>NZ_CM173603.1:1235000-6238313 GCF_057801515.1 Marinoscillum sp. HNIBRBA16962 | reverse complement strand
GAAAGCCGCCCTTCGCTCACCACCGCATATCACACTTCACATGCCATTTAAATTCAGGGAGGATCGAGAAGAAAAAATAGAAAAGGTTTTGGCTCACTTTTGTCAAAACCAGAAGCCTTTTGAAATCACGCAGGAAGGATTTGGGTCATTCCCTCCTCGGGTGATCTTTGTCAATGTGGAAAAAACCGATGACCTGGATCAGCTAAGAACGTCACTGGTTAAGCAAATGAGGGTCAACTTAAAACTGGAAAACGCTGATTATAAAGATAAGCCCTTTCATCCGCACATGACCATTGCGTTTCGGGACTTAAAGAAGCGGATTTTTCCTGAAGCCTGGGACTATTATCAAAATCAGGATTTCTCCGAAGAGTGGCTTTGTGGGCATGTTTCCTTGCTAAAGCATAATGGGAGATTTTGGGAGATCATCAAGCAATTCGAGTTTAAACGTTAATTTTCAATCCTAAACATTAAAAAACTAAAAATAATGAATGACACAATAGATATAATTAGAGGTTATCAAGAAATAATTTCGTCGGGTGTAACACCAATAGAATTGGTTTCTCACGTTCAAGAATTTTATGAAAAGGCATTTAATAAGCTTCTTTATTTGATAAGTGGTTTAGGAGGTTTAATGTTATTCGCTCTCCCTTATTTTATAAATCGTCAGCAAAAGGCTTTATTCAAATCAGAATTGGATGCTTTAAAAACTTCTCTAGATGAAATGAAATCATCATTTGAAGAAGATATGAAATCAATGAGTAAAGCAGCCAAGAATGATATTTTAGTTTCGTCTGCAAATATTTACCATGGAATTGCTGATCAATTCAATGATGGGTCGAGGAAAAAACATGTTTTTTATTTAAGTATAGCTATTCAGTACTATCTGACTGCTGAAAAATTTCTTTACGCAGACAACGTTTTAGATGAACTGTTAAATAAGGAGTTTGATAAAAGCTTTGAGGTCGCAAAAAATGACCTTTTAGAACTTCAGGTAGCGATTAAAGGAAATGAGGGATATTACAACACTAGTTTGACTGCAAGGAGGTTTATTTCAGAAATGAAAAATTTAGTTACCGATTAATAATTCTGCGATTGTCTCACTCTCCGTCAAAATAAAACTTCGCCTATCTCCATCTATTTTGAAGTGGACCATGTTCTGCTGGTCGTCATACACATCGGTGAGAATGGTGTTGCTGAGAGAGATCGATTTCAGCACCTCCACATCTTTTACCTCCAGGTAGATCCAGATAACATCCTGCTCAATTTCCCCGCCGAGGTATTCATGCTTCACAGCATTGCCATTGACAGAAAGCTTAAAATTTTTCTGAAAGTAGAGTTTGTTGGTTGTGTGAGTTAAAAGAGAGTCTTTGACAATGTTGAGGTCTTCATTTCCATTCTCTTTTTGCAAGGCCAGCTCCAGGTCATCCAGGAAGATCCGGCAGGTGACCTGAACGGCATCAGTTTCCTGATCATACACAATGTCATACACGCTCACATGAAATGGGTGAGTAAATAAATTGAGGCAAGCTAAAAGAACAGCAGTATACATTCCTACAACGTTAATATTAAATCAGACTTCAAAACAGCTTCTCAGATGATATTCCCCTTCACCCCTTTTTCTAAAGGGGAATATTAGTGTTTTTGCGTGAAGATCCTCTTATAGCCCTATGGTCATTTTTTTAAAAACTGTCGTACACCCAAAGTCAGCTCCTTCATACTTTTTCTATATTTTCGCCAAAGATGTCGGAATTCCAGCTTTATTACCAACTTGGTCTGCAACACATTTTAGACCCAAACGGTTACGATCACATCATTTTTGTGGTGGCTCTCTGTGCACTTTATCAGTTGGAAGACTGGAAACGTGTGCTTGTTCTGGTGACGGCTTTTACCGTTGGGCACTCCATTACCCTGGCCCTGTCTACATTTCGTTTGGTAAATATCGACTCGGATCTGATTGAGCTTCTGATCCCGATTACCATTTTTGTTACAGCTGTTTTCAACCTTTTCACAAAGACAGAAGGTAATAAGATCAGCTACCGCAACTATTTTTTCGCCGGGTTTTTCGGCCTGATACACGGCCTGGGCTTCTCCAATTACCTGAAAAGCCTCCTGGGAAAAGATCAAAGTATCTTATCACAACTTTTTGCCTTTAACATTGGTTTAGAGGTAGGTCAGATAATAGTCGTGGGGATTTTCCTCGCAGCTGGCTTTCTTGCGGTTGGCATTTTTGGGGTAAGCAGGAGAGACTGGAAAATGGTTATCTCCTCTGCTGTAGCAGGCATCGCCCTGATGCTGATGATTTGAATGAAACATATTTAAACAGTAACATTTTTATGAAGCGGATACTACCAGCGGTAGCGGCTGTTCTGGTCGCTATGTTCGCCTATGCTCAAGGCGAAGAAAATTGGCAGCAAAAATTTGAACAACTAGGGACCATGCTCCCTACTCCAAACACATACCGGTCAGCCTCCGGAGCTCCCGGACCTGACTACTGGCAGCAGCGGGCAGACTATAAGATGAGTGTGACGCTCAATGATGAAAACCAGACCGTCTCCGGAGAAGAAACCATCACTTACTACAATGAGTCGCCGGATGTTTTGGATTACCTGTGGGTACAGCTGGACCAGAATATGCGGGCGGATAATTCCGATTCGCCATTGGTAAGCACTAAGGATTACGAAGATTCTTTAAGTGTGAAGGATTACTATGGGCTGGCTGATTCGCCGGATTTTGATGGTGGGTTTAAAATTGGTTACGTCAAAACTACCGAAGGAAAAGATCTACAGTATCGCATCAAAAAGACCATGATGCGAGTAGATCTGCCAAAACCGATGAAACCCGGCGATACTTTTTCATTTGATATAGCCTGGAGTTTTGAGATCAATGACCGGATGAAAGATGGAGGACGCTCCGGCCTGGAGTATTTTCCACAGGATGACAATTACCTGTATACTATAGCCCAGTTCTTTCCAAGAATGGCTGCATATACGGATAATGAAGGCTGGCAGAATAAGCAGTTTTTAGGAAGCGGCGAGTTTGCATTGAGCTTTGGCTCCTACGAAGTGGAAATCACGGTACCGGAAGATTTCGTTGTAGCATCAACCGGTACCTTGCAGAATCCAAAAGATGTATTGACCAAAAAACAGCGAGAGCGACTGGAAGTGGCTAGAAACACCTTTGATAAACCGGTATTTATCGTTACCGAAGAGGAGGCCCGGGCTAATGAAAGTTCCAGGTCCACCGGAACCAGGACCTGGGTTTTTCAGGCAGACAGCATCAGAGACTTTGCCTTTGCAGCGTCACGAAAATTCATCTGGGATGCAATGGCAGTAGACATCAATGGTAAGAAACCTTTGGCCATGTCATATTATCCGAAGGAGGGGAATCCACTTTGGGAGGAGTATTCCACTCCGGTAGTTGCACAAACACTGAAGACTTACTCCAAATACACGATCGATTATCCTTATTCAAAGGCGATCTCAGTACATACTGCCTCTATCGGGATGGAATACCCGATGATCTGCTTTAACTATGGTCGACCGGATGCGGATGGAACTTACACGGATCGGACCAAGTACGGAATGATCGGGGTGATCATTCATGAGGTGGGTCACAACTTCTTCCCCATGATCATCAACTCCGATGAGCGGCAGTGGACGTGGATGGACGAAGGCCTGAATACTTTTGTGCAGTATCTGACTGAACAGGATTTTGAAAAAGCATTTGATGAGGAATTTCCTCACAGGAGAGGTCCGGCAAATAAAATTGTCCCTTATATGAGTGGTGAGGAGGGATTATTGAGACCGATAATGACCAACTCTGAGCAGCTGCTTCAGTTTGGAAACAATGCTTATGCAAAACCAGCCACCGCACTGAATATTCTGAGAGAGGTTGTTATGGGTCCGGAGCTATTTGACTATGCCTTTAAAAGGTATGCTGAGCGCTGGGCTTTCAAAAATCCGGGCCCGGCAGATTTTTTCCGAACGATGGAAGATGCTTCGGCAGTAGACCTGGATTGGTTCTGGCGAGGATGGTTTTATTCTACGGATAATGTGGATATCAACGTTGCAGATGTAAAGTGGTACAAGCTCGAATCCCGTGATAATGAGCTTGAAACCAAACTTCCCGACTCAAAAGACCTGTCTGCGAACAAAAATGCGATCAATGATGTGCCGCTTCCTATGACTTTTAAGCCAATGGACGATGATGCTTACCGGGAGTTCCAAAACCGATTTGATGAGGAGGCTATGAAAAAAGAAATGGCTGATAGGCACCTTTATAAGGTTACTTTTAAAAATGAGGGTGGTTTGGTCATGCCGTTGATCCTGGAGTGGACATACGAAGATGGCTCAACTGAGATTGAAAAACTTCCGGCTGAAGTCTGGAGAAAAAACGAAGAAGAGATCACCAAGCTCTTTGTAAAAGACAAAAAAGTTCGTAGTTTGACTTATGATCCATTTAAAGAAACAGCCGATGTGGAAACTACAAACAACTCATTTCCTCGAAAAGAGGTTAAGTCCAGGTTCGAGAAATTTAAAGATGCCCAAAAATAATATTACCCTCTGTCTGGTGCTTCTGGCGCTGCTATTTATTGCAGGCTGTAAAAGCGCTGGTAACAAAGCTGCAGATGATGCTCCGGAATTTGTCGAGTATAATAACCCACCTGCGGAGGGGTTTAATGCTGCAGAGTCAGATCCGGTAGCTATTTTGCTGGCCGACCAGGTCATGAATGCTATGGGAGGTCGTGAAGCATGGGACAATACCAATGTGATTTACTGGAACTTCCTGGGAGCAAGAAATCTCCTCTGGGACAAAGCCAATAATCGCGTAAGAATAGATGTTCCATCAAAAGAAATGGTCCTTACGCTGGACATGAACGAAATGACCGGAGCTGTTTGGAAAAGTGGAGAAAAGCTGGAAAATCCGGATTCAGTTTCCATGTACATGGAGCAGGCAAAACGGATGTGGATCAACGATTCATACTGGCTGGTGATGCCGTTTAAGCTAAAGGATTCAGGAGTTACATTGAAGTACGATCGGGAAGATACCACAATGACCGGTGAAAGGGCAGACGTATTGCGTCTGACTTTTGAGGGTGTAGGTGTCACCCCGCAAAATGCATATGAAGTATGGGTAGACACTGATGACCGACTGATCAAACAGTGGGCTTATTTCAGCGAGGCTTCCCAGGATGAACCTAACTTTGTGCTGCCCTGGACTGATTATAAGGAACATGACGGACTCCTCCTTTCCGGAGAGCGTGGAGAAAGAGACCTGACAAATATCAAGGTGTTAAAAAAAGCACCAAAAGGAGCATTTGAAAGTCCGGAACCGCTAAAGTTTTAAGGAATTCATATCAACTTTTGTAAAGGGCAGCTTTCAAAAAAGAAGGCTGCCCTTTTATTATTCCTTTGTCAAGTTGCGATTAGAGCCATCTTTACAGAAAAGGGGAATATTTGCGAATGGCATTACTTTTGTGTTTTATCAGGAAGTGCTGCGTTAAGTATAAATTGTCGGAACGAATTCCCGTTGATGTCGCAGAAAAACGCAGAAATGCATTGAGAATCAGCGTAATCTGCGGGAAATGAAGAGTGTTGTTACACTATTATGCCTGAGACCTTATATCGTTAACATTACACTAGCAATGATCAGAGGACTACTTGTTTTTGTACTCATAACTTTTTGCGCAGAGCTACGTGCGCAGGAAGTTGAAGAAGTTTTAGAAAAACACTTCCAGTCAGTAGGGCAGGAAATGTGGAACCAAATCACTGATGTAACGATCGATGGCCGTTGGGTAGATAAAGATTACCGGGGATACGGTATAGATCTAAAATTCAAACGACCGGCAAAGATCAGAATAGAAGGAGTGTATAACAGACAGAAGTTTATAGAAGCTACGGATGGAAAAGTAGCGTGGATCCTGGCGCCCTGGAAGTCCAGGTATGAAGTCCAATTGATGAACCCAACCGAGAAACTGCTTTTGGAGAACAGCTTTTCGCTTGGCAGCCCCATGTATTCCGTAAAAGACCAACTGACTTTTACAGGGCTGCAAGACTTTGAGGGTATGGTATATCTTACCTATACCCTGGAAAATGAAGATCTAAAACAGACTTTTTTTATCGACAGAGATGATTACAGGCTTTATGTAGAAACTTATGAGTTGGAAGGAAAGCAGATTGTGAAAATTTATGAGAAGTACAGGGACTACCAGGGGCTGGTTTTCCCCACGGCAGTCCGGTTTGAGGGTGAGGACCTGGAGCGAGAGCTTGTATATGATGAAGTTTTTATAGGAGTAGGTGTCCGGGATGACGTTTTCAACTTACCAAAAGGTCAGTAGCAGGACAACTACTTTCCGGAAAAAAACCTTTCTTGGTTCCAATTGATTAAAGATTAAAAAAGAACAATACTATGAAGGCATATTGGAACGGAAAAGTAGTCGCAAACAGCAGCAATACGATTGTGGTAGAAGGGAATCATTACTTCCCTCCTGAAGACATCAACAGGGAGTTTTTCAAAGAAAGCAATACCCACACAATTTGTCCCTGGAAGGGCCGCGCAAGCTACTATACTCTTGAGGTGGATGGCAAAGAAAACCAGGACGCCGCCTGGTATTACCCTGTAGCCAGCGACCTGGCAAAGAACATAGAGAATTACGTGGCCTTCTGGAACGGAGTGGAGGTAAAGGAATGAGCTCTACTTAGAGCTTTTCAGCTCTCCTCCTCCGAAAATAGTCAGGCCCTTAATGTAAATAGTGTAATCACTTTTTGCATTCGAAGGCTCTCTTTTGTCTTCAAATCCTCCAAAAATTGCGGTGGTGTCAATGGATACATTCCAGTGAGGTGGCACTATGATGTTGCAACCACCAAACATGGTAAAAACTTCAATAACAGCGCCATCTACCGGAGAAGTATCCCTAAGGTCAATATCTGAGCCACCGAATATATTGGTGATCCTCCCTCCCTCCAGACTTTTGCTGGTAAATCGTTTGTTGCTGCCGCCAAAAATATTCAGATCATCAAAAAACTTGTCGGAGTTCTCAGCCGGATTACCGGATGTACCAGTAGTATGCTGCCTTCGGAGAATAAAAGCAAGGCCAATGATCACGAGTATAGCCGGCCACCAGGTATGGAAGTCAATATAAAAATGGGTATAGCGCTGTATGTAGAAAACACCACCGATTGCCAGAAAGATAATCGCCGCACCCCTGTTGCCGGTAACTAGATTGAAGACCCCGATCACAATAAGCAGGACAGGCCAGGAGAAAATGTGACGTGGTAATCCGGGTATGATGTGCAGGTTATCCAATAGCAGGATAACCCCAATAAGGACGAGTAATAAGCCTAAAATGGCGCGACGATTATTTTTCATGTGTTTAAATGTTGCTGAAACAAGCTGGGCCGCATAGGCGGTTTGCTACAACTCTTTGACGGTCCGATCAATATCTAAGTTGAGCATTATGCTTATTTCATGATTTGTGTTGTTTAAGAAGTACAACTAAAATGGCCTTACAATGTGTCATTAAAAAAGATAGCTGGATGAGTTGTAGAATAAACTAGCTGAATTGTAGAAGAAATTTAGCTCATTGTCGTTTCATGTCAAAAGGGCACAGTAAAAAAATAACATAGTCATTTTGACACAGTTATATAAATAGCAGGACTTGGCACAGGAATTGTCCACTATCCTATAGAATAGAATTAAAATGAAGGGAATGATGAAAACTCAAGATAGAATACTAATAAAAAATCTGGCCAAAACCGCTGAGATCGTCAACACGATCAACGGCGGAATGTCCCAGGCTAAAATGCTAATGACCAAGAGTGAGGTGGAGTGGAAGCTGCGTCTGAAGGTTCCCGGTGTAAGTCCTGAGAGTTTAAAGATCGAAATCCGGGATAATCAACTATTTATCTTTCAGATATTGGCCGGCGATAACAGCTCGGGCATCGAGCTTCCTTACCTCCTGACTTCCTTCATAATTAGCCCAAAAGTAGACTATGACGGAATTGTGGCTGAATATGATGAAGGTGAAGTGTTTGTTCACATGCCATTGGACGAGTTGAGTGATGGGCATGAGCGAGAAATAGATATCATTAAACGCTAGTGTGCTGACTCGTAAAAAAGCCAACTATTTTTGCGCTCTTTTTCCTTCATACTGTGTTAAAATTTTCTGCCATAACCCTGCTATGCCATCAAATTTTGCCGTGTCTGAAGAAAAAATAACATCAAAAATTTAGTCACCTTTCTTACAAATCATCACACTAGTTTTTCAATAACTGAATTAATAAATCTTGTAAATCCTCCTTTTTGAGTTTTTTCAGGACCTTGAGCTTATCAGTTCTGTTGGTGTCAGAAAGGAGGGTTTCTATTTCTTTCTGATCCAGAAGGTCTTTCAGAATAGTTTCTTTTGAGGAGCTGAGCCCAAACGTTTCGATCTCTTCTATTGCTGTGAGCAGGATTTCCCTACCTTTTCGTTTGCAGCTTTCTATGGGTTTATATTTAGAATTAGAGTCCCGAAGCGCCCAGCTGCTGTAGTCTATTTTCAATCCCACTATATGTTCGATACGGGGATCGTCCTTTCCAAAAATCCGTGAAAGAACAGAAATGGTAGAGCTTTTCCAGGCTTCCAGGTCAAAATCTTCAGCTTCCAGCTTTTTGATTTGATTGTTTAGGAGTTGGATGAATTTTTTGTCCATGGTTGATGACTATTTCTTCACGGAAGGTAAAACATCTTTCCCAAAAGGCACGAGTGCAAGGCTGGCTAATTTGAAATGCTGTCTGCCAAAAGGAATGCCAATGATCGTGATGTAGAAGAAGATACCAAAAAGGACATGAGTCACGGCAATCCAGAACCCGCCGATGAGGATCCAGATCACATTGAAGATGATATGAAGGCATCCTCCTGACCGCTCATGAGTAACTACTCGCTTATCAAAAGGCCAAAGGGCTAAACCGGCCATTTTGAATCCCTGCAGTCCAAAGGGGATACCGATTATAGTGATTAGGAGAAGTATGCTTGAGACAGCATATTCTAAAGCGATCAGTAGTCCGCCAAAGATGAGCCAGATGAGATTTCCGAGGGTGTTCATACAGTTTTGCCTAAAAATGTTTTTAGTTTGATTTTGCTTTACGCCGTTCATTGACCATTTGGCCATGGACGTAACTGTATTTATATTCACACAGTTGGTATAACGATAAATACATCAAGTGAGAAGTCATTTCCATTTTACGATACTATTCATTTTAGTACTTTCTTGCAAGGAATCAACTAGCGATGAAATTAAAACTTCAGAGCCTTTTTGTAATCTAATTGATTCGATCGAATATAAAGCGACAGGGATTTCTGGTACTATTCTTTATGGGTTTGAGTATAATAAGGAAAACCAATTAATTAGCATTCGCGATCCTAACGGATTTGCATCAATGGATATAACATACGACCTTAAGGGAAGAGTATCTACAATCAACAAGCGCGGAATGTCCACATCTTTTTTTTATACATATTTCACAGATTCCATTTCGATGGAAGTCACAAAACACGGTGGAGGTAATATTGGCCGAGTTGATATCTCGTTGAATGATGATAAACCTAAGTATGTTGAATATTATGTGCGAGAGTCGGGTGTTCGGTATGAATCGGAACTTGAATGGGAAGGCGATAATCTAAGCAAAGCGATTACCTATATAGTCCTTCCTGGATATGAATTTGATATTATTTATTCCGCTACACTTACTTATGTGAACCAACGATGGAATCCCTTATATGAGCTTAACAAAAACAATTATTTGCTCGGATATAACGAGCATCTTCTTTTATTTGGTCCTCTTTCGATAAATTCGAAGCAACTTCCGGATTATATTGAAGTAACAGAATATCTAGAGGAATACAACACTGAGAAAACATGGCGTAAAGTTCATTATACAGAAACAAATGAATCTTATTACCAGGCACATATTTATTCCGATTCCCATATTCCAGAAGTGGTGGACATTATCAAAAGGGTTGAACTTTGTGAATAGGTTGATCCACCTTCTGGCTTTTATGTTACTAATAATTTCATGTCGAAATTCTGAGCAAGAAATCATGATTGATTCCGCTACTCCGGAAACAATCAATAAACATTTGTCTTATTTAGCATTTCCAACCAGGGATGGCTACTCTTATAAATTTGGCTATGATAGTCTCGGAAAATTAACAACGGCAACCTATGGCCAGATCTACCATGGTGAGTTTGATTCCATTTATTCACACCAAATGATACAATACCCGGATTCCAGTACCTTTTATGGATATGAAACGGATTCAACTTTATCAGATAATCCTTTATTAACTATCATTGGAGATTATGAAAAACCCTCACTTGTAAAAAGATATTTCGCTAAGTCCATATATTTTTACTATATCGACTATTTAAAGGATTCGATTGTACTTACAATGAGATATGTAAATTTCGAATACGATTTAGATTTCAGCAAATTTAAAGGAGTATATCATATTAATGATAGCGGAAACATAATCCAGCATGACTACTATTATAAAGATTCAGATAATCCAGATAACAAAGATCCTTATCTTTATGGTGGATCGGAAGAATACTGGAAATTTGACCAGTCACCCAACCCTTGGTTTTCTAAAGCATTTCCGGTCTTCTTGTTCCAGGTGCTTCCCGATGTAAGATATTTTTCAAGGAACAATATTCTTGAATCCTCGGAAGGGAATTTTTATTATTGGAGAGATAGCTTGGGCTATACAATAAGGGCTGCTCCAAGCTATTCCGGATATCCGGAATACTACTCTTACAAGGAAGATTCTATATGGTCATGGGAGGACTAACTAATCCTGCTCCAATTCACTGTGCTCTTTTTCAGAGAATCGATATGCTTTCGTATCAGGTTGTTTTCTGGTGTTCTAAGATCCGGATCATGGTGGAGCACTTCTGAAGCGACCGATCGAGCCAGCTTCAGGATATCCGTATCCTTGCCCAGGTCAGAGATCATCAGGTCCATGAGCCCACTTTGTTGGATCACCGGGGCCCGCGAAACATGGGTTAGTAGTCAAATTTTGATTATTGTTTCAATTTCAAGATTGCATAGATTTGTTTACATGAAACGCCTATATTATTTATTTGCTACGCTTATATTGTTGTTTTTCCTGGAAACCTGTGCAGAAAAGCCTCTGGGACCAGAAAAAAAAGAGGATTCAACAGTTGTGGTAGATAGTTCTTTGCTATATCCACATTGTATTGAGGAAGAGGCTGACAGGAAAGGGACTTTGGGTTGTATGAATATTTTTTTGTTAAAACAGATAATAAAGGATAGTGTATACCTGAACCTTTGGGTTGACCCAGAAGAAATCTTGGTTATTAATACCTGCTCTACCTACGACCTCACGGTTAGTGGCTTTAATGTCTTTTTAGAGGTCAGTAAAGGAGATCCAGACAGTATTTATTTCAATTATTGCAATGATTTGCTCTACCAAGAAATGGCAGATCCTGCTAAGTATGATTTGCTCAGTGGAGAAGTTGAGATATCATCAAGTATTGATACAGTGCAAAGTAATTCAAAAAACTTTTACATTTCTGCACAATTAAAAAACTTACAGTTTAAGTTAAACAAGAAAGACACCCTAATTGAAGAGGTAATCTTTTCAAAAATGAAAGTTGGATGGTACCCAGGATAATAATTATGCTACTTAGTATAGTACTTCTGTTGGATCTAAGATGGTAACCTTGAAAAATCAATAAATATTTCTCAAAGAGGTGAAGGAAGGGTCGAAATCGAAGGGAATTCCTTAACACCAGGAATATACCATTATACCCTAATGGTTGATAATATTTAAAAAGATGATCTTAACCAAATAGTTTTAACTAATCCTGCTCCAGTTCACCGTACTCTTTTTCAGGGAATCGATATGTTTTCGTATCAGGTTGTTTTCCGGTGTTCTAAGATCCGGATCATGGTGGAGCACTTCTGAAGCGACCGATCGAGCAAGCTTCAGGATCTCCGTATCCTTGCCCAGGTCAGAGATCATCAGGTCCATGAGCCCACTTTGTTGTGTTCCCATGAGGTCACCGGGACCCCGGAGTTTCAAATCAACTTCAGCTATTTTGAAGCCATCCGTTGTATCCACCATGGTCTGAATTCTCAATTTAGCCTCACTGGTCAACTTATTTCCCGTCATCAAAATACAGAAAGATTGCTCCGCTCCCCGACCCACACGACCTCTTAGCTGATGAAGCTGGGATAAGCCAAACCGCTCCGCATTTTCAATGACCATGATTGATGCGTTAGGCACGTTAACTCCCACCTCGATCACTGTGGTGGCTACCATGATCTTTGTCTCCCCTTTTACAAAGCGGCTCATCTCCCAGTCTTTATCCTCACCTTTCATTCTACCATGGACAATGGAGAGCTGATGATCCGGAAATCTTCGGCTTATACCTTCATAGCCGTCCATCAGGTCTTTGTAGTCCAGGGTAGCCGACTCTTCAATTAGCGGATATACGATATAGACCTGCCTGCCCTTCTGAATCTCCTTTTCAATGAAAGAGAACATCTTTAGCCGGTGGCTGTCACGCATGTGATAGGTTTTGATGGGTTTTCTACCAGCGGGCAACTCATCAATTACCGAAATATCCAGATCACCATAAAGGGTCATGGCCAGAGTTCTTGGAATCGGCGTGGCGGTCATTACCAGTACATGAGGGTAAGCTTTCAGGTTTTTCTTCCAGAGTTTAGCCCGCTGTGCTACGCCAAAACGATGCTGCTCATCGATCACAGCCAGACCAATATTTTTGAAACGGACTTTGTCCTCAATTAAAGCATGTGTACCTACCACTATCGGGAGTTCACCGGATTGCAGCTGCTCATCAATTTCTTTACGCTCTGCTTTTTTGCTTGAGCCTGTAAGCCGGGCGATTTTTAACCCCAGCAAATCGGCATATTCCTTTAAGCCCTTATAATGTTGTTCGGCAAGAATTTCCGTAGGGGCCATGAAGGCACACTGTGTACCATTGCTGATGGCAATGAGCATGCTGAGGAATGCTACCATGGTTTTACCGCTCCCTACATCGCCCTGTACCAGCCGGTTCATTTGCTTGCCCGAGCGAAAGTCCTGATAGATTTCCTTCACAACCCTTTTCTGAGCATCGGTTAGCTCAAAAGGCAGGTGCTCTTTGTAATATTGATTGAGGAGCTCACTGTTGTCAAACCGAATACCCGGAAAACTTTCGATCCGGGTGATCTTGAGCTTGAGGAGGCGGAGCTGGATATAAAAGAGCTCTTCAAATTTAAGTCGATATTGGGCTTTTTGCAGTTCACGGGGGTTTTTCGGGAAATGGATCTGAATCATCGAAGACTTTTTGTCCATCAGCTTGTATTGGGAAATAATCCCGGCCGGCAAGGACTCGTGGATATGATTCACAGCCTCGATCAGCAGCATTTTCATCATTTTGCTGATGGCCTTGCTGTCGATAAATTTCTTTTTGAGCTTTTCGGTGGTTGGGTAAACAGGCTGAAGATAACTTCCCTGCTTATTCTTTTCCGTCACAGGCTCCACTTCAGGATGAGCAATGCTAAGCTTACTCCCAAAGCGGTTTGCTTTACCAAACACCAGATAAATCACCCCGACAGAGAGTCTACTCTGCACCCATTTGGCTCCCTGAAACCAGACGATCTCAATGCTCCCCGTTTCATCGGTAAAGGTTCCTACCAGTCGTTGCTTCCGGCCGATACCTACTGTTTGAAAAGAAGTAAACTTCCCAATGACCTGAATAAAGGGCAAAGAGTCGTTAACCTCCCTGATCTTATAAAATTTTGTGCGGTCTTCGTAACGGAAGGGATAATGCTGAATAAGATCACCGAAAGTAAAGATGCCTAATTCCTTTTTGAGCAACTCGGCCCGCTGCGGACCCACACCTTTTAGATATTCTATACTTCTCTCAAAGAATGAGGTCATTCGGTTTTGCCAGCCTTAATTGAGTTTGTCGTCTCGTTTGAAAATTCTGGTAATACGCTTGTCATTTCGATAATCAGGCACATCACCAAACTCGCCAGGATAACCTAGCTGTATATGCAGCTTGCCAGTAGTTTGTAGGCGTAATACATCAATGATCACCCAATCAACAGCCGAAGAAGCAAAGCCGGACCAGAAGTATCCGGTATAAACGAGTTCATCATTTGCATACACTCCAAAAACTACTCCTAGCTTGTCTGATGTGAGTCCATCTACAGTTTGTCGGGCATTTTCTGAGATTAAAAAGGAATGTTCATCAGTATCGTATGAAATAATATCGTCATAGTTGATGAGTGGAGTATCCGAAGGAATTACAGACTGATGATCAATTTGCCTTGTTCCATCTATCGTTTCATAATCTTCAATAATGTAAAACTCAACCTGCCCTTCAGCTTCAGGTTCTTCTTTTTGAGAACAACTGAAAAAGGCCATACTTAAAACTAAAATTGCCAGAGAATAAAGGAGCTTTTTCATACCCACTTAATTTTTTAGTAAAACTATAAATGTACTCAATAATTACTCAAAAAAACCTACTGGAGAATTCCTGAATAAGAATTTTTAAACTTCAACTTCTCAACAAGTAAACAGCATCATATTTCAGGTAGTCAGAGCCAAGGAAGCATTTTTCAAAAACAGCTCGTATACAAAGTTCCGGTTAAAATCTAACGTATTCTTGAATTTTAGGGTGATCATTTAACTCTTTATCTAATTTACTGATTTCTACCTGAGTTTCATAGATAGCAGACTCATGGAGTAAAATTTCCCGGGCTAATTCATTTTTACCCTCTGGCTCTTCTATTTTCTTATTCATAAAAAACCGCTATTCTTAAACTCCAACGTCCTTAACAAATTGATAGCGTCATATTTAAGATAATTGATCACAGGGGCCAGGGAGTCATTCTTAGTGGCCGTTTTAAAATAAAGGGCTCCACGTAAGAAATGCTTTGTGCTGTCAGTGATGTGAAATTGAAACTGCGTAGGCACCTCGCCCTCCAGCTCGGTCACAGAAGCATAGAGCCCGCTTGGCAGTTCAAGGATCTTTTCTTCGATAGAGTAGGCCTTTACGTTGTGTTGGGAGGTTAGCTTGTAGGAGTCTGCCAGCAAACCTTCGAGACGCTTCTTGTCATTTTTTACCGGTTTGTAGGTGATCTGAATATTGGCGTCCATCCAGGGATAAAACACATCTATCCAGTAGCGTTCGGAGATCCAGGAGCTGTCTTTTAAGATTTTGGCCTGAGTGGAATACTGAAACCGGTAAGGGAACGTATCGGCAAGAAGCTGATAGTCATGCTCAGGCAGGTCTATCCGGTTATAGCCTTTAGGCTTTGGCAGGTAATCCCGGGATCCGCAGGCAATTGCCAAAAAGGTAACGGTAAGAAACAGCAAAATTTTTCCCATCGATCAATCTTCAAATTCTTTCACCTGCTCCTTTTTCTCGGGTTTTATAAACACACGAACGCGTTTGATTCGTTTTTGGTCTACAGCTACTACGGTAAAAAGGAAATTTCCGTACCGGATCTTTTCACCTGCATGAGGCAGCTTAGTGTTAAGCTCCAGCAGCAACCCACCTAACGATTCACTTTCACGCTTTATTTTATCGAAAGTCGTAGGATCAGAGTTGGTGATCTTACAGAAGTCATTGAGTGAAGTTTTACCCTCAAACACATAAGTATTGCTATCCAGCTTGTTGTAAGCGATATCATGATCCTCATCAAACTCGTCGTTGATCTCTCCCACAATCTCCTCGATAACGTCTTCCAGAGTGATCAACCCGGATGTACCGCCATATTCATCTACTACAATAGCCATGTGGACCTGCTTCTCCTGAAAGTCTTTAAAGAGGTCATCGATTTTTTTACTTTCCGGAACAAAAAACCCGGGTCGTAACAAAGTCTGCCAGCGAAAATCGTCATTTTTATCCAGGTGTGGCAGGAGGTCTTTGATGTACAGGATACCTTCTATTTTATCTACCGTCTCTGAGTATATCGGAATCCGTGAATACCCGGTTTTATTCACCTGGTTCATCAGCTCATGAAAATCAGTATCCACATCAAGTGCCGTGATATCAATCCGGGATTTCATCACCTGCTTCACTGACAGTGTACTGAAATTGACAATACCTTTTAGCATGTCTTTTTCTTCTTCGGTCACCTCTTTGTCTGCGGTGATTTCCAATGCCTGATGGATTTCATCCACAGAAAGGTTGTAGCCTTTCTTTTCGACTCGTCGTTCGATTATGTTACTCAGTGCCATCAGCGCCCAGGACACCGGGCGTAAAACCTTATCAGCGACCGAAAGCATTGGTGCGGTAAACCGGGCAAAGCGCACACTGTTATGACCGGCATAGACTTTGGGCACGATCTCACCAAAAAAGATGATCAGTATCGTTATACATGCTGTAAGAACAACGATCACAATGCCTCCGGTATCTTTACTTCCCACTATTTTCCACGTAGCGAATGTAGAAATAGTCACTATGAAGATATTAATCAGGTTGTTGAGGATAAGGATGGTTGCCAGGAGCCTTTTGGGATCCAGAACCAGCCGGCTTATAAACTGGTCATTTTTATTGTCAGAGTTTTTTGCATCCTGGATCTGCTCATGAGTCAATGAGAAGAAAGCCACCTCAGAGCCGGAAACAAGCCCGGACAAAAACAAAAGGATCAGAATACCAATTCCGTTTATTAAGTAAAAGGAAAGTGGGAATTGAGTGACAGCCAGTAATATCGAGGGAAAAGGATCGTCAGGCTCCAATTAATTCACATTTAATTTATAATGGGATTCCATCTGAGCATTTAAAATGGCAGATCATCCGTTGCATCCTCTGAAGACTGGTCTATGGCAGCACCGGGGCTTTCGCTTCTCTGAGGCTGGGGCTCATCCTGTGCCTGAGGAGGAGCATAGTTACCGCTGCTACTTCCTCCGCCGGGGCTTCCTAGCATGGTCATATTATCACCCACTACTTCTGTAGTATACCGGGTAATTCCATCTTTTTCCCATGACCGGGTGCGGAGTTTACCCTCTATGTATACCTGGTTTCCTTTTTTCAGATATTTTTCAGCCACTTCCGCCAGACCTCTCCAGAGCACAATGTTGTGCCACTCGGTTTGCTCTCTCCGCTCACCGGTATTTCGGTCTTTGTACGTTTCGGAAGTAGCAATAGGGAAATTAGCGACTACTGCTCCGCTTTCAAGATATCTTACCTCCGGGTCTTTACCCAGGTTACCAACTAAAATTACTTTGTTTACTCCAGACATATAGTTAAAAATAGCTTAAAAATCCGCCTCTTGCAAGTGATTGACAATCACCTTTGCGCGAGGCAAAGTTAATACTTCTTGCCAGCTAAACTTAGACAAATTTAAATCATCAGCTACCTGGTCTAACGTATTATCTTTTACCGGGATTCGATAAAAAGTAACCCAAAGTTTGCGATGGCTTAGCAGATGCTTTACCGGATCGCTTTTTTCAACCATATCCATGTTGCTGTATTGGCTTACCACACCTTGGATTTCTTTTTCGGATATTTCCTGATCCTGCTCCAGGTTGTGAAACTCAAATAGTCCGGTCCAGATGCTGCTTGTCCGTTTTCGCATTAGTGTTTCTTTTCCGGTATCAAATATCAGATAGGCAATGTGTCGTTCTTTTACCCTGGTCTTTCCTTTTTTTACCGGGAGTGTGAGCTGCAGACCATTTTGATAAGCAAAACAGGAGTCCGTATAAAGACAGGATCCACAGTCAGGTTTGCCAGGTTTGCAAACTGTGGCTCCATACTCCATCATAGCCTGATTAAACATGCCGGGGAAATCTTCAGGGATGAGTTCTTTTAATACGTTTTCGAAGTATTTTCGGTTTTTCTGATCAGAAATATCTTTTTTTACCCCAAAGTAGCGCGCCGTAAAACGAAAAACATTGCCATCAACTACAGGAACCCGCTCATCAAAACAAATAGAGGCGATTGCGGCAGCAGTGTACGGGCCTACACCTTTTAGCCGGATGAGTCCTTCGTAAGATTCCGGAAACTTTTCACCTAATTCATGCGTAACGTATTTCGAGGTAGCGTGTAAGTTTCGGGCACGGCTATAGTAGCCCAGCCCTTCCCAGGTTTTCATGACCTGCTGCTCAGAGGCATTAGCAAGGTCACGGACTGTAGGAAACAGAGTAACAAAATTTTCATAATATGGAAGCCCCTGATCGATGCGGGTTTGTTGTAAAATGATCTCAGATAGCCAAACATTATATGGGTTTTTAGTTTTTCTCCAGGGTAGATCTCTCTTAACTCTTGAATACCAATCAATTAGATCTGCCGTGAAGTGGTTATCGATACTTTTCACTGATTTGTCTTAAATATGGATTTTAGTTTTTTATTTACCCGCACCAAATTTAAATTTGACCGCCTTAAAAAAAGTCAGTATCACCTAAATAATAAATAATTGTGACTAAAGCAGATGTAATTAACGAGATAGCCGATAAGACCGGGATTGATAAAGCAGACGTTCAGGCTAGCGTAGAAGCATTTTTTTCCGTAGTAAAGAACTCCATGGCTGATGGAGAAAATATCTACGTCAGAGGATTTGGAAGCTTTGTCAATAAAAAAAGGGCAAAGAAAATTGCTCGAAACATATCCAAAAACACGGCTATTGTTATTGATGAACATTACGTCCCCAGCTTTAAGCCGTCTAAAATTTTCACAGAAAAGATCAAAAACAGCTCTAAGCTGAAATAGATTTTGATGAATCGACAGCAAATTATATTAGTGGTAGCGAGCGTGCTTGCTGTCGTTCTGATCTATCAACTCCCCCGGGTGGTAATAGAAAACGAAACTACTACTGAAGTAGAGCCCCATGACTTTTCGATCTCTGATGGAGATCAGCAGTTGTTTACTTCTCTGAGACAGCAACTTAAAGAGGCAACAGAAATAAAAAAAAGTGTTAACTTTGCGGACTCTTTAGCAGAGCTATCACTTAAGTATCAGTTGGTAGACAGTGCGGCCAGATATGCAGAGAAAATACTCGAATGGGACACTTCTCGGTTTGGCCAAACAAAAGCCGGCTTGATATTCTACCGGGCATTTCAGGTAGCTGGTGATCAGGCAAAAGCTGTGGAGATGGCTGATCGGGCCAGGGAGATCATGGAAGTCCTTTTGGAAGATGATCCCCAAAACCGTTCATTGAAAAACAAACTGGCCATGACCCTGATGACAACTGAAACTCCAATGGCTGGAGTTCAGTTATTACGAGAGGTTTTGGCAGAAGATCCTGATAACAGGGAGGCGATCATGAATCTTGGTCTTTTGGCCATACAGTCCGGGCAGTATGATCGGGCACAGGAACGGTTCGAACGATTGCTTGAGCTGGACTCTACAGATTATGAATCAGAGTTTTACCTGGGGGTTGCTCTTACAGAGTCCGGACAGACAGAAGAGGGAAAACGGATCTTCGAAAAACTTATAGAACAAAAGGATGCAGATGCTGCATTAAAAGCGACTGCTGAAAATTATTTAAAGAGTTTATAAAGTATTAAGTAACTAAAACATTAAAATTATGCCTTGCGGTAAAAAAAGAAAAAGACATAAGATTGCTACTCACAAGCGAAAGAAGAGGTTGAGAAAAAACAGACACAAGAAGAAGTAAATAATGTTTTTTTCACATCTAAATTTTGAGTTAAGTGAGTAATGAACTAATAATCAACTCAACTCAAAATGGATGTCGGATAGCCCTTCTTAAGAATAAACAGCTCGTTGAATTCCACCAGGAAGAAGACGGGAACAGATTCAATGTTGGAGATATTTATCTTGGGAGCGTAAAAAAAGTCGTTCAGGGACTCAATGCAGCGTTTATCGACATTGGGTACGAAAAAGATGCTTTTTTACACTACCTGGATTTAGGACCACAGGTCCAGTCTTTGAACAAGTTTACCAAGCTAGTCCTCAACAAAAAGAATGTAGGAGCCAAGCTGACTGGTTTTAAACATGAGCCAGACATTCATAAATTGGGAAAGATCACCCAGGTTCTCAGCAAGAACCAGAAGATCCTTGTTCAGGTTGTAAAAGAACCAATTTCTACAAAAGGGCCTCGACTATCCTGCGAGTTGTCAATTGCCGGGAGATACCTGGTGTTAGTACCGTTTTCAAAAGCGGTAAATGTTTCGAAACGGATCGGAGATTCCAATGAGAGAAAACGATTGAGCCGGCTGATCAGCTCGATCAAACCAGAAAACTTTGGTGTAATTATCCGTACCGTTGCTGAGGGAAAAGACGTAAAAGAGCTTGACAAAGACCTCAGAAACCTCATACAAATATGGGAAGGTGGTGTAAAATCCCTGAAGACCGCTGGCAACCGAGACAAGGTGATCGGGGAAATGAACCGTGCCAACTCTATTCTCAGAGATGTACTGAATGAATCCTTTGATAGCATCACTGTAGACGATAAGGAACTTTACGATGAGGTAAAATCTTATGTTCGGAAAATTGCCCCGGATAAAGAAAAGATCCTGAAGCTATATCAGAGCCGTGTCAAGATCTTTGAATCTTTCGGAGTTGAGAAGCAGTTGAAGACTTCTTTTGGGAAGTCCGTCAGTGTAGCAAATGGAGGATACCTGATCATAGAGCACACTGAGGCGCTGCACGTCATAGACGTAAACAGTGGAAACAAGTCCAACAATGAAGATGACCAGGAAACCACGGCGCTGAAAGTAAACCTGGAGGCTGCCGGTGAGGTGGCCCGACAGTTGCGATTGCGTGACATGGGAGGTATCATCGTGGTAGACTTCATCGATATGAGGAGGTCTGAGAACCGGAGAAAGGTTTATGACCGCATCAAACAGGAGATGAAGAATGACCGGTCCAAGCATACTGTGCTGCCGCTCTCTAAGTTTGGTTTGTTGCAGATCACTCGTCAGCGAGTGCGGCCTGAGCTAAACATTGCTACCCGGGAGGTTTGCCCTACCTGTGGGGGTACCGGCCAGATCTCAGCTGCGATCACGATTTCCGATCAGATCGAGAAGACAATCACCCATATTCTGACTTCACAGAACGATAAAAAGATCACCCTGAGTGTGCATCCGTTTTTGTACGCCTATTTTACAAAAGGGATCTTTTCACGAAGGGTCAAATGGTACCTGAAGCACCTGAAGTGGGTGAATATCGAGGAGGATACTTCCCTGGCTATTACAGAATATAATATTCTGAATAGCAGAGGTGAGCTGCTCGAGCTCTAAAATTTGATCCCAATGTCCAGTGAAACGATTGTGTTTCGGACATAGAGCCCTTCATTTCGCTGGAAATCAAAATCGGCTTCCTTAACAACATTGACAAGCCCTCTTTGGTAGGTAATACTACCGAAGAGGGTTGTATTTACCCCAGCCCGGTACTCGACTCCCCCACCAAAAAGGATCGTTGCATCCAGGGCTCGAAATTCCTCTATCAGATCGTAGTTTTCTTCCATGGGTTCGCTGAAGACCTTAAACTCAGCTGCTCCACCCACCTGGAAAAAAATTCTCATGTCAGGCTGGATCTCGTTGGTAAACAGCTTCAAAGTAACCGGAAGCTGTAAATAATTGAGTCGGTAATCCTGGCTGGAGGGGTCTGGTAGTGTCCCTCCCTGGCCATCCGGATCGTCAGACACTTCCACACCAAAATACTTGGGGACGAAAATAATTCCCGTACTGAAAAAATAGGTTTCGGTGATTTCATGGTCATAGATCAGCCCAATGGAGAATTTAAACTGGCTCCCGATAGCTTCCGTATTGTATAGGCTGTCTACCAGAGATACCCTGTTTGACGAAATGGCGGGTGAAAACTTTAGTCCGAGCTTGGATTGTGAAAAGCTGCTAAAAGCAATTCCGCAACTTAATGTGAATAGTAAAAGGATCTTTCGCATGGCGACTCTTTAAATTGTCTAAATTTGACGCTTAAAATTAAGGTGTATGCGTGCAGTTATCATAGTCATTTCTTTTCTTTTATTTGGAGCGTGCCGGGAAGAACCTTGTAGGGAGGATTTTACCATCGCTAAAAAAGATATTTCTGTTGAAGTGCAGCGGTTGGAGGAGGAGTTATTTGATGTTGTGGATCAAGAGCAGCTTACTAACGTGCTGAAACGAAATCCCTCGTTTACACAGCTTTTCCTGCATGGAGATCAATATCCCTCAGACAGCGTGCTGGCAGATAAACTCTTTGGCCTGGTAGATAATCCTCATATCGATACTTTATACCAGGAAGCTGTGGAAGAATATCAGGACTTTGAACCCATCAGGTCCTCGATTGAAGATATTTTTGGCAGACTCCAGACGCTTTTTCCGTTTGTAAAGACACCCCGGGTGCAGACAGCCGTTACAGGGCTGTACAATGACTTGTTTATCTCCGATTCGCTGATTGTGATCGGTATAGATTTTTTTATCGGGGACGATGCTACATATCCACCCAAGGATATCCCTGCCTACATTTTGAACCGGTATGATAAGGAGCATATACCAGCGATCATCGCAAAGTTTATGGCTGGCTCTTTTGTGACTTCCGGTGATAAAAGTACACTGCTTTCAGAAATGATCGATTTTGGCAAAACGTATTTTCTGGCCAGCCGACTACTTCCCTGCACTGCGGACTCTATTCTGATGGGGTATACACCCAAAGACATGCAGGTGATCAATGAAAATGAGCCCATTATCTGGGCAAATTTTGTGCAAAATGAAGTGCTGTATGAGACCAGCCACATTACAAAAAGAAAGTTTCTGGGAGAGCGGCCAAATGTTCATGAGATCAATCAGGACTGTCCCGGCAGGATCGGAGCCTGGGTAGGCTGGCAGATTGTGGAGTCCTATATGGCAAAAAACAGTTCGGTAACGATCAGGGAGCTTCTCGAGAATTCAAATAATGAAAAGATCTTCAGTGAGTCAGGGTATAAACCTGGTGGCTAAGCAGTGAGAATATAAACTTCAGAATCGCTTACATCCAGGCGTTTTTCGTTGCTCAGGATCTTCAGCAGTTTTTTCACCTGAAGCTCTTTGTCGTAGTAAGTTTCTGCAAGCCTGCGTGATTGTTTTTGATATTTGAGGAGTAGTTGTGGGTCTTTGATAAAAACGTTGATCTTCCGGGTAAACTCTTCGGGACGTATGGGATCATGGTAAAACCCACAGTCATTTTTATCAACAACGTTTCTGATCCAGCCACCAAAATTTAAAATAATGAGCTTTCCGGCGGCCAATCCATCAAAAAATTTATTGGGGCTTCCTGTATTCAGGATTTCCAGGTTTTTAAACGAAATGTAAACTGCATCCTGTTTCTCCAGCTCTTCCTTAACTTTTTGTGTGTTCCCCGCTTCCTTAATAATTACATTCCTCAGGTCTTTGGCTCTCAATTTGATCTTACGAAAAGTAGCCCCCCCGCCCATTAAAGTAAACAGTATAGGCATATCCCGCTGCTGGCAGGACCGGGCAGCATCAAGTAAATATTCAAGCTGATTAGCTGCACCGAAGGTGCCAAAGTATCCAACTTTGAGGGGATTTTGAGCTGAGAAATGCTGCACTTTGTGGATAGGTTCAAAAAAAGTATTGTCAGAAATATTGGGTAAGACATGTACCTTGGTTTCCGGTGCAGTGGCTTCTATATAATTTCGGATAGCCGGCGATAATGCGATGACCCGCTGAGCTTCAAAGTAGCATTTCTTTTCAAACCGATAGAGCATCCGCTTGAGCAGCCCGTTGTTAATAGCTCCAATTTTGATGGGAGCCTCAGGCCACAGGTCGCCCACTTCAAAATAATACGGGATGTTCCACTTATGCTTAATATGCAGAGCAATAAACCCCGTCGTAAGAGGAGTGGTCATCACATAGGCCAAATCATGCTTTTTGAGGTTATTTATGCTCCTTTTGGCCAGGTGGACAAATCTCAGAAACGCAAAAATTCTTCTGATAAACCCAAAATGATTTCCATAAGGTACCCGTAGGTAATGAACGTCTATTCCTGCTACATTTTTGATCTGGCTTTTGCCATTGTGCGCAGTGATCATGGTTACCTGGTGACCATTGTCCACAAGCCCTTTTGCCAGATGGTAGGATCGCAGCGACCCTCCTTCTGCCGGTGTTTTAAAATACTGATGGACATATAGAACTTTCATGTGTTTAAAGGTTGTCAAAAATCAGCGGTTTGCTTCCCAATTTTAATCATACCCGGCCTGCCTTTGCCGAAAGTGGCTACTGCAGGCAGGTTGCTGTGGCTCAATAATTGGGTTGAGACTACGCGTCCCGGCATCATGCTCATTTCATGGGTATGTATAAATAGCGCAAAGTGGGATCAGGTAACCTTGCTGCCGCATTTATTCCATTGTTTTTTTTGGTTATCGCTCTTAGGGAGCTTACGTTGCTCTTTTTTTCAAGGTTTTCCAAACACAGATCTGAGATCAGCAAAAAGGAATCAGTCACTGATTTTCCAGTTTAGGAAATAGCTGGCTTTTTTAGCTTCGGACTCATTTCGTAAAAGCAGATCGGTAAACTGGCCAGGTTTCATACTGGTGATTTCCAACTCAAAATTACCCAGGTGATCGTTTTTGCTGGAAAGATCGTATTCCCAAAGCTCTATTATTAGCTTAAGTGGTTTCTTGATTTTTAACCTTAGACCAATAGGTAATTTTTCATCCACATCGATTTTCAGAAACCGTTTGTTGGTCGGCCATATCTTCTTGCCTTTGTGCATCAGATATATTTCATCCTTGTCGGATTCTTCGGCGACCTCACATACGATAGAAGTTAGGCTCAGGTAGGGCATTAGATGTTAAAGAAACAAAATATTACTGTTGGATTTCTAAAATATCGAATTTTTAAATAATGACCTATTGAAAGCTACCCAATTGGTTATAAAAATATCTGGTTCCCACAAGAAATGAAATTTATTATATTGCTTTTAAAGGCTTTAAAATATATAGGATGCGTGCAATTACTTTTTTCATTCTGATGTTGATGGTTGTTTTAGCGCAGGCTCAATTTAGAGAGCTTGAGGTAGGACTAAAAAACGGACAGACCCTTTACCCCACTACTCTTCGCCTGAAGGACCCACTTTTTAAAAAGCAGTTTTTGCTTGTTGACGATTCGCTGGAGTTCCGAATGTCGGAGGTCGATTATTATCAAACCCCGCAGAATTATTTTCTCGTACGAAACCTGGATTTTTACTCAGACCAACCATTAAAGCGGATTGTAGCTGGAAAAGTCTCAGTGTTCTCATATATGACAACCTCATATACGCCACCAATGCCTGCCGGGCCCAATGGAGCTATGATGGGTGGGGGGATGTCAAGCAGGACCTTGTACTATTACCAAAAAGACAGTCGTTTAAAAAGTTTAATGCTGGAAACACTAAAGTATGATCTGGAAGACGACCCGCTTAGTATGGAAAAACTGAACCAGATTACCCGCTTGAAATGGTTGAGAATCGGTCTGTGGACAGTTGGCGGAGTGATGGCTCTGGTTGGGCTCAACGAAATGGTGCAAGAAGCGAATGAAAAAGGACCTCCCTATGATAATGTTTCTTTAAGGCCAAATGCCCCATTTATTATTGGGTCATTAATGGTTGTGGCACCTTTGGCCTTTATGCCAAATAAGAATAAAAGGATGATAGAAGCAATACGGATCTATAACAGGTAAGTTTGGGGTGTTCGTTTTCTATATGAAAGAGTTTCTAAACCTCGTTCGGCACCACCTCCTTCTCATAAAACCTACAGAAGTGTGTGATCTTGCACTCCTTGCATTTAGGCTTACGGGCCAGGCAGACATATCTGCCATGTAAGATCAGCCAGTGGTGCGCTTTGTGGACGTGCTCCTCAGGAATGTGTCTGATCAGCTGCTTTTCTACCTCTAGCGGAGTTTTGGCATTTTGGGTCACCAGCCCCAGCCGTTTGGACACACGAAATACATGTGTATCCACCGCCATAGCAGGCTGATTGTAAAGGACAGATACCACTACGTTTGCGGTTTTTCGTCCTACACCCGGAAGTTTTTGCAGATCGGAATGTTTTTCAGGTACTTCTCCTCCATAGTCCTCCATGATCATCTTGCTCAGACCGATGAGGTGTTTGGATTTGTTGTTTGGATAAGACACACTTCGGATAAGCGCAAATATCTCATCGAAAGTTGCTGCAGCCATGTGCTCGGGAGTGGGAAACTGCCTGAACAGTTCGGGCGTAACTTTATTGATCCGGACATCCGTACACTGTGCGCTCAGCACAACCGCTACTAAAAGTTCGAACGGGTTGCTGTAGTTGAGCTCAGTCTGGGGCTCCGGAAAGGCTTCCTGAAAATATGTGACAAATGCTTCGTAGCGTTCCTTTTTAGTCATTTGATCAAAACTAATATTCCATAGTGGAATTCTGAGATTTTAAGTTTAAAATCTTCAGTGTAAGGTTTTGATCAAGCCTAACCTCGACAGTATCGGGGAGGCACTGCTAAACAGACTCCTTGTGATATCCTTTTGAAAAATCGAGGATTTTGTCAGTTACGCTTTTAGAAGGTGAAAAATTCACTTGATCCAGGTCATTGATTACCGACTGCAGATCGTTCAATCTGCACTGCAAGTCATTGTCAGTAACCAGGGCCTGTTCCAGCTCCTCTTTCTCGCCATTTGTTAACTCATCATAAAGAAACCTTACCAGGTCATTTTCTGTAAAAGTTTTGGTCATAGGCAATATTTGTATGTTTTAATTTTTTCCGAAGATTAATTAAAGCATACCTCATCCTGCCTAAAGCGGTATTGATGCTCACCCCTGTGGCATCCGCTATTTCCTGAAAGCTCATCTGCATATAATGCCTCATCACCAATACTTCTTTCTGAGCCTCAGGGAGCTCTTGTATATACTGCTTTAGCAGATTATAGGTATCCTTTTTTATATGCTCTTCTTCTATTGGCGCCTCAGAAAACTCGAGTGTGTTAAACACACTACTCCCATCTTCCATTACAATTTCCGGGTAACGCTTGGCTTTTCTGAAATTATCAATTGCCAGGTTGTGGGCGATTCGCAAGATCCATGGCAGGAACTTACCTTCTTCGTTGTATTTCCCCGATTTGATCGTTTTGATCGTTTTGATAAAGACATCCTGCATCAGATCTTCTGCCTGATAGCGGTCTTTTACAATCAAATAAATCGTGGTAAACACCCTGTCTTTGTGTCGTTCGAGCAGAACTGCAAACGCCTCTTCGTTACCATTTTTGTACTGAGACAGCAATTGGCCGTCGGTCAATTTAGTCTTTCGCATTAAAATCACCTGTTAGTTAACGTAGAGGTTTACTGCATATTGTCAGGGTTTGGTGAGAATTTTGTTTTGTGTGAAACCAAATCTATACCAAACTATCTTTCCACGCAAATCTTCTTTGAAGTTTCTAAAAAACACACTACAGGGCTACCTGATAATTTTGGCAGTTAGACTTTACTAAAACGGCCATAGAATGGAGAGCAATGAATCGGATAAAGGGGCGTAAAGATCCACTTTAGATTTTGCTGATTAAGAGGATTTTAGCTACTTAAATTCTAATTTTGCGTCCTTCAGTAAATCAATCCAATTAAAGGGTTGTTGTTAGGAGAGGAGATTTCAATACCATGACAAAAACCATCGATCAGTACGACCCTAAAGAATACATCGTCATCAAAGGCGCCCGGGTCAATAACCTGAAAAATTTAAGTGTTGCTATTCCCCGAGACAAGCTGATAGTGATCACCGGACTATCCGGTTCAGGAAAATCTTCTCTTGCTTTTGATACGCTCTTTGCGGAAGGTCAGCGGAAATATGTGGAGAGCCTGAGTGCCTATGCCCGTCAGTTTTTAGGTCGCATGGAAAAACCTGAGGTGGACTATATCAAAGGCGTGGCCCCGGCAATAGCGATTGAGCAAAAGGTATCTACCAGAAATCCGCGCTCTACGGTTGGGACAACCACGGAGATTTACGATTACATGAAACTCCTCTTTGCCAGAATAGGGAAAACCTACTCCCCCGTGAGCGGCAAAGAAGTGAAAAAAGATAGCGTCACAGATGTTGTGGATTACATCCTGGGTCATGAGGAAGGCGCCAGGCTCATCATTTCTGCTCCTCTAAAGGTCAATAAAAAGCGGACGCTGGAAGATGAGCTAAAGATCCTGATGAGTAAAGGATACACACGTGTCTTACTCAATGATGAGCTGAGTTTCATAGAGGACCTGCTTCAGCAGGACCTTGATAAAAAAGCGGCTCTCGAAATCATGATTGATCGGGTCGTGGTGAAAAAAGATGATGAGGACACGCAATACAGGTTAGCAGACTCAGTGCAAACTGCATTTTTTGAGGGGGAAGGTCGCTGTAAAGTGACTACGGTAGGCCATGAAACCAGAGAGTTTTCTGACATATTTGAGTTGGATGGGATCAGGTTTGAGGAGCCTTCAGCAAACTTTTTCTCCTTTAACAACCCATACGGAGCATGTCGAAGGTGTGAGGGATTTGGCCGAATACTTGGAATAGATCCGGATCTGGTTATTCCTGATCCCAACCTTTCCGTTTACGAAGGAGCCATTGCTCCGTGGCGGGGAGAAACCCTTCGAAAGTGGCAAGAGCCATTACTGAGGGATGGCATTCGTTTTGACTTTCCAATCCATCGTCCTATCAATGAGCTTACACAGGCAGAGTATGATCTGCTCTGGACTGGGAATGAATATTTTAAAGGTCTTGATGCTTTTTTCAAGCACCTGGAATCCAAAACCCATAAGATCCAGTACCGGGTGATGCTTTCGCGGTATCGCGGACGTACAGTCTGTCCGGATTGCCGGGGCACACGACTCAGAAAGGATGCATCGTATGTAAAAATTGATGGGAAATCGCTTACTGACCTGGTCCTGATGCCGGTGGATCAGCTCTCCGGCTTTTTTGAAAAGATCGATCTGACGGACCACCAGAGAGCAATTGCGAAAAGAATCTTAAGCGAGATTACCAGCAGACTTTCTTATCTTGAAAAAGTCGGCCTGGGTTACCTGACCCTCAACCGGCTGACCAACACCTTGTCGGGTGGAGAATTTCAGCGGATCAAACTGGCTACCTCTCTGGGAAGCGCACTGGTTGGCTCGATGTACATTTTGGATGAGCCGAGCATTGGTTTGCATCCACGTGATACCGACCGGCTGATTGAGGTCTTGCTTCATCTCAGAAATCTGGGCAATACCGTGATCGTAGTGGAGCATGAGGAAAAAGTGATGGAAGCCGCAGATGAGATCATTGACATTGGGCCGGCGGCTGGAGTACATGGTGGTCATTTGGTATATCAGGGGAAAGTGAATGATCTCAATGGGCAAACGGATTCTTTTACAGCCAAATACCTGAAGGGTACGGAAAAAATAGACCTCCCGACTCGCCGCAGAAAGTGGAATCAATCCTTTTCCATTGAGGGAGCTCGTGAGAATAACCTGAAAAACATTAATGTGGAAATCCCTTTGGGAGTTATGACTGTTATCACGGGTGTGAGCGGTTCGGGGAAGTCCACCCTGGTGAAAAAGATCCTGTACCCGGCCATCGGGAAAATGCTGGGGATCACCGGCGAGGCTACTGGTAAGCATGAGAAAATCTCCGGTGACTATAAAAAGGTGACCCAGATTGAGTTTGTGGATCAAAACCCGATCGGTAAGAGTTCCCGGTCCAATCCGGTCACTTATGTGAAAGCATATGATGGCGTCCGTCAGCTCTTCAGCGAGCAATCTCTGGCAAAGAAAAACGGATTCAAGCCAGCGCATTTCTCATTCAACGTGGACGGAGGCCGATGTGAAGTATGTGAAGGAGAAGGATCTGTGAAAGTAGAGATGCAGTTTATGGCAGACCTGCATCTGGAGTGTGAAAGCTGCCATGGGAGGAGGTTTAAAAAAGAAATTCTGGAGGTCAAATACCGGGATAAAGACATTGCCGAAATACTGGATCTGACTGTGGAGGAGGCCATAGACTTCTTTGCTGATAAGCCGGGGATTGTTAATAAAATTCAGCCGCTTTTTGATGTGGGGCTTGGGTATGTGAAGCTTGGCCAGTCTTCAAACTCTCTCAGTGGCGGTGAAGCGCAACGTGTAAAGCTCGCTTCTTTCCTTGGGAAGGGCGGAAATATTAAAAAAGAGCATGTCATGTTCATCTTTGATGAGCCCACTACGGGGCTTCATTTTCATGACATCCGTAAGCTCCTTGATGCGATGAATGCACTGGTAAATGATGGAAATTCAGTGCTTATCATCGAGCACAATGTGGAGGTGATCAAAAACGCCGACTGGATCATTGATCTTGGACCGGAAGGTGGTGATGGTGGTGGCCAGGTGTGCTATGCCGGATTGCCGGAGGATATGGTAAAGCTGAAAGACAACCACACGGCCAGATATTTGAAGGAGAAAGTCTAAAGCTTGTCTTATGGAAAACTGCTGACTTTCAACTAATACAAGCAGAAAATGATTGTCGAGACAACAGCAGATGAGATCATTATCAAGATTCCTTCAAATGTAGATATTGAAGATCTTCAGGACATAATAGACTACATTGATTATAGAGAAGCAACTGCAAAAAGTGTTGCTAAGCAAGAAGATGTAGATGAACTGATTCGTGAAGTAAAAATGAAGTGGTCTAAAAAATATTGGAGACCCGGGTTATAAAAATACCATCATTGTTTTCAGTGCCCTTTTAAATATCAACAGCATCATTGTCAGGCGGCCACCCCACCCTGACAAATCGCAGATTTATAAAAAAGGTGACCGGAGCCAAACCGCTAATGATTTCCAAATTCAAATATTGATTCAGATAATGTTAGTTTTGTGGCACTAGCGCTTGATATCCGCAGTAGCTATTTATGGACCGGCGACAAAAAGTTGAGATCCGGGCTTAGAAAAGAAGAATTCAAACAAGTAATCAATACCCAAGAATTGGTGAAACTCATTGAAAAGATCAATGAAGAATAGTCATCAATAAATAATAGAGCACAAATGAGAAAAAAAATTGCAGCAGGAAACTGGAAGATGAACATGGATCTGGCGTCAGGTCAGGCGTTGGCATCAGAAGTGATCAACATGGTCAATGATGAAGTAAGCAATGATGCCGAGGTGATCCTGATCCCTCCCTTTATTCATTTACTGGGAGTGAAAAAACTTATCGGATCAGCTAAAAATATCCACGTGGGTGCACAAAACTGCCACCAGGAGAAAAGCGGCGCTTACACCGGGGAGATTTCCTGCGATATGCTGCATTCTGCAGGAGTAGAATATGTAGTGATCGGTCACAGTGAGCGAAGGGAATACTTCGGAGAAGACAACTCGCTTTTGGCTGCTAAAACAAAAGCCGTACTGGAGCATGGCATGAAACCGATCTACTGCTGTGGCGAAAAGCTGGAAGTAAGAGAAGCAGGAAAGCATTTTGACCTGAACAAGGAGCAGATCGAGGAGGGCCTTTTCGGACTGTCAAAAGACGAGATCAAAAAAGTGGTGATCGCATACGAACCGGTTTGGGCTATTGGTACGGGAGTAACTGCTTCCTCAGATCAGGCTCAGGAGATGCACAAGTTTATACGAGGCTTAATTGCCGAGAAATATGATCAGGAAACAGCTGACAGCATTTCCATTCTTTACGGAGGAAGTGTGAAGCCAGACAACGCTAAAGAGCTTTTCGCTCAGCCGGATGTAGACGGTGGCCTGGTTGGTGGCGCCAGCCTGAAGTCCAGGGATTTTACGGATATTATCAAATCGTTTTAAAAAAACACATGAGCTACATAACGCTCGCCATACAATGCGATGAAGAAAAGAGAGAGTTGCTGCTTGCAGAACTCTCTCTTTTTCCTTTTTCGGCCTTCGAAGAGACGGAGGACGGACTATTAGCCTCCTGTGAAGAAGAAGAGTGGACAGAGGAACAGGAAATCAAATCCATTTTAGATCGATATAAAGTCCCGTTTGTCATTGACAAAGTGGAAAAAGTCAATTGGAACGAGGAATGGGAAAAGAACTATGATCCGGTAATCGTTGGGGATCAATGCATCGTAAGGGCTACTTTCCATCCTGCCCGTCCGGAGTTTCCGTACGAGATTATCATCACACCGAAAATGTCTTTTGGTACGGGGCATCATGCCACTACCTGGCAGGTGCTTAACTACCAGCTGGAGCTTGATCATGAGAGAAAGTCGGTTCTGGATGTAGGCTGTGGTACGGGAGCTTTAGCCATCATGGCTCATAAAAGGGGAGCTGACAATATTGCTGCTGTAGACATTGATGAGTGGTGCATTGAAAATAGTCAGGAAAATTTTTCGTTAAATCACTGCGAAAACATTCAGCTTCAGCGAGGAGGGATCGAGGTGATTGAGGAAAAACCGACCTTTGATATCATCCTGGCCAATATCAACAAAAATGTGCTGATGGATCAGCTGGGGGACTATGAAAAACGCATGAAGCAGGGAGCTATTCTGGTACTGAGCGGCTTTTATGTGGAAGATGTAAATGACCTTAGCCAGCGGGCGAATGAATATGCCTTAAAATTCGTTACCCAAACTGAGAGAGACCGCTGGGCTATGTTGGTTTTGAAAAAATAGAAAAGTAGACGTATTTACGTAAATTTATCTATTAAAATGAGCAGCTATGCTCAGTGCAAACAGGGATGAGTATGAAAAAAATCTGTGTCATAGTACTATTTACAATGCTGGCTTCCGGCCTGCAGGCACAGACCTATTTTTCTGAGGATAGCCTTCACGTTTTTAGAAGACAGGTGATTTCAGGTCTCCGGTCCATGGGTACCGAACCGGCCAATAAGGTAGCTTTTGATTTTCAGAATGCCTGGGACGGAAAGTTCACTACTGCCCAGCAGGAAGAAATCCATAGCATCGCCCTTCAAATGCAAAAGAAGTATTCCTGGCGCCCTTACCTTTGGTATTACTTTAGCTACCTGGCGTTTATGACTGAGCAGGCTCACCTTAACGTAGATCAGGTCTCAGAAGTACTGGCTATCAATCAAAAAATGGTCAAAAGCCTGAATGGTGAAGAATACCGCAATTATCTTTTGGGGCTCAACACCTTTATGGCAAGAAGAATTCTCGGAAGAACCAAAAGTGTACTTACGCTTACTGATGGGGGCTCTTTTAGCTTCAGGCTTTTTGATGAGGTAATAAGCGAAGATCCGGAACCGATTACTGAGCAGGTGGTGGAAGAACCCCCGGACCCGGAGCCAGAGACCCAGTCAGCAACAGATCAAACTACAGAAGACTGGAGTGACCAGACCGCCACTGAGGACTGGGGAACCCAGGCAGATGACTCTGACTGGAGTGATGACAGCTGGGGAGATGATTCAGGATGGGACGACTCTGGAGACTGGTCTACAGATGACAGCTGGGATACCGGTGGAGATGACTGGGAAACCACAGACAGCTGGGATACCAGTGAACCTGTGGAAGAAGAAACACCCCAACGCCAAATCGTGGAAACCATTGCTCAGGATTATGTCCAGGCAAAAAAATCCTTGTATGTGCATCCGGATATTGAAGGGCCGGGCATTGAGCTGGAAAACAACAGCTTATTGATCTCCACCCCCTATGATTCCTTCAATATTAAGGAAACCGATGGGGTATTCTTACTTAAAAGCAGGGTCTATGCCGGGAAAAACGCCGTGATCAACTGGCCGAAAGCCAATAAAAACGTGAGTGGTGCAGTAGTAAATCTGGGTGAGTGGATGCTGCGACCCGACCGGTCAGATTTTTGGACCCCCAATGCCACTCTGACCTTCGAAAACCTGATTAACAAGCCTGTAGAAGGTGTTTTTGAATTCAAAAGCATTAGGCGAAGACCCGGAACTCTCAGTCAGTTTCCGATCTTCACTTCAAACAAAGCCGATATCAAAGTGAAACTACCTGGCGACCGAGTAACCTATACTGGCGGTATCCGCATCAGTGGGAATGAGTTTGCCGGAACGGCAGTCTCCAGGAAAAACGGCATACTACGGATCCTTGATGGTAAAGGGAACACGGTCGTTTTCAAAGGTGAAAGGTTTTTATTCAATGCCGATAGCACCATCTCTTCAGCAAAGGCCTCCTTTAGCGTTAAGCATGGAAAGGATTCAATTTACCACCCCTCTGTAGAGATGAAGTATGACTCCAAAAAAGAAAAACTCGTAGTGCTTCGTACGAAGGAGTACAATATCACACCGTTTTTCAGCACCTATTTTGAGATGAATATCAACGCTGATATCATCAACTGGGACATGAAATCGGACTCCGTAAACTTTTCCATCTTGAATGGGAAAGACCTTGTTCCCGTGACCCTGGAGTCCAAAGATTTTTTCACAGATGTGCGATTCAGTAAACTTGCTGCCGGATTCAGATTTCACCCTGTGATCACCAGTGTTTACTATGCCAATAAGTACGGGATCAGGGAGTTTACAGACCTGGAGCTGGCTACCGAATTTAAAATTACCGAAAAAGAAGCCAAAGGAGCAATGCGTGTTCTGGAGCAGTATGGGTTTGCAACTTATGATCCCTCTACTGGTAAAGTAAAGCTAAAGGATAAAGCGTTTTTGTACCATCAGGCATCTGCTCAAAAGATTGATTATGACAATATCCTTATTCCCTCACATGAGCCATCTGAGCCTAACGTAACCTGGCGACCGGATTCTGCAGACCTGAAGGTGCGTGGAGTGAACCGGTTCTACCTCACATCCGATTATAAAGCCTTTGTGGAACCGGTCGCAGGTGAGGTAAAAGTAAAAGAGGGCCGAAATATAGTCTTTAATGGCATGCTGAGCGCTGGGGATTTTCAATACAAAGGCAAAAATTTTGAATTTAATTATGATGGATTTTACGTGGATCTAAATCACATAGACTCTATCCGAATTAACATAGAGGTGGTGGATACCACCGCTGGTCCGGAGCGTGCCACTAAGAAAGCTTTAAGCAATCACCTGAACCGGACATCAGGGACGGTTTACCTGAATTTTCCCGATAACAAATCAGGTGTAAAGGAGGCTCATGCTTATCCGTATCTGGTATCAGAATCAGAAGCTACCGTATACTTTGATGGTCATGAAATTCTGAATGGTGCGTATGACAAATCCGTTCGCTTTATCATTCCACCTTTTGAGGCCGATAGCGCTGCAAATAGAGATGTGGTATCATATGAAGGTACGTTTAACTCAGGAGGTATTTTTCCAAACTTTGCGGAAACACTCCATCTGATGCCCGATCAGTCGCTTGGGTTTGAGCACCAGATCCCGCCAGAAGGATACAATCTTTATGGTACATCAGCTAAAACCTATGAACGGATCAGGCTGGATAATAATGGTATTAGGGGAGGAGGAAAGATCGACTTTATTACTTCCACCATCTATTCCAAAGACTTTGTGTACTTTCCGGATTCTGTGATTGCCGTGGGGCTCAGAGGGGAGGTTCGCTCCGGGGAGGCCAATGGGACCAGTTATCCTAAGGTGGTGATAGGACCCTATCGCATGCACTGGGAACCCAGGATAGACAGTATGCATCTGGAAAACCTCAGAGAACCTTTTGATTTTTACAATGGCACGGCCACCCTGGACGGCGCAATCAATATTACTGCGCGTGGGGTCTATGGGCTTGGTGAGCTGGAAACGTTGGGTTCCCGACTCACATCCAATGATATAGCTTTTACGGAAACTACTTACAGCGCCCGTCATGCAGATTTTGAAGTGCTGACGGATAATCCCAATAAGCCTGCGATGAAAGGAGGTGACATCCGGATCAACTTTGATCTGACAGAAAGGGTAGCAGATCTGAGCCCGGAGAAGCGAGGTGAAGCAGCCATTTCTTTCCCGTATGCACAGATGAACACTTCCATCACCAACGCAGTCTGGGACCTGGATAAATCACTGGTAACGATGACCAAGCCGGATCATGTGCCCATTGAGAATTCGTATTTCTACACGACCCGTGAGGAGCTGGACTCTCTGGCATTTAATGCAGAGCAGGCGGTTTACGACATGAAAACCAAAGAACTCAACATCACGGGAATACCTTATATCACCGTAGCTGATGCTAAAGTGATCCCTGAAGGTAACGAAACAACTATTTTGGAGAATGCAGAACTCCAGACTTTTATGAATGCGGAGGTGATTATCGACACGCTAAATGAGTACCACAGGCTTTACAATGGAGAAATAAAAATCCACTCCAGAAATGAGTTTTCCGGCTCGGCGATTTATCAGCTATCAGCAGGCGGCAAAAACTATGATATTAAGTTTCATGAATTCGAACTCAAAGAGGTGAAACTCCCCGATGCTACTAAAAGGAGAATGACCGTATCCGGGGGCACTGTGCTTCCGGAATCTGATCTGGTTATAGCTCCGGGCTTTTATTATAAAGGAGATGTAGAAATGTTTGCTTACAAGAAAGCACTGGAGCTGACAGGCTATGTGCAGCCTATCATGAGCGACCCGTCTTATAATTACTGGATCAAGTTTGAGCGTAGGGATGAAAACACCCAGATAGAGATCGATGTAGAAGATGCCTATTTTGAGGACGATGAACCTATGATCTCCGGGCTGCATTATAACCTTCGAGGCGAACTATATGCCTCTTTTGCAGAGAAACGTGACGGCCCGGACGATGTGGACTTTTTTATTCCGAAAGGTCACCTGACTTATGATTCAACTGCCGGCTCATTTAAAATTGAAGCACCGGCCAAAACAAGCGGTGAAAGCTATGCCGGTTATACGATGATCTACAATGACAAAACAAAAGATGTCATTTTTGAAGGTCCGGTTGACTTTTTTGGTCCCTCAACTAAAGATGTCACTTTAAATGCTTCTGTGCTGGGAGTTGGGAATGATTCTACCAAGTCATACTCCATGGATGCATTTTTAGAAGTTGACTTCAAGAATGCTGATGACTTTATGGAGCCAATGGCCGAAGATCTGCTGGACATCATCGAGCGCTTTGGGTCGCCGGTAGCTAATGATATTTCCATAGAGCTGATGTATAAACTGGCTAATCTCACCTCAGATGCAGTAGCCAGAACCTATGAAACCTCCAGCCTTAAGGATTACAATCCGATGTATACCTTTTCTGAAACATTTTTAAAACCGCTGATCATTTCCGGGGTGAAAATGAAATGGTCTTCTGAGCATAAAGCCTGGTATAACACTACAAAGCTCGGCATTTCTAATATTTTCAAATACGATATCAATGCCAAGCTGGATGGCTTTCTGGAATTGAAAAAAGACGAAGTGGGCAATGATATCATGAACTTGTTTATCCAGGCCGCACCAGGCACCTGGTACTACATCAGCTATGCCAATAACACCCTGCTCACCTACTCGTCTAACAGTTTCTACAATGATGCCGTAGATGCAAACTCCAATTACGGGAAAGCCCGACCGGGCGACCTGGTACTGGTTAAAGGAGACGATGCTGAGACCCTCACGTTCATCAATAACTTCCGGGAGAAATACTTTGGGATCACTACACCTTATGATCTGGTCTCACCTAATGATGTCAATCTGGAGGATGAGAGCTTTGACACCATCGAGGAGGAAGAGGATGATGGATTTGGGTTTTAGTGCCTGATGGCACAAATAATCATCAAGAACAGCAATCTGCCAATCAACCATTTAATTGATATTCTAGTGTCTGTGTTTTTGCAGCTTATCACCAAAATCCTCCGCAAGTCTGAAATATCCCTTTTTTGGTGGCACAAATAAAAAATAAGCACAAATTTGCGCCATGGATGCAATTAAACACTTTGAAACCCACAAAGAACAATACCTGGAGGAACTGCTGGAGCTACTCCGCATTCCTTCCGTAAGTGCAGACTCAAGGCATAAAGAGGATGTAAGAAAAGCTGCAGAGTTTGTAAAAGATAAATTACTAGCCGCCGGCGCTGATCAGGCGGAGCTGGTTGAGACAGACGGTCACCCAATCGTCTATGGTGAAAAGATCATTGACCCTAAACTGCCAACGGTTCTGGTATACGGTCATTATGATGTTCAGCCCCCAGACCCCCTTGAGCTATGGGACTCCCCTCCCTTTGAGCCGGTCATAAAAAATGAAAGGATCTATGCCCGTGGCGCCTGTGATGACAAAGGGCAAATGTACATGCACATCAAAGCATTTGAATCTTTGGTAAAAACGGACTCGCTGACCTGCAATGCGAAATTTATGATTGAAGGTGAGGAGGAAGTAGGTTCGGATGCGTTGGTGGAGTTTGTGAAAAATAATCATGAAAAACTTTCAGCGGATGTTATCCTGATTTCAGATACAGCGATCATCAGCAATGACAGTCCATCCATTACCGTAGGGTTGAGAGGGCTAAGTTATTTGGAAGTGGAGGTTATCGGGCCCAACAAAGACCTGCACTCAGGAGCCTACGGGGGAGCGGTGGCCAACCCCATCAACATTTTGTGTGAGATGATCACCAGTCTGCAGGATGAGGATGGACGGATCACCATTCCGGGCTTTTATGACAAAGTGGAAGAGCTTTCTGAAGAAGAGAGAGCGGAATTAGGCAAAGCGCCTTTTAATCTGGATAATTTTAAAAAGGAACTTGACGTTGAAGATGTAAAAGGGGAAAAAGGCTTTACCACCCGCGAGCGGATCGGTATCCGACCTACCCTGGATGTGAATGGTATTTGGGGTGGGTATATTGGCGAAGGAGCAAAAACGGTCCTTCCGTCTAAAGCTCATGCCAAAATTTCCATGCGTTTGGTACCTCACCAAAATAGTCACGAGATCACCGAGCTGTTCAAAAAACATTTTGAATCCATTGCGCCAAAATCGGTAAAGGTGAAGGTAACCCCTCATCACGGTGGGGAGGCGGCTGTTATCTCAACGGACTCTCCGGCTTATCAGGCTGCCAGCCGGGCTTTCGAGGAGGCCTGGGGCAAAACACCCATTCCCCAACGCGAAGGTGGGAGTATTCCGATCGTGGCCTTGTTCCAGAAGGAACTGAAGCTGGACCCGATCCTCATGGGCTTTGGGCTGGACTCGGATGCGATCCATTCACCCAACGAAAGCTACGGTTTATTCAACTTTTACAAAGGAATAGAAACGATTTCCCATTTTTATCGGTTTTTCTCGGAGTTGGAACGTTAAATCGGGATGACCAAAAACTCAAACTAAAGAATCTATCTCATGAGAAAAGCATTTTTGTTCATTGCCTTGCTCAGTTCGATTGCCTCACTTTCCCAGGTACTGGAACCTGCTGAATGGGAGGTAAGTTTATCAGAAAAGAAACCCGAGGCTGGCCAGGAAATAGAAGTCATTTTTGATGTGACGATCGATCCGAGTTGGTATCTCTACTCCTCGGATTTTGACCCGAATGTAGGGCCGATGGTTACCGAATTTACCTTTGAGGAAGATCCGAGCTACGAGTTGGTCGGGGAAGTCAAACCGATAAACCCCAAGCGGAAATATGATTCACTATGGGAAGGAGAAGTAAGCTATTTCCGCGGCACGGGTCAGTTTATCCAAAAGGTAAAAATCCTTGATCCCCAGTACCAGATCGCTGGTTTCTACAGCTACCAGGTATGCACGGATGTAGATGGCAAATGCATCCCTTTTGAGGAGGACTTTAAGCTGGGAGGCGGTACCAAAAAGAGTAAAAAAAAAGAAAATAATGCAGTAAATGATGCAGCCCCGGTAGTAACCGATAATGGGGGCTTCTTAAAGCAGCGATCCTCTACAGACCCCTATTCACTTTGGTCTTTTATGGTCGTGGCTTTTTTGGCAGGACTGGCTGCTTTGCTGACACCCTGTGTTTTCCCTATGATCCCCATGACCGTTACTTTTTTTACCGGGAAGGATCACCACAAAAAAGGAAGGATTGTCAACAGTCTTTTTTATGGTATTTCCATCATGGCCATTTACTCGGTGATCGGTGCGGTTTTGGCGCCGTTTATGGGACCTGAGACAGCCAATGACCTGGCGACCGGATGGATACCCAATACCATTTTCTTTGTGGTGTTTGTGTTGTTTGCACTATCATTCTTTGGTCTTTTTGAGATCACAGTGCCTCATAAATGGGTGAACAAAGCCGATGCAATGGGTGATAAAGGCGGGCTGATCGGCGTGTTTTTCATGGCACTCACACTGGTTCTGGTTTCATTTTCATGTACAGGGCCCATCGTGGGAAGTATTTTGGTGGAGTCTGCGGGCGGACTTTCACTAAAACCTGTATTGGGAATGCTGGCTTTCTCTGCTGCATTTGCCATTCCATTTACTTTGTTTGCCCTGTTCCCAGGCTGGCTTAACTCATTGCCAAAGTCAGGCGGCTGGCTCAACTCCGTGAAAGTGGTACTGGGTTTTATCGAGCTGGCACTGGCATTTAAGTTTTTGAGCATTGCAGATCAGGCGTATCACTGGAGTATTTTAGACCGGGAGGTGTACCTGGCCATCTGGATTGTAATCTTTACGCTTTTGGGTTTTTACCTGCTGGGCAAAATCAAGCTGCCGGGCGATGGTGATAGCAACAGCGTTTCAGTGGCAAGACTTATTTTATCTATGCTTACCTTCACTTTCGTGGTTTATCTGATCCCTGGCATGTTTGGTGCGCCGCTGAAAGCTCTTTCCGGATATTTGCCTCCTATGTCTACGCATGACTTTAGCCTGGTGGATATTGTCAGAGATCATGCCGGATCCGAAACCGTCACAAAAAATGAACTATGCGATGATCCGCTTTATGACGACTTCCTGGAGTGGCCGCATGGCTTACAGGGATATTTCGACTATGAGCAGGCCCTGGCATGTGCCAAAGCAGTGAATAAACCCATTTTTATCGATTTTACAGGGCATGGCTGTGTAAACTGCCGGGAGATGGAGCAGCGTGTATGGTCAGAACCCGAAGTGCTGAAGCGTCTGGGGAATGATTTCGTTTTACTAGCGCTCTATGTAGATGATAAAACCACCCTACCAGAGGATAAGTGGTATACCTCTTCTTATGACGGAAAAGTGAAGAAAACAATCGGTAAGCAGAATGCTGATTTTCAAATCACGCAATTCAATAACAATGCTCAGCCTTTTTACGTAATTTTATCGCCAAATGGAGAGCTTTTGGTAAAACCGCGTGCATATGATCTAAATGTTGATAAATTTGTAACGTTTTTGGATGAAGGTCTGAAAGCTTTTAAGAAAGGATCATAGGAAACAAGGGAATTAAGAAATGTGGAAAACGGGTAGCTTTTTTCTAGTCTTTTTGGCTGTCATAGCCACGGTCTATTATTTTTCAGAAACGAAACAAGAAAGGTCGGATGTCACATTTGCCAGCATCGAAACGGCTGACACGGTACGGCTTGTCCCCGAGCAGACCCTGCTTTACGGTATAGCGGTTGATTCCTTTGAGGTTTTTGAAGGCAAGATCAGGTGGAACCAAAACCTTTCGGAGATCCTCTCAAAGTTTAACATCAACAACGAGTCCATATATAAGCTTGCCAATGCCGCTAAAGGCGTATTTGATGTCAGAAAGTTAAAGGCTGGCTACCCTTTTACAGTCATTCACGAACGGGATTCTAACAAAACTGCGCGTCAGTTCATCTTTGAGCCGGATGGTACTGAGTACATCGTCTTCAATTTGAGCGATTCGATTTTCGTTCAGCGTATGAAGCGCCAGGTGATCAAAGAAGAAAAGGTGATCACGGCCACCATCGAGACTTCTGTCTATGAGGCTATTCTGTCACAAAATGCATCTCCTATGCTTGTCCAGAGGCTGGTGGATGTGTTTGCCTGGCAGGTAGACTTCTTCCGTATCCAAAAAGGAGACGCATTTAAGGTGATCTATGAGCAGGAGCGCGTAGGAGATGAAGTGGTAGGTATCGGCCGGATACTCGGGGCATATTTCAAACACTTTGACAAAGAGTATTATGCTATTTACTACAATCAGGGTGAGAATGCGGATTACTTTGATGAAGAGGGAAACAGCCTGAGAAAGACCTTTCTGAAGGCTCCGTTAAATTATTCCAGAATAAGCTCACGCTATAGCCCGAGGAGATATCATCCTGTATTGAAGCGATACAAGGCGCACCTTGGTACGGATTACGCAGCGCCTACAGGCACCCCAATCCGCACAGTAGGCGATGGAGTGGTTTTGGAGGCGCATTATGAAAAGTACAATGGCAACTTTGTGAAGATCAGGCACAACAGCAATTATACCACACAGTACCTGCACATGTCTAAAATCGCCGGGGGTATTCGTCCCGGTGTGAATGTAAAACAAGGCCAAACCATTGGTTTTGTGGGTAGTACAGGGCTGGCGAACGGACCACATGTGTGTTATCGTTTTTGGAAAAACGGGCGCCAGGTAGATGCCTTAAAAGTTGACCTGCCGCCTTCAGAGCCCATTGACCCTTCGCATCTTTTGGACTTCCTACATGCAAAAAACGTCATGCTTTACCGTCTCAACAACATAGAGGTGAAGGAAGATCATACGGTGCTGGCGCAAATACCACTTAACCAGAAATAGGCATTGTTGCCCAAATGATTTTATAATTTCGATTTATTTCCGTTAATTTGGTCAAAATCCGAAACCTAAAACATGGCCAAAGGGGTTATCTTTTCATTTTTAATGGCATTAGCCTGTTCGGCTTTCAGCCAATCTCAAAGTGAATATGTCCGGTTTTACGGGAAAGTCCTGAGTCAGGGAGATTCTTCAGAAGTTGATGCTTCGATAACTTACGAGAAGTTGCCTTACTATGATGATATGGGGGTAGCGAAAAGTACGTCCGCGGGCGACTTTGAGTTTTACCTGGCCAAAGGGCAAAAGTACATCTTCCGTGTTTCCAAACCCGGCTTTTTGGATTTGGAAACAGAAGTATCGATACAGGATAAGGATGGAGATGGAGAGATGAATCAGTTTCTTTACGTGGAGCCTGACCCTGAGGAGGCAGAACCGGAGCTTATCACATTAAGTAACCTGATCTTTTCCCGGGGTAGCGACCAGATTACTGAAAGCTCCTATCAGGGTCTGGATGAGCTTGTTGAATGGCTGGATGGGCGACCGTCTATGATCATTCAGCTGGAAGGGCACACGGATTTTGCCGGAAATGCAGATGCTAATATGCGTCTTTCACAAGCCAGAGTGGAAGCAGTTAAAGAATATTTAGTCAAAAAGGGGATCAAGAAAAACAGGGTACTGACCAAGGCCTTTGGCGGTACCCAGCCGTTGTTTACTGAACGAACCGATGAAGCCAAAGCCAAAAACCGACGTGTGGAGGTTAGGGTCATCAGTAGATAGATTGTCTGACTTATGAAAAAATCACTTGCCTTAAGTATAGTTGTTGCCTTAATCGCCTTTGAGGCAAAAGCCCAGGAAACAGTAGTTTGGGGTTCGGAAATTGTGGATGTTTCTTCAGAATACTCTCCATTGGAGTATTCGGCCATTCAGGCTTTGCACAAACCCAATGTTTTACCAGGAGGAGGAGATAACCCCAATGCCTGGCGCCCCAAAAGCAATGATAAGGAAGAGTATATCATGGTTTCCTTTGAGAAGCCGATCAAAGCAAAGCAGGTTGCCATTGCTGAATCGGAAAATCCGGGTGCAGTAACGAAAGTATACGCCTATGACTCAGAGTATAATGAGTACACCCTCTTTGAGCTGAAAGCACGAACCATTCCTATTGAGAGCAGGCTGCTCAACTTGTTTTTTGAAACGACACCATACGAAATTCACGCCATCAAAGTCTTTGTAGACGGAGCTGCTGTGTCGGGCTACAATGCCATTGATGCTATTGGTGTTTCAGCTTCTAACATTCCTATCAATGTACTGATCAATCTCGTGGCTGGTATTGCACAAAATAAAACCGCGAGTCGTTTGGGAGCCAATGTAAACAGTCAGTACATCGAGCACAGCCCTATCATTTCACCTGATGGGAAACATTTGTATTTCAGTCGTAGATATCATCCTGATAATGTAGGCGGGGTAGACGATGTGGAAGATATCTGGGTCTCTGACCTGGATCCGGAGACCGGGGAGTGGTTACCGGCCCGAAATGTAGGACCTCCGCTAAATACCGAGGGCCCCAACTTTATCAGCTCCATCACCCTGGTAGATGGAGAAGAGGTGATGATCCTGGGAAACCGGTATGGTAAAAAAGGAAGGATGTATTCCGGTGTTTCCGTATCCAGAAGAAAAAAAGGAGGCGACTTTGAGCAACCCGAGGCTGTAGAGATCGAAAATGACTATAACTATTCACCAAAGGTAGACTACTTCCTGGCGCCCACAGGAACCATGATGATCATCTCTGCGGAGCGTGATGACTCGTATGGGGGCAGAGACCTTTATGTTTCTTTCAGGAGAGGCGGTGGCTGGACCGAACCCAAAAATCTGGGAAACGACGTAAATACAGCCAGTGATGATTATTCGCCATTCCTGGGTCAGGATAGTAAAACGCTTTATTATTCCACCAGTGGCTATAGCGGTTATGGCGGAGCAGATATTTATGTGGCTATCCGCCTGGATGACTCCTGGGAGCGATGGTCCATCCCGGAAAACCTGGGCGCAAGCCTCAACTCAGAAAATGATGATCAGTACTTCAGCATTCCGTCTACGGGAAAGCACATCTACTTTTCCAGGGGAACGGTGGATGAGGATACGGATATCTACAGCTTTAAAGCCGATGACATCTTTGTGGATAAAGAGAGCAAACTAATGGCTTCTGTTGCTCATCTGGTAGAAGAAGCGGAGTATTTCGTTACCATTAAGGGGCAGGTTACTGATGAAAAAACAACAAACCCGATTGGTGGGGCAACGGTAATGATCGAGCGGCTGCCTGACGGAATAGATGTGGGCAGTGTAGTAGCAGATGAAAATGGAAATTATGAAGTGACCGTACGGGCTGGTGCACGTTATGGCTTGCTGGCCAAAGATGAAGGCTTCCTTTCTACCGGAGAAAACTTTGACTTCAATGAGGTGACCAGTAATGATACCATCGATGTGGGGCTTAAGCTATCTAAAATTGAAAAAGGAGCCTCCATCGTGATCAACAACATCTTTTTTGACTTTAACGAGGCTGTTCTTAAAACCTCCTCTTATCCCGAGCTCAATCGGATACTGGAATTTTTGACGAAGGGAGAGATCCAAAAGATCCGGATAGACGGACATACGGACTCAGTGGGTGATGAAGCCTACAACCAAAAGCTCTCGGAACGACGAGCACAGGCAGTGGTGGATTTTTTCCGTACCAACGGCATTTCTTTCGAACGCATGGAAGCTATTGGTTTTGGTGAATCTCAACCAAAAGTACCCAACGACACCAAAGAGAATCAAGCGAAAAACAGAAGGGTGGAATTTAAGATTATCGAGTAGTTACCAGCCGGGGGTTGTTAAATAGCTTGCGAATTTCCCGTATCCTTTCGCTCGGATACAGCATATAGGCCTTTTCAATGAAGGCAGAAGCCTCACGCTTATTTCCCGCATTGAAATCTCGCACTGCCAGGTTAAAGTACTGGAGTCCTGCGAGTTGATTGAGCCCTATTACATTGTTTATGTGGGTGGAAAGGGTATTGGTTTTACTACCTACCGGCTCAATAGCGTCTGTTCGGGGGTCCCCTCCCGTACCATACACGGCGATACGTCTCCGGATTTCTGCCGGGCCTCTGACCACCCCGTTAAACGGGTCGGTGGATTCCAGCAGTACATCCCCATTTTCTGTGTGTACAATTAGAAAGGCATGGTAATCAAACTCATGAATCGTATAGTCCATGTCCAGCTTGTTTAGCGCAACAGCTAAAAGAGCAGTGCCACTAACACAGTCATAGGATCCACTGGTAAAGACCTCACCAAATGAGGCATAATTTTCATATCGTTTCAGCAGCTTGCGATGCAGCAGGTAAAACAGCTTTTCCGAGATAATGTCCGAAGACCATTTCTCAGATTTATTGACCTTTTCTACAAGGTCTGTCAATTCCAGTTTATACTCGTTATATTTATTAAGGTCTACACCCGGAGCTGTGGCAAACAGGATTTTGTCAAGCTCAAAGGATGAAAAAGAAGATTGCTCGAATTCAGAATGAAACAGACTACCCTCATTCTGGCTAAATGAGGGGTATAGAGCCAGCAAAAGAGAAAGCAATATGGCCGCAGTTTTTTTCATTCCGTTTAAAATGAGTGAGATACACTTGTGGTCCGCTTGTTAGATTTGCTTTATTCCAATGTTACGCTAAAGTTAGCAAATGGTTCTAGTGTTAACAAATTATTAATTTGAAGGTTCGATGATATGACAGAGGTAATCGATAAGGCTCAGGTTCATGATGTTTTTCAGCGTCAGAGGAATAAGGTACAGGAATTGAGAAAAGAGCCTGTAAGTGCCAGAAAGAGGAGGTTAAGAACCATTAAGCGATGGATCTTTGACCATCAGCACCAGATCAGGGAGGCTGTTTATGAGGACATGAATAAGCCTGCCCGGGAAGTTGACCTATCTGAAGTATATCCTGTACTCACCGAAATACGTCATGCGATCAGTCATTTGAAGGAATGGACAGACAGGCAGCATTACCCTTCCAGCCTTACTTACATGGGGACCTCTGCCTACGTCCGGCCCGAGCCTAAAGGGGTTTGCCTGATCATCTCTCCCTGGAACTACCCCTTTAACCTTGCTATAGGTCCACTGGTATCTGCCTTAGCGGCAGGAAACACTGTGATCATGAAGCCATCGGAGTTTACCCCAGCCATTAATCAGGTAATCGTCCGCATGATTCGGGAGCTGTTTGAGCCTGAGGTCGTTTCTGTTTTTGAGGGAGAAGCGGATGTGGCTTCCATATTACTGGAGCTTCCTTTTGATCATATCTTTTTTACGGGTAGCCCGGCAGTTGGAAAAATAGTAATGGGGGCGGCTGCTAAAAACTTAACCTCAATTACTCTGGAGCTGGGGGGTAAATCACCAACTATAGTAGATGTAACCGCAAGTATCGGGGATGCCGCAGAGAAGATCGCGTGGGGCAAGTGGCTCAATGCCGGCCAAACCTGTGTAGCCCCGGATTACCTGTACTTGCACGAGTCGAGGCTTGAGCCTTTCCTGGAAGCGCTTGAGAAAAATGCGAATAAGCTTTACGGAAAAGAGGAGCATTATACAAGTATCGTTAACAAGGGCCATTTCGAACGACTAACAGGATACATGGATGATGCGCTTAGTAAAGACGGAGTTTTGGTTTTTGGTGGAAAGGTGGATAATACAAGAAACCGGATGAGCCCGACGGTGATCTTAAACCCTAAGGAGGACATGAAGCTGATGCAGGAGGAGATCTTTGGCCCTATCCTTCCGGTCATTACCTATAAAAATCCGGATGAGGTTATAGATTATATCAATGCCCGGCCTAAACCACTTGCTCTATATCTTTTCTCAGGGAATAAGAGTGTACAAAGGCGGATAACCAGGGAAATATCCGCTGGCACTATGGTGATCAATGATAATGTGCTTCAATTTGCCCATGCAAGCCTGCCTTTTGGTGGTGTGAATAACAGCGGGATTGGTAAATCCCATGGTAAAGCCGGATTTCTGGCTTTTTCTAATGAAAAGTCTGTTCTCAAACAACGCCGAGGACTGACCATGGCAAAGACGGTGTACCCTCCTTATACCAGGTTTAAAGAACGGATGATCCGGTTTATGTTGAAGTATTTTTAGGAATTTAAATCTCCAATCAGGGTTTTGGGCCTTTTTTCACTACCAAAGATAAAATCCCGGACTGGGACTTACGATTATAATCCGTTGTACGGTACCATAAAAAGGCATGTGATCTTCATTTCAAAAGGGTAGGAAGTAAGATTAAGGTTCAAGTTTCCTATTTGTCAGGCATTCCTCCTTGAACTCTGGATAAGACCAGTTATTAGAGTAAGTTTTAAGAGGATACCGGCTTCCATTATTCATGATTAAAAGAAAAAAATACCCGAAAATTAAGGTGACAAATACCCTATTTTAGGGATACCAATTGAGGTATATGTTTTTTAAATTGAATCTTCCAGTTTGTTTATGGCCGCCATTTATCGGGGGGCTGATCATTTAAGAATACTTACCGCTATGAAAACCGCTTTGCTAACAAAATTTTTCGATGACGAAATCTCAAAAGAATTGGACCGTCAGATCAATTGGTCCGTTACAGGCTGTCAATTGGTCTTTTTTCTTTATGACATCCAATTGAGGAAGTTTCTTTACCTAAGTGAACGTGTAAAATCTATTTTGGGATATCCCCACCAGAAATTGCTGGAAATGGGGCAATACTCAAGTCTCATTCACCCTTGTGATCTGGAAATGGTAAAAACCACTTACCAAAAACTTTATCATGATGCTACTTTACAAAAGTACAACCTACAATCCACCGTCTCTGAATTTAGAATGAAAAATATAGAAGAAAAATGGATGTGGCTGGAACTGACCGCAATTATCATTTCCAGATCAAAAAGGTTATTTGGTATCATAAAGGACGTCACCCAGAGAAAGAATCGCGAACAGCTTTATTATTATCAGTTGGCCCATTCAGAGAAGCCGTTGAAACAGCACTCAGAGGTTTCGCGAAGAATCTCAGCACGTGAGCAAGAAGTACTTTATTATATAGCGGATGGTTTTTCCGCCAAAATGATTGCCGACAAACTTCATATCAGCACCCATACCGCCATCAATCATCGCAAAAATCTGATCACCAAGTTTGAGGTGAAGAACACTGCCGAACTGATCAAGAAAGCCTCGCGCTATTTTTGGCTTTGACCACCACCAAAATAGCCATAAATGGGGATTGATTTTGCGTCGATCAATTCAGTTCTTTGATATTCTCCAATAAAATCAGGAACATTGATCGATAAGGCACTCATTTTTGTCAGGAACAGTCTGAATACCTACCTAAAAAACACTACAAATAGTGAGGAGGATAAGGTAGTGCTGTCCAATATTTTGACCCAGGAGGGCAGCGCTGATCACCTGCCCGACAGTACGGTGGTCATCACACTGATCAATGTGGAGGAAGAACGGGTCCATAAAGCGCAGGTCCCTTATGTGAAAGAGAGCAACGGATCATTTCTCAAAGTAAACCCGGAGATCAAACTAAACCTCCACTTGCTTTTCACCACCAACTTCACCAGCAAAAATTACGATCAGTCGCTCAAATTTCTTGGCCATGTGTTCAGGTTCTTCCAGGCCCGCAACACCTTCGATCACCGCAACTCCCCAGCATTGGACGAAGAAATTGAAAAGCTGATTTTCGAGCTGTCAACCCTGCCGTTTGAACAACTCAACCATATCTGGGGATACCTTGGGGCAAAGTACACGCCCTCCGCAATCTATAAAATGAGGATGCTAACGGTGCAACAGCGTCAGGTACTGGAGGAGGTCGAAGCCTCACAAACGATCGGATCGGAAGTTTCAAACAACTAGTTATGAGCGGTTTTAAAAATTTACTCACTATCCGGTTCAGGCACGAATACTTCAATAATGGCCTGTGCAAACAACTTCGGATAGCACCTACTCCGGAGACAAAAAAATCACTGAAGGGTCATCATCATCTCTTCAAGGATTCCGAAACAGGAGGCTCGATCGGATACGAACGCTCAGAGGAGGGCGGCCCCTTTATCAAACTCGCCCCCGGCACGGTACTGGTCTTTCAGCTCTGGTTGATTGACCCTTCGTTTCTCAGCATCACCGGCCTGCCGGAGAAATCTGCTAAAGAAATCTATCAATTCCTGAGTACGGGTGCCTCAAAAACCGGGGAATCAGAGGAAGATCTTCAATATGAGGTCCCGGGAGGCTCCGCCACGGTCATTGCCTCGCAGAATAAGTCAAAGCGGCCATTCGGAATGCTTAAGGTGACCATTGACGAATCGATCCACTATACAAAACCAGTCATCCTCGACCTTTCATTTGTGCCAAGAAAGACTGTCTGGAAATACAAGATCATCCTGACGAAAGACTATACCAACTGTCACTTTCACCTGCAGGATCAGGAGAATTACCAAAGTAACAATACCAATACAAAATATGAGCAGATCAGCTTTGCCGAAACAAGCGAGCAAGACTATTCGAAAGGAGCCGTTGTGATCTTTCAAACCGGGAAGCTGGTCGATGAAGTCTTTGAACCACAAGAGGTGCCTTATTACGAACGACCTAAAAAAGATCTTGAATTGACAATTAACGGACCGGAAAAAGTGAAGATCAATCACTTGCCGGTGCCTTCGCCAAATCATCTGAAATCTGAAGTCTATATCAATGTATAACCCTGTAACCAACAATCCTTATGGCAACATCTTATAAAACACCGGGAGTGTATGTGGAAGAGATCACGACTCTGCCGGCTTCCATTGCCCAGGTAGAAACCGCAATCCCGGCTTTTATCGGGTATACGGAAAAAGCAGAAAAACTGAACGGCGACCCGATCACTGAACCGAAACGGATCAGCTCCCTGCTGGAGTATGAAACGTTTTTCGGCAAGGCGAAAAACGAAACAACCATCGAAGTGACCGTTTCGGAAAAAGATAAGGTCCGGACAGTCAAAGCCAAAGAACCGTCTTCCAAATCCATCTTCCTGATGTACTACAGCATGAAGATGTATTTCAAAAACGGTGGTGGGCCGTGCTACATCATTTCCGTAGGTGATTATACAGCACCTTCCATCGATAAGGAAAAACTGGGAGGCGGTCTGAAAGATCTGGAAAAAGAAGACGAACCAACACTGATCGTATTTCCTGACGCTACCAACCTTGATAGTGTGGATAATTTCAACGGACTTTACGCCGACGCATTAGCCCAGTGCCATAAGCTCAAGGACCGGTTTGTGATCGCCGATATCTACAAAACCGAAAAGCCGATTGAAGACTTCCGGTCCCTCTCCTCCGATTACCTGAAATACGGTGCAGCCTACTATCCGTGGTTGAAAACGACATTGAATTATGCTTTTAAGGAAAGTGAAGTGAACGTTTCCTTAGGAACCGCGGAAGTATTCAAACTCACCACCACAATCCTCAATCAGTTTCATCCGGCAACAGGTTCGGGACCAGTGAAACTGACTCAAACTCAATTTGATAACCTGACCGGCTCCGATATACTTGGCACTGAATACTCCACTCAGGCTGAATTTGAAACCGCCGTGAAATCAAAAGCTTCCACTCTGGGTGATGGATCTCAAAACAACAATGATCGACTGGCAGCTCTTTCCAATGCATCAAAAAGCACTTCATCCAGCCCTAATAAGCTTGATAAGATCAAAGAAGACGACAATGAGCTGTACAACCAGATCAAAGCGGAGCTGAATAAACTCACCCTGACACTACCTCCCTCCAGCACCATCGCCGGAGTATATGCCCGGGTAGACAATGACCGGGGAGTCTGGAAAGCCCCTGCCAATGTGACCATAACCGGCGTGATCGAACCGTCAATCAAGATCACCCACGAGGACCAGATGAACCTCAACGTAGACCCAACCAGTGGTAAATCCATCAATGCCATCCGGAGCTTTACCGGCCGGGGCATCCTCGTATGGGGCGCACGCACCCTTGCCGGAAATGACAATGAATGGCGGTATGTGCCCGTACGCAGGCTATTCAACATGGTGGAAGAATCCGTGAAAAAAGCAACCGAATTTGTGGTATTCGAACCCAATGATGCCAACACCTGGGTGCGCGTAAAAGCCATGATCGAAAACTACCTGACCGGACTCTGGCGGGCGGGCGCCCTGGCAGGCGCCAAACCGGACCAGGCCTTTTTTGTCAACGTGGGACTTGGTGTTACCATGACCGCCCAGGACATCCTGAACGGGATTATGAACATCGAGATCGGGATGGCCGCGGTACGACCGGCAGAATTTATCATCCTGAAATTCTCCCACAAACTGCAGGAAGCCTGATCCCTGATAAATTGAACTGAATCCAAAAACATTAAACCTTATAAGTTATGGCAGAATATCCAATTCCCGTGTTTCACTTCCAGGTAGAATGGGGTGGAGCAAAACTGGAGTTTTCGGAAGTATCCGGGCTCAACACCGAAACCCAAGTCATCGAATACCGGCATGGCGTAGCCCCTGAGCACACCATGAAAATGCCCGGCATCCAGAAAGACAGCAACATCACCCTGAAAAGAGGGGTGTACAAAGGCGATGGCGACTACTACAAATGGTGGGACTCCGTGAGCCTCAATACCATCGAACGCCGCGACCTGATCATCAGCCTCCTGAACGAAAGCCACGAGCCGGTGGTCACCTGGAAGATCAAAAACGCCTGGCCTACAAAAATTGAAAATCCAACGCTGAAGGCCGATGGTAATGAAGTGGCCATCGAGTCGATGGAACTGGTCCATGAAGGACTCACGATGGAACATGCATAAAAATGAATGAAAAATGAGTGTACTTCAACCTGCAGTTGGATTTCATTTCATGGCGGTGTTTGACATTTTTCCTCAAACGCCTAACGACATCATGTTCCAGGAGGTTTCCGGGCTGACCGCTACGGTGGAGACGGAATCATTTGCCGAAGGTGGCGAAAACCGTTACGTACACCAACTCCCTAAAAGCGTTAAATTCGGAGACCTCACCTTCAAGCGCGGCAAGATCATGGGGTCCGGGCTGGTACTCTGGTGCAGGCAGGCTGTCAACGAGTTCATATTCCAGCCAGCTAACGTGACCATCACGCTACTCAATGAATTCCATCTGCCGGTGGCTGCCTGGTATGTCGTGAATGCCTACCCGGTTGAGTGGTCCGTCTCAGGGTTTAATGCCAATGAAAACTCAGTAGTCATGGAAACCATCAAGCTGAAGTACAACTATTTCCACGCCCTGTCAATCTAATGTGCGATGCCCATTGAAATCAAAGAGTTGATCATCAGAACGACGGTAACTAACCAGGAAAGCCCTCATAATGGTATCCCTCCTGACCCTAAGGAATGGTCCGGGGAAATAGTGGCCGAATGTGTTGACCAGGTCATGCAACTATTGAAAGATAAAGAAAAACGGTAATGTTGGGATTTAGCGAAGGTAAACTTGAGAAGCTGACTATTTATTCGTACTCGGATCAGAAGTATGAAAAAAAGGAAGGCTCATATGAAGCACTGATCAATCCTGCAGAGTATTCTGAAAAATACAGTGTGAAATATGGAGACACTACTCCTTCCGGCACGAAGATCGGTGAAAAAAAATTCTACCGGGTGGACCCGCAAAAGATGGACCTGCAGTTCGTCTTTGATTCCACCGGTGTAGTCTCCAACAACATCAGCTTCGGTACTAACATCCTTTCACAAAAAAAAGAAGACCCCGTTCCAAAACAGATCGAAGAATTTTTGAAGACCGTCTATCTCTATGACGGCACCATTCACCAACCCCGCTTTGTAAGTATCATTTGGGGTGAAGAAAAAAAGGGAATTGGGATCTTTAAAGGAAGGCTCGAGTCGGTGGAGATCAAGTACACCCTGTTCAAACCGGACGGTACCCCGATCCGGGCGGTAGCCAATGCCACCTTTGCCGCATCCCTCGACAAGGAAACGGAAGCTAAAGAGAAAAACGATAATTCACCTGATCTCAGTCACATCCGGATAGTGGGTGAGGGCGATACCCTCCCTTTGATGGCCTACCGGATATACGGAGATCCTGCTTACTATCTGGAAGTAGCCCGGGTCAATAACCTGCGCAACTTCAGGAACCTGAAAGTCGGAATGAAAATTTATTTTCCACCGGTAACAAAGAAAAGCGCATGAGTACCGACCTGCTCAAGACATCCGGATTAGTTACGCATACTATTTTGATAGATGGCTCAGAGCCTGCTCAGTCAATTAGGATACTTTCTATCCTTGTGAACAAAGAAGTAAACAAAATCCCGTTTGCACGCATTGTGCTGGATGACGGAGACGTGACCAAAGGTGAATTTGAGGTGAGCAGCTCCGATGACTTTGTTCCTGGCAAGGAGCTAACCATTCAGGCCGGCTATGATTCGGAAAATGAAGACATTTTTAAAGGGATTATTATCAAACACGCCCTCAAGATCCGTAACAACGGCCATTCGGTGCTGATCCTGGAATGCCGGGACCCTGCCATCAAAATGACCATCGACCGGAAAAGTGATTACTTCTACGAGTCGAAAGACAGCGACATCATCGAAGAGATCGCCGGTACCTATGGGCTGACTACCGATGTGGAAGCAACGGACGTGGAGCACAAGGAAATGGTCCAGTTTCAATGTACGGACTGGGATTTTATCATGAACCGCGCCGAAGTAAATGGAAAGATCCTGATAGCCAGTGACGGAGAACTGAAAGTACTGAAACCGGATCTTTCAGGCAGTCCGGTGACAACCATCACCTATGGCCAGAGCCTCATCGAATTTGAAGCCGAAATAGATGCAAGCCTGCAGTTGGCGGGAACAAAGGGCATCTCCTGGGATCCGGCAGGTCAGGCCCTATTGGAAGAAGAAGGTGAAGACCCGGGAATCTCCGGTCTGGGAAATCTTTCGCCTTCCACCCTTGCTGAAGTCACTGCGCCTGAATCCCTGGAGCTGCGGCACGGCGGTAAGATCCCCGATACTGAACTCAAAGCCTGGGCGGATGCCCGGTATCTCCGGTCTGGTCTGAGTCAGGCCAGAGGCCGCATCAAAACACACGGTTTGTCAGGTATCAAACAGGGTGATATCATCACGCTGGAAGGATTGGGAGATCGCTTCAACGGAGATGCTTTTGTCTCCTCTGTGCGCCATGAGCTTTCGGGAGGCAACTGGACGATGGACCTGGAGTTGGGGGTCTCCCCGGAGTGGTTTACGGAAATGTACGGGGTGTCCTCACCGCCGGCAGCAGGCATCATCCCTGGTATCACGGGCCTGCAAATCGGCATTGTAAAGCAGGTTGGAGAAGACCCGGATGGCGAACACCGCATCCTTGTAGCCTGCCCGGCCATCTCCGCTGAAAAAGAGGGCATCTGGGCACGGATCGCACTGGCAGATGCCGGGTCAGAGCGGGGTATTTTCTTCCTGCCGGAAATAGACGATGAGGTAGTGGTCGGTTTTCTGAACGAGGACCCACGCCATGCAGTCATCCTTGGGATGCTTCACAGCAGCGCCAAAGCAGCTCCCCTGGAAGCAACCGACGATAACATCGAAAAAGGGATCATCACAAAAAGCGGGATCAAAGTCCTTTTCAACGATGAGGACCCCAGCCTGCTCATCGAGACTCCGGGTGGAAACAAGCTGACGATAAGTGACAAAGATGAAGGTATTGAACTCGCTGATCAGAATGATAACAAGATCCTGATGAATGCAGATGGTATTACTTTGGAATCAGCCGCAGACCTCATTTTCAAAGCCTCCGGAGATATAAAAACCGAAGGGACCAATGTGGAAACAACCGCTTCCGGCGATGCAAAGTTGGAAGGAACGAATATCGAATTTGCCGCTTCGGCGGAATTTAAAGCGGATGGTGGGGCCGGGGCCGAACTGACCACCGGTGCCATCGCTGTAGTGAAAGGGTCAATGGTACAGATAAATTGATGGTTTATGGGAATGGCAGCAGCCAGAGCAGGCGACATGCACGTATGCCCGATGATCACTCCACCGGCTACCCCACACGTAGGTGGGCCGGTCTTGCCTCCGGGCGAACCCACGGTGATGATCGGGGGGATGCCAGCGGCAAGGGCAGGTGACATGGCCACCTGTACCGGTCCGCCGGATACGATCGCCAATGGCTCCGCCACGGTGATGATCGGGGGGATGCCCGCAGCCAGAATGGGAGACCCTACGGCGCACGGTGGCAGCATTGTCGCCGGCTGTCCGACTGTTTTAATCGGTTAATTAAAATTGATCAGAATGGAAGAAGAAAAACTACCCGAAAAATTTGCAACTTCCTTTTTAGGGAAAGGCTGGAGCTTTCCGCCTGCTTTCTCTCCTGGCACGGGGTTGGTGGAAATGAGCAAGGAGGAGCAAGACATCCAGGAGAGTCTGACCATCCTGCTTGGTACACGCCCCGGGGAACGCATCATGCAGCCGAATTTCGGATGCGATCTGACCGACCTCTTTTTTGAGCCGATTTCTACCCGATTGATCACCTATATCAAAGACCGGATCAAAACAGCGATTCTCTACTTTGAACCACGAATCACTGTATTTGATATTCAAATCACAGCAGATGACACATTAGAAGGTAAGGTGAATATCCTGGTCGAGTATACCATCCGGACCACCAATACCCGGAGCAACTTTGTTTACCCGTTTTATACCACTGAAGCAACAGGCAAAATGGCATGAACGACGAGCAACCGAAAAACCCCTTGCAACGAGACGGAAGCACCCGATCCAAACGGATGCCGGATCAACTGCGGCCGGAGACACCCTATGTAGATGACCGTAAGGAAGCCGACCTGAAAGCCTTTGCTGCCGGGTTTTCCAAACTGATCCACTTTTACCCGAAAGACAGACCCTCCTCAGACTGGAGTCGTTTCTTCGATACCGATGGGGTGAGTGAATCCGATCCGCATTATGCCCTTTTTCTCACGTTCCTGAAACTCTTTGGCCATGCTCAGCGCCACATTAATTCTTTAACCAAAAAGCACCTTGATTTCTATTACAAGGAAGTGCTCCGGCTCTATGAGATGCCCGCTAAGGAGGACCGGGTCCATGTCCTCTTTGAACTCGCGAAAAATGTAAACAAATACCCGCTCGAAGCATCGAAAACCTTCTTTAAAGCAGGAAAAGATGGCCTCGAAAAAGAGCTCATCTACCAACTCGAAAAGGACATTGTAGTCAATCGGGGCCGGATCGGACGTATTTGTTCGGTGTATGTGGACCAGGCACATAACCGCAAAGTCTTCGATGCACCCGTGGCCAACTCCGCTGACGGCTTTGGAGCAAAGCTGGAAGGAAGCGAACCCAAGTGGTCCGGTTTCGGAAGCAGCCAATATGAAAATAATCCTTCTCTGGAAGAAGGAAAACCTGCAAAATTGCTCCCCAAAGAACAGCGTACCATGCAGGAATCCGCACTGGGGTTTGCCTTTAGCTCCCCGCTCCTGTTTCTTCGCGAAGGTGTACGCACCATCACGCTGACACTGGAAACGGAGGGAAAAGACGGCCGGGACACCGGTACTCTTTTTAAGGAGGTAGAACTGCTTCAACTCTTCAAGATTCAATTGAGCGGAGCGGAGGCCTGGATCTCTCTTGATCCCTCGGAAGTTCGGATAATCAGCGGCAAATACCTTCAAATCAAAGTTTTGGCTGATGCAATGGTGCCACCCATTGCAGCCTATAATAAAGCGCTTTTACTGGAGGAATTTAATACCCAGTATCCGGTCATGAAAGTACTCGTGCATCCCGGATTTTATGGTCAGCTATTCCAGCTTAACCTCATCAATGCCGTCCTCAAAGTAAATGTGGAGGGAATTTACAACAATCTGCTCCACACCAGCCGTTCAGCTCTGGATCCCGGGAAGGCATTCCTCCCTTTCGGCCCAATGCCGGAAAAGGGGAACGAACTATTTATCGGAAACCAGGAGATCTTTCAGAAACGGCTGGATTCACTCAGCATCGGGATCGATTGGGCTGATGTACCCGATTTTGAAAAGCACTATGCTGTTTACGAAAAGATCACACCAAATGAAGACAACCTGACGGCCGATATTTCCATCCTCAACCGGAAAAGATGGATGGATCAGGGCACAGTAAAGCTGTTTAAGAGTTCAAAACTTGGTGAATCCAGGAAGGTAGAAACAAAGCCGGAAGGAAATCGCTTCGAGCTGTTTACCGGAAAGGGAGAACATCCTTATTTCTTCCGGCTGGTGGATGCCTCAGACCGGATTATGCTGAGAAGCGAAGGTTACAAGCAGGAAAAAGGCCGGCTTCATGGTGTGGGGTCGGTCCGGGAAAATGCATTGTATGACAGTCAGTTTGAACGCAAAGTCGCGTCGGATGGCACCCATTTTTTCACCATTTTCGCCACCAACCGGGAGATCGTTGGGGTGAGTCAGTTCTTCAAGACCCCTGGAGAAATGGAAGCGGTCATCAAAATCATTAAGGAGATCGCACCGGATGCCCCCATTGAAAACATCGAAAGCGGAGAGTCCGTCGGCGATCAGGGAATCATTCGCTTCAGTCTTGGGGCCATCCGTGAATTTGACCGGGACCCGGATTTCCCCTGGTCAGAGACTTATACCCAGGGTGTGCCCAGGGGATTTTTGAAATTGCGCCTCAACTATCCTTTCGGTCATAGTGAATTCCCTACCCTCAATTCGAGAATCGCCATTGAAAATGCCCTCGCTGATTCGGATAATCAACAGGATCCCCCCAACGAACCCTACACGCCCACCATCAACAGCCTTTTTCTGAATTACAGTTCGTCGGAAACACTGGACCTGCACCTGGTGGAAGATCAGGATTCCATTCGTCAGGACTATGAAAAGCGGATTGAGCGATTCTTTCACTTAGGAGCTTTTGGGCTGGCTGAGAAGCATCCTTATACCTCTACGGACCTGAAGAATTTCACTTTACTCCCACAGTACGAAGACCAGGGCTACCTGTACATTGGCCTGGAAGGCCTGGAATTGCCTGCTTCTTTGAGTATACTCTTCCAGGTAGCGGAGGGCACGGCCGATCCGGACCTGGAGACCAGCGGGAAAGGCATACAGTGGAATTACCTGTCCGAAAATCATTGGATCCCGTTTCACGAACTGCAGATCCTGGCTGATGAAACCAACAACTTCCAGACCTCTGGCATCATTAAATTTGACATCCCGAAAGAGGCAACAAAAGACAACACCCTGATGCCCGCGGGGATGTTCTGGCTACGCGGGAGCATTGCCGAACCACCTGAAAGCCTGTGCCAACTTATCAATCTGCATACCCAGGCCGCAGTGGCGGTTTTCAGGGATAATGGCAATGATCCTGATCACCTGAAGGCACCCTTAAAGGAGGGTAAAATCGCCAAAATGAGAGAGAAGCTGGCCGCCATAAAAACAGTCAGTCAGCCTTATGCCTCTTTTGAAGGCGCCCCAAAAGAACAGGACCACACTTTTTATGCACGGGTGAGTGAACGTCTGAGGCATAAAAACCGGGTGGTCACTGTCTGGGATTATGAACGCCTGGTTCTCGATAAGTTTCCCTCCATCTACAAGGTTCGCTGCCTGAACCATACCAGCAAGGGTTCGGAGTTGGACCCCGGCAAGGTTACCCTGATCGTCATTCCCAACCTGAGAAATAAAAATGCGGTGAACCCCTTACAGCCGAAGACCAGCAGGAATCAGTTAATAAGCATCCAGGATTATTTAAAAAAATACTGTTCCCCATTTGTACAACTACAAGTTCAGAACCCGATCTACGAAGAGATCCTGGCTGATTTTTCCGTCGGGTTTAAGCCCGAATATGACCGTGGATTTTATGGACAGGAACTCAATAAAGAAATCAAAAGATTTCTTTCTCCATGGGCTTATGATGAAGGAGAGGATATTCTGCTGACCGGTAAAGTCTACAAATCGGTCCTCCTCAAATTCATTGAAAGTAGGGAATATGTGGATTATGTGAACCAGTTCAGGCTTTACCACATCAAGAAAGGGATCAAGCATATCGGGGCCGGTATCGGATTGATGGCCATCAGTGAAGACCTGGAATTTATTGTCAGTATGGAGGAAACAGAGGAGGTGGTGGAGCCTACCTCCTCCAGGGCCGTACTGGTTTCCGCTGAAAATCACCACATATCGGTAGTGCGCCCCGGAGAGAGCTCCTGCAGAGGTGGCGAACTGGGTATCGGATACATGATGATCGATGTGAATTTTGAAGTCAACTAATTAAAAACACCATAAACTCATGAAAGAGCAAGACCGCAGCAGCCTGAAAAAATACTTCGAGACCGGTGACCGGCCTACCGAAGATCACTTTGTGCAACTGATCGACTCCTTTGTGAATAAAAAGGAAGACCAGGTGACCGTCGGTGAAGCGAACAATATCGGGATCGGAACCACAACACCCAAGAATAAGCTCGATGTAGCCGGAGCCGGTGCCATCGGATCCGCCTATGCCGGCTCGAAGGTCGCTCCGGCCGATAGTCTTATTGTAGAGGGCAGGCTGGGTATAGGCCTGATCTCACCAACGAATAAACTTGATGTACATGGCGCTGCAACTATCGGCAAAGGGTATACGGACAAAAAAGCTCCTGATGATGGCCTGATCGTGCAGGGGCCGGTGGGTCTTGGGCTGGCCACCCCGGAAGCCCCCCTTGATGTAAACGGTGACGTGAAAGCACGCGGAAATCTGAATGTGGACTCAAACCTGACCGTGGGCGGCAACCTAACCGTACAGGGAGAAATGGTGGTGAAACAGGTGGAGTATCACGAAGGAAACGTCCAGTTGGGCGACCAGCCGGAAGATACGATTTCCATTTTCGGTACCCTGCAGGGAAAGAATCCATCCACTGCATTAGTCGTAAACTCACCCATCCAGGCAAACGAAGGGGTCACCACTAACAAAGACCTCAATGTAAAAGGTAAACTGAAAGTAGATGGAAATACCGAGCTGGGATTGGCCGGCGCTTCGGAAACACCACGTGTCGATCTGAATGCCGTGATCCATTCCGGTCTGAATGCTGTCACCCTTCGTTCAAAAGGAAAAGATTCAAACTCCTTCGGCCTCAAAGTGCAAAACAGTGAGGGTGCCGACCAACTGGCTGTAAGAAGTGACGGCAAGGTAGGTATCGGTACCACCACTCCGGCATATACGCTGGATGTAAACGGCAGTCTGAACGCTACCGAATTGCATGGTAATGGGTCAAAACTCACAAATATTAATGCCTCGGCCATTAATACCGGTCAACTTGATACCGATCAAATAAAAGCCGATCAGATTACTGCGAGATCGGAACGTGGTCTGAAGCTCACAAATACTCGTGAAAATGGATTGTTGATCCACGAAACAGGCAGGATCGGAATTGGAACGGAAGACCCTGCAGCAAAACTCCATATATATGATCTCTCTGTGAAAGCCACTGATAAAGTGAATGATATAGCAAGCTATCATCTATTCATTCAGGGAAGCTCTGAGGACAAAAAGGGTTTCGGTATTGCAATGGGTAGTGCCGGGTACGTGGGTTCTTCCATCCTTCACATAGAAAGGGGAACCGCTTCCATGGGTGATCTGGCTCTTTACACGAAACAGAATGAGGAAGGTGATGGCCTTCTGGAAGTGATGAGGCTTAACTATCGAGGGAATGTCGGGATCGGACTTATCGCACCGGAAGAAAAGCTGGAGGTAGACGGAAATATTAAGGCCAAAAATTTTATGGGAAATGGTGCCAGTCTGGATGAATTGGATGGCTCCAAAATCACCTCGGGAACGATCGATCCTAAAAGACTTCCTGATACCTTTTCTGTAAAAACGATTCAGGCGCCGGATAGAAATGGTCTCAAATTAAGCGACCAAAACGAGAAAGGGATCTTTATCAAAGACGGCGGAAACGTTGGCATTGGAGTCACGAATCCAAATGAACTACTCGAAGTCTCCGGTAAAGTACTGGCCAAATCATTTGAAGGTGCAGGGAGCGACCTCAAAAAACTGAATGCGTCGGAATTGCAGTCCGGTACCGTACCGGCAGACCGGTTGCCGGATATAGAGGCCACCAAAATAACCGGTGTGCTACCGCCAAAACTTTTACCGGATTCGATCCAGGCTCAGCAACTGATAGCCAAAGACAGCAATGGGCTGAAAGTATCCGGAGAGGTTGGTGAAGGCATTTTTCTGGATAGTCGTGGGTTGGTCGGCATCCATACGGAAAGTCCCGAAACGCCCCTCCATGTAAAGGGAGAAGTGAAAGCAACAAAATTTTTGCTGGAAGATGGGACAGAGTTAAGGGCCGGAGGTGGAGAAAACGTTTGGGTAAAGGATTCGAATAAGGATATTTCGTATGCTGATGGAAAAGTTAAAATAAATAGTGACTCAAACCTTTACAGACTTGAAGTTGGAGATACAAAGAACGGTATCAGAACACTCCTTTACCCGACTGATGGGAATAATTATGGATATTTTGGGGTAGTTTCAGGTCCGGCAAATTCGAACCGGGCCATTTATGTAAATGCCAATTCTGCAACCACCAATTATGGCGTTCTTGCATCATCAAACAGCACTGAATACAACTATGCCGTTTATGGACAATCGAATGGAGGAAAAGAAAATTATGGGCTCTATGGATACGCATCCGGAAACGAAACCAATTTTGGCGTATATGGAAGGGCTCTGGGTGGCGTAAACAATTACGCCATCTTTGCTGATGGAGATATCTCCTATACTGGCGCCCTAAAAAGCGCCTCCGATAAGCGCCTGAAAAAAGAGATCAAAGCCCTGCAGCCTTCGCTGGAAAAAGTCCTGCAACTACAAGGGAAATCTTATCTGTATAAGGACGGTACCAAACCAAACCGGGAAATCGGGCTGATCGCCCAGGATGTGGAAAAACTTTTCCCCGAGTTGGTTGACACCATTGTAAGCCCGCCGGTAATCGACCCGGAAAACCCGGATAAGGCACTAAAAAAATCGACTGAATACAAGTCCGTCAAGTATATCTCCCTAATCCCGCTTCTGATTGAAAGCATTAAGGAACAAAATCAATTGATCGGAGAACTCTCAAACCGACTTAAAAAACTTGAATCAACCAAATAACAATGCCATGAAAGAAGTAAACCTAAAACTCACCCTTGAAGAAACGAATGTCATCCTGAGCGCCCTGGGGAACCTCCCCTATATCCAGGTACAGAGCCTCATCCCAAAAATCCAGGCACAAGCAGAACAACAACTGAACGGATCGCACCTGGAAACATCTGCTAAAGCTATAACCAAAAAATAGCATGGCCGGTGAATCCATCACCATATCGAAGCAAAAACCAACCCATGCCAGCATGGATTATGCCCGGCTTCATGAAGAAGCCCTGGAGCATATCCGTCAGCTGGCCGGGGATACCTGGACCGATCACAACCTCCATGACCCGGGGATCACCATCCTGGAGGTCCTTTGCTATGCCATCACAGAACTGGGCTATCGCACTAGCTTCAATATTCGCGATATCCTGGCCAGCAGCTCAGAAGACGTGGCCTCCAATTTCTTCACCCCAGCGCAGGTCCTGCCCTCCAACCCGCTGACTGCCGATGACTTTCGGAAACTGGTGATCGACTGTGAAGGTATCCGTAATGCCTGGTTGGAAAAACCCATTAAGCTGGAACAGGACATCTATTTCCATCCGGATCATGGGCTCAATTACGATCAGGGCGAACGGGTAAGGCCGACCGGATTGTACGATGTGCAACTGGAATTTGAGGAAGGTGCAGTGGAAACCGAAACGGATTACTACTGCCAAGACCGGGAGGAAGACTTCAACAGCAACATCATCCGGTGGAGACTTTGCGTTGATGAAAAGGAATATGAACTGCTCGCGGAGTTTCCTTATTGGGATCAATTACCCCCTTTCTGGAACCAAAAGATCTCCCTTGATTCCATTGATGTAATTGATCATACCGTGTATGACCCCGGCGAACGCTATCACTATTTTTTCAGGCTGCGGATCAAAACAACTACCCGGGAAACAACCCTCGACCTAAGAATTAAACTGCTGAATGGTAGCCATTACACTGGAGATCAGTTAGACACATTGAAACCTTTGGTAGAGAAAGAGGTCAGCTCGATCGAATCCGGGTCACTTTTGAATTACTTCAATGAAAAAATTGTCGTCACACAAAAAAGGGTCTCCGGGGCCAGAAGCAGGCTCAATCAATACCGCAACCTTGGAGAAGATTTTCTCAAATTCAAGGCCGTTCGGGTACAGGAGATCGGAATTAAGGCTTCTGTAAACCTGACCCCGGAAGCCAGCCCTAAAGAAGTCTTTAATGCGATCTATGAGGATATTCACAACTTCCTTAACCCATCCATCCGGTTTTACTCGTTGCAGGAACTCCTGGATGACGGCAGGCACACCACCGAGATCTTTGACGGACCCATGTTGGAGAATGGCTTCATTTTGGAGGAGGAGATGTCCGCGCTGAAGCGAAGAAATGTCATCTATGTATCCAGCATCATTGAGATCCTGATGAAAATCGAAGGGGTCAGCTCCGTAAAGCACTGTGAAATCTCCAATTCCATTTATGGGCAGATCATCAATGAAGGGATCACCACCTGCCTGAAACTCACTGCTCCCGAAACCTACCAGCCGAAATTAAGCACCGAAAATTCTGAGATCCGATTATTCCTGGACGAAGTGCCGGTTCAAACTGATATCGAGCTGGAAGATTTCAGCCCTGCCAAGATCGCCGTGCCAAAAGCCACGAAAAATGATCTGGAAATACCTGGAGGTGACGAATTTGACATTACCTCTTACGACTCCATACAAAACCATTTCCCGCTCATCTATGGTATCGGGGAGCAGGGACTTCCAGACCCAACCTCAGAAAGCCAACTCCTGCATTCCCGGCAGTTGAAAGGCTATCTGCTGGTCTTTGAGCAACTGCTGGCCAATTATTTTTCACAACTCGGACACCTTACTGACCTGTTCTCTATCAACGAGTCTGTCGATAAGACCTATTTTAGCCAACCTCTCCGGATGGTGCCCAAAGTGACCGACCTGCTGAAGGAACAATATGAAGAAAGCCTGCAGGAAAACCTGGAAAGACCTGAGCTGTTTCTCAAACGCAGAAATGACCTGCTGGAACATCTCATCGCTCGACATGGCGAAAGCTTTGTGGATTATGCGGCCTATAGTGAACCTGGCAGTGACCAAGAAGAGCAACTGGAAAACCTCCGTGAACTTGTAAAACACCGCATTGCTTTTCTGACGACCTACCCGGATGCCAGCAAGCGCCGATCGCAGGGGGTCAATTACCTAAACCATGCGGATCCTGACAGATCCCTGATGTCTGGCTTTGAAAAACGACTCGCTCACTTATGCGGGTTCGACGAAACCAGTCCGCTGGTCATCGAACACATCCTGTTACGCCCCCGGACCCGGCAGGATAAGCTCCTCGAAATCGTAAAAAACGGGGATAAGATCCTGCTTCATGATCCCTACTCATTCCAGGTAAGCATTTTTATCCCGAACCTGGAGCGATTCCGGGAAGAGCCCGAAGACGCCCAGCTGAACAAGCTGGGCCGGTATGTAGAAAAGATGGTCCGTCAGGAAACACCGGCACACCTCCTGGCTTCCATCACCTGGTTGAAGCCGGAAATCCTGGAAGATCTGAAAAATGTTTATCGCGAATGGCTCCAGGCAGCAGCCACTTCCGATGACCCGGCAGAGATCTCCGCAAAACTGAATTCCCTGATCGAAGAACTCTATTCCCATGCCGATGAGCAATGACCGCTATATCATTAAATCCCAGCGTTGGGAACTCGAAGTTCCGGATGAACACCTTGCGTTAAACATTCGGCAAAATTTCGGAGAGCTGGTCACCCGGAAAATAACCCCAATGCTCGAAGCTATCTGCCGGGAAAGTGTACCTCGAGACCAGGTAATCCGGATCGACCGGTTGGAGTTGGACATCGGGAACATCGCATACGCCAAAATGGAGGATGAACTGGCGAAAATCGTAAAAGATGTCTTCAGGAAAGCGTTGACTCACGAAATTTCCAAAGCAGCGAAAGGTGACGAGAACCCCTATGACCGGGATTCCCCAGATGGTTCTGACCTGGAACTCATCCGGTTTTACCTCTATTACGGATCGCTCCCCTGGTGGGCGAGCCTCCCAGAGAGCTCCCCGGACAAAGCAGTGGACAGGTTATTCCATTCCGGGTCCTTCAAAAAACTCATTCCGGTCATCCAAAAAGGGATCAGTGTCCCTTCATTCCGGAAACGGATCAGTCACCTTTTCACCGATACGCATCACGCCATGGTCCTCGGTGTCCTGCAAAAAGACATCCATGAAGGAATCCGGAAAGAAGTAAATGACTTCTCCCAACTCAATAAAATGCAATGGGCCGAACTCTACCGGATCCTCCATATTCTGAAAGACTCGCCGGAGGAAGACATGAGGTCCTCTATGGAGCAGTTGCGGACCACCCTTGAGTCCAAATCACACGGGGATCTTACAGAGCAGCTCTTCAGAAACCTCAGTGCCCTCCTGGAACCCGGATCAACACTTCCCGAACCGGAGTTCAACATCCGGGAAGCCCTGGAAACCCTGGAGAAAAAGTACCTGGGATTTAGTATTTACCTGCGGCGCAAACTCCAAAATCCGGGGTCTAGGCGGCAGGTTACCACCTATTTTGATGAATCGGCCATACTTATCGTGATCCGGATCATTCTGGAGAAAGCTCAGCAGACCATCGACAAGCTCAGGAAGCAAATCTTTAACAAATGGCAGGAGCCTGATCCGGTACTTCTGGCGTTATGGCTGGAAATGGCCGCGTCCCAAAAAGCCCAGGCATCCGACTTCAAAGCCATTGACGGATGGTTCCGTACCAAGATCGGCAAACAATCCCAAAATACAGCGTTCACAGACCCGTTCACGATTTTTAGAAACTACCTGGAGTATGGATGGTTGCCCTCCCCACTCCATGGCCCTGTTGAAAATATTTTCTCTGCAATTTTCACCGAATTAGTGGATCACCGCCCCGCGGAGTTGCAGGACTACCTGCTTTCCTCCATACAGAACCTGTCCTTTCGGGAAAACCTCATCCGCCTGGTTTCCCGGAAACAGGGGAATGAATTGCTTCAACTGCTCCTTGGAAGTCCGGGCACAGCAAAGCTTTCAAAAACCTTTCAGGTCATTCAAAAAACCCTCCAATCTACTTCAAAGGGGAACCCGGCAATTGAATCCATCCAATTCGACCTGCTACATTATATTTCGATATTTAAGAAAAAAGCCGGGCTCATGGATTGGCTGGCCCGATACACATTCACCCTGTCTTCTGGTTTCCGTGAACCGGAAAAGTACCTGGAAGATCTTGCGGAAAAACTGGTAAAGGCCAAGCTGATCACCAAAAAAGAGGGGGACCGGCTAACCCATTTAGTTCCCAAAAAATTGGCAGATACCCAAAGTCTTCGGGAGGAACTAACCGGTCCGGAAACAACCGCAACAACTTCTCCATCACCAAAAACCATACTCTGGTGGGTCCGGGAACACGCTTATAAATCAAAAACCCAACGGAAGGAAGGGCTTCTTATGCTTCTCCGGGAAGCCGCGTACAGAGCCCGCCTCGACCTGAAAACAACGGTAAAAAACACCCGGAAAGTCCTTGAAGAGTTGCAACGCACCATCCGGCAATTTCCTCCGGCGATTGAAAAATTATTGCGGGAAGTAAAGGAGCAACAGGAGACTCCCCAACCTCCTCCGATCACCCCGGACCAACTGAGTGAGCTGCGCTTGTTACTCGATTCCGAAGATTTTACAGAGGTTCCAACACCAGGTGAACTCAAAACCAGACCGAAAGAATTATCCAAAAAAGAACCCCGGGACGAGCCCGTGGAAGAACTCCCGGACTTCTACATCCGGAACGCGGGCCTGGTCATCCTCTGGCCTTTCCTGGCAAAACTTTTTGAAAGCCTCCAACTCACGGTCAACAACGAGTTCAGGGACTTCCATTCAATTGAGCGGGCTACGCATCTCTTGCAATACCTGGGCTCCGGTGACCCAAATCTGCCTGAATATCATTTTCTGCTCAGCAAAGTGCTTTGCGGGCTTTCTCCAGAAGAATTTGTAGACCCGGAGATCACACTCACTGATGAAGAACGGAAAGCTTGTGAGGAGTTGCTGACTGCAACAATTGCTCATTGGCCACCGCTAAAAAGCACTTCCAACGAAGGATTCCGGGAAGCTTTTTTACAACGTGAAGGCAAACTCATCCGAAAAGATAAAGACTGGTTGCTTCAGGTGGAGCAAAAAGCCTATGATGTGCTTTTCGAAAAACTCCCCTGGGGGATCAGTACGATCAAATTACCCTGGAACGATTACTTAATTCATACGGAATGGTAAACGATCAATTGCACCATAATGCCACCGAACTGGAGCTCGAACTCGACTGGTTTGTCCGCATCCTGCAGGCCCGGCTCGACCAGTATTTTGAGAAAGAGACAGCTATAGCAGATGTTTTTGACATAGAGCCACCTGACCTGTCTTCCGGCCAGTCACTGTATGCGAGTTTCTTACGACACTACCGCCTGGGGCTGTGGGAACGGCTGGCCATATTACTGGCCCTCATTCCGCACATCCGTCCGCAACTGCTGGATGTATTTTTCCTGAGCAACAAGAACTACGACCGGGGATTTACCGAATTCGGCGGGATCACCGGAAGCAGCCATGGCGGCTTCCTGCCTACAGGTGAAACGCTTCGTTTCCTGCTTTCAGGAGGTAAACTGGAAGATGGTTTTACGGCCTACACCATGTTTGACCGGGATCATGTGTTTGCCAAACACGATATTCTGAAACTGGATGTTCCCCGGGAAAATGAACCCCGGATGTGTGGCCAGCTTGTTCTCTCGCAGGAAATCATCGACTACTTTACCACCGGAGAGATCCGGAAGCCTACCCTCAGCTTCGACTTCCCTGCCCAGCACATTTCCACTGAGCTGGATTGGGAGGACCTGGTGCTGGAAGAGTCTACACTCAGCCAGGTGAAGGAGATCCAAATGTGGATCGATCATGGACAGACACTTCTTCAGGAGTGGCAACTGGCCAAAAAACTACGGCCCGGGTACCGCTGCCTGTTTTATGGTCCGCCGGGCACCGGCAAGTCCATGACGGCCTGTCTTTTGGGAAAATACACCAACCGGGATGTGTACAAGATCGACCTGTCATCGGTAGTTTCCAAGTACATCGGTGAAACCGAGAAAAACCTCTCGCGGATCTTTGATCAGGCGGAGTACAAAAACTGGATCCTTTTTTTCGATGAAGCCGATGCCCTGTTTGGGAAAAGGACAAGCGTCAGTGATTCAAGAGACCGGTTTGCCAACCAGGAGGTCTCCTACCTCCTCCAGCGGATTGAAGTTTTTGATGGGGTGATCATCCTGGCCTCCAACATGAAAAATAACCTGGATGATGCGTTTGTACGCAGGTTTGAATCCATCATCAATTTCCCGATGCCGGGTGAATCACAGCGCTTCAAACTCTGGCAAAAAGGCTTCTCACCAAAATGCAAACTGGAGGAAAGCATCAACCTGCGGGACCTGGCCCGCACCTATGAACTCTCCGGGGGAGCTACTATGAACATTGTGCGCTACAGCTCCCTGATGGCGCTCAACCGGGGAAGCAATATCATTCTCCTCCATGACCTAGAGGAAGGGATCAAAAAGGAATTTCAAAAAGAAGGCCGGATCAAGTAATGGTGACCACTGCAACCAAATCGGAAAAGAAATCAACCGCCATCGCACCCCCGAAACAGGTAAAGCGAAGCCAGCCACCAGCTAAAACACCCGACACACCGGAAGTAGCAGGAGAAGCTGAGAAAGAAACGCTGCCCGGTGACCAGGAGATTTCCGTAGGTGCCAGAGGTACCCCATCAGCACCGCCGGTCGTTTCATCCAAGCCTGCCGAACCAGTGAAACCAGTTGCCAAGTCCAGTAAAAATGCTGAAACCAAAGCACCGGAACCGGAGCCTTTGGTGGAAGAGGGAGAAGAGCAGAAGGAACTGGGTCCGGAAGAAAAAAAAGACCAGGCTACAAGTGCGGCACCGCCACCCGAGGAAGGCTCGTCTGAAGAAGGAAAAAAGGCCGAACTCGGGCCACTGGCTAAAAAGAAATTTCCGGATGTAAAAAAAGACCTGGAAAAGACCAGTAAAAATGTCTGTGGAAATGCCGCGGAAAAGACCCAACAACTCGCCGTAAACGAAAAAGACCATGATACCGCGGGCGAAAAAGTTATTCAAACAGAAGAAGCGGTAGAACCACCCGCCAATGAAGGCCAATCCGAGAGCAATTCGGCTCAAATTGATACGCTGGAAGGAAAACAAGAACCTAAACCATCCGAAGATAGCGCACGCAACAGCCTGAATGAAGCCATCGACCGGTCAGTGCCCAAAACGTTGGAGGATCTGGATAACTTCAAGAAAAAAGGGATGGCTAAAGGCATCGGCGATCAGGTGACCGGCGTGGTGACACAGGATGTAAAAGCAGTGGATGCCACGTACAGTGAGATCGAAAGCACACCAGAACCAAAACCTTCTAAGAAAACACCAAAGCCCATTCCGGCGGTAAAAGGTGCCCCGGAAACGCCAAAGCTGGACCTTGGGAAAGAAGCTGTGCCCGGTCTTGAATCCGCCCACACGGATTTTAAAGTCTTTGAAGAAGAATCGGACCACCAGTTGAAGCAGGAAGGGATCTCCGATGAGGAACTGAGCATGGTGGATAGTGGTGACTTGCTGGAGGCCCGGAAGGAGCGAAAAGGCATCAAAAATAGTGTGAATGCCGAGCCTAAAGCAGCCAGGCAGTATGCCCAGAGTGAAAAAAGGTCAGTGGACGTCAGCATGCAGCAGGAAGAGCAGGGAGTGCGCAAGCAGATGACTGACAAACGCAAAAAGCAGCTCAACGACGTAAAGGCCACCCAGCAGGGCACCAAAACCGGGATGGAGAAGAAGCGGGAAGGGGTGGTCAAACACATCAACACGATCTATGAAAATGCCCGGAAAAAGATCAAAACCAAACTGGATAGCCTGGAAAAGGACTCCATGCGGAAATTTGACAAAGCCCAGGAGAAATTTTCCGAACAGTTTGAAGATGAAGTGAATGCCGACATCAACGCGTTCAAGGAAAAACGCTATTCCGGGGCATTTGGGTGGGCTGCAGCGGCTAAAGACTGGCTGATGGGTATTGATGATTTTCCTGAAGTTGAAAAAGCCTTCTCTGATGCAAAGGAACGCTACGTAAATCGGATCGACGGACTCATTGTCACCATCACCAAAGAAAACGAAGCAGTCATCAGGGAATGCAAAACCGAGCTTTCAAATGCCCGGAAGGAGATCAAAAAATATGTTTCCACACTCGGCCCCGACCTGAAAAAGGCCGGTGAGAAAGCGATGCAGGACACGCAGAAAAAGCTGGATGAACTGGATGAGTTCATTGATCAAAAAGAACAGGAGCTACAGAAAAAGCTATGCGATAAAAAAGAAGCGGCCATCAAAAAGATCGATCAGAAGATCGAGAAAATGAAGGAGTCCCTGTCGGGTGCGCTCTCCAAACTGGCGAACCTGCTGCTCAATGCCATGCTGAAGTTCTTCAAGTGGGTGCTCGGAAAGTTTGGGATGGATGAGGGAGCCCTCATGAACGTGATCAACAAAGGGGCACGGATCATCAAAAAAATTGTCCTTCATCCGATTGATTTTATCATGAACCTGGTGCGGGGAGTCGGACAGGGAATTACGAATTTCGGCCTCAACATCAAAAAACACCTGATCTCCGGGGTGGTGGAGTGGCTTACGGGCCCACTCGGCAGCATCGGACTGCAGCTCCCGGAAAAATGGGATCTGAAAGGGATCATGCACCTGGTGCTGCAAATTCTGGGGTTGACCTGGAGCAACATCCGGGCTCGCCTGGTGAAACAATTAGGAGAAGAAACCGTGAGCCGGGTGGAAAAAACAGTGGATATCGTGAAGCGGGTCATCACCGAAGGCCCCATTGCCCTGTGGGAAATGCTCAAGGAAAAAGCCGCCGAGATCAAACAGACGGTCATGGAAGGCATTCGTAACTGGGTGATCACCAACATCGTGAAGCAGGGGATCATCATGCTGGCCAGTTTTCTGAGTCCGGCCGGAGCCATCATTCAGGCCATCAAAACCATCTACAATGTGGTCATGTGGTTGATCGACAATTTTGAGCGGATCGTCACTTTCGTGAAAACGGTCTTTGGGGCCATCGCAGATATTGCTTTCGGCAGATTGGGCAAAGTAGCGGCCGCCGTGGAGCGCGGCCTGGCGATGATCATTCCGATCATCCTCGACTTCATGGCCAAACTCCTCAACCTCGGCGGGATCACCAAAGCCGTTAAAAAGGTGATTGCCAAAGTGCGTAAGCCGATCAACAAGGTCATCGACAAGGTGATCCGGTTTGTGGTAAAAAAAGCCAAAAAACTTTTTAAAGCAGCTAAGAAATTTGTCAAAGCGGGTGTGAAAAAAGGCAAGAAGGTGGCTGGAAAAATTGTGAAGTGGTGGCGCAACCGTAAAAAGTTCAAAGCTGAAGATGGAGAAACCCACCAGGTCTATTTCAAAGGCTCCCAGTCCAAACCTCATCTGATGATCGCCAGCACGGAGCAGAACTACGAAACCTTTATCCGCAATGTGGATGTGAAAGGAGATGGTAAAAAGGCTACAGCCAAAAAACAGGCTCTTGCCATCGCCCGGGAGATCGATGAGGTTTCATCCAACAACAAACTCAAGGATGAACAAAAAGAATCCAAGCTGAATGATCTGTTTGCCCAGCTTGTGGTCCCAACAGGAAAACTCTTTGGCGGGAGTATGACCACCGGGGAGGTAAAGTATGGCGGCTTGCGTAATGGGTTCGGCACTTCCATGAGTGTCATACCACTCGCGAAAGCAGGCCCTTCAGGGTCCTCCCCCACACAAGCACAGCATGGCGAGTATGATAAGCTGAACAAACGAAGGACTAGCTCCGGGGCAAGCTACTACATCCGCGGGCACCTGCTCAATGAAAACCTTCACGGCCCGGGCGAATGGAAAAACATGACGCCCCTGTCGAGAACCGGTAACTCCCAACACGAAAGCCAGGTCGAATCTAAAGTGAAATCAGCGGTAGGAAGTGGTCTAAATGTGTCCTATAAAGTGATACCCGATTACGGCAGCCAGCCCGGTAAAAGCGGTTTGCTAAAAGCGGTGGATAACTCCACAGAAGACAATAAGAACGAAAAACAGGCCAAGCGGGAAATCATTGAGGCTGAAGATAATGTGCCATTGGGCCTGAAGTGCTGGGCAGTTTCCATCAACCAAAGCAAAAAGGAAGAGCCCAAACTCGGGCTTAAAGTGGATAAATGGGTGCAGAACCCGATCGAGCGGAATTACAAAGATTATCACCTCTCAGGTGTGCCAAAACCCCCTCCGGTCAACCTGAATGAAGACAATTCAGTCGAAAAACTTAAAGAACTGCCTGGAATCGGTGATTCCCGGGCAAACAGCATTCGTACAAGTGTGCGGAAACGAAAGCAGGAAAATAAAACATATGTGACCTATACCAACCTGGCAACGGATTCAGAAATACCGATTTCTGTCTTTCAGAAACTAAGAGAAAAAGAATTGATTATCTTAAAGTAGCGTAAAACTGAAGCAATATGTATAAAGTGGCTGAAACGAAAACCAAAACCAGCTCTGTTCGTCCGGTAGCCATTTACCGGCATGGGATCCAACGCAAGATCAAAGTTGGAAAAGCCAATGATAGCTACGAACAGGAAGCAAACCGGGTGGCTGACCGGGTAGTATCTATGCCGGCCGCTGCTGTACAGCGAAAATGTGCCGCCTGCGATGCGGAAGAAAAAGTACAGCAAAAGCCAATCGCTGCGGGCATCACTCCCCTGGTACAGCGGCAAGAGGGTGAAGAGGAGGAAGTCCAAGCCAGTCGTCTCCAACGTCAGGAGGAGGAAAAAGAAGAGGTGCAGCCGATGCGGCTTCAGCGTCAGGAAGAGGAGGAAGAAGAAGTTCAACCCAAATTACAACGCCAGGTCGAAGAAGAGGAGGTACAGCCAAAACTGCAGCGTCAGCCGGAAGAAGAGGAGGAAGTACAGACCAAACGTTTTTCCGGCGCTCCATCAGTCAGCAGATCTGTGGAAAGTACCCTGAAAGGGAGCAAATCGGGCGGGCAGGCTATGGACCCGAACACCCGGAACTTTATGGAAAGCCGGTTCGGGACAGACTTTTCGGGCGTTAAGATCCACACGGATGGGCAGGCCGTGCAGATGAATAAACAGCTCAATGCCCAGGCCTTTACTCATGGCAATCATGTTTACTTCAATGCCGGAAAATACAGCCCGGAGAGCAGCTCGGGCAAGCATCTATTAGCCCACGAACTGACCCATACGGTGCAGCAGGGACCAACAAATATGGTGCAAATGGAAAGATATCGGTATTCCAGAAAATGCGGGGTCATCGACTGGGGTCACGCCAACCCTTCACTAGCCTCAGACTATATAGATGCAATCTCTGTTGCATCAAACTATCTGAAACTGACCGGACATAGATACATAGATATCCCTTTGCGAACCATGGAGTCAGCGGCACTTGGTATTCCAGTCTCATCTGTAAAATTTACCATACGAATCTTAAAACCACTCAGGCGGGATGAAATAGAAGGGATAGCGCTTGCCATTTACGAACTTACTTCTTTGCAATTTGAAAAAGTCCAGGAGTGGACAGATTTCATTAGCGGATCGGCCTGGTCAGAAGAAGACCTGACTTCCAACCTCATCGGTTTTTACCGCGCAGCAAAGGGGTATTCAAAAAGTGATATTGTTACCATTTGCAATGCACTTTCCGAACATGATTCGGAAGAAAAGATGGATGACTATGACTTTGGAAAAAGTCGCGACTTTACCACATCAAACTGGCCTAGCGAACTTAACTCCATCTATTTATATAAGCCGGATGGTGTAATATGGGACCTTGTGTCCATGACCTACCAGGGTGGTGGGATGCCCGTCACTATCAAGTTTAAACGGGATTTTGGAATGTGCATGATCCCTGATAAAGAGCACTACAGCGGTAAAGGCTGGTAGCATCAATATTAACTAATACTAAACCATCGCTCACCTAAAACCACTCCCATGCAAACCTATCACATCGCCTGGTGGAACCTCGAAAACCTCTTTGAGGTAGAAAACTCACTCAACCGCACCGAATGGCTGCACAGTTATCTTTGCGGCGAATTGGAAGGCTGGACCCAGGCCGTACTTGACACGAAGCTGGACCAGCTCGCCCGGGTCATCCTGAGGATGAATGAAGGCTCCGGACCGGAAATCCTGGGTGTATGCGAAGTGGAAAATAAAAATGTGCTACGCCAGCTTATTGGCAAACTCGCCCCGCTCAACCGCACCTATGATATTGCCCTGGATGAAAATGAGGATAAACGGGGCATTGATGTAGCGTTCCTGTATGACACGGCAAAATTCACGAAACACGAACAGTTCTCCTACCGGGTGACCAAACGGACACCCACCCGTGATATCTTCCAGGTGAATTTCAAAACCAAACAGGGACGTGACCTGATCCTGGTGGCCAACCACTGGCCTGCCCGCATGCCCTCCCAACTGGAGACTGAGCCTTACCGCATCATCGCCGCGGAAACGCTCAGCTACTGGATCACCCGCATCCACGAGATCAAGGGGGAAGAGGTACCCATCCTCATCATGGGTGATTTCAATGACGATCCTTTCAACCTGGCATTTACGGATTACCTGCTGAGCTCGCATAACCGTGAAAAGATCATGAACGCCCGCTCGCTGCCCTGGGTATTCAACCTGATGGGCCTGGAATTTGGCAAAGGCATCGGGAGTGTCTATTACAGCGGGCCATACATGTTTGACCAGATGCTGGCCAATAAAGCCCTGATCAAAAAGACCGCCGACATCCAGGTGCTCCCCGAAACCACGCAGGTCAATAATTTTGACATCATGGCCGAAGGCAGCTACCAGTCGCCACGAAGGTTCGGCCGGCCTTCATCCTCCAGCACCTACGATCCGCGAGGCTTTAGCGATCATTTTCCAATCTCTGTAATGATCAAGGAAAAATGACAGCTTAAGCCATTTCCCATTTCCGCACCGTTATTGTAAAACGGCTTATGTGTTGAAGTGAACGGATTTTCACTCAATTTGAGTGTTGCAAGCCTGCTTTTAACCCGCAACCTCGCAACCCAACCTCAATACTCCCAAATATCCGTCAGCTTGTAAGGAGAGCCGTGGGTGGTGAAGACGGTACCATCGAAATAACGGAACTTAGGAAGGACGATTAGCTGGCGAAGGTCTTCACGGTCCAGCTTGAAGTTGATGGCTTCCAGGTTTTCTTTCAGTCGCTCAGGACTGCTTGCTTTGGGCAGGACTGCTGTTTTCCGTGTCAAAGACCAGGCGAGCAATGCCTGGGCAGGAGTACAACCATGTTTTTTGGCAATCTCTACGATAGCAGGCTCATTCAGTAGCGATGGTTCGTTGGAACGCTTTTCATTTGCCGGTCGTCCTGGAGAGCCAAGGGGCGCATATGCGGAGAGCAGCACATCATTCATCCGGCAAAAGTCATAAAGGGTCTGCTGAGGTAAAAAGGGATGCATTTCTACCTGGTTAAGTTCCACCTCCAGGGTGCCTTCAGTCAGCAGTTGACGGATCTTATCGATGTTGAAGTTGCTCACTCCGATGTGGCGTGTTAGCTCCTCGTCCATGCAGTCTTCCATCCCGGTCCATGTATCTATGAGCGGAGCTTCGTTCTGTGTGAGGAAGTCTTCCTGCTTCTCGGGGTAGAGCACTCCGGGCTTCAGGGGTACCGGCCAGTGAACCAGGTAGAGGTCCAGGTAATCCAGTTGCAGGTCCTCTAGTGTCCTTTCCAGAGTGGGTACTACCTCATCCTCTATCATGGACGAACCCCAAAGCTTGGAGGTGACCCACAGGTCTTCTCGCTCCACGTCTCCGTCATCCATAGCATCTGCAAATGCCCGACCGATCTCTTTTTCATTTCCATAGCTTGCCGCACAGTCAAAGTGGCGGTATCCTACTTCTATGGCGGAGCGGATGACATCATAGATTTTGTTGGGATCGATTGCATGGGTGCCTAAACCGATTATCGGCATTTTGTCACCGTTGGAGAACTTCAGATACTTCACAATATGTTTTAGTTGGTGATCATTGTGAAGTTAGCGAAAAGTTCAATTTTTCAATAACGTGCTTCGACCGGTATGCCCAGAAATTCTTTGATTGCTTTTAAAGCTTCGTCAGGTTTTTCTTCCTGCACGAAATGTCCGCTATCGAAGGTCTGAATTGTAGCTTGTGGGAGGCGATCTTTCCACCTATCGAGATACTCGTCATTAAAAAACGGATCTTTTGTGCCCCACAAGATCAGCCAGTTTTTGTCTTCAAGCTTACCCAGCTGTTGCCATTGCGCCTCGTACCAGTCAGAGGAGCCAACGAGGGATTTAGCAATGCGCAAGAGTCCATACCTGGAATCTTTATTCGGAAATGGTTTCAGATAATGCTGATGGACTGCTTTGGTAAGTAGCTTTTTGTTAGAAAAGGCTTTTTTGAGGAGAACTTTAGGTGAAAAGTTGAGATTAAGGTACATAAACTGACCCGGGAAGCTGCGGATGATCTTATCTGCCTTAAGCATTTCTTTGTTGGTATCGGTTGCGCGGAGCCAGGTGTTGAAGAGCACAATGTTTTGGATACGCTCCGGAACTTCCAGTCCGGCACTCAGTCCAATTGGCCCCCCAAAGTCATGCACGACAAGTGTGATGTCCTTCAGATCCAGCTTCTTGATAAACGCCACAAGATTTTTAGCATGAGCCTGTGGAGTACCTTCAAATGCTTTGCTTTTATCCGAAAGGCCAAATCCCAGGTGGTCAATGGCGATACAGCGGTAATCCTTTGAAAGTGCTTTGATAAAATCGCGGTAAAGAAATGACCAGGTGGGTGTACCGTGTATAAACAGGATGACCGGCCCCTGCCCTTCATCCACATAGTGCATGGTACCGCTTTCAAGCTGAATGTATTGGTCTTCGAATGGATAAAGCGATCGGTCGATCCATTGCTGTGCTTTTGATAGATGCTGCATGGCTAAAAGGATTGAGAGTGTAACTATTCGTTTCATTTTTGAGACAAAGGTCTAACAGCCTCAAACCTTAATTTTTGGTATAAACCAAGATTCAGATGGATAGACGGAAAGCTCGCTAAAGGGGTTGAAGGTTTTGGTGTTTACTTTTTTAAAGGAGCCTTTTGTGTCTTTTACACCTTTGCGTGAGAACGTTAGATACGGACGGTACCCATCAGCTTGCTGAAGTTGGTTGCATCGATGCGGAGATAGGAGGCCAGGTCTTTCTGAGAGACCATATGAAGCAGGTGCGGGCTTCTTTTCACAAAGGTTTTAAAGCGGTCTTCAATGGAAAAGGCCATAAGCTCATAATGTCGCTGGATCATTCCGGCCAGGAACTGCTCAGTGGCTTTTCGAAAAAGGGTTTCGATAGGCCGATACTTTTGCATCAGGGATTGGTGCGTTTCATAAGAAATCCTTAAAAATTTGCTGTCTTGCAGGGTTTCCAGAAAATAATGAGAAGGTACCTGGGTGAAGAAGGATTCCGGGATGCCGGAAAAGGAAGGGGAATAGGTAAAAGCGATAATATGGGCTTTACCGTCTTTGAGGTAGTAGGATTTCTGAATGCCCTCGACCACATAATACATGTATCGTTCCACTTTTCCCGGAGCGGTCATGATTGTTTTCCCCGGAAGTTCATAAGGCTTCCAGTGGCTTAGATATTCTTCAAGGATCTCATCAGGTATTGGGTGTATGGTTTTGAAAAAGGTTTTCATTGATCTATTATACACCCTGATGCAATGCCACTCTGTTTCCTTCCGAGTCTTCAAAATGTCCCACAAATCCGTGTTCGCCAATTTGCATTTTGGGGTTAACAATCTTTCCTCCGGCTTTTTCTACCCGGCCCAGCACATCTTTGATCTCATCTACGCCAAAATAAACCATGGTTCCATCGTATGAGGGCACGTAGGTTTCAGCTTTCATCAGTGTGCCGGTGGCACCTTGTGCCTGGTGGTCTATAGGGAACCAGCCCATGACGAAGTTGTCCATTTCGTGGATCGAAATTTCCACTTCAAAAATGGTTTCATAGAATTTTTTGGCCCGGTCCATATCAGTAACCGGTATCTCAAACCAGGTAACAGGTTTCATAATGTTTAGGTTTTTTGGTGACAGACTAAAGGTAACGAAAATGTAGATGAGGTTTGATAAAACAGGTTGAAGGAAAGATAACATTTCGTGAATGTGATCTTGTTAGACGTGGAGTGACTTGGGTTACAACCCATTAAGGGAGGAATAGGAAGAAATTTTCCTTTCCATCCCCTGGCCGGGCCCCTTAATCCCCCGCCAGCGGGGGAAATCTTAGATCAAGATTATCTAAAATAATCTACATCATGCTCCTTTACTATCTTTAATAACAAAAACCAACCTTATGAAAACCTTAGGCTACACTTTCCTTCTTTTCGTGCTTTTTTCCTGTGGAACTTCCACTCAGCAAAACCCCGAGAGGGAGCCACTTTACAGCTATGATGTGGAAGAAAAGCTTGCCACGCTGGGTATTGAGCTGAAGGCCCCTACTCCTCCGGTGGCTAACTATGTGAATGCTGTTCGCACCGGCAACCTGGTGTTTATGGCCGGTAAAGGTCCTGCCAAACCTGAAGGCGGAAATGTGATTGGCAAGATTGGGAAGGATCTTACAGTAGAAGAAGGTTATGAGGCTGCCCGACTATCTGCTATTGCTCAGCTGGCAGCACTGAAAGCTGAGATCATCGATCTGAATAAGGTGAAACGCATTGTGAAAGTGACGGGGATGGTGAATTGTACCCCGGACTTTACTCAGCAGCCGGAAGTGGTGAATGGTTTTTCTGATCTGATGGTGGAGGTGTTTGGCGAGCGGGGAAAGCATGCCCGTGCTGCTGTAGGGACGGGTTCTTTGCCCAGGAATATCGCGGTGGAAATTGAGATGGTGGTGGAAGTCGAGTGAGGGGATAGAGATTTAGCAACATCGAAATTTGATGTTGACCGCCCGGCCTCCGGTCACCCCCCAAGAAAAGAGGGAAGCAGTTTGTATTCAATATGTAGTGCTCTGAAATTTTTCAGGAGGCTTATAAATTTTTGTAGCGAATGCTGCTCCCCTTGCTCAGGGGAGCTGTCCGCAGGACTGAGGGGTTCCAAGGTGGAGCACCTTACTGCACCAGAACAAACTCGTAGCTATTACAGGGATTGTAAAGCTGAAAGGCTGTGAGACCCTGCACTTCAAGGTTGTAGGCGTAAACTTTGCCACCGTAGAAAATTTCATCGGTGATTTCGGTTAATGCCTGTTCTTCTCCGGGGTTTGGGGTAGTGGTGTAGTAAAACTCATCCAGCAAGTCCACAGAAACAGCGTTTCCAATTGAACCAGCAGGATCAAAGGAACGGAGATAAAAGTCCGTGTTACCTGCTTCATCTTCTACCAGAAAGCCAATCGAATAAGCTGGGATGGTATCAGACTCAAAATCATAGGTCATGAGAAATGCAACGGCATTGGGCAGCTTATCGGCAATGCTCCCATTTTCAGAAAGTGAGTTGAAATCTGCGTCAAAGATAAAGGGGATATTGACTGAATAGAGCTCATTGTCCGCTAAAAAAGGATTGCCATTACTATTGAAAAGGCTTTTTGTGATGGTAACAGGCCCCAGACCACTCACCGACCCGGTATACACGGGTGTATTTTCGGCAGTACTGTCACACAATGAAGGGCCGGTTTGTGAAAAGTCAGCAAGCGAAACCTCCGAAATGGTGATCTCCGTGCCATCCACCGAGGTGGTTAATGGGTTTTCCAGTTGTAAAGTTCCATTTCGGAATGCATACCCGGTGAAATGGTCGATGTTGGTTTGTGTGCCATTGCTAGTTATTTCATTCAGGGAGCTGCCCACGCCCGCCTGATTGATCTGAACTGTACGTGTCACCAGGTCAATAGCCCAGAATACTGAGATGTCGCTATTGGAGAAATACAGCTGTTGCGAGGGAGGAACACCACCAAATAGTCGTGGTGACTGACCGGTAAATGCTTCAAAATTTTCTGCGATCTCTCTTGAAAAGGCACTTAAGTCAGCCTGAGTAGCAGGCTCCATCGTGATGATGGTCTTATCGAGAAAGTCTGATTTACTTTCAAAAACCAGATTTCCATCATCTTCACCGACATATACAAACTCAAACTCAGCTCCAAAGCTTGCCTGCTGTAGCTCAAATAAATAGTGGAATACCCCATAGGTTTCAAGAACCAACTCTAACCCCAATGCTGCGTCGATCCGGTACGGGATGGTATGGTCGTAAAACTCACCGTCATTGGCTGCCACATCAGACAGAATGTTGACCGTGCCGTCCTCGTCAAAGTTGAGGATCATGAAAAATGTCCCTGAAGCATCGATAGGGTGATAATTGATCTTCCATCCGTTGGCGGGTTCTGTAAGCCCATCACGCAGGTCTCCAATTGCTTTAGCAGTCCGCTCTTCTACAGAGGGGAGGTTTTCCTCATCTTCGTTGCACCCAAAGCCAATGAAGATCCAAATGAATAAAAGATATGTGAGCTTCTTCCTCATTCGTTCAGTTTCGTTTGGATCACTTCCCGGAGATTCTCCAGATTGATCCCTGTTACTTTTTCATAATGGTCACTTATTGCAGCCAGTTTAGCTGAAATAAGCGCTTTCCCAGCGTTGACATTTTCACAATCGGCATCTGAGCAATCTTCTTCCTGATTGATAAAGTTGTCGAAAAAGTTTTCATCAAAAAGGTAAAAAGCTACCGTTTCAGCAAAATCTTCATTGGGAGAGCTGGTAGCATAAGGCGATACAAAGCCACGCTCCAGCGCTTCTTCATCAGGCAGATTGAACCAGGAGCCCGCACTGGTGTAGCCATTTGGCGAGATCGATTCAAATGCAGCAGGCAATTTGTAGCGCTGATGCACAATGTGTGCAAACTCATGGTAAACCGTTTGCAACTGGAGGGCTCTCCAATCCACGTCTTCTGGGTCAATGGCGTTTACATTGGTAAAGGTGATCTGAGCACCTGCATCCGCTGTCCCCAGGGTTACTGTACCATCCTCGTTGAAGATAAAACCTCCAAGGAACACAATTTCAGCAGGCACATGATCCCGGAAGAATACTTCGCCATTCCCCACTTCCAGGTACGGATCTATCCAGAAATTTTCTATGAAATCCAGCATAGGTCTGACTACCTCCAGCCGTGGAGGTGTAACCCGTTCGCCCGGGTTGACATATCGGTCCACAAACCGGTAGCGAATAGCCATGCCGTATTCTTGTGTGAAGTTATCCTCAATGTACTGGTCCAGAGCGGTGAGCTCCAGGTCAGTGTCTTGCACAGGGACATTGAGTTTTTCTTCAGGGTAGCAGGAGAGCAACCCAATGAGCACCATGAAAAAAGCACCCATAGCTAAAATCTTATTCGATATGGTGTTTATCTGTTTCATAATTAACGATCGTTGGGCTCTAATCCACCTACCTCCTGTGCAGATTGAGGGATTTGTAACACTTTTCTCAAATCATCAGACTCGAGCGTAATGGTAGAGCCGTCCAGAAGCTGGTGGGTTACCGGGATCTCAAATCTTTTGATATCAAACCAACGCATGCCCTGGATAATAAATTCTTTTCTACGCTCAAAAAAAATAATGTAGTTAAGCAAGGCTAACTGATCAGTGAAATTGGGATCATTTGCAGCCCCAAAGAAAGCCTTTAATTTCTCAAAGGTGAGTTCCGTATCCGGCCCTGTGTATCTTCTGTCTGTCAGGATCTGCAGATCAGCAAGTGATTCTTCCGTGTTTCCAAGGAAGGCATTGGCTTCAGCTCTGTTGATCAATACTTCTTCACCACGGAAAGCCAGTGCAATGTGATAAGGGAAGCCTACATTGGAATTGAGGCTGCTTCGCTCAAACAGGTTTTGATATCGTACGGGGAGCAGTCCGTTATCTCCTTTTACAAAGGCCGGGTTTTCCCGCTCATCCGTTGCTCCGGCAAATGGGTGTGAGGCAAACAGGTCACCATAAAAATCCTGGGTGGGCCCATGACCAAAATCGGGACGTTGTACCAGTGATATTTTGCGGATAAGTAAAATATTGCTGGCCAGATCCGGACTTGAATAAAGCTGTGGGTAGCCCTGTATCGAGGACTTGGCATTTTGAAACTCCTGAGAGGTCAGGTCTCTGACATACGCTGCAGGGTCTGATCCCAGGAGCTCATTGCTGTATTGGAGACATCTTAGAAAATCCTGTTTGTATAGATAATACCGTGAAGCAAATGCCAGAGCAGCGTTTCTTGTGAAATGGTATTTTCCGGAATTGTTGAAGAAATTATCGTTGATCAGTTCCAGCCCATCTAGTAAGTCATCTTCGATATCTGCATAAACGCCACGCACTGATTTCCTGGTGTATTCCTGAATGAATTGTGTCTCAGGGACTTTTACATAAGGAATACCAGGCTCGGAATCTTCTATAGTAACGTGCTGGCCAAACATATTAACGAGCATAAAATGCCCGTAAGCCCGCGCTAACAGCGCCTCTCCCTCGATCGCATTTTTTCTCAGCTGATCTTGCTCATCATCCACTTCGATCTCATCAATAATTGCCAATACTTCATTGGCATGGGCAATGGCACCGTAGGTTTCAAACCAGAAAAAGTCCGGTGTGTCCTGCTCTGTTGGGCCGGTAGTGATGTCTTCCCATTCAAAAGCCTGCTGTTGGCTTTGTCGTATGTTCACTCCCCGTGTGTAGCCGACATTGTCCGTCATCCAGTCTGTGAATGCCGGGCTGGCTATGGAATATGCGTTGGTCACCAGCTGGGCAGCTTTATCCAGATCATTCAGAGCTACCCGGTTGTCAGGAACTTCATCCAGAAAGGTGTCGCAGGAGTTGACCCCAATTCCAACTATAAATAGAATGGAAATGGTTAGTACCCTCTTGATTTTGAAAGGAAACGAATTTGAATGACTTAGGCCCCCCTTCACCCCCGGAGTGTCGGACCATCTGTAGAGGGGAGTAAAGGTGTTTTTCTTCAAGATCGATGTGCGATATGGTTGCTTTCTCATCTTCATTTCAGAAACCAACATTTAGTGAAAAAGTGACCATGCGTGGCTGAGGTAAAGAAACCCCGCCACTGCTGAAAAACTCAGGATCCTGACCGTTTAGACGACTGTCAGAATAGAGTAATGCAAGATTCTGGCCCTCTACGCTTACCGAAACATTATTGAGTCCAATGTTGCCAATCAGTGAGGGCGGTAATGAGTAGGACAATCGCACTGTTCTCAGCCTTACATAGCTACCATCTGCTACTCTTGCCGTACTTTTATTATAAAGCTGATATGCCAATACCACATTTCCATTGGTTTGCGCAACGCCACGATCGAGAATGACCGGTATATCAGTCAGGTCTTCATCCCCGGGAACAGCCCACCGGTTGACAAGGTCTGCCGGCAATGCATCAAAGTCTGTGTAGGTAGCAAAGAAGGAATCATTAAGCCTGATCTTATAATCAAACTTGGCTGAGAGCAGGCACATCAGTGAAAAGCCTTTGTAACTGAACGTATTGGTAAAACCTCCCGCTCCTCTCGGTTCTACGGGGCCTTCATACTTCAATGTTGAAGTTAGGTTTTCACGTTCCTGTAGATCATACTGAAAAACCACTTCTCCATTCTCGTCCAGGAAAGTAGGGATGCCCTGGTTATTCAGACCTGCAAATTTGGTAGAGAAAAGCCCCCGTCGTGGTCCGCCTAAAACAGCAGCTCCTCCCTGACCTATAGCATCAGCAATGCGAGGACCAAAATCCAGTCGCGTAATTCGGTCCCTGGTGTACCCCACATTGGCATTGGTACGCCAGGCGAAATTACCAGTGTTAATTATTTCTGCATTGATTGCCACTTCAAACCCATCTGCAGACATATCTGCGAAGTTTCCGACCTTCAGCCCCTGGCCACCTATGCCGCTGGTTTGCACGATCCCTATCAGATCAAATGCATTCCTCCTGTAGTAGTTAAAGGATCCGGAGATCCGGTTATCCCAAACGGTGATGTCCATGCCCGCATTAAACTCCCGGAGCTTTTCCCAGGTCAGTTCAGTATTGGTCAGGTCCTGAATGTACAGGTAAGGTTCTACATCTGTTGGCCGGACGGTGACATCCGCCTGAAGGTTGAGCAATGCACTGGCATTGGGCGGAAGGTTTCCTGAGATCCCGTAAGTTGTTCGCAGTTTCAACTCATTGATAAAAGGAACATTGAAAAAGGATTCGTTGGTAGCATTCCAGGCTCCGCTGACATTCCATGTGGGGAGATACCTGGCAGCTTTGCTTTCGCCGAGCTGATTTGAGCCGTCGTAGCGTACAGTAAAGTTTGCAATGTATTTGGACTTGTAAGCATAGGCACCATTCAGGAAAAGGCCGATGAAGCGGTCTTTAGTAGAGCTTAGGCGGTAATAGTCAATGTTTTGCAGGTTAAAAAACTCAATGATGTTTGGGTCGGTCACCACGATCCCGCCACTCTCATAGATCACTCCCATTCCGGTAGTGCTGGATTCGGTTCGGTTGGTAAAACGGATCTCCTGACCAGCTAATAGATTCACTTCATGATTTTGAGCGAAAACTTTATTCCAGTCAGCGCTGATACGACTGTAGAAGTTGAGGAGATCGCTTTGGTCTAAATAATTAAATCCTCCCTGCGGCAGAACGACCACAGGATTGAGTCCCGGATTATCCGGGTCACGGAAAAGCAGGTTATTGGCATCCTGGATAAATTGTGTTTGGTTTGCGCGATAAGCCTCGGCCTGATTGGACTTTTCGTGGACCGTATGGTCACGGATGGTATTCGCATAGCGTGCCTGCAGTACACCCTTAATGGACACACCTTTATAAGGTTTGATCTCAAAATCCGTTTGCCCGGAAAAGTCAGCTACCTGGATGTTGATGAAGTTGTACCTCAACTCGTCCAGGATGTTGAAAGGAGCATAATTTCTTCTGAAATATTCCAGCTCTCCATTTTCATCATAGGGGCGGATGGATCTTGCGGTATTGAGTGAATAGCTAAAAGGATTTATGTCAAAGCTTCGGCTAAATCGACCTGTGATCGGATCAAATTCACGATTTCTGGTACCCGGCACTGTCTGGTCACGATAGCTGGCGGTTAGTTTCAAACCAAAGGTGAACTTATCTGAGATGAAGTAGGTATTTCTCGCGGATCCGGTAAATCGCTGTACCTGATCGGCAATGGTCTGGCCCTGGTCATTCAGATAGCTGATGGAGTAATAGCTGTTGGATTTTTCGTTTCCGGCCGTAAAGCTCAGAGAGTGCTGTTGCTGGAGTCCGGCATCACGGAAAAGCACATCAAACCAGTCGGTGTTGGCATTTTCGTACTGATTCAGAAATTCTTCATTGAGTCCACCGCCAGTGCCCCAGGCCAGGTCGTGGTCAGCAATTCGGGCAAACATTTTTCCCATGGCTCCATAGTTTTGAGCACGTACCGAGGTGGAAATGTCAATGAGGCCTTTCTCAAACAGCTCCCGGTAGACGGACATTTCCTCGGCAGAGTTCATCAGGTCAAATTGATTGTAAGTAGGGCGTAACTTGAAGGAATAGTTACTGGAATAGTTGACACGGAGGCGGCCGCTTTTTCCACGCTTGGTAGTAATGACGATTACTCCATTGGCTGCCCGTGCTCCATAGATGGCTGTAGCGGAGGCATCTTTGAGGATCTGAAAGGAAGCGATATCACTGGGGTTCAGGTTTGCAACGGAGGAGCTGATCAGTGTATTAGCATCTCCTGAGATAAAATCATCAGTGCTTACCTCCGCCAGGTCTTCCAGGATTACACCATCCACTACAAAAAGCGGCTGGTTATTTCCATTGATGGAGGCATTTCCCCTGATCCGTATTTTGGGAGTGGTTCCGAAAGTTCCGGAGACATTATCCACATTTACCCCTGCTACCTGTCCTTCCAGGGCACGACTTACGTCAGCCAGACCCTTTACCTCTATGTCTTCCATGGAGACGCTTTCGGATGCTCCGGTAAACAGCTTACGGTCTACTTCCTGGAAACCTGTGACGACTACTTCTCCCAGGATGGAGGTGGCTTCTTTTAGCTGAACGGAAACAGGTTCAAAATTCTCGACTAAAATCTCCTGAGATTCCATGCCCACCATGCTGATGACAAGAATATCTCCCTGAGAAGCTGAGATCCGGAAGTTTCCATCCAGGTCTGTGACCGTACCTGTATTTTCTCCCCTTACCTGAACTGTAGCGCCGATGAGAGGTTCGCCAGTGTCGTCTAATACAGTTCCATTTACTGAGCCAGACTGTCCAAAGCTGTAAATGAAGATAAAGAAAGAAAACAAAATACATCCTACCCGCACAAACGTTAATCTTTTCGATTTCAATATTTATTCCACGTCCAGGTCAAAGTCATAGACAATGTCAAAAGTAACTGGAATCAGGACAGCATTGACCAAAGAATCGTATTGATCATCTGATAATCCATTTAGGTAGTCGTCCAATTCTTGCTGGGTATTAAAATTTTCATCGATGTAATCACGCCAATCATTTGAGGTAAGAAAATCACTTTCCTCAAATGAAATGATAAGGTCAGATTCAGTAATGGTTTCTACTAAATAAACATTAGGTAATGGAGGGACCTCTACTCCAAAAGCAGTACTCAAAATAGCCCCTAAACCACTACCGGTTGGGTCAAGTAGTATCTCATTATCTGAGAAGGTATATTCTCCACTTTCATTAAGCGTAGTGTCACCACCTGCTTGTAGCGCAAAACGTGCCCCTCTTGTGTAACCTGATCCTGTAAAGCTGATTGAAAATTTGTTTTCGCCGAAAACGGTGGTAAACTCACTTTCTCCCCAATAGGACACCTCGGCAGGAAGATTTTCATAGATATATGAATCTAAAACCCAATTCTGTCTTAAAAAATCTTCTTCCGTAGGTTCCGGATCATCTCCCCCGCAACTCATCAAGATCATAACAGGGCTCATCAGTGCCAGTAGTAATAGCTTTTTCATATAAAATATTTAAACTGTAAAATTAAGAATCTCTAACTGATTGTTTTATGCTTTTATAAAAAGCAATGGGAAATACTATTTCCCTTACTTTATCTAAAAATAAATACATCTGTTGAGAATATAAGGTTGCGTTGGCAGAAATTCTACGAAACATGGGAATGGTTATATAAAATTTGGCAATGTTTCTCGCTTTGTATCTACTTTATCAGGGTTGATCTTGTATGATTAGTTTTTCAGTTCCGAATTCCATTCAGTTCCGATATGCAAATCTGTGAGTTGGGAGGTGATATAAAAAAACCCCGTCCCACTTCACAGCAGGACGGGGCATTCACCGCCATAATTGATTAACTATTACCGTAAAACTATAACATTTTTCAGACTTTTACGGTGTAGGTCACGTTTATTTTGGGATCTTTCACGGTCTCTAGTATCAATTTATTGACTATCTTTTTCATCCAGCTAACTTTTTATTCTTAATAAAACATCCCAACCAGGAAGTGACCAACCCTGAAAAAGACCTCTCTCCCTCATCCGAAGGAGAAAGACATGCAAAAGGAATCCCGCAGACGGCTCTTCACGAGCGGATAGTTTCCCTGCTTGAGCACCTGGAAAGCAAATCCCGGACAGAAGAAACCGCTACTTTGAAAGAATTATCCCTACTGGTACGTATGCTGATCACTGAAAACTCAGAGCAAAAAGAAACGATCAGAAAGCTGCGCGAGAAGGAAGCTGAAATCTATGAGGTGCTTAGAACCAAGCTTGGTATAAACCTTTGAATTTGCCGGATTACCTATACAAGGGAATCGTGTTCAATGGCATGCAATCGCTGTGCTATCTCCATCCTGTTTCTGTAGCGCAGGTACAGTATGGCATGACGCCTCGTTCCTTTGTTCTCAATCCATCTAAAATCCTTCAGGCTGACTGAGGCTTTTACCCTTTGCTGTTCAGGTAGTTGATGTCTTCCTGCTCGGTTGGGGAGAGGTACTTCCTGGAGGGGACCTTGAGGTTGCAAAAAAGCGGGTGTAGATGATTTAACAAATGCATTAAAAGCATCTAACGCAAAATACATCTAAACACTATGCCTAAATTTGAGAACCAGGGAAGATTTGCTCTATGTTAAAACTCATTACCACAGAAGACGGCTCGCATAGCCTATATCGCGAAGATCTGCATGAAACGTATCATTCCTTTCACGGTGCAAAGGGGGAGTCGATGCATGTATTTATCCATAACGGATTAAAGCATTTGGCAGAAAAGGAGCTGAAATCAATGGCCGTTTTTGAAGTGGGATTGGGGACTGGTCTGAATGCTTTACTGGCAGCCATATTTGCAAAAGAACATCAGATACAAATTGCTTATCACACCATAGAGCCTGTTCCGGTTCCCCGGGAGATTTACACTCAGCTAAATTACGGTACCAATGAGGAGCAAATGCGGTTGCTCCTGCAGATCCATGAGGCTGATTGGAATGAGGAGAGGCCAATTTCTGATTGGTTTTCATTGGCTAAATATGAGCAACGGCTTGAGGATTTAGAACTGCGCGGCCTGCAAAATAAATTTGATGTGATCTTTTTTGATGCATTTGCACCGAGCAAGCAGGCTGAACTGTGGAGGCTGGAAAACCTGAAGAAATGCTGTAAGCTGCTGAAATCCGGGGGGATATTAACGACGTATTGTGCGCAGGGTCAGTTTAAGAGAAACCTTGCTGCCGCAGGATTTGAGGTACAGACTCTAAAGGGCGCCCTGGGAAAGAAAGAGATGGTGAGGGGGGTGAAAAATTGAGAATGAAGAATGGAGAGTTGAGAATTAGAGTGGAAAATTGTGAATGTGGAGGCTAGAATTTGAAGTTTTTCTCAAGTAAAGTGGAACCGATGGTGCCAATCTCTTCGTGAATTTTTTTGTAGGCTTTGTTCTCAAGTGAATAAACCAGTGCCAGTTTAGTCTCCGGATCCACAATCCAATATTCCTCCACATCAAAACGCTCATACAACTCCTTTTTGCGGATCAGGTCATGATCTTTATTGCCTGGAGATAAGACCTCAACGATCAGGCTGGGGACGCCATGGATATGACCTTCTTCCCGGATAATGGATTTCCGGTCATTTAAAACGACTGTGATGTCCGGCTGTACGGCGTTGCTGTTTTCATCCAGGTAAATGTCAAATGGAGCAATTATAACCTCTCCAAGGTTTTTGTCCACAATTTCAGCACTTAAAATTCTAAAAATTGCCTGCAGGGTTTTCTGGTGCTTGTAAACAGGTGATGGTGACATATAAATAATATTATTGACGAGCTCTGCCAATGTGCCTTCAGGCAGGTTTTTGTAAACCTCCATGATCGTACGTGGTGGTGTGTCTGTAAGCTTATCCATAGAGCTAAAATCTTCGCTATCTAAAAATACAGTAAAATGCGGGGAATAGTTTACTCAAATCTGACTTTTCAAAGGCTAAGCCTTGGTAATTCAAACCACAAACTCGCCAATGACGCAATTATTAAGCATGAGATTCAAGCTTTTAACATACGTTATCGGTAGTATGATATCAGTTCCTTAGTGATGCCCGTTCCAGGGCATTGGCTCTTTTGAAATCGAATATCAGTATTTTATCATCAAGGGGAATTTTGATGCGGTAGTAGTTGAAGATCTCTTTTCTGGGGAAGAAAATTTTCCCCTTGTATATTTCTCCGGGTTGGATCCATTCCCTCATAAAGAGCTCGTCAGGAAGATGCTCCAGCTCTTCGTAGGCACTGATCTTTGAAGCATAATTGATATCCGAAGCGATATCTACAGCGGATAGCCCCACAAAGGTTGCTACATCTCTGGAAGCTGATTTATTAGCCTTTTTCCGGTCCCAGTTCTCATCGCTCGCATCATTGGCATCTTTGACGATATCATTGACAACCAAAGCGGTCCCAATCACAAAAAGTAAAGCTCCGGCAATGTTAGCCGACTGTACTTTGCTTTTGAAATGTTTGTTGATCTGGTGGGGAGATAACAGACCGTCTGCATAGATCGATTGGTTCGGAGTGGGGTCCACTAATGAGTGAAAACTCATGAAGTTTTGGATCTGATCCGTTTGGATCCTTATAGGTTCTTTCCCTTCATTGATGACCTCAAGCCCAAAAATTAGGTGACTCCCTGTTATCTCGAGATTTTCAAGGGATACCACCGCGTCTTCCAGGTCCACAAAAGCCTGGTAATTTTTAGCCTCCGGCTGGTAGTCAATCGGGACCAGAAGCTGCTGGCTACAACCGGTGAGAATAAGGATCTGCATGAAAAGTACGTAGGCGGACCATTTCATGATGTAGATAAAGCAATGATCAGGCCAAATGGGCTCATACCACTAAAAAATCCTCTATTGAGGCTGCTCCCTGATCGCCTCCGGAGTGAGCTTTCTTCCGGCTGAAGAGACAGCCGCTACATTGAAGATCCCCGCCACATTGACGGACTCGTCCTGTGCCTGAATGTTGGTCGGGACATTGGCAGGAGGAGTGGCAAATAGCGCTCCAAACCCACCGGGACGGGCAGTCTCCTGGAAGACCCTCATGAGAAAAAACCAGGCCTCATCAGATACTGCGTGCAGTTCCAGGTAGATAGAGTCTGCCTGCTTTGTGATCAGTGAATCACCAAGGAGCGAATAGGGATTGCCATCCAGTGGAATGCTTTCAACTCCGCCCCTCACTTTTTTACCTTTATCCTTCACCTTGAAAACTAACTCACCGTTTTCAACCATACCCTTGCTTTTATAAAGTTCTACTAATAGTTGTTCATCTTTTTGTTCTATCTGAAAAGTATCAGCGGGCCAGTACGGAGGGATCATATTTTCATTAATATCCACATCAAAAGGATTGGCTGAGGTGCGGATTGGAAAAATGAATGGGATGCCATCACCGTTTCCCTCACTGAAGGAGGCGTCGTAGAACAGGTAGATCTCATCCGGTTTGTTGAGAGGCTTTCCATTTTTCCAGGCCTTTAGCCAGTAGGCATCCCCTTGGCCTTCAGGGTCGGTCGCAAAAAATTCCGCATAGTAGAACGGAACAGGATTGAAACTATTTGCCTCTTCATAAGTATAAGTAATGCTGTCAATAGGTGGTACCCGCTTCAGCTCCGAGGAAGCCGTGTAAGTATTTCCATCCCATTGGATCTCCAGAAAATAAGTCCTGCCGATTTGCCCAAAAGCATCGTTTGATGTCCAGGTATAAGTCCCGTTTTCCGTTTCTACAAACTCAAATACTTCCCCGGTATTATCAGTGACCGTAACCTGGGCGTTACTTACACCGGAGGCAAACTCATTTTTAAAGTATGGTTGAGTGGTAGTCAGCCGGATAGTCTGATCACCGGGAGTGTGTGTAAGCCAGGCATCCACGACGAGGTAGGGCTCCACCTGGTTTACCTTTACATCTACGATGGACTCACAACCAATAATAGTGGCAGCAGCGAAGGAAAAAACGAAGGCTAATTTTCTCATCATTTTAAAATTTGAAATTGTAGGAAATACCGGGAATAACGAATGCAAAAATGGATACCTGGACAGCTTCCGTTTTAATGGGTTCACCTGGCTCTGGTCTGCCTTTTTGCTGCCGGAAATAGATCGTGAACGGATTTGCCCTTGCATATACGTTGTAGAGGGTAAACACCCAGTAGTCCCTCAGCTTTTTAGGAGAGCCATCGGATTTGACAGTTCGCATATTCCAGGTAGCCGACACGTCCAGCCGGTGTGTCAATGGGATCCGGCCGGCATTTCGCAGGTCAACTAGCGGAACCACGTACCCCTGCTGCTCAAACCGCCCGTTTGGGGAGGTAAATGGCGTACCACTCACCACCTTGAAATTAGTAGAAAAGGACCAGCGGTCCGAAAGATCATAAAATGCGGATATGTTTAGGTTATGCAACTGATCAAAGCGGGTGGGGTACCAGTCATCGTCTCCTATCCCGTTCACTTTAAGCTCAGACCAGCCCAGTGTGTAGCTGATCCATCCTGTAAAAATTCCCTTGTTTTTCTTCAGGTAAAACTCCAGGCCATAGGCTCTGCCATCCCCGGAGAGCAGCTCACCCTCCAGGGTTTTGTTAAAAAAGAGGTTAGCTCCGTCTATGTAATCTATCTGATTTTCATTTCGCTTATAGTACGCTTCGATAGAGGCCTCATATGCATTGTTTTGAAAGTTTCTAAAATAGCCAAGTGCTACCTGGTTGCCCAGCTGCGGCTCTATATTATTGGTGGTGGGTGTCCAAAGGTCCAGCGGGTTAGAAGCTGTGGTATTGGACAGCAGGTGGATGTACTGCGCCATTCTCGTATAGCTTCCCTTGATAGAGGAGGTAGTCGTAAGTTGATATTTAAATGAAAACCGAGGTTCAAAATTTCCATAAGAAGCCACTACTTCTCCCTGGTTTGATCCTTCTACGCTTACCACAGGCTTTTTATGACCCGGAATGGTATCACCAAAGGTAAAAACCTCCCCTCCGCCCAGGTAGCTAAAGTGAGAGTAGCGCAGCCCGTATTGCAGGGTCAGACGATCTGTCAGCTTTTGCTCCAGCCCCAGGTAAGCGGCTGATTCTACAGCTCTTTTCTCTTCCAGACTGATGTCCACTTCCTCTCCCAAACTCACACCCCTGGCATCTGCCGGCCTGAACCGGTAAAAATTTAGGTCACCGCCAAAAGTCAGCTCGTTTCTTGTGTCTATGAAATAGCTAAACTCCGGTTTGGCCTGGTACGAAATGATGTTGGAGTCCCATTCGAAGAGGTCCTGGTCGTTTTCACCAAAGGCAAGTGAATAATCATAGTCACTAACTAAAAGCGTTAAATTAGAAAACAGCCGGTCATTAAACAGGTGATTCCACCGTAGTGTGGAGGTCTTATTGCCCCAGGTAAAACCCTGCAGGCCATCAAACAGGAAGACATCACGGCCTAAGTAAGCCGAGAGATAGACCCGGTTTTTTTCATTGAAAGTATAGTTGGTCTTCAGGGTAAGGTCATAAAAATTGAGTTTGGCCCCACCTCGTAAATCCTCCACAAAAGGTTTAAAAAGAAGATCGGCATACGATCTCCGGCCTGCGAGTATAAAGGAGGACTTTTCTTTAACAAGTGGGCCCTCCACTGCAAAACGGCTGAAAATAGTCCCGATACCCCCGGTAGCCTGGTAGTGTTTATTGTTTCCTTCTTTCATGCGCACATCCAGCACAGAGGAAAGTCTGCCGCCGTACCTGGCAGGGATCCCTCCCTTGTACAGCTTCACATCCTTGACCGCATCGGGATTAAACACCGAGAAGAAACCCAGCAGGTGTGAGGAGTTATAAACCGGAGCTTCATCCAGGAGGATGAGGTTTTGGCCTACGCCACCGCCACGTACGTTAAAGCCCGATGCCCCTTCTCCTACAGTGGTTACACCCGGAAGTAGCTGCAAGCTTTTGATCACATCCACTTCACCAAGAAATGCAGGGATTTTTTCTATGGTTTTGATGTCGAGCTCGGCAGTGCTCATTTCTACTTCAGAAACGTTAGCATCTTCTGCTTTTGCCGTAACGACGACCTCTTCCAGTTGCTTATCCTCTAGATCAAGCTCCACGTCCTGTCGTACATTTTCCGTAAGCTTTATTTGCTCGATGACTGATTGATAGCCTACATATCTGTATTGTACGGTGTAAGTGCCAGGAGGAACAGTGATGGAGTAAAACCCATACACGTTGGTAATATTTCCACTGGAGATTTCAGTAATGACGACTGTGGCCCCAATGAGTGTCTCACCGTTACTTTTATCCTTTACGTAACCAGATAGCGTAAATTTTTCCTGAGAGGTGGCTGCAAAAAATACACACAAGCCAGCCAATAAGAGTGTTAGTTTTTTCAAGATTCCGAGTTTTTGAGTATGGAAACCATTAGGCGGTTTACCCCTATTGTCCTTACCAAAAAACGAAAATCATGCCAGGAAGTTCTGCTTTGAGGTTAAAAAATCATTAATAAACTTTGAATATACCTGCAGGGCTGTGTGCTGCAAGAATTTATGATGACAACTGGGTCCATTTGATTGTACTCTGTTGCACCTTACATGAGGTGAATTTTAGGTTTCTTTTCCTGGAGATTAAATCATTCCAATTACAAAAGACCAAAGACTCCTTTATCTGTTATGGTATTAAAAAAATATGTACGCAGTATATCGGGAAACCACATACCCTTCCAACCTTGATATCAGAGACCGTGAGCATCTTTTGTGATATCTGTGGTACCCTGTTATTTCTCCAGTGTCAGAAAAATGTCTTCCAGCAGCTGTAGCTCTATCTTGTCATTTGTCAGGTTTTGGATTCGGTAATCCATACCTGGAGTAGCTTCATCATTTGTCAGGATAAGGGAATCATTTTGCACCTTCCAGAAAAGTGTATGGTCCAGGGTATCCACCCCAAATGCACAACCCTCAAAACCATAAGCTCTTATATTGACTTTATCCTCAGTAAATGTGACTTTGCCGTCCATTTCGTAAGAGGTGATGCCATCAATACCCGCAAAAGATGCCGGGTTGGTAGTCCAGGTGGCTTTCCATTCACCTTGCCAGGAAGACCTGTCCTCTTTGCCGGGAGTGCAGGCAGAGATAGAAATAAGTAGCAAACTAATGCAGAATAGCAAACTGGTTTTCATAGCTTCAAAAAGTTTGATCGCTAATATAAGGGAATAGGAGAAATTTTGAGGGTGGAAATTCCCATAGATTATTCGAATCAGACATGTTTTGCCCCATAATCAGGTATTTCAGGAAGTAGTTTTCCTAAAGGGGTAGGGTTATACTTAACCTGAACGTTTCTTTAATGAATCGTTTAAATGTTAAATCCACCCTTGAAATGATCTATATCTGGCACAATACAACTACAGGGAGATATGAGTTTGGTGATGAAAGCTCCTATACTTTAGAAAAAGCCATGCATGATGTGACACTGCTGTATGATTTTACAGAAAAAGAGTCTGCAATGGCTGAAAAGATTTTGATAAACCTGAACAGAGCGGCCCAAAGCTTTGAAAAGGAGTTTGCTTAATTTCATACACTCACTTTTGGTGATTTTTTCTTCAGGTCATTCAACGATCACTTCAGCATGAAACCCTGGAATTCTCTATAAACCATTCTATTACTCATAAGCCTACGGTATACCAACCTGCCTGCAGTTGCCACTTTACGGCAAAGGCAGGCCGGGGATGCCTGCGCGGCCCGGATCAAAATTTGTCTCTCAATGATTGCCAAAAGCTAAAGGGCCAATTTTTAACCACATGACTAAAATGCTCTTTGTTTTATTCGATCATTCATTTCGAAGGTTATTAGCTGGATTTACAGAAGTAGCTTTGTAAAGCTGACCTACTATCGTGAGTGAAAGAGTAAGCAACATGATCAGGATCGCAAAAACAAAAGGCACAGGGCTTGTCGGTTTCGGGTTCTGATAGATGGTTTGAACCAGTGAGTTGATCAATAAAAACCCAAAAGGCGCACCAAGCCCAAAGCCAATGAGAACGATCCACAGGTACTGACGAGAGGCGACCCGAATGATGGTCAACGGACTGGCTCCAAGGATCTTTCTGATGCTAAATTCTTTCAGTTTGCTTTGGATGTTAAATGACAATAATCCAAATAACCCCAGACACGCCAGGATAATGGCGATAATGGATATGGCGGAAATGATTGAAATGTTGGCGTTCAGTTCATTGTATAGCTCGTCATGAGCATTGGCCTGAATGACCCGTTCAAAGGGATCATTAGGGGCTATTTCCTGCCATTTTGCTTCAAGAGATCCATCTAGCTGGTCCATATGACCACTAGTGGACTGGAAAACCGCGTACTGGTAATCTTCTTCAGGGACGGTACGAATAACTGTTGGTAAAAGCTGGATGTAAGCAAACCATTTTTGATATTTAAAATCTTCTAACACTCCGACTACTTTATATTTTTGACCGGACACTGTTAGTTCCTGCCCCAGGGGTTTTTCCCAGTTCATTTTTCGAACCAACTCTTCATTGACGAGGACTTCACGGCTGGTACCAGCGTCGAGTTTTTCATTCAGGTATTCTCCATCTTTTAGCGATATGTTCATTATCTGAGGGTATTCCGGACTCACACTCATGACCACAGACCTGATTTCTGTCTCCAGGTACTGCACAGGCATGATGTCATAGTCCGTGCAGAGGTGACTTTTTGTTCCCGCAAATGCTTTTACCTGCGGATTCTCGTCAGCGTAAGCTTTTAGCGTGGCAAATTGTGACGGGTCTGAAGTTTTCACAGCTATAATATCTTCTCCATCATAGCCGAGCGTTTGATTTTTGAAGTGGATGGCGTGATCTGTGAACAAGAAACATCCTACCACAGTTGTAAAAGCAAATACCAGCTGGAAGACAAGCAGGATTTTGCTGAAAAGATTTCGAGAGCCGAAGCGTGTGTTGCCCTTGAAGATGCTCACCGGCTGAAATTTGGAAACGTACAACGAAGGGTAAAGGCTGGAAATCAGTCCAACAACCAGGAGAATCCCCAGAAAGAATAAAACCATCATCGGAATGGAGGCAAACCGAAAAGGAACGGTAAATGGTAAAAAGGAATTAAACCCGGGCATGAGAAAGAAATATCCAAGGAGCGTACCCAGCAAAAGGGCTAACACCACTTGAATAATGTTTTCAGTCAGAAACTGCCAAACGATATTTCCCCGATTGCCTCCCACTACTTTCCTCAGCGCAATTTCTTTTAGTCTTTTAGTGGAGGCTGCAACTGAGATATTCATGTAGTTGAAGCATGCCAGAATGGTTAATAAAATGGCAACCACGCCCAAAGCAAATTGGCCGGCAGGATGTGACCCCATCGCTACTGCCCCACTGATGCTGTGTCCATGTTGAGCCAGGACCTCTAATGAGATCAACTCAAAATGATCGATTTTCCATTCAGGATCATAGCTGTTTTGAGTAGCAACATAAGGAGTAAGTTGTTCGGTAAATTGTTGAGGCTTGGCATTGGGCTTCAGCACCACAAAAGTAGCATCAGTAAAATAAGACCAATCCGGATCCGCTACCAGTTTGAGGTCCAGAAATGACTGAATAGGTACAATAAAATCGTAACGAAGACTGGTGTTATACGGATACTTATCCAGCACGGCGCCTACCTCAAATGTTTTGATCTGGCCATTGTTAAACTTCAGCGTGAGCAGCTTACCGATCGGCTCCTCAAAATCGAAGTACTTTTCTGCCATATGGTAAGAGATAACTATTTTGTCACGGCTGTCCAGGACCGAGGCGTTTCCATTTAAAAAGGAATAATCAAGGGATCTTAGAAACCCCGGATCGGTGAAAGCCAAGAGTTCGTTGAATACTTTATTGTTGTATTTAACATGGGCATATTGATGCTCTATCCGAAACATCTCCTCAACCTGACTGTGGTCAGAAATCAGGGCCGGACCTAATTTGATAGGGGAATCACCCCATTTTTCTGTTTGTCCTTCACTTTTTACATGATTGATGACCTGGTAAATGTTGGCTGCATTGGAATGATAATTATCCATGTTTAGCTGCATGTCGATAAAAATGAACAGGGTGATAAGGCATCCGAGAGCTAGTGACAAGCCAAAAATGTTGACTGAAGAAGTGACCCAGTGGCGGGCCATATTTCTAAACCCGACTTTAATGTAATTTCTGAACATGGCTATTGAGTTTGACCTTTTATAATTTGAATTCTTTCCAATATTTGACCACCTGCAAAAGCGCAATACGTCCCATATAAATCTCCTTTTTGCGTGCTTCAATCCTTTCTCGTCTACATGCCTGTCAAATAGCTCATAGATATCTCCCTGAATCTCTTCGAGAAGCTCTGGCTTGCAGTACCATTGCAAAAACCTATCGGCCCATTTGGGAGGTTTTTTTTCCATCAGCTGCTGAAATTGAATCTTACATCAGGGATGCTTTGATAAAGCTTCAGTCTGTATTGCATGGAATGATCCAAAATGCTTTTGCCAGCGGGAGTAAGTGAAAAATATCGTTTTCTTCTACCCCCTCTCTCCTGTGTAGCTCCACCCATCCAGGACTTTAAGTATCCTTTTGCTTCCAGTCGTTTCAGTACGGCGTGTACAGCACTGACATTGAGATCCCGGCCGGACGACTTCTTGATTTCGTCCATGATGGAAACCCCATAAGCCTCATTATAAAGAGACCCTACAGTGAGTAGAACCAGTTCTTCAAGTTCTCCGAGATGCTCTCCTTTACTCATTTTCAATGGATATTTGTTATACAAACGTGAATATAATGTATTAGTTGCATTTTTGTATAAGTAATAATTAAAAACCTTTTATCTCGGAGGTCAAATGATAAAAGTTTAATAAATGGAGGTAGGGTTATATTTTACTTTGAACGTTTCTTTAAATGAATCGTTTAAATATTAAATCCACCATTGAAATGATCTATATCTGGCACAATTCCACTACTGGAAGATATGAGCTTGGTGATAGAAGCTCCTACTCTTTAGAAAGGGCCATGCATGATGTGACACTACTGTATGACTTTACAGAAAAGGAGTCCGCAATGGCTGAAAAAATTTTGATAAACCTGAACAGAGCTGCTCAGAGGGTTGAAAGGGAGCATGCTTGATTTTTCATACACTCACTTTTGCTGATTTTTTCTTCAGGTCATTGATGATCATTTCAGCATGCACCCTGGAATTCTCTATAAACCATGCATTGGTTTTCAATCCACCGCAAATCACACCAGCCAAATAGACATTTTCCACATTTGTCTCCATGGTCTCTTCATTGTAGACCGGTGTTTTATACTCATCCGACCCAATTTTTATTCCTATACTTTCCAAAAAGGCGAAATCAGGCTGATAGCCTGTCATAGCCAGTACAAAATCATTTTCAAGCGTTAGGGCTCCTTCGGGTGTTTCAATATCAATGCTTCGCTCTTCTATTTTGGTGATGGATGAATTGAAGTAAGCTTTGATCGATCCTTCTTTGATCCGGTTTTCGATATCCGGGCGGACCCAGTACTTCACTCTTGAGTTAATCTCAGATTCTCTGATGACCATTACCACTTCCTTTGCACCTTTTCTAAAGGTTTCAAGAGCCACATCCACTGAGGAGTTTGCTGCTCCCACTACAGCTACACGCATGTCGTAGTATGGGTGAGGCTCGTCATAATAGTGCTTTACTTTGGGAAGCTCCTCTCCTGGCACGTGTAGAAGATACGGCAGGTCATAAAAGCCCGTAGCAATGACAATAGCACCTGCTTCGTAGTTGTTTTTGGAAGTTTTTACGTGAAAAAGATCAGCTTTCTTTTCCACACTTTCCACACTCTCATAGAGTCGGGTGTTCAGCTCCCAGGAGGAGGCTACCCTTCTGTAATACTCCAGTGCCTCAGGCCGTGTAGGTTTTGGGTTATGTGATATAAAAGGCACGCCACCTATCTCCAACCGGTCAGAAGTGGAGAAAAAGGTCATATTGTTTGGGTAGTTGTAGATGCTATTGACCAGGGTGCCTTTATCAACAATAGTATGACTAAGTCCGGCCTTTTTAGCCTCTATTCCACATGCCAGCCCGATAGGCCCTGCTCCTATGATTAATATATCTGTTTTTTCAGTCATCGGCATTTTATTACTTCATGAGGTGTAATACAGTAATCAAGGGCCATGTCGTGGGGTTCCACAAAGCTAAAATGATCAAACAAAGGATTCAAGGTTACACCCACTTTCAACAATGAAGCAGGCATTTGTGTTAGCAGACGATCATAATACCCCTTCCCATACCCTACCCGGTTTCCTTTTTTGTCCCCTGCGAGCATGGGAATAAAGATCAATTCCAGTTTGTCCAGATCGGCTAATTCACCTCCCTGTGGTGTGGGAATACCAAAGAGATCTTCTTCAAAAATGAGCTCTTCCGTATAGTTGTAATGGGTCATGGTCTGCTTCTCAAAGTCGGTAGCAGAAACAAAAACCTGCCTCCCCTGACTCACGGCGTTTAGTAGTACAGACCAAAGGTCTACTTCTTTATTACGTTTTATGGGAAGAAATATATGAAAACAGCCGATGTTTTGTTCTGCGATAAACTGTTCTGCAAAGCGACAAACAGCTTTGTTTCGATACTGCCAGATGTCATCTGACAGCATCTGCCGGTTAAACAGGGTTCCTTTCCTAACTACGTATTTTGGTTCAAACATTACGCATCATGCAGGACATGAAATCGATAGTCAAACGGATCGAACAGCTCGATAAGTTCCGTTATGAAATTGGGATTGTTTAGATGGAAATTTAAAAAATTATCATGACGTTCCTGCAGACCATTTTCAGGGAAAAGCTTTTCTTTGATCGTATCTATCTGAGACATGGCCGTTTCATTATTTTTCTCTTCGGCTTTTTTGAGTCGTTTGGAGATATTTTCCAGCGACTTAAAAGATTTGGCGCCTTCAGCGCCAATGAATCCGGTGAGTGATCCGTCAATTTCTTCCGCCTGGGCTTTTATCGATTCAAAGACCTTAGCCAGCTCTTTTCGCTGCTCTTCCAGTCCTATTCCATTTTCTCCGTGTTTTTTCAGGTACTCTGCCTTTAGCTTATGGCCACTTTTGAAAAGGTCTCTGCCTTCCAGATTGAGCTTTTGCACCTTTTTCTCGTTGGCCTTGTTTACTATCAGCGCAAAATTTCTGGGCATAAGTGCCGGAAAGGAGATTTGATAATGGTCAAACACACCTTTGAGCTGTAGCCAGTAGGCTATCTCGGCAGGACCGCCAATATAAGCCAGGTTGGGGAGTATGGCCTCCTGGTACAGCGGTCTTGTGATGACATTGGGGCTGAAGTGCTCCGGGTGATCTTTGATCAGCTTTTTCATTTCCTCTGATGAAAAGACTTTCTCTGTATTGACTACCTTAAACGCGTCTCCTTCCCTGATGATCCGCTCACGCATTCCATTTTCGATGTAGAAGAAATTGATCTCCCGGGAGAATGCCTGGTTTTTATAACCGGCCTCATCCAGCTTTTTAGAGGCATTTTCCACAAACTCGTTAGACTTGTTCTCAAATATCTCTTGCTCAATGATCGGTGCAAATTCAGATTTTAGCTGTGCATCGTCAGCGTCTATGACCACCAGCCCCTGGTCCCCGAAGAGTTCATTGACATAGAAGCGAACAGCCTCAGCCAGTGTATCATGGTCAAGGTATGCTTTTTCAAATAGCGGAACCGGTTCTGATAGCTGGTCTATGATCTGGTTTAGCGAATGCGGCTTAAAACGTCCTACACGACCCGTTTGATCAGTTTCCCATTCGTATTTTTTTCCGAAAAGATGAAAATAAGATATCTCAGCGGCATCATGATCTTCACTGGCCATCCAGTATATGGGTACAAAATGATAATCAGGATATGCTTCCCTGAGCCTTTTGCAGGCATTGATGACCGTGATGATCTTATATGTAAAATAAAGGGGACCGGTAAATATGTTAAGCTGATGTCCGGTGGTGATGGTAAAGGTATTGGGATTTTTCAGGCTATGAATATTAAAATCTACAGCCTCCCCGTGTGGGAGGGGACCGTATTGAGAAGCCAAAACGTCCACCAGTGTTGCCCTTTTACTCTCCTCAAATTGGCGCTTAGCCAAGAGAGCCCTAAAGTTTTCTATCGTTGGGAATGTGTCGTAAAAGGGATTTAAGGTCTCTTTCTGAGTGATATAGTCTAAAAAAATCGGAGAGAAACACTCCGTTTCGTCAAGTTCTATTTTTTCTAATTTCATTATCTAAGAATGAATTATCCTGATACCAAAAAATTTCAGGGGTCTTAATTTACCGGTTTACCGTAAAGATCAAATGCTGTAGCCTGCTCTATTTTTACCTGTACAAAGTCACCGATCCGGACATAGTTTTCTTTGGCATCTATAAGCACCTCATTATCTACCTCCGGGGAATCATGCTCTGTCCGCCCTACAAACTTTCCGCCTTCTTTCCGGTCGATAAGCACTTTGAATACCTGGCCTACTTTCTTAGCGTTGATCTCTTCGGAGATTGTTTCCTGCAATTCCATAACGCGCTCGGCACGCTGAAGTTTGATTTTTTCAGGGACACTATCCTCCATGGAGTGGGAATGGGTTTTTTCTTCGTGTGAATAGGGAAATATCCCGAGTCGTTCGAACCGGGATTTTTCCACAAAATCAAGCATTTCTTCAAACTCTTTTTCTGTTTCTCCCGGATGACCTGCTATAAGTGTCGTCCGTATGGCAATTCCGGGTACTTTTTCACGGATGGTATTCAACAGACGTTCTGTTTTTTCACGAGTAGTCCCCCGACGCATAATTTTTAGCATTTCTGTGCTCCCATGCTGTAGCGGGATATCCAGATAGTTGCATATGTTGGAGCGGCGAGCCATTACCTCCAGTATATCTTCCGGAAATCCCGTGGGGAAAGCATAGTGCAGACGGATCCACTCCAGCCCTTCTACATCTGCCAGACGATCCAGCAACTCTGCTAATACTCGCTTCTTATACAGATCCAGTCCATAATAGGTAGAGTCCTGGGCGATTAGCAGTATTTCTTTAGTCCCGTTTCTCACAAGAGATTCGGCTTCTTTGACTACTTCCTCCATGGGCCTGGAGACGTGTCCGCCACGCATCAGCGGGATGGCACAAAAGCTACATGGGCGGTCACAACCTTCAGAGATTTTTAGATAGGCATAATGCCTGTCGGTAGTAGTGATCCGTTCGCCAAGCAGCTCATGCTTATAATCTGCATTGAATTTTTTCAGCAGCATCGGTAGCTCCATGGTACCAAACCAGGCATCTACTTCAGGAATTTCACTCTGAAGATCATCTCTGTAGCGCTGAGAAAGACAGCCGGTCACATACACTTTTTCTACAATGCCCTCCTGTTTGGCGTCTACATACCGCAAAATGGTGTCTATGGATTCCTGTTTGGCATTATCTATGAACCCACACGTGTTGATGATCACAATATTAGAATCATCCTGGCGGGCTTCATGCTGCACATCAATGTCATTACCCTTCAGCTGTGTCATCATCACCTCAGAGTCTACCAGATTTTTAGAGCAGCCCAGGGTGACAATGTTTACTTTATCCTTCTTCAGTCCTTTTGTCTTCACGTCGCTATCAAATAAACTGCAAAGCTAACTCTATATAAGCAATTAAGAATTGCTACACATTTAATTGATTAAAATGCTCGGGTATTATCCATTTAGTCTGCCTAAAAAGCAAATCATTATGAAGCCTTACTGGAACTAATACAAATTGCAGGCTATAATAAGTTCATCCTGAAAGGGTTATTATAACTTTACGGCTTTTGAAAAAGAAATGAGAATTTGGACGGTCATTTTAGTTTGGCTACTGATCAGCTGTAATGAGATCAGGGATTGTGAGTTGGTTTCCAGCACGGATTATGCAGTGCTGGCTTTTTACGAGGCTGATTCTGCAAAGAAATACAGGAAAAGTACCTTTTACATGATAAATGGAGATGGAGAGCTGGATACGATTGCCCCTTCCGGGCAGTTTAATGCGATCTCCGCACTCTTGAATCCGGCCGATTCTGCTGTTAACTATGGATTCAGGGTGGTAGACAGTACGGTAGTTCCAAACTTCTACGCGGATTACAGGCTTACGATGAGCTACAGTAAGCAGCTGGAGATCTATTATGATGAGTGTGAGCCGGTCTTCAAATATGAACTGGATAGCGTTTACAGTCCGGACTTTGATTCCGTGGCATTGATTGCGAACCCATTAGATAAACAAATCGGAGTGAATGTTGAGATCTATTTTTAGCATATTGATTTTGATCTGCGGGTTTGTGACCCTGGCTCAGAAAAACAATCAGGAAGCCAAAGCATCTATGCCTGAGGAAGAAAAGGACTTCAGGCCTTCTATGCTGCGACTCAGTTATGACTTTATTCCACTTGGTGAATCCATAGTGACCTCCACCAGGAGCGGCCATCATGTGCAGGCTTCCATTGACTTTTACAAGTATTATCTTGTAGCGGAATATGGTACTCAGCAATCAAACCGCGGGCAGAAGTATGGTTATAGCTATCAAAATGAAGGGAAATATTTCAGAGTAGGTCCTGAGGTAAATTTACTTAAGAACAGTGTGGAGAACTCCATGACTTTTGGAATTCGCTACGCGCGTTCTACTTTTGATGATGACTTGTCCTTCACAAAAACCAGCCAGGTCTTTGGTGACGAAAATGATGAAATCTTCATTAGTGAATCCAATAGAGGAGTGGTGACGCAGTGGGCAGAGCTTACGACAGGCTTAAATGTAAACGTCTGGAAAGGACTGTACATGGGCTATACCATACGTTACAAGTTTTTTAAGCGGATGAAAGGAGAAGAAACCCTCATCCCCTATGATATCCCGGGGTTTGGGCTCCATGAAAACCGGCTTGGTGTGGGCTTCAATTATTTCATTGGGTGGGCATTTCGGTTGAGAGAAAAACCCCAACCTGAGCAGACTATTACAGAATAGCTAGCCTAAAAACTGACCAAATTAAACTTTGATCAAGCCCTGAAGGGTGCAAATCACAAAAACCTAAGCTCATTTACCACCCCTTCAAAATCCTCATTAATCAGTTCCATTACTTTTCCCCTGTTGTTGACCAGCTCCTGCTTCATGGGGGCAGAGGACAGCTTCACAAACAGCACTTTGTCTTTGATAAAAAGCTTATCGGTTCGCATGGCAATAGGTTTGCCCATGATAGTTGCCCATGATTCTATAAGCAGCTTCTCTCGATACCTGGCATCCAGGTTTTCGTCTTTGAGAAACTGACGAAATGCGCTGGTAAAAGAATGTGAATTATCGTCGCTCATTTGATGATCCCGTCTTCTATCTCGTAAAAGTGAACGTGTTTTTTGTTTTGAAAAAAATGCCTGGACCGCTCAGACCGGGCATCGGTGATAAATATCTGTGTAAACCTTTTCTGATCCGTCAGCAAGTTAACCAATCGCTCGATCCGCTCATCGTCCAGCTTGTCAAATATGTCATCCAGCAGCAGCATTGGGTCAAACCCTTTCAAGGATTTCAGGTAATCATATTCAGAAAGCTTTAAAGCAATCAAAAATGACTTTTGCTGCCCCTGTGAACCAAATTTTTTAATGGCTTTATTGTTTAGCTTAAATATAAAATCATCTTTATGCGAACCTTTGGTGGTACGCAGCATGATAATATCTTTCTGCAACGCCTCCTGGTACTGTGCAGCAAAGTCATCCGAGAGGCTTTCTGTTTTGTAAACGATAGAGGGCTCTTCTACTCCCTCAAAAATGCGCTTGTAATTTTTATGGAAATACGGACTAAATGACTCGATGAAAGCTTTTCTTTTTTTGGCTATGGATTTGAAAATTGGGATCAGCTGATCGTCATATGTTTCCAGCAGCCGCTTATTCAGCTTTCCGTTTAGCCTGCCTTCATTTTCTTTTAGCAGGCTGTTTCGTTGTTTCAGTATTCGCTGCATCAGCAGAAGCTTATTCAGGTAATCCCGATCATGCTGGGAAATGACGCTATCAAAAAGCTTTCGCCGTATTTCACTTCCTTCCTTGATGATCTCCGTATCGTCCGGCGTAATCAATACACTCGGTATCATCCCGATGTGGTTGCTGAACCTGTCTACCTCTTTGCCATTTACCTTGATAACCTTCTTCTTTCCCTGCTCATAGTAGCAGTTGACTTTTACTTTTTTGTCTTCAAAAGCAAACTCGCTGTTGAGCGCAAAAAAGACTTTTCCATGAAAAATATTTTGCTGGTCTACCGAATTCAGAGCGCTCCTGGTCATAGAAAGGTAATACAGAGCATCGAGAAGATTGGTTTTTCCCATGCCATTTTTACCCAGAAAACAGTTAATTCCATCAGAAAAATCGATTTTCTGCTCCTGATAGTTTTTAAAATGGGTGAGTTTGAGCGTATTGAGCTTCATAGATTTTGCCGCAAGCCCTTTTTCGGTTAATTTCGCAGGGCTTAAGGAACACTGAAAGCACAAAACTAATCATAAGACAGTAAGGTTATCGGACATGGCAGCCAAATCGAAATCAACGAAAGCAAAGAAGGAAGAATTTAATAAAGAGACCTATATGAACTGGTATGAATCCATGCAGTTCATGAGAAGGTTTGAGGAAAAAGCCGGCCAGCTGTATGGTCAGCAGAAGATCAGAGGTTTTTGTCACTTATATATAGGACAGGAAGCATGTGCTGCCGGTGCGGTATCAGCCTTAAAAAAAGGTGATAAGTACATCACTGCTTACAGAGACCATGCACACCCGATTGCTCTGGGGAGTGACCCAAAGGCAATCATGGCTGAGCTTTTCGGTAAGGAAACCGGGATCTCAAAAGGCAAGGGTGGCTCCATGCACATGTTTGACAAGGAAAATGGATTCTTTGGCGGGCACGGTATTGTCGGTGGGCAGATTCCCCTGGGAGCAGGGATTGGGTTTGCTGAAAAATACAATGGCACGGATAACCTTTGCGTCTGCTACATGGGAGATGGCGCTGTAAGGCAGGGAGCTTTTCATGAAGCTCTGAACCTGGCGATGACCATGAAGCTACCGGTTATCTTCTGCATTGAGAACAATGGCTATGCCATGGGAACCTCTGTAAAAAGAACTTCAAACGTTACTGACCTTTATGTACTGGGAGAAGCATACGAGATGCCTTCAAAGCCAGTAGATGCCATGTCAGTGGAAGAGGTGCATAGGGCAATTGCAGAAGCTGCAGAAAGAGCGCGTAAAGGAGATGGACCTACATTACTTGAATTGAGAACTTATCGATATAAGGGCCACTCCATGTCAGATCCTGCCAAGTACCGTACCAAAGAGGAAGTAGAGGAATACAAGAGCAAAGATCCGATTGAACAGGTAAAGGCAGCGATCCTTAAGAAGAAGTATGCTACTGAAGAAGAATTAAAAGAAATAGATAATAAGATCAAGGAGCAGGTACAGGAATGTGTCGACTTTGCAGAGGAATCAGACTTCCCTCCTGCATCTGATGCGTACACAGATGTATATGCTGAAGAAAACTATCCATTTATCATGGATTGATGATCTTTTGATAGAAGGGAGCAAAAACAAATGCGATTTGTACCCACTGGTAGATTTCATCAAAAAGTATATCTTTGCGTCCTTAAATTTTAGAAGCAATGGCTAAAACGAAAACCAAGAAGGAAGAGGGGGTCGATTTCATTGAAGATCCGGATGCACTAGCTGGAAAAGCTGAGGAGTTTTTTAGCAATACAAGGAATAAAAATATTGTCTTTGGCGTAGGCGGTCTGATAGCTGCACTCGTACTTGCCTTTTTTGGGTACAAGTATTATATCAGCAATCTGGACTCGGAAGCCCAGCAGGAGATGTTCCAGGCTGTTTATTACTTTGAGGCAGATAGTCTCGGTCGCGCGCTAAATGGAGACGGTATCAACTACGGTTTTCTACGCATCATTGATGACTACTCTGGTACGGAATCAGCTAACCTCTCCAAGTTTTACGCAGGGGCAACTTACCTGAAGCTGGAAGATTACAACAGCGCGATTCGTTATCTGGAGGATTTTAGTAGCGACGACCTGCTGGTTCAGGCACGGGCCTATGCGCTTATCGGTGATGCCAATATGGAGCTTGGAAGCTTTGCTCAAGCAGCTTTAAGCTACCGTAAAGCAGCAGAATACAAACCAAACAAAGATTTTTCTCCGGTTTACCTGCAAAAGTTAGCCGTTGCTGAAGAGGCCAATGGAAACTATTCTGCAGCAGCTGCAGCATATGAGGAAATTGTTGATAAATATTTTGATTCCTCACTTTTTCAGGAAGCGAAGAAACAGAAAGCCAGATTGCAAGGACTGGCTGCCGAATAATATTTAGAACTTTAAAAAGTCTAAAGGGATAAGGCAGCAAGCTTTGTCCCTTTTTTATTTTATGGCTACATCATTAAAAAACTTAAGTGATATTCAGACCAAGGGACTGAAGGACATGTCCGACAAGAAATTTGGAATTGTCGTTTCCGAGTGGAACACGGAGGTCACAGAGGCTCTGTACTCCGGAGCTGTGGGCACCCTTCTGGAGCTTGGTGTGAAGAGAGAGCACATCGAGCGAATGGATGTGCCAGGCAGTTTTGAGCTTAGCCTGGGTGCTCAGTGGATGGCCAAGCGGGATGATGTAGATGCTGTGATCTGCCTGGGCTGTGTCATCCAGGGTGAGACACGGCATTTTGATTTTATCTGCCAGGCATGTGCAAATGGCGTTACCGAAGTGGGCTTAAAGTATGATAAGCCGGTTATCTTCGGTGTACTCACCCCAAACAATCAAAAACAGGCCCTCGAAAGAGCTGGTGGCAAACATGGCAACAAAGGTGATGAAGCAGCAGCAACGGCTGTGAAGATGTTAAGCATTAAATAATCACAAAATTTATGAAGGTATTGAAGTTTGGAGGGACCTCAGTAGGCTCTCCCGGGCGAATGCGTCAGGTCGCTGAGATTATTGAAGGGGTTTCCGGGAAGAAAATCGTTGTACTCTCTGCCGTGTCAGGTACGACAAATACCCTGGTAAGCATTTCAGATCACTGTAACGTCGATGAGAAAACCAAGGCCCGGAAAGTGGCCAAAGATCTTCACGAAAGGTATCATCAATTCATAGCAGAGCTTTTCGAAGAGGCAGACTACAGGAAAGCTGCAACGAAATTTGTAGATCAGGTATTCAAAAACATTGATCAGCTGATTGCGCAGAACTATTCAGAGCAGGTTGCGAAGATGCTTCTTGCTCAGGGAGAGATCATATCCACTCGTTTTTTCACGGATTACCTGACCATGATCGGCAAAAGCTGCTCAATGATGATGGCTCAGGACTACATGACGCTGGATGAATATGCGGAGCCCGACCTGAAAACAACTAAGAAGAAACTGCAGAACCTCCTGAAGTCGCATACGGAGAATACGATCATTACGCAGGGATACATTGCCCGAAACTTTGCTGGTGGCATTGATAACCTGAGACGGGGAGGTAGCGACTACTCAGCCACCATTATAGGAGCGGTACTTGATGCTGAGGAGGTACAGATCTGGACAGATATTGATGGGATGCATAACAATGACCCTCGTGTGGTTCAGCCTACTCATCCCATTGCCAAGCTTAGCTTTGAGGAGGCCAGCGAGTTGGCGTACTTTGGAGCCAAAGTACTGCACCCCCACTGTATAGTGCCTGCTCAGATGCATGAAGTGCCGGTGCGTATCAAAAACACCATGGACCCGGAAGCTCATGGTACCCTCATCTCTACAGAGAAAGAGCCGGATGCTGTGAAAGCCATTGCAGCTAAAGATTCCATCACAGCGATCAAGATCAAGTCAAGCCGCATGGTAATGGCGTACGGTTTCTTGCGCCGGGTTTTTGAGGTGTTTGAAAAATACCGTACACCGATTGACATGATCACCACCTCGGAGATTGCTGTGTCACTGACGATCGATAACCCGGAGCACCTCAAAAAGATCATTTCAGAGATCTCTTTATATGGTACGGTAGAGGTGGATAAGGATCAAACGATCATTTGCATCGTAGGAGATCTCATTGCCGAGCGAAAAGGAGTAGGTACTGAGATATTCAAGGCGTTGGACGAATTGCCTATCAGGATGATTTCTTACGGAGGTAGCCGAAACAATATATCACTGCTCGTGCCTCAGGAGTTTAAGAATGAGGCTTTGAAGCGGCTACATAAAGCGCTTTTCTAAAGCTTACAGAAAGGCAAAGAAAATCAACCACACCACGATCAATAGCGGAATGAGAATAGGGATGGAAAACCGCAGGATGTAGCCAAAGAAAGAAGGCATCTTGATACCCACTTGTTCGGCTATTGATTTTACCATAAAGTTGGGGCCATTACCAATGTAAGTCATGGCGCCAAAAAATACAGCTGCTATGGATATGGCTTTGAGCTCCAGCACAGAGTCCGGAAATCCCCCTCTTGCGTATTCTATGACCTCAGCTACTTTATTGATGCTTGCTCCATCAGCTGCCATTCCTGCTGTCAGGAAGTTAACGTAAGTTGGTGCATTATCCAGAAAGCCGGATAACAAGCCTGTCCCCCAATACAGCGTATTGTGTGTAATGAATGTCACACCTTCCTCTGATTGGGCAAAATTGCTCACAAGCTCAAGAGCTGGCATCATCGTGCCAAAAATGCCCACAAAAATAAAGGCGACCTCTCGAATGGGTTCAAAACTAAAATCATTACCGCTCAACGCCTGTTTGTCTGCAAACCTGAATGAGAGGAAAGCACAGGCCAACATGATGATTTCTCTCAGATACGAAAATTTCTGGCCTTCATACATGATCCCCGGTACCCAGGAAAAAACGTTGGGGTCAAGGAAGACAGCGCCTACAATGAGCGCCAGCCAAACAAAATTTCTGGAGCCTCTTAATGCTAATTTGCCCGTAGGCTTACTATCATCTTCACCAAATGAGTAATCCGACTTATTTTTTCTGTCAAAAAGAAAAAACACTGCCAGCATTACTATGATCGCAAATAGCCAGGGAAAGAAATTATGTGTTAGCGTCCAGAAAAAAGGAATCCCTTTAAGGAATCCCAAAAACAGTGGAGGATCTCCAATAGGTGTTAGCGAACCGCCGATATTACTGACTATAAAAATGAAAAAGATGATATGGTAGGCCTTGATCCTGTTCTTATTGAGTCGAATGAAAGGTCGGATCAGCAGCATAGATGCACCTGTGGTCCCGATGATGTTGGCAATCACAGCCCCCACTGCCAGGATAATGACATTGGTCACTGGTTTAGCTTCCTTGTCCACGATGATCATGATTCCCCCTGAAGCAACAAACAGGCCTGTAAGCAGGGCAATGAACTGCACATATTCAAAAAGTGCATGGACAGGTCCATGTTGATTGTGTAGAAAAAAGAGATAATAAGTTACCACTATCACTGCCAGCGCTACAGCAATGATGGGATAGTTTTTATGCCAGAAGTGCTCGTAGAAAAGTGGCCCCGTAGCAATCATAAGCAGCAAAACCACGAAGGGGATTACACTCCATCCTGCCGGGCCATGATGTCCGTCGTTTTCACTCTCATGTTCACCATTTACCTGATCGGTGTTGCTTTCAGTATGCTGAACAACCGACTCGGCGGTTGTCGCAGTTACCGGATGATCAGAAACGGAGTCCGCCCCAAATCCAACATAGCTTCCAAAGACAAATAGAGTGTACAGGAAGAATTTTTTTAGTGGATTCATTGAGGCGATTTGAGTGAAATAATGGGTACTAAAATTATCATTTGCTGCCGTAAAACCAAATGCGAATTTAAATAAGTTGAGACAATGCGATTTTAAAAGCGGCACTGGCCAGCCTGGTTTTCTCAGGATTTTCTTCGAGAACTTTTATCAAGGCGTTTTCAATCGTTTGTGATATATCTTTAAAAATATCATCGTCCGTTATTTTCCTGTCGTTCTTCGGGTCCATCAGGTAGGCAAAAGTACGAGCCATACCACAATTGGAAATGAAATCAGTGATCAATGCTACTTTACTATCTACATATTCTGCAATAGGCCCGTAGAAAATAGCATCATCCTTAAAAGGGACATTGGCACCACAAGCTACTACTTCCAGGTTGTTATTGATCATAGCTTCAGCCTGTTCTCTTGATACCAGCCTGGATGCTGCGGCAGGGATGAAGATTTCACCACCAATATCCCAGATACGCTTATTGCATTCATCAAATGGGATCATTCCCTCTGAGGCCAGCTTATTACCCTGTCTGTCATAGAAAAGCTTTTTTATCTCTTCCAGTCCGAGACCCTTTTCACTAATAATGCCTCCTTCGCGATCTATGATCCCTACGATCTTTACACCATACTTTGCCAGGTAAAGGGCAGCTGTAGACCCTACATTGCCCCAGCCCTGAATAATGGCCCTCCTTTCTTTGATATCTCCACCCCACAGCTTGTAGTAGTGCCTCACTGACTCGGCTACACCGAAGCCTGTGATCATATCAGATACGGTATATTTTTTGTCTGATGTGGGCACGTATTCCTGATCTTCCAGGATTTTTGATACCCCTTGCCTCAGGCGCCCTATCATGTGGATTTTTTGGGGTTTAGGCGGATCAAAGTGACCGTTTACCACGCCTTCCTGTGGGTGCCAGAGACCAAAACCTTCGGTGATAGGAATTACTTCGTGGATCTCATCCACATTTAAGTCCCCACCTGTGCCATAGTAATTTTTCAATAAAGGATATACGGCCTGATACCAGCGTTTTAAAACTTCTCCTTTTCTCGGATCATTGGGGTCAAAATTAATTCCGGATTTGGCACCCCCGATCTGAGGTCCAGAGACGGTAAATTTGATCTCCATGGTTTTAGCGAGAGATTCGACCTCACGCTTATCCAGCCCTACCCGCATCCTGGTACCACCTCCGGCAGCCCCGCCTCTGAGTGAGTTGATCACGACCCATCCTTCTGCCTCTGTTTCGGGATCAGACCATTCAAAAATAATTTCAGGTGTTTTGTCCTCAAATTTCTTTAATAATTCTTTCATTAATGTTGCTTTAATGTTGAGTGTTTACGGATCACCTTATTAGGTAAGGCCATGTTTTGGCATTAGGGGTTCCTGATCAGGCGACCAAAATGGGGCTCAAATTTAACAAAATAAAGCAGCCGAAAAAGACAATTATGGATTGTGAACTGTTCCGGCCACAGAATCGGATTCTGCACCGGTGACACTTTTAAAAATATTTGTTTTACCAAGTGTTTTTAAAAGGCCTAAAAACCCAAAGATTAAGGCTTCTTTAAAGGAGACGATCGTGGGGGACGGGATTTTTATTTGGAAATGATCTCCTGCTTTTTCTTTTATTCGCTGCATTAAGAAATTGTTAAATGTTCCTCCGCCAGTAAAGAGGATAGCTTCACCGGGGGTTAAATACCCTTTGAATGACTTAGCCAGTTCCCCTGCTAAAAATTCCGTATAAGTATGGAGAGCTGATTTAGGTTCCGGACAATCACCATTAAGGACCGTCTGTGTCCATTGATTGCTGAGCGATTTTGGAGGATCCTGCTTAAAATAGTGTATTGCGGATAGCTGATCAAACCAGCTTTGTACGAAAGCACCCGATTGAGCAAGTGCACCATTTTCATCGTAAGGCTTCTCAAGCATATTGGCAAAATGATTGAGCACCTGGTTGCAGGGGGCTACATCCCAAGCCAGGATCTTTTTCTGATGGATGGCAACATTGGCGATCCCTCCCAGGTTAACAAAGGCCTGATAATCCGGAAAAAGATAATGCTCTCCCGCAGGTACCAGGGGAGCTCCCTGGCCTCCTTTCAGCACGTCAGGTGTCCTGAAGTTGTCAATTACGGGGATTCCGGTAATTGCGGCTATAGCCTGCCCGTTTCCAATTTGCAAGCTTATTTTGTCTGGGGGGCTGTGAAAAACAGTGTGCCCGTGAATCCCAATGATTTCCGGATGAGGGGTGCAGCTTGCTAACCATTGTGACAGGGTTTCTCCAATCCATTTACCATAATCCATATCCAGCCTTAAGAGCTCAAAGCTGCTTAACTCATCCGCACCACGGAGCCTTTTTACAAGATCTGTCGGAATTGGAAGCGTTTCTGTTTCCAGGATTTGGAAAGTCCAGCTCTGATTTTCACCGGTGAATTGGCTAAAACAAAGATCCAGGCCATCCAGTGAAGACCCGGACATAACTCCAAGTACAAGGTATTGATCCAAGTTGCTACTTTTGTTGTTTAATGAGTAAAATGTCTGATAAGGGAAATATAGCAGTAGATGTCGGCAATTCCTTCATAAAGAGTGGATTGTTTGTGGGAGAAGAGCTGATGGAGCGAAAGGTGTCTTACTCGCTGCGGGAGTTGTCAGAGCACTACGCTGACCCCGCCAGCTATTCCTGGGTGTTTTCTTCAGTGGGTAGTAGTCGCGAAGATATTGAGTCAGTGTTTCAGTCTGTACACCCGTTGATTCTGGACCGACAGACACCACTCCCATTAAAAATCGATTATGAGACTCCTGAAACGTTGGGCGTTGATCGGTTGGCGGCTGCCGTTGGAGCGTTTTCAAAATATGAAAATCAGAATGTGCTGGTGATTGATGCCGGAAGCTGTATCACGTATGATATTGTGGATAAGAATGGGGTTTTTAAGGGTGGGGTCATTTCGCCCGGCCTGAAAATGAGGATGAGAGCTATGAATCATTTTACCCATCGCCTTCCGGACATTAGCTCAGAATGGGAAAGCCTGAAAAGACGAAGTACCGGGAAGTCTACGAAAGAGTGTCTGCTAAATGGCTCATTTACAGGTGTCATCCACGAGATGGAAGGCTTTTTAACATCTTTTATGAAAGAATATGCCGATTTAGTCGTTGTGCTAACCGGCGGAGATGCGGTCCACTTTGAATCCAACCTAAAACAACCCATCTTTGCAGACCAAAATTTAGTGCTGACTGGCTTAAATAGAATATTGAATTACAATAGATGACGTTCCGTAAAATTTTGTTGGTAGCGCTGGTGTGCATTACTGCCAGTGGAGTAAAGGGTCAGGCAATCAGTTCACCCTATTCTATAAATGGTATAGGGGAGATTTTTTTCGATGGACTCCCCAACAACTATGGCATGGGAGAAGTGGGTATTGGGGCACCCACCATTTGGCACATCAGTTTGCAAAACCCTTCTAATTTAATCTACAATACCTTCAGTTCATTTCAGGTAGGAGTTAACGGAGATTTCAGGTCTTATACATCAAATACTGACACCCACTCCGAATCGACAGCCAGTCTACGATTTCTTGCCATGAGCTTCCCACTGAAAAAAGGACGGTGGACGACAAGCCTTTCACTTACTCCACTCAGCACGGTTAACTACAACACCTTCTCTCGGGACTCCCTGGGTTCAACCGCCAGGCTCACACAAAATCAGGGTGAAGGAGGATTGACGCAGCTGTCATGGGGTCACGGTATCCGGGTGTTCAAGTCTCTGGCCGTGGGCTTCAAAGGGTCCTACGTTTTCGGGGAGATCACCCGCGATTCTAGGGACCAGCTAGCAGGGGATGATGTAGCTTCCGCTTACGCACTTTCATATAAAGAAATCACCAGTTATTCGGATTTTGTATTTGCTACATCACTCTCCTACCGCTGGAGCCTTGGTGAGAAAAACTTCCTGAACTTTGGAGCTACTTATGATCTGTCACGAAAACTGGAAGGTTCCAGAGACACCTACTTTGAGCGGCTCAATTTGAACGGTGGTGTGGTTCAGCAAAATACACTAGCAGAAGATGAATCCACTACTTTTTCCCTTCCCAAAGCCTATGGTTTTGGCCTTTCCTATGAAAAGTTGAATATAGTTCGTGTAGGTGCGGACCTGAAGCTGAAAGAGTGGGTTTCTACTAATTCTGAAACCAATGAAGAAAGCCTCAGAAACACCCTGGATGCCGCCGCCGGGGTCAGTTGGACTCCGGACTATCAAAGCGTAAACAGGTATCTGGAAAGGGCTACTTACAGGCTGGGTTTCAACGTCAAACAACTACCTTATCTGGTAAATAATACTGAAATTAATGAATTTGGTATTAATTTTGGAGCTTCTTTTCCAGTAAGTGGTTATTCCAGTTTGGATGCTGCTTTTAAATACGGGTTAAGAGGGACGACTCAAAATAACTTAATCAGAGAAAATCATTTTCAGATTGTTATAGGGGCGACCATCAACGATAACCAGTGGTTTATTAAAAGAAGGTATGATTAAAATTTAGGTTTATGAAGGCTATAACCAGAAACTTTTTAGTCCTTGCATTCATCACCTGCACATCTTCCGTAGCGCTGGCTCAGCCAGGGTGGAACTGGGGTGATTCTGTGGACAAAGCAAAAGAAAAGAACGCCCTTTACACAGACTATCTAAGAGCGGACAACTACAAAGCGGCCCTGAAGCCATTGAGCTGGCTGTTGGAAAATACTCCGGACCTCAATGCTTCCATCTATATCAACGGAGCCAAGATCTATGAGGGTCTTGCTGAATCATCTTCAGATGAAGCTGAGACACTGGAGTATCAGGAGAAAGCTCTGGAAATGTATGATAAGCGTATAAAGTATTTCAATTCTGAGGCAGAAGTGCTAAACAGAAAAGCTCTGACTGCTTATAAATACTTTAGAGACAACCAACCCAAGTATCCTGAACTGTTTAAGCTGTTTAACAAGGCATTTGAGCTGAACGGGAATGACTTTTTCAGCAGTAACCTTACCGCTTACATGGATGTGATAAGGAGGTATAAGCTTACTGGTGGAGCCATCACTGATGAGGAAGTTTTCGAAGTATATACCAAAGTGACTGATGTCATTGAGCATCAGATGAAAAATGGAGGAAATCAGGCCCGTCTTGAAAAAGTAGCGGATTATGTAGATAAGCTATTGACTGCTACAGTAGATGTGGATTGTGACTTCATTATTGAGAAACTCGGACCGAAGTTTCAGCAAACAAAAGATATTAATCTGGCTAAAAAGATCTTCGGCCTGATGCTCCAGCAAAAGTGTACGGATAGCCCACTGGCAATGGAGGTAGCAATCGCTGTAAATGAAGATGGTCCAAATTACGGTATTGCCAAGTTTATTGCAACAAAAGCGGCTTCTGAGGGAGACAAAGCAAAAGCAAAAGAGTATTACGAGAAGGCGGCTGATCTTACAGAGGATAACACCAAAAAATCAGAGGTTTACCTTAGCCTGGCCAAAACTCAGGCATCAGAAAGCAAGTCAGCAGCGAGAAATTTCGCAAGACGAGCCCTGGCTTTTGATCCATCCAATGCGGAAGCTTATACCTTCATCGGAGACCTGTACATGGGAAGCTATGAAGATTGTAAGGGAGGAGAAAGTAAAGTGAAAGACCGTGCAGTGTTTATTGCCGCATATGAGATGTATCAGAAGAGTGGTGATCGTGAAAAAATGGCCTCTGCAAAAGCTCAGTTCCCATCGATCGAGGAGATTTTTAGCGAAGGAAAAGAAGAAGGACAGACTATCAATGTGGACTGCTGGATCAACGAATCAGTACAAATTGAAAGAAGACCGGCCAATTAATAACAGGACAGAAAATATTAAAACGGTCATGGCAGCTGTCTGTGACCGTTTTTTTGTTTGGGGAGGCCTCTGTTTGGCTATTCTGATAGTAGTTTCCTCATGCCGAAACCGAAAGGAGCTTATCGATGAGCCGCTGTACGAAGGGCCCATGCTCACCATGGATAGTATCTATACCAAGATGAGCGATTCTGCTGATGTGGTGTTGATCCTCAAGGCTCCAAAACAGTATAATTTTGAAGGCGGTGATAAAGAGTGGCCTGAGGGACTCTACCTGGAAAACATTGGCAAAGATGGCCAGATGGTATCCACTTTTCAGGCAGATTATGTTTATTACACGGCTAAAGACAATCTCTATAGGTCTGAAGGCAATGTAGTGGTGCGCAGTGCGGAAAACGGCGATGAGCTAAATACCGAGGAGCTTTACTGGGCTCCGGGAGATAAAAAGTTTTATACAGATCGATTTGTTACCATTCAGTCGGAAGGAGAAGTGCACACCGGAGAGGGTCTCACAGCCAATCAGGATTTTAGTTCTTACAAAATATTAAAGCCACAGGGAACGCTCGTTCTTGACGAAGAATGAAACTACTCGATTATTTATTATTTTTCTCCGCTTTTGCCTTTTTCGTAATCGGTATTTACGAGGCAATGGTGCTGGGGATTGGCCAGGCTTATGGTATATTTATGGTGAGTCTGGGACTACTATTTTGGTTTAGTTATCGCAAAAGTATAAGAGGACGCAAGAAATAAGTATTTTTAGCCTGATGGACGACCCCTCCCTTTATATTGGAATTTTAATCTGCTTACTTTTTTCTGCTTTTTTCTCGGGTATTGAGATTGCCTTTATCTCCTCGGATAAGCTTCATATTGAGGTGATGAAAAAGAAGGGGACCCTGGCCGGAAGGATACTTTCCATCTTTGTTTCTAAAAAATCCCGTTTCCTTGCCACTACGCTCGTAGGAAACAATCTTTCGATCGTTCTCTACGGTATCCTGATGACAAAGCTTCTGGAGCCATGGTTGTACCAACATCTACCAGAGGCGCTTAGTGAGGATATTGTCGTTTTGGTGATCCAGTCTTTGCTCTCTACGCTGATCGTATTGATTACTGCTGAGTTTTTACCAAAGAGTCTTTTTATGCTGAATCCGGATATCATGATGCGGGTTTTTGCATTGCCGATGCTGCTCATCTACTACATTTTATTTCCGGTTGTGTATCTCATTGCACATATTTCACGGTTTATTATTGTTTACATCTTGCGTTTTGACTACTCAGAAGACAAACCGGTTTTCGGTCTTACTGATCTGAATAATTATATAAAAAAGAATATTCTCAACATCGAAAAGGAAGAGGATGCGGAAATCGATGCGAAGATCTTCAATAATGCGATCGAATTTAAGACCATACGAGTAAGGGAGTGCATGATTCCTCGAACCGAGATCATAGCAGTAGATGTAGAGGATGAAATCGAAGAGCTAAAAACAGCCTTTATTCAGAGTGGGCACTCGAAGATCATCGTGTACAAAGAGTCAATAGATGATGTGATCGGTTATTGCCATTCGCTGGAAATGTTTAAAAAGCCTACGGAAGTAAAAAATATCCTTACAACGATATTAATAGTACCCGAGACGATGCTTGCCAACGAGTTGCTGATCCAGTTTATCACAGAGCGTAAGAGCATAGCTCTGGTGGTGGATGAATATGGAGGTACTTCGGGTATTGTAACCATGGAGGATGTGATCGAGGAGATCTTTGGAGAGATCAGAGATGAGCATGACGATGAGTATCTCACCGAAGAACAGATCGATGAGAAAAACTTCATCCTCAGCGCCCGGCATGAAATAGATTACCTGAATGATAAGTACGGGTGGGAATTACCAACCGGCGAATACGATACTTTAGGCGGGCTCATTCTGGCATATCATGAGGATATTCCGCAGGTAAATGAGGTGATACGTATCCTTTCTTTCAGTTTTAACATTTTTACAATGGAAGAAAACCGTATTGATAAGGTTAAACTCACCATTTTAGACCCGGAAGAAGCCTTGTAAATCAAAGGTTTAGATTCATTTTTTAATTACTGCCTATATCTTTATTTTTGCCGTCTTTAAAAAACTACGCATAAAAAATTATGGCGCTGATTAATACACTTAGAAGGAGAATGGGTAAGATCGTGGTGGGGGTAGTGGCTCTCGCAATGTTTGCCTTTATACTGACAGATCTCTTACAGTCAAACTCCGCCTTGCTTGGAGGGAATGACCGGACTGTTGCTGAGATAGCCGGAGAAGAGATCTCCTATGAAAAGTTTACGGCCAAGGTAGATGAACTATCCTATATATTTTCTGTAAACAACGGCAGAAATCCGGTAGCAGATGAAATGGAGACAATCCGTGATCAGGCATGGAACGCTTTGATCCTTGAGTATGCGTATGGAGAGCAGTTCGAAGAGCTGGGAATCACCGTGACAGATGCTGAGGTAGTGGATATGGTGCAGGGAAACAATATCAATCCGCAGCTGAAGCAATTTTTTACCGACCCGAACACCGGTCAGTTTAACAAAGATCAGATCGTAAATTTTCTTCAAAGCCTAAACAGCCCTCAGGCTCAACCGGCACAGAAAGCATCATGGTTGACTCTGGAGTCCACGCTAGCGCCAAATAGAAAAGTAGCTAAATACGAAAACCTTCTCGAGATGACAAATTATGTCACTTCTGAGGAGGCCAAAAAAGAATATGAAGCGCAAAACAGCAACATGTCAGTAGACTATGTGTATGTGCCGTTCTTCTCCGTTGCGGACTCACTTTTTGACGTTAGCACCTCTGAGATGGAAAGCTACCTTTCTGAAAACTCCGAGAAATATCAACGAGAAGAGTCAAGAAGTCTTAAGTACGTTTACTTCCCTATAGAGCCATCCGCCGAGGACAGCGCTTACATCCGGGAGGATATAATGGCCCTGAAAGAAGGGCTGGCCAATGCAACCAATGATTCCACCTATGCCTCATTTAACTCCGATGGGCTAAACCCATACCGGTCTATAACTGACCCCAGCCTTGTGCCTGAAGGATTAGTAGGTGCTGAAGAAGGCACAGTGACTGAGCCTGCCATCGTAGGAAACAAATATGTGGTAAGTAAACTGTCAGAGGTTACCGATGGTGATGAAGCTTTTGTAAAAGCACGGCATATACTGATCGAAAGTGATGGTACTTCACCATCAGCTAAAGCAGAAGCTAAGCAAAAAGCTCAGAATATTATTAACCAGCTGCAAAGAGGAGCGGACTTTACTCAGCTGGCAGCAATGAACAGTGCTGATCAGAGCAATGCCAGAAATGGTGGTGATCTGGGATGGATCGGTGAAGAAGGAAGTTTTGTTCAATCTTTTAAAGATGCGCTTTTTGCACATCAGGGCGCAGGTCTGATCCCACGTCCGGTTGAGACGAGTTATGGGTACCATGTGATCCGCATCGATGAGCCAAAGACTACCACGCTTTATAAAGTAGCTACTGTTGAGAAGGAGTTTTTTGCCAGTGATGAGACGCTGAATGAGACTTATAGAAAAGCTGATTTGCTGGCGGCCAATGCTGACTCTGAGGCATCTTTTGATGAATATGCATCCAATGAAGGATATCAGGTTCGCTCAGCTACCGGGATCAAGAAAAATGACACGCGTGTTGGAGTAATTACTGATGGTCGGAGACTCGTGATGTGGCTGTATAATGATGCCTCCTTAGACAAAGTATCCGAGGTAATGGAGCCAGAAAATGGCTATGTGGTAGCTGTAATGACTGGTAAGCAGGCAGAAGGTACCGCAAAACTAAGTCAGGTGGAAAACGAAATTCGTACCAAAGTGCTTAATGAGAAGAAAGCAGCTTATATAAAGGATAGGCTCGCCGAAGCAGGTTCAGCAGACCTGCCTGCGTTGAAGGAAGCTTATGGAGAAGAGGCCAGAGAGGGACAGGCAGACCTTTCTTTGAACAGCAATTCATTCCCAAGCGTAGGGTTTGCCCCTGAAGCGGTAGGAGTTGCTTTTTCACTGAATGAAGGTGAAAGAACGGCCCCTTTTGAGATTGCTAATGGAGTGATTGTGATCCAGGCAACTACTAAAAGTACTCCCGAGCCTTTGGATGATTACTCTACGTATGTCTCACAGGTTGAGAGCAATCGCCGAGCCAGAAAGACCGTGATAGCGAACTTCCCACTTTCTTTTTATCCGGTTTTCATATCCCAGTCTGTGGACAATGCAGTGAAGGAAAATGCTGAAATAGAAGACAAACGCTACAGATTCTTCTAAAAAATTAAAGACTTAAAGCCGCTCACTGGAAATCGAGCGGCTTTTTTTGTACCTTTTTGTTTATGAGTTGGGACGTAGAATCATTTCGTGAAAAGGTGGAGCTGGAACATTCCTTTCCCGGGGTCTATACTTTTAAGTTTATCGTACCGATCGCTAAGAAGGAGGACATTCTGGGTTTGCTTCCTGATGGGGATGTTTCTTTTCGGGAAAGCTCTAATAAAAATTACATAAGCATTACCGCTAAGTCATCTCTCGAAACAAGTCAGGGGGTGTTGGATGTTTACATAGCAGCCAATAAAGTAGAAGGCTGTATAGCACTTTAAAAAACCCAAAATGACTTATGTGGAAAGAAGAAAATAATACCCTTACCAGAACCATTGAGTTTAAAAACTTTGTAGAAGCATTTGGCTTTATGTCGCGCGTGGCGATCATCGCGGAGAAGATGAATCACCACCCAAACTGGAGCAATGTGTATAACAAAGTGAGTTTTGAGCTGACCACCCATGATGCAGGGGATACGATCACAGATAAAGATCGTAAATTAGCGGCAGCTATCGATGACCTCTTAAAGTAAGCCAATGGAAAACAGTACGTTGTTATACCTTATTCCTACACCAATCGGGAATTTGGGGGACATTACCTATCGTGCTGTAGAGGTCTTAAAACAAGTCGATAAAATCTTAGCCGAGGATACCCGGACTTCCGGGGTCCTCTTAAAACATTACGGGATCACCACACCCACAGAGAGCTTCCATGCATTTAACGAGCACAAGAGAGTAGATGCTATCATTACCCGGTTAAAAGCTGGAGAGCAGATGGCTCTGATCACGGATGCCGGGACGCCGGGTATATCTGATCCTGGTTTCTTGTTGGCCCGGGCAGCCGTGGAGGCCGGAATTCGCATAGAGTGCTTACCGGGAGCTACCGCCTTTGTGCCAGCGCTGGTAAAGTCAGGCTTTCCATCGGATAAGTTTGTGTTTGAAGGTTTTTTGCCGCACAAAAAAGGGCGTAAAACCCGACTTGAAATCCTGGCTGAGGAACAGCGCACTATTGTACTTTACGAAAGCCCTCACAGGTTGCTGAAGACACTTGGCCAGTTTGCTGAGCTGGCAGGAGTAGATCGGAGATGCTCCGTGTCCAGGGAGTTGACTAAGAAATTTGAAGAGACAGTTACCGGATCACTAACAGAAGTGATCAATCATTTTGAAACGAACCCGATAAAAGGAGAGTTTGTCGTTATATTGGAAGGGAAATCTAAATGATCAATCTGGAAAACATAACCAAGCAAGTGGCAGATCTGGCCAGAGAATGTGGAAAGTTTATTGCCATAGAAGCAAGTAGCTTCTCCCTGAAAGATGTAGAACTTAAAGGGAAAAGCGATCTGGTCTCTTATGTGGATAAAGAGACGGAGAAAAAGCTGGTAACCGGCCTGAATCAGATCCTGCCAGAAGCCGGTTTTATTACCGAAGAAAATACAACCGAACAAAGCCAAAAAGATTATACCTGGGTAATTGATCCCCTTGATGGCACCACCAATTTTGTGCATGGCCTTCCTACTTATGCCGTGAGTGTGGGGTTGATGAAGGGGAGCGAAGTAGTCTCAGGAGTGATCTATGAGGTCAATCGAGAAGAAAATTTCTATGCCTGGAAAGGAGGAGGAGCGTATCTGAATAACAAACCCATCTCTGTAACCAATGCTACAAAGATTGACGACAGCTTGTTTGCTACAGGCTTCCCCATTCACAATTTTGAGAAGCTTGATCAATACCTGGCCATCTTAAATGCATTGATGAAGAACTCTCATGGGTTGCGAAGGGTTGGTAGTGCTGCTACGGATCTCGCCTGGGTAGCCTGTGGTCGGTACGAAGGTTTTTTTGAGTACAACCTGAATCCGTGGGACGTTGCTGCAGGGATCATTATCGTACGGGAGGCAGGAGGAATTGTCTCAGACTTTAAGGGTGGAAGTAATCATCTTTTTGGACGGGAGATCGTGGCGGCAGGCCCCGTGCATCCGGAACTTTTAGATGTGATCAAAAAGCACTGGTTTTAATGCGCTCTCCTGATTCAGACTGACTACTTCTAAAATCTTTACTGAATCAAGAAGTTTTCTATGATTGGGATTGATCAGATAGTTTGATTGAGTTTCATCATAGATAGAAGGAACTCTAAGTGCTGGGCTTTCCCCGATTTCTACAAAAGAATCTCCAACCAGTTTGGTTCCATCAATGGGTGGAACCCTATCCCAATCTTCTGGAATGTTATTTGGATAACTAATCTCATCATCAGGGATTAGAATTTTTACTAAAACCAAATCCGCCACCATAGTCAGGTTGATGTGACCGCCCAATTCCGCCCTGGCCAGTGCTTCGGATTCCGCGGTATATACTATTTCGGTGCCTTCACTATTCCATCTATTGATATGAGATTTAGCTGCTCCTTTTCCATCCAATTTCCGTGCATATTTGGAACGGGTTATCCGGTAGACGATCATAAGCTGCTATGCAAAAATCCCGTGACGGATATTTCTGATTTCGTCTATTAAATATTTTACACCAGAGACGCTTTTCATAAGGTCAAATGGTTTTTGGTGACCTAAAGCTTCCCAGGAGGAATGAAGCCATGTAAGGAAATGCTCTTCGCTTGCAAAGGTTTTGTGACCTTCGGATATCAACTCTAAAAGGGATAAGGCGAGGTCCGTTTCATGTACTTTGAGCAGGTCAGATTTCTTAAGCCGCGTGCGTAAAGTTTTCTCTGATACCTCAAAGAGTTCTGCTAACTGAAAGTTGGTGAGATTAAGCCTTTTGGAGATCGATTTCAGGGTGCTTGCCGGTAACCCTTTCCTGGAAAGAAACGCCTGCTCATAAAGGCTGAAAGTGGGCAATGCATATCCTGCTACTGGCTCCTGCAGCTGATTGACTTTCTGGTCGATCTCAGGATGTTCATATCTCTTTCTTTTCCCCATAGGTAAATATACGATTACATACCGGTAAAGTTACCGTCAAGCCCACACTTTTGTTCCTTCCGTACAGTTTTTGCACATTTCAATTTGCGATCGGAAAGTAAGTAAGGTTTCTCTGAACTGATTGTAAGCCTCTGATTGCCAAATATTAAGAAAAGACTGTTCCGAAGTATTTCCCAGGACATGGTGGGCATCTTTATCAAAGCAGCATGGCACAACTCTCCCATCCCAGGTCATCACACAGGAGTGCCACATTTTCCAGCATTCGTCCAGCATTTTATTTTTAATGGAGTAAGTGCCGTCCTTTTGTTTTTCATACCGTGAGTATTTATCAATAGTGGGGATCAGCTCATTTCCGTTTTTGTAATCATAGATCTGTGCGGTCTTAAAGGCTACCTGATCCACATGGTAAGATTTAGCCAATTTTTTGATCTCAGGGATTTCATGTTCATTGGGTTGCACAACCAAAAACTGCCACAGGATGTGTGGTGTTCTGGATTTAAGCTGTTTCTTCAAGCGGACCATATTTTCGGTTCCTTCCAGCACTTTTTCCAGCTTTCCGGTTTTCCGGTAGCTTTCATAAGTTTCCTGCGTAGCCCCGTCAATGGAAATGATCATTCGGTCCAGTCCGGATTTGATGGTTTTTTCAGCGATCTCCTCCGTAAGAAAATGAGCATTTGTAGAGGTGGCCGTATAGATCCCCCGCTCTGAGGCATACCGGATCATTTCCAGGAGGTCCGGGTGAAGGTACGGTTCCCCCTGAAAGTAAAAGATCAGGTAAGCTAATGTTTCCTGAAGCTCATCGATAACGCTTTGAAAAAGTGTTGGGTCGAGCTTCCCGGTGGGTCTGGTGAATGAGCGCAAGCCGCTGGGGCATTCCGGGCAGCGGAGGTTACATGCCGTAGTAGGCTCAATAGACAGGCTGACAGGCAGCCCTTTTATCCTGGGGATTTTTGTTTTTCTGGCCGTTTGAAAGGAGCTGTATATCTGATAGGCATTTTTTATCCGTTTTAAGGTTAGCTTTGAGGCCAGTTGGAGGGTATCGCTCAGACTGATATACATACGATAAACTTATAAATCATTACCCGGATATGTACTGGAGAATCGTCCTTTTTTCATTCATCAGTTTTGTAATTTCACAAATTGCTGTAGCTCAGTACAGCGCGAAGCTGTCGGACCAGGCAGAGATCAGCATCGTAACATTGGGTCCGTTTCAGGACGAGCTGTATTCTGCTTTTGGGCATAGCGCCATTCATGTAAAAGATCCTGAAAATGACATAAACTGGGTATTTGATTACGGAAGGTTTGATTTTGATCAGGAAAACTTCTACTGGAATTTTGCCAGGGGCTATATGCTGTACAGCATTGGAATGGCAGATTATGATCGCTTTGTCTATTTCTACAAGCGGGATAACCGTTATATAGTTGAAAGATATCTGAACCTTACAACTGCTGAAAAGCAGAAGATGCTGGACTATCTCATGGAGAATTACCGGCCTCAAAACCGGGAGTACCATTACAACTATGTATACGACAACTGCTCCACAAAGCTTCCGGATCTTATGGACGAAGTTTTTCCCGGTCAGATCGACTTTTACACGGGATATACTGAAAAGGGCAAATCTGTCAGAGACCTGATGGATGACTACCTGGCTTACCAGCCCTGGGGAGACTGGATCATTGATATCGGGCTGGGTTCGGAGATTGATAAAGAAGCCCCGGCGCGTATTTACATGTTTCTTCCTGAGTATGTAGATACTGCCTTTGCAAAGGGAAATATCAAACGGGATTCATTGGTCCTTCCACTGGTTTCGAGAACAGACAATGTGTTTACACCTAAACCTGAGGAGCATAGCAACGGCTTTTTCACACCTTTTAATGTATTTGTGGTGTTCTTTTTCATCGTAGGGTTTATAACCAACCGTGATTTCAAAAAAGAAAGACGCACTAAATGGATAGACCCGCTCGTGTTTACTTTACCGGGCATCCTGGGCTGGTGGCTGGTGTTCTTATGGTTTGGGACGATACACATCTCAGAGAACAACTACAATCTGCTCTGGGCCATTCCTTTTCATATACCATTCGTGTATTTACTGGGAAAGAGAAAGCTCTGGCCATTCCTAAGCAAGTACTTTTTGATTGTTTCCGGCCTGTATGTAGTATTGATCCTCGTGTGGGCTATTCTGCCACAGCCGCTTCATATGGCACTTATACCACTGGTGATCACCATGATCCTCAGAGGCTTTTACATACATTTTGACTTGCAGAAAAAGATGCGTCTTGCGAAGCTGGGTAGTAATGGGAAGGCTTAAAAGGTGGCCTTTCCGGTTTTAACTAAAACCTTTTCAGGCAGGACTAATCACAAATACCAGTCAACTAAATTGTATACCCCCAATCCAATAAAGATCAGGCCCGGGACCTTGTGGACCAGGAACTGATTATCAGCAATGCTCGTAAACCGGCCGCCAAGCCTCCGTACAGTGAGTAAAAGCGCGAAAGTGCCTGTAGAAATACCGATCAGATACATCCAGAATTGCATACCGGATAGCTCGATCAGCCGGTGATTTTGCAAGTAGGCCGTTACTGCGAGCCAGAACGGGATGGTTAGCGGATTCAGGACACCCAGCACCACGCCTCTTTTAAAGCCACTTCGTCCTCTCATATTTTGTTTTGTGAGAAATGATTTGGAGCTGGTTTTCGAAAACATGTTGACAATACCCAGCGCGATCATTGCCACAGCAGTGATGATCTGAAAATTTTCGGTGAAAGCGGGCCGCTCACTCAAAAAGATCTGAAAGCGGACCGTTATGCCTGCATAAACAAACTCTGTAGCCGAAGCTGCAAGAGCAAAAAAGAAAGCCGCTCGCAGGTGGTTTTGGACACTGAGCTGCATGGTGGTCATGTTGATCGTTCCGGGAGGGATGGAGCCCAGATAGCTTACTACAAATGCTATGATCAGTACCTGATAGGTCATAGGCTGTTTTTGATCAGTCGGTTATGCGTGCGGATCATTTTCAGCTTTTTTAGGCCGGCTGAAAAAGACCAGTAAACATGCCCAAGTTTTTTATTGGCTCTGCTAATTTGAGCCAAAACCTTTAAATGCCAAAAAATTGCCTGATATCCTTTCCACAAAGAGTAACCCGGCTGGTAGATATGACCGGGTTCTGCCCCGGCTCCATTGAGTTCGAGGATCTTAAAATTTTTAAGCTGTTTCAGGTCATCCCAGGACTCACATCGCAGATCAAAACGCCCAAAATGAAATCCTGTGATCTGGTCGGCAATTTGATCAAATGCTTTGGTTAGAGTTTCGTCTGCCTTTGGCGTTTGGTTCAGGAAGGTAGTACCCCTGCAGTGATTGCCGATTCCTTCTACAAGGATCTTTTCACCTTTTCCGGGCCTCTCCTCCATTATTGCCTTAAACCGGCAGTGCTCAAAATCCAGCTGGAGTGCTGCTCTTGGGTTTTTTAGTAGTAGATCCCGAACGTTTTGCTTTCCGTCCCCTATCACGTGGAGAAAATCCTTCTGAACGATAGAGGTAATCTGCCCTGATTTTTCACCGGGGAATCGAACGTAAAACAACCCCAGCTCGATCGGGTAGTCTACAAATTCCTGCATGAGAAAAGCCACGGGACATTTTTTCACATAGTTAAGCAGAGCTTCTCCATTGCTGATCTTTTCCACCAGGTTGCCGCGTTCACCCACATCAGGTTTGACGATCAGCGGATAACCGGTTTTTTCAGCAAACTTCAGAGCCTGTGTCGCTTCATTTGGCTGGATCAGCTTGTACTTCGGGATGTATTTGTCCGGAAGGAGCTTAAAAATGTCTGATTTACTCTCTCCGAGCATGCCACCAAAATCTATGGTCGGGTTAGACGCTGTGAAAAAGAAAAAGGACCGACACCTGATGGACAGCCAGGTGTAATAGAAGTAAACAGGAAAATAAAGGACATTAAAAGGCCAAAATTCCCAGTTTGTCAGCCTCATCCAAAATTTTCTAAAGGCAGAGACCTTTTTGGTCATCAGGCGCCTTTTTGTTTTTGGTACCTTACTGTAGAGCTTGCTACACCAAAGTGATCAGCCAGCTGCACTTCAGGAAATGTGGTGCTCACACCGATTTTAATTAGTGCCATGTGGTGAATGGCATGCTCGATGTTGTAAGCCAGCTCACGATAGAAAGTAGAAGGAATTTGCACAACCTCTTCTTTGTCAATCTCATAATTGGCTTCCAGTGTGAGGGGCAGGTCCATATTTTCTACATCGTGGGCTAAAAAATCCGTTATTGAAGCGATGATGCTTCTGGCCAGGCCGGTTTCCTGCTCGATGAACTGATCATGCTTTCGGTTGTCATAATTAAGCTTTTGATCGTTGCGAGCATCGATCAGACAAATAAAAAATTCGAGCGTATGGCGCACGTGCTGACCAATGCTGGCGCGGCTCAAGGTACTGATCGGTTGTTGATATTGAGCGTCTGTGAGTTGCGACACGACCTCATCGAGCTGATCTAGTAGGTTAGTGGCTGACTTCTGTAATGACATAATCCTTAAAAATAATACTTCTATTTGTCTGTCGACCAAATTTTTTCCCAGTTTTTATCAGCCTGTTGTTTGAGTTGTGTTTCGTTTTTGTTCCAGGACACCAGCGTGTTATTGATCCACGAATTGTAAAAAAGATATAATCTGCCGTCTATCAGCTTAAATGTTTCAGGATCTACTTCCACCTTTTCCCCGGAATCTCCCATGGCGTAGGCACAGTATCCACCGTATTCCGGGATATACTTTTCCGGGTTTGACCTAAAGGTGCTCAGGTTTTTTTCCGATGAGAAATAGAAGGTGGCTCCCTGGTAGCGGAAGGCATTTTCTTTATCCCCCTCTTTTGGCTCTCCCTGAAAATAACTTACAGGGTCATACCCCTCTATTGCTACTCCCTTACTGTCAATGTTCCAGTTTCCATCCTGCCAGGACAGAAACGATGAAATGAGAAAAACGATAAACATGATACTAATTACGCAATTCCGGGGCTATGAGATAAAAATCTGGCTGGAAAACAAGCTTTTAGTGTTGTGCAGCAGACACTTGGTTTATTGTTTCCCAGACAAGGTCTGTCTCAAAGCCTTTCCTGATCAGGTATGCGGCGATCTTGTTTTTTCTTTTCCATAGATCTTCCTCTTTTTCCAGGGATTCCCATTTTTTGGAAGCCAATTTCCGAAGGGTTTCTTCATAAGAAGCTGGATCAATGTAATTGAGCCCTTTATTTACTACATGATCAGGTATCCCGTATTTGTTAAGCTCCATGCGGATCCTGTTTTTTCCCCACTGGTTGAAAGAGAACTTATCATGACAAAATGCCCGGCAAAACCTGGCTTCATCTATGAATTTTTCTTCAATCAACTCAGCTAAAACGGCCTGTGCTTTTTCTTCGCTCAGATCCCACGAGAGCAGCTTATCTAAAACCTGCTTTGGAGCCCGCTCCCTGTAAGAGCAGTATTTGGCAGCTTTGGCTTTTGCTTGCTTTAAAAAACCATCGCTCATCCCAGACTTACTTGATGTATCCCTTGCGCTTTAGCACGGTTTCTACAAATCGGATCTCATTGTCATTGTTGAAGATCTTGAATGGAAAATAAAGCAGCTGTGCTTTACTGGCGAAAAGAATAAAATGATCTTTTCCTTTTTTCGCTCTTTTGATCTGATCCCACTTCATAGGCATGCCCTGCTTGGGGTTTAGCTTTAGCAGGATCTGCTGGCTGCTGATCTCATAAGACATCTTCTGAAACATAAACTTGCCCTGCTCCAGCTGTGTGACTCCAGCGAACTGGATCAGCCAAAACAACAGGTATAAAGCCAACCCTATGGATGCGCCAATGATCCACCACGCATTAGGGATCCATAAATACCCGCCACAAATGGCCAGGTAAATCACAAAAACCCACCATTGCTGTTTGAGCACTGCGGCGAATGCATTTTTGATGTAGATTTTAGTTGGCAGTTGATATTTTTTAGTACGTACAATCATTTAAATCGCTTTTAAGCTAATGTCCAAACTTTTATATGAGTGAGTAAGCGCTCCTACCGAAATAAAATCTACTCCGGTTTCAGCGATTTCCCCGATATTTTTTTCATTAATTCCTCCTGAGGCTTCGGTTTCCATCCTTCCGCCTATCCTTCTGATAGCTTCCCTGATGTCAGAGGGAAGCATGTTATCCAGCATGACCCGGTGAACTCCTCCTACCTGCAGTACCTCATCCAGCTCTGTAAGGTTCCGGACTTCAATCTCAATTTTCAGGTCCAGGTTATTTTTTTTCAGATATTTCTGAGTGGAAGTAACAGCTTCCGTAATGCCACCGGCATAATCCACATGGTTGTCTTTTAGCATGACCATGTCATAGAGACCGAAGCGATGATTGGCTCCTCCACCTATCAATACAGCCCATTTTTCCGGCAGTCTGAAATTGGGCGTAGTTTTCCGGGTATCAAGCAGGCGGGATCGATATCCTTTTATAAGCTGACCCAGGCGATTGGCATAAGTGGCAATACCACTCATGCGTTGCAGACAGTTGAGTACCAGTCGTTCAGCACTCAGTATAGACTGTGCATTTCCTGACACATAAAACCCGATCTCACCATTAGAGACATAGTCTCCGTCTTTTTTGTGAAACTCAAGTTCTATGGTTTTATCTACATAATGAAAAATGCGTTCAGCCAATGTAAGCCCCGCGATAATGCCATCATCTTTAATCAGGAGCTTTGCATTACTACGTTGGTCATCAGGGATGGAGCCAAGAGAACTATGGTCTCCATCACCAATATCTTCTGCCAGCGCAGTCTTAATAAAGTACCTGATGTTTCGCTCTGTTAGATAAGGGGCCTGCATAAGAGCGCAAAATTAGGAAAGCCAGCCATTTTTGGCCGCTATTTGCTGACAATTATTCTCGGCTGAAGTTGATCGTATCGATTTTCAGGTTGCCGTTTACCTTTTTGATGACCATAACTACCCGGTAGCTCCCCTCATCCAGCTTATAGGTACCTATTGTATACTTCAGCCCTTCAGGTGATGATCCCTGGTGTATGTAGTCAAAACCTTTGGGAGGATTTTTTAAAAAGAAATCACGAAGCACTACTTCCGCCTGCGAAATGCTGTAATTAGAGCTTTTTCCGTCCAGCTTGATCTCAATGTTATTGTTGCAGTATTTGATCAACTCTTTAGAACTACCCGCTCGCATGGCTGTACTGATATTTTCTAAAATGGAGGGCTGACCCTGCAATGTAAAAGCCAGTGTAAGTGTGCTAATGAGAATAGTCAGATTCTTCATACTTTAAAGCTATCGAAAATTATGCCACAAATCTAAAATCATGGATTATTAACGTGAAAATCAATTACACCCTTTGGATATCGCTGCTATATTTGCCATATGAATAAGAAAGTAATACTAATGATACTGGACGGCTGGGGAATTGCTACAGATAAAAACGTCTCAGCTATAGATAAAGCGAATACACCTTTTGTAGATAGTCTCTACCCTAAATATCCTAATAGCACGCTGGAGGCTTCGGGAATGGCCGTAGGTCTGCCTGACGGTCAGATGGGTAACTCTGAGGTAGGTCACATGAATATCGGGGCAGGCAGAGTGGTTTATCAGGACCTGGTAAAGATTAATAATGCAGCAGAAGATGGCAGCCTGGCAAAAGAGCAAGAGCTGGTAGCGGCTTTTGAGTATGCGAAAAAGAACAACAAAAACATTCATTTCATTGGGCTGGTGTCAGATGGAGGAGTGCATTCCCATATCAAACATCTGAAGGGGCTTATCTCAGCTGCTAAAGCCAACGATTGCTCCAATGTTTTTGTCCATGCGTTTACCGATGGTCGGGATTGTGATCCGAAAAGCGGGAAAAGCTTCATCGATGAGTTACAGAAGCATATGGATGAAACCACCGGCAAGATTGCATCAATTACCGGTCGGTACTATGCGATGGACCGGGACAAGCGGTGGGAACGTGTAAAGCTGGCTTATGATGCTCTGGTGAAAGGAGAAGGCAAAAAAGCAGACGACCTGTCTGCAGCCATGCAGGAGTCGTATGACGCAGATGTGACGGACGAATTTATAAAACCGATCATCCATACGGAAAATGATGCGCCGGTTGCTACGGTTCAGGAAGGTGATGTGGTCATGTGCTTCAATTTCCGCACTGACCGGGGGCGTGAGATCACCCAGGTATTGACCCAGGAGGATTTTCCGGATCATGGAATGAAGAAACTGGATCTGTACTATCTCACCATGACCAACTATGATGATACATTCAAAGGTGTCAAAGTAGTTTTTGATAAAGAAAACCTGAAGCAGACACTGGGAGAAGTGCTGGAAGCCAATAATAAGAGACAGATCAGAATCGCGGAAACAGAGAAATATCCACATGTAACTTTTTTCTTCTCCGGCGGCCGTGAGACTGAATTTAAGGGAGAAAAAAGGATACTTTGTCCTTCACCGAAAGTGGCTACTTATGATCTGCAACCGGAGATGAGCGCTAATGATATCAAGGATGCGATCATTCCTGAGCTGGAAAAAGGAGAAGTAGATTTTGTATGCCTCAATTTTGCCAATCCGGATATGGTAGGTCACACCGGGGTTTTTGAGGCGGCAGTTAAAGCCTGCGAAACAGTAGATACATGTGCCAGAGAAGTTGTAGAAACCGCATTGGAGCATGGCTACACCAGTATCATCATTGCTGATCACGGTAACTCCGATATGATGATTAACCCTGACGGAACTCCAAACACAGCGCATACCACTAATCTTGTGCCATTTATCGTAGTGGATAAGGAGTGGCAAGGTGGGCTGAAACCAGGAAAACTCGGCGATCTGGCTCCAACCATTTTGAAATTGATGGGCATCCAAAAGCCAGCAGAAATGACCGGTGAGGAACTACTCTGAGATGAATAGACTAGTTAGTTGCTTAATTATAAGTGTACTGTTGTGGTCCTGTGAGAAAAACAGGGGGGCCGCTGAAGAGCTCAATGTTTATTTTGACCTGGATTCCATCCTGGATGCCCAGGTCATCATTTTGAGTGAACGTGGTGTACCTGTCACGAAAACGGTAATTATGGATGGGGAGGTAGAGACTCAAACCCAACCATTGGATAGTTTGGGTTGGGAAGATGAGTTTGCTATCATTCGGGATTTTGACCTGAATCAACCTTATAATGTTGGGGCTTATAAAACGTCTGAAACGGAAGGTGGTACCTATTATGAGCTTTCTGACAAAACCCTGGATGCTCCGGTGAGGTATTTCACTGTGGAAAGAGCCGATAATGTGCTGGAGATTGTTAGTGAATATTTTGAAGACAGAACCATTTATCAGCACCGAAGAAAGCTGCAGCTGATATTAGAGAATGGTCTTTTGAAATCATATGAAATTAGCGGGTTTCAAAAAATGGTGCTTAAAGATACGATCCGTTACCGGATCAAAGGTGAAGTGAGAATTGATGAGTAAATCCAACCAGAAAAAGCTCAACCGGGAAAATATCAGGAACCTGTGGGGCATTTTCAGCTATGTCTGGCCGTATAAAGCTTCATTTATTACCGGCCTTATTTTGCTGTTTATATCCAGTAGCATATTTATGGTTTTTCCGTATGTTTCGGGAAAGTTGATAGACATTGCCTCCGGTAAAGAAGACTGGTTTATTGACAATATCGGAAAAGCGGCCTTGCTGCTATTGGGTGTTTTGTTTTTTCAGAGCATTGTTTCTTTTTTCAGAGTAGTGCTGTTTGCTCGAGTCACCGAAAATGCCATGGCCAATATCCGGACGGAACTGTACCAACGGATGATCACATTGCCCCTGACATTTTTTGATAAAAACCGGGCCGGAGAGCTGATCAGCCGGATAAGCAATGATGTGTCTATCCTGCAAAATGCTTTATCCGTAACTCTGGCTGAGCTTATCCGTCAGACCATTATTCTTATTGTTGGGGTTTCATTGATCTTTATCACAGCTCCTTCCCTGAGTGTGTTTATGCTGGCTACCTTCCCTGTCATTATTGTATTAGCAATGTTTTTTGGGAAGTTTATCAGAAGGCTCTCACGGAAAACCCAGGACCAGCTGGCTTCTGCAAATATCATTGTGGAGGAAACCATCCAGAGTATCCATTCTGTTAAGTCATTTACTTCAGAGCTATTTGAGATCGCCAGGTACAAGGGTTCTATGAGAAAAGTGGTAAAAACAGCATTGAGTGTGGCAAACTACCGCGCTGCTTTTATCTCATTTATCATTTTTATGCTTTTTGGTGGGCTGGTAGCCATCATGTGGTATGGAGCCCGGTTGGTACAGGCCGGCGATATGACAGTGGGAGATCTTATCACTTTCATTTTGTATACCACTTTTATCGGAGCATCCATTGCCGGTTTGGGCGATCTCTTTGGTCAGATTCAGAAAGCGGTAGGCGCTTCTGAGCGTATCCTGGAAATTCAGCGAGAAGCACCGGAGTGGGATTCGGAAAGTCCGGTTAATACCCATAAGCGACTCGACGGAGATATAATATTCTCAGATGTCCATTTCTCATACCCCACCAGGAAGGAGTTAGCTGTGCTCAATGGGATCAGCTTTCATGTCAATCAGGGAGAGAAAATCGCGTTGGTAGGTCACAGTGGAGCGGGCAAGTCTACCATAGTGCAGCTTCTGATGCATTTTTACCCGGTTGCAAGCGGGGAGGTTACAGTTGGCGGAAAATCTGTGGACGAGATTGCGTTGCAGGATCTGCGATCCAACATCGGGATTGTGCCGCAGGAAGTGATCCTGTTTGGTGGATCTATCGCCGAAAACATTCGATATGGTCGTCCGGATGCTTCTGATGATGAAGTGAAGGAAGCCGCAAAGCAAGCCAATGCCCTGGAGTTTATAGAGTCTTTTCCTGAAGGGTTTGATACACTGGTGGGTGAGCGAGGTGTGAAACTTTCAGGAGGTCAGCGTCAGCGTATTGCCATAGCTCGTGCAGTGCTGAAAGACCCTACCATCCTTGTGCTGGATGAAGCGACCAGCTCCCTGGATGCAGAATCAGAAAATTTAGTACAGCAAGCGCTGAATAAACTAATGAAGGGACGAACTACCATTATCATAGCTCACCGGCTGGCTACAATACGCTCAGTGGACAGGATTTACGTTTTGGAGCAGGGCCAGATTGCTGAGTCAGGTTCGCATCAGGAGCTATTGGATCATGGAGGGGCTTACAAGAATTTCATCGAGCTTCAGCTTGAATCCAGCTAGTTACGAATCATCACACTAGAGCCATCTTTTTGTTTTCATGTAAATGACCATGATAACTGTAACTATGCCTATGAGTGTGTAAAAGCCCGTTGGGTAGCTTATTTGCCAGCCGAGCTCAGGCATATGCTCGAAATTCATCCCGTAAATTCCGGCTATGAATGTTAATGGGATGAAAATGGTAGCCATCATTGTAAGAACCTTCATTACTTCATTCATCTTCATGCTTAGCTGGGAGAGATAAAGGTCCATGACACTGGTGAGGATTTCCCGGTATGTATCCAGGTTTTCTACCACCTGTACGGCGTGATCGTGCGAATCACGGAGAAACATCAGGGTACTTTCCTGAAAAAAGTCTGAATATTGATTGGCGAGATTATTTACAACATCACGTACGGGGTACATATACCTGCGAAGCTGGATCAGGTCTCTTCGGACTACCTGAATGTTTTTCAATTCGATACGTTCCGGTTTCCTGACAACCACTTCTTCCAGCCGCTCAATTTTCTTCCACATTTCATCGAGTGTTTCATAATAGAAGTCAATGATAATGTCCAGAAGCATGTAGCCCAGGTAATCAGCACCTCTTTTTCGTGCTCTTCCTTTACCGTTCTTTAAGCGATTACGGATGTCATTGAAAACGTCTCCGGGTTTTTCCTGGAAACATATCACGAAGTTTTTATGGAGGATCAGGCTCACCTGCTCTATATCAATCATGTTTACCTTTTCTATATGATTGATCATTTTCAATGACAGGTACAGATGCTCATCAAACTCCTCGATTTTGGGTCTTTGATGGGTATCCAGGATGTCTTCAAGTGTGAGGGGATGCAATCCCATTAGTTCACCGATCCTGGCTATGGCATCTACGTCGTGGAGTCCCTGGATATTGATCCAGGAAACGGAGTTGGAGTGATTGTATTTCTCGAGCTCATTTACGTCTGTTATTTCTACTTCATTGATGGATTCATCTGTGTAGTCTATTACTTCGATCTTTACCTTGTCAGCATAAACTTTACCCGTGTAAATGAGGCTCCCCGGCGCCAGACCTGTTTTTGGGCGCTTCCTGCTAAAGGAAATCGGGCTGTACTTAATGGGATTGTATTTTCGGAGGTCTACTTTTTTCAGATCTATTTTAGGGGTCATGCAAATACTTCTTCAGGCTCTTTATTTTTCACACGGGGATCGTCAGGAAGACAAACCCCTGGCGGCAAATCTATATCAGGTGGATTCAAAATGGGCAGCCCTCCTTCATCATCTCCATCAGAGTCTCTTTTTCGGCGCTTTTTGGTCTCCCGGATAAAAATAATCGCCAGGAGGATACCATAAATAAAACCACAAAGAAGTAAATCTATGACAATGTTTTGCATAATTCGCTATAAACCTCTCACTTAAGATAAGCAAAAATTCCCGGAATTTGTTCATATACCCTGAATCGATTGCCGCACAGGCATCCAAAATTTTATTATTATGCAATATTTACTTATTTTGTCCCCTTGTCAGCTACTTCAGCTGCCAGGATAAACCGCCGATTGATCAATTCTATATGCTATTAAGTCTGTTAACTGGTGAAAATGAGGGCTTGCTCTTTGGAGTTTTTGGAGTAGTTATCATTGCCTTTCTTCTTGTGGATCTGGGAGTTTTTCATAAAGCTCACCATAAAGTTTCCCAAAGAGAAGCACTAATTCAAAGTTTATTTTGGGTTGGCGTTTCTATGATTTATGCCAGTCTTATTTATTTTTTTGGCGAAGGGGAGCAGGCTACTTTTGAATTTCTATCTGCATATGTTACAGAGAAAGCGCTTTCTATGGATAACATTTTTGTTATCCTGCTTATCCTAAAGTACTTTAATGTAAAGGAGGAATATTACCATAACATCCTTTTCTGGGGTATACTTGGTGCGATCGTTTTCCGGGCGATCTTCATTTTTGTGGGTGCCTTTCTGATCTCACAGTTTCACTGGATCCTGTATATCTTCGGCGCCTTTCTCATTTATTCAGGAATAAAGATCTTCAATGAGGATGAAGATATGGAGATTGAACCGGAGAAAAACCCGATTGTAAAGTGGTCACGAAAGATCTTTCCAATGACTGCTAATGATCGTGGCGGCAAATTCTGGATTAAGGAAAATGGCAAGAGGCTCTTTACACCCCTTTTTCTGGTCATTATTTTAATTGAATCTACTGACCTCATCTTTGCAGTAGACTCCATTCCTGCTGCTTTTGCAATCACCCAGAATGAGTTTGTGATTTATACTTCTAACATTTTTGCTGTAATGGGTCTCAGAGCGATGTTCTTCCTTTTAGCCAATGTGCTGGATAAGTTTTACCTATTGCAAAAGGGTCTGTCCCTGGTGCTGATCTTTATTGGGGTGAAGATGATGCTGGAAATGGAGATCATTCAGAAAGGTTTCGGTTATGTTTTTGGCGTAGAGCATGTACATATACCTATATTCCTCTCGTTTGGGGTGATCATTTTCGTGCTGGCTGCATCAATCTTTCTTTCTTTACTTTTCCCAAAAAAGCCGGAGTTGGTCAAAAGTGCGAAGTAGGCTTATCTGATATCTATGAGTACGGAGCTATAAATTACGCTTCAAGAAGTCAATTCTTAAATCCAATTTTAGTTCCCTTCCAACCTCTGTCCTCAAGCTCTTTTGCTGAGTCAAGTACTTTATTCTTGAGGGATTCCTTATAGCTGGCGATATTCTCATGAATTTTTTTATCAAAAGCGCCAATTATTTCTGCGGCAAGTATCCCGGCATTTTTGGCGCCATCCAGAGCCACCGTAGCTACTGGTATGCCTCCCGGCATTTGCAGAATGGAAAGTACAGAATCCCACCCATCTATAGAGTTTCGGGATTTTACGGGCACACCGATGACCGGAAGAGTGGTCAGTGAGGCTACCATGCCTGGCAGGTGAGCTGCACCCCCGGCTCCAGCAATGATCACTTTCAATCCCCTTTCAGCAGCTTTTTCAGCGTACTCAACCATCCGATGAGGAGTGCGGTGTGCAGAAACAACCGTGACTTCTATGGAAACGCCAAGTTCTTCTAAAATTTCGGCAGCCTCAGACATGACCGAAAGATCAGACTGGCTACCCATGATAATGCCTACTTGTGGTTTGCTCATGCGATTACTTTTAAGATCTCTTTTACCTTCAGGGCCTTTTCTTTTAGGGCAGATGTGCTTTCATCCGTTACGGTGATGTGCCCCATTTTTCGAAAAGGCTTAGTCAATTTTTTGCCGTATAAGTGTAAATGTACACCAGGAATGGAGAGCAACTCTTTCATTCCTTCATATTTTGCATGTCCGGTGTATCCGTCTTCTCCTAATACATTTACCATTGCTGCTGGTTTGATAAGATCAGTAGCTCCTAGTGGAAGGTTTAATATGGCTCTTAAGTGCTGCTCAAACTGCGAAGTAATGTTCGCTTCAATGGAGTGATGCCCGCTGTTATGTGTGCGGGGCGCTATTTCATTAACCAGCAGCTCGTCATCCCTGGTAAGGAACATTTCTACAGCCAACAGGCCAACCATATCCAGCTTTTTGATTACATCCTCCGCGAGATTGTAAGCTTTCTTTTCCACATCTTCAGAGACTTCTGCCGGGGCAAAGAGAAACTCTACGAGGTTTGCTTCCGGATGAAAAACCAGCTCTACAAGGGGAAAACAGGTTACTTCGCCGGATTCATTACGTGCTACAATTACGCTCAGTTCTTTTTTAAAATCCACCAGCTCCTCGAGGAGAGAGGGGGCTTCAAAGGCTTTGCCAAGGTCTGCTTCGGTACGGATAACCTGGACCCCTCTCCCGTCATATCCCTCCTTCCCCAGCTTATTTACTGCAGGCAAAAAGCTCTTATGCCGGGCAACTTCTTCCCTGCTTTCCGTAAGGATGAAATCTGCTGTGGGAATTCTGTTTGCCTTGTAAAATGTCTTTTGTTTGCGTTTATCCTGAATTAACTCAATGATTTCGGGTTGTGGAAACACCCGTTTACCCTGAGCTTTGAGGTCTTTCAGAGCTTGTGTGTTTACCGCCTCGATCTCGATGGTGAGCACATCCATGTCCTTCCCAAAATCCATTACCTCCTCATAATCCTTGATGTTTCCGGCACGAAACGTATCGGCTAATCGGGCACAGGGTGCGTTAGGGTCCGGATCCATCATATTGATCTCCAGGTTGAGGTCTATGGCTGACTGGATCATCATCCTGCCAAGCTGCCCGCCACCAAGCACTCCAATCTTCAGATCGGTTATGTCTTTCTCCATAGGCGCAAAAATAGAGGAAAGCAAGAAAACGCTTTTCTTCAGGGATCGTTTATCTCACTGTATGGATAAGAAAAAACTGGAAGAAGCCAATAAGAAGTTTGAAAAGCTTAAGAAGGCGAAAAAAGATAAAAAAAGTGAAGAGAAAACAGCAAGAGAAGGGATGGCAGGTAAAGACCTGAGAAAGAATCTGGGGTGTGGTTAGGTAAGCAGAAAGGTGAAAAAGTAGTGCCTCATTTATAAATGCATTCACTCACTCACAAAAACCCTTTTCACCCGCTGGCTTACATTGGTAAGGATCTCGTAGGGTATGGTGTTGGCCCATGTAGCCATGTCTACAATGGATGGGTCATCTCCAAAAACAACTACTTCATCTCCCTCCTTTACATGTAATCCGGTCACATCCACCATGGTCATATCCATACACACACTACCGATGGTTTTGGCTCGCTGGCCATTGATTATCACATAGGCGTTTCCATTGCTAAAGATTCGGGAGTAGCCGTCAGCATACCCAATGGCCAAGGTAGCGATAGACCCGTCTTTTTTGGCGATACCTTTTCTCGCGTACCCGATGGTATCTCCCTTTTTTACCTTTTTTACCTGCGAAATGTGTGTTTTCAACGTACTGATTGCTCTCAGTCCTTTGAGTGTTTCAGAGCTATCATATCCATATAAACCGATACCAAGCCTTACCATGTCAAACTGATACTGCGGCCACCGGGCAATCCCTGCGGAGTTGAGGGCATGAAGGATAGGCTGGTGGTCAAGAACTTCGAGCAGTCTATTGGCGATACGCTGAAACCTATCGGCCTGCTGCCTGGTATAGTGATCTTCCTTTTGATTATCTGAGCTGGAAAAATGGGTAAAGATCCCGTTGATTTTTAGCTGTGGGTTGGCCTGCAAAAGGGATAACAGCTCCGGCAGGTCTTCTTCTTCAAAACCCAGCCGATGCATTCCCGTTTCGATCTTGAGGTGGATCCCCGGCGGGCTTTGAGTATCGTCCAGGAGCTGCTTTAGCATAGCGATGCTATATATTTCCGGCTCCAGCTCAAAAGTCTCCAGTAAGGAAAAACTTCCGGGTTCCGGATTCATGATCATGATTGGAAGTGTGATCCCTTTTTTCCGTAATTCAATCGCTTCATCCAGATAAGCCACACCCAGATAGTCTGCCTTGTGGTATTGCAGGAGGTGAGCTATCTCATTTACACCTACTCCGTAAGCAAAGGCCTTGACCATCACCATAAGCTTTGTGGAAGGTTTCAGGAGGTTTCTGTAAGTATTCAGATTATGAGTAATTGCCTCAAAGTTTACTTCCAGTACGGTACCGTGGTTTTTTTCTTCCAGCAGGGTTACAACCTTTTCCAGACTGTAATCACGTGCACCTTTTACTAAAATGATTTCGTCATGAAACCCCGGATCGTTTTTCAAAAAGGCTTCGGTAGTGGGAAAGAAAAATGTCTCCATATCAAATAAAGAAGCCATGGATGAAATTTCCGGCCCGATACCAATTAGTCGTGTGATATCATGTTTTTTCAGCAGGTCGTTTACTTCTGTGTAAAGCGCCTTTTTGCTTTTTCCGGATTGGAGAATATCTGATAAGATGACCGACTTTTTTGCTTTTCGGGGCTGCTGCAGGAGGTAGTCGAGTGCAATATTTAAGCCCAGCAGGTCATTGTTGTAAGAATCATCCAGGATGTAGGTGTCGTTCACACCTCTTTTCAGCTCCAGCCGCATCGGGACGGGCTTGATTTTATCCAGGGCTTCCTGAATTTTCTCAGGGGCTTCTCCCAGCAGCAAGGCGGTGGTGATTGCATGGAAGATGTTTTCTATATCATATTGATTGGTGAAATGAAGATGGAAGAAGTGGGTTTCTTTTGCAAAATGAACCTCGTATGCGTTATTCGTTGGACAAAAGTTTACAGTAGCATCAGGATCGTTTATCTCCCAGGTTACTACTGCCGCGTCCGTTTCTTTTGTCAATGCTTCTACAATCGGCTTATGGGTTTTCCTGCAGACTACCTGATTGCAAGTGGTAAAGAGCCTTGCCTTTTCGATCACTTTTTCCTCAAGACTCGAAAACCCTTCAGCATGAGCTTCACCTATGTTTGTGAAAATGCCGATTGTTGGATTGATGATCTTTCGGAGGGCTTCCATTTCGCCTTTTCTTGAGATACCAGCCTCAAACACTCCAATTTCGTGGAGCTCATCCATTTGCCAGACGGAAACAGGTACGCCGATTTGTGAGTTATAGCTTTTAGGGCTTTTGAGGGTTTTCCATTGGTGTTCCAAAAGGGTAGAAAGCCATTCCTTTATGATGGTTTTTCCATTGCTGCCGGTTATGGCTACCACCGGTATTTTAAATCGCTCCCTGTGTTTTGCTGCCAGAAGCTGAAGGGCTTTCAGCGTGTCATTTACCAGGAGAATGGCGCTGTCCGGAAATTTTTGTGGGTTTACTTCCCGAGAAACGAGAAAATTGCGAATACCTTGCTGATGGAGGCTCTCTAAAAAGCGATGTCCGTCATTTTTTACTCCTTTTAAGGCAATGAAAAGCTCCGATTTGCTGCCTGTGGATTTCCTGGAGTCAAAATTGATCCTGGTGATCTCATTGTTTTCACCTTTGGCAAGGATAGAAGCGTTGATCAGACCGGCAATTTCCTGAATGCGCATGTGCTAAATTACCAATTCCATTTCGTACTGAGTCACTTCATTTTTGAATCCTATCTTTTCAAGTTTCTCCAGTGTATCTATCTCATCTTCGGGAATGTTCATCAGTGTGATGTTTTTCTTTCTGGATAAAGCTTGTGCAGCCTGAAGCAGGGTGATGCCGATCCCTTTTCCACGGATGTTTTTATCTACTGCGAGCTGACTGATCCGGCCTACTGCCGGCTGGAACACAATGTATCCGACAAGCTTATCGTCCAGTTGAGCTTCCAGAATGATCTCATTGTTCATGTTATGAATGAGCTGGGCGCTGTTGTCCAGAAAAGAGGGAGTGAAGTCCCACAGCTTTTCGTACTCATCCTTTAGCTGAAACGACCGGGTAATCTTTAGCCCGTCTATTGATCTTGACTCATAGGTTTCATACATTTTGAAGCACTTAAAAACCCGGGTGAATTCAAAACCCAATGATTTGTAAAAGGAGACTGCAGGTTTATTATCTGTAATTACTTCCAGTAAAATTTTCTGTGCACCAAATTCTCTTAGCTTCGGCATCAACATCTCGTACAGGCCGGTCATGACATGGTTTTTGCGCTTTTGAGGGATAATGCCTGTGCCCCCATTGTAAGCCACTCGCTGACCATTGTAATCATTGATGGTATGCAAAATGAAACCGATCACTTCATCATCTTCACTCACAAGCCCTGAAAGATCGTTGGAGGCGTTTAGCTTATGGAAGATCCTGTGATAAAACTGAGAGATATTGGGCTGAAAGTTGACGTAATAATCCGAAAAAGACACTACGAATGCATTGTATAGTTGACCAATATCTTCTGAGGAAAAAAACTTATACTCAAGACTCATACTACTCGCGGAAACTCAGAAGGGGTATTTTAATATCGATGGCTATATTTTTGGTGACGGATTTTTTAAATAACCTCTCAAAGAAAGAATGTTTTCTTGGAATCATGGCCAGCATATCCAGCTTGTGTGATCTGGTAAATTCTACAATGGCCCGGATCACTGATTCTGATTGAACAGTCCTGGCAGAGCACTTGTTTTTCCCAAATTTTTTAGAGAGTTCAGCAATAAGCTTTTGATCATTTACAGTAAGCTTGTCAGGGTCATCCACTACTGAAAATACCATTATTTCTGACTCAAAATGACTGGCAAGTTCATTGATGATCTCCAGTTTCTTTATGTTTTTGATTTCCGAAAGGTCAGAGGCAAAACCTATTCTCCGTGGATGAAAAGACTTTACATCTTCAGGTATGACTATGACTGGTACTGAGGAGGAATCGATGATGTCTGTGGCGCGGGTCCCGATCAGATGCTCAATTTTATCATGTTTGGCCCGAGTACCCATAACTATCAGGTCAATGTTTTTGGTTTCGGCCTCTGTATATATTGCATCAGTCAGGTAAGATATAAACCGGTCGGCTTCATGTGGAACCTCATTGAGTTCTATGATCTCTGTTTCCAGCTCCTCAAAAGATTTTTTTACCTGGTTTTCATAATCCATCGTGATCGACTCAATGAGACTGCCTCCTACCAGGTCAGGGTGTGGTGTGTGGATATGTACGGCGTTGACCATGTGAATTTTAGCTCCAAAATCCTTTGCCAGACCAATAGCGATCCGCAATGCATTTTTGGAGCAGTTACTAAAGTCAACAGGGACAAGTATATTTTTAATCTTCATCGGCTCATGTCTTTTTTAAAACTGACGGTTTCTTATTACGTATTTTAAACTTACAACAGCTTTCAGTTCTCCAGGTTTCATATTAGTGATTTTTGCCCGTGCTGTTTTTTGTCTTAACTAAAAATAGTTCTATTTGGTCAATAATCCCAATAGCAATAGTTGTCATTTGGCAGAGCGACCAAAGCCCCGTAAATTATCCAATTATTAGGACGAATCATGAACTCAGGCTATTTAAATGCTGAAATAATTAAAGCTGAGAAAAAGCGTCTTGAGGTATTTATTGGCGTATTATCCGTAGCTATAGGCCTGTCACTTATTATCCAACTGATATTCCCCGGGATTATCAAAGACACTTTTACTAATCCGGTCTCTTATCCGCTGGTTATAGTAGTGGGGGTATTTATGATCTTCATGTTTTTTGTGGGCAAGTTATGGGTCAAAAGAGTCAGCCGTGAACAATTACGATTGCCCAGGCGATACTTTTGGTATACGGTGGTTCTGGAGGTACTCATCCCGTCAATGTGGCTGGTAGTGACTTCAGTGATTGAGCAAACATCAGCATTACTGGACTCCCCTATTATATTTATCTACTTTATACTGATCATAGTATCTTCTCTTCACCTGGATTTTTGGGTGAGTACGGCTATGGGCTTTCTTGTGGCGGTGTTTATCGCCGGGTTTACATACTGGGTGACCAACAAATACCCTATCGATTTTAACCTGCCTGTACTTATCTACTATATAAGAGCGGTGCTGTATTTCATGAGCGGCCTATGTGCCGGTTTTGTTGCTCAGGAGCTGAAACGAAGGCTTTCGGTAACCTATCAGCACATCAGGGAGAAGGAGGAAATAGAAGGATTATTCAATCAGCAGGTCTCCAGAGAGGTAGTGGAGGCATTGAAAGAAAAGAGGGATTATAGCGCCAGGCTGGATGTGACCATTCTTTTCCTGGATATTCGGGATTTTACGAAGCGGGTACAACACCTGACCCCGGAGGAAGTTAACCGTTTCCAAAATGATTTTTTCTCACCTGTGATAGAAATAGTTAACACGTACAAAGGGATCGTCAATCAAATCATGGGTGATGGCCTGATGGCTACCTTTGGAGCTCCTGTATCCAATGAAAAGCATCATGAGTCGGCCTGGCACTCGGTGCTGGAGATCCAGGAGTTTTTAGAGTATTTCAGAAAAAGAAACCCTGGGCATAGCTCTATTAATGTGGGAATGGGCATGCATTGCGGGGAGGTGCTTGTGGGCAACATAGGTACAGACTCGAGAAAACAGTTTTCTATTTCCGGGACCCCGGTCATTATTGCTTCGCGCCTTGAGCAGTTGAATAAGGAATATCAAAGTACTATCCTGATGTCAAGAGCCATGTTTGACAGGCTTAAAGACAAAATAGAAAACTTTGAGGTTATTGGGTTGATAAAAATCAAAGGGCTGGATTATGAATTGGAAATTATAAAGATATTATGAACAAAGAGCCCTTTTATGATCGTGACCTCAGCTGGCTTTCATTTAACCATCGCGTATTACTTGAAGCCAAAAAGGATCATGTGCCGTTGCTGGAGCGCCTCCGCTTTATAGCCATTTATTCGTCTAACCTGGACGAGTTTTTCCGGGTGCGTGTGGCCGGCCTGAGGCGACTTGTGGCAGTGGGCAAGAAAAAGATCAATAAGCGGCTAAACATGGACCCTGAAGAGGTATTGAGGAGTATTCATGAAGAGGTTGATAACCAGCTCGAAGACTATGGAGAAGCACTTTTCGAAATATTGGCGCAGCTGAGGGAAAAGGGTATAGACATCCACCGGGATTCGGACTTACCTCCGGACCATAAAGATGAATTGTCAGATTATTTCAAAATCAGGTTACTGGCCTTTTTACAGCCTCACTGGCTATCACATGAGCAAGTCCCTTTCCTGAAAAACAGGGCATTGTACTTTGTCTTGCGTTTGCGAGGCAGTGCAAACACAAAGTATGCTATTCTAAATATCCCGTCGGACAAAGTTCCGCGCTTTTATACCATAAGGTCTGCTGAAAAAACTCACGTTTATTTTATTGATGACATCATTCGCAATGGCCTGGGCTGGGTGTTTCCGGGATATGAAGTGCTGGAGTGCCGCAGCTTTAAGCTAAATAAGGATGCCGATCTTCAGATAGATGATGAATTTAGCGGTGACCTGGTGGCAAAAATAGAAAAGCAGGTAAAGAAAAGAGACCTGGGTGAGCCCACCAGGTTTCTCTATGACAGGGAGATTTCCACGGATCTTCTTTCAGTCTTTCGGGAGCTGTATAAGCTGGATGCGGAAGACCTGGTAGCCGGTGGCCGATATCATAATCTCAATGACTTTTTTCAGGTCCGGAATACCACGAATGAAAAGCTGGAATATGATCCGCTGGCTCCTGTAAGGAACCGCAATCTGGATCGTTATGGCAGTCTTTTTGAAGCCATCGATCAAAAGGATCAGGTTTTGCACTTCCCTTACCAGTCTTATGATTATGTGTTGCGGTTTTTTAATGAGGCCGCAATCGATCCTTTGGTTAAAGAAATCAATGTGACGTTTTACCGTATGGCAGAAAACAGTGTCATTGGAGATGCACTTATCAGCGCGTCTAAAAACGGCAAGCGGGTCAACGTCTTTATGGAGGTAAAAGCCCGTTTTGATGAAGAAAATAATCTGAAGTGGGCACAGCTTATGCGTGAGGCCGGGATAAATATCCAATACAGCATGCCGGGCCTCAAAGTGCATGCAAAAGTGGCGCTGGTAAGAAAAGAGCAGCAGGGTCAGACAAGCTATTATGGTTTTTTCGGGACAGGAAACTTAAATGAAAGTACGGCAAAGATCTACTGTGATCACGGTATACTTACCTCCCATCCTCAGATGACCCGGGAGCTGGAGCAGGTATTTACCTTTTTAAACCAGAAGACCCAGCCAAAGGAGTTTGACATGTTGATTGTAAGTCAGTTTGGAGCACTGGAACGCTTTACTGATCTTATTGACCGTGAGATCCAAAATGCTAAGTCGGGAAGGCCCGCCAAAATATGGATCAAACTTAACAATCTGGAGGAGCCCAACCTGATAAGAAAACTATATGAGGCGGCGGGAGAAGGAGTGGAGGTCAAAGTGCTGGCGAGAAGCATTTGCTGTCTGGTACCCGGAACGAATGGCATTGAAGTTTCCCGCATAGTAGATCGCTATTTAGAGCATGCCCGGATTTTTTATTTTTTTAATTCCGGGAAGGAAGATATTTACATGGGGTCTTCTGATTGGATGAACAGAAACCTGCACAGACGAGTGGAGGTCACTTTCCCAGTGCTGGATACAGATATTAAGGCTCAGATTTTACATATTCTGGAATTGCAGTTTTTAGATAACACATGTAGGGTCTTACTGGATGAAAAGATTGAGAATCAACCCATACAGCTGACTGGAGAACCTGTCAATGCTCAGACCGCCATTTATAGCTACCTGAAAAGTCTTCAGCTATCAAAGTAGGATTCCCATGCGAGATTCTGGTATAACTACCAAATGGAAGTACAACTCCCTTGCTGAAAGCTCTGCGTGCTCAAAGCTTTGATTGGCTGCTTTAAGCTCAATCCGGCGTTACCACTCTTCACCCTGTAATGGCGAAATAGCTCAAATGACCTGTTTATTATTTCTTCCCTGGTCACCGGCCAAAGGTTTAGTAGGGTGAAGGCGCTTTAAAAAAGACTTCTGCTATCATAAATGAAAGCACAGCAATTACAAACCCGAACATGAATATGGTATATGACACCCGTAACAACTTATATTTTTTACCAAGAACCACCCCTAAAAAATAAATATCTCTAATGAGGCTTGTATACAGGTAATCAGCATCTTTCATCATCTCTTTCATACCCCATTCGTATTTTTCCATCTCCATCCTGTGGAAATTTCCAAAAAACAGGAGGTTGGTCCGCTTGCTTAAAATGTCCTCCTGGGTGAATGTTCCCTTGGATACGTTAGGCCGGGTAGCAAGGATCGCAAAGACAATGGTACAGAGACATACGATCGTCATGATGAAAGCAGGAATGATCAGGTGGGGATATTCTTCCAGTTTTCGAAAAAGCACCGATACCAGAACCGAGAGGATAATGGAGTTTACGGAGATCATGATATTGGCCTTCGTGTCGGCCATGGCGCTGAGGTCCAGGTGATTTTTGGATGTGAGACGAAACATGGTCTCAATTCCACGAGTAGGGGTTATTTCCCTGGCTTTTTTTACTTTCTCCTTTAGCTTTTCTACCTGAGCTTCCAGGTTAGCCATTTCTTTTTCCTGCTTTTTCATTTTTTTTAACTTCTTTTTGACCTGTTTAAGGTTTTCTTTTTCCTTGTCGGCATATTGCTTTCTGGCGTACTCTGTGAAAAACTGATGCTCCTTTATGAATTCTTTGTTGCCCTCAAGCCAGGATCTCTCCGGGATATTCTCTCCTTTTACCTCCTGTATCTCCCGGTGTAGTAATTCAGCTTTATTGAAGTAATCCTCATTACCCAGGTGAAGAAGATCCGCATCACAAAGCACAGCTTCCAGCAGATTTTTTGGGCTTTGAGGCATTTTGGTAGCCATTATGCAGCCTGCTACCTGGGCTGCTTTTATATCATCGTAGGTTCTGGCGGAAAGAAAATCAAGGGCGATTGTAGCGCTCACCTCCTCATGGTTTTCGATCACTTCGCGGTAACCCAGGTCATGAAACCATCCGGCCAGCTCCACGATCTCAAGTTCAGATTCCTTGAGCCCGCTTTGCCGGCCTATTTCTAATGCAGCATTTACCACATCCCGTGTATGCTCAATGGAGTGATATTTAATGTGTGAGGATAGCTCATTGGCCAAAATATCCTCAGCAAATTGCCTAGCCTCAATCAGTAAATCCGACTTTTTTTCGGCCATTTCCAGTTGTTTTATGTGTGATTAAAATACCACATTTTCATATCATTCGTAAATAAAGGTAATTTTAAGATATGTATCTGCGGAACCAAAGGGCTCAGACCTCCTTTTACACTTTTATGTGGTTGATTTTTCTTGTCCTGACCTTTTTACAGTTAGGCTGTTCCACTGTTCCCTTTCGTCAGCGAGCAGACAGCCTGTTTTTGATTACGGATCATGTGAAGGTGTACTATGACCTGAAAAACCCCGTGGAAAAGCATTTTTTGCCCTATGTCCTGTCTGAAGTATCCGGGTTGACATATTTACCTGAGGACCGGGTCTTATGTGTAGAGGATGAGAGCGGGCGTGCGTATGAGTATAGTTTGAAGGAGCATAGGATTTTGAATGCTATCACCTTTAGTGATCCGGGTGATTTTGAAGGAATAGAGTATGTTAATGGAATGATCTATGTCCTGGAGAGTGATGGAGACATTTATCGGTTTCCATATACTGGTGATGATCAGGCAAAAGCTGAAAAGTTTGAAAATAAGCTCGATAGAAAAAATGATACCGAAGGCCTGGGGTACAACCCATACTCCGGAAGACTGCTTATAGCCTGTAAGGAAGAAGAAGATATCAAGGGTATCAATGCCAAAGGCAAGACCGTGTATGAGTTTGAGCTCTCAAAAGGTGAGCTCATCGAAAAACCATTTTTTGAAATCACAGCCGGGAAAATGAAAGAATTCTTTGAAACACATAGAGACTTTGAGTATGAAAAGGAGCGGATCAGGTTTAAGCCTTCGGCGATTGCCCACAACCCTCTTGACGGATACTTTTACCTGCTGGCTTCCGTGGGGAAAATGCTAATAGTACTGGATAAGGATGGAGAGGTAAAAGCTTCCTACCCCATAGCTCCGAGGATATTGAGTCAGCCGGAAGGTATATTCTTTGCTCCTGATGGCGACCTCTATATCAGCTCAGAAGGTGAAGGGGATAAGGGTTATATTGTCAAATTTACCCCGATTGAGAAGGAATGAATAGAAGAAAACTACTCTTCTTTACCGGATTTGTAATCTGCCTTTTTGCTCAAGCCCAGGAAGTGTCTGTTTATCTGATAGGGGATGCCGGTAAGCCTCTGTTCCCTTCGAATCCCACGCTTTCTTATCTGAAGGAGCTATCATCAGATGCCAGTGAGAATGACGTGATGATCTTTTTGGGAGATAATTTGTATCCAAATGGTTTGCCGGGTAAAGAGCACACGGATCGCGCTGAAATGGAGCGCAGACTGGATGAGTCACTGGAAGTCATGAAGGCCTTTGGAGGGAGATCATTTATCATTCCTGGTAATCATGACTGGGCTAACGGGAGTAAAGCAGGTTGGGATCAGCTACTCAACATGCAGAAGTATGTAGATGAGTATATGGGCAGGGAGACCGTATTTTTGCCACGAAATGGGTGTCCCGGCCCTGTCGAACTGTCCCTTACCCCGGAGATCACACTGATCATTATCGATACCCAGTATTTGTTACATCCCTGGGACAAGCCGGGTGAGGAGGATGGCTGTGATGCCAAATCAAGCACGGATGCATTACTGCTTCTGGATGATATATTGAGTCGAAATAAGGATAAACATGTTATAGTGGCTGGCCATCACCCGATGTATTCTTATGGCCCACATGGCAGCAAGTATACATTCAAGCAGCACATATTTCCCCTGACTGATGCCAATCGAAAACTCTGGGTACCCCTTCCTGTTGTTGGAAGTATATATCCGCTGTTCCGGATTTTGTTTGGGAGCAGGCAGGACATTGGTAATCCGAGATACAAACTGATCCGGAATACCCTGACAGGCTCTTTTGGTCAGGTAAAAGACCTTGTGTATGTAAACGGGCACGAGCATTCCCTGCAGTATATCCGGAGAGACTCGGTACACTACATCACAAGTGGATCGGGCTCAAAGTCTTCTTACGTTTCTACTGGTCCGGGGACGGAATTTTATCACGAAGGTCATGGGTTTGCCAGATTAACCTATGGAACCTCAGGAGCCGTCCGCCTCAGTTTTTATGACGGAGATCTTCAAGAAGAGCTCTATAACCATACAATCCTCACCAAAAAGGTAGAAGCAGTAGATCCGCAATCGTTTAATGAAGATTTCAGGGATAGCATAGTGGTAGCACCAATCAGTGATCAATACAGCGGAACAAATAAGGTCAGAAAGTACTGGCTGGGACCTAACTACCGGCAGGTCTGGGCCACACCGGTAGAGATGCCTGTCTTCAATATTGGTCAGGAGCACGGAGGGCTGGAAATTGTAAAGCTGGGGGGAGGCAACCAGACCAGATCTCTTCGGCTGGAGGCAAAAAATGGGCGTCAGTACGTTTTGAGGTCTCTTGATAAATATACCGAAAAGCTTTTGCCTACACCGCTCTACGAAACCCTTGTGGCGGATATCATTCAGGATCAAATCTCTGCAGCTAATCCTTATGGAGCTTTTGTCATACCGCCTTTAGCTGAAGCTGCGGGCATATACCATACCAACCCCCGCCTGGTTTATATTCCGGATGATCCGCGTTTTGGTAAGTATCAAGGCATTTTCGCCAACCTGCCTGTACTTTATGAAGAGCGCCCTAATGACGAAGCAGCACATGAATCATTTTTTGGTGGCGGAGAAGACATAGATGGCACACCTGACCTGATAGAGGAGCTCCATGATGATAATGATGAGGATGTGGATCAGCCTTTTGCGCTTCGCAACAGGCTTTTTGATATGATCATAGGGGACTGGGACCGGCATGAAGATCAGTGGAGGTGGGTACGGTTTGACAAAGAGCCAAAAGGCCATTTGTGGAGACCGATTCCACGAGACAGGGATCAGGTTTTTTTTGTGAACGAGGGTCTTTTTGGCTGGGCAGCTTCCCGAAAATTTGCTTTGCCAAATACGGAGGGTTTTGATGAACGAATGGATTATCCTCCAGGCTTCAATGCCAGCGCCCGCTTTTTCGACAGGACCTTCCTGAACGAACTGGACTGGAATGCCTGGAAAGAGCAGATTGAGCAGCTTGAGACCAATCTTACCGATGCGGCGATCGAACGGGCATTTGAGGTTTGGCCGGATACTATTCAAAAGCAGGCTGCTGATAGAACTATCCGGGTGTTGAAAGCCCGGCGGGATGACATGCGGAGATTTGCCCGTATACATTATTTGTTTCTTTCAGAGGAGGTAGAAGTGGTGGGCTCAAATAAGCACGAGTATTTTTTGGTAGAGCGTCTGCCACATGGAGAAACCAGGGTGACGGTGCGTAAGCGAAAGAAAGATGGCGAACTGGAACAGCTGATCTACAGCAGGACCTTTTTATCTGAAGAGACTAAAGAAATCAGGCTGTATGGTCTGGAGGGAGAGGATATTTTTGAACTCAAGGGAGAAGCAAAAGATGGCATAAAGGTGAGAATAATCGGAGGCGAGGATGAAGATAAAATTACGGATGCTTCAAAAGTGGCCGGGCCCGGAAAGAAGACGATCGTTTATGACCTGAAAAGCAATACGGAACTATATCCAGCTAAAGAAACCCGGTCTAAGCTGAGCAATAACGTCAATGTGAATGCTTATAACCGGACTGCATTTGAATACAATAAGTTATTCCCGCTAGTCAGTGTTCAGTTCAACCCTGACGATGGGTTGTTTCTCGGAGCGGGTTTTATTTTCACCAGGGAAGGTTGGAGAAAAGATCCGTTTGCATCGCGTCATGAGCTGAAAGCCAATGGTGCTTTTGAGACCGGAGCGGTAAATCTTTATTATAATGGTACATTTAGTGATGTAATCGGGAAGTGGGATCTGAATGCTGATATATCAGTCCAGCGGCCTTTTGCTGTTGCGAATTTCTTTGGTTTCGGGAATGAATCACAGTTTGATTATGATGGTGAGGGTATAGCCAGTGGGTATGAGGATGAGATCGATTTTTACCGTATTCGATATGAGCGTTCACAAAGTTTTCTGAACCTCACCTATAATCTGGGAAATAAAGGGACTTTCCGTATCGGACCGGAGCACCTGGCTTTTGAGCTTGAAGAGAAAGTTACAGATAGGTATATCAATGCCGCTGCCAGCACGGGTCAGGTAGACTCAGAGTCATTGTTTAGCAGCCACCAGTACGTGGGAGTGCGAACAGAAATACAAACGGACACCCGGGATCATGCGGCTCTTCCTTCGAGAGGAGTTTTTGCCAACTTTACATACACAAAATACTATGGGTCAAACAGGGTGTCTGAAGGCTTTTCCACTATCAGCGGTGAGTTTGGTTTTCTTATCTCTACTAAAATCCCTTCCCGGGTAACACTCGCAAACCGGCTTGGAGCACAATACAATTTTGGCGGGCTGGAGTATTTCAATGGGGCTTTTCTGGGTAAAGAAACCCTCAGAGGATATAGAAGGACCCGGTTTATCGGGAATGCTTCTTTCTATCACAATGTGGATCTGCGGATCCAGCTGTTTACATTCAGAAACTACCTGCTGCCGATGGGTGTGGGTGTCCTCGGGTTTCATGATGTGGGCAGGGTATGGCTGGAGGGAGAAAGCTCTTCAAAATGGCACACAGGCAGGGGCTTTGGTGTTTGGCTGGCTCCGCTAAATCAGGTCGTGATTACGGGCAATTTGGCATTTACAAGGGAGGAGACCTTACCTACTGTTACTTTTGGTTTTCAGTTTTAGCTTCGATTTTGTGACCGCTATGGTCTGAAAAGGGTTATTCTTAAAACCTTTGCTATCTTCACATCCTGAAACCTAAACGATCAATCTTTATGGCATTAGAAATCGGTAGTTTTGAGGAATTTGAAAAATATATCGGAAAGGACCTGGGACAGTCAGCACCACATAAAGTAACCCAGGAGCAGATCAATAAATTTGCAGATGCTACATTGGATCACCAGTGGATCCATGTGGACGAGCAAAAAGCAAAAGAAGGTCCGTTTGGCCAAACTATTGCTCATGGCTACCTGACCCTTTCATTGGTCCCACACATGTGGGAGCAGATCCTGAAGGCCAATAATCTGAAAATGATGGTAAACTACGGCCTGAATAATCTAAAGTTTAATCAACCGGTGCCAGTAGGCAGTGAGCTCATACTAAAAGCGCACCTGGAAAATGTCACCAATCTCAGAGGTATCACCAAAGCAGAAGTAGGGGCTCGTATGGAGATAGTGGGTAACAAAAAGCCTGCATATACAGCTACTATGATCCTGCTTTATCACTTCGAGTCCTGAGCGGGTAGCAGGTCTTTAATCATTTCTCCGGCTAACAACCATCATGTTTTTTGTGTAAGGGGCTGACTATCTTCATCTCATAAAATGTCAGAAATAAAATTCAGATGAGTCTATCATGGCTTTTTAGAGATAAACCTTACACGCATGAAATGAGCATGATGCCGGGACGCGTAGTCTCAACCCAAAACATTGAGAAACACCAACCTGCCTGCAGTAGCCACTTTCGGCAAAGGCAGGCCGGGTATGATCAAAGTTGGGCAGCAAACCGCTTATTTTGGAAACTTTAAACACATGAAACGTATTTTAGACCTTAACGACTTGATGGTGGAGCAGCTTCGTGAACTGTATGATGCCGAGGTTCAACTGGTTCCTTTTCTGGAGCGACTCAGATGGGAAGCCAGTGATTTTCAGCTGACACAGTTACTCACTAAGTATCAAAAAATCTCCGATGATAACCACTGGGTGCTCAAGCAGGTATTCAATGACTTGTTTACGCAAAAACGTGGGGAGAAAAATGAGTCAATACGACTGATGGAAGATCAGACGGATACCATTCTGAAGCGGTGTGCAACCAATGAAGTGAAGGATGCAGCGATCATTATCAGCCTTCAGCACATCATCCATTTTAAAATTGCTTCTTATGGAGCGGTATCCACCTATGCCAATATCATGGGGTTGTACAATGATGCGGCTAAGCTGCACGAGTTGGTAGACCTTGAGAAAAAAATTGACCGTAGGCTCGCAATGTTGGCTGATAGTGAAATAGACCGCAAGGCATTTAATTATCAGGCGAGTTAAATAAAAAAGCAGCTTTTCACTCAACCTATGAAGGACAGAATTTGCCTCCTGAAGGTGGCTGATTTTTTCAAGTTACTGGCAGGGATTCTTCCGAAGGAATGCCCCGCCTGACTAAGTCTGGTACGGTGGACAGGCATTCGGCAGAATCTGGTGCCTAATTGTGGGATATACTGGATTCGATCGTAGCGGCGAACCGCCCAGTGACCTCTGCCCTGTCTACGCGACCCTGTCTACGCGACCCGGTCAAAGGCAGCGCTCTAAACCATGCTTGTCAAATGTGGAGTGTATTGGATTCGAACCAACGACCCCCGCCCTGTCAAGGCGATGCTCTAAACCAGCTGAGCTAACACTCCATTTTTATCCTTGTGCTCTAAACCCCCCGATAGCTATTGGGGAGCTCCCCAAGTCAGGGCAAAAATACCTGAAGTGATGGTATAAAAAAATAATTCAACCACCTCACCTGAAAAGTATATAAATGCTTCGCAAAACTGTCGCACACTCCTTTGACCGCATCAGAGCGAGAAATTTTTTGCCCGAAGTAATCCGGCGGGATTGAAGCAGGATTTTTTTGTTTCGGAGGAATCTGACCGGATTGGAGCAAGAAGATTTTTTCTTTGAATAAACCTGGCGGGATTGACGCAGGATAATTTTTTCCGGGATTCCTATGAATGTGAGTTGAACAAAAAATATTTTTTATGGAGTTCTACACCCGTTGGGGTGCAAAATCTGGCACGGAAGTAACTTCCACGCCAGTGGAAAAAATAAAGGGAGCCGACACTCTGCCGACTCCCGATCATTTTGTGATAATAGATACGGTGTTATTCAACTACCTCACCTGAAAAGTAGAGATGGGTTGGTTCTTCTGACGCTGAGGTAGTGATCTTGATGCTCTTTTTGAATACGCCAGCTTTTTTCGAGCTAAACTTTGCGGTGATCTCTGCAGATTCGCCGGGAGCTATTGCGGCTTTTGGATAAGCGACCTCAGTGCATCCACATGAACCTTTAGCTTCTACGATAGTAATTGGTTCATCACTATTATTTGTAAATTCAAATGAGAGCGGTTTAGATTCTCCCATACTGATTTGGCCAAGGTCCAGTGAGGTGGTTTTCCAGGTAAGAGGACTTACTGCCGCTACAGCTGCTACAGCAATACCGACCATTAAAATAAGAGTTACTTTTTTCATAATTGATAAATTTTGGTTTCGTCAAAGATGAGAGCATGGATTCTCAAGACCTGTTAATGGATTCCAAAAGAATGTTAATGCCTTGTTAATGATTTCCTAAATCGGTTGTAAACCGTTTAATTAGAAGGATCAAGTAGTAAATAAGATGAAAAATCTACCCATACGGCTCTTAGTAGTGATTGGTGGTTTGACCATGGCAGCTATAGTAGCCATCCAGGTTTATTGGGTTTCGCAGGCCATAGATCGCCAGGAAGAGCAATTCAAGCTTTCTGTGCAGATGGCTCTTCGGAATGTTGTAGAGTCTCTATGCCAGATTAATGGAAATGATATCCCCTCCAACGATCCGATTGATCAGTTGTCAAATAATTATTTTATCGCGCGGACAAACTATAAGATCGATATCAGCTCCCTGGACTACCTTCTGAAAGCCGAACTGCAAAAACGTAATATCAAGCAGGATTATGAGTTTGGGGTGTATGACTGCCAGACAGACCGAATGGTCTATGGGGATTTTGTTTCTCTGAAAGACCAGGAAAAACAAAAAACCGAACCCAAAGGCTCTTTACCCAAACTTATCAATGATGAATATTATTTTGGAGTGTATTTTCCGGGAAAAAGCGGCGGTATCGTCAATAGTCTGGGGGTCTGGAAGGTAACAACAGTCCTGACTGTGGTGGTGCTGATCTTTTTCACGTACGCCCTTTTCGTCATCCTTCGGCAGAAAAGACTTGGTGAGATCCAGCGTGATTTTATCAACAATATGACTCACGAGTTTAAAACACCCCTGGCCACACTCAAAGTCTCCTCAGAAGTCTTGTTAAATGAATCTGCCTCCGAAAGACAGAAACGCTATGCGGGCATCGTTTTATCTGAGACCGACCGACTACAAAAGCACGTACAGCAGCTTTTAGAAACATCGCTCCTGGACCATAAAAACCAGAAAAGGATTGAGCTTATTGAGCCGGAGGAGGTTATAAAAATGCTGATTGATCGTTTTCGCATGACCCCCGGAATCCCGATTACAGACCATATTCGGCTTTCAGGTAAAAAGATAAAAGGAGACCCCATGCTCTTTGAAAATATCGTATTCAATCTGCTGGATAATGCCACAAAGTACGGAGAGTCAAAAGTGGAGGTGAAAGTAGTAGAGGCAGGCGATAAACTGAAAGTTATGGTACTTAATGATGGACCCATCATATCTTCAAAAGACCAAAAGAGGATTTTCAGAAAGTTTTATAGAATACAAAAGGGCGACAGGCATGATGTAAAAGGTTTTGGGCTGGGCTTGTATTTTGTGAAAAGTGCAGTGAGGACTTTCCATGGGAGCATCCACGTACACTCAACCGGCGATGAAACGACATTTACACTAACCATTCCTTTTGTATGAAACCAAAGATCTTACTGGCAGAAGATGATGAGAATCTGGGGTTTGTAGTGGAAGACCACTTTCAGCTAGAGGGCTTTGATGTGGTACATGCCAAAGATGGCGAATCAGCGCTCCGGGCCTTTAAAGATCACCAGTTTGACTGCTGTGTGATAGATGTGATGATGCCAAAAATGGATGGATTTTCCCTGGCGACCCGGATCCGTACCTATGATGAGTTTATCCCGATTCTTTTTCTGACGGCTAAGTCCATGGAGGAAGATCGTCTCAGAGGTTTTGAGATTGGTGGAGATGATTATATCACCAAGCCGTTTTCGATCAGCGAGCTTACTTACAGGGTCAGGGTTTTTTTAAGGAGAAAAGTGGATGTATCTGCAGGTGAAAACTTCCTCACCTTAGGGAAGCTTAAATTTGATGATAAGAACCTGCGGATCATGGGACCCGATACCCAGGTGAGCCTTACCCAAATGGAGGCAGACCTTTTAACGATGCTTATTGAGAGCCGAAATAAACTCCTTAAGCGGGAAGATATTTTGGTAAAGATCTGGGGAGAGAACGATTATTTTAAAGGAAGAAGCCTGGATGTATTTATATCCAGGCTCCGTAAATACCTGAAAGCTGACCCGGACCTGGAGATCCGCAATCACCACGGCGTGGGGTTTACATTAGTTGATCACAATTTTTCTGGTTAGTCGCTTACCTTCTTGTTGCACTTCCAGGAGGTAGGTGCCCTCCTCTTGTCGGGAAAGATCTACTGTCTCAGAGTAAAGCCCGCTAAAGCGCTCGAAATACCGGTTAAATACTTCTTTTCCATCCAGGTTGTAGACTTTGATCGAAAGCGCTCCTTCTCCGGGAGTTTTAAAGCGTAGTTTAAACCGCCCATTTGGTGATGGGTTCGGGTAATAGCTGAGATCCTCAAGGTTTAGCTTGTTGCTTTCTTTGACCGTTCCCTTTTTGCCAAATTCTTCCCCAACATCTTCCGTTATTTTGATGATCTTTTTTACGGAGATCTCTATGGCTCGCTGCATCCCTTCGTCCATCTCTTGCAGTTCCTTGCTGACACGAATTTCCATCTCCTTGGCAAGAGAGTCGGACCAGCTGAAATCAAAAGCATCATCATCAAATCCAAAGACCTTGAAGTGGCCATAATTGAGTTTTTCCAGCTTCTTACGCATCTCTTCGTCCATCTCACTCATATGTTTATGGAGCTCTTCCATCCTGATCTCAAACTCCTTCATCATTGAGTCGTTTGGGTGGATCATCCTAAAGTGTTCGGCAAATGTGTCTTTACCATCTTCATTCCCAAATCGGAAGGAGTAATGATTATCACCTTCGTCTTCATCACCCTCAAACACACCATATTGGTTTGGGTGCCTGAAAAAGAAATTGACCTGGTCGTCTTCACCCATGAATTCTTTCAGGTTTTCATCCGCCCGCATTTGTTCCTCAGACTCGTAGGAACCTTCATACGTTTTTTGCTCACCATCGATCTCTCTGGTGATCTTTACTCTGATCTGGCTGTCTTTGTCCTGTGCCTGGGTAGCTAACCCAAACAGAATCATTACCAGAAAGCCGATCATTGGTTTAGTGAAAGTTCTTTTCATCATATTCACTTGCTTTTTTTAAAGTCGGTGTACTTTGGGTTACCCAAAGTGTCATTCGAATGTACGCGGATCTTAAATGCGCAGCTGTTAAATGCCGGTTAATGAATGTTAAAAATGGTTAATTGAGCATCTTGAGGGCATTTTCGCCGTATTTTTGTAGGGATGAAACAGGCTATGCCTGGAATAATTATTGAGACACAGGAGCACAATTAAGCCGTGTGCCAAATCTCAGGGGTTGTCACAATTTTAAACAGATGAAGCGCACAACTATACGATGGATCATTGGGATGATGAGTGTGGCGCTGCTGGGCCTGATCGGCTTTCAGTGGTACTGGATAGATTCTGTCATTCGGTCAAACGAGGAGCGCTTTAAGCGAGATGTTTTGGAGGCCCTGCACTCAGTATCAGAAAAACTTGAAAAGCAAGAGGCATTATTCACTTATCATCAACGAATGGCTTATGCTTCTGCCAATCCGTTTCAGACACCTCCTGCCACCTGGAACTACAGAACCAATAACCAGAACCAGAGTGATTCTCCCAGACCGGTCACCACTACCAGGGATTCTGTCGTAGAAGGCGAGTTTGGGTTTAATATTTATTTTGACTTTCAGACCGGAGCCATCACAAGGTCTGAAGTGCAGATACAGGAAATGCCCGATCAGGAAAAAGCCCGACTAAGAAAACTTCAGGAACAGAATGAACGTGAGATGCGTGCCTTTCGGGAGCAAATGGAGCGTGTCACGCGGAAGTCAGAGATGGTATTTCAGGTGCTGGAAAATGTACTGCTCCCTGAGCGTTCGGTGCTTTCCCGTTTCAACCCCGGCCAGCTGGATTCATTGCTTGAGTTTGAATTGGCAGATCGGGGAATAGATATTGGATTTGACTATGCGGTGATATCCCCTGTGCAAAATCGATTTGTTTTATTAAAAAACCAGAAGGCTAAGGAAGAGCTTCAGGAAAGTGAACTAAGAGCAAATCTTTTTCCCAATGACCTGATGGGAGACCCAAACTGGCTGGTCGTCAATTTCCCGGATAAGCAGCAGTTTTTATTAAAGAAGATCTGGTTGACCATGGCCAGCTCAGGATTTCTGGTGTTGATCATTATCTTTTCTTTCGGGTATTCCATACACACCATCATTCGTCAGAAAAAACTTTCTGAGATGAAGAATGACTTCATCAATAACATGACCCATGAGCTAAAAACGCCGATCGCCACCATTTCCCTGGCCAGCGAAGCTCTGAGTGATAAAGAAATTAACGAATCTCCCGGACTGAAAGATCGCTACCTTAAGGTCATATCTGATGAAAATAAGCGGTTGGGTGAGCAGGTGGAACGTGTGCTAAACATGGCCGCTCTGGATAAAAACGATATTGAACTGAAATGCGAGGCATTGGATATGGAATCAATGGTAGCAGCAGCTATCGATAAGACCTCCATCCAGGTAGAAAAACGTGGGGGGCAGATTAAGTTTATTGACAATGCGGACCGAAAAACGGTCTTTGGAGACAAAACCCATTTGACAAACATTTTGGTCAACCTGCTGGACAATGCTAATAAATATTCACCCGAGTCTCCCGCCATATCCATTCGGCTGTACAATAAAACGGATCAGCTGATGATAGCCGTTCAGGACCATGGCATTGGTATGACCAAAGAGGCGATCAATCATATTTTTCAGAAATTTTACCGTGTGCCTACAGGAAATATCCACGATGTGAAAGGCTTTGGTCTGGGACTGGCTTATGTGAAGACCATGACCGAGCTACACCATGGGTCCATCTCTGTGGAAAGCGAACCGGGAAAAGGAAGTAAGTTTACCATATCATTACCGCTACACCATGGAGAAGCCTAGACTATTAGTGGCCGAAGATGACCCCAACCTGGGTCAGATCCTTAATGAGTACTTGAGCCTCAAAGGATATGAAACCACCCTTTGTAAAGACGGAGAAGAAGGGGTGCGTAAATTTCAGCCGGGTAAATTCGACTTATGTGTCCTCGACCTGATGATGCCGAAGAAGGACGGATTTCAGCTCGCATCTGAGATCAAAGAAATTGAGCCGGAGATCCCCATTATTTTTCTCACGGCAAAATCCATGAAAGAGGACATCCTCCAGGGCTTCAAGATCGGGGCGGATGATTACATCACAAAGCCGTTTAGTATGGAGGTGCTGCTTATGAGGATCAAGGCAGTCCTCAACAGGACCATGAAAGAGGATCAGGACAAAGACCTTCCCAGGGAGGTAAAAATTGGTAGTCTGAGCTATGAATATGCCCAAAACAAGCTGGTAATGCCTTCGGGTGAGATCAAACTTACGACAAAGGAAAATGAGCTGCTCAAATTGTTTTTAGAAAACCTCAATCAAACGGTCAATCGTAGTATAGCTTTGAAAAAGATCTGGAAAGATGACTCCTATTTCAATGCCAGAAGTATGGATGTGTACATTGCCAAGCTCCGCAAATACCTTAAGGAGGAAGAGTCACTGAAGCTGTTGACAGTACATGGAGAGGGGTTTAAGATGGTTCACCTAAATTGATTTCCATTCGGTATATTTGTGACCGCTGAGAAACATTAACCAGCCCGTTTTTTATCTTGAGAAGCGGATTTCAAACTTTTAAGCCCCAACTTGAACCTATGCTTTTAGTCCCTTCCATTTCCGTCATTAAGGGTAGAACCATTCGACTCACTCAGGGAGATTACGAAAACGAAAAGGTCTATGATGTCAGTCCGCTGGATGTCGCGGAACGTTTCGTTGACCATGGCGTTTCCAGGATTCACCTTATAGATCTGGAAGGCGCCAAACAAGGTTCGCCGGTCAACTACCCTACGCTGGAAATGATAGCCGGCCACACAGATCTCAAGATTAATTTTGCAGGGGGATTGCATACGGACGGGGCTATACTGAAATCCCTGGAATATGGAGCTTCTGACATCACAGCAGCTACTATTGCAGCCTATAATAAGGAGCTTTTTGCTTCATGGATTATGTCTTATGGCCGTGAAAAAATCGCCCTGGGGGCCGATGCACTAAATGGCTTGATAAAAATAGGTGGCTGGCAAAAGGACACAAAGATTGATCTCATTGATCATGTTCAGTATTTTTATGATCGGGGGTTGAAGTATTTGAAGACTACAGACATCTCAAGAGACGGTGCACTTGAAGGACCTTCCTTTGATTTATATAAGGATTTGATGAAGCGCTTTCCTGAGCTTTGCATTTTTGCCAGCGGTGGAGTGCGGAATATGGAAGATATCAAGCAGTTGGAAGACCTTGGGGTATATGGAGTGATCTTCGGAAAAGCTTTTTACGAAGGTAAAATTACCCTGAAAGACATAGAGACCTTTATCAAAGAGTATAATTAAAATTGATATTCGTTGCCTACGGGGTCTTCGTTATACTTCAGCTTATAGATAAAGTAAAAAACAAAATTGAATTTGCTGAGTGAGTTAATGGTAGTGCTATCCTGACTTTTCTTTAATACCTCTGTCTCCGTCTCTTCAGGTATGATCTTCACCACAGGGGCCGGACTTTGTCCTTCAGGCTGGTTTTCTTTAAGTTCTTCTTTTTTACCTTCTTCTGTAGTGCCTGTATTTTTTGATTCGCCCGTATTTTCTGTGTTGTTATTGGTACTTGCATATGCAGGTCCCACCAGAAAGAGTGCGACGAAAAGGATCGATATGGAGACTAGTCGTTTCAGTTTAAGTAAGGTTAGTTCAGTAAAATTACGAAAAAGAAGTCTTAAGGTTGAGTTTTTATCACTTTTTATGAGGCAAAACGCTATAATCGAAATAAAAGATTGAAAATTTTATTTCTGTAAAATTTTAAGTGGATTTTTCGACGTTTCACCTGTTTTTTTAGCCTGCCCAGCCTTCACGATCCAGACTCCTGTATTGGATTGCTTCAGCTAAATGCTCGATTTTGATCTCTTCACTCTCGGCCAGGTCAGCGATGGTTCGCGATACTTTCAGGATCCGGTCGTAAGCTCTCGCAGAAAGGCCCAGCTTTTCCATGGCTGTTTTGAGCAGTGTTTTACCTGCGGCATTGATCTTACAAACTTCTTTGCTTTGGGTGGACCCCATCATGGCGTTGTTGAAGATTTCAGGGTTTTCTTTAAACCGCTTTCGCTGGATATCTCTGGCGCTGATCACCCGCTCTCGAATCTCAAGGCTTGACTCAGCTTTCCGGTCTGCAGTCATCTGGTCAAATGACACAGGAGTTACTTCTACATGAATGTCTATCCGGTCCAGAAGGGGCCCGCTTACTTTATTCAGGTATCGTTGTACAACACCCGGCGCACAGACACATTCTTTCTCCGGGTGATTGTAATAACCGCATGGACATGGGTTCATACTGGCTATCAACATGAAGTTAGCCGGGTAATCCAGGGATACTTTGGCTCTGGAGATAGTCACCCTTCGCTCTTCCAGTGGCTGGCGCATCACTTCAAGCACCGTCCGCTGAAACTCCGGGAGTTCATCTAAAAACAGTACGCCATTATTGGCCAATGAGATCTCGCCGGGCTGTGGAATACCCCCTCCGCCAACCAATGCAACATCTGAGATCGTGTGGTGTGGACTTCTGAATGGCCTGTTAGAAATGAGTTTTGCATTATCCCCCAGCCTGCCAGCTACAGAGTGGATTTTTGTAGTTTCCAAAGCCTCATGCAGTGATAAGGGTGGTAGAATAGACGGCAACCTTTTGGCAAGCATGGTTTTACCCGCTCCCGGGGGACCGATCATGATTACGTTGTGTCCCCCGGCCGCAGCAATCTCCATGGCCCGTTTGATGTTTTCCTGACCCTGTACATCCGCAAAATCAGAATCTACTTGATCCAGATCATGGAAAAACACGTCCCTGGTATCATAATCCAGTGGTTTTAATACTTCAGAGCCATCGAGGTGTCCTATAGCCTCCTGTAGGGTTTCTACTCCTATGACGTCCAGATCATCTACGATTGCTGCTTCAGAAGCATTTTCCATGGGAAGTATAAATCCGCTAAATCCCTTTTTGCGTGCTTCAATAGCTATTGGTAATGCGCCTTTGATTGGTCGCAGTATTCCATCTAGAGAAAGCTCTCCCATGATCACGTATTTTTCCAGCTCAGGAAACTCTACCTGCCCGGAAGCTTGTAAGATTCCCAATGCAATAGGTAAGTCATAGGAAGAACCTTCCTTTTTGATATCTGCAGGCGCGAGGTTTATGACGATCTTTTGGCGGGGCATTTTGTAACCAATGTGTTTTAAGGCAGAATCCACACGTTGTTCGCTTTCTTTTACAGCTGAATCGGGGAGCCCTACCATGAGAAACTTGGTCCCTTGTCCGACATTGATCTCTACGGTTATGGTGTACGCATTTACACCATAGACAGCACTTCCATAGGTCTTTGCAAGCATGGGTTCGAAGATAGCATAAAATGGGAAAGAGAAGAGATAATGATTGAGAATCTCGAGATTGTATTTAACTAAACAGCCTCTTCAATCAGCTGAATTAAAATATGGATTACTTTGATGTGCACTTCCTGAATTCGGTCGGAATAGCCAAAGTGCGGAACATTGACCTCTACATCCGCCAGGTCAGCCAGCTTACCACCATCATGCCCGGTTAGAGCCACCACCTTTATCCCTTTCTCGTGAGCAGCATGTACGGCGTTTAGGATGTTTTGGGAGTTGCCACTGGTGCTGATAGCTAAAAAGGCATCATCAGGACGGCCAAGGCTTTCAATAAAACGAGAAAAAACCGCATCAAAACCATAGTCATTAGCCACACAGCTCATATGGGTAGCATCTGAAATGGCTAAGGCTGGCAGGGATTTTCGGTCTTCTCTAAATCTTCCGGTTAGCTCTTCGGCAAAATGCATGGCATCACAATGAGATCCTCCATTGCCGGCAGCAATAATTTTGCCGCCGTTTTTGATGCATGCTGAAAGTAGCACGGCCGCTTCCTCAACAGCCCGGAGGTTTTTATCATCAGAAAGAAAGGCGTCAAGCGTTTTTTGTGCTTCTTGGAGTTCGGCCAGGATGGTTTTCTTCATACCAAATGCCCGACCTAAGCTAGTTTGTATTCGTCTTCCTTGTCCTCTTCTCCTTCATCCTCATCGTTCTCATTATCCGGGTCACTCTTGCTCACCTCCTCGTCTTCCTCATCATCCTCTGGTTCAGCGTGTGAGTCCTGAGTCCGATCATAAAGCTTTGCCTTTAGTCGCAAAACTTCCTCTTCTGCCTGACGAACCTTGCGGCGCATGGTAATGAGGTGAAAGTTTTCAGAAACCAGCTCTGTGATCATCAGGATACTGACGACCAGTAGCAGATATAAAAGGTATTCCGGTAGCTTTCTAAGCATGGTAAAATCCACCTTTTCCTTGTAAACATCCATGTTGGCCAGGATATCTATACTGAAATAGAGTACCAGAAAGGCGATCACCAGGTATACCGGATAAAAAAATATTTTGAACTTTCTCATTTGCTCGCTTATAATAGGGCGAAAAGTTAGAAAATTAATTGTGTCTCATCTAATCTTTTTGGATGAAGGCTTAAAAAGCCTGTATCTCCGAGAGCTTTTTATACAAACCGCTGGTTCGGGTCAATGTTTTATGAGTGCCTTCCTGAACAATTTCTCCATTATCTATTACGAGGATTTTGTCTGCATGTTGGACAGTGCTGATGCGGTGGGCAATAATAATGGCTGTCCGGTCTTTCATCAGGTTGGTGATGGCCTGCTGAACGGCCTTTTCGGATTCTGAATCCAGCGAGCTTGTGGCTTCATCCAGAATCAGTATGGGAGGGTTTTTGAGGATGGCTCGCGCTATGCTGATGCGCTGTCGCTGGCCGCCGGAGAGCTTGTTGCCCCGTTCACCAATATTGGTGTGGTATCCATTATCCATTTCCGTAATAAACTCATGAGCATTGGCAATTTTTGCAGCATTTTCTATGGCTTCCTGCGATGCGGTTTCTGTCCCGAAAGCAATATTGCTTTCCACTGTGTCATTAAACAGAATGGTTTCCTGGCTGACTACGCCGATCAGGTTCAGCAAGTCATCTGACCGCAGGTCTCTCAGGTCCTGACCATCCAGAAGTATCCTCCCGGCCGAGGGGTCATAGAACCGCAGAATGAGATCCGTAAGTGTGGATTTTCCTCCCCCGGAAGGACCTACCAGTGCCACAGCCGATCCTTTTTTGATTTCTAAATTGATGTTTTTGAGGACGGGTTTTTGCTCGTATGAGAAGCTTACATGCTCAAATTGTATCCCACTATCAAAGGACTTTACGGGCTTAGCGTTTTTCTTATCCTTTATTACAGGTTGAGTATCCAGGAGTTCAAATACCCGCTCCCCGGCAGCTACACCTCGATTTACAGTCCCAAAAGCTGCGGAAAGCGCTTTTGCCGGATTGAGCACCTGGGCGAAGATGAGGAGGAAGCCAATAAATTCTGCTGCATCAAGTGAAGATGAGTCGTTCAGTACCATGGTGCCACCGATCAGCAGGATCATACTTAGCACAGACACTCCCAGAAACTCCGAGAGCGGCGCAGCAAGGTTGGATCGGGTGGCCATTTTGAAGTTGTAGCGGGCATACTGATTGATATTTCGCCGAAATTTTCCCATCATGTAATTGATAGCCCCAAAAGCTTTTATGATCCGCATCCCGCTCAGGCTTTCGTCCAGTGAGCTGTTAATTTTTCCCAGTGCCCGCTGAGATTTTGTGGCGCTCCGTTTAAGGTGTTTTGTTAAAATAGATATTAACGTGCCGGAGATCGGGATCAGGATCAACGTGTACAAAGTTAGCTGGTAAGACATGCTGAAAAGCGCAATGAAATAGCCCAGGATCAGGAACGGTTCCCGGATGAAAACTTTCAGAGATTGAACTATTGATTGTTCTACTTCCGTTACGTCTCCTGTTATCCTTGAAATAATGTCCCCTTTGCGGTGCTCGGTAAAATAGGACAGCTCCAGCTGAACGATATGCTGGTACAGTGCATTGCGGAGGTTACGGATCAGGTTTACCCGGATCCTGGCAACGATCAGCTGGGATAAATACCTGAACAGGTTGGAAAGGAAAACAGACCCTATAGCCACTCCGCATATAAAGTAGAGGGCATAGACCTTTCCTTTGACTTCCATCAGCTGGGTAAGCTGGTAATAAAAAAGGTTTTTGAAATATGAAATGGTAAATGAAAACTCAGGAAGCTGATGTACCAGTTGTGCCTCGGAGGTTTCAAAAAGCACCTGTAAGAGTGGGATCATCACCGCAAAATTGACCACACTGAAGATGGTTGCCAGCACTATCAGTACCAGGTACTGTGGAGCATACCAGCCAAGCGGTCGTGCATAACCTAATATTCTGAAAAAGGTGCTCATCAGAACAGATAACTTCTATCCGGGAAATTCCATCTCAAAGAGACAGAAAAAACAGAAGAGTTAAAATCTTCAGCCGCGGATTCAGAGGATTCATTTCTCCAGATCCCGTTAAGGTTGAGGAGCATGTTGTGATAAAGCTGATAACTAGCCTGTCCTCTGATCATCACCAGATCAGTTTTATCGCCCTGCAGCAAATTATTGTCGTAATCACCCGGCCGGTTTGCCGGCAGGTAAGGTTCCAGAATGTCCCTGCCATAGCTTAAATTATTCTGATCATTTCCGTATTGCGCCACAAGAATATCACCCTCCAATCTCAATTTTGGGAGTGGTCGATAATTCAATGAGAATAAAAGCTCCCGGAAGTTGGCCCCCAATGGGTGAGCCAGCGCCAGGTTGTAGTGGCTGTACGAAGTGAAATTTGTTTCGTGACTATACACATAAGGCCGTACCTGGTTCCATTCGGCCTGGGCATGGAGATTGGCAATGCCAAATACGTCGAAGTACTTTGCGCCAAGTTGGAAACCCTGCTTGTTTCCCCACCAGCCGGTACGGTTGATAGCCTCTTTTATAACAAGCTCATCAATCACTAACTGTCCGTAGAGTGAGATCCGGTTCCAGAGGTTCCATTTAAAATCTGCCCCGATGATCACATTATCGGCACTTCCATCCTGCTGCTCGAGCGCCCTGTAGAAGATCACCGGGTTCATGTATTCAATCTTTAGATTATTGTCTACTGAGTCACCATAGATGACTGACTCAAACAGGCCTACGGTCAGGGTTGGTTTAATTTGAACACTCAGGTGATGATTGGTCAGGTATTTTTTAGTAAATGCTCCCGTTCCCTGCAGACCAAAAGTGCCGCCCTGTGTTTCACCTACCATCTGAGCGAAAATGTTGGTGTACTGGATTTTCCAGATTCGGGTGTTGAGCCTCAGATAGGGGTAGTTATTACCAAAATCAGAGAGGATTAATGAACGTCGGCCATCCCCTATAAAGTGCTTGCCATACCCAAATTGAGCGCCGATGTGTCTGGAGATATTAAAGTCTACATAGGCCTTTGCCCGCAGGAAGTCCACTCCGGTTTCCTGGTACTGTTTCCAAAATCCTTCGTACGGAACCCCCAGTGTGGTATCGGTTACATTTCGCACATACATGGGGTATCGAGCCTGGTTTTCCGTCAGCATGGTATAGAAGCTCACCTTGTCATCTATGGTACCCCGAACCTCCAGCCCGCGGTAGTTCTCGAAAATTATATCCTCCGTGTTAGAATCTTTCCCTCCACCCAATACTACAATGGGATTGATATGCAGATCCAGGTCGGGATCCTGATAAGCATAAAAATCAGATGAGTACTTGAAGAGGGTATTCCATAAGGGCCTGGGGTTTTCAGGTACACTATCCAGATACTCTCTCGTTTCCAGTTTCATGAAGCTGAGATTATACCTTTCCACGGTGTTCTGTGGCTTCAGGCTCCGGGTTTGTGTGGAGATATACCTTCTTGAGATTGGTTTGATAGTGGTAAAAACTCCCGATTCGGATCGGACATCCCATTTGTCCAGAATGGAATATGCGGTGGAATTTAAAGGGATATCAGTGGACTGCGCAGCTAAATAGCTGGTTGTCAGGAGAAGAAAAAAGGAGATAAGGTGCTTCACGTTGTAAAAATATTAAAAAAGGTACTTTTGATTGTCGTAGATTTTATTCTATCTTTGCATTCCTTTTTAAAAAGAAGCAGATAACAATTATGAAAAAGGACATTCATCCGGAATACAAAGAAGTGGTTTTTTTAGATACTACCAGTGATTTTAAGTTTCTGACAAAATCGACTATGACGAGCGACGAAACGATCAAGTGGGAAGATGGTAATGAATATCCATTGATCAAAATAGAAGTTAGCTCTGCATCTCATCCGTTTTACACTGGAAAGAAGATCTTTTTGGATACTGCAGGTCGAGTGGAGAAATTCAACAAGAAGTACAAGAAAAGCAAGTAGTTATATACATATATCAAGTAATTGAGAGTCTTCAGGGTTATCCTGAAGACTTTTTTCGTTTAATGCCACAATGGAATCATGAAGGTTTTATTTTTGCTGCATGAGTATTCTTTTTGTGGATCAGCCGCAAGCCAGAAAACGGCTACACCCTCTCACCTTTACCCGACCTGTTGCTGACCTGCGGGTTGGTATTTTGACTTTAGCTGAAAAATGGATCAGGTATTTACAGGTTGATGAGTTTGGATTTTTTACAGAAGCTTATCTACAGGCTAAATTTCAGAGAATTACTCCCGGGAATGATTCTTATTGGGTTGTTGATGGCATTTTACCTACAGTACCTTTAGTGGAGAAAGTAAAGGCCCTTAAACCGGGAGAAGCCCTTTACCAGGGAAAGCAATTGTTAGTTGCAAGGGGTGCAGAGAACCCAACGGAGGCAGATTACCTGAAAATAGAGTTTTCAGACCAATCAACGCAGACCATAACGAGAACCTGGGACATCTTTCGCCTAAATGGTCAGGAGATCAGAGCTGATTATGAGCTGATAACGAAAGGAAGATCACCACGGAAAATCGAGGATCCGTATACGATCACTTACGGTGAAAATATTTTTCTGGAAGAGGGTGTGAAAGTAAAAGCGGCCATTTTAAATGCCGAAAACGGACCTATCTACATAGGTAAGAATGCCGAAATACAAGAAGGCGCCATGATCCGCGGACCTTTTGCGCTTGGGGAGTCGAGTGTGGTGAGTATGGGTACTAAGGTAAGAGGTGATAGTTCCACAGGGCCGTACTGTAAGATCGGAGGGGAGATCTCTAACAGTGTCTTGTGGGGGTATAGTAACAAGGCGCATGATGGGTTTTTGGGCAATTCGGTGATCGGTCAGTGGTGTAACCTGGGTGCAGGCACCAACAATTCAAACCTTAAGAATAACTACGATCCGGTGAGCATGTGGGACTATGAGCACGAGACATTCATGAAAACCGACATGCAGTTTTGCGGGCTCATCATGGGCGACCACAGCAAGTCTGCGATCAACACCATGTTTAATACAGGGACTACCGTGGGAGTGGCGGTTAATACGTTCGGAGAAGGTTTCCCACGAAGTATGATCCCCTCATTTTCCTGGGGGGGCGCCAGTGGTTTTGTTACCCATCACATTCGTAAAGCGTTGATCACTGCCAAAATTGTGATGCAACGAAGAAATATCGAGCTCTATGAACCTGATAAAGCCATCCTAAACCATATCTTTGACTCCACCGCCCGATCCCGGGTTTGGGAAAACGAATGATCTATGCAGTTTGCTGAAATACCCGGACTGACCGAGATAAAAGAATCGCTGGTTGCCTCGTATAAAAACAACCATATTGCTCACGCACAGCTTTTTAATAGTGCTGTAGGTGGTGGCGGACTGCCAATGGCTCTGGCGTTTGCTACCTTTTTGCTTTGTGAAAACAAGCAGGAGGACGACTCTTGCGGTCAATGTCCTGCCTGCCAGAAAATGGCCCATCTGGTACATCCGGATGTTCATTTCTTTTACCCCAAGCCTTCAGCAAGTAAATCAACCGAATATGATAAACTGTATGCTGAAACGCTGAAAAAATGGCGGGAATTTGCCTCACAAAAACCATACGGCAACATTGATGACTGGGTGAATTTTAACGGATATGAAAATAAAAATGTGCTGATCTCCAAAGAGGATAGCCGCAAAGTGATCAGGACAGTCAGCATGAAATCTTTCGAGGGGAACTTCAAAGTCCTGATCATGTGGTATCCGGAGTTTATGCACCCCTCAGCTGCTAATGGTATCCTGAAGGTTTTGGAAGAGCCGCCCACTCAAACCATTTACCTGCTGGTGAGCTATGCTTATGACAGCTTGCTGGCCACTATCAAATCAAGAACCCAGATATTTACGATACCTCCTTTTAAAGAGGGATCCATAAAAGAATATCTTATCAGCGAAAAGGAAGCAGTGCCGGAGACCGCTGAGAAGATCGGTAGGTTGGCTGGAGGAAGCCTGGGTAAGGCTATTGATGAGCTGGACAATGCAGGGTCGGTTGCTTATCAGAAATTTCAGAGCTGGATGAGGGTGTGTCTGAGCGGTGATTATACAGAAATGGTAAAGCTCACCGAGCAGTTTTCTCAAAGCCCCAAACCAGCTCAGCGCAACGAACTCGAATTTGCCATCTCGCTCATTCGGGAATCAATATTATCTAAAGTTGACGATGAAGCTCTGATGTCTCGTGAAGGAGAAGAAGGTGTTTTTATCAAAAAGTTTGGAGGATTTGCTTCTTTAGAGGTATTGGAAAAGATCTACCAGTCGATGGGAGATAGCCTGACTCAGCTACAGCGGAACGCAAATGCCAAGATTACGTTTATGAATCTTTCATTGGCTTGCAGTCAATTGCTCAGATCCTGATTATGAAAAAGAAAGTGATAGGACGTTCGGACAAGGTTGACCTCCCGGAGCTTGGCATAGAAGCCGCAAAAGCTAAAATCGATACCGGGGCATACACCTCTTCTATCCATTGTAAAAAGATCAGGGTCAAAGATGAAGTGCTGAGCTTTTACCTGCCTATAGAGATCCGGGGTAAATCCGTGATCAAAAAGTTTCAAACCAAGCTCTTTACCCAGAAGACGATTAAAAGTTCTAATGGTAAGTCGGAAATACGCTACATTATCAAAACACACATCATCCTGTTTGGCAAAAGTTATCTGACCGAATTTTCCCTGTCAGACAGGAGTTTAATGAAAAACCCCATTCTTCTCGGCCGAAAACTCCTGAAGGATCGTTTTATAGTAGATGTCTCAGAGAAGAATCTTTCTTATGAACAGACCAAAAATCATGAATAAATGAAACTGGGGATTTTATCCAGAAAAAAGGATTTGTATTCTACTCGCAGGCTTGTGGAGGCTGCTGAAGAAAGAGGTCATGAAGTACAAGTCATAGATCACCTTAAGTGTGATATGATGATTCAGCGAAATGACCTGGAAATGTACTACGAAGGTGAACCTCTTAAGGATTTTGATGCCATTATCCCCAGAATAGGAGCGTCTGTAACCTTTTACGGTACTGCTGTCGTTCGTCAGTTTGAAATGATGGATGTATTCAGTGCCAACAGGTCGCTGGCGATCACTCGATCCAGAGATAAGCTCCGAAGCATGCAGATGCTGGCTGCGGCGGGGTTGGGATTGCCGCGAACGGCCTTTACAAACTATTCGAAAGAAGAAAAACAGATTGTTCAAAGGCTGGGTGGAGCGCCACTGATCATTAAACTCCTTGAGGGTACCCAGGGGCTGGGTGTAGTGTTGGCGGAGACCATTAAAGCTGCCAAATCTGTGATTGAGGCGTTTCACGGACTCAAAGCACGTATTATCGTTCAGGAGTTTATCAGAGAAGCCAAGGCGGCAGATATTCGGGCTTTTGTAGTGGATGGTGAGGTGGTGGGCGCTATGAAGCGTCAGGGTAAGGAAGGAGAGTTTCGGTCTAATCTCCACCGGGGAGGCACATCAGAGCTGATCAAACTCAAGCGATCAGAAAAAACTGCTGCCATTAAAGCAGCGGATACTATGGGGCTGAAAATAGCCGGAGTGGACATGCTCCAATCTGACCGTGGTCCGTTGATTCTGGAGGTTAACAGCTCCCCGGGCCTGGAAGGGATTGAAAAAGCCACTGAAAAAGATATCGCTGGCAAGATCATTGAATATGTAGAGCGGAATTACCAAAAGCGAAGGACAAAGAAACACGCATGATTTTTTAACCTCAGAGATATCAAAGAGTTTCACAGAGAGATCGAAGGATGGGTGAAATAAATCAAATAACAAATCAACGTATTTAGGTTGAAGAACAGGGGTATTCGTCGGCTAATAAATAAATACTATGCTCAGAGTAACTCTGCGTGATTATCAGATTTCTCTGCGGTTAGAATAAATATGGAAGAAAAAATCAAAATAGGAACTCGAAAAAGCAAGCTTGCTCTTTGGCAGGCAGAATATGTGGCGGAGATGCTTGAAGCCGGAGGTATTCCGACGGAATTGGTATTGATGGAAACGAAAGGAGATAAAGTCCTTGATGTTTCTATTGCCAAAATTGGCAGCAAAGGGGTTTTCACCGAGGAGCTCGAAGATCAGCTAAGCTCGGGAGCAATTGATATAGCTGTGCACAGTGCTAAAGATATGCAATCCACGCTTCCGGAGGGATTCGAAATCATTGCTTTTACAGAACGCGAAAAGGTCAACGATGTGATCATTGGCGACAAACCCATTGACCTGAATGCCGAGGTAGTTCTGGGTACCTCGTCTACCCGGCGAGTTGCATTGTTTCAGCATTTTTATCCCAAAGTGAAAACAGTGGAAGTCCGGGGAAATTTGCAAACACGGATCAAAAAGATGCAGGATGGGCTGTGTGATGGACTGGTGCTGGCCTATGCCGGAGTACATCGTATGGGTTATGATGATATGGTTCGGGTAGAGCTGCCTTTAGAAAAATTCATCCCGGCTGTTGGTCAGGGGAGCGTAGCTGTGGAGGCTCATGAATCCCTGTCTGGTGAAAAAAGATCCGCCATCCGTGACCTGGTAAATGATAATCAGGCGGAGAAGAGGCTTTTGGCCGAAAGAGCCTACCTGGCTAAGTTGGAGGGTGGTTGCAGTATACCGGTTTTTGCTTTGGCTCACTTAAATGGTGATGATCTTAAAATTTCCGGGGGGATCGTAAGCCTCGATGGCTCGGAGCGAATAGTTAAATCCATTACAGGAATTGATCCTAAAGCCGTGGGAGAAAAACTAGCTGATGAAGTACTTTCTGCAGGCGGAGGTAGCATTTTAGCTGCAATTCGTCGTGAGCTTTGACCCAAAATTGTCATTGGAAAATGACAATACTGACGCTTAGGGTCAGTACAGGTTTGACGAAAAAGTGGATTTATTGTTTGATACTCCACTTTTTGTCAGGTGATGACGTTTCAGTCACACCCTGACTTTACGTCACGGGGTTAACCTCGACGATCCCGACGTTTATTGTCGGGATCGTCGACCCCTCGGGATTTGTGTTGACAAATCCAGGTTTGAGTCTCCAAACGATCGGTTATCTTTGAAATCAAAATCAATAAGAAAAACCAATAGACTGATGAAAAAACTAGTTATAGCAGCTTTTGTGCTCATGGTCGCATTGTCCGCCTGCAACAGTAATAAGGATTATGTAGTGACTATTCATACCGAATATGGCGACATGAAGGCTATATTATATGAAGAGACTCCATTGCATAAGAAAAACTTCATTGAGCTGGCCAGGTCCGGAGCATATGACAGTACCACGTGGCATAGGGTCATGCAAGATTTCATGATCCAGGGTGGGGATGTTTATGCCAAAGAGGGCAGCCAGGAACCTGCTGAGGATAGAATACCTGCTGAGATAGTCGATGGTTTTTATCATACCAAAGGAGCTTTGGCTGCTGCTCGTCAGGGTGATCAGGTAAATCCTGAAAAGAAATCTTCCGGTGCCCAGTTTTATATCATCGACGGCCGCAAGTTTACTGAGAAGGAACTTACAACGGACCAGTACAAGTTGAATCAGGCCATCAGTCAGATGCTTCAGGATGACCAATATGACAGCCTTCGTCAGATGTTTGTTGAGCTTCAGCAGCAAGGTGATGGCCAGGCGATGAATCAGCTGGCCCTGGATTGCAAGGGATATGTAGAACAGGAGATGGGTATAGATGTCGGTGTTGACGTAGATCCGAAGAGACTGGAATTATATACAACGACAGATGGCGCTCCACACCTGGATAATGAATACACCATATTTGGAAGAGTTGTGGAAGGCCTTGGAGTAATTGATAAAATAGCTGGTGTGATGAAGAATGGCAGTAAACCAGTAAAAGACACCTACATCACTATGGATGTGGAAATGGTTCCTAAAAAGCAAATTACAGAGAAGTACGGATATGAATATCCGGAGTAATCCATGAGAGTTCTCGTAACCGGCGCCAATGGCTTACTCGGTCAGAAGCTCGTGAAGCTGTTGGCGCCTGAAGTTACCCTGTATGCTACGGGAAGGGGGCCTGACCGGAACCCGGAAGGAGAGCGATACACCTACCTTTCAGCGGATCTTACCAATAAAACACAGGTAAAAAAGTTAATTGATGCTTCTAAGCCTGAAGTAGTCATTCACTGTGCCGCAATGACCCAGGTAGATGAGTGCGAACAAAACAGGGAAGCGTGCCGGGCAGTTAATGTCACAGCTACGGAATACCTTCTCAAAGCTTGTCAGGGTCAGAATGTGTTTTTCCTGTACTTGTCTACGGATTTCGTCTTTGACGGAACGAAACTTTCCCTTAACGAATCTGAGATACCAAATCCCATCAGCTTTTATGGAGAAAGTAAACTGAAAGCTGAGCAGCTGGTTCAGGCCAGCCAACTAAAATGGGCCATCGTCCGGACCGTGCTTGTTTATGGTGTTGCGCACGATATGAGCCGGTCCAATATTATCCTTTGGGTGAAGAAGAGCCTGGAACAAAACCAGACCATCAAGGTAGTCAACGATCAGTACAGGACCCCTACTCTTGCGGAGGATCTGGCTGAAGGCTGTCGGCTGATTGTGAGGGATCGGCATGAGGGCATTTTTCATATCTCGGGAGATGAGACGCTAACCCCGTATGACATTGCCGTAAAAACCGCTGAGTTTTTTAACCTGGACAAGGGGCTTATTACTCCCGTGGACGCATCTACTTTTACTCAGCCCGGAAAGCGTCCGCCAAAGACGGGGTTTAATATCACGAAAGCAAAGACAGTGCTGGGTTTCAGGCCGCATTCATTCGAAGAAGGACTGAAAGTCTTAGCAGAGCAGCTTGCATGAGGTAGCCATCACCGGACTGCCGAAAGTCATTCGTTTTTCCTCAACAATACCCTAACTTTCCTGTTGCAACAACAAAGGCAGGAACATGTCACTGATCACTCAGAATTTAGGGCTATACACGGATTTTTATGAGCTGACTATGGCTCAGGGTTATTATCTGAATGATCGACATAAGACTCCTGCTACCTTTGACTATTTTTTTCGAAAAAATCCTTTTGGAGGTGGTTTTACCTTGTTTGCCGGGCTTGAAGAAGTTCTGGACGGGCTGGAAAACTTCCGGTTTGAGCAAGATGGTCTGAGGTTTCTACAGGAAGAGACAGGGCTGGATAAACGATTTGTTGAATACCTTAAAGACTTTGAATTCAGAGGAGCGATCCATGCTGTTCAGGAAGGTGATCTGGTCTTTCCCGGAGCCCCGGTTTTACGGGTGGATGGCACCATCCTGGAAGCTCAGCTGGTAGAAACCTTTTTACTGAATGTACTGAATTTTCAATCGCTCATTGCTACCAAGGCCGCCCGGATCTGTTATGCAGCACGCGGAAAATCTGTTATAGACTTTGGTCTAAGGAGGGCGCAAGGGTACGGTGGTATCCAGGCTTCCAGGGCAGCAGCTATTGATGGAGCAGTAAGCACCAGCAATGTATATGCAGGTCTGAAATATGGACTAACACCGGCAGGTACACAGGCACACTCGTGGATCATGGCCTATGAAAGTGAGCTGGAATCATTTCGAGCATTTGCCCGGGCTTTTCCGGACAAGTGCATTTTGCTGGTAGATACATACAACACTTTAAAAAGTGGGGTTCCAAATGCCATAAAAGTGGCTAAAGAGATGGAGGAGAGAGGCCATAAAATGAAGGGGATCCGTCTGGATAGTGGTGACCTGGCGTATCTCAGCAAGCGATCGAGAAAGATGCTTGATGAAGCAGGGTTAGACTATGTGAAGATTGTGGTTTCCAATCAGCTGGATGAGCATCTGATTAAAAGTTTATTTGATCAGGGAGCCCCTATCGATGTATTTGGCGTAGGTACCTCTTTAGTCACCGGCCAGCCGGATGCCGCACTTGACGGTGTGTATAAGCTGGCCATGAGTGATGATCAGCCAAGGATCAAACTCTCTGAAAACATTGAGAAAATCACTTTGCCAGGAAGGAAAAGGGTAACCCGGCTGAGTGATCAGGAGGGCTTTTATGCAGATGTGGTACAGCTTGAAAATGAGTCAAAATCAGGGATGGCTTATCATCCGATTTATCCGGATAAGTTTTTTGATGCTTCGGGATATTCCAGGGAGCCCTTACTTCATTCGGTAATGGAAAATGGTAAACGGACCCGGGCGAAGCGTTCCGTTCAGGAGATCAGCACATTCGCAAGCGAACGATTGGAGCTACTGCCTGATGAGTACAAGCGATTTGAAAATCCGCATACCTACAAAGTCAGTATCAGTGAGGAGTTAAAACGGTTAAGAGATCAGATTATAAAGAACGTGAAAAGCAGCTAACTATGAAGGCTTTATTGATAGTGGACGTACAGTACGATTTTTTGCCGGGAGGAGCATTGGAGGTCAGAAACGGGGACGAGATCATCCCTGTGATCAACCGGCTCCAGGAGAAATTTGACCTGGTGGTGGCTACACAGGACTGGCACCCGCAGAACCATGGGAGCTTTGCTTCCAACCACGGAGGGAAAAAACCTTTTGAAATGGGGGAGCTGGATGGTGAAGAGCAGGTGATGTGGCCTGATCACTGCGTGCAGGGCACCACTGGATCTGAGTTATCAAAGAAACTTCATATTGGTAGGATCGAGGCGATTTTCCGAAAGGGTACAGACCCAAAAATAGACAGCTACTCAGCCTTTTATGACAATAAGCATAAGAAGAAAACGGGCCTGACAGACTATCTAAAAGGCCGTGGGATTGGTGAAGTTTATGTCACCGGACTAGCAGGAGATTTTTGTGTGTATTTCACTGCAAAGGACGCTGTGCAGGAAGGGTTTAAGACCGTTTTAGTAGATGATGCCACTCGTCCTTTAGATCCGGATAAGTTTGACGAGCTTAAGAAAGAGTTGATAGAAGCCGGAGGCAGTGTAGTGAGTTCGGAAAGTATTTAACGTTTCAGGTATTCCGAAAAACGCATCATTTTAAAAGAGACTAATGCTTGCTATAGGAATGCTTTAGTCTTGGCTACAAAATCCCAGGCAATTACCCCTACAGAGACCGAAATATTTAGAGAGTGCTTAGATCCGAATTGGGGTATTTCCAGAACTATATCCGATGCTTTCACCACTTTTTCTTTCACCCCAAACACTTCGTTTCCAAACACAAAAGCATATTTTTGATTTGGTTCAGGCAAGAATTCATTAAGCGAAGTACTCTGATCGGCTTGCTCCACTGAGCAGATAGTCCATCCATCTGATTTCAGCTCATCAATCAGACTGTTAATGTCTTTTTTATGCTCCCAGTTTACCGTTTCTGTCGCTCCGAGGGCGGTTTTATTGATATCACGATGTGGAGGTTTTCCAGTAATGCCACAAAGCCATATTTTTTCAACCCGAAATGCATCTGCGGTTCGGAAGGCGCTGCCCACATTATTCAGGCTGCGAATATCGTCCAGGACAATGCATGCATTCAATTTTTCCGCTTTTTTAAATGCTTCCGGTTCCAGGCGATCTAGCTCTTCGTTTTTAAGTTTTCGCATCTTACTGATAATGAAATCTGCATGAAATGATCAAAAGACCACTTTCATCATATTTATAGACAAGGCGCTGCTCTTGATTGATCCTTCTGCTCCAATGACCTTTTTTGTCAAAACGGAGTGGCTCCGGTTTTCCTATACCATCAAAAGGAGTTCTTAAAATACTTTTGATAAGCTCATTAACCCGTTTGACTATTTTTTTGTCAGTTTTTTGCCAGTATTGATAATCCGCCCAGCCATTTTCCGTAAAACTCAGCTTCATTCTATACCCAGATCTTTTAGCGATTTGGGAATCACTTTGCCTTCTTCGGCTTGCCGCATAGATTCAAAGAGGTGCCTGGCATTGGCGGGACTACTTAGTAAGTAGGCAGTTTCCTTGAGTGATTCGTAATCTTGCAGAGATAACATGACCATGTCTTTGTTCCCCTTTCGATTAATGATCAGTATATCATGATCCTCCAGGGTTTTGTCCATATCGGCTTTTAGGTTTTTCCTGAAATCTGTCAAAGTGGTCGTTCTCATAAAGGATTATTATGTACGTTATTCTGTACAAAATTAATAAATTCATTTAATTCCTTTTTCAATAAGTTTAGCTTTTTTGCTTTGCTTATTATTGCATTTAAATTCCGTTTCAAAACTACCACCAATCTCCAGGATGGCGAAATCCAAAAAAAGCAGTGAAACCCCGCTCATGAAGCAGTACAATGCCATCAAGGCAAAGTATCCGGGAGCATTATTGTTGTTTCGTGTGGGGGATTTTTATGAGACATTTGGCGAGGATGCCATCAAAGCAAGCAAGGTGCTTGACATTGTCCTTACAAAACGTGCCAATGGTGCCGCTTCACACATCGAGCTGGCCGGATTTCCTCATCATTCGCTGGATGCGTATCTGCCACGGTTGGTGCGTGCGGGTAACCGGGTAGCTATCTGCGATCAGCTGGAAGACCCTAAAGCTGTGAAAGGAATCGTGAAGCGCGGTGTGACGGAGCTGGTCACGCCCGGTCTTTCCATGAATGATAATGTGCTGGAGCAAAAAAGGAATAACTTCCTGGCAGCCATTCATTATGGAGATAAGGATAACGGAGTGGCATTTCTGGATCTTTCAACGGGCGAATTTTTTGTGGCCCAGGGAAATGCGGATTATGTAGAGAAACTGATCCAGGGCTTCCAGCCATCAGAGATCATATTTTCAAAGAATGAGAAAGAGCGATTTGAGCGGACGCTTGGCCACAATTTCATCAACTTCAATCTTGAAGAGTGGATCTTTAGCCTGGAGTATGGCTATGAAAAGCTAACCAGGCATTTCAACACAGCTAACCTGAAGGGCTACGGTATTGAGGAGATGAAGTCTGCGATTATTGCCGCTGGAGCAGTACTTTTTTACCTCGAAGAAACCGAGCATAAAGAAGTCCGTCACATCAACAACCTTTCCCGGATTGATGAGCAGCAATACGTGTGGCTGGATAAGTTTACCATCCGAAACCTGGAGCTGATCAACCCCTCACAACCAGACGGAACAGCCCTGATCGATGTGCTGGACGGCACAAGCACACCTATGGGGAGTCGGCTCTTGAGAAAGTGGCTGGTGCTGCCACTTAAAAATAAAGATCAGATAGAGCGGAGACTCCATACCGTTGAGGCGTTTATCGAAGAAGATGAGCTACTCAATGAAGTATCGGCTCACCTGAAGCAGATCAGTGATCTGGAGCGATTGATCTCCAAAGTAGCTACCGGCCGTATCAACCCGCGCGAGATGTTACAGCTGAAAAAAAGTCTGAGGCAGATCGGGCCGATCAAAGAACAACTCAGCCAGTCCACAAGTGAGAGCTTCAAAACACACCTGGACCAGCTCAATGACTGCTCTGCGCTGCTGGAGCGGATTGAAAATGAGCTGAGAGAAGAGGTGCCCATCAATGCCACGCAAGGCAATGTGATGAAGGATGGTGTAAACGAAGAGCTGGACGAATTTCGGAAGATTGCATACTCTGGCAAAGATTACCTGAAAGGCATTCAGGAACGCGAGATGGAAAAAACCGGGATCACTTCATTAAAGATTGCCTACAATAAAGTTTTTGGGTACTACCTGGAAGTGACCAATGTCCATAAAGACAAAGTACCGCAGGAGTGGATTCGTAAGCAGACCCTGGTGAATGCCGAGCGGTATATTACAGAGGAGCTTAAAGTTTATGAAGAAAAGATCCTGAAGGCTGAAGACCAGATCTTTGTGATAGAGCACAAACTGTATCTGGAGCTGGTATCATTTGCTGCGGAATATATCGATGTGATCCAGCAAAATGCCAGGATTATTGCCACATTGGATTGCCTGGCGTCTTTCGCATTTTTATCTAAGCGAAATAGCTATATAAAACCCTCCATTTCGGAGGAGTTTTCACTCGATATCAAAGCGGGGCGTCACCCGGTCATTGAGCAGAACATGCCACCTGAGGAGGATTATATTCCCAATGATGTTTTTCTTGACGACCAGTCTCAGCAGATCATGATCATCACCGGACCAAATATGGCCGGTAAGTCTGCGTTGCTCAGGCAAACAGCTCTTATCGTACTGATGAGCCAGATCGGATGTTTTGTGCCTGCCGGCTATGCGCGGATAGGCCTGATCGACAAAGTGTTTACGCGGGTGGGCGCTTCGGACAATCTTTCACGTGGAGAGTCTACGTTTATGGTAGAAATGACCGAAACGGCTAGCATCCTCAACAATTTAAGCAACCGCTCGCTGGTGCTGATGGACGAGATCGGCCGGGGGACCAGCACTTACGATGGCATTTCCATTGCCTGGTCTATCGTAGAGTTTTTACACAACCATCCACAGTATAAAGCAAAAACACTTTTTGCCACTCACTATCATGAGCTCAACGAGCTGACGAATGATCTGCCCCGGGTGAAAAACTTCAATGTGGCTGTAAAGGAACTGGATAATAAGGTCATTTTTATCCGTAAGTTACAACCGGGCGGCAGTGAGCACAGCTTTGGGATCCACGTGGCACAGATGGCCGGCATGCCCAACCAGATTGTGATCCGCGCTAATGAGATCTTGAAGCATTTGGAAGTGGACAAACTTTCTGAAGGTGAGAAAGAAAAACTGGCTGAGTTGCCCAGCAGTCAGTTTCAGCTGAATCTGTTTGAGTCAGACCCGAGATTTGAGAAGGTAATGAAGATGCTGAGGGAGGTAGATGTCAATACCATTTCTCCTGTAGAGGCCCTACTCAAAGTCAACGAAATGAAGGAGATACTGAAAGGGAAAGAATGAAAAAATGCTAAGGAGCATAATTGCCGCCTTAGCATATTCATATAAAACCAGATTAAAAAATACTACACAATAATCCGAACCCGATCTCTTTTCAAAGGCCGGGTAACTTTGGGCTTTTCTTCAGGCAGTTCTTCCAATGCCTTTTCATAACTTCTGATGATCGTTTCCAGCACCAAGAGGTTATAAAAATACCTGCTTCCTGCTTCCTTGTTTACCTGTTTCTTGATATGAGTTCTTACACGACGTGAGCACTCTAATCCCACCCTTAACTCTTTTTTGCTAAGTCTCTTCACTCCCACCTCGTGATCTGAAGCTATTCTATCTAAGTTGCTGTTCATTGGCTGGTTCTGAAATTGAAAAATCCGCTAGTATAAATATAGTATTGAAAGCATAGAAACAAAATAATTTATTGACATTATTTTAATATGAAGGTTTTTACGGTTGTATTATATTAGAATTATAAAATTTTTTATAGGTAAAATTAAAAATCATAGAATACTTCAGAGGTCAATAAATCACATATAGTTAACAGTAACTTTACAGCTCGATTTTTCGGGAAACAGGATTTTTCTTTATAGTGCTTAAATGAACCATGAAGTACGAGTCAGCCAGATGATCCATTAATATGACTATTCAATACGCGTCAGATCTACATTTGGAGTTTGAATCCAATAATGCATTTATGGCTCAGAATCCCCTGGAGCCAATAGGTGAGGTATTGATCCTGGCCGGAGACATTACCTATCTGGATAATTTTTGGACGTCCAATCCATTTTTTGATACCATTTCCGATCAGTTTGAAAAGGTATACCTAACTCCGGGGAACCACGAGTTTTATCAACGGTCATTTGATATCAAGGATGTGGTGCCAACCTTCAAAAAGGAAATCCGGCCCAATGTATCTTATCTTAATAATCAGGTCGTCTATCAGGATGATGTGAGGGTCTTATTTACTACTCTGTGGACCAGTGTAGAGCCTCAACGGTCTTTTTATGTGGAGCAGATGATGAATGACTTCAGGCAGTCAGTTTATGACGGAGAGCAATTTAGAGTTTGGCAGCATAATAAATGCCATGCGTCAGCATTACTTTTCCTGGAAAAAGAGCTGGCAAAACCGTTTAAGGGCAAGACTGTGGTTGTCTCGCATCATGTGCCTTTCATGCCGGAGCGTTGTCAGTACGATTTTGCAGCCAGCGTAAATGACGCATTTCATGTGGATCTGGAAAGGTTATTTTATGACTTCAGTATAGACTGCTGGATCCATGGCCACAATCACTGGAACATGGCGCCATTCCGTATCAACGAGACCATGGTTTGTACCAATCAATTGGGGTATGTGGATCGTGGAGAGCATTTGAGGTTTAGGGGGGATGCGGTTGTTGAGGTATAAAGTCTCTAAAAAACCTACTTATTTTCTAACGCCCTTAGCCTCTTATCAAATTCTTCATTTTTGTCGGCTTGATGTTCAATATAGGCATCAATTTCTTCCGCAAATTCATGAAATGCGTCAGCCAGTTGTGCCTGGCCGTCGCGAAGGAATTCCATCTTGGCTTCCACCACATTGATTTTTTTACGGATACTATCCTTAAAATCTTTCATAGTTCTAAATTAAACCAACTCAATTACACCACAAAAAGTTGTAATGGATGTTGCTGTTGCAATAAGTCCAATGCTAATTGAAACCACTAAAGATCCTTCTGATGTTGCAGGAGAAAGAATTGCCCACTATGCAAGAGATATAGCAGATGCTGTAGAGGCAATACTGCAAAGCGGTAAATAGTTTCTAAAAAACTTTTTGCCTCCAAATTCGCCACCTAAAAAATATAAAAGCCTGACAATCAATCGATTATCAGGCTTATACGTACCCGGGACGGGACTTGAACCCGTACGACCTTTAAGGGTCACAGGATTTTAAGTCGCGGGCGGCTAGCCCTGCGTGTCTACTATTTAGCTGACAAGCTTTCACAGTATCTTGCGGGAAATGAAAAATCCAGCAGGAGGTAATAAAAAAAGCCAGACTTTTTTACAAAGCCTAGCTTTTAACGTACCCGGGACGGGACTTGAACCCGTACGACCTTTAAGGGTCACAGGATTTTAAGTCCTGCGTGTCTACCAATTCCACCACCCGGGCCTTCATCTACTCATATAGATGCCAACTCTTATGAGCTGGAATTTTTCAATACTTTATTTCACCACCTTTACTCACAGAAACATCGTGGAGGTGAGCGGGCCTCCATCTACCAAAGTAGATGCTAGCTGTTTTAGCTAGTGGATTTCCTGCTACATTGAGGTAGCCACAAAAAAATAAGTCCCGGCGTATTCACCAGGACCCTGAGCGGGAGACGGGATTCGAACCCGCGACCCCGACCTTGGCAAGGTCGTGCTCTACCAGCTGAGCTACTCTCGCTTATTTTCCCCTTCTGATCGTTTTCAAAAGGATTGCAAATTTATATGAAGCGTAGGAAAATAAATAACCTTAAAAGAAATTTTTTCTTTGAGCTCTTTGATCGATGGAATATTTCATTTGACCGATTATAAATGGTTTAGCAGGATTATAGTATTGATATTTGCTTTATCAAATCATCAGAAATGGTGATTTGGTGAAATCTCCGCCAAACCCCCTAATCCTTTTTCATGGATTAGAAATCTGCTTATGGCGGAGTGATCACCGCAAACAAAAAGCCGTTTCCATAAAAGGATTAACAAGTCATGAAAGAAAAGATATTAGATCAAAGCCCGAAGGTTATTAATCGCCTTGTTTCGCCTGATAAGACCCAAATTTACTTCAACCTGATCAAGCCCGGAGAATCGGAAAGCTACCTCTACTACAAAAAGTGGGATCCTGGTAAAGGAGCTTTTTCAAAAGCCATAAAACATCCCCAATGGCAAAATGAACCGGGAGTGGAAATCCTCGGTTTTCAAACCACACACAGTGGAGTATATGCCCGTGTCAAGTCCGAAGGTTTGATAAAGAAGATCCATATGAAAGAGCTAAAATCATAGCGATCAGCATGTATTGACAAAACCTATTGGTTTATCATGATCTTCTCAGGAAAACTAAGGTTTAGCACCATCTGTCGAAAAAAACAATAGATCAAATCCCATCCTGGTTAGAATTAAGGTGTAAAATCAGAAGTGGGGCAGGATGGGAGCAAATCAATTACATGATAGCACAAACTTAAAATCCGGAGAGGCAGAGGCATTAACAGATGAATTTAGTCTATCGCCTGATTGGATTGATCACATCTTTGAAAATAAGGCAGCCGGCATATTTATACTGGACACAGCTGGTGACTTCAAAAAAGTAAACAAAGCATTTCTGGAGCTGACCGGGTATACCCGGGAGGAGTTAGACACGCTCAGCATTCTGGACCTTACTCCCGCGGAGGATATTGAGCGGTTTAGTAAAAACGCAGCAAGGATCCTTTCAGGAGAACTGGAATCCCTCGTTCAGCACAGAAAAATGCTTACAAAGTCATCCGGATACCGGTGGATAGAGGTCAGTGCTTCTGTGATCAGAGAAGACAATCTTTATTTACTCTGCTTTGTTAAGGACATTCACGAGCAAAAGCTTGCCATGGAGCAGCTGAGGATCAAGGAGGAACAACTCCACCAGGCACAGGATGTAGCGAAAATTGGCTCCTGGGGAATGGACCTTCGGACCGGAGAGATACAATGGTCACAGGGGATGTATGACCTGATGGAGCTACCTTATGATTTTCAGCCAACAATAGAAAAGATCCTGGAATATATACACCCGGATGACCGGGACCAGTTTATTGAAAAGCTGGCAGGCCAAAAAGAAGTCAAGAATCTCGAGATCAGGCATCTGACAGTTTCTGGAGTTAAGCACGTGTTGGTTAACTCCAGGATAGAATATGAAAATGAGTTCCCGATTAGATATCACGGGACGTCTCAGGATATCAGTGACAGTCGTTTTGTTGAAAAGCGTTTGGAGTTGGTACAGGAAATTGCTCGCTTAGGATGGTGGGAGGCAAACCTTGTCACTGATGAAGACGATATCTGGTCTGACTCTATGTATGAGTTGCTGGGGCTGAGAAAAGGAAAAGACCGGCCGTGTTTTGACACTTTTTTTACCACGATCCACCCGGAAGACCGGGACAAGGTACTGGGGGCAATGAGTAGCGATGAGCAAATGCGAAAAGGCTGGCACAACAAAGAAACGAGACACAAACTGCCAGATGGCACCTACGGTTATTTTCTCAGTAGCGGGCACTTTGTATGGAATGGGGACCGCCCTGTAAAGTTAATTGGTACGATGAAAGACATTTCCAGGATGAAGGAAACTTCCACCCTCCTGGAGGAAGCGCAGAAGATAGCTCGTTTAGGTTTGTGGGAGGTTGACCTGACTACCAGAGAGGTTTTATGCTCAGACACTACCTATGATATAATGGGAGTGGATCGTAGGGATGGTCCGTTACCTTTTGATCAATATGTGGAAAGGGTACATCCCGATGATCGTGCCTGGCTATATACGGATCTCCAGGAGCTTAAAGAAGGCTGGGTCAATAAAGAGCTAAGGTATCTGAAAGAAAGTGGTGGATATACTTATGTCCTGACCAGTGGGAGGGTTATTTTCAATGGAGATAAGCCGATTAAAATAATTGGTACCAATATGGATATCACCTCTCTGAAGGAGACTCAGTTGAAATTAGAACAGGCACAACAGATCGCTAAAATGGGTTGGTGGGAGTTTGACCTGACAGGAAAGGGGGATCATAAGTACTCACCGGAGCAGATGGAGATCTTTGAGATCTCAAGTGAAAAAGATATTTCTACCTTAGACGATTTTTACGATTTAATTCATCCCGATGATCTGGAGTTAGTAAAGCAAAGTTTGCAAACTGCACTTAAGAAGGGCGAATGGAATGGTCTTGTCAATCGAATAAGATGTAAGAAGGGGGGCTATAAATACATCACCAGTAATGCGCGGGTAGATTTTCAGAAAGGGAAGCCTTCCAGGTTATTCGGAACGGTATACGATGTAACCGATTTCAGAGAGACTCAGCAAAGGCTTGAGGTGGCACAAAAGGTGGCTAAAATGGGCTGGTGGGAATATGATATGACCGGTGAAGGCGATCACATGTTTTCCACGGAGTATCTGGGTATTATGGAGGTTTCCAGCGTATCTGAGATAGACTCATTCGAGACCTTCATTGCCCGTATTCATCCGGAGGAAAGGGATTTTGTACTTGAGAAGTTTAAGGAAGCATTAAAGAACAGGGAATGGCACAATCTGATATACAGGGTTAGGCAGCGAAATGGAGGGTACAAGTACATAGCCACCCATGGCAATGTGGAGTGTATGAATGATGAACCCCGAAGGATTATTGGTTGTGCTTATGACATCACTGACCTAAAGCATGCCGAAGAAGAATTATCTAAGAACCTGGTAAACCTTGAGGCCATGGTAAACTCCATGGAGAATATCGTATTTGTCATTGATGATCAGCTAAGGTTCAGGGAAGTATTTTGTAATGATCCGGATAAGCTGGACAGGAAACCTGATGAATTTTTAGGAAGAAAGGTTGGAGAGATCTGGAAGGGTGATTCATCTAAAGGGTTTCTGACAGAACAGTTGTGCCGGGATGCTTTACTGAAGAAAAGTATCGATAATAAGATATACAGGTTTGGCCCTGAGGGTCAGGAGCTTTGGTGGGAAGCCAGCTTCAGAACCTTTGTCAGCCAGGATGGTAAGCAGTGGCTCACTGTCATTATTAATGATATTACGGCTAAGAAAAAGGCAGAGGAGGAAACATTGAAGAGCATCAGGAAAGAGAAAGAACTTTCGGAGATGAGATCCCAGTTTGTAGCAATGGCCTCTCACCAGTTTCGCACACCACTTTCAGTGATCAGCTTCAATATGCAGCTTTTGGAGCTCTCAGAACCGGATGCGCATGTAGTAGGGAAAGTTGTGCGGCGTACCAAGTCGGAAATAGAGCGACTTGTTACCCTCATGGACGATATCATGGCAATGGGTAAGGTTCAGTCCAATGCCTTGGAGCCCAAACTGAAACCGGTAAATCCGGTAGCGCTGATCAAGCGTATAAAGTTAAATGTAGAAGCACAGCAGGCAGACGACCGTCAGCTTAAAATCAACGTGAGTGGAAAGGAGAAGGCACTGAATCTGGATGAAGAGCTCATAGAGCATGCACTCACCAATCTCATAGAAAACGCCTTCAAATATTCTCCTGATGCGAAAGATCCCGAGGTTAACCTTGTATTTAAGCCTGATAAAATTCGATTAAGTATAGTGGATTATGGGCTTGGTATTTCAGAGGAGGATCATGCAAAGCTTTTCTCACCTTTTTATAGGGGACAAAATACAGAGCACATTACTGGTACCGGACTGGGATTAGCAGTAGCACGAGAATTTATACAGCTGAGTGGAGGAACTATTTTTTTGAATAAACGAAGGAAAACTGGAACAGAGTTTTGTGTGGACCTTCCTGTTTTATAAATGAACTGATGGAATCAAGAAAAAAAATACTCGTCATAGACGATGAGCAAAATATAGCAGAAACAGTATCTGACATCCTGAAAATTAAAGGCTTTGATGTCAAAGTAGCTTATGATGGAGCAGCGGGCCTTTCAATGGCTATAGAAGAAAATCCTGATCTGATACTTTGTGACATCATGATGCCCGGAATGTCAGGACTGGAAGTGCTGAAAGCTATCCGTGAAAATAAAATGATCAGGAAGACCCCATTTGTGTTTCTGAGCGCTAAAGGACATAGAGAGGACTTTCGGCTGGGCATGGAGTTAGGGGCTGATGATTACCTCATCAAACCAGTCAGTAACAATGAGCTGTTCAGGACGATCTGTAACAGGCTGGATAAGCATACAGAGCTGCTTCACTATGGTCATAAGCAGGAGAATGACAGAATACGAAATGATTTGCACGATACACTGCAGCAAACCATTTTGGGTGTGCAGATGAAATTGACCAATTATCGGGATAAAGTGAAAGATAAGGTTGATATCAGGGAGATTGAAGACAGCCTGGATTATATCAAGCTGGCTATGTCTCAACTTCGGATCATACTGGAGCTGGATATAGTCAATCTTCCGGAGGGGGTTTCCTTCCAGGAAAGGCTCAGCAAAGTGCTTGAACGGATTTCAACTTATGTAGGCTTTCAAATCAGCTTTCAAAATGAACTGGAAGGATATATAGAAAGAGAGAAAGCACATCACCTTTTGAAAGTGGTGATGGAGATCCTCAACAATGCCATCAAACACTCAAAGGCAAATAAGCTGTTTATTCATCTTACTGAAGAGAATGAAAAGATCAGCCTGGTCATTTTGGATGATGGAGTTGGTTTTGAAGTGGAGGAAATTCGTAAGGGGTACGGTTTGAAAAACATTCAGTCAAGGATGGAAGCTGTTGGGGGTACGGTGCACTTAGACACCTGTCCGGGGTCTGGCACTACCTATGAGATCCTTTTTGATAAATGAGATGAGAAGGAATGAAACGATTACTGCTTATTGAAGACGAGCCAAATCTGAGGGAGAGCCTTTCGGATATTCTGGAAATTTCCGGATATGAAGTGATACAGGCTGCTGATGGTGAGACGGGCATCGGCAAGGCCTTTCGCGAGTGTCCGGATGTAATCCTTTGTGATATCAACATGAAAGGCATCAATGGGTACGAGGTGCTTACGGAGTTGCGAAAAACTGACCTTTTAGACCTTGTACCTTTTATATTTCTTACCGCAAAATCCAGCATGGCAGATCTGAGGGAGGGCATGGAGTTAGGGGCTGATGATTACCTCATCAAACCTGTGGACCATGAGGTGCTTCTCAAAAGCATAAAGGCAGCGGAGAAGAAAAAAGCGGGGCTGATCAATCAGCTTGGAGACCTTCAGAATGAGCTAAATAAGGAGCGTCTGAAGATACGCAACCTGGATCGGTTAAATTCTCATGAGATCCGCAGGAAGCTTTCCATCATCCAAAGCATATTTCCCCTGATAAAGTCAGGTGAATTGAATCTGGAAGAAGGATTGAATATCATTGAAGAGTCTGGTGAAGAAATAGAAACCACGGTCCACCAAATAAATGAGATTTTGAATCAGGGGGAAATGGACCAGCCCGCGGATAGTAGAGACCGTCTTTCACAGCTGACTTCTATCTGGCTGATAGATGATGATGCCACACAAAATCTGATTAGCAAGGTCTTGCTTAAAAAGCTTGATGAAAGTTGGGATATAAAAGATTTTAGAGACGCCAGGGAGGCTCTGAGTAAACTTAAAGATAATCCACCTGACCTGATATTGCTGGATATAAATATGCCGGGGATGGATGGATTTGGGTTTTTGGATGCTCTGTCAAAGCTTAAAATGAAGGTGCATGTGATCATGCTTAGTTCTTCCATTTCTCCACAGGACATTCGCCGCTCTTTAGGCTTCAGGCAGGTAATCAATTATTTTACCAAACCTCTTAAACGAGAAGTTCTGACTAATTTTTTGGCTAAAGGATAAGAAAAGCTGCCGGGGTAACGGCAGCTTAATGAAGTTCTAATTCAACCTCAGTTCGATATAATAAAAAACAAAAAACCTATCTAACCGTCCCAGTTCCACTGCGGCTCAGAGCTTTTTCTTGTTGGTAGTGTGGAGGGAAAGGCGTGGAGTCTTTCAAAATCGAAGAGATTCCACGCCTGCCTGCCGGCATAGGCAGGGCTTCCAGCTCGCAAACAGCCCTGCGAGCCTCTGAATGACTTTTTTTGTTTTTTATTAAAGTGCTTACGTCGACTTCACGTTAATTTATAGATCCCATAACACGCTCCATGAAGGCATTCAGCGCTTCCTTTTGAGGCTTGCCTTTTTTTACGTCTTTGTGGACCTCCAGTGAGCCATAGAGATTAGAAAGCAGCTCGCCAATCACATCCAGCTCCTCATCTTTGATCCCTTTTGCTTCAGACAGGTGCTCCAAAAGCTCAATGGTCTCTATGACCCAGTCCTCGTCATTTTCGTTGATAAACTCTACTATATGCTTAATTACTGGCAATCTCATTGACAAGCTCTTTTACATTATCAATTTTATTTCCTTCAAATTGATTTACCAGCTGGCCATTTTTAAAGCTGGCAAAGGTTGGCAGGTTTTTGATCTGTGCCAGGTTTCTTGAGTTAGGCAGTTTTTCAGCATCCACATAGACAAACTGTACATCCTCATGCTCGCCAGCCATGCGTTTGAACTTAGGTTTGGTCAGGCGGCAGTTACCACACCACGCTGCGCCGTATTGTACCATGACCTTTTCATTTTGAGTGATTACTTCCTGAAGGTTATCTTCTGTTAATTCAATCATCCTTTTATTTGATTTGCAATTGAAAAATGTGATTTTTTTGTCCGCAAAAATCGGGTAAATATAATAGCCTGATGTTATCAACCTATAGCTTTTTATTAATGTTTAATTATGACAAACATCATAGAAGTTCCGGATGAAAGGTCTGGTAGATCGGGAGTTTCACTTTGATTTTACTACCTACTCCTTTTTTTGACAGGAATACCACCTCCCCATTATGGTCTTGTATGATGGAGCGCACAATAGTTAAACCCAGACCCGGGTTTTTTTCTTTGGTAGAGAAAAAGGGCTCAAATACCTGTTGGTAGTTTTTAAGATGTACTCCTTCCCCATTATCTGATATTTCCAGGCCTATATGCTCATCACCCTTACGGTAAATCCTGATGGTAATTTCACCTGCTTTTTTTATGGCCTGAGTGGCATTCAGTAAGATATTTACGATCAGCTGGTGGATACGGGCGGGGTAGCACTCTATTTTTGGGATGCTGCTATACATTTTGTTGACGGTGATCCTGAATCCTATTTGGTTGCCCATTAGTGTCAGCGCTGTTTCCACCTCTTGCTCCAGATCTATGAAGGAGAAGAAAGACTGTGAGTCAGCGGTAAAAGAGCGGAGGCTTTTGATGATGTTGGTGCTTTTTTCAGCCCCGTCCAGAATGGACCTGATCAGCTGGTCACTTTCCTGAACAAGGTACTCATATTCTTTCCTGGTTTTTTCCAGACTTTTCCCGTTGGTTTGGGTCATTTGCTGGTGCAGGTTATTGATTTCATTAAGGTTTTTTTGCAGGCATTCCGCTCCACCTCGTATGTAATTGAGCGGATTATTCATTTCATGAGCAATACCCGCTGTTAGTAAACCCATGGAGGCTAGTTTTTCAGATTGAATAAGCTGACCCTGAGCGGTTTTAAGCTCACTAATGGTTTTTAATAATTGATTGTTTTGCTTGTTGAGCTCATTCGTCTTTTCGGTTACGCGCTCTCGTAGTACGGCATTGCGCTTGTTAAGGCTCCTGTTTCTGTACAGGACACCCAAAAAGATCATAATCACTAAGACCACTCCCGCAGTAATCTGAAACCAAAGTGTTTTATAAAACGCCCTGGCAATGATTATTGTCTGTGAGGTGGTTACCTGGCCCCACTTTCCTTTACCTACCCTGGCTTGTACATAAAATTGATAGCTGTCAGGTTTTAAATTCCGATACACCACATTCCTTTGAGCCGAGACAGGGAGATATTGCCAGTCCTCATCAAAGCCATCGAGCTTTATCCTGTAGTTGATGATGTCTTCATTGTAATAAGATGTAGCCCGGTACTCAAATATCAGGTTGTTTTCATTATAATCAAGGTTAAAGCTGGTTATAGGCTTACCATTCACTAAAACATCAACGATTTCCACTTCAGGCCTGGGATAGGAGATCAGGTCATCATCTCTGAGGATGGACATTCCTTCGTCAGTACCAATAAATAGACGTCCGTCTTCCGTTTGGATAAAAGCATTTCTGTTTATCTCATTACCGATGAGTCCGTTGTCTTTTGATAAGTGTAGGTGCGGATTTACATTATAGCGATACACGCCGTTTTCAGTCCCTACCCACAGGTTGTTTTTTTGATCTACTAATAAACTGTAGGCACTATGCTCGTTTCCTTCTTCCATAAGTTTAATACGGTCCCCTTCTATAGTAGCCAGCCCATTTTTTGTGGCAAGTATGACGGAGTTCTTGTAGAATGTAGCTGAGTAGATGCTGGAGGTCTCCAGGTTTGAAGAAGAGATGAAAACATCGTTTTTTAGATCATGAATGCCGTTAACAGTTAGTAAATACTGCAGGCTGTCAGAAAAAAAAATCTTTCTGATATAGGAGTTAGCACCTCCTTGCGGGACCAGGGAATAAACCTTTTTCAAATGATTTTTTTCCAAAACGTATAGTTCATCCCGATTTGCAGCATAAAGTCTGCCATTATGTACTTCAAGGTCAATTACCCTGCTTTGAGATTTGGGAACTGGCAGTATTTCTGTAACTCCCTGATGGTATTTTACCACTCCTATGGAATTGGCTGCCAGGTATACGGCGCCTTCATACTCGACGATATCCATAACCCGCGGCTGAAAATACTTCATGTCAAATGGAATCAACCTGAGACTTCCATCAGGCTTCAGGATTTGGAATCCGGAGTTTGTGCCCAGAAAAATATTACCATCGGAAGCCTCTAAAATTGCGGTTACTTCATCTTCCAGAAGCTGCGTTTTATCGTAATAGTAGGTGGATCTGTTATACACTTTAAATCCCCCGCGCATGGTCACAACCCACAAGTTGTTTTCATGATCCAGAATAGCGTCCAGGCAGGTGTAGTCTTTCCCGAAAGATTCTGCCAGGATACTTTGCTTCTCACCCGTAGAGAGGTTGTAGCTTATAAGTGGGGAGTTGTTACTGTAGTAGATGGTGTGGCCTTTAAGGAGTAACCTGGCATTGCCATATATTGAATCAAAACCTATGTCCTGATCTCTGAATAGATATGTAACAGAGCCACGATGATAATAGCCCAGCCAGTCTGCTCCCAGAAGATAGATCCTCCCGGTAAATTCGTCCTTTAAAAATCTAAAAACATTGCTTTTTTGGACAATAGGTTCAGCATAGCCTTCGCTATCATTGTATGCATAAAGGCCTTTGTTTGTGCCCAGCAGAAGCCCTTCATCCAGCATTTCTGCTGAATAAATGATGAGCTTTTCCCCGTCCTGATTTTTTATAGTATAGCTACTCCACCCGTCCTTTTCATGGTATATAAACACTTGTGAGCCATAGGAGATAACAACACCCGGGTATTCAGGGTTTTCATCGGTACTATAGCGGGTGTAGGGGTTTTTATTTACAAAGGCCTCCGGAAGCTCAACCGGATTCCAGCCCTTTGGTGTCTTTCTGGCCATAATCGACCGACCATCTTTTAAACCAATCAGGTAACAGGATGAGTCTGACCTCATCTTCATCTGCATGTACCCATTTCTGGGGATAAAATTTAAACTGTCCGGAACAGCCTTCCAGTATAGCCCATCATAGATGGCCAGACCATTTTCAGTTGCAAACCATATTTCTTTATTGGTGTATTGAGCGATATCCTGAATTCTGTTGGATAATAAACCTTCCTGATCTTTGTAAACCTTTGCGGGAAAATACTGTCCAAGTAATGGACTACTAAAAAGCCTTGTGAAAAAGAGTAAATAAACTGCTATCCTCGCAGAAAGATTCATGCTGGTTAAATGAAGTTATTACTTTAAAGTAAAGCTAACGACTTGCAAGCCTATTTTAAAATCTTTTGATAAAGGCTTATTGTGTCGATAAAAGGCCTTTTTCGCAAAATTGGCAGAATTTTAAAGAACTTTGGCAGGATTTAGTAGAATAAATAATTCAACTTAGCAATATTAAAATTTCACCGCTATGCAATATCTCATCTGGTACAATCCCAAAACCGGCCAATACAATCATGGTTCGGAGATGGACTTTAATGTCAATAAATCTCTGACCGGAGATGACCTTATGGTCTTATACGAACTTGAAGAAACCGAAATTTTCCTGGTAAAGAAAATCGTAGCGCAGCTTAATAATGCAAGAAAAGAGCAGGAAAGACAATTCATCTCCTCAAATTAAAGCGCTAATAGAAAATATTTAAAGCTAAGTCCGGTTGCGCGAAGCATCGGTCTTGTCTATAGCTGGTTGGGACCCCGACGTTTATCGTCGGGGTTTTTTTAGTTTCAAGCAATAAATCCGGGAATTGTGTTACCCTTTGCCCATAGGCGTACCTTCGTAGCCTGTACATTATGAAAAGGGGATATGAAGGGGTGTTTACCTGGTGATCCTTCACTTACCTCCCAGCCGCACATTCATTTTTATATTAAAAGACAATGCTACTTCTTTAGGGTATACTCCTCAGAAATCCGGATTGATCGGTTTTTTAGCTTTGTATCTACCTATTTCTCACCTTTGGATTTGTTCCTCTTTTTTGGCTGATCGTATTTTTCACGAAATATAGTGTGATCAAAAGGATCGATTCCAAGGAAATGCCTTTTATCAAAATAGTGTCCACTAGCTTCTCCTATCCGGTGATGAAAGCTCCTGTTGTTGTTTTTTTCTAAGGTTCCCATGGCATTAGTAATGTTGATTATCTACTACGAATATCAAACCTTTACCCTGTGATTGAAATGACTGGCGTTAGAAAAAAAAATGACTTTTCCCTGTAAAATTGTAACCATGTAATATATTAATCGTAATATTGCGATATGGGAATCACCAAGTCACAGTTATTTACACAGGAACAAAATGATCTGGCTGTTTTGGCTAAGGCATTTGGTCATCCGGCAAGGATTGCCATCATCCAGCATTTGCTTAAAGCAAACCAGTGTATTAACAGTGATCTGGTGAAAGAGCTGGGGCTGGCTCAGGCCACCATTTCCCAGCACCTGAAGGAGCTAAAGTCGCTGGGCATTATTAAAGGTACTGTAGAAGGTACTTCGATGTGCTATTGCATTGATTCGGAAGTGTGGAATTATACCAAAAAGATCTTCAATAGATTGTTTGACCAGTATCAGGACCCTAAAGAGTGCTGCTAAAAAAATTTGAATACATTCATCGTAATAAAGCGATATACAAATGATAAAAGAAGTTAACGTAAGTAATCTCAGTGACAGCATCAGGTTTTATTCTTTGCTGTTGAATAGCAAACCAAGCTTTATCAGCTTCGATTCAGCGATTTATCATCGCCAGGATCTGGAGATCAGATTGTTTGAGGATGCAGATTCAGGAGGAACCTCCAAGATGATATCGGTATTGGTGACTGACCGGGAACAGTTTAAAAAGACCTTTAAAAACCTGCAAAATGTGCTGAAAAATAAACTCGCAGGCCATTGTCAGCTACTGGATGGAAAATTTACGGTCACTGACCCGGATGGGGTTGCCTGGGTTGTTACCACTACAGAGTTAGCAGATATAGATCTGCAGAAAGAATCAGCGTCAAACAATTGTTATTTGGAACCAATCAATTTTTAAACAAAACATATAATTATTATGCAAGAACAAATGAAATTTCACATTGGACTAAACGTTTCGAACATTGACGAAACGATAGCATTTTACAAGGATTTATTCGGAACGGATCCGGTAAAAGTAAAAGAGGATTATGCCAAATTTGAGCTGGATAATCCTGGTTTGGTTATCTCATTTATTCAATCATCTAAAGTGGCTTCTCAGTTTGGGCACCTCGGATTGCGCGTAAATTCTGCTGAAGAGTTGACTGAGCGAAAAAAGCAGATCGAAGGCAAATTGGATATTGCTCTGGAAGAGGAAAATACCAACTGCTGCTATGCTGTGCAGGATAAGTTTTGGGTAAATGATCCCGACGGGTACGAGTGGGAAGTATATCACTTCAAAGAAGATGTCAAAGAGGAAAATAAAAAGCATTCGGCTGTAGCTTGTTGCTAATTTTTTCAACTATTTATCGTAATATTGCAATATAAAATTAGAGCGATATGGAAACATCTGAAAACCTTAAAAAGGTGGTTAGAGATAAGTACAGCCAGATTGCAAATCAGGAGCGGGCAGTAAATGCCTCCTCCTGTTGTGGTGCCACCTCTTCTTCCGGCAAGATATATAACATCATGACTGATAGCTATGATGAGCTGGAAGGGTACAACCCTGAAGCAGACCTGGGGCTGGGGTGTGGGCTACCTACGCAATTTGCCAGAATAGAGAAAGGTGATACGGTGATCGATCTGGGTTCAGGTGCTGGCAATGACTGTTTTGTAGCCAGGCATGAAACCGGTGAGACCGGCAAAGTGATCGGGATAGATTTTACGGAATCCATGATCCGGAAAGCTCGTGAAAATGCCGAAAAGCTGGGATTTAACAATGTGGAGTTCCGGCAGGGAGATATCGAGGATATGCCCGTTTCAGACGACGTAGCAGATGTGATCGTGAGCAATTGCGTCCTGAATCTGGTGCCTGATAAGCCTAAAGTTATTTCTGAAATTTTCAGGGTACTAAAACCGGGCGGCCATTTCAGTATTTCTGACATAGTACTGGTTGGCGAGCTGCCTGAGGCTTTGCGCAAGGATGCAGAGATGTATGCCGGCTGTGTAGCAGGTGCTATTCAAAAGGAAGATTATCTAAAGTACATTCAGGAGACAGGTTTTGAAGAGATCACTATCCAAAAGGAAAAAACCGTTGAGATCCCGGATGATATTTTGGTTAGGTATTTAAATGAAAGTGAAATTGCATCATTTAAAGCTGGAAACACTGGAATTTACAGCATCACCGTTTATGCCAGTAAGCCTGGTGGGGTGGCAAAAAAAACGGAAAACAAAAAGGTTGAGCCAATGAACGATGAAGCAGGGTGTTGCAGTCCTGGTTCCGGGTGTTGCTAATTTTCAGAATAATTTTGATATGAAAAAAATAAAACTGTACCCACCGCTCCAACGGGCGGTGGATTCTTTGGATTTAGAAAGCATTTCACCAGAGCGAAAAGAAGTATTGGAAGAGCTGATCTCCTTTATTAGTGGGAAACTTTCAAAGGGCAATCCTGTGCATTTGAATTTTATCTGTACCCACAATTCACGCAGGAGTCAGTTCTCTCAGGTATGGGCCCAGGTTGCTGCAGATTATTATGGAGTCAATGCCCGCTGTTACTCCGGGGGAGTGGAAGTTACCGCTTTTAACGAACGGGCTGTTGCCTCACTGGAGAGGACTGGGTTTACCATAGAGAAAGAAGGTGATAATAATCCAAAGTATTCTGTTTTCTATGCTGAGGATTGTGATCCGGTCGTGGCATTTTCGAAGCTTTTTGACGATCCAGTGAACTCAGGAGATAGTTTTGCTGCTGTAATGACCTGTGCACATGCTGATGAAAACTGCCCGATTATACCCGGTGCGGAAACCCGTATTCCGGTAAGATATGAAGATCCTAAGGCGTTTGATGATACGCCACAAGAGCCAGCTAAGTATGACGAGCGATCCCGACAGATAGCAACAGAAATGTTTTACGTCTTCAATAAGCTTTCTAAATGAGTACTAATAAAAGATTGAGTTTTTTAGATCGATATCTCACCTTGTGGATTTTTTTGGCAATGGCTATAGGTGTCACGGTTGGGTATTTGTTACCGGAGAGCTCAGCGCTTATTAACACCCTGAGCAGTGGAACAACCAATATTCCCATTGCCATAGGATTGATACTTATGATGTACCCACCGCTGGCTAAGGTTAATTACGGACTCCTGCCGCAGGTATTCAAAAATGTGAAGATCCTGTCACTTTCCCTCGTCCTCAACTGGATAATAGGTCCGGTATTGATGTTCATACTGGCTATTGTATTTCTGGCAGATTACCCTGAATATATGGTGGGATTGATCCTCATCGGGCTGGCCAGGTGTATAGCCATGGTTCTCGTATGGAATGATCTGGCCGAAGGCAGCAGTGAGTATGGTGCAGGCCTGGTAGCCCTGAATAGTATTTTTCAGGTTTTTGCATACAGTTTTTATGCATGGATATTCATTACCGTGTTGCCACCCTATTTTGGCTTTGAGGGAGCTTTGGTAGATATTTCCATCGCAACAATTGCAGAGAGTGTGGCCATTTATTTGGGCATTCCCTTCCTCGCCGGATTCCTGAGCCGGGTGATTTTAATAAAAGTCAAAGGTGAAGACTGGTACAAAAACCAATTCATACCAAGGATCTCACCAATTACACTGATAGCGCTCCTTTTTACTATCGTGATCATGTTTAGTCTGAAAGGTAACCTGATCGTCAGTATCCCGATGGATGTGGTGCGTATAGCTGTTCCTTTACTCATCTACTTTGTCTTGATGTTTGGCATTGGATTTTTTCTTTCCAAAGTACTGGGGGCGAGTTATGATAAGAATGCCTCCATTGCTTTTACGGCCTCCGGTAACAATTTTGAACTGGCCATTGCTGTTGCGATTGCAGTCTTTGGAATAGATTCCGGTCAGGCCTTTGCAGGCGTTATTGGTCCATTAGTAGAGGTGCCAGCGCTTATTTTACTGGTAAAAGTGGCATTTTGGCTGAAAAGGAAACTTTATGGACCAGCTTCCGATTTTTCTTAACAATTGTTAAAAACTGGAAACAAATTAGGCAAATCCTCCGTCCCTTGTAAAACGGCATTTTCAGTTTAAAGAAAGCCTAGTATTTTTGCAGCCGTAAAAAAGGAATGTAAACTATGGAGCAACAAGTAGATCAGGATCTCAAGAAAGAGCATCAGCAGAAGATCAAGCAGGTGATCAAAGAAGTAGGAAAGGTGGTTGTGGGCCAGGAGTATATGGTCAACCGTCTGCTTATTGGTTTATTCACTCAGGGACACGTCTTACTGGAAGGTGTACCTGGACTTGCCAAGACGCTCACTGTCAATACACTTTCTGATGTACTGCATCTTGACTTCAAAAGGATCCAGTTTACACCTGACTTGCTGCCGGCTGATCTGATCGGTACGATGATCTATAACCAGCAGAAGGCTGAGTTTGAAGTGAAAAAAGGCCCGATCTTCTCAAACCTGATCCTTGCAGATGAGGTGAACCGTTCTCCGGCTAAAGTACAATCCGCTTTGCTGGAGGCTATGCAGGAAAAGACAGTGACTATTGGCGAAACCACTTTTGAGCTTGATCGTCCCTTTTTGGTGCTGGCCACGCAAAACCCGGTAGATCAGGAAGGAACCTATCCGCTACCTGAGGCGCAGGTAGACCGATTTATGCTCAAAGTTCACGTGAACTACCCCACCAAGGAGGAAGAGCTGGAGGTAATGCGTAGAATGGCCAACATGACTTTTAAAGCTGAGCTGGAAACCATCCTGAATAAGAAAGATATTTTTGCAATCCGCGAGGAGATCAATCAGGTGATCCTGTCAGAATCGCTTGAGAAGTACATCATAGAGCTGGTATTTGCCACCAGAGACCCTAAAGCTTACAAACTGGAACAAGAGGCGCAATACATCCAGTTTGGAGCCTCGCCAAGGGCTTCTATCAACCTGAACCTTGCTGCTAAAGCCATAGCCTATTTTGATGAGCGCGACTATGTCCTTCCTGAAGATATCAAGGAGATAGCTGATGACGTGATGAATCACCGGATCATTCTGAACTACGAAGCTGAAGCTGACGGTATCACTACACATGACATCATAAAGCAGATCCTCAGTAAAGTGAACATAAGCAAGTAATAGGAAAACCTATTCAGCCAAAATTGAGTATCTTTCTATATGGATGCTAAGCAAAAACTTTTGTTGGAAAGAATTACCATCAATCCCGGACTGATGGGAGGAAGGCCCACCATTAGAGGTTTACGCTTTACGGTGGGCGATGTGTTAGAATTATTATCCAGCGGATTGTCTACAGCGGAAATTCTCAAACAACACCCCGTCCTTGAAAAAGAAGATATTAATGCCTCACTTTTGTATGCTTCACTGAAGGCGAAAAATACCGTAATTATACATGCAGCCTGAATGGGAAATTTGGGTGAATTACGAATATTTCACTTGCTGAGATAGATAAGGGAGCACATCAGGTTAAGACACCTTAGACCAGGTTAGCCTGTACTGATAATCAATAATTTACAGCAATTTACAATTCCTTAACAAACGTAACCCGGTGGTAAAAAACCTGATATTAGTTTAATGATATCGTAATGCCGGTAGCTCACCGAGTTAACATTAGTCCCTCAACTTTGCTGCGTAATTGATTTAGAAAAATCTAAAACGTATCAAAAGAGATTATTATGAGAAAATTACTTGCTTTAGTTTTTATGCTATCGGGATTTTTATTCTTCACGTCATGCGATGATGACGGAAGTGATGACGGAGACGAGCCAACCGTAGACGGGATTGAAGTATTGGTAGAGTCCAATATTTCTTCCGGGGTAACATGGTCATCTGACTCTGTTTATGTCCTGGGTGGCAGGATCACTGTTATAGATGGTGCAACTCTTACAATAGAGCCTGGAACAATTATAAAGGGACAAGGTGGAACAGGAGCGAATGCCACCGCCTTATTAGTTGCTCGAGGAGGAAAGTTGATGGCAGAAGGGACAGCTTCAGCCCCTATCATCTTCACTTCTCTTCTGGATGAAATCACTCCTGATGACGTAGCTGCTGGAAATTTTGCAAGCCCTAACCTTGATCCGGATATTAACGGTCTCTGGGGAGGTGTAATCGTGCTTGGGAAAGCGACGATTTCTGCTTCAAATGATAATGAGGAAGATGTGAGTGAAGTGCAGATAGAAGGGATCCCAACTAGTGATTCCAATGGATTGTATGGAGGCAATGTAGATGATGACAATTCCGGAGTCCTTCGATACATTTCTATCCGTCATGGGGGTACTAATATAGGGTCCGGAAATGAAATCAATGGATTAACTCTTGGAGGTGTAGGATCAGCTACGGTAGTAGACCACATTGAAATTGTAGCTAATCAGGATGACGGGATCGAATGGTTCGGGGGAACCGTGAACGCGAGTAACGTAGTTGTTTGGAATTGTGGAGATGACGGAATTGATACAGATCAGTCCTGGCAGGGAACACTTGACAATTTCCTGGTAGTTGCTGCTACGGGTCATGCATTTGAATTGGATGGTCCGGAAGGCTCTTTCGCGGCTGGCCATACCATCATTAATGGTACTGTTTTGATGTCATCAAACGAAGTTGACGAAGATGGAGATCCTTTGCGTGTTACTGAGGATATTATAAACGTTGATAAAAATTCAATTGCCGATTTAGAAAATATCTTCTTCACCAACATAGTAAGCGGGCAAAAGATCAGCGAAGACGATAATCTCCCGCTTGCTGATGCTCCGGGCGTTACATTTACCAGCATAGAATTGGATGTTCCTGAAGCGGATATCCTGGATTATATCAACGATACCACCGTGCCTTCGGGTGTCTCTGCGGTAAGTACTGCTACTGTAGGAGCGGATGCTTCTGTTTTCGGCTGGACCTGGGCTTCTCAATCAGGCGGATTAAGTGGTCTTTAATTCGGAACGAAGAGCGTAGACAATACATTAAGTTTAAAATGCAAGCCTGTTGGGAATTTCCTGACAGGCTTTGTTTTTATAAGGATATCAAAAAGAGCCTTAATCCTGACTTAACATTGGTTACAAGTAAATAACATTTTGCCTGTCGAATCATAACAGTGCCTTAAACACTCCAGGAGACCCTTCCTCTAACTTTGCACTCAATTAAATAACCTATAAGACAGAATGTTTAAAACGTATTTGACAGCAGCTGCTGCTATCATTTTATTTTCATTTGGTGCGGCAGCACAGAAAGGCCTTATCCGGGGAACGGTAATTGACGATGCCACAGGCGAATCCCTCATTGGCGTAACAGTTGTTTTAAAAGGCACTTCTAAGGGTGCAATTACTGATTTTGACGGGAAATTTGAGATTTCCGTAGATCCGGGAACCTATGATATTCAGGCATCCTTTGTTTCGTTTCAGACCGTAACCATCACTGGCCTTAATGTTGAAGCTGATGAGACCAATGTAATTGATCAGATCAGGTTAAAGGAGTCAGTGGAAGAACTGGAGGCGGTTACAGTTACAGCCGAGGTAATAAAGAACTCGGAAGCCGCATTGCTTACAGTCAAAAGAAAATCAGCAAATCTGCTGGATGGCATTTCAGCAGCAAACTTTAGAAAGATAGGGGACTCTGATGCTGCCGATGCTGTAAAACGTGTCACGGGCGTATCAGTAGAAGGTGGAAAGTATGTTTATGTAAGGGGGCTCGGGGATCGCTATACCAAAACGATGCTAAACACAGTGGATATTCCCGGGCTTGATCCGGACCGGAATAGCCTGCAGGTAGACATTTTTCCGACCAATCTGATTGATAACATGGTGGTTATGAAGTCTTCTGTGGCGGAGTTGCCGGCCGATTTCACTGGTGGAGTTGTCATCATTGAGACCAAGGATTTTCCGGATGAGCGTATTTTTGATATATCTGCGAGCCTTGGTTATAATCCTTCGATGCACTTTAATAGTGATTATTTGACATATGAAGGAAGCAATACTGATTGGTTGGGTTTTGGTAATGGTGCGCGTTCCTTGCCTGTAGAAGCCAGAAGGTCCACAATTCCTTCTCCGCTTAGCCGTGACCCTGAAGGTGAGGTCAACGATTTTCTTAAATCATATAATCCAACATTAGGAGCTGACAAGCAAATGAGTTTTATGGACTATAGCATGGGGCTTTCATTGGCTGACCAAAAAGCTCTGCCGAATGGCCATAAGCTAGGCTACATCTTTTCGGCAACCTATAAGAATTCTACTAAATTTTATGATGATGTAGTATATGGTGAATATCAGAGAATGAGGAGCGCCAGTGAATATGAATTGCGGCAGGCAACCATTCAAAATGGTAAAATTGGAGAGAATAATGTCTTGCTCGGTGGTTTAGCAGGTGTTGCGTATAAAACCAATCGTTCCAGGTATAAATTTACGGTAATGCATCTCCAAAATGGAGAAAGTCGTGCAGGACAGTTTAACATTGAAAACGACGGAGCTGCTGTAGGGCAGTCGGGATATTTTGCCACGTCAGATAACCTGGAGTATAACCAAAGAGGGCTTACCAATCTTCTGCTAAATGGAGAACACAAAAATGAAGATGGCTCCTGGAACGTAGACTGGAGAATTTCTCCAACCTTGTCAAATATATATGATCCTGACATTAGAAAGACAGCGTTTACACTATCGCCTGTTGATACATCCTTCATTGCCGGAGCGGGAGGAAATCCCAGTAGGATTTGGAGAGAGCTTGATGAAATTAATTTGGTTGGAAAGATAGATATCACACGAGAATATCAGCTTTTCAGGAGGGATTCAAAGCTAAAGTTTGGGGTAAGTCATGTATATAAGCAAAGGGATTATGAGATTTTGAGTTTTGACTTACAGTTTTTCGGAAATCAACCTGATTTTGGTTATGACCCGGCAAATATACTGATCGACGAAAATCTTTATCCTACTGGAAATCTTTACTATTCGTCCGGAAATAATTCACCAAACCCTAATGCTTACAATTCAAATGTTAATAATACCGGAATATATCTTTCCAATGAATTTGAATTTATTGATCGACTTAAGACCACATTAGGTATCAGAGCTGAAAAATATGTTCAGAGACATACAGGCAGGGATGTAGAGTACGCAAGTTTAGGCACTGGTAATAACCTGGATAACAATAAAGTACTTGATTCTTTTGAATTCTTTCCATCAGCTAATTTTATTTACTCTGTTACTGACAACCAAAACTTCAGAGCGTCTTATTCCAGAACGATTGCGCGGCCTTCTTTCAAGGAGTTGTCATTTGCGCAGATCCTCGATCCCATTACTAACAGGATATTTAATGGTGGTTTGTTCACTTATTCGGGCTGGGATGGTCAGCTTTCTGAAACCAGAATTGACAATTTTGATGTACGGTGGGAATACTTTATGCGAAGAGGGCAGCTTTTTTCCATAAGTGGTTTTTACAAATCTTTTGATGATCCTATCGAGTTGGTGAGGATTCCGGAACAACAAACCAGTACCGAGTATCAACCTAGAAATGTCGGAGATGGTCGTGTGTTTGGTGCTGAAATAGAAATAAGAAAGAGCCTTGATTTCATCTCCCCTGTACTTAATCCGATTAGTATATCCGGTAATATAACGTTGGTAAAGTCTGTCATTGACATGACATCAACTGAGTTCAATTCACGAACAACCTACAAAAAGGATGGTCAAACTATTGAGGATACAAGGCAGATGGCCGGACAGGCCCCTTATATCATTAATGCCGGGTTGTCATACGATCGTGATGATATAGGATTGGATGCTGGTTTGTTTTACAATGTAAAAGGTTCAACGCTGACTATCGTTGGAGCCGGACTTTTCCCCGATGTATTTGCAGCGCCATTCCACAGTTTAAATTTCAATCTGAATAAAGATTTGGGAGCTGAAAAAAGGACTTCTATTAATGTAAATGTTTCCAACATTCTGGGAGACCAGAGAGAAGAATTCTACACAGGATTTAGAGCTGAAGATCAGTACTTCACACAGTTTAGCCCGGGTACTTCTATCAGCTTAGGACTTAAGCATTCTTTTTAAATATAGGTTATTTTAAAGAGTGTGAGCCACTTCTGTAGAGGAGTGGCTTTCCTGTTTTATAGATGCACTAAAATCTTCGTAAACTGGTATTCGCGAAATAATCTTTTGAGACACACCTTTTGCTAAAAGCAGGCTATCCCCATGTCAGATAAATATCCTTCAGCTCCTCCTGAAGCGCTTCCAGTTGTTGTTCCTTTTTCATGAGGACTTTGATGCTCGTTTCTCCCTTGTCTACTTTTTTGCTTATTCTTTTAGCTTCCTTTTCCACTTCTTCGATCTGTTCCTCCAGTCTTTTTATGTAAAAATGCTTTTTAAAGTCCTGCAGTATCAGTTTCACTTGTTCCAGATAGGTAGGTATTCTTTCTGTTGGAATATTATCATCCTTGATTGTGAGGAAAAACTTGCTCCCGTCTCTGTTGGCCATCGTTTTTGAGAGCAGGATGATATCCACAGTGCCGTTGTTTTCAGAGCTGGGAATGGTTACCTGGTAATAGCTTTTCATATTTAATGGTCGCCCAAACTCCCTGGCATACCTCCACCAGCCTTTTTCTACCGTGTTGGCAGACTTATCAAAATGGGTGCTGAATCCTTTTCGAGCCACACCCTCAAAGGTGAGCCTTTCTTCCGTAATGGTCGCATCAAAGTCTGTTTTCTGACTTTGGCATACCAAAACATCAAAAAACATCAGAAAAGTCAAGAGGATTCCGGTTTTGATGAGTTTACTTATATCAAAGGGTGATTGCATTATGGCAAAGATATTAATCACAGGCGGAAGCGGCTTAGTCGGAACACACCTTAGTAAGCTTTTAACGGATACGGGGCATAAAGTTGTACACCTGAGCAGGTCCGTAACCGGGAAAGAAGAATACCCGACTTACAAGTGGGATATTGAGAAGCAGGAGATAGACCTGGATGCATTTTCAGGAGTAGACCATCTGGTGCATCTTGCCGGGGCCGGTGTAGCTGATAAGCGATGGACTAATAGGCGTAAAAAAGTCATATTGGATAGCCGGATAGATAGTCTTGCACTACTCCATAAGACCATCAAATCTCAGAAAATATCAATCAGGTCCTTCGTTTCTGCCAGCGCTATCGGGTACTATGGCGCTGATACCGGAGACAGGTTGCTTACCGAAGATGCAAGTCCCGGGACAGATTTTCTGGCGGAAGTCGTTAAAACGTGGGAGGCAGCTGCGGATGATTTTCGGGAGCTCACCCGGGTTGCTGTAGTGAGGATCGGGGTAGTGCTAAGCGATGCGGGCGGTGCGCTTCCCGCCATAGCCCGACCTGTACGATTTTTTGTGGGTGCACCGCTTGGGTCGGGCAAACAGTTTGTAAGCTGGATACACATAAATGATCTTTGTGCTATATTTAAGTATATTTTGGAAAAAGAAATTACGGGAACGTATAACGCTACAGCTCCAAATCCCGTTACCAATACGGAACTGACCTGTCAGATAGCCGAGACGCTTCGAAAACCCCTGTTCCTGCCACATATACCTGCTTTTGTCATGAAAATGATGCTGGGAGAAATGAGTCAGGTTGTGTTAGGAGGAAACAGAGTTTCCTGTGAAGCAATAAAAAAGCAGGGCTATCAGCATCAGTTTCCGCAATTGGAAAAAGCGCTGTTTGATTTGCTTAAATAAACAGGCTGGTGTTTTTAGTGTATTCATGATCATCATTTTTTATGGTAGGAAAAGAGAATAGTAAACCTAACGAGGAAGAAAAGATCCTTCAGGCCTTTAAAGACCGGGACTGGAATGAGATTAAAACCACTGATTCGTGGGTGATCTTTAAGGTTATGGCTGAGTTTGTAGAAGGCTTCGAAAAACTTGCCAAGATTGGCCCGTGTGTCTCGATATTCGGGTCAGCGCGTACAAAAGCCGACCACAAGTATTACCAGATGGCTGAAGAGATTTCTTCCAAGCTTGTAAGGCATGGTTACGGGGTAATCACCGGAGGTGGACCCGGAATCATGGAGGCAGGTAACAAAGGAGCCCACAAGGAAGCAGGGAAATCCGTAGGTCTAAATATCGACTTGCCACACGAACAGTTCAACAACATATACATCGACAGGGATAAGCTGATCAATTTTGACTATTTCTTTGTAAGGAAGGTCATGTTTGTCAGATACTCACAGGGCTTTATCGTAATGCCCGGGGGATTTGGCACATTGGATGAGCTCTTTGAGGCCCTTACCCTTATCCAGACAAAGAAAATAGGCAGGTTCCCTATTGTGCTGGTCGGCAGAGAGTTTTGGGGTGGGTTGATCGACTGGGTCAAAACAACTTTGTTAAGCGAAGCGAAAAATATAAATGAGGAAGATTTAGACCTGTTCAGACTCGTAGACAATGCTACAGAAGCTGTGGAAGCGATCGATGAGTTCTACAGTAAGTACCTGCTGAGTCCAAACTTCTAAAGCTGCCATATAAGTTCTATTTTTGCGCTTTATTTTCAGACATTGAATAAACCACCCGAATGATCGATCAGCAACTTACCGTGAGTCAACCGGATGAGACAGTAGCCCATCAGAATGATCAGATTGAGATCTTCGGGGCAAGGGAGCATAACCTGAAGGATGTAAACCTTACAATTCCCAGAAACAAGCTGGTCGTCATCACAGGCATCAGTGGTAGTGGAAAATCCTCATTGGCCTTTGATACCATCTATGCAGAAGGTCAGCGACGCTATATGGAGAGCTTTTCTGCCTATGCACGGTCTTTTATTGGCAATATGGAGCGACCGGACGTGGATAAGATCAACGGTCTCAGTCCCGTCATCTCCATTGAGCAGAAGACAACCTCCCGAAATCCACGATCTACCGTAGGCACCGTTACCGAAGTGTATGACTTTTTACGTTTGCTTTATGCCCGGGCCGGAGATGCATACTCTTACATCACGGGTAAAAAAATGGTGAAGCAATCTGAAGATCAGATTGTAGACCACATTTTGAAAGCTTATGGTAGTCAGAAGCTGATTGTCCTTGCTCCAGTTGTGAAAGGAAGAAAGGGCCACTACAGGGAGCTTTTTGTCCAGATCCGAAAAATGGGCTTTACAAAAGTACGGGTAAACGGAGAGATTCAGGATCTGGTGCCTAAGATGCAGGTAGACCGGTACAAAACGCATGATATTGAAATTGTGATTGACCGGATCATCGTGCAGAAAAAAGATGAGCGACGTATCAGGCAGTCCATACAGTTGGCTTTTAAGCAGGCCAATGGTGTGCTAATGGTTCAGGATGAAAAAGGCGAAACAGCTCATTTTTCCAAGTTTCTTATGGATCCGGAGTCCGGGCTGTCTTATGACGAACCTGCACCCAACACCTTTTCTTTTAATTCTCCTTATGGTGCCTGCCCTTCCTGTCATGGCCTGGGAGTCATCGAAGAAATATCAAGAGAATCGGTCATTCCGGATCCCAAACTTTCTATTAGCAGGGGTGGTATTGCTCCGCTGGGAGAGTATCGGGATATCTGGATATTTAAAAAAGTCGAGGCAATTCTCAAAAGAAAGAAATTCAGCATTTCCACACCGATCAAAGACTTGCCGGAAGAGGTTATTGACCTTTTACTTTATGGAGACAGTGTGCCGGTAGCGGTAAGCTCTGTAAAGTACCCGGGTACCGACTGGCACACCAAGTTTGAAGGCATCATCAATTTCCTGGATAAGCAAAGGGACACGGGGAGTGAAAAGATCCGTCAGTGGGTCAGTGACTTTACCGATATCAGGACCTGCCCGGATTGCGAAGGCTTCAGGCTAAAAAAAGAATCACTTCATTTTCGCATAGATGGTAAGCATATTGGGCATTTGGCCGCAATGAACATAGACGAGCTGGCTGAATGGTTTGTGGGTATTGAAGACCGTATGGATCAGCGGCAAAATCTGATAGCTGCGGAAATACTGAAAGAGCTTAGAAAGCGCATTGATTTTCTGCTCGATGTAGGACTGACCTATCTGAGCTTGAACAGACCCCTGAGATCCTTGTCAGGGGGTGAAGCTCAGCGGATTCGTCTGGCCACGCAGATAGGTACTCAGCTGGTCAACGTACTCTATATCCTTGACGAACCCAGCATAGGTCTCCATCAGCGCGATAATGTAAAGCTTATTCACGCGCTGAAAGATCTGCGTGACCTGGGAAATACGATTATCGTGGTAGAGCACGATAAGGATATGATGCTGGAATCTGACTTTGTAGTGGATATAGGGCCGGGGGCCGGTATTCATGGTGGGCATATCGTAGCGGCCCAGTCGCCGGATGTCTTTCTCAGGAATAATACAGTCACTGCAGATTACCTGACCGGTGTTAGAACCATCGCCATTCCTGAGAAGCGCAGAAAAGGGAACGGAAAAGCGCTGGAACTGAAAGGGGCTACGGGTCATAACCTGAAAAATGTGGATCTGAAGCTCCCGCTGGGGACCATGATTTGTGTGACCGGAGTGTCTGGCAGTGGAAAGTCCTCACTGATTCATGAGACATTGTACCCGGTATTGAAAAAGCATTTTTACAAGTCCAGGACCGAGCCATTGCCTTACAAAGAGGCGAAAGGCCTGGACCATCTGGATAAGGTGATCGAAGTGGATCAGTCACCAATAGGAAGGACACCGCGCTCCAATCCGGCCACCTATACCGGAGTGTTTACGGATATTCGGTCGTTATTTTCTGAGCTGCCAGAGTCCAAGATCCGTGGTTATAAGCCGGGGCGCTTTTCTTTTAATGTGAAAGGAGGCCGTTGCGAAACCTGTCAGGGTGGCGGTATGCGAGTGATCGAGATGGACTTTCTCCCGGATGTGCACGTACCATGTGAAACCTGTAAAGGGAAGCGCTATAACCGTGAGACGCTGGAAGTTCGCTTTAAAGGAAAGTCCATTTCTGATGTGCTGGATATGACTGTGGAGCAGGCCGTGGAGTTTTTCGAAAACCAGCCAAAGATCCTCCGAAAGATCGAAACGCTTTATGAGGTGGGGCTGGGTTATATTTCTCTTGGGCAGCATGCCACTACCCTTTCCGGGGGAGAGGCTCAGCGGGTAAAGTTGGCAACTGAACTGTCTAAGCGAGATACTGGCAAGACGTTTTACATTTTGGACGAACCCACCACCGGACTGCATTTCCAGGATATTCAACACTTGCTTGAGGTACTTGAGAAGCTGGTGAGTAAAGGGAATACCGTGCTCATTATCGAGCATAACATGGATGTGATCAAGGTAGCAGATCACCTGGTGGACCTGGGCCCAGAAGGTGGGGTAGGTGGTGGACAGATCGTCGGGCAGGGTACCCCGGAAGAGCTAACTAAAGTCAAAGCAAGTTATACGGGCTCATTCCTTAAGAGTGAGCTAAAATAACGTGGGTTCGATGTATAATCACAAGATTTTGGATTGAATGATACCTATTATTCTCCTCTTGTCTGTCCGCCGTACTACCAAGGCAGGCGGAAGAGGAGATTCAGAGGAGTGTTTAGCAAAAAACTCATCATTCAATCCAAAATTTTCATGCTCAATGGTTATGTTGAACTCGTTAAAATAAAAAAAGCCGAAACTTCTCTGAAGCGTCGGCTTGTTTAGCCCTGTTTTAAATTATTTTAGTCTTTCAGGTAATAGCTGTCGCCCTGATATTCAAATAAAAATTCGCTATCCTGGATTCTTTTCAGGTCAGTCAATGGAAGCTTGTTTTTCACAAATTCCTCCTGATTGTACTGTCCGAGTATGTTTCCGTCCATATCAAAGATTTTGATTTTGTTCCGGGAGAATTCATAATCGACATGCGTCTCGGCAGCATCCTGCATTTCTTCAAGAACCCAGCTATAATCCCTGGCTTCTACCGAGTTTGTATCAGCCGAGTTGAAAAAAATAATTAGTCCTAAGAGTAATGTGTTCATTTCCTTATTTTATTTTGAGTTTTTGAGTTCGATATTCTATACGTAAAACAAAATACGGGGTTTGTTAAAAAACAATAATTAATCTTCCTTATTTCTTATTAATTTTTCATGCTGATTACTACTGGTTTGGGAAGTGTTACGATCACACGGATAGTGGATTTCGTTACAATTTCATACGTTTGAACGATGATTGATAGCTCCTGATGTTAGAGGACTGAGAAAATTTTATGAATAAGCGGAAAATTTATTGGATCTGTCAGATTGGAGGGTGGTCTTTTTATGGCTTCTTGCAGATCTTCCTGTACTCCACGGCTCAGACTCCTGACAGTACTCATTTGCTCGGAGAGTTCTTACAGGTGGTATTTTACATCCTTTCCACACATTTTCTCAGGTATGTTCTTGTTCATTTTGGTTGGCTGGGGTACAATTTTGTCAGGCTCATACCGAGAGTCCTGCTGGTCATTGTTGCGCTGAGTGTCCTCAATTATGGATTTCTGGTGTTTTATGCATTTCTTACCGGAGAGCTTACTCCCCGGGACTTTATGCTTTCAGTGTTGATCCTCAACATTTTCGGGCCTATGATCATCTACTTTATATGGACGATGATCTACTTCACCTTTCACTATTTTGAGCGTTATAATAAATCACTGAAATATGAAGCTGCTGCCAAGGAAATAGAGCTTAGGAACCTTAGGTCTCAGCTCAATCCGCATTTTATCTTTAATGCGCTCAATAGTATCCGGGCGCTTGTGGACGAAGATCCGGTGAAATCTAAAAATGCCATCACACAGCTTTCAAATATTTTACGCAATTCCCTGATCATTGACAGGCAGCGACTGATCACCTTTTCAGAGGAAATAGATACGGTAAAGGACTACCTGGAACTGGAATGTATTCGGTATGAGGAGCGGCTCAAAACCGCTTTTGATCTGGACCCTAAGTCGGCAAAATACCTTATTCCCCCCCTGATGATCCAAACTTTAGTCGAAAATGGTATCAAACACGGCATATCTACGTTAAAGGACGGAGGCAAGATCTCTATCCACTCTAAAGTGGACGATGATAGCCTGCTTATTCAGATCAGGAATGCTGGTCAGTATTTAAATGGGAAATCACAAGTAGCCAAAGGCTTTGGACTGACAAACACCAAAAAACGCCTAGAGTTAATTTATGGAGATCAGGCGTCATTTAGAATTTTCAACGAAACAAAAAGAACCGTATTGACCGAGATCGTTTTACCCAAGACTTTATGAAGACCTTAATTGTAGATGATGAAAGACTGGCTCGCAAAGAGCTTATGAGTTTACTTGAGCCCCACAAAAAAATAGAAGTAGTTGGTGAAGCTACAGACGTAGATGACGCTATCGATAAAATCAGAAAACTCAATCCCGGCCTGATCTTTCTGGATATACAGATGCCTGGTAAATCCGGCTTTGACCTGCTCGAATCTTTGGATTCCGTCCCAAAGGTTATCTTCACCACTGCCTATGATGAGTTTGCTATCAAGGCATTTGAAGTAAATGCACTGGACTATTTACTTAAGCCTATCCAGGCTGAACGCCTCGCAGATGCGATTGGTAAATTAAAAATGGATGAGGAGCCACTGCAGCCGGTGGGTAATGAGAAGAAACCTTTGGGAAAAGAGGACCAGGTTTTCGTAAAAGATGGCGATAAATGCTGGTTTGTGAAACTTTCCGAAGTTCGTCTTTTTGAGTCTGATGGTAATTACATCAAAGTTTATTTTGGAGGAAACAAACCGATGATCCATAAATCATTAAATGCGCTGGACGAGCGACTGGATGACCGGACCTTTTTCCGGGCCAGCAGAAAACACATTATCAACCTGGGGTGGGTGGAAAACATAGACACGTGGTTTAATGGCGGGTTGCTTGTGCAGCTTAGAGGAGGCGAAAAGATAGAGGTCAGTAGGAGACAGGCTGCCAGGTTTAAGGAAAAAATGAGCCTTTAGGCTGAAACTGTCACGGGTTAGTCCTACTTTGTCAAGTTGCGATTAAGCAGTAAAGGGAGTATGGGTTTGATAAATTTTTCTGTAACCCCCATCGCCCCCTTTACAAGAAAAAGGGGGAATATTGTATCAAACCCATACTCCACTATGAAATTTCGCAACTCGCAACAATTCAACCCGCAACCTGGCAACCCGACTAACCCGACTAGTGATTGATATGCTGGAGAAATTCTTTATCGATCCCCCAGTCCTTTGAGAGGTTGATCATAGCTGTGGTTTCCATCTCCGTTACGTAGCCTTTCTTGTGGTTATCTTCCCAGACATCCATGAGCATTTGCAACTTCGAAGCATCGTTTATTTTTCCAATGGTCTTAAAGAAGTATTCCTTGGAGCGATCAAAGGCAGACATGTAATCGCGAGCAATAAAATTATTTGCCCAGGTGAGTTCGTCTTTAGCATCCAGCTTTTTGGCCGACACTTCCAGAAGTTTAGATTCATCATCATCCAATCCATGATAGTGAAATATCAAGGACTTCAGCAGCATGGTGGCTTTTTTTAATTCCTGATCCATTGAGTCGTAATGATTTGCTAAAAATAGGTATTACTGATCGTCATAAAAAAGTCTCAGCGATATTTCATCAGCCACGAGAAACCCCCTGCGAGTAAGTGAGAGCCTGCTCCCATTTCTTTCCATCAGGTTTTCATTAAGATATTGATCGATCAATTGTTTGTGATCCTTCTCCAGATCATAACCAAAATGTCTACTTAAAAATTCTGTTTCTATGCCTTTTTTAGTACGCAAACGTGTGAAAAGATATTCATTGGCCCGGTCCGTCAAGGTTAACTTCTCCACTGTCAGAGGCAGTGTCTCTTCATTTAACGCCTTGATGTAAAGTGCATTGTTGCTGATGTTAAAAGTCCGGTCATTGCCATCGTAAGAGTGGGCCCCGGGTCCTATACCGAGATATTTTAGGTTCTCCCAGTAAGCCGAGTTGTGCCGGGAATGCCAGCCCGGCCTGGCAAAGTTTGACACCTCATAGTGCTCATACCCATGATCAGTGAGCCAGTCCATGGCAAGCTGGTATTGACGTGCGCTCATTCCTTCATCCACTTCCTGTAGATTTCCTTTTTTGGCCCATTTTCCAAATACCGTTTTTTCTTCAATGGTAAGCCCATAAATGGAGAGGTGGGGTAAATTAAAGCTCAGTATTTGCTGAAGATCCCTTTGCCAGTAATCCAGCTCGTCCGGTGGGATCGCATAGATCAGATCGGCTGTTATATTTTCGAAACCAGCAGCTTGTGCCCTTTCGAGCGAATGAATAGCTTCCTTTTTGGTATGAGCACGATTGATATATTTTAGTCGTCCTTCATCAAAAGTCTGGATACCAATACTCAGCCGGTTTATGCCCAGGAGCCTGAGATCTTTGAGTTTTTCAGCAGACAGGTCATCAGGATTTGCCTCCAGGGTAATTTCAGGCTCTTCCGATAGTGCGAAATTTTTCGTGATGGTTGTAAATAGTTTTTCCAGTTCCGTCGCTTCCAGTAGAGAAGGTGTACCCCCTCCAAAGTAGATGGAGTCTATCGGTTCCCCGTTCAGGTAGTTTTTTCTCAGCTGCAACTCCTTCACCAATGCGTTTGTCATTTCAGCTTTTCGACTCAGATTCGTACTGAAGTGAAAATCGCAGTAATGACAGGCTTGTTTGCAGAAAGGGATATGAATGTATATTCCGGCCAAAGATTGTATCAATTATATTGCAAAGGTACACAGGTAATTTATGCTTAGACTGTTCCTATACGCACTAGTCTTTTTGGGGGTTCTGACCGCTCAAAGTCAATGGACAAACCAGGTGTTTGTAGACGGACATTTTTTTAAAAAGCAGACGTTCAGAGATAGCATCGGGCGAGCTGGATGGATACACCAGCGCCTGGTCAGTTTCTGGGACAAAGGATATTTGTTTGCAGAACTGGATTCTATATCAGCCAATAGAGTATATATCCATCAGGGCGAGAAACTTCAGCAAGAAATATCAGCTGTAAAGGTTTTTGACGCAGACAGCGGGGTATATAAAGCGATTCAGGTGAAAAGCCCACTCAGGTTCCTCAACAGCCTTACCAGAAACGGGTACCCCTTTGCTCGTTTGCAGGTTGATTCGGTTTTGGTTGAAAATGATAAATACAGTGCAATATATTATCTCGACCCAGGGCCGTTGATCCGGTATGACTCATTGTACCTGCTATCAAAAGTCAATGTCAACAGGTCCTTTTTACAAAATGCGCTGAATATGAAAAAGGGAGATTTATATTCAGAACAGACCTTTCAGGAGATACCGGATAATATTGAACGAATCCCATTTCTGCAGCTGAAGCAAACCGCGGATCTGGCATTTGAAAATGGTGGCGCGACCATTTACCTGGATTTGTTACAGGAGCCTTCCAGTTCGTTTGAAGGCGTGATTGGATTTTTACCGGGTCAGTCAGCTAACAATAAACTCGTGGTTACTGGCTATTTGGATTTGCAGTTAGCTAACTTATTTCAATCCGGAATAGGTCTTGATCTGACCTGGAACCGTTTTGCAGATCAGTCACAGGAGCTCAACCTTGGCTATTATCATCCCTATTTCCTTTCATCCAGGCTGTTTGCTGACCTCCAGCTCGATATCCTGAAGCAGGATACCACTTACCTCACCCGAAGCTGGAAACTTGGGCTGGGAACTTTCCTGAGCAGAACCATTGCCTTACAGCTGACTTATCAAAATGAAGCTGCAAGTTTGATTAGTGCAGACGTTCAGGATCTGGAAAATGGTTTTGCAGACTATCAGACAAACGATTATTCGCTTAGTCTCGGACACAGTCAGTTTGATGCTGCACTTGGATTCGGGAGAAAATCCAGGTTTCGGGTTGGCGCTTCATTAGGTGATAAAGAGCTCAAGAAAAACAGCAACCTGGATGATGAAACCTATGACTCGCTCAGGACAAATTCTTTAAGGGTGATACTGAATGGAGCTTTTAAATATCAACTGCCATTTCTTTCAAGGTCTACATTTTATCATGAAGTTAAGTCCGGGTTTATTTTCAATGATCAAATTCTTAACAATGAGGTTTCCCGGCTGGGTGGTCTCAGGTCGGTTCGTGGTTTTAACGAGAATTTCTTTTTTGCGCAGCATCATATTCTGAGCCGTATGGAGGTCCGGCAGTACTTTGAGAGGCGTTCGTTTTTTATGTTGTTTTACGATCAGCTTTTCTATGCCCGTAGCAATGTGTGGGACTGGCCGACAGGATTTGGTATGGGCCTAAACCTAAATACTTCTAATGGCTTGTTTACTTTTGCGATGGCCGTAGGAAAGGCAGAGGATATTTCGCTTGATTTTTCGAATGTAAAAGTGCACCTCGGTTACACAACCAAGTTTTGATGAAGACTATTTTTTTCTTTTTGTTAGCGATAGGTGTTTTCAATGGGAGTGCCCAGGATACGTTGGTGCTTAGTGATCTGCGTCATGGCTGGATGGGGCTTACAAAGAAAGGAGAGTTCGTGCCGGTTTTGGACAGGTCGAAACATGAGGTAGTTGTTTTTGAAACGGGCAAAACAAAAACAAACCCGCTGTTTCTCAAACTGTCATCCGATTCACCAGTAGACATTTGGTTTGGTAGCCGGCTCCTGTACCATGACTTTGATAGCACCATTTACCTTCCGTGTGATACCATATCGGTTAATTCACGCTTCAAGGTTTTTTCATCTGGTGGCATCCCCGGTGGCTTTCAAAGTAAATTAGTTACTATCCGGAGCCTGGAGGTGGTTCATGACCCGATCTCTGAAAAGAAATATGATTTTTTTAATGAGAGATACTTGATTATTGGTACTGTGCTGTTGCTTATGGGTGGCGTATTTCGCAGGTACTTCCCTATCACTTTCAACCAGTCATTCAGAAACCCCCTTACCTATAAAATACGAAGCATCAGCGTAGATCAAACCTATGTGGCTTTTGGGAGCATGGATAACCTGTACTCCATTCTTTTCTTTGGTGTTTTGGTAAGTTTTATCATGAAATACCTGGGTTTTGAATCCTCTATTTTAGCTGGTGAGCATTTCTTTATTCAGATAATCAACTGGCTATTGGTTGGCTTGGTGGTGGCTCTTTCGGTCATGGCCAAATTTATGCTTACAAAAATGTTGAGTTCTCTTTTTTTATTAAAAGAGCTACCCAATATCCAGACCCAGGATTTCGTACACTTCTATACCCTGGTAGTAACCGCAACTGCGATGATATCATTTCTGGACTTCTCCTTTTTTGATTATGAGTCTTTATTTTTCTCTAAATTCTCTCGTTATCTGCTGGTTATGGCTGTGATTTTTTTCCAGATCTGGTTGTTTTTAAAACTTGATAAGTTTTACGCTGTTAGAAAACTGGTGATAATTTCATACCTTTGCACGACCGAATTCTTACCGGGCTTCTTAACCATTTATTGGTTAATGAAAATGTGAAAAAGATTCTAATTTTAGTATTAGTATAGGAATGAGTGAAGAATTGCTTGTAACAGATAAAGAGAGGCTTAATAAAGTATCGTCTATTCTTGTTTCTCAGCCTGAGCCGTCTGATAAAAACTCACCGTATTACAAACTCGCCGAAAAATACAATCTCAAGATAGACTTCCGGCAGTTTATTGAGATTGATCCGGTAGATGCTAAAGAGTTTAGAAAACAAAAGGTGAATATCCTGGATCATACCGCTGTGATTTTCACAAGTCGGAATGCTGTGGATCATTTTTTCCGCTTAGCGGCGGAGAACAAGGTAGAGATCCCTACGGATATGAAATATTTCTGTATATCTGAGCAGACAGCTAACTATCTGCAAAAGTATATCGTCATTCGAAAACGAAAGATATTCACTGGCGAGCGTACTGCAGCTGACCTGTTAGAGGTTATGAAAAAGCATAAAAACGAAAAGTACATATTTCCGTGCTCTGATATTCGAAAAGACGACATCCCTGACTTTCTGGACAAAAATGGCTATAAGTGGTCTGAAGTAATCATCTACAAAACTGTGGCGAGTGATCTCTCGGATCTCTCAGACATCACCTATGATATTATAGCGTTTTTCAGTCCGTCAGGTATTAAGTCTCTTTTTGACAACTTCCCGGATTTCAAGCAAAACAAAACGAGGATTGCCGCGTTTGGTCCTACTACGGCTAAAGCTGTTAAGGATGCAGGACTTATTCTGGATATTCAGGCACCCTTGCCAAATGCCCCCTCAATGACCGGAGCGATAGAGTACTACATAAAAAAAGCCAACAACCTCTAACATTGCTCTTCAATAAGGGGTATTTTTGTTAAAGGCGTTATTGACTAAGTAAATACTTCTTTATGAAGAAATGGTGGCTTTTGACTGTAATAGTATTCTGTGCTCTGGCGGCCAGTGCCCAGAATAACTTCTTTTTTGGACACTACATGTTTAACCCCTCCTACTTTAATCCAGGCTGGACAGGAAGTCAGGAGGTGGGCTTTGCTGCCGCACAGCACAGAAGCCAGTGGCTCGGGTACAGCAGCTCATTTGACGGGCCCGGGGGCGCACCGTCCACACAAATGCTCACTGGTGTAGCGCCTATACAAAACTTTTTCCTGTCATCAGTAGGACTAAATGTGTCTAATGATGACTTGGGACCGGTTGCTAACCTGCAGGTTCAGTTACCTGTTTCGTATTCAGCAGAGATGCGGGGTGGGCGTCTTAGTATCGGTGTGGCTCCTGCGGTATTTTCTCAGACACAAAAGTTTGATGAGCTTCGGTTTAATGATCCTTCCGATCCACTAAATAATCAAAGCAGGGAGACGCAGATACAGCCAAACCTGAATGCCGGGATATTTTTCAAGACCGGCGGAGGCTTCTTTATAGGTGCAAGTGCCCTGAATCTGCTAAGGCCTGGTTTTGATTTTGGTCTGGATAGTCTGGAAAACGTTCAGGAGATTTCTTATGCAATTCATGGGGGCACACAGTTTTCGATAGGAGACGATCTGAATCTCAGCCCTACTTTTTTGGTTCGATCAGACCTTAGCCGTTTCACTTTTGATGTTGGTGCAATTGCTACCCTGAGAAATAAAATGTGGGGGGGACTGTCCTATCGACGGAGAGAGTCTGCCATCCTGTATCTTGGTTACAGCCTTTTACCGGGAAACAAATTAAAAGTCGGGTATTCGTTTGATTACATTTTGCAGTCTCAGGACGGTAAAGCTCCGACCTCACATGAAATTTTTATTCGGTACGATTTGCCCAACCTGATTTTTGGAGGCAGGAAGTCTGTGAAAACACCGCGATTTAGCTACTAATGGGGTATTTGCTTACCCCCTAAAGTGGGTATTTAGTCTAAAAATTAGGATAATTTGAAGATAAAACTTGTGTCGAAATCATATAAGGTTATATATTTAGGCTTGGTAAGGCACAATAATTTTTGTTAAAGTTTGTTTATTTTACATACTTGCAAGTTCAAATAAGGTGTTATGAATAATATGCGTGTTTTAAGGTTATCTACATTAACCGGACTCACACTCAGTGTTTTGCTACAGGGTTGCGGCCTCTTTGGAGGTGGTGGCAGTAGTGATCGAGGTGAGTTAGTAGGAGTTCCCGACCGTGAAGGTTGGGAGATGACCAGACCTTACGGGATGGTAGCTGTTCCAGCCGGTACATTTCATATGGGACAGGCAGATGAAGATCTTCCTGCCACCCAGATCAATCTTAATAAGCAGGTGACCATCGGAGCCTTCTTTATGGATGATACTGAAATTACAAATAACGAATATCGTCAGTTTACCCAGGCAATAACAGAAGGTTCGGAAGTAGACCTTCCTGCAGGGTACTCCGTTGGTGATCTTCTGCCGGACACTACGGTGTGGACAAGAGATTATACTCACCACATGGGAGATCCATTGGTGGTTTATTACTGGTCACACCCGGCTTTTGATGATTATCCGGTAGTAGGTGTAGACTGGAACGCCGCTCAATACTTTTGTGAGTGGCGAACGCAGCACTTGAACGAATATCGAACGAGTGTTGGACTTCCGGTTATGCCAAATTTCCGTTTACCATCTGAAGCAGAATGGGAATATGCTGCCAGAGGGGGTAGAGATATGGCTAAATATCCATGGGGGAACCCATACATCCGTAACCAAAAAGGATGTCTTTTAGCGAATTTTAAGCCAGGACGGGGTAACTACTTCGATGATGGCTTTGCTTATACTTCCCCGGTAGGAACATATTTCTCGAATGATTATGGCCTGTTCGATATGTCTGGTAATGTGGCGGAGTGGTGTGAGGATGCTTACAATCCTTCAGCAATGCCATTGGTTTGGGACTTAAACCCAACCTATTATGATGAGCGAATAGATTATAAAATTATCCGGGGAGGTTCGTGGAAAGATATAGCCTATTATCTGGAAACAGGTACGAGGACCTATGAACATAGAGATTCTGCACGTGCATCTATTGGATTCAGATGCGCAATGACGTATCTTGGTAGATCTTCGGGATATGAATTTTAATGATTGACATAAATTACTAACCTAAATAATTCAAAAAAATGAGCAAAAAAGGCGGATTCCAAGAGCTTCTCTTCACCACTATAATGCCTAAGATTTATGGAATCGGGGCTGCTATCGTTATCGTTGGTGCGATGTTTAAAATTCTTCACCTCCCAGGATCAGGTGCCATGCTTGGTATAGGTCTTACTACGGAGGCAGTCATCTTCTTTTTAAGTGCTTTTGAGCCTAAGCACAAAGATCCGGATTGGTCAAAAGTATACCCGGAGCTTGCAGATGATTATGATGGGCCGACTGCTCCTAAGCGAGTGACGACAGGGTCTAATACGGGTGTTGCAGCCAGCATGGATAAATTGATGGCTGACGCAAACGTGGGGCCGGAGTTGCTCAAAAGTCTGGGAGATGGCATGAGAAAATTGTCTGATAGTGCAAATAAAATGGCGCAACTTGGAGAGGCTTCAGTGGCTTCAGCAGAATATGCTAAAAACCTTAAGACCGCTTCAGTCTCCCTGTCAGAAATGAATAAATCTTATGCGTCAGCACAAGAAGCAATAGCTGCAATGTCAGAAGCATCTAAGGATACTAAAGAATACCACTCTCAGGTACAAAACGTAACTAAGAGTCTGGGTGCTTTGAATGCAGTATATGAAATGGAGCTTAAAGACGCTCAGAGCCATGTGAAGTCAATGAATAAATTCTATTCTAATCTGACTGAAGCATTGGATAGCATGTCTGCTGCAGGTAAGGAGACTTCAGCTTTCCAGGGAGAGTTGAATCAGCTTACTTCAAATATTGCATCACTTAATAAAGTGTATGGCAATATGCTAAGCGCAATGAAAGGTTAATTTTCCAATTTTAAGCTAAAAGAAAAAAGATATGGCTGGAGGAAAAGAAACACCACGGCAGAAGATGATCGGGATGATGTATTTGGTACTAACAGCTTTGTTAGCACTAAACGTTAGTTCTACGGTCATTGATAAGTTCGTATTTCTTAATGACTCTCTGGTACGAGCCAATAACGAAACCCAGGAAAGAAATGGAGCTATCCTTGAAAACATTATAAGTACGGTAGATGATACCGGAAACAGGGAAGCTGACCTGGTCATTGTGAAGGCTGCAGAGGAACTGCGAGCAGAGACTGCACGTGTAATGGAAGAAATAGACAACCTGAAAGTCGCTGTTATAGATGAATCAGGGGGATATGAGGAAGGACATGAACCGGAATATAAAGGGGATGCCAAGCATCTGGTAGGGAAGGTAGACTATAGCACGGTAGGCCACTACATGATGCCAGAAGAAGAAAACGGTCAGGGACACGGTATAGAACTAAAGCAGCTCTTGAATGGCTATGCGGAGTACGTAAAGAATAAACTGGATGAAATTGGTGCTGAAGAGGGAGACCTGACAGCTTATAAAGAAATTGCGCTGGATGCCGATCAGGATCCTGTATATAGCGCAGATCCAAACCAAAAAGGGAAAAGTTTTTCTATTCTGGCCTTCAATGACTCACCAACACCCGCTGGCCTGGCGACACTTAGTGAATTCCAGTCACGAGTGCTGGGTTATGAGACAAGAGCCCTTGATTATCTGTCGGATAAAGTAGGTGCTGGTGACCTGAAATTTGACAGGATTGTACCTATGGTGAAGCCGGAATCCAAGTATGTAGCGGCCGGTACCAAGTACTCGGCTAAAATGTTCATTTCCGCATCTTCTTCAGGAGTGACTCCTACGATGAAGTACAATGGGAATGAGATTCCTGTAGATGCCAGTGGCCAAGGGTTAGTAGAGTTTACGGCAAACTCTTCCAGTTTTGATAAAGATGGACTGGCCCGTAAGACTTATGAAGCTGCTATTACAGTGACACTTCCCGGGGGAAGAGATACCACTTTTGTGGAGCAGATGGAATACTTTGTAGTAAAACCTACTATTCAGATCCAGTCACAATCCGTACAGGCATTGTATAGAAACTGCGGGAATAAGCTGGATGTGCAGGTCCCACAATTAGGAGTAGCTTACAATCCTTCATTTTCAGCAAAAAATGCGAGAACTTATGAGGGTTCTGAAAAAGGTGCGGTAACCGTAGTGCCTACATCTCTTGAAGAGGTGACTCTTAATGTTTCCAGTAATGGAAATTTTATTGGTGCAAGGAGTTTCAGTGTTAGAAGGATACCCGCTCCATCAATTACTGTTTATGGACCGGATCAAAAGGAAGTGAATATGAAGACTGGTATTTCTGCCAAAACACCGAGAATTTATATAAAGCCTATTCCTGATGAAAGTTTCCAGCAGTTTTTGCCGGATGATGCAAAATTCCGTATTGCTGAAGCTCAGATCACGCTGGTTAGTGGTGGTTTAGGAAGAGGCTCTATTACAACAGGTGAAAATGTGAACCTTTCTCAGATAGCTTCAAGAGCCAGGAAAGGTGATCAGTTAGTAATAGAGATCAAGAAAGTTCAGAGACAAAATTTCAGAGGTCAGGTGGAAGATTTTCCAACCTTCCAGCGATTTGTGAATATTTCGCTCAACTAAGAATAATGTAAAAACAGGGTTATGAAAAATTTTTGTTGTGCTTTTTTAATGGCTCTATTTGTACTTCCGGCAGCGCATAACGCTTCTGCACAGGAGATACAGGCGCCAATCATAAAAGCTGTTGTTCCTGAATATCACCAGATGTTCAAGAAAACAGTTTGGAGGAGAATGGACCTTAAGGTTAGACAAAACAGGGCATTCAGTGCGATCAATCAGGAAATTCCAAGATTGTTATTCGATGCTGTGAACGAAGGGTTAATCAAGCCTTACATGTCTGATTCGTGTGTCAATCTGATGCCAGATAGTGTTTTTATTGACCAGACTAGCATTGAAAGACAGAGTGGAGGGTTTGGTGGAGGAGGTTTTGACTCAGGATTTGGCGGTGGATTTGGGGATGAGCCTGCTCAGGAATCTGCTGATAGCGGTCCGCAGTACGATCCAATACCACCTGAGGTATTTGATGTCCTTTATTTAAAAGAGGATTTAATGTTTGATCGCAACCGGTCCAGGATGTATTGGTACATTCGGGCTTTATCTGTTGCTTTACCAGCCAGAGCAGGTGCTGTTTGGAATGAAGCAGGATTCGAGAAGAAAGTAGCACATTTCAAGTATGAAGATGTGATCAATCTTTTCAGGGGACCTTATGCAGATAAAGCGCTTTGGTATAACAATCAAAATGATGCGGCTCATAGAAACTATGGGGATGCATTTGAGCTAAGGCTTTTTGCTGCTCCTATAGTGAAGGTTTCTAACGCTCAGGATTTGGATATCAGACAACAGACCTCAGATCCATACGAGGCAATAATGCTACAGCAAAAAGCTGAATATGATCTGATGGAATATGAAAGTGAACTTTGGGAATATTAAATGTATTCGAAAGACATAAAAATTTAAGAGGGATCAGGATTGATCCCTTTTTTCTTTTAGACCCTCCTTTATGAGTGAGGCTTTTGACTTACCAATGACCTTTTCCAGTTCATCGGCAGAAGCTTCCTTGATCCTTTTTACACTTTTGAAATGTTGCAACAGCCTGGTTTTTGTCGCACCGCCAATCCCTTTAATTTCATCCAGGGAAGATTTGATAGAAGCCTTACTTCGCTTTTGCCTGTGAAAAGTGATGGCAAATCGATGAGCCTCATCTCTAAGGTGTTGCAGGAGCTTTAGAGCCGGAGATTTTTTGCTAATGTGAAGTGGTACGGAATCTTCCGGGTAATAGATCTCCTCGAGACGTTTCGCAATTCCGATAATGGGGATTTGACCATAAACATTGAGGTTTTTTAGCGCTTCACAAGCGGCGCTTAGCTGTCCTTTTCCTCCGTCTATTATTACCAGATCCGGGAGTGGTACCTCCTCGTTTATGAGGCGTTTGTATCTCCTTCCCACAACCTCTCGCATGCTGGCAAAGTCATCCGGCCCTTCTACTGATCTGATATTGTACTTTCTGTAGTCTTTTTTGGAAGGTTTTCCGTTTTTGAAGCAGACCATCGATGAGACCGGATTGGTTCCCTGTATGTTACTATTGTCAAAACACTCGATATGCTTTGGCAAATTGTTAAGCCTTAAGTCGGACTGAAGCTGTTCCAGTACTTTTTCATTGGGAGATTTTGCTTCAGCTTTTCTTTTTGCCTTTTCATTTCTAAAGAAGAGGGCATTTTTGACAGAAAGGTCTACAAGCTTTTTCTTATCCCCGATCTTTGGCAGTATTAATTCTACATTACCCCAGCTGTCGATTTTTTTATTCGTTAATATCTCATTGTTTTCACTTTGATATTTATCGCGGATATTAAATAGGACTACCTGCAATAGTTCATCTTCCGGCTCATCAAGCCTTCTCCTGGCTTCAAAGGTTTCTGAGACACGTATACTGCCATGCTCTATACGCATGTAGTTTAAAAAATACTTTTCGCCTTCCGTGATCACACCAAAAACATCTGTGTTGTTGATCTTAGGATTTACAATCAGGGACTTGGTTTGGAATTTTTCGAGATATTCCAGTTTGGTTTTGTAGGTATGCGCCACCTCGTATTTAAGTTCCCCTGCAGCTTTTTGCATCAGGTTTTTGAACTGTGTCCTGACGAATGCGATGTTGCCTTTTAAAATCTCCTTTGCGCTTCTGATATCCTCCAGGTAGTCACTTTCTGATTGTAATCCTTCACACGGTCCCAGGCAATTGCCTATATGATACTCAAGGCAAACTTTAAATTTCTTTTTTTCAATATTTGATCGGGAAAGATTAAGGTTGCAGGTTCGGATGGTGTATAGCTTACGAATCAGGTCAAGTACATTATTCATGGCCTTCACACTGGTATACGGCCCGAAATAGTCCCCCTGTGATGGAATGATCCTGCGGGTAGAGAAGATTCTTGGGAACCGTTCATTGGTTACACAGATACTTGGAAAGCTTTTGTCATCCTTCAAAAGGATGTTATACTTAGGTTGGTTTTCCTTGATCAGACTGTTTTCCAGCAGCAGTGCATCGAACTCAGAATTGACAATGATAAATTCTATATAAGCTATTTCGTTTACCAGCCTTGCGGTTTTCCTGTTGACGGTACCTGCTTTGGTAAAGTAGCTGGACACCCTTTTAACCAGACTTTTGGCCTTACCTACATAGATTATTGTGTTTTCCTCATTGAAAAACTTATATACTCCGGGTTCATTTGGTAGTTTATTATACTCTTTGGTCGAGAATTTTTGAAATTCCATGTCCGCTTACATGATATCGTCTTCATTGATGATATCGGATTGTATAGAATCTGCTGGATTTACTATGGCTTCATACCTGTCACAATTCAGTTCTATACTGATTGGTTTTATGGGCTTGTCAAAAGACCCTTTGGTATAACCTAATGTAGGATCATCGTACACTTTCACCATGAAGCGCTCCCAGATCGGCATGGCGGTACGGGCGCCCTGACCCATTGCCCAGTACCTGAAGTGAATAGATCTGTCATCTCCCCCTACCCAGGCCCCAGCTGCAAGATCATGAGTAATGCCTACGAACCAACCATCCGAAGCATTTTGAGTAGTACCTGTTTTGGCGGCTATCTCATTGTTTTCCCGAAGAGAGCGGTCAATGGCCAGACCGGTGCCACCAGGCTCCTCTGTAGTACCCTTGAGCATATGCAGCATTACGTAGGCGGTTTCCTCATTGAGGGCTTCTCTAGTCTGCGGAACAAACTGCTGAATGACATTGCCATTTTGATCCTCAATGCGTGTGATGTAAAATGGCTCGGTATAGACACCTTTATTGACAAAAGTGGAATATGCTCCAAGCATTTCATAAAGGGATACATCACCTACTCCCAATGCGAGAGATGGTACAGCATCGAGGTGACTTTCTATTCCCAGCCTATGGGCATAATCTACCACAGTCTGGGGACCTACCTGCTTCATCATGAAGGCTGTAATGCTATTTACTGACCGGGCCATTGCCTGGCGGATAGTCATTACTTCTCCTGAAAATCTTCCGGACGCATTATCCGGGGTCCATGTTGGCGGGTCCTGTCCGGGCATGGAAAAGGTAACCGGAGCATCCACCACAGGATAGCATGGCGAATAATCATTATCGATAGCCGCTGTGTAAACGAAAGGCTTGAAGGTGGATCCTGGTTGCCTTTTACTTTGTTTTACATGATCAAATTTGAAATACTTGTGATCTATGCCGCCTACCCATGCTTTGATGTGACCTGTCGTCGGGTCCATAGCCATAAAGCCGGCCTGGAGAAATCTTTTGTAGTAAGCCAGAGAGTCGTATGAACTCATTAGTGTATCCACTTCTCCATCCCAGGAAAAGACGGTCATTGGTCTTTTTTTATTCAGGTAGTAATCTACCGAATCAGAATCTTTTCCAAACTGCTGAACAAGGTCTCTGTAGTGTTCCGTACGCTCGATGGCATCTTCCAGAAAACCTTCAATTTCATTGCCTTCCTCGTCTATCCATGGATTTCTTCCTTCCCAGGATTTATTAAATATCTGCTGCAGGGTATCCATGTGTTCTTTCATGGCCTCTTCAGCATACTGCTGGAGTCTTGTGTCTATGGTGGTATAGATCTTTAGTCCGTCTTCAAACAGGTCGTAACCATGCTCTCGAGTCCAGGCCAAAAGGTCTCTTCTGATGACGGTTCGGAAATAAGTAGCCAGACCCTCATTATGAGAATCCACCTTATAATTGAGCCCAAAGCCAGAGGTTTTAAGGCTGTCATACTGTTCCTTGTTTATTAGACCGTTTTTATAAACATTGTACAGTACTTCAGTCCTTTTTCTCATGGCATTGTCCGGGTTCAGGATAGGATTCCACCTTGTAGGGGCATTTATGGCACCCACTAAAACCGCCGATTCTTTATAGTTAAGTTGTGAAGGCAGTTTATTGAAAAATGTTTTAGCAGCTACTTTAATCCCAAAAGAATTACTTCCAAACTCTACTGTATTTAAGTACATGGCCAGGATCTCTTCTTTCGTGTAAGATTCTTCCAGTTGTACCGAAATGATCCACTCTTTCAGCTTGGTTATGATCTCACCCACTCCCCCATATTTGTAGAGCTTCCCCCGGTTTTCGGAAGAGGTCCGATAGAGGTTTTCCGCAAGCTGCATGGTGATGGTTGATCCTCCTCCTCTAAACTGCCCGATTAGTTTGCCAGTTATCGCTCGAATCAAACCTTTCAGGTCGATTCCTGAATGCTCTTTGAACCGGATATCTTCTGTTACCAGCAGCGTATTTACAAGCTCAGTAGAAAGCTCCTCGTAAGTTACCGGTGTGCGGTTTTTCCGATAGTATTTTCCAAGGGATACTCCATCAGCACTTATAAGTTCTGATGACAGGTCGGGATCCGGCTTTTCCAGTTCCTGAAGGCTGGGCAGTCCACCGAACCAGTTGTTGAAATCGGCTTTTACCAGGTAAAAAAGAGTGGGCACTGTAATGACAGCCCCAAGAAAGAACACCCATAGCAGGATGACAATGATCTTTATTCCTTTTCGATTCATTTTAGATAGTGCTTTTCAAAAAAGTTCAGGTAGGCGGTCAGGTCCTTGGTCTTGTAGAAGATATCAAAATTATCTTCTGATATAACAAAACTGTATATTTTTTCTCCTTTATGTGTATCATTCAGCGGTAATTCAACATCAAATTTTTTCAAATAATTCTCTGCTTCTTGACCATTTGGAAAATCATTGATCAGAATCATAGCGTTTTTTTCATTCAGGATCAGGTTACCTGTGCTTAGTCTCTGCTCTCCCTCTTTGATGTATTGATCTACTTCTGATGTTACCGCCTGTGATAGAGCGCTCTTGTTTGGATACACAATGACGAGGTAATGCTTTTGGTCAAAGTAGGTGATAAATTTAGCTTTGGCACTGTTATAAAGGTTGATCTGGTAGTTTTCGCTGGATTCTACCAGGCTTTTTGCGTAAGGTACCAGTTCACTCTCCGGATAGGTTTTTATAAAATTGTTGAGTTCGTATTGGTATTTGTACTGCCCTTCCAGCTGACCAGTATTTAAAACAGTGAGTAATGCCATATTATCTTCAAAAGTGTTTTCAGCTGAGCTTGTCAGGGCGCTGTCAAGCAGTTCTATTGAAGATTTGTATTCTTTGTCTTTGTAAAGCTTATAGGCCCTGGCATACACCTTTTTGAGCTTTTCTGTGATGGCCTGATTCTCTTCCCTGTAATTGGGGTTGTCTACCAGTTTGGCATAAACAGTTTCGGAAAACTCAGCTTTGAGTCGGTTGGCTTTTTCTTCGGCAAGGTCCGGATGTTTGTTTTTGTATAGCAGATATAGCTGGTACAATACCTCTGCTTCGTATTCGCTGCCTGGGAATCGTACCAATAAAGCCTCAAAAGTCTTGATCGCATTGTCTTTTTCTTCCAGATTGAAGTTGTAGATGTTCCCCAGTTTGTAGTGGGCGTCCTCTACTTCTTTTAGCAATTGGTCTATCTCTTCCTGACTTTTAGGTACTGAGGCCAGCATGGTTTCTACCTCTTTTTGCATGCGTTGTGCTTTGGCATCCTCTGATGAAAGGGTGTCAATTGCCTTGTTCTGACCTGCATCCTGGGCGACCAGCTGCCCGGTTTTCAGGCTTCTGCGCCAATTGTCTGCCAATGGGATGTCACCCCATGTGGCTTTAAACTCACTGATTCCTTTGGCAACCTCTGTCGGGTTGTAAAAATACCAGGTGGCTCCACCAAGATTAGTCCCGATCAGGTCTCCTTCATTTACATCAAAGGAGCTGGCCGCCTGATTAGCCCTTCTTCGTTCCTCCCTTTTCTTTTTTTCTTCATTAAGTTTTTCTTGTTGTTCCACGAGCTCTGTAGCCAGAGCCACTAATGAATCCTGTGGCAGGTTTGCTAAAGCAACCAGGCTGTCATTCTCACGGATGGTTTTTATCTGAATAACAAATTCGTCCAGTATTTCCTGTCGTTGTTTGATCTTGGCAAAGTTCTCTTCGTCTTTTGGCATGGTGTTGACAGTGCTGTCATAGTAAGCCTGCGCAAGCTCAAAATTTTTCAGGCTATCATAGTAGATCTGGCCCAGTTTGAGATATGAGTAAGCTTTTTGCCTGTCATTTTTAACCGAGGTTCTTACCGAAGATTTGTAGTAACCAATGGCCTCATCCAAATTGCCCTGCTTGAGTTCGAAATTGGCCATTTCATAGTAGATCTTGTCTTTATATTCTTTGTTTTTGGTATCTCGGAGGAGTTTTTTAAAATATTTTCTGATTTTTTTGATATCACCTGAACTGGTTAGCTCCGTCACCTGGGCCATGTTTAGTTTGGTGTAAAATTCCAACTCATACTCCGGGTTGTTTTTCAAAGACCTCTCGTAGTAATTGTACGCCTCCGATTCAAAACCAAGCTGCTGGTACACCTGACCAATGATAAAGTCTATTCTGGATTTGTCTGCAAAGCTGGTCATCAGATCTTCAGCTTTCACCAGGTTCTGAACCAGCTGGTCAAAATCATTTCGTTTTTGATACAGATAGGCTCTGACCAGGTGTAGCTCCTCCTTGTTTTTACGGTTGAGCTCTTCTTTTTTCAGGTAATCTGAAACGGCGATTGCATTATTGATTTCATTGAAATCAACAAAAGTCTTTATCAGCTCAATAAGGGCTTCATGACGGGCATCATCGTCCTCTCCTTCTTTGTTGACAAACTTGAAGGTTTCTATAGCATCTGCATATTCGAGCGAGTAGTACCGGGCTTTCCCTACCAGGATATATGAATCATCTTCCCATTTGGAGCCCTCATGACGCTGAATTGCAATCGAGGCCTTTTCTATACAGTCCTCTATCTGGGTCTTCAGGCTATTGGCATCATTGCTATCTACCGGCACATATATTGGCAGGATTTTATTGTAATTCCACTGATAATTGTCATAAAGAGTGGTTTCTATTTCTTTCATGCGCTCGTTGGCGATGAAATAAGCATTGTAATGCGCTGTAAGGTCATGATAGGCGGTATTCAGGGGGTTGCTGCTGTACGTAGAGCAGCCTCCTGCTATCAAAAGAATTGCCGTCAGGTAAATTAGGAGATCTCTCAACACAATAGATGTTTGCAAATTAACGTATATCTCTGTAGAATCTTGTAAAAATAAGACATCAGGTTTTTAATAGGCCTTACATATAAAAGTATTCCATAATTTGGTGATTGAAAATCAATAGGTTAACTAATTTTGCTTGCTTTAAGGCGGAAAAATGAATTCTGCGAACTAAACGATTGAGAATAAAAAACTCAGAAACTTGACACCCAAGAAGACATTATCAAACTGGCTGACAAACCGGTATCTACTGATCATCCGAAACGAGGAGAACTTTGCGGAGAAGAAGACTATCAGCTTCAATTTCGCTCGTGTTATCCTTCTTTTTGCGGGTATTTTTGTGGTATTGATTTCTTTGTCAGTTTACCTGGTAACCTTTGTTCTGGAGCAGTGGCTGGATCCGCGTTTTGCCATGATGCAGTCTAACCGTCAGTTGGTGGATCTTACGATGAAGATCGATTCTCTGGAATATCAACTGTCTATACAGGATCAGTACGTGGACAATATCAAAAGAGTCGTAGGTGGGGATATAGAAGCACTTAATACTCTAGAAGCAGGTCGTGAGCCAGCCGACTTTAATCCCTCTGAAATTCAGCTGGGCGAATCGATTCCGCCTATCGATTCACAGTTTCGGGCAGAATTTGAGAAAGAGGATCTGGGGATACTGACTTATCAAAACTCCAGGTCAGATGAGTTCAGGGAGCTATTTCTTTTTACACCGATGGATGGGATTGTTACTGATGAGTTTAATCCCAAAGCGGATCATTACGGTACGGATATCGTGGCTAAGGAAAATGAACCGGTAAAATGTGTAGCTGACGGAGTGGTTATTTTTTCTTCATGGACCTTAGATAGTGGCTATGTGATTGGTATTCAGCACAGTGGCAATCTCATATCCGTGTATAAGCACAATTCGGAATTATTAAAAAACGTTGGTAATTTTGTGAGTGGAGGAGAAATAATTGCTATAATTGGGAATACGGGAGAACTTACTTCAGGTCCGCATCTCCATTTTGAGTTGTGGCACAATGGTAACCCCGTTAATCCACAAGAATATGTCGCCTTTTAAATTCGTACATCAATTTTTAAAAAAGAAATGTTTAACAAACAGGAAAAGAAAGTGGCAGAAGATCTAAGTAATTCAAGCAACATCATTGGTAAAGGAACCATCCTTGAAGGGAATCTTGAGACCTTTGGGAACATCAGAATAGAGGGCAAGGTGGTTGGAAATATTAAAACGAAAACCAAGGCGGCCTTTGGAGATTCTTCTCAGGTAGAGGGTAGTGTACTCGCACAAAATGCAGAAATAGCCGGGCATATTTCCGGAACAGTGGAGGTTACTGAAGTCCTGGTACTGAAGCCTACCGCTGTGATAGACGGTGATATTATTACCAACAAGCTTATTGTAGAATCTGGCGCTACATTTAATGGTAGCTGCAAAATGGGAGTGAAAAGTAAGGAGATAAAGATAGGGAAGGTTGAAGGACAAGAAGAAAAACCGCTCCTTAAAGCCCAATCCTGAGAAAGGTAATGATTATGCTCGGTTAACGAGCATAACTTTTGAGCTACTCTCCTTAAATTTGGGGATTATCCTTGGGGGTTATTACCTCGATCGTGAGATAGGGTTTGAAATCCCCTGGATTCTTATTTTATCTATCTTCCTGTCTGTGGCTGCAACCATTTATTATTTGCTTAAGAAGTTTGGTTCATGAAGAAATACCTGATCGCTACATTCCTGATCTCTGTTTTCTTCATAGTAGCATATTATCTAGAGGCGGGTGACTGGTTGTCCATAGATCTTCATGAAAAATTTCCAGGGCTGGTTATCTTTTTTTTCGCCCAGTCAATCATTGTTTCATGGATGTTTTATCAGGCTGAAAAAAATGAATGGAAGACTCCGCTTTATGCACTTGGAGCGATTACATTCAGACTAATGACAGCCCTGTTCTTTCTCGTGATATTATTCATGCTGAAGCTGGATAATATAAAATCCCTCATGATCCAGTTTATAGCCCTTTACTTGGTTTATTTAATCTTTGAATTATTTGCTGTATTACCTAACTTGCGGCGGAATTGAGGAGTGAACCCAATAGCAATGAATAAAAATCGGAGTAACGTCTTGTCTAAGTTTTTGAAATTCAGCAGCTTATTTCTTATTGTTTCAGTGCTTTCGGCAGTTCCGGCGCTTGCGTCCGGTGGAGACGAGGAAGGGGAGAAATTTGATCCGAGTGAAATGATCAATCACCACATCAGTGATGCTCATTCATGGGAGATATTTCACGGGTTTACGGTACACCTTCCGGTTATTATTTACTCCGAAGAAAATGGTCTGGATATATTCTCCTCCGGCAACTTTTATGATGAGGATCATAATGTAGTTCCTTACAAAGGTTATGTGATGGAGCATGAGCACATTACCCTTGCTGACGGGGAGCATGTTATAGACCTGTCAATTACGAAAAATGTACTATTTCTGCTTATAAATTCGACTGTTTTGATTCTGATTTTTCTTGCAGTAGCCAGGGGATATAAAAAGAACGCAGGTGGGCCTCCAAGGGGAATACAGTCCTTTTTCGAGCCTATAATCATTTATGTCAGAGATGAGATAGTAAAGCCAAACATTGGCCCCAAGTACGAAAGGTACCTTCCTTACCTGATGACATTGTTTTTCTTTATCTGGTTCGGGAATCTTTTGGGGCTGCTTCCCGCAGCTGCAAACTTAACAGGCAACATTGCGGTTACGCTGACATTGGCTGTTTTCAGCCTTATAATCACACTGATTTCAGGGAATAAAACCTATTGGTCACATATTTTTGATCCGCTGGGTAGTAGTATGAGTTGGGTGGCCAAGGTACCTCTTTATATGATCCTTGTGCCCATTGAGATCATTGGAATATTTACAAAGCCATTTTCACTGATGGTACGACTTTTTGCAAACATTACTGCAGGTCATATCATCATCTTAAGCATAATAAGTCTTACGTTCATTGCGCAGAGCATAGCTGTGGGAGTTGCCGCTACCATTTTTGCTACCGTTATGAACATGCTGGAATTGTTTGTGGCCTTGCTGCAGGCATATATTTTCACCCTCCTTTCTGCTATGTATTTTGGGCAGGCAGTAGAGGAGCATCATTAATGAATCTTTTATTTTAAACCATATAAATTAGATTAATCATGGGAGCAATTGGAGCAGGTTTAGCAGTACTGGGAGCAGGTCTTGGTATCGGTATGATCGGTAAAGGAGCTACTGAAAGTATTGCCAGACAACCAGAAGCAGCCGGCAGAATCCAGACTGCAATGATTATTGCAGCAGCCTTGATAGAAGGTGTTGCACTATTTGCAGCTGTAATCGGATTCTTGTCTATCGGATCTTAAGCATTCTAAACCCAACCTGATCTTGATAGCATTAGGCTTCAGGATCAGGTTTATTATCAGGCACAATAACAATTAAAATATGGTTCATCCGGAGATAGGATTAATAATTTGGCAGACGATCGTTTTCCTTGTAGTATTTGGAATTCTGGCTGTATTTGTATGGAAACCGATCGCGGGCGCATTAAAAGCTCGAGAAAGTAAAATAGAGGACTCATTACGAGCAGCTGACCTGGCGAAAGAAGAGATGGAGCAGATCAAAGCAGATAATGAATACCTGCTTCAGGAAGCTCGTACAGAACGCGATAAGATATTGAAAGAGGCGATTTCAGCAGCTAACAGGATCAAGGAAGAAGCAAAAAGTGAAACCTCTGTGATTGCGGATAAGATGATTGCGGATGCAAAGGCTAGCATCGAATCTGAGAAAAAATCAGCGCTGAAAGAGGTAAAAGACCTGGTAGCTAGTCTCTCTTTGGAAATTGCCGAGAAAGTGATCAGAGAAAAGCTCTCAGATGACAAATCGCAAAAAGCGCTGGTAGATAAATTCCTCAAAGACGTAAAAGTAAACTAAGATGTCGATTACCAGAATAGCAAAGAGGTATGCCAAGCCATTGTTGGAGCTGGCTGAAGAGAAGAAGGTGCTGGAAGAGGTACGTGATGACATGGCTAATTTTTCTGAGATATGCGATGCTAACAGAGAGTTTTTGCTCATGCTGAAAAGCCCAATCATACCTCATCTCAAAAAAGCAGCTATTCTCAAGGCTATTTTTGGTGAAAAGGTAAATCAGCTTACTGCACAGTTTTTTGATATTGTGACCAGGAAGAAACGGGAGAAGTTTTTACCTGATATTGCCAGTGAATTTGTAATTCTTTATAACGCAAAAATGGGCTTCCAGGAAGCCACTGTCACTACTACAATTGCTTTGGATGATGCTTTGCGCAAATCATTTGAAAAACTTGTAACCGACATTACTGGTAAGAAGCCAAAACTTAATGAAAAAATAGACCCGAATCTGGTTGGGGGTTATATCCTTCAGCTGGGTGACCGTCAGATAAATGAAAGCATTAGTGGTCAGCTAAGAGACCTGAAATTGAAATTTCAAAGAGAAACGATTTAATAAACCTGCCCGAAAAGGCACAAATAATAATATAAGACTATGGCAGATGTTCGACCTGATGAAGTCTCGGCAATACTAAGAGAGCAACTATCCGGCTCTAAAACGGAGGCTGAGCTTGAAGAAGTAGGAACTGTTCTTCAGGTAGGAGACGGTGTGGCGCGTATCTATGGTTTAACTCAGGCACAGGCTGGAGAGCTTTTGGAGTTCGAAAATGGCCTGAAAGCAATGGTTTTGAACCTGGAGGAAGATAACGTGGGCGCTGTACTTCTTGGAGAGTCAGCTGAGATCAAAGAAGGTGATACTGTAAAAAGGACCGGGCTAATTGCCTCTATTAAAGTAGGTGACGGTATGTCCGGCAGAGTGGTAGACACACTGGGAAATCCGATAGACGGCAAAGGAGCAATAGAAGGTGAGCTTTTCGAAATGCCTATCGAGCGAAAAGCTCCCGGAGTGATCTATCGTGAGCCTGTGAGTGAGCCTTTGCAGACAGGTATCAAAGCGATCGACTCCATGATCCCGATTGGTAGAGGCCAGCGTGAGTTGATCATCGGTGATCGTCAGACTGGTAAGACTGCCGTGGCGATTGATACCATTATCAATCAGAAAGAATTTTATGACCGGGGAGAGCCTGTATACTGTATTTATGTAGCGGTAGGCCAGAAAGCTTCTACCGTAGCAGGAATACAAGCCGCGCTGGAGAAAGCCGGCGCTATGGCATACACTACGATTGTGAGTGCTGCAGCTTCTGACCCTGCCCCTATGCAGTTCTTTGCTCCTTTTGCCGGAGCAGCTATTGGTGAGTATTTCCGCGATACCGGTCGTCCGGCTCTCGTGGTATACGATGACCTTTCCAAGCAGGCTGTTTCTTATCGTGAGGTATCTCTTCTACTCAGAAGGCCTCCGGGACGAGAAGCATACCCAGGAGATGTATTTTACCTTCACTCCAGATTGCTTGAGCGTGCAGCCAAGATCATTAACAATGATGAAATTGCCTCTCAAATGAACGATCTGCCTGAGCCTCTTAGGGGTAAGGTAAAAGGAGGTGGTTCTTTAACAGCCCTTCCTATTATCGAGACACAGGCTGGTGACGTGTCGGCTTATATCCCTACCAATGTGATCTCAATCACAGATGGTCAGATATTCCTTGAGACAAACCTCTTTAACTCAGGTATCCGTCCGGCTATCAACGTGGGTATCTCTGTATCCCGAGTGGGTGGTTCGGCTCAGATCAAGTCCATGAAAAAGGTGGCAGGTACGCTTAAGCTTGACCAGGCGCAGTTCCGGGAGCTTGAAGCTTTCTCAAAATTCGGTTCTGATCTGGATGCTGCTACAAAGCGAACGATAGACAGAGGTAGAAGAAACCAGGAAATTTTGAAGCAGGCTCAATACTCTCCCGTACCGGTAGAGGAGCAGGTGGCCATCATCTACGTTTCTACTAAAGGCTTCCTGGATAAAGTGCCCGAGGTAAAAGTGAAGGAGTTTGAATCTGACTTTATTAATGTTTTAAGAGCTGAAAACAAAGACGTTTTAGAATCGCTAAAGGCTGGAAAACTGGAAGAATCTGCAACAGATAAGCTTGCAGAAGTAGCTAAAGGTCTGGCAGCGCGCTATAACTAAGAATAACCCAAATGGCGAACCTTAAAGAAGTAAAAGGAAGAATTCAGTCGGTCACATCGACCCAGCAGATCACAAAAGCCATGAAAATGGTAGCTGCAGCCAAGCTGAGAAGAGCGCAGGATCGTATCATACAGATGCGTCCTTACTCTAAGAAGCTAACTGCGATCATACAGAATGTGGCCGCCGGAGTGGATAGTGATCAGGTAGAAAATCCGTTTGCTGAATCCAGAGAGGCCAATAATGTACTTTTGGTAGTGGTATCCTCTGACAGAGGTCTCTGTGGTGCTTTTAACAGCAGTATCTTTAAGTATACAAAAGCTGTAATCGCTGAAAAATATTCCAGTCAGGAGGCTGCCGGAAATGTGACTTTATTGCCAATAGGGAAAAAGGCTTACGATCACTTTTCTAAAAGAGGGTACAATGTAATCGACGAGTATGCCGGTCTTTTTGGTAGTCTTGATTTCACTCACGTGATGGAGGCTGCTGAGTTTGCCATGAACGGATTTATTGCCGGAGATTTTGATTCAGTAGAGATCATTTTTAATGAATTTAAGAATGTAGCTACTCAAATCGTACGAGCCGAACAGTTCCTGCCTTTGACTACAGTAGTGGATGAGGAGGAAGCAGAGAACAGCAATTCAAATGATTACCTGTTTGAACCGAGCAAAGAGTTTATTTTTTCTGAAGTCATTCCAAAATCACTGAAGATCCAGTTTTACAAAGCACTTCTGGAATCTAACGCTTCTGAGCAAGGCGCCCGTATGACAGCCATGGATCAGGCGACAGATAATGCGGGAGAACTGCTTAAGGAACTTAGACTGACTTATAACCGAACTCGTCAGGCTGCAATTACCAAGGAGATCCTTGAGATTGTGGGAGGCGCTGAGGCGCTCTCACAGGGAGGATAAGTGGTTCGTTCCTGATGGAAGTTTTATACAGATATTTCAGATGGCTCTCATTAGATGTGGTAATGGGAGCCATTTTTGTTTTAGCATATCTGGGCAAATATTATGAGGTCCATCTCCCCTTTTCTGTTTACGTTGCTTTAGGCGCAGCAATTTGGCTGATCTATACTACCGACCATCTGATAGACGCCCGAAAAGTAGCGTCTCCCTCCAGTCCCCGTCATCGGTTTCACAAGGAGCACTTTAGCTGGCTGATTATTATTTCAGGTCTGGTACTTATCTGTGGTTTGGTTAATATGGTCTTTTTGCCTGAGGTTGTCATCAGAAATGGTGCCTTGCTTTCGGCAGGTTGTGTTGGGTACCTGGTCCTGGTTTTTGTTGCGAAAAAGCTGTGGGTGAAAGAGCTGATTGTAGCAGTAGCTTATGCTGTGGGAATTTTTTTAGGGCCGGCCTCATTGGCACAGCGTATTGCATTTATTGATGTGCTGTACTGCAGCCAGCTGGCCATGATAGCTTTGATCAACCTCATGATCTTTTCTTTCTATGACCAGAAACGGGATCGGCAGGATGGCTTTGGTTCTTTGGTTATTACAGTTGGGACCAAATATGCTTCATGGCTCATTCATGGGATGTGCTTGCTGAGTATTTCATGCAGTTTGAGTCTTGTCACTTTATTTAACTCACCTCTTCAGTTTTTATACCTGCTGATGTCAGTAGTACTTTACGGGGTATTTCTCGTGCCTGCTGCCTCTTATAAGGATCGATTCAGAGTCATTGGTGATGGCGTATTTTATCTCCCGATCTTATTTGTTTTGTGACCAAAGTATTTGGTTATGAAAAACAACTTTGATTTTATAGCCAGGTTTTACGACGGACTTGCTGATCTGGTGTTTGGGAAAATGTGGGAACATGTCCAGTTAGCGCCGGTACGTAATCTTAAACCCGATGCTAAAGTCCTGATCGCAGGAGGTGGTACAGGAAGGATCTTGCCCTGTTTGCAGAGGACTCATCAGGTGGTTTTTCTTGAGCTGTCTGAGACAATGATGAAGCTGGCAAAAGAGCGGGAAAGCGATGCAAACATCACATTTATCCAGGATGATTACCTCGAGTGGCGAACTGACGAATCTTTTGACGCAGTTATTTTTCCTTTTTTCCTGGATTCGTTTCATGCGAGTAATCTTAAAAAGATACTGGCCAAAGCCAAAGATTTACTTGCAAGCGGTGGACAGCTTCATGTTGTGGACTTTCAAAAAGGCAAGGCTTTTCAGCAGCTTATTGTGTGGCTGATGTATCGCTTTTTTAACATAACAGCAAGGTTGGAAGCCCGCAGGCTAAACAATATTCATCAGTTTATTATGGAATCGGGCTACGATATGGATTTTGAGGAGAGCTACCTCGGGAGTTGGATTTTTTACCGTATGTATACTATTTAGGTAGCTAAATGACTGCAAAAACATGGTTATTGCAGTCATAATTTTTTAAATTTAGAGAAGCCAACCCTGATTAACTTAAAAAATCCAACGTAACCTTCAGTCCTATGTGCTTTGTTAAAACTATCACGTGCGGATTTCTTTTAGTCATTTCCGCATTTACATACAGTCAGAACACTGTCAGGATCAGTGTAGATGCAGCTAAATCTCAGGGAACTCTGAAGCCAATCTGGGCTTATTTCGGGTATGACGAGCCCAACTATACCTACATGAAAAATGGGAAGAAACTACTTTCCGAGATAGCTGAGCTCAGCAGTGTGCCTGTGTACGTAAGAGCTCATAACCTGCTTACTACCGGAGATGGAGAAGCAGGTCTTAAGTGGGGGTCGACCAATGCTTACACTGAAGATGAAGACGGAAATCCTGTCTATGACTGGACGATCGTTGATCAGATCTTTGATACCTACGTGGAGCGGGGCATGAAGCCCCTTGTGGAGATGGGATTTATGCCAAAAGCACTGTCTGAGAAACCCGAACCATACAGGCACCAATGGGATATTACTAAAACCTATGAAAATATCTTTACCGGGTGGACATATCCGCCAAAGAATTATGAGAAATGGGCCGAATTGATCTATCAGTGGGTGAAGCATTCCATAGATCGGTATGGGCAGGAGGAGGTTGAGACCTGGCTGTGGCAGGCCTGGAATGAACCCAATATTGGTTACTGGTCAGGTAAGAAAGAAGAGTATTTTGAGCTTTACGATTACTCGGTAGACGCAGTGAGGCGCGCATGCCCCAAATGTAAGGTTGGAGGGCCACACACTACGGGTCCTCGCTGGTCAAAAGCCTATGACTACCTCATTGATTTCATTGATCATGTATTGGAAGGGGAAAACTATGCGACAGGAGAAACCGGAGCACCTCTGGATTTTATTGCTTACCATGCTAAAGGGAGTCCTGAAGTGGTAGATGATCATGTGCAGATGAATATGGCGCCTCAGCTGATGGATATTGTCAGAGGGTTTGATGCGGTAAATCTCTACCCGCAGCTGGAGGGAATACCCATTATCATCGGGGAGTGTGATCCGGAGGGGTGCGCTGCATGCTCTGAAAAGACCAACCCACAAAATGGTTATCGTAATGGCACCATGTACTCCAGCTACACAGCTTCTTCTTTTGCCAAGATCTATGATATCGCTGATGCGTATGGTGTTAATCTTGAGGGGGCACTGAGCTGGTCTTTCCAGTTTGAGGATCAGGACTGGTTTGATGGTTTTCGTTCGCTTGCTACCAATGGAGTAGATAAGCCGGTTTTGAATGTTTTTCGGATGTATGGGATGATGGGTGATGACAGACTGGTTGTTTCGTCTACCGGAGCTTTGGGCTGGGAAAAGGTACTGCACGATGGTGTAAAAGAGGATCCTGATATCGATGCACTAGCCAGTCGATCGGAAAATTCGGTGACCGTTGTGGTCTGGAACTATCACGATGATGACCTTCCGGCACCAGACGCAGCAATAAATTTGGAATTAACCTCTTTGCCTAACGGAAGAGCTACAGTGGAACATTTCAGGATAGATGAAACTCACAGCAATGCCTATACGCTCTGGAAAAAAATGGGCAAGCCACAAAACCCATCAGCGGAGCAATACAAACAGCTTGAAAAGGAAGGCAGGCTTGAAGAACTACAGCCGCCAAAGAAGATCCGGGTTGAAGAAGGAAAATACACCCTGGATTTTGAACTGCCCAGACAGGGAGTGTCATTGGTCACGCTAAGCTGGTGATCAGATCAAATTGATCTCGGATAACTCTCGTCCGATTTCATGAATGCCATTAAGAATCTTTTCTGTTTGTTTGGCTGATGGTTTCTTTTTTCCCTGAACGTATTGGGAGAGTAAGGTGGGGTTCATGCCGATCTTTTCAGCCAGGAAAGAAGCATTCAAAACCCGATAGTATTGAAAGAATTGTTTCAGGTCAATCTGAAGATCAATGTCTGATGGGGAAATGCTTACATTTTGATCTTGAAATAGCAGCTCTAAAGCTTCTACAAGGTTATTTCCCAGCTCAGTAATGGACTTACCGGTTGTGTACACTCCTAAATCATCAATATAGCTAGAAAAACCGGTATCCGTCTTTTCTACTATTGCTGTGTATTTAGTATTCATTTCAAACCTGCCTTCTTTAAAATAGAATTTGCTGTTCCTGTTGCCATTTCTGAAGATCCGTGATTAGGAAAGATGATGATTCCTTCCTTTGTATCGTGTTTCAGTTTAATATGTGATCCCTTTTGGGAAATGGCAAACCAACCATCTTTTTTGAGCATCTTTAACAGCTCATTACATTTCATGGAGAAAAGTTTAAGATTATAAATTCATTTACAAAACTCTACGCAAAATGTTTCTCCAAATATGACCTAAAGGTAAATAATTATTTACTTTTTGCCAAGACTAGTTTTGGCTTATTCCTCATGTCCCTAAACCCAATCAAAAAGTAGTTCCCACCATCCTTAAGTTTGTATTTCTTCTTAAGCTCCTCTGGCTTTAGCGGATAGTTTTTAGTGATGACATTCGCTTGCTTAAGCTTTTTGAGTTCTGCTTTGTCAGGGGAATGATTGAATACTTTGAATATGCGACCCGGAAAATCCTGGATTAATTGGTCACTGGTATAAAGATGCGTGTTAGCAGCTAATTTTTTAATTGGATATTTCGCAGTAATGCTCTTGAATGCACCGGCTTTTAAAATGGAGGCATTGGGATCATAGAGGTAATCAGATACCTCATCAAAATCAACCTGTATCTTCTTTTCCTTGCTTAATTGAAACCTGAATATTTCTGCTTTAGAGTCGGCCAAATTAGTACAGATGATCTCCGGCTCGGGCACTTCCCTGGTAAAGTCCATTAAAAACAGCACCTCTTTACATTCATTTTTGATGCTCAACACATGTATTTCGGCAACATGATCCAATTCAGCCAAACCCTTGCTGATGTCAATCAATGGAGCAGCCTTCACTAAAACGCTATCTGCCTTTTCTTCAAGTAGTGGAAGGAGGCTGGCGAGACTTGGAGAGCAATCTGCAAACCGAAAGACTTTCCTCTGCAGGGCATCTCTTCGTGCCGGGTCAATGAAGAAAGTAGCTTTTCCCTTAAAGTTTTCCATGACCTCTTCCGCTGTGGAGTGTTTCACCTCAATGTTTTTTTCACCGAGAAGCAAGCTATTGTGTGAAAAGAGAGCGCAGAGCCAGGAGTCTCTTTCCACGTATGTGACATATTCAAACCCATGACTTAAAGCGAGAGTATCCACTCCCATACCACCGGTGAGATCAATCAAGTGTTTTCCGGATATAATGCCTGCTTTATATGCGGCTGCTTCTTCAGAGGAAGACTGCTCTACGGATAGTGGTGGCGGAAGTATGATGCCCTTCTGAGCAACCCACCCGGGCAATTTTGTTTTGGCTTTTCTTCTACTAATGAGTTGATCTGCTACCAACCTGCTTTGCGCCTTGCTCCACTCTTTCGGGGGATTCAAGATCACATCTATCGGATCAGTGTCCCTGTGCTCGGAAAGATACCTTCTCACCTTATCGGATTGCAGAAATTCAATCGGCTCCATATCGTAAAGCTAGCAACAAATATTCACCTTGATTTGCAGGAGATAAATTAAAGTTATATATTTAAGAAAATTATATATTATGTATAGGGAATATATCAAAGGAACCATAAAAACCATTGTTTTAAAGTTGCTTTCCGAGAAAAAAAAGATGTATGGGTATGAGATTAGTCAGCGAGTGAAGGAGCTATCCTCGGGGGACATAGAACTTACCTACGGCGCACTCTACCCGATTCTATACAAACTGGAGAAGGATGGCTTCCTGACCACTGATTCAGAGATTGTGGACGGACGAGTACGCAAATACTACTCTCTGACCAAATCGGGGAGTAAGGCAGCTAAGGAAAAAGTGGCGGAACTGCAGGAGTTTTTAGAGAGCATTAAAAAGATTCTCAGCTCTTCATCAGGATTAAGTTTAAACACATGGGGAATCTAACTAAAGAACAGATTGATCACATATCTCAGGAGCTGGATCGGCAGGGGATCACATTCGAACCACTTAAATCCGAGCTCCTGGATCACCTCATTTGTGATGTCGAAATTCAAGTTGAACAGGGCCAGGATTTTACTAGTGCATGGGAATCAGTAAACCATCAAATCCCTGAAAATCATTTGTCCAACATTCAAAACGAAACCATGATACTACTCAAGAAAAAAATCAATCCGGTCAGGGTATTTTCCATATTATCGATACTATTTCTGGCTTTCGCAACATTGTTTAAAACCCTCCACCTTCCAGGTGCCGGGGTCTTACTTTTTTCATTTTTTATAGGATCAGCAGCCACACTACTTATTGAATCTATTAGAAGTATTTATCTCTACAGGGACCTGAAAGGACGATGGATCATCTTACTAACTACGCTCCAGGTGATCGTATTTATTGCCGGATTGGTATTTAAAGTGCTTCACTTACCAGGAGCAGGTGCTCTCCTTCTTTTTTCTATCATTGGATTGAGTATATTCTTCCCAGCCGTATCTATTTATTTCTACCTATCCCGACAAAGATTAAAGGATTATCTCATTATTCGGATGATTGAGAATAACCAAAAAGGCCTGGAAAATATTGCCCTTGTATTGATCGGCTTTGGGTTGATTTACAATCTGTTTTCATCGCCAATGGGCGATCCGCAGAATGTGGGAGGTGTTATGTTTTTCATCTTTTCTGTTGTGTTGATCGGGATGTATGCCTTCACCCTTACCTGGTCCCATTTTGCGAGCAGGGAAGGACTAAAGCCGGTATCAGACCTGTTATTGCTGATTTTTTCTTCCATTGCGTTTGTCGGCTTTATGATGCCGGTGATCATAGGCTCGAAAGACTATTTTGTACTGCGGAATGTGATGGCCTATACCCCGGCGATCATTTTCTGTACCATTGTAGCGGTCCATTACCTGGGCTTTTCCGGGGTTAAGGACCGAATAACCCTGGGCACATTAAGTGGATTGCTCATAGGCTATCCCTTATTGCGTATGGCCATCAAGTTGGGATGGTTTGACGGGACACTGGAAGGCCTGATCTCTGATTCGTCTTTTGTATATGGCTTTGCCGTATTTTTATTGATATTGCTAATTGTCTACCGAAAGGAAAAGTTTTTTAAGGCGATGGTAATGCTCACACTTGCCTCTCATATGATCCCTACTTTATAAATAAAAAAGGCTGTTAGCATCAACTAACAGCCTTTTTTGTGAAATTTATCCTTATTCTGGTTATAAAACCAGACTATTCTCAATCACGAACTCAGCGATCTGTACCGCATTGGTTGCTGCGCCTTTCCGCAGGTTATCTGCCACGATCCACATGTTGAGGGTTTTGGGCTGTGTCTCATCTCTCCGGATACGCCCTACGAATACCTCATCCTTTCCGTGTGAGTTGATAGGCATAGGATAAACGTTATTTGCAGGATCGTCCTCCACAATGACACCCGGTGTCCTGGCCAATATACTCCTTACCTCAGCAACGTCATATTCCTCCTCAAATTCGATATTGACCGCTTCCGAGTGACCTCCCATGGTAGGGATACGTACACAGGTGGCAGTAACTTTCACATTGTCGTCACCCAGGATCTTTTTGGTCTCGTTGACCATCTTCATTTCCTCTTTGGTGTAGTCGTTTTCCAAAAACACATCGATGTGCGGAAGGACGTTCATGTCGATCTTGTATGGGTAGGCCATTTCTCCATCTTTGCCTACACGCTCATTCATCATCTGGTCTACGGCATTTTTACCTGTACCCGTCACAGACTGGTAGGTAGAAACCACAATTCTTTTGATACCGTATCGCTCATGCAAAGGCGCTAGCGCCAGCACCATCTGGATCGTGGAGCAGTTAGGGTTGGCAATGATCCGGTCATCAATGCGAAGGTCACTACCATTGATCTCCGGTACCACCAGCTTTTTGGTCGGGTCCATTCTCCATGCGGACGAATTGTCAATGACCACCGTGCCATTTTCGGCAAACTTTGGCGCCCACTCTTTGGAAGTACTACCACCGGCTGAGAAGAGGGCAATATCCGGTTTCTGAGCTACAGCATCTGCCATGGAAATTACCTTGTAGGTCTTGCCCTTAAAAGTGATTTCCTTACCCACAGAGCGCTCTGAAGCGACTAACAACAACTCATCGAAAGCGACATTTCGCTGATCGATTACTTTTAAGATCTCCTGGCCTACCAATCCGGTAGCGCCTACAACAGCAATTTTCATAACTTTTCTTAAATTACAATCTTCGTTTTTAGAACATTATTTTATTTTTTCAATAGAACGGCGAATTTAATATAAGATGCGGTTAAGACCCACACTTCTATCAATTTTCCTCTTTCTAAGTGTTTACGGATTTTCCCAGATTAACGATGACTTTGCGGATGGGGATTTTACCACGGCCGTTTGCTGAAAACAGATTTTTTTAGATTTATGGTTCATAATAAAACCGGAGGCAATCGAAATTCATACCCATGTAGCAATAAATGACTTGATTAGAGTAGAAGAAGGGGGTAAAAAGCATTAATTTGAAGAATCAAAACATCTTAGAGATATAAATGAGAGAATGGAAAGAGCTAATTGAACGGAATCTGCAAAAACAGAATAACAGTGTTGCCAAAATCAACATTGATAAAGCAACTGTTCAATATTCTGAGAAAATAAAGTTAAACAGAGTATTAAAATCGTTGACAGGTGATGAAGAAATTGTAAGAGCATTTTTAATTGACAGATTAGTAAATGAACTAGATTACAAACCTGACAATATAGAGATTGAAAAAGAGTATTCTGTAAAAGCAGGGCACGGGAAGCTTTCACCAAGAATTGACATTGTCGTTAAGGACGAAAATGGAAATCCATTCTTTTTCATTGAAGTCAAAGCACCTGATAAATACGAGAAAGAGAAATCCGAAATCGAAGGACAACTTTTTTCATTAGCTCAAGCAGAAGAAAAGGACTTTAAAACTAAGGTTCAATATTTGGTTTACTATACTGCTGACCTTCAGGAAGAAGGAATTTTAGATAAAGCAATCATTATAGATTTTGAAAAGTACCCCAACTATACGGACTGGGAAAATGACGGCTTTATTTCTATTGCTACAGGATTAACCGCAGGCTATGGTGAGCCGAAAAAACAACCTTTAATCAAAGGACACCAAAAGCACGATTTAAGAACTAAAATAAATCGTGAAGAAATTGAAGGTTTAGGAAAAAACCTACATAACGTACTTTGGGGCGGTGGTGGAACGAACGATAGTGAAATCTTTTATTCTCTCGTAAACATTATACTTGCCAAAATCCAAGATGAATACGAAAAGGAAGACGATCAAGAGTATGACTTTCAAATTTACCAATACGGAAGCCACCTTGAGAGTCCTGAGAAAATCTATGAGCGGACTAACCAACTTTACAAACGAGCTTTAAAGGAGCAACTCAATGTTTCCGAACAGCAAAAAATAGATGATGACAATGTTATAAACAGGAATAAGTTTCCATTAAATAAGCTCATTTACACAGTTCAAGCATTAGAGAGTTTTTCATTTTTAGAAGGTCGTAGCTCATTGGACGGCAAAGATATTTTAGGTGACTTTTTTGAAAGTATTACCAGAGACGGGTTTAAGCAAACCAAGGGACAATTCTTCACGCCAACTCCAATTGTGAATTTCTTACTTTATGCTTTGCAATTGGATGATTTGGCAATTGACCGTTTAAATAGTGACCGAGAATTACCTTTCATCATTGACCCTTCGGCTGGTAGTGGAACCTATTTAGTAGAAGCAATGAAGCTCATTACCAAGGAATTAAAGTATAAGCAAAAAGGTAAACTCAAATCAAGCCGACAAATCGAACAACGCTTTGAAGAACTTTTCACGCCTGACCATGCTGAGAATAAATGGGCAAGAGAATATTTGTACGGTTCTGAGATCAACTTTGACCTAGGCACAGCTTCAAAAGTAAATATGATTCTGCATGGTGACGGATCAACCAACATTTTTGTAAAAGATGGATTGCTCCCTTTTCGTTTCTATGTGAAAGAAACCTCCCCTAACTTTTTAGAAACTGCGAGTGCCGAAACCCTTTACAAGGGCAAAGAAGTAAATGCAAAATTCGATGTGGCAATAAGTAATCCACCGTTTAGTGTTGACTTAGATAGGCAAACTCAACGAGAAGTCAAAAATACCTTTATTTTCGGAAACAAAAAGAACTCGGAAAATCTCTTTATTGAACGATACTACCAACTTTTGAAAGAAGGTGGAAGATTGGGGGTTGTCCTTCCCGAAAGTGTTTTTGACACCACAGAAAACAAATATATTCGTCTTTTTTTGTTTAAATATTTCAATGTCAAGGCTATTGTAAGTCTTCCACAAATAACATTTGAACCTTTTACATCAACCAAAACAAGCTTGCTGTTTGCTCAAAAGAAAACCAAAAAACAGGTAGAGGAATGGAATACTCTTTGGGACAAATATGGCAAAGAATGGAGTTTTCTAAAGGTAAGAGTTACAGACTATGTTAAGTATTTCGTCAAGAGAGAAAAACTCAATAAAAAATGGGCGAAGGATGTGGTCCAAGACATTGAAAAAGAAAACCTGAAGAACATCAAAACAAATATTCAACGTTACTTAAAAGACTATATAACTCCTGAAGATGAAGTCTTAGCTGTAAAAGAACTTTTAGAAAAATACGGAGAAGAAATAGACAATATCTCAAAGTATGAGAGAGAAACGGATGTTTTTGGCTTTTATAATGCTTGGTGGGTTTTTGGTGAAGTTGCCAAAGAATTAGATTATGACATTTTTATGGCAGAAGCTGAAAATGTAGGCTTCAAACGAACCAAAAGGGGAGAAAACCCAATGCCTAACGACTTATTCGATTTGGAATATGCACCGTACCAATTAGACACCAAAGACATCATTGAATCGTACGACAAAAATCTAAAAATCTTAAATGATCTCTTGAAAGAAAGCCAAAAAGAGCTCGAGATAAAAGAAAAGAAGGTTGCCGAAAAGGGAACAGAATCGCTAAAAAAGAAAGTCGAAAGAGTCAAAACAGATATCGAAACGCAAAAGAAAAAAATTAAAAGCTTGGAAGCTGAAAAAGATCGAGTAATCGAAATTTTTAAAACCTATTATGATAATGACAAATTAAAAACAGAATATATCGAAAGAATAGATAAAGAGCTAATTAGCCACTTCAAAAATGGTGTTCTTTCTCATTACAAAAGTGATGACATTGTGTTACGCACCACTGAAACTATTACCATATTGGATAACATTAGAAAGGAAGTGAAATGGGAGTAGTTGGATTTAAAACAAAACTCTCAGACCTTAGGTCTGACCAATATTTAAGATGTGATACTGATTTTTTGGAATTCAATAAGTCCGTTGGTACTGCAAATCGTTTTTTAAAGAATTATGTTTCCAATTTCGAAACAGGAAAACCAATAACAAAAGCGGACTATTCAGAAAATGGTGAAGCAACGCGGTATATTCATTTGGTAGTGCGGAACATCAAAAATGGAGTGTTAAACTTAGACGACCCTATTTATATAACTGAAGATAAAGGCGAAGCTCTCAATCAGTTTAAGGTGGAAAGCGACGATATTGTTATCGCTATTTCCGCTAACTGTGGTTCTGCCTTTTACTTTGAACAAAGGATTGAAGATATTCAATTAACGCTCTCTCATTACTTATCAAAATTCAAAGTAAACCCTGACAAACTGAATCCAAGACTTCTAGTTTATTATCTGAATAGTAAAACAATCCAGAAATATTTTAGAGCAACGGAAACGGGTAAAACACAAAAAAACCTTTCAAAAACTTATTTGAAGGAATTACCAATTTTTTTGCCAACTGATATAAATCGCCAAAATGAACTTTTAAAAAAAATAACGTCAATTGAAGGTGAAATAACTAAACTAAACGAACAAGCTTTAAACCCTTTACACATTATTAATAAAATTTTCGGAGAGGCCTTTGGGTTCAATTGGGAAGAGTTTGAAAGCATTAAGCGAGAGAAAACCTACACATCGAGCATTCTGAATTTCGCTAACAATATTGACTGTAGAATGGGTATTCGTTTTCACAATAGGGCAGGTCAATATGTACAAACCTTTTTAGAAGACATAACAAACAAGCGAGTTAAAGATTTTATTTCTGAACCTATCGTTTTAGGAAAAAGTGTATCTCCTAAAGACTATGATGAACACGGAAATTATTTTTATATCGCAATGTCCAATATCAAAACCTGGACATTTGATTCAGAAGACTGCAAAAAAGTTTCGGAGGAGTACGCTTCAAGCAACTTAAATAAGACAGTTAAGAAAGGTGATATTCTTTTGGCTCGTTCAGGTGAAGGAACAATAGGGAAAGTTGCCTTGATTGAAGACGAAGGAATAAATGGAATCTTTGCTGACTTTACTCAAAGGATAAGATTAATCCGGTTTGACCCGTTATGTGCTTACTATTATTTCAGAAGTGACTTTTTCCAATATCTCGTTTACACTCACAAAAAAGGACTTGGTAATAATACAAATATTTTCCCAAGCCAAATAAAGGAATTTCCAATGCCGGATTGGGGAGTAAATAAACAATTAGAAATTGTAGAAACTCTTAAAACTCAGCTTGACAAGCAAAAAGAAATTGGTAGACAAATTGAAGAAAAACAACAAGAGATAAATAAAATAATTGAAGAATCTATAAAACAAGAAAACTAATATGCAAGCACTTCTGACATATGCATTGCTGCAAGTCGGTTAAGCAAAACATTCAACCCAAGACATGTCAATTCTCAGTCTTTCCTGGCTGATCAAACACAGGCTAAGTTAGAAATTGATCCGAAGCATTTGTACCTGGCACATCAAATGCAGCGGAGTAGAGCTTTATCACTATTAATTATCAGTTTGACCGGGGCGGGCAGTTTGCCAATGTTACTGTTTACAACCAGCTGGGGCAACCGGTCGCGGAGCTGGCTAAGGGGGAGTCGCTGAGCACATCCGGGTTTCTCACCTGGGACGGTACCAGTGCATCGGGCAATAAAGTGCGCAGAGGCTACTATGTGGTGCTGTTTGAAGTGTATGATGGTCAGGGCCACCAGCAAGTACTGAAGGAGACCGTGGTAGTGGGGAGGTAGGCTTGACTAATATTAAAAATCCATTAGCTTTACTATGAGGGTATAGGTGAAGTATAGTGAACTATGCTCACTATATTCGGGGGGAACCTTTCACTTACTGCATGAATGAATATTACAGAACTGTCGGACTAACCATTGTCTGTTTTGTGGCAGGTTTTATGCTTTGGCCAGAATTTTTCGAACTTTCAATGAACGAGATTAAATCTTCTAGAATGATTCTGAACACTCATGGCTCAAGCCCATTGCGTTCCGGGGGAATTCTTTTTTCAATTGCGATTGGATTAATTCCATTACTACATTTCGGAGTAGTTAAGTTCGCGAATATCAGGACAACTCAACAAAAATTGATTTCATTAACCATTTTGTTATTCTGTGGATTAGGGGCCTGGCAAGTGAAATTACTGACAGTTATTTCAGGAACCTTCCGAACAAACTCCATTCTTGAATCCACAAGCTCAGACATTCATTTTGAATACCCAATCAACGAGGTTCAACCACAACTTTTTCTCACCATAGGTATCGCAATCGGAACAATGGCAAGTGCTGTAATTTTCAGAATAGCGAACCGCAAACTGAAGAATAACGAAAGGTAACATTGCATAGAGCCTGGATAGATCTTGTAATTGTTCCGTTTGATAAGAGTCTGGAAAATGAAAATTATAGCAATCAAATATTGAGAGACATTGTTGACCAAATCAAATAACTACATTTCCCTATCCGATACTCCCAGGCATAAAAAAAGGGGCAAGTTTAGCAACTTGCCCCTCAATAAGATCGATCCATAACTGGTTGGGATCGAATCTTGCGACCTGACTTGCGTCAGATCAAATCACCGCCTAAAATTTACTCGCCTTTGCGAAGTTATACCGTAAAAGTAACCAATTCACTGAGAATGAAAAGAGTGGATTCTTTTTTTCGGGAATATTCTCGTTTGAACGGGAATTATTAACTACTCAACAATCCTAATCGATTTTTAAAGCATCGTCTGCTTATTTTATTTACTTTGCATTACCCAGCAAATTAAAGTTATGGAATACCGACGGCCAGTTATTTTCCTACTGATCTTTCTTGCCATTATCCCATTCGCAAGTGCGGGTAAGCTTAAGCGCATAAAAAAGGCGATCCAAAAGGAAAAGTTTGAAAAGGCTGAGCGATTGGTTCATAAAATGCTGGAGAAGGACAGCATCAATCCCGGCGCTAAATATTTCTATTCGGTGATGTTTAGTGATACTGCCTACTACAGGTATGATATTGATTCAGCACGCGTATATATCAATGAAGCCTATGATGATTATCAGGCATCTCCTGTAGAAGATTTGAAAGACCTGAGAAAGGTTGACCTTACCAAGCTGGATTTTATTAAGCAAAAAGATTTTGTAGCTGATCTGGCATTTGCCAGAGCCAGGGACCAGATGACCGTCACTGCTTTTCAGGTTTTTTTAAACCGGTATCCTGATGCTTTAAGTGAGGTACGTGATAAAGCGATCACTTACAGAGACAGTCTCGCGTATGAGCTGGTAATGGAGAAAAACACCTGGGAAGCTTACAAAGATTACCTCGAAACTTACCCTGAGTCTGCCTACGTCGGGGCTGCAAAGGAAAGGTACCAGGTGTTGATCTTTGAGGATTATACAAAAGAGGGAGACCTGGATGGGTATATTCGTTTTTTGGATGATCACCCTGATACGCCTTTCAGGAAAGAAGCTGAGAAAATTATTTTTGAGCGTAGCACCATAGACCATTCCTGGGAATCATACAGGTACTTTATGGAGCGCTATCCGGACTCTCACCTATCAAAAAAAGCAGGGGATATACTTTACTACCGCTCGCTAAATGATCCTCAGCATTCCTGGGAGGATGTTGCCCGGTTTCATATAAAAGGGGACTCGCTCAGAGAAATGCATGAATTGAATCAGGAAATCCTCTTTCCGGTTTCTGAGGCGGGATTGTTTGGCTTTATGAATCTGTCCGGAACCGAAAGAGTTGCTATGAAATTTCAGCGCATCCCGGACCGGTACATGTGCGGCAGGATCAAGGATAGCTGGCTGGAGGTAGTCGAAAATGGCAAGACTCGCGCTATTGCCAGAAATGGGAGGTCAATTCTGGAAGGAGTAAGTGAGTTTACGGAAACAGGACCATCCACCATTTTGGTTAAAGGGGAAGGAGAAGGGCTCTATCATAAAGCAGGATATCTCCTCGTCACTGAGGCGGAGGAAGCTCAGGAATTAAGCAATGGATGGATATCTTTTGCTAAAGATGATCTTTGGGGCGTGGTAACTCCGGCGGGGTACCAGCTTATGTCACCTGAGCTCGATGCAGTGAGAACTGAGGGAGCTTTTTTTGTGGTAGAGAAGGACGGCCTTTTTGGAGTAACGAATGCAAATGAAATGATGCAGGAGGGATTTGCTCCGCAATTTTTATTTGATGACTATGAGGTGATCAATGACACCCTGTTTCAGGGATTCAGCGCGGACGAGGAATGCCTTATAAATGCTGATTTGCAATACCTTAGAAAACCTGGTAAAGAAGCCATTTATGTTTCAAACTCTTTTTGGTACCAGAAAGGAGACAAAGGGTATCAGATCTTTGATGTGGAAGATCAGGAGATATTAGGTCAGACGTTTGACTACCTGGAGGTGAATGAAGGCTGGCTTACCCTAAAGCGACCGGACGAATGGCTACTGATCAGCCGTAAACGGGGCGGCATTTTACCCCTTAACAAGCTGGACTCAGTGAAGCTTATCAATGATGACGCTGCTTATATCAAGCGGAGCGATTCACTACAGGTGGTTTTTCAGAATGGCCGGAGAGAGTGGGTACAGGAGGGAGAGCAGATCCGGCTTTTAACCTCAAACGAATATGAATACCTGCTTTTTAGTACGGTGGATCTTCAGCAGGTTTTTGATAATGAGGGCAAGCTGCTATTTGATACTAAAAATGAAAACCTGGTCCTGCTCTCAGATACATTGTTCCGGTTTAAGCGAAGAAGCAAGGTTGGGGTTCTTACCCACTCAGGGGAGGTGGTGATCAGTCCTAAGTATGATGTAATAGACCAGCAGGGCTCATTGCTCTTTTTGTTGGATGGAGATAAGATAGGGAGCTATGACCTGGAAAACAAGATTAAAATTCCAGTAGAATATGATGCCCGGATCACCAAAATCGGACCTTATTATCAGGTGCAGTCTGACGGTAAAGTGGGCATAGTGGATCAGGATCATGATGAGATACTCCCCCTGAAGTTCTCTGAGGTAAGGCAGTGGAATGACACGGCATTTTGGGCCAGGGAGTCTGAATCATGGCAGCTTATTACTAACAAGGGAAATGTACTGCTGGACAATGTGCTTTCACTCAGTGTGTGGCTGGAAAAACCTGACGAGACTTATGTGTTGATCCTGGAAAAAGAGGGGCATGGTCTGTTAAGTAATAAGCAGGGAAAAATACTCACTTCAGAATACAATGAGATCATCAATCTGGGTACCGCCGAACAGCCGGTAATCTTTGCAGAGCAGCACCTTAAGGCCGCTGCTTTTTATGTGGTCACCTATTTTAACATACAAGGAGGCGTGATCAGGTCGCAGGCTTTCAGGCCTGAAGACTACAACAATATCTATTGTGACCGGTAGTTCGATGCTTTTTTTAACTTCAGCGTAATGCTGAAAAAGCATTTATTTATTACCTTTTGATCATGACAAGAGAGCGATTTCTGGGATTGAGTATGAGTGAAAAAGCCAGGTGGTTGTATTTCAATGGTCAGCTGATTACTTCCATCAGGTATTATGGGTATAAAGTAAATTTATACCTCCTGGAAAAAGTCTACATCGAGGTATTTTATAATCACGCAAAAGACAATGTAGACCGGATTGAGCCTTTGGACGTAAACTCTAAGCGAATGAATTTTTACGCAGATCAGATCAAGTTACCCTCTAACCTGATCCAATAACTTTTGATGAAGGGTGAGTACCTGCGGGATCACCCGGGAGGATTGATCGTTATAAATAATATGGTTGGCCAGTTCAACTTTCTTTTCTTCTGGCCACTGCTTTTCAATGATCTTTTTGATGTCATCCAGGCTTCTGTGAGGATCTCTTTTTAAGACTCGCTCTATCCGGAGCTGTTCCGGGGCTGATACATGGATGACAGTATCCAGCTGTTTGTATGATCCGCTTTCGAAAAGTAGCGCTGCTTCCTTTAGTGTATATGAGGAGTTGTGGCCCTTTGTCCATTGAGTATAGTCGGCCGCCACTGCTGGATGCACCAGCCCATTGAGCTTCCTGAGCTTTTCAGGATCAGAAAAAGCTACTTTACTTAGTAACTTTCGGTTAAGCGCACCATCCACGTATGCGTTACCACCAAACAGTGCATTGATCTGATGGATGAGTTCTTCATCATGATTCATCAACCATTTGGCCCGGGAATCAGCATCGTATACCGGAACACCCAAAACGGCAAAAATCCGTGTGATTATGCTTTTACCGGCCCCTATACCTCCCGTTATACCTGCTTTGAAGGACTTACTGGTCATTGTCATTTGTGGAGACTTTGATATACTCCGGTATGACCTCTATGTCGAGCGTCTGTTCCGGGTAATAAACCAGGATAGCCAGAACGCTGGAATCTTTCGGGTTCAGCATCTTCAGATCTGCTGTCACAGCAAAGTCGTTCTGATCAAAATCGTCATCTTTGGACTCCGGGACTGTGTAAAAAATCTGGACGGATTCTTTGGACAGATAGAAAGATGAGTCCTCAGGGAAGTTTACAGGTTCTACCTTGATTTCTATACTATATCTTCCAAATTTCTCTACGTCAAAACGTACCCTGGCTTCATCAGGTTTAGCAGAAGCAAGTAAGGTTGGCAGGTTGATATCTACGGACCGGTTAAATGAGCTACTGATCCCATTGATCCCAAGGTCCAGGGTATACCGGGTACCTATAGTATCCATGAAGCTTTTCGGCCCTGTGATTGTGATGGTGTCAGGGTTGATCGATATTGGTGAGGTTATCCGGTGGTTTTCTTCCAGGGGAAGGTCCAATGAATCCAGGGTAAGAAGTACCTTTTTCGTTATTTCCGGTTCGATGTTAATGAAAACCGTATCCGTGACGAGGTAATTTATGGTGAGCTCACTGAGCTGATCCTCGATCATAGGAAGCAGGGATGAGCGTGTGTAAAATCCGATTTCCGTGGGGTTGTCTAACGGGATTCTAACGGGATTTACATTAAACCAAAAAGTTTTCCTCAGGAGGTTCCACCCACCGCTCGATACATCTATGACCAGTGATTTTGCCAGAGGCTCTACCACCACTACACTGTCCCGGTTAAATTCAAATTCGATCGGGTAGTTTATGCGAGCGTTGTAATCTTTATTGAGTGCATTAAAAAACCAAAAGGTAGTCGCTCCTATCAAAGAGAGTAAGACTACCTTCCAGTTGTTAAATGCTTTATACACTATATGTTATACTGTTTTTTATTTTGTATCTCCGGAAAGTTTTTTACTTGCCTCCAGGGAGATGGATGATTTCTCGACTACAAGTTTGTTCCCACGGTCTACATCCAGCGTCACTGTAGCATCATCTACAGAAACGATCTTCCCATGGATACCACCCATTGTCACGATCTGATCACCCTTCTTTATGGCACTAATAAACTTCTTCTGGTCTTTTTGTTTTTTCTGTTGTGGCCGGATAAAAAAGAAATAAAAGATGGCGATCATTCCGGCTAACATGATGAACTGAGTATACCCAGCTCCACCTCCGCTGCTTGCTTGCAGTAATAACGTTTTAATCATACTGATTTTAAAAGATTATGAAGGATTTTCTTCCTTCGTTACATTGGCTTTAATTCTTAGCCTGCTAATTTTAGGATAAGTATTTGCAGTGATTGTCACTGTTTTATTTTGGACACCTGGCTTGTTTTTACTGTTAAACCTTACCTGGATCTCACCCTCTTCACCTACAGCGATAGGCTCTTTAGGCCACTCAGGTACGGTACAGCCACAAGATGCAGTAGCTGAAGAGATGATCAACGGGGCATCTCCGGTGTTAGTAAACTTAAAGGTATGCTCTACAATCTCACCCTCTTTAATAGCACCGAAATCGTGAGACTCCTCAGCAAAAGCGAATGCAGGAATGGGACCTTCAGGTTTCACTTCAGGTTCAGGAGTAGCTTCCGGGCTGTTTGCACTGCTAACTGGTCTTACACCATTTTTTTCAGCTTTCAGCTCAGCTACCTGACCTTCAAGTGTAGCCACCCTTTTTTCAAGCTCTTTATTTGTGCAGCTAAATGCTAGTGCACTTATAGCCGCAAGTACGAACAAATTAATCGCGTTTCTTCTCATGGTTCTTATTTTTTTGACGAAAACACTGCAAATCTACTAATTAATAGGATTTTTGCGGTGATTTGAAATCTTAATGATTTGTTAACGGATAGGGCAAGCCAAGCAGATCTACTTTTTCTGTATCTGGTCAATCAGGCCATTTACATCATCAAGGAGCTTTTCTGCCTTCACTTTTGCATCTTTTACTATTTTTTCACCTTCTGATTTTGCTTCATTCTCTACCATATCCGCACCCTCCACCAGATCTTCGATCAGGTCTTCAAGCCTTTTTTTATACTTATCAAGTCTGAATGTAAGCCGGTCACGGGTATTTATCCCCTTATCAGGCGCAAAGAGAATACCCAAAACTCCCCCGGTAACTACACCAAAGAGAAAAGCAAAAAATGAACTTCCACGATTACTCATGATATCTTTAATTTTATTTATTGTCTATTAAGCCTCTGCCGCTTTTTCTTATAACACCTTCCGAAGTTAGTTCGTTTGCTATTACATCCAAAATGCCGTTGATAAATTGTTTGCTTTTTGGGGTACTGTACTGCTTGGATATCTCAATAAACTCATTGATTGTAACCTTAACAGGGATCCCGTGAAAAAGCATCATTTCGGACAGAGCCATTTTTAAAATAATACGATCCAGTATAGCCACGCGGCTGATGTCCCAGTTCTTTACTCTTTCGGTTATAAGACTGTCCAGGTCGCCGCTTTTCCGGATCGTATGATCGTAAAGGTCTTCAAAAAACTCCAGGTCCTCTTCGGGGTTTTTGCTTACTTCTTTCAGCTCAAAAGGAGGATCCAGCTCTGGCTCGTAATCTTTAATGGTTTTCACAACGAGGCTCTTTAAAATGGACTTGTTTTCTGACCAGTGCAGGTCCATCTCTGAGAGGGTCTCATTTATAGATTCATTTTTAAAAATAACCTTCTTAAAGAGGTGCAGCAGGATGCCTTTATGCTCATCTTCACCCGGAGCCTCACTAAACTGATATTTTTTCAACGTTTCATCTGCTTTCAATATTTCCTTATACCAGGTGCGCAGCGTATCAAGTTCATCGCTCCAGGAAATTTTCTGATCGATAACGGACTTGTTGAAAACCTCATTTTTGGTCAGGTCATCTATCACCGGGTTTTGGATGAAGTGCCATTTCCATGGGCTTTCACGGTTGATATGGGCCTTTTCCTTTTTCTCCTTTTCCAGTTTTTCCAGGTGACTTAGCTCTACCGGGATAAGCATCAGCTTCAGATACAGGCGATATATATCATCTATATCACTCAGCATAGCTTTTCTTATATGCTTTTCCTCCCCCCTAAGTTCGTCCTTGTAGTTGCTCAGCGAGCGATCTACGGCGTCCAGTACATCTTCATCAGCAGATTCTTCTCTTTTGAGTGATCCTGCAAGAAGCGACTCTTCAAAAAGCCTGGAGGCAAGTTTGCGCCGGGCCGTAAATTTATCTGCTTCGGAAAAATCATCCTTGGCAGGGTCAGGGTAAAATTGTTTCTCCAACCGCTCCCTTACTACATCCTTCAACGATTCCTGTGTCGTGAAATAGCTGTAAAGTGCCTGCATTGCTTTGACACGAAGAATCCTACGATTAAGCATTTCTAAGAACTATTTTTTTATTAATAAGCCAGTTTTACTTTACCAACATCATTTATTCGGTTCAAAGCTAACTGTAATGCAGCCTTGTGGGTTGTTGTATTATTGTTTTCTGCATAATTGAGCACTTCCAGGCATACCTCGTAGATACGCTCGGTTTGCTCATATACGCGTTCGCGGTTGTAATTACCCTGCTGTTCATAGTATACGTTCGTGATACCGCCGGAGTTGATCAAAAAATCAGGGGCATAAATGATCTCTCGTTCTTTGAGCAGGGCTGCGTGTGTATCTTCTTCATCCAGCTGGTTATTGGCAGCTCCAGCTACGATGGCACATTTTAGCTGTGGGATCGTGGTATCATTCAGAGTTGCTCCGAGCGCACACGGGGCGTAGATGTCCATATCCATGGAATAAAGGACATCCGAATCCACAATGGTCACATCAAACTTTTTCTTTACAGCGGCCAATTTATCTTCAAAAATGTCAGATACATATACCCTTGCGCCTTCTTTTACAAGGTGCTCTACCAGGTGGGTTCCCACATGACCAGTGCCCTGGACAACTATTTTTTTGCCTTTAAGCGTGTCTGAACCGTAAGCTTTTTTAGCGCTGGCTTTCATTCCAATGTAAACGCCGTAAGCTGTGACGGGGCTTGGGTCACCGGACCCGCCCATGCTTTCAGGAATACCTGTCACATAGGGGGTTTCCATGTGCACGTATTCCATGTCCCGGGCGCTCATATTTACATCCTCAGCTGTCCAGTATTTTCCGTTGAGGCTGTGAACAAACTTCCCGAAGCGACGCATCAGGGCTTCGGTTTTGATTTTTTTGGCATCTCCAATGATCACTGCTTTACCACCGCCTATGTTCAGGCCGGCAATGGCATTTTTAAACGTCATACCGCGGGAAAGCCGAAGAACATCTTTGATGGCTTCTTCCTCAGATTGATAATTCCACATTCGCGTTCCGCCCATTGCTGGTCCGAGTACGGTGTTGTGTATGGCAATGATTGCTTTTAGTCCTATTGATTCATCGTGGCAAAAGACCAATTGTTCGTGCTGGAGATCAGCCATCGAATGGAATATTCCAGTTTTAGTCACTTCGGGTTGAATGTCTATCATTGTTGTTGTTATTACCTAGTTTTGCTCTCCTCTTTTGGAGAGAGGCCCCTGGTTAAGGGGCTCAAAATTAGTCGTTTTTAAGTAAATAACCATTTGAGTTACTCTTCGTTTTATTGTTTGTGAAAGACTTAGCACACCTCAATAAATACTTCCTCAAGTATAAATGGCATTTGATTTTAGGTACGATTTTCATAATCATATCTAATTTCTTTGGCATTGTGCCTGCAGTTATTGTAAGATATTCTTTTGATCTGCTGCAGCGCAGTTATGATATTTTTAAAGCATTTTCCGGATTTGAGCTTCAGTCTGAGACCTATGAGGTCTTTGCTTCGAGTATTTTTATCCTGGGAGTGCTCATTTTGATCTCGGCTTTGCTGAAAGGGGTCTTTATGTTTTTCATGCGACAAACGATCATTGTGATGTCTCGAAGGGTGGAGTATGATCTGAAGAATGAAGTATATGACCACTACCAGACCCTTCCGTTAAGCTTTTACAGGAGAAATAATACCGGTGATCTGATGGCCAGGATCTCAGAGGACGTGAGTAAGGTGAGGATGTACGTAGGTCCGGCAATCATGTACGGGATCAATATGTTCACTCTACTAGTGATGGTTATTCCGTTTATGTACTCCATCAACCCACGACTGACGCTGTGGTCGCTTATTCCCCTGCCACTGCTTTCATTGAGTATTTATTTTGTCAACAATATCATCAATAAGCGCGCGGAGGAGATCCAGCAAAGTCTTTCAGGGCTCTCCACCTTTGTTCAGGAGGCATTTTCAGGGATACGGGTGATCAAGTCTTTTGTCCGGGAAGAAGACATATACAACGAATTTAACACCGCCAGTGTGGACTATAAAAACAAGTCGCTTAAGCTGGCTTTTGTACAGGCGTTGTTTTTCCCATTGATTATGGGCCTCATCGGACTTAGTGTGATCCTGACCGTTTACATCGGGTCTGTAGAAGTTTTTGAGGGAGCGATCAGTACTGGTAACATCGCGGAGTTTATCATCTATGTCAACATGCTTACCTGGCCGGTTACTTCTCTGGGGTGGATCACCAGCATTATTCAGCGGGCAGCTGCTTCTCAGAAAAGGATTAATGAGTTTTTACAAACCAAAAATGAGATTGTTTCCACTGAAAACATTGAGAAATCGATTGAGGGTAAGATTACCTTCGATAAGGTTTCGTTTGTCTATCCCGACTCAGGAATTCAGGCACTGAAGGATGTGAGCTTTGAAGTGAATCCCGGCGAGTCCATTGCCATTATAGGTACTACCGGATCTGGTAAATCTACCATTGCCAACCTGATCTGTCGTATGTACAATGTAGCTGATGGCCAGGTCAGGATAGATGATATTAGTATTGAAAAATATGCGCTGGGAACGGTGAGGAGCCAGATTGGCTATGTGCCGCAGGATGTGTTTCTGTTCTCGGATACCATTGCCGGGAATATTGCGTTTGGAAAAGATAATATGTCTTTTGAGGACATCAAGAAAGCTGCTGCCGATGCAGATCTGCTGGAGAATATCGATCGTTTTCCAAATGGTTTTGAGACAAGGGTTGGAGAACGAGGCATTACGCTTTCCGGAGGACAGAAACAGCGGGTGTCCATAGCACGGGCTATCGCACGTGAGCCCAAGATCCTGATCCTGGATGACGCGCTTTCGGCGGTAGATACCAAGACAGAAAATGCCATACTCAATGCGATGACCCGGATCATGAAAGGAAGAACATCTGTCATTATTTCACACCGGGTATCCTCAGCTAAGCTTGCTGATAAGGTGATCATGCTCGATGACGGCTATGTGCTGCAGAGTGGCACCCATGATGAGCTACTCAGGAAAGGTGGAGCTTACAAAGACCTTCATGATAAGCAGCTCCAGGGTGAGGCTGAGGAGGAAAACCTCAGAACGGTTTAAACTATTCCTCAATCCACCACTCCACAGAGCGGGAGTTATCCGGGTATATTAATGTAAAAGTGAAATTCACCAGCTGGTTACCTGCGGAATCGGCTTTTTCCAGAATCATAGACTCTATGGTACCAGGGCGAGGCATAACCAGCGGATGCATGCTGAGATACACGGCATAGCGTTCTCTAGGGTCAAATTCTCTGACCTCAAAATCACTGGGGATCTCAGCCATTTCTTCTTCTACTGAAACACCCAGAAATCGGCCTGCTTCCATATTATCCACCGTGTCATTGAGATACAAGACTTCAGTGAGCACTCCGTTGATACTCCCCTCTTCTATAAGTTGCCGACAATAAACTCCATGATCATAATAGGCATCATTTTCCGGGCTTTCAAAGAACTTGCCAAAAACGGTTCTCTGAACACTGGGTACTTTATATACTCTGACTTCCTGAAAACCTCCCAGGAAATAATAGGTACAGCCGATTATTATGGCCAGAAAAATGACGATAAGGCTAAGGTAGATTGCCTTGGCAGCTTTTACATTCATGATGTTATTACCTCCTTGTATTGCATTTGATGGAGCTGTGCATAGTGACCATCCAGCTCAAGCAGCGAGTCATGGTTGCCACTTTCTACAATCTCTCCCTTGTCCAAAACTAATATTTTGTTTGCATTTTGGATAGTAGAAAGCCTGTGTGCGATCACTATCGAGGTTCGGCCTTTCATGAGCTTTTGAATGGCCTGTTGTATCAGCTCCTCGGTTTCAGTATCTACTGAAGAGGTAGCTTCATCCAGTACAATGATTTTCGGATCGTATACCATAGCCCGTACGAAAGAAATAAGCTGGCGTTGACCCACTGAAAGTGTGGCTCCACGCTCCATTACATTGTAGTCAAATCCACCCGGCAGGCGCTCAATGAATGACCGTGCCCCTACCAACCTGGCTGCTTCTATGACTTTGTCTCTGCTCACAGCCGGGTTTCGGAGGGTTATGTTATTGTAGATGGTATCTGAAAAAAGAAACACATCCTGAAGGACTACTGCTATGTGTTTTCGGAGGTTGTCCAGATCATATTCTTTTATGCTAACCCCATCCACCGTAATGGTGCCTTTTCTGATATCATAAAATCTGCTGAGCAGATTGATCACCGAGGACTTTCCTGCTCCGGTAGCTCCTACCAGGGCCAGGGATTCGCCTCTTTTCACCTCGAAGTTTATGTCTTTCAGAACCCAGTCCTCATCATTGTAGGCGAACCATACTTTGTCAAATTTGACATCTCCTTCTATGGTTTCAGGTTTGTGCTCGCCATTATCAGGTATATGTTCTTTGCTGTCCATCAGGTTCAGGATTCTGTTTGACGAAACAATGCCCATCTGCAGGGTATTGAACCGGTCGGCGATCATTCGGATGGGACGGAAAAACATCTGAATGTACATGATAAAAGCGATCAGCATACCCAGTTGGATCTCGGACCGGATTACGTCCCCTGCGCCATACCACACTACCAGACCTATACCGCCTGCCTGGATTATTTCAGCTACAGGGAAATATGTAGCGTAATAAAGCACTGAGCGAATGTTTGCCCGACGGTGTTCTCTGTTGATTTCGCGAAATTTTTCACCCTCACGCTTTTCCGCATTGAAGATCTGCACGATATTCATCCCGGTGATGTGCTCCTGCACAAAGGAATTGAGATTTGATACCGCTGTTCTTACTTCATTGAAGGAAACTTTGACCTTTTCCTTAAAAATGTAGGTAGCCAAAAGGAGGACCGGCAGCAAGGCAAGGCTCACCAGAGTTAGCTTCCAGTTCATTGCAAACATAAACACCAGGATAACTACCAGCTGCAATACATCAGCAATAATCCCGGCTATGCCTGTGCTGAATACTTCAGATAGTGTTTCTATATCTGATATGTTTCTGGTTACGAGCCGACCGATTGGGGTTTTGTCAAAAAACTGCAGCCTGAGGTTTTGTATGTGTCGAAACAGTTTTATTCGGATGTCTTTGATGATAAACTGCCCCAGCCAGCTGGATAAATAGGTGTGGAAATACTGAACAATTGCCTGTGCCACTAACAGTACCAGAAGGACAATGATCCAGAAAACCAGTCCTTTGTAATCTCCAAACGCCACATCATTGTCTATGGTGTGTTGAATGATCTTGGGTCGGACCGGCACCAGAAGCGCCAGAGCTATCGTCAGAAAAGTGACCAGATAAAACTGCTTCATGTAAGGCTTCGCAAAGACAAAAAGCCTCTTCAGCACTGTCAGGTCAACTATATTTCCACTTACTTTTTCTTTTTCCAATATTCTGTTATTCAAAAATGGTATTCGGGTAGTTTACCTCCGTGAGGTAAAGACCTTCAGGAGGAACAGATCTGCCGGCAGCAGAACGATCACCGCTTTCTAATATAGCTGTAAGTTCTTTTTCAGAGAGTCTTTTCAGGCCCATCTCCAGGAGAGTACCTACCATTGCGCGTACCATGCCTCTCAAAAACCTATTGGCCTTTACGGAAAACACGTGCTGACCGTTCGATTCTTTCCAGTCAATGTCGTAAATCTCACAATCAAAATGATTTACATCCGTATGAACCTTACTGAAAGCCTGAAAGTTTTTCCAGTTTTTTAAAACGTTGATTCCTTTAAAAATTTCTTCCGGATCCAGCGTTTGCGGATAGAAATAGGACAGACCTTCCAGAAAGGGATCTTTCTTCTGATGAATGAGGTAGTGATATTTTCTACTGACAGCATCAAAGCGTGCATGCGCTTCATCCGGCACCTTATGGATGGCATTGATGCTCACCTCTTTAGGCAAGATGGCGTTTAGGCGGTGCTGAAACTTTGGGAGTGCCATTTTAACTTCTGCATCAAAATGAGCGATCTGCTGCCGGGCATGTACACCGGTATCCGTTCGTCCGCTCCCCACGCATTCGGTTTTCACCTGCAGGATGGTACTGAGAGCATGGTTTATTTCTGCCTGTACGGTATGCGCATTGGGTTGGGTCTGCCAGCCGTGAAAAGCTGTGCCTCTATAAGATATGTCCAGAAAAAATCTCACCGACGCAAAATAAATGCATTCCGGAAAGCCAAATGAGTGTTAGCGGAAGAAACTTTGCCGTGAAAATGGGCAGGATGTGGAAAAAAGGAAAAATAAACCAAAAACGATTGCCAATGTGGAGGGGGATGGGCAATTTTGCCAAAAATAGCTGATTATGATCCAACGTATCCAAACCGTATTTCTCTTTCTTGCTGCCTGTGTGATGATTGCTTTTCTCTTTTTGCCTATATGGGGAAAGGTAGATCTTGAAGCCAGGGAGGTGATTAATCTCAATGCTTTCCAATTGGTTTATACCCAGGAGAATACAGCAGGAGAAGAAGTAATAGTTTCGATAAAAGATACCTACTGGATCTCAGTGGTCGCCGTTTTGGCAGCAGCTGTGGCGCTTTTTTCCATTTTCCAATACAAAAACCGTCTGCGCCAGATCCAGCTGGGGGCGCTCAATGCATTGCTGATGGGTGGCACTATAGGATTGAGCTACTATTACTCTACCCTGGGTGAAAAGATGATGCCTACTGAGTATCCGGGTGAATACAAGATTGGTTTTTACATCATCATAGCTGCTTTGCTATTTAATATGCTGGCCAACCGCTTTATCCGGAAGGATGAAAAATTGGTGCGCAGTGCGGATCGGATTAGGTAGATTCATCTCACCAACTGATTTCTCTTTCTTGAATTGAGGGATCTTTTTACTTACTGAGATTAGTATTACCTTTAAAAGTCTATGAATATTCTAATCAAAATATGAATCTCTGGACCCTGAAGCTAAGAAACAGGCTGAAGTTTTCATGGATTTCCTTTTGGCTAAGCAGAAGATAAAACCGCCTTTTGACCTTGCTAAATGGAAAAAAAAGATCAGTGATATTCCCCAGTGGTCAGATGAGGATTTAGCTTGTTTTGAAGAAAAATAGAGAGCATTTTAATAATTGGCCAACTTACAAATGGTGATAGATACAGGTATTTTTATTGGAGCAACAGCTCTAGTGCATCAGTTTCCTGTGATAACATTAAATAGAAAGCACTTTGAACGTATAGATGGACTGAAGTTTGTTTAGGCCAATCCGTTGATTTTTAAATGGATACAAAAGAGCGAGTAATTATTTCATCACTGACATTATGTTTGCTGACAACTTGTCATATTTTCTTGTCTGGAATAATATTTGAGTTCTGGCATTCGATTGAGATTTTAAACTGAACGAACGATATGCAAGAAAAAGGGACTATTTCCATTCATACCGAGAATATTTTTCCGATCATCAAGAAATTTCTCTACTCGGATCATGAAATATTCTTAAGGGAGTTGGTATCCAATGCAGTAGATGCTACCCAGAAGATCAAAAGGCTGGCTTCACTAGGTGAATACAAAGGTGAGCTGGGAGACCTGAGCATCGATATAAGCTTTGACAAAAAGAAAAAAACGATAACGGTATCCGACAAGGGTATCGGTATGACTGCTGATGAAATCAAAAAGTATATCAACCAGATTGCTTTCTCAGGAGCTTCTGAATTTGTTGAAAAATACAAGGATAAAGCAGACGAGCAGCAGATCATTGGTCATTTTGGGCTTGGGTTCTACTCAGCATTTATGGTAGCCAAAAAAGTAGAGATCCATACCTTGTCACGAGAGGAAGGCGCTGAGCCAGCCCACTGGACCTGTGACGGGGAGACCGAGTTTGAGATAAAGCCCGGTAAGAAAAAGGAACGAGGAACGGATATCATCCTCCACATTGCAGATGACTCAGAAGAATTCCTGGACCAAAACAGGCTACAGGGTATTCTGGACAAATACTCCAAATTCCTCCCGGTACCGATCCGCTTTGGACAGAAAGAAGAAAGTGTAGAAGATGGTGAGGACAAAGACGGCAAGAAGAAATACAAGACGGTAAAAGTTGACAACATCATCAACAATACCGATCCGCTTTGGACCAGGTCACCGGCAGACCTGAAGGATGAAGACTACCTGGCCTTTTACAAAGAGCTTTATCCGTTTTCGGATGATCCGCTTTTCTGGATCCACCTCAACGTGGATTATCCGTTTAACCTGACAGGTATTCTTTACTTCCCCAAGCTGAAGAAAAACTTTGAGTTCCAGAAGAATAAGATTCAGCTTTATTCTCGTCAGGTTTTTATTACAGATGAGGTAAAAGATATTGTGCCTGACTTTCTGCAACTGCTACACGGAGTGATAGACTCTCCGGACATTCCGCTGAACGTTTCCCGAAGCTACCTGCAGTCAGACAGCAACGTGAAGAAGATCAATGGATACATCACCAAAAAAGTAGCTGATAAGCTGGGCGAACTCTACAAAAATGATCGCAAATCTTATGAGTCCAAGTGGAGTGATATTGGCGTTTTTGTGAAGTACGGACTGATCTCAGAAGAGAAGTTTGAAGAAAAGGCCAAAGACTTTGTGTTGGTTAAAAACCTGGAAGGCAAATTCTTCAACATTGATGAGTATAAGAAACACGTGGAGGCAAACCAGACAAACAAGGATAAGAATGTGGTTTTTCTTTACACCAATGATGAGGAAAAACAGTACAGCTATATCGAGACAGCTAAAAAACGAAGCTATGATGTGCTGTTACTGGATGGACCGATAGATAGCCACTTTATCAGTCATGTAGAGCAAAAGTATGAGAATGTTACACTAAAGCGGGTGGACTCTGATACCATTGACAAGCTCATCGACAAGGACGAGAAGAAGGAATCAGTCCTTTCAGATAAAGAAAAAGAGCAGGTGACTGAGCTGTTTAAAAAGGCAATCAACGATGAAAAAAACACGGTGGCTGTGGAGCCAATGGCTACAGACGATATGCCGGTTACCATTACACTGCCTGAGTTCATTCGCAGAATGAAAGACATGCAGGAGCAAGGTGGAGGCGGGCCGATGATGTTTGGCGAAATGCCGCTCAATCTGTCAGTATCCGTAAATGCTAACCATGTGTATACCAAGAAAATACTTGAAGCAGAAAAAGAAGAAGACAAAGTGGCACTTGCCAAGCAGGCATATGACTGGGCACTGCTTTCCCAGGGTATGCTCACAGGTAAGGACCTGACCTCCTTTATCAACAGGAGCGTGGATATCGCATCTAAATAAATAGCTGTATAACACTTCTGTTTACCACGAAGTGAACCTCGGGTTTTAAAAAGCACAGGCAGCATGTCTGTGCTTTTATATTTTTTGCCTGCTTGCCAGGGTTATAGTATTTCCCTGCAGAGATCTTCTGCAAGCCATCCTTTTCCACGTACAAAATACGCTTACTTTTATCAGCAGGGTATAATTGTAAATATTCATCAGGATTACTGCCAAACAATATTTTGTTTCACCAGGTAAATTGATGGGTTTGCATAAAGCGGATCAAATAATTTCCATAGAAAAGTGTGATTTTAAATTCACACTTTGTCTGTGTTTATATTTTAGATAAATTCAAAGATCGTTCCCCTCCGCCTGGGGGTATTGTTTAACCTAATTCATTAAATAACTCAATGAGAAAACTTAACAGTTTAGCATCTCTTGTGCTAATCACAGGGTTGCTGTGGTCTTGTAATCAGCAAGGCAATGAAATCGTTATGTCAGATGAAATTTCTGATGAAGTGCTGGCAGCATTAACCAATGCAGGATTTGATGTTACCAGTCAGGCTCCTATTAAATTTGATGATGGTTACCTGGTAGAAGGTGACATTTACATCCCAGCACATCAAATAACCTCCCTGAAAGAGGGTAAAATTCTTCCGACTGTAGAACAGTATAGCACGGATAATCTGGTAAATGCCGGAGGTGGAAGGGTTATCACCATGTATGCTCCTGAAGGTGGCAGAAACGGATACAGCCCTGGTATGATTGCTGGTTTGGACCTGGCCATCCAGCGGTACAATGCAGAAAACCTCCTGATCACTTTTCAGCGAATCACCAATGAGAGCCAGGCTGATATCGTGATGACTCGCCTTAAGAAGGGTGAGGAAAGAAGAGGTATCCTTGGTTCAGCGGGATTCCCTACAGCTTCAGGCGATCCGTATGGAGAGATCAAAATGAGCGGTATTCTGGAATCAACTTACGGTCTGAGTACAGAAGGCATCGCTACCATCATTGCTCATGAAATGGGGCATTGTGTAGGTTTCCGTCATACGGACTATTTTGATCGAAGCATTTCATGCGGAGGTTCTCCTTACAATGAAGGTGATGGAGGCGTAGGAGCAAACCACATCCCGGGTACTCCTACAGGAGCGTCCCTGGCTGACCAGTCTTACATGCTATCCTGTACAGACGGCAGTGATCGTCCGTTTAACAGTGACGACCAGACAGCTTTGGATTATCTTTACTAAAACCAACCTAACTAATCTGAGAAAAAAGGGGCGTTTCGGCCCCTTTTTTTATTTTTAGGAGATGAAAATTTTTAACGACTACCTGGAGGCTACATTTAGAACCACGGGCGCTGAACTTGTCAGTTTGAAAAGGAATAGTGATGATAGGGAGTTTATCTGGCAGGCCGATCCGGACCATTGGGGCAGGCATGCACCCATTCTGTTTCCGTTTGTAGGTAAACTGAAAAATGACAGCTATCAATATCAGGGGCAAACCTATAAAATGAACCAACACGGCTTTGCAAGGGACATGGAGTTTAACCTGATTGATCAGGAAAAGGAGTTTATCAGGTTTTCGTTTACATCCATCGATCAAACCCTTAAGGTTTATCCGTTCAGGTTTGAGTTAATCATCTCTTACAGACTTGAAGAAAACAGCCTGATTGTTGCCTACGAGGTGAAAAACCTGGAATCACCTGACCTGTACTTTTCCATCGGAGCTCATCCGGCGTTTAATTGCCCATTAGTACAGGGAGAAGCAAGGTCCGACTATTGGCTGGAATTTGAGAAAGCGGAGAACGCTCCCACACATAGATTGACAAACGGGCTGTTTTCCGGCAAAACAGATGAGGTGTTTAGAGATAATCAAATTAAAATAAGTGACTCCCTGTTTGATGAGGATGCTCTGGTATTTAAAGACCTAAAGTCTGACAAGGTGACACTGATGAGCCCGTCCCATAAGTGGTTGACCTTTCATTTTAAGGGTTTCCCTTACCTGGGCATCTGGTCGAAAAGTGATAAATCACCTTTTGTGTGCATTGAGCCATGGTTTGGGCTCGCAGATCACCAGGACCATGATCAGCAGATAGCAAATAAGGAAGGGATCAATGTGCTGAAAAAAGCTCAAACATTTGAGTGTGCCTATCAGATTGATATACATTAACATTTTGACAACCTAACTCATTCCAAGATGATCAAGAAAGTACTCACCTTAGCGCTACTGGTCCTTTTTGGCTTTGCCAGGTCACAGGATCTGGCCTACTACCTTCCGGATTATGTAACGTATAACCCCGAAATCCCTACTCCAAAGCAGGTTTTAGGCTACGATGTAGGTCAATGGCATGTAAGCCATGACCAGCTTCTCCACTACATGAGGACCTTGGATCAGGCATCAGACAGGATCAGGATAGAAGAATATGCGAAGAGCTATGAGGACAGGCCACTGAAGGTCCTTATTATTACCAGCCCATCAAACTTTGAAAACCTCGAAGAAATAAGGACTAAGCATGTAGCTCTTACTGACCCTGACCAGAGTGTGTCTATAACTGAAAATAAATTGGTGCACTGGATGGGGTACAGTGTGCATGGCAATGAAGCCAGCGGCGCCAATGCTTCCCTTTTGACGGCATATTTTTTGGCGGCAGCACAAGGGGCTCAGATAACGGATATACTGGATAAGACCGTAATACTCCTTGATCCGTCATTCAATCCAGATGGACTGCAGCGGTTCTCTACCTGGGTCAATATGCACAAATCCAAAAACCTGGTAGCTGACCCAAACTCCAGGGAGTTTGATGAGGTGTGGCCCGGAGGAAGGACCAATCATTATTGGTTTGACCTTAACCGGGACTGGCTGCTTGTACAGCATCCTGAGTCAAAAGGGAGGATAGCCATGTTTCACAAATGGAAACCCAATGTACTGACCGATCATCATGAGATGGGGTCAAACAGTACGTTCTTCTTTCAGCCGGGCGTACCTTCCCGTAAGTTTCCCCTTACGCCTGAGATCAATGTAAGAATGACAGAAAAAATAGCTGAGTATCATGCGGCGGCTTTAGATAGTATCGGGTCATTTTATTACTCTGAGGAGTCTTTCGATGACTTTTACATTGGTAAAGGATCCACTTATCCGGATGTTAATGGTTCTGTCGGAATCCTTTTTGAGCAGGCAAGCTCCAGGGGACACTTGCAGGAAAATCAATTTGGGAAGATCGAGTTTCCTTTTGCCATCCGCAATCACTTTGTGACTTCACTCTCTACCCTGAAAGCTGCTGTGGCTATGAAAGCTGATCTGCTGAAGATGCAGCAGGACTTTTACAAGGAATCCATTCAGCAGGCTCAAAATGATCCGGTAAAGGCCTTTGTATTTGGGAGTAAAAACGACCCGGCCAGGTCTTATCACCTGATGGACCTTTTAAACAGGCATCGGATAGAAGTCTATCCCATAAAGGGTAGAATCACTAAAGACGGGAAAGTTTTTGAAGAAGGCAGCTATATGGTGCCCACAGACCAGCCGCAGTATCGCTTAATAAAAGCTGCATTTGAGACACGGACGAGCTTTACAGACAGTTTGTTTTACGACGTATCCACCTGGACTTTACCCTATGCTTTCAATCTTGATTTTGCTGCCCTTGGTAAGGAGGTTTCTCAGGGTGCACTGGGAGAGAAAATTGAGTATCCCGAATTCCCTTCAGGACAGGTAATTGGCACTTCTGACTATGCATATATGTTTGAGCCTTATGGATACTATACCCAGCGTGCAATTATGCGGCTTTTGGATCGTAAGATCATCACAGAGGTGGCTCATGATGTGCATGTTTCAGGTGAAAGACGATTTGCAAGGGGCTCTATCATTATCCCGGTTGGATTACAGGCTGGCAAAACGGCAATCATTGAGTCAGTTGTTAAAGAAATAGCTGAGAAAGACGGTATCAACGTATACGGAATAAAAACCGGGCTTGCAGTCTCAGGAATAGATCTGGGAAGTCGACAGGTTGAGGTTTTAGAAAAGCCGAAAGTTGCAGTTTTAGTTGGAGATGGGGTGAGTGGATATGAATCAGGTGAGGTCTGGCATCTGTTGGATCAGCGATATGGGATGCAGGTGACTTTATTGCCTGTATCTTCGGTAGGCAGGACTGATCTATCCAGGTACAATCGCATCGTAATGCCACATGGTTCTTACGGAAGCCTTGGTTCAGCTGCAAACAAGCTGAAAGAATGGGTCATGGGAGGAGGAGTGATCGTGGCCTGGAAAAATGGCGGTAAGTGGCTGGCTGATCAGAAGATAAGTAAAGCTGAGTATAAAAAGGACCAGCCGGATACGACTGGCTACAAGCGGTATGTAGACCTGGATCAAACTCGCGGAGCCCAGGTAATTGGCGGATCGATTTTCAATGCAAAACTGGATCTTGGTCATCCGCTGACCTACGGGCTAGAGAAGAGCGAAATGCCCCTCTTTAGAAACCATTCTTTGATGCTGAAGAAGGCCAAAAACCCTTATGCAAATCCGCTGGTTTATACCAGTAGCCCGTTGCTGAGTGGCTATATTTCCGAGGAAAAGCTGGAAGACCTGAGAGGAACTCCAGCCGTTATTATTTCTGATCTTGGGCAAGGCAGGGTTGTGACCTTTACGGATAACCCCAATTTCAGAGCATTTTGGTATGGAACAAATAAGCTGTTTCTAAATGCTTTGTTTTTTGGTCAGACTATATCATCTTCGGCAGCTGAATGAAATTTTTGAGCATTATGATGCGTTTACCATCTGAACGAAGAGTCTGATATGAGAAGATTTACTTTATTCATTTGTTCGTTTGCTTTAACAGGAGCAGTTTATGCGCAGGATGGAGAATCTATCGATGACCTGTTTGAGGTGAAATATGAAACTCCCCTGACCATAGATCTGGATGAGGAAATGGAGGAAGAGGAGACTGCTCCCAAAAAGAAAAAAAAGAAGAAGAACCCAAAGATTTTCTGGGGGATCAAAACCAAGCGAGGCTATACGAAAACAGGCTTTGGAGATCGTACGGTTGTTGAGCTTTTTCATTATTTGAAAGACAAAGATTACGTAGGGCCGGATCCATATGCCAGAGATTTCTACTGGTATGACTTCAAGAAGAAAAAGATCACCAATTCACTGCGGGTAAAGCGCGAATATGCCGGTGTGCTCCATGGTCATTACAAGAAAATGATGGGAGAGCAGGTGCTGGAGGAAGGTTATTTTTACAAAGGCATGAAACATGGGCGCTGGGTTAGGTTTAACAGGAATGATATCCTTCAGGATAAACAACTGTACTGGAAAGGATGGCCCGAAGAGTCACGCCTTTTATACTATGACTTTGAGCGTACCAGGCTAAAAGAAGTTATACCGGTGCATTTTGGCGAAAAAGAAGGTGAATATTTTGCTTACCATGAAAACGGCAATCTGGCGGCTATGGGTCAATACAGGTATGACCATAAAGTGGGGATTTGGCGTGAGTATTATCCAGATCAACGTGTAAAGCGTGAAGTAAAGTATCCGGAAGACGCATTTGACAATACCCCGCCGGTAATCATGAAAGAATGGGACCGGGAAGGGAATGTTATTTATGACCGGAAGCGCTTTGAAGCCAGAGCCAGGTGATTTGTGTTTGTTGCCTGGAGTAACAAAGCATTAGCCTTTAAGTCACTTCTGCTTTCTCAGTGGTTAAGAGACGATCCTTTTACTTTAATACCGAATAAGGGACTGCCGCGCAAATGCAAGGAGAATTGCGGTAAAAGCAAACAATAATCCTGCCTCCCACCCGAGCCAGATCACACCAGTTGCGAATAGGAATGACCACCATAAGATATGGAAAAAAGTACCTACCAGGTATTTAATGGAGACAATGAACCCCTTGTCTTTTACCTTTTTCATCACCTTGCGTAGTGCCAGCAAAGGAGGTAGGTTAAAGATGGATAGCAACCCGATAAATAATCTTTTTACCTGGCCGGTTTTACGGGGTTTTCTCTCTTCATAGAAATCCCCGTCACCCATTTTTTTCAGCTCTTCAAACGAAAGGTGCTCGTGTTTTGGCTGGAATATCCACCTCTTCTTTTTCTCGTAATTTTTATCCTTTTCAGGAAGGATCATCGTAGCTTTCATGGCCACCTCCAGGTCTTGTCTAAATTCGTTATAGGCCTTTTGAGGGTGTTCTTCATAGAGCGCATCGTATTGTTCCAGGGGAATAGGGTCCCCAAAATTGATAATCACTTTAGCCAATGGGTATCGATGAGAAAAATAGTTGAGGCCCGTAGGAATTACGTATAGTTTTTTATTCGGATCAATTTGCTTTCGGGCATCCAGGGCCAGCCGGGCAGCTCCCTTGGAGATGGGTCTGAGATTATAATCAGGATTGTGATTTCCTTCCGGAAAAATGAGCACAGACTGGTCCTTTGTAAGAATGTCAAAACACAACTCAAACACCTGATCATTTTGTGACAGACTCTTGATGCCATCTCTTATTCTGTAAATGGGCATCATATGCATAGCCTTTAGGATGGGAATGGTCCATTTTTTGAAAATATCGGCTCTTGTGAGAAAATGGACGGGTTTAGAAGTAGATGTACCCGTAAGATAGGCATCCATAAAAGCCCCCTGATGATTAGGTGCAAATATTAATGCACCGTCTTTGGGAATTTTGGATCTCCCTATGACCCTGATTCCCCCAAAAAAAAGTCTTAATCCGATTTTTCCTGTAATCCACAGGAAGATGTAAAACCAATGTGCTTTAATCATAATTATTCACTACAGAAACTTGTCGGTAATTCCACCAGGAAGCCAGCGACATCCCTGATAAAATATGCCAGATCCCCCACCAGGCAGCTACGATAGCCATGCCGCCCAGCCCCTGAAAAAATGCAAATATAAGGAGTAATCCGAGTCCTGAGTTTTGAATACCTGTTTCTATAGCAAGCGACCGACAATCGGCAGTTGGCAAGCTAAACAACCTGCCCAGCTGATATCCGGATATCAGAGCTATTGCATTGTGTAAGAATACCAATAGCACAACCATGTGGATGTAGGTAAGGAAAAGATCAAAATTGGCTGAAAATGCCAGAATGACGATTCCCGCAAAAATAATGATGGAACCATAATGCATATATGGTTGTAGTTTTTGTGCTGATTTTGGGAATTTATGCCTGAAGAGCATACCGAGCACGATTGGTATGCCAAGAATGATGACGATCGTTTCCAATACACGCCAAAAGTTTAGGTGCACTTCTTTCAGCAGCTCCGCAGTAGGTCCGTACATACTGGCCCAAAAAGAAAGATTGATAGGTGTCATAAAAATGGCCAGTACACTGGAGATGGCAGTGAGACTTACCGAAAGAGCAATGTTGCCCTTGGCCATAGCAGAAAAGAAATTGGAGATGTTCCCCCCCGGACAAGCCGCGACCATCATCATGCCCAGTGCAAAGCTGGGTCTTGGCTCCAGTAACCAAATGATAATAAAGGTGAGAAAAGGGAGCACAAAAAACTGTGATATTACCCCCACAAAAGTACCTAGCGGTTCCGCTAATACCATTTTGAAATCCTGGGGTGTGAGCTTAAGTGCCACACCAAACATAATAAATGCCAAACTCAGGTTGAGTAGAAAAATATTATCCTGAGAGAAGTTAAGGGTTATGTTGTCTATCGATTCCATTGCTTTTCAAAATCGAAATATAGCAATTTCATGAGACTTGGAAACAGGACTTAATATCGGATACCCCGGATTTCCAGCTAATTCTTAAGCGCTTATTTATGCAACCCACAAAGAAAATCACGCAAACCATAAAGTATCCGGCCTGTTTACAGCTTCCCGGTTTCATTCAAGCCTATATTTGATCACTACCAAGAAATTTTAATAGTCACGCTAACCTCTCATTATAATGAACAATAAACTTTACTTCTTGATCCTGTTAATGTCTGTATTATCCTATGCATGTAACAGACATGTGACCCGAATAGATCCTAACCAACAGATAGATCTGAGCGGACGTTGGAATGACACAGATTCTAAACTCGTAGCTGAGGAGATGATTTCAGATGTTTTGTCGAGACCATGGCTAAGCGATTTTCGTCAGGCCGAAGACAAGAAGCCGGTCGTCATCGTAGGAGTCGTTACTAACAAAAGTCACGAACATATCGAGGAAGAGGTCTTCATTAAAGATCTTGAAAGAGCCTATATCAATAGTGGTATGGTTCGGGTGGTTGAAAACTCGCTTTTCCGGGAAAAACTAAGGGAAGAAAGAGCTGATCAGGGCGAATTTGCTTCTCCTGAAACTCAGGCACAATGGGGCCGGGAGCTTGGAGCAGATTTTATGTTAAATGGTTCTATCAACTCACAAATCGACCAGTATGGAAGAGAAAAGGTGGTAAACTATAAGGTGAACCTCTGGCTTTCAAACATCACCACAAATGAAAAAGTCTGGCTAGGCGATAAAGAAATCAAAAAATACATCAAGAACTAACCACCATTTTATGAGAATTTTCCCAGCCGATCTTATCAGAGGATTCCTTGGAGTTTCCCTAATGACATTATTGTTTTTTGTCCAGGCCCAGGAAGTGAGAGACCTCAAAGGGTTTGGACCGGCAATAAGTAATTTGCAATTTAACGAGGCATTAAGCATTCTCGATTCCAATGCTGAAGAGCTCACTCAAAGTAAAGAAAAGCTGCTCTACTATATGAACAAAGGAGCAATCCTCTCCATGCAGGAGCAATTTGAGGAGAGCAACAGAGCCCTGGAGCATGCCTGGATTTTGATTGAAGACTATAAGAACAAAGTAGCTGATGAGGCCTTATCCATGCTTACCAATCCGCTCACCACAGAATATGAAGGAGAAAATGCAGAGAAGCTTTTTGTGAACTACTACAAGGCGTACAACTTTCTTAGGCTTTATGAATACTCCAAAGCCCTGGTGGAGGTACGACGTATGGATCTCCGTTTACAGGAGATAAATGATAAGTACAAAAATGAGAATAAGTATCAGCGTGATGCTTTTATCCATCTGATCATGGGGCTGGTATATGATGCTAACAAAGAGTATAACGATGCCTTTATCGCTTATCGAAATGCCTATGAGGTGTATACAGAGGATTACAATACCATGTTTGGCCTAAACGTGCCGATGCAGCTAAAATATGACCTGATCCGTACAGCTGAACTTGCTTTTATGTATGATGAGGCTGCGGAGTATAAGGAGCTGTTCGGAATTGACTATGATTTCTCCAGTGTGGACAACATGGGAGATGTGGTGGTTTTTTGGAACAATGGAAAAGGTCCCGTGAAAAATGAAGCATCATTCAATTTCACCATGGTAAATGGTGCCTCGGGCTTTGCTTTTGCTGATGCCAGCACCGGTGAACAGTTCCCGGCGGGTGTAGCAGCTACAGCCACTGTTTTTAATGTACTGATAGGGAATAGTACCATGGTAAAAATGGCTTATCCGGTGTATGAAGAGTTGGGCCAGAAATATGTTACCGCTACGCTGAGCAACGGGCCTTTCAGATCAGATTTTGAAATAGCTGAAGATGTAAACGCCGTACTGTTCCAGTCTATTAAAGACCGAAAAACCCTTGAGATAAGCGAAATGCTCACACGCTATGTCGTAAAACAACTGGCAGGAGCAGCTGTCAAAAAAGGAGCAAAAGAGCTGCTTAAGCATGCAGGAGCAATTGGATCCATTGCCAGTGCTGCTACTGACGTTGCGGTGGATGCAGCTAATGTTGTTTCTGAAAAAGCGGACGTGAGAAACTGGCAGTCTTTGCCACACAGTATTTATTACTCCAGGATTACCCTTCCCGAGGGAGAGCGAAAACTAAACTTCACTGCTCAGACGGAAGACGGGGAGACATTCACCCGATCGTTTACTGTAAACGTCAGGGCCGGGAGAACCACTTTTACCGGAGTGAATACTATGGATTGGTATGATATTCCGGACCCTATGATGTCTTTTGCTAATTATGGAGGTGGCGGATATGGAGCTAATCCAAATGCTGCTGTAAATACCACAGAGGAAATAAGAACAGAAACCGCTATTCGCAGGGGGCATTCGTCCGCAGGCAATGTACATAACGTCTACCTGTCCATTCCATCAGAAGAAATTCCGATATCCGGAAAATTGAATATAAAAAAGGCTGAAAAATCCTTTAGCGCTGTGGTGCAGGATGATGGGTCCACTGCTATTGACTTTTCACTGTATCACCAGAAGATTGATCGTTACTTTACATTCTTCAGGTATACCACAGATGACTATCTGGCAGAGCCTTTTGCGGGGACAGTAAACCTGGAGGTGCAAAAACTGGGAAAAGTAAGGGAGAATATCTTCGCGATGAAAGGGTTTGGCTCACAGCTTCCGGAACTTATAGAAACGGACCTTAAGCATACGGCAATGCCGGGGCTGGGAACCGGACTGGAGACTGCTGACTACCAGCTGTACATCGATATCAATGAGCTGAAAGCCAATAATAATACGTGGGCACTTTTTGTCCCCACAATGGTTTCTCCGGCTATTTTAGGTTTACCGGCAGGTTTTCCGACAGCCTCTTTCAGTATCGATGCGCGTCTGGTTGATAGTACTGGCAGCACTGTATTTAGCAATAGCTATTCCAGTAAGGCAAGCAAGTACCTTTCGATATATAGTTTCAAAAATCAAATGGGAAGAGCTCCGATGAAAAAGGGGAAGGTCTATACAGCTGAGGATCCGCTGGAAATTGTTATCAGTGATGTGATGGAGCAACTGAAAAGTGATCTGAGCAACCTGGAGCCGGGTGTAACCGCTTCGAGATAGGGTAACCATTAATAAGTTATGAAAAAAATAGTATTGATTTTAGTGCTGACTGCTTTAGTCCTGAGTGGCTATAGTCAGAGCCTGCTGATCAGAATAGACCGTCCGGCTATTGTGAAGCTGGATGGCCAAAACCTGGGTCAGTTTGAAGCCGATGACATCAGGAAAGTCCCTACGATCGGTCAGGGAGAACACATTGTTCAGGCGGTAACGCCTGACGGATTGTACAAAATGGAGCAGGTGGTTTATATCCTGGATACTACGCAGGAAGTATTCTATCTGAAAAACTGGAAGATCCAGCCAAACAGGGTATTGGATTTTTACTTTGAAGATAAGTTTGATGCGTATATTGATTCACCGTCCGGGAAAGCATTTCTCCTGAATGAAGACGGGTCGCTGAGATCCAGGTATTTCTTCATAACCAATGGAAATCCTGTAGAAATACTCAGGCCCACGATTAAAATGATCAATGGACATGAGGCGGTGTGGGTAAAATGTCGTCACACAGAAGGGTGGATGCTGATGGAAGAGATGGAGTTTTTAGAAAATGGATAAACCGGATTCCGGTGATAAAAAGGAAAGGAGGCCGTCTCACCTACTTTTGAGACGGCCTCACAATATCAGCCTCCTTTCCTGACAATGATATTTCCATTCATATTTTTAAAGGTGTATTCCGGCCCACCCCCGTTTATTTTTCCATAAACCCAGGCGTTGATGGAGACTTTGTATTCTCCGTCATCCTGCTTCACATTTGGCTTTTCCCTTTCAAGAGCCATATCAAAATCCGTATAGATCTCACCACGTTCAGAGCGAAGTTTTGCGGTGGCTTTGGTTGCAGCTGGTAGTGTTACGTCCACGTCCCCATTCAGCGTGACAAAAGACATGGGTTCACCGCTTTGTATGCTACTAAATAAAACCGTTATTCCGCCATTTACGGTGTTAGATACCACCGATCCTGAAATATTCGTAAGCTCTACTTTGCCATTCACTCCGGAGATCTCCATTGCACCATTCACGTTTTTTACAGTAATAGTACCGTGGACTGTGTGCAACTCCAGGTCTGTCTTCGTGGGAACCTGAATGTCCACATTGATCTTTCGTTTCCAGGACTCTGTATCGATGTACACGGTATTGGACTTTTCCTTCGCGCTGATCTCCAGCGGATTGGCGCTGATGCGTTTCATGCCAGGCGGCACCTTCGCATCTCCATTGTCTTCATCCATATCCTTTGAGTTTCCAACAGCGGTGGCTGTTATGATTACCTCTTTACCGGTATATCCCGTCACTGTAATGTCACCATTGATCTGGTTGAGCTCTACTTTGCCCCGCTCTCCCGGTGAGGAAAGCGGGATCGCAAACTTTTCAGAGATGTTTTCCTGTGCTGATACTGTAAATGCAAGTAGCAGGCAAAATGAAATTATTATAAAATGCTTCATGATTAGTCCTTTTATAGTTTTCTTAAATAAATATCTCCATTCAATGTTTCGAAGCTGAGTGTTGGTCCGTTTTGGCCAATTTCCAATCCAAATGTTTCTTCCAGCTTATAGGTTGTTGTGTTGCCCTTTTTGCTGACCTTTTTGACCAGCTTTGGCTCCATCATTTTATAGTCAAATGCCGAATAGAGCTCTCCCTGCATGGTTTTGGCAGTGACAACTGCATTAAGGGTTTCCTGGCAGTAAATGTTGATAGTACCGTTGATGGTATGAAAGCGACAATCGATTTTTGGTGCTTCTTTGTAGTGGATATCCACATTTCCGTTTACCGTGCCAGCTTCAGCCACATCTACAGCCCCATAAATCATGATACCTCCATTGACATTACTGGCTTTGATCATCCCCTCTATTCCTGAAACTTCAACCGATCCATCTGTGACTGTCTGAACGTCCAGAGTGGCTGATTTTGGAATTTCGATGATGTAGTCCAGCTTAAAATCGTAGTGAGGGTCTTCCCGGTTATAGTGCTTGCCTTCATCACAGCCATTCCAGTGCTGGCAAATAAATGGCGCATCAGTATAAAAGATCACTGAGTCATTTCTCTCCAGCACCTTTAGCTGAAGCTCTTTCAGGCCTTTGTCTAATAGCGACTGAGATTTCGCACTGATGGTTTTCAGAACCCGATAAGATACTTTATCAGAGCTCCCCTGACGTACCTCCACCTGACCAAAAATATTATCAACCACTACAGTGACCTTTGGTCCAACTGAAAGTTCATCTGCTATTTTCACCTCCTTTTTAAAATCAGGAAAGTGATGAAGCGGTAATAAATTAAGAAGTAATAATAATGGTTTCATGTGTTTAAAAATTTAGCTTTTAGCTCTTAGCCTTTAGCTCTTAGCCTTTGGCTTTTAGCATTTTGCCTATTTTACCTTGCCCACTGCTTACTGCTTACTGCTTACTGCTTACTGCCTCTGCCTATTGGCGTTGGCCATTTTACTATTAGATTTCCTTTAGTGTTTCAATAGTTGATTCCAACTTAGACCGGACATTTTCATCAACCTGGTTGGACTCAAGGATTCTGTCAAATTGCTCCACGGCTTGTTTTTCCTGGAGCATTAGCATAGCATCTGCCAGCGCCACCTGCATCAGTGGAGATTGCTGCAGGGCAATAGACTCTACCAGTTTGGTTCTCACTGCAGGCTCATCCGCATAGTGGAGCAATGCGTCAAGAGCAGCCAGCCTCACATTCACATTTGTATCATTATTTAAAGTCGTAAAGAGCGAGGTAGTAATTCGATCATCTTCGCTGTTCAGTCTACTCACCATATTGACTGCCTTGATGCGTTCCTGGGCCTGAGGCTTATCGATCATGCTGAGCATCAGCATTTTCTTCATTTCCTGAACCTCACCTGAAAGAGCCCTGACTTCATTATCATCTTCAGGAAGCCACAAAAAGCCAATTACCAGCCCCACGATCAAACTAACCAGACTTGGCTGCCAATGCACCTGCAACCAACCACGAAGAGTGGCTAAAACATCCACCTTTTCCTTAGCTGAGGTATAACCAGTCAGCATTGCATGAAACCGATGATCCATTTCAGGACTTGGAGAGGGTACTCTGACATTCCCCAGCTCCTCCCAGGTGGATGCACTTTCATTAAGCTCCCGGTGGAGTTTCGGGTATTCTGCCAGGTATTTATCCAGCGTCTCCTTATCGGTCGGGTCCAGCTCACCTGCCAGGTGATCCATCCACCAGCTAATGGCTTGTTCTTCAGTTATTTTTGTCATCCGTCCAGTTTTAGATAGTTCTCTCGCAATTCTTTTAGTGTACGGTGTACGCGTACTTTGACCGCACTTTCCGTAATCCCAAGTAGTTCAGCCACCTGATCATACCTTAGTTTTTGAAACCGCGTGAGCTCAATGAGCTCTCGCTTTTTCACAGGCAGTGCATTCAGCGCTTTATTCAGATTATCCAGCTCATTGGTCTTTTGCATCAGGGATTCCTGATTGCCTTCATCTTTCAAGTGGCCTTCCAAGGTCATCATATCTTCCTGCCACTGATACCTTTTGTTTTTCTTTATGTGGTCCAGATGGACATTTCTGGCCAGATGAAAGGTCCAGGATTCAAAATTCCCCGTATCTGCATACGAATGTTTATACTTCAGCATCCGCATAAATACATTCTGTACCAGATCTTCGCTGGTAGCCTGATCGGAGGTCATTCGGAAGAAAAAACCGAACAACCGGCGACTGTACCGATGAAAGAGCAGGCCGAGCTTCTCCACGTCTCCGGCCTTTACTTTCAGCATAAGTGAATGATCATCCAGTGAATCCAATATCGAGTCTGAGTTTCGTTTGGCGGCCTTCCTTCTCCCAATATTTCTACTTTTCATTGGCCCTATTCACGCATAAACATAGGAGACCAGTTGTATTCTCTGGCAACTGCTCTTACAATTTCGTGTATCAGATGAAACCCATTATCAGAGTTTGTCATAATGACCACTCCACGTCCTGTATTTGCAAAAGATACAGCATAACAACTAAAACCAGCGTTTCCACCAGTATGTCTAAAGCGAAACGCCTTTCCTTCTCCATCAATACCAATTCCGGTTCCACCTGCGTTTGGTACTCGTGTCATCATGATTTGTGCTGAACTTTGTTTCAATAAGTTATTATCTTCACCCCTATACGATTTTCCTAAAGCAATCATAAATCGAGCTAAGTCAGAAGATGTTGACCAAAGCCCTGCGGCAGCTTTCTCCGGATATATGTGATACCCTCCATTAATTGCATCCCCTTTTTCGTCATATCCAATAGATGTTAAACCACTTAATCTTTCCGGTAAAGGATAATCAAAGGAACTATTATGCATTTGCGTTGGGTTTAGCACCCAAATCATCCATTAAATCAGAAAATTCCTTTCCTGTAACGTCTTCCATAAGCATTTGAAGAACTGTCATTCCTCCACCAGAATATATTTCTGATTCCCCTGGTTTTTGAATTACTCGCACAGGTTCAGAATTTGTCATTTCGCTCCCTTGCAATAATTGTTTTAATGTTGGAATGGAGTCTTGCTGTTTATAGCCTTGGAAACCATAAGTTCCTAAACCAGATGTATGACTCATAATTCTTCTTGCTGTAACTTTTTCGTTTTTAGTAAATTCGTTATCAGGAATCTGCCATCTTATCAGTTTTGAATTCACATTTTCATCAAGAGAAAATTTATTTTCCTCTATTAGTTTAAATGCGCCCACACTTGTTACAGGTTTTGAAATTGAAGCTGCTTGGAAAAGAGTGTTTTCAGTTACAGGTTTTCCAGAATTTTTATCTTTTACGCCATAACCTTTTGACCAAAGTATTTCATTATTATCGAAAAGAGTAATACTTAACCCAGGGACATTTAAATCGTTCATTCGGGATGTCAGCGTAACCGCCACAGAATCATCTTCGCCCTTTTCGTTGATTGGATAGATGTTATTTTCAATTCTATTTTGAAAATTTATTTTTTTATCCACAGCAACATCACTACCACTTTCGTTCTTCTTGGGTTGACAGGAAGAAAGTAGTATTAGGACTGAAATTATAATAGGATTTAATTTTTTCATAAGAATGTTTTTGCTTGTGTTGATTGCCACTAACATGAGGGTAACTGCACCTTTTTTGAGAGGTTACATTAAAAAAGTAAAATAATTGAATTGGAGCGATCTGCTTTTAGAAATGTTTTTGCAACACTTATGTAGTGGAAAGTGTTTACCCCTTAGACATGAGCATTTGTTAATTAAATTAGATATTCGTTACAAAATTTTTAATAGAATTGCATCCTGATTAGTTTGTTTGGGATCGGAAAGATTGATCAGTATCTTACAAATAACAGAGAATGAAGAAGTATGGCATCTAAGGAAACGCCCATTTTGGTAAAAAATGATCCATGGTTATCTCCCTATGAAGAGGAGGTCAAAAACAGGGTCGAAAGATACAAAGACCGAAAGGCTCAGATAGAGAAGAAATACGGTAGCCTGGATGCTTTTGCCTCCGGTTATCAGGTCCTTGGTTTTAATTATGATAAAAAAGCAAAGGGCTGGTGGTATCGCGAATGGGCTCCAAAGGCAGAGTCCGTTTCATTGATAGGCGACTTTAATCAGTGGGACCGTACTGCAAGCCCAATGGAGCGTCGTGAGGATGGAGTTTGGGAAATTTTCTTAGCGGATAAAGACCACAAGGATAAACTGATTCATGAGAGTGCGGTAAAAGTGCACGTGAAGGGAGCCAAAGGGGGAATAGATCGGATTCCGACGTTTGCCAGATACGTAACCCAGGACGAAAAGACTTACGACTTTACTGCCCGGCTGTGGGACCCACCAAAGCCCTACAAATGGACCGATAAATCATTTAAGCCCGATGATGCGCATGAAAACCCGTACATCTATGAGTGCCATGTAGGGATGGCGCAGGAGAAAGAAGGGATTGGTACCTATGTGGAGTTTGCCGATAAGGTCCTGCCGAAAATTAAAGAACAGGGATACAATGTCATCCAGGTTATGGCCATTCAGGAGCATCCTTACTACGGCTCGTTTGGATATCATGTAAGTAATTTCTTTGCTCCGTCCAGCCGTTTCGGGACACCTTATGATCTGAAATACCTAATTGATAAAGCTCACGGCATGGGTATCGCGGTGGTCATGGATATCGTGCATTCTCATGCGGTGAAAAATATCGCCGAAGGCCTCAATGAATTTGACGGTTCGGATGATCAGTATTTCCATGAAGGTGGCCGGGGCTTTCATACCTTATGGGACTCCAAGCTGTTTAACTATGGCAAAGAAGAGGTTCTCCGGTTTTTGCTTTCCAATGTAAAATACTGGATAGAGGAGTTCCATATTGACGGGTTCCGGTATGATGGAGTGACCTCCATGCTTTATTTTCATCATGGCGATGTTTCATTTGACAACTATGATAAATACTTTGACCATGTGGACTGGGATGTGTTGACGTATTTCCAGCTCGCTAATACGCTCATCAAGGAGCTCAAGCCTAAATCCATTGTCATAGCAGAAGATATGAGTGGCATGCCCGGCTTATGTCGGCCGGTGAAGGAAGGTGGATTGGGGTTTGATTTTCGCCTGGCTATGGGTATCCCTGATTACTGGATCAAGATGCTCAAGCACAAGAAAGATGAGGAGTGGAACATTCACGAAATGTGGGAGACACTTTCCAACCGTCGTTATGGTGAGCGGACAATCGCCTACGCAGAGTCGCATGACCAGGCGCTGGTGGGTGATAAATCCATCGCATTCTGGCTGATGGATAAGGAGATGTATACCCACATGCACAAAGATTATGAAAGTCTGATTGTTGACCGGGGAATCGCACTGCATAAGCTGATCAGGCTTTTTACACTAAGCCTCGGTGGGGAAGGCTGGCTAAACTTTATTGGAAACGAGTTTGGTCATCCCGAATGGGTGGACTTCCCGCGGGAAGGAAACAACTGGAGCTATAAGTACGCTCGCAGGCAGTGGAATCTTCAGGAACACCCGGATCTCAAATACCAATACCTCTACAACTTTGGTGCGGCCATGGTTCGCACTGCTAAAGAGGAAAGGCTTGTGGCATCCCTGCCAGCTAAGCAACTCAATATGGACGAAACCAATAAAGCGATCATTTTTGAACGGAATAACCTGATTTTCGCTTTTAATTTTTCACCAACCAATTCTGTTCCGGATTACCGGTTTAAGGTTCCTGAGTCCGGAAAATACAAGATTATCCTGAATTCTGATCGTGGTGAGTTTGGTGGTTACGACCGGATCGATGATGAAATGACCTACCCGACAGTCACTCTTTTTGGAGAAACTTTCCTCAGTGTTTACCTTCCAAGTCGCGTAGCTTTGGTGCTCAAAAAGATTAAATAATGAAGCGGACTCTCTTTGGATTTTTCCTCACATTAAGCCTTATGGGATTTGGGCAAGACCTGACAGTCTTGACTTACAACATCCGGCTGGACTATAGCGGAGATGGCGAGAATCAATGGACCAACAGGAAAGACCGGTTAGCGAATCAAATTCGATTTTATGAGCCTGATATTTTCGGGATCCAGGAAGGGCTGCCCAATCAGGTAAAGTATCTGGATGAAGCCCTGGGGGCCTACAGCTATATTGGGGTAGGTCGTGATGATGGGTGGGAGAAAGGCGAGTTTAGCGCCATTTACTACAAAAAGGAAAACTTCAAGTTGCTGCAGAGTGGCACCTTTTGGTTGTCCACCACTCCTGAGAAGCCGTCGGTTGGCTGGGATGCTGCCCTGCCCCGGGTCTGTACTTACGGGCTTTTTCAGGATGCGGTCACCGGCAAACAATTCTGGCTTTTCAATACCCATTTCGATCATGTGGGCCAGGAAGCCCGCGTCAACTCCATGAAACTGATCCTGAAAAAGATCAACGAATTCAATTCCCAAAATCTTCCGGTCGTATTGATGGGAGACCTCAATGTGCAACCACAGGATGATCCGATTCTGGAAATGAAAAAAGAGTTGAAAGATACCAGGGATGCAGCCGGTGTTGTGTTTGGTCCTGATGCTACTTTCAATGGTTTTAAGTTTGACGAGACGCCTCAAAGACGGATCGATTATATAGCTGTCAATGATAATAAGATAGAGGTGCTCAAATATGCTGTTCTCACAGACTCTTATGATCAGAAGTACATTTCGGATCATTTTCCTGTTTTTTGTTCACTTTCATTTAAGGATTGATCATAAGTTTTTTACTTGTAGGTAAATTACCACCTGGTAAAAAATGGTTGGTAAAAAATAGATTTTCTTATCCCTCTGGGATATTTGAGCGCATAAATACTCATGGATTTTAGTCAATTAAAGGGAGAGCTGGAAGGTGAATTTTTCACTGACGAGACTACCCGAAAACTTTTTGCTACAGATGCTTCAGCCTATCGGGAAATCCCCATAGCAGTAGCCATACCAAAAACGGATGAGGATATCATTCGGCTGGTAAAATTTGCAGATGCAAACGGCACCTCCATAATACCAAGAACAGCCGGTACTTCCCTTGCCGGACAGGTGGTGGGTGGAGGTATTGTCGTTGACGTATCAAAGCATTTCAACCAGGTACTGGAAGTCAATGAGCAGGAAGGCTGGGCCTGGGTGCAGCCGGGGATCGTGCGGGACGACCTGAATGACCATTTACAGCAATACGGCTATTTTTTTGCTCCGGAAACCTCCACAGCCAACCGTGCCATGATCGGTGGCATGATCGGCAACAATTCCTGCGGGGCCAACTCCGTGGTTTACGGAAGTACCCGTGAACACCTGCTGGAAGTAGAGGTCATTCTGGCCGATGGCAACAAGACCTCCTTCGGTTCGCTGGATGACGAGGCATTCCTCGCCCGGACCAATGGTATGGGTACTTCAGGGCAGCTGGAAGCTACAACCTATTTTCAGATCCGGGAGATGCTTTCCAATGAAGATAACCGAAGATGTATTGAAGAAGGTTTTCCGAAAGCCAGCGTTGAACGACGAAATACCGGCTATGCCATCGATCTGCTGGCCCGTATGCAGCCGTTTAATAATGCAGGAAAGCCTTTCAACTTCTGTGAGCTGATAGCAGGCTCGGAAGGAACGCTGGCTTTTGTCACAAAAGCGAAAATCAAACTCTCCAGGATTACTCCGCCTCATAAACGGCTGGTGTGCATCCATTGCAAAACCATAGATGAATCATTAAGGGCGAACCTGACCGTACTGGCTCATCAGCCTACGGCAAGTGAGCTGATGGATCATTATATCCTGGAAGCTACTAAACGAAATATCACCTATCGGGAATACCGTTTTTTTGTGGAGGGAGATCCGCAGGCTATTCTGGTCGCTGAGCTCACCAAAGGAAGTGAGGAGGAGGCTGATGCTGCGGCAAATGCCCTGATAGCTGACCTGAAGAAAAACAATTTGGGCTACAGCTACCCGGTCATTTCGGGTGACGATATCAAAAAAGTCTGGGGTCTGCGGAAAGCAGGCCTGGGTTTGCTTTCCAACGTGGTGGGAGATGCCAAGCCAGCTCCGGTCATCGAGGATACGGCAGTGGATGTTCGGGATCTGCCGACTTACATTGCTGACTTCAATAAAATTCTGGATAAGCACGGCCTGTACTGTGTGCACTATGCACATGCCGGATCCGGGGAGCTTCATTTGCGCCCCATCATTGACCTGAAAACAAGTGATGGCGTGCGCCTTTTTCGTGTCATAGCAGAAGAAATTGCCACCCTGGTAAAAAAATATAAAGGCTCACTCTCCGGTGAGCATGGCGATGGACGCCTGCGCGGAGAGTTTATCCCGCAGATGGTAGGAGAGCATAATTACCAACTGATCAAGCAGATCAAGCAGGCCTGGGATCCGAAAAACATTTTCAATCCCGGGAAAATTGTCAACACTCCTCCAATGGATACCAGCTTGCGGTACGAGAAAGATCAGCAGACTAAAGAGTTTGATACAGTACTTGATTTTTCAGATACACTTGGCTACCTCCGTGCAGCTGAGCAATGCAATGGGTCCGGAGACTGCCGTAAGACCGAGCTGAGTGGAGGCACAATGTGTCCCAGCTATATGGCCACCAGGGATGAGCGGGATACTACCCGCGCTCGTGCGAACATCCTGCGGGAGATGCTTACTCGCTCGGAGCAGCCCAACCCGTTTGCGCATGAAGAGATAAAAGAAGTGCTGGATTTGTGTCTGAGTTGTAAAGGGTGCAAGTCTGAGTGTCCCTCTAACGTAGACATGGGCAAGTTGAAGCAGGAGTGGCAGTACCAGTATTACAAAGAGAAGGGTGTTCCTTTCCGAAACCGACTTATTGGCAATTTCTCCGGAGGTATGAAGCTGGCAAGTGCGCTTCCGTGGGGGTATAAATTCACTTTTGGCAATAAGGTAACTTCTACACTGGCAAAATCCATTATGGGATTTGCTCAGGACCGGAGCATGCCGGCCATCTCAAAAGTGACCTGGAAGAAATGGTTTTTAAAGCAGTTTATTCCAACGGTAAAAGATCCGATCAAGACGGTCTACATTTTTATTGATGAATTGCTGAACTACAATGAGGCAGAGATTGGTATCACTACGGTGAAACTTCTGGACAGGCTTGGGTACGTAGTAAAATTTGTGGAGCATGAAGAGTCGGGACGCAGCTTTTTGTCAAAGGGATTGCTGAGGGAGGCACAAAAACTGGCCAGAAAAAACATCAACACTTACAAAGACCTCATCACAGTGGATACTCCGCTGATCGGCGTGGAGCCAAGTGCGATCCTGACATTCCGGGATGAGTATCCGGACCTGGTGAGAGGTGAAGAGAAAAAGGCTGCACAGAATATTGCTACACACACTTTCATGGTGGAGGAGTTTCTGGCCAAAGAACTGGATGCGGGCAACATCAGACTGGACCTTTTCAAAGAAAATGGCGGACTTGTCAAGTTGCATGGGCATTGCCAGCAAAAGGCTTTGTCATCACTTACCCCTGTGAAGAAGATCCTTACACGCATGGGCAATCATGAAGTCCACCTGATCCCCTCCGGCTGTTGTGGTATGGCAGGCTCATTTGGCTATGAGAAAGAGCACTTTGATCTTTCGATGAAAATCGGTGAGCTGGTCCTTTTTCCAGAGGTACGAAAACAGCCAGAGGAGGTGATCATAGCAGCGGCAGGAACGAGCTGCCGACACCAGATCAAAGACGGGACAGGACGTAAATCAAGCCATCCCGTAGAGATCCTGTGGGAGGCTTTGGTGTGAGGTGATTTGTTTGAGGTATTTTATCCAGGAGGTAGTTTCCAGGAATTAAGGGTTGCCGGAAGATACTTATTGCCGTAGTGATCAAATCCACTAAATTTAACCCATGATCCTCAAGCAAAATCAAATCGATCAGGTTGTAAGCCTGTTGCAGGCAAAAGTACCTTCACTTCGGGCAGTTTATCTATTCGGTAGTGGAGTGACAGACACCTACACCGATGAGAGTGATGTAGATCTGGCAGCTTTAGCTGATGATACCATTGGAAATAAGCTTATTTGGGATTTGAAGTATGAGCTTGCGGAGTTACTAAAGAGGGAAGTAGATCTGGTTGATTTGAAGGTTGCCAGTATGGTCCTGAAAATGCAGGTCGTTTCTGCAGGTATTCGCGTTTATGAGGCCGATTATCAGGCAGCCGAGGCGTGGGATTCCCTGGTTTACAGTATGTATCTTACCTTTAATGATGATCGCAAAGAGATTTTAGAGAAGGTGGCGAAAACCGGAAGAATCTATGGATGATGTGCTACAAGCCAAGGCGACAACTATTGAGCGTTGTATGGTGAGGATTCGTGAGGAAGGCCGCCAAGACTGGAAAAACGATTACTCTCATCAGGATGCCTTGCTGTTGAATCTCGAACGTGCCTGTCAGGCCGCGATCGATGCGGCATCCCATTTAGTAAGGATCAAAAAATTAGGGATGCCAAAAATGACCAGGGAGTTGTTCGATCTACTTGAAAATAGTGATCTGATTAATCCTGAGCTAAGTGTGGAGCTGAAGAAAATGGTTGGGTTTCGGAATCTGGCCATTCATGATTATGCCAGTCTCAATATGGATGTGATTGAATCTATTATCACCAAGAAGTTGCTTCACCTGGAAGCATTTGCAAAAATTCTTGTTACAATTACCTGAATATGTCCCAAAAAGTAGCGCTTGTACTGTCCAGCGGTGGTGCCAGAGGGCTGGCCCACATTGGAGTGATCGAAGCATTGGAGGAAAATGGTTATGAGATCAGCGCCATTTCCGGGTCATCCATAGGGGCGGTGATCGGGGCATTTTATGCAGCTGGTAAACTTCAGGAGTACAAAAAATGGGCGCTGAACCTTGACCGGGTGGATGTGTTTAAGCTCATCGATTTTACCTTTTCTGTTCAGGGGTTTATCAAAGGAGAGCGCGTTTTCAAAACACTCGAAGCAATCATCGGCGACTGCAGAATAGAGGAGATGCAGATCCCGTTCACAGCAGTTGCTACGGATATTGTGAATAAAAAAGAGGTTGTATTTAATTCCGGGAGCATGTATCAGGCGATCAAAGCTTCGGTGGCAATCCCCACGGTGATCAAGCCCGTGATTTACAAAGGACGTGAGCTGATAGATGGAGGTGTCACCAATCCCATCCCAATGGAGCATGTGAAAAGAATGGAGGGTGATCTGCTAGTGGTGTCCAATACCAATGCCATGATCCCTTACAAGAAAGAGGTAAAGAGCAAAGTCAAGGAAGCCGTAGAAGTCGCTTCGTACAACCGAAAGATCCAGAATTTCCTTAACCATTGGAACAAACTGCTCCCAGGTTCCGGCGAGACGGCCAAGAAGCTGGGATTTTTCGACCTGCTCAACCAGTCCATTGACCTGATGCAGGATAAACTCACTCAACTTGTTCTGGAAAAACACCGCCCGGACCTTTTAATCAATGTTTCACGAGATGCCTGTGGCACGTTTGAATTTTACAAAACCGAGGAGATGATCTCTGCCGGAAGGAAGGCATGTGAGGAGACTTTGGAGGGGAAGAAGGTTTTGGATAGCTAATAATTTCCAGAGAAAATTATTCCCATCTCTCTGCTTCTTGATTGTGTTTTTCTGTTATTTCGGCGTGTTACAGGTTAGGCATCATGAAAACAGAAAAGGGCCACCTTTCGATGACCCAATTCAATTACCGCCTGAATTATTTTAACCTTATTTGGCTGCTTCCAACGTAATTGTTTTCCGCATAGATATCGATCTTATAAACTCCTCGTTCTAGTTTACGCTCCGGCTTATAAGTTAGTACCACTCTCTTGTTACCATTTGTTTGTGAGGTGATGACTCCTGTTGTGCTGACAACGGTTTCAGAGTTACTGAATTCAAAATCATCCTTCACAGCGTATTTTATAGTTTTGGAATTATTACTGGCGACTTTCCCCCCATCCGGTGAAGTGATTGTAAAAGACAGTTTTTCAGTCACATCCATTGGGATGTCAAAGCCAAGAACAATCGCTTTTGCCCTTTTCGAATTTACAGTGAGCTTTTCCCTTTTCTTGTGGGCTTCTGTACCGTAATTATTGGCAATAAATTGTGAGAGCACATAGTTTCGGTCAGCCAGTGACTCGTTACTGACCTCCATTGCTGAGAGCGCATTTTTCAGACTGGAGTTTTCATTTTGTAAAGTCAACAGCTGGTCTTTCAACCCGAATACATCTTCGTTCAATTGGTCTCGGAGAGCTTGTAATTCACTGATCTGCTTTTTGTAATCAACTAGAGCCTTATCATTCCTGGCTATCGTTTTCAACTCTGCTTCTTTTTTCTTCAGCTGCCCTTCAAGGGTTGCCAGCTTCTTATCCAGTTCACTGTTTTTGCCTTTATAGGTCTCTACGTCTTTTTTCAATTTTTCCAGCTCCTTGGAAAGGGCCAGTTTTTCAGATAGCATTTTCTCTGCTTTTACTTGCTCAGTGACGAGGGCTTCTTCTGTACCGTTTTTCACTGAATAGAAATAAATAGCAAAAAAGGTAGCAACAGCTAATAGGAGGGTTACCGTCACCGCAGTAACATTCTCCCTTGATCTTGTAATCATATCTTTAGGTTTTCTCTTTAATTTGAGTGTATGAACGGTGAAGGGATTAACTCCACCTAAGCAGGAGATTAAAATACGATTAAATCGGAATGTGTGGGTAAAGAGATCGTAGCTGTGGTACCTTTTTTCAGTTCAGAAGACAACTCGAAAGAGCCATGATGAATTTCAATAATCTTTTTCACAATACTCAGGCCGATACCACTTCCAGGTAATTCTCCGGTGTTTGAACCCCTAAAAAATGGTTCTCCGATTTTTTTAAGGTCATCCGGGGACATACCAATACCCGAATCTGCCACCTTGAAAAGGAGCTGGCCTCTCATGGAGCTAACGGTCACATGGACATCCTGACCCCTTGAATATTTACAGGCATTTTCCAGAATATTTAAGAAAACACTTTTGATCAACTGTTCACTACCATGAATAGTCAGGAGCAGGTCATCATCAATTTTGGCATCAAAATCTACATGGATCAGGTTGGTGAAATTCTGCGAGACCTCAGCCACGGCCTGCCACAATGTAGTATCCGCCCTGACCTGGTGCAGGGATTCCTTAAAAGCATCTACTCTGGCCAGCAGTAGTAGTTTAGTTGTCAAATCCGAGAGCTTTTTAATTTCCTCCCGAACAGATGCCAGAGACTGTCTGTAACTGTCAGGTGTTCTTTTCCGAAGAAGTGTTACGTCTACTAAAGACAACACACTTGTCATAGGTGTACGCAATTCATGAGAGGCATTGGTGATAAAGCTTTTTTGACTCATGAAGGCACTCTGGATCCTGTCCAGCATCCGGTTGAAGGTAATGCCCAGAGTGGCAATCTCATCCTTTCCGTTGCCCTCCGAAACGCGCTTGTCAAGGTTCGTAATACCAATTTGATTGACCTCCTCTACTACTTCCGACATGGGTTGAAGGGCCTTCCCGGCGTAGAGCCGTGCTGCCAAGCTTATGATAAATAGGGATGACAAGAATACGATCAAAAGGATATTCCGCAGGTTGTCCAGTTTCCGAATACCATAAAGGTCTTTGGCGCCAGCCACCACCACAAAGCGGTCAAACCGATCCGTATAAAGAATTCCCAAAACCTCTACCTGACCCTGCTTCCACTTCACCTCCCCCTCGAGTCTAATCTCATTAAACCGCTCCTCATTCATCTTAATGGAGTCCTGGCTATCTGTGCTAAACAATTCTTTATTGTTATAATCGTAAATGATGATCTTCTCCCCGGGAAGTCTGATAGGGGTTGCAGCTTCTATTTTTTGCAGGAGCAAAGCATCTACTTCCTCAACCTCTATCAACAGCTTTGCAGCAGTATTTGCTTTTGATTCCAGTCGCTGATAAAATTCTTCCTGCCTGAAAGCTGCTGAAGAATAATAAATAGCCAGTGAAGCAATGACCCAGATGGTGGCAAAAGTCAAAACAAACCTTAACGTAAGTTTGTCTTTGATCTTCATTTGAAAAACGGATATCCTGCGTGTAGTCAGTCTTTTCATTCCTCATCCAGGTAATAACCCATCCCTACGCGCGTATGGATCAGTTTCTGTTCGAAATCCCGATCGATTTTTTTCCGAAGGATATTTACATATACGTCGATCACATTAGTGCCAGTATCAAAATCCAGGTCCCAAACCTTCTCAGTGATTTCCATTCTTGATACTACCCTTCCCTTGTTTTTCATGAGGTATTCCAGCAGGCTGTATTCTTTTGCAGTGAGTTCTATTTTTTTGCCAGATCTGGTAGCGGTCTTCATCCCAATGTCCAGTTGCAGGTCTGCTATTTGTATTACCGAAGACTGAGAATAAAAGGCTGAACGCTTTGTAATAGCTCGAATGCGTGCAATCAGTTCACGAAAATCAAATGGCTTTACCATAAAATCGTCTGCTCCTGATTCCAGCCCTTCAACTTTATCATCAGTTGATCCCAGGGCCGTAAGCATAAGGATCCTGACATTTGGGTCAAGCGATCTGATCACTTTGCATAATTCAAATCCGTTTTTGCCTGGCAGAATGGCATCCACCAGCAATAAGTCAAAGTTTTTTTGCTTGAACAGCCTTAGGCCGGTATCCCCATCATACGCAATATCCACCTTGTATCCCTGCTCTTCGAGCCCTTGCTTTAAATTATTAGCCACTTTTACCTCATCTTCGATAACCAGGATATGTAACATGGTATGCTGAGTACGTAAAAGTGTCTCATTTAGTTGATACCAATGAACAGATATTTCTCATGTACTGAATGAGAGCGCAAAAGGGCTACACAGCCAGCAACATCCCTGAAGGGGTGGCATTATAATTATATCACCCTTCAGGGTTTAGATGATGGTTTATTGTCTATGTCTAATAAATATTTCATCCCTTCGGGATTTATTCTTATTTTGAGTTGTTGGTAATGCTTTCCGCATTTCCTGACCGATAACCATTCATTCATGTCTGCTAGCTCAGTTAGCATACAATAGAACGGTAAAGTTGGAAGCGGAAGCTCCTGGAAAACCTTCTCTAAAGAACAGGTATCCGGGAATAAAAGCTACATTTGAATATCTTCATGTCAAATTTTCGCCACCTTTGCAGGTATGAAAACGAAGGACGAGATCATTTCTAACTGGCTTCCGCGGTACACCGGCCAGCCGCTAGCAGGGTTTGGGAAATACATCCTGCTGACCAATTTCAGGAACTATGTGAACCTCTTTGCTGAGTGGAACAAGGTGCCGGTCATTGGTGAAGGGCACCCCATGCAGTGTGCTACGGCAGACGGCATCACCATCATCAACTTTGGGATGGGTTCAGCCAATGCGGCTACCGTTTGTGACCTCCTGGCAGCCATTGACCCTAAGGCGGTTTTGTTTCTCGGGAAGTGCGGCGGTCTGAAAATGAAGAATGAGGTCGGGGACCTGATCCTGCCCATTGCGGCTATCCGTGGTGAGGGGACTTCCAATGACTACATGCGCCCGGAAGTGCCTGCATTGCCTGCATTCGCACTACAAAAAGCAATATCCACCACCATCCGTGAGTATGGCCAGGACTACTGGACCGGTACGGTCTACACCACCAATCGCCGTGTTTGGGAGCATGACTCAAAATTCAAAAAATACCTGAAAAAGATCCGTGCCATGGCCATTGACATGGAGACCGCTACCATCTTTACAGCAGCCTTTGCCAATGAAATGCCTGCCGGAGCGCTTCTTTTGGTTTCGGATATTCCCATGATCCCTGATGGCGTAAAAACGGATGAAAGTGACAAAAAAGTAACCTCACAGTATGTAGAACAACATTTGAAGATCGGTGTGGACTCATTAAAACAGCTGATCAACAATTCGCAAACGGTAAAACACCTGAAATTCTAAAAACAGGCCTGATTTTTGCTTTTGGTTAGAGCGATCACTTATTGCCTAAAGCCAACAACCATGAAGAAAGAGGTTACAATTGCCGTATTAAGTTTATTGATCTTTGCCGCCTGTGAGTCCGGAGATGTGATCATTGTCCGCTGCGATTCGCCTGCCATGCTACTTGACCAGGATACCACAAGCCAGGTTTGCGGTAACTACTTCACCTTTTTTATGGAAGAAGAAATGGACACCGTCAGGGTTCAATACAACCCTGTACTTCGCGATTATTTCCAAACCAATGACCTGGATCAGGCCGATTATCCCCTTTCAGTCTACATCGAGTATACAGAGCTTCCCAAGGACGATCCCTGCCGTGAGGCATTGAAAGAGTTGGTTTGTATTCGCAGAAAATAACTTTAACCGCTCCCGGAACTATCTTATTGATTTTAGTTGCGCCCAATTTCGTGTCTCCACGAAATTCTAAGGAGTATGACAGTTTTGCAAAAAATGACCCTGGCGTATAAGAGATTTTCACACAAAAACACCAATATTCCCCTTTAGAAAAAGGGGCGTAGGGGAATGTTTATAAGCAAAATTTGTTTTTGTGTGAAAATTGTTGGGAACACTCAGAAATGAAAACTGTCGTGCCCCAAATTCTATGTTGATAAAACAGATCGTGAAGACACGGTCTTGGGGCGATGGTTTAATATAAAAAATTTCTCCTCATAACTCCGTTATCTCCGTGGTTATAAAGCGATTAGCTTAGATTCTATCGGCTTAACCGCAGTATAACCAGAATAGTTGTCATAGCTCAACAAGGGTGAAACCTTATAACAAAAAAAGCCCCGGAGCTTCTCCGGGGCAGATCTACGGGATGAGCTAAAGGCTCATTATCTTTAAAAGTCCGCTGTAGCGGCCTGACAAAATGCTGGAGTCCAGCATTTTCGTCAAGAGTCAATAACTACTCTTCAAATCTTATCGTATCCAGTTCAGTTGTTTCACCTCCAAGAACCTCTACAGGGTCTACGGTGATGTTGCTAAATCCTGATTCTTCTTCAGGCACTGCTACTACTGAATAGGTATCTTCTTCCAACATTTCTATCAAAAATGATCCGTCACCTTCGGTCGTGGTAGAGACGCTATCTTCGTCCTCGTTTATTGCCCAGATAACTGCTGATATGGTATCCGGCAAAATTGCTCCGGAGATTCCTCCAAATTCTTCATCATCACCTTCACCAACAATAGAAACTCTTATTACCGGCTTTAATAGATACTTGCCTGAAGTTCCGGCCTTTACCACAGATTTAGCCGCATCAAAGTCAATAATAACTTCGTACTCTTCTCCTGATTCAATATCCGCATCTACTTTTACTTTCAGACCGGATTCTGCTCCTGATGGTACTGTCAGATCTACTGTGTCTCCGTCAGTGACCAGCTTGTTATCAGGACCCAGGATAAGACGGACCTCTTTGAGCTCTCCCGGCTCAATATCTACATCAGCAAGCAATGCTTCAGCACCATTATTCAACTCAAGGAGATCATACACCATTGGCTCGATTTCCACCGTATGCCACTGGCCTTCATCGTCATCGTTTGCCAGCCTGCTGTCAGAGTCATTATCTTCAGATTCTTCTTCTTCAGAATCACCCTCTTTATCAGCAGTGTCCAGTTTGTATTCCAGTCCCTGCACATCGATAAGCACAGCCTCATAGTTGGCCGGATTATCTATCAGTTTGAATTGAACATCTGCAGGCTCATTCATATTGGCTGGATCTTCAGAGTTTTCACAGCTGGCTATGACTATAACCGCCGCAAGAAAAATCCCTAATAATTTCAATTTAAAATTCATAGCTGTTTGAAAATTTGTGGTTTTAATAATGGTTCTAAAAAAAGGATCCCGAGAGTAGTCACTAGACTTTCCAACTCGGGACCCCAATTACCGCCTTTTGGCATTCTAATAGACGAAATGTGTGCCAAACTAAAAATTTTTCTTAAAGAGCTGATAACAAGTAACTTACGAAATACACAGTTATCAAATTTTTCTCAAAACGAGAAATTCCTGTTCAGTTTGAAAAACCCTGCCCCTCGATTTACCCCATTTAGGGTATTGTTTCCCAACTCAGTTTTTCATACTTTGATACAAGAATCATTCAGTTTTATATCATTTGATACACAATCGGCTTTAATTGTTCCCGTTTTATTATCATTTGATATATAAGTATCTGAAGTTCAATTTTTTATGAAAATATCCGACCTAATCTTATGAGTTTTTTATCGAAAATTTTTGGAGGAGGACTTAAGGGAGTCCTGGATGGTGCTGATAACATTATCAGCAAGTTCAAATTGAGCCCTAATGAGAAAAACCAGTTTAAGCTGGAAATGGAAGCCTTGCTTCAGCGGCAGGAGAGTGAGCTGGAGGAAACGTATCGTAAAGAGCTGGGTGCCAAGGCTGAGGTAATGAAAGCTGAACTGGCTCAAGGGGATAATTATACCAAGCGTGCCCGCCCAAGTGTCGTTTACGCAGGGCTGTTTTTTATTTTTCTCGTTTATGTCTTCTTGCCGTTGATCACCTACATCAGTGGCAATTCGCAGCCTGAAATTACCCTTCCCGAGGAGTTTTGGTGGGCATGGGGTAGTGTGGTGAGTGTCTACGGTATCGGTCGAACGGTGGAGAAGGCAGGCGTCCGCAACAAGGTGACCAATGCAATTACCGGGTCGGGAGCAGTCAAGGTGGATCAAGAAAGACCAGTAGGATGAAGGTAGTCAAACACTTGCTCGAGGGTGACCAGGTCACCCAAAAGAAATCGCCAAATAGCAGTGGGAAGTTTAGCGACAATTTGCCGGACACCCTCGTTATTCATTTTACCGGAGGACGATCAGCAGCTTCGTCCGCAAATTGGCTGTGTAATCCTGATGCCAAGGCTTCCGCTCATATAATCATCGGTCAAAAGGGTGAGATCATTCAGCTCGTCCCCTTTGATACCATAGCCTGGCACGCAGGTAAAAGTCAGTGGGGTGATCGGTATGGGTTGAATAAATACAGCATAGGCATAGAGATAGATAACCCTGGTAGGTTGGAAAAGCGTGAGAGTGGATTTTTTACCTGGTTTGGGACAATGGTAAAAGATGAAGATGTGGTGTGTGCCACACACAGGAATGAAGACAAACCAACCTATTGGCAGGCTTTTACAGAGAAACAAGTAATGTCGACCATGGATCTTTGCCAGCTACTTATAAGTTCATACGGTATCAAGACGATTGTGGGCCACGAGGAGATATCTCCCGGAAGGAAGGTAGATCCCGGGCCTGCTTTCCCTCTTGATAAATTGAGAAACTCCCTGCTTTACCAGGATCGGGAGTCTGATGATCCTGAATCATTCGAGGAAGTGGCACTGGAGGCCACAGCTTCCGGTTATGTGACTGCAAACCTGCTGAATATCCGCTCTTCACCATCAATAAATGCCGGCACTGTCACAAAACCGCTGCCTAAAGGCACTATGGTAAAAATCCTGGAACGCCAGGGCAGCTGGTGCAAAGTAAAAGTGGAGACTGAGGGATGGGTAAGTAGCGATTATTTGAAAACCTATTAAAAATTACCGTCTAAATCATGAGTAAACTAAAGAAAGTACTGTCTATTGATGGTGGAGGCATAAGAGGTATTGTGCCCGGTACCATCCTTGTGGAGGCCGAAAAGGCCTTCGGGTTCAAAGTAGTTGATTACTTTGATTTGATTACCGGCACCAGCACTGGTGGTATTCTCACCTGTGCATACCTGTGCCCGGACCCTAAAAACCCCAAAAAACCAAAGTTTAATTCACAGGAAGTGGTAGATCTTTACTTTGATAAAGGGGATGAGATATTCAGCATTTCCCTGTTTCATAAGATCAAATCGCTGGGAGGGCTCGTGGATGAGAAGTACCCGGATGACGGAATAGAGGATGCCCTGCAGGAGTACTTCGGTGACGTGTGGCTGAAGGACCTACTAAGGCCTACAGTTGTAACCTCTTATGATATCAAACATCGCAAAGGTCACTTCTTTTACCAGCATAAAGCAAAACAGGATCCGGCGTACAACTTTAAGATCAAGGATGTATCACGAGCCACTTCTGCAGCGCCCACTTATTTTGAGTGTGCTAAAATAAACAATGAAATGGGCCACCCTTTTGTGCTGATTGACGGGGGTGTCTTTGTGAATAATCCATCAATGGTGGCTTACTCAGAATTAAGATCAAATAAAGCTGAGTTTCAGAACGAAGAGGGTAAGCCCTGCACGGCAAAAGACATGAAAATTCTATCTCTGGGCACGGGATTTCATAAGCAGAAATATTTTTATAAGGAAGCCAAGGACTGGGGAATGGCCGGCTGGGTAAAGCCCATTGTGGACATCATGATGTCCGGTAGTGTAGAGGTGGATGATTTTTACCTGAAGCAGATCTTTGAGACTCTCCCCGATGTTGAGCAGTACTGCCGGGTGAACGGCTATATGCCTGACACCGTGGATCCGGCTATGGATTGTGCCACCAGGACAAACATGGAAGCCTTGCGTGCTTTTGGGAAACAATTGTTTAAGGAAAACAAAGCCAAGCTGGAAAAGTGGTTTGAAATGTAAATCATACCATTTAAGTTAAGCGGGTTTCATGTCCGTTTTTACATCTTTCTCGGTGTACTTACTTTCAACCTTAAGATGTGAAAGCTGTACTCCGGCAAACTGACTGGATGACCAAATCCCTTAGCTGGATGGTGTCGTCCAAAAAATGACGAAAAGAAAATTTTACAGGCAGCTTAATGAATCAAAGGTCTTTGGATTTCGTTTAGTGTGAAAAGTGAAGATGAAAAGACCCATAACCTATTATCCGTATAAAGAGGAGATCTTTAATGTCCTGAGTCACCTTTTGGGTCTCATCCTTAGCGTTGGGGGTCTTGCTCTGTTGGTCACCTTTGCCAGTATTTATGGTACGGTTTGGCATATTGTGAGCTTTAGTATTTTTGGCAGCAGCATGGTCTTGCTTTATCTGGCATCCACACTGTATCATTCGGCTAGAAAAAAGGAGCTCAGGAAAAAGCTAAATGTCTTTGATCACTCGGCAATCTATGTTTTGATTGCTGGCACCTACACACCCTATTGTCTTGTAGCCCTAAATGGTACGATGGGCTGGGTGCTTTTTGGGATCACCTGGGGGTTAGCTCTTACAGGTGTGATCCTGAAATTTTTCTTCGCCGGGAGGTTTGACCGCATTTCTACGATTGGTTATGTCTTAATGGGGTGGGTGGCTGTAATTGCGGCCAGGCCACTTGTAAGCAGCCTGCCAACTGAGTCATTGATTTTCTTGCTGATAGGAGGCATCAGCTACACTATTGGCGCGTTGTTTTATTCTTTACACAAATTGGCTTTTAATCATGCCATCTTCCATGTGTGGGTTCTGATAGGTACGGCCTCACATTTCTTTTCTATTTTCTATCTGCTGTAACTATTTGTTTCTTCCTAATGGTGTAACCAGGCCAAGCCATGGGATGGCGATAAAAACATCCTGGCCGTAGGTTATGGGAAAGAAAAGACCGTAATCAAGACTTACTTTGTTAATTATACTTCGCCCGGCTAAGGACAGGAGGGTGAAGCCCTCATCTTCGAGATTTATGAAGTAGTTTTCTGAAATGAGGTAACCTCTGGGCCCAAGCCTCATCATACCACTCATTGTAAATGTAGGAAGGCGAGCAAAACCATCCCCGGAATAACCCCAACCTGCTCCAATGCTGAGATTTAGGTCTTTTGACCCAAAAGTGGATTGACCATATAAAATTCCAAAATGCATTTCTTCTCCTAAGTTGCTTTCTGCTCCCAGGACAGTGCCCAGCAGTGCCCCACCTCCTACATTAAACTTATCCTTTACAACTGGGATGGATACCTTAGGCGTGACCCAGATCGGGGTGGGACCTCCATTGAAAAAGAAAAGCGGGATCATGCCTCCACCCAGAGAAAATTTATCAGAGAGCCCGAAGGCCACCTGGTTGAAAAAGATCCAGACATTTTGATAGTAGCCTTCACCTTTTTTTAACCCATAGCCATTTGGAGCCCAGAGATACCTGGTGGCCTGTGGGTTTTCAAAATAGTACGCACCATCAATTATCTGCTGATCCGGAATGGCCTCAATCCGCTTGATCTTAGACTGACGCAGTTCGATATCACCATATACTTCTGATCTAAGTACGATTTTTTCCGGGTTTTCGGATAGCTTAAAGCCAATGAATTCATTGCCGTCCATCATTTCTACAGAATAAAGTGTAGAATCCTGAAGTGCCTGAGCCTTCAGCTGTGAGGTAGTAATTATGGCTACCATTGCGATGGAGAATAAGAAGGGTTTTTTCAAGGGTTTAAGAGTTTGGGTACCAATTAACGGAAAAGACCCACTAAAATCAAAACACGTTGGAAGGCTTTTTACTTTTTGATGTTAAGGGTTGTAATGATTGCTTCCATCACTTTTTCTCCATCCATAGCGGCAGAGGCAATACCGCCGGCATATCCGGCACCTTCTCCGCAAGGATAGAGGTTTTTGATCTGGGGATGCGCCAGCGTATCTTCACGCCTGGGTATGCGGACGGGTGACGATGTGCGGCTTTCCACTCCCACTATCTGGGCTGCATTGGTCAGGTATCCTTTCATTTTCTTTCCGAAAGCCTTAAAGCCTTCTTTTAGTCTGCTAGAGATAAATTCAGGCAAGACTTCCTCCATAGATACGGAAGTGAGCCCGGGCTGGTAGGAGGTTTCTAAAAGCTGACTTGAGGCTTTTCCATCTACAAAGTCAACCAGTCGCTGGGCGGGAGCCTGTTGTGTTTGGCCACCCAGTTCCCAGGCTTTTCGTTCCACCATAGCCTGAAACTCCATGGCAGCCAGATCACCATACTTGCTAAATGCTTTTAAGTCTTCATTTTCTACAGCCACTACAATGCCCGAGTTGGCAAATCGGCTATCCCGCCTTGACGGGCTCATTCCATTCACCACCACTTCACCCGGGTTAGTAGCTGCAGGTACGATGAAGCCACCCGGACACATACAGAAGGAGAAAACGCCTCGCTCTTTTTTCTGATAGTGTGTTTGGGCTACCAGGCCGTATGAGGAAGCTGGCAAATAGGGCCCCCGGTCGTCACAGTGGTACTGGATCTGATCTATCAGCTGTTGTGGATGCTCTACCCGTACGCCCAGGGCAAATGGTTTTGATTCGATAAGAATTTTATGCCGGTCCAGGAGCCTGAAGATATCCCTGGCAGAATGGCCCGTGGCCAGTAAAGTGGCAATACCGGTAATTTTGGTGCCATCCTGAAGCAGTACACCCTGTATGTAATCCTCTTTTATGATAAAATCTACCACCCTGGCATTGAAAAGCATTTTCCCGCCGGCATCTTCAATGGTTTCGCGGAGTGCAGTAACGATTTTGGGCAGCTTGTTTGTCCCGATGTGGGGATGGGCCTCTGTGAGAATCTCTTCGGGAGCGCCATGGGCTACAAAGATCTCAAAAATGCGACGTACGCTTCCTCTTTTTTTAGAGCGGGTATACAGCTTACCGTCAGAATAGGTGCCAGCACCCCCTTCACCAAAGCAATAGTTGCTCTCCGGATTTACTATATGCTCTTTGTTAATAGCAGCCAGGTCTCTTCGTCGTGATTGCACGTCTTTTCCACGTTCCAGAATAATGGGTCTCAAGCCATTTTCTATAGCTTTTATGGCTGCAAACAACCCGGCAGGCCCCGCTCCTACGATAATTACCTCCGGAGCAGTGGAAACATCCCGTATTTTTTTATGGTATTCTACAAATATTGTTTTTATGGGTTTTTCATCAATCTGAATGCGTAAATTGACTTTAACCTGACGCTGGCGGGCATCTACGGATCGTCGAAGAATACCGAAAAATTCCCCTTCAGAGAGCTCTCCCTGCCGTTTTAGGTGAGTCTCAAGCTCTTGCTCATTAAACCCGATATGGGGAGGTACTACGATATTAAATTCGCGCATCCTGCAAAACTAATCCATTATTCACCCTCAAAATTTCTAATTTCGTCCTGATTTTGATCTTTTTTGACGAAAAAAAGCGTAGAATAACCATCGGCTTTTAATAACTTAACACTATGATTAATGACGTACAGAAGAAAAAAATAACTCATCTGTTTAATATTCTCGATGCTAACAAGAATGGTGTGTTGCAACCTGATGATTTCACCATTGTGGCAGACCGCATCAGTAACTTGCTTGGGTATGCGCAGGATTCCACTGCCAGGTTAGCGTTGGAAGTACGTTCTTTCAGACTTTTCATTCAGCTACTTACTGATATAGATAAAGAAGAGGCTTCCATCAATTACACTGAATGGTTGCATCTTTTTGATGAGGTTTTGTTCAAAAATGAGCGCCTCATGAAAAACTACATCCAGCGTACTGCTGCGTATGTGTTTACACTGTTTGACCAAAACGATGATCAGGTGGTTCAGGAAAACGAATTTCTGGACATGTTTAAGGTCTATAATATCCCTGAAGAGTACGTAAAAGTAGCTTTCAAAAAGCTGGATGACAATGGGGATGGTGTGCTACAGCGAGAAGAGATCCTTCATGGTTTCCACGACTTTTTTATGTCCACCGATCCTACTGCCAAAGGCAATTGGATTTTCGGAAAGTGGGATGATGTCACGATAGTGGTGTAGTTTTATACGCCTTCTGCTTCTACCTCTTTTACTTCCGGAACCATTTTTCTTAGCAGGTTTTCTATACCAGCCTTAAGCGTAATGGTCGATGATGGGCATCCGCTGCAGGCTCCTTTTAGTAAAAGTTTCACTTTGCCGTCCTTAAAAGAATCGAAGGAAATAGCACCACCATCCATTTCTACCGCAGGACGGATATATTCATCCAGTACACCTTTGATCTTAGCATCCAGGTCAGAATCAGATTCTTTGATTTTGTGATCCTCCTCTACTTCTGTTTCCGTCAGGATTTGCTTACCGGATTCCAAAAATGATTTGATATGATTCTGGATCTCTCCTTTTACCTCATACCAATCAGTCTGCTCATCCTTGGTTACTGTGATAAAGTTACTCATGTAAAACACGCGTTTCACATAAGGATATGCAAACAGCTCAGCAGCCAGTGGAGCTTCTTTGGTGGATTCTTTACTGTCAAAATCCCTGCTTACTCCTTCCGGAAGCAGCATCAGGTTTGCTACAAACTTCAGCGAGTTAGGGTTAGGGTTTGACTCTGTATAAATATTTATTACTGGTTTCTCTGTCGTTTCCATAAGTGAAAGTTTTGGTTCTTATGTAAATGCAAAAGTGGCGCAATAGTTCAATAAAACCTGAGAAATATTGCTTATTCTGCTGGAGGGTTCAGTTCGCCTTCTGTGCTGGCAATCAAAGTAGCCACTGTGGCATCACCTGTTACATTGACCACAGTTCTGCACATATCCAGTATCCTGTCTACCGGGAAGATGATGGCGATCCATGCCGGATTAAGGCCTACTGATTGGAGGACAATGATCATCATGACTAAGCCTGCGCTGGGTACTGCTGCCGAACCAATAGAGGCAAGTGTGGCTGTAAGCACAATGGTAAGCTGCTGTCCCAGGGTGAGATCCACAAGGTGCATTTGTGCCATAAATACCACAGCTACTGCCTGGTAAAGACTGGTTCCGTCCATATTCACTGTAGCGCCAATCGGTAGCACAAAGCTTGCTACATTTTTGGAGACACCTATATTTTCTTCAACACACTCCATAGTCACAGGGAGTGTAGCAGCGCTGGAGCTTGTAGAAAACGCCAGAAACTGAGCCGGCGAAATGTTTCTGAGAAACCTCCGGTAGTTAAGTTTTTTGATAAAAACAGAAATTATAAGGGGGTAAAAGACAAAGACCATAAATGCCAGGCCGATCACAAGTGTGACTGAATATGACCCCAGCCCCTTGAAAATTTCAAATACCTCTGCTGGCGTATCGGCCATCTTGGCAATGACACCCGCTAACAGAGCGAATACGAAAAAGGGCGCTGCTTTCATCACCAGCTCCACCATTTTCAGGAATACTTCGTTGACGCTATTCACAAAATCAATGACTGGCCGGGCCTTTTCGGTGGGGATCAACACCAGGGTGATTCCAAAAAAGATGGCGAAGAAAATTACCTGAAGCATTAGCTTGTTGTTGGAGATACTTTCCAGGATATTTTCCGGAACCATATCCACTAAAAACTGAAGCGGAGGTGCGTCTTTGGTTTTCTCCGCACTCTTCATTTTTTCTTCTACTTCGTCACGTTCGGCCTGGTAGTTCGGGTTGTTTGTCACTTCCTGCACTACGTCGGCATATTCCGGATCGTTCAGAAAGTCCTTCTTGTCTTTCGGCTTCACTCCCTGAGTCTGGTCTACCCATAGCTCATAAGAGATCCTGTTTTTAACCCGCTGATCCTCATCAATGTATTTGCCGGGCTTTATGGTGTTTACTAATAATAAGCCAACGGATACTGCTGCTACTGTTGTAATCAGGTAAATTGAAAGGGTTTTGAGCCCCATTCTTCCAAGCTTGGTAATATCGCTCAATCCTGAGATGCCGCTGATGATGGAAAAAAGGACCAACGGCACGGCGATGAATTTTAAGAGACGAATAAATATTGTTCCGAAGGGGTCAATCCAATTGATGGTGAATTCATTCCACCCCAGTGAGCTGGAGATGAATGCCCATACAATTCCTAAAGCAAGACCAATGATAATTTTGACGTGGAGGGGTAAGTTTTTCATGCAGTCTGGTTTTACTTTAATCCCGCAATTTATTGGTTCTGGCGATCAATAGGAAATCGGCTATTACGAGTGCTGCCATAGCTTCTACAATTGGTACTGCCCTGGGAACCACGCACGGATCATGACGACCTTTTCCCGAGACTATTACCTCATTCCCCTCCTTATCGATGCTGGTCTGATCCTGCATGAGGGTAGCGACAGGTTTGAAAGCAACATTGAAATAAATGTCCTCTCCATTGGAGATACCACCCTGAATTCCTCCGCTGTAATTGGTTTTTGTGCGAATGCGGTCTCCCTCTGTGTAAAATTCGTCGTTATGTTGAGAACCCCGCAGCTTTACACCTTCAAACCCACTGCCGTACTCAAATCCTTTAACTGCATTGATGCTGAGCATCGCTTTGCCCAGTTCCGCATGCAGTTTATCAAAGGCAGGCTCACCCAAACCAACCGGCGTGCCTTTGATCACTCCGGTGACGACCCCACCTACTGTATCCTTGCTTTTTCTGACCTCATCTATGTAATCAAACATCTTCTGAGCCATTTCAGGGTCCGGGCACCTCACTGCGTTTTCTTCAGTCTTGGCCAGGTCCAGCCCGGTATAGTGTTGGTCCAGTTTCAGATCTCCCACCTGGCTAACGTATGCCTGGAAAGACACCCCAAATTCTTTGAGCATCAGCTTCGCGACAGCTCCTGCCGCAACACGGGCAGCAGTTTCACGGGCAGAGCTTCTTCCGCCACCGCGGTAGTCGCGGATTCCGTATTTTTTTTCATAAGTGTAGTCAGCATGGCTGGGCCGAAATTTGTCCGCAATGTGGCCGTAGTCTTTACTTTTCTGATCTTTATTCCGGATAACCAGAGCTATGGGGGTACCGGTGGTTTTTCCATCAAATATCCCTGACAATATTTCTACTTCATCTTCCTCTTTTCTCTGTGTGGTGATTTTGGATTGCCCCGGCTTCCGTCTGGAGAGCTCTCTCTGAATAAAGTCCGTATCAATGTCCACCCCAGCCGGACAACCATTTATTGTTACTCCAATGGCCGGGCCATGTGATTCACCAAAAGTGGTAATACTGAAAATTTTCCCGAAAATGTTCCCCATGAGCGCCTACTTGCGGATTAAAACGAAAAGTGAGAGCGCTAACATAGCTAAAATAAAAATGTTGACAAAGATCTTTATCCAGGAGGTCTCGTTTAATGCCTGCAACTTGTTGTCTTTAAATTCTATTCCATCGTAGAATGACCCCAGATCATTGGACAGTATATATTCATTTTTTCTACTCTCACCACTTACTGTAAGAACTTGCTGTGATTTCAGGGTATCATAAGTTTCTTTTTCGGGGTTGAAAAATATCCACTGAAAATAGTCGCCCAGAGCGTAAGAACCAGGCTCATTTGGGATGCCATAATAATTGAAAGTTTTTGTGCCTTTCACCGTTCCATTTGAGCGGGTGATGTTCTGCTTTATATTTGGTGCGTAGAAGTCAAAGTTGTCTGTGGCGGGAAGAGCGGGAGCTTCTAGAGCGCTTATATTCCCTTCTCCCAGAATGTTAAAAGTATAGCTGAAGCTTTCACCTGTTTTTAAATCCAGACTATTGATTTTTTCAGCGAGCCGGTAATCCCCTACAGCTACCTTTTCCTTAAGGGGATGTGGGGGCAGCTCATTTACAACCACCTTTTTAGGTTTTGAATAGAAGGTCTCAAAATCTTCCTGTCGGTTTCTTCCAAAAAAGGAGGGGTTTTTGGCTACCTTATATTTGATCAGTTTCAGTCCAACCGAAGGGAAGTTGATGTCATCCACATTCAGTGGGTAGTATGTAGCCTGATATATTTTGTATTGGGTGTATCCGCGGTTGTTTACGGTTACAGGCTCTCCATTGATATTGTCAATAGAAAAATTTTCTTCCCAGCAGCTAGTTGGCTTTATTTCCTTTACGATCTCGGTGATCTGTTTACCCAAATCATAAAAGCGCATATCGGCCCTGTTGGATTCCGCCACATAAAAAGCCAGTGTGGTTGTAAAACCTTCTCCAACATAAACCCTGGACTTATCCGTAGTGAGGGCAAGGAATGCATCAGCTTCCACATCGATAAATTCCATAGGTTCGCTTTCGCGCTTGTCAAAAAAGTTTTGAAAAGGGTCATTGGATCTTCTTCGTTGCTGTACTGCCTCGCCTACTTTTACGGTAGTCCTTTCAGCACGCACTTCTTCACCATTTACAGTCATCGTGAATGAAGGTACTGTATAAGTTCCCTGATTTGTGGCCTGATAGTTTTGAGTGATACTCTGTGATGAGGTCATCCGGCCATTAACAAAACTGGTGGACGTAGACGAAGAGGTACCACGCTTTACAAAACCATCGATCTCAGGAAAGGGACTGTAATTTTTCAGTCGCTCATTTTCAATAGTGAGTGTGACCGTAAAGTATTGATTTATACCGATTTCTGTAGAGCCGTACTCGATAGACGCTTCCTGCCCTTTAACCTGAAAGGCAAAAATCATCATCAGGAGACAACCAAACAGAATTTTGCTCGTTTTTATCATATGGTTGCTTGAAATCGTTTGCAATTTATGGTAGATAAATTTCATTCAAAGCTATAAATTGTTTAACTTTTAAGTAACGATGTTTTCAATGGAAAACGTCACTTTTACATCATTAGTTAACCTCTTTAACAAATTTTCAGAAATATGTTAGAGTATTTCAAAACTATCCTTTCAAAAGTGAGTTTTGACCGGTGGCTCTTTGAGAAAGAGCTTAGAAAAGCGATCCAATCATTGATCCCGGAAGAAATAAAAACTTTGAGGGATTGGTGCTACGATCAATTTGGTCAAATCTATGAGTCAATTCTTAATACGTGCTTTTCTAAAGCGCTGGCATAAACGACAAAAGCCCTTCTGAATTTCGGAAGGGCTTTTGTAATTAACAGGGTATTTTAAATCAATTTTCCTTCTTTTTTTAAAGAAGCTCATTTGCGAGGTTAGCCAGCTCTGATCGTTCTCCTTTTTCCAATGTGATGTGTGCATACATGGGGTGGTCCTGGATCCGGTCTATCAGGTAGGATAACCCGTTACTTTGTGAGTCCAGGTAAGGGGTATCAATCTGGTAAATGTCGCCGGTAAAGATAATTTTACAGTTTTCCCCGGCACGGGTAATGATGGTTTTGATCTCATGGGGAGTAAGGTTTTGAGCTTCATCCACGATAAAGAAAATATTGGACAGGCTCCTTCCCCTGATGTATGCCAGCGGAGTGATCATTAGTTTTTCCTGATTGACCATTTCGGTTATGTGCTTAAACTCTTTATCACTTTCCTTGAACTGATTCTGGATAAATTTCAGGTTGTCCCAGAGCGGTTCCATGTAAGGGTTAAGCTTGGATTTGATATCTCCTGGTAAATACCCGATATCCTTATTACTCAGTGGTACAATGGGTCGCGCCAGATAGATCTGCTTAAAGTTGCGGCGCTGCTCAAGGGCCGAGGCAAGTGCAAGGAGTGTTTTTCCGGTTCCTGCCACGCCATTGATGCTGACCAGTTTGATTTCGGGGTTCATCATGGCATGGATGGCAAAAGTTTGCTCTGCATTTCTTGGCTTTATGCCATAAACGGGCACCTTATCCACCTTGTCAATGGCCTTCTCAATAGGGTTGTAGTAAGATAAAACAGAGTTTTTCTCACTTTTTAAAATATAATAGGCATTAGAAATGGGTTTCTTCCGCTTTAGTATATTTTTCTTATCAATGCTCCCTTTTTGAAACAGGGTGTCAATATCTTCTGAAGAAATATCTTCGAGCTCCTGTTTACCCGTATGAAGTGTGTTTACGTTTTTGATCTTGCCGGTTTCATAATCTTCTGCAGGCAGGTCCAGTGATTTGGCTTTTAGCCTCAGGTTGATGTCTTTGCTGACCAGGATGACTTTACACTTCTTCTCACTTTTCTTCAACGCAAGGGCTGCGTTGAGTATACTATGATCATTTTTGCGCTCACCAAAGATCTTGTGGGCGTCAAGCTCGCTCTCCGTTTCCATGAGTACCTTAAATTTCCCTTTGGTCTTGCCATTGAGAGGTATCCAGTCCTGGAGCATATGGCCTTCTGCCAGCTTGTCCAGCAAACGGGTAAATTCCCGTGCTTCAAAGTTTTTGGTGTCATTACCTTTCTTGAAAGTGTCGAGCTCTTCCAGTACGGTGATAGGAATGCCTACATCGTGTTCGGCGAAATTTAGAATGGAGTCATGTGAATAAAGAATAACAGAAGTATCAAGAACAAAAATCTTCTTTTCTTTAGTGGATTTGGCCATATCAAATAACGAATTGCGAGTGATAAAATGTGGCTTCTGTAAATTAAGAACTTGGAGAAAATAACTCCTATGAAACTCCGATTATTTATCTAAAAATATTACTCAACAGCACAATACCAATCCTCCTTCTCGCGAGGGATGATCTTCAGGGCATTAGCTAAAACCATCCGGATCATCGTAGTGGAGGCTGCTTTATAGTCCAGTCCGCTCAGTTCCCGAAATTCATTGACAGTTACCTTTTCATTGTCATGGAGGTAATTGAATAACAGCTTTTCTTTGGGGCCATACTGGAAATGCCGGTCTACATCCTGGTTGTTGAGCTTTAGTATTTTTCGTATTTCCGGGCTGGCCTGGATGGAGCGGTCATCCACTCTGACAAAGGCCTTGCCATATCTGTGGCGTTTTTTTTCAAATGCGAAATAGGGTTTTTTTTCTCCCGGAAAAATCTCGTAATGGAGAATGGCTCGCTTTTCATTTAGCGGGATCGTTTCTACAGTAAATTTTATCGCTGGTTTGCATAGCTCCTTAATTGCTTTCTGGAGCAGGTAGTCTTCCTCTTCTGCATATTTGAGGCCTACTATGGATTTATTGTCATTTACTCCTACGATTAAATGGCCTCCTTTAGAATTGGCAAAGGCTACAACTTCCCTGATCACTTTTTCGGGGTGATTGATTTTTCTTTTAAACTCGACCTGATCATTCTCCCCGCCAAAGACCAACTTTCTGATCTCGCGCAGTTCCATATTTCAAACTTAAACATCTAGTAGATTTCTTCATCATCCTCATCGTCAGGCCCGGGCATAGAAAACATACCGCTAAGCAGGTCCTTGAACTGCATGCCCCGCTCGAGGATGTGTTTGCTGAGCATGCTGTACTCGGCCAGTCCATACAAAGCAAACTCCATCAAAAATAATTTAAATTCTTTGGGTTGCTTACTATGGTGATCAAGAATTAACCCTTCCAGCCCCGGAACGCTCATTAGTTCTTTTTCGTATTCATTCAGGGAGTAATCGTAGATGAGATCTACCATGTTTCCTTCACCAAACCAGTCGGTGATTTGCTTGTACGGGTTTTTTCCTTCTTTGTTCTTTCGGATTTTTTCAGGATCCGGGAAATAATTGGTAAACTGGTTTCTGATGGCTTTTCCAACCAGGTTCTGAGCTACAATGGCCGGACCTTCCTGCTCTCCTTCATAAACCAGTTCTACCTTTCCTGTGATAGCGGGATGTATACCAGCAAAGTCTGCTATTCTGGCAAAAGTTTTTTTCTCTCCGTTGACGAGCAATCTTCTTTCAGCGGCACTGATGAGGTTTTCATACGCAGATATGGTTAACCGTGCAGAAACCCCACTCTTTGCATCCACATATTCACTTTCGCGTGCTTCAAAAGCTACCTGCTCGATCAGGTCTTTTATCAGGTCAAAGACTTCCACATTTTCCGATTGTACCTTTTCGAGGCGGGCTTCCTGCTGGGTGATCTTCTTGCCGATCTCGATGGTTTTAGGATAATGGGTGATGATCTGACTATCGATACGGTCTTTCAGAGGAGTGACTATACTCCCCCTGTTGGTGTAGTCTTCCGGGTTTGCTGTAAACACAAACTGAACATCCAGAGGCAGACGTAGCTTAAATCCCCTGATCTGTATGTCACCCTCCTGTAGGATATTGAACAAAGCCACCTGAATACGGGCTTGTAAATCAGGAAGCTCATTGATCACAAAAATACCTCTGTGGGATCTTGGGATGAGGCCGTAGTGAATAACGCGCTCATCAGAATAGGGAAGTTTTAGAGAAGCAGCCTTAATCGGGTCCACATCCCCGATAAGGTCAGCAATCGTCACATCCGGAGTAGCCAGCTTTTCGGTATACCGTTCGTCTCTGTGCAGCCAGCTAACGGGTGTGTCATCCCCATGTTCCCTGATAAGGTCTTTTCCCTGACGGGAAATTGGTTTAAATGGGTCATCATTCAGGTCTGTGCCTTTGATCACCGGAATTACCTCGTCAAGAAGGAGTGTCATCATCCTGGCAATTCGTGTTTTCGCCTGACCTCTCAGCCCTAAAAAATTGATGTTGTGTTTTGCCAGGATGGCCCTTTCGATATCCGGGATAACCGTATCTTCATAACCCCAGATGCCTTCAAAAACATTTTCCTTTTTCCTTAGCTTCTCAATAAGATTTTTTCTCAGCTCTTCTTTGATCGTTATTGGCTGGTAGTTTGTATTCTTAAGCTCTCCAAGCGTTTTTATCCTGTGTTTCTTTTCGCTTGATAGTTCTGAATAATTCATCCTTTTCTTTTAAAGGTTTTTCCTTCTGTTTCGTTTGTAGTCTTCAAAGACCAGATTGCCTAGTCCCTTAAGGCTGCTATAATAGGCATTGCCATTATTTACCTGGGTAAATTCTCTGACAAATTGCTGCAAATAGGGATCTGATGCAATCATAAAAGTAGTGATAGGTATATTGATCCTTCTGCACTGTGCAGCCAGGTTTAAGGTTTTATTCAAAATTTTCGGGTCCAGACCAAAGCTGTTTTTATAGTATTTGATGCCATGCTTAAGGCAGGTAGGTTTACCATCGGTGATCATAAAGATCTGCTTGTTTTTGTTTTTTCTTCTCCTCAGCAGGTCCATCGCCAGCTCCAGACCTGCTACGGTATTCGTATGGTACGGGCCCACGTTCAGATAGGGCAGATCCCTGATCTCGATTTGCCAGGCATCATTTCCAAAAACGATAATATCAAGTGTATCCCTGGGATATTTTTTAGTAATAAGCTCGGCCAGGGCCATAGCTACCTTTTTGGCCGGGGTGATCCGGTCCTCACCGTACAAGATCATCGAGTGGCTGATATCGATCATCAGTACGGTGGAGGTCTGTGTTTTAAACTCCCGCTCCCGAATCTCCAGATCATTTTCAGTAAGCATAAAATTGCCAAAGCCATGATTGATCTGGGCATTTTTAATGCTCTCGGTTAACTCGATTTGCTCAGGGGCATCTCCAAACTGGTATTCGCGGTAATCGGTACCCACCTCATCACCTTGTCCGGGCTGATTGGTTTTGTGGTTTCCCTTTCCGGATTTTTTCAGCTTACCAAAGATCTCTTCAAGGGCGCTTTTGCGGATGTTTTGTTCGCTTTTAGCCGTGAGCTTAAATTCTCCCTTTACATTATCCTCGGTGATATATCCTTTGGATTTCAGTTCGTCAATAAAGTCCCCTACTCCATAGTCCGGGTTGGTCAGGTTGTATTGGTTGTCCAGGTTGGTCAGCCAGCTCAGAGCCTCACTCACATCGCCCGAGGTGATGACCATCAGCTGAAGGAAAATTTCGAGCAGGTTATCAAATGTTGACTGCTCTTTGCTCTTTTCAGGAATGAATTCGGTAAATCGATTTCCGATCATACAGACAGGTATTTGAAAATACTTAACTAAATATAAGTCAGAATGATTTCCGAAAAAGAAGATAAGTTTCAATAATCACTTTTCGTCATGGTATTGACTGGGCTACAATAAAATCGTACATTTATAGGCACAAGCCTATGATTTTACTATGCCCGGAAGAAAACCCATTTTTGCATCCTTAGTTACAGATATCTACAGGTTCTTACGAGATGCTCTCTTTAAGGCCACATTAGAACCTGCATCTCCTGCTAAAAGAAGAGCGAAACGGATGAAGAGACGCAAGGACTCAAAACAAAAAAAGGAAGACTAGCTTCCCTTTTTGTTTACTAAATATTGGTTCTATTTCTTAGGCATGGTGCCAAATATGACATCCCAGAATGGAGAGGAGACTCCAAAGGCATTATGGGGGTCTTTATAATGGTGTATACCATGGTGTACCCAAAGAACCTTGAAGAAGTTTTTTGGTGGTTTAAACGCATGAACCATATAGTGAACCCACAGGTATGATGCATACCCGATTAGGAAACCGGGTAAAAATGCATAGACAAGGTTACCCATCATTAACCAGAACAAGCCAAAAAACAACGCGCTGAGCAAGAGGCTTAGTGGAGGAGGCATAGCCAGCCGGTCTTTATCTTTAGGGTAGTCGTGGTGAACTCCATGCACAGTATAAGCAAATTTTTCCTGACGTTCATTTTTGGGCTGAAGGTGGAATACAAATCGATGCATGATGTATTCTATCAGCGTAAACGACAATAGTCCGCCAATGAAAAGAAGTGGCGCATTGATTGCATTAATGTACCCTTGCTGTAGTCCATAGATCATCAATCCCGATGATATCAGAGAAAAGATAATCAATGGGATAGAAATATGGGTTCTGGTGAGTTTCTCAAGAATCGGGTTCTTAAAGAGTGTCTTGCTTCCCTTAATATGAGGTTTATTTTTAAGCTCCATGACTGATCAATAGATCTTGGTTTTAACGCTGCAAATTTAAATGTAAAATGTGAGAACTAGGTAATGTCTACGCAACAGTAGTTACGTTGTTTTTAGTTTTCTCAAGTATTTTTTGGTAAAGTTTCTCATAAAGTGGGAGAATGTTGCTTACATCAAAATCTTTTGCTCTTTCCAGGGCTCCCTTTTTGAATCTGGCTAAATTGTTGTCATCCAGGATATGAATAGCTTTTTCTGCCATCGTTTTTGTGTCCCCAACGTTACAGACAAAGCCAGAAGTTCCATCCAGGTTTAATTCAGGCAGACCACCGGCATTTGTGGAAATGACCGGCACTTCACAAGCCATGGCCTCAAGTGCCGCCAGCCCAAAGCTCTCTTTTTCTGAAGTCATAAGGAACAGGTCACTTACTGAAAGTACTTCCTCTACAGCCTCCAGCTTACCAAGGAATCTTACATCATCGATATTGCAGAGATTTCTGCAGAGTTCTTCAATTCTCGATCGTTCGGGGCCATCTCCAACCATGAGTAATTTGGAAGGCACTACCATGCGTATACGGTTGAATATTTCAACAACGTCTTCTACTCTTTTTACCTTACGGAAATTGGAGGTGTGAACGATTAGCTTTTCGTTATTTGGGCAGATTGCTTTTTTGAAGTGGTCCTTTTTTTGTTTTTTGAAACGATCCAGGTCAATAAAGTTGGGGATCACTTCGATATGTTGAGTGATGTTGAAATGATCAAGCGTATCTTTTCTCAAGTCCCGGGACACAGCAGTTACTCCATCGGATTGGTTGATAGAGAAAGTAACTACAGGCTCATAGGTGACATCTTTTCCTACCAGGGTGATGTCCGTGCCGTGCAGGGTGGTAATGAATGGAATAGTGATTCCTTTGGTCTGGAGGATCTGACGAGCCATATAAGCTGCAGAGGCGTGAGGGATCGCATAGTGAACATGAAGGATATCGATCTTCTCGTGCTCTACTACATCCACCATCTTGCTGGCAAGGGCCAGCTCATACGGAGGGTATTCAAATAACGGATAGGATTTCACCGAAACTTCATGGTAGTAAAGGTTTTCACTGAAAAAGTCCAGCCGCGTAGGCTGCGAGTAGGTAATGAAATGAATTTCATGGCCTTCTTTAGCCAGGGCTTTGCCGAGCTCAGTGGCTACCACGCCACTCCCTCCGTAAGTGGGATAACAAACTATTCCTATCTTCATAATTGAATGCAAAGGTAACCCCGGATGATTAGTCTTTGTTTTTAATTAAGCCATTTTGCGAGAATTGCCTCGTACACGACATCCTGAATTCTTGTACGTATGTTTCTTCGATTAAGTTGATAGTTATTGGCATTTGGGTAAATGCGATTGGAAAGAAAAACGAAAATGAGGTCGAACGCAGGGTCTACCCAGACGACCGTGCCTGTAAAGCCCGTATGTCCAAAGCTGATATCAGAGGCGTACCGGGAGGTATTACCTATTCTTGTGTCCTTTTTGTCCCAGCCCAGGGCACGTCTGTTTTGTGGGAAATATTGGTGATTGAAATAGTCTACTGTTTCCTGCTTAAGGAACCTGATACCCCCATATTTGCCTTCCTGAAGCATGGTCTGCAGAATGATGAGCAGGTCATGCGCATTGGAAAAAAGACCCGCATGACCGGAAACGCCACCGAAAACTGCTGCATTGCGGTCATGGACCTCTCCCCAGACAAGCTCGTCTCTGAAGTAATAGTCATATTCGGTAGGTGCGATTTCAAACAGTTCGAAACCTTTGTCTTTGGGATTGAAAGTGAGATGTTCGAGCTGCATCTTTTTATAAAACTCATCTTCCAGGTAGTTGTCCAACGGCTTACCGGCAACTCGTTCTACTACCTGGTGTAGTATCATGAAACCTATATCACTGTAATTGTAAAAAGGGTCACGGTCATTATTGATCAGGGGTGAGCCAATGATCCAGTTGCGGAGTGAGTCTAAAAGGATGGGATCAGGTTTCAGACCATAACTTCTATTGTCTGCCTGTGCATCTTCTTCAGACTCGTAATAAAAAGTTTCCAGCCTTTCACTGTTAAGGGCCTTTTTCCAGAAGGGCACATAAGATTTTAAGCCTGAATTGTGAGCAAGAATAGACCGGATTGTCAGGTTTGTTTTATTGGATACGGAGTATTCCCCCAGGTATGTACCCAGTGTTTTGTCCAGGTCTATTTGACCTTCTTCATAAAGCTTCATGATTGCCAAAAGTGTGGCAGTGACTTTGGTAACAGAGGCCAGGTCATACAGTGTCTGGCGATCCACAGGCAGCAAACTATCATATGTGAGGTAACCGTAAGCCTCATCAAAGATTATAGCCCCATCCAGGGCAATGGCCAGCTGGCAGCCTGGAGTACTTCCACTTTGAATGGCTTCAGCTACAATGCTTTCGATTTTTTCTCTGGCCACCATGTCAAGTCCCGTCATTTCAGGAGGTGCGTATCCCAAAATATCTCTGCCATCTATTTCATTGTTTTCAAAGGGAGCAAATGACTCATCCTCTATCGGAAGGCGACCTGAAGCACTGGTAGAGCCAAATATCTGCTGTGGCAGTGTGTAATCGTAAATTTCACTATACCGGGTATAGACCAGTGCAGCATCGATACGACTTAGCCATGGGGCAGAATGGTCTAATGAACCTACAAAAACCACGTTTCGGTGGTCAGAGATCAACTCCTCCGGCACATAAGAGCTATCATCTATAACAATGGTCGAGCGGCTTTGAGCTATATCCGGATAAGAAGTGATTACATAGGCATATTTTCGGATCATATTGGCCATAAGCCCATAAGGCTCATCTGTAATAAGGCAGATGGTATCTTCTGAAACGGGTAGCAAGCCTGCCTCCCTCTGCAGGGGGATTACTGATCCGCGGCTCAGCGCTACTGCCAGTTGATTGGGCAGGCGACGGACCTGGTGATCTTTATTTTCATTAAAATTATAAAGGGCATTTTTAACTTTGAGCTCATGGCTACTTACGCCAGATCGCTTTACATATTTCTTTAATCCTTTGTTAGCATGCTCCAGGTAGTCAGAGGATACGACCCAGTAATCCCTGGATGAGAAAATACGCTGCAGATCCTTTCTCCTTTTTGTTTCTTCAAACGAAAGTGCATTTTTTTTCTTAAAAAAGGAGGGGTCAAATGCCTCCATTTTGTCCAACACGTTTTGTTGTACTGTAGCTTTTTCAGAAACCTGGGGAAGGATTACATAATCTATTCCGTAGGCCTTGCAGTTGGATTTCAGAAAGTAAAAATAGGTACTAAGAATGTCCGCCTGTGTGACGGCTGCTAAAGTTATAAGGTCCGGCAGGCTTTCCATTTGCCGGGGCAGCGGGTTTATTTGCTCATCAAGCTGGACAGCTACAGCTACTCCATCAAACAGGGGTGGAGTCTCTAAAGGCTGATCAAAATACACACCCCCAAAATTATAAATATCATGAGTCAGCTCCTCTTCAACTGAGCTTTGGATCCAAACCAACTGACTTATACGGTCAATTTTGCTCAGGTGCTGGTAAATACTATCTACCTTGCTGTCCTTTAGAGCATATACACTCAAGGTTGTAAAGAAGGAACTAAATACGAAGAATATGTATTTAGAAAAACGCATTGTATCAAATTAACTTAACTTTGATCAAAGTAGTTAAAAAATTGTGCCAGAATTGAATAATATTCGTTGACTGGCCTGATTTTTCAGTTATAAATAGCTTATAATGAGATTTCCTTCAATAATAAAAGTCCCCAGAAACAGGCGTTTTCAGATGGAGCCTCGCTATTATGACCCGGTAAAGGAAGAAATAGCTGAAAGGACAGAGCGGATCAAGCGAGAGATGCAAGGAGAAGCATCAGATGAGCCTGAGGGAAAACGGATCAGTTTTGAGCGTAAGACCTCCAGTGTCCCGAATACATCGTTTCTTCAGTTGCTTATAGCGGCTATTTTGGGTGTTACCGCCATAGGGTGGCTATATTATGGTAATCAGATCTTTTATGCCTTGTGGGCAGTAGTACCTGTTTATTTGTATTTCCGGTTTAGAAAAAGAAACACGCGGAACAAATAGATGGAAGACGTCATACACTTATTGCCTGACAGCATTGCAAATCAGATTGCTGCCGGAGAGGTAGTCCAGCGTCCTGCTTCAGTGGTTAAAGAGCTTTTGGAAAACAGCATCGATGCAGAAGCTACTTCCATTACCCTGGTGGTGAAGGATGCCGGAAAGACCCTCATCCAGGTAATAGACAATGGTAAAGGTATGAGTGTGACTGATGCCCGCATGAGCTTTGAGCGACATGCTACCTCTAAAATCCAGACGGCGGAAGATTTATTTAAGATAAGAACCATGGGCTTCCGGGGGGAGGCTTTAGCGTCTATTGCTGCAGTGGCGCAGGTAGAGATGAAGACAAAAAGAGGAGCAGATGAGCTGGGGATACTGCTCCAGGTGGAGTCTTCTGAAGTGAAAAAACAAGAGCCTGCTGCTACGAAGGATGGTACGGTAATCGGTGTAAAAAACCTCTTTTATAATGTGCCGGCCAGGCGAAATTTTTTAAAGTCCAATCCGGTGGAGTTGAAGCATATTACCGATGAGTTTCAGCGGGTAGCCCTTTCTAACCCCCAGGTGGCTATGACCATGATCAACAATGACCTGGAGATGTTTCAGCTGGATGCCGGGAAGTTAAGCAAGCGAATCGTTCAGCTCTTTGGTAAGAACTATCAGCAGCAGCTGATCCCGTGCCAGGAAGAAACGCCCCATGTAAAGGTGACGGGCTATGTTGGTAAGCCGGAGTTTTCAAAAAAGACCCGTGGCGAACAGTTCTTTTTTGTGAACGGAAGATTTATCCGTAACAACTATCTGAATCACGCGGTGACGAATGCTTATGAAGGTCTTCTGAAAGAGGATTATTATCCGTTTTATGTGCTTTTCATAGGGATGGATCCGCTTCATGTGGATATCAATGTACATCCTACCAAGACGGAAGTTAAATTTGATGATGACCGGATGCTGTATGGTGTGATCCGGTCGGCTGTGAGGCAAGCCCTGGGTGCGCATAATGTAACTCCTTCACTGGATTTCGGTACCGATGTAAATTTTGAGCAATTTACCAGAACGGATTTTTCTGAGCGGAAAACGAACTCAAAACAGGACCGCCAGTACGAGCAGTTTAAAAACATTGGGACGGAGCGGGAAAAAGCCAAAAACTGGGAATCTTTATACGATTTTGCTAAACGGGAAGATATCATTTCGGATGAGGAGATGCAGAGAGAGGTAGCTGGTACGAGCCATGAAGAAGAGATGATAACGATCTCCAGTGCTATTAATGACACGGAGGAGGCGCCGATCGAGGAGGGTAAGACTTTGCGGCTTCACAGAAAATATTTGCTGAGACAAGTGAAGTCAGGCATGGCTGTAATAGACCAGCGGGCAGCCTATGAGCGGATCCTGTTTGAAAGGTACGAGCAAAACCTTTCTCATAAATCCGGCTCATCACAAGCATCATTGTTTCCTCAGCAGTTTTCATTAAACCCGTCAGACTATGCGCTCGTTATGGAGATAAAGCCGGAGATTCTCAGGCTGGGGTTTGATTTTGAGGAGATGGGCCAGCACATGATCGTTATCCAGGGTGTACCGGCAGAGCTGGCCAGTTGTAATGAAAAGGAGATCTTTGAAGAACTTTTAGAGCAATTTAAATTTAATAAAAAAGAACTGGGGCTGACCCATCAGGAAAACCTGTGTCGTTCACTGGCTAAACGAACAGCGGCAATAAAATGTAAAAACCTGGGTGATGAGGAGGCTGAACAACTGATAGATCAGCTGTTTGCCTGTAAGCAACCCAACTACACACCTGACGGAAATCCCACCTATAAATTAATTAGTTTAGAAAAAATAAAAAGCTGGTTTAGCTCATGATGCGACTTACCCCTATGGTAAAGAATATCCTGATCATTAATGTCGGGATTTTTTTGATTCAGGCCATTTTCTCATTACCACTTTCTCAGATAGGAGGGCTTAGAGTGATCTTTGCAGATTCCTTTGCTCCTTATCAGTTTGTGACCTACATGTGGATACATGGTGGTTTTGGGCATATATTAGGTAATATGTTTGCCGTTTTCATCTTTGGGCCTTTGCTGGAGCAAGTCTGGGGATCAAAGCGTTTCCTGACTTTCTACCTGATCTGTGGCATAGGCGCCGGAGTACTGTATGGAGCGGTGGACTACCTGGAAAAAAGAGATCTGAAAAGTGATACTGAGGCCTATCTGTCGGACCCTAACCCGGAGGATTTCAGGCTGTTTATTCTGGATCATAAGTCTCCGAGATACAACCTGGAGCGATTGGCGGAATTTTCAGAGGACTTCTATAAGCATCCTGATGACCCGGCTTATATTTCTCAGACCCGGGATGTAGTATCAAATACTTACTCTGACATTAGCAATATTCCGATGGTTGGAGCCTCAGGAGCTGTTTTCGGAATATTAATGGCGTTTGGTATGTTGTTCCCAAACACACAGCTCTTTCTGTTGTTTCCACCAATACCGATTAAGGCAAAATATCTGGTCCTTTTTTATGGTCTGTATGAACTTTATGCCGAATTTAGTCGTATGCCCGGAGACAATGTAGCTCACCTGGCCCACCTGGGAGGTATGCTGATCGCATTTATCCTTTTGAGGATATGGAAAAAAGACAATAGAAGGTTTTATTGAGCATGATGAATAACAGTTTTTTCAACGACTTTAAAAATGCCTGGGACAAGCCAAACAATGCCCCGGCTCAGCTGATCATCATCAATGTTGTGATCTTCATATTCATGGCAGTGCTGAATATGGTATCCTTCTTTGCCGGATCAGATGTTATTTTTAATGCTATTCATAATCAATTTACGATCCCCCCACTTTTTGAAGACTTTATAAGAAGGCCCTGGACCATCATTACCTATGCCTTTGCTCATAGCTTAAGAGATATTCTCCATATCCTTTTTAACATGCTGATCTTTTACTGGTTTTCGAGGTTAATTGTGGAGTTTCTCGGGAATAAAAAGGTGATCGCACTTTATGTGCTTGGAGCTTTGGCCGGTGCAGTTGCTTATCTGATTGTTTACAATTTTGTTCCGGTTTTCCACGAGACAGCCATGAAGGCGATGGCCACCAATCCAAATTTTGGGATGGTGGGAGCCTCAGCTGCTGTGTATGCAGTGGTAGTAGCTGCTGCAGTATTTATGCCTGATTATACATTCTTCCTTTTGTTTCTGGGCCCTGTCAAGATCAAATACATTGCGCTTTTTTATGTGGTGCTTTCGTTTCTGGGTTCTACCGGAGGTAATGCCGGAGGTAATATCGCTCACCTCGGTGGAGCCCTGATCGGCTGGGTCTATATCAGTCAGCTCAGAAAGGGCAATGACCTTGGGGGCTGGGTGATCTCTTTTATCTACTGGATAAGAAGTTTTTTTGTCGCTTCACCCAAGATCAAGGTCACCCACAGAGCGGAGAAAGCGAAGAAGAAGACCAAACGTCGAAGTGTGGATGTATCTTCATCAGACAATGATCATGATCAGGCAGAAATAGATGCCATCCTGGATAAGATCTCCCAGTCCGGTTACGACAGTCTGACCAAAGAGGAGAAGCAAAAACTCTTCAATGCCAGTAAGAAGTAGGGTTATATTCGATCGGTACCTGTTCCTGATATAATGATCACCGTTTCCCTGAACCTTGGAGTTACGGATTTTCGCCCGGATTAATCCAATTAATCGTGTTAATCACTATTCTGATCGAAAAATTTCATAATATAATCTTGGATTAGTACTACTTTTTTTAATTTACCTGATTCAAACAATTACTCGCCTATATGAAATTTTTGCTCGGCAGCCTTTTCATCCTTTTTTTTAGCATTCCTGCATTAGCTCAAACCACCGCATACTCAACCGATTTCGATACGGGTGATGAAGGTTGGGCTAATACGGGTACCAATAACTGGGTGCGCGGAGACAACAGTTTCGGGACCGGCGCTGATGGCAACTACTGGGGCTACCCGAATGATGGGGCAAACTATGGGAATAGTGAATATGCTGAAATTACCAGTCCGGTTATAGACCTGTCGTTGTATGGGGATCTCACTTTTAGTATAGATGTAAGATATGAAGCAGTAGATGAAGTTGCCGGTGTCTACTATGACGGGTACAATGTAGAATACTCTACTGATGGTGGAACGAACTGGTCGGTTTTGGGTTCATACGGTGAAGGGCAAAATTGGTATAATCAAACGGATATTGATGAGTTGGGTGAAGACGGATGGGCTGATGATAATGATGCCTGGCAAACAGCATCCATAACACTCCCCTCTGACCTTGAGTTCATCTGTGAGGCAAGGTTCCGGGTGATATTTGCTTCGGATGCGGCTTGCTGCACTGATGTGGGTGTGGCATTTGATAATGTGACGATCACAGGAACCAAAGTGGGTTCCGGACCATCAGTGAGCTTGAGTCCTGGTGATGTCTCCGAATCACTTCTGCTTTGGATGAGGTCAGATAGCGGAGTGGCCTATACAAGTAATAATGAAGTGGGTTCATGGGAAGATTGGAGTGGCAACGGTCACATAGCCTCAGATGTAGGATGTACCAAACCCCTGTATGTGGAAGATGCCGTAAATGGACATCCGGCAATACAATTTGACGGGAACGATGACTACCTGAACCTTGGCGACATCCTTGACCTTCAACCTTCTACGGACGAATGGACGTTTTTCTCCGTTTTTAATACAGACGCTACCGGGACGATCTTCTCCAGGGCACTAAGTGCGACGGAAGCAAACAAACAATATCAGTTTCGGGTCTCAGGGACTGAATATGGTCAGATTATTGGCGGTACCCTTTCGACAGGTTCTGCTGTGGTGACGGGTTCGTGGAATATTTCATCGACGGCAATCAATACGGGTAACCTGAATGGTTATATCAACGGGACAGCAGATATCTCAGGTGCTACAATTGGAGCTGCCACCGAGACAACTGATGTACTGATCGGTGCGCGGTCCGATGGAGCCGGATTTTTATATGATGGTGACCTTGCCGAACTCATCGTTTTCTATTCCGAGTTGAGTGCATCCGACATCCGGGATGTGGAAACCTATTTAGGTATTAAATATGGGATTTCCCTGGACGTTTCTACGACAGGTTATACACTTGACGGGATTGAGATTTTTGCCCCTGCCGACCTTTCAGGCTATCAGAATGATATTGCTGCCATCGGTATAGATGATTCACAGGGACTATCACAAACTTCCGGGGAGAGTGCTTCCGGTGGAATCGTGGAGATCTCCAATGCTTCTGACCTTTCGGATGGAGAGTTTTTGTTTTGGGGAAATGATGGTGGAGCGACAACTACCACTACCGGTGATGTTCCTGGCGGGATAGATAACCGTGTGACCAGGATATGGCGAGTGTCTGAAACCGGTGAAGCAGGAACGGTGGATATTTCATTTGATATCACATCACTCGGATTGACTATCAGGACATTTAACCTGTTGACAGCTCCCAGCGGAGCTACCATCCCGACAGATCTTTCCAGTGCTGCGGTATCGGCTGCCGGGACTATTTCCTATGTGGATGGCAGGGAAATTGTCACTTTTTCAGGCGTATCTATAGATAACCAGGAATACTTTACTTTAGGTGTCTCTGACCCGTTAAGTCCGGGGGGTATAAGCAGCAACCTTGCGCTTTGGCTGAAAGCGGATGCCGGGATCACTCATTCTGATAATGCTGTTTCTGATTGGTCTGATCAAAGTGGTAATGGAAATGATGCTACAGAATCTGCAGGTGATTATCCTACCTATGTAGCAAATGCTATCAACGGCAATCCGGTAGTCAGGTTTAATGCAAATGCAACATCGCTGCAAGGTACTTTTGATAATAATGACGGAGATTGGACATTCTTTTTGGTAGGAGTTGATAACGATGCGGCTACTTTTGCGGATGATGCTTTTTTCGAATTCCGAGGTGGATCAGGGGATGATCGGTACTTTTATTTAGACAGTCGATACGCAAGTAATAATGATTTTTCATCCGCAATTGCTCAGAGTGCAGCTACTTTATGGAGGATTGATCATTCGGGAAATTCAGCCGATATTTTTGAAAACAGTACCTCCCTGGAATCAGGTTACGGTACGGGTTTTGGTACAGGAACTACAGGTACATTTGATTATGTACTTGGGGACGATGATACTGGGGGAAATGAACTCGATGGAGATATTGCGGAGTTACTGGCATATACTACTTCAACTCTAACTTCAACGGAAATACGGGATATTGAAACTTACTTGGCTATAAAATACGGGATATCCCTTGATATTTCAGCCTCAGGTTATACAGTAGGTGGTACTGATATTTATAACTATACAACTTATGTAAATGACATTGCCGGTATAGGACGTGATGATTCGCAAGGTCTGAATCAGACATCCTCAACGAGCGAAAGTGGCGGCGTGTTAACATTTGCCAACGCTTCCGGCCTGGATGATGGAGAGTTTTTGGTCTGGGGCCATGATGGTGCAACCACAGGCCTGACTACTGGTGATATACCAGCTGGTATTGACAACCGGATGACCAGGGTTTGGAGGATGGATGAGACCGGGGATGTTGGTACAGTGGATATATCTTTTGACCTTGGTACTGTGGGACTTGTTTCGGGGGGTACTTACTATCTCATAATATCCAGTAGTGCAACGATGGCTTCTGGTACGGTCACTTCTGACCCTTCATTATCAGGATCTGTTGTCACCTTTTCAGGAATAGACGTTGCAGATGGGGATTATTTCACTCTGGGAGCGGATGATCCTCCTACCCCTGGTGGTGTAAGCACCAACCTTGCGCTATGGCTGTATGCAGGAACAGGTGTAACACTGAATGGCAACAATGTATCAGACTGGGCAGACCAAAGTGGCAATGGCAACAATGCAGTACAGGCTACAGCAGATGCACAGCCGGAATATTTATCAGAGCAATTAAATGGCAATGCCGTTCTCAGCTTTGATGGAGGAGACGTATTGACTGGTGATGCTGGTTTTTATACTCAGGAATACTTTGTGGTTACTTTCCCAAATGAGATCTACAATAGTGGCGAATCCTCCGGTACAATTGTGAGTTTTGAGACTGGAGAATTTGCACGGCTCGGCCTGGGTCCTACTTCCGCCCAGATCGCTGATGAAGTCATTACTCATAGCGCAGGAAGCGGTGCCAGCTACAGGGGGGCATTCACCTCTACATCTGCAGACCTGAATCAACCGGCAGTTATAAACCCCAGAGAAAATGCGGCGAGTACAGGGCATGAAATTTATTACAATGGAGTAGATGTGCTGAACGCTGAAACAAACGTAGGAACGTATACCAATTTCAATGATGCATCTTACGAGGTAGGTGATGAAGTGGGCTTTACTCCAAGTCATCCATACAATGGGACGATTGCCGAAATAATTAGCTACACATCGCGATTGAGTGATTCGGACCGAAGAGATGTCTCAACTTACATGGCTATTAAGTATGGTATCACCCTTGATATTACTTCCCAGGCCTACACCGCAGGAGGCACAGCCATTTTTGATGATACCGGCTATCCCAATGATATTGCCGGGATCGGGATGAGTACAGCTTCCAACCTGAATCAGACCAGTTCCAAAAGCGTCAATTCAGGTTCCATAGTCAGGATTGAAAATGCTTCTGACCTGGAAGACAGCGAATACCTGGTATGGGGAAATGACGGCAATGTAAATGATTTCACTACCAGTGATGTTCCTCCGGGGAATTCAGAAAGATTTGAGAAGATCTGGACGATCAGCGAATTTGGCGGTGATGGTGTAGGTACGGTTTCAATTTCATTTGACATTACCTCCTTAGGGATTGACATTGACAACTCCACCATCAATCTATTTATCCTGGCGACTGGTTCCACCATACCGGATGACTTTTCCGGTGCAACCGTAAATAGTTCGGGAACCATCTCCAATGTAAATGGCAGGGACATAGTCACTTTTGACAATGTGGATTTTGCCGATGGAGACTATTTCACAATAGGCGGTGACGTCCAGACCGCATCCCCGGGAAGCTCAGGGCTGGCACTATGGCTCAGGGCTGATCAGGGAATAACCTCCTCCGGTAATCTGGTTAGCAACTGGTCTGACCAAAGTGGCAATGGAAATGACGTACTACAGGGAGCCACCAGTCTGAAGCCCACATTAGTCAGCGACGAGATCAATTACAATGATGCCATATACTTCAACAGTGATGTTCTCGAGACGATCAATGGATTCTACACCCATGATTATTTTGTGGTGATCAAACCGGATGCTGCAATAAATAATACCCTTGCGAATGGTTTTGTCCTGGGATTTGAAACACAGGCTGCCAGCGGATTTTACGTAGGTGATCAAAATATTATAGGAAATGATCTTTTCGGACAGACTTTGGATACTGATGGATATGATGCAGCTGCCACCGCTTCATCCATAAGTAATGATAATGCAGTGATTTTCAATGCAAGAAATAATGCAGGAGCTTCATCCCAGGATCTATTTGCAAACGGCAGTTCATTTACTGTAACCACATCCGGAACGTTTGCCAACGTGTCAGACAATCCGATCCGAATTGGTAATAACTTTGATGGGGACAATGCTTACGAAGGGTATGTGGCAGAGGTCCTGAGCTATAGTGCAAGGCTGACCGACAACCAGCGGAGGGATGTTGAATCCTACCTGGCATTAAAATATGGCATTACCCTGGATGTTTCCTTGGATGCTTACACGGCGGACAGCGCAGATGTTTTCGCCTTTACTACTTACATAAATGATATAGCGGGTATTGGAATGCACCTGGACTATGGTCTGGATCAGGTACAATCTGTTTCGCAGAATACCGGGGCCATCATCAAAATGGAATCGGCCGCTGATCTGGATGACGGTGAATATATCATCTGGGGCAACGACGGGGGCAGCAAAACCACTCCGCAAAGCTCAGAGCTGCCAGCAGGCTACGATGAGCGGCTGCCTGCAGAGTGGAGAGCTTCTGTGGTGGGAAGTCCCGGTGCAGTCACGATCAAGCTTTATACCGGTGGTATTGATAATTTCAGTGAACGCCCTCAAACAGCATCTTTGTATGAGCTGCTGATCGATACGGATGGAGATTTTTCTACTATTTCGTCATCTGTCTCCGCATCTACTTTGAGTAATGATACGCTGACTTTCAGTACGGTCAGTCTGGATAGCGGTAATTACTTTACATTGGCATTACCTGCACAGCCGGACGTGACCGGACTGACCCTTTGGCTCAAAGCCGATGAAGGGATTGAGGAAGCAGATGGAAACGATGCGGAAAACAGCGACCTGGTGGAATACTGGAGGGACCAGAGTGGCAACAACAACGATGTGACTCAAAACACCTTTGCCCGCAGACCTACTTACCGGACCAATTCCCTCAATGGCAATCCGGTTGTCAATTTTGATGACGGCTATACTTATATGGAGCTGGCTCCTACTAATCTGAATCCCAGGTCGGTATTTATTGTGTACCGTGACACTTCCACAGCCCAGTGGGCCACTCCGTTCACCAATGATGACGGTGACGGTATCGGTCATGGTCACAGTGATGATTCGCAGTTGTTCAATGCTACCTACACGCCTGCTGATGTCAGGAACGGTGACAATTATGTAGATGGAACGGATATAGGTGATGGAACCACACAGTCCAGGCCGGATTCTTATGAGCTGCATTCCAGGGTTTTTGTTTCCAATTTGTCTGACGCTACCCATAACTATTATGTGGGCATTGACCGGGGCTTTGATGACCGGTCGATAGATGGTGATATAGCCGAGATCATGGTGTATACCTCCGCGCTCACGGACACTGAAAGAAGAGATATCGAGACTTACCTTGCTATTAAGTATGGTCTCACGCTGGATATTACGTCACTGAACTATACCTATAATAGTGGCACATCTATCTATAGTCAAACCACTTATAGTAATGATATAGCAGGCATCGGGGCCAATTCCACATACGGACTCTCCCAGGGAAGTTCACAGAGTATCAGTACTGATGCTATTGTCACGGTCAGTAATGCTTCCAACCTGAATAACGGAGATTTTCTGGTCTGGGGGAATGATAACGGGGCTACCTCCGAAACGACTGGCGGTGTCCCTCCGGGGATGGGTGACCGAATGACCCGGAAATGGGGAGTCACCGAAACCAACAATATCGGGACCGTTACAGTGGCTTTTGATTTAACAGGATTAGGATACAGCGCCAAAGACGTTTCGGATTTTTCTTTGATCGTGGATGTCAATGATGACTTTACCGATGGTATTTTACGAAGCTATTCGGCAGAGTCTTTCACTTCTGATGTTGTTACTTTTTCTGCAGTTGATTTTACCGGCAGCACTCATTTTGGCTTAGGCACGACGATTGACCTTTTAACAGATACGGATACGGACGGCATTCCTGATTACTTTGAGTCTGCATACGGCACATTATACAATGACGGTGATGATCCCGTAAGCGGAGGCGCAGGAGGTACCGATTCGAATGCCTCAACCGGGATCAACGGTGACGGGATCAGTGACGCCCTGGAAGATATTTTGATTTCCAATGGAGCTTCAGCTCCGGTCACAGTCTTTACGGATACCGATGGAGATGGCATCCCGGACTATCGTGAAGTGACAGATGGCTCTGATCCGTTTAATGCCAATTCCCCTACCACTTCGGGAGATTCTGATGCAGATGGAGACGGACTGCCGGATGCACTTGAGGTGCTGATCAATGCAGAGGGAGGAGCTGCAGATCCCGATCTTTCGACTGATACGGATGGAGACGGGGTGCCGGACTATACCGAAGTTGTCAATAATACCAATCCTAATGATGTTAACGACCCCACCACAAATGGCGGAAACGATAGTGATGGTGACGGCATTTCCGATGCATTGGAGGATGTCTTACTGGCTGGAGGTGCTGCTGCTGCCGACACAGATACCGATACCGATGTGGATGGGATCCCGGATTATGTGGAAGCCCGAACGTACACCGACCCGTTTAATTCAGCAACACCCGCAGCAGGTATCAATAATGTTCGGACCATACTGGCAGATTACGAAGCTGCAGGCGGCCAATGTGTCGATTTAAGCGGTTATCAATGGATCGATTTTACTGATCAGTCAGGTAATCTCGTATTCTCTATCAATCCTTTTGGAAATGACCTGGGGTCAACTTGCTGGGGCATCCGGATATTGAATGGTGAGAGCAATGTAAGGGTTTCAGGAGGCCTCTACTACTTAAACAGGAACTGGTACATCGAACCTGCCACCCCTCCGTCTACAAATGTGTATGTAAGACTGTATTCCCTTGACCAGGAAGCTACAGACCTGGCTAACCGCGCAAATGGTGATTACGGTACCTCTGAATCAACGGCTGATATTTTAGCGGCGATGACCGTATTGAAAATTGATGGTGATACGGACCTGGACCCGCTGACTGTTGGTGGTCCCTCCACAAACGAAGGTCCGACCATTGTAGACTTTTCAGCGGCATCAGCGGATGCTTTTGTTTTGGAGCTGAGTTCATTCTCCAGTCTGAATCCCGAATTTGACGGAGAATCGGTACTGCCTATAGAATTACTATACTTCAGGGCAAGGAATTCTGACAAAGTGGTAGCAATTGAATGGAGCACCGCTTCGGAGGTTAACAATGACTTTTTCACCCTGGAGAGAAGCAGGGATGGTGAATACTTTACTGAGATTGCCAGGGTAGCTGGCGCAGGTAATTCCAGTCAACAGCTCACCTATGAGTTTGCTGACAGGGTGACTGGTACAGGTATTTATTTTTATCGTCTCAAGCAAACCGATTTTGATGGCAAAACCTCCTATTCAGAGATCATTGCCATTAATGTGACAGGAGGGCTTACTACTGACAAACTGGTCGTTTATCCAAACCCTGTCCTGGAGCAAGTGTTTTATGTGTCGACAGCTAATATGGAGTTTGGAACTGATTTACAGGTGTCGATCATAGGTCTCTCCGGAAGGACGATCAAGTCACAAACCCTGAAGCCGGCATTAAATAATGTGTTGGCCATCAATGCTTCTGATTTACAAGATGGCATATACCTTCTCCGTATCGAATCGGGTGAAAATGTTGCAGAGGCTAAGTTCATTATCGACAGGCAATAGGGTCAGAAGATAGAGATTGATAAAGATACCGGCGAGGTGGTGATGCGGTTTAAGCTGCCGGGGTTTGGTAAGAGGTAGGTGAATCACAACTCCAATATTTCTAAATCAGCGAGAGAGATCTTTGTGGTGGAAAGGTTACAGTTAAGGTTTTAATTTGAAGATTCTTTACCTTAATACCAGTTAACGCCTAAAACCATGAGCTTATGGATCGGTCACGAAAGACCATTAGTTGTGAGCTTTCAGATTGTATTTTAGCAGAGGGAGGGAAAACAACTGAATGCGAGATTGTGAGTTGTGATTAGCTTTCAGATTGTATTTTAGCAGAGGCGGTCCACTTATGAAGTCCCCTGAAGGATTGTTGTGATTAGCTTTCAGATTGTATTTTAGCAGAGGTGGCTGGTTGTATGACCTGTTTGAAGATCTGTTGTGATTAGCTTTCAGATTGCATTTTAGCAGAGGACACTCTCCAGTATGTGATCATAAGAACGCGTTGTGATTAGCTTTCAGATTGTATTTTAGCAGAGGCGGCAGCCCGAAGCATCCGCTTTACTGCCGGTTGTGATTAGCTTTCAGATTGTATTTTAGCAGAGGTTTTCCTGCATTTCTCCAACCAGATCATCGTTGTGATTAGCTTTCAGATTGTATTTTAGCAGAGGGAGATGATATCCTGCCTATCAAACTATATCGTTGTGATTAGCTTTCAGATTGTATTTTAGCAGAGGTTACTCTCCTTCCCTACCTGTTACTATTAGTTGTGATTAGCTTTCAGATTGTATTTTAGCAGAGGGCTGGTGCCGGCACACCAGGCGAAAAACCGGTTGTGATTAGCTTTCAGATTGTATTTTAGCAGAGGAGAGTCTTTTGAGATACCTCCTGCGTCTACGTTGTGATTAGCTTTCAGATTGTATTTTAGCAGAGGAAGTTTCAATGGGCCTTTCTTATATCCTTTGTTGTGATTAGCTTTCAGATTGTATTTTAGCAGAGGTAGGTAAGCTTTTTGACAAAGTGCAGCATCGTTGTGATTAGCTTTCAGATTGTATTTTAGCAGAGGTTTTAAACGTGGATTCTTACCTGAATATCTGTTGTGATTAGCTTTCAGATTGTATTTTAGCAGAGGTGATACGCTGGTATGGAGATCGACCGTACAGTTGTGATTAGCTTTCAGATTGTATTTTAGCAGAGGTCTTATTGGCTGTTTCGCGCCCAAAGTCTGGTTGTGATTAGCTTTCAGATTGTATTTTAGCAGAGGAGAATTAAGCTCCATGGTGGACATCATGGAGTTGTGATTAGCTTTCAGATTGTATTTTAGCAGAGGGGTGGGTTCTTTCAATAGTACGTGATTGCGGTTGTGATTAGCTTTCAGATTGTATTTTAGCAGAGGTGAAGGGGAGGACACAAAATCAAATCAGTAGTTGTGATTAGCTTTCAGATTGTATTTTAGCAGAGGATTGATCCTTAGCGCCGTGGCTCCCGTCATGTTGTGATTAGCTTTCAGATTGTATTTTAGCAGAGGAGCATTCTTGCCCGGCAGGCCGGGGAATGTGTTGTGATTAGCTTTCAGATTGTATTTTAGCAGAGGTATTGCTCCTACTGGTTAACAAAACATCGTGTTGTGATTAGCTTTCAGATTGTATTTTAGCAGAGGGTTCGCCTTGGTGGTTAGCTCCTATTTCTGGTTGTGATTAGCTTTCAGATTGTATTTTAGCAGAGGGTAAGGTAGAATTTAGTAAGTTAGACCTTAGTTGTGATTAGCTTTCAGATTGTATTTTAGCAGAGGTTACCACTTCTGGGGTACTAAACAGGATCTGTTGTGATTAGCTTTCAGATTGTATTTTAGCAGAGGATACCCTGGTATTACCTGCTAAAAATCAGCAACTTACGGGTCATATCTCGACCTCTAAACCTTCGAGGTTTTCAAAACCTCGAAGGTTTTTTGATTTTTTACCGGTCAAAACATCTCTAACTGCTGCGAAGGCTGGGGTAGTTTTTCTTTTTTGGCGGAGTAAAATACTTCCATCATCCCAAACTGTTTATCGGTCAAATGGGCAATGCCCACGTGACCTTTGGGAGGCAGGCCGGCTTTTATTCGCTTGATATGCACCTGGGCATTCTCCATACTGGGGCAGTGCCTCAGAAAAATGGAGAACTGGAAGCGGCTAAAACCGTCTTTTTCCAGCCGGTCTACAAACTTTCGGTAATTGTATCGATCCTTTTTGGTTTCTACCGGCAAATCGAAAAATACCATTACCCACATAACCCGGTATTGGTTAAAACGTTCTGTACTGACTCCGTTCGGGTTCATAAAACCGGAAACTTGATCTGCTTAGCTTCCCGCGCATAGCACTTATGTAGACTACTGGTGGTCTGTTGCACGGCCAGCATCAGCGGACTTTTCTGCTTATTGATCGTCACATCCAGTACGGGGATCTGAAGCAGTTTCTGCTTGATCTCCGTCGTTAATGTGCTGTAATCATCCTCGCTTCTCACCAGCTCCAGCACCAGCTCGTCTACAAACGGCCGGTAGGGCTCCATCACGTCATCGGCCAGGCAGTAGGCATTGTATTGGTTTTGGTGAAAATATCCCAGGGTAGGTAAAAGTCCGGAAGCCACCAGCGACCGGGCCACTATGGCCCGCAGCACTGCATAGCCATAGTTGAGTAGGTTGTTAGGCTCACCTTCAAAGCGTCCTCTTTTGAAACTTGTAAGGTGATCGACGAATAGCTTTTGCCAGTAATAAGCCGCTGCCCGGGCTTCAAAATTGTCTGGGTCGCCCGGTTGTACTTTATCGGCCCACCGGAGCATGTTTTGCACTTCAAAACCATTTTGGCTAAGCAGGCTGGCCTGGTTGGTGATCTTATACCGTACAGTCTGCTGCCAGAAGCGGGCTTTTTGGGCATCCGTCGCAGTGACCTGATCAGTGAAATGTGCCTGCTGGGTGTGGTGGCCATCCAGGTTGAGAAACAGACCATGTGGCAGGTGATGGGCATCACAGGTGATCACTGCAGTATTGTTGCCCAGGAGCTTGCCCAGCAGGGTCTGGGAAAGAGTAAGACTATGGTGGTCCAGGATCACTACACCAATATCCTCTATCGGTACCTTTTTCTCCTGCTGGTCCGGGTAGCTGGCCACCAGCTGATGTTTGTGGGTGCTCAGGTGCACTTCATTGCCAAAATAGAGGGTGCGCTTGATCATGGTCAAAGGTTTGATTCATAGTTATTCTCCACTTTAACGAGACTGACTATTGCTTCTTCTCAAGTTCCCTAAACGGTCTATCTCCAGTTTCCAGCAGTGTTCCTTAATCATCCTTTCATCCAGAGACTTTTGATTTTTTGATTGAGGGCTTCCCACTCCATATTCATTTTGAATGGGGTAATTCAAACCTATTTTGGCTTGATCTTTTTTATTCAAATTAAATATAACTTTGGATGAACTTCCCGGGATAAAGTTTGCTGTCGTTCCTGACCCATCAATAAATAAATAAACTCTTTCCCGTTGCTTTTTGGAGAGACAGGCAAAATCAACTAATGCTGGATTTTCTATTTCTTCCTCTGTTGGGAGATACACTACATCATTGGGAGAAAGTGAAAAAAGCAATGAGTATTCATTTCCTTTTTTGTCTATGAACTTTTCCAGTACTGGATTGAAGCCATCCTTCAATTGAGGAATTACCTCATTCAAGGGAACGGTACTAAATTGACGAACCGTTTCGCCCTTCTCGTTTTTGCCTTCATATACTGCGAAGAATAAGTTGGTTCCGGTGGCAGCAACTACATATTTCAACCCGTTATTCCCTTGTTCCCCAACAGAAAACTTTTTTCCTAAAGCTTCATATTTCCTTACTTTATAAATTGGTTGATGACTTTTTCCATCATTCAGTTGCTTCAGGTTTTGGTTTAGGTCTTCAATTCCCTCCGGCGAAAATGCAAGCTCATGAGCAGGAATAGGGTTACCATTTTCATCTGTTTGGTCCTTATATTTTTCAGACTTCAGGTGATTCCGAAGTATCTTTTGGATGCCCGTATCTGTGATACTCTCTATGGTTTTTTCATTAAAAGAAGTATCCAGAGACTTACGCGTTGCGGCATCAGGGTTTTTGATATCCACATAATGAACCTGCACCCGGCCAACTTTTTCACCTTCCCTGATATAAGGCTCTTTTTTGAATTGCCGAATAACCTCATCAATTGTTAACCCATTTTTGATTTTGTTTTTCACTACTTGCCTAAGCTGCCTATCTGCTATGTGCTCCCAATCTTTGATGGCATCATTTAAGGAGACCTCCTTTTGTTTTTGCAAGGTGACTTTGCCATAAACCGTTTCGAGGTGTAGTGGCCTTCTTACTGCCCACCAGTCGGCATTCCTGACCTGTTTCTCTAATTTTTTCTTTAACTCTCCATTTTCAGTTTTCCACTTTTCATAGTGGTTTACATTTTTATTAATCACTCGCTTATTCTGTTTGATACTCACCACGGTTACTGCAAGCTTATCCTTGATCTCTTTGATAATATTTTTCCAGGGTTTCAGAAATTCTTTTGCTACCCGAATGGTTTTGTATTCTCCTGTTTTTTTATCCCTGACCTGTTTTTCTTCTAACCGTCTCAGTTTATTGCGCAAGTCAAATCGCTCATCTTTTTGAGATGCTGCCGCACTTTGGTTGTTTAGGTAATTGACGTGCCTTCTGTCTGCCAAGGCAACAACCAGGGCATCTAAGGCATGGTGACGGTGGTCAATGCGCTTAGGGTCAAAGTCTTTTCTTAATTCGTGAGGCACTTCATTCCTAAAGAACCGGTTACCACCTTTTTCATCCCAATATCCAAAATCACTCGTCCCAGTAAGCTGATTCATCCGCTGAAAGCGAGGAGAAATCAGGTCATTCCACACATCATTTAGTCCCCAATCCCTTTTTAGTTGGGTCGTCACTTTTCCAGTGACAGGTACCACATGTTTTGATGTAGCTTCTTCTTCATATTCTTCCCGAACGAGATTGCTCATGAGCTTCATGACTACTTTACTGATGTACCGGGAATCACTCAATTGCCTGTTGGTAAATGACTCAGGAATGTCCTGCATCAGCAAGATTTCCTTTTTTCTGCCCTTAAAGCTTCGTTGAATATGTTGTTCGTATTTTTCTTTGGAAAATACTTTTACTTGTTTCCCATTTTCACAAGGCACAATTTCACCTCCATGCTTTTCAATGAATTCATAACCGGTCTGGTTATCCTTCAGCGAGTTTACCTCAGCCTCACAGATCACTTTGTTATTGAGGGAATCATCAAAATATCGGGACTGAGGAAGGATATGTTCTATCTCATAGGCTGAAGTGAACAGCTTGCTCAAGGAAATGGCTTGCCCGGTATATGGAGAAACATACTTTTGCTCCATCCATAGACGGTATTTTTGAATTTCTCTCTGGGTAGGCTCTGCTTTTCTGCTAATCTTTTCAATATCATCAGGTAGTTTTTCTGAAGCAGTCAGCACGCCTTCCTCATAAATCTTTAACAAGTCTTGTTGGCTTGGGGAATAATCCTTCACATCACCATTTACACTTGGGTCATTCATTAGCTCTCTCAGCAAAGCCCGAATTCTCAGATTAGTGTTTTGATTTTCAGTAATCCGTTCTGTCATTCTTTTTCTTTTATCGGCAGGGTTTTTCATATCTCTTCCCAGCTCCACGTGTATTTCATCAAAGAAATTTTCCTGACCGTCACCATAATAGGCCCAAATGTCCTTTATCACTTGCAGTGTCTCATTAATCACTTGTTCGACAATGGGGTTACGAAGTGAGTGCTGTTTCAATCGCACTATATCTTCCGGCTTTTTCCAAAAGGTTTTTTCGCTAACTTCCGAATGCCTTCCATACACCACGTAAGAAGCTAGCCAAAGAGGTAACCCCTGAAATTTTTCCATGGAATCGAGATTCCTGTCAAATGCCTTTTGCCGGGCTAATAGCTGTATGGTATCATCATCTTCGCCATTGATTATTTTCTCAATTCTACTTTTTACTTTGCTTGGTATGTTTGTTTCTTTCCAATGGCTTCCGAGGCGCAGCAATGGTAAAAGCTTACTTAAAGCTTTGTATGAAAAGGCTCCGTAATCCCTTTTGAAAGGGGGGTAGTCATTGAACGGTTCGATGACACAAGGATCTATTTCAAGCCGTCCGGCTAGTTTTTTTAGTGCGTTTTTAAGTTCATCTTTCTCTAAAATGGAATAAAGGGTATGCCATAATTCAATTTCTTTTTTCTGGGTCAAAAACTTCGCCCAATCAAAGTCTTTATTCTTTTTTAGGACGGTAATAAACCCTGCTCGTGTCTCATTGCAGGGATATTCCTTGTCTTCCACGTAATTCCAGCGGTAAGTTTTTTCCGTCAGCTTTTTTCCGTCCTTTTTGAAATGTCCAAGCAAGGTCTTTTGCTTAATGCTTTTTCTATTGTTTAGCTCTTCAAAGAGCTTTGCCCTGTCCTCAATGGAGGGGAGTAATCCATCAGTAATATTTACATCGGTTTGTAGCCGGCCGTCTATCCGTCTTTCCCGCTCGTAGATCTTAAGGTTTTGAACAAACTCCCATAGCCTGAACTCCTGATACAACGGATGGCTTTTTGCTATGCATTTCAACCATTGTTTTTTCTTCTCGCCGGTTTCTTTGTCAGTGTATGCCCTGTACTCATATTTGCATTCCTCTATCAGTGATTTTTTTGTTTTTAAAGGGCGCTGATAAAAGATGATATCTTCTGTGAGTAGGTGAACAAAATCTTTCTTCAGCAAATCAGTCTGATGAGAGGTGTTGTGGGGGTATAGATGTTTTACGCATTTCTCATAAAGTTCGCCGGTAAACTGCTCCGGCTGTAATTGAACCTGCTTGTTCAGGATAGTTGCAAATTCTTTTTTGTAGAAGTCTCGCTCGATCGTCCTTACCAGCTTGCCCCTGATCTTTTGATTGGGCCTTTGAAGTAGAGTGTCATAGATGTAGCCACCTACGGTTTTGCCACTCTCGTTGATTGTCTTTTCAGATTTGGTTTTAATAGCAATCCAATCTTCTTCTGAATCAACAGATTTAAAAGAGCGCTTAACATCCCCTTCCTTGGTCATTTTTTCTGATCCGTCATCATTCAGTTCGGTGGTTACAATAAACTCGCGTGTTTTTCCTTTCCATTCAACTTCCTTTTTGCTTGGTTTTATGAAGGATAGCCCATTACCCAGAATAATTTTATATTTCCTTTGATCTTTGCCCTGTAGCTCTCCGGTATCGATAACATCAGTGACCAGTGTTTCAATGAACTCAATGTGTTTATTATCATCTTTTGCTTTATCTATGTCATCTCCTCGCAACTGATAATACCCCCGTTTCTGGTTAAAATGGAGGATAAGCCAGGCCAATTCTTCTTTGGATATCTTTTCAGACAAAGCTTTTTTTCGCAAGTAATAAATGGTCCAGTCATACGGGATTTTGGTTTCATCTCCATTTTTCTTTTTGTAAAATAGAGAAGGTTGATTTTCCTTAAAGTCCTGCACCATTTCCTCGAAGGATTCTTTAAAAAGAAATTCGAATTTCCCGTCTCCGTTTCTTCGATATGGAACCTTAGGCTCTTTATTTTCAAAAAACTGTCCTAACCTTTTTTCAAAATCGATATCCTCGGCATAATGTTCTGGAAGAAAGCCTAGTATGTTCAATACTCTATGTAATCGTTCCCGTCGGAGTAGATGTCTTTGGCGTAACCTCCTGATACCTCTTTTATCAGTTCTTTCTGCGGTTTGAGAAACGGTATTCCCTTTTCCAAACTCTGAAAGCAAAGCTTCATTCATAGGAATAATCCTACTCCCCACCCCAAGAATCTCCCCATTCCCCAAAAAGGTTTGTTGCCTGTTTTCATAGTCAACATTGACCAAAGCCCACCCAATAGAGTTGGTACCCAGATCTAATCCCAAAATCTTTTTTCCCTTTGATTCTTCCATTATTAAAAATGATCGTTATCTTTAAACTTACAATTTGAAAGCTAATCACAATAAGGATTATTCCGTTGTGAAAACATTTAAGCTGCCTCGCCTTACCATGCGGGGCTTTTTTATGCCCATCCTACTAATTGCATAAATACACTATTTTCCCCTCCAGCTACTGCTTTTCTTCCCAACCACCCTGTAAACTTTCCGAATGCCGGACTTATGAATCGGTTCCGGATACCGTTCTGATCAGAAAAGGCAGTCTTCTAATTTAACGGTTTATCTTAAAATGCACCTACCTATTTTAGGGTTTTTAGTTTGGAATGGGACTATACGGAGGGTAAATTGTGTTTTTGAAAGGAGACTACTGACGGTAGAACTTTTTTTATTCATCCTATGACTCTTTCCACAGGCATGCATCCGCAGAGTCATGCCATGAATAATCATTAGTCCTCATCAATAATTTGCACTGCATAGCTCTCCTTCAGAAATGCATCAGAAGAAGTTGGCAGGTCCAAGAGCTCTATTGCAAGCTGCTGGTTGCATAGCGTACCGTTCCTCATCCCTGCAAAATCCTGGAATGAACTCATTTCATAGTTCTCCATTCGCTCGACCAGCTTTGCCTTCATCGGGTTTTGATGGATGTAGTGGAAACAGGTGAAAGGATAATCCAGGGAGGCAGTCATGCCACCACTCCGAGTGGTGGCATGACTTACAGAGCAGGTTTTTAACCTACTATCGTCCGGCTCTGCTCATATTCAGTATAAAATTCCGGATGGGTAAACCGATACCTGAGCATCAGCTTGTCCAGCACCTCACTTAGGAGCTCACGTGCCTCCCCGATCACCGAGTCCAGGCTTTGCTTGGCCGCATTGATCGCTGCCCTTTTTTGTTTGGGCCGTCCCATCAGCGGTCGAAATTCATCCAGGGTAGTACTTACATCCGTGAGCTCGGCTTCTGTCACACCGTACTCATTCAGCTGTTCAGGTTGCAGCTCGCCCGCAGCCTTCAGCAGGCTTTCCACATAGGTCACCAGCTCCGTTTCACGCATGTCTTTGAGGTTAGAGATACTTGTTTCTGCCAGTGCTTTTAGTTGCTCATCGTTGGTGAGTACCCCATGACTATAGATGGCGCCCCCCAGGACCAAAGCCTTTATCTCCAGTACTTCCCGGATGGTATCTTTGTTGCGGGTACCACCCTTTGTATTAGCAGAGGCCTTTTCATCCAGCTGCTCTATGGCATCCAGCTTTTCATCAAGTTGGTTTTTTACCTCTGCAAATTTCGGATTGCCTGTCCAGATGCTTGTATTATCATCCAGGGCATTTTGTGTACTGAGGTACGCACGGTAATAGGTGTTTTGTTCTTTGTTCATGTAAAAAATATTTAAAAGTTAGAAAATAATGGTTCTAAAACGTAACTCCCCACCTCACTCCATTTTTCAGGACCTCTCATCCGGACGACCGGCGCCTCACCCGGGCGACCCTGAACCTCATCCGGGTGACCGGCAAGTTCATCCGGACGCGCCTGGACCTTATCCGGACGACCGGCGAGTTCATCCGGGCGACCCTGGACCTTATCCGGACGACCGGCGAGTTCATCCGGGCGACCCTGGACCTCATCCGGGCGACCGGCAAGTTCATTCGGACGCGCCTGGACCTTATCCGGGCGACTGGCAAGTTCATTCGGCCAACCCCAGAATTTATCCGGGCGGTTTGACACAGTATCAGACCGATATTGAACCTTAGTAGAGGGCTAAATGAGAGCATCTGATTAGACGGTAACGAAAAACGGAATAGTGATCAATCCAAAAGACCGGGACCTATGCTATTGAGACTTCTGTGAAAAGCCCTTTTCTTTAGGATCAAGTGCACGGTCAGGTAAGGCAGATATACTTTTCAATGTGATATTGAGGCAGTGTCTTTGATAAGTAATAAATGGAGTAAACTGGATCGAATGTGAGTATGTCATTTTAGGCGTTTCTTGAAAAATGAGGCAAGAAGTATTTCTTTGCTTATAATGTTACTATGGCTAAGAAAAGAAACAGGATATTAAGAGTCAAGTCTAAAGGTCATTTTTTATAAAAGACGGTGCGTTGATTAGTCATGGATGCCGGTTCATGGAGGTGGGGAGAATTTGGCTTCCTTCTCGAAGTTCTTATTCCGGATAGTGTCAGTGCATCTTACGAGGATTTTCATTCCGGCGGAATTCATTCCAGGTCCCCGTCAGGGGTTTTGGTAGATGTAGTGGAAGCAGGTGAAAAGATAATCCAGGGAGGTAGTCGTGCCACCACTCCGAGTGGTGGCACGACTACTACCGTTCTTCAGGGGTTTCACTTTGGCTTTACCTTAGTGTGTTGACACCTTATGCCGCCTTATTCTTATTGGCCAGCTGACCACAAGCAGCATCTATGTCTTTGCCCCGGCTTCTTCGCACGTTTACGGTGATGCCATTCTTTTTGAGGTAATGGGCAAATTTATCCAGCCGGTCCTCTTCGGTATTTTTAAAATCAGCTTCCGAGATGGGATTGTATTCGATGATGTTGATCTTAGAAGGGATCTGCCGGGCAAATTTTAACAGGTTGTCAGCATCTTCTAAGGTGTCATTGAAGTTGTAGAACAGAATGTACTCAAAGGTGATCTTATTACGGGTTTTATCATAAAAATAAAGGAGCGCTTCTCTCAATGCTTCCAGCGTGTTGGTTTCATTGATGGGCATGATCTGGTTACGCTTCTTGTCGTCAGCCGCATGCAGGGAAAGCGCCAGGTTAAACTTCACCTCATCATCGCCCAGTTTTTTGATCATTTTAGCAATACCGGCGGTAGAAACGGTAATGCGCTTTGGTGACATGTTCAGCCCGTCCTCACCGGTAATCCGGTCTATGCCTTCCAGGACATTTTTATAATTGAGTAAAGGCTCTCCCATGCCCATAAACACAATGTTAGAAAGCGGCAGGCTAAAACTTTGCCTGGCCTGAGCGTCAATAGCCACTACCTGGTCATAGATCTCACCTGCTTCCAGATTCCTTTTTCGGTCCATGTATCCGGTAGCACAAAATTTACAGCTTAGTGAACATCCGACCTGAGAAGAAACACAAGCTGTCATTCGGTCCTCAGCAGGGATCAGGACCCCTTCTATGAGTTCATCGTCGTGCAGTCGAAAGGCGGACTTGATGGTGCCATCTGTAGATTTTTGGGAGGTAGCTGTGCTGATTGACCTGATCTCAAACTCAGCTTCCAGCTTTTCCCGAAGTGGCTTGGATAGATTGGTCATTTCTTCGAATGACCTGGCAGATTTTTGCCACAACCATTCCCATACCTGCCTGGCTCGAAAAGCTTTTTCATCCGCTGACACAAAATATTCTGTCAGCTTCTCCAAACTCAGTTTCCGAATATCCTGCTTTTCCATGATGCAAAGGTAGTTTAATAACTACGTTTTTCAGCACTGCCGGTGGGAACCGCATTGTTTATCATAGCTGTCAGTTCATTGGTCGGGGTTACCGGGGATGTCTCCAATTTTGCGATCGACTGGTTTTTTCTTTCGCGTATCACATTGTTGGCCGTGGTTGGTATCCCCTTATTTTCGGATTTTGGTTAATTTGGCATAGAATGTGTTAATTAAAATTTATAAACCTAATTTTTTACCTGTGTGCGAACATTAATCACCATCTTCTTTACTACCACTTCCTTTATAAGTCTGGCTCAGGATATTGAAGTGGAGGACCGGTATGAAGAATGGTATGGTCCTAAACCTGCCTTTCATCTTTCATTTAGAAATGTGTTATTCTCTGATGATTATCTGATGGGAGTAGAGGGTGGCATGATCACTGCCTCTCGAGATTTTACATTGTTCGCGTCTCTTGATTTTCGGCCGTACAGGAAAAAGGTGCTCAATTACCAGGGTGGTAATTTATTTTATCAGAACACAGAAGAGCGTTATTTCTTTGGAGTAGGAGGAGAGTACCATAAGTATTTGAAAGAGAAGAAATACGGAGGGTTTGTACAACTGAATGCCGCATATACCTGGGGAGAATATGGTGGTACGGAGATAAACCCGCCAAGGGGATGGGTGGTGGTTCCAAGGGTGGGAGCTTTTTGGAAAATGACCCGTCATTTATATTTAAAGGGAGGCTACGCTTATGTGGATACCAAAAATGACGAAATAGGGAAACATAGATTGTATTTGGCCTTAAGTGGAATTCTCGTACGATGAAAAGCTTTTTGAAAATAAGTATTCTTATAGTTAGCCTATTGTTCCTGATCAATTGCACGGATGACCTGGATTGTGATCCGGGACCTTATTATGGAGAGCTACGGGTAAAGGTTACCATAAATGATGAAAATCCGGAAGTGCCTTTGGTGGTTTTTCATGGCCGGATAGAGGATCAGGACACATTATATAATGAAATAGTTACCGAAGAAAATTCTTATTACAGTCTCGAAGCAGGTCAGTACTACTCTGCAACTGCATTGTACCAGTCTGGTCCTCGCCAGATCCTGGCTATTGACGGGAAAAGAATGGAAGTAAATGATGGTGATGAAGAGACCTGTCCGTCAGCATCAGATATTACGCTGAGACTTACGCTGGCTGATTAGTTTGCAGAGATTTTTTCCTCTTCTACTTTGAAGGTTTTCTTCAGGCTAAATGCCTCACCGTCCTCATAGTAACCTTCCATTACCACCTCAAATTCTCCAGTAGTATCACCGGTATAAAATTCCAATTGGTAAGGTGATTGGGGGGAAGCGCCAGCCTCCGGCTCCCAATATAGCTGTTCACGGTAGTCGGGTATTCGGGAGAGTTTTTGTTCCTGAGTTTCATATTCAGGAAAACGGTACTGGATACCGGGCTCTACTCCCTGGTAGGGGAGCTTTAGAGCATTGTCACCAATCTCAAATCCCTGAAGGTTCTTTTCGAAGGTATGAAACGACACAATTCCGTCTACCACCAGGGGACCGATAAAGTATCGACTGTTAAAGACCCCGATACTCTCAACCTTGTAAGGATTAAAGTCCAGGATTTTTTCGATGCTTACGGGCACACCATCCAGTAGGATCAGCGGTGGATATTCGTCCTGCGTCAGGTATTTCAAAAGTACTTTAAGTTTAGATCTGGACTTACTTTTTCGGGCTACTACCATCGGAATATATTCAATAAAATGCTCATGCATCTCGGGAAACCGGTTGTAATCATCCATCACGTAGAAGTAATCAAAGGCCCCAAAAGGTGAGAACCAGTTGGTTGAGGTGACTATGGAGTCTGGCCTGGTCTCGTAGTAGGCATTTTCGATCTGGTTTCGGACGCTGCGTTTCACGAGCCTCGCTACCTGCAGGGAGTCCAGGTACAGGGGCTCAGGAGAAAAGACCGGATAATTTTCAAGAAAAGGGTTATCGAGTGTTATTGCCTCTCTGCTGATCTCTTCCGAAAACAAAACCGAAATATAGGCTTCCCGTGCACCCATGGACGGGTTGATTTGGAACTGGAACTCTCCACTTGTATCCGGCTTCTCGGTGTATAAGTGGTATTCTTTTCCGCTAATGGTATAAGATAACGTTTGTTCCTGCGGGTCTTTGGTGTTCAGCCGGCCGGATACCAGCTCTCCTCTTAATTCAGGTAAATACTCAACTGTTTTTGGTGTACTTATACTCTGATCCCATTTCCATTCAGATATCAAAGCCAAATTGTCAACGTGTTGCCAGTCAGCCAAAGAGAGCTGCATTGAAGAGCTATAGCTGTTCGCATACTGATGTTGTTCTGCCGTGTAGGATTGGCTCCGGCTATCCGTTTTTCTAACTGATACGGAAAAATCAACAGCTCTCTCAAATGATATGGGAATTTTCACTAACGACCTTGTCTTGTGCACAGGAATCTCTGACAGGGTGGGAGCGGGACTTTCTTGATAATGGATAAAAGCCCTGCTTGCCAGCTCCTTTCCGCTCTCACCTACCACCGATGCTCTATAGCTGCCAGGTTGTAGTTTGTCTCCCCTGATTAGGATGGCCCCGTTTGTGTAAACCAACTGGTCAAAAACCATGTTCTGGCCATCATGGATCCGAAGGGAGACCTCCCGTGCTGTGGGATCTGAATCCACTATTTCAAACCGGTAGCCTCTTGCATCTTTTGACAGATGGATGAGCTGGCCGGTTTCAGCTACTTCAGGAAGTTCATAAAATGAAAAATTTCCGGCTTCATCTTCAAGTATTACCTGGTATTTTTCGGAAGGTTTAGGCCGGAAAGTAAATCGCCCAATGCTTTTTTCTCCACTTAACTGGCTGACTTGTTCACCGGATTGGGAGATTACCCTGCCCGTCATTTTCACAGGTTCGCCTGCCAGGTTTGTGATTTTATACGCGATCGTATTCTCCTTTTCTGCTAAAAGCAAACCGCCTTCAGGGTAGAAGGAAACAAGCGTTTGGGCATCTTTGGGTTGAACCGGAGGTTTATAGGCTTCAAAAGGATTGACAATCGTGATCGTACTTTCAAAATAGTCGCCAAAGTTTTTCATCCACCTGGTGTAGGCCAGCAGCTGGTAGCGACCGGTTGCTACGAGAGACGAGATAAAAAACTGCCCGTGTCCCTTACCATTTTCCAATGCGATTTTTTGCTGAAACACCTGGTTTCGGGCACTGTCCACTAATTCAACATACAGGATCTTGCTAAGGCCGGAAGGTTGGCCGGTGGACATACCTCTGTTGTAAGCTGAGAAGTAAAGCGTTTCCCCCGTCAGCAGAAAGCGACTGTTGAGATGGAGATATACTTTTTCCCGAATATTAAGTTCCTGGCCTTTCGTAAGGCTGACGAAGCTTAGGAGAAGTATAAAAAATAGGGTTCCTTTTCTAATCATAATCAATCGATCCAGTACTCCGGAGGAGTGGTGTCAGCATAGTATGAACAATCAGTACATGGTCGTGAATGAAGGTAGACTTCATTGAAGAAGGGATCATAACCATAGATTTTGTATCCACTATTCACGTAATATGTTGCACTGTCAGTGGTCGTTTCAATGGCGCTTGCCTGCAAACAGGAGTAATTGAACCGTATAAACCCAAGGTCATCAAAATCGCTGTTATTAAAGAATGTTCTTTTTTCAGCAACTCCCGATACTTCAAAGAAACCCAGTACCGGCTGATCAGGATTGTCTACAGGTGATACGTTTCCGAAAATAGATCCTGTTTGCTGGTCAAATAAGGAGCCCCCGGACTCATTGTTTTCATTGAGCCGCTTGTAGAAGAGATAGGCCGATTCGGTTATTGCAAACTGTCTGACAAGTATCGAGTACCTGATACGCAGTATTTGTGTCTCACTGGAAACAAACCGGACGGGAAACTCTACCATGCGGTTTTCCTGAGAGCCTATGGTGGTACCATATATGAGCTCATTGGAAAAGTTTTCGCTGTAGCAGATACCGATATTTGTGTCTCGTGGTATTATGCTGCTATCCGGGGCCAGGTCATAGATGGAACCGTACGGTGTAATTATTTGATAACCTTCCTCCCATTCGTATCTGAAATACCCGGCACTTCCACCGGTATTTTCAGAGTCAATGAAAAACTGTATGCCCGTCGTATTTCGATCACCTTCTGAAGTTGGGAGTTCTGCCAGTTTCCCATAGATCCGATCAATTCCCGGTGATTGGATCATTGGTTCTTCTGTAGAACTGTAGGTAGTTCCATCCGCCATTTGTATAAACAGTCGGTAGCTTTCTCCTACTTGCCCCTGAAAATCCGGAGGTGAAATATAGGTGCCCTCTTCTGACCAGTTGTAATCGATGCGATTTCCGTTACTTGTTTCTACCCAAACCAAAGCATCACTTACAAATTCATTAAGTGTGGTGTCTAGCGGGTAGGTATAGGTGATCTTTACCCGATAAGGACCAGCTTCGTTGGTTAATGTTCCATCTACTACCAGAATTTTATCGAAACTACCCGCATCAAAGTCATATGGTTTGACACAGGCATAAAAGAGAACAAGTATGAGGATACTTGTTGCTGACAGTACCCTTTTCTTATTAGTATGTATAAACTGACTGATCATTTTTCCCGCTTATCAGAATTTGAAGTTCCATGAAAGTGTTGGAATAGAGCTGCCAAATACAATCAGCTGTGAGCCAACAACTTCCCCGTCCCGGACATCAAAAAACACCGAAAAGGGATTATCTCTCCCCGTGAGGTTATAGATGGATAATGACCAGAAGGAGTGAGACAGCTTTTCGATTTTATGATTCCCTTCCAGGTTTATACCCAGGTCAATTCGGAAGTAATCCGGAATCCGAAATGCATTTCGGTCCGAAAAGTGAATGTTTTGAGCACCTTTAAAGTCAAAAGCAGCAACCGGAAAGGTTACCGGCCTGCCGGTATTATAAGTAGTGTTCAATGAAAAACTCAATCTTCTAGTCAGCTTGTAATTTGCCACCATATTAACTGTGTGTGGCTTATCATAAGCAGTAGGAAAAAACTCACCACCATTTACGATTTCTTCCTGAAAGTTGCCATCCAGTTTGATGAAAGTCCGGGCATAGGCATAGTTTATCCACCCGTTTAGTCGTCCTGATTTCCTGACAGAAAGCTCTAAGCCATAAGATTTTCCTGGTCCCTGCAATACGTCACGCTCTATGGTCTTGTTGAGCAGGAAAGTAGATCCGGTTTTAAAGTCTACCAGGTTTTTTAATTTTTTGTAGTATCCTTCTAATGATACTTCCACAGTGTTGCGAAGAAAATTCCTGTAATAACCTAAAGCTACCTGATCTGCCATCTGTGGTTTCAAATGCTCACCTGAGATTCTCCATGTATCGGTGGGGGATAGGGATGCAGAGTTGGACAGGACATGTAAGTACTGGCGGTTGCGGCTAAAGCTGAGTTTTAAAGAGCTTATGTCATTCAGTGCGTATCGGCCGGAGATGCGCCATTCAGGTCCATGATACGTTTTTGCGATTTCCCCTGCTTTATATCCGACAGAGTCGATCCTGGTGTCTCCGTTTTTTGGTAATCCCGGTTCATAACTATAAACGCTTTGAGGTCCGAGCGCATTGAAAACAACATACCTTAACCCTCCGTAAATGGAAAGATTTCCATTGAGATCAAATTGATCAGAGACGTAGATCGCCGTTTCCAGTCCCTGCTCATCGGGCACTTTTCCCCGAAGTACGATCGATTCCTCACCAAGCGGTTTTTTTTCTCCGGGGTTTACCCCGTAGCGTTTCGAGCTTATGCCAAAATTTATCTTATGAACTTCTTCAATATAATAGTTGAAATCAGCATTTAAACTGGCTTCATTCAGGTCAAAGCCCTGGGTGAAGGCGTTCGGAATGGATTCGTCATAAGTAAGGTCATAATTGTACTGGGCATATATTCCTGAAAACTTACCTTCAAATGCATCGCTGAATCGATGGGTCCATTTCACCGAACCGTTCAGGTTTCTGAAGGAAAAGTTTGAAAAAGAAAAGAGCGTGTCAGAAGAAAGTCTGAACTGGTCGTTGCTTAGATAGGCGGATACTTTCAGGTCATTTTTTTCATTGATATTGTGATCTATTTGGGCTATCATATCATAAAAGCTTACCCTGTTACTATTGAAGCTGGCGTTTTTGACATTTTTTAGCATCCAGTTACTATAGGTGGTTCGCCCTCCGAAGAGCAACGCCGTTTTTTCTTTGATCAGGGGTACTTCAAGCGTGAGTTTAGAGGTGATGGGACTAATGCCCCCTTCTCCGGAAAATTTTTTCTTATTTGGTTCTTTTGCTGTAATGTCAAATACCGAAGATAAACGCCCTCCAAACCGGGCGGGTATCCCACTCTTGTAGAGCTCCATGTTTTGGATGGCATCCGAGTTAAATACAGAGAAGAAGCCAAAAAAGTGAGAAGCATTATAAACCGGCGCATCATTAATCAAAATAAGATTTTGATCCGCTTTACCTCCGCGCACATTGAAACCGGAAGCGCCCTCTCCTACGGTCTGCACACCAGCTTTGGTAGCGGCAACTTTCATGATATCGTTTTCTCCAAGGACTATGGGTATGGTTTTTACCTCCTCCACACTGATCTTACTGACTCCCATTTGTACATTCCTGACATTGATGTCTCTGTCGGATTCTACAGTGACTTCCTGCAGGGCGATTACATCAATATCCATGTTGGCGTTGAGCTTACCATTCGAAAACAGGACGATGTTGCGTTGTGTGGTTTTCATCCCTACAAACTGGAAAAACAACTTGTGCTTGCCATTAGGCAGGGTGATGGAGTAGAACCCATTTTTATCAGTGGTGGCAGCGGTGAATGGGTGCTGTATGTAGACCAGCGCGCCTTCTACAGGTTCCTGAGTCTCCGCATTTTTTACATACCCGGCAATCGTCGACTGGCCGTCTACAGCCATTTCATTACGGTTGCCGATTTCAAACACATAGTTTTCAAGATCAGACTCGTCATCTGTCTGGTTTTGGTATTCACGGGAGAAGACCAGCCCCTTTTCGATGACAGGAGAACTGCGCTCCTGAAAAGAGTTAAGTATAGCAGGCTGATCAATGATGAGAGTATTTTCAGTAAAGATCACCCGCTCGTCAAGCAGGTAAAAGCTTAGGCTTGTCCCATCCAGAATTTTCGTCAGTACATCTTTAAGAGGAGTATTTTTAAATGAACCGGATACGAAAAGTGAATCTGTCCATAAACTTTCGTAGAAGAATTTTCCGGAGGTTTGCTCCTCCATCGAAAGCAAGGCTTCTTCCAGCGGCGTCTGATCAAAATCCCCCGTAAAGTGAGCTGTATCCTGTCCTACCACCTGTATGCCTGCCAGTAGGCACATCATTAAAAGTAAAAATCTTGATTTATGTATGGATATTGCTGTCATTCTACCAGCTCGTTTTCGAAGAATTCAGCAAGTACAAGGAGGTCAGAGTCATAGCCTTTTCTTATTCTTAAGCCGTTTATTTTGATAAACTGTTTTAATTTCTTTTTCAGGCCTTTGTTGTCATTGAAAAGTCTGAGGAAAGATCCCCTACCTCGCAGGTGGGTAAACTCTCCCTTGTAGTTTATGATATATACTTCTTCCTTTTCATAGATGAGGTCTCTTTGGTCTTTTGTTTCCAGGTTTTTGATATGTTTAATGAGAAAATCAATGTGTTCGCCTGTAAACAGCTCCTCATAAAAACCTGGCTGGAAGCTAAAAATTCTTTCTGAGTAAAATCTGAAGAAGTGGTCATTTACGGTAAACCATTCTATTTGCTCCCGATTCAATCTTATTGGATTACTGAAATATTTGTATTCGGTCGGGTGCCGAATGAGGAGGTTGTCGTTTTCTATATCATAGATGAGGTAGACACTATCAAAGACCATTCCTCTGTAACTGACCTTGTTGATGTCCCAGCTTTCTTCTTCGAAAAAGGGGCTTGAAAAGGGGAACCGGTCTATTTTTTGATATGCTCCTCTTACAATATCAGTATTTTCAAGGCCCAGGGACTGATCGTACCATGAGTACAGATCATTATCCAGGTCAAGACCTCCGGTGGCGTACTGGCCTTTTGCTGAAATCAATAGCAACAATAAACAAATGGTCAACCAGGCGGATTTTAAGTAATGGTTGGCTTGCATACCCACAATGATATATTGTAATTGTCGCATTTAACAATTATCTGTTATTCATTTTGACCATTTGCCTTATATTGTTATGTTCGGTGAATAATTCTTGTAATGAGATACTGATATCATTAAGTTGGTGTCCTAACATTCGATGAAGTGCTATTAATTTCAGACCTGATTAATAAACTAAATACCTTAATTGGCAGATCCGTGAGCTGGCTGAGTGTGCTGCTGGTGGCAGTGATCATTTGTGATGTTTTTTTGAGGTATGTTTTTTCAATCACTTCTGCGGCTTCATTTGAGTTAGAGTGGCACCTGTTTGCAGCGCTTTTTCTTTTGTCAGCAGGCTGGGCACTACAGAGGGACCGACATGTGCGGGTGGATGTGTTTTATCAAAAGTTTTCTGATAAGCAAAAAGCTGTGGTAAATCTTACTGGTACAATGCTGTTATTACTTCCCCTGTGTATTGTTGGGTTTTTGGAGGGTGTGCAGTTTACAAAAAATGCGTTCCTTTTAAATGAAACAAGCCCTGATCCCGGGGGGTTGCCTGCCCGATATATTATCAAATCAACCATACCGGCAGGTTTTTTACTGCTTGGGCTTCAAGGGGTGAGCATGGTGCTGAAAAACATGTATATACTGCTTAATGAAAAAGGAGAAGAAAAAAATTGAGGTAGTCGTAGATGAGGACACCCCAAACTGGTTACGCTCTATCCAGCTGAACTCCTGGGAGGCAGAGCTACTGATATCTGCGTTGTTTTTATACATCTTGTTCCAAATACCGGATTACCTGGACACCTACAGGAAAATGAGCTTTAGCTCAGATGAGATCATCTATCGCATGATCGGGATCTTTAAGGATGCCCTCAGAATCCTGAGCATCGGGTACGTGATCCATATAATTTCCAGAGGTATATGGGTAGCCAACATTGGCTTAAGCTATGTTTTCCCAAAAGGGATAGACATGACCAGGGTAAAACTGAAAGGGAGGTTTAGAAAGGAAGTGGAGAAGGATACCACACTGGATCACTCTGTACTTCAGCTGGAGCGGATTTCCAGTATAGTGTATGCGGTTTCTTTCATGTGCTCGGGCTTGCTGTTGAGCTTTGGGGTGGTGATCATGACTTTGGTCTATTATGTTGAGTGGGCATTGCGGCCGTCCATAGAGTCAGGAAGTGGACTTTATTATGGCCTTACATTGCTGCTATTACTCGTTTATCTTTTGGTCATCCTGATCGTATTTATCGATTTTCTCACCAATGGATACTTCAGGAGAGATAGCTGGGCATCTCGGCCGTATTACTATATCGCTATTGCATTCAGGTACCTTACATTATCCTTTATCTACAACAGGGTACTTCTGACAATCCTTTCAAATCTTCCGAAATGGAAAGCTCATCTTATTCCGTTCTTGATCATAGGTTTTCTGGCCGGTTATAAGTGGGTGGATGATGAGATTGACGATCACAAGCGTGAAGAATACTATGCCGGATCATTTCAAAATATGCGATACGAGAATTTCGAAAATCTCAGGGTCAATGAAGAGAAGCTTTTTGTGACGATACAAAGTGAGATCGTGAAAGATGAGGTTATTAGGCTTTTTGTGAATAGTCTGGAGGAGTTTAGCCGGTTGTATGCACGAGATTCTACCCGAGTTACAGGTTGGAGTGCGCTAACTCCTGAAGAGAAAAGAAGATATGTGGGAAGCTATCTCCTGGTGAAGGTAGACACCACTGCTTTTAAGGGACAAAAATGGTTAAGGTTTAAGCATCCGGTTTCTTTGCAGTATGGCTATCTCACGTATCTGGATGTATCGGAGTTTCCGCGAGGAGACCACCAGCTTATGGTGTTGCTGGATACACTGGCTATGCAGCCCCGCCAAATCAAATACCTGAGAGAGAGTAAGCCATCTACCGTTGTTCAAGCAAATATTCCGTTTTATTTGACAAAATGATCGAATACTTACCAGTCATACTTTTTGCCGCTGTTTTTTTCCTGATCTTACTGGGGTATCCGGTGGCGTTTACCTTAGGTGGCTTGTCCATCTTAGTTGGTATTTGGGTTTTTGACATTGACTTTTTTTACCTGCTTTCTCTAAGGGTTTACGGCACCATGCAAAACTTTGTGCTCCTGGCTGTTCCTCTCTTTGTCTTTATGGGGATTATGCTGGAGAAATCCGGTATTGCCGAGCGTTTACTGGAGACGATGGCGTTGCTGTTTGGGCGTTTTAAAGGTGGCCTGGCAATATCTGTAGTTATTGTTGGAGCGATGCTTGCGGCATCCACGGGCATTGTAGGAGCCACAGTGGTTACTATGGGGTTGATCTCTCTGCCCACCATGCTCAAGCGTGGATACGGGCCCAGACTAAGTACGGGTACCATTGCCTCATCAGGTACGCTGGGTCAGATTATTCCGCCGTCCGTTGTACTTGTTTTACTGGGGAGCGTACTTAATGTATCTGTAGGTGATTTGTTTCTCGCAGCAGTTATTCCAGGTATTGGGTTGGTTAGCTGCTATCTGATCTACATTTTTATTTACGCACGTATTTACCCAAAACGGGTCCCTGCCATGCCCGCTGATGAGGTCAAAGCTTTCAGAAAAGAAGGCTTTTCCAGGCAGCTGGTGACTACTTTTATTTTTCCTTTTCTGCTGATTCTGGCGGTGTTAGGCTCAATATTCGCCGGAATTGCATCTCCCACAGAAGCTGCCGGTGTAGGAGCTTTTGGAGCTGTGATCCTGACAGTTGCTCAGCGGAAGTTTAGTTTCACCATTTTGAAGGAAGTAGCTCAGGAAACTACTTTACTGACATCAATGGTCTTTATGATCCTGGTGGGTGCAACAGCCTTTTCACTGGTGTTTAGAGGGCTGGAGGGTGATAAGCTTTTCTTAAGCTTTATAGAACAAGCTAACCTTGGGCCATATGGGTTCTTGTTTTTGGTAATGGTCCTTGTTTTTGTTGCAGGGTTTTTTATTGATTTTATCGAGATTGTTTTTATTATCGTCCCTGTGGTAGCGCCCATATTTTCTGCAATGGGTATTGACCTGATCTGGATCGGGATTTTACTTGCGATCAACCTTCAGACTTCTTTTTTGACTCCACCATTTGGTTTTGCCTTATTCTACCTAAAAGGAGTGGCGCCTCCGGAGGTAAAAACGCAGCACCTGTATCAGGGAATCATCCCATTTGTGTTTATCCAGCTTCTCTTTTTGGTGCTTCTGGTGGTTTTCCCGGAGATGGTTTCTTTGCTGAAATGATGGGAGCAAGCAATAAACCTGCGGGGTAACTTGCTGGAGTACAATTGCAATATCTTGCATTCTTTGATTTTACCATTGGCAAAAGAGCTGACCTGGAGGGAAAAAAGAAAAGATAGAAACAAAGCTGTCAGGGGGCAGCCCAATGTTATTAAGTTAAGGTCACTCCAGAATGGAGTCTTTGGTAATTTGAGCATTTTCGTTTCAATAATTGATAGATCCTATCCGGATGGAATCCCGGATGGAATCACTGGAATGACTGATCTTTTCGGAGCAATAAACCTTAACTTAATACCATTGGGGGGCAGCCTTTCAGGACAGTCTTTGGGGTAACCTTATTAATTCTACTTTGACATGTTCGAAAAATCTGACTGTTTTACCCTGGCCGGGCGCCCCTGCACCCTGAAGGGAACAGCCAGATTTTTCTCCACATCCACCAGCTGGCGGACAAGGGGTAAATCAGGAGAAAAATCGAGTCCCTTTTTAATCTGTCAAAGTAGAATTGAGGTGCATCGTTATTTCGAGCGGTCTAGGGCCTGCTCTATGTCACTGATAATGTCGTCTATGTGTTCTAATCCCACTGATATCCGCACCAGGCCGGGAGTAATGCCCACAGCTTGTCGTTCTTCTTCCGAAAGTTTGCTGTGCGTAGTAGATGCCGGATGAGTAGCTATGGTACGGGTATCTCCCAGGTTGGCAGAGAGGGAGATCATTTGGAGGGCGTCCAGAAACTTGCGCCCCTGTTCGATCCCGCCTTTTACCTCAAAGGTCACAATCCCACCCCCTAAGCGCATTTGTTTTTTTGCAAGCTCATATTGAGGGAAGGATGGCAGAAAAGGAAATCTGACTTGCTTCAGAACAGGGTGACCTTCCAGATGCTCAGCAAGGATCAGTGCATTTTCAGAGTGTTTTTCCATCCGTACGGCCAGTGTTTCCAGACTTTTAGAAAGCAGCCAGCCATTGAATGGACTCATAGCCGGTCCGGTATGTCGTGACATGAATTTGATTTCAGGAAACAACTCTTCAGAAGTGACGATCGCTCCTCCGATCACTCGTCCCTGACCATCTATAAACTTGGTGGCTGAATGTGTAACAATATCTGCTCCAAAATGAATAGGGTTTTGGAGGTATGGCGTAGCAAAACAGTTGTCGACATTCACAAGGACACCTTTTGATTTCCCCAGTGCGCAGATTTTTTCCAGGTCGATCAGGTCCAGGGCCGGATTACTTGGAGTTTCCAGAAAGATCATTTTGGTTTTTGGCGTGATGGCCTTTTCCCAGCCTTCCTCATCCAAAATATCTACATAAGTGTGTGTGATGCCCCACCTGGGGAGCAGCGTGGTGAGGATCTGATGGGTAGATCCAAACAGAGATCTGGAAGCAACCACATGATCCCCACTACTCAGAAAAGCGGCCATACTGGTAAACATAGCGGCCATGCCGGAAGCCATTGCCATTCCGGTCTCAGCGCCTTCCAGCAAACATAGCTTCTCGATAAACTCATCGTTATTCGGATTGGAGTAGCGCGAATAGATATTACCCTCTTTCTCTTCCGCAAAAAGAGCACGTGCATCCTCAGCGTCATCAAATTTGAAACTGGAAGTAGCATAGATCGGGACGGAATGTTCTTTCTGGGAAGATCGTTCCAACTGATGTCGTATTGCTGCTGTTTCAAACTTTTTTTCACTCATGAGACTTATCTTTAAGGCCGGAAAGGGTAAAATTGGGACGATTTTATTAGAAATTTGCCATTGAAAACAAAATCTTTAGAATAACTACACTGATGAAATGAGCATGATGCTCAACCTACGCGGTCCGACCCAAACATTGAGAACACCAACCAGGTATGCCTGGCTGGCCACAATCAAAGTTGGGCAGCAAACCGCCTACGCGGCGCGGCTTATTTCGGAAACTTTGAACACATGAAAGAGATAACTGTAAAAGAACTGAAAGAATTAATAGACAGTGGAGCTGATTTTCAACTCATTGACGTGCGAGAGCCCAATGAATATGAAGTGGCACAGATTGGTGGGGAGCTTATCCCCCTGGCTACAGTGCCTGATAATGTAGATAAGTTTTCTAAGGATAAAAAGGTGGTGGTACACTGCAGAAGCGGTAAGCGAAGTGGGAATGCCATCCAGTTTTTGGAACAACAGCATGGCTTTGATAACCTCTATAACCTGAAAGGCGGTATCCTGGCATGGTCTGATGAGATCGATCCAAGCGTGGTAAAATATTAAGGCTTAGGAGATGAGCAAGGAATACAAAATACCGGAAGAGAATATTGATGATATCACTCTGCTGGAGCCTGAGGCTACGTATTCTTATGCTGATTATTTAAGGTGGTCTTTAGAAGGACTGCAAATTCCAGTAGAAGATATTTTTGAAGACTAATCTGTTAAAAACTATTTTAATAGATGGTCAGTATCATAAAGCTGGCTGAAATATTCCTTTACCCAATCGGGGTTTGTGTGTTCAATGAGCATTGCTTCCGCAGCTCCGAGCGAATAAAAGAAATCTCTTTTCATGTAGGCAAAGTCCGCTAGGTTAAGGTCCTTTCTGATCCGTTCATGGTATTTATTTCGTAGTGCAATAAGCTGGTCAAATTTAAACTGCTTCTGATCAACTTTATTTAAGTATAGTATCCACTTTTCCAGAAGTCTGATTTCAACGAACCGGGCATACCCTTCCTGCCAGAGTTGAAGGTTGAGGTATTTATGGTTTTTATCTCCGGTGAGTTCTTTTAGCTCCTCCTTTATTTCGATGTGCTTTTGTAAAATTGAGTTATAATCTGGTTTGTCCTCGTAGACGGAAAGTAAGTTTTGGCTCATTTTTTTAATGAGTAAACCTACTTCTTCCTGCTCATAAGGATAAGGATAGTTGAGCATCCACATGCTGGTATTATCTCCATTGGACAACTCTAGTTTCTCTTGTGCAGCCTGATAATCCGGCCGTGACATCTGAAGCTGGTGAAAGTGCTCATGTAGTAAGGTCACTACCCAGCCTTCAGGAGATTTCCCCGTATTTTCTGGTGTGCCGACGACAATGGTAGGTTTCCAGTTGATGAGCGGGAAAGTAGCCAGAAACTGTTTGCTAAAAGAGGTTGGCCGAAACTGGATACTGTCACACCCAAATTGAAATGTGGTATCTGTAGATCTCGCATTTAAAACATATTCGTTCTGATCGGTTACGAGGAGAACATTAAAAGGAATTTTTGTCCAATCTCGCCAGTATTCACCACCAAACCCGGATTTAATTTCCAGAGCAATCTCAACAAGGTCTGTGTGTTGCGGATCAGGGCATTGCCCGCTCAAAAAGAAGGGACAAAGCAGAGGAAGGATAAAAAGCAGTTTACTCATTTAGCAAAATAAATGAGCAACAATGTTAAGTGCCGTTAAAGTAGGTTAAGATCGGTTAAACCCACCTGGTTAAATTAACCTATTTGCTCATAAAACATCTTTTCACCGATATTCATCCAGCTTTTTATTTGTTTTCTAAAGCTTTGATAGTGTTCATAAACCTTTTTGCTTTGGGGGTCAGATGCTGTAAGGTCTGCAAGTACATCATCAGTTGCTTTCTTTAAGCCATCCATCACTTCTGTGGGGAAAGGGATTACCTCTACATCGGTTTCATTAATTATTTTCTGAAGATACTCTCCATTCTTAGCGTCAAACTCAGCCATCATCCAGCGATTGAGCCGGTAGCTGGCGGTTTTCACAATTTCCTGTAAGTCGGTCGGCAGCTGCTCAAGCTTTGTTTTATTGACCACCAGCTCGAGCACCGGACCCGGTTCATGCCAGCCGGGGTAGTAATAATACTGAGCCACCTGGTGAAAGCCCATTTTATAATCGTGATAGGGTCCGATCCATTCCGTAGCATCTATGACTCCCCGCTCCAGGTTGGTATAGATCTCACCGCCCGACACAAGCATGGGCGTACCTCCTGCCCGGGCTAATACCTTGCCTCCAAGGCCAGGCATTCGCATCTTCAGTCCCTGGAGGTCATTGAGTGTGTTCACTTTTTTGTTGAACCAGCCGCCCATCTGCACGCCGGTGTTCCCGCATATGAGTGGTTTCAGGTCAAAAGGTGCGTAGACCTCATCCCAGAGGGCCTGGCCACCACCGGAGATGATCCAGGATCCCATCTGCTGAGCATTCATGCCAAAAGGGACCGCTGTGAAAAAAGGAGCAGCAGGAATTTTTCCAGCCCAGTAGTAGGCTGCCCCGTGGTTCATCTCCACAGCTCCGTTGCTCACGGCATCAAATCCTTCCAGCGCCGGGATCAGTTCTCCACCTCCGTAGACTGTGATTTCCATCCGTCCTCCGGACATTTGCCTGACCCATTCGGCCATCATTTTGCAGCCTTCGCCTACTACGGGGAAGTTTGGTGGCCAGGTGGTCGTCATCTTCCACCGGTATGTGTTGTTGAAGTTGATGTAAGGGCCTTTTGCCTGTTGTTTGGGATCTGAACATGCAGTGAGGCCGGCGGTTATTCCTGCCAGCGAGGCAAAGCCTGCTTTTTTGATAAAATCACGTTTATCCATGCGGATAAAGCTAAGAAAAAATTTACCGGCTCACACAATTTGAGTGCTCAGTGTAAAACTTTTGCGACCTTCAAAAAAGCCCTGGAACTCAATGCGGAAATTTTTACTGCCTCCCAAAAACTGGAAGTCTCAGTTGCAGTGTTCAGGTTTATGGTAATTGGTGCTCATGTTGATTTCATGTGTTCAAGGGTTGCTGAAACAAGCTGGGCCGCATAGGCGGTTTGTCGCCCAAACTTGATCATACCCGGCCTGCCTTTGCACGCTGGCGCTGAAGCTTTAGCGTAAGAGTCCGAAAGTGGCTACTGCAGGCAGGTTGGTGTTTCCGCTTCGGCGGTCCGATCAATGTTTTGGGTTGAGACTACGCGTCCCGACATCATGCTCATTTCATGTTTTTGAAATTTCATTAACTTTAGGTTTAGCCAACTTAACCTGTAAAAAATGAAACGCCTTAACACACTAATTACAATTTTCATCACAGCTCTGGTATTTTCCTGTTCTCCAGGTAATGAGGAAGCTCATTCGCACGGTGCGGAAACTCATTCTCATGATAAGACAATGGAAACATTCTCAATAGAAAACCTCGTCGATGAAGTCAAGTCCGTGCCTGACTCAATTATGGAATACCTGCATGCTCAACATCATTCACACAAAGTACTGGAAAGAAGAACTGTACCACCTGGTTATGAAAGCAAAGAACTGAAAAACTGGAGTGAATATGTAGCCCAGGTAGAAGACTTACCTGCTATAAACCCTGGTCCGGGAGAATATGTACACGTTATGGAGGGATACAAGCATGGTTATCAAAATCTTGTAATTGGCATAACTGAGACATTTCCTGGTGGCGCTCCTCCAATGCACACTCATAAGGGGGAAGAAGCTCATGTGTTACTTGAGGGAACGATTCTATATGCTCTGGGGGATACCCTTTTTACCATCGAGGCTCCATATATTGTGAACATTCCTCCAATGGTTCCGCATGCCTTTAAAAATGTTGGTGAGAAAACTGCTAACCTCGTAGTAATCTTTCCGACAAACGTTTGGGAATATGACGTACTTGACTACTTCCCATTTAAAGAAGAAGATGGAGAGTGAAGAACACCCATAATAGTATATAAGACAAAAGCTTAGCTTCTTCCACAGGACCGGCATGTTAGATCCTTGGAGCCTGGCACAGAACTTCGCCTGTTCAAAAAAGTCCCGAAGTTCCAGGCCGAAGATTTTTTTGATTTCTTTTTTCGCTGATCGAAGGGGTTTGCTACAAACATTCCAGGAGACGATTGCATGTAATCCATGACGGAAAAAATGACTTTTTTGCCTGGATAAATGGCAGGTTTTCGTAGGTTAGTGAAATGACATGACCGGTCATGTTATGATTTTGCTAGACATAATTTCCTAAATGAAGATAGTCCTTGATACCAATATTATTGTCTCAGATTTTTGGATGCAAGGATCAAATTTCAGAATACTGATTGAAACATCTTCTGATAAAAAGGATCAAATTTTCGTTCCCAAAATTGTTGTAGACGAAGTATTAAACAAATTCCGTCAAAGACTTGAAGCAGGTCAGAACAAAATAAATAATGAAGTTGAAAAATTAAGGAGACTTACTTACAAGAGTATAGATATTAGTGTTACCAATGAGAACATTCAAAAGTTGTACAATGATTACATAGGGCATTTGACAAAGACTCTTGATGATAGCAACTTCATTATTTTGGAGTACCCAAAAACTCCACATGAAAAACTTGCGAACAAGGCAATTCAGAAAACAAAACCTTTTAAAGAAAATGGGGATGGGTATAGAGACAACTTGATATGGGAGTCAATTAAAGAACTACTTACAACTGATGAAGAAAAACTAATTCTACCAGAGATAATCTTTATCACTAAGAACACGTCAGATTTCGCAGATTCGAACGGACTCCATGAACAATTAAAAGAAGAGCTTGAAGAGGAAGGGTATGATGAGGATTCAGTAATTCTTTATGATGGTTTAAGTAGGTATGTTGACGAAAGAGCGAAGACAGAACTCCAATTTTCCCAACAACTTACGAAAAAACTCATTTCAGATCAATTTGATTCTTTTTCTTTAAAGAAGGAAGTCGACAATTGGTTATTCGCCAATTTAATTGGTAAGAGATTTGATGCTGAGGAATTGGGAATAAAACGAGAGTTTGAAGAACCTACCATTGATTCTATAAACGAAGATTTTGAGTTTCAGGAGATTTCAGTCAAAAGACTTTCAGATGATGAAATTGTAATCGATATTAAATTTGAGATGGTAGTCTATTTAGCAGTGTTTGTTTATCACAGTGACTACTGGAGTATAGATGACGAAGAGGGTTTATATATTATTGATGATAATTGGAACGATCATGTTATGCTTGGGCAACTGGTAAAATACTTGACATTTGACATTAGCATTGTAGCCACAAACGAAATGGAAATAAAATCAATGCAGATAGTCAAAATCAACGACAACTATGTCTAACAGTCATTATCATCCATAAGCTAATGGAGCTATTTGCTAAGGCTGATGCGGTGAGATACTTTTATAGATATTTGAAAAGTCTACGCGACCCGGTCCAGCTTACGGATAATAGTTAGTTGGTGTACATGCAAAAACAGACAATGAACAGACTTAACAAAATATGGAAAGATTTGAAGGACTTGACAACAGATGCTCAAGTTTTAAGCTATTGGGATAACCGACAATCCAGAATTTTAGAAGCCTTTAAAACTGCTGATTCAAACTTTGAAACGGTGACCAATATCATTCACCGACTTGCAAAATCGCTCCAGCAATTGGAAGATTTGCGATTATGGTTGCCTACATTCTGATTACCGTTAAGACAGAAGAATTCCTAATCTCAACGACAGTTTTCATAATTCTCTTCGAACTTTATGAGACTTGCTGGTATCAATATCGAGTTTCAAGTTATTTAAAGGAATTTGAAGATTCGCCAGAGATAATGGATATTAAAAAGAACATCAAGAAAAAGATATTGATTGAACTTGGAATTTCGCTTCTATTTTATCCCATTTATTTCTTGAAACAAGGATGGTTACTTCCGTTAGTATTGATAATTGCAGTTTATTTTCAGGGTTTCCATTACGGACTGAACTACTATTATTTACCGAAACTGATAGGAGACTTAAATAGAAAAAGCACAACACGCCAACATCAGCTCTGAACTTCGAATAATCAAGTCGGGTTGCGTAGACATCATCACTTCATGTCAGAGTATTTTAGCTAAATACAGAAACCGAATCATGTGGAAATATGCTAACACCTAAACCAGAACTTCATCGGTAAGCAACGTTGCCCGACCTTCGCTACTCGGCCGTGTGAGGGAAAACTTCATGCACAGCCTGTCTCGGGTATTCTGGGAGTTTGATGAGGGGGGCTGACTAGGCGTCCCCGACAGTTCTATTTTGCTATATTTATAGGAAAGTAGGGCTGTAAGGCTCTACTCTACCAATAGACTTTCACAGATGGAATTCCCGATAATTATTGTTACTCTCATTTTTTTAGTAGCTCTTACGAGAGTTTTCACAGTTTTCATACATGAAATGGGACATGCTGTGGCTGGACTGATTCTTTTAAAGGGAGGGATATCAATTTATATAGGTTCATATGGTGACCCTAAAAAAGGCATTTATTTTAGAATTGGCAGACTAAAAGTCCATTTCAAATACAACCCGCTAATGTGGAACCATGGATTATGTACTTCTAATTCTCACCATATGTCATTTATTCAGGGTTATTTGTTTACCCTGGCTGGACCGTTAGCCTCTTTAATTGTGGCTATCACAAGTATCTATTTTCTAATTAACCCTGAATTACATGGTGCCTTGAAAATGGTATCAATTTTCCTTCTATTTTCAGCTATACCAGATTTCTTCCAAAATATAAGTCCTAACAAAAACCCTATATTCCTTCATGATGGCACGTTGACTTACAATGATGGCCAAACCTTAAAAATGCTTAAGGAATATAGAAATGTGTATAAGGAAATAACTCAGTTAAGCCAACATTACACAAATAATGAAATAGAAGAAGGCATATCTCTTTTTGAAGAAATCTATTCGATGAATCAAGATGTTAACATCCTTCGAATCGGAATAGCACTGAACATAAAGGGCGAAAACTATAAAAGGGCAATAGCCCTAGTTGATGAGTTCGGGCAAGAAAATGAATTGAATTCTGATGATTATTGCAATTATGCCTTAGCTCATTCTCACTTGGGGCAACACTCAAAGGCTTTAGAACTCTACAATAAGTCTTTGGAACTGAACCCCACAGCATTTTATGCTTTGAATAATAGAGGTTACACCTTAAATATCCTCGAAAGATATGAAGAAGCTATTGCGGATTTTAATAAAGCAATTGAATTGAATCCAAATTTTGCATATGCATATAATAACCGTGGACTATCTAAAATAAAATCAGGTAACGTCAAAGAAGGACTTTCTGACATAGAAAAATCAATGGATCTTGACAATGAGAACTCATATGCTTATAAAAATCTAGGAATTTATTACAAAGATAAAGGTGACCTTAACAAGGCAATGAAATTTTTCCAACAAGCCAAAGAATACGACCCTAAAACAGATGGATTGAGTGACCTGATAAATGAAACAGAAATTGAAATAAAAAGGCATATAACAGGCCAATGGACTCAATGAGCAAACTGAGCCATGAGCAATTTTCAGTGCGAAATGTTAACTTTAGAAGCATAATCCGGAAAGGTATGCTCACAACATGAGCTTATCTGGACGTTATAATCAAGTCTCTTTGGCAAATGATGAAGAAGAAACTTCTAATCTCACTTGGCACAATTGGAATTTTAGTAACTGTACTACAACTGACCTCCATTAATCCTTTTATTTTCAACTTTCCTAAGGACGTTTCCGAAAGTATTTTTGAAGAACTTGTTCCAAGACCTGCAACTGATCAGATTCATATAGTCAATATATCTGGAGTTTCAATTAAGGACATTAATCGCCAATTCGAAAGAATCAAAGACTTAAATGCAATCTGTGTATTTGATTATTGCGGGATAGAATTGACGGATGAAGAAAAAACAATCTTAATGGATTGGCAAAGTCAAGGAAGTATTATTGGAGCTTGCTCAGATTCCTTTCTTAATTCATCCATTGTGAACTCAGATATGGCAGCATATTTTGACCCTAATATTAACTCATTTGAGATTCAAGCAATTAATAAATACAACCCTGCCCTGACAGCTGAACTCCGTGGCAGGAAGGGCTATGTGCTCATTAACTATCAATCAACATATTCGGGAATTCCAATCATGGATTTTGATTTCCTAATTAATAGAATTTCTGGAGATGACGTGAAAAATAAAATTATACTTTTTGGAAACCTGGGCAATCAATATACTCCAAAAGATACTGAAGTGCCTGATTTAAGTGGGGAGAAAAATGCGATGTTAACACCTATTACATATCGTAATAAACTCCCAGACATGTTCAGAACAGAGGTTTCTGGAACCATCATGCTTACAATAATCAATAAGGAATACATTGATGAGTACGACCTTATTTCTAATATGTCTGTCTTAATTTTAGTATGCGTTAACCTGTTATTACTAAATCTGGTGTATAGATATTCAGTGGTGTTATATTGGATAATTGGATATGTCCTGTTGGCCCTCGAATCCTTTTTTTTAGGGTATTTGATTATCTATTTCTTTGATACAAAATCAATTCTATTAGACTTCTCTTATGCACAGATTTTGTTGGTCCTTGGAATTGTATTTGGTTTTTTCTACAAAATTCAAAGTACAGACAGATCATAACAACCGTAACTGTCCCACAACCTCTCAATAGTTGGTAAATGCCGGGTTTCACAAACTGACTACCAACACACAGATCACGGACCACCGATTACCGCCCACCGATTCACCTAAGCATCCTCGAGTCAAAATTAAAAGGCAGCAACAGCCGTACATCACCCACCACAATAAATTGCTCCTCCTGATCTCTCATTAGTATTTGGATAGGCTTCTCCTGCATTCCAGCATATTCCATCATGACTTGCCGGCAATTTCCACATGAAAACGCATCTGCAGCAGCGCCTGACTTATTTTTAGCCAAAACCACAATGGAATCTATTGGCTCCCTGCTGTCTGACATAGCCTTAAAAAGCGCGACACGCTCAGCACAAAGCCCTGAGGGATAAGCTGCATTTTCCTGGTTGTTACCAGTTATGATCTTTCCGCTTTGCAGGATCAATGCACTGCCCACTGTAAAATGTGAGTACGGGGCGTGTGCTTTTTTCATGGCTTTCTCTGCCTCCACGACGAGCCGTTGCTCTTTTTCAGAAAGCTGAGAAAGTGTTTTTCTCACAAAAGGTACCTGAAAAGTCTCACTCATTTTCTTTAAGGATGGAGGTGTAGATACGATTATCCATGGGAATAGGTTTCCGCTGGACTTAGGGCCCTCTTAAAACAACCTGAAGCTGGCTATCTCCTCGAAAAAATTCATAACAGAAGGCGGGGACATGATAATTCCAAACACCAGCCCATAAACAGCTCCGTAAAGGTGTGCCTCGTGATTGATGTTATCACTCATATTTTTCCCTTGAAAATAAGAATATAGCACATATAGGATACCCAGGATGAAGCCTTGGATTCCTACTATTCCAAAGAGATAGATTTTTCTAAGTGGAAAATATAAGATACTGGTAAAAACCATCGCCGAAACCGCCCCAGAAGCTCCAAGGGAATTGTATCCGATGTTATCCTTCTTTTTAAAAACCGTCGGCAGGTCTGAAATCACTATTGCAGAAAGGTAATACCCCACAAAAATTAACGTGCCGGAAGGGCCGGCCAGCTGATTAAAAACCCGCTCTACAAGCAATCCAAAGAAGTAGAAGGTGAACATATTGAAACCCAGGTGAATGTAGCTGCCGTGAATAAACCCGGAAGTGATCAGCCGCCAGAACTGCTGCTTGTGAACAACCATAAACGGGTTCATGAGCGTTTTTTGAAATACCGCTGCATTGTTAAAAGCCCAAAAGCTTACCGCAACTGTAACAACTATGATTAAGACCGTAGTGGATATCATTTTATTTTTCTCGTTTCATTAGCTGACCGGCAAAATCCTTAAGCAGGCTTTTACCTGGTCCTGTAGAGTCTATTGCTTCCAAAAGTGTAAATGAAGCATCAAAATAACTATTCATTTTCTGAGTTGTCAACTCTTTGATGTTTAGCTGGTCATAGATTGCGGTTACGGCCTGTACTTTCTCCTCTACCTCAAACGCCTCCTTCGCCAACCAGCTTTGCAATTCCTTCCTGGTCTGACCAGTAGCCAGCGCCAGGGCTCTGATGAGCAAAAATGTTTTTTTATTGGATACGATATCTCCACCCACCTGCTTTCCGAACTTTGACTTGTCTGCATACACATCCAGCAGATCATCCATGAGCTGAAACCCAATGCCCATGTTTACCCCCACATCGTAAAGCTGCTTACGCTGAGGCTGGTCCAGTCCGGCCATCAGACCACCAAACTCCAGGCTGAACCCAAGCAGTACAGCCGTTTTCAGACGTATCATATCCAGGTATTCTTCCTCAGTCACGTCTGTCCTGGACTCAAAATTCATGTCTATTTGCTGTCCTTCACAAACCTCCACCGCACACTGGTTAAACAACCCGATGGCTTCAGGCAGGATCTTTGGATCAAGGTCCAAAAGCAGGTCATATGCTTTTACCAGCATGGTATCACCACTGAGAATAGCCACGGTATTGTTCCATTTTTCATGAACGGTGGGTTTGCCTCTGCGCAATGGCGCTTCATCCATGATGTCATCATGCATCAGGGTGAAATTATGAAATACCTCTACTGCCAACGCAGGGCGGATGATTTTCTCAGGATCTGACTTCCTGAATAAGTAGCCAAGTAAGACTAAAAGTGGACGCATGCGTTTGCCCCCAAGGGACAGAATATATGAGATAGGCTCGTATAGCTCTTTCGGATGGTCGCCAAAGTGCAACTGATCAATTTCCCTGCTGATCAGATCCTGTAGTGATTTGATGTCTTCTTTTTCCATTAAGTTGTGCTGAAGCAATACTCCCTACATAATATTAAGTCTCGTATGTAATCCAATGGAAAGATTATGGCTGATCCCTACATCTGCGTTGATATGTTTATAATAGACGTTTGCTCTTGAATACTTCGCTTTCATGTCAACGCAAAACCTGCCCAAATCATAACCGATGTTCAACCCTCCTTCCGGACCCTTGATTTTATTGATATTGAAATATATTTCGGAACTATAATCTTCTGTATAAGTCGAACCATCATTAGGATCAGTAAAGGTAACCAGTTGTCTGAAATCCTTCGTGGTGATAGCAGAGTGAAAGTACCCCAGGGAGAACCCATAGCGAAAAGCCTTAATTTTATTGATAAATTGAAGACCTAAAGGAAACTTAAGTATGTCATAAGAGAACCATGTTTCTGCTTCATAGTCCGGATTATCAGGATTGATTTTGAAAGTTTCGGGTTGATTACTAAATCCATGATAGGAGGCTTCGGCAAACTCTACACCCGCATATAACTTTAGTTTATCCTTTTGAATAAGATCAACATCAAGGCCCAGTACCAATGAGGTGTAGTAAGAAGGATCCAGATTGTCTCCCCCGAACAACACTCTATTATCGATTTTTAACAGGTTTCTATTTAGGTGAATTTCCGCAAAAACTCCCAGTGATTTTCCTGGGCTTGAATATGCTACATCTCCTCCCACACATTTTATGTAATTTCTATATGTCTTTGTTGTCGAGGCTTTGCTAAGGGAGCGTTTCATCGGATCAGTGAAATCACTTTCACACCCTTTTAAGGCTTTGCTCGTAGTGAAGAGATATTCCTTATTCTCCGTTTGATAGGTTCGTCCGTTAACAATCCTGGTTTTTTTCTTATCGTTCAGGTGATATAGAGTATCACCTACCATTAGATAGAGCTCCCCCCTGTGAAATAACACTGATGAGGAATCTGATTCAATTAATAACCTATAGCGATTTCTTTCACCATCAAAATACTTAAAGGTGTAATTGTTATCGAAATATATCTTTGAGATGTTCCATGAATTGAGCACTTGCTTGTTGCCGTCATTCCAGATTGTCAAATCATCACCTCCATGACCAAATATCTGATATTGAATTGTGCCGTATAAGGTATCCCCTTTATTGGTTACAATCTTTCCATTTCTAAAATCTCCCTGTGCGTTGAGGTGGATTGATACCGGTAGTAAGAGTAGAATAAGTATGTTTCGTATCAATCTAATTGGATTAGGTCCAGATCGATTGTTCTTCGATCAATATCTGTTTTCACGACCCGAACAGTCAGTTTATCACCCAGGGTGATGATCCGTTTATTTCTTTTCCCGATGATTCTGAAATTCTTTTCATCAAACTCGTAGTAGTCATCGTCCAGATCTGACAGGCGAACCATTCCTTCACATTTTGTCTCAATGATCTCCACATAGATGCCCCACTCTGTCACCCCGGAAACCAGTCCCTCGAATGCCTCCCCCAGCATGGATTCCATAAACTCAACCTGCTTGTATTTAATAGAAGCCCTCTCAGCATCCGCGGCATTTTTCTCACGTTCTGATGAGTGGACGCACTTTTTCTCTTCAGGCTCTACCTCCACCGGCTTTCCGCCTTCCAGGTAATGCCACAGCAGTCTGTGTACCATCACATCCGGATAACGGCGGATCGGGGAGGTGAAATGCGTATAATGATCAAACGCCAGCCCAAAATGACCTTTTGGCTCTGTGGTATATTTGGCTTTTGCCATGGAGCGAATCGCCAGTTGCTCCAGCACATTTTGCTCCGGTTTTCCTTCTATCTCATCCATGAGCTTGTTAAGGCTCGCGGAAATGTCCTTCTCCGTGCTGAGTTTATGTCCAAAACGGGCCGCAAACTTGGAAAAACTATCCAGCTTTTCCGGGTCAGGCGCATCGTGCGTTCGGTATACGAAAGTGTACTTACCATCTTCCCCACGGCCCCACTTGTAGATGTAGGTTGCTACCTCGCGGTTAGCCAGCAGCATAAACTCCTCGATCATTTTATGAGCATCCTTTCTTACCTTGGGCACTACTGCAAGTGGTTTTCCCTTCTCATCCAGCTCAAATTTCACCTCGGTGGTTTCAAAGTTAACCGCCCCATGTTTGAAGCGTTTATCCCTTAGCACTTTGGCTATGGAGTTCAGGGTTTGCAACTCCTCTGCATAGTCTCCTTTTCCACTTTCTATTCGTTCCTGGGCTTCCTCATAGGAAAACCTTCGGTTAGAATGGATGATCGTACGGCCAAACCACTGTTTTTTCACCTTTCCGTTCTTATCCATGATAAACACAGCCGAAAAGGTGAGCTTATCCTCCTCAGGCCTCAGTGAGCATAAGCCGTTAGACAACTTTTCGGGCAGCATAGGAATGGTACGGTCTACGAGGTAAACAGACGTGGCCCTGGTAAGCGCTTCTTTCTCCAGGATGCTTTTGGGTGTGACGTAGTGCGATACATCTGCAATATGTATCCCTATTTCAAAATCACCATTATCCTGCTGCTCTATGGAAAGCGCATCATCAAAGTCCTTTGCATCCTCCGGGTCCACGGTAAATGTGGTCACATTTCTAAAGTCCCTTCGCTTCTCCAGGTCTTTCTCAGTGATCTCGGTTGGAATTTTTGCTGCCGCCTCCTCTATATTATCCGGAAACTGAAACGGCAGGCCAAACTCTGCCATGATGGAATGGATCTCAGCTTCATTTTCTCCGGCGGGCCCCAGTACGGCAGTCACTTCACCCATCGGGCTCCGGTTGCGTGCATCATGCCACCTGGTGACCTTCACCATCACCTTATCATTGTGGCGGGCCTTCATGATTTTCTCCGGATAGACAAAAATGTCAAAGTGGATATTGCGGTTGTCCGGTACCACAAAGGAGAATTTTGGTGAGATCTCGATCCGTCCTACAAATTCTTCCCGTGCCCTGGAAATGATCTTTGTGACCTTGCCTTCCGGTCTGAAGCCATCCATGGCAGGTTTGGTGATCTGTATTTCCACGCGATCCCCATCTATGGCAAACTTAAGGTCATCGGTTTTTACCCAAACATCTTCCTCAGTCTGCTCGCTGATGATATAGGCAAATCGTGAGTTCACATGGTCTACCCGACCGGCAATCACTTCAGCCTCCATCGCACTGGTAAACCGCCCGTCTGGGGCTTTCTTTAGCTTCCCCTGACTCTCCATTCCGAAGATGATATCCTTTAGCGTCTCTTTTGATTTTTTGTCACGGAGACCGATCAATTTGATCAGTTGTCTGTAGCTATATCGTTCGCCCAAATTGTGTGCGAAAATGCCTCTTACCTGATCTTTAATCCGTTTTACATTGGTTGATTTATGTGGAGATTTTCCCTGTTTATTCTTTTTCTTCTTTTTACTCATATAGAGCTACGTAACAATCATTATGTTTTTTTCTTCAACAATCGGCAGTGTGTGCATTTTTAGAAATAGCTGAGCCGTTGCTATCACATCACCCTGGCAGTACTTTCTGATCCGCTCCAGGCCATTTTTATCGGTGTAATATACCTCATTTACCCTGGATCCATCAATATCCGATTTGCTGGAAGGAATATCAAAAATGGTTGTCAGGAGATCCAGAGAGGTAAAATTTTTACGATCACCAAATTTCCAAAGTTCCAGGGTGTCCAAAAAGTTGACTTCCCACGGCTTCTTGCCGGAGTTGTCCAGCACATAAGGGAGCTTAAGGCCGTTTATAAGCATACGCCGACTCAAGTAGGGGAAATCAAATTCTTTCCCATTGTGTGCACATAACCTTAATCGATCAGGATCAAATTTTGTTTCCAAAAAGGTTTTAATTTTTGATAACAATGCCTTTTCATCATGGTCAGCCATAGAGGTAGTGCGTATAGCCAGGTTACCATCTTCCAGCTCATGAAAAATGGCAAAAGCCACACAGATCACTTTCCCAAACTCGGCATAGATCCCGGCACGCCCGGCAAACAACTCATCCGGTGTAAGATCCTCCTCATTCCTGAGAAATCCTGCTTTTCGCTCCCAGTGCTTCCTTAATGCAGGTTTCAGCTTCGAATAGTCATCCGTGGAGGCTACGGTTTCAATATCCAGAATAAGAAGGTCTTTGAGGCGATGATCCATATGGTGGATTTATTGGTGTAAAACCCCTTCCATATCGAGTTCTTCTATGAAAGTGAGGTTTTCTGCTATAATGGTCTCAGGCACAAAGATGTACTTTTTATCATACAACCGGCCATCTATAAAAAAACTTACCCAATACTCATTGTTGAGGTGAAACACCTGCTCATCTATTGGCTCGATAAGCGCATATTCTCCGGGCTCAATATGCGGGATCATGTGACGCAGTATAGAGGTTTTTTGCTTTTCGCCATTTTTCTCACCATATCCTTTGCTGGTGACCATGACCGTATCCAGCTTTTTGTCATGCCTGTTGAGTAAGAAAACCTTCCACTGATCTTCAGACTCATCTTTCACAATGGTCACATACACATTTTCGATTTGCGGAAATTCTATATCCTTTTTCATTCTTTGGATCTTAGAGCTTTTCGTTTTATGAGATTCTTGCCTACAGTATAACAGTAGATACTTGAAGGTATAAATCCGAATTTTATATCATTATAGTTTCTGACTCCAACGAAAGATTCAGTTGTAACAAAAGGGGGGATTCCCGAATCAGAAAAATGTTTTTTATAGAACTCATAAACATGTTTAAGTTCATTCAATTTATCAGGATACCTATCTGAATATTTAATCTCAACCAGCCAATCTGGTGCTTCTGTTTTAGTGTCCATATGAACCATATCTATTTCGCCAACTTTCCACCTGGCATAATATAGTGCCATTCGTTCAGAATGGAGCCATTGTGAATAAATAGCTGTTTCTACCAGACTACCCCATAACTTGTCAGAAGGAGTAATAAGTCCAAATAATGCGGTCCTTAATGACGGATTTGTTAAATAAACTTTAAAGTAGTTAGCTCTTTTGAATTTCTTTGCGTTGAAATCAACCCTTTTAACAATTTTGATCAAGAAGGCTGCTTCCAGATAGGTCAAATATTTCTTGATTGTATTCTTAGACACACCGGAGTTTTGGGCCAATCCATCCAAAGATATTTCTGCTCCTGTATTATAAGCCAGAGAAGTAAATAAAGAATTCAGTTCCTGGATATCCTGAATCCCATATAAACTGGGCAAATCCCTAAGCAAAACCTTGTCCACAATATCACTACGAATAAATCTGCCAGGGTCTGATTGAATGTCTTTTGAAAAAATTACCTCAGGGTATCCTCCGTAGTTTATGTAATTCTCAAATTGAGTATTTAAAGATTTTATGTCAGTAACCTTATTAAACTTTAAATTTTCATCAAATTCCTCGTATGCATTGTTAGTAAAAAGTTCAATATCCTGAAGATCCAAAAATTCCATAAAGGTTAGAGGAGGAAGCAAGAAGTTTGTGAATCGTCCTGCTCCGGATTCATTGCTTTTAAGTTTTAGTGCAGCTGCCGCAGAACCCGAAGCTACAAACTTTACTGAATGATAAGAGTCTACCATAGACTTCAGGTGAACTTCCCATTCCTTCAAGTACTGTATTTCATCAAAAAAGATATAATAGCTATCATTAGATGTATCTGATATTGCTTCCTTAAAATATTTGAACAGTTGTTCTAGACCCAACCCGGTATATACAGGAGTTTCAATGGATAGGTAACAAATTTTCATCGGATCAACTCCTTGATCAATCAAATTTTGGATTGTGTGATATAAAAGAACCGTTTTACCTATCCTTCTTGGTCCCATTAGCACCACGGCTCTTTTAATGTCCCAATTGGTGACTAAGGGATAAAACAAATCAAAGTATGCCCTCCTTTTCATTTTATAAAAGAACGGATCTACTTTACTAGTTTCCCACCAGGGATTATCAAACTTAATTCTTTCAAGAACCTGCTCTTTACTTACTAGATTTAACTTACTCATTAAGATCAATCTTTTGATCTTACAAAGATATTAAATTTAATTAAGATCAAAATGTTGATCTTAATCGACAAGCTCCATCTCAAACAGTGCCGCAATATGCCATTTCAGCTTGTACTCAACCTCTGAAATATCCGGATCATAGCCAAGCTCCCTGTTGAGGGAAGTCACCGCCTTATCGGCTATTCCACAAGGCACGATATACCTAAAGTAATCCAGGTCTACATTTACATTGAAAGCAAAACCATGCATCGTTACCCATCGGCTGGACTTTACTCCCAGCGCACAGATTTTTCTGGCTTTAGATTCATCCTCTACATCTAACCATACTCCTGTAAGCCCTGGTATCCGGCCAGCTTCAATCCCATAGTCCTTCAATGTCAGTATCACAGCCTCTTCCAGAAGCCTTAGGTATTTGTGAATATCTGTAAAAAAATTGTCCAGATCAAGGATCGGGTAGCCCACAATCTGCCCGGGGCCATGATAGGTGATATCCCCACCGCGATTGATCTTGTAAAAGCTTGCTCTTCTCGCTTTCAGACCTGCCTCATCCAGTAGCAAATTTTCAGGCTTTCCACTCTTGCCCAACGTGAAAACATGGGGATGCGAGCAAAAAATCAGAAAATTTTCCGTAGGGATCTGCTGCGAGAGATCCAGCTTTCTGTTTTCTATTTTCCGATCTACGGTTTTTTTAAATACCGCTTCCTGGTAGTTCCAGGCTTCCTGGTAGTCTTTTAACCCCAGGTTAATAAACGTTGTTTGCTTATTTTTTTCAGACACTTATTTACCAATATAAGTCTCCAACAGCGTGACATCCCCTGAAGTTTCAAGATCATACTTCTCGATGCTGGCCGGGATCAGGATAACCTCTCCCATTTTCAGCGATTCCCTGCCACTGCCGTAATCAATATGGAGCTCACCATCCAGGCAGATGTACACCTTAAAACAATCAAGCCCGGTATGGTCCACTGAAAATCCTTCTGATAAATGCAGCTTGTTGGTAGTAAAATAAGGGCAGGATACGAGGTTTACGCGCTCATTCAGCTTATCAAGGTAAGGTGTCTTGTACTCATCGTATTTTTTATAATCAATCGCATCCAGTGCTTCCTCCACGTGTAGCTCCCGCTTATTCCCCTGATCGTCTACCCGATCAAAATCGTATATCCGGTAAGTAACATCTGAGGTCTGCTGGATCTCTGCCAGCAAAAGCCCTTTTCCAATGGTATGGACCCTTCCTGCGGGCAGAAAAAATACATCCCCTGCATGTACCTGCTCCCTGTTAAGAATATCCGTAAGCTTTCCTTCATCAAAAATCTTCTTATACATCTCTTTGTCCAGGTCCTGATTAAATCCACTGATGAGTGAAGAGCCCTCATCGGCCTGCATGATGTACCACATCTCGGTTTTCCCAAAGGAGTTGTGCCGCTTTCTGGCCAGTTCATCATCGGGGTGCACCTGGATAGACAAGTCCTGGTCCGCGTCTATAAATTTGATCAGGAGTGGAAACTCCGTCCCAAAATGTTCTTTGATCCTGCTGCCCAATAGTGCTGATCCATGTTTTTCGATAAGGTCGGTCAGCAGCATCCCGGACAAAGGCCCATTGGCCACATTGGAGATATTACCCTGTACTCCGGAAAGCTCCCAGGTCTCTCCACAGTTAGGTAAAGGTGAAAAATTCTTACCAAGAATGGTTTTGATCTTTTCTCCTCCCCAGAGCTTATCTTTAAATATCGTTTTGAATTTTAAGGGATATAACTGCACAGTAAAAATAAATTGCTAAGTGAATACAAAAACCAGGGGCAAATATGGTGAAGATTTGGCGGTTTCTTACCTGGAAGAAAAGGGTTTTGAGATCCTGGAAAGAAATTACCGCTATGGTCGGGGAGAGATTGATTTAATTGGATTGCTGGACAATAATCTTTTGGTATTCTTTGAAGTAAAACTGCGAAAAAACAATGCCTTTGGCGAACCAGAGACTTTTATAAGCAGAAATCAACAGCAAAAGATCATAGCCGCAGCGGAAGATTATATCTACGCCATCAACTGGCAGAAGGACATTCGGTTTGACATCATTTCCATCAAAGGAGATGAATTGGTCCATATAGAAGATGGGTTTTATTGACAAATTTGAGCCACTATGATCATTCAGTATAACTTGACAAAGGATTTAGTAACACTATGAAAAAAATTTACCTGATACTGCCTGTTTTATTATTTGCCTGTGGGGGAGATGAAAATGAAAAGTCTGAGTTTGAAGGAGATCCGGATTTCCGGCAGGAAATGCGAAATTTTGTGATCGGGATCAGTGACTATGCAAAAGCAGAAGATCCAGGGTTTATCATCATCCCCCAAAATGGGATAGAACTTGTAACAACAGATGGAGACCCTGGAAGTGACCAGAGCGGCGATTACTTAACGGCAATAGATGGAAATGGCCAGGAAGACCTCTTTTACGGCTATGATAAAGATGATGTACCCAGCCCTACAGAAGAAATCGAATACCTGACCGACCTTCTCAACGTTTCTAAGAATGCCGGAAATACGATCCTTGTCACAGATTACTGTTCCACTTCGGCAAACATGGATAATTCCTACCAAAAAAATCAGGAAGCAGGATATGTCTCCTTTGCAGCGGATGAACGGGAGCTGGTTAACATCCCCGGGTACCCGGATCCTATCTATGAAGAAAATGCAAATGAAGTGACCCGGCTCAGTCAGGCGAAGAATTTTCTCTATCTCATCAACCCCGAAAAGTTTACCTCCAAAACTGCCTTTATTAATGCCGTCACAAGCACCAATTACGATCTGGTCATTATCGACCTGTTCTTTCATGATGGAGTAGCCTTCACCACACAGGAAATAGAGTCCCTGAAGAGTAAAGCTAATGGAGGCTCACGGCTGGTGATCTGCTACATGTCCATTGGAGAAGCAGAAGATTACCGGTACTACTGGAAGTCAGAATGGAATTCTACCAGGCCGGACTGGATGGATCGTGAAAATCCGGATTGGGAGGGAAATTTTAAAGTCAGGTACTGGGATCCGGAGTGGCAGGCTGTCATTTACGGGGGCCAGGAAGCCTATCTGGATAAAATTCTATCGGCAGGGTTTGATGGTGTATACCTCGACATTATTGATGCATTCGAGTTTTTTGAATAAATATTTTAACAAAACAAACACCCGTCAGGCTCGTTGCTCTAAATAGAGCTTTTACATGAAGTTAAAAGAAAGAAAATGAGCAACATCAATATAAAGCACGACATGATAGGCCAGCTATTTTATGCCAAAGTGAAAGGGGGTACTGCAGAATTGCATTACGACCGTTATGGGGATGACTATTTAGATTTCACATCTACCACAGTACCTGAACCCTCGAGAAATTTTGGTATCGGCAGCCAACTTGTTCAGCAAGGGCTGGAATTTGCAAAAGGACAACAGCTCAAAGTGAAACCTTCATGCCCGTTTGTGAGGGATTACATTGAAAAGCATCCGGAGGAAACTCCTGTTACAGTATAAAAAAGCGGTGTTTCCGCCGCTCAGGTATATACTATTTGTAAAGCTCCTTCCCTGCATCATAATACTTATCACCCTCCACCCAAAAAGGTGCTTCCTTACTATTTGCAATTTTTCGACCTGCCAGTACATAAGCTCGATAGAATTTGAATAAATAATCCATATCAATGGTTTCAAATTCATCAGAGGGCTGGTGGTACGTACTCAATACCTGCTGATCAAAAGCCGTGACCCCCATTGAGAAACAAGGTGCAGGGATCCCAACTCGTGCAAAATTGACATTATCAGACCGATCAAAAAGATTTTGCTCTTTGAAGTTCTCGTCATCCTTTGCGGTAAGTCCGAAAGTCTCAAGTGCCTCCACTATATGCTCCTGAGCAGTAGTCCTGTCTAAACCAATGATAGTGGCAATGGAAGTATCGTTGTATCCGCCATTATCGCTGTTGAAGCAAAATACAATATCCTTCAGTGCTACAGGGCTATTCTCTACATACCATTCGCTACCCAGAAGACCTTTCTCTTCACCTGCAAAAAGCACAAACAATGAGGAACGTTTAGTGGAGTACTTTGCGAGATTTTTGGCAGCTTCTAAAACAGTCACTGTGCCTACAGCATTATCACGGGTACCATTGTAAATATCATCGCCTGTACTATCCGGTCTGCCTACCCCCACATGATCATAATGTGCAGTGTAAGCTACGTACTCATCTTTCAGAGAAGCATCTGTTCCTTCTACATAGCCTACAACATTACTCACTTCAAATCGCTCAACTCCGGCTCCACTAAAATTGACCTCCAGCTCACCTGAAGCTTTAAAGGCCTTACTGCCAGCTCGATCAATATCGTTCATCCATATGGAGACAAAATCATCCTCTTCTTCCCCCTTATCCAGAGTGATCCGTTCACCGCCTAAATAACGAACTAACAATCGCCAGGGAATCTGCTGAGAGTTGTACAACTCTATAAGCGCCACACCCCCGGCTTCTTTTACCCTGGCCCTCTTTTCCCCGGACATACGAAACCAGGCTCTGGGGCTTTGTTCTACTCCATCACCAATACCTGCAACTACTATCTTGCCATTTACGTCAGCTTTTTCCAGCTCATCCGGATTAGCGTTGGGTAAAAACACATATTCGCCTGACCAATTAATATTTCCGCCACTGAGAAGCAAAAAATCTTCTTCCAGGGCAAAGACAGTAGTATCCGTCCTGATAAGTCCTTCACCGGGTTTACGGATCTTTTTCATAGATACAGGCTGTAAATAATCCGGGTATTCGGGAAAAGCTTTTACACCATACAACTCCAGTTGCGTTTTTATGTACTCAGCAGCTACTTCCAATCCCTGTGACGGGGTGTCTCTACCTCTTAAAGCATCGGAGGAAAGAAACTTTAGATGGGTTGCGATGTAAGATTTATCAACGGTCTTTTCGGTGATCTTCTTGTCTTTCTGAGCGAAAGCTAATCCGGATACAAGTAATGCGAGCGCTATTAAAAAGGTCCTCATTTATCAAAATAAGTTTAGGGGTATTACAAAGAATGAAAGATAAACAGATGCACAATAATGATTGGTCTGAAATTCAACCAACGGCAACATAAAGAGGAATAAGGAAAATAAAGCGGACAAATTTTATATCTTCGTTTACGCAATCGATTGATTAATTCCTTAGATCTAAGAAATTTAAAATGATGAGCAGAAATTTTTTGACCGTTTTTCTCGCCTGTACCTTACTCCTTCTTTCATGCCAAACCGATTCAAATCAGGGTCTCGTCTTAAACGAAAAAGACTATTTCGAGACCAGGGGTTTAAATGTTCTTGTTTTCAGTAACTGGTACAATGGCCTTTTCAGTGACTCCAAAATGAGTGGAGTAGAACTTATCCATCACGAGGTACGCACCGCCACGAATGGTGATGTGCGATTAAGTCCCACTCCTGAACAGTGGGATCCTATACCTGAATTTGTAGAGCGAAAAGTTGACCATGAGAACAAAACTATTGAAGCATTCCTTAGGTATCCGGGCTATGATTTTAACTACAGCATCCGGGCTGTCGCCGATGGATCAAAGATAAAGATCAGTGTAATTCTGACGAATGAACTTCCAGCTGAGCTGAAAGGAAAAGCCGGCTTTAACATGGAATTTCTGCCGCCTGTATACTTTGAAAAAAGTTACGTGATGGATGGCCAACCAGGAACCTTCCCCCTATATCCGAGCAGTGATATGGAGATCGAAAACGGAATAACAAACCCGCTCCCGCTGGCCAAAGGCTCCGAACTGGTTCTGGCTCCTGAAGATCCTGAAAGGAAAGTATCGATAACCTCTGGAAAAGGTCAATTAATGCTTTATGATGGTCGGAATAAAGCGCAGAACGGCTGGTATGTAGTGCGAACTCTTTTACCGACAGACGAAACAGGGGAGGTCCTGCATTGGACTATAAAAGCAAACACCATTACTGACTGGGTTCGTCAACCGGTCATTGGTCACTCACAGCAGGGCTACCACCCAAATCAGCCCAAAAAAGCGGTTGTTGAGCTGGATCTGACTGACCGATCAAGCAGGCTCATCGAGCTGGTAAGGGTGGAAAAAGACGGATTTGAAAATACGGCATTAAAAGAACCCCTCAGTCCATGGGGAAGCTATCTCCGCTATCGATATAGCACCTTTGACTTCACAGAAGTTAACAAACCGGGGATTTATTACCTAAAAACAGGTGACACTAAAACCAAAGCCTTTAGAATAGCGGAAGATGTCTATGCTACAGCCTGGCAGCCCACGTTGGACATATTTTTCCCGGTACAAATGGACCACATGGCGGTCAATGAAGCATACAGGGTATGGCATGGCAAATCCCACATGGACGATGCTCTGCAAGCACCCACAGACCACGTTCATTTTGACCTGTACGCCCAGGGGCCAACCACCGACACACCCTATAAACCAGGTGAGCATATACCAGGGCTAAACGTGGGAGGCTGGTACGACGCAGGTGATTATGACATCCGTACACAGACCCAATGCTATGTCATCCAAAACCTGGTAAGTACCTGGGAAAAGTTTGGAATTGCCCGCGATCAAACACTTGTAGACTATAACCAGGGTTACGTGGACATGCACTACCCGGATGGAAAACCAGATCTGCTACAACAGATAGAGCATGGTGCGCTCGCGCTCCTGGCCCAGCACCGGGCTGTAGGGCACGCCATTCCCGGAATTGTAGCCTCGCATATTTCCCAGTACACACACCTGGGGGATGGAGTAACCAAAACTGATAACCTCATTTATTCTCCAGCATTGGACAGCTTCAAAACCGATGGGTTCAGGAGTGGTACTTTTGATGACCGGTGGGCATTTACTTCGCGATCCACGCCCCTAAACTACCGGTCAGCAGCGGCATTGGCAGCAGCCAGCAGAGCCTTAAACGGCTATGATGATGATCTCGCAAATGAATGCTTGCAAACTGCCATTGCGGTTTGGAGTGAGGAGCATGGTAAGGAGCCGGATATTTTCCAGCATGGAAACACCACCGGAGGCGCTTTAGATGACGAAGAGCTCAAAGCCGCCGTCCAGTTACTGGTCACAACCAAAGACCAGCAATATGCTGACAGAATTGAGGAACTATGGCCGACCATCGACCAAAAGTTCTTTTTTCATGCTTCCCGGGCTGCAGCAATTGCTCCCCTGATGAATGAAGAATTTGTAAGTAAAGTAAGAGTCAGAGCAGAAAAACATAAGGTCTGGATGGACTCACTTGAATATCAGAATCCGTACGGTGTACCCGTGACCGCCGGTGGCTGGGCAGGAAGTGGGGCCGTGGTTGGTTTCGGGTTGGCAGCTTATGACCTACACAAGGCCTTTCCTGGTATCGTTGGTCCTGAATATGTCTTCAAAGCTGTTAATTACATCTATGGATGTCATCCCGGATCAGATATATCCCTGGTATCCGGCGTAGGGACCAAATCAAAAATGGTAGCATACGGCACGAACAGGGCCGACTATTCTTACATTGCGGGTGGTGTGGTTCCCGGAGTGTTAATCCTCCCTCCGGATTTTCCTGAAAACAAGGAAGACTGGCCGTTTCTCTGGGGTGAAAACGAATATGTAGTCTCTGTAGGCTCCTCGTATCTTTACTTGGCCAATGCGGCCAATGAGCTGGTCAAATCCAGGTAGTGCCGTTTTCTAAAAGGACCGACAACTGATCGCCGGGCATTCGATTTTACATCAGGTGGAGGATTTCCGGCATCCCTTTGAGAGAGACTTCATTATTTGTGTACATGGACTCATAAATTTTATCCAGGATAAACATATCCCGCTGGCCCATTTCGCCGCTGACGATACTCTTTTGTTTATTTAAAATACACCTGGCAAAGTCATCCATCTGAAGCGCTTGCTGGTTTATTTCAGGAAAAGTGATGGGTCCTTCATGGGTCCTCCCTTTGAGCCCGTTATAACTATATGCGGGTTCCAACTCCCAGTTACCATTCTCAGCTACCGACCTGGTATACCCATACTGTTCCTCATAGCTGGTTTTGATGAGGTTTTTCACGCCAGACTTAAATCTGAACGTTGCCTCCAGTGAGCCTTCTATTTCTTTATAAAAGTCAGTATCAATAGTGGTATCTATAGCTCGAACATGCGTGGGAAGCTCTCCGAGTGTATAGATCGCGCTTTGAACAGCATAGATACCTACGTCCATTAGTGGTCCACCACCGGCCATTTGCTTATCAAGACGCCAGCGTTTCTTATCTCTCAATGGAAAAGCAAAACCATTATTGGTCTCTAGCACCGGACCAAAAACTTCCTTCTGACCAAGACGCATAACTTCCAGATTATAGGGGTCAAAATGTAGCCTGTAGCCTACAGAGAGCATACGATCTGCCTTTTTACAGACCTCCACCATTCGTACTGCATTTTCATAAGTGGTGGTCATCGGTTTTTCGCAGATCACATGTTTACCGGCCTGAGCAGCTCTGATGGCGAACTCTGCATGCATGGAGTTGGGGAGGACCACATAGATGATATCGATATCTTCATTATCCGCTATCTCATCATAGTTGCTATAGTTGTAGATATTGCTATCAGGAATATTGTATTGATCTGACCATTTATCTGCTTTTTCCGGAGTACCTGTAACTATGCCGGCGAGATAGCATAGCTCAGTTTCCAAAAGCGCAGGACCGAGTTGGCCTGTGGCATAACCACCCAGACCTACTAGTGCAATGCCCAGCCTGGTTTTTGGTTTCTGGCTTGAACAACTTAAAAAGGGTAAAGAACCGGCAACTCCAATTCCGCCTGCGGCTTTCAGGGAATCAGCTAAAAATTTCCTTCTTTTCATGATCGGTTTTGGATTTGATTGGCTTGAGTCAGGCATAAGATAGCCTTATTTTCCCGCTAATTCAACTTTAAAATGAATCCGGATAGTCCACCAGGACTATTTCTTATACTTCACTCCTGCAGAATCAGGCCGCTCTTCGTCAGGATTTTTATAGAAAGGCACTACGGTATCCAGCAACCCAACACGGATGCTATTCCACAAATAATTAAAAAAGCCTTTGTTTTGATAACGAATGAAATAAATGGTTCCTTCTTTGAAAGTAAGACTGTCGGAACGTCTATTTTTACTCTTCAGGGCCGCATTTCCAAACACGCTTTTTAGCCATTGCCTCTCCCGGTTTTTATCAAAGACATTTACTTTGAGATCCGAGTATTCAAAAGAAAGATTCCCTTTTGAGGCGTATTGATCACCCCTGATATTAAAATGCATTCTATGTACATCTCCTGTAGCTTCCACACCAGTAAGAGGGGCCAAAACCTGGTTAACATAAGTCACCGGCATAGCTCCCAAATTCCCAACCACATTGAAAACTTCGTTTTCAGAGCTCATATCCATGCGAATGGTAGTATTCAGCAATCCACGTCCCATAAATTGACATTGGACATCCAGGGTAGTAACCGGATTTGTGTCAAGGGCACGGGCTTCATTCGAAAGGTTATAAGCTGTCATGTATAGGTCACGGAAGTAAATCTTCCCGGCCCGAGGAAACCTCACCGGCTGCTGCTCATAAGCAATGTAGCCCTCTTCAAATACCAAAGTATCCAGGGTAATCGTAAGGGGTAATTCCTTAATCAGCTGGCTCAGCAATGGCTGAATTTTCGGAGGCGGGTCCGGTTGCCGCTTATCCTTAAAAATGGTAACTCTTGGTGCCCTGAGAATGGTTTTTGGTGATGTGATCCATAAATGATTATCGCTTTCTATATCCCAGAGAAGTCGTTTTGAGCTGAGCATCTCCACCTCCACTTCAAACTGCTCTTTTTCGTGAGGATATTTTCTGGTCAGCTCTACAGGAGATAAAAGAGAGCTTAGTTTTAGTTGGTTTATGCTAAAAGCAGTATCAACAATCCGGAGATTTTTTCCTGACAACAGATAATGCTCACTCACCCTTACTTTCAAACTATCTATACCTATTTGAGACCTGCTGAATTCGAGAGGAAAAACATGCTGGATAGTACCTGAATCTACTAAAATGTCCTGAGCTGAAATAGAAAGGCCATCTACCCGCACCAGATCCTGGAGGCTATCCTTCCTCTTTACCAAAAAATCTCCATTGACAAGCCTGAAATCCTTAACTTCAATCTGTGTGAAAACTTCCTTGATAAAAAGATTGATTTTTTCCCTCTCTTCAATGGTAGTCCTCAACTGAGGTAAAATAATCTCTACGCCGAGACTATCTATTGAAAAGCGTCTTACACCCAGCTTTTTATTCATCAGGAGATCCCAAAAACTAAAGCCACTAATGGACGCATGGCTTGCAGTAGCATGGATTTCCACCCTGGAATCACTTTCCTCACTAGCCAGGTGAAAAACGGGCTTATAAAGCTTGGCAGAGCGATCCCAAAGGCTATAACTGTAATCTGCAATAGTAACTTTGTCACCAAGGACTTTTGGCAGACGCTCTTTGGCAAGATAATCCACTAAAAAATAAACCCCTGCCAGAATCGCTACGAATAGGAGAGCAGATATGACAATTAATTTCTGTCTGTTCATTAAAGAAACTAACCGTTAATAATCAAAATCGTTCAGTTCATTCTCCAGCGTAGATTTTTACTACAGGATTTTCTTCTTCTCTGAGGTAGCCCCGGTACATACCTGATGTATTAAATGGCATGGCTACGTTTCCGTACTGATCAAGGGCTATCATCCCCCCGGAGGCCTCCATTTTAGTCAGTTTATCCATAACTGTCTGTGCAGCCTCCTCCACGCTGAGTCCTTTATACTCCATAAGGGCTGATACATCGTGTGCAGCAGCTGCCCGAATGTAATATTCTCCATGTCCGGTCCCGGAAAAACCACAGGTATTATTATTCGCATAGGTTCCGGCACCTATCACCGGCGAATCTCCTATCCGGCCCCATTTTTTATTAGTCATCCCTCCGGTAGAAGTGGCAGCACATATATTTCCATTCCTGTCCACTGCCACTGCACCTACCGTACCAAATTCTTTTTCCTGCTTTTTGACAATGCGTTCCAGCTGTCTGGCCCTTCTTTCGGTTTTAAAATAATCCGGCTCCACGATATCCAGACCCTGCTCTGCTGCAAAAGCATCAGCCCCATCCCCGGCCAGCATAACATGTGGAGAATTCACCATAACTTCATATGCCGCTAAAATTGGGTTTTTGATCGTCTTCACGCCAGCTACCGCCCCTGCATTCAAATCACTCCCTCTCATAATACTTGCATCAAGTTCATTTTCTCCGGTTGCGGTAAATACTGCGCCTACTCCCGCATTAAAGAGTGGTGAATTTTCCATTAATACAACCGCCTGTTGCACCGCTTCACAGCTCGATCCTCCTTCCTCCAGCACTTTATAGCCGGCAGCCAGTGCTTCCTTAAGTTTTTTGCGGTAAGCCACCTCAGTCACTGAGTCCATATTTTCTTTTTTGATTGTACCGGCACCGCCATGAATAACTATAGCAATTTTTTTATCAGGTCCTTTTACCGAACTTTCTACTTTGTTTGCCGGTTGACAGGAAATAAACAGCACAAACAACAAAAAGCCTAAATATTTCTGAATGAGGGGGTTGTTATTCAGCATTGTTTTATATTTTGGGTTGATGTGTTACTTTAGCGGAATAAAATTTCCGCATTATTAAAGCAAAATAGACGAAATGGCTGAGAAGACTAAATATTCTACTGAAGAATTGAAGGAGTTCGAGGAACTCATCAATCAGAAATTGGAGAAGGCGAGAAACGAACTGAATATTTTAAAAAGTTCTCTCACAAGAAGTTCTGACGATGGTGCCGACGCTTCACAGGGAGCTGTCAAAACCCTGGAGGACGGGGCAGATACCGCTGAGAAAGAACAACTCAGCCAGCTGGCCGGTCGGCAACAAAAATTTATCAACAACCTGGAAAATGCTCTGATCAGGATCAAAAACGGCACCTACGGCATTTGTGTAGATACCGGAAAGCTGATCAGCAAAGAGCGCCTGAGAGCTGTACCTCATACCATGCATTCTATTGAGGCCAAGCTCAACAATGTGAAGTAAATGGATTACCTGGCTAACCACATTGAGGCCCTTATCTTTTGCTCGCCAAAGCCAATAACTGATAAGGAGATTCAGTCGTGCCTTAAAGAAATGTTTGAAGCGGATGTGCCGCTGAAAGACATTGCGGCAGGTATTGAAAAGCTGGATAAGAAATATCAGGACGATGAGTATTCTTTTGGTCTTACACAAAGTGGAGGTGGTTATCAGTTTCTTACAAAGCCAGCCTATCAGGCTAGCATAAGCATATTGCTAAAGCAGCAATCCAAAAAGCGTCTGTCCAATTCAGCCATGGAAACGCTTGCTATTATTGCTTACAAGCAGCCTATCACCAAGTCGGAGATTGAGCAGATCAGAGGAGTTAATTGCGACTATGCCGTCAATAAGCTTCTGGAAAAAGAACTGGTGGAAATTAAAGGGAAAGCGGATTCTATTGGTAAGCCATTACTGTACGGCACTAATCAGCAGTTTATGGATTACTTTGGCATCAACGATGTTAAAGACCTGCCTACCCCTAAAGATTTTGTGCAAGAGGATGAGAATGTCATAGGGGAAGAAGAAAACTAAATGAAAGGTAAAAGACCATCCAAACCCACTTTCAAGAAGGGGAAAGGAGCAAAAACGAGCTTTGAAGAAAAGCCCAAAGAAACCCGACTGAACAAATACATAGCAAACGCAGGGGTTTGTTCGCGCCGGGATGCAGATCAGCTGATTGCAGACGGCAAAATCCAAGTCAATGATGAGACCATCACCGAGATGGGGTTTAAAGTAAAAGCCGGCGATGTAGTAAAATATCAGGGCAAAGTCCTGAAGGGTGAAAAGCTACAATATGTACTCCTCAACAAACCATCAGACTTTATCAGTACAATGTCTGATCCTCACAATCGCAACACCGTAATGAACCTGGTCAAAAAAGCCTGTGAAGAGCGGATCTATCCTGTAGGACGATTAGACCGGAACACCACTGGCTTATTACTTTTTACCAATGACGGGGATCTGGCAAAGAAACTCACACACCCATCATATCGAATCAAAAAAATCTACCAGGTGACCCTGGATAAGCCCATTACCAACCAGGACTTTGATGATATCTTAAATGGCGTGGAACTGGAGGATGGCATGGCTACTCCTGACGAAATGGCGGTTGTGTCCGAAGATCGGCAGATTTTGGGAATTGAAATTCACATTGGCAAAAACCGAATAGTTCGCAGGATCTTTGAGCACTTTGGCTACCAGGTCGTAAAACTGGACCGGGTCATGTTTGGTACTCTTACCAAAAAGAATCTTCCACGCGGAAAGTATCGACATCTTTCTCCAAAAGAGATTATCCAGCTCAAAAACCTGTCGTAAAGAAGCTATAAACCGCATTCTGGTAGTTTCTTTCAACAAATTTAGTATGCATGCATACTAAATCCATGACTTTTATTAACTTCGAAGGAATGAGGGATCAAGCAATATTTCCGGGGACATGGAAAAATGGGATACCAGATCGTAGCAGCCGGGGGTCTCTCGCAGATGACGCAAATCGGCGCAGAATTACACTTTCAATAAAAAATTTCTGCGGGAATCAGCGTAATCAGCGGGAACCTTAACCTAACTTCCAAGTGTAATCCCCAGGTTTTACCGCTTAATCCGAACTGAGGTGGCTCAATCTTATGGAGAGGGGGAGCACAGTGGATACGATTTCATCCACTCGGAAAGACATAAAAAAAACCCAGACGATTCTGTCTGGGTTAAAAAAGTGGTGCTGAGTGGACTCGAACCACCGACTCACGGATTTTCAGTCCGATGCTCTACCACCTGAGCTACAGCACCGTTTTTGGGAGGTGCAAAACTAGATAATATTTGAGAACGTGCAAATATTTTATTTAAAATAACTTACGAGAGAAAAAACAACTGGTACCATGATTTCACAGATAGCTTTTATAGCTGTACTTGCTTTTTTTGGATTCTTATTGTTTAAAAGGATCCGAAGAATACGTAAAAACATCAATCTCGGAAGGCCACACTCTACTTCCGGTAACACTTCAGAACGACTCAAAACCATGCTTTTGGTTGCTTTTGGTCAGAAGAAAATGTTTAAAAGGATCTTACCAGCCTTTTTCCACTTTCTTATCTATATCGGTTTCATTTTGATTAACATTGAAGTGCTGGAGATCATTCTTGACGGGCTACTGGGCACACACCGTTTATTCGCTCCTTTTCTGGGTTCTTTTTACGCGGCACTGATCAGCTTTTTCGAAATTCTGGCCGTGCTGGTCATTATAGCCTGCGTGATTTTTCTTATCAGAAGAAATATCCTGAGACTTCCACGCTTTACAAAGGTAGAGATGAAAGGGTGGCCTACCCTCGATGCTAATCTCATTCTGGTCATTGAGATTGTGCTTATGGTTGCCATCCTGTCCATGAACTCCAGCGATCTGGTACTGCAGGCCCGGGGAGCAGATCACTATGCACAAACTGGCACCTTCCTCGTCAGTGGCCTTATGGTTCCGCTTTTTGACGGGTTTCCCACAGGATCATTGTTTGTAGTAGAGCGGGTAGCCTGGTGGCTTCATATCATTGGCATTTTTGCATTTGCTGTCTACATCACCTACTCCAAGCACCTGCATATCTTCATGGCCTTTCCAAATACCTATTATAGCAGGCTTACGCCAAAAGGGAAAATGATCAACATGGAAGAAATCACCAATGAAGTGAAGATCATGCTCGGAATGAGTGGCGGAGATGAATCAGCACCCCCGCCTGATGGTCTCCGGTTTGGCGCTAAGGACGTCAATGACCTCACCTGGAAAAACATCATGGATGCCTATGCCTGTACGGAATGTGGACGCTGCACCTCTGAGTGCCCGGCAAACCTGACCGGCAAGAAGCTTTCACCGAGGAAAATCATGATGGATACCCGCGATCGGGCAGAAGAAGTAGGGCGCTCGCTGGAAAAAGGCGGAAAAGGGCTGGAAGATGGTAAATCCCTTCTTGGCGATTACATTACCAAAGAAGAGATCAATGCCTGCACGAGCTGCAATGCCTGTGTAGAGGCCTGCCCGGTTAATATCAACCCTCTGGATATTATTTTACAGAGCAGGCGCTATGTGGCAATGGAAGAATCTGCAGCTCCACCAGCCTGGAACTCTATGTTTTCCAACGTAGAAACCAACTTTGCCCCATGGAAATTTGCACCGACGGATCGGTTCAGGTGGGCTGAAGAAATGAAAGAAAGCTAAATTTAAAAGCATTAAAAGAAAGATATGACTAACATCCAAATACCTATCATGGCTGATCTGGCCGCCAAAGGAGAATCCCCTGAAGTATTGTTTTGGGTAGGCTGTGCCGGATCATACGATGATCGTTATAAAAACGTAACCAAAGCCTTTGTAAAGATCCTCAACAAAGTAGGGGTAAAGTTTGCCGTACTTGGACCTGAAGAAACCTGTACTGGAGATCCTGCCCGCAGAGCCGGCAATGAATTTCTTTTCCAGATGCAAGCCATGGCTAACATACAGGTTTTGAATGGCTATGAGATCAAAAAGATCGTAACAGCCTGCCCGCACTGTTTCAATACCATCAAAAATGAGTACTCTGATCTTGGAGGTAATTATGAGGTCATCCACCATTCACAATTTTTGCAGGACCTGATCGACCAGGGAAAAGTTTCTTTGAAAGGGGGTGGAGAATTCAAAGGAAGAAAAATCACCTATCATGATTCTTGTTACCTGGGCCGTGCAAACAATGTATACGAGGCTCCACGTAAAGTTTTGGAAGCGCTGGATGCGGAGCTGGTAGAAATGAAACGCTGCAAAACTAAAGGGCTATGCTGTGGTGCCGGCGGAGCTCAGATGTTTAAAGATGCTGAACCTGGAAATAAAGAAGTCAACATCGAACGTACGGAAGAGGCCCTGGAGACCAAAGCAGGTACTATTGCAGTGGCTTGTCCTTTCTGTATGACCATGATGTCTGATGGGGTAAAAAACAAAGAACGTGAAGAAGATGTTAAAGTTCAGGATTTAGCGGAACTCATTGCAGAAGCTGAGGGTTTAAATGGCTAAATTTGAGCTATGACCACAACACTGACCATAGATACCATGCCCGATCATGCCCGGTTATGGATATACCAGGCAAACAGACCGTTTACAAAGGAGGAAGAAGATCAGATCAGTCAAACCACTCAGGCCTTTCTTGACCAGTGGGCAGCACATGGACAAAAACTCAAAGCTGCATTTAGCATAGAACATCACCAGTTTATCGTCATTTCAGTTGACGAATCATTTAACCTGGCAAGCGGATGCAGCATCGATGCCTCTGTAAACCTCATCAGAAAGATCCAGGACACGTTTGATCTGAACCTTCTTGACCGGACAAGAGTGGCTTTCTGGATCGAAAATCAGGTGGTGATGTATCCGTTATCAAAACTAAAGGATGCCATTCACAAAGGCCAGATCACAGGGGAGACACCTGTGTTCAATAACCTGGTACAAAATGCAGGAGAGTGGAAAAATAACTGGATAGTGCCGGCACAAAGCACCTGGCTCAATCGTTATTTCTCCTGAGGGTTTAAGTAGTTTGCCGTTGTTATTCCGGTTAGAAGCACTAATTCCTCAATTTTTCGTTAGTTTAGGGTATAGTTCTATCCGTATGAAATGAGCATGATGCCGGGACACGTAGTCCAGTCTCAACCCAAAACATTGATATGATCAAAGGGTTGTTACAAACCGCCTACCCGGCCCGACTGATTTCATCAATTTTAAACGCATGAAAGTAAGGGACATATTTTATTTAGCGGTCATAGCTTTTATCATTCAGTCATGTGCCAGTCAGATGGCTGGAAAAAGTTTTGAAAAAGGAGAGTACGACCGTGCGATTGAGTTGTATAAAAGGGGCCTGAAACCGCAAGATGGTTTCGAGAATTTTATGATTGCTGAAGCCTATCGTAAATCAAACCGGCTCAAAGAAGCAGCCCAGTACTACAACAACGCCATAAATGGCGGATATGAGGAGCCAGGCCTTACTTATTATTACGCCAGGTCACTCAAGGCCAACCAACGATACGATGAAGCCGAAAAAGTCCTTAATGAATACATAACCACGGCAGGCGGAGATCCGGATTTCAAAGAATTGGCCAGGTACGAATTAGAAAACCTAAATAAAGTCGATGTATTAGCTTCCGAGCAAAACTACTATCGGATCAAAAATCTGGAAGAGCTAAATACAAAGTATGCAGAATACTCACCGGTTTACATGAACAACTTCTTATACTTCACTTCTAACCGCCACGGGGGTAAAATTTATGGAGTGACCGGCACCCCGTTCACCGATATTTATCGTGTACGAACCCGCGGAGCAAATGTGGAAATACAGACTCTTGAAGCCCTTGAGCCAATTATCAATCATTCTGATGTGAACGAAGGATCGATAGCGATCTCCCGGGATGGGACCTCATTAATTTACGCTAAGGGGAACACAGGAAAAGCCACCGGCAATACGGAAGTAAACCTGTATTTTACCCGGTTTAGGATTGGGAACTGGACCGAACCACGACCACTCAGCATCAATGACCCGGACTCCTGGGATTCTACCCCGGCTCTGACTCCTGATGGCACCACCCTGTATTTTTCCAGTACCAGGGAAGGTGGCTATGGAGGGGCTGACCTATATTCTGCACAGCTAAACCGGCGAGGACGCTGGGTGGATGTACAAAACCTGGGACCTGCCATTAACACACCGGGAGATGAGGCATTTCCATTTGTATCAGAGGATGGCCGGTTGTATTTTGCATCAGACGGGCATCCTGGTTTTGGAAATCTGGACCTGTTTGCAGCAACACGTACCAGAGGTAAGATTACGATAGAAAACCTGGGCCAGCCTATGAACTCCTCTGCGGATGATTTTGCACTTTACCAGTTTGACCTTACCCGGGGTTTCTTCTCCTCCAACCGACCTGGCGGAAAAGGAGATGATGATATCTATACCTTTGTCAACGATGATCCGGACCTGAAGATTGTCAATTACTTTGTGCAGGGAATTACCGTAACCACTGATGACGGAAACCAGGAGATCCTCTTGCCAAACACCAAAGTATCATTGGTAGCCACAGATGGTGAGGTAGTCAACGAAGCATTTACCGGAGAAGACGGAGCATTTAAATTCCGCGTATACCCGGAAGAAGACTATAACTTGATTGGAGAAAAAACAGACTATTTCACTACAAGGAAGGAATTTTCAACAATCGGAAAGAGTGTGAATAAAGATACCCTTAGTGAACTCATTACCAATGTCACCTTCAATACGAAGGTTATGATGGACCGAATCGTGCTGGAAAAACCAATTGTGCTCAACAATATCTATTATGACCTGGATAAAGCCAACATCAGGCCCGATGCGGAGCCCGTTCTCGACAGTCTGGTAACCATCATGAATGATAACCCTGATATCTACATTGAACTCGGTTCCCATACGGATGCTCGTGCCCCGGATGACTACAACATGGATCTGTCTCGAAGAAGGGCTCAGTCGGCAGTAAATTATATTATCAGGAATGGGATCAATCCGGAACGCATTGTGGCTAAAGGATATGGAGAAACCCAGCTGATCATAAAGGACGCCCAAACAGAGGAGGAACATCAGAAAAACCGACGAACAGAATTTAAAGTACTCCGCTACGACCCTCGAGAGCGAAATGATGACCTGCCTCCTGTGGAAGAAGCAGACGAGTATGATCGGTTCTTTGATGATGAGGGTGATTAATCCGCTGACCTTCAATTAACTTCGCGCCAAATTCGATAAAAATTTGGCACAGCATCTTAGATTTTTCTTCAGCAAAAAAGACAGCGTCCTAATAGGACTTGTTTTCATGATGAACAGTTTGCTGTTTGGCAACTGGGTCACCCGTATTCCCAGCATGAAAAATGCCCTGGGCCTTAGTGAAGCAGAGCTGGGTCTGGCTCTCCTGGGCGCACCAATTGGTGCTTTGTTCATTATGCCCTTTTCCGGCTGGATCATAGCCCATTTCCGTCTGGGGAAAACGGTCTGGTCCAGCGGATTAATCCATTCCCTGTCTTTACCGCTACTTGCACTGGCAGACTCTTTTTGGTCATTGACACTGGCCCTGGTCTTTTTTGGGCTTACCAACTCGATCATGGACATCTCCATGAACGCTACAGCTGCTGCTACGGAGCGAGCCCTGAAAAAGAATATCATGTCCACATGTCATGGGATGTGGAGCGTAGGAGCCATGCTGGGATCTGGATTGGGAAGCATCCTGGTAGGCATAAATGTCTCTACTTTCGCACACCTGGCCGGTACAGCGCTCTTCGTTTGCTTGCTGCTCTTCAGCTTATTCAAAAGTCTTTTGGCATATCATGAAGAAAAACGCTCCGGGGATAAAGTGTTTGCAATACCCAATAAAACGCTACTATTGCTGGCCCTGATGGGGTTTTGTATCATGGTGAGTGAGGGTGGTATTGCTGACTGGAGTGGCGTATATATGCGAGATAACCTCCATGCCAACGCCTATCTCACGGGTATTGCTTACGCGGGATTTTCCCTGTTGATGGCTGTTGGTCGCCTTATCGGAGACGCCATTATTCCAAAATTCGGGAAAAAAGCAATAGTTTCCTTCGGCGGATTTCTGGGAGTAATCGGACTTGGTACTTCGCTCCTGGTAGGCCATCCCATTGTAGCCATCGTCGGCTTTTCCATTGCCGGGTTTGGATACTCCTGTATCGTTCCCGTGCTGTTTATTACTGCAGCAAATGAGCCCGGATACTCATCAGGAGCGGGAATAGCCTCCGTGACCACCATTGGTTACACGGGTTTCTTAATCGGCCCCCCACTTATTGGCTTCCTGGCAGAGGCTTACAGTCTTCCTGTAGGACTGGGGTTTATTGTTCTGTGTTCATTACTGGTAGGACTGTTGTCTCTGACCATAAAATTCAAATGATTTACTTTCTTTGCGTAAAAAAATTCCCATGTCTGATCGCTACGCAAAACGAGGAGTATCTGCCACCAAAGATGATGTGCATGCCGCCATAAAAAATGTGGACAAGGGGCTTTTCCCAAAAGCTTTTTGCAAAATAGTACCGGATCTGCTGGCCAAAGATGACGACTACTGCACCATCATGCATGCAGATGGAGCTGGCACTAAATCCTCTCTGGCATACATGTACTGGAAAGAAACCGGAGACCTGTCCGTATGGAAAGGCATTGCACAGGATGCGGTGGTCATGAATACAGATGACCTGCTGTGTGTGGGATGTACGGAAAACATTCTCCTCTCCTCCACCATCGGAAGGAATAAAAACCTGATCCCGGGTGAAGTGATCTCTGCCATAATCAATGGTACCGAAGAGGTACTGCAAATGCTCCGTGATCAGGGAATTGACATCATCAGTACCGGTGGTGAAACGGCAGACGTAGGTGACCTGGTCCGTACGATCATCGTGGACAGTACCGTGACTGCCCGTCTCAAAAGGGATGAAGTAATCAGCAACGATGGTATCAAACCAGGCAATGTGATTATCGGGCTGGCTTCTTATGGACAAGCTTCTTATGAAGATACTTATAATGGAGGTATGGGCAGTAACGGACTGACCTCCGCCCGCCACGATGTATTTGATAAAATCTATCGCGATAAATACCCTGAAGCCTATGACCCTGCTGTAGATCGTGAGTTGATCTTTTCCGGCAGCAAAAAGCTTACTGATCCTGTACAGGACAGCCCGCTGGATGCCGGCAAACTTGTTCTTTCGCCTACGAGAACCTACGCTCCGGTAGTCCGGCAGATCTTATCTGAGCTTCCTAAACGAATCGATGGAATGGTGCACTGTAGTGGAGGAGCTCAAACAAAAGTCCTTCATTTCATAGATAACCTGAAAGTCGTAAAAGATAACCTGTTCGATATACCCCCGCTCTTCAAATTGATTCACGAGGAAAGCGGTACGGACTGGAAAGAAATGTACCAGGTGTTTAACATGGGACACCGATTTGAGCTCTACCTGGATGAAGCTTATGCACAAACTGTGATCGATATAGCTACCTCATTTGGTATTGAAGCTCAAAGAGTGGGTCATGTAGAAGCTGCCCGGACGAAAGAAGTCATCATCAAATCCCCTGGCGGGACTTACAGCTACCAATAAATGATTATAGTACCAGATCTTTCTGACCAAAAAGTCAAACTTTCACTACTAAAAGAAACTGATTTTGACGGCTTGCTAAAAGCAGGCCAGGATCCTGATATCTGGAGATGGTTCCCTGTGGTCTTATCAGATCCGGATACATTAAAAAGCTGGATGGAAAAGTTGCTGGGTGACCACCAGGCAGGAGTTCGTGTTCCTTTCACGATCCGTGACGTACAAACGGACAAGGTCATTGGATCGACCAGTTACATGCACATAGCTGCTGCAGATCTGTGTCTGGAGATCGGCACCACCTGGATTGATAAAGCTTATCACGGCTCAGGAATTAATTTCAATATGAAATACCTTCTACTTAAACATGCGTTTGAGGCTATGGGCTACTACCGCGTGGAGTTCAGAACTGATGTGCTCAATGTCCGGTCAAGAAAAGCCATCGAAAAACTGGGAGCAGTGCAGGAGGGCATCTTTCGAAATCACCGGTTTAACCAATCAGGCGGAAGGAGAGATTCGGTGATTTACAGTATTGTGAAAGAGGAATGGCCAGCTGTAAAAGGGACTCTTTTGAAAAAAAGCATTTAACAAAAAACATAGGAAGCCAGAGGTCGTTTCAAATAGATAGAATCGATTTACCGGATATCAGTTATGAGAAAATTTCTGATAGCCGCCTTTATCTTGCTTTTATTTAATTCGCTACAAGCTCAGGACTCTCTCAGGCTGCAGCTTCGTAGTGAGTTTTATCCGATCTACAGCAACTTCCTGAGTTCTGTTGGCGAGGGGCTGGGTATAGAAATTCAGAAAGAAGTTTCAAAAAACTCAAGCGTTGGCATCAGCTACGGCAAATTTCTCTTTGACCAGTCATCAGCAAGAAACCTCGAAATCCTTTTTTACAACCGGTCAGATACTCATCAAAGCATAAATGCCAGTGTAGGGTTAGGTTTCTTCGTAAGGCAGTGGAGTGACTCTTCCCCGAAAATCCGAGACACCTTATCAGGTACCAGGATGATTTATACCACCGGATATGTAGTTTCACTTGGAGTGATCGGGCGTCTTCGGGAGCAGGTGAGTATATCCACCAGGGTAAATTTCAGCAATAATACAAATGCCAAAGCAACTTATTCTCTTCGACAGGGTATCATCATCCGTTTTTGATGCATTAGTTTTGAGACATGATCGTTTCAAAACCCAAGACGAATACCATTACTGCACTGAGTGTTTTCGTTCTGCTGATCTTTGCTGCATTTTTCATGCTGCTCAACAGCCTGCTGACTAACCAGGCTTATTTCATTCTCAAGCTTATTCTCACTCCCATTGTGCTGGTTATCGGACTCATCGTACTGAGTAAGCTTCTTGCCTCCATCAAGGTGGTAAAGCTGGGGGACAACAAACTCCGGATTTTTTACCCGGTCACTCGGCTCAAGATAAATGTGGACGTAAAAGATATCCTGGGCTGGCGTGAAGAAGTGATCAAAACAAAAAATGGTGAATTTAGAGAAGTAAAGATCCTGTATACCAGGAAAAAGATCCTGAAACTCTCCAATCGTGAAAACAGTGAATATGAAGCGATAGTGAAGTACCTGAAAAAGAAGGTAAAAGTCAGTAAGTAAATTTCTTTGATTACAATTACAGTTAAGCGACGGTAAAATACCGGTCTGGCTAAAGCCTGACCTAAGAGCTACCTGGGATCAGACACGGTCGGTCAGACACGGTCGGTGAGACTTTAAGTCGGATCGAAAATAAGACGAAGCAGGACTAATCGCGATTTTTATCGCTTTTTTCGGGATCCCGGTCCCGCCACCAGCTGGCCAGTGCAGATCCGGTAATGTTCATCATAGGTCCGAAAACGGCCGGAGCAAGACCTACAGTGGCCACTTTCCCCATCTGCAAAGCAATCCCGGAGGCCAGACCGGAATTTTGCATGCCCACCTCTATAGCAATGGTACGACAGGAAGCTTCGTCCATCCGAAAAAGCCGACAAGACCAGTAGCCCAGGAAATAGCCAAGTCCATTGTGGATAACACTGGCAGCCACCAGCGCCAGACCAATCTGCAGCAGACTATCCCTGCCGGATGCGGTAATAATAGCGATCACCACAGCGATGCTGATCATGGAAATTCGGGGCATTGCATCATCCAGCCATTTGGTTTTGCCATGGAGTAATCGGTTGAAAAGCAAGCCACCTATGATCGGTAGAATAACAATCCTGATGATCCCCCACATCATACTCCAGAAATCAATCGGCACGAGTTGTCCTGCCAGTAGCTTCATAAGCAAAGGAGTAGTAAGAGGCGCTAGCAAAGTTGCCACAGCGGTGAGGGTCACGGACAGTGCGAGGTTTGCCCGGGCTATGTAAGTCATCACATTACTAGCCAGCCCACTTGGTGAAGACCCGACCAAAATCACCCCTGCAGCAATGGCAGGAGGGAAGCCAAACAGGTAAGTGAGGGAGACACCAACGATCGGCATGATGGTAAACTGGCAGGTCAGACCAATAAATACCGCCCTGGGACTTTTTATCACTTCGCCAAAATCCTTCAAACTCATAGCAGTGCCCATCCCAAACATAATGATCTGCAAAAGGGGTATGATCAGTGTTTTCAATTCAAACGTTCTCCAGGTCTGTAGCACAGAAGGGTAATACATCGCCACTGAAACGGCCGCAAACACCCACATAGCAAAAACAAACCCTTTAGCCAGCGGATGTTTTTGAATTCCCAGGGCGAGGAAAACAAAAAAAGAAACAGCATACGGACCAGTGGCGGATAAGCCATCTGTAAAGAAAAAGTAACCAAAAAGAATTGCTGCCAGGCCGGCAAGAACTAAAAAGTACGACGGTTTGAATTGCATAAGATATGATCTATAATTTTCTAAAATACATCATAAAATTTAGTCCTGGGAAAATAATGCGCGGTAGGGAGTAGCCATCGGTCATTTTGCTTCTTTTTGCTTATGCCTCCGCTAAGTCTTTATGATATGCAAACCCATAATACGGACCGCTCATGGCCAATACATGGTAGCTTACTTTTCTCTCTTCAAAACAATTGGAAAATCATGTCCGATAGAAAATGTATTCGGGTATTGGGGAACATTTTTATATTTCTGTGAGTACTCCGGAACTCGGTCGTCCAAAAATGACTTCAGCTCGTAAACAGTGATTTTGTTGTCCGCCGGAGCACCATCCGCCTCTCCACTCAGGGCTTCCAGTACTGCATAGGTAAACAATCCATGCCCAAGCTCCTGGTACTCCGTAGCTGTCTGATCCGAGCCTGCCGCCGCCAGGATGTGTACTCCGGCACTGCGGGATAGCTGTGCCAAAGCCTTCTCCTCACCTGCACCCCGGGAGGCCAGAACTGCCGTAGACCCTCCTGAATGACAGGCATCTACAAAAAGGACTTGCTTCAATGCCTTAATCGATTTGAGTTGCTCCACCAGGTCATTCACATGGAGCGCTTCCTGCTTTAAACCCTCTTCCTCATAAAGGCGGGTACAATTGACCGGGATAAAATAAAAGTCATCATCAAGCATGCTACCGTGACCCGCATAAAAGAAATAAAAGACATCCGTAGGCTTTACCCGGGCAGAAAGTTCCTGCAGCTTAGCCAGTATGTTTTCCCGCGTAGCTGCTTCATCGGTAATCAGGTGCGTTTCTATTCGGGTAAACAGCTTTTGACCCTGAGTCTCAATCAAGCTGGCGACACTCTTAGCATCATCAACAGCGTAGTTAAGGTTGAGCTGGGGATTTTTATATTGATTGATCCCAATGGAAACGACATAGCAAGCAGCTGTTGGTTCATCCGCCGGACGTACCAGCCGGATCTCATCAGTAGCTGACTCAATGCGTCCTGTACTAAAAGCTGATGCCTGAATGATATTGACTCCCGGTACCAGTTCTATGGAAAATGAATGGGCCACAGTTCCGGCAGACCGGGAAGTACCGGCGGCCTCACCCGTAACAATCCGTTTTCCATTATGAAGCAGTTTGATCTCATCTACACCGCCACCCTGATTTGTTACCCGGACTAACAGCTCGATGCGTTCTTCTTGTGTAATTCCACTTTTCGGATAGATAATCTCCACTTTTGGTGGGGGCAGTTTGGCTATCTGGTCCCCGATTTTTGAGCGATTACTCTCAAAAGCACTCCCCAACAGATTGATCGCCAGCCTGGGTTGATAAAACTCCTCGAAAAAACGATCCAGGCTGTAGCTCTCCGTCCCCCGAACAAAAAACATAGACTCCATACCCTGCTGTGTTGCATAAAAGTGCCCGGATGGTAGCTGGGTGGTCCACCGATCCTGATCCAGCAAAATATGCGTATAAACCTCCTCCTGTTTCTCCAGATCCCAAACCTTCACTGTCCCGTCCTGGCTTCCGGAAATCAGATACCCGTCATCAGAGGTAAAGGTAACCGACACTACCGGACCCGTATGGCCCACAAGATCAAACAGTTCTTCTCCATCCCGGTTCATAACCCGGATAATATTATCTGCTCCTCCTGTGACAATTCGCTCTTCCGCCTCATTCAGTGCGACACAATAGCTGGTGGATCCTCCCTTTCCGATTGGCGTAACCTTTCCGCCATAGTAAAGGTCTCTCAAAAAAACCTGGTCATCCCAACCAGTTGTCAGAAGCGATTTGCCATCCCTGGTGACCAGCACATCATGTACCCGCTTTTCATGTGAATCAAATACCACGACCTCCTGTCCCGTAGCATAGTCTCTGAGAAAATCACCCCAGGTAATCAGTCCGGTTCCGGTAAAAGCAATGCTCAGCGGCGTATCGTACCAGTTTCCGGACGCCGATGAGAAGTCCCTCACGTAGTTCCCGGTCTTTGCATCCCAGATCGCTACGCGTCCGCCCATCAGCACAGATATCAGCTCCTTTCCATCAGGAGTGAAAGCCAGAGCAAAAACCTTATTGGACAAGTCTTTTCGCCAGAGCGTATCACTACTTTCCACATCTGAAACCCGGATGGTTCCGTCCGAGCAACCTGTAGCCAGCAATTGCTGATCAGGACTTAGGGCCATACCCAGCACCAATCCCGGGTGGCTTGCATATTTCCGAACCAGCTTCCCCGTTTTAAAGTCCCAGGCCAGCACCTGATTACCCACCTTTTCCACAACAGTGGAGGGAGGAATAAACAAATGTTTTTTGGTGGTTCGCATGATCCAGTAATCTGCCGGGTGATCAGTCAGGTGACCTTTGAATTCCTGATATGGATCTGTGGTTTCAGGATCGACAAGCTGTAATACTGCCCCTCTCGCCCAGAGCAAGGTATCAGATAAGGGACTAAAAGCCATAGTAGCCAGTTGACCGATATTTCCCACATCCTGAGCCAGGACCTCTTCACCTTTTTCCAGGTCATAAAGGTGGTATCCGATTTCTTTCTCACGGGTAAAAGAACCCTGGACACCCTCCAGGTACAGCGCTGCCAGACGAGTACCATCTTTATTGATCGCCAGATCACTGAGCATAAAAGTAAGCCCACTGGTTATGCGCTGTGAAGGCAACAAAATCCCCGGATCATCTCCCGCATTCACTGACCATTTAATGATCCCCTCTTCTTCCGAACCTACAATGAAATGTTTACTGTCTGGCAAGAAAGCCATTGCAGTAACTCCGGAAAAGCTTAGGGAACGATTTTCATAATGCTTGTAGGTACGGATTAGCTTTTGATTCCTGACATTCCAAAGGGAAACTACTCCCTGCCGGTCTAACGTCAACAACCATTTTCCGTCCGGACTGACATCCATGGATTGCTGGCAGTTGTCCATGCAGTAGGTTCGCTCGCCTTCAAAGATTGCAATGGGCTCCGTTTCATTTAAGCTCCATAAATAGGCTGTTTGTTCTCCCCCGGAAGTCACAAAGCGTTTGCCATCCGGCAGAAACCTACCCGATCTCAGATATGGTTCATCACCGCCTGCTTTCATCAGTAATTTCCCGGTCTTTATTTCATGCACCTGGGCCAGCCCTCCATCCAAAACGGACAAAAGCTTTTCTCCATCCGGACTGAAATCGAGGGATTTGATGTACTCAGGACACTCGATCCGACGTAGTTCACGCCCGGTTTTCACATCCCAGATCAGGATATTTTGATCATACCCGCCACTGGCTATCAGACTGCCATCAGGAGAAAAGACTGTGGCAGTAATCCGGTTGTAGTGCCCTGACTGTATCCGCAGCTCGACCGGTAGCTCCTGGGAAAAGAGCTGTGAGGTGAGAAAAAAAAGCAGGAAATAAGTAAGTTTTCCGAGAGACATGGATTCTAAGTTGATGGCAAGGTAAAATTGGGTAATAGTGAGGTGAAATTAGCAATTACTAACGGCATAAATCGTAAAATGCTGACTCACAGAAACCCCTAACCAAAACCAGGGACATAACTTTCTTATTAAATGTACGTACATACATTTAAAAGAATTACTTGAACAGAACAGAGTTTTTATTAACAGCGTTAGGAGGGGTTACAGACATGTCATCATTGAAATCATTTGCTAAATCAGCAAGAGAACTACCCAAAAGGGATGTGAAAATGCCTGTTTTGTTTGTAGGTCATGGTTCTCCGATGAATGGTATCGAAGACAATGAGTTCACGCAGGGTTGGGAGAAAATGGCCAAAGAGATCCCTGCCCCGGCGGCTGTACTCTGTATTTCTGCACACTGGCTTACTCGAGGGACACACGTTACAGCCATGAATGATCCAAGAACGATCCATGATTTTGGTGGATTTCCACAAGAGCTTTTTGAAGTAAAGTATCCTGCTCCCGGAGACCCTTCCTTAGCTCAGGAAACTGCCCAACTGATTAAAAGCACCAATGTAGGGCTGGATCATGACTGGGGCCTGGATCATGGCACCTGGTCTGTTGTGAAAAAGATGTATCCCGATGCAAACATCCCTGTTCTGCAGCTCAGTATTGATTATCATCAATCACCGGAATACCACTACAAACTAGCCCGGGAGCTATCCGAACTACGAAAAAAAGGGGTGCTGGTAATAGGCAGTGGCAACATGGTGCACAACCTTCGCATGGTGGACTGGCAGCATTTTGATACACCTGACTATGGATTTGACTGGGCGAAGGAGATGAATGAAAAATTCAAAGCCAGCATCAACTCCAAAGACCATGAGAGCCTGCTCAACTACTCGGACTGGGGTGCTGCAGCCAAGCTGGCTATCCCCACTCCCGATCATTATTATCCTTTGATATATTCACTTGCTTTGCAAGGCGATCGTGAAGAGGTAGAGATATTCAATGATAAGTATGTGGCTGGCTCACTGACCATGACCTCTGTGAAGGTGGGGTAAACACCTAAACTTTTTCGTAAAGTATGGAATTATATATTTACCTGAGAATAGATATATTTGAATAATGGCTAAACGTAAAATTGTTAGAAAAAAAAGATCAGACACTAAAATGGGCACCATTGAAAAAAAATATGGAAAGGATTTTGGGGTGCGTTCTGATAAAAAACTTGGCAACTATTTAAAAGAGAAAGGTTATGGCTCTTTAAATGAACTCCTGAATTCCAGGGATGGGAAAGCTAGAAGATAAGCTTGAGGACAATATTCCCGAGATAGAGTTTTTAGAAAACAGGTTCAAGTTTATCAAAAACAGAGCATTAAGAACTAACCTTTCTATTTCATTCCAATACATAATTTTCTTAATTACTCTTGAAGAGGAGGTTAGGCTCCAGGGCCCCATATCTTATTCTGTATTTAAAAACATAATTCTACATACCGCTTCTATAATCGAAGGGTCCCTACACTATTTGATTAATTCACTAATTAAAGTAGGTAAAGTAGATGAAAAAATCCTTGGAACTGAAATAAAATACTCAAATAAAAAGCTTCTTTACAAAACTGAACAGGGCATAGAAATTTGTGGTATTCACATCTCTCGTAAGCCTGTGAAAATAAGTTCCAACACAAACTTTATAGAAATCAATCGAGCCTGTAAAAGAGCTCAAATATTGAGTGACGAACTATTTGGGGAGGTCGAGGAGCTAAGGGAAAAAAGGAATCGAATCCACTTAGCAGGATTAAAAGAAGTAGACAACTACTATGATAAAAAGGATATCCAGAAAGCCTTTGAAACAGCAACAGAAATTTTAAAACTAGTAGAGAATAAGTTAAAATAATGAGGGATAATTACTCACCTGTCTATCTCCAGAAAAGGGCTACAATACAAACCTCACCTAAGCTAATATTATGTTATAGAAATAACGTATTGATAGAGCCGGATCATTGACGATGACCTCCGTGAGGATCGGGTAACGATTACAGAATTTAGCTTGCTTTTACCGATAGTAATTCCCTGTCAATGATCTCTTTTAATGCCACTTTTGGAAGTGCTCCCATTTGCATTTTTGGCTGACCTTCCACAGGGATGAATAAAATGCTGGGGATGCTTCTGATACCAAATAAAGCAGCTAGCTCCCGCTCGGCTTCTGTATCCAGCTTATAGATGACAATATCCTCATATTCTTCCGACAATTCCTCGAATATTGGTGCTACCATCTGGCACGGTCCGCACCAGTCGGCATAGAAATCAATAATTGCCGGCTTATCACCTTTGTATTTCCACTCTTTTCGGTGGTATAGTCAAAGATCTCTTCCTTAAATAGTTCTGCTGTCAATTTTACGGTTGCCATAAATTTCCTTTTTTACTTAAGCAATTTTACGGCTTCAGATTGGTGACGTTTGTAACAAAAGTTGCATTTGGGAGTAAAAAAATCCCACCTAAAAGGCAGGATTTTAATTTGACTTTGAAAAACGTTGATCTCCACACATTCTCACAACCTTCGGAGTAAAGGTCCCTAGCACATCCACCAGGTTTGACTGATGGGCCATCACTTCACGGATATCCTTGTAGACCTGCGGAGCCTCATCCAGACCGGAACCAATCACCTCTACACTGTGCTTTTTCAGATGCTTACGCACATCGTCTCTCGACAGTGACTGTTTGGCCTTGGACCTGGACATGACCCTACCAGCACCATGAGATGCGGAATTTATGGATTCATGCACGCCTTTACCCCTCACTATAAAGCCCGGAGAGGTCATCGAGCCCGGGATAATCCCAAGAACTCCACTACCAGCCGGAGTAGCACCTTTTCGGTGCACAATGATCTCATTGCCATCATTATCCTGCTCTTTCCAGGCAAAATTGTGATGGTTCTCGATCATAGCGAGATGCTGCTCTCCAAGCGCCTGAGCAATCCGCTCGTGGATCTGGTGATGGCAGGCAGATGCGTAATCGCCAGCCAGATTCATTGCCAGCCAGTATTCCTGGCCATCTTCAGTGTCCAGATCCAGCCAGGCCAGATGTTTGCTTCCGAGGGAAGTTTGCACTTATCCATGGCCAGCTTTGTATAGTGCCGGGCAATGTTGGCTCCCAGTCCCCGCGACCCTGAGTGTGAGAGCACTGCCAGGTATTTGCCTGTAGGCAGACCAAACTCGTTACTTTCATCCAATAGCTCAGCTACTCCAAATTCCACGAAGTGATTTCCTCCGCCGGATGTGCCGATTTGAGCAAAGGCTCTATCCTTAAGTGATTTCACAATATTGATCTCACCAAAGGCTTTGCTTTCCAATACTGCATGATCCTTTGGTCGCTTGAATGACGCATTTCCAAACCTCGTGTTGTCCAGCAGCATTTGCTTATAATTATTCACCGAATCGTAATCAAACACGGCAGGCAAGTCATAAAGGGTCATGCACATTCTACATCCGATATCCACACCTACACCATATGGAATCACGGCATTCTCAGTAGCCAGGACACCACCAATGGGCAAGCCATACCCCTGATGAGCATCGGGCATCAATGCCCCTGCCTTTGCAATGGGTAATTTCATGGCTACTTCCATCTGATGGATGGCCCCTGGCTCTATACCAGATGCTCCATAAGTAGTGTATTCCTTCCTTTTCGGCTGAAGGTCTATGGTCTCATTGTGCTCGGTTTTGATGATAAGGCTTTTTGCAACGGGGCCTAATACTTCATGTTTTAGGTAAAAGGCCGGCTCAGCAATAACCCGCTTAAGCAGATCCTTTTTATGAAGTTTACTCTTTCCTTTAAAGTGCTCTTCCATTACTTTCAGAGCTATCCCAATGACCTTACCTTCCGGGTAACCCAGTTTTCTGAGTTCTTTTCCGGTTAATTTATTTGATGCCATTACTTTTTTCTTTTTTTCACTTTCATCAAAACTCCGCTTTTTGGATGAACGTAAAATTTAGGCCAAAATGAATTGGCAACTAATTCTCTCTCACCCCCAAACCTGTCCAGCGTGTATATCCTTTTCCTCCTGATCTCGACTTTTATTTCTACAAAATCAAATAAGTGCTGGAATACGTGAAGTCCTGAAACAGTATTTTTATCCATTTTTTGACATAGTTCTGAATAAACTTTATCCCAATGTTTTCCAACTTTGGAAATAAGGAATCTTTTTAATGGATTCAAATTATCATTTAGCATTTTACCTCCACCGCTCATTAGTTTGATGCTCTCCATCTTTGCGGCGTATTGAAAATCTTTTCCGACATATTTTTTCTTATATCCTTTTCTTTTTGTCGGGTCACTACTACCAATTCGGTAGCATTCGATTAGTTCTTTGTCCATCCTCTTATCACGCCTTTTCTGTCGCTTTTGCCTGGATGGGTTCAAAGTATCAATTTGTGTCTCCATGATGAATGTTTAAAATGCCTCTCGCCCAAATGATGGGCGAGAGGCTTATTTACCTGGAGAAAATGCTCCTCAATTGCTCAATCACCTGACCGTTTCCGGTGACAGTGATTTCCCCAATTTTATCAGCAATTTTCTCTACATACTCCATCTCCTTCAGCTTAAACAACATTTCGTTGTCCTCCATCAGTTTCGCAGTGTTCAGCAAACTTCTGGTAGAAGCCGTTTCTTCCCGACGCATGATCACGTTGGCCTGAGCCTTTTTTTGTGCGATCAGCACCTGGTTCATAATATCTCTTACCTCTCCAGGCAAAATGATATCCCGAACACCGCAATCCAGGATTTCCACCCCAAGTGCATGAACTTTTGTTTTCAGGGCCTTGATAACATATCCTGACAGTGATTCTTTTCGTTCAAGAACCTCATCCAGGGTGTATGTTCCCAAATACTCCCGAAGCGCCAGCTGCACCTGGATGTATAGCTGCTTTTCATAATCCTTGTTGTCAATCACCGCTTTCTCCACATCGGTCACCCGATACTGAGTCATAAAATTGACACGCAAGGCCGCTTTATCCCTGGTAAGGATCTCCTGACCGGAGATCTCCATTTGTCGTTGCCTCATATCCACTTTCTCCACTTTCAGTGGAATCCGGTTTCTCCAGAAATAGTAAGTACCAGTAGTGAGCATTTTCTCAAATTTCCCATCTACATAGAGCACCCCTCGTTCGTAAGATTCCACCACAAAAACCCTGACATAAGGCAAGACTTCTCTTTGCTCCAGCAAAGCCAGGTCTATTTCTTTACCTATCTCCAGTTTGCTTAGGTCAGCCTTTGTGAAAGAAAATTTTTTAACTCCTTTCCAGAAGGCGTACCGACCGGGAGTCAGGACATTTTTGAAAATGCCGTCCTCAAACTGAAGCGCAATCTCCTGGTCCTTCACCTCCACAACCGTCAATAGGCTCATCAGCTGTTCATCTGCCATCAGCAGACTCAGCTCTACCGGAGGATAAAATGGTTTTGACAGATCATATTGGACCACCTTCTCAAAAGGAAAGATCCAATAGACTCCCCGGGTGATCACCCGCTGATAATCACCTTTACGGAATACCAAACCCACTTTCCCTGCATTGATTCTAATTCGTCTCATTGCTTTTGTTGTTAATCGTTTTACTTAATTATTATTGGTCCAATAATTTCATTTTTGTTACTCCACTTTAAGTGGAAAAGAAAGCTCCGAAAGCCGGCCACCCGGAAATGGCGGAGTGACCATTAAGTCAGACTTCTTTCTGCCAGTTCATTCTCACCTTTCCTGCCCATCTTATCTTCTTCACTGATGATCCTGAAGTGCCAAAAAGTTACCTGACGGTATCCTGGGCACTCAGAGCCTTTCCGGACTTTTTGAGTAAGGGTCCACAAGGGAGACCTTACAAAAACCGGCTTTCGGCTGCTCTCAATGGTGCCCTGATTTAGAAGTGAGCGAACTTCATGAATCTAATGGAGCCTCAATCCATCGCGTTTGCCATTTCGCCATCCCGAAACAACGGGAGTGGGATTCGAACCCACACAGATATAAGGGCTGTTGTTCTAACCTGACTGAACTATCCCGCCTCAGGCGGGAGAAGGAGTCGAACCTTCGTCCTACAGCGTTGTTGGAAACCCCTCAAGGAAAGCAGCATATGCGTGTCTACAAGACGGCATACTATGACGCTATACCGAAACGTCTATCCGGTCTTTACACTATCGGAATTATCCAGTGTGTCCGGAAGGACTCGAACCTTCAACCTTCGCATTAAAAGTGCGAAGCTCTGCCTGTTGAGCTACGAACACATATGTGGAAGTGGCAGGATTCGAACCTGCTTAGCCTTGAGCACCTGTTTTACAGACAGGCACGACTCTCCAACTTCGTCGCACTCCCAAAAACTGGTCGTTGGACCGACTATGGCGTATCAGCCAACGACCATTGCTAACATATTCGGAGCTTTTTCAAACATCACAGAGTGAAACGGAACTCTGCTTGCGGCCTTCAACCGCTCTCCGGATTTATCGGGAAGCACCCGTTCTGCCCTTCCCTTAGCATTGCAGCCGATGCATGAATCGAACATGCACCCCCAGAGCCAACCTGCCTGCCGTAGGCAGGACTCTGATGTTCTGCCATTGAACTAATCGGCTGTGCACATAAAAAAACCCCGACCTGAATATCCAGGACGGGGTTCTTTTATCAATGAGTATTACTCATCAACAATGGAATCTCCATTCCTGAAATATTCTTTTGTCTACATCTATACTTTCTTGACAATCTGCCTTAAAAAGGACATACTTCTCCCATTGACGGATCGCTCCGAAACCAAATATTATTCTGTAATTGTGCATATTCTCAAAATTCATATACAACAAAAAACCCAGACCGTAATGGCCTGGGTTTCGATATCTTTATATTGATAAATTAACTTCTTCCAGGCCAATACATCCCATAATCACCAAATAACATATATTTCGGTGTCAGGCTTCGCTCTATGTGTTGGATGCATTGTTTCATTGCTCGGTTTATTTTAGCATTGCAAGTATCGGAAATCGATTTTTTAAAACCAAATAATGTTCTAAAAATTATGAAATATTTTACTGACAGCAGATTAGAAATATGGTAGGAGAACAGTGACCTTTCACCATATATTATCTTCTAAACACACTTAGAAAGTCAGCTTTCTTTTTCTCAGCAACTTCCAGTTCAACTCCATTTTCCAAAGTGAGAAACCCACCTTTACCCTTTGCATACCGAACTACGTAATTGAGATTGACCATATGCGATCGATGAACCCGGAAAAATAACCGGCTGGGGAGCGTCTCTTCATAATGCTTCAAGGTACGGCAGATCAGCAATTCCTTAGGCCCTTGAAGGTGAAATCGGGTAAAGTTGTCATCCGCCTCACAATAAATGATATCATCAATAAGAACAATCTCAAATCCTTCCATAGTTGGGAGCATCACCCTATTGGCTTCACCATTAGATTGTCTGAGATTATCCAAAAGTACCCGGGTATGGTGCATATAGTCATCCCGAGCTCGTTCATTTTTGATCTTATCCACTGCCTGTATCAATTCATCAATATCAATTGGTTTTAGGAGATAGTAAGCAGCACTTTGATTCAAAGCCTGGATGGCATAATTATCATAAGCTGTAACAAATACCGTCTCAAACATTACCTCCCCAACCTGATCCAGTAGATCAAATCCATTGCCATAAGGCATCTCAATGTCCAGAAACACAATGTCCGGTTCATGGTTCTCGATAGCTTTCAAGCCGGTAGCAACAGAATCACACTTTTCCATAAGCTGCACGTCCTTGCAATACTTCGAAAGGTAATTAGCGAGAATTTCCCTGCTATCCTTCTCATCATCTACCAAAATTGCTTTTAGCCTATCCATGTTTTCCATTTATACCATTTGAAGGTAGGTGAACAATCACTTTTGTTCCAGTTTCGGGCTCATTCAAATCCTGAATTTCCACAGAGAGCCTCTTTTTATAAACTTTGTTGAGGATGGTTATTCGTTCACGGATATTTTTTAGACCCATCGAATTATGCTTTTGCTGATTAGGTGTTTTTACAGCTATTGACCTTTCTCTTCCTATCCCATTATCTTCAATAGTAACCAGTAAATCTCCATTTGATTTAGTAAATGAGACCTCCAGATGTCCTTTCTCCTCTTTATATCTCAAACCATGCCATACCGCATTTTCAATATAAGGCTGAATGAGCATTGGAGGAATATCCACAGCGTCCATATCTATTTTTTCATCTACATGAAAAGTGTAGTCAAATTTATCCCTGAACCTATAATGCTCAAGCTTGAGATACAGGTTAAGCATTTCCTTCTCCTCATGTAGTGTTATTAAATCCTTTTGAGAATTATCCAGCACCAGCCGCATCAGTTTTGAAAATTCAGATAAAAATTTATTGGCTGAGCGCTCATCGTTTCGAGCAATGAATTGATTGATAGAGTTTAAAGCATTAAAAATAAAATGTGGATTCATCTGGCTTCTCAGGGATTTTAATGCCAGTAACTGACTCATTTTTTTACTGCGCTGTGCGTTTCTGTAAACCAGAAATGAGCCAACAAAAGCAATAACAAGGAGCAAAACGAGTCCATAAATAATGATCCACTGAATAAATAATTGCGATTCTATTAATTGACTGCTGGTCACTCCAAGTTCATAACGGGTATCGTCCAGAGCTAATTCTTTAGAAAGGGATTCGATATCACTTTGCTTGCGAATCAGATCGGCTCGTTGCTGCTGCAGTTGCTGGTTTTCTTTAGACAGCTGGTCCGATAATTTGCTAAATCGATCATATGCATGAAGTGCCCTGGCAGTTAATCCATCCTGCCTGTACGCTTCAGCCAATGCCCGGTAAGCATTTACCTGCTCCTCCACAACACCCAGGGAATCTGCAAGCTCGGCAGCCTGTTCCAGCTGCACAATTGCTTCTGATGTCTTCCCCTGCTCAATCAAGATCTTTCCTATTGCCTGACGTTCTTTGGAAACACTCAACTTGTCCCCTTTCTCCAGACTTTTTTCAACCGATTGATTACGTAAGACAAGCTCGTCATCCAGGCGATTTTGACTTCTATAAGCGCTGATCAGTTCATCTTTTGTTGCCTCAGTGGTGTTTTTATAAACAGATTCTTTATCACCAATTTCAAAACGCTGACTTTGCTGGTATAGCTCCTCAGCATCATCCACTTCATTCATTGCTGCAAGTATCTTGGCCTTGATTGCTTTAGATTTACCTAATGCTTCCTGAGAATCAGAATTTTCTGCCAATGCCTCCCCTTCATCAGCAAATGTTAATGCTTTCTCCAGGTCACCCAAAAGAAAATAAGTATCTGCAAGATCGAGTGTTACATTAAGGTGCCTTTCCGGAAACCGCCGGACTACAGACTGTAATTTCATCTGAATATTTAAGGCTTTTTGATGCTGCCCAAGTGCATTATAGGATCTCCCCAAACCCGTTAATGTCTGGAAATATTCTTCGGTAGTGCGGTAGGGGCTGGCTGAACTACTGGATACATCCTCTGATAATTTTTGATAAGACTGAAGGTAGTTGATGACAGCAAGCTCCCATTCGCTGATACCCTCATTGATATAGCCAAGCAGCATGTAACATTTGGCCTGATTGAAAGAACTTTTCTGAGTGATGCTCAAAGCCAAAGCTTCTTCCACCAGATTCAAAGCGGAGTCCGGATCTGAAAGTGCCCTTTCCCTCGCTTCTGAAAGCAGGTCAGGGACACTCCGCTCAAGCTGAAACTTGCGTTTGGATAAACTCTTATAGCGAGTCTTTTCGTCTTTGGTTTGCTGTGCGGATATAGAACCGGCACAAAAAACAAGAGCAGTCAATATGATAATAAAAACCTTCAATTGATCAATTTTATACAATTTAAGGCATTTATCGTTGATGATCTGTTATCTATTACTAACAAAACCCACACTCACTAAGTCAAATGACCTCTTCACTAAGTGAGTACTGCTATAGCCTAAATACTCCTCTTTTTTTTATCTGATCTCTCGTTATTTCAAGCAAGAATCTATCAAAAACTAATCATTATGAAAACATATCAATCCCTACTGCGAGGAGCGCTTAAATTCACACTTATATTTTTAATAAGCTGTAGTAGTTCAGTCTCAGCAAATACTGCTGAGAATAATGAACCTGAGAAAGCATCAAAACAAAAAATCATGCTGGCTCTGCTGCTGGACACCAGCAATAGCATGGATGGACTGATTGAGCAGACCAAATCACAGCTTTGGACCATTGTCAATGAATTAGCATCTGCAAAATGCGCGGATGGAGAACGGCCTGACATCAAAATAGCCCTTTTTGAATATGGAAATAGCGGACTTCCTCATTCTGAGGGATATATGCGAATGGTTACAGACTTAACAAATGATCTGGACATGATTTCCAAAAACTTATTTGAGCTTACCACTAATGGCGGTGAGGAATTTTGCGGATTTGCGATCAACAATTCAGTAAAAAACCTTGACTGGTCTGAATCTCAGGCTGATCTGAAAATGATCTTTATTGCCGGAAACGAACCTTTTACGCAGGGCAGGACTTCTTACAAAGTTGCCTGTCAGCTTGCGAAAGAAAAGGATATCGTGGTAAACACAATTTTCTGTGGAGACTTTCAGGAAGGTATCAACACGCAATGGAAAGACGGGGCCGATATTACCGGTGGGTCTTACATGAGCATAGCCCAGGATCGCCAAACGGTATATATACAAACCCCCTTTGATGACGAAATTGACCGGTTAAATGATGAGGTCAATAAGACCTATATCCAGTATGGTAAAAAAGGAGCTGAACGTAAAGAAATGCAGCTTGCTCAGGACAACAACGCGGCTTCTTACAGCCGAGCAAATAAAGTAAAGCGGGCTATTTCTAAAAGTTCACATGTTTACAAAAATGAAAGCTGGGACCTTGTGGACGCTGCAGAAGCCGATGAAGGGGTTATTGAGGAAGCTGAAGAGGAGTACTTGCCTGAAGAGATGAAAAGCATGACCATCGAGCAACGAAAGGCCTATATTTCGGAGCAGGCGAAAAAACGAGACAAACTGAAGAAAGAGATACAGGTATTGGCCGAGAAGCGTAACCAGTATATCGCAGAAAACCAGAAGGTAGAAAATGAGGATGATAAAATGCTGGATAAAGCCATGCTAAATTCAATCAGAGAAAAAGCTACAAGCAAAAACCTTAGTTTCGAGTAACCATTTACATTATGGAAAAGCCTGGCTGATTCCCTGCCGGAGACTGTAATCTCAACTCTGTCTAAGCTTTGAATTTAGTTTTAAAATTTATAAGTATTAGACATGAGTGAAGAAGAGAAAGAAAGCTTAAAAGAAAAAGCTCTAAGACAATTTAAAAACGGAGAGCCATTATTCGGAAAAGATGGAGCGTTTGCCCCGATACTGAAAGAGTTTTTAGAAGAGGCTCTGGAAGCCGAGATGGAAGGCCATTTAGCCGGTGATGAATCAGGTCGTGAATCTGGAAATAAGCGTAATGGCAAGGGTCGGAAGACCGTGAAGAGTAGCCAGGGAGAAGTGGAGATTGAGACACCACAAGATCGCCACAGCAGCTTCCAGCCACAGGTTATTGAAAAGCGTCAGCGCATCTTGGCTGACAATCTTGAGAAGCAGATCATTGCTATGTACGGTTTAGGAAACAGCCTGCGGGATATTCAGGATCACATTTCCGAGATGTACGATACAGAAATATCCACCCACATTCTCAGCGAGATCACTGACCGGGTAGTACCTAAGGTAAAGCAGTGGCAGAGCCGCCCTTTAGAGCCGGTATACTGCATAGTGTGGCTTGATGCGATGCATTTTAAAGTTCGGGAAGAGGGTAAGGTCAACCATAAAGCCTTGTACAATATCCTGGGGGTCAATAAGGAAGGCAGGAAGGAAATACTGGGTATGTATGTCTCTGAGAGCGAAGGAGCTAACTTTTGGCTCCAGGTGCTCACAGACCTGAATAATCGTGGAGTCAATGACATCTTAATAGCCTGTACCGACAATCTGACCGGCTTTAGTGAAGCCATCCATTCGGTCTTCCCAAAAGCCGACATTCAACTCTGTGTGATCCACCAGATCCGTAACAGCCTCAAGTATGTAGCCAGTAAAGAGCAGAAGCTGTTTATGAAGGACCTGAAGCTGGTCTACCAGGCAGATACCAAAGACCAGGCAGAAACAGCTCTGTCGGAGTTAGAAGAGAAATGGGGAAAGAAATACCCAGTGGTGATCCGCTCCTGGAATGATAACTGGGACCGATTGAGCACCTACTTTGAGTATAGCCGACCCATCAGGCGGCTGATCTATACCACAAACACTGTAGAAGGCTTTCACAGGCAGATCCGCAAGGTCACTAAGACCAAAGGTGCATTCACCTCTGATATGGCCTTGATGAAGCTGGTTTATCTGGTCACAAGACGTATTGAGAAAAAATGGACATCACCCTTGCAGAATTGGGGGTTGACTGTTCAGCAATTGGCTATTAGATTTGAAGGACGGCTGGACCTGGACATAGCTACCAACCGTTCTAAAGAATAAAAATTTTCCTTCCGGGGGGTACCCCCCGGAAGGAAACCTAGGACAGAGTTGAGGTAACACTCCCCCCTGCCGGGCTTTTTTTGTAATCTTGTTTTGGTCTCAATCAGTCTTTGATGAGAAACCGTTTGTACACCTTGTCAGAGTAGAAGTCAATGAATATATCAAAGACGTAGCCTCAAAACCAGCCTAGCCTGATGCTCCACCTTTGGACTAATCGGCTTTAGGGCAACCTAATTTAAAAAGATTCTATGATTAAACTGAAAAGTAATTAGTATCTAGGAAAATTAGGAATTGGAGGTGGTTCAGGTAGTGTGAAGTTCATTGCCGGATTAAATACAGGGTCCATATATGGATAATGGTACCAGTGATTCACACTAGGAACATTTGTGAAACGGCGCGCGTAAAAGGTAAATGGAATCATTACCTCATATTTAACTTTTTCCCCACCTTTTTTGAATGATTCATAATTGATAGAGAATAGATTCCCTAAGTCCTCATACTTGTCAAAAAATTTAGTAATCTGTGCGTCGAGCTCTGGACCTAAAGAACCATACATCTTTACAGATTGATAATTAGTTTCAGGATCTATGGTTATTGCTATTGCTACCTTACCTGAAATATTTTTTCTTAGACTCGCACTAAAATACATTTCACTAGCGTCCCTGTCCCATTTTCTCTGAATAGGTGCTACATCGTATTCTTGACCTAACCACTGATAAATTTTTTTACCTTCCTCAACATAATAGGACTCTTTTAAAACACCTTTTTCATACGTTCTGTAAACTATCCGATCATTATGTTTATCATTTAGCTCCTCTTTTCCCGAACCACCTTTATCCAAAAGGTTTATCCCTTCAGAAGAAGCCACGTAATAATATTTTAAAAGTTCTATTTCTTTCTCTCTATTTGCTGTAAACCTTCCTTTATTCATTAGCGGTTTAGTCTCTTCTGTCCTGGTTTCTATACCATAATGATAATGCAGTTCACCATTCTGATAAAAGACCTTAACCTCTTTGAGTTCATTGTCTACAAATCGTGCTTCTTTCCTTAATTGACCTGATGGATAGTACCATTTTGAGAAACCCTCTTTCCAATTAGAATCATCCAATGCATCTGCTGGTCTCCAATGCATGGTTGGCCAAAAAACGAATTCTAATGAACTACTCTTATTCTTCGGGTTAATTGGTGTCGTTTGAGAATCATGGACCTTAATCCCGTTTTTGTAATAACTTATCGTCCAAACGGAATCAACTTCTATTATCCTGCCCTCTATTGGACCCTTGATCTTGTTAACTTTATTATTCCACCACTCATCCAAGTAAAAAGATTCTCCAGCCAGAAATTTATCATATATAACTGAATTAAACATAAGTAATGGCACATCATCTTTAGTCAATTTTTTTGAGGTCACTAATTGCTCTACACCAGGGATTTGGCTGAAATATTTCATTAGATAACGTCTAAAATCCGCCTTTGACTCTGGTGGGCTAACCCAATAGTCTTCCCCAATTGGTCTGAGTAAATAAGTTGGAATTACCTGCCCTCTTGTAAACCCATAATGAATTGCAAAATCGTATTGGTTACTCGAACAATAATGTTTTACATAGCGTGGGTTTTTCTCACTAAATAATAACCCCTCAATTCTAAAATTATAGGTACTATAAAAGGAATCAACTCCTATAACAAAGCTAAAAACCCTATCCGGCTTCAATTTTTCCTTTGCAAATGGATCGCCATTCAAATACAAAATAGCTTTCCTGTTCTTCAACATGATATCTCCGGATCTCTTATCTCCGGATTCATCATAATAGTAACCCCACATACTGCCATTAGAATATTCATTATGCACTAAACTTTTAGCATTGCTATATTCTGGCACATCCAAATAACCATCTATTGGATTGCCCTGAGTATCTGTATAATAACCAGTTTCAATTTGAGAAAACCCTGAAAAGGGTAAAAAAACAAGTAGAAATAAAAATGAAATACGCATTGTTATGTAATTGACGATGAAATCCAAATTAACAAACCAATTGAAAAAACAAAATCAAATCAGTTGGAATATAGTTGAAACCTACCTCTCACTCCTCCAGCGGCCTGAACACCACCTTCCGGGCATTGACTTTTTTTAGCTCCTCCTGGATTTCACTGATCAGGCACATTATTCCACTGCTCCAAAGGCTGGAGCTTTAACTTCCTGGTTAGTTTTTGATATTCCATACTTAGTGGCTATTTCACGCCATCGGCTAACAGAGGCCTTTACCTTCTTAAGAATATCTAAAGCTTCAGTATAATCAAGACGGAAGTATTCATGAACTTCCATTGCCAGCTCTAAGTCCAGGGCATTATCGTCTTCTGAAATATTGAGTTTTAAACCGGTTCCGGTTTCAACCGGATTTATGTCATAAGCCGGTGATAAATGCCAACCATCATTTGTCAACAGGAAGCCATGGTTTCTCAGGTGATCATCAGTATTTGAAACACAAATGCTAAAAACAATCCTTCGCCAAAGCTCGTGAAGGTCGTTATCAACATTAGCTCCAATACTGGTTATAAAATCTACCAATTCAAGATAGCTAACCCCGCTTGCTGCATCAGCTCCATCAGTGTATCCAAGTTGTGTCATTGCTGAAGTGAAGTGGATACGCTTACCATTGCTTGTTCGATCAAACCTTTTGGTGAGGAAAGTATGATGATCACTTGAAAATTTTCTCACCCTGCATTCAGACATATTTACCCCTGCCGCTATAGCTAAATCATAAGTCACCATCTCCCAGGAACCAATATCACTCTCATCACTTTTGCTTGGAAACTTTGCAATCCATAAATGATTTTCCGGATCAAGTACACTGGCTTTAGGCCGAGCGCCACCTAAAGAAGAACCGGGATTTACCAGCATATTTAACCATTGTAGATATTCAGGATCATCAACAGCATCCTCCTCTTCAAGTCTTAAACTGATTTGCTCAAGCTCACGAATAGAGGTCCAAGGTGGACTTGTTTGACGTTTGTCATTACTTAAGAAAGGCCCTTCCGGAGCGAGTTTGAACCTTAGTCCTCCCATCCGGTGCTCATCATATACTCCAAGGAGGTAATCCGTTTCTAACAATTTAATTGGTTTTCGCTTAGTTACCCTTGCTTCTGCTGCCTCCCTCCGCTGCATCAGCACTCTTCCCCACCGATCAGGAGAAGAGTCAAGAAACAAACCAAAGTTGAATTTCGCACTGTCATTAAGGTATTGAGAGCCCGAGTAAAGCTGAAGGTCCGGATCCAGGATCTGAACAAATCCTGATGCTAGCCAGGACTTATCATATTCAAAAGAGAAAATTTCTTTTCCTCGCAATGTTTCTGAGGTCAATATCCCCATAAAAACAGGTCCCTTCACCTCCTGCCAATCGGCATAAACATAGATTTCTTTCTTCGCCATGGTTATTTCTTCTTAGGGGCTCGTTTTTTTATTGATAGGCCTGCATCCTGGATCTTTCTTCCCAATTCATCATCTTTTGCAATGAGCAGGAAATCCTTCTCAAGACCAAGTACTTTCAACACATTGATATAATGACCTATACTTACAGTAGACTGTCCTTTTTCGATTGATAATAAAGTGGGCCTGCTAATCCCGGCACGTTCAGCGACGATCGCACTGCTAAATTTGCGACGTAATCTGGCCAGCCTGATCTGGTTTCCAACAGTCTCAAGTATTTTGCTTGTTTTAGGTAGAAGAGAAATAGACTTCCTTTTCATAACAGTAAATATAATTTACAATTATACATAATATGTAAATTATATTTTACTTTATGGGTATAATGAATTCACTAGTGAGAACATTCTCAGGTTGGAAATTAGCCTTCCTTTACTCCTCCAGCGTCCGAAACACCACCTTCCTTGCATTAACCTTTTTCAGCTCCTCCTGGATGTCACTGATCAGGCCCATTTTTACCAGCTCATCAGCTTTCAGCAAAACGATCATCTGGTCTTTGTACACTTCCGGTAAGGTCTCCCGCTGAGCAATGGCCCACTCACCGATATCAGCTACTTTAAGCAAGCGGTTCTCAGCGGCAATCTGAGGTTCTGTCCCATATTTCCGGTCTTTTGGCACCCCGATATTCAGTTCTTTGATCAGAATTTTTTTATCCACCTTAGTCAATGCCTCTGCCTTGGGATACTTGATCTTCACCTTGTCCTCTTTTGGCTTGATGGTGGCACTGACCATGAAAAAGAACAATAGCAGAAATACAATATCCGGCAAAGATGCTGTAGATATGGTGGTCTTTCGATTGGGCTTTTTACGAAGGTTCATGGTTTTCAAATTTTAATTTTTCTAATCCTATTATACAAAAGAGGAAGATCTCTCCTCACGCCGAGATGACAATTGCCTGGTTTCCTCATATATTATCTGGTTGAGCAATGGAAATATTCATCGGTATTCCCTCCTTCCCCTGGAGGTAGATACCATACTGAATAGGGTTATCATGATCCAAACGCATGTACTCATCCGCGCTTAGCCCTACCTGACTCCCATAGATCTCATAGTAAGCTCCCTTCACCTCATCCAGCACTTCAATAAAATGCTTGTAATCCGTACCCCGATTGGTTTTGATTGAAACCACCGCATCTTCCGGGTTGTCGGAAAGTTTTGGGTTTTCACCCTGGTTAAGTACAAAAGCCTTTACCTCTTCCCTTAACCCTAGCAAATCTTTTCGAACCACATCCTCGATCAGGTATTGATTCTTTGAGTTGACCTGGATCTTGAACAGGTTTCGTTCGTTGATCTGCTTGGTTTGCTGCTCATCAGGCTCCGGAGGCAGTCGCAGCATCAGCCCTTTTTCCTGCAGGATAGTAGTGGAGACAAGAAAAAAGATCAGCAGCAGAAAGGCGATATCGGCCATGGAGCCTGAGTTGATTTCCGGGTTTTGGAGACGTGTGGATTTCATCTTTTTTACTGGAATAATCCCGCAATCTGAAAAAGTCACATACAGTCACAAGGAAAAAACACGTTCTAAATATGTGACTATCTATTAACTACCGGATTCATCCAATAAGTGAGCCTCGCATTTGACCATAGCAGCCTGGATCAGGAACGCAGCTGGATCGAGCAGGCGAAAAAGGACACACATTCTTTTAAGCCGCTTTATGACAAGTATTACGAGCCAGTTTTTCGGTTTATCTACCGCCGAACCGATGATGAAATGCTAGCCGCCGATCTTTGCTCGCAAACTTTTTTAAAAGCAATCTCTAACCTAAAAAAATTCCAATGGCAGGGAAAGCCCTTTGGCAGCTGGCTCTTCCGGATCGCTTCCAATGAGGTGAAAAAGCATTACCGGGATCGGAAGGAAATTTTCATCATTGAAGAGGACAAAATCCTGGACGCACCAGAGCTTAAGGATGAGTGGCTGAACTATAATAAAGACAAGCTGGTCAACATACTAAATGGACTGAATGACCTGGAGGTGCGCCTGATCGAGTTGAAATATTTCGAAGGCAACACCTTTACGGAAATCAGCCTGCTGCTGGAAATGAAAGAAAGCGCAGTGAAAATGCGACTTTACCGGTTATTGAATAAATTGAAAAAACGATTGGAGGAAGGACATGTCAAGGTATAATTACCGGATAAAAAGAAAGTTGTTCCGGGACCGGGGCATTGACCGGTTCAAGAACTTTGATGCGCTGGAGCGGCAGTATGCCTCCAGAAGGCGCACTCAGAAGATTATTCGCTACGTAATCTTACTCATTGCATTGGTGCTACTTATTGGAGCAGTGATCTTTAGTGTCAGTGCACAGGAAATCAAAAAGTCAACACTTCCTCAGCCAGACCCAAGGGAAGTGAAGTTTAGAAATGCTGGACAAAAGCTTTGAAGGCACTAAAACATTTTAGTTCATTGCATTTAAAGGGAGGTTTTTGTAGGTTGGTATTTTCTACCTAACCTATCAAACAATGACACGAGAAGAACATCTGGCATTTTGTAAGAAATGCACTAACCGTAAAATGGACATGCAGCAAGGTCTGATCTGTTCTCTGACGGCAGAAAAGGCCAGTTTTGAAAATGAATGTCCTGACTTTAACCTTGATGCTACAGTAAAAGAAGAACCTGTCAACCAGGACCCGCTGCAACCATCAGAAGTTATGAGTCGGCTATCTTCGGACGCTTACGAAAAGCTCCGGATGGAACAAAACTATACTGCTGCTGTGATATCCGGAATTGCTGCAGGACTTATTGGTGCCATTCTTTGGGGAATCATAACCGTATCCACAGGTTATCAGATCGGCTACATGGCGATTGCTATCGGGGCTGGAGTGGGTTTTTCAATGCGGTATTTTGGAAAAGGGATAGACCAGATCTTTGGTATGACCGGAGGCATCATCGCTGTGGCAAGCTGTGCAGTAGGCAACTTCCTGAGTATTATTGGCTTTGTCGCCAACTACCAGGAGTTAGGATACATTGAAACCCTTCTGATGTTCGATTATTCTGTCTTGCCTCAAATCATGCAGGAAACGTTCAGTATAATGGATGTCTTTTTTTACGGTCTTGCTGGCTATGAAGGCTATAAATTTGCTTTCCGGTCTATTACTGAGAGTGAGTTGACTAGTTTCAAAAGTAACGCTGCTGAAAATTGAATTTCAGGTCAGTACCCAAAAGATTAGAGAGATTCTTTAGGCAAAACCTTATAGCAATAGAGCTTACTGGGTTTGGAGTTGCCGTTATTGCGTTTTTACTTGAAATGCAAATTATAACAGCACTCTCTCTGACAACAGTAGCGACAATCTATTTTTTGTTTCTCCACTTTGATTCGAAATCAACGGATTGGATGCAAAAAATATTTGAAAAAATCATGCCAATAAGTTGGTCAATTGCAACAGTAGGTATCATGTTTTGGGCACTTCAACTCCCTGGTTTTGAAGCACAATTATGGATGGGAGCGGCTGCTCTTGGCTCTTCAATCATTTTTTTAACTTACCAGAAGTTAATCTCTGAAAGTTTTGAAGCTCATGTCGAGCTAATTCGCTCATTTTTAATTTTTGCTGTGAGCATCGCAATAATTGGCATCTCACAAATTTCCTAAGGTGGAAGATAAGCCATCTCTTTTTTATCCATTTAAGGCTGCTTGCAAAGCATCTACCAATTGATCTTTAAATGATCTGATAAAATCTCGAATAAGATAAAGCGAAAAGGTTAGCGCGATTCATACTTAACCCGTACAGTCATCAAGTAAAACTGGCCTCTTTCTGTTTTCTCTGGAGTCGCAGGGAGTCTGTTCTGAACTTTGGTATAAACAGACCCAATACATAAACACGGATCAGATACCATAAAAACGACTGTTCATTCAGGTCAGGTCGGATCAGGTGCTCAATTTTCTTATGAGCTGCCGGAGTTTCACTCCAGTGCAGGCCGGGGTGCATGTGGTGTATGGTGTGGAGACCATTGTTGAACATGAAGAAGTTAAGTGGCCAGCCTACGATATTCCTGGAATGGTTATATTCAGACTCCTCATCCGCATGTACGTGTTGGACGTAATTGAAGATCAGGACCGTATTTAATGATACCTGCTGAGGAATGATCACATAAATCAGGGCCTTTTGCCAGTCAATAAAAAAAGCCACACCAATCCAGGCCAGAAGACTTACGATCTGCAGGGTATAGAAAACAAACTGCTCCTTATTCTTTTTAAATTGCTGACGATAAAACTTACCAATCGCTTTCTGCTGGATCATCCCACTCATTGTCGGATAGATCAACAAGGTGAGCAGATTGTTCCTTTCCGAAACCATATAGGTTTTGGTATAGTCCTCCTCCTTATTATTAAATCTGTGATGATTTTTATTGTGAGTAGGGATCCATCCAAAAACCGGGAAGCCATAAAAGATCGTGATCCAACAACTGTGAAGCTGGTTTAGATATTTGTTTTTCCAAACCGGCAAGTGATTGTGATTGTGGGCAAAGACTGAGAAACAGATGGAGAAATAGAGATACAGCGCGTACAGCCACCCATTGAACTCCGGTGCATTCCAAAGCCAGAAAAACAATACTGTGGCCGCTACCATCCAGGTAAGAGTTTTAAGATCGGCTATTTTCCTTAACAAACTGAGGTTGTTTAATTTAACTAAATGTTTCTGACCACAAATTTAAGAAGAATCACGACACAACTTGCCTAAATATCCGGATATCGTAAAATTCAATTCGCAGACGTACTCCTCAAATGCTTTTCAAACACTTCCACCAGCTGTTCCTTTTTAAAGGGCTTGCTGATGAAGTCTTGCATACCAGCCTGTAAGCAAGCCTCAACATCTTCTTTCATCACATTTGCTGTCAAGGCAATAATCACCGGAGCTTTACCTTTCAGCTTCTCAGAGATTTCCTCCGCTGCCCTGATGCCACTTTTCTTTGGCATCTGAACATCCATCAATATGACATCAAACGACTGCTCCCGGGCCTTAGCTACTGCTTCCTCCCCATCACGGGCAAACCCGACATGCTTTATGCCGAGGCTCCCAAGAATTCGCTCCGTGACCATCATATTGATATCCTGGTCTTCTGCAATCAACACTCGAAGATTACTAAAATCAGACTGAATCTGATCATTTTTAGGTTTTTCTGCCATTCTGCTTCCCAGCTTTAAAGGAATAATGAAAAAGAAATTAGAGCCTTCACCTGGCACCGAGCTGAACCCTACTTCACCGCCCATATGCTCTGCCAGACTTTTGGCTATCGAAAGGCCCAGGCCGGTCCCTTCGATCATTAACTGATCGTGCGCTTTATAAAATTTACTGAAAAGCATGGCCTGATGCTCCTTAGCTATACCTATGCCGGTATCAATGACATTAAACATCAACCTCACGGCTGATTTACTACTCTTTTCAACACTTGCCTGCAAAGTAATAGAGCCTTTTTCTGTGTATTTAATGGCATTAACCAGAAAGTTGATCAGGATCTGACGGATCCTCTTAATATCTCCTGTCAAATGGCCCGGCACATTACCGCCCAGTTTCAGCTTAAGCTTTACCTCATCCGTCTTACCCTTCAGACGAGAACGCACTAAATTTAAGATTTCCTTAAGCTCAACCTCCAGGTGAAATACCTCCTCTTTCAAAGCCAGCTCCCCACTCTCTATCAAAGCCAGATCCAGCACATCACTGATCAGATTATTGAGTAGGTTACTTGAATAGCTGAGCTTCTGGATCAGATCTTTCTGATTCGCATCCAGCCTGGTATCTTGTAATAATTCTGTGATGCCAACAATACCATTTAGCGGGGTGCGCATTTCATGACTGATGGTAGCTAGAAACTCCGTTTTTGCTTTGTCAGCTGCCTGCGCATTCGTCTTTTCCTTTTCGAGTTCCTTGTTCACTTTTCTCAGATGGTACTTATCCACCAGGTATTCTCTCTTGAAAAAATAGAGCGCAAGCCAGATGATCAGCAGCATGGTGATGTTGGTAATGAAGAGGTCTAGCAGAAGCACCTGGTTATCTTTATAGGTAGGTGGCTGCACATAACCCGCATACTCAATGTATGAAAATGTAGCAACCACCACCACTAGCAGCAGGCAAAAGCCCAGGAAGTCGCGCAATTTGAGCACCATGAGGCCCGATATGAAAATGAGCACTACGAACCGAATGATGGCTCCCTGGAGTCCGCCTGAGGGGATCCAGGCCGCAATGACCATACCGATGACCACGTAATAATATACCAGTGACAGGATGCGAAAAGAAAATCCACGTCTGAAGAGGATCAGCAGGATGGTATAGATCACAAAACCAGAAGTATATACAAGCTGGATGGGCCAGTTATAGCCGATGAAGAAGCCATAAACCATGTAGATGCCCATCACACCTGCTGTGACGACCAGAGACACCAGAAACAATCGCTTCACTACTGGCTGGCTCCCCGTATCTTTGTCTGTTTTGTCAGCAATCTCCCTCATTAGATCTAATGTAAGTTAAGCATAACTGCTTTTTTAGCACTTAATAACTAGCTTATAAAAGTGTTGCACACATTCAATTAAAGACATATTTCAAAAAAAATTCAATTTTCCGGGTGATATATTCGTATAAAATGGAACCTATCAGTGAACAGTAACTAATTCTATCATGGTCATGGAAAAAACCAGAGACGCATTATTTACAGGTTTGTATCAAAAAGCATTTCCTGCAGTAGCCCGGTATGTCAGTGCCAGAGGTGGATCATTAGAAGATGCCCGGGAGATCTTTCAGGAGGGCTTAGTGCAATATTATGAAAAAGTTTTGATTGCAGGTTTTGAGCCAGACTCCAGTCACAAAAAATACCTTATCGGGGTTTGTAAAAACCTTTGGTTAAAAAATTCCCACGATGGACTAAAGATCCAATCAGATGATGACCTGGATATCGCTGATCCGGATCATGAACCTGCCGTAGCAACCATGAAGCTATTACAGGCTTTACAAATGGCCGGACAAAAGTGCCTGGACCTCCTGCAGTCATTCTACTATGAAAAGCTGCCTATGAAAACACTGGCAAACCGGTTTGGCTATGCCAGTGAACGATCTGCCACAGTGCAGAAGTACAAATGCCTGGAAAAGGTACGTGATGAAGTGAAACAAAAATCACTGACCTATGAGGACTTCCTTGATTAAGATCGAACAGTTGGAACGATACTCTTTCAAAACAGGCGACCCTGGAGAAATCCTGTTGACTGAAGCACAACTTCAGCTCGACCCTGAATTCGCCGAGCAGTTGGATTGGCAAAAGAAAACCTACCAGGTCATCAAAGCCTACGGCCGTCAGCAGCTCAGAAGGCAAATTTCGCACATAGATCACAAAATGTTTTCCGGTAAAAAAAACAAACCTTTCAGGGATAAAATCTTTTCATACTTCAACTAATTATTATGTCTCTACAAGCCAGTTTAATCCCCATGGTGGTAGATCAAACCAGTCGGGGAGAGCGCTCCTACGACATCTACAGCCTGCTGCTTAAAGAACGGATCGTCTTTTTAGGAACCTCTATTGATGATCAGGTAGCCAACGTTATTGTAGCACAGCTACTCTACCTCAACAGCCAGGATCCCAACCGCCAGATCGACCTGTATATTCAATCACCGGGAGGGGTGGTCTATGCAGGTTTAGCCATCTATGATGCCATGCAGATGATCTCCGCTCCAGTTTCAACTGTCGCTATGGGCTTTACAGGAAGTATGGCCACAGCTCTCCTTACCTGCGGTGCCAAAGGGAAGCGTTACGCTTTACCGCAGGCTACCATTCATATGCATCCTACGGGAGGCGGATCCAAAGGCTATACCGAAGATGTACGTATAGCAACCAGGGAGCAGGAACGCATCCAGGCTCAGCTTTTCCACATCATAGGAAAAAATACCGAACACAGTTGGAAAGAGATTGAGGAGTTTTTCCTGCGGGACAGGTACCTTAATGCATTGGAAGCTAAGGAATATGGATTAGTGGATGAGGTACTGGGGGATACTTCAACCCTAATCCGGTTAAGTAGTACAGATCAGCAAGTGGAGTTTTATAGTTAATTAGTTGCAGAGAACTGAAGATTAAGCTGTCTAAAACTCCCGGATAAACTTGATAAGATCCTGGGAGGGATTTAAACGTAGTTTTTTCTTTAGCCGGTTTCTGAACACTCTCAGACTTTCCTTTTTGATGATCATAGCCTTAGCGATCTCTGAGGAATTCATCCCCAACTTTATAAATGCCAGATGCTGCAGGTCATGTTTAGACAGATCCGGATAGCTAGTTGATATCTTCTCATAAAAATCCGGATGAACATTTTTGAAACGAATCATAAACCCTTCCCAATCATCGTCAAACTTGAGGGTCTCTCTTATGTAAGTCAATACACTTCGTAATTCCTGCCTTACCTTTGGCTCCAACTCCAGTACTTTGGCTTCCAGCTTTTCCATTACGGCTTTCTTTTTTTCCAAAAGAATGGTCGATGACATTAGGTTCTGTTGGAGGAGCTCACGTTCCCGCTTTTCCATTTCAGCCATCTTCCGGTCCTGGATATTGCGTGTACAACTCAATATAAGGATCACCTCGCCTTTTTTATTGCGTATTGGTTTGGTATAGCCTTCAAACCACTGGTAGCTGTTGTCCTTGAGACGAAACCTGAGTTCCAGTTTTTCAGGAAGGGCACTTTTACCTTCTTTTGTTGTACTGAGATTATCGGCCAATGAAGCCATGTGATCGGGATGAACAAAATCAATCGGGACTTTCCCCGCCAGATCTTCTGGTGTGTAGCCCATGATCTTTTCTGTAGAGGGACTGGCATACAGATATCGGCCATCCGCCGGATGGTGCAGACAGATTACATCCATCGTATTTTCTGATATCAACTTTAGTTTATCTATTTTTTGCTGTGCCAGCAGCCGGGAGAGGTTATCTCCATCAAGGCTTTTGTCCTCATTCAGATACCTCAGAAACTTCTCGGTCTCCTCAGCCTTTCCTGCCTGATCATGCGTGTGTTTTTCCTTCATTTTGTTAACGGTAAATTTTTCCTTCTGAATTCCATTCATGACTTCACCAGACCTTGTAAAAGTGAGTCAAGTTGCAAAAACAGAAAATATTTTACTTCATGTTAACGGATTGTTAACGCTTTGAGTCTAACCTATTTGCCTGGTTTTCTTCGAAGGTACATTTTTGGCACTTTACCAATATAGAATTAAATAATTTCTAGATCCGCCTCAATTCTGTAAACGCCGATTTCTATTAGTTTAAAAACAGTAACCACATATGAATGACTCAATTTTCAAGCTACAGTCAGCAATCATACTGGCTTTATGTTTGCTGCTCCTGGGGGCATGCAACGACGATGACAAAAAAGACGATCCGGCACCAGAGCCTGTACCTCCCACCATCAGTAGTTTCAGCCCGGCTACCGGGCTGGCTGGGGATACTATTGCCATCACTGGTGAGCATTTCAGTGCTACTGCCAGTGAGAACATCGTAGAATTCAATGGTATCTCAGCCACAGTAGATGCAGCTTCTACTAACTCATTGACAGTGGTAGTTCCTGAAGGAGCCAGCACTGGAAAGATCAGCGTCATGGTTAGTGAACAGATAGCAACCAGTGCAAATGATTTTACAGTACTATTCATCAAACAAATAGCCGCAGGAGTAGAACATACTTTGATTCTAAAATCTGACAATACCCTGTGGGCGACCGGACGTAATTTTTATGGTCAGTTAGCAGATGGGACCACCACTGATGTAACTACCCCAAAGCAAATCATGGAAGAAGTCAAAGCCATTGTTGCCGGAACTCAACACTCTTTGATCCTGAAAGAGGACCACACCTTGTGGGCAGCCGGACATAATAGTCAGGGTCAGCTAGGCGATGGAACTACCACTCCTATAACGTCCCCAAAGCAAATTATGGAAGGCGTAAAGGCCATGGCGGGAGGAGAGCTTCACACCTTAATCCTGAAAGACGACAATACCTTGTGGGCCACAGGATGGAATGATTACGGTCAGCTCGGGGATGGGACCACCACCGAAGTACACACCCCCAAGCAGGTTATGGATGGTGTCAAAGCCATTGCTACCGGTTTTTATCATTCTCTGATCCTAAAAGAGGACCATACCTTGTGGGGAGCCGGGTATAATCGTGTGGGTGAGTTAGGCGATGGGGCTACTAAAATAATCGAGCCAAAGCAGATCATGGGAAATGTCAAAAACGTTTTCGCCGGAGGCGCTCACACACTCTTTCTGAAAGACGACAATACCTTATGGGCCATGGGATGGAATGAATATGGTCAATTAGGCGATGGAACCACGACTGAAGTCAATACTACACCAAAACAAATCATGGAGGATGTCAAGGCGGCGGATGCCGGAGTTACCCACACGCTAATTCTGAAAGATGACAATACCTTGTGGGTTACTGGAAGTAATGAATTTGGTCAGCTGGGAGATGGAACTACCACAGACGTAACTATACCTAAACAAATTATGAAAGGTGTCAGGGCTGCGGTTGCCGGAGGTTATCACTCATTGATTTTCAAAGAAGACAATACACTATGGGTAACCGGGCAAAACATTTATGGTCAGTTGGGCGATGGAACTACGACCAATACAAGCACAGCAGTGCAATTAAGCTTTTGACCAAGACGATCTAAGCTAAAGCGAGTCCCAAAACAGCACCATATTTTTTCTAAATCATAAACTAAAATTATTTGAAATAACCCATGGTGCTCGTCATTTAGTTGATCGGGATCAAATAGAACCATTATGTTAAATACATTCTTGCTCAAAGCAACAATAATGGAACCAGGACCAGTGCAATCGAATCTGTATAAGCAATTTTTTAAGATGAACGGACAGTATCCGATCTCAGGTCGAAGTGGAAGGATTCACCATCCGCTTTTGTAAGCAAAAAATATTTAAAAAGTCAAAAACCAAACAAAATGAACGACTCAATTTTCAAGCTATCGTCAGCGATCATGCTGGCTTTATGTATGCTGCTCCTGGGGGCATGCAACGACGATGACAAAAAAGACGACCCGGCACCAGACCCAGTACCTCCCACCATCAGTAGTTTCAGCCCGGATACCGGGCTGGCGGGGGATACCATTGCCATCAATGGCGAAAACTTCAGCACCACCAAAACAGAAAATGTGGTGGAGATCAATGGTATGGCAGCAACGGTCATTAGTGCTTCGGCTGACAGCCTGACTATAACGGTACCGGAAGAGGCCACTACCGGCAAGGTCACGGTAACAGTAGATGAGCTGACAGCCACCAGCACCAAAGATTTCACCATACTGCCATCTCTGAAAGTCAGCGGCTTTTCGCCAACAAGCGGCCTGGCCGGAGACACTGTCACCATTACCGGAGAGAATTTCAGCGCCACAGCCAGTGAGAACGTGGTGGAGATCGGGGGCACTGTTGCACCCATCTCATCAGCCACCACTACAGAACTCAAGGTCACAGTACCGGAGGAGGCTGCGACTGGCAGCATCTCGGTGACGGCCCACAGGCAAACGGTCACCACCGGTGAAGATGTTTTCACAGTAATCCATTCCCCTGCCATTACAGGATTTTCACCAGCATGGGGAGCCATCGGCACAGATCTGACCATCTATGGAGAAAACTTCAGTGCCACACCCAAGGAAAATCTCGTAAAGATCGGAACCAGCACTGCCACAGTCACTGCTGCGACCACTACACAGCTGACCGTGACTGTACCAGACGGGGCAATTTCCGGCAGTGTGTTTGTTACGGTAAATGGACAGGTGGCTACTACAGGACAGAGTGTTTTTACAGTCATTTATACGCCGGTGATTAGCAGTTTCTCTCCTGCTCAGGGAGCTGTTGGCACTTCAGTGGTCATCAATGGAGAGCATTTCAGTGCCACACCAGAAGAAAATGAAGTCACCATCAGCGGTGCTACAGCTTCTGTGACAGCTGCCTCCACCACCCAACTGACCGTCACTGTGCCGGAAGATGCAACGACGGGAAGCATCACGGTCACAACAAAAGATCTGACCGGAACCAGCGGAGAGACCTTCTTTACCATCGTTGAAGGACCGATCATCAGCAGCTTTTCTCCTGAGAGTGGACTGCCGGGCGATGAGGTGATCATCACCGGAGAAAATTTCAGTACCACTGCAAGTGAAAACACCGTGAAGTTTGGCACAGTGGCGGCCACTGTCAGTGCCTCCACAGCAACCCAGCTTACAGTCACTGTCCCAGCTGATGCTGTTACTGGAAAGATATCCGTTACCACCAATGGCATTACGGCCACAAGCACCAACAATTACGCAGTTCTGCGTCCGGTCATCAACAGTTTTTCGCCTCAGAGTGGGGTGCCGGATGATGTGGTCACCATCACTGGAGAAAACTTCAGTCCGGTAATAGCCGAAAATATCGTCAAGTTTGGGTTCAGGCAAGCTACCATCACCGCTGCCTCAGCCACAGAGCTGACAGTTATTGTGCCTCAAGACCTTAATACCGGACTAAAAATTTCGGTCAACACAAACGGATTGTTGACTTATAGTGCAGACAATTTTACCGTGCCGCCCCCGCAGATCACCAGTTTTTCGCCTGAAAGCGGCGAGCTTGGGGATACGGTTACCATTACCGGAGCAAACTTCAGTCCGCTCATCGAAAAAAACACTGTGAAGATCAATGGTTCGCTGCCCACTATATTGTCAGCTACCAGCACTACACTGGTGGTGAAGGTATCCAAATGGGCCACCACAGGCAAGGTGTCTGTGACCAGTTGGTATCAAACCGCCACCAGCGTCAACGACTTTACCGTGCTGGATGTCGCGGTGACACATGTCTCACCTGGAGGCAACCACACGATGTTTTTGCGTGAAGACAATACGCTGTGGGCTTCGGGGGATAATACCTATGGCCAGCTGGGTGATGGTACCACTATAAGTGTCACTGAACCCAAGCTGATCATGGAAGATGTACTGGCCGTCAGCGCCGGGGGTTCCCATACCCTCATTCTGAAGACTGACCATACACTTTGGGGATGTGGCAACAACCAGTATGGACAGATGGGCATCGGGATGACCGATCTTTCGTCTATTGTCACTCCGATGCAGATCATGACTGATGTAAAGAAAGCTGTAGCAGGGCCAGCCAACTCGCTCATCCTGACCAACAGCAATGAGCTGTGGGTTTGTGGGCGGAATAACTACGGGCAGGTGGGCAACGGCGAAACAGCCAATGCAGAAATGTCACTGGCACTCATCAAGAGTGATGTGAAGACCATGGCCGCTGGAAATTTCCATACCATGGTTGTGACCAATGATGACAAGCTCTGGACCTGCGGATACAATGCAAAAGGGCAATTGGGTGATCACACCAAAACAAACTCGTCCACGCTGATAGAAATAACCGGGGGTGTGAAAGATGTGGCTGCCGGTATTTATCATTCGATGGTGCTAAAAGGCGATACCGTCTGGGCAACCGGAGATAACCTTGAGGGACAAATGGGTGCCGGGACATTGTCTGGCTCTGTTTCCCTTATCATGGTGGGCAAAAATATCCAGAAAATAGAGGCTGGTCAATATCACACGACTGCCCTTGGCACCGACAATTCAATGTGGGTGACTGGTAGTGATGATTTTAGGCAGGTGGGTATGAATGGGTTCGGCCCTACGACATTTACAGAGAGAGAATATGTGGTAACGGATGTCTTCAGTAGCGCCAACGCCACCTTCTACATCAAGGAGGGTAAATTGTGGGGTACCGGCAAAAATGACAGTGGCCAGATCGGCATTGGCACCACCTCCAATCCTGCCAGTCCGCAATGGATCTACTTCGTGAGATGACGTAGCTGTAAACAAACGGGGGGAGCTTCTCCCCGTTTGTTTGCTTTAGCAGGATAGCCCTGTAGATTCATAAAAGGCAGCTAAACGACAGTTCTATCTGTTAAACGAGTTTCAGAAGGACTGAATACTGATTTGAATGTACTTTGTATGCATGATGCATGTTTGCCAACACCCCACAATTATTTTGGCTCCTTCAAATGCGCTTTTGGAGTTCGACTTTCAAATACGCTGGTTTAATGATCCTACAGCGCTTTTCCTTACAAAAGGGCAGTACTTCAAAGAGGTTTCAGACACAAAAGTCAAAATCATTGAGCTAAAAAACCTTGGAGATCCTAAAGAATACAAATACCTCTTCTCACACATTACCGAGGTAGGCCACGTGGAAGATGATTCATCCCAAAAAGCTGGTGGTTTAACAGCCCTGCCGCATTTTCAGCAACGCTGGCTGAAAATGAATCCTTTTCACGCTTCCGCAAATGAGCTGGACATCCTTTTTACGACCAACGAACTTCTTGAAGAGAACCACGATTTACCATCATTTCTCTGGTCAAACAGCCCCGACTATCGAAAAGTAAACCAGGTAAGTCAGCAAAAGATCTCATTGTCACTTAAGCAATGGAGCCACCACAAGCTCATCAAAAAGGCCAAATACAGCCTTTTTCATACAGGCGGGTCGGTACAGGAGACTGCCTATCAGCTGGGCTTCAAAGACCCCTCTTATTTTGGAAGGTTTTTTAAATCCAAAACCAATCAAACCCCCGGTGAGTTTAGTGAGTCCCTGGGAAGGCCATTCCACCCGGACCTCTTGCTAAATCTGGAAAACCTGATCGAGCAGTACTATCGCCACCAGCATCAGATTCAGTTCTATGCAGATAAGCTGCATTTAACTCCAAAAACACTGGCAAGAAGAGTTCAGCAGAATTTCAATCTTTCCGTAAAAGAGCTCATCCAGCAGCGGCTGCTTACGGAAGCCAGAAAAATGATCTGTAAGAACGAAAAGATCTCCACCATTGCCTTTGCTTTAGGATTTGAAGAAGTCAGTCATTTCTCTACTTTCTTCAAAAACCAAACAGGCCTTTCTCCCATTGATTTCCATCAAAAAAGTACCAGGTAAAGGGAAATTTTCGTAACCAGCCGGCCCAGGTCCAAAGCTAGGTTTGCATTATCAAACTTTAACAAAAAAAGATTATGCAAGAATTAGTGAAAGAAATGGACGCAATGGTCCTGGAGGGGCAGATCCCTCAGGCCGTCCAGGCATTTTTTGCCGAAAAAGCCCATACAAAAGACGTAGACGGTTCTGAAACTTCTACATGTGAAGAAGCCCTGACCAAACTTACAGGCTTCGTAGGCAACATTGCCAACGTCAGGGAGATCACCCTTTTAAGCTCCTCATTTAATCCCCAGGTATCTATGTCTGAGTTTCGGTTCCACTTTGATATGAAAGACGGAAGTGAGATCCTGTGGCATGAAGTGATCCGGCGTAAATGGGAAAATGGAAAGGTGATCGATGAAGTGTATTTCCAAAATTGACCTGAATGATCACCCCGGCATTATGATAATTAAAAACAGATTAATTGTTCCACAATCAAACTCAATAAGTGTCATGAAAAAAACAATCTATTCATTCGCAATTCTATTGGCAGCAGTATTTTCTGCAAACGCACAAGCATACAATACCGACGACAGTAAAATTACCCTCCAGGGGTACAGTCCGGTTTCTTACCTGGACCTGGGTATCGCTCAGAAAGGTCTGAAAGAGTATAAATCTACTTACGACGGACTTAGCTATTATTTCACAAGCAAGGATCAAAAGAAAACCTTTGATGAAAATCCAGGCAAATATTTGCCGCAGTACGGCGGATACTGTGCTTTCGGGATTTCTGTGGGCGCCAAATTCCGGGTGAATCCACACAAATTTGTGGTAAAAGATGGCAAATACTTCCTATTTCTTTATGACCTGGAAGTGGATGCTCAGCAGCTTTGGCTGGACGGCAGCCACGATAAGCTGGTAGCTAAAGCCAATAAAAACTGGACCTCACTGAAAAACAAGTAAATTCGTTACATGGTGAGCAGAAAGTGGCAGTTCGGACACAAGGGGTTCTTCTTGTTCGGCTCCACTTTCTCAATTTTATGAATCAAGTCAAGCGTTAACAGAAATGAACCTTTCTGAAGAGATCCACGGATGTGATATTTGTAAACAACACCTGCCATTAGGTCCGCGTCCTGTCTTTCAGTTTAGCCCCGAATCCCAAATGGTGGTGGTGGGCCAGGCACCGGGCAAAAAGGTTTACGAATCAGGCGTACCCTGGGATGATGCCAGTGGAGAACGATTACGGGAGTGGATGGGAATAGATAAAACGGTGTTCTACGATGAGAGGCAGGTAGCATTGATCCCAATGGGGTTTTGCTATCCGGGAAAAGGAAAATCCGGTGACCTGCCACCCAGACCGGAATGCGCGGAAACCTGGCATGAAAAGATCTTTGGTCAGATGAAAAGGATACAGCTCACCATACTCATAGGACAATATGCACAAAAATATTACCTGCAAGACCGGATCAAGAAAACACTGACAGATACGGTAAGGTCATTTAAAGATTATCCCCCCGAAATCATTCCACTACCACACCCTTCCCCACGCAATAACATTTGGCTCAAAAAGAATGAATGGTTTGAGCGGGAGCTCATCCCGGTTTTGAGAGATAGAGTGGGTCATCTTTTGATTTAGCCAAACTTCCTAGCCGGGTCCTGACAGGCGGAGATCTCAACTCTCCATCAACCTGTCCCCCGACAGGCGTTTCCTGAATGTTCACCTAGCCACAAACAATCTTCCTAAACTCCCGGATCACCTCTTTATCCACCACCTTTGTGAAATATTCCGAGTCGGGAAGAGCCCCCATGCTTACCTTTTCATTTCGAAAGCGCATAGGACTCTCTACCTTTTTACGACCGCTCACATGAATTTCACTGATGCCCGTTTCCTTCACAAAAGCCTCAACATTATGAAGCCGTACTCCTCCGCCTGCCAGGATAATGATGCGGTCTCCGGCCTGCTGAACAAGCTGTTTAATGACGTCCTTTCCGCTGATTACATCAGCATGCAAACCGGAAGTCAACACCCGATCCACTCCCAAAGCAATCAGGTCCTCCAGCGCCTGTTTTGGATCATTGACCATATCAAATGCCCGGTGAAAAGTCACATTCATGGGCCTGGCCAGTCGAATAAGGTCCTCCGTCCGCTGTTTGTCTACGGTACCGTCTTCATTGAGACAACCAAAAACCACTCCGTCAGCGCCCGATTCCTTTGCCACTTGTATGTCCAGCTTCATTACTTCAAACTCGTCCGGAGAATAAAGGAAATCCCCGCCTCTGGGCCGGATCATTACCTGTAAACCTATATTGATCTTTTCACGGACATGCCGGATCATCCCGATGCTTGGCGTAGTACCTCCCTCCACCAGGTTATCACACAGCTCTACACGATCAGCCCCACCTGCCTGGGCGGCTAATGCCGATGCTACTGAATCAATACATACCTCCAATTTTCCAGACATGGGACAAACATAGGTTCATTTGTTTCAATCTGTTATTTTTAACCTATGGAAATGAGCAAAACCGTAGAAGAATACATTGATAAGCAATCCGATTGGGCGGATGCACTCAAAAAGCTCCGAAGTATCATCTCGAAAACAGAAATGGATGAAACTGTAAAGTGGGGAATACCTACCTACACCATCGGTGGTAAAAATGTAGTGGGCATTGGTGCTTTTAAAAGCTATGCCGGACTTTGGTTTTTCAATGGATCATTTCTGAAAGACCCCAAAAACCTGCTGATCAACGCCCAGGAAGGCAAAACCAGGGGCTTGCGCCAAATGCGATTCCAATCCATAGAGGAAATCGATGAAGCGATTATCCGTCCCTACTTACTTGAAGCTATTGAAAACCAAAAGCAGGGGAAAGAGATCAGGCCCGAGAAAAAACCGCTGGTGATCCCCGACGAACTAAAAGAGGCATTAAGTCAGGATGGGAGCCTTTCCGAAGCTTTTGATGAACTCAGCCAGGGAAGGCAAAAAGAATATGCCGAGTACATTGCAGAAGCAAAACGGGAAGAAACAAAGCTCAACCGCCTGGAAAAGATCAAACCTATGATCCAGCAGAGAATAGGCCTGAATGACAAATACAAATCATGAGACAGATGAATGCACGTTCCTTTCTGATCCTGCTTGTGGTTTGTATCAATTGTTGTACCTCCACTGATCAAAAAATAGTTACTGCCAAACTGGAAAGTAACACCGGATCTCTTCTCCAGGCTATCAGCATCATTGATGCAAAAGCAGCCTGGATCAGCGGTCACGAAGCAACATTTCTCAGAACCATAGACGGGGGCAAAAGCTGGGAGGTTTTCAGGCATGAAAGCGATACCCTGCAATTCCGTGACCTACATGCGATTGATAAGGACAATATCGTTCTGATGTCCGCCGGGCCTGGAGCGGCTTCCAGGATCTTCCGGTTTTCTGCCGCAGACGGATGGAAAGAAACCTATGTCATGGACCACCCGGAAGGTTTTCTAAACACAATAGAATTTTGGAATGACGAAAAAGGCCTTGCTTTTGGTGACAGTTTCAATGGAGAGCTTTTCATCCTGAAGACGACTGACGGAGGAAGCTCCTGGAAACGAATAGATCCTGAAAAACTACCACCAGCTGGTGAAGGAGAAGGCGGTTTTGCTGCAAGCGGCACCTGCATCGCTACCCTGCCGGAAGGCAAAGCCTGGATCGCAACGGGCGCCGGGGGCAATGCCAGGGTTTTAAGTACGGTTGATTTTGGAGAAACATGGACTTCCGTAGATACCCCCATGCCGAAAGGACCAATGGCAGGTACGTTTTCCATCCGTATGGCTACAGAAAAGCTTGGCACACTATCCGGAGGAGATCTGGAGAAAGAATTGCCAGGCGATCATCTCGCTCTTACGGAAGATGGAGGTAAAACCTGGCAGTTGGCAAAGGATCCAGTGACCAGGGGTACCCTCTACGGGTCTGATCTGATCCTCCTGAAGGACCAATGGTATTGGTTTATCTGCGGGCCTGAGGGTATGGACTATACTACAGACCTGGGTGAAAGCTGGGTCAATCTGGATAATGCAAATTACTGGGCGGTAGACATCCACCCGGATGGCTTGGGCTATGCGGTGGGTAAAGGTGGAAATATCATTCGGATAGACCTTCAATAAGGTATAAGTTCCAGTGAGGAACACTTTCTTATTATTATCCTTTGTCAAGTAGCAAGTAAGCAGTAAGGGAGTATAGGGTTGATTTTTCTATAACTCCCATCGGCCCGGGAAAAGGGTTGTTGCCGGTTATGTTTATCTGTTAAGTGCAGATATGTCAAAAAAGAAGGAGGCAAAGCACAAACCTTTTTAATAAAAACAGCCTACACCATCATGATTTACTGGTGAGATATATGATATCCAGTGCTCTGCAGGGTACTTTCCGGTAGAGAGGATGACGTCCTGCGCTCTGCAGGACAGTTTCCGGTGGGCGGAAAGCGTGCTGCGCTCCGCATGGGACTTTCCGGTGAAGGGGAAGACGTGCTGCGCCGTGCAGGAAGGTTTCCGGTGGGCGGAAAACGCCCTGCGCTCAGCATGAATGTCTACTTATAAAATTGCATGTAAGCCGCCAGGAAATCTGCTTGCCCGTGGATCGTGAGCCACTTCAGCATTAAACATCCGGTCTACTACCGATGACCTGTTTGTAAAAGATGCTGTATTTCGGGGAATTTACAGATTTGTTATCAGTCAATATTGTGGCCTTATCTAAAGAGGCTGGCCTCCTGAGAGACTTTCCCCGACAGTATCCTGTTACACAAAAATAAAACCGGCGACCTATTGATTATTTATAAATAATATTTTATTATTGTTTTTCAATAATTAAAAATTGATAAACAATCATGAAATTCACATTTCTTTCCGTTTCAAAAATTGTGGTTTGGGTATTTCAGGGGCTATTTGGAGTCATCGGCCTCCTGGGGTTATTCCTTTTTCTCTTTGTGAAAGACACATCTTACAACTTCAATCTTGGATACCTGGAGGTTGAGAAGTCTGTAGAGCTACTTGCAGACAATCCCTCTCTGAGCGTGACGCCAAAAGAAGATGGATATGTCACTCCTGAATTGGAAATACGCAACGTATCACTGGATTTTCCCACGGGTCAGAGTGGTTTAAAGCTCTTAATGGTTACTTTATTCCTCCTTTCTATTGGGGTGATCCTTTTTGGCCTTGAGCAGCTGAAGCAGATGATCTTGAGCGTAGAGCATGGTAATCCATTCATTCGGAAGAACGTCTGGCGCATCTATATACTGGGAGCCTTAATTTGTTGGATACCATTACTAGAAACCATCTTTCGGTTTTTCAGTAATCGCTGGTTGCTTAATCACTACGATCTGGTTGGTATTTACCTGTCAAATAATCCTTCTAACGTTGGCTTCTGGTTTCTTGCAACCATACTTTTATTCACCATTGGAAAGATCTTCGAGCAGGGGATTAAGCTACGAGAAGAACAGGAATTAACTGTTTAAAACGAATACCCTTCCCGCCAGGAAATCCAAACCAAAAATTCAATGAAAAAAATACAGTTCATCTATTCCTTCGTTGTACTTGCCAAGTACTTCATGATCATTGGAGCCCTTTTCGGCATCATCTTTTTTATTTTTCTCCCGATCCAGGATCAAAGTTTTGTGGATGCTAAAAACTTTGAATACAATCTGGGAGACATCTTTTGGGAAGTTCATTCTTCAGAAATAAAGGAGGCGCTGAGGGAGGTCTTACCTGATACCGAAAATAAGATGTTGCTTGAAGTAAATCGAGTGGATGTGTCTTTGCCCATTACAATACAGATCAAGATTATTTCAGTTCTTCTTATTCTGATCTACTCAGGATATACGATATTGATCATTCACTACATCAGCTCAATTATACGACGTATAAAACTGGGCGACATTTTCAATAAGCTCAATATCAAACAATTGAAAAGGATCGGTTTACTGGTAGCGATTTCCCCTATCGTGGAGTCCCTGATTCAGTCAGCTTTTACGCTCTGGTTAAGCTCAAAATATTACCTGAAGGATTTTCACCTCGAGGCGGAAAGCAGGCTTGGCTGGTCATTTTTTATTTTAGGCTTACTAATTTATGCGCTGACTATCGCTTTCGAGCAGGGTCTGTCCATAAAAGAAGAAAACGAACTTACCATCTGATATGCCGATCGTAGTAAACCTTGATGTGATGATGGCCAGGCGAAAAATACGGTCTAAAGAGCTCGCCGAACGGATCGGGATCACGGAAGCCAACCTTTCTATCCTCAAAACCGGCAAGGCAAAGGCCATTAGATTTTCCACATTGGAAGCACTTTGTAAGGAATTGGACTGCCAGCCAGCAGATATCCTGGAATATTCGGATTAATTTATTCAAAATCTCCAGACTGTCCCCCGACAGTCTGGACTTATAACCCCAAAACATCAGGCTGTCCTCCGGCAGACTTGATTGCTATCAAAAACTCTCTAGCGGATTTCGCTCTACACCCTCAAAAGTGATCTTGACAGGTTTGATAAAACCTTCATTGTCAAATTCCAGCTTATCTATACAGGTAACACGATGATTATGATGTGTTTCATCCAAAGGTCTGCGATGATACACGATGTACCATTCCTCTTTTCCAGGCACTTTGATCAGGGAATGATGACCCGCACCGGTAGCAACTTTCGGATCCTGCTGAAGCACAACTCCGATCCGTTCAAACGGACCAAAAGGCGAATCGCTAATCGCATAAGCCACCCGGTAATCAGGACCGCCCCAACCACCTTCAGACCACATGAAGTAGTACTTGCCATCCTTCTTAAACATAAAAGGCCCCTCTACATAGCCTTCAGGCGTGATCTCACGAAAGGTAGTACCATCTTCGTAAGGTTCAAATCCGGTAAAGTCATCATTCAGCTTTACAATGTTGCAGTGTCTCCAACCGCCATAGATCATGTAATATTGATCGCCATCTTTGAAAACAAACTGGTCAATGGGCTGAGCACCGTTATGAAATTTGCTCAGCAGAGGTTCTCCAAGATGATCTTTAAAGGGTCCTTGCGGTTGGTCAGCTACCGCAACACCTATTCCCCCAACTGCCTCATCATTCTGAATATCATTGGCAGCAAAAAACAGGAAGTACTTTCCGTCTTTCTCAATAATCGCCAGTGCCCACATGGCGCTATCTGCCCAGCTGACTGCCGCAGTATCGATGATCCGCTCATGCTTTTCCCAGGTGATCAGATCCTTAGAGGAGAAAGCATCCATAAACACCTGCCTGTCATAAGTATCCGAGTAGGTTGGATAGATCCAATACTGATCTTTAAAAACAATGCCCTCCGGATCAGCATACCAACCCTCAAAGAGCGGATTGCCTGACATGACCGGCTTTTCTGAGCAAGACAAACAGTACAGCAGTAGAATCAATAGAAAATAGACTCGTTTCATCACTTTCAATTTGGAATAAAACTATCAAAATTTTGATTGCTGAAATGTTTTAACCCATTTCATTATTTTGCAGCCATGAAATGGGCATGATCATTTTATTCAGAAAAGTCACAACCGGGCCAACGTGGATGATTGCACCGGCGAACCACTAAAATGATCTTGAGAATTCCCGGCGGGAAACCTCATGTGCCCGATAAAGATAAATAATACGCACATGAAAGAAACCTATCCGAATATCAAACAGACCTTTGGGTTGTTTGGGTTTTTTATATTAAGCTCACTAGTTATCGGCATGGCCATTGGCTTTTCAGGGTATTCCGGAAGTGGGGAAACCTTAAATACCTTCCTGATGATGCTCCTCATCAATGTGGTTGTGATTGCGATTGGGTTAAATTTCAAACAGGCTAATTTTTCTTACCTGGTAGGTAAAAAGGTTAAAACAGCGCCAATCGTTTTTCTCCTGGTGGCCCTGTTTGACATCTTCATGGTGATAACCATCGACCCCATTACTGAACTCATCCCCATGCCTGACTTTTTTCGGGAAATGTTCGAAGAGATGATCAAAAAAGATTTCTGGTCTTTTCTTTCCATTGCTATAGTTGCCCCCATTACAGAAGAATTGCTCTTCAGAAGAATCATCCTGGAAGGGCTGGAAAAAAACTACGGGCCGAAGAAGGCTATCCTTTGGTCGGCATTTTTCTTTGCGCTGTTTCATTTAAACCCATGGCAAGGGATTGGTGCTTTTTTAATTGGTGTCTTTTTGGGCTGGGTATATCTCAGATCCCGAAGCATCTGGGTGTGTATCTTCTTTCATTTCTTCAACAATTCGGTGGCTTTCCTGGCCTTTTACTTTACAGAAGATATGAATGCCTCGATCACGAACCTCACCGGATATGACTATCGCCTGGCCCTGATCATGGGATTGTCCCTGGTTGGGATGTATTTTTGCTATAAACTACTGGATCGACAGTTTAAACTGAAACCAAATGAATCTCGAACGTAGGCCCCGAAGAAACCGCGCAACTGCAGCCATCAGAGACCTGGCTCAGGAAACCCACGTCACAGCCAATGACCTGATCTTTCCGCTTTTCCTGCTTGAAGGAAATAACCGCCGGACCGAGGTGGCTTCCATGCCGGGGATTTACCGGCATAGTGAGGACCTGATCCTGAAAGAGATCGAAGAATGCCTGAAGCTGGGGATCAAAGCCTTTGACATTTTCCCGGTAGTGGACGAACAGTATAAAGACAAACTGGCCACGAAAAGTTACGACAAGTCTTTTTTCTACCTGAAAACCCTCGAAAAGGTCAAAAGGGAATTTCCGGAGGCCCTCGTAATCACCGATGTGGCGATGGACCCCTACAGCTCGGACGGGCACGACGGGATTGTCAAAGAGGGCAGGATACTCAATGACGAAACACTGGAAGTTCTGGGAAAAATGGCCCTGGCCCAGGCAGAAACCGGCATTGATATGATCGGACCATCTGATATGATGGACGGACGGGTTGGCTATTTGCGAAATGTGCTGGATGATGCAGGCTTTACCAACGTGGGCATCATGTCTTACACGGCCAAATATGCCAGCGCTTACTATGGACCCTTTAGAGATGCCCTGGATTCGGCACCCAGGTTTGGGGATAAGAAGACCTACCAGATGAACCCTGCCAACAGGAAAGAAGCTCTGCTGGAGGCCGAGCTTGATTTCCAGGAAGGCGCTGACGTGCTGATGGTAAAGCCGGCCATGGTTTACCTGGACATTATCTCAGATCTGAAAGCAAACTTTGAATTGCCGATTGCTGCTTACAACGTATCCGGAGAATACTCTATGATCAAAGCTGCGGGCCAAAAAGGCTGGCTGGATGCGGCGAGGGTAAGGGATGAAACGCTTACCGCTATCAAGCGTGCGGGCGCGGATATGATCCTCACGTATTTTGCCAAGGAGTTTCTGAAGGACCCGACTTGAATGATATCGAAACCCTGTCCCGAAGCTTACAAGTCGGAGGGCCGCTGGTTCACAAATTAAGGGGTGAGAAGGACCAAATCTGAAAAGCAACTTCAACACTTCGCGTCTCTTTTCCATTTCACCTCTGACCTGTCAAATGAAAAAAGCTGAACCATATATACGGATCAGCTTTTAGTTGTGTCGAGGTGACTGGATTCGAACGCGCACGGCTAGTGCAGCGGCCCCCCGCTGGTTCTACAACGAACCGAAAACAAAAAGCTGACCAATAACATGATCAGCTTTGTTGTCTGGTCGAGGTGACTGGATTCGAACGCGCACGGCTAGTGCAGCGGCCCCCCGCTGGTTCTACAACGAACCGAAAACAAAAAGCTGACCAATAACATGATCAGCTTTGTTGTCTGGTCGAGGTGACTGGATTCGAACGCGCACGGCTAGTGCAGCGGCCCCCGCTGGTTCTACAACGAACCGAAAACAAAAAGCTGACCAATAACATGATCAGCTTTGTTGTCTGGTCGAGGTGACTGGATTCGAACGCGCACGGCTAGTGCAGCGGCCCCCCGCTGGTTCTACAACGAACCGAAAACAAAAAGCTGACCAATAACATGATCAGCTTTGTTGTCTGGTCGAGGTGACTGGATTCGAACGCGCACGGCTAGTGCAGCGGCCCCCCGCTGGTTCTACAACGAACCGAAAACAAAAAGCTGACCAATAACATGATCAGCTTTGTTGTCTGGTCGAGGTGACTGGATTCGAACGCGCACGGCTAGTGCAGCGGCCCCCGCTGGTTCTACAACGAACCGAAAACAAAAAGCTGACCAATAACATGATCAGCTTTGTTGTCTGGTCGAGGTGACTGGATTCGAACGCGCACGGCTAGTGCAGCGGCCCCCGCTGGTTCTACAACGAACCGAAAACAAAAAGCTGACCAATAACATGATCAGCTTTGTTGTCTGGTCGAGGTGACTGGATTCGAACCAGCGGCCCCCACGTCCCTAACGTGGTGCGCTAACCGGGCTGCGCTACACCTCGAATTTATTTGGATGGCAAAATTAATTAAAAGTACGAAAGGAATAAGTAGTCCAGACAGATTTCTGGTAGAGGGATGTTTGCTTAGAATTAAGATATTTTGGGCCATGCAGATCCTTTCAATGTTGGTTTTGGTGGATCTGTTGCTCATTACTTAAATTTTCATTTGTTGATAGAATCAATTTTTGATGATCTAAAATCATAATGAAAAATTTTAACACACAAATAAGATGATGTAATAAGCGCTTAAATAACAGGAATTTTTCAATAGTCGGTCTGTTAGGAATTCATACTGCTGGATATATAAACTATTAATATATTTCAACGAACTTGATTGATTTTGATCTGATTTTTAATACCTTCATTTTTCGAAAAATACTGATTTTCATTTGAAAAGGCCTCAAAACATAACGGATCGACAGGAGAAATCAACCTTGCAAATCAATGGTGTTGATCAGTTTTCAGAGAAGAATGAACGTCTGGTTTGGCAGCAGTTTATAGACGGAGATGACCAATCTCTGATTTATATCTATAGAAAGTATATTGATACCCTATTTAGATATGGCCAGCAGTTTTCCCAGCGTTATGAGTTTGTACAAGACTGCATACAGGAATTATTTTATGAGCTGATTAACAAACGCAAATCGCTATCACAAGCCAGGTCAATTAAAGGTTATCTGCTGGTTTCTCTGAAAAGAAAGATACTTCGTGGAGTTAAGAAGGAAGAGCGACTGCAGCTTGAAGACGATGGGTTTACTTTTTCTTTCTCCGAGTCTACTATTTCAATGAATACAAATCTTCGTGAAGAGGATTACAATACTATCTACCAAAAGATTAATGAGCTACCATCAAGTCAACGTGAAGTAATTTTCCTTTACTTCTACGAAGGAATGGGGTACGCCGACATTGCTGAAATTATGGATATTAAAGTTGCCACAGCCAGAACCATGACATACCGAGCCCTTGAAAACCTCGAGAAAAAACTCGGACCTCACCTCAGCTCCTTCTGCTTTCTGATATTACTTGCTCAGTAAGTCTACAAATTTCGTTGTTATATTTTCAATGAAAATACATAATAACTGAATATATATTCAATTATATATCTAAATACCTGTCAAATATGTAAATATTGTAATTCATAGTCGTTATTTCCGTAACGCATGTCTCTTTAATGATAAAAGTGCTTCGTATAGCGATTCATGAACGAGGAAAAAAATATTGTATTTGACTTATTAAGAAATGAGCATTTTGTCCGGTGGGTAAGGAATCCCACCGAGGAGTCTAACCATTATTGGACGAAGTGGATATCCAAACATGAAGCCAATAACAAGGATGTAGAAATTGCCCGGCACGTCATCCTCACGGGCACGCTTAGAAACAATCAGCCCGTGTCCGATGAGAAATATGATATGATGCTTGAAAACATCATGGACTATGCTCGGCAAGGACGCGGAAACGGTTACAATAGACTTCCAAACCTACGGCGATACTTAAGAATAGCCGCAGCTGTGGTTATGGCGATACTCGGTACGGTTATTATTAAGAATAATCTCGAACCTTCAGACCAATTAGCTAATGTTAAAACCATAGTTAAAGAGGCCCCCAACGGCAGCAAGTTGACCACCAGACTTCCGGATGGAACCACCGTAACACTGAATTCAGGTTCTGTCCTCACATTTCCGGAAAAATTTGATGCAGACACACGAAAGGTGAGATTATCCGGTGAGGCTTACTTTGAAGTGGCACATAACCCCTCAAAACCATTTCTGGTTCATTTCAGAGATCACCAGGTAAGGGTGCTTGGTACATCATTTAATATCAGATCCTATGAAAATGAAGGCTTTACAAAAGTTGCCGTAGCCACTGGTAAGGTTTCTTATTCCATTGATGAAGGAAATGAGGTAACACTCCGGCCTAATGAGATGGCCTGTCACGTTAAGGGTTCAGCTAAATTTAAAAAAGATGTAGTTAACAGATTAGATGCTTTTGGGTGGAGAGAGCGCATTCTTTACTTCGAATCTAATTCGTTTGATGAAATCAGGGTAGCTCTGGAAAGATGGTATGGAATTACAATTACTACCACCAGAGATTTTCACCCCAGTGGGAATTATTCCGGGAAATTTGATAACCCCTCAATCAAGGAGGTTTTGACCGGACTGTCATTTATATATCGTTTCGATTTTACGATCGAAGGGTCAAATGTTTTAATAACCAACCAGACAACTAACTGAATAGCTTATGAAAAGATGAAAGACAAACACCACAAAAAAAGCCCATAACTCTGAGTCATCGGCAAAATGTATCAAGAGTCATGGGCCAAAAGTTTTCGATAATCAATTACCAAAAACAATTTAAAATGAACACAAATCTACGAAAAATACTAATCCGGATGTCAAAATTGTGCATTTACGGCATTATTATTCATCTGTCCATCTTTCTGGTATGCGCCAGGGACGGAAACGCTCAACATAAGAGCGTTAATGAAATTCAGATAAAAATTGATCTGAAAAGGCCTGTAACATTAGATAAGGTGCTCAATTCAATTGAAGGCGAGACTGATTTTCAATTTTCGCACATTGAGGACGAAATAAATACTTCTTCATATTTTCTGAAGCTTGGCTCTCGTGATTATTCTCTGGGAGACTTGCTTCGGAAAATCTCCGCGAAAACGGATCTTGCTTTTCGAAGAGTGGATGACCACATCTTTATCAGGAAAAAAGATAAGGATTCGGAATCGCTGACTGAGCTGATTCAGGAACAGGAAACCATTACGGGCACCGTCACAGACGAGAATGGAGAACCTCTCCCCGGTGCCACAGTGATAGAAAAGGGAACAACAAACGGTACCATTACGGATGTCGATGGGAAATTTTCATTGAATGTGCCCGATGATGCTACCCTGCTGGTCTCATTTGTTGGGTATAAACCCAAGGAAATAGCTGTAGGAGGTCTTTCTACTGTCTCCGTATCATTGGAGCTCGACGTGGAGAGTCTTCAAGAGGTTGTCGTAATTGGTTATGGGGCTGTTAAAAAGGAGGATTTAACAGGCTCTGTGGCTTCAATAGATTCAGAAACCATTACAGCAACCACCATTACAGATGCCGCAGGAGCTCTCCAGGGAAGAGTACCCGGTGTGAACATTGAAAAGAATGTTGGAAGACCAGGTAGTGGCTTTGGTATTACTGTCAGGGGGTTGAGTTCACTCCGTGACAATGGGAATAGTCCACTATTTGTAATTGACGGTATTCCCACTACCTCAGGGTTGACCGACCTGAACCCTAATGACATTGCAAAGATAGATGTACTAAAGGATGCCTCTGCTACGGCCATTTATGGTTCACGTGGCGCCAACGGGGTAGTGATTGTGACCACCAAAAGAGGGACAGAAGGAAAATTCACCATTCAGTATGATGCCAATTATGGGGTTCGTACCCCCACTAATCTTCCTGATATGATGAATGGAGAAGAGTATGTGGCATGGAAAACATACCTGGATCCTGATTTTTTTGATGCAGAAGAACAGGAAGTAATAGACAGGGGCGACTATACCGACTGGATAGATCTCACCCTTCGAAACGGTATGCAGTTTAGCAATACGGTGACCGCTTCAGGGGGCGATGCTAAGGGGACCTTTGCCCTGAGTATTGGTCAGCTTAAAGAAGAGGGTACTGTCCCGGGCCAAGACTTTAACCGCTACAACATGCGCCTGAACATTAACCGGAACTTCGCTGGAAAATGGCAAGCGGGAGGAAATCTCTATTTGTCCAATAGTGTACAGAATGAGGGAAGCTTCGAGACATTAAGGTCGGCCTATCGAATGCCTCCGGTAGCCGATCCTTATGACGAAAATGGTGAACTGAAGTTTATCCCATGGAGATCGGATTATTTAAGTAACCCACTACTGGAATTTACGGATGATGGCGAGATAAGAGAAAACCGCCGTTACAGGTTTTTTGGTAACGTGTATTTGCAAGTTGAGCCCCTGGAAGGATTGACCTTGCGTTCACAGCTTTCCCCTCAGATCATTTACAGGCGTCAGGGTCAATACTATGGGATAAATGCGAAAAACGGTGGTCGTCAGGTAATGGAAAACACGAGCGCCAGTTATTCAAGAAGAGACTTTTTTTCCTATGTGCTGGACAATCAGATCGGCTATCAAAAAGAAGTTGGTCAGAATAACTTTAATCTTAGTTTGATCCAAAGTATCCAATACGAGCAGTGGGAAGACGGTTGGCAGTCAGCCAGAAATTTTCCCTACAACAGCAAATGGTATAACCTGAGTGCTGCAGAAGATATCACGTCTTCCGGTACGAATTATCTGCAGCGCACCCTGGCCTCATTTACAGGCAGGCTCCAATACTCATACCAGGACAGGTACCTCTTTACAGCCACTGGCCGTTATGATGGTTCTTCCAGGTTAGCTGTAGGCAACAAATGGGCATTTTTCCCCTCAGCTGCTGTGGCCTGGAAGTTATCTGAGGAAGGCTTCATGCAAGGTGTTGGTCAGGTAGATAACCTGAAACTCAGGCTAAGCTACGGGGTGACTGGTAACGATGCGATTGATATTTACGGTACTCAGTCCAATACTTCTCAGTGGTATTATGATTTTGATGGTATGGCTTCTCCGTCTTTTTATAAAAACCGCTTAGCCAATACTGATCTCACGTGGGAAAAAACAGCAGAGATCAATTTTGGCCTTGATTTCGGACTCTTCAATTACCGGCTAGGTGGTAGTGTGGATCTATACAGACGTGATGCCAAAGATCTGATCATGGAGCGTCAACTACCCTCGACAAGCGGTTGGGGAAGTGTGTGGGACAATGTTGGTTGGGTGAGAAATACCGGAATTGAAATTGGATTAAATACACTCAATGTACAAACCAGCAATTTCTCCTGGACTACCGACATCATTTTTGATAGCAACAAAAACGAGATTGTGGAATTGTTTGGAGAGAAGAAAGATGATATCGGAAGCAGATGGTTTATTGGTGAGCCGATCCGGGTCAACTATGATTATGAGTTTGACGGTATCTGGCAGCAGGATGAAGCGGCTCTGGCTGCTGAATACGGTCAGGAACCGGGACAGGTAAAGGTTAAGGATCAGGATGATAACCAGGTTATTGATGCCGATGATCGAAAAATAATCGGTCAGCGAACTCCGAAATGGAGCGGAAGTATTACCAATACTTTAAACTACAAGAACTGGGATTTTTCAGTATATGTATATACCAGACAGGGACAGCAATTATATAGCACATTTGTCGCGTCTTTTATGGCCCTTGAGGGGAATTATAAAAACGTGGATGTGGATTACTGGACTGCGGAAAATCCTTCCAATAAATATCCTGAGCCAGGCAACAAAGGCCAATATTTTAATAGTATGAGATACCAGGACGTTTCATTTGTCAGAGTGGGCAATATCTCCCTGGGCTATACTTTGCCTACGGAGTGGATGAGTAAGTTGAACATAAGCAAACTTCGGCTTTACATTACCGCGACTAATCCGATGGTATTTACACAATATCCGGGGTATGATCCTGAGTGGGCAGATACCAACACCTGGGGTGAAGCCACTAGCTATGCTACTTATCTGATGGGGATTAATCTTGAATTTTAAATCGATTTACCAATGAAAGCTATTTATAGATATATTATTGTAGGCCTGTTGGCCACGCTTAGTTTTTCCTGTGAGGATTTTCTCGAAGAAGAAAACAGAAGCAATGTGAACTCTGATATCTACTTCACAGATGAAGCAGGATACGAATCGTTAGTAAGTGCGGCATATGCATCGTTGCGTGATGTTTGGGGTGATGACCCATGGCTGTTTTGCTTGGGGGTAGACATTTACACCCGGGGAGAAAGCGAACAAGTTGGCGGTACGTACCAAAACCGCGATGTGTTCAGCAGCCAGCTAAACGAGTATACGGCTCTGGATGCACAAAATAATTTTGTTGATGAGTTCTACTCGGATGTTTACCAAGCTATACAGATTTGCAATACCGCCATTTCAAGGGCAGATGGAGTCAGTGGAATGAGTGAGGAGAAAAAACAACAGCGTATAGCAGAAGCCAGGTTTCTCAGGGCTTATTACTACTATTTACTGGTAGAGCAATTTGGAGGAGTTCCTATTGTCGAAGATGAAATAACCACTGCTGTAACTCATTTTGAGAGAGCTTCGGAAGAAGCTGTTTATGAGTTTATTGTCGCAGAGCTGGAGGAATCAATGGCAGATGTGCCACCAACCGCAGAGGCGTTTGGCCGGGTGACAGAAGGGGCAGTTAAAAACCTGCTGGCACTGGTACATCTCACCAGAGGTTATAAAACTTATGCTGCATCCGATGATTTTTCCTTAGCGGCTTCTCTGGCCGATGAAGTGATAAATGATTACGGCTATTCACTTTTAGGCACTTTTGATGAAGTATTTACCCCTGGCAATGAAAATAATAGTGAGATTATTTTTTCCATACAGTATGACCAGGAATCGCTAGGACCTAATCTGGAAGGAAATGGACAAAGCGCCCATTGGGGATGGGAACTGTGGGTAAAAGAAGCCGGTTTTGAACGTGAAAATCCGGAATATAACTGGAAGAAAACACAATTTACGCCTACCCAGTTTCTATATGGACTTTTCGATACCGATATCGACAGTCGGTATGATGGTACGTTCTTAAGTACTTTTTATGCCACAACAGACGTCCCTGATGAGGGTATTGAAGCAGGTGACCTGAAGGTTTATTTTCCCAAGCCGGACCAACCATTCACAACGGCAGACTCAACTGCCTTTATGGCTGATAACCCGAATGCCAACATCATTACTTTTCCAAAATGGAAGCAGGATATTGAAGGTATTGGGGGTGCAGGCAAATATCCAATGGTTTGGAAATTTCATGACCCCAATTCCTTGTTCCATGGCAACACAACCCAATACAGGAGTACCCGGGATATCTTCCTTTTCAGGCTTGCTGAAACTTATTTGATTGCAGCCGAAGCATATCATATGTCCGGTGATAATTCTACGGCCGCAGATAGAATTAATGAAGTTAGAAGACGTGCGGCTATTCCTGGAAACGAAACGGCAATGGAAATTGCGGCCGGGGATGTGGACCTTGACTTCATCCTGGATGAAAGGGCTCGTGAACTGACCGGCGAATACAAGCGGTGGATGGACCTGAAAAGAACAGGTAAATTAGTGGAACGTACCTTGCAGCATAACAATCTTGCACAAAGCGCAGGTCAGCTACAAGAGTTTCATTTGCTGCGTCCGATCCCTCAATCAGTAATTGATCGGGATGCTGGTGAATTCCCGCAGAATCCGAATTATAATTAATTATTTCAATCACACAAAGCTCAAAGGGCTCCCATCATTTGGAAGCCTTTTGAGCTATCTGTCTCATTTAAATTATACACTCCAAAAATAACGTTAAACCGTGATCCAAAGCAAAATTTTCAGCATTCGACACTGTATCGAGTAGGGTATGCCAGGCACTTATGCTGGCCTGGCAGGGATTGGAATTTTTAGAAAACATGACAGTTACGTGGGTGCGATAATTTTTGTTTCCATTTCATCAAAAACAAAAATTTAAAATACCATGAAACTACGACCTAAAACCTATAGTAATACACAAGTCCTGGTCATCATATTGTTAATATGTCAGGTATCATCCTGCAACATGATAGATGAATCTGAACCTAATGACTTGCAGACACCGCTAAAGGCTGCAGAAGCAGCAACCGATCCAAACCCAATCGACAAGCCGGGCTATGTACTGGATCGCAATGATGAATTCGACGGCACCACGCTTGACACGAGTTTGTGGATTCCCAGTTACTTATCATACAGGACTACAGAAGAGCGGGCAGCAGCCAGGTACGAATTAAGGGACGGCAATTTGGTATTGAGGATTGATGATGACCAGCCTACCTATTACCCTGGCAACGCTATGAAGGTGTCGAGTTTCCAGACCGGTCAAAGAGATTACCTTCATAAGGATAACATTAACCATAGCACCCCGACAATTATGAAGTATACGCCACAGTACGGCTATTTTGAGATTCGCGCCAAACTCATTAACCAGACAGGGTATCATTGTGCCTTTTGGACAACCGGAGTAAGGGATGAACCCTGGCAGGAAGGAGAAATTGACATTATGGAACAGTATGGCGGTAATCGTTCTAACAATTTCAATTTGTTCAAATGGGATGACCCAAATCTTGCTACCAGTACCTACGGCATGACACTTCCGTTTGATCCGTCAGGAGGATATCATATCTATGCGCTTGAATGGGATCCTAATTCCATCAAATTCTATGTAGACAACCAGTTATACAGGACGGTTAACCAATCACCTAATTATCCTGCGGTATTCTATTTAAGCATATATGAAAATGCCGGATGGACAGGAACAGCAGATACCAGTCCACATCTATACCCCAGAGAGTTTGTTATTGATTATTTCAGAGCATATAAGAAAGAAGCTGTGATCAGTAGTTCCATTGAGGCTGAAAATATGATCCTTGAAAACTACTCAATTGAGAGCAATGCAGATGCTTCAAATGGTTCGTTGATCAGGACAAACGGAACCGGAACCGCCTCCGCTACCTATGACGGCCCAGCAACAACCACCGACATCAAAGTGAGCTATTTTGACGAGACTGACGGAGTCTCATCCTACAAACTTTATAGGAATACTACGTTGATCGATCAGTGGACCGCTGACCAGGATTTAGGTTCTGATGCTCCGGTAAGCGCCACCTTAACCAGCCGGATTATTCCGGATGTCGCATTGAATGATGGGGATGTCATCAAGATCGAGGGCGCTGTAGACAATTTTGAATATGCTCGCGTGGATAAAATAGAGCTTCAATCCGGAATAACCAATTCAGTAGAAGCTGAAAATATGGCCCTTACCAATTATTCGGTTGAGAGCAATGCCGATGCTTCAAATGGTTCGTTAATCAGAACGAGCGGAACCGGAACCGCAACCACTACCTATGACGGTCCTGCAACAACAAAAAACATCAAAGTGAGCTATTTTGATGAGACTGATGGGATCTCATCCTACAAGCTTTATAAGAACAGCACATTAATAGGAGAATGGACTGCCAACCAGGATTTGGGTTCTGCTGCTCCGGAGAGTATAACCCTAACGAGCCAGACCTTTGCGGATGTGACATTGAATGACGGAGATATCATCAAGATTGAGGGAACGGCCGATAATTATGAATACGCCCGTGTGGATAAAATAGAGCTGCTTACTTCAACATCCAGTTCCATAGAGGCTGAAAATATGACCCTTACCAACTATTCGGTTGAGAGCAATGCAGATGCTTCAAATGGTTCGTTGATCAGAACGAGCGGAACCGGAACCGCAACCACTACCTATGACGGTCCTGCAACAACAAAAAACATCAAAGTGAGCTATTTTGATGAGACTGATGGGGTCTCATCCTACAAGCTTTATAAGAACAGCACATTAATAGGAGAATGGACTGCTAACCAGGATTTGGGTTCTGCTGCTCCGGAGAGTATAACCTTAACGAGCGAGACCTTTGCGGATGTGACATTGAATGACGGAGATATCATCAAGATTGAGGGAACGGCCGATAATTTTGAATATGCCCGTGTGGATAAAATAGAGTTCTGATCCTTAACTGGTTTTCAAATCACCGGAAAAACGAAACAGCATGTCAACAATATTTAAAAAAAAATGAGCCCCTGCGACCACCAACCCGCAATAGATCGGGACGCAGGAAATTATTACAAATTCGGAATATAATTAACACAAGATCAATGTAAATATTTTTAATTAACCTAATTCTAAACATTTATGAAACAGCTAACTACGTTACTTGTTCTGTGTCTTTTGGTTCTTTCAGCCTGGGCACAAGAGTTAAAACCAATTGCACAAGAAGTTGCAGCAAGAGTATCAACCAACGAGGCATTTGCCGAGAGTGGTGACCTTTTTGAATTAGCCAGCGCCAGCAAACGAATAGCCACAGCTGAGCAAATTGAAGATGCCAGTGTGCTTGAGCTACAGCCCAATGCATTACAGCAGTTAATTGCGGAGAGCCCGTCAAATTTAGAATTAACCATTCCTGTAAATGCCGGAAGTATGGTTCTCCAGCTATATGAAGTGGACCTCTTCAGCGAAGGATTCTACGTTACTACTTCTGATGGCCAGCAGTTTGCCCCTGAAGGAAAACATTATCGGGGGATCATTGATGGCGATAACGAATCGCTGGCAGCTATCAGCATTTTTGAAAATGAGGTCATGGGGCTGGTAGTTGATAACACCGGCAATACGGTTTTAGGAAGGATCGGAGAGACAGGGAATGATTATGTTCTTTATAACGACCGGAATTTAAAAAATTTCGAACCTCCGACATGCCAAACGACTGCTGAGCATTTAAAATTTCCGCTAGAAGACCTGCCCGAAACAGGTGGCCGCATACAAGCGACCAGTTGTGTTCGCGCATACTGGGAGGCGGATTATGAGCTTTATCAAAATAAAGGAAGTGTTAACAATGTTGTCAATTATCTGACAGGTCTTTTTAATGAATCAAAGATCATCTATGACAATGATGGAATAAGTATAATGCTTCAGGAGATCTATGTATGGACTTCTTCAAGTCCCTACTCAGGCACTACTAACAACAAGCTGTCACAGTTTAAAAACTACCGTACCTCTTTCAATGGTGATTTGGCACACTTGATCCATGCAGATGGAGGTGGCGGAGTGGCCTATGTAAATGCCCTCTGTGCATCCGGCTGGAACTATGGGGTTAGTAACATCAGCACATCTTATGCAAATTACCCGACCTATTCCTGGAGTGTGATGGTGGTCACACATGAGCAGGGGCACATTATGGGGTCTCAACATACGCATGATTGTGTATGGAATGGCAACAATACGGCTATTGATCATTGTGGCGGAAACTCTTGTTGGGCTCCGGAAGATTATCCTTCTGATGGAGGTACCATTATGAGTTATTGCCATCTGCAGAGTGTGGGGATCAACCTGACAAAAGGTTTTGGGCCTCAGCCTAAAGCTCGTATTGCAAATGCTATAAATTCCAAAGGATGTCTGTCTGGTACCTGTGGTGGAGGTGGTGGTAGCACCTATTATACCATGACCAATAGAGCTAGCAGCAAATGTGTGGATGTGGCCGGTGCATCAACAAGTGACAATGCAGATATTCAGCAATGGGATTGTCATGGCGGTGATAATCAAGAGTTTGAATTGGTGGATGCCGGAAGCGGTTATTATTACCTCAAAGCACGACATAGTGGAAAATGTCTCCGGGCAGTCAATGGCAATGTAGTGCAGTATACCTGTAACAACGGCTGGTGGAGTGAGATGTTTGAAAGAGTAGATGCAGGAAGCGGGTATTACATTCTGGAAAACCGCAACACAGGAACCTGCCTCCGGGTAGAGAACAGTTCCGGGTCAAATGGCGCAAGTATTGTGCTTGAATCCTGCAACACCGGCTGGTGGAGTCAGCAGTTCTCCTTTTCCGGTTCCAGTAGCTCCCTCTCAGAGGAAACTAAAGAGTCAGCAGCGACAGCCGAAGATCTGACCTCAGATGTGGCGGTTTATCCAAATCCGAGTGTCGATGGAGACTTCATCATAGAGGTTCCGGAAACGTTGGTAAATGCCAAACTGGCAATCTTCAATCTGTCAGGAATGGAGCTTTTCACCATGCAGCTGGAAGGGAACAAAACGACTCCTGTAAAGGCAGGACTGAAGCCGGGAATGTACTTTGTGAAGGTTATTGGGGATGGCGACAGCATAGAGAAGAAGCTGGTAGTTAAATGATAAGCATATTACCGTCATAATGATAAAGTGACACTGGTAGGCAGAAGGTTTAGGGGCTTATCCCCTGGCCTTCTGTATACTGGTGAAAAACAATCAACCCATTTCAGTTGGAAAATAACAAATAAACGATAGCAACAAATAATAGAATCATAATTTATATACCTGATGAATTGAAAGCACTATAATTGAAATAGTTTTAATGCAGCAGGAACTGGATAAATTCATTGAAAAGGCCACAAAATATAACGGATCGACGGGAGTAATTCGCTGAAATTGTGGATATAAAAGTTGCAACCGCCAGGACTAATCTGGGCGAATGATTAAATAAGAGTTCAGAGTACTAAATGATATGAAATAGAAATGATAATCATGTGCAGGTCGATATTTTTACTGTTATTCTTACCATTTACTTTATTTTCTCAATCCGTAGAGACCCCTACCCACTCAACAAAACAAACCAGTGATAGTAGCTACACCCCGTACATTAGCCTGAAATTCTCAATGTTTGCCGGTAGTAAATGAAAAAGACACCTCTTATATCTATACAGGCGATTAATGGTCCTTTCCCAAACAGGCTCCTATGTATTGCAGACCAATATCAAATAGTCTCCTGTCGAATTGAAGAAGGATCAATAAAAGACATATAAAGAATTAAGAGATAACAATTATGATAAATGAAGTATTCAAACTTGATAAAGAATTGCCAAAGCTGATAGATAAATATTTACTTAAGTAAAAATGATCATTTTACAAAGACCGATATTTTTGCTACTATTATTCTCACCATTTACTTTATTATCTCAATCCGTAGAGACCCCTGCCCACGCAACAGAACCAGCCGCAGATAGCCTATACACCAATCCAATCATGGCAGGAGACTACCCAGACCCCTCCATCTTCCGGGATGGTGACGATTATTACATGACCCACTCGTCCTTTGAGTATTACCCGGGATTACTCATCTGGCATTCCAAGGACCTGGTGAACTGGGAACCGGTCTGCCGCGCCCTTCATAAAAATGTGGGTTCGGTTTGGGCACCCGAGTTTCTCAAGCACCAGGACAAATACTACATTTATTTTCCGGCCGGTGGCACCAATTGGGTGATCACTGCTGACAGCCCCGAAGGACCATGGAGCGATCCGGTGGATCTGAAGGTTGGGCAAATTGATCCGGGCCATGTGGTAGACCTGGATGGTAAACGCTACCTGCACCTGAATTACGGAAAAGTTGTTGAATTGTCTGACGATGGCTTATCAGCAAAGAGTAAAGAAACGTCTCATTCCTATGACGGCTGGGACATTCCCGATGACTGGGATGTGGCTTGTAAATGCCTGGAAAGCCCAAAACTAACGTATAAAGATGGTTATTTTTACCTCACTGTGGCCGAAGGGGGCACAGTGGGCCCGGCCACTGCTCACATGGTAGTGTCTGCCCGGTCAAAATCACCCCTTGGCCCCTGGGAAAATTCTCCCTACAACCCGATTGTCCATACCTGGTCAAAAGATGAAAAATGGCATGCCAAAGGGCACGGTACTCTTGTTGAGGACCGGGAGAAGAATTGGTGGATCGTGTATCATGGCTATGAAAAAGATTTTTACACATTAGGAAGACAAACTTTAATGGAGCCAGTTGAATGGACTCCGGATGGCTGGTTTAAAGTTCCTTCAGGAATTCAAACCGATTTGCCCATCAGGAAGAAAGTTCTTGAAAATGAAGGTCCGAAATTTTCATTGTCTGATAAGTTTGAGGGGGATCAACTGGGTCTGCAATGGACTTTTTTTAAGGAATACAACCCATCACGAGCACAGGTCGGCGATGGTAGGCTTCAATTTAAGGCCGAAGGGGATAATCCTGGCAACAGCGCTCCATTGTTGTGCATCCCATCGGATGAATCCTATGAAATACAGGTGAATTATGAACTGAGTGGCAATGCACGGGGAGGAATAGTCCTCTATTATGACCAGTCGATGTATGCCGGACTGGTCACAGCTGAAGGAAAATTAACGATATACAGGAGAGGTCAGCCCCTTAATGCAGGCACAAATCCAATGGGGCAAACCGGCTATCTGAAAATCCGGAATGTAGAAAATATGGTTACTTTTTATTATAGTCCCGATGGCGAAAAATGGGAGAAGATTCAGCGTTCGTTTGTAGTGGATTCTTACAATCACACTGCCTTTGGAGGTTTCCTTTCTCTACGGGTTGGCTTGGTTTCGATCGGAGATGGAATGGTCAACTTCCGGGAGTTCATATATTCAAAAATTGATTAATAATAGCGCTAATGTTACGACTGAGTAAAGTAAAAAAACCTTCATTAAAATTCCACGCCGTTGTTGGTGTTGTCCCCAACAACTTTCGGAAAATTTCTTCATTATTCATACTCCTGTGCGTTGCTGTTTTGGTCTTGTCATGTCACGAAAGCAAAAGTCAGGTTCTCTTCAAAGAGGATGGTACTACCACCATATACGTAGACCAGAATGAAAGTGAACTGGTTCATACAGCACTGTCCATGCTGCAGAAAGATGTAAAGGAGGTTTTCAATGCTAAACTTGATGTAGTCTCAAACGAGTCCGGATATGCGAAAGTGATAGCCGGTACTATTGGGAAAAGCCCGGTAATAGCAGAAATGGCTGAAAATGGACTTGTCGATCTTTCACAAATAAAAGATCAGTGGGAGTCCTATTTGATCAAAAATGTAAAGCGGAACGGCCAACAAGTACTGGTCATAGCAGGAAGTGATAGCCGGGCCACTGCTTATGGCTTGCTTGAAATATCCCGTATGATCGGTGTTTCACCCTGGGTATGGTGGGCAGATGTGTCTCCTGCAAAACAAGAAGCCTTTGAAATTTCCGAAGCCCTATTGATTCAGGATGCGCCAAAAGTAAAGTTCAGAGGGATTTTTCTCAACGATGAGGACTGGGGCCTGCAGCCCTGGGCCGCCAAGACCCTTGAGCCGGAAACCGGCGACATTGGGCCTAAAACCTATGAAAAGATCTTCCAGTTGCTTTTGCGCCTGAAAGCCAATGCCATCTGGCCGGCCATGCACCCTTGCACCAAAGCATTTTATACCATTCCCGGCAACAAGGAAATGGCCGCAAAATATCAGATTTTCGTGGGCACCTCCCATGCTGAGCCGATGCTTAGAAACAATGTAGACGAATGGGACCATGAAAAGTTTGGTGAGTACAATTATGCTACCAATAGTGGTACTGTAAAGCAATATTGGCAGCAGCGACTTGAAGAATTAAGCGAAGAAGACAACTTCATTGTAACACTCGGCATGCGGGGAATCCATGATTCGGGAATGCAGGGCCATTATACCCCGGAGGAAAAAGTGGAAATGCTGGAAACGATCATCAGCGACCAAAGAGGGATGCTGGGAAATGTGTTGAAAGAAGACGTAAAGGACATTCCTCAGGCATTTGTACCCTATAAAGAGGTTTTGGAAATTTACAGCGAGGGAGCCCAAATTCAGGATGATGTAACCCTCGTTTGGCCGGATGACAACCATGGTTACATTCGCCAGCTGTCCAATGCAGAAGAACGCAACCGGTCCGGTGGCGGAGGCGTCTATTACCACATATCCTACTGGGGCCGTCCGCATGATTACTTGTGGCTGGAGTCCGCTCCGGTATCGCTCATCTGGGAAGAGATGAACAAGGCCTATCATACCAATGCCAAAGACATCTGGATCGTGAATGTGGGTGATATCAAGCCCAATGAAATTGGCATGAACTTTTTCCTGGAGATGGCCTGGAACCCGGACCAGTTCTCGCCCGAAAACCTAGGTGCGTACTATACCCGGTTTGCCGAAGAGCAATTTGGTGATGCCTACGCCGAGGAGATCGGAGAAGTTCTCACCAACTATTTTCAATTGGGCTTTTCGCGTAAGCCCGAGCATATGGGATGGACCAGCGTATACCCGAACACTCAAATACAGGACCCTGAATTTTCCATGTTTAGCAATGGTGATGAGGTGCAGCAAAGAATAGATGCATACAGCAAACTGGAAGACCAGGTGGAAACTTTACAGAACCAACTCCCTGATCATTTAAAAGATGCTTTTTACCAGCTGGTGGCCTATAAGGTACAGGGAGCTGCTAACATGAATAAGAAGCTCCTGTATGCCTACAAAAGCCGTGTTTATGCACAGCAAGGCAGAGTAAGCGCCAACGCATATGCAGAAAAAGCCAGGGAAGCTTATGAGCAGATAAAAGAAATCACCACCCGCTACAACCGGCAAAATGATGGGAAATGGATGCACATGATGAGCTACAATCCACGAGAGCTGCCCGTTTTTGGCATGCCCGAGGTTGGTCGTTTTGAACCCACTCAAAAAACAGCAGGAGGGATTATTCTTGAGGGAATTTCGCAACCGGTTGAGCCGGGTAAGCAGGTTTCTTTACCCACCTTTCTTTCAGCCACCGACCGGCAATATTTCATCGATGTTTTCAATGCAGGATCGGAACCATTGAAGTGGACAGCTAAAGCCAAAGACCCATGGATTCAAATTTCATCAATAGAAGGAGAAACCTCTGCTGAGGAGCGCATCTGGGTCTCGGTGGATTGGTCCCAAATGAAAGATGAGCCGGACCAAACATCATCCATAAAATTCAATGTTGGGAATTCGGCATATCAAATCCAGGTGAAAGCTCAGCAGTTGGATATATCAGAAGACAAGCAGCTATTTGTAGAAGACAATGGCGTTATATCCATAGAAGCGGAGCATTTCAGTGACGCGCAGAATAGCCAAAATAATGAATGGAAACTCATACAGGGGTTAGGTAGACAAAATGATGCGGTGGGTAGTTTTCAAATAACTTCCAGTCCCCTAGAGGTACCAAATGAACAAGCGCCGTCTCTGTCCTATGAATTCTTTACCCGGTTAGCCGGGGAGGCAAACCTCCGATTTTATTGTTTGCCCTCTCAGCCGATAAATTCGGATTACAAGCTCCGGTTTGCTGTAAGTATTGATGATGAAAAACCCATCGTAGTAGACGCATCCCTCAAAGAAGTAATGAATGAATACAACAAGGAGTGGAGTATGAATGTACTTCGGGCTACCAACATTACTGAAATCAAAGTAACCATTCCACAAACAGGGAGACACCAGTTAAAGATCACCATGATTGATCCGGGAGTGGTACTGGACAAAGTAGAGATCCTGCAAGGCAGGAAAATGAACTCATATTTCGGATCAAAGGAAACTAAATTGATAACCAACAAGTAATTCTGATTAATGTTTGAAGTTAAAAATAAAGTCATTGTTATTACCGGAGGTACGGGCGTACTGGGGAGCAGCATAGCAAAATCCATGGTCAATGCCGGAGCAAAAGTGGTCATTCTCGGGCGCAATCCGGATAAGCTTAAAAGTACCATAGATTCCCTGGGTAATAATGAAAACCTGATCGGCTTTAGTTGTGATGTTCTGGATAAAACCAGGCTTCATGAAGTCAGCGGTCAAATTCTCAAAAAATGGGATTCAATTCATGTGCTGATCAATGTGGCGGGAGGAAATATGCCGGAGGCCAATATAAATGATGATCAGACAGTTTTTGATATAGATATAGATAACCACAAAAAGGTCATGGACCTCAACCTCGATGGTACCGTCATCCCCAGCCTTGTTTTCGGAAAAGCCATTGCCGAAGGTGGTGACGGGTGTATTATTAACATCTCATCCATGGCCACCTATTCTGCTATCACCCGGGTAATGGGTTATTCAGTAGCTAAAACAGGCGTCAACAATTTCACCCAGTGGATGGCCATGGAAATGGCGCTGAAGTTTGGCGACAAAGTGCGGGTGAATGCGATCGCTCCCGGTTTTTTTATTGGCGATCAAAACAGAAAAGTGCTCATTAATCCCGATGGGTCTTATACAGAACGCAGCAAGAAAGTGCTGGCTCGTACTCCAATGAAGCGCTTTGGAAATATTGATGAATTGAATGGGACTGTACAGTTTTTATGTTCAAAGGCAGCTTCATTTATCACGGGTGTTGTCCTCCCTGTAGATGGAGGATTCAGTTCTTTTAGCGGTGTGTAGTGGGAATAAAATGTATAAGCTAAGTGGAGAATGGGGTTTGATACAAATATTTCCCCTTTTTTGATTCAAGGTGTTTCAACCCAACTCAAAATTGTTTCTTAGACTGACGGCTATGGGGCGATGGGGTTATTTCAACGACCATGATCAGTATATCCTACGGTCTATATATTAAAATTTGACATACTAATTATATTCGTTCTATGAGGACAGCATTATTATTAATAGCCTTTTTGTTTCTGGGCTGCCAGTCTCAGGATAAGATCACATTACATTTGATTGGTGATAGCACCTGTGCCCCCAAAGCAGAGCACAGGCGTCCTGAAACCGGTTGGGGAGAGAAGTTTGAACAGTTTTTCGATGAAGCTATTACGGTGCGTAACTATGCCCGAAACGGTCGCAGTACACGTACTTTTATAGAAGAGCATCGTTGGGATTCTGTTGTTGCTGCTTTGCACGTGGGCGACTATGTGTTCATTCAGTTTGGTCATAATGATGAAGTGCCAACTAAAAAGAGCTATACCACACCGGAAGAGTTCAAAGCCAATCTGAAACGTTTCATATCGGAGACTCGTGCAAAGGAGGCAACACCTGTTTTGCTCACCCCCGTAAGCAGAAGGCGTTTTGACGAGTCGGGTAATTTCTTCGACACCCATGGAGAATACAGCGCCCTTGTCAGGCAAGTCGCAGACGAAACGGGCGTGCCATTCATAGATATGCATACCATCAGTATGTCGATCCTGGTACAGTACGGGGAGACGAAATCCAAAAAACTCCATTTACACTGCGCTGAAGGTGAATGTCCAAACTACCCCAAAGGAATCATCGACGATACCCATTTCAGCGATCTTGGCGCAACTGTAATGGCCGAGGCGTTATCTAAAGCTATCGCCGACGCTGATATTTCACTGAAAGATCATATACTGATGCCCTAGTGTTATCCGTGCAATGTTTTTTCAAGGCAATTGCTGTTAAAAGTATAAGGGATAGTCTCTGCAATCCTGACAACTTTCTGGTCATGCGTAGGATCACTCTGAAAAGGACCTCTTCTGCAAGCCGGAATTTTCAGCAGATCTACTGTTTTTTAGCTCACCTTTCACTATTTTCAAAGGATGAGAAAATGGATGAAAGACCAGGAAGTGGGTTTAGACCCATATTTCCGCTACCGCGGCAAGAACCAAACCCGGGTGGAGGCATTCAGTGATGCGGCTTTTGCTCTGGCTGTTACCTTGCTGGTACTCTCTTCTTCCGTGCCGGAAACCTTCTCCGAGTTAAAGGACTCTATGCGAATGATCATACCCTTTGGGATCAGCGTCACCCTGATCGCGCTTATCTGGTATCAGCACTATGTGTTTTTTCTCAAATACGGGCTACAGGATAAGGTGATCATCGCATTTAATTCCGTGTTGATCTTTTTGATACTCGTTTATGTCTATCCGCTAAAGTTTTTATCCAGATTTCTCTTCGAGCTATTTGTGTCGGTTTTTACAGGTGATTACGCTATCCTCAACTCCGCATTTGGAGACCTTAACATGCCCAACATGCGCTTTTTAATGGTAATGTATGGGCTGGGGGCTTCGTTTATCTTCCTGATGCTGGCCATTATGTACCTGTCTGCCCTGAAGCGGAGCAAATTACTGGAATTAGACGCCTACGAGCGATTTATTACCAGAAGTAGTTTGGTAACCAATGTATTGATGGGCTTTATACCCTTGCTATCAGTACTACTTTCGCTGATCGATTTTGGATCCACCTCGCTTACCTTTTCAATCGCTGGTTTTAGTTATTTTCTGTATCCCATAGTTATGCCTGTCTATGGATTTATAGTCAGGAAACAGCTTAAAAAACAATTTCCTGACTATATCTGAATACTACTTTGTTAAGTAGCCAATTCGGCTCCCAAAGTTGGACTAAATCCTCCTGTAATAATAGCTGATCTTATTGATCACCTGATCATAAAGAGGTGCAGTAAACTCCTCAAACATCAGCTGAGGGCTGGGGATGCCTATTTCCTTGGTATTAACCATATCTAATTCCTCATCGCTCAGAGCACGCTTATCCCCATTAAAATTTGCCCATTGAATAGACCATGTGTAATTACTCGGGAATTTCTCCTGAGAAACAACCTTATTCAGGTCATTGTCATAGATCTTAAAATCCAGCACACCCCTGCCGGTAATGGATTTCTCATGAATTTTCAGGTCTGCTTTTACCGTGCCATACACAGGCTCTCCATTGCTTTTGCCTATCTCCACACTGTCACGGCTTACCTCCCGCTCTATGGTCCTGCTGGAGACATTGCCCAGTGAAAACTGATCAAACTCCATGCGGATCACATGATCTACAAAGTCAAGGTTTTCAGCTTTGGCCTCACCAGGAGTGTAAAAACGTACGTAATCATTGATGTTGGCATTGTGGAGGTATTCGTTGATCTTATTTACAAAAAACTCATGCCGGACATTCAAAACCCTTACCGGTGCCGGAATGGGCTCAACCACTACTTTTAACGTAGCGTAATACAATGCCTCATTCATTTTCTCCTCCACATCTTTGTACCTGGGAACAAAACTTCTGGCGCGAGCAAAATGCTGATGGGCTTCTATGGCTTTATTCCTGTTTTTCTTAAACTTCAGGGCGTCCATACCCATCTCATACCTTACCTCTGCTGCAGATTGATTGGCAGAAGCCAGCTGAGCATCATACTTCGCCGGATTAGGCACCACATCCCTGCAGCCGGGACACCGGACGATCTGATCATACAGGTAATTGATCTGCTGGTAATTTGCTGAGACCACTTCCCACTTAAAAGGGTCGCTGGATACTTTGGCTCTTTCCACATTATCCCGATGTACACTTACCGCCAGTCGATAGGCTTTTTTAAGGGTAGATCGGGCTTTTTTATGGTCATCATTTGACCGCAACCTGTTTACGGCCTGGGCTACAGCTTTGTCATAGTCTCCTTTTTTCAAGGCTTTTTTACCACTGGCACATCCTGCCAGCACAAAAAGGATCACTAAAAATCGGATGGTAGAAATTGCTTTCATAGTCTAAGGGTTTGGTCCAATAAAGATACCAATACCAGAAATAATGCCAATTTAAATTTTCCAACTCCCGTACCTCCCATCAAAAAGAGCTTTCTCGTTCATAAAATATCTCTTTGATCCTATTCGGAATTTTTATACTTTCAATCTGTTTATCAATTTTTCATGAAGATGTCACTTAAGATCAAAGATTTTGTTCCGGAAAAAACCAAAGGTGGGCTCTTTAAGTCAGGAAAAGTCCAAAAGTTTGAAGAAGTCCTTCAGGAAGCTAACCAGTGGGTAGCTGACAACCCTTCTGCGAAGATTATGAATGTAGAAACCCTTCTGCTGCCTAATATCCATGAAAGTGACGAGGAAGGCAGCACAGACACAGAGCTCTGGACCGCAGGAGAGGCAAGCTCACACTGGTATCAACTCATCCGGATTTGGTACAGAGACTGAGTTTAGGTCTCTCTTCTGAGTACTTCCAGTGGGCTTTGTGATATCACCTCACGACTGTTAAACAAGCCAATGACTACCGTGGCAAAGGTTACCGACAGGGTGATCCAAAGCATACTTGTAATGTTTGGCACAAAAGTAAATTCAAAAACAAACTTACCCAGAAGGGTAGTAAAGATCACCGCTATCAGAATACCCGAAAGAGCGCCCAACGCTCCTAAGAAGAAGTATTCAGCAAAAATAATTTTCCAAAGTTTACTACTGGAAGCCCCAAGTGTGCGTAGCAGGACATTTTCACGCATCCGCTGAAAACGACTTAAAAGTATGGAGCTGATCAGCATGAGAATACCCGTGCCTATGCTGAAGAAAGCCATAAAACGGATGACAAAAGCCACCTTTCCTAAAATATCCTCCAGGGTTTTCAAAATCAGCTCCAGGTCGATGATAGAAATATTTGGATAGCTCCTTACCACAGCCTGCTGATAACGAGCGGAAAGCTCATTATTATTGATCCTGGTGATCAGCACATGAAACTGCGGGGCTTTTTCCAACACACCCTCAGGAAACAAAACCAGAAAGTTTGTCTGTACACGGTTCCAGTCAATTTCGCGAAAGCTCCCGATGTAGGTTTTGATCAGCGCTCCCTGAACATTGAAAAGCATTTCGTCTCCAAGCTCAAGCTCCAGGTTTTCAGCATAACCACTACTTATCGAGATAAAAATGGAATCGGAAGGATCTTCAATCTTACCGATCCATTTGCCTTCTTTCAGTGTTTCTGAATCAATCAGACTGTCCCGGTAAGTCACCCGGTACTCACGATTGTAGGCCCAGTCTGGCAAATTGATGGTAGTATCATTGTACGCCTCATCTTTGTCAATCCCGTTGATCTCCTCCAGTCGCATCGTCACAATAGGCACTTCCTGAATGACTGGCAGGTCATAATCCAGGGTGAGTTGTCTTACCTCTTCTTTTTGTGGTGTCTGAATATCAAAAAGCACTGTATTGGGGCGCTCATCTGCTCCGGCTATTGATACACGGTCTACGAGAAGGTTTTGCATGAAAATAAGGGTAGCAATAAACGTAGTGCCCAGGCCTAGTGTGGTTATCAACAGAGATGTCTGATTGTGTGGTCGGTAAAGGTTTGAAAGCCCCTGCCTCCAGACATAGGGGATACTGTTTGGGAGCAATTTTTTGATCAGCCATGCCAGCCCTTTTCCCGTAAGGCCCAGGATGATAATAGCTGCCAGCAAACCAAAAGTAAATACCAGGGCCTGGTCGAATTCACCTATTTGCAAATAGACCAGAACCAATATGAATAATAGGATCCCAAACCCTACGACTAGCTGGACCCAGTCCAGCCTGATCTTCCCTGTTTCCAGGTCCGATCGAATTGCCTGAAGTGGGCTGACCTTGCGCAATGAAACCAAAGAGATCAGGGCAAAAAGTACAGAAACCACCACGCCTATACCAATGCCGCTGAGCACTGAAAGCCAGGAAAAGGTTGGCTCCAGGTCCACCGGAATAAAATCACTCACCAAAACAGGCAAATACATATGAAGCCCTACACCGATCAGACTCCCGGCCACTGCTCCGATGAATCCAAAAACGCCTACCTGTATCAGGAATATGGAGATTGCCTGGTTGGATTTCATACCCAGGCAACGCAAAGTTGCTACAATTCCTACCTTTTCTTTAGAATACACATACATGGAGCTGGCTACGCCTATACACCCCAGCAGTAATGCCGTAAAAGCCACAAGTTCCAGAAAGCCGGACAAGTCTCTGAATGCCCTGCCCGTTTCCTCTTTCGTTTCTTCTATATCATCTATCCGGTAGCCTTTTTTGTCCGCAGCCTCCACCACCTTATGCCAGCCAGTGGTGTCCACTTCAGGGTCAAACATGTAGTAGTTGATGTAATTGACGCGGCTCCCTTTTTTGATAAGCTGGGTCTGGTCCAGGTAGTCATACGGTATATACACCACCGGAGCAGCCGTGGCGCCAATATCTGTTTGCCCGGGTATCTTCTGCAGCCGGCCTATAATTTCAAAGGACTGCTCACCAACTTTCACCGAGTCACCGATTGATACATTGTATTGTATCATCAGCTTCTCATCTACCAGCGCATATTTGTCTTTCTGGAAGCGGTCTGCAGCCTCCGGCGGCATGGTTTCTATTTTCCCGTAATAGGGATATGCTCCGGACAATGCCCGCACCTGTGCCAGCCTCGTCCCGTCCGTTCGCGGGAAATAAACCATGGAAGCAAAGTATGTTTCATAGGATACCTCCGGCGCCAGCTTATAGAAAGCCAGGTGGACACTATCTGCTATAGGCTGCCGATCCCTTACCTCAATATCAGCTCCCAAAAGGGTTTTTGCCTGATCGTCTATCTCGGCGAGAAGGTTTTCTCGAAAGGAAGTAATCCCCACTAGTGCGGCTATCCCCAGAGAAATAGCCATGATAAAAAGGAAAAGCTTCCCTTTGCTCTTTCGGCTATCGCGCCAGGCCATTTTTAGCGGCCATGTGAATGAATAATGCGACTTTTCTATGTTGAGTTTTTTGTCCAAATCTGTTAATTAGAATGTGAAAAGGAGAATTTTCAATTACAGTATTATCAATTCTCAATTAGCTATCCTTCCTCCCTTTAATTTGATGATCTTGTCGGTTTTGGCAGCCAGCTCATTATCATGAGTTACCAGCACCAGAGTGGTGCCTTGTTCTTTATTGATCTCAAAAAGCAATGATTCGATGGAGTGGCTGGTTTCTTCATCCAGATTTCCTGTGGGCTCATCCGCAAAAAGGATCTTGGGTCTGTTTGCAAACGCCCTGGCTATGGCCACCCTTTGCTGCTCTCCACCGGATAGCTGGCTGGGGTAGTGATCCAGTCGATCGGCCAACCCCACGCGCCTTAAGAGCTCTCCGGACAATGGTTCTATATTTTTCTCACCTCTCAGCTCCAGCGGAACCATCACATTTTCCAGCGCCGTAAGGGTGGGGATAAGCTGAAAATTCTGAAATATAAAGCCCACATACTGATTTCTCAACTGAGCAAGGTCATCTTCCGAGAGTTTGTTGAGCAGTGTGTTGCTCAGGGTTATTTTGCCCTCTGTTACCCGATCCAAACCTGCACAGAGTCCAAGTAATGTGGTTTTTCCACTCCCGGAAGGGCCAACGATGGACATGCTTTTACCTTCCTCCAGGTCAAAGGAAATATTCTCAAGTACATTGATCTGACGGTGGCCACTTTGAAATGACTTGGTTAGGTTTTCTACCTCTAAAATACTCGACATTTAATTGAGTTTTAACCCGTATTATTCATGAAAAATACGGTGCTGTTTGGTACAAATGATTGATATCAATGAGTTACAGGTTCTCATTAATTATTCCCGGATTATCCGGGTTTAAATGAATAAAACGAATTCACCCAGATCATGTTTACTAATTTTCGGGTCATCCCTGACGATTAGCCAATATATTTGCAGGATCTATGAAAACGTACAATGGAATAACCCTGATCTTTTCAGGCCTGCTGTTTTTAGCTGCAGCCTGTGAAAATACCAAATCAGGGAGCAACGACAACAAAGAGCAGGAAGTTAGTAGCCAGGAAATTTCTGAAGAAGAGAGCAATGAACCCATCATTCTCTTCTTTGGCAATAGTATTACGGCAGGTTACGGAGTGGACCTGGAGCAGGCATTCCCGAACCTTATCCAGGAAAGACTTGATTCACTCGGATATGATTACAAAGTAGTAAATGCAGGCCTGAGTGGTGAAACTACAGCTGGTGGCCTCAATCGTATCGAATGGGTGCTACGAACAGTCCCGGATATATTTGTGCTTGAGCTTGGCGCAAATGATGGCCTTCGGGGGCTTAATCTGGACGAAACCAGAAGTAATCTGGAATACATTATTGAAAAAGTGCGTGAAGCTAATCCGGAAGTAAAGATCATCCTTGCAGGGATGATGGTGCCTCCGAATATGGGCAGCGACTATTCGAAAAAGTTTGAAACCATCTTTCCTGAGTTAGCAAAAGAGAAAAACGTTATATTGATCCCCTTTATACTCGATGGAGTGGCCGGTAACCCGGAACTCAACCTCCCCGATGGAATCCACCCCACACCTGAAGGCCATGAGATTGTGGCTGACAATGTCTGGCAAAAACTGAAGCCACTTCTGGAAACGAAAGAAAGCTTATGAGTGTAGAGGCGTTTTTTAGTGAAGCCGCCGACTTTGTATGGGGGACACCATTACTCATTCTTCTTCTAGGAGGCGGATTTTTCTTTATGATCTATTCCCGATTCCTACCCTTCAGGTATTTCAGACATGCCGTAAATGTACTCAGAGGCAAATATGATGATCCGGACGATCCGGGGGAGATCAATCATTTTCAGGCACTTTCAGGAGCTCTTGCCGCTACGATCGGCATGGGAAATATCAGTGGTGTGGCTCTGGCGATTTATTCCGGGGGCCCCGGGGCTATTTTCTGGATGTGGGTAAGCGCCTTCCTCGGGATGGCTACCAAGTTTTTTACCTGCACACTGGCGGTCATGTACAGAGGGAAGGATTCCGAAGGCAAGCTACAGGGCGGTCCGATGTACTATATCCGGGAAGGTCTGGGAAAGAAATGGATGCCGCTCGCCATTTTCTTTTCTGTAGTGGGCTTCTTTGGAGCAACACCCGTATTTCAAACCAACCAAATGGTGGCCGTGATCCGGGATGTCTTTCTGAAACCATACGGGATGGTTGCTGACAGTGAGTTCAATACGAATTTGATCGTGGGCATAGTGATCGCACTGCTGGTGGCTGCTGTGATCCTTGGAGGTATCAAGCGTATCGGAAATGTAGCTTCGAAGCTTGTTCCTGCAATGGTGCTGCTCTATTCAGGAAGTGTAATTTTGATATTGATACTGAATTCCACAGACATCATCCCCTCCTTTGTGTTTATCATCGAGGATGCCTTTTCGGCAAAAGCTGCGTTGGGAGGAGCTTTTGGTATGATCGTAATAGAAGGAGCCAAACGAGCAGCTTTCTCCAATGAAGCCGGGATAGGCACAGCCCCGATGATGCACGGAGCAGCCAAAACAAAAGAACCGGTACGGGAAGGGCTGGTTGCCATGCTGGGGCCTGCTATTGATACGTTGATTATCTGCACCATGACCGGACTTTGTATCCTGATCACGGGCGTCTGGGATTCCGGAGAAGCAAACGGCATCCTGCTTACTGCACAGGCATTTGAACAAACACTACCGGGGGCAGGACCATTTATTTTGCTGATCTGCGTAATGATCTTTGCAATTACTACAGTCTTTGGTTTAGCGTATTACGGTCGAAAATGCCTGTCATTCCTTATCGGAGCAAAGTATGGCAAACTATTTAATTACTGGTACATTGCTTTGATCCTTGTGGGGTCCGTGGCCAGCCTGAGTGTGGTGGTAAATATTGTGTTCGTAGCCTATGGGCTTATGTCCATTCCTACGATGATCGGGGCCATTTTACTGGCGCCTAAAGTATCACAGGCTGCAAAAGCTTATTTTAAGCAAGTGAAAGAATGACAGCCGGACAGTCCATAGATAACACTTACCCCTCCAGATGGTTAACTTATCGAATAAGGCAAATAAGTTTGTTTCTCTGGCTTTCATTTGCTTTATATTTGCCCTCCTATAAGGAATTGCTATGAGAATAATCATTGCAGGTGCCGGGGATCTGGGGTTTCATCTGGCTAAGCTTTTAGCTTACGAAGAGCAAGACATCATCCTCATTGATCAGGACAGTGCAGTCCTGGAACATGCGTCCAACCACCTGGACGTACATACAATAAAAGGCAGCTCTACCTCCATCCACGTCCTGGAAGAAGCCAATGTCTCAAAAGCGGACCTGCTCATTGCAGTGACATCCATTGAGGACACCAACATCACTACGGCCTCTATCGGCAAAACCCTTGGTGCAAAGCGTACCATAGCACGTGTCTCCAATATCGAGTTTTTGCACCAGCGGGAAAAATGTGACCTGAAGACCATCGGTATAGATGAAATTATCTCTCCGGAATCATTGGCTGCCCGTGAGATCAAGCGATTATTGAAAGAGTCCGCTCTTACTGATACGTTTGAATTTGAGAAAGGAATGCTTTCCCTGATCGGGATCACTGTGGACGAAAACTCTGAGCTAAGAGATAAAACACTTACCGAAACTGCGTATCTCAACCCGGATCATAATTTCACTACAATAGCTATCCTCCGGGATAATCACACGATCATTCCACATGGTGAAAATAAGTTCCAGCTCAATGATCACGCTTATTTCATTGCCGAGCCCAGCGGGATTGAGCGGGTAATGGCCCTGGCCGGAAAAGAGCGGTTTGACATCAAAAACATTATGATCCTCGGTGGCAGTAAGGTAGGGATCAATACTGCCCGTCAATTGAGTAAAAAATACAGTATCAAGCTGATCGAGAGGGACAAGGATAAATGTTTTGCCCTGGCTGATGAGCTGACAGACACCATGATCATCAATGGTGATGGACGGGACATAGACCTGCTAAGAGAAGAGGGTATCGATCACATGGATGCCTTTATTGCGGTGACGGGTAATTCTGAGACCAACATTATCTCGTCCCTTGTAGCCAAAAACAATGGTGTGAATAAAACCATCGCTGCAGTGGAAAATATGGATTACATCCATCTTTCCCAAAGCATTGGGGTAGATACGCTGATCAATAAAAAACTGATCGCGGCAAACTTTATTTTCAGATATATCCGAAAGGGACAGGTACTAAACCTCACCAGTATTCATGGTGTAGATGCAGAGATCCTTGAGTTTGAAGTACATCCAAACTCGAAGATCCTCCAGCAGGAGCTCAGGAATCTTGATTTCCCCAGAACTGCAATTATCGGAGGTGTCATCAGGAAAGGTGCCGGACACACTGTGAGAGGGAGTTTCCACTTTCAGCCAAAAGACCGGGTAGTGGTGCTGTCAAAATCCGAGTGCATACACAAAGTAGAAAGTTTCTTTAAATAAGGCATGTTTTTTAACTATCGGGTCATCATCAACATCCTGGGCACTTTACTAATGCTCAATGGGGCCTTTATGCTGACCTCCCTGCCTTTCAGCCTGTACTATGGAGAAGGAGATGTGTGGGCTATACTTGGTTCTGCGGCAGTTACTGCATCCTTTGGCTTTGTGATGTGGATCTTTTCCAGGCGAAACCTCAATAAAGAACTTAAGAAAAGGGATGGCTATCTGGTAGTAGCAGGAGGATGGCTTATCATGTCTTTTTTTGGCTCGCTCCCGTATATTCTCAGTGGTTCTATCCCCAATCTAACCGATGCTTTCTTTGAAACATTATCCGGTTTTTCCACAACAGGCGCCACAATCCTTACGGATATCGAATCTGTCAACAAGGGGATCCTCTTTTGGCGGAGCCTTACACAGTGGATAGGGGGAATGGGGATCATCGTGCTTACTGTAGCTATCTTACCGATATTGGGTATTGGTGGTATGCAGCTATTCGTAGCTGAAGCACCCGGTATCTCTCCGGATAAGCTTCAGCCAAGGATTAAAGAAACGGCTAAAAGACTTTGGTTGATCTATATCGGGCTTACCGGACTGGAAACTTTGTTGCTTTGGGCCGGAGGCCTGTCTTTTTATGACGCTATCAACCACGGCCTCACCACCATGGCTACAGGAGGGTTTTCCACCAAAAACGCCAGCATTGCTTACTTCACTTCCCCTTTTATTCAGTATGTCATCATCGTATTTATGTTCCTCGCCGGAACCAATTTCACAATGACTTACTTCGCTCTGCACGGACGTTTCAAAAAAGTTTATAACAATGATGAATTTAGATCCTATCTGGGAACTTGCATCCTTTTTACATTGATCGTGGCGGGAGTTATTTATGGATTGGGTTATGAAAATCAGGAACAATCATTTAGAGATGCAGCTTTTCAGGTAGTTTCTATCGTTACTACCACCGGATACATCACCGCTGATTATACTGCCTGGACCCCTTTCATTACTATTCTCTTTTTTATTATGATGTTTTTTGGAGGTTCAGCCGGGTCTACGGCCGGTGGTGTAAAGATCGTCAGGCACATGATCCTGATCAAAAACAGCATCCTGGAACTCAAGCGCCAACTGCATCCAAATGCCGTGATTCCCGTAAGATTCAATGGCAAAGCTGTCTCCAGGGAGATTACCTACAACATTCTGGCGTTTATCATGATCTATATTTTCATTTTCGCGATCGGGTCTATTGTTATGGGTGTTTTAGGGGCCGATTTTGAAACAGCTATCGGGTCTGTGGCAACCTGTCTTGGAAATATTGGTCCGGGGATTGGTTCTGTGGGCCCGGTTGATAACTTTGCCGGCATATCTGCTCCGGGTAAGTGGCTGCTGGCATTTTTGATGCTGCTGGGCAGACTGGAGCTTTTTACGGTTTTAATGTTATTTACACCCTATTTCTGGAAAACAAACTAATACATGCATTTTATCCTCGACTTCCTTATCTGGAGCCCCGACCCTGAAATTTTTGTCATCCCCGGTATCGATCATCCAGTAGTATGGTATGGTTTATTATTTGCTGGTGGATTTATTCTGTCTCAGCAGGCTATGTTCTGGATGTTTAGAAAAGAAGGGCGGCCGGAGAAGGATGTGGAGAAACTTACCCTTTACATGGTAGTTGCCACAGTCATCGGGGCACGTTTAGGTCATTGTTTGTTTTACAATCCTGGCCATTATTTATCCAATCCTATAGAAATTATCAAAGTATGGGAAGGGGGTCTTGCCAGTCATGGTGGAGCCATTGGGATCATTATTGCTATTTACCTTTTCGGAAAAAAGTACCCGCAGTACCCCATGCTCTGGATGCTGGACCGCCTGGTGATCGTTGTGGCGCTGACAGGTGCGATGATCCGCACCGGAAACTTTGTAAACTCAGAGATGGAAGGTGTAGAAACCAACTCCAAAATGGGTGTGGTTTACGCCCGGTATACCAAAGAGGTGCTGGAATATGATGATGAAAAGGTAGATGAGGTCACTTTTGAAAAAGGGGGAGATAAAGTAAGCAATATGCCAGGCCGGTATCCGGTTACGGCTAAAGTGATTTTTGAAAGAGGAATAGATTTCACTGAAAGAGATAAAGCATTTTTTGAAAACCAGATCCGAAATGCGCTGGTGAGCTATGATGAAGTGACTCAGCACATAGATTTTGGGAAAGATGAACCGCTGGCCTACAAAGTATACCAGGAAGATGGAAGAAACATCGTAGAGATCTATGGGATAGGCATTGTACGTCATGCAGCCCAGCTTTATGAAGCAGCCTATTGTGTGCTAATCATGCTTGTTTTATTCTGGCTTTGGAAAAACAAGCGGTTTACACTGCCTCAGGGCTTCAACTTTGCACTGTTTATGATCGTCCTTTGGGCGTTAAGATTCGTAGATGAGTTTTTCAAAATGAACCAGGAGGCTTTTGAAGATGACCTGGCACTGAACATGGGACAGATCCTGAGTATACCGCTTTCTCTCGCAGGAGTGGTCATGCTGGTGTGGTTCTTTCAAAAGCAAAAGAAGACCATGGCTGGGGAAGAGAGAGCTTAAAAGATGAAAGGGAAACGAGAGGAAAAGTCAAAGAAGGTAGAAAAATCGACTATCAAATCTGTCAATGAACTACTGAATAGGATATATCAGACTGAATCTGAAAATGTAAAAATCGTTTCAGCAAGAGTTGATGTGGTTTTTTTATCTACTAGTGCGGCTTCCCTTCTCTTTATTTTTCAAAACGAGAATCTTACGTGTCAATTCACTCTAGTTTTGAGTGCTACATTTTTTGTAATTGAGATAATTCTAAATCTCTTATTTTTAATAATAACTCAAAGAAAATCTAGTAAGAGAATGACCAACTACGCTACTCATTTATTTGAATTAGGGTTGAAAAAAGAGTGGTTAAAAAAAGATTTTGTAGATTTTTACAACAAAATGGTTAACCCAGAGGAAAAGGAGGAAAAATCATTGTGGCATAAAAACTTCTACAAACCAAACCTTTGGTATCAATTTGGGATTTGGGGCTTAGCAGTGGTTTTACTATTAATTGGAAGCATTGATTAAGTTTCTCACTTGAATTTCCTCATTCTCTATCCTGGATAACTCTTTCAAGCTTCCCTTTTCAAAAAGTTTTGGGAGCTTTCGTAAAGGCGTACCCACTGGCACCTCATAATTGACATAATCCTGAAACAGGATACCTCCTCGCACCACCCGGTTATAGGCCTCTCTAAAGCGAACTCCACCTCCATCAGTCTGATAGTTATAGGCCAGGTAATCCAGTTTGTGGGTTTTTTGGTTGATCCAGTACATGTACTCATCTTCAAAATCTTCTCCGCCGCCCTCAGTGTCAAAGGTCACTTTTACTGCATCGTACTTCTCACCCTTTATTTCTACCTGTCCCTGATGCGTTTTATTCACAGCAGGATCATTAAGCAGGTAGGGCAACTGGACAAAATACAGCACCGAGTTAACCGAGTTTGAGTATTTCGTTTTCATAGTGTCTGGTAAGGAAACCGTATCTCCATTTCTGGATCTTGTGAATTCACTACTATTGACCAGCACATCTTTTATGGTATCTCCGTCCTGAATAAACGTTCGTGTATAAACATACTTATTTTCTGTCCTTGTTGCACTGTAGCTTCTGTCCCGAAAATCAAATGAAACTGTTGCACCCATAAAGTGCTTTCCTCCATGGGTTGCTATGGCCTGATCAATAACTTTCTGGGCGTTACCCGTCCCGGAATCTGAACAACAGTAAAAGACCAATACAGACAAAACTACAATTACGATGTATCTCATATCAGGAAAAACGAATTACCACACAGGCCGTTGGTCAGAAATGGATGAATTGTAAGATTTATGACATGAATGGGTGATAATGGGTTAAGTTAGCGCAACATATAGTCAGTAAATTCTTGACAAAGATTCTGTAAATGAAAAGTAGGCAATCCGATAACTATCGGATCGCTGATTTCAGTATGTTTAAGATTCTCTTGACAAACGGAAAGTGAATTCCCCTCGCATTCGATAATCATCAATCAAGGATTCCCCCTTAAAAAGGGGGAGACAGGGGGTTGTAAAAGGCATCTTTTACACAAGGCGGTGGGAATACTAAGATCTGTCAGGCTATTTCCTATTGTATTTTTTAAGCAGTCGCCAGTTACGCTGTCCATGTGGGTGCAAGTCTTATCGAATCGAACAGCACAAGAAATCACTCGCTTGCATGGGTAATGATCAATTCTATTTCGTGCTCTTCAAAGACTTTCTTATCCTTCTTGTTAATACCTTCGTCAGTAATGATGTAATCGATCAACGAAAGTGCACCTAAACTGGCTAATGCGCTCTTTCCTATCTTTGAAGAATCGGCGACCAGGTAGGTGATATCAGCCGCCTCTATCATGGCCTTTTTAACTACGATATCACTAATGCTGGGATAGGTAAGTCCGGATTTTAAAGATATTCCGGCAGTCGCCAAAAACAACTTTTGAACATTTAGCCCTTTAAAAAAATCTGCAGCCTTCTGACCGGTTAAGGACAAGGTTGGCGGCTTGAATTCTCCTCCGGTAACAATGACCTCTATTCCGGGTTCAGCGCCAAGCATCAGGGCTATGTTCAGGGCATTGGTGATCACCGTTAAATTTTTCATGCCTTTTAGCCTTTTGGCTATCTCTGTTGTGGTAGACCCGGAATCCAGAATAATCGTATCCCCCGACTCTATGTATTCCAGGCATTTTCCGGCAATCAACCCTTTTTTTTCCATGTTTTCCTGGTGGGTCAGGGAAAAATTGCGCACGTGGTCTTCCACATTTTTAAGAAATGCACCTCCATGCTCACGAATGATCAGTCCATCATTTTCCAGCTTTTCGAGATCCTGCCTGATCGTAACCTCGGTGACTTTAAATAATTTCGCAAGATTCGTCACTTTGGCAGACCCGTCTTCCCGAAGAAGATCCATGATCTTTTCTCGACGCTGATTGGCCATTAAATTCTCCAACTTCATCCTGTAAAACCTGGTTTAATTGAAATCCTAAAGCAACTTAATAAATTACATAGTAACCGCCCCAATTACTTGTGATAAGGCGAATCTATTCTTTCAGTAATTCAAAAACTTAAAACAAGTTAAAAGAAAGTAAATGAAAATAATCAACATACCCTAAAAATAGAAACCATAAACATAATTGGTATAAAAGAGATCGTCTTTTCCTTTTATATCTTATTTAGAGTAGCTCTATTTTTGTCCAAATGCTGATATTAGAGGGAAATTCAAAATAGAAGGGGAGTATTGTTTTCCTTATTCACAAGAAACTACAAGCAAAAAAACGAAAATTAAAGAAAGTAAAACGAAAATTATTACCTTTGGGTTTTCACGTTAAAGCAGGATCTCAAAAAACAGGAGAAAAGGTGCTTTTCCCGGCTACTGCCCGAATATCTTTAAAATCCGAACTTATGACAAAATCAGGGCGATCGCATGGGGGTTGATCCTATATCTTCAGCGTCAGACGGTTGGCAGGCGGAGTATCGGGCAATAGCAGTAGAACATATAACCGTCAGACTGCTATTAGGGAAGGCTACCTGTCTCACATACAATGGATAAGTAGAAATGGAGCTTTAACATGCACAAACAAAATAACCAGAAATGAAATATAAAAAATTTAGTTTAGGTGTAATTATAGGAAACAGGGACTTCTTTCCGGACAAGCTGGTATCCGAAGCCCGCGCGGAAATCCTGAGGGTATTGGATGAACATGGGATCACTCCGGTGATCCTGGGCGAACAGGATTCAAAACTTGGTGGTGTTGAGACCTTTACAAATGCGAGAAAGTGTGCCGATCTGTTTAAAAAGCACAAAGAGGAAATAGCCGGGGTGCTGGTCGTTCTTCCGAATTTCGGAGATGAACGTGGCGTTGCAGATGCCTTACAGCTGTCCGGATTAAACGTACCGGTGCTGATTCAGGGGTATCCGGATGATCTGAACAAATTAAACGTCGCAAATCGTAGAGATGCCTGGTGTGGGAAGATCTCAGTATGTAATAATCTGTATCAATACGGGATCAAATACTCCCTGACAACAAAACATGTGGTACGACCGGACAACCCCTCATTCCAGGAGGACCTGAAGAAGTTTGTTGGAGTTTGTCGTGTGGTTAAGGGAATGAAAAATGTCCGGATCGGCGCTATTGGTGCAAGACCCACGGAATTTAACACAGTGAGATACAGCGAAAAGATCTTGCAGGCAAATGGAATTTCAGTGGTGACCTGTGATTTGTCAGAGATCCTGGGGAATGCTGAGAAATTATCTAAAGATGACAATCGCGTAAAACAACATCTGGAAAAAATACATCAATATGCTTCTGTCGGGAAGACTCCAAACGAAGCCCTGATCCAGATCGCCAGACTGGACGTGGTCCTGAATGATTTCATGGAAGAAAATGTACTGGATGCCAACGCTATTCAATGCTGGACTTCATTGCAGCAAAACTATGGATGCAATGTTTGTACAAGTTCGAGCATGTTTAGCGAAGGAATGATCCCAAGTGCATGTGAAGTAGATGTAACCGGAACTCTGACCATGTATGCCCTGCAGTTGGCTTCAGCTAGTCCCAGCGCACTGGTTGACTGGAACAACAATTATGCTGACGATGATGAAAAATGCGTCCTGTTCCATTGCGGTAACTGGGCAAAATCCTTTCTCCCGAACATTGAAATCAGCAATGCCCCCATTCTTGGTACGACCGTAGGTGTAGAAAATACCTACGGCGCACTGGACGGACGCACTCCCGCATCACCATTGACATTTGGCCGCATCAGTACGGATGATATAAGAGGGGTCATGAAAGCTTATGTTGGCGATGGAGAGTTGACAGATGATGAGCTGAAAACATTTGGGAACAGAGCTGTAGCCAGAATCCCGAACCTTCAGGGTCTAATGCAATACATATGTAAAAATGGGTTTGAACATCATGTGGTAATGAATGCTTCTCATACCTCCGGTATACTAAAGGAAGCTTTTGAGAATTATCTGGGGTATGAAGTTTATCACCACCAATTGAATGAATAAACAAAGGCGAAAAGGGGGTTGTCATTGCTGGCAACTCTCACAGTGAATTCAATAATATGGAGGCAAACGAATTAAGATTAAACTCGATAAAGCTCAGGAAAAACCTGCTCAAATATATTTACATGGCCAAAGCAGGCCATACAGGTGGAAGTCTCTCCTGCGTTGACATTCTGAATGTATTGTATAACAGGGTGTTGAATGTAGATCCGGACAATTTCGCTGACCCAGACAGGGACCGGTACATACAGAGCAAAGGGCATTCGGTTGAAGCCTTGTATGTTACGCTTGCTGATCGTGGATTCTTTCCTGAATCGGACCTGAAAACAATGGGAAAGTATCAATCGCATTATATAGGGCACCCGACCAAAAAAGTTAATGGTGTGGAACAAAACACCGGAGCGCTTGGTCACGGGCTGGCCCTTTGTGTGGGGGAAGCCATTGCCGCCAAACTTGACAAAAAGAGCCATCGGGTTTTCACCTTGTTGGGTGATGGGGAGTTGCCGGAGGGGTCAAACTGGGAGGCCTTTTTAGCGGCTGCACATTACAACCTGGACAATTTATACGCCATACTGGATTATAACAAGCAACAGATCACGGGGGAAAACCGCGAGGTGATGAATACAGAGCCCGTGCAGGATAAACTGAAAGCCTTTGGTTGGTCTGTCAGAGAGGTTGATGGTCATGATGTGGATCAGTTGGAACAAGCATTGAACAATGGTCCTTTCGAAGTAGGAAAACCCAATTTCATCATTGCCCACACTATTAAAGGAAAAGGAATAAGCTACATGGAAAGAGTGATCAAGTGGCATCACGGAGTCCCTACCGCTGAACAATATGAAGCTGCCCAGCAGGAATTAGACAAATCAGAGGTCTTAATTTAAGAACATGCAATTAGACATAATAGAAGAACGATCATTAGAAATGGGTAAGCCCAACCAGGAGATTTTTGCTAAAACCCTGGAAGAGCTTGCGGCCAAAGACCCGAAGATCATTGCGGTCACCAGCGATTCTCGAGGTTCTGGCAAATTGGTCCCTTTTGGAAAGAAATTTCCTGATCAGATCGTTGAAGTGGGCATTGCGGAGCAGAACCTTGTAGGCATAGCAGCCGGACTGGCTTCTGCAGGGAAAAAAAGCTTTGCTATTTCTCCTGCTTGTTTTTTAAGTGCCCGGGCATTGGAACAAATCAAGAATGATGTGGCCTATTCTGATAATCCGGTTACCCTGGTTGGCATTAGCGCCGGTGTAAGTTATGGTAGCCTGGGAAGTACGCATCATAGTTTGCATGACTATGCTGCACTTCGTGCCATCAATAACCTAATTATTGTGGCCCCGGCAGATAATTTTGAAACAAGAGAAGCCGTCCTGGCAGCGGCAAACATAGAAAAACCGGTTTATATCAGAATTGGTAAAAAAGCCATGCCCTACCTAAACCCGGAAAACAAGACCTTCAAATTTGGAAAGGGCCGAGTGGTTCGCGAAGGAGATGACCTGGCCATTATCGCCACTGGAGAGACTGTTTATCCGGCCTGGCAGGCAGCTGAAAAACTGGAGGAAGAAACGGGCCTGTCTGCAACAGTGGTCAGTATGCATACCATTAAACCATTGGATACCGCACTTCTGGATCAACTCAGCGACAATGGGAGACCCATCATTACTGTGGAGGAGCACATGGTAAACGGAGGTCTGGGAGAGGCTTGTGCTTCCTATTTTTTTCAAAAAGGGGCCAAAAATTCTTTCCATATCATGGGTATACCGGATGAATATACCGTAACAGGATCACAGATGGAAATCCTTAAACATTACGGGATCTCCGGAGAGGGTATAGCGTCCAGAGCGAAAGAACTGTTGAAATGAACTCAACGATGGGACGGTACTACCGGATGTCTCCCCTTTTTGGCAGCAGGTCATCAAGGGGCTGGTCATTCTGCTCGGTGATCGTTGATAAATCTAGTTCGAAAAACAAAGAATAAAACATGTCAGAATCCAACATACTGGCCGTCGATCAGGGAACCAGCAGTACCAAAACGATCATTTTCGATCGGCAGGGCAAAGCCCTGAGCAAGGGAACTGAACCGTTAAAAACCTACTACCTGGAAGGAGGAATGGTAGAACAGGACCCGGAGGATATTTACCAAAATGTCCTGTTATCGATCAGGAAATGCCTGCAGGATTTTGATGCTAAAGGAAATGATCGATCCTCTATCAAGACTTGTGGTATTTCGAATCAGCGTGAGACATTTGTCATTTGGGATAAAAACGGGACTCCTCTTTATAATGCGATAGTGTGGCAATGCAAGCGGTCAGTCGATATCTGCGATAGACTTAAAGAAGATGGTCTGGAGTCTAAAATACAGCAACGGACCGGCCTGATCATTGACCCTTATTTTTCAGGTTCCAAGGTGATCTGGCTCTACCAGAATCATGCAAAAGTAAGAAATGCGATAGATGCCGGCGAAGCCTACTTCGGTAATATTGATGCATGGATACTTTACAAGTTAACCGGGGGGAGCTGCTACATGACCGACTATACCAACGCTTCCAGAACCATGTTTTTCAACCTGACCTCCCTAGAATGGGACCGGGAATTGTTGGCCGATTTTGGTCTTCAAAACCTAAACCTTCCTGAATTAAGACCTTCCGCTTCTCACTTTGGTGAAACTCACCTGGCCGGCATGCTTGATCAGAAGATCAGCATTTCCTCCCTGATCGGAGATTCTCACGCTGCGGCTTTTGGCGAACGCTGTTTTAAAGCTGGCGACGCTAAAGCTACCCTGGGTACAGGAAGCTCCATACTCATGAATATTGGCCCTCAGCCTAAATCATCAAAGAATGGAATGGTATCAACGATCTGTTGGAGCATGGAAGGCCGAGTGGATTATGCGCTAGAAGGGATTATTGTCTCCGCTGGCGCCACCATAGAATGGATAAAAAACCAGCTGGGCTTATTTGAAGATGCTGCCGATCTGGAGAAAATTTGCAGGTCCGTGGACGACAATGGAGGGGTCTACATTGTCCCGGCATTCAGTGGTCTGGGAGCGCCACATTGGGACATGAAACGAAAGGGAAGCATTGAGGGCCTGACATTTGACTCCACCAGGGAGCACATTATTAGAGCGTCCGTTGAATCCGTTCCCTATCAAATTACCGATGTGATCCTTGCCATGGAACAAGACTCAGGTACTCGACTCTCTGAACTTAAAATTGATGGAGGGATCACCAACAACAAGTTTGTGGTTCAGCTTCTTGCAGATCTGCTGGATCGAAAAGTAACCAATATTCAAATAGCTGATGTTTCGGCTCTGGGGGCAGGATACCTGGCAGGAATCGGATCGGGCATCTATCAGGATATTGATGAACTAATGACGTTTGATCAGGATTCCGGCACTACCCTGGCAGGCGAAGGTAAAAACAAAGCAAAAAACGCTTATCTTGGTTGGTCGAAAACTGTAAGCAGGGCAAAGAATTTCTAGTAGGGCAGAGCACTATTCAGTGAGCAGTTAACAAGTAGCATCAAAATTATCTGTTTTCGATCATGTCACACTATAAGTACACAGAACTCATCCGAATGGTCACAGATCTGCTGGTCTGCTCGGGTTTTCCGGTTGACCGGGCTCAGATAACAGCCGAAACACTGGTTGAAGCCGATCTCATGGGGCACTATACACATGGATTGGCGCTGATCGACCCCTATCTGAAAGATGTGGCTAAAGGTGGAATGAAAATGCAGGGTGAGCCGGAGGTGGTGAGGGATACCGGGGCAAGCATCACCTGGAATGGAGACTACATGTCCGGACCCTGGCTGGTACAAAATGCCATGGAATTGGGATTTGACCGGATCAAACATCACCCGGTTGTGACGATTTCCATAGCAAAAAGTCATCATATCGGATGTCTGGCCGCTTATCCGGAACAGGCCACTCGTAGAAACCTGATGATGCTTTTATCCTGTTCAGATCCACTAAATGCAACAGTTGCCCCGTTTGGAGGAACAAAGGGGATTTACAGTCCGAATCCCCTTGCGATTGGGATACCTACGCAAAACGATCCTATCATCATTGATATCAGTATGTCAACCACTGCGAATGGATTAGTCAATTTGAAGAAAAAAAAGGGAGAAAAACTTCCTTATAAATGGCTACTTAAGCCAGATGGCCAACCTACCGATGATCCAAATTCATTCTTTGAAAACCCGCCTTCTACAATTTTGCCACTGGGAGGAATGGAATCCGGTTACAAGGGGTTCGGGTTAGGACTTTTGATTGAAATGCTGACATCAGGACTTGCTGGTCATGGCAGAGCTGATCATCCGACCCAATGGGGGGCAAGTGTGTTCATTCAGCTGATCAATCCTCAGGGATTTGGCGGGACTGATGCATTCAACCGACAGGCCCAATACCTGGTAGATGCATGCCTTGGGTCTGAGCCCCTTGACCCACAAAACCCCGTCAGGATACCAGGGAGTCGTGCATTAAGATTGCGCGAAAAGCGGAAGAAAGAAGGTATTCCGTTGTCCTCCGACATCATTGACTCACTTAAAGCATGGGCTGAAAAACTGGATTTCGATATTAGCAGGTATTTATCGGACAACTAATTGATTTATTGATGATCACGACTTTTGCTTTGATTAATGGGCAATTCAGTGATTTCAACACCGTAAACGTAGGATATTAACGATTGTACGTCTAAAGTCTTCCAGATTCCGTTCAAATTTACTGTGTCTCCCAGCTTCCTCTGCAGTTATTTCCAGCGATGATTCACACCCCTGGGTTAAAGCTTCTTGATCTTCTCCTCTTTCGTCAGTCCGGCAATGACCTCAATATTTATACCGTCCGAGATGCCTGTAGTAATCTCTCGCTTTTCAAACTCCTGCTCAGCCACAGCCACCTCTACAAAGGTTTTCTCATCCTCAAAAAGAATATTGCTTTCTTTCACAGCCAGGACCTGTTCTTTCCTGTCTAACACAATATCAGCATTTGCGCTGTAACCTGCCCTTAAAAAGTAGTCGCTCAGCAACAGAACGGCAGCTCGAATTTCAAACTGAATGGCCCCTTCCTCTTCTACACCTTTGGGAGATATGTACTCTAGTTCGGCGGTAAACTTTACCGTATCCAGGGCTCCCACTGTCAGTTCCAGTTCCATACCTTCTTTTAGCTTGCCTACTTCTGCCTCGTCTACTTTTCCCTCAAAGATCATCTCACTCATATCGGCTATCGAAGCGATAGTGGTGCCGTCGTTAAATGTATTGGTCTCAATGACAAAGTTTCCTTCTTTCACCGGCACATCCAGTACCATTCCACCCACTGTGGAACGAACCAGGTTAGAGATAGCCCCTGATTTCCTGGAAGCGCCTTCCTTAATCAGCTCCAGATTGTTTTCAGCAGCATCTACCTGCTGTTTGTTCAGGTCATAGGACAGGCGAAACTGATTATAATCCTGTTCCGAAATCACCTTTTCTTCGAAAAGCTTGTGTTGACGTTCCAGCTCCTTTTCAGAATTTTTGAAGTTAATAACAGCTTCTTTCAGCCGGGCTTCTGCATTATTAAGTGCCACCACATCCGGGATGATCTTAATTTTTGCAATTAGCTGCCCGGTTTTTATATTATCACCAGGCTCAACAAAAAGCTTTTCTACTACACCTGAGACTTGCGACTTGAGCTCAATCTCTCTCCTGGGATTGATGGCCCCGGTAGCTACGGTTTTCCGCTCAATATCCGTGACAAACGTAGAGTCCGTTTGAAACACTATTGCCGGTTTTTCAGATTTTTGGTATACAAAAAGCCCCAAAAAACCTAAGCTCGCAATGAAAATGACAATAAGCAGAATTTTAAAAAATTTCTTCATAACCTTTATGTTTCAACCTTATATTTAAATATTATTCATTTCTAATGGCTTCTATAGGATTGATAGAAGCTGCCTTTCGTGCTGGTAAAATACCGGCTATCATTCCTCCAACCACCAGAATACCCAATGCCCCGAGGGCAATAGCGGGATTGACTGAGGGAGCAGCAAAAGGCATATCATCTCCCTCCGGTATGATCTGTGCAACTCCTTCCAGGAGCAACAGACCCGTAACAAGTGCCATGTAACCACCGATCATTGTGAGAAAAACGGACTCCTGAAGGATCAAAGAAATAATGGAACCAGGGGTCGCTCCCAGCGATTTTCTGATACCTATTTCTTTAGTCCTCTCCTTTACGATGATCAGCATGATATTACTCACCCCGATAATCCCGGCGAAAAGTGTACTTAGCCCTACAAACCAGGTAAAGTATTCCAGTCCGTTAAAAAGTCCGTTGATCTCATTATACTCCTCCTGGAGATTAAAATGTCCTATTGCATCTTCGTCTTTAGGATGGATGTTGTTTTTCTCTTTCAGCAATGTGAGGATTTCCTCCTCCATTTTCATAATGTCAGCATCAGGCACTGCAGAGTAGGCATACCATCCTACCCGGTCTCCATAGTGAAATGCTTTTTGAAAAGTACTGAACGGCAGGTGGATCCGATTTTGATCCTGGTTGTTTCCCTCACTTCGCACGGGTTTGATCACTCCCACTACCATAAAGTTTACCTTTCGGATGGTGATGAACTCACCAATAGGGTTTACCTCATCTCCGAAGAGGACTTTCTTCACATTCATACCAATGACTGCTACTTTCCGGTTTTCACGAATGTCCTTTTCATTGATAAACCTTCCGTACAGCAGATCATGGATCTCTATTTTGTTGTACTCCGGATAATCGCCCAGCACCTCAAACTGGCCGGACTCAGATTTATACGTCACCTGGTTTGTATTGCCCAGGCTATTTCTGGGAGCCAGGTACCGGATCTCGGGCACTCTGCTCAGAAGCATCCGTGTATCAGAATTATTAAAACGAACATACCTGCCAGGCTGAAATCCATTGTGAGAAATCGTGGTTTTCCTGCCCCATAAAAAGCCGCTGTTAGTTGCCCAGTTTCCAAAGCCTCGCATGACACCATCCCGAAAGCTGTTACCACCTCCCAGCAGGATAATGATCATGAAGATCCCCCAGAAGATCCCAAGTACAGTGAGAGCCGTACGCATCTTGTTTTTTCTGATGGTACTGAATATTTCCTGCCATTTGTCGTAATCAAACATCTTTACTGAGCGTTAAATTATTCATCTCTGAGTGCTTCAACAGGCGGTATCCTGGCAGCCTTTCTGGCAGGAAAATATCCTGCCAGCGTTCCGCTGACAGCCAGTATGATGGTGGCTACCACCGCATTCGAAAAGTTTACATGTGGGTCGATGAAAAAATCCATCGGGAAACCAAATGAAAGCATAAGGTTTGTCAGAGCTCCTGATTCCAGGAACAGCATGCCAAGGACCATCCCCACATAACCGCTAAACAAGGTGATCAGAAGGGCCTCCATCAGGAACAAGCCAATTACTGATCTGGGAGATGCGCCCACTGCTTTTCGCACTCCTATTTCCCTGGTTCGCTCCTTTACTACAATCAGCATAATATTGCTCACTCCCACAATACCGGCTACCAATGTGAAAATGCCCACAAAGGCCAGGAAAAAACGAATTCCCTTGAACACACCCATCCACCTTATATATTCCCCGAAAAGATTGAAGGTTTCTACGGCCCGGCGATCATCTTTGGAAAACCGGTGTTTTTCGGCCAGTAATGTATGGATCTGGTCTTGTATCTGTACGCTCTCCTCAAATGAAGCATCCCCTACAGTAAGCCTGAAGTCATGGATCCTTCGCCCGCCACCGTAAGCAATCTGAGCAGTAGTGATAGGTACATAGATCACCTTTGATTCCCGCTCACTGCCCTCATCCTTAAAGATTCCCACCACTTTATACTTGATACTGTTTACCGTGATGTATTTCCCGATAGGTTCAATGGTACCAAACAGTATCTCAGCCACATTGGTACCTATCGTGGTAACCTTTCGCTTTTCATTGATGTCTTTTTCATTGATATAGCGACCACTGATCATCTGGGATTTTTCAATGAAGGAATGATCAGGGTGAACCGCCCGGATATTAAATGATGAGTATTTGTCCTCATACCTCACGGTAAATTCTCCACTCACATAAAATCTACCTGAAATATGATCCACCCCTTTTATTTTTTCTTTGATGGCCTCATAGTCTTCATTGGTAAACCGGATCCAACGACCAGGCTGCATTCCTTTATGTGCCATGCTGGTCTGACCACTCCAGATAAAAATACTGTTTACCGCGTCATCCTTAAACTGGTTAGCGACTCCATTCTGAAACCCGCGTCCAAAACCCATGAGTATGATAAGTATAAAAATCCCCCAGGCCACATTAAAAGCAGTGATAAAAGACCTTAATCGATTCTTATCGATGGTATAAAATATTTCCTGCCATTTATCCAGATCAAACATTATCGGGGTCTTTGTGGTGTATCAGGCTTCTGCCAATTTGTGATCTTCATTTAGTATGACTCCATCCTGCAGCCTGATGATCCTTTGAGTTTCGGCTGCTACTTCATTTTCATGGGTAACTACCACTATGGTTTTTCCCATAGCATTTACATCTTTAATGATGCTCATTACCTCCTGGGAGGTTTTGGTATCCAGAGCTCCGGTCGGCTCATCAGCCAGGATCACCGATGGATCAGATATCAGGGCTCTGGCTATAGCTATACGCTGCTTTTGACCTCCGGACAGCTCACTTGGCAAATGTTCTGCCCATTCCTTCAGGCCAAGTCGATCCAGGTACTCCAGCGCCAGCAGATTTCTCTTCTTTCTGCTTACTTTCTGATAGTAGAGTGGTAATGCTACGTTTTCCATAGCATTTTTAAAGTTCAGCAGGTTGAAAGACTGAAAGACAAAGCCGATCAGTCTGTTTCTGTAGTAAGCTGCTTTCGTTTCGGAAAGGTTATTTATTCGATTTCCGGCTATGTAATACTCACCGGAATCATACGCATCGAGTATCCCCAGGATGTTGAGAAGGGTAGATTTACCAGATCCGGACGAGCCCATAATGGATACAAGTTCACCTTCCTCTATGGTAAGGTCTATCCCCTTTAGTACATGTAAAGACTGAACTCCTGTTTGATAGGACTTATGGATTTGCTCCAGTTTAAGCATGAGTAGGCGGGTTTCTAAAAAAAATGTTTCAAAAGCTTTAACGACAGTTTCATAAATTAGATGTACCACTCATGTAAAAAGTTGCATCAGGACTTAAAAAAGGCCTTGAGTGCAATTTTAAATTAGTTAAACAAAAATTAATGATATTCGTATCTATTACTTAAACAAAAATTAATCATATATGAATCTTCAGTTGGGCACACTCGAAGAAATGGTTCTGATCATACTTCTTATGAAGGAAGAAACCTATGGAGTAGACATTGCGAAAGAATATTATGATCAACTGGGCCAGTCAATATCTCTACCGGCTATTCATGTGGTGCTAAAGCGACTGGAGAAAAAAGGACTGGTCCGATCTGCTATGGGAGAGCCCACCGCAGAACGTGGTGGCAGGAGGAAGCGGCTCTACTCTGCGACCAATAAAGGGTACGAAGCTGCCAGAACCCTTCAGCAAAAGCGATCAGCAATGTGGAAAGTGATCCCAAAACTAAATTTCGGTTAGTCATATGAGTCACAACCATCCACCGAAATGGGCAGACCGGCTGCTCGAGTATGTTTTTCGCCCTGATCTTCTGGATGAGGTGCAGGGTGATCTGCATGAAGCCTATAACTGGAGGCTGGAGATGGATGGATCCAAAAAAGCTAAACAACAATTCATATGGGAGGTATTTTCTTCATTTCGCCCTCAAAATATTCGTCCATTTTATTACTTATCGCTCAACACCATGATCTTTAGAAACTACATGAAAATTGCCTTTCGGTCCATGCTCAAAAGAAAGGCCTTCTCATTTATTAACATCTTCGGCCTGTCGGTGGGTGTGGCTGCTTTCCTGCTGATCTTTTTGTATGCTTACCAAATTCTCACTTTTGACCGGATGCATAGTAAAAAAGACCGCATATTTCTGGCCTATAAGGAACGAATAACCCCTGACGGAACCCAGGCTACTTATGACACCTGGGTCCCCATGAAAGACCGGCTGGAAGCTGAGTATGAGCAAGTGAAGGAAGCTGCGCGGTATTATGACACGGAGGCTAGCATCATCCGGGATAACCAGTACCTTGAAGAGGAGATTATCTACACAGATGAATCATTCTTCAGGATTTTTTCATTCCCGGTGAAGTATGGTAACGAGCAAAATTTATTTACTAATAAAAACTCGGTAGTCATTGCAGAAGAGCTAGCTATCAAGTATTACGGAAAATCAAATGCCGTGGGAGAACCTATGGAATTATTTTTGCCGGACGAAGATACCACCATGAGGTATTACGTCTCTGCGGTTCTGAAGGACATCCCGGAAAACAGTTCCTACCAACCACAATTGGTCATTCAGGCTACCAGCCTTCCGGTTTTTTCTCATTACGCTAATAACTGGGGATCATCTTTTCTGGAGACCCTGGTTCTCCTGGATGAACCAGAAAGTGCAAACTACCTCGAAAGAGCCTTCCCGGATTTGATCGAAAACATCTGGGGAACGGAAACACGGGATAACACCAATTTTAAACTTCTCCCTTTCGATCAGTATTACGATACATTTATCGGAAACAAATCCGACGCAAGGACACTTTTGTGGATTGGAGCAGGCATCCTTCTGATCGCCATGATCAATTTCATGAACCTTTCAACAGCTCAGTCCTCCCAGCGAGCAAAGGAGATTGGCCTTCGTAAAGTGCTCGGCGCTTATAGATCCCAGCTCAGAACTCAATTCATTACCGAAGCCTTAGTCAATACCTTTTTTGCAACCATACTGGGTTTACTCGTGGCTATGCTCCTTATCCCTTATTTCAATGACTTTTTTGACACTTCCATTACCCTGGCTGCCTTTTCAATAGTAGAAATTAGTGCGTTTGCCCTCAGTTTGGTATTGGTACTTGGGTTTTTGAGCGGAAGCTACCCTGCCCTTTACCTATCTTCCATTCGAGCCATTGATGTGATAAGACACAAATTAGGAATGGGCGGTTCTACCAGCCTCCGAAATGCCCTCGTGGTGATCCAGTTCTCAATAGCGGTCTTTTTGATCAGTGTTTCGATTATTGTCAAAAACCAGATCGAGTATATGACCCAAAAGCCCATGGGCTTTGAAAAGGAGGGAAAACTGATCATTGGTGCTTCCAGCGGAGATTTTAGCAACAGGGAAGAGGGAGTTGTCCGGCTAAATACATTCAAGGATCAGCTTAAGAACCAATCCTATATCAGTGAAGTAACCATGAGCCGGGCTGTGCCCACTTTCTGGACTCGCAGCTTCACCTTTGTACGACCAGATGGATGGAATGGAGACCCGCTGCGAATGCGGTACACCTATGTAGATGCAGGCTTTTTTGATGTCTATGAGATCCCCCTGAAATACGGCAACCCGTTTCTGGCGGATTCAGAAGGAGACCAGCGTCAATCGGTGATTTTGAATGAAGCTGCCCTGGAGGCATTTCAGTTTGACCCCTCGGAGCAAAATGTGATCAAGATCGGAGATACGCGGCTCAATGTAGTAGGGGTAGTGGAGGATTTCAATTTCGAGTCTTTACGGAATGAAGTAGCGCCCACCCTGTTTTTTCATCGGACGGCTAAGCATCCTGTTCATACTTTTATCACCTGCAATATGGATGTCTCACAGTTACAAGCCCGACTTATCGAAATGGAGGAAATGTGGGAAAAACTGGGTTCCACGAAACCTTTTACCTATTCTTTTATGGATGATCGGGTATTAGGCCTTTATGAGTCCGAACAGCGGTACATGGGAATGGTTTCTGTTTTTTCAGTGATCTCCATCATCGTAGCATGTCTTGGTCTATATGGGCTCACGCTATTTATCATCGAAAAAAGAAGAAAAGAGATCAGTATCCGAAAAGTTCTCGGGGCTGAAATAAGCGGCATTTTAGGCATGATATTCGGGGATTTTGCCAGGTGGGTATTGATGGCCTTTGTGATCAGTGTGCCCTTAGTCATTTATTTTGTACAAGACTGGCTGGAAAATTACCACTACCGGATAGATATCTCCTGGCTGGCTTTTGCCAGTAGTCTCTTGATCATCCTGTTCCTGGTGGCAATCACGGTAGGGTATCAGTCCCTTCAAGCAGCCACAGCCAATCCGGTGAAGTATCTAAAAGACGAATAATTTTTGATAATAAGGAACGTTCTTTCTTATTTCACGCAAAATGAGCATGCCTGTCTGCAGTAGCCGGCAGCCCGGTTTATGCAGTCCACTTATTTCAGCAACTTTAAACAAATGAGAATCGAGTGTATGCGGAAAGAACTTTTCTTCATTACCATTTTATTGGCCTTGGCAGGGTGTGATCAGCTTAGAAAAAAAGAAAATGTGGGCGAGGTGCTCCCCCTGGCGGAAGTGCCTCCCTCTTATCTCAGCTTTCGGGTCAATTTTCCTGCCAGTGAGCTGGAGTCCGGGCTAAACCGGGTACTTCCTGAAGAGTTTCTCAATGAAGCTCTCCCTCTGAAAGACCGGAAGGATACGCTCTTCCTCAAACTGACAAGGAAAGGACAGATCCAATTGGACATTAATAAAGGCACCCTTGAAGCCGTCATTCCCCTGGATGTGACCGCAAGTGTCAGGAAAAAGGTTTTTGGAATCACCTTTTCCAACAAGGATGCCCCGGTTCACTTTTCCGGTTCAGTAAAAGTTACTGCTGACGTTAAGCTTAGAGATGACTGGGAGCTGGATGTCATTTGCAAATGGGAAGGTTTTACCTGGTCCTATCAACCAAAAATATCCCTGGGTACTTTTTCGATGGATATTGGTAGTAATGTGGATCGTTTTCTGGAAAATCATTCAGACTTGTTGTCTGATGTGATCTGCGGTGCCATCCACAGGTCCATTTCCTTCAGGCAGGTTCTGACCAGGGTATGGACTGACATCCAGGAGCCGATCAGGATCAAAACTCCGGACAGAGACCTCTGGTTACACGCTCAGCCGATCGCTCTTTCGGGGCTTGCTATTCCTAAAGAAGATACGCTTACTGTAAACCTGGAATACCGTACGGCATTAAACCTCGCTTTAAAACCTTCTGCCTATGACAGACAGCCTCTTCCTGACCGATCTGTTCCGTTAAATGAAAAGTCTGCATTCCTGGCTTATCCGGAAGTGTTTCTTGCTTATGACTTATTGCAAAATACCTTACAGGAAAAGCTTCAGGGACAGGAAGTTACTTACCAGGATTATACAGCCGTCATAGAAAATGTATCTGTGGGTCCTGAAGGGCAGCGACTGAAAGTCAAGCTTGACTTAAAGGGTGACATTGAAGGGACCCTTGCTCTAAGTGGTACACCCCACCTGGATAAAAACCTGCAGCTTTCTCTTGAAGATTTTGATTATAAACTGGAGTCTTCAGATGATTGGGTTGCATTCACCGAGATGACCATGCATAGCTTTGTAGAAGAGTATATGTCATCCTTTTTAAATGTAGATCTAAACCCCATACTTGACAGGTTGGATCACAGCATAGTACAGGGAGTACACAATTCTGAGCTGGGAGATAAGCTCTCCATCCAAATGAAGCTGAATCGAATTGAATCCTATCAGCTTAGGATGACAGAGGAGGGCGTTCAATGGATATTTTTTATAGAGGGAGCATCTTCTCTGAATCTCAAGCGGGGAATCTTTGAGTCAAGTAAGTGATTTCCCTATTTTTTCAAAATAGGTAATCTTCTCATAAATAAGATCTGCCTCTGCCCCAACTTTGTATTCATGGTTAAGGACATGAGATGGTTTAGGTTATTAGGTTTACTACTAGCAGTTTTTTGGATGTGCATCCTATCATTGGCGGTTCATATATGATTTAGGATTACAACGGCGGTTTAACAAAAGCATATCCGGAAAAAAGAAAAAGCCCCAATTTCGGGGCTTTTTTCTTTACTGCTCGGCAGATTCTTCAATCTCATCGGCTGCCTCTTCGGCCTCAGTACTGAGACTATCGGCAGCAGCTTCTACTTCTTCTGCAGCTTCCTCTACGGCATCTCCAGCCTCATCTACGGCTTCCTCGACCTTATCTGTGGCCTCATCTACCTTTTCTTCGGCTGATCCTGATCCACTGCTTGAACTACAGGCACTAAGTGCAAATGCAAATACTGATAAATAGATTAACTTTCTCATGTTGTAATGGTTGTTTGATTTTCTAAAATTGCAGAATTAATTAATGAAAGTCAATTATCATGCGACATTAATCAATTGAATATCAGTTCTGTTAGAAAATTAGCAATGATAAAAAATCAATCTGCGGGAGTAATGCAGGTAATTTCAGCGGGGACTATCTGTCCATCCGGCAGGTCATCACAGACTTTTTGACTGAATTGAAAACCAAACAACAGTCTAATACCAACATGGTATTTTCCGCTGGCAGGAATCCGTGTATCACCACTTCTTACAGGCTGAAGCCATACCTTTTCGTAATCAGCAATGGTATCGGATAGGAGCAACCATTGGTTTTGCCAAAAGCCATTATTACAGGCAGTGCCAATCAGGCGGGTAGAAATTTTGCAGGCATTCCCCTGTTCGAGCCGGGCAAGGTATGGATCTACCACTACTTTATCTCCTGTGAACCCATTTATGACGGAAACAAAAAGAGTGTCTTCTGAAAAGTCCGAGCCGAAAACTTCTTGCAGATCAAGCTGAAGGGTATCTCTCACTACCCTTTCACAAGCGTCTCCTTTGCTATCGTGCAGCAGTGTGAATGAAATATCGGTTGGGGAAATGGCGCTGGACTCCGATCCTTCCCAGTGTGTGAAGTACTGATGTGTTTCACATCCTCCTGAATACTCCACGATAATCTGCCAGTCATTTCCGCTTGGAGTAACACCCACGATCCTGTACGGGTCATTTGGAAACTCCTCTTTTCGCTGAGAAGGGTCCAGATACAGAAGGTCGTTTTCAGTGATCAGCTGACTGGTATCAAAATCATTTTCCAGACAGCCAGCCAGCATGACACCAATAAGAACACAAAAAACTCCGATTTTCATAGATCCGCTTTAATCATAAAGACACCACTTTTACCCAAGTGGTTCAAATAGACTTAAAATTAAAAGACATTGAAGCGTTTGAACAGAAACTTTCGATGAATCTTTGGTGGTAAGGTGTAAGGCAGGTAAATTCCACAAACCTTTTAATTTGACACATCGTAATATAATGCCATTAAGATAAGGGTGAAACTTCACAGAATCAGTCATTCCAGCGATTCCATCCGGATGGAATCTATGTATTATAAAACGAGAAATGCTCAATTTGATCAAAGACTCCATGACTGGAGTGACCTTATCTTAATGGCATTATATTGTAATAGGTAATTTAATGGATAGAAAGTCGTCCTTCCTAAACCTTTTTCCTAAATAGAATAATACATCACTATGAAAAACATCAAAGCCGACAAGCGAACCTTCATTCGCTGGAAAGTATATATCGACCGGGCCAGAATGTATATTGGCTATGTTCAGTTTTTTATGATCGGGCTGGTCTTCTTCGAAGCTTACCGTGACACGTACATTGGCGAGCTAATTTTCTCCAATATGTACGTTTCATTGCCTGTCTTATTTATCCTGTTCATCGGCCTGTCACTTTTCGTCGGGAGACTGGATACTATATTTGGCTTGCGGGAAGAAGAACTGCGAAATTCAGCCTCATCCAACCCCATGATCAGAGAAATCCATTCCAGTCTGGAAGAGCTGAAAAAGGATGTTGCTGAAATAAAGGAAAAGAGCAAGCCTTAACTATCCCTACTTTGTCAAGTTATGACGAATGATCATTGTGGGGATGGGATTGATACAAATATTCCCCCTTTTCTTTTCAAAGGGGGCTGATGGGGGTTATATAAAATTCATCAAACCCATACCCCTTTTGCTGCTTAATTATAACTTGACAAAGTAGAACTAACCGGGTGACACGACACCAGGACACTAGCCTGTGGTGTATCCCGTGGTAATCGCCCAGGCTAAAACAACCAGGATAATCACAATAGTAAGGCCCAGGATGACGTAAAAGCGAAATTTATCAGCTCTCCGCTGTTTCTTTATCCGTTCCTCAAACCGATTAGCTTCTCTGATATTTTTCTTCGTAGTAGTTGGCATATTGGGTGGCTTTTTCTTTGCCTTATAATCTGCCTGTATGTCTTTCAGTCGCCTGCGTCCTCTTAATAGTCGCACATTGGCTTTATAGCTATTGATCATTGAATCAATGGGTCCACCGAAAGACATGGTTACTATATTTACAGAGCTTTAGTAAATTATACGGGTATCCTGTCCTGAGGCTACGAAAACCGGTATGATATATATCAGGTTTGAGGCGCTACTTCCCCTTTACCTTTTGCCAGGTATCACGAAGTGTGATGGTACGATTAAACACCGGCTTTTCCGGAGTACTATCCTCGTCCACCCGGAAATACCCAACCCGCTCAAACTGCACCTGATCACCTGCTTTTGCATCTCTGAGCGATTCTTCCAGCATGGCTTTGGTGTTAATCTCCAGTGAATCAGGGTTCAGGTGGTTTTTGAAATCATCCGCTATCTCATTGAGGTTTTCTGTATGAAATAGCCTGTCATAAAGCCTGATCTCGGCATTGATACCATACTTTACTGATACCCAGCCCAGCGTTCCTTTTACTTTTTTACCGCTGGTATCCTGTCCGCTTCTGGTTTCCGGATCATACTCAGCATAGATGGTGGTGATTTCCCCGGACTCATCTTTATCATAGCCTGTACACTTGATGATGTAGGCATATTTTAGCCGGACCTCACGCTCAGGCCCCAGACGATACCACTTTTTCGGAGATGGTGGGTTCTCCAAAAAATCTCCCCGATCAATGTAGATCTCCCTGCCAAATTTCATCTCCCGCGTACCTGCAGTTTCATCCTCAGGGTTATTCACAGCCGTAAGTATTTCTTCCTTATCCTCCGGCCAGTTGGTGATCACCAGCTTTACCGGATCCAGGATCCCGAAAAAACGGTTGGCTTTTTTGTTCAGGTCTTCTCGTACGGAATGTTCGAGCAACGCCACATCGGTGATTCCATCCCGGCGGGCGACACCCACTTTATGGATAAACTTCTTGATTGCATCGGGAGTAAAACCTCGTCTTCGTATCCCGGAGATCGTAGGCATCCGGGGATCATCCCAGCCGGCTACATATTTTTCCCTGACCAGCTCCAGGAGCTTTCTTTTACTAACGATGGTATAGCTCAGGTTTAATCGGGCAAACTCAGTTTGCTTCGATGGAAAAATATCAAGCTCCTTGATCAACCAGTCATACAGGGGTCTGTGTACCTCAAACTCGAGAGTACAGAGCGAGTGGGTGATATTTTCGATGCTGTCTGACTGCCCATGCGCAAAATCGTATGTGGGATAGATGCACCACTTATCACCCGTACGATGATGAGGAATATTTTTGATCCGATAAAGGATCGGATCACGCATGTGCATATTGGGGGAAGTCATATCGATCTTAGCCCGCAAAACCTTCTCGCCATTCTTGTACTTCCCGTTTTTCATCTCCTCGAACAGGCGAAGATTTTCCTCCACGCTACGATGACGGTAAGGACTCTCTTTCCCGGGCACGGTAGGTGTGCCTTTGATCTCATTAAAAGCTTCCTGGCTAAGGTCATCTACATAGGCGCTTCCCTTATTGATAAGGCGTTTTGCAAACTCATAGAGCTTATCAAAATAATCCGATGCATAATATTCCCGATCCTCCCAGTCATAGCCCAGCCACTTAATATCTTTTTTTATGGAGTCTACGTATTCTACTTCTTCCTTCTCAGGGTTGGTATCGTCAAAGCGGAGATTGCATTTTCCATTGTATTTTTTGGCCAGACCAAAATTCAGGATGATCGATTTGGCATGTCCGATATGCAGATAGCCGTTGGGCTCAGGTGGAAAGCGAGTATGAATGGATTGATGCCTGCCGGACTTCAGGTCGGTTTCAATCATTTGCTCGATAAAATTCAGAGGTTCTTTTTTTTCGCCTTCCATGTGTGAAAAATTTTGTCCGCAAAGTAAATCCAAAATTAACCGTTGGGGAAGTATTAGCTGCGGTTTTTCCATTCGTTATTCGTCCCACTTTTATCAAGTTGCGATTAAGTAGTAAAGGAGCATGGTTTGATGAATTTTTCCCTGACCTCATCGTCCCAGAGGCTTTTAAATCTCATTTATCAAACAGGAAATACCATTCCTTCAACCTTTACTCTGTGGTTTATCTATTTACCCCCTTGTATTCCCCAATGACGCTATGGTCATGACTTAACGCCCTAAAACAGGGGGAAAGCTTCGCTCAATTGACTTAGTCTGAGTATCAGAAAGTCAGTCTGTTGGGAAAATAAAAAAAGGGCAGCAATTTCTTGCTGCCCCGCGCTGGTAAAAAGACCCCTCGTGGAAAATAGAGGATCGCGAATTACTCTTCCGCCTCAAGCGAAAAATTCGCTGTTGTGGCATTAGCTGCCACAATTTCTACATCGTCAGAAGCGGCGGTGACATAACCTTCTGACTCTACGGTGACATCATACAACCCTGCATCCAGACCAAGAATGGTGTAGTTGCCACTCTCGTCGGTAAATGTTGTGGTATTCAATGTGTCAGCAGCAAATACGGAGACTGTTGCTCCGTCTACTCCGGTGGCTTCTCCTTCTACCTCGGTAGTTACTTCACCTGTCAGTCTGCCGGCAAAAGATTCGTTAGATGCTTTGATCACAGGTGTGAAAATGAAACCGCTAACAGCTGCCGGAGTATTGATATCTCCCTGAGCAACGAATGAGCTGGACACATCCACATCCAGAAGCAACTCGGCTGTTAAACCGCCAGCTACTTCAATGGCAGGTTTAATGAAAACTTTAACCCCTGTTTGAGCGCCGCTAGGTACCTTCAGGTCATAGGTGGCTCCATCCTTTAAAACAACGGATGCTTCTGATACATACACTCTTACCAGATCATATGAACCAACCGGAATATCAACACTCGCCAGGTTTTCAGTAACGCCGTTGGTAAGGTCCAGAAGGTTTGCAGATACTTCAGTATCCATAATGGTGATAAATGGTGACCCGCTTTCTGAGTCTTCTCCATCACCTGCCTGCCTGATTTCAATTTTGGAAACAGTAATGTTTGCTTCCGCTACCAGATCCGTGGGGAAAGGTGCATCTGTCATCTGTACATCCAATCTTCCGGAACCCTCAGTATCACCCTCTCCACAACTATACAGTAGGGCGGAAATCATCAGTGTAATAAATACGGTTAATAATAGCTGTATTGTCTTCATAACTTGGTTGAAATTTGGTTTATGCTTTTTATTTCATAGTAATGTTTAAAGTGGTGGTCTCGCCCTGATTGATAATGAATTCTTCTGATTGAAAAACTTCAAAACCTTCCAGTTCTGCTTCTGCCTCATAGGTGCCTGCAGTAAGTCCAAGAATTTTATAATTACCTGTCTCGTCTGTAAAAGCAGTGGTGTTAATGGTATCAGCAGCATAGACGGTTATTTGTACATGCTCCAGTAAATTTTCTTCATCATCCGTTACTTCCCCTTGCAGTATCCCCGTCATTGCCGTATTTGAAGCTTTGATCACCGGTTTGAAATTGAATCCATTGATCTTTGATATGTCATTGGGGTTCCCTTTCGGGATAAAAGATCTGCTCAGGTCAAAGTCAAATAAATATGCATTTGTGGTGTTGGCATTGATCGATACAGGCTGGTCCGGCTTTATCTTTATGCCGCTGGTACTTCCTGAAGGAACCTTAAGGTCGAAGGTTCTGCCATCCGTAAGCACTACTTCTCCACCTTCCACGATCATTCTGAAAAAGCTGTACGTACCTGCCGGAATTTCAGTATTGCTCAATTCTTCCGTGACACCATTGGTCAGCTCAAGTAAGTTGTAGGTCTCCATGCCTTCAAACAGGGTAATAAACGGCACACTGTCATTTTCGGGACCGGTTTTCACCTGTATTTCAGTGATGGTGACATTTGCCTCAGCAATAAAACCTATAGGAAAAGGCGCATCGGTAATAGCTAATGAAATGGTACCCAGGGGAGTATCAATTTCAGGATAAAAAGGCCTGTCGCCTTCATCGCAGGAATTGGCCTCCATTTCGATGACCTCCAGAAGCTCCGTGTGGTCATTTACTGTATAGTCAAGATCACCACTTGACAAAGACACGGGAAAGTCCAGGCTGATGAGATCCTCCTCGCTTAATCCGCCTAAAACATTATGCAAAGATTGGTCTCCCCGGACTTCCCGCGTATTCGCCATTTGATTTTGTAAGTCATATGTAGAAAGGGTGATGGGATATGTGAAATCCACACATTCAATATCTTCATCCGCACCACCTTCCTTACACAGTAATTTTAATGCCCGCAGTTCTTCTTCACTCTCAATTGTTACTTCTGTATAATCTGCCTGCAAGGCTGAAAAAGGATAACTGATCTCCATGAAGTCCTGCGAATAAGGATTTGACTGGTACAATGCTTTTATTTCCTCAAGGTCATCATCTGATGTGAGTGATTTTTTGACACCCATTACAGATACTTCCATGGGATATACTACTTTCAGGCAGCTTACATTGTCGATTATATTGTCGACTGACCCGTCCAAAAGAGATATGGCCCGGATGTGCTGGCCCAGTAGTTCGCTTTTTGAAAAGGCATCTTCCGGTTTCGGAAATTCCACTTCTTTCTCAGGCTGCTGGCAGGCTGCTAACCAGAGCATCAGCGAGATATACGCTGTTAAAAAAAGGACGGATTTTATTACTTTTCGCTTGAGCATAGTTGTGTTACGTTAATGAAACAGATGACTTGAAATTATTCCTACCCAAGCTGCAGGATATTTAATTAATTTGCTTCCTCAATGAGCGAAAAAAATCAGAACGTATGTGAGGAAAAGACTTTCAGAGCGCTGTTTAAGCAGCACTCAAAGGATCTTTTTAATTTTCTTTATTATAAGTATGGGGAGGCGAACAACCCGGAAGACGTCGTTCAGGAGGCTTTTTCAAAACTCTGGAAAAACTGCAAAAACGTACTTCCTGAAAAAGCCCGCTCATTTCTGTTTACTGTGGCAAACAATAAAATGCTCAATGAGCTAAGTAAGAAAAAAACAGTACTTAACTATAGAAATACCGCTGAGGTAAAATCATACACGATAGAGTCTCCGGAATATCAAATGGAGGAGGAAGAGTATATGAAGCGGCTGCAGAAAGCTTTGGAATCATTAAGTGAGGCTCAGCGCGTGGCATTTATGCTGAATCGTATAGAGGGGAAAAAACACCAGGAGATTGCCGAAATGCTTGGAATATCAAGAAAGGCTGTAGAAAAACGCATATATTCTGCACTGGCTGTACTAAGAGAAAAGCTGGAGGGTATAGGAATTTAGTTAGTGAAGGTAGGAATTTGGGCGCTAAGTCTGTTTAATTATTGACAGCTATAGAATGGATCAGAACGAATACATAAAGAAATGGCTTAATAACTCCCTCAGCGAGGAAGAAAGAGAGGTTTTTGAAAAGACACAGGATTATCAGTTTCTCAAACGACTCGATGATTCTCTGATGAAATTCAAAGCCCCTGATTTTGATCCGCAAGATAAGGTCGACCACCTTTCTTTTGGTGAGAACCAACCGAAGGTCAGAAAGCTTTGGAGCAGCACATTCCTCCGGGTAGCTGCCACTGTATTCATAGCATTTGGCCTGGCAGCTGTTTACTACTTCGTCGACCCATCTGACCGCATCGAAGTAGCGTCCCACGAGAAATCAGAGCTATTTCTGCCAGACTCCTCGCTGGTGAGGCTTAATGTAAGCTCCACACTGGCCTACGAAAATGATAACTGGACCAAAAACAGACAGGTAAACCTGGAAGGTGAGGCATTTTTCCGGGTAGCCCATGGTTCTCAGTTTGATGTGGTGACCCCCTCCGGGACGATCAGGGTAGTAGGCACGCGGTTTAATGTGAAGAGTCGACCTGATTATTTTGAGGTTTCCTGTTTCGAAGGAAAAGTAAAAGTAATCACCAAAGAACGTGAGGTTTTCCTTGAAAAAGCACAGTCCTGGCGCAAACTGGACTCAGTCGAAGAATCCATCCCTTTACCGCTTACCACTGCTCCTGACTGGATGGAGGGTGAAAGCAGGTTCAAAAGTGTACCACTGGTCCATGTGGTCGAAGAATTTGAAAGACAATACAATATAAAAGTGCAATTGGAGAATCTAAACAAGCAACGGTTATTCACTGGTAGTTTTGCTCATGATAATGTTAACTTAGCACTGAAATCAATCAGCTTACCTCTGAACTTATCCTATAAGCTTGAAAAAGATCAGGTTCTGCTATACGGTGCTCAATAAGTGGTCTACATCTGTTTTCCTGTCTTTCTCTCTATTAACCCCACTTTTCGCACAAGAAACCAATCCTCAAAATGTCCCGCTGGTTGCTCTTTTGCAAGAGATTGAAAGGGACTTTGATGTGGTTTTTTCATATGCTGATGAGAACGTATCCAATAGGCATCTCCTGCCTCCGGAGGACAGCTTAGACTTACCGTCATGGTTAACCTACCTCTCCAGGCAAACAGGATTAACATTCAGGCGCCTTGACAATCGGAATATTGCAATCATTGCTCCAAAGCAATCAAAAACCATTTGCGGATATCTGAAAGACGCTGATACGGGAGTGCCAATTCCTTCAGCATCGATCAAAAGTGATAGCGCTATGCTGCTCTCTGATGAAGAAGGTTTCTTTACGCTTACATCCACTCAGCCAATAGATGTCACTTTCAGGCATTTGGGGTATTTTCAGAAGAGTAAAGTGCTTAGTCCTGCAGATTCATGCCGTGATGTGTTTTTGACTCCAAGAATTGCGGAGCTGCAGGAAGTATACGTGTCCAATTACCTGGTACAGGGGGTCAATAAAAAAGTAAGTGGCGAGTTTGAAGTGGACACCCATGAGCTCCAGGTCCTGCCGGGCCTCAGTGAGCCTGATGTGTTGTACATCATGCAGGTACTCCCGGGGATTCAAAGCCCCAATGAATCGGTTTCCAATATCAATATCCGGGGAGGTACAAATGACCAAAACCTGATCCTTTGGGATGGCATCAAGATGTATCAGTCCAGTCATTTTTACGGACTGATTTCAGCATTCAATCCTTATTTTACTGAAAATGTGACCTTAACTAAAAACGGGACAACCGCCCGGCTGGGGGATGGGGTATCCGGCACTATTGATATCCGGTCTACCAACAAAGTAGCAACTGAATTTTCGGGAGGGGCCGGAGTAAACCTGCTGAGCGCCGATGCCTACGCCACCATTCCCTTGTCAGAAAAAGCCTCGTTGAGTATCTCCGGCCGCAAATCAGTCGCAGACCTGGTAGAGACACCCACCTACCAAAATTATTTTGATCGTGCTTTTCGCAATACGGAGGTCACTTCTACCAGCTCCGCAGATTCATTGCTGGCAAGCGATGAAGATTTTACCTTTCATGACCTGAGCGCCCGGCTCAACGTGAATATTTCTGAAAAAGATAAGCTGCATGTCAGTGTCCTCAACATTTTTAACGACCTCAACTACGAAGAAAATGAACTGATAAGCAACGAGATTGAATCGAGAACCAGTAGCCTCACTCAAAAAAGTTTTGCCTCAGGTGCAAGCTACTCCAGGCTTTGGAACCCCACCGTAAAAACGACCTTCGATGCATACGCTTCATTTTATCAGCTGGAGGGCATCAACTACGACATCTTAAATGACCAGAGGCTCCTTCAGCAAAACTCCGTGCTCGAGGGCGGGCTGAAGGCGGACACCCGGTTAATCATCAATGCTGAGCTGGATCTGCATGCCGGAATGCATTATACGGAAACGGGGGTTACCAACTTTGAAGACCTGAATAATCCTGACTTCAGGAGAAGGGTAAAAGAGGTGATGAGAAGCCAGGTGACCTTTCTGGAAGCAAACTATACCTCACCCTCAGGAAAAACCAATATCCGCAGCGGGCTCAGGGCCAATTATTACTTCCCCCTCAAGCGGTTTATCCTGGAGCCCAGGCTGGCCCTTCGTCATGAATTTGTTCCAAACCTTTCGCTGGAATTGCTGGGAGAGTACAAAAACCAGACTTCTACCCAGATCATAGACCTGCAGAATGATTTTCTGGGAGTGGAAAAAAGAAGGTGGGCGCTGTCTAACGATGAAGACATCCCGGTGATTCAAAGTAAGCAACTGTCCGCAGGGCTTCATTACGATCGTAAAACCCTGCTTGTGAGTGCAGAGGGGTATATCAAACTGGTAGACGGGATTATCACCTCCAGCCAGGGTTTTCAGAATCAGTTTGAGTTCCTTCGGTCTGCAGGCAGCTACCAGATACAGGGCATGGATCTTTTGATCAATAAGCGGTTTTCGAGGCTCAATACGTGGCTGAGTTATGCGCTTGCCAGAAATGACTATGATTTTCCCCAGCTATCCATCCGGACTTTTCCCAATAACCTGGATATCCTTCACAATATCACCCTGGGAGCAGGGTACAAGAGTGAGCACCTGCAGCTATCCTCCAGCTTCAGCTGGCACTCCGGCAGGCCATATACTCCCGTAAACGCTGAAAACCCGATTGCCGCCGGCAGAATAAGCTACCAACAGCCAAACAGCTCCATACTGGATAAGTATATGAGAATTGACTTCTCAGGGAAATATCTGTTTTCATTGGGTAACGACCTGAAGGGTCAGATCGGCTTTTCGTTATGGAATCTACTAAACCGGGAAAATATTCTGAGCACATACTACAGGCTCAATGACGCAGAAGAGCTAAGGGAAATCCGGCAAAAGGGTCTGACATTCACACCAAATGCCTTGTTTAGGGTTAGTTTTTAGGTTGCGGGTTGAGTTGTTGCGGGTTACGAGGTTGCGGGTTGAATTGTTGCGAGGTGCGGGTTAAACTGTTGCGGGGTTTGAGCAGTTGGCTATTGAGCTTTGCCTATTGGTCCTTAAGGTCTTTTGTCTTAAGTCTACAGTCTTTTTGCCCCCACCTACGTTACACTTCGACGGACAAGTATTGCTTATTGGGGTTGCGAGGTTGTAACTTACATCTATCCCCCTGGGGGGATTATAGGGGGGATTAATCACCGATCACTGCTTTTTTGCCTCCACCTACGTTACACTTCGGCGGACAAGTATTGCCTATTGTTGTTGCGGGTTGCGAGGTTACGGGTTGAATTGTTGCGAGGTTGCGAGGTTTGAGTTGAATTGTTGCGAGGTGCGGGTTAAACTGTTGCGGGGTTGCGAGGTTTGAGCAGTTGGCTATTGACAATTGAGCTTTGCCTATTGAATCCACAATCTTCTGTCTTTCGTCTAAGATCTTAGGAGTAGTTACATCTAATCCATGACGGAAAAAGGACTTTTTTGTCAGGATAAATGGCAAGTTTTTGTAAGTTGTGAAACCGTTTTCCTGATAAGTTAAATCAGGAAATGCTGTGAGGTAGGTAAGCACTATAGTGCTTGTACAGATGTTGTGTGGCATTCAAAATGACAACTCGGAACCAATTGCATAATATCGAAAGGACAAAAAAATGAATTTAGAAATTGATACAATCTTAGCTGTAATTGGTGTTCTTGCAACAATTGTTATTGGCTACATAGGGGTAAGGTATACTCTGAAACATCGGAAAAGGACTGAAATCATATTCCTTAAGAATAGTAGTATATCTTTATTTAAAGCAATCGTTAAAAACCTTGATGACATTGAAATCAATTTTCAAGGGAAAAAAATTGACGAGAATCTCATTGTTTTTAAGGGAACTTTCTTCAATAATGGCAATACGGACATCGACAAATCAATAGTACATAAACCATTAGAAATCGAACTCCCAGATAATTATCATTGGGTAAGGCATAAATTAATTGATTCATCGGAAGGACTAGAAATAAATACTTCTACGCAAGACAACAAACTTATTTTTAATTGGGACTTATTTAAAGAGGGAGAATATTTCACTTTTGACAGTCTTGTTGAGCATAAAACTCCACAAAAAGAATCGAATAAAGACTTAGATACTGATATTAGCAAAGGGTTGGTTAGGAATATGAAAATCAATCATCGAATTACTAATCTGCGAAAAATTAATAGAGAAAATTCTATCCCAAGGCCGATGCCAGTGGGTGCAGCTATTTTCTTTTCAATAATTCTTTTAGCCTTGGTGACGGGTGCAGGCTACATTTCTTTCGGCCAGTTCTTCTTCCCAGAATATAAAATACTCAACGAAGTAAGCCTCAATTCAAACAGCCTATTTGTCGAAATCGACATTAAAGATAAAGATGAAATATTACTCATTGACGAGAAAGGAAAGGATATTAAACGAGTTTCTTCAAGCGAATTACAGCAAGCAATGGGAAGTGATATTAAAATAACCAAAGACAGTATAAATTATTGGACTTTAGGTGTTTTAGGTTTTATTGCCATTGTATATTTCATTATGTGGATTGTGATAATGATTTCAGAGTACAGAGAGAGACGATTATATAAGAAATTAAAGACCGTAGCAGAGCGACATGATGACTTGGACTTTGAAGAACGTAGACAAGTTGGGTTTAAGCTATTTGAATTGAGATTAAAATAAAAACGCCACACAACAGCAGCTAAGAAAACATGGGGCTGACAGTGGTTTACTCAAGGGTTCATTCTTCGTGGTTACCTTTGTCATGGGCGGACAGGTTAAGAGCTCCGAAAAGCCCCACGTTTCTTAGCTGCGAAACGTTAGTCTGCCACGAAATGGTACAAATCCAATAGGCTGTTTGCTTCGCTTTTGTGGCAGGCATACACCGCTAGCCGGACGATATCTGCCACAGTGCAACATGAAAGAGGTTTTTTATTGGCCAAATAGTAACATTAAAAAACCTCCGAAACATCGCTCCGGAGGTTTTCAAAACATGAAAACAGAATTTTTTAGGCTTCCTGCGGACCTGTAGCCGCTCCTGCGGTATAATGGCCCTTCATGGGTCATTTTTCCTCCCCCATTCCAAATAATATTCTGTCATGTTGATGTTTTAGCCGTCATGCCAAATAATATTCCGTCATGTTACTACTCGCATGCTCCATGCCGGGCATGGAGGGGTCTATGATCAACATGAAGGGGTACTACCCTAACATGGAGGGGTACTACATTAACATGGAGGGGTCTATGACCAACATGGAAGGGTACTACACCAACATGGAGGCATGTTTACTACAACATGAAGGCTTACCTGCTGGTCCAGCGCGCACTGTAGTATCCCTGCAGCCGCTTCTCATCCTTCCAGAAGACAAACTTACCGGCCTGACGGATCTCATCTACGGTATCTTTCAGCAGAGTGTAGGCTTTGTCGCGGATGATCTTTGCATTGTTATTGTCTGCCCGCTCGCCGTTCATGGTAGCCAGCAGTACACTCATCTCCGTAGCCTTTTCCGCGGCAGTGTCCAGCTTGCCCAGATCAAAGCTGCTGATGGATTCCAGCAGGGGCCGGTTGGCCTTGCCCAGCACCGAGAGGTCACTCAGGTCCTGCACCAGGTCAGCATTGCCGGTGCCCTCCTCTATGGTTTTGACTTTCACAAGCAGGTCCGGCCGCTTGCGGAAGGCAAAGCGGTAGGTATGCTCCAGCTCATCCTTCAGCGCCTCAGCTTCCGGGCTTTTCTGCTCCCACTCCTGCCGGGCCTCGTCCTGGCTGTAGCGGTCTTTCATCCACAGGCTCTGGGCATAGCGCAGGGCTCCGGTACGCTGTGGCAGCGCATCAAAGGTGGCCTGTGGTACTCCTGCGGCCTGGAGTTTGGGTTGGTCATCGTCACTCCATACTTCCAGGTTGGCCGCTTCCTGGGTGAAAACATCAATGGGCATGTTGGGGGTTTTTGTGGCTGCATCGTCGATAGCTTCTATCTCAGGTAGCGTGGCGTCATAATTTTCTTTAGCCATAAATTATATGTAATGTTTAGTTAGAAAAAATCCAAAATTATACACCTGACGCTTTGATGTCAATACCCAAAAGTGGGTATTTTTTTCTGACTGTTGGATTGTTTAACTTAAGCTAATATTATTAGTATTGTCTAAAAATATTGGTATTTCGCAATGAGAATAGAACCAGGGTATTATAAGATCAGGCAAAAAGAGGGGTTGCTGGAGTACCGTTATCATTATTTACGTGTGTATATCAAAGAGAGAGTCAAATTTCTCCAAATAGATGCAGGGATACCCACTGAAGCTGAGAAGTGTGAGCAGGATATAATCCAGGATTTTGAGATTGTAAAAAGAATTACACCGGGAAATCCAATCCAGGTGAATAGAGCGATAATTGATTTGAGCTGGGAGGATGAACATGGTGACTGCTACCACATGTCTGGCAGGAGTATCCATCAATTTTTTCGTATTATGGAGTTATTCCCTCGTGTAGCCAAGGCTTTGGATTTTAAAAGGTTGAAGGAGTAGATTTTGAAGGATGCATTTTGGATGGGAGCTATAGTTCTGGTAGCAGGTGCTGAAAGAAACGGTGGTGGGGAGGCAGGCCTTGCTGATATTAAAAATCCATTAGCTTTACTATGAGGGTATAGGTGAAGTATGGTGGGCTATGGTTACTGTACTCGGATAATGGCAATACATTATATATCATCATGCGACCTCAACTGACAGCATTACTCTTACTAACATTCTCGAACTTATTTGCTCAGAGCGGATTTGATGAAAACGACTATGACAGCTACTTCGAACTTTCGAACTACTTAACGAATTCAACTGAAATTGACAATGTAGTTTCTGAGTCCTGCGCTGTTTACATTGGACCAACAGCTGAAAGAATCGAACGTCTAAAGAAAGAATATGGAGAAGACGATTTTTATGTTGTTGCTGATGATAACAACTGGTATAATTATCAGTCGCGTGAACTTCTTAAAAAACTAAACATCAAAACAATCTATTTCAAATCTGGAACGGTCAAGTTTAAAGGGACTACTAACTTTTGGACACTTGATACTGATAAACCAGATGCACCAGCGTGGAACTTCATTCTCTTCAACGTTGACAAAACTCCGGTTATAGGCTCAACTGTTGACGTGACTGAAGAGGAACTCAAGGAGTATTTCGGAATAGAATAGACGATATATAACAGATGCTGATCGGTTATATGCCTCCCGAAGCTTCGGGAGTGCTTTCTGGCTGGCTTTAGTGCGAACTGGGCCATGAATCTACCACCGGGAAAGGTATGTGCTTTCTACGGATTTAAGTTGGCAGGAGATTTTGTTCTTCAGGACGCAGTGGTTTTATGCTATTTGTATCGCATTGGTAGTTTAGCTACTTTGTGCAAGTAAAACAGGTGGCGCACACGCGCCATACCAGGCGTTAGACTTAAAAAAATATGAAAATGAAAATCAATCTCGTAAATCTATTGCTCGTGATAATCTTATTCAGTTCGTGCACAAAAAAATATGAGATATACGTCTTTAATGATGAATTTAAAGAAAGTACAATAGTAATAGATGAAGACACTATCTCTTTGGATATCAATAAAAGCTTTACCCTTATTACCTTACCAGAAGGTGAACACACGATATTATCTAATGGTGTGTTGCCTAATCAAGTGTTGGTTAACTCAGATGGTATCATTTGTTCTGGGAAACGAGAATTTATGACATTCCCTATGAAATTTGTTGCTGACAATTCTTTGAAGAACATGGATTTTAGTTCTTCTTCAAGTGGTCCAATGGTTATTGGTGATTCCTTAGTAGTTTATGATAAGTACAATAACCAAACTGAACTTATCAGTGGCATGAAGAGAATTATTGATTTGAAAGTATTTAACCCTTCAGGTAAAAAATTAACACCGTCTTTACGAATCCTGCCTCAGAAAGATGGCATGATTTCCAAAACCTGGAATTATCAAATTCAGGATGTTCCTAGTACAATTGAAGTAAAAAAAGATGGGCTAACAGAACTGGTAGGTAAAAACATGAAAGTTGTTATGGAAATAAATGATTTTCTTTATTATAACAAAATTGCGAATCAATTTAAAGTTGAAAAAATAGAAAGTCAGGAATTGCTTGAAACTGTCAATGCGTATTTAAATAAGGAGTACTGAGTCTGAAATAAACCTAACAAACGTAGCTGTTGTACAACCTCTGAATAGTGGTAAATACCTAATCTTGTCAAGCGTTACCTGCCTCTAAGCCTTGTAATCGCGGTTTTTAAGATGGGAAATTTGACTGTTTCGGGGGAGATTTGAGTTGTATATGCACAGAGAGATAACATATAGGAACATAATGTACTTTTCGGCTCTTTTTCTGATTGTCGGACTATTTGTCAACTTTGAAAATCCAGCTGCCAACAACGTATCTGAACTCTTATTTTCATTAATTGCCTTGAACGCTGTTTTCTTTGGATTGCTGTGGCTCAAGAACTATGTGCTCTTAATTGGATTCATTCTTTACCTCATCTCCTTCAACTTTGATTTACTTTTTAACCCACTTTTTGCCGGATCAGCCCTAACGAATGATGAACCCTTTCAACTTCTTCTGAATTTGGATATCCTGGCAACAGGAACTGTAATAGTCGGAATTTTCGGAGATAATTATTTCAAGCCGAACTTGAAAATCCGGTTAATTACAATACTTTTATTAGCAATTGCCGGAACTACCATTTTCCAGCTAACCATAAGAACATTCGGTTAACAAAGTCAGCGCATAACAAGCGCTTCGGTTATATGGCTAAGTGCAGGCGTTACCCACAAAAAACACATCAAAATGAAGAGCATTTTACTTTTAGCAGTCACATTATTAATTATTAACATTAATCCATTAGAGGCTCAGAAGGCATTTAAAGTTTTTGAAAAATCTAAGAATGCCGTTGGAATTATTGATAAATCAGGAACCCAAATTATTCCGACTGAATTTGACCAAATCAATTATATCAACAAATCCTATCAATGTCGAAAAAACATCAAAATGGGAGTGATCTCATCAACAGGGGAAGTTTTAGTTCCTATTGAATTTGACTCCTTGCTTTATTCTAACTGTTCAAAGCCTAAAGTTTATGCAGCATCTTCTGAAGGTAAATGGATGATATATAGTGGAGATGGTAAAAAGTTGACTGAACTTGAATATGACCAGGTAAGTGCCCCTTCTGGAAATACAATGGCACTACGGAAGAAAAATAAATTTTTAGAGTTTGATTTAAATAATGAATCCTATGTGAAGATATCTGAAGAAAACTTTAACAATTACGAATTGTACTTTGAAGAATGCATGGATATGTCATTAACAAACGGATCTTCATTAGCCAAATTAACCTCTGAAAACGGTCTGTACGGATACAAAAAAAATGATGAATGGATTATTCAACCTCAATATGAATCTTTAAGAAAAACGATAGAGGATTATTGGGTAGGTGCAAAACAGGGCAAATATGGTCTTATTTCAATTGATGGGGAAGAGTTAACTGAATTTGCATATGATAACATTTCAACCCTTATGGGCTATGCTATTTTAAAAAAAGGTCAACGGTATGGTGTATATGATGTTAATCAAAGACTTGTAATTGTTCCAATAACGTATGATAAAATAGAGTTTATTGAATAACAAATGATATGGCACGTTCCCCTCAACTGAGTGACTTAATATTGCAATGCAAACCCTTTGCATTAGTAAACCCTCCGACTTAAGTCTGGTATGCTATTTTATATAGCCCTTAAAAAAATGGCTCATAAGGAAAGAGAAGGGCCACTCCGGCCAGAGGAGTGATGAATGGATATACAACCGATAACTTGGTGCTATCTCTTATTTGTAGCACTCAGTATAAATTTCTTCTAAGAAAGCAAGAGCTTTCTCTGCTTGAGCTTTTGATACTTTATAGGTAACGTATCTTGAATTATCATGGATTTTTTTCTTCATTTAGCCTTGATAACTTCTCTATATCCAAAACCATCTTCTTTTAGCAGGTTTGGATCAAGATTCTCGCAGGAGGCTAAACTAATATCAAGAGAAGTAGGAGAAAATAACTTAAGGAAAATATTCTTGTTTTCCTGAATTTTTGAATAAGCCAGTTCCACAAATTTGTCATTTAATAGTAGTTTTTCATCAACGGCTAAAACTACTTTTGGACAACTTGGAAATGGATTAATGTAGAATGAATGGGCTTTATAACCATTCTTGCTTAAGTAAGAAACTAGATTCTGAGAAAGGATGTAAACCTGGTTTGCCTTTTGGATAAACTTCTCAACTTTATCTTTCAAAATTGCTTCCAGAAAATCTTTCTTACCAGAATTCTTTCCATCGGAGAATCCCTGGGTATAAGCTTCAGCAACAATATCAACATGGTAGTATTCTTCGGCACTTTCGGTCTTAACTTGATCCTTGTACTTACTTATGTATTTGCCGAATAACTCTGTTCCGCTTTTTTTAGCTGCAGTACTCATCCTTGATCCTGAAGTGGTTGTGCTTTTAACGAAAACGAACGCGAAGGTAATATGTTTGGTTCGAAAATTATCACTGGCAATATAATAAAAGATTTGAATAAACAAGAGATAACAACGTTGGCATTTATTGAATCAAAATCAAACGGGATTATTCAACAGGGAAAAGAAAAAAGAACAATCATTTCTACATATCGGTAATTATAGATTTGATATATTTGCTATATGATAGATCTCATCGAAATAAGTAAGGCACTATCTAATAAAACCAGAGTGGATATTTTAGATTGGCTAAAAACACCTGAAGACAACTTCCCACCCCATAAGGAAATTGTAGGGTTTGAACAGGGAGTTTGCCTCGTTTTTATTAAAGATAAAGCCAACTTATCACAGTCTACCATTTCTCAATATATGTCTCAACTTCAGAAGGCAAACCTCGTAATCGCAACAAGAATTGGAAAATGGACCTATTTCAAAAGAAATGAAGCGGCCATAAAATCGTATGCTGAGTTTATATCAGAAAACCTATAAAAAATTTAAGTCAACAAATCTACAATTACCAATTTATAAATATGAAACACTTAGAATTCTATCAAATAGACACATTTGCCGAAGAAAACTTTAAGGGAAACCCTGCCGGGGTTTGTCCATTAGAGGAATGGATAGACGAGGAGTTAATGCAAAATATCGCTATGGAAAATAACCTTTCCGAGACAGCATTCTATATTAAGAAGAATGGGTATTACGAAATCCGTTGGTTTACTCCTACTACCGAAGTTGATCTATGTGGGCATGCCACACTGGCATCTGCTTTTGTAGAATCTAAAATCAAAAACAGTGCAGCAAAAGAACTGATATTTAAATCTAAAAGTGGTGATTTAATAGTAGACTCAAAGAGTAACCACATTTGCCTGGATTTCCCTGCAGATAGACCTCAACAGATTCAACTAACGAATGATCTAATAATCCCGTTTGAAAGTAAACCTGTAAATGCATACAAGGGAAATTCGGATATATTACTTGAGTTTGAATCAGAGGAAGAAATAGCTAAAATGTCCCCTAATTTAAACTTAATATCAAACATTAAATGTCGTGGGATAATTGTGACAGGTAAGGCTAAAGATTATGATTTTGTCAGTAGGTTTTTTGGTCCCCAGTCAGGAATTGATGAAGATCCGGTAACGGGTTCAGCCCATACCACATTGATCCCATTTTGGGCTGATAAGTTAAATAAGACAATTTTATCAGCATATCAGCTTTCTAAACGCGGTGGAGCACTCAATTGTGAATTATTGAATGACAGAGTGAAAATTTCGGGAACAGCTAAACTATATTTAACAGGTAAAATACTACTATCATAATGCAATAAGTAAAAGCTCTCCTTTTCAGGCATTTTTACCGGAATACTCCGATTTACATAATCCTTAAAAAAACACCTGCCATTTTTTCCTGATTTTGAGTGATTCTGATCTTTTTTCTGTCATTGTGTCTTGAAATAGTGCAATAAATGTGATGGAACGCCTTTTGATATCTTGTGATCGTACTATGAATCAGGAGTGATATGAACTTTAATAACTATACGATAAAGTCTCAGGAGGCCCTTCAGAAAGCAACGGAAATAGCCAGTGGCCATGGACACCAGGTGATCGAGACAGGTCACCTCATGCGGGCGATCCTGCAGTCTGATGAAAATCTGATCTCTTTTCTTTTGAAGAAGACCGGGGCACCCAGACAACAGCTGGAACAGAAACTGGATGAGGTCATCCAGTCTTACCCAAAAGTTTCCAGAGGGCAGCCCTACCTTTCCAATGCTGCTCATCAGGCACTACAAAAAGCTGAGAAATATCTAAAGGAATTTGGTGATGAATATGTGGCCGTGGAGCATATTATCCTGGGTGTTCTTGCCGGATCAGACAAAGCAGCGCAAGTGCTAAAAGATGTAGGTTTTGAAGAGAAAGGACTGATCAAATCCATAAAAGAGCTGAGAGGTGGAGAAAAAGTGACTGACCCCAATGCCGAGTCAAAGTATCGGTCATTGGAGCGCTACTCCAAAAACCTCAACGAGCTGGCCAAGAAGGGCAAGATCGACCCGGTCATTGGCCGGGATGAGGAGATCCGGCGTGTTCTTCAGATCCTCGCACGGAGGACTAAAAATAACCCAATACTGCTTGGTGAGCCTGGCGTAGGTAAGACGGCTATAGTAGAGGGAATGGCCCAGCGAATAGTAGATGGCGATGTGCCCGAAAACCTGAAATCCAAAACGCTGATCTCGCTGGACATGGGACTTCTGGTAGCAGGTGCCAAATACAAAGGCGAGTTTGAGGAACGTCTGAAAGCAGTGATCAAAGAAGTGACCGACAGCAATGGGGAGATCATCCTGTTTATTGATGAGATCCATACCCTGATCGGTGCTGGAGGAGGTGAAGGTGCTATGGATGCAGCCAACCTGCTGAAACCGGCGCTGGCCAGAGGAGAGCTTCATGCGATTGGGGCAACTACGCTGAAGGAATATCAAAAACACATTGAAAAAGATAAAGCCCTGGAGCGTAGGTTCCAGACGGTGATCATCGATGAGCCATCCGTTCAGGATGCCATCTCGATCCTGCGAGGCATCAAAGACAAATATGAAGTACACCATGGTGTTCGGGTAAAAGATGATGCGGTGATTGCTGCGGTTGAGTTGTCTAACCGATATATCTCCGATCGATTTTTGCCGGACAAGGCCATTGACCTGATGGATGAGGCGGCTTCCAAGCTGAGGATAGAGATCGACTCATTGCCGGAAGAGCTGGATGAGCTGAATCGTAAGATCATGCAGCTGGAGATTGAGCGTGAGGCCATTCGCAGGGAAAAGGATAAGCAGAAAGAAACGGAGCTCAGTAAGGAAATTGCAGAGCTGACCGGCAAACGAAATGACCTGAAAGCGAAGTGGGAAAATGAAAAGTCCGTGATCCAGGGTCTACGCACTGAGAAGGAGAATATCGAGAAATATAAAACAGAGGCTGAGCAAGCCGAACGCTCAGGTGATTTTGGACGAGTGGCTGAGATCCGTTATGGAAAGATCACAGAAGCTGAAAAAAACCTTGAGAAATATCAAAAGCAGCTTCGCGAAATGCAGGGTGAAAAGTCCCTGCTGAAGGAGGAGGTTGATCCGGAAGATATTGCCGAAGTAGTGGCAAAGTGGACCGGTATACCTGTTTCCAAAATGCTGCAAAGTGAACGCGAAAAGCTGCTCCACCTGGAGCAGGAGCTGGGAAAACGTGTAGCTGGCCAGGAGGAGGCGATCACTGCGGTATCTGATGCGGTAAGGAGGAGCAGGGCCGGATTGCATGACCCGAAACGCCCTATCGGTTCTTTTATATTCCTTGGTACCACCGGGGTTGGTAAGACTGAGCTGGCGAAAGCTTTGGCCGAATACCTTTTCAATGATGAAAATTCCATGGTGCGGATCGACATGTCTGAGTACCAGGAGCGGCATGCGGTGAGCCGGTTGATCGGAGCGCCTCCGGGCTATATAGGATATGATGAAGGTGGACAGCTGACTGAAGCAGTCAGAAGAAAACCCTATAGCGTGATCCTGCTGGATGAGATCGAAAAGGCGCACCCCGATGTGTTCAATATCCTGCTGCAGGTACTGGACGATGGCCGACTGACTGATAACAAAGGCCGGGTGGCCAACTTCAAAAACACGATTATCATCATGACGACCAACATCGGTTCCGGACTGATCCAGGAACAGTTCGAGAAAATGACTGATGCCAATCAGGAAGAAGTTATTGATGAGACGAAACGAGAAGTTTTTGAACTCATGAAAAAATCAGTACGGCCGGAGTTTTTGAACCGCGTGGACGAGACCATCATGTTCCGACCGCTAAGCAGAGGAGACCTCAAGAAGATCGTAGGTATCCAGTTTAAGCTCATTCAGAAGCGACTGGAGGAAAACGGCATCAAGATCGAGGCGGACAATAAGGTACTGGATTACATCGGGAAGCTTGGTTATGATCCGCAGTTTGGAGCGAGACCACTGAAGCGAGTACTTCAGCGTGAGATCCTCAACGAACTTTCAAAGGATATTCTGAGTGGTAAGGTTAGCAAGGATGCAGTCATTGGAGTCACCTTGTCGGATGATAATCAGATTGAGTTTATCAACCTGGATGAGGTGAAGGTAGAGTAGGTTTTTGCTGTGTTGGCTGTCGTGAGGCAGCCAACTTTTTTTAAAAACTAATCTTCTGACTAGTTCTACTTCGTCAAGTTATATTGAATGATCATCGAGGAGTATGGATTTGATACAAATATTCCCCCTTTTCTTTCAAAGGGGGCTGATGGGGGTTATAGAAAAATTTATCAAATCACATACTCCCTTACTTAATTGCAACCTGACAAAGCAGGACTAGATACTTTTAATACACATTTGAAAAAAATCCTGCATAATCTCAAACGCTTCCTCTGGCTCTGTACCGTCGGTTTTATGATCGCCTGGCACAATGTGTATTTTCAGGATGACCGGTTACGTGAGGAGGATAAAATAGAAATAACCCAGCTTGAAGAAGATGAGGAGAATGAGGAGGGAGAAGGTGATATTCCAAGGCTATTTATGGATTAGATTTTGTGCCGTAGAAGTAGCTAAACTTCCCATCATCAAAGATCAATGTATCTGTTTCATTCAGCCCCCAAAGGCATTCTTTTTCCCACATTTCTTTAGGTGTATCATCAAGAAATGAGACGATTGCATAGCATTTGTATTCCAGGGTATCCGTTATAGACTCACAGATTACATGAGGACCCCTGGTCCTCGCGCAATTTCTCACGCCCTGTCCTTCCAGAGTAATCCGGCCTATCAGGTCATTGTTAACTTTTTGTCTCCATCCGTCCGGAGGGGTTGGTCGATCTCCGTTACAGGATATGAAGAGAAAGCAGGTCAGTACAAAGGCAGGTAGTGAGGATTTCATGGCAAAACGGTTTTGGCTAATTGAATTTAAAGAAATTTTTCCAAATGCGATTTGCATAATGCTGAAGTCGTCAGGTAGATAGATCTTTGTTTATTTAAGGAGTGGATGACGAACATTTACACTGGCCCCATTCCATCCCTGAAAATTATAGCAATACTTGAAAAGTAAAGGATAATGCACAGGATAAGTGAGGAGGTGACCGCATAAATGATCCTTTCAGTCTTTGAAAGGGACTTGATTCTCCAAAAAAGGGTGAAGCAGATGGCTGGAGAAAGAAAGATTAAATACCATAAGATTTGTCCCAGAACATCCATTCCTTATTTATTTCTTACATAGATCAGCTTATGTCTGCTTCCTTTTTCCCGCTGATCCACTTCAAACCGGTTGATGGATTGGATCATGGGTGTAAGCTTTTGAAACCCGAAGTTTCGCGAATCAAAGTTTGGTTGCTTTTTTTGCAGCAGACTCCCCACATCACCTAAAAATGCCCAGCCGTCTTCATCGGCACAGTCAGAGATAGTAGCTGCAATGAGTTTGATCACTTTTGCGGTAATTTTCTCGTGCTCATCCTTTTTGGCAGTCTTGCTTTTAGACCCATTTACTTCATTATCCTTGTCTGCTTTTTTGAGGATCTCGATATAAATAAACCGGTCACATGCCACGATAAATGGATCAGGCGTTTTCTTCTCACCAATGCCTATGACTTTCATGCCTGCCTCTCTCAGCCGGGTAGCTAGTCGTGTAAAGTCACTATCGCTGGATACGAGGCAAAATCCATCTACTTTTCCCGAGTAAAGGATATCCATCGCATCAATGATCATGGCTGAGTCGGTGGCATTCTTACCTGTCGTATAACCGTACTGCTGGATGGGTGTAATGGCGTTCTCAAGGAGCATGTTTTTCCACCGGGCCAGATTTGGTTTGGTCCAGTCACCGTAGATCCGCTTGATGGTTGGGTTGCCGTATTTGGCGATTTCCTCCATCATTTCCTTTACATATGCTGAAGGAATATTGTCACCATCAATAAGTACTGCAAGGTTGATGTCCTTTTCCATACCTCAAAGCTACCGTGTTTGTGCCTGAATTTGACTCTGGTAATGGTTTAAATTCCGGAGGATAGAAGTTACCGCATGGAGAGGATAAACGAATCCATCAAATATCCGATCCGTTTTTTTGTCTGGTCGTCTGCCAGGTTTTTATCACTATCAAATTTTCCCTTAACCCCCTGGATAAGAAGTTTTGAATCATCAGCTATTTTAGCCTCAAGGGTAGACATTACCAATTCCAGCGACTCAAAAGCTTTTTGGCCCGAAGCTGAAGCCACAATTAATGCAGTGGGTTTGTTAGAAAACAGGGTAGTGGATACATTCCATTCAATAGCATTTTTCAGGCTGCCCGGCAAGCTAAACACGTACTCCGGGGTGCAGATCAAAAGCCCGTCAGCAGCCGCAATTTTTTCACGAAATTCTTTAACGGATTCCGGAGGCTCCAGGGTGTCGAGTTCGGGATTGAAGTGAGGAAGCGTATCTATACCGTCAAAAATCTCCAGCTCCAATTGATCCTGGTAAGTGCTTTTGATGTATTGCAATAAAGCCTCATTGGAGGAGTTTTTTCGGGTACTCCCTGAAATGGCCAATACTTTTTTCATGTGTTCAAAGTTTCGAAATTAGCCGCGCCGCGTAGGCGGTTTGCTACAACCCCTTTGATCATACCTGGCCTGCCTGCCGTAGCCACTTTCGGCAGAGGCAGGTTGGTGTTGCTCAATATCTGGGTTGAGGCTACGCGCCCCGACATCATGCTCATTTCATAGCAGTGTATTTTAAAAGGATTCGAAGCTAATTATTTAGTTTGAAAAAGGACCTTTTCGAGGTGGATCTGTCAGAGATATGACACGAGAAGCAAATAATAAAGGCCGGTGATTCCGGCCTTTGGCGTTTTGTGTCCCGCAATGAAGAGGATCAATCAAAGCGCGATCTCTTAATGTTCTACAATACTATGTTAACATATTTTTTAGACCGCACCTATGACAAAAATCAGTTCATGGATAAAAAAATGTCAAGGCGCTAGACAAAGCGCTCTTTATTTAAAAGTAAAACCTCATCCAGATCAACACCTGGAACAGGAACAATTTTCCGGCTTACCGGGTCCCAGTCGATACGGCGGCCTAATTTATATGACAATCCACCCATATGGGCAGTAATAGCTTCCTCAAACCCCTCCTGAATACCACAGCTTGGTTTGCCGCCGTTTCGGATACAGCTTAGCCACTCTCTGACATGCAGGTAAGTACTGTCCACCCGCTTTCCATCACGGTAAGTCCATAGTAGCCCTTTATCAGCAAAATATTTTGAGGTAGCAGAGGTGATCCCGTCTACTCCCTCCGCAGCAGGATCATACTGGTAAATAGGCACATCGGAATCTATCTGTCTTGCTTCGATCATTTCCCGGTATTTGGTAGACTGGGGATCTGCATAGATAGAGATCCGGTTCCCTAACTCCATGGTGCCATCATGTCCCATCAGCACAGTACCACGATTGTATTGATTGCCTAATGTGGCGCTGTATACGAGTGTCATGCCTTTTTCTTTTCCCGGGTCTTGTGTGCTGCCTGTCGTAAAATCGGGAAATTCCATGTTGATGTGCATCACATCCGGGACGTTTCGTCCGTCGCGATGCGTATAGATCCCTCCACTGGACATTATGGAATTGGGTATTCCCATTTTCAGTACACAGTTGATACGGTCATAATCATGAGTCATCAGATCTCCGGAAAGCCCGGATCCGTAGGCCCACCATTTTCTCCACCGGAAGAAATGTTCTTTATTGAAAGGGACCTTTGGCGCGGTGCCAAGGAATAACTCCCAGTCTATCGTTTGTGGGCTGGCTTTTTCATGAATGTAGTACTGCCAGGCGCCATTGTCGTCATTTCGGTTGGTATTTGTCTGGACCAGTGAGACGTGTCCGAGTACATTTTGTTCTATGACGCTTTGGGCGGTCAGGAAACTCTGGGTTTGCCGGTGCTGGTGTCCCACAGCAAATACAGCTTTGGAGTTCAGGGCAGCTTCACGTAAGGCATAGGTTTCGGCAATATTGTGTGTCATGGGTTTTTCCACATACACATGTATACCTTCATTTAGCGCATCTATGGAAACAGGAGCGTGCCAGTGGTCCGGTGTGGCGATGATCACCGCATCTACATCTCCGCTTTTGAGCATTTCCTGGTGGGTCCTGTATCTTTTTATTTTATTGTCATCTGTGTTGAATGAGGTCAAAGCCAGGTCTGCCCTCACATCAAAAACATCACACACTGCTGTCAGCTTCACGTTCAGGTTTTCCTGTTCCAGAAAGGATTTCAATTGGGTATCTCTCGGGTTCTTTTCCTGAGCTTTTCGGGCGCCTTCCAGCCATTCACTATTCGCAAAGCCCAGGACCCTGCAGAGGTGTTCTCCCCGTCCGCCATATCCTATGATCCCGACACGGATGGGGTCGCCTTCCATAGAGCCGGATACTGGTGGTAGTGAGGCTTTGATCCTGAGTGATTCCAGGATGGCTTTTCGTTTTGCACGGGCTTCCAGGCTTTCTGTGGCAGCAGCCCAAAGGATACCTCCGGCAATGGGGATGCCCGCCAGGCCTTTGATCACATCTCTTCGTGACCACCCGCTTTTTTTACTTTCATTATCCATGACTGTTTGGTTTAGGGGTTACGTCTTTTTTAAGGCCAAATAATCGTTCTATACCGAAAGCCCGTGCTGTTGGGAAGTTGTACAAAACAAGCAGAGCCGTTGCTTCTATCAGGTTCTTATTGATGATCCAGTAGTTACCTTCCATGCCTGCCTGTGAAACATCCATAAAAGGAGGCTGAGCCAAATAGTATAGCAATAGAAGTACAATGCCCGCGATTGCTGCGGGTCGCTCTATAAAACCGATGACAAGGGCAATGCCAATGGCGATCAGTCCAAATATGTTCAGAAAATTAATTATTGAAATGATGCCATCATCAGCCAGCCAGGCAAAGAGGTTTTGAAATGGTCCCTGGGCATTTAGTAGAAATCCCCTGGCTGTCCATGAGGGATTGTAAGCTTTAAGAAAACCCTCATACAGAAAATGCCAGCCAATAAACAATCGCAAGAAAATAAGCGAGTTTTGCTGTGATTTTGATAGATCAGACGTCTTCATTTTATGTTAATGTTTTGTCTGATCGATATTAGCTCATTTAGCTGTTAAAACCGATGACAAACGTCAGGTGAAGGGTTTGAAAAGGTCACTATTCCCATTTTTCCAGGATCATCTCTGCAATCATCCGTTGCCCTCCGGGAACGAGGTGAATGCCATCTTTGGACAATTCTTCCCACTTTGGAAGCAACCTGGGATATGTATCTACAAAAACACAATTTTCCTTTTTAGCAACCTTTTTAAATCGGGGGTGAAGCCAGGCAATGTCTGCAGCACCACCCTGATATTTTTCTATGAGCTGACTGTCCGGAGCATAGGGTGGTGGAGAAATAACATAAATTTTTGGCCGATTCTGCTTAAACATATCGTGAGCTTTTATTTTTCCGATCAGTGTTTTGAGGTTTTCCGGCACCTCTTTCAACCGGTCATCAAATACCGCCTTACAATCATTTGTGCCAAGCATAATCACAATTTTATCTACCGACCCCAATTTAGCCTTTCCTTCATTTAAGTATCGGTCAACATTTTTTAAGGTATTTAGTGAGGTACGGCCCAGATTATCAAAACCAATGGTATTTCCTGAAACAGACGTATTGTAAATAGAATCCCCGGGCCTGAGCTGACTTAGCTGGTATACCCAGCCATCTTCCAGTGCTCCGTTCGAATCCCCGATCACCAGTATATTAGAGGATTGAGCAACGGATAATGACCTTGAAACCACTAATAAAGCCAGAATGAAGAGTTTAACTATGTTATTCATTTTTAAGTACATTTTACTTTAAGTAAAAAGTAAAGCTAAAGATTACTGAAGTTATTCGGAACATGACTGAGGGGCAGGTAAAAAATATGGGCTGCTTGTTGGTATGAATGACATAAAAAAGGCGCTCCCAAACGGGAACGCCTCTGCATATGGCAAAAAAGACACTAATAATTAAGCGAGAAAGTAATTGGGAGGACCATTCGTACTTTTACAGGGCGTCCCCTTTGTTTCCCAGGAGTCCACCTGGGAGATTCTTTTATTACCCGTAGGGCTTCTTCATCCAGTCCTTTACTTACTCCTTTCATAACCTGGACGTCTATCAACTCTCCATCAACATCAATAATAAACTGGACAAAGACTTTTCCTGAAATCCCCATTCTCCTTTCCATTGAGGGGTATTCAATGTTTTCGGCTACATATTTAAGAAAGGCCTTTTCACCGCCAGGAAACTCCGGCATGTTTTCCACTATATCGTGAACCACAGGAGGTTTTTCAACCGGAGGTTCATCTAGTAAGATATCATCTATTGGGATATCAAGAGGTTCTTTCGTGTCCACCATCTGTTTAAGAGCTTTGGTTGTTTCAATTATATCTTTGATTTGCTCTGGTTTCACAATTTCCTCTATTTTCTCCTTTGGTTTAGGAGGTTCCGGTTTGGGGAAACTTGTAATTGGGATCTCTATTGGCGGCGGAAAGTGGTCCTCTGATGAAGGAAGTTCCATCGGGTCATATTCACTTTTCCATTCGAAAGCTACCGTTACGCAGAGCAGAGCAACCATGAGCCCAAAAGCAAAGAATAATGGGGATTTTCGCTCCAGATCATATTTAGGATTCTTTTTGTTTTCCATAAGGCAGAATAATTTTTGGTTTACAGGTTGTTTGAGGAAATAACGGGTGGTTTATCACTTTATTGCCGATAAAAAATCTTGCCAGGTAGTTTGCATGCTCTGCTGTCCTAATCTAATTTGCATTGCTATGCAATTGATTGATTTTCTTTACCAACCAGACAATCGCTACATCCAGGTGCTTTTGACGGGTATTTTAGTGGTGTTATATGTAGTAAGTACCAAGATTGCGACCCGGCTGATCAAACGTTTTGGCAAAAGACGTGGGATTGCGTTGCCCAGGGTAGTCTATACGGCTAAATATTTCCGGTTTGTAGCATTTGTCGTGAGCTTGTCGTTATTGGGATTGATCTGGGATATGTCGTTTGAAGGGCTGTCTGTTTATTTTTTATCCTTTTTTACGGTAGCAGGAATCGCGCTTTTTGCCGCATGGTCCATCCTGAGCAATATCACTGCAGCTATCATTTTATTTTTTTACTTCCCTTACAGGATCGGCAATCGTATCCGGATCATGGATGGAGACAACTCCGTAGAGGGGGTTATTTTTGACCTGAATATGTTTTCCATTATCATTAAAAACGATGAAGGCCAAAAGATTACGTATCCCAATAATCTGGCACTTCAAAAAGGGATTATTTATTTGAAAGATTAGCGCTGGACAGGAATTATTTTATTGCTTAACTTGTAGTAATCAAAAACTAAAACCATTATGACCGTTCAAGAATTAGAAGCCGAAATCAAATCGCTTGAAGCACAGCTGACTGGGGACATGTTTAAAGACATGGAGATCAGGGATAAGATCCACAACCTGAAGATGCAGGTGAATGGAACAAAACCTGTGAACCAGCAGATTGACTGTGTAGGCTGTGGTAGCTAAGTCTTGAAAAATATAAGCCATTAAAAAAACCCACCGAGAAGTGGGTTTTTTTAGTTAAAAGCATTCTGAAGTTTATTCTCCCAGATCTACAGGTCCATCACTGAAATCCAGCTCCTTGGCCGATTTACCAAATCTCCAGCTAAAGCCAAAGTTGATCAGGTAGTCAGCAAATGCAGCATCACCGTGACGATCCCTTTGTTTGTCTGAGAAATTTTTGGTTCGGTTTCTTTCCACAGCGATTGGCACAGTAAAATTAAACGCAACATTTCGGATGTTGTAACTGAGGCCGGGCTCCAGGGATATCACATAACCTGGTCGCCTGAATCCTTCGTCACCACCTATCAGGTCGCTGGATGGAATTCCTTCTATTCGACCACCTCCGTAGAAAAACAGCCCATGTACTGGTGTCATTACGATAGCTCCGAGCCTGGCTGCATATTGATCAGGTACGGAGAAGTCTCGCATGCGTCCACGGGTTTCAATGGAGTAATCTTCCCTTGGGTTGATCAGGTAATATAAATTACCACTTAAAACAATATTGTCTGAAAGGACATGGAAGCCTTGCAGCTCTACAGTGGCTCCAACACCGCCATCACCTGGTTGGATGGACTGATCCACACCTGATACGATGGTTTCATCATTGTTATCTCCCTGGTTATAGAAAGTGTCTTCAGCCCGGTAATCTCCTGAAGCAAATTTCATTCCCAGTCCTACGGAGATATTTGAACCTTGGCTTTTAGCTGGGTCCAGCAACCAATAGTTTACGCCTATCCGGATATCACTCAGGCCATTGCTGCTGGTAGTGTGTCTGTCTCCAGCCCAGAATTCATTTTCAGGAGTAGAAGGGTCATCCGGATCTGGGTTACCTCCATGCTCATACATTGAAGAGCGATTATGATATACAAATGGCAAAACAAGATTGACAGATAGCCTGTCAGTTACGCCATAGCTAACCAGCATGTCCAAAAAGAACGAATCATTGATCACTTCCGATCCTTCTTCCACACGGTATGTTTCTTCATGGGTTCCTCTGAAATGCTTGTAGGAATGGAAATATCGAAAGTTGGTACCGGCTTGCCATTGGCCTTGTCCGATAATGGCTCCACCCCCTACATTGACTCCACAACCGGAGCGTATAGCCACGCAGCCTTGTGCTGATGATTCCAAATATATAACAGAGCATATTAGCAGTATTCCTGCTATTCTTGAGTATAGTTTTTTCATGATAATAAGGTACGGTTTAGTTTGAAAAAAGGCAGAATACTGTACCTAAGCTCGTATGAAGAAGTTAAGAAAAGATCAGGTACAGTATTCTATGACATGACGTATGTAATGTCATGCAATTTGAATTTCTCGGGAAAACTATACCTGTGGAGGTGGGGTGCTTACGTCCGGAAATGGATTTTGATAAATTGTAATGTATGAGAAGTATTTTTCGGCCACCAACTGATACGTTGGTTCCTGAGCCATGATGTCTTCCGTAATGAGGTAATCTTTAGCTATTGACTTTAATGCCTTGTTACTGTTTTGTTCGGAATTGGTGTCTGACATGGCCTGCACCCAATCCGATACGGACTTGTTCAGCTTTTGAGTGAGCGTATCCTGTACCAATATCAAATGCAGCGCATCCTGAGCATATTTCTGCATTACTTTTCGGTAAACCACTCCGTCTATGGTAATAGACCCGGTGGCTGGCCTATATTCTGTTTGGTCATTCCAGTAAGGCAGGGTAATGGGTATGGATACTTTTTTAGTTAGTCCGGTGTACTCTACTCTATTCAGCCACTCCTGATTTATCTGCTTTAGAGAGATCCAATAGAAGCCCAGATAACCTACGTGATAGAGTAGGAATAAAGTAAGAAAAAATATGGAGAGGCCTCTTTTCAAGGTAGAATTTAGAGTTTCTAAGAAAAATCAACTTGAAATATAGCTCTAATCAAGATATTTTCAAAAAAATGGGGCGCCAAAATGATTTTAATAATAATCCTGTCTTACCCCACAACCATCTTTTGTGCTTTAGTCAGTGAGCTTTTCAGGTTCTCAAGGTGTGAGTATCCGTGTGCCAGCAAATAATATTTTTGACCGGACCTGTATACCACTGTGGGGAAGCCTTGTACGCCGGATTCTTTAACCCAGGCAAATTCCTGCTGAAGATTTTGTTTCATGCGCTCATCGTGATACCTGCTCATGAAGATATCAGGGTCTATTTCAAATTTTGCAGCCAGATCTTCATAAAGCTTTTCGTCGTTAAAGTCACACCCATCATAGTAATGCGCTTTTTGCAGCTCATGCGCAAACTCCACAGCCCGATCATGAAAAAAGGTCCTGAAAGTAATTAAAGCTCTGCCTGGAGGCTCTGAGTCCAAAATGGTCGTTTTTGACCTCAGAAGATTGTTCAGGTAGTTGGAGCCATATTTGGTGCCGGTTCGTTCCTCCACCTGTTTATAGGCTTTTGAAATATAGTCTTCCATCTGGGAAATAGGGCCAACACGATCACCGGTTACCATACCTCCCGGGACAGCTACAAACTCATACTCTTTACCAAACTCCTGATAAAACCTGAGCATGGTTTCACTAAAGCCATAGCACCATCCGCATAGGGGGTCAAATATGTACAGGATCTGATCTTTCATGTGTTTAATAATTAGCTTTTAGCACTTAGCCTTTGGCTTTTGGCTCGGAATTTTAATTGTGGCCGACCAGGTGCGGCCCAATGCTCTTAAGTTAAGCGGATTTTCTATGTCCTCTCCCTTCACCCTCTCCAAGAGAGGGACAAAAAGGAGCTTAACTTAAGAGCATTGAGGTGCGGCCGGCCAGGCATTCACGGCCTGCCTTTTGCACGCTGGCGCTGAAGCTTTAGCGTAAGAGTCCGAAAGTGGCTACTGCAGGCAGGTTGGACTGCGCGTCTCGGACTGCGCGTCTCGGTATGCCTCCGGTTTATGCTCATTTCATGTTTACAAATAATCCCAAAAGGTAAGGAATAGTTTAGCTTTTCTGAGATTTTTTGAACTCCATGAGTTTCGCCAGCATATCCTCCTGGATGATGTATTTTGGAGTTTTTTCGATGTAGTCTAAAGAGTAGTCGCAATACTCAATGAAATCAGTAAGCTCGTCCCCTTCCAGGCTGGTAACCTCATGTACCCATTCTCTGGAGAGTTTGCGATAGGCCTTTTGCAACCTCGGCTCCATTTTAGTGATTTTGTAGTACTTCCGTTTCTCCTTTTCCTGCTTGCTAAACTTATAATACAGGAAGTCCGTAGGGTGTGTGATCGCAAAGACAGGGTTGTTGATCACTCGTTCACTCAATGGAGAATTATCATAAGGTTTTGGCAAGGGCATTCCGTGGTACCAGAATGAAGTATCTGGAGGTTCATATTCTAAGATCCTCTTCTTGAAGACTTCTTCAGGCGGGATCTGATTGATTACCACATCATTCAAAACAGTAGTATCCTGGGGCAACTCAACGGTCTTTCCATGCGCTATCCATTCCTTGTCCACTTCCCATCCCAGCCGTTGGTAGCCTACGCTGGAGAACACAATGGTATCTCCCAGGGTGGCAGGTATCCGAAAGAAACCCTCTCCATTTGTGATAACTCCCGCATCAGACCAATAATTAGTGACATGGGCAAATTGCACAGGAAGTCCGGTGGTTTTATCCACCAGCTTGCCCTGGACCAGATCCTGACTATAAGCCCTGAACCCTGTTAAAACAAGAATAAGAGATATTATGTGTAGCTTCACACAACAAAGATGCGGTCAGTATACGTAATTTTGGTGTTTTTAAGATTTTTTAACCTTACAGTGTCTGGCAGAGAAGTAGATTTAAACAGTTAACCCGGTTAAAATAGATGACTCGAAGCGAATATGTCAAAAAGACCCTATCTGAATTGACAGGAGGGGAGAGTGATTTCTTAGCGGAGCTTACGGAGGCTTATTTGGAAAATTTTGAGGAGTTTAAGGTCGATGCTACCCAGGCCGTACAAAAGGCTGATATGAAAGCTCTTCATGAACATCTCCATAAGGTTAAGCCGTCATTTATTACCTTTGGCGCAGTTTCAGAGTATGAGGAGTTACATAAGATAATGGACACTTTTAGTCCGGACAGAGAGCAAATCTACATTAAGCAAATAAGCGAGATTTCAGACAGTATGATAGCGGCTTTGAATGCTGTGCTCTAATCAGCCTTTTCAGTCTCAGTCTTTTTGGTTTTTTTGTACTGTACAAACCCACTACGGCTCATTTCTCCCCATGATTTTTTGCCCTTCCACAGGTCAAAATTACCCCGTAAGGACCAGAATACTACCCTGGGGTGATATATGATCGGTTCTATAATGGCGGTTAATGCCATTTTCAGAAAATCTTTCCTTCTCGTGTATTTATAAAATGACAGCTCTTCAGAGAGAATCGCCATTAGCGACATAAAAAGAGCGAATGTATACACCATGCCCAGCATTAATAAGAAAAACGGCCAGTTGATCCGCTCCATAAACACCAGAAACCCAAAATAGAGCAGACCAATTACTTCAATAAAAGGAGCCATCCATTCAAAAAAGAACCAAAATGGGTAGCTGATTAACCCCATAGTGCCATACCTGGGATTGAAGAAGATATCCCGGTGCATCTTTAACGTTTCGAAAGTGCCTCTGGCCCAGCGATTTCGCTGACGGCTAAGTACTTTGTTTGAGGAGGGTGCTTCAGTCCAGCAAAGCGGGTCGGGGATGTAGGATACCCAGTACTTTTTTTTGTTTTTGGTCATCCATTTGCGCATACGGACCACCAGTTCCATGTCTTCACCTACCGTTTTATGGTTGTAACCACCAGCTTTGATCACGATTTCTTTCTTGAACATCCCAAATGCTCCGGATATGATAAGGAGACCATTCATTTTACTCCAGGCCATGCGCCCCAGTAAAAAAGCACGAATGTATTCAAGCACCTGAAATCGTGCAAGTTGATTGGATGGAAGTCGTACTTTTACCAGTCGGCCATCCTCCACTACACAATTATTCGCTATTCGTACTACTCCACCGGATGCAATGACTTCATGGCGGTTTTCATCCAGGAAGGGCTTCACCATTTTCAGAATAGCGTCCTGCTCGATGATGCAGTCTACATCGATGCAGGCTACCAGCTCATGGCTGGCTACATTGATGCCCGCATTGAGGGCGTCTGCTTTACCGCCATTTTCTTTATCAACGATAGTCAGCTTCTTATAGGCCTTGTTTTTTGACTTATAAATGGCTTTTATGGCTTTGGAAGGCAACTGTCGGTCATATGCCATGACTACCTTTTCCAGATCAAAGGCCCTGACCAGTTTTTCTATGCTGTCATCTTTACTTCCGTCGTTGACAATAATGACCTCAAATTTGGCGTATTGAATAGCCAGCAGAGACTTCACATTATCTACAATTGTGAGGGATTCATTGTAAGCAGGGGCTATTAGAGTTACCCGTGGGGCCATGGGGGAGGAGAGTATAGCCCTGTAGTCTACCCCTTTGATGCGTTCCATGTAGCGCTGCATCTCAAACATTGATACGACCGCAAGAATAATATAGGAAGTCATAATACTGATTGCATAGACGAAAATCAGCATCTCAATAATATTTATGAAAAGTTTCCCCGGGTCCATCAGTTTAGCAAGGGGTTTTCCAGGTGATTAGCAATAGTCAGCAAATGATCCGGATGCATTTCAACTAACTTATGAAAACGCTCTCTCCCATTTTCAATTTTCAACATTGCTTTTGCCGCCTGAAAGCGGATACTGTGTTTGGGATGAGTGAGATACTTTTGCAATATTTCAAGGTGAGCTTCATCCAGGCTTATTTCCCCAATGGCTTTTAGTAGTTCAAGCGCCAGTAACTCGCTGCTGGTAATTTTGAGCAATCTCGTAAAGGTGTCTGCGTATTCAAAGGCTTCAAGTTCTGCCAATGTACGGATAGCCTGGCTTTGGACATCTACATCATCTATCAGCAAAAGTCTGGCTACAGCTTCTTTTGACTCGCTTTGGTTGAATTTTGCGGTCATCTCCATAGCAAAAAGCACCACAGACTTATTCTTTGATTCATACCATCGGTCAAACCTGGGGATGCTTTCCTGTGGCAGCTCCCTGAGCCGTTTGTATACATTCAGTTTTTGCCACATAGTCATTCTTTTTTCCAGGCTGTCCAGAAAAAATAATGGATTTATTGTTAGAAGAAACATCAGTGAAAGCGAAGCTTCTACTCGTAAGAGCTTTCGCTCATCATTAATGTATTTCATCACTTCTATCCGGGCCGGTTCATAACGCATCTCTGAAAGATAGCGCATAGCCCTCACTTTTGCTTTTACAGAACCCGTTTTCAGCTCCTTCATGTTGAGTTTTTCCAGGCCCAACTCATAGTAAAGGCTCCCGATAAAGCTCTCAACTCCTCCGGTAAGATTGGTATTGTAGTGAATAAAAAGATCCGTTATCAAAACCTTTTTCCAATGCGTATTGGATAGCTTTTTCAGGTTCTCCTTAGCTCTTTGGATGGTAGAGTCGTCCAGCTCACCATATTGAGCAACCAGCTCATTTAGCGTGTTTTCTATTTTGTTGATGTACCGGGTATTTCTAATGTTTCGACTGGCCTTTACTATTTTCAGGAATAGGATAATCACAAAGAGACTAATGGCTATGCCACTAAAAGCAATAATTAAAATTAAAGTAATGTCGAACTTAACATTATAGGGGATGAGTGCATCCAAAATAACTATCGTGTTACTTTTTTAACCCGGGCGATCAGCTCCTGAGGACTGAAAGGTTTGGTGATGAAATCATCAGCACCAAGGTCAAAGGCCTCTTCGAGTGTGTCCTCCAGGCCTTCAGCAGAAAGAATGATGACAGGGGTTTTATCCTGAGTGTCGTTTCTCAGAAACTCCAGAAGCTCCATTCCGGAGTGATAAGGCATGTGGATGTCTGTAATGATCAGATCAAACTCATGACCTCCTTCCAGGGCTTCCATGGCATCTTTTCCATTTGAAACCGAAATTACCTCGGCACTCAGCTCTTTTTTCAGTTTAAACTGAATAATTTTTTGAATAGCCTCGTCATCTTCACATACAAGTATCTTCATAGCTATTTCAATGTTAAGAATGAATGAGGTAAAAACGAAGTAATCAGCGCGAGAAGTTTTTCACTTGCTCGAAAGACAACGTAGGCAGGTCTACAAGGCTGGTGTCAGTACCTATTTCGATGGAGTTTGATTTCCAGGTGTCATGAAACTGGGAGGGCTTGATCGTTTTGATAGGCAGACCTTCTGTGAGTAGCGTATAGGCAACCAGCTGGATATCTTCGTTTTTTACACTATCTCCATAAAATATGGCATTTGACTGGTAGTCATCATAGACCGGATCTACCGGACGTTCATGGATGTAATATCGGAGTTTTTGAAGCGCGTAAGCACTGTTCCCATCAGGTTGGTGATGGTAGTACCGAATGATTATGTCTGTCCGGACCTTGTTTGGCGCTATGGAAGTAGCTATATCAGCTAAGTATTTTTTTTTTAAGTTCTCAAAATACTCGCTGGCGGGTTCAGAGGACTCTGCATCATTTTCAGCCATTTGTTTATCGGAAGGACGGGCTGAGGCAGTATCACCCGGAAGCTTCTCTTTGTTTGAATCTTCCGGAGTATTATGGGTATCTTCAACCGGCAGGACACTCGAGCTATGGCCACCGCTGGTCTGTACTTCAGATGGGGCTTTTTTCTTGTTTAGGCGATGCTCCTGAGGCTGATAGTGAAGACCAAAGAAACGATCCAAAACAAACAGAATAATAAAAAACGTGGTTAAAAGAAAAACGTAAGATAACCACTTGGCGGAGTTTCCTGATTCCATAAACCTAATGTTTCTCTAAATTTAGTGATTTTTATTGGGAGAAAATCAATAAAAAAACCCCGGGGTTTGCCCGGGGTTCTTTGAAACATTTTATAATGGCTTGTTCTTAAGCATTAACAGCTTTTGGTTTTTCTTTTTTATTTAGATCTATTACCACAGGAGTGGCAATGAATATGGATGAGTAAGTACCCACCAAAATTCCTACCAACAAAGCAAAAGAGAACCCTTTTAGAGCAGCTCCTCCGAAAATGAAAAGAACGATTACCACAATCAAGGTTGTCATAGAGGTGATAAGCGTTCGGCTTATCGTGTTGTTCAGGGACTCATTAAACACTTTTTTCATCTCAGTTCCGGTTTTGATACCCAGATTCTCCCGTATCCGGTCAAAGACCACCACAGTATCATTTATGGAGTAACCTATAATGGTAAGAATAGCGGCTACAAAAACCTGATCTACTTCGAATGCCATACCAAACAATCCTGCAATAGCAAATGCAGATAATACAAATAGCGTATCATGGAATAAGGCTACAATAGCACCAAGCCCAAACTGCCATTTTCTGAATCGTATCAGAATGTATATGAAAATACAGATCAGGGCAAAGATGGCTGATTCATAAGATGAGTTCTTGATGTCATCAGCGATAGTAGCCCCTACCTTGGACGAACTCGCTATGATAAAATTATTCTCACCAGTTGTGCCGTTATCGGCAGTCAGCGTAAGCCCCATGCTTTCAATGCCCTCTACCAGTGCGTCCTTTACTTTTACATCAGCTGCATCAGACTCATCCTCAATGAGATAGCTGGTAGTGACTTTCAGTATGTTGTTAGCTCCATAGGTTTTTACCTCAGTGCCTTTCTTGTCAAAATAGGGCAACAGATTTGATTTCAACTCTGAAGGCGCTATAGGCTCATTAAAAGACACTACATAAGATCGACCTCCTGAAAAGTCCACTCCTAGTGTCAGACCTTTTATTCCCATGGCCACTATTCCAAAAATGATGAACAGGCTGCTAAAAATGTAAGCCATTTTACGCTTGCTCAGGAAGTCCAGGTTCAGGCTTTGAAGGGCGTTTTTAGAAAATGCATTAGCAAAGGAGATCTTGCTTTTATCACCTTTTCTTGAAAAAGCTTCAACGATTACCCGTGTGATAAATACCGCACTAAAGAATGAGCAGGCGATACCGATCATTAAAGTGATCGCAAAACCTTTAACAGGGCCCTGACCAAGGATATACAAGATCATACCCGTGATGAAGGTGGTCACATTGGCATCAATGATCGAGCTGTAAGCCTTTGAGTACCCACTACCAATGGCGGCTTTAATGCCGGCTCCATTTCTGAGTTCTTCTTTGATCCGTTCAAAGATCAGCACGTTGGCGTCTATGGACATACCAATCGTCAAAACGATACCCGCACAGCCAGGTAGTGTCAACGCTGCACTTAATTGAGCCAGGATCCCCAGAATGAAGAAAATGTTGAAGAACAGGGCTACATTAGCAATCATTCCTCCTTTGGCGTAATAAGCCACCATAAACAGGATCACGATCACGAGACCTGCTACAATAGAAAGAATACCCTGCTCCCTTGCTACCTTACCAAGGGTAGGTCCTATGACAACATCCTCTACGATGGTGGTTGGTGCCGGTAATGCTCCGGCCTTCAGGATATTGGCAAGGTCTTGCGCTTCCTCCATAGTGAAGTTTCCTGTGATGGATGAGTTCCCATTGGGGATTTCACCCTCTACATTAGGCGCGGAGTATACATAGTCATCCAGTACGATAGCTATTCGCCTACCGATGTTAGAAGCCGTCAGTCGGCTCCATGTTTTAGCACCGGCAGCATTCATCTGCATGGCAATAGATGGCCTGGAGCGCTGGTCCAGATCCTGCCGTGCATCCGTGATAACCTCACCACTCAATGGAGCTTTCCCCGTTCTCGTATTCTTGATCGGGTGCAGCTCGATCAGCTGAGGAGCAGTTGGCGATTCATTTTTGATGGGTTTTACTTCCCAGAGAAATTTTACGTTTAGCGATGATGATTTTAAAATAGACTGAACGTCATCTCGCTGTAAAATGCGGTTGATCTGTGAAGTGTCTTTCACATCATAGATCAGCCCGTACTGAGACTTGATCAAAGAGAACAGTGGGGAAACCTGGCTGTTCAGTGCCGAATCCAATTCACTTTCAGCAGTATCGCTTTCTGCAAGAGCTGTAGTGTCTGTTTCTTCTGATGCCTCATCATCCTCTGCCAGTAAGCTGGATAGGTCTTCTTCTGCTGAGTCATCGGAATCAGCAGACAGGTCAGAGACATCCTTTTTCGCTGCTTGTTGTTCTTTTACCAGCAGGTCATTGATCCGCTGTAAAACAGGTGCTATTTCATTAACATTGTATACCTCCCAGAACTCGAGCTTTGCAACACCTTGCAGGAGTTTTCTTACACGCTCAGGGTTGTCTACACCCGGAAGCTCTATCTGGATGCGGCCGGTACCCGGTAGACGCTGAATGTTTGGTTGTGAGGTTCCAAACCGGTCTATACGTGTTCTGAGGATCTGGAAAGATCGGTCAATTGCGCTCTCTACTTCAAGACGGATGATATCCAAAATATCTTCATCACTAGTGTTTAAGCTGATACGACCTCTGTTAGAGGCGTTGGAAAAAATGTATGCCAGACTTTTATCCGGGGCATTTTCTTTAAATACACGATAAAATTCATCTACATAGTCTATCTGTGTTCCTCTGATATTTTCTTTAGCCTGTTGCAGGGCGTTTAAGAAGTCCTCGTCCTGATTGTTACCACTAAGGCCTTTCAGGATGTCTACCGGAGATACTTCCAGTGTGACACTCATACCACCCTGAAGGTCAAGACCAAGGTTGAGTTCGGTTTCCTTTACGTCCTGGTATGTATATTCAAGTCCCAGTAAGTTGTAAACGGGCTCATTCCATACAGAGTCCAGGTATCTTTGCTTTTTGGCAAAGTTTACGGTACCGTCCGCTATCCTTGCTGCTTCGGTTGCTTCCTTCTGAATGTTTTGCGCCACAAATGTGAACGACAAATAGTACACACAAAGCAAGGAGATGACGATTGTTAATAGAATAACAAATCCTTTGTTTTTCATGATTATTGTAAGTTTTTTAAATAATTAAATCAATGGAAGATCCTTAGGTAAAGGATGCTGGGAAAATCGAAATAGTGCCGGGTAGTCAGGCACTAAAAATCAGCTCTAGGGAGCATTAGGGGAAATGATACGCCGGAAAAGGATTCTCAGGATCTTACTACCGGCAGACTCCTGGTGGTCGTAAGAGCTGAATTCCTCATCTTCTTCTTCCAGGTCCGGTAAAATATCAATGAGCAAAAACTCATGCTCCAGACTAACTTGCGCTGACCCGGGGATCGCTTCAAATGCTTTTATTGCTTCCCGGTCCTCAGACGGCTCATTATCTGTGCTTTGCTGCTCTACGTCATCATGCTGACATACATAGCCAGAAAGCTGAACAGAGCTAGTGGACATAGCAATAAATGCCACCAACACTCCGGTGAGAAGTGTTCCTCTTAATAGGATTTTTGGTATGTCTTGTTTACCCTTTTTCAAAGCGGAAACAAAAGTACTTAAATACCGCTAATTGAAAAGGGCTTAAGACAAATTATTAGTCAGGAGGTTACGTGGTTTTTCAGGTAAGCCGCCACTACGTCCAGCGCTACAGAAAACCCATTGTGATTTGGTACGATGATGTCTGCATCAAATTTAAGCGGCTCAATGTATTTTTTGAACGAAGGAGTAACATGGTGCTGAAAACGATACAGCACATCGCTCAGGTCATATCCCCGCTCCTCGGCATCTCTGGTGATCCTGCGGGTAAGCATGAGGTAGTCAGGTGCTTCGATGAAAATCTTGAAATCCAGCAGTTCATCTACTTCCTTATAGTAGAAAGTGAAAATCCCTTCTACTACTACGATGGGAGCAGACCTGATATGAAGGATCTCCGGTGTTTTGTTGTCGTTGTTAAAGGTATACTCCCTGATGGAGATGTCCTGGCCGCTTTTTAATTTTTGGAGGTCTTCGAAAAATCTTGTCCTGTCAAGTGACTCAGGGAGGTCAAAGTTTTCAACCCCCTTTACATCTTTAGGCTGCTGGCTTCTCGGCTTGTAGTAATTATCCAGGGATAAAAGGCTGGCTTCTTCAGGCTTAAAAGTATCCATAAGCTGCCTCAGGAAGAGGGTCTTGCCGGATCCGCTTCCTCCTGATATTCCGATCACTAAAGGTGACTTGGCCATTTGTGATTATCTATGCTTTTAAAAAGGCAATTAATTGTTGGAAAGCCCTGCTTCGGTGTGAAATTTTGTTTTTTTCTTCAGCAGACATTTCTGCAAAAGTCTTTTCATACCCTGCAGGCTTGAATACTGGGTCGTACCCAAAACCTTTTTGTCCTGCCCTGGTAAGCGTAATCTCACCCTCAACAGCCCCTGTAAATTGTTTGGTTTTGCCTGACTCGTCAATGTAGGTGATGACCGTTTTAAAGCGAGCGCTTCTGTTTTGATGACCATTTAGGTTTTGCAACAGGAGCTCCATGTTTGCTTCAGGATCTTTCTGACCTCCGGCATACCTGGCGGAGTGTACTCCGGGGGCTCCGTCGAGGGCTTCCACTTCAAGCCCCGTATCATCCCCGAAGCATGCTACACCATGCTTTTCGTGCACATATTGAGTTTTCATCAATGAGTTTCCCTCAATGGTTCCGGCAGTTTCGGGGATGTCTTCATGAAGACCCAGGTCATCAAGTCCTAAAAGCTCAATGTCTACAGGAAGGAGTTTTTTTATTTCAGCTAGCTTGTTTTGGTTGTGTGTAGCAAAATAGAGTTTCATCTTACCGCTTATAGACCGGGTACAGTTCAAACACAAGCACTTTGTTTCTGAATGGGGATACGGTTGAAACACTCGTCCCGTAGGCCAACCCTGAAGGGATGATGATCTCGGCCTTACCGCCAACATTCACTCGTTCAAGAACAGCTGTTACTCCATCCACATAGCCATTGAGGTATTTTCCTCTGATGGCCCATCCCGTTTCTGTATGAGTTATTCGCTGGGGACGATACGTCTTTAATGAATCGAATGAATCATTGTTGATATCTACCGTATCAATACTGGTATCGAAAAGCTCACGATCTGTAAACCTGCCCACATAGTGCAGGTCTACAATATCGCCATACTCGATCGGGGCTCCGGCGCCTTCTTCCAAAATGACAAACCGCACTCCTGAGGCCGTGGTATCACCCGGTTTAAAATCATAACCCTGCTCAGCAATGTAATCATTGATGATTTCCAGGTCAATTTCTCGTTGAACATCAGGGTCTACCGTAGTAACCAGATTGTCCTCTTTGCAGGCCACGAATATTATCATGGCTCCTGTCAGTGAAAGCAGGATTAAAGACTTTAAACTCATTTATTGTTTCTCCACTTTTAATACTTCAACATCAAAAACCAAAATGCTGTAAGCTGGAATAGCCGGACTGGGGGAACGAGCGCCATAAGCCAACGGACTTGGAATGTATAAAGTTCCTTTTCCTCCTTCTTTAATATATGGGATACCTTCATCCCAGCCCGGGATTACCCGGCCCTGTCCGATTTGAAAAGTGAAGGGCTCACCACGTTTTATCGAGCTATCGAATGGCTCCCCACTCAAAAGTCGTCCATCGTAGTGTACAGTAACTTTATCACCAGCCTCTGCAGCAGGTCCTGATCCCTCTTCTGTGATGATGTAACGTAGCCCTGATTCCGCAGTTTCAGCACTTACGTTCAACGAATCCAGATATGCATCTATTTCAGCAACGTCCGTTTCTTTTTTTTCTGCCAGTTTAGCCGTCTCTCTAGCACGTGCCTCAGTCTGAAGTTTTTGGGAATATTTAGCATGAGCAGCTTCACTCATTTGTTTGGCGAGTCGCATGCTTACAGTCACAATGTCTTCATCATTCAACTCCGGAGGGGCCTGTGTCTTCCAGGTTTCCTGGAAAAGGTTTTTGACAGTGGTTTCAAATACCACACTGTCACCTACCTCCAGTTTGTTAAGCACTTCCTGGATATGGCCGGCTTCCATGGAAGGGTCATAAGCTAATGCCAATGGCCGCTCTGCAGTGGATTCCATAAGCACTTTATCATCCTTGCCGGTTACCAACTTCAGGTATATTACTGCTATGGAGTCTTTTATCAAGGCTGCTCCATCGCCTTTTACCACGCAGGATACTTCCACACCGGATTCGGTTACGAAATCATTATTTTCTGCACAGGATGCAACCAAAACAGCTGCTACTATTAACCAGATAAATCTCATTGTTTTACTTTTTTTGTGTTCTTAAGATGATACTGCTCCAAAAACAGAGGTATCAATGATTTAAATTTTTCTTCAGTTTTTTCAATGCCTACATCAGAGATTCCTCCGGCAGCATTGCGGTGCCCTCCTCCATTAAAGTATTCAGCGGCAAAATCATTTACCGCAAAATTACCTACAGACCGGAAAGATAGTTTTACTTCTTTATCCCGCTCCATAATGATTGCAGCTACATTTATGCCCTTGATAGAAAGGGCATAATTGACGAGTCCTTCCGTATCACCGGACTTGAGGTGAAAACGCTCATGCTCTTCTGCAGTAATCACAAAATAGGCTACTCGCTGGTCCTCTACCACTACCAGCTTTTCCATAAGGGCATACCCTATAAATCGAAGCCTGTTCTGGGTGTTGGTGTCGTATATAAGTCTGCTGATCTTGTTTACGTTGACACCTATATCCATTAGCTCGGCCACTATCCGGTGAATTTTTGCAGAGGTAGAGTTGTGTTTAAAAGACCCTGTGTCAGTCATGATGCCTGCATACAGGCATTCAGCTATAGACAGGGTGATTTCATCTTTACCATCCAGAAGAATGATCAGGTCGTAAATAAGCTCTGCAGTAGCAGCGGCAGTGTTATCCCATAGCTCATAGTCCGCAAAACGATCCGGATTCAGGTGATGGTCCACCAATAACTTTTTGGCATCTGTCCCTTGTACCAGTTCACCGAGCTTTTTGATCCTTTTCAGATCTGAAAAATCCAGGCAGCAGATCAGGTCAGCCTGATTAATGTCTTTCCTGATTGCTTCTGCCTTGCTGTCATCGTAGACGATAACCTCATCATTCCCGTCCATCCAATGCAAAAACTCCGGGTAGTCTGTAGGAGTGATCACCTTTACATCGTGGCCTCTTCTATTCAGGAAGTGGTACAACCCCAAAGACGAACCTAGCGCATCGGCATCAGGGTTTGCATGAGTAGTGATTACAATTTTCCTGGGACTTGATATGAATGCTTTAAAAGCGCTTAGTTCCTTCATTAAGTATTCTGCCTCACTTTTGGCTGGTAAGTGAACCGCAAAACTCACAATAAATCAAGTAAATACAAAATGGGAGTAAGTGGGCCTTCTACCGGATATTGTGTTATTTTTGCAGCCGTTTTATAAAACTCAAAAAACAATTAAGCAAAAATGGCAGGAACAAAGACCTTCACGATGATCAAACCGGATGCTTTTGGAGCCGGACATAGTGGCGCGATCATCAAAATGATTGAAGAAGCTGGTTTTAGTATAAAAGCAATGAAGCTCACAAGACTCACCGGAGAGAAGGCTGGTGACTTCTACGCGGTGCATAAAGAACGACCATTTTACAAAGACCTGGTAACATACATGTCTTCCGGCCCCATCATCGCAATAATTTTGGAAAAGGAAAATGCGGTAGAGGACTTCAGAAAGCTTATAGGTGCCACTAATCCTGCTGAAGCAGCTGAAGGCACCATCAGAAAGCTTTTTGCCACGTCAATCGAAGCAAATGCAATCCATGGTTCGGATTCAGACGAAAATGCTCAGATAGAGGGGGCATTTTTCTTCTCCAACCTGGAAAAATATTGATGTTTTAAATGCCTGTGTCTCGCAGGCATTATCTTTTTACTTTACTCTGCCACTTCCGACGAAAGGTTTTCAGGCTCTTCTATCTGCTCTACCCAAAAGTTATTAAACCCTTCACCTATATGCAGGGTGATCACACCGAGTTGGAGTAGCTCCAGAATGGCCAGAAAATTAAAGATTACGAGGATTTTTTCTGGTTTCTCTTCTACCATTCTGGCAAAGGAGATCCGGCGGTTTTCGCTTTTCTTCAGCCTTTCCAGCAAGTAGATCTTTTGGTTGGAGATCGTGTACGGATACTGGACCACCTCGTGGGTAGGTTTGTTCTTTTCAAACTCATATCGTTTCAGTACCTTCTGATAGACTTTCATGAGTTTATAAAGATCCAGGTCCTGAAGCTCGGCTTCCACATCGATGGATTGTGACAACTTACGGATCTCGGTCATCAGGTTACCACGCCTCTCACGATCCAGCCTGTCAGATTCCATTTTAGTGAGCTCGGCAATGACAGACTTATACTTTTTGTACTCCAGGAGGTGTTTTATCAACTCTTCTCGCGGGTCAATCTCGTTACCTTCCTCATCCAGCACAGGTCTGGGGAGAAGCATTTTGGACTTGATGCGCATGAGTGTGGCCGCTACCAGGATAAATTCGCTGGCTACCTCTACGTTCATTTCCTCGAGGCGGTGAAGGTAGTCCAGAAAGTCTGCTGTTACCTTGGAAATAGGAATATCATAGATGTCCAACTCATCTCTTTCTATGAAAAACAGGAGCAGGTCAAAGGGTCCCTCAAACAAAGGGAGCTTGATTTCAAATGTATCGGTGGTTTTTTCGCTCACGGTAACTCAAAACTACAACGAAAGTTGTATATATGTAAATGTTAAAAAATCTTAGCTTTGCAAATGGGAAATTTTATAACAAATACCAACCTTTAAACAATTAGTACGTCTGCTCGTTCTTCCAACATCCCAAAGTATCCAGTATGAAGATTAAACCAGGTGAACTTCTCGCACAGATCAATACCCCGGATGACCTCAAGCAGTTTGATCAAACGAGGCTTGTTCAGATCTGTGAAGAACTGCGCGAATACATCATTGACCATGTCTCTATATACGGTGGTCATTTTGGTGCCAGCCTTGGTGTGGTAGAGCTTACCGTAGCTCTGCACTACGTTTTTAATACGCCTAAAGATCAGCTGGTATGGGATGTAGGACACCAGGCTTACGGGCACAAGATATTAACCGGTCGTAGAGAACAGTTTCATACAAACAGACTGTATAAAGGTCTTTCCGGTTTCCCAAAAAGATCCGAAAGTGAATATGACACCTTTGGTGTGGGTCATTCTTCTACTTCTATATCGGCAGCACTGGGGATGGCATTTGCCTCAGATTATAAGAAAGAAACGGATAGGCACCACATAGCAGTGATTGGTGACGGGGCCATGACAGGTGGTATGGCGTTTGAGGCGATGAACCATGCCGGGGATTCCAGTAAAAACCTCCTGATCATTCTCAATGATAACTGCATGTCCATCGACCCGAATGTGGGTGCACTTAAGGAATATTTGACTGACATTACCACTTCCGGAGCCTATAATAAGCTTCGCGATGACGTCTGGAAAATACTGGGCAAGATCAGTAAGTTTGGTCCGGATGCCCGGGAAATTGTGGGGAAAATCGAAAACAGCATTAAATCCCTGCTTCTGAATCAGTCCAATCTGTTTGAATCATTTAACCTTCGGTATTTTGGTCCGGTAGACGGGCATGATGTGAATCACCTGGTGCATGTATTAAATGATCTGAAAAAAATCCCCGGCCCGAAAATTCTGCATTGTGTTACGCTGAAAGGGAAAGGGTATAAACAGGCCGAGGAGGACCAGACCACATGGCACGCTCCGGGTAAGTTTGATAAGATTACCGGAGAGATCCGTAAATCGATTCCTGAAAGACCTCAGCCTCCCAAATATCAGGAAGTTTTCGGTAGAACCATTGTGGAGCTGGCTGAAAAGAATGAAAAGATCATTGGCGTTACACCTGCTATGCCTTCCGGATCATCACTGAACATCATGATGCGGGAGATGCCGGACAGAGCTTTCGATGTGGGTATTGCTGAGCAGCATGCGGTCACTTTTTCAGCCGGGCTGGCTACTCAGGGACTCACTCCATTCTGCAATATCTACAGCACCTTTATGCAGCGGGCTTATGATCAGGTGATCCATGATGTGGCTATTCAGAAGCTGCCGGTTATTTTCTGTCTGGACCGGGCGGGTGTAGCCGGAGCTGATGGGCCCACACACCATGGAGCGTATGATATAGCCTATATGCGATGTATTCCCAATATGGTCGTATCTGCTCCTATGAATGAGCAGGAGCTAAGAAACCTGATGTTTACCGCAAGTGAATATAAAGATGGCCCTTTCTCAATAAGGTATCCCAGAGGTAAAGGTGTAATGCCTGAGTGGCGGACTCCACTGCAACAGGTCACAGTCGGGAAAGGCAGGAAGGTGAAAGATGGCGAGGATCTGGCTATTTTGTCAATAGGCCATATAGGAAATCATGCCATGAAGGCTACTGAGCTTCTCGAAAATGAAGGAGTAAATGTGGCGCATTATGATATGCGTTTCGTGAAACCGATAGATGAAGAGATCCTACATGAAGTTTTCAGGTCTTTTAATCGTGTGGTGACTGTTGAAGATGGATGTCTTCAGGGTGGATTTGGGTCTGCTGTGCTTGAATTTATGGCTGATCATCAGTACAATGCACAAGTCATAAGGCTGGGCATCCCGGATCGGGTAGTTGAGCATGGTGATCAGGAGGAGCTGTACAAAGAGTGCTACTATGATGCTGAGGCTATTTACGAAACTGCCGTGAAACTGCTCGATGCAAGAGCTGTAGAGCTCTAGTGCAATGTCACATCTACATTGACGGGTTTACAAAAAACTATTTTTTATTAAAACACCCTCCTACACCTCCCTCAATGGAGGAATAGTGGTGTTTTTTGTAAACCATCACCGTTAATCAAGCGTTGACATGACACTAGGAAGTTTCGTCCGTCGAAAAATATTTGGAAAGAAGGCCTCCCGATAGTAGCTTTTCCAAAGATCAATTACCCCTTTTGAGTACTTCACTTAGAAATACTGCCCCTTTTCAGTTTATACTGATCGTAGTTTTTGCCCTCATTGTTTCCTCATGCAAACGGTCGAGTAGCAGCGATGTGTCTGGTGAGCCACAGGAGGAGCCTCCGGAGCAGGTTGTGGAGCTGGATCTCGAAAAAATCAAAAAGAGAGGTTACATCACTGCTATAATGGATAATAGCTCCACCGGGCTCTTCATCTATAAGGGGAAAACAATGGGTTATGAATATGAACTGCTTCAATTGTTTGCCAAATCGCAGGGCCTTGAACTCAGAATTAATGTAACTGCCAGTCTTGAAGAGAGCTTCAAAAAACTGAATGCCGGGGAAGGCGATATCCTGGCTTATAACCTCACGGTCACAAAAGAGCGTAAGAAAAGAATTGCCTTCACGCACTACCATAACCTCGTGCGCCAGGTGCTGGTACAGAGAAAGCCGAAAGACTGGCGGGAAATGAAACTCCATGAGATAGAGGCAGAGCTGATCAGAAATCCTGTAGAACTTATCGGTAAAGAAGTCTATGTAAGACATCACTCATCCTACTTTGGTCGGCTGCAAAATCTTTCAGATGAGATTGGAGGGGATATTATCGTTATTCAGGCTGATCCGGAGGTCGAAACGGAGGCAATTATCAGGCGGGTGGCTGATGGCGAAATAGATTATACTGTAGCAGAAGAAGACATTGCGCTGGTTAATGCTACCTATTATCCGAATCTGGACGTGAAGACAGCCGTTAGTTTCCCAACCCAGATTGCCTGGGGCGTACGTAAGAATGCCAATCTGTTGCTGGAAGAGCTGAATAAATGGATTCTGCAGATGCGAAAGCAGACGGACTATTATGTGATCTATGACAAATACTTTAAGAGCAGAAAGGCGTCCCTGAAGCGAACCAAAAGTGACTATTATTCATTAGGAGGCGGCAAGCTGTCGCCGTATGATGAACTGATCAGGGGAGCAGCCAAAAGGCTGGATTGGGACTGGCGGTTGTTAGCTGCTCAGATCTATAAGGAGTCAAAATTTGACCCTGAAGCAGAATCCTGGGCTGGTGCGATAGGGCTTATGCAACTTCTGCCTGTAACGGGAGCGGAATATAATGTAAAGGACCTAGATGACCCGGTGTCCAATATCCATGCAGGCACACAACATTTACAGTGGCTTATCGAGTATTTTGACGGGGTAGTGGAAAATCCTGATGAGCGGGTCAGGTTTGTGCTGGCTGCATATAATGTAGGCCACGGACATGTGATGGATGCCATCCGACTCACAGAGAAGTATGGAGGAGACCCCCAGGTGTGGGAAAATAACGTAAGGGAGTATCTTTTGAAAAAGTCCAGCTCAAAATATTTCAACGACCCGGTTGTTCAGTTTGGCTATTGCCGAGGGATTGAGCCTGTAACTTACGTTAGCACTATTTTTTCGATCTATGAAAACTACATTGCGCTTGTCCCGGAAGAACCACAGGCTAACAAAAGTATGTAGCTACCAATTTGGCTGAAGAAAGACTCATGGGTATACCTCCTCCGGGGTGAACGCTACCGCCACAGAAGTACAGTCCTTTGATCCTTTTACTTACATTGGCATGACGTAGAAATGCCGCGAAAAGATTATTCGAGCTGTTGCCGTAAAGCGCTCCCAGAGCTGAGCTGGTCTTTGATTCAATGGTCCTTGGTTCCAGCACTTCCTCCACTTCGATGAGTTCTGAAATATCCTGCCCCAGCGTTCCGGAGACTTTTGTCAGGATGTTTGCTCTTGCATCACTGATTAAAGAGTCCCAGTCCTGGCCCTGGTTATTGGGCACATTGATCATAGTAAACCAGTTTTCGCCGTAATCAGGAGCGTCTTCAGGTTGGTATTTAGAGGTAATGTTGATGTACACGGTAGGGTCGTGGTATATGGTTCCCTGATTGAAGATGTGGTCAAACTCCTTTTCATAGTTTCCACTAAACAGAATATTGTGGAGGTCCAGTTGGTCAAATTTCCCTTTAATGCCCCAATAAAAGATTAACGCTGAGCTGGATTTTGGCTGTTTTAGGAGAAAGCCAGGCGCCTTGACCTCCGGTAAAAGCTTTTTATAGGTATTGACAATGTCCATATTGGAGACCACACGATCAAATGTGTGATTAATTCCGTCTGCTTTAAGCCCTGTAATCTGATTATTATTGTCAATCAAAAGCTTCTCCACACATGACCCGAAATGAAACGTAACCCCGCTACGTTGTGCAAGTTCAAAAATTGCCGTGGTGATGGCGTACATTCCCCCTTTTGGGAAAAAAGCGCCAATGGACATCTCCAGATGAGGGATGATATTCATGGTGGCGGGTGTTTTATAAGGGGATGAGCCATTATAAGTAGCGTATCTGTTGAAGAGCTGGATGGTCTTTGGGTCCTTAAAAAGTGTCTTGTTTGCTCCGTGCATTGTTTTTGTGAAACCAAGCCGATGAAGATTACCATAGGCTTTGAAGGCTTTTTTAGAAAAATAGGTCTTCGGATCTTGCAGGGAGCTAAACATAAAGAGGTCACTGAGGCTGTCATACAGGTGAGCGCTTTGCTCGATGGCCTTCAGAATGGAGTCTTTCCTGTCTTTTGTTTTTTCAGACAATTCTTTGGCAAACAGATGTTTGTCAGCATACGCTTTTATAAACGTGTCATCAGAAAAAAAATAGTGGCAGTTGGTTTCCAGTTTTTTGTAGGAAAAATGGTCTGAGGGTTTTTCCCCGGCCAGCTGAAAAAGCTCATCTACAAGGGAAGGAAGCGTAAATAGCGAAGGCCCGGCATCAAATCGATAAGGTCCTGCTTTTATTTCGGAGAGTTTTCCGCCAGGATAATCATTGGCTTCAAAAACCTCAACATGATGTCCTTTAGTGGCTAACCTTACTGCACTTGCCAGACCTGCAATACCAGCTCCTACGATTCCTACTTTCATGCCAGGGTCAAATTGTTTTGCAAATAAACCAAGAAAAAGGTTTTCTGGTTATACTAAAATCAGCTTAAATTAGTTCTATATTATATTTGAATATTTATAAAATGGGTTACTAATGTGTGTTAACCCGTATTTATAGTACCGTTATATTATCTTTAACTATAGTAATCCTAATGATACAGACTGAGGAATTAATGAAGACACAAGCCGCCCAACTCTACGATGAGTATAAAAAAGCCAGAAACAGTGACCTGACTTTAGATCAATTCACCTACATACTAAATCTTTATCCATCACTAATCGTTTGCATGTCAGACGGCACATTAGACCCCGAAGAGTGGGAAGGTGTGGAGCGGCTTGCCAAAGGACTTGTGATAGAGTATGGCGAAGGACTAAAAGATAAGGACCGTGAGAAGATGGAGCAATCATTCCGCACGGAATTTCGTTATTTGCTGGACAATATCGAGAAGTGGCAGAAGAAGTTTCTTAACGCTCTGAAGAACCACATCAAGGACAGTAAAACGGATAAGGAGCTGGTCATGGAAACTATGTACCTTTTTGCCAACAGTGCTAATGGTATCTCTGAGGAAGAGCAAAAAACCATAGATATGCTTACTGAGCGGCTCGCTTTAAATCATTAAACTTTTTAATGAGCGGCTCAAGGCTGATCTCTTCAGGATCAAAATCTGAAGGTAGTTCTTTCATTACCTCAGCCTGGAGGTTACCCAGCTCCAAAGCTTGTGAGTACGGCATATCACTAAATGTGACCATACTGTATAGAGGCAGCCAATCTTCAGGGTAAGCTTCCTGGAGCCGTGCTTCTATCTTTTTGATGGCAAGAAAATGCTCATCCGCTACTTTATCCCGCATTTCCACAAAGTTTTTCAGTGCGAGATCAGCGATTGCATCGGCATCCTTTTTTCTGTTTTGGGAAAAATATGGGAGGAGCTTTTTCCAGTCAAAGCTCAAATGTTCTCCCCATTCCATAAACAGTCTGCAATCTTCAAAACCTGCATTCATTCCCTGGCCATAAAATGGGACTATAGCATGACTTGCATCTCCGATGAGTAATGTGTTTTTATGATTCCACGGGTAGGTTTTGACTGTGACAAGTGAGGAGGTGGGATTGGTAAGAAACTGGGAGGCGAGGTTTGGTATTAGTGGGATCACATCCGAAAAGTAGCTTTCAAAAAAAGCGGAGATCTCGTTTTCTTTTTTGACCGTTTCAAAGGAAGGAGCTCCTTCAAAAGGGAAAAAGAGCGTGCAGGTGAATGATTTGTCAGGATTTGGAAGCGCAATAAGCATAAAGTTGCCCCGGGGCCAGATGTGGAGGTAATTTGGCTCGAGGGCAAAATCTCCATTAAGCGGTTCTATCATTAGCTCTTTGTACCCGTGTTCGATGTAATGCTGCTGAAAATTGAACCGATCCTGGTTCTGTAAAGTACGACGAAGCATGGAGTATGCACCATCCGCCCCGATAAGTACATCTGATTTCTCTGAATAGCTGCCTTTTTTATGTTGAAAAAAAGCTGCCGTTCTTTCCAGGTCTATTTCATCACATTTATGGTCAAAGTAGAAAGAAGCACCTGTTTTTTCCGCTAAATCGATCAATACCTTATTCAATCCGGAACGGGAAACAGAATGGATATGCTGGCCACTTTTTCCGTAGGGTTGAAACGTAAGGTTGCCATGGATGTCATGCATCATTCTGCCTTTCATGGGAATCAAATGATCCCGAATGAGCTCAAAAGCACCAGCCATTTGCAGAGCACGGATCCCACGATGACTAAGCGCAAGATTTATGGACCTGCCCTCTGAGGTTTTAGCACGACGCGGATCCTCACGCTTCTCAAATACAGAAACATTGAATCCTTTTTTTGCCAGCAAGACTGAGAGCAGAGAACCTACCAGCCCTGCTCCTAATATGTTGATCTTTTCTTTGGGCATCAGTCCAGATTTTGCTTCCCTAAAATGGTATAAAAATCCCAGATATCCTGAAAGGTGTTATAAAGAGGTGTGGGGGCTACACGGATAACATTAGGTTCCCTCCAGTCCAGAATTACTCCATTTTCAGTGAGCCCTTCGAAAATAGCCCGGCCATTTCGTTCTACATACATGGAGAGCTGGCAGCCCCGCTCTGGCGGATTGGAGGGGGTGATGATTTTGATATTCTCATTCAAAATAGGGTCAGTGGTAATTAGAAACTCCAGAAAACCTGTTAATGCGATGCTTTTTTTACGCAGGGTTTTGATATCCGTTTCATCAAAGATCTTTAATGAGGCAATGTGCGCTGCAGTGGAAAGCACATTTACATTACTCAGCATCCATGCATCTGCACCAGGGTTGGGAACGAACTGGTTATCCATTTTGAACCGTGATTTGCTATCATGTCCCCACCAGCCGGTCAGCTTTGGGAAGTCAGGATCGTCACCATGCTTTTGGTGGACAAAAATTCCGGAGACACCACCCGGACCTGAGTTTAGGTACTTATAGCTGCACCAGGTGGCAAAATCTACTTCATCCCCGTGGAGATTCATCGGGAGGTTGCCGATGGCATGGGCCAGGTCAAAACCCGCATAAGCACCTGCCTCGTGTGCGGCATTTGTCAGCTTTTTCATATCAAAGAACTGACCCGTGTAATACTGTACGCCAGGGAAAAGGATTAGAGCAAGTTCGTCTTTATACGAGTGAATTGCCTCAACAATTTCTTCAGTAGAGAAAATATGTCCTGATTGAGGTTTGAGTATGATAAGGTGGTTTTCCGGGTCTATACCCATTCGTTTCATGTGGGATTCCGCTGCATAATGATCAGACGGGAAAGCCCCACCTTCTATCATGAGCTTTACGCGTTTGCCCTCAGGCTGGTAAAATGAAGCCAAAAGGAGGTGAAGGTTTGAGGTGAGGCTATTCATACTCACTACCTCTGAAGATTTGGCTCCTACTAATCTTGCCAGGGAGTTTTTTGTGTATTCGTGGTAATTTACCCAGGGTCTGTTTCCTGAAAAATGTCCCTCTACAGCATTGTTTTTCCAGGATAAGAGCTCCGTGTTTAGCTCCTTTACCACATTTTTAGGCTGAAGCCCCAGCGAATTTCCACAAAAGTAAATGCACTCCTTCCCGTTTCTTTTTGGGATATAGAATTTGCTTCTAAATCCTTTCAGAGAATCCTTTTTGTCCTGAACCTTTGCAAAAGAAGCGGTCTTTTCGAACTTCATGTTGTTTATTTTGGGTTTTGGCCATTGACTTTGTCTGACCACTGACCTTTGATCAAATAGACTAATCACTAAATCCACCAATTAACTAATCCACAAACCGAGGGTCTGTTGGCATTACATGGCCGCAATTAGCGCACGTTCTGAGCTTCTCAGAACCATAAAATTCCCGAAACCTTGGCAGAAAGTCCTTTTCGATATTGGTAAGGTGGAAATAGGTGTCGTGTAGCTTATGATTGCAGTTGTCGCAAAACCACATGAGCCCGTCCTGATGGTCAGGTTCTCTTTTTCGCTCCACCACGAGTCCTACGGAGCCTTCAGACCGGATCGGGGAGTGAGGTACTTTTGCAGGTAGCAGGAACATTTCTCCGGAACGGATCGGTATATCAACCGCTTTGCCCTCTTCCTGTATTTTTACGGTGATATTCCCTTCCAGCTGGTAGAAGAGCTCTTCTGTTTCATTGTAATGATAATCTTTACGTGCATTGGGACCGCCTACTATCATCACAATATAGTCCCCTGCATCTGCATATAAGTTTTTGTTGCCTACCGGGGGCTTGAGCAAGTCCCGGTTGTCATCTATCCATTTCTGTAAGTTAAAGGGTCTTTTAATGGCCATCGTATTTAGGGTTTTGTTTGCAGTTCATTCACTTCCTACTACTTAATCAAAATAACTACATTCTGGTTTTAACCATAAGCTTTTATAGTGGTTTTTTGTAGTTTACCAGAAATCTTGAATTTAAGTATTTAAATAAGTTATACACATTCTATGGATTTTGATTTAAAAGATCGTGTAGCGCTGGTTTGCGGTAGCTCTCAGGGTATAGGCGCAGCTATAGCTACCTCACTGGCTCAGGAGGGAGTCAAAACCATCCTCGTGGCTCGAAATGAGCAGAAGCTAAAGGCGCTTAAGGATAGTTTACCGGGGACAGACCATAAGACAAGGCAAACGGATCTGGCTAATACTGGCAAAGTGGCCGGCCTTTGTTCTGAACTTCAGGAAATGAAGATAGACATTGTGGTTAATAATGCAGGCGGCCCGCCTCCCGGGCTGGTAAGTGAAGCGGGTATTATGGATTTTGAAGCAGCAATTAAGCTCCATCTTTTTACCAGCCATCAGATCATGCAGGCCGTATTGCCAGGCATGAAGTCTCGTGGTTTTGGCCGGTTTATCAATGTAATCAGCACCAGTGTGAAAATTCCGATACCCGGGCTGGGGGTAAGCAACACCACCCGTGGAGCAATGGCTTCCTGGGCAAAGACGCTATCTAACGAAGTGGCGCCTTTTGGCATTACGGTCAATAACATTTTGCCGGGAGCTGTGAATACGGATCGCCTTGAGGCCATATTTCAGCTTCAGGCGAAGAACTCAGGTGGTACGGCTCAAGAGGCAAGAAACAGGATGATTGCCTCCATTCCTGCCAGGCGTATCGGGGAGCCGAAGGAGCTTGGTGATCTGGCGGCATTTTTGGCTTCTGAGCGTGCTGCATACATTAATGGTGTTAGCATACCGGTAGACGGAGGAAGGACCGGATCGTTATGATCTATCTGAAAAATTATATCGGGGGAAATTTCCACGAACCAGCATCAGGTAAATACCTGGATTCATATAACCCCGCTACCGGGGAAGTTTTTGCTCAGGTACCTGATTCAGGGAAGGAGGATCTCGAGGCAGCCGTAGCAGCAGCGAGTGCTGCTTTTCCTGGGTGGAGCAGGTCTCCTATTGCTTATCGTTCTAAGGTTCTTTCAAGACTGGCAGACCTCATCACTGACAATCTGGACCGGCTGGCAGCCGCGGAGAGCCGTGATAATGGAAAACCGGTACATCTGGCTAAAAAGGTGGACATCCCTCGGGCCTCAGCTAATTTTCGTTTTTTTGCTTCTGCTATTGTGAATGATTCTTCTGAAGCTCACATCATGGAAGGTGAGGCAGTTAACTATACCCGCAGAGCGCCGCTGGGAGTGGTGGGCTGTATCTCTCCCTGGAATTTGCCCCTTTACCTGCTGACCTGGAAGATCGCCCCTGCCCTGGCAACTGGCAACTGTGTTATTGCCAAACCTTCAGAAATTACCCCCTATACTGCTTACCTGCTGGGTGAGCTCGCCAGTGAAGCCGGTCTTCCGGGTGGTGTCCTGAACATCCTTCACGGATACGGGGCGTCTATTGGGCAGCAGCTCGTTGACCACCCGAAGATTAAGGCTGTTTCTTTTACCGGGGGCACCGAGACAGGGAGAAAAATTGGTCAGTCAGCCGCTGCTCAGTTTAAAAAAGTGTCGCTGGAGCTGGGTGGAAAGAACCCCGTACTGGTTTTTGATGACTGCAACCTGGAGGAGGCAGTTTCAACCAGCGTAAAAAGTGCATTTACCAATCAGGGGGAGATCTGCTTATGTGGCTCAAGGATCTTCATCCAGGAGCAGATCTTTGATGAGTTTCAGGAAGCTTTTGTGCGGAAAGTAAAGGATATGAAGGTGGGTGATCCGCAAACCAATGTGGACCTGGGAGCTATCGTTTCGAAAGATCATCTAAACAGGATCATTCGCTATGTGGAAGAGGCAAAGAAAGAGGGTGGCGAATTGCTTAGCGGAGGCAGATCTGTTTCGATCAATAATGGGTATTACTTCGAGCCAACAGTGATAGCAGGACTTGATGAGACCTGTAGTATCAACCAGGAGGAGGTATTTGGGCCGGTGGTTACACTTGTTCCATTTACGGATGAGGCAGATGCTATAAGCAAAGCCAATAGCACCAAATATGGACTCGCTGCGGTGATCTGGACCAATGATCTAAAAAAGGCGCACAGGGTTGCTCACCAGGTAAAGTCCGGGATCATTTGGGTAAACTGCTGGATGCTTAGGGACCTTAGAACGCCATTCGGCGGCATGAAGGCTTCCGGTGTTGGTAGAGAGGGCGGAACAGAGGCCCTGCGATTTTTTACGGAGGCCCAGAATATTTGTATTAAGCTATGAGCAATTTCACCTCTAAAAACAAAAAACCCCGCAAATGCGAGGTTTCTCGTTAAATCAAATATATTTCTTTGGAGTGTCAGGCAGTAGCACCTTGTTCACTTTTTAGTCGGGCAATTTTGAAAGACTTGCGTTGCTTGTGCCCACAATAACCGCATTCGTAGTACTTCATTAGCTCACCTTCTTCTGTTTCGGTAGCCGTTTGTACGATCTCTTCGTGATCCACTTTCAAAGTCTGATAGTTACACTCAGAGCATTGTAGTGCATGAAGTCTACCGTTGTATTTTTCGATTTTTGTATACCCCGAAAGCTCATCGATCCATACATCATAGTCTACAGAGAAAGCATCTTCTTCTGCCTGCATACCTTCATCCAGGTACACATCTTCTTCTTCCTCACTCAGAAGCTTCATTTTACGTCCGTCAGGAGAGACTCGTGGAGTATATCTCAGCTTCTTAAGTCGTTTTTCGATGAAAAACGGATAGTAGAACTTCAATACATTCTGGATAATTACCCCTACGATCATTGCAACCATCAGGGTCACGAAAATTCTGACAAAGAACCACAGCCAGGTGCTCTCCGGCCACAATGTGTTTGCGTAAAGCGCCGCTCCAATCAAAACCAACAGGAAACCATACCATAGCAGGTTGATTTCGTGCATATTGATGTAGTCGTACCTTGCTTTATAGTCAGAGGTGGTTAATAGTTTCAAATAGTGACCAATTAAGATCAGTATTCCAACACCTGCGATCGCATATGCCAAGTACTGCCCGTAGGTATTCCAGGCGTTAAGCAAATTTGGTGAAATCGGATCAGTCATAGCAGTTATTAGATTAAGCGGTTATCATTACAATTACACAAAAATGTTACAATTTTTGAAAAACACAATACAAACTTGTCGGTATCGCATAAAATCTTTTCCCTTATACCCTGTAAAATATTAAAAATTCTGCTCTCAGGCAATTAACTGTCTTAAAATATGGTGAATCGGTGGTCGGTGAGTTGGTAATCGGTGAGTAGGTGATTGGTTGAATTAGTGATTGGTGATTAGTGAATCAGTGATTGGTGAATTGGTGAATTGGTGATTAGTGATTGGTGAATTGGTGATTAGTGATTGGTGAATTGGTGAGGAGATTGACCTTCGCAACCCGCAACCACCCCCCGCCATGCTATTAAGTTAAGCTTTGACATAGTATCCCCTTAAAGTCATCCTGAAAGGATCTATCATATCTGGAAGACTAATGAACATGGATTCCTGCGGAAATGACTTTCGAGAGGGCTTGACTTGGTAGCATTGCCCCAACCCGCAACTCAACTTCGCAACCCGCAACTCGCAACCTTCGCAACTCGCTCAAACCCGCAACAGGAAAACAAAAATTCCAACCTTTCAAACATGTCGTGTGTCTAGACGTTATGGACTATGGGGGAATGAAGGATTGAGTGTGGGAATTAAGGTTATGAAACGTTAGGTTGTAAGCTTATTTCAGTATTTACTGCACTCATCGAAAAATTTCCGATATTCTAAGCGATATCAACTATTTATTATCAAATTTACGACAAAAAAGGTCAAACATTAATTAAAAACGAATCACATGAAAAGTCTATTTAAGAATTTATTGCTTTTAACTTCAGTTTTTTCTCTGGTATTCCTCTTTAGCTGTGGGGATGAGGATCCTGAAGGTCCTGGAGCTGCACCTTCACTTTCAGTTACAACAACTGTAAATGGTACTGCAACAACTGATAGCCCTCTTGAGTTAGTGCCAGGAGATTCTCTTGGATTCAGTGTAGATGTTACTGCTGAAGAAGGTTTTAATACGCTAAATGTTACATACTCTGTAGATGGGGGTGCTGATGTTAATTTTGAAACTATAAGTAGAGTAGATTTAGGTGTAGATGTAGGAACTTCTCTCGTTGAAGATATCTTACTTTCAACCAAAATAGAAAGTGAACTGGTTGGGTCTAATATCATTTTCACTTTTGAAGCAGTGGATGAGACAGAGCCTGGTCAGACAAGTACTGCCACTGTAGAGGTGAATGTTAATTCGCCGGAGGCTAGGAGCTATGCGGCAGTCTTATTAGTTGTGCCATTAGGAGATTTTTCTGGAGAGAACTTTTTCTCTTCCTCAACCGGAATGGTTTACAGTGCTTCAGAAGTAACTAGCACATCTGAATCAATATCTCCACTTATAGATTTTGGCTACTATTATGGACAAAACGATTTAGCAAGTATAGCCTCACCTAAAGGTTTCGAAAGTACTACTTTTTCTGATCAGGTATCAGGTTGGGATTCTAAAAACGCAACTATTATAAAATCAACCACTTTAGGATCTTCTGATTTTGCGGAAGTAACAACTTGGGCCGATATTGATGCTGAGTTTGATGCTGGTGTTGATGAAGAGGGAATTATTACAGGATTGGCTGTAGGTGATGTAATTGCTTTTGAGACTGTAGATGGCAAACGTGGTTTAGTGTTAATTACTGAGCAGAATGGCACATTCAATGAAGGAGACAATATTAAGATCGATGTTCTTGTACAGGAGAGTGTACAGTGAGATATCATAATGAATGAAATAATCAAACCCCACCCCCACCGGTGGGGTTTTTTACTATAAAGACGGTTAGGTTTTATTTTATATGAGGTTATTACAGGTTTTTTTCGGTCTTATTATTCTGGCTATTTTTTCAGGGCTGGTATCCTGTGCGGATGACACGGATGATGCGCCATTTGATGCTTCCGGCCCCAGGATAGGTGTAATGACCTCTGTGATCACTCCATTTGATACGCTGGATTATCAGGGAGACCGGGACCTGGCGGTGGAGACACTCGACCTGGTGACCTTTGATGTGACAATAGAGGCTGAGGGAGGCTTTGCAAGCTATTCTATTTTTTTGTCAGTAGATGGCGCTGTTTCGGATACGCTCACGGAACTAAATATTGAAGATCTAAATCCGTCTAACAGCAACACTCTCGTGGAAGATTCCCGCAATTTTGAAATACCAAGTGAGCTGGTCAATACCACGGCCACTTTTACTTTTGTAGCTACGGACCAGCTGGGGCAGACCAGCGAGGTGGAGGTGGATCTGGAGGTGAATTCCCCAAGGGCCCGACAGTATTCTGCTGTTTTACTTGCTGCTCCGCTCGGAGAACTTAATGCCCAGAATTTTTTCAATACAAGGTCCGGACAGCCTTTGAGTCCTGCTGACATTGTAGCCACCGAAGGTCTGGCCGAACGTGTCGATTTTGGTTATTACTTCGGACAGGCAGATAGCGCCAGCATCGCTTCTCCCCGGGGATTTGAGAAGACGGCCTTTCTGGGGCAGGTGGAAGGATGGACCACCCTGAATGCTACCGTCATCCGGTCAACAGAGCTGGAGAGCCTGACTGAGATTGAGCGTTTCGAAGATATAGACCTGGTGTACGACCAGGGTGTGGATGAGAGCGGCATCATTACGCACCTGGTACGCAATCAGGTAGTGGCTTTTGAAACAGTAAGAGGTAAGCGCGGCCTGATCCTGGTAAAGGATATTGTAGATCTGGATGGTGACGGTGTTTACGCGGGTTCCGGGGACTATATTGCGCTGGATATCATCGTGCAGGAGCGTACGCCGAGGCAATAGGCAAATGGCAATAGGCACAGTAAGCAGTGATCGATAAGTCGGTGATCAATCCCCCCAATGCTATTAAGTTAAGGTCCCTCCAGAATGGAGTCTTTGGTAATTTGAGCATTTTCGTTTCAATAATTAATAGATCCTATCCGGATGGAATCCCGGATGGAATCACTGGAATGACTGATCTTTTCGGAGCAATAAACCTTAACTTAATACCATTGATAATCCCTCCAGAGGGATAGATGTAAGTTACAGCCTCGCAACCCCAATAAGCAATATACCTGCCGGCTTTGTATCTTACTGACTACCGAATTACCAATCACAGACTACTGGTGACATAAGAGATTTCATCTTATTTGCTAACATCATAAAGCTCAGAAAAACCTCAATTCTCACTAAGATTCAAAAAATTGTAAAAAACGTAAGGTTTACCAATCGAATATTACGTTTTTTCATTTCACCGGACAAGTGTGTAATTTTATATCTTTAACCGACGATCATGTTACTAAAGAATCCACCGCTTGCGATTGCCCTGGGCTTGCTCAGCGCAATCATGGCTTGTAACAAGGATAAGGGTGAAGACCCGATTCCTGATGAGCCAACCATCACCCTGATGATAAACGGGGATGAGGACATTGAAGACTTTACTGGTAATGTTGGCGACACCATTTTGATATCCGGGGAGGTAACAGCTAAGGCCACCATCAGGAATTTTGAAGGCAGGGTGAGTGGACCGGACAACACTACTTTAGTGACATTCGGGGGCGACTCAAGCAGTACCTCTTTCATCATTGACCCGATCAAGTATGTGGTAAACTATACCGCCTCAGGCGAAACCCTGGAGTTTGGGTTTTTCCTGACTGATCTCAGGGATGCTGGAGATACGGTCAGGTTTTATGTAGATGTGACAGCTTCGCCCATTTTAGAAATAGAGCAAAAGTTCATTGGCGGGTATGGTCATAGTACCTATGGAAACCTGCTGAATTTACTGGAGGACACCACTTATTTTCCCAGCAATGTAAGGGTCAGTGAAGATAATCAGGAGGGTGTGGATCTGATTGCTTCCTATGATACGGATACCGGGTGGAGTTTGTCCTCACCGGATGATGCTGAAGCGCCGACCGTTTGGAATGCTTCGGTGAATTTTAATTGGCCATTTACAATAAGAAACAGCACGCGATTGATCGAGCTGTCGGACGGATTCAATTATGAGGAAATTCAGACGTCTGTTCAGCTTGACGAGCTCTTTGACGCTGAGGGTTCTACCTCCGTTTCTGCTTTGTCTGAAGGCCAGGTTCTTGTTTTTCGGCTTGACCTTGATAAAAGAGGTAAGATCGGGGTGCTAAAAATTGTTGATTTCAGTGGAGTGAATAAACCGGATTATCGCCAAATCGAAATAGCCTATAAAGTCCAGAAATGATAACTGTTCCCGCAGACCCGCCTGACAGGGTAGTACGGCGGCCAGATGTCGCAGACAAACGCAGAAATAAATGCATTGAGAATCAGCGAAGATCAGCGTTCTGAATGTTCGGAATCTGTGGGAAATTAAAGAGTGTGTTACACTATGCCTGAGACATTATACCGTTAACATTACACTAGTTGTTTTATACTTCTGGATAAAATTGATGAGCTTAGTTTACTGAAAAACTTTTTGGAGGTGAAAAAGTATAAATTGAAAAAAGTAAAAATTGTTTTACCAAACAACCTAAACCCAGATTCATGAGAAACCTAATTACACTTCTAAGCCTTTTTGTACTCGTATTTGCTTGCACTACCCCACCTCAAGAGCAGGTCAGGGATATCTCCGAGATGAGTGAGGAGGAGCTGAGAGCCTATGCGGATTCCCTGGCTCACAAGTACATCATCGTGGATGGCCATGTGGACCTTCCTTATCGTATGGAGGTCAAAGGGTTCATGCTTCGCAAAGAGGTAGAAAATGTGGCAGTAGAAACCGAGGGTAACTTTGACTACCCAAAAGCTAAAAAAGGCGGGTTGGATGCACCATTTATGTCCATTTATATCCCATCATCTTACTATTTCAATGGTGGTGCGAAAGAGTTTGCGGACTCTCTGATTACCATGACTTTGGATGTTACAAGGGTCTACCCGGATAAATTCGCTCCGGCAAATAATCCGGAGGAGATTGTTGCCAACTTTGAGAAGGGGTTGATCTCTTTGCCCCTGGGCATGGAAAATGGAGCGCCTATCGAAAATGATCTGGCTAATGTGGAGTACTTCTTTAATCGTGGTATTCGATACATCACCCTGACTCACTCTAAGGATAACCAGATTGCTGACTCCTCATATGATAGTACGTTTACCTGGAATGGTATCAGCCCGTTTGGCGAGGATGTGGTAAAGGAGATGAATCGCCTGGGGATCATGGTGGACATCTCTCATGTGACGGATAGTGCATTTTATGATGCATTGGCTATCAGTAAGGCTCCGGTTATAGCTTCTCATTCCTCATGCAGACACTTTACGCCAGGTTTTCACCGGAATATGTCTAACCAGATGATCAAAGACCTTGCGGCTAATGGCGGAGTGATCCATATCAATTTTGGTTCTACCTTCCTTTCTAAAGAGTCACAGGACAAGTTTGATATGATGGACGAACATTTGACCAATTACAGGGCAGAGCAGGGACTCACTCGTTCAGACTCAGCCTACAAAGCGTACGCCCGAAAGTATGCCAATGAAAATAACGTCTATGAAGATGTAAAAATGGTTGCAAAGCACATCGATCATGTAGTGAATTTGGCAGGCATAGATTACGTAGGATTTGGATCTGACTTTGACGGTGTGGGTGACAGTCTGCCGGAAGGTCTGAAGGATGTTTCCATGTTTCCTAATGTCATTTACGAACTTCTCAAAATGGGATATACAGCAGAAGACATAGAAAAGATCTGCTATCAGAATACTTTCAGGGTCTGGAATAAGGTGATTGAAGTCAGTGATCAGTAATTTGGTGATCGGTGATTATGGGATACGTGAAAGTTTTAAGGAGTTAGAAGTGTATCAGTTTTCCAGAAGCTGTCTGATGAAATCTTCAAAATATCTCAGTCCTTCCCAAAAGAAGAAACTTATTCACTTACAGACCAGGTGAGGCGATCTTCCAGGTCAGTTGGCGCACAAATTGCCGAAGCATGGGGCAAGCGTAGATATGAGAAACACTTTGTGAGCAAGCTCACAGATGCAGACGCAGAACAGCTTGAAACTCAACATTGGATCGAAACTGCTAAGGATTGTAAATACATTGGAGATGATCAAGCATCATACCTGTTAAAGGAATATGCTATTATTGGTAAAATGCTTTATACTATGATCAATAAGTCAGACTCATTCTGTGGACCAATTTAGCTATTTTTACCGCTCACCGATTACCGCTTACAGATTACCGCTCACTGTTTCACCGATTACCGCTCACCAATATCAATTCTTCTTCAGGGAATTAATAAATCTTGCCCAGGCAAAGGGGTTTAGGAGGTTATTGGATGGCGCCTGGTACCGGTTTTGGATAGCCTGCATCTGCATTTGCATGAAATACTGGTGGTTTTGATTTGCACTGGCAGGAATATTTAAATATGCCCGGTCCATGTAATCCCGGGAAAGCCAGTCATTCATATTGTCGATTTGGCGTTGGTTGGGCATCTCCAGTGCCAAAACCGCCTCTTTAAACATCGCTTCCGTAGGGTATGGAAATACCTCCACCTCACTGAGAAAGGTCACGTCCTCTTCCATAGTGATGACCACTTTCAGGCTATGGTTTTTATCATGTGGGGGGATGATGTAGTATTGCCGCTTAAACCCAACAGCACTGAAAACCACACTGTCTCCTTCCACTACGGGCATGGAGAAAAAACCGTATGGATTGGTAGTGGTGCCTCTGCCTGATTTAGGCAGGTATACGTGTACACCCGGGATCACAGAGGAACTGTCCGGAGCAAAGACCACTCCCGTAAACTGAATGATCTTTCTGTCCTGTTCCTGCGCGGAACTGGTGTAGAAGATCATTAAAAGACAGATGATGGTTAAGTATTTAAACAAACCGGCTTTTCTTAGTGACTATAAACTTAATACAGAATCAACGTTAAAAGTTTATTTAAAACTAAAATATTAACGATTTTTCACAGTATAAGGCCTCAAAGGTAGCGATGAAAAGTATCTTTGAACGAAAGATGCCTGGAATATGCGGTTAAAAAACTTTAGCCTGAGTTATGGGACACAGATATTTAAGTCCTTCGCTGATGAGTCACGCGTAAGGATCATTCACCTGCTATATAAGAATGAGGAGTTGTCCATTTCAGACCTGGAGTCCATTCTGGATTTTACTCAGACCAAGACCTCTCGTCACATCAGCTATTTGAAAAATTCAGGTCTGGTCAATGCCACGAAACGTGACCAGTGGATCATGTACAGCATAAAAGATGAGGTCTATGATATGGTTGCTCAGATATTTGAGTTTCTCAATAAGGACGTACAGCTTCAAAAGGACCAGGAAATATACCAGGTAATGAATTCTAATCGTGAGTTGGCTGTTAATAAGCTTGCAGCAAAAGGTTATCGTGGTTGAAAAAATTTAAGCACATATTCTTTGATCTGGATCACACCCTTTGGGACTATGATTACAACTCTAAAAAAGTCCTTCGGGACATTTATGAGCATTTTGGTCTGGGAGAGAAGACAGGTGTCCCGGTAGAGGAGTTTCTGGAAACTTATAATCAGGTCAATAGTGCCCTTTGGAACAGGTATAACGTAGGAGAGATCGACCGGAAACACATCCGAAATAAGCGATTTGACCAGGTGATTGAAAAGTGTGGAGGGATACTTAAAAATGGGTTGGGAGAGGAGCTGAGTGAATATTTTCTCTATCACTGTCCGCGCCAAACCAGGATCATGAAAGATGCCGATACCACGCTCAATTATCTCCGGAAGAGGTATGAAATGAGTATCGTGACCAATGGGTTTGATGATGCGCAGTTTATCAAACTAAAATGCAGCAGGCTGGATAAATATTTTTCTTACGTATTCACCTCCGAAAACACTGGCTATAAAAAACCTGCCCCGGAGATCTTTTACCATGCCCTGAAAAAGTTAGGCCTAAACAATGAGGAGGTGCTTATGGTTGGAGATAACCCGGGAACAGACATACTGGGTGCTCAAAATGCAGGAATTACCCCAATGCTGTATAACCCGTCAGGCAGAGTAAAATCAGATTGTGAGCTGCAGATCTCAGATCTGATTGAATTGATGAAAATTCTCTAGTGTCGCGCTAAACATAAATTGTCGGTATAGGTTTCCGAAGCTTCGGAACGCAGACAAACGCAGAAATGCATTGAGAATCAGCGTAGATCTGCAGGAAATAAAGCGTGTGTTACACTATGCCTGAGACATTATATCGTTAAGCTAACCAGGTGTGAACGGTATTCGTTTATTTTTGCACCAGTAAAATAAACCACATTATCCAAAAAACTTTTTATCCATTATGCCAAAAGGAAATTACTACATACCAGAACCATCAAATGAGCCTGTTTTCTCCTATGCTCCCGGCACAGCTGAGCGGGAGGAGCTATTAGCTACTATTAAGGAAGCTCGTGGTGAAGTGAAGGATATCCCAATGTATATCGGTGGGGAAGAGATCCGTACGGGTAATAAAATCAAGATCACTCCACCGCATGATCATCAGCACGTAATTGGGCATTTCCACGAAGGAGATGCCAGTCATGTAGAGCTGGCCGTGAAATCTGCAATGGGAGCTAAAGAGGCCTGGAGCAACATGTCATGGGAGCACCGGGCCAGTATATTTTTGAAAGCAGCCGAACTGCTATCCGGTCCTTATCGGGCCAAGATTAATGCTGCGACTATTTTGGGGCAGTCCAAAAATCCCTTTCAGGCAGAGATCGATTCGGCATGTGAATTCATTGATTTTCTCCGGTTTAATGCCTCTTTTATGCAGGAGATCTACATGGACCAGCCTGAGTCTGCGCCGGGCGTATGGAACCGGCTGGAGTATCGCCCGCTGGAAGGTTTTGTTTTTGCAATCACCCCGTTCAACTTTACATCGATAGCGGGTAACCTGCCGGTAGCTCCTGCCCTGATGGGAAATACCGCCATCTGGAAGCCGGCATACACCCAGGTCTATTCTGCCCAGGTGATCATGGAAGTTTTGCAGGAAGCTGGCCTGCCTGATGGCGTGATCAACCTGATCTTTGTAGACGGACCGGTAGCCGGAGATGTGATCTTCAACCATGAGGATTTTGGCGGGCTGCATTTTACCGGTAGTACTGCTGTTTTCAAACAGCTTTGGAAGACGATCGGACAAAACATAGATAAGTATAAATCCTATCCTCGTATCGTTGGAGAAACCGGTGGAAAGGATTTTGTGATTGCACATAAATCAGCAAACCCACAGGAAGTGGCAACAGCCCTTACCCGTGGCGCTTTTGAGTTTCAGGGGCAGAAATGTAGTGCAGTATCGCGTGCTTACATCCCATCCAATATTTGGGAGGATGTGAAGAAGGAGCTTTTTAAAGATCTGAAAGATATCAAGATGGGCAGTCCGGAAGACTTTTCCAATTTCTTTAATGCAGTGATCAACAAAAGGGCCTTTGATAAAATAGCCGGATACATCGACCAGGCTAAGAAAGATGAGATGGTAGAAGTCATTCATGGGGGCAACTATGATGATTCGGTAGGATACTTCATCGAACCTACGGTTTTACTGGCGACAGATCCGATGTACACTACCATGCAGGAGGAGATCTTTGGTCCGGTACTAACTATTTATGTTTACCAGGAAGAGCGATTTGAAGAAACACTGGAGCTGGTGGATCAGACTTCTCCGTATGCCTTAACAGGCGGCGTATTTTCTAAAGATCGATATGCCGTAGAGCTTGCCGCCCGTAAGCTCAGAAATGCAGCTGGTAATTTCTACATCAATGATAAGCCGACGGGAGCGGTTGTAGGACAGCAGCCATTTGGCGGGGCCAGAGGGTCCGGCACCAATGATAAAGCCGGAGCTTCTATGAACCTCCTGAGGTGGGTAAGTGCACGAACGATCAAGGAGACGTTCGTTCCACCGAAAAGTTATCGATATCCTTTCCTGGATAAGGAATAAAAAAATAATGATGGAATATTTCAACCCCATGTCAATCAGGCATGGGGTTTTTGCTTTTGGAAGACGATTGGCGCTGATTAATAGCTGCTTAGCAAAATAATAATTTACACCGGATGACATAATCCCCTGTAACTTAGTAACTTGTATTACCGTAGAGTAATTTTAGTTATCGCCTATTAAACCGTCTTTCACATGTGCCGATCATTATTGGCCCTTTGTATTGTTTGTTTATTTCTGACAGTGCAGGGGCAGACTGGAGATTTTCCTATTAAGGATCATTCCCCTACCGTTTCGGGAGTAGACCACAAAAGTTACGATATCGTATTTGATCAGCAGGGGCTGATGTATGTAGCCAATCGTTCCGGATTACTGCGATACGACGGATCCTTCTGGGAGTACATTGAGACTCCTGCTGCTGCATTTTCTTTAGCTGTGGGTGCTGAAAACCAAATTTTTGTTGGTTGCATGGGGAGTTTTGGATACCTGGAGCTTACAGGAGACGGACTTGCCTATAAGCCGGTCAGTCCGGACTCTTTAAGCAACGAATACTTTTTTTCTACTCAGGTCATTGGGGATAGTGTTTTGTTTTTGAGCCGACATCAGCTTTGGGTATACCATCCTGATAGCGAAAAAATGGCCAGTTATGGTTCGCCGGATAAGTTTGAAATGGTCTCAGTAACCACTGATGAAGATGCTTTTTACATCAATACAGAAATAGCTTCCTATATATGGGATGGCACAAATACCCGGGAATCAGGAAAGTGGATAGGTGAAGATTACCCGCCTCTCAAATTGAAATCTTCGCCTGATGGTAACAAGCATCTTGCTTTAGACCTGACCGGAAAGTTATTTTATAAGGAACACGGGAAACTGGTCCGTAATAGCTCGGCAGGGATCAAAGTCAATGATTTTCAGTGGATAAACGATACCCTTTACGTCACCAGTACCCGGGATGAAGGATGTATTATTCTGAATGCCATAGATCACAAGATAGTAGGTAAGGTAGATTATGAAGGAGGACTTCCTGATAACGAGATCATGGCACTGGAGGTGGACTGGGGCATGGGTGTCTGGATAGCTCATCAGTTTGGATTCAGCCGGGTGGACCCTGTTGCACCAGTGCATTGTTTGAGTAACCAGGAGGGGCTGGAGGGCAACCTGATTCAGTCAATTGTGTTTAAAGATGAGCTCATAGTTGCTACCAGCTCAGGGGCTTTCCGACTTAAGCAGGATAGTGTATTCTCTGTAAAGACTTCTACTGAGCGGGTTAAGGTAAGAACCCAGATGGCAAGTACCAGTGGGGCAGGACTATTGAAAAATGTCTTTGGGAAAAAGGATAACCAGCCAAAGATTACCTACGGCTATCGCCAGCGCGAAAATAAAGTGTTTGAGTATGCCCGCTGGAAATATGAACGTATTCCGGGGGTGATCACTAAATGCAATAAGCTGCTTGTAAAAGACAATGTTCTCCTCATAGGCACCAATTCGGGTCTTTTCGAATATGACGGGAGAGAGGCTGTAAAGATACTGGGAAGTCCTGCTAAAGATATTGTGGATATCCCTAAGTCCAATGAATTTATAATTATTGATAATGAACACGAAGTAGACCGGTATCTTAGAGAAAGCAACCAGTACAATCATTTAACCTTTGGTTATAATGAGTCCCTGGTCCTGTCTGTTTATGGTGACAGCAAAGGGTTGCTATGGTTAGTAAGTCCCGGCAAAATATTGTCTGTGGGGACGACTTATTACGGGGCATCTGTACTGGATGAGATCGATTTTCCCAATCACTACTTTGAGAATCCAACTGCCATAGAGCTGGGAGGTAAGCTCTACTTCATAACCAATGAAGGGTACTTTGCTTACAATTACCAAAAGAAGACCATTGAACTGGATTCGGTGCTTACTGGTAGACTTGGTACTCCTCATAACCACTTAAGTGACGATAACGGCACTTTTTGGATTTTTGATGGGAAAGTCTGGAATTATATCAATCAAAAAGGTGAAGTCACTACCTTCCCTTATCTGAGCTTGTTTCCGGACATCCGGTTTATCAACAGGGGGGAAGATGGGGCCATATACTTTATCAACGAGCAAAATCAGCTGTATAAATACTATCCCGAAGAAGATCGAAATGAGGTCTACCAAAGCAATATTTTCTACAAGCACCTTTTTACCCAGTCAGCATACTCGGGATACCGTAAGCAGGTCAGTCTGGACTATGATGAGAACTATCTGCGTGCGGAGATCGCACAGCCCGATTACCTGGGATTGCTCAAGGTAGAATTCCAACATAAAGTGGAAGGGATGGATGAAAACTGGACCGAATGGTCTCACAGCAATAAAATTGATCTGAACTTCATTCCTGATGGCAAATTTGAGTTGCATGTACGCTCAAGGGATGTTTTTGGTCGGGTTCAGGAAGGCGAGCCGATCACTTTGGTAATCAATCCTCCATATTGGCGGACACCCTGGTTTTATATGCTGGAGGTCATCATTTTTGCTTCTCTGGTGTTGATCTCGGCCCGTTTGAATCAGGCCAAAGCCTCCAACAGGTTCCTGACTGAAGGTTTGACGATACTGACCATTGTGATGATCATTGAGTTTTTGCAGTCTACTGCTCAGGGTTACTTTGAGATTGCCAGTTCGCCCATTTTTGATTTCCTTATTAATCTATCTATCGCACTGATCATTTTCCCTCTCGAAATCCTTCTCAAGAGGATCATTCGAAGTGGGAAGATCCCGGTTAAAGTGAAGAAAACAAAAGTAGCTGAATCTAAGGGTTAGTGAGTAAGATCCGGACCTGTCCTGATGATAGAAATGTTTTCTGATTAATTGATCTTATCCCAAAGCTTTCTGAGGATCAGGGTAGCGATAACTGATACTACTATGAGTATCGATCCTTTGATGAACTCACTGTAGATGAATAACCCGGTACCCATAAGAAATGAGTAGATGCCGATGGTTCCGGCTATCATACATAAAATGCCAACAGGAACCTTCCACGGACCTTCCGGCGCTTTGATTTCCAAACCACGTTGCTCAGCCTGATCAGTGACTTTTTTCCAGCCCGGACCCCCAGGATTTACCTTATTGATAAAACTGACCATTACCTCGAGACTGGTAGGTTTTGTGAGAAATGCCACCGCTATCCAGGCCAGAGTAGTAATGCCCACACCAATGACCAGCTCGACCCATGAGGTGATTGGCTGAAATCCAAGTACAGGATGCAATACACGGAAGTATATGGCAACAAAAAAGCTTATGATCATTGCGGCCAGTTCACTGGCGGCATTTACACGCCACCAAAACCACCGTAGTATAAAAATCAGGCCCGTACCTGCACCTATTTGCAAGAGGATCTGGAAGGCATCCAGCGCACTATCGAGTAATAAAGCAAAGATCATGGTCAGTATCATCAGGATAACTGTAATGATCCTGCCTACATTGAGCATTTCTTTTTGAGAGGCTTCTGGCTTAGCAAAACGTTTGTAAAAGTCATTGACGATGTAAGATGCTCCCCAATTCAGGTGAGTGGATATGGTAGACATGTAGGCTGCAATAAGGGATGTGACGACCAGGCCGAGCAGTCCTGTTGGGATAAATGTAAGCATGGCCGGATAGCCCAGGTCATGGTTGACGATGCTGGCCGCATCAGGAAATGCAGTCCTTAAACTGTCCAGATCGGGGAAAACCACCAAAGAACAAAGCGCCACTATGATCCAGGGCCAGGGTCTGATTGCATAGTGCGCGGCATTGAAGAAGAGAACCGCTTTGATGGAATGATCTTCATTTTTAGCCGCAAACATTCGCTGAGCAATATAACCCCCACCGCCCGGCTCTGCGCCGGGGTACCAAACACTCCACCACTGAACGAGAAGCGGCACCAGGAAGATCATGATAAATATTTCAGGAGTAGAAAAGGACGGAAAAAAATCCAGCTTATCTACCACGTTTGCATGCTGCAATAGATTGTCAAGTCCACCAATCTTGGGGTGATTCAGGGAAACGATTGCCGCAACGATTGCTCCTCCTATAGACAGGAAGAACTGCAAGAAATCAGTAATCAATACACCTTTGAGCCCTCCCAGCGAGCTATAGATAACTGTGATGGTGCCTGCAATGATGACTGTATGGACTGGTGACAGGCCTAGCAGCACTCCACCGATCTTTATGGCTGCCAAAGAAACAGTTGCCATGATCATTACATTAAAGATCAGCCCCAGATAGATGGCCCTGAATCCACGGAGGAACCGTGCAATTTTCCCACTGTACCGCAGCTCGTAAAACTCTACATCAGTTACTACACCAGATTTTTTCCACAGTCGGGCGTAAATAAACACGGTAAGCATGCCTGTGAGCAGAAACGCCCACCAGGCCCAGTTTCCTGAGACCCCATTTCTCCTGACAATATCCGTGACCAGGTTAGGGGTGTCTGTGGAAAAGGTAGTAGCCACCATGGAAACTCCCAGAAGCCACCAGGGCATTTTGCCACTGGCTGTGAAGTAATCATCAGCGTCTTTATTTCCGGAACGGGCGGCCCATATACCAATCCCCAGGGAGATGATGAAAAAGCCAATAACGAATGACCAGTCGAGTGCAGTAAGGACCATGTGACAAACTTTTAAAAAGCCTGAAGATATAAAATTTCTTCAACTGTCATCTACTCTTTTCACCAATTGCTATCTTTTCACCTGAAGATTGATTGTATCAAATGGAAGATCAACAGGTAAAATACCTCAAACTCCTTTCACGCACCTATCCTAATCGGGTGGAGGCGGCCAAAGAAATTGTTATGGTCAGCTCAGTGCTGAATCTGACCAAAGGCGCTGAGATCTTTTTGAGCGATGTGCATGGAGAGTATGAGGCCTTTCAGCACCTGATGCGCAATGGCTCAGGAGTGATCAAGCAGAAATTAAACGAGCTTTTTGGTAAGGAACTGAAGAAAAAGGAACTTGACCAGTTAGCAGCCATCATTTACTACCCCTCTGAGAAAATGGAGCTGATCAGAAAGCAAAATGGTGAGCTGAGAGCCTTCCATAAATCCACCCTCAAATATATGATCCTACTTACGAGGGATTTTGCCTCTATCTATTCTACCCGTAAGTTGAGGAAGCTGCTGCCTTCTGATTTTGCTGATATTATCCTGGAGCTCGTAAGTAACAGGGAGGTGGGCGAAGAAAATGATTACTATGATCAGTTGCTATCCAGTATCATTGACCTGGAGCAGGCGGATCTCCTGGTGTCTGAGTTGGCACATTTTATCCAGCGCCTGGCCATTCATAAAGTCCACATCATTGGGGATGTATATGACCGGGGCCCGGGGGCAGAACTTATTATGGATGAGCTGGTGAAGCATCATTCTGTGGATTTTCAATGGGGTAATCATGACATTGTCTGGATGGGTGCGGCCTGTGGCTCAGAAGCCTGTATGGCAAATGTGCTCCGGCTATCGCTACGTTATGGAAATACAGATACTTTGGAAAAAGGGTACGGCATTCACCTGATGCCTCTTGCCTCTTTTGCGCTGGAACACTATAAAGAAGATAAAAGCATCATTTTCAACCCAAAGGTATCTCCGGGGGAATTATTCAATGAAACCGAGCAATGGTTGAGTAGTTTGATGCACAAAGCGATATCCATCATTCAGTTTAAGCTGGAGGCTCAGCTGATACAACGGAGACCTGAGTTTAGAATGAATGATCGATTGCTGCTGGATCAGATTGACTTTGATAAAGGGGAAATTGAAATAGGCGAAAAATTTTATCCACTTAAGGATACTTATCTTCCAACTATTGATCCGGACAATCCTTATGAACTCAGTACTGGTGAGACTGAGTTAGTAGAGCGATTAAAAGTTTCCTTTTTAAAAAGCCGAAGACTTCAGCGCCACGCTCGATTGTTATTTGAAAAAGGGAGTATGTATCGTGTCACCAATAAAAACCTCCTGTATCACGGATGCATACCGCTTACTGAGAATGGAGACTTCAAAGATGTGAATCTTGGCAAGGGTTCTTTTAAAGGGCGAAATCTTATGGACTTTTTTGATCAGCAGATGACTATTGCCAGATCGGGCAGAGAAGGCTCAAAAGAGAAATCCTATGCAGTTGACCTCACCTGGTACCTGTGGGCGGGTCCACTTTCTCCACTTTTCGGAAAGGATAAAATGGCCACCTTTGAGCGCTATTTTTTGGATGATGAGGAGGTACAGGAAGAAAAAATGGATCATTACTATACCTTCCGTGATGATCCGGCTACCTGTGACCGGATCCTAAAGGAGTTTGGACTGGAGTCCGGTGAGGCCGTGATCCTCAATGGGCATGTTCCCGTCTCTGTGAAGCATGGAGAAAGTCCGGTGAAGGCAGATGGCAAACTGATCGTAATAGACGGAGGGTTTTCTAAAGCTTACCAGGATGAAACGGGTATTGCAGGCTATACGCTTATGCATAATGCCTTTGGCAGACAGTTGATCGCGCATGAACCTTTTGAGTCCAGGCAAAAAGCGATTACCGATGAGATTGACATTGCTTACAGCGAAACCATTCTTAATCAGGCAGACCGTAAACAGAAAGTAAGAGACCTGGATGACGGGGATGAATTGAGGGAGAAGATTAGTGACTTGAAATTGTTGATTGATGCCTATGCTCTGGGTTTGATCAAAGAGGAGTTTTAGTAGTATATCATGAATGCATTTATGCCATCATATGACTACAATTTGAAAAATATTCCTGTCGCTTCCTTACTTTAGCACTTATGGAAATCAATGATAAGTCAAATCATAAAGCATATCTCGCACGGGAAGATCGTTATCAGCAGATGCAGTATCGTCGCTGCGGCAATAGCGGTATTCAATTGCCTTTGCTATCCCTGGGGCTGTGGCATAACTTCGGGCATGCGGATGATCTGCTGAAAGCCCAGGAGATCTTACGTACTGCATTTGATCTGGGCATTGTCCATTTTGATCTTGCAAATAATTACGGTCCGCCCTATGGTTCCGCAGAAACCAATTTTGGACGGATCTTCAAAGAAGATTTTAAAAGCTATCGTGATGAGCTTTTTATTTCCTCCAAAGCTGGATATGACATGTGGCCGGGACCATATGGCAACCTGGGGTCGCGTAAGTATCTCGTCTCCAGCCTGGACCAGAGCCTGAAACGGATGAATCTGGATTATGTGGATCTGTTTTATCATCACAGACCAGATCCGGATACACCTTTGGAAGAGACTATGGGCGCCCTGGATTTTATCGTGCGATCAGGGAGAGCACTCTATGTGGGTATTTCCAACTATCCGGCTGACCTGGCTGATAAAGCGATTAAGATCCTCAAGGATCTGGGTACACCTTGTCTGATCCATCAGGCACGCTATTCCATGTTTGATCGCTGGGTAGAAAAGGGCCTGATGAAAACACTGGACCATCATGGTACGGGATGTATTGCTTTTAGTCCCCTGGAGCAGGGTATGCTGACCAATAAGTACATAAATGGCATCCCGGAGGACAGCAGAGCCGCAAAGAGTATGACCTACCTTGAGCGGGAGACCGTGGAGTCAAAACTTCCCACGATCAAAGGCCTGCATGAAATAGCACAGGAAAGAGGACAGTCACTGAGTCAGATGGCTATTGCCTGGTTGTTAAAGGACCCGAGACTAACTTCTGTTTTGATAGGAGTGAGCAGCACAAAGCAGCTCCAGGATAATGTGGAAGCTCTGGATAACATGCACTTTGATAAAGAGGAGCTGTCCAGGATCGAAAGTATATTGAAATCATAAACCTCAATTACAGGATATGGAATCAGCTGTCTACGCGCTTTTAGGAACTCTTGTTGGAGGCCTTATTTCGTTTGTTCTTCAGCATCAAAAGTTCCGGCAGGAAATGAAGTTGCGTAGAGAAGAGGATAAAACAGAATTTATGGCCGAACGAACTGCTCGTCATTTTTTAAGTCATAAATCGTTTACGGATCGCTCGTTCGAAATGCTCAAAAATAACCTGGGAGGATTTGAAGATGATGAACTTCGCAAGATCCTTGTTCGTGCCGGAGCGATCAGGACGTTTCGTAAAGACGGTTCCGAATGGTGGAGGCTGCTTTCCAGGATGGATGAGTTTATTGAGCGGAAAAGAGATGGGGATCGCTGATAGACTATACCGGCTGGTTCTTTTAATATTTTTTACCCTTGTGGTAATCGGATGTTGCAGGTCTCAGAATCTGATTCCAAATCCCGGGTTTGAAAAAGGTGATTGTCCCGAAGGTCACGCTACCCTAAATCAAAGAGCTCAAATCGAATCGTGGAGTTCCCCTGACCTGGGCACACCTGATTACTTTCACCGCTGCTCTAAGGAAAATGCTGGTGTTCCTGAAAATTGGTCCGGAATGAGCGAACCAAACTCAGGTGATGCTTACGCTGGGATTTATTTGAGCAAGAGCAGGTACCAGGAGCATCTTCAGACACAATTATTGCGATCTTTGGAGGTAGGTAAGATCTATTACGGAAGGATTCATGTTAAAGCATCATTTTACGCTGAGTATCTGCCAACTGAGATAGCATTACATTTCAGTGAAGAACCCTTAAGAATTGTTAGTGTAAGTGAATATGATCACAGGATGGTTTCTCTGAAAATCGACACCTCAGAAATTTGGCGTAATTGGAAGGTTCTGGAGTTTGAATATAAGCCAAAAGGTGATGATAAATACCTTGTGATAGGAGCCTTAACCACAACAGAAAAAAACCAGGTAAGGACGGATAGTCAGCTAGGCAAGTTTCCAAATGCCGATATGCAAGATGCTTCATACGTTTATCTGGATGATATTTATTTGGGCGTGAGACCTTATAGCTTTGATGAAAAAGAGTCAGAGGAAGTAAGAGAGTTCACTCTCTCAAATGTTGATTTTGAATTTAATAAATCAGAATTGAGGCCTGGTGCCTATGAAACACTAGATACAGTTGTACAGATTATGTACACGGAAAGGGTGATCGCGAAAGTGATAGGGAAAACAGACTCAATTGGTACGGATGAGTATAATTATCAATTAGGGTATGAGAGGGCAAATTCTGTTGCTAATTACCTTAGAGGTAAAGGAGTTTCTGATGAAGATTTACGTGTCAGCTCAGAGGGAGAGCTATTCCCGATAAGTTCAAATAAAACCGAAGCGGGTCGTCAGAGGAATCGCGTGGTAATCATACGATTGTTTAGCGAGAATAAGAGATGAGGTTTGACATTCCTGGCTCATACCAAAGATCATTTTCAAAGGTAACTTTTGTTACTATTTATTCACCTTACCATTCCTAGCTTAGCCTTTAAAATAAAATCAATAAACCTTATGTTGGCTAAAAAGGAAATTATCGTCGTGGAGAACCTAAAGTGTCACGGGTGCGCCAATACCATTACCACCAACCTGCTGAAAATGAATGGAGTGGAGGATGTGAAGGTCAATGTAGATGAAGGTGAAGTATCCATCTTCCATGACGGAAACTCACAACGTGAAGACTTCCTGAAAAAGCTCTCTTCATTGGGCTATCCCGAAGAAGGCACAGGTAATGGTTTTCAAAAAGCAAAATCTTACATCAGCTGTGCCGTAGGGAGGTTTGGAAATCCCTGAAATGTCAGAAGAATAGAATCAGATCAATACACCGCTTATATCGGGGTTGATAACGAATCCATTGGGGGCTAAAATAAATTTTTTTAATACACTGAACGAAAAGTGTCCTTCTGTAAGATAATTGTGGCCCGCGGTTTTCTAAATACGTTTACCTTAAAATATAAGCAAATTTGTTTATATTTGTGATGTGAATCATTACATAGAAAAATACAAAGGCATTCATCCGGGGCTTGTTCTAGAGCGTGAACTCAGGAAACGATCACTCAGACAGCGTCCCTTTGCCCTTTCTATTAATGAACATCCTCAGACACTAAATGCCATCACTAAAGGCAGGAGGAGCCTTAACACATCCCTGGCTCTGAAAATTGAAGAAAAATTAGGATTGGAAGAAGGTACACTGGCTATTCTGCAGACCTGTTATGACATTCAGATGGAAAGGCGGAAACGTCACTCAAAAACACCGGATTTTTCCATTCTAAGAAAGTCTTTGTTTTGGGATACAAACATTGATGATATTGATTGGGAAAAACAGTACAAAGCCGTCATAAGGAGGATTTTTGAGCGGGGAAATGAAATGGAGAAAAATGAAATACTTCGTTTTTATGGTGCAGGGAAAGTGAAATCTGCCACAAAGCCCACCAACAGAAAACCATATACGGTTTCTGCTGTATAATCAGGGAAGCATGCTGTATTACCAAACCGTCAATGACTTGCTTACCAATAGCTTACTTAAGCTTATGTCCGCTGAAGAATTCAATACTTTCAGGTTAGTTGGTGGCACGGCATTGAGTCTTCAAATAGGTCATCGAAAATCTGTTGACATAGATATGTTTAGCGATCTTAATTATGGGAATATCAACTTTGAAGTAATAGAAAAGTTTTTGGGAGCTAACTTTCCATATGTAGATCACCTTTCTAAAATGGCTCCCGCAATGGGAAAATCCTACTTCATTGGAAGTGATGCGGAGAAGGCTTTAAAGCTCGATATTTTCTATGCTGATCCGTTTATTCAACCAGCTCACATTGAAGACAACATCAGGATGGCGACCGTAGAGGAGATCACAGCTATGAAAATAGACGTTGTGCAAAGAGGGGGGCGTAAGAAAGATTTTTGGGATCTGCATGAACTTTTAGATATATACCATGTGGATCAAATGCTCCAATTGCATGAACAGCGATATCCTTACGGACATGATAGGGAACTAATCCTTCACAACTTTACGGACTTTTCTCAGGCTGATGAAGATTTCGATCCTGTTTGTTTAAAAGGAAAGTATTGGGAATTTGTGAAGGAAGACATTGCTGATGTCGTTCGGGAATTTATAGGGGGCTGATAAGGAAAGATCAGGATTAAAGAAGATGTGGCTTAAAAACCCAAATATAACTAACTGGAATATAGGGATCTATATCACTTTCAATGGGTTACCAGTTGTACTATTCAAGGGTTACCGAAAAGGTTACCACTTAATCTGGTAATAATGGTCAAATTTGGTAGGTGTTAGGAGAGAAAAATGCCGTTTGAGCATAAAAAAAAGCCACTCTTTGTGAGTGGCTGTATAGTAATTGCTCCCCTTCTTGGATGCTGACGCTACGGTCAGCACCAAGACCAAAGCGTCTTGGCTCGAACCCTAATGAATATGCTTGCGTTGTTTTAAAACAAAAAAACCTGGCCACTTTAAGCAGCCAGGTTTTCGTAATTGCTCCCCTTCTTGGAACTCGATCGGAGTGGCGTCCCACCCAAGGACCTGGGTCATTGGTTCAGCAGGTCAAAACAAAAAAACCTGACCACTTTAAGCAGCCAGGTTTTCGTAGTTGCTCCCCTTCTTGGACTCGAACCAAGGACCTACTGATTAACAGTCAGCCGCTCTAACCAGCTGAGCTAAAGGGGAATTTGTTTATTATTTCGGTTTATCTGTGAGAAGGCCTTCTGCCTTCCTTTTCCCCGTCAGCCGCTCTAGCCTACGCGGCCCGACCTACGCGGTTCGACCAACTGAGCTAAAGGGGAATATTTCTTTATTTCGGATTTTCTTGCGAGAAGACCTTCCGCCTTCCTTTTCCTGAATTTCCAGTGCTATCCTCCGAAAAGGATTGCAAACTTAAATGGCTGATCCATATTCTGCAATACCTTCTGCTTAATTTTTTTTCAATGACGCAACCGCACCGCTCAAACTACAGAATCAGGACAATGTGTCATTAAATTAAAGCATAAATCAATGTATCCGGCCATTATGGCATAAAAATTTCCGGAAAAAGGCTTGGCATAGAATTCGAGTGGTGTATGGTGAACTTAGATGTTAAACTTAAAAACATTAATGCCATGACACTTATAAAGTATAATCCAAACGATCAGAGACCTGCTACATTTAGCAACTTTATTGACCGTTTCTTCAACGATGACTTCTTTGGAGGAAAAAACCTTACCAGGTTCTCTCCAAACGTAGACATTGCTGAAACTGAAAAGGAATTTGAATTGCAGTTTCATGTTCCTGGTATGAAAAAAGATGACATCAACATTGATGTGCATGAAGATCGATTGACCGTAAGTGGGGAAAGAAAGATGGAAAATGAGAAAAAGGAGAAAAACTTCCATAGTGTAGAAAGCTACTACGGTACTTTCAACAGGTCTTTCTACTTGCCTGACAATGCAAACGTTGAGAAAATCGACGCATCTTATAAGGATGGTATTTTAACAATTCTCATCCCTAAAGATGCCAAAAAAGCGAATAAGAGAACTATTTCAATCAAATAGTTGAGGTGATGCAAGAAATCCCCTGACGAAGGGGATGAAAACCCCGGCTGCTGCCGGGGTTTTTTGTTCCCGGTCACGTAGGGGGAATTACTTTAAGTAATTGAAATGTTAATTATTGTTAACCTCGGATACTAATTCCATTTAGGAATGGTTTTAGCTAAACAAAGACTGAAAGAATTCAGTATAACACTGTACAGAAACGAGAAAGAAAGGTATGAATATGAGCAATAGGAATTTATTTTTCGCCATGGTAGTTTCCTCCATCTTAGGAGGAGCCATAGCAGTTGGTGGGTATACATTGATTGTGGACAAACCACAACCACAGCAGGTACAGCCTGTGGGCAATGAAAACCCCGTTTCTTTTACCAATTACGTCCTGGACACCACTAATTTTGTAGTTCCTGAGGGGCTTAACTTTGTTTATGCGGCTAAGTCAGCAACTCCTGCAGTAGTGCATATCAGGACTACCTATGGCGGGGATCGACAGATATCTTCAAAAAATCCCATGGAAGAATTTTTCCGGGACTATTTTGGTGATCAATATGATCGCCGACAGGAGCCCAGGGGTAGAGGGGCAGGTTCGGGCGTGATTGTTACGAAGGATGGATACATCGCTACTAACAACCACGTAGTAGAAGGCGCAGATAATATTGAAGTTTTACTAAACGATAACAGGTCCTATACTGCCAAGGTAGTAGGTACGGATCCGGATACTGATCTGGCCCTTGTTAAAATTGATGGTGAAAACCTGCCAAGCGTCAAATTTGGTGATTCAGAAAACGTCCAGATCGGGGAGTGGGTTTTAGCTATTGGCAATCCGTTTGAGTTCCGATCTACCGTGACGGCTGGCATAGTAAGTGCCAAAGCACGAAACATTAATATTCTCGCCAGAAGAAATGGTGGAAGCAATACACAAATAGAGGCCTTTATCCAGACGGATGCAGCTGTTAATCCTGGAAATAGTGGTGGCGCTCTGGTAAATCTGAAAGGTGAACTTGTAGGCATCAATACAGCCATTGCATCTCCAACCGGGGCATTCGCGGGATACTCATTTGCTGTTCCGGCCACACTGGTCAAGAAGGTAGTAAATGACCTCAGAAAATTTGGAGCAGTACAACGTCCGTTGCTGGGTATCCAGATAGTGGATGTGAGTGCCCAGCTGGCCGAAGAAGAAGGGTTGGATGTACTTAAAGGTGTTTACGTAGCGCGAGTAAATGAAGGGACTGCAGCCGCTGAAGCCGGATTGCAGGACAGAGATGTGATCATTGCCATCGATGGCAAAAGTGTTTCCAATGTTGCCCAGCTTCAGGAGCGGGTTGCGCTCAACAGTCCGGGAGATAAAATAGAGGTGACCTTTATTCGTGATGGAAAAACCCGAACAGTAAATGCTACATTGAAAAATCAATTCCGAACCACGGAAATCGTAAAAGCCAATAGCTCTTTTGAAGTAGAGGGAGCTGTTCTCGAGCCGGTTTCAGGTAGGTTGAAAGAAAAATTTAACCTTAATTCAGGCCTTCAGATCAAAGAACTGAACAATGGTAAATGGAAAGAAGCCGGAATCGAAGAGGGATTTGTCATTACCAGAATAGATAAGCGACCGATCAGGACGTTAGATGATCTTACTGCTTCTTTAAATAGCGCCCGCGGTGAGGGAATCCTCATAGAAGGTATCTACCCAAGTGGGGAAAAGGCATATTACGGAATAGGTTGGTAGTTTTTGAATTTTAGAAAGTAAAGAAAAGGTCGGTCCTTCAGGTAAGGATCGGCCTTTTTCTTTTTAGGCAGCTACCCTTTCTCCAAGTATTCGGGTAGTTTTGCCAAAAACAACATAACCCCACAATAACATTATGACAAATATATCTGGTGACGTATCCAAAATGCTAAAAAACCTGGGTGTAGAAGGAACGAATCCTGGAGCCGCAATAGGCGGAAAATGGCTGCCTACCCGAGGTAAAAAAGTTATAAGTCAATCACCCGTGGACGGAAAGGTGATAGCTGAAGTAACGCTCGCGGATGAAGATAGCTACGAAAAGGTCATTCATGCAGCTCGTGAAGCTTTTTCTTCGTGGAGAATCAAACCTGCTCCTCAACGTGGCGAGGTAGTCCGACAAATAGGTCTGGAATTAAGAAAACACAAAGAAGACCTGGGTACTCTGGTTTCTTATGAAATGGGAAAATCCCTCCAGGAGGGGCTGGGTGAGGTGCAGGAGATGATTGATATCTGCGATTTTGCAGTGGGTCTCTCCAGGCAGCTTTACGGGCTCACCATGCATTCTGAGCGTCCTGCTCACCGCATGTATGAGCAGTGGCATCCTATCGGGCCGGTTGGCATCATCTCAGCATTTAATTTTCCGGTAGCCGTTTGGTCCTGGAATGCTGCCATCGCATGGGTATGTGGGGATGTTTGTATCTGGAAACCCTCCGAGAAGGTACCCCTTTCGGCCATAGCCTGTCAGAAGATTGTACAGAAGGTCTTTGAAGCTAACAATATTCACCCTGGCGTTTGTGGCTTGGTGATTGGCGATGCGGAGATCGGCAAAAAGATGGCCAATGACCCCCGTCTTCCGTTGATTTCCGCTACAGGCTCTACCCGGATGGGTAAAGCAGTGGGCGAGGCTGTGGGACGCAGGCTTGGGAAGTCAATCCTCGAACTGGGAGGAAATAATGCCATCATTATCACCGAGCATGCGGATCTGGATGTTGCTATTCCCGGAGCAGTGTTTGGTGCTGTGGGCACGGCAGGTCAACGATGCACCAGTACCCGAAGATTAATCGTTCACGAAAACCTTTATGAAGAGGTGAAGCAGCGTCTGGTTAAGGCATATGGGCAGCTGAGGATAGGTAATCCTTTGGACCAGAATAATCATGTAGGTCCACTTATCGATACCGATGCAGTGAAAATGTATGAAACCGCCCTGAAACAAATTGCCGATCAGGGAGGAAAAGCTGTGATACCCGGGGAAATCCTGTCAGGAACCGGATATGAATCCGGTTGCTATGTAAAACCGGCGATTTATGAGGTGCAAAATGATTATGAGATTGTCTGCAATGAAACATTTGCTCCCATTCTTTATTTGATCAAATATTCTACTTTGGAGGAAGCCATAGCAATGCATAATGCTGTTCCTCAGGGACTTTCATCAGCGATCATGACTACCAATATGAGGGAGTCAGAGTTGTTCCTTTCTCATGCGGGCTCTGATTGCGGGATTGCAAATGTGAATATCGGGACTTCAGGAGCAGAGATAGGTGGAGCCTTCGGTGGTGAAAAGGAGACCGGTGGGGGAAGGGAGTCCGGTTCAGATGCCTGGAAAGCATATATGCGGAGGCAGACAAATACCATCAACTACTCCACGCAATTGCCCCTGGCACAGGGTATCAAGTTTGAGCTATAAAGGCAAAGCATTTGAAGAGGCTGCAAGGCAAGGCAGCCTCTTTTTATTCATATCTCAATGATTGCATAGGATATTCACTCAAAGAGGACGTAACTACTATGAATCCGGAATTAACCGATCTAAAACGGGAAGTTTACCAACAGTGTGTGCAGCAGGTTTCTGAAAGAATTGCCGGCTTGAAAAAATCCCTTCAGGATTATCAGGAAGCAGCAAATGAGGAGACCAAAAGCAGTGCGGGCGATAAGTATGAAACCGGAAGGGCGATGATGCATCTGGAGAAGGAAAAAGTGGCGCTTAGCCTGGATGAGGCTTTGAAACAGAAAAAAGTACTGGATCTGATAAAACCGGAAAAAACTTCAGGGGCCGTTGGCATGGGTTGTTTGGTAAAGACGGACAGAGGCTTGTTCTTTCTGGCAGCAGGGTTGGGTAAAGTAAGGATTGGTGACTATGAGGTCTTTTGCATATCACCAGTAGCGCCCATTGGTAAAGTCATGTCCGGGCGTACCCAGGGAGATCAATGTGAGTTCAATAAAATCATTTACAGGATTTTGGATATTGCTTAGGCTACTTTGGAAATAATCAGATCCAGATCGAAAGGCTTGGTGCCATCCTGCATGATGTATTCTTCTTTGCCCCCTTTCATCATACCGTATTTCATGTAGCTACGCCATACATGTTCAGCATACCATTCAGGTTCTTCCTCCCATCTACTATCTACAGATCTGCGATTTTGAAATATATCCTTATCGATCTCCAAAAAGATTTTCAGGTCATATTCTGATCTGAGTGAGGCTGGATAAAACGAAAAAAGCCCCTCAATGATCTTTACATCAGCTGTTGACTTTTCAAGTGCCCGTGTAAGTGTGTCCCATTTTATGGAGTTTGGTCGCTCCCAATCCGGGAGGCCCTGTACTTTTGGCAGGGAGATTTTTGGTTTTACAAAATCATCCTGGCAAAAAACATCTACGCTTTTGCCTTCTTTCTTAAGTCTTTCACTGAGTTGTTCGGCTAAGGTTGTTTTACCCGCCCTGCTTACACCACCTATACCAATAATCATGAAATAAATCTAGGCATAAAATTTAAAAATAGTCAAAAGTATTCTGCCAAAGTCATCCAAAATTCTGCCTACTTATATCCTGGCCTGGTAAGTATATAGCTGAAAATATCTGCCTTCGGACTTTATCAGTTCATCATGTGTTCCGCTTTCTACGATGCGCCCATTTTCGATCACTAGTATTTTATCTGCCCGCCTGATCGTACTCAGCCGGTGTGCTATGACAAATGAGGTGCGTCCTTGCATCAAGCGGTTTAGACTTTCCTGGATATATGTTTCAGACTCGGTATCCAGATTTGAAGTAGCCTCATCCAGGATCAAAATCCTCGGGTCTGCTAAAATAGCTCTCGCAATAGCAATCCGCTGCTTTTGGCCGCCCGATAATTTCACACCACGTTCACCGATGGTAGTGTCCAGCCCTTTTTCAAACCGGTCGGTGAATTCATCCACATGGGCAGCTTTTACAGCCTCAATCAGTCTTGCTTCAGAGATCCCCGGTCGGGGAAAAAGAATGTTTTCCCGTATGGTGCCCTCAAATAAAAAGTCATCCTGGAGCACTACACCAAGCTGACTTCTGTAGCTCTCGAGAACTACTTTGCTTAAGTCTTCACCGTCAATCAGGATGGTTCCGTCATCAGGGGTGAGAAAGGATGCTGCCAGCCCCGCGATGGTCGATTTCCCGGAACCGGAAGTGCCTACCAGGGCCGTGACCGAACCTGCCGGCGCTTCGAAGCTGATGTTTTTGACCACATGGTTATCGTCTTCATAAGCAAAACTCACATTCTGAAATACTACATCACCTTTGATCTGAGGAATGCGGATGTTACGGGTGGTGCCGTCATCTTCCGGCGACATGTTCATGATCTCCTCCGTTCGGTCCAGTCCGGCAAAAGCTTCGGTGAGCTGGCTGCCGATATTGCTCATTTGTACAATCGGAGCAATCATAAACCCAAGGTATAAGGTAAATGCCAGAAAGTCGCCCAGTGTGATGTCTCCCTCGATGATCATATACCCGCCTATCCCCATAATTCCCGTACTGGCCAGGCCAAGTAAGAAAGTAGCTGAGCTGGTTACCAGGCTGGTAGAGGTGAGGCTTTTTTTGATGTTCAGAAAGAGGCGTTCCACGCCCTCTTCAAAGGTTTTTACTTCCTGTTTTTCTGCGTTAAAACCTTTGATCACCCGCACGCCATTCAGGGTTTCTGTAAGGCGGCCGGTAACCTCCGCATTGATCTTTCCTCGCTCACGGAAGATGGGCCTGATGTATCCGAATGCTTTCAGAGAGATCACCCCAAATATGGATACCGGTACCAGTACGTAAAGCGTCATCATTGGGCTGATGCTTATCAGTAGGATCAGGGAGATGATAGCAGTAAGAATGCCACCGAATAATTGGACCAGTCCGGTACCCACCAGGTTACGAACACCCTCTACATCGGACATGATCCGTGATACCAGCTCGCCGCTTTTGCTATTATCAAAAAAGCGAATGGGTAAGTACAGGATTTGCTTCTGTACCCTGGCTCGCAACTGAGCGATCAGGTGCTGGGCTTCTACACTCAGGATCCGGGTCAGCAAAAAAGAGGTTACTGATTGTACTATGATGGCCCCCAGCACAGCGATGACCAGTGTTTTCAGCATTTGGATGTCACCTTCTGCAATGACATTGTCCATTAAGTATTTGCTGGCGCCAGGGAGTACCAGACTGGCCAGGCGGCTGATCACGATCAGGACCAGTCCCAGGGCGACAATATTTTTTCTCGGCCAGATGATCGTCTTGAACACATGACCCATTGTTACTTTTGATTGACTCATAAAGGAAATTTACCAGGCGGTTGTAAGTGGATATGCTTCCCTTTACGAATTTATAGGATAAAGGATTTTAGTTGCCTGTGGGAATTGATTTTTTCATGAAGGTGGCAGTGAAGGATTTATTGATGGTCTCATTACCCACGAAGGTACTGTCCCCGTCATACTGGTAGATGTATTTCAAATTCACATCGGCTGTGATTTCCCAGTTATCACCTTTCTTCTCACCGCTGATGGACCCACCTTCAATTATGTTTCCCGTAGGGAGCCCACAAAAGCAGTAGGGCTTTAAGGTGACCTTTAAAGTTTCCAGCTCTTCATCCTCGTAGGAGAATTCAGTAATTCCACCTGGTATTTGAAAGAAAAAATCTTCGGAATATTCATCATCTGCAATGTTCTCTTCATCCTCAGCCCGGTAAAACCGATCAAACACAATCGAATCACCGAACATTACAAATGGATATTCATCTGAGAGTACCGCATTGGTAAAATATTTATTCTCAACAAGCGAAGGATTAGTCCCGCCATTAAAATCGCAAGCTACCATCAGAGTAGTCACGATTACCATCCAAAGTTGTTTTATCATTTTCATGTGCTTAAAATTGATGAAATCAGCGGTTTGTCACCTAATTTTGATCATACCGGTTGGTGTGGCTCAATAATTGGGTTGAGCATCATGCTCATTTCATGTGTTAAAGACACGGGAATTTGAGGGATGGTTGAGAAAGAAAAGCTCAAGACTTCAAAAGTCTTTGTGCATGTTGTAGTTCAGATTTTTTGAAGCTTGGCTCTTTTGCCTATTCCGGGCGATTGTCGGTCAAGAAACTAACAATGGGAGGTCTACCTCAGATCAAAACAAATCCCGAAGGGATGAAACAAGGCTAAAAACAAGAAAGGCTTACAGAAATCTGCAAGCCTTTCAGTGGAGCATATCGGATTCGAACCGATGACCCCCACGCTGCCAGCGTGGTGCTCTAGCCAGCTGAGCTAATGCCCCATGTTTATTTCTTGTGCTCTAGCCATCCCGATAACTATCGGGAGAGCTAATGACCCATAATTGGATGTGCGAATTTAATTGAAAAAATTTCTTTTAAAAACCCGCGACAAATTGTCTCTTTAAGAATTCGCCAAAAAGCTACCTTATCACCCTTCTGAACCTTTTGACATTGTTCTTATAATAGTCCGTATTCAGGCTGGACTCAATCACTCCCCGACTGGTAGAAGCATGAATAAACCGGATATCATCCCTTCCGGCATAAGTGATCATCCCTGAGTGAAACCATTTTTCGCCTTTCTTTTTAAACTTAAAGTACACAATGTCACCCGGCCGTATACTATCCCAGCTCTTTTTTGTACCAACCTTAGATTGGTCTTTGGACGTTCTGGGAAGGTTTACATTGATGGTTTGGTAGCAGTTGTAGATCAGCCCGGAGCAATCAATCCCACTTTTATTCATGCCACCATAGCGATAGGGCACGCCAATGTAAGTTTTTGCCTCGGCAATGACACGGTTGATCTTTTTACGTTTTCGTTTGTTTTGTGCCTCGCTGGCAGAGATAATAAGCAGGCCCATCATCCCCACAAGTAAGATTTTAATTAAAGTACTTTTCATCCTACACCCGTATTTCTGTTGCAATTCTTTTTATTCGCCATAAATTTAATGCCATATGTGCGGTATTACAGGAATTTTTGCATTTAACTCCGTAGGAAGGATCAGTTTAGTTCACCTGGAGAAGGCTACAAGGAGCCTGGAGAGCCGTGGACCGGACGTGCAGGATTCCTGGTTTGATGATGTGGTGGGGTTAGGGCACAGGCGACTGTCGATCATAGATACCACACCGGCAGGTAACCAGCCCATGGCTGATGAATCCGGGCGGTATCGTATTATTTTCAATGGTGAGATCTATAATTTCCGGGCGATCCGTCAGGAGCTGGAGGGGAGAGGTGTGGCCTTCAGGTCTGAAAGCGATACCGAAGTACTTCTATACGCGTACATCCATTGGGGGGAGACATTCCTGCACAAGCTAAATGGTTTTTTCGCTCTTGCGATCTATGATCAGGAAGAAGAATCAGTTTTTTTGGCCCGGGACCGTTTTGGGATCAAACCTTTACTTTATGCGCAAGATGAGGATAAGGTGCTTTTTGCCTCTGAGATGAAGTCTCTGATGGCTTATGGTGTGGAGCGAAAGCTGGACCTGAATGCATTGAATCTTTATTTTCAGCTTACCTATACTCCTTCACCACACACTATTTTAAGTGGGGTTAAAAAGCTGGAGCCCGGCCACCTTCTGAAGATCAGCAAACAAAAGGGGCTGGAGAAACGCCGTTACTATGATTTCCCCTTTAAATCTGATCCACAGACAAGCTTGCTTGCTGATGCTAAAAAACAACTTGAGGAGAGTTTGCGACAGTCCGTTCATGACCGGCTGGTGGCTGATGTGCCACTTGGAGCTTTTTTGAGTGGAGGGATAGATTCTTCAATCATTGTGGCGCTGATGAGTGAGCGGGTTAAAGACCTGAAGACGTTTAGTATTGGCTTTAAGGACAACAAGTATTTTGATGAAACGCAGTATGCTAATCTGGTGGCTGAAAGGTACAAGACCCATCATCACGTTTTTTCGTTAACCAATGATGATTTACTGGAAGCCGTTCATGATGCAGTTGGGTATATGGATGAGCCGTTTGCTGATTCATCCGCTTTGCCGGTCTATATCCTGAGCCGGGAGACACGCAAACATGTGACCGTGGCTCTTTCTGGTGATGGAGCTGACGAGATCTTTTCCGGGTACAATAAGCACAGTGCCTGGTTGATGAGTTTGCAGAAAAATGTAAAGACCTCATTAGCGGATAATCTGAGCTGGCTTTGGAAAGCACTGCCCAAATCCCGAAACAACAAGCTGACAGATACTTTCAGAAAGCTGGACCGGTTTGCCAGGCTCCAGGGGCTTGGGTTGAAGGAGCGGTATTGGTTTCTGGCGAGTTTTGTTCTGCACAACCAGGTCAGGAACCTGCTCAACCCTCAATATCAACCTGAAGGCTTTGACCAGGTGAAAGGGGCATATTTAGGTCAGATCCATTCAGGCGACCTCAATGAGGTTCTGGCTATGGATGCACAGCTGGTACTGCCTGGCGACATGCTTACCAAAGTGGACCTGATGTCTATGGCCAACAGCCTTGAGGTCAGGGTGCCGTTTTTAGATCATCGGGTGGTAGAGGCTGCTTTTAACATGACTTCTCTGCTAAAAGCTGATGGGGGCAAACGAAAGATAGTGCTGAGGGAAACTTTTAAGGATTACCTCCCAAAGGAATTATACAACAGACCAAAGCATGGTTTTGAGGTGCCTCTCCTGGATTGGTTCAGGAGGGAGTTGAAGGATGAGCTGGAGCAGAAAGTTTTCAACCGGGAGAAGGTGATGGAGCAGGGTATTTTTAGCTGGAATGAAATCGCCCGGATCAAAAGGAAGTTACATTCTTTTAACCCGGGCGATGTGCATGTACTAATCTGGTCTTTATATGTATTTCAAAATTGGTATGATCGGTACTTTGATCACTGACCTAACCATGAGCGGAACATCCACATGGTTTTTTCCTGGCTGTTGATCAATGCAATCATCATATCTTCAGTTTCCGTATCGCCTTCAGCTGCGGCAATCTCTTTTACGCTCTTTTCCTGACCTACTAATGAATCCAGTTGGTCCAGGAGTGATTTTACAATAGTTGAATCTTCTGACATATTGGTCACCGCTTTGATTTTGCTGGTATCCAGGTAGGCTTGAAATGAATGAAGCGGCTGCCCTTTTATAGTCAGTATTCGTTCAGCGATCTCATCAATATTAGTAAGCGCTTCAGTATACAGTTCTTCAAATTTCATGTGAAGTTCAAAGAACCGCTTACCCTTGATGTTCCAGTGGAACCCACGGGTATTTTGATAGTATATGTGAAGGTCACTAAGTAGTTGATTTAGCTCTGTTATTAGCTTTTCTGACGCCATTTTTATGTTTGGTTTATTTCCTGTTTTACTTATATAAGATACAAAAAAGGTCCAGGTTTTGTTCGGATTTTTTGTTCAGAAAATAGTCGTCAGAACGGATGGATTTTACCAGGTCATCGGCCTGTCCCTGGAGCTTATTTCTGTTCAGTCTGTTCAGCAGATCGTAAGGTATGCGGAGGAGTGGAGCCGGTAGTTTGTATTGCAGGTTTAGCACATCATATTTCATGATTTTTTGTACCGAACGGCGATTTCTTTCATGATATTCCATCACTTTTTCATTCCCTGCAATACCCTGCATATCTACTTTACTGAAATATTTCTTTGCTTTAGCCGCCAGCTCATCCGCGGTGTATTCACGGACGTGCCACGGGTTTCTGCTCAGAGTCATTTTTATATTGGGGGTAGAAAGAATGGCTTTACCTCCGGGCTTGAGAATTCGGGCGATTTCAGAGAGAAATTCATCATCCTTTTTTACGTGCTCTATGACCTGGAAGCTCACTACAGTATCGAAGCTGTTGTCGGGTAATTTTACCGGAGGAAATACACCACTTTCAAACTGGGCGTCCGGAAACTTTTCCCGCAATGGCGGAAGCACTGCTTCGATTTTATCCAGCCCCAGAAAAGAGTCGACTTTTTCCAGTAAAAGTCCTACTCCACGTCCTTCTCCTACTCCCAGCTCTAAAGTATCCCCTTTGACCATGGGAGCTGCTACTTCATAGGCTCTCAAAAGCCTCTGGTGAATGGGATTGTCAGAAGTGATCTTATCAGATGCGATTTCAGTAGTGTAAACGCTCATGAGATTTTTTTAGCAAAGAAAAACCCATCTGACGAACAAAACCAGTCTGCAGGGTATTTTCATGTGTATTATGTGTTTTTAAGTACAGGAGGTTAGTGAAAGCAAATAATTCCTTAACTTTTTCGCTGATATGGGAAAATACATTTCACTGCTTTTTGTTGTTGCCTTTCTGGCATTTGCTCAGGTTGCGCTGGGTCTGGATTTTCGTAAAATCGATTTAAGCTATCAGTATGATCCGGATGATTTTATAGCTTTTAGAAGCAGGGTAGCGCAGCAGGGGGCCAGTCTCCAGGTTTACTTTGAGGTGGAGACTGACTCAATCGGTCGCTGGGAGCAAACCTTTTTGCTACAATCGGGCTATGAATCAGCAGGGCACGATACATTGAAAACCTACTCCATAGATACGTTGGCCAGGTCTTCAGTAAGTTTAATGTTGAAGTTGACTTTGAATGTTTCGGATAAGAACCTGCTCATAATCAGCTGGACAGATCTCAACCGGGGGCTGTACCGTGCTTATGATATCCGGATCAAATCACCTCTGGGTTTCCCTTCCTTTGTGCCGGTCGATAAGTTTGGGCTTCCTATACTCGAAAGCTTTATCAGGGAGTCTGACATCAGGGTTCAGGGGGAGTCTTCACGTCATCATGTTTTTCGTTATGTGGACGATTTTGATGCTGCTGACCCGGCCATGGGCATGATGAAAGCTATTGCTCCCACACTGAGGATCGATTCCGCTTTTTATTTTTCTGAGACGTTTTCCGGCCTGGAGCTTTACAAGTTTTATCTGATACAGGAAGATACCTTGTCTGAAAACGGAGTTACACTTTTGCGTACGCCAGAGTATTATCCTGAGTTCAGACGACTTGAGGAACTCATTGGGCCTTTGACATACATCACTACACCTAATGAGAAGAAAATGCTCAACGAGCAGATGTCTAAAAAGTCATTTGAAACCTTCTGGCTAAACACCTACAACACCAAGCTTCGGGCAAAGATGGCCATCAAGGCCTTTTATGATAAGGTAGAAAATGCGAACCGGATCTTTACAAGCTATAAGCAGGGCTGGAAGACAGATCGAGGTATGCTCTACATCATTTTCGGGAAGCCGGATCAGGTCATTCGGTCTGACAGAACAGAAGTATGGAGGTATCAGGATGGGCCGGAATTTGAATTTATCAGGATTTCCACACTTTTTACGCCATCTTTGTATTCGCTAAAGCGCAATCGAAAATATGAAGAGATCTGGTACGACCAGGTCGGTAGTATTCGCAAAGGACTATAGATGGCAGTCAGGAAATTTGAAAATCTAATTTACGGCATTCGTGCTGTGATAGAAACCATACACTCAGGGCAGGACCTGGAGAAGATTTTTGTGCAAAAGGGGCTGAAAGGAGATCTGATCAAAGAGCTTCTTGGGCTGGCTCATAAGGCTCAGATACCCGTATCCACCGTGCCTGTTGAGAAAATTAACCGGTTTACCAGGAAAAATCACCAGGGTGTAGTCGCATTTGTTTCACCGGTGCAGTATCATAACATCACCCATGTACTACCTCAGATCTATGAAGACAGGAGGGTTCCCCTGGTACTGCTGCTCGATCGTGTGACAGATGTAAGAAATTTTGGAGCCATTGCCCGGACCGCCGAGTGCCTGGGAGTAGATGCCATTGTTATACCCACCAGAAACAGCGCTCAGATCAATGCAGATGCTATCAAAACTTCTGCAGGAGCTCTGAACTTTATTCCGGTATGCCGTGAGTCCAACTTTAAGGAAGCCATTCAGTTTCTGAAAGATTCCGGCTTGCAGATCATTGCCAGCTCTGAAAAGTCGGAGACCTTTTTTCAGGATACAGACCTGACGATTCCCACGGCCATTATCATGGGGTCTGAGGAGGAGGGTATCTCTCCGGCTTACCTCAGCATGGCTGATAAGCAGGTAAAAATACCACTGGAGGGGAACATAGCTTCTCTCAATGTGTCCGCAGCAACCGCTATGGCCATTTACGAAGTGAAAAGGCAGCGACTTATATAAACTTGTCGCCTTTTTCAGTTTTCACATCGTTCACAAAATCTCGGAAGATCCCCGAGTCTTCTTTTTTGCAGACCAGCAGTACATCTTTGAAATCAGCGACCAGGTAACCTTCCAGACCCTGTGTGACTACCAGTCTGTCAGATTTGCTGATGATGTAGTTATTGCTGGCATCATAGGTCAGGACATTTCCTTCGATCACGTTTTCCTCGCCATCTTTGTCTTTGATCTCATGTAGGGCATTCCATGAGCCCAGATCTGACCATCCGAAATCTCCGAGTACTACATAAACATCTTCGGCCTTCTCCATGATCGCATAGTCGATACTGTTGCTTTTGGAGAGCGAATATGCCTTTTGGATAAATCCTTTCTCTTTTTCGGTGTAGTAGCTGCTTTCGCCTTCAGCGAAAGTCTCGGCGAGTTCAGGTTCATAAGTTTCAAAAGCATGAATGATTGCATTCACATGCCATACGAAGATGCCGGCATTCCAAACGAAATCACCGCTTTCAAGAAATTTATTGGCCAGGTCCAGCTCAGGTTTTTCGGTAAAGGTCTTCACTTTTTTTATGGCTCCTTCAGACTCATCGTGATACTGAATATATCCATAGCCCGTTTCGGGCCGGTTGGGTTCAATGCCTATGGTAATCAGCCGCTCTTCGTTTGTTCCTTCCACTGCTCTTTGAATAACCCTGATAAACTCTGCTTCATTGAAGATAACATGGTCTGAGGGCAGGATCACCATTACAGCATCCGGATCTTTCTGCCGGACCTTGTAGGCAGCATAAGCAATACAGGGTGCAGTATTTCGTTTTGTAGGTTCCAGCAGGATATTTTCACCGGGCAGCTCAGGGAGCTGCTCTGCGAGGAGGGTCTCATAGATGTTATTTGAAACAACCCATACGTTTTCCGGGTTTACTTCTTTTTTGAACCGGTCGTAGGTCATTTGAAGCAATGATCTACCGGTTCCTAAAACATCTAAAAATTGTTTTGGTTTATTATTTCTGCTGTAGGGCCAAAAGCGAGTCCCTGTACCTCCAGCCATTATCACTACATGTATATTCTTGTTCATCTAAATTTTGAGCCTATTTTGAAAATTCTGGTTTATTTTCGACAAAGATATAAGGAAAGCGACAACTGGAACTCCAGGATCGCGTGGTATAAAGATTATAGGTTTTTAACAGCATGCTCTGGTAAAAATTTATTAATTTATTGAATGGATTAAGCAGAATGATTTGGTAGATGGAAACTGGCACAGACAATAAGCTAAAAGAGACCCTCAAGAGAGTATTTGGATACAATACTTTCAGGGGCACCCAGGAGGATATCATTGAGAGTGTGATGGCTGGTCGAAACACGTTTGTGATCATGCCTACAGGTGCGGGAAAATCTCTCTGTTATCAACTTCCTGCAATCGTGAAAGAGGGGACAGCCATTGTAATATCCCCGTTGATTGCGCTGATGAAAAATCAGGTGGATCAGATGAATGCAGTAGGTATCAATGCCAAATTTCTTAATTCAACCCTGACCAAAGGAGAGATCACCAGGGTAAAGAAGGAAACCTTAGCAGGAGATGTGAAGCTGCTGTATGTGGCTCCTGAGTCCCTGACAAAGGAAGAGAATGTAGAATTTCTGAAAAAGACTAATATCTCGTTTGTTGCAGTAGATGAAGCACACTGTATTTCAGAGTGGGGTCATGACTTCAGACCGGAATACCGAAGGATAAAAGCGATCATCAGTGCACTGGGAAATATTCCGATCATAGCCCTCACGGCCACAGCTACTCCTAAGGTTCAGCTGGATATCAAAAAGAACCTGGATATGGAAGAGGCTAAAGTCTTTCAGTCCTCCTTTAATCGCACAAATCTTGTTTATGAAGTAAAACCGAAGAAGCAGGCTAAAAAGCAGCTGATCAAGGTGGTCAGGGATCATAAAGGAGAGTCAGGAATTGTTTATTGCTTAAGCAGGAAGAAAGTTGAAGAAATTGCCGAGTTTTTAAAAGTAAACGGGGTAAAGGTAGCCCCTTACCATGCGGGAATGGATGGAGCGATCCGGATGAAAAACCAGGATGCGTTCCTGAACGAGGATACGGATGTGATTGTAGCTACCATCGCATTCGGAATGGGCATTGACAAACCCGATGTTCGTTTTGTGGTGCACTATGATGCTCCTAAGTCCATAGAAGGATATTACCAGGAAACCGGGCGTGCCGGCAGGGATGGTATTGAGAGTAGCTGCGTAATGTTTTACAGCTACAATGATATCCTCAAGCTGGAGAAATTCAACAAAGATAAAGCAGTAACGGAGCGTGAAAACGCACGGTTTTTACTGGAAGAGATGGCACTATATGCCGAGTCATCGGTGTGTCGCCGTAAACAACTTTTGCATTATTTTGGAGAGCAGTACCGAGAAGAGAATTGTGAAAAGTGTGACAACTGCATGCATCCACGGGAAAAATTTGACGGACAGGATTATGTCAAATGTGTCGTGGAAGCGGTGGAGCAGACCGGTGAACGATTTACCCTTGATCACCTGAGCAGTGTACTGATCGGTAAGAAGACCGATCATGTGAAAAGCTACGATCATGATAAACTTAAAGTCTTTGGAAAAGGCAAGGGACATGACGAGCACTTTTGGAAATCAGTGATACGTCAGACATTGCTCTTTGAGTTTATCCGGAAAGACATTGATAATCCGGGGGTGTTTCAGCTGAATCAAAAAGGAATTGACTTTCTCATTGATCCATTCCCCGTAGAGCTTTCAAGAGATCATGAATATGAGACTGAGGGAGAAGAGGAGGAAGTAGAAACTTCTAAGGTGAATACCACTGCCTATGACAAGGTCCTTTTTGACATGATTAAGGGGCTCCGTAAGAAAGTGGCTCACCAGAAAAATCTGCCTCCTTACGTGATTTTCCAGGATCCTTCTATGGAAGAGATGGCTACTCTATATCCCACTACCATGGATGACCTCATCAAAATAATAGGTGTAGGTGAAAGTAAAGCCCGCAAGTTTGGTAAGCCATTTCTCGAAATGATCGAGAAGTATGTGGATGAGAATGATATTCTGACAGCATCTGATGTGCTGGTAAAATCATCAGGAGCAAAGTCAAAAAATAAGATCTTCATCATTCAGCAGATCGACAAAAAAATTGACCTGGAAGATATCGCGGAGGCAAAGGACATGAAATACGAAAACCTGATCACCGAGATTGAGAATATTTGCTTCGGGGGCACCAAACTCAACCTGGATTACTACATCGATCAGTTACTGGATGATGAGCGTCAGGAGGATATCTACGATTACTTTATGAATGCCGAGTCAGATAGCATTGAAGAGGCAATGGAAGAGCTTCAGGACTTCTACAGCGAAGATGAGGTAAGGCTCATGCGAATCAAGTTTATGTCAGAATACGCGCACTAGTGTTCTGTTAATGATATAGGGTTTCAGGCATCATAGTGTAACACATTCTTTATTTCCTGCAGATCTTCGCTGATTCTCAATGCATTTTCTTCGTTTGTCTGCGTTCCGAAGCTTCGGAACCTATACCGGCATTTTATTCCTTGACATGACACTGGTTTGCCGTGTAATTATTCCCTTGATTATGGTCATTTTCACTAAAGCACCTATTTTTGGGCGACTTTACTTACATCATAGAATTTTTCACAAATGAATATATTGATCATAGGCTCAGGCGGCAGGGAGCATGCACTTGCATGGAAAATCAAACAAAGCCCGAAGTGTGATAACCTTTTCGTCGCTCCCGGTAACGGAGGAACTTCAGAAATTGCTACAAACCTTTCAATAGATGTTAAGGATTTTTCAGCTGTTAAGCGTGTCATTCAGGAGCATACCATTGATTTGCTGGTTGTAGGCCCTGAAGAACCATTGGTATTGGGGCTTGTGGATGCTCTTAAGGCAGAAGCTGACCTTAAGGACCTCCTCATCGTAGGACCTGGCAAAGCTGGAGCAACACTCGAAGGTAGCAAGCAGTTTGCCAAAGACTTCATGAAAAAGTATGGGGTGCCTACTGCAGCTGCTGAGGTTTTTACTGCGGATAATATCAAAGACGGGTATGCTTTTTTGGAAAAACTGGACCCTCCTTATGTGCTGAAGGCTGATGGACTTGCAGCAGGGAAAGGGGTGCTGATTACTGAAAGCCTGGATGAAGCCAAACAAAACCTGGACGATCTCATCTTAAATAAGAAATTCGGAGAAGCCAGTTCAAGTGTTTTAATCGAGGAGTTTTTAACCGGAATTGAGCTCTCGGTATTTGTTTTAACAGACGGGAAGGACTATGTCATCTTACCGGAAGCAAAAGACTACAAGCGAATAGGCGAGAGGGACACCGGCCCAAATACAGGCGGAATGGGAGCGGTCTCACCAGTGATTTTTGCTGATGATGCTTTCATGAAAAAGGTAGAAGAAGAAGTCGTAAAGCCAACCGTTCGCGGTATCAGGGAGGAGGCGATGGACTACTGTGGGTTTATCTTCATCGGGCTCATGAACAAAGCTGGTAATCCGATGGTGATTGAGTACAATGTGCGTATGGGCGATCCTGAGACGGAGGTGGTTATACCTCGTATCAAATCAGACCTGGTGGACCTGCTGGCAGCATCTGCCAGAGGGACACTCGCTGAAGAGACATTCGAGGTGCATCCATACACAGCCACTACCGTAATGCTGGTTTCGGAAGGTTACCCGGGCGCTTATGAAAAAGGCCGGGAGATCACCATTACCAATCCTGTTAAAAAGGTAATACCATTTCACGCAGGCACTAAACAGTCAGATGGAAAATTACTAACCAATGGAGGCCGGGTGATAGCGCTTACAGGTCTGGGCAAGAATATGTCGGAGGCTTTAAGCCAGAGCTACAAGGCGGTGGAGCAGGTAAATTGGGAGGGTAAAAACTTCCGTTCGGATATTGGTTTTGATTTGCAGGAATTGGGCCAATAATCTTTCTGACTTCCATTATATTTGGTAATTAAACCAATCGATTCGGAATCAATATGGGATGTTCATCGTGTAGTGTGGTAAATGATGTAGAAGGGACACCCGGCTGCAACAATAATGGCGGATGCAGCTCGGGAGGATGTAATAAATTGAATGTCTTTGACTGGTTGTCTAACATGGAGGCTCCGGTTGTAAGTGATTTTGACATTGTAGAAGTCCGCTTCAAAAACGGAGGCAAAGATTTTTTCAGAAACAGTAAAGACCTGAACCTTACCACAGGGGATGCGGTAGTGGTGGATGTGCCCAACGGTCACCATATAGGTCACGTTTCGTTGCAGGGCGAGCTGGTAAGACTCCAGATGAGAAAAAAGGGGGTTGTGGATAGTGATGATATAAAAAGCATTTACCGTATTGCCTCTCAGAAAGATCTTGATAAATATCGGGACGTGAAGAAGCGGGAGATGCCGACCTTATACAGAACCCGGCAGATCATTGAGGACCTGCAGCTGGAGATGAAGCTCACAGATGTGGAGTTTCAGGCAGATAACACCAAAGCTACATTTTATTACTCGGCAGACGATCGGGTAGATTTTCGTGAACTGATCAAGGTACTGGCAGGTGAATTCAGGATCCGTGTAGAGATGCGCCAGATCAGCCTGAGGCAGGAAGCCGGCAGGTTAGGAGGAATAGGCTCTTGTGGCCGGGAACTTTGCTGTTCTACCTGGCTCAGCGATTTCAAGAGTGTAAGTACTCAGGCGGCCCGCTATCAAAACCTTTCACTGAACCCCAGCAAGCTGAGCGGGCAGTGCGGACGACTGAAGTGCTGCCTCAATTATGAGCTGGACACTTACATGGTGGCGCTCAGGGATATTCCCGAGGTAGAACAGCCCCTTTTAACTGAGAAAGGTAAGGCTAAGCTGCAGAAGACAGATATTTTCAGAAGGATCATGTGGTTTGGATACGACGAAGAAAACAGCTGGTATCCGCTGGAAGTGGAGCGTGTCAATGAGATACTGGAGTTGAATAAACAAGGTAAAAAGCCAGTTTCTCTGGCTGAGGATGTTTTAGAGGATTTTGCCAGTGACTCATCACTGAATAGTGATCTGGTTGCTATGGATCGAAAATTCACAAATGGCAAAGGCAAAAAGAAAAAGAAGAAGAAACGTAAAAACAGAAAGTTTAATAAGAATCGAAACCAGAATCACCCAAACAACAAAAAAGATCAATGATCAAGCGTCTTGTCTGGCTCATTATAGCCGTTTCTACTTTTGCCTGTGATACCAACAGGGTCTTTGAGAAAAATACAGACCTGGATGAAAGTATTTGGGTGGAGGATCAGGTAATTTCTTTTGATTTTCAAATAGCTGATACGCAAATTCCTTATGACATCTATGCCAATATAAGGAATGCGAGCGCTTATCCGTACCACAATCTATATTATCAGTACACCCTAAAGGATTCTACAGGTAAGGTCCTGGTCGAAAACCTTCAAAACATCAACTTATTTGATCCAAAAACGGGTGAGCCATACGGTAGCGGACTGGGAGATCTTTTTGACCATCAGCAGCTGATCCTGAATGATTATCAGTTTACGGCTTCCGGGCAATACACTTTGGCATTTGAACAGTACATGAGAAGAGATACATTGCCGCTTATCGTTTCGGTGGGAGCTCGTGTAGAGTGGGCTCAAAATGAATAAAGATCCTATTCTGCTACTCTTTCGATAAACTTTGTCAGCTTTTCTTCTGCCTGCTTTCTGTTTATCCAATATTCCCTGCTGTAAAACTGGATAAAGGGCCAGTTCTTCTCTATAAAATGGTTTTGACGATAGCAATGGGCTTCTTTTGGCGAAGAGGTGTCATAAAAGAGCTCATCGTCTGTCAGGATCAGTCCTTTATAGGCTTTGGTGCTAAGCACTGTAAGGTCTGAAAAAGGCAGTTCCTTTTTGATGTAAATCTTACCGTCTTCACGTTGTAGCTTGTTTCGCAGATACCACGTTGGCGACCGGCTTTTGTCTTCCTGACTGTTAGGAGTCCACTCACCATTGTTTACATCCCAGGCATACTGAAGGTAAGATTGCAGGAGTTTTGGTCCCGGGTTTATGGTATTATCCGCATTTAACTGGTGTGGGGACAGGCTGGTCACCATGTAGATCTCCTCACGGGCTCTGGTGATAGCGACATTCAGACGATTTTCTCCACCAGCGACATTCAGGCTTCCAAACCTTAGCTGCATTCGTCCGGCCTCATCGGGGGCATACGCAGTACTGAAAATAATAATGTCTTTTTCATCTCCCTGTACATTTTCGATATTCTTCACAAAAAAGGATTTCGGGAGTTTAATCCTTCTTTCCTGCTGGTAAATGTCTATCAGGTCCAGGATGTAACCCTGTTGTCTCACATTAAAGGTGACTACCCCTACACTTTTTCCTTTTTTATCTCTTGTAACCTTGTTGATGAGCCTGATCACCTCTTCTGCCTCTACTTCGTTTATATTGTTTTTCCACACACCGTTTGTTTTGAAGTAGCGGATAGCCGGCTCTCTTTTTTGGGCAATGTGAAAATCAGGGAGCAGCTTCAGACGGCCGTTATAGAAATTCAGATTTGAAAACTCGATCAGCTCTAAAGACTTGCTACGGTAGTGGCCCCGCAGGCTTACCTCTTTCAGGTATTTTTTGGCTAAAGACAGGAGGGAATCTATTTCCAGCTCCGGGAGGTCCTGATCATCCTCGTCCTCCCACCTTACCCGATATAAGTCATTGGGCTGCAACTGCTTGTCGTCACCAGCGATTACCACCTGTTTCCCACGGTACATGGCCGGGATCCCACGCTCTGCAAAGCACTGAGAGGCCTCGTCAAAAATGACCAGATCAAAGTTTTCCTCCATGGGGAATATGGCGGACGCTGATTCCGGAGAGGCCATCCAGCATGGAAGCAATGAAAAAACTTCCTCATAGAAACTTGAAATAACCCTGCGGATAGGCCATACTTTGCGTTTTTTGGTGACCTGATGATAGAGGTCCTTGTAGGTCACCAGGTTGTTTAATCGATTATATTCCAGGTTTTCATAAGTCCTTTCGCGGGATTTTAAGAGCAGGATCTCCTGGCTGATGCTCATCTTATCATCTATGGCTTGCTGAAGCTCTTTCGTGAGGTGGTCCAGCTTAAAAGAAGAGATGGATTTAAGGATTGGGAACTTTGTTTCTATATGATCAATCCATGCGAGGGCCAGACTGTTGTCAAAGAGATTTAATATATCTACTTTGTTTTTCCCTTTCTCCAGGAGTTCGCCAATGATTTTTTCCTCATCATTGGTGAAATTATCTTTTAGCTTATCGTATTCTACCAGGGAGTCAAAGTCTTCGTTGAGTAGTGCCCTGGCCTTCTGGATGGGGACCTTTCCCAGGAGGAGTCCCCTGATCTGGGTTTCAGAAATATACCTGGACCAGAGCTGTAGCTGTACAGGGATCTGATCCAGAAATTGCATGAACTTCTCTATACGGTCGATAAAATCTGTTCGGTTGTGTTCTTTTGGCCCCAGCACCTGGGTGAGGGTTCGGATCTTTCGGGTGAGTTGTACGCACTTCAGCGCCAGTTTTTGATAAAAAAACCAATTTTGAATGTCAATTTTTCTGAAATTGGTCGGGAATCCGGTCAACCACCCGGTATTTTGGATGCGCGATACAATGTGCTCATAGTTAAGCCGGTTGTCGATTCGCTCCAGCAGCACTTCAAACCCCTGTTTATTGCTTTTTAGTTCATTTGCTACAAGTACCCTGGTTATGAAGATTTTGTCTTCTGAAAACATCTTCCATCTGATCCAGCTAAACAAGCCTTTCCTGGCTTTTATTGCATGCTCCAGGGCTTCCTGAAACCTCCCGAGTTCTTTTGATTTTAATGAGATTTCAGGCCCTGATCCCTTGAAGCACTGAAGCATCGTACGTTCCAGGTTAGATAGCCAGAGCGGATCTTCGTTGGGCTCATGGTTGAGCATATGCTTGTAGTAATGATAGACCTGCTCGTTGTCCAGGTTGGTTTTTAGCTGCTCAAGTTCATCACGGTATGAGACGAAGTGCAGGCACGACTCAAAGTCAAGTTCAATGCCGGAAAATGCCCTGGATTCAGCCTTTAGCTTTTGATGGTGTTCGGGGATTTCATCCAGAATTTCCTTTAAGTGGATAAACTCCTGGGTACCGAATGAGCTGAATGAAGGCCCTCCGGACCAAAAGTGGGGACTTGTTTCAAACTTATTATAATAGTCCAAAAACCTTGAAATCTTAGTAACAAACTCCGGTGCATAGTGGTAATGAAAGCTGCGATACTCCTGGTTAAGAGTAATAGAGGGTGCATCGGGATTAGAACTCAGGTAAAGTTCTTTGATCGATTTGCCACATTCTGATTCATCAAAAAGCGCATCTTTAAATTCGCTTAGCTCCTCAGTCAACTGGTCAATTTTACGACTGGCCTGCAAAAATGAACGCTCCAGGTAAATGGCATCCAGGCTGTTGTTTTTTTGCTTATACTCATCCAGGCTATCGATCTGGCGCGCTATCTGGTCAAAAATGTCTTTACGGTCATTTTTAAAATCATGAACCAGCCCAATGAAATCGTGGAGCTGCTGAGACTGGAGTCGTTTATAAACCACATCCAGGGCAGCCCTTTTTTGACAAACGAGCAAGACATTTTTGCCTCGTGCAATAAAGTCACTGATAAGGTTACAGATCAACTGCGACTTGCCGGTGCCCGGAGGTCCCTGCACGACAAGGGAGTTGCCCTTTTTGACCAGTTTAAGGGCATGCTCCTGAGATGCGTCTATCTCAAAAGGTGTGAAGGTGGTTTCTTCTTTTACCTGATCTGAAAAACGCACTGCCTGAGTCTCTTCCGGGTTTTCTTTGACACGGTGCGAAAAAAACTGAGCAATGTCATTAACTTGCTCATTTTCCATCAGGCGGACATAGTCAGGCACCAGATAAGATCCGGCCTGGGGAAATATGCCCAGCAAAGCCTCCGGGTAGATCTTGAGGTTGCCATCTTTTTCGGAAGCTTCAAATTCGCTTTTCTTGTAGTTTTTAAAAGAGTGAAGCTTATCGATAAAGTTTTCCTGGTTGAAATTAATTTCAATCTGACTGTTTTTTAGTAATTCGTAAAGCTGAGTGCGGTAGACCGTGCTGTCGGTGTCAAAGTCCCCAAGGACATATTCAATGAGCTCTTCATCCAGGGATACTTTGTTGTAATAAGCGTATGCAAGTAAAAAAGTCTTGTTCAGGGTAATGTTTACCCCTTTTCGCTGCTGCAGGTACCACGCATTATTTTTCCTTTCAAGTGATACCGGGTAGAAGATCAGCGGGCACCTTACAAGTGTACCATTGTTAAGTTTGCCCCGGATAAATGGCCAGCCAACATAAAGATCTTTGGCGCCGCGTTCTTCAAAAATAAACTGCTCGATGCGAAAGATTTTTCTCAACTTCTGGCTTAATGAATTGGATTGGTCATCTCTTGGGTCTACTTCGTCGCAGAGTTTTATTCGGTCTTTCCCGGCAATTAGCTGGCTGATGATGTCAAAGCTTGGTTTGTTGGTAATAAAATCCAGGTCATTGATATCGAGAAACTGGTCGGAGATAAGACGTAGGAGTAAAAGTGACCGGTTATTTCCGGATAGGTTAGTAAGTCTGCGTAAATACGATTGAAGTATTTTCTCCATGTTTGACTCTTTCAGGGGTCAATTGAAAGATAAGGATATATTTTTTGATAAATACTGTCAGAAATGATCTTTATCCTTTTGACCTGATCTACAGATTTATAGGGGCCATGTTGCTTCTTGAAATTAACAATGACTTTGGCCAGATCATAGTCTATATACGGATGATGATATAAATGTGAAGCCGAATCGGTATTTAAATAGATCATTTCCTGAGCGGACTTTATGAATGACCGGTCCAGGATGGTTTTTACAACTGAAGAATCAAGTCCGTATACCTCGTAAAGCTGATCTGGTGAATAAAAACCTCCCAGCTTTTCCCGAAACGCAACAATACGTCTGGAAAGCACAGGCCCTATCCCGTAAATTTGACGAAAGGTTAATGTATCTGCTGTATTCAGGTCAAATTTTCTAGTTGCTTTTTTTGATCGCTGTTCTCCAGGCTTTGGTTTCGAAACCTCCACTTTCTCTTCTTCGGGAAGATCAATATGTGCTGACAGTTCCTGGAGCCTCTCTTTATCTATACCATAGATCTTATCCAAATCCGATTTTATACGGAACGAACCTCCGGATTTGCGATAAGAGATAATATTGGATGCTGTCTTTTTCGAAAATCCGAGAGAAGTGAGCGCTTCATAAGACGCTGTGTTAGGGTCAAACAGGAAAGACTCAGGAACCTGGTGTTTTTCTTCTTCAGCCACCTCTCTTTTGGGAGGTTTTTCCGGTTCCGGAAGGACTGCCTGCAGCTCTTTGGCCCAGCTTTCCAGTTTTTGTGATTCCTCCCTGAAACTTTCTTTTCCGGAATGGGTTTTCAGGAAGTAGATTTTAGGAACAATGACAATGACTAAAATCAGTAAAATAAGGACCAGCGTACCATTGGCTTCTGTTTTGGAAAAACCAAGTGTGTTTATTATTTTCTGTCTTAATTTGTTGATCATACACCGCTATTCATAACGAATATAAATAATTTTTTATGATATATGTCATATTCCTAATAAGTTAAGGTTTTGTATTTTTGCCGGTACTTTGGTAATACAATAGGCGGATTTTAGATGGCGATGAATAACTTCAAAGCAATAGGGATCTCTTACAAGAACACTCCTCTGAATATTCGGGAGGCGGTAGCTTTTGATGAGTCAACCAGCAAACAGTTCCTTTTGAAACTGAAGGAATTGTTGGGTATTGATGAAGCTATGGTTCTTTCTACCTGTAACCGTACAGAGATTTACTATTTTTCCGATCAGGATCATGGACAGGAGATTGCGTCGCTTGTAGATATTTTTCATGGTTTGAGTGAGGAGCCCTCGGCTGGTTACTTTATTTCTTTGAATGAAAGAGCCGCTGTAGAGCACCTGTTTCGTGTGGCTCTGGGTCTGGACTCCATGATCCTTGGAGACATCCAAATTACTAATCAGGTAAAAAAGGCCTATCAATGGACAGCAGATGAGTCTATGGCAGGACCATTTTTGCACCGCCTTATGCATACCATTTTCTTCACGAACAAGCGAGTGGTTCAGGAAACTCCTTTCAGAGACGGCACAGCCTCACTGGCTTCTTCGGCCGTGGATATTGCAGAGCAATACATTCAGCATTTTAAGTCTCCTAAGATAGCCGTTATTGGGTTAGGTGACATTGGAGCCAATGTGGCCGAAAACTTCAAAGGAATAGATGCTGAAGTGACACTAGTGAACCGAACGTTTGAAAAAGCAGAAAAGCATGCTGCCACATTTGGCTTTAACGCAAGGCCTTTTGAAGACCTGGAATCTATAGTAAATGAGTCACATGTGGTCATCAGCACTGTTTTGGTAAATGAGCCGCTCATTACATCAAGTACCATCAGTTCAGCCACTCCAAAATTATTGATAGACCTGTCCGTCCCCCGAAGTATTTCTGACGAGGTTCATGAAAAACCTGGCATCCTTCTGTATAACGTAGACCAGCTTCAGCAGAAAGCTTCTGAGGCTTTGGAGCGGAGGAAGGCTACGATTCCGCGGGTAGAAGGTATCATAGAAGAGAGCATAGTGGAATTTAACGACTGGTCTCAGGAAATGGAAGTTTCCCCTACGATCAAGAAATTTAAGGATGCCCTTGAGGACATTCGTAAGCAGGAGCTGGCAAGATATGTAGGAAAGCTTGATGATAAAGAGCTGAAGATATTGGAGAAAGCTTCGAAAAATATGATCCAGAAGGTTATCAAATTGCCTGTTCTCCAACTGAAGGCTGCGTGCAAGAGAGGAGAGGCTGATTCTCTGGTGGGGGTTCTTAATGATCTTTTTAACCTGGAGAAAGAAGAAACAAAAGCATCCAAATAAGCAGATCGTTACCAGCCTTTCCTATATTTGGCTTTATGCATAAGCGGGCGGTATTTTCCTTACTCTTATTTATTCTACTCAACATTACCCGGGCAGAGGGCCTTCAGATCATTACTTCTGGCGGTTATCAGGGTATTGCTGATAGTAAAGGCGTGGTAGTTATTCCCCCGGTTTATGAGATGCTGGGGTGGTCTGATGGAGGTCAGGTGATCACTCACGAGGCTATTGGCTACAGGGAAGACGGGAAATGGGGACTGATCAGTATCAGGGATAAGAAAATAACCGATGCAAAGTATACCATTCTGCGGCCCTTTGGAGCGTATTTTGAAGCTGGAATTACCGGTCGCTTTTCAAACCTGATATTCAGAGGCCTCATCGATGCGAAAGCCAGGGTACAGCTTGCCTTCAGGTATTTTTCTATAGAGCCTTTTTCTGCGGACAGGTTATTGGTTTCAGAGTACAAAGATGGAAAAATAGCCTACGGACTTTTTTCATATAACAATGAGCAAGTCATTGATGTGGAGTACGAGTCAATCAAAATGGTGGGTGACTTTGTGGTGGCACAAAATGCTATTCGAAAAGCCAGGATCTACACACCTGATGGTGAGCTGGTAATAAGCCAGTGGGTAGATGACTTTAAGAAATGGGAGAATGAGTACCTTCTTGCCAATGAAGGAAAATACGGTCTGCTTTCTGCTACCGGTGAACTGATCCATCCGATCAGGTATAAAAAAATCCTGAACCGGGAACATGTGATCCATTTTCCGGAGTGGGAAGTGCGGGCTATCGGGCAGCCTTCAGGATACAAAGTTTCTTGTGATTCTATTGTTTACCATCCTGAGGATGAGATTCTCATTGCTCATGTCAATGATGTGACCCATATATTGGGAGCAAGCTCTGAGCTTTTCCGGAACCAACAACATACTTTGCGATATGCCGGGAATGGCTTTCTCGTTACCCGGAACATGGCTCTGGGTACATGGGGAATTTATAAAACCAATGGAACGGAAGTAGCTGCTGGCTTTGATTCAGTAGCTGTAGATAGCGCTTATTTCTTCACCAAAACATCAAAGGGTTGGGATATTTATAATCTGTTTGGCAGGAAGATCAATAATCGGTCATTTCAGGAAGTTAAACACTCTCAGAGCGGGGTGATCCCGGTAAAGAAAAATGAATATTGGGGGTGGATAGACTTCCAGGGGTCCACACAGCTTGACTTTAAGTATGATCAAATAAAAGACCTGGGCCGTGAAAATCACTTTGCAGCTAATTACCTCCAAAAATGGGGAGTAAGTAGTTTGCATGGCTCCTGGTTTATTTTACCTGAGTATGATGAGATAATCAACACCTCAAGCTTTTACATTGCCAAAAAGGGAATGGCTTCTCACATTTATACGCCTTACGGGGATTTAGTGGCAAAGCTGCCCTATGTGGTTGAAGATAAGGGCTTCCTGAGGCTTGAGCAGGATGGTAAATTTGGTCTTGTGACAAGCGAAGGGGTGATTATACATCCACAGTATGATCGGGTAGATCAGGTGTCCGGATTTTACGAGCTGGTATCTGAGGAAGGTTTAAAGCTTATCGATGCGGCCGGCAGGGAAATTGTAAAACCAGAAGATAACATTGCAGATGTGGTGAGTTACTCGGAAGGGTATTTTCTAATCAAAAAGGATGGGAAGTACGGCTTTGTGGATGAAAACGGGAAACTACGTGTAGCCAACAGATATGATGAAGCGCTCCCTTATGAAGAAGGTCTGGCTCCTGTGAGCCTACTGGGCAGGTGGGGCTTTATCGACAAATATGAGATCCTTATCATACAGCCATATTACAAGTATTCATCCACTTTTGAAAATGGACTGGCTGTAGTGCAAATTGGAGAGCATTTTGGATTAATTGATAAAGACGGACAGGAGGTTTTAGAGCCTGTCTGGAAGGAGGTCGAACGGCTGGCTACCGGAAATTACCTCATTACCGACTGGGACGGAAAAAAAGGACTGGCCAGCGAAGACGGACAGTTTATAGCCAGGGCAAATTATGATGATATTGAAGATACTGCCCAGAACCTGGTCATTGCCGGCAGAGGAGGTAAAAAGGGGGTGCTCGATTATCAGGGATTTACAAAAGTCCCGTTAGTGTACGATGAGGTGAAAATTCAGGGGGAATATTTATTGCTTTTAAAGGAAAGGAACTAGTGTTAAGCAGAATTAAACTGCCTTTAAAATGTGTCGCAAATAGTTGATTTCCAGTCCGTTGTTTCTATTTACCGTGACAAAAATTTCCTTGAAGAGGAATTTTTCGTCTTGGTTGATTATTTGTGCCATTGGGAACTAGGCTACGCTCAATGTGATCATTTTTTCCTGATCCAGATACTTCTTAGCAGTTTCTTTTATGACCTCCGGAGTTATTTCGTTTAAGGATCTCAGAAAGTCTTCGTAATAGGAGGTATCCAGCCCGGCGCTATTCAGGTTTTTGATCATGTTTAGCGAGTTAAACGGGGTGTCAAAGGAGCTTAGAAATTTTCCTTTCATATAATTTGTAACCATACTCACCTCTTCCTGTGCCGGTGCAGTGGTTTGGAGATGATTTATTTCTTTAGCGATCTCCTCTTTTGTCAGATCCAGCTTTTCCTTCAGCACTTCCGTACTGATATACCAGTAAGAGGCTTTTTGCAAGTGGGCTATGGATGAGTGGATACCATAGGTCAGCCCTTTTTCTTCCCGGATGTTTTTCATCAGCCGCGACCCAAAAAAACCTCCCAAAAAGACATTGGTTATTTTGAGGCGATGTGTATCCGGATGATGCCTGTCAATGGTAAAATGCCCCTGTCGCAAGCTGGCCTGCGTGCTTTCTTCTCGAGTTATATGTTGATCAGCATTACCGGTATTAGCAGCAATATCCCGGGCTCCTGCATTTCCAAAATTAACTTTTTCGAAAGCGGATTGTAGTACCTCTATATCTTCCGGAGCAACCATTCCCGCCAGGTAAAAAGTCGGATTGCTTAGCAAGGTGGAATGAAACTTACTGACTTGATCAAGTGTGATATCTTTCACCTTTTCGTCATCAATGATCACCCCATAAGGATGCTCTTTGCCAAACAACATCTCTCTGAATTTCAGGCCCGCATAAGCATTGTTTTTAGCATGTTGCTGATGGATCTGTTGTATCCTTATTCGCTTCAGGAGATCAAACTCTTTCTGAGGATGCCCCGGTTCTCTGAGCATTTCAGCCAGTAGTTGCACGAGAGGCGGAAAGAATTTCTTGAGGGTGTACAGTTTGATATGAATGAAATCCAGGGTGGGTGTAATCTCTAAGTGACTCCCATAGAAATCAAAGGCTTCGGCTATTTGCTCAGAGGTTTTAGAAGTCGTGCCCTCTGTGAGCATTTTAGCAGCGAAGTATGTTAATCCCGGAGAGGTTTCATTCCACCGGCCTACGGGCAGATCGATTTCCAGTACAAGAACGGGTTGTGTGCCCTGCTCAATGATAAATAAAGGGTACCCGCCCTCTAGTGTGGTCTTATGAGGTTCAGGGATTTCAGGGAGTATTATTTCTTCTGCTTGTGGTGCTTCCGTTCTGTCCAGCATCTAGTTGGAAGTTGGAGCTTCAGGTTCGTTTTTTTCCATGTTAAAGACGAATGACAGCCTGAGTGTATCTCCTAGCGGGTGATTGTTCTCCTGCGGGACCAGGTACGAAAAGTCTATTCCGATCACCTGATATCTAAAGCCCAGGCCTGCCGTGAAGTATTTTCGGTTGCCTTTGGATTCACTTTCATAGAAGTATCCTGCCCGTACTGCAAAAATATCTCTGTACCAATATTCCGTACCTACAGAGAGCATAACCTCTCTTAGTTCTTCCATGGCTCCACCAGGAGCATCTCCGAAGGAACCGATAGTACCACTAAGCAGCGGTCGATCCGGATCTTTACCTGCAGCAATTACCGGTTTATCGTCCGGTCCGATTACAAATTCCCCATCTTCATCTACTTCATAGATAGGAGGTGTAGGTACCAGGAGTTTGTTAAAGTCTACCACCAGGGTGATACTATTATATGGGTCTATATTGGTTTTGAAAGCAGATCCTAATCTCAGGTTTCCAGGAATATAATCCTCATTAGATTCGTTACTGTACGTTATTTTCTGGCCAAAATTGGAAATGTGGGCACCAAATGAGAGTTCTGAATTCATTCCACTTACGAGCAGCTCTTTGGTGTAGTAAAGTCCCAGGTCTATGGCAACGCTGGTTCCGGCGCGTGCGTCCGGTGCTCCCGTGATGTTTCCTGATAGGTTAGACCAGATAAACCGCCCGGTGATCCCAACTCCCAGGTTTTCAGAAAGTTTTCTTGAGTAGGTAGCGTCCAAAGCTGCTTCCCTGGGGTTTTCAAGGCCCAGAGGCTCTCCGTTTGCGTCCGTTAGCTGGATCTCACCCAGGTCAAAATACCTGAGAGAAGCTCCGATGGTTTGGATACGATCTATCTTTTTGTAAAAAGTGAGATAGTTGAGGGACATATCATCTACGATATTTCCCAGCCAGGGAGAGTACGAAAACGAAAAACCAAGATCGTCTTCTATAAACGCAAGTTTACCATTGTTCCAGTGAGTACTGTAGGCATCCGGAGAGGTAGCTACCCCGGCATCTCCCATAGCCGACCCCCGGCTATCCGGAGCAAAACTTAGAAATGGCACAGCTACGGTAATCGGGTTCCTTGCACTGTCCTGGCCTGATATATAGGCAGAGTTAGAGTTTTGTGCTAGCGCCAAAAGTGGGAAGCCAGCAATTAATGTCCAAAGTGTTTTCTTGAGACGGTAAGTCATTCACAGAAATTTAAGGTTGCCAAAGATAATTAATTAATGATTACAAGCCTTTTTATTACTTCATTATTCGCCCCGTCAAATGTACTGGTCACTGACAATCTATAAATGTAGACGCCTTTTTCCAACCGGGCACCCTGAAAGTTCCCGACGGACCATTTCAGGTCATCAATAGTGCCTGGACTGTTGTCAATGGTGTAATTTAACCGATGGACTTGTTCTCCTCTCATGCTATATAATGATATGCTAATTTCCAGCTTCTCCCCTTCCCGGTCATGATCAAACCGGAAAGTGGTCTCCCCGCCAATAGAAACAGGGTTGGGGTAGAGATTAGCATTGTATATCCGAATGACGGGGTCGTCGGATACTTTAAACTCAACTCTCGCCGTACCTGAATTATTGTGTGTGTCCCAAAATTTTAGTATTCCTGTATAGCTTCCCGGGTCCAGGTTTTGCAAGGGAAAAGTCACACTTCCTTGCGTGAAATCATCAGGGTCGGCCGTATAAAAATCATTTAGTACGATAGGTTCACCATCGTTTAAAGTAAGCGTAATGCTGTTGTTGAAGCCATTATTTGAAATATTGATACCGTTTTCATCAGAGAGTCTGGCTATCAGCAGGCTGGTCGTACCGACAGTTCCACCAGATGAAAAAGAGGGTTCATTTATGTAAATGCTACCTGTTGGGGGCTTTTGATCGCTGCTTACATTGGGAGCAGTGCCACCAAGTACAAAATTGCGGGTTGCTCCGGAAGCGTCCAGCAGGTCCTGATCACTCCATGCATACATCGTTAGTTTACCCGGTTTGTATTTGTATGAGATGTTTTTAGGCAGAATGAAAGTAGCATCAAAAAGACCGTCCTTTACAGATACTTCGCCTCTGTAGAGCGCATTGGTCTGGTCCTGGTATTGATATGGTGCATTGCCGGAGCCCTTTGTGATTTTTTCCTGGGGAATGTCCCATAATGTTACGATCGCTTTTCCACTAAATGACTGAACCAGTTGTGCATTTTCCATGATTGAGCCAGAGAGCTGATATGTTTCGAGAGCACTTAGCGTATCCTGCTCACCAGACATTTGGTCAAATACTATATTGTACTTCGGATAATTTAACCGGAGCATGGGATCACCGAGCAGTGCGAAATTCCGGTTTACCGGGCCGCGGAGGCTGTTATTTTTAGTTGCTTTAATCACATCTCCCAGCCTTGGGAACCTGCCATCTATTTTCTTCAATACATTTTCATGAAATGCCTGGTTTACCGGGAAATTGGTGTGAGCGAAAACAGGACGTGTGGTGCATAACAGACCAATTGCACCTCCATGTGGACTTAGTAAAAGCATTTCAGCGCCTGAGGTGAATGCCGGATCATCGTATTTTCCAAAGTCGCAGGTTGCAGTCACAAAGAGCGGTAGTTTTTGACGATTGGTTAGCTGACCTATGATCGTGGAGTTGATCACATTTTCAATAGTAAGCTGTTCTTCATTACCATGACCTATGTAATTAAAAATAAAGATTCCGTCTTTGATCGCGTTGAGGATGGCCTGGGTGGCTTCCGGTGATTTGTTATTCTCCTGGTCGAAATTATCCAGGTAAAGCTTTTTAGCATTATAATCAATATAACTGGTATCTAAGATATCAAAGAGCCTATCTGCGTGGATCATGTGTGTGGCATTGTCTCCATCATCTGAGAAGTAGGCGATCTCATTTCTCCATTTGCCAAGCGCTTTTTCACTGGTTTTATAACGAATGATCTTATCCACTACATCGGTGGCCTCAGTTCGGGTTTTGGCAGCTATTCGGCCAACTCCTATTTCCATGGTATGGTCTTCATAGGGTATGATGTATTCTGAGGAGTTATTTCTACGAACACCCTCAAACCATCCGCCTTCATTTTCCTCGAAAAAGCCAAAGTAATCATCGGATGAGTGGCTGTAAATGGGATGAAAAGATTCTGTAGATTGATAGACCGGCACAAGGTTGGTGTTGTTTGAGACTCTGTTTTTATAGTCGTATGAGCCATCCCCAAAGAGCAGCGCGTATTTTAAGCGTCCCCCATTTTCATAAGCATACTTCAGGAAATCGCGAATTGCGGTGATATCCTGTCTTCCTGCCGAAAATTCATTGTACACCTGTTGGGTAGTAACCACGCCCACGGAGAGCTGATCATATGAGGTGTGAAATCCCGCCAGTCGGCTCGCCTCCGACAGGAAGTCAGGATGAGTTACGATGATGCCTTCACTATTGGCGAGTGACTTGATGTTTTGGTTACTGACCGAGGCAATATATTCCGGTGAGGGAAAATCTGACCCTTCGAAAGCCACCAGGGTATTTTTATCAGAAGCAGGGACATTTATTTCAGCAGTGTTTCCTGTTAGTGAAAATGGTAAGGATAAAGCATTTTCCGGGTTGGTGACATTCCAGATCTTTGTTTGAGAGGAGCTGTTACCAATTTCATAAGTTTGAGGTGAGGATAAGCTTCCGGTATGAAAGGTGGTTTCATTATCATATAAAGCCAGGTTACGCTCATAGGCTAGTATGAAATAATCGATGTGACCACTTGCATTGCCTGTTTTGTTGAATTTCACCCTTAACCGAAGATCATTTCCGGAAATGACAGCATTGTAAACACTATCAGCATACTTTGCTTTATCCTGATACGTGTTACCTATTCCCGTTAATATCGGCTGGATTGGAAGCTTACCTATCAGCCCATCATTAATCGATATCTCGTAATTGCATCCGTCCACACATGCCCCTACTGCTCCAAGCTTTAATTGCATAGGACCTACACTTCCTGAAATTTCATAATCGAAGGTTTTTTGAGTGCCTGCTAGTCCACCTATATCCTCACCAAGCCATAGTCGACCACTTTGAAATTTGTTGACAAGGTCCTTTTCATGGATAATGTATTCGGTAAAAGTAGTTTTTGGCTCACCACCTTCAGATGCAGGAGATTGAGAAATTCTTTTGCCCGGGTCACCCCCATAGGTTATAAAATAATAGGTAATGTCAGCATACAGGTTTTTCTGGTAGTGGAGGGTGCTGTCTACGGAGAAGTGGTCCGGAGAAAGACCATAAAAAAGAAAATAGTCTCCCTCATCCATGGAGCCATCTTGTGTGCCTACCCCTTCTATAGCAAATTCTACTGGATCTGACGGACGGTCAAAGCTATTCTCTTGTGGAAGCATTCCGTGAATGGGACTTCCAAATACTTTAAAGGTTTTTGGGTCAACCGCAGAAAGATCAACTCCAAGTTCAGAACTAAGAAAATTGCGGTCTATCTTATAAATGCCAGACTTTTTTACACCGATTTTATGCCACTCTCCGGATGAGAGAACACTTTGTGCCGGTAGCCGCGCAGTAATGCAGATGGTGAGCAAAAGCGGAAAAAGTACTCGCATTGATTTGTAACGCTTTATTTTAATTTCTAGTGCTTTAAGTAGTTTTTTAAACGCCTTCAGTCCTGGCAAAATTCCCAACCAGGGAGATCATCAGGTAAATCGGAATAATAAAAGGCAGTCCGTCCTGCTGAAAAACGAATAAAGTTAAGGCAATCGCGATGATTAGAATGTATTTTAATGCATTCTGTCTCCAGGATAGCCCCTTGAATTTGAGAGCGATCATTGTAAGGGGGGCAACCAGGAGAAAACAAGAAAGGCCTGTTATAATGAGTAATGCCCAAACCCCCGGGTTCAGTTCAGTCGGCAGGTAAGGTAAGGTGGCGATCATAATGGCGTTTGCCGGGGTGGGCAGCCCTATAAATTTATCAGTCTGGCTATCATCAATATTGAACTTTGCCAGCCGAAGAGCTGAAAACACGACGATACTTAGGCCTGCCAGCGGTAAAAATTCGGACGGTGGGTTGCTTTGCTCAAGCAATCGATACATGATAAAGCCAGGGAGAAGGCCAAAAGAAACTACATCTGCTAATGAATCCAGCTCTTTGCCTATTGCGGATCTTACCTGAAGCAATCTGGCCATAAGGCCATCCAGAAAGTCAAAGATCCCACAAATTCCGATAAAAAAAATGGCCCAGTCTACCTGCTCATTGAGGATCACTATGCAGCCTATTGCACCTGTGAAGAGGTTGAGACTGGTGACGAAATTTGGGATATGTTTTTTCATGTCATAAAATCAGACTGCTTTAACAAATGGGTTCGTCACTTTTTCTTCTCCTATTGTAGTAACAGGTCCATGGCCTGGATAGACAATGGTGTCATCAGGCAGTTTGTATAGTTTTTCCTGAATATTATCAATCAGCTGCTGGTGATTCCCTCCAGGCAGATCAGTCCTTCCGATGCTGCCTTTAAAGAGCACATCGCCACCGATCAGCTTTCTCTCACCGGTGTGGTGAAAGACCAGGTGACCGGGTGAATGCCCCGGGGTGTAGATGATTTCCAGGTTTGTTTTTCCGAACGATATGGATCCACTGTTGTCCAGTAGTAAGTCTGGTTCTGCAGGGCTGTACTGTTGGATGCCCCACTGGGGGGCATAGGCAGTGACAGCCCGATAATTTTCTACTTCATTTTTGGGAATCCATAGCGGGCACTGAAAGGCGGTTTTCATGAAATGATTACCCAGTACATGATCAATGTGACAGTGTGTGTTTACTATTGCCTTGATCGTTACCCCTTCTTCCCTTACAGCATTTTCCAGCTCATCCCGTTCATATTTTTCATAGCAGCCGGGGTCCACTATTACACCTTCTTTGGTATCATCCCAAATCAGGTAGGTATTCTCATAGAAAGGATTAAACACAAAGGATTTTATAATCATAATCCGGATTTCATCAGTTGAGATGTTGCAAATTTGTGTAAAAAAAGTGAAGGGCTTGGAGAAAGTAGATTTTTTGATCGTAGGTCAGGGTATAGCAGGCAGTTTGCTGGCACATGAGCTTTTAAAGGCTGGTCAGCAGGTGATGGTGGTGGATGAAGAGGTGAACGAGACATCTTCAAACCGGGCCGCCGGTTTGTATAATCCTGTAACCGGCCGGAAAATGATTAAGACCTGGCTGGCAGATGAGCTGTTCCCGGGTTTGGAAGCTTACTATCGTGATCTTGAAGCTGTCTATGGCGGCTCATTTGTGTTCCCAAAGACCATCTACAGACCCTTTTACTCCACCGAGGAGCTCAATGACTGGCAGGGGAAGGCGGGGATGGCTGAGTACCAACCCTTTGTTAAGGAAATTGTGTCTCAGTCATTGGAAATAGAAGGGGTGAACGATCGTTATGGAGGACTTAAACTTAATTTTTGTGGCTATGTGGATCTGCCGGTGCTTATTCAGTCAGTAAAAAAAAGGTTGAAGGAGCTGGGAGTTTTCCGTAGTGAGGTGTTTAATAATAAAGAGCTGGCAACTAAAGGTAATGGTGTACGGTATAAAAACATAGAAGCCCGGAAAGTGGTTTTCTGTGAAGGGACAAAAGTCTCAGATAATGATTATTGGGGCTACCTGCCTTTCCGGCCTGTAAAGGGAGAAATTATGGATATAGAAGCGCCTCTACCAACGGATATGATCATCAATCGTGGTGTTTTTATGTTACCCAGAAAGGGCATATTCAGAGTAGGGTCTACCTATGATCACGAGCGGCTGGATTACACCCCCACAGTGGATGGAATCAAAATGCTCAAAAATCGGTTATCTAAGACATACTCGGGAGATTACCGTGTGGTAGATCATGCAGCCGGGGTTCGGCCAGCTACTTTTGATCGGCGGCCTTTCATGGGTTGGCATCCGGAATACAGCTCCGTTGGTATATTTAATGGTTTTGGCACAAAAGGTGTTTCATTAGTTCCATATTTTGCGCGCCAATTTGTAAATTACTGTTTACACGATTCCGAACTGTTGCCAGAGGTGTCAGTAAACAGGGTTAAAAATTTGAAATAGGATTAGATGAAAGGGCTTATTTTAGGAATGGTACTGACGGTGCTGATGACGGTTTCTGCCGTAGCCCAGTACTATCATACCCCGTATGGACACAATCGTATTCAGTATAAAAATTTCGAGTGGTATTTTTATTCTACCAATAATTTTGAAGTTTATTACTATCCGGGAGGCCAGGACTATGCGTTACATGCCTTAAACTTTCTGGAGGAAGAGTTTACACAGCTGACCGATGTGCTGGGATATGCACCCTACACCAAGACAAAAATCTTCGTTTACAATTCCCTTCAGGATCTGCAGCAAAGTAATATTGGCATAAGCGGTGATGTTTACACCATAGGTGGGAAAACAGACTTTGTGAAGCTGCAGGTGGAGATAGCTTATACAGGACAGACCAGTGAGTTTAAGAAAGAGATGCTCTATAAGCTTTCTAAAGTACTCATCAATGATATGATGTTTGGAGGCAGCCTGGCTGAGATATTCCAAAACTCCTATCTATTGTCACTTCCTGAATGGTTTATTGATGGAGCGGCTCGCTATCTGGCTTATGGCTGGAATCAGGAAATGGACGATTACGTCAGGGATTACCTCTCTCGCAAGCAGATCAACAAGCTGGTGAAGATCCAGAATGATGATGCCGGGATTGTGGGGCAGTCCATCTGGAACTACATCGCTATCAAATACGGCCGAAGCAATATTTCGAATATCCTCAATCTCACCCGGATCATTCGTAATGAAGAAAACAGCATATCCAACACGCTGGGACTTTCTTTTAAACGGTTCCTGGACGATTGGCAGAATTTCTACCTGGTTCAGCAAGAGGAGATCCTTGACAATTACCAGGCAATTAATGAAGAGCAGATACTGGCAAGCTATGGGAGAAAAGATGTTGCGATCAATCATGTGAAAATTAACCCTACAGGTGAAAAAGTAGCTTATACCTTTCATAAAAATGGGAAGTACAAGGTAAATGTGGTGGACTTGTCCACAGGGAGGGAAGAGACGGTAGTACGAGGAGGCTATTTGATCAATGAGCAGGAGATAGATTTTCACCTGCCACTGATCGATTGGCAGGATAACAATGCTGTAGGGGTTTTGCTTTACAAAAGAGGCTACCTGTACCTGAATACTTATAATGTTTTAACAGGTGAGAGGCTTCAGAAACCGCTCAACAGGTTTCGTCAGGTTGAGAGCTTTTCTTTCAATGATAACGGGCGACTAGCGATCATTAGCGGTGATATAGATGGGCAAAATGATCTCTTTCTTATCAGCATGCGGCGAAATGCCCTGAAGCGTATAACCAATGACCTTTATGATGATATTGACCCGGTCTTCATTCCAGGTACGGCGGCTATTGTGTTTAGCTCAAACAGGGAAATAGATTCGGTAGAGATTGAAAAGGTAGAGCTAAAAGAAGTTGGCGATAACTACAACCTGTTTTTATACGATCTGGATACTACCACGCATTCCTTTAGTCGACTCACCAATACCTTCAGTATAGACCGGAAGCCATTAGTAAGAAATCAGTACTTCATTTATTACCTAAGTGACCAAAAGGGTATCACTAATCTTTATCGCTACAGCACCCTGGATCGTACCTTCAATCAGGTCAGCAATTTTGAATACAGTATTAAGGATTATGACCTGTCTTTTGAGGAAGACAAGTTTACCTACCTGATGCTGGATGGAGGTCGTAACAAGGTTTTTCTGGATGAGTCTTTTGATCTGGAACGAAAGATCTTTACTCCGCAGACGGCTCGTCAGCGAATGGCACAAGCAAAGTTTATTGCCGGAAGGTTTGTAGAAAGAGCTAAAAAAGAAAAAGAGCAGGAGCCTGAAGAAGAAACCTTTGAGGTGCCTGAGTCAAAACCCATAGAAAATGAGCTGACGGATGTGGACTCTTTAGTACTTCCGGAATCTTTCTTTTTTACCGATGAGGATGAAAAGGAGCAGGGGGAAGTAAGTAGTGAAAAGGGACTTATCGACACGGACAATTATGTGTTTGAGGATGACCAACCACAGAGTCAAAGTAGATTCAAGCCTGAATCATTCTTCTCAAACTACCGAAAGCTGGAGCGAAAGTCGAGAGTTATAGGTCCACAGGCTTATGAACCCCGGTTCAGCTTCAATAATTTGATCACTTCTTTTGCGATAGACCCTATCAGAGGGTTTAGTATACTCCTCGAAACGGAAGTTAATGATATACTGGAAAATCACCGGCTGACAGGAGGTGTACTTACTACGACCGATTTGAGAAGCGGCCATATTTATGGAGAGTATCAGTACCTGAAGTACTGGATGGATTTTCACCTGCGATTTAACCGGAATGCCTACCTGATCAATGATTTTACAGAGCAGGATCAGCTGGTACAGAAATACACCCTCAATAAGATAGAGGTAGCAGCTTCTGTGCCATTAACCAATACTTTCCGTTTTGAGGCATCCCCTTTCTATGCAGGCACCGTTTTTAATAACCTTCAGAATCAATATGTGTTGGGCACAAACCCTGCAGCCAATTTTGCACAGGACGACAAAGTACACTATGCAGGAGCACGCGTAGCTGCCGTTTTGGATAATACGATCGAAAAAGGGTTTAATATCTATCAGGGAACCCGTGGCCTTGTAGAGTTTGAGAACTATTTTGGAGTCACCAATACGAGAAAAAGCTTCAGCCGGGTGAATGTAGACTTGCGGCACTATCAAAAGATCCATAAAGAGGTAACCTTCGCTACACGTTTGTTTTATGGGCATTCATTTGGAGAAAGTGCACAAAACTATGTACTGGGAGGTATGCAAAACTGGGTTTTCCGGCAGTTTGAAGATCAGGGGCTAAGCGATCCGTTTTACTTTTCAAATACACGAAACAACTCCAATTTACTTTTTACCAAGTTTGTGACTAATTTGAGAGGATTTGATTATAATGAGATGTTTGGTACGGACGCGCTGCTTTTCAATGCCGAGTTCAGATTTCCTGTGTTCAGGTATTTTGCGAGTGCGCCTATTTCCTCTGCATTTCTCCGAAACTTTCAGCTGATCGGTTTCTATGATATGGGCACAGCCTGGACAGGAAAACCTCCGTTTACGGAAAAAGGTACAGCCTTCAGGAAAAAGTACGCTGAGGAAGGGTCGCCATTTAGTGCAGAGATAGCTAACTTCCAGAATCCATGGCTGGCAGGTTATGGATTTGGGGTGCGTACTGTATTGCTGGGATACTATATTAAGGTAGATGTGGCTCGTCCTATTCAGGACTTTGAAATTGGGGATACCAGAATATACCTAACTCTCGGATTAGATTTCTAAATTTACCGGATGCTTTATTCAATGACTGGATTTGGTTCGGCTGAGGCTGAATCTGAACATTACCGTATCAAAGTTGAGCTGAAGACACTCAATAGCAAATTTTTCGACCTGAACTTAAAGCTACCCCGTGAGCTGGCTGATCGTGAGTTAGAAATCAAAACGCTTATAGGACAGCACCTGAAAAGAGGCAAGGTAAACCTGACAGTGGAGCTGGTGCCGCTGACTCTCGAAGAGCCTACAGTAAAGATCAACGATCGATTATTTGTTACCTACTATAAGAAGTATGAGGAGCTGGCTGAGCAGGTGGACGCTAACCCTAAAGACCTGTTTCGCCTGGCATTACACTCGCCGGATGTGATTACAACTGATGAAGGTGGCCCCGATGCGAACTGGAGCATGACCAAAGATGCTCTGATGGTGGCAATTGATAAATGCAATGATTTCAGGCGAGAAGAGGGCGCTACATTATCGGGTCAGCTGAATGCTTACATTCAAGGTATAGGTGATGGGCTTAAGCTGGTTAAGGAACACGACCCTAAGCGGATGCAGCAGATCCGTGAGCGAATCACTTCAAACATAGAAGAAATCAAAGAGAAAGTACAGGTGGATCAGAACCGTTTCGAGCAGGAGTTGATCTACTATATCGAAAAGCTGGATATTACTGAGGAGAAGGTGCGATTAGAAAAACATCTGGAGTATTTCACGGAGGTTATGACCCATAGTGATGCTCAGGGAAAGAAACTCGGGTTCATATCCCAGGAGATAGGCCGGGAGATCAATACGATCGGCGCAAAGGCTAATGATGCGGTAATTCAGCGAGCTGTCGTTCAGATGAAAGATGAGCTGGAGAAGATAAAAGAACAGCTGCTCAATATACTCTAGTAAAAGGCGACCGTTTGAGATCGCCTTTTACCTTTGTTATTTGGATACGGTAAATGGGACTGATTTTTCAGCCCATGTCATGGCCACAGTACCATCTTCATCGATGGTGTATTTGAGTTGTTCTACCGAGTCTACGTTTTTAGGTGTAACATCCACACGTAGCGCATCCTGGCTGCTATCATAGTCGTATGCTCCCCACTGGTCCCAGACTTTGTTGAAAATGACAGTCCAGTCACCCTCTTCCTTAGGAAGGATAAAGAAACCATACTTTCCTTTGGGCAGGTCCTTGCCATTGATCTTTACGTCCTCAGAAAACTCGATGGTTGTGGCATTATTTGCTCCTGCCCGCCATACTTTACCCCAGGGTTCCAGTCCACCGTAGATGGTTCTTCCCTTTACACTCGGTGAGTGATAGCTTATTTTTACGGATACACCGTCAATGGTTCCTTCTGCTTTTGCCGGGGGACTCTTTTTTTGTGCATCAGCATAAGTGCCGCAAAAGACAATGATTGCTAATGCAATAAATGATTGAGTAAATGTTTTTAAGTTTTTCATATGCATTTGGTTTTCCTCATTTCACGGATAAAATAGAGATTTGTTTTTGGTTACTGTTTGAATTGGCAATCATTTATCTATAGTAGTCAGACCTGCGACTTTTCTGATTTATCAATGGATTTGGTTTGTTTGACTATTGATAGAATTATAAAACACCGGGAATTTGTTATCTTAAAAGAAAAATTTGGATTATGAAGACACTAAGCCGCCTCACCTTATTAGCAATAATATTATCAGCTTGTTCGTCGGAAGTCAGCAAAGAAAAAAGGCCTCTGGTAAACGCCATCAATAAAAAAGTAGATGACATTGATGCCAATCACCGGGTGGATATCTATGAAGACGACTTCCACTCAGGAGACTCTGTTTATAAGATCAGAGGTTATTTTATGGATGAGAACCTGCTTAAGCTGGTGGGAGTCTTATACACTCCAAAAGGGGAACGGGATGATTACTTTTATTTTGAAAGCAACCAGCCTATTTTCAGCGGTCATATTGTAGTTATGAAAGATGAGCACTTAGCTTCCGAGTATAAGTACTACTTTGATGAGTCAGGTCAGATTGCAGAGGCACTTTATTGGGAAGATCACTATGAGCGAGGAAAGCAATTCCCTCATGAAAAATTTGAGGAATTCCAACCGGATCCTGATTCACTGATGAAGAGTGAAGATAAGCGGCTCAATTTTTTTCTTTCTAAGCTGAATGTAGAAGGATTCAGGGTTCGCAAAGAGAATGAAAACCTGGGAGCAAATACGGAAAGATAAATGACAATAGAAGAGGCACAGGAGCAGGTAGATCAGTGGATAAAAACAGTGGGCGTGCGCTACTTCAATGAGCTCACCAATATGACGATCCTTACGGAGGAGGTGGGTGAGCTTGCAAGGATCATGGCGCGAAAATATGGTGAGCAATCTTTCAAGGAAAGTGATAAGGGTAAAGACCTGGGTGATGAGATGGCTGATGTCTTATGGGTGCTTATCTGTCTGGCCAACCAGACTGGTGTGGACCTGACGAAGGCGTTGGAAAAAAATTTTGAGAAGAAAAACATCCGGGATGCCAGCCGCCATCAGAACAATAAGAAACTCAAATAATGGAAATTTCCCTTACAACACCAGCTTTATTATTTCCGGCTATTTCCCTTTTGCTTTTGGCGTACACCAATCGTTTTTTGGCTATTGCCAGTATCATCCGGCAGCTTCATACAAAGTACAATGAAAACCCTAAAAACGTACTGGAAGGCCAGCTTGACAACCTGAGAACCCGGTTGTTTTTGATCCGGGTAATGCAGTTTTTTGGTGTAGCCAGCCTGTTTTTATGCGTACTGGCTATGTTTTTTATCTATATGAAAGTAGGCGAGTGGGGTAGCATTATTTTTGGGATATCCCTGGTGTTCCTGTTAATTTCGCTTTTTATCTCTCTGCGGGAGATCCAGCTGTCTACCAAGGCGTTGGAGATAGAGCTGAGTGATATGGAGTTTGGCTCCAAATTAAAATTTTAAGAACTTATGAATTACATCGTTATAAGTCGAGATCATGCAGATGGTTTTGAGAGGCGTCAAAAGCACAGGGCTGCCCATTTAGAAGGAGCTAAAAAGCTAAAAGAAGAAGGCAAACTGCTGTATGCGGTAGCGCTGATTGAGGAAGGGAAGATGAAAGGCTCAGTGATGGTTTTTGATTTCCCCACGCAGGCTGAATTTGACGAATGGAGAAAAAACGAACCCTATGTCACAGGTAACGTCTGGGATAGTATGGAGGTGTCTGAATGTGCCATACCGCCATTATTTAGCTAGTACTGCGTTAAGTATAAATTGTCGGAACAAACTCCCGCTGACCCGCCTGCCAGAGTAGTACGGCGGCCAGGTGTCGCAGAAAAACGCAGAAATGCATTGAGAATCAGCGAAGACCTGCCTTTGCCGGAAGTGGCTACTGCAGGCAGGTTAGCGTAATCTGCGGGAAATGAAGAGTGTTGTTACACTATGCCTGGGATATTATATCGTTAGCATTACACTAGTGCCTTACAGGACCAATTCCAGTCGGTCTTTTTTAAACTGCGGCACTACACTAAACAGGCTGGACTGCATACAAAATTCAAGGTCCTTCTCTACCCCAAAACCTGCCAGCCTGTGGGCGTGTGAGGATTCCCTGGATATTTTGGGCAGGTCCATTTTATTGTGATCATATAGATGCTTTGCCAGCAACGCAGGGTCCCCCTGAATTTGGAAGGTATTGGAGAGCTCATCGATAAGTGCACCGGCAAATAATGTGTCCTCTATATTGACCATACCTTTCCAGCCGGCACAATGGATTATGATATCTTTTCTGCTGGTAGCAACATAGGTAGCCAGCGATCTCAGGTTTAGAAATGCGCCAATAAGGATCTGATCCGCACCTTTGGAGGCCAGGATGGTTCTGGTACCGTTTGTGGTGGTTACAGCGATAGACTTGCCTTTGAAATCGTCCGACATGTATTCATAAGGAGAGTTGCCGATATCAAAGCCATCAACTTTTTGTCCCCCTCGCTCACCGGCAGTAACCATCCCTCGTTTTCCCAGTGCAAAGCAATCATCTACATTGTCTACGGGATAGATAGCCTCCACTCCGTAAGCCATACCAGCCACCATGCATGAAGTCGCTCTGAAAATATCCACAACGATCACGATCTTTCCATCCAGCGAGTACTGATGGATAAGCTCAGGAGTAAGACAAACTTCTACATTATTCATGTGTTCAAAGTTTCGAAATAAGCCGGGCCGCGTAGGCGGTTTGCCGCAACTCTTTGATCATACCATGTTGGCATGGCTCAATATCTAAGTTGAGACTACGCGTCCCGGCATCATGCTCATTTCATGTGTTTAAAATTTTTTCAAAATGTTGAAAGCAAAGCTTTTGCAAAAATTTGTAAACCCATGGAACCGCTTCGTTTTCACATAAACTTGTTTTAAGCATAAAATGGATGGTATGCTTAAAAAAGTTTATGCTCATTTCACTTAATAAAAGGCGGTTTCCTGATTTTAGCAGTCAATGATTTATTTCTCACTGATATAAAAATTTCTGTTTCGGGTTTGTGATGGCCCACGGCTACATAACCCAGCCCTATTCCTTTATTGAGCGATGGAGACATGGTGCCTGAAGTTACGTGACCTATCTTGTGGCCATCAGCGTCAGTAATGTCATAGCCCTGGCGAGGGATGCCCTTGTCCACCATCTCTAAACCGACTAGCCTTCGGCTAACACCCTCCTCCTTCTGCCTTTGAAGGCCATCCGCATTGATGAAGTCTTTGGTGAATTTGGTAATCCATCCCAGTCCGGCCTCAAGCGGCGAGGTGGTATCATCGATATCATTGCCATAAAGGCAAAAACCCATTTCAAGTCTTAAAGTGTCGCGGGCTCCAAGTCCGATTGGTTTGATATTAAACTCCGCTCCGGCTTCAAAGATCTTTTTCCAGACTTCTTCGGCATCATTTTTATCCAGGTAGAGCTCAAACCCACCAGCTCCGGTGTAGCCCGTACCTGAGATGATCATATCTTTTCCTGCCAGGTTGCCTTTGGTGAAATGGTAAAACTTCACCTCATCCAGGTTTATATCAGTCAGTTTTTGGAGGGTTGTTTTGGCTTTTGGACCCTGGACTGCAAATAATACAGTATCTCCGGACACATCCTTCATCGTAGCTCCTGGGGTGTTGTGCTTGCTGATCCAGTCCCAGTCTTTCTCAATGTTGGAGGCATTTACTACCAGCATGTATTCTTCCTGGCCAAACCGGTAAATGATCAGGTCATCTACAATTCCCCCCTGGTCATTGGGGAGGCAGGAATACTGAGCCTGTCCGTCCACAATTTTGCTGGCATCATTGGAGGTGACTTTCTGGATCAGGTCAAGAGCAGCAGGGCCTGTGATCATAAACTCACCCATGTGGGAGACATCAAAAACACCTACTCCATTACGGACGGCCAGGTGTTCTTCTTTGTCGGAGCTGTACCTGACCGGCATTTCAAAACCGGCAAACGGTACCATTTTCCCGCCGAGGGAAACGTGAAGGTCGTGAAGGGGTATTTTTTTTGTATCCATGTGTGCTAATGTTGGGCTGCAAAATTATGGAAAATCTGCAGAGTAAGTAAGATTGGCCCGCAATAACCCCTGATAATACCTAAAGCTCAATGTTTATCCCAACCGGACAATGGTCAGAGCCAAAGTATTCATTGTAAATGTGGGCGTCTTTCAGGTTACTTTTTAACTGTTCGCTGACCAGGAAATAATCGATCCGCCATCCTACGTTTCGTTCCCGCGCTTTAAACTTATAGTTCCACCAGGAATATTTCACTTCGTCCGGATAGAAGTGCCGGTAGGAGTCAAAAAAGCCTGCTTCCAGCAAGCCATCTAATCCGTCGATCTCGGTTTGCGTATAGCCGCTGGTTTTGTTGTAGTTAGCTTTTGGCCGGGCAATGTCTATTTCCTGGTGTGCTACATTGAGGTCGCCACATACGATGGCCGGTTTCTTTTCTTCCAGGGCTGAAAGATGCTCCCTGAATGCTTCATCCCAGGATGCCCGGTAATCCAACCGCTTCATTCCCTCGCCTGAATTTGGGGTGTAGACGGTCACCAGGTAAAAATTTTCAAACTCAGCGGTAATGACGCGTCCTTCCTGGTCATGCTCATCAATCCCCAAATCGTATGTGATCTCTATGGGCTTTTCTTTTGTAAGAATGGCTGTGCCCGAGTATCCCTTTTTTGCTTTTGCAGAATTCACATAAGCATGATAGCCGTTGAGCAACTCCAGGGTGGTTTTAGCATCCTCAGGTTGTGCTTTGGTTTCCTGGAGGCATAAGATGTCCGGGTCCAGTTCTTTTATGTCTTTCAGAAAATCCTTTTTGATTATTGCCCGGATACCATTTACATTCCAGGATACTAAGTGTAAGTTGGCCATCAATCTTATTTTTTGAGGGCGAAGTTAACGGCTAAAAAGTCTTTAGGAAAATGAATTCCAATTTTGGAAGTTTAGGCTTTTTTATGGAAGTAATTAGTGGTATTTCTGTCTCAAATGATGGACTGATGTTTCTATTAGCTCATAAAGCACATCCCTGTTGATATCATCCAGCCTTTTCACATAAAGGCAGGCTTTTCCTGTCTTGTGTTTTCCGAGTTTACCAAGGAGCTCCTCATAACGTTCCGCTCCGGTCATGATGTAAAAAGTCAGGCTTTGCTTACGCGGAGAAAACCCGGTCAAAAACCAATCTCCTTCCCGGCCGCTTTTATATTTGTAATGGTAGCTTCCAAACCCGATGATGCTGGTTCCCCACATTTTTGGTTCTTCACCAGTGATTTTTTGCATCATATCGAGAACCTCGTGACAGTCACTCCGTTTTTCAGGGTCCTCTACATCATTGATGAAAGCGTGAGCACTAATATTGTTTGGAGTGGTTTTAAGTGACGTCATGGTACATTTTTGGTTTGATGACCTCAACCTTAAATTTAAAAAAAAAATTGAGCGTCTGCCGAATCTATCCAACTTTACACCCGGGAGAGCTTCCTTTGTCCGGTCTCAACAGGATCACCTGATTATTTTCATCATAGATACCCATGACCAGGCATTCGCTTATAAGCGGGCCGATCTGCTTTGGTGGGAAGTTTACCACGGCTATGATCTGTGTGTCCACCAGATCTTCCGGTTTATAATGATCTGTTATTTGAGCTGAGCTTTTTCGGATGCCGATCTCAGGCCCAAAGTCAATGGTAAGCTTGTAAGCAGGTTTCCTGGCCTCCGGAAACTCCCCGGCATGGACGATGGTGCCTACACGCATGTCTACTTTTTCAAAATCTTTCCACGTGATCATTTCAGATGGTATTTTTGTCATCGTTTGTGTCCTCCCAAACGCTCTGGTGTCCTATTGTAATCTACTTTGGATTTACAAAAAAACAGTTTTTCTGTGAGCTTCATTTCCTGATGATCTTTTGACCGGTAATCTTTTCGAGTACTGATTCTTTCAGGGTTTTTCCTATCGGTACCGTGGCATGGTTGCTGAGGATGATACGCTGACCGTCTATAGACCGAACCGCCTCCTTGTTGACAATGTAAGACTTATGAGTTTTGATGAAAAGCTCAGCGGGTAGCTGTTCTTCTACTGATTTTAAGGTCAGATGTGTGATGAATTTTTGGTCGGTGGTATGAAACGTCACATAGTTTTGTAACGCTTCTACAAAAACAATGTCCGCATAGCCCAGCTTTTCCAATCTGCCATCACACCTGATGAAGATGTGATCATTCTTTTCGCCAATTAAGTCACGGGCCTTATTGGCTGCTTTCACAAAGCGTTCAAAAGAGACTGGTTTGAGTAAATAATCTATAACATCCAACTCAAACCCTTCAAGCGCATACTGATCATAGGCCGTAGTGAAGATGACTTTGGGCGGGTTTTTCATGCTCTTTAGCCAGCTGATGCCCGTGAGGTAAGGCATTTCGATATCCAAAAATACCAGGTCAAGCGAATTTTCCTGCAGGTAATCGTTTAGCTCAATGGCACTATGGAATACTTCTTTTACCTCCAGAAAGCCTATTTTGTTTGCATAGCCGGCGATACCCTTAGCCGCAATTGGCTCATCATCTACGATAGCGCACCTGATGCTCATGTGATCGGGAGTTTTAACTGGGCAGAAAACTGGCTTTCATCTTCGTGGAGTTTTAGTTCTGACTGCTCCGGGTAAAGAAGCTCTAACCTCCGTTGCAGGTTGGTGATACCAAGACCGGAGTATTTTGATCCGTTCATGCGGTTATCAAAAGAATTTTTCACTGTGAATTCGATAAATTCTCCATTTCGTCTGCATTGTAAATCTATGAATTTGTCCTTGCCACCTACATATTTAAAAGCGTTTTCTACGAGGGGAATACTTAGCAACGGGTAGATGCTTTCTTCTCCCGTCTCTTCAAAATTCATACTGATTTTTACCTCTGAGGGTAATCTTTCTCGCTGTAAAGCCACATACTTTTGAATGAAGTCTACTTCTCTTTGCAGGGGTACTTTTTCATGGTGACCTTCATAAAGCTGATACCTCAGCAGGTCTGATAGCTTTTCGATGGTCTTTTTTGCTGCATCAATAGAATCATCCATCTGGAAGTAAACGGTGTTCAATGCATTGAAAAGAAAATGAGGGTGGTATTGACTTTTCAGAAAGTTAAGCTCGGTTTCAGTCTTGTCCCGTTTTATCCTTTCCAGTTCGGTTTTCTGGTCCATATAAGACTTTAGGTAGCTATTGCCCCTGCGGATGGAGTAGATGACTAATACAAACAGCAACGGAACCAGGTTGATCATCACAAAATCATGCATGTCCATGCCATTGTCAGTGGTGGCCGCCACTACGCCTATCGTGGCATTCATCGCTATGAGGGTAATGACAGAGATTGAGATAAACTCTTTAAAGATCTCTCTGAAATTTAGCAGGAGGTGGGACTGACGTGACCTTTCATACCGCCTCAAAAGCCAGACAATCAAATAACCCACCAGCACAGCTGAGATGATCTCTATGGCATTGGTTACCCAGTCCCGGTGCAGAAGCACGTTGTACCTGCTGGCCGTATCGGTAATGAGCCGAATAGCCGTGTAGATGAGCAGCCCCATCAGGCCGGGGTAGATGTGTCTGAATAGTTTCAAGGGCAATCGTTTATCTGTTGAACCCAATCCTACTTTATCAAGTTAGGTTAATGGTCATACTCCCTTACCGCCTAATTTCAACCTGACAAAGACTAATCCGGGTAGAAGTTACAAAAAGTCAGGCAGCTTTAAATTCTCCACGGTTTTCAATTGTTGAAAAGTTTCGTTTTGGTTTCTTCCTGAGCTCTTTGACCCCAAAGACATGGCGCATGACCCTGTAGGGACGGATCAGGAATTCGTAGATTGCAATGGAGCCCACAAGGGATAAAGTGCTCACAAAGATGTATTTAGCCAGAATGGACTCTTCTGTTTGGATCACATAGTATCCTATGATGATGATCACTGTCTGATGCAGGATATAAAATGGGTAGATGGCCTGATTGGCATAGGGTAGTAATTTGTGGGGTTTGTTAAGGTAGCGCTTGCCGTAGCCCAGGGCCATAAGCAACCAAAACCAACCATTTGCTGCAAAAATACCGAGGTATAAGTAGCCCAGGACAGGGTGTACGGCAAAGAAATCTGCAGAGCTTCCGTCATTCCATCTCACGGTATTGATAATCAAAATGCTGAGGAATGCCAGCCCCAGGTAGGTTCGCCGGTTCTGCTCGATGGATTTCCAGATTCGATCTGATAATCCTGTAAAGTACCCCATAAAGAAAAAGGTAAACCAGTAGGCATGCCAGGGAGCATCCTGCACAAAATTGTTTGCACGACCGTGCCAATAGGTCCAGAATATAGCGATAAGGACTGTCGGTAAGATGATGATCAACCCATGAAAGCTGGCCGTCTTGTCCGTAAATTGCTTCAGTAACCTGCTGCCCTTTTCTGATCTGAGGTATAGAAAAACAGGCAGACCGATAAGGGAATAGAAAAACAGGTACAAAACAAACCACATGTGATGCCAGGAGAGGTTGCCATTCGGATAAGGGCCGGTGGTGAAGATGGTAGGGTAGAACTCAGCATAGGAAAAAGTGGATCCGTTAGCGATCCGCTCAAAAAAGATCTGCGGCGGCACGACCACCAGCATGGAGAAAATCAGCGGGATCATGAGCCGGTTATGTCGCTCTTTTATATAGCGCCACGGGCTTCGTTTTCTCAGGGCCAGAAAGGTGCCAAAGCCAGACACAAAAAACAGCAATGGCATCCTGAAGCGGGATAACCAGAAATTAAACTCACCCCATAGCTCGCTTTTCTCTACATTTTGAATGTGCCAGCCGGAGTGGGCATTAAAAAGCATTGCCGTATGAAAGTAAAGCACCAGCAGGATGGCAATGATCCTTAGCCAGTCAATGTCGTGTCTTCGTTCCATCGTTTTTTAATATTTTATGGTAGCGAATTTGATTCAGATCCTCTGACTGATCAAAAAACTTTGATGAAGGGACCGTGAGCTTTGACCAACGTCATACGCGTCCACCATGTAGGAGGGGTGGTTTCAGCTTTAGAACCAACCCCTCCCCCGCCAGCGGGACCTCCCTGGCCGGGCGCCCCCTTGTGAAGGGGAGGAGTATTCGCAGCAAAAATTATTGATTTTCTAAAAATTAATAGTGTGAGCTAAAATTAGAAACGCAAGCCAACTCCCCTCCTGATCTCGTGGCTTGATAGAGGGGCCGAACTAACGGCGCTTGATATTTGATGGATCTCTGCTCGTATGAAAGATATCAACGATGTAAATGGCTTCCTTCGTTACTTCATAGATGATTTTGTAACTCCAGATCACCTTATATCGATAATTTCCCGGTTCACTTTTCAAAACAGGCTCCTGTTCAAACTTTTCAGGAAAATCATTCAGGGACCTGGTGCTGGAAGCAATTTTGTTTCTAACTTTTTTGGCTACTTCTATTGATTCCCGTTCTTTGATGTAGTTGTAAATGTTGCGTAAAGAGTGCTTTGCTTCATCATCCCAGATGATCTTCAATCGCTTTTTTACCATTCTTCCATCTCTCTTTCAAGATCTTCCTGAGTAGTAAACTGGCCAGCCTTGATCCTGGCTTTGGCTGCTCTGACCCTGTTTTTGAGCATATCTTCACTCATAGGGCCTCCGGGCAAGGTGTAATCCTGCTTATCAGCCTGAAACATCCCATAAACCAGATGCAACAGCCTCTCATCAGCATTATCAATGTATTCGTGCAGTTCCTTTTTTAACTGTGCCGTACTCATAAAAATTTTCTTTAACTACAAAATAACGATTTACGATCATTTTTTGATCAATTTAATGGGGGATATTTTTGGAAGCAGCATTCGCAGCAAAAATTATAGGTTTTCTAAAAATTGATTGAGTGAGCGTTGAATCAGAATCTCCCCCGCCAGCGGGGGAGATACCATCCCAATTTTAACTCGTCAGAAATTTTAAAATATACAGAAATTAATGTTTATCTCAGAATCAGCTTCCCTTACCAACTTCCTTACCAGGGAGAAGCGCCCGGCTCAGAAGTGGCCGGAGCATACGGTAGACTAAACCACCTAGAGCAAACTCTTGCCGTGTCTTTATAGCCTCTGGGTAATCCATGAAGCCGCTGTATCTCGCTTACAGGTACTACCTTTATACATATTACGAAATTTTTCAAAACACAAAATTTTAAAGTTATGAACAGTAAGAACAGATTATTCGCCATTGCCACCGTAGTACTTGCCATGACCCTGGGAGCCTGCTCCGCAGCGCCGGATATGGATGAGGTGATTGTAGATACCGAGATCAATGCTCCTGCTCCTTCGAATGATGGTCAGAATGGAGGAGGCACTGATCTTCCTCCCGGTGGTAACGTTACTTCCGAAGACGGTCTTAACTAGAATTATTGTAAAACTTAAGATTGTTACAGCCCTGGCCTTTACAGTCGGGGTTTTTTTATATATTCGCAGTAGTTGGCCCGTTATTAACCAGCAATTTGAAGATATTATTATTCACCATATCGTGCTCTATAGCTTTACCATTGTTTGCAGGAGAGCAATTGGAGCAGTTGTATCAAGCCTCCCTCCAGTCGCTTCGGAACCAGGAATATGATGCTACGATACCCCAGGCTGAAGAATTGTTAAAGGCTGCAAAGGAACAGACCGATACGTGGTACATTGTACAGAGTTATTTTATTCTAGCGTACAGCCATAAGAAAAATGAAGACTTTGGCAAAGCTGTGCTGTGTTATCTGGAAGGTGCAAGATTTGCTGAAAGTTCTTCTGAAAAAAGGATCAAAGAAAGTTTAATCTCCATGTACAATAATCTCGGTGTGATCATGGGTGATTACAGGCATTTTGACCTGGCCCACAGATTCAACCAAAAAGGTCTTGAAATTGCTCGTGAGCTATCAAATGAAAGCCACATAATTCATCTCTTACATAATGATGGAGATGAATACATTGAAGAAGAAAAGTACGATTCTGCTCTTCAAGTACTTAATACTATATTCAATAATTATAAGCCTGAGCTCGGAAGGGAAGTAAGTATCAAAAATGATATTGGTTTAGTCTATTGGAACCTTAAAAGAGCCGATGAAGCCATTGAGCAATATAAATCCATACTGCATTTACGTGATTCTATTGAAGATACGGGATTTATCGCCAAAGTGCTTCATAACCTGGGATTGGCGCTGATGGACAAACAGGAATATAAAAAAGCGCTTAGTTACTTTAAGGAAGCGGTGGAAATCAATACCCGTGAAGGATTTACCAATACTCTTTTCGGTAACTATAAAAATATAGGTAAATCATGGTATGCATTGGGTGATAAGGAAAAGGCTATTGAATATTACCTGAAAGCTGCCGATCTGTTTAATGAAGAGTACGTAGACCCGGAGGACTATGACATTTTTGAACTGATTGCTAACTTTTATCATGATCATGATCAGTCGGAGCTGGCGTATCAGTACGGAAAGCTCTATAATAACCACCTGGAAGACTTTATCGCCCGGCAAAAGGAGATCGAGGAGCTGGACAAAAAATACAACATGGAGCTGCTCACCCAGCGCTACTTTGACCTGCTGGCTGCTGAGGAGCGCCACCGGGAGACCCTTCGCACCGCTCAGTTTGGTCTGGGAAGCGGTATAGCCCTGCTGCTGGCGATCCTTTTTTACATCGCGTACCGGCGCTACAGAAACAGGATGGAGATAGCACAACGATTGCGTGCCATTGAACACGATTCCCTTGTATGAGAAATCCGGGCAACCTCACAAGTTTATACCAAGCTTGGTTCTAAGCACCCTGGTCGGGCACCCCTGGTCGGGCACCCCTGGTTGGGCACCCCTCAATGCTCTTAAGTTAAGGTCACTCCAGAATGGAGTCTTTGGTAAAAAGAGCATTCCCGCTTCAATAATTGATAGATCCTATCCGGATGGAATCCCGGATGGAATCACTGGAATGACTGATCTTTTCGGAGCAATAAACCTTAACTTAATAGCATTGGGGCACCCCTGGTCGGGCACCTCATAGATCTTAGCCTCCTTCTCATGCAGCTTGCTGATCTTTTCTTTTTGCTCTGAGTTTTCAGTGATCAGCATACGTACCAGTAGGGATAATTCTTTCAAAGTAGCGGTTTCTTCTGTCCGGGATTTGCTTTCCAGGTGCTCAGCAGGGAAACGATCCGCTCGTGAAGGTCTACCTGCGGGACTCCTTTAGCACGCTTTTCTCTTTTGGATGGGCGGGAGGGGTCTTTTTGAGGTTCGGTCACTGCCTGGCTAGATGATTTTTTTTTAACTATACATCATATGGCGTTTGAATAAGCTAATCAAATAATTTGAGAATAGAGGACCAAAAAAACCCGGAATTTAAAGTGACCCATACCGTAAAAGTCTGAAAAATGTTATAATTTTACACCTAATAGTTAATCATTATGGCGGTGATGCCCCGTTTCGCTGGAAAGTGGACGGGGTTTTTTTTATTGTTTCAGGTTTGTAGAACCTACCATCATTAGCCTCAGAAGGCACAAAAAACCATTGATCCTTTTGATCGATGGCTCCACTAAGCGAAATCGCTTCACTCTTCTGTTCGAAACGTCCTTTAAGTTCACAAGCGTCCCTGTTCTTGTAAATTATCAGACGTAATGTTTGAGACTAACCGCCCGTTATCAAGGTATTCCAGTGACACCGGTAGGGTAAAAAAGAACTCAGCTCCCATATTTTTCTTTCCTCTGGCCCAGATCTTACCCCCATGCTTCACCACGATACGGCGCGTTATGGCAAGACCAATACCAGTCCCTTTAAACTCCTCTTCCGGATGCAATCTTTTAAAGGGCTCAAAAATATTATCGCTTTCACTTTCATCAAATCCGGCCCCATTGTCAGTTACAAAATACAGGATCATGCCATTGATCTTTTTAGATCCTATTTCAATGAAAGGGTCCTTGACTTTGGATGAATACTTTAGGGCGTTTGATATTAAGTTTGAAAACACCTGATAGATTAGTGATCCGTCGCACCAGGCTGGCAGGAGTTCATGTACACAAATGCGATGATGCCCGGGTAGAGATGTTTGTTCCTTAAGTATCTTATTCACAAGCTTGCTGACATCTACGTTTGATTTGTCCGGTTCCTTTTGGCCCGATCTTGAAAAGTCAAGAATATCATCGATCAGGTGTTCCATGCGATGGATGTGTTTTCTGATCATTTCAATCAGGGTTTCCGATTTATTATCAAACTGATGAGCATTTCTTTCATGAAGGATAGTGACGAAATTTCTGATAAAACCTAAAGGTGCTCGCAGGTCATGAGAAATAGAATAAGAGAAAGATTCCAGGTCGTTGTTGGAAACTTCCAGTTGGTGTACATGATCTTTCAGGTTTTTATTCAGCTCCCTTATCTTTTTTGCTGCTTTTTGCTGCTCAGAAACATCCTGTAAAATGAGTATGTAAATCGGATGATCAAACTTATCAAAATAGCTTATGGATACCGTACAGGGAATCTTTTCCTCGCTGTGGTTTCTAACAAGTACGTTGTGTCTCCTTTTTTCTTCCTTTCCCAGATCGGCTATCATCTCTTCAAAATCCTCATATTCGTCGATCAGGGTTACCAACTTTTTGTTTCGCACATCATCTATTCTTTGACCGATCACCCGCTCGGCAGTGTGATTAAGACTAAGAATGGTGCCTTCAACTGAAACGGTGATCACTCCATCTACAATGCTGCTAAGAATTGCTGAGGTGTAGGCCTCACTATTTTCCTGATTCTGTCTGTTTACTTCTTCGAGTTCCTCAGCCATCAGATGTATGGCCCGGTCTTTACGTTTTTGCTCTTTTTCAAAACTCAGATAGGTGTCATTTATTGCCTTGATAAACTCATCTGGTAACCGGTTAAGGTCTTCGTACTTTTTTCTTAGCTTGTTAAGTTGTCTTTCCAGGGTCTTATGCATAGTTTTCAGAGATGGTTGTGATAGTCATGGTTTGATTGTGGAGTTCGCAACGGCCGGTTTTCAAATGGGGAGATATTTCTCCATACGAGTAAAATCCTATTTGCCTGGTCCGTTGATCAAAGACTGACCTTGTAGATACTACTTCATCTTCTGCCCGCTCCCCCAGTAAGAGTTTTCGCCCTACGCAGCTTATCAAAATCGCTAATTTTTCCTGATCCGGTCTCATTAATACACCTTGTCGGGCATATTTTGCTGCCTGATGGGCACCGTCGATCAGCTTGTCAAAATTGGTGACCATCAATTTGGCCACATATCCTTCGGGGACATCCCCTGCGAAAGTCATGCTGTTTTCTTTCTCATTTACCGATAGTATGGTGCGTACCATTCCTTCTTCAGTAGAAGCGCTCGATTTGATCATCAACGGAAACAGCAGAGCACTGGCTGGCAGGTTTGCAGCTTCTTCTCCCAGGTATTTTTTATAAAGTTCCAGGGCTGGTTGCCGGTCCAGCTCATATAGTATATTGGCACTGGATCGTGAAATCTGTCTGTACGGTCCAAAACTATCCCATCCTCCAGCGGACCCGTGACTGACCTGAAGCTGATCACCGTAGAAGGCGATCAATGCCACCCTGCCCTGAACGGGTGGACAATTAGCAGCTATAAAGGTCTCTTTAAATTTATCCCCATCACCCGCCAGTCCTCCTGTCACTATCACGGAGCTGGGAAATTTTTCCTCAAAGCCCCTGACCAACTCCGAGCCATTTACAATCTGCCCGTCAGAAAGCACAAAAACTGCTTTGAGCCCCTTGTGAGGCACAGAACCAGCCAGTTGTTTTCCTGTTTCAAATGACTGGGAGGGCTGCACTATATCTTGATAGGCTATTTTTACCTGGGTACTTTCGAATTGGATGGCGGCAGATACTGCGCTGTTATCTAAAACTTCCTCGTTCAGGATTTCCCCGGCAGTGGTACACCCCGCTATGATAGAGTCCGGGAATTTATTACGCAACAGGTCATAGACTGCCGGATTGGCCATGGCTGACTTACTGGCAAAAAACAAGACGAGTTGTGCTTTCAGTGGGTTATTATCCCTTTCCGGGTTGATCCATTCTCCATTTTCAAATAAAAGCGATTGTATCTTCATAAGCTCGTATGCTTTAGTCTTGATCAAACCTATGCTGAGCATCACAAGGAAAACAGATTTGGAATAGGTTGACTTAATTAAACCATTTTGTATTCATACTCCGGCAAAAAGCATCTGTTTAAAATTGGCTGATAAAGATCAGGGAATTGATCATAGCACCAGTCCCTTAAGTAATGGACTTCATCCGGTGTTAGCATTATGATTGCTTTTTTAAGCTCTTTTTCGAAAAGCGAATTATCAAAGCTAACTTTTAGAAGGATGGTTTTGGAGTAATCCAGCATAGTTGATCGGTGAGTTTTAAGGATTTTTAAGATAAAGAGAACCGGTCAATCAGGTATAGGTATAATACCTATTTTAAAAAATAAGTGATTTTACCTATTAGATCAGAAGGTGTGAGGTAGGTCGGGCCGCGTAGGTCGAGCCGCGTAGGTCGGACCGCGTAGGTTGGGTCTTTACATTGAAGGTGCTTGGCACAACCCCCTGTCTCCCCCTTTTTTAAGGGGGAATCCTTGATTGATGGTTATCGAATGCGCGGGGAAATTCACTCTCCGTTTGTCAAGGGAACTTCCATAGATTATATTAGGATAATACCCATTTTAAGCGCTCCCTTTTACCAAAAGAGCTGGGGGTGTGATGGAACTGAGGGCTTTGGGAGTACTTAAAACCTGACGGCTATGACAGGCCGGGCAAAGAAGGCGGTTACTACTCTGTGATCAGGTCGGCCTGTGTGGGTATAGGTCTATGTCTAAGTTGGGACTTAGCGTCCTCATGCTCATTTCCAGGATAGTTTATTGGCATAGCTATTTTCAGGCGCCATTCATCCCCAACAGCCAAATAACCAATTGCCCTGGGCGCTTATATCATTACTTCGGAAAAAATCGTAAACAGCTTTATGCATTTCCTTACGACTGATCGTGTCGTCTCCATTCAGGTCAAGGCTTGTAAAGCTTTTGCCGGAATATCTGATATCAATCCTGTATGCCATAAAAAAATCCACAAACTCCTCCAGAGAGATGCTGTCGTCACAGTTAGCATCAAATGTATCAAAGATCTCATCGACCATTTTCTTCACATACCGGTCGTACAATAAATCACTCCCATTCACAATGACCTTGTTGGCGAAACCAAGCCATGCATCCAGCCGGCCATGGTGTGGATCGGTTGTGCGGGTAAATTTCCGGAAGCTTTCCCAATGATGAAGTCCCAGGTCAACAAACTGGTTGAACTCCCTGGTCCCCTCCCTCAATCCCCGGAGAATGCACAGGTTCTGACTGACAGCTTCAAAATCTGCTTTTTCGATAGTGTGATTACCGTTAAAATCCAACACATTAAAGAAATGTGTCATTTTTTGCTGTTGTAGTTCTGTTAACATGGCGATGTATTTAGTTATGTTTTGTTTCCGGTAAAATGAAGAGCAGTATGATAACTAATTTCTTTATGGCTTTATACAGTTGAGGCTTTCTATAAAGTTTATAAAGAAAAGTGGTACTGGTAAGGGTAAAATGCCGAATTGAAAAAATAGGGGAAACCAGAAACTGTCTTCCTGAAAAGAAGTAAGCAATTGAATTAGGTGCTTTCCCTAAGCTCATTTGGCTGGGTCGGGGGTCGTAGATCTTCCTTCTTTTGGGGACCATACTTTTGGCATGGGGGTATCCTTAACCGTCAGAACCTACTTCTGACCCGGTGGCGCTTACTCCTATTTGTTGACCCGGGAATTACACCTCTACCCACTTTTTGATAAGCTGCAGGAGCTGGGAGCGCTGATAGGGCTTTTGTAAGTAGTCGTTCATGCCGCATTCCTTACAGCGATTTATGTTTTCCCGGTCTATGTTTGCAGACAGAGCTACTATGGGCTTTTCATACTTGTGTTTACGCAAAATACTGGTCGCTGTAAAGCCATCCATTACCGGCATTTGGATATCCATCAGTATCAGGTCAAATACCTCCTTATCAGCTTTAGACAGAGCTTCCTCTCCATTTTGTGCAGTGACTACCGTGGCCCCGATTTTCTCCAGGATCTTCTGGAGAAGGATCAGGTTGACCCGGTTATCATCTACAGCCAGGATCTTTGTCTCTTTAGTAAAGGCAAAGTCGTTAATATCCTCGGAGGCAGCTTGGCCTCTGGTGCTATGCATAACCTCCATTGGTATTTTAAACCAAAATGTGGATCCATAATCCTGGTTATTGATCGGGCTGATCACCCCCATCTCACCATTCATGATCTTGACAAGCTGCTTACTGATTGCAAGGCCTAATCCTGATCCGCCGTACTTTCTTGTTATGGAATTATCCGATTGGGTGAAGCTATCAAAGATAACTTCCTGGCGGTCTTCAGGCACCCCAATTCCACTATCTGTTACTTCACATACCAAATGTACTTTGCCTTTTCCTGTGGACGTAGCAGAAAAAAAGATCTCAACACCGCCATCCTCTGTAAATTTCAGGGCATTGCTCACCAGGTTTAGCAATACCTGGTTTAAACGCGTAGGGTCTCCCTGTAGAATTTTCGGGACGGAATCATCAAAAGTATAGGAAAGTGAAGTACCCTTTTCACTGGCGATGTACTTATAAGGGTTCAGGTTTGAACTGACCGTTTCCCTGAAGTCAAAAGGGACGGTTTCCAGGGTGAGCTTATCCAGGTCGATTTTGTTGAGGTCCAGCACATCATTCAGAAGCTTGGCCAGGTTGTTCCCCGAGTTTTTGATCATACGGAGATACTCCTGCTGCTGCTCGTCGGGCTTTGTGTTTTGCTGCAGGAGGTCTGTGAACCCGATAATGCCATTGAGTGGTGTGCGGATTTCATGGCTCATGCTGGACAAAAACCTGCTTTTTGCACGGTTGGCCTCCTCTGCTTCTTCTTTGGCCCTGATCAGCTCCTGTTCGGTTTGCTTGATTTTGGTGATATCCTTAGCAATGATCATGATGCCCTCCTTCTCTTTCCGGTTATTCAGTATATAAGAAAATGAGGAAGAGGTGGGGATGTTAGCATTATAGCGGGAGCTAAAGTAAAGCTCAGTATTGGGGTGCTTTTCTTTAAGCTCCAGCTCTTTTTTGGCCTTTTCGATCGATTTTTTGGTTTGAGGGTCATTTGCTAAGACCTCTGTAATGGGTTTGCCAATTACTTCAAAATCTGCGTAGCCCAGGGCCTGTACAAAAGCGTCATTAACTTTTAGGATTTTAAAATCAAAATCCAGCAAAATCAGTATATCGATCACACCATCGTATATACTTTGCATGTGGTCTCTGGATACCGTGGATGCTTTGAGCTCTTCACCCAGCATATTTATCCCCATGATTATCGCGTCCAATTCATCCTCATTATCAGACATAGGGATTTTATATTCGAAGTTGCCATTGGCAGCTTCGAATATCAATGTAGCTATTTCCTCTATTCTTTCACTTACTTTATCAGTTGTGTCTTTCGAATTGCCCATGAGCCATGTCTTTAGTCTTGTTCAGCAATCATTGTGGATCCGATCAATTCCATGTTAAAGTTATCTTTGGCATTTAAATAAGCTACTTTTGGATATACGGTAGCCCCAACCTTCTTTTTTTCTGTTGTTGCAGAAACTCCCAGATTAACTTTACTGCACTTTAAGTCTTTTGCTCTTTGCATAATTTGGAATAATGCCTGGGCGTAACCTCGATATTCATAAGTGTAATTGTAATTCATTCCAATTAATACTGCACTATAGAGATTGGCAATATTTTTATGACACATGACTATGACAATTGGTTCCCTAAATTCTGAAACCTCCTGTTTAAGTCTGAGAATGATAAACTCCCATTCAGGCCGCTCATTTAGATTGTTAAATACTTTAAGGGGAGGGCTGAATGTATTAAGCGCAAAATTATTTCCTTTTACATTGTCGAAAAGATCTCGTGCCAATTCCAGTTCTGTTTTTGAAAGGGTTTGCTTTACTTCAACATCATAAAATTCACTGTACTTTTTGATATCCGCTTTGTAATTCTTCCAGGCTTTTTTTGTCAATAAATTTCGGAATTCCTCCTCTGTATTCCACGACAGATCTTCTATAACACAGGAATCTGGCATGTCTACTTTCACAAAACCCTGATCAATCATAAGATCGCTCAGTTCAGGGTCTCCTGCATGAAAATCCCTTATGACCAAATTGTTTGCTTCTTGCTTTTCTTGTTCATTATACAAGGTTTCTATCAACGCTTTGGTGGCTCCCTTCCAATTAGGATGAGACCGATCAATAAACATGTGGTCTCCTTCAGTCAACATGGTCCCCATAATGATAGCTTTGGAGGTGAGGTAATACTTGTCGGTTTTACGAACTTCTTCAAGTTGTTTTGAGATTGAAGCCTGAGAGAATGTATCTTCTTTATATATTCCTACGATACACGATGTTATAATAACAACATTATTATCCTGATCTCTTACGATATAATAAAGAAAGTCCCAATTATCCTCCGGATTTTCATTTTGAGAATAAGACTCTTCAAAAAATTTCATTCCTTCCCAATCAAACATCCCCCGATATCCCAATCGGTCATTCCAGAGGGCTTTGTCAATATGCGTTATTGAGCTAGATGTCTCAACTACAAACTGGTTTTTGTTAGTATCAACAAGTGAGGTGTTGTTTTTTTTATTTAATTCAGTCAGTAAAGGTAATTTAAATGCTCTTCTGATCTTATCGTTCGTTTGATCTACCTCTTTAAGTGCCTCATGGAAATGATGATCCAGCTTCGCCACCATCTCAGCAATCTCATCGTAATCATTATTTAGTGAGATAGTGATTCTGACACCGGTATTTTTGGCGGGTACAGCCGGGAATGGCGCTGTATTGACATAAATACCATCTTCAAACAGGCGCTCAATGAGTCTGTTGGTCATTGCCATAGCGCCGGTACCGATGAAGAATATCGGACTGTCATTGACTTCTATTAGCGGTAGGCTGGTTTGGGCCAGCAGCTCATTGCAGTAGTCTATTCTTTTCTTTAGTTCACTCTGGTGCTTATAGATCTCGTCGCTCAAATGAAGCTCAGCTGATGCTACCGCAGACCCAAGAATGGCAGGCTCTAATTGAACCGAGAATGTGTTTGGCCCGCCAAATACCTTCACCTGGTCGTACCATTCTTTTTTAGGGAATAGCGTTACTCCGCCACAGGCTCCGAATGCTTTTCCCAGGGTGGCGGTCAATACTACTTTGTGGTGTAGCTTATTGTCCATCTGGCTCATCACATAGCCCGCACCATGCCGGCCGGCCCAGCTCATACCATGGGCATCATCTATATATAAATACAGCTGCTCATACTTCTCCGCAAGTGCCAGCATGTCTTTGACTGGAGCAAAGTCACCATACATAGAGTATACACCATCAGACATGTACCAGATCCTTCTGTATTTGTCCTTCAGTCTGATTATGGTTTCTTCCAGCATTTCCATGTTGGCATGCCGGATCATCTCTACATTTACCCCGCTTGGTAGTAGTTTTTGCACTGCAGCCTGTACGCTTGAGTGGACCAGGTGGTCTAAGATAACTGCATCATTTTCCCTGATAAGGGTAGGGATAGTGGCCAGGTGCGAAATGGTACAGTTTTTAGAGATAACTGCCGGAACACCGTAGATCTTTTCAATGAGTTCTTCAAGCTTACGGTAGAGTGGGCTTGACATGTAAGATCTTGACATTGGGAATTGCGTTCCGTAACGGTGGATAGCGTCAATGGATCTCGCCTTGAGCTTTTCGTGAAACTCCAGCCTGAGATAACCACAAGTACCAAAATTCAGGGCTTTGCGGTTATTTACAGTAAAGTGCTTACCATCCAATACTTCATCTTCCGCATAGAGATGGATAATTCCTTTGTCCCTGGCTATAGTGAATATTTCACTTGCCGTGTCAATGATATTGTTGTGTTTGATCTTTGCCATTGTTGTGAGTCTATTTCCAGTAACTGAATTAATTTCAGTGTGAGTTTAGAAGTCAATATTAACTTAGTACAGTTCCCTAAGAGGCCGATTTTCGATCATTGGTAGTATTTGATAGTTGTTTGATCAGTAAAAGAGCAGAAACACCTCGATAAAACCGATAAGCTTAATTTTCTATATTATAGAATCGTTTCATTGATAATTCGATATTTGATGGAAATCAATATATTTAACAAAATTATTGGGATCTATGGGAGATAAAACAGCTAATTATGAGCATTGGACTTTACAAGTTCTTGATGGTATATTGTATATAGTTTTAAGAGTTGAAAAAGTAACTCTAGAAGTGGCGAAGGTTAGCGTTAAACAGCGAATAAGCTTTAGCAAAGGGGTATCCTATCCCTGCCTGTTCGATATCACAAGAGTAAAAGAATTTACAGGTGAAGCGAGAAAGCACCTGGCTGATGAAGGCAATGAACTGGTTACCGCGAGCGCACTTTTAATAAACTCGCCGGTAAGAAGGATGGCGGGCAATTTCTATATTATGGTTGATAAACCGAAGCATCCTACCCGACTCTTTACTGATGAGAAAGAAGCCATTAAATGGCTAAGTCAATTTAAACCTGAAGAAGGGTCACCTGACTCTCAAAATAACTCCATCTGACCGGGCAATAACCGAAAGCTTTTTCGGTGATGGGGGGTACCCTAACTCTACTTGAATTAACATTCCCTGGTGCTACTCTATATCTATTACAGAGTTTTAATATTGGTACGATTAGCGATTGGGCAGAACCTGCCACATTACCGGATTCTAATTTATTCCGGGGAGTGTTGAGGTTTTTTGCGATTTGTATCCTTAATGTGAGTCTTCAAATTTTTCTAAATTGTAGCCAATTTCTCGGTTAGGTTATTCTATGAAGAAAGGAAACACATTCTTTAGTTTTGATCATTGTACTATTCTAATCACGGATGATATAATGGATTGCGCTTATAAGCCCGCTGATCTGGTTGATATTGATGTTGCAAAGATTTGTGTTAAGAATAGGATCGAAGTGAGTCAAGGCACATCCTTCCCCTGTCTCTTTGATATCACCTCGATAAAAAAAATAACAAGAGAAGCCAGAAATTATTTGGCTGACGAAGGCAATGATCTGGTTACAGCCAGTGCACTTCTGGTGAATTCACTTTTAACCCGTATGATCGGCAACTTCTATATAATAGCAAGCAAGCCCAGGAATCCTACCCGGTTATTTACGGATAAAGCGGAAGCATTTGAGTGGTTAAGTCAATTCAAAGAGGTAGAAGCATCTTTTGAATCTCAGAACAACTCCAACTGACTGGGTAATAACTGAAAGCTCTTTCGGTGATGGGGGGTAATACCCTGAGCTTTAATGGCCTGACGATGTGCCGTGGTGGGATAGCCTACATTGGTTTCCCAGCCGTAACCTTCAAAATCAATGGCCAGCTGCCGCATCAGTTCATCCCGATACGTTTTGGCCAGAACGGATGCTGCTGCGATGGCGTAATATTTTCCGTCCCCTTTTATAATGCACTCATAAGGGATGTCATTATGTGCTTTATAGCGATTTCCGTCTATAAGTAAGAGCTCGGGGATCTGTTTTAACTGATCGATGGCCCTATGCATGGCCAGGTAGGAGGCGTTGAGGATATTGATCTCATCGATCTCCCCCGGTTCTGCTACTCCTATCCCATAGGCAATAGCATCCCGGACGATCTCCTTTCTCAGCTCAAATCTTTGCTTCTCACTGAGCTGCTTTGAGTCGTTTAATACTTCATGCTGATAATCACGGGGCAGTATGACTGCTGCAGCTACGACCGGGCCTGCTAAACACCCTCTGCCGGCCTCATCACAGCCGGCTTCCACTTTGTCAGGATTAAGATAGGGGAGTAGCATTTTGTAAAAATAGTAAAACTGGAAGTAAGGGTATTGATACAGGCTGGTTGTTATGTGAGTAATGCTTTTGCATGATAAAAATCAATAAAATATTAATTTTACCAATTTTTATTAAATAAAAATTTAAATTTACAGAATAATAATCTTCAATCAACTATCGTTCAAATAAAATATTAACCATTCAAGTAAGATTCTGAACAGATCGGAGGGAAATTCGATCTTAAAGATATCCCCTCTTTTTACTGTTTAAATTAGTGCGGGTATGTTTCAATTCAAAAAAGGGGCTCCAGACGGGAGCCTCTTTTTTTATGGGGTAGAACGACTCTCAGGAGTCGTTTTACGGGGATTAACCTAAAAACCTCTTCAGTGCTGAAATGAGTGAGATCAGTTTATACAGCTGAGATTCTGAAATCAGTTTGCACGGGTTGAACTCTAAAATTAGGAAGCCTCTTTTTTTTATTGGGATAAAGATAAGGTTTACAATGGTGAACATCGCGGTAATTCTTTTGCAATAGCGCAATCTGATTATTGTTTGGGGACGTAATGGGAAAGGTACTTTTCAAAGGTGCGTGGGGGTAAAACCCAGGTGGTTTGTCAATAATTAAACGCCTTTTATCAAATCATTTTTAACGAACCATCTTTAAAAAATAATTTTTCAACTAAAAGGACTAATGAAAGTGAAAACCGTTTTAAACCTATTACTAATTATCGCCCCTTATATTTTCCTGTCAGGACAGTCCCTTACACAGTCAGTGAAGGGGCAGATCAAGGATCAGCAATCCAAATCACCAATAATCGGAGCAACAGTAGTCGTTCAGGGCTCAGAGCCTTTGCTAGGTGGAGTGACAGATGTTGATGGAATTTTTAGAATTTCAGATGTGCCTATCGGCCGAAAAAACCTTTTGATCTCCTCAGTAGGCTATGAAAATAAGGTCATCCCAAATGTGGTTGTAGGATCAGGAAAGGAAGTGTTTCTGGAGGTAGAACTTGTGGAATCTTTAACGGAAATGGAAGCAGTAGAGATTATTGCTAATAAGAAAGATGCTGCTGGCGAACCCCTGAACGAAATGGCAACTGTAAGTGCGATTTCTCTCAGTGTGGAAGAAACGAGCCGGTATGCAGCTACATTTGATGATCCGGCCAGAGCGGCTGTATCTCAGGCGGGAGTGACTACAGGCGGAGATGACCTGCTAAATGAGATCGTAATTCGTGGAAACTCCCCCAAAGGAATACTATGGCGATTGGAAGGAGTGGAAATTCCTAACCCTAACCATTTTGCCTCTGTAGGGTCATCTGCAGGGGGTATCAGTATGCTGAGCTCTAATGTGCTTGGCAATTCTGATTTCTTCACAGGTGCATTTCCAGCACAATATGGAAATGCTACCTCTGGTATCTTTGATCTGAATCTAAGAAAAGGGAATTTTGATACTCACGAACACACCTTTCAGGCCGGCTTGCTGGGTATTGCAGCTTCTTCAGAGGGACCGCTAAGCAAAGAGAGTAATGCTTCATACCTGATAAACTACCGGTATTCCACCCTGGCTCTTTTTGATCAAATCGGTATTAATATACTTGGTGATCAGGAAGATATCACATTTCAGGATATTTCATTTAAGGTGTTTATTCCTACTAAAAACTTTGGGACTTTTTCTATTTGGGGTTTAGGTGGTGTGAACACCTATGGATATAATGCAGACACGGTCAACACGGATGATTTTTTCTTTGAAACGGATGATCAATATATGGCTGCTACAGGGCTAACGCATATTGCGTATCTGGGGAAAGACACTTACCTCGAATCTATTGTGTCCTTTTCAGGATACAGACAAAACTATGAAGAAGATTCACTAAAAATCCAGGTAGAATTCGTCGAAGATGTAAGGGAAAACCAGTTAAGGTTCTCATCCTTTCTGAACCATAAGTTCAATGCGCGAACGACATTACGTATTGGTGGTATTTTGAGCCGTCTGAATTTTCAGATGGAAAGTGAGGAGTGGATAAACAGTGAAGAAAGATTTGTTACTTACCTGGATGAAAATGGAGGTACAAACTTATACCAGGGGTTTGGCCAGATCCAACATAGATTCAGTCAGGATTTTACAGTGAATGCAGGGGCTCATCTTACACATTTTGCTCTGAATGGGAACACTTACCTGGAGCCAAGGCTTGGTTTTCGGTGGGATGTGTCTCCAAAGGGTACCTTCACTGGTGGTGCAGGTCTGCACAGCCGTATGGAATCATTGGCGCTCTACATGGCCAGGGAGGAACAGCCAGGAGGTGGTTTTGAACGTAACAATAAAGATCTGGGCTTTATGAAGGCAGCCCATGCAGTCATTGGTTTTGAGTACAGGATAAAGCCTCAGCTTCAGCTAAAAGCAGAGGTATATTATCAGCACCTGTATGATATTCCAGTTTGGCCAAGTGATACAACATCAGATTTCCTGGCGCTTACTTTCTCATCGATCAATAGCTATGATGGATATACATCACTACCACTGGCAAACAAAGGAACTGGCCGAAACTACGGACTGGAGCTTACTTTAGAGAAGTTTTTTAGTGATAACTATTATTTTATGGCTACCACCTCACTTTATCAGTCCAGGTATACAGCGATTGATGGGGTGGAAAGGAATACTCTTTTTAATGGAAATTACATTGTTAACCTGCTGGGTGGAAAGGAATTTATATTCAACGAAGGACGTCAGGTGCTTTCCGTTAACTCACGTGTGATCTACGCGGGAGGTAAGCGAGAATCTCCGATTATGCTGACAGCATCCAGGGAAGCAGGCTACACAGTTCGTGATTATTACAACAGGTTTGAGGACCGGTTACCAGATTATTTCAGAATAGACGTGGGCATAAACTATCGGATCAATAAAGAGCGAACAGCTTCTGAGATTGGTATCAATATCCAGAATGTAATAGCTCGTGAGAATGTTTATTCCAGGGAATACGTTCCGCAACTGGATGCGATCTATAGCTCAACCCAACTGGGCATGTTCCCCAATTTGAGCTACAAGATTGTTTTCTAGGAGATTACTTAAATTGTTTTTCAAAGGTTAAATGCAATACGAAATAACTAACGTTAAGAAAGATTGGTTTTACCTTAAAGGGGACTCTTTTGAAGAAATCAGCAAAACCAAAGCCGTAATGGAATCAAAGTTACTAAAGACCAATCTTCACTTTTGAGCTACTGGTAGCTAAATAGGTTAGCACAGGCCTTACCTTTGGGTGCATGAAAGAAAACCCCTGGAAGAAACAATCTGGCAAGAAAATTTATAACAACCCCTGGATCACGCTGGAAGAGGACAAAGTCGTCAATCCCGGAGGAGGCATCAGCCATTATGGGAAAGTACTCTTCAAAAATTACGCCATTGGTATTGTACCACTTGATGAGGACATGAATACCTGGCTCGTTGGGCAGTGGCGATATACGCTTAATGAGTATAGCTGGGAAATCCCAATGGGAGGAGGTCCGAAGGATGTAGATCCGCTGGAATCTGCCAAAAGAGAGCTAAAGGAAGAAACGGGACTCACTGCTCAGAAGTGGACGCCTTTTCTGAAAATGCATACGTCTAATTCCGTAACCGATGAAGTAGGGTTTGCTTATTTGGCTCAAGGCCTCACAGAAGGTGAAACAGCGTTTGAGGAAACGGAAGACCTGGAGATTTGGAAGCTGCCATTCTGGGAGGCGCATCAGTTGGTTTTGGATGGTAAGATTACAGATAGTCTGACGATGGTGGCTATTTTGAAGCTGGGGAGGATGTTGCAAAAAAATTAATCCTATTTATCACGTGATGTTGAATGATCATAGTGGCTTTGTTCCGGAAAGGAATATTTTTTATACCACTTCGTATACCAGATGTTCACCTATCTGGCTTCCAAATAAGAATGTTAAGGGGTGAGGGTTCACTATCTTTGCCGCCTCAAAAACAAAAGGACATTGACGCTAAAAGAACACCTCAGAAAAAACATTGTACTGGCATATCCGGTCATCATCGGTCAGCTGGGTCACATCATGGTGACTGTAGCTGACACGGTAATGGTGGGGAGAGTAGGAGTGATCCCGCTGGCGGCGGCCACCTTTGCCGGTACGTTTTATCATATTCTGATGATTTTTGGAATTGGGGTAAGTTATGCGATCACACCATTGGTGGCAGCCACTGACCCAAAGGATCAGAAAGGTTTGATGCGCTTCCTGAAGAATGGCTGGATATTAAATGTAGTCTTATCTGTGGGGTTAGCAGGAGTGGGTTTTGTTATCAGTCATTTCCTGGGCTATTTTGGTCAGGAGCGGGCAGTAGCCCTGGAAGCCAGAAATTACCTGATCATCGTTACCAGCTCTTTGATCCCACTCATGATCTTTCAGACCTATCGCCAGTTTGCTGAGGGACTTTCGGATACTTTTAACCCCATGGTAGTGTCTGTCATGGCCAACCTGCTCAATGTTGGGTTAAACTATTTGCTGATCTACGGAGTATGGGTTTTTCCCAGACTGGAGCTGGATGGAGCTGGCTACGCTACTTTGATCTCTCGTGTGATCATGGCGGTGGTGATGTGGCTGGTGGTGAAAAAAAGGATCAAAGGGTTACCCTCTGGCCTGGACTGGCGGGCGATTAAGCGGATGATAAAAATTGGCGTACCAAGCGGCATGCAGTATGTCTTTGAGATTGGTGCTTTTGCTACTGCGGCTATAATGGTTGGCTGGATTAGCGCTGCGGCATTAGCGGCGCACCAAATTGCATTAAACCTGGCAGCTATTACTTATATGGCTGCAACTGGCATGGGAGCTGCGTCCACTATCCGCATTGGTAATCAAATGGGAATGAAAGATATCAGGAACCTGAAAGTAGCGGGCTACTCGGCTATGGCTATGACTGCAGTTTTTATGACTTTCTGTGCCTTGACTTTCATTGTATTTCGGGATGAGCTAACAGCTCTCTATGTAAAGGATCTCTACGTGCAAAATTTAGCAGCGACACTGCTGATCATAGCTGCTGCCTTTCAGATATCCGATGGGTTGCAGGCCGTAGGTCTTGGGATCTTGCGGGGATTGACAGACGTCAAAGTTCCCACACTGGTAACGTTCTTTGCTTATTGGGTACTGGCCATTCCGGGTGGGTACATCCTCGGCTTCACTTTTGATCTGGGTGTAAGAGGTGTTTGGTATGCGTTGTCCGGTGGGCTGACTGTTGCCGCGATCCTGCATTTCTATCGTTTCAATAGCCTGGTGAAGAAAATTCGATTTTAATCCTACTTCGTCAAATTGCGATTAAGTAGTATGGGAGTATGGGTTTGATAAATTTTCCTATAACCCCCATCAGCCCCCTTTGAAGAAAGGGGGAATATTGGTATCAAATCCATACTCCACTACGATCATTCAATATAACTAGTAGGATTAATCAAACGGATATTCCTGATCGTGTGTCTTATGGAAGTATCTTCATACAAAAACACCAATATTCCCCTTTAGAAAAAAGGGTGTAGGGAATGTTTATAAGCAAGTTTGTTTTTGTGTGAAAATTGTTGGGAACGTGCACTCTTTAAACTTCAAAAGCAATGCGAATAGTTGGATTGATTACCTTGGCACTTATCCTGTATGGATGTGATGATATGGAAGACCTGAATACGGATAGGATTATTTCTTATGGTACATCGTTTGGTGAATGTATAGGCTACTGCAAAGTGGAAACACACCTCAGTGACAACTCGCTCCTGATCATTGCTAAAGGGTGGTCTCCTGATGTAGCTGCGAAAACCAATAGTGTGGAGATTTCAGACGAGCAGGTAAATCAGATCCGGGCAGGAATTAACCTTGAGAAGTTTGCTAAACTTCCGGAGACCATTGGCTGCCCGGATTGTGCAGATGGAGGTGCCGAGTGGCTTGAACTGATCATAGACGGAGAGAAGAAAAAAGTCACCTTTGAATATATGGAGGATATTGAGGGTATAGCAGAGGGCGTAAAACTCCTCCGTAACCTCACGGAGGAGTATTATCCGGACTGATGCTAAATGCGATTAAGTGTTAGTCTCTGTGAGAGCTTCTTTCAGCCATTTGGTGAGCATACTTCTCACACTATCAAGCTTTATGGGCTTAGACATGTAGTCATTCATGCCCGATTGCAGACACTTTTCCATATCACTTTTCATGGCATAAGCTGTCATTGCAATTATAGGACTGTCTACATTTGGTCCGTTGCCAGCTCGTACTTCACGAGTTACCTGATAACCATCTTTAAAAGGCATCTGTACATCCATAAAGATCAGGTCGTATTTGTTCTCGGCTAACAGGCTACATGCCTCTTTACCATCACCGGCTATGGAGAAGCCGATATTCATTTTCCTGAGGAGGTTACGGATGACTATTTGGTTTACACGGTTGTCTTCGGCAATTAACACCTGTACTGCTGAATAGGCATCGCGCAGTTCCCTGGGCTCTTTCCGGTCCTGACCATTGGAAGTACTACCTCCATAGATGTTATTGATAAGTCGTGTCAGGTCTGTCAGCCTGACTGGTTTTGTCATGGATGCATCTATCCCGGATTTTTGATATTCGCCTGTATGAATATCGGCTATAGAGCTAAGTAAAATGATCTTTTTGTTAGAGAAGCCTGGGGTTTCCTTTATTTTTTGAGCCAGTTCCAGTCCATCCATACCGGGCATCTGATGATCAAGGAGGATCAGCTCCACGGTGTCACCGTTCTCATTTAGGGTTTTCAAAGCTTCAGTGGCTGATCGTGTCACGATGGGTTTTGCCCCCATTGATGCTAATTTTTCGCTTAAGAGGAAACAATTATTCTCATTGTCATCTACTACCATTACCTGCATTCCTTCCAGGTCTACCTTTGAGAGATAGCTATGCTTGATCAGTTGAGGATTTCGACCTACTTTACAAGGCAGGTTAATATGAAAAACGCTGCCTTCTCCAGGCTTACTTTCCGCCCATATTTCACCATTCATGAGCTCTGTGAGCTTTTTCGTGATCGTTAAGCCGAGACCTGTCCCGCCAAATTGCCTGGTAGTAGATCCATCTGCCTGAGAAAAGCTTTCGAAAATATGTGATAGTTTGGTTTCGGAAATTCCAATACCCGTATCGGAAACGGAAATGTGTAAAGGAAATTTTTGTTTTTCTCCCTGTGTTAAACCAGCATTTATTTTCACATAGACCTCGCCAGATTCTGTAAACTTCAGGGCATTGCCGATCAGGTTGGTTAGCATTTGTCTTAATCTCATCGGGTCTGCAATGATGAAAGTTGGGATTTCCGGACTCAATTCACATAATAATTCCAGGTCCTTATTGATAGCCTGTATGGAGAAGGTGGATACCACATTTTCTACCAGGTCCACCAGATTAAACTGGGTAATGTTCAGGTCCAGTTTACCAGCCTCTATTTTAGAATAGTCCAGAATGTCATTGATTATGTTGAGTAATGACTCTCCTGATTGCATTACGATGTTTAGATACTCACGCTGGTTGTCATCCAGGTCAGTTTCAAGGACCAGCTCAGTCATGCCCAGCACACCATTCATCGGCGTTCGTATCTCATGGCTCATGTTGGCCAGAAACTCGCTTTTGGATCTGCTTGCAGATTCTGCTGCCTCTTTGGCTGTTTTCAACTCTTTGTTTTTACGGATCCGCTCCAGCTCTACTTCTTTTAGTGCAGTGATATCGCGGGAGATCCCAAAAGTCCCTATGCAATTGCCATCGCGATCAAATAGTGGAAGCTTGGTGACCGATGACCAAAAATCCTGCCCGGTGGGCATAATCTCATGCTGAACCTGGTTATAAATCCCTTTTTTGGTTTTAATGATGTTTTGTTCTTCATCAAAGTACCTTTGAGCAGCCTCTTTATGGTGAAAGTCAAAATCTGACTTTCCAATAATGTCATTTAGTTCCATGTTTGGAAAAAAATTAATCATAGATTGGCTGACTCTTGTGAATCTGCACTTCTGGTCTTTAAAATAAATGTAATCCGGGAAAGCATCCATGATGGCATCCAGGTATGACTTTTCTTTTTTGAGTTCTGCTGTTCGTTCTTCTACACGCTTGACGAGCAACCTTTTCTGCTTTCTAATGGATCGTGTTCGTAGGTTAAATATGAGCAGGATCAAACCACCAAGACTAGCGATCATTAAACCCCTGAACCAGCTTGTAGCCCAAAAAGGTGGAGTGATGATGATTTTAAGCGTGGCTCCTTCTTCGTTCCAGTATCCATCATTGTTGGAGCCTTTTACGCGAAAGGTGTAGCTGCCTGGACTTACCGACCGGTAAGTAACTGAGTTTTGGCTGCCGGCCTGGCGCCATTCGTTTTCCATTCCCTTCAGCATGTAGGCATATTGATTGTTTTCAGGGTGGGTGTAGTTTAAAGCTATAAAGTCAATTGTAAAAGAGTTTTGTGTGTACGGGAGTTGAATCTCGTTATTAGTAATAGCCCAAGCTTTCTTTTTTTGGTCAAGCGAGTGATCATTACCTAGCACAGTAACATCAGTGATGTATACAGGGGGAGTTATAGTATTATCCTGAATGTTTTCCGGGTTGAAGTAAATAAGTCCCCCTTTATTCCCAAAATACAAGGTGCCGTTATCATCCTTTAGTGCCGCTTGAATGTGGAAGTAATCGTTCTTCAGTCCGCTACTTTTATCGAAAATTTTGCACTGGATTTCATACTTTTCAAAATCCGAGCCTACTAGTGTGATTTTACCAAGACCGGTACTGGTACCCACCCACAGATTTCCTGAATTATCCTCTGTCATGGAAAAAATGGAATTACTAGGCAGGCCATCTGATTTCATGAAAGTTTTGAAATCATCCTTTTCTGAATCATAGAGGCTAAGCCCACCATTTACAGTTCCAACCCAGAATCTGCCACCAGAGTCTGTAAAGAGACTCACTATGTAGGTGTCTTTCAGTCCCGGACCTTTCCCGGGTTGGCTTGTATATTTCTTAAAAAGAACTGTATCATCTTTAATGTTACATTTAAAGAGACCGTTTTTGGTCCCCAGCCAAAGAGTGCCTTGATGGTCATAGCCGATGGAGTGACTCAGGGTGGTTTCATAATCACTGGAAGGGAGATAATTTGTAAAATCGCCTGTCCTGGCATCATAATATTCCAGCCCACCACCAAAAGAAGCAATCCATAGGTTTCCCGGATTTTCTCTATCCTCTACAAAATCAAAAATGCTGTTTACACTTATACTGTGAGGATCAGACGGATTGTGTTTGTAGTGAGAAAATTTACCCGTTTTATGGTTATAATAGTTCAGGCCACCTTCCCAGGTCCCTATCCATAGATTGTCCTCTTTATCTGATTGGACTTCCAACACGGCATTGCTGGAGAGGGAGTGTGCATCTTTCGGGTCATTCACAAATTGCTTGAACACATTGGTGCCTGGGTTATACAAATTCATGCCTCCACCATCTGTCCCGATCCATATATTGCCTTTGCTGTTTTGTGAGAAAGCTCTGACACTACCGTGGATGAGTGTATTTGGGGCGTTAAATTTAAAAGTTTTGGAGTAAAATTGCTTGTCGTGAGGGTCGTATATATCCAGCCCGTTTCGAAAATTCCCAACCCATATGCGGCCGTCTCTATCCTCCAGCAATGACCAGATAGAGTTGTCAGAGAGGGAATTGTCTTCTATTGGGTTATATTTAAAATGTTCAAATTTACCGGTATTAACCTCATATTTGTCCAATCCGCCGTTTTCAGTACCAAACCATACATGACCTTTGGAGTCAGCCAAAATAGAGAGTATATTGAAGTGTGACACAGTACCTGCTTTGCCTCCCTGGTAGTCAAAGTGTTGTATCTTAAATTTCTCTGTAGAATCGAGGGTGAGGCTGTATACCCCTTTTCCCCTGGTTGCTACCCAAATAGCCCCTTGATTATCCTCATCAATTTGCTTTATTTCCTGCGCATCAATATTAACTCGCGATTTTGAATCGATTGAGAAATTACCGGCAGTACCATCTGTCCTAAGGAGGATAAGGTCAAGTCCGCCCACCCATATATTATTTTCACTATCCCTGTAGATGCATTGGAGCCAGATGCCTTTTAGGAGTTGCTTAATGACTTTCTCTTTTTTAGGGTCAAAAACAGAAAGTCCATGATCAGTGGCTAATAACAGATGCCCATTTTGATCGAACTCTATGCCAAACACCTTATTGCCTGCGGTTGAGTTTTCATCAGCAGGTTTTACAGTATAGGTTTTAAACAGACCTGTTTTCTGATCATAGAGGCTTAAACCTCCACCACCCGTACCGATCCATAGTTTACCATCCGCACTCTGTGTAATGGAGAGGATATGGCCATTTTGCAGAGCTGTAGTATCATCATTATCGGCTTCAAAGAGCTCTATTTTTTCCCCATCGTAGCGGTGAAGACCATTGAGCGTGCCAATCCATATGAATCCTTTGTCATCCTGGTAAATTGTGGTTACGGCACTATGATTCAGTCCTTTGTGCATGTAAGAAAACTTGACATCTTCCTGAGCAAAGGTTATGAAGCTGTAAAGCAGCACCGCGAATGTGGCCAAAATGGAATTAGAGTTCATAGAGGCTTGTTTCAAACTCCAAATAAACAGGAAAGTAAATCGCTGTGTAAGAGAGAATTACCTATTTTGATAAATAGGGAAAAAACCTACTTTAGGGATTCCGGCTTGTTATTTTAGTGGAGAAAAATCCAGATGAAGCATCAGGGTGCAGCTTCGATGGCTACCTCTTTCAGCCATTTGACGATTATGTCTCTTACTCCATCCAACTTGATAGGCTTTGATAAGTAATCATTCATGCCCGACTGCAGGCACTTATCCTTATCACCTTTCATGGCGTAAGCTGTCATAGCAATTATAGGACTTTCCGCATTGGGTCCATTGCTGGATCGCACTTCACGAGTTACCTGATAACCATCTTTAAAGGGCATCTGAACATCCATAAAGATCAGATCGTATTTGTTCTCAGCTAATAATCTACTTGCTTCTTTGCCATCACTGGCTATGGTGAAGCCGATATTCATTTTCTTGAGGAGGTTACGGATGACTATTTGATTGACACGATTGTCTTCGGCAACCAGTACCTGTACCGCTGAGTAAGAGTCGTCGGAAAGATCGTCAGTCTTTTTGTGGCCCTGATCACTGGAAGTACTGATACCATAAATGTTATTAATAAGTCGTGATAAGTCAGTCAGGCGAACTGGTTTTGTCATGGATGCATCTATCCCGAATCTTTGATATTCCCTGGTGTGTATATCAGCAATGGAGCTCAGTAAAATGATCTTTATATTGGAGTAGCCTGGGGTTTCCTTTATTTTCCGAGCCAGTTCCAGTCCATCCATATCAGGCATCTGGTGATCAAGGAGGATCAGCTTGATAGCCTCAGCATTTTCATTTAACATTTCTAAAGCTTCACTGGCCGATCGTGTCACGATGGGTTTTGCTCCCATTGACCCTAATTTTTCACTTAGAAGGAAACAGTTATTCTCATTGTCATCTACGATCATTACCTGCATTCCTTCCAGGTCTACCTTTGAAAGGTAGCTATGCTTGATCAGTTGAGGATTTCGACCTACTTTACAAGGCAGGTGAATGTGAAAAACACTGCCTTCACCGAGCGTACTTTCTGCGTATATTTCACCACCCATAAGCTCCGTGAGCTTTTTAGTGATCGTCAGGCCAAGACCTGTCCCGCCAAATTGCCTGGTAGTAGATCCATCAGCCTGAGAAAAACTTTCGAAAATATGTGATAGTTTGGTTTCCGGGATCCCAATACCGGTATCAGAAATGGAAATATGTAAAGGAAATGATTGTTTTCCTACCTGTTTTGAGCTTGCATTTATTTTGATATATACTTCGCCAGATTCTGTGAATTTCAGGGCATTTCCGATCAGATTGGTCAACATTTGTCTCAATCTCATCGGGTCCGAAATAATGAAAGTGGGGATTTCCGGGCTCAATTCACATAATAATTCCAGGTCTTTATTGATAGCCTGTATGGAGAAGGTGGAGACTACATTTTCTACCAGGTCCACCAGGTTAAACTGAGTGACTTCCAGGTCTAACTTCCCGGCTTCTATTTTGGAATAATCAAGGATGTCATTGATGATATTGAGCAATGACTCTCCGGACTGCATTACAATATTTAAATACTCACGCTGGTTGTCATCCAGGTCAGTTTCAAGTACCAGCTCAGTCATACCGAGCACACCATTCATCGGCGTTCGTATCTCATGACTCATGTTGGCCAGGAACTCGCTCTTCGATTTGTTGGCAGCTATGGCTTCATTTCTTGCTTCTCTTAGCCCCCTGGTCTGTTCCTCCACTTTTCGCTCCAGCTCTTTCCTTATCTTTTTTGCACTGTAAGTTCTCCACTGGAAAACGGCAAGTATCGCACTTGTGAGCAATAAAATGCTCAGAAAACGGAACCAGCCGGTTTTCCAGAAAGGAGGCTCAATGACAATGGTAAGAGGGGCTCCCTCCTCATTCCAGTAGCCGTCACTATTGGAGGCCTTTACTCTGAAGGTGTAAGTGCCGGGATCGAGATTGGTATAGGTGGCGGATCGCGTATTTTTAGCATAGACCCAACCTTTATCAAACCCCTCGAGCATGTAAGCGTATTGATTTTCGTGTGGAGATATATAATCAAGAGCTGCAAACTCTATTGAAAACACAGAATGCCTATAAGAAAGAACGATCTCTTCTGAAACGGTAATGGAGCGGTTCAGGATGGAATCTGCTCCATCGATCTCCAGGGATTTGTTGAATACCTTAAAATCAGTCAGTACTACCGGAGGAATATCGGTATTATCCTGTATGGCTGCCGGATCAAACAGGTTAAATCCATTACCCCCGCCAAAGATCATCTCACCGGATCTCAATTTTAAGAAAGCATGTAGTTTGAACTCCCAACCCTGTAGTCCGTCGCTTCTCGCAAAATTTTTAAATGTTCCCTTTTCCGGGTTAAACCTGCTCAGACCATGACCGGTACTCAGCCACAGGTTTCCTTCTTCATCCTCCAGAATGCCATATATAGCCTCACTCGGCAGACCATCGCTTACATGGTATTGTCTGAAGGTAAAGGTACTTTTGTCCAGCAGGTTGAGTCCACGGGAGGTCCCCACCCACACCCGGTCTTTGCTGTCGGTAAACACGACGTAGATCTTATCATCACTCAGTGACTGGTCGTTTGCAGGATCATGACTGAATCTTTTCTCGACTCGTCTGGTGTCCCTGTTCAGCAGCTTAAGTCCGTCCCATGTGCCTACCCACAGGTTACCATCCTGATCTTCCATCATTGACGACACGTAGTTATCCAGGTCTATTCCCAGATTGACATGCTTAAAAGTTTGAGTGGCAGGATCAAACAGATCCAGACCGATGAGGGTGGCTACCCAGAGATTCCCTCTTTTATCTTCATACAAATACATGACATTGTCCTGGAGCAGGCTTGTGGTGTCATTTTTATGGTGTTTAAACCGGGTATATGTTTCCCGCTCCGGATCAAACCGGTCGAGACCGCCATCCCAGTAGGCAATCCACAGATCTTTTTTGGCATCTTGCAGAACATAGGTTACTACATTGGTGCTAAGGCTTTGCGGATTGGCAGGATCGTGTTTCAGTTGCCTGAACTCCTTTTTTTTCCGATCGAGAATGCTTAAACCGCTTCCATCTGTCCCGACCCATATATTGCCATGCTGATCTTCTACAAAAGAGGTTACATTGTTGTCACTGAGTCCGGTATGGTCGAGCGAGTTGGCATAGAAGTGAGCAAACTTTCTTTTACTGATAAAATTTACCCCTTTATTATGAGTCCCCAGCCACATGTTGCCATTGGTATCCTCGTAGATGGAATTGATGGTATTGAAACTAAGACTGTAGGGGTCCAGATTATTGCTCTTGTAGTTGTAAAACTCATTCTTTTTCGGGTCAAAAATGGACAACCCTTTATTTTGTGTCCCGATCCATAGCCGTCCTTTAGCATCTATTCTCAGGCTCATCAGGTTGTTTCCGGCCAGGCTGTTGGGGTTCCCCGGTTCATGTTTGTATTTCTTTATGATCTGTCTCTGCTCCGGATCATAAAGCACCAGTCCATCTCCCAGTGTGGCGATCCATAGATTGCCTTTCCTATCCTCACGTATCCGCTGAGTGCTATTTAAAGAGATGGTGGGTTTCGGTACCGTTTTTTGACCCTCAGTATAATAGGGCGTATATCGCTGCTCTTCCTTGTCGTAAATAAAAACACCATTTTCCAGGGCGGTCCAGTAAGTACCATGACTATCCAGAAAAAAATAATTGATATTTATCCTCCAGTCCATATGGTCATGCTGTGTAAAAACCTGCTCTCTTTTATCCCACAAAAAAACATGAGGGCCGCTGACTGCCCAGATATCCTGGTTGTTGTCTTCAAAGATTCTACGAACGCTGACGTCACCTACTTTCGGATATCGAATAAACCGATCCCGCTCCCGGTCGTAGCGACAGAGCCCTTCAGTGGTCCCCACCCATAGATTGTTCTCACTGTCTTCAAATAAAGTAACTATATCACTGTTGGGGAGGCTGCTGCTATCCTGCGAATCATGTTTGTATACGGTAATGTTGTACCCATCGTATCTATTGAGCCCGACCGTGGTCCCAAACCACATAAAGCCCTTGTAATCCTGTGTGATAGAAGTAACTGTACCCTGAGAAAGACCATTAAAAGAATCGATATGATCAAACTTCAGGTCCGGTTTTTGGGCGTAAGCGCTATGATTGAATATAGAGCTTGAGATCAGCAGGAGAAAACCTATAGCATGGTCCTTAAACATATTTGCAAAATTCGACTTCAGGGAGATACTATATGAGGGTATTTTACTCATTTTGAAAAATAGGTGTTTTGCCTATTTTCAAATCAGTTTAAAAAAACCATTGTCCAATCCACAAAAGGTTATCCCTGCGGTAAATATTATAAGAAACATCCAGGCCGAGAGTGGCTCTTTTCGGGTAATAGGGAGAACCTTTCCCTCCTCTTAAGTAAGCAGCAAACCAGGAGTTGTAATTATGAAGCTGCTTTGTATTTCACTCAGACTTCAAATGTAGTTAACAGGTATTTTCATAAAAACCGGTATTTTCGTACTCATTTTATAAGAAAGGTTTTTTATGAGAAATCGAAAAGCTGCTTTGGGCTTTATTTTTATAACTGTTCTGGTTGATGTAATTGGGATTGGAATCATTATTCCGGTCATTCCTCAGCTAATTACAGGGCTTACAGGCGGTACGATCAGTGATGCTTCAATCATAGGTGGGTGGTTGATGTTCTCTTATGCCTCCATGCAATTTCTTTTTGCACCTATACTTGGTGGATTGAGTGATCAGTTTGGGCGAAGACCCGTTCTATTATTCTCATTGTTTGGTTTTGGGGTGGACTATCTGCTGGTGGCTTTTGCTCCGACTATTACATGGCTGTTTATAGCTCGTTTTATTGCGGGGATTACCGGGGCCAGTTTCACCACGGCCTCAGCTTACATTGCGGACATTTCTACAGCGGAGGAGCGCTCGAAAAATTTCGGTATGATTGGAGCGGCATTTGGTCTTGGGTTTATTATCGGTCCTATGATTGGAGGTATACTGGGGGAGTACGGCTCCAGAATTCCCTTTTTTGCCTCGGCAGGATTGGTTTTGTTAAACTGGCTCTACGGATACTTTGTATTACCAGAGTCACTGGCAAAAGAAAACAGGAGGTTATTTAGCTGGAAACGAGCTAACCCCTGGGGTACACTGATGCAACTCAGGAAATACCCGATGGTTACCGGGTTGATATTTTCACTAGTACTGGTTTATGTAGCAGCACATGCTACTCAAAGTACCTGGACCTACTTTACTATAGAAAAATTCAAATGGAGTGAGGCTGAGGTTGGCTACTCGCTGGCATTCGTCGGGCTGATGATTGCGCTCGTACAAGGAGTTGCAATCAGACCGATTATCAGCAAGATCGGACAGGCAAAAGGTGTGTATGTAGGGTTGGCTTTCAATACCATTGGGTTTACATTGATTGCCTTAAGCTCTACAGGTTGGATGCTGTATGCCGTGCTAATTCCGTATGCCTTTGGAGGTATAGCAGGTCCATCACTTCAGGGGCTAATGTCCAATAGCGTACCCGCCAATGAACAAGGAGAGCTTCAAGGTGGTCTGACTAGTTTGATGAGTGTGACCTCTATTATTGGCCCACCCTTGATGACTGGAGTGTTTGGGTATTTTACGGATGCTACACGGGATGTATATGTGCCGAGTGCTCCATTTTATCTGGCTGCCTGCCTGGCTTTTATTGCTATGTTAATGTCTTACAGGTTTCTTTCAGGAAGGTCTGTGTGATTAATTACCCACCAGCTTAAACCAATGATCCCAACAATAGCAGAAATCGAGATGATCAATGTTAATTCCGGGGACCTCTCTAAGCCATAACCAATAACGATTGGCCCCAGAGCAGTGGATACCACCATAAAAGTTGTGACCATGCTTTTGATTGCGCCGAGGTTTTTCACTCCATAAAGCTCAGCCCAAATAGCCACACCGGTCAGGGAACCCAGACTGGCAGTCATGCCCAGTAGGATCATATAAACGAGAGCCATCAGTTGATGATCGCCGAGGAGGAGAGAGGTCAAGCCTAAAGCAAGCGGTAACAAGTAGAAAATAAAGACTTTCTTGCCTGAAAAGTGATCAACCAAAGCACCCCCTAAAAAGGACATAACCACTTTGGTAATTCCATAGCCGATGAAGCAGGTGGCCATCCACTCCATACTCCATCCTTTAGCCTCAGCCACCAAGTTTTGGTGGATAAAAATACCTGTGATAAAGAATGGCAAAAACACAAATGCAGGGAGGATTAGGTAGAATTTAGGGTCTTTTAATACCTGGGTTCTGGTGAAATGAACATCAGGAGTCTTTCCGGAATCATCTGCTTCATCCTCTTTTGGGGCCCGGTCATGTCTTTTGATGAGCAGGTTGGTGGCAGGTAGAAAGAGAAGAGCTATTCCGGCAGCCAGGAAGAGCCAGGACTCACGCCATCCGAAGCTTCCGATGATAGTTACTATGATCAGCGGCATGAATGTTTCAGCCCCAGCCAGCCCCATACCTGCAAGAGACAAGGCTTTGCCTCGGTTTTTGTTAAAGAATTTGGCTATGGCGGTGGAACCGATCAGTACCATGCCACCCTGACCAAAGAACCGCAAAAGAAAAAGACCCGGAATCAATATCCAAAGGGCCTGGCTGCTAAACATCACTGCACATGCCAGGATCAAACCTAGTCCCCCTGCCAGGCTTACAGTAGTAAACTTAGCACGATCTACCCAACCACCGACCAATGGTAAGGTAAGTGCACTGCAAATGGTAGCCACTGCGTAGCTATTACTAAAAGCCAGACTACTCAGCTCCAGGTCTTCCAGCATATAAGGCACCGAAACGCTGATCAGGAAGGTCTGCCCAATGCTGGAAAAGAAGTAATGCAAACCTCCATAGGCAAGGTACTCAGGATGCTTTTTAGCAATTCGGACGTAGGACATGGTTGGCGTCTGTTTTGGAAGACGCAAAAGTAAGGAAGAAATAGAAGGGAAGATTCTCCTACTTCGAAATGATATATTTAGTGTTACTCACTCCTTAGTGTCCTGGCTGGGTTGATCCTGGAGATCCTGTATGAATGGCTTAGGGTGGCCAAAAGCGCTACCAGCATAACCCCAATCCCGGCAACACCAAACCACAGCCAGTTCAGGTCGATCTGGTAGGCGTAATTCTCCAGCCAGTTGGATAGCATGAGGTATGCCACAGGGGACACCAGAACCAATGCGATCAGGATGTATAGCGCAAAGGGTTTAAACAGATGCAGTATCAGATTCCGGATACTGGCGCCAAGCACTTTGCGGACACTTATCGCTTTCACTTTTTGTGCGGTGATCAATGAGATCAATCCATATAGCCCAAGACATGCAATAATTATTGTGACGATTGTGAAAAGTCTGAAGAGCCTCGCAAAAGCAATGTCATTTTGATAAAGCTGATTGAGGTGGTCTTCTAAAAAGATCATGTCAAAGGGGAGTTCGGGAAACTGATCGTTCCATTTTGCTTCCAGATCATTAACCAGAGATAACATGTTGCCAGGTGCTACACGCAGGTAGACATCCTCCAGGTAGGTACGGGGATAAACAATGGCCAGTGGCCCGATCTCATGGTGCAGGGAGGTAAAATGGTAATCTGAGACTACCCCCACAATTTTCCCTCTTCGGATATCGCTCACCTGTATATCCTTGCCGATGGCTTCTTCAGGTGAAGGGTAGCCCATGGTGGCAACGGCGGTTTCATTGACGATCACTGCACCTGCGCTATCAGTAGCATAAGTTTTGGAAAACTCACGACCTGCTGCCATTTCGATACCGAGTGTTTCAAAAAAACCATAGTCTACGGCCTCTACAAACATTGGTAGTGACTCTTCCATGTCAGGTGTTTTTACCGGAACACTGCCATTATCACCATCCATGCGTCCACCACCTACAGATACTTTTTCTATACGTGGAACGGAAAGCAGCTGAGTTTTTAGCGTCTGGTATTCTTCGATCAAAGTAGGTCCGGGTACGCGCAAAACAGCCAGGGAGGATTTATCAAAGCCCAGATCTTTCTCCTGTACATACCGGATCTGCTGGTAAATAATAATACTGCCGGAAAGCAAAGCAATGGTGATGATGAACTGAAGGGTGACCAATACTTTTCGGACGCTGAGACCAAAATTTCCGCCAGTCAGGTTTCGGGTTAATGCTGAAACTGCTCTGATCCGTGACATGGTCAGGGATGGATATAGGCCAGCGATAACCCCCACTAAAATGGCAAACGGGATAGCAAAAGGAGCCAGCTGCTTCATGGCAGAGATCCAATCGGGTAAGACCAGGTTGATATTCAGAAAATCCTTTAGAAACGGAATGGTTGGTGATAGCAGCAGTAATGAAACCACCATACTAATCATCGCCAGCAGAACAGACTCCAAAACAAACTGTGAAAGGATCGTTAGTCGGCTGGCCCCCATCGCTTTTCTTACCCCTACTTCTTTGGTTCGTGAAAGAGAACGAGCTACAGATAAATTGGTGTAATTAAATATGATCAGCGAGAGTAACAAAATCCCTGCAAGGCCGAAAGCATAAATATTCGTCAGGTTGCCGGAAGCTACAATGTCATTTTTGACATCTCCGAGGTAGATATCTTCCAAAGGTTGTAACCGAAAGCGAAAGGCGTCCCACCGATCTTCAGGCCAGTGTGTTTTAATAAAGTCAATCAATTGACTTTCCATTTTAACCGGATCAGTGCCCTCTTCCAGCAAAATATACGTATGAAAAGAGATCCATCCCCAGTCGTTGAGCGTGACCGGATAGCCGAAAGGCACCTCAAAGGCATGAAAGGGGATCACAAAGTCAAAATCAAAATGGGTGTTAGAAGGAATGGGCTCAAACACCCCGCTCACTGCATAGGACTCTTCACCAATTTCCAGCCGCTTTCCTAAAGCCGATTCTTCACCAAAGTATTTCCTGGCTGTTTCACTGGTAAGCACCACATTATTCGTTTCCTTAAGTGCAGTTTGTTCGCTTCCTTCCTGAAGCGGATAGTCAAACACCGAAAACAAAGTGCTGTCCATATAGAAGATCCGATCTTCATAGAAATGATTGTTTTTATAGCTGACCGGTTGGGCAGGTGTATAGCGGAAGCGTACGAAGTTTTCTATTTCCGGATAGGCTTTTTTCAAAGCCGGACCAACTGGTGGACCGACAGTTGTAAGGTGTCTGGTGCTCTTCGCTGATATGCTTTCATCATGTGTAACCCGATAGATGCGATCTGACTTTGAATGCCACTGATCATAGGTAAGTTCTCTGGAAAGCACCAGGAAGATGACCATGGTCAATATAAACCCTATGGTTAGACCAACACCATTGAGTGCCAGGCTGGCTTTATCTTTTTTCAGGTTTCTCCAGGCGGATATTAATGTACTTGTCAAAAACATATTCAGGGGGATTAGGGATTTCGGAAGCTTCCAGGTGTAGCTGTAGCGCAAAAAAAGGAATGTAGTTTTTACCAGGTGTAAGTTTGTTCTAAAGCGGCCGTGGGCATGTGCATAATCCACCATTTCTTCCTGTAAGTCACCGGATATTTCTTCACGGACCTGCTCTTTGAAGAGGAGCCTTAGCAACAAGGTGACCGATTTGGGGAGCTCTTCCATTAGTTGTGCAATTGGAATATGGCCTCTGGGATCTCAGCCCAGAATTTTTCACGAAGCTCTTTAGCCTCCTGTAGTTTCTTAAGCCCAAGAGCTGTAATCGTAAACATTTTCTTTCGTTTGCCACCCCGTACGGAGGTGGCTTCACCAAAAGCACTTTTCACCAGGCCTTTTTCTTCCAGTCGGTTTAATGCCCCATGGGCAGTACTTAGATTGATCTTTCTGTTGGCGGTCAGGTTGATCTGGTTTTTTACCGAAACACCATAGGCGTCCGGATAGGTTGTGCACACTGCCAGGAGTACCAGTTCTTCAAATTCACCAAGTTGGGTTCCTTTCATGAAAATAATATACGTATATGTCGATATTATGTTTTCTTTTCTGAAAATGTCTGTTTTCCCTTCATGTTTTTTGATTGGTTTCTGCGAATTTTCTTCCGGAAAGCATATCTCACATCGATTTTTACATACATGAGGATATTTCCTACTAAATAGTAGAACAAATAAAAATATTCTTCGTACATTAGTTCTACAATCTAGTAACATAGTACATGAGAGAAACACGTTTAGGTGAATTTGAAGAAGTGATCTTGTTGCTCGTGGGCATACTTGGAGAAGAAGCTTACGCATTTAAGGTCGCCGAGGAATTTAAAGATCAGTCGGGGCGCACCGTTTCGATTGGGGCCGTTCATTCCACCCTGGACCGCCTGAAGGATAAGGGATTTCTGACTTCAGAGATGGGCAAGCCCACTGCTGAGCGCGGCGGGAGAAGAAAGCGGATCTATACCACTACTGCTGCTGGTCAGCGAGCGCTACAGGATTCGAGGGATTTCAGAGTTTCACTTTGGAATCAGTATCCGGAATTTGGAATCATTAAATAAGAGGATGAATAAGATTAAACGCATATATCTGCTGTCGGCTGTCCTTATCATGCTGGCTTTTTCACTCAGGGCTCAATTACCTGAAACTGATTCGCTTTTTTTGAGTCTACAGGAAAAAGACAGTCTGCTTTTTGATGTAGGGTTTAACACTTGTGATGTCAATCAATTTGAAGTGTTGGTCCACGAAGATTTTGAATTCTATCACGATCAGTCGGGAATTACTCCTTCTAAAGAAGCTTTTATGAAAAATACGGAGGAAGGTCTCTGCAATCTTGATTATCAACCTATCCGTAAGCTCGAGGCTGGTAGTCTGGAAGTATTTTTATTGAAAAATGACGGGGCGGTTTATGGAGCTATCCAGAAAGGAATTCATCATTTCTATGCACAATATTCAGGCGAACCATTGCAGCATACCTCCAGTGCACGGTTCACATACATTTGGAAAAAGGAGGGAGAGGATTGGAAGCTTTTTCGGGTTCTCAGCTATGACCATCAGCCCGGTTCAAACTAAGTAAAACCACATCATGAAAACACTTAAACATTTACTATCTGTCATTTCTCTTTTATTATACGGAATAGCGATTAGCCAAAACCTGGCAGAACCTACTGCCGAATACTGGACAGCATTCAATAGGGAAGTGTCTTTTAATGGAGATGAAATTTATCTCAATGCACAGGAAAATGACGGTTTGCTTTGGCTCAATAATACCAATTTCAAAAGTGGTACTGTAGAGCTGGACATTAAAGGGAAAGACGTACGCGGCCAGAGCTTCGTAGGTATTGCTTTCCACGGTAAAGACAATGAGACTTTCGATGCTGTGTACTTTCGCCCATTCAATTTTCAAAGTGAACAGCGAAAGACTCATTCGGTACAGTACATCGCAATGCCTGCATACGATTGGTCAGCACTGCGAAATGAATTTCCCGGCAAGTACGAAAGTACGGTTTCTCCTGTTCCGGATCCTAACGGATGGTTTCATGCTAAAATCGTCATTGATTTCCCTTCGGTTAAGGTTTTTGTAAATGATTCAAAGGAGCCATCTCTTGAGGTGGAACAGATCAGTGACCGTGGTGCAGGACAGCTTGGGTTGTGGGTGGGGAATGGCTCTGATGGCACTTTTAAGAACATCAAGATCACTAAAAAATAGTGGCTGCCAGAAAGCACATACCACCGCGCCTGGCCACCCGGCTGCTCACCTGGCTCATCCGTGATGATCTGGCTGAAGAAGTACTGGGCGATCTGGAAGAGAAGTTTTATGTGGTTGCAGAAGAGAAATCAATGTTTCGTGCTCGACTCAATTACTGGTATCAGGTGATCAATTATCTGAGGCCATTTGCAGTACAAAGGTCTAAATACTCAAAATCTAACAGTATGCTACGCCACAATCTTAAGTTATCGTTCAGGTCATTTAGAAAGCAGAAAACTCAGTTTTTGATTAATTTGATTGGCCTTTCGACCGGTATTGCTTGTGTGCTCTTTATTTACTTATGGGTTAAGGAGGAACTTAGCATAGATAAGTTCCACCAAAACGATAATAGGATCTATCAGGTAATGACCAACCATGAGGATGGTGGAGAGATCACCACCCAGATCATTACACCCGGGTTGTTAGCAGAGGCAATAGAGTCTAAAGTCCCTGAAGCGGAGAGTGTAGCAGCCTGGACTGTTTTTAATAGTGGTGATCTTTCTGTAAAGGACAATTACCAAAATGCAAAAGGTTTATTTGCTGAGCCTGAGTTCCTAGAGATCTTTTCTTACCCTTTGATTCATGGCGATCAAAATACAGCACTCTCTGATAAGTCAGGAATTGTAATCTCCGAATCTTTAGCCCAGAGGCTTTTTGAAAGTGATGATCCCGTAGGCAGGTCCTTAAAGTGGCATGGGAAAGGTCTTTCAAAAATCCTGACCGTTACAGGAATAATCGCAGATGTACCTGGATCATCTAGTGTGGAATTTGACTACTTGATGTCGTGGGATTACTTTCATGATGATCTAACAGATAGTAAAAGTTGGAGTAATTATTACGCGCTTACAACAGTGCTGCTTAATAAAGAGTCGACTATCAGTCAATCAGCCATCCTGGAGGTTGGCAATAAAATAAATAAAGTATTCAAAGAAAATAATGATGATCAGGTGCAGGTAATGCTGGCCAAATATTCAGACCTGTATCTGTATGATCATTTTGAAGGAGGTAAGCAAGCTGGAGGCACTATTGAATATGTCTATTTATTGTTGATTATAGGTGCTTTTATTCTTTTTATTGCCAGTGTAAACTTCATAAACCTGTCTACAGCAAGAGCCACATGCAGGATGCTTGAAATCGGTGTTAAAAAGACTCTTGGTGCTTCCCGTAAGTCACTTATCTGGCAATATTTAACAGAATCAACTTTGCTAAGCTTTCTTTCCTTCCTGGCAGCCCTGATGCTTGTGTGGGTCTTTCAGCCGTATTTTAATCATATCATTGATAAAACGATCTCTGACATTTGGGATTGGAACCTGATTCTGGTAGCAATTTGCATTGTTTTACTTGTTGGTTTTGTAGCGGGAAGCTACCCTGCTTTTTATTTATCCGGATTTAAAATATTAAACATTTTTAGAGGGAACCGAAGTTCTGGAGGCCATGCTGCCTGGGGACGTAAAACTCTGGTATTTATACAATTCACCCTGGCCATTATTCTGATAGCTGGTGTTTCTGTGGTTTACAAGCAGATGAATTATATCAACACAAAAAACCTTGGATATAAACGGGACAACCTGATCTATCTTGAGTTGGATGGAAACATCAAGGAGAAGCACGAGTCCTTTCTAACGGAAATCAGAAATATTCCTGGGGTCTCGCATGCTTCTGTCACCTCTTTTGCGGCAGGCTCTTACAACTGGACAGCAGCCATAAACTGGGAAGGCAAACCCCCAGATTTGAGGGTTCAATTCCATCAGGTTTGGGTAGGTACGGACGCGCTGGAGATGCTTGACTTTAGGCTTAAAAAAGGTCGTTTTTTCTCAAGAGATTTTGAAGATCGAAACAGCATAATTATTAATGAAACGGCCGCAAAGGTGATGGGACTTGAAGATCCGGTTGGTAAAACCATCCGGCATTGGACTGGAGAAAAGCGGATAGTTGGGGTGGTGAAGGACTTTAATTACAAGTCTTTACATGCACCGGTAGGCCCGGCAGTTATTTTGAATCAGCCGGAGTATACCCGAAATATAATGGCCAAAATAGAAAAAGGGAAAGAGATTGAAACCCTGCAAAAAGTGGAAAAAATCTATAATGAGTTCAATCCTGGATATGCATTCGAAACTAAGTTTGTGGATCAAGATTACCAGGCCTTATATGATTCAGAAAGGCGGATTTCTATCCTCATAGGTTTCTTTGCTGCCTTTGCGATTTTCATTTCTTGCCTTGGACTTTTTGGATTGGCTACATTCACTACCGAAAGGAGAACCAAAGAGATCGGCATTCGAAAAGTATTGGGAGCCAGAGTTTTTGGTATTGTACTTCTGCTTTCTAAAGATTTGACAAAGGTCATAACCCTAGCTGCGATTGTAGCTCTTCCATTTAGCTATGTGATGGCATCCAGATGGTTGGATAATTTTGCATATAGTATATCTCTACATTGGTCAATTTTTCTTATCGCTGGACTACTGGCATTATTTATAGCCTGGATTACCATGGGGTTACAGACCTTTCGTTCGGCAAATAAAAATCCGGTTAATTCTCTTCGGGTTGAATGAGTTCAAATAGTCCCATACCACCCAAACTCCCCGCCCGTCTGCTCACCTGGCTCATCCGAGATGACCTGGCAGAAGAAGTGCTGGGCGACCTGGAGGAGAAGTTTTTCGCTGTAGCGGAAAAGAGGTCACTATTCCGGGCAAAGCTCAACTACTGGTACCAGGTGGTGAATTACCTGAGGCCATTTGCGGTAAGAAAAACAAAGGTTAGACACTCAACTCAAATTGCTATGTACAAAAACTATTTCAAAATAGCTTTTAGGAATTTAAAAAGAAGGAAAGGCTATTCTTTATTGAATATCGGTGGACTTTCAATTGGCATGACCGTAGCTATGCTGATCGGTCTCTGGGTATATGACGAATTAACTTTCAATACCTACCATGAAAGCTATAAGCAAATCGGTCAGGTCATGCAGCATAAGGCCAGAGATGGTGGTAAGGTCACCAGGCAAATCATGCCTTTTCCGCTGGGAGAAGAACTCAGGAGAGCGTATGGAGAAGATTTCAAACACGTGGTGATGAGCTCCTGGCTTGGTCCGCATGTGCTTAGCTCTGATCAGAAAAAGATCTTTAAATCCGGTGCTTTTATGGAACCATCAGCTCCGGAAATGCTGTCGTTAAAGATGCTTCAGGGACAAAGAGAAGGACTGAATAGTCAAAATGCAATATTGTTATCTTCATCTACAGCCGAAGCGATTTTTTCAGAGAAAGAGGTGGTTGGTAAACAAATCAAAATAGACAATGAGTTGAATGTAATTGTTGCCGGGGTTTATGAAGACCTGCCACGAAATACGACCTTTCATGACTTGGAATGGATAGCCCCCTGGCAGCTTTCTGTATCTGCGTATCCATGGGTAAGTGCTTCCCGGAATATTTGGGATAGTAACTCCTACCAGATTTTTGCACAGATAGCGGATCATACTACATTCGAAGAGGTCAACCAAAAAATCAAACCGACCATTCACGATCATCTGGAGGAACATCAGCGATCGGGCAACGAAGTATTTCTTCACCGGATGCAAGATTGGCACCTTCGGGATAGCTGGGTGAATGGAGTGCAATCGGGTGGTAATATTCAGTATGTATGGCTTTTTAGTTGTATCGGAGTCTTTGTGCTAGTGCTGGCCTGCATCAATTTCATGAACCTGAGTACAGCCCAGTCTGTGCGACGCTCCCGTGAAGTGGGGATACGTAAGGCAATGGGCTCATTCAGAGGCCAGCTGGTAGCCCAGTTTCTCAGTGAGTCATTGGTAATGGTGGCTATTTCATTCGTTGTCTCTATCGGCCTCTTATTACTAACTGCCCCATATTTCAATTTGGTAGCTGGAAAAAACCTTCACCTTCCTTTCGGACAACCTCTATTTTGGACGGCTTGCTTGCTGTTTATGCTTGTGACCAGCTTGCTGGCGGGAAGCTACCCTGCCTTTTACCTCTCGGCCTTTCGGGCTACCAAGGCCCTGAAAGGAGCCATAGGTGTGAACGGAAATTCCGTATTGCTACGCAAAGGGCTAGTGGTAGTTCAGTTTGTGGTGTCGGTATCGCTGATCATTGGTACGTTTTTCATACACGAACAGATAGCGTATACCCAGAGCAGACCTACAGGATATAAAGCGCAAGATTTGATCATGGTCGAAATTGTATCTAAAGATTATGACGGTAAATATGATCTTTTCAAAAACGAGCTTGAAAGCCGTGGGTTGATCCAGGCAATGACCGAATCCTCCAGCTCCATGACAGAGGTAAACAATTCAGCAGGAGGGTTTCACTGGGAAGGCAGGGATCCTAACTTTCATCCGCATTTGGTTACTGTGTGGGTCACACATGATTTTGGAAAAACAGTAGGCTGGGAAGTTGTAAAAGGACGTGATTTTGACCGGAATTTAACATCTGATTCCAGTGCGTTCGTCATTAATGAGACGGCTGCAAATTATCTGGGTATTGAAGATCCGATAGGCACGGTGATCCGGTTTGGTAATAAGCGATATGAAATCATAGGTATAGTAAAAGACATTGTGAGAGAGTCGCCGTTTGAAGAGGTAAAGCCAGCGGTTTATCTGATCAATTCTGCAACACACACAAACACAAATTGGATCACACTAAAACTTAACCATACACGCGCTACACCAGAATTGCTGGCGGGGATTGAAGAAGTATTCACAGATATCGCTCCTGATGTACCTTTTGATTTCCAGTTTGTTGATCATGAATATGCACAGAAGTTTAATGTGGAAAAGCGAATTGGTAGTCTGGCAACCGTATTTGCAGGTTTGGCCATTTTGATAAGCTGTCTGGGGTTATTTGGTTTGGCGTCTTATATAGCTGAGCAGCGCACAAAAGAGATTGGGATTCGCAAAGTACTTGGGGCCACAGTACTGAACTTATGGCATTTGCTTTCAAAAGAGTTTATTCTCCTGGTGATAATAGCCGGAGTAATTGCTGCTCCTGTGGCTTACTACTTTTTGAATGATTGGTTAACCCATTATCAATATCGAATAAATCTTGATCTGGTGTATTTTGCCCTGGCTATAGCGGGTGCTTTACTTATCACTATTGCTACAGTGAGTATCCAGGCGATCAAAGCAGCTTTAGCTAATCCAGTAAACAGCCTAAGATCTGAATGAAAAAAATTGAAAAACACAACCCCCCCCGCCTGGCCACCCGCCTGCTCACCTGGCTCATCCGAGATGACCTGGCAGAAGAAGTGCTGGGCGACCTGGAGGAGAAGTATTTCGCTGTAGCGGAAAAGAAATCTCCGCTCCGGGCTAAGCTAAATTACTGGTATCAGGTGCTGAATTACCTGCGGCCGTTTGCATTAAGTAAAAAACTTGTACAAACAAACAGCATAGTCATGGTCAGAAACTTTTTTAAGATAGGTTATAGAAACCTCATCCGGCACAAGAGCTTTTCAGCTATCAACATCTCGGGACTGGCACTTGGTATGACCTGTTTCCTGTTTATTTTTTTGTGGGTGAGCGATGAGATGAGGACTGATAGTTTTCATAGCAAAGGCCCCAACCTTTACAATTTTTACCAGAGTATTCATAATCACGGGCAGATTTTTGGGACATACTCTACCCCCATGCGTTATGATGAAAACGGACAGTATTTTCCATTAGAAGACTTGCCAGAGGTAATGCCCGAAGTGAAAAGCCTTACCTATTATGCAACTGGTTATGAATTGCCTTGGGGCTACCCTAAGACTTTTCGTGTGGGTGATCAGATCCACAAGCTTAAAGGATCACGGGCCAGTGAGGGTTTCTTCAAGATGTTTGACTTTCCCATCCTGGCTGGAGACATGGAAACTCCGCTTGCTGATTTTAGCAGCATTGCTATTTCACGGAAGATGTGTCAACTGTTTTTTGATGATCCGGGTGAGGCTATAGGCGAGCAGATCAGGTATGAAAACAGGTTTGATTTTGTAATTACGGCTGTTTTTGAGGATGTTCCAAGGGAAAGTTCGTTGCAGTTTGATTATATCATCAACTGGAAATCCCAGATGAAGCGACTGGAATGGTCCTCGGAAATAGTGCTCACTACCATCGAACTGGATAATCATGCAGACCCTGAAGTGGTAGGGAAAAAAATAAATGACCTCCTGCAATCTCGATTGGACGAAAGTGAGCCTTTTGAGAACAAGATCGGAATTATTCCTTTTAACAAGCGCTATCTGTTCTCGTCTTTTACTGATGAAAAACCGACGGGTGGCCGGGTTGAGTATGTGCGGATCTTTAGCGTCATAGGATTTTTTATTCTGTTAATGGCATGTATCAACTTTATGAATTTGTCAACCGCCAGGTCTATCAAAAGAGCTAAGGAAGTAGCCATGCGTAAGATGGTTGGGTCGGGAAGGGGCTACCTGATCGGTCAGTTTTTGTGTGAATCTGTGCTGATTGCTTTTATTGCCTGTTTTACAGCCTTTGTTGCAGTCATTGTATTGATGCCAGTGTTTAATAGCTCTCTGAATAAGAATATTGATATTCCATTTGCAGATATTTCATTTTGGGGTCTCTTCTTTGGATTGACAATTTTCACAGGACTATTTGCTGGCAGTTATCCGGCTTTTTTTCTTTCTTCTTTGAAACCGATCAAAACCCTGAAGGGAGTGGTACGCATCTCAGGAGGGGTCGTTTGGTTCCGCAAAGGACTTGTGGTGTTTCAGTTTGGCGTTTCCATTCTTTTGCTTGTATCTACGATCATTATTTCCGAACAGACTGATTATGTCCGCACTAAAAATCTTGGCTATGATCGTGAAAATTTGTTGTCTTTCCGGGTAGAGGGTAATCTCAATGAGAAATATGATGTTTTCAGGAATAAACTCACCCAAATGCCGGGTATCGATGGTGTGGATAGGAGCAGTGAGGCTCCACATTCTATGGGTTTTCTGGTTGCAAGGGATATTAATTGGGAGGGTAAGGATCATGATGTGATTTTTAAGCCAAGCTCAGTGGGGTTTGATTTTCTGGAACTGATGGGTCTGGAGGTGGTGGAGGGGCGTGGTTTTTCGAGAGATCATCCGACGGACACCAGCGCTTTCATGGTCAATGAAATTGCAGTTAAGCAGATGGGTATAGAAAACCCAATCGGTAAATGGATCTCAGCCTGGGACAAAAAGGGACATATCATTGGGGTTTTAAAAGATTACCATACCGGTTCGCTGCATGAACCCATCAAGCCTGTTATTCTGGATGTAAAAGAGGATCTATACTTTGGGGTGATCGTGGTGAAAACCAAGCCAGGCCAGACCCGGGGAGCTATAGCTAGTCTGGAGAAAGTTTATGGTGAAATTAATCCGGATTTCCCATTAAATTTTCAATTTATGGATGTGGAATATGGCAAGATGTACCAAAATGAAGTGGTCATGGCCAAACTTTCCAACATATCTTCGATTTTGGCAATCATTATTTCTTGTTTGGGCTTATTGGGTCTGGCCATGTTTACCGCTGAAAATCGAACCAAAGAGATTGGTATCCGGAAAGTACTGGGTGCTTCTGTTAGCCAAATTGTTGCGCTATTTTCAAAGGATTTCCTCCGGCTTGTAGGAATATCATTTCTTATCACTATTCCTCTTTCCTGGTATTTGATGACGCGATGGCTGGAAGGTTTTGCCTATCACGTTGACCTTTCCCTGTGGGTGTTTGTCTTGTCAGGACTGGTAGCTTTCGGAGTGGCCTTTGGCACAATCAGTTTTCAGTCGGTAAAAATTGCGTTGGCTAACCCCACCAAATCCCTCAGATCAGAATGAAACCTCCGAGGAACATACCGCCCCGCCTGGCCACCCGCCTGCTCTCCTGGCTCCTCCGCGAAGACCTGGCCGAGGAAGTGCTCGGTGATCTGGAAGAGAAGTTTTTCGCTGTAGCGGAAAGGAAGTCGCTCTTCAGGGCAAAGCTTAATTACTGGTACCAGGTAGTGAATTACCTGCGGCCGTTTGCGATACGCAAATCACAATCAAAACATTTAAATCAAGTTGCTATGTTTCAACACAACCTCAAACTCACCTTCAGAAATTTCAGAAAACATAAAAGTCAGTTTCTGATCAACCTGACGGGCCTTTCTACCGGGTTAGCCTGCGTACTGTTTATCTACCTCTGGGTAGCTGATGAAAGGAGCATGGACGCCTATCATGAAACCGATCAACGGCTCTATCAGATCATGTCAAACCACAACGACGCCAGCGGGATCAATACCTGGAAAGGTGTACCCGGATTGCTGCTCGAGGAGATCCAGGCTACCGTTCCGGAGGTAGAGACCACTGTGGCGATGACCGATCCCCATGAGTACACGCTGTCTGCGGGGGAGTCTTATTTCAAAGCAGATGGGAAGTTTGCCAGCCGGGATTTTTTTGATGTTTTTACCTACCCTTTAGTGGAAGGAAGTGAGGAGAGTGCCCTAACGGATAAATCTGGTATAGTCATCACCCGATCATTGGCGCTACGGCTCTTTAAAAGCACCGATGTGGTTGGGGAACAGCTTGTCTGGCATTTTTGGGGAAAGACAAAGACCGTGCAGGTATCGGCGGTGCTGGCGGATATCCCGCAAAACACTTCTGAAAAGTTTGATTTTCTGATGTCCTGGGAGTATTACCATGATGACCTGATCGATTACAAAAACTGGGGCAACTATTATGGACGGATAGCAGTGGTTTTGAAGCACGGAGCTGACAAAAAAGTAGCTGAGGCAAAAATAGACGCCATCCTGAAAGAGAAACAGGAGAGTGACCGGGTGAACCTCTTCCTTGCCGGATTTTCCGACCGGTATCTTTACAGCAAGTACGAGAATGGTGTACAGGCCGGAGGCCGTATAGAGTATGTAAATCTCTTTTCGGCCATAGCGCTGTTTATCCTCTTTATTGCCTGCATCAATTTCATCAATCTCTCCACAGCAAAAGCTTCTCACCGGACCAAAGAGATCGGGGTGAAGAAGACCATGGGAGCTTCCCGCCGGTCACTCATCGGGCAGTTTTTCACAGAGTCGCTGCTGTTGAGCGTCATTTCCTTGATGATAGCAGTGGCCATTGTCTGGTTGCTCCTTCCGCAATTCAACTTTATCACGCAGAAGCAACTCTCCCTGCAGCCGGACGGTGCTCTTATGGTGGCAGCTGTTCTTCTGGTGCTTGTGGTGGGACTCCTGGCGGGCAGCTATCCGGCACTATACCTCTCGGGTCTCCGGTCTATTGAGATCTTGAAAGGAAAGCTTACAAAAAAAGCGGGTGAGCATCTGGGCCGGAGAGCTCTTGTGGTGGTACAGTTTACCCTATCCATCATCCTGATCGTATCAGTTGTAGTGGTGTATCAGCAGATGGAATTTGTAAAAAACAAAAATCTGGGCTATGATCGGGACAACCTCCTCTACTTTGAAAGAGAAGGAAAACTTATTGACAACTCGGATGCTTTCATTGCAGAGCTGAAAAATATCCCCGGCATATCCAATGCCGCTTTGTCAGGCTTTATGGTCGGAGGAGGAAACTCCACGGGTGGCGTGAGTTGGGAAGGCAAAACAGAGAAAGATCAGATCCAGTTTTGGGAGATCCGGTCGGGCTATAGGCTGGTGGAGATCATGGGAATGGAAGTGGTGCAAGGCAGAGCTTTCTCTGCTGAATTTGGTGCAGATTCTTCTGCAGTGATCTTCAACGAAACAGCCATAGCCGCCATGGGGATGGAAGACCCGATTGGCAAGACCATCAACCATTACTCAGGGGAAAAGAGGATTGTTGGTGTGGTGAAAGATTTCAACCTCGTTTCCCTTCACAAAAAAGTAGAGCCCACCATCTTTCTGTATGCACCAAAGCAAACCCATTTCATCATGGCCAAACTCCAAAAGGGTAGCGAGGTGATCACCATGGAAAAGATCGGATCATTGTACGAGTCCTTCAATCCGGGCTATGTGTTTAAGCCGCAGTTTGTAGACCAGGACTACCAGGCGCTGTATGCTTCGGAAGAGCGGGTGTCCATCCTTTCCCGGTATTTTGCCGGACTGGCCATATTGATTTCCTGTCTTGGCTTGTTTGGGCTTGCATCCTTTACCGCTGAGCGAAGGACGAAGGAGATCGGCATACGGAAAATTCTGGGTTCAGGTGTACTGGGGATTGTCTTTATGCTGTCAAAGGATTTCACGAAGATGGTTGTGATCTCTATTCTCATTGCAGTACCGGTCGCTTATTTCATTGCTGCCAGATGGTTGGAGGATTTTGCGTATACGATTGATCTGGAGTGGTGGTTCTTCTTTGGGAGTGCAGTTGTGGCTCTGATGATCTCCTGGCTGACCGTAGGATTTCAGACATTTCGGGCTGCCGCCATTAACCCTGTGGAGTGTTTGCGGGATGAGTGATTTTACAAAAACAAAACGATAGCGAGTTGATAAAGTTTGCTGTGGGAGTAAGCCTGAAAAGTTGTAAAAGGAGTCGTGGAGGTTAGAGAGTTGTATACTCCAAGGGTGAGAGGATTTTTATTTTATGAAACTGTTTCTAAATTTTTTCGTCATATAATTCCGATGAAAAACCCAAAACCGCTCGGTAAAAAAGCCTATGGAAGCATACCGCACCTGCCTGGCTCCAGGCTCGGGCCGGGAGATTACCACATAGACGAAGGGCAGGCTATTATCGCTACCCGAAAGAAGCGGGACCGACATGATGTGGTGATCGTGCAGGAGAAACTGGACGGATCCAATGTGGCTGTAGCAAAGCTGGAAGGCAAAATTATCCCGCTGACCAGGGCCGGTTATGTGGCCGAAACCTCACCGTTTGAGCAGCACCATTTTTTTGCCTTGTGGGTTCGGGAAAATGAAGAAAGGTTTTTCAAACTCCTGAAACAGGGCGAGCGTGTCTGTGGCGAGTGGCTGGCTCAGGCCCATGGCACCCGGTATGAGCTGCCACATGAGCCTTTTGTGGCTTTTGACCTGATGGAGGGAACAGAGCGGGTTATTTACAACACTTTGCTAAGCGAGTGACCCGGCAGGACTTCATCGTCTCCAACCTTCTGAGCATAGGTGATCCTTTTCCGGTGGAGGCTATGCTGGAGGGTATAAAAGTAAGCGGCCATGGAGCACTAGATGAAGGGGAAGGAGGTGTGTGGAGAGTGGAGCGAAGAGGTGAAGTGGATTTCCTGGCCAAGTACGTGCAGCACCACAAGCAAGATGGCAGGTATTTTTCTTCACAAACCGGAAAACCTGATGTGTGGAATGTAGACGTAAGTCGGTGGCGGGAATAAGATTTTTACCAGAAAATCCATCTCAATTGCTATGGAACAACACGAAATTGAGTGGGTCAATAACGGGAAGCCCAGAGGCAAAAAAATCTGTGGTGTTTGTGGTAATGATGACTTCACATTTTCCACTCCTTGCGCAGGTATATTGTAATCCGTCTTCATAATCGGGCCATAAAGCGATCTCTATCTGTGAAAGCAGGTCAGGATAGAAAGGAGTAACCTTAACCACTTTTAAATAGCTATACGCACGCTTTGCTGCTTCTTTTGGGTTCCGGATTTTCCTATCAATGAAGTACAGGAGTTGATAGAAGGTGACCAGGCTGATATGCCCCTCCCATCGTTTGTTTTCGATCTCTGCAAAGATTAAATCTATGGCTTTTTGCTGACGTTTTTCGGCATCATCAAAATGAAATGATAACAAGACGTTGGTATCGAGAAAAAGCTGTTTCAAAGTGTGTTAATTGGTTTGTTTGGATTGGTGCCTACGACGGATAAGATGTTGTTCTATTTCTTTTGACCCAGGTCTTTTGCCCGGTTGCTTAAGTGATTTAAGTGCATCACTCAGCCTTACTTGTTTTCTGTCAAAGGAGATCAACGCTTCAAGATAACTCTCAAACAGTTGACTCACACTTGTACCATGGGATTTAGCAAAAGCCTTGGCCCAGGCTATTTTCTCCTTATCATGTATGCTCAATGTTAACTTATCCATACGTATGAAATAAGATTATTTTCTCATAAATATACGTATATTTCACTCCTTTTGCAAGAAAGGTAATGATCAAAAGTACTACCCTCTTTTAAAACCGAAATGGCTCAAATGCACCGTTTCCTGTGGTGATAAATGACAAAGTATTTAATCCATTAGAGCATTGTATTGCACAGCGAATTGATTGACCAGTGCAGGTTTTCGCATTAAACTTTCAAGAATTTCACCAAACGGTTATCCACTGTGGTAGTTAACTATATGTATGGAACGGTCACTATGCTTCATATTACTGCTCTTTTGTTTTACTTCTGTTTATAGTCAATCGTCGCAAATACCTGCAGACTCACTGAGGATTGTGAGTGGGAAGGATCTTTTTGCAGATCATTGCTCCAGGTGTCATATCATTGGCCAGCAAAAGACCGGCCCTTCATTAGCCTGTGTCGTGGATAAGCGACCGGTTGAGTGGTTACTTGGGTTTATCAGGAGCTCACAGGGTACGATTACCTCTGGTGATCCGTATGCACAGCATCTCTTTCGCAATTATCGTAACATGGTCATGCCAGACTTTAGACAGTTGACAGATGACCAGCTAATGGATATTCTGGCCTATATCAAAGCTGAATCCCAGTCAGAGACTCATTCGTATTCTACTGATTCCATGAATTATTATGACGCTGAGATCCTGGAAAAAGCTCAGGAAAGGGCCAGTAATACTCAAAAAGGAGAAACAGATTATTATAACACACCTACGAAGCTTATTGTACCCGGAGATCTTCCCGCAATTCAGATGGGTGAAACTTTGTTTAAAGGCCAGTGTTCCAGGTGTCATCGCCTGGATAAACGGACCACAGGGCCGGCGTTGGCCAGTGTTACAGACCGAAGACCTTTACCCTGGCTTTTGGATTTTATTGAAAGCCCAAAGAAGGTGATAAAAAGCGGTGATGATTACGCAAACTTCCTGGCAATGAATTACCCGCTCGTAATGCCTGACTTTGATTACCTGGATCAGGAGGATAAGTTGGCTATACTGGCCTATATCAGGTATGCTTCCGGGGCTCCCGTAAAGGTAGCAGGGGCAAACGCTAATAGAGTGATAACCCAGCCAGAATCAGATGCAATCATTACCAAAAAGAAGATATCCGGATCAAAACCCAGCTCAAATCAGCCTGATGAGGAAGAGTCAAACCAGTTCGGGGATGTAATATTCAAGGTGGTGGGTGTTCTCTTTACGGCCACCCTGATCTTTGTAGTCATTTTGATAGTTTGGAAAACATTTATGCTGAAGAAGGAGACTGAAGGGTAGCTGGTGGTCAAACAATTTTGACCCTGCATTTTCTGGCCTTGTGTTTATCCTATAGGGATATTATCTGTTCGAGCAATTGTTTACTTAACAAATATGAAACTAATGAATTACATTCACGTTTGTTAAGTAAATAATTTCGTAACCGAATGAAAGAACAATCACTGGGAGAGTTTGAAGAGCTCGTTCTCTTAATGGTGGCTACACTGCATGATGAGGCGTATGGAGTAGCCATTCTGGAGGGCCTGGAAGAGCAAACAGGCAAGAAAGTAAATATCAGCGCCATACATGTAGCCCTGAAACGCCTTGAAAACAAAGGATTTGTAGACTCCAGGTTTGGTGGTATTACCAACGACCGGGGAGGCCGCAGGAAAAAATTTTATGCAATCACGGCGCTGGGCAAGCGAATGCTCGACAGCCAGTACGTCCTCAGGACCGGTCTGTATCAGCAGATCCCGAAAATTTCATTTAATTAGTCAGAATCGGGATTTTCCGAATTTAAGAATTAACAGGATGAAGGAAGAAATCAAAGATGAGTTAACATACAAAATTATAGGTTGTGCAATGAAAGTTCATAATGCTCTTGGCAATGGCTTTCAGGAGGTGATCTATCAAAGATGCTTGGCTATAGAAATGGAGAAACAAAGTTTAGGGTTTGCTAGAGAAGAAGAAATGCCAATTTATTACGAAGGAGTTGAGGTGGGCACTCGAAGAGCCGATTTTTTGATAGAAAATACTGTTTTGGTAGAAATTAAAGCCTTGATTAAACTAGAGGATGTGCATCTTGCCCAAGGTCTGAATTATCTTCAAGCATATAAAATTGATAAGGGACTACTAATCAATTTTGGATCTAGGAGCCTGGAAGTCAAACGTCTTTTCAGAAAACAAAATTCTGGTAATCTTTAAATCCAATGAATTCAGGTTCAGACGTTTTTCCGCCAAAGTACCCCTTAAAATTTCTCCGCTGGTATTGCCGGGAGGATTTCCTCGATGAGATTGAGGGGGACCTCATAGAACTCTATGAAAAGCGTGTAGAGAATTCTCCTGAAAAAGCCAGGTGGAGGTTTATTTGGGATGTCATTAGATCTTTTCGGCCCATCAATTTTAAAAAACTCAAAATCAACAATTGGACTATGAACGCAATCCGTAATTACACAAAAGTTTATTTCAGAAGGTTCAGAAAAGAGACCGTTCATTACATGGTCAATACGATAGGATTAGCGCTGGGCTTAACGGTGCTCTTTTTTATCCTTATGTACGTCTATGATGAGCAAAATATAGACACCTACCATAAAAAAAGTGATCGGATATACAGGGTGCTGGAAAAGCGTACTAGTGACGAAGGGCAGGTTCAGCATTTCAGCACCACATCAAATCTTTTAGCAGATGGATTGAAGGACGAATTTCCTGAAATTGAAGAGACTGCAAAAATGATCTACCTGGGATCGGGCGGACTGCGCTATGGAGAGACTCAGTTTACTGATCGCAATTATGCTTTTGCGACGAAAAGTCTATTTGACATTCTGGATTTCAATATCCTTGCTGGTGATCCGTACAGGGATTTTAACGGGCCGGTGGCTGTGGTGCTCAATGAAACTACCGCAAAAAAACTATTTGGTGAGGAGGATCCTATAGGAAAGTTGGTGGAGCTGCCCGGTAAATTAGAAAATGTGGAAGTCATTGGCCTCTATGAAGACCTGCCCAAAACCTCTACCTACCAGTTTAACACCATCTATGTCTCTAAGTTTGCTCAATTTCCTCAGGGATATGGAGACTGGTTTACCACCTGGGATTCAAGGGGAATGACTACCTGGGTGCTATTTAAAGAAGGAGCTGATCCTGGAGATGTCCTCGCAAAAAAGGGGTCATTCATGGAGAAATATTACAGTGAGGAGATCAGGGCACATCACGATTTTTATTTCCAGCCTATTGGAGAGATGCATCTGGGTTCCAGCCACCTGGACACCTGGGGTGCAGAGCCACTTCAGACCATTCCATATTCCAAAAGCGAATTTGTCTCTATCATACTCCTTATTGGGATCTTTGTCATTGTCATAGCTTCGCTCAACTACATCAACCTTTCATCGGTTCAGGCCTTAAAAAGATCTCAGGAGGCGGGAATTCGAAAAGTAAATGGCGCCACAATCGGAAATTTACGTTTTCAGTTGTTTGTGGAGACGTGTCTGACATTATTAATTGCCTATGCTATTGCAATCGGATTATTGATCATTTTTCGACCTAAATTCTTAGAGCTTTCCAATAAATCTATTTCCCTGGAGCGATTTTTCACACTTGATATGCTCCTGTATCAGCTTTCGGTTTTTGTAACCATCTGGATCTTATCCTCGCTGATTCCCGCACTTTATTATTCCAGACTGAACAGGTCTTTGATTATGACTAAAAATGTATTTGCCGGGAAAGGAGACCTGTTGAGAAAATCATTCGTAGTGGTGCAGTATGGTATTTCGTTGTGCCTTATCATAGGGTCCATTGTACTTTACAGGCAGCTTACCTATGTACAGACGAAAGACCTTGGCTTCAGGAACGAAAGGCTTCTTACCCTGGACATTAACAGTGGCGCTGCCCGAAGAAACTTTGAAAATATCATACATGACCTGAAACAGAATGCGAATGTAGCCAATGCAACTACCTCTTCCAGGGTTCCCGGAGAATGGAAATACATTCCCTCGGTCAAGCTTTCGATCCAGCGAAACCAGGAGCAGGTTCTGGCTACCCATTACGCTGCTGATGAAAACTGGCTGGATACCTACAGCATGGAGCTGGTGGCCGGTAAAAACTTCAGTGGGTTGCCTCAGTCAGATACGCTCAAGCTTATTCTGAATGAAAAAGCAGCAGAGGCTTTAAACCTGGATAACCCCATTGGGCAGATGCTTTGGGTAGAGGAGGATACTACTTCAAAGATGCAGGTAATCGGTGTAGTAAAAAATTTTCATTTTGAATCCCTTCACAAGCCTTTGGGACCCGTAGCTATTACCAGCTGGAATAATCCGGTGCTGGGTATAGATTATTTTACTGTTAAGTATAAAAGCAATCCATCAGAGGTGATTGCGCATATAGAAGAGGTGCAGAAAAGGTATGACCCGGAAACCCCAGCTGAGATCAATTTCCTGGATGAGCGCTGGGAGCGGTACTATCAGGCCGACCAAAGCAGAAGCTATCTCATTCTGGTAGCTACCATCATTTCTATCATTATTTCCACTTTCGGTTTGTTTGGCCTGGTCAACTTCACTGCTGAGCGAAAAACAAAAGAAATAGGGATCAGAAAAGTCCTGGGAGCTACAGTGCCGGGTATCCTGCAGATCGTACTCCGCGATTATGTGATTTTGCTCATTTTGGCCCTGCTCATTGCTGCACCTGTAGCCTGGTGGGTATTAAAAGACTGGCTGGCGGGCTTTGCTTACCGGATCGAGCTTTCTCCCTGGATTTTTTTGATAGCATTTGGCGCCGTATTGGTGGTTTCTTTTGTGACGGTCATTACCCGGGTATACCGGTTAGCTAAATCCAATCCTGTTAATTCTTTAAGATATGAATGATGTCTCATTACCCTCCAAAGTATCTACTTAAGCTTCTTCGTTGGTTTTGCAAAGATGAAATTCTTGATGAAGTGGAGGGGGATCTGATTGAGCTTTTTGAAAAAAGATCCGGGAAATCAGTTTGCCGAGCCAGGTGGTTGTTCTTTCTTGATGTTATCAGATCCTTTAGGCTTTCGAACTTAAAGACACCAGGGAGATTGAAGGGTCACATCATTTTAATGGAAAGCTTTTTTAAAACTGCTTTTAGAAACATTCGATCCGATAGAAAGTTTTCTGGCTTTAATATTTTCGGTCTTTCTGTGGGGCTTGCTGTCTTCATTTTTATGATAGGGTTTATCTCGCATGAGAATGATTACGACAAGTTCCATTCCAAATCAGATCGCTTATTCGAGGTTGTTCAGGTTTTTGAAAATGCTGATGGAGCCGATCCTGAGATTTTCACTTCTTTAAAACTCGCACAAGCATTAAAGGGTGAACTTTCGATAGTCGAAGATGCTGTGACCATTCATGGAGCGGCATCCACTTGGGCTCAGGCGGACGGTGAGCGCTTCTTTGAAGAAAATGGGATCGTTGCAGGAAAGGAATTTTTTCGGCTCTTCGACTTTAAGTTGGTAAAAGGGTCACCAGAAAAAGCCCTGGCTCATAGAAGATCAATTGTTATCGATGAGAAGCTTGAAAAAAAGTATTTTGGTCAAACAAGTGGGTTAGGAAAAATCATCGAGCTGCAGCATTATGGGAAATTCACTGTGACAGGTATTCTTGAGACTTTACCATCTACTTCTACTATTCAGTTCAATTACATTATCACCCAGGATTATGATTTGTTTTTTACGCATGTAGCTCCCTGGTTTCCTGACTGGTTTGTTTCCTGGGAAGGGGACCCGGCAACAACCTTTGTTTTGTTGAGAAACAAAGAAGACGCTGAGAATTTTAGTGACGCAGTACTACCAATTCTTCAAAAAAACCTATCGGGAGATCAAGTGAACCCACATCATTTGCTGGCTCTGAATAACCTGCATTTCGGATCGAATGGAATTGACGGTCGGGTAAACCAATACATTAAAGGGAACAGGCAGGAGTTAGCTGTTTTTTCATTAGTTGCAAGTCTGATTTTGATAATGACCTGCTTTAATTTTATGAGTTTAATGACGGCCCGGATGACCAAAAGAAGCAGAGAAGTGGGTGTCCGTAAGTCAATGGGTGCCTTTCGTTTTCAAATTGTATTTCAGTTTTTAACCGAAGCTTTCCTGAGTGTTTTTCTGGCTTTTGTCTTATCGATTATCTGGATATCTCTACTAGTCCCTCATTTCAATGAGCTATTAGATACTAATCTGCAATGGACAATCAAGAGGATTACGAGTATTCTGCCTTTAATTTTAGTAAGCCTGTTTGGGATTACATTGTTTACTGGTATATATCCTGCTTTGCATTTAAGTAGATTTTCTCCTGTTAGAATCCTTCTGGGAGGAGGAGTTCAGGTTAAAGGAAAAAGGTACTTCCAAAATGGATTGGTAACACTTCAGTATTCTCTGGTATTGGGGGTCCTTTCTGCTTTATTGATTATCCATTTACAATTCAATTTTATCACCAATAAAGACCTGGGTTTCAATGAAGAGAAGCTGATGGTGGTAGAAATTAACGGGGGAGGTGTCAGAAATAACTTTGAGCTTATAAAGGCAGAACTCCTTACAAATCCCAACATCAAGAGCGTAACCGGACTAACACGGATGATCAGCGGTTACAGAAGTCCGGTTTCAGTTTTTGCTGCTGATTTGGATCATCCAGAGGAAAAGAAACCAATGCGCTTTTATGGCATGGACGACTCAGGACTGAATACATTAGGGCTGGAATTGGAATCAGGACGCTGGTTCAGCGGACAAAAAAGTTTGGACAGCTCAAGTGTTTTGTTAAATGAGAAAGCTGCAAAATTATATGGGGGAAATGAGGTCCTTGGTAAGTGGATCCAAATAGAAAACAGTAGTGGAAATACTACACTTCGGTCAAGAGTAAAGGGTATCATCAAAGACTTTCATTATAGCTCTCTTCACGACCCCATAGGTCCGCTTGTAATTGGATACTACCTAAATCCTTTCGAGAGTCTGGATGACATAGCTATACGCTTTAGCGATGCTAGTATCTCTGAAACGGTGGAGTTTGTGGAGACTGTTCACAATGCCTATGATGAGAATGATGTAATGACCTGGGAGTTTTTAGAGGATATGAGACTCAGAGAATATCAGGATGAGATAGTAATGAGGAGAGTTTTTCTTGCGTGTGGATTTATTGTCTTGCTTATTGCCATTTTTGGGCTTACCGGACTTCTCTCTTACCAGCTCGTATCACGCACTAAAGAACTCGGTATTCGCAAAGTCCTCGGAGCTTCGGTTAGTCAGCTACTGATTGTCTTAGGTCGATCGTTTTTGAAAATGTTTTTGATAGGAGCATTGATCTGTATGCCTTTTGTATGGTGGCTCATGCATGAATGGGTAAATGATTTTGCTTACAGGATTGATGTGTCTCCTGCCCACTTTTTGGGTGTTCTATCCTTTGTTTTTGGTATAACTACCCTAATAATAGTTTTGATGGGATTTAAGGTCGCTAATCAAAACCCTGTTAATTCTTTAAGATATGAATAGGATTTATGAATACCTGATGTTATATTAAACTCAATAAAGGCATATTTTTCCTAAATCTCTAAATTTATTTTTCACGCATGAAACCTATTGAGCGGGATTTAAGTTAATAATAGGTTAGGATATAATTCGCGAAGAAGTTGATAGATATTAAAAATAGTAGTAAATTCGCGGTTCGCCTTTTTTCACGATAAAAATTGGTTTTTTTATAATCCCGACATAAAAAACATTAAAATATAAATCAGTAATAGCTAGTATATGCGACAACTCAAGATTACACAGTCGATCACTAACCGAAGAGAAAGCCACACTCTCGAGAAGTACTTCACGGAAGTAAGTAACGTTCCGATGATTACTCCTGATGAAGAGGTGACATTGGCTAAGAGAATTCGTGAGGGCGATGAATTGGCTTTGGAAAAGTTAGTGAAAGCAAACTTGCGTTTCGTAGTGTCTGTGGCAAAGCAGTATCAAAACAGGAGCCTTCCTTTGAATGACCTGATCAACGAAGGAAACCTGGGATTGATAAAAGCCGCTAAGAAATTTGATGAAACAAAGGGATTTAAGTTTATCTCCTATGCTGTATGGTGGATTCGTCAGTCTATCATGCAGGCTTTGGCAGAGCAGTCAAGAATTGTACGTTTGCCGATGAACAAATCCGGCGCTATCAACCAGATCCGTAGAGCTTATGCAGAACTGGAGCAGCAGTTTGAACGCGAGCCGACTGAAGAAGAACTGGCCGATATTCTGGACATGAAGCCAAGTGAGGTACGGAATACACTGGGAGCAGAAGTGAAGCAGATGTCTATGGATGCTCCATTTGGTGAGGATGAGTCCGGATCATTGCTTGACGTACTCGAAAATGAAACTACAGGTCCTACTGATGGTGAGTTGGTATTCAATGATTCACTGAAAGTAGAGACGCTAAGAGCGCTTTCTACACTGACAGCACGCGAAAGAGAAGTGATCATGATGAGCTTCGGAATAGGCCACGATAACCCCTACACCCTTGAAGAGATTGGTGATGCTATGGGACTTACTCGTGAGCGTGTGCGTCAAATACGAGAAAAAGCACTACAGAAACTAAGAGAGCCTGGTAAAAACAGGCGATTGAAAGAGTTCGTTGCAAATTAGTCCGGATAAATAAAATTAAAACTGCGAAAGGCTGATCAATTTTGACCAGCCTTTTGTTTAGAAATTACTTACCAAGCAGAGCACCCATTCCAAAACTTACAGTGGACATGCTGATATCATAGTTTTCATTTCCGACTACTGAAGTGTCATATACATCAGAAATATTTTGAGCAAAGCTTCCGTAAAAGATCAACTGATCACCGGTCCATTCTACCTTGACAATCCAGCTTGTAAGAAATCGCTCTGCCCCGTCAAATTTCTCACTATCCCAGGACTGTTCCACTTCTGAACCATTATCCTCGTAGCTATTTTCCCTTGTTTTTGATGCAACATTTAGCATAGGGACTATTCCTGAAGACAATCTGAGCGTCTGATCATCACCTCCTATGTTCAAAATATTGAACAAGTCGATTTTGGCAGTTACAGGGAGCTCAAAATATCCCAATCGATACCTCAGGTAATTGTAGGCATCACTTTGACCGCTACCTGACGAACTCACAAAAGCATAATCTTCATTCTTGATGCGGAAAGCACCACCTTTTTCGGTGTAATTTAATCCGGATGAAAGAGCGAACGATTCTGAAAACCAATAGTCTACCGGAACATCAATTTCAAATGCAGGACGGACAGCTTTTTCGAAACCATCATACTGAGGATCCCCGGATGGTTCTTCATTTTTATCGAAAAAGGACAAAGCAAAACCAGCCTCTAGGCCATATTCAAATTTTTGAGCATGGGAAGAAATAAATAATAAGAGACTAAAAGCAATGAAAATAGTTCGTAAAATCATAGCAAAAATTTAGGTTCTGAAAATTTTAGATTGAGAAAAGGGCGTAAGTTAATTGAGGCAAAAAAAAGATACAATTGGCAAAGAATCTTTTAACGAGAACATACTCTCCTTTTTTGTGTGATTGAATTTTTCAATATGCAGTAGATTCTTCTAAAAAGACTGAATATCAGATTGCTTCCTCAAGTGGGTTTTGTTACCTTTGTGCGGCTTTTCAAAATGATATTAAAATTATGTCTCAGGAACCTATTACAAACACAGATCTAAGATCGCAACGAATCAAAAACATGGCAGAGTCTGCTACACTCGCAATGGCTGCAAAAGCGCGCGAGATGAAGCAAAAAGGTATTGATGTAATAGGTTTAAGTTTGGGAGAGCCAGACTTTAAGACTCCTAAGCACATTCAGGAGGGAGCTAAGGCGGCAATTGATGAAGGGAAATATTTTGCATATCCGCCCGTAAACGGATACCTGGACCTGAGGGAGGCAATTAGCGAGAAGTTTAAGCGTGATAATAATCTGAATTATTCACCAGATCAGATCGTAGTATCCAATGGAGCTAAACAATCGATCGCCAATACGTTTCTTGCATTGTTGGACCCGGGAGATGAAGTGATTGTCTTTTCTCCTTTTTGGGTGAGCTATAGTGCGCTGGTAGAGCTGGCGGAAGGAAAGTGCGTCTATGTAGATGGCACCATAGAGAATGACTTCAAGGTGTCAGCTGAGCAGCTCAAAGCGGCAATTACTCCAAAAACCAAAGCGCTCATCTTTTCTTCTCCCTGCAATCCGACCGGTTCGGTTTTTACACGGGAGGAGTTAGAATCTCTTGCAGATGTGCTGAGAGAGCATCCGGATATCATCGTGATATCAGATGAAATTTATGAGCTGATAAATTATGGAGGAAAACATGCGAGCTTCGGGGCGATTGACGGAATGCAGGACCGCACCGTGACTGTAAATGGTTTCGCCAAAGGTTTCGCAATGACCGGTTGGAGAGTAGGATATATTGGAGCACCTCTTTGGCTGGCTAAAGCTGCGAACAAAATTCAGGGACAGATCACATCGGCAAACTGTTCTATCGCTCAGCGTGCTGCCCTTACAGCATTGACCTCTCCTCTGGAGCCTTCTTATGAAATGGTTAAGGAGTATCAGCGAAGAAGGGATCTGGTCCATGGCTTACTGAGTGAAATCCCTGGTTTTGAGGTCAACATGCCTGGCGGAGCATTTTACTTCTTCCCAAATGTCAGCAGCTACTTTGGAAAGGCTGTGGATGGAAGGAAAATAGAAAATGCCACAGATCTTTGCATATTCTTGCTGGAAGATGCTAATGTTTCACTGGTGACCGGAGAGGCATTTGGCAACCCTAATTGTGTAAGGCTTTCTTATGCTGCATCAGAGGAACAATTGAAGACCGCAATAGCAAGGATCAAAGAGTCACTCAAAAAGTTGGCTTAATGGCTCTCAATTCCATTGATGGAATTTTTGAGGCAATCACCAAACTTAAAGTTTTAATTATTGGGGATGTGATGGTTGACGAGTACAGCTATGGTACTGTCAGCCGGACCTCACCAGAGGCACCTGTTCCTGTAGTTAATGTAAACAGCACTGAAAAGCGCCTTGGAGGCGCTGCTAACGTTGCTCTAAACATAAAGGCTATGGGAGCGGAAGCCATTTTATGCTCAGTGATCGGCGATGATCAGAGCGGAGAAGACTTTATATCCCTGCTGAAAGATCAGAAATTGCCTTCTGCAGGGGTCATAAAAAGCAGCGACAGACAAACCACCGTCAAACACCGTATACTTTCAGGCAGTCAGCATTTGCTGAGAATCGATACCGAGGAGGATAAGCCCTTAAACCCTCTAGATCATAAAGCTATGATCAATCATATTGAAAAGCTTATGGCTGATGTTGATTTGGTCATTTTTGAAGATTATGATAAAGGCCTGCTTGATCCTGAAATGATAAAGTTTACAGTGGGTAAAGCCACGGCACTTGATATCCCCACTGCAGTTGACCCAAAGTACCGCAACTTCTTTGCTTATGAAGGTGTAACTTTATTTAAACCAAACCTGAGAGAGATGTCTGCGGGTCTTGGTTTTCCTGTAGAGCCTGAGAAGGCTGATCTTCAGAAAGCGGTAGGTCAGCTGCTTGATAAAATGGCTGTTGATAATGTATTGATCACACTTTCCCGAAAAGGGGTTTACTATCATTCCGGTAGGCAATCAGCCCTTCTACCTGCTTATGATCGTTCGGTAGCTGACATCTCCGGTGCAGGGGATACTGTCATTAGTATTGCAGCCCTGGCACTTAGTCTCCATTTGCCGTCAGGGTTTATAGCGGAGTTCGCTAACTTAGGTGGAGGAATAGTTTGTGAGTATCAAGGTGTGGTGGCTATAGATGCCCAAAGACTCTTAGAAGAAGCCCGCAATAGTCGTATCTTACAAGAGTATCTCACTGTGTGATTTTCATTTTAGCCCATGGCTGGTTATAGGTTTTTGGTAGTTATAGTGGTCGTTTTGGGACTTTCAGTCACTTCTACAGCTCAAATAGCTGAGCGTGGAGTTCTGGATTTGCGAGAAATTGACCTGGAGCAGGAACAGGTGCTGCTGGATGGAGAATGGGAGTTTTACTGGAAACAGTTATTAAACCCTTCAGATGAATTTCCCTCCACCAGGGACTTTTATCCTTTTCCTGAGGTATGGAATGCAGGTGAAACCAGTCGGGAGGTCTCTTTGTCAAACTTTGGACATGGCACTTACAGACTCAGGGTCCTGCTACCGGAATCTTCACAGAACCTTGGTTTCTATATCAAGCATGTGTATTGCAGCTACAATCTTTTTGCAAATGGCAAGCTGATAGCAAAATCTGGTGAGGTGGGTCCGGATAAGAAAAGCTCCGGACCTAAGTGGGTTCCCATGGTTATTAACCTGCCAACTCAGCATACGGATACCCTTGACCTGGTCTTGCAAATATCCAACTACCGGCACAGAAAGGGAGGAGCAAGGGAGTCAATTGTTTTAAGCAATGTTGAGAACCTGAAGGTTGAAACAAATGCTTTACTGGCCTTTGATCTGTTGCTGGCAGGGACGCTGATCATGTCCGGTTTCTTTTTTTATGGTCTGTTCTTTTTTGGGCAAAAGGAAAAGGCGGCTATTTATTTTGCATTGTTTTGCCTGACATTTTCCTACAGGATCATCGGGGCAGATGACTATTCCCTACAGGTTCTTTATCCTGAGATGAACTGGTTATTTGCACTCAGGCTGGAATACCTCTCCTTGTTTGTGCCTCCGGTTTTCTTTGCCTTATATACCCATACCTTGTTTCCTTTTAAATACAGGGTGAATCCGTTTCGCATTCTTGTGGGTGTATCACTGATTTTTGCGGTTATCTCCATTTTCTTTCCATCTGCTGTTTTTACAGCTTTGGTGGAGCCCTACCTTGTGGTGCTTCTTCTGGGCATTTGTCTTGCAGCTTATGTGTATGTGCGTGCCTACCAGCTTAGACGAGATGGCGCACAGTATGCTTTGATAAGCTCTGCAGTTGTTTTAGTGACCTTCATATACAAGATATTTAACTACTTTGGCGCCTTGCAGGAGGTTGAGTTGGTCTCTTTTATTGGGTACTTCTCCTTCTTCTTTTTCCAGTCCCTCATCCTGTTTTTTATGTTTACAAATTCCTTAAAAAAAGCTAAAGAGGAGGCCGAGCATGCGTCTAAAGCTAAATCAGAATTTCTTTCGATGATGTCGCATGAGATTCGCACCCCTATGAATGCTGTCATAGGTTTAACTAATTATCTGCTGGATGACTCGCCAAAAAAAGCCCAGATTGAAACACTCAATACACTGAAGTTTTCCGCGCAAAACCTCCTGGTGATTATCAATGACATTCTTGATTTCAGTAAAATAGAAGCTGACAAGATGGAGTTTGACCCTGAGGAAGTAAAGGTCAAAGACCTGATGCGAAGCATTCATCAGGTTTTTAAGCCAATAGCTGAGAGTAAAAATCTGGATCTGATATTTGAAGAGGACCCACGTCTCCCTGCTTACATCATCTGTGATCAGACCCGAACCAGCCAGGTGCTTACTAACCTGATCAGTAATGCCATCAAATTCACTGGTGAAGGAGAAGTTAAAGTAACATTAAATCTTGTGGGAAGGGGGATTAATACGGTTACAATTCTATTTAAAGTTCAAGACACAGGGATCGGTATCCCAAAGGATAAGCAAGGGCACGTATTTGATAGCTTTATGCAGGCCAGTTCATCTACTGCCCGTCAGTTTGGAGGCACGGGTTTGGGCTTGTCTATTACCAATAAGCTATTAGAACTTCAGGGTTCGCAACTCCAGCTTGAAAGTGAAGAAGGAAAGGGCTCAACATTTTATTTTGAGCAGGAGTTTGAGGTTGGGGATGGCTCGCAGGTTCAGGCCATGATCATGCCGGAAAGCATCGAAAAAGCGCAGGTCAATCATGATATACTTTTGGTTGAAGACAATGAAATAAATACCATGGTAGCCACTAAATTTTTATTAAAATGGGGTGCTAAAGTAACCCTGGCGAAAAATGGGCAGGAAGCTTTGGATTTAGTCCAGAAGCAACCTTTTAAACTGATCCTTATGGATTTGCAGATGCCGGTAATGGATGGCTATGAGGCTGTCATGGAGATGAGAAAAAGAGGGATCACTACACCAGTAATAGCGCTCACAGCATCGGCCTTGCTGGAGCGTCAGAAAAAGATTTACGAAGCGGGAATGGACGACTATGTAGTCAAGCCGTTCGATCCTAAAGAGTTACTTAAGAAAATTTTACATTTTACTCATTAGAGTCAAGGAGTTATATTTATGCCATGCGCAAGTCGATTTTAGGACTTATTTTACTGATAATCGCTGGGCAAATCACCGCCAAAGATTACGTTAAGAAAGGGATCGCCGACCTATCCGGGAAAAAATTTGACACAAGTGTGCCGCTGGAAGGTGAATGGGAGTTCTACTGGAAGGAAGTTATCTACAGGGGAGGCTTTAAGAAGTATGAACCTGAGTATTTTCAATTTCCTGCATTGTGGAACGGTCAGAAAGTAGGTGGCCATGAGCTCTCTGCTAAGGGTTACGCTACTTACCGCCTTCAAATGATCCTGCCCGACAGTATGGAGTTCACCATGCATGTGGAGGATATGTATTCTTCCTTTTCTCTTTATCTGAATGGCAAACTAATTGCCAAAAATGGAGAAGTAGCTAATAATCGTTCATCGTATACGCCAGAGTGGCGTCCGCTTTTCGTACCCTTAAAAAATCTGCGTGATACCAATGAACTCATTCTTCAGGTAGCAAATTTTGATCATTCAAAAGGAGGGGCTAAAGAAGGCATCTGGATCGGCCGCCAGGATAAGATGGAAACCGAGGAGATCAATAGTATTGCTTATGATCTGCTCCTGACAGGCTGTTTGCTCATGGGTGGGTTGTTTTTTATTGGTCTGTATTTCTTTGGGCGTCATGATAAAGCCATTTTGTATTTTTCCCTTTTTTGTATTTCCTACAGCTATCGCATTATAGGGTTTGGGTTCTACGTGCTTCACTCCCTGATGGATATCTCGTGGTATATAGCTATCAGGCTGGAGTATATCACCCTTTTTCTATGTACATTCTTCTTTGCCAAATTTATACACCACCTGTATCCGGAGGAGATAAAGCCAGTCTTATGGGATATTATTAATGGAGTATGTCTTGTTTGTATTGCAATAACCATGCTTTTCCCGGCATCAGTTTTTACCTATCTGGTGGAGCCTTTTTTTATGGTTTTGCTGATCTATTTTTTAATTACTATTTGGGTGTATTTAATGGCCCATTTACACAGAAGGCCCGGAGCCACCTATGCCCTGGTGAGTACGGCGATTGTTTTCTCCGTTTTCTTTTATAACATCTTTGTCTATTTTGGGTTTGTGGAAGATTATCCGGCAGTTTCGTTCTGGGGATATATTCTTTTCTTCTTCTCTCAGTCATTGATACTGTCTTTTAGATTTGCTTACTCTCTCAAAAGAGCCAAAGAAGAAGCGGAGATTGCGTCTCAGGCCAAATCTGACTTCCTAAGTACCATTTCGCACGAAATCCGCACTCCCCTTAATGCGGTCGTAGGTATCTCACACTTTATGCTGCAGGAAAATCCAAGGAAGGACCAGGTAGAAAACCTGTCTTCTCTTAAATATTCTGCAGAGCACCTTACTACTTTGATCAATGATATTTTGGATTATAATAAGCTGGAGTCAGGTTCTGTGGAGTTTGAAGTGATGGATGTCAACCTGAAAGAAATGGCTGAAAGCATCCGAAAAGGGTACATAGCTAAAGCCAGAGAAAAGGGACTTGAGATCAAGCTGGATTTTGATGAACATATTGTAACCGGGGTAATGACCGACAGAACCCGGCTCACCCAGATACTGAACAACCTGATCGATAATGCCATCAAATTTACCCAGAAAGGTTCCGTTACTTTAAGAATAAAGTATGTCTCTTCCTCAGCTAAGACCATGACTGTGAGGTATGAGATAGAGGATACGGGTATCGGTATCCCTGAAGATAAGATTAACTCGGTATTTGAGCGGTTCACTCAGGCCAGTTCGTCCACTACCAGGGAATTTGGCGGTACGGGCCTGGGTCTTTCTATTATTAAAAGGTTGCTGGAGCTCCAGGGTGTTGAGATCAAAGTGAAAAGTGAATTAGGCAAGGGGTCTACGTTTTATTTTGAACAGCGCTATAAAAAGGGAGATGCACATTTTGTAAAACCCGTTTCCCTGGATGAGAAGGAACTGGAAAGGAAACTGGAAGGTAAAAAAGTGCTTCTCGTGGAGGATAACCCTATGAATGTGCTGGTTGCGGAGAAATTTCTGAGGCGCTGGAAGATGGATATTGATAATGCAGAGAATGGCCAGGTAGCTGTAGAAAAAACCGCCGAAAACTATTACGACATTATCTTAATGGACCTGCAAATGCCGGTAATGGATGGTTATAAAGCCACCTCTGAAATCAGGAAGTCAAAAAATCCGGTTCCCATCATTGCATTAACTGCTTCAGCATTACTCCGGGTACAGCAAAAAGTCATGGAAGTGGGAATGAATGATTACATCACCAAACCATTTGACCCGAAAGAGCTAATTAGAAAGCTGGCGAAAAATATCAGGCATTAATGCCAAATTCCTTTACCGCGTCAATAAAACATCTAACATGGTCAGGGTCAGTATCAGGATAAACGCCATGCCCCAGGTTTGCAATATGAGGGTGGCCCTGAAAAGCTTTCAGCATTTTGCGGGTTTCCTTTTTGATCTGATCAAAAGAGCCGTAAAGAGCGCAGGGGTCAAGGTTGCCTTGCAATGTTTTGTCAGGCAGAAGTTTTTTGGCCTCTGTAACGTCCATATTCCAGTCCAGCCCTACGGTTCGGCAAGCGACATTTTGCATATCAGCCAGGGCAAAAAATGCCCCTTTGGCAAAGACAGTTACCGGCACCTCAGGAATTGACGCGGCAATTTGCCGGATGTATTTCAGCGAAAACTCTCTATAATGCTCAGGAGGTAAAACTCCCGCCCAGGAGTCAAAGATCTGCACCATATCTGCTCCGGCAGCTATCTGACCTTTCAGGTAAGCTATTGTGCTTTGAGTTATATTTTCTAAGAGCCTTTCTGATAGCTCAGGCTCATTGTAGAGCATTTTACGGGCTTTTGAAAAGGTCTTACTGCCACCCCCCTCTACCATGTAGCTAAAGATGGTCCAGGGTGCACCCGCAAAACCAATTAACGGTACCCTTCCGTCCAGCTCTTTTTTGGTGATTTTTATAGCTTCGATCGTGTAGTGGAGGTCTTCAGCTGTAGCGATTTTAAGCTGATCAATATCGGACAGGGATTGAATGGTTTTGGGGAAGTGAGGGCCTTTTTTTTCAACCATTTCGTACGTGAGCCCCATGGCCTCCGGGATGACCAGGATATCTGAAAAAATTATCGCAGCATCTACCTGTAGCAGGTCCACCGGCTGTATGGTGACTTCAGCTGCAAGCTCCGGGGTCTCCACCAGCTCTTTAAACCCGCTTAGCCTGGCCCTCACAGCCCGGTATTCCGGGAGGATACGCCCGGCCTGTCGCATCAGCCATACGGGTGTACGTTCCGTTTTTTCCCCTCGGGCTGCCCTCAGTATCAGATCATTTCTCAACATGGGCGCAAAGATAAGCATCCAGGCTTATTAGTTTCAGTAGGAATTTAATACCTGATCAGCCGATGATCCAGTTGGAGTGGGTACGTAGTAACTTTCAGTTTTCCTACATCAGGAGCCAGGGGGTTGATTACGTAATTGATTGATGTTTTGTCTGCGCTCTCTTTTCGTTTGTATTTGTCAGACTTTTTCATCCATGGGTAATTTGTCTAAATTAGTTTATTCTATCCAACTTTTTAACTCAGGTTATCTTTATGTGATGAGTTCTTTTTGTAAAAGAAAGGTAGTGTGAAAATTTCCTTTTTTTAAGAGACTGACCAATCCTGTATCTTTACGATACCCAAAAACAACATTACCCATGAGTATTCTATTTGATAGTTTCGAAGAGTGGCGTACGTTTTGCAAAGAAGAAAATAAGCCGCTTTATGAGCCGGTTTTAAGGTACGAAAAAGAACAAAAAGGCAAGTCAGAAGAGGAGGTTTGGGATGGTCTTGGAAAAGCCTATCAGGTGATGAGGGATGCTGTGCAGACCGGACTTACGAAAGACATGAACTCGTATTCGGGGATGATCCGGGGAGGTGCTAAAAAGGTAGCTAATTTCCCCACAGCTGTAGTCTCTCCGGAGTTTCAGCGATTGATTTCCAGAGCGCTCGCTGCAAAGGAGGTGAACTCCTGCATGGGGCGCGTAGTTGCTGCTCCCACCGCAGGGGCTTCAGGTATTCTACCTGGCACTATGGTCACTTTACAGGAGATACATAAGCTCCCTGACCGCAAAATTCTGGAAGGGCTACTCATAGGTGCTGGTGTGGCCTTAATACTGGAAAAACGAGCCTCTATAGCTGGCGCTGTAGGTGGCTGTCAGGCAGAGACCGGATCCGCAGCAGCAATGGCTTCTGCGGCGATTGTCTATTGTCTTGGGGGTTCTGTGGATCAGGCGTTTAATGCAGTTGCTATTACCATTCAGTGCATGCTGGGTTTGGTATGTGATCCTGTTGCCGGTTTGGTGGAGATCCCTTGCGTAGTGCGTAATGCCAGCGCTGCAGCTATTGCCAACTCTTCCGCTCAGATTGCCCTGGCAGATGTCAGCCCCGTAATCCCTGTGGACGAATGCGTGGATGCAATGGGCGAGATTGGTCAAAGTATGGAGGCTAAATATAAAGAAACAGCCCTGGGCGGGCTGGCTGCTACTCCTACAGGACAGGCCATTTCCAAAAGGATCCTGATCCAGGATATTGAGATTTTGGAGGACGAAGATCACGAATAACACTAGACAACACCCAGATCCACTAACAACCATTTGGCATACCTCACCAACAGGGTGAGCACAAATGACCAGAAGGTCCCGAAAATCCACATCCATTTAAAAATTTCCGGTCTTTTACCACCAAACGCATTGACCAGAAACGCCCCGCCAATAGGAGATAGAAGTAGCGGGGTAAGAAAAGCAATTCCGGGAACGCCCCACTTGTTCCAGACCCGGACAAATCTCCTGCGTTTTGGTGTAAATACTTTTTGTGGCTTTCTGGGTCCGAAAACTTTTAGTGTGAAATTTCTGATTTCCGTCCCAAAGTAGCTCAGCAGGTATACAGTAGTCATCATCCCAAAGAGGGAGAGCAGGGAGGTCTCCAGGATGCCAAGTCCATAGGCGGCACCAAGGGTTGGACCAAAAATGATTTTAACCCCACTCAGGGAGTAAACAATGAGATACTTTAAAATTTCCGGCATTCTGAAAAACTGCTAACGGGCCGTGAATTTATACGAAAAACATGAGCCAGGGTGGTCATCTTAAAGTTATCTTTGCGATCCTTTTATGAAACTACTCGAACAGCTCATAGATATCCCCTCACCCTCAGGCAGGGAGTATGTAATGAAGGACTTCCTTCTTGATTATATCAGGAAGCATATGGCTGACTGGAAAGTTCAGCCAAAGATCGTAGAGGGGGATCGTCTGTTGGATAACCTCATCTTGATATTTGGAGAGCCGCGGACGGCCGTGTTTGCTCATATGGATACCATAGGCTTTACAGTGAGGTATCAAAATCAGCTGGTCCCGATCGGAGGTCCCGAAGTAAAAGACGGATGGAAAGTGGTAGGTAAGGACTCCAGGGGTCCGATCCTTTGCGGGATCAAAGTGGATGAGGAGCATCGGGTGTTTTATGACTTCCCCAGAGCAATTGATACCGGCACTACGCTTACCTGGCAACCAGACCTGAAAGTGGATGAGGAGTATATTCAGGGTCCCTATATGGATAATCGCCTGGGTATATATAATGCATTAAAGGTGGCTGAGGACCTGGAGCATGGAGCTATCGTTTTCAGCAGTTACGAGGAACACGGAGGGGGTTCGGTTCCACTTCTTGTGCATTATCTTGCAGAAAACTACCCCATACATCAGGCATTGATATCGGATATTACCTGGGTGACGGAGGGAGTGAGGCATGGGGAAGGAGTGGCCATTTCGTTGAGGGATCGAAACATTCCGAGAGCCAGATTTCTTGATAAGGTTTTGGCGCTTGCGGATGCTTCGGGCGTTCCTTACCAGCTTGAAGTAGAAGGTGGAGGATCCAGTGACGGACGTGAGGTTCATCATTCACCGTACCCGATCGACTGGTGTTTTATTGGCGCTCCGGAAGATAATGTTCATTCACCTGATGAAAAAGTTCATGTGCGGGACCTGGTAGCGATGACCTCCATGTATAAATACCTGATGAAACATTTATGAGCGACCTGCAAACAATCCAACTGGACGATAAAACCTTTGAACTTTTTCTGGAGAGCAAGGAAATCAAAGAAGCTGTAAAGAAAGTTGCCGGGCAGGTTAATGCTGATTATGATGGACGGGAAGTAGTAGTTCTGGGTGTATTAGATGGCGCTTTTATGGTGCTGTCAGATCTCCTGAAGCGATTAGAGCTGAATGTTTCCCTGGAGCTGGTAAAGCTAAAATCCTACGATGGAGAGCAGAGTACAGGAACCATTCATAAAATTATGGGGCTTACTACCAGTCTTGAAAACTGTGATGTGCTTATTGTTGAGGATATCATTGATACAGGGCTCACTTTGGGATATTTGTTGAAGCTCGTGAAGGATCAAAAACCCAAATCAGTAAAAATTGCTACTTTGTTGCTTAAAGAAGAGGTTTTTGGTGATCAGTTCCCTCTGGATTACGTGGGTTTGAGTATTCCCAACAAATTTGTAGTTGGGTATGGAATGGACTACAATGGGTTGGGCCGACAACTTAAGCACATATATGCCGCTAAAGAATAAATTCAGAATAGCTTAAATCACTATATTTATTTTTCAATCAATCAATCTGACATGCTAAACATCGTATTGTTCGGTCCTCCGGGGGCTGGTAAGGGAACGCAAAGCGAAAAAATAATAGCTAAATACAAGCTGGTCCATATTTCAACTGGCGATCTGTTCCGAAAGCATCTGGGTGAAGGAACAGAGCTGGGAAAACTAGCTCAAAAATATATGGATGAAGGTAATCTTGTGCCTGACGAAGTAGTGGTAGGGATGGTAGAAGATAAAATAAAGGAGGATCTGGATGCGCCAGGTTTTATTTTTGACGGATTCCCACGAACAATCAACCAGGCAACCGCCCTGGATAAAATGCTCCTTGGACATGATCTGAATATTTCAGGAATGATCGCTCTTGAGGTCCCTGAGGAGGAGCTTAGAGAGCGGATCAAAGGAAGAGCAAAAACCTCAGGCAGAGTGGATGATCAGGATGATGCAAAAATTACCCAGCGCATAAAAGTATACCAGGAAGAAACCTCTCCTGTTGCCGGTTACTATAAGCAGCAGGACAAGTTTAACAGCATCAATGGTGTAGGTTCGATAGACGAGATCTTTGATCAGATAACTTCAGTAATTGACGGCTTTTCCAGCTAATGGGCTCTAATTTCATTGATTATGTAAAGTTCTACGGCAGATCGGGAAATGGCGGGGCTGGGTCTGTTCACTTCCGGCGTGAAAAGTTTGTCCCAAAAGGCGGACCTGACGGAGGTGATGGTGGCCGGGGTGGACATATCATTTTGCGTGGGAATAAGCAGATGTGGACACTGATCCACTTAAAATACCGCAAACACATAAAAGCGGAACATGGAAAGCCGGGTGAAGGAGGAAACCGATCAGGGGTTACCGGTGAAGACATTTATTTAGAGGTACCCGTAGGCACGGTGGCCAAAGATTCCGAAACAGGTGAGGTTTTGCTGGAAATCCTGGAGGACGGAGAAGAAAAGATCCTCTTACCCGGAGGCATGGGAGGCCAGGGAAATTCCCATTACAAAAGCTCTACCAATCAGGCACCTCGCTATGCTCAGCCAGGTATTCCGGGAGTTGAAAAATGGATCATCCTGGAGCTGAAGGTTTTGGCTGATGTGGGCCTCGTTGGCTTCCCGAATGCAGGCAAATCCACACTGCTGTCGGCTGTTTCTGCTGCCAGGCCTGAAATCGCTGATTATGCTTTTACCACACTAGTACCAAATCTTGGTGTGGTTCCTTACAGGGATGACCGCTCTTTCGTAATGGCAGACATCCCGGGAATAATAGAAGGGGCGGCTGAAGGCAAAGGATTAGGGCTTCGTTTTCTCCGCCATATCGAACGAAACTCCATGCTTCTTTTTATGATTCCTACAGATAGTAAGGATATCAAAAAGGAGTATGAGATACTTCTCGGGGAATTAAAGAAGTACAATCCTGAGTTACTGGATAAGCAAAGGTTGCTGGCTATTACGAAAGCAGATATGCTGGATGAAGAGCTTATACAGGAAATGGAAGCGGAGGTGCCTGATTTACCACATTTGTTTATTTCCAGTGTTTCAGGCTATGGCATACAGCAGCTAAAAGACAAGATCTGGCAAATGTTGAATTGAGTTAAGTAATTCGGTTACTGGGTTACTGAGTTACTGGTTATTGGGTTAATGGTATGGACAGTTTTGAAGAATTGGAAACATGCAATAAAGTGCTCAACGGCTACATTGCTTACTTGAAGAGATGAGCTAAGAAGTAGATTAATAAGGTTAATAACCAATAACCTATTAGCTCAATAGCTATTAACCAATTAACTCTTCAAAACCAAAAACTGTCATCTTGTCAGCATTGGGTTTTTTGGCAAAGAAATTGTCAAAATCATTTCGACTTTAAAAGTGTATAACGGACATGCAGAAAGATAAAGTAGAAGAAAAAGAGCAAGAACAAGAAATAAAAGACACTAATCAGGAGTCTGCAGAAAAGACACAGGAAACACCAGAGCAGAGCGAAGCGGAAGCAACGAAAGATGAGACAAAGCAGGAGCAGGAGTCAGAGGAGAGTGAAGAGGATAAGCTAAAGGCTGAAGTCGCTGAGGCCAAAGAGAAGTATCTGCGCCTTTATTCTGAATTTGAAAATTTCAGAAGAAGGACAGCCAAAGAGCGAATAGAGTTAATTGGTTCTGCGACTAAGGAGTTGGTAGAAAATCTTATTCCCGTGCTGGATGATTTTGAGCGCGCATTAAAGTCTATGGAAGAGGATGAGAAAACCGCTCCGGCAAAAGAAGGTACAGAATTGATTTACAATAAATTTAAAAAGGCTCTGGAAGCAAAAGGCCTAAAAAAGATGGAAGTCAGTAAAGGCGATGACTTTAATGATGACTATCACGAAGCAATCACACAGATCCCCGCAGAAGAGGATCTAGCCGGAAAAATAGTGGACGTTGTGGAGAACGGTTATTTTTTGAATGACAAAGTGGTGCGATTTGCTAAAGTGGTAACAGGAGCAAAATCATAATATGGCTAAGCGAGACTATTACGAGGTACTAGGTGTAGATAAATCTGCGAGTAAAGACGAAATTAAAAAAGCGTATCGCAAGATTGCCATCAAATATCACCCGGATAAAAACCCGGATGACAAAGAGGCTGAGGAAAAATTTAAAGAAGCAGCTGAAGCCTACGAGGTGTTAAGTAATGACGAAAAACGTCAGCGCTACGATCGGTTTGGACATCAGGGAGTAGGCGGTGCCGGTGGCTTTGGTGGCCAGGGCGGTATGAACATGGAAGATATATTCTCCCAGTTTGGTGATATTTTCGGTGGAGGCGGTGGAAGTCCGTTTGATAGCTTCTTTGGAGGCGGCGGTGGCAGAGGCCGCAGAACCAAGAAAGGCACGAATCTTCGTATAAAACTCAAACTGACCCTTCAGGAAATAGCCAATGGAGTTGAGAAAAAAATAAAAGTAAATCGCCTGGTAGTAGATCCTCAGACCACCTTCAAAACGTGTTCTACCTGCCATGGTACAGGCCAGGTTCGCAAGGTGATGAACACTATGCTCGGCCAGATGATGTCTACATCTACCTGCCCTACTTGCGGAGGAGCAGGCCAAATGGTGGATAGCCGGGCACCTGGAACAGACAGCTCAGGTATGTCCCGTCAGGAAGAGGTTATTTCTATAAAAATTCCTGCAGGAGTATCCGAAGGAATGCAGCTGAGTATGGCAGGAAAAGGGAATGAAGTAGCCGGAGGTATCCCTGGTGACCTGCTGATCCTTGTGGAAGAGCATGAGGATGACACACTCAAGCGAGATGGTAGCAATGTGGTTTACGAACTCTATTTGAGCTTTATTGATGCGGCATTAGGTACACATGTGGAAGTGCCCACCATCAATGGAAAAGTTAAAATTAAGATTGATCCCGGTACGCAAAGTGGCAAGATCCTTCGCTTGAGAGGAAAGGGAATCAAGGATATAGATGGCTATAAAACAGGCGATCAGCTGATCCATGTAAATGTCTGGACTCCCAAAACATTGAGCAAGGATGAGAAAGATAAACTTGAATCCCTTAGGGGGTCGGAGAATTTCAAGCCAAATCCGACTAAAAACGAACGTAGCTTCTTTGAAAACATGAAGGAGTTCTTTGGAGCCTGATTTATGTGTTGTAACATCTTTTATAACATTCCGTATAGAGAGGTATGTTGCGGTTGGGAATGACAGCAGTTTTTGGGCTGCTTTTTTCGTTTAGTTACGGTCAGTTAAAGAAATTTTACTCACTAAGAGAAACTATCAGGTTTGATACGGTTCAATTTACCCTTGAAGCTACTGCAGGTAACTGTTTTGTAAAAGCGTCTGAAGTAGATGAAGGCCCACTGACTATCTACGGTAATCCTGATCTTGAAAAGATCAACCCTTCTTTTAAATCTCATGTCAGCAATGGTACCTGTATAGTCAGCCTGGACCTTCAGGAATACCGCTCCTCCAGCTTTAGCGACGGTATTTTCTTTGCCATGATGCGTTCCAGTGCAGATCAGAACAACTACTGGAAGGTACTGTTTAATCCAAATAAGATCTACCGGCTAAACCTTAGCTATGGCTTTGGAAATGCAGACGTAGACCTAAGTGGTACCTCCGTCCAAAACTTCAAAGTGAAGTCCGGTAGTGCTGATATAGTGGTAGACTATAACGACGGTCAGCCAAATAAGATCAAAATGGACACCTTCTATGTAAAAGTGGATATGGGCTCCATAATCGCAAAACACCTTGAATTGGCAAGGGCTAAATATATCAATGCAAATATCGGGTTTGGTAGAGCAATGCTGGACTTTAGTAAGCCTCCTTCCGAGCAATGTACTATTGATGCGTCCGTTGGAGCCGGTAATCTGGATATTTTTATACCCAGAGTGGGAGTTCCTATGATTGTCAGGGTAAAAGATAGTCCACTTTGCGGAACGCGACTGACAGAAGGGTTTGAAGAAGTAGAGAACAATGTCTACGTCAATATGGACTACAATGCCAATGCCGAGAACCTGATGACCTTCAATATTGATGTTGCTCTCGGAAATGTCGCTTTTCACTACGTAGATTAACCCTACTTTATCAAGTTATATTGAATGATCATAGTGGAGTATGGGTTTGACACCAATATTCCCCCTTTTTCTTGTAAAGGGGGCGATGGGGGTTATAGAAAAATTTATCAAACCCATACCTTATAATCGCAACTTGACAAAGTCGCTAAGTAGAATGGAATAAAACTCCTTTCACAAGTAAATACTGTGCGCTGATATAAGTTGCCATTACGGCAAAAGTGCTTAAGTCAAAAGTGAACCCAAACTTGTTCAGAGCAAGAATGCTGTCAGAAATTACAAATAGGGTGGCTCCTGTTGCTGCCCATTCATAACTTCTTTTGGTAGTTTTATTTTTTCTTATCAAAGCGGCACCCAACATACCAAGCAACACAAGTGCATAAATGATTACAGGCAGGATTAATTCTCCTGTTTGTGGTAAAATGAGCGAAAGAAATACAATACCGTAAGCAGGCAATGGCCATAGCGATATTAAAGAAACGGGCGGGCCATCATTGGCGGCCTTATTTAAAGCCACTATGTAAAAAATCTGAGCTATCAGGAAAGATCCTAACCCTATGAGGAAACTGGGTTGGTAGTCTTTGAAAAGTAGAGCTACATCTCCTCCCCATGAAAAAATCAGAGCACCTGCAAGAAGAAGCCTGGATAACGTAATGTACCCTTTAGCTTCTGCATATATATAATAAATGAGTATGGGCATCAGGAGAGGCTTTGTGTAAAGCTCCAGGGAATCTGACCCAATAAGGTGGCTGATCAAGTTCGCTATCCCAACGAAACTGTAGACCCAAATAATAACTTTACCTTTCATGCTTATTGAAAAATTGGAGGTAGAGGAAAGCTGCAAGCGAAAAGATCCCGGTTCCAAGAAAGATCCATGGGAATCGGTCCTCAAAACCCTGGTACAGAGATCCGGAGATCAGTGCACCCACTCCTATGCCGACTTCCAGGAAAATGAAAAGTGTAGCAACACCTCTTCCCCTGGTTGATTCGGGGCTAAGGTCGATGGTCCAGGCAAAAAGTGTGGGTGAATTAAGTCCATAGCCAATGCCAAATAGAAATGCCCCAATTAAGAAGGAAACGGGCGATTCGGAAAAGCCTGTGACTACCATGCTTAAAAAAAGCGTACTTGTGCTAAATTTCAGTACAACTTTTCGACCAAATCTGTCGGAAAGTCTACCACCAATAACCCGTACCAGTAGCGAAGAGCCTGTAAAGACCACATAAAATAATCCCCGGTTTCTGATTCCCAGGTAATCACTGAAGTCCGGAGAAAGGGTAACTACTGTTCCAAATGCCAGCGTAGTAAGGATCATAACAATAGACGGCATGATCACTGCAGGTTCAAAAATGTCTGATCGCTTTATTTTGAGAAGTCTGGGGTGAAATTTTTCAGCATTTTTGAGGGTCTCTTTCATTCCGATCAGGATAATCACAGATCCTATTGCAGTGATGGCACTCGTGTAAAAGAGAGCGTTGATCCCATAGTGTAAGGAGATCAAAGGACCGATGCCAAGGCCGGAGGTCATCCCTACGCTCCCGCAAAAACTGGAGATACCCAGTGCCTCTCCACGTTTATTGGCTGGAACAATATCGGCAATGTAAGCAGACGTTCCGGTAGGTTTAAATCCTGTGGAAAATCCATGGAATAAGCGGATCAGCAAGAATCCGGGCACTGATACCAAAACCGGATACATCAATGCAGCCACTCCGCTTACTATGGCTCCTACGACCATTACAGGTATTCTGCCCCATCGGTCTGTCAGCTTTCCGCTGAATGGACGTGATATGCCGGCTGTAAGTGTAAATAATGCAATGATCAGCCCAAGGTATTCTTCTCCGCCCATACTGCTGAGGTAAGACGGTAATTCCGGCATGATCATCGTAAATGAGGAGAAAAACAAAAAGGAACTTAAGGACAAAAGCCAAAAGTTCCTGGAGTATTGCTTCAGCATGTTTTAATTATTCGCTTTCCTGCTGGTGAAGCAGGCACGTTTTTATAAAATCATTGATATCACCATCCAGTACATTTTGAACGTCGGTTCGTTCATGTCCCGTTCTTGCGTCTTTTATCAGCTTATAGGGGTGAAGCACGTAGTTGCGTATCTGGGATCCAAAGTCGATCTTCATTTTGCCTGCTTCTACTTTGTCCCGCTCTTCATTTTGCTTCTCCAGCTCTATTTGGTAAAGCTGGGACTTAAGCATTTGCATTGCCCGCTCCCTGTTAGCCAGCTGAGATCGCTCTTCCTGGCAGACCACCACGATGCCTGATGGCTTATGCGTCAGTTGTACTTTGGTCTCTACTTTATTGACGTTTTGTCCGCCTGCACCTCCTGAACGCGACGTATGCATTTCTACATCATTTGGATTGATCTCGATCTCGATGGTATCATCAATGACCGGATATACGTAGACTGATGCAAAGGAAGTATGTCTCCTGCCACCACTATCGAATGGAGATATCCTGACCAGTCTGTGAACCCCGTTTTCAGACTTCAGAAAACCGTAAGCCAGAGGGCCTTCAAATTCCAGGGTTACTGATTTTACACCAGCCACATCACCCGCCTGGTAGTCAATTTCCTTGACCTTATAACCATTGGATTCGCCCCACATGATATACATCCTCATCAGGATGCTGGCCCAGTCATTGCTTTCCGTACCACCAGCTCCGGGAGTGATCTGAAGCATGGCTGAGAGCTGGTCCTCGTCACCGGAAAGCATCTTTTTAAATTCCAGTTCTTCTACCTCTTTCAGGGCTTTTTTATAAGCCGCATTTACTTCAACTTCACTTCCTTCTCCTTCTTCGAGGAATTCCTGCAGCGTTTCAGCTTCTTCAACTGCTGTTTCTACCTGTTCAAAATGATCCGTCCAGTTCTTTTTAGCCCGAATGGTTTTTAGTTTAACTTCTGCCTCTTTGGGGTCATTCCAGAAGTCAGGCTGAACGGTAACTAACTCTTCTTCTTCTATTTCTTTCTTTTTGGTATCATAGTCAAAGATACCTCCTTAAGGCCGAGACGCGTGCCTTCAAGTCTTTCAACTGATCTGTTGTCATAATTTTGTGTTGAAATTAGTTGATTTTGGAATGCGAATATAACGAGAAAAATTCGCTCGTAAACCTTATTCCATAAGGAGATCAGTTTGAAAGTAAACGAGATTGTAAAGGTCCGTTTGAAGTATCGCTTACCAGGTAGTGCTTTTCATTCCGTGTACAGCCCGCATCACATCCTTTTGTGAGATCTGACCTATTAGCTTGCCTAAACTTACCACGGGAAATCTCCTGATGCGCCTTTCCAGAAACATGTTCGCGGCATCAAAAATGTTGGTCTCAGGACCTATACTAATTACACTGGTAGACATGTGGTCCAATACTTTACCTGACAGGTTTGGCATATTGTTATATTTCCCTTTCACCACTTCCTTCATACAGTCACCCTCAGAAATAACCCCCACCAACTCCTCGAAATCATTGACCACAGGGCCACCAGATATCCTATGCTTTAACAGTGTCTCTATAACCTCATCCATCTGCTGGTCAGGGTGAAATGTGATGAGCTTTGTAGACATGTAATCAGCTACTGTAACCGGTGTAGCCTCCTTTTTGGGTTTTTCCTGTATTACTCCTCTATAACTTTTTACCATAGCATTTCTTGGGTTTTCAATGCTCAATAATATAATTAAAACTGTCCCCATTTCCTAATGGATTCATTAAAAATATGGAATATGTAATATCCAAATTTCGACTTTATCAATGAAAACGGAATATTATTCGGTTTTTTAAAGCCGTTTCAGGCGATTTAGGCAGGGTCGAAAAAAAGCAGCCTATCATTGACTGCTTTTAAGTTACATTGAACCTTGATGGTTAAAGCTTAAAGATCCAACCATGCGGGTCGGGCACTTCACCAAGCTTTATTTTTGTCAGTTCTTCCAGAAATCCGTTGGAAAATTTTCTGGTCTCTATTGGTGGAAGTTCGTAATCCACTCCATCATTGTGGATGAGCTTGATCTGGGCTATAGTGGCAGCCGTACCTGCCCCAAAAGCTTCCTGTAGCGATCCTTTTTCTATTGCTTCGATTACTTCTGTTACTTTTACAGGTCGTTCTTCTACTTTCATACCCTTATCCCTGGCAAGTTGCAGGATGCTATCCCTGGTAATGCCTTTGAGAATTGTATCTCCTGCCGGAGCTGTAACCAGCGTATCGTTGATGACAAACATGAGGTTCATTGTGCCGGATTCCTCTACGTATTCATGGGTCTTGGCATCTGTCCAGATAAGCTGATGAAATCCTTCTTTCTGTGCATCGACGGCTGGCTTTAATGCAGCAGCATAGTTGCCACCTGTTTTGGCAAAGCCAGTGCCGCCTGCAGCAGCACGTGTATAATGCTTTTCAATTTTCACCTTCACCGGCTCTGCATAATAGGCACCTACTGGCCCCGTGATGATGATAAATGTATAAGTGTCCGAAGGCCGGATTCCAATATACGGATCCATGGCCATTTGGAATGGCCGGATGTATAATGAAGTACCCGGCGCGGTAGGCACCCAGTCTCTGTCCAGTTTTAGTAACTCAGACAGCCCGTTCATAAAAAGCTCCTCCGGAACAGGAGGCATGCACATCCGCTCAGCGCTTACACGCATTCTTTTAGCATTTGCCTCAGGTCGAAATACCAACACGTCCCCATTGGCAGACCGATTGGCTTTAAGGCCTTCAAAAACGGTGGATGCATAATGCAAAGACGTATTGGCCGGGGATATATTCAGATCACCATAAGGGACAACTCTAAGGTCGGTCCATTCGCCATTTTTATAATCAGCAATAAACATATGATCAGAGTAGACCTTTCCGAATACTGGATTACTGAGGTCTGTGGTTTGCAGCTTTGATTTTGCTGTTTTGGTGATCTTGATTTCCATTGTTTCTGTCATAACCTATCCGTTTAAATACATTATGAATCGCTACCCGGATCCCAGGGCGTCTCAGGAGCATTGAGAAGCTGAGCCATTTTTCTGGCCATGACAAAAAAATAGTCTGAGAGGCGGTTGATGAATACGATAATCTTTTCATCTACCTTTTCCTCACTTGCCAGGGCAATGATGCTTCTTTCCGATCTGCGGCAGACCGTCCTGCAAACGTGACACAAAGATACAACCTCATGGCCACCTGGCAGAATAAAATTTTTTAATTCAGGCAATTCACCGCTTGCTTTATCGATCCACACCTCTAGTTGCTTGATCTCAATATCCGAAATTTTCGGCAGATCAAATCCCTTGAAGTTTTCTTCAGTCGCCAGGATAGATCCGATACTAAACAAGTGCTCCTGTATCCAGTAAAACTGGTTAGAGACTCTTGCATCAACTTCTCTGTGATCTTTTAGCAGACCAATAAATGAGTTCAATTCGTCCACATTGCCGTAAGCCTCGATTCTTAAGTGTGACTTGGGCACTTTTCGACCTCCTAAAAGTGAAGTCTGTCCTTTGTCTCCAGTCTTGGTGTAAATTTTGGTGCTCATGCTACCGGCTCAGTAGATCGTACATTTTTGTTGACTACATCGCTTTCTGTAAGGCCGTCCCTCAGACGAATGATACGGTGGGCATATTCGGCTATATCTTCTTCGTGAGTCACCATAATGATAGTATTGCCTTTTTGGTGGAGCTCAGCAAAGAGGTCCATAATGCTATATGATGTTTTTGAATCCAGGTTACCAGTAGGCTCATCAGCCAGGATGATACTGGGATCATTTACCAATGCTCTGGCAATAGCCACACGTTGACGCTGACCCCCTGAAAGCTCATTTGGCTTATGGTAGGCACGGTCAGCCAGGCCTACACCATCAAGAGCAGCCATTGCTTTTTCATCCCGATCATCTTTACCATATCCGGCATACACCAGTGGAAGGGATACATTTTCTAATGCTGATGCTCTTGGCAAAAGGTTAAAAGTCTGGAATACAAAGCCAATTTCCTTATTTCGTATTTCAGCAAGCTCGTTTTCAGTGAGGTCACTTACATCGTGATTGTTCAAGACGTAGCTGCCTTCTGTAGGTGTGTCCAGGCAACCAATGATGTTCATTAAAGTGGATTTTCCGGATCCCGAAGGCCCCATAAAAGCTACATACTCCCCTTTATCAATGTCTATGGAAATGGACTTTAATGCGTGAATGGTTTCGCTACCCATTATGTAGCGCTTCTTAATATCTGATGTGTGGATGATATTACTCATAATGACTTAAAACTAAGTAAAAGTTTATTAAATGATAAGCAGATAAGCCTCGTGTTATGTCCCAGGCTCAACTGATCTTTAGGCTTTTTGACTCTCAAATTGTCAGGCTGAAAATCATTGACAGCTAAACACCATATAACAAACGCGATAATGCATAGTTTTGGTTGGAAAAAAGAGCATAATTATGTTAAAGGCTCTAATAATTTTTACCTGGTTGTAATGAGGAAATTATTGTTGTGAGTCTGGGGGTACCATAATGTTTTTTTGATGTTGGTGGTTTTTTTATCTCTGCACAGAATCTAACATTCGCTATGCTGCAATATTTTGTGTTGATTTTTAGATAGTGATTCTGAATAGCTTTATCCAAGGATAATCATAATTTAACTTTATGATTGTGTTCATTTAAAGCTAGATTAGGCCAGCCAGGATGGCTATAAATATTTAATTTTTCATCGAAATATTTTGCAATATTTTTATTTTCAAAGCGCTATAGTCATTCATATTTAACTATTGCGATTGCAATCGATTTCAAATTTCACATCCATAAACTTGAAAATTGAAAATAATATTTGGATATTGGAAGTGAGATTAAGTATGAAGAAGTATGAAAATCCAGCCTGGCAGATTAGAAAGTTATGAACAATCCTCTGGTATTGGGCAAGAAAAATTGCCTGAGGATGACGAGACTATTTGGAGTGAATTCAAGAGTGGAAGCCAGTCGTGTCTCACATTTATTTATCGAAATAATGTTCATTCATTATTTAATTACGGATGTCAGTTTACCTCCAATAAGGAACTGGTCAAAGATTCCATTCATGATGTATTTAGTGAGATCATTCACAGTCGGGAGCGGCTGGGTAGTACTAACTCAGTAAGGTTTTATCTCCTAAAATCACTTAGAAACAAAATCATCAGGCACCTCAAGAAAAGGTCTAGGGAAATACCCGAAGGAAATATGCTGGTCCATTCCGCATTTGATATAGAGGCGTCGCATGAACTTACCTTAATTCACAAGCAACTTAACCTTGAGAAACAGCAGCTTATTCAGGAAAAGCTAAATGAATTACCGGTATTACAAAGAGAGGCCATTCTTTTGTACTTCTATGAAGGAATGAAGTATGCGCAAATCGCGGAAATTCTGGGAGTAAAAGTGAAGTCTGCACGAGCTCTTGTATATCGAGCTATAGAGTCATTAGGTCATCTGCTTAAACCAACTCCTGAAAAATAATCTCATAGAAATCCGGACAATTGTCTTAATACAAGAAGGTTATTAATCATTCAATATATAGAATGAAATATTGAAATTTTGATAATATTCAAAATAAAATTACGTATTGATTGCATTTATTTCAGGTTGCTATGGTCATTTGGCACTTTTTCATCTTATATAAGTGTACTATGGATTACAAAGATTTCAAGACAGAGCATTTTTTAAAGGACGAATTTTTCGTCGAGTGGGTTGTAAGGCCTAATAAGGAGTCCAACCATTTTTGGAACAATTGGCTTAACCAATATCCGGAAAAAAGAGAGGAAGTTGAGTTGTCCAGAGAGATTATCAAGAAGATTCATTATAAGGATCAGTTCGAACTGTCATCTGAAGAGTATTCTTTTATGATGGAAAGAATTCTCCGAATGGGCGAAATTTCTTCGGCTAACCATAGATCGCTAAATGATCAGAAAGGGTGGAATATAGTTTCTAAAGTGGCTGCTTCAGTTATTATTTTGATTGGCATAAGCTTGGTTCTTTATTTCAATCAGGTGAGTGTTGTATCAGCGAAAAAGGAAGATATTATAATTTCTTCTTCAACATCTTACGGACAGAAAAAAGTCATTAGCCTCCCTGATGGTACTAAGGTTACGTTGAACTCCGGAAGCCAGTTGTATTACCCCGAGCGGTTTATCGATGAAGAAAGAAGGGTTACTTTCAGTGGAGAAGCATTTTTTGAAGTAGCCCATAACCCGGAACAACCATTTTATATTGAGACTGATGGTTTGATCACAAAAGTTCTTGGTACTTCATTTAATATCAAAAGTTTCAAAGAAGAGGATGAGGTGAGTGTATCCGTAGTTACTGGCAAAGTAGCTGTGAATACAAACGGAGGTCAATTTGCTCTCTTGCACCCAAATGATATGGGTGTTTTTAATAGAGAAAGTAATGAGTTTGATAAAAGGACCTTTAATAAAGAAAAATTAATCGCCTGGACCAATGGCGTTCTGATTTTTGAAAATGAAGACCTCAAATCCATTTTCCATAAGCTTGAAAAGTGGTATGGAGTGAATTTCATGATTAGCGATGATGTCAGGCTGAAGGGAAAGTATAGTGGAGAGTATAAGAAGAAATCACTTGAACTGGTCCTGCAAGGGCTGAGTTTCACTTCGAATTTCAAGTATAAAATCGAAAATAAAACCATAACTATCTATGCAAAAAACTCCTGATATACGTGACCCCGTCAAACGAGGTTTGATGTGGTAAAAAGTAAGCCCCTGCAAACAGAAATTTGGGAGATGATTGTAAGCAAGGGCTGTTTTTAGCAGTTCAAAATAAGTCAAACTAAAAACATTCAAAAATATGAAAAACAATCTACTACAGGAAATAATAACAATGTCAAAACCTATATTTTATGTTATTTTCCTTCAAGTGATGTTTGCTTCCTTTTTGTTTGCTGAGGAATCAAGCGCACAAAAGAAAAGTCTTTATGATATAGAGATTTCAGTGAAGCAGAAAGAGGCTTCTGTGATTGAAATATTTGAAGAGATTGAGTCTAAGTCAGATTTCCTTTTTACTTATAATGATAATTTCATTGAAACGGATAAGATTTCTGTCAATAAGCGTAACAAAAGTATTGGACAAATTCTGGAATATTTGTCTGAGAAAACCAACCTTCAGTTCAAGCGGATAAATGATAATATCCATGTCAATCTAAAGGATGGGGATGATCCATCGGTTTATGAGGATTACGATGATGCAGAGATCACCGTTTCTGGTACTATTATAGATAGTGAGGGTGAAGTTTTGCCAGGCGTTACTGTCTTGGTGAAGGGGACTACCACGGGTACGGTATCGGGAGTGGATGGGTCTTACTCTATATCGGTGGATGAGGAAGGTACTCTTGTATTCTCATCTGTTGGTTTTATAAGCCAGGAGGTTTCTGTTAATGGTCGAGCAGTTATTGATGTTACTATGGAGTATGATGTTCAAGCATTATCAGAGGTAGTTGTAACGGGTTACACCAGTCAGAGAAAAGCTGATATTATTGGATCAGTTGCTGTGGTGGATACAGACGACCTCCTGACTAATCCTTCTCCTAACATAACCTCACAATTACAGGGAAGGGCCGCCGGAGTTGTAGTTAGTGGAGATGGTCAACCCGGTGGGGCTGCGAAAATTCGAATTAGAGGGTTTACTTCATTTGGACAGAGTGATCCATTATATGTTATAGATGGAGTTCAGACAAAGGACGCATCTAAAATCAACCCAATGGACATTGAATCCGTCCAGATTCTGAAAGATGCTGCATCAGCCTCAATTTATGGAGCTAGGGCAGCCCAGGGAGTTATTATTATAACCACAAAGGGGGGTCAGGTCGGGAGGCTCAGAGTTAGCTACAGTGGATACACCGGAGCTTCTTACATTCCAACGAACCTTATGCCGGAAATGCTCAATACTGAAGAATACCTCGAGTATTTAAGAAGAAACAATGGTGAGGACTATGTTCATCCTGTTTTTGGGCGTGTTGGGGACAATAATATTCCTGATTATATCGTGACCAGCAGTGACGTTAAGTCCGGATTCAATGCCGGTGCTCCGGAAGTTGACCCTGGCTTATATAGTCTTGAGGAGTATGGGGATGTTTATCAGATCATGGAAACTAGTGCTGGGACCAATTGGTTTGAAGAAGCTACACAGGCTGGTATATTACAAAATCATCAATTGACGGCAAGTGGTGGAAACGACCAAACAAGTTATTCGGTTAGCCTCAATTTGTTTGATCAGAAGGGAACCTTTAAATATACAGGGTATAAGAGGTATGCTGCGAGAGTCAATACGGCATTCACGCCAGAAAAATACCTTAAATTTGGTGAGAACCTTCAGTTTATTTACGAAAACAGACAGGGGAACAACCCGAATGCCCGGGGTGAAGGTGGTCCCTGGGCACAGGCTTACAGGATGGTTCCATATATACCAGTAAGAGATATTAATGGTGGATGGGGAGGAAATTCTGTTGGTGAATCCGGGAATGGAACGAATCCAGTGGCTTTGCTCAATAGGAACAAGGATAATGAGAATTACAATTACAAGATCTTTGGAAATATATTTGCTGAAGTCACGCCTTTAGAAGGATTGACACTTCGGTCTTCTTATGGTATAGATTATGGTAATTTTTACAATAAAAGTTTCACATATCAGACTTACGAGCGCTCTGAAAATGTGAGTATAACCAATCTTGGTAATTCGTATAATTATAACCTTACCTGGACCTGGACGAATACGGCCACATTTTCAAAAACATTCGGAAATCATCAGGTAAAATTACTGGGCGGAACTGAAGCCATTAAGTTTCATGGAGATGGTATTACAGTTTCTACCAATACCTTTGATTTTGAAGATCCTAACTTCATAAGTTTAAATACTGATTTATCTACCCCTACTGATGTAAGTGCAGTTGAGCCTACTCCATGGACTATATATTCATTGTTTGGTAGGTTGGAGTACATATTTCAAGATAAGTATTTGTTAAATGCTACCATCAGACGAGATGGAACTTCAAAAATCCATAAGGACTACAGATATGGTGTTTTCCCTGCTTTAAGTGTAGGCTGGAGGCTATCTGAAGAACCGTTTTTAAATACAATTGCTGCAATCGATGATTTAAAACTTCGATTTGGATGGGGGCAATCGGGGAATGTAGATGTTGTTAATTCTGCTAACCAATTTACATTTTATAGTAGTGGGGTAGGTTTTTCTAATTATGATATAGGCAGAACTCAAAATAACCTGGCCACAGGGTACACCCCATATCGGTCCGGAAGTATAACAACGCAATGGGAAGTTTCGGAAAGCACAAATTTTGGTATTGATGGTTCATTGTTTGATGGTCAAATTGAATTTGCAGCTAACTATTTTATTAATAATACCAATGATCTCTTGGTACCGAGGATTAAGAATGGGGTGGAACCACAGACATTGCAACCATCGATTAATCTTGGCAAGATGCAGAACAAGGGATTCGAACTGAATCTTACAAGCAGAAATCGAATTGGGGACCTGGAATATGATGCTACATTGACCTTCACCCATTATAAAAATGAAGTGGTTGATATTGATGGTAATCCTGAAAGTTTCTTTTCCAGAGGGACTACAAGGTTATCTGAAGTGACAAGAACAGAGCCGGGCAAGCCTATCTCCTATTTCTATGGATATGAAATTGATGGCTTTTTTGAAACTTCGGCGGATACAGCTGCAATTGAACAGGAAGGGGAAGTCATTGGAGCCTGGAGGTTTAAAGACCAGGATGGTGATGGAGATATAGATAGTGATGATCGGGTAATGATAGGTAGTCCTCATCCGGATTTTGTAGCCGGACTTAATGTTGATTTACGTTACAAAGGATTTGACTTCAATGTATTCTTTGTTTGGAATCAGGGCAATGAGCTTTTCAATTATACCAAGTACTTTACTGATATGCGAATATTCGTAGGCGGTGTTAGTAGAAGGGTATTGGAAAATGGGTGGACACCTGAAGATCCCTCTGGAGAGCTCCCATATTTAGCTCCTGGTGCAGAAAGTGGTTACACTTCCTTTATAAGGAGTGTACCTAGTTCATATTATATTGAAGATGGCTCCTATCTGAGAGCCAAGACTATACAAATAGGATATTCATTACCGAGAAATATCTTAAATACTATTGGTATGGAGAGTGCCAGAATCTATTTGCAGGGTCAAAATTTGTTCACTATTACAGGTTATTCAGGACCTGACCCTGATATCAACTTAATAGGTAGTCAGAATGATGACAGATTCATAGGTGTAGATAACAGTGGGTTCCCTAATCCACGACAAGTACTTGTCGGTCTAAACCTCTCTTTCTAAAACCTGCTAAATGAAAATTATTATGAAAAATAAAAATATAATAACGACAGTACTCACCTTCAGTTTAATGGTTTTGGGAGTATCGTGCAGTGAGTCCTTTCTTGAAGTGGATCCACCCGGGGCTTACTCAGAACCTTCCCTTCAAAATCTGGAAGGTGTAGAAGGTATGTTGATAGCTACATATTCAGCATTAGATGGCTCATGGTTTGAAAGCTGGGGCAATAACCATTTTAATCAAAATGGGGGAGCTTCCAATTGGATCTGGGGAAGTATGTTATCTGATGTTGCTTATAAAGGAACTGAGCCATCTGATGGTGTGGATCTTAATCCTTTGGAGCGATTTGAAGCCCTCCCCAATAACCCCTATCTAGCTAACAAGTGGAATGCATGTTATGATGGGATTGGAAAGGCCAATGCCGTTTTAAAGAACCTTGAGGTGATCAGAGATGAGATTGCAGAAGCTACAGCGGACAGGATTGAAGGAGAAGCCAGATTCCTTAGAGCTCACTTTCACTTTGAAGCTAGAAAGGTATTTGGTAATCCTGCCTGGGTAGATGAAACGGTAACAGAATATGCTCTGGTGAAAAATGACCAGGATATTTTTCCAATGATTGAGGCAGATTTTCAGTTTGCTTATGATAACCTTCCAGGCACCCAAACTGCATCAGGAAGAGCCAATAAGTATGCTGCAGGTGCTTATTTGGCTAAAGTTTATGTTTTCCAGGCTAAATGGAGCGATGCAAAACCTGTTCTGGATGATGTGATCAATAATGGGACCACAGCTGCCGGAAGTCCATATGCTTTAATGCCTCATTTCTATGATAACTTTGTGGCGGCAATGGAAGATGGTAGTACCGAATCCATTTTTGCTTATGAAGCTTCTTTTGGTGATGGTTCGATCAGCAATGGAAATTATGAGAATACATTGAATCAACCCCATGGAAGTAGTGCTCTTACAGGATGTTGCGGATTTTTCCAACCATCTCAAAATTTGGTCAATTCTTACAAAACAGACGCATTGGGATTGCCGTTACCGGATACTTACAATGATACGGATATCCCTGATGATGAAGAGTTAAACGATCCTGTAAACGACCCGTTTACCCCTTATGGAGGTAATCTTGATCCCAGACTTGACTGGACTGTCGGAAGAAGAGATATCCCATTCCTCGATTGGGGTATCAATCCTGGTTTAGGTGGTGGTAGCTGGGTAAGAGACGCAGATAACGGAGGACCCTATAATCCAATGAAAACAGTTCCTTTGGCAAGTGACTTTAATAATAATCTGGCTGGTGTGATCGATTGGGGATTTACCTCCACGGCTAAGAATGTGAATATTATTCGTTTTGCTGAAGTATTACTTTTGGCAGCTGAAGTTGAGGCAGAGCTTGGAAATCTCGGGCCTGCAACAACTTATGTGAATATGGTTCGCGAAAGAGCTTTTGATGATCCCGCAACAGACTTTGTGCAAAATGGTGGTACCGATGCGGCCAACTATGTAATGGATGTTTATCCTACGTTTGGTTCTCAAGGAGAAGCACTTGAAGCAATCCGGTTTGAGCGAAAGCTGGAATTGGCCATGGAGGGTCACAGGTACTTTGATTTGGTAAGGTGGCATAAAGCCACTCAGGCTGGAAGTACAGCGCTTGATTTTGATATGGTGGATTATATGAACAATGAATATCTCGCCGGAGAAGATGATCGTGAGCACTTAGATGGAGCGAAATTTGCAGCCAAGTACATGTACATGCCTATACCTGATCAGGTAATTATTCAAAGTACAGTAGGAGGAGAACGAAATATCGTTCAAAATGATGGATTTAATTAGAGAATCGTAAAATGTTGATTTTTCTTATAAAAGAGGCTGATTAAGTATCAGTCTCTTTTATTTTTATTAGAGACAAAATATTCAAATGGTCACACATCACAATTTTTAGCTTTATGGGTAGAGTAATTGGAATAGTATTCCTGTATTTTCTTTTGACTGCTTGTACGAAAGAGAAAGCGCTTTTTCAAATCGTTGATCCAGATGACTCAGGGGTTCATTTCAGTAATGATATAAAAGAAAACGAGGATTTTAATATCATCAATGTCTCCTATATATACAATGGAGGAGGTGTTGGTATAGGAGATTTTGATAATAACGGTTTAAGTGATCTTATCTTTACAGGCAATATGGTTGAAAATCGTCTTTATCTAAATAAAGGAAATTTTCAATTTGAAGATGTTACAGAAATTGCAGGTGTGGGAGCAGCAGGTAAATGGAAATCAGGGGTTTCCATAGTGGATATTAATAGTGATGGCCTACATGATATCTATGTTTGTGCCACTTTATCAGGAGATTCCTCAATGAGAGCCAACATGCTTTTTGTGAATCAGGGCTTAAATGAAAATGGAATTCCAGTTTTTAAAGATGAAGCAAGTAAGTATGGAATTGCCGATAAAAGTCATAGCACTATGGCCGTCTTTTTTGACTATGATAATGATTTGGACTTAGACTTGTTTATTTTGACGAACTCTAAACAAAGAGGAGTACCTATAACTTACCGTCCAAAAGTAAATGATGGTACTTCCACCAATACTGATAGGCTTTATCGAAATAATGGAAATGGAACCTATACCGATGTAACAGCTGAAGCTGGAATACGATCAGAAGGTTTTGGATTGGGTGCCGCAATCCTCGATGTTAATAAGGATGGATGGCTAGATATTTATGTGGGAAATGACTATATCACCAATGATCTTCTTTACCTAAATAATAAGGGTAAGTTTACCGAAGTAATAGATAAATCTATAAAACATCAGTCCAGGTTTTCAATGGGTAATGATGCTGCAGACATAAATAATGATGGACACAGCGATATCCTAACATTGGATATGCTGCCTGAAACAAACCTTAGAAAGAAAACTGTGGGCGGTGGATCCGGTTACATTACTTACATCAATGATGAGCGATTTGGTTACGCTCATCAATATGTCCGTAACATGTTGCAATTGAGTAATGGGGATATGACTTTTAGTGAAGTCGGACAGTTGGCTGGTGTTCACCAAACAGAATGGAGTTGGGCTCCGCTATTCGCAGATTTCGATAATGACGGTTATAAGGATCTAGCGGTGACAAATGGTTTTCCTAAAGACGTCACTGATCGTGATTTTATAAGTTTCAGGGAGAAATCAGGAGCCTATACTAGTATCGACTATTTACTTGATCAGATTCCCTCTGTTAAAATTCCTAATTACGTATTTAGAAATGATGGAAACCTCCTTTTTAACGATGTTTCTGAAAAATGGGGATTTGTTCAGCCCTCCTTTTCAAATGGAGCTGCATTTGCTGATCTGGATAATGACGGAGATCTGGATTTTGTGACTAATAATATAGGTGACAAAGCTTTTTTGTATGAAAACACCATAGATACCAAACGAAATTTTCTGAGAGTGAAGCTATCGGGTCCAGTAGGCAATTTTTCAGGAATTGGGACTAAAGTGACCATTTTTTACGATAATGGGAAAATGCAGTTTTCTGAGCACTATATCGGTAGAGGCTATCTCTCCTCTGTTGAGGATTATGTTCACTTTGGGTTAGGAGAGGTGAAAGTGGTGGATTCAATAGCTGTGGAATGGTCAGGTGGACGGATTGAAACAAGAACCAACATCGCAGCTAATGAGGTACTTACTTTCAATTATGATGATTCAAAATCTGGAATTGGAAAAAGCTATTCGGAATGGAATTCATCTCTGCTTGAAGAAGTTTCGGGTTCATTAAATATCCTGTATAAACATGACGAAATTGACTTTATAGACTTCAATATTCAGAGAACAATACCGCATAAATTTTCTCAATACGGACCGGGCATCGCTGTAGGCGACATTAATGGGGATGAACTGGAGGATTTTTTTCTTGGAGGATCTAAAAAATATCAGGGGACTTTTTACATACAGAAAGCCAACGGAATCTTTGAGAGGCGTGGTGGGGTGGCTGATGAAGGAAAGCAAGAGGAAGATGAGGGCGTCTTATTTTTTGATGCTGATAATGATGGTGATCAGGACTTGTATATTGTGAGTGGTAGCTACGAGCACGAGGCCAAGAGCATATATTATCAAGACAGACTGCTCTTTAATGATGGATCAGGTAATTTCAGATTGGATACAACCGCTCTTCCCCCAATGCGGTCAAGTGGATCTTGTGTCAGAGCGGCGGATTATGATCGCGATGGAGACTTGGATCTTTTTATCGGAGGAAGAGTAATTCCTGGAAGTTATCCAAAATCCCCTCAAAGCTATTTGCTGGAAAATGAAAACGGGAAATTTACAGATGTAACCCCCGAACCTTTAAAAACGGTTGGGATGGTTACGGATGCTTTGTGGAGCGATTTTGACAATGACGGACTTGCTGATCTGATTATCGTTGGAGAATTTATGCCTGTACAGATTTTTAAAAATACCGAGGGAAAACTAAATACATTTAATACAGGGTTAGAAGATTACTCAGGTTGGTGGAACAGTATTACTTCTGGGGATTTCGATAAAGATGGAGACGTAGATTATGTATTAGGTAATCTTGGTGAAAATAATCCATTCTGCGCTGATTCAGATCAGCCAATAGAAGTTATTGCTGATGATTTTGATGACAATGGGAGGATCGATGCGATTTTGTCCTGCTATGTTAAATCAGAAGATCACAGAATGAAACCATTTCCTGTTCATTATTGGAATGAACTGTATACTCAAAGCCCTAATTTTCGAAAGCAATTTGAAAGTTATGCACAGTATGCTTCCACCAGTACTTATGAGCTTTTGAAGCCGGAGGAAATAGAAAATGCAATTCATCTTTCAGCCAGATATGTTTCTACTAGCTACATGCAAAATAATGGGAATGGAAAGTTTGAAATCAGGAAATTGCCAATACAAGCTCAATTTGCTCCGGTAAATGGATTGGTTGCTGAAAATATTGATGCTGATGATCATCTTGATATTGTTATGGTAGGGAATGATTATGGTAATGAAACTAACGTGGGGCAATATGACGCGTTTTCAGGGTTGGTTCTTTTTGGAGACGGGACTGGGCATTTTGACGCAAAAAATACAAGTGTAGGATTCAACGTTCCGGGTGATGCTAAAGCTCTCAGTAAGGTGGTTATGAAAAATGGGAGGCGATTGCTAATTGCATCCCAAAATAAGGATAGTCTTAAGGTTTTTGTTGTAAAAGCTGACTCTAACACTTTTTTGGTGCCAGATGCGATGGATTTTTGGGCAGAAATCAACTATCATGATGGCCGATCCGAGAAAGTAGAGCTATATTATGGAAGTGGGTTCTTGTCTCAATCTACCAGAAGATTGAGTTTTAAGAAATCTCAGGTAGCAAGCGTCGATTTTTATAGTTATACGGGTGAAAAACGTCATGTACAGATTCATTGATTTATATCTATAAACGGTTGAGAGGAATTGGTTATTTCAGTATAATATTTTTATTAGGGAGTGTGTTGCTTTTGGGTTGTGGGCTTTCAGATTCGAATCAGGATCAGAAGAATTTGGAATCGAAAAGTGGGGAACAACTTGCACAGATATATTGCAGCAGTTGCCACCAGTTTCCTGAACCTACTCTCCTAACAAAAAAAATGTGGGGGAATGTCTTGCCAGCAATGGGAAGCCGTCTTGGACTTGCTACGCTTAAGGACCCTTATAAAGGTAAATCAATGATGGAGGTTTATAGATTGGAGTCGGCGGATCTTTTTCCTGCCAAGCCCATCATTTCCGATTCAGCGTGGAGGAAAATAGTAACTTATTTTGAAGAACATGCTCCGGATAGCATTGTCTTGCCTGAAACTATGCGGAGTCCCTCCAATTCCTTATTTCGGGCTTCTTTCCCGTTTGTTAATTTAGGTGGCTTCCCTATTATTACTCTGGTAAAGATAACTGAACAGGAAGGAAATGTTTATGTGGGTGATGGTAATGGGTACTTAATTAAGCTTAATAGCTCATTTGAGATATTAGAACATGAAAAGGTTCAGAGTCCTGTCGTACAACTTCAAACAGGGGTTGAAAACAATAGACTTTCCATTCTGTCAATTGGACAGCTATACCCCAATGATGAACAAACTGGAGCGTTTGTAACCCTGGATGCCAATAACTTGGCAGACCCTCAGGTTTTATTAACCAAACTTTCAAGACCGGTTTCATTTCTAGAAGAGGATTTTGATGGAGACCAGTTACAGGATTTGATTATTTGTGGGTTTGGAAATTACCTCGGAAAATTATCCTTATTCCGGAATACGGGCTCAGGGTATAAGGAAACCATTTTAAAAGGGATTCCCGGAGCTACAAAGGTTATATGCTATGATGTAGATAACGATCAGGACAAGGACCTCATCGTATTGTTTGCTCAGGGCGATGAAGGAATAAGTCTTTTTTTAAATGACCAGGGTGAATTTAAAGAGAAAAGAGTCTTACGGTTCAGTCCTGTGTTTGGAAGCAACAGTTTTCAGCTAGAAGACATGAATCAAGATGGTCATTTGGATATTATATTAACAAATGGTGATAATGGAGATTATACAAATACACTTAAACCATACCACGGCGTACGTATATTTATTAACTCGGGGGATTTCGAATTTGAAGAAGAATATTTTTTCCCGTTTTATGGAGCTTCCCAGGTAGAAGTGTTTGATTTTGATCTGGATGGAGACCGTGATATGATAGTAGCTTCATTTTTTCCGGATTTTTTAAATGGAGCATCCAGAAGTATTGTTTACATTGAAAATGAAGGAAATATGAATTTTGAGCCAAGTTATTTTGATGATTTTGCAGCAAAGGGACGTTGGATGGTCATGGATGCGGGAGATGTTGATGGAGATTCTGATGTGGACGTGGTTTTAGGTTCATTTGTTCTTACCTCTACTGGTGTTCCTTCAGATTTGCTGGAAGAGTGGAGAAGTAATAGTCGCCAGATCCTCTTTTTGGAAAACACTACAATTCATTAAGCTTCTTTTATCTTCTCTTAGTCCTGTTCATATTTGTATGTGATGAATAATATTTTTTTCATAATATTTATCATGTTTTTTCCAGACCTGGTTATTACTGATAACAATGACGGCTGGGAAACCCTGAGTAAGCTCAAACTGGATCAGCGGTATGATACTTCTCTGGGAGAAATGCTGGAAATACCCGTATTCTCTGATGAACTAAGAGCACTGGATGGTAAGCGAATTACCATAGAAGGTTACGTAATTCCCCTTCAACAATCCGGCGCTCAAGACTACTTTGTCCTCTCCAGGTTTCCCTATAATAACTGTTTTTTCTGTGGTAATGCCGGACCGGAAACAGTTGCTGAGGTGTATACCGAAGATGCTTTTCCTTTTAAGGACGCAAAGGTGCGGGTCATCGGCAAGTTGAAACTCAATGACGATGATCCGCTTCACTTGTTTTTTATTTTCACAGAAGCTGAGGTTACCGTTTTGGATTAAGCATTATTGTATAGTTTCAATACCGTATCTCTTAGGGCTTTTGACTTGTCACCAATCAGGAAAGCGATAGCTTCTGCTATTTCTTCCGGCTTCACCCAATCATTGAAGTTTGCATCCTTCATATGTTTTCTATTGGGAGGAGTATCAATGACGCTGGGAGCTATTACAGAGGCTCTGATGTTGTGATCAGCACCTGCCTCATCCAAGATTTCACCCAGTTTGATCACAGCACTTTTGGATATAGCGTAAGGCAGGATCGGGGCCGCTCCACCTTCCAGGGCAGGTTTGGCGCCTACGAAAACGATCCGGCCACCATGGCTCTGTTTCATCCACTTAAATGCATTTTGAGAGGCATGAAATGCCGTCATGTAATTGAGGTTAAACATTCCCATCATGTCTTTCCCTGATGTGTCCTCAATGCCACCCATGCCAAATCCGCCAACTAAGAGAACAGCTGCGTGAATGGTTTTATACTTGATCTTTATTGAGTTGAAGAAATCGGTAGTTTCCACCTCATCTGTTAGGTTACATTCGTAAAAATCCACCTGGCTGTCTGGCTGTGTTTCTCCTGGTGCCAGTGTTCCTATGACGGTATAACCATCAGCTAAAAGCTTTTCGCAAACCGCAGTTCCCAGATTACCTGCTGCGCCGGTTACTAATACATTATTTGGCATTCTTACTTACATTTAAGGGTTACTTTTTCAATATAACAGATATGAGCAGTGCTAAGTTATGGAAGATTCAAAATCTAACTTTTTTAAAGATGTACATGAAGTAGCAAAGTTGATCCCCAAAGGGAGGGTAACTTCTTACGGAGCTATCGCGGCATATCTTGGGCTCAAGCGAAGTGCCCGAATGGTGGGCTGGGCCATGAATCAGTCAGCAGGAGATCCGGAAGTGCCTGCTCACAGGGTGGTTAACCGGAATGGTCTCCTTACAGCTAAACATTTCTTCTCCGGAGGTCCGGATGCTATGCAGAAGCTTCTGGAGGCTGAGGGCGTTCGGGTAAAAGAAGATCAGATAGTAAATTTCAGGGAAGTGTTTTGGGATCCCGTGAAGGAACTGGGGATCACGTAACTTTCAATATCTTAAAATGTCATTAAGGCCTTTCTTTAATTGATCTAATTGAGAGCTGGTAATTCGACCAATTTTACGGACAAGTCGTTCTTTTGAAATAGATCGTATATGGAAAATCAGAATTTCTGAAGGCTCTGTGAGGTTATTAAATTTGTTTCATTATTTGAGCTGCTTCAAGTATTCGCCCATGCTCTCTTCAGCAATGTTCATTACCTCCTCATCCTGACCAGCTTCTTTGTAAGATTTGATGTATTCAGCTTTATTCAATTGGTCCAGGTAAATACGGAGAGCTCTCTCTATTAGCTTGTTTTTCGGGAGTGAAAGTCTTTTAGCACTTTTATTAAGCTCATCGAGCAGATCATTGGGCAAAGAACTAGTAAAAGTGGTCATCTTTCTAAATTATATTTATGTTTCATAAATATGCGATTTTACTTTTTAATGGTTATTAGTCCAATGAAAGTAAGAAACCCGTTCAAGATCAATATCTCAAAACCAAACCTATAACCGCCGAATAGCACCTCTGAATTTAGGTTAATGATATAGGAGATAATTGGTGAAAGGATACAAACTACAGGCACGAGATTGTCTTTTACTTTGATCCTGGTGAAAATTCCCAGTGCAAATAATCCCAGCAACGGTCCGTAAGTATATCCCGCAGCTATAAACACGGCGGTAATCACACTCTGGTCATTGATAGCGTGAAAGATGAGGATCACCATAAACAACACGATGGAAAAACCAAAGTGTACAGTTTTTCGCAGGGTTTTGCGCTGATGGTAGTTCTTTGGTGTGAACCCCAGAAAATCTACACAAAATGAAGTGGTTAACGCGGTTAGTGCCGAGTCTGCACTTGAGTAAGCTGCTGCGGTAATACCTAAAAGAAATACCACAGTTCCCAGCGTTGAGAATTCATGAATCGCCAGCTCCGGAAAAAGATAATCCGTTCTGGCAGGGATAGCTACGTTTGTAGCTTCGGCAAACTGGAAGAGCAGAAGACCCATGCTCAGGAACAGGAAGTTTACAATCACCAGGATAATGCAGAACCAAAACATGTTTTTCTGAGCGTCGCCTAAATTGCGGCAGGTAAGGTTTTTCTGCATCATGTCCTGGTCCAGGCCGGTCATCACGATGGCTATGAATGCTCCCGAGAAAAACTGTTTGTAAAAGTTGTTGCCACTTTTCCAGTCCCAGTTAAAAATGGCGCTTCTCCCATCATCGGAAATGCTGGAAACCAGCTGCCCCCAGCTCCAGTCCAGTTGATATTTGATGAAATAGATGCTGATGATCACCGCTGCGATCATAAAGGTGGTCTGAAGGGTATCGGTCCATACAATGGTTTTGATCCCGCCCTTGAATGTATAAAGCCAGATCAGAAGAATGGTAGCTGCTACAGAGACCCAAAAAGGCAGATCAAAAGCATCGAAAAAGGAGATTTGCAGGACCCCTGCTACCAGGAACAGTCGAAAAGATGAGCCGATGATCCTGCTGATCAAAAAGAAAAACGCCCCGGACTTGTAAGACCAGAAGCCAAAACGCTGCTCCAGGTAAGTGTAAATGGAGACCAGGTTGAGCCGGTAGTATAAGGGTAGCAGTACTGTGGCGATGACAAAATAACCCACCAGATAGCCTAAAACCACCTGAAAGTAATGGAAGTTACTGTTTCCCACTTCACCGGGCACAGAGATAAAGGTGACTCCAGAAAGCGAGGCCCCGATCATGCCAAAAGCTACCAGGTACCAGGGTGACTGCCGGTTTGCGTTGTAGAAATCAGCATCCGTACTGTTTTTGGAGGTAAAAAAGGCAAATCCGATAAGTACCAGGAAATAACCCAGGATAATGCTTCCAACAATAAGTGGATTCATCGATTATACGGTTGAGTTTGTCAAGAAAGTGCTCAAAATTGTGGCAATTTCCCGACATACACTAATTTTGCAGTATGATGGTAGAGATGGAGTACGCCCCCGAGACCGAAGAACTGGTAGATGTTGCCGAGGATATTGATCAGGATGGTGTAAAAGATCTCGTAGTTCATAACGACGATTACAACACCTTTGATCATGTCATCAACACCCTGATAAAGGTGTGCAGGCACGACCTGCATCAGGCAGAGCAGTGTACCTATATCATTCACTACAAGGGAAGATGTGCCGTAAAGAAAGGTACATTTAGAGAGCTGAAGCCAATGAAAGAAGGAGTGAACGATGCGGGTATCTCTGCTACTATAGAATAAAATGGAATATCCTTCGAAGTTGGTGGAGAAGGCGGTAGAAGAGATCGCCAGGTTGCCAGGTATTGGTCGGAAGACCGCCTTGCGTCTTGTCCTCCATTTATTAAAGCAACCAATTTCTGAAACACTCAACCTTTCTGAGGCTCTCAGGGATCTTCGGGAGCATGTCAAGTATTGTAAGACCTGTCATATTATTGCTGACACTGAGGAGTGTACTTGTATGACTATGTCCAGAGATACCAGTACTATCCTGGTAGTGGAGGATACACCGGATGTTTTGGCTATTCGAAATACCGGTCAGTATAATGGGTTGTTTCATGTGCTGGGTGGAAGAATATCTCCCATGGATGGAATAGGCCCGGAAAATATCAAGATCGATACGCTTCTGGGACGTGTAAAAAATCCTGAAGGTGAAGTGAAAGAGGTCATCCTGGCATTAAGTTCCACGATGGAAGGTGATACCACAGCTTTTTACATCACCAAAATGCTCAAAGAAACTGGCGTGAAGATCACTACTATCGCCCGCGGTATCCCGGTAGGTGGAGAGCTGGAGTATGCAGATGAGATAACCCTGGGGAGAAGTATTATGACCCGGACTCTTTTTTCGGCTGATTAAGTCCTGGTTAAATGCTTAAGACCTCTCTTACTATAGTTCTTTCAAACCATTCATGCAATTCTTCTTCTGAAATATCGCCCGCGGCCAAATTGGTAAAAACCATTACTACATCCACTTCGGCGGCATTGATATAATATCCGTTAAGCAATAGAAAGGTAACGGCTACCACGAACCCGGTACGCTTGTTCCCATCATTAAATGGGTGATTACGAACAATTCCATAGGCATAAGCTGCTGCACACCTGGCTAACGAAGCATTTTCATATTGAGATAAGTTGATGGGACGCGCAAGAGCAGATTCCAGCAAAGGTTCGTCTCTTACACCAGGTAAACCACCATGCTGAGCAAGTTGTTCATAATGGATAGCCTTGATTGCCTTTATGCTCACCCACCGGTAACTCATTCAGCCAGTTTTTTCAGGGCATTTCTGTAGTCGCCCATTACCTTACCTGCCTGCTGCATTTCTTCCTCAAAGTCCGTGTTATATGGTGTGATTTCAATTCCATTGGCCGTTTCAATAAAGGTTAGAGTGTCTCCTTTTTTGATGCGTAGCTTGTTCATGATTTCCTTTGGTATGATAATTCCAGCTGAAGATCCGACTGTAGTTACTTTAACTTTGATCATATCATTATAACAATTATTATAATGTAAAGTAACGCAAATTTTATATAATGAGTTCAGGGCTTTACTGGTCAAATCCCGTTTGGAGCATTTGTCTCGTGGAGAAAAACTACAAAAGTCTCTTTTAAGGCGTCTGAAAGACTTTTGAAGTTTATAAGCGGATTGACCTACTTCTTCCTGTTCTTCCCAATAATGTTATAAACCAGCAGCAAAGCTATCCCAAAAGCCATGACAAGAAAGTACCACCGTGGCTCACCTTTTTGCCAGGTTTTATAAAAGTAAGCGCCACTCAGGGCCATTACCACCGTTACACCCAGGTAGCTAAGGAATTTTAATGTCCGCGGATTCATAAGGCTAAAGTAGCAAAAAGCCCTAAAGGAACCAGCCTAATCTACTTTGGTATAGTCAAAGACATCTATGTGGGATTTTCCTTCCGGCAATCTGTGGCCGGTCAGGCAAAAAAGACCATTCAGGGAGCCAATTTTTCTAAAAATCCTACCATGTTTTCTTCATGCTCCAGGCTAAGCCGTTTTCTCAGACGATACCTTGCCGTTTCCACTCCTCGTAATGAAATGTTGAGGATAGGGGCTATCTCTTTATTAGTCAGGTTCATTTTGACCAGTGCGCAAAGCCGCAACTCTTTGGAAGTAAGGTCCGGGAAGTGGGTTTTTAGCTCCTGGAAAAACTCATGGTGCACACGCTCGAAATTTGCCTCAAAAACCTGAATGTGTTCTTCGTCGTTGAGGTGGATGCCGATTTTTCTGACCAGGTTTCTAAGCAGGTTCCTGGACTGATCGTTTCGGGTGCTTTCTTTCAGGTTTTTCAACTCCTCTCTGATATCTGTGAGTAGTTCTTGTTTTTTGACAAGCAGCATCGTGTAGTTAGCCAGCTCTTTGCTTTTAAAGACCACATCCTCTTCCAGTTGCTTTTTGTCACGCTCGATGCGTTCTTTCTCCCGCTCCAGCTGCATTTGCTGAATTTCCAGCTCCAGTACCTTCTGTTTTTTCTTTTCTTCTTTCCTTGTTTTATTTTTCTCTTCTTCTATTTTTCTTTTCACTATTTTTCTGGAAGCCATCCCGATAGTCAGGACCAAAAATCCATAAAACCCAAAAGCCCAGGAGGTTAGATACCACACCGGCAGTACTGTAAACTGGTAGGTGGCTTCCGGAGCTGCTTCACCAAGCATGTTTCGTGCTTTTGCTTTAAAAGTATAGTTCCCCGGCCTCAAATGGGTGAATTCTCTCGCCGGACTAGTGCTCCATGAGGACCAGTCAGTATCGACTCCTTGGAGCAAGTAACTATACTGGACCCGAGTTTGATCTTTTAGTTTTGGGGCAGAGTATTTAAATCTTATCTCCGTGATCCCGTAAGGCATTTCATGTCCGATATCTTTTCTGAGACTGCATTTTACTCGTTCGTCCTCTTTTTTATAGCTGACCTCAGTGATCATGGTTTCATACCGGCGAACGGTTGACTCAAAAGAAAGGTCATAGGCGTATAAACCAGTATTCGTGCCTACCAAAACGTTGTTTTCATTGACTGGTACAATACATTCCATGCCTCGATTAAATGTCCCTTTGAGCTCCAGAAAAAGGCCTTTTTCGGGTTTGGGATTTTCACCGTTTTGGAAAAAGCCCAGCTCATCATCCTCCACAAACCACGTCTTGTTTCCGTGTTCCAGTACTTTTCTGATGTTTTCTTCGGTACCAAGAAGAGCGTTTAGAAAAGTATGCGGTAGGAATTGGCTGGTTTCATTGTTGTAGGTAAAGATTCCTTTGTTTGTAGTAAAAATAATGTCCTCATCCCACCGGAATACATTGATGTTAAATGGAGATGGCAGCCCATTTTCACGGTAATGCTCTACGCTCAGTACTTTGTCATAGTTTTTCCCGATTTTCAATTTAAATACACCTTTATAGCCATGGCATACCCAAAAGACACCGTCTTCATCACCCTGAATAATATCCCTGCTGGATTCTGAGAAGCCCTCCAGCTGGTCATTGACCTCAAAGCCGGAGTTGGGATGGTACCGCAGTAAGTTGATGCCGTAGTAGGTACAGGCAAAATAGTAGTTGGGTTTTCCGCGGATGGGAATAACTTTCCAGACACCATTGATCCCGCTCAGCCTTTTCACCTGGTTGTCTGAAATGATAAAGATACCCCGGTCGTGGCTGCAGATTACTTTATCCTGGAAGTTTTGAAGGGTCCATACCTGCCCTTCCAGTCCGGGGATCTTCTGAAACTCCAGGCTCGAAAAGTTTGGGCTTTTAATGATGTGGTTGGAGACATAGACCCCCTGGTTAGTGGCGGCGTAGATCTTACCTCCATGAATAAGCACATCAAAAATGGAAGCTTCCTCAAACATGACCGATACAGGCGAGGAGATGTTGATACAATCAATCCCATTGTTGAGCAAGGCCCAGATATTTCCTTCCGTACTTTCGTAAAGATTTAAAACCGTATTATCCTGAAGGTTCTTAAAAGCATCGTCTACAGAGATGATTTCGCCGGAGTTATTCAGCACTATGATCTGGCTGCTCAGTGTTCCCAGGTAGTAGTTGCCCGCCGAGGATTTGATGGCGTCCAGGATCTGATTGATGGATGTTTCGTTAAAGTATGTCTTGAAAAACCGGGTCTGTTGTCGGCTGAGGTCATGAATAAAAGCAGTTCCCTGTTTGGTTAGAATGAGTATTTCACCCTCTCCGGGTCCCTGAAGAATGGATGAAACTGAGCCATTATTAAGTGCAGTACTATTAGCCAAAAGAGTGAATTCGAGACTTTCCATATCCAGAGCTTTTACACCCTCGCCATCTACAAGGTAAAGCCTGTTGTCAATAACATTGGAGTAATAAAAGCTGGTGGTAGGTATGGTGAGCGCTTTATTGTTGGCGATGGCTACAAGCTTGGTGAAGCTTCTGAAAACGATATAGCCCTGGACTTCATGAATAGACCATATATTTTCCAGGTTTAGCTCTTCAGGTCTGAGAAGGTTGGTTAGTGATTTATACTGAAAGTTCCCAAACTCGTCTCGTTCTACCGTACCAAACTCATTGAATCCGCCTGCATACACGTTCCCATCTTTGCTGTGATGGAGGCTCCTTACCGAACTGTTATTTGGCAGCGTTACGGTCTGCCACCTTGCACCATCAAAGACAAGTACTCCATCGTTATTCCCAAAATACATAATGCCCGCGTCATCCTGGCACATGGACCATATTTGCGGATCCCCCTGAAAATCATCTTTAGTGTAATGAACAATCCGGGGAGTTCCCTTTATTTCAGCTTTAGGAGTGATTTGAGAGATCTCAGATTGTGCTTTTGCCTGCCAAAACAGCACAAAAAGAAGCCCGGTCATCAGCCAATTGTATTTTATACGTAGATCTGTGATCATAAAATTCTAAAAAGATAAAAACATAAAGAATTGAAAGTCAAGTCAATAACTGCTATTGATGTAGTAAAGACGTAGTGATCTTATCCTTTGATGTAATTATAATGTACCGACTCTTTACCAGATCCTGTCAAGTAAAGATATTTTTGATTTGAGAATTTATCTTGAAATCGTTTGGATTTTGCGATTTCTATAATTGAAGATCAAAATTAGCGTTAAAAAAATTAATTTATCAAATGAGTCTAAAAGCTTACTCCCCTTTTTTTGCTGCCATGCTTTTACTGGTAATATTCCAGCAATCAAATGCCCAGTTCCTTAGAGCAGATGGAACCAGGATTATAGATGCCGATGGTAACGAAGTGCTGTGGAGGGGCATTGGTCTGGGTGGATGGATGCTCCAGGAAGGTTACATGTTACGCACGTCGGGTCCGCAACATGAAATCGAAGCTAAAGTTCTGGACCTGATAGGCGAAGATAAAAAGGAACAATTCTATGATGCCTGGCTGGCTAATCACATGCGGAAAATTGATGTAGACTCTATGGCCGCATGGGGATACAACTCCATACGGTTACCGATGCACTATAAGCTTTTTACGCCTCCTGTAGAAGAGGAGCCGGTACCCGGAGAAATCACCTGGCTGGATAAAGGTTTTGAAATGACAGACGAACTCCTTAGCTGGTGTGAGGCTAACAATATGTATTTGATACTGGACCTTCACGCAGCTCCTGGTGGACAGGGAGAAAATGCCGATATCAGTGACTATGACCCCACCAAACCTTCATTGTGGGAAAGTGAGGCAAATCAGGAGAAAACCATAGCGCTTTGGAGAAAGCTTGCAGAACGTTATGCAGATGAACCCATGATAGCTGCCTATGATATTATCAATGAGCCCAATTGGGGGTTTCAGGATCATGAAGCAGATCCAAATGGATGTGCAGAAACGGAAAATACCCTGCTATGGGAGTTGCAACGCGAAATCACGGAAGCAATCCGGGAAGTAGATCAAAATCACATTGTGGTGATCGAAGGGAATTGCTGGGGAAACAATTACAATGGTCTGCCGGAGCTCTGGGATGATAATCTGGTCGTTAGCTACCACAAATACTGGAATGGAAATGAGCAGAGCAACATTCGACACATGCTTGATATGCGCACTCAGCGTAATGTGCCGATATGGCTGGGGGAGACAGGTGAAAACTCCAATACCTGGTTTACTAATTGTATTGCATTGCTTGAAGAAAATAACATCGGCTGGTCCTGGTGGCCGCTGAAAAAGCTTGGATTAAATAATCCACTTCAAATTCAAATGGCTGATGGCTACCAGGACATACTTGACTACTGGAATGGAAACGGTGATAAACCTTCCGAAGAAGATGCATTTAATGCATTGATGGAATACACGGAAAACCTAAAGTTGGAAAATAACATTTACCATCCGGATGTAGTGGATGCGATGATCCGTCAGCCACATTCTGAGGAAGCGATTCCTTTTGCCAATCATAAAATTGGGGTTGAAGAAACTGTAGTATATGCTACTGATTATGACCTGGGGAGAAATGGTGTGGCTTATTATGATGCAGATGTTACGAATACCACGGGTAATGCCGGAGGGGCTCAATGGAACCTGGGGGGATCCTATAGGAATGATGGTGTGGATATAGAGCGAACCACTGATACGGACAGCCGATCCAATGGCTACAATGTGGGATGGACCGAGACAGGCGAGTGGCTTCAGTATACCATAGATGTGGATTCGAGTGCCGTTTATAGTCTCAGCATCCGGTATGCCAGCCAATATGGAGCAGCTGTTCGTATAGAGATGGATGGTAAAGATGTGACTGGCACAGTACAATTACCCACAACTACCAGCTATCAAAACTGGTCTGATTTTGAAATCCCTGAACTTGCCCTGTATGAGGGACAGCATCAACTCAGAATTTATATCGAAAAGGAAGGGGTAAATCTTGGATTTTACAGTTTTTTTTTGACCAAAAAGCTATCGGAAATTGACTTCAAAGTGATGTCTGCCGAGACCGATCCTCAAGGATCAATTGTTTATGTCAATTTAAATAAGAAATCTAATCCGGAGACCGTTTCGGGTGCTTCGGGTTTTTCACTAAGCGTGGAGGGTGAGACGCTAACCCCACAAGGCACTGGTCTTCAAGGTGGAGATGCGCAGCAGATCAGGCTCGAATTTGACGGAGGATTTCAGGACGGTGACGACCTTAAGCTAAGCTACACAGGGGTGAGCATTCTTTCTGAAGGTGGATCTGTATTAGAGAGCTTTTCTGAAATTCATGTCAGGAATAATCTGCCTCAGCATTTTGTAGTACCGGGAAAGCTGGAAGCCGAGGACTGCTTTGTCAATGAAGGACTGGTGGAGGAAAATACAACTGATACCGGAGGCGGCTTAAATCTGGGATATACAAATGCAGGAGACTACCTGGAATATCGGATCAACGTTGCCACTACCGGAAATTATAAACTTGAGGTCCGCATTGCCTGCGAAAGCAATGCCGGAGAGCTGCTTTTTCAGCAATTCGATTTTAATGGAACACTTTTGAATGAAGCCTCTCTGGAGGTGCCGGTGACTGGAGGGTGGCAGAGCTGGCAGACCGTGAGTACTACTATGGACCTGGATGAAGGAAGAACCATACTTCGTGTAAAAATCGTAGATCCCGAGTTCAATCTGAACTGGTACCGATTCATCGGAGGTGGGAACGTAACCGGGATAGATAACGGATTAGGGTTACTGGTGTCCCCCATTCCGGCCAGGGATTATCTGGCAATAAACCTGGAGCAGCAGTTTTTTGATCATAATAATGCACTAACAATAACTGACCTGAACGGGAGAGAGGTTTTCACTAAAAGCCGTCTGGAAAAGATGGATTTTGAGCGAATAGCATTACCAAATCTTGATATCCGTCTGGCAGATACCTACCTGATGGAAGCTGAAGCGATCGTCAGAGGAAGTGGGAATGCGGGTCGTGCTCAGGATCTACTGGATGCTGTAAGAGGTCGGGTAGGTCTGGGGTCAGTACCGGCAACGCTTGATAACATTAAAGCAGAACGAAGGCTGGAGCTGGCCGGTGAGGGTCACAGATGGTTTGACCTGGTTCGCTGGGGTGATGCTGCGGCTACACTTGCAGGACAGGGTTTTGAAGCAGGAAAACATGAGATACTGCCCATTCCTTTGCTAGAGTTGGAAAACACAAGTCTCCAGCAGAACCAGGAGTATGGGGGTACCCTTTAATCATTCATTTTCAGAGAATTAAAGAACGAATATCATGAACTATTTAAATCATATATCAAAGACAGGAACTACACTGGCCATACTTCTGGCTGGTGTGTTATCCGCCTGCCTTCCGGAATCAGAAGAGATGTCCTTAGAGCCGGCCCCAACGGCCGCATTTGAGATCACTCCTGTTTCAGGAGAGGTGAATACCTTTTTGCTCTCCAGTACTTCAGAGGGTGGCTTCATTTTTCAGTGGGATAAGGGAACAGGTCAATATCAGAATGGTCATCAAACGGATACCCTATACCTGCCATGGATAGGTGAGTATGAAATAAAACTTCGAGTAGCAAGCGCAGGAGGAGCTGATGAAGCTGCTCAGACAGTAACCATTGATGAAGCTGATCCTGATGCGTGTTCGGGACATTTGCCATTGCTTACCGGATGTGATTCCAGGACCTGGGTACTGATGCAGCCTGAAGGAGGTGCATTATTTGTAGGCCCTCCCGGCCTGGAAACAGCCTGGTGGTCTAATACCGCTGCAGATGTAAATGCCCCGGACCGGGTATGTCTGTTTGATAATACCTATACCTTCCACGCTCAGGGTGAGTTTGTATTTGATAATAATGGAACCATGCGCGTGGATGATGAAGGTGGAGCTCCCTGGCCAACGGATATCGGACTGGATATCGGATGCTATGACATGGAGCAGATCCCTGAGCAATACCAGGCCTGGGGATCCGGTAACCACCGATTTGCATTATCTGGTAATGAACTGACTGTTTCTGGTGAAGGGGCTCACTTAGGTTTGTATAAGGTGGGTCAGGAAGGCACTACCGCTGCTCCGGAGAACTCAATCACTTACGAGATAGTGTCCATTACGGAAGATGTTCTTGTAGTGAAAAAAGAGTACGGCTGGGGTGGATGGAAGTTCACTTTCAAAGCTGTAGAATAAATCAAATCAAACCAGAGCCGACATCCAGGTCGGCTCTGGTTTTCCACGTTTTTATGCAACCTGTCAAGTTCTAACTTCACTCCAAAGAGGTTTATAACCTTGAAGTAAAATGGCTACCAGTAAACAAAAAAGAATGAAACGAATTGTAACGATCAGCCTGATCGGTTTGGCCGCCGTGCTGGTGCTTTCCTTTTTCGCTATATCCGGATTTACTGAAGGAGATCAGATGAATCCGAAAGTAGAGGACCTCATTGAAAAAATGACCCTGGAGGAAAAGGTAGGGCAGATGGCTCAACTGACCCTGGATGTAATCACAGAGGGACCAGGTGTTTTTGCAAGTGATGAACCGCTTAAACTCGATATGGATTTGGTCCGAAATGCTATTGTTGATCACCATGTAGGCTCTATCTTAAATACCGCTAATAACAGGGCCAGGACTGTTGAAAAGTGGCATGAAATAATCAGCCAGATCCAAAATGTTGCCGTAAATGAAACACGACTGGGCATTCCGGTAATTTATGGGATTGATGCAATCCACGGGACTACGTATACAGCCGGAGCAACCATGTTTCCCCAGGAAATCGGGCAGGCTGCCACGTTCAATCGTGAGCTGGTCCGGAGAGGCGCTGAGATCACCGCTTATGAAACACGCGCATCGTCCATACCCTGGAATTTTTCTCCGGTTTTGGATATGGGACGTGACCCACGGTTTCCACGGATCTGGGAAGGTTTTGGTGAAGATGTGTACCTGACATCAGAACTGGGGAAACAAATGATCGATGGATATGAAGGTGTGGCCAATGATGTTTCAGACCCCACCAAAGTTGCGGCCTGTCTGAAGCATTTTCTGGGCTACTCGGTGCCCGTTTCCGGAAAGGACAGAACACCGGCATTTATTCCTGAGATAGAACTCAGAGAACGGCATTTACCTGCTTTCAAAGAAGCAATAGATGCGGGGGTACATTCTGTAATGATTAATTCGGGGTTGATCAATGGTACTCCGGTTCATGCTGATTACGGGATTCTCACTGAGCTGCTGAAAGAGGAGCTGGGTTTTAATGGAGTAGTAGTTACCGACTGGAAAGACATTGACAATCTGTACTCCCGGGACAAGGTTGCTACCACGCCTAAGGAAGCAGTGAAGCTGGCGATCAATGCCGGTATTGATATGGCCATGATCCCCTACGACCTGGATTTTTGTAAACATCTGACAGAACTTGTAAACGAAGGAGAGGTGTCCATGTCCAGAATTGATGATGCGGTCAGACGAATTCTCACCCTGAAGTATGAGCTGGGCCTGTTTGAAACTCCTGCAACAAGCTATAAGGATTATCCGAAATTTGGTAGTCTGGAATTTGAGGAAGCTGCATATCAGGCTGCTGCCGAGTCGATCACACTCCTTAAGAATGAGTCGGATATCCTTCCACTAAATAAGGGAGCCAAAATACTGGTTACGGGACCCAATGCACACAGTATGCGGAGCTTAAATGGCGGCTGGACCTACTCCTGGCAGGGGGAGAAAGTTGAAGACTTTGCAGCTGATTACAACACCATTTTTGAGGCCATTAAAGCCAAATCTGCAGATGCAACTTATGTTCCCGGAGTGAAATATGATGAGAAGGGTAAGTATTGGGAGGATAGGATTGTGAACATTGATGCAGTCAAAAAGGCAGCCTTAAAGTCTGATTATGTGATCCTTTGTCTGGGTGAAAACAGCTATACGGAAAAGCCCGGAGATCTCCATGACCTTGCCCTTTCAGCTAATCAAATCGCTCTGGCCAAAGCAGTGGCGCAGACAGGTAAACCTGTGATCCTTGTGCTGAATGAGGGACGCCCCCGATTGATCAAGGATATTGAACCTTTAGCAGATGGGATCTTACAAACCTATCTGCCCGGCAACTTTGGAGGCGATGCTTTAGCTGACATTCTCTTTGGTGAGGTAAACCCAAGCGGGAAACTACCTTACACCTATCCGATGTATGCTAATACGCTGGTGACCTATGACCACAAGCCGTCTGAAGAGCAGAATAAGATGGAGGGCATGTATGACTATGAGTCGGACTATGTCATTCAGTATCCATTTGGGTTTGGCCTGAGCTACACCACATTTGAATACTCCGGTCTCACTTTGAGCAAAACTTCGATTGGCGCCTCAGATAATTTGGAAATAGCTGTCCATGTCAAGAATACAGGTACCAGGGCGGGTAAAGAAACGGTGCAGTTGTTCACTTCGGATTTGTATGCTTCTGTCACACCGGATGTCAGGCGGTTGCGCGGTTTTGAAAAGATCTATCTGGAGCCAGGAGAGACTATGAGGGTAACGTTTACCCTTTCAGCACAAGATCTGGCATTTGTTACTTCTGACCTGAGCCGGACAGCAGAAGCCGGTGATTTTGAAGTGCAGATAGGGGATTTGGAAAAACGATTTAAACTCACCGAAACAAAGTCATTTAACCAGGTAAAACCTGTTTTGTAGCGTATTTCAAAAAATATCCGGGGCCACTCCTGTGGTATCCGGATATACAAATTTCTAAAAAAGGCAACTCAAAAAAATGGACTTCATCTAACCACTAAACTAAACACAAGGAATGAAGCATTCATTTTTACAAAAAATTGAAACGATCAGGATGGTAGTATGCCTGATGGCTTTTGGGGTTTTGGCCACTTTTGCACAAGCCCAGACAGTAACACAGTACATAACCACTGGTGATCAGTCAAAGCTTCTGGAAAAGCAGTCTGATACGCCTTTGTTTACCACAGGATCAAACAGTAACCCAACGGTAAGTTTAGATCCCGGTACCACCTATCAAAGCATTGACGGCTTTGGTTATACACTAACTCAGGGAAGCGCTTATGTGCTGATGACAGAAATTTCCTCATCACAGCGTACCGCTCTGCTCCAGGAGATGTTTGACCCGACAGCCGGCATAGCTACAGGAGTGGGCTCGTCCTTTTTAAGGATTGCGATCGGGGCGTCAGACATGAGTCAGTATCCTTACACCTATAATGATTTACCTGCAGGTCAGACGGACGAGGATCAGTCACAATTCAGCCTCCAGGGTCCTGATCTGGATTATGTGATCCCGGTACTTCAGGAAATAGTAGCCATCAACCCGGGCATAAAGATCAAAGCAGTGCCCTGGACAGCGCCTGCCTGGATGAAGACCAATGGCGCATTAAGTGGAGGTCACCTTAAGCCTGAATATTATGCCTCCTACGCTACTTATTTTGTGAAATACCTTCAGGCGATGCAGGCTCAGGGCATTTCCATTTATGCGGTGGCGCCACAGAACGAACCCGAGCACTGCTGTAATAATCCGGCGATGCTGATGACAGCCGCGGAGCAAATAGATTTTATTCTGGAATTGGGCCCGGCCATTCAAAATGCAGGGTTCTCTACAAAAATCCTTACCTGGGACCACAACTGTGATGTCCCAGAATATCCAATGGAAGTTTTGGGCAGTGCAGCAGGTCAGTATGTTGATGGGTCTGCGTGGCATCTTTATGCCGGAGATATCAGCGCACTGTCCACGGTACATGATGCTTTCCCATCTAAGAATATATACTTCACTGAGCAGTATACCGGTGCAGGTGGAAGCTTTCTCGGAGACCTGGCCTGGCACATGAAAAATGTAATGCTTGGCGCTACCAACAACTGGGCAAAGGCGGTTTTGGAATGGAACCTTGCAGCGGATGCCAATGAAGGGCCGCATACGGATGGAGGTTGTACCGATTGTCTTGGGGCATTCACGCTGGATGGTGGTAACGTCACAAGAAACGTTGCTTATTACAATGTGGCCCATATGTCCAAATTTGTACGACCTGAGGCTGTACGGGTAGCCACTACTTCGGCGAGCGGTCTCACTTGCGCTGGTTTTGTAAATAACAGCCTGCACGGAAACACCAGGGTACTTGTAGTGCACAATGACAACAATCAGCCCAACACTACATTCAACATTGAATATGCTGGCAGGATTGCCACGGTCACCCTTCCTAAAAAGTCTGTCGGCACTTATATCTGGAGTGATGAGGGAGGCTCCAATAATACACCTCCTACAGCGTCTTTCACCTATACCACCACGGGTCTGCTTGCAGATCTTGACGGTTCGGGCAGTTCCGACAGTGACGGTACCATCAGTAGTTGGGACTGGGATTTCGGTGATGGGAATGTGGGTAGCGGAGAGCTGGTCAGCCATACTTACAGTGCTTCGGGAGATTACACCGTGACCCTTACGGTGACAGATAATGAAGGAGCAACCGGAACTGACTCGAAGGTGGTTTCGGTGAGTGATGGTGGATCTGATGCCACCACGATGCATGTAGGATCCATTGTGACAGGCACGCAAAATGCCGGTCAGGGCAATAAATACGGAACAGCGACCATCACCATTCTGGATGATCTGGGCAATCCGGTTGGATCTGCCGGGGTAACGGGCACTTTCAGCGGGAGTTATTCAGAAACCGTTTCCGGGCAAACAGGCGCAGAAGGGACTGTGACATTAACAACGACCCAAACAGTAAAGGGTGGAGCAACGGTGGATGTGTGCGTAGATGACGTCACCGACGCAGCCTTGACCTATGATGATACCCAAAATGTAATTACCTGCACAGGAACCAGTGGGTCCAGACCGGGAACAACTTCGGAAGTCAACACAGACCCGAGTGCTGCTGTTACGATCTATCCCAATCCGGTATGCGACGGACGGTTTTCAATAGATATCATCGACCAGTCCATTCAAGGTCCTGTCAACATTGCTATTTCGGACCTTTCCGGAAGACAGGTAATGTCCGCCATTTTGACCGAAGGATCAAACTCACTGAAAGTTCCGGAAACCATTTCAGGCCGGGTATACCTGATAACAATCTCTGGTAAAAACATTCATCTAAAGCAAAAGATCATGATCAAGTAAGATATCACATAGGTCGATACAACTCAAAAAAGGACCTGAAAATTTAACCTTAAAACCCATCAATGCTTATGAAAGCACTAACTAAACAATCGTGGGGAGGAAGCGGGGACGGAATATTAAACTCATTGAATCAACTACTTAACCGGCAAGGCCGAAAATTAATGATGCTGTTGCTGGCCTGCATTGCCATTGGCTGGAATGCCAATGCGCAAAGCTGCTGGCTGGAAGCCTCAGGAACCCAAATTGTCAATGCGGAAACGCAGCAACCGATTATGCTGCGAGCAGTCGGACTTGGTAACTGGGGACTGCAGGAAGGCTATATGCTCAACCCGCAGGGATGTACCGGCTGCCCGGGTACTCAGTGGCAAATGAAGCTGCAATACTATAATGAAGGACTCACAGAGCAACAGGTAGAGGATTTCTATCAATCCTGGCGAGATAATTTCATTACCAAAGCAGACATTGATTACATCGCGTCACTGGGCTTTAACAGTGTCAGGTTACCCATGCACTACGAGCTGTTTCTCACAGATGCGCAGCGCTCGGTAAGAAATGATGTGATCACTGACATCAACTACGGTCATGATGTCTATAAAAATTCACTACAAACCTGGTATGACAATGATCAACTGTTTAATGATCCAAATCTGGACGGATTTCAGATTATTGATAACCTGATCAGCTGGTGTGCGGATAATGACATGTACATCATCCTGGATCTGCATGCTGCTCCTGGTGGGCAGGGATCAGATGCCAATATCGCGGATATTTTTCATAACAATAACCTCTGGCAGTTCCAGGTTTTCCAGGATGTGACTAACCGGTTGTGGGACCGCATTTCTGCCCGATACATCAATGAACCACGCATTGCCATGTACGATCTGATCAACGAACCCAATAACGTGCCCGGAGGAGGACAGACCATTCATTCTTTACTTCAGCGCCTTATCACCACCATCCGAAATAACGGAGACAATCACCTGCTGACCATAGAAGGGAATGGCTGGGGTAATAACTATGATTACCTGGAGCCGTTCACCTTCTCTCCAAACTGGGGGCTGGTCTACAATGCGCATCGTTACTGGATAGATCCGGCGGATGACTGGGTGGCTGATGCTAATCCCAATCAAATTAACCGAATGGCTAACCTGGTAGCATTTAGAGATACACATCAGGTGCCGGTGTGGATCGGTGAAACGGGAGAGAATACCGCAGAATGGCTCAGGCAAAACATCGTCAAGCTCGAAAATGAAAACATCGGCTGGTGCCACTGGACCTACAAACGACACGACGTGGGTGAAAACGCCGCCTTGATGCGGATAGGTAGCAGCTATCCCACAGACGGAGCTGCTGCTATGAGTACAGTATTGGAAAGCATCAAGTTTGAAAACTGTATCCCCAATCCAAACACGATCAGTGCTGTCACACAAGATCTGCCGGCTCCCGGGACAAGTGGCTGTAACGGAACGACCACTCCCTCAGGGTGTACAGGATCTTATGCAAGCATCAGCTCACCGATACAGGCCGAGGCATACTGCGACATGGCGGGTATCCAAACGGAGAATACATCTGATACCGGAGGGGGGCAAAACATCGGCTGGATCGATGCAGGCGACTGGGCAGCCTATCGGATCGATGTACCTTCAGCAGGTGACTATGAAGTATCGTATCGGGTAGCCAGCCAAAATGGTGGAGGTACCGTTCGAATGGAATCACTTGGAGGAGGAACGGTCTTTGGGTCAGTGAGCGTGGATGCTACGGGTGGATGGCAAAGCTGGACCACCGTTTCGCATACGGTATCGCTCAATGCCGGTCAGCAGGAGATAGCGCTGGCTTTTCCGGCAGGGGGCTTTAATATCAACTGGTTTCAAATCACTGAGGAAAGCCCTGCCAACGGAGCGCCAGTAGGACAAACCATCTGGCTTCAGGGCAGCAACGGTCTGTATGTCTCATCAGAAAACGGTCAGTCCGGAATGATGTGCGATCGCACTTCTGTTGGCGGTTGGGAACAGTTTACAGTAGTAAGTACTGCTGATGGGAAAGTGGCCCTTCAGGGAAGTAATGGCTTGTACGTCTCTTCAGAAAATGGCCAGGCAGCCATGATCTGTGATCGGACCAGCATTGGAGGCTGGGAGGCATTTGAGTGGGTGGACCTTGGGAACAATACCGTAGCACTGCTGGGTTTTGGTGACCAGTACGTTTCCTCCGAAAACGGACAGGCTGCCATGATGTGTAACAGAGCCTCCATTGGAGGCTGGGAGACCTTTACCTGGGGCAGTGTATCCGGGGCCAGAACCACCAGTGCTGGCGCTGAGAATCAGCCGCAACTTCACACATTGATTTACCCGAACCCCACTGCAGATTCCTTTGTGGTCAATCTCAGCGGATTGAAAGCCGATTCCGGCATTTTGAGGATCCACGATGTTTCGGGTAAGGTTTTTTCCTCTCAAAAACTATCTCAGGAAGTCTCGGAAATCCGGGTTCCTGATCAAATAGCCCCCGGGATCTACTTTGTTACGATTGAAGCGGCAGATCGGATCATCTCCAGGAGGTTATCCATTGAAAAGTAACTGAACGTAAATCTTTCTTCATACTTTAGACGACGACAAGGAGGCGCATTTTTGCGTCTCTTTGCTTTTTGTGGGATTCTAAAAAGATTGCTTTTCTTTATTTTCGAGTAAAACTACTATCATGCAACCCATCAAAACAGCTCTTCTTTCTTTCGGCATGTCCGGAAAAGTATTCCATGCCCCTTTCATTCATTTACACGAAGGCTTTCAGCTTTTGGGAGCATGGGAGCGGTCCAAAAAATTGATAGCCGCTGCTTACCCGGGGGCTCGCAGCTATGGCACCATGGCTGAGTTGCTCAACGACGCAAATGTGGAGCTGGTCGTGGTAAATACACCCACCTATACCCACTATGAGTATGCCAAAATGGCCTTGCTTGCCGGTAAGCATGTGGTCGTGGAAAAGGCCTTTACCACCACCACCAAAGAGGCTGTGGAGCTTCAGCAGCTGGCCGGTGAAAAGGGGCTGAAACTTTCCGTTTTCCAAAACAGGCGTTGGGACAGTGATTTTAAGACCGTGAGATCAGTGGTTGAGGAGGGGTTGATAGGTGAAATAGTGGAGGCCTCCATTGCATTTGCACGATACAAAGCGGAGCTAAGCCCGAAGACCCATAAGGAAGCGCCGGGTCCGGGAGCCGGGATCCTCAAAGACCTGGGGGCACACGTCATCGATCAGGCGTTGTGTTTGTTTGGTATGCCAAAGGCTGTCTTTGCAGATATTGGGGTCACCCGGCCGGATTCGGATGTAGACGACTATTTTGATATTTTACTGCGCTATGATGACAAGCGGGTACACGTGAAAGGCGGGTATTTTTTCAGAGAACCTACGCCTGAGTTTGCTTTTCACGGAACGAAAGGCTCTTTTTTAAAATCCCGTTCGGATGTGCAGGAGGATCAGCTGCAGGCAGGTAAACGTCCGGGAGAGGCTGATTACGGAGTAGAGGATACAGCTGATCAGGGCTTACTTCATACCGGGATCAATGGAGAGGTGATTCGGAAAAAGATTAAGACCCTGCCGGGGAGTTACATGGATTTTTATGAAGCTGTTTATCAGTCCATAGCCAATGACAAACAAGAGCCCGTTACCGCTCAGGACGGGATCAATGTAATGCGGATCATCGATGCGGCATTTGAGAGTGATGAGCATGGGCGGGTGGTAGATATTTAAGGGAAGAGTGAGAAGTATAAAGGAATAGTAAAACCGTTTGAAAATAAAAGAAAAAGCAAGATATGCAAGCAGCTTCTCTACCCCCGGCCTGTGGCTCAGAGGCTGGATATCGCAAGGTCTGGTGGGCCACAGACCAAGAGGATTGATAAAATAAAAATCCGTTAGATTTGGAATGATGTAGGTTGGATATGTGCAATAGGTGTTGCACATAGACAAATGTTAGTAGCAATTCCGCACTTGGAGAAATCATTTCAAATATCGCAAACAGGCATTTCAAAATCTCTCAAATATTTGAGAAGACATCTCTATTATTTACCGGTTGGAATGCTTGTCGTTATTCCTTTTGCTCATTACATCAAGGACAAGAGCTGGGAGTTCTCTTACACATATGGACCTCCCTTAGCAGTTGCTGGATTCATTGTCTTAGAGGTCATACCGACTCTAATATTTCACTTAATCCACTGGACAAGATCGCGGCATTTTCAAATATTAATTGATTCCACTAATAAAACCATAACGTTCCAACTTAATAAGGGCGGCTCTCATAAATTTAGCTTTGATCAGCTGAAGGTCACTGAACACCTTTCATTATATCAAGAGAATAAAAAGCGCTTGTCAACAGGTTGGTCTAACTACTCCTATCTACAGATTTTAACATCTGATAATAAGGAGTTTCAGATTAGCTCATTAATTCTTACAAAAGAGCAATTACCTATTGAACCAATAGAAACTAAGTATTCCTTTTGGCCATCAATTAACTCAGCTTACAAAGACCATCAACCCGAGATTGATCGAACTGAACAACATAGAAAAGAACAATTGTACAATTGGAAAGAAAAGTTCTCAAACCTATCAAGCGAGGAACTTAAATCAAGGCTTGAACGACCGAAGGATTATGATGAACTCCCGAGATTAGCGATGGAACAATTGCTTAAAGAAAAAAGCTACTAACATTCTTTATAAATCATGGCTGGTCAGTGGGTCATTGTTTCTTTAGCTCTTTGTAGATAGTCCGTCAATCCGCAGGATTGACTTATTGGTGAAGATTAATTTATTAAGCCAATCCTGCGGATTGCCTGGGTAGTTGACGTAAATTTTTATACTTTTAATCAGCCACGAATTTATACAGTGGCGTTAGGTTTCATGCCGCTACGAAGATCTAAATCACAGTACATTTTAATTAGGAGGTCAATAAATGAAGTCTGAAGTTCATTTTAGCAACATAAAAACGGAGATAATTGGTCAACTTAAAAAAGCTGATAAAGAAGTCAAAGTGGCCATTGCCTGGCTTACTGATGAAGATATTATCAGGACACTTTCACAACGCGCAGGAAGTGGATTGAACGTTGAAATCGTAATTAGTGAATCCAAGGAGAACTTTAGAAACGTCTCCAAGTGGAAAGACTTTTTGAAGCAAGGAGGTAAACTGCACATTGCCGCACCGAAGTTCTTGCATCACAAGTTTTGTATTATTGACAATATTACAATTATAAATGGCTCTTACAACTGGACATACTTCGCCCAAAGCAATGAGGAAAACATATTGGTAATAACTTTGGACACTGACCTAGAGGAAGATAAAAAATTGCTCAGGAAATTTGAAGCCAAGCACAACTACTTTTGTCAGAAAAGCTCTTATCAGATTAGCGATGTTTCTGAATTGAATAAATTTAAGGAAGAGGGGAAAATCGCTGCAACCATTCTTACCCAGCTTGACGAGGAGGAAATCAAAATTCGACAAGAATTGGAAGACGATGTAACCCGATCATTCGGAGAAGCCCGATCAATCGGGATTGGGGTAAGCGAATATCTTTTGGAACGAATGAAATCGGATGGTGGTGGTGTAGAGTTCATCAAGCGAATTCTTCATGATGAAATGTCTTCGGGAGAAATGAAATCAGGCTTTAAGAAACTTGAGGAACCGATCCCTCACCGAGTTGATCTTTCGTTGGAATATTTGGCCTGTAGACCGAAGTATCGGAGACTGTTTTCTGAACAAGAACTGGAATTCTGTGATAAGCTGGTAAAGAAGTACAACCTGTAGGGCACCACCCCAACCGCACACTAACAAACGAACTAAAATGAACGCATAAACAGGACGGAGAAAAATGCACGAAAACCTAACAAATGATATGACGCATGCCTCAAACTGCCATTTTGAATCTTACGTGCAAATCAGCTACTTTAGAAGACATTTATTAAGTCCAGAGGCACGCGTCATATCTGGACGTTACCTTGAATTTTCGCACTGAACAGTTTTCCTGCCAAATTCGTATCTTTGATATATGAGTAGAGAAGAAATAAAGACAGCAATTAGTGAACTCTTAGATAATACTCCTGAACAAGTGCTTCAAGAGGTTTTTGATTATCTGAAATCTGCACAAGGAAAATCAAATGAATCTGTTTCTCTATCGCAGAACCTACGAACCATCTTAACTGAAGATAAAGAACTGCTGGAAAGACTGGCTCAATGATCTCAGAAAAGGAAGCCCTAGAAATCCATGCTATTCTCATTGAACGATTTGGTGGATCTGATGGAGTTCGAGATAAAGAACTTCTGGATTCAGCTTTGAATCGACCCTTCCAAACATTTGATGGAAAGGAACTTTATCCAACACCTATTGACAAGGCTGCCGCAATCCTTGAAAGCATTGTCAAGAACCACCCATTCACAGATGGCAATAAACGAACTGGTTATGTGTTAGCTCGACTTCTTTTGATGAACGAACAACTGGACATTCACGCTGAACAAGAGCAGAAATATCAACTCGTAATTTCAATCTCAACTGGAGAACTGAGCTTCGATCAAATCAGGGAATGGCTTGAAAAGAACTCAAGGTAACAGTCTATACCAGTTATATGCCAAAGTGTATTCTGGCTGGTTTCAGTGCAACTCGCCCATGAAAACTGCCCATTCTGAGACTTCAGTGCTTTTGGATACTCCGTTCGGCGCGTTTGTAACGCGTCCCCTTACCATCTTCTACCCCCGTTTCTAGCCCCACAGGCCGGATACCACTTAGTCTATAGCCCCAGAGCCTCACTTCCCCGAACCTCTAAACACTGAATGGGACATTCCACACTGCGAGGAAGCTTCCCCACTCCCGGATTTCCCTCCTGACGTCATCAGGAGCGTTTCCCCACCCGGGGATTTGGTGCTACAGGCTACGAGAAGTTTTCCGAACGCTCGGATTTCGTGCTGCAGTCTGCAGGAAGTTTTCCGAACGCCCGGATTTCATGCTGCAGGCTGCGGGAAGGTTTCCGGATCCCCGGATTTCGTGCTGTAGGCTACGGGAAGGTTTCCGAACATTCGGATTTTATGCTGACGTCATCAGGAGGGCTTCAGCACCTTTAGATTTCATGCTAATAACTTCAGAATAAAATTTTTTCATGATTTCTGCGAAAATATTTTGCATCAAACCAATAGATGCAATAATTTAGCTTCGTATATGACGCTTAAAACAAACTATTAAACATGCACAGACCACAATTTAGTTATTACAAAAACGGAGAATGCCTACAATTTATTGATAACATACTGACGATCCTCCAGGATGGTGATCCGGCGGCGCTGAAGATTGAGCCCCAGGTGACTCATCTGGGTGAGCAGTTTCAGGCCCTGAAAAACCTCTATATCATCGACCAGGGCAATGCCATCACTAAAGAAATACAGGACCTGGACAGTCGGCGAGACAACGCACTGATTGGCATCAATGCCAATGTGGATTCGTATCGGAGGCATTTTCAGGAAGAGAAGCGCCAGGCTGCAGCAATACTGCGGGCACATCTGGACAAGTATGGACGGGACCTCTACAGGCGCAGCTACCCGGAAGAGACTGCAGGTGTAAGGAACCTGGCAGAAGACATTGAGAAAAAACCACAACTGGCCGCAGCAGTAGAAACACTGAGTCTGCCCGAATGGGTAGCCGAGCTAACTGAGTCAAATGACCTGTTTGATCAAAAATACCTGGAGCGTAACAAGGCCTATGCCGAAGCGCCAAAAGAGAAGTTTGCCGATGTGCGTGAGGACACGGAAGCGGCTTATGAAGAAGTGGCCAGGCACCTGTCTGCCCATGCAGTGATCACTCCTGGCGCACAGTACGACCAGGTGATCAACCAGATCGACCAGCTTACAGCCACTTACAATCAAAGCGTAAACAACAGGATTGGCAGCGGTGATGAGAATGAAGTGCCTGCCGGTAGTGATGCGGTATTTTCGAATAACGCATAGATGGGCTGATAGCGTCCGGGTATAGGTCATTTAGTGGGCTGTACCCGGATTTGTTAGTGAAGTTCCTTTCAAATTTTACCTTTCCTACCATTAACCTTATCACACACAAACTTACTTGCGCCTGTCTAAAACTCTAGCGATTGTAAAGCGGGAAAGGTAAATCAGATAAAAGAACTGATGGAAATAGAGGTATCAAATGGAAAGTGAAACACGCAACCCCTTTATTTGGAAGCCGTCAGGTGTATGCTAAAACGACAAATTATAAAAAAGGTGGCCTATTTGGAAATGACTGGGTAAAATACCGCAACTATTGTGAAGCTCAGGTGTATGGTTATGTAGCAGGAACGCCTGGCGCTAGTTCTTGTACAAGTCAGGTCGACTTTAATCCACTTCACGGGCTTTGGGTAGAATACGATAAAAAAAGTGTTAAGCATAAAATATTTGTTGAAACAAAAACCAAATCCGGTTGGGTGAAAGGATACCATTATGGGGCCGGGGGAAGAACGAAAAATAGTGTTCTTACTTGGTGAAAATAATAAGGTAATAATGATCAAAGGAACATTACTATGGATTAAAAGCACAGCAGTACTTTTGCTGTGCTTATTCTGTTTTCCATCTGAAGCTCAAATAGAGTCGTCAGATCAGCATTTAACTTATAAAAGGCAATGGCGTTTTTCGATATCGACCCTTGTTTATGATAACTTAAAGATCTCCAATCAGGGAACTAAGCACTTACAATCCCTTCCGACATTGAGTGGAGAGTTTACTGTTTCTTATTTTCAACATATCAAAAAAGGCTTTGGGATCATCATTGGCGCCGGTGTTGGGATTACACCTTACAATTTGAGGTATCGCTTTATGGCACCTGATGATAGTCCATTCCATTTTGATAATGGGGAGCCATTTGAATTGGATCTCTTCCATAACGATTATGATGGACTGTATTTTCAAGTGCCTGTGTCTATACATAAGACAATCCCCACTTTGAGAAAACATGATTACTCAATAGAGGTCGGTTCCAAATTGAATCTACAGAATATTGATCCTGATTTCCTTCCGTACAGATGGGAATTTGGTTCTGAATATGAAGTAGATAGTGACAATGTAAGGCTGTTTGACTCCTATCAGGAAACAAATAACGGGATTTTAGCAATCAGCTATTTTTTAAAAATAGGTCTTATCAGACCAACAGTAAATCAGCATACACTTGAATACAGGCTAGTGGTGAATTGGTCTCCCGCGATCATACGAAAAGGCGAATATGAATTTCAAAATTTGCCTTATACAAGTAGCGGAACAACAGAACAGAATATTAATTTTATTGGATTTGAGTTTACCTATGGACTTACAAAACTTCGTCGGTTAAAGGGAAGCCCATAAAGCCCATTGTGGGTCCGGGTGTAGACCGTGGGGTGGTTTGTGTCTGGATTTGTTAGCAAGTATTGGATGGAAGCAGGGCAAAATGCTTTTGGCTTAAAAAATCACAAGAAGCCTGAAATGGAAAAAGTCACTACGATAAGCCTATGAAAAAGTTTAATTTACTAATAATTATCTGGCTATTTAGCTATGCGGAATTATTTGCACAGCGATCGACAGATCTATCGTTTTATTTTGCTCCTGCAAGAGTCTTTACTGTAATTGAAAGCCGGGCTAACGCTTTTGATGCGTATGCAGCAGACCGAAAAGAAAATGAACCTTCCAGAGGAGGCGTAATTTTAGGGATAACAATTGAAAGACCCCTTACAGGTAGCCTTAAATATCAAACAGGACTATCATTTGCTTTTTACGGTCTAAAGCCAGATAGATTGAATACAAACGACCTTCATACAGAGAACAATCCTGGCAGATTGAGTTATATTGGAAGGCAGGAGTATTACTTTTTAACGGTGCCCTTTGACATTAAAAAGGATCTCTTGCAATTTACTTCCGGACCAGACAAACAGGGAAAGGTTGTTGATTTTACACTATACGCTATTGGTGGGGGAGCTGGTAGCTATATGTTTCGATCCATGTACGAGCGAAGGTATGAACTGCAAGATGGTGGCGAGGAAATTACTGAAAATGAATTTGAAGACAGTTTTGATAACAACCCTTTCAATATCGTAGCTCAAGCTGGATTAGGATTTCAAATCAGGATGAACCAAAAATGGAATATAATACTTCAACCTACTATAAGCCATAATCTATTCTCACTTTATAAAACAGGCATTAGGGAAAGACTTACCATTTTTTCAACTAAAGTAGGGTTTGGTTTTAGCTTATAGCATGAGTTGGTAAATGATCCACCGTTCAGGCGCGTTTGTAACGCGTCCGCTTACCATCTTCTACCCTGGCTGTAGCCCCACAGACCTTGGAGTGGGCCAAGAAGATTGATAAAATTAAAAATCCATTAGATTTGGAATGATGTACGTTGGATATATGCAACGGTTGTTGCAGATAGATGAATATTAGGCATAGTCGGCGGAACTTCAGAATTTCTCAACATTTAATAAATGAATTATTTCAGAGTCGGTGACATTTACGAATTTAAAGGTGAGTCCAACTGCTTCGGGCTCTTGGTAACAAAAAAGGAATCAGGTTTCACCACATTCACCTACCTGAACGAATATCTTGAAGCGTCTGACAAGAACGATCTACTATCGCAATCCTCGATTATTTATCACCAGCGCTCACAATCGATAATGGTGAGAATTTTAACATTGATTTTAGGTGGAGATAACCCAGAAGGATATTTTGGATTCATGGCAGACGAGGAAATTGTCAAAGAAATCTCTCCACAACTTAACTTCAGATTCAGCCTGAACAAGCTGAATTCCGACGACTTGTTTCAAATTGGAGGAACGTCTTTGGCTAGGTCCAACGAACTCGAACTCATTCTTAATCATTGCCAGAACTTCCAACTATCTCGTAGTAAGAAGGTCAACTTAAAAGACTATGCCTAACATTATGTATGAAAGTCCCACTGTGGCTCGGAAGTAACTTCCGTGCCCCACTAATAGATAGATACAAACGCGCTCGAACGGGAAGGGGACAGATACGAAGCAGGAGCTTATCCCCGCACTCTCACAGTGTAAATAATACAACTTTTTCTGGTTTTGATGTAACAGAATGAGTCCACCCATCAATGACCTTTACATGTAGAATTAATCACGAGAGATATGAAAAACAAGATGGAATTAAAAGGCAACTGGAATGAAGCCAAAGGAAAACTAAAGCAAAAATATGCTGCACTTACAGACAGTGATTTGCTGCTCGTAGAAGGAAAACAAGATGAAATGCTTGGCAGGCTCCAGAAAAAACTGGGTAAAACAAAAGAAGAAGTTCAGCGAATGATCTCTGATTTGTAACGCATACCCTTGTGGATTGCTAGGAAGGCTGGCTTGCGTCCAGCCAGAGGCATCTCTGTCACCAACAACACCACCTAACGAAGAAAAGTTATTTCCGTGTCACTATAGTAGATACAAAACGCCCTCGAACAGGAGATGGCTCCAAAAAACTCTATGATGCCTCAATGAACTATGGATCATGGAGACCTACTTCCAAAACAGATCATCCGTATTCTCCTCAAAAGGTGCCTCTGTGTGTACCTCACGGATTTTGTTCAGCTCTTCAAACGTCGCTTTTTCCTGGATCTCATTAAATAGTACCCGCTCCTCAAAGCGAATGTGATTTTCGAGCGCCTGCTCTATGGCTTTGAGGTTTTCCACATCGGAGGGATCATTTCCAAACAGCTGCTCCAGCTTTCTATGCTGAGCTATGGCCTTCCTGACCAGTTCATCTTCATTTCCTAAAATCGGGAATATGTGCTCCTCCTCGATTTTAAAGTGTGGGATCAGGTGTTCATTGTAAAACCAGTCAGCGTACCTTTTTATCCGTTCCGGGGCAACTCCTTTCGATAAGCCGGTACGAATTTTCCAGCACAGCAGCAAGCCCTGGTGATGTTCTCTGCTGATCGGCTGAAGGCTTGGGTGGCGTCTTATGGGTTTTGAAGTGTTGCTCATTATTTGATTATACGAAAACAGCAGCTTTTGTTTGATTTAGATTCATTTTCTGAAATGCATCATTGGCTACCTTATATAAGTTCAAAACCAGGTTTTTCAGGTGATCGGTATCCTTGCCGAGTGCAGGGGTCAGCCAGGGATTGATAACCACTGATCGTAGCAAGAACAAACCATTTTGCTCATATTGCTTTTGCGGGTTATCAAAATCAGTAAGCAGATGGTCAACGGACTGATACGGATAATGACTGGGGAAGAAATGGGTATGTGAAATGAAATATTCCTGCCTGTAGGGCATCTGCTGTTTGCCGCCGGTATTTTTTAGCGAAAACGCCTGGTAAACCTGTTGATTAAGCTTGTTTTGAAAGTCCAGGGAATCATTGTTTTCGATGGTAAACCGGTAACAAAGGACATTGCAATCGGGTGTATCGATGGCTTTGAGCCTGACCGGACCGTCCAAATCACTTTCTGCTTCCCGGATGATCTTATAAAACCGGTGAGCATTTTCCAGGGAGGCTTTGATCAGTTTACCATGACCATTTGGGTTTAGCGGGATGGTTTTATGTGTGAGCCAGGTAGCCACTGCGGATGCTCCTGGCTTTGATCCTTCGATAATGTATGGACCTACAGCCTCATCCAGGTCATTTACCTCCAGGGGGTTAGGTGTTTCATTGTTCAGGGTAATGTACGGAGCTACCTGGTGGGAGTGAAGTACGGCATACTTATCCTTAAAGTTGATCACACCGGATGGGTAGGGGATGTAACCCATCTTATGTGGGTCTATGGTGATGGAGTCTGCTTCAGGAAGCGCATGCAATGCCCTGCGTGCAAAGTGAGACAAACAGTGATCCTTAGGATCCAAGGCTTTTAAATAGCCTCCCCATGCGGCATCCACGTGAAACCAGAAGGAGGAATTGTGCCTGGTTTCCATTGATTTTCGGAGTGACAACATCTCATGGATCGGGTCTATGGCCCCCTCTTCCGTAGTGCCAAGAATGCCGATCAGCGCCAGTATTGGCTGGTGCGGACTCAGAGAATCCACAATATCGCTGAGCATATGCATGTCTACTCTGAAGTGGTCGTCTACCGGCAGGAACTTTACATTCTTTTCACCAAGCCCCAGAATGTTTGCAATCTTCCTGATGCTATAGTGTGCAGCCTGAGAGGCCAGGATTACCGGCTGAATATTAAGCTTTTGGTATACGGCATGGAGACCATTTTCAGTGATGCTATATGGTCCGTATTTCACCGCTTTCATGAGGATACTGGTGGCGGGCAGGTCCGGAAAGTCTTTTACCACTTCCTCAAACAAGGCCGGAAGCTTTACCTGCACTTCGGGCTGTAGTCTGATCAATGTAGCGTCTGACAGCTCGCGAATGTCTGACCGATCTCCGTTGGGAAGGTCTATAACGAACGGAATCTCACGCCTGAGACAAACTTCCTGGAAGGCCACTCCATTCAGTTGATTTTGGCGTGCTGCCCAGAGCGCTTCCATATTGGCTATGGTTCCGCCCGAGGTGATATGTGACCAGCTTTTCGTGGAATCATAACCCAGCATCTGCGCGATCATACGGCCGGATTCCAGCTCCAGGTCCAGGGTAATGGGCGCAGATTCGGAAGAGACGTTATTGGGGTTGTATAGCATGCCTGCAAAATATCCTACCAATCCTGAAACCAGATTTTCAGACACCATATGGCCCTGGTATCTTGGCGAATAGAATGGGTAATCTGCCTTAAGCCGATTGAGGACCTTGTCCAGGTTATTACTCAGAATGTCGAACCATGATTCGTGACTTCTGCGTGTGCCCCGGTCCAGGATCTGTTCATCTTCGGGGAAGTAATTTCTTCTCCAGTGAACGTAATCCTGCAGGATGTAATTGAGAATGTCTGACCAGGTGCGTCCATGCTCTGCTTTGGGGCCAAGAAAACCGGCTTCAATGGGAAAGTCCTCCTCCATAGTGTTGTTTATTGAATTTCTCAAAAGTAGCAGGCCGGAGGACCAAATGGTATGATGTAAATCAGGCAACGGCGGCTGTATCGGGTGACAAAGGTCAGGCGTGAGAAACCAGATTAACAGGTCGCACTTGGATCAAATCATAAATACCACTATTTTGTATGGATGAAATGCGGTGATTTTTCGCTTTTTAAGAAGTAACTATGGAGTTTTCTGAACTGTATAAGCATTATGATCAGCAGGAAGCACAGAGCTTTCGGTTCAGGAAGGACTTGGAAGAGCGACTTTCAAAGGACTACCTTTCCTTTTTTGAGAAATTTAAAAAACACACAAAGCTCGACCGGTTCACGTTCTCACTGTGCTTTGGATTAGCCTTGTTCCTGCTTCATCTCGGCGCTTCACTGATAGACGAGGACAGTGACCAAAAGCTCATTATTGAGGACTTTTCTTTCTTCCTGGCGATCTTAAATGCAGCCGGGCTGTACCTGGTATTTAACGCAACAGAGAAATTCCGGGAGTTCCTGGTGAACCTGATCCAATTAACCAAAGATGACGATAAAGCAACTGCGGAGTTTTTTCTAAATACCTATAAAACTAAATTTCTTGGTAGCCGGACCTTGTATTATGGTTTTCTTTTTGGAATCATTAATTCCGGTTTAGCCCTGGTCTTTGGGGTTTGCTACCTCCAACTGGGGCAATACTACCTGTTAAGTTCTTTTTTATTGCAGGTATTTACCATTGGATTTATCGGAGGAATTACGGTGAGCGCTACTATCGTGATCGTAAGGCTCATTAACAAAGTGTCCCTGGAAGAGGATATTAACCTGACTTATTTCTACCCGGACAAGTGTGCAGGAACGCTGGTCATAGGTAATATCCTTTTCCTTTTTTCCATTCACTTTATCATCATTGGGATACTGATATTTCTTTTCATCCACAACTTTCAGTGGACCAGCCTTGAAGCGGGCGATTACTATGTGAATGCGCTTATCGTCCTTTGGAAAGTGTTCCCGTTTATACTTTCGGCGATCATATTTTTCATTCCAACCAGGAAGCTCAACTCGATTTTGAAGGAGTACAAGCTATTTGAGCAGCTCAAGATCCGAAAGCGAATGAACTACCTCACCGGTATAATCATGTCCCTGGAATCTGACAGGGAGGAGTCTAAGGAAAAGATAGAAGTTCTGGATAATCATTATCAGAAACTCGTGAAGATAGACCAGGAGATCGGTGAGCTAAATACCTGGCCCTATAACCTGAGGCACAGGACTACATTTCTGAGTATATTCCTTCCTGTAGTCATAGGTGTGATCCTGGAGCTGTCAAAAAAAATAATCTCCGGTCTGTTTTAGTCCTGTTTTCTTCAAACCAATTTTCTATTTTGATGCCCTTCATGTTTGATGCCCTTCATGGATTCAAAGTCCTTGACATTGTCTGTGACAAGAGTTAGTTTATTTTCTATAGCAGTTACTCCTATCAATAGATCAAATTCATCGTGCATAGGTTTACCAATCCTTCTGAGCCTGACCTTTTCTTTGGCGTATCGCTTGATACTTCCATAAATTGGAATAATAGATAAGCCATTTAAAAAATTTGTGCGATTTTGTTGGGTTTCCACTGTTTTCTGCTCCATAACGGAGTTCAAAAGCGGTAATCTCCGAAACGTAGCAATTTTCCCGTCCTTTTTCTTTAATAACTTCATCCAGGTTCAGTTTCCCACGTAAGAAAAACACACAAATACTTGTGTCTAGCAAATACGGCATTAAAGGTCAATTTCTTTTTTCCTAAACTTTCTGCTTGATTTGATCTCGGCTATTATATCTTCAGCAGATTTAGACAATACCTTGAAAACAGCAAATAAAGGCTAATAGCCAACAGCTAAAGGCTAAAAGCTAAATTTTAAACACATAAAAGAAGCAGACTTCCGTTGGTAGTATTGGTGATCGTTCCTTTGAGTTTCAATTCAGACTTAACTCATCCATTCCATCACCTGGTTGGTTCGTGCACCGGAAACTCCTGTACTCACACACGATCCTCCCCCCAGCAGATCATCCACTACCTGTTGGATCAGTGGTTGCTGTATATGCTTTGGCAGGTCAAAGGAAAAGGTTTCTTCACCCTGATCATTTTTAAGGGTAACCTCGCTGCTGCCAAATGATGGGTAGGAGATTTCTCCTTTCGATCCTATGATCGTCGTAACATCTTTATCGCTGTGGGGGCTGGTAGTGAAGCACCAGCTTCCGGTACCCAATACCCCCGGCTCAAACTCAAAACTTCCGGTCACGATATCCTCCGCAGCATACTGCCCGGCCTGGTTAGCCGAATAACCGGTTGCCTTAACAATGGGGCCAAAAAGAAAATCCAGAAAATCCAGCTGATGACTGGCCAGGTCATAAAAATACCCGCCTCCTGCTGTTTCCGGGTCCACACGCCAGTGATTTTCCTGGTGGGTGATAATGTCCGGCTCCAGCGGTTTACACATTCGGATTTCGACAAACCTCACCTCACCGATAGCGCCTGATTCTACCAGTGATTTCACTTTCAGAAAGTTGGGGAGCGCCCGACGATAGTAAGCCACATACAGAGGCACCTGGCTGGCCTGGCAGGCTGCGATCATCTGCTGGCAGTCGGCGTAGGTCTTTGCCATTGGCTTTTCTACGTACACAGGTTTGCCTGCTTTTGCTGCCTTCAGCGTGTACTCCATATGAGCAACGGGTGGTGTGGCAATGTAAATGGCGTTGACATTGGGATCATTGATGAGCTGATCCGCATCACTGTACCATTTTTCTACGTGATGTCTTTGGGCATAGTCGGCTGCCTTTGCAGCATCCCGCCGCATTACCGCCGCTATTTTGGAATGCTTGATTAGCTGCATAGCCGGAGCGCTTTTTACTTCACATACGTCACCAACACCGATGATACCCCAGCGCACTTCGTCATCTTTGATCTTTTTTTTGCTCATGGATTTCACTTTTCTGAATGATATGCAATCTACGGAAGGCGGATGATTCATCAGGTATGCCAGGCGTGGGAATTTGTGGTGTTCAGGCCGATTTTGAACTTTTGGTACCCCTCTTTTGTACGCTAGGAATTTCACCGTATAAATCCCAGTACGTGAAGATCAGAGTACCTTTCATTAAATGAGATCGTGTCGTTTTCCTCTATCTTGCCAAAGGGCAACAGGTCTATAGCCACTTTATACTTTTCATGATACAATGTCCAGGGAGCCTTCACTTTCTTGAAACCTTTACTTTCCAGGTCAGCAACTATCCGCTCATATTCCTCAATAGTAGAAACCATCACCGCAAAATCAATATCCTTTGTACCACGACTTGGTTTAATTTCTTGCTTCAGCAACTCGAGGGCAATGGCATTCACACCTATCAGGTAGTAGGGAATATGATTGCTGGTCATCACCTCATCAACGATTTCAAATACCTCTTTGAAGTAAGGTATGGCAAGTTCCTTATATGATTGTTTGGAGGTACTCATCGAAAGAGGTGTTTATCAGAAATCAAGTTAGCCGTTTCCCTGCAACGCTTATTTCCGTTGATCATTAAATCAGCATAGATTAACTGGAGAGGTACATGGTTGAGGCGTCCATCCAATTCTTCATCCCAAAACCATTCATAAACATACAGTTCTCCTTCCGGGTGGGGCTTCAAGCGATAGTTTTGAATGAGTTCCTGTTGCGTTTCTTTGGTGTAAAGAATAAATTCTTCAGGTCTTAAATACTGCGTAAAAAGGTCGGCTGCCGGTTCACCTCCCCATAATGTTTTTTCACTGTTCAGGTGAATATTTTTCCAATCACCTGTTATCTTGTATCTCCCTAGAAATAGGGCAGGTCTGAGCGTTGTTGCGTATTCTGTAGTCCATCGGTCCAGTAGTGCCTTCCGGTCCTCCCACATATAGGTTTCATTGTTCAGCGGATGAATGTAACCTGTTTTTTTTAGTCCTTCAATAACCTGAGGGATATTTCCAACCGCAACGTGCGCTGCGGCTGCAATGTGCCTTTGCGGTTTGTTTATGAGTTGATCATCCAAAAGAAATTGGAAGACTACTTTCAGGCCGGTTTTTGTGAATGCCCTGTTTCCTTTTCCTTTTGCTAGTTGGATGGGTGGGTTTGTGTCTATCCAAACCCAAATATTGTCTCTTTTCAGGTACAGGTTACCATTTGCTTCAAGAAATGGTATCCTTAACTCCCTTAATTCCTGCTTAACCTTCGGGTATATCTTCTCGGCAATAACTAGGAGATTACCATTGAAATGATGGTTGAAAGCCATAATCTGTTCAATTTGATGTGGCCGAATTTCTTTTTTTACTTCAACATTGAAGGCGAATTCCTGATCATTAATAGTCAAAACAATTTGACCGTCCAAAGGATCATTTAAGGTCATGCGACCCTTAATGCCGGTGGTTTCCCTTAGTCGTTCCAGCGCTGTTTGAATAATCCTTTGTTCTTTCATGTTCACAAATATAACAGATTCACGTTTCGTGAACAAGTGAAAAAATTGAACACATGCTGTAGTATACGCCCTTCCATTTTCTTCAAGACATTTTACCCGCGGAATATTTGAGGCCTCATCGATCAGACCCGTTCTGAAACGGGTACAAAAAAAGCAGGACCGAATCGGCTCTGCATTTTTATTTATGAGGGAGTCTATTTTCCTTTGAATTACTCTGCTGCAGGATAGCCATAAGGCCCGCCTACAGAGATGATAGCATTGTCTTTTCTTGTCACTTCTTTAAATTGTGATCTATTCAATTATTAAAAAAAGAGCTATGGAAAATACAAGAAAGAGAAGTGTCCTTTTGAATACCGTTTATCAGACGATAGCCTGCCTGGCAATGGCACTGGTAATATCCTGTAACCAACCGGCTGATAAAAAGGAAGAACAATCAGATCCTGACCAGGGAAGTGTTACAGACGTTACATTAGACTCACTTGATATTTCGGCAATTGAAAATGCACTCGGTGATCTGAAAGGAACCGAAAAGAATGGAGAATATAAAGTAGTAGTACCTCAGAATGATCTTAAAATCATGGTAGATAGCTTTCAGATCATTCCGCCCATGGGATTGGGAAGCTGGGCCGCTTTTGCTCCTGCAAAACAGGGAGCTATGCTCATGGGTGATGTTGTAGTCACAGAAACCGATCTGTGGCCTGTTCAGCAGGAAGTCATCAAACAAGGTCTTACCATCACGGCTATTCACAATCATTTTGTCAGGAACAATCCCAATGTAATGTATATGCACATTGGAGGCATGGGTAATGAAAAGGAACTGGCTGCTAAAGTAAAAGCAGTATTTGACAAAGTCACTGAGGTCCGTGGCAGCAATCCATCGAGTGGTCCGGCCACTGAAGTAGAAAACTCCCTGGATACTGAAATGATTGCTGAGATATTGGGCTACGAGGGCAAGATGAATCGAGGCGTTTATAAAGTCACCATTGGACGTCCGGATGTGAACTTAACTGAGCATGGTGCGCCAGTAAGCACGTTTATGGGATTCAATACCTGGGCAAGCTGGCAAGGCACCAATGAAAAAGCTGCGGTTGCAGGGGACTTCACTATGCTGGCAAATGAAGTGGCCCCGGTGATCAGGGCTTTGATAGAAAATAATATTGAAGTGGTAGCAGTTCATAATCACATGGTTCAAGAGCAGCCAAGGATCTTCTTTTTACATTACTGGGGTGTGGGACCTGCTAAAAAACTGGCACAAGGACTCAGGGAGGCATTAGACATGACCGGGACACAGTAAAACGCTAGTGTTCTTCTTACGATTTTTCACTTTATAAGGCATCGCACCGGCGAACCGCCCCGGTACCTCGTGGGTCGACGGTTTTCAGACGCGAACGGCTAGTTCGCCGCATTCGACCGCATTAAAAATTAAAGTGGAATTAACATTAGGGGTTAAAATGCAAAAAGCCCGATGCTATGCACCAGGCTTTAGGTTGCAGAGGCGGAGGGATTCGAATCGCATCGGCGAACCGCCCCGGCACCTCGCGGGTCGACGGTTTTCAGACGCGAACGGCTAGTTCGCCGCATTTCGACCTCATTAAAAATTAAAGTGGAATTAACAATTAGGGGTTAAAATGCAAAAAGCCCGATGCTATGCACCAGGCTTTAGGTTGCAGAGGCGGAGGGATTCGAATCGCATCGGCGAACCCCGGCACCTCGCGGGTCGACGGTTTTCAGACGCGAACGGCTAGTTCGCCGCATTCGACCTCATTAAAAATTAAAGTGGAATTAACATTAGGGGTTAAAATGCAAAAAGCCCGATGCTATGCACCAGGCTTTAGGTTGCAGAGGCGGAGGGATTCGAATCGCACCGGCGAACCGCCCCGGCACCTCGCGGGTCGACGGTTTTCAGACGCGAACGGCTAGTTCGCCGCATTCGACCGCATTAAAAATTAAAGTGGAATTAACATTAGGGGTTAAAATGCAAAAAGCCCGGCGCTTTGCACCAGGCTTTAGGTTGCAGAGGCGGAGGGATTCGAACCCCCGGTACCTCGCGGTACAACGGTTTTCAAGACCGCCGCATTCGACCACTCTGCCACGCCTCTGTGATCTCTGCTTATTATTTTATTTAGTCAAAATTCCGATCATCTTTTGAGGCGGCGGTTCCGCCGCATTCGTCGCGGACGGCTAGTCGCGTCCGGCTAGGACACTCTGCCACGCCTCTGTGATCTAATTTTGATTACGATTTAAGTCGAATTGTTAACCTGTACCTCAGGTTCCCTCCCAAATCGGATCGCAAAAATAAGTGAATTGAGACAATTGCCAAGGGAGACCATAACTTTTTATCCGAGAAAAAGTCCTACACGGTTATTTCAACCCCATGGAAGAGATCTTATCTTACTAACCAGGGTTAATTTCTTAGTCTTATCGTAACCTTATTAATCTCTTAGTAAGCTAGCAATCCGGAGCGGAAAGTCGAGTTAATTTCCCGGTAATGGGCGAATATTCGAATATGCTTGAGGTCGCTATATGTAAAAAAACATATCAATCCTGTGAAATATTGGATTTTCATTGTATTTTCATAGAAAGCACCGCGATGTTCAACTGCTATGAAATTCATTAAGAACCTTTCGATCAGGAATAAGCTCATTCTTATTTCCATTATACCCTTTTTGGCTATGCTCTTCTACCTGGTCAGCTCTCTGTCAGAAGATCTGGATAACCAGCGTCAGGTGAACGAGGTACTCACCGATGTGGTGGAAGTAGACGGCATTTCCGGGATCATACATGAACTGCAGATGGAGCGAGGATTGACATTTCGTTATTTGTCCAATCCGAAAGCGTTTGATCCCGGGGAAATTACCAAGCAGCAGATAGTCGTCGATAACACGGTCATGGAAGTAGAACGAGCTGCTGAAATTGAACTGGAGACCGACAGTGGTTTGGATGTTTTTGAAAAGTTGAATTCCCTGAGAAAACAAATAGGCCCGGGAACAGATCCGGAAACCATTTTCTATGAGTACAATGCTATTATTAACACATTTATAGACAGGATCGATCAGATCTCAGACAGTACGGCAAATCCCGAGATCAAGGAACTGTTGCAAACCCATGTATTTTTACTTTACTCCAGGGAGTTTTTGGGTCGCATGCGCTCCAGGCTTTTCAATAATATACTTGAAGGAGGCTTTTCTGATTATAAGATCACTGAGTTTGGAACCCTGGTAGGCAAGTATGAGATCAATCTGGAAAGATTCAGGAAAAGTGCTCCCGAACCCCTTGCACAATACTATGATGAGAATATTTCCAACCCCTTGCTCCGGAAAGCTCTGCAGATCATGGATTCGGTACTTTATAACCCTGACTTTTTGGACTTTCCTTATGGCTCAGACGAATGGTGGACTTCTGTGACTGCCTACATAGATATTCTTAAGGGAATTGACAACCGGTCCATTGACCACATCATTTCTACTGCTGAAACACGCCGGTCCATGATCCGTGAAGCTATCATCACCAATTTGTTGATCGGATTGGCCATCGTTTTGCTGATTGCCATATTGGTGGTCTACATTACCAGGTTAATTTCTGCATCCGTTGCTCAGATCGGCTATGCAGCTAATAGCATTACCAGAGGTGAAACCGACTACAATTTAAGGGTTGACACAAAGGATGAAATCGGAACTCTGGCTTTGTCGTTTCAGGAATTGCTCAACACAACCAAAAACTTTGCCGAGGTAGCGGATAGGATAGGAAAGGGAGACTACTCTTCCGAGATACAACTCAGAAGTGAGAATGACACCTTAGGGATAGCCCTCAGTGCTATGAAAAACAACCTGATGAAGTTTTCGAGGGAGAACGAGACCAGGACCTGGCTGCTAAGGGGAGGCACCGATCTCAATGACCGTCTGCGTGGTGATAAAACCGTAAAACACCTCGCTCAGGAAGTGATCAATCACCTGGCCGAATATACAGGTGCACAGATCGGGGCGATCTACATGGCAGAAAATGGTGCACTCACACTTGCAGGTAGTTATGCTTTTTATCACCGGAAAGAAAACAAAAATGTGATCAAGCTCGGAGAAGGCCTGGTAGGACAGGCAGCTACTGAGCGAAAGCCTATCATCTTTTCAGAAGTTCCTGACACCTATATACGGATCAATTCAGGCCTTGGCAATTCCGCGCCAAGAAATATTTTGGTATACCCATTTCTTTACAATAATGAGCTGAAGGGTGTCATTGAAATGGGATCTGTGGCCGAGTTCAGTGACCTGCATTTACAATTCATTGATGAAGTGGCTGAAAACATCGGTATTGCCTTCAATGCTGCGCAATCGCGAGATCAGCTGAAGGAGCTACTTGAAGAAACCCAACGACAAGCCGAAGAACTGGAAGCCCAGCAGGAAGAGCTGAGACAGTCCAATGAAGAGTTGGAAGAAAAGACCGATCTGCTGGAAAAATCAGAGTCAGAGCTGAAAGCCCAGCAGGAAGAGCTTCAGCAGACCAATGAAGAGCTGGAAGAAAAAGCAAACCTGCTGGAAATGCAAAAACAGAACCTGGAAGAAGCCAAACTGGACGTGGAAGTAAAAGCCAGGGAGTTGGAAGTTACCAGCAAGTATAAATCAGAATTTTTGGCCAATATGTCTCACGAATTGCGTACCCCGCTAAACAGCATTCTGATCCTCGCTCAACTGCTTTCTGAAAACAAAGCGCAGGTGCTGGGCGAGAAAGAAATAGAGTTTGCCAAAAACATCTACAGCTCCGGTACCGATCTGCTCAACCTGATCAATGAAATACTGGACCTTTCTAAAGTAGAAGCGGGCAAAATAGAACTGGAGGTAGAGGAGCTGGACCTGACAGATATGACGAGCCATCTCAAGCATTTGTTTGACGAGATGGCAAAAAGTAAATCCATCACCTACACTTTTGACCTGAAAGACAAGAAACTCAAACAGCCCATCAAAACGGATAAATTACGGCTGGAACAAATCCTCAGAAACCTGCTCTCAAACGCCTTCAAATTTACCGATAAAGGAGGCAAAGTACATACAGCGTTTAAGGTGGTAAAGCCGGACAGCACCATCATGAATGAAAAGCTTAGAAAGCTGGACGAACTTCTCGCTATTTCGGTGGAGGACAATGGGATTGGCATTCCCGAAGGCAAGCAGACCATGATATTTGAGGCTTTTCAGCAAGCTGATGGATCTACTAAACGCAAATATGGAGGAACCGGCTTAGGCCTGTCAATCAGTCGTGAGCTCACCAGTGCACTCGGGGGTGAAATCCACTTGGAGAGCACTGAAGGTGACGGCAGCATTTTCACAATCTATCTGCCTCTGGTCTTTGACCAATCACTCGTGCAGGAATTTGATAAAAAGGTTTCCTTGGGTAGAAAAACTGGTAAAACTGAGAAGAAACCACTTGTAGCAAAGCAAACAAAAAATGAACCGGTGGAAGATGACCGGTACAATATAAAAGAAGATGACAGGCTGGTGCTGATCATTGAAGATGATCCCTCATTTTCAAAACTACTACTCAACTTTGTCAATGAAAGAGGTTATAAAGGCATTGTCGCTCAGCAAGGCAACACCGGCCTGAGCCTGGCAAGGTATTATCGCCCTCATGCCATTCTCCTGGATATGAAACTTCCGGTAATGGATGGGACCGAGATTCTGAAGCACCTGAAGAGCGACCCAGGCCTGAGGCACATTCCTGTGCAGATCGTTTCAGGGTATGACACCCGCAAAGAAGGACTTGAACTTGGAGCCTTTAATTTTATAAAGAAACCTATTGACAATGCTATCTTACAGCAGGTTTTTGATCGCATTGAAGAGTTTATCAGTAAAAAACTAAAAAAACTGCTGATCATAGAGGACAACAAGCAGCAAAACAAAGCCATCCGTGAACTGATCGGAAACGGAGACATCAAGTCCTACTCAGCATATACCGCAAACCAGGCCATAAAAATGCTCAGCAAAGAGGAATTCGACTGTATGATCATAGATCTTGGGTTGCCGGATATGAATGGGTTTGAGCTTCTGGAAAACATCAGAAATCAACATCCTCAGAATCAGACACCCATTATAGTGTACACTGGTAAAGAATTGGAAAAGAAAGAAGCTCAACGACTGGAAAAACTGGCCAGCACGGTGGTCCTGAAAACAGTAGATTCAGTAGAGCGGCTGCTGGACGAAACCACTCTTTTTCTTCATAGGGTAGAGTCACAACTCTCTAAGGAAAAGCAAAACATCATCCGAAAGCTCCACCGCACTGACGAAGTACTCAAAAAAAGGAAAGTACTCATTGTAGATGATGATATGCGCAATATTTTTTCGCTTACCAATGTCCTGGAGGATGAAGGCATGATTTGTCTCACGGCGGAAAATGGCAAAGAGGCCATTTCCTTGCTAAAGAAAGATCAGGATGTAGACATCATACTGATGGATGTAATGATGCCGGAAATGGACGGGTTGGAAGCCACTTTGGAGATTAGGAAAATGGATAAATTCATCAAAACACCAATTATCGCCCTTACGGCAAAGGCTATGAAAGGTGATCGTGAAGAATGCCTGAAGGCCGGCATGTCTGATTACATATCAAAGCCCGTGGACCTGGACAAACTGCTTTCACTGATGAGGGTATGGTTATATAGCTGAAAATATGATGGAATGGATGATCAGGATAAACTTAGGGGACTAAATGTTTTGGTAGTAGACGATGATCCGAGAAACACTTTTGCCATGGTCAACTACCTGGAATACTGTGGCTCCAATGTTCTGGTTGCTGAAGACGGATTTAAAGCCCTGGAATCCCTTGCAGCAAATGGCGATACGGTGGACATCGTTCTCATGGATATGATGATGCCGGAAATGGATGGGTACGAAACGATCAGACGTATAAAAAATGATCTGTCCCTGAATGAGATCCCGATCATAGCAGTTACGGCCAAAGCTATGGTCGGAGATCGGGAGAAATGCCTGGAGGCCGGAGCATCAGAGTACGTTGCAAAACCTGTAGACCTTAATGTTTTGAATGAAGCAATATACGGATTGGTAAATAAATGATAAAGATCGATGACCTGCAAAAGTTTATTACCGTAATCAATAACCAGTATGGTTATGATTTTAGCGGGTATTCAGAAGCATCATTTTTAAGACGAATTGAATATTTCATGGGGAAGAAAGAGGTACCCTTACTTTCTAAACTGCTTACAAGGCTCCTCACCGAAGAGACCTTGTTTGAGGAGTTTGTACAAGCCGTTACTGTGAATGTCACGGAGATGTTCAGAGATCCTACTTTTTACAAAAGCCTGAAAAAAAACGTATTTCCCCGATTAGCTACCTATCCAATTATCAAAGTCTGGGTAGCTGGTTGCTCCACGGGAGAAGAAGTGTACTCCCTGGCAATATTACTACATGAAGCGGAGCTTTTACAGCGGTCTATCATTTATGCCACAGATATTAACCAGCAAGCGTTAAGAAAGGCCAAAGAAGGAGTATATCAGTTAGGAAACATGAAAGGGTATACTATGAACTACCAAAAATCAGGCGGTGAAAATGCCTTTTCAGATTACTACACTGCCAAGTACAATGCAGCACTAATAGACCAGATGCTGCGAAAAAATGTAATTTTCTCAGCACATAACCTGGCCCTGGATCAGTCTTTCAATGAGTTTCAGCTGATCTTATGCAGAAATGTGTTGATCTACTTTAACCAGGACTTGCAAAACAAGGTGATCAACCTGTTTTATGATAGCCTTTGCCCATTTGGGTTCCTGGGATTAGGGAGTAAGGAATCCCTGATGTTTACAGATAAACGCAACTATTTCAGTGAAATAGATCGAAAGGAAAGGATCTTTTGTAAAAAGATTTACCAGGATGAATTATCAACAAAAACCTGAACTTGAAGCCATTGTCATAGGTGCATCAGCCGGTGGGATGCAGGCATTGAAAACGGTATTGCAAGGCCTCCCTTCTACATTCCCCATACCGGTTATTATTGTTCAGCACCGGGCAAAAAGTGAGAAAGAGCTTTTGGAAAAGGTGTTGCAAGCCCATTGCAGGATCAAGATCAAGCAAGCGGACGAAAAAGAAAGCATTCAACCCGGAGTGGTATACATTGCGCCTCCAGATTATCATTTGCTTGTAGAGCGAGACTTCACCTTTTCACTTTCTGCGGATGAGTTGTGCAACTTCAGCCGGCCCTCGATCGATGTACTTTTTGATACAGCGACAAAAGCCTACGGCAAAAAACTGATCGGGATCATACTTACTGGGGCCAACAGTGATGGAGCCCAGGGCCTGGCAGGCATAGCACTTGCCGGGGGAATGACTATAGTACAAAATCCGAATTCTGCGGATTTTCCGATGATGCCTCAAGCAGCTATTCAAACAGGCAAAACAAAACATGTTTTGGAATTGGATGAAATTGCGGGATTTCTTATGAGACGATTAAATGTGAGTGTTAATCAATTGTGATGCCATGAAAAAAAAGATTAAGAAAGCAACCATACTACTTGTAGATGATAATATAAAAAACATTTATGCATTGGAACAGATATTGGGTTCACCAGACAGGAACCTTATTCATGTAACCACAGGTAACCAGGCATTAAAAACGGCCCTGAACCAGGAGTTAGATATGGTAATTCTGGATGTACAAATGCCTGGCATGGATGGGTTTGAAGTGGCTCAAATCCTTAAAACAAACAAACGTACCCGGAATATTCCCGTGATTTTCGTGTCTGCGGAGAAAAAAGAACACGAATCGATCCTAAAGGGGTTTGAAGAAGGTGGGGTGGACTATCTGTCCAAGCCTCTTGACCCTGAACTGACAAAAGCTAAGGTGGCAGTGCTTCTAAAGCACTATTTGCAGTACAAAGAGCTGCTGGAAAAAAATCAAACCCTGGAAAAGTACAATCTCCTTATCAATAACTCAGCGGACATCATTTGTATTCTGAACGAAAGAGACCTGGTCTTTGAAGAAGTTAATATGGCTATTAGTCATTTGCTGGGTAAGTCAGCAGAAAGGATCAAAGGAACTTCACTGGAGAGTTACCTGATCAAAGATGAAAGAATACGAATTAAAAACCTTATCAGGAATAATAGTAAAGAGCAGTTTTCATTTGAAACATGTGTTCACGGAAGCAATGGGGACTTGCGGTGGCTCAATTGGAATATTGTAAAAAAAGATGGGTTGTTGTTTGCCAATGCCAGAGACATCACAGAGATCCGTGAAGTAGAAGAAATAAGAAAGTACCTGGCTATAGTGGTGAAACAGTCACATGATGCCATCTACATGTATAATCCTGAGGGTAAAATAATCTCCTGGAATCTGGGAGCTGAAAAGATCTATGGGTTTTCAGAAGAGGAGGCCCTAAACATGAACGTCTGGAACATTGTGCCTGAGCACCTTATGATGGAAACCCAGGAAACCATCGAACGCCTGCTGCACAACAAAGAGGTCAAAACACATGAGACCAAGCGTTCCACTAAATATGGCAAGATCATTGACGTGATGTTTTCTGCAGCCATCATCACAGATGTCAATGGGGAGCTAAAGTCTGTGGCTATAACGGAAAGAGATATTACCGAGCAAAAGAGAGCTGAGAATGAAATAAAACAGCTAAACGCCAACCTGAAGGTAAAGCTGGCTGAGTTGGAGCTAAGTAACAAAGAGCTGGAATCCTTTTCCTATTCTATTTCACATGATCTAAAAACCCCACTGTTTTTTATAAAAAATGGGATAAAATTGATTATGGATGATCATTCCGATTTATTCGATATCAAATTGTCAAAAATAATTGGCAATATAAGTCAGAATGTAAATGGCTCGATCGAACTCATAGATGACCTGTTAAAATTTAGCAGATCCGGTAAGAGTGAACTGGAGTTAGAATATACGGACCTCAACGAGCTGGTAAATGAGGTGGTAAAACAGATCTGGAATCAAGGGAATAATTGCAAAATCATTATAGACCAGATGGAACCTGCCTATTGCGATAAGACACTGATTTTTCAGGTGTTTTCAAACCTTATATCTAACGGAGTGAAATATTCGCTTAAGAAAAGGAAACCCCGCATCCAGGTAGGCTCAATAATGGGTGAGGAGGATATTATGTATTTCGTAAATGATAATGGGGATGGTTTTGAGATGAGCGATAAGAATATGGAGGATCTCTTTGAGCCTTTTAAAAGGCTCCACAGCAGTGAAGAGTTTAAAGGAACCGGTATCGGCCTGGCATTGGTAAAACGTATCATAACACGTCATGGAGGAAGAGTCTGGGCTGAAGGAGAAAAAGGCAAAGGCGCTACCTTTTATTTTACACTTCCTGTTGAGAAAGACCTTGATCCTGAAATGGAGTCAATGGAGAGTTTTTCTCCTTGGTGATGAGGAGAGTAAAAAATATCCGGATTCACCGGGGTCATATCATATCTTCGTGGTATTACGAATCAAGTATACTCGAATGTCCTTTACTGCCTTCAATGTGTCCGCACATGGTAGTTCCATACATGCTACTCTACCGAATCCGCTATTTCAACCATATTATGGTTAGCCATCTTCTGCTGATACTCCTTTGGTGTCATCCCAAACTCTGTCTTGAAGCATTTTGAGAAATAGGATAGGCTGGAAAAGCCCACCTTATACATGGTTTCGGAAACATTACCTTCATTGTTTTGCAGGATCAGCGAGGCCTTTTTGATGCGGTATTTTTTGATAACATCCTGCGGAGACCGGTCGGCGAGTGCTTTCATTTTGCGGTAAAGGTGAGTAGAACTCATCCCAATCTCGTGACTGATCATTTCTACACCAAAGTTTGGATCACTGATATTGGCTTCTACGATGTCCATGACCCGCTTGATGAACTTGTTGTCCATGTTATCTTTAGCTTCAGGGGTATCCTGCTGGTTTACCAGCTCTGTCCTGAAGTAGCGGTTCAGTTCCTTTTTCCGGTTGATCAGGTTGTTGATATGTGCCTCGAGCAGGTCTACTTCAAAGGGCTTTGTGATGTATACATCAGCTCCTCCCCGAATCCCCTCCAGTCGCTGCGACTCCAGGCTTTTTGCTGTGAGGAGGATGATGGTAATGTGGCTGGTTTTAGGGTTTTCTTTGATCTTTTTACACATGGTGAGGCCGTCCATCACCGGCATCATAATGTCTGAAATGATCACCTCTGGCATAAAGTTGTTAGCTTTGACCAGCCCTTCTTCTCCATTTTCAGCCACTACAAAATTGTATTTATGGCCCAGACTGGTACGGATAAATTCCACCATGTCATTATTGTCTTCGATGATCAGTACCAGTGGATTGTCAGATTCCAGGTCCAGGTGATAGGACCTTGAGCCCTGCGCCGGGGCATAAGCAGACCGGGTGGCCAGCAGGTTGATCTCATTATCCGTTGCTGAGTCGATGGGTAGGTGGGATTTGCCCAGCGGTAAGTGGATCGTAAAGGTGGTGCCTTTTCCCACCGCACTTTCCACTTCAATATCTCCGTGATGGAGTTCAATGTATTCCGCAGCCAGGGTAAGCCCGATACCACTGCTGGCATTCATCCTTTTGCCATCCGGAGACTGGTAAAAACGTTCGAAGATGTGGTTTTTTGCTTCATCGGAGATCCCGATTCCTGTGTCGCTGATCCTGATCTCGAACGAACCTTCCTTAAACCGGCCCGCACTTTCATCCACATGGACCGATATGGAGACCTTACCTCCCTTTGGGGTAAATTTAAAAGCATTTGAGAGCAGGTTGAACAACACAGTCTCTATCTTCTCTCCATCAATCCACACTTCATAAGATTCGTGTGAAGTGTGGAAGCAAAGGGAAATTTCATGTCTGCAGGCCTGATCTGAAAACAGGTTGACCACCTCTTTGCAGAAGGCAACCAGATCAATCTTTGAAACCTTGATCTGCAGGGTTTCATTTTCCAGCTTGTTGAAGTCGAGGATCTGGTTGACCAGTCTTAGTAGCCTCACCGAATTTTTTTCTGCCAGGGAGATCAGCTGACTACTGTCACTATCCAGGTTGCCCTTCTTTTGAAGCTCATGAATGGGTGGCAGGATGAGGCTGATCGGGGTGCGAAGCTCATGCGAAATGTTGGTAAAAAATTCCTCTTTGGTGCGTTCTATCTCTTCGGCATGTTCTTTCTCCATTTTGATGATCCTGAGTTCATTTCTCAGATGGACCCTCGCTGAATATACCCGCAAAGCATAGAAGACCAATCCCGTGATCACGATAACGTACAATGCAATGAAGCCATTGCTCAGTAAAAGCGGGGGTCTGATAGTGAGTGCAAGGCTTGCTGTCTGGTCACTGGCTACCCCGTAGTTGTTAGTGCCTCGTACTACGAAAGTGTAATCCCCGGCGGGGAGGTTAGAATATACCGCAAAATTTTTCAGTCCTGAAACGTGATTCCACTCCTTTTCCAACCCTTCCAGCCGGTATGAAAACACATTCATAGACGGTTGCCAGTAGTGGAGTGAGGAAAACTCAAAAGCCACGGAACGTTGTGCATATTCCAGAACAAGGTCTTTTGTGAAAGCTATATCTTTCCGGAGAAGCTCTTTGCCATCGATTTTTTCGCCGATGGAGACATTCCGGTTATTGATCTCCATGGCTGTGATGTAAATATTTGAGTTGAAACGATTAGGCTTAGCATCTTCCGGAGAGAAAATGATGTACCCGTTATCCCCTCCAAAGATGATCTTGCCGGTTTCTGTAACAGCAGCGCATCCGTAGTAGAAGCTCTTTAAAGGCAGATCCTTGTCCAACGGATAGATCTCTATATTTTGGGTTTCAGGGTAAAATTTCTGAAGGGAGGTGCTGGAAGTGCTCCAGATGTTCCCTCGTTGGTCCTCAATGATGCTGCTTATGATCACGTCATTTCCGGTAGTGACCGGATGAAAGATACTTTTTTCCTCTTCAGGGAGGTACTGGACCAGTCCGTTTAAAGTGCCGGCCCACAGGTGTCCTGCACTGGAGAAGTAAACACTGTAGATCATTTGCTTGCCGGAGGCTTTGCTGAATGATTCGATGCGCTTTTTTGAGAAGGTTTCAGGATCCACCTTATAGAGTTCATCAAACTCAATCACCCAGATAAAACCCTTTCCGGAAGCGATCTTTTCTGACCCTGATTCCAGCCCTTTGACCGGGATAAATGAAAACTGCCCCGGTGATTCTCTATCAATTCCTTCAACTTTGTAAAGTCCGCCCTCCCAGGCACTCACCCAGAATGATCCGTCGCTGGTCCTCAAAAACTTACCGATGTAGTTGGAGGTCAACCCATTAGAGCCATTGGCGGTTACAGAATACATCTTTTGTTGGTTTTCATCCCAGATATTGATGCCTCCGGCGGTTCCGATCCAGATGCGACCATACTGATCCTCCTCCAGGGCAAATACATTGTTGCGCGTGACAGTTGATGAGCTGATGTCAAAGACTCGTCTGGCGCCGGATTTGGGATCTATACGAACCACCCCGTGTAGTGTGCCCAGCCAGTATATCCCGTTGGAGCTGATCAGGATGGATTTTACCTGGTTCCCGATACGCTGGCTTTCCATGGCATGAGAAATTTCATGATATTCATAAAAATTTCCTCCACTATTGATGCGGCTTAGCCCATTGGACGTAGCCAGCCAGATCACACCGCTCCGGTCCCGAAATATCTGCCAGATCACATTATTTGGGATGGAGTAGGGTAGCTGTGGATTGTGAAAAGCCGCGTCAACGGTCTTCTGCTTAGTGTGAAAAATATTCAGACCAAAATCCGTCCCCAGCCAGAGATTGGAAGCCTCATCGGTATAGATGCATTTGATCACTTCGTTGCTAAAGCCTGCATCTTCATTACCAAAGTGCTCAAATGATCCTGTTTCTGTGTTTACACAGTAGAGTCCTGTTTCCGTACCCACCCAAATGGTCTGGCCGCCAGCATCATGCTTTGGTTTGATGTCCAGGATCAGGTGATTGTGAAGAGCGGGGCGGTAGGTGCCCTTGAGGTCCAGAGTGCGAAAGCGATCTTCTTCATGCGGCAGTTTGTTTAGCTTGTCATAGGTCCCTACCCACAGATTTCCGGAAGCGTCTTCATACACAGCGCGGATCGTATTGTGGCTGAGCCCGCTGTTGTCGCTGGTATACAGTTTGTATGCACCTGTATCCATGGAGTACCGGATCAATCCCTCATTTGTCCCGACCCATAAGATGTGATCTTTACCCTTGTATAAGGTTCGGATGGCTGTCTTTTCACCAAGGTTGATGCGTGTTATCCTGAAGGTTTCAATATTGATCTTACACAGACCATTCCATGTCCCCACCCAGATATAGTCGTCGCAGGCGAGTAATGTGCCTATCTCATTGTATGGAAGCGAGTTTAGAGATTCATTTTTCTTAAAGATTTTGAAATCATAGCCATCATACCTTGCCAGTCCGCTTCCAGTCCCGATCCAGATGAAATCGTGCTTATCCTGAGCAATGGCCCCAATGATATTGGAAGGGAGCCCGTCCCTCATGGAGAGGTTTGAAAAGAAAGGCGAACCTGCGGCCTGCACTATTTGAAAGGTCAGCAACATGGAAAAAGTTATTCCAAATCGATAAACATAAGGGGCTATGTTTCCTATGGTTGACTGCATTTCCTGTATTGCTAAATTTTGAATTTACTAGTGTCTTTAAATCGCTACTTTAAAGAATCGTCATCTCTATTTATTAAAAAATAAAGATTTTCTAACAGAATGTACTAAAAGTGTTGCCTTGTGTAAGATAGTTATTCCTCTTCGAAAAGTGGATATCCTACTTTTATGAAAGGTAAAAGTCGCCAAATGAAAATGTAAACTAATCAATCGCCAGATGAGTAGCTAGGCTTAGTAAATTATTTGTTAAACACAAAACCATAAGTCTATGAGAAAATTTTATTACCTATCAAAGGTTTTTGTTTTACTCTTTGCCCTCATCTTATCGGGCAGGGTGTACGCTACAAGCGAAGTTTGGCTTTCAGGAAGTGGTCACCTTTATTTCAACTTTTGACTGCAACGATCGACGCGTATAACATAGGATAAGAATTACAAATCAAACGATAAAAATGTCAAAAATTTAATTCAACTAATTACTAAAAAGAAAACGCTATGAAAAAAGTAATTTCACTAACAATGGTTTTATGCCTTGTGCTTTGTGTTAAAGTTCTCGGTCAATCAGAGATGATGGATCGTGGTGTTGTTGCCATTCAGTCAGATGATAACATGTTTATTTCCTGGCGGCTGTTTCAATCCGATCAGGAGGGTATTGGTTTCAATATATACCGTTCCAATGAAGACGAAGAACGACATCTGCTGAATGACGTACCCATAAGACATGGTACGAATTACGTTGACAAAACTGCAGATTTAACTAAATCCAATGCTTACTCTGTAGTACCTGTATCTCCGGATGGGACAGAATTAACGTCCCCAAATGCCCGGACAGCAGGAACAAATGAAGTGGCCGCGACCCAGGCAAATGCTATTACCCTTAATTTGAGAAATGGACCTGAGATCCATTTCGCCTGGATAGGCGACCTGGATGGAGACGGAGATTATGATTATATAATTGATCGACTGGACTGGGGCACCAGGACCTACCTTGAAGCTTACTCAAACAATGGTACTTTCCTTTGGGATATTGACTATGGCCCAAACAGCGCCAATACGGATAATATCTCACCCGGATCAGCTACAATTGACGTGGGCCATTGGGATGGTGTGACTGTTGCTGACCTGGATGGAGACGGCCAGGCGGAAGTCATCACAAAAGTAGCTCCCGGCGTTCGTTTGGGAAATGGTTTTGTTTGGGGAGGCAGCAATAATAACCATCAGTGGCTGGCTGTCTTAGACGGAGCTACCGGTGGCTGGCGAGCTGATGCACGGATCCCGGACGATTATATTTCCACTGGACCTGTGGCGTGTCAGTTAGGTGTGGGTAACGGGAACGAGATATTCCTTCATGCCAAAAACAGGAATTCCAATGGCTCTTTTAACGCCATCGATGCTTGCTATACCTTTAGTGGTTCGGATCTTTCCCTTAAATGGAAGGAGACCGGAGGTTTCCCACAGGGACATCAGATACGCGTGGTGGATGTAAATGAAGATGGTGTTGACGATTTGGCGCATATCGGATTCGTGCGTGACGGGAATAACGGAAGCATTCTCTACAGGCTCGATAATATAATACACGGAGACCGCTGGCACATAGGCAAGTTTGATCCTGACCGCCCCGGCTTGCAGGGATATGGTGTACAACAGAACAGCCCTGGTAATATTATTGAGTATTATTATGACGCCAGTAACGGTGAGATACTATGGACGCATCCCGGAGGATACGATAATGGCCGTGGAAATGCAGCCGATATTGATCCCCGTTACGATGGTTACGAGGTATGGTCTTTTGAGGGAATTTTTAACGGACCTACCAATACCCGAATAACCCAGGAACCGGATCGTCCGTGGCCAAATTTCAGAATTTGGTGGGACGGAGATAATGGTAGCGAGCTGTATGATAACGGAGAAATCGAGGCCTGGGATTACAACAACAACTGGACTGTAACTTTAGAAGACGTAAGTGATTATGGCGCAACCGGTAGTTACAGGGGCGCGCCATTATTTTATGGTGATTTTCTTGGCGACTGGCGTGAGGAAGTGATTTTGAGGAATTCAAGTAACAACCAGTTAATCATATTAACAACCGACATTCCTACATCCATCAGTCGGCCGTCACTGATGGAAGACAGGTATTATCGCAACGACCTTACCGTCAAAGGATATATGCAGTCACATCACACGAGCTATTATATTGGCGAAGGTGGAAGCAGTTGTGACCCAACCGCTATTACACCTTATGTCCAGGTCAATGGCGGCTCATGGCAGGAAACCACCAGTGTAACGGTAAACTCCGGCGATGAGGTGGTATTCGGTCCTCAACCTGTGAGTGGAGGGTCCTGGAGCTGGAGCGGTTGCGGAACCTCCGGTTCATCGCGTGAGCAGACGATCTTTCCGACCAGTTCGTGTACAGCCACGGCTACTTATACAAATGATTGCGGTGCGCAAAGTTCTCAGGCTTTTAATGTAACCGTCGGTGGCCAACCCGGGACAGGTGTTTGGCTGGAGTCCGAATGTGGGTCTGTCGGTTCGCTCTGGAATACCTCTTCCAGCTCCAGCGCTTCTAACGGACAGTACGTTACCATTCAGTCCGGAAACAACAGTACCGGCAGTGCCCCCAGCAGCACCAGCGGCCATATCAATTATACCTTCGATATCAGCTCTGGCGGGGACTATACCCTCTGGGCAAGGGTAATTGCTCCAACTCCAAATGATGACTCTTTCTGGATACGAATGGATGGTGGCTCCTGGACCAATTGGAATAACATTGCCCCCGGCACCACCTCTTGGACCTGGGACGATGTGACCACCTACAACCTGAGTTCGGGCAGTCATACCCTGACTATCGCCTATCGTGAGGACGGCACTCAATTGGATAAACTCTATCTGACAAGCTCCGGATCTCCTTCTGGCACTGGCGGTGACGCCTCCAACTGCACTGGTGACCCCTCCGATTATGTCCAGTTCCAAAACCGCGGAACGGGATTGCGTCTCGACGGTTTGGGCCGTACCACTAATGGCGATGCCTGCGGCCAGTATGCAAACACCACCCATGTTAACTCACACTGGGAGCTGGTGGATGTTGGTAGCGGATACTATCAACTGCAGAACCGGGGAACGGGACTATACCTTGATGGCATGGGCCGCACTACTAATGGGGCTGATTGCGGGCAGTGGGCCAACACCACACACCAAAACTCGCACTGGTCCATACAGCAGTATGACGGAAGCTACTACAGGATCCAAAACCGTGCTACAGGATTGTACCTTGACGGTCTGGGCCACACTGGTAATGGAGATCCCGTAGGACAGTGGGCCAATACCACTAGTCAGAATGCACAATGGCAGATGATCAGCGTGAGTTCAGGATCCCGTGAGGTCGATGAGGTTACAGGAGCTTCAGACGAACCGGTCCTGTTCTATCCAAACCCTATGGATAAAGTACTGAATATCCGTGTGGAAGACAATGATGGATCAGCCGAGGCAAGGATCTTAAATGTGTCCGGTCAGGTTGTGTTCAGTACGCGGCTTACTGATCAGGATAACAAGGTCGACGTACAGCATCTGCAGCAAGGTATATATTTTGTTGAAGTGAAGTCTGCATCCGGTACCGAGAGGTTCAAGCTGATCAAACAGTAATATCGAGACTTTGCATCATTAGGATAAGCCTCTAAACCCTCTTCTACTAAGAAGGTGGGTTTAGGGCTAACTATCCTGAAATAGGTTTGGATATACTCGCAATGGCTGAGCATAAATTAACCGCATTTTACGGGTCGTATTATTGTCCATAGAATCAAAAAGTATGTCCATTTTCAAAAATGATACTATTTGTACCTTTAGTTACTGTTACATATTTCCAGGGGATTAGCAATGTTATTTGCGTTTTTAAAAGGGGGTTATTCAATATATTTGCATATAACGTAATAATATTTAAAACAATACGTTCAAAATTTTCCCATAATAGTATAAACCCAAATGAGATCAGAGGTTTTAGCTATCTCGCCGCCCATTACCATCGCCACTTAATGATTTTATGAAAAGGTTGAACAGACTTTTGAATCAATAATCAAATTTTAAACAAACCAACTATACCATGAAACATTTAAGAACAACGATTACTTTACTTCTACTGGCTGCTTTTTCAGTGGCACTTCATTTAAGTGTTGAAGGCCAGGTAATACAAAATGATGTCTTTTGGCATGATACGAATGGTAATCCGATCTATTCCCAGGGCGGAGGTGTGCTGAAAGTTGGCGACACGTACTATTGGTACGGCGCGAAGTACAATGGCGCCATTACCTATTACAACGATCCATACTCCGGGAAGAATGGTGACACTGAATTTCTTGCCATTACATGTTATTCTTCAACAGACCTGGCTAATTGGACGTATGAGGGGGACGTGATGACTCCTGCTGATGGTTTACAAGCCGGCTGGGTCGGTCGCATTGGTTGCGCATATAACGAGCCAACCGGTAAATATGTGTTGATTGCCCAAATGTATCCCGGTCTCGCATTTGGCACCAGCGACACGCCTACAGGCCCTTTCACCCTGGCGGCTACTCAGTCGACCATCGACAATGTGGTCAACGACATGACCGGAGACCAATCGGTATTTACCGATGACGACGGGCAGGCTTATCTGGCTTTCTGCAACGTGGAAGGAAGGAATAACCAATATATTTCGCGGCTCCGCCCTTCTGATTATTTATATGTAGAACCGGCAACACGAATTCACAGGGCGTCCTCAGGACGTGAAGGGAATGTATTGTTCAAGCACAATGGCACCTATTATTTCATTTCGTCGGACCTTCATGGCTGGAATACATCCCAAACGTACTGCATCACAGCAACAAACATTTGGGGGCCTTATTCTAATGAATTTGTGATTCAGGGTACACAGGATGATTACTCGCACGTAACACAGAGCGGTCTGGCAGTAACGGTGAATGGCTCATCCGGGTCTTTTGTCATATTCGGTGGCGACCGGTGGGCCGACTTTGCCGGAAATGGTGTCGGGTATAATCAATGGTGTCCCATTAGTTTCAACGGCTCAACACCAATCTTTCATTCGCTCAGTCAATGGAATATAAATGCATCTGCAGGTACATGGTCTGTTGGTAGCGGAAACAACTATGTGTTGAATCCGAACTTTGAGGCGGACAGGATCGATGTAACCAACATGAGGGGATGGACGAACTGGGTAGGTAGTGGCAGCAACCCCAATGGAAATTTGCAGAGTAGTCATTTTCCCGGACGCTTTTGTTTGGAGCAATGGAGTTCCGGCGCTTATGAAGCCAGCATATTTCAAGACATCTCACTTCCTAACGGAACGTATGAATTAACCGCATGGGTTAGGAGCAGCGGTGGTCAAAATGCGTCGCGTATCTATGTCAAAGATTTTGGAGGCAGTGAAAAGACTTATTCAATTAATCAGTCATTAAGCTCCTGGACTGAAATCACCATTCCCGACATCAATGTGACTAATGGGTCAATCGAAGTTGGTGTATACTCCAATGCGAATGGGGGCAACTGGGTGAACGTAGATGACTTCAGTCTTGTTCAAACAAGCAGCGACTGCAACCCAACCTCTATCACACCTTACGTTCAGGTAAATGGTGGTTCATGGCAGGAAACCAGCAGTGTAACGGTAAACTCCGGTGATCAGGTGGTATTCGGTCCTCAACCGGTGAGTGGAGGGTCCTGGAGCTGGAGCGGTTGCGGAACCTCCGGTTCATCGCGTGAGCAGACGATCTTTCCGACCAGTTCGTGTACAGCCACGGCTACTTATACAAATGATTGCGGTGCGCAAAGTTCTCAAGCTTTTAATGTAACCGTCGGTGGCCAACCCGGGACAGGTGTTTGGCTGGAGTCCGAATGTGGGTCTGTCGGTTCGCTCTGGAATACCTCTTCCAGCTCCAGCGCTTCCAACGGACAGTATGTTACCATTCAGTCCGGAAACAACAGCACCGGCAGTGCCCCCAGCAGCACCAGCGGCCATATCAATTATACCTTCGATATCAGCTCTGGCGGTGACTATACCCTCTGGGCAAGGGTAATTGCTCCAACTCCAAATGATGACTCTTTCTGGATACGAATGGATGGTGGCTCCTGGACCAACTGGAATAACATTGCCCCCGGCTCCACCTCCTGGACCTGGGACGATGTGACCACCTACAACCTGAGTTCGGGCAGTCATACCCTGACTATCGCCTATCGTGAGGACGGCACTCAATTGGATAAACTCTATCTGACAAGCTCCGGATCTCCTTCTGGCACTGGCGGTGACGCCTTCAACTGCACTAGTGACCCCTCCGATTATGTCCAGTTCCAAAACCGCGGAACGGGATTGCGTCTCGACGGTTTGGGCCGTACCACTAATGGCGATGCCTGCGGCCAGTATGCAAACACCACCCATGTTAACTCACACTGGGAGCTGGTGGATGTTGGTAGCGGATACTATCAACTGCAGAACCGGGGAACGGGACTATACCTTGATGGCATGGGCCGCACTACTAATGGGGCTGATTGCGGGCAGTGGGCCAACACCACACACCAAAACTCGCACTGGTCCATACAGCAGTATGACGGAAGCTACTACAGGATCCAAAACCGTGGAACAGGCTTGTACCTTGACGGGCTGGGCCACACTGGCAATGGAGATCCGGTAGGACAGTGGGCCAACACAACCAGCCAAAATGCACAATGGCAGATGATCAGCGTGAGTTCAGGATCCCGTGAGGTCGATGAGGTTGCAGAAGTTTTGGAGGAACCGAAAACGATCCTGTTCTACCCGAATCCTATAAACGAAGTATTAAATATCCGGCTGGAAGACAATAATGGATCGGCTGTGGCAAGGATTCTAAATGTGTCCGGGCAGGTTGTGTTAAGCAAAAAGCTAACCGGGCTGGATAATCAGATTAAAGTGCAGAAATTGCCGAGCGGAATATACTTTGTAGAGGTGACGACTTCTTCTGGAATTAAAAAGTCAAAGCTGATCAAGGAGTAAAATCAGTTCGTTCTGGATTTTTGATCCACAATTCCTTAAAACCCGGACCCTTGGATCCGGGTTTTATTTTAGCCGTCCAACGAGCCACTGCCAGCTTTGATGCCCCCAACCAATCAATTTCAAAAAGGATAGCGGCTAATCACACTTTATTTATTATGAAATAAGAATTTTATAACGGTATGTGCCAAAAGTGTTGCTTTGAGTAAGATAGTTGCTGCCTTTCGAAAAGTGGATATTATACTTTAGACAAAGTGGGAAGTCACCAAACTCCCAGGGTTATTAATTAATTATTAACATAAATTCCTAATCATGAGAAAATTCTATTATATTTTAATGCTGACCATAGGGTTTGTATTAGTGAACGATGCTTATGCTTATGAGCATGAGGTATGGGAATCCGGTGGTAGATATTACTGGAAAACCTTTGATGTGGAGCGTGGTAGCTCAACCGATATGGCGGTAGCCATTGAAGGAGCTATGGGATCCGGAAACCGCGATATTCATATTATAACAAGTGGTACAATATACTCCACCATAGACGTTCAGGCTGATGGCGTAAGGTTGCACTGCCATGGCAATACTATTACCGGTAACTTTTCTGGTTCTGGTATTTTAAATAATGGCCATAATGGGTTTGAGATCCACGATTTAACACTTAGAAACATTACGAATGGCTATGGTATTCGCTGTAGTGCAGCCAGTAACCTAAGCTTTACAAATGTCAGCACAATTGACATTGCCTGGATTGGTATACGCGTCGACAGTAGGAATAGTAATCCATGGAATTACACAATCTATAATCTTTATATGAGGGATATTTACGTTGAAAATACCGGGTCTCACGGTATTGAGACTTATAGCATTGACGGTGTAACCATGGAAGGTACTATGACTGCCCGAAACTGTGGTGGTTGTGGCGTATTGCTTAACCAATCTCATAACGGGACTATTGAAACTGTAGATGCATATAACTGTGACTGGGGCGGCGGTTATGCAGGTTTGCGTTTTGCAAACGGATGTAGCGACATTACTGCTGAAACACTTTATGCAGATCGTTGTGGCAGGGGATTTTTCATCGTTCAATCAGGACCTACTGTAAATTGCCATTTGAACTATGCAGAAATTCGTGAATGTTCTGATATTGGTATTTGGATAGAAAACGGAACAAACTGCAGCGTTGAGTCAGGTTGTAGTGAATCAGGCGTATCGGTTTCCGGTTCCGGAAGCTATGCAAATGTAACCTCTAATTGTAGTAGCACATGCAACCCAACATCAATTACGCCCTATGTGCAGGTGAATGGCGGATCGTGGCAAGAAACCACCAGCGTTACCATAAACTCCGGTGATGAAGTTAGATTTGGCCCACAGCCGGTTTCAGGCGGCTCATGGTCATGGTCAGGCTGCGGAACTTCGGGTTCGTCGCGTGAGCAGACTGTTTATCCGACCAGCTCATGTACAGCAACAGCTACTTACTGGAATGATTGCGGAGCTGAGAGCAGCCAATCCTTTACCATTAACGTTTCCGGAGGCGAAGGATCTTATGTCCAGTTCCAAAATCGCGGAACAGGATTGCGTCTCGACGGTTTGGGCCGTACCACTAATGGAGACGCCTGCGGTCAGTACGCCAACACCAATCACGAAAACTCACACTGGGAGCTGGTGGATGTTGGAAGCGGATACTATCAATTGCAGAACCGCGGAACGGGACTATACCTTGATGGCATGGGCCGCACCACTAATGGGGCTGATTGCGGGCAGTGGGCCAACACCACACACCAAAACTCGCACTGGTCCATACAGCAGTATGACGGAAGCTACTACAGGATCCAAAACCGTGCTACAGGATTGTACCTTGACGGACTGGGCCACACTGGTAATGGAGATCCGGTAGGACAGTGGGCCAACACCACCAGTCAGAATGCGCAATGGCAGATGATCAGCGTGGGCTCAGGATCCCGTGAGGTCGACGAAGTTGCAGAAGCTTTAGACGAACCGGAAACGATCCTGTTCTATCCAAACCCCATGAGCGAGGTACTCAATATACGTCTTGAGAATCATGAACCAGCTCAGGCACGGATCTTCGATGTATCCGGGCAGCTTATAAAGAGTGAACATCTGACAGAAGTGAATAATAAGGTTAATGTGGAAGAGTTATCCGGTGGGATATACTTCGTGGAAGTAGAAACTGGCTCAGTAATCAACCGGTCTAGGTTGATCAAACGATAGCTCAGTATTTGCGGGTTTTTGACTCCTGTCTGTCAAAGAAGTTGTCTCAAAAGGTAAAGAGGCGACTTCTTTTCAGGATAAACTTTCAACGACCATGATCTACAATAAAAACTTCATTTGAGCTTTAGAATCGATTAATGATTCTCTGAATCAGCTGTAAAAATGTCCGCTTAATACTCCTTTAGGTGGACATTTTTTATGGTTTCTGAGGCTTCGGAGCTGCCATTGTCTGTGTGCGGAGATGGTGAGATGATGCAATCGCTCCATCTATTCTATTCAAAGACCAGATGCTCACCGAAAAATGTTAGTACTTTGGTCTCTATTCGTTCGGCTATCCTGTTGAGATGATCACCATTGTATTCTTCATAGAAATGTTTGATACCATAATTGTCGAGCATGTCGTCCAGTATTTTTATGCTTTGCGCAATGCCTCTGTCGTCAGCCCCGGCATCAAATGCGATGGCGTTGAGTTTTTTGATGTTAAAAATATGCTGATCGAGGGTTGTGAGCGGACGGTTTGCATGCCACTTGGCCAAAACCAACGGTTGTCTTTCGCCATCTTTATAGGGCAGGTCCAGGTAAAAAGGGGGATTGGTTGGGTTTGGCGACCATGCCGCTGCGGAGGCAAACGTAGCTTTGACAAAGAAGTTTGCCTGCGTCAGGTCTTCAAAGTCTTTAACGGCGTCTAGTGTTGCCTGAAAAGCTGAATCCTGCAATGCGCCGGGTCCTGGGTCCAGGCAGCACGGGCTGAGCAGGTAAATACTGCTAAAAACATCGGGGTACTTCTGCCCGATACGTAGAGCGCCATAACCGCCCATTGAATGGCCGGAGAGGCCTCTGCTTTCCGCTTTAGGTATGGTTCTGTAATGCTCGTCTATGTAAGCCACCAGTTCCTTTGCAACGAATTCTTCCCAGTTTCCGATCGTGATGGAGTTGGAATACATGCTGCCATGAAAGCGGTTATACGCGTTAGGTGTTACCAGGATCATTTTTTTCACTTCCTCATTTTCGTAGGCTTTATTCAATACCTCCGGCATACTCATCCAGTGTGGTTCAAGGCCAAACACTTTAGCGTCGTTATCGGTGTAGCCATGTAAAAAATAAACGACAGGAAATCGCTGGTTCGGGTTTTCATGATAGCCCGGCGGCAGGTAAACAGAGATATCTCTATCCGGCGAATCTCCCGCAAGATTGCCTTCCAGCGATTTACCGTAAACTTTGATCCTTTCGGTTGTTCCTTTACCGGTGTGCTGTCCCTGAACTGTTGGCATGAAATAACAGCCCCAAACGATAATTCCCATGGTGGCGAACAAAAAAAACCGTCTGTTCATAACTGTTTAACTTTTTTGATTTCTAAAAATATTGAATCCTTTGGTGGATGCAAAGCTGTCTCAGCAGGAATAGTAAAACATCAAACTTGATCAAACAATAATACCAACCGTCCAAAACTCAGATTTGAAGAGTCAGCTATAAGGAGAAAGTGTCTATGTTTCTTATATCAGGGGTCCATTTCCTCCATTGGTAAATTTTGAAAATTACCCGTATCTCTGATTTGCTGTTTAAGGGATTTTCACCCTTAATCACTCAAAAACGAGGATTTTCTAAAGAATGTAATAAAAGTACTGCTTTGTGTAAGATAGTTGCTGCCCTCCGAAAAGCGGATATCCTACATTCGTCAATACTAATTCAACAACAAAAATGTGGATCTATGAAGAAGAACTTTTTACTAATCATTTTTGGTATCTTTAGCTCTGTTGCACTAAGTGCGCAGCAAAGAGTTACCGGAACAGTGACCTCTTCGGAGGGTGATGAGAATTTACCAGGTGTCAGTATCCTGGAAAAAGGTACAAGTAACGGAACCATTACGGATGTAAACGGGGAGTATTCCCTGGAAGTATCTGATGGTGCCACACTCGTGTACAGTTTCATTGGGCATATCTCTCAAGAAGTGCCGGTAAACAATCGCTCGGTCATTGATGTCACCCTGGAGGTTGATATCTCAGAGTTGGAGGAAGTAGTTGTCATGGGCTACGGAACCATGCGAAGGGAGGATATTTCCGGTGCTGTTTCCTCGGTTAAAACCAAGGAACTTCCGCAAGTGGCCAATACCTCAATCAACCACTTATTGCAAGGACGAGCGCCCGGATTGAATATCACGCAAAGGAGCGCGCAACCTGGAGGTGGAATGAATATCAATATTCGAGGAGCCATTTCTCAACAAGGAAATAATGCTCCTTTGTATGTGATTGATGGAGTTCCATTATTTAATAATGGTCAACCGGAACCCGGACTTTCCGACGGGCAACTAGGATTTGACGGTGGGGTAGACAGAAACCCATTAAATACTATTAACCCTTCAGATATTGAATCCATTGACATATTGAAAGATGCCAGCGCAACTGCTATATACGGAGCATCTGCAGCCAATGGAGTAGTATTAATTACTACTAAAAGGGGTGATGAAGGTCCTATGCGCATCGAATATCGAGGTAGCTATACCCACCAGGATCCAAGGGAATATATTGAGTTATTCGGGCCCAAGGAATTTATGCAGCAGCATAACAGACTAGCCCATGACCAATACCTGTTTGCTAATGAGTTAGCGCCTTATGGCACGGCAGATCCTTCATCTGTGTCGCCATTCAACCCTACTTTTTCAACTTTTGATATTCAAAATGTAGGAGAAGGAACAGATTGGCTTGACCTGTTGATGCGGAATGGCCAAATCCATGAGCACAATGTTTCAATCTCAGGAGGAAACCAAAACACCAAAATTTATACCGCCTTTAATTACTATGACAATAAGGCGGTTCTGGAGAACTCAGATTTCCAGAGATATACCGGCCGGTTAAATGTAGACCAAAAGCTGGGTGATCGGATTAATTTGGGGGTTAATATGACAGCCAGTCAGATCAATAGTACGAATGTTTCGACAGGTAATAACTCTGGAGGAGTGGAAAAATACAACATGTTACAGGCTGCATACTCATTTTCTCCTACTAAGGAAATATATGAGGAAGATGGCACATTCACAAAGTCTTTTGATCCATTGATTATGAATCCGGCTGCCTTTCTTATCATGGATGATGAACTGACCACTTCACGACTCTTCGTGGCTCCTAAGGTGGAGGTAAAAATCCTGGAGAGTCTGAAGTTGAGTTTGGTAGGTGGTTTAGACCAACAGAATTCACAACGTGGATTTTATCTTCCGAAAGCAGCAGAAAATGCACAGTATCCAAATGGATCAGCTCAGAAAAGCAATGCCAACACGGCAAACTATAGCTCTGAGGCTTACCTAACATTTGATAAGAAAATTGGAGGTCTTAACATGAATGTAGTCGCAGGTGCAGGACTCTATAAAACTACCTCATCGGGCTTCAATGTAGAGGCAGTCAATTTTTTTACAGATGCCTTTGAGGATGACAATATTGGTGCGGCGGAAGCCAAGGAACTTAGCTCCTTCGGTTCATGGAAGTCCGAAAGAGTCAGGCAGTCATTGTTTTCCCGAGTTAATTTAAACTATCAGGATAGGTATATTGTAACACTGACAGGTAGATATGATGGAGATTCACAATTTGCAGCAAATAAGAAGGCAGGCTTTTTTCCTGGGCTTTCAGCAGCCTGGAGGATTAGTGAGGAAGAATTTATGAGTGGCGCTGCCATAATTTCTAATTTAAAACTACGGGCAGGTATAGGTCAGACCGGTAATCCAATCAATACCGGGAGTTGGCTTGCTCTGTATCGTCCAGCTTTCAGTTTTCCGATTGGCAGTGGTGTTATACCAGGAGTGGCGCAGACTCAGCTCAGCAACCCCAACTTAAGTTGGGAAACAAACGAGACGATCAATTTAGGGTTGGATGTTGAATTTTTTGAGGGGAGAATATCCGCGACCGCTGAAGTGTATCAAAGAACAGCAAAAGATCTGCTCGACTGGGATCGACTTCCTTCAAGTAATGAAATTACCAGGAAAAGAGCGAATATTGGTTCAACTAGGAGCCAGGGAGTTGAGTTCACATTAAATACAGTTAACATTGAAGCACCCCTTACCTGGACAACTACATTGACAGGAACGACTTATCAGAGTTACTGGGTAGAGAGAAATTTGGCTACAGAACTGCCACAATGGGTAAAAGAGAATGACCCTTTAACTGCAATCTATGGATGGGAAACTGATGGCATCATACAGAGCGCTGAAGATATTCCCGATCATATGCCAGATGCTAATCCAGGCAAAATTCGATATGTAGATCAAAATGGTGACGGGGAATTAAATGCTGATGATGTGGTTCTATTAGGTCAGTGGGATCCTACATGGAATATTGGATTGGCTAATACTTTTCGATACAAGAATTTCGATTTAAATGTATTTTTCAATGCCTTTTTAGGAAATATGGCATCCACAAATTCAATTGGAAGAGGCTATGATCCAAATGTTCCTGGCGGACGTTTGTCAATTCAAAACATGCAGAATGTGCCTATCGATGTTCGTGACGTTTGGACGGCAGATAATCCTGATGGAACCTTACCAGGAATAGCAAATGATCCTTATGGTGGGAACAACCCATCTGGAAGACACGATTTCTCCTTACAAAGAGCGGATTTTGTACGCCTGAGAAATATTACACTTGGTTATTCGCTTTCCAACAATATATTGAATAATTCATTTATTCGTTCGGTGAGGATATTCGTGGATGCCCAAAACCTTGCCACTTTTACAAAATTTGAAGGTTTTGATCCTGAGTTTAGCGAGACCAACCCTTATCCTCAGGCAGTTTCAACCACAGTAGGTGTAAATGTTGGATTTTAAACGAAAGAAATGATGAATTTACTAATCAATAAAAGACTAAAAGGAATAATTGCAAGTTCAATCTTGGTTATTATTCTTGTGATGACGTTCTCAGCGTGTGAAGACGCTTTAGAGACTAAGGTTTACTCCGATATTACTCCGGATAACTTTTTCCAAAGTGAATCTGATTTTAATGCCGCAGTAATCAGTTTATACGCTCCTTTTGGAACGGACTGGGGGCAAACTGACGTGGGAAACGGATCCTGGTATAACAATCTGTACAATGCCAATGTGGCTTCATATTTTATACGTGGAGAAGCAATTACGGATGAAATGGAGCTTACCTGGGTAAATGATCTTAACCAGTTTAACTGGGGGGCTTCTACTTTTGGGAATGACGGTGTATACGCCAAGATCCGGTTTGTGGCCCGGGCTACCTCTACTATCCAAAATATGGAGGCATCCACTGGAGTACCAGAGGCTATCAAAAATGAGTACATCGCCCAGGCTAAGATGTTGCGAGGATGGATGATGTATATTTTGTATGATTTTTATGGACCGGTTAATGCCAAGTGGGACCCTGAGACGCTGACAGATTCCGAAGTAACTCCCCGTCCTACAGAAGAAGCGTATTTAGCTCAGATCGAGAAAGATCTGACAGAAGCTCTTCCTGTTCTTGATGATCGATATAATGGTGATGCAGATAACTGGGGCAGAGGCTCAAAGGGACTGGTAAGAATGCTATTGCTAAAGTTTTATATGCATACAAAGCAATGGGATGATGCCGAGACGGTAGCCCGGGAGATCATGAGTATGGGTTATTCCCTGATGGATAATTATGAGGATGTTTTTACACAGGAAAGAAACAATGAGATTATCTATGCCATTGACTGCCAGATAGCTGCAGGTGCCAGAAACTGGTACCCTCAGCATTTGTTCCCTGGGAATTTTGCAGAATCCTCCATTATTAACCGGGGTCCAGGATGGTATTCTTTTAGAATGCCCTGGGAGTTTTACGACACGTTTGATCCAAGTGATGAAAGAAGAAGCACTATTATAGCAAGCTACACCAATGCTAATGGAGATGAAGTTAACAGAGATTCAGGGTTTGAGGGGCCAATCCCACTGAAGTACGTGGGTATAAGTGGACCTGGTCCTGAATATGCTGCTGATTGGGTTATTTACAGATATGCAGATGTGTTATTGTCACTAGCCGAAATAATCAATGAAATAAATGGTGGCCCTACGAGTGAGGCTTATGAACTGGTAGGTCAGGTGAGGGAACGTGCAGGATTAGGCAACTTTACTGCCGGGATGTCACAGGATCAGTTTCGCGATGCATTGCTGGAAGAAAGAGGCCGGGAGTTGTATGCCGAAGGTGTGAGAAGACAGGACCTGATCAGACATGGCAAATTCATAGAATATGCCCAGGAAAGAGGAGAAGAATTAGCTGAATCGCACAATGTACTTTTTCCGATTCCAAATGATATTATTCTCGAAGGTGGCGGAGAAGGTGGTATAGTTGCTCAAAATCCTGGTTACTAGGAAAGAAGAATGGAAAGACAGCTCTTCATTCTGAGCTGTGATGTCTATCAACAAAACTTTAAGAAAATGAAAAATTGGATAAATAATATACTATTGGTCATGTTTGGCTTGATCGTCTTTACTGCATGTACAGTAGACGAGCCTGAAGGACCAGATGGAGGTGAAGCGCCTGCCTTTGGCGAATTGAGCCATGATATTACTGCTAGTGAGATCACTCTGGACCAGGAAAATGATTCTTCAGTATTTGTGAATCTGTCTTGGTCAGCCGTAGACTTTGGTACTACGGGTCCGGTGAAGTACACGATTGAATTAGCATATGCAGGAGAAGAATTTCGGACGGCTGTAGGTATCGTTACCAAAGAGGATATTACATCTTATGCTGTACTGGTAGCAGAAGTCAATGCAGCTATGATAAGCCTGGGAGTAAAGCCGGAAGAAAGTGCAGATGTGGAGATCAGAGTGAGAGCATGGGTTGATTTTTTGACTGATCCATCTCTCTCTGAACCTATTGCTGTTACCCTGACGCCTTACTTACTTACTTACCCTTCCCGCTATGTGGTTGGGGATGGCCAAGGTTGGGATATAGGAAATCCAGATACTTTATATAGTTATGCGCCTGGTATTTATGAGGGAATAGTTAGGCTATCATCAAATGGTAATTTTAGATTCTTCGCTGAGCCGGATTGGGAAGCCGAACAATGGGGCTTCGACACTTTTGCAACAGGATCTATCCCTGAGGAGTTTACTGATGCCGGAGACGGTGATTCAAACTTCAAGTTTGTCGGTATTACTGCTGAGTATAAAGTGATAGTTAACTTTAATACTCAGACAATCACACTCGAACCTCTGGGTCCTCCGCCACCACCATCAGAAATGTTTCTGGTAACACCTTCCGTTGTAGAATTTGATCTGGTGCCTGAACTGGCTGCTACAGCCGAGGGGGGCACCGAGTATCAAGGAGTAGTGATGCTGGAAAAGAATACTAAATTCCGGATTTTTGATGCCAAAGAATGGAACGCCGGTAAATTGGATTGGACCTTTTTTGAGGGAAGTGAAGTAGACGCCCGCCTGATGAATTCGGGAGATGAGCTGTCAAATATCCTGTATACTGGCGAAACCGGCTGGTTTATTATGACTGTGTCGGTAGACGATGCTTCCATTACCCTGGAAGAAACGGCTGAACCTTCGCAATCGCTCTTCATTGTAGGAGACGGATATGTAGGAGAATGGGATCTCGCTCAGGCATTAAGTTTAAATAGCTTGGGGAGTAATAAATTTGAGGCCATTGGAACATTTCAGCCTGGTTCGTTCAGGTTCTTTGCTGAAGCGGACTGGACCGCTGATCAGTATGGCTACAATTTCTTTGCCGATGGTAGTATTGATTCGGAACTGGAAGATGGAGGTGGAGGCGATTCCAACTTCTCTTTTGTAGGAGAAGCAGGAGTTTACAAAATTACCGTCTCACTGGCTGATAAGACCATCGTGATGGAGCCAGTCGATGCACCAACTCTGCACATTTTAGGAGGTGGTCAAGGATGGGACCCTTCCCAGGCTGTTTCACTTACCTGGATGGAAGGTGGAAAATATGAAGCCACCGTCGACTTGACCAACGGAGAAACATTCCGCTTCTGGGCCAACAACGATCCAGCTGCCTGGGATTGGACTGGAGAGCAATGGGGCTACAATGCTTTCTCCGAAGGATCTGTTGATGCTAATTTTGAAGATGATGGAGGTGGAGATAGCAATTTGGTGTTTACAGGAACTGATGGAACGTATACGGTTCGGGTTGATCTTTATAATTTAGTAGTAGAACTTGAATAATTAACACACATGAGGCGGCCTTGCTTTAAGGCCGCCTTTTCTTTTGTTTTAAAAAGTCACAGTTAATCAGTTTTGGAAGGGTTTGAATGAAATTGTATTTCCGAATAATTAGTCTTGTCATCTTTTCTATCATCATACTTACCTCAGGATGCAATAAACAGACTGATCCAAATCCGTCGGAGGAGGAAGAAAAGGAAGAAGAAACGACAAATGAGGACAGCGCCTTCTATTTTGGGGCCGACCTGTCTTACGTCAACCAGATACTCGATCACAATGGCGTATATAGAGATGAGGGAGAGGAGAGAGATCCGTACAGGATATTCCACGACCGGGGGACGAACATCGTACGCCTGCGATTGTGGCACAATCCGCAGTGGACAAAAGAAGTGTATGATCCGCCAGGCAATCAGTTTTATAACGACCTCTTTGACGTAGAAAGAGCAATTGAGGCTTCCAAAGCCCAGCAAATGGCCATCCTGCTCGACTTTCACTATTCGGATGTGTGGGCCGATCCCGGCCACCAGGAAATCCCCGCTGCGTGGACGGACATTAAAGATATAGAGGTTTTGAAAGATTCAATATACAACTATACATTCAGTGTGTTGGACTATCTGAACGGCAAAGGATTGATGCCCGAATTTGTCCAACTCGGGAATGAAACGAATTGCGGCATGTTGTACCATGGAGCCGCATCCGACGAATTTCCTGCCCCCAACGGGTGTGATGGCAACTGGAGTTATTTGAGAGGTGTAATTAACAGCGCCATTCAGGCCGTTCGTGATGTGGAAGCGTCGTCCGACGTAGCAACAAAAATCATTCTTCATGTGGCCGACCCTGTAAATGTTCAGTGGTTCTTTGATAATGTAATGGCCGGTGATCTGGTGAAAGATTTTGATATAATAGGGGTTTCATACTATCCTATCTGGCATGATGATATTCCCATTTCCGAACTGGCTGAAAATGTCAAAAACTTCAAGGATAAGTATGAGAAAGACATTATGATCCTTGAGGCAGCATATCCCTGGACTGCAGAGGGAAATGATGATTATGGGAATATTTTCGGAAATCAGACCCCTGTCTCTGGCTATCCCTTTACACATGAAGGGCAACTTCAAATGATGAAGGATATCACTCAGGAGCTGAAAGATGGTGGAGGGATAGGTATTGTATACTGGGAGCCGGCATGGATCACTTCTGACTTAAATGACCTGTGGGGAACCGGCTCTTCATGGGAAAACTGCACCTTGTTTGATTTCGAGGGAAATGCACACCAGGGGTTCGATTTTATGACATATGAATATGATTGAAATGAATAACAACTATAAAAACATTACACTTTACTTCATACTTCTCCTGCTGACACCTTTCTGGGCATGTGCTCAGGAAGGGTCACGGGAACATATTTCTTTAGATAAGGATTGGGCCTTCCATTTCGGTCATGCTGGTGATCCATCCAGAGATTTTAATTTCAAAATAGCTAATATCTTTTCCAAAAGCGGGAAGACCGGTAATACCCCCATCAAATCAGATTTTAATGACAGCACCTGGCGAAAGCTTGATATCCCTCATGATTGGGCCGTAGAGCTGCCTTTTGTGAAGGTGGATAACTTTGATGTGATGGCTCATGGGTATAAGCCCGTTGGAGGTTTGTTTCCTGAAACCAGTATCGGTTGGTACCGAAAGGACTTTGAACTCGCTGAAACTGATTCTGGCAGGCATATTGCCGTCACTTTTGACGGGATCTTCCGGGATGCCATGGTCTGGGTAAATGGGTTTTACCTGGGAAATAACGAGAGTGGTTATATGGGAGTGACCTATGACATCACCAACTATGCCAATTTCGGAGGGGAAAATACCCTGGTTGTGCGAGTGGATGCCACTCAATATGAAGGCTGGTTTTACGAGGGAGCAGGCATCTACCGGCATGTTTGGCTGGAAAAATACCCAAACCTTCACCTGGCTAAGGAAGGTGGCGTTTTTGTTCATTCCAGAGTTGAAGATGATAAAGCCACGATCAATGTTGAATCACTTATCCATAATGAAACTTTAGAGACTACCGAGGGCAATGTGTATGCCTATGTATCTGACCGGAATGGTAAGGAGCTGGGTAGGACTGCACCTAAAAGTCTGCAATTTGGCCTGAATGAAAAGAAGAAAGCTGTCCAAAAAATAACCATTGAAGACCCTCGATTATGGACATTAGATGATCCTTACTTGTACCGACTGACGGTTGTTGTAGAATCAGCAGATGGCACTGTTGATCAGGTCAATGAGCGGTTTGGGGTTCGGACTGTTGAGGTAGATCCAAAAAGAGGTGTTTTGCTGAATGGTGATCCTATAAAGATCCAGGGAGTAAACTGCCACCAGGACCATGCGGGAGTAGGAAGTGCTTTGCCGGATTACCTGCAGTACTACAGGATCAAAAAACTTAAAGAGCTTGGTGTAAATGCCTATCGTGCCAGCCATAACCCACCAACACCTGAGTTGCTGGAAGCTTGCGATAGCCTGGGTATGTTGGTCATGGATGAGACTCGCTTACTCAACACCAGTCCGGAACACATGCAGCAGTTTGAACGCCTGATCAAAAGAGACCGTAACCACCCTTCCATCTTTATGTGGTGTATAGGTAATGAAGAAGGCTGGGTTCAAAAGAATAGCGTAGGTCAGCGGCTGGCGCTCACCATGATGGCTAAGCAAATGGAGCTTGATCCAACAAGGACCAGTACCTATGCTGCTGACATGGCAAATGAGTATACAGGGATCAATACAGTGATACCAATCCGTGGATTCAACTATCGTGAGTTCGGGATGGTGCCTTACCACAATGATCATCCCGATCAGCCGGTAGTAGGTACGGAGATGGGAAGTACAGTTACCACACGTGGGATCTATGAAAAGGACAGTGTCAGGGGCTACGTTCCTGATCAGGATCTCACTCATCCCTGGTGGGCTTCTTTGGCCGAAGATTGGTGGCCGATTGCTGCGGAAAATGATTGGTTGATGGGTGGCTTTATCTGGACTGGCTTTGATTACCGGGGAGAACCTACCCCATTTCGCTGGCCCAATATTAACTCCCACTTCGGGATACTGGATATGTGCGGATTTCCGAAAAACATCTATTACTATTACCAATCGTGGTGGACGGATAAGGATGTACTTCATATTTCCCCGCACTGGAACTGGGGAGGAAAAGAGGGAGAAGAAATGGATGTATGGGTGAACACCAATGCCGATGAGGTTGAGCTTTTTTTAAATGGTGAAAGCCTTGGCAAAAAAACCATGCCGCGCAATAGCCATTTGAAATGGAACGTAACCTATCAGCCCGGTTCACTAAGAGCTGTAGCCAAAAAAGGTAACCGAACATTTGAGAAAGTGGTTGAAACAACCGGTGATCCCCATGAGGTAAAACTAATACCCGATCGTAAGATCATCACTGCAGATGGTAAAGATGCTACAGTCGTCAATGTAGTGGCTCTTGATAAAGAAGGCCGGGAGGTTCCAACAGCGAATAATATGGTCACCTTTGCATTGGAAGGAGATGCAGACATCATTGGTGTGGGGAACGGCGATCCCAGCTCGCACGAGGCAGATAAGGCATGCAAACGATCACTCTTCAACGGCAAATGCCAGATGATCCTCCAGGCAGGAGAACAGGCTGATACGATAACGATCATTGCTACTTCTCCAGGCCTGAAGGAAGGAACGATCACCATTAAAACAGTCAATGGTACCAACACTTTACTAGGGACAAGATGAAAATGAAATATTTTCAACTGATCATGGTGTCAGTCATGCTTGCTGGCTTTTTCAGGGGGCATGCTCAGCTTGTAACTGTTGATGCGAAAGGCGTGATGCGATGGGAAAACACAAATGCCGAGGTACAGGGTTTTGGTGTCAACTATTCGGTCCCTTTTGCACATGCATATCGTTCAGCCAAAAAACTCAATGTGGACCTTGAGCAGGCTATCAAAAATGATGTCTACCATTTTGCCCGACTAGGTTTTGATGCCTACCGGATACATGTGTGGGATACGGAGATCAGTGACACTTTGGGCAACCTTCTTGAGAATGAGCACCTCAAACTTTTTGATTATATGCTGAGTAAGATGAAAGAGCGTGGAATGAAGTTCATTTTAACACCTATCGCATTCTGGGGCAATGGCTGGCCAGAGCCGGATGAGGAAACGCCCGGTTTTTCCAGGAAATATGGAAAGGGAGCCTGCCTGACCAATGAAGACGCCATTAAAGCCCAGGAAAAGTACCTGGCCCGGTTTCTCAACCATGTAAATCCGTATACCGGACTTGCCTATAAGGACGATCCTGATATTGTAGCCTTTGAGGTGAGCAACGAGCCACACCATCGGCAGGAGCCCGATTCTGTCACGCGATACATTAAAAAAATGGTAAGCGCCATGAGAAGTACAGGTTGCGAGAAACCGATTTTCTATAATATCAGTCACAGCATTCATCTGGTTGACACTTATTTTAATGCCGGCATTCAGGGCGGTACTTTCCAATGGTACCCTACCGGCTTAACGTCCCAGAGTGAGCTTCAGGGGAATTTCCTGCCGAACGTAGACGACTACAAAATTCCGTTTGCTAAGAACCCTCAATTTGCCAAAGGAGCAAAAATCGTCTATGAATTTGATGCGGCTGATATAGGCAGGTCATATATCTACCCCGCTATGGCAAGAAGTTTCCGTACTGCAGGCATCCAGTGGGCTACGCATTTTGCTTACGATCCTACTTACCTGGCTTACGCAAATACGGAGTATAATACACACTACATGAACCTTGTGTACACGCCGCAAAAAGCTTTGAGCCTCAAGATTTCCAGCGAGGTGTTTCATAACGTTCCATTGTATAAAGATTATGGAAAGTTTCCTCAAAATACACGTTTTGACGCATTCAGGGTTTCCTATGAGGAGGATCTGGCTGAATTAAATGCTGACAGCAAATTCATTTATACCAATCATACTTCTACTAGGCCTGTTAATGAGAAAAAGCTGGTGGAAATAGCAGGCTATGGGAATTCGCCGGTTGTGATGTACGATGGACAGGGAGCATATTTTCTGGATAAAATTGAGAAAGGAGTATGGAGGTTGGAAGTATTGCCAGATGCACAGGTCGTGAAGGATCCGTACGGGGAAAATAGTCTAAAGAGAAAACTCACCGTGATTGCCAGGAATACCAGAGCTATGACTGTTAACCTTGATGATCTGGGTAAAAACTTTACCATAAAACCTGTGAATGACGGCAATACCTGGAAACCTGAGGTGAATGAAGCGTCATTTTCTATTCGACCCGGTACTTACCTTTTGGTAAAATATGGAGTAAAGACAAAGCTTACAGGGAGTGAGTCATGGAGAAATATTAAGCTGAATGAATATTTTGCTCCTGAATCCAATCTGGAAGAGTCTTATGTCCTGCATAAGTCGGCGGACTATGTAAATGCCGGTCAGCCTTATGTAGTAAAAGCAAAGGTGGTTACAAAAGAAGCTCCAGGCTCTGTGAAGGTACTGGCCTATAAAGGCTGGCGTCCGGTGACCTACGAAATGAAAAAAGGCCACGGCTATGAGTATGTAGCTGAGCTTCCTTTGGAGATAGTGAAAGAAGGATTTTTGAGTTACCATATCATAGTTGAAGAAAAAGAAGGCACTGTAACCTATCCATCCGCAGTACCAGGTACGCCATCAGACTGGGATTTTGATGGGAAGCCTTACTCAGTGAAGGTTTTACGCGTCTCATCTCCACTTTACCTGTACAATGCCCTGGCGGATAATGAGAAGGTATCCAGACGGTGGCAGCCTGCTTCTGCTTTAGTCCCGCTGGCTGGTCCGGGCCAGGGTGAACTTCGATTGGTTGTAGGTGAATTGTTTCGTGCAGATCCTGAAAATCCAGGTGCAGATCCGGTTTACAACTATTCGATGAGGTATTGCTTCAAGGATAAGTTAAACGAGAGAAAAGAAGACCTTAATAAAGCCGAGTACCTCGTGGTGACGGGAAGGTCACTGAAGGACGGAGATGCTACGGTTCAGGTCTCATTGATCACGAAAGATGGCCTTGCCTATGGAGGAAATATCCGACTGGGTCGGGAGCGAGGTGAATGCCGGTTGTCTCTCAATGAACTGAAAGAAACAAAGCTGGTAACCCTGCCAAGACCGTACCCTACCTTTTTACCCTACTACTTTGATCGGGCTGAAGGGGGAACATTTGATATTTCCGATATAGAAACCCTGCAGATTTCCATTGGGCCTGGCCTGGCGGAGAAAGAAAGGAAAGAGAAACAGGCAGTCGCCATCGAAAGTGTGAGGTTGGAATGAATGATAAAAACGACTATGGACCTGGAATCAGGAAAAATAGCGCGTAACCCACAAGAAATATGAATAGTAAAATTTTAATATGCACTTTATTGGTAATTATCAGTGCAAAATCCTTATATGCGCAAATATTAGCAGATACCATTTTTGACAGGCAGGCAGAGACTGAATTTGCTTTTGGTGCCGATGCCAGTTGGCTGTCCATAATGGAAGATATGGGAAACATATTCAGAGATGATTCAGGTGTTCAAAAAGACGGTATGGTCATCTTAAAAGAGCAGGGGATCAACGCACTACGCTTCAGGATATGGGTAGATCCGGAGGGCGGATGGCATGGAAAGGACGATGTTGTTTATTTGTCCAAAAGGGCTAACGATCTGGGCTTGAAGGTCATGATAAACTTTCATTACAGCGATTCCTGGGCTGATCCCGGCAAACAATATAAACCGGCGGCATGGGAAGATCATACGTTTGAAGAGCTCTTGGATGATGTTTACAATCATACCTATGAAATCCTGGATACCCTTAAGAAAACGGGGATTATCCCCGCTTGGGTACAAGTAGGCAACGAAACCAGAAGGGGCATGCTATGGCCTGATGGACACACAGATAATGGTTTTAGTAATTTCACGCAGTTGATTAATAAAGGTTATGATGCGGTGAAGGCTATCGACAGTAGCATTATGGTTGTTAACCATCTGGATAATGGACATGATAATAGTCTGTACAGGTGGATGCATGACGGATTAAATAGTAATGGGGCAAAATATGATATCATTGGTATGTCTGCATACCCCCGTTGGTCAAATTTAGACGGGCCGACATTGATCTCACGTGTTATTTCCAACCTGAACGATATGAAATCCAGGTATAACAAAGAAGTGATGGTGGTTGAATCCGGACATTATTGGCATGAACCATATGTTGCCAACAATTATTTAGTAGAATTAATGAAAGCCCTGATAGATGAAGGAGGCACAGGCAATTTTTACTGGGAACCTCAATATTATGGTGGCTGGTACGAGATGGGGGCATGGGATCCTGAAACACAGCAGCCAACATTGGCAATGGATGCTTTTCAGGGGATTAAACATACGGATCCTGCTACTTTGATGCAGATATCCCTTGATGAGCCTGCTGCAGGAGAAACATTTACAAAAGATCAGAATATTACGATTACAGCCAATGCGTCCCATTCGACCGGAACAATAACGAAAGTAACTTTTTACGTAAATGATAAGCCTGTCATTGAACTAACAGAAGAACCGTACTCCTATGAGTTGACAAACCCAGGTGTAGGAAATTACAGCATTTATGCTTCGGCTACAGATAATAATGGATATGTTGTTGATTCCGAAGAGGTTACAATTGAGATTGGTATAGTTTCTATTTTCCAGGAGAATGCTGATGGATATTGTGGCATTAGTGATAATGCAGGAACCATAGATGCCAATCACGCGGATTATACCGGAGAGGGGTTTATTAACACTGACAATGAAAGTGAAATTACGGTTAACTGGACAGTAAACTTTATTGAACCAGGCGAGTACAGTATCCAATTTCGTTATGCTGGCGCCTCAACACGTCCGGGCGAAGTAACAGTAAGAGGAGAACCTATTGGTACGGTTCCTTTTCCGTCTACAGGATCCTGGAGTAGCTGGGATTTTTCATCGGTAAATTATTCTGCGACTGAGGCGGGTGTTGCGCCTGTATCGCTTACAGCTACTGTAGCAGAAGGGCTACCTAATATCGACTATTTGAGCATTAGATCTCTGGGTGATGAGGCTAAAGCAGAAGCTTCAGCAGAGTGTATTGATCAGCCGGGCGTATCTATCCTGGTGGTTGAGGATGAAGCTTATAACAGCCTTAAAATTTATCCGGTGCCCGTGCAGCATGTCATACAGGTCGAATCATCATCTGAAAACCTTGATGCTATCAGCATTTACAGACTGGACGGCACCCTGGTAAAATCGATTCGGGATTTAGATAACAAGACTATTGAAATTCCTTGTACAAACCTGGCAACCGGAATTTACATTATGCGAATAGAACTGGGTAAAGAGCCTTATTCCAGGAAGTTTCATATTGTTGACTAACTATCTGATAATCAATACTTAATTTTAAGTAGGTCAGTATAAGAAGGAGCGGTTTAAAACGTGCGAAAGCCGGTACTAATGAATTGAAGCAAAGACTATATATTTGACGTAACGTTCTTTAGGGCAAAAATTGTTAAAGTAAAATTCTATGAAAACGAGAAGAAAAATTCATACCTGTTTGCTGATGATGGCTTTGCTTATCCTGTCGGCAATGGAAGTTGATGCTCAGCCGCCTGGCATTCCCAATGGTTGGTCAGATGGTTATGTCTACGCAAACGGAATTCGCATACACTATTACCATGCCGTTCCGGCACCGGAAAAACCAGTTATTGTAATGGTCCATGGAGTTACGGATATCGGACTTAGCTGGACCACGCTCACCTGGGAGCTACAGGACGCATACGACATATACATGGTCGATGCCCGGGGGCATGGCCTGTCTGACCCATTCACCCCTTCGGATGATGGCAACACCCTGGTGAAAGACGTGGTAGAATTTGTGGATGCGATGAACTTTGAGAAGCCTATCCTGATGGGGCATTCTATGGGTGCTGCTACGGTGATGCGGATAGGAGCGGAGTATCCGGAACTGGCACAAGCCATCATTATGCTGGATCCCGGTCTGGGACCAAGGCCTCCTCGCAGACGTGATGCCGACGAGCGTAAAGAAGAGAAAAATGGTGAAGGAAGTAGAACGAAGCAAAACACAAAACCGGACCGCCTTTCTGTGAGTATGCGTGGAACTCCCGAAACGCTGGTAGCGCAGAACAACTACAGCTTCGATGACCTGGTAGCGACCTGTCACCGAAACACTCCTAAGTGGGATTCGGTGGATTGCCAGTACTGGGCGCTCTCCAAAAAACAATATCACGGCGCTTATTCAGATGAAACATGGCAGTCCATGTCGGGAACGATGAGAACCGGCGAATCATTGGCGAAGATTCCCGTACCCGCACTTATCCTCAAAGCTGACGCCTCGCCCGAGCAGCGCATAGTCCACGAGGAGGCAGTCAGTGTGATGCAAAAAGGCCAACTCGTACACATAGATGGCGCCGGGCACAATCTGCATCATGACGAATTAGAGCGTACCGTGGAAGTATTGACGGATTTTCTGTCGACGCTGTAGTAGCCAAACAAATTAAAATTAAGAAGAATACGATGAAACGAGGAAATCTATTATTTGTAATAGTTGTATCGGTATTTATATGCTCCTGTTCAACAAAGCATCCGGCTCAAGTTGACGTTGAAGAGGGAATTTTACAGGGTACAGTAGAAAATGGTTTGCGTGTTTTCAAGGGTGTTCCTTTTGCGAAACCACCTGTAGGCGACTTACGCTGGAAGGCCCCGCTTCCTGCTGAAAAATGGGAGGGAGTAAAACAGGCTACAGAATATGCTCCTTCACCCTATCAGGCAGGTAATCCACGATCCGGCAAAAGCGAAGATTGCTTATATCTGAATGTTTGGACACCGGCAAAATCGGATCAGGAAAAGCTGCCGGTGATGGTCTGGATCTATGGAGGTGGGTTTTCTGTCGGGACGACAGCAGATCCTGTTTGCAGTGGCGTAAAACTCGCAAAAAAAGGAGTTGTAGTGGTTACGGTAGCATACCGCGTTGGTCAGCTTGGTTTTTTGGCCCATCCTGAATTAAGTGCGGAAAATCCGAATAAAGTGTCAGGGAACTATGGTTTGCTCGATCAGATCGCAGGTCTTCAGTGGGTGCAGAAAAACATAGCTGCTTTTGGCGGTGATCCCGACAAGGTGACCATTTTTGGTGAATCAGCTGGCGGAATATCTGTGAGCATGTTGTGTGCATCACCTTTGGCCAGGGGGTTATTTCAGGGAGCTATCTCTCAAAGCGGTGGATCGTTTGGCCCTACGCGTCCAACCACCTACCCAGGAGAAAACATGAAAACACTTCAACAGGCTGAAGCCGATGGGGAAGCATACGTTCAAAAAACAGGGTCTTCTTCTATTACAGAATTGCGAAAGCTACCACCGGATAGTTTGCCAATGGGGTTTGGCATGGGAGGTGGATGGCCTATTGTTGACGGCTATGTCATCCCCGATGTTCAGCACAGTTTATACGAAAATGGAGATTACAACGACGTTCCTGTGATGATCGGATACAATTCAGACGAAGGGGCCAGTTTTACCTGGACTAAATCACCTGAGGAATTCGTCGCGGGAGTTCAAAAACGTTATGGAAAGTTTGCAGATACATTGTTATCTGTTTATCCCGTAGGAAAAGAGCGTATACCCAAAACAGCCCGTGATTTAAACCGCGATGCGGCTTTTGGATGGCAAACCTGGATTTGGGCACGTTTGCAATCTCAAACGGGAAAGTCCAATGTTTTCTATTACTATTTTGACCAGCATCCCGATTACCCCGAAGATTCTCCAAAGCATGGTATGGGATCACCTCACGGACAGGAGGTCGCTTATGCCTTTATGACGCTGGACACCCTAAAGCCTGACGGTCTCACCCAATCAGATCTGGATCTTTCTGAAACCATGGGTACCTATTGGACCAACTTTGCCAAATATGGCGACCCAAATGGAGAAGGGGTACCGGAATGGCCGCCATTCAGTGATGCGAATCCTGAAGTAATGTATTTAGATGCAGACCCTCATGTGGGGCCTGTTCCGGATGAGAAATCGATGAAAGTCCTGGATGCCTATTTCAAATGGAGACTTACTCCCGAAGGTAAAGCCTGGGCCAACTGATGTTAAGTTGCAGAAATAAACTACATTAAAATGCAGAACAAATAGTTGATTTCCACCTGATTGTCTCTATTGATTATTGGTGCCATTAGGCACTAATCTTTAGAAATCAGGGAGCAACAATTTTCCATCAATTGTTTAACGAAAATCCAACTTGATTTTAAAATGACAAATAATCTTCCAATGCCATTTAGTTAAGCTCCTTTTTGTCCTCCGCCAACTGGCGGAAGGGTGAAGGGGTGTCCGACAAGGGAGAGGAGGTATGAAAATATGCTTAACTAGAATGGCATTAAAATATCAATTAATAACCTCGTTTAAAATGAAATATAAACACTACTTATTCATCGTTTTAATCTTAATGACGGGGCTTCTTCCGACCCAGGCCCAGGATTATGCGATTGGCGCAGACCTTTCATTTTTAAAAATGTCAGAAGACAATGGTTCTGAATTTAAAGAAAATGGAGTAACCAAACCCGGCCTTGAAATTTTCAAAGAACACGGGTATAAGTGGATACGTCTGCGTTTGTTTCATTCACCGGACAGGCTTCCAAACGATCTGGAGTACACCATAGCATTGGCTAAGGAAGCCAAACAAATGGGCTACAAATTTTTGTTGGATTTTCACTACTCTGATACGTGGGCTGATCCCGCCAAGCAATATCTACCTGCGGCATGGGACAGCTTGTCTTATGAGCAACTCGTAGATGAGGTTTACCGGTATACACTGGAAACAATGATCGCATTCAGGGATTCAGCAGTATATCCTGATATGGTACAGGTTGGAAATGAAATCAGCAATGGCTTTTTGTGGCCTCATGGCAAATTACCCGATAACTGGGACAACTTTGCCCAACTCATGCAGGCCGGCATCAACGGTGTTTTGGCAAGTTGTGGTGACCAGCCATGTCCACGATTAATGGTCCATATTGACAGAGGGGGAAATAAAGAGTTTACCAAAAACTGGTACGACACATTTCATACGTATAATATCCGGTACGATATAATCGGTCAGTCGTATTACCCCTGGTGGCATGGTTCATTACTTGATTTGAAGGAAAACATGCATTTTATGGCTACTGAATATAAAAAGGATATCATTTTAGTAGAGGTAGCATATAATTGGGCACCGGCGGAGTATAATGAAAAGGCGCCACCCTTCGAAGAGTCCCCGGAAGGACAAAAAGAGTTCCTGGAGGAGGTTAACCGAATTGTCCTGAACACGCCTGATAACAGAGGCAAAGGCATTTTTTGGTGGGAGCCTGCTGTTGGCCGATGGGGTACCAGGGGCTTCTTTGATAAAGAGGGAAATGTCCTGCCTGTTATTACTGTTTTTGACAAATACACCCGTCATTGACCGGATTGGATGATCAGAACATTTTGTGGAATAATGATGTGCTAAAGTTAGAGAAGTAGGATAGGCATATAGAAAAAAGAGCCCACTAAATCAGCAGGCTCTTTTGTTCTGTTAAAAAATTACTTCTATTCTAATTAATTTTAATGAACCTTTTCATGAGGTTCTGTTGGTCGTTAAACTTCACTTTCAGGAAATAAACCCCCGGAGCTAAGCCTCCTACTTCCACCACATGGTCATCAAGTGAAAAGTGCCCTTTCATATTTTTTCCAGCTAGCGAAAAAATATTCAAGTCTACAACTTCTTCAATTCCCGAAAGGTGTAGCTGATCTTTTACCGGATTAGGGTATACCGTTACCATCACCTTTTCGCCGGAAAGCTCCTCTTCTATTGCTTGTCTTGATGATGAACCTGTACATGTAATTTGATTTTGAGAAGGATCGTATGTCAGGTTACTATGAGTCACATCATCCACGCAAAAGTTGACAGTCACACCCCCTTTGGCCGTGCCGGTCGTTTGGAAATTGACGACTCCATCAGCTCCGGTTACTCCGGATACTGTCTCATTATAAGTACCGCTAAATGTACCATTGACGGTAGCGCCAGCCACCTGACCATCCTGATCATCTGAGATAGATACCTGCGCAGTTCCAACTTTGTTGCCTTTTCCAACATTTGAAGTACTTGTTACAATGGACTCTACGTAAATCAGGCTGGCCGGGCCACCTGATACCGAAACCACCTGCTGATCCGTACCCGTAGCACTTGAATCATCGGTTACAGTGAGGGTTACTGTATAATCACCGCTTGCTGTGTAAGTATGGCCAGTCGTTTGACCGGTCCCAACATTTCCGTCTCCGAAATCCCAGTCGTAGCTCACAATACTACCGTCACTGTCGGAGCTTCCTGAGGCATCAAAATTGGCCGTCAGATCGGTTGTGGTAAAAGTAAAGGAAGCCACAGGGGCAGCATTGTTCTCCGAAGAGCCTACTGTAACATTATAAGTGACACTACTCTGTGCACCACAAACAGTGGTATGAGTAGCTGTAGCAGAACAAGAACTGGTAGGATAAATAACCTGTTCTCGTGAGGAGCCTGATGTACCGCATCCGCTCCAGCTCCATGTTCCGTCAAGTGGTTGAGGTCCGAATCTGATTTCATCTCCGGCATTTACGGTTACATCAGTTGATGCAGTCCAGGAACCTCCGTTTATCTGAAACCAGGGAGTAATGGTTGCAGGTTCGCAATTATTGTAGTAATCCGCAGAATACGCCATTGTAGACACCTGATCCCGGTAGACAACACCGGCAGGTTTCAGAGTGCCATCGTAATTGGTCATTCGTAGGGATTCGTTACAACCATCCCACACATAATACCTTTCGACAAAAGGTGCATCCTCAAGCATGGCGATAAATTCTGCAATAACCTGAGCATTTTCTTCCTCTGATGGTTCATTACCATTGTAGGTCCAGTTACAACCGTTATTAAACTCGGTAATCCATAATGGGCGACCTGTTCTGTTGTGAACCGCTAATAGCTGATCATAAAGCTGCTGTGCTGTGTATCCTGCCCTGTAAAAATGCCATGCCACAAAATCAACACGATAGCCCAGTGCATCACATTGGTCTATAAAATCATAGGTCCAGCTCAATCCTCCGTCTGTGGTGGCAGGTGACCCCAGGCGTAACCCGGATGCCATCATATTTGGCCAGGCAGCAATAGCATCCGCTACTGTACTATATCCATCATCTACGGGATTATCAGGCTCATTATAGCCCAGCGCATGGGTACTGCCAAATTTATCCAGGAAGTTGCCATAGGCATTCCAGTTTGGATTATGTCGCATAGGCACATACTCAACATCCAAAGTGCCATAAGAAGTGTTGTTATAGTCGTAGTGTGAACCGGCATTGAACCTGTCAGCATCTGATGAACTGCCTCTCCAACCTTTTTTGGTCGTCCATCTCCATTGTCTTACCACCACCATGGAGGCCGTATTGGACAAGCCTGTCGGCATGAGGTTTACGATGATGTCTTCATCATCAGCAATATATACCCTACTGGTACCGGTGCCATCTTCATTACTGGCAAATGTGGCCATATACCCTCTTTTTAAAACAAATGACTCAATATTGTCATTCATAGATCCGAGCTCGGTTGTTTTATAGTACTGATTGATCAAAAGATCCATGGAAGAACCACTTTGACTTGCTCCATCAAACACCGTTGCTGCTGCGTAAGTGCTTGAGTGAGCAATAACCATCGCTCCATTCAAATAATTAGTTACTCTGATATTCGTACCTGGTACTGCATCTTCACCATTCGCTTTTATACTTGTTAAATAGGAATTAACAACCTCGGCTGGTCGCATATTTTCAAAATAAACCCAGGCATCGGGAGATGCCAGATCTATAGCGCTATTAATCATCGGGTCTGTAGATGAGGTTAGCGTAACCTGGCCTGTACCTGTCAACTGCATGTTTTCGTCGGTCAGGCTGGTATATGTGGCTGTGTGATTATCATACACCGTTAGACTGGCTTCAAAAATGGCCGCATGAACATCAGCAATTGCCGCTTTCATATCGTCCTCAGTAGCAAGTATGGTCTCGGTAGTTGCCGATTGATCATCTAATACAGCCTGTGCATTCGTAACTGCCGTATTGAGATCTGCATAAACCGTTGACCCTTCTGGTACTGGTTCCGGATTGGCCAGCATAACATTTGCTGAATCTACCAACGCCTGCAATTCCACCTTATCCACAGGCATACTAATCAGCTTAACGTAATCAACGAATACTCTGGCATTTGAAGTAGACCCCGATTGATACGGTCGCATACCTACCTGAATGGTTCCGGTTGTTTCAGTAACTAATCGAAGAGGTACCGTATCTGTATACCAGGAACCCAATGTTGCGGCCGAGTTGAATGCTGATAATACAACATTTCCATCATTGCCAATCCACCCGGTAAGATTTGCCGCAATATCATTAGCTCCCAGAAAAGCGCTGGTTATTTCAATAGTATACCGCCCGGCAGGTAAAGTTACTTGTTGGCTGTAGGCTAAATCAACACCCCATCCGGCAGTTAAACCTATTGCTCCCTGTCCTGATCCCTGAGATCCGTCCGAACCAGAAGCTGGTGTAGTAACACCATTAAAAGTACCATTCCAGCCAAATTCGAAAGTTGCTGCTGCACTCCAGGCACCAGCAGCGGCTACTGACCAGCCGGTTATTGTATGGGCATTGGATGGATCAGTTGTAGCAACTGTTCCACTGTCACCACTGATATAGTTACAGTTGGTATTAAACCCCGCATTTGTTAAATAAAGGTCGGTTACATCATTCTGTGCAAAAGATTCAATTTGCATAAAACATAAAAGCAAAACGATTAAAAATTTGCATCGCTTTAAAAACGTCACGTCCCCAATGGAACTCAGTTTTTTAAGATAGAAATGGATCATATGGTTAAAGATTTGGTTACACATGAGATTTAGTCAATTCACGTCACCAAACACAAAATCAATCGTCACCACTATCAACCCTCCTTATGATTTCATTGAATGGAGATTTATGGTCAACTTTTTAGAAGGTTTAGTTATCAAGACATTCTTTATATATCATTCAATATGAAAAGGGATGTTTTGCGAAAATGATACCGAATCAAGGAAATTTATATCTTGGATTAACATATTTATATTTTTACAATCCTTGATTTGAAAACAGCTCATACGGTTCTTGGCACCAGGGACAAACTTTCAGTCTTAGGGGTTGAATCACCTGACTTCATCAAGTGCATTTGGTCTGGCGAAGCCTCTGGAAGCAAAGCACCTGTTCTCTTCACTCTAAATTATCAAAATGTGGTACCGTTTTTCATAAAATGACACCTATTGGAAAGTTACTTTCATGTACATTTGACATAGAAGATAGCTGCCAGGACGTATGAAGATCTAAATTTGAAAAAACTAATGGAATATAAATATCGATTGTTTTTTTTAGTAACTGCCTTGCTGTTTTCCTGCCCGTCTGTTGCCCAGGTTTCTTTTGGTGAGCCGGTTAACATCAATGATCAATGGAAGTTCGAACTCAATGATGAGGAGGGGGCGCAGGAGGTAGGTTTTGATGATGAAAAATGGCAAACGGTAGACTTACCGCATGACTGGAGCGTAGAGCAGCCTTTAAGTCCCACAAAAGCCAGCGCTATGGGTTATCTTTCGGGAGGCATAGGCTGGTACAGAAAATCCATTAACATTCCTGAAGAAAGGCGGGGAGAAAAGGTGTTTTTATATTTTGAAGGAGTCTATAATCGTAGTGAAGTTTATATCAATGGTCAGCTCTTAGGGAAACGGCCCAATGGATACATCTCCTTTATGTATGATGCCACTCCCTATCTAAAACCGGACGAGGATAATATCATTGCAGTTCGGGTAGACCATAGCCGTGAGGCAGACTCACGATGGTATACCGGATCAGGCATTTACCGGGATGTATGGCTGGTTTATGCCACTCCCGTTCACATCAAACATTGGGGCGTTTTTGCTTATCCCGAAAATGTTGATACCAAGCAGGGAACCCTGAAGATATCGGTTGAGATAAAAAATGAGTCAGAGCAAAACGGCAACCTGATCGTGAGGCATGAACTCGTTTCTCCGAAAGGAAAAGTAGTAGGCAAAAGCGATGATAAACTTTCAGTGCAGGCAGGGCAGGAAGGTAAGGTTTCGCTAGATATAAAAGTAAGAAATCCACAATTGTGGAGTATCGATAGGCCTGACCTTTACCGACTGAAAACATCGTTGCTCAGTGATGGAAAAGTGATTGATGAGACGATCACTACGACCGGTTTCCGATCACTCACGTTCGATCCTGATAAAGGTTTTGCCCTTAATGGAAACCGGATGAAGGTAAAAGGAGTATGTCTTCATCACGATGCAGGGGTGTTAGGCTCGGCTGTACCACGCGAGGTGTGGAAAAGAAGACTTCTCACCTTAAAGGAAATAGGAGTAAATGCCATCCGCACCAGCCATAATCCGCAGGCGCCGGACCTTTATGAGCTGTGTGATGAGCTTGGAATGCTTGTTTTAAATGAAGCCTTTGATGAATGGAAATTTCCGAAACGGAAATGGCTTGAAGGTTGGAATGTTGGCACACCAGGATTTGAGGGCTCTTTTGATTTTTTTGAAGAATGGGCAGAGCAGGACCTTGCGGACATGGTCCGGAGAGACCGCAATCACATTTCCATTTTTGCCTGGAGCATCGGCAATGAAGTAGATTACCCAAATGATCCTTATTCTCACCCCATACTGGATGGCAGTGCAGAAGACGGTTTTACGCAACCCATTTTTGGCGGCTATAAAAAGGATGCGCCGGACGCCATGCAATTGGGGACAATTGCCAAAAAACTGGTAGCCGTAGTGAAAAGCCATGATACTTCCCGCCCCGTTACAGCTGGTTTGGCGGGTGTAGCCATGTCAAATGAAACCGAATATCCTTCCGCATTGGATATTACCGGCTACAATTACACGGAAAAGCGGTATGCGTCTGATCACGAGAAGTATCCCGGGCGAGTGATCTTTGGAAGTGAAAACAGGCACGATATGGGAGCATGGAAAGCGGTGATAGAGAATGATCACATTTTTGGTCAGTTTCTCTGGACAGGAATCGACTACCTGGGAGAGTCGGGAAGGTGGCCATCCAGAGGATTTTATTCCGGGTTACTGGATTTTGGCGGCTTTATTAAGCCACGGGGCTACTTCCGCCAGTCTTTGTGGTCAGCTAAACCAATGGCCTACATAGGTACTTATCCGGCTAGTGCCGCAACAGGAAGGAACAGGCTTTCAATCGATGCATGGCCCATCTGGAATTATGAAGAAGATCAAACCATACGGGTAGTATGTTATACAAATGCAGCCAGGGCAAGACTGGAGTTAAATGGTGAGGTGGTCGGAGAAACCAAAAATTATGATCAGCAAACGGGAGTGATCCATTGGGATATACCTTTCCGCAAGGGAAAACTGGAAGTAATCGGTCTTGATGAAAGTAACAATGAAATAGCACGATACGCCATACAGACTTCACAAGCTCCTCATGCAGTTTCCATTATCAGTGGAGAGAATGCGATTAGCAAAGATGGAGGCCTGGCGCAAATAGTGATCCAGGTAGTAGACGAGAATGGCATTCCTGTGATGCTGTCGGATAATAAAGTTACCTGTCAGATCGATGGGCCTGCAGCGTTGCTTGGTCTTGAAGCCAGCAACAACCGGGATATGAGTGACTACACCGATAATGAACATCGGGTTTATCACGGAAGAATGCTTGCCTACATCAAAGCTACCGGAGAAGAAGGAAAGGTGAATGTGAAGTTTACTTCCCCCTGGCTTGAGCCGGTGGAAATGACTATTGATGTCCGATAACTTCTGTTGTATGTAAAATTCAGTGGTTGCAGAAAAGGTGGCATCTAACTTTCGAAAAACAAAGCTCAATGTCTTAAAATCCGGGTTAGATCGGTAGGGTACATGATAGATCATAGAAATAAAGGCCTTTTATTTACACGATAATTATTTTTTAAGTTTTTATGATAAGAAAACTAATCACCCTGCTATTGCTTTTTCCCTTTTGCAGCAGTTTTGCCCAGCAGCTTGAAAATGCTTTTCCAACAAAACAGCTTACGAGTGTAGGAGCTTACTACTATCCGGAGCATTGGGATGAGAGCCAATGGGACAGGGATCTAAAGAAAATTGCAGAGATGGGCTTTGAATTCACTCATTTCGCTGAATTTGCCTGGGCCCAGCTCGAACCGGAAGAAGGCGTTTACGATTTTGAATGGCTCGATAAAGCCGTTGATCTTGCCGCAAAATATGACCTCAAAGTGATCATGTGTACGTCCACTGCCACACCTCCTGTATGGCTGGTCCGCAAACATCCGGATGTTTTGATTACACGGGAAGACGGCACTACCATGGACCATGGCGCCCGCCAGCACGCTTCTTTTTCTAATAACTACTACCGGGAATATTCCCAGAAAATGATCGCTGAGTTGGCTAAACATTACGGTCAGGATGAGCGGATTATGGGATGGCAACTGGATAATGAACCCCGTCCGTCAGTTGATTATAGCGAGGATGCGCAGGATCGATTCCGGGAATGGTTAAGAGAAAAATACAAGACCATTGATAAATTGAATGAAGCCTGGGGAACGAACTTCTGGAGTGGTACCTACAGTGAATTTTCCGAAATTAACCTCCCCAAACATTCACAATGGGGAATGAACCTTTATCAGCGGTTGGATCACAACCGGTTTTGCAATGAAGAAACAGCAACTTTTCTGGATGAACAAGCCAAAACCATCCGAAAGTATGCATCTGCTGACCAGTGGATAACGACCAACTACATTCCTATGTATGATGCCAGTTTTATTGGAATGAGTAAAGAATTAGACTTCATTACTTATACCCGCTATATGGTTTACGGCGAACACAAAGGGATTGGGCCAAAAGGGTATCGGGTAGGCGAGTATTCCAGGATCGCTATGGCCAATGACTACTTCCGGCCGATTTCACCCATTTATGGGGTGATGGAACTACAGCCGGGACAGGTAAACTGGGGCAGCATCAACTCCCAGCCGCTGCCTGGCGCAGTACGGCTATGGCTATGGCATGTCTTTGCCGGAGGAAGTAAATTCACCTGTACTTACCGGTTTCGAGCGCCAATCTATGGATATGAACAGTATCACTATGGTATCGTCGGACCTGATGGCGTCACCCCCACAGGAGGTGGCCTGGAATATCAACAATTCATCGATGAGGTTCAGCTTTTGCGAAAGAATTATAATCCTGTATCCGAAGATCCGGAAGATTACCTGAAAAGAAGGACAGCCATATTGTACGATCCTGATAATACGGTGGCCATCAATCAGAACAAACAGACCACCGTCTGGAACACCGAAGAGCATGTATTGAAATACTACAAAGCTTTAAAATCCTTTGGAGCTCCGGTCGATTTTATCCGGGATACGATGGATTTCGCTCAATATCCGGTATTGGTACTGCCTGCCTATCAGCAGATGAGCCGGGCTCTGATACAAAAATTGACTGAGTATGTAAAGAATGGGGGTAATCTGGTGATGTCGTGCCGGACAGGCCATCAGGATGAAAGGGGACACTTGTGGGAAGCCAGGCATGCCGAACCTATTTATGAACTCATTGGCGGCGAGATAGAATTTTATGACTTGCTGAGATCATATGATTCCAATGATATAGAATTTGAGGATCAAAGTTTCTCCTGGACGAGCTGGGGAGATGTCTTAAAACCTGAGAAGGACACCAAGACCTGGGGAGTCTATACGGACGATTTCTATGCAGGCAAACCTGCGGTTACCTTCAATCAACTAGGCAAGGGAAGTGTCACTTATGTCGGAGCTGACAGTAAAGAGGGTGATTTGGAATATGCTGTTTTAGAAAAACTCTATAATCAGTTAGGGATCGAAATAGAAAATTACCCGGAAGGGATCATTGTGGAGTATAGAGATGGGTTTGGAATGGCCTTAAACTATTCGGACGAAGAATACAACATGGAACTTTCACCTGAAGAGGAAGTCCTGATCGGCGATCAGCGTATCCCGACAGCCGGAGTGCTTGTTTGGAAAAGGAAATAGCAGTTGGCAGTTGGCAAAAGGTAGTTTATAAAAATGGCAGTTGGCAAAATAGAATAGGATATTGAAACGTGGTTAAAAAACCAAATTAGTAAACTATGGCAGGTAGTTTTCTGAATTTAACAGTTTATCAAAAGGCATTCATATGATTGAAAACCCTGAGAAGTATATGCCCAGGAAGTGATTTATTCTGGCATATTATCGCATTTTGGATTTTGCTAACTGCCAACTTTGATGTTAAAAATATCGCTCTAAACCTAAAATTTAATTTGCTATGAGAATCCAATTCATACTACTATTTACCTGTTTCTTTATTATGGAGGGCATATCACAGGCCAGTCAGGAAGCGCGTAAAAAGTATAATTTCAATTCAGAATGGAAAGTCTACGTTGGCGATCCTGAAGGAGCAGAATCAATCGATTTTGACGACAGCCAGTGGGAAAACGTAACGCTTCCTTACGCCTGGAATGAAGACGAGGCATTTAAAATAGATATCCACCACCTCAGTACCGGGATTGCATGGTATCGCAAAGCATTTACCATACCTGAACACTATAGTGGACAGAAGGTTTTCCTGGAATTTGAAGGCATCAGGCAGGGAGGCGATTTTTATCTTAACGGCAAGTTCATAGGCCATCATGACAATGGCGTCATGGCTTTTGGTTTTGATGTGAGTGAATTGATACAGGTCGGTCCGGAAGAAAACACCATTGCCGTCCGCATCGACAATTCCTGGGACTATCGCGAGCTTCACACCAACACAGAGTACCAGTGGAACAATGATAATTTCAATGCCAACTATGGCGGAATACCCAAAAATGTGTACCTACATGTTTCAGACAGGCTTTACCAAACGCTTCCTCTTTATGCTACACTAGGGACAACCGGGGTATATGTTTATGCCCGGGATTTTGATATTCCCGGAAAGAAAGCGCTGATAACGGCGGAATCGCAGGTGAAAAATGAGCATCTGGAAGCCAAAACGTTTCAATACGAAGTGGAGATACGCGACATGGAGGGGCAGGTCATCAAGGTCATGGAAGGAAACAATGTCACCGTTTCACCCGGAGGGATGGCAACAGCCAGGGCTGAAGCTGAAGTCGAAGGGCTCAACTTCTGGAGCTGGGGATATGGATATTTGTATGATGTATATACCCGGTTAAAGATCGACGGAAAAGTGGTCGACGAGGTAAAGACGCGGACAGGTTTTAGGAAAACGGAATTTGCCGATGGAATGATCAAGCTGAACGACCGGGTGCTCATGATGAAAGGCTATGCCCAGCGTACCAGCAATGAATGGCCTGCCGTGGGCTTGAGTGTGCCTGCCTGGCTGAGTGATTTCAGCAATAAGTTCATGGTGGAAAGCAATGCCAACCTCGTGCGATGGATGCATGTAACACCCTGGAAGCAGGATATAGAATCATGCGATAGGGTAGGCCTTCTACAAGCAATGCCTGCGGGAGATGCAGAAAAGGACATCGGTGGAAGACAATGGGAACAAAGAGTTGAGCTGATGAGAGATGCCATCATCTATAACAGGAATAATCCAAGTATTATTTTTTACGAGGGAGGCAATGAAAATATCAGCGAAACACATATGCAGGACCTTAAAAACATTCGGGATCAGTATGATCCGTATGGAGGCCGGGCGGCTGGTTGTCGTGAAATGCTGGACAGTGAAGTAGCAGAGTACGGTGGGGAGATGTTGTACATCAACAAAAGTGCGGATATACCTATGTGGGCTATGGAATATTCCAGGGATGAGGGATTGAGAAAATACTGGGATGAATACAGCCCACCCTATCACAAAGATGGAGATGGCGGAACAGCCCATAAAAACCTTGACGGAAGCAAAGTAGCCGATGCCAGCCCGTATAACCGCAACCAGGACTCACATGCTATCGAAAATATTATCCGCTGGTACGATTACTGGCGGGAAAGACCCGGTACCGGAAAAAGGGTCAGCTCCGGCGGAGTGAACATCGTCTTTACAGATACCAATACTCATTATCGGGGCGCTGAAAACTACCGGAGAAGTGGTGAAGCCGACCCGATGAGGATTCCAAAAGATGGTTTTTTCGCGCATCAGGTGATGTGGGATGGCTGGGTGGATACCAAAAAACCGGCTACTCATCTCCTGGGGCATTGGAACTATAAGAAGGGAACAGTGAAAGACATATATGCCGTGTCCAGTGCTGAGAAGGTAGAGCTTTTCGTCAATGGTCAGTCGCAGGGTTTCGGTGAGCGGAGTTACCATTTTCTTTTTACGTTCAAAGACATCCAGTGGGAAGCCGGTTCGGTTAAAGCTGTTGGCTATGATGAATCTGGCAAAGTAATCTGCGAGGATGAAAATATCACAGCAGGTGAACCAGTGGCTATTCGCTTAAAATCTATAACGGATCCTAATGGATTCAAAGCTGACGGTTCGGATATGGCGCTAATTGAGGTTGAGGTAGTGGATGAAGGAGGCCGCAGAAATCCTGTTGCTTTTAATAAAATAGATTTTACTTTAGAAGGCCCTGCAGAATGGCGGGGAGGCATTGCCCAGGGGCCGGACAACTACATCCTGGCCAAAAACCTTCCGGTAGAGCTGGGGGTGAACAGAGCCCTGATCCGGTCCACAACAAACGCCGGTAAAATAACCCTTACGGCAAAATCCAAAGGCCTGAAACCTGCATCGATAGAGCTGGAGACCGTTCCCGTAGACGTGAAAGGAGGACTCGCTGAAATGCTTCCCGGAGCAGACCTGCCATCTAATCTGAAAAAGGGACCAACACCATTAACTCCTTCATTTACAATTAGCCGGAATCCGGTTAAGATCGTTTCAGCGACAGCCGGACTAAACAGTGATCAGGCTCACATGAGTTTCGATGACAATGAAATGACCAATTGGTCCAATAATAGCATTGTTGAAAAAGGATGGATAAAATATGATTTTGACTCCACCTATCAGGTAAGCGAGGTGGTCATGAAATTGAATTCCTGGAGGCGCAGAAGCTATCCCGTCGAAATAAAAGTAGATGATAAAGTAGTATTCAAAGGAAAAACCCCGAGAAGCCTGGGCTACGTAACTTTCCCTTTCGAACCTGTCTCAGGTAAAAGCCTTACCGTGAAATTGATAGGGACTGCGATCAATGAAGACGCCTATAACATTGTGGAAATAACCGGGCAGAAAGATTTTGTAAAGGATGGTTTTCGAGAAAAGGAAACGCCTGAAGGCATATTGAGCATTGTTGAAATTGAAGTGTATCAAAAAACTAATCTATAGATTAAAACGATCTGTTATGACCATTAAAAAATACAAGCACCTTTTAGCAACTTTTATGATCGCTGTGTGCACCCTGGCGCAGGCTCAAAAAGCGAATGACGTCAATACACCATTGCACTTGTCAAAGCCGGATTATGAGACTCCCTATGGCATACCCACCGAAGCGTCAGTCATCCGTACGCTGGACAAAGTCCATCAGTACCTGGAAAGCACTACACCACCGGCAATTGTGGATGTAGCGTCAGGAGAGGAGATCACCAATTTCGATCGTTTAAACAGGTCAGCGGAAATTGCCTTTAAGCAGGGTGATTTCAGGCTGGTCAGTTACGAATGGGGGGTTACCTATGCCGGTATGTTACTGGCGTCTCAGCACACCAACGATCCGAAATATGCAAAGTACACGTTTGACAGACTGAACTTGCTGGCGGAGCTTTATCCGCGGTTTGTGGAAATCGAGAAAAAGCAGACCGATTTTCGTCATCCGATGAAGTCCGTTCTGCATCCCGACGCGTTGGATGATGCCGGGGCGGTCTGTGCGGCAATGATCAAGGCAACGCATTCTGGTTTTGAAGGAGATGTTGATCCCATGATCCAAAATTTTATGGATTACATCAGCAATAAACAACTCCGCCTTGAAGACGGGACCCTGGCCAGGAACCGGCCTATGAAAAATTCCCTTTGGCTGGATGATTTGTTTATGAGCGTACCGGCGCTTGCCCAGATGGGTAAATATTCCGGTGAAACCAAATATTATGATGATGCGGTGAAACAGGTATTGCAGTTTTCTGACCGCATGTTTAACCAGGAAAAAGGATTGTACATGCATGCCTATATCATGGATATGGAAGAGCATCCCCAATTTCACTGGGGTAGAGCAAATGGATGGGCCATCATGACCCTGGTGGAGCTGCTGGAGGTATTGCCCGAAGCCCACCCTGGGCGTGAAGAAGTCCTGAAGTATCTGCAAAAACATATTTACGGGCTGTCCCAATATCAATCCGGCCAGGGCTTCTGGCATCAGCTTATCGACAGGAACGACTCCTATCTCGAAACATCTGCAACGGCCATTTTCACCTACTCAATTGCCCGGGCGATAAACCGGGGATATGTTGATGCTAAAGCGTACGGCCCGATGGTTTGCCTGGCCTGGAATGCCGTGGCATCAAAAGTGAATGAGAAGGGGCAGGTGGAAGGAACCTGTGTTGGAACAGGAATGGGCTTTGATGCGGCGTTTTATTACTATCGTCCGGTAAATGTCTATGCAGCACATGGCTATGGTCCTGTTTTGCTGGCAGGTGCAGAGATGATTGCATTGCTGAAGAAAAATTATCCGAAAATGAATGATAGCGCGGTACAGTTTTATTCTGAAGAAATCAATACAGACCAACCTATTTTTGAGGAGAAATGAGAGGATGTTAAATACCAGCGTTCGACTGAAATTGAATATAATCAAAAACATGCATTTAGACGAAATGAGAAAAGATTTTTTCGATTCCTAAAACTACTCGTTCCACGTCGGCCCGACCCCTAAAGGGGTGATCCGAAAGCCCCCTTCAGGGGATTTAGGGGTAGATTTGGCGAATTTTCTTTGAAAACAAAATCTTTTCTCTAACTCCAATAGATGTTAAATAAAAGAAAGATGAAAATCACCCTTAAACTATTGATCATTCAAATCGCCTTTATTGCGATTATTACGCCCGTTCATGGTCAGATCGGTACGCGCTTTCCATCAGAGAGGAAAGTGATCAATGACCCTGTTACGGGTCATAAGCTGATATTTCTGACCAGTACTCCGGCTGGAGATTCGAAGATCTATCCTACCCATAACCAATGGACATCTGATGGAAAATGGGTAGTCTTTCGGTCAGGCAGGGTCAAGGGGGAAGCAATGGCAGTGAATGAGGTGACAGGAGATATTGTTCAGGTTACCGAGGGGGGTTATACAGGGATGCTCTGTGTGGCACGGAAGTCCATGAAACTTTATTTCATGAGAAAACCTTCGGGCGCTTCGAATGAAGATATAGTGGAAGTAATCGAAGTTGATTTGAAAAAACTATTTGAGGATAGCGAATCGGAAAATCTGAAATCCGCCTCAGAATATCAACGTATTTGTGGAAGTACCCCGCCGGAACTTGGCGCCGGTGGAGACATGGCCCTTGATGCAGATGAAGAATGGGTCTGGTTTAGAGCAGGACGTGAGGCTGCCATGAAGCGCCTGCCGGAGGGAACAGAAATTGAAGAAGATTTTGGCCCCAGGAATATGGGCGAAGGCCCCGGAGGTATTGCCGGAATGAATATCAAAACAGGAGAAATAAAATATGTGATTTCTGTGCCGTTCCAGGTAGGTCATATACAAACAAATCCCTGGGTTCCCGGCCAGATTGTCTTTTGTTGGGAAACAGGTGGGAAATCGCCTCAACGAACCTGGATTGTTAATGCTGATGGAACAGGTCTCCGGCCTTTATATCCCGAGGCCCCTTACGAGTGGGTAACCCACGAAGCTGTTATTGGTCCTGAGGAAGTAGCTTTTGCCATCATGGGGCATCGAAAAATACCCGGTACCGACGGTGAGGAAGCACCAGCTACCGGTGTGCATGGTGCAAATCCGGGACAGGAAGCAGCATGGGGCCCCTCCGGAACCAGGGAAAAGCCAACTGGTCTGGGCATCGTCAATATCAAAACAAGGGAAATGATCATCGTCGGCCAGACAAAAGAAGGGAGCGGTCTTTGGCACGTACATGGCTCGTCTGATGTCAGGTATGCGGTTGGAGATGATTTTGACAGAAATATTTACCTCATCGACAGAAAGACAAGAGAGATGATCCTCCTGTCTGCAGGACATAAAGCTACTGCGGCAGATCATCCCCATCCAACTTTTAGTCCTGATGGAACAAAAATCGAGATTCAATCCGCCATGTTATCCGAGGATGGCAGATCCATGAACATTTGTGTTATCCCAATTCCAAAATGAGTTTAAAAGTATGAGTTTCAACAGCATTTTTATAGCAGTAACAATCCTCGTTACTTTTTCCAATCCGGTTTTTTCACAATCCATTGAATTCGACAATCCCATAGCGGAACAACGAGCGGACCCCTGGGTGTATAAAGCAAACGATGGGACTTACTATCTGATTGCTACGGTACCGGAATATGACAGAATAGTGCTACGAAAGGCGAATAGTATAAATGGCCTGAAGGATGCCGAAGAAAAGGTGCTTTGGCGAAAGCATGAAACAGGGGTAATGGGACATCATATATGGGCGCCGGAATTGCACAGGATAGACGGGAAATGGTATATCTATTTTGCCGCGGGGGAAGCGGAGAAAATCTGGAACATCAGGATGTGGACCTTATCTAATTCTTCCGAAGATCCCATGGAAGGAGAGTGGAAAGAAGAAGGGCAGATCAAAACGGATATAGAATCCTTTTCGCTTGATGCGACGACCTTTGAGCACCAGGGAAAACGGTACCTGATATGGGCACAAAACGTAAGAGGAGGAGAAAATGGCACGGCCCTGGTTATATCAGAAATGGAAGATGCCACTACCCTAACTGGTCCGGAGGTAGTGATCACGGAGCCCGAATTTAACTGGGAAAGGGTTAAATACAATGTGAACGAGGGCGCGGCTGTATTAAAGAGGAACGGAAAGATCTTCGTGACCTATTCTGCCAGCGCCACCAATCACAACTACTGTATGGGGCTACTGTGGATCGATGAAAAGGCTGACTTGCTGGAAGCCTCCAACTGGAACAAATCTCCGGGGCCGGTTTTTTATACCAATGAAGAATTAGACCGATATGGTCCTGGTCATAATTCATTTACGACTGCTGAAGATGGAGAAACAGTGGTCATGATCTACCATGCTCGTGATTATAAAGAAATTCAGGGGTATGAATTAGCTGATCCCAACAGAGCCACCCGGGCCAGGGTAGTGCGCTGGACAGACAGCGGATTCCCGGATTTCATGCAAAAGGAAGGAGATTGAATTGTAAATAAAACATGCAGATGAAAACAATATACTTAAGCGCCGTATTGCTAGTTGCCATTTTGGCATCAGGGTGCAATGCGAAAAAGGAGAATTTCGGCGGACCGCAAAATTTAAATCATGAAGTTGATCTGCAGGAAGCAGGTACCACAAAGGAAAAAATCGGTGGTATCGATTCGCTGTTTCAGTCATTAGTTAACGAGCAGAAAGTGAGCAGTGTGGTTGGCTTTGTGGCCAAAGGCGGTAATGTTGTGTACCATAAAGCGTTCGGTTGGAAAGATATCGAAAACAAGGTCCCCGCTACGGTAGATGACTATTACATCCTCTTTTCACAGACCAAAGCAGTTACAACCGTTGCTTTCATGACGCTGGTTGAGCAAGGATTGGTAGCCATCGACGATCCGGTTTCTAAGTATTTCCCTGAAATTCCGGATCAGGTAGTGACGGCTGTCAACGAAGACGGAACCTACGAGACAAGGCCTGTGGCATCACCAATGACCTTTGTTCATTTGATGTCTCACAGTTCGGGACTTGGCGCCGGGCTGGTGAGGGAAATTCGTAGTGCCGAAAGGCAAAACGCTGATACCATAGCAGGTCCTGAAAGTATGAGGCCGGAACAAACTCCAAGCGGTCAGCATAGTTTCGGTGGTGATCCCAATGCAAAATACCTGGAAGACGAAATGCTCGATTTGGTGAAATATCCACTCGGCTTTGATCCGGGAACGGAATGGAGCTACCACGTCAGCACCAATATGCTTGGGTACATGATTGAGCGTATTTCCGGGAAAACGTTACAGGAATATGTGAAAGAAACGGTACTTGAACCCCTCGGAATGGATGAGACGGATTGGTACTATGAACCGGAAGCGCTAAGCCGATTTGTAAAGGCTTATAACTATGTGGACGGAAACCTGGAGCCTGCTTCCAACATGTTTAGCGAAGGAACCATCAGTGAGCAACAGACCTATGCCGAAGGCGCCATCGGACTGAATGGCCCCATTGAAGACTATGCCAAATTCTGCCAGATGATGCTCAACAAAGGGACATTTAATGGACATCAAATCTTAAAACCTGAAACCGTAGAACGGATGACGACCATCAACCGGCTACCTGAAGAAAATGCTGGCGGAGAGGGTTTCCAGTTCGGACTCGGATTTGAGTTGTACAATGAGCAGAAGAAACCGGTTCCCGAAGTATCGAATACAGCATATGCCTGGGGTGGCCTGTATGGCACATCGTATACCATCGATCCTGAGAACGACATGATTGCCTTGGTTTACCTGAATATGCCTCGCCATGAGCCGGTAAATCCTTTGTTCCTCAGTAAAGCGTATGAACTGTTTGAAGAATAGCTTAACCCGTTTAAATCATGAACAATTATAAATACAAGTTGACTTTCGTTTTCGTTCTGACAGCGCTTTGCGTGTCTCACGCTCAACAACCTCAATCCATTTCGCTGTGGCCAGACGGAGCGTCCGGGGCCAAATCCGGGGGTGGTGAAGAGAGCGTGAGGATTTATGAACCGACCGGGGATCATGTGATCTCAAATGTCCACAACCCTTCGGTAACACCTTACCTGCCCTCCAAAGAAAAAGCTACCGGCATTGCGGTTGTCATTGCACCTGGAGGCGGGCACCGTGAAATATGGATCGACCATGAAGGGCATAACGTTGCGAAGAAACTGAGTGAAAACGGAATAGCGGCTTTTATAGTTAAGTATCGCCTGGCAAGAGCTGAAAACTCAACCTATACCATTGAAGATCATTCGGTAAAGGATATGCTCAGAGCCATCAGACTGGTAAGGAGCCGGGCGTCCGAATGGAACATCGATCCGGATAAAATCGGCGTTATGGGATTTTCTGCCGGTGGACAGATTGCCGCTATGGCGGACATTTATGCCGACAGTGGACGTGTGGACGCAGATGGTCAGGTTGAAACATTCAGCAGCAAGCCGAATTTTCAGGCCCTCATTTATCCTGCCTGGGTAAACGAGATCACCCTCTCCGGTCAGTCGTCACCAGCGTTTATCCTGGGTGGATTTCAGGACATGGAGAGCATTTCCACAGGCATGGCCAGGCTCTATTTAAAATTCAAAGAGCAAAACATACCCGCGGAGCTTCACATTTACGCTAATGCTGGCCACGGATTTGGCATTCGCGAAGGAGATTCGGGTCCCAGCTCCAAATGGCCGACTGCTTTGATCGCCTGGCTTTATGAGGTTAATGGGGTCAAAAGCGATTGATTAACATTAGAGCGGCTTTGTCAAGTTATATTGAATGATCATAGCGGAGTACGGGTTTGATACAAATATTCCCCCTTTTTTCATCAAAGGGGGCGATGGGGGTTGTGGAAAAATTTATCAAACCCATACTTCCTTACTGCTTAGCCGCAACTTGAGAAAGTAGAATTAGTCATTTTTCATGAAGGAAGAATAACATTCTTTATGGTTTTACACCACTTGACCTTCAATCACCTTTTTATGGGCAATTGCCCCAAGGTGAGCCTGTTCTATTTCCAAAACCTTGCTTAGCTTGATTTCGGATTCATTGAAGTTTTTCAAACCAAGCTGACCCAGGCCGATCAAGTAAAGACAATGAATTTGATTTCTTTTATTCAGATCGTCTTCCCATATCATCAGGTCAGGCAGTGAAACGGCGAAGTAATCAATCTTAATAGTATCATTTAAGTGTTCCTCGCCATATCTGATCAGTTTTTTAAATTTCATATTGGCCTTCTCGGTTTCATTCAACTGGAGTAATGCCAATCCCTGGTAGAAGATCTTATCCGGGTGTTGATCATTGTAAAAAACAGCAGCGTTTGGTTCATCATTTCCCAGGCTTGCTTTTTTCCAGCATTCTTTTGCTTCGTTAGTTTTGCCCATTTTATTGAGTATAACTCCCATCCAATAGTAGATGTCGTTTTCCTGTGCTCCGTATAGTTTGCCTTCTCCTAAGTTATGAGGGTAGTCTAGGGATTGCTTGATAAAGTCCATTGCCTCATTATATTTTGAGCTTTTCAGCGCTTCCTTTGCAAGAAAAATTAAGGTTGCCACATATTGGCCTGTCACCTTGCCTTCTCCTCCCTCCCAGGGATGGAATTTTCGGTTTTTTAAAAGGTCGAATGCTCTTTCATGGTCGCCCCGAATGTTGTATAAAGCAATCCTCTCCAGGTAAACATCATCCCGGCTTTCAACCAGTTCCGGATGCTTTTCCAGAAATTCTAAACGGCAGGAAATATCTTTATTCATTCGTTTATACAATTGATCCAGCTCCATAAAGATCCGGGCATCCTTTTGATCCAGCGAAAATGCTTTTTCAAGGTGTTCTAATGCTAATTCTTCCTGGTTGAGTTTATTAAAATATCCAAGCGCCAGGTTTCTGAATGCTGTGGGGAATTGAGGATCTATTTTTACCGAATCCTCCCAGCAGGAGATGGCATCCTGGTATTGTTTGGTATAATACCAATAGTTGCCCAGGTAGTAATATGCTTTAGCATCGGAAGCGTTAAGCTTAATGGCCTCTCTTAAAGCAATTACAGATTCTACCTGGTTTGGAAAACAATAGGACGGATCTGCACCAGAAGCTTTTTGAAAATAGTTGAGCGCTTCTTCCTTTTTGTTTAAGCTGGATAAGAACCAACCTATATAATATAATGCCATTGGATAATTGGATTCGGATAGTTTTAATCCTAATTCCAACAATCCAATCCCTTCTTCATAAAACCCGGCGCCAGCGTAATCCAACGCGTATTCTATATAGTTATGGATATTGTTCCGAATAAGGTCTGTAAGCCCCTGTCTGTCTTCTTCAGAATCAGTAATCAGATATTTCTCATATAAAATACCAAAATTAAATGCGTCACCTGAAATAGATTCATCAGCCAATTGTAAAGCCTCAGTGTTTTTATCCAGTTTTCTCAGGGTAATGGTTTTCAGATGCAAGGCTTTTTGATCATGGATATTTCTTGCCAGTGATTTGTTGACATGTTCCAGGGCCAAAGACCAGTTTTTGTTTATGCAATCAATCTGGGCTACTGAAAAGTATGCCGGATTTTGCCAGCCGGCATTCCATGCGGCTTTGTAGAAGTAGTCGTATGCTTCATCAATTCTTCCCTGGTATTTTAAACACAAACCCAGGTTGTACAATGGCTCTCCGTCGTATGGATTAGGGTTTTTTTCTATTAACCTCTCAACTGCTTGCCTAAAGTATTTTTCAGCCTCTTTAAATTTTGCTCGCCTCAGCAACCAAAGCCCCATTGCATTGTTGCTTCGAATATCCTGAGGATCTCTGCGCAAGGCTTCCCCGTAATAATCTACCGGATTGTAGGTAGCATGTCTGTATTGCTCAATGTGCTGACCGGTCAGGAATAATTGTTCAGTCAATTTGATGTCTGATGGTTCTAATGCAGGTTTGGCTGGTTCGGGAATATCACTTCCATTCGGCCCTTCCCATTGCCAGGCGACCAGCTCCGCATTGTTTTTGTCAGAGACAATAACTTTTAATGATTCAATGGAGATGCCATTAGAAAATTCAATTTTTTTGCAGAATGAGTTGCCGGGAGAAGCATCATATCTTTCGTTGAATAATGTGTTTTCCCCACTCATTAACATTACCTGGCAATCCGGATAAATACCAGTTGTATAAGCTTTTATGATGATTGAATTTCTATCTACCTCCATGTTTACCATGGCATTTTTTGTAGCGTTTTTCACTACTCCCAAATCCCGGTACGGCATAAAATACTGGACAAATTCCCGCTGCTCATTGGGCATTATCCACGAAAAATCAGGCTGATTATCCGTATATACGCCACACATCAATTCGATATACGGGCCATCTTCATCGGTAAGGTTTCTATCCCATGCATGACCGAAATCACCATTGCCCCAGGTCCACTGCTTTTTCCCGGGTGACACATGGTGATTGGCAACATGAAGAACTCCTCCCTTGGTGTCATTTTCATATCCACCGACAAAATCATATTTAGAAGCAACCGCCATATAGGAAGTAGGTACCGGAATGTTTTTATATCGTGAAATGTCGGTACCCGGTGAATAGTCAACCTTATAATAGGTTCCTTTCGCGATGGGAAATGTTGAGACATCCCTTTTTCCATGGTCAAATACGGCATTCACATCCGGAGGAAAAACCGACTGATACTCATCATTGACTTTTACTGCAGGGTTTGCCCACCAGAGAAAAGTCTGAGGGAAAGGCGTGCGGTTATACAGCTTCACCTTAATCTCCAGGTATGATCTGTCAGGGTATAGCGTAAAGCCGGCCATCCCTTTCGTACGGAACATTCGTTCCAACTCGCTGCACCAAACCGTAGCGCTTCCGTCCTCATTTTCCTCTAAACAGAAATCTACCGGATCAAATGTGGTGGGACGATGGTGTTGGGGCCAGTTAAACTCAATCCCTCCCGAAATCCAAGGGCCTGTAAGTCCTACAAGGGCGGGTTTTATTACCTGGTTATAATAAACAAAATGCCTTTGCTTGGTCTTATCATAAGCCATTTGTACCCTGCCGCCGATTTCCGGGAGGATCATGATCTTGACAAAATCGTTTTCCAGGTAAACAGCGGTATATTCTTTATCGATTTTTTCGTCATGTATTTTTTCAATGACCGGGTAGGGATACACGGAACCACTGCTTCCCTGGTACACTCGTTTTTCAATGAAAACAGGATTTTTCTCAGGCTCTCCAATTGTGTAAGTGGGAATAACTATTTTCTCTTGCCAGATACTTACTTTTTTCATTTTTCTTGCATTAAGATCTCCTCGATTTCTTCCAGTGTTTTATTCTTCGTTTCGGGCAGTTTTTTAAGGATGAAAATAAACCCAACCAGGCAGATCCCGCTGTAGACCCAGAAGGTGCCCGATGTATTAAGCGTCTTATTAAGATACGGGAATGTCAACACCAAAAGTGAAGATGATATCCAAAGGGCCAGTGTAGAAATTGACATGGCCACACCCCTGATCTTATTGGGGAAGATCTCTGATAATACCACCCATGTTACGGGCGCCAGCGACATGGCATAAACGGCTATGGCTGTAACCACCAGGATTAACATAGGCCACCCGTTAAAATTTATGAAATAAAACCCGCCCAATACGATATAAATAATTGTCAGGCCTCCTGCGCCAATGAGCATCAATTTTTTTCTGCCCAGTTTGTCAACATACCGCATAGCTACAATAGTGAAAACAAGATTTACGCTTCCCGTTAACACGATATTAAAAAACATGTCATTGATAGAATATCCGGCAGATTGAAAAACTTCCTGGGCATAGTTGAATATGATGTTTATCCCGCACCATTGCTGGAAAGATGCCAGGACGATACCGATGATGAGTATGGACAAAAATCTTTTATTTGTGAACTGTTCCTTTGATAACTTTATTCGATCGGATGAAAGCGTTTTTCGTATTCCGGCCAAAGTATTTTCAGCGTAAATTTGACCGCCTATCTTCCTTAAGATTTTTGTTCCCATTTCATCATTTCCCACTTTTAATAAAAACCGCGGGCTTTCAGGAACTAAGAGCATAAAGATGAAAAACAGGAATGCTGGAGCTAATTCTGCCCAAAACATCCACCTCCAGCCGTATTGTCCGTTCCAACTTGTCAATATTTCGTTATTTGAAGATAGCTCGGGGATTTTTTCGGCAATGAGCATGTTGGTTATCTGGGCAGCCAAAATCCCCACGACGATGGTCAATTGATTGATAGAAACAAACATGCCCCTTATTTTAGCCGGGGTCACTTCTGCAATGTACATCGGAGACAGCGTGGATGCTATGCCGATCCCTATCCCTCCGACTATTCTGTAAAGGATAAACATGGAAAAGCCTGTAGCGGCACCTGTCCCGTATGCCGATATGATAAAGAGCACGGATGCGGCAATTAGTAGCTTTTTTCTTCCATAGCGATCCGAAAAAGTGCCTGCAATAATCGCCCCGGCAATACATCCTACCAGCGCACTGCTCATCGCCCATCCTTGCAGTCCCGGACTTTTGGAAATCCCAAAATACAATTCATAGAAAGGTTTTGCTCCGCCGATCACTACCCAGTCATATCCAAAGAGAAACCCTCCCAGAGCTGCCACTGAGCATATCGACAATAAAAAAGTGTAATTATATTCTTTCATGTGAAATACAAAAATAGAAGTAATGATAGCTTTAATACATGGATATTTTTTTTGAATGAATGGATTATAATATGATATACCAGTGTATTGTTGTATTGCTGGTTGCTAACTACCGGAACACCGATTACAGATCATCGATTACCAAATACCCGTTAATGCTTGTACTCTGAACGATATTGGAGCGGTGAAATATTCATTGTTTTTTTAAACAGCCTGGAAAAATACAGCGGGTCTTCATAGCCCAGAGAAAAGCTAATTTCTTTTACGCTCATATCCGTAAAACTCAAATACTGGCAAGCTTTCTGTATTTTGAGGTGATTGAAATAGTGAATGGGTGAGTATCCGGTTTTCTTTTTAAAAAGTGAAAAGAAATGAGAATTGGAGTAGTTAAAATGGCGAGCAATTGCATCCACTTTGAGAGGCTGATCCAGGAGTCCTTTCATGTATTTAATGGAGCGGGTAACAACATCTTCCTCAGCTTTTTCTTTTCCTATTTCTCTGAAATAGTCATTGAAAATGAAGGACCCGATTAGTTGCCATAGAGATATATTTACAAATTCCATGTTACCAGAACTGTACCCATCTTCCAGCACATCCATTAAATTCTCAAATAAATTAACACGTCTTTCTTCAAATGAAATAGATCTTGCGTCAATCGCATTTTTTTTATTGAATTTTCTGAATAAATTTTCAGCTTGTGGACCTGTGAAATGTAGCCAATAAATGCTCCAGGGGTCTTTTTGAACGGCATAATAAGCGTGTCTTACTTCCGGTGGAATGATGTAAAATGAGTTAGGCTTTAGCTCAATTTTAGTATCCATTACATTGATGACACCATGACCTTCCATGCAGTATATCAATATATATTGCTTGCTTCCGTTTTTCCTTTCCCGAAAATGAAATTTGGCATGGGGAAAAAAGCCAATGTCGGTCACATATAATTGATTGATCAGACTGTTTTTTTTTATGGAAGTCAGGATTTTTCGGGGAAGAACGATCATTCGCTGACCAAGGAAACCGGCCTTTAATCTGGCTTCAAAATCGTTATGGTCATTTTGTATGCCTGAGTGAATCATTTTTTGTCATTTATAGCAAGTGCGTGTGCAGAATTCGTGAAAGGAAAATATACCGTAACTTGATTGTATAAATCATACTATTATCCATAAGATCAAAAATTATGTCCATAAACTCAAGTCAAACTAATTGGTACTTTTGAATCGTAGCTAATATAATAAATGAAATATAATAAGTAAAACACCAGCTATTTTCGTGTATTTCGAGAAATTTCTCGTGATACTTGATGATTTCAAAAATACTTGATCTTATGGTTACTTCGAAAATCGAGCAATATGATACAATAACAGAATAGTAGAATAAGCTATAATAAACTATAATAAACATAACCCCGTATCAGGGATCTTTACAGTTTAAGACATTGAGTTTCATAAAAAAAGAATCCTAACTTCACCAAGTCCATGAGATACATGAGGTACATCGAAAGAAAAACTCAACTCCTGACTGCTATTTGTAGTGTGGTGATTTTTTCGAGGTGTACCGACGGCAATGAAGAATTACAGCTTTTTACATTATTACCTTCTACACATACCCAGGTGACTTTTTCAAATCAGCTTCCGGAAAAAGCTGAATTTAACATTGCGGAGTATCTGTATTATTATAACGGAGGGGGAGTGGCAGTAGGTGACGTAAACAATGATGGGCTTAAAGATATTTTTTTTACGGCCAACCTGTTACCTAATAAGCTTTACCTCAACAAGGGAAACTTTGTTTTTGAAGATATTTCCAAAGCCGCGGGAGTAGAAGGAATAGAAGGCTGGTCTACCGGGGTGGCTATGGCAGACGTAAATGGTGATGGCTATCTGGATATCTATGTATCCCAGCTTGCAGGTTATAAGGACTTCCAGGGAAACAATCAATTGTTTATAAATAGTGGTTCATTGGAAGAAGGAAAGGTAAGATTCACCGAAAAGGCAGAAGAATATGGGGTGGACTTTAGCGGTTTTGCTACACAGGCTAGTTTTTTTGATTATGATAACGATGGTGACCTGGATCTTTACCTTCTCAATCACAGTGTCCACCACTCCCGAAACTTTGGCCCTTCAACAAAAAGATATCAGCATGATCCTAAAGCTGGTGATAAACTTTTACGAAATGATCTGAGTGAGAAAGCCGGTCGTTTTGTGGACGTTACGCATGAGGCAGGGATTTACGATAGCCCGATTGGCTACGGACTGGCTGTCATGCCAGGAGACTTTAATAACGACGGGTGTATCGACCTGTTTGTTTCCAATGATTTTCATGAGAACGATTACCTCTACATCAACAATTGTGACGGGACCTTTAAGGAAACCCTGGAACAGTCTATGGGGCACACCAGCCATTCCTCCATGGGCAACGATGTGGCCGACTTTAACAATGACGGCCTGCTGGACATAGTGGTGTTGGATATGCTGCCAGAAAAGGAGGAAATACTCAAGAAGTCCGTTGGCGAGGAGCCTGAGAATGTTTACGATATCAAGATCCGTAACGGATATCATCCACAGCTAGCCAGAAATACACTACAACTCAATCAGGGCAACGGATTGTTTTCGGATATAGCCCCGTTATCGGGGGTTTATGCGACAGACTGGAGTTGGGCCCCTTTGCTATGTGATCTTGATAACGATGGCCATAAGGATATGTACATCACCAATGGCATTGTAAGAAGGCCGAACGATAAGGATTATATCAAATTCAAGTGGCAGCTGGTTTACTCGGAGACTCAAAATAAAAGCGACAAAGAAATCAATGAATTCATTGAGAACAAGCCCGAATTAAGCCCTACGCTAATAGATAAAATGCCGTCGGAGAAAATTCCAAACAAGGTTTATCAAAACAATGGTGATCTTACTTTTACTGATAAAGGTGAGGAATGGGGAATGAACCAACCTGTGTTTTCCAATGGAGTGGCTTATGCTGATCTCGATAATGATGGCGATCTGGACATGGTTATGAACAACATTAATCAGGAGGCATTCATTTACCGGAATAATGCGGACTCCATCACTCAGAATAACTATCTGCAGGTACAACTGATCGGAGCAGGAAAGAACACAAGGGGTATTGGTGCAAAAGTGATCCTCAAGGTGGACGGGCAGTTGTTATACCAGGAGCAAATGCCCGTTAGAGGGTTTCTTTCTACCGTAGATGAAGTTCTTCATTTTGGTGTTGGTAAGCACGAAATGGTTGATACACTGAAAGTCATCTGGCCTGACAGAAAAATGCAAATTCTGACCAATATCCAGTCCGGAAAATTGGTAAAGCTTAATCAAAAGGAAGCCTCACTTGAATATCACTATCCGGTGCCCGAAAAAGAGTCACTTTTTTTTGAGGACATAACCGAAGACTTTGAAATTGATTACCGGCATAAGGAAAATGAATTTGTGGATTACGACTGGCAGTTCCTTATGCCGCATAAGCTGTCCACCGAGGGCCCTAAATTAGCGATAGGTGATGTCAATGGAGACATGCTTGAAGATGTTTACTGCGGTGGGGCAGCTTACCAGGCTGGTCAGCTTTTCTTGCAGAATTTAAGCGGGAAGTTTGTTAAGAGCTACCAGATTGATTTTGAAAGGGATTCATTGCACGAAGATGTTGGGGTGGCGCTTTTTGATGCGGATGGAGATGGGGATCTTGACCTCTATGTGGCCAGCGGTGGAAATGAATGGAGTATTACTTCCGAACACCTTGAAGACCGGCTGTATATCAATGATGGAAAAGGCAATTACCTTAAATCTGCAGGCCAGATACCCAGAGGGTTGATCTCTAACGGTTCTTGTGTCAAACCAGCAGATTTTGACAGAGATGGGGATCTTGACCTTTTTGTGGGTAGTCGCTCAGTGATAAATCATTATGGGATAAGTCCCAAAAGCCATCTTTTGCAAAACAATGGGGAAGGTGTTTTTGAGGATGTAATCGAGGCAGTCGCTCCCCAGCTGACACGTATCGGAATGGTGACCGATGCGGTATGGATTGACATAGATCAGGATCAACTGCAGGATCTTGTCGTGGTGGGAGAGTGGATGCCTGTATCTATATTTAAAAACACCGGAGAGAAACTGACCGAGATCACGAATTCGGCTGGGCTGGCCAAAACCAACGGATGGTGGAATTGTGTCACTGCTGTTGATATGGATGGTGATGGAGATCAGGATCTCATAGTAGGGAATCTGGGATTAAATGCAAAAATAAAGGCTTCTCCAAAGGAGCCGGCTTCCATTTATATCAAGGACTTTGATCACAATAATGCACTGGATCAGATTTTATGTTTTTATAAAGATGGAGTCAGTACACCATTTGCTACTTTAGATGAACTGGTGAAGCAACTTCCATCCTTGCGGAAGAAATTTCCAAGCTATAATGCTTATTCTAAGGTGCAGACCATCAATGATATTTTTACTGACGAACAACTGAAAGGCGCTACAGTCAAAAAGGCGTATACGTTTGAGTCATCATACATTGAAAACCTTGGTGATGGGACCTTTCAAATGCATCCGCTCCCTTTAGAGGCCCAGTTTTCACCGGTATTTAGTATACATCCGGAGGATTTTGATCGGGACCATTATCCAGACCTGCTACTCGGTGGAAATTTTCATGGAGCTACTGTAAATCTTGGGCAATACGACGCTGGTTATGGAGTGATGCTAAAGGGCAATGGTGACGGGAGTTTTGACCTGATTCCTCTCATGGAAAGCGGATGGATGGTAAAAGGTGAGATCAGGGACATTAAGAAGATCAGATTAGCGGATAGAAGTGTACTGCTGTTAGTGAGTTGCAATAATTCGGGTATGAAGATTTTTGAATGGAAGACAGAGGGGTTGCCCAAATCTCGTGTGGATCCATTTTAGTTAGCACATTTTTTACCCTTACGGGTTACTACTATATCAGCCCGACTGATGTCTTACCAGTTGCCTAATTTCTTTAGCCTTCCAGGTGTTTTGGTTTTCATAAGATAGCTGGTTTTATCAGAAATCTAATTAATCAAAAACATGCAGAGCCTCTTCCGGGTAAATCTCTCAATTAAATCATACTATTGTCCATAAATACAAAAAATATGTCCATCCTATTCATCTCACCTATGTGTACTTTTGAATAGGGTCTTTGTGAATTGCATAATTTGATACTTCTATGTGTTTATCGTATTTAATTGATCATCTGATAATGTCACAATAATTATGACTTTTAGAAATATACGGATTGAATTCAGTATTGCAGCGAATAGTTTGGATGTTGTAGTGTGGATAATAGAATAAACCATAATAATATTTAAAGTTTAAAATTTACAGCCTATGAAGAAGAATTATTTACTAATCATTTTTGGTCTCTTTAGTGCGATGACTTTGAGTGCGCAACAAAGAGTTACCGGAACAGTAGCTTCATCAGAAGATGGGTCAGGGTTACCAGGGGTTAGTGTCCTGCAGAAAGGAACGACCAATGGGACTATAACGGATGTGGACGGGAATTACTCTCTCGAGGTACCTGAGGATGCCACGTTGGCATACAGTTCCATAGGGTATCTGTCTCAGGAGATACCCGTAAATGGCCGTTCTGTTATTGATGTAACGATGGAATATGATGTGACGGAGCTTGGAGAAGTTGTAGTAGTGGGATATGGAACGACGACCCGTAAGGATTTAACAACTTCTATATCCAAAGTGGATCCGGCTCAGGTATCAAAAGCAGCCAATGCCAACATAAATGATCTGCTGGTGGGGCGAGCACCAGGTCTGCGGGTAACTCAGGAGAGCGCTCAGCCAGGCGGGAATATCAATCTTACTATAAGAGGGCGGACCGAAGACCCGCTGATAGTAGTTGATGGCGTACTTGTTCCTTATAGCGGACTTGAGCCAGGAGTTAATTTTTCGGAGATTAATAATGTAAACCGTGGTGGGTTGGCCGGTCTGAACCCGAGTGATATTGAATCCATTGAAGTATTAAAAGACGGTGCGGCATCCATGTACGGTATTGGTGCTGCCGGTGGAGTTATTTTGATCACTACCAAGAAAGGGAAAAAAGGCGAGCGGATAAACGTAGGCTATAATGCCAGCCATTCCTTCCAACGCAACTACCCTTATATTGAGCCTCTGGGCCCGGTGGAATACATGCAGCATTTCAACCGGTATACTCAAGACCTGTATTTGTCAGACAGTTCGATGGTTCCATTTGGCCCCAGGCCGGCCGTTGGCGTTCCTATGCCATTTAGCCAGGCAGACATGGATGCCGCAGCTGCGGCGGGAGCCACAGACTGGGTAGATTTTGTTCTTAGAGATGGAAGTGTAGACAACCATTCAGTGAGCATTAGCGGAGGTACTGAAAAGGTCACATATTATTTTTCAGGTAATTACTTCAACCAGGTGGGTACGGTAGAAAACTCAGAGATGAGAAAATTCAATGGGAGAGCGGATCTGTCCTTTCAATTGGCTGATTTTCTGAAAGTAAGTACCAATATCATAGCCAACAGAAACAATTTTCTAAATACGGTTGCCGGTTGGCAGACAGGTGGAGCCGGAGCTAATGGGTTTACCGCCCTGCAAGCTGCTCTTTCCTACCCTACATATTTGCCAGTCAGAGATCCGAATACAGGCGAACTTACACGTTTCCAACTGAGAGGCAATCCCATAGGCTTGCTTGATATGGATGATGAAACGGAGTATAACTCGCTATATGCCAATCTTTCGTTGGACTTTACGATCATACCCGGGAAGTTAACGGCAAAAGTGCTGTATGGGAATAATTATGAAAATTCCCTCCGGAATTTTTTCATTCCTTCCACCACTAACTGGTTTGACGATTACCGTGCCCGGGCTTCCCTGGACTGGAGAAAAAGACAACAGCAAACGATGGAAGCCTATGCCACATTTACAGATGATGTCTCAGACTTCCTTAATGTTAGCGTAGTAGCTGGGGTAGGTCAGTACATCAATGATCAGTTTGGTTTTGGCCTTCAGGCCACAGAGATGCTGGATGCCATTAACACCACCAATGTGGGGGCGGGTCAGGGAGCACCTATAGTGAACTCCGATAAGGACAAAAATAAGAAAAGATCCTATTTTACTCGAGGTACCTTTTCGATCTTGGACCGATACATTTTGTCAGGATCTTATCGTTATGATGGGTACAGTCAGTTTTTCCCGGACCAAAAGTATAACGGGTTTCCAAGTGCTTCTTTGGCATGGAAGGTATCCAATGAGCCGTTTTTCAGTGACTTATCGGTGTTTAACCTGTTGAAACTTCGTGCGAGTATAGGGACGTTGGGCAATGCAAATTATAATGCCTATGGCGCATACACACCGGATGGTGATCAGGTGGGCTTTGACGGAGGCCAAACCACCTTTGTTCCATACCTGATTACCCGGCTGGATAATCCTGATCTTAAGTGGCAGAAAACTGTGAATAAAACCATAGGATTGGACTTTGGTCTTGTCAATAACCGTATTTCCGGATCATTGGATTATTTCAGGGAAGATGTTACGCGTATGCTGGTGGTGGTAAATGCTCCTGCCTTGTCTTTTCTGGGCACCCAGTTTGTAAACGGCCGACATCAGGTGCGTGATGGGATAGAATTTGGGCTTAATGCTGAGCTCATCAGCAATTCTGATTTTACCTGGAATGCTACGGCCAATCTTTATAACTATACCCACAGGTGGGAAGAGCGACATGAAGAGGATGATCTGCGTGCTCATGAAGGGATTAAGGATCCTGTCAATGTGATCTATGCTTTTGAGACCGATGGTATCCTGCAGCTAGGCGAAGAAGCTCCTGCCTGGCAGCCGGAAAATGCTACGGTAGCAGGTTCGCCGATATTTGTTGATCAGAACGCTGATGGTACGATAGATTCTGCTGATGTGAAGAAATTCAATCAGCTACCCAAGCTATCATTGGGCTTTGGTAGTAACTTCAGGTACAAGAATTTTGACCTTTCCATATTCCTTTACGGACAGTTTGGCGCTTACCGCAATAACTTCAGTTTGGGCTGGACGAGTTCCAGGGGAATAATCAATTCCGAATCAGCGGGTACACAGGATATGGATTTGATCTGGAATTCTGAAAATCCTGATGGGACTTTGCCAGGGATTTCCTATCAGGAGTCGACCGTGGCTATAGTGAATGAACTCGGAGTAGGAACCGATGTACGTGTTACCAAGGCCGATTTTGTCAGAGCAAGAAACATTACGCTGGGTTATACTTTTACTTCTCCTGCCGTGAGAAATATAGTCAGTGATCTTAGGGTTTATATTGATTTCCAGAACCCGTTCATTTTCACAAAATACAAAGGGGCGGACCCTGAAGTGGCGGCTCGTGGTGTAAAAGGAGCACCAGCACCTTATCCGATGATAAGGACCTATTCTGTTGGTATCAATGCAAATTTTTAAATAAGGATTTTAAAAAGTATCGCAATGAAAAAGATAATATTTATAGGAGGAATTTTAGTGTTACTCCTTACAGTGTATAGTTGTAAGGAAGGTCTGGAATCTGAGATATTTGGAGAGTTGAATCCTACCACGTTTCCATCGACAGAAAGCGAATATGAACTATATACCATGGAAGTGTATGTGCCATTTTCTGTAAAATGGCCGTACAATGATGGAGGAACAAAGTATCATTTTTTTGGGCTTGAGGAAGGGCATGTCCAGCTATTTGATGCACCCACGGACCTGATGGCCATCTTCACTGACTGGGGAGATGGAGGCGTGTTATGGGATGCGAAGAGCCGGGGCAATTTTGCACCTTTTGTAGGGCAGGGAAGAAACCGTGCTCATTTTGAGAAAGTCCGGTTTATCACCCGTACTACTACGATTATTGGCGACCTTGAGGCAGCTCCAGATGACATTTTCATAAGTGTAGACAAGGGGCAATTGATCGGGGAGGCCCGTCTGGCAAGGGGTTGGGCCATGTTGCTTTTGTTGCAAATGTATGGTCCCGTTCCCGTGATCCTGGATCCGGAGAAGGTCGGTGATGCAGAAGCAGAGGCAAACCTTGTTCGACCTTCCAGAGATGAATATGTAAGTGCAGTTGAAGCTGATCTTCAGTTTGCTGCGGATAACCTGCCGGTGAGCCCGGAACAATACGGAAGGTTTAACAGGGGGCTGGCGCTGACTGTATTGATGCGACTCCACATGAATGAGAAAAACTTTGCAGATGCTGAAACTGCCGGAAGAGCGATCCTGAATATGGGGGTTTACGACCTTGTGGATAATTATGCAAGTCTTTTCAGGGAAGCTACCGACCAGAATAGTGAAACGATCTGGGCGGTCACTAATGACCCATCATCACAGGGTAGAGGTTCAAATGGTAACTTTAATGCTTATCAATACTATTGCCGTCCGAGTAATTATCCCGGCAAAGGAGGCTGGGGAAGGGTCTTCGTAGCTGATTGGGGCTTTTATGATTCCTTTGATCCTGCGGATGAGAGGCGGTCTCTGCTGGTGGACAGTTATATAACCGTCAATGGGGATGGTGATACCACTGTACATGACCGGAACTCGTCTCTGGCAAGAGGTGCTATCTTCGATAAATATCCCCCTGAAGGAGACGGAGCTTATCAGGCTGCTGATGTGGTCATTGCCCGTTATGCGGATGTACTGTTAATGCTTGCTGAGGCGATCAATGAGAATAATGACGGCCCTACAACAGAAGCTGTAGATCTGATCAATGAAGTGCGCGACCGGGCTGGTATAAGCTTGTATGCACTTACAGATTTCTCCTCCAAAGATGAGTTTAATGATGCCATCCTTCAGGAGCGGGCATGGGAACTTTATTTTGAAGGGGTGAGGCTTCCGGACCTGGTCAGGCATGGTGAATGGCCGGATGCGCTTACAGGAGTGCCGGGAAAAACACCTGGACCGCCTACTTTCCCCATTCCTCAATACGCTGTAAATGATGGCGTTGCTCAGAATCCGGAATATTGAAATTGATCTATTGCGGATTCAGTTGAGCTTTAAGTTGTTTATATAGGATTATTTTAGCCCGGATCTGCTGTGGATCCGGGCTATTTTATATAATCTTCAAGGCTCTAAGGACGCTAGAGTCAAGTCAACGTTTAAATGACGGGTAAGGCGGCGGTAGGTTTTAAGATAGGGCGGGATCATTCTTTTGTAGTATCATTCAATAATAATAAATCTTTGTAGTGAAGCACTTTCTCTTTGGTATAACTATTCTCCTCACCTTCACTAATCACCCCCTTCTAAGCCAATCCGGTTCAATTGAAATCCCGGACCACGACTTTTGGCCCAGACCTGAAATTATTCCCATACCAACCAGGATAAGCGATGTTGAAGATCCCGTGATATCCTTAAATGGAACATGGTTTATAAATACAAAGCCTGCTGACCAATATTGGAAAGAAGATATTAACTCAAAGGACTGGAAAGAAGTAATTATTCCTTCATCCATTGAAAAACAGGGAATAAATATCAGAAGAGGCCAGGAATATGCCTATAAAAAGAGCATCACCATCCCACAAGACTTCAAAAACAAAAGGATCATCGTTCGCTTTGAAGGAGTGACCGGCACTGCTAAAGCATGGATCAACGGAAATTTCCTCAAAGAGCACTACGGTGGTTTCAACGTCTGGACATGTGACATCACGGATTATGTAACGCCGGGCCAGGGAGCTTTGCTGACCGTAGGAATAGTGGATGAAGAACGCGAGCTTTCCACCTCGTCATTTAACCATGGTGGCATCATTCGAAGCGTGAAATTGATGGCGGTCCCGCAGAATTATTTTACGAGGTTCAATGTGGAAACGGATCTTGATGATAATTATAAAAATGCGGAAATGAAGGTCTGGATCAGAGTTGCATTTAATGAAGGGAAAAAGGCTAAGGCCAGATTGATTCTAACAGATCCTGCTGGAAATAATGTTGACATGAATGAAAATCAAATCAATCTAACGAAAGAACGGCCGGAAAAAATTACGTCTTTTCATGTCAATGACCCTTTGAAATGGGATGCCGAACACCCCAATCTTTACACACTAAGATTGGAACTAATTGAGAACGCTGAGGTCGTTGAGGTGCTCACCAAAAAAATCGGCTTTAGAGAGGTTGAGATCCAGGGTAGAAAAATGCTGGCTAATGGCCGGGAAGTGAAACTGCGAGGGGCCGGACGATTCGATAGTGATCCTGATTATGGAAAATACCTTTCGGATGAAAAGGCATGGGAAGAAGTGAAGATGTTGAAAGATGCGAATCTCAACTTTGTCCGACCGTCTTGTTACCCCGCCACCAATGCCTACCTTGATGCCTGTGACAGCCTGGGCTTGTACGTTCAGGTGGAGAATTCTGTCACTTTTACGCGGGGTACCCAGAAAGACACTGCACATACAGCACAATACTTGGATCAAATGGCCGAAATGATCGAGGAAGTGAGGAGCCATCCCAGTATTATCATTTATGAATTGGCCAATGAAACCTACTGGGGCATCAACATTACCAAAACCTACGAGTATGCCAGGGCAGAAGACCCTACTCGCCCGGTGATCTATAGCTGGTCCCAGAGTGTGCCTTCGGGGGTGGATTGGCCCTATGAGATCTTTAGTTATCACTATCCGGATTGGGATGCTGATCTGGGCTCACCGGGAGTGGCGGTTTTCAACAGCGAGGCAGTCCGGCCCCTGCCGGAAGGTATGCCCGTGCTCCATGACGAGTTTGCCCACGGATCTTCCTATTATCAGGAGTCTCTGGCCCGTGATCCGGGAATGAGAAATTTTTGGGGCGAGAGCATCAAAGTATTTTGGGAGCGAATGTTTGCGACGGAGGGATGCCTGGGCGGGGCGATGTGGGCCATTGTGGATGAAAATGCATTTGGGTCATGGGCATTTGAGTGGGGAGCCATCGACCTATGGAGGCGCACCCGTCCTGAGTATTGGCATATGAAAAAAGCATATTCACCGGTCAGGATCACTGAAAAAGCATTTGAAAATCCCGGTGCAGGTAATACACTGATCATCCCGATTAAAAACTGGTACGATCACACCAATTTGAATGAACTGGATGTTTCGTGGAAAGTGAGAGATGCTTCTGGCCAGTTGAAAGGGCCAGACATCATGCCTCACACTGAAGGGTCGCTGGAAATTCCCTATACCAATTGGCAGGACGATGACCGGCTGGAATTGACATTCACAGATCAGTATGGTCAATCCATTGATCAGTATCTGCTGGCAATTTCTCCAAGTGAAGTTTCCTTTCCCGGACCCTCTGGCTCAGCTCCAAAGATTAAGCAGAATAAGGACGAAATAACGATTAGCGGAAAAGACTTTGAGATTGTATTTGACAAAAAGAACGGCTTGATAAAGAGCGGGATTTATAACAGTCAGCTCCTTCTAAAAGGAGGGCCATATTTTCACCTAACCGGTGGTGAAGAAACAGGGGAATGGGTTCTGAAAGACATTGAAGTGCGCAAAGAAAAAGATGAGGCGGTCATAAAAATCTCAGGTTTTAATGATCCTGTAGAAATAAACTTTGAAGTAGGGATCGATGGTGCGGGTTTGATCACGACTAACTATGAACTTGTCAGGTTTGGAGTTGATGCTCCGGAACCCAGAAAGAAACCCTGGAACGATCAGGATGCCGGAGGTTTTCAGGAAGTTGGTATTTCCTACTTGTTGACAGCAGATATCAACCAGTTGGAATGGAATAGAAACGGATTGTGGACATATTATCCGGAAGATCATATTGGTAGAAATGCAGGAAACGCAAAGCGGACACATGCAGGAAATGAAAAGGTGTTTGGTGAAAAACCTGAAAGGCCATGGTCTCAGGATGAAAGGGATTTTAGTGTGTTTGGTCAGTACGACATTGGCGGCAGAGGAACGAACGATTTCAGGAGCATGAAAGAATATATCAATGATGCTACTGCGATCAGTTCTAGTGAAAACGTAAGAATAAGAGTAGAGTCCGATGGAACTGAAGCCGTAAGACTGGAAGTTCAGGAAGACAAAAAGAATATCATTACGATGGGCAGTGATGCGATAACATTAAAAGGGAACTGGGCCATTTCTGCGGATAGTATATCCTATTTTGGGTCACAGGAACTGATGAGTACCTCGGAAGGTGATGAAATGACTTTTTCATTTCGGGGAAATGGTTTTGCCTGGATCGGAACAAACGACAGGGGGTTGTCCGCTGCACAGATCTATATTGATGGGAATTTAGTTGAGGAGAATTTGAGCTTTTTCAGCAGAGGAAAATCCCCCAATTCCATTTTATATAGCAAAGAAGGTCTCGAAGCTGGTTTGCATACGGTAAGGATTGTGGCCCAAAAACGATCCTTTGGCCGCACTGAGGAAGATAAGGTAGCCATTCCCGTTGGCGCTTTCAAAATACTGGATGGCAATTCGGGCGGAGAAGTGTTGTTGATCATCAACAATCAATGGAATTACACAAAAATGGGGCTTGGGAATTACATGAAACCTCCGATATACCTGGAGCCTGGTTATAAAAATCAGGTGCGCATGAGAATGATTGGTGAAGTAAAGAGATAAAACTAACGATATTTGAGATTCATTCGATTGGGTAGTTCGGACTTCATTTCAGGTTCAATTCAGTGATTGATTTTTGAACTCTGTTGGGTCCCACTTTTTTCTTAAAAAGTCTTAAAAAGTATGGTGGGTTCTCAAAACCTAAGCTATATGCAGCTTCTGCTATCGTGGTGTTTGTGCTTCTTAATATATTCTTTGCTTCATCAATGAGAAAGAAATGAATACCAATTGGTTAAGTTCGGTTTCTTTCTCAGGGGACCGCATGGTCGCGATAACGTTCCATCCTTTTTGTTGAAAGTGGATGGCCGTTTCTCTGCCAAAGCCTGAAGAGGCTCCTGTAATTAAAATGGTCTGTGTCATATTTTTGTTATTTAGATATGACACAAAATTATTTTAGAGTTATCGCTGGAATCTTATACAGATGTTGGTAAGGCTGATACAATTCAGCGATCGCTATCTGGGAATGAATCCGCATTGTGGGTACAGCATGGACTTATCTCCTTGATATAGCCAACGTGAGCCCTAAGCCCGCCAAAACGCTGACTTTACTCCATTTTGTGATTTTCCAGAACCTTGTGCTATTCACAAACCGGGTTAACCTACCCGACAATAATGAAATGGCTGAAAAAATCGCTACCGCCTGAGCCATAAAAACGACCCCAAGAAATAGCATCTGAAAGGGTACGGCAAATCCCGTCTTACTTACAAACTGGGGAAGAAATGCAATAAAAAATAAGGAGACTTTAGGGTTTAAAACATTCATGAAAAACCCTTTTCTCACCAATTGTAGAAAGCTCCTCTCTTCCCCCTTTCTTTTGACATCAAATCCTGCCATAGGTTTTTTATCCTTGATGGATAGGAATGCCAAATAAAAAAGATATCCGGCCCCCAGATACTTTATGATTGTAAATGCAATGGCAGAGTTTTGAATGATTATTGACAGGCCGGTAGCGGCCGCCACGGTATGGATCAAGATCCCGGAGCATAGACCCAAAGAGATCGCTATTCCGTTCCGATGCCCTCTGGTCAGGCTTTCTGTTAACACGAAAATATTGTCTGGCCCGGGCATGACCGTCAAAAGGACCGATGCCCCAAGAAATGATAGTAAAAGTTCAAACTCCATTGATCCGTTTTTTCAGGCTGTCATTTTATTCTACAAATTCCAGTTTCCCTTCCAGCAAATCCCCACTTCGTTGGCCTCTTTCGCTTTCTTCGTCTTGCCAGCTGCCAAAGCCGGTTACCGTCATTCGGTTTAGGTCGATGACCTGACTTACGGTAAACCCATCCTGCTCAATCCAGCTAAGGAAAAACAAGCCATTTCCCAAGGATTTGCAAGCCATTTTTTCGTCTCCTGTGACCACAATTCCGGTTTTGCTATCGGAGGTTCTCCAATGCAGGGTACTATCATTCACATATTCAGTTTCGGCCGTAAACTCCGGATAGATGATTTTTGCTTTTTTGCCGATCAGTGTACGATCGTGATTGCTGTCCGTTGCTTCACGCTGTTTGGTCTTTTCGGTATTGGAGTTGCAGGAAAAAAAGAGACAGGCAAATACTATCAAACATGCATTTTTCATTGCTGCCCCATTATGTCGTTTATCTCAGTTTCAATACTTTCGTACGGGGCATAACCCTGTTCCAGAACATGGATATCTCCGTTTGCCTCCAATAACAATGTAGGGTAAGATTGTGCATATTGCCTGGCTTTGGTAAAAGTCTCTTGTGTCTTTTTCTTAATGGCCTCTGATCGAAAAAGCGACAGGAAGGCTTCTTCATCCACCCCTAACTGCTGGCAAATGGTAGTATATGTGCTTTCCTGGTTTAGATCTTTTCCATGATAATACCTGGCCTTTTGCACTTCTACCATAAACGGAACGGTTTGATGTTGATCCATTTCTGCCATAGCCATTATGGCCCTCGAGGGTACTTCGCTATTCAGGTTTACTTCTTCGTTCTGAATGAACTGGAAGTATGCCTCTCCAAACGAGGTCCCGGTTCTTTGAGCTATGGCAGCATCATGATTGATAAAATACCGGGCCATTTGCGGGGTTTGTTTTCTGGCGTTTGTGCCACTCCACATTCCACCGGGTAAAATTTCAAAATCGAATTCCTCTTTATAAGCTTGATACAATCTTTCGATCGTTTGATGGTTGCCATAGCACCAGCCACAAAGCGGATCCATTACGTAGATCAATTTCATTTTCGGGGAAGTATTTTTTTTCATTGCTTCTACCACGGTCTTGCTGTCCACAAACTGCTCGAAACTGATAATCTTACCTTCGTTGAGTTTCCAGACATGGGCTACCCTAGCTTCGAAATAGTTGCCTGTTTCTTTATACGTCCCGGAGTAGGTGCCATACGCCACCACTTTGTCTCCCTGGGCCACATAGTCTTCGGGTACAAATTTATAGTCGATCCATTCGCTACCCAACCTGCTGAAAACGTTTTTGGCAATATCTTCAAATCCGGTATACGTTCCGCCATAGGGGAACCCTGTGGCCTCTGTCCAGGTAGCATTTGCAGCCAGGTGCTGTTGGAGGTTCTTACCATTTTCCTCTGAGTTCTTACCCTCATAAGTGCTTTTTATGATTTCGAGATTAGTCATATTTGCATAACGATTGTTACACCCTGCCAATATCCCCAGGAGGAGTATTGGCAGGATGAGTTGTAGATTCAAGCTTTTCATTACCATTTCATTTCCCCGGTATTTACTTTAGCCCCAAGCTGCAGGGCTATCTCAAATGTCAGGTCCGGGTATTTTTCTTTTATCGCACTTATCAATGCTTCGGATGTTTTATTGGTTTTAAGTGCCTCTTCGTAAAACTGAATGTACGCTTTGGTGTGTCTTACGGATGCAAGGTCAAATGCTGCTCCTTCACCCGAATGGGCCGGTATAACTACCTCCGGTTGTAAATCTGTGATTTTATCCAGAATAGCGATCCAGTTTTTGCGTGCTTCGGGGGTTTGCGCGTCAGCCATCCACAGGTGGAAGGTATTGCCAAAGACATTGATGCCACCTACCACAGCTTTGATGGAAGGTATCCAAACAAATGTCTTTTTGGGAAATTCATCCAGCCCCACAATCTCCAGCTTTTGTCCTTCCAGCTCTATGCTGTTGCCTTGCAGGACTTGTGGCAGCACAACATTGGAGGTAATTGCATCACCCAGTCGACCGCCCCATACTTCTAATTTCTTTTGTGCTGTGGCTTTGATATGCTCAATAGTGGCCGGTGTAGCATAGGCTGTTACCCCCGGAAAGTGCTTTTTGAACACTTCCAACCCGAAATAAAAATCAGGGTCTCCGTGGCTTACATAAATGGTCGTAAGTTTTTTGCCTGATTTTTTGATTTGCTGAGCTACGGTTTCGGCATCAGCCAAAGTGAATTGTGCATCGATCAATACCGCATCTGTTTTGCCTGAAACGATTACGGATGCTACTCCAAAACTATTTTCGGATGCGTTGAACACGTCAAGAGTCAACTGGTCTGTTTCGATTTTTTTAAAATCCTGTGCCTGTACTTCCATTTTTACTAAGATTAAAGTTGTAAGAATTGCTAATAAGAAAATTCGTTTCATCTGTATTATTGTTTTAATGATGAAGCAAAGTACGGGCAGGTGTTGCCGAAAAACATTGAACAAGTTCAATAAATGATAATGAACATGATGCCTGGATGCGTAATCTCAATCCAATTATTGCGCAATGGCAATAGGATCAAGGCAGGATACCAAACCACCACTTTCCCACCTTTGAAAACATGAAATAAGCATGATGCTTAACCCATTTATTGAGCAACACCAACTGCGGATGAACAAAATTGGGAAGGCGCACGGCTAGTGCAAACCGCTTATTTTGGAATTTATATACATATGAAATGAGCATAAACCGGAGGCATACCAACCGTGAATGATTAAAGTTCAGGGCCAAAAGCCAAGTGCCAAAGGTCAAGTGCCAATTTTAAACACATGAAAAATGAATTATTTTCTTAAAGAGAGCTTCTTTCTGATCTTGCTTACAAACTCATGGGTGATACCGAGGTAGGCTGCAATCTGGCGGTTGGTTAGCTTCTGTGCAATTTCGGGATAGGTAGAGATAAAATGATCATATCGTTCTTCTGCAGTAAAGCTGTGGTTCCGGATCAATCTGCGCTGGAGGGCGACCAGGGTCTTTTGAGTCATTATTCGAAATAACTTCTCAACCTTTGGCATTTTATCATAGAGACGCTCTTTGTCTGTTTTGCTGATCAGCAGCACTTCACTGTCTTCCAGTGCCTGTATGGACAAATGTGCGGGGGTCTGATTGGTAAAGCTATCTATATCGGTTACCCACCAGTCTTTTTCGGCAAAGTAAAGAACGTGCTCATTTCCTTCTGGATCAATCGTAAACAACCTGAAACATCCCTTCGTGACAAACCCTTCAAACCGGCAAAGCTCCCCTTGTCTAAGCAAAAATTCCTTTTTCGAAATACTTTTAGGTTTAAAATAGCTACAGTATGTCTTCAGTTCTTCAGCTGAAAACGGTACGTGCTTTTTGATATTTTGCTCGAGTAGTTCGTGTGACATTTGGGAAAGTGGTCAGGGATTTTAAAACACGTTGTAAATATAGTTTTGCTGATTTGAAATATTTAGAATGGTGAGCCATACTATTGTCCATAAAAACAAATAATATGTCCATTTCATTCGTTTCGCCAATTTGTACTTTTGAAATGGATGTCTTATAAAACAGGAAAATAATGCCTTAATACATCTTTTCTGATTAATAATTTATTAGATAAGCTCATATATAACTACGATTATTTGAAAATATAGGAGTGAGTTTAGGTAGGGCAATGAGTATTAGGTATTACAGGATAGATAGTAGAATAAACCATGAATCATTTTTAATTATTAAAATGTATAGCCTATGAAGAAGAATTATTTACTAATTATTTTTGGTTTCTTTAGCGTGTTGGCATTGAGTGCACAGCAGCGAGTGACCGGGACAGTGATCTCATCAGAAGATAGGATGGGATTACCTGGCGTTAGTGTTTTGGAAAAAGGGACTACTAATGGGACGATAACCGATAATGACGGAAAATACTCCCTTGAAATACCCCAGGAAAGTACACTGGTTTTTAGCTTTATTGGTTTTGCCACTCTAGAGGTGCCGGTAAACAATCGCTCTGTTATTGATGTCGAAATGGAAGAGGATGTAAAAAGTCTGGATGAGGTTGTCGTGGTTGGGTACGGAACGGTAAAGAAGAGTGATCTCACGGGATCAGTGGTATCAGTTAAAGCTGCTGAGTTTAAGGACATGCCCATTACATCTGTCGATCAGGCTTTACAGGGACGTGCAGCAGGCGTGCAGGTTGTTCAGAGTTCCGCTGCTCCTGGTGGAGGGTTGTCAGTTCGCGTGCGCGGGGCAAACTCCCTGATCAGTGGTAGTGAGCCTCTTTATGTTATTGACGGACTGCCCATCTATCCAGACAACCAGCAATTTGGTACCAACGGATCTCGTCAAGCGAACAACGCGCTGGCTGCCCTGAACCCAGGTGACATTGAATCGATTGAAGTGTTGAAGGATGCATCGGCCACTTCCATCTATGGTTCACGCGGCGCTAATGGTGTTGTGCTTATCACCACAAAAAGGGGAAAGCAAGGTGAAACCTTCGTTAGCTTTGAAAGCTCTTATGCAGTGCAGGACATTTCAAATAGCATAGACGTGTTAAGTGCATCGGATTTTGCTCGGTATCTGAACAAACTTGATGTGAGCCAAGGCGGTGCCCCACGCTATACTGACAGTCAGGTTAATGGTTTTGGACAAGGAACAAATTGGCTTGATGAAATTACGCGAGTTGGTAGCATCTCCACAAATCAGGTCTCCATCACCGGAGGAGATGGGCATAACCGTTTCGCGGTGACCGGGAATTTTCAAGACAACCAGGGGATAATCATCAACACATACTTCAAGCGTTATGGCCTTCGTCTCAACCTTGACAATGATCTGTTTGGAGGACGTGCAACATTTTCAAATAGTTGGGCGTTGACCCGTACAACAGGTAATAGTGTGCCGACTGACCGGGGAGGCCCGGGTGGGATAATAATTACGGCGTTAGGCCTGGATCCTACCGTTCCGGTATATGATGCGACCGGAAACTACAATTATCCTTTATATGACGGCCGGTTCACTATCAACCCTGTGGCGGAAGCCAAAGAAGGTGTCGACAGAGATGGAACAAACCGAATCTTTGGTACCACGGCCTTGACAGTCTCCATTACTGATGATATAAAATTTCGCACGAGTGTGGGACTTGATCTGCTAAACGCAACCAGGAATACGTTTTACAACAGCAAGACACGATTAGGAAGGCAGTTCAATCGCCAACTTGAACGATTTGACCGAAATCTGATTAACGTGCTGAATGAGAATATCCTCACCTACAATAAATCATTCTCTGGTGGTCATAACCTTGAAGTGACGGCTGGCTATACCGTACAACATGAAAACAATTCCTCAGCCCTTCAAAGAGTTAGAGGGCTCGATTCGGATGATTTTGAGTCACTTAATTTTGAGAATGGCACCTCACCGCAGATAGGTGAGTCATCTCGTGTAGAGTGGGCGCTTGAATCATTTCTCGGGCGTGTTAACTATAATTTCAAGGATCGCTATTTGGTGACACTCACAACCCGGCGCGATGGTTCAACTAAGTTTGGGCCCAATAATAAATGGGCCACATTTCCCTCGGTAGCAATTGGATGGCGTCTGGTAAATGAGAACTTCTTTGCAGGTTCAGGGTTGAGCAATGTTTTTGACGATCTTAAAATTCGTGCAAGCTACGGAATCACCGGAAATTCCCAGATCCCGGCCTATCAGTCGACCTCCGACTTGAATCCACGTAACTACGTCTTTAATGGGGAGCTTGTCTCAGGTTATGCGGCAACACGTTTGGCTAACCCTGACCTCAAATGGGAGCAGACCCGGATGATGAATGTTGGGATGGATATGAGTTTTCTAAATAGCCGACTAAACGTCTCCGCCGACTATTTCAGGAACCGGACTACCGATCTGCTCCTCAACGTCTCCATCCCACAAAGTACAGGTTTTGGTACACTGCTACAAAACACCGGTTCACTCACGAACCGTGGCTTTGAACTTGCTGTTAACGCAAAGCCCGTTGTCTCCAGTGGCCTTACCTGGGATATCAATGCAAACATCTCAATTCTTCGGAACAAAATCGAAGACCTTGGAAGCAGCGCACCGTTCTTTGCTGGTAGTCCAAGCGGTCATCTTGGTGTTGATGGAAGTTGGGTTGACGCTGGTTATCCGATAGGGGTATGGAGAGGGTACAATTTTATTGGCATTAGTTCGACCGGCGATCCCATCTATGAAGACCTGGATGGCAATGAAAGCTATTCAGCTGCAGATTATAAGATCATTGGGGATCCCAATCCGGATTTCACGTGGGGCTTCAATTCAACCTTACAGTACAAGGGCTTCGAACTTGCATTCTTCCTGCGTGGCGTGCAAGGATCGGAGGTTCGTAATCTGCAGCAGTCGGAGATTGGTGATGGCGCTCAAAAGATCAATCAAATCAGCAATATCCTGACCGATTCCTGGACACCTGAAAATCCCGGTGCTTCACGGCCTGAAGTCGAAGCTACTCGCGATTTTGCTTCCTACAGACGCTCGTCATTCTTTATTGAAGATGGGTCATTCATACGGCTTCAAAACATCTCACTAGGTTACAATATACCTGTCACCAAGGTTTTGCGAAGTGTACGCGTTTACGTTAGCGCACAAAATCTATTTGTAATTACCGACTATACTGGTTTTGATCCCGAGGTGAATAACCAGGGACAAAATAACCTGAACAGGGGAGACGACTATGATGCTTATCCACGCGCAAGAACATTTACGTTCGGGATAAATGTCGGCTTATAGTAGTGGTTTTAAATTTCTAGCTAAAACATACAATATGAATCTGAATAAAAAAACTGAAACAAAAAGCCTGCAATTCATTCTTGTAGTCTTTCTGATATACCTTGGCGCAGCTTGCACCGATTTGGAAGAAACACCTGATTACATTAACCCCAGTAGTTTTTACAAATCAGCAAACGAACTTGAGCTTGGTGTGAATGCAATCTATGACGACCTTACTATGGGCAATGGGGACTGGTTCAACTTTTTTTACAACCGATATGTGTTTGAATGTATTATAGGTTATCAAATCGGATGGGAAAAGCAGCCTTTGCAGTACAACCTTGGCAATGTAACAGCGCAGGATGACGTGATCGAAGCCTACTGGGGCCAATGCTACCGGTCAATCTATCGGGCGAATGCAATCCTTGAAATAGCCGACGACATAAATGACCCTGCAAATGCTGACAGGATTGCTCGTCTAAAGGGAGAAGCTCATTTCCTTCGTGGCTTTTACTACTATTCCCTACTGAGCTACTTTGACAATGTTCCACTGGTCACGAGTACTTCAGGTGGTCTCGAAAGCCTGCCGTCGAATAGCGGAGGTATTGAGGCGATTATCAATCAGATTTACGAAGACTGCGACGCTGCAATTGACGTTTTGCCAACGTCTTATACAGGAGCCAATCTTGGTCGTGCTACAAGCTGGGCGGCGAAAACACTACTTATGAAAACCCAATTGTGGGACAAGGACTGGGCCGGTGCCAAAGTTACAGCCGAGGATATCATGGGTGGCGGTATTGAACTGTTTGGAGACTTCAGCTTTAATTTTGACATTGACCATGAAAACATGGGGGAACGGATTTTTGAAGGACAAGTTTCAGCGAGCGCCAATGCCAATGAATATAGTAATCATTCCGCGCATTTCAATCCTGAAGATCTTCCAACAAGTTTAGGTGGCGCTGGTTGGAGCTGGTTAAGTGCAAGTCAGGAGTTCAGGGCCTCGTACGATGACAACGATGAACGAATCGCAGGGACATTCATGGAATCATATCCAACCGGTAGAACTGCTCTTAACTCAGCAGGTGAATTCCCAATTGTGCGTTGGAGTGCAGATGCTCCATACAATCTGTCGCGATTTGGCGGTGTCGTTGATCCAAATGCCGACCCGGATGATCCAGCCGAGCTTATATTTGGAAAAGCCTGGTCGGCTAAGATCACTGAGATTAATCCGGGAGGAAGTTGGACCAACACCGAAAAGAACACGGTATACATGCGGTATGCTGATGTATTACTCGGACATTCCGAAGCCTGTAACGAGAGCCAAACCGGTGATCCTTATCTGGGTATTAATGAAGTCAGGGATCGGGCGGGTCTGGCACCCCTCGCCGGTTTATCTCAGGCTGAACTTCGTGATGCAATCGTAGATGAACGGATATACGAGTTTGCTTTCGAGCAAGTCCTGTATCCTGAGCTGCGACGCAAGAGCACATTCGGTGGTACACCCGACTATCTCGGTGATCGGATCAATCGGTTTATTGAAACTTATGGCGTGAGTAGAACACTTAAAGCGAAGGACTATGTGCTGCCAATCCCACTTAAAGAAATATTAGGAAACCCAAATGTGACACAGAATCCCGTGTGGCAATAAAAATAAGAAACGGGGTCGCTTTAGACCCCGTTTCTGTTTAACCTTGAGTTTTTAGCGACATGAAGCATTCAGTTTTTGCAAGCTTAGTGATTGTGGCAGTAACGATGCTGATGTCCTGCCAACATAAGGAAGATCACTTGTTTTCAAATGTCTCGGCAGGCCACTCGGGAATTACCTTTATTAATAGAATAGAAGAGGACTCCCGGTCTAATCTGATCGACTACTACTATGTCTACAATGGCGGTGGTGTCGCCATCGGTGATATTAACAACGATCAATTGCCGGATGTCTATTTCACCGGTAATCAGTCTGGCGACCGCTTATATTTGAATAAAGGCAACTTCTATTTTGAAGACATTACGGAAAGTGCTGGCATTACTGGTGGAGGCTGGAGCACGGGAGTGACGTTGGCTGATATAAATGGCGATGGCCTTTTAGATATTTATGTCTGTAAGTCCGGAAACTATCCTGCAGATGAGAGAGCCAACCGTTTATATATCAACACAGGCAACTTAACTTTCGAAGATCAGGCCGAGATGTTTGGCTTAGCGGATACTTCATACACTAACCAGGCAGCCTTCTTTGACTATGATAAGGATGGGGACCTGGATGTGTACCTGATGACCAGTACCAATACCGTCAGGAATCCTAATATGATCGTGAAGATTCGTACTGACGGCAAAGGGCCATCATGTGACAAGCTATTGCAGAATAACGATGGTAAATTTGTCGATGTGTCTATCGAAGCTGGAATCACCCAGGATGGATTTGGCTTAGGGTTGGCAATTTGCGACCTAAATGATGACGGATGGGAAGACGTCTTAGTCTCCAATGACTTTCTGGCAAATGATCACTTATATATCAATCGAGGAGACGGGACATTCTCAGAGTCGGCTAAGAAATACTTCAAGCACCATAGCCATTTTTCCATGGGAAATGATGTGAGTGATTTCAACAACGACGGACGGTTCGACGTGGTTGTCGTAGACATGCTCCCGGCCGATCATGAGCAGCGAGCACGAATGGCCGGACCCCCGAATCCCAACGTATTTGAAGCCATGAAGCGTGCCGGCTATCATCCACAATATATGCGTAACATGCTATTTGTAAACCTGGGTGTCAACCGCGACCAACCTGTTTTCGCCGAGATTGGTCAGCAGACAGGTATTCATAGTACGGACTGGAGTTGGGCACCTCTCTGGATTGATGCAGATTTGGATGGATGGCAGGACCTGTTTATTACAAATGGATACCTACGCGATATTACAGACATGGATTTCGTTGTCCACAACAATGTGATCGCAGGCTCAGGCGACATGGTGCGAACAAATCAGTCAATGCGAGATCGTGCAAAACAAATGCCTTCAATCCGAAGAAATAATATGTTTTATCGGAATGACAATGGTGGTCTTAAAGACATCTCAACAAGCTGGCTGCCAGACCTCCCATCACTTTCCAACGGGGCAGCATATGCGGACCTGGATAATGATGGTGACCTTGATGTTATTGTCAGTAACATTAATGAAAAACCTTTTGTTCTTCGAAACAACACCAGCGGTAAACACTACGTAAAGGTTAAACTTCTTGGGAAGACACCGAATACAATGGGACTCGGAAGTCGGGTTACCGTTTACGCGGGCGAGATTAGACAGACACGATATTTATCTGTCACTCGTGGATATCAATCGTCTGTAGACTATGTCCTGACCTTTGGTCTTGGTACAACTGAGAAGATTGATTCCGTCGTAGTTACTTGGCCAGATGGAGCTATACAAACTGAAACATCTGTTCAGATAAACAAAACGATTGCCTTAAATCAGCGAGACGCCAAACCAGGAGAGACCGTGATATCTGAGATGCCAACTTTCCTGGAGGACATTACGGGGATGCGCGGCCTTGACTTCTTCCATGAAGAGGAGTTTTATATGGACTACGATGTAGAGTCGTTGTTGCCACACAAGCTGTCTGAACAGGGGCCTTGTCTGGCAGTAGCTGATGTAGACGGCAATGGTCTTGATGATTTCTTTGTGGGAGGCTCGTATCGTCATTCAGGCGTATTGTTCTTGCAAAACGCCGCAGGGAACTTTAAACAACGCCCCCTCATTAACGGGAAGAAGTCGGAGGAAGATGTTGATGCTATATTTTTTGATGCGGACAGTGATGGAGATATGGATTTGTATATCGTAAGCGGATCTAACGAATTTTCTGATGGATCTCCGTACTATCAAGATAGGTTGGGCATTAATGATGGCACTGGTCACTTTTCGTTCGAGAATGACCTGCTGCCGTCCATTAGACATAGTGGGTCTTCTGTCGCGGTAGCTGATTTCGACCATGATGGCGATCTGGACCTCGTTCGCGGTGGTCGGCTCCTACCACTCGGATTTCCACAGCCCGGTATTTCTTATATGCTTCTCAACGACAAGGGAACGTTCAAAGACGTGACGGATAGTCTGGCTCCCGGCCTGAGAAACATCGGCATGGTCACAAGTTTGGTATGGGTTGACTTGGATGGAGATAACTGGGAGGACCTTGTACTGGCTGGCGAATACATGCCTGTTACTGTTTTCCTGAATAAACAAGGTGTGTTGTCGGTGTCTTCCGACACATCCCTGCGTTCAACCGCAGGTCTCTGGTATTCCTTGGCTGCCGTCGATATTGATGCTGATGGCGACATGGACATCGTAGGAGGAAACCTTGGTCTTAACACAAGATATCGTATGGATCAGCAACACCCTATGTCAGTCTATGGCGGTGATTTTGATAATAATGGTGCGTGGGATGCTATTCCGGCATGCTATTTTGGTGATACAGAGTATCCCACTCCGGCACTGTTTGACCTTTTGCGGCAGGTCCCCACGTTCAAACAGCGTTACCAAACTTTCGATGCCTACTCGAGAACTACCCTCAACGAGCTGCTCTCGCCTGTGCAGCACCGCATCGGGTACGTAGCACGTGCTTTCGAACAACGAAGCATGATCCTGGAAAATACCGACCGTGGTTTTGCGTTACGTCCACTTCCCGACATGGTGCAAAGGTCACCAGTGACATCCATCGTCCCGCATGATGTTAACGGCGATGGACACACTGATCTTATCCTTACCGGCAATGACTATGCATCCGAACCCGTGGCAGGCCAATACGATGCTGGCGTAGGTGTCATTCTAATAGGAAATGAGCAGGGCGGATTTGAACTCATCAACCCTGACGTGAGCGGGTTCTGGGCAGATGGCAATACACGCAAGGCAGCCGTGATCCGAACCCCCAAAGGAAAGCTCATCATCGTAACACGGAACAATGGATCGTTGCTTGCCTTTCAGCTCCGAGCAGGAATCTAATGCACGGAAACTTTTCTGCCAAGGTTTGTGCTTCCACGAAACTTTATGTGCAGACAAGGTGGGTCGTGAGGACACGACCCACGGCGGCCAGAAATTTGATCACAATGAGTAGAAGAATGAAAAGATCACTTAAATCCAGTAATGGCGTTCGAATAATAATGCTTGCTTTTTCAGTCATATTCGTCAGCTGCAGCGATCCTGCACCTGTTAACCTGGCTGGCCAATGGCAATACCGTTTGGATGCAAATGAAGTGGGTGAACAGGAAAAATGGTTTTCTCAAAAATTTGAAGAAAATGGCCTGAAGCTTCCTGCAGCCCTTCGAGATCGTAACATTGGCAATACCCCATCGGTGGAAACGCAATGGACCGGTGGCATTTATGACAGCTCCTGGTATTTTACACCGGAAATGGCCAAATATCGAGAAGCAGATCCACCGAAATTTCCTTTCTGGCTGACACCAGCGAAGCGATATGCAGGAAAAGCCTGGTATCAAAAAGAAATATCCATACCGGGAGAATGGAAAGACCAAGATTTAGAGCTATTCCTTGAACGGCCCCATTGGCAAACCAAGGTCTGGTTTGATGATGAATTGGTCGGAAGCCAGAACAGCTTATCCACACCGCACATCTACACCGTCCCTTCAAAACTCGTCACAAAAGGGGAGCATCGTATCACCATCTCAGTGGACAATGCCATCAGGGAAATAGATCCCGGAATCAATTCACATAGCATCTCTGACCACACCCAGGGCAACTGGAATGGGATAGTGGGAGAGATGGAACTTAGACCTCTGGAACGAGTCTCTATCGAGAAAGTACGGATCACTCCGCATGTTCATAAGAATCTCGTTAGCGCTGAAATATTTTTATCCGGTGAAATCGAAAATGGTACGTCTGAGATTACGCTCGAGGCGGTCGGTACTAATCATGAATATCAAGTGGGTCCTGTAACCAGAGAATATCAGATAAGTGATGGAAAGGTTACGGTTCAGCTTGACATGGGAGATGGCTTTAAGACCTGGAGTGAATTTGACCCTAACCTCTACCAGTTGAAAATCTCCTTCAATGGTCCGGAAGGGAATCTGCCAGAACGAACCGAAATGTTTGGCATGCGCGAATTTTCCATCGATCAAAAGCATTTTGAGATCAACGGTATTCCTGTTTTTCTCAGGGGCACAACAGACTGCAGTGTGTTTCCGTTGACAGGCTATCCTCCAACAGACACTCAATCCTGGGAGAGTGTCTTTGAAGTGTGCCGGTCTTTTGGTTTGAACCACGTTCGCTTTCATTCTTATTGTCCACCGGAGGCGGCTTTTGTTGCCGCAGACAAAGCCGGCGTATACTTGCAGGTAGAGGGTCCCAGCTGGGCTAAGTATTCGGTTACATTGGGAGACGGCCTGCCAATTGACCAATATTTAATGGATGAAACCAGACGTATCATTGATACCTATGGCAACCACCCATCATTTGTAATGATGGCTTATGGAAATGAACCCTCGGGCAATTATGTCCCTTATCTCGAAAACTGGGTGGATCACTTCAGGGAATATGATCCGCAGCGTGTTTTTACAGGTGCTTCTACGGGACGTAGTTGGTCGATCATAGAAAACAGTGACTTCATCGTTCGCTCTCCACCACGCGGATTGGAATGGGACAAAAAGCAACCTGAAAGCGAATTTGATTATCATGATAAAACGGAGAATCAAAACCGTCCTTATGTGACCTTCGAAATGGGACAATGGTGTGCGTTTCCGAATTTCAATGAAATAGATAAATATACAGGTTCGTTAAAAGCCCTGAATTTTGAACTTTTTCGGGAAGATCTCGGCGATAATCATATGGGCGATCAGGCCCATGATTTCCTGATGGCATCCGGGAAGTTGCAGGCTTCCTGCTACAAGCAGGAAATTGAGGCCACCTTACGAACTCCCAATCTTGCAGGGTTTCAGTTGCTGAGCCTTAATGATTTTTCCGGCCAGGGAACTGCACTGGTGGGCGTGTTGGATGCCTTTTGGGATGAAAAAGGGTATGTCACTGGAAAGGAGTTCCGGCAATTCTGCAGTGAGGTAGTACCCCTCGTTCGCCTGCCTAAGTACACCTTTTCAAACGCTGAGCAACTGGATGTTACGGTAGAAGTGGCCAATTTCAGTGGTAAAATATTGAAGAATACAATAAGTGAATGGCGGCTTTTGGCGGCCGATAGTTCTGTTGTGCTGTCTGGTAAATTTAATGCGATGGATATTCCTGTGGGACATGGACAGGTTATAGGCAAAATAAAAACGTCCCTTGAGCCAGTGAAAAAAGCTCAAAAACTTGTTCTGGAAGTACGAATAGGTGAATACCTCAATAGCTGGAACATCTGGGTGTATCCTCCACCTCCTGAACGTGTGGACAACGATGGTATTTATATTACCAAAACCATTGATGATAAGGTAAAGCAGATCCTGGAAGAAGGGGGTAAGGTACTGTTAATGACAGCCGGAAATGTTGAAAATGGAAAAGACGTAGTGCAGCATTATACGCCTGCATTCTGGAATACCTCATGGTTCAGGATGCGTCCACCTCATACGACCGGATTATTGATTGACGATAAACATCCTGTTTTTGATCAATTCCCAACCGATTATTACAGTGACCTGCAATGGTGGGAGTTGGCAAACAGGCAACAAGTGATGAATCTTGAATACTTCCCTCCGGAATTCAAGCCCATTATTCAGCCCATTGACACCTGGTTTTTAAACCGAAGGCTGGCAATGCTTTTCGAAGCAAAAGTAGGAGGTGGACGTCTGATGGTTTGCAGTATCGATTTGGATAAGAAAGAAACATCTGGAATTGTATCAAAGCAATTTTACCATAGTCTACTGTCCTATATGACTTCCGAAGACTTCAATCCTGAAAATGAGATTGACCTTTCGACCATTGCGGAGTTATTTGAAGAAAAGGATCGGGAAAAATGGAATTCTTATGTGAATGAGAATCCGTGAGTGTAGTTCTGCTCTTTGTCTCAGGCTTTCAGCCTGTCGTTTCGTGCTTGGGGCGATGCCCCAAGTTAAAGTCTCGTAGCCTTTCAGGCTAACCTCACTCTTTGTCATATCAGACAATTAGTTGGTTTTCGGTTTTAGCCTGAAAGGCTAAGAAAACATAACCTGGAGCGATGCTCCAGGGCGAGAACTGTCCCTCAGTACCTTCACCCTGAAAGGGTGAGACAAATTTCCTCCAGAAGCCCAATGGTGATTGGAGCACTATCGATTTATCATCATTGCCAGAAATATGTCGGGTCATATTCAATGATATCATATTGTGTTACAAATTGCTCAACCTCTTCCTGATATGAAATCTTCCTGTGATGTTCTTTCTGATTAAGAATATATTTTCTTACCACATCGAGTTTTGAGCTGCTCACAGAAAAAGCTCCATAACCTGTTTGCCAGGAAAATTTTGGATTTCCGTGTTCAATTTCTTTGAACCATTTAGAAGATTGCTTTTTTACTTCTTCCACGACTTTAGCAAGGGCATAATTTTTTGATAAACGAAATAAAACATGTACATGGTCAGGAACTGAGTTTATTATCAATGCAGGGCTTTCGTATTTTTTCAAAGTTCCTGCCATATATGAATGCAACCTTTCTTCACATTCCTTTTTAATAAAAGGTTGGCGAAATTTTGTGCCGAAAGTCAGGTGTATATACAGTTGTGAAAGTGATTGTCCCATGGGGTTTTTTGTCTCAGGCTTTCAGCCTGTGGTCGTGCAGTTTTTTTCTTGGGGCGATGCCCCAAGTTGAAACCTCTTAGCCTTTCAGGCTAAACATATATCTATCTCATTTTACTTTGTCCCATTAAACTAAGAAATTTTTGGAAAGAAAATCCTGATAGCGAGGAAACATTAAAAACTTGGTACAAAGTTGCAATGAAAGCTGGATGGAAATTAAGTAATGAAGTGAAATCTCAGCATCGAAATGCCAGTGTTGTTGTAGTCTTTCCCGAAACCACACATGAGTGACCGGAGTTGGTTCACGGTTGATTTCGATTTAGCCTGAAAGGCTAAGAAAACATAACCTGGAGCATCGCTCCAGGGTTAGAACTGCCCCTCAGTACTTCACCCTGAAAGGGTGAGACAGATTTTCCCCGAAAGCTCGATTGTGGTCGGAGACTGTCGGATTATTATTTATCCATAGGAATAAAATCACCGTTCTGCACAAACATAATCATTAACGAGATAATATTGTGATGACTTATAGTCTTAACTTTTGGTCATTAGAAACAAAAAATGCTTGACTTTGTTTTCAATTTGAAAACATTCTTCATACTTTAATATACAGTAAATGAAGAACATTGTATCAAGGAAGAAATTAATGGTTTTTTGGGAAGAAAATCCTGATAGCGAAGGAACATTAAAAACTTGGTACAAAGTTGCAATGAAAGCTGGATGGCAATCAAGTAATGAAGTGAAATCCCAGTATCGAAATGCTAGTGTTGTTGGTAATAATAGAATAGTCTTCAATATATGTGAAAACAAGTATAGATTAATTGTGAAATTCAATTATGAAATGCAATGGTGTTGGATTCGCTTTATTGGCACACATTCCGAATACGATACCGTGCCTGCCGGCAGGCAGGAAATTGATGCCTCAAACATATGAAAACAGAAATAAAACCAATTAGGACTGACACAGACTATGAAAATGCTTTAAAAATGTTGGAGGATATTTTCGATGCTCCTAAAGGAACACCTGAAAATGACCTGGCCGAAGTGTTAGTCACTCTAATTGACAAATATGAATCTGAACATTATCCAATAGATCCCCCGGATCCGATTGAGGCAATTAAAATTAGAATGGCTGAAATGGATTTGCATCAAAAGGATCTGATGAAAATGATTGGGACAAAAAGCAGAGGTATTATTTCAAATATTTTAAACAAAAGAAGGCCTCTAACTCTTCCAATAATCAGGGCACTAGGCCCTAAGTTGGGTTTATCCTTTGATGTGTTAATCAAAGAATATAAAATGGAATTTTAACTCTTTTTAACTCTTTTTACCATAGCATTATCCATCAATGGTGATGCGTTCAATTTTACCAACTAAAAATATATAGCTAAGCGCTCCCGTCACTGTCACACATCCAATGAAAATCAATGCCGGAGAAAAATCTCCTCCTTCAACTAAATATCCAATGACGATGGGGACGATGATTGTCGCCAGACCTCCAATAAAGTTAAACGTGCCACCGGTCAATCCCACTAAGTTTTTAGGAGCCAGTAAAGAGACGAAGACCCATGTGATTGAGGCCAGACCATTTCCAAAAAAGGCCACAGACATAAAAAAGATCACTGCTCCGGGTTGCGTAACATAATTTGCACCAATAATAGCAACAGATAAAAGCAACCCGATTATTACAGGGGCCTTTCTTGCTGCGCCTACGGACACATTTTTCCGTACAAGAAAGTCAGATAGAAAGCCCGAAAACAAAACACCAACAAAGGCACAAAGAAAAGGAACGGAAGCCATAAATCCTGACTGCAGAAAATCCATGTTCTTGTATTCCACAAGATACTTGGGAAACCATGTCAGGAAAAAAATAACCGTCGCACCTACACCAAACTGGCCAATATAAATTCCCCAAAGTTTCCTTTTGGACAAGACAAGCGCAATGTTTTGCCATTTAAACCTTTCACCATCTGCCAGACCCGTAGGTTCCGCTAATCCACCTCCGCGCTCAATGTGTTGTAATTCGGCCTTATTTATTTTTTTATGTTCAGCGGGTGTTCGATAAAAGAAAAACCAGACTATACCCCACGCTATTCCAATAAGTCCTGAGATGATGAAGAGAGCCCGCCATCCAGCATACAATTCAATAGCAGTCAATACGGGCGTGAGAAATGCTAATCCGATAAATTGGCCAGATGTATATAACGCAATGGCGCCAGCTCTTTCGTTATCCGGAAACCAACTCGTCACAATACGATTGTTCATAGGATAAGATGGAGCCTCGAAAGCACCAATCAAAACACGCATGGCAAAAAGGGTAACAAAGCCAGCCACAAAACCCTGGGCAAGCGTAGCCAAAGACCACATAATCAAACATATGGCATACAAATTTCGAATTCCAAACCGATCAGCCATTACACCACCGGGGATTTGAAGTGTGGCATAAGTCCACCCAAAGGCAGAGAAGATGTAGCCCATTTGAATGGTACTTAGGTTAAGCTCTTTGCTGATAAGAGGTCCTACCACCGAGATATTGCTTCGGTCCATGTAATTGATCACTACATTTACAAAAACAGCAGCAAGAACGGAGTATCGGACTTTGGTAGCCCTGGATGTGTCCGTTTTATTCAGGTATAGCATTAGAAAAATTAAAAGTATAAAGTGCTTTACCACTCGGCAACGCTACCATCATTCTGTTACTGCACTTTTTCTGCTAAAATAAATGACTTTATTGGTTGTCAATGGATTCCATAGCATTATCCATTAATGACGTATTAATGTCCATTAAATAATCCTGAAACCTGACATGAAATTGTCGATAATTTATTTCTTTTCGGGAGTAAAAAATGCGTGCGAACGATGGGTGTTGGAAATATTTACTATAGAGTGATTGTATTACTAAATAGGGTGTCCTAAATAGAAAAATCCATAGTGAAAAATTAAGCACGGATTGAAAGTATTGGACTAACAAAAATGAAAAAACTACTTTTTACCTCATGCCTCTGTTTAGCGGCCTTTGCAGCAAGTTTTGGCCAAAGCAACTACTCAATTAATATAGATGTTCCTGAAAAGGAAATTGTAAGGGGTCATTTGGACCTGGGGGGTACTAATCCGGATGGAGATTCGATCGACGTAAACAGTTACTACATTACCTACAATGACAAGCCGTTCTTTCCGGTCATCGGCGAACTTCATTATTCGAGATATCCGGCGCAATATTGGGAGGAATCCATTCAGAAGATGAAGGCCGGCGGGATTAATGTAATCGCCACCTATGTGTTTTGGAACGTTCATGAACGAGAGGAGGGCGTATTCGATTGGTCCGGAAACCTCAACCTGCGCCGTTTTGCCGAGTTATGTAAAAAAAACGATGTATTCCTGATCGTTCGGATGGGCCCTTTTTGCCATGGGGAAATGCGAAACGGAGGCATTCCTGACTGGCTATACGGCCGCACCTTTGAGATCAGGTCAAACGATGAGGAATATTTAGCCTATGTTGACAGGCTGTATGGTGAAATAGGCAGGCAATGTGACGGCTTGCTTTTCAAAGATGGAGGGCCAATAGTGGGCGTTCAGTTGGAAAACGAGTTTCAGCACTCGGCAGCCCCCTGGGAAGTTACCTATCCGGGCGCTAAGAAAGAATATACGGTGGCAAACATCAATGTCAGTGTCACACACGAGCAAATTTCAGAAACCGATGGACGAAATCCTTATGCGGAAATGGGTAAAGATCACATGGCGAAGCTTAAAAATATTGCTATCAAAAACGGCATGGACGTCCCCCTATATACAGCTACCGGATGGGGAAATGCAGCGATTGTTGAAAAAGGAAGCATTCCTGTTACTGCCGGGTATGCCTACCCATTTTGGGCGCCACCAAGTCCTTCTCCATTTTATTTATTTAAAGACATTCACCAGTTTCCGGATTATAGTCCGATAAGCTATGAAGCTGAATTGTATCCATCTATCCCGGCGGAAATAGGCCCGGGAATCCAGGTGAAGTATAGCCGAAGGCCTGTAGTGGATCCCGCAAGTGTATTGCCGCTCATGGTACGTATCATTGGTAGCGGATCCAACGGAATCGGGTACTATATGTATCACGGCGGGTCCACGCCGGTTTTCGATGGCAAGTTTTACAATGAAGACGTTAACGGGATGCCCAAGATCAATTACGATTTTCAGGCTCCGATCGGCCAGTTCGGGCAGACCCGTCCGCACCACAGCAGTTTAAAGACGCTTCATATGTTTTTGGAGGAATATTCGGACGAACTCGCCCCAATGAAGACAGTCCTCCCGAAAGGGAATGAGGAGATTGGCCCTGAGAATACTACGACTTTGCGCTATGCCGTACGGTCACAGGGCGAGAAAGGATTTCTCTTTATGATCAACTTTCAGGACGATGTTGAGATCGCCGATATCAATGAGGTAAGTATTGACGTGAAAACAGGGAATGAGACGATCCGTTTTCCATCCTCCGGTACTTTCGACCTGAAGAAATCTACCTCTGCTATTTTCCCCTTCAACTTGAAGCTGGGCCAGACCGTAATCAAATCGGCAACCGTTCAACCGCTTACCACTTTGCATACCGGCCAGGGAGATTGTTATGTCTTTTACTCAGTGGATGGGATTGCCCCCGAGTTAGTGATTAATGGGGATCCAGACTTGACGGAAATTCAGAATGTCAGGAAAAGTCAAAAAAGCGATCTTACCCTTGTGCGGGGAAAAAATGATGAAGTACTTTCTTTCAAAAACGGCAAGGATCAGTTCCTCATTATTCCGCGTCAAATGGCATTGAATTCCTATAAGATAGATGATCGTCTCATCATATCTGACGGGTTAATTTTGAACGATGAGGATCAAGTGAGTTTGATAACGCGATCCCTCAATTCTACCATGCACATTTATCCGGCTGTCAATAAAAAACCTCAAGTATCATTCGCATTGCTTAGTAGTACAAAGCCTCACTTTAAAGGAGCCTCTTCCTATCAATTGACATTTGAAGACAAGGATCCTCGTGTGACTGTTAAAAAGGTTGCTGATCGAAAGTACTCAGTTGCGACTGAAGGCGGACTTGATGAGCTGAATGATGTCTTTATTGAAATAGATTATGTAGGAGACCGGGGCATGGCTTTTATCGATGGACTTTTGGTTACGGATCATTTTTATCATGAAAAGAAATGGGAGATTGGCTTGAAAAGTTTTATTCCGGAAATGGACGGAAAAGAAATGGTGTTGATCTTTCATCCGCTGTACAGTGATCAGGAGACGCTCATAGATTTCACCCAGCCACCAAAATTTACAGATGGAAAATACCTGGACATTAAAGATATCAATGTGGTCAATGAGTACAAGGCCATTATTTCCTTTTAACCGGGGTAAATCCACATACACAATGTTAACTACAAATACAGTCGATTTGAAGGAGGAGTATTTTGGCTCAATTGATAGTCAACCCATTTATTTGTATACACTCAAGGCCGGTTTCATAACCTTACGGGTGATGAATTATGGTGCAACGATCACCGCGATCGAGATGCCAGACAGAAACTTGCACATGCACAATATTGTCGCAGGGTTCTCTACACTGGACGAATATCTTAAACCACATCCGTACCTGGGTGCGGTAATCGGTCGCTTTGCAAATCGCATAACCCAAGGACAATTCACGCTTGACGGAAACAATTATCAATTGTCAATCAATGATTCCCCGAATCATCTGCATGGTGGCGTCACTGGGTTTGATAAAAAAGTTTGGCATCCTGAGACTCAGACCATAGGCGATGATCATTGCTCACTTTCACTTACCACCTTTTCAAAGGACGGCGAAGAGGGCTATCCGGGCAACCTGAAAGTAACGGTTAAGTTCACGGTAAATGTGCGCAATGAAATTGAAATTGCTTACCATGCCAGTACCGACAAGGCGACACCAGTGAATTTAACCAGCCATTCGTATTTTAATCTTTCAGGATTTTTAAAGCCCACCATCGAAGATCACGAGTTGATGATCAATAGTACTTTTTTTACTGAGAAAAATGAAAATAATACGGCTACCGGAAAACTTCTTTTGTGTGCTGAAACTCCACATGATTTCAGGCAGGCGAAAAAGATCGGCAGGGACATAAAGCAGCTTCATCGGGATCGCGGGTATGATCATAACCATGTGATTGATCATTTTGGACAGGGTGTGCGACCGGTGGCAAAACTGATGGATGCGTTTTCCGGGCGCGTGTTGGAAGTACAAAGTGATATGCCTGGAGTGCAGGTTTATACAGCAAACTGGTGGGATGGATCTTTGACAGGTTCGCAAGGCGTACCCTATAGAAAACATGGGGCAATTGCGCTGGAAACGCAGCGATTTCCCGATTCGCCTAATCATCCCGAGTTCCCAAATTCCATACTGAGGCCTGGTGACGATTTTTCCTCACGGACAATCTACAAGTTTTCATTGCTTAGTGGTTGATATTTTTCCCGAACCAACCATTGAAGAAGTGGCAGGCGGCATACAGATAACGTTCCTGAAAGACCTCTTTTCTGAAGGCTATTTCAAACGGTTGGGGTTGAATGAGAGGCAGCTTAAAGCTGTTGAGTATGTGAAGAAGAATGGAAGTATCAACAATTCGGTTTATCAGCAAATAAATGATGTTGGAAAAACTACTGCTACAGAAGATCTTCAAATGCTAGTAGAAAAGGGGATTTTGAAGCAACAGGTGGTAAAGGAAGAGGAACAAAATATGAGCTTGGATAATTGGCCGGTAATCGGCCAGCAATTGCACAAATTGCACCACGCACCAGTTGCATCATGAGGTGAAGAGAAATTGAAAATGACGGATTGGTGGTTATATAACGGATAAATAGAATTGGCTCAGAAAATCCTTTGCGAACATATTTTATATTAGATAATTGTTATATTTAACAAGTAGTTAATATAAAATGAAGTATCTGGTATTCGAAAAGGCATTTAGGGAGTTCCCCGTATTTTCCATCAGGGATATTCAAAAACGTTTTCCTGATTTTGACAACAGGAGATTGGTGGAGTGGCAACGAAAAGGTTATATCCTAAAGGTAAGAAGAGGATTTTATTGTTTTGAGGAACGTGGAAAGGATGAACGTTTCTTATACTTCACCGCCAATAAAATATATGCTCCTTCTTATGTGTCTTTTGAAAGTGGGCTTGCTTACTACAGCTTCATACCTGAGGGTGTATTCATAACCACATCTTCCACAACCCGTAATACGGCGAGCTATGAAACCCTTGTTGGAAACTTTGTTTACAGGCACCTTAAACCCGTACTTTTTTTCGGGTACAAGCTCATCCGGGATGAAGGGTTTCCTGTGAAAATAGCAGAGCCTGAAAAGGTGATCCTGGATTATTTTTATCTCAATAAACTCAACACCATTGATGAAATGAGAGAATTGCGGCTTAATGAAATACAGATCAAAGAAATCATTGACTTTGAAAAACTGTCGGAGTATCAAAAAGCCTTTGGTTCTAAAACATTGGACAAAAGAATGCGGCAATTTAAAAAAGTGATCAATGCTTAGTTTAGAAGAAATAAAACATCACTATTCGGAATCCTTGCAACGTCACGAACGCTTCATCATTCGGGAATACCTGCAATACAAAATATTGGAAATCATTTTTGAAAGCCCTTATGAAAGCAAGTTAGCATTTCTTGGAGGCACCTGCCTTCGCATTGTTCATGGTAGCCGCAGATTTTCTGAAGACCTTGATTTTGATAACTTCAACCTTTCCGGAGAGGAATTTGACCGAATTACTAAAATTGTTAAAACGGAGTTGGGAAGATTGGGGTATGATGTTGAAATACGAAATGTGAAAAGGAGGGCTTATCATTGCTACATTCGTTTCCCTGAGTTGTTGTATAAAGAAGGCTTGACCAATCACAGGGAAGAGAAGATACTGATTCAGCTTGATACTGAGCCACATGAATTTGATTACAAACCGGATCAACCTTTGCTTAATAAATTTGACGTCTTTACGCAAATTAACGTTGTACCCAAAGGCATACTCCTGGCTCAAAAGTTTTACGCGGTAATCAACCGAAATAGAAATAAAGGGAGAGATTTTTTTGATATTGTATTCTTACTTGGTCAGGGGCAGGTACCTAACTATGAATACCTCCACGCTAAAATTGGGGTACAAACACCGGACGAACTTCGAAAGAGAATTGTAGAGAAATGTACGGAGCTAAACATGAAAGCAATGGCAGCAGATGTAAAGCCGTTTCTATTCGATCTTAAAGACGAGAAAAAAATAACCCTGTTTGCTAAGTACATAGAACAGGTGAAACTGGTGTGAAAATGACGAAAGAATCAATTCCGCCAAAGCGGACCACTGACACCTTAAAAAATCATGAAGTGGGTAAATGAAAATTTCCCTTTGCTATAACAGAGGGATATATATACAACAGCCCCATTCACAGATCATACTATTGTCCATATAAATAAAAAATATGTCCATTTCACCTCACAAACCAAGTGGTAGTTTTGAACCAATGCCTGATTTTTACTAATAAGTCTAACCTCTGATTGATTAGAAAATGAACCGATTAAAAAAATATAAAACCCTGTTGTTTTCGGGGTTAGTGCTTGGGATCCTTTTTATTTCCTGTAAGTCAAACACTAAGAATGAGATAGATCTTAGCGGGGAATGGGCTTTTAAAATGGATTCTCTGGATCAGGGCATAGACCAGGAATGGTTTAAGGCAGAATTTAATGAAACGGTGGGTTTACCCGGTTCGATGAACTCCAATGGGAAGGGATTTGACATCAGCCTCGAAACAAAATGGATCGGGTCAATATTTGATTCATCCTATTTCTATAAACCGGAATACGCCAAATACCGGGAGCCGGGCAATATCAAAGTGCCATTCTGGCTCCAGCCGTTGAAACACTATGTGGGCGCTGCCTGGTATAAAAAAGAAGTGGAGATTCCTGATGATTGGGAAGGGCAACACATCGAACTTTTCCTGGAAAGGTGTCATTGGGAAACGCAGGTCTGGGTGGATGACCAAAGCATCGGATCACAAAATTTATTGGGCTCTCCCCATGCTTATGATCTTTCAAAAGTCATAACGCCCGGAAAGCACACAATCAGCATCAGGGTCGATAACCGGATTAAAGAGGTAAATGTGGGTCAAAATTCTCATAGTATCTCTGATCACACCCAGACGAATTGGAATGGAATTGTTGGAGATCTGTCGCTTCGGAAAAAAGGACCGGTCCATATCGATCGGGTTAAGATTCATCCTGATGTAAAAGGTAAAAAAGCCTGGGTAACAGTGGTTTTCGAAAATCAGACCGATGCAGCCTCGGAGGTGGAGGTTACAGTGTATGCGGTCTCGTATAATGCTCAAGCAAGTCAACAGATATCCTCACATAAAGTGACACTACAACTGGAAGAAGGTGTAACCGAACATACGATTGAATACAGCATGGGGGAGAATCCCCTGCTTTGGGATGAATTTGATCCTAATCTGTACAAACTAAACGTCACAGTCTCGGATACTAAGGGACAAAAGCTTGATACCAGGGAAACCATTTTTGGAATGAGGGAAGTTGAAGTAAAGGATCAACATCTCTATGTGAATGGAAGAAGGGTATTTCTTCGAGGGACATTGGAATGTGCCATATTCCCCAGGACCGGTTTTCCTCCCACAGATAAAAAGGAGTGGGAACGGATCTATACCGTTATCAAAGCACACGGGCTAAACCACGTGAGATTTCATTCCTGGTGCCCTCCGGAGGCGGCATTTGCAGCTGCTGATGAAATGGGGATTTACCTTCAGGCGGAAAATTCCTCCTGGGCAAATTGGGGCACGAGCCTGGGCGATTCTCTTCCCATTGACCAGTTTCTATATAAAGAGACAGCACATAATCTGGAGAATTATGGCAACCACCCTTCATTTTGTTTGATGGCTTATGGCAATGAACCTTACGGAGAGGATCATGTGCAATATCTCGCAAAGTATGTTTCATACTGGAAAGCGAGGGATTCGTCCAGGGTTCATACGTCGGGAGCAGGAAGGCCGGCGATTCCGGAAAATGATTTTCATGTCATTCCTGAGCCAAGGATCCAGTTTTGGGGGGCTGGTTTATCTAGTATCATCAACAGCGAGCCTCCCAACACCCTGTTTGACTTTGAGGAAATTATCGATGACTATGACCGGCCTGTCATATCCCACGAGATAGGCCAGTGGTGCGTATACCCGAATTTTAAAGAGATAGATAAGTATGACGGGGTATTAAGGGCCAGAAATTTTGAGATCTTCAGGGAGACATTGGAAGAAAACAATATGCTGCATTTGGCGGATAGCTTTCTGCTCGCTTCCGGTAAACTTCAGACGCTTTGCTATAAGGCAGACATAGAAGCGGCGCTTCGCACGAAAGGCCAGGCGGGTTTTCAGTTGCTGGATCTCCACGATTTTCCAGGCCAGGGTACTGCCCTGGTGGGCGTACTCGACCCTTTCTGGGACGAAAAAGGGTATGTGACTGCCGCAGAATATAGTCGGTTTTGTAGCGAGACCGTTCCGCTGGTTCGCCTTCCGAAACGAATTTATGTGAATGACGAGACTTTAAAAGCAACCGTGGAAGTGGCCCATTATGGCAAAGAAATGATCCGAAATCCTGATGTCATCTGGACCTTATCAGACACAGACGGGTATACGGTTAAAGAAGGCAAGTTCCAGGTAGATGAAATACCTATTGGAAATGGAACGATAATAGGATCCATAGAAGCAGGGTTGAGCGAAATAAAGGAACCGGAAAAACTAGCGTTGGCCATAAAGATCGGCCAATATGAAAACAGTTGGGATATCTGGGTTTATCCTTCAGCCCAACAAAGAACACCTATAATAGCAGACGATGTAAAAGTGGTCCAACAATTGGATCAAAAAACTGCCGAATTTCTCCAAAATGGGGGCAAAGTCTTACTTACAGTAAAAAAAGGCAGTGTCAAAGATGAAAAAGGAGGAGCTATTGCCGTAGGGTTTTCAAGCATTTTCTGGAATACTGCCTGGACAAATGGTCAGCCCCCTCATACGCTTGGCATTTTATGTAATCCCGACCACCCGGCATTCAATTCGTTTCCAACAGAATACCATAGCAACTGGCAGTGGTGGGACGCTATGACCCATTCAGATGCAATCATCCTTTCTGATTTTGATAAAGATTTAAAACCTATTGTCAGGATAATTGACGATTGGGTGACGAACAGGCCGCTGGGGCTTATCTTTGAAGTTAACGTTGGAAAAGGAAAATTACTGATAAGTGGAATAGATCTTTTGTCGGCTACCGATTCCCGCCCGGAGGCGCGGCAGCTTTTATTTAGTTTGACCAACTACATGAAAAGTGACCGTTTTGATCCGGGAACTTCAACTAATATCGAAATTGTAAAATCCTTATTTTGAGACTAATGAGAAAATATATTTTCACCCTACTCACGCTGGCAATAAGCTCAGCGCTTTTTGCTCAACAAACATCAAGCAGCAGGATTACAACTAATTTTGATCCGGATTGGAAGTTTTTCCTTGGTGATCCTCCTAATGCCAGCCAGGCGAATTTCAATGACGATAATTGGCGATCTCTGGATGTTCCTCACGACTGGAGCATAGAACTGGAAAATGACAAAGACGCCCCGGGAGGTGGAGGCGTTGGTTTTTTTCCTACCGGAATAGGCTGGTACCGCAAAACCTTTGATGTTCCGAAATTCGATCCTGAAAAAAAATATACCATTGAATTTGATGGTGTATACATGAACAGTGAAGTATGGGTCAATGATGTTTATCTTGGTAAATATCCCTATGGATATTCAAGTTTTTCTTACGATCTCACGGGTTTGCTGAAAAATACGAACAATGTTATTGCGGTGCGGGTTGATAATTCACAGCAACCAAACTCCCGGTGGTATACAGGATCAGGCATTTATCGGCATGTTCGATTGATTGCCACAGAAAAGCTTCATTTTGAGAAATGGGGCATATTCTACTACACCAAATCCATTGACAAGGATACGGCTACTTTATACCTCAAAGCATCTGTTATAAACGAAGCTGCAAAAGCAATTCAGGATATAAAAATTCGAAACTCCATCTTGGATAAGAATGGTAGGGAAGTAGCTTCATTAGAGAAACAGGTCAGCGTCAACGCAAAAAGCAACTATACGGTCGAGCAGGAAATGGAAGTTCCGTCCCCAGAATTATGGTCAGTAGAATCCCCGTATCTATACACACTCAAATCAACCATTTCGGTAAATGGAAAAGAGATAGATGGTGTAAACACAAATATGGGAATTCGAACCATTGAGTACCACGTGGACAATGGGTTTCTGCTGAATGGTAAACAGGTGAAGATGAAAGGGGTGAATCTGCACCACGATGGAGGAGCTGTAGGAGCCGCTGTTCCTGAAAGGGTTTGGGAACGTCGCCTTGAGATTTTAAAGGATGGCGGTTGCAACGCCATTCGTACCGCTCATAACCCCATGGCGCCTGAGTTTTATGACCTTTGCGATGAAATGGGCTTCCTGGTGATGGATGAAGCTTTTGATGAGTGGATGCGTGGAAAAAGGCCATTTACCTACCAACTCTATTTTAAGGATTGGTATGAAAAAGATCTGAAGGCTATGGTCTACAGAGACCGAAACCATCCGTCGATAGTGATGTGGAGCATCGGTAATGAAGTGCCTGATCAGTCCAGCGAGGAGGGACCCGATATAGCCCGAACCCTCATCAATATTTGCAAAGAGGCTGACCCCACCCGGTTGGTCACCGCCGGTAATGACCGAATTGTGGCCGATGGTAACCCGGCATCAGAAGAATATCTTGCCGAATTTAAAGATGAAATAGTGGGGTACAACTATCCCGATCGCTGGCACGAACGGCGTGAGCTATATTACCACGAGGATAAATTAAACAATCCCAATCGCCGGGTGGTTGCTACTGAATCGTCAGGTATGGGTGGTTATCGTGGGGTTTATGACTTGGGTGATGACCCGGATAAGGTGAATGCCCGATATGCCTATGGAAGGACAATAGATGTTGAGCAACGCTGGAAATTCACGCTTTTATACGATTATGTGATTGGCGATTTTATGTGGACGGGCATTGACTATTATGGTGAATCGTGGAGGTGGCCTTCGCGTGGCGCATCTTCCGGTTATCTGGATAACTGTGGTTTTAAGAAAGATGGCTACTACTTTTTCAAAAGCATCTGGACAGAAGATCCTACGCTTCATCTTTTGCCTCATTGGAACCTGCCTGTCCGGCAGGCAGGCCTGGAAGGCCGTGAAGGACAGATTGTTCCTGTGATTGCCTATACCAATTGTGATACCGTAGAGCTGTTTTTAAATGGAAAATCTTATGGAGTGAAATACCTGGAGTTTCCCCGAAAAGGGAATGCAGAAAGATGGAATAAACCAGAAGATGGAAAAGTTTATACAACTACCGGGGACTTGCATCTGTCGTGGGATGTGCCCTATGAACCCGGAGAATTGGTGGCGAAGGGCAAAAAGGATGGTAAGGAATATACCTGCCGTGTCGTAACTGCTGGTGAACCTTCCCAAATCCGTCTATCAGTGGATCGTGACATCATCAAAGCCGACCCCACCGATGTGGCACATTTTACAGTAGAGATCCTGGATAAAGATGGAAACTTAGTACAGACCGCTGATAATTTGGTTAAATTCCAGGTGGAGGGGGCTAAAATTATAGGTGTTGAAAGTGGCAACATGCGGGACTTATCATCACCCAAGGGCAAAGAAAGAAAAGCTTTTAATGGTTTGTGCCTGGCAATTGTGCAAGCTGAAAAACCAGGAAAAATTACCGTAAGGGCTCTTTCAGAAGGATTGACCAGCGCTTCTTTAACCATTAAAGCGGAATAAGCTAAAATCTTATAAATCATGAGTACAACACAATGCTCTTTTGCTCTTAAAATTATCACCGGTGTATTTTTATTTGCTATTTCATTAAGCGAGCCTGCATTTGCACAGTCGTTCAACATCAAGAACGATAGTTTTTGGGACACCAAAAACGGAAAACCCATTTATAGTCAGGGAGGTGGTATTTTCAAATTTTCAGACCCGGACACAGGAGAAGAAAAATACTATTGGTACGGTGTGCATTATAAAGGGGCAGAAACATACAGAGAAGACCCTTCCTCTACAAAACGCGGAATTGGCTTTGAGGGCGTATCCTGTTACTCATCTACCGACCTGGTCAATTGGGAGTATGAAGCACATGTACTGACTCCTGACGAGGTGTTCGAGGATGGACGGAGACGGGGGTGGCTTGGGCGCATGGGAGTGGCTTATGTGAAAGAAGCAAACAAATATGTACTTATAATCCAATACAACCGTCGAGTACTTTTTGCTGTTTCCGACTCACATCTGGGCCCTTTTAAATACCAGCATGAGAAGAGCATGATGGATTGGATTGGCACTTCAAATACGGGCGACCAGACCGTATTTACCGATGAGGACACGGGCAAATCGTATCTGGTGTATAGCTACGGACAAGGCCGTCATAAAATTTACATCTCAGAAATAGGTGTGAAAAATGATACCCTTACCCTGCTAAATTATAAGCAGGTTTTTGAGGGCGCAGGGCGCGAGGGCAATTGCATGTTTAAATACAAAGGCAAGTATTACCTGGCAGCATCTCAGCTTTACGGATGGGATGGCTCCCTGGCCTACTATCTCGTTGCAGATGATATCTGGGGGCCTTATCTCCCGGAGAACGATATGCAGGTATTTCCGGGCTGTGAAGATGATTATGCCCATATTTCCCAAACAGGCTTTTTTTATACAGTCCGTGGGAGCAAACAGGAAACGGTCATCTTCTGCGGCGACCGATGGTCTGATTTTGCAGGTAATGGATTAGGGTATAATCAATGGTGCCCCTTGTCATTCGATGGTTACGATCCATACTTTAATTCGCTTAATTCATGGAATCTCAACGAAGAGACCGGTGAATGGGAAGTGGCCGATGACAACAATTGGGTGAAAAACCCCAGCTTTGATGCTGACAGAAAGCCAATGCCCAGTTCGGTAAAACCGGTGCAAACCAGACTCTTGGGGTGGGAGACGACAGTAATCAAAGGAACTGAGATTTCGCTCGATTCACTTTCTCCTGTTTTAAACCACGAAAACACAGAAGAAGAACGTAAGCTGGTGATTGGTGAAAGAAGCATGAATATGAGTGACAGGGTAGACTTTATACGAAAAGTTCATCAAAAGATCGACTCATCTCCTTATGTGACATTTGAAAATGGAAATTATACCCTGACAGCAAAAGTTAAAAACAGCGAGGGATTCAATCAGCTCGAAATGTATGCCAAATCAGGTGAAAAGCGTTTTGATGTAAGCATTAATGATGAAAACGAAACATGGACGACCATCAATATTGAAAATATTGAAGTAAAAAACAATGAAGTTGAGGTAGGCTTCCTTGCTGATGGTAAAGCGGATGCCTATTGCCTGGTTGACGATGTTTCTTTGGTGAAGAGCAAATAACCCATTAACCGGTTGCCGGAAGGAAGAAAAATGCTGGCGGAATGCTTCTTAAGCATCCTTTTGGCTAAAGAAGGACAACACAAACCAGAATCCTGACCTCATTTATTTTAATTGAATAGCCTACTAATTTTTCACCATCACAATCCGGGATCCGTAGCAGTATTTTTCCAAAAAAGATTTGGCCCGGTCATTGCCACGCCTGGCTGACCGGGTGAAATCTGAGCAGGCACGATCCAGTTTATTTTCCATAGCCAGGGATATTCCCCGGTTTAGGAGGGCCTTGTGATTGGAGGGGTCTTCTTCCAGTATTTCAGAGAAAACATCTATGGCGTCCCAGTGATGGTTCAGTTTCATATGACAAACGCCAATGTGGAATTTGGTATTCAAAACATCTATTTTGATATCAGATTTCGGGTTTACTTCCAGGGCTTTTATGTAGGCACCGCTTGAGTTTCTGTAATTCTGTAGTTTGTAAAATACAGCTCCCGTGTAATAGTGATAATTGGCCTGGTTTGGATCTAGTGCAATACTTTTTTTCAACATGTGGTATGCTGAGTCCAACTCTTCCAGATAGAAATGAGCGAGTCCTAATCCATAATAATAGTCAGAGTTTTTAGCGTAGTAAGCTATGGCTTCCTTAAAATTTTTCTTAGCACAGATAAAATCATTCATTTCCAGGCAGAAAGAGCCTTCTCCATAAAGAGCGCTGCTTTTAGATGTTTGGCTGAGATCCACAACCTCCTGTGCATTCAGCTGTATGGTTAAAACGATCAAAATGATGGGTAAAAAGGTCTTCATGGCGGGGATAGTTTTTGGGTTATAAAACAAAAGACTATATATAAGCTCTCGAAAACCTCCTGGAATAAAAAGAATTTTACGATTAAGGAGGCGATTTTATAGATAGACTGCTGAATTGAAGCTTATTGATTATAAAGGAATTTTAACTATTTGACAGTCAGTTGTTTGAAAGTGAATTCCATTCAATACCTAGGAGTTTTTGTGGATTTATCTACCCATGAGTTATTTTAGGCACATTGGTAATTTTTTTTAGTTGAGTAGACAAAATCATATCATTCAAATCAAAATGAATCGAGAAGAAATGAAAAAATCAGTTGTACCAGCCTTTAAATTAACAGGACTCAAACTTGACAAAAAGACTTCCAATTATAGATGGACAGTCAGGTATTGATTGAAGAGTACGTCAATCAGTCCTCATCTAGGTCATATACTTCACTCGACATGGCCCGGTCAATACTGGCATTAAATTCAAAGCCGAGTAACAATATGGCAGACATCAGGTACTGCCAGACCATAAGAGCTATAAGCATCCCGATGGAGCCGTATACTTTATTGTAGGTGCCAAAACTGGCTATGTAGAAGGTGAATCCGAAAGAGACGGCTATGCAAAGGAGTGTAGCGATTACTGACCCCAGAGAGAAGAAGCGCCACTTATCGTGAATAGCAGGTCCCCAATAGTAGATACAAGCTATGGCCAGGTAGAAGGCTACGAAAATCACCAGAAACCGCAGCACAATGATCAGGTAATACAAAAAGTTTTCATTGAGTATGCCAAAATCCAGCAACCAGGAGAGCACAATCTGACCAACCACCAGCAGGAGAATGGACAAAATAAAGGCAAATGCAAGAAAAATGGTGAGCAGCAGGGCAATCCACCTGGTTTTGATAAAAGTACGGTTTTCTACCGTTTTGTAGCTACTGTTAAATGCCTTCATAAGGGAGTTTACACCGTTTGTTGCCAGAAACAAGGCAAATAATACCCCAAACGAGATCAGTCCTTCCCGTCGGATCCGGATAAGGTCAAAGATGGTTTCAGCTGTAGCTTCAAAGATGCTTTTTGGCAATACATCTTCTAAGAAATGCATGATCTCTCCCTGGCTGATGCTGGGAATAAGGGAATGAACAAACGGGATCAGGGCAAACAGGAAAATAATACTGGGGAAGAGCGCCAGGGTAAAATTGAATGCAACACCATAGGCCTTTTCGAAAATCTGATTATCACCAACTTTATCTACAAAAATGATCAGTATCCTGTAAAGAGAGGCCTTACCACCCCTGATTCGGATGGCCTTTAGGAAAGATACCAGCCGAATATACCATCCGGTGTACCGAAGGTGCCTGTGTATGATCGTTCGCTTTCTCAAGAAAAGTAAGGTTCAAGAAGCTCTCCCATTTTTTCAGGTAAACGGGTAGGTCTTCCTGTATCCATTTTTATAAATACGAGTTCTGTTTCTCCACTATTAATCAATTTTCCATCCTGATTGGTAACCTCATAGTGAAATTTTATTCGAGCACGTGGTTTCTCCGGGATACTTACCTTTACCGTCAACAGGTCGTCGTATTTTGCCGGTTGATGGTATTTGACATTGAGCGAAAGTACTGGCATCCCGATGCCTTCAGCTTCCAGGTTTTTGTACGGATAACCAAGTGCGCGAAACGCTTCTACTCTGGCTACTTCAAAGTAGGTCGCATAGTTTCCGTAATATACATAACCCATCTGATCAGTTTCCGCGTAACGGACCCTGATTTTTACATCTTGCTTATACACTATCGATAGATTCGTTCCCGGTTTAGTGCCTGCTGAAATTTACGGGCATTTATATTGTGTTCGCTTAACGTTTTTGCGAACACATGATAACCCGAAAAATCCGACTTAGCACACATATAAAGATAACGATGGTCTTCATAATTCAAAACTGCCTCTATGGCAGTAATGGATGGCATCTTAATCGGACCTGGGGGTAACCCTGCATTTAGGTAGGTGTTGTATGGAGAAGGAAAATCCTTGTCTTTATTCAGAATGCGGCGTATGGTGTACTCCCCCATGGCAAATTTGAGGGTAGGGTCAGCTTGAAGTGGGATGCCACGCTTCAGCCGGTTGATATATAATCCGGCAATGGTCGGAGCCTCGTCCATCTTATTGGTTTCACTGCCTACTATGGAGGCAAGTGTAGCTACTTCTATTGGAGTGAGCCCGGCTTTTTCGGCTTTTTCTTTCCTGGAGTCATCCCAATACGCATCGTATTCTCGCTTCATCCGGTCCAGCAGTTCTTTCGGAGAGATCGTCCAGTAGACCTCATACGTATTGGGAAGAAACATACTGATGAAGGTGAGCGAGTCAAACCCATAACTTTTTGCCACACTATCTGAAAGAAGCAACGGAGCCAACTCCGCAGAGTCTATTGCCAGCCCCTCTGTCAGCTTTGGCGTAAGGTCTTCCAGTTTTCTGGCAGAGTTAAATGTAAGCTTTACAGGTGTTTGGAGGCCTGCCCGCAGCAGGTTGATGGCTTCATTATTACTCATGTTTTCTTTGAGCAGGTACATCCCCGGCTTGATCTGCGTATCAAAATCCTTTAACCTCGCAAGAAAGCTGAAAGAAACCAGATCATTGACGACCCCTTCTTTTACCAATCGGTTCTGAAGCTCTTTAAAGGTGGTTCCTTCAGGGATCGCAAAACGCTGATCTGGTTTATCCACAAGGATATTTGGAGTGAATATTATCTGGTAAGAATAAAATGTAAATGACGAGAGCATGACAGTAAACACGATCATTACTGCAGCTATTATCTTTTTCTTTTTCATTTCGGGAGGTCAAAAATTTGGGCAAAAGTAATGAAGTGTGAAAATTGATGCTTTAAAGTTGAGAATGTTTTGTCTGAGCCTGATCGAACCAAATGACTTCTGATCTCTCTAAAATCTGTTTTAAGATTGATCCGAGAGGACCATATGACTTCTTAACAATTCAAATTACGATATCTAGAATATCCTGCTTTTCACACTAAGGCTAAAATAGTCGTTTATTTCGTCTATGAATGGATCAAAATGCTGATTGAACATTTTACTATGGTACCATTCAATCCCCAGTATAAATTTTTCCAATTCTCTGGAAGCTTTCAATCCAAAAGTATATTCAACGTTATGTACCGTGAGTGCTCTCGATTTTCTGACATAATAATCTTCATTAAATTGGATTCGTTGGCCAAAAACACCAAACTTATACTTCGTGATATTCATCTCAATATTGATTTGGTCACTATTACTTCCAGGCCCTATACCAGCACCAAGCAACTGCCCTTTATTTGTATACCCTTGTCTGTTTATATGGTGTACATAAAAAGTTGGTGCGGGTCTCCATAGGTAGGTGTGATTCTGGGTTAGATTCGTGTGTTCATAGGCTGCTTTAAGAGAAATGTTTTGAGTAATTTGGCTTATTTTTTCGAATCCCAGCGAATATGCTCTCGAATGTTCGGGTTCTACGAGTGTCCACCTAAACCATCCATCACTGCCGAAATCATTTTTTGCAAATTCACCATATGCTCTAAAACCAATTTGAGGGAAATTCCAGTTGATCGTTAGTGATGCTATTTGGTCAAAGGTGTCATTGGTGTTAATGGAATCCCCTCTGACGCCATCATCAAAAATATGAATTGGCGAAACAATATCTTTGGTTTCGAAGTATTGAGCATCTTTATACATAAACCGATGAAATCCAATGGTCAAATTGGGGAAGAAAGCCGGGCTCAGGCTTATGGACAATCCATTCAGATAACGTTTATTGTTAGATTCGATTTGGTCATAATATTTTGATTCATATACTAATCCATAGTAAGCATAGGTTTCCAACCTGAACAGGTTAAACTTTTTGATATGTATTGTAGTGGGAGAAATGCCAAGCCTCAAATGAGGGAAACCAGCTCCCTGATTGCTCATGATGATGGGATTAAAGATGGAGGGGCCAAGGGTGAAATTCTGAGTCGACAAGCTGGTTACAAATGAACCCAGGGTTAATTTAATCTCACTTTGTCCTGGATGAAACTTAGCAAAAGGGCTGCTTCCATATCTTTGAACCCAATCAATACCTCTGTCGAGTTGATATGCATAAGGGGAGAGATTAGCGAAATTTTGAGAGTCAAGAGGGAATCGAGCATTCTGTGAATAATATACTACAGGATGAAAAGTAATACTGAGAGCATTATTTTTATATTGAAAACCGCCATGCAATTCCGTTGTGACTCCTTTTCCTTTCCAGACCGGCCCATCATTATAACCTCGGGGGTATGCGGTATTGACTGAAGTTTTAAAGTAAGGATTTAAAAACTGAAAACCTTTGGTATTCACTTCTTTAATAGAGGCGTAATAGCCTAATTCAAGAGTGTCATTAAGTTTTGAAGGAATGAACCTCTCCCCAGGAATGACTACCTGGGCATTTGAAATTCCTGGTGCGAATAGCACGCCAAATAGTAAACATGCTTTCAGAATAATAGATTGCCGTGAGGGGCTTAAACTTACAATGAGGAATCGGTTCATGAACACAGAGGTATATGGTTTTAGGGTAAGTTAGTTTTTCTTGAAACAGTTAGCAGATGAGAAATTGTATAAGGTGGATTTTCTCACCGGATCCAGATGATATCCTGGATTATGATACGGAATGGGAGGCTGTAAAGCTTAAGTGAAGGGGATTTACGTCTCAAAATTTTTGTTGTATTTTCTATAAATAATAGACCTCTTCAAAAACTTTTCCAATTCTGTTGTCATCTGCTTCATTCCACATAATATCGTATACTTTATCACCTTTCATCATTTCGTACTCGATTTCCCAGTGGACATCCTCCATTCCTTCGTGGTATGGTTCATATCCATTAAACAATCTTACAATAACCTCGTCTTTTTGCGGTGTTAAAACGGATGACAGATCAAACCCCACGAAATCCTTAACATTCGGGTTATGATGGATTACCCCACTATCAAACACAACAGAATCATTAACGATGATTTCAACTCTATTGTCAATTTTAATAAAAGAGATTACATAATTGTTGTCAGAATAGTCTTCCCGAAGAGGGATTAAGACGCTGAATATTTGGAAAAGCCACGCTAACATGTTGGTTCATTTTTAAATGAAACGTAAAATTAACTGAAAATTGTTTCAAGAAAAATTCGGCAAAAGAGGAGAGACTGTGTAGGTCTGGGTTTTATCATAAAATTGCTCTGAACTATGTATGATTTACACTAACCTTGCACCAAGGTATTGTTTATGAATCAGATTTGTTAAAGCAAATTGTAGATGCTCGAGATTGTAAATTTTTTCTTTAAGACATCCTGGAAAGTTATTATCATAACCTCGATTACCTCCGGAATTACTGCAGTTCTCAATCTGCTTGTTATCAGGTATTTAACGGAGATGGTTACTGATGCTGATAATGTAAATGGAGAGACGATTGGTTTAATAATCGTGATGACAGTGGTGTCAGCCATTATTTCTGTTTATATGGGAAAGTATATTACGAAGTACTACTCCTTAAAAGTGACTGATTATCGCAAAATGCTCTCCGAGGAGGTAATCAAGGGGGATTTTCAGAACAATGAGACAAAACTGGGAAATTTCGTGTCAGTTTTATTGTATGAAGTCAATACAATTGGGAATTTTGGCAGGTCTATTTCAGGAGTACTATCAGCATTTTTTCAATTGCTGGTGGTAATCATCTATCTCTTCACTATGTCCTGGCAACTAACGTTATTAATAGTTTCTGTTTTTGCGATCATGAATGTCCTTAACTTCAAGGTGCTACCCATGATGAGGGCAATGGAAAATGATATTTCCAAAAAAAGATATGCGCTTTATTGTAGTTTAGAAAGGTTTGTAAATGGCTTAAAGGATTTGAGTGTACACAGTATGCACGCTAGAAAGTACGTGGATAACTCTGTGCATTTACCAAGTTACAAGCTTGTATTTAGAGAATTAGACCTGTTTGTGTTAAGGTCCAAGATGGAGTCTTTTCGTCACGTAATTGCGATGATTGGTATTACTGCTGCTATCGTAATATTTATTAGTTATTTTGAGATGGAGCAAGAAATGCTCTTTAAGTACCTGACACTTGTTTTGTTTATTGCGCCGTCAGCAGCTACATTATTTAATTTCCTCAAAGACATTAAAGGTGTCCAGAATGCCATGGATCAGGTTCAGGAATTTGATGTAAACATTATGAAAGGTGGAGATACTACCTATCATGATATTGAAATGAAGCCCAATGAAAAGCCACTAATTTCTCTAAAGGATGTAGAATTCTCTTATGGGGCCAGATCTGGCTTTAAACTTGGCCCCATTTCATTTGACATTATGTCCAACGAAATTGTGATCATCAGAGGTAATAATGGGAGTGGGAAATCCACTCTTTTTCGGATTATAGTTGGTTTGTTCTGGCCTGATCGAGGTAAGGTCTATTTTCAGGGAGAACCGCTAACAAAAGAAATATTGCAATCGTATCGGGACTACTTTGGGTGTTATTTTACCGATTCGCCGGTTTTTGATGATTTGACCTATTTGGATCAAGACAAAATATCCCAATGTGCTGATGAGTTGATCCATAAGTTGCAACTCAATGGTAAAATAGCATTCAATAAAATCGGGCATGTTACTACACCTGGCCTTTCTCATGGTCAGAGGGGAAGGCTTAACCTGCTTAGGTTATTGCTTCAGGATAATGATATTTATTTCTTTGATGAATGGGCAGCAAATCAGGATATTCATTTTAAAAGATACTTCTACGAGGAAATAGTGCCTTCACTGAAGGAGAAGGGGAAAACGGTTATTATCATTTCGCATGATGATGCTTTTTACCATGTGGCAGATAGGATTATTAGTTTGAGAAATGGTCAACTTGGAGAACAGGTAAAATCATGATAATCAATAATCTGGATAGTCTGTCTTATTCGGAAAATAGGGCAGTGATCATAAATTACAATACAAAGTTGGTGTCCACCCTGAGCCTCTTTTCTGCTTTGAAGTATTCCGGAATGCCTGTATTGTTGATTGATTGTGAGTCAACTGATGGCAGCTTTTCTCATTTTCAGTCACTGTCAGACCAGTACAATTTTGATTTGGTAAGTGCCCCACTTCGTAACCATGGTCTCACCTTAGATTGGCTGTTTCCTCAAATCAAGTCGGATTTTGTTTTACTGGTAGATTCTGATCTTGAGATTCTGGACAATCAGATTATTGAATTTTTTAAAAAATACACGTCTGATCCAAATGTGTTTGGTGCGGGGTTTATGAATGGGCCGGGGATTCTGGATGCTAAAGAATTTGAAGGTACGCCTATTTACCGGGGGTTATACTTTGAGCGGCCCTGGATGCCCCTCGTTTATTTTAGGACTTCTGCTGTAATGGAGGCATTGTACAGCGAGAGATCATTCACGGAGGTGACGCTGAAGAAGAAATCATTTTGGAAGAGGCTGGTGGGGAAATCGCTCGATAATTATTTGGCAAAGGCTCACCGGGAAATGCTAAATACCCATAAGATCATATTTTACGATACCGGATCATTGATTTATGACTTTCTTAGATATCATAAGCATTACTTTTTCGCCTCGATTCCTGAACCGTTGCATCATTTACACACCAGGCATTTTTTTGGAACCACAAGAAAGGTGGTGAGTAAGAATGACATAAATAATGGTGGAGGTATAGAATCAATTCAGCAAGAGGTAAGGCAAAGGCTTCTTGAGAAGTATGATTATTCTGGATTGTAATGGATTAAATCAATGTTTTTTTGGCAGCTAACTCAGTATCCTCAATATCATTGCATTCACGCTCAAACGTCTCAAAGTACTCAAGGTTTCTCACAAACTCATGAGCCTCCACGTCGGCTGCTCCACGCGTACACTTCACTTCCAAAAACCAACGCTTCGACTGTAGGGCATAGTGATTCAGGTGTAAGTAAGAGGCTTTTAAAAGCTCTTCATTAATGGGTTGATAAAATTTATCTTCTAAGGTTATGGGTGCCCCGGAAGAGTCTTCAATTTTACAATTTTGTTTTACTTCGCAGAAATGAGTATTTAAACGTTTCAGGTATCGCGACTTCACGATCACTTTGCTGGTCATCCTACTGGTGTCAGTCATACCTGGATTTTGTTTTCCCTCATAAAGGCTTCTTTTATTGAAAGATTGAATGATGGAGGATGGTTGAGATTCGTGCCCGGCAGATCCAAACATTTTCCAGGGAATTCTGATAAGCCCAACGGTAGAAGCGCGGGATTTCAAATAATCAGCGACTGACTTGAATCCATTTCTGGCATAGATGAACTCATCAAGGTCGCAAACAAGCAGCCACTCACTTTCTTTCTTTTTTGTCAAAAAATACTTGTTGTATAGCTCCACCTGAGACCACTTTTTATCATCCTGAGCCAAGGTGATTAAGCCTCGGTCAATGTATTGCTGAAGCCTGCTTACAGTGTCATCGGTGCTGCCATTGTCGATCATATAAAAGTGATCAACCCCCTCAGCCAGATAGTGCTCAATCCACTCAGCAATAGCGACAGACTCATTTTTGAATATGCAGACTATCGATAGGAAATGCTTGTACTTCGATTTGAAAAACATAGTGCAAAATATTTTATGAGGGGCTTTCAATCAAAATGTAACACCATTTAGTTAAGCTTGCTTTCTTACATCCTCTCCCTTCACCCTCTCCCGGAGAGGGACAAAAGGAGCTTAACTAAATGGCCTTTAATCAAAATGACTTTGAGTTAGTTCGGGGTTTGTTTCCAGTATTAATTGTTTTAGTTGGTGTGAGTCAATCACAAGACCATATTTCGCAAAGAAAATCAGGTCGGATCTGGTGTATCCACCTACAAGTAGTTTTCTTTTAATCAAGGGGAAGCCAGCCCTGATGAGCTGATGTATTTGAAAAATTGCAGGATTCAGGCCGGGTTTTACTGAATAATCTTTTGACTGAAAATAGCTGCCAAGCTTTAATCCCGCAGCTGAAAAGGAGGTGGAGAGCCCCACTTCATAGGTATTGATGACGGCTGACTTATTACGTATAATTTTATTTTGTTTCAGGTACTCTCTTAGGTGTGTTACGCCCGGACCTTTGAAGGATAAGAAATAGGATTGGATGTGATAGTCCCCCTGGGTTGAATCTAAGAGTCCGGCCATTTGCAGGTCACTTTTTCTAAACCATTCAAAAAACGGGTCAAGTCTGTTAATCAAATAGCAGGAATCATTGGCCAATATAATCTCGTCATATCCGGATACTTCAAATTCTTGCAGGGCCTGATAATACATGCCAAAGTCATACCCCTTATTTTTGACGAACAAAATGCGAATACTGTGGCTATTGAGCCATTCAATTTCGGATGGCAACAGGCTTTTTTTGTTGGTAACAAAAATGACATCATCCACATGTCTCTTTATCTCAAAGAGATAATATTTAATGAATGATGGAATGGTTTTTTGGTTAAAATAACTACAAAAAAGACAGAGCGACATAATGTATAGATCACTGAATAAATGATTACGTCAAAGATTCATATTTTTTTTCATTGTTATGCCGGTAATCATTGGGAAGGGATCACTCAGGCATTATTACCTTTTGTACATTATCAGCGGATCCATTGTACGATGATCGGGGAAGACTTCCATGAAAGGAAACTCCTACAAATCGCCGGGGATTATAATATAGAGCTGGAAATCCGCCGTTTTGCTGATCCCCACACCTATGAGCATGAAGTCATGAAATGGATCAAAAGCCGTGCGACGCTATATCCGGAGGACTGGACGCTTTACTTTCATACTAAAGGAGCTGCTAATCCAACGAATCTTAATGACCGGTGGAGGAGTTTTATGATTGCTCATTTTTTATCTAAATGGAAGACCATCTTGAAAAAGATGATCAAATCCAACCACGATGCTGCGGGGCTCTGGTATGGATTTGATGATGCTGATGAGGAGTTGCAGGGAATTGAATCTAAATTTTTCGCTGGAAATTTTTGGATGGCAAAGAACACTTACCTGGCAGGTTTGCCGGAGTACGACTTGCTCATGGACAAATTCGATGGATCCCGGTACTTGCCTGAACGGTACATAGGATTTGAAAATCCGAGCGTGTTATTCCTTAACCAGCGGTCCGTTTTACCAGTAAAAGGTAAAAACGGAATTCAATGGCAAATAATAAAACAGTGCACTGAGGACAAAGAAACACTAATGAGTTCATTTATATCGAAAATCAAACGAAGGTTCCTCAATGGTTAGGATAAAAGATTTTTTCAGATCGTTCATTGATGCATCCAAAAGTAAACCGATCAGAATCAATGATTTGAATATTGCAGTGGTTATCCACGTGTTCTATACCGATATATTAGGAAGGATTATCGACCTTTTAAAAGACAGTGGATATCACGCAGATTTGCTCATTACATGCCCCTCTTCACTCCAGGGGGAAATAGAGGAGTTAGCTAAATGTCTGAAAGATCAATTTCAAAATATTTCAGTTTTTCCAGTGGAGAATAAAGGACGGGATATTCTGCCGTTTATTAAACTTGGAGAGCAGATCAGCAACTATGATCTGGTATGTAAACTGCATACCAAAAAGAGTGATTACTCTAAAGAACTAAATAACTGGAGTGACTACTTGTATTCCAGGTTGATTGGAAACAGGGAAGTTCTCGAGAGAAATATTTCTTACTTTCTGGAGAATGATAAACTAGGTGTTGTATCACCCGGATGGTTTCCACAGTATCCTGGTAAGAAATATAATTGGGGTTCGAATCGGGAACGTGTCGATGAGTTGATCAGGACACTAAATATTGGTAAACCGGCACCGAATAAAATTACTTTTCCGGCAGGATCAATGCTATGGTTTAGACCATTATCATTGCAGCCTGTATTTTCCAATCAGGAGCTATTCGATCAGTTCGAGGAAGAGAGAGGTCAACTTGATGGCACACTTGCTCATGCTATCGAGCGAATGTTTCACCTGATTGCCGAGCGACAGGGTTACCGGGTTAAAATTCTGGGTTAACTATCAAGCTTGTGTTTGTACTAACTTAGTATCATAAGATTTCAAACCTTAACATAATTAGGTAGAATGTTTTCTTGGAATAATAAACAGTGGCAGGAGCAGTTGGCAGTTAATAAAAGACATATGGATAGTAGAGGATATAAAGATTTAAAAGTTTATCAACTTGCATATAAGCGGGCAATGGAAATTTTCGAAATTTCAAAACCGTTTCCTAAAGAGGAAAAATATTCATTAACTGATCAAATTAGAAGATCATCACGTTCAGTTTCTGTAAATATTGGAGAAGGGTATAGAAAAAGAAAGTATCCGAAACACTTTTCAAGTAAGATGACCGATGCTGATGGAGAATGTACGGAAACACAGATCTGGCTCGATTTTGCAATGGATTGTAAATATATTGATGAAGCCATCAGGAATAAACTTTACAAAGAATATGAGGAAGTAGGACGAATGTTGGGAAGTATGGCCAATAATCCTGATAAATTTTTACCAAAATAACCTGTACCCCCCCTGCCGACTGCTCCTGCCAACTGCTGCTGAGTTGCTTGGTTCTGGCTAGGCGAGGCTAGGTATTTCAGGTGTAGATAATTAACCATTATAAAAAGAATGTTCTCCTTCATTAAAAAGGCTTTCAGTAAAATCAATAAGGCAGATACGGATAAGGGTTTAGAATTGGAAAATCCATTTGAAGCTGAGTTTGAGCCGAGATTATTCGATATCAGCTCAGATCCTGCTCCATCTAAAAAGATTAAAACTGTTGCTTTTCACTTGCCGCAGTTTTATGAGTTTCAAGAGAACAATGAATGGTGGGGCAAAGGGTTCACGGAATGGACGAACGTTACCAAAGCTGAGCCACTTTTCCCTGGGCATTTTCAGCCAAGGTTACCTCATGATGATATTGGGCTTTACAAGCTTGACAATCTTGCTTCGGTTGAGAAGCAAGCCAACCTTGCCCTGGCTGCCGGTATTGACGCATTTTGTTTTTATTATTATTACTTGTCAGGCAAGAAACTACTTCGGAAGCCAGTTGATCTTTTCACTCAAATAGATTCAGAACTTGAATTTTGTTTTTGTTGGGCCAATGAAAACTGGACACGTCGCTGGGATGCAGCGGAACACGAGATGCTCACAAGGCAATTGTATGATGATGACGAGGTGGAAAAGATCATCGAGGATGTCTCCTGCTACATGCGCGAGCCAAACTATCTAAAAGTAGTAGAAAGACCATTTTTGATTCTCTACGAACCAGCAAGGGTTCCGGATTTGGAAAAACTGGTTGCTAAGGTAAGAGAAGGGATCATATCCAGAATTGGTGTTAATCCGTATTTCGGCTATATCTGGAGAGGCGAGAAGAAAAATTTTTATGGTGATCTCTTTGATATCGCTGTATCATTTCCAATCCATTATCCTGGTCAGGAGGCTTTTTATGAGCAAAAGATGAATGGTAAGGTACTTAATAGCTATCCGAAGATGTTGGAAAAATCCATCAAGAGGTCAGGTAAAAGGAGCGACGTACTCAAATGCTGTATTCCGTCATGGGACAATACAGCAAGACTAAAAGATCGATCCAGTGTTTTTTATGGATCTGAACCCAATCTGTTTGGGAAATGGTATGCTCAATGTTTGAAGGGTGCAAAGGAGCATGATCATCCCATGGTGTTTATTAACGCCTGGAATGAATGGGCAGAAGGAAATTATCTGGAGCCCGATCAAACATATGGATATGCGAACCTCAATAGGGTTTGGCAGATTCAAAACAAGGTTTAGTTATCCTTTGCTATCTCCATCATTCTTTTTTTATAATAAGGCTGGTTGGAGATGTATTGCCAGAGTTCCTTGCGATTGAATCTTTGAATTTTTTCCCATTCGGCATTATTTGCCACCATGTGCGGGTTAGAGGTCGATGAATTGATCGATCGTGAATGCTCCAGGTGGTATAAGGTATCCTTGATCCTTTTTACCTTATATCCGAGTTTTTTGTACCGGTAGTACCGCTCAAAATCTTCCGGAGCATACGAGACGAAGTTCTCATTTTCCAGTCCACCTTCTATATAGGCATTGCGTTCAAAAAATTGGCAAAACCCATATTTGGCTGTTTTTTTATTCATATGACCCTTAAACGTTTCAAGGCCAAATCCCGAGCTCAGAAACGCTTCAGTCAGTGCATCATTGGCAAATACCTGAGACTGATACATTCCATCACCATATGGGTATACCAGGTCAGCCTTGCCATTGATGATTAATTCATAAGCTTTTTTGTAAGAGGATAGTGGCAGCAGGACATCACAATCATAATTGACGACTACTGGAGAGGTTGTTTGCAAGATCATATCATTAAGTAATCTTTGTCTGTGAAACGCCGGGCCGGTAGCGTGCTCAAATACGTAGCTTAAGTTTGATTGTGAATTGGCCCTGATATTTTCAATAAAGGGGAGTACCTGTGCTTCAAATTGAGGCTTATTGTCACATTCCTTTATCAAGATATTGGTTTTCAACACCCCTAAGAGATAAGAAAGAGAGGTTCTCAGATTTCTTATTCGATCCGGTGATTCCAGTCTTATTGGGATGATGAAGGTGGCCTGCGACAGGTCAATCCGGCCTGAAGGCAAATGTTTCCTTGTGTTTTTCCAGAACATAATCGAACTCCTTTTTATCCACTTTCCAGCAGCGTTCATTTGTTTTCACTTCAAAATTATAGTCCACGGTCGAAGAGCTTGTTCTCCTTTTGTGCTCTCTGTTAGCAATGAGAATGTCTGGCAATATCCCCGGCATACCATGAGTTAATTGCATCCGATAGTATAATTCAGCATCCACCAGGAGTTTTAGACGATCGTCCATGTAAAGTCCGGCAGAATTGAGGAAGGCCATGCAACTTGGGCTGCCCAGCAGGTTGTTACCAATCAGAAGATTGGTGGTCCATTCCGGAACCATCGGCCTGGTTATCCTCCAGGTGTTTTTTGCATGAGCAAAGCCATGAAACATCCACTTAATATCATGCTGGTGAAAGAAATTGGCAATCTTCTCCAATGCGTCTTTACTGATAAAGAAGTCATCCTGGTACATGATTTTAACAATTTTTCCAGAACTATTTTCTATTGCAAAATTTGTGTTGGCCGCTATCGATCCTCTTTTATGATTATTTCTGAAGTACCTGACGTCAAACTTCTTCTGTCTGTCGCACAATATCCGGATATCATCATTGAGGCTGTGATCAGATATGATTACTTCATAGTCCTTGAATTTTTGAGCCCGAATGGACTTAAATAAGGTTTTCAGGAATGCAACTCCTTTGCCGCTATATTCATAGGTGGGGATACAAATGGAAATTGTTTTGGGCATCTAGACTATTAGGAGCTTTAACTAAAAAATTGTTTATTTCGCAGTATGATCACATTTCCAAAATTAGGTCGAAATGGCCAGTTTGGCAATCAGCTGTTCCAGATTGCCTCCACGATAGGGCTGGCGCGTACGCATGGTTTGGAATATGCTTTTCCTAAGTGGAAAAATCATGACGGAGGTCGGCGATTGTTCAAAGAAGAGATGCAAAAATATTTTGTAAATCGTCTGCCGAGGTTGCCGAGGGGTTTCCGGGCGAAACATGAACTTGACATCCCATGGGGCTATCATGATGTGGCGGTGGAAGATGAAACAAACGTACATGGATACCTGCAGAGCCATCGTTATTTTGAGAACCATGAGGAGGAAGTACGGCATTACTTCAAGTTAAAAAAACTGACACCTGAAATTCCGAAAAAGAATACCGTTGCCATTCACGTTAGACGCGGTGATTATGATGGTGACTATCATCTGTTGCTGGGGCGGGAATACTATCAAAAGGCCATGAAGCACTTTCCCTCTTCTTATAATTTTCTTGTTTTTAGTGATGACATAGTCAAGAGCAGAGAGTTATTGGGTGGCGATTTCGCTTTTGTGAGAAACGGTAGTTTTATGAAAGATTTCTACCTGATGAGTCAATGTGATCATCTTATCACGGCTAATAGTACCTTTTCCTGGTGGGCCGCTTTCCTGGGAAAGAATAAGGAGAAGCAGGTAATTGTGCCGGAAAAGTGGTTTGGTGATAAGGGAGAGACGGAGTCCCCTGATTCCCCTCCAGGTTGGATAAAGATGTAATGTTGTTCACATTTGTCGTGTAAGAGGATTTGGGCTTTTAAAATGATATTGTGTCTGTAAAAATTTTCCTGTACTTCATCAATTGGAACGATTCATTTTATCTTCCCTTCCTTAGAGCACACTATGGCTCCTTTTGTGAAAGAATGGTCATGTACGATAACTATTCCACTGATAATTCTGTCGATTTGGCTCGTTCTCTTGGAATGGAGGTTCGTACTTTCGGGAAACAGGGAGAATTAAACGATGCTGAGTATATACGGGTAAAAGACAATTGTTGGAAGGAAGCAAGAGGTGAAGCTGATTTTGTGATTGTATGTGATGCTGACGAGTTTTTATATCACAAAGACCTTTTGAGGAAACTTCAAGAGTATAAGGAAAATGGAATTACACTACCGCGCACCAAAGGATACGAAATGGTCAGTGAAATTTTGCCTTCGCAGGATATTTTTGATATTACCACTGGATTCAAACAGTCAAAGTTCAGCAAGTCCCTAATTTTTGATCCCAATAAAATTGAGGAGATCAACTATAATTATGGCAGCCACAATCATAAAGCAAGAGGTCTGATCAAGAAAAGTTGGTCCAGGCTTTGGGTTCTTCATTATCGAAACATTGGTGGATTTGAGCGCATTCGAAAACGACATGAAGAATACCAAAAACGTCTATCTCAATTTAATAAAGACATGAGGTTTGGCAAAGAATATCTGATGGATTTGGATGAAAAGTATTCCGTATGGAAAACGATGATAAGAAAATCAAAAGAGATATTGAGGTAGTGTTGGCTCCGGATCACCTGATCGTTTTGATGTTTACCTGAGTAACGCAGGGTGGTAGGTATTACCAAGGCAGGCTATTGATAATTGAGGCACCTGTCTGGTTTTTGAGGAGTTCGATGGAGGTGAGCGCACGAAATCTGTCAGCGCCCTTTTCCAGGCTTTTGAACCAGTTAGCCCGTTGCAACTTTGCTGCATTGACAAATTCCCGTGGGTTGGGATGATTGTTGGGCCCTACGTAATGTTCCACCTCCACCGCATCATCTACCACTGTGACCATCTTTCCCTTCAGGGCCAAATAGGAAAGGTAAACATCCACGCCCCAGCCGATCCTGTTCAACTCCACGTCGATCGGATAGAGTTTTCTAAGGATGCTTGTCCTCACAGCAAAGCAGAACCCGTCTGCAAAAGCAGCCTTACGCAGCCCTCCCGTACCCTTTTGATGCATTTGTGGGTGGTTTGACCCTTCTTTGTTGACACTTGGAGCGTAAATACCAACCCTGGGATCTTCAAATGCATCTTCGAGTCGTTGTAGAAGTTGGTGGGCGTCTTTCACCTTAACATCAGAAGCGACAAAACAGATCACCTTGCACTGATCCTGCATCATACCGATGATCTCGTTGATCATGCCACAATAAAATACATTGGGCAGCAGTTTGTCGAACTGACCTTTTTGATGATTATTCTCGAAATCCGACCCACTATCAACCAGATAGGTTGGGGAAGACAGTCTGAACTCTTCCCCCAGTTTTACTGCATTGTCGTTACAGTTGTAATTAAAAACACCAAATCCAATCGATCTATTCATATTGCTCTCCAAAAGTATAAGGAAATGATTAATTCATTTTTAACGAATTCAAAAGACTAGGACTTATTTTTGAGATTGATATTTTTGATCCCTTTATCCCAGTTCATGAAAAAACATCTACTTTCTACCGTCTCAGTTTTTAAGAATGAAAACGACTACTTACACGAGTGGCTGGAGTATCACCTGATGATGGGAGTGGATCATATGTATCTGTATGATCAGGATGGCGGACTCGATGCAATGGAACTGCTGAGGCCATATGAAAGGGCAGGATTGGTGACACGGCATCCCTGGACGCACTTTGATGGCACAAAATACGACAAAACAACCCAGTTTTGGGAGCGAGACAAAAGCCACATTGCCTATGCGCACTGTGCTAAAAACTATCGCAAGGAGAGTCAGTGGATACAGAAACTGGATATAGACGAGTACCTGGTGCTGAATGATGGAGGCAATAATCTCAAGGAGTGGGTAAAAACATTGGATATCAACAAAATAAAAGGGTATAGGGTCTATCGGTACAACTTTGGTAACAATGGTCACCTGGAAAGACCTCCGGGACTGATCACTGAAAATTACACGCGCAGAGAGGCGGAATATTCGGACTATAAAGACGCCGGAAACGGAGATTTTCTCTCCAACAACAGATACCACTATAATTCACACAAGTGGGGGTATAAATTGGCTAAATCGGGGAAAGTCCTTACCCGGCCGGAAGATGTCAATATTCATATCAATCACTACTACACCAAGTCCTATACAGAGTATAAAAACAGACAAAATGTAATGAGGTCTCGCGATACCTCCCTGGCTGCATTTGAGCGAATGAACGCGGCATGTAACCTGGTAGAAGATGCCGGAATGCTACGCCACAGAGATACTTTGAAGGCACGTATTGACCAGCGCCTCAGCCATTTATAACTTACAATAGATAAACAAAAAGGAATGGTGGGGTAGGAAGATCGGGAAATGGTCAATTACCTATCAAATCTCAATCTAACTTTCATCAGATTCCAGATTTCGCTACTCTTCGGAAGAGCGGATTTCATAAATCTCAGGATTGAAGACTTTATTTTCATTGACCAAATAGCTCCAGGTATCTACAATGTTAAGCAACTCTGATTCTGATACTGGAGAACGCTTACTGGTAGGTGCTATACCCATACTCGGGATGCTCAGATACTTAGTCGGATGATTCCTGTCCAAAGTATAGCTTTGATGGTTAATATCTAACTTTACCCCGGCAGGGCGTACACTTACAGATAGATTTTTTTCAAGGTTAGGAGCAAAAAGGTTTCGTCCCAAAAGCAATCTTGGCACATTATGAGTGAACAGATCGTGCACTGTGGCGTGGATGTCTACCTGACTAGCATGATCGTGGTTTTTTTCACCCTGCGGGACAAGTGTTTCCGGGCCAGCAAATATGGCTCCAATCCAAACCGTTTCATCCGTAGGAAGGCTGGTCGTGTGAAGTTTGTCAAGGTAATTGGCATGATCGCCCGTAATGATGACCAATGAATTTTCGAAAATGTGATGCTCAATGAAAAAGTGGTACAGGTCCACTAAATGTTTATCTATGACCTTCATGCTTGCAAAGTAGTTCTCAGCAGGACTTCCTATGGTATAGAATTGCTTTAGGCTATCATCAGCTATTTGATAGGGATAATGCGGATTTCGCGTCTTTAGGTGAACAAAAAAGGGCTGTTGAGTGGAATCGTATTCATGGACAATCCCCCTCAGTTCATCAAACATCACTTTAGCGGATGCAAATTTTCCCTGGTCTTCATACGTATAATGTCGGTCATAGGTCTTTTGCACCCAGTAACTTTCTTCCTCAAGATCACTTTTGTCTTCCAGTGCATGGGTTAAATACCCATTGGATTTTAGTGCCATGGCTAAGCTTGGCATGATTTTATCCTGATGTGAAAGCAATATCCGGTCCTTGGAATGCGGCCAAATCCCCATAGTCAGTGCAGAGAAACCCTCTACACTTGGAAAGCCATTTGATACCATGTAGGGGTACACAATTCCCTTATTGGCGAATAATTCGAAAGACTTCATCTTGAAATTCGCTTTTGGGTTAAATGTCTGATATTCAGCGGCCCTTAACGATTCTATGACGATCATGATGACGTTTAGCCTGGATGGAGACCGATCATTTGTTGTTATGACTTCCAGGGGATAATTTTCATCTATCAGTTGCTCATTTTCGTCCAATAATAAATCATAGAGATTAACAAAATCCTTCTGGCTGGGCTGGATTTGATCCCAACTTAAATAGTTTCTAATGAAGTTAACTTCAGGAGGATAAATGAGGAACCTTCCTTCTATTAACAACGGCAGACAAAGAAATACCATGGAAGCTAAAAAGATATACAGGAGCCTTTTTGAGGAAAATTCTACCTGTTGCAGGATTGCCTTTCTGGAAAAATAGAAAGCAGTTATCAATACTGCAAGCAATCCTAAAACTCCCAGGATTACAAGAACTGCATGTTCCTTGATTGGCAGCCAAAGTTCATCCGTAAGGAATATATGAAAGCCAGCAAAATGAGCAAGCAATGATGGTGTAAGGTGATCTCCGGCGAGCGCCACTACAATCGGGTCAGCAATAGTCCACATGCTCATCACTATCGTAATCAGGAACAATAGCGAAATGGTACCAAACCTAAATGGTAACTTCCTCAAGAGAAAAAACACTAAATATAAGAGACAGAGCTCACCGGCAAGCCACATTGTAGAGGTAAGAAATTCCCCAAGAAAAAAAGCTGATTGGAAAACGAAGAAAAGTATTATGCTAACAATTACTCTAAACAAATAAAGCGCAAGAAATACTCTGAATAGCGGATCTTTCATTTTTTAATTTCAAAATTAGAAGGGCAATTATAGGTGATTGTTAAGAAGTGTTTCCAGATTTTCACTACTTCCGGATTAGGATTGTCTCTTTGATCATCATTGAGGCAGTAAAATTTGGGTCGTTTGACTTCCAGTTTTCTTAGAGCCTTTTGCTGGAAGGCCAGTTTGTTGGTGATTTTGTGAAAAGTATTTAGTTTGAGTAAATTCGGCAGGTTTATGGGTTTACTGACCGCTTTTTGGTATCTAAGCATGTAGTACCTGTACAATTTATAAGTCATCAAGTCCTGCGGCTGACGAAATTTGTTACTCCGGGTTGTATGTTGCTTTTCTGGAAATAATTTGGTCATGGCTTCCCAAAATCCCTTGTTGATAAATAGAGGGGTGTGTTCTATAATCCCCAGCCCAATGACATCATTTTTACCATCATAGATTCTCCAGCTTAAGTTCTCTCCTAATAAGGTATTAAAAATCCTATACTTTCCATTTGGCATGAAGTCTTCCAGGTTGGTCTGGCTGCCAAATAGGAAGTCATCATTGATATACAGGAAATGATCCGCCAGGTCGGGGATTTTGTGCAGGAAGCTTTCAATACAGTTGGGGTTAAATGTTGGGAGGTATTTTTTATCAATAATTTCGTCATGGTGGACCAGCTTGATCCTGGGGTGGTCAGTATTCAGCCAATCCGGAACCTGTGGGCGAGCGGTTACGATGTAGATATAGCGGTACCAGTCGAGATATTTTTCTACTGAACGCAGGCTATATTTAAGAAACTGGTAAGTGTCGCGGTACCTTTCCGGGTTCACGTCCACAGGGTTGTCGGCATAGCTCATCCATTTTTGAATGTGTCCAACATCTGCCCCATCTACCCATGTATATACCAAATCAACCTCTATCTTCGCCATGTAGTTAATTTATATGCGATAATATGAACCTTTTGCGTGTCAGCCAATACATTCAGCGATTTATCCATGTATATGTCTTTGTGATATTCGGCACCCATCAGGAGCGAAAGATTAAGTTGCTTACAGAACTCTATCAACTCAGTGTGGATTTTCTCAATGAGGTAGGTGAGGAGTACTGGGTTGATTTTGGCACGTTGCTAGGCTATCATCGAGAGAAGGGGATCATCCCTCATGACATTGATGTAGACTTTGGTATGCATGAGAAGTCATATGATAATATCCTGTCCAAAAAGCATCTTTTGTCACCCAAGGTAAAGTTTTATGACTCGTCTCACAGGCATCACGGCCCAAAGCTTTATTTCAGCTATAAGGGGTTTGATGTGGATATATATTTTTATGAAGATCTCGGTGAGGCTGTAAGAAGCTATGAGAATACTAGCTGGCCCAATGAACGCAGGGCCATACCGAAAGATTTGGTCTATCCTTTAACCCCTGTAAACTTTTTAGATAGGAGAAGCTTAATTCCCAATCAACCAAAGGGATACTTAGAATACATTTACGGATATTTGGGGACTGATTCGAAGCGACACCAGGAAACAGGTTTTTGGGAGAAGATATGAGCTTAAGTACTGTACAAAAAGAATTTTGGAGAGACCATTCTTATGTGGTTTTCAAAGGGTTGTTTGCCGACCGTATTAACGAGATCACCAACTGGATAGGAGAGATTGCATCCTGGCCGGAAGACATGTCCAAGTGGCTTTCTTTTTATGAAATGGATGACCCAGCCAAGCTATCAAGAATTGAGAATTTTATCCCTTATCATCCTGAGCTTGCGGAAGTAATCAATGGGCCGGAGGTACTGGCAATAGTAGAAGTGCTCATGGGTGAAAAACCTGTCTTGTACAAAGAGCGCATCAATTTTAAGCCACCGGGAGGAGGCGCCCACGCAGCGCACCAGGATGGTGTGGCTTATGAGAGTGGCGGATTGAGACAGTTTGATCCAAACTCCACTCCTTATATTTCGGTACTGATCAGTGTAGATACTGCGACCAAGACCAACGGTTGTTTTGAGGTGGTAGAGCCATGGTCTACAGATAAGCTGGAAATACTGCCAATGGAAAAGCCTTACGCTCATGCACCGAATTTTTCAAAGATCTCTCAAAAGGTGGAAGATGAACTCAACTGGGTGCAGCTGGAAACCGAGCCTGGAGATGTGATTTTCTTTACAGAAAGACTGCCTCATCGATCCAAAACCAATCGGTCGGATAAGTCCCGAAGAATTCTGTACGGAGTATATAACCCGCTCAAGGAGGGAGATAAGCGAGAACAGTATTACGCTGATAAGCGAGCGAATATTAACGATGCCAGGTACATGGTAGGTAATCCACACGCGCCTAGCAAGCCCTAGTCAGAGCCTAGGCAGTATTTCGTTAATTGCTCTGTTGAGGTGATGTTCATCATCTATTTCGCACCACACCAGGGACTCATCTTTTGTCATTTTGACTTTCGCTGCTTGTTGGTATTTGAGCACAGCAAACTCGTATTTGATTTTCTTCAAGTCATCTTCATTGGTTGTGATTGCAATCAAATCTTTAAAAAAACCCAGAGAAAACCTACTGATGCCCACTAGTTCCCCATTGGCATCATGCCTGGCCGATGGTTCTTGCGACATACCTATTACCTCATTATTTTCGTTGGCTTTTAAGTAAACTTCATCCCCTGAGTTGGTAAACCCACTTGCCAGGAAACTATTGACATACGGAGATTTTTGAATGCTTTCCAGAGCTTGTGAATTATACAACAGGTCTGATTCCAACAATAGGAAGTCCGAATCGATCAAGTCTTTAGCCAGGAATAAGGTATAGTAACTTTCACTAGACGCAAATTCAGCGTTATAATAAAGTTCTATATCGAGTTCATTGGCTATGGCTTCATACAGCTCAGCTTTATAACCTACACCTACAAGGATCCTACGAATGCCGGCATTTTTCAGCAGACGCACACTTCTGGCGATAAGTGTTTCTTCATTAATAGTTACAAATCCTTTCGGGTAGTCATTAGTATATGGCTTTAGACGAGCCCCTCTGCCAGCTGCTAGTATCACCGCTGTGTCTGTTTTAGTCATTTTCAATAATATAGATTTTTCTTGCGATTGGGTAAACCGGGTATATGCTCCTGGGTATGGTTAATTCATCGACTAGTTTCAGGTTCAACTCTTCGAACAGTGCTTTCCATCCAGCGTCAGTCCGGAACCCATTTTCTGACTTGGCCCACGGAGATGTGCCCAGGTGAATTCTCCCCATTACCTTGTCAAAACCATTTTCTATTATATCCTCTCCAATGATCATTTTACCTGATACGACTCTCTTGCATTCTTTTAATAGTTGCACTTGATCATCTGTATGATGTAGCACAAAGAACAACATCAAAGTGTCCACCGAATTGCCTTCAGCAGGAATGTTGATCCCGTCGAATAACTCGAAAGGCAGGTCAAATTCAATTTTATTGACAATGTCAATGGTGCGAATAGTTTTTCCGTTTTCAAAAAGAAATTGAGCGAATCTACCAGTTCCAGTACCAATATCTAGGCAATTTTGTCCGTAATGATCCTTGATCATCGTAAACTTGTGGTGCAGGAAAAAATCGGTCTTTCTTAGGAGTATTTTATGAGACAAAACCTTGAATAGGTTGTAGATCATTCGTGTTTCGATAAGTCGGTTTTTTCACGAAATTAGAATTAATCTTTTTAAAACAAGATACATGAAGCTAGTATATGTGGGAATGGGCACTGACCTCATTCATCACGGCCATATCAATATCATAGAGATTGCCAGGGAGTTGGGAGAAGTGACTGTAGGGTTGCTGTCCGATAGGGCAGTTTCCAAATACAGTCGGATGCCGTTTTTGTCCTATGGTGAAAGAAAGAAAATCCTTGAAAACCTAAAAGGTGTGAAGGAGGTGATTCCTCAGTATGAGTTGGATTATGAGGAAAACCTGCGGAAGCTTAAACCTGATTACGTGGTGCATGGAAGTGATTGGAAGACAGGCCCTCAGCGGCATGTCAGACAAAGAGTGATTGATCTTTTGAAAGAGTGGGGGGGTGAGCTGATAGAGCCTGAATATACACATGGAATTTCATCTACAGGCCTGAGGAACGCCCTAAAGGAGGTTGGTACCACACCAGATATCCGCCGAAGATTACTGAGAAGATTGCTTGATTCCAAAGATATTGTTCGTGTCCTCGAAGCTCACAATGGCATTTCTGCATTGATCGTGGAGGAAACCCGGTTTGAAGCCGAGGGTGAGATCAGGGAGTTTGATGCGATGTGGGTAAGTAGTTTAACTGACTCCACTGCGAAAGGAAAACCTGATACTGAGTATGTAGACAGAACTTCCAGGTTCCAAACGATCAATGACATTCTTGATGTAACAACCAAGCCAATCATATTGGATGGCGACACAGGTGGTATTCCTGAGCACTTTGAATTATTGGTGAAAAATCTGGATCGACTTGGGGTTTCAGCCATCGTTATAGAGGATAAAACAGGCGTAAAGCGAAACTCACTTTTCGGAACTGATGTGGAACAAACCCTGGATAGTATTGAGGGATTCTCGGAAAAGATTTCCAGAGGTAAGAAAGCCCAGATGACGGATGATTTCATGATTTTCGCCCGCCTGGAAAGTTTAATTGCTGAAAAAGGAATGGATGATGCTCTAACCAGAGCCAAGGCCTACATTGAGGCTGGAGCTGATGGGATTATGATCCATAGCCGTCATAAAGATGGGAATGAAATTTTGGAGTTTATGAGGAGATATCAGGAGTTTGAGGTGAAAGTGCCGGTGATCTCAGTGCCTTCGTCTTATAATCAGTTCACCGAAGACGAACTGCAAGCCGCTGGATTCAATATTGTGATCTATGCCAATCACTTGTTGAGAAGTGCATTCCCTGCTATGCAAAACACCGCTCAGTCCATTCTGGAGCATAAGCGGTCATTGGAAGCAGATAAATTCTGCATGTCGATCAAAGAAATTTTGACCATTTTACCGAACTAATATGCTAGATCCCAAAGCTTTTTTGGACCAGGTCAAATCGCAAGGAATCAATTTTAGTACGGGTGTGCCAGATTCCTTGTTAAAAGATTTTTGTGGCTGTATTGCAGATTCTGGTTCAGATATCATTGCAGCGAATGAAGGCGGGGCTATTGCACTGGCTGCAGGTCACCATTTGGCCACCGGGGAGATTCCCTTCGTTTATATGCAAAATTCCGGGTTTGGAAACACCATCAATCCGCTGATGTCCCTGGTAGACCCGGAAGTTTATAGCATCCCCATGCTCATTATGATAGGCTGGCGTGGTGAGCCTGGAGTAAAAGATGAGCCGCAGCATGTGAAGCAGGGTAGGATCAATGAAGCTTTGTTGAGTGCCTTGGAAATACGGTATGATATTTTATCATCTGACATGGAGGAGGCAAAAACTCAACTGGAAACGGCTGTTCATTTCATGCAAACACACAATGCGCCTTATGTACTGCTGGTTAGAAAGGACACCTTTGCGCCGTATAAAATGCAGAATCTTCCTGTGGTGCCTGATTATGAAATGAATCGTGAAGATGCTATCAAAGAAATAATTGATCAGCTTAGCGAAGAAGATATAGTTGTATCTACAACTGGTAAAACGTCAAGGGAGGTGTTCGAAAAAAGAGCCGCCGATCAATCAGGACATCAAAGAGACTTTCTGACAGTAGGCTGTATGGGGCATGCATCACAGATAGCTTTGGGCATCGCTCTGGCCAAGCCGGATAGAAAAATATTTTGCTTGGATGGAGATGGAGCATTCATCATGCATATGGGGAGTGCGGGTATTGTGGCTGACCAAAACCCCAAAAACTACTTTCACATAGTAATCAACAATGGAAGTCACGATTCAGTAGGTGGACAGCCCACAGTTGGATTCGATATGGATTTTGGGAAAATAGCCGAAGGCAGTGGCTATAAAAAATCATTTAGCGTGTCATCCAGATCAGAATTAGCCGAGGCTTGGGAAGATTTCACCTCGGCAGAAGGTCCGGTTTTCCTGGAAATCAGAACAAGAAAAGGAGCCAGAAAGGATTTGGGGAGACCCACCATCAAACCAATAGATAATAAGAAGGATTTCATGAAAAACCTGAGATAATATGTTAGGTAAAATCACACATCAAAAAGCCATCAAGAGGAATATCCTTCTGAATCCGGGGCCTGCTACTACCTCCCAGCGAGTGAAGGAAGCAATGATCGTGGAAGACATCTGTCCTCGTGAAGAAGAATTTGGAAACCTAATGCATGAGATCTGTGATGGGATCCTGGAGATCGGAAATGCTCAGGGATCGCATGAGGTTGGTCTTTTTGTGGCGAGTGGTACGGGTGCTATGGAGGCTACACTGGTTTCAGCTATTGGAGATGAAGATGTGGTGTTGATTTTGACCAATGGAGCTTATGGCCTGAGAATGGAATCAATCTGCAAAAGCTACGGCCTTGAATACGATACGGCCTTTAGTTTTGGAGACTATCCGGAGCCAGCCAAGGTTCGAAAAGCCCTGGAGGGTGGTGAGTTCACGCATTTGGCGATGATCCATCACGAGACTTCTACAGGGATGATGAATCCACTTGAGGAGATTTCCACACTATGCAAGGATCTGGGTGTAAAGCTGATCGTGGATGCTATGAGCTCATACGGTGCTTATCCGATTGATCTACAGAAAACACCAATAGACTATATTTTTTCGTCCAGCAATAAGTGCATTCAGGGAATGGCTGGTTTGTCCTTTGTAGTGTTTCATAAGGACAGGATAGAAGAATTAAAGAAAAATCAGCGGGCTTTTTATTTTGACCTGTACAGCCAGTGGAATAACCTGCAGCAAAAGAACCAACTAAGGTTTACTCCGCCAGTTCAAATCTGTTATGCATTCATGGAGGCCATCAAAGAAACCCTGGATGAGGGATTGAAGGCACGCTGGAAACGCTATCAGGATAACTGGCAGGTACTCTATGATGGATTCAAGGAGCTGGGCTTTCATTTTTATTTGCCCGACGAATACCAATCCAAAATCCTGTTGGCCCTCGATCTCAATAGCAAGCCGGAGTTGGACTTCAATGATTTACATGACTTTCTTTATCAACATCAAATCACAATCTACCCCGGGGTGATTCCCGAAAGCAATACCTTCCGGGTTGCCATCATTGGTGATCTGACTTTGGAGGATGTTCGCTATGTTATAAATAAAATGAGGGAGTACTTTATGGTTTAAACAAGCGATGGTATATTTCCTCAACACTCTTAGCGTGAATTTTCCAGTCGTATTTTTTCACCATTTCCCGTCCATGATCTGACAAAGACTTTAATAGGTGATTAGAATGTATTAATTTCCGGATGCACTGAGTGAGTCCCTTCAAATCTCCCGGTTCAGCAAAGAATTTTTGTTGATCACTTGAAATCACATTTAAATAACCCTTGTTCGCAAATCCTGCAATAGGGGTACCCATGGCCATGGCTTCCAGCAAGACAATGCCAAAGCTCTCTCCAAACAATGCAGGAGCAATATAAAGGTCACTAGTTTTCAATAATCTTAGCTTATCCTCTTCAGACACAAATCCGAGTATCTCTATATCCGTCAGAGCGTGTTCCTTAATAAACTCCTCAGCCATAGCCCGTTGATTACCATCACCGGCAATAACCAGCCGTATATTGTCATTTTGTTCCTTGATCGAGCGGAAACTTTTGAGGGCATAGATCAATCCTTTACGCTCTTCCAGCCGGCCGAGAAAAAGGAGGTTGAATTTTCCATCCTTATACTTTTCAATAGCAGTAACAGGTTTCAGGCATTCTTCCAGGTCTATTCCATTTGGGATTATGGATATCTCTCTCTTCGAGAACCGGTTGATGTATGAAGCTTGTGTCTCACTCACAGAAATGATAGCATCCATCAGTTTGAAGACACCCTTGGCAGCAATAGGCATGATGTTTTTGCCAATAAACTTATTTTTTGGAGTATCATGAAAAGTTGTGACATGTTTGGCCTTGCTAAACCGTCTGATCTGAAATGGGAGCACAGGATTCCAAAACGTGTGGAAGTGGATAATGTCAAATTTTTCTTCCTTAAGGAAGTTTTTGAGAGCCTTACGGTCATCTCCCAGCGCAATGTTGATATCAATTTTGGTGCCTCCCAGGTTTAGACTTCTGTTCGATCCAAAATGATGTACATTGAGTTGACCTGTGTCTGGCAGAGGAGTAATTATCTTTACGTCATGACCACCAAGTATGAGGTATTTAGTCAGGCTTTCAATATGGTTTTTGACACCACCTGGTCTTGAGAAATCATATGGACAAACCTGTGCGATTTTCATTTGGAGGAATTCCTGTTTCTATGGCAAGATTAACAATAATGTGGGTAATTCTGATTGGGAGTTGGTGCGTTAATGCTCAAAATAATAGCCGAAGTTTGAATCATCATTTCGAACCCGGAGAAGAATTCACCTACTCCATGAACTATGGTTGGTTCAATATCGGGAGAGCGGAAGTTTTTATGGACAAAGAAGTTTGGGATATAGGAGGCCGTCCTCATTATTACATTCAATGCCGGGTGCAGACTACAGGATTTTTCGACTTTTTTGCGTCCACAGATATTTGCCTTGAGTCATGGATTGATACGGCTTCTTTAAGACCAGAGGTGTCTTATCGTCATGTTTTCTTTGGGCGCAAGATAGATATCCGTACCGACAAGTATGACTATGCAGACTCCGTTACTATATCAACATTTGTAGAGGATGTTGATCGGCATCAAACCAAAAAGGTCAATTTGTCTGATACCCTGGTTTTGGATTTGCTTAGCACTTATTTAAATCTCAGGGATGTCATTTATCTGCATGAGCCGTCAGACACTACGCTTGTCAAAACACATTTTTCTAATGACATCTACCTTTTTGGGATAGTTCATTCAGGTGTTGTAGGGGATAGTTTGTATAAGTTCGATTTGATATTTCCAGAGTCGGATCAATATAAAAAAGGGAGTAGTGCGTATGTGTTGGCATCAAAGGAGGAGACTATGATTCCTGTGAAAATGGTGATTGAACTAACTCTGGGTAAGTTAATTTTTATACTGAAAAAGCAGCGTTATATCAAGTGATCTGGAGTTGCTTGAGTCTGATGAAGTTTAATCTTCATAGGCACTTTTGTTTTGTGTTAGTGCTTTTGCTTAACCTTGTACGCTTTAAATTAGAATACTTCCTAAATGAAATCTCGAGTCCTGGTCGGTGCACAAGAATTTATGCAAGCTTTATCTGAAAGAGCACAGGAGGCGAAGCATTCTCTTTATGTACAAGCCATGACTTTTGAGGGGGATGCGGCAGGTGAGGAACTAATTGATTTGATGATAGCCAGTCCTGCGAAAGATAAGAGACTCATTGTGGATTCCTTCTCAAAGGTGGTGGTCAGTGATCACTTTGTTTTTGGTCCCAGGTATTTTCTGGATAAATATTTTCGAAACGAGATAAAGAACACCAAGGCACTTATCAAGAAAGCTCGGGAGGCTGGTATTCAGGTGAAATTTACAAACCCTGTTGGTCCACTGATGGTGAAGTACCCACTGAGGAATCATAAAAAGATGATGATCGTGGACGAGGAGGTGTGCTATCTGGGAGGCATTAATTTTAGTGACCATAATTTTGAATGGCACGATATGATGGTAGAGCTTTCGGATAAGGGTATTTCCGGATGTCTCACCGAAGATTTCAGGAAAACCTGGGAAGGAGAGAATCAGTCGGGTTCTCATGACTTTGACGACGCACAGGTTTTCCTTTTAAATGGAATCAAAAGCGAAAACATTTATCAAAAACTTTGGGATAAGCTCAGAAATGCAAAGAAATCAGTGGAAGTGATCTCTCCTTATGTATCAGAACCACTTTTGGGGGTTCTGAAAGAGGTGCCTGCCAGAGGAGTAACCATATCCATTATATCTCCTGAAGAAAACAACAAATCCATCTTTAAGGACCTCATACAGTCTGAGGCACGAAAAGGTTATTTCCAACTATTTCACTACCAGGGGATGTCTCACTTGAAAGCGATCCTGATTGATGGTGAGGAGTTGGTTTTTGGTAGTAGTAACTATGATCTTGTTAGTTATTATTTTGAACAGGAGGTGGTTGTAACTACGCGCAAATCTGAACTGATAAACCAATTTAAGGAGAGGGTTTTGGAATCTATGCTTGCTGAATCCAGGACACCGGATGTTTTGAACAATCCCGGAAGAATTGCACATTTACTGACCAAAGGGCTCCGGATTTTTTGTAGTGTGGCTTCTAATTCTTTGTTAAGACCACATTGATTAAATTCGCGAATTGTAAACAAGCGGGATGAAAAAGGTTTTACGGATATTGATGTTGGGTGATTTCTAAATGTATGTTTGCTAGATTCAGAAAAAGAATTGAAACCGATTTTGATGCAGCTTACCAGTCTATAAAGCTCCCTGAGATTGAAGAGTGGTTTGACATCTATTTCAGCAGATTCTTTGGATATTATCTGGCTATTACCTGTAAGAAGCTACATCTCACACCCAATCAGGTTTCATTGCTAAGTTTATTTACTGGTATCATCGCTGGTTATTTTTTCTACTTTCAGGATCAAGTATTCATGGTGCTAATTGCATGTTTCTTCGTGACCTTTTCAGGACTTCTGGATTCAGCGGATGGACAACTGGCTAGGATGACAGGCAAGTCGAGTGATCTTGGGCGAAAAATAGATGCCATCATAGACACTTTTGTGTTTGTGGCTTGCTACGCAGGTGGAGCTCTCTATTTTTTTCAAACGGATTACAGTTGGTGGATTTTCCTTATTGCAGGTCTTGGAGGGTACCTTCATAGTGCAAAATCAGCAGCTTATGAATATTACAAGACGGAGTTTATCTACTATATCAAAGGTGACAGAAGTCAACGAATACCCTATGTAGAGGAACTGGGAAAGCCTTCGAAGAAATCGGGGATCTGGTATACTATACTTTATTATTTGGAAGTGGATTACCTCCGAAAGCAAGCTATGTTTCACGGAAGAAAGCGTGAGACCAGAGAGCTTTTTGAACAATACGCCTTTGGTGGAGAGGTTGATCATTTCCGGAATCAATACACCAGGGTTAACGAGTCGATAATGACTTGGTGGGCATTGGTTTGTGGTACAAACACCCACAGGACATTGCTGATGATCTGTAGTGTGTTTGGTCGAATGGATATCTACTTTTTTATTTCAATGATTACCTTCCTGCCCATGCTCTGGATAAATTATGAACAAAGACAGAACGACAAAAAGTTAATAGAAGCTATGGAGGGTGCTCCACAGCGAGCTATAACTCACTGATTTCTTCTTTATAATTCGAAATTCCAAAAATGTACTGTATCATCCTTTCAGCTGGCAAAAACTCAAGACTTGATACGGGAATTCCCAAGTCATTATTGGAGATTGACGGGGTTTCCCTGTTGGAAAGGCATATCAGGATCTTTCACCAGGCAGGAGTGGATCATTTTTGTATAGTTACAGGCCACAACCCATCCGGGATCAGGACTTTCGCTCCAGAGCTGGCAGAAAAATATTCAGTGACAATTGATTTGATGCACAATGAGCGCTATGACCTGGAAAATGGCTATTCGGTAAGTTCTGCAAGATCCTGGATAGAAGAAAAGCAAGCAGACTCTTTTTATCTTACGATGGGTGATCACTTCTTTCAGCAGGAGTTGGTTGAAAGTTTTATCCGGAAATCAGGAGATTCATTGAGTATATTACAGCTTGCCGTGGATATCCCAGGACCTGAAAATTCCCATATTGACCTGGAGGACGCAACCAAAGTATCTGCTGACAGTGAAGGCAACATCCGGCACATTGGCAAGAACATTCCTGATTACAATTGCTACGATACCGGGTTGTTTTGCCTGAAGAAAATCGTTTTTGAAGTGCTGGATTCCTGCTTCAGTCATGAGGAATACACCATTTCACACATGGTCCAAAGATTGGCCAAAACCGATGACGCAAAGATTGTGGAAGTGCCAGGTTATTTTTGGAATGACGTGGACAATCCCACAGATCTTAAAAACACGATTAAGCTAATTAAGAACCGCTAACGAACTCGTCAAGTAGAGGGAGTATTTTTGTTTCGGCCATTTTATCTGCAGGTGATTTAAATCCAAATGCCGACACCACCGGTATATTACCAGCCATACCCTTGTCTTTGGCCAGCTTAGCTAGGCGAACCACGTCAATCATGACCCCCGCACTGTTTGGACTGTCCTCCACTTTAAGCTTTAGCTCCAGCTCAAAGTGCTGGTTTCCAAACTGGGTGCCGTTTATATTGATGTAGCAGATCTTGGAATCTTTAAGGTGTGGGACAAAGTCACTTGGCCCGATACGAAGTGCCGGCTCATCCTTACCTTTGAATAAAACATTGACCGCTGATGTTTTTGAAATACGCTTTGACTGAAGCCTGGACTCATCGATCATGTTTTCAAAGTCTGTGTTTCCACCGACGTTAAGTTGATACAGGTCATCAATCTTAAATCCACGGGCCATCAGGCTTTCTACAAGGACCCGGTTGAGGTAAGTAGCTCCAAATTGCGATTTGATATCATCGCCTGCGCATACAAGACCCGCATTCTTGAACTTATCGCTCCACTCAGGTCTGGAGCAGATAAAGACCGGAATCGCGTTTAGAAAACCAACTCCTGCTTTGATAGCTTCTTCAGCATAAAACTTGGCGGCTTCTTCACTACCTACCGGTAAGTAGCAAATGAGAAATTCTGCACCAGTTTCCTTTAAATATGCAGCAATGTCAACTGGGGGCTCTGTATCATCCACCTGGAAGGATTCGGTCATGTGTTTTGCAACTCCATCCAGGACAGGACCTTTGACCACAGGAACGTTGAGGCCTGGGACATCAGAGAACTTTCTTGCACAATTTGGTTGTGTGAAGATGGCTTCAGACAGGTCTTTCCCAACCTTGCGCTTATCTACATCGATGGCTCCAACTACCTGCACATCTCCTATGAGGTATCCACCGATCTCTTTTCTTACAAATCCCGTTCTTTCGTTTTGATTTTTGTAGAACTCAATGCCCTGAATGAATGAGGAGGCACAATTCCCAACTCCTGCAATCGCTACTTTTACCATAGTACTATTGAAAATTAACCGCAAAGTAAATAAAAAAATTAAAGCAACACGGATCAGTCGGGTTATCTACTTTCGTTTGTTATAATTACTTTTGATTTAGAATCAGGGAGTAATCAAAATATGCCAGCAGAATTTATAAAACTATATCCTGAAAACCCGGAAGAGGAGAAGATCCGGAAGATCGCAGAGGTGCTTAGAGACGGTGGTTTAGTGATTTACCCCACTGATACGATTTACGGGTTGGGTTGTGATTTGTTTAATAGTCGGGCTCTTGATCGTCTTCGGTTAGTTAAGGGGATCAAAGGGAAACAACTGGACCTCTCATTTATTTGCTACGATCTGAGCCAGATCTCCGAATATGCACGTCATGTCAGCAATCCTGTTTTCAAGCTCATGAAGAAAGCATTGCCCGGTCCTTTTACATTTATTCTGGAATCCTCAAGCAAAACACCCAAAATATTAAATATCAAAAAGAAAACAGTGGGTATTCGTGTACCGGACAACAATATACCCCGTGAAATAGTACGTGTCCTGGGCAACCCTATTATCACTACCTCAGTACATGATGATGAGATTCACGAGTATGCCACTGATCCTACGCTGATGTACGAGGAGTTTGAAAATCAGGTGGACATTATTGTGGATGGAGGATATGGAGATGTGCAGCCCAGTACGGTTATTGATTGTACAGGAGACATGCCCACCGTGGTCAGGGAAGGCAAAGGAGATATTACACCGTTTCTGTAGCATGCAGACATTGCTGATCGAGCCCCATTATCTGGGGAGTATTGAGTATTTTGTTTTGCTGCGCCAGTTCCGGAACATCCGGCTGGAGGTGAGTGCACATTACACAAAGCAGACTTACAAGAACCGAACGGAGTTTTTGTCAGCAGACGGGAAGCAGCAGCTGTCTGTTCCAGTAAAGTATGGGAACAGAACACCCATAAAAGAGGTAAGAATAGATCATGGATTAAGCTGGTTAAGAGATCATTGGGGAGCGTTTTATTCTGCTTACGGCAAAGCCCCGTTCTATGAATATTTTGCTGATGAATTCAGAGCTGTTTGGGAAAGGAAGCATCGATTTTTGGTAGACCTGAATATGGACATGATGTCATTATGTCTGCATTTATTACAATTTGACAGGTCGTTTTCGTTTACGGATACTTACCAAAAATCGACAAAAAATGACGTTTATGACCTCAGAGAGGAAATACATCCAAAAAAGCCTTTTGAAGAACGGAAAATATATCTACCTTTTCGCTACACACAGATCTTTGGCAACAATTTTGCCCCTAACCTCAGTATTGTTGACCTGCTTATGTGTGAGGGAAATGGTGCCGGTGAGGTGCTACGAAAGTCTACTTCGCAGGCCAGTGAACATTTATGAATTTCCTGGTGTTTTCAAAACTGATCCTCTTACGAGGTTTTGTCTTTAATTACACTTAAATTTACCATTACACTCATTATCATATAATCCATTTTATGGAAGCTAAATTTTCAAACAGAGTAAAAGAAGTAATCTCTCTCAGTCGTGAAGAAGCTTTGCGTTTGGGCCATGATTACATTGGTACTGAGCACTTGCTGTTGGGGATGATCCGCGAAGGTGAGGGAGTAGCTGTCAGTCTGCTGAAAAAACTGGGAGTTTCTCTGGAGGAACTGAGGTCGGCCATTGAGCAAGCCACTAAAGGCACTGCTACCAGCAACGTGAAAAACCTTGCGAATATTCCACTGACCAGACAATCTGAGAAGGTACTGAAAATTACCTATCTGGAAGCAAAAATATTTAAAAGCCAGCTGATAGGAACAGAACATTTGTTACTCTCTATCCTGAGAGATGAGGATAATCTTGCCACCCAGATTCTTGATAAGTTTGATGTGAGCTATGATGTGGTAAAGGAGCTGCTGGAGTATCAGACAGAGAACCCGCTGGCTCAGTCTGATACCGATGATGGAGACGAAGATACAGGAAAGATTTTTGGGGCTTCCTCAGGAGGAGGTAAAGAGACCGGCAAGGGAAGTGAGAAATCACGTACTCCCGTACTCGATAATTTCGGTCGTGATCTGACCAGGCTGGCTGAAGATGATAAGCTGGATCCTATTGTAGGACGAGAGAAAGAAATTGAGCGGGTTGCACAGATATTGAGTAGAAGAAAGAAAAACAACCCCATCCTCATCGGTGAACCCGGTGTGGGTAAAACAGCTATTGCAGAAGGTTTGGCCCTGCGAATTGTGCAGAAAAAAGTTTCCAGGATTCTTTTTGGCAAGCGTGTAGTGACGCTTGATCTTGCTTCGTTGGTAGCCGGCACAAAATACAGGGGACAGTTTGAAGAGCGGATGAAAGCTGTGATGAATGAGATCGAAAAGTCACCGGACGTCATCCTGTTTATAGATGAGCTGCACACCATAGTGGGCGCCGGAGGAGCTTCCGGCTCTTTGGATGCTTCCAATATGTTTAAGCCCGCTCTTGCCAGAGGTGAGATCCAATGCATAGGCGCTACAACACTGGACGAATACAGACAGTATATTGAGAAGGACGGGGCGTTGGCCAGACGTTTCCAGATGGTGATGGTAGATGCTACCACTCCTGAAGAAACCTTAATGATCCTTAATAATATTAAAGATAAGTACCAGGATCACCATCACGTCAATTATACTGATGAAGCTATTGACGCATGTGTAACTCTTTCTGACAGATACATCAGTGACAGATACCTTCCGGACAAAGCCATAGATGTGCTGGATGAAGCCGGGGCTCGTGTGCATATTAACAACATAAATGTACCCAGGCAGGTGGTGGAGTTGGAAGAGCAGATTGAAGAGATCAAGAAAGAAAAAAACCGGGTTGTAAAGAGTCAGAAATACGAAGAGGCGGCACAGCTTCGGGACAAAGAGAAAAAGCTCTTGGCCCAACTGGAGGAAGAGAAAAACAAATGGGAGGAGGAAACCCGGACCAAGCGCTATGAAGTGGGTGAAGAAAATGTAGCTGAAGTCATTGCAATGATGACGGGTATCCCTACCAAGCGGATCGCTCAAAATGAGAGCGTGAAACTTCTGGCTATGAAAGAAGAGCTTGGCAAGAAAGTGATTGGTCAGGACGATGCGATCAAAAAACTTACCAAGGCGATCCAGCGGACCAGAGTAGGATTGAAAGATCCAAGAAAACCAATAGGATCATTCATATTCTTAGGACCGACAGGAGTTGGTAAAACGGAGATGGCCAAGATGCTTTCTACATTCCTCTTCGATAAGGATGATTCCCTTATCCGAATCGATATGAGTGAGTATATGGAAAAATTCTCCGTATCCCGACTTGTAGGAGCGCCTCCGGGATATGTAGGGTATGAAGAAGGTGGCCAGCTTACTGAAAAGGTAAGAAGAAAGCCTTATTCTGTTGTTCTGCTTGATGAGATCGAGAAAGCGCATCCTGATGTGTTTAATATTCTCTTACAGGTGCTGGATGACGGTATTCTTACGGATGGTTTGGGTAGAAGGGTGGACTTCAGAAATACTATCATCATCATGACCTCTAACATCGGTGTCAGAGACCTGAAAGACTTTGGTGCAGGGATTGGTTTTGCCACAGCATCTAAGCGAGATAGTGCAGAAGAAGTGATGAAATCCACGATCCATAATGCTTTGAAGAAAGCATTTAGCCCGGAATTTTTGAACAGACTGGATGATGTGATCGTGTTTAACTCGCTTGAACGACAGCACATACATCAGATCATTGATATTACCCTTGGAAAACTTTTCGCCCGAATCGATACGCTCGGTTACAAGGTGGAGCTTACCAAAAAAGCAAAGGACTTCCTGTCAGACAAAGGATATGACCCTCAGTACGGGGCGCGACCTCTTAACAGAGCCATCCAGAAATACCTGGAAGATCCGGTGGCGGAAGAAATCCTGAAAGGAGAGATCCAGGAAGGTGATACGATAGTCGCTGACTGGGATGGAAAGAAAGATGAGCTTAATCTCAAGCTCAAAAAGAAAAAAGTGAAACAAGAAGATAAAGAGAAATAGGAAAAGGGCCGAACGGCCCTTTTCTTTTTTAGCGGTAATTCAAACAAGATCCTCGAAACTCAGCTTAGTTACCTCATCAAATTTCATTCTCCCAGAATCCCTTAAGCCGGGGATTGTTCTTCATCCGCTGTACCATATGCAAGTAGTTTTCTTGCTGAGGTTTAAAGAAAGGCACACCTTCGCTTTTACTTAAGAATATTTCGATTTTTGGTAGAGTAGAATAGATTTTTGGCTGAGATTCAAAAAAATCTGAAAGAATTGTAACTTTTCAGTTTATAAACCAGTTTATAATATAAACTTATTTATATTCGAATAAATATCTTCTATTATGTCTGAAAAGGAGTTAAATCAAACGGAAAGCCTGAAGTTGATCACAGAGATGATCCACCGGGCTAAGAGTAACTATCAGAAAGGAGGTAGTTTTTATTTCCTGCTATGGGGTTGGGTGGTTATGCTGGCTAACTTTGGCCAATATATTTTGGATGTGTATTTCGACTACCCTTACCATTATATTGTATGGTCGGCCACCATTCCAGCTGCGATAATTTCTGTCGTATATGGTTTCCGCCAGGGTAAAAAAGCCCGGGTAATAAGTCACTACGACCGATTATATGGCCAACTTTGGTTAGCCCTCGGTATTGGGATTGTGATCGTTCTGGTCTTTATGTCCAACCTCTCATTTAATCATGGTGCCATTATCTTGCTTTTTGCTGGTGTGGGAACCTATATGTCCGGTAAGCTACTGAAGTTTAACCCATTGGTGTACGGAGGCCTGGCTTTGGAAATCGCAAGTATCATTAGCTTTAATGTTTCGCCAATTGATCAGACGCTGGTAGGAGGAATAGCAATTTTTGTAGGATATATTATTCCTGGCTACCTTTTAAAAAGACAGGAAAAATGAGCGGTTTCAAACCACTGGACCCCCTTTTACATTCTCAGTTAAGGCTGGCTGTAGTAAGCCTCCTGTTGAGTGTTGAGTCAGCTGAGTTTACTTTTATCAAAGAAAAAACGGAAGCTACTGCAGGTAACCTGAGTGTTCAGTTAGACAAGCTTTCGCATGCCGGGTATATCACAGTGGAGAAATCCTTTAAAGGAAAGAAGCCCGTGACTACCTGTAAAATCACAAAGAAGGGCGTGGAGGCATTTGAGGCATACGTAAATGCGCTCAAAGGATACATCGATTAAGTTTTTTTGATCATTTAGTTTATAAAATAAAGTAGTTTATAAAAACAATAACATTATGAGACGTTTAAGAAAATTATTGACAATCACAGGAGTAGTTATCCTGTTGATGGCTTTTCTGCCAGCTAATGCACAAGGTGATCAGGTCACTTATCAGGCCTATGTTGGCAGCAGCGAAGCGCTGTGGGACCGGGCGATCTCCAGGTCTTTTGAAGATGAATTTAGTAAAGCCATGAGCTACTATGGCCTGCTGAATGGTACCATGACCGAAAAAGATGAAGACCGCTTTGAGGAGTATTATGATCAGACCCTCAATCTGTTTGAAAAGCTTATCGAGGATGGGAAAAGAGTGCCTGAGTCACAGGCCGTACTGTCATCCATTTACGGTTTAGCGATAGCATATGATAGTTGGAAAGGAATGTTTTTGGGGCCTAAAAGCGGTTCATTCATTGAAAATGCGTATGGGGCGGGCTCATATATTCCTCTGGTGCGGAAGCTTTATGCCAGCTCCAAACTCTATACGCCGGAGATGTTTGGGGGAGATATACAAAAAGCGCTCGAGAATTTTGAGGTGGCAGTGGTGCTTTATGAGAGTGAGGGGGATACGGTAAATAACTGGCTCTATCTGGATGCTATTGCTCACCTTGGTATCACCTATAGCAAGGTCGGTAAGCTGGAAAAAGCCATTGAAACCTATGAGAAAGCTTTAGCGATTGAGCCAAAATTTGGCTGGGTAAAGTATGGTTTGCTCCCTTCCGCACAAAAAGCAATTGAGGTGAAATGAAAATTATCACTCTAATTTTCTTTTTTATCATCCATTTACCGGTTTGTGGACAGGTGCTGAAAACCGGTAGTGTTTTGGATGGTGCAACAGGTGAGCCCCTGGTAGGGGCAAACATTTACCTGCTCAGAGATCTCTCCATCGGTACCACTTCGGATCAAAACGGCAGGTTTGTGCTGCAAATGCCTTTAGAAGCTCAAAAAGATTCGGTTCTTATTTCATTTATTGGCTACAATGAGCAGGTTTTGATAAGCTCAAAACTTGATGGGAAAATATTCCTGATGCCGAAGGACCAGGAAATGATGGAGGTTGAAATTGTAGCAGCTCCGTTGATCTCAGAGGAGTTTAAAATGACTAGTATCAATAAGCTGGAAATTTACACCAGTCCTGCTGCTAAAGCTGACCCTTTACTGGCAGTGAATGCTTTGCCTGCTTCTACCACTACTGACGAGTCTGCTGCTATCAGTTTACGTGGCAGCAGTTCCATAGAAACAGGGATATTTTTAAACAATGTACCCATGTATGACGCAGTAAGGTATACGCAACTGAATGGTATTGGAACCTTTAGTTTATTTAATACCTCGCTTGTGCAGGATGTGACTGTTTTTCCAGGCAATCCACCGCTGGAGTTTGGCAATACAACATCAGGGGTTATTTCTATCACGTCAGATGAATCTGAAATCACTGATAATAGTAATTCTCTGATCGTAAGCCCGGCTAACATTGGCTACCAGCGAAATCAGAATCTGGGAAGATTTAGCCTGAAGACATTTACCAACTTTCAGCCTTCTTCAGTACTGAAAGGTCTCAATAGAAATGCGCTTGAGCAGATCAAATCTTTCCAATCGATAGATGCGGGGCTTTATGTATACGGTCCTGTCACGAAAAACCTGACGGTGAAATCTTATAATTATGGGCTCAGGGAGACTTATGTGTATGATTACATTCACCCTACCTTTCGAGGCGATTTTGACCAGAAAAAGAAGCGTGCATTCAATGTGACTAATTTGTTGCTTAAAAGTGAGCTTGGTGTATTTGAATGGAACCAGGGGTACGCTATTAGTGATGCGGACTATACTTACAGTATTTCCGGTTTTTCCGTAAAGAACCAATCGCTTTTTCAGGGGCTTAATTTCTACCGAAGAATGGAGAAGTATCATGTCAAAGCTGGGGTCTCCTTTGATCATCGATCATCAGATGTAGAGGGGAGCTTTTTTGACTATGAATATGCTATCGGTTCAGACTACCCGACTGTGGTTTTCTCTGATGATGTATCTGCTACAACACTTGAGCTCTTTGCTTACTCAAAGTACTACTTGTCAGACCAGTGGATTCTTGGGGGTGGTTTGCGGAAAAACGTGAATGAGCTGAATGAAAGAAATTACTTAAGCAAACAGGCTAATCTTACTTACTTGTTTGACAAAAAATGGAAAGTTATTTTGGGCGCAGGTGAGTACAACAAGCACGGCATATTTGAAAATCAGGGGGAGCTTGTCACCATTAATAGCAGGCAGCTATCTTTTGACCTCTTTTATGAAAGACCAGACTTTAAGGCTTCACTTTCAATATTCAATAAAGCGAACAGATGGAATGACGAAGATAACCGGGGCATAATTGGGGCTGAGTTCTATTTGGAAACCAACATCGGAGATCGTTTTTCAGGAAATGCTTCCTACACCTTTTTGGATGCCGAATCGGATAATTCATTGAATCAGTACGATATCGGATATTTTGTCCGAGGAAACCTGAGCTACAAGCCAGGAGGTTACTGGACCCTATCACTCAATGGAATTTACAGGGAGGGATTGCAGTATTACCCTGTTTCTCAAGCATCTTTTGACAATAGTCTGCAGGTTTATGAGCCGTTTTACATAGAAGATCCTGAGAGGTATCCCGATTACTTTATTCTAAACCTTGCAGTGAGCAAGCTCTTCAGTTTAGGCGATGAGCTTGGGCTGGTAACTTTTGCCTCTGTAAATAATGTTACCGACCATGAGAATGTCAGGAACTACCGCTACAGTTTTGACTACTCCGGTAAAACTTCAGAAGTGTACAGCAGAAGACTTATATATTTTGGTTTTCAGCTTAGCTTTTAAAAACTCAAAAAGCGCCAAGGTATTTCCTGAAAAACCATTCTGTGCTCAGCAGAAACGCAATCAGGAGTATTATCCATAAACTGTTGATCAGTGGAATGTAAGTCTCTGAAGTACGGATAATGTTCTTAAAGTCCTGGTTAATTAGATCATCATCAATCTGACTTCTTTCACTGAAGGGATAAAACTGACCACCTGTATTTTTTGAGAGGGTCCTGAGTAGGTTGTGATTAGCAGTAAGCTCGATGCTTTCCAGCTGAATATCGCGGACGGCAAAAGATCCCCTTTCAGTAAAAGTTTTACCTCCAAGTGAGGTTGTAGCCTCAAAATTGTAAATACCGGTAGGTCTTGTGCCCAGATTAAAGCTGCTGTTTGTTTTGCTGTCTATCATTTCAAAGGATTCTGAGTTGCCCTGCTCGTTAGTTATACTCAGGTGAATGGTATTCCCATAGGCTCTTTCATAGATTTCATCATATACTTCGGTATCCAGGAATATGCGATCGCTCACCCGGTAATCATTGTGTCTGGGTTTTATGATAAACCGGTCCTTATTGGCTTTGATGCTGAGAAACTGGACCGTTTTCAAGACATATTCGTTAAAAAGTTTTGCTTCTTCTTCAGCGCTGGCTTCCTGAAGTCTCCACTGCCAAAAGCCTGTACCTATCTGGACGGCCTGTTTTCTGGTGCCATCATCAAAGAATACCATCATTGGGCGATCGGTGCCAATGGTTCCTACTTGCTGGTAGAACAGAATCTCAGTGGGGCCGGTAACCTCATAGCTTCCGAATGGTACGGACACAGGCGGGTAGTTTTGCATGCGGCTGAGAAGTTCGTTTGAAAGCACAAACTTTGAAAAAGTGGAATTGTAACTGGGTTTTACCAGGTCTTTTTGAGAGGCATTTGGTTTGATACTCAGATAATTTATCTCTCCACCCATACGGCCATAGTTGATCTGGTTTCCGAGAATAAACCATTTACCATTGGAGGCGTATTGGTCAAATGTCTGGTTAGAAAATGCCTGATGTTCGATGATCACATCAAAGTTTTTTGTGGTAGGTGGTTGCTTGCTTACCCCCGGAATGTAGAGTTCTGTTTCATAGTTGGCCGCTTCAGTCAGTACACTTCGAATAGCTTTAATGTCAGGGTGAGGAGCCGGAGCCAGGATCAGGACTTTTTCTTTGCCTTCTATGATATTCACAAAAATATCTTGCTGGTTGTTGTCCGTGGAGGATTCTCCCGCTTTGGTCTGAACTGCAACGGTAAGCCGTTTTAGCCCCGGTGATTCGGCGGGCATATAAAAAGCTGTGTTTTGGTTGGCATTATTTAATGAGATTGTTTTTTGGGTTAACTGTTTTCCTCCTTCCAAAACACGAACATTGACCTGTTCGCCATCATAACCTTTTTGATATAAGTTTACCTGAATTGGATACTGATTGCCCTGGTAGGCTACCCGGTTACTCCTTACATCGCGAATGGCTATATCCTTCGGAGGGATCGTATCACCCACACCCAGTGTATAAACCGGAAATGGATACTGCCGGTAAGCGGGTGACTGGCCCTCATTTACGATACCGTCTGTTGCCAGCACTACTGCCTTAAGGTTTTTGCCCTCATATACATTTTCTATATATCGAAGCTGCTGGTCCAGGTTAGTGGTTTTACCATTGAAGCTTACTGAGTCTTCTGTTTGGCTTAAAAAGACAACTTCGGTCTCATAACTACCGGAGAGCGATTCATTGGTCTGCTCTATCCACCGAGTCAATTCGCCAATAGACTCAGCGCTGTTACGCATAGGAATTGACATGGAGTTATCCACCGCCATCACAACGATCGGTGTTTCTGCCTGATTTTGATTGAACTGAAGGAGTGGGTTAAGAATCAGAAGGACTATCAAAAAGATAGAACTGAACCGTAAAAACCCCATCAGGATGTTAGAGTTTCTGGTCCAGGGCATTCCCTTTTTTGAGTAAAGGAGTACGGAAAGAGCAAGAGCTAGTCCAAAAGCTCCGGCTACCCATCCCGGCGACACATCAAATGAATACCAAGTATTTTCCATATACAATAAGAAGGATCAAAAAGGCCGTTTGTTACTAAACGGCCTTTTTGGTAACACCGTTTAAGATTTTATCAGGTTAGCATGCCGCCATCTACCTGCAGCACTTGTCCGGTGATATAGCTGGACATTTCAGATCCCAGGTAGACGCACGCATCAGCAACATCATCCGGACTACCGCCTCTTTTTAGTGGAATGGCATCCCTCCAGGTTTGAATAGTTTTTTCATCAAGCGCATCTGTCATTTCCGTTTCTATAAACCCGGGAGCAATTGCATTGCAACGGATATTTCTTGAGCCAAGCTCCAGCGCTATGGATTTGGTAAAGCCTATGATTCCGGCTTTAGATGCGGCATAGTTTCCTTGTCCCGGGTTCCCTTTGACACCCACCACAGATGACATATTGATAATGGATCCGCTTCGTTGCTTCATGAATGTTCGCGCTGAGGCTTTTACGGTATTAAAACATGACTTTAGGTTTACATTCATGATCTCATCCCAGTGCTCTTCAGACATTCTCATCAGGAGGTTGTCTCTGGTGATCCCGGCATTGTTTATAAGAATATCTAAAGAACCAAAATCCGATACCACGGAGTTGATCAGTTCTTCGGCAGCTTTAAAGTCCGAAGCGTCAGAACGGTAGCCTTTTGCTTTCACACCAAACTTCTCAAGTTCTTTTTCGAGGGCCTGTCCCTTCTCTACACTGGACAAATAGGTGAAAGCCACGTTGGCTCCATGTTCGGCATATTTCAGGGCTATTGCGCGGCCTATTCCTTTCGATGCGCCAGTGATCAACGCATTTTTTCCTTCGAGTAATTTCATAGTTTATTTAGTTCTCAAATTGATTGAAACGGGCGTGAACTATTTTTTGCCAAATAGGATAAATAGCTCATTTCCGAGTTGTCATTATTAGTGTATTTTCGCGTAAGCTTAAGGGTAAAGCTAATGAGTTCTCTGTCAACTGGACTCATTAACTTGCTGTGCCTTAAATTTGCGGACCAAAACTATTAAAATATAAGAATATGGCATCACAATATGACTTGATAGTAATCGGTAGTGGACCCGGAGGATACGTAGCAGCGATCAGAGCTTCACAATTAGGGATGAAAGTAGGGGTAGTAGAAAAAGCTGAGCTGGGTGGTATCTGTTTGAATTGGGGCTGTATTCCGACCAAAGCATTGCTTAAAAGCGCTCAGGTATTTGAATATATCAATCATGCAAAAGATTATGGTGTGGATGTAAAATCCGCATCAGCTGATTTTGCTGGTATGGTGAAGAGAAGCCGTGATGTGGCAGACAGCAATAGTAAAGGGATCCAATTCCTTTTTAAGAAAAATAAAATCGATGTGATCAATGGCTTTGCCAAGCTGAAGAAAGGCAAGAAAGTGGAAGTCACTGATGACAAAGGCAAGAAGACAGAATATTCACCCAAGAATATCATTGTGGCGACCGGAGCTCGTTCACGGGAACTTCCTGCCCTAAAAATAGATAATGAAAAAATCATAGGCTACCGGAAGGCAATGGTGCTGGAAAAGCAGCCAAAGAAGATGGTAGTTGTGGGGTCAGGTGCCATAGGTGTTGAGTTTGCATATTTTTATAACGCGCTGGGTACGGAAGTTACCATTGTGGAGTTTATGGATCGGGTAGTGCCAGTGGAAGATGAAGAGGTTAGCAAAGCGCTTGAGCGAAATTTCAAGAAAAATGGCATGAAGGTCATGACCAGCAGTGAGGTGACGAAAGTGGATACCAAAGGAAAAGGCTGCAAAGTGACGGTAAAAACCAAGAAAGGTGAGGAGCAGCTGGAATGTGATATAGTGCTTTCCGCTGTAGGTATTACTGCTAACCTGGAGGGCATTGGCCTGGAAGATGTGGGTGTAAAAACAGATAAAGGAAAGGTTGTTGTGGATGATTATTATAAAACCAGCGTAGATGGTGTTTATGCAATCGGTGACATTGTACATGGGCCTGCTCTTGCTCATGTAGCTTCCGCTGAAGGCATTATCTGTGTAGAGAAACTTGCCGGGCAGAATCCTCATCCACTGGATTACAACAATGTACCGGGGTGTACTTACTGCTCACCTGAAATTGCCTCGGTGGGTTATACTGAGAAAGCTGCTAAAGAAGCTGGCTATGAGATCAAAGTGGGTAAATTCCCATTCTCAGCTTCAGGAAAAGCAAAAGCGGCCGGTGCGACTGATGGATTTGTGAAGGTCATATTTGATGCGAAATATGGAGAATGGCTTGGATGCCATATGATCGGTGCCAACGTGACCGAAATAATCGCTGAGGCCGTAGCAGCCAGAAAGCTGGAAACAACCGGGCATGAGATCATTAAATCAGTTCATCCTCACCCTACTATGTCTGAAGCAGTGATGGAAGCTGCTGCAGATGCGTATGGAGAGGTGATACATATGTAAAAAGGCCTTTCTAAGACCTAAATAGATAGAAAACCGGCTTATGCCGGTTTTTTTGTTTAGGGGGGTGGGGTATCCAAAACCCATATGCGTTTTACCACTGAACACTCAAAAGAAGCTTTCATTATTGCGAAACTTCTGATGATTGTAAAACCATAAAGCCCGATGAGGAAACTTATTCAAATTCGCCTGACATTTTTCTTAGCTGTCACAGCTATTTCGCAAAGCTCGCTGGCTGAAACCATTCTTATGTTCGTATCACATGAAGACACCTATTATTCAGAGTACATAGTAATGAAAGGTGCTTTGGAAGCTGCCGGATATACGGTAGAAGTAAGAAGTGCAAGTTCGATGGATTTTTCGATTTATATGGTCCCGTCAAACACGGATATAGAAGAAACGGCCAATACCTTATCGGGAAGCAACTATTCCCAATTTCAACAACAGTTTAATAGTCAGTTTGGGCAGGCCTGGGATGAATCATTGAATGCGATGCCTTCTGCTCTACCTGTAGATGGATCCATTCTGGAAGTGGAAAGTATGGAAAGCTACTCCGGACTTGTTGTAGTAGGAGGTACCGGAGCTCTGGATTTCCGGGTGGATGGGGACTATCCATCACAGGGTGAGGGTGATAGATTGCTGTCTTCAGAAGTGATCCAAAGTGTCGCGGAAAAACTTAATGAGTTAGCGCTTTCTGCATTATCCACTGGTAAGCCAGTCATGGCGCAGTGTCATGGAGCGAGCATTCCAGCTTTCTGGAGAATACCTGGTACATCCGGAGAAGGTGCAGAAGCATTGGGTTTTAGTTTGCTAAAGGGCCAATACGCAACTGGCTTTCCGGAAGAGGGTACGGAATCCACTCTCACGGATTTAAATGTTTCATTTCGATCTACAGACAGAGTCACAGTGACTGGTGCTCATGAGTCTTTTGAGGGATCAGATGCTGCACAATATAAAGTTATAACTACGAGGGATTGGTACCCTCAGACAGTAGCATATGCGGCCAGAACGTTTGTGAATATTTTGGAATCCTACCCGACAGAAACCGAGCTAAATAGTGAAATCCCTGTCCTTGTATTGCACGGGGGAGCTGTAGATGAAGGCAACTGCTCAGCCGGGAACAAAGAAAATGATGTGCCATGCAATTACGGTGGAGGTGATAATCTGCCAGCTGATTATTCAGATCTTGTGTCTTTACTGGAGGCAGGTGGGTTTAATATTTCTGTTACAGATGTAGATCTATCCGATGAGGCAAACCTGCCGTTTGATACGAATGATGAAGAGTCTGTCAGGGCTTACCTGGCGAACTATGATGTCACTATCTTTTTTAAGCATTGGTCTAATTACCTCACTGATGAGCTACAGTTGGCTTTAACAGATTACGTGGATGATGGAAGTGGGCTGATCGGGCTGCATCATGCGCTTTACAATGACATCCACAATGGTCAGTCCAAGGATATTCTGGTTGACCTTTTTGGGGCTGAGTCATCGCAAAGTGGTTGGTCTGCTAATTTGACATCATACCAGGTATACAATACGAGTTACGGTCATTTCATTTCCACGTATCAGGTAGATTATCCTACCTCCTCAGGCGATCCATCAGTTTGGTCTGAAAATGCCCTGCCCAATGGGGCAAGCACCGGGTTTTCAACACTTCCTGTACTGGAGTTGTATGATGAGATTTACAATAACATGGTCTTCAATGCAGGGGTTGAATTTGGCAGAGGAGTAAATCAGATCACCCCATTGTTCTCAAACGGAATGTCCCCTGCCTCCCAGAGTCATACTACTGGTTTTACAAGACTGTACAATGAAAATGGCGATGATCAGACTGGAAAGGTTGTATTCATGCAAATAGGAGAGAGAAGAGAAAATATTAATGGGGAAAGCGTGTTTGGCCAGATTGTTCGAAATGCAGTAATGTGGGCCTCCGGTGACCAGGAAGGTCCTACTAGCGGAGGCAATGAAAATGTTTTGAGCGTTCAGTCTATAAATGGACCAATCAAGGTTTACCCTAATCCTTCATATGACTTTATATCAATACACGGAGATGAGATACATGAGGTAAGGATCTACGATCTTTTGGGAAATCTGTTGAATGCCACTAATGATCATGAGCATATAAGCATAGAACATCTGGATGCAGGAATTTACATAGCCAATATCCATAAACTGGATGGTGAGCATTTCACCAGAAAATTTGTAAAGCAATAGCTATAAAAAGACTAGGGCTGGCCTATCCAACCAGGTAGGTTTTAGAGCTGACCCCAAGGGGGTCGGCTCTTTTTTATACCAGCGTTTCTCGCAAAGGCCTTTAGACTTGAATATTAATATTCCCTAAAGAGTAAGAATGCTTTTGTAGGGTTGTTATACCTCTTTTGATAGGTGGATATGCGATCTATTAGAAACTTTGTTAATTTTAGTTGATAAACTCTTTCTGCTAAAAGAAGCAATGAAACAATTACCAGCCATTTGCGCCTTCTTGTTTTGCGGTTTTTCCCTGATCGCGCAGACTGATAAAGTTGAGGAAATAAAGCAAAAGCTTGAAGGAGCACAGTCAGCTAGCAAACGTGTCGAACTGTTGCTTCGGTTGGCCTCCACCTACGATTCCAAAGATTGGGAACAGTCCGTCATATATGCAAGGCAAGCATTGGATCTGGCAAAGAAAACCGCGCATGATTCACTGCTTTTTGAAAGCTATTTTCGACTTTCCTCCAGCTATCGTGGATTGGGCCACTATGATTCAGCGTTGGTTTTGGGAAAAAAGGCCTTAACTACTGCTTTCAATGACAGGGCGCGTGCAGATGCCTATCATCACCTGGGTGATATTTATGAGCTCTTATCTGAATATGAAAAGTCTCTGAATGCTTTTTTGCAGGCAATTGAGATTAAAAAATCTATGAATGATGACCAAAGCCTGGCCAATACGCTCAATTTGGTGGCCTTTGTATATAAAGGAATGAGCCAATACGAAAAGGCGATCGATGTGCTGAATGAAGCCGGAGATATTTACGAAAAAATGCAGGATGCAACAGGAAAGGCCCGAGTTACCTTTAACATTGGTCTTATGATGATGGAGATGGATAAACATGCTGAATCTATCCCGTACTTTCGCAAAGCTGTTCAGGTTGGCAAGATCACAGAAGAAAACAATCCGTACGTGTACAGTTTGTTTTGCAACAACATGACCAACGCCTTTGCTCATATGCTGGAAGAGGATGTATTATATTATGATTCTGCCGTTTTTTATGGAAAGAAAAACCTAAGACTAAAACAAGCGCTTAAGGACAATCGCGGTATAGCCAACGCACACAATAATCTGGCAGGTGCCTACGACAAAAGCCACGAATATGACGGATCATATTTTCATGCTGGTGAAGCTTTAAAGCTATCCGACAGTCTGGGATTCAAAACCATCAAAAGAAATGCGTTGCGTTACCTTATCAATGCGGCAACTGGTCTGGCCGGACAGAGGGAATTAAATAACTATTTTTCCGACTATATTGAGGTAGTCGAAGATCTGAGTAAAGCTGCACAGTCTGAAATGCTCAACAACATGGCTGCCAAATACGAAACAGAGAAGAAAGAACAACAAATCGCCATGCACCAGGCTGCTTTGACTCAGCAGACAAATCAGCGCAATATGCTTATTGCAGGAATAGTACTTATGCTGCTGATCGTGGGACTGGTATACCGAAGTGAGCGGCTCAAGACACGTAAGAATAAGCAGATCGAGGCCTTATTGAAGGAAATTCATCATCGGGTAAAAAACAACTTGCAGGTGATCTCCAGCCTGCTCAACATGCAGTCGCGAAATGTGGAAGATGAAGGAATGCTGGGAGCTATTCGTGAAGGGCAAAATCGTGTTAAAGCCATGTCGCTTATTCACCAAAAGCTTTATCAGAATGATAATATCACTGAGATTGATTTTCAGGAGTACGCCAGTGAGCTTTCAAAGCAGCTTGCAGCAGTATTTAACCAGTCTCAGCAGAAGATCCAAAGCGAAGTAAAGGGTGATGTCCGGCTGGATATTGATACGGCCATTCCTCTGGGGCTTATTTTAAATGAGCTGATCTCCAATGCCTACAAATATGCTTTTGATGGGAAGGAGGAAGGAACCATTCAGATCATGCTTGATCGAATTGATAAAGGAGAGCTGGAGCTGAAAGTCAAAGATGATGGAAAAGGTATACCAGCTGATTTTGACCTCAAAAAAGTCAAGTCGCTCGGTCTGAAGCTGGTGAATATTTTGACCAAACAGCTAAAAGGTAGCTGGGAATACAGCAACAATAATGGGACGGAGTTTTTAATCAGGTTTAAAGAGGTTGCTGTAGTATGATGAAAGTAAGGATACTGATCGTAGAAGATGAGCTGATCATTGCCGAAGATATGCGGGACATGCTGGAAGACCTTGGTTATGAAGTGGTAGGTGTAACTGGAGATGTGGATGAAGCCAAACGTATTCTTTCAGCAACAAATCCGGACTTGATCATGGTGGACATCACATTAGGGACGGAACAGTTGGGTCTTTCTCTGGCCCTGGATATTACAGAGAAATTCAAAACGCCTTTTATTTTCTGTACCTCGCATGCCGACCCTACTACTATCAGCAAAGCCACCAAACTACACCCCAGCGGATATTTGGTCAAACCATTTGATCAAAATGATCTCTTTTCAGCTATAGAGGTTGCACTGGCCAATTTCTCCAAACACCGAACCCCAACCAAAGTAGAAAGGAAAGAGGAGCCAGCAGAATCCTCAAACATAATCATTAAAGATGCACTTTTCATTAAAGAGGGCCACCTCTACGTGAAGGTGAGGATCAGAGACATTCGGTGGCTAAATCCTGACGGCAATTACACCACTATTCATGAAAAAGATGATAAAAAGCATTTGGTCCGCATGCCACTCAAAGATCTGCACGAGCAGCTGCCTAAAGACAAGTTTTTCCGGACCCATCGGTCTTATGTGGTGAATCTGGATTACCTCGAAGCGATTAACAACCAAACGATCTACATAGAAGACCAACCGATCCCCCTGGGGAAAAACTTCCGGGAAGAGTTACTCATGCAAGTCAGAAAAATGCAGTAGCATATTCGAAAAATCAAATCACCAAAATCCGGTCGTTCATATACACCAATCTGACGTTCGTCCCTCAAAATTGAGATAAAATGAGCTCATTGGTAGCTTGGATGAAAAATTCAAGTTGCCATGGAAAAGACATTAACCTGTAGAATCAATAAAGACTTCAATGGAAAGCGGTCGGTCAAACTGATTATTCTCCTGGTGTCTTTAGTAGGGATCAGTAGTCATCAAGTTTTAGGACAGACCCCTGCTTTGAGCTATACTGCATCTCCTTATGACCTTTCCTACGTAGAATATACGGGTAACAGCTATAACTTTAGTGCGATTGAAAGCACTCCCAGGGATATCGCTTTCAATGCAGATGGCACAAAGCTGTATATTCTCGGTCAGGATGGAGGTGGTTGGGTTCGGCAGTTCAATCTTTCTGCACCCTATGATATTGCCAGCCTTAGCGGACAGTCTACATCCATTTCAATGCTTTCTTATGACCCGGAACCTGAAGGAGTTTCTTTCAATTCTGATGGAAGCAAGTTGTATTACCTGGGGCGTTCCAGCACTAAAGAAGTGTTTCAGTTTCAGGTCAACTGGGGAGATTACAACATTGCCGGAAACCTGACTCCACAGGGTGATCCTTTTTCTTTCTCCTACCTGGAAGAATCTTATCCATCAGACCTCACTTTTAATGAGGAAGGTACCAAAATGTATATCCTGGGCTATGATAAAGACAGTGTAAAGCAATACAGCCTGTCCACGCCCTACATTGTCAATAGCGGGGTGACCGACGATGGGAATGCCCTGTATGTAGGTGATATGGAATTCCATGCGCAGGGGTTGGAATTTAGTGCAGATGGGCAATATTTATACCTGCTGGGGTTTCATCGGGACAGGTTTATTCAATATAAACTCAACGGTCCTTTTGACCTGACCCAGGGATATGAATCCGTAAATCTGAATACCAGCATGGAAGTGCTGGATTACAAACCCATGGGCTTCACATTTGATCATACCGGTGAATATGTGTACCTCCTGGGGGAGGAAACAAAAACCATTTACGAGTATAAGGTAAAACCGGAATTCTCTGAATCCACAAACAATGATGGCTCCGTTTCCGGTGTGTTGCTCATCAAACTTGAAAATGAAACCTTCACCCATATCGGCGGTGTATTGCAACCTGGGGTTGATTATGTTATTCACCAATTACCGGCTGGGCTTGAGCCACAGATTACCGTAGCTGCAGACGGACAATCAGCACAATTGGTACTGAATGGCCAAGCCCAGTTGCATCAACCTGAAGATGATTTTCCGAACCTTCGTATTTCTTTTTTTAACTCTGCTTTTACAGGAGGTGATGCTTCAGTAGTAGCCCAGGCAACTAATGCTTCTACAGGCTCGAATATTAATTTCTTAAAGAATGAAGCTACCACATTTGCTCATGCAACTAATGGAAGCATAAGTCTGCATTGGCCGGGTCATCCGGACCCGAATGTTACTCAATACCAGGTCATGCAATTGATAGAAGGGAGCGATGAAGTAATTGCGAATATAGATCGTACGGATGATGGCTCTGACACCACATTGGTCATTCAGGACCTGGAAAACAATGAGTCTTACCAGTACAGAGTGCTTGCATTGAATGATGCGGATAGTGTCTTCAACTACACCGACATTAATGGTCAATATTTAGGAGGTTACGAAACAGCTATTCCGAATGATGATCTGGGCAATGTAGCCTCCTTTGATGGAGATGAAGACTACATCCGTGTTCAGGATGATCCTTTATTAAAGCAAAACAGGGGCACCGTTGAGTTTTGGATGCGAATGGAAAAGCTACCGGGAGGGGCCAATCAACATTATGCAATAGCCAATAAGCACGATCCGAATGGGAGCAATAACGGTTGGAATTTCTATCATAATCTGGAGGAGTTTGTATTTGTAGTAAGAGACGCTTCCAGTCCCTATAGAATTTTGTCAGGACAAAACCTGATCGACTCTACCTGGCATCATATAGCGTTTACCTATGATTTGACTGGATCTACTCCTTCGGTAGGATACATTGATGGGGATAGTATAGGGGCTATCACACTGGGGACGATCAATATCAGTGCGCAGCCTGTCACGATTGGTCGTAGTTTTGGAACCTGGTGGACGCAGTTTGAAGGACAAATTGATGAGTTTCGGATCTGGGATCATCAGCGCACCGAGGAAGAGATTACCAGCATGATGAGAAACCGGTCGGATGGGTCTGACGAAGGACTGGTGATGGTTTTAAACATGGATGAGCCGGATGGAAGCACTACCGTAAACGATGGTAGTAAAAATAACCTGAACGGCACGGTAACCGGAGATGTGAAATTTTCAGAGAGTACTGATTATTCCCGCAATCCGTTTTTAACTATCCAGGCTATCCCGGACCTGAAAACGGCAACCCCCGTTCTAAATGAATCCATTAACATCCCTAACGAGTACCCGACCAGTATTACGTTTTCACCGGATGGCAATAGAATGTATACGGTGGGTGAACTCACTTTCAAACGAGCCTATCAGTATGAGCTGGATACGGCCTTTGATATTACTTCGGCCAGTAACGCAGGGTCCCTGGACATTGTGCAACCTGGAAGTCCCCAGGGTATTCAGCTTTCTGCCGATGGCAGTAAAATGTATTTGATAACAACCCAGGATTCGATCTATCAATTTGAGCTGTCCACTCATTTTGATATCACCACGGCCGTCTATCAGGGCAATTCTTTTTACCTGGGAAATGAAACAATCGGGGGTTTTGATTTTGTCTTTGGTGACGAAGGTAAAAAGCTGTTCGTCGTAGACTTGCAAAATGTTTATCAGTATTCTTTAGATGTAGCTTATGATATTACCTCTGCTACTTATGACGGCATTTCATTCTGGATAGGTGATGAAGACAATTCAAACAGAGGATTGACTTTTTCGAAGGAAGGCACACGAATGTTTATAGCGGGGACTGGTACGGATCAGATTAACCAGTATGATCTCACCACTCCATTTGATCTTTCAACGGTTACCTTTTCCGGCTCTTCATTTGATGTTTCCGGAGATGGAGATGTGGTAAGAGGATTGGTTTTTAACAACAAAAATGATCAGCTCTATACCATAGCTCAGGATAGCAATAAGGTTTCTGCTTATAATTGGGAGTCTGTTAGTTTTCTGGAGTCAGCTGCGGATGATGGTTCAGTTCAGGGGGGAGCCCGTCTGTTTGCATATGGAGATCTGTTTACCAAAGCTGGAGGTGCCCTTATTTATGGTGTTGATTATACCGTAACCAATTTACCATCTGGGCTTACTCCCACACTGAATGTTTATTCGGGTGGTAGCTATGCCGTTCTGACATTAGGTGGGAATGCCACCAGTCACAAAGCCATCCATAGTATTGATGAGTTACAGTTTTCTTTTGAAAATTCCGCTTTTCAAGGAGATAGTTCGTCATTAGTAGACATTTCAAGTATCGGGGTTGGTATTCAGTTTTCTGGCAGTGATGCACCGGTATTTACTTCGACCAATTCAGTTACAGTAGAAGAAAACAGCACCGGACAACTGCTGGATGTCCAGGCAAATGATGGGGATGGTGGTGTGGAAGATGAGGGGATCACGTATACCCTGGATTCTGGGGATGGAGCTCATTTTACCATCGATGAAAATACCGGAGTGCTTTCGTTTACTAGTAGCCCGGATGCAGAAAACCCACTGGATGCGGATGAAAATAATGTCTATGAAATTACAGTCACTGCTGATGATGGGACTCTTACAAGCAATCAAACCATTACAATAACAGTCACTAATTTGAATGACAACATCCCGGTGATTGAACCCGATCAGGTTTTTTCACTTGATGAAAATTCAGCTGCAAGCACTGTAGTAGGTACGGTGGCAGTAAGTGACGCGGATGCTGGTACAACCTTCTCAGGTTGGAATATAATAGAAGGGGGACCCGGGTTCAAGTTTAGCATAGATGCTGATGGTCAAATCATCCTGGAAGGAACTGTTGACTATGAGGCCACGTCTGGTTACCAGTTTTATGTGGAGGTCAGCGATGGTGAAAACGATGCTTTGTCTGAGGAAATAACCATTGAAATCAATGATCTGAATGAAGACCCTGTGCTCAAAACCCCTCTTCTTGATGTGGAGTTGGATGAAGGGTTTGAAGAATATGGATTTAATATTGCCGGGTTTTTTGAAGATCCGGATGGCGATGAGCTCACCATTTCAGCAGTTTCAAGTGACCCTTCTGTGGGGGATGTTTCAGTAGTAAATGGAGACCTGTTTTTCCATGAAGTAGGAACAGGAAATACCACGATAACAGTTACCGCTGATGATGGCCTGGTGGAGGTCCAAACAGACTTTGCTGTAGTTGTTAATAACCTCAATGATGCCCCGGTAGTCACAGACCCACTTAGCAATCAGGAATTTTTAGTAGGCTTTTCCACCAATACAACCAACCTCGAGTTTGTATTTGATGACCCGGACAATGATGAACTTACCTACAGTGCCGCTTCATCAAATACTTCGGTGGTAACTGTAGAAATCGATGGGACAAGTCTGATCATACATGAGGGAACGAGTACAGGTTCAGCCACTGTGGAGGTCACAGCGACCGACCCTTCTGATAGCAGTGTGACTGAATCTTTCTCAGTTACTGTTTCCGATCAGTCCAAGACCGATCAAACCATTGATTTTCCTCCCATTCCGGACAAAACCTTTGGAGATGAAAGTTTTGATTTGCATGCCTCAGCCAGCTCCGGACTGCCGGTAAGCTTCAGTGTTGTCAGTGGTGATGCGGTGATCCAGGGCAGTACTGTAACGCTTACTGGTACCGGTAGTGTGGTGATCCTTGCCACACAAGCCGGTGATGAAACCTTTAATCCGGCTACTTTTCAGCGAGGGTTTGAAGTAGCCAAAGCTGATCAGTCAATCACGATCGATCCGATTGGTGATAAACTGGTAACTGATCCCGACTTTGATGTAACAGCCAGCACTACTTCCGGTCTGGACCTGACTTACAAAGTGAGTGGGCCAGCCAGTATCTCCGGAACGACAATTTCCTTAAACGGCAGTACAGGAACAGTTACAATTACGGTAAGTCAGGCTGGTAATGACAACTACAATGCGGCCAGTATTACAACAAGCTTTTCGGTCACTGATCCAGGTAAAACCAACCAGACAATCACTTTCGAACCTCTTGAAACCAAAACTTACGGTGGTGCGAATTTTGACCTGACTGCTACAGCCTCTTCAGGACTAGCCGTAAGCTACAGCAGCTCCGATGAGAGTGTTGCGACCATCAGTGGAAGCACCGTCACAATAGTGGGAGCCGGGACTACCACGATCACCGCCTCGCAGGCCGGGGATGCGGATTACAATCCCGCTACCAGCGTGGAGCAAACTTTGACAGTAGATAAAGCTGTTCAATCGATCACTTTTGATGCCATAGCCGATCAGGAATTATTGACTGGCTCAGTGGAATTGACTGCCACAGCATCGTCAGGTCTGGATGTAAGCTTCGTGCTTGATGCAGGTGATGGAAGTATTGAAGGAAATACACTGACCTTCAACAGCATAGGCACTTTCACGGTAACAGCCTCTCAGAGTGGCAACAATAACTATGAAGCAGCAGAGACTATAACCCAAAGCTTTGAAGTGACTGAACAAGTGAAGGAAACCCAGACGATCACCTTTGAGGCTATAGCCGACCAGACGTACGGAGACCAGCTGACACTTACAGCTTCAGCTACCAGTAGTCTGCCTGTGAGCTATGAAGTAACAAGCGGACCAGCTACCCTGTCCGGAGAAGCACTAAGCTTCACAGGGATTGGTACAGTAACCATAGAAGCTACCCAGGCTGGAGATGACAGCTATGAAGCAGCAGCTCCGGTATCACAGAGCTTTAAGGTGTTACCTGCAAGCCTTACGGTAACAGCCGATGACCAGGAAATAGCTTTTGGAGAAGCCCTACCAACGCTTACCTACCAGGTCACAGGCTTTGTGAATGGAGAAGATGCCTCCGTACTAACAACGGAGCCTACTGTAAGCACAGCTGCAACAGCAATAAGTGATGCAGGAACTTATGCCATCACAGTAAGCGGAGGTGAGGCGGCTAACTACAACTTTACCTACACAGAAGGTATCCTGACCATCAGCAAAGCGCAGGCAACCATAACTATCACCGACCTGGAACAGGAAACGGATGGTACCGCAAAGGAGCCAACGGTCATCACAGAACCAGCTGATCTTAACTACACGATCACCTACGATGGATCAGCGGATGCACCTACAAGTGCTGGCACATACGAGGTAGTGGTAACAATAGATGAGGCAAACTATGAGGGTGAACAGACAGCAACCTTCACGCTGACAGAGGCCAGTCCACTGGGAGTAGAGAAAATAATAGTCACAGTCTATCCAAATCCAACCACAGATTATTTGATCGTGATGAGCCAAAAAAGGGAAGATGTATCCATCTATGATCTGGAGGGTAGGCTTCAGCTTACTGGTCAGACTGGAAGACAACTAGATTTGACTCAATTGACTTCAGGGACTTATTTGCTAATAAGTGGCGAGCAAAAGATACGAGTCATCAAAAAATAAACTCAGGCAGCTTGAACCCTAAGTGAACAAGCATAAACCCGGTCTCCAGGAGGTCGGGTTTTTTTAATTTGGCAAGTTTCTGAAAGATGTTGGCAGGATTGTGAATGCCAGCTAACCTACCTTTATCCCAAAGAAACACTGAAATGACTTTGCTTCGAAAGAAAGATAAAACTCACCCTTTGGCTAAATATATCAGTCATTGGAACGCATATAACTCGGAAGTAAGCAGATCTGTTTATCAGTTTTTGTTTAGAACATTTGTGGGCTGGCTGGCCCTCACCACGATTGCTTCCTTTTGGTTATCCTGATAGAGTACCTTTATTTTCCACCGCGATCGAAAAAAGGGCGCTGTTGGGTGCCCTTTTGTTTTACAGTAGTTATGCAATTTGGATTCTATAGGTCAGAAGATCCCGGCAGCAAACTTGGGAATACCTGGATAGCTCTTTAATGAATGCGGTTTAATTTTTGATAAAGACGATTTCGATCCTTCTGTTAAGCTCTCTGTGCTCCTCCGTGTCATTTTTGTAAAGCGGCCGTGTTTCTCCATAGCCTGTGACTTTCATTTTTTCTTCTGCGACACCACGACTTATCAAATAATTATAAACAGTCAAAGCCCTTCTGTATGATTAAAAAACGAATTGCAGATAATGTAAAATAAAAAGGGCACCACATAGATGCCCTTGACCTTTTTTCAATCTGTTTACTAAGCTATTTGCTATTACTTGTTTTTACATTTTTTTTAGCATCGTCTACTAATCCCTTAGCATTTTCGATCAGGTCTTTTGACGTGTTAGCATATTTTTCTACAAGGTTGTTATAGTACCCTTTATACTCAGTAAGCTTTTTATCAAAGACCTTCCTGTTTTTCTTAAGCTCTTTCTCAATTTTTTTGAGCTTTTGCTGGCTTCCTTTTGGGTCAGCATAGTATGCCAATGCCAATCCCGAAGCTACTCCGGTGATAAATGTGAATAATGTTCTTGCGCCACTCATAATATTGTTATTTTAATACTTAAAACCAAATGTTTCTATACTAAACTAACGAGTAGGGTGGGTAATTGTTCGATATCCCGGTTTAGGCAGTTTTCCTGAAAATGGTCTTTTGGGTATTTCGGCGGTATCTGAATCCACTTAGTAAAAGAGCCAGGTCATTGATAACGGCTGATCATGCTAAAATTTTCCTTAAAAGGTTACCGATCTGTTCTGCTTCTATTAAAAATCCGTCATGTCCGTAATCAGAATGAATGGTTTCGAAGGTGGCATTCGGAATGTGCTCGGCAATAAATTTTTGTTCCGATGGCGGGAACAATACATCCGTATCAATGCCTATAACCAGCGCTTTAGATTTGATCCTTTTTAGGGCAGCCTCAGCTGAACCGAAGTTTCGGCCAATATGGTGGCTGTCCATAGCTTTAGAAAGGTAGTAGTAGCTTTCTGCCGTGAATCGCTTTCTTAATTTCTCTCCCTGGTATCGTTGATAAGAGGATGCTGAGAAATGATCCCAGCGGTGATCCACATCCTTTTGGGTTTTATCAAATCCGTTATAGTGCCGGTAAGAAAGCATAGCTATAGCCCGTGCTGTTTCCAGACCTCTGGCTGTATCGATGTTGTCCAGGGCCATTCGCTGAGCTTCGTTAAAAGCAATACCCCAGGGAGAATGAAAGGCATTGGTGGCCAATGGGACGATGTTATCGAATAATTCACCTTCTTGAACTGCCCACTCCAGGAGCTGCTGGCCGCCCATTGACCCGCCAATGCCAAGGAAAATTCTTTTTATACCCAAATGGTCCTTTAGCACCTTGTGCAGTTCGACCATGTCGTGAATGGTTACCAGCGGAAAGTTCCTGTCCTTTGGGCCGGTAGTGCCATAACAGGACCCAAGCATATTGGCACAAACAATGAATTTATCTTTTGGGTCAATGGTGAGCCCTTCTCCAATAAGCTGTGGCCACCACTCAGAAGGGTCACTGTTTGCAGTCAATGCATGGAAAACCCACACTACATTGGTTTTATCCTTGTTGAGTTTACCAATGGTAGTGTACCGAATTTTTACATCCTCAAGCGTGGCTCCGCATTCCAACACTAAAGGTCCGGGAACCTTTAGTGTGGAAGTTTTAGGAGAAATCTGCTTTTCCAAGGTCGTATCAGGAGTTAATGGGGTTGTCTGCATATATTTTTTCAAAAGCTTTTTGAAAGTCTTCTTTGATATCATCGATGTGTTCTATGCCCACAGACACTCGCAACAAATTGGGTAAAACTCCGGCTGTGAGTTGCTCCTCATTGTTGAGCTGCTGATGAGTAGTGGCTGCTGGTTGTATGATCAGTGTCTTTGCATCACCTACGTTAGCCACGTGACTAACCAGTTCCAAATTGTCCACAAGGCTGGTAGCGTGTTCTTTTTCCCCTTTGAGGACAAACGAGAGCACTCCGCCAAAGCCATTTTTCAGGTATTTTTTAGCCAGTTTGTGATAGCTGCTGCTTTCCAGTCCCGGATAGTTTACAGATTCCACCAGCGGATGCTCCTCCAGCCATTGGGCCAGCTCCAGTGCATTATCTACGGTTCGTTGTACCCTGAGCGAAAGTGTTTCAAGTCCCTGCAGAAGCAAGAAACTGTTGAAAGGGCTCAGTGCAGGTCCGAAATCCCGTAACCCTTCTACTCTGGCCCTTATCGCAAAGGCAATATTGGGCAATCCAAGTGGATTTTTTTCACCAAACACATCCCAGAAAACCAGTCCGTGATAACCCTCTGAAGGTTCTGTGAACTGTGGGAACTTACCATTGGCCCAGTTAAATTTTCCGCTATCTACTATCACTCCTCCTATGCTGTTTCCATGCCCGCCTATCCATTTGGTGGCTGAGGAGGTTACTACAGCTGCTCCGTGCTCAATGGGTCTGAAAAGATATCCGGCAGCACCAAAGGTGTTGTCCACAATAAGTGGGATTTCGTACTTATCAGCTAAAGCAGCCAATGCATCAAAATCCGGAACATTAAACCCGGGATTACCGATGGTTTCCAGGTAGAGCGCTTTGGTATTTTCATCAATCAGTTGCTCAAAGGCATCTACAGTGTCACTCTCTGCAAACCGCACATCAACTCCCAGTCGTTTAAACGCAACTTTAAATTGATTGTAAGTGCCGCCATAGAGAAATGAAGTGGAGACAAAATTATCTCCTGCCTGTAAAATATTGTTGAGCGCAATAAACTGCGCCGCCTGACCTGACCCTACAGCCACTGCCGCAACTCCTCCTTCCAGAGCAGCAATACGCTTTTCAAAAACATCATTGGTTGGATTCATGATCCGGGTGTAGATGTTTCCAAACTCTTTCAACGCAAAAAGATTAGCTCCGTGCTCTGAGTTTTTGAAAGTGTATGAGGTGGTTTGATAAATAGGCACGACACGAGCTCCTGTAGCAGGGTCTGCTTCCTGGCCGGCATGTAATTGTAAAGTTTCGAATTTAAGGTCTGACATTGTTGTATATGTTTTAGTGCTGTGAAAAAATGTAAGGGGGCTTTTCTGATCCCGATGGTAACCGTCGGGGCGGGCTGATGCATTCACATGCGTTTGGAATGGCCTGCAGTACTAACAACAGCAACACATACAACAGCAATCCTGATCGCTGATATCAAACTGATCAATAAACTGCTCTGCTTCAGATTCTAAAAATGAAGCGAGTTCCTTGAGGATGCTTTGGATGTTGATTTTCATACTTATCAATTTATATTTCCCAACAGAATATCTATCAGGACAGGAATTAGCACCTTCCCGTTTAGGGTGGGGGTTGCTAGCGCTTCACAGAGCCTGTCTCTCAGCGCTTCTTTATAAATCGATCATTTACCGATTTGAGAAGGCAAACCTAGCACGGAATTTTTTGTTTGCAAAAAGAAATTTTAAAAATCCTTCAAATGGAGATTCTTTGGAAAGGAATTTTTATCCAAAATAAACCGCCTGTTCCATGCTTTTTTATCAATGGACTGCAGGATTGGACTTCTTTCTAAAGTTTCATATTGAGGAATGATACGGGCAGTTTGTACGCCAATTGCACTTAGAGCCGCATTTAAAAGTGGTTCTTCTGTGTCTCCCAGGGGATTGAGAACAAGGAAATTGTCTTCAATGAGAACATTCGGAATAAATCCATCCGGATAATCCTGATTATCCGCATTTACAATTCTCACTATTATTGGTTGAATAGCCCACTCGTTTTCAGGATTATCCTCCTCATTGATGGTGATACTACCTACATCTTTTCCTACCGTGGTGTCACCTACGATGAATACATCCATGTAAGGTTTTAGTGAGTTAATAACCACCTCAGAGGCCGAGGCGCTGCGACCGGAGGTGATGATGTGGACCATATTCCCAATATTGGCCCCTATGTTTTCCGATTTATCGAAGAAGGGAAGGTTCAGAAAATCCTCACCCAGGTCATCATCATTCAGAATAAGGTCCTGTACCTCATCATTGTATTGTTTTTTAAACATCAGGTCTTCGCTGGTGGCGTTTTTTACAATCAGGCTGGAAAGATTTCTTGCGGACAACTCACTTCCTCCGCTATTGAATCTTAAGTCCAGGATGAAATCTGTGATGCCCTGACTTTTAAACTCATTAAATACCATATCTACCTGCTCATCGTATACGGTACTGCCCTGAGATGGGCCGGTGGAAAAGAATGTATAGACCAAGTAGCCTATCTTCTTTCCGGAGATCTCATACACAGTATCGAGCAGGATCGGGTTTTCAGCAAACGTGGTTGGGTTGATAGTTACTGAGCCCTGATCTACAAACTCTTCATTATCAAAATCATACCTTCTGTATTGGGCTGTGTATTCAGCATTTGTTTCTCCTAGCAGCTCTTTATAATTGGAAGTGGTCAATTGTGCGCCATTAATCGTATAGATGATATCTCCACGTTTCATTCCGAGGAGGTCGGCAGGAGCTCCGTCTTTGATATAGGTGAGCTGCATGATCACATTTTCGCTCCCATCTGATTCCAGGTACAGCTTGTATTCAAAGCCAGATTCCAGGCTCACTCCATTGAGAAGGTCTATTAATTCTTCATAGTTATCATGTATAAAAGAAAATCTGTCTTGAGGCACTAAGAGGCTTTTATAGAAAGTTTCCGGGTTAAGGTTTGTGCCTGGTTTTTTTGGCAGGTCGGTGGTCCAATAGTACCAAAAGTCCATTTCGCTGTAAATCCAGTTGTTGACCTTGTCGAATGCCGTTTTGGGCTCGTTATCTTTATTGCAACCCGACCATAAAAGTAAGCTTGCGAATAGGACTATTAATATGGGGTATTTTATGTTTTTCATAATGCTGCTATCTCAACGTTAAAGATATTTAATGATTATTGTTCCCTGCCATTAAATACAAAAAGTCGGCTAAAATAATTTAACCGACTTTTCATTTCTGTATTTTGTCTTCCTTATGCCAGGGCCTTTTTCATGACTTCTCCTATGTCTGCAGGTGATTTCACCACATGCACACCATTTTCAGCCATAATTTTCATTTTAGCTTCTGCTGTGTCATCTTTTCCGCCGATGATAGCTCCGGCATGTCCCATTCTTCGGCCCGGAGGGGCTGTTTGTCCGGCAATAAATCCAACAACCGGCTTTTTATTTCCATTTTCCTTGATCCATTGTGCGGCTTCCGCTTCATAGTTACCGCCTATTTCTCCGATCATTACGATGCCTTTAGTTTCAGGGTCATCCATCAGCAGTTGCACGGCTTCTTTAGTAGATGTTCCGATGATCGGGTCTCCACCTATTCCTATAGCGGTGGTAATACCCAGTCCTGCTTTCACTACCTGATCGGCAGCCTCATATGTCAGCGTTCCTGATTTGGAAACAATTCCTATATTCCCTTTCTTAAAAACAAATCCAGGCATGATGCCAACCTTCGCTTCTTCCGGAGTGATTACTCCCGGGCAGTTAGGACCTACGAGAATGGCACCCCTTTTCTTAGCATACGGCTTGGCCTTCATCATATCTTTTACCGGGATACCTTCTGTGATGGTGATAATCACTTTGATGCCGGCATCCGCAGCTTCCATGATAGCATCCGCAGCAAATGCAGGTGGTACAAAGATGATGGATACGTCTGCTCCTGTTTGGTCTACAGCGTCCTTTACGGTATTGAAAACAGGCTTATCAAGGTGAGTCTGTCCGCCTTTCCCCGGAGTAACACCACCTACTACATTACTACCATACTCGATCATTTGAGAGGCATGAAAGGTACCTTCTGAACCGGTAAACCCCTGCACGATGATCTTGGAATCTTTATTTACTAGAACGCTCATTTCGGACTTGTTTCGTATTGAGTTGCAAAAATATTTGAAATGGACACATTGCCAAACGGATTGCGAATTTAAACCCATTTAAGCTACTTCGGAATAAAGGCTAAATGTTTTTGGGCTTTTGAGTAAGATTTTTCTGAAATGAGCCTGGTTATTCTATCTGATTTTAAATTACAAGGTCAAGATATTAATTGGATTTGAGGATTGTATACATTTGCGACAGCCATGTGTTTAACCGCCTTTCAGTACATCAATTTTTAATGGACAAGCATGCAAAAGGCTGAAGCGATTGAGATTGCTACAGATGACCAGGTAAACATAAGCGCCACGGTGTTTGGCTCTCAGAAGAAAAGTCCCCATTTAATAATTATCGGACCCGCTACAGCTGCCCCTCAGGGATACTACAGACGGTTTGCAGAATATGCCAGCAATTACGACGATTTTGATGTCATTACTTTCGATTACAGGGGTGTTGGAGAGTCACTTCACGATCCCGTGACCATTTGCCAGGCAAAGATGAGTGAATGGGGGGAGTATGATCTAAAAGCTGTCATTGAATGGGCGGACCAAAGGTATGACAAGATTTTTTTGATAGGTCATAGTGTGGCTGGCCAGCTTTTTCCCAAGGCTTCTAATCATGACCGGATTGCTGCAGCTTATTTTGTAGGATCTCAGTCAGCTTATTTTGGGCACTGGAAAGGATTGCCGCTTATTCAGGTAATGATCTTCTGGTTGATCAATATTCCACTCACTACATTTCTTTTTGGCTACATGCCCGGATGGGTAATGGGTGGTAAAGTACCGCTCCCAAGCAGGATAGCATTGGAATGGAGAAAGTGGGGGCTACATCCGCAGGGTGTTTTGCAGGGAAACAGGATTCTGATCAGGGAATTTGAGTCTGTCAAAATACCGTTGCATTTTGTGAATATAGAGGATGATAAGGTACTCGCTCCCGTTGCGGCGACTCAGGCATTAATGCATTGCTATAAAAATGCCAGCACCTCCTATCAGTATATAAGGCCGTCTGATCTTGGGATCAAAAAAATAGGTCATTTCGGTTTTTTCAAAAGCGGATCAGAAAGGAAACTCTGGTCGATGCCTATGCTCTTCTTTACTCAATTTGTGAGAAAGCTGAGCTAAAGAACAAACCGATCAATAAACTCTCTGACCGCTCCTTTTCCTCCGCCTTTGGTGAGGGTAATGTCAGCAAGGTTTTTCACTTGTATGGTGGCATCAACCGGGCAGGCACTAAATCCCACCTTTTCCATAACCTCCAGATCATTTACATCATCACCAATGAAAGCTACTTCTTCATACGTAAGGTTAAGCTCTTTTAGCCACCTGTCTAAAATCTCAAGTTTTGGATCCTGACCGATGTAGATGTACTTCATGCCGAGCATATTGGCCCGGGCGCTGACCATCTCAGTCACCAGGCTGTGACTAATGATGCCCACTTCCATGCCTGACTTCAGCGCCAGTTTTATACCCATGCCATCTTTTACATCAAATTTTTTAAACTGATTGCCGTCTTCCATCATATAAATCCCCCCATCGGTGAGGGTGCCGTCTACATCGAGGATCAGTAGTTTGATCTTTCTAGCTTTTTCTTCCAGTGTTTGCAAAATGCTTATATGTTAAGAGCAGTTCTTATCTTGATTACTTTTTCCAGTATCGGTTTCAGCTTATGCAGCGGCAGCATAGTTGCACCATCGCTCAAAGCTTTAGCCGGGTCAGGATGGGTTTCAATAAAAAGCCCGTCAGCCCCTGTAGCCGCGGCTGACAAAGCCAGGGTTTCTATGAGTTCCGGATTTCCGCCGGTTACCCCTGATGATTGATTGGGTTGTTGTAGGGCGTGTGTACAGTCCATAATCACAGGAATATTGTGTTTTTTTAACCGGGTAATGGAAGTGGCATCCACTACGAGGTTTTCATAACCAAAAGAAAAGCCACGTTCACAGAGCCACACGTTTTGATTTCCTGTAGATCGGACCTTTTCCAGCGGAAACTTCATGGCTTCCGGCGACATAAACTGACCCTTTTTTATATTAATCTGTTTTCCGGTCTGACCGGCAGCAAGCAGTAAATCAGTTTGTCTGCATAAAAATGCCGGTATTTGCAAAATGTCTACAAAGGGGGCCACTTTGTCCGGGTCTTTGCTTTCATGGATATCCGTAAGCGTTTTCACAACAAAAGCCTTCCCCACCTCCTGAATAATCTTCAGCGAATGGTCCTCTTCCAGTCCTGTGAAACTGTTTATACTTGTCCTGTTTGCTTTCAGGTAGCTGGCTTTAAAGACAAACTCTATATCCAGATCATCACACACTTTTTGTACCTCTTCTGCTATTTCAAAGGGGGTGGTATCATTTTCTACCACACATGGGCCGGCGATTAGAAAGAGTTTATCCATAGTCTGAAATGTGTCAGCCTGCCAAAGATAAATGAAAGACTTTGACTTAAAAGTGGACACTAAAGTGTACGGTTGTGAACCAAAAATGTATTTTTTACAGTTATTCCTTTCAGAAACCGAAATGGTACGACTTTTGCCCTGAAAATAGAGCGGTTAAAGAATGTTAATTCCGTAACTCTTTTTTTGGAGAGTAGCGTAACCGTAGCATAGGTAGAATTAGCAAATCTCTTCATATTATGCTAATTAAATTAAGGGGGTCAGAGTAGTAGCTGGCTCCCTTTTTTATTACCTCTATGCAAGCTTAATCACATCCACTCCCATTATTTATGAAAAACATTTATAAACAGCGGATTAAGGGTTCTCAATAAAATTATACCGCTTCGCGTCGGTCCGGATTTCCGGCTAAATCCATATTTTAGTGTCATGGAGTTAAAGCCGATAGATTTAAGAAGTGATACCGTTACCAGGCCCACTAAAGAGATGCTGGAAGCTATGATGGGTGCGGAAGTGGGGGACGATGTGTTTGATAATGATCCCACGGTCAATGCCCTGCAGGAAAAGGTAGCTGACCTATTTGGTATGGAGGCTGCTTTGTATTGCCCGTCTGGCACGATGACCAACCAGATTGCTTTGCGGATATCTACTGAGCCACAGGATGAGGTAATTTGTGACAAGCGATCTCACATTTTCTTGTATGAAGGCGGCGGTCTTGCTTATAACTCCATGCTTTCTCCCAAACTTTTAGATGGGAACCGGGGGCGGATTACTGCAGAGATGGTTAAAGCGAGTATTAACCCCAGGGAGGACATCCACTTTCCCAGAACCAGGCTGGTAGGGCTGGAAAACACGATGAACAAAGGAGGTGGAAGTATATATGATTTAGCCGATATGCGTGAGATCCATAAGGTATGCAAGGAAAACAACCTCAATCTGCACCTGGATGGAGCACGGCTTTTCAATGCATTAGTGGAGACCGGAGAAGATCCAAAGGTATACGGTGAGCTTTTTGATACTATTTCGATCTGTTTTTCGAAAGGGCTTGGTGCCCCGGTAGGGTCAGTATTGCTGAGTAGTGCAGAAAACATAAGAAAAGCCAAACGTGTTCGAAAGGTTTTTGGAGGAGGAATGCGCCAGGCTGGATATCTGGCAGCTGCCTGCATTTATGCATTGGATCATCATGTCGATCGCCTGAAAGAAGATCACAAAAGAGCGAGAATCATAGGAGAGGAAGCAGGAAGGTGTACGGGTGTGAGGGAGGTAATGCCTGTGGATACCAATATTGTTATAGTAGAACTGGAAGCTGCTGCTCAATCATTTTTAGAGAAGTTAAATGCAAAAGGTATTCTGGCGGTGCCTTTCGGACCAACAGCTGTTCGTTTTGTGACCCACCTTAACTTTACAGATGCTCATCTGGAAGAAGTGGTGAATATTTTTAAAAAAATCTAAAGCGAGAATGAAAAACAGAACCCTGTATTTTTTAGGAGTATTGCTTTTAACAAGCTGCTCGGAAAAGCTCAATACTTCAAGATCTGCCGAGGACTTTGAGCAGTTTTATGATCGATTTCATACGGATCGGTCATTTCAGCTGGAGCGTGTGAAGTTTCCGCTGGAAGGCACCTATGAGGATGCTGACGGAGAGATCATCTGGAACAGATCTAACTGGATGATGCATCAGCAAAAGGTTACTGAAATTACCGAGCCCAACTATGATACGGAGATCATCCAAAAAGATCAGCTGGTAATAGATAAAGTCAACCTGAGAGGTTCAGGGTACAATAGTGAACGGCACTTTCGGCTGATAGATGGGAAGTGGTACCTGGTGTATTACGATTCTTCTAACCTATAACTGTTTTCGGATCACCATTCCCACTCCGGCAAAAACCAAAAAAGAGGCTTAAGTAATTGGGTCTAAAGCAGTTATTTTAAATGAACCTGAAGATTCTAAAACGGATTGCTGAGTGGTGATCATGAACGAATAAAATTTTCAGAAAAAAATTAAACCAAAATTTCTTGCAATCGTTTGCAATTAGTACTTTTACACCTCCAGCCTGAGAGTTTTTTACGGACAATTTAAATTTTTAAGATCATGGTATTCACAGAAACAGATAAGCACACGATGCGGATACTTTGCACTTTGGTAAAGCTATCTCAGGATACGGACGCAAGCCCGGATGACATTATAAAAGTAGGACAGCACCTGGGTGTGCCAAAGGATGAGACTGAAGAGTTGTTTGATGAAATTGAAGAGCATGATGTTATGAATCTTTCTTCTTATGAGGAAAAACAAAAATTTGTGAAAAACTGTTTCTCTTATATGGATCGGGGCTTTGACCCTACGAGTTCCGAACTAAAGTTTTATAACCAGGTGCTGGATCACTTGGGGCTGGAAACCGGATCAAATAATTAACCGCTGAATTGAGTGTTTAATACAGCTCAGTTCTGAGTTAAACCATAATTACGCATTAAAGTCAGATGTGTAATAGAGTGCTTCGCAGCGGTTAAAAACAACAATAATCAGCAACAACGTTACCCCAACGAGTAGTCCTCACTAAATGAGGACTACTTTTTTGTGCCCTCTCATGGACGGTATTTGCCGATAACATAAAAAAACCTCGGTGACCGTAGTTCTGATTTGTTTTAGAATAAAATCAAACTATGTGTGACATGATCAAATCAATATCAAAGCCAATTTTTAGTTTGTGCTTTCTTCTGGTTTTTACCGGGGGCATACTTGCACAGGTTACAACTCCACGTCCGAGTCCTTCAGCTACGCTTACTCAAAAAGTTGGGTTAACTGACGTTACCGTGGAGTATTCACGCCCTATAGTGATTCGTGGAAAGAACGATCGTACCGGACAAATATGGGGAGGACAGGTCCCCTGGGGACTTGCCAATAATAATTTTGGGAACCGGCAGCCTATGCCCTGGCGAGCCGGAGCTAACGAAAACACGGTAATATCATTCTCAACACCTGTGATGATCGAAGGGAAGGAACTTGGGGCCGGGAGCTATGGCCTGCATATGATACCTTATGAAGATGGAAAAGTGACCGTTATTTTTTCTGAAAACACTTCCTCCTGGGGTAGCTTTTGGTATGACAAAGAAGAGGATGCATTGCGGATAGATGTAAAAATGGAAGAAGCTCCCTTTACCAATGTGCTTACTTACGACTTTATTGACGTTGGCCAAAACTCAGGAACGCTGGCACTGAAGTGGGAGAAGAAGCAAATACCTTTTGAAATAGCGGTAAGTCAGAATGAGGTTTTGGCAAGTATCCGGGACGAACTGCGAGGTGTGCAGGGATTTGGTTGGCAGGGGCCTTTATCTGCAGCCAGTTACTGTTTGAATAACAACGTCAATCATGATGAAGCCATTCAATGGGCAGACCGGGCGATAGCTGCAAACCGTAGTGGACAGACTTTAGGAGTAAAGGCAGCCCTGCTATTTCAAAAGGGGGACAATGAAAAAGCTGTAGAAGTTGCTGAGGAGGCAAAGGAAATTGCTACCATAAATGAGCTAAATACGTTGGGGTACCAGCTCATGGGAGCCAATCAGATGGAAAAGGCCGAAGAGTATTTTAAACTGAATATTAAACGAAACCCGGAAGTGGCTAACTGCTATGACAGTATGGGTGAATGCTACGTAGCAATGGGTAAAAAAGAAGAGGCTATAAAAATGTTTAAGAAATCACTTTCTATGAACCCTCCTGCCAACGTAAAGGCTAATTCAATTGCGAACCTGAAGAGATTGGGGGTGGAATATTCGGAGTAAAAAAGAATAGAAACTTATAAGAGAAAGCCCCGTTGAACCGGGGTTTCTTTTATTGTTCTCTGAGGTGCTAGTGCCAGTGGCGAAGAAATTTCATCTGGTAAGATCTTTTTACATTCCAACCAGATAACTTATTAAATCCCAGCATTATACCTGATGACTTTTTACTCCCTGACCCCCACTTACCTATGTACCCCTCCCCACTTCAGATATGAACTACTTCGCCAAAAAGAGAAAATGACTCACCTCCGATATGAACTATTTCATCTAAAAGGTGAACTGGTTTGGTGAAAACATGAAATGGGTCACCTCAGATATAAGTTAGTTCAGTAAAAAGTTGAACTAGTTTGGCTTTTATATGAATCGGTTTGGTGAATTGCTTACTGTTCAGAGCTGCGAGAGACACTTCTTCAAACTTTCTCTCCAGTGCGGTATGTTGATCTTAAAGGTTTCCCGGATTTTGGTTTTATCCATCACGGTGTAGGATGGTCTGCTGGCAGGAGTAGGGTATTGAGAAGCAGGGATGGGGTTTACCTCCGTCTTAATATGAGCATACTCAAAAATGGCTGAGGAAAAATCATACCAGGAGGCTACACCCTCATTGCTGTAATGGTAAACTCCGAAAGCGGTACTTTTTTCTGATATTATTTTTAAGATGGTCTCAGCCAGGTCCCTGGCATAAGTAGGAGTGCCGACCTGGTCTGCTATGACATTTAGCTCGGCTCGTTCTTCCCCGAGGCGGAGCATGGTTTTCGCGAAGTTGCCTCCAAAGGTGGAATAAAGCCATGAGGTTCTGATGATAAAGTATTCATCTAAATGCTCCTGTATAGCTTTTTCTCCTTTTAGTTTTGATGTGCCGTAATAGTTTACCGGATTGGTATCCTGATCCTCTTTTAATGGCCGGGATGATAAACCATCAAAGACAAAATCAGTGGATATATGAAATAGTCTGGCATCTGTGCTTTTACAACCTTTAGCTAAGTTCTCACTCCCCAGGACGTTAATTTTATCACAAAGTTCTCTTTCGGTTTCTGCTTTATCTACTGCAGTATAAGCGGCACAGTTGATGCAGTATTCGATTTGATTTTGTCTGAAAAAACGGATCACCTCTTTTTCATTGGTAATATCCAGCTCCCCAACATCAGTAAATATGAAATCCAGATGTTTGGCCTTTTTTGCCAGGGCTTTTAACTCAGAACCTAGTTGACCATTTGATCCTGTAACAAGTATTTTAGTCATTTTCCTTCAGCGTAATCAGTCAGGTAATTATAACGATCAGTTAGTTTGCCGCCTTCCGTAATGGTAGCTCGTCTAATAATATTCTTTTCATCTTTACCTAAGAGATGAGGTAAAATATTGTTTAAGAATTCATTCCCAAAGCTCTCAGATGCATCTCGAGGCAACTCACATGGCAGGTTGTCAACTGCCATTACCGTAAGATTACCTTCATCTGTCAGCGGAGCCTCTACCAGGTCATCCGATGGATTGTAATCATAAATGGGCTCCTCGATTGTGCTGGCCTTTTTAGTAGAGGGGATAGACCCCTCAATATCACAGGTGATGTCTGCAATGATACGGATCTTGAAATCGTCTTTCACGATATCATCACGCTTAAACAGAACCGGTGCATGAGGATCCCAAAAGGCTGCAGCAATGAGGATGTCAGAGACTTTTGCATACTTCAGAAAGTTTCCGTCATATTTTTCGGGAGATTTGTAAAACTCATTGCGACTAAACTCTCCGCCATCTTTTTTTACATGGTAATCGCGGGTGTTGAGCTGAGTGAAAACCGGGTATTCAAATCGTTCATTGACGAAAACTGCCGGAGTGACTTTGCGTATGTTCATGCCATGCAATACTTCCATGGCTCCCTTAGCAACTCTACCTCCCCCGGTTACAGCTATTTTCACGGCAGGAAGTTTCATTTTCTGAAACTCGGTCTTTAGATCTTCCAGATCAAAGCACTGATTAGCTCTCCGCAGGTGAAATAAGTTGTAGCGTTTGCCAAACGTCCATATACCATTATAAGCCCCCACAATACCGGCCCACCGGCCAAATGCAATGACCCTTTTGCCAGCCTCGTCCGTAAGGGTCTCATAGTCTATCAGTCGAATCTTTTTCTTCAGTATTTCCTGGAGAAGCCTTTGGTTGTAGGGTTGTTTTTTGATCGTATGCGAAAAGAAGAAGTAGGTTTTTCCCTCCATCAGGTCAGGAATGGGAACTTCCTTGATGCCCAGGATTACATCACAATCTTCGATGGAATCCACTACCTCGATGCCTTCATTTTCATAATCTTCATCAGAAAAGCATCGGATGTCTGACGATTGTACCACCAACTCAACATTTGTAAATCGTTCTTTTACCTGCTTTGCCTGAAAAGGAGATAAAGCCACCCGGCGGTCCAGAGGTACCTTTCCTTCTTTAATAATGCCGATTTTTACTTTTGTCATGTATTTGGTATTATATTGACGGGCGCAAATTTAGTGTTTTTAACGAGGGAGAAATGAACTATTTGATAATAGCAGGTAGCTGGGCAGTTTATCTTGCACTTCATAGCGTTTTTGCTTCAAATCCGGTGAAGCTTTTCTTTGAGAAAGAGGCAGGGCTGGGCACACAAGGCTATCGGTTTATTTATTCGGTACTCAGTGGTATTGGAGTATTGGGCTTGTTTTTTCTGATGGCCCTCCAGGATTCCAAAGAGCTGTTCCCCTCTTCACAGACAACCCGGTACATAGGAATGGTTTTGGCGGTATGGGGGGTGATAATTGTGGTGGCTTCATTTCGAAAGATATCCGGCCTGGTTTTTCTTGGGTTGAAAAAACAAGAAGGTAAAAAGCTTGACAGAGAAGGTATCCATGAGAAGATCCGTCACCCCATTTACTCGGGAACCATTCTGATTTTTCTTGGTATGCTGCTCTATACCCCCACCGATGTGGTGCTGGTTTCGGTTTTGGTAATCTTTAGTTACCTGCCCATAGGTATTTACTATGAGGAGCAAAAGCTCATAGAAGAATTTGGGCAGGAGTACCTGGACTATAAGAAAGAGGTTCCGGCCCTTATACCCGGATTATTCTGAGCCTTTCTTTTTCTTCTCTTTTTTCAACTCTTCCAGGTCTTCCCGGTCACGGAGCTTTTTATCCTCTACATTCCTGTTTAGAAAGGTATTGATCTCATCGATCTTAATACTAGACCGGATCTCTCCAAAAGAATCGATCCGAATATCAAAACCCTCCAGGTCCTTGTTCACTTTTGGCTTTTGATTGGGGTCGGTATTGTCTTTCTTCTTACTCATAATTCAGTGTAGTTGTACCTACTTTAACTGATTTATCGAGTATTTGATTCGTTCGCTCACCGCTTTTCCTCCCATAATGGAGATAATATCCATAAGATCGGGACCTGACCCCGCTCCTGTGATGGAAAGACGGAGGGCCTGCATATTTTTGCCGGCTTTGATATCGTTTTGCTCCATCAGCGAAAAGAAAAGCTCTTTAGCCTCTTCAGGAGAGATATTTTCTTTTTGAGCGAGTGCATCAGCGTAAATTGATACTGCCTTTTGTGCTTCCTCGTTCCATTTTTTGCTGACTACCTTATCATCATATTCTTTAGGATGGTCAAAGAGATAAAGGGCATTTGGCGCCATTTCATGTGTGAATGTTACCCGTTCTTTTAGCAGGTGAACGATCGATTTTGCCAGGTCCGAAGAGCAATCAATGGAATGATTTGACTTCAGGTCATTTTTCACCACCTCGGCAAGAATATTTGGATCTGTGGATTTCAGGTATTGCTGGTTAAACCACTTAGCTTTCTCAATATCGAATTTGGTGCCTGCCTTGTTTACCCTTTCCATAGAAAAGGAGCTGGTCAGATCCTTCATGGAAAATAATTCCTGCTCCGTGCCCGGGTTCCATCCCAGGAAGGCCAGAAAGTTGATCATAGCATCCGAAAGAAATCCCTCTTCTCTGAATCCGGCAGAGAGCTCCCCGGTCTCCGGATCTTTCCACTCAAGTGGGAAAATGGGAAATCCTGCTTTCTCGGCAGCTCGTTTGCTTAGCTTGCCATTGCCATCCGGCTTCAGGATAAGCGGCAGATGAGCAAACTGGGGCATAGTGTCTTCCCAGCCCAAAAATTTATAAAGCAATACATGGAGTGGGGCGGAAGGGAGCCACTCCTCACCTCTGATCACATGGGTGATCTTCATGAGGTGGTCATCCACAATATTGGCCAGGTGGTAGGTTGGCATCCCATCAGATTTCATCAGCACTTTATCATCCAGGGTGGAGCCATGTACCATTACCCAGCCACGGATCATATCGTTGAGCCGTACCTCTTCTTTGGGCGGTACTTTTATGCGAATGACATAGGGTTCTCCGGCATCCAGCTTAGCTTTTACTTCCTCCTCACTAAGTGTGAGGGAGTTTTTCATGGTCATGCGCACGGCAGAGTTGTACTGCGGTGTGGCAACACCCGCTTCTTTGAGACGCTCACGCATGGTGTCAAGCTCTTCAGCCGTGTCAAAAGCGTAGTAAGCGTTTCCGTCATCCAGTAGTTTTTGAGCATACTGCTGGTATATTTCTTTGCGCTCAGACTGTCGATATGGGCCGTATTCGCCTCCTGTCCACGGGCTTTCATCAGGAGCAATTTTGCACCAATCCAGGGCTTTGCGTATATACTCTTCGGCTCCCTGCACAAACCGGGTCTGGTCTGTATCTTCTATTCTGAGTATAAAGGTTCCGTTATTTTTTTTTGCAAAGAGATAGTTGAACAAGGCCGTTCTTACACCGCCTATGTGCAGAGCTCCCGTTGGGCTGGGAGCAAATCGTACGCGTACGTTATCCATATCTTAATTTTTCCAGTCGTTTGGACCGCAAAACTATCAAATACAAAATACTTTGATCCAGGATAATTGTTTTTAACCCGAATAATACGAATCCACGCCGGGACAAATAATTTCTCCTTTAGAAATTTTTGTCAGGGTTTAATTATCAGGAGACAGAATTTCTTTAAAGGCGTCTACGGTCTCATTCGCTTTTCTATGAAAATTTATATTGAGGATGAGGTAATTCACCAGGGCAACCAGGATGGATATGATGCCACCGGTAGCTGATTTGGAAGACAAAAGGAAGATCAGGCTGATCAAAAGAGCTAAAGCGGTAAAAAAGATGAGATAAAGTGTAGCAGCTGGAAAGAGCTTGAGGTGAAGGAAGATAATGGAACCACGAGAGGTATCTTCTACACTTCCGCAGGTTAAAGGAATTGCATTTTGAGAATAGGTTACTGCCAGAGACAATCGAAAATTATCGTCCTCGATATGACCGTTAAAAACCGGCTGTATGGTTTTTTCTTCACTTGTAACCAATTGTGTTTTGCTCCTGATCCGGTTGAGGACCTCCTTTTTTGAAAAGGAGGACACTAGCGTTTGCTTCACGTAAGGAGCAAGGTTCATCAGATATAGGCAATGCAGCTTATTTCTACATTTACACCTTTCGGGAGTGCGCTGACCTCTACCGTTTCGCGGGCAGGGGGATCTTCTTTGAAGTATGTACCGTAAACTTCGTTGATCTTCGAAAAGTTACCCATATCCTTTACGAAAATGCTGCATTTCAGCACTCTGCTGAATTCGGTTCCCGCTTCTTTTAGAATCAAGCCTAAGTTTTTCATTACCTGGTGGGTTTCTTCTTCAATAGACCCCTGCACCAGGTTTCCGGAAGCCGGATCAATGGCTATCTGTCCGGATACATATAGCGTGTTTCCGTGAATGACTGCCTGGCTGTAAGGTCCTATTGGGGCCGGAGCGTCTTTGGAGTGAATGAGTTTTTTCATAAAAAAGATTTAATCTTCGTGTGCTATTTCTAAATGTGAAAGATACTAAATCCTCCCTGTCTCAAAAAAAGGAGTTACTCCACAGTAACCGATTTAGCCAGATTTCTTGGCTGGTCCACATTACACCCTCGCATCACCGCGATATGATAGGAGAGAAGCTGCAAAGGAATAACTGATACCAATGGCATCAACGCCTCATGTGCAGCAGGTACCTCAATAGTGTAATCAGCCATGTCAGGAATCAGTGCATCACCTTCTGTGACGATGGCGATTACTTTTCCTTTTCTGGATTTAACCTCCTGAATATTGGAAATGATCTTATCGTATGAGCTGTCCCCGGTTGCAATAAAGACAACCGGCATGTTTTCATCAATCAAAGCAATAGGACCGTGTTTCATTTCTGCAGCAGGGTAACCTTCCGCATGGATGTAGGAGATTTCTTTCAGCTTCAGGGCTCCTTCCAGGGCTACCGGGAAATTGTAGCCGCGGCCCAGGTAAAGGAAGTTTGTAGCATCTTTGAAGGTGTATGATATTTCCCTGATCTTTTCATCGCTTTCCAAGGCTTTTTTCACCTTCCCTGGGATACTCTCCAGCTCCACTAGCAGCTCCCGGTATTTTTGATCAGCTATTGTTCCTTTGCGGTCTGCTATTCGCAGGGCAATCATAATTAACACAGTAAGCTGAGCTGTAAACGCCTTTGTAGAAGCCACACCGATCTCAGGCCCGGCATGTAAATATGCCCCCTCATGTGTGGCACGTGAAATAGAAGATCCCACAGTATTTACTACACCAAACACGATAGTTCCCTTTGATTTTGCCAGCTCGATGGCTGCAAGCGTATCAGCTGTTTCCCCGGATTGAGAGATTGCTATAACTATATCGCCTTCTCTGATAACCGGGTTTCGGTAACGAAACTCTGAGGCATACTCCACCTCAACAGGTATGCGACAGATGTCTTCAAAGATATATTCAGCCACCAAACCGGCATGCCAGGAGGTGCCGCATCCCACAATGACGATTTTTTCGGCGTTGACAAGCGCATTTGCATAGTTTCTGATACCACCCAGCAGGAGCCGTCCTTCCTGGGCATTGAGCCTTCCGCGCATGCAGTCTGCGATAGAGGTAGGTTGTTCAAAGATTTCTTTGAGCATAAAATGCTCATAGCCGCTTTTTTCTATCGACTCCAGCTTGAGATCCAGAGTGTGGATCTCGGGTGCCTGAGGCACCTCACCCAGGCTGATGATCTCAAACTTATCCTTATGGATAATGGCGATCTCTTCGTCTTTTAAGTAAACGACCTCATTGGTGTACTCTACGATAGGAGTGGCATCAGAAGCAACGAAAAATTCACCCTTACCAAGGCCCAGAACCATCGGGCTGCCTTTTCGGGCAGCGATGAGTTTCTCCGGCTCATCCTGAGACATAATTACGATGGCATAAGCGCCGATCACTTTTGTGAGGGCTACCCGTACCGCATCTTCCAGACTAAGATCCAGTGTTTTTTTGAGGTCTTCTATAAAGGTGATAAAGACTTCCGTGTCTGTATCACTGGAAAACGAATAGCCTTTTTCGGTCAGCTCTTTTTTTAATGATCCGTAATTTTCGATAATGCCATTATGAATAATGGCCAGTTTCTGGTCATGTGAAAAATGCGGATGAGCATTTCTGTCGCTGGGTTCGCCGTGAGTAGCCCACCGGGTGTGACCAATACCAATGTGGCTGTCAAATTGCTTGTTGGAAGTAATGGCTTCCAGGTCATTAACCTTTCCCTGTTTCTTTTGGATGGTTAAAGAGCCATTTTCAAAGAGGGCTACGCCGGCACTGTCGTATCCACGGTATTCCAGCCTTTTCAGCCCATTGAGCAAAATGGGTAAAGCAGGCTTATTGCCGAGGTAAGCGACTATTCCACACATAATTTATTTTTTGAGTAACGTGTAATAAACAATGACTTTTATTCCGGTCTTTGGTAAAATCGTTTGACCGGTCCCGATTCCTGCCGGGCTGAGGGCTATGAGCTCATTGGTTAGGTAAAGTCCTGTCTCTTCATCCTTGCTATCTCCCAAAACCTGGGAGAAGAGTGTAATATTTCCGGAGTAACTCATGTTATCCGAATTGAAGTTGGTTACAAATAGTGCGTGATTACTTGGATTGGGTGTGGTATATGAGAGTTCTGTGACTAATGCATTATCCCTCAGGTTACCATTTAAGACCGCAGTGGCATCTATGGTGCCGTATTCATCAGAGTCAGGATCATTTTCCGCAAAATAAAACCTCAGCTGATTGACCTGACTGGTATATACTGAATTAGAAGGTGCAGCTTCCAGGATCAACTTAGCTGAGTTGAAGATGAGGTCCTCATCCAGCTCGGAAAGCCCAATCAAGGGAGTCACATCTATTTTTGTATGTACTCCGGCAAGCATATCCAGGTATACGTTTTCAGAAGCAGATGTTTCTGCATAATCGCTTGTAAGTTCGTTTAATATGCTCCCACTTTTGTCACGAGTAATGCTTGTGAATCGTGTAGTGTTATTGAAATCAAACGTGAAGTTGTAAGTAGTATCTGGCTTATCCGGATGCTTCATCTGAATATAAATGGCCGTAGTGTCATCCTGCAGATCAAATAAATAAAGCGCCTGGTTAGACTCGCCTGGTTCCTGGATCAGCGGCTTAAAAAACAGTTGGCTTCTCAGTAGCGAATCTTCAAAATCATCATCAGAGTTGGCTTTTACAAGCAGGTTGAAAAGGGACTGTCCGAAAGCTTCGTTCAATGGCACTGAAATCACTGAATCTATCTCCGGATCAAAAGAAAATGAATGTTCTGCAATGGGCGACCCGGATTTGGAAAGGGTACGCTTTGCCAGGTAGATACCTGTACTGAAAATGGTATCGGCTGCTTCATAGATGGTGATGCTTTCATTGCTGGCAATAGACTGTGCCCTGACAGAAGCTACCTTCATGCGTAGCACCGCAGATTCAAAATCCAGAGAATCTCCCGGGAATGTGCCACCACCCACATTGTACTGGTTGTTTGAGGTAGCCGTAACTTCACCAAAAGTAGCGTCAAAATACCTTCCAAAAACAGTAGAAGTGTATTGGTCAGTTCTAAGACTGTCTATATAAACGGTAGATGTGGGCAGGATGAGTGTGGTGTCTTTTACAATGACATTTTCATCTCCGCGATCCAGTTCCAGTCCGAGCTCTGTAGGGTCATCACAGGCAAAAAAAAACGGGATCAGCAAAAATGCCAATCCCGGTTTAAGAAAGTATGTTAAGTTATCCAACAAGTTCATTGTATAAGTTGTAGTAAGATTCTTCGAAATTTTCATCTTTCTCAATGGTGTCAATACGTTTGTTTTCTGACATTTCGGCCATGAGCTTTTTGAAACTTTCAGTTGATTCTTCATTTGCATTGATTACAGCGTCAGCATATTCCACACCCATTTTTACAAAGCCATCATAATCGGCGGTTTTTAGCGGATGCAGCATACTGTCGTCAATATCGATCATTTTCACTTTGTCAAGCAGGTCTTTACCAAACTTGTGCGTAAACTTATTATTATAAAATGTGAAAACCGTTTTTGACTCCTTAAAAATTGGATCGTTTCTGTACGTGGTTTTTACATACAGAGGAATCAAACTTGTCATCCAGTCATTGCAGTGAATGATATCCGGGGACCAACCCAGTTTTTTCACTGTTTCTAAAACGCCTTTGCAGAAAAATATTGCGCGTTCGTCATTGTCTTCATAAAAATTATCTTCTTTATCGAAAAAGACTGATTTTCGGTGGAAGTAATCTTCATTATCAATGAAATACACCTGAAGCTTCGCATTAGGTATGGAAGCTACCTTAATCACAAGTGGCTTTTCTTCGTCACCAACGGCGATATTGATACCAGACAACCTGACTACTTCGTGAAGCCTGTTTTTTCGCTCATTGATGAGCCCAAACCGCGGCACTAAAATCCTGATCTCCATCCCTCTTTCCTGCATCGCCTGCGGAAGTCTTCTGACAAAATCAGCTACTTCCGTAGTTTTCAGGAAAGGATTGATCTCACTAGCCACATAAAGGATTCTTAAATTTGACATAGATATGCTATTTTATTGAGGATTGTCTAAAATGACCTCAAAATTACCATATTTTTGCCATATAATCAACGTTTTCAATAAGTTAGACAACTTTAATTCCCGAATTGATGCAGGTCATTCATAGCCCCGATGACATTTTCAGGTTTTCTCATGACTTCAGGCTTCAGCAAAAAAGTATTGGTTTAGTGCCAACTATGGGTGCGTTACACGCTGGTCATCTGACGCTCGTTGAGCGCTCGGTGTCTGATAATGATGTAACCATTGTAAGTATTTTTGTAAATCCGCTCCAGTTTAATAACCCGGAAGACCTGGATAATTACCCCAGAGATCTGGAATCTGACCTTTCTTATCTGGAAAAAGCCGGGGTAGACCTGGTCTACGTGCCATCAGAATCAGATATGTATAAAGATAAGCCTTTGGCGACCATTGATTTTGGGGAGGTGGCTTCCAGGCTGGAGGGAAAGTATCGGCCCGGTCACTTTACGGGAGTAGGTGTGGTAGTTTCAAAGCTATTTCATCATTGCAATCCGCACAAGGCTTACTTTGGGTTAAAAGACCTGCAGCAGTACCTTTTAATAGAGCGGATGGTGAATGACCTTTCTTTTCCGGTAAAGGTTATTGGGTTGCCGATAGTCCGGGAGCGGTCAGGTTTGGCTATGTCTTCAAGAAATAAGCGGTTGTCCTCCAATGGGTTAAAGATAGCTGAAAAAATCCATGAAGGATTAGAGCTAGCCAGGATGACCTGGGAAAAGGAAAAGTCCCCGAATGAAACTATATCAGCCGTAATTGATTTCTATAATAGAGTTGAAGGGTTGGAAATAGAGTATTTCCACATAGTAGATCCGGAAACGCTGAAAGATGTTAAGAAAAACCTCTTTCAACCGGTTGCGTTTTGTGTTGCCGGCTATGTAGAGGGTATAAGATTAATTGATAACTTATATTTGCGGCAAGATTGACCTAGAGATGTTTATAGAAGTATTAAAATCGAAAATTCACCGGGTAAAAGTTACGGAAGCGGAGCTACATTATGTAGGGTCTATCGAGATTGATGAAGATCTGATGGATGCTGCTGATATTGTGGTTAATGAAAAAGTGCAGATCGTAAATATCAATAATGGGGAGAGATTGGAAACTTATGTAATCAAAGGTGAAAGAGGCACTGGTAAGATCTGCATCAATGGCCCTGCAGCCCGTAAAGCCCAGGTTGGGGATATTGTGATTATTATTTCTTATTGCTCAATCGAAAAAGAAAAGGCAAAAGATCATAAGCCAGTGGTTATTTTCCCGGATGAAAAAAACCGGGTGACCTCCTGATCAGCCTATGTCTAGAAAGACTTTATCTTTTCTTAAATACCTGATTTCGCTCGCGCTGGCACTTGCACTTCTCTATTTTGCTTTTAGAAATGTTGATTTTAATGCTTTTTGGTTAAAAGCCAGGACGGTTGATTATACCTGGGTAATAGTTTCCATTGCTTTATCCCTGATATCTTATTATGCCCGGGCCTACCGGTGGAATATTTTGCTGAAGCCGCTCGGGTACCAGCACTTAAATGTTCATCGGACTACTTTGGCTATCCTGGTTGGATACCTGGCCAATCTTGCTCTCCCGCGCCTGGGAGAAGTGACCCGGTGCGGGATGCTTAAGCGAAGTGACAATGTGGCCGTATCTACTTCCTTCGGTACGGTGATTACCGAACGCATCATTGACCTGCTCACATTGATTTTGCTGATTATTGTTGTTTTGCTGGCCGAATACGAGCGGTTTGTTGCATTTCTGAAAGGTGCGGTTTCCGGACTGGATCACGTGGAGGGACTTTTCTGGAAAGCCGGATTGTTGTTGGTGGGGTTGGGAGTTTTGGGGGCTTTTTTTCTGTATATCTTAATCAGAAAGAGTGCGAAAGTCCGTGAGTTCTTCCGTCAGCTGATAGAGGGAGTGTTGTCTTTGAGGAAAATTGATAACCTTGCCGGATTTATCATTTCCACAGTGGTGCTGTGGGTAGTTTACTACTTCATGTCTTATGTTATCGTATTCTCGATTCCGGAGACATCAGGCCTTACCTGGATGGTGGGGATAATGTTGCTCGTTACCAGTGGGATTGCTTTGGCGATTCCGGTACAGGGAGGTATCGGTACTTACCATGCCCTGGTTAGCAGTATGTTCGTTTTATATAGTGTAGAACAAACCACGGGTGTATTCCTGGCCACATTATTGCACACCTCGCAGGTGATAGCAATGGCAGTTTTTGGTGGTTCGGCCTTATTGATTTCATTGTTTATTAAACAAAGAGTTCATGAACCCGACGAGGTTGAAGATCCTCACCATGCATGAAGCAGAAGTGCTGATCAAAAAATGGAAGGCAGCAGGTGAAAAAATTGTTTTTACCAATGGCTGTTTTGATATCTTGCACCTCGGTCATGTGGATAACCTGGAGAAGGCCAGAAACCTGGGAGACCGGCTGATTGTTGGAGTAAACTCAGATAATTCTGTGAAGCGAATCAAAGGGGAGTCCAGGCCGTTTTATGATGAAGAGGCCAGAACACGCATGTTAGCTGCTTTGGATTTTGTAGACGCAGTTATTCTCTTTGAAGAAGATACTCCTGAAATGCTAATTAAAATGATTTTACCGGATGTTTTGGTAAAAGGGGGCGACTATAAAACAAGCAACATTGCAGGGGCAAATGTCGTAATTGAAAATGGAGGAAGAGTAGCTACTATAGCGTTATTAAAGGGATATTCAACCACCTCGTTAATTGAAAAAATAACACAAAAAAGGAGTTAGACAATGGGAATATTTGTAATCATTATCGTATTTATGGTCGCGAGCCTGATCGTAAGTACAAGACTTAAAAATAAATTCAAGAAGTATTCAAAAATTTCACTTTCCAGCGGGCTTTCAGGGCGAGAGGTTGCTGAGCTGATGCTTGCTGACAATGGAATTCATGATGTCACTGTCACGTCTGTGGAAGGACAACTGACGGACCACTATAATCCGGCTAATAAGACGGTAAACCTGAGCCCGGATGTGTACCATGGTCGATCTGCAGCTGCAGCGGCTATAGCAGCTCACGAATGCGGCCATGCAGTGCAGCATGCCACGGCGTACAGTTTTCTGGAGTTTAGATCGGCGATGGTGCCTATTCAAAATGTAAGTGCCAGAATAATCAATATCGTCTTTATGATGATGTTTTTTGGAACGCTCGTTCTTCCCCAGGTAATACCAATGAACCTTGCCATTCTGGTAATCATCGGTTGCTATGGAGTTTTCACACTGTTCGCATTTATTACATTGCCGGTAGAGTATGATGCCAGCAATCGGGCATTGGCCTGGGTAGAAAACAGAAATATTGTGACTCCCGAAGAACATGACATGGCTAAAGATGCGCTTAATACAGCGGCTCAAACTTACCTGATTGCCGCCTTGTCATCGTTGGCTATGCTCTTATACTGGGTTATGATATTCTTAGGTGGCAGTGATGATTAATTGTTAGCCAAATAATATTTTATAAAAAGCCTTCTTTTCGAGGGCTTTTTTTGTTTTGAAGTGGTATGCATGCATAACAAAATTCCTTATTTTTGCCTTATATAAACAACTAAACATTAACCCAAGAAGAAAGATTTTACATTATGGAATTCACCTTAACAGAAGAACAGCTGGCGGTAAGGGATGCAGCCAGGGATTTCGCGCAGAAAGAATTGCTGCCCGGGGTAATTGAGCGAGACACGGAACAGAAGTTTCCCAAAGAACAAGTGAAAATGATGGGGGAGCTTGGCTTCCTGGGGATGATGGTGGATCCCAAATATGGGGGAGGTGGAATGGACACCGTTTCCTATGTGCTGGCTATGGAGGAAATATCCAAAGTGGATGCTTCTGCTTCTGTGGTAATGTCGGTGAATAATAGTTTGGTTTGCTGGGGCATCGAAACATTCGGTACGGAGGAGCAGAAACAAAAATATTTGCCTAAGCTGGCTACCGGAAAGGTTACCGGAGGCTTTTGTCTTTCAGAACCGGAGGCCGGTTCAGATGCTACTTCACAGAGAACAACAGCCGAAGACAAAGGTGATCACTACCTGCTCAATGGAACTAAAAACTGGATAACCAATGGTAACACCGGGTCTGTGTTTCTGGTAATGGCCCAAACTGATCCTGAGAAGCGGCATAAAGGCATTAATTGCCTTATTGTGGAGAAGGGTATGGATGGTTTCACAGTAGGAAAGAAGGAGGATAAGCTGGGGATCAGGGGATCCGATACACATTCTCTCATGTTTTCTGATGTGAAAGTGCCTAAGGAGAATCGAATTGGTGAAGATGGGTTTGGGTTCTCATTTGCTATGAAAACACTAAACGGAGGCAGAATAGGTATCGCCTCTCAGGCTCTGGGGATTGCGTCGGGCTCTTTGGAGTTATCCCTCAAATATGCCCAGGAGCGAAAAGCTTTTGGAGTGGAGATTGCCAAACATCAGGCAATCCAGTTTAAGCTGGCCGAAATGGCTACTAAAGTGGAGGCAGCCAGGCTTTTATGCCTGAAAGCGGCTCAGCTGAAAGACAAAAAGCAGGATTATGCTCAGGCGAGTGCAATGGCTAAACTGTATGCTTCACAGGTAGCTATGGAAAACTCAGTGGAGGCTGTTCAGGTCCATGGTGGGTACGGTTATGTGAAAGAGTATCATGTAGAGCGATTCATGAGAGACGCTAAAATCACTCAGATCTATGAAGGCACCAGTGAAATCCAGAAAATTGTAATAGCGCGTGAATTATTGAAATAATATAAGTTCTTTCCTTGGGTTATGGTCGATTAATTTGGATTATTCCAATTAATAATATTAGATTTATACAATATTTCTCTGGATTTGGAGAATAAAATCAGCATCAGACCATACTATAAGACAAGTGGAAGATTATAATAAGATCATTGAGTCGCTTAGTGTCCGGTTTATCAAAGCTAAGAATATTAATATTTTGAAACCGGTCACTATAGAAAACAACTATGATATCGAGAATTCGCTTATTCTGGTTAATAGCGGCTCATTGAAATTTGGTAAAGAAAAAGAAGCGTGTGAAGAGGGAGAGGTGTTTTTTGTGCCCGGAGGGCGCCAGGTATCTATTACCTATGGGACAGATAACCCGGTCAGCCTTTCTAAAGATGACTTTTTGAATAATAAGGAGCTTTATTTCCAGGCATATGCAGAGCAACCTGAGGCAGATGAAAGCTACAGCTATGTATCTTTTGAAGCTAAAGCATTTGATTCGGTGAATTTTTTCGCTTCTTTAGACATTCCTCCATTCAAAATTCAGGATGACGGAAGAATAGGTGAAATAATTCAGGGCATCAATGATGAGGTTGTTGCAAATGCACCGGGAAGAGGCCGCATTGTGAAAGTGATGACCGAACAGCTGGTGGTAGAGCTGATTCGTTATATTCTACGGCAGGGCCTGTTTGTGGAGCAGTTTGCAACTAATAGCACCTACTTCAAGGATCCTCGACTCATAGATATTTTCACCTTCATTAAGGAGAACCTGGGCTCAGACCTTTCTAATAAAGTGTTGGCAAACGTAGCTAATGTATCAGAAGACTATGTGGGCCAGTATTTTAAGATGCTAACAGGCATTAATCCGCAAGACTATATAGAATACCAGCGAATGGAGGAAGCTGTAAATCTCCTGCGTACCTCCAAGAAAAGTATCCGTGAGATCGGTAAAGATGTGGGGTATAAGGATACGGCTTACTTCTGCAGGAGGTTTAAGATGATGTTTGGAATACCGGCAGGAAAAATGAGGAGAAGAGAGTCGCTGATCAACGTCTAGTGTGACACTAGTTTTCCGTTTCATCTTCGTTCTCATCCAGCCTGGAATTCAAAAATGACGCAAGTAGGCTACCGATGAATTTAACCGCCACAAATGCCAGCCGTTCCAAAAGGATGTATTTCAGGTTAAAGCCTGATTTAACATTCGCCTCCGGGGCTTTTTGTTTGTCCGTATCCTGTTTTTGTGAACCTGACCGTTCCACTTCCTCCTCAGAGGAGGAAAGCATTTTGTACAGACCGTATCCGGCTAAAAATACTCCCCCGGTAATTAAGGAAATTTTCAAAACCGTCTTCACCCTTTCCTCCACATTGGTAGAAGCATCCTCTAATTCACTCTTTATGCGTTTCTCCCTTAAGTCTAGTTGACTCTTTTTTTCCTGCCAGGCTTTGGATCTTTCACTCATCGCTTTCATCATTTAATCCTTCCCCAAAACGAATGAACAATGCTTCGAGCCATTGTTGCATTTTACCTGATTTCAATACTATCATTAAAATAATCAGTGTCAGCAGATAAAAACCAGCTACAATCAGATAACCGTAATGGGTGCTTTCCAAAAGATAGTTTAGATATGCTCCTGCTGCCAGTGATAAAAATGTGAACATAAAAAGCCCGATCAGCCCAATCAGCATAAAAACCACGAAGTGTGCCAGCAATCGGGACACCTGGGCTATAATGTCCAGTTTGAGCTTTTCTCCTTTCAGTCGGATATACTCGGTGAGTTTATCTACCAGCTTGTTGATTAAAGACATGTTAGTCAGTTCTTTGTATATGTTGATTCCAATATATACAATCTGATTCAATGTACAGATGTTTCCAATTTATTTGTGAAATGCTTCTATCTGCTTTTTATCGTGACTATACTTTGCGGGGTTGGTAGATTTGCTAAAGTAGATCAGCGTAAATGGTAATATAAAAAAGATTACCAGAATGTAAGCGAAAGCCGTAAGACGATATTTCAATGAAATACTTCCCAGCTTATCCGCCAGGTACAGCGGTAAACGGCTAAGAATTGGTACAGTGAGGAAGATAGTAACGCCCATAAGGTTAAACAGGAAGTGAGCCATCGCCAGGCTGATTGCAGCCTCACTCTTAAACATCGCGGCTATGAGAGCAGTGATGGTTGTGCCAAGATTAGCTCCCATGATAAACTGGAAAGCCCGTTTTAGCTTTACCTGACCTGTTGCTGCCAGTGGAACGATCAGGGAGGTAGTCAGTGAGCTGCTCTGAATGGCTGAAGTCAAAAGAAATCCCCATCCGAAGGACTTAAAGGTATTTTTGAATATAACCGTGTGAAACCGGTCCCGGACACTTCCGACAAGTTTTTTATACAGGATGTTAGAAATAAATTTCACTGTAGCAAAAAGTAAAACGACAGCTATTAGCAGAACTATATAAGGCCCAAACCAGGATATGAGGAGCGAGGCGGTCTCATTGAAAAACCGGTAAATAAAAAAACTATCGGAAATAGGTGTACCTCCTTCGTTAAAGTTAACAAGTGATGCCACCCAGTGACTCAGGTTGGAAAGAAGGCCATACCTGATCTCAAGAGGGAACAGGAGGATTACCGTAAGCAGGTTAAATATGTCATGCACTGTCCCAGAGGCTATTGCTTTCTTAAACTCAGCGCTCTTAGTCACATAGCTCATGGAAACAAGGGTGCTGGTAAGGGTAGTACCCACATTGGCACCCATAATTATAGGGATGGCGTTCTCAAGTGATAATGAACCTGCTGCCACAGCTGCTACAGCCAGTGAGGTGGTAGTGGAGCTGCTTTGTAATATGGCGGTAGAGAGCAACCCAATGAAAAGGGCTATTGAGGGATTGCTTGTGGCATCTACTATGTACTGTGCATAATCTTTTCCGATCAGACCAAAAGCATTACCCAGTAGCTGAATGGCTAATAGAAAAAGAAAAATGGATCCACCTATTATTAATGTATTCAAATAGATAGGTTTGGATCGAGTACCAATTTTGTCCCTCAAATTTTCCAATGCAATCATTTAGCCTGGATAATCCAGGTATTATTTATTGAGAACCATAAACGTACTGATAATCAGCAAATTGACTGTTTTTCATTTACAGAATTTAGTCAAAAATTTTACTGGCTGCATGTTGCATTAACTTACTGTTAGTCAATTCTTTAAGCCAACAGGAACTGTGGTTTATGAATTAAGCAAGTTAGAGATGCCGGTTCTAATAGTCCGCAAATTTATAAAGAACTTTCACACATCTTAAATAAAGGCTATAAAGTGAATATTATCCTTTTTTTCATCAGAAAACGTCAAATTACCTGAATGCCTTCATTTTAAGCGGTCCCTGAGTTGCAGGGTTCTCTTAATGATAAGAATGTATTACCTAAATGTTAACTTTTCTGGTGATCTTTCTTTTCGAAAATAACTAACCTTATTTTGTGGCAAATGTTAGTTCTGTAATGAGTCAATATATACCGGGGCCCCATGAGTGAGATTCAGATCGTAATGTATGTGGGGTTTCTGCTAGCTGCTTATTCGGTGGTTGGAAATGACGTAATCCAGACACTCGGAACCTTCCTTACCTCTAATGAAAAACGCCCCTGGTGGATGCTGGCACTGTTTGCGGGAACGATCCTTACCTTAGTGTTGATATATGGCTGGTATTTCAACAATGGTGATGTAACATACGGGCGGTTGATCGGGGACCCAGACACGAATGGTTTCGATAACCCCAAATACAAAAACCCGGAAGATATCCGCGGGTTCGGGTGGCCATTTCTTATACCGCCTATTATTTTGCTTATCATTACCCGGCTGGGCATCCCTGTCAGCACGTCTTTTTTGATCCTTACATTCTTCAATCCCAAAAACCTGTATGACATGGTGGTGAAATCCATGTCCGGATACCTGGTGGCATTTGGAGTGGCTATTGTTGTCTATGCAATCATAGCTAAATCCCTGGAGAAGAAGTTTTCCAAAACCAGCCCAACGAAAAAAGAACAGCGCTACTGGACCATTGCACAATGGATATCTACCGGCTTTCTCTGGTCGCAGTGGCTTATTCAGGATTTTGCGAATATCTATGTTTACCTGCCAAGGCAAATCAGCATTACAACCCTGGCAGTCACAATTTTTGTCTTTTTGACCTTGATCGCTTTCATTTTTTACACGAAAGGTGGAGCAATCCAGTCCATTGTAAAAGCAAAAACCAATACAACCGATGTTAGGTCCGCTACTTTGATTGACCTGGCGTATGGGCTGGTACTTTACTTCTTTAAAGAATTAAATAATGTGCCGATGAGCACCACCTGGGTATTCATAGGACTCCTGGCAGGCCGGGAGATCGGCATCAAGTATTTTGCTTATGGGGGAGTTAAAAATCCTGTTTTGCTGGATCTGGGGAAGGACCTTGCAAAAGTCTTCTTTGGGTTGGTAGTAAGTATCGGGCTTGTGTTTCTTATTCGCTGGATTACCGTATAGACCACTCCCTGCTGGAGAAAAGTTGAATGGGAGTGAAAGATAAAGCCAGAAATGGAGACCTCTACGTGACAGGATGTAGGGGTTCGTTTTCAACTTCTTAACGACCAGTAATCTCCTTTCTGTACTACTCCATTCTATTCAGCTCCGCCACCGTCAGCCAGGCAAAGAGACCCATTCCAATCTTGAGCGCGGGTTCATCAATGTCAAAGGTAGGTGTGTGGACGCCCGAGTCAATGCCTTTGGCGGTGTTGCGCGTTCCCAGCCGGTAAAAACAAGCATCTACATGATGCGAATAAAAGGCGAAATCTTCACCAGCCAGCCAAAGGTCAAGTTCCTCTACATTTTCTTCTCCCAGGTACTCTTTGGCAGCCTGCATGTTAAGCTCCGTATACTCCGGATGATTTTTGAGATGAGGATAGCCTTTTACCACTTCAAAATCCACTGACGCACCCATGGATTCGGCTATGCCTTCTGCCATTTTTTTCATGCGTACATGGGCATCTGCCCTCCACTCTTCATCATAAGTACGGAATGTACCTTCTACTTTCACTTCATTGGGGATCACATTGGTGGCGCCTTTTGCTTCGACTTTTCCAAAAGAAAGCACTGAAGGAATTTTCGGACTGCAGTTTCGGCTGATTATCTGTTGGAGCGCTACGATTATGTGGCTGGTAATCAGCACAGGGTCTATGGTGTTTTCCGGCATTGCGGCATGCCCTCCTTTACCTCTGACCGTAAAGTATATTTCATCTGCACTGGCCATGTACATGCCTTTCCTAAAACCCACTTTTCCGGAATCAATAAGCGGCATTACATGTTGGCCAAGGATCCTGTTGGGTTTGGGGTTTTCCAGGATCCCTTCATCAATCAGAATGGATGCACCACCGGGCAGCTTTTCCTCTCCCGGCTGAAAGATCACCTTGATGCTTCCTGCAAACTCTGATTTCAGCTCATTCAAAATACGTACTGCACCCAGCAATGAAGAGGTGTGCACGTCATGCCCGCAGGCATGCATTACGCCTTCATTTTTGGACTTATACGGCACATCATTGGCTTCTGTGATAGGCAGTGCATCGATATCCGCCCGCATGGCCACTACCTTGTCACTATTTCCTTTGCCTTTTATGGTAAAGGTAATTCCGGTATTGGCCTTCCGCTCAAGATCAGTGATCCCGATCTTTTTAAGCTCCTGCTCTATAAAATCAGCGGTTTTATATTCATGGAAAGAGAGCTCAGGGTAGCTGTGCAGATGTCTTCGTATAGCTAATGTATCCTCAAAAAATTGTTCCGAAAGTTCTTTAATTCTTGAAATTAGATCAGTCATAGTCTACAACGATTCGCTCGGGGATAAGCAATGCAAGGGGAAATTCTTTTTTGATTTTCGAAAATACTTCGTGGGCTTCAAGTCGGTTGGTGTATTGACCTGCTTTTACCTTATAACTCGGCTGATGATAAGATATCTTTGGATTTAGCGTAGGGTCAACCTGAATAGCCCTGTCCCGGGCCTCATCTGCAGCCTGACGGTCATTTCCTGTATAGATCTGGATGGTATAGCCATCTACGTATTTTTGATCTTTATTTTTTTGGATGATGCGCTGATTGACACTGTCCAGCTCGGTTTTAATATGGTTGTTAAATACCACGGGTTCTGTTGAGGAAACACCTTCACCGACCTCTGGCTCTACCAGCTTTTCATCTTTAAGCTCCGGACGCAAAACAGACAGGTCTTCGCTGTATTCCGTAGCGGAGGTGCTGGTAACAGAGGCTGTTTTACAGCCTGCTAAAATGGCGATACTTAGTATTATGATTCCAGAATAACGCATTTATTGTGTTTTAGATCGTCTTCTATCGTTTTGTACTTCACATCTTTCTTCACCGTGCCATCAGCATATTGCACAGTGACTCGTTGATTTCTGCTGGCTATTTTTGTGGTTTTAGCCGGCTCTACCTTATCTACAGGAGGTCGATTTGCCTGTCCCCGGTTGAGCAGAGAACCACTGTCTTCCTTGGACTCCTTGTAATTGCGTGAAGCGTCACGTTGTTGACGAGCTTCCTGTACCTCATTCGGATCCTGAACGGGGATCTGCGCTTTCATCAGGAAGGAGACGCTCTCTTCATTTACTTTACCAAGGAATGCTTTAAAAAGCTCAAACCCTTCAAACTTGTAAATGATCAAAGGATCTTTTTGTTCATAAACAGCATTTTGGACGGACTGTTTCAGGTCATCCATTTCCCGTAGATGTTCTTTCCAGGTCTGGTCTATGATCGCCAGGGTGATCATTTTTTCCATTTCCCGGATCATTTCCTTACCTGCAGTGTTTACTGATTTTTCGAGGTTTGCAGAAACTCCTATCTGTTTTTTGCCATCAGTAAACGGAACCAGTACATTCTGAACAGTAGCCCCTTTGGCTTTTTGTATTTGTTTCAGAAGAGGTAAAGCCCTCTCAGCTATGAGTTTGTTTTTGTTTTGATAATGTTTGAAAGCTTCCTGGTAGAGTTTTTCAGTTAATTCATTTTCACCAAGCTTATCAAACTCGTCTTTTTCTAGCTGGAAGTCCAGACCCAGTACACTAATGGCATTGAGCTTAAGGCTGTCAAGGTCCAGACCGGCTTTGGCATTGATGGCAATGTCCTCAGTGGTATCGTACATCATGTTCATGATGTCCAGCTCCAGTCGCTCACCGTAAAGAGCATTTTTCCGGCGTTTGTAGATCACCTCCCGCTGAGAGTTCATCACATCATCATATTCCAGCAGTCGTTTTCGGATAGCAAAGTTGTTCTCTTCCACCTTTTTCTGAGCTCGCTCGATAGACTTGGTGATCATGCTGTGCTGGATCACTTCACCTTCCTGAAGTCCAAGCCGGTCCATGATCTTTGCTACGCGATCTGACATGAACAGACGCATCAGGTTATCCTCCAGACTCACATAAAACTGAGAAGACCCGGGATCTCCCTGACGTCCCGAACGACCTCTTAGCTGCCTGTCCACTCGTCGGGATTCATGTCTTTCCGTACCTATGATCGCCAGTCCGCCAGCAGCTTTGGCTTCAGGGGTTAGCTTGATGTCCGTACCTCGTCCCGCCATATTGGTGGCAATGGTCACCGTTCCCGGCTTACCCGCCTCAGCTACCACATCTGCTTCTTTGGCGTGCTGTTTTGCATTGAGTACCTGATGATTGATGTTTTTGATCTTCAGCATGCGGCTCAGGATCTCGGAGATCTCTACGGAGGTGGTACCCACCAGAATTGGTCGTCCTTTTTCCCTGAGTTCTACGATCTCTTCCACCACGGCATTGAACTTCTCGCGGATGGTTTTGTAAACTTTATCATTGCGGTCATCACGGACGATAGGCCGATTGGTAGGGATGACCACTACATCCAGCTTGTAGATATCCCAAAACTCGCCTGCTTCCGTCTCGGCCGTTCCGGTCATACCTGCCAGCTTGTGGTACATCCGGAAGTAGTTTTGGAGGGTGATGGTGGCATAGGTCTGTGTAGCATCCTCCACCTTCACATTTTCTTTTGCCTCGATCGCCTGGTGAAGACCATCAGAGTAACGCCGACCTTCCATTACACGACCTGTTTGCTCATCCACGATTTTCACTTTGTCCTCTACGACGATGTATTCCGTGTCCTTTTCATAAAGGCAGTATGCTCTCAAAAGCTGATTTACACTGTGGATTCGCTGTGCTTTTATGCTGTAGTCCTGGATCACTTCTTCTTTCTTTTTCAGGCGATCACCTTCATCCAGTTCACTATTGTTTTCCAGCTTAGCCACCTCATCACCAATATCCGGCAGTATGAAGAAGCTTGGATCTTCACCTGAGCCGGTGATCAGGTCAATACCTTTCTCCGTGAGGTCAATACTGTTGTGTTTTTCATCGATCGTGAAATACAGTGGCTCATCTGCCTCAGGCATCATCTTTTGATTGTCCTGCAGGTAGTAGTTTTCTGTCTTCTGCAGGATGGCCCTGATGCCCGTTTCACTTAAGAATTTGATCAAAGGCTTATACTTGGGTAATCCACGATAAGCTCTGAAAAGTGGTAAACCACCTTCAGACTCCTTACCTTCCCTGATGAGTTTTTTGGCTTCATTCAGGTAGTCTGAAGCCAGTTTTTTCTGAGCTTCTACCAGTCTGGAGATCCTGGGTTTAAGTTCATAGAATTCATGCTCGTCGCCTTTTGGTACGGGCCCGGAAATGATCAAAGGAGTACGCGCATCATCTACGAGGACAGAATCAACCTCATCGACCATAGCAAAGTGGTGTTTTTGCTGTACCAGCTCTTCAGGGCTCCTGGCCATGTTGTCACGCAGGTAGTCAAAGCCAAATTCATTATTGGTACCATAGATGATATCCGCCTTGTAGGCTGTTTTTCTTTCCGGAGAGTTTGGCTGATGCTTGTCAATGCAGTCTATTTTGAGACCGTGGAATTCAAAAATGGGGGCATTCCATTCCGCATCACGCTTTGCCAGGTAATCGTTAACTGTGACCACATGGACGCCTCTTTCCGCGAGTGCATTTAAGTAGGCCGGGAGTGTGGCCACAAGTGTTTTACCTTCCCCGGTAGCCATTTCGGCTATTTTTCCCTGGTGGAGTACCACACCACCGATCAGCTGTACATCGTAATGGACCATGTTCCACTCTACGTCTGTTCCGGCAGCTTTCCATTTATTAGCCCAGATGGCTTTGTCACCATCTATCTTTATATTTTCTTTTTTGGATGCAAGCTCTTTATCCCACGTATTGGCCGTTACCACCAGCTGTTTGTTTTCAGCTAATCGTCTGGCTGTTTCCTTTACTACTGCAAAGGCGGAGGGAAGTAAGTCCAGGAGGATATCTTCCAGTTCGGTATCCCTGTTTTCTTCCAGTTTATCAATTCTGGAGAAAATATCCTCTTTCTGGTTAATGTCCAGGTCTTCATTTTCATCGATTTGCTGATGCAGAGCAGCAAGCTCATCATCAATGTGCTTAAGTTTCTCTGAGATAATGCCTTTGAGCTCAGCGGTCTTGTTTCGCAGCTCATCATCACTAATCCCGCTTAGCTTAGAAAATTCTTCGTTGATCCGGCCAACGTATGGGTTAATTTGCTTGAGGTCTCTGTCTGCTTTGGTTCCAAAAACCTTTGTTAATACATTAAGCATATATCTATTTCTTAAATTGGGCTTAAAGTTATAATGTAATTCATTTAATAGGTCACCTCGATGGCCCCTTCAAAAACTTTTTTAGCTGGTCCGGCAAGGTAAATATTTTCAAACGTATGATCCGAAATTCTATCAAAGGATACGGTGAGATGACCTCCTTTTGTTTCGATATGGACCGGACTTTCATAATCCATAAAACTGGCTGCCAATGCACAGGCAGTCACACCTGTTCCGCATGAAAGCGTTTCATTTTCCACTCCTCGCTCATAAGTCCTTACTTTGATTCCGTCGGGTCTTTTTTCTATGAAATTGACATTAGTGCCTGCTGGCTTGTATAGGTCGCTATAGCGAATTTCAGCACCGATTTTCACGATATCCGTATCATCTACACTATCTACTACCTGAATGTGGTGTGGGGATCCGGTATTGATAAACAGGTCTCCGTCTAGCTGCTTCACTTCATTTACATCATGTAGGTGAAAGTGATAGGTATCTCCATCAATAAATGCGTCGTGAACTCCGTCTGTCGTTTCAAATGTGGTTTTACCACTTATGATACCCAGGGATTCTGCAAAAGCAATTGCACACCGGCTGCCGTTTCCGCAAAGGCTTTTGCTTCCGTCAGGGTTGAAGTAGATCATCCGAAAGTCCAGGTCCGGGTGGTTTTGGATTAAAATTACCCCATCAGCACCCACACCCATCTTGCGGTCGCATAAAAATGAAATTAATTGACTGTTGTTAACAGGGAAGGATCCGGACCGATCATCGATCATCACAAAATCATTGCCTGTGCCCTGATATTTATGAAAGTGTATTTGCATTTGCGTTCAGCTTTCGTTTTTTGGTTACAAAAACCATACATTCATTCCGGATCGGGAATGATCCTTAAGAAACAGTGCAAAATAATGGATAAATCTGCCAAATAGTCAGGGCATACGGCAAAGATTGTCGGATTAGCAGAAAAAAAGAGCCACCCGGACGAAATGCCTGGGTGGCTCTTTTTAGAAAAATATTTTTATCTGCTATTAAAGCTTTTCTTTGATTCTTGCAGCTTTTCCTTTTCTTCCTCTCAGGTAGAACAGACGAGCTCTTCTTACGCGGCCTTTTCTCAGAAGCTCAATCTTATCAATATTGGGAGAAAGGATAGGAATGATTCGTTCTACCCCGATACCACTGGATATTTTCCTTACAGTAAATGTTTCACCACTTCCACCACGGTTTCTGATTTGAATAACAGTACCCTGAAATTGCTGGATTCGTTCCTTGTTTCCCTCCTTAATTTTATAGTGTACGTTGATTGTATCTCCAGGGCCGAATGCAGGGTATTTATCCTTTACCGCTTTATTTTCTTCCTCTACAAATTTTAATAGCTCGCTCATGTCTTTACTCACTTGAGTGTTTCTCAAAAAGGAGTGCAAATATAGATAAATAATCGAGAATGAAGAATTGACTACTAAGAATTATTCAAGTTTTTATTCCAATAAATCAGGTCTTCTTTTTTTTGTCCGTTTTACTGCCTGATCATGGCGCCATTTATCAATGTTGGCCTCATGGCCTGAGGTGAGTACATCGGGTATTTTCCAGCCTTTGTATTCGGCGGGCCTGGTATATACCGGAGGGGCAAGCAGGTTATCCTGAAATGAATCTGTCAGCGCGGAGGACTCATCATTTAAAACACCCGGAACCAACCGGATCAATGCATCTGAAAGGACCATAGCTGCCAGCTCACCACCGGAAAGCACATAATCACCGATCGTTATTTCCCTTGTGATCAGGTGATCCCTGACTCGTTGATCTACGCCCTTATAATGACCGCAGAGGAGGATCATGTTTTTATTTAACGACAGCTGATTTGCCATGCCCTGGTCCAGCTTTTCACCATCCGGAGTAAGATAGATCACCTCGTCATATTCTCTTTGCTCCTTTAGTTTCCGGATGCACTTGTCTATGGGCTCAATCATGAGGACCATACCGGCACCACCACCGTATGCATAGTCATCCACATTTTTATGTTTATTTGTTGAGTAGTCACGAAGGTTGTGGATGGCAATCTCAACCAAACCCTTTTGCTGAGCCCGTTTGACGATACTCTGATTTAGTGGTCCGTCAAATAACTCAGGTAAGCATGTAATGATATCTAACCTCATTCTTCAAGATATACGTCAAGCAATCCATCGGGAAGCCGGGTAATTACCTTTTTGTTAACCAGGTCCACTTCCAGTATGATCTTATCTTCCAGCGGGATTAAAACTTCTTTTCCGTTACAATTTACCCCTAAAAGCTGATTGTTGGGCAGCTGAAAAATCTCAGATACTGTCCCAATCACCTTTTGATCGTTCAATACCTCAAATCCGATGAGTTCATGGTAGTAATATTTTCCTTTTGGGAGTTTCGGTAGCTTACTGAGTGGAAGGTAAAGGTCTTTTCCGACAAGTTCGCTTGCAGTAGTTACGTCATCTACGTCTTCCAGAACTACCAGCGCCCGGTCACCCTGAAGTTGGATAGCCTCAATAAAAAAAGGAATCAATTTTCCATTGAATTCAATGAAAACTGATTCCATTTCTTTATAAGGGGAAGGATCGTCTACATCGAGGAAAAAAACCAGTTCTCCTCTCAATCCATGAGTCTTGACCACATTACCAAGATGGTAGCAATCATCAAAACCCATTTTCTAGCGAATTATCCCTCTTTCTTTTCTTCGTCTGAAGATTCGTCCTTGGAAGCTTCTTCTTTTTTAGCTTCTTCAGCCTTGGCCTCAGCTTTAGGCTCCTCTTTTTCTTCCTTAGCTTCTTCGGCTTTAGGCTCTTCTTTGGCTTCAGGTTCTTCCTTAGTTTCTTCAGCTTTAGGTTCTTGCTTAGCTTCAGCAGTTGGAGCTTCCTCCTTAGCCTCATCTTTCGGCTCTTCAGCTTTTTCTTCTTTCGGAGCTTCTTCAGTTTGAGTTTCTACTTTAGCTTCTGCCTCGGCTACAGCTTCAGCTCCTTCTTCTTCCAGAGCTTTTTCTTTTTCATCTGCATTTGCTTCGGCTACTTCAGCAGCAAGGGTTTCATCAGCAACTTTCTTTCTCTTGGCGATTGCTTCAGCCCTGGCCTGAGATACTTTCTTCTCAGCTTCAAGTCTTTCTTTCGCCTTAGCTGCTTTGTCTTTGGATAGCTGGTCAACTTTTCCCTGGATCTTGGCTTCTTTCTCATTCAGCCAGTCCTCGAATTTTTTGTCAGCTTCTTCCTGTGTTAAGGCTCCTTTCACCACACCGATCTGCAGGTGTTTTTTCATAAGGATACCTCTGTAAGAAAGGATCGCTCTTACGGTGTCCGTAGGTTGTGCTCCTTTCATAGCCCAGTCAAATGCTCTTTCTTCATTTAGAACAATTGTTGCCGGGTCGGTATTAGGATTGTACGTCCCTAACTTCTCAATAAATCTACCATCTCGTGGTGCTCTTGAGTCTGCCACTACTACATCGTACATGGCTTGCTTTTTGCGTCCTCGACGCGCTAGTCTGATTTTTACAGGCATAAATTGTTTTGTTTATGGAACTCGTCCATTCAAAATTTATTAAAGGACCGCAAAGATAAGGTTAAAATATGTATTTTGAAACCCGGAGATAAAATGTGAGAATTAATATAGATATTTGTTTAAGCGAATATGCGGTTTTCATATTAAATAATTGCGCCATATATTTGTTCCACCAAACAAAAAACAAACGCCCATATATAATGGACAAATATTCTTACATCTCCAATGCCGATGTGGGCTACATCGACGAACTCTATCAGTCTTACAAAAATAATCCCGAAAGTGTAGATGATTCCTGGAAGAAGTTTTTTGAGGGATTTGAATTTTCTCTGAAGAAGTATGGGGAAAACGGCGCTGGTGAAGAGCTTGAGGGTTCCAGGGAGATAAAGGTCAGAAATCTGATCTACGCTCACAGGTCCCGGGCACATTTAAAATCCGACACAAATCCGGTAAGGCAGCGCAGACAACATATGGTTCGCCTTGAGCTGGATAACTTCGGTCTTACTGAGGATGATCTGAATGAGGAATTTGAAGTAGGTAAGGAGATAGGCCTTGGTAAAGCCACATTAAAGGAAATACGCGATCGTCTGGAAAAGGTCTACCTGGGGCATATAGGATATGAGTACAACCACCTTCGTAACTCAGACATTTTTGAATGGATGAAATCCAAGGTGGAGACTGAGGGTGTGGATATCAATCCCGCTACTGATGAGAAGAAAAGAATATTGTCCAAGCTGAATGAAGCAGTGGTATTCGAGAATTTTCTTCACACGAAATTCCTGGGGCAAAAGCGCTTTTCCCTTGAAGGGGGTGAGAATACCATTCCTGCTTTGGATAAGATCATTCGAAAGGCTGCTGAGCTGGATGCTGAGGAGGTTGTTATCGGGATGGCTCACAGAGGACGACTCAATGTGCTGGCTAACATCATGGGGAAAACCTATGAGGAGATATTTTCCGAATTTGAGGGAAATACTGATCCTGACCTGACCATGGGTGATGGTGATGTGAAATATCATTTGGGGTATTCCAGTTATGTCCAGACAAACGGATCAAGAAAGATCTACGTGAAGCTGGCGCCAAACCCTTCCCACCTGGAGGCTGTAGACCCGGTTGTTTTAGGTTATACGCGTGCTCAGATCGATGACGAATACCGTGGGGATGTTCGAAAGGCAGTCCCCATCCTTATCCATGGAGATGCAGCAGTTGCTGGTCAGGGTATTGTGTATGAATGCATTCAAATGTCATTGCTGAGTGGCTACAGGACAGGGGGTACTATACATTTTGTAATCAATAATCAGGTTGGGTTTACTACAGATTATGATGATGCACGGTCAAGCATTTACTGTACTGATCTGGCAAAGATCGTGGATGCGCCGGTTCTTCACGTAAACGGAGATGATCCGGAGGCTGTGGCCTTTGCAGCAAATATGGCCGTGGAATATCGACAGAAATTCAACAAAGACTTTTTTATAGACCTGCTTTGCTACCGGCGACATGGGCATAATGAAAGTGATGAGCCCAAGTTTACTCAGCCTAAACTTTACAATATCATTGCCAAACACCCAAATCCTCGTGACCTGTATGTTAAAACTCTTATAGAGCGGGGAGACATTAGTGAGGAGCGGGCGGACAGTCTGGACAAGGAGTTTAAGAAACAACTTCAGGACAGGCTGGATGAAGTAAAGCAAAAACCGCTGCCATATAAGCCTCAAAAGATTGAAGAAGAATGGCATTTTCTGAGACGTTCCAAACCGGAAGACTTTGATCAGTCACCTGATACCAGTGTGGATGAAAAAGTATATCAGAGCGTGGCAAAAGCTTTAACTACCATGCCAAAAGGGTTTAAACCCCTACGACAGATAGACAAGCTTTTAAAAGAGCGCAAGGCGCATTTCTTTGAAACCGAAGAACTGAGCTGGGCAGATGCAGAGCTTTTGGCTTATGGGTCGGTACTCGCTGAGGGTAAAATTGTGAGGATGTCTGGTCAGGATGTGAAGCGAGGTACTTTTTCTCACCGTCATTCGGTTTTATTTGATTCTAATACCAATGAACCCTATAGTAATCTGAACCATATCCAGGAAAAACAGGAGCCTTTCAGGATCTATAACTCTTTGCTATCCGAGTACGGGGTACTTGGCTTTGAATATGGTTACGCCATGGCTACACCTAATGCTCTCGTGCTGTGGGAAGCACAGTTCGGCGACTTTTCCAATGGTGCCCAGGTGATGATCGATCAGTTCATTACCAGCGCTGAGACCAAGTGGCAACGCATGAACGGCTTAGTGATGTTGCTTCCTCATGGATATGAAGGTCAGGGTCCTGAGCACTCCAGTGCAAGAATGGAGCGCTTCCTCCAGATGACCGCTCAGGAAAATATGGTGATCGCGGACATTACCACACCGGCTAATTTCTTTCACCTGTTGAGAAGGCAGGTTACCTGGGAATTCAGAAAACCGTGTGTGGTCTTTTCTCCCAAGTCTTTATTGAGACATCCTAAAGTGATTTCACCAAAGGCTGAGTTTTTGAAAGGCTCTTTCCAGGAGGTGCTGGATGACGATTATGCAACTAAGAAGAATGTGAAAAAGGTACTCCTCTGTACAGGAAAGGTTTTTTATGATCTTCAGGAAGAGCAGCAAAAGAAAAAGATCAAGGATGTGGCGATCGTTCGTTTGGAGCAGCTGTATCCTTTTCCGAAAAAACAACTGGACAAAATACTGAAGAAATATAGTAACCCTAAATTGGTATGGGTGCAGGAGGAGCCGGAAAATATGGGAGCGTGGGGATTTATGCTTCGTATTTCAAATTTGAACCTGAAGCTGGTGGCCCGAAAAGCGATGGCTTCACCAGCTACGGGATACTCGAAAGTTCACAAGAGTGAGCAAGCAGAAATTGTTAAAAAAGCATTTGAAATATAACTAATCAATTTATGAGCCTTGAAATGAAAGTACCGGCGGTCGGTGAATCGATTACCGAAGTTACTGTGGCACAATGGACTAAAAAGGATGGTGATATCGTGGAAATGGACGAAATCATCTGTGAGTTGGAATCCGACAAGGCCACCTTTGAAGTAACTGCGGAAGCAGCTGGTGAATTACACATAAAAGCTGAAGAAGGTGAGAGTCTGGAAATCGGGGCAGTGCTCTGCGAGATTGATGAGTCAAAGGCGAGTTCCAACGGAAAAGCTGATTCTTCTAAGGAGGACAAAAAGGAAGAAAAATCTGAAGCGAAACCAACAGGAGAAGTGAAGGAAATGCATGTACCTGCTGTAGGTGAATCCATCAATGAAGTAACCATTTCTGCCTGGACTAAGCAAGATGGTGATTTTGTGGAGTTGGATGAGGTAATAGCTGAGATCGAATCAGATAAGGCCACGTTTGAGCTTACGGCAGAGGCCAGTGGTACTTTGAGGATAGAAGCAGAAGAGGGAGCCACATTAGAGATCGGGGCTTTGATCTGTAAAATCGAGGTAGCTGAGGGAGGAAAATCCACTTCTGAGTCTAAACCAGCCGAAGGTAGCTCTTCAGCATCTGCAAGTCCTGATAAGGGATCATCTAAAGAGACATATGCTACAGGTCATGCTTCGCCGGCAGCTGCTAAAATTCTGGAGGAAAAAGGTATATCGCCTGACCAGGTGAAGGGTACTGGCAAGGATGGACGTATCACCAAGGAGGATGCGATGAATGCTGAGAAGCAGGCTCCGAAAAAAGAGGAGAAGAAAGAAACTCCTAAAGAAGAGAAAGCATCCAGGCCTTCTTATGAGGCTCCCGATATCAAATCTGGGGTGAGTCGGGAAGAAAACCGACAAAAAATGACGTCTTTGCGTAAGACCATTTCCAGGCGATTGGTTTCCGTGAAGAATGAAACGGCGATGCTCACCACTTTTAATGAGGTGAATATGCAGCCGATCATGGATATCCGTAAGAAGTACAAAGAATCATTTAAAGAAAAGCATGAGGTAGGACTGGGATTCATGTCCTTCTTCACCAAGGCAGTTTGCATGGCTTTGCAGGATTGGCCGGCTGTTAATGCAGCTATCGATGGAGAAGAGTTGGTTTATCATGATTATTGTGACGTGTCTATTGCTGTATCTACTCCTAAGGGACTTGTGGTGCCGGTGATCAGAAATGCAGAGTCACTGAGGTTTGATCAGGTGGAGAAAGAGGTCATTCGCTTAGCTACCAAGGCCAGAGATGGCAAGCTCAGTATTGAGGAAATGCAAGGCGGTACATTTACCATTACCAATGGTGGAATTTTCGGTTCTATGCTTTCCACTCCGATAATAAATGCTCCTCAGTCTGCCATCCTGGGGATGCATAATATTGTGGAACGTCCGGTAGTGGAGAATGGAGAGATTGTGGTAAGGCCTATTATGTATGTGGCCTTGTCCTATGATCACCGGATAATTGACGGTAGAGAATCTGTAAGCTTCCTGGTGAGGGTGAAAGAGCTTCTGGAGGATCCAACCAGACTTTTACTTGGTGTATAAACAGATCATTCATGTGCTTGCGTTGGATTGCAGGCTTAAAAAATAAACTACAATGGATTACGATGTAACCGTAATAGGCTCAGGGCCCGGTGGATATGTTGCGGCTATTCGAGCTGCTCAGCTTGGATTTAAAACAGCTATTATTGAGAAATATCCTACCCTTGGTGGGACTTGTCTAAATGTGGGGTGCATTCCGTCTAAGGCGCTTCTTGATTCTTCGGAGCATTATCACAGTGCTGAGACCACTTTTAAGGAACATGGGATTGATATCAATAAACCCAGGGTAAACCTGAAGCAGATGATCAGCCGAAAGGCCGAGGTTGTGAAGCAAAATGTAGATGGTATCGCTTTTCTGATGAAGAAAAATAAAATTGATGTGCATCAGGGGGTGGGATCTTTTAAAGACAAGAATACCATCGTTATCAAATCTGATAAGGACGAAAAGACGGTTACCTCCGAAAAGGTGATTATAGCTACCGGCTCTAAACCTGCTTCATTACCCTTTATTGACATTGATAAAAAGCGGGTGATCACGAGTACCGAAGCCCTTGAGTTGAAGGAAGTGCCAAAGCACATGATCGTGATTGGTGGAGGTGTTATCGGTTTGGAGCTGGGGTCAGTCTACGCACGCTTGGGATCTAAGATCACGGTAGTAGAGTATTTGGATAGCCTTATTCCTACTATGGACCGTACGATGGGTAAAGAGCTGCAAAAATCCTTAAAGGGACTTGGTTTTGAAAATCATCTGAGCCATAAGGTGACTGAAGTGAAGAGTACGGCGAAGCAGGTCACAGTAAAAGCTGAAAACCCAAAAGGGGAAACCGTAGAGTTTAAAGGAGATTATTGCCTCGTTTCTATAGGCCGCAGACCTTATACTGAAGGCCTCGGGCTTGAAAATGTAGGAATCGAAACGGACAAACAAGGACGGATCGAGGTAGATGGGCACCTGAAAACCAATGTGGATAATATCTGGGCGATAGGAGATGTAGTGAAAGGCGCAATGCTGGCTCATAAAGCGGAGGAAGAAGGCGTTTTTGTGGCTGAGCAGTTTGCCGGACAAAAGCCACATATCAATTATAACCTGATCCCGGGTGTGGTGTATACCTGGCCCGAGGTAGCAAGTGTTGGGTTTACCGAGGAGCAATTGAAGGAGCAGGGCAGAGCCTATAAAACAGGCAAATTTCCTTATAAAGCACTTGGAAGAGCCCGGGCTTCTATGGACCTGGAAGGGCTTGTGAAAGTACTCGCAGACAAAGAAACCGATGAAATACTGGGCATGCACATCATAGGAGCCAGGGCAGCGGATATGATCGCTGCAGGAGTTACTGCGATGGAATACAGAGCCTCAGCTGAGGATGTGGCACGCATGTCGCATGCACACCCTACCTATATGGAGGCAGTGAAAGAAGCTTGTTTAGCAGCTACTGAAAACAGGCCCATACACATATAAGAGGATGGATCGAGTTTAACCAAAAATTGTTATCCCTGGGAAAATTAAGGAAGAAACCCAATGGATCCAGGCTGGAATCTTAAAAATTTAAAGCCTTAAGCCGGGTATCGATACACACCCAATGTACCAAAAGCCCAATGTATGAACAAAATCGAAGGTTGCTTCGTCAGTGATATGGGTAGAAACAGCCGAGGTTTTGTTTGCTTTCTGGTAAGATAGTTGACATTTCACTACAGCTTTGTCTTCATTTATTTGAACGGAGGTAATTTGTATTTCCTCAAAGTGTACTTCCAGCGTATCAAAATGGCGGCTCAACCACTCTGCGAACTGTTTGCTGGGAATCGTCTCACCCTGATGGGTAATTTCGGAGGATAAAGTAGCGTCTATAAATTCAAAACTTTTCTTTCCCAGCATTTCAAGAAATTCCGTCGCGTACCTTTTAAGGTCTTCTTCATCATTAGGGTGAAACTCCTCGTAAGTTAAGTGTGTAACCATACCAGGAACGTTTATCACCTGGATTTCATGCTCCAAAAGTTCTTCATAAATGAATCGATAGACCTCTTGTTCCGGAACTTCATAAATGACATCCAGGGCCATGTTGTTTTTTGCCAGTAAGTCCAATACCTTTTCAAGAGCTGCTGATAGTTCTCCATCTTTAAGGTTCTCTGGAGAAGGTAGATCAGGATTATTGAGTATGTCTTTGATTTTACGGGTTTCAGGATGCTCGGATGCTTTTTCAAAAGCCATGATGTGATCCAGCCATTGTGATTCTATTTCTGCCGGGATCTTACCTTCTCCGCTAAAAAACTCTGCACCCTTTTCTGCTTTGAGTTTGAGTTTTTTAAGCTCGTTTTCGAACGTTAGCCTGTCTTTTTCCGGGTCATTTTCATTCTTCATAACGAAAAGATAATAAAAAGACTCGTATTTGGAAGTCGCTACAAATATCGCTTTATCCTTTGATCCTCACACTCTCCATCATTTTCTTCACGGTGTCTTTCCATTCAGATCGCATACGGGCTGGGGCAGTAAAGTTGAATAGCAGGACTTTGTTGTTTCGGATGGTGTACATGATGTAGGTGTATTTACTTATGGACTCACGTTCACCGAAAGTACTTTCTTCACCGGTCATTTTGGAGATAAATTCATACACCACAAATTTGCGCCCGCCTATTTCCTGAATATCTTCCTGAATAAATTCCACCTGATCAAACAGGTTTAGTATGTTGGATTTGTGAAAGTCTTTCAGGATCTCATAATCTGAGGCTGCCCAGGTACTGCTGTTTTCATTAATGCCCAGGTCTATTCTTCTGTCCATACTGGTAAACATGGCAATCGGCATCCTGGAAGAAACATACTTGCTGTAAAGTTCTGCCTGATCCATTGGCACAAAAGAACTCGGAATTTCCATGGAAATGTAATTGTTGACCTTTACACGTTCCAGTGGGATTTGGGAATGTGTCTGAGAACTCGCAACCATAATAACAATTAAAAGTATCCAAAGCTTATTGTATGACTTCATCAGGTTTCAGGATTTATTTATTTCAAAGCTAAAACTATTGTTAAATTTGCCGCTGTTTTATCAGGTATTGTAGCGAAAAAATATAAAAATGTTAAGAACTCACACTTGTGGCGAACTACGAAATGAGCACATTGGCCAGGAAGTAACACTTTGCGGATGGGTCCAAAAACTAAGAGATAAAGGCGGAATGGTCTGGATAGATGTTCGCGATAAGTATGGCATCACCCAGCTGATCTTTGAGGAAGGTCAGACAAGTGAGGAGGTGATCTCCCAGGCACGAGAGGTGGGTAGGGAGTTTGTAATATCCGCATCCGGTGCAGTAGTAGAGCGTGTTTCTAAAAATGATAAAATACCAACCGGAGATATTGAAGTAAAGGTAAAATCCCTGTCTGTTCTCAATAAATCCAAGGTTCCTCCATTTATCATCGGAGACGATACTGACGGAGGAGAGGATCTGCGGATGAAATACAGATACCTGGATCTCAGGAGAAATGTGGTCAGGAAAAATCTGGAGATGCGCCATCAACTCCTGCAGAAGACAAGAGCTTATCTTTCTGAGCATCTTTTTACAGAGGTGGAAACACCCTACCTGATAAAATCCACACCTGAGGGAGCCAGGGACTTTGTGGTGCCCTCACGCATGAACCCAAATCAGTTCTATGCGCTACCACAATCCCCCCAGACCTTTAAGCAGCTGCTGATGGTCTCAGGATTTGACAGGTATTTTCAGATTGTAAAATGCTTCAGAGATGAAGATTTGCGAGCAGACCGACAGCCTGAATTTACACAAATAGACTGTGAGATGTCTTTCGTGACCAGGGAAGATATTTTAGAGACTTTTGAAGGCCTCATTCGTCATCTTTACAAAGAAATAAAAGACATTGAGTTAGGAGCACTTCCACATATACCTTACTCTGAGGCGATTTCAAAGTACGGATCTGATAAGCCTGATCTACGGTTTGGCATGGAATTCACAGAGCTGAATGACCTGGCTCAGGGCAAAGGATTTATGGTCTTTGACAGTGTAGAGCTGGTTGTTGGGATCAACGCGGAGGGGTGTGCTGAGTATACCCGAAAACAATTGGATGAGCTTACGGAATTTGTGAAAAAGCCCCAGGTGGGAGCTAAGGGTCTCGTCTATGTAAAATGCAATGAGGACGGAAGCTTTAAAAGCTCTGTTGACAAATTTTTTGATCAGGAAGCATTGAAGGGCTGGGCTCAGAAGTTTGGGGCTAAACCGGGCGACCTGCTTCTGGTCCTTGCCGGCGATACAGCGAAAACCAGAAGGGCGTTGTCTGACCTGAGATTGGAGATGGGATCCAGACTTGGTCTCAGAGATAAAAATAAAGTAGCAGCGGCATGGGTCGTGGACTTCCCATTACTTGAGTGGGATGAAGAGACCGAACGATATCATGCGATGCACCATCCTTTTACGTCCCCAAAAATAGAGGACCTGGATAAGCTTCAGTCTGACCCTGGAAGTGTGCGGGCAAACGCTTATGATATGGTGGTAAATGGTGTTGAGCTCGGTGGTGGCTCCATCAGGATACATGACCGGGAGATCCAGTCACAGATGTTTGACGCATTAGGTTTTACTAAAGAAGAGGCGCAGGCCCAGTTTGGTTTTCTGCTGAGTGCATTTGAATACGGAGCACCACCACATGGAGGTATTGCTTTTGGTTTTGACCGTCTTTGTGCTTTATTCGGCGGTCAGGACAGTATTCGTGATTTCATTGCATTCCCTAAAAATACTTCCGGAAGGGACGTAATGATCGATTCGCCATCAGCCATTGATCAGGATCAATTGCAGGAGCTGCATCTGAAGCTTACCAAGCCGGAATAATGGCTAAAAAAATGCCGGGTGATTATTCAGAAATGATGCGGTATTTTCGTAATTTCATGTGTTCAAAGTTTCCAAAATAAGCGGTTTGCTGCCCAACTTTGATTGCGGCCGGCCAGGCATACCTGGTTGGACTTGGCGTCCCCGTATTCTCAATGTTTGGGTCGGACCGCGTAGGTTGAGCATCATGCTCATTTTATGTAATCATTGCACTAATGAAATGACTAAGAAGTTTCTTATTTATTCCACTCCGTTTATCATTCTCTTTCTCTGCTTTGCAGTGTTTGAACCATGGATCTATCTGCATATTGTTGCCAGTGGAGAGATCGATAAGGATCTAAAAGGGAAAAAGTTTGAGGTGATTGCTCACAAGGGAGCCTCAGGCACTGCGCCTGAAAATACCATAGCTGCTTTCAAAAAAGCCATTGATCTGGGAGTGGATATGATCGAGCTGGATGTCAGGAACACGAAAGATGAGGAGATCATTGTCTTTCATGACGAAACCCTGAACCGAACCACAAACGGTACGGGACTTGTGCACGACCATACATTAGCCGAAATCAAGGAGCTTGATGCCGGATCGTGGTTTGATCCTGCTTTTCGAGATCAGAAAGTACCTACGCTGAAGGAGGCCCTTGATTTTATAAACGGCAGATGCAAGGTTTTGATTGAGATCAAGCATATGGATCATCCTCATTATCATGATTTTGCTGAAAAATTGATTGATGTTATCAGGCAGGAAAAGAATGGTTACGACTGGATTATTTTACAGTCTTATGAGACGGCTTATCTGGAGGCTGCACATGAGTATGATGATCACGTACAAACCAAGAAGCTTATGATTGGAGAGGATTCGGCGCCTTTGATTTCTTTTTATGTAGAGACGAAACTCCACCTTGGCCGGGCAAAGGAAGATGACCGAATGAAAGCACTGAATCCGGAATACCATACTTTATCTACCAGAAGGGTCTTTAGAATGCATGCTCGAGGATTTGAGGTTTACACTTATGCAGTCAACAATAAGGAAGATATGATCAAGATGCTTCATATGGGTGTAGACGGAATTATTACAGATTACCCGGAGAGGCTTATGGAGGTTAAGCGAGAGATTGAAGCGCTATAGGTCTTTCAGAGACAGCAGATCTACCTCCGCAGCAATATATCCAAATGCATCCCATCGGGGACTTACGGTGATGCGAAATAGAATTTCTCGTGCTTTGTCCAGGCTGCCATTGTATGCGTACCAGTTTCCCACACCATATGCGAGGGTCGGCTCCAGGGCTTCTTCTGGCATTCCCTGTTTTGCTTCATTCAGGAGTGTTTCGGCATCATATATGCCCTTATACATCAGCAGACGTTTATGATAGGAAGTGTTTTCGATAATAGTCATATCCCTGCTGATGGGTTTCAGTAGTTCTTTTGCAGCATTATTATTCCCAATTTTTTTGTAGGTCATATAAAACCAATCTGTTGTCGCAACCAGCAGATCATCATTGTCACAAAACTCCATGCATTTTTTGTAAGCAGAAATAGCTTTGTCATAATTGCCTTTCAGGTAGTAAGCCAGCCCCAGATGGTACCAAATATTGAACTTAGTATTGGACAATGGCTTATTCAGGCGGTTAGGTATCCCGTCCGGTTCTGTCTGATTTTCATGAGGTCTGGCATAAAAGGCGGCTCGCTGCAGGTCCTGGATGGCATCATCAAATTTTCTTAGCGTAATGTATCTGTGTCCCCTGTGGCGTAACAGCCGGTACGAATTAGGGAACTTATCCAGGCCAACCGAATAGATCCTGATAGCTTCTTTGTAGTGACCGAGGTAGGCCAGCCTGCGACCATACCAGATAATATTTGCCAGGTTATCAGGTTCCTGTTCGTAATTTGCCTGAGCGGTAGCCAGCTCTCTTTGTCCTTTTTCCTTCACCTCGTCTGACAGGGGAATTTCGTCGAGTACTTTACCAAGCAGGGAAATGACCTTATCAGAATTTTCCACGACCCTTGCCGGAGGTTCAGCTTCATCTTTCCTGGATTGGGTTTCTATACATCCGGAAAGTATGAAAATGAATGAGTTTAAGATTAAAAAATGATGTTTCATCGCCTGGTTACTGATTAATAAATTTATCAAATATTGACGTTAATCCCAATTGGGGTAACCAGGCTGTATGATATCACCTTCTGCCTCTTTGGCTTCTTTCACCATCTCCCTGATGTCTTTGAGCAAAGCCCTGGCATCATAAATGATCCCATCTTTGATGGTATAGCTTACTCCTCCAACGCGGGTTACTTTATTGTCTTCCGTGAGCTTAATTGCCCCGGTTCCGTAAAGAGACTTGAGATTAGCAAGCGGATTCTCTTCCAGTAGTAGTAGATCGGCATATTTTCCAGGCTCCACAGTACCGATTTTATCATCCATCCCCAGGGCTTCGGCTCCCATCAAAGTTGCCGACCGGATAACCTCTAGCGGATGAAAGCCTGCCTCCCGCAAAAGCTCAAGCTCACGGATATAAGCAAAACCAAACAATTGAAAGATATATCCTGAATCAGAGCCGGTAGTGACTCTTCCACCCCGGTTTTTGTATTCGTTTACAAAGGTCATCCAGAGCTGGTAATTTTTCTTCCAGGCCACTTCCTGCTCAGTACCCCAGTAGTGCCAGTAAGATCCGTGAGAGACCTTGCTCGGCTGATAAAATTCCCAGAGAGAGGGGAGTGTATAGTCCTTGTGCCAATCTGCCTGACGGGCGCGCATCAGGTCACGGTTTGCTTCATAGATGTTAAAAGTGGGGTCCAGTGTGAAATCTCGATCGAGTAAGGTATTCATCACCTCATTCCACTTTTCAGAATAGGGCTCAGCAGCCTGCTCCCATAACTTACCTGCTTCTTCAAACCGGTGCTGCTCGTTTTGGTAGTTATAGTCTACCGGGTAATTCTGAACAATACGATCTTCAAACATAGCTTCTGGAAGCCCATACCAATGCTCCATGGTAGTAAGTCCCCATTCGGACGAGTTGAGCACATTAAGCCATGTCACGTTCACTTGTGCATGGTGACAGGCTGATCCCAGACCCAATCTTTTGTTTTCTTCCAGGGCAGCCTTCATGATATCCGGACGAGCTCCAAAAAACTTGATACCATCAGATCCCGCATCTGCATTTTCACGCACCCATTTCACAGCATCTTCAGGAGTATTTATCTCACTACCCATTCCAAATCCTGTATAGGAAACAATGCGCGGAGCTGTAATCTCATTCTCAGCACTTCTTTTTTTATGAGCTAGTGTCCAATCCCTTCCCCTGAAGCTACCTGGCTCACGAATGGTGGTTATGCCGTGTGCCAGCCAGAGTTTAAAAACGTATTCAGCAGGAGTACTTTTGATTGAGCCTATATGACCATGCATGTCTATAAATCCCGGAAGTACGTACATGCCTGCAGCGTCTATTTCTTTAGCTCCGGCTTTTGCCTGGGGTCTTGATGATGAGCTTATCTCTACCCCGGGATGACCAACGGTAGCCACTTTTACGATCTTATTTTTCTCAATGACAATATCCACAGGTCCGATAGGTGGAGCTCCGTTACCGTTGATCAGAGTGGCGCCCCTGATGATCAGTTGGTCAAAAGGTCCTTCACCTTCTGTTCGGCCTGGCGCGGGTGTTTGAGAAAAGACATTTAATGACAGCCCTAAAACAAAAGCAAGAACTAATGAGTATTTCATTTCAGTTGGGTTAATATTGATGAAGTTTTTTAAAGCAAAAAGATAACTGATTTATGGCACTCACACCATCTGGAATGTTACCATTAGGAACAAAAGCACCGGATTTTGAACTCATAGATGTTGTTTCCGGAAAAAAGATAACTCCTCATGAGGTATTGAGAGAAAAGGGGCTGCTGGTGATGTTTATATGCAGGCACTGTCCTTATGTGGTCCATATTCAGGATGAGCTGGCCCGTGTGGTTGATGATTATATGCCAAAAGGTTTTGGAGTCGTGGCAATCTCTTCAAACGATATAGAGAACTACCCTGACGACTCCCCGGAGAATATGATAAAGCAAGCTCACGAGGTGGGTTTTCATTTTCCATATCTGTATGACGAAACTCAGGAGGTAGCCAAAGCTTTTCAGGCTGAGTGCACACCCGATCTGTTCCTTTTTGATCATGAACTCAGTCTGGTCTACAGAGGCCGGTTGGATGAGGCTAGCCCGGGTAATGATAAGCCCGTGAATGGTAAAGATTTAAGGGGAGCATTGGACCTTCTGTTAGCTGGTAAGGCTATACCTGAAGAGCAATATCCGAGCATGGGTTGCAATATCAAATGGAAGTAGGCCAATCCATTTATTATAAGCGGGGATTTTATTAATTTGCGGCTCCTTACACAGGTAAGCACTCCAAAAAGAACTATGAGTAAAGCTCAGGGAAAATTCAGGAAAATAACCACACATCGGCTGCAGGAGATGAAGGCCTCCGGAGAGAAGATCGCGATGCTTACTGCTTATGATTATTCGATGGCCAGAATCCTGGATGGTGCCGGGATTGATGTATTGCTCGTAGGAGATTCCGCTTCCAATGTCATGGCCGGCAATGAGACCACACTGCCCATCACTCTTGATCACATGATCTGGCACGCCACTTCTGTGGTAAAAGCAGTGGACCGTGCACTGGTTGTGGTGGATGTACCATTTGGCAGCTACCAGGGAAATAGCTCAGAGGCTTTGCGTTCCTGTATCCGTATTATGAAGGAGTCAGAAGCGCATGCCGTGAAAATGGAAGGCGGAATTGAAATAAAGGAGAGCATCAGCAGGGTATTGTCTGCGGGCATACCTGTGATGGGACACCTTGGGCTCACCCCTCAGTCCATTTACAAATTTGGTACATATACTGTACGGGCAAAAGAAGAAGAGGAGGCCGAAAAGCTAAAATCCGATGCCCGGTTATTACAGGAAATCGGCTGCTTTGGGATTGTGCTGGAAAAGATCCCCGCTGCTCTGGCTAAGGAAGTGGCAGAGTCCGTAGACATTCCGGTCATAGGTATAGGCGCTGGTGCGGACGTAGATGGTCAGGTTTTGGTCGTTCACGATATGCTTGGCATTACTCAGGATTTTAAACCCCGTTTTTTGCGTCAGTACGCAGATCTAAATAAAATTATTGGTGAGGCTACTACTAATTACATAAACGACATCAAATCCAAAGATTTTCCAAATAAGGAAGAAAGTTATTGATAATTGATAGATAGATTAATCACCACGGCCGGATATGTGGCCTAAATTTTAGACGTAAATATGACAAAACAAGCATCAAAGATCGTTTACACGAAAACGGACGAGGCTCCGGCATTGGCAACCTATTCTCTGCTGCCTATTCTTGAAGCATTTGCAGCTCCTGCCGGAGTTTCATTTGAAACGAAAGATATTTCCCTGGCGGGCCGAATTATCGCCAGCTTTCCTGAGAGATTGACAAATGAACAGCGGATTTCTGATGCTTTAGCAGAACTGGGTGAACTGGCTAAAACGCCGGTAGCCAATATCATCAAATTGCCAAATATCAGTGCTTCTATTCCTCAATTGGTAGCTGCAATTAAGGAGCTCCAGTCTCAGGGCTATGATCTGCCCGATTATCCTGCTGAACCTAAAACCGAGGAGGAAAAAGCGATCAAATCTAAATACGATAAAGTAAAGGGGAGTGCTGTAAACCCGGTATTGAGGGAAGGTAACTCAGACAGAAGGGCACCCAGGGCCGTAAAGGAATATGCTAAGAAAAACCCACACTCTATGGGTGAATGGGCTTCTGATTCCAGGTCTCATGTGGCAAGCATGAGCGAGGGGGATTTTTATGGAAGTGAGAAATCAGTGACTGTAACTAAAGCCGGACACGTCCAAATACAGCATGTAGGCTCTGACGGAAAGAAAACAGTACTCAAAGAAAAGGTAGCTCTGCTGGAGGGAGAAGTGATAGATTCCGCAGTTATGCGAAGAAAAGCTTTGAGGTCTTTTCTTGAAAATGAAGTGGAAGATGCGAAAAAACAGGGAGTTTTATTTTCAGTTCACCTGAAAGCCACTATGATGAAGGTGTCAGACCCGATCATTTTTGGGCATGTGGTTTCAGTCTTCTTTGCACCTGTTTTTGAAAAACATGCCACTACTTTCAGAGAGCTGGGCGTAGATACGACTAATGGACTTGGTGACTTATATTCCAAACTTCAGTCACTGGATGATACAAAGAAAAAAGAGATAGAAGCGGATATTGAGGCATGCTATCAGGAGCGTCCCGAGCTGGCGATGGTTAATTCTGATAAAGGCATTACGAACCTCCATGTACCAAGTGATGTCATCATTGATGCTTCTATGCCGGCAGCTATCCGTACCAGTGGTAAGATGTGGGGACCCGATGGGAATCCCAAAGATGCCAAGGCCGTGATTCCTGACAGATCATATTCAGGGGTCTACCAGGAAGTGATCGATGACTGTAAGAAAAACGGAGCATATGATCCTACCACAATGGGTAGCGTGTCAAATGTAGGCCTGATGGCGCAAAAGGCCGAGGAATACGGTTCTCATGACAAGACTTTTGAAATCCCGGCTGACGGAGCAGTGCAAGTGGTAGATCAGGATGGAAACGTGGTTATGGAGCATCAGGTGGAAGCTGGTGATATCTGGAGAATGTGCCAGGTAAAAGATGCTCCTATTCAGGACTGGGTAAAGCTGGCTGTAAATCGCGCTAAGGAAACCGGGTCTCCGGCAGTGTTTTGGCTGGATAAAAATCGTGCTCATGATGCACAGCTGATAGAAAAGGTAAACAGGTACCTGAAGGATCACGATACTTCTGATATAGAGATCCACATTATGTCTCCTGTGGAGGCCACCCGGTTTTCTGTTGAGCGAATCAGAAAAGGATTGGATACCATATCAGTAACCGGTAATGTTTTGCGAGACTATTTGACAGACCTCTTTCCGATCCTGGAAGTAGGAACGAGCGCCAAAATGCTCTCTATTGTACCGCTTATGAACGGAGGAGGTTTGTTTGAAACGGGTGCCGGAGGGTCTGCTCCCAAACACGTGCAGCAGTTTGTAGAAGAGGGTCACCTAAGGTGGGACTCACTGGGTGAGTTTCTGGCTTTAGCTGCTTCTCTGGAACATATGAGTAATAAAAATGATAATCCACGAGCCAAAATTCTGGCTGAAACATTGGATCAGGCTACAGGTAAGCTTCTGGATAATGGCAAGTCACCATCAAGAAAAGTCAATGAACTGGATAACAGAGGTAGTCATTTTTACCTGGCTCTTTACTGGGCAGAAGCACTGGCTAACCAAACTCAGGACTCAGAGCTGAAAGCGCGGTTTGAGAAAGTGGCTAAGGAGCTTGCAGACAATGAAAAGCAAATAGTAGACGAGCTAAATGGAGCTCAGGGCTCCCCGGTAGATATAGGAGGTTATTACAATCCTACTATAGAAAAAGTAAGTAATGCTATGCGACCTAGCAAAACGCTAAATGATATTATTGCAAGCGTTTAAGAAATAATATTTGCATCAAAGGAGAAAAGGCTGTTCATTTTTTGGCAGCCTTTTCTCTTTTTGATATCTGGCATTTAGCTATTCAACAATTCCATCTGTTGAAATGAATAAATTAAGCTGGAAAATCATTTCTTTATTTGTGAACCTTTCTAGCTATTTTATTAGCCCAGTCAAAAAGTGATGGGCCTTTAAACATCACAGATTTCTACACCTTCTCTCAATGACGCAAAGACATCCTCATTTTTAGGGATAAACTCCTGAGCTACATGACCGGTGAAACCGGTTTCTACAATTGCTTCCATAATTGCCTTGTAATTTAGCTCCTGGGTTTCATCTATTTCATTTCTGCCGGGCACACCGCCTGTATGATAATGTGCGATGTATGGGTGGTATTTACGAATGGTAGCTATGATATCACCTTCCATGATCTGCATATGATAGATATCATAAAGGAGTTTGAAATTTTCATTGCCTACTTTTTCACATAGTTCTACTCCCCAGGGAGTGTGGTCGCACTGATAGTCCGGGTGATTTACCTTGGAGTTCAGGAGCTCCATGCAGATGGTTATATCATATTCAGCTGCTTTCTTCACTACAGGGTCCAGTCCTTTTGCACAATTTTCCAGCCCAACCTTATCGTCCATCCCTCTGCGGTTTCCTGAAAAGCAGATAATGTTTTTCAGACCGGCATCAGCGGCTTTTGGAATCAGATCAAAGTAGTCTTTTTTTAGCTGTTCATGGTTTTCAGGATCATTAAATCCATCAGTAAGACTAAGGGGTACGCAATTGGACATAGCACACGTTAGTCCATATTTCTGCACGACTGGCCACTCATCCGGGTTGAGCAGGTCGATAGAAGAAATGCCTATATCCACAGCTGCTTCACAAAGTTCCTCGAGAGATTTGTCATTATAGCACCACCGGCATACAGAGTGATTTATTTTGTTGCCGACAGTGACCTTTTTATTTTTTTTCTGAGAAAAAGTTGGGATTCCCATAAATCCCATGGCAGTAACCCCCAAAATATTTTTCAAAGCAGCTTTTCGCGTAATTTTCATAGTCTTTTCTTTAGTGAATAACAAAATACTTATTCAATTGTCAATTGGAAACGTTTTCATTAAAAAATCTACAATAAGTGCCCGGAAAGTTGACTTATTATTGTTTAGATTGGAAATTCAAAAAATTTACCCAATGACAATTATTCAATGAACCTCAATACTAAAGCAAAAAATCAAAATACGTACGATGCTATTGTTGTCGGTACAGGAATCAGCGGCGGATGGGCAGCCAAGGAACTTACAGAGAAAGGACTGAAAACGTTGGTGCTGGAGCGAGGCAGAATGGTAGAGCATCTAAAGGACTACCCTACAATGAACAAACATCCCTGGGAGCTACCACATGATGATCAGGTAACTGACAAGGAGATGGAAGATTATAAAGTGCAAAGCAGAACAGGCTATACAATCAAAGAGTCTACGAAGCACTGGTGGGTTAAGGATACGGAGCATCCGTATACTGAAGTGAAACGATTTGACTGGATCAGAGGATATCATGTAGGAGGGAGATCCTTGCTATGGGGGCGTCAGTCTTACCGATTGAGTCCCATGGACTTTGAAGCCAATGGCAAAGAAGGGATTGGTGTAGACTGGCCGATCCGATACGAAGATATGGCACCGTGGTATGACTATGTGGAGTCTCATGCCGGCATTAGCGGCCAGGCAGAAGGACTCCCTCAGCTTCCGGATGGTAAATTCTTACCCCCCATGGATCTCAATTGCCTGGAGACGCATGTGAGAGAAAGCATCGCTAAAAATTATGATGACCGGATCCTTACCATTGGCAGGGTAGCTAACCTTACTCAGAACCATAATGGTCGGTCGCATTGTCACTTCAGGAATTTATGCATGCGTGGATGTCCGTTTGGCGCTTATTTCAGTAGTCAGTCCAGTACGCTGCCTGCAGCTGCGGCCACTGGTAATATGACTTTACGACCAAACTCTATTGTTACGGAAGTGCTTTACAATCCTGAAACACGTAAGGCTTCCGGCGTTCGTGTACAGGATGCGGAGACAGGTGAAACTCAGGAATTTTATTCAAAAATTGTCTTTTTAAATGCCTCAGCATTAGGGTCAACATGGATTCTCATGCATTCAAAAAGTGAGTATTTCCCTGAAGGAATGGGTAATGCTTCTGGTGAGCTTGGTCATAACCTGATGGACCATCACTTTAAAGCAGGAGCTGAAGGTGAATATGAAGGTTTTGAGGATCAATACTATACAGGTAGGCGGGCTAATGGTATTTATGTCCCACGGTTTCGCAACATCGGGGAAAAGCACCCGGATTTTATCAGAGGATACGGCTATCAGGGAGGCGGCAGTCGTGGAAACTGGCGGTCTGCAATCAGGGAGCTGGGAATAGGTGAGGAGCTGAAGGAAGAGATCAAAACACCTGGCCCATGGAGAATGGGACTTATGGGTTTTGGTGAGATGTTGCCTTATCATGACAATAAAGTCTCTCTCAACTACGACATGCTGGATAAGCATGGGTTGCCCACTTTCATTTTTGATTGTGAGTTTAAAGAAAATGAGCTGGAGATGAGAAAGGATATGCAGGCTTCAGCAGCCGAAATGCTGGATAAAGCAGGTCTTAAAAACGTACGTACTTATGATGATATTGGTGGACCGGGACTGGGCATTCATGAGATGGGGACTGCTCGTATGGGGCGTGACCCAAAAACCTCGGTTTTAAACAAATGGAATCAATTACATGAGGTAAAAAATGTTTTTGTGACGGATGGAGCAGCAATGACCTCATCTGCTTGTCAGAATCCGTCCCTCACATATATGGCTTTGACGGCAAGAGCTGCAGATTATGCAGTAAAAGAGTTAAAAAGTAGAAATCTGTAACATGGAAAATATTAAGAGAAGAGAAGCTCTGAGAAGGGCCGCATGGATCATGGGAGGAGCCCTGACAGCTCCTACTGTTGCCGGATTGATAAACGGGTGTACTCCGAGTCCTGAGCTCACATGGAACCCTACGTTCTTTTCTGAGGATCAGGCTAAGCTGGTGATGGAAGTGGCAGAACGAATACTGCCTGAGACGGATACACCCGGAGCAAAGTCTTTAGGCGTTCCTGGCTTTATTGAAGAAATGGTAAGTCTTTGTTATGATCCGGCTGAAAGAACCAGGTTTATGGAAGGACTTGAAGAGTTTTCGAAACTGTGCAAAGAAAATTACGGTGGTCCTTTTGTTGAGTTGGGGAAGGAAGATCAATCAACGGTGCTGACGAAACTCAACCAGGCAATACGAGAAATTGAGACTGTAAGAGGTAAGCCGGGAAGGCTCTCGGGCAGTGAGGGCTTTTTCTGGAAAATGAAGGAGCTGACGCTGGTAGGTTACTACACTACGGAATATGGAGCTACCCAGGCATTACAATATGTGGCTGTGCCTGTGGAATACAATGGGTGTGTACCCATTGAGGAGGCAGGGAATGGAAAGACCTGGGCTACTTAATCAAAGTTCTCAACCAGTTTACAACCTAGTTTTTCGATTATAGGTTTTAATCTTTCTTTGAGCTTATCAGGGTTATCACCGATGAGCTCAAATTTGTTCTCCGGTTCTACCTTAAGAAAAGCAGTATACTCCACAGATTGTGCATTATGTACATGACCACTGTATGAGGTTATTCTCTGGCCCATTTTAACTTTATTGATGAAGATTCTGTCAATCTTTTGATAGGTTGTAACTGTTCCTTTTTTCAGTCCTACTATCCAGTACAGGTCAGCTATTTGCTTTTTATCCGTGTTGATTTCCAATACATAGTAGGAAGACCAGAGTGTAGGGAGTAAAAAAGAAATAAGGATGGCTAGCGGCACGGCATACATTTCGGGTAGTTTTAAAAATGCAGCCATGATGAGCATAAAAACCAGAACGGTTCCGGCCAGCCTGAACTGCCACGGAACAATGCGACCTTGATTTATGCGTATAGGAATTGCCATAGTTTTTGGAAGTGATTTTTTCCAAAACTAATTCAAACTCTATAAAAGTTTTGATGTTATCACAATATGGAAAAGCAATTGGCATTGTTTCCTTTAAATCTTGTGGCATTCCCCGGAGAGAAACTCAATCTCCACATTTTTGAGCCACGCTACAAAAAGCTTGTGAATGATTGCTTGAGGGAAAAAACAACCTTTGGTATCCCTTCTTATGTATTGACTAAAATTGAGTATGGTACAGAGGTGAAAATTGTGGAAGTGACAAAAGCCTATGAGGACGGGAGAATGGATATCAAGACTGAGGGAATTAGGGTATTTAAGGTGAAAGATTACCAAAACCCCTGGGAGAATAAAGAATATGCGGGGGGCGTAGTGGAGCTTGTGAAGCCGAAAGATGAGCCGGACCCACAACTGAACCTTAAAGTGGTGGAGTTGGTCAACATCCTTTTTGAGTGGTTGCACGCAGAAGAGGATATTACTGTACAGGAGGAAAATGTACTCTATGATATCATTCATAAGATCGGTCTAAAGCCGGACGAAGAATATCTGATCTTAAAGATGGAGTCTGAGGTGAAGCGACAGAAATACGTCATTGAACACCTTGAAAAACTGATTCCGGCCCTTGAGAGAGCTGAAAAGGCCAGAGAAAAAATCAGGATGAATGGACACTTCAAGCATTTAGATCCTTTGAAATTCTGAGCATTGTGTAATTTTCAGGCATGATTGAGATATCCGGATTTGGAGTGGCCTTATTGTTTATCATTGGCGGGGTAGGATTTGTATTGATTACCTTGTTAGTTGGTAAAATACTACGGCCGGTAAGACCTAATGAGGAAAAAGAAACGACTTATGAATCGGGTGAAGAACCCGTCAAATCAGCCTGGAATATTTTTAATGTCAGGTTTTATGTGATTGCACTGATTTTTTTACTGTTTGAAACAGAATTGGTTTTTCTTTTTCCATGGGCGACAGTTTTTGCTGATAAAGAGATGAACGCAGGAACGGAAGGCCTCTGGGGGACGTTTTCGCTGGTAGAGACTTTCATTTTTGTGGGTATTTTACTACTGGGGCTGATTTATGTCTGGGCTAATGGCATGCTGGACTGGGCAAAACCCCGTCCCACTGAATCGGATTACAGGTCCAAAATACCTCAGTCTGTTTACGAAAAAGTCAATAAGCGATCCTTTAAACAAGAGAAGTAATGGGGCTATTAGATCAGCAATTTGGACAGGGTGGCATCATAGTTACCAAAGCGGATGATCTGTTAAACTGGGCCAGGCTTTCCAGCCTGTGGCCGATGGGTTTTGGACTGGCTTGTTGCGCTATTGAGATGATGGGTGCTTATGCCTCAGGGTACGATATGGACCGGTTTGGTGTGTTACCCAGGGCTTCTCCCAGACAGTCAGATGTGATGGTAGTAGCGGGTACGGTTACCTTTAAGATGGCTGATCGAGTACGCAGGCTTTATGAGCAGATGGCTGAGCCTCGTTACGTCATTTCCATGGGTAGCTGCTCCAACTGTGGAGGTCCTTACTGGGATCATGGGTATCATGTGGTAAAAGGCGTGGATAAGATCATACCTGTGGATGTGTATGTGCCCGGATGTCCGCCACGGCCGGAAGCCCTGATCGGCGGCTTTATGAAGCTCCAGGAGAAAATCAGAGGTGAGTCATTGATGAAACCTGACGCGCTGGAAAAATTGATGGCAAAACGAAAAGCTAAAGAGACTGCCTGATACTATACCTGATTTGAAAACGAAGATATTTGCCTATTCTGAGATCATTACCGGCTCAGGTAACGAGAAGAGCCGGGATTATTTGAATAAGGAAGTTGGGAACCTGGATCATGAGAGCTTAAGACCTCTCTTAGCATTTTTAAAGATGCATTTACAATGACATTTCAAGATATCAAAGCTTTAGTAGAGGATAATTTACCTGGAGCAGTAGTAGGAGAAGACCTGAATGCCACTCCCAACGCACTACTGATCTCAAAGGATCATATTCATTCGGTCTGTGAGTTTTTGCACGCTCATGAAAAGACATACTTTGATAGCCTTTCATGCCTGACTGGTCTGGATAACGGACCAGAGGCTGATACAATGGAAGTGATCTATAACCTGTACAGCATCCCCTATGACCTGCACCTGATGTTAAAGGTGACTTTAAACAGGTCTGATCCTGAAGTGAAAAGCGTTTCGGATATCTGGCGAACAGCCAACTGGCACGAACGAGAGGCGTATGATTTGCTGGGGATCAGGTTTCCTGATCATCCGGACCCAAGGAGGATTTTGTTGCCTAATGATTGGGAAGGGCATCCGCTGAGAAAGGATTACGAAGAGCAGAAGGAGTATCATGGAATGACCGTGGTATATGATCGGAAAGAAAAGCCGGGAGACTTGGAAAACCTGGAAAGGAATTGAGAATGGTAATTGAAAATTAATAATTGAAAATGAGGAATTTTTAATGTTTAGTTATGAGAAAGGAGGGGAGTACTAATGACTGAGTTTTGCTACAAAGAGTTTATCGGATTCATGCAGTTGATTTGGAGTGGCCTAAGAGCCTTATCCGAAAAATCTCAGCAGGTAAAGTCAAAAGTTGATTTTATTTGTGGTTTCGCTGCAACAAAGAGGTTAGCGGATCTCACCTGAGGCTGTTAAAGTAATTTCTTAATTAACCATTATCAATTATCAATTAATTGGAAATACAATATAAATATCATCCGGATCATCATAAAAACTCAGAACCTACAGTACATACTGCTGCGTCGCTGAAGAGTGGTGAAATGCTCATCAACGTGGGGCCCCAGCATCCATCCACTCATGGGGTGCTTCGCCTGGAGGTTATTTCAGATGGTGAAATCGTAAAGGATGTGATTCCCCATTTAGGATATCTACACCGGTGTTTTGAGAAGCATGCAGAGTCAGTTCCTTATAACCAGGTGATCCCCTATGTAGATCGAATGGATTATGTGGCAGCTATGAACTCTGAGCATGCCTATGCGATAGGAGTGGAACGCATGCTGGGAATTGAGGATAAAATACCGAAACGGGTAGAGTATATCAGGGTATTGGTAGCGGAGTTAAACAGGTTGGCATCCCACTTTATAGCTATCGGTACATATGGAATGGATATTGGCGCTTTTACCCCCTTCCTGTGGATGATGCGTGACCGGGAGCATATTCTGCGTCTTTTAGAATGGGCATCCGGAGCCAGGATGCTCTATAATTATATCTGGATAGGTGGTTTGTTTTATGACTTACCGGTTGGTTTTGAGGAGCGCTGCAAGGAGTTTTCTGCATACCTGAACCCGAAGCTTCAGGATCTGGAGGATCTTTTGATCTCCAACAAGATATTTATAGACCGGACGGCAAAGGTGGGAACACTACCTATGGATCTGGCCATTAACTACGGAGTGACTGGCCCAATGCTTAGAGCTTCAGGTTTGAAGTTTGATTTGAGAAGAGTAGATGGTTACAGCGTTTACCCCGAGTTGGATTTTGAAATCCCGATAGGGAAGGGAGAGCAGGGAGAGACTGGTGACTGCTGGGACCGAACCTGGGTGCGCATGAGGGAATGCCAGGAGTCTGTAAAAATTATAGATCAATGTCTTGAACGACTGACTACTGACCTCAAAAGAACGAGAGACTTTGATCCCCGTGAGGCAGTCCCCAAGAAAATACGGCCAAAAGCGCAGGACCTGTATGTTCGCGCTGAAAACCCCAAAGGTGAATTGGGATTCTTTTTCCGTACGGATGGCAGAGCTGATCAGGCATTCAGGTGCAAAGCCCGCTCCTGCTGCTTTTCTAATCTTTCGGTGATTCCGGAGATCAGTCGTGGATACATGATTGCTGACCTCATTGCCATTGCCGGGTCAATAGATTTTGTGCTAGGCGAGGTGGATCGGTAATTCGATGTAGTCAGATCAGGTTTTACTCACCAATGAAATCCTTTTTTTATCAGCTAGCGAAATGCTTTTGAAAAATTCGTATAGTTCCTGGTAAGTTTCAGCGGCGTACTCCCCTTCATAAAATTCAAACCTACGGACGTAAGCTATGTTACGCTCATCTGTTTTTATGATTGAGGCATAGTACTTTCCAAATTGACTCTCAAAAGTTACAGAATCGAAACTAGCTTCTACCACAACATTTTCAGGCAGCTCAAACTTAATGGTATCATATTCTGCCCAGGAATTGTTGATTAATACAGGTTGGGTCCTGTCATCATTTTTTTCCGGGATAAAAGTGGTTTTGTTTAATATGTTTGGTTGTAGAAAAAAACGATTCCCTGACTTACTTACAATCTTCCTGGCAGCAAGATCAGCTTTTACTTTCGCTGAGGGGATCATCTCTTTGTGATTCGTAAATTCAAAGGCTCTAACAGAAAAAGATGGAATATTAACATTTCGCTCTACCCACTTTTTTTGCTCTTCAGCACTGTAGTTTACATAAAAATCTAAGCCCTGACTTTCATACTCTAAACCCTGATAGTTTAGGAGTACTTCTACATCAGCATTGCCATGTTGATCAAGTTTAAAATCTGCGGAGATTATTTTTTTATTGTTATCCAGTGAATAGCTCGTGGTTTTGACGATGGTTCCTTTATTTCCGTCTATAACCAAAGCTTTTCGGTTACCGGTAAATGTGCCTAGATAACCAAAAGGGTTGGTTTGGTTTGTGCATTCAAGCCACACAGTATCCTGCTCAACAGGTACACATAAGATAATGTGGTTAAACGTATCGTTTGGAAAGTTCTCATTTACAGGGGGAGGAGAATCTCCGGCGCTTATCCATGTATAGTAGGATTTTATCCCAATGTTTTTTAAAAGTGATTGGGTGTAAAAAGTAAGGGCTTTACAGTCTCCATAGCCCACCTCATTTACCACACTGGCAGGAAAAGGCTGGAAGCCGCCTATGCCTAATTGGATACTTACATATCTGGTAGAGTTTTGGACATACTCATACACGGCTTTTACTTTTTCCATATCAGATTTGCCCTCTGTCAGTGATTTTATTTTACTGATTGTTTCATCCGGCAGATCATCTCTTCCGTCATTCAGAAGTGTTTGCCATTTCGCCAGTCCATCCCAGGTAGACATATTACCTTCATAACCGTCATAGTCAAATTTGCCGGGGGCTATTCTTACTGACGGCGCTAAGTCTGTAAAGGAAGGCCCATAAGGTTCTCGTTCAAAAGAGGGCAGATTTTCCATTTTCCAGCTTATTGTAACCAGGTTTTCATTAAATGTACTATCTGTCTTGCCTTCAAATTTGTTGGTGTAATATCTTGGTGCCAGCTCCGTAGGAAACGTAATTTTATAATCACTTTCCGTTACACTGACTTTTTCGTCTGGTAAAAACAGCCAATCCGGTATGGAGTACAGGTATTTAAACTTGACCTCATATTCAAACTCTACGGTATAAGGATAAGTTTCCTGACGCAGATCGGCCCACATTATACGATCATCTTCGTACAGGGAATAACCCGAAACACTGCTTTCATCATGAATATCGGCATTTTTCGCCCTGGTTATCTTATCTCCTTTGCTGTCGTATACCGTAGCCTTAAAAGAAGAAATTTTTCTTAGCTTATCGTAATTCACATTTGGGAGTCCGTAATAATCACCCTCCTTGCTCAATATTGTTATTGCCTGATGTACTTTATATCTCGCTTTGTCCACCTTTCCTATTTCAAATTCACCATGCTTGAAACGCACGACAGCATAGGCTTCTTTTTTAAGATCTTCAGGTATTTGGTCAGCATTAAACTGTCCGTAGACACAAATGGCAAAGGCCATAAAAATGATGGAAATAAATGACTTCATGCTCCTTATTTTCTTTTGAGGACTATTTGTTGGCCCTGTTTCTCTACTAATTGGGCATAAAATTCCTTTAAGTATGGATACTCTTCCGAGAGGTATTCACTTTTTGCAATATTATATTTGCAGGTCACGGATATTTTATTTCCCATCTGAGTAGCCTGATATAATATTGTGCCTCCATTATCTGGCAATGCAATAGAGAAGGGCTGTGGTACTGATTCTATAGCAAGGTCATCACTCACTGTATAAGTATAAACATGACTGATAGTATAGGGGGCACCAAAGTTTACAGGAAATACTCTTTCGTCAGTTTTGAAAGGGTTTTCTGTCAGCCGTCCGGTAGCAATTGGGTTTAGGTATAAAATATCGCCAAGGTCATCAATCAGATCCTCCGCGGTTATAGATAGTTTTTGCTTCAGGGCAACATGATCATCCAGGTCTGTTATTTCATGGCCTTCTATAAGCCACAGATCTTTTCGGTTAGCAAAGTCTTTTTTGTACTTCTCTGACCCATCATCTCCCAGTACCTCATTGAAATCCAGTGCTTCATAGCCACTTCGGACAATTTGTAACTGACCAGTTACCATGGCGTTTTCATCCACATTAAACATACCAAAGTAGGTAATATCGTTTTTGTGAAAAGGAGCTAGGTCAACCCAGCCCGGATTCTCTTCACTTATCACCAACCCCTGGCCATTTGTGCACCTCTTCGGGATTATCCCAAATTTCAGGTTAGGTTCGGAGGCATCCAGCAGGTAATAAGAATCTCCAATGTTGAGTTTGCAGATTGTGTAATTGAACTTACTCGCTATGGGAAACACAGGATGGATCTTTCCATTTTTCCGGGTACTCAATCTCACCGGGTCGGCCGAGAGTCCTGCTTCACGATACATAGCGGTTAAAATAAGGTTGATATCCGAAATGGATCCTTTCCCTTCTTTAAGGACCTTTCGCAATGTTGTATAATCCACATCTCCGTCCTTTTCCAGATGGTCCTGCACATAAGAGAATATACTCCTGGCGAGCGCTTCATCTCCTGAAACAGAATCTTTTATTTGTTGCACTTCACCTTTGACAAAATTAGTATTTTTAATTTTCCCTCCGAAATATTCACTTTCGGCCAGTCCCCGGCTTAATGCATGGTAATTAGAAGGCAGATAATTCTTTACTACCTCTCCGGGAATATTTACATAATCCAGTTCAAATTCTATTTTAGAAATGTAATTTGACCTGGAAGTCATGTAAGGCTCATCTTTAAAGGCAGGTACATTTTCCGCCACGTAGTTGTGACGTTGAAATCTAACATTAGAATTTCCAACATGACCGTTTGTTATATCCACGGTGGCATCACTCAATCGGATAAAGCCTGTTTGCAGACGCTTGTAATGAAAAAATTCAGGAATTTCAAGATGGTACTGGCTATACAATGTAGGGATGGATGACTGGAAGTACCAGGTATTTAAACGGGTCCAGCTACCGTAATTCACCATATATGTGTATTCAATGATGGAACCCTCCTTTACTTTTGGGAAAGTAAAATTCATTACTCCTACGTACTCATTACGATCCTCCTTGTAGATCTGATCTTTAGTGACTTCAGATTCTTCTATTTTCCCGTCTACCATGTTATAGGTAGAAGCCTTTAGTTTTCGCACACGATCTCCTTTATAATAGGGTATTGATATGTCTGCTCTTTCAAATTCCGATTTGTCCAGAATTTTTATTCGACCGTGATAGAGAAACAAAACCTCGTAATTGTGATCTATGGTGGATTCACCATATTCCTGAAGTACAATAGCTCCCGCAGAGGAGTCATACGGGCAATGCGACATCTCAAAATACTTTGTGTCAATTTCTCCGAAATCAAATGGACTTTTCTGAGCATTAAGGCTGTAAGAGAAGACACATAGAACAACTGGCAGGCTAATTAAAACTTTGATCATTTGGTTAGTTGGCTAAGTGAAAAAATGGTTTACAATGTAATATTTAATGAAATAAGTAGCAACTGTTTTTTTAAATTAACGAGTAAAATTGGACTATTTACCACCAACGATATCCCTGATCAGTTGGTAAATACTATGGCAGGGAATACTTAAGCTTTATTTTATGATACCAGTACTTTCAGCAAAGGAGATCAGAGAGGCTGATGAGCATACCATCAAGCATGAACCGATAGCTTCCATTGACCTTATGGAGCGTGCATCCCGTGCGTTCGTCACAAAATTTCTTGAATTGGAACGTCAGGGGGGACCGATATGTGTCTTTGCAGGACGTGGAAATAATGGGGGAGATGCACTGGCCATTGCAAGGATCCTGAAAGCAGCAGGGAAGCGAACAGAGGTTTACTTTCTTGGGAATCCTGAAAAAGCTTCTCCGGATTTTCAGAAAAATTATGAACGCCTCAGTCAGCATTTGACTCTGAACCACATAGCCAACGAATCCAACATTCCCAACCTTGATGCAGACAAGATCGTGATTGAAGGGCTTTTCGGTTCAGGGCTTTCACGGCCTGTGGAGGGCCTTTTTGGGAAAGTCATCGATCAGATAAATGCTTCTGGCGCAACTATCTTTTCTATTGACATTCCATCCGGATTATTTGCTGATCGTTCTATTCCAGCTGGCGCAATCATCGAAGCGGACCACACGATTTCATTTCAGGTGCCAAAGCTTGCGTTCTTTCACCCCTCATCCAGTCGTTTTGTTGGTGATTGGCACATAGTAGATATCGGTTTAGACAAGCAGTTTATAAGCTCTTTGCAACCCCCTTACTTTCTGACAGAGGCGGGTGATATACAATTGCCGGTAAGAAGTAAATTTGATCACAAGGGCAATGCAGGGCGAATGCTACTGATCTCCGGAAGTAAAGGAAAAATTGGTGCAACTGTCCTTTCGGCAAGGGCTGCAATCAGAGCCGGTGCAGGTTTACTCTTTATTCATAGTCCCAGCTGTGCAACGGGTATCTTACAAACTTCCGTACCTGAAGCTATGGTAATAGAGGATGAACATATGGAAGTTATCACTGAGGTGGAGCTGGAAGACTCGTATGATTGTATTGCTATCGGGCCAGGCATTGGGACCAATCAGCTGACCGTAAAAGCTGTCGAGAAGCTGATTCTCAACGCACAAGCTCCGCTAGTATTGGATGCTGATGCCATAAATATTCTCTCTCAAAATTCGAACTTGATCGAGGCATTGCCTGAAGGGAGCATACTTACTCCTCATCCCGGGGAGTTTAGGCGACTAGTCGGTGATTGGGAGGATGATTTCCAAAAGCTTGAGTTATTGAAGTCCTTCTCTAAAAGACACAAAGTAAATGTGGTATTAAAGGGAGCTTACTCGGCCATTTGTAATACGTCTGGTATCATACATTTTAATGGCACTGGGAATCCGGGTATGGCTACCGGAGGAAGTGGCGATGTGCTTACCGGAGTGGCGGGAGCTTTCCTGGGACAAGATATTGAGCCGTTTGAGGCAATTAAATCTGCCGTGTACATTCATGGGGCCGCTGGTGACCTGGCGGTAATCGAGAAAAATGAAATTTCTTTAATTGCTTCTGATATCATTGAAAAAATCCCCTCAGCGATCAAAAACGCACAAAATGGCTGATCTCTTTTTCACAAAATTTGTTAAAAAATGGAGTTAACGAATAATTAATGTAAAAATTTCATGCCTTTGTGCGAACAATTGGTCTTTTTTTGCGTATTTTGTACATAAGTATGAACAATAAACTCATTATATACGCGTTTGCACTTCTTTTTTCCCTGAGCAGTTTTGCTCAGAATGGAGATGGTGAGGATGTGATGGTGAGTGCTGAAAACACGTTCTACAACCAAAAGATCGATCCAAGTAACCGGATCGAGATCTACCCTAACCCTGCTGTTGAGTATGTAATCGTAGAGATTCAAAACAGCACACTTGAGAATACTGAGTTTGAACTGCACAGTATCATCGGGAATGAAATAAAGATCAATGCTGAAGAAATTGGCACTGGTCGATACCGCATTCCGGTAAAAGATTTTGCTACCGGGTATTACTTTCTGGTAGTGAAAGATGAGGTTTCTCGATTTAAGAAAGCTTACAAATTCCTTAAGAATTAATTCTAAAGCTGCTCAATTTAGTTTTTTTGTATTTCTTTTCTTTGTGCCTTTTAGGAGCAAGGGAGATGCATCGTAGTTAGAAAAGCTAAGCTTGATTTCTATACCACAGTTAATACCACCAGTGTTAAATAATTGGAACATGCGTTCGCACTCTTAATGGTTTTGCTGAGTGTCGGTTCCCTCCTGATTTTAAGTTAGAAATTTCATCAAGTTAATTTTTACCCTCCACCCTTACAATGTATTTAGGTAGAAAAGTCACGATACATTTTTCGGATAACGTAAAAGGGATAATAAAAAAAGGCTGCAAAACACGCAGCCCTTAGATCTATAAGCATTCGCCTGGTCTGTAACAACCTACTGACCCTGGAAGGATCTGTAGAATCTGTCAAACATTTCTTCGTACTTTGCCGCGTTTTCTGTGTCTCCCACAGACCTGTAGGCTCTGGTAATAGCATTCAGGATCAGGAGTTTTTGTTGAAGGTCTGATCGATCATAGGCACCTTTAGAAATGTAGTACTCCAACATCTCTACAGCATCCTTGGAGGCTACTTCAGCAATATGATTGGCCAGGTCTTTCATAGGAGTGGTAGACACTTCACTTCCGCCCACCGTATCCTCTGCAACCAGCATTTTATCAAGCTCAAGTAGGATGCCTATTTGCTGTACATTGAAGTAATCAAACGGAATTGACTCATTAGGCATTACTTCAAGTGATTTTACCATCACATCTTTTGCTTTTTCATATTGACCTCCATCCATTAGCGATATAGCCAGGGTATTGAAAGCAGACCTGTGATTCAGGCAGAAGTTTCTATAATCCTCAGAATAATAAACGTCAGGGTTGTCAAGCTCTCTCCACTTATAGTCGTTCATGATGTTATCATACATCACCTCATTATTTACCTGGTATTCCTGAGGATTTGGATTCTGTACCGGCAATAGACGGTAGGCTATACCTTCCTGCACAGCATATTTTCTGATGTCAATGTTTAAAGAAGCCAGGGAGGTGGTGTTAAAGTAAAGCGGACGCTCCCAGTTGCTATTCACGATCAGGTCTATCACAGCAAGGTCATTTTTCTCAAGTCCTCTACCTTTAATACTCCATTGCATACGATTTACCAGACGGTTTTCGAGATTTTCAGGGACGATCCCCAGACTCTTTACCCAGGCAGTATCCACAGCGACGGACATGGTTCTGGAAGGCACAGAATTATAGTAAGATCCGGTACTCAGCGGAATCCTCAGGCCGGAATGCTCTTTTTCAACAGCGTCAAGATATTTTCCGGCATCTATGGCTCCCGTGATTCCCTGGTTTTCCACTACCGGCAGGTAGTCATTATATCCTCCTTGCTGGTAGTTTTTCAATGACAGCTGAAATGGCAGTGGTTCTGACTCGTAAGCATCACGCATCATTTGCGCGATGTACCAATCAGTATTGAAATATGAAAGCACAACTACTCTGACATCCGTTCGGTAACCTTCTACCTCTTGCACATACCAAAGCGGGAATGTGTCATTATCTCCACCGGTGAAAAGCACTGCATTTGGCGCACATGTGTCGAGGTAGTTTTTAGCAGCATCTACTGAAAAATACCGATCCGAACGATCGTGATCGTCCCAGTTTTCTTTTGCCATCACTCCAGGTATAATTAACCCGATGAGTGTTGCGGCAACTGCCACTACTTTTCCATTTTTAACTACTGATTTAAGCAGGTCATAAATTGCCAGCACGCCAAATCCGATCCATATCGCAAACACATAATAAGAGCCGGAATATATATAGTCACGCTCCCTCGGTTCTATTGGGGGCGAGTTCAGGTACAGAACAAGCGCAACTCCTGTAAGAAAAAACAGCAATAATGTAACCGAGAAGTATTTTTTGTCTTTTTTATACTGTATGAATACTCCCAGCAGACCGAGCAGAAGCGGTAGAGAATAATAGATATTTCTACCCTTGTTTTCTTCCAGTGGTGATGGCAACTCTTCAAATGCTCCTCGTATTCCTACCCAATTGGCATCCTGAATGTCCGAAGAACGACCGGAGAAATTCCACATGAAATACCTCATGTACATGTGACCTATCTGGTGCTGGATCATAAAGCTGATATTGTCCACAAAGTTTGGTTTCTCCCCTTGCTTAAGTCCCGTGATCTCACGGTATCTTTTTACATGGTTGGGGTCGGAACTGTACATCCGTGGAAGGATAGTGGTGTGCTTAGGGTCATATACATACTCAATCTTGTAATCTTTCACCACATACTTGTCTTCTCCTCTCATGTATACAGCATCTCCCTGCTTTTGGCTTTGCAGCTCAGCGGTAAAGTACTGGCCGTGAAATAACGGACGACTTCCGTATTGCTCACGCTTCAGATATGAAACGAACGAAAGAATATCTTCCGGGTTGTTTTCGTCTATCGGAGGGTTGTAGCTACTTCTGATAGGTACTAGTGTATAAGAAGAATACCCTATAATAATGAATGTAAAGCAGAGTAAAATGGTATTTAAGGTAAGCTTTTGCTTTTTTACGGAATAGTATAACCCGTAGATCAGAGCTCCCAGGAAAGCCAGCCCAAAGAATATAGCGCCAGATCCGAATGGAAGGCCAAGCCCGTTTACAAAGAAGATCTCAAGGGTGCCGGCGACAGATGGCAGGCCAGGGATAATCCCGATCATAATGAGGATAATAGCTACTCCCGCAGCAGCCATGGTCACAAAAATGCCTCTTTTGGTGATTTTCTCGTTGTATTTGAAATAGATGATAAGCCCCATTGCAGGAATGGTCACGAGGTTCAAAAGGTGAACCCCAATGGAAAGACCCATCATGTAGGCAATGAGTATGATCCATTTATTTCGGTCAGACTCATTTTCAATATTCTCCCACTTAAGGATAGCCCAGAACACAAAAGCTGTGAAGAAGGCTGACATACCGTACACCTCAGCTTCCACGGCGCTAAACCAGAATGAATCAGCGAAGGTGCAGGATAAAGCACCCACAAGACCAGCTCCTAAGATCAAAATAGTTTGTTCCAGGGTTTCTTCGCCTTTCTTGATTTTTAAAACTCTTTTAACGAGGTGGACGATTGACCAGAATAGAAATTGGATAGAAAATGCACTAGCTAGAACACTTATCATCGTCACCCAGTAAGCGACACTTTCCACATCACTACCGGCAAACATTGAAAAGATCCGGCCTATCAACAGGAAAAATGGAGCACCTGGTGGATGTGGTACTTCCAGCTTATACGAACACGCGATAAATTCCCCACAATCCCAGAAACTGGCAGTAGGCTCTATCGTCAGCGTGTATACAACCATCGCTATAAGAAAGGCTATCCAGCCTGTGATCACATTAATTTTTTGAAATCCCATTTTAATTCTTTTGAGTCAACTTGGCGAAATTAGTAATAATGGTTTATAATACTCAGGATAAACTTCTATAACTCTCCATAACTTCCTGCCGTATTGAATTTTATTTTGCGATAACGGATATTTTCCTCAGTCAAATGATAAAAAGTTGTTAAAAAATAAATTTAGTTGTATCGCAACTCATTGATCCGCCTATTTCCTTATTTGAACGATAAAAGGTCAATCGTTTTTCAAATTTATTTATCTTTCTGCTGTAACCATAAAAAGTAATTTAATGAGATTCACCGTTTTCTATCTCCTCTTATTCTTTGCTGTAAGCAATGGCCGGGCTCAAACGTATTCTGTAATCCATGTAAGTGGAAAGATCTATCTCCCAGCAAAAGACACCTATCTGACCCGGGGTTTGAGACTGGATGCTGAAACGAAACTGGATTTTCAATCTGCTGATGCCAAAGCAGCTGTTTTGAGTAGTGACAGGGGGCGCTATGTGATCAGGAAGAACCAAAATTCAACCGGGGGAAGCGATATGAGCTATGTGCTAGCCTCAGTTTTAACACCTGCACGGGGTAGAATGAGTACTAGATCCGGGAGTATAAATAACCTTGTGGATTTTCAGAAAAAGTTTGAAACCCCGAAAGCCTGGCTCAGTGATACGATGAAGGTAGCTGTTTCTTCACAGGCGTATCCCATGGATGATCAAAAGTTCTTTTTTGTGCGATATAAGTATAAAGGGGAAGAGGTAAATAAGAAGCTCAGCTCGATTGACGATACCATTCTATTTATTAAAGGTGATTTTTACACGGTAGATGATGAGCAGGTAGCTCCTGGAGAAGTAAGTGATATGAAGCTTTTTTACTACAATTCTGACGAGCAAACTTCTACATTAATTACTTCTATTGATCTGGTCAACGTGGATCAATCAGAGGTTGTAGGCCTGGCAGAGTCTCTGAGTGAGCTTACCGGCGATAAACTTGTAACCGCTGTACATGAGCTGGTCTCTTCATTGTATGGAGAGTGCAATCCGGAGCAGGTTGAAGCTATTATTCGTAAGGGCTAGTTGAGGAATCTTAAAGTTGAGGAATCTTAAAAAAATAGGGGTAGGACTGGCAGTAGTAGCCAATGTCCTGGCTATGGGTGTGCTGACGTTTTACCTGATGTCCTTACCCTGGCTGGCTGGTGATGAGAAATTTTTAATCTGGTCCACGTCTGCGGTGAAAGTGCAGACTCGCGAGCTTCCGGACCCATCAGAGTTTGCATTCATCAATACCTCCTATGATCTGCAGCTAATAGACCGTTTTGACGAGTTTGGTTTTCCTGTGGGGAATCAGGTAATAACAGACCGTCAAAAGCTGGCTACTTTATTTGAGATTATAAACCGGTCGGAAATACCTCCAAAATATATTCTCTGCGATATTCACTTTGTGGACTCCACGGAGTATGATGATCAGTTGGGAAGTGCTCTGAATGTAGCTCAAAATGTATTGATTTCTGCTCATTTAAATGAGAATGGTGATTTGGAAAAACCCATTTTTGATCAGATGGAATATGGTATTTCTGATTATGTAATTGGAAATATTTTTGAAGGAGTCTATAAGTATCAGCTTTTCTACCATGATTCCCTGGAGCTGACCCCGCTACAGATGCATGAGTACCTTCAGGGAATGGAAGCTGAAAAGAAGGGGTTTTTAGTAGATATTGGAACCTATACCATGCCTAACAATTTCATCATCAATTATCGCCTCCTTCAAAAGGATATACAGGATCAGGAAGCAGGTTTTAATCCAGTAAACCTTGGAGAGTTGCTCTATCTGCCGGATGAATCCATACATGAGTTTGTGGGTGATAAGGTAGTGGTCATTGGAGACTTCTTTGAGAACGACATGCATGAGACTTTGTATGAAATGAGTGCTGGTCCGATCATTTTGTTGAATGCATTTCTATCCATTCAGAATCAGGATGTTTATGTCAATGCTTGGTTTTTTATTCTGTTGGCTCTCTTTTATGGTTATTTAAGCTACATGGTCATCTACGAGGGAGATTTTATAGAGATGCAGATCAAGCGGCGTTTCAAACATTTCAAAGGTATACGATTGGTTGCAGGATTTATGAGCTACCTGATTTTACTCTCACTGTTTTCGATCCTTACTTTTTTCATTTTTGGGGTTCACCTGAATGTATTTTTTCTGGCTTGTGCTTTTTACGTATTGGATCGCATTGTACAGGGGGTTTACAGACTTAAGTGGTCGCGGGGTCTATCCTGAAATTGGATCATGAGTGTAAAGTCAGAGTCAAAACCCGGAGGACAATCATTGCCAGCTGTGTATTTAGCTTTTCATTTTGAAAATCGGCTTCCTGAATAATCTATTTATAAACGATCAGGTAATACACCAACCAAAGGAGAAAAAATAAGATGTAGGAGCTGGAAACGATGTAAACAGAAACTTTTAGCTTCTTATTGCTAAGCCAAAACACGCCTGCTATTAACAATCCCCAGTAAATGATTTCAAAGATATTAAATGCTTTTAAAGGGTAATGCCAGCGTAATGAAAGTGTCTCATAATCAAAGAAATTAATCAGGCTGAGGGGATAAAAAGCCACCACATCGTGATAATTGGGGTCTGTTTCAAATAGGGTAAACCATAATACTTTCAAAAGCTCCGGAATAATAAAAACAACTTCCATGATCATGACCATTTTCCAAAGCTGGGCGTAGGTAACTCGATAGCCAAACATGAAGCAGCCTACCCATAGGATGAAAGCAGTCAGGGTAAATTTCCAGGCCAGAAAGAAAGGTACGCTGAGATATTGGAGTCCGAAGAATAGATTCATGATCCACATCTCCCCGCGGTCCTGCAAAACTTCAAAGGCAGCTATACCATCAATGATAAATGTGCGTTTGATAAAGAAGGAAGCAAAATAAAGCAGACATAACACTATGAAGAAAGCTATGCCATTCTGGTTATACCAATCCTCTATAAAACGTTCTCTACTTCTGATTAACCATTTCATTTTCCAATGACGATTTTACTTTTCTTGTACGGTTTACCTGATCTATTTACGATCTTTGCGCCTCCGAAGCTAACAAAAAAATTGAATGCTCGTTTTGGCATAGATGAAATAAGTGATCGTTTGGAACAATAATTGTCTAAACCTCTGCCGGAGGAAACAAATGCGGAAATATTTTTTTTACATAGTGTTCATTTTAAGCTTTTCTGTGGCCGGAGCCCAGGGGAGCTTACCTAAGGTTCCGATCGATAGTAATTACAGCTTGCTCTCAAATCCATTTATCCAAATGGAGGCCACCCAGGCGATCAATGACATGTACAATTTTAAGTTTGAGCGATCCATGTCTCATTTCAGGTATCTCAAAAACGAGTATGGCTGGCATCCCCTTCCTTATTTTCTGATGGGTTTAAACTACTGGTGGCGTATACTGCCAAACTTTGATAATGAGCAGTACGATGAGAAATTTCTGGCCTACATGGATACCTCTATGTTGCTGGCAGAGCGCATGTATAAGGAGCTGAATACTGTAGAGGGGGCCTTTTTTCTGGCTGCTACGCATGCTTTTCAGGGGCGATTGTATTCAGAACGGAGAGACTGGACCAAAGCTGCTTTTGCGGGAAAGAATGCCATGAACTATCTGGAAGAGTGCAGGGGAAATGGGGACCTGAGTCCGGAGTTGCTTTTTGGAGATGCATTATTCAATTATTACAGGGAATGGGTTCCTGAGAATTATCCGATCCTGAAGCCTTTAATGATGATGTTTCCCGATGGGGATAAGGAGAGAGGCATCCATCAGTTGAAGATTGTGGCGAGAAATGCTTTTTATACAAGGACTGAAGCACAGTATTACCTGATGCGTATTTCTTATTATGAAGAAAATGATCTGATGGGGTCCTTGCAGCTGGGCGAATACCTTCACAAAACCTTCCCGGATAATGCTTACTTTCACCGATTTTATACCCGGCTGCTTTACCAGAGTGGGAGGTACAACGATGCTATTAAAGAAAGTAATTCTATTCTGAACCGTATAGATAGCGCTTATGCCGGATATGAGTACAATTCCGGTCGCTATGCTTCTTTTTTTCTTGGTCACATCAATGAAATCCGCCGTAATTATGAGCCGGCTAAGAAGTACTTTAAGCTTGCCATGGAGTTTGGTGAAGCGGCAGATGCCACGGATATGGGTTATTACATTTATTCAGTCCTTCACCTGGGCCGGATAGCAGAAAAGGAAGACAGGAATGAAGAGGCCAAAGAGTACTATAAGCAGGTAAGAAAACTTACAAAAAGGAAGCACAGCGCTAACCAGGAGGCCCGTGAAAGGCTGAAGGAGTTATGAGAAAAGTCTGAGAAATTTTTCTTTTTGGCTCGCTACCGAATAATTGGTTTCGATCAGTTTTCTTCCGTTTTCCCCCAGTTCTTTTCTGAGGTCCGGATTTAAGATTAGTTTTTTAAGGCTTTTAATCCATTGATCTTTGTTTCCTGCCAGGAAACCCGTTTTCCTGTCAATTATAATTTCAGGGTTCACCCCAACCGGTGATGCTACTGCAGGTTTGCCCAAAGCGAGATATTGGATCAGCTTAAAGCCGCATTTTCCTTTAGCCCATTCATTGTCCTGCAGGGGCATAATGCCTATATCTATTTGATTCAGGTCTTCAATTTCGGATTCTTTATTCCAGGGCACAAACCGGAAATTTTTCAGTGGGAGTTGAGGATCACGGTTAGCAATTACCAAAAACTCAAAATCATGGTCTTTCTCCAGATCTTGCAGTACCGGGATAACTTCATCCAGGTAAAACAGGGTAGAGTGGGAGCCTGTCCAGCCTATCACTGGCTTTTGGCTTTTGGCTTTTGACACCCCCCCTCCTTCCCCCTTTGAGGGATTGAACACCCCCCTGTCTCCCCCCTTGAGGGGGGATAGGGGGGTGTGTATCGCAGTATCTACAACTGTAGTTAAAATCTCTACTTGATCACAGTATCTCCTGGCAAAGTCAGCTAAGTATTCATTTCCGGCTGAAACCTTCCAGCTCCATTTACAGATTGAGCTGATTTTCGAACGCCACTTCAGCCACTTCCAGATAAGATTTTCTTGCTGGTCCGGCAGCCAGATAGCATCGTCAAAGTCATAGATGATCTTTTTCTTGAGGATCCTGGCTATAATCCATTCAAATATTGGAGGCCCTAACGGAGTGGCTTCTCTGTGCAGGAATATGAAATCATACTTTTTTGCTTTGAATAGAATTTTAAACCGCCTCAAAAAACCCTTAAAAACTCCAATTAGCTTATCGGCATTTTTTTTCTTTTGGTAGAGGATTTTCCACTCATCAGCTAAAACAAAGGGGTAGAAGTCCCACATTATGCTATTTTGTTCCATAAATTTGAGAAAGAGCTCAAACCTAAAGCGTTGCGATGGCGCTTCGTTTAGGGGGTATGGAGCAAGAATGAGGATTTTCATCTATGGGTATTAAAGACCTTTTTGTCACGCCAATTTATATTATTCTACTGTCATTTTTGGCGTATTGGGTGAGACCTTATGTGACCACCCGGCAGACCAGAAAGTATTTTTTGCCTGCATTATGGGTGAGATTTTTTGGTGCTATTTCCTTGGGGTTGATCTATCAGTTTTATTACGACGGAGGAGATACTTTCAACTACTTTACCCATGGCAGTCGATGGATCTGGGAGGCTTTTTGGGATAGTCCGGTGAAAGGGTTATCATTATTGTTTTCTTCTGGAGGAGAGCGAGTCCCAGAAACGTTTGAGTTCAGTCAGCACATCTGGTATTTTCGGGACCCTAATTCTTATTTTGTAGTTCGAATAGCTGCTTTTTTTGATCTATTTACTTTTCATACCTATACAGCTACAGCCCTGTTATTTGCAACTTTCAGCTTTAGTGGTATATGGGCATTTTACTTTGGCGTGCAGAAGAAGTATCCATCTAATGCTAAATGGTTGGCCGTTGGAATTTTATTTGTTCCGTCTGTAGTTTTCTGGGGTTCAGGAATTCTAAAAGACACCATTACTTTAGGTGCGTTGGGGTGGTTGACCTGGAGCCTCATCCAGGTAATCGATTTTAAAAAGCGCACAGTAATTTACTGGCTAATAATGCTCTTTTCAGCATGGTTGATATATTCTATCAAGGTCTATATCATTCTCTGTTATGTTCCGATGATCTTCTTATGGATCTATTGGAAGAGGATATTAGCCATAAAGAATTGGTTTTTGAGAGTGTCTGTTGCCCCTGTTTTGCTGCTTCTATTTGGCAGTGTAGGTTTCTTAACCATGAGACAAATTGGAGATACCAATGAAAAGTATGCTTTAGATAACATTGCAGAAAGAGCTGCTATTACTGCTTATGATATCCGGTATGGCTGGGGTGCGAGAACTGGTGGTGAAGGCGGTTATGATCTGGGTGAACTGGATGGAACCTGGCAAAGTATGATTCGACTAATGCCAGCTGCAATTAATGTAAGCCTTTTCAGACCTTACTTGTGGGAGGTTAAGAATCCACTGATGTTATTGTCTGCTTTGGAAAGTTTGGTTGTTCTTGTATTATCAGTTTGGCTACTTATCTATAAAGGGGGCTTTACTAACGTTTTCAAAGATCCTTTTTTAACGTTTTGTTTTTTGTTTGCTTTATTATTTGCATTTGCTGTTGGTGTTAGTACGTTCAACTTTGGGACATTGATGAGGTATAAGATACCTATGGTGCCGTTTTACATGGTTGTGATTTTTTTATGTAGAAAAACTTTAGTTACTGGAGATTCATGATAATTATTCAAGCCAGAGGTGGATTGGGAAATCAAATGTTTCAATACGCTTATGGGCTATCTTTAAAATGTGAGAAAGAAAAGTTATTTGTTATGAGCAGAAATGATCTCACAGAAGTAAAAACTTTTTATTTACCTTATTATTTTCAACTAGATCTGACTCATAGGATAATGACTTCTGGTTCATTTTTGCTTGGAAAAATCTATGATGGTATGATAGCTCGATTGGTACCTCTACTTAAAGTTTGGAATGAAGGAGATCCCTATTCAAATACAAGTAATCTTTTTATCAAAGGGTTTTTCCAGTCTGATATGTATTTTCACTCCTGTAAAGAAAAAGTTTTTAAGGCCTTTGAGGTCAAGCCAAGGATAGTGGATAGGTATTTAGAAAGGTTTGGTAGGCCATCAAATAATTGCGCGGTAATCCACATACGGCGCGGTGACTACAAAGAGTTTGGATCGGAGAATTTAGGTGGTGTTGATGTAACACTTCCAAAAGCATATTACGAAGAAAATATGCAAAGATTGAATGAGATAGGGGTGAAGGAGTTTCTTTTTATAAGTGACGATATCAAGGAGGTACGAAATTTATTTGGTGATAAAAAGGAGTATACTTACAGTAAGGGTTCAGTTATTGATGACTTTTTACATTTAAAATATGCAAAGTTTGCGATAATTTCTAACAGTACCTTTGCTTGGTGGGCCTGTTATCTAAATCAAGTTTCAAATAAGTTAATCATAGCTCCTAAATATTGGTTGGGGTTTAAGGTCGGTAAAGAGTACCCAGAAGGTATAATGACAAAGGAATTTGAATGGAAGGAAGTTTGAGTAAAGGATATCTTTATGTCGCTACGGGTGAAAAATATTTATCAGAGGCTGAGTTTTCTGCTAAATCATTAAAAAGAATTCACTCAGAGGCAAGTGTTTGTTTGGTTACGGATGGAGACTATAAATCCGAAGTATTTGACCAAATGATTAGAGTTCAGTTTGATCAAGATACTGAAATACATTGGAAATCAAAGCTAGTGTTTAAGATCATTGGTATGAGACACTCTCCATATGACTGTACAATGTTTGTTGATACGGATACCTATTTTATTAATCCTGTGGATGAAGTTTTCAGGCTTCTTGATTTTTTTGACGTACTGGCCTGCTTAGATTATTATGATAGAAGTATAGTTCAGGATGAGAAAGGAAATATCCCGGTGTATTCTCCATATAATACTGGGGTCTTGGTTTTTAGGAAAAATAGAAGGGTAGTTGATTTCTTAGTAGATTGGGAAAAGTGTTACCTAGCTAAAATAGAAAGTTATTGGAGTGATCAGCCAGCATTTATGGAGGCATTGTTGTCTCATCAAATTAAAATGTACATACTTCATTCAGTTTACAACTTTAGGTTTTTGTTTAATGTTGGTTTTCTAGAGAAAGAAGCAGTCAAAGTTATTCATGGCAGGGCTTCAGAAAAGGATTTTGAAATAATAGCTGACCGTGTTAATAAAAATCTAGAGCAAAGAGTGTGGGTTGCACCTATGAGAAAGTGCTTTAGTTGGAAGTTAAGAGGATGGTCAAAGTTGATCCGAGTTATTTACTCCTTTTTTCCGGATTCGATCAGAACTTTTTTCCGAAAGTTAATCTAAAGGCTGCACTGCATGAAATCAGTTCCCATACTTCTGTTAATATTTAATCGTCCTGAGAATACTAAGAGGGTGCTAAATCAGATAGTAAAAGCGCAGCCTTCCGTACTTTATGTTTCATCCGACGGTCCAAGAGCGAATCACCCAAAAGATAAGGACAAATGTGAAGAGACAAGGGAGCTAATAAATACATTGGATATAGACTGCCCAGTTAGAAAGCTATTTAGAGCTGATAATTTAGGGTGCGGATTGGCAGTTAGCCAAGGGGTAAGTTGGTTTTTCAAGAATGTTAACGCTGGTATTATTCTTGAGGATGACTGCTTACCGGACCTAACCTTTTTTAGGTTTTGCAGCGAACTTCTTGATCGATTTAAGGATAAGCCAGAAATAATGCATATTTCTGGTCTTAACTTGCAAAGGGGTACGATCAGGGGTAACTCATCCTATTATTTTTCCCGATACCCCTCTATTTGGGGCTGGGCAACTTGGAAGGATCGTTGGGAAAATTATGATTTTGGCATTAGAGATTGGCCAAAGGAAAAGAAATACATAAAAGAATATTTGGAGACTAATAAATATGAGTGGTATTATCATGCTATGAACTTTGAAAGAGCTTTTAATGGTCAGCTGGATACTTGGGATTTCCAATGGGTTTACCAGGCTTTCAAGCATAGATTACTCAACGTTACCCCAAATAAAAATTTGATTTCAAATGTAGGTGTAGGTCCAGATGCTACGCATACTGAGGAAGAAACTGAACAACATTTCTTAGAAATAACACCGATGGAATTTCCACTAGTTCATCCTGAGGAAATTCTTGCAGACTCGGATGCGGATTCCTTCCTTTCAAAACACAAGTTTTCTCCTAAAGGCAGATATTTTAAGACCAAAAACTCTTTTAAGGAAAAGATAAAACTCTTTTTTTCAGGTGAGCAGTAAAGTACTTATTATTACCGGGATGCACAGAAGTGGAACTTCTTTAATTTCTAATTACCTGTTTGAGATGGGTGTTTACATGCATGAACAAAAATTGCTTAAGGGAGATCCCTCAAACCCAAAAGGGTATTTTGAAGACGAAGATTTTGTGGATTTTCATAATGATCTATTATTTGAAAATGGTCGTTTTCCTTTTTTGTCAAAAGGTATAAAAAAGGTTAAGGTTAGTGAAAGGCTAAAGCAACGAACCGTGGGAATAATCAATAAATATGACAAGCAGAAATTATGGGGATTCAAGGATCCTAGAACAAGTCTTTTTTTGAATTACTGGAATGACCAACTATGCTCACAAAAGAGACATTATATATTTCTATTCCGTGATCCATATTCGGTTGCGGATTCTCTCTTGAGACGCAATCCGATTTTTTTTGAGGGGCGTGAGGGACTAACACTTAAATCTTGGCTAATCTACAATGAAAGTATTTTGCGTTTCCTAAAGACTTGCCACTCATTTTTTTTGATCAATATTTATGATTTCATAAAGGACCCTAAGAGATATTTGTTTCATCTAAATGAAAGGTTTGATCTAGGCTTGTCAGGTGCTGTTCCGGATATATTTGAACAACAATACCTTAATTCTCACCCTCAATTGATTAATTCGTCTAGATTTAAAGAATCTTGGTTGCTGAAAAGGAGAATTGCCACTTGTTTTAAACAGTTGACAAATAACTCCTTAAAGCTGTGAAAGTAGTACACATTTCTACGTTGGATTCTGGTGGAGCTGCGAATGCGGCCCTAAATCTCCATAAAGGCTTAATTAAGATAGGTATGGATTCTTCTTTTTTATCCCTTTATAAGAGTAGAAGTGATATACCGAATCATCTTCAGTTTAGATTACGGCAAATGAATATCTTTGATAGGGCCATTAATTCTTTCCGGTACAGAATGAATCTGACCAAAAGAGAAAGACTCCAATCCAAATTTCCAGGTGGCCAAAAGTTTTCAGATTTTCGAAATATTTACCGTGTTGATCAGCATGAAGTTGTCGGAGCAGCTGATATCATCAATCTTCACTGGGTAGCAGATTTTTTAGATTATCCAACATTTTTTGAGAACTTAAGAAAACCTGTTGTTTGGACCTTGCATGATATGTTTCCTTTCTCAGCAGGATACCATTACAGGACAAACATTAGCCTTTCCGAACAAGGACATATTGTGACCGCCTATCAATCTCGTAAAAAGAAAATCATTGGAGACTTTGAATTTCCTATGGAAGTTGTGTCACCGTCTGGATGGTTATTAAAAGAGTCAATGGCTAGTGAAGTCTTAGGAAAATTACCTCATCACCAAATACCTTACGGTATTGATAATAAGGTTTTTAGACCTATCTCTAGAAGTAAGGCGAGAGAGTTTTTTGATATCAAATCAAATGATACTGTATTACTTTTTCTAGCAAATCAAATCGACAATCCATTAAAAGGTTTTGATTTACTAATTTCAGCACTTAAGAAAGTGGATTTCACTCGGATACCAAATACTACTATCTTAATTGTTGGTAAGGCGGGAAAAATAGAAATGGAGAAAATGGATTTGGGTGGAGTTCATATGGTATATACTGGCCATTTGAGTAATGCAGAGGAGCTTTCAAAGGCTTACAATGCAGCAGATTTATTCCTTATGCCAAGTGTTGAGGATAATTTTCCAAATGTAGTATTGGAGTCTCTTTGTTGTGGTCTGCCGGTTATATCATTTGCTGTGGGAGGAATGCTGGATTTGATTGATGATAATTTTAATGGCTTTCTAGTTCCAGAAACTAATTCAAATGTTTTTGCTAGAAACCTACAGAAAATATTAATTCATCAGGAGTGGAAGACTTTGTCAAGGAAGTCGATAGCAGGGGCTTCTAGAGCCGAATATTCCTTAGAAAAACAAGCGGGTAAATATAAGTCAATTTATAAATCTATGATTTAAGTTGTTTTTGATTGATGTCTATGCCTCATTTTGACCACTCATGTCTTCTTGAGAATAAAAAGTAAAAATAGATAACTCGGTTTCTTAACATAAAACATTGAATAAGCCATTGACTGTTAGAATTATTAAAGATTGGGATAAATCGGATGATTTACTCCGGCAAACACCTGAGGGGAGTGGAGTTTGGGGGAATGTAAAATTTACTCTAGAGGATATTTACAATTGTGATATCGTGGTATTCACTAATAGAGTAAAGGAGAATGTAAACATTGAATGTAGAGAGGGCGGCAGATGGTTAATTCAGATGGAACCTCCTACTCCAGCTCATCGATGGTATAGAAGATCAGATAAGTTTTTTGATCATATTGTATCACCGGATAAGAAGATACGTTCTTCAAAACTTATACTTTCTCATGGTGGACTCCCTTGGCATGTGAATCGAACATATGATCAACTTAAGTCCTTGGAAATCCCTCGAAAGGAGAGATTACTTTCAATGATAACAAGTAAGGCTAATGTTACGGATGGCCATGCTTTACGTTTGAAATTGGTAGAGCTTTTGACCGATCGGAGTTACGGAGAATTTGATTTATTTGGCAGAGGGTTCAATGAGGTTGAGGATAAAATGGATGCACTTTACCCATATCGGTATAGCCTCGTAGTTGAAAATAGCTTTTATCCTCACTACTGGACGGAGAAGATAGCTGACTGTTTGCTTTCATTTACAGTTCCGATTTATGTTGGGGCTCCAAATATCTTGGAGTACTTTCCTGGAAAGTCAATAATTCAAGTAGAACCTCGACTTCATAAAATCCTTGAGGCCATTGATAAACTTCCTGAAGATGATTGGTTCAGTCGTTTAGATGACCTTAAAATAGCTAGAGATAAAATTCTAGAAGAGTATCAGTTTTTTCCTTACTTGGCTAGTTTAATGCATAAGTTTTCTCCGACCAACTCTCATTCACATCTTTACCACTTTGAGAAGAACCTGGCACCATGGGAAGGTGGTCATGTAAGTTTTGGTCGGAAAATAGAGTATCAGTTCAGACAACTTTTTGACAAAAAGCCTTTTTGATGATGGAGTCCCTTGCTCTAATACTTGGATATAGAAACCGTGAATTAATTCGTGTTAGAAGGTGCTTAGATTCATTATCATTACAAGATGATCTTGATTTCGAAGTAATATTTATTGATTATGGCAGTAAGCCAGAAATGGCTAGAGAAGTTAAAAAGTTGACGTCTCAATATTCGTTTGTCAATTATTATTATTCATACACAGAAGGTTGGTTTTGGAATAGATCTCATGCTTTAAACACTGGGGTTAAGCTGGCACAAAATGCAAAATATATAATTACAACGGATATTGATCTTATTTTCCCTAAGGGATTTATAAGACAAATAAAGTCTGAACTCTCAGATGATTTAGAGATTCACGCTACAGCTAATAACTTACCAAGGAGGTTCAACAAATGGCAAAAACTTGGGAATTCCTCAAAATCTTACGGGAAGGCAAGAAATAACACTGCATTAGGGCTTGTGCAGGGGGTAAAAAGAAAAGTGTTTGAGACATTAAAGGGATTTGATGAGTATTATTGTATTTGGGGAGCCGAGGATGAGGATCTCAATGAGCGGATGAAGATAAGTGGAATTAAAACAAAGTGGATAGATTTCAAGTCTGGGCCTATTTATCATCAGTGGCATGAGGTAAGTGGCCCTCGATCATTTAATCTTCCTTCCAGATGGCAGGAAGTTTTAGTTACCTACAAAAATATGATGAAGGGCGAAATGGTTAGAAACAAAAGGAGAGATTGGGGTAGGCTTATTACAATAGAAAACAGACCACTACTTAAGTTTTTACAGAAACTAAACGACATAAAGCAAATTGAGCTTCAAAAGTTCCCCGCTTCGATGGCACTTTTGATCATTTCGGATAAACTCAATCAATCCAAAGATGGAGAAATTCTTAGATTTACCTTCAATGACCCTATGTATGAGAAATTTCGACAGTCAAAATTGTTAATGTACATTGAAAGGGTTAACCTATTTCTGGACCGAATGAATTTGCCATTTTTACTGACTAATGATCTAAATTTTTATAAACGCTATCAAAATGTTTTTGATTATCGGGATGTCATTGCATACTACCTACTTGATCGGAGATATAAAATAAAAGATTATTTTCTGAAGTTTCATGAAGGTTATCTTGAATTCATAGTTATGAAATAATGAATCCGGAGAATTCAAATATTTTGTTGGTTTCACCTGAAAACTGGAATCATTTATTTGTTTCAAAACATCATTATGCAATTCACCTAGCTCGTAGAGGATATCGAGTTGTTTTTCTAAACCCTCCTTCAAATAGGTGGGCTTATACAGACTCTGATATTCCCAATTTATCCATTTTAGATTATCCAGGATTTGTGGTTGGTGTAAGGCTAATGCCCAAGATCATAGCAAAAAGATTTGTATCACGAGTCTTTAGAAAAATAATAAAACTCACGGGTATAAATATAAATGTAATATGGCAGTTTGATTCCACTACTTTTTTTGATTTTGAATATCTAGAGAAGAGTATCTATAAAATAATGCATGTGGTCGACCTTAACCAAACACGAAATATTCGGAAACTTGCTGCATCAGCAGATGTATGTTTTTATTGTACGAAGGCAATTGGGGATGTCCTGTCGGCCTATAATGGAAACTGTCATTTCATCAACCATGGATATTCGGAGGTTACACCTGAATCTTTTGTTTTTAATTGGACCCATAAACTCAACATAGGATATGCTGGAAATCTGGATATTAAATACATTGATTGGGGCTTAATGGAAAAGGCAATTGAAAGATATCCAAATATCGGATTCCAGTTTGTTGGTGATTGTTCAGTTCAAAAAGTTAAAGTTTTTTTCAAGCGTTTTCCAAATGTTCATTGGTTGGGAAGAGTTGATCAGGCAAGGTTGCATGCCTTTTACCATCAGGTAGATGCTTTAATGATTTGCTATGATGTAAAAAACTACTTAGATCAATTAGCCAATCCTCATAAGATACTTGAATATTTAAGTAGTGGTAAACCTATTATTGCTACCAAAACTCTTCAATACCAGGATATTGAAAATGAAGTAATACTTCTAGGCGAGAGTGATGAGGATTGGTTAGTTAAATTTGATTTTATGGTTGAACAAATAGATTATCTTTCCAAACCTCAGTTTAAGAACAAAAGGATTCAACTTGCGCTATCTAGCACTTACGACCAGCAAATTGCTAAAATAGAAAACTTAGTTAATGGATAGACCATTAGTATCAATTATTATAGCAGCTTTCAATGCTGAAAGATATGTTGAGGCCGCAATAAACTCCGCACGGAATCAAAATTATGGTAATGTTGAGATAATTGTTGTAAATGATGGAAGTCAAGATAATACACTCCAGATAGTACAAGGTATTTCGGATAGGCGATTAGTGGTAATTTCTAAAGAGAACGGCGGAGTAAGTTCAGCTAGAAACCAGGCTTTAGGAATAATGAGAGGAGAGTTATTTTGTTTTTTGGATGCAGACGATATATTCCTGCCTGATTCTATCAGTTCTCGAGTTGAGCTTTTTAAAAGTGACCCGAACCTTACTTTTGTTGACGGCTCTGTAATTTATACTGATGAAGAGCTACATCCTACTGGAAACCTGTACGAGCCCAAATTTGAGGGGAACCCAAAGGGCCGATTGCTGAGGTTGGACAGGGCTTGCTTATTTGGCCCTACCTGGATGATTAGGAGGGAAAAACAAATTTCTTACGCATTTGATGAAGGCATGAGTCATGCTGAAGACCTGTTCTTTTATTTAAGTATTTGCTTTCAGAAGGAAACAAAATATGCTTACGTTAAAGAGCCAATCCTCTATTATCGACAACATTCTGGATCAGCAATGGCAAATCTAACAGGATTGGAAAACGGATATATTAGGCTACTCAAAAACCTAAGTAGAAGTAAAAATGAAGTTAATAAGTCTCAATTAGCTTTTCTTCGATTAAAGATTATCAAAATTATGTTCTTATCGTATTTGTTTAATGGCAAAGATCCCATCAACGCCGTAAAATGTATCTTTAGAATATCCATTGTATGAAAAATACCCTTGTATTTATTTACAATAGTTTTAAAGACCCTTTATTTCAAAATCTTGTACTATCCTATGTTAAGACCTTATCAATGCAAGCGGGGGGGGAGTTTCATGTAGTTACTTTCGAACAGGCAGCATATAAGGTAAGCCCTTCTGAACAGAAAGAGATTCAGAAAGAGCTGAGAAATCTCAATATCTTTTGGCATCCATTGAAGTTTCATACAGGTAAATTTCTTCTTATAAAAAAAGCATACGATTTTGTAGCCTCCTTTTTTTTTATTGGCTGGCTTAGAGTAAGGTATAAGCTTGGTTTTATCTTTTGCTTTGCTAATGTTTCTGCTAGCATGGGTATCCTGTTAGCAAAAGTTTTTAGAATGAAAATGGTCATTTATTCCTATGAGCCACACAGCGATTTTTTAGTTGAATTAGGTCTTTGGGGAATAAAAAGCATTAAATATAAAGTTCTGAAAAAACTGGAAACATATGCTGGCAGAAACGCTGATTTTGTGATGACAGGGACCATTCATATGGTAAGATATTTGAAAAGGATGAATGCAAAAGGTGAGATTTTCCGAGCACCAACTGCAGTTGACTCTAAAGAATTTTACTTTAGAAAAAAAGGAAGGGTAAGAATAAGGAATAAGTATCAATTAGGAGATAAAAAGGTAGTTATATATGTTGGGAAGTTTGGGGGGTTATACTACCGATCAGAAATCCCCAAACTCTTCAGGGAGCTAAAGAAATATTTTGACAACCTATTTTTTCTCGTCGTAACATCAAATGATCTGGTCGAAATTAATGAGCTTTTTAGTAGGAATTTAGAACCCTCAGATTATTTTGTGACGGGTAATTTAACATATGATGATCTAAAAGACCATCTTAGTGCTGCTGATCTCGGAGTTAGTGGTGTACCTCCTTCTTTATCTCAAAAATATAGATCCCCAACTAAAGTTGCAGAATATCTGCTCTCGGGTCTCCCTTATATTACGACAAAAGGTGTCTCAGAAGACGATTTGGTTGCGACAGAATATGATGTAGGTGTAGTATTACAAAGTTTTGGAAAAATTAAAATTTCTAGCGAAGCACGAAATCGTTTAGCAAGATATTTTTCAGAAGATCCGGATGCTCTTAGAGCGAGATGCAGAAAGGTGGGGTTGGATTATAGATCCAAAAAAAGAATTGATGATATTCTATTAAAAATATATAATCAAAATTAACTGGATGTGAACCAACCTGAAGGAAGATCAACTCTGGGGCTCTTTTCAACACAATCGGAATCAAGAGGATGTGGAAAAATCGAAGCCCAGGACTTTTCAGTTATTCTATCATTTCTTAAAAATGTGAACTCAGCAAACCGTGGGATAGATATCCCATTTCTCTTGTCAATCCCTTCACAATTGTTGGGGTGGATATGCACACAAGTATGATCCTTTAGTAATTTTTTAAATGTCCAATTAATGAACTCAAATACGTCTCTTTTCCACATTTTCTGTAAGTCATGGAATTCAATGATGATGATTCTGAATCTTTTAAGTGTTTCATCGGAAGCATTAAGTATACTCAAATATTCGTATCCCTCAATATCCATTTGGAGCAACAGGTCTGAATCATGGTCAGAAGATGAATCATTAATCCAATTATCCAGTGTTATAAAGTTTTCGGAATTTGCAGGACCGACAAATTTTTTAACAAAATGAAATTTTTTTTCTTGAATTTGAGGAGCGTTAACAGAAGCATCGGCCAAGAAAACTTCCATGCCATATTTACTACACTCTAATTCGAAACCACTGATTTCACCTACTCCAGGAGAAAAACATGCACTTATACCTCCTAGATCATCTGGTACCAGATAACCCCCATCCCGGTTGGGACCTAGACGGATCAATTTATGCTGTGTTTGTATAGGATGAAGACTTTTTATAAGCTCAGAAACTTTTGCTTTTGGCATTAGCCTCTCAATTCCCCTGCCTTTCGAAGCAAGATAGCGCATAATTAACCTGTTAATTTTTCCTGTCACAGCCTTTAATGATAACATGTTTATAGTTCAAAAAAAGCAAATTAACGAAAATGGTGATATGCTTCACAAATCGTCGATACATTTGGTGGACCAAAAAGCATGGTCAAATGATCAAAAAACGAGAGATACGAGAACATATAAGCAACATTTTTAACAAGGGTTCATTTGTTCAGAATGTATCCATTGTTTTCTCTGGGAATGTATTGCATTTTTTAATTCAGTTTGCTGTTACTCCAATTATTAGTCGGCTTTTTGGACCTGAAGCCTATGGTGAATATTCTTATTACAACTTGATCATAACCAACATTCTTTTTATAGGCGGGCTCTCACTTCCAGAGGTTTACTTAATACCTAAAGAAAGGTATAAATTTTTGGCCCTTGGAAAATTTGTGGTTTGTTCAGTTGGTCTGATTACATTTTTGACCCTGATTCTTTATTTCTTTCTTCAACAGGGGGATAAGTTACAGATACCAATTTTATTTCTAATTATCATAGTTCTCAGGTTACTCATAGGCCCAATTAATGCTGTTTTGGGCTCTATGAATACACGGAGGAAACGCTTTAAAAAAAATGTTTTAGTACATATATCTGGGACTGTGCTTTCAAAGGGTAGTGTTATTTTGTCTGGATTACTGGGGTATGTATCTGGATTGGGGTTGCTGTTGGGTGATATGCTCAGAACATTGTATAACCTGTTGGTTCAAGTGGAATTAAAAAATATGCTTCTTTTCAAGAGATACCTCTTTGGTGATAACTGGAGTGAAGTGAAAAATGTGATTAAGGAATACCGAGGCGTAATCACCTATTTGTTTCCCACTCAGATGTTAAATAAATGGACTAGTGATTTTGTGATTTTAGGTATTGGTTTAGCATTTAGTAATGAGATGCTTGGGGTTTATGTCTTTTCAATTACAATTTTGAATATCCCCACAATGTTAATCGAAAATTCGTTGAAACCTGTAATGTTTCAAAAAGCGGTTGAAGTTTATCAAAAAGATCCAAAACAACTTGGAAAATACTTTGTTAAAAGTTTGCAGGTAATTCCTTTTCTAAGTGGTTCTTTGTTGTTTTTTCTAGCAGCATTTTCAAATATTATATTTCCATTAGTTTTTGGTGTGCAGTGGATAGAAGCTGGTCATATAGTGCCTCTTTTGTCCATTCAGTTTTTTGCTTCTGCACTTATAACTCCATATGAAAGTTTTTGGCGTATCCTTAAAAAGGAAAAGACGTTATTGCAAAATAACTTCATTTCATTGGTGCTGAGATTCTCACCATTACTGCTGTTAATTCTTCCAACTACAGATTATAGCTTTTTTATAGTGGCAATAGCAATTGGGTCTGGTGCTGGATATCTCATATTATTGAGTAATCTGTCAGCGATTTTATTAGGCTCGTACAAAAGAAATGTCATACTGGCAACTGCCTTAATCACTCTAACAGTGATATATCTTCTGGTTAATTTAATTTCCACTAATATTTCACTTTGATAACCAGCAATATAGAGAACAATTCGCTCTGACGATTATTTTTATGCTTCCAACGATTAATTTAACTACGTCACTTTATTATTACTCAAATTTGTCAAATTAATTTCAATCAAATTATATCAATTTATTGTATTGAATCGAGTGGTATATGAGGACAATAACATACATAATACAAGTTTTTGAAAGTGGGTAAACTGCTAGTAATATATATCCTTGGTTGGAGTTTTTTATCAGTTTCCAATGCTCAGGACCCTGTTAGTTCATTTACTTTCGGGGAAGCTGATTATTGTCTCAATGAATCCGTAGAGGTTACGAATACATCTGTTGGTGCTACGTCTTACTTATGGGATTTTTGTTTTGAGTCCCTTTCTAATTCACCTTCTTTTTCTAATGTAGGTAGTTTGGGAGTTTCCAGTGCCGAAGGAATAGAGGTTGTTTACTCTGAGGGAAATTGGTATGGGTTCCTTAGCAATCGTGGCAATGGCGAATTAATAAAGTTAAATTTTGGGGAGTCTCTAGATAATACACCTAATAAGGAGGTTGTTAGTTGCTCTGGTGAAACCATCACAGACCTGAACGATATCAGAATAGTTAAGGAAAATGGAAATTGGTATGGTTTGGCAATAGGTTACAAAACCGAAAAAGTTTATCGACTGGTTTTCTCTAATAATTTTGCTAATGCTGTTGTCGAGGATTTAGGGAATTTTGGTAAATCCTGGGTGGATTTGAGAGGAATTGAACTTAAGCAGGATGGAGAAGACTGGATTCTTGGAGTAAGTAGTGATGGTAGCGACTTGGTAAACCTATTAATGTTCCAGGATAGTATTACAAATAATACTATTCAAACCTTGGATATCAGCCATGCTGATATTTCTAGACCCAGAGGGATTGATTTTTTAAAAATTGATGGAAATTGGTATGGCGTTTTAACGTCATTTGGTAATGGCAAAGTGATACTTTTAAACTTTGGTACAAGCTTATTTACCTTACCTGGTATTTCGGAAATTTACAGCACTATAAACCCCACCGACGTTGAGTTTGTCTTTGAGGGATTTAATTACTACGCCTTTGTTATGACCAGAGATAATGGTGTTGATCGGGTTTCTTTTGGGTCAAACATTACGGATAGTAGCGATGATGACGTAGATCCTCTAGGTACCTTTGGAGGCAATTTTACTGAGAACTTTGGAATAAAATTAGTTCAGGATAGTATTACCTGGAGACTATTATCACATGATTATTTTGATGCTTTGTATAAACTTGATTTTCCTCAAGGCTGTGAAGAAATGGGGGATAGCTATTCAACAGATTTTGAACCATTTTTCAGCTACGAGACCGATGGAGATAAGTTGGTTGAGCTAATAGTCCAAGGAGAAAATGGAAATGTATCAAGGTTTTCAAATCAGATTACCATCACTACCGAAATTGCACCCGATGTTGATTTTACCACATCAAATCAATGTATTGAAACAGGAAATATTTTTACATCTATAAATACATCTGATGATATTATATCCTATTCGTGGGATTTTAATAATGATGGATTGGAAGACAGCTCAGATCCAAATCCAATTGTAAGTTTAGCAGATACATATGGACTTACAACGGGGAATCATTTAATTTCTTTAGTAGTTTCGAATGGTTCTTGTAATAGTAGAATTGAGAAGTTGGTGTCAATTTATAATCCCCCAATTAGCTCGTTTGATCCCCCTCTAGAAAATCTGTGTACCAATTCTGAGTTGACATTTACTAACACATCTACATATAGCCTAACAAGTGATATTTCTTGGGAATGGGATTTTGACGGAGATGGATCGATAGATAGTAATGAAGAATCCCCAATCTATATCTTTGATCAACCTGGAGAGTATGAGATTTTTTTAATAGCTACTATTCCTGAGGGTTGTGCAGATACCACGACTCACACTTTAGAAGTCCAAAGTGGTCCTGTTGTAGATTTTTCTTGGGTAAATAACTGTTTTGGGGATTCTGTTAGATTTATAAATAATTCTGAAACAGGAATATATCAGTGGGATTTTGGAGATGGCTCACCTGCTAATTTTGAGATGAACCCACAACACTTATACACAAGCCCAGACACTTTTGATGTAGAACTAAAGATTGATGATGGATCTTGTTTATCTGTTTTACAAAAGCAAATTATTGTGACTGATCAACCCGTTATAGGTCTTAGTTATGAGGAATTTCAGACAGTGAATATTGTCACCCAGTTTGAGGGCTTTGATTTTACAGGGGATGATGATAGCTTAGATTACTGGCAATGGAATTTTGATGGGCTAGGCTTTTCAAATGAAAGAAACACTTCCTTCACATTTATAAATCCAGGAGATTATTCAGTTGAGGTTCAAGCTGAAACTTATCAGGGATGTGTCGTTGATTCTTCCTTTTCAGTGAAAGTTTTCGACGCACAAAAACCCTTGATTTCATTTTCAGTGCCATCTGTTTGTAAAAATGAAAGATTTACTATTCAAAATACAACCAAAAATGCGACTTCATATTTATGGGATTTTTGTTTTGAATCATTTCATACCATTCCTGAAATTTATACCTATAACCCTCAAGAGGATATAAATAGTTCTGAAGGTATTGAAGTAGTTTATCATGATGGTAAGTGGTACGGTTTTGTTTCTTCAAGATCTGATGGCGCAATATGGAGGCTTGACTTTGGTAATTCCCTTAAAAATGAACCGGTTTTTCAAGAAATTACACTAAGTGGTGATTCAATTATTGATTTTGCTGAGATAAGAATGATCGAAGAGGATAGTACATGGTATGGAATTGGTATGGGGTATGATACTGAAAACCTTTACAGGCTGTCCTTTCCAGAAGGTCCTGGAGGTGATGCAATAGTAGAATCGTTAGGGATTCTTGGTGATTGGGATAAGTTGAGAGGGATGGAATTAGTAAGAGACGGAGAGGATTGGTTTCTGTTTATAGCTAGTGATGGAACAAATTTACTTTCTGTTATTTCATTTGAAGGTACAATCACCTCACCACCTGTTTCAGTAAATGACATTTCAAGTCCTCTGATTGACAAGCCTAGAGGAATGGGACTTGTAAAAGAAGGACCCAACTGGTATGGTGTTTTGGCGTCATTTGGTAATTCTAAAACTTTATTACTTGACTTTGGGCCTGAATTAAGGAATACTCCCTCCATTAATGAATTAGCATCAGTAATTAACCCGACTGACGTTGAATTAGTCAAGTATGGCTTAAGTTATTATGCCCAAGTTCTCAGAAGAGATGATGGCATACTACAAATAGATTTTGAAGAATCTATATCTGATAATCTTAACGATCAAATAACGAATTATGGGAATTTTGAAAATGAGATTATTGAGAATTTTGGATTTAAAATGGTTAAGGATAGCACAACATGGCGAATATTAACAACTGATGCTTTAGGTGGTATATTTAGGGTTGATTTTCCAGACGGCTGTACTCAAGAAATTATTTATACAGAATTAGAGCCAATACTTAGCATTGATTCTGCAGGAAAAACTCCATTTGAATTGACTGCCTTTTCCCGAAATCGTAATATCTCCCGATCTACAGGGATTATTGACGTAATGGATAACTCTGCCCCATCCATCTCCTTCACCCCCTCCACAAATCGCTGCATCACCAACCCTGTTGACTTTACTTCCACCAACCCATCAGCTAACATCACCTCCTACTCCTGGGACTTCAATGCTGACGGCATAGAAGACAGCTCTGACCCTAATCCAACCTATCAATTCCCATCGGCCGGAACGTACACTGTAAGACTGGATGTGCAGAGTGATGAGGGCTGCGGAAACTTTGTAGAAGAAGAAATCACAATATACCCGGAACCGCCTGTACCTGTGTTTTCAGTATCAGCTACCACCTATTGTGTGGGAAGCGAGATACTTTTTACCAATGAGACGAATGACTCTGCTTATGATGGGTTGGTGGATTACCATTGGTCGGTTACGGACCTGAGTGACACCACGACAAACGGGGACCTATCTGCTGCATTTGAGACGTCAGGACAGAAAATTATCTCCGTCTACAGCTCCATTCCAGGGTGTGAGTCAGAGGTAACTCGCGACACGATTACAATCCAGGCCTCTCCGAATGTCGATTTTTCTACTACGCCTGTATGCCATGGCGACCTTACCACTTTTACCAATGGTTCTGATACTGGTGACTACTTATGGGATTTTGGAGACGATTTTACCAGCACCACCAGAGACCCTGATCACCTTTATTCAGAACCGGGTACTTACAATGTTACATTAACGGTCACCAATGCCAATGGCTGCTCTACAACCCAACAAAAGCAAGTAGTTGTTTCAGCTTTGCCTGATCCGGGATTTGAGTACACCTTACTATGCGAGGGAGATAGCACGGTACTTCAGGATGTTTCCATCGTTGATAACTCCAATGTGGTGGCCTGGGAGTGGTATGTAGAGGACCAACTGGTGTCACAGGTCCAGAGTCCTGAGGTCACCTTCAGCTCGGAAGGCACCCAGACAGTACGTCTGGTGGTTTACGCAGACAATGGCTGTGAAGCCTCCTATAGTCAATCCGTGCAGGTGCTTGCTATGCCGGATGTGGACTTTGATGCTTCTTTGGCATGCCAGGGTGAAGTCTCCACATTTACAGATGCCACAGCTAATCCCGATCAGATAGCAGGCCGCAGTTGGATGGTGGATGGTGAACTGATAGATGCTACCGGAGAGGAGACTTTGTTCTATGCCTTTGCCGAACCAGGACCTCATGAGGTTACCCTGATCATCGATAACCAGAATTTATGTTCCGGCACCTACACAAGGACGGTGGAGATCCCTGAGCCACCTGGTATGGATGTAGAAATAGACGGCAGTTGTAAAAATGATGTCATTACCGCACGGGACCTGTCCTCGGTTGCAGATGATGAGATTTCATCAAGGAAGTGGTTGCTCGATGGCGTGTTGGTTGGCAATGGAAATCAAATTTTACTACCTGTTACAGATGCTGGCCAGCATGAGGTGGTTTTAGAGGTTGAGACAGCTTTCGGATGCACCTATCAGCTCAGCAGGCTCTTTGAGTCGCATGCGGCACCATTGGTTGATTTTTGGGCTTCTAATGACTATGGTGTGCCGCCTTTTGCTATTTCTTTCACAAACTACACTCAGAATGGTTCAGTGTACCGCTGGTTTGTAGATGATACTGAAGTTTCATCAGCAGCTGAGCCCACACTTTCTTTTACAGAAACAGGTGAGAAGGTCGTCAGGCTGGTGGCTGAGAATGCTAATGGATGTGTAGACAGTGCTTCAATGGCCATTAGTTCCGTACTGCCGGAAATAGATGTCTCACTCAATCAGCTTCAGTTGGTAGATAATGGGGGTGTACAGCAGATCCTCATGAATATCAGTAATCAAAGTAATCTCCCCATTGAGCAAATGCAAGCCACTATCACGCTTGATAATAACCTGACTATTACGGAAAATATTACCAGGAGGATCAATGTGGGACAGGAAACGGTAATTAGTTTGAATTTGGGGCTTCCTGCTCAGCAGAGCAACATCAATTACCTGTGCGTTACCCTTGCAACCACCTATGCCGTAGCAGATAAAAATGCAACCGACAATGAGAATTGTATTAGCATCGAGCCTGATCTGGTTGTAGAGCCCCCATATCCCAATCCGGCTCGGGACCATACCACTTTAAGAGCGGTTTTGCCAACTCAGAGTGATGTAAAGTTAACCGTAATTGACATGACTGGTCAGATTCGGTATGAAACGCTCCTCAGAGACCTTCCTGCCGGCTTAAATGCCTTTACGTACGACCTTTTGAGGCTGGAGGCCGGAACTTATTTCATTAGTATACAATATCAAGGTGGTGCTTACCGTTCCCGGATCATTAAACAATAGCCCCAATTCATAAGGGTTTTTAGCGAATTGATTGTTCTCTGCGAGAGATTATTGGGAAGTAATCAAAATATTTCTATTTATTATTACTTTTGCAGCAAATAAAATTTGGGAATGAAATTAAATTCACTACACTTAAAGTTAGACGAAATTGATAGGAAGATCCTGGAGATTTTGCAGTCAAATGCAAAGATCACCAATGCGCAGCTTTCTAAAGATATCGGACTATCTCCAGCACCAACTTTAGAGCGGGTAAAGAAGCTGGAAAACTCAGGAATCATTAAGAGCTATCATGCCAAGCTGGATACTGAAAAGATCGGCTTGGGTGTCCACACTTTTGTACAGGTTACCCTGAAAGGGCACAACAAAAAGAACATTGACCTTTTCCTTGGCGAGATCAATCAAATTCCGGAAGTGATCGAGTGTCACCACATTACCGGTTCAGGTGACTTTATCCTGAAGATCATTTCTAAGGACATCACCACCTATCAGCGTTTGATGTTGGAGAAGGTCAGTGAGATTGAGGTGGTAGATAGCTTGCAATCTATGGTGATACTATCCACATTTAAGGACAGCAAAGTGATGCCGGTGCCACAATCATGACAACAGTTCAGAATCTGATCCTAAAGGAAGCACAAATCAGGCAGATCATTCGGCGGATAGCTTTTGAGGTCTACGAGAATAACTTTGAAGAGAAACACATCGTTCTGGTTGGAGTCTACGATAAGGGTTATTTGCTGGCGGAGATGCTGCATGCGGAACTGAACGCTATTGTTGAGAAAGCAAAAATTTCTTTAGTCAGGCTGGACATCAATAAGGAAAATCCTCTTTCTTCTGAAGTAAAACTGGATGTGGACCTCAAGGAGCTGAAGGGAAAGACCGTGGTGCTCGTAGATGATGTTTTGAACACAGGCCGTACGATGGCTCACAGCCTCAAAGCCCTTTTAGACACCAGCCTTAAGCGAGTGGAAATTGCCGTTTTGGTAAACAGGAGTCATAAGGCCTTTCCACTTTCAGCTAAATACAAAGGCTACGAGCTATCCACGACTATAGATGAGCATGTGGATGTACGGCTTGGCAAGGATGCGGGTGTTTACCTGTATTAGCCTTTGATCATTGGTAGACTAAGAAGGTAAGCTGTCAGAACCGGGAGGAGAAGTGCGTCTTCTCCGGGGTACGAAAGACAAAGAACGAAACATGAAATGAGCATAAACCTGAGGCATACCGAGACGCGTAGTCCGAGACGCGTAGTCCGAGACGCGTAGTCCAACCTGCCTGCAGTAGCCACTTTCGGACTCTTACGCTAAAGCTTCAGCGCCAGCGTGCAAAGGCAGGCCGTGAATACCTGGCCTGCCGCGCCTCAATGCTCTTAAGTTAAGGTCACTCCAGAATGGAGTCTTTGGTAAAAAGAGCATTCCCGCTTCAATAATTGATAGATTCTATCCGGATGGAATCACTGGAATGACTGATTTGTGAAGTTACAACCTTAACTTAATAGCATTGGGCCGCCCCTAGTTGGCCACAATTAAAATTCCGGGCCAAAAGCCAAAAACCAAAGGCTAAAAGCAAATTTTCAAACACATAAAAGGGGAAGGGATGGTATATAGTAACCTGGACAAAGGCTCATTTATGTTTCAGGGTTCCCGACTTCTCTCTTTATAGATCTCCGGTTTTTTTACCAGCATCTCTAGGCTCAGGGCCACGAGTTCACCCATATTTTTGCAACTAAAAAATTGATCTTCATCATAGAAATCCGCTAAATCTTTTTTTAGCTGATTGACGTTTTCAGAGGTGGATAATGTTTCTTTCTTCATGGCATCCATCAGTGCATTGGTTCTGATCTTTTCCATTTTCACCCGGTTGGCTACCAGTGACCGTTCCTCCCGTTGATATTGCCGCACAGTCTCATGCGTCATGGATTTGATGCCCAGCTGAATGATCGGATTGTTTTGTTTAAAGTACTGAGGCAAATAAACAGACTTTCTCCCTTCATAAGACTGCTGATCAAAGTCGATAGCCCTTAACCTATACTCCACATCTTCAAAATCAGGGGTCACATCAATTACAAAGTTGCTACTGTGCATATCACCCAGAAGACGAATAAAACACCGCTCGTTAAATTTCACAAACTCCTTTGCAAGACGTGTTTGATTGAGGTTGGGGTCATTCAGGTGGTTTTTAATGAACTGCTCTGCAGGGATACCCACAATATGCTCCTCAATTAATGTATTTTTGTGTACCAGGTAGCTGATACGGTTAGGGGATAGCAGGTGCTCCAACTCCAGCCCGTAGATCCGGGAGGCATCGGCATGTTTGATGTAGAAATAATCAAAGTTGTCGTTGATCTTGTTGACTATTCTCACCCGGAAAGGCTGCGTATTTCCATAAGTACAGACATCCACCCGGTCTACAAAAAGATGATCCATAACACCCACATCACCATCCGCTTTCATGATGGAATAGATCTTTTTCAGAGCGAAATAAATGTCTTCCATATCATCTTGAGGGTAGAATACTGTTTCCCACAGGGTATCGTTTCCTTTGCGGTCATACAGTGGTATGGAGTTATCATATCTCAGTAATGAGGAGTAGTCAATGGGTAATTCGATCTCCCGGTCGTATTTGATGAGATACGATCTTAAATGTTCGCTTATTGGGTAGGGGATCTTCTTTTTACTGATCAAAGCCATCAATCTGCAAGTTGTTTTAGAAAGTACTCAGGTGCCTGATCCGCCCATTTTCGAAACCAGGCAGATACATCCTTATAATTCGGAACAAATTCCTGTAGCTTTTCGATCGCAAACCGATCGTTTGAGATTCCAGCTCCGGCTTTTACGGCATCTACCGCATTGCATGCCTGCTCGTAATGCCCCTCCACCGGAACCATGAGCACCGGTTTGCCCAAATACATCGCTTCGCATACTGACTCAAATCCAGCGGTAGTTACGTACCCTTTTGCAGAAGCCATCATCTGAATGAATTTTTTGTCATCTAACTGGTGAAAAGTCAATGTTTTATCTACCATGTGTTCTGTAGGCATATCCTGCTTATCCCAGAAGCAATGTAATGGTTGCTGAGGGTATTTCTGATGAAAGCCTTCTACTTCTTTGCTATAGCCTGGATTAACCATGTATACCAGAAAATAATCTTGATTGGAAATCTCAAGATGCTTGATCTCTTCTCGCAGAAGTGGAGGAACCACAAAGAGCTTCTTTTCAGGGAGGTTGCGAAAAGCCTGAAAAGAAAGAGCCATGACCTTATCTGCTCCGACGCTGGTAATTTTATTTCCGATCCTCATGGCAGCTTTATCAATAGGTCGTTTAGGGGGAAAATCAAACTCAGGATGAGCCGTTAAGTACTGATGTGCAAGACAGATAAATCTGACTTTTGGTCGTTTTGAAAAGTTATACAGCCCTCCCAGAAAATCGTAAAAGTTGATGATCACATCCGGTCTTTGTTCTTTTACAATATCGTCAATCTTATTGATGGATTTTTGATAAACAGGAGCTTTTAGTATTGAGTGCACAACTGTTTGAAAGAGCTTTACGGATTTTTGATCTTTATCCGTTACAAAGTTGGGACTCTCAAGGTGGGAAATCGGGGTGTTGATTTTCCGGGTAAAAAAGGAGGGGAGTTCCCTTCGTTTACTTTTACCAACAATCACATGGCAGATTTCATGGCCTGCATTTTTCAGGATCTGTGCCAGTGAAAGGGCCTGTGTCATGTGGCCTCTGCCTTCTCCCTGTACGATAAAGAGGTATCGCATTTTTGCTTGGAAAGTTAACCCGGAATCTATGAATTTTTCCGCCGGATGAGCCGATATTTAGCAAAATATTACCCCAAACGCAGGGTTCGATCGGTAAGGTTCTTAGTGATTTTCGTGGCTTGTGTTAATTAATTTATCATTTATAGCTTGCTCTACAAACTGATTTAAAGACAACCCTAATTCGACTGATTTATAAGCAGCCTGTTTATGTAAAGTTGGTTTGATCCTAACGTTAAAAGTTCCTTTGTAGGATTTATAAGGCTGCTTATCGAGTGATTCACATATCTCCAGGTAATCCTCTACAGCTTCCTGAAATGATTTTTTTAGTTGATCAACATCTGTTCCTTCAAAAGTTACCAGATCATCGATCCCTTCCAATTTGCCAAAAAACACCTCGTCATCCGTACTACAGTGAACAGTGCCAATAAAATCTTTATATTTTAGTAGGTCTTTATAGTCCCTGGTCTTTGAATTCTTTAATTATATAATCAATCGCGTACATCTTAAGGATATTGCCAGGATGAGGTTTGTGGAGTCTAATAATGTGGTTAGTTGCTCCCCTTACAAATGCTCTCCTGGATACTGCGGTTTTGTCTTTTTTAAGTTGCAAAGATCTTTTTTAGGGGACTACCCATATAGCTAAGCTGGTAATCCTACTGGATAAACTTAAGCGTAAATTCGGTTCCGTCATTCACGACAGATTTCACTGAAATAGAACCTTTGTGGTTACGCATGATCTGCTTGGAAAGACTAAGCCCGATTCCGGAACCACTCTTTTTAGTGGTAAAGAAAGGAATGAAAATCTTTTTGAGTGCTTCTTCTTCTATTCCGGGGCCATTGTCCCTGATGGTGATGAAAGCCCCTTCTTCTTCCCGTACCATAGCTTTGATCTGTAGTACTTTCTCTTCCTCTTTTTCATCATCTTCAGCTAAAGCCTGGATAGCATTTTTCACGATATTGATCAGGACCTGTTCGATCTGTTGCTCATCAATGTGAATGCACAAAGATTCGGGGATATCTATTTCCAGCCTTATCTGAGCCTCTTGAATGTCGTTTTTGAGCAGTGCCAAAACATGGCTCATCATTTCTTTTACACAAACCTTACTCACCTGAGGAAGGGCAATACGGGTCATGTTTCTGAAATCACTGACAAACTTGATCAGATGCTCGCTGCGTTTATGAATGGTGTGTAAAGCAGTGTGAAAATCTTCAACCTGATCGTTAGTTATGGTGTTGATATCCTGTCCGTTAGAAAGCCAGTCTTCCATTTCAGACTCTATGGTGCGCGCCAGGGAGGAGATTGGCGTTACGGAATTCATGATCTCATGTGTAAGTACACGGATCAGGTTTTGCCAGGCTTCCATCTCTTTTTCTTCCAGCTCACTCTGGATGTTTTGCAGGGAAATAAGCTTAAACTCCTTATCACGAAGTGAGAGCTCAATGGCATAAATAGCCAACTGGATCTCATCATCGTTGTTTTTGGCTATTCTGATCAGGTCCCGTCCACCAGTCCTCAGCTCTTTAAGGGTATCCACCAACTGCTCATTCACTACTTTTAGTTGCTTGATGTTTTTCAGGTGTTTGATACCAAGTAATGTTTTAGCTGCATAGTTTACGATCTGGACCTCTCCATTTTTCTCGAAAGTTATAATACCTATTCCCACATGTTGTACGATGGTTTTGAGGTACTGATATTGAGCTTCCTTATCAGCTCGGATTTCACGAAACTTTCGAATAACATTGTTAAACTCCAGATACAGCTCATCAAGGCTTGTTCCGCTTTTTTTATCCGGATAGGTATGTGAAAAGTCATCCCATTTGATACTTTCCAAAAAACCAATGATCTCCCGGTTTGACTTTTCAAGAAAATAGTACAGGTAATAGCTCTGAAGTACTATCAGGAGGAAGATCAGAATTTTCGTAAAGGTGTAGGAATCAGTGTAAAAGAGATTCGTAAATAAGAAAATAGTGATTCCCAAAAGGGCTATACGCCCGATGAGCTGATATCTGAAATTTCTATAACCCATACTTTTCCAGCCTTCTGTACAGCGACGCTCTCGTTAGCCCTAGCTCCTTTGCAGCCTTGGAAATGTTACCATTGTGCTTATTTACTGCTCGCTGGATTACATTTTTTTCTACCTCGTCCAGGTTAAAATTGTCAGATTCTACCGGGGTATTGTTCTCGGGTTTTTGAGCCAGGAAGAAAAAGTCATCCGGATTAAGTGTATCTGTATCGCTCATAATAATAGCTCGCTCTATAGCATGCTGAAGCTCTCGTATATTCCCTGGCCAGCTGTACTTTTGAAGTTTTTTGATAGTGCTGGGAGCGATTTTTTTGATGTTTTTACGATACTTATTACTATACGTATGCATAAAGTGATCAGCGAGAAGAGGGATATCGTCCAATCGATCCCGTAGTGGCGGCAGGTGAATCTCGACTGTATTGACCCTGTATAAGAGGTCTTGCCTGAAGGTGTTGTCAGCTACCATTTCATAGATCGGCATATTCGTCGCACAAATGAGTCGGATGTCTATGGGTACAGACTGGTTGGAGCCGATCCTGGTGATTTCCCTGTTTTGCAAAGCCGTGAGCAGCTTAGACTGGAGGGGCATGCTCAGGTTGCCGATCTCATCCAGAAACAATGAGCCTTTATTAGCCACTTCAAATCGACCGGGACGGTCTTCCTTAGCATCAGTAAAAGAGCCTTTCTTATGACCGAAAAGCTCACTTTCAAACAGGCTTTCGGTAATGGCTCCCATGTCTACACCGATGAACACATTGTCTTTTCTGAGGGATTTTTGATGGATCGCCCGGGCGATGAGTTCCTTCCCCGTGCCGTTTTCACCTAGTATGAGTACATTAGCATCCGTACCCGCCACTTTGTCTATTACTTTGAAGACTTCTTTGATCAGGTCACTTTCACCTATGATGTTTTTAAATGCCAGGTTACTGTCTTCCTGCAGCTGCTTGCTGGTTTGCTTGAGCTGGGTTACCTCTTTGTAAGACTCTTTGAGTTTTGCAGCGCTATTGAGTGTGGCTATGAGCTTTTCATTTTGCCACGGTTTCAGCACAAAGTCCGTAGCGCCGGCTTTTAATGCTTTGACAGCCATCTCCACATCCCCAAAAGCCGTAATCAATACCACCACAGCCTGAGGGTCTTTATCCAGAATCTGTTCCAGCCAGTAAAATCCCTCTTTTCCACTGGTGATATCCTTACTGAAATTCATATCCAGCAGAATGAGGTCATAAGAGTCGTTATTGAGAAGGAAAGGTATCTTCTTTGGGTTTTTCTCGATAAGAACCTCCTTAGCATGCTTTTTCAAAAGCATTTTTGCGGCTAGCAAGACATCTTCATCGTCATCGATGATCAATATTTTTCCTAATTCTTTATCCACGGTTCAGTCTATTTTTTGTCTCTTAATTTCAGAAATAGTGCCAACAGTAAAAATGTGGACTTTCAGTGCTCTAAGCCGGTTATAACTATTTCACGTGTCCGTAAATGTACACTTAAAACAAGAGAAGTGTTCTTATTCGTACAGGTTTTCGTAAGCTAAATTTGGTAAGCCGATGGTATAAGGGAGGGAAGCCTTAAGTTTTTCAAATTTTACCAAGGCATTTAAATATTTCTTTTGTGCTTCGATGTATTTGTCTTGCTGGATATTGAGTTTGAAAAGGTCACTTTCTCCATTTTCCAGGTTAAAAATCTCCGCTTCGAGGAGTCTGCGGTAATTTTCGGCCATAGATTCATATTCGTCTACCAGTACCTGGTTGGTGGTTAATTCAGCATAAGTACTTTGTACAGAGGCTGTAATTTCCTGCTGAAGCTGCACTTTGTCAAAATCTATCTGCTCAATGTAGAGCTGACTCTTCTGCAGCTTTCCTCGTTCTTTTCTCAGAAAAAGGGGAAAGGTGAAGTCTATACCCAGCTTGTAATTATCTTCCCACTGAGGAGCCTCCACTTCATCCCTGCCGAATGGAGCGTCAATCAACGAATAGCGGAGGTTGATTTCCGGCTTCAGGCTTTCCCTGTACCATTGTTGCTCTACGGTTATTTGGTTCTTTTTTGCTTCTAGCTTTTGTACTTCCGGATGGTTAGTTCGTGCCCAGCTATAGAGCTCATGGATTAAAGAATCTGCGGGGACAAGACCTATCTTTTCATCTTCGGTGGGGATTACATTGTTTGTGAGCTCAAGTGGGATATCATCAGGACCCCATAGATGGATTTCCATGGCCAGCTTTGCTTGCGTATAGACGAGTTTCGCCTTTTGAAAGTCAATTTTTCTTGACTGATAGGTGATTTTAGACTGAACCGTGTCCACCACTGCAGCTTCACCAAAACTGTAATCCATTTTTACCCGATCAAAAAGTGTTTCAGCTATACTAACGCTTTGTTGCATAAGCTGATATTCGCGATATGCAAGATACCAGTCCCAGTATGTTTTGATGATCGTGAAAAGGATTTTATTGGTTAGTTTGATTTGTTCGGCCTCTGCCAGATCACCAAAGTATCTCGCCTGTTTTACCAGTGCTCGTCTTTCATCTATGAATAGCCCTTTACCGATAGGCAGACTTACACCTGTGGTGACCTGCCAGTAATCAGCTGAGGAAGAGACATAATTTTCCGGATTCAAATAGGCCCCTTCATTTCTGTACACCTCCACCTTTGGATCCAGGGGAAACCATGTAGGTAGTTTCAGGCTGTTGTGAAACTTACTATAATAGTTTGTGCCTTTAAGGTCTTTTGATGAAAACTGTGAACTAAGCTTAGGGTCAAATGTTCCTTTGGCTGCTCTGAGTTCAGCCTCAGCAAATCCTTGTTGGAGCTGTGCCTGCTTTATGATGGGATGATTTTCCCCAGCTAACGCTAATACATCGCTGATAGATAGAATCTTCATGGAATCACCTGTCTGACCGTGAATGTTAGCAACAAAGACAAACGATGCTAAAACCCATGAAATGTAGATTTTCATCACTTTTTCTTTACGTTTACTCTTTCACCATTTTCATAAATAGCAGGTGGAAATCCATTGAGCTGCCTCCATAGTTCGAACCAGATTGGTACATTATTGAGCATTACCCAGCCTTTTACACCAGACCCCATTCTTACTTCTTCCGGCCAGGGTTCAGCCTCCGGATCGGGTTTTACCAGTATTCGAAACAGACCAGGCTTGCTTTCTACACGATCGATCACCTGCACCACGCCACCGAAAGTCCCAACAGATACATTTGGCCACCCTGAAAACTGTAAAGCCGGCCAGCCATCAAATTCTATTCGTACTTTCCTGCCCTGGTTAATGAAGGGCAGATCCATTGCTTTGATAAACATTTCTGCCGCTTTGTCATTTGTTTCAGGCATAATAGTAGATACTGCTTCCCCTTCCTTTATGATTTCGCCAATACCTGCCTTTAGGGCTTTTACTATATATCCTGACTGTGGAGCGGTGATCTGGTACTGCTCATTTCGGATACTCATGTTGGTATATTCATTTTTCATTTTTGCCAATGACCCTTCAGTATCATAGAGGTCCGCTAAAGTAGCACTGAGATCAGACTGGGCTTTGCTGATTTTGTCGGTGTATTCAGCTTGTAGTCCTGATATGTCTACTGTGGCTATAATAAGCTCTGACCTGGATTGTAAAAACTTATTTTCAGTGGCATTTAGTTTGGCCATGCTCTGCTGAAACTTTGTTTCTATCTCCTGAAACTTTGTTAATGGAATGTTCCCGGCTTCATATCGTTTTTTGTTTCGTTCAAATAGGTTTTTAGCGTTCTGATATTGGATCTTTTCAGCCTCAAAGGCAATGCTGTCACTCTCTAATTTCAAGTGTGTTTGCCTCAGTTTGTTTTGAGCTTGCTGTATTTTGATATTCCTGGCTTCTTTTAAAGCAGCAATTTGCGTTCTAAGTGCATTGCTCTTTTCCTCTTTGGCAATGAGACTCCCTTCTTTAGCTTCAATCTGCTGCACGAGACGTAGCAGAAGGTTTGGGTCAAAAAACTTCTCTTTGACTTCTGAAAGAGAAAGAATGGTATCACCCTTATTCACATATTGTCCTTCCTGTATTTTCCAGTCTTTTATCCTTCCAGCGATTGTGGTTTCTATCGTTTGGGGGCGGTTTTTGGGATTTAAGGCGGTGAGATTGCCTGTTCCGCGAATATTTTGCTGCCAGGGCAGGAAAAGCACAAGGATACTCACGCCAATAATAGCCAAAAGCACCCGGGCCAGCTGTCTGCCCAGTCTTGGTGTTTTCAGGGTTCGTAGCGAGTGATAATCTCCTTCTTCCAGAATATTATCAACCTTATCATCAGATATATTGAGCATCTCCTATCTAATAAATGTTTTTGACGATGTTTTCATTTTTTATTACTTCCTCAAAGGACCCATCTGCTATGATCCTGCCTTCTTCCAGGTACAAAACCCGATCAGCTGCTGCCATGACCAGCGGATCATTGCTGACAACGATCAATGTCCATTTGTTTTCATCGTTTGTCAGCATTTCAATAAGCTTAAGCCGTTCCTGCTTTTGGAAATTATTAAAGAAGTCATTGAGAATGAGCAGAGAGGGGTGTTTTGCCAGACACCTTGCGAGAATAAGCTTATTGATAAAAGAGCTGCTAAATCCTTTGCCGGCACTTAGCAACTCAGTGTTCAGTCCATCTTTTAATCTATAGATATCATCTGCAAGTCCAACTTTTTCTATAGCCTCTATGGCAAGCTCTGCGCTGGCGAATGGTTTCCCCACCAGGATGTTATCGAGGATGGAGCCTTCAAAAATGTCTTCAGTGGAAACATTTTTTCCGATCTTGTCTCTGAGAAATGTACGGTCCAGGTCTTTCAAGCTATAGTTATTGTATGTGATGATGCCTTCATACGCTGTATGAATACCGGATATGATGTTGGTCAGTGTGGTTTTTCCGGAGCCCCCTCGTCCGCTGATGCATATTCGTTCACCAGCATTTATTTTGAGGGTTACATCCTCCAGTGATTTGTATGTATTGTTGGCGTACTCATAGCTGAGCTTTTTCATCTGTACGGAGAGGCCTTTTTCCAGGCTCTCTCTAGGTATATCAATTCCTCCGGTTGGTTCGAGCGGCAGGTCTGTAACATGCGAAATTTTGTCTACAGCTGTTAACATATCGTAGACCACATCCATATACATAATGATCTTTTCTACTGAACCAAGTATCAGAATGATGATTACCTCTGCAGCCACGAACTGTCCGAGTGTAATTTCCCTGCCAACAACCAGTATTGTGCCCAAAATGAGCAAGCCACCGGTTACTACGGTTTTGAATAACAGAACATATGCATACTGACTGATTAACACATTGAAATGGGTGGCCCTGTTTTTCAGGTAGTTATTGACATTATAATCGGTTTTTTTAATGGGAAGCATTGTATTACCCGATAGCTTGAAGGAGTAAAGCGTCCGTGCCATTTCCTCAAGCCAGTAGACTACCTTGTATTTATATTTAGATTCTGTGATGGAGGACTTCAGGCCTTTTGGGCCTGTGAGGTAAAAAATCCCGAATAGAATAGAAACTAAAACCAAACCAAAAAACACAAAAAATGGGTGGTAGAAGGAGAGGAGCAATAACCCAAATAGAATTTGGATAACCCCTGTGGAAAGATCTATCAAGAGCTTGGGCAAACCTTTCTGTAGGGTGAGCACATCAAAAAAGCGATTCATCAGCTCTGGCATGTGCAGGTTTAGTACGGATTCCATACGAATACGAGGTACCCTGAATGCAAACTCAAAAGCAGCTTTAGTAAACACCCGGCGCTGTAAGTACTCTACTATGGTGATTTGGAAAACCTGAAGTACTCCGGTTCCCATAACTGCCACGATTACAAAAGCAATAAGTAGATAAACAGAACTGAAAACAACACCCCCGCTGATTAACTCTACGGCCGCCTGTATCCCCAGAGGCAAGCTCAAACTCAGCAGACCAATAAGCAATGCGTAGACATACACATACATGATGTCCTTTTTCTCTGAGGCCAGGAGTTTGTAAAGTCTTTTGATCGGGGACAGTGCATTTGATCTTTCGGAGGTCCCTGGCTGGTCGCTCACCAGACTCTGATAGTTAAAAACTGAAAGGAATATCACTTCCAAACTATCCGTACAAGCCAGGTCCAGATCATTCAGGTTTTCAGCTACGGATCTTTCTACACGCCTGCTTTTTACTTTGATGATGTGAAATAGTTTTTTCTCTTTTTTGATCAGAACCGGCGCCAACTCATCGTCTTTCGCAAAAACGATCACTGGAGATTCATAGGTCTTCATAAATTCCTTGAATCGCTGCTCAACCAGGTGCTTTTCGAGCATGATCATTCCACAATCGCTACTTGATTCTACCAGGTCTCGAATAAATTCTACAAGCTCATCTCCTTCATACTCTCGATGTGTTTGGTCCAGAGCAGCAAGCGAGTAGCTCTCCAGGTCCATTTTTAGTATATCTGCAGATTCCTGGAGTGTTTTTATGATCTGATGATTATTCATATATCGCTTGATACAGTTTTAAAAACCATTGTTTTCAGAAATTCATAGTTGGCTTCAAATGGGTCATCTTCCCGACTCACTTCAGTTAAAGAAGGCAGGTGGCTTGCGAAAAATATCTGCTGATTTGAAGCTTCCAATGCTGTACTTATCAGGGCATGAGCATACTGAAAGTTGGGATTGATCTTATGGATCATTTGACTGATCGTATCACATAGAGATTTATATCCTCTAAACAAGCCTTCTTTATTATCTGCATCGACCTGTTTGGTCAGATATGTTTTATCCGATTCAGCTATCACAATCCGCTGTAGTGCACTCTCGTTTATATCCGGGAAATTTTCGTCCGGGAGTTTCTTTTCACTGATAATTTTCAGTGCCTTATCGAGCTGTTCCTTTGGGTCCGCCAGGTTATGTGTCTCAAAAGTGATGCGGTATTCAGTCCATGCCCAATACCAGGTAATCAGGTACATTAACAAGCGGTGCTTGTTTTCAAAATACCTGTATACTGAAGCCTCCGTTGATTCAATTTCGTGAGACAATTTTTTGAATGTAAAAGCCTCGAAACCAAGTACGTCTATCAGCATGATGCTGTGCTTTATAATCTTCTTTCCCAGGGGAGTACTCTGAGGGTTTTTCAGGAAGAAATTATCATTAAGCTGTAATTGTAAAACTGTCATTTAAATAAGTATTACTAAAAAATATAATAGTAATACTATCAACGATAACATTCTTTAATTTGTTCAGTATTTCTTTTATTTTTTGCGAAAAATGTTATATTTGATATTCTATTAGTCCTTTTATTTTGAGTTTTTGACCTTTAGGTTCAAGTCGGGAGCGGCTTGAACCTTTTTTTATGTCCTCCTGAACATTCAGTAAAAAGAGAAAGCCATTGATCCGATACCAGATCAATGGCTTTCTTTATTCAGACAGGTAAATCTTACTTGGTGATCATGATCCTGTTTTTAATCACATTATGCTCAGACCGGATCAGGTAGTAGTAGATACCAGATGGCACTTTTCTATTTTCGTTGAAGGGTGCTGTATATCGGGTGCCTTTTTCCACCCATCCGTCAAAGACAGTTTCGACAAGCGACCCGGTCATGTCATAGATCTCTACTCTCACATTTCCTTTTGCCGGGCTCCTGAATGAAATGTTGATCATACTCTCAGACGGGTTAGGAGAAGCAGAGTATTCCCATGACTCTTCGGCGGAGATACTGGTGTTGCTGACTTCTCTGGTAGAAGTACTTTGTACACTAGTCGTAGAAGTAGAAGCATCCAGGGTCACTGAGCATGGAGATATAGTAGAACATCCATTGGTAATATCAGTGACTTCTACACTGATCGAAACTGAGCTTCCACTACTTCCGGCCACATAAGTGAGGGTGTTCGTGTTTTGTCCCGAAGTGATCCCCCACCCATTGTCATTCGGAGAGATGGTCCACTGGTAGCTGTAATCTGCATCGAAAGTCGTACTGATTGTATTACTGGAACCCCCTGCAACAGAAGTATTGTTTTCCACATTCAGGCTGCAGGCAGGCGTGGTCTGGTCAAAGCCTATGGTCACCTCCTGCGGACTGCTTTCACATCCGTTGATGGTGTTTTTGGCAATGACGCTGTAGACTCCCGGGGTGGTGATGGTCACCGGATTTTCCCCTTCGGTAAACCCATCCCATGTGAAGATGGTGTTTGCTGTCGTGGAGCTGGCCGTAAGTATGACTTCCTCGTTTTCACAGGTTATGGTGCTGTGGTTGGCCACCGCTGTGAGGTTAGGTGTGGTCTGGTCAAAGCCTATGGTCACCTCCTGCGGACTGCTTTCACATCCGTTGATGGTGTTTTTGGCAATGACGCTGTAGACTCCCGGGGTGGTGATGGTCACCGGATTTTCCCCTTCGGTAAACCCATCCCATGTGAAGATGGTGTTTGCTGTCGTGGAGCTGGCCGTAAGTATGACTTCCTCGTTTTCACAGGTTATGGTGCTGTGGTTGGCCACCGCTGTGAGGTTAGGTGTGGTCTGGTCAAAGCCTATGGTCACCTCCTGCGGACTGCTTTCACATCCGTTGATGGTGTTTTTGGCAATGACGCTGTAGACTCCCGGGGTGGTGATGGTCACCGGATTTTCCCCTTCGGTAAACCCATCCCATGTGAAGATGGTGTTTGCTGTCGTGGAGCTGGCCGTAAGTATGACTTCCTCGTTTTCACAGGTTATGGTGCTGTGGTTGGCCACCGCTGTGAGGTTAGGTGTGGTCTGGTCAAAGCCTATGGTCACCTCCTGCGGGCTGCTTTCACACCCGTTGATGGTGTTTTTGGCAATGACGCTGTAGACTCCCGGGGTGGTGATGGTCACCGGATTTTCCCCTTCGGTAAACCCATCCCATGTGAAGATGGTGTTTGCTGTCGTGGAGCTGGCCGTAAGTATGACTTCCTCGTTTTCACAGGTTATGGTGCTGTGGTTGGCCACCGCTGTGAGGTTAGGAGTGGTCTGATCAAAGCCTATGGTCACCTCCTGCGGACTGCTTTCACACCCGTTGATGGTGTTTTTGGCAATGACGCTGTATACTCCCGGGGTGGTGATGGTCACCGGATTTTCCCCTTCGGTAAACCCATCCCAGGTGAAGATGGTGTTTGCTGTCGTGGAGCTGGCCGTAAGTATGACTTCCTCGTTTTCACAGGTTATGGTGCTGTGGTTGGCCACCGCTGTGAGGTTAGGTGTGGTCTGGTCAAAGCCTATGGTCACCTCCTGCGGGCTGCTTTCACACCCGTTGATGGTGTTTTTGGCAATGACGCTGTATACTCCCGGGGTGGTGATGGTCACCGGATTTTCCCCTTCGGTAAACCCATCCCATGTGAAGATGGTGTTTGCTGTCGTGGAGCTGGCCGTAAGTATGACTTCCTCGTTTTCACAGGTTATGGTGCTGTGGTTGGCCACCGCTGTGAGGTTAGGAGTGGTCTGGTCAAAGCCTATGGTCACCTCCTGCGGGCTGCTTTCACACCCGTTGATGGTGTTTTTGGCAATGACGCTGTATACTCCCGGGGTGGTGATGGTCACCGGATTTTCCCCTTCGGTAAACCCATCCCATGTGAAGATGGTGTTTGCTGTCGTGGAGCTGGCCGTAAGTATGACTTCCTCGTTTTCACAGGTTATGGTGCTGTGGTTGGCCACCGCTGTGAGGTTAGGTGTGGTCTGGTCAAAGCCTATGGTCACCTCCTGCGGGCTGCTTTCACACCCGTTGATGGTGTTTTTGGCAATGACGCTGTATACTCCCGGGGTGGTGATGGTCACCGGATTTTCCCCTTCGGTAAACCCATCCCATGTGAAGATGGTGTTTGCTGTCGTGGAGCTGGCCGTAAGTATGACTTCCTCGTTTTCACAGGTTATGGTGCTGTGGTTGGCCACCGCTGTGAGGTTAGGTGTGGTCTGGTCAAAGCCTATGGTCACCTCCTGCGGGCTGCTTTCACATCCGTTGATGGTGTTTTTGGCAATGACGCTGTAGACTCCCGGGGTGGTGATGGTCACCGGATTTTCCCCTTCGGTAAACCCATCCCATGTGAAGATGGTGTTTGCTGTCGTGGAGCTGGCCGTAAGTATGACTTCCTCGTTTTCACAGGTTATGGTGCTGTGGTTGGCCACCGCTGTGAGGTTAGGAGTGGTCTGGTCAAAGCCTATGGTCACCTCCTGCGGACTGCTTTCACACCCGTTGATGGTGTTTTTGGCAATGACGCTGTAGACTCCCGGGGTGGTGATGGTCACCGGATTTTCCCCTTCGGTAAACCCATCCCATGTGAAGATGGTGTTTGCTGTCGTGGAGCTGGCCGTAAGTATGACTTCCTCGTTTTCACAGGTTATGGTGCTGTGGTTGGCCACCGCTGTGAGGTTAGGTGTGGTCTGGTCAAAGCCTATGGTCACCTCCTGCGGACTGCTTTCACATCCGTTGATGGTGTTTTTGGCAATGACGCTGTAGACTCCCGGGGTGGTGATGGTCACCGGATTTTCCCCTTCGGTAAACCCATCCCATGTGAAGATGGTGTTTGCTGTCGTGGAGCTGGCCGTAAGTATGACTTCCTCGTTTTCACAGGTTATGGTGCTGTGGTTGGCCACCGCTGTGAGGTTAGGTGTGGTCTGGTCAAAGCCTATGGTCACCTCCTGCGGGCTGCTTTCACACCCGTTGATGGTGTTTTTGGCAATGACGCTGTAGACTCCCGGGGTGGTGATGGTCACCGGATTTTCCCCTTCGGTAAACCCATCCCATGTGAAGATGGTGTTTGCTGTCGTGGAGCTGGCCGTAAGTATGACTTCCTCGTTTTCACAGGTTATGGTGCTGTGGTTGGCCACCGCTGTGAGGTTAGGAGTGGTCTGATCAAAGCCTATGGTCACCTCCTGCGGACTGCTTTCACACCCGTTGATGGTGTTTTTGGCAATGACGCTGTATACTCCCGGGGTGGTGATGGTCACCGGATTTTCCCCTTCGGTAAACCCATCCCAGGTGAAGATGGTGTTTGCTGTCGTGGAGCTGGCCGTAAGTATGACTTCCTCGTTTTCACAGGTTATGGTGCTGTGGTTGGCCACCGCTGTGAGGTTAGGTGTGGTCTGGTCAAAGCCTATGGTCACCTCCTGCGGGCTGCTTTCACACCCGTTGATGGTGTTTTTGGCAATGACGCTGTATACTCCCGGGGTGGTGATGGTCACCGGATTTTCCCCTTCGGTAAACCCATCCCATGTGAAGATGGTGTTTGCTGTCGTGGAGCTGGCCGTAAGTATGACTTCCTCGTTTTCACAGGTTATGGTGCTGTGGTTGGCCACCGCTGTGAGGTTAGGAGTGGTCTGGTCAAAGCCTATGGTCACCTCCTGCGGGCTGCTTTCACACCCGTTGATGGTGTTTTTGGCAATGACGCTGTATACTCCCGGGGTGGTGATGGTCACCGGATTTTCCCCTTCGGTAAACCCATCCCATGTGAAGATGGTGTTTGCTGTCGTGGAGCTGGCCGTAAGTATGACTTCCTCGTTTTCACAGGTTATGGTGCTGTGGTTGGCCACCGCTGTGAGGTTAGGTGTGGTCTGGTCAAAGCCTATGGTCACCTCCTGCGGGCTGCTTTCACACCCGTTGATGGTGTTTTTGGCAATGACGCTGTATACTCCCGGGGTGGTGATGGTCACCGGATTTTCCCCTTCGGTAAACCCATCCCATGTGAAGATGGTGTTTGCTGTCGTGGAGCTGGCCGTAAGTATGACTTCCTCGTTTTCACAGGTTATGGTGCTGTGGTTGGCCACCGCTGTGAGGTTAGGTGTGGTCTGGTCAAAGCCTATGGTCACCTCCTGCGGGCTGCTTTCACATCCGTTGATGGTGTTTTTGGCAATGACGCTGTAGACTCCCGGGGTGGTGATGGTCACCGGATTTTCCCCTTCGGTAAACCCATCCCATGTGAAGATGGTGTTTGCTGTCGTGGAGCTGGCCGTAAGTATGACTTCCTCGTTTTCACAGGTTATGGTGCTGTGGTTGGCCACCGCTGTGAGGTTAGGAGTGGTCTGGTCAAAGCCTATGGTCACCTCCTGCGGACTGCTTTCACACCCGTTGATGGTGTTTTTGGCAATGACGCTGTAGACTCCCGGGGTGGTGATGGTCACCGGATTTTCCCCTTCGGTAAACCCATCCCATGTGAAGATGGTGTTTGCTGTCGTGGAGCTGGCCGTAAGTATGACTTCCTCGTTTTCACAGGTTATGGTGCTGTGGTTGGCCACCGCTGTGAGGTTAGGTGTGGTCTGGTCAAAGCCTATGGTCACCTCCTGCGGACTGCTTTCACATCCGTTGATGGTGTTTTTGGCAATGACGCTGTAGACTCCCGGGGTGGTGATGGTCACCGGATTTTCCCCTTCGGTAAACCCATCCCATGTGAAGATGGTGTTTGCTGTCGTGGAGCTGGCCGTAAGTATGACTTCCTCGTTTTCACAGGTTATGGTGCTGTGGTTGGCCACCGCTGTGAGGTTAGGTGTGGTCTGGTCAAAGCCTATGGTCACCTCCTGCGGGCTGCTTTCACACCCGTTGATGGTGTTTTTGGCAATGACGCTGTAGACTCCCGGGGTGGTGATGGTCACCGGATTTTCCCCTTCGGTAAACCCATCCCATGTGAAGATGGTGTTTGCTGTCGTGGAGCTGGCCGTAAGTATGACTTCCTCGTTTTCACAGGTTATGGTGCTGTGGTTGGCCACCGCTGTGAGGTTAGGAGTGGTCTGATCAAAGCCTATGGTCACCTCCTGCGGACTGCTTTCACACCCGTTGATGGTGTTTTTGGCAATGACGCTGTATACTCCCGGGGTGGTGATGGTCACCGGATTTTCCCCTTCGGTAAACCCATCCCAGGTGAAGATGGTGTTTGCTGTCGTGGAGCTGGCCGTAAGTATGACTTCCTCGTTTTCACAGGTTATGGTGCTGTGGTTGGCCACCGCTGTGAGGTTAGGTGTGGTCTGGTCAAAGCCTATGGTCACCTCCTGCGGGCTGCTTTCACACCCGTTGATGGTGTTTTTGGCAATGACGCTGTATACTCCCGGGGTGGTGATGGTCACCGGATTTTCCCCTTCGGTAAACCCATCCCATGTGAAGATGGTGTTTGCTGTCGTGGAGCTGGCCGTAAGTATGACTTCCTCGTTTTCACAGGTTATGGTGCTGTGGTTGGCCACCGCTGTGAGGTTAGGAGTAGTCTGATCAAAGCCTATGGTCACCTCCTGCGGGCTGCTTTCACATCCGTTGACGGTGTTTTTGGCAACGACGCTGTATACCCCTGGTGTGGTGATGGTCACCGGATTTTCCCCTTCGGTAAACCCATCCCATGTGAAGATGGTGTTTGCTGTCGTGGAGCTGGCCGTAAGTATGACTTCCTCGTTTTCACAGGTTATGGTGCTGTGGTTGGCCACCGCTGTGAGGTTAGGAGTGGTCTGGTCAAAGCCTATGGTCACCTCCTGCGGACTGCTTTCACATCCGTTGATGGTGTTTTTGGCAATGACGCTGTAGACTCCCGGGGTGGTGATGGTCACCGGATTTTCCCCTTCGGTAAACCCATCCCATGTGAAGATGGTGTTTGCTGTCGTGGAGCTGGCCGTAAGTATGACTTCCTCGTTTTCACAGGTTATGGTGCTGTGGTTGGCCACCGCTGTGAGGTTAGGTGTGGTCTGGTCAAAGCCTATGGTCACCTCCTGCGGGCTGCTTTCACACCCGTTGATGGTGTTTTTGGCAATGACGCTGTAGACTCCCGGGGTGGTGATGGTCACCGGATTTTCCCCTTCGGTAAACCCATCCCATGTGAAGATGGTGTTTGCTGTCGTGGAGCTGGCCGTAAGTATGACTTCCTCGTTTTCACAGGTTATGGTGCTGTGGTTGGCCACCGCTGTGAGGTTAGGAGTGGTCTGATCAAAGCCTATGGTCACCTCCTGCGGACTGCTTTCACACCCGTTGATGGTGTTTTTGGCAATGACGCTGTATACTCCCGGGGTGGTGATGGTCACCGGATTTTCCCCTTCGGTAAACCCATCCCAGGTGAAGATGGTGTTTGCTGTCGTGGAGCTGGCCGTAAGTATGACTTCCTCGTTTTCACAGGTTATGGTGCTGTGGTTGGCCACCGCTGTGAGGTTAGGTGTGGTCTGGTCAAAGCCTATGGTCACCTCCTGCGGGCTGCTTTCACACCCGTTGATGGTGTTTTTGGCAATGACGCTGTATACTCCCGGGGTGGTGATGGTCACCGGATTTTCCCCTTCGGTAAACCCATCCCATGTGAAGATGGTGTTTGCTGTCGTGGAGCTGGCCGTAAGTATGACTTCCTCGTTTTCACAGGTTATGGTGCTGTGGTTGGCCACCGCTGTGAGGTTAGGTGTGGTCTGGTCAAAGCCTATGGTCACCTCCTGCGGGCTGCTTTCACACCCGTTGATGGTGTTTTTGGCAATGACGCTGTATACTCCCGGGGTGGTGATGGTCACCGGATTTTCCCCTTCGGTAAACCCATCCCATGTGAAGATGGTGTTTGCTGTCGTGGAGCTGGCCGTAAGTATGACTTCCTCGTTTTCACAGGTTATGGTGCTGTGGTTGGCCACCGCTGTGAGGTTAGGTGTGGTCTGGTCAAAGCCTATGGTCACCTCCTGCGGACTGCTTTCACATCCGTTGATGGTGTTTTTGGCAATGACGCTGTATACTCCCGGGGTGGTGATGGTCACCGGATTTTCCCCTTCGGTAAACCCATCCCATGTGAAGATGGTGTTTGCTGTCGTGGAGCTGGCCGTAAGTATGACTTCCTCGTTTTCACAGGTTATGGTGCTGTGGTTGGCCACCGCTGTGAGGTTAGGTGTGGTCTGGTCAAAGCCTATGGTCACCTCCTGCGGGCTGCTTTCACACCCGTTGATGGTGTTTTTGGCAATGACGCTGTATACTCCCGGGGTGGTGATGGTCACCGGATTTTCCCCTTCGGTAAACCCATCCCATGTGAAGATGGTGTTTGCTGTCGTGGAGCTGGCCGTAAGTATGACTTCCTCGTTTTCACAGGTTATGGTGCTGTGGTTGGCCACCGCTGTGAGGTTAGGTGTGGTCTGGTCAAAGCCTATGGTCACCTCCTGCGGACTGCTTTCACATCCGTTGATGGTGTTTTTGGCAATGACGCTGTAGACTCCCGGGGTGGTGATGGTCACCGGATTTTCCCCTTCGGCAAACCCATCCCATGTGAAGATGGTGTTTGCTGTCGTGGAGCTGGCCGTAAGTATGACTTCCTCGTTTTCACAGGTTATGGTGCTGTGGTTGGCCACCGCTGTGAGGTTAGGTGTGGTCTGGTCAAAGCCTATGGTCACCTCCTGCGGGCTGCTTTCACATCCGTTGACGGTGTTTTTGGCAACGACGCTGTATACCCCTGGTGTGGTGATGGTCACCGGATTTTCCCCTTCGGTAAACCCATCCCATGTGAAGATGGTGTTTGCAGTCGTGGAGCTGGCCGTAAGTATGACTTCCTCGTTTTCACAGGTTATGGTGCTGTGGTTGGCCACCGCTGTGAGGTTAGGAGTAGTCTGATCAAAGCCTATGGTCACCTCCTGCGGACTGCTTTCACATCCGTTGACGGTGTTTTTGGCAATGACGCTGTATACCCCTGGTGTGGTGATGGTCACCGGATTTTCCCCTTCGGTAAACCCATCCCATGTGAAGATGGTGTTTGCAGTCGTGGAGCTGGCCGTGAGAATGACTTCCTCGTTTTCACAGGTTATGGTGCTGTGGTTGGCCACCGCTGTGAGGTTAGGAGTAGTCTGATCAAAGCCTATGGTCACCTCCTGCGGGCTGCTTTCACATCCGTTGACGGTGTTTTTGGCAATGACGCTGTATACCCCTGGTGTGGTGATGGTCACCGGATTTTCCCCTTCGGTAAACCCATCCCATGTGAAGATGGTGTTTGCAGTCGTGGAGCTGGCCGTAAGTATGACTTCCTCGTTTTCACAGGTTATGGTGCTGTGGTTGGCCACCGCTGTGAGGTTAGGAGTAGTCTGATCAAAGCCTATGGTCACCTCCTGCGGACTGCTTTCACATCCGTTGACGGTGTTTTTGGCAATGACGCTGTATACCCCTGGTGTGGTGATGGTCACCGGATTTTCCCCTTCGGTAAACCCATCCCATGTGAAGATGGTGTTTGCAGTCGTGGAGCTGGCCGTGAGAATGACTTCCTCGTTTTCACAGGTTATGGTGCTGTGGTTGGCCACCGCTGTGAGGTTAGGAGTAGTCTGATCAAAGCCTATGGTCACCTCCTGCGGGCTGCTTTCACATCCGTTGACGGTGTTTTTGGCAACGACGCTGTATACCCCTGGTGTGGTGATGGTCACCGGATTTTCCCCTTCGGTAAACCCATCCCATGTGAAGATGGTGTTTGCAGTCGTGGAGCTGGCCGTAAGTATGACTTCCTCGTTTTCACAGGTTATGGTGCTGTGGTTGGCCACCGCTGTGAGGTTAGGAGTGGTCTGGTCAAAGCCTATGGTCACCTCCTGCGGGCTGCTTTCACATCCGTTGACGGTGTTTTTGGCAACGACGCTGTATACCCCTGGTGTGGTGATGGTCACCGGATTTTCCCCTTCGGTAAACCCATCCCATGTGAAGATGGTGTTTGCAGTCGTGGAGCTGGCCGTGAGAATGACTTCCTCGTTTTCACAGGTTATGGTGCTGTGGTTGGCCACCGCTGTGAGGTTAGGAGTAGTCTGATCAAAGCCTATGGTCACCTCCTGCGGGCTGCTTTCACATCCGTTGACGGTGTTTTTGGCAACGACGCTGTATACCCCTGGTGTGGTGATGGTCACCGGATTTTCCCCTTCGGTAAACCCATCCCATGTGAAGATGGTGTTTGCTGTCGTGGAGCTGGCCGTAAGTATGACTTCCTCGTTTTCACAGGTTATGGTGCTGTGGTTGGCCACCGCTGTGAGGTTAGGAGTGGTCTGATCAAAGCCTATGGTCACCTCCTGCGGGCTGCTTTCACATCCGTTGACGGTGTTTTTGGCAACGACGCTGTATACCCCTGGTGTGGTGATGGTCACCGGATTTTCCCCTTCGGTAAACCCATCCCATGTGAAGATGGTGTTTGCTGTCGTGGAGCTGGCCGTAAGTATGACTTCCTCGTTTTCACAGGTTATGGTGCTGTGGTTGGCCACCGCTGTGAGGTTAGGAGTGGTCTGATCAAAGCCTATGGTCACCTCCTGCGGGCTGCTTTCACACCCGTTGATGGTGTTTTTGGCAATGACGCTGTATACTCCCGGGGTGGTGATGGTCACCGGATTTTCCCCTTCGGTAAACCCATCCCATGTGAAGATGGTGTTTGCTGTCGTGGAGCTGGCCGTAAGTATGACTTCCTCGTTTTCACAGGTTATGGTGCTGTGGTTGGCCACCGCTGTGAGGTTAGGTGTGGTCTGGTCAAAGCCTATGGTCACCTCCTGCGGGCTGCTTTCACATCCGTTGATGGTGTTTTTGGCAATGACGCTGTAGACTCCCGGGGTGGTGATGGTCACCGGATTTTCCCCTTCGGTAAACCCATCCCATGTGAAGATGGTGTTTGCTGTCGTGGAGCTGGCCGTAAGTATGACTTCCTCGTTTTCACAGGTTATGGTGCTGTGGTTGGCCACCGCTGTGAGGTTAGGAGTGGTCTGGTCAAAGCCTATGGTCACCTCCTGCGGACTGCTTTCACACCCGTTGATGGTGTTTTTGGCAATGACGCTGTAGACTCCCGGGGTGGTGATGGTCACCGGATTTTCCCCTTCGGTAAACCCATCCCATGTGAAGATGGTGTTTGCTGTCGTGGAGCTGGCCGTAAGTATGACTTCCTCGTTTTCACAGGTTATGGTGCTGTGGTTGGCCACCGCTGTGAGGTTAGGTGTGGTCTGGTCAAAGCCTATGGTCACCTCCTGCGGACTGCTTTCACATCCGTTGATGGTGTTTTTGGCAATGACGCTGTAGACTCCCGGGGTGGTGATGGTCACCGGATTTTCCCCTTCGGTAAACCCATCCCATGTGAAGATGGTGTTTGCTGTCGTGGAGCTGGCCGTAAGTATGACTTCCTCGTTTTCACAGGTTATGGTGCTGTGGTTGGCCACCGCTGTGAGGTTAGGTGTGGTCTGGTCAAAGCCTATGGTCACCTCCTGCGGGCTGCTTTCACACCCGTTGATGGTGTTTTTGGCAATGACGCTGTAGACTCCCGGGGTGGTGATGGTCACCGGATTTTCCCCTTCGGTAAACCCATCCCATGTGAAGATGGTGTTTGCTGTCGTGGAGCTGGCCGTAAGTATGACTTCCTCGTTTTCACAGGTTATGGTGCTGTGGTTGGCCACCGCTGTGAGGTTAGGAGTGGTCTGATCAAAGCCTATGGTCACCTCCTGCGGACTGCTTTCACACCCGTTGATGGTGTTTTTGGCAATGACGCTGTATACTCCCGGGGTGGTGATGGTCACCGGATTTTCCCCTTCGGTAAACCCATCCCAGGTGAAGATGGTGTTTGCTGTCGTGGAGCTGGCCGTAAGTATGACTTCCTCGTTTTCACAGGTTATGGTGCTGTGGTTGGCCACCGCTGTGAGGTTAGGTGTGGTCTGGTCAAAGCCTATGGTCACCTCCTGCGGGCTGCTTTCACACCCGTTGATGGTGTTTTTGGCAATGACGCTGTATACTCCCGGGGTGGTGATGGTCACCGGATTTTCCCCTTCGGTAAACCCATCCCATGTGAAGATGGTGTTTGCTGTCGTGGAGCTGGCCGTAAGTATGACTTCCTCGTTTTCACAGGTTATGGTGCTGTGGTTGGCCACCGCTGTGAGGTTAGGAGTAGTCTGATCAAAGCCTATGGTCACCTCCTGCGGGCTGCTTTCACATCCGTTGACGGTGTTTTTGGCAACGACGCTGTATACCCCTGGTGTGGTGATGGTCACCGGATTTTCCCCTTCGGTAAACCCATCCCATGTGAAGATGGTGTTTGCTGTCGTGGAGCTGGCCGTAAGTATGACTTCCTCGTTTTCACAGGTTATGGTGCTGTGGTTGGCCACCGCTGTGAGGTTAGGAGTGGTCTGGTCAAAGCCTATGGTCACCTCCTGCGGACTGCTTTCACACCCGTTGATGGTGTTTTTGGCAATGACGCTGTAGACTCCCGGTGTGGTGATGGTCACCGGATTTTCCCCTTCGGTAAACCCATCCCATGTGAAGATGGTGTTTGCAGTCGTGGAGCTGGCCGTAAGTATGACTTCCTCGTTTTCACAGGTTATGGTGCTGTGGTTGGCCACCGCTGTGAGGTTAGGAGTAGTCTGATCAAAGCCTATGGTCACCTCCTGCGGGCTGCTTTCACATCCGTTGACGGTGTTTTTGGCAACGACGCTGTATACCCCTGGTGTGGTGATGGTCACCGGATTTTCCCCTTCGGTAAACCCATCCCATGTGAAGATGGTGTTTGCAGTCGTGGAGCTGGCCGTAAGTATGACTTCCTCGTTTTCACAGGTTATGGTGCTGTGGTTGGCCACCGCTGTGAGGTTAGGAGTAGTCTGATCAAAGCCTATGGTCACCTCCTGCGGACTGCTTTCACATCCGTTGACGGTGTTTTTGGCAACGACGCTGTATACCCCTGGTGTGGTGATGGTCACCGGATTTTCCCCTTCGGTAAACCCATCCCATGTGAAGATGGTGTTTGCAGTCGTGGAGCTGGCCGTAAGTATGACTTCCTCGTTTTCACAGGTTATGGTGCTGTGGTTGGCCACCGCTGTGAGGTTGGGAGTGGTGATATTTTCATATACTTCGACAGTAGTATCTGCAACACATCCGTTGAGTGGGTTGGTTACCTCCAATAAGTAAGTTCCACCTGAGGTTATTTCCGGGGAAGATACTGTAGAACTAAAACCTGCTGGGCCGGTCCAATAGAAGGTTGCATCTAATAGGAGGGAAGAAGCATTCAGCGTCACCACTGGATTAGCACAAGTAATAATATCAGGAACGGACACATCCACGTTGGGTGGTAGTGTGTTTTGTTCTACCGTTACATTCGCTTCAGCGCTACAGCTACCGGAGGTTACAGTCAGTGTATAATCACCTGGCGTGTCTACTACTGGGTTTTGTAATGTTGAAACGAACCCCTCCGGGCCTTCCCAACTGTAGGTTGCTCCTGGAGCATCGGAACTACCAGAAAGTGTTACCGAAGTAGCAGCACATGTAATGTCCCCACTCACTGAGGCGGAAAGTGTCATGGCTTCATCGACCGATGTGCCGGTTAGTGTCACATCCTCTACATAATATCGCTCATCATCCCAAGTGTTTCGCAGGCGTATGATTACCTGAAGCGTACTACCGTTAAGGGTAGGAGACAATGCCGTCGCATATCCGGTAGCGGCCGTGTTGGCGTCATCCAGGCCGTAATAATCCTCAAAGAACAGCGTTTCCGTTCCCCCGTCCAGTACATAAGACACTCGAATGTAGTCATCACTATCAAAATCGCCGAGCACCTCACTTCGCAATGAAGCCGAAACAGATACATCTGTCTTGTCTGAAATGTCAATCACCTCAGAGAGCCAGATCCCTTCGTTGGCCGCATCAAAGGAAGCCTTAAATTCATTGTTTTGCACAGAGAAGATGCCCGTGCCCGGGTTTTGGATCGACCAGGCCGTGTTGCCATTGTCAACAATAGTTCCATCTGGATGTGAAAAGTCCTCCACCCAAAAATCACTGGCAGTATCCGTCCCGGCAATTACCTCCACTGACTGGGAGGCTACACATCCATTGACCGGGTTGGTGACAGTAACCGTGTAAGTGCCCGCAGTACTGATTTCTGGATTTTGAGAGGTGCTGGTAAATCCAGCAGGCCCAGTCCATTCGTAAGTTACACCTGCTGTGGAAGACGTAGCGTCGAGTGTGACACTTGAAGTGGTGCAAGACAAGGCTCCAGACACAGAAGCACTCACCCCAGGTTGCAAGGTGTTGGACTCAACCGTCACGCTTGTTTCAGCATTACAGCTGCCTGAACTTACTGTTAATGTATATTCACCAGGCACACTTACCTGCGGGTTTTGGGAGCTTGAAGAATATCCCCCCGGGCCTTCCCAACTGTAGGTTGCTCCTGGGGCATCGGAACTTCCTGAAAGCGTAACAGATGTGGTAGTACATGTCAATGGTCCGCTTACTGATGCAGACGCAGATATGGAACCCGCCGAGCTTCCGGATACGGTCATATTGTCTACAAAATAATATTCATTGCTGCCGGTGGCTCGTGATCTGATGATGACTTGTAGGTTGGAACCACTGAGCGACCCACTCGTTACGGTGGTATATGTGGTGTTGTGACTGTTGATGGCAGCCAGTTTCTCTTTCAACAGTACTTCAGGGCCACCATCGATTTTATAATAGATACGCAGGTAATCCATATAGGTGCCGGAAGCATTCATAACACCCGACCCGTCCACTGCACTTCTTATGCCCATTGATATATGTACATTAGTTTGGCCGGAAATATCAATGCTCTCGGAAGTAAAAGTCCCTTCTCCACTGGTTCCGATAGCGGTGATTCTAAGGGAGTTGTTATTCACGGATATACTTCCAGAACCCGAATTACTGGTTGACCAGGAGGTGCTGCCATTATCAGTTGTAGTTCCATTACTATGTGTAAAATTTTCTTCCCAGAAATTTGTAGAAGAGACACTGATCCCTGTAACGGCCACATTGTCAAGTCGATATATTTCACTACTACCTGTATTGTACTGTCTTACAACTAGCTGGAGTGTACTCCCATTTAATGCCGGGGAGGTGGTGGTTGTCACTGAGAAAGGCCCATCATTATTGTGGTCTATAAAAGGGATCTCGCTCCCTCCGTCCAGGATATAATAAGCCCTGAAATAATCTGAATTGAGGTCCAGACTTCCTTCCCCGAGAACATCCATGGAAATGGTAACATCCGAAAATGCCAAAATATCAATCACTTCAGAAGTCCAAACCGATTCAGACCCGAGATTATTACTTACCAGTTTATTGGAATGTACCCAGGAGCTACCAGAGCCACTATAAGAAAGAGTCCAGGCTGTAGGCCCATTGTCCACCATGTCCCGCTCGTTCAATGCAAACCCTTCTACCCAGATATCTGTCAGGGAACTGCTTGTTCCGGTTACATCAATTGTTTGGGATGACATACAGCCATTGTTTGGATTAGTGGCTGTTACCGTATAAGTGCCCGCTGTGCTGGCCTCTGGATTCTGGGAAGTGCTTGTGAATCCATCGGGTCCGGTCCACTCGTAAGTTACACCTGCTGTGGGGGAGGATGCATTCAGCGTCACACTGGAGGTGATGCAGGACAAGGTTCCTGATGCGGTGGCATCTACCTCAGGTTGCAGGATATCTGCTTCTACCGTTACATTCGCTTCAGCGCTACAGTTACCAGAAGTTACGGTCACTGTATACTCGCCAGGTGTGCCTACTTCAGGGTTTTGTAATGTTGAAGTAAAACCTCCCGGACCAGACCAACTGTAAGTGGCATCTGCGGCATCTGAGCTTCCTGAAAGTGTAACGGATGTAGTGGTGCAGGTTAATGATCCACTTACTGAAGCGGAAACGTACACGATCTCGGCGGTTACTTCCACAGTATCTGTGGCTGTATTTCCATTATTCGGATTTGTAGCAGTTACCACGTAAGTTCCCGCCTCAGTAATTGTGGGGTTTTGCGTAGTTGATGTAAATCCATTGGGTCCCGACCATGACCAGGTAACTCCACTTATGGAAGCTGTTGCTGTCAGGGTCACTTCAGGGTCAGAGCAAGTTATTTCCCCACCTGTAGCGGTAACCAGGAAGGCTTCTCCATTTGACTTGACCAGGATATTGTCAAGCATGTGATGTTCATCTTCCCAGGTATTGAGCATCCGTGCCACTAACTGGATGGTGCTGCCTGATAACCCGTTTTCATAAGCGGTTACAAGGTCACTGGCGGAACCGGTGATTTCTCCGTTAGTAAGCAACGTTTCTGTGCCCCCATCAAGTTTGTAATAAACCCTGATATAATCACTGTTTTCCAGTGCTCCGTAGCTGTATATGTCTGTGGAGATGTCCACACTTTGATGCTGCGATATATCTATCACCTCACTGGTCCAAACAGCTTCTCCTTTGAGGTCCCTTCCCAGTAATCTGGACTGGCGTACATCAAAGTAGCCATTACTACCCATAGAAGTGGCTGATATATCCCTGGACCAGGCAGAACTGCCATTGTCTGAGGTGGCCTGATCACCCAGATCGTTGAATGTCTCATACCATACCAGATCACTGGGCAAGGTGCCTGGTTCACCGGTCACATATACATTATCCAAAGTGTGTTTCTCACCATCAGCACCATTCCTGAAGTGAGCGATGATCTGTAGCTTCTCGCCGGAGATACCTGATGCAGTGGCTGTTACTGGAGAAAAATCGTTGATATTTTTAGCATCATGCAGTGGTATGGGTGGTCCACCATCTACCTGGTAATAAACATTTATCGAGTCGGAAGATTCTAGTTCTCCATCCTCTGCAAGGTCCACCAGCACCCCTACATTTTGATAGTATTTGATATTGATAAGCTCAGAAACCCATAACACTTCGCTGTTTACATGGTGGGCTTCGTATTTGTTATTAATAACTTCAAAATGACCAGAAATACTGGCACCCTGAAGATCCTGGCCCCAACCGGCTTCACCTGCGTGCATGGTGATGCCATCTGGCAAATTATCAAAATCTTCATACCAGATCACATTGAGCAAGCCGTTTGATTTGATCAGGATATTATCCAGTACGTGATGCTCATCTTCCCAGGTATTGAGCATTCGTGCCACCAACTGGATCGTACTGCCTGATAGCCCGTTTCCATAAGCGGTTACAATGTCACTGGCTGAACCAGTGATCTCTCCATTGGTAAGCAATGTTTCTGTTCCTCCGTCGAGTTTGTAGTATAATCTGATGTAATCGCTGCTTTCCAGCGCTCCGTAGCTGTATAGATCTGCAGAGATATCTACACTCTGATGATGAGAGATATCGATAACTTCACTGGTCCACACGGCTTCTCCCTTGAGATCCCATGCCAGTAGCCTGGACTGCCGTATGTCAAATAAACCAGTGCTGCCAACTGAAGTAGCTGATATGTCTCTAGTCCAGGATGAATTGTCATTGTCCACCGTTGTGTTATCCGCCAGGTCATTGAAGGTCTCGTACCATACTACCTGATCACTGGGCCAGGAAACAGATTCTGCGGTGACATTGATGTTGTCAATGGAATGCTTCTCTCCATCAGCACCATTTCTAAAATGAGCAATGATCTGTAATTTTTCTCCGGAGATACCTGATGCTGTGGCAGTCACAGGAGCAAAATCATTCGTATGTTTTGCATTTTGAAGAGGAATAGGTTGCCCTCCATCTACCCGGTAGTATACATTGATAGAGTCTGAAGATTCCAGATCTCCTTCTTCTGCAAGGTCTATTGAAATTCCTACATTCTGGTAGTATTTGATGTTGATGATCTCTGAGACCCACAATACCTCATCGTTTACATGATGAGCTTCATACTTGTTGTTAGTAACCTCAAAATGCCCCGAAACACTGGCGCCCTGAAGGTCCTGGTCCCAGCCTGCTTCACCCGCGTATCTGGTAACACCATCTGGCAGATTATTAAAATCTTCATGCCATATTGTGGTTTGTCCGGTTACGGGAATTGTTTGAAATACCAGGACCGGAATAAATATTGATAAAACATAAAAACGATTCAGGATGCTTGTCTTTAAATAATTTGAAAAGGATAGGATGAGTATCCGGTTCAGAAAAGGCCGGAGTAATCCACTTGCGATAATTGAATTCATCATGTTTCTATTTTGGTGATTAATAAAGTGTGGATCGTTATATCGGTGGGTGGGATATATAACTAATGGTAATAAGTGAGATGGGTATTAGGAGTCATCTATATCACTTACCTAAAGAGTATTTCGTTCTGTCTAATAGTTCATTCTGCTTGTGTTTGGTGGTTTATATTTCTTTAGCTATTCTTTGATATATACACATTGTAGTGGGTATCTATAATCTGGAATATTCTTCCATGTTTCTGATAAAAGCATCGTAATAGCCTATATTTTTAAGTGAGTCCATTACTTTCATAGCATCAGGAAGGGAGAGGTATTCCCCCATGTAAAAGCGGGTCCAACCATCTTTTCCTTCTATTTTATTGATAGCAGAGGTGTCTAATTTGTTGAAATAAGAATGATCAGGTTTTTCCTGCTTTGATAAGGCCAGAATCTGTACTGTATAGACTACTGCATTTTTCTCAGGGCGCTCATTTTTTTCGACCTTCACTTCTTCTACAGGAGTCGGAGGCGCTGGATCCTGCTTTGCAACTAACTCTACAGTATCTTTTTCCGGTTTTTCCTTAATACTGAGGTTAGTTGTATAGATATTCGTTGATTTTCCGTCCTTATTGCTGACAAAAAATGTTTCTCCACCAGGGTAGGTAGACATATATGCTTCGAATCCCGGTGTATTTATAGTGGATCCAAGATTTACCGGAACGGACCAGTTTTCCCAGGTATCATCGAGACGCTTTGTCATAAAAATATCGAAGCTGCCAAATCCACCATGTCCGTTGCTGGAAAAGAACATGGTTTTATGGTCTGCAGAAAGAAAAGGGGACATTTCTACTTCAGCCGTATTAATGTTTTCGTCAAAATGAATAGGTCCGGTCCATCCTTCGCTTGTTTTTAGATATAGGTACAGGTCTTCTTTTCCGTAGGAGTCGGGTCTTGCTGAAGACCATAAAATAACATCTTCATCGGGTGTTACATAGTATCCGCGCAGGTCACTACCATTATCAAATTTAAGGTTAACCTCCCGGGGCTTGTTCCATTTGCTATCTTTAAATACTGAAAACGCTATGCCATAATCCCATCGTAGTGGATTGGAATAAGTGTTTAACAGGTATAAAACGTCATTGTCACGTCCTACGCCAACTGCCACATTGTTTTCAGCTGTGTTAAGTGCGGTGAGGTTAACAGGTAACCCCCACACTCCATTTTCGTCCCTTTCTGTATACCAGATGTCCTGGCCTGCAAGCTGGCCGCCGATATTTCCTTTATAGAATGCTCGTGCAAAATATAAGCCTGTGCTATCCGCACTTAAAAGTGGATAGACCTCTTCTGAATTAGTATTAATAATGTTATCTAACGGCTTTGTATTAGTGAAGACTAATTCCTGTCCAAAAGCTTTTGAAAGCAAAACAACAGAAATCAGAAGTGACTTAACATGCTTCATTTATTGAAAATGATCCTACCTACCAGATCGGAGTGTATTTTTTATGATTAAATAATTGGATACCTAATATGACTTCATGACTGCTATTATCCGGGCCGCCATATTCCATCATTTTATGTTCATAGGCATACCCAAAGTTGTACGTATCGTTTATATTGAAACCGATCATACTTATAAGGGATTTATCGTTGCGATAAGACAGCCCTAAATAGAGATTTTGCATATATCTTGCCCGGACGCCTGCATCAAACAGTATAGGCAATACTTCTGAATACCTGATGTATGCATTAGGTATAACTTCAATTTTCGAGTTTAAATTAAACAGGTAGCCTCCCAGAATATTGTGTAGAATAGTAGGGGAGTACTCCGCTATATTTAAGTTGCCATCGATCAATACATTGGCAAGATTTACTGCTGAATAGCTGATATAAAATCGGTTGGAATAAGCTGAGATGCCTGAATTTAGTTTGAAATAATTGCTCTTGGCCCCGTTTTCGATAAAATCCTGATAGGTATCATCGTTTTGTGGACGCAAGACGTAAACACCGGATAAGTCCACCCGTGTGTTGTAAAAACCAGTAGATATGCCCAGGGACAGGTATATTTTGCTTGAAACCGGGACGTGGATCGCTGCGGACGCCATGGTTTCGAGTTGTTCAAACTCGCCTACTATATCACTGAAAACATAAGCTCCAAAACCAAGTTTTGCTCCTTTGGTGGTGTAAGGGGACATGTCACTGACCCTGACCGAGTTGTATTTATGAGGGTTGGCCTGATTTACCAATACTGAACCAGTCCCGCTGAAAAAATAAGTTCTGGGTGCTCCTTCATAACCTACCCACTGATGTCTCATCCCTGTTCGGATGTCCATGTAGTCATTCGCACCAGTCAGGCCGGGAGCAAACACTGGCATTAACTGAAAGTACTGTCCAATCAACACATTACTCTGCCCATAAGAATGCAATGTGATTAGTAAAAAAAGGGCCGGTAATAGCTTTCTCATGATAATTCGGTTATATGTGTTCCGTCTTTTATTTGTTCATACTCATGGTTTTTCGCGGCAGTGTTTGCTTAACTATTTATAAAAGGATCATTACAAATCCCCTGTGATCTTTAGTAGTACTCTCCCTGAATTCACGAATAAAATAATAGTAAGTGCCAGCAGGGAGCGGTTTCCCATGATACCTTCCATCCCATGGTTTTTCATACCCTTCTGATTCGAAAATCACCTTTCCTCCACGGTCATAGACCACCACCCTGCAGTTCTCTGCCAGATCCAGGTTTAATATTTCCCAGGTGTCATTTTCATGGTCTCCGTTTGGAGTGATAGCTGTAGGGATGACCAGACCTGATTCAGTGTCATGCACGATATTGATCCGGATATCCTTTGATATCATTTCGCCACCTTGATCTTCAGCTTCTACCGTAATAGTATAAGTAGTCTGGTCTGACACGAAGAAGACTTCATTAGTAACCAGTTCATTATTGTTAATTGTAAAATACCTGGTGTCTCCCCCTGTGATCCTGTAGGTGTGATTGTCATCAGCATCTTCATCAACTGGAATAAGTTCTCCAATCAACGTGCCTGCCGGTTTATTTTCGGCGACTTCATTATTGGATAGCAATATATCTGTCAGAGGGTCATTTGCGTCTTCAATGAGGATTTCAAGATCTTTTTCATGGGACAGACCCTCTGAATCCGTCGTGGTGATGGTGATGTCATAGCTGTTTCGGTTCTCATAGTCAAAGCTCACTGCTGATTCCAGCCGATCCCCGTTTAGAACGAAAAAGGAAGCATCAGTACCTGACAGGTTGTAAGTATGGCTGTCTCCCACATCGTCATCTTCGGTATTTAATATTCCAACCAGCGTCCCCGTGGCTTCATTTTCAGCTATAGTATTTTTGGTCATAGAGATATCAGATGGAGCGTTACTTCCGTCGGTTATGGTAATGGTAAATGTTTGGTGAGCACTTGAGTCTACTCCATTATTCGTAGTGCCCCCATCATCTTTCAGGACTACAGTTACTGTTGCACTGCCGGTAATGTCCGGTATTGGAGTAAACGTCAGAGTCCCGGAAGGATCTATAGCTGGCTGGTCAGAGAACAGGTTGTTATTATCATTGGTCAGGGTAAATGTCAGGTTCTGGCTGCTTTCGTTGGCCGGCCCCTTACTCAAAGCTGTTGCCCACCCTGTTACGGTTTGGGGTCCGTCATCTTCGTTAGCAGTCTGGTCAGCTCCTTTTGTAAATGAGGGAGCGTCATTTACTGAGTTTATTGTAATTGTAAAGGTTTCATGGGCGGTTGAATCTATGCCATTGTCTGCTGTCCCCCCATCGTCTTTAAGCACTACATCAATGGTAGCGCTACCAAAAGCATCGGAGGCTGGCGTATAAGCCAGCTCTCCTGATGCATCTATAGTTGGCTGGATTAAGAATAGAGAAGGGTTGTCATTTATTAATATAAAGGTTAATGTCTGGCTGTTTTCGTCATCCGGCCCTTTGCTAAAGTCAGTTGCCCAGTTTGGGATGGTTTGAGCACCATCGTCTTCATTTACTTCATGATCTGTACCTGCAGTAAATGCTGGTGCATCGTTGACCGGATCAACGGTGATAGCAAAGGTGATGTGTGATGTGGAATCTACTCCATTGTTGGTGGTACCCCCATCATCTTTCAGGACCACATTTACGGTGGCACTCCCGTTTGCATTGTTGGCAAGTTCATAGGTTAGAGCCCCTGAAGGGTCAATGTTAGGCTGAACAGCAAACAAACTGTTGTTATCGTTGATAACTGTGAATGTGAGACTCTGGCTATTCTCATTGGCACCTGTACTTAAAGCTGTTGCCCAGCCTGTGATAGTTTGAGGTCCATCATCTTCATTAGCCATTTGATCCGGTCCTTTGGTAAATGAAGGTGCATCGTTAACCGGATTGATGGTAATTGTAAAGGTTTCATGTGCTGTAGAGTCTATTCCGTTGTCCTCCGTACCTCCGTCATCTTTGAGCACTACATCTATGGTAGCACTACCAAAAGCATCGGAGGCTGGTGTATAGGCCAGCTCTCCGGATGCATCTATGGTTGGCTGGATTAAGAAAAGAGAAGGATTGTCATTTATTAGTATAAAGGTCAATGTTTGGCTGCTTTCGTCATCCGGTCCTTTGCTAATGTCAGTTGCCCAGTTTGGAACGGTTTGAGCACCATCGTCTTCATTTACAGTCTGATCAGATCCTATTGTGAAGGAAGGGGGATTGTTAACCGGCCCTACCGAAATGGAGAATGTTTGGTGAGCGGTGGAATCTACACCGTTGTTATCCGTTCCCCCATTGTCTTTTAATACTATATCTACTATGGCGCTTCCATTGACTGAAGCGGCAGGAGTGTAGGTTAGCATTCCTGTTTCATCAATGGTTGGTTGTACAGAAAACAGCCCGTTATTGTTATTGGTCAGTATAAAAGTAAGAGACTGTCCGTCTTCATTCGCTGGCCCTTTACTAATGCCGGTTGCCCAGTTAGCTATGCTTTGAGCTCCGGCACCTTCTTCAAGGGACTGGTCTGGCCCCTTGGTAAATGATGGCGCATCGTTTACCGGGTCTACGGTTATGGTGAATGTCTGGGTGGTGTAAGTGTCGTCTCCACCATCCGTTGTTCCACCATCGTCACTGAGTACCACATCCACGGTAGCTGTTCCTGTGGAGTCACTGGCCGGGGTATAGGTCAGGTTTCCAGCATCATCGATTGCCGGTTGAATGCTGAACAGGTCATTGTTGTCATTGGTCAGAGTAAAGGTGAGGTCCTGAGTGCTTTCATTGTCCGGTCCTTTTCTGATGTCAGTAGCCCAGCTATTGACCGTTTGTGTTCCTGCATCTTCCAGGACCACCTGATCTGCTCCCGGAGTGAATGAGGGTTCATCGTTTACCGGGTCTACGGTTATGGTGAATGTCTGGGTGGTGTAAGTATCGTCTCCACCATCCGTTGTTCCACCATCGTCACTGAGTACCACATCTACGGTAGCTGTTCCTGTGGAGTCACTGGCCGGGGTATAGGTCAGGTTTCCAGCATCATCGATTGCCGGTTGAATGCTGAACAGGTCATTGTTGTCATTGGTCAGAGTAAAGGTGAGGTCCTGAGTGCTTTCATTGTCCGGTCCTTTTCTGATGTCAGTAGCCCAGCTATTGACCGTTTGTGTTCCTGCATCTTCCAGGACCACCTGATCTGCTCCCGGAGTGAATGAGGGTTCATCGTTTACCGGGTCTACGGTTATGGTGAATGTCTGGGTGGTGTAAGTGTCGTCTCCACCATCCGTTGTTCCACCATCGTCACTGAGTACCACATCCACGGTAGCTGTTCCTGTGGAGTCACTGGCCGGGGTATAGGTCAGGTTTCCAGCATCATCGATTGCCGGTTGAATACTGAACAGGTCATTGTTGTCATTGGTCAGAGTAAAGGTGAGGTCCTGAGTGCTTTCATTGTCCGGTCCTTTTCTGATGTCAGTAGCCCAGCTATTGACCGTTTGTGTTCCTGCATCTTCCAGGACCACCTGATCTGCTCCCGGAGTGAATGAGGGTTCATCGTTTACCGGGTCTACGGTTATGGTGAATGTCTGGGTGGTGTAAGTATCGTCTCCACCATCCGTTGTTCCACCATCGTCACTGAGTACCACATCTACGGTAGCTGTTCCTGTGGAGTCACTGGCCGGGGTATAGGTCAGGTTTCCAGCATCATCGATTGCCGGTTGAATGCTGAACAGGTCATTGTTGTCATTGGTCAGAGTAAAGGTGAGGTCCTGAGTGCTTTCATTGTCCGGTCCTTTTCTGATGTCAGTAGCCCAGCTATTGACCGTTTGTGTTCCTGCATCTTCCAGGACCACCTGATCTGCTCCCGGAGTGAATGAGGGTTCATCGTTTACCGGGTCTACGGTTATGGTGAATGTCTGGGTGGTGTAAGTGTCGTCTCCACCATCCGTTGTTCCACCATCGTCACTGAGTACCACATCTACGGTAGCTGTTCCTGTGGAGTCACTGGCCGGGGTATAGGTCAGGTTTCCAGCATCATCGATTGCCGGTTGAATGCTGAAAAGGTCATTGTTGTCGTTGGTCAGAGTAAAGGTGAGGTCCTGAGTGCTTTCATTGTCCGGACCTTTTCTGATGTCAGTAGCCCAGCTATTGACTGTTTGTGCTCCGGCATCTTCCAGGACCACCTGATCTGCTCCCGGGGTGAATGAGGGTTCATCGTTTACCGGGTCTACGGTGATGGTGAATGTCTGGGTGGTGTAAGTGTCGTCTCCACCATCCGTTGTTCCACCATCGTCACTGAGTACCACATCTACGGTAGCTGTTCCTGTGGAGTCACTGGCCGGGGTATAGGTCAGGTTTCCAGCATCATCGATTGCCGGTTGAATGCTGAACAGGTCATTGTTGTCGTTGGTCAGAGTAAAGGTGAGGTCCTGAGTGCTTTCATTGTCCGGACCTTTTCTGATATCAGTAGCCCAGCTATTGACTGTTTGTGTTCCTGCATCTTCCAGGACCACCTGATCTGCTCCCGGAGTGAATGAGGGTTCATCGTTTACCGGGTCTACGGTTATGGTGAATGTCTGGGTGGTGTAAGTGTCGTCTCCACCATCCGTTGTTCCACCATCGTCACTGAGTACCACATCCACGGTAGCTGTTCCTGTGGAGTCACTGGCCGGGGTATAGGTCAGGTTTCCAGCATCATCGATTGCCGGTTGAATGCTGAACAGGTCATTGTTGTCATTGGTCAGAGTAAAGGTGAGGTCCTGAGTGCTTTCATTGTCCGGTCCTTTTCTGATGTCAGTAGCCCAGCTATTGACCGTTTGTGTTCCTGCATCTTCCAGGACCACCTGATCTGCTCCCGGAGTGAATGAGGGTTCATCGTTTACCGGGTCTACGGTGATGGTGAATGTCTGGGTGGTGTAAGTATCGTCTCCACCATCCGTTGTTCCACCATCGTCACTGAGTACCACATCTACGGTAGCTGTTCCTGTGGAGTCACTGGCCGGGGTATAGGTCAGGTTTCCAGCATCATCGATTGCCGGTTGAATGCTGAACAGGTCATTGTTGTCATTGGTCAGAGTAAAGGTGAGGTCCTGAGTGCTTTCATTGTCCGGACCTTTTCTGATGTCAGTAGCCCAGCTATTGACTGTTTGTGTTCCTGCATCTTCCAGGACCACCTGATCTGCTCCCGGAGTGAATGAGGGTTCATCGTTTACCGGGTCTACGGTTATGGTGAATGTCTGGGTGGTGTAAGTGTCGTCTCCACCATCCGTTGTTCCACCATCGTCACTGAGTACCACATCCACGGTAGCTGTTCCTGTGGAGTCACTGGCCGGGGTATAGGTCAGGTTTCCAGCATCATCGATTGCCGGTTGAATGCTGAACAGGTCATTGTTGTCATTGGTCAGAGTAAAGGTGAGGTCCTGAGTGCTTTCATTGTCCGGTCCTTTTCTGATGTCAGTAGCCCAGCTATTGACCGTTTGTGTTCCTGCATCTTCCAGGACCACCTGATCTGCTCCCGGAGTGAATGAGGGTTCATCGTTTACCGGGTCTACGGTTATGGTGAATGTCTGGGTGGTGTAAGTATCGTCTCCACCATCCGTTGTTCCACCATCGTCACTGAGTACCACATCTACGGTAGCTGTTCCTGTGGAGTCACTGGCCGGGGTATAGGTCAGGTTTCCAGCATCATCGATTGCCGGTTGAATGCTGAACAGGTCATTGTTGTCATTGGTCAGAGTAAAGGTGAGGTCCTGAGTGCTTTCATTGTCCGGACCTTTTCTGATGTCAGTAGCCCAGCTATTGACTGTTTGTGTTCCTGCATCTTCCAGGACCACCTGATCTGCTCCCGGAGTGAATGAGGGTTCATCGTTTACCGGGTCTACGGTTATGGTGAATGTCTGGGTGGTGTAAGTGTCGTCTCCACCATCCGTTGTTCCACCATCGTCACTGAGTACCACATCTACGGTAGCTGTTCCTGTGGAGTCACTGGCCGGGGTATAGGTCAGGTTTCCAGCATCATCGATTGCCGGTTGAATGCTGAACAGGTCATTGTTGTCATTGGTCAGAGTAAAGGTGAGGTCCTGAGTGCTTTCATTGTCCGGACCTTTTCTGATGTCAGTAGCCCAGCTATTGACCGTTTGTGTTCCTGCATCTTCCAGGACTACCTGATCGGCTCCCGGGGTGAATGAGGGTTCATCGTTGACCGGGTCTACGGTGATATAAACAAATGCTGTATCGGCAAAGTCGTAGGGGTCCCCTATAACAGTAGTGTCGGCGATGAGGTATTTGATGGTGTCCTGTCCGAAATAGTCAGCATCCGGTGTGTAGGCTATGCTGTCCCTGTTGACCACTGAGGCTGTTCCATGATCTGGTTCAGTAACGATTTCAACTTTCACTTTGCTTGAGTTGGTAACTACATCATTTTGTTTGACTTTGAAATGGGCATCTGTAGCATCCTCAAGGATGAATTTCGTGTCATCATTGGCAGTTACATGCGGGTCGTATGCCACCGGACTGCCCACAGCCTGGGCATTTCGTAGTACAGGGGTATAATTGTATGCGGTAGTATTGTAGTAATCATCCAGGTGAAAGAGGGCAAGAAGATCATCTTCATCACCCCGGAGCTGGATATTCATGTTGTCTGTAATATCTGTAGGGGTCAAGGTTTTTCTCCATAGCCTTACCTCTAAAATTTGTCCGTCAAAGAAGCTTTCGTAAGTTCCGTCATTATTGTAGGCACCAATCACAAATAATGACGGGTTACCATTTTCAGTAGAAAAAGTGTAACCAATATCTGAACCTGAATTAGAATTTACCTCCGCTCCATTTAAATAAACCTTCACTACATCACTGGCTACATCAAAAGTTATGGCCAGGTGATACCAGGTATCAGTGACGATAGACGGTGAAATCATGGTTTTAGAGTTCGAATATGAATTTCGATAGAAAAGTGTATCGTTTTTAAGCCATACTTGATATGCGTGTGTGTTGCTTGTCTTATATTTCCTGTCAATAAGCTGCTTTATACCTGTCGGTCCATCTAGAATTGTATCTGTTTTAAACCATAACTCCAGGGAGGCATTATCAACCCAGGATTTGATTTCAAAATCTAAAGAATCATTGGCGACAAAATAATCATCCACCCCATCAAATTCGATATAGTTGCTTAGTGATGCCTGGGGTGTAGAAGCATCCACATTAGTCGGATCGCTCTCCTGAGGAGTATCATCTGCGTCCACCGCAATTACATAGTAGAAGTAAAAAGTGCCGTTAGTGAGGCCTGTATCGGTATAGAAAGTATCTGATACCGTAGCGATAGGGGTAGGATTAAAATTCGAAGAATCGTTAGGGGCAGAGCGGTATACTTTATAATTGTCAACTCCTGCTGTTGGGCTGGCGGTCCAGAATAATTCATTGGCCTCATCCTGTGAAATCACATACAGATCACCAGGAGGATCTGGCTGAGCCATACCCTGAAAGCCAAACAGGAAAATAATTACAGAAAATAAACATTGCAAATAATACTTTTTTGCAATTGATTTTTTTATCCATAGCCTGCGATATGGATGTAAACCCAAGCATTCCATCTCCTTTGATAGGTAAAAAGTTCTGAAAAATTACGGTGGAGTTGAAAATACGGTGGAGAATAACCCCTTAACAAAAGGGGAAATTTGAATTAAATGTAAGTACATTATAGAAGAAAAAGAAAATTATTGTATTAAAATTTTTAAATTTTTTAGTTGATTAGTCCTATTTTTTCTTCGAATGCGATTTAAATGGCTCATAATTAACTTGTTAGAGCGCATTCCTTTTGCAGGAAAGGAGTTGGTGTGCGATTCCGAACATTAATTTGTACCATTCTGTACAAGCTCATCACTCATCCACCTTTTCATTATTTTTAAGTAATTGATAACCAGTACCTTACAATCATTGGCATCTTAATTGGCACATGGGAATGAGACTAGATAATAACTATGGACCGAAAGATTAAAAAGAAAAAGTGGACGTTTAAGCGTATAGCGACCTGGGGTGGAGCAGGTTTATTTGTACTGTTTGTATTGTACAGCTTCATTTTTGCAGAAGGGGGGTCAAGACTCAACGTAGAAAAAGAGAAGGTTAACATTGCGACGGTAATGAAAGGGGAGTTTCGCGAGTTTATCCCGGTAGATGGAACTGTGCTGCCAATCAAAACAATCAGGCTGGACGCGATAGAGGGTGGTGTGGTAGAACGAAAGTATTATGACGGAGGTATTTTAGTCGACGAGGGAGACAGCATTCTTAAACTATCTAATAATGATCTGCTACAAAATTTTGTACGAGAAGAAACACAGGCTTTTATCCTGATGAATAACCTGGAAAATACAAAACTAAGTCTTAAACGAAATCAGTTTGATCTCAAGCGAGCTTTGGTGGAGTTGGATTACCAGATAGACCAGGCAAAGGATGCTTATGAGCGTGGAAAAGAACTTTTTGCGGAGAAGATCATTTCCGAGCAGGAGTTTTTAAATCTCAAGCGTGAATATGACCGGCTAATCGATGGCAGAAAAATTCAGATCGAATCAGCAAAATTTGACTCGTTAAATGCCCGGTTACAGATAGCACAGGCAGAAGTTACGCTAAAACGGACCAGAGATAACCTGGAGATGATCAAGAAAAACCTGGATAACCTTTATATCAAAGCGCCTATTTCCGGGCGACTTAGTACTGTAGACGTGGAGGTAGGAGAGTCCATATCTCCTGGCCAGAATATAGGACAGATAGATGACTTAAACGGATTTAGAGTAAGGGCACAGATTGATGAGCACTATATCGCAAGGATCTATGAGGGGCTGAAGGGTTCATTTCCTTTTGCCGGGAATGACTATGATCTGGAGATCACAAAAGTATATCCCGAAGTTTCGGGTGGCCTTTTCTCTGTTGACATGTCCTTTACCGGGGAGGTACCTGATGGGATCCGCAGGGGGCAAACTTTACAGATCAGACTGCAGCTTAGTGAAAACATAACTGCGATTCAGATACCCCGAGGTTCTTTTTATCAAACCACCGGAGGCAACTGGATTTTTGTGTTGACCAGTGATGAATCGGAAGCTGTGAGGCGGGAGATAAGACTGGGAAGGCAAAACCCTCGTTTTTATGAAGTTACTGAAGGGTTGCAACCCGGAGAGAAAGTTGTTGTCTCTTCTTACGAAGGATATGATGATAAAGACAAACTAGTATTTAAATAACCAATAGCATACACTAAACAATTATCAAATGGAAAACTCAAAAGCGTTAATCAAAACAGTAGGGTTGAAGAAATTCTACTACACCGATGAGATTGAAACCACAGCTCTGGCAGGCGTGAACCTGGAGGTCAAAGCGGGTGAATTTGTTGCAATCATGGGACCATCCGGTTGCGGTAAGTCTACCCTACTCAACATAATAGGACTATTAGATAATCCCTCAGAAGGGGAGTTTCATTTTACTGATCAGGAGATATCCGGACATTCTGAACGAAAAAGAGCTGAATTAAGAAAAGCCAATATCGGATTCGTATTCCAGAGTTTCAATCTTATCGATGAACTCACTGTGTATGAAAACATTGAGCTTCCTTTGATTTACTTAAAGTACTCTTCCTCAGAGCGAAAAAAGAGAGTTGAAGAGGTGATGGAGCAAATGAAGATCATGCACAGAAGAAATCACTTTCCGCAGCAACTCTCCGGAGGTCAGCAGCAGCGCGTGGCTATTTCGAGGGCGGTCATAGCAAAACCTAAGCTGATACTTGCCGATGAGCCTACCGGTAATCTGGACTCTGCTAATGGCCAGGAAGTAATGAATTTGCTTACCGAACTGAATGAGAATGGTACTACTGTTGTGATGGTGACGCACTCACCGATAGATGCGGAATACGCACATAGGATCATTCACTTATTTGATGGCCAGATCGTATCTGAAAACATCAATGCGAAAGATAACGCTTTAGTTTAACGTTTATTCACTCTCATGTATGCTTGACTTCCTCATTTTGCTTTCAGCAAGTGAGGAGGTCTTACTTACAAAATTCAAAACCTAAAACTCATGAGGACTTTTACAGCCGGTTTATTATTAATCCTGTCTCTGTCTGCTACGGCTCAGGAAGCAGATACCGTAGTACTTACATTGGATGATTGTATCCGGACGGCTCTGGATCGGAATATCCAGCTTAAGCGTGCAAAGAATAATCAGCTTGCCGCAGAATCAAACCGGTTTCAGGCAATCATGAACTTTTTCCCGAGCCTGTCAGCCGGTATTAATTATGATTTTTTCTTTGGTACCTTCTTTGACACAAATGCGGCCCGACAGGTGTCAACAACTACGAAAAGCTCGAACCCAAACTTGTCATCAAATATTGTCTTATTTAATGGTTTTTCTAATCATTATAATCTTTCACAACGTAAGAATGAGTTATTAGCCGCACAGGAAAATGTGAAAAGCACAGAACAATCAGTGGAATCAGCCATTCTTGTTAATTATCTGAATGTTATACTTGATTTGGAAAATATCGAAATTGAGAAAGAGCGAGTGCAATTATTAGAAGCACAATTGGAGCGAGAAAAGAAACGAGAGTCCGTCGGTGTGGGCAGCATGGAGTCTGTTTATAATTTCCAATCCCAGCTAGCCAATCAACGGTTAACTCTTAACAACCTTGAGGTACAATTTAAGCGGGATCACCTGACATTGATTCAGTCAATGCAACTGGATATTACTGAAAATGAATATGAAGTCCAGCCATATGAAATTGACGAAGGTCAGTTGCTGCTGGATATGGGGTCTTTTGATGAACTCCTGGATGAAACTCTGGCATCTAACCCTACTATTGCATCGGCAAAATATTCGCTAGATGCATCCATGTACCAATTGAAAGTGGCAAGAGCTAACAGGCTGCCGACAATCTCGGCATTTGGCCGACTGGGTTCTAATTATTCATCGAATGGTGCAAGAAATCCCAGTACTGGGGAATATGAAGCTGAAGCATCGCTGACCGATCAGCTGGAGTATAATAAGTTTGAATATTTCAACTTCTCATTAAACATACCCATATTCACTCGATACAACACCGGCAATCAAATCCAGCAGGCAAAAGTGTCTTATGCCAATGCCGAGCTGGGTGTGTACGAAGCTGTAAATAATATTACCAACCTTGTCCAGACCGCGTATCTGGATTTAGTTTCAGCCCAAAACACCTATGTTACCGCAAAAGAAAACCTGGAAGCAGCTCAGCAGTCGTTTGAATTTATGAAGAAACGATTCGAGACGGGGAATACTGATTTCTATACGTATTCAGAAAGCCTTAATAATAAAAACCGCGCTCAAGTTGAGTTGGTTAATGCTAAATACAATATTATTTTCAGACAGAAGATACTTGAGCTTTACAAAGGATCATAAGTTGATCTTGTAGACATAAACCTTTGTGTCTCCAATAAAAAAATAAAGATCTTTCACGGTCAAAACTCCTTTAAAGGCTCCCTCGGGAGCTTTTATTGTTTTATAAGTGGCCAGCGGATTAAATGGATCCAGGGTAATTACCTCTGATCCCGCTAACCCAACAAGCTGCTTTTTCACGATATGAAAATGGGATAACCCGTTTACTTTCAGTTTTTCCAGCAGGTTACCGTACTGATCAAAAAAATAGAGCCCCTCTACCTCATCACTTATGATAGTGAGGTTTTGCCAGGCTCTCATAAAGCTGGCTTTTTTCAAATCCACTGCAAGTGGTGTGGTGAGTATAAGAGATTTGCTTTGAATATTGAACTTACGAAGCTCATTATACACTGTGGATAGCACCCAAATGCTATTATCCATCCCGGGAGTAACCAGCCAGGCCAGATCCGATTGAAAATTTCGGACTTCATAATCTGCCGGAGTGGTAGAAAAGCGGTCTAAAAACGAAAACTTTTGGATGTCCCGGTAAAAAAGAAAGATTTTAAGCCTGTTCCAGGCCTCTGTTGAGGTAAGCGGTGAGTTGGCAATTCCTGAAAAGTGAAGATCTTCCTCACCATTTGATAAGTAGCGGTATAAATCTCCTGATGCGGTACCTAAATAAATCTCTCCCTCATTATCTATAGAGAACGAAGTAATGGGCTTATTTAACTCGATAGTATGAATATGTTGCCAGTTTTGACAGTATCCCGCAAGCGGAAAAGCCAGTAGTATGATTATCAGCTTAGTCTTCAAAACGTCTAACCTTTACCTCTTTCTGAGAAACTTCTAAGTAATGCCATCCTGCCACCCACTCTCCTAAGTTAATATACTTGGAAGTCTCATTAATTTTTTTCTCCAGCACTAAATGCCGATGACCAAAGACATAGTAATCATGGTGCAAATGGCTTTCCACTTCTTTGCAGTATTGCACGATCCTCTCTTTATCACCGAGGTAGGGGTCATTATCATTCCCCAGACTGCTGTTATAGGACCAATATTTGGCAATTTTGATCCCCAGGTCAGGATGGATCCATCGAAAAGCCCACTGTGCCAGCTTGTTGGTGAAAACTTTCCTGAAAACCTTAAATTTATGATCACCCGGACCAAGTCCGTCTCCATGACCAATATGAAATGTGAAGGTTCCCATTTCGTATGAGGTTGGGTTCCTGACTATTCTTACTCCGAGCTCCTTTTCGAAGTAGTCCAGCATCCACAGGTCGTGATTGCCCGTAAAGAAGCAGACCTCAATTCCCTCATCAGTCAACTCGATTATTTTACTTTGGAATCGAACAAAGCCTTTAGGGATGACTTCTTTGTACTCAAACCAAAAGTCAAATATATCTCCCAGCAGGAAAATTGCTTTGGCATCTTTTTGAATAGTGGATAGCCAACGAACTATTTTTTGTTCGCGCATACGACTTTCCACCTCATTTGGGGCTCCGAGATGGAAATCGCTCGCCATGTAAACCTTTTTGGTTTTGGGAAGTGACTTGTATTTCGACTGCATAAAAAAAGGAGTCGGTTTAGCGACTCCTCAATTATAAGTGAATGTGAATTAATTGTCTTTATTTTTTATCCTCAACCTCTTCTTCTTTTTCAGATTCAGAATCTTCCTTTTGAGGCTTTTCTTCTTTCTCTACTTCACTTTTCACGCTTTTCTTGATCTTTTCGATATCTTCCTTTTCTTCACCACTGGTTTTGTCCTCTTTTTCCTTTTCATCTGAGCCGTTAGTGAATCGCTGATAGGTTGTCTGATGCTCGAATGGGCGTTTGCCTATGAGTCTCTCCAGATCGTTTTGGAAGATGATCTCTTTTTCAAGAAGCTCTTTGGCAATAACCTCAAGCTCCTTTAACCGCTCTTTCAGGAGGGATTTGGTGCGTTCATAAGCCTGATCGACCAAAGCTTTTACCTCCTTATCGATTAGTTCAGCTGTGGCTTCCGAATAAGGCTTGGTGAAGTTGTACTCGGATTGCTTACTGTCATAGAAAGAGATATTGCCTATCTTATTATTCATTCCATAGACTGTCACAATACTATAAGCAAGCTTAGTAATACGCTCCAGGTCACTTAGTGCGCCGGTAGAGATTTTACCAAAAATCAGGTCCTCAGCGGCTCTTCCTCCGAGCGCCATACACATTTCATCCAATAGCTGTTCGGTCTGATAGAGAAACTGCTCTTTTGGCAGATACTGAGCATAACCGAGAGCTGCTACTCCTCGAGGCACGATACTTACTTTTACCAGAGGGTCGGCATGCTCCAGGAACCAGCCTGCTACAGCGTGGCCTGCCTCATGGTAAGCCACGATTTTCTTCTCTTCCGGAGAAATCAGTTTGTTCTTTTTCTCAAGTCCACCTATCACCCGGTCAATGGCATCCTGGAAGTCAGCCATATCTACCTGCTTCTTATTTCTTCTTGCAGCAATCAATGCAGCCTCGTTGCAAACATTGGCTATTTCAGCTCCGGCAAAACCTGGGGTTTGTGCAGCCAGTTTTTTTGGATCCACGTTCTCATGCAGCTTGATGGGCTTAAGGTGTACTTTAAAGATAGCTTCACGCCCTACAATGTCCGGCTTGTCAATACTGATCTGCCGGTCAAATCTTCCCGGACGGAGTAATGCGGTATCCAGTACATCAGGACGGTTAGTAGCTGCAAGGATAATTACACCCGAATCTGTAGAGAAACCGTCCATCTCTACCAGCAATGAGTTCAATGTATTTTCTCGTTCATCATTGGAGCCGGGCATCTGTCCCCTTCCCCGGGAACGGCCTATCGCATCTATCTCATCAATGAAAACAATACAAGGCGCTTTTTCTTTGGCTTGCTTGAATAAGTCACGTACACGAGCAGCTCCTACCCCTACAAACATTTCCACAAAGTCAGATCCGGACAGGGTAAAGAACGGTACTCCTGCTTCTCCTGCCACCGCCTTGGCAAGTAATGTTTTTCCTGTACCCGGAGGTCCTACCAGTAATGCACCTTTAGGGATTTTACCTCCTAGTTTTGTAAACTTACCAGGGTTTTTAAGAAATTCTACAATCTCTTTAATTTCCTCTTTAGCTTCTTCGAGTCCTGCAGCGTCAGCGAAGGTGATTTTCACTTTGTTTTCAGCGTCAAATAATGCGGCCCGCGATTTTCCAATGTTAAAGATCTGTCCGCCGGGACCACCGCCTCCGGTCATTCTCCGCATCAGAAACCAAAACCCGAAAATGATCAGGAATAAAAAGCCCCAGTTAAAGAAAATAGTGGTAAAATCAGACCGCTCCTCTACCTCGTAACCAATTCGCTGGTCTTCAGGCAGACTCTCATTGATATCTTCAAAGTTTCTGATAAAGGTATCAGTACTTGCGATGTTGAAGTAATACTGAGGGCCACCTCCGCCAAGTGAAAATGGTGACTGCTCTTCAAGCTCAATCTTATACTTGGTGTTTTGAAGAGCTTCTTCTTTCAGAGTTACTTCTACCATGTCCTGGTTTTTGATCAGAACCACGCGCTTCACGTCATTAGCGAGCACCATTTGCTCGAAACGCTTATCGGTGATTTTGATCGCAGAGTTGCTTCTGCTGAAATACGTAAATCCAAATACGATGGTAATCAGGGCTACGATAATCAGTAGCTGGTAATTAGGTCTGTTTGGCTTGCCACCCATAATGGGTTTTTTCTGTCTAGGTTTATCCGCCATTATTTTTTTCTAAGTTTACTTCCTTAACGCTTACAGATGGATTTAGTTCTCTTCAGAAATGCTTGTCATTTTAGCATCGCCCCAGAGCTCTTCCAGGCCATAAAACGTCCTTTTTTCTTTATTAAATACATGGGCTACTACATCTACATAGTCTATTAAGACCCATTCTTTATTTTGTTTTCCTTCGGTTTTCCAGGGATTTTGTTTTGAGTGTTTAAAGACCTGCTCTTCTATGGAGTCGGATATCGCGTCGATCTGAGTGTCAGAATTTCCGGAGCAAACTACAAAATAGTCAGCAATAGCACTTTGTACCCCCCTCATATCCATCACCACTACACTGGAAGCTTTCTTCTCCAACATCCCTTGCACCACAAGATCACTTAATTCACTGGAATTTATTGCTTCCTTTGCCTTAGTCTGCATTCATTGATAGTTTATGATAATTTTATCCACAAAAATACGAATATAAGTTGCATAAATACTTTGCCAAACCCCTATTTCTGGGTAAAAACGTTGAATTCCTGCCAGAATGTCATTCAACAAATGACGAGCTGAACAAAAGAGTCAAAAATAGTGACATTTCCGAAGGGTTTTTAATTTATGCCGATCATCAGGTGAAAGGTAAAGGCCAGCGGGGAAATGTATGGGTGAGCGAGCCTGGGAAAAATCTATTGTTTTCCTTTCTTCTTAAGCCCACCTTTCTGATTCCCAAACAATCCTTTTTTTTAAACATCATTGCGGGTTTGGCTGTGGTGAAGGCTCTGAGCCAATTTGTAAATAGAAACAGGTTAACACTTAAGTGGCCCAATGATACATTTATAGATGACAGAAAGGTGGCTGGTATCCTGGTGGAAACATCCATTGAGCCTTTACAGATTTCTACGGCTGCTGTGGGTATAGGCATCAATGTCAATCAGGATTTTTTTCCGCTTCCGTCAGCTACTTCTCTTAAAATGGAGCTTAATCGGTCATTCGACCGGGAATCTTTACTGGAAGACCTCCTGGTGGCTTTTGAGGGATATTACCTCTCTCTAAGAGGAGGGAGGAAGGATCGAATTATCGCTGAGTACTATGAGAACATGAGATGGAGAGGGGAGAACCGTTCGTTTCAGTCAAAGGATGGAGTATTTGAAGGGGAAATTATCGGGATTGATGAAGTTGGTAAATTGGTTGTGAAAACAAACAATCGTACACGAAGTTTCGACATGAAAGAGATTAAATTTCTTCACTGAAATTCCATCCGAATAATTTAACTAATTTTGCGCTGTTAAAAACATAAGACATGATTGAGGAAAAGCTAAACTACAAGGTAAAAGATATTAATCTGGCAGAATGGGGCCGAAATGAAATCAGACTGGCAGAGGCCGAAATGCCCGGTTTGATGTCACTGAGAGAAGAATATGGTGCCTCTAAGCCATTAAAAGGGGCACGTATTGCAGGGTGTCTGCATATGACCATCCAGACCGCAGTATTGATTGAGACATTGGAGGAGCTGGGAGCTGAAGTTACCTGGTCGTCATGTAATATTTTCTCTACACAGGATCATGCGGCAGCAGCGATTGCCAAAGCAGGCATCCCCGTATATGCGTGGAAAGGCATGAATGCCGAGGAATTCAACTGGTGCATTGAGCAGACGCTTTTTGCTTTTGAAGGAGGTAAACCATTAAACATGATCCTGGATGATGGAGGAGACCTTACCAATATGGTTTTGGATAACTATCCGGAGCTGGTAAAAGACATTAAAGGCCTTTCTGAAGAGACCACCACAGGAGTTCACAGGCTATATGAACGCATGAAGAAAGGCACCTTGCCCCTTCCTGCAATCAATGTGAATGATTCAGTAACCAAGTCAAAATTTGACAACAAATACGGATGTAAAGAATCACTTGTAGATGCAATCAGAAGGGCCACTGATATTATGCTTGCGGGTAAGGTGGCAGTTGTAGCAGGATATGGTGATGTAGGAAAAGGTTCGGCAGCTTCTCTGAGAGGCGCTGGCGTACGAGTCATCGTTACGGAGATTGATCCTATTTGTGCGCTTCAGGCAGCTATGGATGGCTATGAGGTGAAAAAGATGGTGGATGCAATCCCAAGAGCAGATATTGTGGTCACAGCTACAGGTAATAAGGACATTATTACAGGGGAGCATTTCAAGCTGATGCATGATAAAACGATCGTCTGCAACATCGGTCATTTTGACAATGAAATAGATATTGCATGGCTGAATAAAAATTATGGAGACAGCAAAGTAGAGATCAAGCCTCAGGTGGATCTTTATAATGTAGAAGGAAATGAGCTTATTGTGCTGGCGGAAGGAAGATTAGTGAATTTAGGTTGTGCTACCGGTCACCCTTCATTCGTAATGTCCAACTCATTTACTAACCAGACGCTGGCCCAGATTGAGTTGTGGAACAACAGTGATAAGTATGAAAATGCTGTGTATACATTACCCAAGCATTTGGATGAAAAAGTTGCTGCTTTACACTTAGCCAAAATCGGTGTTGAGTTGGATACGCTTACTGCTGACCAGGCAGAATATATTGGTGTAACAGTGGAAGGACCATTTAAGCCTGAACATTACAGGTATTAATCCTACTTTGCCAACTTTTGTTACACAATCATAATGGAGTATTGGGTTGATACAAATATTCCCTCTTCTGTAAAAGGGGCCGATGGGGGTTATAGAAAATTCATCAATCCCATTCTCCATTACCGGCTTAATCGCAACTTGACAAAACCGCTAATAGATACGAATTTTATGTTGAAAGCTGTTCCTGGTAACTTAAAAGGAGCAGTTTTTTTTTGTTTTAGAACGGAGCAGTTTCCCCATGACATTTTCTTGGGCTGTTGCTGTACCAATGACGTGTTTGTGAAAGGTGCTGTATTTCAGGAATTTACAGATTAGTCATTAGCCAATTTGTGGCCTCATCTAAAGAGGATGGCCTCTTGAAACATCTATGATTGTCATGATTCATGAAAGTACTTTTGACCACATATCAGGGTGGCATAGCCGGATCCACTTTTTCGATTTTTTACCTGGCGAAAGGTCTGGCGGCAAAAGGTCATGAAGTACATGTAGCAGGAAAGCTCGATACGGAATTACACAGAAAAGTCTCACAAGAGCCTGCACTACGTTTTCATCACATTCCTTTTAATAGCTATGTCGATTTACAGTCTGTAGCTACGCTGGCTACTTTGGTGAAAGCATACCAGATAGAAATAATAAATGCTCAGTCGGGTTTAGATCGCACAGCTGTCATTCTGACGAGATGGTTTTATAAAATTCCAGGCACCATAGTTTTTACCAGAAGGCAGCGACCCAGAGATGAACCCTGGCTAAAAAGATGGTTTCATCTGAGTGCGGTAAAGAGGATCGTTTTAGTAAGTGAGGGAGTGAGGGAGTTATTTATTAAGAAAGGTTATCCTGCTGAGAAGCTGATCACCATTAATAATGGCGTGTCGCCGGAGATCGTTTCCTCAGTAGAGGATCACCGGATAAGTGCTCTTAAGGAAGAGTTGAAACTAACCGGTCCGGTCATAGGATGTGTTTCACGACTGAAAAAACAGGCTCAGCTGGTAGCAGCACTATCATTTCTTCCCGAAAACTTAACGGTTCTCTTTGTGGGTATTGAACGTTCACAATTGAAGGCAGCTATTCATACACACAAGCCAAAGCAACGTTTGATTTTTACAGGAAGGCTACCAAGGCATGAAGCTTTGGCATATTACCGCCTAATGGATGTGAAAGTTCTTCCATCCGAAGATGGTTTTGGGCTGGTGCTGGTAGAGGCTATGCTTTTTGGGGTACCAGTCATCGGCACCAATAAGGCAGGGATAAAATATGTTATTGAAGACAGAGTGTCCGGACTCCTCTACAAAGATGGTGACGTGAAGCACCTGGCGGAAAATATCAGAAAAGTACTCGATGATCCCGACCTACGCAATCGACTTATTAAAAACGGGCATCAGAGAGCTAAATATTTTTCAATGGATCAAACAGTCAACAACTATGAGAAGTTGTTTCATGCATTGTTGACTAAATAGTGTTTGTTCATAAAGTAAGCTTAGTGAGAAAAAGAGAAACAAAAATACCAATATTCCCCTTTTGCCGAAGGCATCCCTTTCGGGGAAGAAAAAGGGGTGAAGGGGAATGTTAGTATGAAATTCATTTTTTGTTTCTCTTTTTTGGACTTTATAGACAACCTTTAAATAGCCTTTAAAGGGTTTTATGCCAGGGTTAAATTTTTTGTTATCAGGCGTCCATACCTTCCCCTCTTTGTAATCTCCAGATTTTTAATGAGCGGAGGAATACCGTGTAAGCTCCAAATACAGACACTATAAAACCTACTTTGCCATCCAAGAATCCAAGCGAAAGAAAATAATGTTTGAAAAACCGGAAAGCAGGTTTTATCAGAAGATGGTACATGGTGATAGTATGCACTTTGGATAATCGGTCACGGGCTCCCCAGGTGGTGTATCGATCAATCTTCTCCAGGTATCTCTGTAGACCATTATTGTAAGTATTGTGGATGATAGGTGCTTTTAGCCAGCCTACAGACCCGTTTGTTTGAATCTCTGCGTGGACATGCCGGTCCTCGTACCTGCAGGAGTCTTTGCGAAACAGACGAATTACCTTATCCCTGCCCAAAACATGTTTGAGCTTTTTCTCCATAAAGTAGTTTTCACGCCTTATCCAATAGGCATCGTGTGCTGGTTTACCTTCTACAGTTTCCTGTACTTCTAATTTTAGCTCGGGAGTGGCTATTTCATCCGCATCCAGTAGAAAGACCCATTTGTGTGTGGCTTGAGGTATTGCCCGATTTTTTTGATTAGCAGAATTTATATACTCATGCTGCAGGATTTTTACCGGATATTCCCGAGCTATTTCAAGGGTGCCATCCGTACTGAACGAATCAATCAGAATGATTTCATCAGCCCATGTTACGGATTTTAAGGCCGTTTCTATGTTCTTTTCCTCGTTGAAGGTAGGGATAATGACTGATATTGGCGTTTTCATATTAGGGAAACAGCAAAACTAAGGTATTAGAAATACGTTTCACCCAGGACATTTTGCTTATTTAGAATAATTATAAACAAACTTCCTGCATCATCGTAAATATCTGTAGATACACAGGAAGTATATTAAAACAAATCCGGTAGTATTTTAATTTCGTTATATATAGCATGCAGGAGGTAATAAATAAAATGAGTGAAGATAAGCCCATAAAACACGAGTACTCCGATAGAGAGCGTATGAGCATCTTTGATAATGAGTTTCTCCCTCATTTGGATGCAATGTACAATTTCGCTTATCGGCTTACTTTTGACCAGGACGATGCAAAGGACCTGGTACAGGACACCTATATGAAGGCATACCGCTTTATTAATTCTTTTCAGCAAGGAACTAATGCGAAAGCCTGGCTCTACAGGATCCTTAAAAACAGTTTCATCAACGATTTTCGAAAGAGGAGTAAGGAGCCCTCAAAAGTAGATTATCAGGAAGTAGAGAACTTCTACAATTCCGATAGTGTTGATGAAAGCAGAACAGTTGACTTACGGGTTGACACTGTAAAGGATATGATAGGGGACGAGGTTACAAATGCCTTAAATTCCCTTGCAATTGATTTCAGAACAGTTATTATCTTGTGTGATCTGGAAGGCTTTACTTACGAGGAAATGGCCAAGATCCTGGATATTCCTATCGGTACAGTAAGGTCACGATTACACAGGGCAAGAAATCTTTTAAAAGAAAAACTCTCAACATACGCTGAAAGTATGGGGTATAAATAAATTTTTTAGTTACTTCGTTTTTTGGAAACATTAGCATCACAATGACAGATACCTCGGAAAAGAACGGAAAAGACGGTTGTGCAGAATTTGACAAATGTTTGGAGATTTTATACCTAATGCTGGATAATGAGGCCAGTAAGGAGCAGGAAGCATACCTAAACAATCATTTGGATCATTGTATGGTATGCTTTGAGCAGTACAAGGTAGAAAAGCAGATAAGAGAGCTGCTTCGTACCAAATGTGCCAACCTGCCGGTACCCAGGGATCTGGAGCAAACCATTCGTACCAAGGTATTTCAATCCGCCTGACCTATGGGCAAAGCAATTATTTTCTGTGCACCATCCGGTGCTGGAAAAACAACTATCGTAAAGCATCTCATAAAACAAATCCCCAGCCTGAAGTTTTCCATCTCGGCAACTACCCGTAAACGGAGAGAAGGTATCGAAGAAGATGGAAAAGATTATTATTTTCTTACCCGTGAAGAATTTGAAAACCGTTTGGCAAAGAATGAGTTGTACGAGTGGCAGGAGGTATACACAGGTACATTTTATGGAACCCTGAGGTCAGAAGTAGACCGGATATGGTCTTCGGGAAACCACGTGATTTTTGATGTGGATGTAATAGGGGGGATCAATCTGAAAAAATCCCTGGGGGATAAAGCTCTTGCAGTCTTCGTAAGTGTGGAAAATGTAGACGTACTCAGAGAAAGGTTGGAAAAACGAAACACCGAAACCAGCGAATCCCTGGAAAAGCGTGTAGGAAAAGCAGCCGAAGAAATGAAGTATGCAGACTCCTTTGATTATGTCCTGATCAACCGGGATCTGGAATCTGCTTTTCAGGAAGCAGAAGAAGTAGTAAAATCATTTTTGTCATGAAGGTTGGGTTGTTTTTTGGTTCTTTTAACCCTATTCATATCGGGCATTTGATCATAGCCAATATTGTCCACGAGGTTGCCGGTGTAGATGAGGTTTGGTTCATCGTCTCTCCGCAGAATCCACTCAAGAAAAACAAAAACTTGCTGCATGAATTTGACCGGATGGATCTGGTGGAGGCCGCAATTGCCGATGATTATCATTTTAAAGCCAGCGATGTTGAGTTTCACATGCCAAGGCCCAGCTATACAGTAGACACACTTGCAGTACTTTCTGAGAAATACCCTGATCATCAATTCAAGCTGATAATAGGAGAGGACAACCTTTCCTCTTTTCCAAAATGGAAGAACCATCACGTGATCCTGGAGCAATATGGGCTGATCGTGTATCCCCGCCCCGATGCAAAACCCAGTTCACTGAAGGAGCACACCCATGTTAAAATGATCGATGCACCGAAAATGGACATTTCAGCCACACTGATCAGAAAAATGATCCGCGCCAATAAGTCTGTTAAATACCTTGTGCCGACTGCCGTGGAGGAAATGATCCGGTCCAGAAAATTATTTTTTTGAGTTATATCGTCATGATATCCTTCTCCTTCTTTGCGAGAAGATCATCAAGTTTTGTAGTATGACTGTCTGTGATTTTCTGCACTTCATCTTCAGCTCCTTTTACGGCATCTTCAGACACCCCGTCTTTCAAAAGCTTCTTTAGCGAGTCATTCACTTCCTTTCGGACATTGCGGATACTCACCTTGCCGTTTTCGATCTCAGCTTTTGCCTGCTTTACAAGAGTCAGCCTTCTTTCCTCGGTTAGAGGCGGTATGTTGATGCGGATAAGCTCGCCATCATTTTGTGGTGTAAATCCAAGGTTGGCGTTGATGATGGCCCGTTCAATATCCGCTATGATCTTCTTTTCGAATGGCTTGATACTGATTGTTCGGGCATCCGGTGCAGTAACTGATGATACTTGATTCAGAGGGGTCATAGCACCATAATATTCTATTTCCAGACCATCCAGCATATTTGGCATGGCTTTACCAGCCCGTATTTTAGACAATTCACTGTTTGTATGACTGACAGCTTTGTCCATCATTTCTTTGGCGTGCTCCAGATAAAAATCAATATCGTCCATTTTTATATTGTTTTTTAAATCAATTGATTAAAGTTCCAACTTCTTTACCTTCCATTATGTTGAGCAGGTTGCCTGCCTTATTCATATCAAAGACAATAATAGGCAGTCCATTCTCCATACAAAGTGTGAAAGCAGTCATATCCATGATGCTCAACCCCTTTTCATAGGCTTCCTGGAAGGTGACATTTTCATATTTGGTAGCATCAGGGTCTTTTTCCGGGTCAGATGTATATACACCGTCTACCCTTGTACCTTTCAGGACTACATCTGCTTCTATTTCAATAGCCCTGAGGCTCGCTGTAGAATCTGTCGTAAAATAAGGATTGCCTATACCTGCGCCGAAAATGACGATCCTGCCTTTCTCCAGGTGTCTTATAGCTCTGCGTCGGATAAATGGTTCGCACACCTGCTCCATTTTCAGGCCGGACATCAATCTTGTGTACATCCCATGTTTTTCCAGGGCACTTTGTAGTGCCATCGCGTTGATAACTGTGGCAAGCATACCCATGTAATCACCCTGAACACGATCAATGCCTGATTTTTCGCCATCCACACCTCTGAATATATTTCCTCCGCCAATTACAATGGCGAGTTCAAGACCTTTTTCATGTACTCTCTTTATTTCCTCAGCGTATTGTTCCAGTCTGTTTGAATCAATTCCATGTTGCTTATCGCCCATCAGCGCTTCGCCGCTAAGTTTCAGGAGTACTCTTTTATACTTCATAGAGGTTTACAGGTGTTTCTGGTTAAAATTTCACAAAAATATAAACATTATACTACCATTTAAATTTTGAGCATTTTAAAATGACAGCAGGGAGAAATTTTTTTCCACGTTGTCTCCTGGTTTTACATGAACAGCTGTTACAGTTCCATCCACTGGAGACTTGATCACATTTTCCATTTTCATTGCTTCCAGAATGATAAGTTTATCCCCCTTTTTCACTTCATCACCTTCCTTTACAGCTACCTCCAGTATTGCACCGGGCATTGGAGCGATGATCTCATCTATGGTATCTTCAGCTTCCATATCCATGCCCAGTTCTTCCAGGATTTGAGAGATATGGTCCTTCACGGTTAGGTCCATATCCTGCCCATTGATGTTTACCCGGAGGTTGGGAGGGTTATCTTCCAGAACCTTTACTTCGTAAACACTGCTATTGTAATAGAGGAGGTAATTATTGTCATTTATTTTTCTCAGCGAGTAGGATAGAGAATCTTTGCCGATCGAAACAACCTTTTCTTTTTCGGTGATCTCAAATTCTTCCGTTTCGTTTACGACTACTTTTAATTGCATCAGGGGTGCTAAATTTTATGAGATGCTATTATAAGTAAAATAATCTGAAACCCCGTTTAAAAGGTGAATTACGCCCTTTAAAGACGTGTTTTTATTTCCCGGAAAAATCATTTCCATATTTACTGGTAAAAATTTGATAAAAATAAAAAAGCGTATAATTTTGCATTCCCTTTTTCGGGGATATACCGGCAAAGGGAAGTACTTTGATACGATTGAGATCAGTTGGGGGGATACCAAAGCGGCCAACTGGGACGGACTGTAAATCCGTTGACTTATGTCTTCGCAGGTTCGAATCCTGCTCCCCCCACAGTGTACTCCGAAGCTTTAGCGAAGGAGTGCATGTTGCCGAAGTTTGAGCTGGTTGTATACCTTCGCTAAAGTTTCGGTGCACAAGCGGGTGTAGCTCAGTTGGTAGAGCGACAGCCTTCCAAGCTGTAGGTCGCGGGTTCGAGCCTCGTCACCCGCTCTGAATATCAGAGCGGATCAATTGTCTCTGATACTCAATCCTGGCATCACTCTGAGTCACTCAGAGACTTGCCACTCAATGAATGTATCAAAGTATATTGATATCTTGTCCCAAGAAGCCGATGTAGCTCAGGGGTAGAGTGCTTCCTTGGTAAGGAAGAGGTCACGGGTTCAAATCCCGTCATTGGCTCTGGTTTTTGAGAAGGGTCGAGAAAACCGGGAGGTAATGAAAAGAGGGTTCTGCCACAGGCATCCCTTTATCCAAAGGACGCCTTTGGAGTGGGAAAATCCCGTCATTGGCTCTGGTTTTTTGACAGGCGTCGGAAGCTGGGGAACTTGATATGTCACAGTAACTGGATGTCAGTTGGCATCCATTAGTTGTATTTACTGACACATTATAAAATTATTATTTAGAAATTAAACCGAGGATTATCAGACATGGCTAAAGAAACCTATGATCGTTCAAAACCGCACGTTAATATCGGTACAATTGGTCACGTTGACCATGGTAAGACCACATTGACTGCAGCAATCTCTGCGGTTCTTTCAGGAAAAGGACTTGCAGAACTTAAAGACTTTTCAGCTATTGATAACGCTCCTGAGGAAAAAGAAAGGGGTATCACTATCAATAGTTCACACATTGAGTACCAAACAGAGAAAAGACACTACGCTCACGTAGACTGTCCTGGTCACGCTGACTATGTAAAGAACATGGTAACTGGTGCGGCTCAGATGGACGGTGCTATCATAGTGGTAGCTGCTACTGACGGACCTATGCCTCAGACTCGAGAGCACATCCTTCTTTCTCGTCAGGTAGGTGTACCTGCACTTGTGGTATTCATGAACAAGGTTGACCTGGTTGATGATCCTGAGCTACTTGAGCTTGTTGAGATGGAGATCAGAGAGCTTCTCTCTGATTATGATTTCCCAGGTGATGACATTCCTGTCATCCAGGGTTCTGCTCTTGGTGCACTTAATGGTGAAGCTAAGTGGGTAGAAAAAGTAGAAGAGCTGATGACGGCTGTGGATGAGTATATCCCACTTCCTGAGCGAGCTATAGATAAAGATTTCCTTATGCCGGTTGAGGATGTGTTCTCAATCACAGGTCGAGGTACTGTTGCTACAGGTAGAATTGAGAGAGGAGTGATCAATACCGGAGATGCAGTAGATATCATCGGTATGGGTGCTGAAGGAATGAAGTCTACAATCACTGGAGTAGAGATGTTCCGTAAAATATTGGACCGAGGTGAAGCTGGAGATAACGTAGGTCTTCTTCTTAGAGGAATTGAGAAGTCTGAAATCAGAAGAGGTATGATTATCTGTAAGCCTGGTTCAGTGACTCCTCACGCTCACTTCAAAGCAGAGGTATACGTACTTTCAAAAGAAGAAGGTGGTCGACACACTCCTTTCTTCAACAAGTACAGACCTCAGTTCTATCTTCGAACTACTGACGTAACTGGTGAGATCAAACTTCCTGAAAACGTGGAAATGGTTATGCCAGGTGATAACGTAACTATCGAAGTGAACCTGATCAGCAAAGTAGCCCTTGAAAAAGGTCTTCGATTTGCGATCAGAGAAGGTGGCCGTACTGTTGGTTCAGGGCAGGTTACAGAAATACTTGACTAATACGATTCAACGTGCGATCTGGAATTAGTTTCAGATCGCATTTGTTTATACAATCTAATTAATCTAACTTTGCAGTCCTTTTTGGGCTGCATGCTTTTTTACGGGTGTAGCTCAATTGGTAGAGTAGTGGTCTCCAAAACCATTGGTTGGGGGTTCGAGTCCCTCCTCCCGTGCAACTGAAAATAACGATGAAGAAAGTTATTACATTCTTTAAAGAAGCATACGACGAGCTCTTGCACAAAGTGACATGGCCGAAGTACGCTGACTTGCAAAACAGCAGTGTTTTGGTTTTAGTAGCTTCTTTGATTTTTGCTCTGATGATTGGGCTTTTCGACTATGGTTTCGAAAATGCCATGAAATGGTTTTATAACGAATTTTAGAGGATGTCTGAGTTCAAGTGGTACGTGGTTCGGGCTATCAGTGGCCGGGAAAAGAAGGTAAAAAATTACCTGGAGCAGGAGATTGCCAGAAATGGTATCGAACAACTCGTTCCTCAGGTGCTTATTCCATCAGAGAAAGTATACGAAATGAGAAACGGGAAGAAGCGAGTTCGTGAGCGCAACTTTTTCCCCGGGTATATACTCATACAGGCTGATTTGAGCAATGGCGAAACTCAGCATATTATAACCAATACACCAGATGTGATTGGTTTCCTTGGTGAAGGCTCTACCAGTGCTTCCAAGGATCCTGTTCCACTTCGCCAAAATGAAGTAAACAGAATTCTAGGTAGAGTAGACGAAGCTGAGGAATACGAAGAGAAACTTGACACACCTTATATAGTAGGTGAAACGGTGAAAGTAATGGATGGTCCATTTAGCGGTTTTACCGGCACTGTAGAAGAGGTGTTTGAGGATCGTAAAAAGTTAAACGTAACAGTTAAAATATTCGGAAGGAATACGCCTGTAGAGTTGAATTACATACAGGTGGAAAAACAAGAGTAATCGAATGGCAAAAGAAATCACAGGTTATTTGAAACTCCAGGTACGGGGAGGAGCGGCGAATCCTTCTCCACCGGTGGGGCCGGCACTTGGTGCTAAAGGTCTTAACATCATGGAGTTTTGTAAACAGTTTAACGCCAGGACACAAGATAAGCAAGGCCAATTGATTCCAGTAGTAGTTACAATCTACTCTGATAAGTCTTTTGATTTTGTCATCAAAACTCCTCCGGCTCCTGTTTTGATAATGCAAGCAGCAAAACTCAAAAAAGGATCTCCAGAACCAAACAGAAATAAGGTCGGAAGCATAAGCTGGGATCAGATTAAGGATATTGCAGAAACTAAAATGCCGGATTTAAATGCATTTAAAATTGAGTCTGCAATGAGACAGGTCGCTGGTACAGCCAGAAGTATGGGAGTAAAAGTTTCAGGAAAAGCACCTTGGTCTTAACTAATAGAGTACAATGGGAAAGTTGACAAAAAATCAGAAAAAAGCAATAGAACTACTTGATCCGGAAAAAGAGTATTCTATGGAGGAAGCTGCTCAATTAGTAAAAGATATCACCTTCACTAAGTTTGATGCATCTGTAGATTTGGATGTACGTCTTGGGGTAGACCCCAGAAAGGCCGACCAGATGGTTCGGGGCGTAGTTGCTCTGCCAAATGGTATAGGTAAAGAAGTGAAGGTTTTGGTACTGTGTACTCCTGATAAAGAGGAGGATGCAAAATCAGCCGGAGCAGATCACGTAGGATTGGATGATTACATCGAGAAGATCGAAGGAGGTTGGACAGATATAGATGTAATTATTACTATGCCGACGGTAATGGCCAAAGTTGGTAAGCTTGGACGGGTTTTAGGACCAAGAGGTTTGATGCCTAACCCTAAGTCCGGTACAGTAACGATGGATATCGCTCAGGCGGTACAAGAAGTGAAGGCAGGTAAAATAGACTTTAAAGTAGACAAAACCGGTATCATTCATACAAGCATTGGAAAGGTATCTTTTGATGCACAGAAGATCAAAGAAAATGCTATAGAGATGATACAAACAATCTCGAAGCTCAAGCCTGCTTCATCAAAAGGAACGTATTTCAAGTCAATTTCGCTTTCCAGCACCATGAGTAAAGGAATCGCAATTGATAAAAGTAGCATAGCTGGACTATAAACGTTATGACTAGAGAAGAAAAAGCACAAGTAATAGCTGGACTTACTGAAAAATTCCAGCAAAATACCCATTTCTACATCACCGACACATCCGGACTTTCAGTTGCCGAGATCAACAAATTCCGTGGAATGTGTTATAAAAAAGGTGTGGAATATAAAGTGGTAAAAAATACTTTGATCAAAAAAGCACTAAGTGCTTTGGATGGTGATTATTCTCAGCTGGATGATGTACTGAAAGGATTCTCAGGAATCATGTTCATCAATGAAGGAGCAAGCATCCCTGCGAGAGTCATTAAAGACTTCAAGAAAGAAGATTCTGATCAAAGACCCAAGTTTAAGGCTGCTTCCATAGATTCAGATATTTTCATTGGTGAGGATCAATTAGACGCGTTAAGCAAGCTTAAGTCTAAGCAGGAACTTATCGGTGAAGTCATCACATTATTGCAATCACCTGCTAAAAATGTTATCTCTTCTCTTCAGAGTGGAGGCGACAAGTTGGCTGGTATTGTTAAAACATTATCAGAAAGAGAATAAAGATTATTAACAAAATTAATTATTGACTAAAATGGCAGATTTAAAAGAGTTCGCTGAACAACTAGTTAACCTTTCAGTAAAAGAGGTAAATGAATTAGCCACTATACTTAAGGATGAGTACGGTATCGAGCCAGCTGCAGCTGCTGCACCTGTAATGGTAGCCGGTGGTGGCGGTGAAGGTGACGGTGGTGCTGAGGAAAAATCAGCATTCGACGTGGTTCTTAAGTCACCAGGTGGAGCTAAACTAGCTGTTGTGAAATTAGTAAAAGAACTTACCGGACTAGGACTGAAAGAAGCTAAAGAAATGGTAGATGGATCTCCTAGTACTGTAAAAGAAGGTGTTGCTAAAGACGAAGCTGAAGCACTGAAAAAGCAACTTGAAGAAGCTGGTGCTGAAGTTGAATTAAAATAATTTGATTACATCTTATTAGGGTAATAGGCCTGGCCCCCGATGGCAGCATCGGGGTCAGGTCTTTTCCTGTTTGTACATACTACACATTGTTCTTGATCCTTATTTTGAACTAAAACAGATAAAGCTTTGGCTAAAAATATAACAGAGAGAATTAATTTCTCTTCCATTAAATCTGTAATCGACTACCCTGATTTCCTTGATGTCCAATTGAAGTCTTTCGTAGATTTCTTCCAATTGGACACTCCTTCTGAGAAGAGAGAAGAGGAGGGTCTTTACAAAGTTTTCATGGAGAATTTTCCAATAACCGATTCCCGGGAAAACTTTGTACTCGAATTTGTTGATTACACCGTTGATCCACCCAAATACGCTGTAGACGAGAGTATAGAAAGGGGATTGACATATTCCGTACCGCTAAAAGCGAAACTTCGACTCCTTTGTAATGACGAAGAAAACGAAGATTTTGAAACCATAGAGCAAGAAGTATTCCTTGGGAATATTCCTTACATGACTATGAAAGGATCATTTGTGATCAATGGAGCGGAACGAGTGATTGTTTCCCAGCTTCACAGATCACCGGGTGTGTTCTTTGCTCAAAGTAAACACACCAATGGTACACTTCTTTATTCCGCCAGGATTATCCCATTCAAAGGTTCCTGGATAGAATTTGCGACTGATGTTAATAATGTAATGTATGCCTACATCGATCGTAAGAAGAAGTTTCCGATCACAACCTTGCTCAGGTCTATCGGTTATGGTTCTGATAAGGAAATTCTTGACCTGTTCGGTCTTTCTGAAGAAATAGAAGCCACAGATAAAGAACTCAAGAAAGTAGTAGGCCGAAGATTAGCCGCAAGGGTTTTGAGAACGTGGACTGAAGATTTTGTGGATGAGGATACCGGAGAAGTAGTTTCCATTGATAGAAATGAGGTAGTACTTGAGCGTGATAGCATCCTGAGCGAAGATGATATTGAAACAATCCTCGAAGCTGGAGTAAAGTCTATTATACTCCACAGAAAAGATGTTAATATCACGGATTACTCTATTATATATAACACGCTTCAGAAAGATAACTCAAACTCAGAGAAAGAAGCAGTAGAGCAGATCTACCGACAATTGAGAAATACGGATGCTCCGGATGAGCAGACTGCTCGTGATATTATCCAAAGCCTGTTTTTCAGCGACAAGCGATACGATCTTGGCGAAGTAGGAAGATATCGTATCAATAAAAAGCTGGGGCTTGATATTGGATATGATAAACGAACACTTACTACCGAAGATATTATCCTTATTGTTAAATACCTTATTGGACTGATCAACAGTAAGGCGGTTGTAGATGATATCGACCACTTGAGTAACAGGAGAGTAAGAACGGTTGGTGAACAGCTTTATGCGCAGTTTGGAGTAGGACTTGCTCGAATGGCAAGAACTATTCGCGAGCGAATGAATGTTCGTGATAATGAAGATTTCAAGCCCGTTGATCTTATCAACGCTCGCACACTATCTTCAGTAATCAACTCATTCTTCGGGACAAACCAGCTGTCTCAGTTCATGGACCAAACCAACCCACTTGCTGAGATTACGCATAAGCGAAGGATGTCAGCTTTGGGACCAGGAGGTCTTTCACGAGAGCGAGCCGGATTTGAGGTGCGGGATGTACACTATACTCACTATGGTCGTCTATGTACCATCGAAACACCGGAAGGTCCGAATATTGGTTTGATATCTTCCCTTTGCGTTCATGCTAAAGTGAACCAGATGGGATTTATCGAAACACCTTATCGAGATGTAAATGAGGGGGTGGTTGATATGTCTGGAAATGTCCGGTATTTGACCGCTGAGGAAGAGGACACACACAATATAGCTCAGGCCAATGCGCCATTGGAAGACAATGGGAATTTCCTGAATGATCGGGTAAAAGCTCGTTTCGAAGGTGACTTCCCGGTTGTGGAGCCTAAGGAATTAAAGTATATGGACGTTGCTCCAAACCAGATTGTATCGGTAGCAGCTTCTATGATCCCATTCCTGGAGCATGATGATGCTAACCGTGCTTTGATGGGGTCTAACATGCAGCGCCAGGCTGTTCCGTTACTTCGTCCGGAAGCTCCTATTGTAGGTACTGGATTGGAAGGACGCGTAGCAATAGATTCACGTGCCCTGGTAGTAGCGGAAGGACCAGGTGAAATTGAATATGTAGACGCTAAGAAGATTGTAGTAAGATATGATAAGTCTGAGGAAGACCTTCTTATTTCATTTAATAGCCAAAGTGTCACTTATGAGCTGACCAAGTTCCGACGAACTAACCAGGATACCTGTGTAAACCTGAAGCCAATTGTTACTAAAGGGCAAAAGGTTGAGAAAGGACAGCCGCTTTGTGAAGGGTTTGCTACTGAAAAAGGAGAGCTTGCTTTGGGTAGAAACCTGCAGGTTGCTTACATGCCATGGCAAGGATACAACTTTGAGGATGCAATCGTAATATCAGAAAAAGTGGTGAGAGAGGATATTTTCACCTCTATTCACATCGATGAGTACGAACTTGAAGTCAGGGATACAAAACGAGGTGAAGAGGAGTTGACTTCTGAGATTCCTAACGTAAGTGAGGAAGCTGTGAAGAACCTTGATGAAAATGGTATTATTCGAATTGGCGCTGAGATCAAAGAAGGTGATATCCTGATTGGTAAGATCACACCAAAAGGAGAGACAGACCCTACTCCTGAAGAGAAGCTGTTGAGAGCAATCTTCGGTGATAAAGCCGGGGATGTAAAAGATGCTTCGTTAAAAGCATCTCCATCACTAAGAGGAGTGGTGATAGACACCAAATTATTCTCCAGACCGAAAAAGGATAAAGACCTGCGGGCAAGGACGAAAAAAGAAGTTGAGATGCTTAAATCCCGGTACAGCCATGATCTTACGGAGGTCCGGGAGCAGATGATCGAGAAGTTGAGCAAACTTCTTGAGGGAAAAACCTGTCAGGGTATAAAGCATAAGTTTGGAGATGAGGTTATGTCTAAGGGCACCAAGTTTTCCAAGAAAAACATTGATGCGAATCTTTTCCCTCCTAAGAATATTTACAGGGATGAGAGTAACTACAATGTTCCGGAAGAAGCTAATCTTATTTCTGACCTGATTATTGAAGATTGGACCGCGGATCAGCATACCAATGATCTGATCTTTAGAATGGTGAAAAACTACATCAACAAGCGAAACGAGATCTCCGGAATTTTCAAGAGAGAACGTTTCACACTTGAAGTTGGTGATGAATTACCGGCTGGTATTGTACAACTTGCCAAAGTTTATGTAGCTAAGAAACGTAAACTTAAAGTAGGTGATAAGATGGCCGGACGTCACGGTAACAAGGGTGTAGTTGCGAAGATCGTCCGGGAAGAAGACATGCCATTCATGGAAGATGGTACTCCGGTTGATATTGTACTTAACCCACTTGGTGTACCATCCCGAATGAACATCGGCCAGATCTATGAGACTGTATTAGGCTGGGCCGGGTTGAAACTAGGTAGAAAATACGCTACACCAATTTTTGATGGAGCAACTGAAGAAGAAGTTCAAAATGAACTAAAAGAAGCAGGATTGCCTTCATTCGGTAGAGCGTTCTTATACGATGGTCTGACCGGACAGCGATTTGACCAGCCTGTAACCGTAGGTATAGCTTACATGCTGAAGCTGGGTCACCTGGTGGATGACAAAATGCACGCCAGAAGTATCGGACCTTACTCACTCATCACACAGCAACCACTCGGAGGTAAAGCACAGTTCGGTGGTCAGCGATTTGGTGAGATGGAGGTTTGGGCTCTTGAAGCATTCGGTGCGGCTAATGTCCTTCAGGAGATACTGACCATCAAGTCTGATGATGTAATAGGAAGAGCGAAAGCTTATGAAGCTATTGTGAAAGGTGAAAATATGCAAAAACCTAACATTCCTGAATCTTTCAATGTATTGGTTCATGAGCTTCGAGGCCTGGCACTTGAAATTACCTTAGACTAAAATAATTTGAAAAACATCCCGGCATTTATCGCCGGGATAACCTATAGATCATTTAATTATGGCATTCAGAAAAAATAAAAAACTGACTAACGACTTTTCTAAAGTTACGATTAGCTTGGCTTCTCCTGAGTCGATACTTGAAAGCTCTCACGGTGAAGTTACTCAGCCTGAAACGATCAACTATCGTACTTACAAGCCAGAAATGGGAGGCTTGTTTTGTGAGCGAATATTTGGTCCTGTAAAAGACTGGGAATGTCATTGCGGAAAATATAAGAGAATTCGATATAAAGGGATCATCTGTGACCGGTGTGGGGTTGAAGTGACTGAGAAGAAGGTTCGTAGAGAGCGTATGGGGCATATCGAGTTGGTGGTGCCTGTGGCACATATATGGTACTTCCGCTCTTTACCGAATAAAATTGGCTACCTGCTCGGCTTGCCAACAAAAAAGCTTGACCAAATTATTTACTACGAGCGTTATGTTGTGATCCAGCAGGGGATCAAGGAGGAAGATGGCATCAACCAGATGGATTTCCTCACTGAGGAAGAATACCTGGATATAATGGATAAGCTGCCCAGGGAAAACCAGATGCTGGATGATGAAGACCCTCAGAAATTCATTGCTAAAATGGGTGCTGAGGCTCTTGAAATGCTTTTGTCAAGAATTCAGTTGGATGACCTTTCATACGAGCTCCGTCATCAGGCTGCAACAGATACCTCACAACAACGAAAAGCAGAAGCGCTTAAGCGTCTTCGGGTGGTAGAGGCCTTTAGAGATGCCCGAACCAGGATCGAGAACAAGCCGGAGTGGATGGTTATTAAAATGGTGCCTGTTATTCCACCAGAGCTGCGTCCATTAGTGCCTTTAGATGGTGGCCGTTTTGCTACTTCTGACTTGAACGACCTTTACAGACGTGTCATCATTAGAAATAACCGTCTGAAGAGACTAATTGATATCAAAGCTCCGGAAGTGATCCTTCGTAATGAGAAAAGGATGCTTCAGGAGGCGGTAGATTCACTTTTCGATAACTCCCGAAAAGTAAATGCCGTGAGATCAGATGGAAACCGCGCGCTTAAGTCTTTGAGTGATATGCTTAAAGGTAAGCAGGGACGTTTCCGTCAAAACCTGCTTGGTAAAAGGGTAGATTATTCAGGCCGATCTGTCATTGTGGTAGGTCCTGAGTTGAAAATGCATGAGTGTGGTCTTCCTAAAGATATGGCGGCAGAGTTGTTTAAGCCATTCATCATCAGGAAGCTTATAGAGCGGGGCATTGTGAAGACCGTTAAGTCTGCCAAGAAAATTGTGGATCGAAAAGATCCGGTGGTCTGGGATATTTTGGAAAATGTATTGAAAGGACACCCGGTTCTGCTTAACCGTGCTCCTACATTGCACCGGTTAGGTATCCAGGCTTTCCAGCCAAAACTTATTGAAGGAAAAGCTATTCAGCTCCACCCGCTGGTATGTACTGCGTTTAACGCTGACTTTGATGGTGACCAGATGGCGGTACATGTGCCACTTGGACATGAGGCCATTTTGGAAGCTTCACTATTGATGCTTTCTACGCATAACATCCTTAACCCTGCCAATGGAGCGCCGATAGCCGTGCCATCGCAGGATATGGTTCTTGGGCTTTATTACATCACAAAAGGGCGTAATAGTACGAAAGAAAAACCCGTTTTAGGTGAAGGAATGACTTTCTACAGCGCTGAAGAAGTTGTAATAGCCATGAACGAAGGAAGAATTTCTCAGCATGCTCATATAAAGGTTAGAACTAAAATTCGAAACGAAAAGGGAGAGCTTGAAACGAAAGTTATTGAGACTGTAGCCGGACGAGTATTGTTCAACCTTCATGTACCTGAAGAAGTAGGTTTTGTTAATGAACTTTTGACCAAGAAAAAGCTTCAGAAAATCATTTCTAATGTCTTCAAGATCTCAGGCATGGCCAGAACGGCACACTTCCTTGATGATATTAAAGAGCTTGGTTTCCAAATGGCCTATAAAGGCGGACTTTCTATGGGTCTTGACAACATTCAGATCCCGGATGAAAAAGAACCTTTGGTAGCTCAGGCAAAAGAAGAAGTAGAAGCAGTTTGGAATAATTACCTAATGGGTCTCATTACTGATAATGAGCGGTACAATCAGGTAATTGATATCTGGACTCGAACCAATACCTTGCTGACCAACACCTTGATGCAGCAGTTGGAGGAGGATGATCAGGGATTTAACTCTATCTACATGATGATGCACTCCGGGGCACGAGGTTCGCGAGAGCAGATTCGTCAGCTTGGAGGAATGAGAGGATTGATGGCCAAGCCACAGAAAAACCTACAGGGCTCTGTTGGTGAGATCATTGAGAACCCTATCCTTTCCAACTTTAAAGAGGGATTGGATGTAATCGAGTACTTCATTTCTACACACGGTGCGCGGAAAGGACTTGCAGATACAGCGCTTAAAACCGCTGATGCAGGGTATCTGACTCGTCGATTGGTCGACGTAGCTCAGGATATGGTTGTCAATGAAGACGACTGTGGTACACTTCGTGGACTGGCCGTTCAGGCATTAAAAGACAATGAAGAAATCGTTGAGGCCTTAAGTGAGCGAGTTCTCGGACGAGTTTCCGTACATAATATTTATGATCCGATTACCGATGAGCTTCTGGTAGAGTCCGGAAGTGAGATTACTGAAGAAGTTGCTGACAGAATTGAAGCAACCAGTATTGAGGAAGTTGAGATCAGATCAGTACTTACCTGTGAAACGAAGCAGGGTGTATGTGCGAAGTGTTACGGACGTAACCTTGCCACCGGCAATATGGCCCATATGGGAGAATCTGTCGGTGTAATTGCTGCACAGTCTATTGGTGAGCCGGGCACTCAGCTTACTTTGAGAACCTTCCACGTGGGTGGTACAGCTTCAAACATTGCAGTAGATGCCAATATCAAAGCGAAGTTTGATGGTGTTATCGAATTTGATGAGCTTAGAACTGTAGACTCTACGGATGAGGATGGCAACAAAGTAAAAGTGGTCATGGGACGATCAGGAGAGATCAAGATCCTTGATGCCAAGAAAGAGCGTGTGTTGATCAATAATCACGTGCCTTACGGGGCTATCCTTAAAGTAAAAGAAGGAGATAAGGTATCAAAAGGTGATGAGATCTGCTACTGGGATCCTTATAACGCGGTAATCATTGCTGAGTTTGATGGTAAAGCACAGTTTGATTCAATCATTGAAGGTGTCACTTTCAAAGAGGAGTCAGACGAGCAGACCGGTCACAGGGAGAAAGTGATTATTGACACAAAAGATAAGTCGAAAAACCCTGCGGTAGTTGTTGTAGGTAAGAATGACGAGAAAGGATACAACATTCCGGTAGGAGCACACCTTGCAGTAGACGAGGGAGATACAATTAAAGCGGGTCAGGTACTGGCCAAGATCCCAAGAAAGACTGGTAAATCACGCGATATTACCGGAGGTCTTCCACGGGTAACTGAGCTTTTTGAAGCCCGTAATCCATCTAATCCTGCTGTAGTTAGTGAGATTGATGGTGTGGTTACCTACGGAGGTATCAAACGAGGTAATCGAGAGATTTACATCGAGTCTAAAGATGGTGTGAAGAAAAGGTATCTTGTACCACTTTCTAAGCACATCCTGGTTCAGGACAATGATTTCGTAAGGGCAGGAGATGCGCTGTCAGATGGAGCAATCACCCCTGCAGATATCCTTTCGATCAAAGGTCCTACAGCTGTACAGGAATACCTGGTAAATGAGATACAGGAAGTATATCGACTTCAGGGAGTGAAGATCAACGATAAGCACATTGAAGTGATCGTACGTCAAATGATGCAGAAGGTGATCATCATCGATGCTGGAGATACAAGCTTCCTGACCAATCAAACCGTAGACAGGTTTGCTTTCATGGAAGAAAACGACAGTATTCTGGACAAGAAAGTAGTCGTAGATCCGGGAGATTCCCCGACGCTTAAAGCCGGTCAGATCATCACCAGCAGAAAGCTGAGAGATGAAAACTCAAACCTGAAAAGAAGAGATATGAAAATTGTGGAGGTAAGAAACGCTGAAGCTGCAGTTTCCAGACCTATTCTTCAGGGTATTACTCAGGCGTCACTTGGAACAGAGAGCTTTATTTCAGCTGCATCTTTCCAGGAAACCACCAAAGTACTGAGTGAAGCATCTATCAAAGGAAAAACAGATTACCTTGCAGGCTTGAAGGAAAATGTAATCGTAGGGCACCTGATCCCGGCTGGTACCGGAAACAGGCAATTCCACGGGCACATAGTGACTTCAAATGAGGATTACGAAAACCTTTTAGCCGCTAAAGAGGAGTTTGCAAGATCCAAAGAAGTAGAATCTTAATATGGATCCAAAAGAAGAAAAACAAGACAAAAAGTCTTCCAATCAAATCAATATAGAGTTGTCTGAAGAGACAGCTGAAGGAGTGTATGCAAATCTGGCTATGATTGCTCATTCCAGCAGTGAGTTTGTGATTGATTTCATAAGACTCATGCCAGGAGTGCCAAAAGCAAAGGTGAAATCCCGGATTGTAATCACTCCCGAGCATGCCAAACGCCTTCTGAAAGCATTGGAGGAAAACGTCCATAAATACGAAAAAAGCTTCGGGGAAATCAAATCTGTTGATGAAGCCCCGAAGTTTCCAATGAATTTTGGGGGTACAATGGGAGAAGCTTAAAATTCTCCTATTTTATTTTCCACTTTGGATTGTGATAATAACCCAATATTTCTATCTTTGCGTCCCGATTATTCGGGACCTAAAAATTGGATAATAAGAAATAAAGCATAATGCCAACTATTCAACAATTAGTAAGGAAGGGCAGAAAGAAGTTGACTTCTAAATCAAAGTCTCCAGCATTGGACTCTTGTCCTCAGCGGAGAGGGGTGTGCACCAGGGTTTATACCACTACACCTAAGAAGCCTAACTCTGCCATGAGGAAAGTAGCCAGGGTAAGACTTACCAATGGAAAAGAGGTTAACGCCTACATTCCGGGAGAAGGTCACAACCTGCAGGAGCACTCGATTGTATTGATAAGAGGAGGAAGAGTAAAAGACCTGCCGGGTGTAAGGTACCACATCATCAGAGGTGCATTGGATACCGCTGGTGTGAATGGCAGACTTCAAAGAAGATCAAAATACGGAGCTAAAAAGCCAAAAGATAAAAAATAAGCTAAGAAATGAGAAAAGCTAAGCCAAAGAATAGATATGTCCTACCTGATCCAATTTATCAGGACACCTTGGTTACCAAGTTTGTAAACAACTTGATGCTTAAAGGCAAAAAAAGTACAGCTTACAACATCTTTTATGATGCCATTAAATTGGTTGAAGAAAAAACCAAAGAAAATGGTGTTGAAACCTGGAAGACTGCATTGAACAATGTGTGCCCTGCAGTTGAGGTAAAGAGTAGAAGGGTGGGGGGAGCCACTTTTCAGGTTCCGGTAGAAGTAAGACCTGAGCGTAAACTTTCGCTTGGAATCAAGTGGATGATAAAATATGCGCGTTTACGAGGAGAAAAAACCATGATGGAGCGGTTGGCAGGTGAAATCATCGCAGCTTCTAAAGGCGAAGGTGCTTCTATCAAAAAGAAGGATGATACTCACCGAATGGCAGAAGCAAACAAAGCGTTTTCTCATTTCAGATTCTAAAAAATAAAAATCACTAATGGCTAGAGATTTAAAGTACACCAGAAATATTGGTATTGCAGCACACATTGATGCAGGTAAAACCACTACGACTGAGCGTATCCTATTTTATACTGGAGTAAACCATAAGTTAGGAGAGGTTCACGATGGTGCTGCTACCATGGACTGGATGGAGCAGGAGCAAGAGAGAGGTATTACCATTACATCTGCTGCCACTACGGTATTCTGGAACTATAAAGACGAGAAATATCACATCAACATCATCGATACACCGGGTCACGTGGACTTTACTGTTGAAGTAAACCGTTCTCTGCGTGTACTTGACGGACTTGTATTCTTGTTTAGTGCTGTGGATGGTGTTGAACCACAATCTGAAACCAACTGGCGACTGGCAGATAACTATAATGTAGCCCGAATCGGTTTCGTAAATAAAATGGACCGACAAGGTGCTGATTTCCTTGCTGTGTGTAAGCAGGTTAAAGAAATGCTTGGTACCAAGGCCGTTCCTTTACAGCTACCTATTGGTGCGGAAGACAACTTCAAAGGTGTCGTTGACCTGGTTTCAAACCACGCGATGGTTTGGAATGATGATGACATGGGAATGACCTGGGAAGAGGTGCCTATTCCTGAGGACATGCTGGATGAAGTGGCTGAGTACAGAGGGCATCTTCTGGAAGCTGTAGCGGATTATGACGATACCCTTTTGGAAAAATATTTTGAAGACCCGGCTTCAATATCTGAAGATGAGATCATAGCTGCACTCAGAAAAGCAACCATTGATTTGGCATTCGTTCCGATGCTTTGCGGTTCTGCTTTCAAAAATAAAGGTGTGCAAACTATGCTTAACTATGTGATGGAGCTTCTTCCCTCACCGCTGGATAGAGATCACATCACAGGCAAAGATCCTGTAACCGAAGAAAAGATCGAAAGAAAGCCATCTTTAGAAGAGCCCTTCTCTGCGCTGGCATTTAAAATCGCTACGGACCCGTTTGTAGGTAGACTGTGTTTTGTAAGGTCATATTCAGGAAAGCTGGATTCCGGTTCTTATGTTCACAATATGAGAACAGATAAGAAAGAGCGGATCTCCAGGATATTCCAGATGCATGCCAATAAGCAAAACCAGATCGATACACTTCATTGTGGAGATATAGGTGCGGTAGTTGGTTTCAAAGACATTAAGACAGGAGATACATTGTGTGATGAAAAGCACAGGATCATTCTTGAATCCATGGTATTCCCTGAACCGGTGATCGGTTATGCTATAGAGCCTAGGCAACAGGCTGATGTAGACAAGCTTGGAATGGCCATTTCAAAACTTGTAGAGGAGGATCCTACCCTTCAGGTAGAGACGGACCACGATACTGGTCAGACTATTCTGCGGGGTATGGGTGAGCTTCACCTGGATATTATCATTGATCGCCTTAAGCGAGAGTTTAAAGTAGAGATCAACCAGGGTGCGCCGCAGGTGGCTTACAAAGAGACCATCAATTCAAGCGTTGAGCATAAAGAAGTTTACAAAAAGCAAACTGGTGGACGTGGTAAGTTCGCAGATATTGTTTTTGAACTGAGTCCCGCTGATGAAGACTGGGAAGGAGAAGGATTACAGTTCGTTAACCAGATTGTTGGTGGTGTGATTCCGAAGGAATTTATTCCGGCAATCGAAAAAGGCTTCAAAGAAGCTATGAAAAACGGACCGTTGGCTGGTTTCCCAATAGATTCAATGAAAGTGAGGCTGTATCATGGATCATTCCACGATGTGGACTCTGATGCACTTTCATTCGAACTGGCCGCAAAAGCTGGTTTCAGAGCGGCTGCACAGAAAGCTAAGCCTGCGTTGATGGAGCCTGTAATGTCTGTGGATGTTGTGACTCCTGATGAGTATACCGGTGCTATTACCGGTGACCTTAACCGACGAAGAGGTATTATGAAAGGAATGGATACAAAAGGTAATTCACAGGTAGTGAAGGCCTCCGTACCACTCTCCGAACTCTTTGGTTATGTGACGGACCTGAGAACAATGAGTTCCGGACGAGCTACCGCATCGTTAACGTTCTCACATTATGACCAGGTACCTCAGAATATCGCAGAAAATGTGATTTCTAAAGTAAAAGGAGAAGCGGTTTAATAAGATAAGATCATGAACCAAAAAATTAGAATAAAACTAAAATCATACGATCACAACTTGGTAGATAAGTCTTCCGAGAAGATTGTGAGAGCTGTCAAGACAACCGGAGCTGTTGTTAGTGGTCCGATTCCGCTTCCCACAGTTAAGGAAAAGTTTACGGTGCTCAGATCTCCACACGTAAATAAAAAGGCGCGAGAGCAATTTCAGCTTTGTACCTATAAACGGTTGGTGGATATTTACTCCAATAGCGCGAAGACAGTCGATGCTTTGATGAAGCTAGAGCTACCAAGTGGAGTTGATGTAGAGATTAAAGTCTAAGGACTGGTTAAGTAATCGGAAAAGAACCAATAACAGTTGATTATTGGTTCTTTTTTTATGCCAAAAGTTTATATAAATCTTTTGTTCGAATCTGGGAATTGCTATCTTTGCAGTCCTTTTTACGAAAATTTCATCCGGTAACGGAAAAAGAATAAATATCAAGCAAAATGCCTGGAATAATTGGTAGAAAAATAGGGATGACCAGCGTGTACAATACTGACGGTAAAAATGTCGCTTGTACGCTTATTGAGGCTGGTCCTTGTGTTGTGACACAAGTTAAAGACGTAAACTCTGACGGATATCGTGCCGTCCAGTTAGCTTATGGTGAGCGAAAGGAAAAAAATACACCGAAAGCATTGAAAGGACATTTTGCGAAAGCTAAAGCGACACCTAAGAGTAAAGTAGTTGAGTTTAGAGATTTCAGATCTGAGTTTGAAGATAAAGTTAAGCTTGGAAATGAAATTTCAATTAGTGATGTCTTTGCAGAGGAGGATTTTCTTGATGCTATAGGAACATCAAAAGGTAAAGGCTTTCAAGGTGTCGTAAAAAGACATGGGTTTGGTGGAGTCGGTCAGGCAACACACGGTCAGCACAATAGACTTAGAGCTCCTGGTTCTATTGGAGCCTGCTCTTTTCCATCCCGGGTATTCAAAGGATTGAAAATGGCCGGACGCACAGGAGGTGACAGGGTAAAAGTGTTGAACCTACGAGTGATGAAAATCTACCCGGAGAAGAATCTGATCTTAGTTAGTGGTTCAGTACCAGGTGCTAAAAATTCTTACGTAATACTAGAGAAATAAGATGAAACTTTCAGTTTTCAATACAAAAGGAGAAGAGACTGGCAGGGAAGTAAACCTTGACAAGAAAGTTTTTGGTATTGAGCCAAACGAACATGCTGTTTACCTTGAAGTGAAGCAGTACCTGGCCAATCAAAGACAAGGTACTCACAAGGTGAAAACCCGAAACGAAATTTCAGGATCTACTAAAAAGATCAAAAAGCAAAAAGGTACAGGTACGGCTCGAGCCGGGAGTATCAAATCTCCTATTTTCAGAGGAGGAGGAACAGTTTTCGGGCCTGAGCCAAGGGATTACAGCTTTAAGTTAAACAAAAAGGTTAAAGCTTTAGCCAAGCGATCAGTTCTTTCTGCTAAGGCTAAAGATAAGCAGATCAAGGTTCTGGAAGATTTGAACCTGGAGGCTCCTAAAACAAAGGATATTGTTGCTTTGCTTTCCGGTCTGGCTGTTAGCGATAAGAAGTCACTTCTTATTCTTGCTGATGTTAATAACAACATCTATCTAAGCGCAAGAAATCTTAAAAATGCGAAGGTATCCACTGCTGATGAAATGAGCACTTATGATTTGGTAAATGCTGAGCAGTTGATCCTCACCGAAAGTTCAATCGAAAAGATCAAAAACAGATTAGGCTAACATGGGAGTATTGATAAAACCTTTAGTGACTGAGAAAGTATCTGCCATGAATGAGCAGGGTAAGTATGGATTCGTTGTTGCCGGAAGCGCAAACAAGGTAACTATTAAGAAAGAAGTAGAGAAGACATACGGTGTTACCGTTGAAAGCGTAAATACTATGGTTCAGCCCGGTAAGGCTAAATCCAGGTATACAAAATCAGGTATTATAGAAGGAAAGACACCAGCATATAAGAAGGCTATTGTTAAGGTAGCTGATGGTGATATTATTGATTTTTATAGCGGAATATAAATAGACAGATAGATGGCTGTTAAGAAACTTAGACCCGTAACTCCAGGACAACGATATAGGATGGCGCCTGTCTTTGACGGCATCACCAAGTCCAAGCCTGAAAAAGGCCTCCTTACCTCTAAAGGTAAAAAAGGTGGTCGGAATAGTCAGGGTCGGATGACCGTGAGAAATGTCGGAGGAGGTCATAAGCAAAGACTCAGAGACATAGATTTCAAGAGGGATAAGCATGGAGTGCCTGCAGTAGTAAAAGCAATCGAATATGATCCGGTAAGAACGGCAAGAATTGCTCTGTTATTCTATGCTGATGGTGAGAAAAGGTACATCATAGCACCAGCCAACCTTTCTGTTGGGACAGAAATCATCTCCGGTCCCGGAGTTGCTCCTGAAGTAGGGAATGCACTGCCTTTATCAGATATTCCACTTGGTACGATTGTACATAATATAGAATTGAAGCCGGGCAAGGGTGGAGCAATCACCAGAAGTGCCGGCACGTATGCTCAGCTGGTTGCAAGAGAAGGTAAATACTCTACCGTAAAACTTCCTTCAGGTGAGATGAGAATGATCCTGAATACTTGCTACGCCACTGTAGGAACTGTATCAAACAGTGACTACATGAATGTGAAGCTTGGAAAAGCTGGTAGAAACAGGTGGTTAGGCAAGCGACCTAGAGTAAGAGGTGTCGCCATGAACCCGGTAGATCACCCGATGGGTGGAGGTGAAGGTAAAGCTTCAGGAGGTCACCCACGATCCCGAAATGGACTTTACACGAAAGGTAAGAAAACCAGAAAGCCTAATAAATATTCTGATAAGCTGATTATAACTAAGAGAAAATAATGGCAAGATCACTAAAAAAAGGCCCTTATATAGATTTCCGACTGGAGAAGAAAGTGGATACCATGACTGAGTCTGGAAAGAAGTCAGTTATCAAGACATGGTCCAGACGCTCGATGATCTCTCCGGATTTTGTAGGTCATACGTTTGCAGTTCATAACGGGAATAAATTTATACCGGTATTTGTAACTGAAAACATGGTAGGACATAAGCTTGGAGAATTTGCACCTACGCGAAATTTCAGAGGGCACATTGCTAAAAAAGATAAAGGCAAAAGATAATTAGATGGAAACTGCAGAAAAGAAATTAAAGAAGTCGGTCAGGATTCGTCTCCAAAAAGAAGAACTCAAAAAGCACAAGGAGGAAAATTCCGGAAAGCTTGGTGCGGTAAAAGCTTCTTTGAGGAACATTCCCACAGCTCCCAGAAAGATGCGTCTCGTAGCAGATATGATTCGGGGTCAAAGAGTGAGTCTTGCTTTAAACATTTTGCGATTTGACAATAAGCATGCCTCTAAAACGCTTGAGAAGCTTTTGATGACGGCTATTGCTGACTGGCAGGCACAAAATGAGGATGTTAGTATTGAAGATGCAGATCTGATTGTCAAAGAGATTTACGTTGATGGCGGCAAAATACTTAAGAGGTTGCGACCTGCTCCTCAGGGTAGAGCTCACAGGATCAGAAAGAGATCCAATCACGTCACCATAGTAGTAGCTGACGCGAATGAAAACAATACTAAAGCTGAAGAAAAAGAAACTAAATAATCAATGGGACAGAAGGTAAATCCAGTAGGTTTAAGATTAGGAATCGTCAAAGGATGGGATTCTGCCTGGTTTGGTGGAAAAGATTTTTCTGACAAGATCGTAGAAGATCATAAGATCAGGAAATACATCGATGCACGTATCCCTAAAGGAGGAATCTCAAGAGTAATCATTGAGCGTACTCTGAAGAGAATAACATTGACGATTCATACCGCTCGTCCCGGTGTTGTGATCGGAAAAGGAGGATCTGAAGTAGATAAGATCAAAGAAGAGCTTAAAAAGCTTACAGGCAAAGATCTTCAGATCAACATCTTTGAGATCAAGCGACCAGAGTTGGATGCCAAGCTTGTTGGCGAATCTATTGCACAGCAGCTTCAGGCACGTATTTCTTACAGAAGAGCTATGAAGCAGGCAATTGCCTCCGCAATGCGGGTAGGAGCTCAGGGAATCAAGATCAAAGTTTCAGGTCGTCTGGGTGGTGCAGAGATGGCACGTTCCGAGCAATACAAAGAAGGTAGAATTCCACTGCATACCCTTCGTGCAGATATCGATTACGCCATTTCAGAAGCCAATACCGTTTACGGAAAGATTGGCATCAAAGTATGGATCTTTAAAGGTGAAGTATTCGGTAAAAGAGATCTGTCGCCAAACGTAGGACTTACCAGCAATGCCGGACCAGGTCAGGGAGGACCTAGACGAAGAAGAGGTGGCGAAGGCGGCGGACCGAAAAGAAGACGTGATCGTAAATAATCTCATTAACGCGTAAAGGAAAATGTTACAGCCAAAGAGAACGAAATTCAGGAAAAGACAAAAAGGTAGAGTAAAAGGCATTGCCCAGAGAGGTCATAGATTAGCTTTTGGAAACTTCGGCATCAAGTCGATGGAGCCAGGCTGGATTACTTCTCGTCAAATAGAGTCAGCTCGTATCGCCGTTACCAGAGCGATGAAAAGAGAGGGGCAGGTATGGATCCGAATCTTTCCTGACAAGCCGGTCACTAAAAAACCTGCTGAAGTACGGATGGGTAAGGGTAAAGGTGCTCCTGAATATTGGGTAGCAGTGATAAAGCCCGGAACTATACTTTTCGAAGCATCCGGTGTACCAGCAGCTATGGCTGATGAGGCCCTGAGACTGGCCGCTCAGAAGCTTCCTGTTAAAACAAAATTTGTTGTTAGAAGAGATTACGTAGGAGAATGAAAAATTCAGAACTAAGAGGTTTAAGTCTTGACGAGCTGATGAATAAGCTCGCGGCTGAAAAAGAGAACTACAGCAAGCTGAAGTTCGCGCATAGCATTACTCCGATAGAGAATCCTATGAAGATCAAAGAAGCCAGAAAGCTGGTGGCCAGGATTCAGACTGAAATCAGAGCTAAAGAATTAAGTAAATAAACGCATCGATGGAAAGAAATTTGCGAAAAGAGCGTATCGGACATGTCGTCAGCAATAAAATGCAGAAGACCATTACCATCGCGGTGAATCGAAAAGAAAAGCACCCGATCTATGGTAAGTTTATCCGAAAAACGACAAAGTTCACAGCTCATGACGAAAAGAACGAATGCAACATTGGAGACACTGTTCGCATCATGGAAACTCGTCCGCTGAGTAAGAACAAAAGATGGAGATTAATAGAAATTATCGAACGAGCTAAGTAAGATGATACAGCAGGAATCAAGGCTAAATGTAGCAGATAACAGCGGAGCGAAGGAAGTACTTTGTATCCGTGTTTTAGGAGGTACTAAAAAGAGGTATGCTTCAGTTGGAGACACCATTGTAGTTTCAGTAAAAACTGCCCTGTCTTCAAGCGCTCTTAAGAAAGGCACGGTTTCCAAGGCTGTGATCGTTCGTACCAAAAAAGAGGTCAGAAGAAAAGACGGATCTTACATTCGATTCGAGGATAATGCTGCAGTTCTCCTGACAGCAAATAACGAACCTCGGGGAACACGGATTTTCGGCCCTGTGGCACGAGAGCTCAGAGAGCGTCAATACATGAAAATTGTTTCATTAGCACCAGAAGTACTATAGAGATGAGTAATCGTAAAGTAAATAAATTTCATATCAGGAAAGGTGACACTGTGAAGATCATTGCCGGGAATGACAAAGGGAAGACCGGTAAGGTACTGGAGGTGATCCCTGATAAATACCGAGCAATTGTGGAAGGTGCTAATTTGGTTACTAAACACACCAAACCTTCTGCTGCTAAACCAGAAGGAGGCAGAGAAGAGACTGAAGCCGCTATGCATATGAGTAATCTTATGTTGGTTGATCCGGCTTCAGGTGAGGCTACTCGTATCGGAAGAAAGAAAAACGATAGCGGAAAATTACAGCGATATTCTAAAAAAACCGGAGAATTTATCACGAATGGCTAGACCAAGACTAAAAGAGCAATACATCAAGGAAATCGTTCCTGCACTGAAAGAGAAGTTTCAGTACAGCTCCATTATGGAAGTACCTAAGCTGATCAAAATCTCAGTCAATAAAGGTATCGGGGCTGCTGTAGCAGATAAGAAACTCGTCGATGTTGGAGTGGAGGAGCTTAGCATGATCACCGGTCAGAAAGCTGTTCCTACAAAGGCCAAAAATTCTATCTCCAACTTTAAGCTGAGAGAAGGAATGCCTATCGGAGCTCGTGTGACATTGCGAGGTGACAAAATGTATGAGTTCCTGGATCGTCTTACTACTGTGGCGTTGCCTAGAGTAAGAGACTTCAGAGGTATAAAGGAAAAAGGATTTGATGGCCGGGGTAACTACACTCTTGGTATAGAGGAGCAAATCATTTTCCCTGAGATCAGCATTGATAAAGTGAATCGTATCACCGGAATGGATATCACTTTCGTTACTACTGCTAAAACAGATGAAGAAAGTTTAGCATTACTGAAGGCGTTTGGCATGCCATTCGTATCAGCAAAAAAATAGATAGAATTATGGCTAAAGAAGCAATAAAAGCAAGAGAAAGAAAGAGAGAAAAAATGGTTGCAAGATATGCTGAAAAACGAGCTGCTTTAAAAGCTGCTGGTGATTATGAAGCATTGGATAAGTTACCACGTAATTCCTCTAAAGTAAGGCTTCATAACCGGTGCAAATTAACCGGAAGACCTAAAGGATACATGAGAAAGTTTGGTGTCTCAAGGGTTACGTTTCGTGAGATGGCAAATGAAGGGAAAATCCCGGGAGTGACTAAAGCAAGCTGGTAATCTTTATTTCTTTCTTTACTTAGATATTTAAAAATATTCATTAATTTTGCACCCCTTTTTGGGGTATTTAATTGTATAAAAGATAATGGTAACAGATCCGATTGCAGATTATTTGACCAGGGTCCGGAATGCGATCAAAGCAAATCATCGCATTGTTGAGATTCCTGCTTCAAACCTTAAGCGTGAGGTGACGAAGGTATTGCATAATAAGGGGTTTATCACAAATTACAAGTTTGTGAAAGATGACAAGCAGGGGATTATCAAAATAGCCCTGAAATATAACCCTCAGACAAAGCAATCCGCGATCACAAGTCTGGAGAGGGCTAGTAAGCCCGGGCTCAGGAAGTATGCTGATGCGGAGAATCTTCCCAGGGTACTTAATGGTCTTGGAATCGCTATTCTGTCAACCTCCAAAGGTGTGATTTCGGACAAAGAGGCGAGAAGAGAGCATATCGGAGGCGAAGTGCTGTGTTACGTATATTAATAAAGAATTAGAAATGTCAAGGATAGGCAAAGCACCCATATCAGTACCTTCAGGAGTTTCAGTATCAGTAAGTAAGTCTTCTGTTACTGTGAAAGGTCCTAAAGGTGAACTAACTCAAGAGATTCATCCGGATATCCAGGTGAAAGTAGATGGCGATGTTGTGACATTGGCCAGACCCACTGAGCAAAAGCGACACAAAGCAATGCACGGGCTATATCGTTCTTTGATAAACAATATGGTGATAGGTGTCAACGAAGGTTATAAGAAGGAGTTGGAACTTGTAGGAGTGGGGTATAAAGCCACTGTGCAGGGGAAAGTTCTGGAACTAAACCTGGGGTATTCACACGCTATTTATTTTGCCGTACCAGAGGAGATCAATGTGGGTGCGGAAACGGCTAAAGGTCAAAACCCCAAAGTCTCTGTCGAAGGCATAGATAAGCAATTGGTAGGGCAGGTAGCTGCCAAAATTAAATCACTCAGAAAAGTTGAACCTTACAAAGGAAAAGGTATCCGATTCTTTGGTGAACATGTGAGAAGAAAAGCTGGTAAAACTGCTGCTAAATAATTAGAAAGACATGCCTGTAACTAAATTACAAAGGAGAAGACGCATAAAGCTTGGTATCCGCAGAAAGATAAGCGGTACCAGCACAAGACCACGAATTTCTGTTTTCAGAAGTAACAAGGGAATCTACGGTCAGATCATTGATGATATCAAGGGAGTAACTCTGGCAGCAGCTTCCTCTTTTGAAATAGGGAAAGAGAGAAACAATGTGGATGTTTCTAAGGAAGTAGGAAAAAAACTTGCTGAGAAAGCAAAAGCGGCTGGTGTGGAAACAGTGATCTTTGACAGAAGCGGGTATCCATATCACGGTAAAGTAAAAGCATTTGCAGAAGGCGCTAGAGAGGGTGGCCTTAAATTTTAAGATATTATTATGTCACAAAGCAATATAAAATCAGTAAAAGCCAGCGAAATAGATCTTAAAGAAAGGGTCGTTGCGATTAAGCGTGTAGCTAAAGTGGTGAAGGGTGGTCGTCGATTCAGTTTTTCTGCTATAGTGGTAGTTGGAGATAGTAATGGTGTCGTTGGTTACGGTCTTGGAAAGGCAAATGAGGTCACTGATGCTATCACCAAGGGTGTGGATGATGCTAAGAAAAACCTGGTACGTGTACCTCTTTTCAAGGCTACTGTACCTCACGAGTCAATCGGGAAATTCGGTGGTGGACTTGTATTGCTAAAACCTGCTGCGCCTGGTACCGGAGTTATAGCTGGTGGTGCGATGCGTGCAGTACTGGAGAGTGCAGGAATTCATGACGTTTTGGCCAAATCCAAAGGATCATCTAATCCACACAACGTGGTTAAAGCAACCTTTGATGCTTTGAATAAGATGAGAGATCCTTATGCAGTGGCTAAACAACGAGGAGTCGAGTTAGATAAAGTTTTCAACGGTTAAGAAGATGGCGAAAGTAGTAATCACACAGACCAAAAGTATTATTAAGCGTCCTAAGACCCAGACTAAGACAATCCAGGCTTTAGGACTTGGTAAGATCAATAAAAGTGTTAAAAAAGAATTGACGCCTCAGATTGCTGGCATGATCCAGAAGGTGAGTCATTTAGTTGATGTAAAAGAGCTTTAAGATGAGATTAGATTCATTAAAACCTGCAAGCGGGTCAACAAAAAATAGAAAAAGAATAGCCAGAGGTCAGGGTTCCGGAAAAGGTGGAACAGCGACAAGAGGACATAAAGGTGCCAAGTCACGATCCGGTTATTCAAAGAAGATAGGATTTGAAGGAGGACAAATGCCACTTCAAAGGAGGGTTCCTAAGTTTGGTTTTAAGAACAACAACAAAGTTGTGATGAAGCCGATTAATCTGGATGACCTTCAGAAATTAAGTGAAGACAAAAAACTGAAAGAGATAACTCCGGCTGTACTTCGTGAAAATGGAATGGCAGGTAAGAACGATACCATTAAGGTATTGGGTCGTGGTGAGTTATCAGCGAAGTTGACAGTGAAAGCACATAAGTTCTCAAAAACTGCTCAGGAAGCCATTGAGAAAGCCGGAGGTTCAATTTCGATAGAAGAGTAAACTATGAAAAAGTTTATACAGACCATAAAGAACATTTTTTCCATTGAAGAACTCAGAATAAGAATCCTAAATACCATAGGATTTCTTATCATTTTCAGATTGGGCTCTTTTGTGGTATTGCCTGGTGTAGATCCATCACAGTTGACTCAGGATGCCGGAGGTATATTTGGTTTGCTGAACACCTTCCTTGGAGGAGCTTTCAGCAGGGCATCTGTTTTTGGTCTGGGTATTATGCCTTACATCTCTGCTTCTATCGTATTGCAGCTGATGACGGTGGCAGTTCCATATTTTCAGAAACTTCAGAAGGAAGGAGACAGTGGCCGTAAGAAGATCAACCAGATCACTCGCGTGCTAACCATTTTTATCTGTCTGGCACAATCCGTAGGTTACATCAACGCAACGATTCCTGCAGAGGCAGTCAGTTCTCAGTTGAACCCATTCCTTTTCCAACTATCTTCAATGGTGATCCTCACAGCCGGTACGATTTTCTGTATGTGGCTGGGTGAACGAATTACTGATAAGGGAATCGGTAATGGTATCTCCATGTTGATAATGATTGGTATCATTTCAAGACTACCAGCATCGCTTTACTATGAAGTATTTGAGCTTAGAGGCTTGAGTGGTGCGTTGCTTTCTATTCTTGAGCTGGTGGCACTATTTTTAGTGGTAATGGCCACGGTAGCTTTAGTGCAGGCAACTCGTAGAATTCCCGTACAATATGCCAAGCAGGTAGTGGGAAATAAGGTGTATGGTGGTCAGCGACAGTATATTCCATTGAAGGTAAACTCCTCCGGAGTAATGCCCATTATCTTTGCGCAGTCCCTCATGTTCCTTCCGGCGCTTATAGCAGGTATCTGGCGAGAAGAGAGTGATATTGCTCAGTATATAGGAACGACCTTTTCAGATATTCAATCCTGGGAGTACAACTTATTGTTTGCAGTGCTGATTATCCTGTTTACCTTCTTTTATACAGCTATTACCATTAACCCGAATCAGATAGCTGACGATATGAAACGTAACGGAGGCTTTGTTCCTGGAATTAAGCCAGGCAAACAAACCTCTGAATTTATAGACAGTGTTTTAACTCGTATCACACTTCCAGGATCCTTCTTTTTGGCAGTGATTGCAATCCTTCCGGCTTTCGCAATGATGGCTGGCGTGAGTACAACTTTTGCTCAGTTTTATGGTGGCACTTCATTGCTGATTATGGTAGGAGTAATTCTTGATACTCTACAGCAGATCGAAAGTTACTTGCTGATGAGACACTACGAAGGAATGATGAAATCCGGAAGAGTAAAAGGTAGAACACAAAACGCAGCAGTAGCATAATGGCAAAGCAATCATCCATAGAACAAGACGGAACAATTGTAGAAGCATTATCTAACGCAATGTTTAGGGTAGAGCTTGAAAACGGCCATCAGGTTGTAGCTCATATCTCTGGCAAAATGCGTATGAACTATATTAAAATATTACCTGGTGACAAAGTGAAGTTGGAGATGTCACCTTACGATTTAACAAAAGGAAGAATCGTTTATCGCTATAAATAAGAAATTATGAAAGTTAAAGCATCCATAAAGAAGCGAAGCGTTGATTGCAAAGTGATCCGAAGAAAAGGAAAGCTTTACGTGATCAATAAGAAGAACCCTAAGTTTAAACAAAGACAAGGATAAGAAATGGCTAGAATTGCAGGAGTTGATATACCCGACAATAAGCGAGGTGAGATAGGACTTACCTACATATTTGGTATTGGAAAAAGTTCGGCACAAAAGATTTTAGCCGAAGCAGGGGTAGACCCTAACAAAAAAGTGCAGGACTGGTCAGACGATGAGTCCGGAAGCATTCGAACCATCATCAGTGAGCAATACAAAGTAGAGGGTGTATTGAAGTCTGAGGTGCAGCTTAGTATCAAAAGGCTTTTGGATATTGGATGTTACAGAGGGCTACGGCATAGAAAAGGTCTTCCTGTGAGGGGCCAAAAGACCAAAAATAATGCACGTACCAGAAAAGGTAAGCGAAAAACTGTTGCGAATAAGAAAAAAGCTGTTAAGTAATCAATAGAGATGGCGCAAAAGAGAAAAGATAAGGCAAAAAAGAGAGTAGTTGCGGTTGATGCCAATGGACAGGCACATATTCAGGCTACTTTCAATAACATCATTATTTCAATAACCAATAGCCAGGGTCAGGTTATTTCCTGGGCTTCTGCAGGCAAGATGGGCTTCAAAGGTTCTAAAAAGAACACTCCATATGCTGCCCAGGTTGCTGCTCAAAACTGCGCTTCAGCGGCTTATGAGCAAGGGTTGAGAAAAGTTGAGGTGTTTGTAAAGGGACCTGGTGCTGGTAGAGAATCAGCTATAAGAACCATCCAGAATACGGGGATTGAGGTGACATTGATAAAGGATGTAACCCCTTTGCCTCACAATGGATGTCGTCCACCAAAAAGAAGAAGAGTTTAATAGCAAAATACTGTAGAATAAAATGGCAAGATATACAGGGCCTAAAACCAAGATATCAAGGAAATTCGGGGAGCCGATCTTCGGAGCTAACAAAGCGCTGCAGAAAAAAAGCTACCCTCCGGGACAACACGGGCGAGGTAGAAGAAGAAAGCAGTCCGAATATGCTATTCAGCTTGCTGAAAAGCAAAAAGCAAAATACACCTATGGTGTACTTGAAAAGCAGTTCTCTAACATCTTTGTGAAAGCTTCGAGAAAGAGTGGTATTACCGGAGAGATCCTTTTACAACTTCTGGAGTCCAGACTGGACAATACAGTATTTCGTCTGGGTATTGCGCCGACCCGAAGAGCTGCCAGACAACTCGTTTCGCATAAGCATATCACTGTAAACGGTGAGATTGTTAATATTCCTTCCTTTACCCTAAAGGACAATGACCTTATAGGTGTACGGGAAAAGTCTAAATCACTAGAGGCAATCACAGATAGCCTTGCATCTAATTCAAGAAGGTACTCTTGGTTAGAGTGGGACGCTACAGGCATGGTAGGTAAATTTTTGAATGCTCCTACCAGAGAGGAAATTCCTGAAAATATCAAGGAACAACTCATCGTAGAATTGTACTCTAAGTAAGATTTTAAAAAACTTAAAGATAAAAATATGTCAATTCTAGCATTTCAAATGCCGGAGAAAGTGGTGATGGAGAAAGCCGATGATTTTCACGGCTTGTTCACCTTTAAACCACTTGAAAAGGGTTACGGCGTAACGATAGGTAATGCGCTAAGACGAATACTTTTGTCTTCACTGGAAGGCTATGCAATAACCAGTGTAAAAATACCTGGGGTATTGCATGAGTTCTCTACCATAGAGGGGGTCGTAGAAGATGTTAGTGAGATTATTTTGAACCTGAAAATGGTTCGGTTCAAGAAAATTTCTGACGTGGTAGAGAATAATATCACCATATCTGTCTCGAATCAAAAGCAGTTTACAGCAGGAGATCTCGGAAAAGCAACAAACTCTTTTGAGATCCTTAATCCGGACCATGTAATATGTAACCTGGACGAGAAAGCTCAGTTTGAGATTGAGCTGACTGTGGAAAAAGGGAGAGGTTATGTGACGGCTGAAGAGAATAAACCAGCAGATCAAAACTTTGGTCACATTGCCATCGATTCTATTTTTACCCCGATCAAAAACGTTAAGTACAGCGTTGAAAACACGCGGGTGGAGCAGAAGACTGACTATGAGCAGTTGATCATAGATATTGAGACTGATGGATCTATCCATCCTGAAAATGCACTGAAAGGAGCAGCAAACATCCTGATCCAGCATTTCATGTTGTTCTCTGATCAAAACATGATCCTTGAGTCACAAGAGAAGGGTGAGCCTGAGCAGGTTGATGAAGAACTTCTGCATATGAGAAAGCTTCTGAAAACTTCGCTTAATGATCTGGATCTTTCAGTACGGGCTTATAATTGCCTGAAAGCAGCAGACGTTCGCACTTTAGGAGATCTTGTAAACCTTGAGATCTCAGATATGATGAAGTTTAGAAATTTCGGTAAGAAATCGCTGGCAGAGCTGGAGCAGCTTGTAGCCGACAAAGGTCTGACTTTTGGAATGGATCTTTCTAAGTATAAATTGGACGAGGAATAATGAGACACGGTAAGAAATTTAACCATTTGAGCAGAACAGCATCACATAGAAGTGCGATGCTTTCCAATATGGCTTCTTCATTGATTCTCCACAAAAGGATCAATACTACTGTAGCTAAAGCAAAAGCTTTAAGAAAGTATGTAGAGCCACTGATCACTAAGGCTAAAACCGATACTACACACTCTCGACGAGTAGCTTTTTCTTACCTGCAGAATAAGGAATCCGTACATGAACTTTTCGGACCTGTTGCAGAAAAGATTACGGCCAGACCTGGAGGATACACCAGGATCATTAAGACAGGTATCCGTTTAGGTGATAACGCCGAGATGTGCATGATGGAGCTGGTTGATTTCAATGAGCTGCTTATACAGGAAGCTGATTCCTCCAAGTCCAAGACAAGAAGGTCTCGAAGAGGAGGAAAGAAAAAGGCAGATTCTACACCAAAAGCTGAAGCAACTGAGGCCAAGGTAGAGGAAGCGCAGGTAGTGGAAGAGAAAGAAGAGGAGACTCCTGAAGCTTCAGGAGAAGCAGAAGCTGCTCCTGCCGAAAAGGGGGAAGCTAAGAAAGAAGAGGTAGAGGCTAAGAAAGAAGAAAAAGCGGAAGCTAAAGCTGAAGAGAAAGAGGAGTCTAAAGAATCTAAAAAGGACCAAAAAGCTGATGAAGGATCAGCAGATGCAGATTCTTCTGAAGAGAAGAAGAAAGATGAGTAATTCATTCCAAAATAATATTTCAAAAAAGGGGTTAAGGTTGACTTAATCCCTTTTTTTATATCTAAATACTGAACGATTATTTCTTATTTTTGCAAGCCATGAAACAACCTCAAAAAAAGAAAGCAATACTCTTACTGGCTGACGGATCTTTGTTTGAAGGATACTCTATAGGTAAACAGGGTACCTCAGGTGGCGAGATCTGTTTTAATACCGGGATGACTGGTTACCAGGAGATCTATACTGACCCGTCTTATTATGGTCAAATTATTGTAAACACTACAGCTCATATTGGGAACTATGGGGTGCATAAGGATGAGGATGAATCAGCACACCCAATGATCAAAGGGATTGTAGTTAATGACTTTACGTACCAGTATAGCCGGAATACCGCTTCAGACGGCTTGCATGAGTACCTGGAAAAACACAATACGGTTGGCATAACAGGCGTAGATACACGCAAAATAGTTCGTCATATTCGTACCAAAGGTGCAATGAATGCGATCATCTCTTCGGAGATATTTGATATTGACGAACTAAAGGCTAAGCTGGATGAAGTTCCGAGTATGGAATCGCTTGAACTCTCCAGCGAGGTAACTACGAAAGAACCCTATGAACTGGGGAATGGAAATACAGGCTACCGGGTAGCTGTTCTGGATTATGGGATAAAGCGTTCTATTCTGAAGAACCTGGATATACGAAATTGCCAGCTCAAGGTATTCCCGGCGAGAACTTCATTAAAAGAGCTTAAAGAATGGAATCCTGATGGCTACTTTCTTTCCAATGGTCCGGGAGATCCTGCAGCTATGGATTATGCGGTAGATACAGTAAAGGAATTGCTCAACGAAGGGCAGCCAGTGTTTGGCATATGCCTGGGTAATCAGCTTCTGGCGCGGGCCGTAGGTATTGATACATTTAAAATGCACCATGGACACCGAGGACTTAACCATCCGGTGAAAAATCTTGGAACCGGAAAGAGTGAGGTAACTTCGCAGAATCACGGTTTTGCAGTAAAACTCGACTCTCTTAAAGGGTCCAAAGTAGCAGAATTAACCCATCTGGACTTAAATGATAATACCGTAGAAGGACTAAGACTTAAAGGAAAGCCGGCCTTTTCGGTACAATATCACCCGGAATCATCTCCAGGACCCCATGATTCCACCTATTTATTTGACGATTTTATTCAACTAATTAAAGATCAAAAATCATGAGTATTATTGAGAGCGTACATGCCAGACAAATTTTAGACTCAAGGGGTAATCCTACTATAGAAGTAGATGTAATTACTGAAAACGGATTTCTGGGACGTGCTGCTGTACCTTCCGGAGCTTCTACAGGTGAAAATGAAGCTGTTGAGCTGAGAGATGGAGATAAGAGTAAGTATTTGGGAAAGGGAGTTCTCAAAGCAGTGGACAATGTCAACGAGGTTATTGCTCCTGAAATTGTAGGTTATTCAGTGTTTGATCAGAAACTGATCGATGACCTGATGATCGACCTGGACGGTACCGAAAATAAATCCAAGCTTGGAGCGAATGCAATTTTGGGTGTGTCTCTGGCTGTAGCTAAAGCGGCGGCAGATGAATCCGCTCAACCTCTTTTCAGGTATCTGGGTGGAGTAAATGCCCATATTCTACCGGTTCCAATGATGAATATTATCAACGGTGGATCACACTCTGATGCTCCTATTGCATTTCAGGAGTTTATGATCCGTCCTGTAGGTGCACCTACTTTCAGCGAAGCATTAAGGATGGGAGCTGAGGTTTTCCATAACCTCAAAAGCATTATCAAAGAAAAGGGACTTAGCACTGCTGTTGGAGATGAAGGTGGTTTTGCACCGAATTTTTCAGGGGGTACTGAAGAGGCTTTGGATAGCGTGTTGAAGGCGATTGACAAGGCCGGATATAAGGCAGGTGATGACATCACCATTGCTATGGATTGTGCATCGTCAGAATTCTACGAAGATGGGAAGTACAATTATGCCAAGTTTGAAGGCGATGGTGGTAAAGTGAGAACAAGAGAAGAGCAAGTGGCTTACCTGGCTGAGTTGGTAGAAAAGTATCCGATAGATAGTATTGAAGATGGATGCGATGAGAACGACTGGGAGGGATGGAAGCTGCTGACAGAAAAGATCGGCTCCAAATGTCAACTTGTAGGTGATGACTTACTGGTAACAAACGTAAAATTCCTCAAAAGAGGAATCGATGAGAAAGCAGCTAACTCTATTTTGATCAAGGTGAATCAGATAGGCACACTTTCTGAAACCTTTGCAGCCATCGAAATGGCTCACAAAGCCGGGTGGACCGCTGTGGTTTCTCACAGAAGTGGTGAGACTGAGGACAGCACCATTGCAGATATAGCCGTGGCGCTCAACACAGGTCAGATCAAAACCGGCTCCATGTCAAGGTCAGATAGAATGGCTAAATACAATCAGCTGCTTAGAATTGAAGAAGAGCTGGCCGATACAGCAGTGTATCCTTCTAAGAAGAAGTAGCCCTTAAAAAACATAAATTTTATATACTGAAAAGCCGAGGTGACATTTCACTTCGGCTTTTTGCATGTTATAGGCAATACAGGTAAAAGCCTAAATTACCTTTTTCCTTTCTTCAAGAATTTCTCTAAACTGAGCTAATGCTGTACTGTTTCCAATGACCGTGATCACATCACCAATGAGGAGCCTGGTATCACCGTGAGGAATGAAGATCTCTTTTCTTCTGCGATGCATAACCAGTGATCCCGTGGGAGGGAAAGCTACTTCCTTGACTAACTTTCGGTGGAGAGATTGTTTTGTCACCTGAATCTCTTCTATACGATACATACCAAAGCTCTCTGAAAGTGAGGCAACTGAATCCGGTCGCACTATTAGTTCCTCCACATGGTTAGCGAGGATTTCGTCATTATCGATCAGCTCTATTTCAGAATTTGGATCTATTAACTCGCGCGTTGCTGATTGTTTTCTCGTAATCAATTTACTGTGATTCAGCTCTTTCTTTATAAAGGTGGCTAGCTTATTATTCAGTGTCTTTGACTCTGTAAGCACTATAACCAGATCAGGGGTTCGGATATCAAGCCCATTGATCACCTCTTCGTTTAGATTCTCTACGTGTCTGAAAGGCAAACTTTTACGCTCAAATTCACGGGCTATATTTCCATTCTGTAAGAGAGTAAGACATGGCAGGTCATGTATTTTGATCCGCTCTGCCAGCAATAGACTTGCCCTACTTCCCCCCAGTAAGTAAATGTTATGATATTGATCTCCTGAATGATGGAGTAGTTTATATAACAAAGGGGAGATAAGACTAGTAACAATGGCAGCCGAAACTATACCCGCATTATCAGCCGGGCTGATCACTTCTAATGAAAGACCGATCTGGGCGGTTGCAATTGCCAGTCCCATCCTTGCTGTAAGTAACACACCCCCTGCAAGAGCTTTTTTGGCTCCGAAAACTTTTATCATGATCAATGCTGGTATCACCTGAGTTATAAAGAAACCTGCAATTAATGTAAGAATAAAAGGGATTGACTCTCTAAACTGACTCAAAGCAGACACCTCGAGGTTTACTCCCACCATAATGAAGAAGATGGGGATGAAGAATCCATAGCTCATGCCATCCAGTTTAAACAGGAGTGCCGACCGTTCCTTATTGATAAAAAGACTTAGTAGGGTGCCGGCAAAGAAAGCTCCCATGACCAACTCTGTATTGATCAGGTGAGCAATAATGACAAAAAACATTAACAGGGCTACTGTTCCCCGGACTCTTATCTGACTTGCCGCATGCTCCAGGGTATAAAGTAGGTTTTGAAAAGTTCTGACCTTGATCAGTCGCTTACCCACATAATAGGTGATAACAAATACAATAAAGATGACTGTAAAGAGTAGCAGCTCGAATTGAAACCCTTGTTTCAGGACACCTGAGTAAACTGATATCAGAATGATACTCATAATGGTGGCAATGGCCCCTTCCATTAGCATGATCTGCCCAAATTTCCTGGTCATCTCCCCATCAGCTTTGAGTATAGGTACAATTACGCTTAAAGCTACCGTAGGTAGCAGCAAGGTAAAGAAAACGATATCAACACCCAGGAAGTGGTTGGCTAACCAGGCAAATGGCAGTGCCAGCAAGAGAGAGCCTGCGTAGATAAATATGGCCAGCAGTAATGAATTACTGACCAGGTCAATCATTTTGATCCTGCCGCGTGGTAGAGAAGAAATGATCTTGTTGATATCAATCTCTAAACCTGCAAGGAAAATCAGAAATAAAAAGCCGGTGGAGGCAAGAAAGTCTATATAGGGCGCTTTATCTACCCAGTCGAGCACAAAGGGGCCGATAATTACTCCCATTATGATCTCTACTATTACGGCGGGAACTTTAGATATTTCCAGCCAGGAGAGTATAAGGGGAACGATCCATGCTACGATGAAAATAATAAACAGTGGCCAATAATTGATACTATCCATAGTCGGTTTTTGTGGTACGGTTGTGGTTTATCTCTAAAATAGTAAAGAAATTTTATATCGTTTTAGGGTAGCCTTTTTTACAATTAAGGTTAAGATTTGTTGACTTATCTGATCCTAGAATGTTCAGCTTCAGACTTCCACTCTTTACTGATCTTATAAAGGTTCAAAATCATCATGAAAACACTAATTCCAATTAGAAAACTAAAAAGAATTTCAGGAGAAGGCGGGGAGATGGGTTTGCTGAGTCGGCCAATATATGTGACTAAAAAGAGGATCAGGAGGGTTTGTAGATAAAGGTGGATTCCCCAATAAAGTGATTTGGTTGCTTTTCTTTTTCCTGACCATAAATAAACGGGGATTAAGATGATAGCTATATAACCAATTGTTCCAAATACAAACTTTATTTCCAGAAGTGAAAGCTGGTTGACTTGAAAGTTTGAAAATAGAAAGAAAAAATGGATGAGGTGATTTAGCCCAAACAGCGAAATGGTTAGTGCAAAGTTCAATTTAGATTTTTCACTATTGAAAATATTCTTCAGTCCTGTGAAACCAACCCACCCGAGTATAACAACCAGTATTACAAATGATGTCCGGGCAGAATATCGGGCGGCCAGCTGATACATAATTGCGGTATCCCACAGGCTTAAATAACCAGACAAGTATAATATGCCTAGTTCCCAGCCGATGAGAAATACGCTTGCAAGAAGGGCTTTTTTCCACATTTTAGTAAATTAGTTGATAATGTTACCAGGTCCAAGCTTTGGCAGTTGCAGTAGCCTCTTTTAGTAAAGAATACAGGATATTGCTTATCTTTATGCTCAATGAAGAACTTATATCACAGAATCCCTCCGATTTTCAGGAATTTTTATTTCCTCTCAGGGTTATTTTTCCTTGTGTGGATGCTGTTCTTTGATTCCAATGATCTGATCACCCAGGTGAAGCTGAGCAATAAGCTTTCAGAGCTTGAAGCTACAAAGGAGTTTTACGAAAATAAAATCGTAGAAGTGAAGAATGATCGAGAAGCACTGCTAAATGATAAAGAGCTCCTGGAGAAGCTGGCCCGCGAAAAGTACCTGATGAAAAAAGAATCTGAAGACCTGTTTATCGTTGTAGAAGAGGAATGAAAGCTAAGTATCTAATCACAACACTGCTTCTCATTGCAGTGACACTCCCTGCATTATCTCAGTACCGTCAGTCTTCCGGGCGGAGCGGTGGCAGCAACAACTTTACTGATCGTATCTACTTTGGAGGAGGTGGTGGATTTAGTGGGGGTACAAATTATGTCAACCTGAGTGTGTCCCCTTTAGTGGGTTATAAAATAACAGAGCGATTTTCTGCCGGAATGCAGCTCACCTACCAGTATGTAAAGTTTTTTGACGCTAAAATCAACAATTACGGTGGAGGACCTTTTTTACGTTTTAACGTAACGGAGAAGCTGTTTGCTTACTCTCAGTATGAGTACATGAATTTTGGCACCAATGCTTCTGAAGAGCGATTTGATTTTAGTAGTCTCTTTGTAGGTTTGGGATACTCAGAACCTATTAGTGACAGGGTTGCATTCAATATAACTGCTCTTTATAATTTACTTTATCGGGATGGCACTAAAAGTCCCTACCAAAGCCCTTTGGTATTCAGAGTGGGGATTGTAGCCGGGCTTTTCTAACAAAATCACTTTAAAACACTCCACGCTCCCCGCGGTTTCTTCCTAAAGAGAGGCATGCAGATTTCTGAAGCCATTATTTTACTGGTGATTTCAACTGCAGCCCTGAGGAAGGGAATAAAAAGTTGAGTTTGAAAAAAGTGGTTATAAAATTCACCATTTTGGCCATACTTGTTGGCTAATGGATTTCTGGTTTTTGGCTAGTGTGATGATTTGTAAGAAAGGTGACTGAATTTTTGATGTTATTTTTTCTTCAGACCGGTTCGCGTAGACACGCGGTTCCCCGCCGGGACAAAATTTGAGGGCATAGCAGGGTTATGGCAGAAAATTTTAACACAGTATGACGGAAAAAGAGCGCAAAAATAGTTGGCTTTTTTACGAGTCAGCACACTAAGTCAATCTGAAATGTACAATCGGGCCATTTTGATGGTGTCATAGTCCAGGCTGCCATTCATGGCATTGTAGATGTACCCCAGCTTTATGCGTCCTTCTTTGTCCATAAACTCCTCATTCCCCTGCTGCTTGAGGCCGGTAATTACTTTTTCCACCTTGTCAATATCCTTTTGGTTAGGTTTAAACGGCTCCAGGTCGATCTCCGGATGACTTGTTTTAATGGTTTCCAGGTGGCCGATGATGGTTCCCAGCGAGAGGTCTCTTTCGAAAGCTATCTCATCCAGCTTTTTTCCATCTTCCAGGAGTTTTCTGGTTTTTTCGTAGGTGCTCTCTTTTTTCTCTTTTTTGTAATACGTTTTCTCCCGATCCTGATTTGACTGGATAATGTCCGGGTCGTTTGTACCACCACACTTTTCTATAAAGGTTTTGAAAGCAATGTCCCGGTCCTTTTCAGGAAATACATTGAGCCAGTCTTCACTTTCTTCAGAAAGTTCCTGAAACCGTTTATCCGCTTTTACAGAGAGCGGATCTAATGCCATGGATACGCGATTAATCCCTTTCAGATAAAGTCCGTCCCAGTTTTTGAGCCGGGAGAGGGCCACATATCCCTGCCCTGCCTCAAAGGTTTTGGAGAGATCCATCTCTGCCGCATCCAGGGTCATGCCCTGGCTTTTGTGAACGGTAATAGCCCATGCCAGCCGGAGGGGTATTTGCTTGTAAGAAGCCAGAATCGCTTCTTTTTCATCAGTTACGGTCCACTCTTCCGGTCTTACGGCAACCACCCTTCCGTAATCGCTATCCAGCTTTACCAGGGGGTAACCTTCCTCATCATCAAACCCGATGATGGTTCCTAAGGTACCATTGAAGTAACCTTTTTCAGCGTTGTTTCTGACAAACATGACCCGGGCGTCCAGTTTGAGCTCAAGTTCCGGCCCGGCTAAAACAGACTGCTTCAGTCCTTCCAGAATTTTGGCATTTCCTTTTGTTTCAGCATAGAAAACTCTGAGCGGGTTGTCATTTTCTTCCAGCCTTTTTTTGTTCATGGCGTCTACATCCGCATTATGCGTGTAGAGTTTCAGCGCTTTTTCATCTACATGTTCGTCTTCCAGCTTTTCCCTTAACCTGTCCAGGGAGTCATCCGAGATATCCTGCGAACGTATTTCAGATAAAACAATGGATAACATGTCACGTCCCTGTCGGTATTGCTGGTGCAAATAGCAAATTTTCAGGTGAGCTTCCACCCATACAGGGGCCATGAAGGCAAACTTCTCCCGGTTGGTCATCGGCTCTCTGGAAACCGGTGGGAGCTGAAAGAAATCTCCGGATAAAATGACCTGGAGGCCTCCAAAGGCTTCGCTGCTTTTTCGAAAATGCTTTAAAATATCACTGATCCCGGTCAGCACCATTCCCGAGAGCATGGAGATCTCGTCGATGATGAGCACTTTCGTTTTGACCAGGCGAGAAACTGTTTGCTTGTTTTTGGCAATACGGTCAAGGTCTTTTTTTGAGATGGATTTACTTATACCGATCCCTGACCAGGAGTGAATGGTCTGCCCCCCGATATGGGTGGCTGCTATGCCTGTAGATGCGGTGATGGCTATTGGAACCTCACGCCTTCTCAGGTATTCGATGTACTGATTGAGCAGATAAGTCTTACCCGTCCCGGCAGACCCTGTCAGATAGACATTCTGACCAGATTTGAGGATGGAAAGTGCAGTTTGCTGATCCAAAACTATTCGGGAAAATCTATTCCAAATCGGTTACCAAGCTCTTTGAGATCTTCTGCTACCGGATCAAGCAGGGGAATACCTTCTCTTTTCCGTTCTTGTTCCAGTTTGCGTTCCGGGTCACCGGGGATCAACACATCGTGCCCTTTCATGACCGGCTCAGCGCTCCTGAACCGGGTTATCCAGTTGTCCATGTGGGATTTAAATTCGCCAGCCGGCCTGAATCCATCGATCCTCAAGGCTCCGAAGAAGTGGCCTATTCCCTTACCCACCGGGTCAGCAGGGGGATCCAGAAAAGCTACAAACGGCGGTACCCAGGGACCATAATTAGCTCCGGAAAGAACCGCTGAGAAAATATCGACCACCGATGATAAGCCATAGCCTTTGTGTGATCCGTGTTCGCGATCTCCACCTAAGGGAAGTAATGCTCCGCCGTTTTTCACCCCAAACGGATCTGTAGTAGGTTCGCCATTTTCATCCTGTACCCATCCTGTAGGCGTTTTTTGCTGTTTACGCTGCAAGATCTCCAGCTTTCCATTCGCAGCTGTGGTGGTGGCCATATCCAGGACAAAAGGCGGCTCTTTATCGGCAGGGATGGCGACTGCAATAGGGTTGGTACCCAGGAGCCTTTCCCTGGAAAAGGTAGGAGCTACCAGCGGACTGGCATTGGTCATCGCAATACCAATACAGTCCTCTTCCAGTGCCATCATGGCATAGTACCCTGCAATCCCGTAATGATTTGAGTTTCTTACGGAGACCCATCCGGAGCCTACGTTTTTAGCCTTCTCAATGGCCAGCTTCATAGCCTCGGGTCCCACGACAAGCCCCAAACCCGAATCCCCATCGATGACACCTGTGCTTGGTGTTTCATGGATGGTTTTTATCACCGGTTCAGTGTTTACCCTGTCTTTGTCAATTAATCGGATGTATCCGGAAAGCCTGGCCACCCCATGGGAGTCTACACCCCGCAGATCTGCACTTAGCAATACACCTGCAGCTTTTCTTGCTTCCTTCTCGCTACAACCAGCAGCCTCTAAAACGGATTTTGTAAACTGAAAAAGTTGGTCGTGAGGTACTACCATTCGGTAAAAATTTTTTTAAGCGTTAGTTAATCACCTGACGAAAAAGTCGGATGGCAAATTACATAAGAAAGTACGAAAGGATGAAATACTGCAATGGATTATTCCAATTAATCAGAGCATGCTGATCACAATAAGGATTCTTTTTTCAGAGAGTGAAGGGTGCCAAGTAAAACCCCTTCTTTCAGCGCGTAGGCAGAAACCCTGATTTGACTGAGGTGCAGGCGTGAGATGACAAAATTTATAAGGACGCCGGCCACAACGATCATATCTACCCTCAGTGGGATCATTCCGGGAATAGCCAGCCGCTCTTTTTTACTTTTTACTAAAAGGTCCTCATAGATCTCTTTAAAAGCATCCAGGGTCAATGGAAGTTCCGTCTGGTCCTGAGAGCGTTCCAGCTCATTCTTTAACCCGTAGATATCACTGAGGGTGTCAAAAGTACCTGAGGATCCGATCAGGGTTTTTGGTTTATATTCAGACCAAACCTGGAAAAGTTCCTGTAGGTTTTCTTCCAGGTAATCCTCTACCTGGCGGATCTCATCTTCCAGAATGGGATCATGACGGTGAAATTTTTCGACCATTCTCAGTCCGCCGATCTCAAAGCTTTGCTTCCACAGGATCTCGTGACTGGTGCCTATAATAAACTCTATACTCCCTCCGCCAATGTCCATAATGAGACTCGGGGCGTCACCTATTTCCATGGCTTTCTTCACCCCATAGTAGATGTATTCAGCTTCCTGCATTCCCGAGATTACGCGGGTAGAGATCCCGGTTTCCTTTTGGATGATATCCACCAGTTCCAAACCGTTTTTGGCATTGCGGATAGCACTGGTAGCCGTTGCAAAGACATCCTCAGTCTGGTGAGTTTCTATGATCTCTTTGAAGTTTTTCAGGGTGGTTAGCGCTCGCTGACTGGCTTCCTCAGTGATCATTCCCTGGTTGATGCCATTCTCACCGATTTTCACTGCGGCTTTTTCACGATAAATAATATGGAAATCATCCTTCATCGCCTCCACTATGAGGAGGTGAAAGGTGTTGGTGCCCATATCAATTATTGCGATTCTCATATTCGCCCTGTTATTCCCGCCGCAAGATAACGTATTCTTGAAATATTACATTCCTATCCTTTTATTAACAAATATTTACTGTTTTTCATCCATGACCCGGGCTTCCTTTAGTTGGAAACAGTTCATTTATTAACTTACCCGATTATTGACCAAATATGAATAACACCCCGTATGAGTAAGGAAAAGCCAAAAACCGCTTCGTTCGTAAAATCTACCCATGAAAAAATAAAGGAGCTTGAAGAGCTGAATGAAAAGGCTTTATTAGGAGGCGGAAAGTCGAGAATTGCCAAACAACACCAAAAAGGAAAGCTCACAGCCCGGGAACGAATTGATCTCTTGCTTGATCCGGGTTCATTTCAGGAGATTGGCAAGTTTGTAGTCCATCGGGGGAGAGATTTTGGTATCGACAAGCAGAAGATACTCGGTGATGGTGTAGTTACAGGGTATGGTACTGTAAATGGTCGACTGGTTTATGTGTTCAGCCAGGATTTCACGGTTTTTGGAGGGTCATTGTCTGAGACTTTTGCAGAAAAGATCGTGAAGATAATGGACATGGCCATGAAAAACGGTGCTCCGGTGATCGGTCTCAATGATTCCGGTGGTGCCCGGATACAGGAAGGAGTGATGTCTCTGGCGGGCTATGCTGATATTTTTTACAGAAATACCCTGGCTTCCGGGGTTGTCCCTCAGATTTCAGCCATTATGGGACCATGTGCGGGTGGGGCAGTTTATTCCCCTGCTATCACGGACTTTATTTTTATGGTGGAGCAGACCAGCTACATGTTTGTCACCGGCCCCAACGTGGTGAAAACCGTAACCCAGGAAGAGGTAACTTCTGAAGAGCTGGGTGGCGCCAGTGCGCACAGTGTAAAGAGTGGGGTGACCCATTTTACTGCTAAAAATGAGGCCGCCTGTATTTTAGACCTTAAAAGACTCCTCAGCTATATACCGTCTAACTGCGAGGAGACTCCTCCCGTGGTAGATTATAAGATACAGGGGAATGAGGTCCGGCAAGAGCTGGATGAGGTCCTGCCGGATAATCCCAACCAGCCTTATGATATGAAGGATGTGATCCGCGGAATTGCGGACAGGGACTCCTTCTTCGAAGTGCATGAGAAATATGCTGATAACATTGTGGTAGGTTTTTCGAGGATTGCCGGAAAAAGTGTGGGGATAGTGGCTAACCAGCCAATGAGTCTGGCAGGGGTACTGGACAATGATTGTAGCAAGAAGGCCGCCCGGTTTGTGCGGTTTTGTGATGCTTTTAATATTCCTCTGCTGGTATTGGTAGATGTGCCGGGATTCCTTCCGGGCACAGACCAGGAGTGGAACGGAATCATTATGAACGGCGCCAAGCTCCTGTATGCATTCAGTGAAGCTACAGTGCCGCGTATCAGTGTGATTACCCGCAAAGCCTACGGTGGCGCTTATGACGTGATGAATTCCAAACATATCGGCGCGGATATGAATTTTGCCTGGCCTACCGCTGAGATTGCTGTGATGGGCGCTCAGGGAGCTTCTGAGATTATTTTTAAGAAAGAGATTGCCGAGGCTGATGATCCGTATGAAAAGCTTCAGGAAAAGATTGATGAATACACGCGGAAATTTGCGAATCCTTACAAAGCGGCGGAGCGAGGCTTTATTGACGAAGTGATCTTACCTCACAACACCCGTGCGAAACTAATACGTGCCTTTGGCATGTTGGAGAACAAAGTGGATAAGCTTCCACGAAAGAAACACGGAAATATACCATTATAATGCCTGCCAGGGGAGAGGAAGTTTTCGTGCTTGCCAAAGAGCTGAAGGCTGTGCCCGTACAGGGTTCTGTAGACAATGCTGAAGACCTGGAGCGTGTGATCAGGAAGACCCGGGAGGAGTTTGGTAAAATAGATGTAGTAGTGAATAATACGGGGCACGCTGCTAAAGGGGAGCTGCTGAACTTAACAGATAAAGAATGGCATGAAGGGATAGATCTTCTGCTAATGAACGTGATCAGGATGTCGCGGCTGATCACCCCTGTTTTTGAGCGACAGGGTAATGGGGTTATTGTAAATATCTCCACATTCGCGGCAAAGGAACCTTCGTTGGCTTTTCCGGTCAGTTCCATTGCGCGTTCTGCCCTGAGCAGCTTTTGTAAACTTTACAGTGAAAGGTATGGTCCAAAAGGAATTCGAATGAATAATATCCTTCCGGGGTATATAGATAGTTACTCAGTGGATCAGGAGGTATTGCAATCCATCCCCATGCGACGGCAGGGTACTACCGGAGAAGTAGCTGATCTGGTAGCCTTTCTTGCCTCTGAGAAGGCCTCTTATATTACAGGTCAAAACATTCCGGTAGACGGAGGTTTTATTAGAAGTGTTTAATGTAAAACTGAAATAAATTTAATGGATACGAAAAGTAAAGACTTTTTATTCAAATACTTAAATAATGCAGCTCCTACAGGCTTTGAGTCCAGCGGACAGAAGATCTGGCTGGAGTATGTCAGGCCCTATATCGATGATTACTTTACAGACACCTACGGATCGGTTGCTGGTGTCATCAATCCGGAGGCGGAGTACAAAGTAGTCATAGAAGCCCATGCTGACGAGATCAGCTGGTTTGTTAATTACATCACGGATCAGGGCTATATCTATGTGATCCGGAATGGAGGATCTGATCATCAGATAGCCCCTTCCAAACGTGTAAATATTCACACTAAGAAAGGCGTGATAAAGGGCATCTTTGGGTGGCCTGCTATTCATGTAAGGGACAAATCGAAAGAGGAGGCTCCATCTTTGAAAAATATTTTCATCGATGTGGGGGCCAGCTCTAAAGAGGAGGTAGAGAAAATGGGTATACACGTAGGAACGGTGATCACATTTGATGATGACCTGATGGAGCTGAACGAAAAATACCTGGTAGGGCGTGCCCTGGATAACCGTATCGGCGGATATATGATAGCAGAGGTGGCACGCAGAATTAAGGAAAACAATGTCAAGCTGCCATTTGGATTGTATGTGGTCAATGCTGTGCAGGAAGAAGTAGGTCTGCGTGGTGCGGAGATGATAGCTGAACGGATCAAGCCCAACCTGGCTATCGTTACGGATGTGACGCATGATACCAACTCGCCTATGTATGATAAGCAGGTAAGCGGCGATGTGTCCTGTGGCGGAGGTCCGGCCGTGTGCTACGGACCGGCGGTGCAAAACAATGTGCTGGATATGATCATCGACACTGCCCAGAAGAAAAAAATACCTTTTCAGCGAAGGGCGGCATCCAGAGCAACGGGTACGGACACCGATGCTTTTGCCTATTCCAATGAAGGAGTGGCTTCAGCCTTGATATCGATTCCCCTGAAATACATGCATACCACTGTGGAAACCTGTGCGAAAGACGATCTGGAGAATACGATCAAACTGATCTATGAAACGGCGATACAGGTAAAAGACGGTCAGGATTTCCGGTACATTAAGTAATGCTGACCTATCGGGACCAGATGGGCCGGGAAGTTATTCTGGAGGACCACCCGACACGGGTGGTTTCCCTGGTTCCTTCCATTACTGAGTATCTCATAGATCTGGGCGCAGTGGTGGTGGGAAGGACTAAGTTTTGTATTCACCCAAAGGACCAGGTTCAGGGTATTCCGATCATTGGCGGTACAAAAAACTTCCGTTTGGAGCGAATAAGAGAGCTAAACCCTGACCTTATTATCGGGAATAAGGAAGAAAACTACGAAGAGGGTATTCATCGGCTGGAGGGGGTGTTTCCCGTGTGGATGAGTGATGTCCTTACGATCAGGGATGCACGAGACATGATGCGATCACTGGGTGAGGTCTTGCAAAAACAGGCAAAAGGTCTGATCAGGTCGTTTGATGAAAAAATGGACTCCATCAAGGGAACAGTTGAGGGAAGGGCCTTGTATCTGATCTGGAAAAACCCGTGGATGGCTGCAGGGCAGGGAACTTTTATAAATGCTGTCCTGGAACATGTGGGGTATACGAATGTGGTCGAAGCGGAAAGGTATCCGTCATTTTCACTTGAGGAGCTGGTTGCCCTTAATCCCGATCACCTTTTGCTTAGCTCAGAGCCCTATCCCTTTAAGGTTAAGGACCTTACGGAAATCGAAGAGTATTTTGAGAAGACGAAAGTAAAGCTGGTAAATGGAGAAGCATATAGCTGGTATGGATCCAGAATGGGGAAATTATAACTATCCTTGGAATCTAACCATATAACTCCCTAAACCTTCCAGTAAGCTAAATAAATAAAATGGATGAAACATGCTATTTACTTTTGTTTTAAATACTAATAGGCATGAGAGAAGGTATTTTATTTCTTGAGGACGACCGGGCGCAGCTTACACTGTATAAGCACCTTTCTAAGAAGCACTTAGAAGGTTACCGGGTATTTTTTTCGGAGAGTGTACCTGAGGCAGAAGCTATTTTGGCTGAACACAAAATTGACCTGGCTGTGCTGGATATTATGCTTCCTACAGAAAATGGCGCTGACCTTATAATGAAAATGAAAGGCAACCCTTTATATGACAATACCAAGATCGTGGTGGTTAGTTCTGCTGGAAAGAATTCCCTCATTTATGATTCTCTGGCTGATTATATCGATCATTATGTCACTAAACCCGTGAATCAGGAAGAGTTTGCCAAAATGGTCAAAGAAATCCTGGACAAAAGCTAATGGGCTTTTGCTTTTCAATTAAGATTTTAAAAGCATTGTTGATACCTACAGTCTGGCCAGTAGCTCCAGATGCTCCCCGCTCACAAAAAATGCCGCTGTAACCAGGGCAAAAATCAAAATAGTCAGATTCCTGATTAAGATCCTTGATTGTCTGCTCATCTCGCTTAAAGTTGGTAATTGGTACCCACTAAAATAACAAAGATTCAGATGAAATTAAAATGGGTTATTTCAGGTCCCGACGATTCAGTATGTATGTGATACTCAGTAAGAAGACGACAAACCATCCCGTGCTAATCAGCAATGAATCGATAGGCACGTTATCCTCTATTTCCATAAAAACGTACTTGGGAAAAGGTACCGGAATCAGGTTATTTAGCGCGTTTATCGGCAAAAAGGGTGCTAAATGCGGCCAGATGGTTCCTCTTAAAAAGGGTGCATTTTCCAGTATCGCTGCCAGGATGGGCTCAAACATGATGGTGTAAAGAAACAGGAGAATGATAACGAACCCTGATTTTTTGATAAGCAAGGATAACAGGAAGGCAAGCGTGCAATAGACGATGATATCATAGAGATAGGAGGCCAGAAATTCCCATTCGTCGAAAATGTACTCAAAACCCCATACGTGGGAGTAAATAGAGCCATTTATAAAGCCCGAAACAAATAAAAAGAAGGTGCTGATCAGCCCCAAAGCAGCTATGAAAGTCAGCTTACTGACCAGGTATTCTCGCTTGCTGATACCGTCGATTACATTTTGCCTGAGTGTATTGTATGACTGGTCATTGTTGATGGAGATGATCACAATAAAGGCCAGTAGTATCTTCAAAAATGATCCCAGGTAAGTAGTGTTCTGCCATACGTCCGGGAAATCATAGATCGGTACAATGGTAGGGTCTATTCCATTGAAATCCGCTCCTTTGGATTTCAGCCACTCCAGGAAAAAGGTACCTCCGAAGCAGATAACCAGCAGCGCCAGCAGGTAGAGTCCCAGCAGGATCCAGAACACCCGGTAATTTCTGATTTTTAGCCATTCCAGTTTTAAAGCTCTAATCATTTTCATCAAGAATTTTGAGAAACTCCTTCTCCAGGGAGTTGGTGCGTGTAAAAAGTTTTTTTAAGGTGATGCTTTGCTCAAAGCAGTATTTGTTCAGGTCCTGGGCGGTGGACCCGTCTGCCAGTGTGACGATCAGGTTGTATTGTTCATGGGATACGGCTTTTGCGCCTTTGAAATCCTTCAATGCCTTCTCAAGCGCATTCATATTGTCGCCCTGCACTTCCACCTGGTCTGTGTCTCCCAGGATCTCTTCAACGGACCCTTCGTGCAGCTTTACACCACGCTTCAACACACAAAAATGGGTACATACCTTTTGCACTTCGTCCAGCAGGTGGCTGGCCATGATGATGGTTTTTCCCTGGGCTGCAATGTCACGGATGAGCTGCCGGATCTCAGCTATTCCCTGGGGGTCAAGGCCATTGGTCGGCTCGTCCAGAATCAGCACCGGAGGGTCAGCGAGAAGGGCTGCTGCGATGGAAAGCCGCTGTTTCATCCCCAGGCTGTAGGTCTTAAACTTGTCATCTTTTCGCTCGTGCAGGCTGACCTGTTGGAGTACGGGCTCTATCCGGTCGGGTGAGCACTCTTTGATGTGGGCAGTGATCCTCAGGTTTTGTACGGCAGTGAGGTAGGGGTAAAAGCAGGGTGTTTCCAGAATGGCTCCTATCTTTTTACGGGCTTCAATAGCCGGTTTTCCATCAAACCACCTGTAGTTTCCGCCTGTAGGGGCTACTACATCCAGAATCATACCCAGTGTGGTGGTTTTTCCGCTTCCGTTTGGTCCCAATATGCCATAAACCTGGCCATTGGTGACGGTCAGGTTGAGGTTTTGTACGGCTTGCAGCTTCCCAAACCGCTTGGATAGTCCTTTAGTTTCGAGTGTTATCAATCTCCTTTTTGTTTTTTAAAATTCGAAAAGGTCCAGCATTTCATCTTTTCTGATGGTATTTATCAGCGTCGGAATTTTTCCCCAGGCAACCCGACCGTGCATATAAAAGGCTATTACTACCTCTTTTTCGCCAAAATAACCTACGAACTGGTTGTCTTTGCCCTCTTTTCCCAGGAGTACCAGGTCCCATGCTCCACCAAAAGCCTTGGCATACTCCTCATACCCTTCATTCAGGTAGGCCTCTTCAATAGCCTGGTAGGACTTGTCCGCCCGGGTGGCTGAGTCGAGCTTGTATACCAGTACTTTTTCGATACCATTGACCAGCTCGTTGTAGTCGGGGTTTTGTGTGAGGTTTATCATCCGCAGCGTGCTTGGATAAAATGCAAACTTCCGTTCGCGCTTATCTTCTACGAGCGCCTTCAGCGGGGCCTCCTGCGCAAAAAGGGGCTGAAAGCTCAGCCCCAAAAGCATTAGAATCAGTATTTGTAGATATCGAATGTTTGATTGCATAAGTTTATTATAGTCACTTTTATCTGTCTAGTGCTGTGTAAATTCTATTATGATGCATCTCTGTCGCACCCCTATCCCCTAGGGGCAATCTTGCGCGCGGACTTCCCCTTCAGGGGGAAAGAGGCCCCGCTTGCGACAAGCCTTTGACGACCGAAGGGTAAACGTGGACAAACACAACTTTAAACTCAACACTAGTTGTCTTCATCCAGCTTGCCCAGGTTTTCCAGTCCGTCCACTTTCATAGCTCGGGCTATTTTTGAAATGTTTTTCAGGTCAATTTCGCCATAAAGGCTTAACAAGACAAACTTCTTTTTACCTCCCACTACCATCAGCAGCTCGGTGATGACGCCTCCTTTTTCTTTGATGGAGAAGTTCATGTTTTCACCGGCATCCACTACGGACATCAGCTCGTCATAGCCTGAGCTTTTTACGTCATTCAATGCCCTGCTGTATATTTTGTCTGCATTGCCTGCGCTATCTGCCACGATCACCTTCAACCCTTTGAGCTTGCTGACTGCTTTGAGAAACTCTTCTTCGGCTTCACTGCCTGCTTCCAGCTCGGTGAAGAGTGAAAACATCTTACTGCTCACAGATACTTTGGTATAAGCATCGTTATCCGATAGTTCGTTGAAGTATTTGTTTACTACCTCGCCCTGTGCCATCAGGCTTAAGGCAAAGGCCATCATGCTTAGTGTTATTATAATTCGCTTCATTGTTCTTGATTTTCGTCCTTTAATATTTCTTCTGCTTTGTTGATCCTGGTTAGCTCTTTCGAGTAATCCTTTCCCTCATTGAGGCCAGAGGAGATCATCAGCAGCGCTTTTCTGGTGATCTCATAAGCTTCCTGAGGGTCTTCCACTGCATATTCACGCTGTTTTTTGGCGTCTTGTATGACGAGCACAGCTGCCATGAGGCCGATGGTCACTGCTGCAGCCACTGACCACTGAGCCTTCCTTTTTGACTTACCCGGGTGTCTGAACTTCGCGGGCGCCTGTGCTTTTTGTTTTTTAGCCAGCGCGTAGAAGTACTTTCCGTCATTGGTCAGCGCAGGATTTTTTGTGAAATAGGTTTTGATTTCCTGCTCTTCGTCAATGGAGGTCTCTCCCTTCCAGTATTTTGCTATCAGCTCTTCAATTCGCGACTCCATAAGCGTCAATTTTTTCAATAGAAGACTTGATCTTAGTCCTTGCGCGGTGCAGGTAGACCTTTACCTCGCTCAAACTCAGCGACAGGATCTCAGCTATGTCCTGGTAGGGCATGTCTTCCACCTCCCGGAGGTGGTAGATCTCCTGCTGCTTTTCGGGCAGCGTTTTCAGGATGGTGTCCAGCCATTTCATATGATCGTTGACCAGCATCTGCTGATCAGCGCTCTGCGTATCTGATCGATCCATGTCTTTGTCTGATAAAACCATATATCGGTTCGTCTTTACCCAGTCATAACACTGGTTGCGGGTGATGCGCATCGCCCATGCTTCCGTGCTCCGGATCCCGGTAAGCTTCTGCCGGGCATTCCAGATCTTCACCAAACACTCCTGAACTACATCCTGCGCAGACTCCGGGTCTTTGAGAATGGAGAATGCGTACCGAAACATCTTATCGGCCAGTGGGATGATCTGCTCTTCAAAAAGTGTTTTTCCCATTGGGAGGCGGCTTTGCCGTTGGTGTCTTTTCATCCGGTAGACGACCGGGTAGGGTGGAAGTTACAGCTTGTTTGAAAAAAAATTAAGATAAGGTCAAAAATAGGTGTTGGTGCATGTGGCAATGATCTCTGAATTTGTATTTTCTATTCATCTAACGAAGGTAGCAGTATCAATGAAAGAGCACAAGCGGACGCTTGCGCTAGGAGGGGGAAAATAACTGTAGAGTCACTCCCGCAGGGAGTCTATGAAGATGCCTGGAACGTATCCTGAAAGATAGATTCCCTTCGGGAATGACTTTGAAGTTTGAATTGGGTTGCAATTTTCTTCCCCACAGTCGGAATATCCCAGGAAGTGGATTTTGGAAAGTATTTTAGCTTTGCTACGGTCTGCTGGTTATAAAACGATTGTTTAAGTTCGGTTATTTTCCGAACTTCATTGGTATATTTGTGTTACAGAGATGAGGCTAATAGGTAAAAGAGCTTTAGAGAAAGTTAAACGAAAGAATAAAGGGAATAAAAAGCTTTGCGATGCTATAGATGAACTTATAGAAACTATTGAAACTAATAATTGGAATAATGCAATTGAATTAAAGGAGACTAGAATTGATGCTGATTGTGTTCATAGTGATGGATTCTATTTCTTTAACATAGAAATTCATCGGACGATGATTATGATAGAATTTGAAGATGAGGAGGCAACTGTTGTTTGGATAGGAAATCATCAAGATTATGAATCTACATTCAAAAACAATAAAAGCACTATTAAAAAATGGTTAAAATCTCATAATTGGATTGAATAGATATGGAAACTCAATTTGACGTGCAAGGATTAATTGACAAGGGGAAAATCGAAAGTGAGTTAGAACTTGAAAGGGCTTTTATTGCTGACAGAAAGCTTAAACTCCTATCAAAAAAGAACCCTCATTATAAGGCGGTCAGGAAAAAACTAAGGGACCTGATTGCCGCATACGAGTCTGTGAACTGGAATAAGGGTTCACAAATTACTCCTTCTAAAATCCGCGAAAGCAACATTGCAGAATTGATTGCAGAAAAAGAAAGGTTATTCATTGCCAGAAGGAAAGAATTGATTAAGAAAAAGCTAAAATCATTTAATTTGACTCAGCAACAACTTGGTTTGATTTTAGGGCATCGAAGCAAAACTTATATGTCCGAACTTATAAACGGTGTGAGCCCTTTTTCATTAAGAGATTTAATCATTATTAATAAGCTTCTAAAAATTGAATTATCTGATTTAATTCCTACTATTTTATCCCAAAAGGACAGAGTCAAAATAAAGACTTCAATTTCTAAGTTGAATAATGATAAGTTAAAATTCAGTAAAGAGGACCTGGAGTATGTCTAAAGCATTGTTAACAGGCCTGTCAGTAGATCCAAAGTAGAAAATATTTGGTGTAAAAGGTTATTTCTCCCCCCAGGCCTGTGGCTCACAGGCCGGAATATCACAAGGAGTGGACCACCGAAACATATCCCCATGTAGCTACTAACGTTTTGGAGGGCAAAAAAAGGCCTTTAGAGAAAATAACTGTAGAGTCACTCCCGCAGGGAGTCTATGGAGATGTTTAGAAGCGTATCCTGAAAGATAGATTCCCTTCGGGAATGACTTTTGAGGTTTGAATTAGAATTAATCCCGGAATACCTCAAGGAGTGTGAGGTTACAGTCCGAGTGGAGTGGAAACCACCGAAACATATCCCCATGTAGCTACTAACTTTTTGGAGGGCATTAAAAATCCGTTAGATTAGTCAGACCAATGAATATCTAAATATTGTTGATTTTGACGAACTCAGTGAACAGCATTATGAACCGGTAGACATTGAACAGACAAACAAGATTAAGTTTCAAGAGCTTGAAAACTTAGCAAATGAATAGATTAAAGGTGATCATAATAGGAATTGCCCTAATCATTTTTGATCTGGGAGTCTATATCTTATTTGGGTTGTTGCTCATGAATTATGACGATTTCTACGATGAAGGCAAGGGTGAATATTGGAGTTGGTCGAGCATGAACACTAACGAACAACTGACCGTTATTGGTCTGAACATTTGGAATCTGATTAACATATTGGCCGCCTTTTACCTCATCTATCGAACTTACAAACTGATAAGATCAAGAAGAAGAAACGTGCTGCAACAATACATATAGCTTATGGCGGATAAAATGCTAAATTCAAGGCTTTTGGCTCTTAGCCGAATTTGTCTGGGGCGGACAGGAAAGTGCTTCTAAAACCGCCACAAGCCATATGCAAACCATTTAGGGGGAAACTATTGTTTAAATGACACTTAAATTTCAAACTTTTAGATATCATGATAACTTCTGGGTTTACTACCCAATTGCAGTATTTTTAACCGTATTCTGGTTATTCCTCTGTGGAGCTTTAGTTAATTTGTTTTCGGACATTAGCAATTTTGTGCATTTCGCCATACCCTTTTTTATCGGTAACTATTTAATCGTAGTAGGCTTGGCAAAATTTAGATATAAGAATAAGGGATTTTTATATTTTGATGAAAGAGGAATTACTTACAAACATAAAAACACAAAATTTCTGGACTATTCATCCATTAAGGCAGTAACTGTATATTATTACTATAATAATTACTGGGTAGAAAACTGGGGGAGATTAGGAGGTTTCTTTAGATATCACCACTTAAGGTTCATGTACAAACGAAGCGAAGAATCGTTGGATAAATTAATTATTGACGGTCAAAAATTTTTTATCAAAGTCCGGTCCAACCTGGAGGCTAAATATTATGAAGAAATGATAGAGATGCTATACAATGAAGTGAAAAACATCTCAGTCTATAGTACAAGTTCTGAACGACTAGACAATCATGACGATGGTGCTATTTGGGACCTGAAGGCAAAAAAGCAATCAGGTGTAGAATAAAAAGAACCCCGGAATCACCTGCAAAGACCCCGGAACCGGTTGCAAGAACCTCGTAGTGGTCTGCATAAAGGTCGGAGTGGTCTGCAAGGCCCCCGTAACGGTCTGCAAGGCCCCCGTAATGGTCTGCATAAAGCCCGTAGTGGTCTGCAAAGGCCCCGGAATCACCTGCAAAGACCCCGGAACCGGTTGCAAGAACCTCGTAGTGGTCTGCATAAAGGTCGGAGTGGTCTGCAAGGCCCCCGTAATGGTCTGCATAAAGCCCGTAGTGGTCTGCAAAGGCCCCGGAATCACCTGCAAAGACCCCGGAACCGGTTGCAAGAACCTCGTAGTGGTCTGCATAAAGCCCGTAGTGGTCTGCAAAGGCCCCGGAATCACCTGCAAAGACCCCGGAATGGTCTGCAAGAACCTCGGAATGGGCTGAGAGGTTGACTTTTGTCATATGCCCGGTTATGTATTTTTTCAGAAAAAAGAGCGATATTTAGTAAGGCTACACCAGCGGCCGGAAAATGATCCTGAGTCCAGGCATATCTATCACTAAATTTTTAAGGGTCATGAAAGCTTTTATGTTATTAGCCGGGTTTTTAGCATGTTACTGCGGATACTGTCAGGATCTTATCCTCACTAAAAATGGAGATACGATCAGAGCAGAGGTTCTTGAGGTAGGAACCGAAGTTGTGAAGTATAAAAAATATGATACGAGGGAGACCAGTCCGGTCTACGAGCTATTTAAGTATGAGATCAATGAGATCAGGTATGAGGATGGGTCAAGAGACAGCTTCCTAAAACCAGCTGAGCAGCAGGTAGGAAACTCTGCTGAAAAGCCCGATGAGTCTCCTCAGCTGGTTTCAAAGCTTTTCCTGGGAGGTGGGCTTAGCCTCATAAACAGCTACCAGATGGGTAACGTGCTTGATTTCTGGAGAAACATAAACAGTGATAACTCTGAGAAGATCGATCAGTCTACAGGTTTTTTCGTAGTTCGCGCAGGGATGCTAAATCAGGTGAGTCAAAAAAGCTGGATCGGTACCGATGTCCAGGTTATAATCACCCCTTCGCATGCCCTGTGGGGGACCAACATCTTTTTCGGGGGCAGGAATGAGATTTATTTCAGTGCCTTGCTCATGAATGTGACGTTATCCTATTCTCATGCGTTGGGTCCAAAGGGGAATGTCCTGCTTACCATAGAGCCCGGGCTGGATATTGGCACAATGAACGGGTCCATCACAATAGATAATGAGTTTTATGATCAATCCCTGACAATGGGTCTGGGTGGACATGGCGCTGTAGGTTTGGATATCCTGATGGGGAAAAGTATGATCCTTAATTCGCGTATCGGGTTTAGGGGCATTTCTATGGATGAGATACATGAGGACAGCACAAGTGACACCGGTTATAGTTCATTTTATGTAAATGGGAATGATGGTGAGACGGTTAAAGTAAACTGGAGCGGCATTTATATGACCATAGGTGTTTCCTTTGCAATAAATAAAACGAGGGAGTAAACAGGCCGTTGTTAGTCCCCCGCTGCCAATTCGTTTTCTCCAACTTTTTCCATAATAGGAGTGTCTCATAAAAAAACAACTGAAGAAAAAAATGAAACCACACCTTTTACTGCTTGTCATTTCCACCTTGCTAATCTTCTCATGTGACGATGATACATCCTGCGAAGAGCTGGATTGGTTGGATTTAGAAACTCAGACTATGAGGGAATCCGAGCTCTCCCAATATTTTTATGTGTCTCAGGCAGAATATAAGTTTATGACCGTATTCATTTTCGATAATTGCTGCCATGTTTGCAACACAACACCTCCATCGGTTTATACCTGTTCAGGTGACCATATTGGATACGTTGGAGATGATATTGATCCTGATGATCTGAAGCATAGCACCATATTTTGGAAACCAGATAATTTTGCGTGTACTGTCCAATAAGCAGGAAGCATCATACGGTTCTAAACCGTCAGATGTCTGCTTCCCGCCAGGTCAGGAGACTCTCCGATTCATGCATCTTTTAAGTTTGTGTTATCTCAAAAGGTTATTCATCGGATGACTCTTTCTACCGCGCTATAGTCATCCTTCCCCCCGGCCTGTGGCTCACAGGCCGGAATCTCACAAGGGTCTGTGGGCTAAAGATCTTGGAGTGGGGTGGGAGTGGATTAAGCGATCTAAATTCTATTAGGCATCTGAGGGTTTTGAACCTTCTGATGTCTGATCAGGTGGGTTTAAGTTGTGTTATCACCTCCTTTTCGCATTCAGCCACTGTAATTGTCACATTCACACCGCAAATATCGCCGCATTGTTATTGAGATTTGTCGAGTTCACGTTAGCCTAAGATCGTATTCAATCCATTTAGTCGTACTCACTCTCAATATCATCCGTATTGATATCCTGAATTTCTCGTATAAATCCTTCCAGCTTATACAGGTAATCCTGCCATTCCTGACCGGTTTCAGACTCAAGGTACTGATCACTTTGTCGGTCCAGCCAGTTTTGTTTTTCGGCTATTTTATCAGTTACCTTTTCTACTTTTAGCTTAAGCTCGTTGACTTGTTTTATGAGGTGCTTAACTCCCGCAATATTTGGCATGGTAAGAAAATTTAAAATACGACAACTGTCAGGTAGCTGGAGGGGTAAGGGGATCAAAGTTATAAATTAAGCCGAAATGTGGGCTTAGTTTTTTATGGATCTGCGTTTATCTTTTTTGGACGGTTAAATTTTGTTCATAAACCTCTATTGAATTTAAAAAAACCATAGCGAAAAGGCCTTAAGCTGGCGCAGCGTTTCCTGCGTCCCTAACCATGTGTAATAATTGAAAAGGAGTGGTATTGCTGCATAAAAAGCGACTTTCCCGGTAGCTATAATAGCTAGTCATCCGATGATTTCTTTAAAACCGTATCCCCTGTACATCACATCGGGGAAACTCCGATCTGGGTGATGGTGTTTACCTTATCGGTCACTTTATTGTACCGCTGGACAAATAAAATCACCGAGGAAAACAGGGCGTTATTGGTCAGTTAAATAGCAGATAATCAGTACGTTAAAAATCGTATTGAGGAGTGGAAGTTAGCAGATTTATTGGGTATATTTAGAAAGACGCTATAAACAAGACCACATGAAATGAGCATGATCCGGGACGCGCAGTCCAATCGTGAATGCCTGGTCGGCCACAATTAAAATTCCGAGCCAAAAGCCAAAAGCCAAAGGCTAAGAGCTAAAAGCTAAAAGCTAATTTTTAAAAATATGAAACAAGCAGAATTAGTCAAACAATCCGTTCTTGAAAACGAGTATGCCACTATGTGGTATTATCCTCAAATCAACATCGTACACCATAAAGTTCATAAGTTTATTTATGGTGAAAAGCTTCGGGAAATCCTCACAAAAGGGGCCGACATTTTTGAAGAGCATAGCTGCATAAAATGGTTATCTGACGATAGGAATAATTCAGCTCTTCCCGCTAAGGATATAGAGTGGGCATCGCAGGAATGGTCACCGCGAATGGTGAAGGCAAACTGGAAATATTGGGCAATTATCTTACCGGACAAAACCGTAGGGAAACTTAATATGAAACGCATTATAAGCACGTATGCAGAAGTAGGTGTAACGGTTGAAATTTTTGATGATGAACAAGATGCCTTGACCTGGCTTTCCAGTTTACCTGATTAATTTTCAAAACTGGATGCGATACATCACATCCGGGAAAAATCCGATCTGGGTGATGGTGTTCACCTCATCGGTCACTTCATTGTACCGCTGGATAAATTCATTTTCCCGATTCGTAACATTCTGTAGATCCACGAAAAACTGGTGAGAAACATTTCTTTTTCCACTGTTTAATCGTACCCCAAACTTCACGTCCCAGCGGATGTAGTCTTCATAGCGTTCACTGAAAGCAATTTCACTTTGACGGATCTCTCGTCCGGCATTAGCCCGGGTGGCTGCCAGGTCTACCGGCGTATAAGGCTTGCCGCCGCTGGTGGTAAATTTGGTGTCAAACGTCCAGACATGGCGCTGATCCTTCCCAAACTTCCATTCTTTCCCAAAGAGAATGTTGCCGACATAGTTGTTGTTAAATGCGGTGCTGCGCTCTATGCCGTCTCCTCCCTTGTATTTGGATTCGTAGAGCGATCCGGTAGCGAGAACGTAGTATCCATTACTGAAAAATTTCTCCAGGGTAAGCTCCAGTCCGTAGTTCCTGCCTGTTCCTTCATTGACGAGGTAGTCCCGCTCATCAAAGATAAAGTCAGCGCCTTCATTGGTGATGGAGTAGGAGGTCTCTGCATCTTCCACAGGGATGTCATACAGGCTTTGGTAATATACCTCCGCTTTGAGCCTCCAGTCCTGACCGAGATTGCGGTCGTATCCCAGTATATAGTGATGTGATTTCATAAAGCCCAGATCCGCGTTGGTACGCTCGTGCTCACCAGGCGCCACTTCCGTTTCCAAAAACAGAATAGGAGGAGGCAGGGTCTGGGCATGCAGACCGTATGCAAAGCTTAATCGCTGATTGGGCGTGACCTGATAGCTTACAGCAGCTCTTGGTTCCAGGCTGATTTTATCAGTGAAATCAAAGTACTGACTATGAAGGCCTGCGGTAATGCTCAGGTCATCGGTAAATTTATATTCGACCTGTCCGAAAACCTGTGATAAGGTGTAATACTCATTTACATCCGTTGCTGTCAGGAAGTAGTCGGGGATCTGGTCGTTGTTTTCGTCAGGAATGGACACCCGGTTATCCCGGTCCCGGGTGCTGAAGTTAGCGTCATAGAGCTCTCCCAGGTAGCCGAGCTTCATGTTCCAGCGGGCATTGAATTTTTTAGTGAGCGCGGTAGTAAAGGTGTACCGGTATTCTTTGTTTTCCACCTCTACAGCCCGGTACTTGCCTATGGTTGCTTCATTTCCGTCTTTTAAGAGATTGTCCTGCAGGTAATCATTTTGGTTAGTGGATACGGCAAATGCAGACTTTATGTACGTCTTTTTATCCAGGCGAAGCAGGTGGGTTAATCCCACTACGCCAATCCTGGTATCTACATAAGCATCCTCTGCAGGATTGGCAAAAAGGTCATTTTCCTCTACTTCATCCCCTTTGAAATCAATGGAGCTTAGTCCCCCCAGACCAAAAAGTTCAAATCTTCCAAGCCTGCTCTCACCCAGGTTTACCTTAAAGGAAAAATCCTGGTAGTAGGGGATGGCGCTGGTGCCGGTGGCGGCCAGGCTGGCGATCCCGTACCGGTAAGATGCCACGAAGGAGGAGCCGTTTTCCCGGCTGATGGGTCCCTCTGCCATAAATTCAGCTCCTGAGTAAGCGCTGACCTGACCGGTAAATTCGTATTTGTCAGCGTTCCCGTTTCGGAAATTGATATCAAATACGGCGGAGTTGGCATTTCCGTATTCAGCGGGGAAAGCCCCGGTCAGGAAGTCTGAAGTGCGAAGCAGGTTGGTATTGAGGGCATTGACCGGGCCGCCGGTTACGCCCAGTGTAGCAAAATGATTGGTAGTGGCGACAGGCACACCCTCTATCCTCCACAGCAGTCCGACAGGCGAGTTGCCACGCACTACGATATCGTTTCTTGAGTCATTGGGTGCACTGACTCCTGCGAATGAGGTGGCCAACCTGGCAACATCATTTCTGCCTCCCGAAAAGCGAGTGGTTTCCTCCAGGTTAAAGGTACGTGCACTGACTTTGGCCAGCTCATTGATCGGCAGGTCTTTGTCTGAGTCAGCAGTGACTACTACCTCCTGCAGGTTTTCCACGGATTCCTCCAGCTGTACATTCAGGATCACTTCTTTGCCGGCGGTTACGAGTACGTTGGGTAAGGTAATGCTTTTGTACCCGATGTACTGGATGGCAAAAGACTGGCGGCCTACGGGTACATTTTCGATGCGGAAGTTTCCTTCGGCATCAGTCACCGACCCGATGACCGGATCTGATCCGGCGAGCAAGATCGTAGCGCCAATAAGGGCATAATCGGCCTGAGCGTCCACTATTTTTCCCTTGACTACCTGCGTCTGTGCAAAAGCAGCAAAGGAAAGTATGGCGGTTACAATTCCCAGTAAGATCTTTAGTACTTGATTTTTCATTTTCTTGCGGTTTAGTCCGTTAGTGTTTTGGTTTTCCTGGCCGAATGTACGAGTGTGATTATCCTTTTAGAATGCAATTCACGGTAACGCCGGGATTTTGGGTGATGAAGTAGGGGAAACACGCTTTTAAGCCGGGTAATGATATTCAGAGGTGGCTTTTCCGGCTTCACCGGCGATATTTCCGGTTTCACAGGGATAGTTTTTGGATTCAGGGCTAATGCCGAAATCGTAGCAATGAGTTTTGGTTAAATTTAGCTTTAATTTGAAGCGATGAAGGAGCGTGTACGACGGTTTCGCAAAATTACCATCGTATTTCAAGGTCAGGCTTTTAGCCAGACCGGTCTGACTAAAGTCCGACCTTGAGGGCTCCTTGAAGTATCTGAAGGAGGGTGTAAAAGGTTCAGGGCAACGCATTTAAAATTTGCAGCCTGAAATTTGAGGATTATGAGAAAGCTTAGAAAAGAGGTTTACGTACGCTGGGTCGGTATTGCTTTTGTGGCGGTGATCGTGATGATGGTGGAGAAAGATAACCACATGAAAGGGGAATCTGTCTGGATGCGGTACTTTATTTCGTGGTGCTTTACGGCCCTGTACTGGAACGGAGCCTACCTGATCTTCATGCTTTTTCGAAAACTGTTTCCGGAGATCCGGCAAACGACACGGCGTATTGTCATCACCTACCTGGTGCTATTTGCCTGGATGACGGTGGGCGGGGTTCCGCTCAGACTCCTTTTTGGCTTTATGTCGGTTACCGAGATTTTTATGATGCATACTTATGAGGGGTATTTTGTACTGAATCTCGTTCTGGCTTTGATCATCGGGACTATTTATGAGACGGTCTTTTTCTTTGAGAAGTGGAAAGAAGCCATCCGGCAAAACGAAGAGCTCAAAAACCAGCAGGTCAGGACGCAGTTTGAGGTTTTGCAAAACCAGATGAGCCCTCATTTTCTTTTTAACAGCCTGAATACGCTGACCACCCTGATCTCCGAAAATCAAAATATCGCCATTGATTTCACGCAGAAGCTTTCGGATGTGTATCGCTATATCCTGCAGAATAAGGAGCGGGAGCTGGTGACGCTTAGCGATGAGCTGACGTTTGCCAGGGATTATCTTTTTTTGCTGAAAATGCGCTACCCGGATAACCTGGAGGCTGACTTTAAGGTGGATCGGCAGTATGAGCACCTGCACATAGCGCCGCTGACCATTCAAATGCTCATAGAAAATGCCATCAAGCATAATGTAGTCTCAAAGACGCATCCGTTAAATGTGGAGATCTATGTAGAAAATGGTCAGTCGATAGTGGTCAAGAACAACCTGCAGCCAAAACCGGCCATTGAGAAGTCTACCAAAACCGGGCTGGCCAATATCCGGAAAAGGTACGAATACCTCGGTAACCGGAAAATTGATATCATTACTACGGCAAAGAACTTTATGGTAGCTGTACCGCTCATCGAAGTACTGGAAGAGCGAAGTAAAGCTGCTGTCTGACTTTTGATTAATTCTTATATGAAAGTACTGATCGTAGAAGATGAAGCTCCGGCCTTTCGCCGACTGCAAAAGATCCTGGAGGAGGTAGATCCCGAGGTGGAGATCGTGGAGGTGATCGACAGTGTGGAGGACAGTGTCAAGTGGCTCAAAAACCACAACCTGCCGGACCTGATCTTTATGGACATCCAGCTGAGTGACGGGATCAGTTTTGAGATCTTTGAGCAGGTGAAGATCATGCAGCCGGTGATCTTTACTACGGCGTTTGACGAGTATATGCTGCGGGCTTTTAAGGTCAACAGCATTGATTACCTGCTCAAACCCATCAAAAAGGAAGACCTGCAGCAAAGCCTGCAAAAACTTAACGCATTAAAAAGTCAGCTTTCCGGTAACGGGCTGGATATCGGGCAGGTGGTGAGGCAGATCAGGCTGGACGAGAAGCAATATAAAAATCGTTTTCTGGTGAAGCAGGGGGATAAAATGATCTCGGTGGAGACTGAGCGGATTGCATACTTTCAGCTGCGGCATGGAGTAGTACACCTGGTGACGGAGGAGGGGAAAAAGTACCTGATGGACTTCTCCCTGGATGAGCTCGGCAGTCAGCTGGATCCGGGCAGGTTTTACCGGGCCAACCGGCAAGTTATCATCCACTTTAAGGCCATCAAAACGGTACATAAATACCATAAGGGCAAACTCCTGGTAGAGCTGGACCCTGACTCTGATGAGGATATTATTGTATCAGCAGAGAAGGCGACTGATTTTAAAGGCTGGCTGGGGGACTGATCAGGTGTCTGGAGTTTTCAGGAATGTCCATCCAAGTGATGTGAAATTTCTCCTCATTCGTTTTGGCTCCGGGATTTCTTTAGGGATCAATAACAATAAGACCAAAAAGAACTTTTTGGCATTCAGTGAGGAATGAGCCTCTTTAAACTTGATCAACACCTGCTGTGACTTAAAATCGTTGCCTGGTAGCGGATTATCCAGCTTGACCATAAACCATTCAGAGTCTTCATGGGACCTGAAAAATGTTGGTTTTTTGTTTAGCAGGACCACCCGTTTGACGATGGTGCCCGTCACTCCTTCAGGAAAATACTCAATCAGCCCCCTGTCCGCATAATAGCTCGAAAGCAAGACTTTGTTTCCAATGAAGTTTTGCGAAACAACATCATCTGTAAAGGGATTGATGGAGAAATTGACCCTGGCCCAATATCCCTTGATCAGATTCAGAGAAGTGAGTTTTGAGCCCAAAAACATGATCAAAAAACTTCCCGAAAAAGCGGCCCCTGTTATGCTTTGATTAGCGATTTCGGCACCATCCATATAAGCTACTATGAGGTACTCAAACATGAGTATTGCGGTAAGCCAAAATGTCAGAAAAAACTGGATCGGTTTTGTTTTGAACCTGCTTGTGTATTTAAAGTTTGCACTGTTGTTGATACAATTGTTCAGGAGCGTATTCCAAACACGCGCTATCAGGAAGAAAAACAAGATAAAGATTAAAATCAGCTGGGTAAATAGCCAGAAGTCATAGAGTCCATGGACCAGCGACGCTAAAAACCAAAACAGGAAAAACACCCCAACAGCACTGCTTTTCTTTTTCTTGAATTTAACCAGGACGAGCCCATATGCAAAGATCGAGCTGTCGATCATATGTCCCACCGCTGCAGTGAGTGCCCTGCCATGAATTATATGCCCGTATGATCCGTCAAAGTAGATGAGGTTTTCTACAAAAGCAAACCCCATGGCAGACATGCTGGCAAGTAAAATGTACTCGTAGGGTTGTAGTCTTTTACTGGTAAAAAGAAGAATGATCAGCAGCGGGATCACTTTGACCAGCTCTTCAACGGCACCAATACCAAAAACGCTGTATAAAAAGAGCTTGAAAACATTATTAGGTCCGTCCCACATTTTTAACGTATAGTGGAAAAAATCACCTATTAGCAGTGTGAAAAAACTGAAAACCATACCAAGGATCAGGATGCTCAGCAGGAGGGTCCAGTTGACCTTCTCGAAAAATGCCAGTTTGACCATGTAAGTACTCCATACTATCAAAATGAAAAGGGCAGCGAAAAAACCAACGGTATCAATGTTATTGATGAACCAGCCTATCACCTCATTGTAATAGTCAATAATGTGGTTGTTCACAAAGAAGATCTTTCGTGCCAGACTGGTATCTATATAGTTTGATGATTCAGGTATGGATTTTAACTCAAGTAGTAGTCCAAGGTCCTCGGTAAGCTGAAGTTTATTTACCAGTGGAGGCAGTACGAGGTTTTTGGCTCCATGAGATAATTTGGCTTCCTGAAGCCAGTAATGGATGGAAAGGCTATCCTTTTTTTGCAGTTTGAAATAATCACCGATTGCCAGGTTCTGATACTTCATTTTTTGGTTTTGAACCAAATGAAGGTGAGTAAGAACGGAATCCGGCTTTCTATTCTTAAGATAAAAGTATCCAAGCCCCCAGTGTCCAAGATCAGGTAAACCCAGTTCAATAAACCCCCGATAGTAGTCAATGATATCCTTCTTTAATGAAAGGGGCCGGTCCTTTTCGCAAAACCTGGTGATGTATTTGTAGTGGAAGTCAATATTTTGAGAATCCAGTCTTGCCTCCTGATAATCTGCTAATGACATGGTGTCAATATCCGGAATGCGATCGACCGGAACAGAAGACGATTTCCAGAAAAGGTTCACAAAACATAAAGGAACCACAATCAACAGTATAATCCACAGTGTAGACCTGTAGAGGTTCTCCCTTAAAAACTGTTTTTTATCCTTGCTCTTTTGATAGCGTTGTCTGAAATAAAGAAGATACGGGAGAATAACAACGAGTGAGAAGATAATGATCGCTCCAAGCATTAGTAATCCAGGGTTATGGTCGGTGATTTTTATGAGACACTATAATAGTAGAATTTTCAGTGAATTCGAAAGACTTAACCCGCTTTATTCATGAAATGAGCATGAATTCTAAAATTGTCAGAAAACGTCAAATGAGGTCCTGGGTTATGATTTGTCAGATCGCACTGTATTCTGAATACTGATTTTCAGTATAAACTACTATTCCTTCTTTATTCTTTTGTCAATTTCCCATGATGTTTGAGAAAAGTCTCAAATGACATGAACACCAGGATGCTTAATGGTAATACTGGAGTTTTATTGCTCATACCTTTCTTTAGGCTATATTATAAAATTCAGGCTTTTTAAAGATTACTTTTCCATTTTTTGCAATTAAAACTGCTCTGGAAAAGGGCTACCAATTTTTCGTCGGCCATACATACAAAAAGCAATTCCTCTAAAGCCTCCGGATCATTAGCCCTCCGTCCGGGGTAAGCACCTGCCCGGTTGAATACGGAATATCCCCATTTACCAGCGCTACTACAATCTTTCCGATATCCTGCGGCTTGCCCAGTCGCTTTTGGAGGGTCAGCCCCTCGTCAATAAGTTGCTTATACTTATCTCTGACCCTTTCAATCATGTCCGTCTCGATGACACCAGGTTGAATTTCATATACGGGAATATCAACCTCTGCCATTTTGATGGCCAATAATTTGGTCAGCATGGATACTCCGGTCTTGGAAATGCAGTATTCAGGTCGGTTGACTGATGCGACTACTGATGATATGGAAGAAACATTGACAATACACCCTTCATAGTTTTCATGGTCCCTCTTATTTTCTACCATGAGCCTGGCAATGGCCTGGGACAAAAAGAAGGTGCCTTTCAGGTTGATGTTTAGGACATGATCATAATCTTCTTCGCTGATTTCCAATATATCCTTGCGGCGAGATGCCACCCCTGCATTGTTGATCAGCACATTTATCATCCCCAGATCCTTAATGAAATCAACAATTTTGTTCCTTCCTTCAGTCGTCCCGATATCACCCTGGCAATACATGATTTTACCTCCGATCTTTCTTAACTTTTCCAATTGATCCTCCACTTCGCTTTCATCCCGGACGCCATTGATCACCACTCCATAGCCGTTTTGCAACAGTTTCTCCGTGATCCCCAGACCGATACCCCTGCTGCCACCCGTGACCAGTGCGATTTTTTCTTCCTTCATTTGTTTATAATAGGTTAAGTTTCTGTTTATCAATAAATTATTTTTATATCGGTTGGCGTCCTAAAATTGCTTCGGCCATGCCGATTCATGATTTTAATTGTTTAAGTTTTTCAAATTCAGGCAATTGCTTATAGAAAGGATCCAACGGATAACACCCCGAGCGAATCCCATTTCGTGGCGCTGTGGTACAATCTGAAAATGTCCTGCAAAGTTTCCCCCTTTTCAAAGGCAAACCACCCAGCACATCTGCCGGTAGTTCCGGGTAAGAAAGGACCATCCTTCCCAGACCAATAAAGTCACTCATGTGATGGCGAAGCACATATTGACCCACATGAGGAAGCCATTCCTGCAAATACGAGTAAGCAGATCCAACCACTGCCATGTTGGGGAATGCCTTCTTAATTTCATTCGTCACTTTGATCTGACGTGCCACACCTGCCAACGGATCTTCGGGAGGCAGGTAACCATCCGATGGCGGGAATAGCGCGGGCCGTTGGATATGCGGATTGTAATACGGACTCCCCACTGTGACGCACAATAGTTCTATATCCAGTGTTTCCATCAACCTCAGAAACTTAAATGGCTCAGTGAGGTCGGCACCCCATCCCGAACCATCCCCTCCAAAGGCGAAAGGGTAATTTTCGTCTTCGTAGTGGACGGGCACTCCCATATCATTTTCTCCTTTGGTAAAGGGTATCCAATCAAATGCACTTAACCGTACCCCTATATCCAGTCCTGGCGCCTGGGCTCTTATACCTGCAACGATCTCTCTCAAAAACCGGGTTCTGTTCTCAAAACTCCCCCCATATTTACCCGGACGGTTAAAGCTGCTCAGGATCTCATGTCCAAGATAGCCATGACAGTGCTTGATGTCCACAAAATCAAAACCGGCTTTTTTGGCCAGGACAGCCGCACTGACAAAGTCATCAATCAAGCGATCCAGTTCTTCGTCTGGTATCGTGGGATAATCATCCGGAACACCGAATTTTTTATCCAGCAATGGATGGTGATAGGCAATTTTTGGCTCAAAAGTTTTGTTGTCCTTTGGCTTGCAAAACCGCCCGGAATGCGTCAGCTGAAGACCGATGTACAGGTCACCACTGTTGCCGTGAACTTTTTCATGTTCGGTAATGAGCAGGTTGTGCAGGTCTTCCAATTCTTTTTGGTTATTGGGTTTCACCACAAGTTGATTGGGATTGGCGCGTCCATCATCCCGCACAGCAAATGCTTCACAACCCCAAAGCAGTTTGGCGCCACTATGAGCAAAATTCCTCCAGCGATGTTTGGTAAATTCAGTCGGTTTGCCGTCAGTCGTACCATCCCAGCCTTCCATCGGCAGGATGCAAAAGCGGTTTCCTATCACATGACCAGACCCTAACTTATAGGGTTTTTGGTAGGGCGATTGATCACCCTGTATTAATTCCTCATCAAAACGGAGATCAATGTTTTGTTCCTCCAGGTGACTCCTGAAATCGCCCGGTGTTTTCAGTTGTGCAATACGCTTGAATCGTGGTTTCGTCTTTTGTGCCATAGAACACAATTAAGGTAAATCTTCGATGCAATCAAAGAAGGCATAATACGGCTGGTCGTTGATCATCCGCGAAAGTAAGATAACGAGCTCCCGCATATGATAATCCCCCCACATGGCAGACTCGCCGGACGGTATTTTCCTGCCTTCAGGAATAGCATCCCATCCATTGGGGCGATGATAAATGGCATGTAGGATTAACCCCTGGTGTGCATCGTCGATTGATAAGTAAGGTTGAGACAACAACGTGTTGGCGATGGTCAATCCGGCCTGGGTATATTTTTTGCCGTCCGTATCACCTTTGGCACCGAGATAGTGACCCAGTCTCAACAATCCCTGCGCCGCAATGATCGCGGCAGAACTATCTATCGGCTCAAAATCATTAAAAGGATCGGATGGTCTTTCGCGGTAATCGCCCATGCTTTCCAGCCCGGGCGCACCAGTATCCCAGTAAGGAATGCCATCTGCTGGTGTATTCCGGATATAAAAATCACAGGTAGCCCTTGCAGCTTCCAGCATTTTGGACATGAGGTCATCTTTTGAAATAATGCTTTCATAAGAATCAGCCGGAAGTTTTTCAAACAGTTCGATCTCTTCGGCAAACCCGCACATAGCCCATGCCAGGCCTCGTGTCCATGTAGTAAAGCCACTGAAGCCCTGCTGTGTACCCGGACATCTGAAATTGCCATCGTTGGAATTGAATATACATTCGTGCGCTGTCCGGCCTTTCACATCGTAAATGTCACGTCCTTTTCCGTAATAGATGTTATATTTTGCAGTCGTTAGGAGGTGTTCTACTGTCCGTTGCATCAGGTCAACAGATATATCCTGCTCACCCATAAGCCGGTGCCCGAGGAGGTGACTGAGCATCAATATCCTGCATGACCGAATGGTGTCAATGAAAAGGGAATGTGGCCCGTTAAACGAGTACATAAATCCGCCTCCCGGTGTGGTGCTCCACCGGTTGGCCTGAACAGCTCCACTCACTTTTAGCGCAAGCTGATAAAAAGCCTTTTCCTCATCATTTGGAGCAACCCTGCCCTCAATCATCAATCTAAGCAGGTTGCTGTAGGTGCTTATGTTGTTGAATCCATGGTCATGCACACCGAAATGCGTTAAATGAGGAGCCATTTTCGCAATGGTATTTTTTCTACCAATATCGAGAAAGGCTTCATCTCCACTGGCTTCAAACTGAAGGATGGCCGAGCCAAATTGAAACCCCTGCGTCCACTCCGTCCATCCCTGCGGCACATATTCTCCGTTCCTGGTAATGACAGGTGTGCCTTTGTTTTGCCCAAAATGCTTTTCTATGGAAAGGATCTTTTTGCCTGACAATAGCCAGAAATCATCTATCCCTGAGCTTAAATCAAGCGGTTTAATATCAAAATCTATTTTCATGCAGTACGGTTTTGATAGTGATGTGAAACCATGATCAACGTGCTAGCCAGGCCATGGATCCCGTATAGGATAAAGTCCATCCTGAAATCACCCAACCGATCGGGAAGGACACCTACAATTGAAGCCAGAAATATGAAAAAAGCAATCGCGGAAGTGATGAGCAAGATTTTTGGAGGACGTTCGAAAAGCAAAGCTCCGAATACGACAGGAGCGATCATGGAAGTACCAGTGAAACTCACTCGCGCCAGCAACGCCAATTCATCTCCCATTACCAGGGAAAAAAGCAATACAACCAATGAAAAGACCAGCAGTGACACTCTGGTGATGGACATTACTTTTTTTTCACCTCCGGCAAGTAGTGATCGAAGTTCTGTTCCCAATGCAAAGATCTGGGCGTTTGTCGTCGATAAGCAGGCAGCAAACAACCCTACCACTGCCAGAGCAGCCACCGGGTTTGCCTGGTCAAACAGCAAAGCGGATGACAGGAAATCGGAAGTAGATGCGTCCGGATATTTGATGGCGCCATACATCCCGACAAAGGCGGTGGGGAGAATAACCAGAATGGCGAAAAAACCCACTGCAAAGGCCATGATATGTACAGATTTCAGACTTTTCATCACCACAAGGCGTGTTGTAAATTGAGGTTGTGTAGCCGGGATCATCAATATGGCAATGGCGGAGGTGATCAGAAACTGGGGTCCAAACAGCTTATTCGGGCCAGGTAGTGATAACAGGGCAGGATTCGCTTCACGCACTTCGGTAAATACGGCGCGCATTCCACCACCAATGTCAAGGCAGGAAATGCCTATGATCCAGATGACGACTAGTAAAAGAAGTCCTTGTATGGCATCACTGTACATAATAGCTTTCAGTCCACCGATCTCTGCGTAAACGATCATCATTACCACGATCAAAGCGGCCCAGGTCCACGATGGAAGGGCGATGGGGACCGCAGCCTCCAGGAAAATGGAAATGCCACGGATCTGGATGGCGACATAAGGGATCAGAAAAATAAACGAACTCAGGAATACGAGGTAGCCAGCCCATTTGATGCCATAACATTGGGACATCATCCCTGCGACTCCATTGTATCCTACGGCCTTTGCTTTTTTTCTCAATTTATAGCCAAACCACAAGATGAAGAATACCATAAATCCATCGGAAAAAGCAAGGAAGATCCAGGCACCAACCCCATGATTTCTGAAAAAATCGGGCATGCCCATGAAGGTGAAAGCGCTGAACAAGGCGGCGGCAAATGTGAGGAAACCCAGGATTGCTCCTATGTTAGAGCCTGCAAAAATGAATTCGTTTGCCGTTCGGTTTTTGTTATACGACTTATAAGATGCCAAAAACAACAATCCGATGAATATGGCAAAGAATACAGCAATCCAGGTGATCATTGCTGATCTTCTTTATAGGGAAAGATCCGGGCGCCTATATAGGTGAGGATCACCAGTACACCGGTCATTCCTATTCCTGACCAAAAAATAAACGGCAATGACAAAAATGAAGGTTCTGTTTGGCCCTGACTGAAAATGAACAAGTAGGAAATAAGCGCGATGACAATGACAGACCCAACCAATATCTTCCAATAGGCAGTTTTCATAGTATGAGTTGAGGTTGTGATTAAATGTACAATATAAATATATTTCTGTAACTGACATTTTTAATCAAATTCATCTTCATGATAACCAACCCCCAACGCTAATCACTTATTGATATGATTCTATGGAGCCAATATGAAAAACCATTTTATCAATACTACATTTAGGATATTGCAACCTTTTTGCTTTAACTTTCGTCAATACTACAAATAGGAGATTCATTTTATCAGTAGGCAGCTTGCAATATGCAAATAGTCAAGGGTAAGAGGCTTATGATGTAATTTGAATCTCTGTAGCGAAAGAAATTATGATGTTCCAAAAGCCCTAAGATACTGTCATTCCAGATAAGAAATCTTTCTCAATATGGAAATCAATCTTTGGTTTCCGGAAAGATTTCTTCAGGGGTTTGCCAAAGGCATCCGGTTAGAAGAAATGACAACTTTGAGACGGCATTGGTTAAGATGAGGTCATGAAAAAATACCAACTAGGAGAATTTGAAGAGATCGTACTGCTCACAGTGGGCGTGCTCTACGACGAAGCTTACGGTGTAGCCGTAAAAGATGAGATCGAAAATAGGCTCGGTCGCAAGGTTAGCGTCGGGGCGTTGCAATCTGCCCTCCGGCGAATGGAGAAGAAAGGATTTTTGGATTCCCGTCGGGGAGAGGCGGATGAACAGCGTGGAGGAAAACCAAAACGGTTTTTTACCATCACGGCATTGGGCAAAAAAGCACTGGAATATTCCAAAGACGTCCGGCTGGACCTTTGGAAGGCTATTCCGGAAGTGGCACTGGACGTGAAGTTTACATGATCCGTCGCCTTGCTGATCGGCTGTTGTCCTGGTACTGTCACCCGGATTTTTATCCCGATATATCGGGAGATCTGGAGGAGCTGTACCGGAGAAATCAGGAGCAGAATCCGCGTTTTGCCGGATGGCGATATCTCCTGCAGGTGATCATGCTTTTCAGGGTCTCATTACTCAAGCCTTTAGGTCAAAACAAAGTCATAAATAATACAGGCATGTTTAGAAACTATTTCAAAATCAGCATCAGGACTCTGCTTAAACATAAGGCCTACACCTTTATCAACGTGATGGGGCTGGCCGTAGGTCTGGCAGCTTTTCTGCTCATCAATCATTTCATCCGCTTTGAAAAGAGCTATGATCGTTTCCACAAGGATGCCGACCAGCTTTACAGGCTTACCACGGACCAGATCGTGGATGGCCAGTTGGGTACCAGGGATGCCATGTCTTTTAATCCATCAGGAAAAGTCATCACCGATGAGATCCCTGAGGTGACTGATTATACCACCACCTATAATGTCAGTAGCGTCACGGTCAGGAAAGGCGAAGACCTGGTTTCGGAGCAACAGGTCATCATGGTAGATGAGCATTTTTTGCCACTGTTCGGCTATGAGGTTATTAACGGGAAAACGAATGCTCTTTTAAGCGAACCCAACACGATTGTGCTGACTAAAGACAAGGCAGCGTTTTATTTCGGTGATGAGAATCCGATGGGTAAGACCCTGCATTTGTATTCAGGGTTTGATAAAAGCTTTGAAGTAGTAGGTGTGATCGAAAACGTGCCCGGGAACACGCACTACAAGTTTGATTTTCTGATCTCGATCAGCACAGTCAAAGAGCGGATGGAAAGAGAGGGTTGGAATGCATTTAATTACTACACCTATCTGAAAATTAGGCCAGGTACAGATATAAAAGAACTCGAGAAGCGGCTCATTCCCATCAAAAACAAATACCTGAGTGAAGAGAGTACGCTTTTTTTTAATATTCAGCCAGTTACAGATATCCACTTGCATTCGAATTTCACCTTTGAGCCTGAAGAGCACGGCAGTGCTAAGTCAGTTAGCTTTCTTACGATCATTTCCATTTTCATCGTGCTGATCGCCTGGGTCAATTACATTAACCTTTCTACCGCCAAAGCAGTGGACCGGGCCAAAGAAGTAGGCTTGCGCAAAGTAATTGGAGCACGAAAAGGACAAATAAGAACCCAATTTCTTACAGAAGCTTTTCTGATCAATCTGATGGGTGCTTTGCTGGCCCTGGGAATTGCGGAACTGGCTGCACCGTATTTCAATGGATTGATCGAAATGGATGTGATCGGGAGTCTGTGGAACAATCCTGACTTTTTGATTAGACTTGGATTCTTCCTGCTTCTGGGTACACTGGTCTCGGGGTTTTATCCCGCACTGTTCTTATCCAATTTCAGGATCGTTTCGGTGCTCAAAGGCAAATTCAGAAACTCCAAAGGTGGAGTGGTCCTTCGAAAAGGATTGGTAGTAGCTCAATTTGCTGCCTCTCTGGTGCTGATAGCTGGGACATTCATAGTGGCGCGTCAGGTAAACTATATGCGTTCCCAGGATCTTGGGATGAATACGGATCAGGTGGTGGGTTTTCGTAATCCACGCTTCAGCGGAAACAACTGGGATGAGCAGCGTGCACGGATGAGGACCTTCCGGGAAGAGCTACTGAAAAGTGGGGCCATTTCAGAGGTAGCCAGTACTACTGCCTTGCCAGGTGGGGCCAGTGATGAGATCTGGTCCAGTGCTGGTGGCATTAAGGTAGTAGGTGAAACGGAAGTGCTGGATGCTACCATTTACATCACCAATGTGGATGAGAACTACTTTGATCTACTGGATATGGAGTTACTGACCGGTCGCAATTTTTCGCAGCAGCTTGCTTCAGATTCAGCTGCAACGATTGTCAATGAGGCTTTTCTGGACCGGATGGGTTTGCCAGCTGAGGAAGCGTTACTCAATGAAAAGATCCAGTTTGGACGGGATCCCGAAAATGATAAGTACCACATCGTTGGTATCGTCAGAAATGCCAACCGGAGCTCGCTTAAAAATGCCGTAGAGCCAACCCTTTATTTTTATACGGAAGCTTCACAGCGATCTTTAGTTAAGCTGGCTGCTGAAAATTACAAGGAGGGCTTACAGCACCTGGAGGAAACCTGGACCAGCTTTTTCCCCACTGCTCCGCTGGAGTATGCCTTTCTGAATGACAGGTTCGACAGGCTTTACAAAGAAGACAAACGTTTTGGTGCGGTTTTCGGAGCATTTTCGGTGCTGGCGCTAATTGTGGCGATCATGGGGCTTTTTGGTCTTTCTTCTTTCATTGCTTCCCAGCGAACCAAAGAAGTGGGAGTCCGAAAAGTGCTGGGAGCTTCCGTTCCACACATCATCAGTTTGTTTTATAAAGAGTTTATGATCCTGATCGGGATCTCCGCCCTGATTGGAGGACCAGTGGTCTATTTCAGTATGGTTGACTGGCTGGCTAACTACGCGTACAGGATTGATTTTCCTTGGATCTTTATGGTCATTTCGGTAGCGATTGTGCTTGTCTGTGCTTTTGTCACGGTGGGGTACCAGGTGTACAAGGTAGCTATTCTCAATCCAGCCAGGACCCTGAAATATGAGTAAAGCGTTATTGATATTCATGGTTACTGTTCCGGGAATTATTCACTGTCAGGGGCTTTCCGAGAAGGAGCTTTTACAAATGGCTAAAAGCAATCCTGAGCAGGCTATCGGTTATCTGGATTCTTTGGCTGCAGCTTCCGGTTTTACTGAGGATCACCCGATGTTTTATAGAATTTCCGGAATTGCTTACTTAGGTCTTAAAAATTCAGAAAGGGCTACGGAGCAATTTCAATCATCGCTAAAGAAGGCTCGCTTAATCTATGATCGGTCAGCTCAGGCAAAAGCGTTATATCACCTTGCTCGACTGGAAGCACAGGCAGGAAATTTTGATGGAGCAATTGTAAAAGCGGACTCCGGTGCTGTGTTGGCTCGAGGGTTGGATGACCCCTTGTTGGAGTATCGGTTAAATAACCTGCTGAGCTGGGGATACTTCTCTACGGAGCGAGATTTTCACCAGGTGCTGAGGCATGAGGCACGACAGGTGGAGCTTGTAAAACAGCTGGACGAATCATCTTACAAGGCTCATGTTTATAACAATCTCGGCTATGACCTGACAGTGGCAGGTACAGTTCATCTGGATAGTGCAATCAGCCTCATGCAGTTTGCAAATGCTTTTTATTCGGAAGGTGAGGGAAGCTGTGGACGCTGGTACACGCTCATGAACCTTATGTGGCAGCATCGGCTTAAAGGTGAGCTGAAGCGTTCTGAAGAGTACGGGAATCTGGCCCTGGAAGCAGCCCGGTCCATTGAGGACCGGCATGCGATTGTTGAGACCTGTTTTCAGCTGGGAGAAACACTCGTGGCTTTGAAAATGACGGATTCTGCGGCAAGTTGCTATGAGTTGGGAAAAAGATGGGCCAACCAGACTGAGGACCGTGATAAATATGTGTTTGATGTCTATTATGCCAGCTACCTGAAATATATTGGTCAGGCAGAAGAGGCCATCGCCCTTTTAGAGTCAGCAGTCCGGTTTCTTGAAAACAGTGAAGTGTTTTACGAAATGCATGGCCGGGCCATTCTGGCGAGTCTCTACTTTGATCAGGGGGATGAAAAGAAATCATGGCAGCAGGTTAACGCCATCCGGGACCCGCGGCATAATTACATTGCTATGGAGACACGATTGCTGGCTGCTTTAGTTACTTCGAAGCTATTGCTCTCGGAAGGGGAAACGGAAGTGGCCAAAATCCTTTTGGATAACTGGCAGGCGCATGCGGAGGAAATTGGGGCGGGGTATTTGGTGGAGTTTTTTGATTGATGTGTGGATGTTTCAACGATTATTCAGTAACCACCAACAATGAGATAGGATGTGAGGAAACAGATAGCTGGACACACCCCAACCAATTCAGGCCACCAGTTTAAATAATCTCCCTTTCCGCAGCATCCAGGAGGTTTTTATAGGCGGAGAGCTCTTCCATCAGGTAGATCTTACTGCTTAGAGAATCCTTTTCCAGGTTGTAGCGGATCAGGACTTCCTCCTCATCCCACTTCATCTCAAACCGGTCAAGCTTTTCATTGAGAACATTACCGTCATCAGTTTTTTGTACGATGTACTCGGATTTGGCAAAGTCCCGGGTCCGGTGATTCAAGGGAATGAATTTAAACCCTCCATAAGACCTGATCAGCTCTTTGCTAATGTCTTCATTCAGCAGGTATTTCTTTTTACATAGCATCCCATCTATGAAGTAAAGGGTAAGCTCCCCCACTTCAGCATTGGAGATGTACAACTCCGGTTCTTCCACTACATAAAACTCAGCCCGGTCCTGGAAGAATCTGCCATGAAGGTGCTCCTCTGTAACCTGGATCTGCTCACGTGGAGTCCCGATCTCCACAGTGATCAGGCTGTAGGTCTTTGCCTTGTCCATGTTGGCTTTTTTGCCTTTTGGAGTCAGGCCTTTATGGTGAGCATGTTCTCCTTGCTCTTTGGTGTCATTACAAGATGTGACCAAAAGGACCAGGGCGAAGGAGAAAATGCTCATCAAATACTTCATAAAAATAAATATACAGGTAATTTAGTTAATGGCCGGTTAGCCACTTTTATCACAATAAATACTTATTGCTTTGCAAAGGAAGTTGGCTAATCCTGCTTTATATTTTTCGTAATAACTAGTAAAACGTTCGTCCTGTACATACATTTCACCCAGTGCCCGGTATTCTTTCAGGCCGATCTGTCTGAAAGCATTCATGTGCCTGAAGTGAAGGTCAATGGTTTTCTGCACCCGCTTATCCGCAGGATCTAAATGTGTCAGCATGGCCAACGTTCGGTTGATTTCTTCACCTTCTGCTTCCAGGTTTTTGAATCCCTGTTTGCCCAGTTTCCTTAGTTGGTCTTCGGATTCCTGTACAGCTTCTTCGCCCCACCGTTCAGTTGCTTCCTTTCGGTAGTTTTTTCTTTCCTCGGTTGTGAATCCGGCATAAAGTTCTTCGTCTTTCATCGCTTCTTTGTTTGTTAGTTTTTCTACTGTTTTATCGATCGTTTTGATCAGTTTTTCCAGGCGATGAGACTTTTGTTGCAGTGCACTTCGGTGTTCTCTCAGGGCTTTGACCAGGTCAAACTGTGGATCATCCAGTATGGCCTTGATCTCCCGAAGAGAAAACCCCAGCTCTTTGTAAAAGAGAATTTGCTGGAGTCGCATCAGCTGCGGCTCCTGGTAATAGCGGTATCCCTTGTCCGTACGATCTGCCGGCATCAGCAGACCGATCCGGTCATAGTGATGGAGCGTGCGCACACTCACATTGGAGAGTTGGGCCAGTTTTCGTACACTGTAGGTTCTCATGCCTTTTCCAGCAAATGAAAGCTATGACGTAACGTAAGAGTCAAGAGAAGAGGTAACTTTTTCTGAAAAAAGTCAGAAATGAAGCTTAAAGCCTTCGTGGCTCGCATTAAAGCCAAGACTTTCGTAAAAGCGAATGGCATCCGGGCGTTTTTTATCAGAAGTGAGCTGCAGCATTTTTACGTTGCGTTTTTTTACGTGCTCTATCGCCCACTCAAACATTTTCCTGCCCAGACCCTTACCACGAAGATCCTCGCGAACTCTGACCGACTCGATCTGCGCGCGGGAGCCTCCCTGGTAGTTGAGGTACTGGATATAAGTAAGCTGGAATGTACCTGCCACATCCCCGGCTGCATCATCTACCACGATCAGCTCCTGGTTAGGATCTGCATCGATATTATGAAATGCAAGCACATAGGAGTTTGGTAGTGGATCCTGAAAATCCTCTCGTAACTGTCCGATAGGATCATTTGCCAGGAGGTCTATGATAGCTGGTAAGTCTTCTAGCTTCGCTTCTCTAAAATTCATTTGTTATGCTAAAATGCAGCCAGGTCGGGTTCCAGGTAATGTGATCTGGCTTTAGTGTCATTAAAGATATCAAAGGAATAATGTGTGTCAATCAGGGATTTGAAATTATTTTTCAAATCAGGAAATTCCTGGATGAAGTCCTGAAAGTTATCCGACCCGGATTTACTAATGAAGTGGTTGACCGCATATGTTGAGGCCATTGTTAATGTCTTGTTGAACTTGGTACCCGAGCCAAAGGTGGCATCATAGCGCTTGATTTGCTTACAAAGGTTTTCTGCCGCCTGCTTCACACCATATTTGGTCACGTGGATCCAGGCGAGCCGCAAATGGGCTTCATGGTTAAAAAATTTTGGGTTTAAAATGCAGTTTTCAAAATGGATTTCAAACTGGCGATCATTAAGAATGTAGTGAAACTGGGTCATTTGTTTAATTAGTTAATCTTTCAAAAAAAACACTAAATACCTTTCGATTTGAACGCAAAAAATGCATTTAAGTATGATTTTATTGAATTTTCAGGGTATACATGAGGTGAACACGTCCGAAATTGGCATAAAATCAATCTTTTTTTGGATGCTCAAAAGGTGGAATTGGTGCCAGTGGAACCATGAGCAATGAATGATCCACGGAAGGATCAGGCTTATAAACCGGCATTTGGTATCCTTCCAGCTCGGGATGTAGGATGGGCATTGCAGGTTGATAGACCGGTGATTCAGCGATATCCTGAACGAAGGGGTTATTTTTGAGAATTCCTTCGGGAGGGTTAAATTTTGGAACCTCCAGATCAAATGGGGAGGGGATTTCCAGACTGTCAAACTTATATTCTTTTCTAATCGAACTTATAAAGTCCTGGTAAGGGTTTATTTGTGATTGAGCTGACAGGGTAATGCACAAAAAGCAAAAAACGAAAGGGATTTTAAGCATAGCTAAGAGTTAATTGTTGAATGCAATAACGTGAAACCGGAAGAAATGGATATGGTTGGAATGGTAAAAAAACAGAAACGGATAAAAAAAAGAGCCCGCCAAGGTGGCACGCTCTTTTTTTAGTTCTTATAAGCCCTAGTGCCTAATGGCACAAATAATCAAGGGAAACAGTAAACTGGCAATCAACTATTTGTGACACATTTTAATGTAGTACAATTTTGCAACTTAACACTAGTTTTTTCGGTCCAGCATATAAAACTCGTTCACATTGATCTCGGTGATGTATTTCTTTTCACCGTCCTTTTCATAGCTTCGGTTTACAAGCTTCCCTTCCAGGGCTATTTCACTTCCTTTTTTGAAATAGTTCTCTACTACATCAGCTTTTTTACCCCAAACCACAATATTGTGCCACTGAGTGTCCTCTACACGCTCGCCTTTATTATTGGTATAGGTATCGTTTGTCGCGAGTGAGAAAGTGGCCATTTTTTTACCACTGTCAAAGCTTCTTACCTGAGGGTCGTTACCTAATCTGCCGATTAATTGAACTGAATTTTTTAATGATGTCATGATAATAAAAAGTTTAATTGAATAATGAAGTCTTCCTTATCGGCGGATGACTTGTGTCGTTCGACAGGTACAAAGGTTGGGGAAATGGGAAAACCTAATCGTGTGGTAGCCGGATACACCCGTTTATATCCGTTTGTAACCGTTTACAAACGGGTAATATGATGGTAGTCAATTATTTAATTTGTAATGTTTTTTGTAATGAAAATGAGAATTGGTTTGTATAAACGGTTATACCAGCCATCAAAGGGTATCAAAATGCTACAAACTATTGGGAAATTAAGTGAATGGCTAATAGTGTTAATACCGGAAGGAAAATGTATGTGAGCCTTGAGACTGACATGAGGGATTTGAAATCGCTAACTAAAAATAAAGGGATGTAGAAATCTAATGATAACCCTAAAAGAAGGGTTATGGAAAGTCAATACGTGCATTTATGCACGGACTATTTGTGCTCAAACATTCCGAAGCGTTTTTGTCTTCTCAAGACAAACTTCCACATGCTTTGGATGAGGTCATCAAAAGCATAATGAAGAATGTTTTTAAGGTTCCTAATGTGATTCGGCTTTCCCATAACCTGAATTATTAATACCAGCTTTTAATTACAAAAAGGTAACCCAATTTACGTAAGGAATACGTTAAAGTGTTACAATATTTCGTTGAACAGGTATTTTTCGTTGATGAATAAGGTGCTTTTATCAGTTGTTAATCATAAAAATGCTTTTTATTTTAGGAGCATGAATCATGTAATGACTGCCGAAGAAAAACGATGCCAGGAGTGCGGACGAGAACTTTTTGGCCGAGCTGATAAGAAGTTTTGCACAGATGCCTGCCGTAGTGCCTATAACAACAAAGCCTCGAGCGGATCTGATAAGTACATCCGAAAAGTTAACAGAAAGCTAAAGAGAAACCGCTCTATCCTGGAGTCGCTGAACCCGGAAGGTAAGACAACTACACATCGGGAGCGCCTGTTAAAAGAAGGATTTGATTTTGATTTTTTTACCAATACTTACGTCACTAAAGATCAGAAAGAGTATAGGTTTTGTTACGACCAGGGGTACCTGATACTGAACAATGATTTTATTCTTCTGGTTAAGCGAGACCACACGAACTAGTATAAATAGAATTAAACACCAGGTCAGGTATTATTCATCTCGCAAAAGTTTCGAAGGGTTGGTCCGTGTAGAGATGCTGATCTGAATCACAATCACAAAAAAAGAAAGCATGACCCCTGTAACTAAAGGAAAGATAAGCCATGCATTACTAAAATCGGGAGTAAAAGCATACATCCCGAATAGTTTGTTTTTCAGTAAAACAGAGAGGGGGAAGGTAATTAAGGTGGCCACCCCCAGAATATACAGGATCTCTTTGCCGAATAATTTAATTAGATCCAGAGTATGTGCTCCCAGTACTTTTCGAATACCGATTTCATATAGCCTTCTCTTAAGCATGTATGCCATAATCCCAAACAGCCCGAGCGTAGCAATAAATATGCTTAAAAAAGTAAAATACTGAATCATGGAAATTGCCTCCTGTTCCTGGGTGTAGTTGTCCATAAGTTTTTGATCGAGCATCTGTAGCTCAAAATTTTGCGGAGACCAATGGTTATTCAGGATGGCCCGGATTTCTTCCGCTTTTCCCAGTGGTGACTTGATCATGATATGATTAATCTGGCGTTGGGTCATTTCCTGCGGATAGACCATTAGTGGTCCTATTTTATTGTGCAGAGACAAATAGTGATAATCAGGGATGATTCCTGTTACATGACCCTTCATCCAGCCTCCTGAATTTAATGATTGCTGTATTGGATTATCAAGCATGTTAGCCAGGGTCTGGTTAATGAGGACACCTCTGGAAGGTCTTTCGTTTATGTCTGATTTAGCTTGAAAAACCTCCCGGGATAATTTTGCAGGATACTCACCCTGAAGAATCGGGAGGCCCAAAATCTCTAAAAAATTATCATCAAACCCTATTGTGTTAACATTGATCTCAGTGTGTGATTCATTAAATTTCACAGTACTGAATCCAATTTCGGATCCCGGGAGGGCTCCCCAGGATGCCAGACTGATTTTTTCTTCACCTACAAAATTTCTCAAATCATGAAGTATCGGCTCCAAATCCAGGTCATCATTCTTTAAGCTGATAACAATAACATCTTTGGTCGAAAAGCCCAGGTCCTTGTTCTTAATGTAACTCCATTGACTAAGTAAAACGGCCAACCCTGATATTAGTACTCCACTGATGATAAATTGGAAAGTTAATAGTGCTTTACGCAATTGATTACCCGGGATTTTAAAAGTGAAGCGTTTTTTAAGGCTATCGGCGACAGGAATACTAACCAGCAGAAAAACCGGATAGGATCCGGCCAGCAGGACCAATAAATAAAAGGCCAAAGAAAGGAAAATGAGCATGCCGGTAAATTCATGGAACTCAATCGTAATGCCTGATAATTGAGTAAAGTAATCTGATGTCAGCTGAAATAAGGTTGCACTAATGATCCATGAGGTCCAATAGACAAGGGAGAGTTCCATTAAATACTGGATCACAAGCTGTATTCTATCAGCTCCGAGGATTTTTCGAATACTTGTTTTCGGAGCATCGTCCACCGACTTGATCATACTCATATTGGAGACATTGATCAGGATGATGAATAAAAGGATAATTCCTGAGGCCAGAAAAAGGTACACAAAGACCTTATTTCCTTTTGGCGTATCCATAGTGATGCTTTCGTCAAAATGGAGTCCGGACAGGGCCTGCGCTTTGTGAAGGATAAAGGTTCCCTCCGGGTTTAATCCGGACATTTTCTGATGCACATTTTCTGATATCTCTTGCAGTGCCCCTATTAACTGTGACTGATTGTTGGCTTTAACGTAGGTATAATATGCATATTGGGGCTCAAGGTCAGGGCTATCCGGAAATTGCCCGGCAATGACCCCATTGACAGGCAAATCGATGTTTTGTGGCCAGTCTTTATACACTCCGGTAACAATCCGTCTCTTGCCATCGACTGAAAAGTTTTCATGGAGACAATCAGTAGAGCCAAATATTTTCTGCGCTAAGGACTCATTGATAACGATGGCTTCTGGCTGGAATAATGGATTTTCTCCTGTTGTTTCGATCCAGTCAAACCGAAAAACTTTCAGTATAGCCGGGTCAGCAATTCGGATGTTTTTGGTGAAGAATTTTTCCTCACCTCTGGCCACTTCATGTACTTTGTTAATGAGAGAAATTCGAGCTGCGGCTGTAACGAACGAGTACTCATTTTCCAGGGAAGGCGCCACATATTGTGGTGTGACTGCAATGGTATTGTCCGAGTCCTGGCTGACCCATTCCGAGTTGACCCGGAAGATCTGATCAATATCATGGTGATACTGATCAAAAGTTAATGAATGATATACGTAAAGGAAAATGAAGCTACAGCTCATCATTCCAAGCGACAGGCCGATTATATTGATAAGGGTAAATGACCTCTGTCGCTTCAGGGATCGAGTTATGAATTTTAGATTACTAAGCATAGGACTTTAGGTTCGGTTATTCATATCTGAGAGAATCCACCGGATTCAGCCGTGCAGCTTTCAGCATTCTGGAAAGAATGGTGGCTGCTGCAACCAGCACGACAAAGACCAGTGGGATGATCAAAAGCCACCAATCCAGGCTAATGCGGAAAGTATAGTTTTCCAGCCAATGGTTTAGAAATATCCACGCGACGGGCATAGAGGTCGCATAAGATATCAGAATGATGATCAGGTAATTTTTTGAAAGCAGCAATATGAGGCTTGAGAAGCCTGCTCCCAGTACTTTTCTGATCCCGATTTCTTTGGTGCGTTGCTTTAATGTGAAAGAGGTCAGCCCAAATAATCCCAGACAGGCAATAAAAATGGCTAAAATGGAAAAAGAGCTGAAGATCCTGCCAAATCGTTCATCTTCCCTGTACTGGATGTTGTAGTATTCGTCCAGAAAGAAGTAGTCCATTTCGAAAGCAAATGCTTTATTCCACTCAGCTTCTATAGTATTGATGGTCTGTGTGAAGTGGTCATATCGCTCCCGGCCTGTCAGTGAATTGCTCACATCAAATTTGATAAAATAGTATTCTGTCCAGCTGCTGAGGACAAATATGGTAGGGGCATAATCATTATGCAGGGAAGTGTGGTGATGGTTGTTTACCACTCCGCGTACTTCGATGGGTGCATAAAATCCTTCCAGTTTAGCTCCTATAGCATCTTCAGGTTTTTCAAACCCCAGTTCCATTGCGAGCTTTTCATTTATGATCACGTCTCCTTTTGTCCAGGGGCTGTCACCTTCTTTCAGTCCTCTACCCGCGATCACTTCCAGTCCAAGGAAATCGGGAAACTGTAAACCCATGGAAATGAGTGAAGTATTTATGGCTTCATCGTTTCTCATGGTGGGCAGTTTGATGCCCGTACGCCAGGATACCGGTTCGCCGGGGATTTCGCCGGCGTTGGTTACCATTTCGATACCGGGCTTTTTAAGCAGTTCCGTACGGAAAGCATTGTATGCAGCAAGGTCTTCCCGCTCCTCAGCATTGATGTCTCCCGGTGGGGATTTGATCACCATCACATTGTTTTTATCAAATCCAAGCTCGGCATTTTTCATATAAGTGATCTGCTGATATACTACCAGTGTGGCACAGACGAGTAAAAATGTGACTACAAACTGCAATGTTACCAACACCTGCCGGATGGCAATGCCCCCGACTTTTTGTTGCCGACCCCCAACAAGGACTTTGGTCAGTGAAACTGTATTAGAAATGACTGCAGGATAGAATCCGATTAAGAGACTTCCTGCTAGGATGATCAAAAACAAAATTCCCGTGATGGGTAAATACTGGAAGATATCAAACCGTATTTCAGTAACCTGCTCCACCCATGGCCCTATTAGCTGAGCGATGGTCAGAGCTATCAGGAAGGAAATAATGTTGATCGTAATGGCTTCAATGATGAAAAGGGCATTGATCTGACTTGCCGACGATCCGAGTGTTTTCCTAATACCTACTTCTTTTAGCCGGTCGAGGGTTTTGACCAGAGAGAGGTTTAGGTAATTGATCCAGGCAATAATTAATATAAAAACAGCTATTAGAGTCAGGGCATAGACCAGCCTGTAATCCAGGTTTTGTTTGAAGTCACCACGCCCTTTCGAATACAGGTGTATGTCCGTAAGAGGCATGAGTTTAAAATCCATTTTATAGCCGTATTCCTTGAGCTTTGCCGCAGAGTTTTTTTCATTGATTTCCTTAACTTCAGCAAGGACTTTTTCCAGTGGGGCACCTTCCTGCAATTTCACATAGGTCAAGAAATCAAAAGCAGTCCAACTCTTATGGCTGCCCGTATATTCATCCAATGAAGGGATGGAGATCAATAATTGGAAGCCTAAATGTGTGTTTTGTGGGAGATCCTCTATGATAGCGATCAGCTCAAATTCTTTGGCTCCATTATTTCCACTCAATGTAAATGCCTTTCCAATAGCCTCTTCAGGTGATTCAAAGTATTTCAGGGCGGTGGAGGTTGTCATAATAGCTTTCTGAGGTGCATCAAAGCTTTCGATTGATCCACTAATGATGGGTAATTGAAAGACGTCAAATACTCCCTTATTTGTAGCAAAAACACCGGGTTGTTCAAAATTGATCACCCCCTTTTCGTTTTTCACAATAACAGAGTTGTTGGGGTAATTATAGTCGTAAAATCGAGCGGTTGCCTGGACTTCAGCCAGGTTTTGATCCAGTTTTTCACCTATGAGGTTGGCTATCTTGTTACCGGTAAAAGCCTCCTGGTTGCTTTTATTTACTTCCGCATGAATACGAAAGATCCGCTTACTGTCAGGGTGATAATCATCAAATGTATGATGAAAATAGATGTATTGAGCAATGATCAGGCAAGCGGCCATACTTATGGCCAGGCCCACAACATTGATAAAAGAGAAATCCCGGTTTTTGCGGATCTGTCGGACAATGGTAAGGATATAATTTCGTATCATGCTATTCGTATCTTAAGGATTGTATAGGATTGGCGTTGGCTGCTCTGAATGAACGATATCCTACTGTGATTACCGCGATTGAAAATGAGATCGTAAAAGCCAACAAAAAGTAGATCCAGGAGAGGTCTATACGGAACGCAAACTCATTGATCCACAGCTGCATCAGCCAGTAAGCTGCGGGAGCAGCCACGATAAACGCAATAACCAGAAGTTTACTGTATTCTTTGGCAAAAATCCGCAGTATAGCCCCGGTAGAAGCACCAAAGACCTTTCGTATGCCGATATCTTTTGAGTTTTTGTTGGCCATAAAAGACACCAGGCCATACAGCCCCATAATGCTCAGCAGTATGGCAAGAACGGAAACAAACCGAATGATGGTGTGTAGCATGTCTTCCAGCATATAGTGGTCCTGGATCTGTGCTTCCAACACTTCAAATTCAAACAGGTCATTTGGGTAAAATTCCCTGAAAGTACCTTCAATATCTGCTACGATATCCTGGTCAGGCTCTGACTTAATCCGGATGGATAATTGCTCCATCTGATCAGGTTTGTACAAAAACATTGACGGTCGCAGACCTTGCTGAAGGGTATGGACATTATAATCTTCAATAATCCCGATGATCTTGCCCTTCATATACCCCATGTCGATCCACTGACCTATGGCTTCTTCATGGGTATTCCATCCCAGTGAAGCAATCAGTTTTTCGTTAACCAGCACATGGTAGGTTGAGTCGTTGATTACGCTTTCATTCACATTCTGACCTGAAAGTAATTCGATATCATAAAAGTCCAGATAATTAGCATCGCCAAATTTCATGTTGGCATTATTGCCATCAATGTATTCTCCCCCTTTGACATAATAGGAATTGTTCCAGTTGGATCCTGAAATGGGGGTGGTGTACCCACGGGTAACGTCTTCCACATAACTTTTGCTTTTGTAGGCTCCTGCTATGGTTTCCAGCTTTTCCCATGCACCATCCGGAAAATTGACAGTTACAACGCGATCATAGTTAAATCCCAGATCTTCGTTTTTTACATAGTTCATTTGTGCCGCAATGATCACCGTAGATATGAGCATCAGGTTGGTAAAAGCAAATTGAGTGATAACCAGTACTCGACGCAGGTTGAAGTTTCCGCTTCCTTTCCGGATGTTGATCTTGTGGTTCAGGGCATCTACCGGCCGGTATCCTGACAGGATCATGGCCGGATAAAATCCTGCCAAAAATGTAACAAAAAGGGTAAGAATTAGGGCGAAACCAATGATCTCGGGCGAATAGGAAAGATTGTACTGAATGTCTTCCAGGAATGCATTGAACCTGGTAATGAGTACCTGACCCAAGGTGAAACTGACGATCATTGCTGCCAGAACGATCACAAATGTTTCCATCATAAACTGCCACACCAGCTGAGATTTCATAGAGCCCAGGGCTTTGCGCACACCTACCTCTTTAGCACGCTGTATTGCCTGGGCCGTAGAGAGGTTGATGAAGTTCAGACATGCAGTGCCGAGGAGGAGTAGTCCCAGGATAATAAATGCCCAGATCATCAGAGAGGGGGTTACATAATTTTGGCCATCGCCATACCGCTCGTCATTATGGATTTCGGAGAGTGGCTGGAGCTGCATCAGAAGCTTTTCAGCCTCTTCCTCATCATCTATATACTTATCCATCATCTGGTCCAGCTTGGCTTCTAGTTGGGTTTTTTCTGCATTTTCAGGGGCCAATACATAACAAGAATAAGCCCAGGTCATGCCCCAGTTATCACGGAAGGCTTCTGGCATCCGATCCCGCATCGTGGGGAGGGAGATGATCACTTCAAAGGGGAGGTTGGTGTTATTGGGAGGGGTTTCTACAATCCCCACAATTTCCAGATCCTTGTCATTATTCAGCTTAATGATTTTGCCTATTGGATTTTCTTCCCCATAATATTTATTAGCTACTTTCTCTGTAAGGTAAATTTTGAACGGTTCAGCTAATACCTCAGCAGAAGCTCCCTCCAAAATTTTAAAATCCAGTACATCAAAGAAGTTTTCGTCGGTGTACAAAACGCGATTTTGTCGGAAAATCTCGTAATTTCCATTTGCATCTGTCAATGATATTTTAGCGTCATCCGGTCCATGAAACTGTACTACTTTTCCGAAATCCGGTAAATCCCGACTGATAGCGTCACCGGTGGGGTAGGGTATACTTCCTGAATAGCTGACCATATTATCCCCATAGTAGTGCCTGACTACCCGATAGATCCGGTCCTTTTTTTTGTGCCAGTTATCAAAGGAGTTTTCGTATCTGATGATCGTAAAGACGAAAAGACAGGAAGCTAAACCAATAGCAAGTCCAAGGATATTTAAAAGTGAATAGGCTTTGTTCTTTTTGAAATTACGGAGCGCTGTGATAAAATAATTCTTGAACATGATGAATCTGTTTGATGCTAAATAGTCAAGGGGTATGCCAATATTATAAGAAATTGGTATTCAGGATGTTAAGTCTTGTTTGGTTTTAAAAAATTGTTTCATATCGAAACATTCATTTGTTTTACAATGAAACAGTGGGGTTTTGGTGGATTGGTGGATTGGTGGATTGGTGGATTGGTGGATTGGTGATTGGTGGATTTGGTGGATTTGTGATTAGTGGATTAGTGATTAGTGGATTAGTGATTAGTGGATTAGTGATTGGTGGATTGGTGATTAGTGATTGGTGATTAGTGAATTAGTGATTAAGATAAATTAGTAACAAATGAGCGAGTATGCACTCAAGGATCTAAAGGTGTGGCAGGAGGCAAGGAAGTTTAGGAATGAGATATCAAAAATGGTAAAGCATTTACCAAAGGAGGAAAAATACAGGTTAGCTGATCAGCTGATTCGAGCTTCCAGGTCAGTATCAGCCAATATTGCTGAGGGGCATGGGCGATTTCACTATCAGGAAAATATACAATTCTGCAGACAAGCCCGAGGTAGCCTGGTTGAAGTTTATGACCACCTGACTTGTGCCCTGGATGAAGAATACATTGATAACCCAACATTTGAAAAACACATTGCTCGAAACAGTACAGTTCACAGGATGATAAATGGATATATTACCTATTTGTTAAAGCGGAAGAGAGAAGGATAGATTTTTTGGTGAATTCGTTATTAGTGAAATAGTGATTGGTGGGTTAGTGATTAGTGATTAGTGGATTGGTGATTGGTGGATTGGTGGATTGGTGGATTGGTGATTAGTGATTGGTGGATTGGTGATTAGTGATTGGTGGATTGGTGATTAGTGGATTAGTGATTAGTGGTGGATTGGTGATTAGTGGATTAGTGATTGGTGGGTTAGTGATGGATTATTTGAAAAAATTTAATAATAAATAAACCAATAAACCAATAAACCAATAAACCAATAAACCAATAAACCAATAAACCAATAAACCAATAAACCAATAAACCAATAAACCAATAAACCAACTTCCCAAATGAAAAAGGGACATATACTTATAATTGATGACGATCCGGATGTACTGCACACGGCAAAGATGATCCTGAAACGAGAGTATAGTCAGGTAAGCGCAGAGAGTTCGCCGGTAAGGTTGGATACATTATTACAGAAGGAAAATATTGATATCATCCTGCTTGATATGAATTTTAAAGTAGGGGCTACTACCGGGAATGAGGGACTGTTTTGGCTCCAAAAGATCAAGAAGGTTGCTCCGGAGGTTTACGTCATCATGAACACGGCTTATGGAGACATTCAACTGGCTGTGGAATCTATGAAGCTTGGTGCCGTTGACTTCCTGGTAAAACCCTGGGAGAAAGAAAAGCTGCTTTCGACAGTAAACACGGTTTTTCAGCTTTCCCAGGCCGACAAAAAGGTACAGAAACTAGAAGGAAGAACCACAGCTCTATCTGAAGATATCAACTCAGATTACGGGATTATCATTACCCAGAGCCCGTCTATGAAGCCTGTCCTCAATATGATCAGAAAAGTGGCCGGCACGGATGCTTCGGTACTTATCCTGGGAGAAAACGGAACAGGAAAGGAGTTGGTAGCAAGGGAGCTACATCGTCAATCAGAGCGGGTGAAAGAAAGCCTGATCAAAGTGGATCTGGGGGCATTACCAGAAAGTTTATTTGAATCTGAGCTTTTCGGACACGTAAAGGGTGCTTTTACGGATGCAAAAGAGGAGCGAGCAGGCCGGTTTGAGGTGGCCGATGGAGGTACACTTTTTCTGGATGAGATCGGAAATGTGAGACCAATGATGCAAATGAAGTTATTATCTGCTCTTCAGAACCGGGCTGTTTCTCGCATTGGATCAAGCAAAATGACTCCTATTGATGTACGACTGGTCAGTGCCACAAATCAACCTCTTTACGAAATGGTTGATAAGGGAACATTCAGGCAAGACTTACTCTACAGGATCAATACAGTGGAGATCGAATTGCCTTCGTTAAGGGAACGAAAGGAAGACATCAGGTTACTGACCGGCCACTTTTTGGATCACTTTGGTGAAAAGTACCAGAAAAAGGGATTGAAAATAGATGAGCGTACTTTCAGGCTGCTTGAAAATTATCCCTGGCCGGGCAATATTCGCGAATTGAGACATGCAGTGGAACGAGCTGTTATCATGGTGGATGGGAGTAAAATTGATGCCCATCAGCTGATGCCGGGAACTAAAAGTAAACAATCACCTTCAAATTCTCTGAGAGTTGAGGATTTGGAAAAAGATGCAATCTTAAAGGCTATTGAGCAAAGTCAGGGAAATCTGAGTCATGCGTCAGAAGCACTGGGTATTGGAAGGACCACTTTGTACCGGAAAATGAAGAAATATGGAATTTAAAGCTGAGGCTATGTCGTTTAGGTTAAAGGTTGTTATCCGAATCTTTTTGGCCATTGGTTTTGGCATTTCCGCTTATTATTTTGCGTTTGAGACTCCATTTTGGCTCGTTTCGGGTTGGATGCTTCTATTTTTTGTTTTGACTGTTATATCCCTGATCAGGCTGGTGGAAAAATCTGATCGCGAGCTTTCTAATTTCCTGATGGCCATCCGGCAAAATGATTTTACGAACACCTATCCACAGAGTAATAGAAAGACCAAACAGCTATACCGAGCTTTTAATGTGATTACCTCGGAGTTTATCCGCATGCGTAGTGAAAAAGAATCCAATTTTCATTTTCTCAAAACCGTAGTGGAACACAGTGGAGTTCCTTTGATTGCGTACACAGTTCAGGATGAGCGAGTAAACCTGGTTAATAAGGCTGCCAAGGAGCTTTTTGGGATTCCGCACTTCTCTTTGCTGAGTTCGTTAACCAGAGTTAGTACAGAGCTCGTAGAAACTGTAAAATCCTTGCATACAGATGATAAAGTTTTGTTGAAGTTGCCGATCCGGGATGAGGTGATCTACCTGTCAGTTGTTGTGCGGGAGCTGGTTTTGCAGGAAAAAAGGAATAAGGTTATTGCTTTCCATAACATCAACTCCGAGCTGGATCAGAAAGAAGTAGAGTCCTGGCAAAAGCTTATTCGGGTGATGACTCATGAGATCAAAAACTCAGTGATTCCGATTGCTACCCTGGCTGAGGTGGTGAATGAAATGTTTAGGGATAAACAGGCAGGCAAAAGTCTTGGAGACTTCAATGAGGAGGATATTGAAGACCTGGTTATGAGCATCAAAACCATTGAAAAGCGAAGCAAGGGGTTGGTAAAATTTGTGACGAATTATGGCGATTTGGCTAAAGTTCCTCATCCTCAATTCCAGGAGGTAGATCTTTGTGAATTACTGAAGCATATCGAGGCGCTGCAGCTAAAGACATTAAAAAAGGATGAAATTACTTTTCGTCTGTATACCCCTAAAAAACCGATTTTGATCAGGGCGGACCCTGAAATGATCGAACAGGTCTTGATAAACCTTATAAAAAATGCCAGAGAAGCGCTCATTAGTAGCAAAGTAGCGCACCCGGTAATAACTATCGAACTGGCTGAAAATGCTTCAGGAGTAATACTCACAGTGCAGGATAACGCCTCAGGGATGGACGGAGAAACCCTGGAAAATATATTTGTGCCTTTTTTCACTACTAAAAAAGAGGGGTCTGGAATCGGATTGAGCTATTCAAAGCAAATCATGCGTGCACATAATGGAAATATCAGAGTCAGGTCATCATCAGATCAGGGGACAACATTTGAGCTAAGGTTCTGAAGTAGAACCGCTTTTATTCCAAGTGACATTGATTAAAAGGTGTTGCTTGAGTGGGCTACCGGTTTGAATAATGATGTTCAAAAAAGATTGATTGTTAGATAATAGAATTTTTTCGTAAATAAAGGTTACCTAGTGAGGTGGTAAATAAGATATTTTCAAAAATGACTAGCTTTATTAAGATATTTTGATTTTATTTATAAATGTAAATTGTACATTTATAAATTTGGTTTAATTTCTGTCTTAAAATGGCTTCCGGTTCTGAACATATTGGTAAGTCCCCTTCAGGTCATACAGCTCTAACTGATCGCGAGAAAAGCTTGCTGGAACAGTTTAAGGAAGGGAAACCTAATGCCTTTGAGGAAATTTATGAAGCCTATTCCAGTTTAGTTTTCAAATATGGGCAATCACTTACAACCGACCTCCAGCTTCTGGAAGATGCGCTTCAGGATTTATTTGTACACTTGTGGAATAAGCGTTGCGAGTTGGAGATCCAGTATTCCATATCCTTCTATCTGATTAGATCATTCAGGAGGTTGGTCATAAGAAGGCTCAAAGAATCTAAAGGTAAGCAGGTGCAACTCAGAGACTATTTTCATACGCTTGAAGATATGAATCCCCCTTTATTACCAACAGATGAATTACCTGAAATAGACTCCATAAAGGAAATCGTTAAGACCCTGCCTGCAAAGCAATATGAGGCGATTATGCTTAAGTATTTTTATGGTTATTCCAATGATCGCATTGCTGACATTATGGAGATAACCATTGAGTCTACTTACAATTTAGTAGCCCGTGCTTTGGCGAAGCTCAGACAGACTGTTTAATGTATTGAGTAACTTCTAATTAATCCTTCATTTTTTTAGTTAAATGTTATGTTTTTCCAGGTTTCGTTAAATTCTCTCTAAAAAACCAATTCTTTTTAAGTACCACCTATTAGAAATATCCAGGTCGTCCCTCTTTACATATACAAGGAGAGAAACACGATGAAAAATAGATATTCTTTTAGGCTGTTGATTGAAAATCCTGAATTCAGAAAGTGGGTCTATGATCAGGGTTCCGATCAGGAGTGGAAATCGATTTATGAAAATGATCCTGAGAGCAGGCATGCAATAGATGCGGCCCGGGAATATTTACTGGCAATAGCTGAAAGACCAAAAGAGCTTTCCGAATTGAATAAGAAGCGGGTCTGGTCTCAGATTCGTAATGAGGTGAGGCTCAAGTCCGACCCTAAAATCCTCCCCCTGCACGAGGGAGTAAAATCAAGAAGGTTGGTAAGACAGAAATGGTCGATTTTGGCTGTAGCTTGTATGGTGATCCTGGTAGTTGGCGCATTTCTTTTCATGATGAGCAACCCGCCTCATTCAGCGCCTCAAATGATAGTCAAATCTACAGCTACAGGGCAGAAATCAAAGATCCATCTGCCGGATGGTTCAGTGGTTTATCTTAATGCAGAAAGTGAACTGATGTATGATGAGTTTTTTTCTAAAGAACACCGGTATGTAACTTTAAAAGGAGAAGGGTATTTTGATGTAGCTAAAAACCCTAACCTGCCATTCACAGTCAAATCCCACAATGTGCTTACCACTGCCCTGGGCACTATTTTCAATATTGATGCGGAAAGTGAAAGTGATATTTCTATTCACCTGGTGGAAGGAAGAATCAAAGTAAAGGATGAAAGCCATGAAGCGGCGAATTTTTTAGAAAAAGGTGAAAAGATCGGTTATCAAAAAGACATTGGTTTTACAGAAGTCAGTAAAGCTGAAGATCTCAGGGAAATAGCCTGGAAGGATGGAATACTTGTTTTTGAAAATGCACCATTGATGGAAGTGGAGCGGGAGCTGGAAAAGTGGTATGGTGTAGAGATAAATATTGCTGGAAATGCCGGAGGACGACTTACTTTTTCCGGAACCTATGATAATGAATACTTATCAAACGTCTTAAAGTCCATGTCTTTTTCCATGGGCTTTCAATATGAAATAGATGGAAAGGATGTAAAACTTAAATTCTAAATGTATATGAAAACCTAAACCTTAAAAGAATTCAAAAGAAAAAACTAGCGATCAGGTAATGCCTAACACGACCAAATGCCCGGCATTACACCTGATCACTTCATCAAACACTATGGTTTAACGCAATCGCAAAGATATGAAATGCACTATTACTAATGCAATCATCAACATGCTCAAATTCTCTTTTAAACTGATGTTGATTCTGACGATTTCTCTCAATATTGCTCTGGCAAATGAGGGAAATGCCCAGGTGAAAAGCATCAAAGAAGTGGTTATTGATATTAACCTTCAAAACACATCACTTCGAGATGTTTTTAAAGAAATAGAGCGGAAGACAGACTATAACTTTACATTTAGTAAAGAGCGAATAGATCTCCGCCAGCAACTTACTCTTTCTCATCATAATGTTACTGTTGAGACAGTCCTACTTGATGTTTCAAAGCAAGCCAGTCTCAAATTTAGGCAGGTTAATAAAAACATAGGAGTTTACAATTACACGTCATCTGATGCTCCTGTAACCAAAATAGAAATTGCAGAGGCGTTTCCCATCACAGGTACTGTGACCGATGATGAGGGTAATCCCTTACCAGGAGCTTCAGTCTTGAAAAAAGGAACTACCGATGGTACCATCACTGATGTTGATGGAAACTTCACCCTTGATGTGAATGAAGGAGAGGTACTTGTAGTGAGTTTTGTTGGATATAAGCCAATGGAAATCACAGTAGGTTCGGAACGTACCTTAAATATATCTCTTGAAACGGATGTATCTGCTTTGGATGAGATAGTCGTTATTGGTTATGGTCAGGCTGAGAAAAAAGAGATCACCAGCTCTGTGGTGAGCGTAGATGCTGAAGAGTTTAACAAAGGTAATGTCAATGATCCTGTACAGTTATTGCAGGGAAAGGTAGCCGGATTATCCATTGCCCGGCCTGGAGGAGACCCAAATGGCGGGTTTAATGTGCGTCTGAGAGGACTATCCACTTTTGGAGCAAACTCCTCACCTTTGATTGTTATTGATGGCGTACTGGGTGGATCTCTCCAGCAGGTGGACCCCAATGATATCGAATCGATTGAAGTGTTGAAGGATGGTTCGGCAGCTGCAATCTATGGTACAAGAGGAGCTTCAGGGGTGATTATCGTTACCACCAAAAGTGCTAAGGGACAGAATACCTCCAGCATTGATTATAATGGATATGTGGCTTTTGAAGAAGTTGCAAAATTTGTGGAGAACTCTACACCTGCGCAATATATAGAAGCTGGTGGAACTGATAATGGGTTTGAGACAGATTGGTTAGACTTGTTGACACAAACAGGTGTGACACATGTTCACAACCTATCTGCATCCAATGGTATGGGTAATGGAAGCTACCGTGTGTCGGTAAACTACAGAGATGTAGAAGGGATTGCTATTGGTAGTGGTTTTGAACAGATCAATGCCCGGCTAAACCTTAATCAGTTAGCAATAAATGATAAGTTGCAGATGAACTTCAATGTTGGTATTACTAACAGGAAGGCCGATTTTGTAAATTATGAAAGTCTCCGGTTTGCAATTATAGCGGATCCTACAGCCCCGATTTATAATAATGACGATCCTGAGCAGGGTTATTGGGAGCCAAATACGCCTGAATATCACAATCCTTATGCGATAGCAAACGATGTGACACTGAATGGCACCTATAAAACCATGATTGGTAATCTGAAAGTAGATTATGAGATCCTGGAAGGTCTTAATGTAAACGCCTTTTATTCAATGCAGCACCAAAGTGATTTGTATTCAGAATACTTTAGTTCTGCTGCACGTTTTGCATCGGGTGCTGGACAAAGTGGAAGGGCTCGTAAGTTTACCGAAGACCGAAATAATGAGTTGTTTGAATTTACCGGGTCTTTTGTGCGGAATTTCGGAGATCTGAAAGTAAACCTTGTGGGAGGGTACTCCTGGCAGCAGTTTACCTTCGAAAATTTTGATGCTTTTAATACAAACTTTATTACTGATGACCTATCATATAACTCCCTGGAGTTAGGTCTGGGTTTGTCTACGGGTAATAGTGCTTTGGCTGGAATGTCCAGTCAAAAAGAGGAGTCTCAATTAATATCCTTCTTTGGAAGGACCATGTTCAATTATAACGACAGGTATTTTCTTTCACTTTCATACAGAAAAGAAGGATCATCAAAGTTTGGACCGAACAATCGTTGGGGAGATTTCTATGCAGTAAGTGGTGGAGCAGATATTGCCAAAATAGCTAACCTGCCAATGGATGTATTAAAGCTAAGAGCAGGGTATGGTATAACGGGTAATTTACCCAATGAAAACTATGCCTATAGAACTCGTTTGACCGGCGGTGATATTATTTATTTTAATAATAGTAGATATGTTCGAGGTGTAAATTATGCATCCAACCCCAATCCGAATTTGAAATGGGAGCAAAAAGCAGAAACAAACTTAGGCTTGGATTATGCATTGTTAGAGTCACGTATTACAGGTGCTGTTGATTATTATATTAGAAATACTACAGATTTACTGTCATCAATTAGCGTACCTGTTCCACCAAATTTCTTTTCATCTACGCTGTTAAATGTCGGTGAACTTAAAAGCAGCGGGTTTGAATTTGCGATCAACTATGCAGCTGTTCAAAATACGGATTTCAATGTAACTACCGGACTGGTCTTTTCTACTTACAATACTGAACTGGTGACATTTGATGGTGAACGAGATGAAATCTTCATTGGCAACCTGGGACCTCCCGGCCTGAATGGAGTAAATGTAATCCGGGTGGCTGAAGGAGAAGATATAGGAGATATCATGGCTCCAATTTACGAAGGCCTTGCTGAGGATGGCACCCGGATTATACGCGATCAAAACGAGGATGGGAATATTACTCAAGAGGATGATGCAGTGGTTGTTGGTAACGGATTACCCGATTTTGAACTGTCCTGGAACAATGCCATCAACTACAAAAACTTTGATCTGAATTTTGTTTTGCGAGGGGCATTTGGTCATAGTCTGGTAAATATCAACCGAGCTTATTATGAGTCTCCTGCCGCGGCTAATAATTACAACCCTGTAAGAACCAGATATTATCTTCCGGAGCTTACTGAAAGTGAAAACTGGAATAGCTATTATGTAGAAAAAGCTGACTTTGTAAAACTGGATAACATCACATTAGGCTATAGTCTCAATGTTGAGAATACCTTTTTCAGAAAGGTACGCTTTTACGTAACTGGTCAGAACGTATTTGTGATTACTGACTACACTGGAGTAGACCCTGAGGTTCACTATAGCTATGGATCACCATTAGCGCCAGGAGTGGATGATCGGAATTCCTATTTTAGAACAAGGACATTCACTTTCGGTGTAAATGTTGGATTTTAAAAAACTGCTAAAAGACTTAATCATGAACTATCTAATAAAATCAAGAATAATCTTATTTGTACTGCTGACATTAAGCATTTCATGTACGGATTTGGATAGCGAACTCTATAGCGAACTGACACCTGAAACGGAGTATACTACAACGGATAATCAATTGGCAGCACTGCTAACAGCCTATGCACCCTTAAAGGTTAGTTATGGGAACAATGGTCTCTTTGAGGTTCAGGAACTTTCTTCAGAGACCAGTGCGGCTCCAGCTAAGTTCGGCCCCTGGGATGATGGTGGTATTTGGAAACGTCTTCATGAGCACAATTGGGAGAATAATGCATGGTTTATCAACAACACCTGGAACATGTGCTTTAGTGGAGTTTCGGTATGTAATCGACTAATTGAGGAGTTTCAGTCATTGAGTGGTGATGTCACTAATGCAGTCAATGAGCTACGAGCTCTCAGGGCATTGTACATCTATACAGCGATGGATCTTTGGGGGGATATTCCCCTTGTGACATCATTTTCAGATGCTGTGACAAACCCCTCTCAAACATCTAAGGAGGAAATTTATGATTTCCTGGTTGATGAATTGACAGAGTTGATCACTGTACTCCCGGAGGATCTGGGCGGAGAATACTATGGTAGAATGAATAAATGGGCGGCTATGGCTTTGCTGTCCAGGTTATATTTAAATGCTGAAGTCTACACCGGGACTCCCCAATGGCAAGCTGCAGCTGATATGGCTGGACAAGTTATTGATGGAGGACTTTACACATTGCAGCCCAATTACTTAGATAATTTCAAGACGGATAACTCAGGGTCTGTGGAGAATATTTTTGTAATTACTCATTCAGTAAGTAGTGGTGGCGCATTTAATATGCATATGCGAACATTGCATCCGTTGAATAAGGAAACTTACAATTTAACCGATGGACCATGGAATGGATATACTGCTCTGGAGGAGTTTTATAACTCATTTGATGATAGCGACGCCCGGAAAGATATGTTCATAGTTGGCCAACAGTATACTATCAATGGAGATAGCATCCATGATCCAAATGGAGCAATTGAGGTAGATTCAGATGGAGATGTTGACCCGGATGGGACTCCTTTGATCTTTACTCCTGAAATTAATGAACTATGGCCAAAAGCTTTTAGTCAGTCGGGAGCGAGAATAGGAAAGTTTGAAATAGCTACAGGACTTGCTCTGGCAATGGATAATGACTTCCCGGTGTTCCGTTTTGCGGAGATCCTCCTGATACGAGCGGAAGCTCTTTGGAGAATGGATCCTAACAGTTCGGAAGCTGTGGAGTTGGTCCGTCAGGTGCGTGAAAGGGCTGGATTGGAAGCTATTGATCCGCTTACCGAAGATGAATTGTATCATGAGATCCAACGCGAACTGGCTTTTGAAGCACAGTCTCGAACCATCATGATCCGGTTTGACAGATTCAATAACCCCTGGTGGGAAAAAACGGTTCAAGACCCTGATAAAAACCTGTTTCCGATCCCTACCGCGCAGCTAAATGGTAACCCGAATCTGGTTCAGAATCCGGGCTATTAATTGGAAGGTTAGCACTGATTTTAACGAAAGGCACTTTGGTGTCTTTCGTTATTTTGAATGTCTTAAATACGTATTCGAAGGAGACAAATTATGAAAATGCTGATGTCGGGACTGAGGAGTTTGCTGTTTGTGATTATACTATTATTAGTCATCATAGGATGCGAACTAACTCCCGCAGAGCGTTACAAAAAGCTGGAAAAAGCCGAGCTTTCTACCGGGAAACGGTATGATAGTCTTTTTATGGGACTTTATTTCAGCATGCCGAGAAAAACCTTTAGAGAATATTGTTACGATCAGCATTTAAGAGGCCGCTTCTATCAGGGGGGGCAGCGAAGTTCCATTTGGGTGGAAGCCAGTATCAATGATATGGATTATCCGGCAGTCATCAACTTCTATCCGGAATTCAAGGATGATAAAATTACTGAAATGAATGCATCAATATATTACAGAAATGCAAAATTCAAGGATGGCATTTTTGAAACGGACAGTTTGTTATTGGATGTGCTCAATTTAATGGACAAATGGTATGGACCTGGCCAAAGTAAAATTCCCAGTCCTTTTTTCTATAAAGAAGATGTATATGTAAAAATAAACGGAAACCGAAGAATAACCATTTATCCCGATCAAAGTGGTCAGATGATAAACCTGTGGTACGTAGACCTGATGGCTCTTCAATAAGAAGGGATATATTCAAATGTGACGAGGGACTTATAGCTAAAAAATCCTAACCCTGGAAGTAGTAATAGAAGGAGTGGTAATAACTATCAAGTGAAGGAAAAATATAAATGCATACTGCTTGCTATTATGGTGTGTTTCTCTGGGTGCACAGAGGAGAGAAGAATGTTTTCTCAACTCTCTTCTACAAAGACTGGAATTTCCTTTGAAAATTCAATCATAGAGAGTGAGGAGGTAAATATCGATAGTTATCTCTATGCTCATAATGGTGGCGGTGTGGCTATAGGAGATATTAATAACGATGGATTTCCGGATATTTATTTTACTGCTAACCAGCTACCAAATAAGCTGTATTTGAATCAGGGAAATTTTGAGTTTGAGGATATCTCAGGGCCAGCTGGTGTAACCGGCGATTACGGAGAAGAGAGCTGGACTACAGGAGTATGTATGGTTGACATAAATGGTGATGGATTACTGGACATTTATGTGAGTCAGGTTTCAAGCTATGGCGTATTCAAAGGAAAAAACAAGCTATTTGTAAATAATGGCGATCTGACATTTGATGAGAAAGCAGCTGACTATGGTCTTGATTTTAGTAGCTATTCACAGCAGGCTGCATTTTTTGATTATGATCTTGATGGAGATCTGGATATGTTTCAGTTGAACCATGCCGTACATACTCCTGAAGTTTACCAGGACATATCTATAAGGGCTAAAAGGGACCCCCTGGCAGGCGACAGACTCTTGAGAAATGATGGAAATACGTTTACAGATGTGAGTGCAACTGCTGGTATTTACGGGAGTTCTACAGGTTATGGTTTAGCAGTGGCTGTTGGTGATCTTGATAATAATGGCTGCCCGGACATCTACGTTTCTAATGATTTTCATGAAAATGACTATGTGTATTATAATAATTGTGACGGTACTTTCAGAGAAGATGTCAAGGGGACTTTAGGACACAGCAGCACATTTTCCATGGGGAGTGACATAGCAGATTTTAATAATGACGGACTGCTGGATATACTAACGCTGGATATGAAACCGGAGGATGAAGTAGTCCGGAAGAGGTCAGCCGGACCGGACACCTACGATATCTATAATTATAAGCTCAGTTTTGGGTATTTCTATCAGTTTCCCAGGAATATGCTCCAGCTGAATCGGGGCAATCTCTTTGCAGACAATGTTCAGTTTAGTGATGTGGGAGAGCTTGTTGGCATTGATGCTACTGATTGGAGTTGGTCAGGCTTGATGGTGGATATGGACAATGATGGGATGAAAGATATTTTCATCACTAATGGCATTATGCGGCGTCCGATAGATCTGGATTATATCAACTTCACATATAATAAAGGGTTACGTGAAAATGAATCATCCCTGGATCTTGCTTTTCAAATGCCAGAGGGTGAAGTGCCAAACTATGCGTACCGGAATACGGGAGCCCTGAAGTTTGAAGATGTATCAAAAACCTGGGGGCTGGATGAAGTGGGGGCTTCCATGGGTGCAGCCTATGGGGACCTGGACAATGATGGTGATCAGGACCTTGTTGTCAATAATCTGAATGCAAAAGCATCTGTATTCAGAAACAATACTGATCAGCTTAATAAAAATCACTTCCTTAAAATCAAATTAGAAGGAAACAGTGGGAACAGGTATGGGATCGGAGCGAGAGTGGAAGTCATATCCTCTGCTGGCAGGGCGGTTCAGGAAGTAAGTCCCGTGAGAGGCTGGCTGTCCTCTGTGGAGCCCTTGATAACGGTAGGGCTGGGACAATCTACTCAGGTAGAGAGGCTGAAAGTGACCTGGCCTGGTGGTAAAACTCAGGAAGTCTATGATATTTCGGTGGATCAACAAATTACCGTTTACGAAAGTGAGGCACGCTCTGTATCAGTTGAGAATGTTGAGCATAAAACCAGGTTATTTGAAGAAATAACGGAGCGTACCGGCCTGGACTTTTCGCATAATGAAAATCAGTATAGCGACTTCAATTATGAAAGACTTATCCCTCACAAACTGTCAACTGAAGGGCCACGCATGGCTGTAGGTGATGTGAATGGAGACGGGCGACAGGATTTGTTTATCAGTGGATCCATAGGTCAGGCAGGAGCCCTGTACATTCAAAAAGGCACGGATTCAGCTTATTTCGAGAAACAAAGGGTAAATGCATTTGAACTGGATAAAGAAATGGAAGATGCCGAGTCGGTCTTTTTTGATGCTGACGCGGATGGTGATCCTGACCTGTTTGTGGTAAGTGGTGGAGGGCAGGAGCACATAAAACATCAGGATAGACTTTACCTGAATGATGGAAATGGAGGATTCCAGAGGGTTCGGGAGTTTTTACCCGGGATAGAGGGAAACGGCTCTTGTGTGGTGGCTGCTGATTTTAACAGTGATAAAGCCATTGACCTGTTTATTGGTGTTCGTTCACTTGTTGGTCAGTATGGTATATCTCCTGACAGCTATTTTCTGTGGAACGATGGTAAAGGACATTTCATTCTGGATTCATCATCGGATGCTTTGAAGGGGCTGGGGATGGTGTCTGATGCAGTATGGGATGAGCGTAATAATACGCTGCTGGTAGTAGGTGAATGGATGCCGGTAACCATGCTTCGAATTGGTAAAGATGGTACCGTCAGCAAACGATCTATCGAGGGTACCTCCGGCTGGTGGAATACCATACATGGGACGGACCTGGATAATGATGGGGATATGGACTATTTATTAGGTAATTTGGGTCTCAATACCCATTTAAAAGCAAGTACAGAGCAGCCAGTAAGCCTATATGTGAATGATTATGACAATAATCAGAGCACGGATCCGATCCTGACCTATTACAACCAGAGCAAAGAGTGGGTCTATTTTGGGCTGGACGACTTAAAAAAGCAAATGCCATCCATTCGGTCAAAGTACAATAGGTATGAACAGTTTGCTTCCCATACCTTTTCTGAGGTTTTCCCCAGGAAGGAGGTCGTCCAGTCAGAACATAAAAAAGCAGAGCTGTTTGAGTCAGTATGCCTTTTAAACAAAGGGAATGCAACATTCGAAATCAAAAAGCTACCAACTGAAACCCAGTTTTCACCAATCTACGGATTTGCAGTCAGTGATTTTACAAATGACGGAATTCCTGATGTATTAGCAGTTGGTAACTTCTATGGAAACTCACCTACTATTGGCAAGTTTGATGCATCGTATGGCCACTTCTTAGTGGGTGATGGAAATGCATTTCATGCTATGGAGCCCAGGGAAAGTGGATTTCGGGTCTATGGCGAGGCCCGGGATATAAAAATATTGAATACAGGACAAGAAGATTGGATAGTTGTAAGCCGAAATAATGTCCCGCTGAGAATTTTTAAATGCAACCAATCAAAATATTGACAGATATGAAGAACTTGAACAACTATTGTTTTTTTATGGTGGTTTTTGTGCTTTTTGGATGTGATCAAAAGGTCAAAGATACCGGAGGGGATAAAGAAACGGTCCAATCGGATTACCCCATTCAGCCAGTAGCGTTTACTGAAGTAATCATAAAAGATGGCTTTTGGAAAGGACGTATAGATACTGCCACCAGGGTAACCATACCTTATTCTTTTGCTAAATGCGAAGAAACCGGCAGAGTTGATAACTTCATCTTTGCCGGAGGACTGAAAGAGGGAAAGTTCAAAGGAGGCTATGGGTTTGATGATACGGATGTATATAAAATCATTGAAGGGGCTTCTTACAGCCTGATGAACAACCCTGACCAAAAGATGAAACGGTACCTGGATACGCTGGTGAGTTACATAGCTGCAGCTCAGGAAGATGATGGTTACCTGTACACGCCCTGGACACTGAGGGCAAATGATTACGCTGATATGATTTGCTGTTCTTACAGTGAGGAAGGTCGGTTCCTTAACTCAAGATGGAGCCATGAGCTGTATAACGCGGGTCATATGTATGAGGCAGCGGTAGCCCATTATCAGGCTACCGGTGAGCGTAGTTTTCTGGATGTTGCCATCAAAAATGCGGATTTGATCTATCAGCTCTGTGTGGATGAAGGTCAGACCTTTTATCCCGGTCACCAGGAAATCGAGCTGGGTCTCATAAAGCTTTATCGGATTACCGGAAAAGAAAAATATTTGGAACTTGCACGTCTCTTTTTAGACAGGCGTGGAAAAGGGCTTACCGTGTATTCCAATGAAGGTCCGCATTTGCATGAATATGATATCTACTCCCAGGATCATAAACCGGTAACTGAACAAAGTGAAGCTGTAGGGCACTCCGTGCGGGCTGGTTACATGTACGCCGCTATGGCGGATATTGCCGCAATCATGGACGATAAAGATTATCTGGATGCCATAGACCGGATCTGGGAGAATATAGTGAGCAAGAAGATGTACGTAACTGGTGGATTAGGAGCTGGCAATGGGATTGAAGGCTTTGACGAAGCGTATAAACTTCCAAACGATGCCTATGCGGAGACTTGTGCTGCAATTGCAAATGTTTACTGGAATCACAGGATGTTTCTGCTTCATGGTGATTCTAAATACATTGACGTTTTAGAACGGACTCTTTATAACGGCCTGATCGTTGGCTTATCCTTAGAAGGAGATAAGTTCTTTTATCCAAATCCCCTGGAGTTTGATGGAGAGCGAAAATTCAATCAGGGAGCTGTTTGTAGAAGTGCGTGGTTTGATTGTTCTTGTTGCCCTTCAAATCTTTCCAGGTTCGTTCCTTCCGTTTCGGGGTATGCGTATGCTGTTTCAGGGAAGGATGCTTATGTGAATCTTTTTTTGGAAAGTTCCGCGACATTGCCAATAAATGATAAAATACTTGAGCTGGATCAGAGTACTAATTACCCCTGGAGTGGGGATGTGACTTTGAGCGTTAAAAATGAAGAAGCTGTAAATGCTACACTTCGGATCAGAATACCTGGATGGCTTAAAAATGAAGCTGTTCCAAGTGACCTGTATACCTTTACAGGAGCTTCAGAGGCCTCTGCAGAAATATCGGTAAACGGCCAGCCAATTGATGTAGTTGAAGAAAGTGGATACGCTGTGGTTGAAGGTGAATGGAATGCAGGAGATAAGATAGAGGTAAGTTTTCCCATGGAAGTCAAAACTATTCAGAGTCACCCGAATATTGTAGATAATCAAGGAAAAGTAGCTTTGCAAAGAGGACCACTTGTTTATTGTGCTGAAGGGGTTGATAATAATGGCCATGCGTTGGATATTAGCATAGGTGGAGCTGAATCTTTTGCGGCCAATTACCAAAGTGATTTGCTGAACGGAGTAACAGTAATCAATGGACCGGGGATGATTGGCACACAAGAAGTGTCTGTTCAGCTAATTCCATACTATGCATGGAGCCATAGAGAGGTCAGTCCTATGTCAGTTTGGTTAAAAAGTAATTGAAAAGTTAAGTAGTAAGAAAAATGAAAAGATCAATTGTATACGGGTTTATACTAATCGTTTTTATTTCTGGTATAAATGCTCAGGAAAGCTTACAACCCTTCCCTTTACCAGCAGTCAGGCTGCTGGAAAGTCCGTTTTACAAAGCTCAGAATACGGATATGGACTATATCCTGGAAATGAATGTAGACCGGTTGCTGGCTCCTTACCTGATCGATGCAGGGCTGGAGCCCAAAGCAAAACGCTATGGCAACTGGGAAAATACCGGGCTGGATGGACATATAGGTGGTCATTACCTGTCTGCTCTGTCGCTCATGTATGCTTCTACAGGTGATGATCGTATGCTACAGCGCATCAATTACATGCTGGACGAACTTCAGAAATGTCAGGAAGCAAATGGAAACGGATACCTTGGGGGAATCCCCAACGGAAAGCAGGCTTGGGCTGAAATAGCCGAGGGGAAGATCGATGCAGGTAATTTCTCTTTAAATGGGCGCTGGGTACCACTTTATAATATCCATAAGATCTATGCAGGCTTGAGAGATGCCTATTGGTATACCGGTAATGACCTGGCTAAAGATATGCTGGTCCAATTAACAGACTGGATGATTGAGACCACTAAAGACCTTAGCGACGTGCAGATACAGGAGATGCTGCAAAGTGAACACGGGGGACTCAATGAAGTGTTTGCTGATGTAGCAGAGTTGGCCGGAAATAAAAAGTACCTGGACCTGGCTAAACGCTTTTCTCATCAAAAGATCCTGCAGCCACTTTTGGAAGAGAAAGACGAGCTGACCGGACTCCATGCCAACACCCAGATCCCAAAAGTTATTGGTTACAAGCGTATTGCAGACCTGGCATTTGAAGATAGCTGGTCTGATGCCGCTGATTTTTTCTGGAAAACCGTAACGGAGAATCGTTCTGTAGCCATAGGAGGGAACAGCGTGAGGGAACACTTCAACCCTGTAGATGATTTTTCCTCAGTGATAGCCTCCAATCAGGGGCCGGAGACGTGCAATACCTACAATATGCTTCGGCTTACAAAGTTTCTCTTTTTAAGTGATCCTTCAAATAAATACATGGATTACTATGAGCGTGCGCTTTATAATCATATTCTTTCTACCCAGCATCCTGAGGGTGGTTTTGTTTATTTCACTCCTATGCGGCCACAGCATTACCGGGTCTACTCCCGACCGCACGAGAGCTTTTGGTGCTGTGTGGGGTCTGGGTTGGAGAATCATGCTAAATACGGGGAAATGATCTATGCCCACAGAGGAGAAGATATGTATGTGAACCTGTTTATCCCTTCAGAACTGAACTGGATCGATCAAGGATTAAAACTCACTCAGCGAACCCGTTTTCCATACGAAGAATCTTCAAAACTCACTCTGGAAATTGAGAAGAAAGCAAACTTTAGCATATACATAAGGAAGCCGGCCTGGGTAGGTGAGTTTTCAATCACGGTAAATGGAAAGAAGCAGGAGTTTTATGAAACAGGCGGATATGCCAGGGTGGATAGGAAATGGAAAGACGGAGATGAAATAAGTATTGTGCTTCCTATGCAAACTAAGATAGAACACCTGCCGGATGATTCACCATGGGTCTCATTCATTCATGGACCAGTTGTGCTGGCGGCAGTTACTGACACCACAAATCTTGGAGGTATGTGGTCTGATGACAGTCGGATGGGCCATGTGGCGAGTGATAAATTTTATCCACTGGACGAGGCTCCTATGATAGTTGCAGCTTCTGGTGAAGAGGTGCTGAATGGGATTGAAAAAGAGCGTTCACCGCTTACTTTCAACGTGAGTGAGATTGTCTATCCAGATGCCTATAAAAACCTCAAGCTTGTTCCCTTTTTCGATATCCATGAGGCACGCTACGTGATTTACTGGTCGCTGGTAGATCCTGATGAACTGGATGAGAAACTGGCGGCTTTAAAGGTAAAAGAGAAACGGATGCTTGAGCTGGAAGCAATCACTGTGGATCAGGTAGCCACGGGAGAGCAGCAGCCGGAGACAGAACATGGTTTCAAGGGGGAGAAAACACAATCCGGAGTACACGAAGGCTCCTACTGGCGGGCAGCTTCCGGCTGGTTTAGCTACGAACTGGACAATTCAGAACGAGAGGGTAGAGAATTACAGATAACCTACTTTGGAGGAGATAGGGATCGGTATTTTGATATCTTTCTGAATGAAGAGAAAATTGCGACCGTAGAAATGAACGAGCCCCAGGGAGAGGGCTTTTACACTGTGAACTACAAGGTTCCTGAATCCTTGCAAAAGGAAGAAGCACTTACGATCAGGTTTGCAGCTAAGGAGGACTCCTATACTGCCGGAGTTTATTACATCAGGCTGATTAAAGAATAGTTCTGTTAAACGATGCTCAAGCTGAATTTACAGTTGACGTTGTGGTACATTTTAAATAAGCTTGTTTTGTACGGTTTTTTAACGTACATTTGTATAAAACAAAATCATGATGGAAGCACAAATAAACAAGGATGAACGTATCGAACTAAGAGTATCATCTGCTGATAAGAGAATTTTCAAAAGGGCTCAAAAATTAAGTGGGGATAAATCGTTCAGCAGTTTCATTGTAAGAGTAGTTAAAAAACAAGCGGAAAAAATAGTAGCAAAGAATGACAGAATCATAGCGACTGAAAAAGACCGGGAAATATTTTTCAATGCTGTATATGGCAATAGTAAACCAAATCAAAATCTAATTGAAGCTGCAAAAAGATATAAATCGAAAATATCTTAAAAAGTGGAAATAACCTTACTAGAGAAATCACACAACAGGAAAAATTTTGAATGCGAAGAGGAATCATTAACTAATTACATGCATAAGCAAGTTAGTCAAGACATCAAAAAAAGATTAGCTACTTGTTTTGTTTCTGTTGATAAACACAAAAATGTAATTGGATATTATACTTTAACAAGCGAAAGTCTGGGAAGAGATTTAATTCCGGAAAAGTTTATAAAGAAAGTACCGAAAAATTATAACGCTCCCGTAATTTTATTGGGTAGGTTAGTCAGAGATATTAAAACTAAAGGAACCGGGCTAGGTGAACATCTTCTCTTAGATGCATTATTCAGAGCTTATACGCTATCAGAACAAAGTCTCGGAGCAATGGCTGTAGTTGTTGATCCAATTAACGAAAACGCTGTAAAATTTTATACAAAATATGGTTTTGAACTATTGCCAGATAGCGAAAAAATGTTTCTGCCTATGAATGTAATTAGACAATTAATATAAGAATGCACCACAACACTATGTGTAAAATGCATTAAAGTGCATTTACACATAACATTATATGGAATAAATCCCCTAACAAAACACAACAACTCTTTTAAGGTAAGTTGACAGTCTGTCGCAACAATTCATAACAGAGTGCTTAGCGCTTTTTCATTTTATAGCCTCCAATTCTTTCCACAAAATAAACTTTCGAGCAATCAACCGTGGTTTTTGAATAATTCATTACATTTATAATTGTATATTATACACTTATAATCTTAAATTGACTGATAAGTTTAGTATATTTAGAAAGAAGAAGTATTAATCATGGGAGGTGTGTATGTATTTGGTCAGAAAGCCAGTTATCTGTAGTTACCTGTATCTCAAATGGTGGTTAACCTTCCTGTTTGCGATGTTCGCTGCGGGGCTATTTGCTCAGCATCGAAGTGTTCGTTTTCAGCATCTCACCACAGAAGATGGTCTTGCTCAAAACATGGTAGACTGCATGTTGCAGGACAGCCAGGGGTTTATGTGGTTTGGGACCTGGAATGGATTATGCCGGTATGATGGATATAATTTTGAGGTATTCAATAATGAAAATGACCGCAGTAACTCATTAAAGAATAATTTTATCTACGCGCTCAATGAAGATGCTTTTGGCAATATTTGGATTGGTACGGCAGAGGGGCTGTATACCTATCTGTATAACAAAGGTCAATTCATTCATGCGGAAAATCTACAGACTGAGAACTATAGTTACCTGAAAGGTATCATTCGGGTTATTAGCCCCTGGAAGGAAAACTCCATATTGATAGGTACTTCCTCCGGATTATTTGCAATGAAGGTTATTGACGCGGATGGCAGGTTCGAGATGATGACATATTTTCCTTATGGGGATGGGGAGGATGAGATTCCAGCAACTGCTATCAATTCGATAACCCTGGATTCTCACCAAAGAATATGGGTTGGAACGGATAATGGCTTATTGTTATTCGATGATAAATTGGCTAAGATTTCAACTTTTCGTAATCAGGATGATGATCCTGGCAGTATTTCAAATGATGTCGTTCTTGATGTTTACGAGTCTGAACCCGGAACAATCTGGATAGGGACCGAGTTTGGATTGAATTTTTATCAACCGAACTCAAATGGGTTTTTGAAATATTTTAATGAACCTGAAAATCCTGCCAGCTTGCTGCACAATACCGTCATGGATATTTCGGAAGATGAGACCGGAGATCTTCTGGTGGCTACATTGGGTGGGCTGAGTGTATTAGAAAAAGGGAAAAATACGTTTAAAAACTATGTTAATGAAACCAATTCTGAACATAGTTTAAGTAACGATTTTGTTAACTGTCTTTTAAAAGATAATAAAGGCAATATCTGGATTGGGACTGAACGTGGAGGGATTAATTTCTACAGCTCTAACCAAAATACTATCGAACACTATGAGTTTGATGTAAGTGATGAAAATAGCCTGAGCAGCAATACGGTCAATTCCATATACGAAGACGAAAAATTCCTGTGGATAGGCACTGCCGGGGGTGGACTAAACCGGTATCATAAACAAAGGAGAACCTTCCGCCATTACCAGTTTGACCCCAATGATATCAGCAGTTTGTCCAACGATTTTGTAACATCAATTATCCGGGATCAGAAAGGAAGGTTATGGGTCGGTACGTGGGGTATGGGCTTAAATATGGTTGTAAATGAGGGAACTTCCAGTGAATATTTCAGGAGGTATGAAGGACCGGATCAGAACCCGAATTTAATCAGTGGTTTCATCTCCTCAATTATAAAAGGTAAGGATAACTGTCTCTGGATCGGAACGTTAGGTGGCCTGGTCAAATATGACATCAAAACCGAAACTTTTGAAACCCTGTTCAGAGACTTTAAAGAGGGTAGGGTCACAGGTGTGGGATGTTTATTACTGGATGAAAATGAAGATCTGTGGGTAGGAACCCGTACAGGACTTTTTCATGTACAAATGAATAATACAAAAACAAAGCCCGGATACATTCTGACCGAATACAAATTTGACCCGAATGATAAATCCTCCATAAGTGGAAATTATGTGATATCGGCCATTCAGGATTGGGAAGGAAATCTGTGGTTTGGAACTTACGGGCAGGGTATCAATAAACTTGTGCGTGAAAATGGCCAGGTAAAGTTTGAGCGTTATGGCACAGCCAATGGGATCAGCAATAATATTATCTACGGGATCGAAGAAGATGCGGAAAAAAACCTGTGGTTAAGTACTGATTACGGTCTGTCCAGATTCAACCCGACAACCGGGAAAGTGAGAAACTTTTACGTTTCTGACGGGCTTCAGAATAACCAGTATTACTGGTCCGCCTCCTATAAAAATAAGAATGGGAAACTATACTTTGGGGGAATGAATGGCCTGGATAGCTTTTATCCGGAATGGATCAATGAAATCATCATCAGTCCTGAGGTGGTTTTGACCGACATTAAATTACTGAACGAGTCTGTAGTTCCCGGTAAAGAGTATAACGGAATAGAAGTACTCCATAACAGTATTTCAAAGACGAAGGCCATTGATCTTTCTTACAAGGAAAAGATCTTTGCTGTAGAGTTTTCTTCTTTCAATTATCAGGAACCGGGCATGATCCGTTATGCTTATACGCTGGAAGGATTTGAGGAGGACTGGAACTTCGTCCCCTCTAACAGACGATATGCGAATTACACAAATCTGAAGCCTGGAGATTATGTGTTTAAGGTAAAGGCCTCAGGTTCAAATGGAGAGTTTACCTCTGAGCCCACTACTTTAGCCATTCACATAGCACCTCCATTCTGGGAGACTAACTGGTTCAGAGTCCTTTGTCTTTTAGCTCTGACAGGTATGGTTTTTGGGTATATCCGGTTGAGAACCTACTCACTTAAAAGACAGAAAATGATCCTGGAGCGACAGGTAAGGGAGCGTACTGAGCGGATCAATCAGCAAAAGGAAGCTTTGTCCTACCAGGCCGTCCAGCTGCAGGATAACAACCGGGAGCTTGAGGCAAATCAAAAGCTGATAGAAGGACAAAACAAAAAGCTGGAAGTACAGAACAGGGAGATCCTGAAACAACGGGATAAGCTAATTGAGCTGAATAAAAAGTTAAAGCTGGTCAGCCAGTTAAAGCTGAGTTTTTTCACCAATATTTCCCATGAGTTTAGAACTCCTCTTACGCTCATCATCAGCCCCCTTGAGAAATTGCTGAAGGAAAATAAGCTAAGCATTGATGCCAGGAACACTTTGGCGATTATCAACAGAAATGCCCAGAGATTGCTCCACCTGATCAACCAGATAATGGATTTCAGGAAAATAGAAAAAGGCCGGATGGAGCTAAAAGTTACCAGAGGCAATATCAGGGAGTTTTGTCAGAAGGTGTATGATGCATTTAAACCGCTCTCTGAAATAAAGGAGATTTCCTTTGACTACAAGGAAAAAGACATTCCAAAGGAAGTCTGGTTTGACGCTCAGAAGGTCGAAAACATCTTGTATAATTTACTGAGCAATGCCTTTAAATACACCCCCAACAAAGGGAGAGTCAGCATGGAGGTAACAGGCCTCACATTTGAAGAGTCAAAGCTTAATTACCGGGAGACCCTCTCAGAAGAAGACAAAACAGTGATCAGTATTAAAATAAACGATACCGGACTGGGCATAAGCAAAGAAAACCTACCATTAGTTTTTAAGCGGTTTTACCGGATTGAGTCAGAGGAGGCATTTAAAATCAGCGGATCGGGCATTGGTCTGGCACTGACGGAGGAACTGATCAAAACGCATCACGGAGAAATTTTTGTTGAGAGCGAGTTAGGTCATGGATCGACCTTTGAGGTTCAGTTCCCCTGCTTAAAAGCATCTTATGGTACCGATGAAGTGACGGAAGGCGATAGGGGCGGTCTGAATATCTTTCAGCAGGTAGAGATCCTGAAGAATGAACTTTTCCTAACGGAAGAATCTGCTTCAGAGGATGAAGAACAGTATGTTTTTGAGAAGTCTCGTGAAACCGTACTTGTTGTGGAGGACAATGCAGACTTGCGAAAATTTATCACTCACCAGTTCAACAAAACCTATAACATACTGGAAGCAGGTGACGGTGAAGAAGGTATTCAACTTGCCGAAAAATGGAATCCTGATCTTATCATAAGTGATGTGATGATGCCAAAAAAAGATGGTTTGGAGCTTTGCGCCACGGTAAAAAACAACCTGGCAACCAGCCATATTCCTGTGATCCTGCTTACAGCCAAAAGTGCGATAGAAGATCAGGTTGAAGGGCTAGAGATCGGGGCGGATGACTACCTGCCAAAGCCATTTAACTTTGATATTCTGGCCGCCAGGGTCCGGAATCTGATCGAATCCAGGGCGAGGCTGCGTCATCAGTTTCTTGAATCTGCTGATTTTGATGTAAATACCGCCACATCCAATACCAAAGATCAGAAGTTCCTTGAACATGCAGTTCGAACGGCTGAAGACCATCTCAGCAATTCTGATTTTGGCGTCAGTGAGTTTGTTAAAGCAATGGGTATCAGCAGAAGCTTACTTCACAAAAAACTATCTTCTCTCACAGATCAGTCAGCTACTGAGTTTATCAACAGACTCAGAATGAAAAAGGCACTTTTACTCTTAAAGCAAAATGAGCTGAATATATCTGAAGTCGCCTATGCTGTGGGGTATAATGACCCGAAATATTTTACCCGGCTTTTCACCAGGCAGTACGGACAATCGCCGAAAGAGTTCATGAAGCGGGAAGCAGAGGTTACATAATAAGACCTGCTCACCCCAGGTGGACTGGTGTTCTATAAATAGGTGGATAAATGTCTAAACACTTTTTCTCAGCACTCAAAGTGCAGAGTTTTCACCGCTACCTTCATTACTGAATTTTTAATATAAGAACTATTTCATTAAATGAGTTGATGATATAGATCAATTTTACGGGTATATATTTCATTTCATTCAATGAGTACTCATTCGTCCACTTATAAAAGACATGAGTCCACCCCTTCATACCACACTTTAAACACTTTTGAGAAATGAAGTAATGGTTTGATGCTTCTGTGAAGGAGCATCAGATGATTAAGAACTAACTCGAAACGTAACGAATACTTTATGAGAAATTTTACTACGCTTAAAAGTTACATTTTCGGTTGCATGTTCCCACTTATAGGAGGGTGGTCTTATGCACAATCCTTTACAGTGAGCGGAACAGTGACTGATGGAGAGTCTGGCGAATCTCTGCCAGGTGCGACTTAATTGGAGAAAGGTAGCCGGTCGGTATAAACCCTTATAGGCTTAAACCGACAAAATATAATGATTTACATGTCTATTATTAAAAAATATGAACTCAATCAAATTTAATTTTATGAAAACAACTATACTGATAAGACACGCCTTGTGGGCAGTCGTTTTGATAGTATTCAGCTTAGTTGGATGCGAGGAGGTGGATATTTATTCAATTGATGCACCCTCTGACCTACAGGCCAGAATTGACTCCATTGCAGCTGCAAAAGCTGCTCGGGATACAGGTGATACCACCTTCCTGGATATCTCTACAGCGATAGTCGGGGCTGAAGACAACAGCACCGGTTGGAACGGTGCACATTCTGATTACTTCACCATTCCCCCGGACAGGCTATTGATTCTAAAGTTTGTTAACCATGGTACCGGTGTCAACAATTGGAACAACTGGAACCTGGCTGTCACTAATGTAGAAGAAAACAGTGAAGACTACAGTCCGGAAAATGGCGAGGTAGGGTACTTTACGCTCCGTGCTGATGCATGGGGCTGGGGTAATGATGATTTCAGTCTCCCCCTGATCTCTCAGAACTATCCTGACCTTGACGGAGATGAGGATATCTGGAACGACTTCCGCATGATTATGCAGGGTGCTGATGTTACACTCAAAATTGACCACTCCGCTACTGGTAATGTATTTGTGACTGCCACTGCCGTTGGAACAGATGATACGGAGCTGGAAATGACCTATCAGCAACCGGTTTCTGCCACGGAGGATATTGTGGCCTTCTTGGTTGTCGATGGCAGCCATTTCGAGATGAAAGAAGCTTATCTTTTACCATCTGAAGTAACTGTTGTAGAAGATGTTGAGCCGACTTCAATAGAAATCTCAGGAGCTCCTGATTTTGTTGAAATAGGCAATGAAAACTTCTGGGGTGATGCCACAGCCACTGTGACTTTCGCTGACGGATCTTCCACTGAAGTTGACTCTGCAGATCTATCATTCAACGTCATCCCTGATATGACTACAATCGGAGAAAAGACCGTGATCGTGGCTTATAACAAAACCAAGCAAGGCGAATTCACTCAGGCTGTATCAACCTTTTACAGCCTGGAAGTAGCTAATGCTGTTACAAGCCTTGAGATTACTACAATGCCAGACATTACCACATACTATTTCTTCGATAGTGATCCTGTCATATTCAATCCGAAAGGTTTGGTGGTGACAGCAACGTATTCGGATGAGTCCACCGGGGTCATCGCAAACGCCAATCTTGACTTTGGTACAATCCCAGCAGCGGCAGGTGCTCAGACCATTGATGTTTCTTACGAAGGTGCCACAACCACAGTGACCACAACAGTCCCATTAACCCTTGTGCAGGGTACTGGTCAGGTAGGTGCTACTGATTTCTCGACCGCATGGTGGACAGAATTCTCGGATGATTATCCCATTGCTTCAGGGGAGAGCGTAACGCTTATAATGTACACTTACTCCAATGGTGTAAACAACTGGCATAGTCCCAGTACAATTCTTCGCAAAGCTGACCTTACTGAATATGCGGTAGTTCGAATGGACAACTTCGGATGGGGTGACGGCTATGGCACTGCCACTCTCACAAATGACTGGAATTTTGATGTATTCGCAGCAAACATAAGTGGCTCCAGGGTAGAGATCACAGTTACAAACAACGGTGATGATACCGCTGATATACGTTATGATGTTACATATGCAACTGGGGAAACACACTTCCAGGAGTATGCGGGTATAACGGTAGACAGTTCAGATCTGAATTGCGCGCTCGTAATAGAAGGAGCTTATCTCGTACTAGTCGAATAATCACTACTTAAGCTAAAAATACTAAACTATGAAATATTTATATTTAATCCTGTTGGGATTGCTGGTATTCGCGCCGACAGCATACGCGCAAGACACCAGCACGACTCAAGCAGAAGGCATAACAGTGCAGGGTAGAGTCATTGACGAAAGCGGAGAACCGCTTCCGGGCGCAACCGTACAACAGAAAGATGAAAACAATGGTACTATTACCGATATTGATGGTAACTTCTCACTTTCTGTTCCTTCAGATGCAACCCTAATAATATCGTTTATAGGATACAAAAGTGTTGAAGTAGCCGTTGGTGAAAGGACCGAACTCGGTGACATCACAATGGCTCTGGATTTAACCGAACTCGGTGAAGTGGTTGTAGTCGGTTACGGTACGCAACGCAAGGTTGATCTTACCGGTTCAGTGGCCATTGTTGACTCTGAAGAGATGAAGAAAATATCAAATTCAAACATCTCAACAACGCTCCAGGGTAAAGTGGCAGGTGTTCAGGTTACTACGGATGGGCAACCGGGAGCAGACCCTACAATACGGATTCGTGGTATCGGTTCGTTTGGCAATACCTCACCACTCTATGTGGTAGATGGTGTAATCATTGGAACAACCATTCGTGACTTTTCGCCAAATGATATCGAATCAGTTCAGGTACTTAAGGATGCCTCTGCTGCCGCTATTTACGGTGCGCGTGCTGCTAACGGCGTAGTGATCATCACCACAAAGCGAGGGAGGAAGAACCAACCTGTGAAGATAGACTACAGCGGCTACTATGGGGTTGATCAGGTGCCGGATGGAGTGTACGAGGTAATGGATTCCGAGCAGTATAGTCAATACCTCACCATGGCATATAACAACAGCGGCCTGGATGTTCCAAATGGGTACGATCCTGCGCATGAAGATTATATTGATCCAAACGAGGTGAACACTAACTGGCAGGATGAGGCGTTCAAAACAGGTATTCGTCAGAATCACCACATCAACCTCTCAGGAGGAGGCGAAAACAATACTTACAACCTTTCGCTTGATTACTTTAGCCAGGAAGGGACCATTGAAGGAGCCGGTCCTAACCTGGAGCGTTACACAGCCCGGTTAAATAACACCATGGATGTGAAGTTTATTACATTCAAAACAGGCATTGTGTATAGTCGAAGTGATCAGGACAATATGGCGCTCAGCAACGCCAATGAGTTCGTACAGGGTCTGTATGGTGCCCAGTATCCGGTGATGGCTTCAGCTCTGATTACACCGCCTACCATCAAGGCTTACGATGAATCGACCTGGGTGCTGGATGACAGGATTTCGGCTGCATCAGAATATAGTTATGACTCTTATGGTTATGGCACTTACTATGACGACATCCATGGAGACTTGCGTGTAACGAACGTACTGCTCACGAATAACCTGCTTGAGCGTAACTTTAAGGTTGACCGGATTTTAGGTTCAGGTTCAGCAGATGTGGACTTCCTGGATATGTTTGATGTACAGAGTAGCAATCACAAGTTGAATTACAACCTCAACGTGTCGTACAACAGGACCTATGTAAAAGGCTCCACGTTCGTACCCGCATTTATACAGAGTACTACGAACTACTTGCCAAAGGGGAGTGAGACCCTGACAAAGGAGTATCGTGACTTTAGCACGTCACTGTTAGAAAACTTTATAACCTACGATGGTAACTTTGGACGCAATCACCTCAATTTGGTAGGGGGTACATCATTCCAGCGCAACCTCCAGCAGATAGTCACATCCAGGGGAACTAACCTAACTGAACCATACTTTCTGCAGGTAGACAACGCATTGGAGACAGATTCAGAAAGCTACGAAGAAGAAAGCGTATTGTGGTCATATTTTGGTCGTATCAACTACGATTTCGATGAGAAATACCTACTGTCTGCCACCGTACGCTACGATGGTTCAAGCCGCCTTTCGCCCGATGACAACCAGGATTTGTTCCCAGCTGCTTCAGCGGGTTGGCGTATTGACCGTGAAAGCTTTTTCCCTGTACCTGAATCGGTGATCAACTTATTCAAGGTTCGGGGTAGCTATGGTGAACTGGGAAATATTTCGAACCTTGGTCCCTACGATTACATGGACGTGATGGCGAGACTTGATTACACCTATAGCTTTGCAAATGAAAAGGTGAACGGTTCAGCCATATCAAACTTTGTAAACGAACGCCTTATTTGGGAAAAGAAGAAAACTCTTGATGTTGGGCTGGACGTTGCTATGTTCCAGGGGCAGTTGGAATTTACCTTTGATTGGTATAGGGCTGAATCAGAAGGACTTCATTATCAAGTAGAAGTTCCAACCCAGGCAGGTTTTACTAACCCGGATGTAAGAATGAATGCTGCCTCCATGACCAACTCAGGCCTTGAATTTATGCTTGCCTATCATCATGATCAGGGCCCTGTGATATTTGACATTTCTGCCAACTTATCTACGCTCAATAATGAGGTGACCAAGCTGGGTGTAACAGACCTGCCTCGCGGTGATGCTTTCTCCCGTACGGAGGTAGGTCGTGAAGTGGGTCGATTATATGGCTATGTCTACCAGGGCATATTTCAGTCACAGGATGAGATTGATAACCGTGTCAATTCTGAAGGTAATTTAGTAGTTCAGAACGGAGCACAACCGGGCGATGTGGCCTATGCCGACATCAACAATGATGGTCAAATCACCAATGAAGACCAAACCTTTTTGGGTAGTGGTATACCAGATGTTAATTACGGCTTGAATGTGCGGGCTGAATGGAAGGGTATCGACCTGAGCATATTCACATTTGGAGCGGCTGGTTTCAAAGTGGTGGATTTTGTTGACATGACATTACGAAGCTCATACGGAGCGCTCAACAAGAACGTAGATCTATTGAATGCCTGGACACCTGAGAACCCAAGCACCACAGTGCCCCGGGTGGCAAACAGACCTGATGGTGATATCACCAATGATGCATTCAGTGACCGGTTCATTCAGGACGCGTCCTATCTGAGAATTGCCAACATCCAATTAGGCTATAACTTCCCTAATGAATGGTTTGGAGATTATATTCAAAGTGCTCGTATCTACGTAACGGGACAAAATTTGGCTACATTTTCTAAGTATGTGGGTTATAACGTAGACTTTGCAGGAGGGACATTCACTCCGGGTTACAACTATGCTTCGTATCCTACACCACGAACCTTAACGGTTGGAGCACAATTCTCATTCTAAATAAACGATCTGAAAAATGAGTATTAATATGAAAACTTTAAAAATAATTCTGATACTGTTGGTGCTGGTCGCAGGTTCAGCCTGCGAAGACCAGCTTGAAGTTCAGAACCCGAACAATCAGACTACCTTCGATTTTGGCGATTCGGAATCAGAACTTCAGGAGGCTATTATTGCGTGTTACAATCGTATACGCCTTGAAGGTACATTTTCCCGCGTTGGCTACACTATGGATGCTGTACGTGGTGATGAAGTTTGGAACTCTTCTCAACAGTGGTACATAGCGTATGACAACCTCAATTCACCAGGTACCATTGATATAGGTGATATGTGGATATGGCGTGACAACTACCATGTGGTAAACCGCACAAACTTTGTATTATCGAATATCGATGACGTGGAGATGTCTGATGATACCTATAATGAGATCGCAGGGCAGGCGCTCTTCCTCAGGTCTCTGGCCTACTATCATTTGGCTACTTATTACCAGGATGTTCCGTTGATCACAGACTATGAATCGTATTCAGACCTCAACTCCTTGTATGCACCCAACAATACACAAGACGAGGTATTTGATCAAATAGAGGCTGACCTTACCTTGGCTATGGATATGTTGCCATCACGAGACGATGGGGGTGAATGGGCTCAGGGTCGTGCCACCAGCGGTGCCGCTGCGGGGTATTTGGCCAGAGCCTTGATGTTTCGTCATAAATTTGATGAAGCTTATACTGTGCTGCAGGATATCATAGCTGGGAACTATGGAACTTACCGACTGATGGACGATTTTGGTGACAACTTCAGAGAGAGTACTGAAAACAATGCTGAGAGCCTCTTCGAAGTTCAATTCATGGATTTTGGTACTGGCGGTACTGTCGAAGAGTGGGTTCCGGGACTTATAAGCAGGGAGGCAACTCAAGGTCATGCGGTAGAAAGCAATTTTGCTTCTCAGACGTTAGGTAGCTGGGGTGACCTGGCTGGCTCACCTTGGTTGTATAATCTCTTTAAAGATGAGAACTGCACAGATGGTCGTCTTGATCCTCGTTTATACTGGACATTGGTTACATACGAGGATGAATATAACGCCTATACAGACGTGTCCACTGCCGCGTATCCTGATGGAGATCCTCGTAATAACATCGTTTACCAGCAAGAGATCACCGAGACTCCGCTATCAAATAATGACTGGGGTGGAATATCGATCGCTAAGTTTACAAATGCAAGAAACAACATCTACAGTTCTATTACTACCGGATTGAATTGTGGAGTTAATCTGCGCCTCATGCGTTATAGTGATGTTTTATTACGTGCAGCAGAATGCGAAAATGAAATCAACGGTCCTACACAGGTTGCTATCGATTACATCAACGAAGTGCGTCAACGGGTTGCTCTTCCGGACCTTCAACTGTCAGACTTTCCTACTGCTGATCATCTTTTTGAACAAATTGCAAACGTGGAACGTCCCAAAGAATTTGGTTGTGAAAACGGTCGGGGTATTGATTTACTTCGGTGGGGATTTTTCTATGATGCAGGTCGTCGGCAGCAGTTGGTTGAGCATGGTTATTATGTGACAGACGGTACGGCCAACACCGATGAGCTTACTGAAGCTACTGCTAGTAATTCATCATTCAATACCTATACCCCGGGAAATGAATATTTTCCAATATTTCAGGGTACCCTTAATGCCAACCCGAATCTGGAAGGTAATTCAGCAAACAGGAATGAAGATAATGGACCTGCTTTCTTTGAAAAAGGGTATAGTGTTCGTCCTGTTGTAGATTTAGATTAAGAGAAGAGAATCATTAGTTAAAATGAGAGACTCCTTATCAACGTATTTTGTACGTTGATAAGGAAGTTTTCTCAATATTAAACTGACGGGGCTGAAACGATAGGAAATAATAATTGAAATACTGATTTATCCGTCGGGTTAATAAAAATCATATTAGATGAAACTAAAGTATTTACTGATTTTATCTGTCACCATAACTGCTCTATTGTTTGTGGGGTGTAAAGACGATGGTTTAGGACCTACAGGCATCAAAACAAAAGACCCTACAGATCAAGAGACTGACACCGATACATCTTATTCCATTCCAACTTACGCTGACGACTATTCGTCGATAGCTTCGTGGAGTAACCGTTCTGATTGGAACCTGGCAAATGTGCACGACCCGAGTGTAATTTTTGATGGTGAGTATTATTACATGTATGCTACCAATGCCTCATATGGAAACGCACATGGTGGACATGGACATTTTCATGGTCGGCGATCTAAGGATTTAGTAAACTGGACTTATATGGGGGCATCTATGCCAGAAACACCTGCCTGGGTGAAAGATACGCTAAACAGTATGCGAGCTACAGTCGGTTTGGACCCTATTGATAATCCCGGATATGGTCACTGGGCACCTGCTGTGCATAAAGTAGGTAGTGTCTATCGCATGTATTACAGTATTATTATTGATAACTACATTGGCAATGGCCTGCCAAATACTGAAGAAAATTTTGATAATACCTGGACAGAAAGGGCTTTCATTGGTCTAATGGAAACTTCAGACCCTTTACTTAACTCCTGGGAAGACAAGGGGATGGTAATTTGCTCTGTTTCCGACAAGGGAACAGATTGGTACAGATCTTCAAGGACTGATGATTGGAGTGGTTATTTTAAATACAATGCTATCGATCCTTCTTACGTCATTACTCCGGAAGGAGAACACTGGCTATTTTATGGCTCATGGCATAGTGGCATAGCTGCTATTCAAATTGATCCGGATACAGGCCTGCCATTAAATGAATTTGATATTAATGATGAAGCAACCTGGGGAACACATATTTATACCCGCACAGACGGATCCAGGTGGCAAGCATCAGAAGGTCCTGAAATAATCTATAATGCTGAAACCGGCTACTATTATATGTTCCTGGCCTACGATGAACTGTCGGTAGCTTACAACACCAGAGTTTGCCGGGCTACAAATGTCACCGGACCTTACTATGCATATGGTGGAACGAATATCACAAACGGAGGAAACGTGTACCCGATCATAACACATCCTTATGAATTTGATGATCATTCCGGATGGGTTGGATTTTCTCATAATGCCATGTTTAAGAATGAAGAGACCGGAGATTGGTTTTATGCTTCACAAGCCCGTCTACCGGCAAATACTGGTGGAAATGCCTATAGTAATGCCATTATGATGGGGCATGTTCGAAAGGTTAGATGGACAGAAGACGGTTGGCCGGTTGTAATGCCCGAAAGATATACCGCAGTTCCGGAGAAAGAAATTAGTGAAGATGGGCTTGTAGGGGACTGGGAACAAATTACACTGAATTACGAATACCGGACACAGCAAACGTCAGTAGCTCTAACACTTTCAGCAGAGTATGAAGCTACAGGCGCTTTAACGGGAACATGGTCATTTGATGCGACAAACAATGTCCTAACGATTGGTAGTACAAAATTGTATGTGGAACGGGAAGTTGACTGGGAAGCGTCGCCAAGAGAGGTGACCATTGTTTTTTCCGGTTTGAATGCTTCCGGAGTTTCTATTTGGGGAAAGAAAAAAAGTTGATTCGGAGTGCGATACTGGTCGCAGAGTAGTAGAAAATTAATGGTTCCGACTGGAGCTTGTAAGGGTAGTTTTCCTCGACAAAAGAAGTCAGGAAATTAGAAAAGTAGACGTTTGAATTTGATAGGTTAAAAAAATAAAGGAATGAATAAACTGTATAAATCTATTAGGATTATAGTTGCTGGTGTTTTGATCCTAATGATAGGTGTCTCGTGTAGTGAAAATAGGGCGGCTGAGGCCAAAAAGGAAACCGGAACAACACCTCTTTCTTCTAACATCAATGTGGATGTAACTGATGTGGTTGCCGAAATCCAGCCAACCATGTACGGAATCTTTTTTGAAGACATCAACTTCGCCATTGATGGTGGACTCTATGCCGAATTGGTAAAAAACCGGTCATTTGAATTCGATAAGCCTTTGCGGGGATGGACTGTGCTGAAAAATGAAGGTTTGGGTGTTCGGACATTACCAATGAATACGGGCAATTCTCGAAATCCCCGATATCTGAGAGTCCAGATTGATGATGCGGGTTCAGGAGCCGGCCTCAAAAATGAAGGTTTTAGAGGAATGGGTATCAAGAAAAGCGTACCGCACGATTTTAGCATTCAGGTAAGGAGCGTTGAGGGGGATGTTTCAGCAATCCGAATTGAATTGATCGATTCACAAGATGAGGTGATCGCGGAAGGTCGTGTCGATGGTATAACTAACGACTGGAAGACGCTTGAAACTACATTTACTCCTACCAGGACCGAGGCAGAAGCCACAATGAATATTTGGTTCGAAGGTGAAGGAGTCGTTGATATTGACATGGTTTCTCTATTCCCAACAGATACGTGGAAAGGACGAGAGAAAGGCTTAAGAGCTGATCTTGTTCAGATGCTCGCAGATATGGAACCGGGATTCTTACGTTTTCCGGGTGGATGTATTGTAGAAGGTTTTGACCTTTCACAGCGTTATCAATGGAAAAATACTGTAGGAGATATAGATGAGCGAGTAGTAACCATCAACCGGTGGAATTTTGAATTTGACCACAGACCGGCTCCCGACTACTACCAAAGCTTCGGTGTGGGATTCTACGAATATTTTTTGCTTGCTGAGGATTTGGGTGCAGAACCAATGCCTATTATCAATTGTGGGATGGCATGCCAGTTTAACACCGGGGAGCTGGTGCCGCTGGATGACCTGGATCCGTATATTCAGGATGCACTGGATCTTATAGAATTTGCTAACGGGTCAGTTGACACCAGGTGGGGCGGTTTACGAGCAGAGATGGGACATCCGGAACCATTCAATATGAAGATGCTGGGGGTAGGAAATGAGCAATGGGGACCCCAATATATAGAACGGTATGTACCTATTGTGGAAGCTGTAAAAAGCAAATATCCTGATATGCAAATAATAGCTGCAACAGGGTCTGATGGTTCTATCTTTCCAAATGGCGAAGAAGAGATTGATTACCTCTGGGAGCAATGGCGTAAGCTGTCGCCGGAAATCGTTGACGAGCATTTTTACCGTAATCCGGATTGGTTTAGAGAGAGTGCAGATTGGTACGATGATTATGACCGCAATGGCCCTAAACTCTTCGTAGGTGAGTATGCCTCACAAAGTGTAGGAGTTGCCAGCCCTGAGAATGAAAACAATTGGGAGACAGCAATTTCAGAGGCAGCTTTTATCACAGGATTAGAAAGAAATGCAGGAGTAGTGACCATGACTTCTTACGCTCCATTATTTGCACATGCTGAGGGCTGGCAGTGGACGCCTGATTTGATTTGGTTTGACAACCTGGAAGTTTACGCTACACCAAACTACTACGTGCAGAAACTTTTCTCTACCAACAGAGGAACACATGTGGTAAGCATGAAGGAAGATGGCGAAGAGCTTATTGGTCAAAACGGTGTTTACGCTACTGCTTCCAAGGACGAAGAGACTGGAGAGTTGATCTTAAAAGTTGTGAATGTAAATGACAACAAGCACTCCCTGGAAGTCCAGGTAGATGGCGCCAATTCAGTAGGTTCATCAGGTAAGATGATGGTTCTGAGTCATAATGATCCGGCAAGTGAAAATTCTTTTGACCAGCCTGGAAACATCAGTCCAAAAGAAAGAACAATCGAAATTGGTGCCGAAAGTTTTACGATTTCAGTGGACCCATATTCATTATCTGTAATCAGAATTCCATACCAGTGATAATCTAACTATAGTAGTTATGACAATTAGAAAGCTATCAGGAATCTTAATCATACTGCTCACCATTCAGATGGTGGGCAGAGCCCAGCAGGCCAGGATCAAGATCGATCCGGAGCGAACTATAGGAGAAATAGACAAAATGATCTACGGCAATTTTGTAGAACATCTTGGCAGGTGCGTTTACGGAGGCATATACGACCCGGATTCTCCTCTGGCTGACGAAGATGGGTTTAGAAAAGATGTACTGGAAGCAGTAGAAGGCTTGAATGTGCCTTTGATTCGGTATCCAGGGGGAAACTTCGTGTCTAACTATCATTGGCAGGATGGGGTAGGTCCGGAAAGGGTGCCCAGAATGGAGCTAGCCTGGTACAGGCTCGAGACGAATGAATTTGGTACTAATGAGTTTATGGAGTTTGCCAATAAGCTGGATACTGAACCATACTTCGCGGTAAATCTTGGAACGGGGACTATTGAAGAAGCGCGGAGGTGGGTTGAATATACGAATATTAAAGAGGGGCCTTACTATGCCGAACTGCGCAAAGAGCACGGGTATCCTGAACCACATAACATTAAATACTGGAGTCTGGGAAATGAAATGGATGGCCCCTGGCAAATGGGACATCTCAATGCAGAGGATTATGCGAAAAAAGCCCGAGAGGCAGCTAAGCTGATGAAGCGTACTTCTCCGGAGATCAAACTTATTGCGGCAGGGTCTTCAAACTATCGTCCGGGGGCCGAACCGGATGAATGGAATGCTACCATATTACATGAACTCAGAGATGTAGTGGATTATCTGGCACTTCATATCTATGTTGGAAATCCTGCTGATGACTATTACAATTTCGTTTCTACACCGTTAGTTCTGGATCAAAGGACACAAGTAGTTAAAGGTATGATCGCTCGTGAGATGCAACATGCTAACAGAGGGGACCGGCCTCCTGTTTACATTGCCTGGGATGAGTACAATGTCTGGTATCGTGCAAGACGCGGAGATTCAGCTCGGGGAGACCGGGCACTGGAGGAACATTATAACCTGGAAGATGCATTGGTAATTGCAGGTTTTCTCAATGCATTTGTACGGAATGCAGATGTGGTGAAAATGGCTAATATGGCTCAGTTGGTTAATGTTATTGCCCCGATTTTCACCAATGAAGATGACATGTTCAAACAAACAATTTACTATCCGCTTCAGCTCTTTTCAGAACATATGTACGGCACTTCCCTGGATGTTTTTGTTGATTGTGAGACTTATGATACTCAACCGTTCAACATTGGATTGGGGGAAACCATGACACAGCAGTCAGATGTGCCATACCTTGATGTTTCTGCATCAGTGAACGGTGATGAAGTCATTGTTGCAGTGGTCAACAGGCATAAAGATCAGGCAATAGAAACAAGCATTCAGACACAGGAAGGGAGCTTCAAAGGCAAATTCTCTGTTTTTGAAGTAAATGGAAGCGATATAAAAGATCAAAATGATTTTGGTGTGGAGAAAGTCAAAACAGCAGAAAAACCTCAAATCGACACAAAAGGTAAGGAGTTTACTTACAATTTTCCACCACACTCTTTTACCTTGCTGAAAGGAAAATTAAATTACTAAACAAATAAAAAAAATACGCTTCATACAACTGGGAATTTGCTGGGGGATAAACCCCCCGCCTTTTCTTTCAAAAAAAGAAAAACGAAATGAAAAAAAGATTTATTATTATTTTATTGACTCTGCTGTCATTTACGGTCTTCTCTCAAGATAAAGCTACCATTTACATTGGGGCTGATCAGGGAGAGCACACTATTAGCAAACATATTTATGGACACTTTGCGGAGCACCTGGGTCGCTGTGTATACGGAGGGTTTTATGTTGGCGAGGACAATGAAGTCATTCCGCATACAAATGGAGTAAGGAATGATGTTATTGAAGCATTAAAAGAGCTGAAGATCCCTAACCTTCGATGGCCCGGAGGTTGTTTCGCAGATACCTACCACTGGAAAGATGGTATTGGGCCTAAAGAAGACAGACCAACTATCGTCAACAGATGGTGGGGAGGAGTAACGGAAGATAACAGTTTTGGTACTCACGATTTCCTAAACATGTGTGAAATGCTGGATACGGAGCCCTACCTGGCTGCCAATGTCGCAAGTGGTGAGGTTCAGGAGCTGATCGACTGGGTCCAGTATGTAAACCACGATGGTGTTAGCCCGATGGCTGACTTGAGAAAAGAGAATGGGCGTGAAGAGCCATGGAATGTGAAATACTGGGGAGTTGGAAATGAAGCCTGGGGTTGTGGTGGAAATATGAGGCCTGAATACTATGCAGATGTCTACCGTCGCTACGCAACCTTTATGGCGGGCTGGTCCAATCAAAGCGGGATTTTTAGAATTGCATCAGGCGCTTCTTCTGATGACTACAACTGGACTGAAGTTTTGATGCAAAAAGTTCCGGGAAATCTTATTGAAGGTGTGGCTTTACACCATTATTCAGTTATTAACTGGGGTGCAAAAGGACCAGCTACAGGCTTTTCTGAGGAGCAATATTTCACTACCATGCAGCGAGCACTTCACATGGAAGAACTTGTAGAGCGTCACTCTACTATCATGGATAAGTATGATCCGCAGAAACGAATTGCTCTCGTCGTAGATGAGTGGGGAGGGTGGTACGATGTAGAGCCTGGCACCAACCCTGGTTTCCTTTACCAGCAAAATACCATGCGTGATGCCATGATTGCCGGAACCACTCTGAATATTTTCCATAACCATGCGGACAGAGTGAGAATGGCCAATCTGGCTCAGACGATCAATGTACTGCAGGCGGTAATTCTGACAGACGAGGAGAAGATGATATTAACTCCTACATATCATGTAATGAAGATGTACAATGTACATCAGGACGCTACGCTTCTTCCTTTGAATCTGATGAATAACCCAACATATGAGTATGATGGTAAGAAGTTGCCTGCAATTTCCGCTTCAGCTTCTATGGATGATACGGGAGCAATCCACATTTCGCTGGTCAATATCGATGCATCAAACGCCAGGGAGATTGAGTTGAGTCTGAGAGGTACTGACAAAAAGAAAATAACAGGAACAGTTTTGAAATCAGGAGACCTGAATGACTACAACTCCTTTGATAATCCGGATAACGTAGTTCCTCAGAATTTTGAAGGTTTTAGCAAAAAAGGAGAAAACATAACTGTCAAATTGCCGCCATTTTCTGTGGTCGTTTTAGAGGTGAAATAAAAGTTTAGAAGGAAGGAGAGGACATGAGTAAACCAGCGTGGACGAGATTAATTGTATTGCTGACCGTATTGGGTGGGCTTGAACTGTTGGTGTCTTGCAAAGATGAACCGCTGAAAGGTGGTCCAATTATGGTGGATACTACTCGTACCGATACTACCACTCTGGATGATGGACCCATAGACTTCACACAGTTAAATGATACCTATGGTGAATTGGCCACTGAAGATCAGGTGTACCAATGGCGACATTACAATACGCATGATCCTTCTGTGCTGGTGGATGATAAGTTTGTTTATTCCTACAGTACGGACGTAGCCTTTGGGCATGCCATCAGGCCTGGCCTGCAGATCAGGAGGAGTATCAATCTGGTGGAATGGGAGTTTGTAGGCTGGGTATTCAATGGGATACCAGGCTTGGGGGCTTCGCACATTACAGACAATGGAGGTACGCCTAACAATGGGTTATGGGCACCTTACGCAATGAAGGTGGGAGATGAGTACCGGGTGTACTATTCACTGGCTTCTAATATTGGTCGACTGAGCGCTATAGGCCTGGCCACTTCAGATGATCCTCGCGGACCATTCGAAGAGCAGGGTGTGGTGGTAACCTCACTGGGTGGCAACTCCACCCATACCAATGCGATCGATCCTAGTGTAATTGTGGATAAAAGCGGAAATTTTTGGATGTACTATGGTTCGTCGTGGGATGGTATCTATATAATGGAACTTGATGGAGAAACCGGTCTGGCCAGACAAGCAGGAGACAAAGGGGTACGTATAGCCCATCGGGGCGGGTTTGACCAGGGCAATCCGGATGGTAATATAGAAGGTCCTGAAATCATTTACAATGAAGATCAGGGCATGTACTACCTGTTTATTGCTTACGATTGGTTAGAAACCAAATACAATGTGAGGGTGGGAAGGTCTGAAAATGCCGATGGTCCTTTCCTTGATTATTTCGGAGAAAATATGAATGAATTTTCGGATAATTACCCGATGATACTTGCTCCGTACCGGTTTGACGGGCACTCCGGATGGCAGGGTGTTTCCCACCCGGGAGTTTTTGAGAAAGATGGTAAATTCTATATGGCTCATCAGGGGCGTCCCGGAGTTAACAAATACTACATGGTTATGCATACCCGGCAGATCTTCTGGACAGAAGACGGGTGGCCAATTACCAGCTCTCAGCGTTTTGCCGGAGAGGAGGAGACGGGTGTGGAAGAAAGCGAACTTATCGGAAGCTGGGAGGTCATCGATTTTGATTACACTGTTGTTCCCGGATTTGCTGAAACGCAAACAAATCCAGGGTTCCAGACTTCATCCGATATCACATTGGATGCTGAAGGAACAATTGACGGTGAAGCAGGCAGTTCCTGGACTTACGAGGCTCCCTGGCTTACGATCAATTGGGTAGATGGCGATACAGATAAAGTATTGATCGAAAGGGGACGAGATTGGGAGAATGAAGTGGGGTCCACTATTCTTTTTACGGGCATTAACGCGGAAGGCCTGGCTATTTGGGGTAAAAAAGTTAATTGACATGAAACAGGCCATGCCTGAGATAATTACTGAGACACACAGGCAGGAGGATGGTTCAACCTCTGCCACCAGACATCAGGGCATTGTTGCAAAATTTAAACAGATGAAAGGATTACTACAATTATTATACGTTATGGCCGGGTTGCTTTTTGCTTCTCCTGCCTCAGCACAAGAAACAGACATTAGTGTTCATGATCCGGTGATGATCAAACAGGATGATACCTGGTACCTGTTTTGCACCGGCTGGGGTATTTCTGTTTATTCTTCAAAGGACATGAAGACATGGAGGGAGGAAGAATCCGTGTTTGGGAGAAGACCTCCTGAGTGGACAGATCAGGTAGTTTCCGGTTTCAGAGGCCATATCTGGGCGCCGGATATTTCCTATTACAACGGAAAGTACTACCTCTATTATTCGGTTTCTGCTTTTGCTAAAAATACCTCAGCTATTGGTCTGGTCACTAATGTTACCCTGCATCCGGATGATCCGGAGTTCAAATGGGAAGATCAGGGCATTATCGTTCAGTCTGTTCCAAACAGAGACCTTTGGAATGCTATAGATCCCAATATTATAACTGATGAAGATGGATATCCCTGGATGTCATTCGGCTCTTTTTGGGAGGGGTTGAAGCTGGTCAAACTGGTCCCGAACAGGAACAGGCTGGCTGAACCCCAGGAATGGCATACTATCGCTAAAAGGAAACGAACCCACTTTACAGATGATAAGAATCCGGGCGATGCAGCTCTGGAAGCTCCCTTTATTTTCAAAAAAGATACCATGTATTACCTGTTTGTCTCGTGGGATTATTGCTGCCGGGGAGAAAACAGCACTTACAAAGTAGTAGTGGGCAGGTCTGAAAATGTAACCGGTCCGTACCTCGATAAAGAAGGCAAATCCATGGCCGAAGGAGGAGGCTCACTGGTCATCGAGGGAGATAAACGATGGGCCGGAGTAGGACATAATAGTGCGTATACTTTCGATGGGAAAGACTACTTTGTTTTCCATGCATACGATTCTGAAGATGACGGGCATTCCAAATTGAAAATTGCCGATATGACCTGGGACAGCAATGGGTGGCCTGTGGTAGATAAAAGTGTATTAAACGAATAAACATAATCACCGCCATTTACCGAGTGGTTTATGGATTATTTTACCTACGGAAAAAGACTGGATTATTTGCTGGAGCTCATTCGCAAAGGAGCACTCAGTTCTCCCAGGGATCTGGAAGATAAGTTTGATTGTACGGAGCGAACCATCCGCAAGATGATCAATGACCTGCGAAGGGATGGATACGAAATCAAATACTCCAGAAGTAATGCTAAATATACCTTAGAAGAGTAGCAAACGGAAATTAAATTTCCGTGTAACTGATTATAATTGTTTTAGTGTAAATAGGTCTTCTAACTATCAGGAGATCAATCAACTAACTAAAAGATAATCTATTATGGAAACACTAAAACAAACTGAGAGATCGGGGCTTGTCCGCTCTTTAGTGGTCATGCTCTTTTTACTCATTTCTTTTATTTCTAAAGCACAGTATCCGCCCAGTCATGATCCCGCTACGATGATCCAAAATACCGATGGCAGGTACTGGATTTTCACCACCGGGCAGGGGATCTGGGCCATGTCTTCCAGTAATGCTGATTTTACAGATTGGCGGGTCGAGCCAACACCTTTTCCGGAGAATTCCTGGCCCGGATGGATCAGCAATTACGTAGATGGGTTCACCGGTTTTTTCTGGGCACCTGATATCATTAAAATTGACAATACCTTTTTCCTCTATTATTCCTGTGCAGGAGAGGGAGCACCAGCAGCCATTGGTTTAGCAACAGCCACCAATTTGGCAGGCCCCTGGACTGATCAGGGAATGGTAGTAGCTGGAAATAATGCCATTGATCCGGCTTTGCTTTTAGACAATGGCAGGCTCTGGATGAGCTGGGGAAACTGGCAAAGTGGTATCGACATTATAGAACTAAGCACGCAGACCGGTAAGCCTGTTTCGGGAACCACCCATCTCGTGGGTGGAAATGTAGAAGGTCCTGGTTTGATGAAAGATGGAGGTTACTATTACCTGTTTTATCAGCGAGGGCTCTGCTGTGATGGCTTGAATAGTACTTACTATGTGGTCGTTGCTCGTTCTACAAATATTATCGGACCATACACAGGAGAAAGAGTTTTCTTACCCAATCAGAGCGGAAATGTCGTTGGACCTGGTCATGTAGGATACAGGTATGGAAGACTAACATACCATTTCTATGATGGCAATGACAATGGCAATGCAAAGCTCATGGTCCGGACGGATTTTGGCTTTGCCAATGGATGGCCGTATGTTGGGAGTCCACCATCCAGTGGAGGTCCGGTCACATCAGGTGGTACGTATCGAATCACTCCCCGGCATAGCGGGAAAGCAATTGACGTAGAAAACTGTGGATCCTCAACAGGTACCAATGTACGTCAGTGGTCCTGGTTGAATAACGATTGCCAAAAATGGATCTTCACAGATGTTGGTAGTGGCCAGTGGAGGATTTCACCAGCCAATGCAACCGGAATGGCCCTGGATATGACCGGATGCAGTGGCTCCAACCTTGCTAATGCCCAGCTATGGGATTGGTTAAACAATGACTGCCAGAAGTGGGAGCTGGTAGACCGGGGAGGGGGCTATTACTCCATCCGGTCAGTGGCTAGTGGAAAGTGTCTGGATATAGAAGGAGTATCTACTTCAGACGGAGCTAATCTGGTCCAGTACACCTGTTACAGCGGTAGTTACAATCAGCAGTTTCAATTTCAACCTGTAAGTGGTAGTCGTGTTGCCGATGTAGAAGAAGATAACATTGAAAAGAGCTTCCAGGTATTCCCTAATCCCACTCAGGATTTTGTAGAGATAAAGTTGGGTAAGCCGGAAGTGGATGGACCCACCACCATTCAGCTGATTAACAGTGCTGGTCAGCTCATTCAAAAAGAAGCCTTTGAAGGTTCAGAATATCAGATGGACATAAAAAGTATAACCCCGGGTCTATACATCCTTCAGGTAGAAAATGCAGCTGGTTCACGCACCGTGAAAATTCAGAAGCAGTAATTTCCAACGTATAACATTAAATAAAAATAATATGAATACTCTAACTAAACATATTAAATATGTTCAAGGCTTATTTATGGTCGCCTTGATCTTGCTTTCAGGTTTTGATTTACTGGCACAGTATCCACCCAGCCATGACCCTACCAAAGTGGTTAGGAATACGGACGGTAGGTATTGGATATTTACTACAGGTAGTGGAGTTTGGGCCATGTCTTCCAGTAATGCTGATTTTACCAACTGGCAGGCTGAGTCTACACCATTTTCACCAGGCACCTGGCCTTCATGGATCAACAATTATGTACCTGGATTCAGTGGTGATTTTTGGGCTCCGGGGGTTATCCAAATGAACGGATATTACTACCTGTATTATTCAGCCTCCACGTTTGGGTCATCTACTTCGGCTATTGGAGTGACACGTGCAAGTAACTTGAACGGTCCGTGGACCGACCTTGGTATAGTGGTTTCTTCCAATGGAAATAATGACATCAATGCCATTGACCCGGCGCTATTTAGGGATGATAATGGCGATGTATGGATGACCTATGGTTCCTGGTTTGGAGGCATTGGTGTTGTCCGGATCAATCCATCTACTGGCAAAACAACAGGAGGAGTCACTCATATCGCTGGTGGAAATCATCAGGATCGTGAAGCACCTTTTATCATGAAAAATGGAGGATACTACTACCTGTTTTCCAATCGGGGTTCCTGCTGCAATGGATTAAGCAGTTCGTATTATATCGTGGTATCACGTTCTTCAAGCATTACCGGACCTTATAGCGGAGAACGTACTTTTATCTCCAATCAAAATGGCAATGTAGTAGGGCCTGGTCATTTCGGGTATGGCGAAGGTCGCCTGACCTATCATTTCTACGATGGCAATGACAATGGCAATGCAAAGCTCATGGTCCGTACGGATTTTGGCTTTGCCAATGGATGGCCTTACCTGGGATCGCCACCATCGTCAGGCGGAAGCTCAGTGGTTCAACTGCGAAACCGTGGCACCGGACTATACCTGGACGGCATGGGACGTACTGGTAATGGAGATGCCTGTGGGCAATGGGGAAACACCACCCATCCCAATTCACAGTGGGAACGAATAGATGTAGGCAGTGGGTATTACCAGCTTCGGAATGTAGGAACCGGATTGTACCTGGATGGAATGGGCCGCACTTCCAACGGATCAGATGTCGGCCAGTGGGCGAACACCACGCATTATAATTCTCACTGGACCATGCAGCAGTATTCTGGTAGCTACTATCAGCTGCGCAATCGTGGCACTGGACTCTACCTGGACGGTATGGGTCGTACTGCCAATGGAAGTGCCTGTGGCCAGTGGGCTAATACCACACATGTTAATTCCCAGTGGGAATTGATAAATATTTCCGGATCGAGGATCGACCTGGCAGCGGAAGAAGAGCCGAAAGCTGTGTCAGTGTTGTGTTACCCTAATCCCGTGAAAGATGTGCTGAATATACGTCTGGAGGATGATAGCGAGTTGGTTAGCGCCCGGATTGTCAATCTTTCAGGGCAGCTTATGCATGAGGAAGATCTGGTAGGATTAGACAACATGATAGATATGAAGGACTTGTCGGGTGGAGTTTATTTCCTGGAGCTGCAAATGCTTTCAGGCACCAAACGCATGAAGTTGATTAAGCAATGAGGCCGAACCATTTTGCCAAACTAAAATCCAAATATCATGAGTACAAACAAACGAAAATTCATTTTTCAGTTATTGGCTGCCGGGTTCATGCTGGCAGCTGTTGTCCGGGCTTTTGCCCAGTATCCTCCGGCTGGAAAATGCTACGGGTATACTGAATCATAAGGTTCGGGTAAGGTAAAGCAGATCTTTTTACATTCGTCTGGCTGCTGTGGGTGGTCAGACGAATGTTTTAGTTTACGCTATTTTTGATACCTTCAAAGGTGTGGCCTGGGTCAATACGCGGTACTTTTTTGTAAACAGGCCGGTCAATGAAGGCGGTGAGGCATTGTCAGTAGACAGTTTTAGAGAGCGAAAAGTTCGAAAGGGCGTCAAATATGTACCTGAGGAATTTCTTCAGAAGCTGGAGACGAGACGCTATTCAATGAATACTGCGAGATCGTATATTCATCATTTTGAGCGGTTTATAAATGATTTTGTGAAACAAAGAAGCCTTATGGAGATCTCGGAATTGGAGATAAATGACTATTTAGGCAGACTGGTAAGAGCCGGACGGTCAGAGTCATATGTACGAATGACTATATGTGCGGTCAAATTTTACTACGAGGTAGTGAAGGAAATGCCCAACAGGTTTTACACCATTAATGTCCCTAAGCGAGCAGAAACACTTCCCAAAGTAATTGCAAAGGAAGATGTGGTCAGGATGATCAAGGGGATTCTAAATATCAAGCACCGGTGCATTGTGGCCCTGCTCTATTCGGCGGGTCTTCGCAGGCAGGAACTCCTGGATTTAAAAATAAGTGATATTGACAGCAAGAGAATGACTATCACCATCCGGCAAGGCAAAGGGAGGAAAGACCGGATCAGCATACTGAGTAACAATTTGCTCTCGGATCTGAGGGCATATTACCAGGAATACAGGCCCAGTACGTACTTGTTTGAAGGGAAATTGGGAGAGCAATACACGGCATCCAGTGTAAGACAGATAGTAGCGCGTGCGGCACGAAGAGCCAGGATCAATCAGCATGTGACTCCACATATGCTACGGCATTCCTTCGCTACCCATCTATTGGAGAATGGTACAGATTTAAGATATGTTCAGGTTTTATTGGGTCATTCAAGTACGAAAACAACGGAGATCTATACACATGTGGCAGTTAAGGGTTTCAATCAAATTAAAAATCCATTAGATTTGGACTGATGGATGTCGGATATGTGCAATGGGTGTTGCACATAGACATTCGTTACATACCATAGAGCACTACGCAAATTGAACAGGTTCAACATATCCAAAGAGAAGAAGACGACAATTGACGAAAGTCCTGAACTCAGACGAGGAGAATTCAAGAAACTTGTAATTGAACGAATGAATGAGGCTTTACCGGACTTTGGATTTGATCAGTATAAAAATTCAACATACTATTTCGCACGAACTCTCAACTTTGAAAAATATCCAATCTATGAGGATTTGCATGTCAACTTCTCACTAAAGGAAGGAATAATTAGTTGTTCGGTATCTTCTTGTTTCAACCCTACATACCGCTTTACAGGTAGCTACCAATCCGGAATCTTGAATAATCATTTCGACTTATTAACTCTTAAACGTGGAACAGGAATTGCACCTATCGTGCAAGCTTACTATTTTCATAACGGCCGAGTTAACACAACAGCTGAGACTATCAAGACATTGGTTAACGACTTCTCAACAGTTGGAATGGAGTTTCTAGAATCTAGGTTTGCTTCACTTTCATCCAACCTACTACTAAATTTTGGCTTGGCTTTCATTGAGAACATTTCTACTAACAAGGAACAACTGAAGGAAGAATTCCAAGAAGAATTAAAATCAGCTGAGTACGTAACATCAAGAATCAAACACCCAATGTATCTTGAACTAAAGGAAAAGCTTCAATCAATACCTAACCAAACGAAGGAACTTCGACAATTAATACCAGGATTTGCGTTCTCGCTCATCGAAATGTATTACGAAAATAACGGTATGTAACAGACGCTGATCGGGCATATGTCAAAGTGATTTCTGGCTGGTTTCGGAGAAACTCGACCGTGATATCTGCCGCTGAGAAATGGCAGTGCTTTCTACTGACTTCTGCTCGAAGGATTTTAAGACTTTCGGAACGCAGTGCTATTTGGAACCGTTGTGAGCTTCGGCAGATTTCACTACTTTAGTGCTATTCACTAGCTGCGGACATACGCCCGATAGCTGGTCGTTAGCGACAATAAGAAGGCTTATATGAATTTACCTGACTCACCACTTAAACCCGAAGCTCAAAAGCTTTTTGAAAGGCTGAAACCTCAGATTTCGGAGGAATTGTCTAAAATTAATAGTATACCTGTATCGGTTTTGATTTGGGGTCCAAGCCCTTCTTCAACATCACCAATTGCTGAATTGAGAGTGAAGCTAAGAACAGTTTTAAGAGAACAGGGACATCTTGCTTTATTCAGTGAGGAAATAATTGAGAGTAACCAAGGTTCCGTAAGAATTCAACAGCTAGTTCAAGCTCAGAAATTTGATATGATAGTTTCAATTCCAGAGACACCAGGATCAATTGGGGAAATTCATGATTTTGCGAGCGATTCCAGAGTAAATGGGAAACTTCTGGTTTTTTTAAACAATGAATATCTAGAGGGATATTCTCACCAAAGTCTACAGGCTCTTTCATCAATTCTAACATATGAGGTGGTATACTATAATGGGTATCCTGAGCTACCGATAGTTCAAGATGGTATTTTCGATCATGTCAAAAGGGTGCGAGAAGTAAAATATTTTTATCAAGGAAGATTATGAAAGAGAACATCAAATATTCCATGGAGCTTCTTGATCATCCAAATTCTCTTTTTGATGATGAAAGAAATTTGCTTCTGCTTGCATGGATCGAAAAGTCTGGAGCAACCTCCGACATAGAAGTACAAGAGGGAACTGGATGGAGTAAACATCTCTGCAATAGTTTATTAATGAATCTGTACCAAAATAAGCTTATCGATTATGAACGTAATTACATAAAAACATCCAACAAGGGGAAATTCACATTAGAAAGATTGAATCTAAGCGAAACTTTAATCTCAGATTTAATTGACTCTCTGAAACTCTCTAAAAGTATAGGAGATGAATTAGATATTTATCTTAAAACTTATCGTAAGACATATTATGAACAGTATCTAGATACTTTGAAAGCCCTTCAAGTTTGGGATAAATATGCTTCTCTAAATAAAGAGTCTTTATTAAATAGCTCTGCACTTTCATTCACCAGATTAGTGATTGTTTTATTTGATCTTATCAATATTCCAATGCTGGTAACTGATGCAGTCGGTAAACTACTTTCAACATCAATATCTAAATATGAAAATTTTGCCACGAAGGACATCAAGGAAACTAGTGTTCTTCAATTAACAACAAAAAGAAAAAGGTTTGATTTAAAAGATGCCATTGGATTCATTAATAATACATCAGAATCAAGGTCATTTGGTGATCAATTGGACAATGTTGACCAGAAGATTTGGAGCTTCATTGTTGTTAGAAACCATCTAGCCCATGATAACTTTTCAAGTAAATGGTATGAAGTTTTCTCCTCATACAAAACCAAAGGCTATGAAAAGAGCTTTGAAAAAGCTTTTAATTCCTTTCTTGAGCTTAATATCAACAGCTATAGAAAAGACAAAATACAATTCAAAAAGTATTTCAACCCAAAAATTGAGGCTTCCACAAGTTTACTCGGAAAAATATTAGAGGTAAACTATCACCTTGGTAATTATGAACACCTTGACAAGTTATCCTTAGATCTAGGTCAAAACAAAGAATCATTGCTTACAATATTAAACGAACTCAATATGAATCTGCAAAGAATAACCAATGTCGCTAACAAGCGATAAGCTCAATGAGCAAATGGAGCTATGAGCAAAATTCAGACTCAAACTGTAACTATAAAATCAACTTTAAACGGATTTGCTCACTGAGCTTATCTAGACGTTATGTGTAATCACTAAACTTAACAGAAAAAACAGAAATAAAATGAAACAAATATTCACCTTTTTATTGGTAATCGCTTGTTTAAGTAACCAAGCCCAAGATAATGCTCGGATGATTGAGGCGAATGACCCAAACAGTGACCCAAATTGGATATGGTATCAAGAATATGCTGGTGGTCTTGACATGTACTATGAGGTTGTTGGTCAGCCTAACCCTGTTAAAGTACCCTCAGGCAAGCAAACACCATTTTTCACTTCCGGACATCCGCTTAATACCATAGCTTCGAAAAAAGATATGTGGCCAGAAGATGGATGGGTCCTGGTCTACAGAGATTTTGGAACGGCAACAAGTGCTCCTTCCCAGCCCTTCTTTATACTTTATAACAAGTACCGGGGAATACTAAGATACTTGTTCTACAATGCTCAAAATATCTCCTACACTTATTATAGAGCGGAACTTTCTTTTGTTGATCCCGAATTTTCAGGTGCCCTAATGACCTTTTCGGATGATGATAAAGTATTTTTAAATGATTATGACGCTGATAATACATTAAACTTCATGGGGAAAGTAGCTGTGTTTCAAGGCTGGGGATATGCTGATTTTCAACTTTTTGGCTACGACCCTACTATGGATTTGGATTCCAGAATGCGCATTCAAATTTGGGGCATTGATGAGTCGGTTTTAGATGTAGAATCTACAGAGTTTACGCTTGATCAAGTGATGGATGATGCTAACCTTGAAGGATCAAAAGGTTCTGGTGGAAATCTAAAGGAAGCGTTTGATAAAGGTCAAAAATTTTACAAGTCGGCCGAGAAAGCTACTAAGGGATTGAATGATAGAGTAAATGCAGAACAAAAGAAAATAGATGCTGGTGAAAGTGAACCTTGGTGGTTTGAAAATTTATCTGCACTTGCAAGTTCTCCATTAGCAAATGCAGCGCCTTTGATTGGAGGGGTTGCTGGCTTTGTGAAAACATTTTTCTTCAGTAATGACGCTACTCCCAAACCCTTAAAATTTTCTGGCTCGTTGAAATTGTCTGGTACAATTTCGAATACGAATCTTTTAATTAGTGATGATTTTATTTTAAATCCAAATAAATCACCTACTTCTCAATATTACATTCCTGTGAATGACCTCAATCCAATTGGAGTTTTCAATTTGGTTGAAAAACCTGTGGTTCAATACGACGAAAAAAAAGAAGAACCTGTATTGTTGACCACCGTAGTTGATTATTATGGATTTAAGTTAAAGAATAGTTTAAACTATGTATTTAATTCTGCTTCCGGTTTGGAAATCACAAGTATGAAAGCTGCTTATACATTCGATTATAGAGAACCTACACGTTTTGAAAATCCTGTGTTATTGGAGAGTCATGTCTTTGGTGGTATCTCTGATCTTCGTGCAAGCTATCATAGTAGTAATCCAGTACTTCCCCTACTCCCGACCGGCATTGCTCTAGAACTCAAATTTAAATTTGAAGATGCTAGAAACAATGGGAGCGAAATAACTGTAATTAAAAATTTCCCTGTGAGTATTGAATTTGCTGAGGGTTCTATTTTTGATATAGAAACGCCTATCTATAATCAAAATATATGGTTAGGTAGCGCTTATGAGAACCCGTATGGATTATTCCCTATTCCTATTGACCTAACTTTGGACGAACAAAGTGATTATAAAACCTACGCATATGGAAATGTTGCAATTGCAGAAAACAGCATTACTGTGGGAAATAATTTTAATGTTGGAGGTAGCTTAAATTCAGTGTCGCTATTAGCTGGAAATATAATAACATTGACAAATGGTTTTCATGCAACAAACGGAAGTAGCTTTGTAGCAGTTGTTCCAAGTTTTGAAAGTTTGGAAAATGGAAGAGCAATCAATGAAGAAGGTAGTTTGCAGCGAATAGTCTTTGACAATTTTTATATCAGAGATCCTAATGAGGATGTAGATTTTCGATCATTAGAAGTGAAACTACAAAATGATGAGATTAGTGAAATGAATAATGATCTGATCAAAGAAAGTTCAATAATGGTTTATCCCAACCCAAACAGTGGTAACATGACTATTGAGTATTTCATTAACTCTAAAAACAGCAACCTTAATATTGAGGTAATTGATCAGCAGGGAGCACGTGTTTACTTGGAAGAAAGAGAATCTCTAAATGAAGGGACTCATCAAATTCCACTATCACTTAACAAACTCTCAAAGGGTGTTTATTTTCTTCGGATTAGATCAGATAATGGTTATAAAACTGGTCGAATTTTAATTCTTGATTGATATGAGAATTTTATTTTTAATAATTGCTTTCACTCTAATCAGTTGTAATGATGATGAGCTAACAGGAAATGCGAGATTGATTTTCAACAGTGATAATTTGGAAAGCTTAGAAATAGACGTTTACCCAGAAGGGGTATTTACAGTTTCTGAACTTATAAACACGCAACCTATTTTGAAAAATCTCTTACCTAATAATAAAGGAGAAGTGTTCATTTCAAACATGAACGCAGGTAACTACACATGGTACGATGGCGGAAGCAATATTGGATTTTTTCAGATATCTGCTGGGCAAACTAAAACTTATGAAATATCAATTAGATAATTTTAAATACACATAACAAACGCTCATCGGGCATATGACTAGCCGTCCGCGTCCACTGCTTTTCGGAAACTGTAGTGAGGATTTGCTACTTTAGTGTTATTCACTGACCGTGGGACATCCGATAGCTATGCGTTATGACCAATCAATACCCATTAAAAATCGCTTAATCTTTAAATCATGAAAAAACTACACTTATTCATTGGCATTCTTTTGCTGACAACCACTGTATCCGCTCAATGGTCTGATAATGACAGCAACCTTACTACAACTGATAATGTTGGAATTGGTACATCCAGTCCAAAATCAACTCTTTCTGTCGGATCGAGTCTTTCTACGATTACATCTACAAGTGGCATTACGCTAGGGAATGATCAAAAATCGATTGAAATTTTGCATTCCCCATCTTCAAGTGGTTATGGTTCAAGGATTTACGGGGTTGATGAAGGTAATGGTGTCACTAGTCTTCGATTTGCTGTTCGTGGAAACACCGCATCATGGACTGATGCCTTGTACATCAGGGCGGCAACCTCCAGTTCTGGAAGAGTTGGAATTGGTACGACATCTCCAAACAAGAAATTGCATGTTAATTCATCAGGAGCTAATGATATTGCTATTTTTGAAAGTACAGATTCATATGCTTTACTACACCTAAAAGATAATACATCTAGTGATTCGGAACTTGTAAGAAGACTTGGTGATAATACAACTTTTTATAGTGGAGGGAACTCACATATAAAATTGGATGGTATGGGAAATGTTGGAATTGGTGAAGCCAATCCAAAATCTCGACTTTCTATTGGGTCAAACCTTAACACGATTACATCAACAATTGGCATGACCTTGGGGAGTGATCAAAAATCGATTGAAATTTTGCATTCTTCATCCTCAAGTGGATATGGTTCGAAAATTTATGGGGTTGATGAAGGTAACGGAGTAACTAGTCTTCGATTTGCTGTCCGAGGTAACACTGCCTCCTGGACCGATGCATTATATGTTAGAGCAGCAACTTCTCATTCCGGAAGAGTCGGAATTGGAACAACAGACCCTGATCATGAATTGGATGTGAATGGAACAATTCATTCAAAAGAAGTTAAGGTAGACCTCCTAGATTGGCCTGATTTTATTTTTGAAGAAAACTACAAACTCCCAACTCTTGAAGAAGTGGAAAACTTTATTTCAGCAAACAGACACCTTCCAGAAATCCCAAGTGAGGCTGAGGTAACTGAGAATGGAATCAACCTTGGTGAGATGGACGCTAAACTGCTAATGAAGATTGAGGAACTGACTCTCTATATGATCGATATGAACAAGCGTATGGGACAACTCGAAGCAGAAAACGCTGAATTGAAAACGAGTAATCAAGAACTTAGTAAAAAAGTTCAACTCCTTGAAAATCAATAACATGATCATAACAGATGCTAAGGTGAATGTGTCATAATGCTTCTGGAAAAGGACGTGCTCACAGATACTTCAGTGCTACTCATAAGTGGCAGACACACTCACCTTAGCTGATCGTTGGCATCAATTAGAACCATGATAGCAAATCAACCTTACATTCTTTATTCTTTGCCGGATCAAAGACCTAATCAATCATTAAAAGCCCGAAAAATTGAAAAAGCGGTTTCAAAGGTTGAAAGTTTTTTATCTGCGATGGGGCTTTCTTTAATTGAGGATGCTCAAACACCAGAACTTATAGCTATCGAGCCCTTTTATGAGGATGAACCCAAGGATTTCTATGCTAACCTAATAATTAACTTAAATCATAAGTTTGGCAATGGAAAGACTACTTCAATGGGTTTCATGTATCCTTCTGGGAAGCCAACCGAACAAAAAAAAACAGAATGGTCAATAAACGTTAACCAACTCCAAACTGCAATCGACTATTTAATCGAGGAGCAGCCTTGGCCCAAATTAAGTATGCCTGCCTTAGAGCTAGTCATTTCATACAATATTCTGCTTAAGGACTTTCGAACAAAGGAAGTCTTACCTAATCAACAGTATAAATCATCGTTATTGGTCTGGTTTAGTCAAAATTCACAATGCAATCTGAGCTTGTCATTTCCATTTTCAGAGCCAGATGAAAGATTTTGGCAGTATTATGACCAGATGAACGAAATTTCACCTGTATTTCTCGAAAAGAAACATTTAAGGCTAGGGCGAGCAAATAAGAAACGAACTGGAAATATTTTCTCGAAGATCAAAGGTAACTGATGCCAACATTCGTGGCTGTTGCACAACCCCTCAATAGTTGGTAAATACCTAATACTGTTAAGCATTACCTGTCTCTAAGCTTTGTAATCGAGGTTTTCAGATAGGAAAATTTGACCATTTCGGGGAATTTGAGTTGTGCAACGGGCACATTAGATAAAAATGAATGCGCCTACTTTCTTCGTAGAAAGTCGGAAGTAAAACTGAGACTTCTAAGCCTTTAGAAAGTGTGGGCGCACTCATTTTATAAAGGCGTTTGGAGTAATATAAAAAGCGACACAGATAATAATGACATTAGAAAATCTTTTTGAAGACAAATCCATAAAAGCCAAAGCAAAGGCAAAACAAATTGCTGAATGGTTATTGAACAACGAGTTACCACTAGACGAACTATTGGCTTATACCGAAAAACAAATAGCAAAAGACAAAGCAACTTGTATTGAGGCTGTTGAATCTGCCACAAAAAAATTACCAACAATTGCGGATGAAGATTTACTTTCCTTTGTAACTAAGACATTAACAGATGAAGAACCGAGAGTAAAATGGGAAAGTGCAAAAGTCATAGGGAATATCGCCAAACAATTCCCAACTCAATTGGACGAATCAATACACAATCTTTTACAAAATATTGAAAATAGGGGAACAGTTGTTCGTTGGGCAACAGCTTACGCATTGGCAGAGATATTAAAATTAAAAACCGAAAGCAACAAAACATTATTACCCAAGATTGAAAGGCTTTGCGAAAAAGAAGAAGACAATGGTGTGAAGAAAAAATACCTTGATGCTTTAAAGAAAGTTAAAAAGTAAGGTATGCGAACAATAAGCCGTAAAGGAGACATTCAAATTGAATGGGAAGCATGTAAGAAAGTTTTTAATGTTGAAAAAATGGGATTGTTTATTGATACAGTCCATGAGCGTATTCTTTCACAGAAAGTTAAATTCCCTTTGCTCGAATATTGTGCAGAAGAGATTTACAAACTCCTATCGACAGACACTCAAATTCCTTTTTGTGATGCCATTGAAAAGCTGAAAACTGAAGGTGGAAATGTCATCCTCGGCAAAATACTGCAATTGAGATTGCCACAACATTTTAACCAGTCATTGGAAAAAGCGACTGAATACATTTCTAAAGCAGACATTTGGTATGTATGCGACATCATTGGAGAACGGGTTTTCGGATATGCTTTATTACACTTTCCTAATAAAATGCTTCCAGAGTACCAGAAACTTTCTTCGCATTCCACAAATTGGGTGGTAAGGTCATTGGGTGCAGGTGGTCATTACGCAATTAAGAAAGGATTAGCGGAAAAGGAAGTTCAACAACTATTTGAAGTACTTCTGACAATGGCAAATACAAATGATAAGGAAGTGAGGCAAGGTGCAGGTTGGGCAGCTAAAACAACGGCTAAATTTCATCCTAACCTTATTACTTATTATCAAGATGAAATTGAAAATAAGGATAAAGTAGCCAATTGGTTCAGAAAGAAGATTGAAATCGGATTAAACAGGAACAACTATGCCAAGGGAAGTTGAAGTGAAATCCGTATTGAACAAAACCAAACGGAGAGACCCTTGGTTTTTGGATGATTATACCTTGAACTTGTACAGCAGTTGTTCTTTCAATTGCTTGTACTGTTATATCAGAGGAAGCAAATACGGAACAAATCTCGAAGAAAGTTTAAGTGTAAAAACCAATGCCATTGAGATTCTCGACAGGCAACTTTTTAACCGAGCTAAAAAACAGCAACACGGGTTTATTGTACTTTCTTCTGCTACCGACCCTTATTTGCAAGTCGAGAAAAAATACGAAATGACCCGACAAGCATTAGAAGTCATTACAAAACATAAATTTCCTGTTCATATCCTTACAAAGTCCGACTTAATTGAACGAGATTTTGACCTACTTCATCAGATTGACCAAAACGCCATTTTACCTAACGACTTAAACAAAACATTGGGAAGAGGTGTAATCGTTTCATTTTCCTTTTCCACCCTTGATGATGCAGTGGCTAACATATTTGAAAAAGGAGCGACACCACCTTCTTTGAGACTAAAAGCAGTAGAAAAAACCATAAGTGAAAAATTTCATACAGGTATCAGTTTAATGCCATTATTGCCATTCATTTCAGACACAACCGAACATTTGGAACGCTTATTTAAGACGTTTACAGCTTTAAATGTCAATTACATACTTCCTGCGAGTTTAACTTTGTTTGGAAGTGGAAGAGCAGACAGTAAAACGTTGGTTATGAATGCTATTAGAACCCATTTTCCTGAACTGGAAACAAAGTATCAAAAGTACTTTCAAAGTGGTTATCAAATGCCAGAATATTACAAAAAAGCATTTACCAAAAAGATGAAAGAATTGAGTTTAGAACATAAAATACAGGACAAAATAGAAAAGACTACCGCCAACAATTAGGCTCTAATGATGCGTGGTAAGGCCACGGTTCAACAATCACTATCATTCATAAGCTAACGGAGCTATTTGCAAAGGCAAGTGCGATAAGATACTTTTATAGATAATTGAAAAGTCTACGCGACTCGGTCCAGCTTACGGATGATAGTTGGACGTTAGTCAGTATAACCAAGTTTAAAATTTGAAGAAATCTATACTTTATGTCAACTTGGGACTTCTGATCTTTTCCATTAGCTTAATTCGATGCAATGATCAGAAAGCTTCCAGCAGACCACAAGAACCATCAAAACCGTATCCATATTATTCTGAGGATGTCGAGTTTCTAAATAACCTTGCTGGTATAAAATTGGCGGGAACTCTTACTACACCAAAGGATAATGACAATTCACCTGTCGTGATACTTGTATCGGGCAGTGGCCCACATGATCGAAACTCAGATCGTCTAGGGCACAAAACATTTTTGGTTCTTTCAGATTTCCTAACCCGAAATGGTATTTCGGTATTGAGATATGATGATCGAGGAGTCGGCAAATCCGAAGGAAAATTCGAATCTGCAACGACATTTGATTTTGCTCAAGATGCTGAAAGTGCCATTACTTTCTTGAAAACTAGAAAAGAAATAGATAAGAATCGAATTGGAGTTATAGGATTAAGCGAAGGAGCTATTGTAGCTCAGATAGTTGCTGCAAGATCTGAAAATGTAGATTTTGTGGTTATGTTGGCGGGGATTGGTGTAAAAATGTTCGATACATGGAACAGAGGACAAACAAAAATCATGGCGGGTATGGGAATGGATTCACAAAACATTGAAATCGTAATGCAACAGAGACAACAGATTTTCAAAAGCATCACAAACCTGAGTAATAAAGATTCCCTTCGAATTGAATTAGAAAAAATTATTAGGGAAGGAATAAAATTGTTTGAAGAAAGTCCTATTCCTAAAGGTATGACAGAAGATCAATACGTGGAAGCCGAATTGGCTATGTGGGGAAGCCCCTGGATGATTAATCTCATGCAATATAATCCCGAACCATTTCTTGAGAAAATAAATTGCCCTGTTCTTGCTCTAAACGGGGAGAAAGATGTTCAGGTGTTGCCTGAAGAAAATTTAAATGGGATCCAGGTTGCTCTTCAGCGAGGTGGAAACAATCATGTAACCATTGAGAAGTTGCCAGGAATCAATCATGTATTTCAGGAATGTACAACTGGTCTGCCAGACGAATATGAGAAAATAGAACAGACATTTTCCCCAGTTGCAATGGAAAAAATTGCAAATTGGATTTTAAGCGTTGAGCAATAAATACGTTGGTTAACAAACGCACTATCATCCATAAGCTTACTGAGCTATTTGCAAAGGAAATTTGAATAAGATACTTTTAAGGATATTTACAGTAGTTAAGCCTACGGATTTTAGCTTGACGTTAGCAGTAACACACATGAGTGAAGTATTCGAAAAATTCAAAAGAAAAAACAAGATAGTCTTTCAAATTGGACTAATAATAGCTGGAATTCTTTTCGCCTTTCTTTCTTCCGTAAAGCCTTTCAGCGAATTAGACTCTACAGTAAGTTTCAATGATTATAATTCCATTTATAATGCAATTCTTACAAGCATATCAGCTGCTCTGATTTTGACAGGGTTCTTAACTATTTTCAATGATTGGCTCAATAAGGAAATCTCTGAAAATGAAAAACATGAGGACATTATGTTTCGCCAAAATCAACTCAACAGCAGCAAAGCAACTGAACGTCTATTAAATGAACTGAAATTATCCTTTAGTAAATCGGAAAACTATGGCATAGGTTATCCGAATAGTAGGGATTACTATGATAGTTACTATGAACTAATCAAAAGTGCCCAAAAGAATGTGATCTCAATTGGAGATGGCTTTTCCTGTCATAACCCTGAAAATGAAGCAAAAGCACAAAATCTTATAGACGCATTTTCAGTAGCTCTAAAGAATGGAGTTTCAATAAAACGATTCCAATTCAGTAATACTTTAAGTATTAAATGGATGAATAAATTAATTGAGACCAAAGAACTATATGGTGATAAGTTCAGGATTTATATGAACAACATAAAAGATCCTCCAGTTCTGCCATATGTTATGTGCCTCGTAGATACAAAAGGATCTAATAGTTCCTTTAACATTATGTTTACTGTCCAAGAAGACTCTGAACTTGAGCAGAACGTAGCTGGACCAGCATTTGAATTCAGGAACAATAATAAAATTGGAAAGTCTGTTGAGAATACCGTGAAAGGTTATTTTGTAGGCGAAAGAAGTTTGTCTGTTGGAGAACTTAGAGATTTCAAGAGTAGAATGATTGAAGAAAATGAGGGGTCCATAAATCAGTACTTGAGTCAGTGTACGGAAATAATTCCAGATGAAACTTTCTTATTTCGTGTTGCAAAAACACTTAAAATACTTGAAATTGATTTAATTAGAAGAAAATCACTGCTTGAGTTAAGCAAAAGAGGTGAACTCTATTTTTCCTATGGATCAAACATGAACACTGAAAGGATTCGAAGAAGATGCCCTTCTTCGATCAAAATATCCGAAGGAACTCTTGAAAACTACAAAGTCCTTTTTAATCTAGAATGTAAAAACAGCAAATATGACGGATATGGCGGTGGAATAGCAAATCTTGTGATGGACAAAAACAAAATTACCTGGGGGGTGCTTTTTCGCATATCTAAACCCGAACTGGAAAAACTTTCAATAATTGAAAGTGAAATGGACTATGGAGCTAAAGAAGTGGAGATAAAGGTAAATGGAAGTTATTTCAAAGCTCTTACATTCATTGCTAAAACAAGCAATACAAAAAGAATAAAAGCTACTGAAAAATATAAAAATCACATTGAGGTTGGTTTAAATAGCAATTCTTTCCCGAACGATTACATAGAATATATAGAGGGAATAATGTAGAATACTGCTAACATTTAGCTGAATAGCCAAAACCGGAGCAAAAAAGAAGCCTCAATGACACAATCGATCCATTGAGGCTTTTCGGTTTTTATCAGCGATGATGTTGCCGGCAGTTTTGGTTATTCGGTGTTGACCAATTATAAGTGAATAAATCTGGTCCTCCTATGATTTAAGCCTCTGGCTTCCATATCATCATAATTGTCTCCGCTACTGTAGCCTGCATCCGTTAAGATGTTTACACCTCCAGTCGTTTGTATCCGTCCTATAAAGCTCATCTTTCAAAAACAGCCTAATACCGGTAACCTTGTGTGATGAAGAGACATGACCATGAGCAGATGCTTGGCCTCTATGAGCAATGGCAGGTGTCTGGAGAGAGCAAGACCGATTTTGCAGTAAGTCAGGGAATCCGCCCTGGTTGTACCAGTGCATGTACTTTTCGATGTGTTGTTTGGCCTCATAATAGCTGGTAAAACTGAACCGGTCAATGAGCTCCCGTTGCTGGATGGAATGGAACGCTTCTTATGTAAGCGTTTTCTTCCGGCGTTGCTACATGGGTGAACTCCTGCTGGGCCTCCAGCTCCCGGAGGGCTTCACGGACCTTGCGGGCGATGAACTGTGAGCCGTTATCGTTGCGGATGATCACACCTTTCAACCCAAATCGAAGGTCGAGGTTTCTCATCAAGGCCACCACGTCAGTTTGTCGGATGCTGCGCTGAAAGATCCAGCACAGGATCCTGCGGCTGTACACATCCATCACAGCCAGTTGATAGTACCATCTGCTTTCTCCACACACCCAAATCTGAAAGTGGGCTTCCCCTTTTTTTAGCAGCTCATCCTTTACTTCGATCTCTAATGCTTGCTTGGCTATGATCTTCTTCAGCCGGATATTCTCTTCTTCCAGATTACGAACTTGCGGATCTACCTTCCGGTAACCAGCCTTTAGACCTTCCTTCCCATTGGACAGGTACTTCTTCCTCCAATAACTGAGTGCCGAATGTGCCAGGTTGTATTTACGGCAGGACTCTGTCGAACCTTCTCGTTCTGCTTCCTGCAGGATACTGTACTTCTCCTCAGGTGTGAATTGTCTACGCTTTTTCATTTCTCCCTAAATTTCATAATGACTAAATTGATTTTAAAATTTAGTCCAGTCTTTTAGGGGGCTAAGACATGAAATGGGGTATTATATTGATTTGAAAAGTATAAGTATTGATAAATACAAGGAGGTTTTAAAAACTGCCGAATTAATTCCAAGTTGGAAAATTTTGGAAAGGGATGTGGGTAAAAATCTAGATATTATTAAAAAATGTAATATAAAGGATCTTGATGAATTACTAATGGCCCTTAAGGACAAAGACAGGGTTCAGGAGTTTTCGAAACGGAGCGGATTGCAAGAGGATTATTTAGCTGTTCTTAAAAGAGTGGTGAATGGTTATCGACAAAAACCAAATAGGATAAAAGATTTCTCATGTGTCACTGAAGACATTGTTGTTAAACTGGAAGAAGCAGGAATAACAAATACGCTTAAGTTATATGATATGATACTGACTGATGAAAAAAGAGAAGCGCTTTCAAATAAAACAGGAATTAGCAAAGATGAAATAACGAAGCTTGCGAAATTGACCGACCTTTCCAGAATAAGGTGGGTAAACCACACATTTGCATATGTGTTATTAGAAGCTGGATATGATACTGCAGAAAAAGTAGCAAATGCTGATTACCAAGAGTTATACAAAGTAGTTAAACAACTTAACGAAGAGAGGAAAATATATAATGCACATATAGGAGTTCGAGACATGAAAATGGTAGTTGAGGCTGCTAAAGATTTAAATTTTGAAATAGAATACTAAGGTATTGAGAAAGCACGAACGCACAACATTTTGTATAAGTAATGGCAGGTAAAGTGCTAAATATCAAGGTTTGTAGCCCGCTCAAACTGTGTCGCGGTTTGATGGGAAAGTGCCACGCAATCTGCCACTACTCATAAAATTTACCATTGTATGTTATTATCAACATCTAAGCATTTTTGGGGAAGGCTACAAAATTAAAAAAGCGTACCTGGCACACCGTGAAACACATTGCACTGACAGTCAAATTTGAATAATACACACAATAAACAGCATAGCGGCTTGATGGATATGAAATTTCAAAAGCGTAGCGATTTCTCACATCCACCCGTCGTAACTAACTACTTTTGAAACGCAACTTTATAAACCTTTTAAGGATAAAACATGAAAATATTTAATGTGTCCCGCTTACTATTTACGCTTTCGATTTCAGTACTAATCTCTTGTAAATCAGAGGTTGAAATTGATTTTAATTCTTTTGGTCCAAACCCCTCAAGTAATGCTGGCAAAGGCGTAAGTCTAATTGAAAGAATGAACCATTATAAAGTGCCAGGAGTAAGTATTGCAGTGGTTGATGGTGAAGGAGAAATGTGGGCTAAGGGGTTCGGAATTGCTCATACCCTTAATGGCGATAAAGTTGGTACAGAAACACGCTTTCAGGCTGGTTCTATTAGTAAACCCATAGCTGCGTTAGCCATCCTAAAGCTTTATGAGGAAGGGAAAGTGGATCTTGATAAAGATGTAAATATCTATCTCAAGGATTGGAAAATTCCTGAGAATGAATTTACCGTAGATCAAAAAGTGACAGTAAGGAGATTGTTGACACATACAGCAGGAGTTACAGTTCACGGTTTCCCCGGGTATCTTCAGAGAGACTCTATTCCATCCATACAAATGATTCTAAATGGAGAGGGAAATACAGGTCCCATTTACGTGGACACAATTCCAGGAAATATATGGCGGTATTCAGGAGGAGGTTATACCATTATTGAAAAATTGGTTGAAGATATCAGCAGTTTGTCTTTTGAAGAATATTTGGCTGTAAATATTTTGCAGCCAATTGGAATGAGCAATAGTACCTATGAACAGCCTCTCCCAGCTGATTTACATTCTATGGCAAGTGCCGCCTATAAAGATAATGGTGAAATTATAGAAGGACTGTGGCATAATTATCCAGAACAAGCGGCTGCAGGATTATGGACAACCCCTACTGATTTAGTCAAATATTGTACTGAGATTCAGAAAATACTTGCTGGAAAAACAAATGGAGTGCTTTCCAGGGAAACAGTAGCATTAATGCTAACCAAGCACATGAACAATTGGGGACTTGGCGTTTCATTAGGAAATGACCATGAGTCTTTAACATTTGGTCATCGAGGTAAAAATGCAGGGTTTACAAATTATATGGTTTCATTCGTACACAAAGGCCATACACTTGTTATCATGACCAATGGAGACAATGGCGGTAGACTTATTGATGAAATACAAAAATCAGTTTTTAATCACTATCACTGGTAATGTAAAAACAAGCGGCTTTTGAATCAAAACTACCCAACCCCAATCAATCTCTAAATAAATATCTCCTGCATAAGCTAGCACTCTGGCCACATTGGTCCGGGTTTGGTGGCTATGTCATAAAATCAAAAGAGACTTCTCATACGCAGTAAGTAAAAGTGCTCGGCCAGAGGTTTCCAGCTTGCTTTTTCCATCTAAAAGGTGTTATTTACCCGAGATATATTTTGAATAACACGCAGAGTGAGTGTTAGTAGGATGTTATATTCCTCTGCTTCAAAGCAAGACAATACGTGATAAAAAAATAGTATAACCTAATCAAAGTAAATAATGCAATTCCGACCTTGATCCGGATAAAAACAAATACTATGAATCTAGTGAAAAATATAACAGGAGTAATGTTTCTTCTAATTAGTACAACCTTATTTAGTCAAATAAATGACTGGTCCGCAAATATTGGAGGATCGGAAAACATATTTGTGACCTCCATTGATTTAGACAATTCTGGCAATATTTATAGCGCAGGTTACTTTGCGGGAACAGCAGACTTTGATCCTGGAGAGGGATTAGTCCTTTTATCCGCTCCTTCAGCTGTAGGATTTAATAAACCTACCGATATTTTTATTCAAAAAACGGATGCTGATGGAAAGTTGCTATGGGTAAAACAATTAGGGGGTACAAGTACCAATAAGGCTCAATCACTAGCTGTTGATAGCCAGGGAAATGTCTATATAACCGGGACATTTTGGGATACGGTCGATTTTGATCCTGGACCCGATTCAACCTTTCTCACATCAACAGGCTTTACCGATATGTTCATTCTCAAACTGGATACGGATGGCAACTTTATTTGGGCAAAAAATGCCGGGCTCATTGGTAATGGCCTTGCTTTGGACACTCTGAATAATGTATACGTGACTGGCTGGTATGAAGACACAGTTGATTTCGATTTTAGTGAAAACGTTTTCAATTTAGTTTCTAATGGTTCTTTTGAGGTTTTTGTCCTTAAGCTGGATACTGATGGAAACTTTGCCTGGGCCAAATCAATGGGCGGTTCGGGTGCGGATTTTGCTCATGCCATAGCTGTTGATCAATCAGGCAATGTCTACACCACGGGTACCTTTCGGGGTAATGTAGATTTTGATCCTGGAGAGTTTGTGACTAGCCTTACCTCGGTGAATGGCCCTGGAATAAAAGGGCCTTCAGAAGATATTTTTGTACAAAAACTGGATACTGATGGCAATTTTATATGGGCTAAATCAATGGGCGGTTCAGAAAGCGATATTGGCATGACCATAGCAGTGAATGCTGATCAACAAGTTTTTGTTTCAGGCAAATTTGCCGGCACCTCTACTTTTGGTTCAGATGGAGGTTCTCCTGTTACACTTATCTCCAGCGGATCCATAATCGGTAGCTCAGAGGGCACAGATGCCTTCATTCAAAAATTAAACGAGAATGGTTCCTTAGCTTGGGTAAAGCAGATAAAAGGTATAGGGGATTCAGAGGGAAGATCGGTGAAAGTAGATCCTGATGGAAGTAGTTATGTGGTAGGAACCTTCAAGATATCTTCAGACTTTGACCCTGGCACTGATACATTGGAATTTGTGTCAGGGGGCGAAGGAGGAATTCCTAATGGCTTCTACATTAAGTTAGCAGAGAACGGAATCCTTCAGGAGGCTAAACATTTTAAAGCATCTCAATTGGCTAATGTTAACTCACTTGCGCTGGACGGATCAAACAACATTTATTTAACTGGTGACTTTACCAACTCATTATCAACTAACCCCTGTGACGAGGCAGATTTGCTAAATGCAGAAGGGTCTAGAATTAATATCTTTGTACAAAAGTGGAGTGCCTGCATCACAACTTCCAGCAATTTAACCCAAGTATCGTGCGATAGTCAGCTTTCGCCTAGTGGTAAATATCTATGGAAAGAAAGTGGAATATATTTAGATACCATTCCCAATTCTTTGTGCTGTGATTCTGTAATTACAGTTGACTTAACAATAATCAAAGTTGATAATTCCATTTCCATTGACGAGACATCCCTATCCGCTTCATCGATGGAAGGCGCAACTTATCAATGGAAGAATTGTGAAAGCAACGAAGTACTTGATGGGGAAACAAATCATACCTTTACCGCATTATCTTCAGGCTCATATGCCGTAGAAATTAGCCAAAATGGATGTGTATCTACTTCTGAGTGTGTAGAGGTAGAGGTGTCTATCCCTGTTTTACACACCAAAAATCCTGAAAATGACATTTCCATTTATCCCAACCCAGTGTCGTCCGCTGGAAAGTTTTTTATTGAGTTAGGATCAGTAAGGGCGCAGATCGCTATAAAACTTTATAAGATAAGTGGGGAGCTCATTTATGAGACCAATACCACTCCTGATCAAAGGATCATGATGGATATTAAAGGTTTGCCTGGGATTTATATTTTGAAAGTATCAACAACTGATCGAGAATTCACCATGAAGCTCATCAAAATGTAAGTATACATTTATGTCAAATTTAATAATAAAGGACACCTTAGCATTTTGGGAGAACAATATATAGGAGGATTGTTGGAAGATAACTGATTATCACAATAAACAAAGAACCTAAAGAATGGGCAGAAGTACTACAAGATAAGGTTTTAACAACAGCTCTACTAGACAGAATTCTTTACAGATGTGAGATTGTAAAACTTGAAGGAGGTAGTTACCGTATGCAGAACCGAAAAACCATCTTTTAGGCTAATTTTAAACCCGGAAAATGTACATCCCTATTTTCCTTTTCTGTACATTTCAACTTGCCAAAAAATGTACATTGTTGCTTGCTGGTAACAAATATGATCAAACAATCATTAAGCCCCTTTATTCTTGCCTTAAAGGCACGAAATCTTACTGTAGAAATACACCACCATTCGGCCTTTCAAATGGTTTTGTCAAATGACACGCCATTCGATTCCACCATTAATGGGCAGTTGTGCGAAAAAATACATGGTTTCATAATCAGACCACAGGTAAAACATCATTGTGTGGCAGAAAATGGGACGTTAAATGTGGTGAATATTGAACCTTATTCTAACATTGGGCTAGAACTATCAAGCAGGCTTCAGCCCAGTCAGGATTGTTTGGTTTTCAATTCGCCAACAGAGACCAGTTCTTTCTTTCATTTGGAAAAAGAAACCCTTGACATTTACACCATCGTCAATGCCATATTATCAAAAATCCCTGATTTGGATTACGATGAAAGAATTTCCCAAATTATAGAATACATTCATGCCAACTTTGCTAACCAAGGCATCACACCCCAAACATTTGCCGACATTGTTTTTCTCTCACCTTCGAGACTAGCCGCATTATTTAAGGAACAAACCGGCAGTAGCCTGTCAAAGTATTTATTGTGGACAAGGTTGCGTCAAGCAATCATTCTGACGCTTTCAGACAAAAACAGGAGCCTAACGGATATCGCTTATGCCACTGGTTTCTACGACCAGTCCCAATTCAATAAGTATATGTACGAAATGTTTGGAATGCCTCCCAAAGCATTAAAGCTCAATAGTGATTTAATACAACTGTATTAATCGATCTTATTCCGCTGAGGAATTAGAATTAATACATCAGCGTCCCGATCACATCAATACAGTGATTTGATACAAGTTTGAGGACCTTGAGCTCTGCACCTTTGTACTATAAACTAAAAAAAACAGTACAATGAAAGCAATAGCGTATCAAAAGTTTGGCAATACAGAGGTGTTACAAACGGTAGAAGAAATCAGACCTTCTATTCAATCAAATCAAGTTTTAATAAAGGTCAAAGCCGTTTCTATCAATCCCATGGATTGGAAAATCAGAAAGGGTGAAATGAAACTGATGTCTGGCTCCAAATTCCCTAAACATACAGGAGTAGATTTTTCCGGGATCATTGAAGATCCAGGGACGTCTAACTTCAAAAAGGGCGATGAAGTTTTTGGTGTAGTAAAAAACAACATGAAAGATGGCGCATTGGCTGAATATGTGGCTGTTCCATCATCTTTAGTTTGGAAAAAACCTGCAACACTGAGTTTTTCAGAAGCCGCTTCTATTCCTATTGTAGGTGTAGCTGCCGTAACAGCCCTGCAGAAAATGGGTACCATCAATCCGCAAACCAAAATTCTTGTTAATGGCGCAACAGGTGGTTTTGGAATGTTTTTACTTCAGCTGTTAAAACAAGAAGCTGCTGATATCACAGCCGTTACCAGTACCAAAGGCTTGGAGTATGCGCAAAAATGGGGAGCCAATAGCGTGATAGACTACACCAAAGTAGATGTACTTACTCAAGCTACCACTTATGATATCATCATTGACCTATCGGGTAAAATGGGTTATGCAAATGCAAAACGAATAATGAACCCGAAATCATTATTCTTAAACCCGGTACCACAGCCCATTGACATCCCTGCTTCACTGCTCAAGAATTTATTCACAGGTAAAAAACACGTCGTAATTCTATCCAGTCCATCCTCAAAAATCATGGACGTACTTCTTTCAGCAATCGACAATGGCTTGCAAATAGAAGTGAATAAAGTGCTTCCCTTTGAGCAAACCGTGGAAGCCTACCAATATGCAGAAAAGGGCGGTTATGTCGGCAAGGTAGTCGTTGAAATCGACTAATTGCTCTCACAGAACGGTGATTTGATACAAGTTTTCAGCCTTGCGGCAAACCACCTTTACATCATAGATAAAATCAAAGAAAATGATAACGAAGATTGATAATTCCATAAAATATGGTAAACAAAGAGGTGGATTTGGGATACAGATTTTGTGTCCTGGTCTTATCCGCCCCCAGCTAAACGATACGGGTTTTGCCACCATTGGCAGAATAGACCAGGCTATCATTACCCCCGGTACATTGATACCCATGCACCCACATCAGGATGATGAAATACTTACCTACCTGCGAAGTGGAAAAGTAAAGCACCTTGACTCAGAAGGTTTCACCGACACTATTTCCAATCAGAAACTCATGATGATGAATGCTGGTGCACGCTTTTATCATGAAGAGAAAACCTTGATAGAAGGAGGTACACTGGAAGGCTTGCAAATATTCATCAGGCCGGAAGCGGGTGGATTAAAACCCATGGTTCAATTTCATGACCTACAAGAAATATACAGCATCAATCAGTGGCGGAAAATTGCTGGTAAAGGTGATGACTATCCGCTGCAAATAAGAAGCAACACCTGGCTGATGGATACACGCCTGAAGCAAGGCATTCAAATCGAACTTCCAAATGACAATTCCTATAACATCGCTTCCCTATTCTATGTGTTGACCGGTAAAATACAGGTAAATGAAGATACGATTATCACATCAGGCGAAAGCGTTTTGATAGAAAATGAAAGTCCCGTTTTCAAGGCTTTAGAGACAAGCGATATCGTACTCTTCACCACACAAACGGACGCTGCTTACTTTGAAGAAGGCATGTACAGTGGCAATCAAAAACAATTAGCGAGTCAAAGGTCAGTGATCTGACACAAGTTTAAGGCGAATAATCAAACTTACCCCTGGTATTTATACACAGGAGCAAATTGATGCCTGGAAGAAAGTTACAGATGCCGTTTATTCCCAGGGAGGTAAAATCATTGCATCTAATGGATATTTACCCAATCAGTTCCTGGCAGAAAGTGCAAATCAAAGAACAGATGAGTATGGGGGAAGTTTTGAAAAAAAGGCAAGGTTCATTTTAGAAATCATGCAGGAGTTAATCGCTGCAGTAGGTAGACACATTCGCTAAAAATCCATAGGCTTACTTCGCTACTTGTAAAGTGTTTTGATATCAGATAGTTTTAAAGAAATTAACAGAGGCCAATCCTACGGTTTTTAGCTTGCTGTTAGCAGTTATAAAAGTAGAATGAATAAAGAAGTTTCCAGGGAGATTATAAAAGAAGCCCGAACCAATAAAGGGTTGTCGCAGGAGGCTCTTGCTGAGCTATCCAATATTTCACTTCGAACCATTCAGCGTATTGAAAAAGGCGATGTAGTTCCTCGTGCCTCAACTCTGAAAATACTTGCTGATAAACTTGATTTGAACATTAGCGAACTGACAAATAAGAAGCCTGATGTATTGAATACGGAATCCGGCATCATCAAAAAGATGAATTTATCCATTATTATTTCATGTTTAATTCCCTTGTGCAACATTATTTTACCCATGGCTATTTGGAAGTATAACACGAGGAAACTTAATGAAATGCAATATTTGGCTGGTAAAGTACTCAGCTTTCAAATTATCTGGACAATAGTGGCGCTTTGTATTTTGTTTATGTCCGTTTTACTTTCAAACCTAATTACAGGAGAAGCCGGAAATAGCCTGTTTGTGTCATTAATCACCTATCTTATATGGGTGCTTTTTAATATCATTTTTGCATTGAAACATATGCATGAATTAAGTCATGGGAAGATTCAGACGCTTTCCTTTGTTCCTAATTTTTTCTAAAAACATTCTTTTATGCAAATGGCGTAAAAGTGTCGCAGGTGTGTCATAAGCTTCTTACCATCTACTCCATACATTTGATCATGTTAAATTTTAAAACAACTAACATGAATATAATGGTTAAGAATGCGACAAACATAATACTGATAATTGTTATATGTTTATCCCAAACTGCTTGTACAAATAACCCGAAATCACTTGATGAGCTCATGCAGGGCTACGCTGATAATGGAAGAAGAGAAATAAATAGTCCTTTTTCCGGAGCAGTATTAGTTGCAAAAAACGGACAGGTGATATTTAAAGAATCATACGGCTTTAAAGACAGAAAAAACAATACACCCAATTCTGTAGATACGAAATTTCCAATAGCCTCAATAACCAAGCAATTTACGGCCATGCTGATCATGCAAATGGTAGAAGAAGGAAAATTAAAATTGTCTGATCGGGTCTCCACAGTACTACCTTTCATACCTTCAGCCTTTGGTGACCAAATTACCATACATCAATTGCTGTCGCATACTTCTGGCTTACCTCATTATGAGGGGCTCATAAAATTGGGCATAAACAGGGATACTTTTGTCTCCAGTGCCTATACCCCAAAGGAGCTGGCACTGCTAGTAAGCAAGGTTGAACTTATTTACCAACCCGGAAGCACCTTTCACTATAGTAGCCTGGGATATCTGCTTTTAGGAGCCATCCTTGAAGAGGTTTCAGGTCAATCTTTTGCCACATTATTGAAAAACAAAATCACCAGACCACTGGATTTAAAAAACACTGGATTTGAGTCTAATGAATTTATGAAAAAAGAAACAGCCAAAGGCTTTGACTTTATTGAAGATGAGACATTCTGGATGATATTCTCTAAATATGGGGGCGATTTTCAACAGGCAGCTTATAGAGATCAATCAAGTAAATATAGTACCGGAGGCATGTATTCTACTGTTGAAGACCTGTTTATCTGGAGTGAGGCGGTAAGAAAAAATACATTATTGAGTAAACAAGCAATGAAAAGAATGTTCACTCCTAACCGGCAGGGCTATTGCTATGGCTGGTTCAGAAATTCAGATGATCTGATTGAAAGAAACACATCTGTTAAAATGTACTCACATGGAGGTGCACTGGATGGTTATCGTTCATCTATTAATTTATTTGATGATGGTACAACTATAATATTTCTGAGCAATGTTGCCCCTGTTAAAGAACCAGAGCTGGTGCATCAGTTATATTTATCAGTACATGGTCGCGAGGATAATTACAGAATGAAAGGTTATCCCGACAGAGGTTCCTTAGCTGAATTTGAAGAGCAAGGAGGTATGAATGCATTGAATCATTATTTCAGCAAATTATCAGACCTATGTGGTTATAAGGTGTTACCATCCGAATCCTCCATTGGACATCTTATGTATCTTTATTACAAAGATGGAAACGAACATAGGGGTGATAGTTTAAAACAGGTTTATTTTTCTTCTTACAAACCTACAGAGTCAGCTATCAATAGACTTGGATATGATTTTATGGATAATAATTGTGAAACTGCTTTGGTGTTTTTTAAAGAAAATACCAAACGTCACCCGCAATCTCCAAATGTCTGGGATAGCCTGGGAGAAGGATTTCTAAAGTGTGGGAATTACAAGGAGGCGGTTAGTAGTTATTCCAAAGCGGTAGCCATTGCTAAAGAGATAAGTGACAAAGATCTGAAAGTCTATCAAAGGAATTTGGACTATGCCACAAAGAGTCTAAACTCTCTTTAATATTATAAAAATGACAAAACTGCTGACAAATGCTTTTCATGAATCATGCCGAATGCAACCATGCCCGAATTTGGAGGAATTGACGGAGGAGATGGAATTGGAGGGCTAATAATGTCGATTCTCCTTTGGATATCTATAACGATTGCGATAATTGTATTTCTATTCCTATTCGAAGCACTTTTCTGGCTTTCATTGTTCATAATAAAGGCTGTATATCAACTGTAGCTACTGCACTAACCCACACAGAAAGAACCGCTTTTTAGTATATTGGGGCAATATTGACTTTTTTATTGAGGAGTTATGGAAAATTATAAGTCACTAAGCTCCAGCGGACTTTTTGGGCTGTTTTTCTCACTTCAGGCTCTTGGCTATTTGCACGGCAGTGAAATATTTGGGTCAGCAAGGCTTGAAAATACAGTTGCTTTCGGGATTTACCACCTGGCTAATGTTTTTGAACCTCATGGGCCATTTGCGTGGCCTTTATCCCCTTTGCTCTGTGGGCTACTTTTAATTGTAACACCATTTCTGGAATCAGGATCAAAAAACACTGATAAACGGTTTAATGATATCTACATATGCCTCATGATCCCATTATCCCTTTCGATCCTCGAGGTTTCTATAATCGGACCGGCAGAAGCTGCTGACATGGTGCATGGTTTGCATGAATTTCTAGGCTCGCCTGTTCTTGTAGCCATACTTTACCTGGGAGTTTACTTGCTGCTGACAGGGCTTTGCTGGAGATACATTCATGTGATCAAATACAGGACAGAAAGCCTGACAAAGATGGTTCCACGGGAGTTATTAGGGACAATTGTCATTATATGGCTGCTCTATGGCTGCTATGAGGGTGCGCGGTTTGACGGAGCGTTAGATAAACTTACGGTACCTCACGAAAGGTCCCTGATCCATAAGTTCTTTCCGGAAGAAGATGTGGTAGATGGTGGTAACTAGTGGCAAGTCAATGCTTAAATGACGGGTAATCCGGATGTAGATTTTGAACCGGATCAAGGCAAAAATTTTGAGCATAGCCATAGCTATGTGATGATTTTTAACGATGACTAGCCTTGCCACTGTTTTTTACAAGTGATATTTTTTATCAATAGATAACGCTCAGTGGAAGTTTATTGTCAAACCTTCCTTTGAGTTCAGGGTGCTGTTTCCCCTGGGTATCAGTGGATACCTGCCGGTATACATATTCATAAAGTTCCCTGATCTCCACCAGGCCGTTGCTATCCTGGTCCCCGGCACCTTTCAGCCCCTCCAGGAAGTAATGGGTAAATACGCCGTGTCCACCTCCCCAACGCGCGTTTTCATAGCTGTATTCGCTACTTGACGAGGCGGTAAACATCGCCATACCATCAGTAGCCAGTGCCATACCCAGCAGGAGCTTATTGATCATGGAAGCTTCAGCTTCTCCCCGCATGCCACCTACACTTAGTCCTGCTCCACCGGAATGACACGCATCGGCCACCCAGATCTTTTTCTTAGCCCGTGATCGGCCAAATATCTTTTCAATATCAATCTGCGAAACACCGGTTCCGCTCAGGTTGGTTTTGTCCGTATCATAACCCAGAAAATACACTTCATTGCCTACCGGATCCGGCTGTCCGTGACTTGCGATAAAGAGCAAAACCATATCACTTTCAAAGGCCCGGTAAAATTTATCAGTTAGTGCTTTGATGATATCGGCACGTTTAGCCTGTTCATTGGTAAGCAGCACCACATGATCACCGTCCAGGGCTCCGCCGGACGGGCTTCTGAAAAACTCATACACAGATTGGGCGTCTTCATCTGCATAGCTTAGGTTCAGGCTTTCATCCTGGTACTCCGAGATCCCTACGATCACCGCCCATATCTGGGGCAACCTTTTTGCTACAGGTTTCACGGTGTTGCCTTGCGCTGAGGGGCTGATGTTGGGTGCTACCAGGGCAAGCTCACGTTTGGCGTTTTCATAGCCGGGGTTGATCTCCAGGGCTTTTTTGTAGTCAGCAGCGCTGGCTGAATAATTTTCCATATAGTAATAAGCCAGTCCGCGTCGGTAATAAGCCTCATAATCAGAGGGTGCGAGCTCGATCACCCGGTTAAAATCCTCAATGGCGCCCAGGTACTCTTGCAGGTAGTGCTTGGAAAGTCCGCGATTATAGATGGCATCCCGGTAGTCCGGGCTAAGCGCTATTACCTTATCAAAGTCCTCCAGGCTGCTGGCGTATTCTCCCAGGTAATATTTGCAGAGTCCTCGTTGGTAATAGCCATTGGTATAATTGGGGTCTATTTCCACCGTTTTATCAGCGTCCGAAATGGCGCCCTCATAGTCTCCCAGGTCGTATTTGATCAGTGAGCGTTGGTAGTAAGCATTGGTGTGTGTCGGGTCCAGCTCTATTTTTTTGGTCACATCCACTAAAGCCCCCGTGTAATCACCCAAATAGTATTTAGCCAATGACCTGTTGTAAAAGGCTGTGTGGTAGGTTGGGTCCAGCTCCAGGCATTTCGTGTATTCCTCGATCGCTCCAATGTAGTCCTGAAGGTAATATTTAGTTAGCCCAAGGTTGTAATAACTTAAGTGATCGGTGGGATTCAGCTCGGTCACCTTCCTGAAATCCAGCAGAGCATCCTCGTATTCCTTATTTTCCAGCCGGATAAACCCGCGCTCAAAGTAAGCTTTCTCAAACTTATCATCCGCCTTTATGGCATTGGTATACTCCTCCACAGCCTTATCATCCTTGTAGAGCCAGTAGTAAGTAAGTCCCCGTTGATAGTAGGCTTCCGGTTTGTTGGGCCGAGCTTCAATGGCCAGGGTAAAATCAACCAGAGCTCCAGAATAATCCTTGTTGCTGAATTTGGCCTTTCCGCTGGTCAGGTAGTCTTCGTACTTCTTTTTCTGTGCGAGTACAAGACTGAGGGTTATAAAACCCAAAACAATGGTAAAGATCACCCGTTTCATTTGAGGTCAATTTGGGTAAAACCTACCTTTAAGTTAAACCTGAAAGGGCAAAAAATTAGCGATCCGGAAGATAAAATTTCAGGACCTAACCAATATTCTGTTTAGAAACCCATGTACGAGCTACTTTATATAACAAATTCAACCACAGAGTCTTCATTATTCGGAAACCGGCCTTTTTCCAGCAGATCTCGCTGAGTTTCGCAGAATTACATAGTTTGTTAGTATTAAATCTGCGTCAATCCGTTAAATACGAAGTATTCATGAACATAGATGAATTATAGAGTACTCCGTGAATAAATCAGCGGGAAATTAGAATATAAACGCTTTGCTTTCTCAGCGCTCCTCTGTGGTTAAAAAACCCTTCAGTGAAAGTGGGATCAATCGTAGCAACTATTCCAGAAAAAACACCCTTTCTCCGGGTATCCATTTCAGCTCTTTTTCCCACGGAAGCGCCTGCTGAAACTTGCTTTGCATAAGCGCTTCCCATTCCTGTACTTTCTCATTGGCTGCATCCATTTTGGCTTTTCGCTCCAGCGAAAAAGATTCATCCACTTCCAGGATCATAAACAGCCGATTGCCTAAAAGGTAGATCTCCATGTCTTTTATCCCGGAATCATAAAGGCTTTGGATAACCTCCGGCCATACATTGCCCGGCTCGTGGTATTTTTTGTATTCGGCGATCAGTTTCGGATCATCTTTCAGGTCCAGACCTAAGCAAATTCGATTCATTTCTTTTGATTTTGTTTTTTGTATATTCAAACGGATTTTTCCTCACAAACGCCCCCGCTTTTCAGGACGGGTCAGGACAACAATTGACCATAAAACTACTAGCTTTTCCGCTCACTGGAAATTAACCCTGAATTATGCGAAAAACACTTTTTCTTAACGCTTTCATTTTATTCCTTTCTTTATCCGTTTTTAGTCAGCCTCGTGAGGATCTGCGGATAAATTTCGTCTGGAAATTTAAGCAAAAGGATGTGGAAAACGCGCATCTTTTCACCTTTGACGACAGTGGCTGGCAGACAGTCCACCTGCCGCATGACGCTTCTATTTATGGTCCCTTTGTTCAGGACAGCCTGAATAGTGACCGCAAAAATGGCTTCCGTCCGCGGTTAAAGGGCTGGTACAGGAAAATTTTGGTCCTGAATGAGGTGGAGGCAACAAAAAGGTATTTCCTGGATTTTGAAGGGATCTATCGTGATGCCAAAGTCTATTTCAACGAGAAAGAAGTAGCCCATCGCCTGAACGGTTACGAAGGTTTTGAAGTGGAAGTCACCGACCTGATCAGGAATGGTGAAAACCTGATAGCAGTAAGCTATGACAACACAGACATGGAAAGCTCCCGTTGGTACAATGGCGAGGGTATCTACCGCGATGTTTGGTTTAAAGTGCGGAATGACAGCTATGTGGTGGATGATGGCACTTACATCACGACACCTTTTGTAAGTGATGAGCGGGCCACAGTACGCATTCAGACAGAGGTGCTCAATGATGCTGATGGGTCAAGAGAGATTGAGCTTGTATCTGAGATCTACGATCCACACGGAGTGGTGGTCGCCAGGACCCAAAGCATAGTCCCCGTAGCAGCTGGTGAACTATATGTTTTTGACCAGCAGGCAGACCTTTCTGCTCCGGAGCGCTGGGATTTGATAAACCCGGATCTCTACACCGTCAAAAGCATTGTTTCAGCAGACGAAAAGACCCTGGATCTGCTGCAGACTTCATTTGGGATAAGGACCGTAGCATTTGATCCGGATAAAGGTCTGCTGCTCAACGGTGAAAAAGTATTGGCGAAGGGGGTGAATATTCACCATGACCTGGGTCCGCTGGGCGCTGCAGCTTTTGAGCGCGGCTTTGAGCGGCGGCTGGAGGGATTGAAAAAGCTGGGGTGTAATGCCATTCGTCTGGCTCATAACCCACATGATGAGTTTATCCTGGACTGGTGTGATCGCAATGGAATGCTGGTATTTGACGAGGCCTTTGACAAGTGGGACAGCCAGTTTTTCGGACAGGGAAGTGACTTTGAAGATCACTGGCACTCCAGCCTGGAAGCCTTTATTCGCAGAGATCGCAATCATCCGTCTGTTTTTCTCTGGAGTGTAGGCAACGAAACCCGGCAGCAGCGGGACCCGAAGGCCAACTTTGGGATACCCCTGATGAAGGAAATGGCAGATTTTGTGCATAAGCTGGAACCATCGCGGGAGGTAACCTGTGGGTTGCATCCATCACGAAAGAGTGGAGCTTACCGAACCGAAAACTATTACCGCGAAGGTCCGCCGGAGATGGAATTTTACATGGATGTGGTCAGCACCAACTACCGGGAAGAGTTTTGGCCGGTGGACCGGGCCAACTACCCGCAGCTTACATTCATCCTCAGCGAGGCTCAGGCCGGGAACCTGGGGAACGAATGGTTCAATTTCAATCATGACTATGGTGTTGGTTTGTTTTACTGGGGAGGTACAGACTACATAGGCGAGTCGTTTGGTTGGCCTGCTAAGGGCTGGCCCAACGGGATCATTGACTGGAATGATCACTGGAAACCTTTCAGCTATTACATCCATAGTTTGTACAGCGAGGAGCCGATGGTGCACATCACTGCTTATGACCCCAGTGATGAAACGGATAAATACTGGAATGAAGTAAACCTCCGATTTCAGCCCATGTTTTCGCATTGGACATGGGAGGGGAAAGACTCTGTACGCATGATCACTTTTTCCAATGCCCAGGAAGTAGAGCTGTTTATCAATGGAAGGTCCATGGGGACAAAACAGGTTCCCGAGGAGTATTATACCAAAGACATCAAGGCCTACACTGCGGATGAGTATGACCCGGATAACCCGATCAATACCGGTCCGGAGATCCACAAAAAGCTGGAATGGGTAGTTCCCTATTCCGCCGGGACGGTAAAAGCTGTAGCTAAAATAGATGGTAAGGTGGTAGCCGAGCATGAGTTAAAGACGGCAGGGGAGCCGGATCGCATTGTGCTGGAGCCGGACAGGGAAGTGATCGATGCTGACGGACTGGATCTCTCATACCTTACCGTAAAAGTGGTAGATAAGAATGGGGTTCTGGTGCCGGATGCCTCTCACCAGATCACCTTTGAAGTGTCAGGCGCAGGAACCAATGCCGGGGTAGGCAATGCAGATGTCATCAGCCATGAACCCTTCCAGGCGGATAAGCGAAAGGTCTTTCAGGGGAAAGCGCTGCTGGTGGTGCGAGCTGGCAGAGAGACTGGCACTATAAAGGTAAAAGCCAGTGCAGCGGGCCTAAAATCTGCGAAAGCAACGATCATGGTAGAGTAGGAGAAGGGTGAGAGGTGGAGGTAATCCATATATGCCTGTAGCCAAGAGTGACTTTGCGAGTATAAAAAACTATTAGATTAGTGTAACTATAGCGGAAATAACCCAAGTTTTTATTGGGTTATCCGGTTGTTATAGCCAATAATCGAATCTGAAAGAATGAATCCTATAGACGAAAAGGGAAATATTGGAGAAGAATTCGTAAATGAAATAGCTTACAAATCTTTCTTAGAATATTGGTGTTATCCAAGTCCAAAAGATGAGAAAGGCGATAAGAAAGAAATAGCCGACCTACTCATAATATTTGGAGATAATTTGATAATTGTCTCTGTAAAAAACTATGAGTTCAAAGATTTATATCCCAGATACTTCAGAAGAACCATTGAAAAGGCAGTAAAACAGATTTATGGTGCAGAGAGAAAACTTTTAAAGAATGATCGGGAAATTTTTATTAAACACACTAATAGAGGTACTGAAAAATTTCCAAGAGAAAGGATCAAAAACATTTATCGAGTAATAGTGAATCTAGGTGAAGGATTAAAATTTTATCCCTTTAATGAAGAAACTGCTGATGAAAAGTTTATTACAATACTTGATAAAGCTGCTTTTCAAACCATTGTAAGAGAGCTAGATACTATTCCTGATTTTCTCCAATATTTAAAAGAGAGGGAAGTATTTTTCTCAGATAAAACGGTAACTATTATGCCCGGAGAAGAGCAAGACTTCTCTATTGATACCGCTAAACAGTTCTTTGAATATGAAGGTAAAAAAGTATCAACAAACGAAGGTGATAAGCAAAACATATTACTGTCTGGAACTGAACATGATTTACTTGCCAGTTACATTGAACATGGACGAACTTTTTCTAAACATATCAGCTCTAAAGAGTATAACCAGATGTTCTTGCAACTAGATGGGAGCTGGGACACTTTCCAGAAAAGTGAGAAAGTGAAAATGAAGAAGGAACTTGACAAGAATAGCTATTTTCTTGATGAATTGGTTAAAAGAGAGGTACTAACAAATATAAATGAAGGTTCAATTAACCTTGCCACGGCATTAATGTCTTTTAATCGATTTGACAGAAGGGTTATTGGTAATAATATTATGCAATTCTATGGCGCATATGAAAATACCGAAGGTGATTTCTTTGCAAGACGATATTTCGATTTTGATGGCAGAGGAGTAGTTTTTGCATATTACACGAAAGAAATGCCTCAAGACTTGGTGAATAAACTTCTCAGTCTTACGATGGACAGTTTTTGTGTGTACTCGAATTATAAGAGTAATTCCATGATTATGATAGCTACAACGCATAAATTTAGCCAGTTCAAAATGGGATTAATGGACAAAGTTGAACCATTTTCTAAAGAGCAGGAAACGCAGATTAGAAAGAATGTGGAATTACTGGGGTGGTTTACAAAAGTGGAAGAATATAGAATGAATGAACAGGAATATCCCGAAAACAAAAAAGGCTATAACAAATGTTGACGTTGCACAACCCTAATTTTCCAGAGTAAGAATTGGCTAACTGGGATCCATTTTAGATTAAGATAACTTCAGTGGGTTTTCATTATCAGACCATTTTGACTCTTTGGCCGGAGTAAATAAGCATCAATGATGTAACAAGCCAAAGAATAGCTGTTTTAAGGGTATAATGGAGCTCTTTGACCCCTGATTGACCCCTTTTCTGCTCAAACTTCAGGTACTTTTTCAAATTATAGGCAATGGCGGCCATGATAAACTGTTTGTTGGCGTTAAGGATACCCTTGGTGTAGACCTTTCGCATGCCCATAAATTGGGTTAGTACACCGAAAACAGGCTCGACAGTGGCATGCCTCTTTTTCTTGTAGTATTTCCCTTTCTTACTGTTGACCCTGGCAATAGCCCGTTGGTATTCTTCCCTGTGGTAAATCACGCTAAATCGTTTTTGGGTAAGTTTTCCCAGGCATTCGTCCTTAAATAGACAATCTCTGCAGTCTGCTGTGCGTGTGGCATAGAACTTTTTCAAGGTACCATTCTCTTCTTTTATTTTCCTAAATCGAGCTGTTTTCTTGTTAGGACATAGGTAATAGTCTCCTTCCTTGTCATAAATGAATCCATCCGGCCCACCTTTGAAAGTGCCATGAGGCGGAATGTATGCATTGAGGTCCCTGGACTCCATATCAGCGTAGTTCTCACCACTGCTGTAGCCTGCATCAGCCAGTATATTTTCTACCTTCAAGCCTTGCTTCTTTAACCTTCTGACAAGTGGATCAACAATCCCTACGAGGCTCCTGCTGTCGTGTTTGTCAGCAAAATCAGCTTCTATGCCAGTGATAACATGATGAGAGGTATCCACGGCAACTTGCGCATGGTAATTGAGCTTTCGAGCTTTACCTGGCTTTACTGATATCCTTGCATCGGGATCACTGGGACTATAATGGGTGTGATTGGAAGTATATTTGGAACTTTTACTTTTAGCACCTGGTCGGGTTTCCTGCTTGCTACTCCAATTTTTCGTTCGGCTATCCAGTGCCTTGAGCTCCTTTTCAGTGGCTTGTAAAGTTTGTTGCTCTTTACTTGCTTTATTCTCCTTGAGTTTCTTCTTATCTGCCTGGTTCATAGCCCTGACCTTTCTAAGATGATCTTCCAGCTCTTCTTCCGGCACTTTCAATTCAAGGCTCTCCATACTCGCATTGGCCTTTATTGGGGCAGAATCAATGGCTTGGGATTTACCTGACACCATCCCTTTGCTTACACACATGGCCAATACGCGTTCAAACAACTCAGTGAAGACTGCATCGGGGATCAAACCCCTGGTGCGGCTGATGGTCGAATGCCAGGGCAGCTCATCATCGATATCATGGTCGATGAAATAGAGCAAATCCAGTCGCATGGATACGTGTTGTATGAGTTGCCTGTCCGAGATGATATTCTCCAGATATCCGATCAGGCATAACCTGAAGAAAACTGAAGGGTCTATGCTTTTCTGCCCACAGTCTCCATAGAGAGGTTTGGTTTCTCTGTAGACAAAATCCAGGTCAAGCACGGACTTGAGCCTTCGATAGAAGTTGTGCTCAGGGATACGGTCAGCCAGGTTAAAGGAGCTGAAAAGCTTGGGTGCGTATTGTTTATGGCCTTGCATATATAAATATAGCACATAGCTCAATAAATAACAGAATGTTTCATTTTTTAATTATCTTGAGTTGTGCAACAGGCACAAACACTAAAAATGAATATGCGAACTGAGCACTTTGATAAGCAAATGCGAACAAGAAACTTCAGTGCTACTAGCAACTGGGGCGCATACTCATTTTAGTTAGACGTTGTAGGTAATTTGGGAGATTTGGAGCTGAAATTGACCCTTTAAAATATACCAATCTCATCTTTTCCAAATTGATTTCAGAGACTAACGTCAAATTGAACTGCTAGAATATGATAAAAATACACCCGAAAAAGCACTTTTGTAACTACCTGATAATCAACACTTAATTTGACGTTAGTCAGAATTATGCGAACTCTATTTATATTGTTTTTCACTATCACTTATGCCTCCAGCTTCGGACAACAAATGATTTTGGATTCATTGAACCTGAACTCAGGCGAATACAAATTTTACTTTGTTGAAAAACGGGGTGTTGAGGAAGAAGTTGAGCCAATATCTCCAGTTGAACGAGGTCTGCGCAAACTCCCATTTCAATTTGAAATAGATTCAACTAGAAGCTTTCTTGTATCCAACCAGCAAGAACTTCTGAATTTGAGGTTTAATTGGCTCGGTATTGAAACTAACGAAATGTTATTATGTTGGTATGATTACTTTGTTTACGTGGTGAAAGACAACCAGATAGAACATGAATTACGAGTCAATCTCGAATGTGGACAGGTAGTTTCAGATTTTGGCATTTTTAATTTTGAAGGGAATCCATTTGAACAATTACTTAACAGGATTCCTCTTTGGGTTATGTCATCAAAGCATGAAACGATTGAAGGAGGAAGAAAATTTATTGCCTCTTTGAACCCGAAAATAATACTTACTGAAAGGGATGAATGGCTTGAATTTGATGGTCACTTTTGGGTTGATCGGGAAATTAATAATGGGTCAATTGATGAGTTTGAACGTCTAGTCCACGAAACTTATAAGAACAGAAGATATAAACTTAAATTGAGCGGTGGTGGACCTGGGTCTTTCACCTTTACGGTATATTCCGATTCAACTTTCTACAGAAACTTTGAATTTGAAAAGAAGGGTAAATGGTATTACGAAAAACCTAATTGGATAACATACTTTTCGGAAGACTCGGAACTGATAAAACAATTGATAGAATAGACTACCCACAACAGGCACAGGCACTATCATCCATAAGCTTACTTAGTTATTTGCAAAGGCTAGTGGGAAACGATACTTTTATAGATATTTGAATGCTTAATTTTATATTGTTCAGTATACTTATGCACAAGCAAATTATTTTACTAGCCCTGTTATGCATTGGCTTTATATCCCTGAAAGCCCAATTTTTAATCCATCCGAATGCTTGAGGCCTTTTCCTGCTAAGCCGAGATGGCATTATCTTTGATGTTTATTTTTATTATGAAAAATTGAGATTTATTTAATTTATGAAAAAGATCACCCTCCGGCTCACTGCCTTTTTTATTTGTGCATTTGCTTGCTTTTTTTTGATCTCCTGCAATAATGATGGACCGGAAGATATCACCACCCCTCCAAATTTTGAAATCGTTTCTTCTGAAACTTTTGAAGTGCTGGAGACCTATGAAAACGGATGGATCAAAGAGGCTGTCCAATATAACCTGGACAAGCAACCGATACTGGAATTTTCTTATTATCCAAATGGCCACCTGAAAAGCTACCAGCTGTACAACCTCCATCTGTCGTCAGATCCGAGCCTTTATCTGGAGCATGAGCGAAGTGATGCAGATCTCCCGCTACGTTCAAAATACTATGATCTGGAAGGCAACCTGTATGCTGATCTGGCGTACGAAAACGGCTTACTTTCCTCAAAAGTTACCCACTACAAAACCACACAAACGATTTTTACATATGAAAACGGTATCATCCAAAGCATAACAAAAACAGACAGCGACACTGGTCAGGAAACGCTTATTACTTATGATTACCTGAATGGCAAGCGGACGCTTCAGGTGGAAGCTCCAGGTGCAGAAAGCTACACAATGGAAACATCTCTGGAATCAGCGCCAGGTAGTGGGTTTGACGTCACCAACGACTTACCACTTCTCAACCTGATGGAAGGCAACAATGACTTTGTCGAGCACTCTGTTCACACTTCTTTCTCCACATCTCTGACTGGTAAAACTTCGGTAGATATCCAGGATCTTTGCTTTGCTCCGATTGAGTATCGTTCTACTGCTTATTTCGAAGAGGAGCTGGTAAGTAAGTTTGGATACAAGTCAGAGCTCACGAAAATCAAAGGCCTTATAAACAGTGACTTCAATCGCGGCATCATGGAGCAGTATCCATTTGTGGAAGGGGTAGCCTATATTTCCAAATTTTATACAGTGCAGAAACAGCATACACTTAAAGCAAATCTCGAAGATATTATTGCCAAAACCGAAGCGCTCAAAGCACAGTACGCTGGAGACTTTGAGTTGCTGTATGGCACCGGGTACTTCGGAACGTATTTTACAGGAAAAAACCTGCTATTAGTTGCGACCATCCGCAACCTGCCCTCTGACCTGACCTTAAGAAGCCAGATAACGGATATAGCCGGAAAGTATGCCGAAGGCTTGCTGACAGGCACAGAGACAGTGACTGCTGCGGAAAGCGAGTTGCTGTCGCATGTCTTTTTCCAGCTAAAAGCGCACTCCAATGTCCTGGGTGTGGCTGGACAGGTTATCAACAGTTATGAAGACTATCAGCAAATAGTGGAGCAGGTGGATGCAGCAGACCCGGCCGTGATAACGCTGGTACTGAGTCGCCATTTTTAAAAGTTTACATCCCACTGCCAGTAGCCAAGTCATAGATGGATGCGACTTTAGTTATCATTGAAGACCCCACGGGTATTAATTCATGCATACAGGTGACAACACCGACATGAAGCATGGAAAGATGTAAAAGCGGAAAAAGATGTAGTTGGATTTGATGGCCTTAAATGTCCGGGAGCTGATACACAGAAACAGAAACCCTCCGCTGTATTGATTTTTACCCACCACACATTTTCTAGAGTGAGAATTTTGCAACTCTTATCACTAATTGTGTAATACAACTAATCAACAATATCTATACTTTGCTCAAGCTCAGAAAGTCATTCAGCAAATTTTGGCTTAGCCATTCCGAGCTATAAAATTGAACCGAAATTATGCAATAGATTCCTATTGCATAGGAATGGCAGCCACAGTTCATTTTAGCCAATGGGGTGAAACGTTCAGTTGATAAAGTCATGACAAAGAAAATACTATTGACGGTTTTGCTATTAATCATAGCAAGTCTGGCTGTGTTTTTTAGTTGGCGATTTGTAGGCTATAGCCAAGATAAGAGCCCTCATAAAACATTTTTGCTTCCCCGTGTTGAGCTTTCCATTGTAGAAATAACATCACTTACTGCAGAGAAAACAGAAATGACAGTAAATGTGCATTTAAAAAATCACCTGCCTTTCTCATTCACTGCAGATAGTCTACAATACCGTGTTTTCATCAATGACGTAGAAGTAATTAAGAATCATCACAAAAAGACCATTACACTGGAGAGCAATGACACCAGTTGGATTTCACTTCCGCTAACCATTCAAAACCATCACCTTAAGTCAGTCCTAAAAGCCAGTGAGCAAAAGGACCTTGATTCGGTTGAATATAGATTACACGTAATCTTCTTCACAGATATTGTTTTTAGAAAGAAATTTGACATGGACATCAAACGACTTCTTCCGTTGTATCATCTCCCCGAACTTACTTCGAAACATATTCAGGTTGATTCCCTTAACTTCTCGAGAGCGGCTATCCTTCTTTATGTTTCTATAAAAAATCAAAACGTTTTTTCAATCAAAGCAGAGAACATTGCTTATAAGTTTGCAATTGAGGACAATGAATGGATAGAAGGAATAATACCCGGTGCAACCGAAATTAAAGAGCAAAGCGTCACTGAACTCCAAATACCCATAAGCCTATCTTTCAAAGAGGTAAGTAGAACACTATTCGATTTGCTAAAGAATGGCAAGAATGTAAAATATAAGCTTGATCTCAGGTTTAGGATTGACTCTGAAAACCATTCTGTGATGAACAGTAAAGTGATTCTTAATAGTTCGGGATCACTAAAATCTTTAATGAAAACAGTGAAAGAATAGCGAAACGATTGTGAGAGAATTCTAAAAAAACAGTTAAACAAAATAAATGTTCAACCAAAATTTTAAAAACTATTAAATATGAAAAGATCACTAATTACTTCAATGCTTATAGCTACTGCTATATTCCTGTTTACGGCATGCGAGACCAAACAACCCGTAGATCAATTGCTGAAAAATGAGTCGCAGCGTTCCGAAATCATCTCCTCATTCATCAATCACCAACCATATAGAATGGAGATGATGAATGCCATGATGCAAAATGACAGTTGCCGGAGATTGATGGGGCAAAAAATGATGGAAAAGCCCGAAATGATGGGTATGATGATGAGCAACCCTAAAAAAATGAAGGGTACAATGGACCATATGGTCAATATGGCGGCTAATGATACCGTAATGTTTAATGACATGATCCAAATGATGAAAGAAAAACCGGAAATGTGGAACAAGGTCATGAAAATGAAAACCTCTACAACTAAAACCAACTAACATCATGCACGATAGCGCCTGGAATTGGGGAATGGGAATGGGCTGGGGAATGTGGATTATTCCAATCCTTATTATAATAGTAATCCTCTATTTTGTGAGATTTAGAAGAAGATGAACGGTAAGACCGATGTTGTCATTGCAACTGATCCAGTCAATTAAGTATAATGCAACCAAAAAAAGCGATCGTCTAAAAGACGACCGCTTTCAACCAACAAAGCAACAACCTATCGCTTATTTTATCCTAAAATTCTTTGTCCTTAAGTGCGGTTAAGGTCACAGGCCCTAAGAGTCCGGAAGGTTTTGGCTCCCAGCCGGAGGCATCAAACAAGCCCCTTGTCCGGTTCTCTGCCAGGCGTGCCGGGAAATTGACATTGTAAAATTTCTTCCAGAAAACACCTTGTTTATCCAGATAGGCGATGCGATTGGCCATCAGGTTGGAAACGCGGATCTCTAGCGTGTTTTCCTCCTGTAGCAACAGTTCCGTCTGATCTATAAAAATCCGGTAATTCGGACCTGTCAGTGTACCGATCCATCTGTCGTTGAGATATACAGTGGCACTCTGCTCTACCTCTCCGAGGTTCAGGTACCAGCCGTCAGCGTTTTCTTCGGGACTGCTGAACGAAGCGGTATAGGAAGCCGTACCCGAAAAAACTTTCACTTTATCTCCACCAAAATTGGTCCAGGAGGTGAGGGAATCTACCACCAGACTGTCCGGAAGCTCTGGTCCGCCTTTGACAAATTGCACCTTCCATGGTCCTTCCAGATTGATGGGCTCATCCAGGGGTTGGTAGTACTTGTAAGGCGTTCCTGTTACTTCATTCGTAGAAGTCAAAAGAATGACTGACTCACCGGCTAACAGTTGAAGATAAACCTCAGTAACCCCCTGACCGGATTTTGTTTTACCAGCTCCTTTCTCTCCCGTCATCGGGTCATAGACCGCAATGGATTTTGCCTCAACGGAAACGGGGACAAACTGATCGATGGCTTCCGTTCCCCGGTTTACAATGAAGTAATAGTTTCCATCATCGTGTTTCCTTCGGACAAATTCCAAATCCAGGTCTGTCATAGGTTCTCGTCTCAGGGCTCCCAGGTCTGTAGCGGCAGGGTCTATAATTTTCAAGGTTTCCTGAGCGGAAAGCTCGTTGATCTCGTTCTTAAAGGCGACTTTACGGTTTTCCAGATCAAACAGACCAGGAGGGCTTTTTGGTAAGCTGTTCATCACCATCACCGGGACACCTTGACTGGCCAGTTCGTTAATCCGTTGTAATGTTTTTAGAGGCATGTACTCCGTAGAAGGAATGATCACCGCTGAGTAGGTCAATCCCCCGGACTGCACACCTGGGTCATTGGATTGTACCTCCTGAAGTTGGTTATCCGAAATAAAATCAAAGGAATAGCCTTTGGTTTTTAACCAGGTTGCTGTTTTATAGGCATTAGAGGCTTCAAATTCACCGCGTCCCAGGTCAAAATGCACAATGCTTTCGCCTTCCGAAGCATACAGATCGTACATTGGAAGGTACACTAAAAGGTCGTTAGCAGATTCTCCGGCCTGCATGAAAGACTGGACCCGAGCCACATATTGATTCAAAGCGGCAAAATCATCCCACCACGAATTCCGGTCATTGGCATGAATAGCCGCGTAAAACAGCCGTCCGGGCCACTCTTCATCTTCAGGACTGTAGGTCGTTCCATGATAAAGGACATGATTGATCCCACCCAGCAAGTACCACTCAAGGTTAACTTTCACGTCCGCCAGTGTAGAGAGAAAATGCTCATTGAGCCAGGTCGCTGATTCGGAGGAAGCCAGGTTTTTCCCGGTAACGTGTGCAGCGGAGGAGGCTAATTTTATCGAAACAGCATCGGTGCCTTCCGTTTCCGGAATATCACTGGCTCCATAGAGGTCAAGGATATTCCCCGGGGAGCCATGAGCCTGATTTCGTATGATCGCATCGTTGGATTTTGCCCATTTTCTCCATTCTATGGTAAACCGCTCCAGGATCAGGTCTCCGATCGTTTCCCGATAGTCACTAAGTACCCTTTTAGTGGTTTCTTCATCTGCTTTTCCAAATAAGGCCGGAAGGTATTCTTTCAGGTCGTAGCCTCGTCGGTTCTTGAATTCCTCCAATAGCTGAGGCGTCCAATCGGCGTTACCACGAGCGTCATCCACCTCGTAGGAGTCATTAAAGAAAGCCCTCAGGTAAGAAATATCCTGGCCTGAAAATGCACTATCAAATCTGCTGAGATAGGTCCGGATCGCTTCCTGGGAAAAATGATCAATGGTGTTGCCTTCACCACCGGGAGCTGCTCGCTCCACCATTTTGCCATGCCAGCCCTGGAAAACAGCGTACAAAGTCCAGTCACCGGCAGGAGCTGTCCAGTCCAGCTGACCGTTTTCGGATACTTTATCAGTCAGGTCTATTTTTTCACCTTCATTGGAATAAGCAACAAGCGCCTGAAGAGGCAGGGGCTTTTCAAACCTTACCTGGTCGAGCGCAAGTGCCTGGAGATTGTCATTGGCTGAAATAGGTTCTTTGATGTCATTGATATTTAGTCGATCCACTTTTTCCAGCAGTTCAGGTTCTTTCAGCGATCCGGTTATTTTCTCTCCGGGTACTCTATAGATGCCATAGAGCTGATAAACCATATTGGTCACCGATCGCAACATAGGCTCCTGAGTGTATGAAATGGGCTCAGCCAATGTCTCGCCTTCTTTTAGATGGTAGGTTTTGTAACGAACTGTTTTTGGGGCGTCATCCTGTCCGATCCATGGACCACCAAAAGGCCATCCGGTACCTGTAGCCATATCCACACCCAGTCCCAGCCGTTTGGCTTCACTGAGCGTATGAGTGAACATTTCCATCCACTGGGGTGATAAATAATCAATGAATGCTTCTTCTTTTCCGATCACTCCGAAAATGGGAGTGAGCTCAACGCCTCCGATGCCCGCTTCTTTAAGGGATTCCAGGTCGCGGCTGATGCCAGCTTTTGTCACCGCATTTCCATGCCACCACCAGCGGGTCCAGGGTTTGGTTTCTTGCGATATTTCAGGCCACTCAGGGATTTGTTTTGTAGTTTGTTGTTGGCAGCTCATGTGAATCGCCAACGTAAACAGGAGCAGGATCAGGTGGTTTTTCATTCTTCAGTCAAATGAGATATTAACATGGGTTTAACCAATAAGGTCTGGCTAATTTGCTCCAAAAAGCTCAAGATACCGTCATGAAGTGTCTTGGTTGTTCGAGGGACACCTTGCCCACATCCTGTTTTAGGTTAGTCAATGCAAGCATCTTTAATAAAGTAATTGGAGGCCCAGTATGGGCCGCATATCTCTGGAAGCGGGGTTTCAAATCTCACGATTTTTAGTTAGACAATTTTTATCCGTAAGCATTCCCCCTTAACAAAGGGGGATTAAAGGGGGTTGTTAATTCTACTTTGTCAAGTTTTAATTAAGCAGCAAAAGGGGTATGGGTTTGATCAATTTCATATAACCCCCATCAGCCCCCTTTGAAAAGGGGGAATATTTGTATCAAACCCATACCCCACAATGATCATTCGTCATAACTTGACAAAGTCTTCCACAATTACCGTCATCTCCTTAGGGCCGTGAGCCCCGATAACGAGTGACTGCTCTATATCAGCTGTTTTGGATGGACCGGCAATAAACACCCCAAAACCGGCTTCAGGACGAATCCTTTCATATGCCTGGTGCATGTTGCCGATCAGATCTTCTTTTTTGACAATGATCACCAGATGCAAGGTAATAAATGGAAGCACTCGTTCCTGGATCATGGAATCATCCACCCAAATGGCGCCATTCTCCGCTACACCGATTTTGCCAGGTGCAATGAAAACCTCCGTTTGAGCCAATAGCTTTCTTTCCGGCAGCTCTTCGTTATCACCGGAAATGGTCTTTTTACCGGCTGATAGTTTTTGGAGGAACTGATCCGTATCCGTTGTTTGGACTACAGTTACATGATTGGCTTCAAGTGATTCGGTAAATTGTTTCAATAGATCCTCTGCAATATCAAAATCAGGGATGTTGGGCAAAGTGCCCGAAGCAGGTTTGACCTGTTTGATTCTCTCCAGGATGTTTGATCTGCTGCTCATGATCGGTTCTTTTTATACCATTCACTAAAACTTTCCTTTGGAGCTTCAGGCAGCTCTCTGTTCTTTCCCCAGGCATTGAGGCCATTGTAAATAAAGAAGCGAGGCAAAGTTCGTAGCGATCTTCTGGCGATCTTGCCCCATCGTTTGAGCTTTTTAGGATTGGCCAAAATACTACCGGCCATTTTCATGGACATCCGTTTGAAAAAGCCGTCTTCTTTTTGATCAGCAACCACCTGCCGCCATTCGTAAAGCTGCTCGTGGATGTTGATCTTGACGGGACATACATCGCTGCACGAGCCGCACAGCGTGGAGGCAAAGGGCAAAGACTTATGTTTTTTCAGGTCCAGGCCTGGTGAAAGAATGGAGCCGATAGGTCCGGGCACAGTAGAACCATAGCTATATCCGCCGCTCCGTCGGTAGATCGGACAGGTATTCATGCAGGCTCCACATCGGATGCATTTCAGGCTGTTTTTGAATTTTTCCCTACTGAGTTGCTCAGTGCGTCCGTTGTCCACTAACACAACGTGCATTTCCTGACCTGGACGGGGCTTGAAAAAGTGCGAGGTATAGTTAGTGATGGGCTGACCGGTGGCGCTTCTGGCGAGCAGCCGGGTAAATACCCCAAGATGTTCCCATTTGGGAATGATCTTTTCGATACCCATGCAAGCAATGTGAACAGGGGCGAGGTGAACGCCCATATCGGCATTTCCCTCATTGGTGCATACCACAAAACCGCCGGAATCGGCAATCCCGAAATTCACCCCGGTGATTGCAATGTCCGCCTGTAAGAAGCGCTCCCTCAGATGAATTCGTGCAGCTTCTGTAAGATATTGCGGATCATTATTTCCCTCTTCGGTTCCCAGGTGCTCATGAAAAAGTGTAGAGATCTCCTGCTTTTTCATGTGAATGGCCGGCAGTACGATGTGGCTGGGCGGCTGTTTGGCAAACTGGACAATCCGCTCGCCCAGGTCAGTATCCACCACCTCAAAGCCATTTTTACTGAGGTGATCATTGAGGTGGCACTCCTCGGTCAGGATCGACTTGCTTTTGACGATGTTTCTGGCTTTGTGCCGCTCAATGATCTCACTTACTATTTGGTTATGCTCAGTTGCATCTTGTGCCCAGTGTACATGGATTCCATTGGCTTTGGCTTTGGTTTCAAACGCTATGAGGTAATCATCCAGGTTCGCCAGCACATGGTCTTTGATGTCTGAGGCAAGCTGTCTTAGCTGTTCCCATTCCGGGATGCCTTTGGAGGAGCGATCCCTTTTTTCACGAACCCACGAAAGCGTTTCATTGTGCCAGTCGGTCTTGGCCTCATCTTTCAGGAAAACGGCTGCATTTTCGGCGTGGCTCATAGTTGATTTCCATTTAGGATTTCAGCAATGTGCATAACTCTGGTCTTGCTTTTATTTCGTCTTAAGATACCCTCCAGGTGCATCAGGCAGGACATATCGTTTCCGGTGATCACCTCTGCTCCATGCGTTTCATGGTCCCGGATGCGGTCTTTTCCCATCTTGACCGAAAGGGCTTCTTCTAAAACGGCAAATGTGCCGCCAAACCCACAGCATTCGTCAGCATGATCCAGGTCTACCAGCTTCAAACCTTTCACTTTACTGAGGAGGGAAGTGGTTTTGTTAAAAGAAGGAATGTTGAGTTCTGACTGGCTGGCCAGGTGAAGTCCGCGCAGCCCGTGGCAGGAGGCATGCAGGCCTACCATGTGGTCAAATGAAGCATCAACATGCTCTATCTTTAATATATCATGAAGAAATTCCACCAGCTCATAGGTTTTGGAGCGGATGGATTTAACCTTTTTAGCATCAGAAACATGGAGGTGTTCTTTTATGTGTAAAGTGCAGCTTCCGGACGGGCACACGATATAATCATACCCGATAAATGTCTCCGTAAAATGCTCCATAATATCTTTTGTGCCAGCTTCATAGCCTGAATTGGCTAATGGCTGTCCGCAGCAGGTTTGGTCGGTTGGGTAATCAACCTCACAGCCGTACTTCTCTAAAAGCTCAAGGGAAGCAATGCCCACTTTCGGATAAAATTGATCTATGTAACATGGAATAAAAAGTCCTACTTTCATCGTTGCTTTCTGATGTATTTTATACCCTAAACCATGGATTTTAACGGCAAGGTAACCCATTTTGGTTAGTCAGGCAACAGGTGGCTACAGGACGGATCTTTCTGAAAAAATGGGTTTATTTCAAAAGTAAATAGTAAAATCAATAAACCTGACAAACACGATTGAACCTATGAAGATAAAGCGAAATTTTTTGCTCCTGGGGGCTCTTCCACTGCTTTTTTTTAGTTGTGAAAATGAACCGACAGAGTTGCCGGCGAAATCTGAGACCCTGGAGACTATGCGATTGACCAATCAGTATTTCATGGACAAATGGCCGGACACCGGGGCTCCGATAGTGGGTCGTAAAACCTGGCCAAGTCATATATGGACCAGAGGGGTTTATTATGAAGGCCTGATGGCTTTATATGCCATTGATCGGCAAGAGGAGTATTATGATTATGCTGTTTCGTGGGGGAATGCTCATGACTGGAGCTTTAGGGATGGCATTACTACACGCAATGCTGATAATCAGTGCGCCGGACAAACTTACATTGATCTCTATGAGATTGATCCACAGCCTCAGCGAATAGACAGCGTAAAAGCATCCATTGACAGTATGCTGGCAACCAGTAAGGTAGATGACTGGGACTGGATCGATGCGATACAGATGGCCATGCCGGTTTTTTCCCGCTTAGGAAGGATCTATGATGACACTGCATATTTTGAAAGGATGTATGCCATGTACAACCATACCAAAAATATAGAAGGGGAAAATGGGTTATTTAACCCTGAAGACGGTCTTTGGTGGCGTGATGCCGACTATGATCCACCCTACACGGAACCAAACGGTGAGGATTGCTACTGGTCCAGAGGCAATGGCTGGGTAGTGGCTGCCCTGGTCAGAGTGTTGCAGGATATTCCTCAGGATGAACCACACCGTGATGAGTATATCGCTGATCTGAAAACGATGCTTGCTGCTTTGATAAAAATACAACGCGAAGATGGATTCTGGAATGCCAGCCTGCATGATCCGGATAACTATGGCGGACCCGAGACAACAGGTACTTCACTTTTTGTCTACGGTATGGCCTGGGGGTTGAATAACGATCTCCTGGATTCAGCTACTTATCACCCGGTAGTGACTAAAGCCTGGAATGCATTGCTGGATGATGCAGTGCATCCGAACGGATTTTTAGGATATGTACAAAGCACCGGGAAGGAGCCATCTACCGGTCAGCCGGTGACTTATGATAAAGTGCCTGATTTTGAGGACTATGGACTGGGATGCTTTCTGCTGGCAGGAAGTGAGGTCTATAACCTGAGTGAAGGTGCAATTTCTACAAAAATGGATTAGTCCATCATTTTTCTTCATAATCGGAGAGCCTCACAAACACAGTGGGGTTCTCTTTTCTAAAAAAATGCTCGAAGATGAAATTCAATTATACCCGAATGCTTACAGTGGCTTTACTTATAGTTACATGTCTTTTCGCATGTAATCAAAAACCAGAAGCGCCAGGAGAATCGGATATTCCTGTGCTAAAAACCGGAAGTCGGCAACCCATGCCAGACGCATGGATCGATGAGGATACCGGCCATAAGATCATTCGACTTACGCGGAGAGAAAAAGGTGGCAGAAGCTTTTACTTTCATAACAATCCGTTTGTGAAAGGGGAAAACGGGGCGGATCTGATGGTCTTTTACGGTGAAGCTGAAGAAGGATCTCGCCAACTTTTTTCAGTTGATCTTTCCACTTTTGAAATAGAACAACTCACTGATCATCCATCAGGTTTTCGGGGTGAAATTGTTGCTGAAAAGAGTAAAAAGGTCTTTTATCAAAGCAGTGACAGTGTCTTTGCTACCGACATCCTCACTAAAGAAACCGAACTGGTCTACGTTTTTCCTGAAGACTTTAAGGCTGGGATCACTACGATCAATTCAGATGAGACTTTACTGGCAGGCAGCTATGCCGATCCTGTTAAGGATTCCATCTATAGAGCAAACCCCAAAAAAGGAGATTATTTCACTTTGATCTATGAGGCAAAGATCCCGCATACACTATTCACAGTTAATATTGAGACAGGTGAGTTGAAGAAACTTTACAGCGAAAAAGCCTGGCTCAATCATGTTCAGTTTTCACCTACCGATCCTGACCTGCTGATGTATGACCATGAAGGACCCTGGCATCTGGTGGACCGGATCTGGACGATCAATGTAAAAACCGGGGGAAATCAGCTGATGCATGAGCGTACGGTGCACCGTGAGATTGCCGGGCATGAGTTTTTCAGCCGGGATGGGGAAACGATCTGGTATGACCTCCAAAAGCCAAGAGGGGAGACCTTCTACCTGGCGGGAGTGGATGTGGAAACCCTGGAGAAAACCATTTATGCGATGGATCGAAATGAATGGTCCATTCATTTCAATATTTCACCGGATCAAAAGCGCTTTGCTGGTGATGGAGGCGACTCTACTCAGGTGGCGCATGCTCCTGATGGTAGATGGATCTACCTGTTTACCCCCGATGGTGACTCGCTGAAGTCAGAAAAGCTGGTGAATATGGAGAAGCATGGATATCGCCCACTTGAGCCGAATGTTCACTTTTCGCCGGATGGCAAGTGGATCATTTTCCGCTCGGACCTGGATGGTACGGTGCACAGCTATGCCGCGGAGATTGAGGGGTCATGAGTTCTTTGCTATAAAAAACTGCCATATCGCAATGCAATGAAGATATCTTTCTTGACTTAAAGAGAGCTTTTAAATATTTCAGTTCACTGTTGACATTTAGAAGGATTTCTCCTCACGTCGAAATGACAGTTTTTTATTAGTCAGATAGTAAAATCACTCCAGCCCCCTCAACCAATCGATCAACCGCTCCGGCCAGGTAGCAAGCCTGCCGCGACCGATGGCCAAACCATAGCCATGACCACCATACGGATAGATGTGCATTTCCACGGGAATGTCCTGGTCTTTTATAGCCTGGTAAAGTCTCAGGCTGTTTTCTACGGGGACAGCTCCATCATCGGAGGAGTGTATGATAAAGGTTGGAGGTGTGTTAGGTTTCACCTGGAGTTCATTGGAGTACAGAGTGATCATTTCCTGGGAAGGGTCTTCCCCGATCAGGTTCGTTCGCGAGCCCATGTGAGTGATTTCCTTATCCATAGAGACCACCGGGTAGATCAAAGCCATAAAATCAGGCCGGGACGCTTCATCAAAATGAGTGCCGAGAGTGGATGCCAGGTGACCACCGGCTGAGAAGCCCATTACCCCTATTTTATCAGGATCGATGTTCCACTTTTCCGCATTCGCCCGTATGACTTTCATAGCTTGCTGAGCATCCATCAAAGCGGATTTATGCGGTTCGATGTTGCTTTTTGCTCCGGGCAGGCGATACTTTAAAACGATTCCCGCTATACCTTTTCCATTGAGCATTTTAGCTACATCTGTACCTTCTTTGTCATATGCTAAGATCCAATACCCTCCTCCCGGGCAGATCAGTACCGCCTGCTTTGTGGCATGACTTTTACTTGGAAGGTATACTTCAATTGTAGGATTTTGTACATCTGAGATACGGACCACATCTGAGGAGTCGCTTTTTTCTGTTTCCCCAACATTCTTATAGTTGGGTACTCCATCTGGCCAAAGGGGCACTAAATAATCCTGAGCACTTGTGGATAGAAAAATAAGGAAAGCACAGAGGCTAAAAAGTAATCGCATAATAGTATCTGGTTTTTTGGACTAAGTTAATCAATAACCGGCTGGTTTGGATGATGAGCCTTGTTGGCTTGATGGCCACTTCCAGTTTTCAAAATCGTCGGGTTGTTTAGGGTTATAGGCCCCAAAATCTTCAATGATAAACGCTTTCAGGGGAAGTTCGCTTTCCAGGATCGACTGTGTTACTGCTTTTGCCAGCTGCCAGGCTCCGTAGGTGTTGAAGTGCGTATTATCAGCCAGGGCTTCTTTCTGCCAGGGGAAGCTGTTGGCCGGATAATGCACAAATGCTTTTTTAGACTCCTCCGGACCCAGGGCTTCATACAGGTCTTTGCTCATGGCATTCAGATCGATCAAAGCAATATTCTCACTTTTAGCCAGCTGTCGCATGGCTTCAGGGTATTCTTCCAGTGTATTAACGATCTTGCCGTTTTCATCAAATACTCGCCGGTTGGTGGAGGTGACCAATACGGGAGTTGCATCGTTTTCTCTGGCCAGCTTCACAAACTTCATAAGGTATTCCTGGTAGCTCGTGAAAGGTTCCACATGGTTTCCTCCCGGTTTTTGATCATTGTGGGCAAACTCCATAAACAGGTAATCACCCGGCTTAATGAGTGTAGAGATTTTCTGCAAACGCTTTTCGTGTATAAAGGCTTTAAGTGTTTCCCCGGACTCAGCGAAGTTTGCAACTGCCACTTCCGGTTTAAAGAAGAGGGGAAACATCTGACCCCAGGAGGCCCAGGGCTCTTTATCCTGGTCTACTACTGTGCTATTGCCAGTGAGAAAGATCGTAGGGATATCTGAAACCGGTTCTATGACCAATGCTCCTATACATGGACGGCTCCCACCAAATTCTAGCGTAAGCCACTCGTCCCAGTTCAGGTAGTCAAACTCCCGCTTTTTTAAGCGAATGCTGTCGGTTTCGTTGATCCTCGCGGACCGGACATTTACGATGAAAGACACCGTATCAATGGATCTCGTTGTGGTGTGATCGTAAAGCATCAGCCGCCTTGACTCAGCTTTGATGGTGGTGTTTGAAACACTATCAGGATCTCCCAATAGCGCAGTGATCCTGTAATTACCTTCTGGGATTTTTACGGAAAAATAAAAAGAAGCGTCAGCAGTTAAGAAGTCACGTTCAGCCGAATCCCCCTCCCTTTTTACAATTTGAACTTTAGGGTCGGTTAACCGGTAGATCGTTCTATCCTTCTCCTGATTTTCCTTCGTAGGCACAACGGAGTAGTACCCTATCTCTTTTCCTCCAAAATCAAACTTGAGGATGGGATTTTCCTGGGCCAAAGCCCAGGAAAATCCCATTAGAAGAACAACTATCAGTACAATTCTCATTTACAAAAGTGTAATTTCCAGATCCTTACCAGCTTCTTTCAGAATATCGAAAGATAAGATGCCTTTCTGTTTATCAAACGTCCATGATTTAATGGCTTTATCTTTTTTACCTGATCCCATTTTGATTTCAGCAGGCTCATCACTGGTTCTTAAACGAATGGTGTAAGTCCGGTCGGGGAGTTCATAGCCAGCTCTTGTCTCCTCAATGGTTATTTTTCGGTCATTATCACTTTCAGAATAGCTAATATTGGTCAGCGTATATTCCCCGGACTGATAATCCAATGAACGGCCATCGTCTTCGTAGAGTTCAAATGAAGCTGCACTTCCCGGATAAATATCCAATACCAGTTTTTTAAGTGGTTCTTTGTCGATGTACTGCACCGGGTATTGCGTAGGGATGATCGAACCTGCTTTATAGAAAATGGGCATTTGCTCCAGTGGTGTGACTACATGTACATACTGGCCACCTTCGTAAGTTTCACCATTCCAGTGGCTGTACCATTTGCCCTCAGGCAGGTAGAGTGATCGTGTTTTGGCTTCTTTGGTGGTGACCGGGCAGACCAGAATGGATTCACCCAGGAGGTATTGATCCGTAATGTTGTAAGTGTTTGCATCATCCTGATACTCCAAAACGAGTGCCCGCATGATCGGATTGCCGGTCTGATACATATCCCACCCCTGGGTATAGAGGTAGGGGATCAGGCTATATCGCAGGCTGTCGTAGGTTTTGAAAATGCGGAGTGCTTCATCTCCATAGTTCCAGGGCTCTTTGTAGCCAGGATGATCCATACCAAACAGATGAGCTACCGGGCTCATTAATCCAAATTGTGTCCATCGGATGTAAAGTTCAGGATCGGCATCATGCTCAAAACCACCCATGCAATGTGCCCAGTATCCAACACCAGACATTCCGATATTCAGTCCTGCTTTGATCACCGGTTCGAAATACTGCCACTCGCTTGGCCAGTCTCCGGCAAAGATGAACGGATAGCGCTGAATGCCTGCATACCCTTCGCGGGTGTGATTCATGCCTCGCAGGTTATTGTATTCCTGAAATTTCTCGTAAGGGGCTTTTGCATAGGCTAGTGGAAAAACGTTATGGAGTCGCTTTACCTCTTCTCCCTCAGGCCCTACCTTATCACTTTCATTGGCTTTTCGTCCGAAGGCGCTTCCTTCATCAGTCTTCAGGAACATAGCCCCCTGCTCTGCCACACGCATGACACCATTTTCCCACCACCAGTCTACAGCATCCTGATCAAAGAAATTGACAAACTCTCCGGGGTTGCCCTGTTCAGGATATACGTAACCTTTTTCACGGGCAGCATCCAATAATCTCAGGGTATTTCCATTATCAAACCGCGGCCTTAAATGGACGCCCACCATGTTGAGATTAAGGTCGTACAGACTGTCAAACATGGCCTTCGGATTTTTGAAGGTTTCTCTCCACTCAAAGGTTGTAGCTCCCTTTCCTCCGTTTTCACCAAATATACGCCAGGTGGAGTCCAGGTGCAGGATGTCTATTGGGATTCCCAGCTCTCGAAATTTTTTAGCCAGTGCAACTACATATTCGGTAGAGGTCATTTCCTCATGGCCCCAGGTGCCTCCGCTGTAGGTTCCTACATGCAGGCCAAAGGCAAAACGGTTCATCATGGGGGATTTTCCTGTGATGTCGGTATATCCGCTGAGTATCTTCCCGAAATCAGGACCGGAGATAAAGTAGTAATCCAGCTCTCCTCCATCAGCGCTAAACGAATAAGAATCGTTGGAAGTAGCGCCCATGTCCCAGTGGGTAGCATAAGAGTTGTGCAGAAAAATCCCGTAACCTCTTGTGCTCATGAAAAAAGGTACCGGTGAGTAATTGGCTTCAAGTACATTATAGGCGCCAATGATATGTGGACGCTTTTCTCCGCGACCTACATTCAGATCCACCTTTTTCCCTCTGCGATCCAGAAAGTCCATTCGCTCTCCAAATCCGAAAAAATGCTCCCCGGCTATTAATTTTTTTTCACTTTTTATTTTGTCTCCATTTTTTTGATTTCCAAGTCCCTGGGAAAGGAGGTCTCCTTCGCTATTGTAAATGCTGACTCCAAAAGGGGCCTTTTTTACTGCCACTGATATTTCACTAGTGGATAAAGTGAAAGCATCAGGAGTTTCTTCAGAAGTAAAGTCTACTATAGGCCAATCATACTTTACGACCATGTAGGGCTCAGGGTCTTCAAAATCTCGATCCCAGCTGGTCCGCAATCGAACGATATTTTCATCGCAAAACTCAACACGTACGTCAGCATTTTCAAAAGAAAATTCGATGGTGTTTCCATTCGTTGAAAAATTCGAAATATAGTTTCCGACAGATTGTTGTCCATTCAGTGTGGTCAGGCAAACCATGCAAAATGTCAGTAAATAAAGAGCCCTGTATATCATAGTCTTTGCTTTCATTAAATACAATTATCAAGAGCTAAATCTAAAGTGGACATAGCTAAATGCCGTCATGTACCCTCCTTACTGGCCTGGATTTATCACAAATGAATTTTGTGCAAAATATTCAGAATCTGTCAGGACCCTGCAGGATACTTTCTGTATGTAAATCTCATATATTTCAATATTATATTTTATGAAAAGCTAATTATCCTTATTGATAGGTAGGCTAAATCAAGGACTTGGCAAACTTTAATTAAGGGTGCTGATGTGCCGGAGGTCAGCCTGCATTTTAATAGTACAATAGTGCAAACGATTACACAATTTTCGAAATTAAACCTAAATAACATATGAAGCGAAAATTACGAATGAAAAAACTCGCCAGATCACTTGGTCTGGTGATGTTGTTGAGTGTGCTGGGGATTAGTCCCCTTTTTGCACAGCAAACTGTAAGCGGGACGGTGACATCCTCCGAAGATGGATCCGGACTTCCCGGAGTAAACATCCTGGTACAGGGGACTACTCAGGGCACCATTTCAGGAATTGACGGAAGCTATACTGTTTCTGTACCTGATGATGGGACTTTAGTATTTAGTGCCATTGGGTTTGCCACTCAGGAAATAGAAGTTGGTGGTAGGTCCACGGTCGATGTATCGATGGAAACCGATATTCAACAGCTGGGTGAAGTGGTTGTAGTAGGATATGGTACCCAGGACAAGCGGGATGTAACCGCTTCCATTGCGTCACTGGATGCCGACCAGATCAAGCAAATACCCACCGCGAATCCATTAGATGCTATGAAAGGTCAGGTGGCTGGGGTGGACATCCTGCAAGCCGGTGGTCGACCAGGACAGTATCCTACGGTCAATATTCGTGGACGTCGGTCACTGACTGCATCTAACGAGCCTCTGTTTGTTGTGGATGGAGTCCCGATGACTTCCGGAACCGGAACTATTTACGACTTTAACCCACAGGATATAGAGTCTGTTGAGATCCTGAAAGATGCCGCAGCAACGGCCATCTACGGGTCACGTGGTGCTAATGGAGTAATTCTGGTAACTACCAAACGAGGGAAAGCTGGTAAAACCGTCATTCAGTACGATGGATACCACGGAGTGACCAGCGCGATTCGTACCGTAGATATGATGACTGGTGAGGAATTTGCCGACCTAAAGCGGGAATCCCGCCGAATTGATGCGGATGGTAACACCGGGCGTCAGGCCTGGGGACCTGGCAGTAGCCTCCAGCCAGACAATATTGTCTTTGAAGATCCGGCAGAACTGGAGTCCATTGCCACTGGACGGTCCACGGATTACCAGGACCTGGTACTGGGCAATGGCTGGCAAGCCAATCATCAGCTTGGCGTAACCGGAGGTAACCTTAATACGCAATTTAACGTGTCCCTCGGTTACTTTAAGGAGCAGGGGATCATCGAAAATCAGGATTACGAACGTTACACGGGGCGACTGAATCTGGATCACCAGGTCAGCGATCGGCTCAAAGTCGGGATGTCTTCATTTCTGTCCGTATCTACCCAAAACTGGGGCTCTGATGCCACCTTGGGTGAGGCAATCAATAACAACCCGCTGGGGCAGCCTTACAATGAAGACGGTACACCGAAGTTCCTGCCAATTGCCGATGGAATCCGTACCAACCCGCTGAACGAGTTGGTTGATGGAGCATATGTTGATGAGCGTGACTTTACCCGAATCTTTACCTCAATGTACCTGGAAGCCAAGATCATTGATGGATTACAATACAAGCTTTTGTTTGGTCCGGACATTCGTTATCGGCGACAAGGGGTTTTCCAGGGGAGCCTGACTAACGCCCGTCGTGGTGCTGATCCTGCTGCTGAATATGAAAATGAGAAAACCTTTGGGTATACCCTGGAAAATATCCTAACGTACAACAAAAGCCTTGGTGAGAAGCACAATCTGGGGCTGACGTTTCTGCAATCAGTACAGGAATCTAAATTTGAGCGGCAATTTAACCGGGTGGTAAACCTGCCTTACGAATCGCAAAAGTGGTACAACCTGGAAACTGCAGGTACCATTGAAAGTATAGAGTCCCGTCTGGAAGAATGGCAGTTGGCATCCTTTATGGGCCGACTTAACTATAGTTTTGATGGAAAATACCTCTTCCAGTTCACTTATAGAGCAGATGGTTCTTCCCGATTGGCAGAAAGCAACAAGTGGGCGTTCTTCCCGGGTGTTTCACTGGGATGGCGCGTGATTGATGAAGCCTTTATGTCCGGCGCGGGCAACTGGCTTGGTGAACTGAAACTTCGGGCATCGTACGGTGAAGTAGGAAACACTTCAGTGGATCCTTATCAGACTGCGGGACGACTTACCCGTACGGTATACGACTGGAATGATGCCAATGCGGCTGGGTTCCGGCTCAATGAGATCCCTAACGCGGATCTGGGCTGGGAGATATCAAAAACCAGCAACATCGGTGTTGACTTTGGTTTTTTTAATAATCGATTGTTTGGAAGTGTAGATGTTTACCGAACCAATACCGAGGACTTGCTTCTGGAGCGTCAGCTTCCATTCACCTCAGGGTACGAGCAAGTCCTGCAGAATGTGGGAGCTACCGAAACCAATGGGGTAGAAGTCGTATTGGGAGCGACCATTTTCGATAACCCGGATGGGTTTCAATGGAATATGAATGTGAACCTGACTCATTATAATGAGAAAATCACCGAACTGGCGCTGAAAGATGCAGATGGTAACCCTATTGATGATATTGGTAACAGGTGGTTCATAGGACAGCCGATCCGCGTATTCTATGACTACAAAAAGATCGGCATATGGCAAGCGGATGAAGAAGACCTGGCTCAGCAGATGGATGGTGCTTACCCTGGAGAGATCAAGGTGGCCGATGTTGATGGCGACAATGTGATCACCCCGGATGACCGAACCATTCTCGGATCTGATGTTCCCGATGTGCTTGGAGGGATCAATAACACACTGAGGTACAAAGGGTTTGACTTTGCAATCTTTTTCTATTACCGTCTTGGTCATATGATCGATAGCCGGTTCAATTCTGACCAGACCACCATGCAGGGACGTTACAACAACCTGGATGTAGACTATTGGACTCCGGATAATCCAACCAACTCTTATCCAAGACCAAACATTAACCAGGAACGACCTCAGAAATTCGAGACCCTACGGTATTTTGACGGGAGTTATTGGAAGCTTCGAAATGTCACGCTGGGTTACAATTTTCCTCAGAGTGTAGCGGAGACATTGCGTATGAGCAGTCTGAGAATTTATGCAACGGCTCAAAATCCCTGGTTTGCCGCTAAGTTCGACACCTATGATCCGGAAAATGCCGACGCTATCGGGACCGGAGATGTGCCTTCATCGAAGCTATTATTGTTAGGTGTAAACTTCCAGTTTTAATTCTTAAAAGACTTTAGATTATGAAAACTAGATTTATAATATTTCTATTGATTACAGGCTTCTTTAGTCAATCTTGTGAAGATTTTCTTCAGGAGGACATCATTTCGGATGTATCCGGATCCTCTTACTATACCACACCGGCAGGCTTTGAAGATGCTGTGGATGGAACTTATGCGTGGCTGAAAACAACATATGGTCCTCCGGAAAGAGGGTTTACGGTAACGGTTTTCGGGACAGATATCCATACAAATGGCGCGGATGGAAGTCACAAAGTTTGGAATTGGTACGATAACAACTTCAACTCCAGCCAGGCCTATGCACGTGAGATATGGAGAGACTGGTACAAAGGGATCAACCAGGCCAATGCCGTGATCAACCGTTCTGCAGAAATTGAAGGGCTTGATGCTGATCTGGTGGAACAACGAATTGCCGAAGTGCGGTTTCTGCGGGCCTTTTTCTACTTCAACCTCGTGCAGCACTTTGGTGATGTGCACCTGACCCTGGAAGAAACCGAAGGGATTGAAATCGAAGCTAACAGGACGGCTGCTTCTGAGATTTACTCCAGCGCCATTATTCCTGACCTGGAAAACGCCATCACTGTATTGCCGGATGCACAGGGTGATTACGGCCGTATCACCAAACCAGCAGCACAATTTATGCTGGCCAAAGTATACATGACCCGCTCTTATAAGTCATATGGAGAGGCGAACGATGCATCTATGGCAGAGTCGTTGATGACTTCAGTGATTGATGATTACAATTTTGCTTTGGTGGATGATTTCGAAGACTTGTGGGACATTGAAAATCAGCTAAATAGTGAGGTGATATGGGCGGTACAAAACACCCAGGATCTCATCCTTAACGGCGGAGATGGAAACCGGGGCCACCTGTATTTTCTGATGGAATATGATAAACTGCCTGGAATGCAGCGTGACACCGAAAACGGTCGTCCATGGAAACGTTTCCGTCCTACGGATTTCTTGCTGGGACTATGGGATCGCAGTGTAGATGCACGATATGAAAAAAGCTACAAGCACGTATGGTATGCCAACAATGCGGAGAGCATTCCGGAATGGACCGCTGAGGATGCGACCAATGGCTATGGTGTGGAAGGCGAGCCTAAGTTTCAATTAGGGGATACTGCGTTGTTCATTCCTGGTCCGGGAAGAGATGCTGATTGGCCAGCCGATAAAGAAGCAGCCACCCCGTACACAGTATACACTACAGATGAATATTCTGAGCGTCTGTTCCCAACGCTAAAGAAATTTCTGGATCCATTGCGACCTGACCGTCAATGGACACAAGGATCACGAGACTTTGTGGTAGCTCGTCTGGCTGATGCCTACCTGATCCGTGCAGAAGCACGATTTATGCAGGGAGACAATCCGGGTGCTGCTGATGATATCAATGAGGTGCGTCGTCGTGCTGCATGGCCTGGTCAGGAAACGGCCATGGAAATCACTTCCGGAGATGTGACCATCGACTTTATTTTGGATGAGCGGGCACGAGAGCTGGCTGGTGAGATGCATCGCTGGTTTGACCTGGTACGTACAGGAAAACTCGTGGAGCGGGTGCGTCTGCACAATGAGGAGGCAGCACCAAATATTCAGGACTACCACGTGTTGCGTCCGATCCCTCAGGACCAGATCGACCGTACACTGGGTGGCTATCAGCAAAACCCTGGATATGCCCAATAGTTATTGTTATTGATGCATTGATCAGAATGAAGGACTTCATAGTCAAAACCCAGGTTACTAAATCTCATACATTCACCTGGTAGTTGTGGTAACCCTGAATCGGGGTTGCCACTTTTTCTTCACAGTTATTCTGGACAGGAGAACGTTTCATCACTTTTTGGAAGCTCACTTTTATGGTTTGGTTTTAATGGACCCGGACTGGATGAAATGCCCCCAGGATAATGTTTCGGAGTTGGCAAAACGACTGAAGCCAATTGGACGAAAGCTGGAAACCCAGGGATACTATGTATGGGGAGGAAGCCCCATCTATGGGCCGGATGGCAAAGTCCACTTGTTGTACTCTCGCCGGACGGACCTATATTGACTTATACGAAATTGACCCATAACCTTAGCGAATAGGCAGTGTAAAAGCATCTATCTACAGCATGATAGCAACCAGTAATATAATAACCGTGACTGGATCTAGGAAGGAGCTATCCTCCTTATTGTTGGGATTTATAGCAAATAAATATTGTGCAAAATGAGAGAATCTGTCAGGACCCTGCAGGATGCTTTCAGTATGTAAATCTCATATATTTCAATATTCTATTTTATGAAAATACTAATTATACCTATCAAGAGGCAGGTTAAATCAAGGACTTGGCAGAATTTAATTAAGCGCGCCAGATGCACCGAGGGCGAGCCTGTATTTTAATAGTACAATTAGTGCAAACGATTACACACTGTTTTGAAATTTTAACTATATCACATATGAAGCGAAAATTACTCATGGTAATGAAGGGGCTCACCAGGTCGGTGGGGCTCGTGATTCTGCTAGGTATTATGGGGACAGGTTCCCTGTTTGCACAGCAGACCGTCCGCGGAACGGTAACGTCCGCTGAAGATGGGTCCGGACTTCCCGGGGTTAATATCCTGGTTCAGGGTACAACCCAGGGAACGATTTCCGGAATTGACGGAAGTTATAGCATTTCTGTCCCTGATGATGCCACACTGGTGTTCAGCGCCATTGGCTTAACCACTCAGGAAATTGCTGTAAGTGGCCAATCCACCATCAATGTTACGATGGTGGAAGACATTCAACAGTTAGGGGAAGTAGTGGTTGTAGGATATGGTACGCAGAAGAAATCAGATCTTACAGGGGCTGTTTCTATATTTGGAGCTGAGAACCTTAAAGAGAGGCCAGTTCAACGGATAGATCAGGCCATGGTCGGTCAAATGGCCGGGGTGCGTGTGGTACAATCCAGTGGTGTTCCAGGCAAAGGTTTTAGTGTTCAGGTTCGTGGCACCGGGTCAATCAGCGGAAACAACGAGCCACTCTATGTCATTGATGGATTCCCTCTGGAGGTGTCTTACAGGGATGGGAATGGCAATTTCGGCCAGGGAAGTCCGCTGGATAACATCAATCCAAATGATATAGAGTCCATTCAGGTATTGAAAGATGCTTCGGCAGCAGCTATTTACGGTTCCCGTGCTTCGAATGGCGTGGTAATTATAACCACAAAGTCAGGAAGATCGGGAAAACCTACCATAAATTTTAACTATTATACCGGGTGGAGTGAAACAGCCAAGAAGTTGGATGTTCTGAGCGCTGAAGAGTGGGTAGAAAGAGCCACTGAAATGATTAATGATGCTTACATTAGTAGAGATAATGGTACTCAAAACCGTCAGGCCTCTGATGATAACGCCACAAGATTAGCTAATGAACTCGCCATTGATCCGGGTGCAACATTTAACAGTAGGTATTATTTGGATGAAAGATGGGCCATGCCAGGCCATCCGGGACTTGTTTACATTGACTGGCAGGATGAAATGTTTAGGAAAGGTTTTGTACAAAACTATCAGCTGTCGGCAAACGGGGGAACTGATGCGGTTAAATATTTTATTTCCGGTGATTATCTTGATCAGGACGGTATAGCCTGGGGTGTTGGCTATAAACGGTTTTCAGGAAGAGCCAACTTGCAGGTAAATGCCAGCGAAAAGTTGTCGTTCGGGCTAAACCTTAACCCTTCTTATTCGATTGCAAGTGATCCAGGGGTGGAGGGTAAGGATCGACAAATGCACCTGACTGTTTCTGTATCGCCAGTTTCCGAGGAAGATGTAGGGATCGATATTAATGTGGGTGACAATACTCAATATTTTTGGGGGACTTCAAGGTCAAGCCCTGTACGGGTAGCGCAAAACAGCGTCGGAGATCAGAAAATATTCAGAACGCTTGCAACTTCATTTGTCAACTATGAAATCATCAGCGGACTTAATTTGAAGACAACCTTTAATCTGGACAATGCAGATCAAACCCAAAAGGACTACACACCTGCTTTTGTTACTCGAAACAGAACTGCTTCGGGTCGTTTCAGAAGCTATCAGCGACAGACCTATGTCAATGAAAACACACTTTCGTATTCCAAAAGTTTTGGAGGGAGTAATGTGTCGGCAGTGGTAGGTCAATCGTATAGCAGCACTACTTATAACAATCAGGATATACGGGTTTCGGGGGACTTCAACATTGAAGGGATCCAAACGCTGAATCAGGCGACAGTAAATCCTTCAGGTACCTTCACAAGGGAAAGCAAACATGTCCTGATATCTTATTTTGGACGGCTTCAGTATTCCCTGAAGGACAAATACCTGCTAACGGGGTCTATTCGAAGAGATGGTTCATCAAAGTTCGGACCGGATACGAAGTGGGGTGTATTCCCGGCAGTGTCAGCAGGATGGATACTTTCTGAGGAGGGTTTTCTGCCCTCAGTGATCAATTTTTCGAAGTTGAGAGCGAGTTGGGGTAAAACCGGTAATACACCTATTAATGATTATGAGCATGTGGCGGTCCTGGATATCAATCATTATACTTTAGGAGACCAGCAGGCAACAGGTTTAAGACCGGGAAATTATGCAAACAGCAACCTTAAATGGGAAGAAGCAACGACAATTGATGTCGGTCTGGATATTGGGTTGTTTGAAAACAGGGTATTTGCGTCTTTTGATGTTTATAACCGCGTTACATCAGACTTGCTGCTGGAAGTAGGTGTACCTTCAGCCACTGGATTTACCACGGCATTTACAAATATCGGAGAAGTTGAAAATAAAGGATGGGAGTGGGAACTTACAACGCGCAATTTAGTGGGCGATTTTACATGGTCTACTTCATTAAACTTAAGTCACAACACCAATGAAGTTGTCCATCTCGGTCCTGAAGATGCCGATATTCTCGGTGGTGCTTTTGATATTCAGCACAACATTTTACGTGTTGGCGAACCCATGTATAGCATTTACGTGGTGCAAGTTGATGGTATATTGAGCCAGGCGGATATTGACGGAGGGGCGGCTATGCTTAATACGCAGGAAGTAGGAGACGCTAAATATGTAGATCAAAATGATGATGGTGTCATAGATGGTGATGACCGGGTGCTTTCCGGACATCCTAACCCGGATTATCTCTATGGGATAACCAATAACTTTTCTTTTAAAGGGTTTGACCTGTCAGTCTTTATTCAGGGTCAGTCCGGAGGATCCATTTATTCTACATTTGGACGTGCCATGGACCGGACCGGTCAAGGGTATAATGACAACAAAATTGGGATTGATCGTGAAAGATGGACTGCTGAAAATCAAAACTTCGACGCTCCCCGTGGTAAAGCGGCCTCTTCATTCGGACGTATCAAGAGTACTGACTGGCTCTACTCCAGTAATTATATTAGAGTAAGAAACATAACGCTTGGATACAACTTAGACAATGTGCTCCAAAACTTGAAGTATATTGATGGGGGCAGGGTATACATTACGGCAGAAAACTGGTTTGGGAAGGACTCTTATGACGGAGGGTTCAATCCGGAAGCTGTAAATAATAATGGTGATGATTACGGAGCATTCCCATTGTATAAGTCAATGGTTTTTGGGCTGAATCTCAAGTTTTAGTCAATCGTAAATTGAAAAAAATGAAAAAGATTTTTATAATATTAATTTCGGTTCTTGCCATAACCTCTTGTGAGGATGACTTGGATCAGGCTCCACTTTCTGAGGTTGGGAGTAACGGGTTTTATAAAAATGCAGCTGATATAGAAGTTGCATTAAACGGTGTTTATGAGCGGTTGGATGCCTATCCGGTCAGAGCGCTTTATATGTCCGAGATCAGATCGGATAATGTGTGGGGAGTTTCGCAAGGGGGTGTACGGCCTTGGGATCCCATCAACAATTTTTCCACAAATCTTCCTACAAGTGACGTTGTTCGCGATGCCTGGAGCATCAACTATAATGCCATCATGGGAGCCAATGCAATCCTTGATGCTATGCAAGACCAAAGTTTGGTGGATGATGCAGCGCTTCGGGGAAGACTGGAGGCCGAAGCTCGATTTTTGAGGGCGTTCTACTATTTTGACCTTGTAAGGTATTTTGGGAGAGTCCCGCTAATTACCACGCTGGTCACGCCTGAACAGTCTCTTGAAATTCCAAGATCGGCCGTTACAGACGTGTATGCGGTTATCCTTGAAGACCTACAGTTTGCAATTGACAATTTGGATGAGTCGTACACGGGTTCAGATGTGGGTCGGCCGACGAAAGATGCCGCCAGAGCTTATAAAGCGCTGGTGCACCTGACGCGTTCAGGACCGACGTATGGTATTGATGGTCCGGGACTGGCTGCAAATGAATATGACGATGCACTTACATTATTGGATGCCGTAATAGATGGTGGGCGTCATGCTATGGAGCCTGTTTATGCGGATATTTTTAGTTACGATAATGAACTGAATGATGGTAACACCGAAATCATTTTTGATATCCAATACATCGGGGGAGGCCTCGGTTTAGGCGGTCAATGGCCTGGTGAATTTGTCCCGGAATCCTTTCCAACTGCTACAGGAGGAGCTGTTTCCGGTGGATTGGATGTGAAGCGGATATCCCTGGATTTTATCGCAAACATGGATACTGTTAATGATGTACGTTGGGTTGCCAGTGTACAGAGAGGCTGGACAGATCTTACGGGTAATTTTAGGAATGATCTGTTTTATAACAAATGGATCGATTTTTCTCGTTATCCAACTGATCGCTTCGAATATGAACTCAACTATCCCTTGATGCGGTATACGGATGTGCTTATGATGAAAGCAGAAGCCATATTGCAGGGAGCATCGGGGACGCAGGCAGAAGTTGATCAAATCATCAATGATGTCAGGACCAGGGCAGGTATTCCGACAATCTCTAACGCTACATTAGATGACCTTATAGCCGAACGACGAAGGGAGTTTATGGGTGAAGGTCTGCGTTGGCACACGCTGGTAAGAACTGGAGAAGTAATAGATGTGATGAATGCATGGTTACGACCAGCCGAGCCAGGCAGTGATGTTATGCCTACTGAAATGAGTGCAAATTTTATTATTTATCCTCTTAATCAGGCTCAGATTGACATTAAGCCTGGATTATATGATCAAAACCCAGGTTACTAGTGCCTATGGCACAAATAATCAATAGTGACAATCAGGTGGAAATCAACTATTTGCGCCGTATTTTAATGTAGATTTTTTCTGCAATTTCACTAGATCTCATACATTCACCTGGTAATTGTGGCAACCCTGATTCAGGGTTGCCACTTTTTCTTAACAGTTATTATGGACAGAAGAACGTTTTCATCACTCTTTGGAAGCTCACTTTTATGGTTTGGATTTAATGGACCCGGAATGGGTGAAATACCCCAGGATAACGTTTCGGAGTTGGCAAAACGATTGAAACCTCTTGGACGAAGGTTGGAAACCAAAGGATACTATGTATGGGGAGGAAGCCCCATCTATGGACCGGATGGCAAAGTTCACCTGTTTTACTCTCGCTGGCCAGCAAAATACGGAATGGGTGGCTGGCTCCATCAATCTGAGATAGCCCATGCTATAGCTGAGAGTCCCGATGAGGAGTTTAGATATGTTGAAACAATCCTAACACCGAGAGGTGGAGACCTCTGGGATGCGACAACCTGCCACAACCCGCATATCAAAGAAATCGATGGGAAGTATTACCTGTTTTACATGGGAAACTCCAACAAACGAACCAATACCAAACGGATCGGACTGGCTACTGCCAAAAGTTTGAGTGGTCCCTGGAAGAGGTCTGATGAGCCGCTCTTACTTCCTTCAGAAGACCCTAAAGCCTGGGACGATCATTGCACGACCAATCCTTCGTTTGTCCGGCATCCAAATGGACAGTACTGGCTATACTATAAGTCCTGGAATACTTACGATTATGAAAATTATACCAACCCTAAGATCCGTGGAAATCGAAAATACGGTCTGGCGATAGCTGATAAGCCAGAGGGACCCTACCAAAAATATAAAGGTAATCCGATCATTGACTATTCTGGCCGGGGAGACAACATCCAGGCTGAAGATGGTTTTGTATGGTATGAAAACGGAATGTTTAAAATGCTACTACGGGATATGGGGATTTTCAATCATCAGTATGGACTGTATATTGAGTCAAAAGACGGGATCAACTGGTCCGAACCAAAGATCAGCTATTACAACACCGATCACTATTTCGATCAGCCACCCAAGCCGAAACACCTTTCAAAGTATGGCCGGTTTGAGCGCCCACAGATCCTTTTCAAAGACAGGGAGCCGACTCATTTATTTCTAACCACACAAGGTGGAAAATACGAAACCTCAAGTACATACATTTTTGAAATCAGCTGAAAAAAGAACTTAAAAGCCTTAAATTAAAGACAACTGCAAACGATGTGGTTATTGGGTTGATGGGAATAAGTTTGATGAGGTGATTGTTTGAAACCTGATGTAATCCCCAAAAAGTGATGGGATTAGTATGGAAGTCTATGGGTAGGTGCTGACAAAAAGCTGATTTTTTGGATTTATTGGATTTAATAAACTATCTATTTAGTTTATTTTATATATACAAACGTATATACCTATGCAATCCACAAAAATCTTTAAAAGCGGAAACAGGCAGGCAATACGCTTGCCCAAAAGCCTTCAAACCACTGATACTGAATTTTTGATCAGAAAGATAGGTAGCGCTATCATACTTAGTCCAATAAATGATCCCTGGAAACCCTTTGAGGAAAGCCGTGATGATTTTTCAGATGATTACTTATCGCAGGGCCGTCAGCAGCCCCCTAATACTGAAAGGAGTCTATGATGAATCCCGGACGCACCCGGATGGTTTCTCCACTGTCTCTTTTTAAAATTACCTTACAAAAACACCTGTGACCGGACATGTCTAAATTTCTCTACTTAGTTCTATTTTTTGGCTTGGTACTGACTCAATGTGGACCAAAATCACCAAAAAAGATCGACCGAAAAGCACTGGTCACCAGACATATTGTAAAGCTGGATCAATCAGACACATTGGCGTCCCTGTCTGTAGGCAATGGAGATTTTGCTTTTACTGTAGATGTATCGGGCTTGCAGACCTTTTACAAGGAGTATGAAAAAGGAGTTTCCCTGGGCACGCAATCGCAGTGGGCGTGGCATTCCATTCCTACCGAGGAGCATTTTACTTTTGAAGATGTAGCACAATATGACACTTCTTGCACCGGCCAGGTGATCCCTTTTGCAGTACAGCATAACGAAGGGCGAAAAGGCAGGGCAACCCACGCACTTCGCACCAATCCCCATCGATTACATATGGGCATCATTGGGCTGGAGTTGCTCAAAGAAAATGGTGAAAAAGTAGTTCTCGAAGACTTGAAAGCCATCAATCAGACCTTAGATCCGTGGACGGGAAAGATTGAAAGCACTTACGAAATAGCAGGTGTCCCGGTCAAAGTAGAACTCTTTGGTCACCAGGAAGAAGATGCCATTGCAGCCAACATCACTTCGCCATTGATCGATCAGGGCAGGCTTAAGGTGTTTATGAAATTCCCTTACGGTTCGGACTGTCACGTTTGTCCGGGCTATGATTGGGATGCTGAGGATAAGCACCAAACGACCCTGGAATCGGAAAGCGAGAATGGAGTGGTTTTAAGAAGGTCGCTTGATACGACCACTTATTTCACAGCCGTTAACTGGACCGGAACAGCAGAGTTTACTGAGCGAGCAAAACACGACTGGGTATTGAGTCCAACCGGAGATAGCTTTTCGTTTTCTGTTGGTTTTGCTCCGGAGGAGCAGGAGTCCATTCCGGACTTTGAACAAACAGCTGAAAACAGCATCGCCTCCTGGAAGGATTTTTGGGAGTCCGGTGCAGCCATTGATTTTTCTGAATGCACGGATCCACGAGCCTTTGAGCTGGAGCGCAGAGTTGTGCTCAGCCAGTACCTGACGAAGATCCAATGCGCCGGAGAGCTGCCGCCGCAGGAAACCGGCCTGACGATGAACAGCTGGTATGGAAAGTTCCACCTGGAAATGCATTGGTGGCACGGGGTTCACTTTGCATTGTGGGATCGCCTGCCACTCCTGGAAAAAAGCATGAACTGGTATACGGAAGTCATGCCTCGAGCCAGAGAAATTGCCGAATGGCAGGGGTTTGAGGGCGTGAGGTGGGTAAAAATGACCGGACCGTACGGCCAGGGCAGCCCGTCCGGAGTGGGCGAATACCTTGTTTGGCAGCAGCCTCATCCGATCTATTATGCCGAGCTGATCTACCGGCAAAAGCAGGACCAGGAAACACTTGAGAAATACAAAGACCGCATCTTTCAAACAGCAGATTTTATGGCGGATTATGCACAGCAGCAGGCTGATGGGTTTTATCACCTGTGTGCTCCGCTGAAGCCCGCTCAAGAGCTTTTCCCGGCGATGGAAACCAATGATCCGCCGTTTGAGCTTTCCTACTGGCATTATGCGCTTTCGGTAGCACAAAAGTGGCGGGAGCGATTAGGTCTGGAACCCAATGAGAAATGGCAGGAGGTGATCGATAAGCTGGCTCCGCTGGCAATAAAGGATGGCCTGTACCTACCGACCGCTTCCCATACCATGGCGTATGAGGATGATTTTTATCGTAGGGATCACCCGGTGGTGCTGGGGGCACTGGGCATGCTGCCCGGGAGTGACCGGATCGATCCGGAGATCATGCAGGCCACTTACGACGAGATCCAGCGTAGCTGGCAATGGCAAACCACCTGGGGTTGGGACTATCCCATGCTGGCGATGTGTGCCGCCCGACTGGAGAACCCGGAGCAGGCAGTAGATGCGCTTTTTATGGATCTGCAGAAAAACACTTACTTACCCAATGGCCACAACTACCAGGACGATCGCTTGCGAATTTACCTGCCCGGAAATGGTGGCTTACTAACTGCTGTAGCGATGATGGCTGCTGGCTGGGACGGATCAGCAGGAGAGACCCCCGGCTTCCCGGATGATGGAACCTGGGAGGTGAAGTGGGAAGGGCTGAGGAAAATGCCTTGATTCAGTAGGCAATAAGCAATAGGCAGTAGACAAATAAAAAATGTGCGTATGGCTTCCCTTTAGGGATACAAGGTGTCGGTTTCATTATGACTAACAGTAATCTCCCTTTGGCTTAAGTTCTTTATTTGATTTGCAATTCGCGAATTAATTATTCATTTACTTCCATTTTGTAGATATCCATGAAACAGCATAGTGGAATGCGCCCTCACGATGAGGAGTAAAATCACCTTCCACAACACAAGCGTACGCTGTGCTTAACTCACAATTTCAAAGCTATTTATTACCTGCAAACCTTGGCTTTATTTCCTCCTGTGCGTAAGTTGCTTTCGGTTATTAAACGGGAGAATGCATGACTAAAAAGAGAATCTTTTTTACGGGAGGCTCGGGGAAAGCAGGAAAACACGTGGTATCCTACTTGCTCGATCAGGGACATAGAGTGTTGAATGTGGATCTAAAACCTTTGGATCATCCAGGGGTGGATAATCTGGTGGCAGACATTACGGATTCCGGACAGATGTTTAATGCCATGAGTTCGTATGCCGGATTGGATGAGCTGGAAGCAGGCAGTGGCGCGCCAACATTTGATGCGGTAGTTCATTTTGCGGCCGTGCCCAGGATTCTGATCAAGCCTGATAATGAGACGTTTCGTGTCAACACCATGGGCACCTACAATGTGATTGAAGCGGCTGTTAAGTTGGGGATAAAGAAGATCATTATTGCTTCGTCAGAGACCACCTACGGTATCTGTTTTTCAGATGGCAAAACCGACCCCAAATGTTTGCCTTTGGAGGAGGACTATGACGTTGATCCCATGGATAGCTACGGACTATCGAAGGTTGTGAATGAAAAAACGGCACGCAGCTTCCAGCGACGGTCAGGCTTTGATATTTATGCTCTTCGTATTGGAAATGTGATTGAGCCTCATGAATACGCCGAACTGTTTCCACATTATTTCGAAAACCCAGAAGTGCGGCGCAGGAATGCGTTCTGTTATATTGATGCGCGTGATTTGGGACAGATTGTGGATCTGTGTTTGAAAAAAGATGGTCTGGGTTACCAGGTTTTCAATGCAGGAAACGATCACAATGGTGCGGTTGTCCCAACTAAACAATTGACTGAACGGTTTTTTCCTGGTGTGCCCATTACTCGCGAATTGGGAGAGCATGAAGCCTTGTTTTCAAATCGTAAAATCCGTGAAGTGCTGGGATTCAAAGAAGAGCATAACTGGCGGAAATATGTGAAATGGAAGTGATTGGCGCTTGCTAACTCTTTGTGCTTGGACGTTTTTCATTGTGATTGAAATAAATGGTTATTATCTTCATAGCCACTAGCTGACATGCCTAACACGCTAGAAAATTGAATTTCAATTATAAATAAGTTAAAAAAATATCGAAAGCACAGTGGATTAACTCAGCAAGGATTAGCTGAGACTTCAGGGATTTCAATCAGAACGATTCAGAGGATTGAAAAAAATCTTACGAATGGAAGTCCTTATACGGTCAAAATGTTAGCAAGAGCTTTAGATGTAGAAATAGCGGACTTGACCAATGGAGGTTTAAGCAATACTTTCAGTGAAGATGATTTGAATTTAGCAAGGATGATGAATCTAAGTTCCTTAGCCGTTTTAATTATTCCATTTGGTAACCTTATTCTACCAGCGTATATTTTTTATAAACAAAAAAGCAAAGCCAAGTTCTACAGGCCTGCCAAGGCAATATTGAGTTTTCAACTATTATGGTCATTTGCTACAATTCTCATGATGGTGTTAATTTCTTTGATCTTATCGATTCTATTTCAACAATTGAATGGAGCAAGAGTGCCATTATTTGTGGTTGTTTATGCCTTTTTAGCTATGGTTAATGCTATGATTTCTATGTGGGTAGCCATTGGCCTTAGTAAAAAACGGTTTCTTTTGGAATTCACTCCTCAAATAATCTAAGTAATTGGTGTCACCCAAAATGGCATAAAAATGACATAGGGCTTTAGGTCATTTTTATTAAGGATTCAGGCATTTTGCCGTCAAAAAAATGAATCCGAAAAGTTATCTGTACACAGTTTTTTTATTCCTTGGTATTACCACTTTTGCCCAGGAAAAGCTGCCAACAATTAGAGCCACTTCAAAATCAGTTGACATTAGAGTTGGTGACGACTATTATGCAAAAGGAGGGTGGCATCTAAACCCTGAAGCCAATCCGGATGTATTTTCAATTGGCAGTAAATGGAATTATGATTCTCTACGTGTTTCGTTTATTACTGACATTGATTCAATCTCATACGATGTTCAACCAGGTCATAAGTATGATTTCATCGTACTATTAAATGAAGAGACACCCTGTTACATTCAAATTGCCACTGTGCCTAATCCAGTATTTATGAGAAGACAAATAATCATACCAGTCTTTTCTTTTCTATTGGTCATGCTTATTTTTTTGTTGATCAAACCAAACTATTTACCTGCCAAATTTTTGCTCTTAGCAGGAGTTGTAACTCCGATTATCTTTTGGGTTATCACTTTTGTAGGAGGATATATTCATGGTAACTACAATCATGCTACAAACGTCATAAGTGGATTGGGAGCAATAGGATCAAAAGCCGAAACATTTATCTCATCGTCCTTTGTTGTTCTTTCGGTATTTTCTCTCCTGTTTTCACATGGATTTTACAGAGCTTCAAGAAAATTGAATATTTCACCCATTCCAACTATTTTATCCTTCAGCATGCCGCTACTTTTCCTTTGGGCTGCAGTGTTTCCTTTGGGCAATGAGTTTCATCGCCTAATAGGGCCTACGCCATTATTTCTAATTCTTGGAACCTTTTTGTCATTTATTTTATGGAGGAATAAGGTCGATTTTCTGAGATTGAGATGGTTATCCATGGCCAGTTGCTTGTTAATGATGTTATTGTTTCTGCGTTTTATCAGGCCGTTTGGATTTAATTATGAAGGAATGATACAGAGGTTTTTCTATCTGGGCTGGTCACTATGGAATGTTTCATTAGGTATTTTACTGTCAAGTAAAATTGAAGCTCCAAAAACGAACTTGCAAAAAAACTAGCCTTTTCTTTGTGAACCAGATTATTCGATTTTTTGTATATTGAAATATGATTGAGGCAGAACATAAAAACGAACTTCTAAAACGAATCAAGTCCATTGATGATAAGGATATCCTGGACGAAATATACAGACTTCTCGAAGTAGATTTTGATGACGATTCCATCTATCAATTAAATGAACAGCAAAAAGCCGAAATTGACCAGGCAAGGGAAGAACTAAAACAGGGGAGAGGAATAGAATCAAATCAGGCAGACAGAGATATTGACGAATGGCTAGAACAGTAATCTGGACTCCTCTGGCTCAGCAAAAACGCAAAGAGATCCTACAGTTCTGGATCGATAGAAATAAATCAACCACTTACAGTAAAAAACTAAATAAGCTATTTAAAGAAGCAGCTAAACTGCTTTCCGTTCATCCCAATATTGGTCGCCGAACAGATTATCAAAATGTGAGAGTTAAAATTGTAAGGGATTATTTGCTCTTTTACGAATACACTGATACAAATATTTTTATCTTAACAGTTTGGGATAGCAGACAGGATCCGGATGAATTGAAAATAAGGTAGTTAGGTTTAGCTTTTCATCTTATTGGGATTTTTAGTTTTGCAGTTTTGGTCTGTTTTTTAAGGTCTTCTGATGAACACAGTTTTTCTAATCAAACTACTCGCTATTGTAGTTACTAGCTACTTCATTATTCAGAATAATGAACGAACTTCAAATTACATTGGCTGGCTGTTTAGCGCTGTTTTGATCTTAACACTTTTTGAGAACAGCTCAATAATTACAATAGGATTTATAGGTTACCTTTTGATTTTATTGATCGCTCTTTTTCTCATAATTAGGGAAAAGATATCTACTGAAAACAGATCTCTTTTGATATTTTTTCCCCTAGTTATTTCTATCAATGGAATTTGGAGTCTGTTGCGGCTTCCAGGTTATGGTTTTTCCTTCCTGCTATCACTGATAGCATTAGTAGTCTTTGTCTATTTATTGTTTAAAAGCAGGAAAGCCAATTTTTTTGTTGTGAGTCTCATCCCGGTAGCCGACTGTATATTAAAATCTTTCAAAACTCATTTGAAACCCTAAGAATTCGCCTTTACCTCACTCTTTACTGCCTTATGCAGCTTCAGGTTGTAGTGCTTGTGTAGATAGTCTTTTGGTAAAGCTGTTTTATTGATCAGGAGAGCAGCACCCAGCGCTGTTCCCTTGGCGAAAGAGGAGCCATAGACTTTATACTCAGGCAACTTATTGGCCAGCAGCTGCATAAAAACCTCATTGCTGCTGAAGCCGCCATCTACGTAAACCGTTTTCAGGTCCGTTTTACCAATTGCCAGCTTTAGTGAAGCGATCTGCAGATCCGTCAGCTCGTCGATCAGGTGATGGTAGGCCTCTTTGTAGGATTTGAAGTTGCTGAGCTGATCGTTTGACCCGTTTTTAAACCCAAATCGCTCCGGCTCCAGCGTGCTGTGGTCCAGCTGTAGGTGAGCCGGGTCTCTGCGTCGTTCAAAGCAAGATGCATCAAACGACATGGTTTTATAGGTACTGTAATCCACCCCAAAATGGTGGGCAAGCCTTTTCGCCTGTTCGCTGATGTGCTTACCCAGGAATAGCCGGGAAGCTTTGATGTTGGTTCCTTTTGTGCTGAGAAAATTCAGGCAGTCCTTCTTCAGATGCTCGATGGAGAGTTCTTCTTCATTAAAGTAGTTCATGCAGATGCTCCAGGTACCCGTAGAAACCAATACAAAAGGTTCGGTAGATGCCTGAATATATGGGACCAGGGCAGAAGAACTGTCATGCACGCCTACACCCACTTCTACCGGTTGACCATTGATCTCCACATGAAAGGAATAGTCAGACGACACGATCTTCGGGAAGATAGAGGTAAATCCCTCAGCTTCAATCCACGGATGGTAGTGGTTTTGGTGGTAGTGCCATAAGGCTGTATGGCTTCCGATGCTTGTAAACTCCGAGCAAAGCTTTTTGGTAAACGCAAAGCTCAGGTACTGCGGAAAATGCAATGAATCCCGAATGGTTTTGAAAAGCTCGGGCTTTTCCTGCTTCAGATAATACAACTGCAGACCGGAATTAAGGAAGCCCATCAGTGGGCTGGAGGTCTCCGCCTCAAACTGCTCCCGATCCAGGCCATGTTTTCTTAGAAAATCCTCCATCAGGGAGGCTTCCATAGGTTTCAGGTAATTGTAAAATGGTGTAGCCTGCTCCCCGTTTCCATCCAGGTGCACCATGGAAGCGCCGTAAGTGGAAAAGTTCAGCCGTTTCAGCTCGTATTCCTTGCTTTTAGTCAACGCTACGACGCATTCTTTCATCCAGTTGACCACAGCCTCCAGGTTTTCAGATGGAAAACCATCATCATCCTGAATTTCGTCAAAGCGGACATACTCATGGGTGATCTCATCCATGTGCTCATCAAACAGGAAGAACTTCTTATTGGTCTTCCCAATATCCACTATGGCCGTTACTGGAGTTTTTTGTCCCATATCACAGGCCGGTTGCTACGGTTTTGGCACCCCGGGACTGGATCAATTGCTTGCGTACATTTTTTTTACGGTACACTGCCACCGGGTCCAGCGCCGCTCCGGCTCTTCTTCTGGCTTCCGCCAAAAGCGGGCGTACGTCCGTTCGGTAGGCTTTCTGCAAAATCTCCTGGGCTGCAGTTACATCGTTTGAAGCCTGTGCTTTTTTGAGGGCGTTGGTGTCTACAATCAGCGCCTGAGCATAGGCCAGCTTAATGGCTTCTACTGATTGCAGCAGGTCTTCCATCGGGTCTTTCAGGTTATGGCTTGCATCGATCATCCAGGCCAGATCCCGATTGTTGGTGTTTTGCATGCCATCCACCAGCTCATTGAAGATCAAAAACAGTTGATAAGGCTTTATACTGCCTACCGTCAGATCGTCATCACCATATTTGCTGTCATTGAAATGAAAACCGCCCAGCTTTTCCTCCATCATCAGCGTAGCTACGATCTGCTCGATGTTGGTATTAGGGAGATGGTGCCCCAGATCTACCAGCGTAGTGGCCTTTTTTCCCAGCTTATTGGCCAGCAGGAAAGAAGTGCCCCAATCCTGGATCACCATAGAATAGAAATTCGGCTCGTACGGTTTGTACTCTATGAGCATGGTCCAGTCATCCGGCAGGTGACTGTATATGTCTTTCAGTGATTCATGGGTCCGCTGCAACGCTTCCCGGAAGTTGTTTTGGCCGGGGAAAGACGCCCCATCCGCCAGCCAAACGGTCAGCGCTTTGGAGCCAAGCTGCACACCATAGTCGATCACTTTTTTGTTGTGACTTATGGCCAGCTTTCGAACGGCCGGATCTGCGTGGGACAATGACCCGAACTTATACGAAACCTCCTGATCTTCCTGGTCCTGGAAGGTGTTGGAGTTTACCGCATCAAACTTCAGGTTCACTGATTCGGCAAGCTCCATGATGCTTGCCGCATCTTCCGGAATGTCCCAGGGGATATGCAGGCTGATCGAATCGCTGGAGGCATTGAGCTGATGCAGAAGTCCTACATCCCGGATCTTTTCTTCGAGCGAGCGTGGCTCTCCACCTCCCGGAAAACGACCAAACCGTGTCCCACCGGTGCCCAGCGCCCAGCTGGGGATGGCTATCTGGAACTGATGGAGTTTGGAGAGGATCTCTTCCGTTTTATGTCCCTGCTTCTCCAGACTTTCCTGCAAAAACCGGAAATCCCGCTCATGTGATTTTACCTGCTGATCGTTTAGCTCAGCAATATCTGATGCTGTTATCATTACTTCGTCTTTCTTCTTATTTGGTATTCAGAAACGATTTCACTTTAATTCTACTTTTTCAAGTTATAATTAAGCAGCAAAAGGGGTATGGGTTTGATGAATTTTATATAACCCCCATCAGCCCCCTTTGAAAAAGAAAAGGGGAAATATTTGTATCAAACCCATACCCCACAATGATCATTCGTCATAACTTGACAAAGTAGGGTTAACTAAAATTCGCCTTTGAATTACCTTCAAAATATCTTCGGACTATTAAGTTAAGGTTTTTGTTTGACCAGACCTTACCCTTTCCCCTCTGATCGTCTGATTGAGCCTTTGCCAATGCAAAACTTCCTATCGTACAAATGCGGCTGCTACTCCACCGTCCACATTCAGGATGTTGCCGGTACTTTTGCTGAGCTTGCCACCCACAAAAGCCAGGACACCATTGGCGATATCCTCCGTAGAAATGATTTCGTTTAGCAGGGTCCTTTTTGCATAATGTGCAGGAAGTTCTTCTACTGAAATGCCATAAGCTTTTGCCCGGCCTTCAGCCCATTTTCCTTCCCAGATCTTGCTGCCTTCAATTACTGCATCAGGATTGACCACATTCACGCGGATCTTGTCTTTTCCAAGCTCTGCGGCCAACAGTCGCGACATGTGTTGCTGGGCAGCTTTGGCGGTACCATATACCACGTTATTTGGTCCGGAAACCAGGCCGTTTTTGCTGGCGATGTTGACGATATCTCCGCCAAGTCCCTGTGCTCGGAGGATCTCCACACCTTTTTTCGAAACGGTAAATTGTCCTTTCGTGAGAACATCCATCAGTAGATCGTAATCTTTTTCCGAAGTATCCTCGATCGGCTTGGAGATGGCCAGACCAGCAGAGTTGACAATGATATCCACTCCACCAAATGCCAGGGAAGCAGTTTTGAAAGCGTTGACAATGCTTTCCTCATTGGTCACATCCAGTGTAGCGTAAGTGGATACGTCCCTTCCGAAATCTTCATTGGCTTCTTTGAGGCGGTCGGCATCTATGTCCGTCAGTACTACACAGGCTCCTTCTTCAGCCAGCACATCCGCTACCGCCTTGCCAATTCCACCGGCACTTCCGGTGATCAATGCCACTTTGCGTGAAAGCGGCTTTTCTTTTGGCATACGCTTCAGCTTGGCCTCTTCCAGCAGCCAGTACTCAATATCAAAAGCTTCCTGAAGGGGAAGTGAAACGTACTCTGATACCGCTTCAGCGCCACGCATCACGTTGATCGCATTGATGTAAAATTCGCTGGCTACCCGGGCAGTTTGTTTGTTTTTAGCAAATGAGAATAAGCCAACTCCCGGCCACAGAATGATCACGGGATTGGGGTCCCGCATAGCCGGGCTGTTGGATCGCTTGTGGTCTTCGTAATATTTCTTATAATACTCCCTGTAGTCTTCAAAGGCTGGCTCCAGCTTGGCTTTGATGGCAGCCTTGTCAGACAAGTCTATATCTTTTGGCAGGTCCAAAACCAGAGGCCTGATCTTCGTTCTCAGGAAGTGGTCCGGGCAGCTGGTACCCATCGGGGCAAGTCGGGTCAGGTCATTGCTGTTGATAAACTCCAGCACACGCTCGCTATCCGTGAAATGACCCACCATGCGAGCATAGCTTGATGCCAAACCACGGAGTACCGGAGCTAATTGCGCTGCCTGATCTTTGCGATCGGTCTCTGGTAATGATTCCACTTTTTGGCCGCCAAATACCGGGCGGTCTTTGCCGGCACGCTTTTCGATGTAAAGACTTGCTTTTTCGATAGCCTCCAGACTATTAACATAGCATTCATAAGCTGTTTCTCCCCAGGTGAAGAGTCCGTGCCCACCCAGGTAAAGGCCTTTAAGGTTCGGATTTTTCTCAATGGCAGCTTCCAGTTTAAGCGAGAGATCAAAGCCGGGTCTCTGCCAGGGTATCCATGCGAAATCATCACCATAAATTTCATGCATTAGCTTTTCGCCATCCCTGGAAGCAGCAATAGCGATGGCTGCATCCGGGTGCAGGTGGTCAATATGCTTATATGGAAGTAAAGCATGTAACGGCGTATCAATGGATGGAGCCCGTGAGTCCAGATCATAGATACAGTGATTGAACAGTTCAACCATTTCGTCTTCATGCTCCAGCCCCCGGTATACATTTTTCAGTGCACGTAGCTTGTCCACGTAGAGTCCTGCCAGGCCATCCCGCTTCAGCGTTCCGATATCTCCCCCGGAACCTTTCACCCACATGATCTCTACTTCTTCACCGGTCAGCGGATCTTTTTCGATGGTTTTGCAGCTGGTATTGCCCCCACCATAGTTGGTGATCCGAAGGTCAGCTCCAAGTATATTTGATCGATACAGGAGTAAAGCGACTTCATCACCTTTCAGCTCGGCGGCCTTGCTTTCGTCCCACAAATAATCTACATGTTTAAATGTCAATGTGCTCATCAATGATAATATTTTTGCAATTTTATGTGTTTAAAGTTTCTGAAATCAGCGGTTTGCCACCCAACTTTGATTGCGGCCGACCAGGCATACCCAGTTGGACTTGGCGTCCCCGTGTTCTCAATGTTTGGGTCGGACCGCGTAGGTTGAGCATCATGCTCATTTCATGAATTTGATGTTGCTAAAATGGCCATGGCAAGAGGTAATTCCATCCTGTACTGTGCCGAATTATTCTTGTGAAATCGATTACATTGCGAAAAAATCAAGAGATATCGTTTATTTGTTCTGTCGCAAAGAGTAAATTATCAAAATGAGATTGAATAGTTGAAAGATGATGGAAGAGTTTCTAAGCCTGGAGATCCGTGACGATTCCAGCACGCCTAAGTACAAGCAGATAGTTAATAGCATTATTAGTAAGATTGAGGTAGGTTCAATAAAATATGGACAAAAGCTTCCTTCCATTAATAAGCTTAGTATTCATTATGTTTTAGCTCGTGATACGGTGGAAAGGGCCTACAATGAGCTTAAGAATCAGGGGATTATAGAATCCGTTATGGGGAAAGGCTATTATGTGATCAATGCCAATCCTCAGAGTCGGCTGAAGGTCCTGGTTCTTTTTAACAAACTCAGTTCATACAAAAAGGTCATTTTTAATTCATTGTCTCATGAGCTTTCTGTTAAAGCGCATATTGATCTTTTCATATATCACTGCAATTATGACCTTTTCGAAAAGATCCTGACAGAGCGAATGTCAGCTTATAACTACTATGTGATCATGCCTCACTTCATTGACTATGATCTGAGGGATTTTGCTGGGGTCTTGAAGAAGCTGCCAAAAGAAAAGGTGATTTTGCTGGATAACAACATCGAGAGTATTAACCATTATCAGGGATTGATCTATCAGGATTTTAAGATGGATATCTATGATGCTTTGGTTCAGGGGCTGGATCAGATAAAAAAGTACAAGCAGTTGATCCTGGTTTTTCCTGAAACAGAAAATTATCCTTATCCCAAGGAGATTGTTGCCGGATTCCAGAGGTTCTGTACTTTTAATCAGGTCAATAGTGAGGTCATTAGTGAGATCGGACCGGATGCAAGTATCAAGAAAGATGTGGCCTATGTGGTTATTGAAGAGAATGACCTCATTAATTTAATCAAGCAAACCCGGGTTGCTGATTATAAGCTGGGGGTCGATGTGGGGGTCATTTCGTATAATGATACTCCATTGAAAGAGGTGCTTACCGGAGGGATTTCAGTGATCACGACTGATTTTGAAAAGATGGGGAGGCTGGCTGCTGAGGTGATACTGAAAAATGAGCCGATTAAAGTGAAAAATGACTTCAAACTCATCCCGAGAAATACGCTCTGACAGGAGGGTTCAGGACGCTTGGGAGTAAAAGGTTTCCTAATTTTTTCCGATATTTTTAAAGGAAACGCAAATCCTGATTTCAAAATCAGGCTCAAATTAGATTTTTATTTCTATGGCAGAATCAAGTAAGGCCCCGGTTGTTGACGAGTTTGAAAGAGAACCGGTACCGGAAAAATCCTTAAAAGGGTGGAAGAGTTTTTTAGGCATGTATGCCGGAGAGCATACGGCGGGCACGGAGTTGATAATAGGGCCTTTGTTCCTGGCAGCGGGCGTCAGCGCCTTTGATTTGATTGTAGGACTCTTGCTGGGGAATTTACTGGCTGTAGCCAGCTGGCGATATATCCTCGTCCCCATTGCTATGAAATCCAGGCTTACTTTATACTACCAGCTGGAAAAGATCTGTGGCAGGTACCTGGTGACCATTTACAACCTGGCAAATGGAGTGCTTTTTTGCTTTTTGGCAGGAGCCATGATCACTGTTTCTGCTACTGCGGTTGGTATCCCGTTTGACATGGAGATGCCGGCACTCACGGATATGTATCCGACCAATGTACTTTGGGTAGTCATTGTCCTCGCTGTAGGTGTTGTTATAGCCTTTGTCGCAGCCCGTGGGTACGATTCCGTATCTCGCTTTGCGAATGTAGCGGCTCCCTGGATGATCATATTATTTGTGGCCTTTGGGCTTGTTGCTGCAAAAAGACTGGAGATCGGTTCCTTTGGAGACCTGTGGGCGCTGTGGGGGGAGGGTAGTGATCCATTGCCCGGACAGATCAAGTTTACCTTCTGGCATGTGCTGTTTTTCAGCTGGTTTTGTAACGCTGCTATGCATGTGGGGATGTCTGACTTGTCCGTATTTCGCTATGCCAAACACAAATCATCTGGCTGGACCCCGGCAAGCGGTATGTATCTCGGACACTTCATTGCCTGGATCGCTGCAGGGTTGCTTTATGCTCTTTACCTGAAGTCTCCGGATGCGCAAGCCTCCCTGGCTAATGGCGAGGCACCCGCTGTATCTCCGGGACCAATGGCCTATGATGTCATCGGGATTTCCGGGCTGATTGTGGTGATCATAGCCGGGTGGACGACTGCCAACCCAACCATTTACAGAGCTGGTTTAGCCTTTCAGGCAATCATGCCAAAAGCGTCTCGCTTTACAGTGACGCTGGTGGCTGGCGGAGTGGCTACTTTGGCAGGTGTATTTCCAGCTTTTGCGATGAAGCTACTCGATTTTGTGGCTTTATACGGCTTTATTCTGGCACCGATAGGAGCGGTGATCTTCTTTGATTTTTACTTTTCTAATAAGGCAGGAATACTTAGTGATTATGCTGAGAAAAGTGGCATTAAATTTAACTGGGCAGTAATCCTGGCCTGGGGTGGAAGTATGGCTTTGTGCTATTACCTGGCGGAGGCTAATGGGATCTTTCTTTCCTTTTTCACTGCACCGGCATGGATACTGTGTGGTATCCTGTATCTCCTGATCAGTAAATTCTCACAAAAAGGAATTCAATCATGAAAATCCTCGCGAAATATTTTTCCTACGCAGTTTTAGCTGCTTTGATCATTGTTTCACTAATGGTTTTTGCCGGACAGGTCGATGTGGAGACCAACAAAGTGATCACACTGGTGCTTACCATTTGCTGGTTTGTGAGCGCTCCTGTATGGATGCTCTCCAAAGATGATACTAACTAGTGTTGTGTCACATCTATTTTGACGCATTCTCCATCGCACCCCTATCCCCTAAAGGGGCAATCTTGCGCGCTGCCATCCCCTTCAGCTTACTGAGGGCCTCGCTTGCGGCAAGCCTTTGGCCACCGAAGGGTGAGCGAGAGTAAACGCCATTTTACGGTTAACATGACACTAGTTTGTAAGATCACTCGGAATGTGTGGAGAAAATGTTTAAATTAAAGCAAACGATTGCACAACCCTTAAATCTTCTAAACAAATGAATCAGTCCCGAAGGAAATTTCTCACCTCGATCAGTATGTTAGCGGCTGCTTCCGCTACTATTCCCTCATTTGGATTTGGCTTTGCTGACCGCAAACTTAAAGTGGCTCTTGTCGGAACAGGTATTCGGGGGATCACTTTTTGGGGTAAACGGCTGGTGGAGAAATACAGTGACATCCTGGAGTTTGTTGGTCTTTCGGATATCAACCCGGGACGTCTGGAATACGGACGCTCTTACATTGGCGTAAAATGTCCTACTTTTTTGGACTTTGAAGAAATGGTTCGGGAGACTAAACCCGACCTGGTGATCGTCACCACCAAAGACTCTACGCACCATGAGTTTATTATTAAAGGACTAAAGATGGGGTGTGATGTGCTAACGGAAAAGCCTCTCACCACTGATGAAGATAAGTGCCAGGCGATTTTGGATGCCGAGAAAGCTTCTAATAAAAACCTGATCGTAGGGTTCAATTATCGATGGAGCCCATACGCCACCAAGATCAAGGAGCTTTTGATGAACAACGAGATCGGGAAGGTGACCTCAGCAGAGTTTAGCTGGTATTTGAACACCTATCATGGTGCTTCATACTTCAGAAGGTGGCATGGGGAGCGAGAGTCGGGCGGTACGCTGTGGGTGCATAAGGCCACGCACCATTTTGATCTGCTCAACTGGTGGCTGGACTCTGATCCGGCGGAGGTTTTTGCTTATGGGGACCTGGAGCATTACGGTAATAACGGGCCTTTCCAGGGGGGTAACTGCCGGTCATGTCCGCATACTAAAGAATGTGACTTTTACTGGGATATGACTAAGAGCGATTTTATGATGAGGCTTTATGCTGACCATGAAAAGCACGATGGCTACATCCGGGACAATTGCCTCTACAGGGATGAGGTGAACATTTATGATAAAATGTCTGCGCAGGTTAGGTATCAAAACAACGTGATCCTGAACTATAACCTTACGACTTACTCTCCTTATGAAGGGTGGAAAGTGGCATTTAATGGAACCAAGGGTAGGATAGAGGCCTGGCTGGACATCCCACATTTCAAAAACACCTCCGTGGGTCAGGCGGAGCTCCATGCGACAGAAATGGACCAGTCCGGGGAAGGAGAGGTTTCGCAGGAACCTATCGTGGTGCATAAGCTCTGGGAGGAGTATGATCTGGTCAAAGTAGCTATGAGCCGTGAAGGGCATGGCGGAGGTGATGTAAAGCTCCATGAAAAGATCTTTGTGAACCCTGAAAAAGAGGATCCCTATGCACGAGCTGCCGGCGTTAGAGATGGCGCTATGTCGATACTTATCGGAGTAGCGGCGAGAAAAAGTATAGAGCGCAATGAGCCTATACGCATTGCTGAGCTGACCACACTGGAGCCCAGGGCTAAGCGGATATAGTAAAAAAAATCCGAAATCCGAAGCATGAAATTCGAAGCAAATTCAAAATGAAAAAAATCAGGAAACTGGGATCAGGCCCATTTTGAATTTTGGGCTTTTGGATTTGTGTTATTTTTTCGGATTTCGATATTCAGTTTTAATCCAGGCCTTCGCCCTTTTCCTAAAGGGGAGTATTGGTATTTTTTGTTTCTCTTTTTCTCACTAAGCTTACTTTATAGATAAACGCTATTCAATTGCCTGACGAATCAATATTTGTTAACTTTTACAAAGAAAGCTAAAACAAATTCGTTATGTCCATTTCAAGGAGACACTTCATCAAATCCACCGGAGCTGCAGCATTGCTGGCCAGCTCACCGGGTTTTGCCAATATTATCATCCCAAAGCAAAAGAAAAAGCTGGGAGTAGCCCTGGTAGGGCTGGGTTATTACAGTACCGATCTGCTTGCTCCGGCTCTCCGGCAGACGGAGGAATGTGAGCTGAAAGGGATCGTGACGGGGAGTCCATGGAAGATCCCTGTCTGGCAGGAAAAGTATGGCATCAAAGATAAAAATGTCTATAACTACCAGACCATGCGTGAGGTGGCCAATAATCCGGATATCGATGTGATCTACATTGTGCTGCCGCCAAGCATGCATAGTGCATACGGCATCATAGGAGCGGAAGCCGGCAAGCACGTATGGTGTGAGAAGCCGATGGCCATGAATGAGCAGGAATGCCAGGCGCTGATAGATGCCTGTAAGAAAAATGACCGGCAGCTGACCATCGGGTATCGCATGCAGCATGAACCCAATACTCAGACCATTATTAAGTTTGGCGAACGGAAAGCTTATGGAAAGATCCGGGAGGTGGAGGCGCGTGCCGGGTACTTCGATCCGAGATCCGATCACTGGAAACAAAACTGGGATATGGGAGGAGGAGCCATGTATGATATGGGAGTCTATCCGTTGAATGCTGCGCGGTATGTCACCGGTGAAGAGCCCATTGCGGTAACTGCCCGCCATGAGACCAACCGCCCGGAGATCTATGACAATGCGGATGAGTTCACTTATTTCAAGCTGGAATTTCCTTCCGGCGCTGTAGCTGACTGTGCTACCAGCCTGGGCAAAGGAATGAACGAGCTGCGGGCTGACTGTGCGGATGGCTGGTACATGTTGTCTCCTTTCCAGTCATATAGTGGCATCAAAGGCAAAACCAGTGATGGTAAGCTGCTGAATAAAACGATACCCAATCAGCAGGCCAGGCAGATGGATGACGACTCCAGGGCTATAAAGGAAAACACCCAGCCGATCGTGCCGGGAGAGGAGGGATTGCTGGATATACGGGTAGTGGAGGCTGTTTTTAAGTCGGCTAAGGCAGGGAAGCGAGTGGAGATCGGGTGATATTTCAGGGCCTGGTTGACCACATCCCGATTAAAATGTTTCTTAAATGTTTTGCTAAATGCAATTTTCGATTTAAGTTGCCGTCAGATCATTAAGATCGGCGGTGAAAATAGAGGCCTCACGTAAATGTGTGGCCTTTTTTTAGTCTCTATGGTATTACCAACCAGCCTGGATCTGCTACGCTCCGTTTACCCGACCTGCCGTGAAACCCCTCAGACTTTTTTATGCACCGTGGCTTCAGGTGCAGGTGTACCTGGCACTCCCCATGTGGACCCCTCAGTCCTCCGGACAGCTTCCCTGCGAGGGGAGCAGCATTCACTCAAAAATTATAAACCTTCTGAAAATTGATAGCGTGCACCTTGAATCAGATTCTCCCCCGCTGGCGGGGGACTAAGGGGGTGGATTCATCCTCAATCCTTTGTATGCATCCGTAGCTTGCCTCTTCGCTGGAGCTTCGAGGCACGTGGTTAGCGAAGGTGTACGGGCACCTCCCCTTGTCTTGTGGACCCCTTCGCCTTTTCTTATGTACCGTAGCCTCAGGCGTAGGTGTACCAGGCACCTCCCCATGTGGACCCCTCAGTCCTCCGGACAGCTCCCCTGCGAGGGGAGCAGCATTCACTGCAAAAATTATAAACCTTCTGAAAATTTGACAGTAAACTACCAACATAACGCTAACCAGTCCCCTCCTTAGGAAAGGAGGGGTGGCCGGAGGCCGGGGTGGTTTTACACGATTTAAGAGGGCGCCCGGTTGGGGTAATAAGACATCTGTATACCTCGGTCACCTGCATTTGTACTTAGAATTATAAGTCGGCTATAGATCACTGATGCGGAAATGGTAAGTGTAAGACCACCACTACCCGTTATTTCCGTTATGCCAGAAATCACTCATAAAGGAATATAGGGCATTCACAAACTTCCAGCCGTCACTTATAAAGATCATTTCCTTTTTTCAGAGCGTTCATCGAGCTTTATAAGGTACATGACGGAAGAAGGGCTTTGGGAGTAAGCCCTCAGAGCCGGAGACAGTAAGAGAAAATGGCACTAAACCGTTATGAAAATGCACCGGGAATATCTATAACACAAATTAATCTTGATATAGTGATACCGGTGAGTGAAAAATACCTAAAAGTGGGTATTGACTGAATCTATAAATATTTTGAAATTGTACCGACTAACCTAAGCACTTATATAATGACTGGTTTTGTTGCACTGGATGTTTTCATTGGCCTGGCTTTCATTTTCCTTCTTTACAGCCTCCTGTCCTCTGTAGTTGCAGAGCTGATTGCATCCATGATCGGATTACGTGCTCAAGTGTTGAAGTGGACAATCGCAAGAATGCTTACTGATACTCAAGCTAAAACAGGTTTTTTACAACGGTTTTTCTTCTTCCTTGGTGGAATGTTTGGATGGGTTTTGGTCTATTTTCAAACATGGTTTATTCGATCTGGAAAAAGTCTTCTTGTTATTTTTTATAACCAGCCTCAAATAAAGTTCTTGAGTGAGGGAGGTTCTCATAATAAGCCTTCTTACATGAGAGCAGAGATCTTTTCCCTAGGGCTAGTAGAGGCGCTAAAGGAAATGGGAAAGGATGCTGTGGATAGTTCTGACAAGGGAAAGATCGACGAAGCTCTTAAGGGAAATAGCCTGGCCTCCAAGGATGGTACAGCCTCTGATTCTAAGAAAAAGGATAAAATAGGTAATGAAACCAGAAAGCAGATAGGTACTTACTGGGATCAATCTTCCAGTGATATTGCCAAATTCAGGTCGCTGCTGGAAGACTGGTTTGATCACATGAATGAACGGGCTACGGGTTGGTATAAGAGGAAGGTCCAGGGGTTGCTGCTGTTGATTGGATTAGGTTTGGCTATTGGATTCAGGATAGATGCCATAGAGATAGGGAAAAGGCTTGCTGTGGACAAGGACCTTAGAGAGCAGTCGGTTCAGCTTGCCATAGCCTATATGGAACAACACGAAAATAATACTGATTCTTTGTATAAAGCAATGAAAGACAGTCTGGCCAGTGACCTGCAAAAAGCAAATTCCGTGTATGGCTTAGGGTGGGACAATGCGAGTTTCAGGTGTGTATTCTGCACGATGTGGAATTCTTATTATACCCTGGGGTATTGGATCACGGCATTTGCCATTTCGATGGGTGCACCCTTTTGGTTTGACTTGTTGAACAAACTTGTCAAATTAAGAACCTCTGTTCCGCAGCCTACCTCTGGCCAACAGGAAGGAAGAAATCAGTCTTCCGGCTCCTCTGGTAAAGGGACGGGAAATGATGTGGTACCTGCAAGAAAACGAGTAGGGTGATGAAGGGGGTTGTAAATACATACCTGAACGAACGGATAAGACAACCGAGCTTGACTGCCGAGAATAAGGTTTATTATGAAAAAGGGGATGTAGTGGAAATTGTTGATATCGTTTATGGTGATAAAATTGAGGGTAATTCAGTCTGGTATAAGCTTAAAAATGATACATATGTATGGAGTGGTGGGACCAATTGGTACTTTCCTTACGATCATGATAAGATCGGTTGGTGGCAAAACGACCTTATGATACCAGCATTGTGGCAATTTAGCCGTGGTGACGGTGCTAAGGTGGCGATTCTTGATACTGGAATTGACACTACTCACGAATTTCTAAGGAATAGTAAAATAAGTGGTGGGGATTTTACCCGAATGACTTCAAAGGCTGATATTCCAGGGACTAATTTTAATGATACTGATACTGCAGAAAGTCATGGTACTAGAAATGCCGGGGTAATATTTGGGAAAAAGGGAGATGATATCATTGGGATAGCACCTGAGGCCGAAATATTTATCGCTAAAATGGCAAGTGATAGTAACCTTAAAGATTTCACTCCATTTAGCCTAGTTAATGCTTTGCGATGGTCAGCTTATGAATTTGAAGCCGATATTATTTCGATAAGCTATGAGTTTGAAAACTGGGGTTTACTCAGGGATGCGATTTTTGAGATCAAGAAGAATAGAGAAGTCTTTATTTCTGCGGCAGTTGGTAACGGAGGTAAGTCTGGAATTATAAAAAATGTGTATCCTGCTTCTTACGAACAATGTATTTCAGTAGGTGCAATGGGACCAGACAGAAAAAGAATTCCTCTATCTAATAGGAGCAAATACTTGGAATTATTATGTCCAGGAAAGGATATTAACTCGACAATCATAGGATCAAGAAAGCTCATCAGCGACACGAGCATTGCTACTGCATATTGTTCTGGATTTCTTGCCCTATTGGTAGGTATTTTAAAGAAGAATAATATTTCGATCAGTTATGATCAATTAGGATTAATTATCAGGGAGGAGTCTGGTTCTGGAACAATGGATAGAAATCTAGAAAGTGGTTTTGGCTCGATTAATCCTAAAAAAATTCTACAACGAGTATTAAACAAATGACTAACCATGAAATTAATCAATACACTATTTTTCGTTTTAACCTTTGTATCATGTCTGAATGCTCAAACTCAGTACTATGATGCAATTAACCTTAGCACATTTATCAAGAAAGATTCTTTGGTTATAGATCCAAATACTGGAAATCAGATTAAAAAGGATTTATTCAAAAACAATAAAATTGATAGCGTGTATCAAATTTTAAAGAATTATATACCTGAACCACAAAAAACTGATCCAACCACAACAAAGGCTGATGTACATAATTTTTATGAGTCAAACATTTTCATTAATAGATACTTACCTTCAGGAGCAGGAGCCGCCGGTCAGAATCCAATTAAATCGCTGACTAGCAGTTCATTAAATAAACTTAAAGGCCTTAACGTCACCAACTTTGCTGATGGTCTCTCTCAGTTTCTTATCGATAGGGCAAATGAAGAAATAAATGTTGTTTTTTTTAGAAGACTGAAAAAATTCCTTGAAAAATATCCAGAGGCAGAAGTATTGTTCCAGACAACACAGGACTTTCTTCAGGAATTTTCACCAGATGAGTATTCTACGTTTATCCCTAGCTTACGGAAAGCATTTCATGATGACTTAAAGCAGCTTATCTATAATGTTGATGATGTGTTCCTGCTTCCGAAATACAAAGAGCTGATAGATGAATTCCCAGAAATACTTATAAGCATCAACATGATGCAATTGACCATTGATTTGGAGGAGGGGATGCACCCTGTTGACGTAATTGAAAAGTTTAAGGACCTACCGGTATGGAAAGATCGAGATGATGCTATTAATTCAAATGATAAATATGCTCTTCGTAATCTCCATAATGCGTTCAAGACTTCTCATCTTTTAAGCAATTCAGTCAGATACAGTGATAAACTCATTCTGATTTCAGAGTCTTCTTCTGATACATCAATTGCAATCAAGAAAAAAACTTGTCAGACCAAACCGATTAATGATTCAATCATAACCTTGGTTAAGAAGGTTGAAAAGATTTATGAGACTTACTTTAAAGGAGATACTAACAGGTACATCATTGTTGAGAAAAAGAACACATTATTTAGTTGCGATGGGGAAAATTTAAAACTCGATACAAGTACAATAAGTATCGATACTACTTTGATCAAAAAGTACGATTCCCCGAGTTGGGTTGAAGTTAAAGATTTCAAAAACCAGATTCTGAAGAACGAAACCACATTCAAAATTTTTCTTGGATTAATCTACCAAGAAAGCATAAAGGAAGACCTATATTTCATCACTGACTGGAAAGTAAAAAAGGATACTACTTTAAGTAAAAAACGATATGTTGGGAAAAATAGCTTTCTAAATGGGGATCTTTTTGGTAAGACGTTAAAAGAAGGTAAAACCTTAAGTGTAGGAGAAATAATTAAGAAAAAATCAATAATAAAGAATGATACCATTAAAGTTCATACTTATCTGGCAGACAACAAAGATCGGTTAATTACACTTCAAAGCTTGTTTGTAGAACTATTGCAAAAAGGCAAAGCCGTCCAGGAGGCTATCGATGAGGTAAAAACCAAAGGTAAAGAAAGCTCAAAGGAAGATTATTATCAATACATCAATACGTCAATTGATGTCATAGAGTTCGGAGTAAAAATTGTCAAACAAATTAATCCAAATGTTTCTGCTGATTCTTATTTCAAAATAGCCAGAAATGGAAACGATTTGTATAAAAACATTTATGAAAAGCAATATTCTGCTGCGATCATGAATGCTTCCAGTATTTATGCTGAGACATTTGATTTGATTAAAAAATCAAAGAAAAATGATAAAATGAACGAACCCCTTTTCTCAGCTTCAAGAAAAGGAAAAAGTAAGGGTCTGGACGCGATAAGGAAAGATAGCGAGACTATTCCTAAAATTCTCCGATATGGAACTTTCATGGCAAATATGATTAATGCGGATGATCCTAATGAAGTCAAATCTGCCATTGAATCAGCAGCGCTACCGGTAGGGAGTTCTTCAGTAAAGAAATATTATAGTCATAACATATCAGTCAATGGGTATTTAGGCGCATTCATTCGGACCGAATCGGAAGTTACTGTTGAACAAACTTGGGATCAAAGAGCCGGTTTAACTGCTCCTGTGGGGATATCTTACACACCAATTTCTTTAAAAAGTGCAGGTTCTATATCCGCATTCGTTCCAATCTTAGATGTAGGAGCAATAGCTCAACTTCGCTTGTCAAATGATGATGCTGAGATTCAAGAAGACATCACACTTGGGAATATATTCTCCCCTGGAGTCTTTTTGGTGTATGGTTTCGGATGGGACTTACCCTTATCTGTTGGTTTTGGTCGACAATTCGGGCCTGGCCTTTTCAATATTGGCGTTGATGATGATGGAATTGCAGCAACTCCAAACGTTCTGAAACCTAGTTGGAGATGGAACGCTTTCATCACAATAGATATTCCAATAATTAATATTTATAAGGGAGGAAGATGATGAAGGGCTTATCAGCGATTTTTATTGTTTGCTTTTTTTTCAACTGCTCCAAGTACTGCGATCCTGAAAAAGTAGCTGAGTCCTGTAAAGTGGTTCCTTCAGATCCCTACCTCGATTCCCTCTTTCAACTCGCCGTTCAGGATGCCAGGGTTATTGAAGAAGGAGAGAATTATCACCTGACGGTTGTTTCAGATGATAATGCCAGATTGCATTTCAGAATTATTAAGGATACCACGTATGTTAAATGCATGACCTGGTTATCTAGAGAAAAGGAATCCTCGTTTGAGAATGCATTAAAAAAGAAGGATAAAAAATGGATTATTCCTTTGGATGAAGCTATTTGGTTAACAATAGTTCCCGAACTGAAAGACTTCTGCAATAGTCACGTTTTCGAGAGTAATGAAAGTCTTTTATTGCGTCTAAAGCAGAAACTCGGAATTTCTCATGGAGTTGATAAAACACTTCTGGCGGAAGTATGGGTGCCGCTAAATGTGCTAAAACGGCCTTGCCTTGATAATGAAATAAATGATCGAACCTGTCTGGCAAAAATGGAAGTAACTGTTGATTCAGATTACCATGAATGGTATTTTGAACAAAGGAGTAAGGTGAAAGGCAAAGACGCCTCTCCATTTACCGGGCTTGGCTATACCTACGACTGGGGTTCCCGACAGTCAGAATTTGGCTTTAGTGAATTTGTAGTGATTGGAAATGGGAAGGATACGATTATCATTGACAACCTTTTCACTCCAGTGGAATACTGTGTCCAAAAAACTTTGTAAATGAAACAAAAAGCAGAAGCCTACGGGTTGGATGATTTTTACTCAATCACGGAATCTTTAATTAAAGAGGAAAGGAAACCAGAAAATAGCTCTGATAGGACAAGATCACCAGGAAATTGCATCGGAGAAACTATTGTACAAATTAATCTTGATCCGGTGATTCCGAAGGGTGAAAAAATATCTGGAAGTAAGTATTGTCTTTAATAATGGCTTTGTTGTATATCATACAGATGAAATTCAAATTTTAAATAAAATATCAATGATTATAGAATTTATTGCTTGGACTTGTGCGATTTTATTTGTCCTGACAGGAATAATCACAATCTTATCTCTTATCGGTATTATCAATATTCAGGAAGAGTATAAAAGGAAATTGTTCTATACGTGTTTAGTTGAAATTATCGGCATCTCGATTTGGGGATTTAACACTTATTTGCAAGATTTCTCTAATACAGAAAAGTGGAACTTTATTGCAATTACAACTCCTGACTTTATTTACAAAAACACTGATACTTTAGACGTAAAAGGATTTGATGAGTACTTGGTTAATGGAGTTGCGCAATACGACCCTTCAAATGATTACCACATTGAACTGACACTTATCCAGAATGGTAAAGAGTCCTTTCGTAAGAATCTCAAAACCAACGATAACGGGATTTTTAATTATTCTATACCTAATGCCATTTTCGTTAATTACTCTAATTTTGAGTTAGTTGCTAAAATAAAAGATGAAAGGAGTACAGATATAAAAGTTAGAAAAATAGCTGGTATAATTAAAAGCGAATGAAGATAATAGGCTTTGCTTATTGGTGGTAAGATCTCACCAGACTTCAAAGCCATCTACAACGAACGGCTGGAAGAAGATGCAAAGCAAAACTACCCCACATTGAAAGAAGCCAGGAAAGCTCTCTCACCACTGGTGGCTGACCTGATCCCCACGCTGCGCAACGTGGCCCGCACCGCAGAGGAGGGCGCCAACATGGAGTGGACCGGCCTGGTCAACGAGCAGACCAGCCGTGTAATGACCCAGGTGGCAGCTCGCAGGACCCGGAGAGATGCAAGTGAGGAAGAAGAAGCAGCCGAATAAAAGGATGATTTTAGTCGTCTGACGACTCTTTCAGTGCGTAGATAGTCGTCATACGACTTCTTAATAGAGAAATAAAACAAACCCGTCGTTGATCCCCAGCGGCGGGTTTTTGTTTTCAACCATTACGGGAGCCAAATCCATTTCACTTCCTCTAGCCGCCGTTTCAGTTCAAAGTTAAGGCTCCATGAGGAGCAGACAACAACCACTGGGTCAATACAAACGAGCATATCACATGTGATAAGAATGGGTGCAGGAGTGAAGAGGCCTTGGGCTTACCTGGGAGACTTAGTGGTGGATTGGGAGCACAAGGGGACCGGGTCGCGCAGACGCTTGCGCCAGGGGGGCATAAATACGCGCTTGTCACTGCCAGGTTTTCCGTCCGATATGGAAGTATGATTGCACTACTGCCGGGTTTTCTGTTCAGTATGGAAGTATGATTGCACTACTGCCGGGTTTTTCGTTCGATATGGAAGCATGATTGCACTACTGCCGGGTTTTTCGTTCGATACGGAAGTATGATTGCACTGCTGCCGGGTTTTCCGTTCAATATGGAAGTATGATTGCACTACTGCCAGGTTTTCTGTTCGATATGGAAGTGCGATTGAACTACTGCCGGGTTTTTTGTTCGATATAGAAGTATGATTGCACTGCTGCCGGATTTTCTGTTCGATATGGAAGTATGATTGCATTACTGCCAGGTTTTCCGTTCGATATAGAAGTATGATTGCACTACTGCCAGGTTTTCACGCCAGATGAGGTTATTGACCTTTTCTGGCGTTCATCTTTTTCTCCCCACCTACGCTAAAGCTTCGGTCGGCAGGCCCACTACGCTAAAGCTTTGGTGGGCAAGCCCACTTATGCTAAAGCTTCGGCGGGCGAGCTCACTTACGCTAAAGCTTCAGTGGGCAAGCATTATTTATCGATTCTACCTCATTTAGGAAGTTGATCAGGTAGTAAAAGTGCAGGTTAAGCTCTTCATGATTTGGCAGGTCTGGTGTCTCACTGGTGGTCATACAGTGAAAATACAGGTCCAGCAGGCTACGCCGCAGATCTCCGGGCGAGGCAAATTCAAAGAGCTCATTGAGTTCGGAGAGGATGTGGTGGTCTGTTTCGGGGATGTTTGATGGGTTCATAGGATTTAATAGCGATTAAAGCGTGTTATAATAGTATTGAGGATTATAGTCCTCAAATATATTGAAAAATGTCCAATAGTTTCACTCTTAGTTATGAAGAGTGACCTTAACATCCGTGTTGGAAAGCTGCTGTCTGTATTACGGACGGAAAAGGGGCTCAGCCAGGAAAAACTTGGTAACCAGGCTAACCTGGACAGATCTTACATTTCACGCATCGAGCGGGGCGTGCTCTCACCCTCTGTTACCAATCTCTACAAGATCTGCAAAGTACTGGAGATCACTCCGGGTACCTTTCTGAATAAAGTGGATAAGCAATAATTTGATAAAATACCCCATTTAGGGTATTTACAAGGGTGGGGAGTTTTGTAATTTGTAGGATTGCTTAAAAACTGCCTTTTATGAAAAGAATGACCTTAACCCTCTTGCTGTTTTCCGCCCTTGCATTTTATTCCTGCTCGGATGATGGTACCTGCTGCAAAACCTGCTCTACCGGTAAAGCCTGTGGGGACTCTTGTATTTCTAAAAGTAAAGATTGTAATGAGGGGCCTGGGTGTGCTTGTGATGGGTAATGGTTGATTAGTTTTATGATGGAAGATTTGTTAAGTTGTATGCCAGCACCTGATATACTACTCAAAATTTAGAAATGGGAAAAGAATCTAATAGGAACACCCTTTTGAATACATACCTGAAGGAAATCGGAATCGACCGGGATAGTCTAAGACCTGAAAATCTTAACCTGAAGATTCTTGTATGGACTATTAATTTCGCAATCATAATTTCCCTTTACCTGTTAGTTCGTTATGCTTTTATGGGCATGAGGAAAACCCACCTGATCATTGAAAGTGCTTACAGCCAATACTGGCTTGAAACTATTTTTCTTCTCTTATTGATATCCTTTTCAGTTTCTTTGGTTTTAAGGCTAATAATTAAAGGCAGGATTAGCTTTAGAGTGTTGAGAGTATTCTTTCTGGCTTTTCTGTTATATGTTGTTGAGGGTTTTCTCTTGGATGATTTTGTGTTCCTTAAATCCAAACTTCTGAAAATTGACTATGCCATCTTTCTGGGTATTCCCTTTGTCCTTGAACTATTCATAAGGTCTGGATATGTCCTTTTTTTAGCGTCCAAAAAGAATGAGTCACAATTTATTGAAAATCACCCTATTGATTCTGAAGACGATGACAAGACCACAAGGAAGCTAACAATTGAAAAACTGGCGGATGACCTAAATAAATCTCACTTTGATCATACATTTTCTATCGGTATTGTTGGTAAATGGGGAATAGGGAAGACTTCATTTATCAAGACTTTGGAAAAGAAATTAGAGGGTTCGATAATCGTCCATTTTAGTCCCTGGCTTTTTACTGAAAGAGAATCTTTAGTAAAAAGCTTCATTAACTCCCTCAAAGCTGAGTTAAGTAAATATGACACCTCTTTGAGCTCCAAATTGGATGTCTACTTGAAATCTCTGATTCAGGTAGATAAAAGCTTTAAAACGAGTTTCAGCGAGGCACTTGGCGGAGTACTAAGCAGGCCAAGATCTACTCATGATGAGTTCAGAAAGGTGAATGAAGCAATAAAAAAACTCAGCAAAAGATTGGTAATATTCATTGATGATTTTGATCGACTTGATTCTCGGGAGATTGCTGATGTACTGAAACTAATAAGAAACACAGGGGACTTTGCTAACACAGTTTACGTTTCCTGCTACGATAAAATCTACCTATTACATGCCCTCCAGGATTTTAATAAAAGGAATCTTGATGTTGCCTTGGATAAGTTTTTTGATCTTGAAATACCCTTAACCCCGGTTCCACGAGATCAATTGTTAGAGCTGTTGAATGATAAATTTTTTGGATCAAATGACATCAGGCTCTTAGAAAGAGATATTGACGAAATTAAGGATCATTTAAATGATCTTAATCCATTTATTCAGTTTCGAGAAGTTAAGAAATTTCTTAATTCACTAATCTCAAATTATAATTTATACGGGTACAGGTTATATCCTTCTGATTTTTTTCTTTTTGAAATTTTGAAAGTGAAGTATTCATTTCTTCCGGATATCTTATGGGATAAAAGAGTTGAAATATTTGGTAGTATTGAAGGACTCCAATTGAAAACACTTCTAAAGAGAAGCACGAAGGGTTCAACGGATTATGTGATAATTGATCATTTGAAAGAATTGGAAGGAAAGGAATCTTATAAGAATTTCCTGTCTGATACTGACTTTGCCCAAATAACCAAGATTTTGGAGATACTATTTCCAGAAAAACCAACTTATTTTCCTGGAAAAATAAATACAACTGATCATTTTGATTCCTACTTCTATCACAGTATCCCTGCTTCCACATTATTAGGATCCGAGCTTTTGCCCCTAATTAAGAATGGTGAGTATCGTTCTCATGAATTTTTCAATCAGCCATATGATTTCCGATTTGGTGATTACCTACGAGATAGTTTGAAAAGGAATTCAAAAGAACTTAAATCTCAAACGAAATCTGATGGAAAGGAGGTTTTTGAATTTCTTCTTTTTCTTATCAATTGGTCAAAAGGTGATGGTGGTGAGTTGTTTTTATTTGTTGATACTTATGAGATATTCGATGAAATTGAAAGCAAGAAAAATCATTTCAGACAATTAGTTCTTTCTAAAACAGATTCATTATTGGAACTTTTGAACAGGTCAAATTTTTTAGTTAAAATCATAAGAAGTTATCTATATCAGGAGAAAGAGTTTAAGGTTAGTTTTTTGTCATTGTTCGATGCCCAGGAAATTAACCTGAAACTTTTCGAGAAGTATCTTGAAGCCTCGGAAATATTTGATGATAGTTCGTTTAACATTTTTTATAATCAAATAAAAAATATTGAAGAGGATACAAAGCAGAGATGGCTTGTGCCAAAAGCTATTAAACAGTTCAAAGAGTTTATTAAGGATGACCCCTCTGGATATTTGGATCTTAATATAAGATCAGCCAGCTCTCCAAACCCGGATTTAAAGTTTGTTTTTGAACCTTTCATTCTTCAGGTTTTTGAATCTAAGGAGAAATTGAGGGAGTTTATTTCAGAAGCCGACTATCCTAAATTTAAAAAGTCTTCACTACTCGAGTATTTGGACTTATCGGTAAAGAATGAACACAGGGCACTCGAATTTCAATTGAATCAAGATCAGCTAAAAAACTTGTGGGTCAATTTTGAGAACGCTTGGGTCGGAATCCCTGAGACCATAAAGGAGACAGTTAGGTTTGCCAGAAAGCATAATCGGTTTTCATTCAAAAATCAACCTTCCCCCAAGAATGATCCTAATAGAAATGATGACTTACGGTATCCTGAATTGTTCCATTTAGATCATGCGACTGAAATTCATATAACTCCTGTCAATGGTATTTACTGGAGGTTTGGGCTAAAATTTGCTGATAAAGTAGATATAAAAGAATTCCCCGATATAGAGGGGCCAAGGCATGGACTTCCCGGGTTTCCTGATATTAATGTTGTAGTGGGAAAGCTCAATGGAACGTGGCATGATCCAAATGTCCTCGAAATAACTGAATATGTAGTTAAACCTCAAACCACAAGCGATCCGGAAAGATACCTTTCTTATGGAGGGGATAGAATCAGGTTAGTCTTTGGCCCTGATGCTAAAACAGGAAATCATAAAATAGAAGTTTTTAATAATCGAGATAAACCAGAAATCTACAAAACCTTCGACCTGACTAAGTATAGTAGGTTCCGGATTAGTGCATGGTGTGAACATCGAGAATTTGAACTCGATACTGAGATTGTAAGTATGAAACCTGTTATTGACAGGATGAAGTAGAGATAAATAGCCCTACCTATATATCGTCCTTTGAGGCTTAAACTTGCTATTTTTCTAAATGTGAAATCATTGGATTATCCCCAAAGAGGAGGGTAATCAGAATAGTCGAATAACTTTTTGAGTTATGAAAATAGAAGGTGAGATAATTAAAATACACTGTACATCATGTAATATACCAACGAATCAGTTGGTAAAAGCTAAGTTTAAGCCAAAGGAACAAGCAGAATATGAAAGCTTTAAACACAATGAGTACTGTATTATCGAGTGTCTGGGGTGTAATCATATAGCTTTCATTCATCAAAAATGGGATGACGATGAAGAAGCTGTGGATGAAAATGGAGAACCAGTAAAGTGGGCTTCCCATTTCATGGAAGATGAACGGTGGTTTGAAGATTATGAGTTCTTGCACGAGGAGGACAGGGATGAGCTGCCAGCAATGATTTATTATCTGTATGAGGAACTTACGGAGGCATTGCAGCACCAGTCTAGGGTACTTGCCGGAGTAGGGCTAAGAATGTTGGTTGAAGCCGTTTGTATTCAACAAAAGATACCGGGAAGGAACTTGCATTTGAAGATCGAGAATCTTTTCAGTAAAGGAGTGATTTCCAGAAATGAGTATGAAGTGCTGGATAAGCTCCGAGAGATTGGGAACGTGAGTGCTCATCAGATTAAGGGGCCTTCCGATTCAATTCTAGAGGCCGCATTATTAGCAGTAAATCACCTATTAAGGTCTATTTATGTGGTTCATAAGCGAACTAAACGGTTGAGGGGAAAGAGGAAGTAGTCTTCACCGCAGTCTGTGACCCACAGAACATGGAGGGGAGGAAATGGTCTAAAGTGGGTTGGATTGATTATTCAGGTAAGGCGAAAGGGCTGGTAAACGTTTGTGTTATCTGAAGACGTTATACAAACGCCAATTCCGGAAAGTCCTCGTTACAAACGAAGACTATCTTCCGTTGGCACACATCCTGAACACATGACCCATCTATTTTAAAGATCTAGGCGTCTGACGACTATATCCGCTACGCAAGAGTCGTCTGATGACTCTCACTGAAAAGATCAACCAGACCCCCCGCCAGTTCGCGAGTGTCGCTCGGACTTTTACCTTCAGAAGAAATGCCTTCTACATCTGGGCGGGCATGCGTGCACCAGCTGGGGTTGATCCATTTGGCTGTTTAACGCCTATAATGAGTATTTTGGATAGTGTCCTTTGTCTGGGGGCGGAGAAATCCGTGCCTCAATTTTTCTGTATCTTAAATGAATGCATTCCATTTATCAGCAAAATATAGGTGCCTTTCGTCAAGTGACCCAGGCGAATGTTTTCGTTGTTTCCTTTTTTGCTGAGCACACGCCTGCCGGATAGATCATAGAGATCAACTGAATGGACTTTTATTCCCTGTATGGACACATGGCTGGCTACCGGGTTTGGGTAAACCCGGATGGTTTGACTATCATCGCTTCCCAGTGGCTCTGGCACCTTTTTCACTTCTATGACCATTTGATCTTCACCATAGCACATTTGGGTGCTATTGATTCTCAAAATGATCCTGAAAATGCCCGATATGGCAGGCTTAAAATAGAAATCCCTGGTAGTAAACCCGCCACTCCAGTTATAGTTATCATATCCAGGCGGACCTTCAATTATCAACGAGTCACCTAAATATATACTGGTATCAGCTGGTAGCTGAAATTCGGGAACATCTATTTCCTGCACCACGAGGGTGTCCAGTTCAGAAGGGCAGCCATAGTAGCTATCCATACTATAGGCATAATACACTCCTGGCTCATCAATCTGCCTGTTGCCCTCTTCTCCATCTGTCCAATAAACCCAAGCATTACTTGAATAATTTGGGGAAGCGGAATTGCCCTCACAAAACTCAATGGTATCAGCGTAGAATTGGAAATGGGCCTTAGGAGAAACGTACCAATATGGTAAATTAAGATATTGGCTACATCCCTCTTCCGTGGTAAACGTCACTTTGGATGGACGATCATCCTGCATGATGACATATGGCAGATCATTGAATTTATCATATTCGTCAGTGTAGTAGCTTTCCCATTGGATGGATACGTCCATTGTCGGTTCTTTCAGCCAGATGGTATCCCCTACACAGATATAATCGTCGGATGAATTGTCCTGTAATTCCGGTGTTTCGGTAGGATGGATCGTAAAGTCAAAGGTATCACTCCAGGCAGATTCCATGTTGCAGTTGAACGCCTGTAGTTGATACACTCCTGATTGTGTTATCTCTACTGACCTGTTCGTTTCTCCCTCTATAGCATCGCCATCGAAGTACCATTGGAAGGTTTGATCACGATTTTGGAGGTAGGGGCCATATAGGAGGACGTAATCATTATCGCAGATCTCAAGCGAACCGGAGTAATTAACAGTGGCATCTACATCATCGTTATAGGTGAAGTCGGCCACATCCACGGTATCCGTAAAGTGACAGTTACTCACGGCCAGTTGATAAAAACCATGGTTACCGGCTCTATAATAGTAATTGGTTTCACCTTCCAGTATTTCACCGTTTCTAAACCACTGAAAGTCGAAATTGATGGTTCTCATGGGGCTTAGGCCAACAGTATCCCCCTCACACCATGAATATTCTTGTAATTGAATATCTCGGGTATACTTGGGGTCCATGCCATGTACTTTGAGCTGCATCAAGCCACTTTCCGTAGCCAGCCACACGGATTCATCACAGGAAATATCTTTGAAACTAACCTTGTTGATCACGGTATTTCCAAGAGTATCTATTTTCAGGACTTCCAGGTCGTTGGTTTGGCTCGCATCTGGGATGTAGTAAAGTCCCTCGTCGGTACCAATAAAAATGAAATTCGGAATGTTCATGGTATTATCCAGTGCCATCATTTGTATATCATTTATGGAGATACCATCGATTAAGGTTTGAATGTTGGGATAACACGAGGATAAACTATAAAACCGAAGCCCCAGGTTGCTTCCCTGAAGCATATGAGAGTAGTCGAAAATGATGTTCCAAACGCCATACACCGGAAGTAGCAGTGCAGTTTTGATTTTTTCATCATTTACATGTGCAGCCAGCGTATGAAAGCCACGCTCATGGGTTCCACTGGTTGCCAGATTGATTACCCTGCTGCCATCGATATTTCCACAGTACGGATCACCTCCAAGTGAATACATAAATGTTGCCCGGTTTCGTGGCATTAACAGGACGGAATCCTTAAAATCTGAATACCTATAGTAGTCACTCGCTTCTTCGAAAGGAGGCCGCAAAGAGTAGAGTCCGGTGGTGGTTCCTACGGTGGCTCCATACTTATTGGCCAGGATGGACGTGACGTGGTCTGCGTCCAACCCCTTCTGACCTCCTATCTGGCGAACAGATCCATAATCATATACCAGTAGAGAATCACCAGCCGTCCCGATCAAAAAAAGATCTTCATGGATAAAACCGATCGCTGTATACGCGCTTTCCCGGTAACCTTCAAAAGCGTCGGTCAAATTGACCACTTCATTGTTTTCACGGATCAGGAAAACATCGTTTTGGTCAGTAATTACCGCTCCCTGTGTGCTAGAAAAATCCATCTGAGTGATATTGTAATCACTCAACAGCGTGGTATCTATGGAAAGGCTCTCCTGTCCAGGAGAGGAAAAGGGAATTCCTGCCAGGGCTAGAGCGAATATACAGACCCTAATGAACATTACTCAAAAGTTACAGTGACCTCCTGACCTAAATAATAGTCGTAACAGCTCAGGTTAAATCCTCCGGGTATGATTTCAACTTGATAGGCATACCAAATACTTGAACCGTACCAGTTTAGATCAATCCGATCATTGTAGAAATAATAGCTACCATTGGCCTCAGTCTCATCTTCAAATACTAACCTGAATTCATTATCCTCATCCAGGACGAAAGTTTGGTAAGTGTGGTCGATGGTTGCCGAGTTGTACGTGTTTATTACAGAGGTAATGCTGTAAGTATTCTTTGCCCTTACCCTGAACTCTATTTCATTTACACTAATGTAGAATTCTGAAGGTTCATATTGCTCTACGTATGCATAATCCTGAGTAATTGGTTCATTTTCCTTGTTAATGATTTCTACCTTGTAATGGCCTGTCGGCAAGGATTCGAAAGTAAGGTCTGAACCGGTAAAAGCAAGCGAGGAGCTCAGGTCTTCTTCACCGTTGTAGGCAGCAGGAGTTACCCTGAGAGAATATCCGGTACCATCTACAGGTTCCCCGTTCCGGCTGTTGAGCAGGTGCACGGTGAGTGATGAAATGTATTCACTTAGATCTATTTCGTAAGTTTTATTCACACCGGAGACCACCTGGATAATTTTGGTGATACTGTAAAAGTTTCCGGCATTTGTCACTTCAATATTGAGGAGGTAGTTTCCTGAATTGAAAGCGCCAAAATTTACCTTGCCGCTATCGTCGGTTTTATTTCTTTCGTATCGAAAATCACCGTTTTCACTCTTCAAGTCAATGATTCCGTCTGAAACTGGCGATCCGTTGGAATCTATTATAACCACACTCACTTCCCCACTGTCTTTTAGGGTAAGCGTGTCGAGTTGATTGTTACATCCAATCAAAAAAAGGAAAATTGAAAGGTAGGTGGAGGTTAGCTTTATCTGTTTCATTAATTAATTTATGGTCGATTAAAGAGCGGCAAAGTAAATAAAATATTCGGATGAAAATGATGAAAAACAGGGAAATGATAAGCCTTATCCGGGAATAGTGCTATTTGATTCATGGTTGTTTCTCTGCAACTGCGGCGGAACTAGTTCTGTGATAAATGAGATGGAGCGGGGCACGAAACCAACCCTCCTACATTTATTCCGGAGGGCGGGCTTTCGGGTCAGATTAGGGAAAAAACAAACCCGAGGGGTTGACACGAGTATACAAGAGTGAAACACTGGAATGGAAACCCTGAAAGGGTGATATATGGCTCCACTTCTCAGGATAACCAGATGAGGCTGTAGGTATTAGAAGGCTTAGACAAGTGCGATACGAGAGGCACAAAAGCATTTTCGCGGCAGGTTAGCAAAGGAAGTGAGGGGGGAAGAAGGCACGCGTAATAAATAATCAAAGCGGTTGATGTTATTTATTTTTGTTATTGCTATATTACGCATAACTTCTAATATTTAAATAATTCTAATTACTATGAAAAAGCTTAATTTCACTACATTATTCTTAGGTATTGTGCTTATACCTTTTTTTCATGTCAGGAAGAAGAGACTCCAAGTCGCTTGCAAAGTGATGGGATAAAAATGGAAAATGGGTATTTGAATTTTAATGACAAATCGGATTTCCAAGCGGGAATATCATTTCTGAATTCGATGACCTCATCTGAGTTCAGGAACTGGGAGAAAGAAAACGGATTTTTATCTATGGAAGGGGAATTTTACAACTTAATTCTTTCTTTAGAGGCCAAAGATAGAATCCCGGCAAATTTTTTAGAAAATGACATTTTCTATTATGATTCTGCCTCTAATAATCTGATGGCTAATATTTCAAACAATGCCCTTTTAAGAGTTGTAAACCCTTCAGGATTAGTCAAAATCAATGGCGCTATTTATTCTTATGGACGTGAATCTTTGAAAATAATATCTGATGGGGACCCCAATAAAATTGATGATCTTAAATGTACTCCTAGGACTAATTCTGAATTGGGGGTTTTAGTTAGTCCAGTAAAAACATATAGTCAGAAACGTGTCTTGAATGAGAATAATCGAGTTATGGATTTTGAAAAAAATTGTACAGGTGATGATGATATTGATGGAGACGATAAGTATAGAATTAGCTTGAGGGAGGAATATACTGAAACATATGATTCATTTTATGATGGCTATGACTTATATCACTCAGTTAGTGTTATTGGAGTAAGACTTGTCAAATACGGTCCATTTTATTTGCCTATTCCCATACCGAGCGATGAATTGGAACTCCAGTACTATGGAGAATGGGACCAAGGAGGTTGGCCAAATAATACCATTGTAGACCAAGATGCTTTGATTATTAGTGTTGATTGGGAGTGGTTTGATGTTGATGACTCCCTTATTCCTATTGAATTTTATTTCGGTGACTATGCAGGCAGGGGAGAAACAAGTATAGATGGCATTGATTATGAAGCTGAGTGCTCAATTTACTACTACAACTAAGGTGATAAATGAAGGCAAATTTTAAAATTTGCCTTCATTTCTTATAGTGCCTATAGTCATAGATCTGTACTTGGTCCACAAGTAATCGCGTGCCAGTTGGGTCTCTTCGCTTTTTTTGATTTTAAGCTTACTTTGTAAAGGTCAAAACGAATTTTATACTAACTTCTTCTAAGGCTTCATCCTCATCCAGATTTTGATTAAGGCTCTGATCTAAACCTATCGATAACTTGTGATCGGTTAATTCAAATATCTGCAAAGCCGATTCGTTTTCAGTGCCTTCATTAAATATAAGTTCAGACTCATCACTGCTTAGCGACCAGGTACCAGCCTCCTGACCAAATACCTCATAGGTTCCATCAGAATTGAAAGTAAAATCAATATCTTTAAATGCCTCCCCAAAACTTTTGTATATGTCTGCTTGAGCTGCTGCTTCCTTTTCAGTATAACCAAGTTCTTGAGTATAATAATCTATAAAGTCAGTCCCATCTACGAGAATTTCAAATTCAATTGATTCATAAACCCACTCTCCAACAATCGATTTCTCGTCATCATCATCCGAGCAGGAAGTGAAAATAAAGAGTGATAAAACGGTTAATAGCGCGGTTGAAAGAAATTTTTGTTTCATAATAGTAAATATGTAAGTAAAATATTGGTTTCAGTAATTTTTTAAAGCGCTCCCCAGGAGTCATAGATCTGCACTTTGGTCCACTTGTCTTTATTATCTTCCACATACTGCACATGGACCGGGTGCTCCTGGTAGGCGTCCTGATCTTCTTTGCTATCGAAAGTAACCACCAGACTGACTCCATAAGAGTTGTCCACCACCTCGCGAGGAGTACCTGCCGGTTTGCCCAGGTGATATCCTTTGATCACCTCCACCTGCCTGATAAACGCCTCAGTGGTTTTGATAAACTCGTCTGCATCTGTAGTGTCTTTCAGCCAAAAAAACACCATATGAATAAATCGACCTTTAATGATCTTGCTTTTTGGTTTTGCTAAAGCGGGTATGGAAACGAGCCCCAACGCTCCGGCCGTACCCAGCGCTTTTCTGAAAAATGATCTCCTTTTGAGCATATCCTTTTTTTAATAGTTAAATATACTATATAATCCTACTTTATCAAGTTCACCCTGTTTACTCGGATCACAATAGCCCCCGCTATGCGGCGCGGACCTCACTCTGTACCTGAAATCAGATAGAAGTAACTGCAAATCATAACGCTCACCAACTCCCCTCCTTTCCCAAGGAGGGGTGGCCGGAGGCCGGGGTGGTTTTACACACACAGGCAAACCCCTCCGCCCTTTCTTATGCACCGTAGCCTCAGGCGGAGGTGTACAGGCGCTGCAAAAAATTAAAATCTTCTGAAAATGGATAGAATCACAACTTAGTAAAGCCAAAGTTAGGTCAGGCTTTAGCAAGACTGGATCACAATAGCTTCAGCTATGCGGCGCGGACCTCACTCTGTTTTTCCCTATTCTGTGGCTCATAGGCCAGGGGCGTAGGAGTAAATGATCATAGTGGGGTATGGGTTTGATACAAATATTCCCCCTTTATTCTTTCAAAGGGGGCAATGGGGGTTATAGAAAAAATTCATCAAACCCATACTTCCTTAGCCAGACCGAGGCGCAGTGAAAAGAAAGACCGACATATTGCTAACGTTCTGATAGTCTATTGTTTATAAGTCCTCCCCAATTGTGGAAAAACTTAATGTGACATGCTTTGGTATCTCAGGACAAGATCCTACTTTTGAAGGATAAACCACCTAAAACGTACGATGAACCACCACCTTTGCCCGATCAACGCGAAAAGCGCATTCGCTTTCCTGTTTGTTTTATTGTTTTTCCAAAACGGGTTCTCAGGCCCGTTAGCAGATCACGCCTTTAAAGTGCCGTGGGCACTGGAAACATACAAGCGCAGCACACTGCCCAAGATAGAGATCCAGGAAGATGGGATCCTTTTTCAGATCAACACAGCTACTCTTATCAATGAAAAATACATGCATTCGTTTTTAGAAAGCGTGAAGCAGGAAGTGGGCGACCGTCTCATCAACATCACCATAGAAGGACACACCTGTGACCTGGGTACTGCCAGCTACAATCAATCACTGGGGGAGAAGAGGGCTTACAAAATGATGGATATCATCGTTATGGAAGGCTTGAATATCAACATGCTGGAGGTAGCTTCCAAAGGGGAAGGTTCTCCAAAAGTAGTAAATGCAAACGAGCAAAATCGTCAGAAGAACAGACGGGTGGTGGTGACGGTAGAGTCCGTAGATTCGGAAGCCATTTCTGCTGACAAGACTTTGTTTGATGCAGCTCCGGCCACAGAGACTATTGGTCAAAATACCTCCCGGTTTAGTGATCCGTTTGTGATAGCTTATTTTCCGGCATTGGAATATCTCCCGGTAGCTCCTGGCCGCATTTATCGATACCAGCCAAAGGCCACCGAGTGGGTTCCGCGTACATTTTGGAAGGAAAAAATCTCTCATATTACAAAACCACAGGTCTTACCACCTACCTGATTCAAAAACCTTTTACACCGCTTATAAGAAACGATAAATACCTTCTGATTAAAGGATGGTAAATTGATTTTCTAATTCAAAAATGAAAGTCATTACTACCATGAAAATTTTTAACAACGTATTGATTGCACTATTGTCTGTTTGGATAATAGCATGCACCACCTCCATTGATGCTGAGTCTGATAAAGTGCCTGGCATAGATATCAATAACATGGATCTTACCGAGGATCCGAAGGCTGATTTTTATCGTTTTGCAAATGGAAACTGGCTGGATAAGACCGAGATACCTGCTGACGAAGGCAGGTGGGGAGGTTTTCCCGAGCTAAGAGAGAAGAATGATAAGATCGTACTGGACGTCCTGGAGCGAGCCGGTGAAAATCCTGAGTATAAAGAAGGCAGTGATGAGCGTAAGGCCATCAGCTTTTTTTCTGTAGGAATGGACTCACTATTGGCTGAGAAAGTAGGCGCTGCTGCACTCGACAACTGGTTTTCGCAGATCGATGGGATTCAGAACCTGACGGATGTACAGACCGTGATGGCGCAGCTTCATAAAAGCGGATACTCATCGTTCAGCAGTGTTTTTGTCATTGGTGATCTGATGAACAGTGAGATCAACGCGTTTTACTTTGATGCCGGCGGGCTGGGGCTCCCAAACAGGGATTACTACACCAAAGAGGATAACAAATCAAAAGAGATCAGGGAAAAGTATGTAAAACACCTTAGTAAAATGCTCACCCTCTCAGGAGCCCTGGAAAATGGAGATGAAGCAGCGCAAAAGATCATGGATATTGAGATGAGCCTTGCCGAGGCTTCAAAGACTCCTATTGAAAGAAGAAATATCCCTGCTTTGTACAATCCAAAAACGGTTGCGGAAGTTCAGGAGCTGGCTCCTGCTGTTGACTGGGCTACCTACCTGAAGGACATCGGTGTAAAGAGCGTTGATACCATTATCGTTGCTGAACCTAAGTTCTATCAGGCTATGAATGATGTCCTGAAAGAAACACCTCTGAGTGATATCAAGGCTTACATGAAGTGGCATGTGGTAAACCGGGCCGCTCCATACCTGAATTATGAGCTGGTGAAGGCAGATTTTGATTTTTACGGCAAAGTGATCCGCGGTACTGAAGAAATGAGAAACCGATGGGAGCGGGTGCTGGCCAATACAAACGGCGCTTTGGGAGAAGCCCTGGGTAAAGTGTATGTTTCGGAGACTTTTCCTCCTGAGGCGAAAGCTGCTGCTGAGGAAATGGTGGGTAATATTCTCAAAGCCTTTGAAGGCAGGATCAAAAACCTGGACTGGATGTCTGATTCTACCAAACAGCAGGCACTGAAGAAGCTGAGCACCTTTACGGTAAAGATCGGGTATCCGAATAAATGGAAAGACTACAGTGACCTGGAAGTGGGAGCTGAGGGAGAATCTTACAGCTATCTCAATAATGTAGAGAATGCCAGCAGATGGAACTTCAGCAAAGACATAGCTAAAATAGGCGAACCGGTAGATAAAGAGGAGTGGAACATGACCCCTCAGACCGTAAACGCTTATTACAATCCCTTGAATAATGAGATCGTATTTCCGGCGGCCATTCTTCAGCCACCATTTTTCAACTTCAATGCCGATCCGGCAGTAAACTATGGTGGAATAGGCGCTGTGATCGGGCATGAGATCTCCCATGGGTTTGATGATCAGGGGTCAAGGTTTGATTCAGAAGGGAATATGGTCAACTGGTGGTCTGCAACTGATAAGGAGCAATTTGATGCGAGAACAAAGAGGCTCGTGGAGCAATTTGACGCTTATGAACCCCTGGATAGTGTATTCGTACAGGGAGAGCTCACTTTAGGTGAAAATATCGGTGACTTAGGCGGACTGAGCGCTGCTTATGATGGCCTGCAAATACATTTTAAGAAAAATGGCAAGCCCGAACCAATCGATGGGTTTACCCAGGAGCAGCGCTTTTTTATATCCTGGGCTACCATCTGGAGAACAAAGTATCGTGATGAAACACTGAGAAATCAGATCATGACGGATCCGCATAGCCCCGGCATGTACAGAGCCATTGGTCCGCTGATCAATATAGATCAGTTTTATTCAGCTTTTGACATAAAGGAGGGCGATCCGCTTTTCAAACCTGAGAGTGAACGGGTAAGGATCTGGTAAACTCGAATTTATAGTTTATGATATAGAAAGAGCGACCCGATCTCCCATTGCCGTCAAGTTAGGAAAAAATGAGTTTTGCTGTCAAATAGAACCACCAATATTCCCTCTTCCGAAGAGGGTGCAGGGAGATGTTATGATAAAACACCGTTTCTATTTTACAGCAAATCCCTAATGGATCACTTAGCTTGACGGCTATGCCCGGTCTCCGGGTCGCTCTTTTATAAAGACTGCTTATTTTCTTTCTTTTGGTTCGTTTTCCTGGTTTAGTCAAGATCGTTACTGAACGTCCACTGAATCCTTTTCATCCTCAGTTTCTTCTTCCTTTTTCTCCTGCTCCTCCAGCAGTTTTTTCTTCTCCTCAATTCTGGCTTTCAGGGTTTCCAGGCGCTCCTCTGCCCGCGTGAGGGCTGCTTCCTTTTTAGAAAGCTCTTCTTCAGAGAGTTCGCCTTTTTCCTTTTGTGCGGCTACTTTTTCTTTAGCCGCTGCTAACCGTTCTTCCCGCTCAGCTACAGCTCTTTCACTTGCATTGATTTCCGCAGCCAGGTCTGACTCTTTTTCCAATACCTTTGATCTGGCTTCTTCGGATCGTAAGCGACCAAAATCCCTGCCACTCATATCCCCTTTATTTTTCCCAAAGGCTTCTCCACGAGGTGCCCGGTCAGGGTTGTTTTTTGATTCAGGCTTGCCTTTTTGAGCTGCAGGCTCCTCAGACTCTTTTCCTTCTTCCAGTTCAACCTCATCTTCGCTCTCTTTCTCATCTTCAGCTTTTTCTTTTCTATCCTTGTCTTTTTCCTTTTTCTCCTTTCCTTTTTCTTTGGCTTCCTGCTTCTTATCCTGGCCGTTTCCCTGAGCGCAGAGGGTATCCGTACCCCAAAATATGATTGTAAATAGTAATAGGATGTTTAGTATCTTTTTCATGTTATAGAGTTTCAAGTAATGAATCAATTTCCTGTATGGATTCTTCTGTAGTTTCCGAAAGTTCGGTTTTTTCAGCATCCAATGCACTGACAATGGAGTCAGCAATTGCATTTTCTTCTTCCATAGTAAGTTTTTGTGTTTCACTTGTTTGCCCTCCACAGCTTGCTAAAAGCAAAAGCGTGAGGATCATTAGTAAGTTTTTCATAATGAGTTGGTTAGTTTCTATAAAGTTAACCAAATCAATCTGTTTTATGAGGATGTCTTCAGGTAACCTGAGAGGAGAGAAATGTGATTTCAATGAAATCCAGGAGCCCTCTCGAAAAGTCATTCCTTTATTAGTTCTACTTTGTCAAGTTATAATTAAGCAGCAAAAGGGGTATGGGTTTGATCAATTTCATATAACCCCCATCAGCCCCCTTTGAAAAGAAAAGGGGGAATATTTGTATCAAACCCATACCCCACAATGATCATTCGTCATAACTTGACAAAGTAGGGTTAGTCTTCAAAATATGATAGACCTTTCAGGATGACTTCAAGGGAATGCTTTGCGCCACAGTGCCGTGGTTGGTGTTGTGCCAACAACCATGCTAGGAGTGGAGGGGAAAAAAGGTAAAGGTCCTCAAGCCTTATTAGATTTCAGGCCTGGGGACCTTATAATTCAATGCCATTAAGATAAGGTCACTCCAGTGGAGTCTTTGATCAAAGTGAGCATTTCTCGTTTTTGCGTCGTTGTTGCGCCGTTGTTGGTGTTGTCACCAACCACAATGCAAACCTTATCTAAATGGCATTTATTCACAATTTGAGTAACTAAATACAACTTCCGACTCATCCCCATCACTATCATCCCCGCTCGCGGTGACAGGGTAACCCTGATCATTATAAGTGTAACTTATCGAAGTAGTGAAGTAAGGGTCCGTTTCATCAACGGATTTAAAGTTGGCTGAAATCGGATTGTTCTTACTTAAAACCCACGAAAAATCTATAGTACCTGTAAACATCAGGAATACCGAGCCTGAGAAAGGGTTGGATTGGTCGTCATAGGTGAAGGTTACTTCTTCCGCCAGCACTTCCTCAGCTTTCCTTTGGTTAGATGAACCTTTAGCGAGAGTTTGCAGTAGTTTTTTCCGGGTAGACCGTCCACCACCATCTGCCTCATCATTATAGTACATTTCGGCTTTGGTCACATTTCCGTTTGTGTATGTGAATGCAATTGCCGCATACAGGTGGAATCCGCTCTCATCGAAAGAATAATTGTCCCAGTTTTCGATTCTCACGATCATGTCATCATCGTAGACCAGCCGGTATTCATCTGTGTAGTCTTCTACATCGCCTTCTGTTAATTTGGAAATCTGGTCCCCGGCATACGCTACCGAGATCGAATATTCATATCCTTCGTCATCAGCGTAGGAAATATTGCTGATCCGTTCATCATTGTAGGTGAGTTGAAAGTCATAAGTTTCCGAGTAACTATCACACGTACTAGTGTTATTTTCCGGATAGCAGTATTCCTCCTCATAGGACACAGACAATAAAGTCAATTTTCCGGTTTCATCATATGTAAAAGTATTCGTTACGGTTTCGTCTGATGAGTAACCGTCTTCATCCTCGTACTGGTAATTGTTGGCAAATTCAGATATCGTGCAGGAAACCTCTCCTACATCTTCTTTGTCCTTATTGCAACCTATGGCAAAAAGAAGTGTCACAAAGAATAAAACAAGGCCATACTTCTTAAAAGTTTTCATTTTTTTAAGCGTTTAGTTAGAATAATGAGGTGAAATACGAGAGGTTTTAGTTGCTGCACAAACTGTATTTTGCTATTGCCAATTGGGGTTTAGCAGGAAATGCAACTTTCAGCAGATCAGGATAGGGGAATTAGTAAATAGTGCTTTTTTGAATGCCTTTTCAGCATCGTTTGGTATACAATACGAAAATAATCCGGACAGCCTGAAAGTCAGATGGTGGTAAACTCATTTGATATCGTATGACCGGACATTTGAAATTTCCGGAAGCTTTAGTTGTGCGAAATGTTGTCCAGAAGGGTGGAAATTTTGGATTCCATCTGATGAAAGAATCGATTTCTTTCCTTTTCGGAGGAAGCGCTGAGAGGGATGGACTTCTGCAGCAGGTTGTTGATAAACTTTTCCGACTCACGGCAGAAAGCATCATCTGAAGTTTTAAGGATATTCAGCACATTGTAGGTAATGAAGACCAGTCGTTCGTCATTTAGTAAAAAGGAAATGGTATTGTCTCCGATAGCTATTTCATTGTTGTATATGAGGAGGTCAGCGCCCTGAAGGGAGGAAGATCCCCGGAGGCTGATTTTCTTACCGATGGTGGCTTCCTGACGGATGTGATGGATCACCTCTAAAAATTCTTCAATAAGCTCAATGGTCAGGTTTTTACTGATAAAGCCACACTCATGGTAAAAACCGATCTGCCTCAGGGTGATATTGATTGTTTCTTCACTCCAGATCTCCACGGAAGGGATCATGCTATACTCCCGCCAGATAGAGCTGGCGATCTCCCGGATTTCCGGGTCCACAGAATCCGGATCATATTTTCCTATGTGCTGATCCATCGTGTTCATGATGGTGCGTTGCCAAAAATAGGATTTGAAACCTGTGAGTTTCGGAAACTGAAAATAATGCAAGATCGGTACATCCTTTGCGAGCCATGTCAGCTTTTTTGTTTCGCATTGATTGACACGCTTTAAAATATCCTGGATGGAGCGCAGGTATTCTTTGAAAGTAAATTCTTCTGTAAACGGGTCGTTGGAAAAGACTACCGCATTGTTACCCAGATTCAGAAAAGCGTCAACAGATACTTTGTAATGATGCGCTATACGGCCAATTTCGGTGAATGATAAAAACGTTTCACCCCTGAGTCGTCTGTAGGCGCTGTCCCGGCTGATATTGAGGAGCTCGCCTATTTCATCTACGAAAGAGATATTTTCCGGATTCCTTTTGTCTTTCACCCATTTAAGAAAGGAAACCTGGATCTCAGAATCTAAAGCCATGTTGATCTAAGGTCGGTAATTGCAATTAAAACCAGATCAAATTAAGGTTATTTTTCGAGATATAAAAGCCTGTTTGTTTCTGTAAATCCCTAATTTTCAACTTTTTGGAGAGAATATATTTAAACGTAGCAAGCATTAGCTTTTCAGTCTCACTATATTCGCAAACTTTTTTCAAATGAAATGCTAGTAGACATTAATAATGAAGAGAGCTGGGTCCACTGGGTAGACCGGTTGTCAGAGGATAATTACCTGGTCATTGATGACTTTATTTCTGAGGATGAGTTACGCCGCTTCAGGTCTTACTTTCATAAGCAGCTTGATGATGAGCAGCTGAAAAAAGCTGGTATCGGAACCCTGGACCAATTCCAGGTGAAAAAGGAAATACGGGGAGACTATATCAAATGGCTCGACCCTGCTAAAGATGAAGACCTGAAGGCTTTCTTTTCGCGAGTTGATGTGATGATCAGCCAGCTTAACCGCTATTGCTTTCTGAGCCTTTCGGGAGCAGAGTTTCACCTGGCCCACTATCCGAAGGGCACTTTTTATAAGCGCCACCTCGATCAGTTTCAGCAGCGAAACAACCGCCTGATCTCTGTCATTCTTTATTTAAATGACGACTGGAAGCCGGGAGATGGCGGTGAGCTAAAAGTATATCTGGAGCAAAAAGAGGAGACTATAGCTCCCATTGCCCGAAGAGTGGTATTGCTCCGAAGCAATTTGGTAGAGCATGAGGTGTTAGTAACGCATAAAGATCGGTACAGCATTACCGGCTGGTTACTTCATCAGCCTGTGGGGCTTGGTTTCTTACCCACTACATGATTATTCCTCCTTCAGGCGGTCGGCAAATTTTTCTCTGACCCGATCGATCTTTGGTCTGGAAACATTTTGGATATACGGATTATAGGGATGTTTTTCCTCATAGTCCTGGTGATACTCTTCAGCGATGTAAAATGCCTCATAGGGGTTTAATTCCGTGGCTATGGGATTTCTATAGTTTGGCTGTATCTCTTCCATCTTAGCCTTTGCCTGAGCCTTTTGGTTTTCATTATGATAAAAGATGGCCGTCCTGTATTGTGTGCCTACGTCCGGACCCTGCCGGTTTACCTGGGTGGGGTCATGTGCCGTGAAAAATATATCCAATAGCGTTTCGTAATCTATTATTTCAGGATCGTAATAAATTTGGACCGTTTCCGTATGCTTCGTCTTGCCTGAGCTTACCAGCTGATAATTAGCGTTACTCTTTTCACCCCCGGCATATCCGGATATGGCTTCTGCCACTCCTTTTATCTGGTCAAAAGAGGCTTCAATACACCAGAAGCACCCACCGGCAAACGTGGCTGTGTCCAGTTTCGAATAGTCCTGACTTACCGCGCTATTACTTTCCTCAGCCCTGGTATTAGCTGCGTTATTTCCCTGTGTTTGACAACTCGAAAGAAAGAAGAGCGAAAATGCCAGATATAAATATTTCATCTTGATGTGTTTGTAATTAAAATGTAATGCTTTGCAATAATTCGTGTTTTAAGTCATTAAAACTAACCAATACATCTACGTATTGGCTGTTAATGGGTTCTATTCATAACTAGCTTATGCTCAAAGTGTAAGATAGCTTACGCTAATAAAAATATTTTTCCTGAAAAAGTGAACCAAAATCGCTGCATTCAGTTATATGAGTGTCTGGCATCCTTGCCAGGCAAGGTTAGGCGGTGATAGAGGCGCGACTACCGAGTAGTCGCGCTTTCTTTTTTCTATGACATCTTGCTTTGATCCGAAGCAACCAAACGGTGTTTCACCGCAGTACTCCTAAAGAGTAATTACCTATTTTCTAATTCTAATTTAAAGTATTTAGATCACCTTCTAATCATGAAAAACTTTTTTATACTGATTGGCGGCCTTATATGCGGATTACAGGTTGCAAATTGTCAGACCACTTTAGAAATTGTTTCGACAAAGGATAATACCATTGCGGATGCTACACCGGATAATAGCAATGGTAGTGGAATTCATTTTTTTACAGGCAAAGCTGGCATTTCAAGTGGCGGCAAAATATTTCGTGGGCTCCTGCAGTTTGATCTTTCCTCTATTCCTGACAATGCTACAATTACGGATGTTAGTTTACGTTTAAACCTGTCCAAAACGAACACGGGATCGTCTACGGTTTCTTTGCATAAGCTGCAAAGCAACTGGGGGGAATCCACTTCGGATGCTCCAGCAAATGAAGGGGCTCTTGCTCCGGCAGCTGAGGGAGATGCCACCTGGAATGAACGCTTTTTCGGATCTCTCAGCTGGACTGCTCCCGGAGGAGACTATTCAGCTACCCCCTCAGCAAGCACAAGTGTGTCCGGAGTGGGTGTCTACAACTGGACCTCAGAAACCATGGTTTCTGAAGTGGCGAGTTGGTATGGGGATCCGTCATCAAATTTTGGATGGATTGTTATAGGTGCAGAAGGTGGTGGTTCTTCATCTAAACGATTTGATACCAGGGAAAATACTGTTGCCTCAAATCGCCCTGTCCTTACAGTTACCTATACCGTTCCAAATTCACCTCCAACGTTAGATGATGTTACATTCTCCATAGATGAGGAGAGCCCTGCGACTACTGTTGTTGGAACTTTGTCGGCAGAGGACCCGGATGGTGACGCCCTTACTTATGAGATTGTATCGGGTAATACCGGTGACGCTTTTGCGATTAGCAGTACCGGTGAGCTGACAGTCAACAATTCATCAGCATTGGATTATGAGACTACCCCTGCATTTTCGCTGACGGTGGAGGTGAGTGACGGCAATGGCGGTAGTGACCAGGCTACGGTGACAGTCAACCTGAATGATGTGGCAGAAAACACCCCTCCTGAGGTAAGCACCGCAGAATTCACACTGGATGAGAACAGCAGCAACGGGACGGTTGTAGGAATGGTAACTGCTACGGATGCGGATGGTGATGTGCTTACTTATGAGATTGTATCGGGGAATACCGATGACGCTTTTGCGATCAGCAGTACCGGTGAGCTGACAGTCAACAATTCATCAGCATTGGATTATGAGACTACCCCTGCATTTTCCCTGACGGTGGAGGTGAGTGACGGCAATGGCGGAAGTGACCAGGCTACGGTGACAGTCAACCTGAATGATGTGGCAGAAAACACACCTCCTGAGATCAGCACAGCAGAATTTGCACTGGATGAGAACAGCAGCAACGGGACGGTTGTCGGAATGGTAACTGCTACGGATGCGGATGGTGATGTGCTTACTTATGGGATCGTATCGGGGAATACCGGTGACGCTTTTGCGATTAGCAGTACCGGTGAGCTAACAGTCAACAATTCATCGGCATTGGATTATGAGACTACCCCTGCATTTTCCCTGACCGTAGAGGTGAGTGACGGCAATGGCGGTAGTGATCAGGCTACGGTGACAGTCAACCTGAATGATGTGGTAGAAAACACACCTCCTGAGATCAGCACAGCAGAATTTGCACTGGATGAGAACAGCAGCAACGGGACGGTTGTAGGAATGGTAACTGCTACGGATGCGGATGGTGATGCCCTTACTTACGGGATTGTATCGGGGAATACCGGTGACGCTTTTGCGATCAGCAGTACAGGCGAGCTGACAGTCAACAATTCATCGGCGCTGGATTATGAGACCACCCCAGTATTTTCTCTTGTAGTAGAGGTGAGTGACGGCAATGACGGTAAAGCTCAGGGTGATGTTATCGTTAATTTGGTTGAAAATCCGGTAGTTTTAGCATCAAATCGTGAGACAGATAAGGCTTTGATTTACCCAAACCCTGCCTGGGGATACTTTAACCTACGGATGCCTGTGGGACAAAGGAGACCCCTTTCAGTCAAAATATTCTCTTTATCAGGGTCAATGGCAGGGGAGGCAAGCCCTGTGCAAAATACCTGCACAGATGGATGCGTATATGATGTAAGCACATTAAATTCTGGTACTTATATTTTGATAATAGAGACTGATAATGTTAATGCACAAAAATTACTGCTGGTAAAACATTGAGGCAACCCTCAATCATTTTCAGCGGTATTATTAGGTAAAACCCGGGCAAATAGTTGAATCCTCAGAACCAAGATATTACAAGACTTCTGAAAGAATGTATCAGGAATAAGCGTTCTGCTCAGAAAGAGCTGTATATGCAGTACTACAGCTTTGGGATGAGTATATGTATGAGGTATGCTTCTTCCAGGGAGGATGCGGTTGAAATTTTGAATGATGGCTTCATGAAAGTTTTTACCTACTTAAGAAAATTTGATCGAAAAATGCCATTTCAGCCCTGGCTGAGAAGGATTTTAATCAATGCATCGATCGATCATTTCAAAAAGCAAAATAAGCATAGTGCACAGGTAGCTCTGGAGGCTGCTCATGGCAAAGGAACTGCTGAGACTCAGCTTGATTCGATCAGTTACGATGAAATATTAGCGTTGGTAAGAGAATTACCCCCGGCTTATCGAGCAGTGTTTAATTTGTATGCTATCGAGGGATTTAAGCATGAGGAAATTGCTGAAAAACTTGGGATTTCCGTAGGCACATCTAAGTCAAATTACTTTAAAGCCAAACGAAAGCTCCAGGAAAGTTTGAACGTCTTTTTTGAGGTTGAGGATCGATGAAGGAAAACCGGAACATAGAAGATTTCTTTAAGAAGCGACTGGAAAACAGTGACTTTTCCTACCAGGAATCAGATTGGGTGATGCTGGAGCAGCGGTTAGATGCCGCTGCAATTCCTGGTAGCAGTGCCGGATGGCTAACTCCGGTAAAGCTTGCTGTTCTGGGCGTTGTACTGGTGGCGATCACATTTATTGCGGGGTGGTTTACACATGCTTATTTAACCGAAAATGAGCAGCAGAGCACCGGAGATCAGGACCTGGTGGCTGTTTTGTACCCTCAGGCTGAAAAGGCCTATCCCATCAATATTCCTGAAATCAGCATGGTTGGCCCTGTTTCAAAGCTTTCAGACACCCCTGATACGGGCGAAACCCTGCCGGAAAAGGCTTCGTCTGTGAAGTCCGGACAGGAGGCTGCTTCTGATGGAAACCTGGTACTGCTCGATACGGAAGAAAAAACAGAACCAGCTCCTGTAAGTGACCAGGTCGGGGAAGCAGCATCTATTGAGTCCTGGCAGGTAGAGCCTAAATCTCCTGATGTTCAAATTCCGGTATCCGACCGGGAGTTTCACAAGAAAGCATTCGCAGAGCCTCGTCCACTATATGCTGAAGAGTCGTCAGCAACTGAGAATAGGTCATTCTGGAGCCGATGGTCAGTAGGGGCGTCTTTAGCTCCTGATTTTAACAGTGTGGGAATTTCGAACGCCAAGACGGCTTCAGCATTGCTCGGCGGGCAGCTTTATTTTGACCTGGCCAAAAGATGGACATTATCCAGTGGTGTCATGATAAATCGTAAAAAATATACTGCTGACGGAGCAGAATACAACCCACCATCCGGGTGGTCATACCAGGGGGGATCTGCACCTCAGGAAATAGATGGGTCCTGTAAAGTAATTGATATTCCGGTAATGATCTCGTACCAGTGGACCAACCTTCCAAAGGTGAATTTTTCTACGGCTGTTGGTATAAGCAACTATGTGCTGCTGGATGAAAAATATGACTTCCTCTATGGGGGATATGGAAGTAGTTCAGGGGGCGGATGGTCAACCGAGGAGAACTCCAGGGTTATGTGGGGGGTGGCCAATGTGGCGATTGCGGTAACCTTCCGGCTCAGCGATCATTTTGACTTCCGATTGGAACCCTATGTGAAAAAGCCTTTAAAGGAAGTGGGATGGGGAAATATTGACCTGGTAAGTACCGGTACCCTACTGACACTCAGGTACAAATTTGATCAGTAAGGGACCATGACAGGTTCGAATTTGGTCCCAAAAACTTAATGGAGGATGATGAGCAGAGTTATAGTATTGATCATATCGATCGGGATTTTAGTTGGTTGTAAGCAAGATAATGTAGATCCCCGGGTTGATTGCTCGGTAGAGGGGCCGACCCTGGAGCTATCGGAGACAACACCAGCCACCTGTGGAGAGTCTGATGGTGGTTTTGCTGTTCTGGGGTCAGGAGGTGATGAGCAATATCAATTTGAGCTTTCAAACGGAACTACCCAGGACAATGGGAATTTTAGCAACTTACCTGCAGGCAACTATGTGGTGACCCTCACTGATGGTAATGAATGTAATGTCAGCATGAGTGTGACTATTACAAACCCTAATGGGGTGGTCATTTCTCAGGTCACTACCAGCTCATCAGGTTGCGAAAGTGCAAATGGTTCAATCCAGGTTACAGCTTCACAGGGAACTCCCCCTTATGAATACCGCATTGGTTCGGGAGGTTATAAATCAGAAAGTAGCTTTAGCGGGCTTTCTTCGGGAAAGCACGTAGTTGCAGTCAGAGATAGTGAGGGGTGTGAATTCACTGAGCGCGTGGAGATTTCGACCGGTGTAAGTCTACAAGACCGAATAGCGCCCATAATATCCGCTAACTGCGCTGTCTCCGGCTGCCACAATGGTTCCCAGTCTCCAAATCTTACCACATCAGGCAGTATAATTTCGAATGCAGACCGGATCAAATCCCTAACGCAATCCGGAGTTATGCCCAAAGAGGGATCCCTTTCTCAGGAGGAAATTGATTTGATCGCCTGTTGGGTAGATGATGGGGCAAATGATAATTAAGTTTTCAGAACAACCTGCTCTTACCAATTTTTTTTAGCAGGAAAAGTATTTCTCATGTAACTTACTTCTATGAGTGATACACTGGGACTTTATGCTATGGCGGTATTTTACATACTGGCCGGCCTAAACCACTTCATCTATCCCAATTTTTATAAGCGGATCATCCCACCTTCATTAGAGTACCTGGATCTGATCAACTGGACCAGCGGAGCTGCAGAAGTGGCTTTGGGAGTTTTGTTGATTACTCCTTTTCAGTCCTATGCAGCGTGGGGAATCATTGTACTTCTGATCCTTGTTTTTCCGGCAAACGTATATCATCTGCAACAGAAAGGAGCTGGCATGAAAGTCCCGCTATGGGTCCTCTGGTTGCGACTCCCTGTGCAGTTTTTACTGATTTGGTGGGCTTATCAATATGTGTGAGTACTGGTGTCGTGTCAATCCTTGATTGACGTTATAGTTTACAAAAAACTCCTTTATTCCATCCTTTCAGGTGGTCCGGCACTAGTTCTCAATCTCCAGCCATTTTCTTCTTCTGACCAGTTGTTCTTCACTACACACTTCTTCGGGCAGATAGCTCACCTTTACGGAAGGGTCCTGTTTAGCTAAAAAAGTCCCCGTTTTTTCTTCTCCCAGCTGGTTGTAAACCACTTTGTATTCCTGTCCAACGACCAGGCTATCTCGTATAGCCCGGAAGGATGCATCTGAGGTAACAGACTTGCCATCAACGGAGATCAATACATCCCCTCTTTCTACTCCGGCCTCATAAAGTGCCGTTCCTCTCAAAACAGTGGATACCAGGACATTTTGTTCATTAAGCTTTGTGTAGCCAAAATAAGCTTCACCGGGAGCAGCCAATTCCATGCCCACCCCAAATTCCCTGAAGAGCTCTTCAAAATCAGGAAGGTTACTTTGATAAATAAACTCATTGAAAAACTGTTTTGCGAATTTCTTTCGTGTCAGGTCTCCCAGAGTGGATTGCAGGTCTTCAATTGTATAGGGCACCTCAGGCTCACCATATGTTTCCCAGACCAGCTTCATGTAGTCATCCAGTGTTACCTCTTCAAATTTTTCTCTGAGCATCAGATCCAGCGCCAGACCGAGGACAGAACCGTAGCTGTAGTAGCTTATAAAATTATTGGAGTAGTTCGTCTCATCATTTGCAGTGGCTGCATCCACAAAAGGGGCATTATGGCTCATCTGGATCGGGTTTCTAATGGATCGGCCCGGGCTGTTTAAGACATAATTCATAGTGCCGGTAAGACCGCTCACATACGCTTCAGGGCTTTGAATTCCGGCCCGACACAGTACCAGGTCGTCGTAGTAGCTGGTAAAACCTTCAGCAAACCACAGCTCTCCGGATAGATTTGCTTCATCAAAATCGAATGGCTCCAGGGATGCAGGCCGGATCCGCTCCACGTTCCAAGCATGGAAAAACTCATGAGACACTGTGCCAATGAGCCGTTGGGCGTTTCCTGCGAGGCTTCCGCTACTTGAGCAGATGGTAGAGTTGCGGTGCTCCATACCATCACCGTGTACCCAGGGGTTGTACGACATTAGAAAAGTATATCGTCCGTAATCAAAGTCTGGTAGTTCTCCATAGATCTCCTGCTCTTCCAGCACAATGCTTTTGACCCATTGTGTATAACTATCCAGCTCTGCTTCAGTGCCATCATGCATCATGGCGATTTCTATAGTCTGATCATCCACATCCCATCTTCGCCAGGAGATATCGCCTACCATCGTAGGGCTGTCATAGAAGTAATAATAGTTAGGAGCGTAATAGGTGCTTTCATCTTTTTGAACGAGCTGTGTGGCGACTGACCAATCCGGGTAGTTATCCAGGTCAACAGCTAAATGAACCGGCCGCTCCCGGAGCCCCACTCCGTACACAAAAGATGCCGGCATGTTCAGGTGGAGTCGTTTAGCGTCTATCCCGGTGTAAGTTCCGTCCGCATGGTTTCCAAACAGTGTGTAATCAAACCTTACATAACCGTTTTTAGCTTTCACAGTCCATGCAAACGGAGATATCCTCCTGATTTCCAGCGCATTCCCTTTTTTGTCAAATGCCTGCTCCTCATAGACATTCTTGACAAAGTTGTGTTCGGCATAGCGACCGGGGGAGGAGTTTGGCATCCGTATTTCCAGAACGTTTTGGTTAAGGTCTTCAAAAACGACACTGATCCTGAGCTCGTGATGGTGAATGTTTGCCAGGTCCAGTGAATAGACTACAGGGTTTTGGGCATGAAGGACACTCGCTGAAATTAGGATCAGGATCAGGATTAATGTTTTTTTGATCATTTTGATTTTGAGTATAGTTGAGTTTATACGGGTTTAGGACCGTTCTAAGATAGTAAAATGCATCACTACCGGTAAAGCTAAGTACGCAAATAAAAACTATTCTTCTTTTTAGTTCTCCTACCTGCATAACTTTGCGGTCATGAACTATTTGTCGGTAGAGGGTCTGGCTAAAAGCTTTGACGAGCGTCAGCTGTTTGAGGACCTTACTTTTGGTCTGGATCAGGGTCAAAAGGCAGCCCTTGTGGGTGTAAACGGGTGTGGTAAATCAACCTTGCTAAAAATTATTGCCGGACTGGAGCCCACGGATCGGGGCGAAGTTTCTTTTAGAAAGGGTGTTAGGGTTTCCATGCTTCCGCAAAATCCCGAATTTGATGATGAGGATAATGTGGTGCAGGCAGTCTTTGCAGAAGATACTGAGGAGCTGAATGTGATCAGGGACTATGAAATGGCGCTACATAAGGCAACGATTGATCCGGATCATGCCCCGGACATCACTCCTTTGCTTGAAAAGATGGATCAGCTGAGTGCGTGGGATTACGAAAGTCAGGTAAAGCAGATCCTCGGACAGCTGGGTATTCATCAGCTGGAGCAAAAGATGGGTGAGCTCTCCGGAGGTCAGCGAAAACGGGTGGCTCTGGCTCGTGCACTTATTGTGAATCCGGATTTTTTGATCCTCGATGAACCAACAAACCACCTGGATCTGGAAGTGATCGAATGGCTGGAAAACTATTTAGCTACAGCTAACCTGACATTACTAATGGTGACGCACGACCGGTACTTCCTGGATAAGGTGACGAATGAAATTCTGGAAATAGATAATGGAAAGGTCTTCAGGTACAAGGGGAACTATAAAAATTTTCTTGAGAAGAAGGCCGAAAGGGAATCACAGGATGCAGCCAGTGTGGATAAAGCAAAGAATCTGCTGAGAAAAGAGCTGGACTGGATGCGCAGGCAGCCGAAAGCGCGTGGGACCAAAGCGAAGTACAGAGTAGAAGCATTTTACGATACGAAAGAAAAGGCCGGCAAGAATGTGCAGCGTCAGGAGATGGATATCAACCTCAGAGGAGACCGGCAGGGGAAAAAGATCCTGATCCTGGAGCAGATATCCAAAACCTACGGTGATCTGAAGATCCTGGAACACTTCAATCATACCTTCCAGCGCAAAGAAAGAGTAGGAGTAATAGGTCCCAATGGCGTTGGTAAATCTACTTTTCTGAACATGATCATAGGTGAGATCAAACCGGACAATGGCAAAAGAGAGGTTGGCCAGACAACTAATTTCGGTTATTATACGCAGGAAGAGCAGGTATTTGACCCCAACAAGCGTGTGATCGATATTGTAAAAGAGGTTGCAGAGGTGATCAAGCTGGATAATGGATCAGAAGTTACAGCCTCTCAGTTGCTCAATCAGTTTTTATTTCCACCAAAAATGCAATTCAACCTTGTGGGTAAGCTAAGTGGTGGTGAGCGGCGTAGGTTACAGCTGTTGAGGGTGCTGATGAAAAACCCTAACTTCCTGATCCTTGATGAGCCAACCAACGACCTGGACCTGATGACCCTGAATGTTTTGGAGGACTACCTGGAAACCTTTGACGGATGCCTGATGATCGTCTCTCACGACCGGTACTTTATGGATCGGCTGACCGATCATTTGTTTGTTTTTGAAGGGAATGGGAAGGTGCGTGATTTCCCCGGAAATTACACAGACCTGAGGGAACAGGGAGGAATGCCTGTAATGATGGTCCAGGATGAAAAAAAGAAGCCTGAGAAAGAAGTATCAAAGGCTCCAAAAGAGGAGAAAAAGCGTCTTTCTTACAATGAGCAGCGTGAGTACGGTGAGTTAGAAGGTGTCATAGCAGAGCTGGAGCGGGAAAAGGATCGTATCGCCGGGGAAATGAATTCAAAAACGGATTATGAAGAGCTCCGGCAACTGGCTGAGCGGCTCGAAGAAGTAAAAGCTGAGCTGGAAGAGAAAGAAATGCGCTGGTTGGAGTTAAGTGAGCGAGCCGAATAGTCATGATGGACTAAGCGGCCTGATGTAAAGAGCGTAAATTAAATTCCAATCCCGTGAATTTTGCATAATCCATAGCAGTTTCTGCCATTTCAGGAGTATTCGCTTTCCAGAATACACTGACATCACAACCGTTGGTTTTTTGCGTACTCAGAAAGTTGAAAAGATTGAACAGGATTTTTGCTGTACTGGTATTTAGGTCATCCAGGTCAAAGTACAGATCCAGCTTTTGGCTTTTTACCACCTCTTTTTTGATCCGGGTGATGATCGGGTCGTAGAATTTATGTATATCTACTTCTAAAGAAAACCCTCTAATGATAAGGATTCCTTTGGACGCTTTATACTTCACAAAGGGAGTATGTGCAGTGGCTGAGATCAGGATGTCGTTTTGATTTGACTTTAAATTGATTTCGTTTCTTTTTTTAGTTGGTTCCATAAAGTTATTTAGTCGGTGATGCAAATTTCACAACTAATTGTGCGCTGTGTTAGAGTGATTCACCGATTTTAAAAATTTAGGTATAAGGCGAAGAAGGATGATGAAATGAATTAAGGTAAAACCTTATGCTTCAGGTAAGTGAAATTGGGTCGATTTTAGGTAAAACACTTAGAAGTCGGGGTTCGTTAATTAATATAAGTTCAAGTAACTTTGGCATAGCGATAAACGGTAGATACCTTTGGGAACAAATAACTAACCGTCAACAAACCATATAATGAAAATAACTAAAATCATCATTGGCCTATTGGCTTTTTTCTGCATAGTATTTACTAATTGCTCTTCTACTCAGGAAAAAGAAGAATCCGAACAGGCAAGCGAAACGAGCACCGCACCAGAAAATAAGGAGGCTACTCCTGTACAAGCGGATACTGAGCCTCAGCCTGATAACAGTAAATTACTCGAGGAGTACGCTGATGCTAAAATAGGCTGGTTTGAGACCATCAGTGAGAATGAGAAGCTTATCGCCGGGCTTAAGTCTGCCGTCCTTGCGGAAAAGGGCAATATTCAAGCTGATCATCAGAAAAAACTGACCGTACTGGAGCAGCTTAATAACAAGCAAAAAACAAAAATCGCTCTATACAAGCCTCAGAAAGAGGAGAATTGGAAGCGGTTTAAAGAGCTGGTATCCAATGACCTAACTAAGATCAACGAAGATCTCAAAACGTTACGAAAAGAGGTGCTTTAATCCAATTTTAGTCTTTGTCCTTTATAAGCTGGTAATAAGCATTGGCAAACTGTGTGCCCAGGTCAATATAACCCGGGCTATCATAGTGCCAGGGGTCTGAGTATTTGTAGTATCGGGTGGTTCTTACGATAGCTGCATTATTATCTCTCCGGGCAAATTCTTCCTGGGCATGCTGAACCAGCTCGCCATAGTCCCATACCTTGCCATCGTTCTTGTCATTCCACGAGTCAGATATCTTGCCAATGACTACAGGCAGATCATCCGTACGAAATGCAGCCCGGATCAGATCCATAAGCCGTTTCAGGTTATCATAATACTTATTGGCAATGGCAATGGTTTTGTTTGAGTCACTTTCTCCCTGCATCCACAGAATACCTGATGGGATGAGTTCGTCCGGCTTACCATCCCCATTGATATCCTGGTTTTGAAAGGCATTTTTTACCGTTTGCAGGAAATGGTCGTATTGATTAATTCCGTTTTCCCCATTGAAGTCCGGCTCCCAACAACCAAAATTGTCTGCTGCCAGACTGTCAATAGATGTTCCACCCCTTGAGTACTTTATGAAAGCAATTTTTTCCCCGGGAAACAGCTCCTGTAGCCGGTCGGCAAATGCCAGCTCCACTCCAAATCGATCAGAATAATCATTTTTAGCGCCATCAGAACTGAAACCAACACCATGCCCTGGTTTTAAGGGTGACCAGATACCATCTCCCCCGGTTTTAGCATTATCGGGAAGCGTATTCCCATGAAATATCATCACATTTTCAAACGTCCTGTTGAGAGAATCGGGTAGCTCTTTTACATAGCCATAACCATCCATATTGGATTGTCCGCCCAGGTAAAAAAGTAGATAGCGATCACCGTTTTGGGAATAAGCGGTTAGTATGATGCACGCAAAAAATAAGCTAAAAAATACTTTCATCTTGAGGTTGTTTTTGGAATTCCCGCAAGATATAAAATTATTCCGGGGCCGGATTTTAGTCTGTCAGTTTTCCACTCAAAATTTTCCTTTCCTTCCAGATTTTCAATCAAAAGCTGCATTTCTGCTACAGAGTAGGTACGCAAACAGGACACCATCCCATCCCACCATACAAAAAGCGGAACGATAGGAATAATGTAAGTGAAAATAATCCTGCCAAAATTAAATGGTCGGATAAACGGAGTGGTTAGCAGTACGGTAACAGGCGAAAAGAACATAGCCAGGAAGCTTGGTATACTGCGTTCCTGTGCTTCGAAGATGGCGATAGGGCTGTTACTATTTACTGCATTTTGTAATATTTTGCTGGCTTCTGAGGGGCGGAAATGGTGTAGCGCCAGAAATTGGGTTCGGATTCCCTGGAGTTTTTCGGGTACATCTTTTGCATCCACGGGAGTTTCCTGAAAGCTGATAATATCCGATTGCTTTGATGCATAGGTAAATGCATTCATGTTAGGATAGATATCTGTCAGGGTGATCTTCAGGGTGCTAACCCTGCTCTTAAGTTCTCTGGCCAGCCAAAGCCATCCTCCGCCACCTCCTGACCCAAGATCTACAATATGGTACATTTGAGTTTTGGTAATGAGCTCTTCCAATATAGGCACTACAGGTCTGTACATTTTAGTGGCATTGGCCAGAAACTGTAAGAAATCCGTTCCATAATTTCTCAGAAAACCGGGAAACCATTTCTGGTCTTCAAACTCGAAGAGATGAATGCGAGCCATAAAAGAGATGTTGATGACTCAATGAATTTACGAATTTTCGTAAAAAAGCGACAACTCTCCATTGTCGCTTTCCTGACTTTATTTTCAATATGTGTATGCGTCTCATCTTTACCTCTTTTTCTATTATGTATTACATATAACTATGTGTTTGAAGTAGATGCTAACATTGAGTTTGATCTATGAGATTCATTTTAAGTATCCGCTGATCAAATAGTTATGTTGGATTATGTTTTGAGCTTTGTGCTAAGGTAATTTACGCGGAGTGTTAGGCAGACTACTTTTCAGCTACTAAGTGATCCATTTTAAGGATGGTATTGCGGACAGACGCTTATTTAGTGGTATGAAAAACATAAGCTTACTATTTACAATCCTTTTGGCTTCCTCCTGTACGTCGACCTCAACTAATGATCGTGAGGGAAAAGAGGAAGCCCCGGTGCATCACTCAGCCTCTATTTCCAAAGTGTTTCAGGCTCATGGGGGATACAGGCTTTGGGATAAAATGAATCGATTGGCGTATGATATGGAAAGTGGAGAACACCAGCTCATATCCCTGGAAGACCGGAAAACACTAATAGAAAGTACAAACCGGACTATTGGGTTTGATGGCAAAAATGTGTGGGTCTCACCAGATACTGTCAAAGCAGACAATGCGCGATTTTATCATAATCTGTATTTCTACTTTTTTGCCATGCCTTTTGTGTTGGGAGATCCGGGTATCCGGTATGAAGATCTGGAGCCTAAAGAAATTATGGGAAAGAAATACGGCGCTGTAAAGGTATCTTTTGAGTCCGGGGTAGGCGATTCCCCAAAGGACAACTACATCCTGTATTATGATCAGGAAACCAACCAGATGGAGTGGTTAATGTATACGGTTACCTATTTTAGTAAGAAGTCCGCCGATAGCTATAATTTGATCAGGTATTCCGACTGGGCGGAGTACAATGGACTCAGGCTTCCGGTAAATCTGCAGTGGTATCAATACAAAGATGGGGAAGTGGGTGATCCGAGTGGGGCTGCTACTTTTAGTAATGTAGTCATTTCGGATAAGCAGCCGGACGATGCGCTTTTTGAAATGCCGGACAATGCCCGGATAGCAGAGTAACCAGATCATTCCCGGCTGCCTTTGTACATCTCGTACTTCTGGAATTTACACTCCAGCGGACCATTGAAGAGGACAATTTTCTTTGAGGCTTTCAAACGGACATGTTTGAAAGCCTCCATATTGGAGCTCAACAGCCAGGCGTCAAACCCTGTGAAATTGTTTTTCAAAGCATCGCCAATAGACGTGTAAAACTCATTGGTGGAATCTCTGCCAATACGCTCGCCATAGGGAGGATTACTAATCAGCATTCCACCTGTCGTGCCGGGTAGGTGCTCAGCAAGAGCCACTGTCCTAATGCTTACGACATCATTCAGCTTAAATTTCCTGAGGGATTTATTGGCATTGAGGACTGTTTCAGGGTCAATGTCTCCGCCGGTGATGTTGAGTTTGGATTTCCTGACCTGAGCTCTGGCCTCAGTGACCACCTTATTCCAGATGGTTGGTTGGTAGTTTTTCCAGTTTTTAAAACTAAAATCGGATCTGTTTATTTGAGGAGGGATATTTTGCCCCAGCATCGCCGCTTCTATCAGTATGGTTCCCGTACCACACATGGGATCTACGAGGGGAATGTCTTTGTTCCAGCCTGCAAGCTGTAGCAGGCCTGCCGCTAAAACTTCGTTTAGAGGAGCTTTATGCCCGGGTCCACGGTAACCTCTCTGGTTTAAAGTGCCTCCCGAGCTATCCAGTGAAATGGTAAACTGATCTTTGTAGGCATAAAGGTCAAACTGAATGTCCGGTTTTTTAATATCCACTGAAGGACGTTTGCCATATTTCTTTCTAAACTGGTCAACAATAGCGTCTTTTGTTTTCAGCGCTGCGTATTTTGAATGTTTGAAAAACTCAGAAAAGATTGTGTTATCGATAGCAAACGTCTGATAGATGCTTAAATACCTGGACCAGTCATGGTTGTATACCTCTTTGTAAAGCTGATCTTCAGTTGTGGCCTGAAACTGGTGAACAGGCACAAGTACTTTGAGAGCAGTCCGGAGGTGCATGTTGGCTTTGTAGAGAAACTCCAGATCGCCTTCACAAGCTACTGAGCGCTTATGGGGCTTAACAGATTTTGCACCAAGCTCGGTCAGTTCCTTAGCTAAAATCTCTTCTAATCCATGCAGGGTTTTGATATGCAGCTTCACGCTTTTTCTTTTTGTGCGAAGTTAGTCATCTGCTTGTTTTTGTGAATTAGAAAATACCGATTTCCCGTTTCCGGAAGGAAAACGACATTTAATAGAACGACTTTGAAAATCGTTTTGCCAGACTTTGGCTATTTAGCCTTAGAGCGACTTTTTAAAGTCGTTTTACTCTGGTGAAAAATCATTTTTCCCAGGCCATGACGCCTGCTTTGATGGGTACAGGTATATCATTTTCTTTCGGAGGGATGGGGCATGAGTAATTGGCATTATAGGCACAGGTAGGGTTATAGGCCTTATTGAAATCAATAACAATGGTATCATCCTCCGGAATGGTCAGGTCCAGATATCTCCCGCCACCGTATGTGTCAAATCCATTTGTTGGGTCTGTAAAGGGCATGAAAAGATAGTCTTCGTAACCTTCCTGCTCTTTCAGTCGATGGTTTTGGTAAATGGGAATTACTATTTCCTGACTGTCAAGAGTGAAATGAGCCTCACCATATTTTTCATAGACCTGCACCTGCTGCTGAGTGGTAGGCATGGTAAATGGCAGCTCATTGGGAGTACGAATAAATTTCGCTTTAATACGGTACGTTTCATTTATCGGATAAAAATCCAGTCCTTCAAACTTCCTTATGGTTTTTTTGTCCAGGGGACTTTCTTCCTTGTTTGAAAAGGTCTGATTGAGCTCTTCCTGCCATACTACAATCTCTTTGACATAATCCGATTGACTAAAGGAGGAGATAGAAATAATGATCAATAAAAGAGTAATACTTATCTTCATGGAAACTTTGTTGACCAACTGCATTAAACTCATGAGTAAGATACCGATTTTCGCTGCTTTTAGTTGCCTCATATCGTTTTGGGGATATGCTCAGTCAGGAATAGACTTCCAGGAGCTGGAGTGGACTGACGCACTCGAGAAAGCAAAGGAAGAAGAAAAATTGGTTTTTTTATCTGCCTATGTGGACTGGAGTGAGCCTTGCGAGGAGATTGAGAAATATACTTATACCGACCAGGAAGTTGGGAGTTTTTTCAACAAAAAGTTTATCAATATTCGAATGGATATGGAAGTGTTTCCGGGGGTTGAGCTTACGGAATACTACGAGATCTATGCCTTTCCTGCTCTTTTGTTTGTAAACGGAGCAGGAGTAGCGGTACACCGGGGATGTGGGGCTCTGGAGAGTGGTGAGCTGATCGAGTTGGGTAAAGAAGCATTGAGTGAAAACCGGCTCCTTGACTTTCAGAAAAGGTTTGAATCCGGTGAGCGATCCAGGGATTTCCTGGTGGAGTACTCCTACAAGCTGGAGGATGCCTGCATGAGCAAAGATGATTTTGTTGAAGGATATTTTTCCAGTGTTCCCCAGAAAGAATGGGTCAATGAGGCCTCATGGGCAATGATTAACCTCAATGTGGATGACCCTTACAGTGAGCAGTTTCAGTACCTCATGTCTTACCACGATATGTTTGCTCTTAAGTATGGAAAAGATACGGTTGACCAGAAAGTTTACGATGTACTGTTGGATCAGTTTATAGACATCTATGAAGAGGCGGATTATACGCTTTTTGCTGTGCAGGCACTTAAGAGCCTGGTTTCACGAATCGACTTCAAACAAAAAGAGGAGCTGTCCTCCATGGTGAACTTAAAATATGCAGATCTGAAGGAAGACTGGCCCCTCTATGCCGAAAGTGCCGTAAAAGTGGTTAATGAGCAGGAAGTTACGGACCCGGAGCAGCTGAATGAGTTTGCGTGGAAGTTTTACCTGTTTGTAGATAATGCTGAGCAGTTGACAGCCGCCAGGGAGTGGATGGAGCAGGTGCTGGATGACTATGCAGATGCCTCATATCTGGATACTTATGCTTCTTTGCTTTATAAGCTGGGAGAGCAGAAGGAAGCTATAAAATATGCTAAAAAAGCCCTGCAGGCCGCTGAGTTTGAGCAGCAGGACCTCATGCATTATGAGGCACAGCTGGACAAGTTTGAGTCAGGGTATTAATCCTACTTCTACGTCAACTTAGCCGATAAGCAGCAATGGAGTATGGGTTTGATAAATTTTTCTATAACCCCCATCGCCCCCTTTACAAGAAAAAGGGGGAATATTTGTTCAAACCCATACTCCATTATAATCATTCAATATAATTTATCAAAGTAGGTTTAACCCGCTTTTCATTTTAATGTAGATGATGTTGGCGTGACTCTGCAGTGAATAAAGCGAGTTAATCAAAATCATACCTGAGGAGAAGGTCGGTCTGTGCCTCATCTCCCAACTGGAAAATGTGGGTGCCGATTTTTTTCATCCCTAATCGCTGATAAAAGGCGATAGCTTTGGTGTTTTTTTCCCATACGCCCAGCCACAGGTAATCGGTGCCCTGGTTTTTGGCGAATTCTACTGCGGTTTCAAAGAGTTTCCGTCCTATTCCCTGACCTTTGTGTTCAGGCCTGACATAGATCCGCTCAACCTCACAGCTATTAGGCTGATCTGGTTCTGTTTGTGCTCCACCTAAGTTCACTTTGAAGTAGCCCATTATTTCATCCTGATTACTGGCAATGAAAAATTCAGATTCGGGATGCGAGAACTCATTTGAAAAAGCGCTTTCCGTGAAATTGCTTCGAAGGTAGTTCTCCATATTTTCTTTCGTGTTTAAGTGTGCATATGTGGCTATGAAATTGGCTTTAGCAAACTCCAGCAATTCGGGAATATGGTCTGTATTGGCTTTTTGAATTTTTAATTTCATCTATACTTGTTTACCATCAATTCTGGTGTTTTTCCCACCTTTTTTGTTCGTTTTTCATTCTGGACAAGAAATTGGGCGGGATGTCAATACAAATATTCAGACGATCTTCTGATATGGGGTGATCGAATGAAAGGCCTGTAGCCGCTAAAAACAGGCCTTTATGTTGAATGGTTTTTCCTGCATATATTTTGTCCCCATAGATCGGAAATCCCGCACGGGCACAGTGGATCCGGATCTGGTGGGTACGACCTGTTTTGGGCGCTAATTTTAACAGCGTCAGGCATTTGTTTTTGATTGATCTCACTTCCTTTATTCTCCGGTAGTCTGTCCTGGAGGGTTTGTTGCAGATGTGATCATCCATAGTTCCATGTGCTGGCGTACGCCCCATGACCAATGCGTGATAGGTCTTTTGTATCATACGATTTTCAAATGCCTGCCCGAGTAAATATCGTGCATCGATGGTTTTTGCGACGATTACCAGACCGCTGGTTGCACTGTCCAGTCTGTGTACAGGTTTTGGCCATTTCAGGTATTCGGGATTATCCGGAAGAGTTATCTGATTAACCATGATGTTTTCCAGGGTTCTGAACTGGTTTCCCGAAGTGGGCAGGCCGGAAGGCTTGTTTGCAATAGCTAGGTCGGGGTCTTCATAAATGATATCGAGATGTTCATGATAAGGTTTCGGTGGATTTTGCTGTAAATCGTACAATTCCAGAATCATCCCTTTTTCTATAAGTGTCCCGGTTGCCGCTGAGGTATCCTTCAGCCGTAGAGATCCATTTTTGAGTGCCTTTTTTACACTGTTTTTCGTAGGAAGCTCCGCAAATAAGTTGATGGCGTAATCCACCAGTCTGATGTCTTTTTCATAGTTATCTACTTTATACTGCTTTATCAGGATCATACATTATCTGTAAAGTGCTGATCTCTTTTTTCGGAGGCGAATTTTTCTGCGTTGTATTTCACTGATCCTCCTTTGGGGATCGACAGGCTTTCCCAGGCATCTCCTTTTAACAGTTTGCCTATAAAAATGATCTGCCCCACATGGTAGGGGTAATGGGCTATTTGTCGCTGAATGGCATCTGCAACGGTGTGGCTTTCATTTCTTATGTACACAATCTTTTCCAAGTCATTATCAGTCAGGGATTCAAGGGCTTTAGTGAAGCAATCCCACCCTTCGTTCCATTTGCTGAGCACTTCCTCTTTGTCTGCCAGGTCATTATCAAATTCCGCTTCTCGCTGTCTCCAGGGTTTTTCACCATCTTCGGTAAGGAAATTGGTCCAGCGGGAAAGCATGTTGCCCCAGAGATGCTTCACAATCACTGCTACGCTATTAGATGAGGGACCGGCACTCCACTTGAGTTCCTCATCCGTAAGACGCGATATCGTTTTTTCTCCCAATGTGCGGTAGTACTTTGAGAGTTTTATGGTATTGTCTAAAAATGATTCCATACCTAAAATTAAGTATAGCTGAATCTTTATCAGCTCCTCCGTAAGGATATTTGTACTTTTGTCAGCATGAGTTCATTAGCAGAAACCCTGGGGCTGGATCCCTTCATGTTTCAGTATGTGGTATTGCCGGTTTTGATTTTCGCTGCACGCATATTGGATGTGTCTATCAATACCGTCAGGATTATTTTTATGCTTCACAGCAAAAAGTTGCTGTCTACCTTTTTGGGTTTTTTCGAAGCGCTGATCTGGCTTCTGGCCATCAGCCAGATATTTCAGAACCTCTCCAGCTGGCCAACCTATGTTGCTTATGCGGGAGGTTTTGCTTTCGGTATACTGGTGGGTATGCTGATAGAAGAAAAGCTGGCTATTGGTAGAGTAGTGGTACGAGTGATAACCCGGATGCCGGCCGATGAGCTGGTGGCGTATTTTACTGATCAGGGTTACCGCTACTCAAGTGTGGACGCTATGTCTGCAGAAGGAAATGTCAATATTTTATTTACAGTGATCAAGCGGGAAGATCTCAAGGCCACCATTGGGGCAATAAAACGCTATAATCCCAAAGCGTTTTACACGGTGGAAGGAGTGAAACGTGTTAGTGATGAGGATATTTCAGATGAAAAAGGGTTCGGCTTCAGGAAAAGATTTGTGGGATCTTAACAGGATGTGTCATAAAATTTTATATGCCGACTATTTTATTATGGCCATTAGTCCTGGACTGGGCTATCGAATACATGATCGCATTTTAATAACACTGAGAACCTCAGGGGTCTCATACAACTTTCAAGACAATGACTTTAACCTGGATTTAAGTCCGGCTAATATTGGAATAAGTGCTTACTTCAGAATAGGTAACTGAATGGTCCTAAGCTGCCCGCCAAACGACCTCATGGTTTCCTCGTGCTTTGTTTTCCATTTCAAAGCGTAGTGGGAACGGCTTAAGTTTTAGTCGGTATTTTACACCCGGAAAATCATCGGCTTCTACAGGTACGCCTTCGGGGGTCAAATACTTCTCAATGTTTTGGATCTCGTTATCCTCGCAGTATTCATCATACACATCGAACAGTAAGTCATTGAGGTAGATGCCATATCGGGTATTTATAGTACTTAGATGGTTTTGAAGGGACTCAGTTAATAGCGGATCACCTTCATTCTTTTGTAAATGGCTTTGTATGGTTGCCACACGTTCTATTAGTCTGTTTAGTTCGTACATATCCATAATACCATGTGTTTAAAGTCTAATGAAATGTACGTATTCCATTCAGAATCGAACAAATGCTTTCGATAAAAGACAAATTACGATCGGTGGAAGTACAAAAGAAATAGTTGTTGTAGCTTACATAGCACGGTGGTTTTTGGTCCGTTCGCGTAAAGCTTCAAATTGGCCTTCCATTTTCTTATCAATTTGAGCCGGATCCTTAAAATTTGTTTTGATATCTTCAACTCTCTGTGGACCACCAAATATCACATTATGCTCTTTCCTGAGTAGTCCTTTGATGGACTCTGTGGCCACCATCTTTGGATCATCCATCTCTTTGGATACCACAGCATTAGTCATCATCGGTGTGTCTGTGGCAGTAGGATAGATGGTCATTACATGGATAGGGTATTGAAATAGCTCACGGCGCATGGCTTCTGAGAGCTGTCTTATGCCAGCTTTGGTTGTAGCATACACACTGTAAAATGGTCTGGCAATATAGCCCAGGCCAGAGGACACATTGATTAAAGCTCCTTCCTTGCTTTTCTTTAGTAAAGGGAGGGCTCGTTTGGTGGTTAATAATACACCTGTGAGGTTAACATGAACCTGGTCGATGATATCTTCATCGGTCATTTCATCCAGCAAACCTGCACTTACCACTCCGGCATTATTGATAAGGATGTCCAGCTCCCCCCATTCGTTTTGGATCAGGCTAAATGCCCTGTCAAGATCTTCCGGCTTGCCTATATCGCCCTGAATGAGGAGAAAATTGACTTCAGGGTATTCAATTTTCAGCTGATCCAAGGCACCCTTCCTTCTTCCGATCACCGCCAGATCCCTTACCCGGTAATTGCTCACTAATTCGTCAAGCAGAGCCTTTCCAATGCCGGCGCTACCTCCCGTAATGAAAACTTTCTTATCTGATAAAAGCATTAGTCTCTCTTTTGTGAGTTAACCAATGAGGTATTTTACTGTTTACTTATCCAGCAGTCTTCTGTGATAATTGACCTGTCCCAGGTGGTAGCCAAGGTGGCTTAGTAAATGCAAGACGAAATATTCCACGGTCATTGGCTTGCCGAAAACCTCTATCGGGTATTTTTCACTTAGTGTTTTTTCGTTGAGGCTTCCGAGGACTTTAGCAACCATCTCTATGGTCTCATTGATTTCGCTGATCATCTTGTCTGCCGGAATATCCCTGTCAGAAAATTCAGCTTCCCGGTCCCGCACATATCCGGTTTCGCCCAGGACTGCTCCTATGAAATGATTGATGTTCCCAAGGAGGTGGAGTGTCAGGTTTCCGCCGGAATTTTTAATGTCTCCGCCTGTCACCCACAGTTTTTGTTCACTCTTATAAAGCCTGACCTCTTCAGCCAGCTTTTTCAGGTCCCGTACAAACAGGTCGATAAGGTTTTGTGTGTTCATTATCCTATTGCCTCGTCTAGATCGTTTATTAAATCGTCCACGTCTTCTATGCCTACTGAGATCCTGATCAGAGAATCCGTAAGCCCTGCTTCCAGACGCTGCTCTCGTGGAATACTTGCGTGCGTCATGCTGGCAGGATGCCCTACAAGCGATTCTACGCCACCCAGTGATTCTGCAAGGCTGAATACTTTAAACTTTTCCAGCACCTTAAATGCCGCTTCCTGGCTGTCATCTTTCAGAATAAAAGAAAGCATTCCACCAAATCTCTTCATTTGCTTTTTAGCTACCTCATGGTTAGGGTGGTCCTCAAACCCCGGCCAGTAGACGTGCTTCACCTTGCTGTGGTTTTTCAGGTGATGGGCAATTTTCTCTCCGTTATCGCAATGCCGATCCATGCGCACATGCAATGTTTTAATACCTCTTAAAACCAGGAAGCAATCCTGTGGTCCGGGCACTGCGCCGGCAGAATTCTGAAAAAAACCAAGCTGTTCATCAAGTACGGGGTCTTTTGTCCCTACAAAACCCATAACCACATCTGAATGGCCGGCAATGTATTTGGTAACAGAATGCATTACCATATCTGCACCCAGGTCAATGGGGTTTTGCAGGTAGGGACTGGCAAACGTATTGTCCACTACAGTCAGGGCGTTGGCCTCCCTGGCCAGTTTTGCGATGGCCGCAATGTCAACGATGCTCATCATGGGGTTGGTAGGTGTTTCTACCCAGACCAGTTTGGTTTTGGCTGTGAAGGCATTTTTCACAGCTTCCAGGTTTTTCATATCTACGAAAGTGAACTTTATCCCGTATTTCTGATAGATCCTGGTGAAAAGCCGGTAAGTACCTCCATATAAGTCATTGGTACAGATGATCTCATCTCCGGGCTCAAACATTTTCATAATCGCATCTGTGGCGCCCATCCCGGAGCTGAAGCACCGCCCGAAAGTAGCATTTTCCAATGCAGCCAGGTTAGCTTCCAAAGCGTGTCGTGTGGGGTTTTGGGTTCGGGCATATTCGTACCCTTTATGCTTGCCGGGGGACTCTTGTGTGTAAGTGGAGGTCTGATATATTGGGGTCATGATAGCTCCCGTAGTAGGATCAGGTTCCTGCCCGGCGTGGATGGCTTTTGTTCCAAATTTCATGGTATAATGTATGTTAACGATGTTGTGAATTTCAGGAACAGCAAAGGTAGAAGATTGCTCCAATTGGCAGGCAAGTGCGAGACTAATTCTGTATGACTTAAAGGATGCCCGACAAATTGGCAATATCTTTCGTATTTTTATCCAGATGAAACTGCTGCCTGGTATTTATTTGAGACGGATTTTTGTGCTGATCGCTTTTTTTTGTTCCCCAACAGTGATGAGCCAATCCTCCGTGCAGATTGATAGTTTACGAAAAGCGCTGGAAATCAGTACATCTGATGAAGATAGAATTTCCATTCTTGGGAATCTGGCCGAGGAATGGGCCGCATTAAATTTTGACTCGGCCATGGCATATGCCACCAGGCTTCAATTGGTATCGCAGCAGTATAATAATCCAAAATATGAGATCCTGGCAAACCGGATGATCGGTTTCGCTTATGATTACAGCTATCAAGCAGACTCGGCCCGGCACTATTACCTGAAAGCGCTGGACCTGGCTTACACATCTAATGATACGGTTAATATTGCAGCCTCCAGTTTTAACCTGGGGACCCTCGAGCTTTTTAATGGAAATTACCTGAAGGTACTGCCATGGTATGAGCAGGCTCTTGAGTTTTTTAAAGATCACCCGGAAAACAGGGAAAGCCTGGTAAAGCTGTACAACAATCTGGGTATTGTGTATCGAAGAATAGACCGGCCGGATGAAGCCATATCCATCTATCGCAGAGCTCTGGAGGTTCTGGATAAAGAAAAAGACAAAAAGCAGATCATCAACATCTACATCAATATGGGCAATGCACAGACCTCTGTGGAGCAGTATGATAGTGCCGAGATGTATTTCCGAATGGTGCATGACTATTCGATTGCTGCGGAGGATGATCTCAGTTTCTATTTTGCAAATAATGGACTTGGAATCATCGCTGAAGCCCAAAAGAAACCGGAAGAAGCACTTACATATTTTAAGAGAGCTCTGACAAAAAAAGTAGAGGATAAGTATGTTCTGTTTACTGCTCTGAGGTTTATAGGGAGTACCTATTCACAGTTGGGGCGGTATGATTCGGCGGAATACTTTTTTCAACAAGCCATACCCATCTACAGCGAATCAGACTATCCACACCAGGTAAAAGAGCTTTACCTTCAAATGGCTGATCACTATGAACGATTGGGGAGGGCTGAGGAGGCTTTATCCTTTTACAAGAAATATTACACCCTTAAAGATGAGCTGATCAGTCAGAAAGTCATAGATCGTACGGCCGAGTGGGAGGAGCGGTTTAAAGCTCAGGAGAAAGAAAATGAGATCATCAACCTGAAGCTGAGGAATGAGGAAGCCTCTCTTCTTGCACAGCAGCAAACCAACCAAAGAAATATCTTTATCTCCATTTCCATTGTTCTGGGGTTGATCGGGGGCTTTTCGTTTTACCTGTATAAAGCAAAACAGAAAGTTTCGCTGCGCCTTGCAGAGAAAAACAAGCTAATCAACCAGGCCCTGGCCGATAAGGAACTTTTAATGAAGGAAGTCCATCATCGGGTTAAAAACAACCTACAGGTCATTAGCAGCTTACTCAATCTCCAATCCAATTTCATTGCAGATGAAAAAGCCAATGCGGCTGTCATGGAAAGTAAAAACCGGGTACATAGTATGGCGCTTATTCATCAGCGGCTTTATCAGCATGAAGGTATCACGACTATCAATCTGGAGGAGTATCTGGACCAACTTATCGGAAACCTTGAACAATCCTATTGCGGTTCAGAAAGAGACATTGTAATAAACCTGGAGGCAGATGATATCTCCCTGGATGTAGACAAGGTTATTTTACTGGGATTGATAGTAAATGAGTTGGTAACAAACTCCATCAAGTACGCTTTTGATCAGGGCGTCCGCAGCGGTGTTATTGATGTTTCTGTTTGTGATCTTGATGGAAAAATAAGGCTCAGTGTGGCCGATAATGGCAAAGGAATGGAAGCGCCTCCTGAAGTAAGACATGGCAGTCTGGGGACCTTGTTGATCAAAGACCTGTCTAAGAAACTAAATGCAGATCTGAAATATGAGTTCGGTAGCGGGACTAAGGTTATCTTAGTGTTCGAACATCAAAGTGCTTTTGCATGACGAACATTCTCATCGTGGAAGATGAAGCCATTATTGCTGCCGATCTCAAAGTGATTTTGGATAAGCTTGGTTATAGCTATCAACATACGGATAATGGGAGGGAGGCCTTAGCATTAATCAAGGAAAACACTTTTGATCTTTTTTTACTGGATATCTCTATTTCAGGTGATATGGATGGGGTAGATCTGGCTGGTTCAATCAGGAAAGGTTCAGATAGTCCGTTACTCTTCATTACATCCTACTTTGATAAACAAACGCTTGACAGGGTCCGTGATATAAAGCCTGAAGCATATATCGTAAAACCATTCGAAGAGCGGAACCTGGCGGCAAATATTGAGTTGGCATTATACCATCACCGAAAGCCCTCTGAAATGAAGACTGTCAAATCAGAAAAGCTTTTTGTGAAAGATCAGGGCGAATTAATTGGGCTGAAGCCGAAGGACATTTTATACATTGAAGCGGATGACAGTTATTCAAAAGTTTATACCACAGGCAAATTTTACCTTCTGTCACACCCTATAAAACGCATTGAGGAAAAACTGCTCGCTCAGCCATTCATTCGTGTACACAAATCCTACATTGTAAATCTGGAAAAAGTTACGTCCATACAGGAAGGTTATATTTTTTTGAATGAGGTCCAAATTCCGTTGGGTCGCACCTACCGAAATGATTTCATGAAAGCACTTACCATATTGTGATCCTGCCGATGACGCTTCGGGAATGAAAGTGTTTCTATTCGTTTCTCCAAATATCGTCATAGTCATTTTGTGCCCATAGATTACCAGGGTTTAACCCTTGACATGGATTAATTGTCGTTCCCTAAAGGAATATGTCGTTCCCGAAAAGGTACTGGTAAATGAGGGGATAAGGTGAGAAGTTTAAGGCTTAAACCATAAGCTATGAATTTGCTGCCTAGATTATTTCTTGCCATTTGCTTATTATGTGTGAGCTCAGTTCTTCTTGCTCAGCAGGATTATTATTGGATAGGAGGAAGCGGAAACTGGTCGGATGTTTCACATTGGGCAACCACCAGTGGAGGTACTACCACACATTCGGTAGTTCCCACCTCAGCGGATAATGTATATTTTGATAGCCAGTCTTTTACAGCCAGTGGTCAGAGCGTAACCATCGATGTGGAGGCCAACTGTCATGATTTCATCTGGACAGGGGTTTCTAATTTTCCTGCTTTAAATGCTAATGCATACATCTATATTTCCGGTTCTGTCTCTTTAAATACAGATACCGATTACAACCTGGACCGTGTCTATTTTACTTCATCAGATATCGGGGAAACCATAACTACGGAGGGAAGCTCCTTTGGGTCTTCCTGTTGGCTGTTTTTTGATGGGACAGGGGAGTACACCTTTGCCGGGGCAATAGATGCTAGGTATATCTATTTTAATAAGGGGACGATTGTTACGGATGGATTTGATCTCACTGCTGACAATAACATTTACCTTTCTAACCAGACAGGAGATGTATTGGATGTTTCCCTTGGAGCAAGTACGCTTACAGCCTCTCAATTTATCAATAGCGGATCTGCTGACCTGACCCTTAATTCAGGGACTTCCACTATAGAAGTAAGTAATACGTTTACCGGTGATGCGGATGGTACAGGCCCCTACACTTACTACAATGTATCTTTTGACGGAAGTGGAACCATCAAAGATTCCAATATTTTTAACAGTATTCAAGCTAGTGCCGGAACAGATATCTCAGTAGAGTCAGGAACCACTCAAACAGTATCCTCACTAGGTATAGACGGAACAAAGTATGCACTTTCCGCTTTGCACGGGACCACAGAAGACACGGAAGCCACTATAAGTATCGGTTCGGGTACGGTCACTGTAGATTATTTGGAGCTTCAGGACATTCATGCGACCGGAGGCGCTACCTTTAATGCCACCAATTCCATTGACAATGGAAATACTACGGGCTGGTCCATCACTGCCCCTACAGGAGCGGATTACTATTGGATAGGTGACGGTGGCAACTGGACCGACCCGGCACATTGGGCTACCACCTCAGGAGGAACGACCACACACGGGGACTATCCGGGAAGATATGATGATGTGTACTTTGATGCTAATTCATTTACCCTGGCAGACCAAACGGTGACCGTGGATGTGAAAAATACAGTTTGCCATCATATGGACTGGACCGCGGTAACCAATACACCTACAATATATTCTGCTTACCAATATGATATGACCATCTATGGAAGTGCATATTTTAAGGATGGCGTTCTTGCTGATCTGTATGGGTTAAAAATGGCAGGAGAAGAAACTGGTCTGGAGTTTTTTTATGGTACCGCGGATATTGCTTACCTGACTTTCAGTGGTACTGGGGAATATACGCTTTTAGATGATATAGATGTAGCCGGATTTACGATCTTCGGAGGTACCATTAATTTCGGTACTATTACCATTACAAGTGCTTACAGAATTACTTTACAGCAAAACGACCCTGTAACCCTGAACCTTCAGGATGCCACCATCATCACCAGGGATTTGACGCAATACAGTACACCAGTGACCATCAATCCTGGTAATTCCACATTGGAGATTTCAAGGGATTTTAAATCGGGCGGAAATACTTTTAACACCGTTTCACTCACCGGAACAGGTACTGTTACAGGGTCCAACACCTTTGATACCTTAGAGCTTTCGCCCGGAGCTGTCATCTCTTTTGATGATGCTGAGACACAGACCATCACCAGTCTTCTGCTGAATGGAGAAAAATCCTCCCCTATCAGTTTGCTTTCGACCTCCACAGGTGTTCAGACCACACTTTCCGTAGCCTCGGGTACCGTAGATGCCATATATCTTATTTTACAGGATATAGCTGCTACCGGAGGTGCTACCTTCAATGCGGACCAGACAGTGGATAATGGGAATAATGCCGGCTGGAACATCACGGGGATCACCAGTCAGGATTATTACTGGGTAGGCGGTTCAGGAAACTGGTCCGATTATGAAAACCACTGGGCAACAACCAGCGGAGGGACGACTTACCATACTGGCGTTCCGGGGGTATTGGATAATGTCTTTTTTGATGCCAATTCTTTTACTTCGTCCACGGATGAGGTAGTGATTGACTATGAGGCCATCAGTATTCACGATTTGGATCTATCCGGAGTGGATGAGGCCGGGTTAGTTTCCGGAACAGGATCGCTTAATATTTATGGGTCGCTCACTTTTTCTGATATCATTCAATTCGGACCCGCTGAGTTTCATTTCTTATCTACAGATTCAGTTACAATGAGTGCAAATAACGATGATTTGGGTGGTGCTTCTTTTTACCTGGAGGGTACTGGTACATGGATGCTTTCGGACTCATTGACTATCAAAAACCTTTACATGACTGATGGAACATTGAATTTTGATGGACAATATGTGTATGTCAATCAAGATACCCAAATTTCAGGCAGCACCGGAATAAACCTCACATTAGGAGATGCTACCTATTTTACCCGTTCATACAATGCTGCTAATGCGTTTAACTATACGTTAGATGCTTCAGCTGCCACCATTACTTTTAGTAGTCAGTTTTTGCCGGGCACTTATGATCCGGATAATACCATCCTGATTGATGATGTGGTCATTGATCAGGTAAATGAAACCGACAAGGGTCTGCTGGAAGGTACCTTAAGCCTCGATTCCCTGACTGTTACACCCGGGTCAAAGTTTACAGTAAGCTCAGGTCAAACCATTACCGCCAATCAGTTTGTTTTCGTGGGTACGGCTGATGAGTCGATTACCATAGTGGCTTCCACGGAAGGAGAAGCAGGTACAATAAGTCAGGAAACGGGCACTGTGAGTGGGGAATTTCTTGAAATCATGGACAATATTGCTACCGGTGGAGCTACGTTTAATGCCGAAGGTTCCCTGAGTCTGGGGAATGTGAGTGGGTGGACTTTCTTTAAAGCCGAACAGTCCATAGACTTTCCTGCACCTGAAGATAAATTTTACGGTGATGCACCGTTTGAACTGTCTGCCACTGCTACTTCAGGACTGGAGGTGGTTTTTGAAATACTTTCAGGTCCGGCAACCGTGGAAGGAACCACACTGACCCTCACCGGTAGCATTGGTACGGTCCAGGTGAAAGCCAGTCAGGCCGGAGATGTGCAGTATTTTCCAGCAACCTCTGTCATAAATGAATTTGAAGTAACCGGCTATACACAGGAAATAACTTATGAAACACCTGGGACTTTGACCTATGGAGATGCAGCAACAAGTATCACAGCCTCATCTACACAAGACCTTACATTGGAGTACAGTTCAAGCGATGAAACTGTGGGGACTGTGTCTGAAGGCGTTTTTACTATAACCGGTACCGGAGAGACAACCGTCACTCTTTCTCAACCGGGAAATGATACCGTCAGCGCTGCTACTCCTGTGGAGTTTGTGGTCACAGTCAGTAAAGCGGCTTTAACACTCACAGCAGACGATCAGGAAATAACGTATGGTGACGTACTCCCAGGCCTGACTTTTAGTTCTTCCGGATTTGTTTACGGTGAAACGGACGCAGTACTTAACACCCAGCCGATACTCACAACGTCAGCCACAGCTGAGTCTGATGCGGGAACTTATCCGATAGAGATCAGTGGGGCTGAAGCCTCCAATTATGAGATTACCCATGTGAATGGTTCTCTGACCATTAATCAAGCTGAGCAGGTGATCACATTTGACCCTCCGACTGAAGTTGATGTAACGAGTGGGTCAGTGGTTTTGGAGGCTTCATCAAGTTCCGGTCTGGCGGTTAGTTTTTCTCTGATCTCAGGGCCTGCGACACTTGAAGGAAATACCCTCACCCTGACAGGTTCGGGTGAGATAGTAGTAGAAGCATCGCAGGCTGGAAATACCAATTTTTTGGCTGCCAGCGAAAGCCGGTCCATATTGGTAGTAGATGCAAGCAAGACGAGCCAGACCATTACATTTGAAGAGATCCCGGCAAAAACGTATGGAGATGTTTTTGAAATCAGTGCATCGGCTTCATCGGGCTTAGATGTGACACTGGAAGTAGTGAGTGGTCCTGCGGTTTTGAATAGTACTTCAGTAGAGATAACCGGGGCAGGGGAGGTGAGTATCAAAGTAAGCCAGGTCGGTGATGAGACGTATAATCCCGCCAGTCCGGTTACCAGGGTGTTTACCGCCAATAAAGCAGCTCTGACAATCACCGCTAATGATCAAAGTAAAACTTACGGAGAGGAAAACCCGGAGTTGACGATGAGCTTTGATGGGTTTATTAGCGGTGATACGGAGTCTGACATAACAACCCCGAACATTTCAACGGACGCTACTCCGGAAAGTGATGTAGGAGAGTATCCGATCTCATTATCAGACGGTCTGGCTGATAACTATGCGCTTACGTTAGTGCCCGGCACTTTAACCATCAATAAAGCTACGGCGGTGATCTCCTTTGATGATCTGGAACAGCAAGCTGACGGAAGCGAGAAGAGTCCGACTATAACTACCGACCCCACAGGCCTGAACTTGATAGTTACCTATGATGGCTCGGAAACTCTACCGACAGCTGCGGGCACCTATGAAGTAGTAGCTACTATAAATGAGGTTAATTATGAAGGATCAGCTTCTGCCACCTTTGTGATCGTCGGCACAGTTACCTCATTGGTCAGTAAGTCTAAAGTGAGCATTTACCCTAATCCCGTTGCTGATTGGTTGGCCATAGCCGGAGCAGAAAAAGGTTACGTAGAGATCCATGACCTGGGGGGCAGAAAAGTTTTCGAAGATAAGGTTGGTGAAAAAATAGATGTCAAACAGGTGTCAGGAGGAACTTACCTGATAGTAATTAAAAATGAGCAGCAAGAAATAATCTACCGGTCTCTAATGATCAAAGCGAACTAGGCAGAGTGTCTGTTTGACTTGGAGTCAAATCGGCAAGGCCGTTCCAATCTTTTGGAGCGGCTTTTTTCTTTTAAACTCCGGATTATTCATTAGAAAATGAAATGGATGCCAGGATCCGGTCCGCAGTGATTTCTTGATGGTTGTTAGTCATTTTTACCCGGTCGGAAACGATTTTTTGGTGGTCGTCAGCCATTTTTAGGTGGTGATTTAATATCTTGAAACCCACTTTACAGAAAAGAAATCCGCAAGTTTGTTCGTCAATCGTATGAATTTTTTGAGTTGCTTAGCCAGTATCCTGAGATGCTTGAGGGTACCAAAAAACAAAAACATGTTCGGCGTGGGCCGATGAATAAGTATACCATTTTGACTTATCGAATTAAGCCTCGAAAAAAACAAATTGAACTGATCAACATCCGATCTTCCAGGCAAAAGCCTCTGAAGTAATCTATTGATCACTCGGCTAAGCTGAGCGATTGCGTGGGGTTCACCAACAACTACATTGTTGTGCTAAGCCACCTTTCTGTAATTCCAAACGGCCAGTGCATTGATCAGCAATGCATAAGCCCCAATGATCAAAAACTGCCAGCGAATGTCCCAGAATGAAGCGCCTTTGAGCATCACCAGCCGTACGACTTCTATGAAATAACGGACCGGATTGATCAGAGTGATCTTTTGTGCCCAGACCGGCATATTTTCAATGGCTGTAAACAAACCACTCATCAACAGGAAGATCACCAGGAAAAACCAGGAGACAAACATGGCCTGCTGCTGGGTCTCTGTAAAGGTGGAGATAAACATGCCCATCCCCAGGATCATGATCAGGTAGATCGCAGCAAATGTATACAGTAACCCCAGGCTGCCAGCTGTGGTAATCCCAAAAACCAGCCAGGCAATGATCAGACCAATGGAAAACTCCACCAGTCCAAGCAGCCATAGAGGAAGCAACTTGCCGATGATAAACTGATGTTTTTTGATAGGCGTGACATTAAGCTGCTCGATGGTGCCGATCTCCCGCTCACGGACAATGTTCATCGCAGAAATGAATGCCCCGATCATGGTCACGAGCATGACCAGTATGCCGGGCACCATAAAGGTTTTGTAGTTGAGGTCCTCATTAAACCAAAAGGAATAGGTAGTATCGATCCGTTTCAGGCTGATTGGTTTCATCCCGACACGGGGGCCAAATTCACTTCGGAGCTCTGCGGCCAGGTCCTGCACGATATTGTTGGCATAGAAAGTGCCCAGGCCGGCTTTAGTCCCGTCAATAGCATTGACCAGTAGCTGAAGCTGATTGTTGCCTTCCGTGATCAACTCTTTTTCAAAGTTTTGAGGGATCTCAAAAACCATGTCCGTTTTTCCCTTATTGAGGGCCTCAAACCCGTCTTTTGAGTCGAATGAAGCCCCGGATAAAACGAAATACCCGGACCCTTCCAGCTTCGTGCGCAGTAGTCGGCTGGTTTCTGACTGATCTTTATCAACCCAGTAAAATTTCAGGTTACGGATCTCAAAATCAGCCGCATAAGAGAGCACCAGCAGCTGTACAATAGGCATCACCAGGATGATCGGCAGCATTCCTTTGTTGCGAAAGATCTGCAAAAACTCTTTTCTGACAAGGTATAGGATCGTTCTCATTCCAGTCTGACTTTAAATTTTTTGACACTGAGGAGGATGAAAAAGGTGATAAACCCACAGATGATCAGGGTTTCTTTCCAGATCAGTTCTATTCCGGAGCCCTTTAGCATGATGGATTTCACAATAGTGATAAACCACCTGGCCGGGACAATATTTGATAGCCACTGAAGGATCAGGGGCATGTTTTCAATGGGGAAGATGAACCCTGAAAGCAAGATCGTAGGCAGCATGAGTGCCATCAGCGATAATAACAAGGCAGTTTGCTGAGTCTCTGCTACCGTGGAAATAAGGATTCCCAGGGAGAGCGCCAACAGGATAAACAGGAAGGTTTCAAGCAATAAAAGAACAAGACTTCCCTGTATTGGGACACCGAAAACGTATTTTCCTAAGGCCAGAATGACTATAGCATCTGCCAGGGAAAGGAGCACATACGGCACTACTTTGGCCAGGATGATCTGACCGGGCTGCATGGGAGAAGCGAGGAGGACTTCCATGGTGCCAAGCTCTTTTTCTCTGGCGATGGAAATGGAGGTCATCATCGCAGAAACCAGCATCAATAAAATAGCGATGATCCCCGGCACGAAGTAATAGACGCCCTTGAGCTCGGGGTTGTACCACATTCGTGAAGCCACTTCGATGGAAAAAGGCACTTCAGTTTCCTGATTGATAACCATGGTGTGATTGCCGATAATGGCCTGCAGGTAGTTGATGAGCGTGTTGGCAGTATTGGGATCAGTGGCATCTGCCAGTAGCTGAACGGAGGCAGCACCCTCTCGTTGCAGCTTCTCTGTAAAGTCATTTTCAAAGACCAGGATTACTTTGGTCGTGCCATCTCTGAATGTTTCTTCAATTTCAGCTTCACTGGTTAGGTTTTTTGATAGATCAAAATAACTACTCGCCAGTATCTTGTCTCTCAATAGCCGGGTTTCAGCATCTTTGGAGTGATCCAGGATGGCGATTTTAGCTTCCCGGATCTCTGTGGTGATGGCATAGCCAAAAAGCAGGATCTGTACCACAGGCATGCCGAAGAGAATAAGCAGTGTCCGCTTATCCCGCAGGATGTGGTAAAACTCTTTTTTGACAAATGATACAAATCTTTTCATACGTTTATTATTTGGCTTTTGGCTGTTAGCTATTAGCTATTGACTTCTTTACTTTTAAATCTTTCATCTCTTGCCAATTGGTCATTGCCTATTGCGTTTAAATCACCCCTTCGGGGTTGTTTTTTATGTGCCAAGAGCTATAATTCTTTCATCCCTTCGGGATTTCTTTTTTGCGTATTGCATTTTGCCTACTGACCATTTGATTTCATTATGTTTTAATCTTTAATCTTTAATCTTTTATCTCTTGTCCCTTGTCTCTCGTCTCTTGTCTTTTTTGCCTATTGCAAATTGCCTACTGCCTACCGCTTACTGCCTACCGCCTACTGCTTGCTGCTTACTGCCTACCGCCTACCGCCTACCGCCTACCGCCTACTGCTTACTGCCTACTGCCCTACCTTCTGTGTTTTTCCTTCCCGGGCAATACCAACAAAAACTTCGTCCATGTTTTTCGCTTTAAAATCTCTTTTCAGTTCATCCGGAGACCCCAGACCGGCGATCTTCCCGGCTACCATCATGGAAATCCGGTCACAATACTCTGCCTCATCCATGTAGTGGGTGGTCACGAAAATTGTGGTGCCTTTGGCCGCTGCCTCGTAGATCATCTCCCAGAACTGTCGGCGGGTAACAGGATCTACTCCTCCGGTAGGCTCATCTAAGAAAATGACCCTGGGATCATGGATCATGGCTACCGAAAAAGCCAGCTTTTGTTTCCAGCCAAGGGGTAGCGAATCGATCATGGAATCGGCGGCTGAATCCATGTTTAGCCGTTGAAGCATTTCCATGGTTTTCTCGTTGATCTTTTTTTTCGACAATCCATAGATCCCTCCAAAAAGTTGGATGTTTTCGCGAACGGTGAGGTCACCATAGAGTGAGAATCGCTGACTCATGTAGCCGATCGTTCGCTTGATCTTTTCTGTTTCTTTATACACATCGTAGCCTGCAACAGTAGCCTGCCCGCTGGTCGGGCGCAACAGTCCGGTCAGCATTTTTATGGCGGTTGTTTTCCCAGCTCCATTGGCACCCAGGAAGCCAAATATCTCCCCGGTTTTCACCTCAAAAGAGATGTGATCTACCGCGTGAAAAGCACCAAATGCTTTGACCAGGTCTTTGACCGATATGATCGTTTCAGTGCTCATGAGTTGTCATTAATTCCATAAAAGTGTCTTCAATACCCGGATTAATAAGTTCTGTTTTAATGTCTTGATGTCCCTTTTCATCCAAATAGCTATCCAGTTCGTCCACATCAATTTTTCCACGCTGATCGGTGAAATGAATCTCCGATCCAAACGAAAACACGGAGTTAGCAGTAGGAAAGGCTTTCAGGTCCTGCATGATCCGGTACTTGTTTTCGCCCTTTATCGAATAAAGAGGATGCGGGAATTCGCTCACAATCTCCTGAGGTGTGTTCAGCGCCATGATGCTCCCCTGCTGCATCAGAGCGATCCGGTGGCACTGGTCCGCTTCATCCATATAGGGTGTAGATACCAGGATGGTCAAACCGTCTTTATTCAGTTTTTTCAGCATATCCCAAAACTCTCTTCGGGAAACAGGATCCACACCGGTGGTGGGCTCGTCGAGGAACAGGATTTTCGGCTTATGGATCATGGCGCAGCTTAGGGCAAGTTTTTGCTTCATTCCTCCCGAAAGGGCTCCGGCCTTCCGGGTTTTGAATGGTTCGATCTGGCCGTAGATGTCCCGGATCAGGTGGTAGTTTTCTTCAATGGTCGTTTCAAAAAGGCTGGCAAAAAGGGTCAGGTTTTCTTCTACGGTCAGGTCCTGATACAGGGAAAATTTACCGGGCATGTAGCCCAAAACCTTTCGGATGGCTTTATAATCCTTTACCGGATCGAGTCCCAGAACCGAAGCGCTTCCGGAATCCGGATAGATCAGCGAAGTGAGGATTCGGATCAGGGTCGTTTTGCCGGCACCATCCGGCCCGATGAGTCCGAAGATCTCGCCTTCCTGCACTTCCAGGTCTATGCCTTTCAGGGCGGGAACCTCGCCGTAGGACTTTTTGAGATTATGTGTAGTTATTGCTGTCATTTTACTTGATTAACCGCAGAGAGAACGGAGGAACACAGAGTTGTTTCTTTGCTGGCAATTGCATGTTAGAGTTGAGGCTACCTGCGAAGATCAACGGTATCTGCGGGACAGGCCTTATACTTTTTTGCCCGCAGAAGGCGCAGATTTAACGCAGAAGTGATTCAAATTATCCTGTCAATTTTCAATTCATACAATATGTAATCGCTCTGTTTTCCCTTTAGCTTATTTTAGTCATAAATTCATTTTTAATTTTTTATCGCGGAGTACATAGAGTTCCGCAGAAATTTATTTTTCCAAGTCATCTTATCTGCGAAGATCAGCGGTATATGCGGGACACCTTATCAATCGCTCTGTGTATCTCAGCGTCCTCAGTGGTTTCATTTTTTAAACTTCACCTCGCCAGGCATTCCTATCTTCAAAAAACCATCGTTTTTCACTCTGAATTTGACGGCATACACGAGGTTGACTCGCTCTTCTTTCGTTTGGATTATTTTTGGAGTAAACTCTGCCTCAGAAGCTATCCAGGAAACCTTGGCCGTGTATTCCTTCAGGGTTCCGTCCGGTTGATCTGCCCGTATTTTCACCTCCTGACCAAGCGTGAGTGTTCCCAGCTGATCTTCGGAAACAAATGCTCTTAGTGTCATCTCGCTCAGATCCGCCATTTTAACCAGTGGTTGTCCGGTCATGATCAGTTCGGCCGGTTCTTTAAACTTTTCCAGGATTGTACCTTTTACGGGTGCGGTGATCATACTCTTGTCCAGCTGATCTTCCAGTTGCCGGACCTGCCAGTTGAGTGGCTCTATCTGAGCAAGGATACTCCTGTTAGCTGTGGAGAGCTGGCTTTTCGTGGCGTTGATTTGTTTTTCAGTGACTCGTAGTTCGCCGGTCAGATCGTCCAGCTGTTTTTGCGTAGCGGCACTATCAGCAAGTAGTGATCGGGTCCGGTTGATCTCGCGTTCCAGGATGGCTTTGCGTTCGTATAGACTACCGAGCTGAACAGGCACATCCTGTAGCTGGCTTCTCAGCGCTTCTACATTGGCTTTGAGCTGATTTTTCTTCAGGTAAAGCTGAGTAGTGTCGATCGCAGCGATGAGCTGTCCTTTTTTCAGCATGTCACCTTCCTCTGCTGAAAAATGATTGATTTTTCCACTGACTTCTGCAGAAATGTAGCGGGTATCAGCCTCAAAATTTCCAAAAGCGTCAGCCTCGTCGTTACCATTGCCACATCCTGATAAAATCAGGATCAGAAATGAAAGGGTTATAAGTTTTATAGAATGCTTCATAACAGATGCATGGATTATGGTTTTATTTTTCGATTGGCTCATGGGGTATCTCCGGTTAGGGTTTGTAATGTCACTTTAGCCTTAGTCAGTTGAATCTGATGTAAACTGTGCTGAAGCTCTGCTTGTGTCATGGCATGTAGTTCAGACAAGTAGTCCGATGCTGAAATAACTCCTTCTGCAAACCTGGAATCTGCGGTTTGGAGGATATCTTTCTGTAGGTTGATCAGCTCCTGATCGGTCGCTAAAGACGATTCCAACAGCTTAATTTCACTCTGTTGTCTGATGATCTCATTTCGAACATTTTTCTCAAAATTTTCCTTTTCAGAAAAAATAATCTGCTGGTTGAGGCCAAGGATCTCGCGTTGTTTTTTGGTACGGTTCCAGTTCCAAAGATTCCATTCCAGCCGTCCGCCGATCATGTAAAAGGTGTTCCAGTCCACTTCAAAAAAATTGTAAGGATTTGGGCTACCGTACCCGGCGGTGGCAAAGGCAGAAAGCTTAGGACGGGATTTGGCTGAGATCAAAGACTCTTCTGCCTGAAGCTGATTGATCTGATTGGCAAATACATTGAGCTCAGGCCGGTCAATCTCATAATCAGGCTCTTTGATCTCAGGATGCACAAATTCACTTTCCGGGGAGATCTCCTTACCTGTCCAATCACTCAGAATAAGTACTAAGGCCTGCTTTCTCATTTTGAGCTCATTTAGTTGCTGCCGGGCAGAAAGCTTTTCTTTTTTCAGTGATTTGATCTCGCTGGGTAGCAAAACGCCATTTTGCAAAGCAGACTGGGCACGGTTAAGCTGATTATCCAATTCACGGATCAGCGTACCAAGGATCTTTTGATTTTTGTCCAGGGTGAGAATATTGAAATACAGCTCGTTGATGATCTTTTCTGCCTGGTAAAGCGATACTTCCATCTGAGCATTTTTTACCTCATGCTTTACCTCATTTACCTTTTGGGAGGCTTTGGTGAGTCCTCCGTCGTAGATTGGTTGAGAAAGATTAAGAGTGAGCTGGTATTGGTCTTTGGGGATTTGCGGGAAGTCCCCGCCGGGCGGTGGGCTGAATGGTAGCGAAAACACGTCGGACTGATAGCCTGCTCTGCCCTGAAGGTTTAGGCTGGGAAGTAGCTGCGCCTGCGTGACGCCCCGGTTGAGTGCATCAATGGAGCGGAGATACTGCTCCTGCCTTTTCAGCGGGCTCAGTTCCCGGGCAAGATCCTGACAGGTTTGCAGATCGACCGTTTGTCCGATTACAGGACCGGGTAAACTTAGTACTCCACCCAGGAGTGTTAATTTTACTAAATAGTTTAACCTTTTAGTTAATTTCATTGCAAAAAAATTTAAGGTTTCAATGCATTCATGATGAATTTTGGTACTTCTTTTTTTCGGGCTTCCAGAAAAGCTTTGAAATCTTCATCACTCATACCCATCGCATTTTTAAATAATGGACCTCCGACAAACTGAAAAACCAGTAGCGATATCATGTTCATGACAAACATTTCCACGCTGATTGGTTTGATGTTGCCTTTTTCTGCTTCACTGGAAAGCTGAGCTTCGAGCGCCGCAAAATTTTTTCGGCCTACATCCATCCTTTTGGCTAGTCTTCCCGGGTTTCTCTGGATCTCTCCAAGAACAAAAATGGGTAACTCAGGATACTGAGAGAGAAAAGAAATGTACTTATCAGATACCTGGTATACTTTTACTTCCAGTGGCAGTTCGCTGTTTAAAACCGCAAAAAGCTGGGGAATAAACGCCTGCAGGATCTCCTCGAAAACGGCATTAAAAAGCTGTTCCTTATTTCGGTAATAATAGTGGAGCAGGGCTTTATTAATTCCTGCTTTATCAGCAATTTCCTGCATTCGTGATCCTGTCATGCCTTTTTGGATAAATACTGCGCGGGCAGCTTCTTTGATCTTTGCTTCTGTACTGATTTCGTTCATTATTACAAACTTACGAAGTGTTAACTAAAAGGTTTAACTATTTGGTTAAAATTTTATTTTAAAAAAGCAGTGCACTAAGTATTGGTTGATTCAGGCTCGGTTATGGGGTGAAGGACCAAGTGTCGTGTCAACGCTTGATTAACGGTGAGGGTTTACAAAAAACACCACTATTCCTCCATTGAGGGAGGTGTAGGAGGGTATTTTAATAAAAAATAGTTTTTTTGTAAACCCGTCAATGTAGATGTGACACTAGCTAAAAGGCGCTACTCACAGGTTTCCTTTCTTATTAACTTCAGGGTTCAAATCCACGAATGTGTCGGCATTTCGATCACATTCAAGTGCACCATTTTTAAAAAGTAGTTCTGTTACCTGGATCGAGCTTCTTCTTCGGGGATACCCATCACATTCTTCTTCACGCATGAAATGACCAGGGTGAGTGAAATAAAACAAATAGGCTTTTTCTCCACTTACTACCACATCTGCATGTCTGCCTATGACCTGATCATCCAGTCCGGTTCCGGGTTTTTCAACCAGATTGTTCTCCTGTCTGGTCCAGTTCAGGAGGTCATCAGAATAGTAAACACCCAGCCCTCTCCAGACATCTACGATCATCCAGTATTTTTCTTTCCAGTAGAAAACCACAGGTCCTTCGCCTGGCCGGTCTCCCAAAGCTTTGCCCTTATCAGTCCATTGATAAAGATCTGGGCTATCGGCATAATAGATGGATTTAGCATCTTTTTCATTGTTATACCACATTCTCCAGGTCCCATCCTCTAACTGGAATACGCAGGCATCAATGACTTTGTCCGAACTTAACTCAAGAGTAGATTCATAATCCCAATTAATAAGGTCAGAACTTGTCAGGTGCACAATATCCCTTGGGTGACTCCAGCTCTCGAAGATTCCCGGAACGAAAGTCAAATACATGTGATAAGTATCCTTGTAGGCGATCACTTCAGGAGCCCAGTGGGTGTAATCAGATACTTCCCTGAAATTAATGTTAGCAGTATCCAGGTATTTCCAGGTAGAGCCTCTGTCAAGTGATTCCGCAATGCCAATACGCGTACCATGGACCCAACCTACACCTGAGGTATTTTCCACATTTGCTCTCCGGTTGGTATAGAACATCCACCATTTATTTTTTTGCTTATTGAAACAAAGTACCGGATCAGCAGCTCCGTCATGAATGGGATCTCGATACAAAGGCTTTGGTGAAGGGTCTTTTTCCCTAGTATTTGGGAGATCTGCTTTTTGAGGGCTTGAACACTGAAAAAGTAGTGCCCAAATTAATGTAACAAGAAGTAAATGGTTGAAGTACATTGTGTTGTCGTTGGGTTATTTAGCAAGACAAATATAACAGTACACTGCTTTGTAGAATGAGCCTGATGTTTCAAGGGTTTCGCCGTTGTTGGTCTTGCGACCAACAACTCATTTTATCATGCATGTTGGTGAACACCAACATGGGCAAAGGGTTATCGATATTACATCCCTTGCGGGATTTGCTCCGTCTTTTTCCGACATGGGTGTCTTTGATTCTTTCTCTGACATCGTTTTGGAATGTGACTTTTTATATCTGATGGATTATATAATAAAAATCGATCATGCGACCCATCAAAAATGTTCAACTCGGCTTCAATTGCCCAAAAACCAGAGAAACGCTAACTCCATGTGGTACTGATTTTCATTGTGAGGATTGTTCAAAAAAAGTAATAGACTTTACAAACCGGTCAGAAGAAGAGCTTAATGCCATAATTCAATCTTCAGATCAGCAGATTTGCGGCATATTCAAAAAATCGCAGATGAGTAGAGATTTTTTAAAGTACGCTGCGGCCACTCTTTTATTCAGTGCCACGTTTGCGGCATGTGAGGAACCATCCATTGATTCTGATCCGGTTAAAAGCCCTGCAGTTCCGAAGGATGCAGTTCCGAAGGAGGTCCCAAACCACTTGGTGGGGGATATACCGATGGACATAGCGACTACTGGTATTTTAGTTGATCCCATGATTATGGCCAAACCTGTTGGCGGGATGAAAAAGTTTTATGAAGCACTAAAAGCAGAAACCATTTTTCCTGAAGGGATGAAAGTGTCAGGAAAAGTGTTTGTGAAGATCACAATAGATAAAGAGGGGGAAATATTTGATATGACCATTTTAAAAGGATTAAATGAGCATGCTGATCAGGAGGCTCTGAGAGCATTAAAGGCATTGAATTTCCCCTTCAAACCGGGGACTATGGATGGCAAACCTGTAGATTCTCAATTGGTGTTACCAATTGTTTTTAAGGCTGACTGAAAATGGATCAAAAAAGAGGCTAAGATTAGAAATACACAGTCAAAGTAGTAGTTTTACGTAAAAACCTATCTTTATCTGAAATTTTAAAACCTATGTTACGACTTAGCCTTTATTTTTTAATTGGACTGGTACTTTTTTCATGTCAAAACCCATCGACTGAGACCAGGACTTCTGACCTTCCGAAGGTCGTTAAGCCTGAAACGGTTGGCTTGATATCGGATTCTTTACAGCAAATTGATGCCTTGATCCGGCAGCACGTAGATAGTCAGTTCATAGCTGGTGGTGTGGCTCTTGTTGCCCGGGAGAACCAGATTGCCTATTACAAGTCCATTGGTTTTAGTGACCGGGAAAAATCCGATAGCCTGGAGAAAGATGATATTTTCCGGATCGCATCGATGACCAAGCCGATTACTTCCACAGCCATCATGCAGCTCTACGAGGAAGGAAAGCTGGATGTGAATGATCCGGTTTCCACTTACATTCCGGAATTTACAAACTCAGTAGTTGTTGAATCTTTTAACGAGGAGGATTCCAGCTATACCACCCGACCGGCCTCTCGTGAAGTGACCTTGCACGATCTTTTGACCCATACTTCCGGTTTGGCCTACGGGGCATTCTCGCAAAAGGCCGGGGCTGTTTATTCGGAGTTTGAGCCTGTGGAAGCCTGGACCATGGACTCTGTTCTCCTGAAAGACAATGCGAAAGTATTCGCCAAATTACCATTGTTGCATGATCCGGGTGCCCAATGGACATACAGTACCTCCATCGATGTTTTGGGTCGGGTAGTGGAGGTAGCCAGTGGTCAGCCACTGGATGAATATTTTCAGAAAAAAATCTTTGAGCCTTTAGAGATGAACGACACCTATTTTTACCTGCCGGAAGCAAAGTATGACCGATTGGTAGATGTGTGGCTAGATGAGGAATTAGAAGCCGGTGAGGGATTGAATGCTATTCAGTTGGATTACCCCATTAGTGGGGCTAAGACTTACTTCTCAGGCGGAGCAGGTCTTTCTTCGACTGTTCCGGACTACTACAAATTTACACGTGCGCTGCTAAATGGTGGTGAATGGGACGGCAAGCGGATCCTCAAACCGGAAACCGTGGATATGATGACCTCCAATCAGATCGATAGTCTCACGCTTAGTCCCGGAGAGCAGTTTGGTTATGGTTTTTCCGTGTATACTGAGGATGGGCCTTATGGAAGAAAAGCTGGCAGGTATCACTGGGGTGGATACTGGCGAACGCTTTTCTGGGTAGATCCTTCCAGGGACCTGATCGGCATATTGTTTACCAATGCTTATGGTACGGATGGTTGGGGCGACCTTCAGACAGATTTTGAAAGTACAGTGAATGGTTCGGTGGTGGAGTGAAGGATATTATCAAACTTTTGGAAAGTTTAAAACTTTCCAAAAGTTACTTTTCACTCATTCCTCAACGAATGCACCGGATTGATCCGGGCAGCTTTCATGGCATGATAGCTAATGACCAGGATCGCCAGGATGAACGAGATTACTGTGCTGAGCAAAAACATATCCGCACCGATCGAAATGCGATAAGCAAAGTTATCAAGCCAGTCTTGCATCAGCCAGATAGTAAGAGGTACCGATAGGATTATAGCTATTACCAGTTGTATCGAAAAGATCCTGGCCAGCATGGAGAAGATCTGAGATGGAGAGGCGCCCATGACTTTGCGGATGCCGATCTCTTTTTCTCGGCTATTGACAACCAAAACTGTCAGGCCAAGTAAGCCAATGCCTGCAATGATCATGGAAATAATCGTAGCAATGGCAATGAGCTTGTTCATTCGCGCTTCACTTTCATATTGCAGCTTCAACTGCTGATTCACAAAGTTAAAATTTAGGCCTCGGTTCGGAAATGTGCTTTCCCAGGTTTCCTCAAGTAGCTCCACACCTCTGGTGATCTGTGAACCTGTGTAGTTGAAAGTAAGCTTTGGGATGACAGAATCAACCACATCTCCATCGGAAATTCCCTGATAAATAATGACCGGGTTCATCGCGATCACCAGTGGTTCTACTTTTTCATGCAGTGAGGCAAAGTGAAAATCTTCGGTCACACCGACAATTCGGTGATCTCCAAACTCCTTATTTGGTAGTTTTTTCCCGATCGGGCTTTCCAGCCCAAAGTATTCTACAGCCGCCTGATTCAAAATGATAGACTGGCGACTATCTATGCCACTTTCCTCTTCAAAATCACGGCCTTCTATGATCTTGATATCAAATGATTTCAGGTAGTGGGCATCTACATTGAGAAAACGAAATCGCCTGAAAACTCCCTGGTCGTCTGTAAAAGCCAGGTTGGCCCAGCCAGAAGTACCGAAAACATGCGAGCCCATACCTATATCGGTGATCTCCGGATACTGCTCCAGTTTTGATTTCAAAAGCTCTCCATTCTCAAAGGCACTCATAATCTGGAATTGGAATCTATCTGCCGAGGGGTCAGCATGAAGGGGAACTGATATCTTATTTTTGGGCTGATAGCCCAGGTCTTTTTCCTGGAGGTAATTAAGCTGCTTTCGCATAATGAGGGTGCTGCTGATCAGAAACACGGTGATCAGAAACTGAAAGACCACCATGCCTTTTCGGAGTGCGTGTTTGCCTTTGGAGGCATTGGTCTCTTGCATAATGGCCATAACCCGCGTGCTGGAAAGCACAAGGACCGGATACAGTCCTGCCAGTATTCCAATTAGTATCCCGACAGCTAAAAATACCAACAGGTGCCACCATTCAAAAGCGTACACCAGCTCCGTACCTGTTAGCCGGTTGAATGTGGGAATCAATAAAATGGCCAGCACTGCGCCGGTGGCCATAGCAGATAAGGAAATCAGCAAACTTTCACTTAGATATTGTCCGACCAGGGTACTTCGCCTTGCGCCCAAAACCTTTCGCATCCCGACTTCCCGAGCTCGCTTAAGCGACTGACCGATGGATAGGGTAGTGTAGTTTATACAGGCTATGATTAGAACAAGCGCTCCGATGAGTCCCAGGATGTAAACGTATTTTGGATTACTGACTGGCGCATTTCCTACCGGGATTTCGGGGTTGAGGTGGATGTCAGTCAGTGGCTGGAGTCCGATGTTGTATTCATCGCGGTTCATTTCTTCACCCAGGTAGCTCATGACCACATCCTGTGTTTTGGCTTCCACCGACTCAACTGTAGAGTTATCCTTAATGAGCACGTAGGTTTCGGGTGCCACTGTAAACCACCCGGTCATTGCCCGATCTCCAAAGAGCTCCCGGTTGTTCTCATTGGATATGGCCAGGTCAAACTGTATGCTGCTGGCTTTTCGAATATTTTTAACTACTGCCGTGATGGTAAAGTCTCTAATGTTTTCGCCGAACTGGATGCCAAGGGTTTTCCCAATTGGATTTTCAGCACCGAAGTACTTGGTGGCATACGCCTGAGAAATGATCAGTGAGTTGCGATCTGGCAGCGGATTTTGGGTGTTACCATCAACTAATTGAAAATCAAACACCTCAAAAAATTCCGGGCTCATGATCCCAACAGGCTCATTGATGGTGCTTTCTGTGGTTCCTACCGGGTAATTTCTTACCAGGAACTGGACAGCCGTTTCAATCTCCGGAAATTCTCCTTCGAAGAGCTCCTCAAAACGAAAAGGAGTGACTGAGTTAAAAAAGGTCTTGCCATCTCCATAGTCTTCATAAAGCCAGGAGCGATAGATCCGGTCCTTTTTAGCATGAAACTGGTCGTAAGAGACCTCCTGTTTTACATAAAGCCCCATCAGGAGAAAGCAGATGATCCCGATGCACAAACCGAGTATATTCAGCGTGCTGTTGAATTTGTCCCGTTTCAGTACACGAAAAGCCACTTTAAAGTTTTGAGTAAGCATAACGGATGAGTTTTGAAATTTTTTGGGTTTTTTGATAGCAGAGAGTCGAAAAGAACGGAGTACCAGCCAGACAAATTGCCATTTTGCTTTTTTGACATTTCCTTCCTGAATCTGATGCTCAAAGATCTCGTGCAGATCACCCTGCAGGTCTTCAAGAAGGTCCGGATGACAGTACCATTCCAGAAATCGATCCGCCCAGGCAGGTGGTTTTGGTTGTTGGTCTTTTTTGGTTTCCATCAATTAGAAATTCCTGAAAAGGTCAGTTTTGGGATTTTATTGTAAAGCTCCGTCCTCAATGCTATATTCTCTTCGAGGACCTTGTGACCAGCGTGTGTTAGTGTGAAAAAACGCTTTCTTCGACCACCACGATCACTCGTAGCGCCTCCCATATTGGATTTAACAAAGCCCTTCTTTTCCAGTCTTCTCAATACCGAGTGGATGGCCGTTACATCCATGGAGCGGTTTGCATTTGTCTTGAGCTCCTCCATTATCGCTACAGCGTAGGCCCCTTCATAGAGACTGCCTACAGTTAGTAAAACCAGCTCTTCCAGCTCACCAATGTGTTCTCCTTTCATATTATCATGTTTTTAAATATGAATATGACCAGCATAGCTGGTTTCTTGTACAAACGTACAAGTTATAAATTAGTTGTATCTTTGTACAAGAAATATTTCCATGTTTTTCATGAGACTTTTAAGGTGATCGGCTTTGTTAAGTTATGTTGAATGAAATGATCAAGGAGAGTATGGGTTTGATACAAATATTCCCCCTTTTCTGTAAGTGGCTCTAATGCCATCAAGATAAGGTTGAAATTTCAAAGAATCAGTCATTCCAGCGATTCCATCCGGATGGAATCTATGTATTATAAAACGGAAATGCTCAATTTGATCAAAGACTTCCCGGCCGGGTAGGCATGACTGGAGTGACCTTATCTTGATGGCATTGAAGGGAGCCCGATGTGGGTTATAGAAAATTCATCAAGCCTATACTCCATTACTGGTTTAATCGCACTTGACAAAGGATTAATACCGAAAACTATTCTCAGAATCGTTCAGGGACCAGTTGTATTGATAGGTATCTATTTCGTGGCTCTCAGGTATCTGCGTTTCCCGGTAGCGATTGATGTAGGCCTTGATAGAGGTGGTATCATTTAGAAAGTCCTGCTCATACCATTCGAACACCTGAGATACACTTGTTTTATCTTTATACACCCGTACATACCAGTTGATATTAAGCACTTCTCGGGTTTTACGCTCAATCTGGATATCCAGTGAATCGGGTAGGTAGGCATAATTGGCAATAGGAGGGCAGCCAACTGCAGCGCATACCAATATAAAGTGTAGTCTTGCATCAGGAAATTCTTCAAATAAAAGATCTTTTTCCAGAAAATCCAGAGTCATTTGGGTTCCGGCTACCAGGTAAGTTTTGGTATCAAAGAAACCCTGGATGTTCATGGGACCTTTGGTCGGGTAGTTTTCTAAAACTTGCTTGATTACCAGAATGTTATAGGCATTTGTATAGAAGGCTTTGCGAACGGTGGGCTGTACACTGTTTACCCTGTATTCTGCAATCATTCGTATCAGCCTGTTTAGCGAATGCGGATTCTCCTGAATTTCCTGATAATTAACCAGTCCGCTTTCCACAAATGTCTCAAAGAAATAATCAGCTTCAGTAAAAAAATCTGTTGGCTGGGCGGTATTTGGAAGAGTCACCGCTTGAAGAAGCAGAATCAATAGAGTAGATCTCATTTTGGCGATAATTTGACGTTTCCTTTAAGGTACGACCAAAAAAGCAATTATGGATGCCTGTCGGAAATCAATTCTGATAATTTTTTCAAAAGGTTCTCTATGGTTTTTACTTTTTCTGTCCCATATTCCCCGCTGATTTTCCACTCGTTATTAGCTACCTCTACTTGAATTTTAGCCCCCGAATCTAATTTATAATTATTTCGTTTGAGGGCTTGTTCGGTCCAGAACTTCACCTCTGTCGGCCCTGCTACACAAACCTGTGGCCCTTTTTGTGGAAGCTTTATGGATCCATGGATCATGTCATAGCCATAATCCTGCAGGTAGAGTGTTTTTTCCAAAGTACCATTGAGGATCAGGTCTTCCGGTAACCCTTCTTTGACTTCCTCCATAAAGTTGAAAAGCCACAATCGATCTGAAAGCTGAGTACATATCTGCATGTCATGCGTTGAGATCAGTACACCTTTGCCGGTTTGTGAAATGTGCCTGAGTAGCATCATGACCTCTATTTTATTGTGAAGGTCCAGGTGCGCGGTAGGCTCATCCAGGATGATCAGATCAGTTTCCTGTGCCAGGGCTCGTGCGATCATGACCTTTTGTAATTGACCATCACTGAGTTCGTAGAGTTTTTTATTGGCCAGGTAGTTGGTATGTGTTTCCTCAAAAGCCCACTCTATCATGTCCTTATCCTTCTGGCTGAGTATCCCCATCCAGTTGCTGTATGGGTGGCGACCTATGGCTATTAACTCGAGCACCGAGATGTTAAAAGAAAAAGGTTTTTCGGTCAGCACGAGACTGACGCGCTTTGATAGATCCTTATTACTCAGCGTCCGCAGGTTCTGATTTTCAAAGAGCACCTCTCCTCCCAGTACTGGCAGCAGACCGGTAATGGATTTGATAAAGGTGGTTTTCCCAACCCCATTTTGTCCCATCAGAGATACAATCTCTCCGGGGCGGACCTGCACATTAATGTCTTTTTGCAGAGTCCTGTCTTCCCCCTTGTGCTGAGGATACCCGATAGTCAATGATCTGGTTTCAAGTAAGCTCATGACTTAAACGAGTAATTAAGATTTTTCTTTCGAAGCAAAATATAGATCACAAACGGAGCTCCAAACAGCGCCGTAACAGCATTGATCGGCAGGGTGCTCTCTGAACCGGGCAGCTGGGCAATGACATCAAAAATTAGTAGGAGAGCTGAGCCAAAAAGGATAATTAGCGGGGTAAGGAAAAGGTGATTGGAAGTGTTAAACAGCATCCTGGTCAGGTGTGGTAATGCCACCCCAAAGAATGCGATCGGTCCGCAAAATGCAGTGACGGTACCTGCAAGTACCGCTGTATTAATGATGATCAGCAGTCGGGTTTTCTTCAGGTTAAGACCTAGGCTGGCAGCATAACTTTCTCCCAGTAACAGGGTATTCAGGGGTTTTGACAATAATACAGAGGCTCCTAACCCGATCAGAATGATGGGGATGAAGACCGATAGTTCTGCCCAGCTCAGGGTTCCGAGGCTTCCAAAAGACCAAATGACGTATGCCTGTATGTTTTCTGCCTGACTAAAAAACTGTAGAATGCTGACCAGAGCGCTGGTGGCTGCACCAAACATCAACCCAATAATGAGGAGGGTTACGCTGTCCTTCAGCCGGGCCGCAGCCACAGAGATGATCAACAAGACCAAAAATGACCCCAGTCCTGCAGAGGCCACCAACAACCAGCTTCTTCCAATACCTGTGAGCTCTAAAAAGCCCCCGAGATAGAACCCTAAAAAAATGGCGATTGCCACGCCGAGACCAGCTCCCGAACTGATCCCAAGAATGTAAGGTCCTGCCAGAGGATTACGAAACAATGTCTGCATCTGTAAACCACTAATGCCCAGAGCGCTGCCTACAAGAATGGCTGTTATGGCTTTAGGAAGTCTGAAGTTTGTTAGAATAAGATCCCAGCTTTCACTACCGGTGGACTGCCCCGAGAGGAATTGTAGGAGTCCACCAAAAGAGATCTGTACCGAACCAAGGCCGATGTTAGCCATGAAGCACAGCAATAGCAAAAAGGCCAGTATGACAAGTACCCGGACCCATTTCTTCTTTGACTCTTCAAGCTGCTGGTGGATCATGGTACTTTCCGGAAATAGTAAGTTTCGTATGCAGGCAACAATTCAGGGTGTAATATTTTGATTAGATCGGCTAATACAATATCCGGACGCGCATATCCTGACTCAAAGAAATCATAGCCTCCGGATGGGCTGATCCGCTTATTGTAGTTGTAAACCCGGTTGTTTTGAAACGCTTCAAATTCCATGTAGCGCTCATCCTGCCCGGCAAGCTCTTCCTTCGTGTTGAAGGTGCTGATACCGATCCAGTATTCTGCAGTATGGGCTTTGTCAAACACCGATTCAAAGCTGATCTCCAGCCAGCCACTGGTGGAGTCCTCTTCCCAAATATATTTGCCACCGGCATGATGGTAGAATTCTGCAGCCCAGTTTTGTCCGCCAGGCAGAAACCACGCATCCCCATACATCACCCCGCTTAAGATTGTGGGACGTTTGTTTGCCGATGAAGCAAGTGTTTTAAGTGAGTCGTAAGTATTTTCAATGCGTTGGAAGATAGAGTCTGCCCGCTCTTCCTTTCCATAAAAAGCCCCGAAAAATTTTATCCACTCCGCGCGGCCCAGGGCTGAGGTTTCAAGGTAGTCAGCATTATAGATGACAGGAATCCCAGACTCAGTGATTTTATCCAGTGATTTTGATTCATTACCCATATCAAAGGCGAACACTACATCCGGCTGAAGGGATAAAAGAAGCTCCAGGTTGAGGTTTCCATCAGGGCCCAGGTCAGTGATCTCACCATCCTCCACGCGTTTTCTGATCTTTTCGGAGCTGATGTAGTTTGTGTTAGGAAAACCTACCAGTGTGTGGTCCACCTCAAGCATCTCCAGATAAGGAAGGTGAGTGGTTGATGTTACTACTACTCGTTTTGGCACTTCTTTTAATGGGTATTCTATAGGATTTACAGCTCCTGGCCAGGGTTCAGTGACAGTAAGTTTGGTTTCATCAATTGTAAACTTTTTCGCATAATCCAGTTCCAGACTGACTGTTCGGGTATTGTCCTGATTGGTTTCTTTTTCAGGTGAACAGCCAGGTAGAACCATAATGATCAGTGCGAGGAGAGTGATATTTTTCATAGGTCCAAAATTGTTTAAAAAAAATCAGACGATGTAATTCATCCGATCATTCATTAGCTTTGCAGCGATTATGGTTACCGACGAAGTTTCGCTTGTTCGGTATTAAAAGGGAATCCGGTGCGATTGGCAAAGTGCTGATCCAGTCCGGAGCTGTCCCCGCAACTGTAATTCCGAAAAAATGTCTATCACATCTTGCCACTGTCCTGACGATAAATGTCACGATGGGAAGGCGATAGACAAGGAAAAGCCAGGAGACCTGCCACAATCATTTAATTTTTTCTAAGCTTCGGGCGAAAGCTATAGGAACTTGATAGACTTTAAGTTTACCATACTTCCTGTTTCTTTTCCGATGGCTTTGAATTGACTTTAAAGTTTGATTCATGGTCATGAGAATATACGTTTTTTTCCTTTCATGGGCACTGACTTTTGTAGTTGTTGCACAGCAGGATTCTGTGCTCTTAGACGAAATCACGGTTTCTGGCAACCACTTTCAGCGATTTTCCGCTGGTGGTAACTTCCAGCAGATAACCTTGCAGCCCGGTGACTTTTCATTGGAAGAGGCACTAAATGATAAAAGCTCGATTTATTTCAAGTCGTACGGCAATCAGCAGTTGGCTACTATTTCTTTTCGAGGAACTTCAGCAAGCCAAACCAATGTGCTATGGCACGGTATACCTGCCAATTACCCCACCTTAGGTCAGATGGATTTTTCTCAATGGCCGGTTTGGTTTATGGAGTCGCTGGACCTTCAGTCAGGTGGGGATGGAGCACTTTATGGGAGTGGGGCAATTGGGGGGACGGTAATGATAGATTCTAATCCTTCGGCCAGAGAAAACCCCGTCGCTCAAGTGAAGATGGGGATTGGGAGTTTTGGTCGGAACTTCATTGGAGTAAAAAGTGCGTATAAAAGTGGGAATCTAACCGGTGATACACGCCTTTTCCGAAGCTATATCGAAAATGATTTTGATTACACTTTGAATGGTGAAGAATTCACTCAGGAAAACGCCTCAGTTTTAAATTTTGGACTTCAGCAAAAGCTAAACCTGGAAATATCTCAGTATTCCCATCTTTTTGCAGATGCTCAGCTTACGCTAAATGATCGTGATATCCAGCCATCAAAGCTAAGTCCGGATCAGAATGATCACTTAGAAACTGAAAATATAAGAGTAGCAGCAGGCTATGAGTTTAACGGTAAAAGTAGCAACTTCAGTAGTACGCTGGCTTTTCTGCGTAATGATCAGATCTATAATGAAACGGATCAAACTTTTTCTAATCAGTATTCAGCTTTAATAACCTATTGGCTTGAAGTAAATGACAAACTGGCTCTAAGAGTTGGCTCAAATGTGAATTTATCTACAGCTAAAGCAGAAAATTATACGGAGAATTTCACGGATTTTCGATCAGATATTTTTGGGTCTATTGAGTACCAATTTTTGCCGTGGTGGAAAAGCACTCTAAATCTCAGGCAGTCTTTTTACCAGGATCATTTTCCGTTTACCCCTTCATTGGGTACCCAGCTAAGCATTTACCAGGATGACGATGATCATATGGTAGCAAACCATAAACTATCCGTTGCTTTTCGTTTTCCAACACTAAACGATCGTTATTGGCAACCTGGTGGAAATCCGGATCTGAAGCCAGAAACAGGTTTTACACACGAAGGCGGCTTTACGTGGAAAAGAAAAAAGGGGAACTGGGGGAATACATTTTCATTCACTACTTATCAGACCTGGTATGAAGACTGGATTATCTGGCTTCCAACTACAGCTGGCTTCTGGGCACCGCAAAATTTCCGCTCTGTTAATATTTACGGTTTTGAAGCTGGTAACACATTTAAGATCAGTATTTTAGGAAATCCACTTAAAATAGCTGGTGGATATGCCTTTACCAGATCTTTGAATGGGGCGGGTACCAATTCAGGCAACCAGTTACCATATTCACCACTCCACAATGCAAATTTTCAGGTTCAGAAAAACTTTCAGAAAAAGATCTCTGCAACTGTTAGGAGTCAGCTTACAGGAAAAAGGTATACCACCCTGGATAACACAGAAATTCAGTCTGTGGCTTCATTTTTTCTGGTGGATTTAAGAATTGATAAGGAATTTCATATGGGAAAGCTAACCTTAATAGCAGACGGAAGCATAAAAAATCTATTTGACCAGGACTATGAAAACCTGATCAATCGAGCTATGCCCGGAAGAAACTATCAATTAAATCTTTTAATCAAATACAAATAGTTATAACATGAGAAATTACTTTTTTAAATGCTTTTTATTTTTTCTGCCATTGCTATGGATCTCTTGTGACAGCAATGATCCCGAGCCTGAGAATACAGGTCAGTTTGAAGGCGGAGTTTTTGTTGCCAATGAGGGGAACTATGGTGAGGGAGACGGATCCTTGAGTTTTATAAATGCAGAGGGTACAGTAACCAATAATCTTTTCAGTTCTGTTAATGACAAATTGCTCGGAGATGTAGTCCAGTCTATTCATATTGGTGATAATGATCTTTTATATACAGTGGTTAACAATTCCAATAAGGTAGAAGCAGCGAGTATAGATAGCCTTAAATTAGAGTTTACCATTGAAAATGTTTCGTTACCCAGATATATGACTTCTTTAGATGGGAAAGGATACCTGACAGAATGGGTGAGTTTTACAGATCCTGGGCAGGTAACAATTTTTGATCTTGAAACGGGTTCAATAGAAAAGTCCATCACTACGGATTTTGGTGCTGAAGGAGTCATTATTTCTGATGGTAAACTTTTCGTGTCAAATAACTTTTCTACTACTGTGTCAATTGTTGATTTGAATGCAGAAGAAAAGACCGGAGATATCCAGGCCGGAAATAGTCCTTCGCAAATGGTTTTGGATGCTGATGGAGATGTGTGGGTAGTCTGTTCCGGGGGGTCTGATGCTAATTATAACCCACTTAATGATGGCAAGCTTATTGAAATAGATCCTGAAAGTGAGGCTGTTAAAAAGGAAATAGAGTTGAATACAAATCTGTCTGGCAAAATAGCTATAAATGCTGCAGGCACAACAATATTTTACTTGATAGGAAATTCGATATATACTATTGAAACTTCAGCTACTGCTCCTCCGGAATCCTCCTGGGTGACTGAGTCTGAGGCAGTCTCTTTTTATGGCATTGGTGTTGGTCCGGATGACAAAGTGTATGCTGCAGATGCTAAAGGATTTGCTGAAAACGGTGAAGTCTTCCAGTATTCTACAACGGGTAACCTTGAAACTACTTACAAGGTAGGCCGGGGGCCAAATGGATTTGCCTTCAATTAAATAACTGATCCACTGCATGGCGGACAGATAGTTCGCCTGCAGTTACTTTTCCTTTCAAGTCTTTCAGTTTTTCTTTAGAGACTTTGTTTGAATAGAAATCCTCTTCCAGTCGGTCCTTGATCAGGCTGTGAAACCATTTGATCTTCTGCTGCTCGCGTTGCTTTTGGAAGTAGCCGTTTTCAGTGGTCTTCTGTTGAAATTCATTAATGGTCGAAGCGATGTTTTCAAGCCCGGAATTTTCAATGGAAGAACAAATTTCCACCGGTACCGTCCAACCTGACTCGTGGGGTGGAAATAAATGCAAAGCATTAGCGTAAGCTTTTTTGGCTTGTTTTGCGGGTTTCAGGTTTTCACCATCTGCTTTGTTGATGACCACAGCATCTGCCATTTCCATAATTCCTCTTTTGATACCTTGTAATTCATCCCCTCCACCGGCTAGCATTAGTAGCAGGAAAAAGTCAACCATATCTTTTACGGCAGTCTCAGATTGTCCTACTCCCACCGTTTCCACTATAATGATGTCATACCCTGCAGCTTCGCAAATAGCGATTGTTTCTCGGGTTTTTTGTGCCACTCCTCCCAGGGAGGTTCCGGAAGGGGAGGGCCTGATGAAAGCATTGGGGTCAGTAGAGAGCTTGGTCATTCGTGTTTTGTCTCCCAAAATGCTTCCCCTGGAGATCGTACTGCTGGGGTCTATGGAGAGCACCGCTACTTTTTTACCCTTAGCGGTGAGGTAGCTCCCAAATGCATCGATGAAAGTACTTTTACCAACTCCCGGAACACCTGTTATACCAATACGTATACTATTACCTGTTTTTGGGGTAATTTTGTCCAACAATCTGGCCGAAAGTACTTTATCCTCAAAAAGTCGACTTTCGACGATACTTATGGCTTTACCAAGTATGATTCGGCTTTGTTGGTCGATTCCCTCTAGGAGTTGATCTAAAGATGGACGATTTTTGAAGTGATCTTTCATAAAAAACTTGCGAATTGCAGGTAAAATTGTTTAATTTCAATAAAAAATTGAATTTTACCTATTTTTGATTGGTCGAATGGTTTAATGAGTTTTAATTGCGAAGGCAAATTAATTCTTTTTAATCACCGCTAAAAAAACGACATGTTTAGAAAATTTTGGTTAGACGTAATACTTGGGACAGTATTCATCTTCGGTTTGATGGGCCTTTTCCAAAGTGTAACTGCCTTCAAGATCTTTGACATATTTGACCCGATTGGGCAAGCCTTTGAAGACATGGAATTTACCGATGTAGTGTTTTCTCAGCTTCGGGAAGATCCGGTAGGTGAAGAACGCATTGTATTGGTAAATTTAAGTTCACTACAGAGGGCTGAAATCGGGATGATGCTGCAGATTATCAGCCAGTATAACCCTGCTGTGATCGGTATTGATTCTTTCTTCTACTTTCCTAAAGAAGATACGCTGGGAGATCAGATGCTGATGGAGGGGATGGCTAGTGTGGAAAACCTGGTGCTTGCATCTAAATGGCATCCTCATGAAGATGATCCGCTACAGGATTCGGTGGCTTACTCATGGGAGGGTTTTAATCAGCATGCCACCTCTACCGGCTTTGTGAACCTGGTTACGGATGCTGAAAATCAAGAGGATCTGAAAATGTGCCGAACCTTCGTACCAAAAACAACTATCAGGGAAGAGCAGCACCTGGCTTTTGCCGTGGAGCTGGCAAAGTATTATGACCCTGCTCTGGCACAAAAGTTTATTGACAGAGGGTACGAAGAAGAGGCTATTAACTTTAGAGGAAACGTACTTGATTACGGAGCTACCAAGTTTGGTACGAAGTACTTTGCATTGGATGTACCGGATGTCTTTCAGGAAAATTTTGTGCCTGAAATGATTGAAGGAAATATCGTCATATTTTGTTATCTGGGTGAGTACCTGGGAGATCGTGAGTCATTGGAGGATAAGTTCTTTACACCGCTAAACAAAAAATATATCGGCCGGACGTTCCCCGATATGTATGGCGGAGTGATCCACGCCAACATCATTTCCCAGATATTGAATGAAGATTACATTAATGACATGACGGATAATCAGGGAATTGTACTTGCAATAATTCTTTTGTTTCTCAATGTTGCCTGGTTTTCTGTCATATATAAACGAGTACCGAAATGGTATGATGGTCTTACCAAGCTGTTTCAATTACTTGAAATCGGGGTATTGATATACGGCATGATTTATGTCCTGGATAAGTTCAGCTATAAACTAGAATTGGGTATTGCCCTCTTTGCCGTAGCGCTTGCAGGAGACGCTTTGGAAGTTTACTATGGTGTAGTGAAAAACTCACTCACCAGGGAAGGTAGAAAATCACTATTTAAAGTTGATAAATTATAAACTAAAAACACACATTCAATAAACGCTAATGATTATGAGAAAGTTAATTTCTTACGCCTTTGCTACAGCGATGCTATTTTCAAGTATAATGGCTTTTGCACAAGCTGATTACGCTTTTAGAGTACTGGCTAACAAAGGAGCAAACAAAGTGAAAAAAGCTAATAGCAGTGAGGCAGTCTCTTTGAAGACTGGTTCTAAACTATATGCTGGAGATGAGATTATTGCCGGTGAAGGAGCATACATCGGATTAATGCATAATTCCGGTAAGACCACTGAGATCAGAGGTTCCGGTGTGAAAAAGGTATCTGAATTGGAGAAGACGATCAATACTGCAAGCAGTAGTGTATCCAGCAGATATGCAAAATTTGTAATGAACAAGTTAAATGAGGAGGATGAAACGACAAATTACCGTGCCAGACTGAATGCAACGGGAGCGGTATCCCGGGCTACAGGTTCTGCAGCGATCAATGTGGTTGCTCCTAACCAGGCCGACCTCATGGGTGATGTAGCCATCCTTAGATGGAATGCTCCAAAAGGAATGGAAGAAGGTGGAACTTATTTGGTTAAGATCGAAAACATCTTCAACGAGGAGATCTATACAGAAGAGACTGACAAAACGTCAATCGAGCTAAATTTCGCTGACGAGGAGTTGGCTTACGATATGGGTCTTTACCTGGTAAAAGTATACAAAAAAGGAGATGAAGAAATCGCTTCTAATGAAGTTGGCATCAAAAAAGTGAAAGCCAATGATAAAGTAGAAGTTCAGGAAAGCCTGGCCAGCCTGAAAAGCGAAGTTTCTGAAGATTCTCCATTGAACAAGATCATCTATGCTTCTTTCTATGAGGAAAACGGATTGATCCTGGATGCACTGACCAAATATGAGGAAGCCATCAAAATGTCTCCGGATGTAGATGACTTCCAGGAGCTATATGCAAGCTTCCTGATCAAAAACGGTCTTGCTGAATAAGTAAAGGATATAAATTGTCATAAACCCTTTCACTCCCGGTGGAAGGGTTTTTTTATGTCTGAAGGAATTTATTCAGAATTTCCGTAGCAGCTTTAGCGATAACTGTGCCCGGACCAAATATGAAAGCAACACCCTTTTCCCGAAGAAACTTATGATCCACTTCCGGGATAATTCCTCCTGCGACAACCATGATGTCCCCTCTTCCTATTTTCTTTAGCTCTTGGATCAGTTCGGGGACCAGCGTCTTATGTCCTCCGGCTAATGAAGATGCCCCTACAATATGTACATCATTTTCAGCAGCCTGCAGTGCTGCTTCAGCGGGAGTTTGAAAAAGCGGACCAATATCCACGTCAAAACCCAGGTCAGCAAATGCTGTGGCAATTACCCGGGCGCCTCTGTCATGACCATCCTGTCCCATTTTAGCCACCAGGATCCGCGGTCTGCGCCCGGCCAGCTCCTCAAACTTATCAGCCAGTGAAATGGCTTTTTTAAAATCATCGTTCTGTTTTATCTCTGATGAATACACTCCTGAAATGGTTTGGTTCCTGGCCTGATATCGCCCAAATACTTTTTCCATAGCCAGTGAAATTTCTCCGAGTGTTGCCCGGTTTCTGGCTGCATCTATAGCTAAAGATAACAGGTTGCCTTCATTCGTTTCTGCACATGTGGTGATTTTTGAAAGACTTTCAGAGGCAAGCTGTTCATCTCTTTGTGCTTTCACCTGATTGATTCGTTCTATTTGCTTTCTACGCACCTCAACATTATCCACCTCAAGCAACTCGATCTCCACCTTTTCATCATACTGGTAGCGGTTTACCCCCACGATGGTTTCTTTTCCTACATCTATTTTGGCTTGTTTTCGTGCAGCTGCCTCTTCGATTTTCATTTTCGGGTAGCCCTGTTCAATAGCCCTGGCCATACCACCCATCTCCTCGATTTCATTGATCAGCTGCCATGCCTCCTTAACCAGTTCATCAGTGCGTTTTTCTACTTCCAGTGATCCTCCCCAGGGATCTACTGTCTGGGTAATGTTGATTTCGTTTTGCAGGTATTTTTGAGTTTCACGGGCGATAGCAGCTGAATAGTCCGTAGGCAGGGCAATGGCTTCATCCAGCGCATTGGTATGGAGTGACTGGGTGTGCCCGAAGGCTGATGCCAGCGCTTCAATGCAGGTTCTGGCTACATTGTTATACGGATCCTGAGCAGTGAGACTATACCCCGAGGTTTGGCAGTGAGTACGCAGGGCCATGGATTTGGGGTTTTCAGGATTAAACTGTTTTACCAGTTTAGCCCATAAGACCCTGCCAGCCCTCATTTTGGCGATTTCAGTAAAGAAATCCATGCCTATACCCCAGAAGAAGGAGAGCCGGGGAGCAAACGAATCGATGGAAATGCCAGCATTAAGTCCGGTCCTGATGTACTCCAGGCCATCTGCAAGTGTAAAGGCTAGCTCAATAGCGGCTGTCGCTCCAGCTTCATGCATATGATAACCACTGATGCTGATCGAGTTGAATCGGGGCATGTTTTGGGAGGTATACCTGAAAATATCTGCAATGATCCGCATCGATGGAGCTGGAGGGTAGATGTAAGTGTTCCTTACCATAAATTCCTTCAGGATGTCATTCTGGATAGTTCCAATCAGTTGCTCGGGCTTTACACCCTGCTCTTCAGCAGCTACAATGTAAAAAGCCATGACTGGCAATACCGCACCATTCATGGTCATGGAGACCGACATCTTGTCCAGAGGGATTCCATCAAAGAGGATTTTCATATCCTCTACTGTATCAATGGCTACACCTGCTTTTCCTACATCACCAGCTACTCGTGGGTGGTCACTGTCATATCCTCTATGCGTGGGCAAATCAAATGCTACAGACAATCCTTTCTGTCCCGCAGCAAGGTTTCTCCTGTAGAATGCGTTGGATTCTTTAGCGGTGGAAAAGCCCGCATACTGCCTGATGGTCCAGGGCCTGATAGCATACATAGTAGCATAAGGACCTCTGAGGAAGGGAGGGGTGCCAGCAGTAAAACCCTCGTGCGGGTAAGTGATTCTGGTCTGACCCGATTCAGGCTCGCCAATAAGTTCGTCAAATGATAAATCCAGTAGTTTTTTCATGACTTTATTTAGTTACCTGATCCCAGATTGCTTTAGCTACCTGATCTGTTAATGCCTCAATAAAATAGGACCCGCTGCTAAAATCTTTTACGATATCCAGCTTTGCTTCGTGCCTGATGAGGTTACCAATGTTTCGACTTATCCGATGGGCTCCATTTCCTGCCCAGCCTGATTCACCGGGATGGAAGGTGATGCTGTCCGTTCCGCCTATGAGACAGGCTAGCCCTGTTGTTGTTTGCTTAAGTAAATGATCACTTTCGGTAGTTCCCGGCAGAGGTTCTGAATGGATGTGAATTTTATGATACTCAGAACCACAGTGGCTGGCAAGCTTGCTGAGCAATAGACGAAGTGCTCTGAACCGTGCGATCTCGGGAAAGAAATTATTCCCGGGCCTGAGAAAGATAACCAGGTTACTAAAAACGGTAGTAGGATTTCCTTTCTCTATGTGGGTGATTACTGATCGAATTATACCTGCAGATTGTGTGATGATGTTTTCCCCGTCAGAAGGTTCGATCACCAGGTTTTTAAATGAAGGAAAACTGGCAATAATATTTTTGCCAAAGCCTTTTAGGTTTTCAGGAAGGGAACCAATAGAGACCGGTTCTCCCTCATGCTCCAGTGCGATGTAGCAATGCTTTAGTAAAATCCCGTCAAACAGCTTATCGGTATTGATGTTTTTTAGGTTTCCCTTAAACAGTATTCCATTGCAGCCATTCATTAATGCTGCCCTGGCATGCTGGTTGGCTTCAGTCTCATTTTGTATTACCACACGTTCATATTGCGTCCAGCTTTCCCCGGTCAGCGTTTGCGACATATTTTTCAAATAACCCGTGTGGCGAAGGTCAGACTGGTCGTAATAAGCTTTCAGATCAAGTCCCGGCAGGGCTGACCACTTAAGCCTTTCTTCGGGATCTTCACCCTTCAGGAGCTCAGATGCAGCTTCTTTCCAGGCCTCGTAATCTGCCCGGGGAAATTCATCAAAGTTGGGTTCCTGTTTTTTCATGCTGTTCAAAGGTTTCGAAATCAGCTGGGACGCGTAAGTTGAGCCTACGCTGTGTCCCGGCATTGCTCATTTCATGGGTGATGTAAAAATAATTTTTTAAATGCACAATTTTGTTTGGTCCGGGAAAACTTCAAAAAAAGATTTTTTGTATTTTTCGAAGAATTTTGATTTCAAATGCAGCATTGGTTAGAGAATAAAAGGATTATAAAAAGTCAAGGTCAAAAGTCATTTTTTTCTTAAAGAATTATTCAGCAAATTTGATGTCCCTCTTTCACTAGGGTATCCTTTTTTGGTATTTTTTCCAAATTAAAAATATAAATCGCCGATGCATGGAATTACATGGGAAAAGTGCCTTCTTTTCATAAAGGAGCGCATCCCAGCACAAAGTTTTGCGACTTGGTTTGAGCCTATTGTCCCGATTAAACTGGTAGAGGACGTTTTAACCATTCAGGTTCCAAGTCAATTTTTTTACGAATGGTTAGAGGAAAACTATGTGCACTTATTAAAACAGGCTATCAAATCTGTAATAGGTGAAAATGGGCGATTGGAATATTCTGTTGTGGTAGATCGAGGGGACGAACAGGTAAAACCAGTAACTGTAAATGTATCTGGTTCCAGTAACAGTCAAAACAAGAACCGGGTGAACGGATTTGATGCGTACAAAAATCCGGACTTTTATCTGGAGCTTAAGGAAAATTCCAATCTGAACCCGAATTATCGTTTTGATAATTTTGTAGAAGGGGACTGCAACCGTCTGGCAAGATCTGCAGGGTTTGCAGTAGCAAAAAAACCGGGTGTTACTTCATTCAATCCATTGATGTTTTACGGGGGAGTTGGTTTGGGTAAAACTCACCTGGTACAAGCCATAGGAAATGAAATAACCAGTGAGGACTCGAGCAAGCGGATCATCTATGTGGCCTCCGAAAAGTTTACTAATCAGTTCATCGATGCGCTCAAGAACAACAACATTCAGGACTTTATCAATTACTACAAAGAGGTAGATGTTCTTATTCTGGATGATGTTCAGTTTTTGAGAGACAAAGAGAAGACGCAGGAGATTTTCTTCCATATTTTCAACCATCTGCATCAGGGAGGCAAACAGATTGTGATGACCTCTGATTGTGCGCCCAAGGACCTGAAAGGATTACAGGAGCGATTGGTTTCACGATTTAAATGGGGACTTACAGCAGACCTGCAGGCTCCTGACTTTGAAACGAGGATGGCTATTATCCAGAAAAAAATGCAGGCAGATGGCATTGATATCCCGGATGATGTGCTGGAGTATATTGCCTACACAGTAGACACAAATATTCGTGAGCTGGAAGGTGTGATCATCTCTTTGATTGCCCATGCTTCTCTGACGCGCTCCGAGATGAATCTTGAGCTGGCTAAGCAGATCCTTAAGAATATTGTGACTGATATTGATTCGGAAGTGGGTATCGATTACATCCAGAAGACTGTGTCAGAATACTTCAATGTGCCCCAGGATGATCTGAAAGCTAAAACGCGAAAGAAGGAAATTGTAATTGCCCGTCAGGTAGCCATGTATTTCTCCAAAGACTACACAAATCACTCACTTAAGTCCATAGGTTACCACTTTGGTGGGCGGGATCATTCCACAGTGATTCATGCAGTGCAGTCTGTAAATGACATGATAGATACCAATGCAAAGTTTCGGTACTCAGTAGATGAGTTGAAGAAAAAGCTGAAGATCAGGACGGCAGTGGCCTGATGAAACTGACAAAAACATTTAAAGAAAAGGGCAGATCAAAACCAAATGATCTGCCCTTTTTTAATATTCTGAAGAAAGGCAATTAGAAGTAATAAGGGTAGTAAACTTTACGGCCTCTCTTATCTATGCCTGAGATGATTACCCGTCCTTTGATCTTTTCCAGGATCTCGGAAAACTCTTTGGGGCTTTCAATAGCCCGGTTGTTAATACTGGTCACAATGAACCCTTCAGGAATCCCCAGCTCAGCGAAGATGCCGTTTGATCTGTAATCGACCACTTTGACTCCATTAGGGATGCCCAGGAGATCGCGTTCCACCTTGGGAACGGACTCAAAAGTAGCAGCAAGCCATTCTGAAGTAAAAGTATCTTTTCGAATGATACCCGTAGTCCCTTCTCTGTTGGTCAGGGTAATTGTTTTAGTTAATTTTCGACCATCTCGCTCTATTTCCAGATCAATTTTGTCACCAGGGTACAGGTTACCGATATATTCCTCCAGATACGCTTTGCTGTCAATACGCTTACCATTCACAGATCGGATTACGTCTCCTTTTTGAAGCTTATCAGTAGAGGCTCCCTCACGCTGTACATTTGCTACGATCACTCCGGAGAGGTTCTCCAGGTTCATCTTTCGGGCAAGCTCACTATCGATATCCACAAATTCCGCTCCTGTAAATGCCTTCTGTACCTCACCATAGTTTTTAATATCTTCAAACACCTTCCTCACAATGTTTGAAGGGATAGCAAAACCATATCCTGCATAAGAGCCGGTGCGCGATAGTATAGCCGTATTGATTCCGATAAGCTCGCCTTCCATGTTTACCAAAGCTCCCCCACTGTTTCCGGGATTGATTGCCGCATCAGTTTGTATGAATGATTCTATGGGGAATTTATCTCGCAGAATATTGATATTCCGACCTTTGGCACTAACAATCCCTGCTGTGACAGTAGAGGTCAGGTTAAACGGGTTCCCCACGGCCAAAACCCACTCACCTACATTTACCTCATTGGAGTTTCCAAAGGAAATGGCCGGTAGTCCCTGCTCCTCCACTTTGATCACAGCCAGATCCGTACTCGGGTCTGTGCCTACCAATTTGGCGTCCATTGTCCTTTTACCATAGATCACCCGGATTTTATCCGCATCATCCACCACGTGATTATTGGTGACAATGTATCCCTCCTCAGACAGGATAACTCCTGATCCACTGCCTATTTGCTGAGATGACCTTGGCTCAAAGAACCAATCCAGCCAGTTGCCGGTACGATATTCGTATTCGCTCAGCGTTTGTATAAATACCACACTGCCTTTGCTATTATTGGAAGCGAACACAAAGTCATTATCAGCATCGGCAGGTAGTGGCTCATTGTTGCTCACAGGTTGTGCCGTAAAAGCTTTGTTTTCTTCATATTCACTCAAAGCTGCTAGTATCCGTTCTGTTTTTACCGGCTTATCCGCCTGAGAGACGAGGTAAAAGGTGAACAAGCTGCCTGTAATGCCAGCCAGCACTGCTATGAAAGTGGTTCTTAAAAATGTAGATTTGATCATTTACTTATGCATTTAGCCAATTAAAGTTATATGAAATGAGCATAGATGTCCGGCCTGTGCGGCCCAGCCTGTGCGGCCCAGCCTGCGCGGCCCGGCCTATTTTATCAACTTTAAACATATGAATAAGTTGCTTTTGGTTTTGTTAAAAATTATTAAATCCTCCCTTACTCATTTCTTTCAAAATTTATGCCGGACGAAAGTTACTGACAGTTAGGATTTAGAGGACTCATTTCTTTTCTTTGAGTGTTTTTATGGATTATGGGAATACGATCAGTACTTAGCAAACCTTTTGCTGCATACATTAACTATGAGACCAAAAAGTGGGCTCTCAATGCTGGAAAATACCAGGATAATATCCTGATGTCTATTGTCTCGAAAGCCTCAAAAACGGTTTTTGGCAGTGATCATCATTTTGAGGAAATCAAAACTTACGAAGATTTTAAAGAGCGTGTTCCTATACGGGATTATGAGGCGCTTTCGCCTTACGTAAAGAAAATTCTGGACGGAGCATCTGATGTTCTATGGCCGGGAAAGCCAGCATATTTTGCCAAAACTTCCGGAACCACCAGTGGAACGAAATACATTCCTATTACTAAGGACTCCATCCCAAACCATATTAATTCAGCCAGAAATGCCATTTTGTCATATGTTTATGAAACAGGAAATAGTCGGTTTTTGGATGGAAAGCTTATTTTCCTGTCAGGTGCACCCACGCTGGATCAAAAAGCAGGCATTCATACCGGTCGGTTATCCGGTATAGTCAATCATCATGTGCCGGGATATTTAAGATCTAACCAGATGCCTTCCTATGAGACAAATTGTATTGAGGATTGGGAAGAAAAGGTAGACCAGATCGTGGAGGAAACCCTCAAGGAAGATATGACCCTGATCTCAGGCATACCGCCATGGGTTCAGATGTATTTTGACCGCTTAAAGGCGAAAACAGGGAAACCCATTAAAGATGTTTTTCCGAATTTTGAGATGTTCATTTATGGTGGTGTGAATTTTGAACCCTACCGGGCTAAGCTTTTCGAAACCATTGGAAAGCAGATAGACTCGATAGAAACCTACCCGGCTTCCGAAGGTTTTATCGCTTACCAGGATTCTCAAAAAGAAGAAGGGCTGCTTCTGCTTGCTAACAGTGGGATCTTTTTTGAGTTTATCCCGGCAGATGAGTATTTCGATGAGAACCCCACCCGTCTGAAGATCGATCAGGTGGAGCTGGGAGTCAATTATGCCCTGATCATCAATAGCAATGCCGGCCTTTGGGGCTATTCTATAGGGGATACAATCAAGTTTGTGAGCAAAGATCCATATCGATTGCTGGTCACCGGACGCATCAAGCACTTTATCTCCGCTTTTGGAGAGCACGTAATAGGCCAGGAAGTGGAAAAGGCAATGCGAGCTACCTGTGCGAAGTTTCCTGAAACAGAGTTGATTGAATTTACAGTAGCACCCAATGTGACTCCTGAATCAGGGTTACCACTTCATGAGTGGTATATATCCTTTGCGGCGGAACCAAATGACCTTGCTGAATTTGAAAAAGAGTTAGATTTGCAACTTCGCGATCTCAATGCCTACTATGATGACCTGATCAGTGGCTCAATTTTGAGACCTTTACAGATAATCAGACTGACAAAAACTGCATTCATTGATTACATGAAATCAATTGGTAAGCTTGGCGGACAAAATAAGGTGCCCCGGCTTGCTAATGACAGGAAGATTGCAGAGGCTATGCAGGATTTTAAAGTGTGATGGAAGATTCGAATCGTAAAAAAATTGCCCTACTGGGATCCACAGGGTCCATTGGCACTCAAACGCTGGACGTTATCTCCCGTCATCCGGATCGTTTTCAGGTGGAAGTACTTACAGCGCAAAACAACGCTGACCTTCTTATAGAGCAGGCCTGTAAGTTCAGGCCAAACACGGTTGTGATCGGGGATGATCAAAAATATGATCAGGTATTTGACGCCCTGGATCCGATGGATATTAAAGTTTATGCCGGCGAGAATGCTTTGGCATCTGTTGTTGAGATGGAAACGGTAGACCTGGTGGTGACAGCCCTGGTAGGATATTCAGGTCTTGTTCCTACGATCAGAGCCATCAAAGCAGGCAAAGATATTGCATTGGCTAATAAAGAAACCATGGTAGTTGCGGGCCAGCTGGTGACGGAACTTGCTCAGAAACACAAGGCCAATATCTTACCCATTGACTCTGAGCACTCTGCCATTTTTCAGTGTATTGTGGGGGAGTTTGATAACCCTATCGAGAAGTTGATACTGACTGCATCCGGTGGTCCTTTTCGGGGCAAAAAACGTGATGAGCTATCGAAGATCACAAAGCACGAGGCTCTGAAACATCCTAACTGGGATATGGGTGCCAAGATCACCGTAGATTCTGCCAGCCTAATGAACAAAGGACTGGAAGTGATCGAGGCTAAGTGGTTGTATGGAGTGGTTTTGGACAGGATTGAGGTGGTTGTTCATCCTCAGTCTATCATTCATTCTATGGTGCAGTTTGAAGACGGGTCCATAAAGGCACAACTTGGACTGCCCGACATGCGTATTCCTATTCAGTACGCACTCACTTATCCGGAGCGGTTTAAGGCGGATTTTCCGAGATTTGATTTTGCAAACTACCCTCAACTGACATTTGAAAAGCCAGATCTGGAAACTTTTCGTAATTTGCAGCTTGCTTACGATGCTATCAGTAAAGGTGGGAATCATCCCTGCATCCTCAATGCGGCAAATGAAGTGGCTGTAGCGGAATTTTTAAAAGACCGTATTGGTTTCTTAGAGATGTCGGATGTCATAGCTGAGTGTATGAGCAGAGTTAGCTTTGTAAAGCACCCTGAATTAGAAGATTATATAAATACAGATAAAGAGACAAGAATACTAGCGACAGAATTAATATAAGTAAATGGAAGGAATTATTATGACTGCCCAGCTGCTGCTCGGGCTATCGATATTAGTGGGATTGCATGAGTTGGGGCACCTTTTGGCAGCTAAGGCATTTGGGATGCGCGTGGAGAAATACTCTATCGGATTCCCACCAAAGATCTGGGGAAAGAAATTTGGAGAGACGGAATATTCAATTGGAGCTATCCCGCTGGGGGGCTTTGTGAAAATATCGGGGATGATTGATGAATCGCTCGATACTAAAAATTTAACGGCCGAACCAGAACCCTGGGAGTTTAGAGCTAAGCCTGCCTGGCAGCGACTGATCGTGATGCTGGGGGGGATCATTGTGAATGTGATCACAGGGATTGTCATTTTTGTCTGTATGGTTTATGTAAATGGTGAATCATACCTTACTAAAGAGCAGCTCAACGAGCACGGGATAGTAGCCTACGACCTGGGGCAGCAGCTTGGATTACAAACCGGAGACAGGATCATCAACATCAACGGACAAGATTTTGAGAAGGAAAGTGACCTGAGAAGTCCTGATGTATTGCTTGGCACAAATGGGTATTATACTGTGGAAAGAGGCGGAGAACAAATCCGCATTGATATCCCAAATGATTTCATAGACAAGTTTTCTGATAATAAAGCTTCATTTTTCGCGCCACGAATGCCTTTTGAGGTGGGGCGGGTTGTGAAAGGTAGTCCTGCCGATGAAGGAGGACTCGAGGTAGGGGACGTCTTTGTGTCTTTAAACGGGACTAAAATCACGTACTTTGATGAGCTAAGGGCAGCCTTAGATACGCTGAAAAATGAGGTTATTTCAGCTGTGGTACAGCGGAGTGAGCGACGAGTGCCTTTGAACTTTGAAGTGGATGAAGATGGTACCCTTGGTTTTTATCAGTCACCTACCCTCGACTATACACATCGGGATTTCGGTCTGGGTGAGTCTGTCGCAAAAGGCACCCAACAGGCTTTCAATGTGGTTTTTTATAATATCCGGGCTTTTGGTAAAATGTTTTCCGGTGATGTGTCGCCTTCCAAATCCCTTTCCGGTCCTATTGGTATTGCTCAGTTTTTCGGTGGTACCTGGGATTGGCAAAACTTCTGGAGGATTACCGGACTGCTTTCTATGGTACTGGCATTTATGAACTTACTCCCGATACCTGCATTGGACGGAGGACATGTGATGTTTCTGACCTGGGAAATTGTCACAGGCCGCAAACCGAGCGACAAATTTCTGGAGAATGCTCAGAAGATAGGCATGATCTTGTTATTAGGACTTATGAGCTATGCGATCTTTAATGACGTGTATAAGTTGTTTTAAAGAACTGTAATAGATTCATATAATTGTTCTGGCTTTGCCGGGTTGTACAAGTGAAACTCCACCCGGCGGTTGATCGCGCGATTACGAGAAGATTTCCCCTCCATCAGGGGTTCTTTTTCTCCAAACCCCTCGGAGCTTACTCTTAGGGGGTCTATACCAGCAGAAATAATGTATTGGCGGATGTTTTTAGCTCTTCTAGCCGACAAATCCAGATTATATTCGTGAGATCCTTCTTCATCGGTATGACCTTCAATTTGGAGTTGGTATTCCGGATTATCGAAAAGGAATTTCACTACTTTTTTTAAATCACTGTACATTGACTCTTTTACAGTGGCGCTATCAAAATCAAAGTTTATGCTCTTAAATGTTATGTTATTGGAGATTTTATGTGTTTTGATGTCCAAACTGGAAGGGCCATTTAGTCTGAATTTTTTCTCCACTCTAAAAAAAATCCTTACCACGAACCACCAGCATGTAGTTTTTTTGGTCAATAAGATCAAAGGCATATTCCCCTGACTTGGTAGTGTATTTGGGGAGTACTTCTATTCCACTATCAATATCTATTACCGAAACTATTCCATTCATGTCCTGCCCGCTGATAGAGTCGGTAAGGGTACCTTTTACCGTAGTTGTACTGGCTGGATGGGCTTCCATGGGCAATGGGAAAGAGTAGATGTCTTGTTTATTAAGTTGATGGTTGGTTGATCGTGCGAAATATAAACGATTGGTTTTAGGGTTTATAGTAAAATACATTTCGCTTCCTTCATGATTTACATGCGGGCCTACATTTTCTACGTTTCCCCATATGTGATTTGCTTTGGGCACTTTATAAATATCAAATAGTCCAAATGTATTAGGTTGTCCATTAGAGCTAAAATAAAGCACATTATGGGTAGGGTGATAAAACGGACTAAGGTCGTGCTCTTTAGTGTTTATGGCTGGTCCCAGATTACGGGGTTCAATCCATTTACCAAATTGATTTTTGAAAGTGAAGTAAATATCTGTTTTACCAAAACCGCCCTCTCGATCGGAAGCAAAATAGAGCGTATCTCCGCTGTGAGATAAGGTGGGGTGTGATTCCCATTTAACGCTGTTTACCAGTGACCCCAGGTTTTTAGCAGGCCCCCAGGAGCCGTCTTTTTGTAATGAACTTACAAACAGGTCACAGTTTCCATAAGAATCGGGGCTATTGCATCTGGAAAAGTACAGGGTGCTTCCGTCCGGACTCAGGCATCCGGATCCTTCATTGTACCGAGAGTTTATTTCTTTGATTTCCGTTGCTCGTGACCAGTTACCGGTACTGTCTCTCGTGCTTATATACAGGTTTTCGTTTACGTTTTGTGAGGGAAGACCTAAATGGTTTCGCTGTGAGGTGAAAAGCAGGGACTGTGATTGCGCGTGAAATACCGGCCCATAATCCGGCCCATCACTGTTTATCTTGCTTCCCAGGTTGATCGCTTTACTGTGTGGAGCAACTACTTTATCTACTTTATTTGAATGATCGGAAATTTGATAGTAATAGTCCAGAGAAACGTAGCTGCCGTTTTCCATCTGGTTGAGTGAATCTTTTACTTTCCTTATTTCACTAAATTCGATCATCGAATGATGATGTTTGAAAACCAGCTTGTAGAGGGAAACTGCCCCCTCATTATACCCCAGAGATGCTGTAATTTTTGCTAATTGCCAGATCAAATAAGTATCCTTCTTAAAATTTCCCATGCCAAACTGACCAATGTAGGTACATAATGCATTATACAGCTCAATCGTGTCCTTTTTTTTGCTTAGGAGGCGAATTTCCTTTAACAGGTCTTCGTCATGAAAATAATATTGTTCGTTAATTTTAGAAAAGCTCAAAGCTTCCTGTAGTCTTATTGCACTTGCACTGTTAAAAGAAATCTTTTCCTCAGGGTCAGTTTTAGAAGCTTTTGCACCGAAGCTCCCCAGGCAGGCCAGCCAGATCATTAAAATCGTTTTCATAAGACAGCAGTTGTTGGATCATTACAAAGATCAGTTGCTGAATGGATGATTGTTAGGGTGAAAAACCTAATGTGAGAAATAGGGGAGACCACCAATCCTGTACCAGGAAAGCTTTTAAGCGCTTGTGGTAAGAGAATTAACAGAGATTGTCTAAAGAATCAATATGGATTCAACTTAGGAATTGTACTTAGGTAAATTTCTATTTCGTTGTATGCTATTTACTCCTGATCGCCTGCATCCTGAGCTGACCTGTAGATCTCAAACTCCACTCTGCGGTTGAGGGCTTTGGCTTCTTCAGTGTCTTCCTCCATAATAGGCATGGTGCTTCCGTACCCTTCCCATTCTACACGCCCGGAGGCTACTCCGGCAAACTCTACAATGTAATCCCGAATATTTTTAGCTCGCTCCTTTGAAAGCTGCAGGTTGAAGTCAGCACTCCCAAAGGAGTCTGTATGGCCGGAAATTTTAAGCTTGAATTCGGGATTGTCATAAAGGAAATTAACGATCTTATTCAGGTCTGCATACATTTCTTTTTTCAGTCTGGCTTCCCCGTTATCAAACTCAATTGACTCAAACTTTACACGGCTTGCCAGTGGTTCTGTCACTTTTTTCAGCTCCGTAGGTCCGTCCAGAAAGAAAGCATCTTCAATGCGAAAAAAGTCATCACCCTGGATTACGAGCAGGTAATTTCTATTATTGATCAGGTTGAATTCAAAAGTTCCGTCATCTTTTAGAAATCTCGGCGCTACCTCTACTCCCTCATCCAGGTCGATAATCGAAACAATTCCTTTAAAAGGTTTACCGGTCAAAGAGTCTGTCAGGGAACCCGATACCTGAGTAGTAGCCAGAGGCTGTGCCTCCATGGGCAGGGGGAATGAGTAAATATCCTGCTTGTTAAGATCGCGGGAAATGGATCTTGCATAAAAAAGTAACTCCGAATCAGAATCTATTGTAAAGTAGAATTCACTTCCTCTCCCATTAACCAGCGGTCCGATATTGTAGGGCTCAGACCATAACCCATCTATTCTATGGGACTTATAGATATCAAATTCCCCAAAATTGTACAGCTGGCCGTTTGAGCTGAAGTAAAGCACATCAAAGATCGGATGATAAAAGGGGCTTACATCATTGTTGCGGGTATTGATCACAGGACCCAGGTTTTGGGCGGGAGCCCACCGGCCATTCTCTGATTTATAAGTAAAATAAATATCAGAAAGCCCAAAGCCGCCCAGCCGGTCAGAAGCGAAGTATAAGGTGTCTTCTCCATGTGACAGAGAAGGGTGTGAGTCCCAGCTGAGGCTATTGACATTTGATCCCAGGTTTTCGATCTCTCCCCAGGTACTGTCAGGTTGGAGTTTTGCGGTAAATAAGTCACAATCTCCGTAGCAATCCCTGCAGTCACAGCGGGAAAAGTATAGCCGCTTACCATCTCTTGTCAGATAAGCTGATCCCTCATTATACCTTGAGTTGATCTGACTTAATTCCTTAGCGTCTGACCAGTTTCCATAATCATCCTTTTTGCTGAAGAAAAGGTCTTCATTATCCATGCGCTTAATGGTCAGGTCCATTTCATTTCTTTTTGAAGTAAAAAGCAACACATTGTTTTGCACATTCAATGTTGGCGCATAATCTGCCTTAGGACTATTGATTTCCGCCCCCATGTTTAGAAGCACGCCGCGGGGTGGCCTCAGGGTGTCTATCAGGTTTCTGTACTCGACCAATTCATAATAATAGTCCAGGGGCACGTACTGTGCGGCCTCCTGAGTGTTTAGAGAATCATAGTACAACTCAATCTCCTTGAGATTGATACCGGTATGGTGATGCCTTAAAACCAGTCTGTAGAGACTTTTGGCCTTTTCAGGATCATCAAAAAGCTCTGTAAGCTTGGCTAGCTGCCATATCAGCCGGGTGTCCTTGTAAAAATTCTGAACACCAAAACGGCTCACATAGTCCTGGAGTTGGGTGTATAATGTTTCCCAGTTTTTTGCATCCCAGTTTTCTCGAATAGATTTTAGCTTCGATTCGTTATAGTAGTCAGGTATGCGATTAATGTTTTTGAAATCATAAATATTGAGGGTGACATTCGAAGGGACAGAGTCCGTCTGAATCTGCCTGGAGGCAAGTCTTTGAGCGTTCAGTGAGTAAATGATAAGGGTCAGCCCGAAAGCGGTGAAAATGCGGATTCTAAGTCCTCTCATAAAAAAACCATGTCTTAGCGACAGTCACTTTTCAGAATTCGGTTAAAGATAACATGATTTATAGCATCAAAAGCTAATTTGGCATACCTATTGACAATATAAAGCAATATACTTCTGCACGAGACCTTTCGAAAAAAAGGACCAATAAGCAGGAGTTGGTAAAAAAGCTGAAAATCAGTGGTTTGTTAACGATCAAATTGAACTAAAAATCGAAAAACACCGGCAAATTGGTCTTGTAAAAGTAGCTTGCTTACTGTTAGGAGTAGACAAAAGTGGTAAAAAAGCAGGCTTTTTCTGACAAATTGACACATAAGTTTATGCAAGAAGATAAATTAAATTACCCTTTAAATTTCACAGATTTTTTAGAAGATGAGTCCGGAGAGCTGATTGAGCTGGTGGCTGATGACGAAGGAGCGGAGCTCAGTGATGACCACCTCCCGGATGAACTTCCGATCCTCCCGATCAAAAATACCGTCCTCTTTCCCGGAGTTGTGCTTCCGATTACTGTAGGCAGGACCAAGTCTATCAGACTGGTAAAAAAAGCCTATAAAGGCAATCGTATCATTGGTGTTTTGGCGCAAAAAAACACCAAAAAAGAAGAGCCTGGTTTTAATGATTTGTATGAAGTAGGTACAGTTGCTAAAATCCTGAAGATGCTGGTTTTGCCAGATGGAAATACGACTATTATCATTCAGGGACAGCAGCGGTTCAACATTGTGAAAGGACTTCAGGAGGATCCGTTTTTGAAGGCAGCTTTTGAGATTATCAAAGAGCGGGATGATGTGTCTGAAGAAGAGATAAAATCCATCACATCTTCTCTGAAGGAAGCTGCATACAAAGTACTTAAGCTAAATCCGGAGATTCCAAAGGAGGCACAGGTAGCTTTGGAAAATATAGAGAGCTATACGTTTCTGACGCACTTCCTCTCCTCCAATATCAACGCGGAGGTTTCGGATAAGCAAAAGCTGCTTGAAACCAATGACTCCAAGAGGCGGGCAGAACTGTTGCTCAAGTACATGCTGAAGGATATTCAGATCCTGGAGCTGAAGCAGGAGATTGCCAATAAGGTACATTCGGATATTGATCAGCAACAGCGTGATTACTACCTGCGCCAGCAGATGAAAGTTTTGCAGGATGAGCTTGGGCAGGATGGACCGGATCAGGAAATCAATGAACTCCGGAAAAGAGCCGCCGATAAGAAATGGCCCGAAGAAGTAAAAGCTCACTTTTTCAAGGAGCTGGATAAAATAGGCCGGATGAACCCGGCAGCTGCAGAATACCCCGTGGCGATGAGCTATGTAGAGTTGTTGGTAGACTTGCCCTGGGATGAGGTGACACTGGATAATTTTGACCTGAAGCATGCCAAAAAGATCCTGGATAGAGATCATTTTGGTTTGGATAAAGTCAAAGACAGGATCCTTGAATACCTGGCCGTTCGCAAACTCAAAAATGATCTTAAAGGCCCGATCCTTTGCCTTTATGGACCTCCCGGAGTTGGTAAGACTTCATTAGGACGGTCTATAGCTGATGCACTGGGTCGGAAGTATGTGAGGATGTCCCTGGGAGGTGTTCATGATGAAGCTGAAATACGAGGACACAGAAAGACTTATATTGGAGCAATGCCCGGTAAGATCATTCAGAACATCAATAGAGCCAAGACCTCTAACCCGGTATTTATCCTGGATGAGATCGATAAAGTTAGCTCTGACTTCCGGGGCGATCCTTCTTCAGCATTGCTTGAGGTACTGGATCCTGAGCAAAATAATGCGTTTAAGGACAACTATCTGGAGGTTGAGTATGACTTATCCAAGGTCTTATTTATAGCAACGGCAAACTCCCTGGATACGATCCAGCCACCTCTGAGGGATCGGATGGAGATCATAGATATTACCGGGTATACTCTGGAAGAAAAGGTTGAAATAGCAAAGAAGCACCTGATTCCCAAGCAAAGAGAGGAGCATGGCTTAAAAGCTGAGGATATATTGTTTGATAAGAAGGCGCTTGCTAAACTGATCAATGATTACACGAGAGAATCCGGTGTGAGGAATCTGGAACGTAAAATAGCTTCAGTGATCAGAAATACAGCCAAGTCCATAGCCATGGAAGAGGAGTATTCCAAAAAGATCAATGACACTGAAGTACGTAAGATCCTTGGACCGGAGGATTTTGATAAAGAAACCTACGAAGACAATAAGTTGCCGGGAGTAGCTACGGGCCTTGCATGGACCCCTTCCGGAGGAGATATTTTGTTTATAGAAGCCAGCCTGAGTCGGGGTAAGGGTAAGCTGACGCTTTCAGGACAACTGGGTGATATAATGAAAGAGTCTGCTATGACGGCATTATCCTTCCTGAAAACGAATGCGGAGGATCTCGGTATTGACTACCGGGTTTTTGAGCACTATGATCTGCATGTGCACGTGCCTGCAGGAGCCATCCCAAAAGATGGACCCTCAGCAGGCATCACGATGCTGACAGCTCTGGCATCTGTCTTTACTCAAAGGCTGATCAAAAAGAAGCTGGCCATGACCGGGGAAATAACCTTGCGAGGCAAGGTACTGCCTGTAGGAGGTATCAAAGAGAAAATCCTGGCAGCACGCAGAGCGGGTATTAAAGAGATCCTCATGTGTCATAAAAATGCCAAGGATCTGGAAGAGATCAATGATGATTATATTAGGGGGCTGAATATTCATTTTGTAGAATCTGTGCAAGATGTTTTGAAAATTGCGTTATTGAAGGATAAACCGAAACACCCAATGGAGTTTATTATTCCTGAAACCAGCACAAAATAACTTGAGGATTCTGTGCTTCATATTGCTCCTGGCCACTTTTGAGGCCCACTCGCAGTTCAGTGGCAGTCAATCGGTCAACGCGCCTTTTGGAGCTCGAAATGCAGCGCTTGGAGGTAAGGTTGTTTCTCTTGCAGATGGGGACCTGATGCAATTTGCCCACAACCCGGCAGTCCTTGATTCCGTGAAAGCTGGTGAAGCGACTCTGAATTTCAGTCCGTATTTTGCAGGCATTTATTCTTTTTCAGGAGCATACCATGCGGAGTTTAATAAAATTGGTAAGCTGGCTATCGGGATGACATACCTCAACTACGGGGATTTTGAAGAGACTGCAGATAATGGGGATGCTATAGGTGGATTTCAGGCACAGGATTATGTGCTGATGGTCGGCAAAAGTCATCGGATCAGTGCATTTACACTTGGCGCCAATATGAAGTTTGCTTACTCCGGAGCTGCCGGATATGGGGCCTCTATGCTTATGATGGACCTTGGCGGAGTTTACAGTGCTCCTGATATGGATTTTTCTGTTGGCCTGGTCTTTAAAAACCTCGGAGTGGTTTTGAACGATTATAGTGGAACTTCTCTGACAAGGGTCCCTTTTGATGTGCAGATAAGCTCATCAGTGAAACCGGAACACATGCCTTTTCGGTTTAGTATTTCGGCTCATAGTCTGGTGGTGAATGACTTGTATTTTGAAGATGAAGGTGATTTAAGTACCTCACGTGCCGTAGAAATAGCTGATAAGTTGCTTAGGCATGTTAATATTGGCACGGAGTTGATTATCCATGAAAACATTCAGCTCTTATTTGGGTATAGTCATGTAAGGAGACAAGAGTTGCGAAAAGATGAGGCTGCGTATGGAGCAGGATTTAGCTATGGATTTTTAATTGGGGTCAAAAAAATCAAAATCAGGTATGCTCATGCGACTTATCATGCAGCCGGAGGTACTGATTTTTTCACGCTTCAAGCCAACTTAAACGCATTTAGAAAGATTTTGTAACGAAAGAGATATGAATAAGAACTTAACACCAAGACAGATAGTCGCTGAATTGGATAAATATATAATTGGTCAGAATGATGCAAAGCGCAATGTCGCCATTGCGCTACGAAATCGCTGGCGAAGAATGAACGTGAAGGAAGATATTCAGGGTGAAATTGTTCCGAACAATATTCTGATGATAGGGGCTACGGGTGTTGGTAAAACAGAGATTGCCCGCAGGCTGGCTCACCTTGCTGAAGCTCCTTTTACCAAAGTAGAAGCCTCCAAGTTTACTGAGGTAGGCTATGTGGGGCGAGATGTCGAAAGCATGGTGCGGGACCTTGTGGAGCAGTCTGTCAATATGGTCAAGATTGCTAAAAAAGAGGAGGTCAAAGAAAAGGCTAAAGAAATTGTTGAGGGGATCATTCTGGATGCTCTGATTCCTCCACTGAAGGGTACTCCCACACCCCATGCATCAGGAGTAGGTAAAGATCAGCCCGAGGATGAGCGGGAGCTCAATGAAAAAACCCGTGAGCGTTTTCGTGAGAAGATCAAGAACGGTGAGATGGATGAACGGAAGATCGAGATCAACGTGAAGCAAACCGCCAACCCTGGCATTGGTATGGTGGGAGGAGGTATGGATGAAGCTTCCATGATCAACCTGCAGGAAATGCTGGGAAATATGCTCCCTAAGAAGACCAAAAAACGGAAGGTGACTATTGAGGAGGCCCGCAAGCTTCTCATGGAGGAAGAGACCAGTAAACTCATCGATATGGATGAGGTAAAAGAAGAGGCAATGCAGAAGGCTGAGAATACAGGGATTATTTTCATAGATGAGGTTGATAAGATTGCCGGAGGAGGCCGAAATGGCCAAAAGGGTGGTCCTGATGTAAGTAGAGAGGGTGTTCAGCGTGATCTGCTACCAATAGTGGAAGGCAGTGCCGTGAATACGAAATATGGTATCGTGCATACGGACCATATCCTTTTTATAGCTGCGGGAGCATTTCATTTCAGCAAACCTTCGGACCTGATTCCGGAACTTCAGGGCCGGTTTCCTATCCGCGTGGAGCTGGATAACCTCACCAAGGGAGATTTCCTGAGTATCCTCAAAGAGCCAAAAAATGCTCTGACAAAGCAATACATAGCGCTGATAGGGGCGGAAGATGTGAACCTGACCTTCCAGGATGATGCTTTGGAGGAACTGGCAGAGATAGCATTTCAGATCAACGAGGAGGTGGAGAACATCGGTGCGCGTAGGTTGCATACAGTCATGAGCAAGCTGCTTAACGATATACTTTTTGAGATACCGGATAAAATTGGGCCGAATGCCCAGATCGTTGTGGATAAAAACATGGTGCAGGAAAGACTGCAGGGCCTTGTGAAGGATAAAGACCTTAGTCAGTATATTCTATAATCCACCTGAAAACACATGAAATGAGCATAAGGCTAAATGGCAATCCGCGACGCGTAGTCCGCGACGCGTAGTCCGGGACGTTTTCAGCCAAAAGCCATAGGCAGTAGGCAGTAAGCGGTAGGCAGTAGCAGTAAGCAATGACCAATGGGCAATAGGCAAAAAGATGATAGACAATACCTTAAAAACAGCCAAATAAAGGCTAATAGCCAACAGCTAAAGACTAAAAGCCAATTTTTAAACACATGAAAAGGTTTCCTGGTTTGTAAGTCTTTTTTATGTCAGGGCTTATCTAGTGCTGCGTTAAGTATAAATTGTCGGAACAAACTCCCGCTGACCCGCCTGCCAGAGTAGTACGGCGGCCAAGTGTCGCAGAAAAACGCAGAAATGAATTGAGAATCAGCGAAGACCTGCCTTTGCCGGAAGTGGCTACTGCAGGCAGGTCAGCGTAATCTGCGGGAAATGAAGAGTGCTGTTACACTATGCCTGAGACATTATATCGTTAACATTACACTAGCTATTTAAGCTTTTTGGGAGAAATGAAAAAATTCTTTCTGGCAACAGATGAATTTATTTCTTTCCACGAATCACACCTGAAAGAGATGCTGAAAACCCCACAAGTCGGCAGGTTATCCAGATATTCTTCCTGCAGGTGATTGATAAATGCAGTGAAGCCCGGATTGTGCCCGAATATGGCCAGAGTATTAACTCCCAAATCCTCAATTATTCCCATGATCTCTTTTGTGCCAGCCATGTAAAGCCCGTTTGAAAGTTGGATTTGATCTTCCGGATAGCCCCATTCGTCAGCAATAAATAGCGCCGTATAAAGAGCCCGGCTGGCAGTGCTTGTAATCATCAGCTCAGGGGTAGGAGCATTTGCACTCAGGTGTTTAGCTATTTTTCGGACATCACTTCTTCCGCGTATGCCCAAAGGCCGGTCGTGATCATCCAGATCAAAACTCCAGGAAGATTTGCCATGACGTATGATGTAAAGGGTTTTCATTTTTTGAAGTTAATGGTTTTTATTTGATCAGTCCGGCAGGTAAAAATCAAATATATTTTCCTTCATGCATTTGAAGTGTCCCCTGGGACATTTGTTGTACCCGATCTTGCTGCATGGTCTGCAGTTGAGCTTTTTGTTTTCGAAAATGGAAAACTTCGTCCTGTAAGGGTACATGCCGAACTCCGGTATGGTATTTCCCCAGATAGTGAAGGTTTCTTTTTTGAAAGCTGCCGCAATGTGCATAAGCCCTGTATCGTGGGTAAAGACCCAGCGGGCCTGTCGGATAAGGGATGCTGATTGGTTGAGGTTAAACCTGCCACATCCATTGTAAACGATCGCTTTCTTTCCGAGTTTTCTTAACCCCTCATCAAATTTGTCAAAACCAACTTTTCGCTTAAAAAAAGACTCAATTTCTGCACCTGTCTGGTGATCCTCTTTTCCTCCAACGAGAATGACAGGCTTATTGATTCGGTCACACAGCTCGATCAGCCGTCCTTTAGGAAGGCGTTTTGTAGCCCATTTTCCGCCTATAGCCAGCGCTACAAATCCTTTTCTGAAAGGTTCCGGAAGCCACTCCGGGTCCACCTCATCTTTTTCAGGGATAAAATAATCCAGCCCCAGGCTGTCCATTTTGATGTTAAGCGGTTTTACAGTTTCCATGTATCGATCCACAATGTGTGTGTTGGGCATCAGGTTGATCTTGAGGTTGGTGAAAATCCACTTTTTCAAATTGAGCTTGTGGTAACTATACGATCTTGTGCGAAGTGCAAACTTTATTTTCCAGGTTCGCAGGTTGTGGTGCAGATCGATGATCAGGTCAAACTTCTCTTTTTTCAACTCCCGGATCAGTTCACCAGTACTTGCTTTCAAGAGGTGAATGCTGTCCAGGTATGGGTTCTCCTTCAGGATGGGGTGATATTCAGCTTTTGTAGCATAGTGCAATGTAGTATTTTCCAATTGCGTTTTCAGGGCTCTGATAACGGGTGTGGTAAGAACAATATCTCCTATGGAAGAAAACCGGAGGATTAGTATTTTCATGCGTATATAATTTGACTTTTAGCTCTTAGCCTTTGGCTTTTGGCCGAAAACTTATATTCATATTCAGTAGGACTACGCGTCCCGGACTACGCGTCCCGGACTACGCGTCTCGACATCATGCTCATTTCATTGGCAGAAATTTAATCCATTAAAAATGGATGTCATGTGATGAATATGTTTAACGGGATAAATTGTACATTTAACTAAGGTTTAGGGGGAAGCTTAACCTAATTGTTTAAAATAAATTTGAGAATTACAAAATTAAAAAAAAACCAGTGACGCTGGAAATGGTTAAATCAGATGAGCGACTTAGTGATATGGTTCTTGTCAGAAACTCCCGGCAGCCTGTAAAGCAAGAGGAGTTTGACCTGATCGTAGCTATGGCAATACCTAAGGGAAAATGAGCTAAAGACTGTTTAATGACTGTGCGAATATTCATAGGAATCTACTTTTTACTGACGGTTATTACCGGGTTTTCTCAGCGGAAGAAAGAAAAAGATACCAGTGATTACATCTACCAGCCAAACCGTGTAGAGTTTGAAATAGCGGACTTTGATATGGATTACCGGATCATACCCGGTGAGGATGAAGGGCTGCTGGTGGTGGTAGAAACCACTGACAGATCTGGCGATGGGTATAACTGGACCTTTCACTACCTGGATACATTGCTTAAAGTACAGTGGACGAGGATCTATACCATCCCTTTTGATAGCTACCTGACCGGTTATGAGTATTACGACGGTATGTTTTACCTCTTGTTTAATGCTTCCCGGTACCACAATGAGGATCTGCTGCTGTACGAGATTGATATCTCGGCGGCCACTTTTCGGGAAATAGAAGTAAATACGGTTTTCCCGATTCAGTTAACATTTTTTGAAGTAATTGGGCCTAATGTGCTGCTGGCAGGGTATACCAACTATCGACCGGTTCTCCTCAGGTTTGACCTGGAAGAGCAGCGGCCGCAGGTTGTGCCCGGCTTTTATGATAATAAGAGTGATATTCTGGATATCATCATCGACGATGAGGCGGGTATGTTTTCAGTGATCCAGTCAGAAAAGATGAATAATAAAAAATATACCGTTCGGTCAAAAACCTTTACCGCTTCAGCCGATCTTATCCAGAATAATGTCATCAGTCCGGGTGACCGCAAAAATCTTGTGGATGGTGCCAGCACCATATTCTATGGAGGATTTCAATACCTGGCGGGTACTTATTCTAAAAAAGCATCACAGTATAGCCGTGGCCTGTACCTCGCCAAATTCATCAACGGCAGACAGCAGTTTGTAAAATATCACGAATATGCTGATCTCAACAATTTTTTCGGATACATGAATGAACGCCGCGAACAACGTATTAAAGAGCGTATCGAGCGCCGCAGGGCAAAAGGCAAGCGGGTAAAATTCAGCTACCGGCTTTTAGTCCATGATATCATACAGAGAGAAGATGAGTATATTCTGCTCGGAGAAGCTTACTACCCCAGATACTCCAGTTATAGCACCGGCGCCCCGTATGCTGGTTACGGTGGTTTCAACAGACTGAATCCCAGCTTTATGGGCTATAATTATACCCATGCCGTAGTAGTAGCCTTTGACCGTAATGGGAATATACTGTGGGATAACAGCTTTGAGATCAATGATGTGGAGACGTTTGCTCTGGAAGAATACGTCACGGTCAGCACTTACAAGGATAAGATCGTACTGATGTATTTGCAGGAAAATGAGATCCGGTCAAAAGTTATTCAGGGCAATGAAATATTAGAAGGGAAGTCCTTCAGTCCGGTAAGGCTGGCACATGAAAATGATGAAGTGAAAACCAGGAATCCGGAAATAGAAGGACTGAAGTACTGGTACGGTAACACAATGTATGCATTCGGTGAGCAGCGAATCAAAAACACAATAATAGACGGTGATAGGACGCGTAAGGTATTTTATGTGAATAAAATCCAATATCATCTGGAGGAGAATCCAAATTAAGTAAGATGCTACTATATTTGCATGCAGTTTGATCATGCAAAAACGACTCCTGTTCAACAGCAAACTACTGAATGTCACAATCAGCCGATTGTGCCAGCATCTCATTGAAAATCATAGCGATTTTTCCGACTCTGTAATCCTGGGCATGCAGCCCCGAGGGATCTACCTTGCGGAGCGGATTAAAAAACAACTGGAAGCCAGCCTGGATAAAAAGATACAACTGGGCTACCTGGACACCACGTTTCACAGAGATGATTTCAGAAGGCGTGATCAGCCACTTTCTCCTAACCAGACCAAGGTTCCATTTATCATTGAAGATAAAAAGGTCATATTGATCGATGACGTTTTGTATACGGGCAGGTCTGTTCGTGCTGCGCTGGATGCCATGACGATGTTTGGGCGACCGGCCAAGGTAGAACTGCTGGTGCTTATTGATCGGATGTACAGCAGGCACATTCCAGTAGAGGCCAACTACATAGGGAGAAAAGTAAATACCATGCCCTCACAAAGGGTGCTTGTAGAGCTTGAAGAGCAAGGTAAGAAAGACAATATATGGTTAATGAACGAGACTGAATGAGCCAGTTAAAAACAAAGCATCTCTTAGGTATCAAAAACCTCGACCCGGAGGAAATCCATCTGATTTTTGAAACTGCGGATAATTTTAAAGATGTTTTGAATCGGCCCATCAAGAAGGTTCCTTCCCTCCGTGATGTTACAGTTGCCAATGTTTTTTTTGAAAACTCTACCCGGACGAGGTTATCCTTTGAGTTGGCAGAAAAACGTCTTTCGGCGGATGTGATCAACTTTTCTTCTTCATCCTCCTCAGTAAAAAAGGGCGAAACACTGCTGGATACCGTCAATAATATCCTGGCGATGAAGGTGGATATGATTGTAATGCGTCACAGCAGTCCCGGAGCGCCACACTTCCTGTCGCGCCATATCAAGGCTAATATTATCAATGCTGGCGACGGTACTCACGAACACCCTACTCAGGCGCTGCTGGACAGCTACAGCATACGCGAGAAAACCGGCGATGTAGCCGGGAAAAAAGTGGTGATCGTCGGGGATATCCTGCATTCAAGAGTGGCATTGTCTAACATCTTTGCGCTTCAGAAGCTCGGTGCGGAGGTGATGGTTTGCGGGCCAGCTACTTTATTGCCCAAGCATATTGATTCGCTGGGCGTAAAAGTGGAGCTAGACATCAAAAAAGCCCTGGAGTGGTGTGATATAGCCAATGTACTTCGTATCCAGCTGGAGCGGCAAAAGATGCGGTACTTCCCATCACTGCGTGAATACTCGATCTATTACGGGATCAATAAAAAACTCCTCGATACGCTGGATAAAGAAATTGTGATCATGCATCCGGGCCCGATCAACCGGGGAGTGGAGCTGACCAGCGACGTGGCAGACTCTGAGCACTCCATCATACTGGGTCAGGTAGAAAATGGCGTGGCAATTCGGATGGCAGTGTTGTATCTGCTGGCAGGGCAGCAGTAGGTGTTAGGCTGGGGTCATTCTCCGAATAGCTGCTAATTCCTCAGCTTTAGCATGGGATTCTTCCTCAATATCAAAGTCATCTTGAAGTCCCAACCAGAATTTGGGAGTTGTACCGAAATATTGACTCAGTCTTAGTGCCGTGTCAGCTGTAATGCGTCGGTTCTTTTTTAAAATTTCACTTATTCTGGTTTGAGGAATTCCTAGTTCCTTTGATAACTTGTAAGCTGAAATCCCCTTAGGTTTTAGAAATTCTTCCGAAAGGATCTCGCCTGGATGTATGTTTGGTAGTTTTTCCATTTAGTGATAATCTATAATTTCAACTTCTTTAGCATTCCCCAACAGATCAGAGGGAGATTTAAAAAACCAAAAACTCCTCGCGCTCAGCATCAAGGAAAATCATTCTGTCTCTGAAAAGGTTATTGCCGATCATCCCTTCCATTCCTGAAAAGTAAAACGCGGCATGAATATACCAGGGAAAACCTTCTACATAGGTAACGCTATTCAGTAAGAGTTCCCCCTTTCCGATAGCCATTTTTTTGTTCGACTTTGCGGAATATACTTTGAGTTTCCGGTCAAGCTGGTTGGTTTCGTGGACAATGACATCTTTTGGGTTAGCAGCCAGCTCATGGAAATTGTCCTTTGACGTAATCAGGTCGTATGAGCTTGCCCCGGTATCCCACATAAGCTTTTTCTGATCACCATCTACAACTGCCGGTATCAGCACCCTTCTTTCCTTAAATTCAAATTTCGCCTTTTCCATGGTTCGAATGGAGTCAGGGACTTCTTTGAAGAAAAAAGCCGTGGAGTGCCTGAAATCCAGTATGGTTTTTGTTCTTTCGAGAAAATCCGCTCCCAGGGTTCCGATGATGATTTTAGCTTCTTTGTTATTCCATTCAATTGGTCGTCCAAAGTTTATGTTTTTCACTGAGTCGTAAGTCAGGTGAAATTTATCCAACTGCACATCAAATGAATTGAGATAGGGGATGTTTGCCTGAACTATGTCAGGATATCTTTGAGCCAGGTCTGCCAGAGGCCGGTTGTAAAGGACGGATCGTATTGCTCCAATATCAAACTGCATGTATAGTGTGTCGGGTATTTCCCCGATTCTGACCGGTACCAGCATAGCAGCCCGGTCACTGTACTCATTTTTGGTCCAGGATATACTTATTGATGCTGAGCTTCCTTTTACCTGTAGTAAATTGGCCGGGGCTTTCATCAGGTTTTTGAAATAAAAAGTGCCAGCAACAGCAGAAATGATTATCAGTGCAATTACAGTCAGGAGTACTTTCTTTACCATAGTTTTTTGATGCAAAGTACGCCTCCTGAGGAATGGATATCTACGTCATTTGTATGTCAATTATTGGACATTTTGTGGTCAATAGCTATTCAAACCAGGGTGGGCACCCTGGAGTAAATTTTATCCCAGTCCTCATGTCGGATATGTGTGGCAGCAATGATCGTCATCACAATATTAAACAGCCAGAAGCCCAGGTAGGTAAAGATGACCGCACCGGATACAGTAATAGCCGGCTTTTCGAATAGCAACAGAGCAAAGGGAGCTGCAATTAATGAAAAAGAGGTCACGATCATCCAGATTATTTGGAAGCTAACCACCTGACTTCCAATCTGTTTAATGAGCGGCATGTGCCGGTACTTCCACCATAAGATTAATGGGGCAACTACATTGGATAGAGGCAGAAATAGAATGAGCAACGCCGATAAATTAATCCATTTCAAAGCTTGTGCTTCATCATCCGGGGATTGGTAGGTCCCATGGTTATTCAGTGAGTTGATGTCCAGTTCCAGTGCCCGGGCAATTTGATTTAAGGTGTAGCCCCGGGGGGTTGATGCACCCGTTTCTACTCGCTGGATGGTGCGAAGGGTTATGCCGGACCTATCGGCCAGGGCCTCCATAGACAGCCCTTTTTGTGTTCTTAAGCTTCTTATTTTAGTTCCTATAGAATCGGCTTTCATGATTTTACACTGATCAGAAACTAATCTAGTGAAATCCGATGAAGCTGGCAATCGTTCTGACTTTTCGAGAGGCCAGCCTCTTTAGCTGAGGCCACAAATTGGCTGATGACGAATCTGTAAAACCCTGTAATACAGTGTCTTTCGCAACCAGCCCGGATAAACTTCCGGGCTGGTGGTAGTAACCATCAAAGTATTTCTACTTCCTCAGGTACCATGAGAAACAACACATAGCCCGTAATTGAAGTCACTGCCAAAGGAGGAGTACCACGGAATTTCCCAACCCATCCTTTTTTTGTACTTCATTAATTTGGCTAATGGCGCTAAAGAGACCAAAACCAGGCTGGTGTTACGTGCATGGAGGTGCGAAAGATCAGCAATCCAGATTTCGAATTGTTTAATCGGCATAATCAATCTCCTCGAACTCATTTAGTACTGACAATGAATCTGCTTTAACTATCCTGGATTCCTTTTTCAATTTCTTCTCAAGAATCTGTTTACGTTGAAATTTATTATAAAATTCAATTGCCTCGTTAATGTATCGATTACGAGGTTTTTTTATTCGAGCTAGTATTTTTTCAGTCTCTCCGAAAATCGAATCGTCTATTTTTAGTGATACTGTTTTCATGACATCCTCATTTTCATATCACAAAAGTAGATCTTATTTAGTGTATCAATCAAGTATATTCAATGTGCTACACTAGCAAAAAGAATTACAAGGTTTTACTGACTTTGTACTATGTCGCTTTCAGTTATGGGGAGTAGCCGTGAATCCTCTAAAGAAGCAATCCGGTGGCCAGCGTATTTAAGGTACTCTTCATTCTGAGCAAATTCCATAAACCTGGATACTGACTCATGCTGAACGATCAATACAGCGTCCCATTTCTCACTTTCAGGACCAATTAAGAAACTGTAACTTTTGCCATAAAAGACTACGGCACTTCCTGCTTTTTTTAGTAAGGGTAATGTGTGCTTCATATAGAGACCGTAAGCTTCTTCTCCGGGTATTTCATTTTCTGGTTTCAGGTTTTCCAGGTTGGAGTAGTCGGCCACTTCCCTGAATCGAAGTAAATTCAGCATGATTACCTTCCCTTTTTGGATGAAGTTTTGGTAAAACTCTTTTCCAGCATCCGGAGTTGCTTCAATATATCTTGTCATATTTCTTTTTACTCAAAGATCGATTTGTTCAAACTCCCATGCATTGATATAGATCAAGATCTTATGGTGAGGTTTTTTCTGATTCTACTGACCGTTTCGGGGCTTACGTTCAGAAAGGATGCGATTTCATACTGTGGCACTTTGTCCATTATTTCACGATGTGAGTTTAGCAGGTCCAAATATCTCTCTTCTGCGGTTTGGAGTCTTAGCGCTTCCAGTTTTTGATGTATTGATATAAACAAGGTCTCAGCAACCTTTCGTGCTATCTGTTCAATAAACAGGTGGTCACGGGATAGTTCCTGAAGTTTTTCTCTGCTTATTATTTTTAAAGTGGAATCTTCCAGGCAGGTTATATTTTTTGTGGATTCCTGTTGGGTTAAAAAACTATAGTAATTTGAAACAAACTGATTTTCGAAAACAAAATCATCGATAACTTCTCGTTCATTCCCTGTTAAAACACATTTCAGAAGGCCTTTTTCCACAAAACCGATCTTATTGCAGACCCTTCCGGCTTCAATGAATTTTTCATTTTTGGTATATTTTTTTACCATAAAACCAGCTGAAAAAATTTCGGCTTCTTCCGGGGTAATCTCGAATGTATTGATCAGGAATTCGTTCATGTAAATCTAAATTCGACATAATATTACTAAACCTTTAGTGAAAGGCTTATAGGTGCAGGATAAGGCTCAGGTGTTATGCTGTGGAAACCTTAGTATCAAGTCAACTCATGCAGCACTTCACCTTCTCTTCGCTTTCGCTTCCAGCGCTTATGGGTCCAGATCCATTTGGTGGGGTCTTCCAGGATCTGTTGCTGTAGTCGGAGGGTATGCTGCTGGGTGATCTTCCCATAAGGGGATTTGTCGGCATTTTCTTCCAGCACTTCGTAAGTCACTTCGTAGTAGCCGCGCCTTAGCTTATTGATGTAGCCGTAGATCACGGGGCAGTCATATTCCCGGGCGTATTTCTCCACGCCATAGAAAACGGCCGTTTCCTGGTTAAGGAAGGGCATCCAGTAAACTTTTTTAGCGGTAGTGGGAGACTGGTCTGCACCAAATATGGCCCCAAAAGGCTTTTCATGGCTAGCAGAGTAGATCTCTTTGACTTTTTTCGCCGGGTGGAGGATCATGCCGTATTTTCCACGGGATTGATTGACCTTCCGGTCCATGAATTTGTTTTTCAGGGGCTTGTACAGACCGTAGACCTGGTGGGGAACCTGTGCATCGATCGAGACGGCCATCAGCTCCCAGTTGTTGTAGTGCCCGCCGACCAGCACAAGGTTTCTGTTCTTTTCGTATAGTTTTTGCCATCGCTCCGGGTCTTTCAGGGTGCATCGCCGGATCGCCTCTTCCTTACTGATGCTAAAAAGTTTTATAGACTCCACGAGAAGGTCACAAAAATGTCTGTAAAAACCTGAGGCTATTTGCCTGATTTCTGTTTCCTTTTTGTCCGGGAAAGCATTTCTGAGATTTGTGAACACCACCTTTTTCCGGTAACCTGCGAGCCTGTACATCAACAGGTACAAACCGTCTGAAAGGATGTAAAGAACTCGAAAGGGCAGGTAAGAAAGTGGCTTTAAAAATAAGTAGTATATAAGTGCCATAAAAGGGGGCAAATATAGGGATTAGCCGGGTTTATGATATATTAAACCGTTAGATAAGTGAATCTTTTAGCATATTCTTTAAGCCCACGTCCGCACCCCGATCACTCCATACCATGCCAGATAGGTCATTATAAAAAAGTGGAAAATAGCGAGTGCTGCATAAAACCAGAAGGCAGGTCGGCTCATGTGTTTGTTGGCTTTCCAGGCCTGGAAAACGGACCATAGCACAGTAACGGCAAAAAGGATGGACAGGACAAACAATGTGATGGAGAATAGCCCTGGTTCAGCAAGCAGGTCAAATGCATTGTTTCCTCCGATGATCAGCATGATAGTAAAAACAAAAATGATAAAGCTGGCAATGGTGGTGAAAAGCCGTAATTGCTTTTCACTCTTCGGATGGTTTTTGCGTGATTTCAATACAAACCAAAAAAAGCTTACAATACCACAAATGATCATGGTGAGCAACCAGACCAGTATAAATACGATCTGGCCATTGGCTATAAACCCTGAGACAGGTTTCAAAACTCTCGTCCCCCGGTGAAGTACCGGACCGGCCAGAGGGTCTTCTACGGAGATCAGGGTCACCTCGCCTGATTTGGAATTCACGAATTCAGTACCCGAAACGGGTTGAAATTCCGTACCCCGGTTATTCATCAGGCTTTTCAGGCGAACCTTTCCATTTCCATAATCCACCAGACGCTGTATTTCAATGAGTCGGGTAAAGAAATAAGGCCCCTGGGATCGGGGGTTTATGGGCATATAATAACCCTCCAGATCAGCTATGGTTTCTTTGGTCACTGCTGAAGTATCTACTGGTGGGGTTTCTTTTTTGGTGAGCCCTTCGATCTCAAAGTCCCGGATGAGGTTAGTGATTTCATTTAGTCCATTTCCACTGCTACAGTTAATCATTACAATGTGACCAATGCCATGCTCTGGCAGGTATCCCATGTCAGTGAGGCCTCCGTTTACGCCTCCATTATGTCCATGAAAAACAAAACCCTCATAATCGGTGGTATAGTTATGGAGGCCGTATCCGATTTTCATTCCGGCTTGTCCTGCAGGGGTCGTTTGAGGGAGTTCCATCCTTCGGATCGAGGCTTCGCTAACTATTTGAATGCTATCCATCTTGCCGCCATTGAGCAAGAGTTGAATGAAAGATGCCATCTCACTGGCGGATGAATTGATAGACCCGGACGGCCGCTGTAAAATGTGCCAGTATTCCTGAGGCTCATTCCCCTGGTAGAGGGCAGCGCCGTGTGCATCGTAGTATGCTGTTTTGAAGTAGGTGGTGTGCTCCATCCCCAGTGGGTCAAAGAAGTTTTCCTGTACATAATCTTCAAAGCGCATCCCCGTTACCTTCTCAACAATATACGCCGCTACAGGTGGACCGGAGTTGCAGTAGGCCATTCGGGATCCGGGGATCCATCGCGATTTTCTGGAATGCGGGTGGTAATCCAGTCCTTCCTTCAGAGTGAGTGGTTTTGGATTATTACTGGCATATTCGGTCAGGTGAAAATCATCCCAACCTGTGGTATGCTCCAGCAGGTGTACGATGCGGACAGGGTTGGTTTCTTCCCACTTGTTTTCAAAGGCTATTTCAGGCACCAACTCACGAACTTTGTCCTGTAACGTAAGCTTACCTTCTTCCTGTAATTTCAGGATGGAAAGCGCCACAAACATCTTGGATACTGAGCCAATACGAAAGAGTGTGTTGGAGTCAGCTTTGATTTCCTTCTCCCGGTCCGCCATGCCCAGATTTTCTATCCACACCGGGCCTTCTTTTCGCACAATAGCCACACCAACAGCCGGAACGTTGTGATAATCCATTTTTTCCTCTATTGCAGTCCTGAGTTTTGCTAATTTGGTAGAATCGGGTTGTCCTGAAGAAGAAAAAGCCAGGCCCAGGAGGGCGGCAAAAAATGTAAGGCGAATCATAGTTTTAGAGGTTTACAATAAAACTACAAAAAAATGAGCTGAAAGGGTGGACTTACTTTCCCTGCCTTTCGCTCAGAGTCTCTCAACGCGGACTCTGAGATTGTAAGGCGAGGGGGACGCATATCTCAATTATTGTAAGGATTTCGTGAGAATGTTTCTCAGAGCCCCTTCAAGAGACTCTGAGTGGAACGAAAAAATGGAAGTTAAATGCCTGATTACCTTCCTGTGTAGTTAAATGGAGTGATTTCCATCAATTCTGCCTTCACTTCATCGGAAACATCCAGTCCGCTGATGAAGATGTGAAGCGTTTCTTTCGTGATCTTCTTCCCGGTTCGGGTCAGATCTTTCAGAGCTTCATAAGGGTTTGGATAGCCTTCTCGTCGGAGGATGGTCTGTATGGCCTCAGCTGCCACGGCCCAGTTTTCATCCAGGTCTTTTCGTATCGCTTCCTCATTCACCTCCAGTTTTTTGATGCCTTTCTCCAGGGAAGTCAGCGCCAACAACGAGTGAGCAATGGGCATTCCTACATTTCTCAGGACAGTGGAGTCTGTCAGATCACGTTGCAGTCTGGAGATTGGAAGTTTTGCACTTAAATGTTCGCAGAGGGCATTGGCTATCCCAAAGTTCCCTTCAGCATTTTCAAAATCGATCGGATTGACTTTGTGCGGCATGGCCGAAGACCCCACCTCGTCTTTCTTGATTTTCTGTTTGAAGTAGTTCATGGCTACATACTGCCATACATCTTTGCTAAAATCCATAAGAATGGTATGGATACGCTTCAGTACATCAAAAAGTGCCGCAAAGTGGTCATAATGCTCGATCTGAGTCGTGGGATAGCTTCGCTTCAGTCCCAGCTTTCCGGATACAAACCGATCCCCAAACGCATGCCAGTCCTGATCAGGATACGCTACGGTATGGGCATTGAAGTTGCCTGTAGCGCCTCCGAATTTTGCTGCATAAGCCGTAGATTCCAGCGTGTTTAGCTGCTCTTTCAGCCGTGCCACAAATACGTCCATTTCTTTCCCCAACCGGGTGGGAGAAGCTGGCTGACCGTGAGTACGGGCCAGCATGGGGATGTCTTTCCAGTCGCCCGCTACTTTGCTGATCAGGTCAATGATATTTTTTAACCAGGGAATGAACACTTCCTGCAGGGCATCTTTGGTGGAGAGTGGGATCGCCGTATTGTTGATGTCTTGCGAGGTGAGCCCAAAGTGGATAAACTCTTTGCTTTTGCTGAGACCCAGGGCATCAAACTTTTCTTTCAGGAAATATTCAACGGCTTTTACATCGTGGTTTGTCACCTTTTCGATCTCCTTGATCTTTTGAGCATCCTGCTCTGAGAAATTTTCATAAATAGCCCTCAGGTCAGTAAACTTTCCGTGATCTACTTCGGTTAATTGCGGTAAAGGGAGCTCACAAAGTGCAATGAAGTAAAGCACTTCCACCTTGACTCTATAGCGAATGAGGGCAAACTCAGAGAAATACGGTGCCAGGGCTTCTACTTTAGATCGGTACCTGCCGTCAATGGGTGAAATGGCTGTAAGTTGGTTGAGCTCCATTTATTTTGATTTTTGAAGGTGCAAAAATAGCCCATTAAGATAAACTTGTGGGTCAATCTCATGAGTTTTACCTTTGCCCGAATTTTAATCAGCAGGAAACATGGCGTTTGGAATATTTAAGCGAAAGAAGAACAAGAAAAAAGGCAACGAGCGGTATATGACGCTCAAGATTAAAGAGGTTGTAAGCACAGCTAAGGATGCAGTGAATCTGGTATTTGAACAACCTGAATCTCCATTTAATTATAAACCCGGACAATTTATTACCATCATCCATGAAGTGGCAGGGAAAAAGCTCAGAAGAGCCTATTCGCTTTGTACCACGCCTTTTGAAGATGAATTTCCTGCTGTGACAGTGAAACGAGTGCCGGGTGGTCTTATGTCTAATCAGATCAATGATGAATTTAAGGCGGGTGACGAAGTGCAGATCATGGAGCCTATGGGGATGTTTACCACAGAATACAATGCCTGGGAGCCTCGTCATGCCGTGTTTATTGGTGGTGGAAGTGGGATCACACCGCTCTATTCGCTGCTGCGATCTGTTTTGCTCAAAGAGCCTAAGAGTAAAGTAGCGCTTGTTTACGGCAACCGCAGAGAGGAATTTATCATCTTCAAGGACCAGCTGGACGAGCTGAAAAAGCAATTTCCCGAGCAATTTGAGTTGGTTCATATCCTGGAGGAAGATCCGAATAATCTGGCCGAATTTCACGGGCGCCCCACACCAGAGATGATTGGAGCCATTATTGATCATTTGAATTTCCCCGTGGAGTCAGAATTTTATATCTGCGGACCTGCGCCTATGATGAACGTGACTTATGAGGGCCTTAGTCAGATTGGCATTAAGCCTGACCAGATCCGGATGGAATCGTTTGAAGCCGGAAAGACTTCTCCTGAGGAAATCATTGCAGATGAATCAGCTCCCACCAAAGGAGAATCAAAAACAAGCGAAGTAACCATTCTCATGGATGGGGAACAGTACGTGATCCAGGTGCCAATGGATGAAAGTATCCTTGACGTTGGTTTGGATCAGGATCTGGACATGCCTTACAGCTGTCAGAGTGGTCTGTGTACGGCCTGTCGCGGTAAATGCCTGGAAGGTGAGATCAGTCTGGATGAAGCTGAAGGCATCAGCCAGGATGAGATTGACGAGGGCTACAGGCTCCTTTGTGTAGGTAAACCCCTGACGGATAAGATCAAGGTAGAGATCGGTTAATGGTCTCTTGATGATCTGGTAATCAGATTTTCGTTTCTCTTTTTTAACCCGTCTGCCCTTCGGGCAAATTCTGCTTTGTTGTAGAATTGGGGTTAACTTGTCAGTAAAAGTTTAAGCCATGAGAAACCTGACCCTGATTGCTCTGATTTTTTGCCTCTTTGCCTGCAATACTGAAAGGAAACCCGACTATTCTCCTTTAGAGGAACCCGTCGCACATCTTTATGACTCGCTGCTGAAGCCATTTTACCACGGTGTGGCTTCAGGAGATCCGATGCAGGATCGTGTGATCATCTGGACCCGGATTACTCCGGAGGATTCTTTGCCGGAGGTATCGGGCACCTGGCAGGTGTCAGAAAGCGAAGATTTTGGTGAGCCCATACAAGAAGGAACTTTCACTACTAATCCTGCTCGTGACTATACGGTGAAGGTGGATGTAGAAGGCCTGGCGTCCGGGACCATTTACTATTATCGTTTTTCAGCCCTTGGCGAAAACTCCATTACCGGCCGTACCAAAACCACATCGGAAAATGCAGGATCACTCCGGTTTGCTGTAGTCAGCTGCTCAAACTACGAATGGGGATACTTCAGTGCCTACGGACGCATTGGTGATTACGATATCCTGGATGCGGTCATTCACCTGGGAGATTATATTTATGAATATGCTCCGGGCGGTTATGGAGACACTACGATTGGCCGAAAACACATTCCGGCAAAAGAAATTATCACTTTGCAGGATTACCGAACCCGATACTCACAATATCGTTTAGACCCGGATTTGCAATCTGCCCATGCGAATCATCCGTTTATTACTATCTGGGATGATCATGAGATAGCCAATGACACCTACAAAACAGGAGCCCAAAACCATCAGGAAGGGGAGGGGTCGTTTGATGAGCGAAAGAAAGCAGCAATCCAAACCTACTACGAGTGGATGCCCATACGAGAAGATGAAGATCTTTATCGAGCGTTTGATTTTGGGAAACTGGCAGATCTTTTTATGCTGGATGAGCGGATCGTGGGCCGAAGTAAACAACTGGACAGCATCACGGATCCGGCTTACAAAAGTGAAGACCGCTCAATGCTGGGGCAAAAGCAGTTGAGCTGGTTAAAGGGTCAGCTGGCAAACAGTGACTCAAAATGGAAGATCATTGGCAATCAGGTGATTTACTCAGATCTGGATCAAAGTGCTGTTTTCCCCAATAACCCCAGAAACCTGGATAGCTGGGATGGCTATCCTGCGGAGAAAAATGCTATAGCCTCATTTATCAAAGAGAATGCTCTTGAGAACGTCATCTTCATTACCGGTGATACACATTCTTCCTGGGCTTTTGAATCTGTGGTAGGGGAGGTTTCGGAAGAGCCTGTAGCCGTGGAGTTTGGCACTACCAGTATCAACTCGGCCAATTATGATGAATACTCCGACCTGGATACAGTGCGAATGGCTGAAAAGCTTTATAAGGAGTCAAACCCTCATCTGAAGTATTCAAACCTGGCAGATCATGGGTATTTGCTGCTGACTTTGACTCCCGACCGTGCAAAGGCAGATTATTTTTATATGGAGACACTCAGAAAACCGGATGCCAGTCGGGTCGCAGGACCTTCTTTTGAGGTTTTAGGTGCTAATAAGGTTCAGCAGGTGGGAGAATAATAGTTCTTTACTCTTTTTTCTTTTTGCGCCCTGCTTCCCGCAACGCTTTATCTATGATCCATTCGAGTTGACCATTGGTGCTGCGGAACTCGTCCGCAGCCCACTTTTCGATGGCTTTCATTGTATCTTCATTTATCCTCAGCGCAAATGCTTTCTTCTTTGTCATATCAATCGGTCATTCCCCAGTTTTCTTTTAACTGCTTTATTGCCTGATCCAGTTCTTCTGGCTTTTGTGTTCCGAGTAAAAGTTTTTTTCCAGTGGGAAAGATCAACTGTAAGCCCCACTTACCGGAGACATTTATTGCTTTCCCTTTTTTCCACCTGGTTCGATAACCCCAGCCTCCATATTCACCTATAGGGTCGTATTTTCTTATGTACATTTCAGCTACATCGCCTTTGTGGAGGTTTTTCATAGACCTGATAAATGGGAAAAAAGAGTAAGAAAGCGTCCCTTCATCCACTTTGATCACCAGCTTCATGACCTGAAACAGCCAGATAATCCCTCCAAGAAGAACAAAAGTGGAAGAGGTAACCAGTACCATAGTCAGGTCACTCATGGGGTTATTACCCCAGGGGTCACCCAGCAGGATCTGCTGATAAAAACCATAAGTCAGGCTCCCGAAAACCGGGAGCGTGACTATGATGAGTACCCACCAGGACCAGGTGTATTTAAAGGTCTGCTCTTCCTGAAATAAAAGCCTTCCTTTCATTTTTTCTAATGATGTAAAGTTCCTGAATTGACCACAGGAGTGATGTCTTTATCTGCACACAATACCACCATTAAATTACTCACCATGGCAGCTTTGCGTTCATCATCCAACTCCACAATGGCTTTTTTACCAATATCGTCAATGGCCATCTCTACCATGCTTACGGCTCCTTCTACGATCTTATGGCGAGCAGCAACGATGGCAGTAGCCTGTTGTCTTCTTAGCATTGCTCCTGCAATCTCCTCCGCATATGCCAGATAGCCGATCCGCGCTTCCAGGATCTCTATTCCGGCAATGGCCAGACGTTCCTCAATTTCTTTTTCAAGGTTTTCATTGACCTCATCCAGGCCTGAGCGTAAAGTGATTTCAGCCTGCTCATCATCAAAATTATCATACGGATAACTTCCTGCCAGCTTTCTCACAGCAGCATCTGTCTGGACGCGCACAAAATTCTCGTAATCGTCTACCTCAAACGCAGCTGCATAGGTGTCCTTTACCCGCCAGACCAGGATTACAGAAATCAGGATCGGATTACCGATCTTATCATTCACTTTCACACGTTCACTGTCAAAGTTTCTGGCTCTCAGAGAGATCTTCTTCTTAACGTAAAATGGGTTTACCCAGAAAAAGCCGTTTTTCTTGACAGTGCCTATATACTCACCAAAGAGAACAAGTACGCGTGAGCCATTTGGGTTGACATAGAAAAATCCGGGGACCAGAAACACTGCTATGAGAAACGGGATGATCAGCAGTGGCATTTTTGTAATTACTATCATACCTATGGACCCGAAAAAGAGGATCAAAAAGATGACCAGCATGACATAGCCGGATATTGGGGTATGGAGTTTTTCATTCTCATTCATGATCTTATTGGTTTAAGTTTTTGATGAAATTGGTAATAGCTGGCATCAGTTCTTTTGCTAGCGGCAGGTCTGGTTGATTATATGTTGCTCCATTTTTGGCCATATCTTCCGGAGCGGTCTTCAGTACATGGTTCATTTGATCGATAATAACGAGGCTGCTCTCAGTGGCGGCGCTATCCAGTGCTCGTGCGTCATCTGTTGGTACCTGCATGTCGGTAGTTCCAGTGATGATCAGAGTAGGGATATTAAGCCTGGCAATTTCCTCCACCGGGTTGAATTGCATATAGTTTATCAGAAAAGGCTGCACAGAAGGGCGAAAGATGGAAATCAACAAGGGATTGACTTCATTTACCCGGTGGCCTTTTCTAAGCGAATCCAGGATCACTTCTGTTTCGTCCAGTAATACAGGTGCCTGTTTTTTAATTTGTTTTAACAATGTTTGGTCAATGGGTTCGGAAACCCCTGCCATACTGATGAAAGCAGAGACTTTTTCATTGCTTTTAGCCGCAAGCATTCCTGCCAGCGAGCCCTGACTATGTCCAATGATTACTATCGACTGGTGATTCAAGCTGTCCGCTAAGAGGTCTATCCAGCTTTTGGCATCCTTAACAAAGGCATCGAATGTCAAGTCAGATTCCTTTAATGCCGCTGACTTGCTGGCAGCAATCCCGCGCTTATCAATCCTCAAGCTAGAGATACCAGCATTTGCCAGGGCATCGGCTACCATCTTCAGGGAGTTATTGGTAAAGCCCATTGCGCTGTTGCCATCCCTGTCGGTGGGACCTGACCCCGGTATGATCAGTGCGGCTATCGGTGATTTGGGTTTGGTCTGAATATAAGACCCTTTTAGCGTTCCGGGATTTCCGGGTATGGAAACCTCCATTTCTGTATAGTCGCTTTGTGCGTTAGCATACCAGCCAGCGATAAAGGATAAGGCGATAATTATAAGGTGTTTCATTTCGATATGATATTAAAATGATATCATTATAAATATACGATCATTTTTTATAAAGGTTTTGAAAGCAGATCACTTTACTTTTGTGTTTTGAACAGATCGCTATGGCACAGTACAATAATTGGGAGAAGTTTTATCAGAGGTTGAATATCATTTTTCATGGCATTATCGCTACGACTATGATCCCATTTGCCTGGATTTTTCTGGAGACTCAGAAGGAGTTTCCGGACGGCCCTATGGTGACTGGCACTCCCGGGATGGTCATAAATGTGATGCTGGTTTCAGTTTGTGCAGTATTGATTGGTTTAGCTCATTTTAAGAACAGAAAGAGCATTCATGATATTCATGCGATTGCTGAAATAAAGCCTAAACTGGATGCTTACTTAAAGCGAAAGGTAATCCTCTATTCGATTTTGGAAAGCGCTGCCTTGCTGTCTATGGTGGGACTCTACCTCAGCAAGGAGCACATTTTTACAGTGATCTACTTGCTGGTTTTATTTTTCTTTTCGCTACAGCGGCCTTCGTTTGACCGGGTGAGTAGAGAAACCGGTATAACACAGGGTGATTTGAAAAAGTGGGGAGCGGAGTAGTCCAAAAAAGAATGCCCCTCAAAATTGAGCGGCATTCCAAAAAATTACCTGACTAGTGCATAATGGCACAAATAATCAACCAGGACGAAAAATTTCTCTTCAAGGAAATTTTTGTCAGGGTAAATAGAAACAACGAACTGACAATCAACTATTTGTGACACATATTAATGTAGTTTAATTCTGCAACTTAACACTAGATAAACTTTTTACAGGGTGATCCCGAACGTGATGGCATTTAGCCCGTTGCTTCCTGCAGGCCCGCGATCTTTTGAAAACACCTCATTCAGGTCGTACATGGCAAAAAGGTCGAGTCCTTTGTAGCCGATTTGTGCCCGGATACCGTATCGGAAGTTTTCCAGATAGAAACTGCCTCGCTCAATGTCTTTTTCTTTCTTTCCGTCTTCACGGTACACAAACTTAGACCTGCCGCCCAATCGGTAACCGGCATATCCACCTACACCTATTCTCAGTCCCTGCTTTTTGTAGGTTCGGAAGCTCACACTGCCCCGGTCCAGGCTTTTGACCTTCCTCCGACCTTTAGCAAAGTCCAGCATAGGCACGAAGGACAGGTTTACATAGGGAACTGAAAGTTTGCTTTTCACCGTGTTGAATCCAGTGGTGTCTATAAACTCGGTACGTTCCGATCCCTGGGTAATAAATACATCAGTATCCTGCATCTTCCAGTTGTACCAGCTGACACCACCACCCCACTCCACGAAGAGTGGTCCGGCCAGCCAGGTTTTATTTACACTGTTGAATGCGAGATACCAGCTGCCCCAGGGTTTTACGGTGTGGTTTTGACCTGTAGCATCCGGAAAATTTGAGCCTTCCATCCAGTTATTGGTACCCAGATCAACGTTAAAATAGTTTCTTGTTCGATCTATGCGGCGCTCCTGATAACTGTGTTTGGTTACAGGTATGTCATCATCCCATTCTTCTTCCAGCTCGTCCCAATCATCTGCATCTACCAACAGCTCCATGTTGCCTACCTTGATGCTGGTTTTTGCTTTACCATCTCCGATGATGATGGTGGTATCACGCATGTATTTGTTACCATCTTCGTCTTCCAGCTCTATTTTTTCTATTTTTTTGGAGCTTAAGGCGCTATTGAGGTCTTTGATCATCTTGTTGAGATCGTACTGCTGGAGGTTTTCCAGCTCGGTTCTGTCAGCAGTGTAGATCAGGATCTTGCTTTTGTTATTGAGCTCGATCACCACTGTATCACCTTCATTACCAGTATTGGCCTTGCCAACTTCAGGGCGCATCCAGAGTGTGAATGCCATCAGGGTTGCTATTACCGTTTTCATGATTCCTTTAATTTTGAGTCTGTTAGTTTTTACTGAATAAGTTGTCCTTTACGTCACGTATATCAGCCAGCAGGTCTGAGTTTGTCATTTCTTTGGCAAACGCAAATACTTTGCTGAGTTTACCCGCTTTGGTACTGTCACCAGCCATGGGCTGTTCAGAAGCGATGTACGTGATCTTGATTTTTGGCTGATCGGCCGTTGTTTTCCCATCGATGAGGACAGGTTTCGCGAAGGTTTTATTTATATCCAGCAATGGAGAATCCAGTCCTGCAATAATTAATGTAGGCATAGGTTCTTCATTGATTGCGGATTCTATTTCTTGCTTAGTTTCTGTTGCTACAGTCTGATTAGTATTTAAGATCGGGTCCTGAGATTCAGGCCTGGCTGAGGCTTTGGTCGAATACTCAATGGTCCATTTCATAGCTGGTGCCTGTACAGGGTGATCTATGGCTGAGATCAGTTGCTGATCACCCGGAGTTTCGTAGTTGAAAATAACCAGTGAAACGGTGATCAAAAGGGCAACTGCTGCTGCTATACGCATTGGGATTACCCAAACCGGTCGCTTCTTAGCCAGCTGGCTTTTCACCTGGCTCCAACTATCAGCAGAGGGAGTGACCTCCAGCTGGTCCAGATTTTCTCTAAAAAGTCGATCTAAATTAGTTGCCATTGCTATTATCTTTTTTCAATTCTTTTTCCTGTAATTCATGTAGCCGGTTTTGTAAATATTTTCTGGCCCGGCTTAGCTGAGATTTGGAGGTGTTTTCATTGATCTCCAGCATGTCAGCTATTTCTTTATGGTTGTATCCCTCTATAGCATAGAGGTTAAAAACTGTACGGTATCCTACGGGGAGTTCCGTGATCAGTGCAAGCAGGTCGGATGCTTCCAGTGTTTTCTCCAGGCTATGATAGTCCGGCTCATATTCGGCTTTTTCTACCTCCACCTCCAGTGACATGTTTTTGTTTTTCCGGATGTACATCAGGCTTTCGTTGACCATGATCCGTCTGATCCATCCTTCGAAGCTGCCTTCCCCGTGATACTGACTCAGTTTTTCAAAGACCTTTACCATGCCTCCGATCATTACATGCTCGGCTTCTTCCCGGTCATGAATGTACCGAAAGCACACTCCCAACATTTTTGGTGCGAACCGCTCGTAGAGTTCTTGCTGAGCACTGGGTTTGCCTTTCTGGCAATCCTTTAAAAGCGCTTCTTCAGAGTTCGATTTATTGATCCGCAACATGTTTAAGTTGGTATTCATAAGGGAGATGCAGGAATTTGCCCGCAGGTTGCGTGAGGGTCAAAAAAAATCTAAAAATGGTAATTTTTAAGCTAAAATTAGGAATATATATTCTGAAGGGCTCTGTTGACAGGAGATTCTTGCTATATGAGATTCGCTATGGGGCTGTCAGATTATTATTACCTTTGTGCTGGGATTAATAAATATCTTCCTTCTCTTATCCTTCTCTGGCACTGATTGATTTTTGATCTTTATTACTTCTCATCACTTGTGTGCAGATGATGATCATTACGCAAGTGATTTATATATTTCTTATTTAAATTAAATTCTATGGGCAGATCGCAGAATAGCTTCATGAAGAAGCAACGTGAAAAGAAGAAACAAAAGAAGAAAGAAGAAAAAATGGAGCGGAAGAAGGAGCGTCAGGAAAATTCTACCGGAGGTAGCCTGGACGAGATGATCGCCTATGTAGACGAATTTGGTAATATTTCAGATACTCCGCCGGAACCTCCAAAGGAGAAGAAAGAGAAAAAGAAAAATGGCAATGAAGGCGATGTAAATGAATAGGAGCATATGCTTCTATTCTATCTATTTGTCAAGGTTTCGGGATCTATGAAAACTTTATTACACTGAGCTCTTTGAAATTTTCTTTTTACTATCAAATAAAAAAGGATAGTATGATCAAAATAATCAGTAATCGAAAAATTATGCGTTTAATCATGATGCTTGTAAGGTCAACTTGTTTTTAAGTTGGCCATAATTTTACTGATAACCAGAAATTTTTCGATATTCATGGTAAATCCTTCGAAGTTTGGGTCTCAACCGAACACGAGAAAATCAGATTTGATAATCTTCTGAGAATTTGTTTACTCAATCTGCTCCTAAGTGGATCAATTATTATAATTTTCCGTTGTGGAAAGTTTTGTAGTATCGGCACGGAAATACAGACCACTCGGGTTTGATGAAGTAGTAGGGCAAAGTCATATTACTACCACTTTAAAAAATGCGATCGATAACGATCATTTGGCTCAGGCCCTCCTGTTTTGTGGCCCCAGAGGTGTAGGTAAGACCACTTGTGCGCGTATTCTGGCGCGGATGGTCAATGGCTTTGAAGCTGAATCCGGCGATGCTGCTACCAGTAACTTCAACATCTATGAGTTGGATGCGGCATCAAACAACTCTGTTGATGATATCAGGAACCTGATTGATCAGGTGCGCTATCCGCCTCAGCAGGGGAAATTCAAGGTGTACATCATTGATGAGGTTCACATGCTTTCCACCGCAGCTTTTAATGCTTTTCTGAAAACGCTGGAAGAGCCACCTTCTTATGCTATTTTTATTTTAGCCACTACAGAGAAGCATAAGGTGATCCCTACGATCCTGTCCAGGTGCCAGATCTTTGATTTTAACCGGATTGAGATCAATGATATGGTGGTGCAGCTGCAAAAAATTGCAGAGAAGGAGGGAGTTGACGCTGAGCCGGAAGCTTTGCACCTGATCTCACAGAAGGCTGATGGTGCCATGCGGGATGCGCTGTCTATTTTTGACCTGATTGTTACCTTCTCATCTGATAACAAGGTCACTTATCAAAATACCATTAAAAACCTCCACATCCTGGATTACGATTACTACTTTAAGGTTGGTGATTATTTCAGGGATGAGAACATGTCGGGTGCGCTTTTGCTTTTTGATGAAGTACTAAGGAGCGGTTTTGACGGGCACAACTTCCTGGTAGGTCTCCAGGAGCATTTTCGTAACCTGCTGGTTTGTAAAAATCCCGATACACTTTCACTGATGGAGGTACCGGAAAATCTGAAAGCCAAATATAAGGAGCAGGCGGAGGTATTGAGCTCTTCTTATTTGCTTACGGGATTAAACCTCATGAACCAGTTTGACCTGAATTATAAGCAAAGCAAAAATCAGCGGCTGCATGTGGAGCTTTGTCTGATGAAGCTTTCCCAGCTCAATCGTGCCATTCGCCTGAGTCATTCCGAGGGTTCGGGAGCCAGCTCCGATAATGGAGCAAAAAAAAAAGTAGCAGCAGGGTAGAGGAAGATACTAGCCCCGTACCTGCTGAAAGGTCTTCTGAGCAAGGTCCACCAAAACCGATCCCTCAGGCAGAAAATAAAACCGTCAGCTCCGGTCCCGCTCCACATACTCCAAAGATCAAAATTCCGGCAACCGGCGGAAACCCTGAAAATAAGGAAACTCCCAGCTTACTTCGAAGAAAAACTCAGGAGAAGACTGCAGAGGAAGTGGAAAAACCAACCCCTGTACTGGAGGAAAAGGACTCTCCTTACACAGAAGAGCAGCTGACAGAGGTCTGGAAAGGTTTTAAGGAAGAGCGGATGGATCGCGCATCAGATACCGAGAAGCTGGTGCTGGGCCGCAAGCTCATCAAGTCAGAAGATCATAATGTGAAGCTGCTTCTGGAAAGTCAGCTGGAAACCAGCATTTTGGAGAAATTTGAAGCGGACCTGATCCAATACTTACGGAAAAACCTGAACAACACGCTGATTAACATTGAGAAAGAGGTCAGCGAGCAGGAGCAGTCCAAAAACCTCTATACTTCGAAGGAGAAATTTGAATACATGGCTCAGCAAAATCCCGAGCTGAGGAAGCTGAAAGACCGGTTGGGGCTGGATTTTGAGTATTGATTTTGTGATTAAATAGTTTTTTGCTAAAAAAAATAGTTTTTGCTAAAAAAATAAGCTAAATTTATTAGTATGAGTACTGGTAAAATTAACAATCGAAAAGATCTTCTATTACTTGTTTTATTTTCTCCAGGAATAGATTCAGTTCCTAATCAACCGATTGAAGGAAGGACAAAACTTATAAAGGCTATTTTTCTATTTAAGAAAGAAGTGTGGAAAAAATTCAAAAAAGACATTGAAATTGAAGATGAAAAAATGTACGAGTTTTTTCCTTGGAATTATGGGCCATTTTCTAAAGAAATTTACGAAGACATCAATTTTTTTATTCTTCATAAATTCATCGAAGTTGAGATAGGAGGGGAAATGGTTATTGAAGAAGCTGCTGAATGGAACCATTGGAGACAGACTACTGGAGTAGATGATGATGATAATGAATTTTTAAAGGAAAATATTAGGCTAACCGAAAGAGGTGTTAAGTTTGCTGAAGAGTTGTATGAAACGTTAAGCCAAAATCAAAAAGAAATATTAAAAGAGTTCAAATCTAGAATTCAAACGATAAGTTTGAGAGCACTTTTAAAATATGTCTATCGAACTTATCCTGATCAAATAACCAAATCTACCATTAAGGACCAAGTGTTATAGAAATGGATTTTCCCTTCGAATTAAACTATATAAATTCCCTTTTAGCTATTTTGCAATTTTCCCTTGGCTTGACTGGAAAAATGCAAGCATTCGTTAATATTGATAAGGTGAAATTAAATATAGTAGAAATAGAGGAAAGGCTTAAATCGAACCTGAGGGAAAGATTAAATTATCTTCTCACACTTCAATTTGATTACGGTCCTACTCGAATTAATGGCATGGAAAATGATCATCCAGATCTTATTTATGAGTTTATTGAAAGATCTTTAATTCAACACCGACAGTATCAAAGAATAAGATTGTGGAAGAACTTGATTACAGTTATGAATAAAATTTTATTCTATATTAGCCTACTGGCAATTTTAATTCTGCTGACTGGATCAATTCCTGTTTTCGAGAAACATATTTTTGGTTTGTCTATCTTTTTGATAGGCCTGGAAGTTTTAATTATAGCTATAGTATTTAATCTCAAGGAGATGATCGAGAAAGTTGAAATATAGAAATGAGTGAGAAAGATTTAGTTGAGAGATTGATTAATCAAATTAAGCATGACCATTTTGACTGTGTATATCGGGAGGTCCCCAATGGTGGACAAAGTGTAGATATCGTATATAGTAATGAGGAAGATCTGGTATTTATAGAAGTAAAGTTAGCTAATTGGAGAAGAGCCCTCAAACAGTGTGAAAAGCACTTTTTAGTAGCGGATGAAATATATATAGCAATAGCTACAAAATCAATTAATCAGGAGTTTCTGGAACTCGCAAAGAAAAAAGGGATAGGAATTTGGCAATATGAAGATGGTTCATTTAGGAAAGTTGTTGATTCTAGAAAGAACCAAGATGTTTGGCGAGCACAGAAAGATGTTATCCTGAACTATTTGGATAAAATTAAGAATAGTCAAAATGCAACATTGGATGACTTTCGGTACGTTTGCTGAACAAAGTTACTTTGCGTATCCTAATAAAGATACTTATGATGGAACGATAATAAACGGGAATATGGCTAGTTATGCTCCAGATGGAATAGCTGGTTTTATACTCGAAAAGAATCGAGAAAATTTCCCTTATATAATTGATCCATATACACATTCTTTTCAGCATGATTTAAGGCATATCACAACTGATCAAAATGAGTTGAAAAGTTCAATTAGAAGTCTTGCTGATAATTTGGGAAGTGTAATTAGTGAAAAGGCAGGAGTTCGTCCCTTAGTCCCAGATGATTTTTCAAGTTCTGAAGCGCAAAAGGATTTAGTAAATGCATGTTTAAGCTTTCAAAATAATATTCTTGCTTCTAAAATTAAGTCAAATGAAAATCAAAAGTATTTGCTTTTTGAAGCGGAAAATGATTCTACTGATAACCCCCCCTATTGTTTAATTGCCCCTTATTTTTACCTCAAAGAGGCCACTATTGATAAGTGGCTACCGTTAAATATTAATTTAGCTAAGCTTGCAATTGAAGACAAGTCAGAATATAACAATAAGATATTCGTAAGTATAGTGATTACAAAAGGTATTTTGACTAACCCTGTAGAAACAGATAAGATAGTTGATTCATTTAAAGACTTAGAGGTTGACGGTTTTTTATTGTGGATAGATAATCTCCAGGAGCAAACGGCTACCCAATTGGAATTAAGGTCATTAAAGGATTTTTCATCAAAGTTATTATTAGCGTCTTCAGATAAAGAGGTAATAAATCTTCATGGAGGCTATTTTTCCGTTACTCTTTCAAATAAAAATCTAAAAGCTCCTTCATTTAGTGGGATTGCGCATGGCCCTGAGTTTGGAGAAACTAGGGCTGTTGTACCTGTTGGAGGTGGGATACCAATTTCAAGGTATTACATTTATGGTTTGCATGACAGGATTAAGTATTCAGAAGCAGCTTTGATTTTGCAAAGGCTTGGTTACTTGAATGATTTGGATGCCTTTTATAAGAATATTTGTGATTGTCAAGAATGTAAAAATGTAATAGGTGGAAATGTTGATAATTTTACTTTGTTTGGTGATTCAAACACAAAATATGTAAAAAGAGGGGCTGGTTTTGTGACAATGGAATTTCCTAAAACTGAAACTAAAGAACGGTGTTTAAGACATTATTTAAATATGAAGGTCAGAGAGTATTCTTTCGTAAATGAGTCCTCCATAGATGATGTGATCAGTGAACTCAATGAGTCATCTAGAAAATATCAAGAGATTTTGGGTGACTCTGTGACCTATTTGGATAATTGGTCAACTATTTTGGCCCTGGGTTAATTTAATTGGTACTATTTTTTTATTACCTTCAGCTCCTGTCCCACAGAAAGACTGGTGGATTCCAGGTCGTTAAGCTCCATGAGTTCTTCCACGGTCATATCAAACTCCCGGGCAATCTTGTAGAGACTATCTCCTCCCTTCACAATGAACGTAGCATATTCTGACGCTGGCTTAGTTTCATTTTCTGAGTCATTTGAGATGGCAAGTGATATCCTCTGACCAATAGCAAGGGCTTCTCCTGGTTTCAGGTCATTCCACTTTTGAAGGTCTTCTACGGTTATTCCGTATTTTTGTGCAAGCTCCCAAAGGGACTCACCAGCCTGCACAATATGGTTCTTTGCAGTCTGGCTGGTTTCCTCCATGGTCTCTTCTCGCGGTTGAGTTTCATCCGCTTTATTTCCCAGACTGACCTTCAGTTTTTGTCCTGGGCTGATAGTCCCGCCTTCCAGGTCGTTCCATGAAGTCAGGTCTTCCACGGTTACGTTATACTGCCGGGATATGCCCCATAAAGTTTCACCAGCCTGGACTATGTGATGACCAGAGGAGGTCTTTGCGCTTTCTTTTGAATGTGTCGATATATCAGGTTGTGATTCATCTTCTTCTGTTGCCTGAATGGGTTGGATATCCTTATCTGTTTTTAATCTAAGGTTCAGGCCCGGTTTTATTTCCTCAGCAGTATTCAGTTCGTTCCATTCAAGGATCTGAGCCGTGCTGAGTCCGTAAAATGCAGCAATACCTGCCAGTGTTTCTCCTTCTTTTACCGGATGGTATTTGAAAAGGGTTACTTTCTCCAAAGGCTGATTGGTGGGCACCCCTGGGGGAGTGGAACCGGAAACCCTTTCCTGATTTGTTGCAGGTTGTTTTTGAGAAGGCTCATTATTTGGATCTTCTTTTACTATCGGTCTTACAGGTTCTTTGCGAACCGGCCTGGGTTTAGGCTTTGGTATATCCTCATATTGGATGGGTTCATCTGCGTCCCTGTTTTTTCTCAGCCAAACCACTCTTCCCGGCTTCACCGGATCGCTCATTTCCATCCGGTTTTTCTTGGCCAGTTTCTTCAGTTTTACGCCGTACTTTTGGGATATGTCCCAAAGAGATTCCCCGTACTGAGCCACATGAAACCGTATAGGAGACCGGTTTCGCTTTCGCTGGGTGTAGTAGATCCCACCTGCTTTGAGTTCTTGCCCTGGTCTGAGATCGTTAAATTTCTCCAGCTTGCTGCCTGAGACCCGGGTTTTCAAGGCAAGTTTATCCAGGTTGTCTCCCGGAGCGGCAATGACCGCATCCTTGCCATTTATCTCTATCTCCATTGCCTTTTCATTGATGATTTCCCCTGTAAGCACTTTTGGGTAAAGGACTTGTTGTTCCTCTTTGGTTCTGGTAAGAGGTGCAGTTATGTCATCATCTTTTATTTTGGGCACCTTCCCTTTTATTGGCAGGATGACAGTGTAAACTTTGTCGTCAGGGATTTTGCCATGCCTGAGCCACTTGTTATAATCTTTTACGATTTCTCTGTCTACATTATACTTATCTGCAATGTCATCCAGGTGCTTATTGGCTCCTTTAGTGTACTCCACAAGTTTAAGACCTTCTGAGTGAGGCTGGCCTATTTCGTCACGGAAGGCAATCACATGAGCAATGAATCGAAGCACATACCAGTGCGTGTGCTTATCTATGGTCATTTTGTCTTTCCCATAATTGGATTTGTCAACAAACCGCTGAGCGCCTCCAGGACCAGTCATATACGCATTTACAGCATAGATCCAGTTGTTGAAAAACATGTTGTTTCGCTTGAAATACTGAGCAGCTCCATGAGAAGCAGAGACGATATTTTTACGCTCATCCACTTTATTGTCCACCCGCAGCCCTACTTCTCTCGCTGTGAAGTCTTTGAACTGCCAGTAACCTACCGCATCGGAGGTGGATACTGCATCGGAAATCAATGCGCTTTCCTGTACTGAAAGAAACTTGAGGTCATCCGGCACACCTTCTTCCTTAAATACCCGCTCGATGATGGGAAAATAGAGGTTGACGCGATCCAGCTTGATCCTGAAGTATTTGTCAGACGCTCTTAATGCATTGACATCTTTCTGGATCTCCTTCCGGGCATCATCCGTGATTTTGAGCTTCATTCCTGCGATCTCTATGGAGGAAGGAACCTGGGGGATTTCATTGGATTGCCAGGCATGGGCAGACCCTGCGAGAAAGATTAAAAGACTTACAAACGCTTTTCTCATCTTTTTCTTAAGATCATAAGTCCATCCCGGATCGGGAAAAGTACATTTTCAACCTCACTACTTTCGTGAACCATTTTATTAAATGCCCTCATGGATTCTGTGGCCTTATCTTTTGTTGAAGGATCGGTTACTTTTCCGCTCCACAACACATTGTCTACTATAATAAAGCCGCCTTTTCTTACCTGTAGGAGGGTTTGCTCAAAGTATTTTGGGTAGGACTCTTTGTCAGCATCGATAAAAACCATATCCCAGGTATAACTCAGGGTAGGAATGATTTCTTGTGCATTGCCCAGAATAAATTCGATCTTTTTACCATGTTCGGAGGAATTGAAATAACCTCTCACTTTTGGCTCCAGCTCCTCGTTTACATCGATAGTAACCAGCTTTCCATCATCTTTTAGCCCCTCAGCAAGGCAAAGTGCCGAGTATCCGGTATAGGTGCCTATCTCCAGGATAGCCTTAGGCTGTACCATGTGAGATAGCATAGCCAAAACCCTGCCCTGCAGGTGGCCGGAAAGCATTCTTGGTTTTAAGACGTGAAGATGAGTATCCCGATTAATCTTCTTCAGAAGATCTGACTCTTCCTGGGTATGTGCAGTGACGTAAGCTTCCAGCTCCTCAGGTAAAAAATCCATAGGGTAAAATTATAGAAAATTGAAGACGTTTCTGTACGGTCTGAGGTATTGGTGCACGACAGTTTTGCATTCTTGAATGTTCCCGACAATTTTCACACAAAAACAAACTTGCTTATAAACATTCCCCTGCACCCCTTTTCATTGAGGCAGGAAAGTAAGCTGACTCAACTGATCTGTGTCAAAATTTTCACGTGCCAGTTCTACAAGCTGTTCGGAAGTTATAGCGTCTATTTTTTTGAAAAGCTCATTCAGGTCAGGGACCTTGTCCAGGTCAAGGATGCTTTTGGCTATCATGAGCATTACTGCATTATTGTTCTCTTCTGACATGGCCAGCTGTCCCTTTAGCTGCTGTTTGGCCCGGTGCAATGAAAGTGAAGTAAGCGGTTTGTTTTTAAAGCTGTCAAGTTCTTTATGGATCAGGCTCAGGCTTTTTTTAAGGTTTTTAGGATCGGTGGCGAAGTAGATGTTCAGCGCTCCGATTTCATAATACGGGGTATAGCTTGCATCAATGCCATAAACAAAGCCATGTTTTTCTCGCAGCGATAAGTTTAGCCGGGAGTTCATACCAGGTCCTCCCAGAATGTTTACAAGCAGGAAAAATGGTATTCGATTTTCGTCTTTTAATCCGTAGGAGGTCCGCCCCAACACCATGTGAGCCTGGGTAATAGGCCTGGAAACTTCATAAATGGAAGGTATGTACTTTTTGAAGTAGTTTCTTTTCGGGGTGTGATTTTTATGAGGAACAGGAGCGATGTACTTCTCAGCCAGTTTGACCAGTTTTTTGGCTGGGTAGCTTCCTACGCTGGAAAGGATGATCTTTTCAGTGTTCAGGTTTCTCTCTAAAAAGGACCGGAAGTGCTCTTGTTTAAAGGAGCTAACCGTTTCCTGAGTACCTAAAATGTTTTTGCCGAGTGGGTGATTATGGAATACCAGCTCGTCAAAATCATCCTGAATGGCATCCTCAGGGGTATCCCTGTACATAGCCATCTCTTCCAGAATAACCATCCGTTCCTTTTCGATCTCTTTCGTTGGGAACACGGAATGAAAAGTGATGTCTGCAAGCAGCTCTACAGCTTTTTCCAGGTGGTTATCCAACAGCGAGGCATAAAAACAGATCTTTTCGCGAGTGGTATACGCATTTAACTCGCCACCAAGGGAGTCCAGACGGTTGATGATATGAAATGCTTTTCGCTTCTCCGTCCCTTTAAAGGCCATGTGCTCCCAGAAATGGGCCAGTCCTTGTTCCGCTGGTGTCTCATCTCTACTTCCGATATCGAGCATAATACCGACATGAGCTATTTTTGTGTGACTTATTTGCTTGTGAATCACCCGGATCCCATTCGACAATTCGATCAACTCATAATCCTCCATAGGGCCGCAAATTTACTACTTTTGCATCGGTTATTCGCATGTGCTTGTAACCTAAACAACTGTAACCGGTGAACTGGTTCTCAATGCTGCTTTTAACAGTTCTCACAGGTCGTTTTCGGGAAGCGACAACCCGGGAAACCTTTAAATGATCATTTATAGACCTGTAAGTTTTGGAATTTAACCGGTTTCAAGGTTTCCTGATGCTTATATTTGAAAAGTGAAGGTATGTTGAAGGCGATTTAGTTCATGAGCTTTGATTTTAATGTTTTGACCGGATGGTTGCTGATGTGTTGGGGTGAAAAAATGAGTTATGTCCCTGAAGTTTGAAGAGATATTGCCTGACGAAAGTCTTTCGAATATAGTGAGGCGTTTTTTTGTGATAGAGTACTCTGGTGACGGGGAACGAAAGGACTTTTTACTGCCGGATGGTACACCTTCTTTTTTTTATATCAATCCTGTTTCCGGCAGTTTCAAAGCAGCCTTTCACAACAGTGACAAGATATATGACCTGGCTGAAGGAGTCTATGCGGGGTTTGGAAATACGCTGATGGAATATCAGCATCAAAAACTCCGTATAATCGGGGTAAATATCTACCCTGTTTATCTCAGTATTTTATTAGGGATCACTCCGGAAGAGATTATGAACCACTTTTTAAGGTTGGAGGATCTGAAGTTACCAATTACAATAGACTGGTCTGAAATGGGAGTGATCAGCAAAACTCAGGTGGTTAAGATTTTTGAGGAGTTTCTTCATGCCAGGATTCAGCAAAATACATTTAGTGACAAATTTCTTACCCTTTACAAAAGGTTGATTGAGCCAAGGGGACATCAGGCCAAAGTAGAAGATCTGGCAAAATGGTTAGGCTATTCCAGTCGATATTTAGGGGATATTTTCCGAAAGCACCTGGGGATGTCTCCTAAAAAATTTCTGGAGCTGGCACGGTTTAATCATGCATTAAAGGTGATGGATGAGCTGGGGGAAAAACCAAATTTGAGCCGCGTGGCACATGAGGTAGGTTACCATGATCAGGCTCATTTCATCAGGGATTTTAAAAGGGTTTGCGGAAAGACTCCCGGTGAGCTGGCAATAGACCCAAATTCTCTGGCCCACAGGTTCCGTTTTTTTAATTCTGATTAATTGCCTGTACTCAGCAGCAAAACAGGTTTCTTCAGCCCTGGGATAGTTATATCAAGTGAAACGGACTTCCGAATTGTACAATCCTTTTTTTCTAATTGGTGTTTTCTTTGGTTTGATAATTCGCTTAATTAATCCCGTATCTGCGTAAGTTTTTTACGCAGAAATGCTTGTTCAATTTTATTCACCGCCATTCTTAAGGCCATTTCCAGTTGGGATTTGGCCTTTTCTTTTTCACCGAGCTGCAGATGTAGGTCTGCCTTTATTGCCGGGAGGAGATAGTTTTTTCCGATACTCTCCTGATCCAGCTCTTCCAGGCATTGCATGGCTTTTTTTGCACCGTGCACTTTGCTTAGCGGTATGAGTCTGTTTAATGCTACGATTGGGTTTGGCTGGATATTGTACAATGCATCATACAGGTTTAATATATACTCCCAGTTCGTTTTTTCGTAAGTGGGTGCTGCAGCATGCAGGCCGCTGATAGCTGCCTGAATAAAATATGGATTCCCTAAACCGTTTTTGATGGTTGTCAGGTATTTGTTGCCCATAGTGATGTGGTCCTGGTCCCAGCCTGAACGGTCCTGATGCATGAGGGATATGATTTCTCCTTCACTGTTCATCCTGGAGCTAAACCGGGAAGCATGGAAATGCATGAGGGCCATCAATGACCTGCTCCATTCATTGTTGGTTTCTTTTTTGCCAAGAAGAAGATGATTGAGTCGCATGGCCTCTTCACAAAGGTCCATCCTAATCAGCTGATCTCCTTCGGTACTTTTATAACCTTCATTAAAGATCAGATAAATGGTTTTTAAGACCGTTTTCAGTCGATTTTGGATTTCCTGTTTCGTTGGTATCTCCAGTTTCAGGTTTTCTTCCCTGAATTTCTTTTTGGCCCGGGTATAGGACTTGGCAACAGTATCTTCTTTTTTGAGCAGGGCTGCAGCAATTTCTCTGATGGAAAGTCCGCCCAGGATCTTCAATGTAAGGATAAGCTGGTATTCGGTACTCAGTTTTGGGTTACAGCATGCAAACATCATTTTGATCATTTCGTCTGCAAACAGATCTTCGGAGATATCCTGCTGATTGTAGGCTGTTTCAGGGACTTGTGTGGTGTAGTAGACTTTTTGCTGTTTGCGCAAGTAATCGATGAGCTTATTATTGGCTACCCGAATGATCCAGGCGGAAGGGTTGTCGGGTACCTGGTTAAATGACCAGGTCTGGACCGCTTTAGCGAGAGCTTCCTGTACAGCGTCTTCAGCTGCTTCGAGGTAGGAGGGACCAAATTTAGCCGTAAGCCAGGATACAGCTTTCCCAAATTCATTTCTGAAAAAGTGATCTACCAGCTTGGAAGGAGATGAATTGGTCATTGGAAGCGCTAAGTAGTGCCTAATGGCGCAAATAATCAACCAGGACGAAAAATTCCTCTTCAAGGAAATTTTTGTCAGGGTAAATAGAAACAAATGAACCGGCAATCAACTATTTGCGACACATTTTAATGTAGTTTAATTCTGCAACTTGACAGCAGGATATAAGTAAAAAACTTAGGTTACCCGAAAAAATACCCATTTTATCCAAATAGGTTTTTTACTCAGGTTTAACTCCACAGGTGATAATAACTTCACATAGTATAAAAATAAAAGAAAAACAGTTATGTTGATTTTTTACAGAGTTAAACGGGTCATTTATATGGCTGGTTTGGTGTTTTCGGTACTGATCCTTGCTTCACTATTTGCTTAGTTGAATGATCACTTACGGCGATTAACCAGGTGAACAATGGGTTTTTGGATTGCGAATAGAATAGCTCAGCGTTTTCGTACTTAGCGAAAACCCTGAGCTTTCTTTTGAAGGCAGAAATTTAGTTCATTTCGACAGCTTCCCTTACCTCTACTGTTCCTCCATATTCAAAAATGGGACAGCCTTTGGAGAGCTCAACGGCGTGGTCCAGATCATTGGCCTCTACAAGCAAATAGCCACCTACAATTTCTTTTCCTTCAGTAAAGGGGCCATCTGTGATCACTTCACCTCGATTTGCTACTACTTTTCCTTCCTTTTGCAGGGGAAGGCCTGGTACGGGTTCGTCTGTCTGGCTGATCTTCAGCATCCACTCGCCCCACCTGGTCATATGGGCCTGCATTTCTTCCGGAGATTGATTTTCATAACCTTCGTCACCGCCTCTGAATAAGTACAAAAATTGTTTCATCGTTTTTTAAGCGTTTAAGATTGAAAAATATAAGACATTTTCTGTCTTGTTTCCTCTATGACGATAAACACTTTTGAAAATGGACAATCGGAAGCAGAATAATTTTACATTTTTTCAGCCTGACTGACCAGTTCTCTGAACTCTTCCTTGAACCCATGGTTATCAGGAAGGTTTGACTGGTTAAGCCAATTGCGGATCTTGCTGTAAGTCGTATTTCCTTTGTATTCAGAGTCTAGCAGGAGCATAGAGAACCCTGCTATACCGGAGACAAACTTCATTTGATCACTCGACTCGTCAAAGGTTTTCCCGCTATCAAATATTTCCAAAGAGAGGGGAGTGCTGGTGTCCTCATCGGGCAATTTATACCTGAAATCAATTGTAAAAGTGGGCACAGATCTTAATTGTGGGTCAGTTGTTTGTGCAGGCACTATTTCATAGAGCGCAGTGATGTTTTGGTTAGCGCCAATCTCTCCCGCATCTTTTTTATCATTTTCAAAATCAGCATTTGGGAGGACACGGTTTTCATAACCGATCAGGCGGTATGCACTCACCAGTGAGGGGTTAAATTTCACCTGGACTTTCACATCTTTAGCTACAGTGTAAAACTTCTGGTAATCGTAGATGAAAACCTTTTGGAGCTGTTTGGTATTATCGATGTATTCAAAAGTTCCATTGCCTTTGTTGGCTATTTGTTCCAGCCGGTGGTCATACAGATTTCCACGACCTACCCCCAGTACCGTAAGGAAGATGCCACTTTCTCTCTTTTCTTCTATCAGCTCTATCAGCTCATCATTATTGGAGACTCCTACATTAAAGTCGCCATCCGTACCCATAATGATGCGATTATTTCCGCCTTCTATAAAATGCTCTTCTGCAATTTCATAAGCCGTTAAAATTCCGTCTGCTCCGGCAGTGCTTCCTCCGGACCCCAGCTTATCGATTGCTTTTTTAATTTTATCTCTTTCAGACCCTGGGGTGGATTTCAGTACTACACCTGCACTACCAGCGTAGGTGACAATGGCTATCTGGTCCTCGTCGCGCATTTCATCTGCGAAAGCTTTGAAACCTTTCTTAAGCAGGTCCAGCTTGTCATCACCGGACATGGAGCCGGAAACGTCTATGAGGAATACGAAATTGGAATTGGGCAGTTCTGTAGTCACAATTGGCCTGCCCTGGATGCCTATTCTGATCAGCTTGTTTTCAGGTGTCCAGGGGCAGGCGCTCACTTCACCATTGAGGGCAATGGGACGATTTGTTACACCAAAGGGATAGTCCAGGTCAAAGTAATTGATCAGTTCTTCCGTACGGATGGCACCCTTTGGGGGCAATGATTGATCCTGCTGGATAAACCGGCGAACGTTTGCATAAGATGCTCCATCTGCGTCAATCGAAAAGGTAGAAACAGGCTCTTCAGATACATCCACGAAGGGGTTTTCCGTGTATTCTAAATACTGATCCCCGGATAGTGCCAGGTCAATGTAGCTGGTGGAGAGACCATCCTTATCTTCGTAATGGCAGGAAAACAGACCTATGATCAATATAGGTAAGAGGAGACGAGCGTTTTTCATAGTAAAGGCGTTTTAGGTTTTAGTGTATTTTAAATACCATGACACCTTTTTAGCATTTTGCGTTGTAAAAAGTGGGAAAGCCTTAAAAATTCACAGCATAATAGAGACTGAGAGATAATGCTATATTTAACATTTGTTCATTAGGATACTCCAAAGGGATATGGTTTTTCGACGTACGTTTACTCTTCTCATTTTTACCTGGGTTACCACTGCAAGTACTTTCTCACAAGATAGTAAGTATGCACTCAAGGCAGGTGCCACCTTATCCTATCAGAGCGTTTTTACGAATCTTAAGAGCCCTACCGTCACCTACCTTTGGATGAACGAGCAGAAGAACCGGCATGAGATCTCTATAGATCAGGTTAGTTATGTCAGGAGAGACAGTAGAGATAGTGATAATAAGCAATTTCGGGTGGCTCTGTCGTACCAGTACGATATCCACTTTTTCAGGTCTGCTCCTGTGCAGCCGTATTTAGCTTTACGTTCTCAGTTATCATATGAATGTGTAAAAATGGATTACACATCGTCACAAACATTCGACCGGACTACTCATGCCATTCCGGTTGATTTCATTATTTCCCCGTCGGTTCATTTTAAGATTTCATCCAAGATCTTTTCAGATATTGGGTTTTATTATCCCATTTTTTCTCTATTGCATTTAGGTCATCATGTAAAAAATTCTAATCTTTCCCGTAGGCAGCAACGAAATTGGGGTACAGAGACGGAGCTTTTTCCAGACTTTTATTCCTTTCAGTTAGGATTTGGGATATGGATTTGAATTGTGAGGTCCGGTCTTCTGATTTCAGGATGATATACCGGTAGGCCTCAAAGTTATTTTAGGACCTCCAGGAGACCGTCCAGAATTAATGTAAAACCTGTCAAGTAATTTTAGGACGCCTCAAAGTTATTTTAGGACGCCTCACAAAATGGCTCAGTACCACTCAAAAACCACTGAGGACCGGTTGAAAATCATTCAGGACCACTTAAAAATGACAGCTATGGGGATCATAAGTCGCAGATTGGTAGCTACTCCCAAAAGATCTCCACAAACTCTTTTCCGATCAGCAAAGAGGTTTGCGTAGCTCCTTCCAGTCGTTTTACTTTCACTTTTTTACCGAAAGGTCTGTAAACTACCCGCCCGATGACATTTCTGGCTCCCTTTTTATGAAAGGCTATCAGATAGTTCACCTCAAAATCTCTGCGGTATTTCAGAACTTTCTTTTTTGTGTGAATGACCTCCGGTTCAGCGGGCTCTTCCCCATCCAGCAGCCCGAGAATGTTGGTGCAGGTAGGTACGCCATAGCCCAGGTAGTTATTTGGGTAGGGATAAAAGTGCCCGGCCTTTTTAAAGAGCTCAATGACTTCAAGGTTGTTGAGCTCAGGCTTCATCTCCCAGATGCAGGCGGCCATACCCGTTACCACGGGTGTGGAAAATGAAGTGCCTGAAGTAGAATGGACTGCTACATCCGGTTTTACATAATCCACAAAGTCAGGACCTATCGAGCTGAAGTTCATTTTGTCCCAGATCTTAAACTTGCTGGAGCCGACTGTCAGCGCATGCTCTGCATCACCAGGGGTGGAAAGGATCTGCCAGTGATTTACCGTTCCTTCATTTCCTGCGGCCACTACGATCAGCATTCCTTTTTCAGTTGCCGCTATTTCTACTGCCTTAGCTATTGCGGTCGTTTTGCCATCCATTTCATGAACCTTGTAGTTTTCCTTTTTATCCGTAAATCCCAGGTTATAACCAAGGGATGCATTGATCAGCCTTACCCCGAGGCTGTCCATCCATTCTAGCGCCTCGATAAAGTAGTCTTCCTCTATCCGCCGTTCATAACCGCCGTGGTCTGTTCTGGCCAGGTAATATTCGGCCTGTGTGGCTAAGCCAAACCGGATATTTTTCTCCCGGTCCAGTCCACCGATGAGGTTCCATACCTCTGCACCGTGCTGGTCATCCAGTGCCCTGGTGCCGCCGTACTTTTCCATATCCGGCGTAGCATAATCCCTGTAGGCTTTTACCAGTCCGTTTTCGAAGAAATGGGCCAGGTTTTCTTCTTCGTCAGCATCAAGAAATCCCCCATCAATGATGCCGATCTTTATTCCTTTTCCGGTCAGGCCTTTTGCGATGAAAGCTCCGGCATCCACTTGCTCCAGAGCGAAACCAAGTGTTTTATCATTCGATTTTCTGACAGGCTCATATGAAAGTACCGGGGTTATTTCCGTGCCTGCATTATGAAGCTGATCCAGTGCTTCTTCACCCAGGTAATAGGTGCACGCATCAAGCCAATCTGAGCAATTTTCCGGAGCTGGCATAATGCTTTTTAGATCTTCAGTCAGTTCATGAGGATGATATACCCAATACTTATCCTGGGCCTCACAGATGGGGGCTAAGAATAAAAGAAATACTAACTTTAAGGCAAAAGAGTAACGCATTTTACACCATTGAATATAGCCAGTTTTTAGCTTTGCTGAACCACCCTGGGCTATGTATTTCAAATAAAGCGACTTAATCCATCAATATGAAGTATCGACCGATTGATAATCAATTATTTATAGAAAACAGGAAGCGTCTCGTTTCACACCTGAAGCCAAACTCCATCGTGATAGTTCATGCCAATGACATCATGCCTACCAATGCGGATGGTACGATGAGCTTTCGCCAAAACTCTGATCTGTTTTACCTGACCGGGGTGGATCAGGAAGAGACGATTTTGATTTTGGCTCCTGATTTTCCGGACGAAAAAATGAGGGAGATCCTGTTTTTGAGGGAGACCAATGAGAAGATCGCCATTTGGGAAGGGCATAAACTCACCAAGAAGGAAGGTACTCAAACTTCGGGGATAAAAAATATCAGGTGGAATACGGAGTTTGAGCGAACTCTGTATCTCCTGCTTGCAGAAACAGAGCATATCTACCTGCCCAGCAACGAGCATATACGAAATGCTTCCAGGGTAGAAACTGCCAATGACCGTTTTACCAGGGATTGCATAGCCAAATACCCCCTCTATAAATATGAGCGACTGGCGCCGATCATTTATGACCTGAGAACAGTAAAGTCCCGGGAGGAGATCGCACTTATAGAACACGCCTGCCACATCACAGAGCAGGGTTTCAGGAGGATTTTGGAGACGGTAGAGCCCGGAGTATGGGAATATGAGGTGGAAGCTGAATACGCTCATGCATTTCTTTCAAACCGGTCGAGGGGATTTGCATACCAGCCCATAGTGGCCGGTGGCTTCAACTCGTGTGTGCTTCATTACATAGAGAATAACCAGCAGCTAAAAGATGGGGATCTCCTGCTAATGGATGTAGGAGCAGAGTATGCTAACTACAATGCCGATATGACCCGGACTATTCCTGTAAGTGGCCGCTATACCAAGCGTCAAAGGCAGATCTATGATGCGGTCTTACGAGTAAAAAATCAGGCAACAGATCTATTAAAACCGGGCAATTCCATACCTGAGTATCATAAGGCTGTGGGCGAGCTGATGACAGAGGAGCTGCTGGAGCTGGGTCTGCTGGATAAGACTGATGTGAAAAATCAGGATCCGGAATGGCCCGCTTATAAAAAATACTTCATGCATGGGACCTCTCATCACCTTGGGCTGGATGTGCACGATGTGGCTTCTGTTTATGCCAAATTTAAGACAGGAATGGTCTTTACTGTGGAGCCGGGAATTTACATCCGGGAAGAGAACATAGGTATACGGATTGAGGATGATGTGGTGATCACCGATAAAGGACATAAAAACCTGATGCGCAATATCCCGATTCATGCCGAGGAAATAGAAGATCTGATGAATACAAATAAATAATATCAGCCGGTGAAAATAACCGTAAGAACCGGAACCATCCAAGAAGCTGCTGATCTGTCCGGTGAGATCCCGGAATTTGAAAACCCTTACACCGAGCGGGAATATCTGGAGCGGTTACACGGTGTTTTTCTAATTTTGATTGCTGAGGTGGCCGGAGTACCTATCGGTTTTAAAGTTGGCTATGACCGGTTTAAAGACGGAAGCACATTTTACGGCTGGATGGGAGGGGTTCATCCTGCGTACAGGAAGATGGGTGTTGCCAGGCTCCTGTTGCAGAAAATGGAGATCTGGTGTAAGCTGAAGGGGTATCGATACCTTCAGTTTAAGACGTTGAATAAGCACAGGGCCATGATCCATTTTGCTGTGGATCAGGGATTTGAAATGGTGGATTTCAAGAGAATGGATCCGTTGAGCATGTCAAAAATTTATTTTGAAAAGAAGTTATGAGTATTTTCCAGTCAGATGACGCTCCGGACCCTGTAGGGCTATATCCTCATGCCCGAAAGGTTGGCAACCTGATCTTTCTCTCCGGGGTAGGACCCAGAACTAAAGGTAAAAAGGAAATACCTGGAGTCACACTGAACGAAAAAGGTGAAATAGTTGATTATGATATAGAGGCACAGTGTCATGCTGTGTTTAATAATGTGAAGGCTATTCTGGAAGCTTCCGGAGTATCGTGGAAACACCTGGTAGATGTCACCGTGTTTCTTACCAACATGAAAGATGATTTTCAGAAGTTTAATGAAATATACGCGGAGTATTTTCGTGATGTGCAGCCATGCCGTACTACGGTGGAGGTCAATGCACTGCCCACACCCATCGCTATAGAGCTGAAATGCATAGCTGTGGCCGAAATTTAGTCGAGTATTCAGCAGACAATGCTGTACCTTATCGTGTTTTAGTTATTTTTGAGCAAAATCTACATTATGAGTTTGGAATACAATACGCAACGTGAGCATTTGACTTTGAGGGAGTACGGTAGAAATGTACAAAACCTGGTGAAGCACATCAAGACCATTGATGACAAGGAGAAACGAAATAAATATGCCGGATTATTGGTCGATCTGATGAAAATGATCAATCCGGAGTTTAATAAGGACGCAAATGAATATACCCAAAAGGTTTGGGATGACCTGTTCATTATTTCCAAATTCGACCTGGATGTAGAGAGTCCTTTTCCGATCCCGGAGGCTACTATTCTGGATCGTAAGCCAGACAGACTGACTTATTCGTCTAACTCGATCCGGTTCAGGCATTATGGTAAAAACATTGAGATCCTTATAAAAAATGCCATTGAGCTGGAAGATCCCAAGGAAAAGGAAGCCGCAGTAATTGCCATTGGTAAGCTGATGAAGTCCTTCTACCTGACCTGGAACAAAGACACCATTGAGGATGAGCAAGTCCTTAAAAATATCCGCCAGCTTTCTAATGACCAGCTGGATATTGATATCAATAAAGTAAAAGAATTTAACCTCTTCGATTCAGAAAGATCAGAAAGAAAAGAACGAAACTACGAAAACAGAGGAGGTCACCGCAGCAGAAAGGGTGGCGGAAAAAGAAACTTCAGCAACAAAAGAAGAAGAAACAACAACTAATGACTTCATTCCGTGTGAAGGGAGGGGCCAGGCTGTCTGGCTCAATTGTCCCTCAGGGAGCAAAAAACGAGGCGCTTCAAATCATTTCGGCAGTACTGTTAACGTCCGAAACAGTACATATCCATAAGATTCCAAACATTCGCGATGTTATCAAGCTGATTGATCTTCTGGCGGATATGGGTGTTCAGGTTGAGAAAACCGACGAAGAATCTTACAAATTCACAGCAAATAACGTAGATCTCGATTTTCTAGATACCGAAGATTTTAAGGAGAAAGCGGCTGCCTTAAGGGGATCCATAATGATCCTGGGTCCGCTTCTGGCCAGGTATGGCCGGGGCAAGATACCAAAGCCGGGTGGCGATAAAATTGGCCGCAGACGACTTGATACGCATTTTGTTGGCTTTCAAAAGCTTGGGGCCAGGTTTCATTTTGATCCGAAAACGTCTTTTTATACCGTAGATGGATCAAAACTTCGTGGTGCATATATGCACCTGGATGAGGCTTCCGTAACAGGCACTGCCAATATCGTTATGGCAGCGGTACTTGCAGAAGGGGAAACCACGATTTACAATGCTGCCTGCGAACCTTATATCCAGCAACTCTGCAAAATGCTGGTGCGAATGGGTGCCAAAATAGATGGGATAGGAAGCAACCTGCTTAAGATCCAGGGCGTGGATGCACTGACAGGAACAGAGCACACCATGCTGCCGGATATGATCGAGATCGGTAGCTTTATTGGCCTTGCTGCCATGACCCGATCTGAGATTACCATTAAAGATGCCAGGATCGACATGCTCGGGATCATCCCGGATACCTTCAGGAGACTGGGAATTAAAATGGACTTTCGTGGCGATGATATTCATATACCTGCCCAGGAGCATTACGAAATTGAATCCTTCATAGATGGTTCCATCCTGACCATCGCAGATGCCATCTGGCCGGGATTTACCCCCGATCTGCTTAGCGTGGTGTTGGTCACAGCCACACAGGCTAAGGGCACTGTTTTGATACACCAAAAGATGTTTGAAAGCCGGCTTTTCTTTGTGGATAAACTTATTGATATGGGGGCACAGATTATCTTATGTGACCCGCACAGAGCTACAGTCATAGGTCTGGACAGAGCGTTTGAGCTGAGAGGTATCAGTATGACTTCTCCTGACATCAGGGCCGGAGTATCGTTGCTTATTGCGGCGCTTTCAGCAGAAGGTGTCAGTACCATTCATAATGTAGAACAAATAGACCGGGGGTACCAGGATATTGATAAGCGTTTGCAGGCTCTGGGAGCTGATATAGAACGCTTTTCGTAAACCATTGGATTGAGTATTTCTGAAAAATTTTAGTGAACCGGATTTTGGGCCGGGAATAGTGGATTTTGATCTCCTCGTGAGAAATAAAAGATCTTTACGTTTCTCCGTAAACCTGCATGGTTTCCAGGGTAGGAGATTCACTGCCTCCGGTCTTCTCAACCGTCACTGCAAAGGCGTCCGCTCTGGCTATGTTTTTCATAATTTGAAAGGTGCCGTCTGATGCATCGAAGACTCCGGCATCTACCGGATTTCCATCTATAAGCGCCCAAAGCTGATATTGTTTGTCTTCTGTAAGCTGGGCAAGATTAGCTGAGTTTAAGTACACTTCGGCCTGTTCTGCATTCCAGTAAATCACTGCCTTGGCATCAGGGGAATTGTCTGTACCATCTAAGATAATCCGGCTAAACTCCGGGCTCACGAGGACAGCCAGGTCCTGACGGATGTCGGAAAGTTCCTCATTTACGATGTGGTAACTTTCTACGAGTTCAATATTGCGAGCTGTGAGTTCGGCAAGCCTGGAGTCTGTTGTTTGCCATTGATTCCAGAAATAAAAGGCAGCGAGAGCAGACAGCAAAGTAATAATTACACTTGCTGCCATCATTAGTTTCAGAACATTGCCCGACCCGGTATCTTCCGGAAGGTGGGCACTATTCATTACTGACGGGTTTTCCATGATCTTTCTTTTCACGGACGGAGAAGGAGCTATCGAGTGATGAAATGAGAGCAGTTCCAGGGTTTTTTGTAAATCAAAATATTCTGATCGGATATCCCGGTCCTTTGAAAGGTAAGATTCTATTTCTTTAGAATCAGTCTCCGAAAGCTCGTCGGTAAGGTAAGCCGCCAGGTACCCTTCTGATATGATTTCTTCCTTATTCAAAGTCTCCCTTTAGTTTATTTTTTACGTCTTTGAGACAATTTCTCAGGCGTGTTTTTACAGTGCCGAGGGCCATGTCCTCTTTTTTGCTGATCTCAGCGTGAGAGTATCCCATAAAAAAATTGAGCTGGATGAGTTTTTTGCATATTTTGCCGATCTCACTCAAAACCTTTGATAAGCCAATATAATCTTCGTTGGTGTCAGAGGTTTCAAACATATCTACGAAACCCTCTATGTCATCAGATTTTTCGGATCGTTTAAAATCCTTTGACCTGCGCGCATCGAGTGCTTTATTTCTCGCTATGCGATACATCCAGGTAAATAATGTGCCTTTTTTGGAGTCGTATTGGTCTATCTGATCCCAGATTTTGATAAAAACATCATGGAGTGTTTCTTCTGCAATTTCCTGGTGGTTGGTGGTGCGGTATATGACACCATAAAGTGCTTCGGAATAGTGTTCGTAGAGATAATCCAGGGCTTTGGTATCTCGCTCTTTCAGGCGTTTGGCCAGTAGGACCGTAAAATCGATGCTTTCAGTCAAGGTGTTGGTTTAGATTATCAGGGACCACTCAGGGCTAAAATATTTAACATAATTCTACTTTATCAAGTTGCAATTAAGCCGTAAGGAGTATGGGTTTGATAAATTTTTCTATAACCCCCATCGTGCTCCTTCAATGCTATCAAGATAAGGTTACTCCATTCATGCCTACCCGGCCGGGAAGTCTTTGATCAAATTGAGCATTTTCGTTTTATAATACATAGATTCCATTGCTGGAATGACTGATTCTGTGAAAATTTCAACCTTATCTTGATGGCATTTGAGCCATCTTTACAGAAAAAGGGAGTATTTGTATCAAACCCATACTCCACATGATCCTTTAATATAGTTAATAAAGTAGATTAACTTAGGCTGCTTTATATTCTCACAAAATACTAAAACGTTTGAAGATATCAATATAAGGCTGAATGATCAAAAATGAGAAGGTTTGTTTTTTGGAGTTTAATTCTAATCGTATCAGGGGGTGTCTTAAGCTGCCACTTGCCACCATCTGAGTATTCTGCTGATACTGGTTTTGAAAGTAAGATCGATGGGGTAAGCCTGGTGAATCCTCCCAGGGAGATTGATTCCTTGCAGATGGCTAAGCTAAGGCGGGTAAATGCGGAGTGGGTGGCATTAATTCCATTTGGTTTTTCGAAAGCCAACGAACCGGAGGTTTACTTTAATCATCAGAGGTGGTGGGGTGAACGGCTGGATGGGACCGCAGAGCTGGTACGGCTGGCAAAAAAGAATGATCTGAAGGTGATGATCAAACCGCATGTATGGCTCAGGGGTCAGTGGATTGGAGAGTATGACCTGGATAGTGAAGAAAAGTGGAAGAAATGGGAAAGGGAGTATACACAATATATTCTTGCATTTGCCAGGCTGGCGGATAGTCTTGAGGCGCCGATATTTTGTGTGGGAACTGAATATAAGATAGCCGCTGTAAAGCGCCCGGATTTTTGGAAAGGCTTGATTAAAGAAATCCGGTCCTTTTACTCCGGTAAGCTCACTTATGCAGCTAACTGGGATAATTACCAGAATATTGAATTTTGGGAGGAGCTGGACTATATTGGTGTGGACAGCTATTTCCCACTGGACTCCAACCTGAATCCTGATAAAGCGACTTTGAATAAAGCCTGGATGCCGATCAAAAAAGAGTTGGAGCGCTTTAGCTTAAGCACAAACCGGCAGATACTATTCACAGAGTACGGTTATCAAAGCTTTAACCGTGCGGCTGGAAATCACTGGGAGGTGATTGAGGCTAAGGAAGAGCTGAATCATGAACTGCAGGCGCGGGCGTACGAATCTTTGTTTAAAACTTATTGGGATGAGCCGTGGTTTGCCGGAGGATTTTTTTGGAAGTGGCATTTTCACCCTGAGGCCGGTGGTCTGGCAGACGGTAGTTTTACCCCTCAGGGTAAACCTGCTGAAAAAGTAATTGCAAGGTGGTATGGGAAGTCATCGCGATCGGATTAGCTGCTCGGCATACCTCCCGGGGATAATCGCGAGTGGGCCTTCATAAATCCCCGCATTTCCACCAATGTCTCGTACCCTTACACTCAATACGTTTGTTCCCTGTTTCTTTAATAGTTCCTTTGGTATGGAATAGATCCGGTACTCCCGGTATGAAAATGACCAACCAAATCCTCTTCCGTCATTTGTGGAGCCGATCAGTTTTCCGTTGAGGTACGTTTCGTCAAAATCATCGATCAGGCCCAGTACGATGACCAGGTCCTGATCTAATGATAAATAATCGGGTAATTCAAACTCTTTTCGGTACCAGGCGGTGCCTGTTCTTATTTCTTTGTCTTTCAGACTTCTCCAAAAGCCGGGAACCATGATGTCATCCCAGGAGCTGTCATTGTAAGTCACTTCTTTCCACCATTGGTTATCGCCTTCTCTGAATTTCCATATGCCTTCCAGTCGGTAGGTCTGGGAGGGTTCGGAGCGTTTGGTATATATGCCGATATTTCCTTTTATGATTCCCCCTTCCAATACCGTATCATAGACTCGAACAGCAATGGTGTTTTTTCCATTTTTGTTGAGCAGGTCCGGAGGCAGGTAGTACTGTCTGTGCGATTGGAATGCGGTATAAAAATTTGGAGGGAAGGAGCCTGAAAAACCAATGAGGTAGCCATTAAGGTATACCTCGTCTACATCATCTATATAACCGAGAACCAGGTACAGGTTGCTCTTCGGTGGGTTGCCTGATAGTTGAAACTCTTTGCGGTACCATGCGAACCCGTCAAAGCCACTGAACCCCTCGTCTTCCCATGCGGCCGGAACAAATATCTCCTCCCATCTGCTGTCATCAAAATCTTCTGCAGCCCACCTGGGGTTATCCCCAATGGAGAATTTCCACTGACCTCTTAGGTCCAGCACTCTACCCAGCTGGTTAGCGCCGTAGGTTACATAACCTGCCCAAAGAAGGGCTAAAAGAAGTAAAACAGCTCTCATGTATCTTTCAATTCACCTATTCAATTATACGACCTTTCCGCTGAACAGACGAACCAATTTGGTAAATGATTGTCACAGTTTGTAAAAAACAAAAGCCTCCCCGAAACGGGAAGGCCTTTTGTAATAGTATAAAGAAGTAATCTTTAGTTCACGGAAACTACTCTTTTTGAAGTATCGTCCATCAACTCAAAGGTGAAGTTCTTTGAATCAAATTTGGACAGGTCATAGACCCTGGTGAACCCTTTCATGTCTTTGTATTTTTCCTGATGGATAATGTCATTGTTGCTATCATAAATAGTCAGGGTAAGCGGCATCTTTTGTTTTTGGTCTACCACCAACCTGTACCTTTGATCACTAAGCGACTTTACTTCCATCAGCTTAGTTTCTTTTTCACTTGCGATATCAAATGATTGCTCTACTACTCCGTACTTATCAGTTACTTCAACAGTGTAAGTTCCCTCCTGAAGTTTTTCGGTATTGTAAGGCTTCATGAATCCACCTTCACTTTTGATTCGATCTGTTCGAAGTAGCTTCCCTTGCTCATCTCTGATTCGAACTTTGACGATTGTTTCATCTTCACCGGTGTAGATCAGTTTATACCTGTTTTCCCCGGGAAGCAGTCTTACCCTGGAGTCCTTGTTATCATTTCCGGTAGCGAATGCTGTGCTGATAACTGTTAAAAGTACAGCAAATGTTAAGGTTAATCTTTTCATAAGTTTTGAGTTTTTAGACCTTTAGGCTCTGTTGCCTGTTGCTGTACAATTGTACGGGGACTACCAGGGAAGTTTGTCACTCATCAGTAAACGATTGTCATAAGATGTCATCATTTTATTGATATCCTTCAATAAAGTGGGCAATATATTAAAAAAATAGTTTATGAAAACGTTTGTCAATCGATATAATCGATAATTCTACAGGCTACCTTCGGGTTGAAGTGGGGGTGGTTGCCTACATGGTTGGGGGAGCACTCCGTACTGAAATCTTCCGGGGAGTCATGTATGATCAGAGCCCTGCCGATAATACTTTTATTGCTACATCAAATATCTTCTTCATCACCTCCATCGTCAGCGAGGTAGTCGGTCATATAATCCAGATCTCCGTACTTGTTCTCATAGTCATCTTTGATTTCTTCTTTGAGATTGCCATCATTGTCAAAGTCTTCATCATCTTTGATGATAGCTTTGGCTTCTTCACGGGTCATGCGGACCATATAGTATTTTTCATCGGTCTCAAAAGGCAGAGCCGATACTTTCTTTCCCTCTTTATCGTAAAAATGGATCAGTGAATCATAAAATCCATAAGGGTAGGCTAACTTGATTTGCTCCTGCAGTTCACTATCAAGTTTTTCAAAGTCTTTAATTACGCGTGGTTTAGAGGGTTGCATGATTGTTTTTTTTGGAAAAGTAAAAAACGAATTGAATTAATCAAATGTTACTGCTTTTTTAGGTGTATTTTTTTGATAGTTTATTCAGATAACCATTTTATAACCGGCACCATGTACGGTAAGAATGTATTTAGGTTCATTGTGATTTTCTTCTATTTTTTGACGTAGCTTCAAAATGAAGTTATCTACGGTCCTTGTGGTGGGCTGTGATTCATATCCCCATACTTCCTCCAGGAGCTGGTACCTGCTTACGATCTCATTTTTATGTTTAAATAAGTATAACAACACCTCAAACTCCTTATGGGACATTTTTACCTTGTGTTCGTTCTTATCCTTTGCCTCGTAGTGGACAAAGTCTACCTTAAGATTTCCGATTGCAAGGTTTGAGGGAGAAGCATCACCCGGTTTATCGTTGGTCCGTCGGAGAACGGCCTTTACACGAGCCACCAACTCTCTGATGCTGAAGGGTTTTGTGATGTAATCATCTGCTCCCAGCTCTAAGCCAAGTACTTTGTCGATTTCTTCTCCTTTGGCCGTAAGGAAAATAATAGGGGTTGTTACTCCCTGCTTTCGTGCGGCTTTGCATACATCAAATCCTGACATCTTTGGCATCATGACATCCAGCAGGATAAGGTCATAGGATTCACTCATGATTTTATCTAAGCCTTCCTGACCGTCCTTAGCCACTGTGACATCAAATTGCTCAAACTCCAGGTTATCCCGTAGCCCGATTTGCATGTTGGGTTCGTCTTCAACTATTAGAATCCTTGCCATGAGTATCTGTATAAAAAACCAATCTAAATATACTTCCTTTTCCCAGTGTGCTTTTCACTTCAATATCGCCACCGTGGGCATTGACAATGTGGTTTACCAAAGTCAAGCCCAGGCCAGCGCCCCTGGTCGTTTGAACGTTGCCCTCCGAAACGCGGTAAAACTTATCAAAAATCTGTCTGACCTTATCAGAGGCAATGCCGATGCCTCTATCCTGCACTTCGATGGATACACGATCATCAGTCTTTTCTGTTTTAATGACAATATGCTTTTCGTTCGGGCTGTATTTCATCGCATTGTCAATGAGGTTAACCAAAGCTTCGTAAAGCCCATCCCGGTCGAGTTGTAAAACCGGGAGATCGTTCGCCAGAGCGACTTCATATGAAAAGCCATTTCGCTCCAGGTGAAAAGCATAGTCATGTATAAGTTCATTTACTAATTCATTCAGGTCCAAAGCTACAGGGTGATACGTTCTTTTGTTGGCCTCTATCTGTGAAAAATTCAGGATCTTATTTACAATATTGGTCAGCCTGTGAGTTTCTTTAAAAATGATTTTCTCGTATTCCTTTCTTTTTTCCCGGTTAGGAACCCGATCAAGCATAAGGGTTTCTGCAAACATACTTATTAGCGATAGGGGAGTTCTTAGTTCATGAGATACGTTAGATACGAAATCAGACTTTGTTTGTGCCAGCTGAATTTCTCTCCGTAAGTTTCTTACAACAAGCGCAAAGCCTAGCCCCAGTAGTAAAATCAGCATAAATGCCGCAATGAGGTTGTACTCAGTTCGTTCGTCCACCAGCTCCTTTACCGTTTTGTTTTTTGAGCTGATGCCAATTTCCATTTCAGGGAATATCCACATGGGTTTACGAAACATCACCTCCTTACTTAAGGAGTCGGTGACATAAATGAATTCTTCTTTGCCTTGTTCGCCTAGCGTGATCACCAGCTCTTCACCAGCTATTTGCTGAAGCTTGGGACCCAGTACGTTTTCTGAGAACCCCGTGATACTTAAAATTCCCGTAAATAATACGGACTTTTCATTTCCGGTTTCTAGTACGGTATGTATAGTCTGATAATTTACACCATTCAGTGAGAAACGTTCTCGCGGCTCTATTTTTCGGTACCCGCCCTTTTTGTACCGAAGCAGCTGATCAGCCAGGTGAGGATTTTTTACAAAAAGCGAATCCTGAATGCTTTTCCAGTCTATATTCCGGCTATTGGGACCGATAGCTATAACGGACTGATTTCCGGCCTTTGGAACCTTAAGAACAATTGCTTCGAAGTTGCTGAATTTTAAATAAGGTTCCAGTGAATCGATTTCCAGGGATTTTTCGATCTGGTTTTCCAGCTTATTCAGGATCCCATTGATAACATCATCGGAATATTGGTTGGCTGAGAAAAGTATAGCGTCAAGCTGATCTTTGTAGACCTTCTCAATAACCTCTTCACTTTCTTTCAGGGAAGTTATTTCGTACACTGCATAGATAATAAGCGGCAAAATGATGGTTGCCACAATAATTATAATCAGTTTGTTGGTAGCGGATTTCATAAAGGAGTCAGTGCGTAAGTTACAATTGTGTCACCTTCGTTGGAAATAATACGTTAAATCTTTAATTTCCGATAAAATAATCCAGAAGAAATGGCAAACGATACTAAAGGACAAGTAGAGAATATTCTGGCAGAGCTGGGTAAAAAAATTGACCACCTTATAGAGGAAACTAAGGGAGCAAGAGAAGATGTACGAAAAGACGTAGAGAAGAAAATCAAGGAGCTCAAAAAGAAGAAAGCTAAAATAGAGGAGGATTTTGAAGGGTACAAACAAAAGAACGGCAGCAAATGGGATGAAGCCAGAAACCACTTTCTGGCAGCTGTAAAGGAACTAAAAAAAGCTGCGGAAACTGTTTTTAAGGATAGCAACCAAACCAAATTTTAGGCTTACAGACGCCTGATTCTGCTTCGATAAGCATTTGAATATCATTTTCCTGCCAGTAAAGTATATCTTGTGAGTAAAGCACGGTCAGATCACTTCCAGGACTTTTCGAATCAGTGAATCAATGACTTTGTTGGGGTTTTTGGAAAACCTGTTTCTTACTCTATTAGCTACAATCGCATTCAGGCTGATCATTTCGTGTTCCAGCAGATTACTTAATGCATAATACCCGGCAGTCTCCATTTCCAGGTTAGTCAGCCAGAAATTATCCAGGTGGAAATAGGTAAGCTGATCGACCAGCTTTGGATACCGGATGGGTATACGTATTTGCCTGCCCTGAGGAGCATAAAATCCGTGGCACGTAACCGTGTTTCCGATGATCATGTTCATATTATCCTTAAAGAGGTCGAGTAATTCACTGGAAGCCTTCACACAGTAAGGTGGAAAAGGAAAACCAATCTCCTTTTGTAGCTTGTCACAAACTTTCTTTTCAAAACCTTTCATTTCCAGCTGGTAGAAGTGGACCATAGGGTCCAAGCCAATGGCATATTCGCTGATGATGTGGCTACCCAGCCTTATATCTTCCTGGATGCTCGCAGATGTGCCTATACGTACGATCCTTAGTTTCTTTCTTTTAGCTTTAGGCTCGCGTTTTTTGAGGTCAATGTTTACGATTGCGTCGAGCTCATTCATCAGGATCTCCACATTGTCGGTCCCCATGCCCGTGCTGATCACGGTGAGACGCTTACCTTTATAGGTGCCTGTGTGCGTGATGAACTCACGCTTATTCATTTCAAAGTCTACCTTATCAAAGTGGCTGGACACCCGGTGTACCCTGCCGGGATCGCCTACGGTTATGATCTTGTCAGCAACATGCTCCGGCAAAAGGTTTAGGTGGTAAATGCTCCCGTCCGGATTTAGAATTAGGTCAGTTTCTGAAAATTTTGGCATGGGAGCATATTTAGTTTTGTCTATTCCGTCGAAGTAATTTTTTTGCGTTTCAGACCCCGGTAAGGATTGTACCCGTTCATTTCTTTCTGATAATACCCCGTACCGTCGTAAGGCCTCACATCCGGGTTTTTCATACACTCTTCTGAGCAGCAACCATTATAAATTTCTGCTCCCTCCTCACTCATCGGGATGTGTTTGTTACAGTGCGGGTTAGCACAATTGACCATCCGGTCAGAAGGTTTACCCGTTACATAACACTTAGAAATCACTTTAGGGTTGATTTTGTTTAGATCTTTTACAATTCTGTTGTCAAAAACATAACATTTACCTTCAAAATCCTCTCCGTCAGCCTCGATACCGTACTTGATGATCCCGCCATGGAGCTGATGGACATCCTTAAAGCCTTGCTCCAGGAGGAATGCACTGGCTTTTTCACATTTGATACCCCCTGTACAATAGGTGATCACCTTTTTGTCCTTTAAGTTTTCCAGGTCTTTAACTTTTTCGGGAAAATCCCTGAAATTTTCAATGTCCAGGGTAACGGCATTTTTAAACTTACCAACCTCGTGTTCATATTTGGAGCGTACGTCCAGTATGACCGTATCTTCCGGTTGCTCTTTGAGGATTTTTCTAAATTCATCAGGCTCTACATAGCCGCCTGTCTTTTTTCGCGGATCTATATGAGGCAGGCTGGCATGCACAATTTCCGGTTTTACCCGTACATGAAGCTTGGCAAAAGTATGACCGTCTACCGGCTCTGCCTTGAATTCGATATCTGCGAACCTTGGATCTGCCTTCACATCCTCCATATATTGTTCACAGTCCTCCTTAAGGCCGGATACGGTTCCGTTCAGGCCTTCTTCTGCTATAATGATCCTGCCTTTTAGGTTTAGCTCAAGACAAAGCAGGTGGTGTTGCTCACGAAATGCCTCCGGATCCTCGATCCTGGAGTAACAATAGTAAAGAAGTACTAAATAATCCTTATTCATAACTTAAAGCCTTGTTTCAAGCAAGGTGTTTTGAATGAATCATCAATGTTTAAACCGCAAAAGTAAACTAAAATCTATTTTTCAATTGCGGTGGCCGGGTTACCAAAAACAGTTTCTCCGTCTTTTACATCCGATATAACTACTGATCCGGCGCCTATCCGAGCTTTTTTACCAATTTTCACTCCTGAAACGATCAGAGAACCGGAACCAATGAATGCCTCTGAGCCGATCTCTACCCCCGGGTTGATGATTGCTCCGGCACCTATCTGCACATAATCACCAATTTTTGCTGTGTGTTCTATGATAGCGCCGGAGTGTAGGAGGCAATGCTGACCAACTTCGACATCCGGTCCTAACGCCACTCGTGCATTGATGAAATTACCGTGACCTATGACTGCAGAATCAGAGATCAACGCCTGCCTGTGCACAGCGTTGGTGGGCATTACTTTTCTGGAGTCCATTAGCATCTTCACCTGCTTCTTGCGAAGGGAATTATCATCGGTTGCTACAAAGGCTTCACACTTCTGACCAATAAGTTTTATGAACCCATGGTCATCGGTTTTGCCAAGTACGGGCACATCGTCTATTTCCGTGCCATGTAAGTCAGCTGCATCATCCAGCAGGCCATACACCACTATGCCGTTACTCTTAAATATTTCAAGGGCTGCTTTTCCGATCCCTTTTGCGCCAAATATGATAACTGGTTTATCCATAGTCTTGAAAATCAGGCTGCAAAGGTAGCTAAACAATCCTTCTTTTGTCAACGAATGCTCTGAATGGCGTGATCATCAGAAGGAGCAGCAGAAAGGGCAGGTAAGCCACCTTGTATCTGACCAGAGAGCCAAAATTTGGAGAAACAAGTGGTAAAAATGAAGCCAGGACCAGAATGAATAGCATAATGAGCCAGCCGGGTAGGGTTGACTGAATTTGCCGGGCATAGCGAATATTTAGGAGAAATAGCAAGAGAACTAAAAGGCTCTCTATTCCAAAAGGAAGTAACGAAACAGTTCCTTCCCATGGTAAAGGCCTGAAAAGTCCGGTAAAGAGGCTTTTCGGCATATGAGACAGGATGCTCCACCAGGAAGGTTTCAGGTTCGGGAACAATACAGTTAAAGTTTCAGACCTTTCCAGCATGGTCTGATAGTTTGCTACCACAGTTTGTGGAAGCTCCTGCAGGTTAAGTTTTGGATTTACGAGAGAAGCCAATAGTACAACCCCGATCATTAATGTAAATCCTGTCAGAATTTTGGTGAGCTTTGATTGGAGCAGGGGAAGGATCTGGTGGAACCAGATCAGCATACTGAGCACTACCAAAGTAACTGCAAACAGGTAGTGTTTCAGGTAGAAGAGGAGTAAACAAGCAACAGCAAAAAGCAAGACCTCCAACCAGTGAAAGGAGCGCTTTTTAAGGTATCGTACGGAGATGCCGCTTATGAAGAATACAGAAGCGTTGATAATTGAGTCTTTCAGCACTCCTGAGGACCAAAAAACAACAGAAGGCCAGAATAAGAAAGCTACAATAGCCGGTAATTTAAGTTTAGGGTAGCTGCTCTGGATGCCTAAAACAAAATACCAGCTGGCTAAGAAACTTATAAATGAAAAATATAGAGAAGCTACCCAGTAGCTTCCTCCGGAGATGAGGTAAAATATGCTTGTGATTTTAATGAAAAGCTCATTTCTAGCTTCTCCTTTGTAAATGTGATACTCCCTGGTAAAAAGCTGAGCCAGGTAATCGGAAAAACTATGGCGAGACAGTTCGTACAGTTCTGATGCCTGCTTGTGAAAGAAGACCGTATCCCCTCCATGAACAAAATCAAAATAGACCACGCCCAACAGGACCCCCATCGTCAGCTTTAGTATCAGGCCTGGCCAGTATGCCCACTGCAGCTCTTTTGGACGGATTAGATAGGCAATGGCCAGAATGAGGATACTATGTATGGCTACTGCAATCATGCCTGCAGGATCTGAAGGCCAATATTACATTGCAGGCATCGCTTTTTCTGACAAAATTGTCTGTATTGATATAAAAGAGCTTGGGTATCTTTTGCACTTTTTGGAGAAAGGCCTGCTGATTCCCATTTTTTGATAAAGCGGTTTTTTTCGGGCTTCATTGTATCCAGAAGGTCTTCTGCTTTTTCGATGAATGCTCGATTATCCGTATGCCGGGAATAAGCTGTAAGAAGTGGTACCACTGAGTTGATGATGACATTTTCTACTGAGGTTTCTCCAATTTCTTGCTTTCGTTTTGATGTTTTTTTGAAATCATAGTGTTCACTCCAGTAAGTTGATAACGGCTTTCTGATCATTTCTACAGCACTTTTCAAATCGGAAACTGAAATTAAACCGGAGAAGAGGTTTTTAGTGCTTATGATCATAGCCGCAAATTGCGCAATTCTTACCGTCGGGAAGTTTGCCGGTCTCAGTTTGGAGAATTTCCAGTGGTGCCTGGAGAGCTTTTGTGTCAGGTTATATTTATTTTTTAAGAAGTTGTATTCAGCCAAGAGGTTTTCGCCATAAGGATCTGTGATATCATCAAGGAAACCAGCCTGTCCAAACAGCATGGCTTCTATCTGAAGCGGGTGATCCAGGTGTTTTTTGAGCAATTTATAGGGCAGGGATATGGCCAGCCTCTCGAAAGGCTCTGCATTGGTTTTGAACCCAAAATTTCGGGAGAGGACTCGATAAGCCGTTTCTTCCCAGTCGTTTCTTGATGTTTTCAAAATATCCAGGACGATTTCAGATTTTTCCAGTAACCTTCCTGCAAAAGCTTTGTCCAGGAGGGTGTTGATGTGGATAGAAGTTATATCAGGTAACTGATGGGTGCAGCGTATCACCTGGGGCTGATTGATGTATTTTCGATATTCTCTTTCAAGATCTTTGGGAGCATATTGAGAAAGGGATAGAGTAGGGATAGGCTGTCCATCTGTGTTCAGGATCTCCTTATCATGGTTCCAGACTACATGAAGAATGACATTCTCATATTTCGGGTCCTTATGGTGGTTATGCTGGTGCCAGCCTGAGGATTTGTAATGGACCTCCACAGAGCCGGACCAGATCATTTCATTGATTTTTAGTTTGGCCTCTGAAAAATCGGGCCCTGCATCTTCATTTTGATAGCCGGGATCAAATACCACAAGCTGTTCGCCGGAGGTCAGCTGGATATTTTGTGTATGGAATTTTTGGAATTTCCAGAGAAACTGAAGAAAGTATTCATCCATAGGTTTGACGGTGAATCATTCCTAAGATAATTTAATAGTTGAGAAGTTAAAAATGCTGCTGCAGTCTGGCGGCCATTTGCTGCTGTATTTTTTTGGCTGCTTGCTCAGCTGATTTAGAGAAATTTTTACCTTCACCGGCATAGAGAATGCCACGAGAAGAGTTGACGATCAGCCCGACCTGCTTGTTCATGCCATACTTACATACCAGATCGAGACTGCCTCCCTGTGCGCCTACACCAGGGATGAGAAGAAAATGATCGGGAATAACCGTCCTGATGGATAAAAGGGATTCCGGTCTGGTAGCCCCTACTACATACATCAGGTTGTTAGGATTTCCCCATTCCGAGCTTTTTTTGATGACCGTTTCGTATAGTTTCTCACTGGTATTTTCAATCATCAGCTCCTGAAAATCAAATGAGCCTTTATTGGAAGTAGCAGCAAGCAGGATCACCCATTTTCTCGAGTATTCGAAAAAAGGAGTGACTGAATCCTCGCCCATATATGGGGCTACTGTCACAGCATCAAAATCCATTATTTCAAAAAAGGAACGTGCATACATGGCTGATGTATTCCCAATATCTCCTCGCTTAGCATCGGCTATGCGAAACACATCCTTTGGCATATACTCCATGGTCTTTTCCAAAGCCTCCCAGCCTTTGCTCCCATGTGCTTCATAAAAGGCGAGGTTTGGTTTATAGGCCAGGGCATAATCATAGGTAGCATCTATTATCTGCTTGTTAAACTCAAAAATCGGGTCTTCTTCTTTAAGGAGGTGTTTGGGGATCTTTTGGATATCAGTATCTAAACCAACGCAAAGGAATGTCTCTTTTTCCTTTATTTTATCAAATAATTGTTGACGGGTCATTGCTAAAAAATCGTTTAAGCAATTTAATGATAAATTGAAAAGGGCAAAATAAAAAAGCCCTTGACAGGTTCTGATCAAGGGCTTTATATAGATTTTCAATGGTTACCTGAAATCAATCACTTCTACATCCGGGTACTCACTGGGATCAAAAGTGAAGTATGAATCACTGATGTCCGGCTTTTTTTGAAAGTCTTTGATTGTATAAACATACTGGTTGCCTGACCGCTCAAACACGGTAAATTTTTCCAGGTCATCGCTTTTATTGATAACCATCCGTATTTTGTAGTAGCTCTTATCCTTATCTTCAGGATCCAGCTCAATGATTCGGTCACCGGCTCTGTTTACAGACATCAGGGCGTATTTGAAACCGTCTTTATACAGGTCCCAGATATTACCCAGGCTGATTTCCTGATCTTCCGGTACATAAGTATCTACCGTAACCTCGTTGACTTCAGGGTTGAAGCTATATACGTCTTCACCATTATTGTAGATCTCCTGGCCAGATATTTTCAACACATACATGTCGCCTTTTACAGTGATCTCTCCATTTATCTTTTCATTTATATCTGCATCCTTATTGATCAGCTCCTGAGCAAAATTAGCTGTGAAGGCATTGATGCTTTGATATTTGGAGCTCATTGCATTTAGCACCTCCAATGCATCAGGGTCATATTGAGCCTGAACACCGAATGCCAAACAAGCTCCTAAGATTGAATAGATTATTTTTTTCATTTCTCTAAGATTTACAAGTCACGGAATAAACCAAGTGTTTTACAAAAGGTCTATTCGCCTTTTATTTTAAGTTTTTAATGTTTCTGAGCGATCTCATTCAATAACTGTTCCAAAGCATATTCGTCCTTGATTAAAACTTCTCTGGCTTTACTTCCTTCAAAGGCCCCAACGATACCTGCGGCTTCTAATTGATCAATTAAACGGCCTGCACGGTTATATCCGAGCTTCATCTTTCTCTGTATGAGTGAGGTGCTCCCCTGCTGATGGATTACAATGAGTCGCGCCGCATCATCAAACAGGGCATCGCGCTCGGCCAGGTCCACTACCCCCACTTCGCTTCCTTCATCATCACCCACATATTCCGGCAGGAGGTAAGCATCATCATAGCCTCGCTGGTCACCCACAAACTCGCAGATCCGGTCTACCTCCGGCGTATCCACAAAAGCACACTGGAGGCGGATCAGGTCTGACCCCATGGAGAGCAGCATGTCTCCCATACCAATGAGCTGGTCAGCTCCACCGGTATCCAAAATGGTGCGGCTATCGATTTTAGAAGTTACCCTAAATGAAAGTCTGGCCGGGAAGTTGGCTTTGATGATCCCTGTGATTACATTAACGGACGGCCGCTGAGTCGCTACGATCAGGTGGATACCAATAGCCCGGGCCAACTGTGCTAAACGAGCAATAGGTGTTTCGATTTCTTTGCCTGCAGTCATCATCAGGTCTGCCAGCTCATCGATGATCAGCACGATATAAGGCAGGTACCGATGACCTTTTTTAGGATTGAGGCGTCGGGCTACAAATTTCTTGTTGTACTCTTTCAGGTTACGGCAACCGGCATCCTTCAGCAGGTCATAACGCCGGTCCATTTCTATGCACAGTGAGTTGAGGGTATTTACCACCTTGCTTGTTTCTGTGATGATTGCTTCTTCGCTATCCGGAAGCTTAGCGAGGAAGTGACGCTCAAGCTTGTTGAAAAGCGTTAGCTCCACCTTTTTCGGGTCCACCATCACAAACTTAAGTTGAGAAGGATGTTTCTTGTAGATCAACGAGGTGATGATCATGTTTAGCCCTACTGATTTACCCTGTCCGGTAGCTCCCGCCATCAGCAAGTGTGGCATTTTGGCCAGATCGGTAACAAAAACCTCGTTGGAAATGGTTTTTCCTAAAACGATAGGGAGGTCCTTGTCGCTCTTCATGAATTTTTCGGTGGTGATAACCGATTTCACATCCACCATTTCCCTGTTTTTGTTTGGAACCTCAATACCTATGGTACCACGACCGGGGATAGGAGCGATGATCCGAATGCCAAGCGCTGCAAGACTTAGTGCAATGTCATCCTCCAGGTTTTTGATCTTTGAGATCTTGACCCCAGCCTCAGGCACAATTTCGTAAAGGGTGACGGTGGGGCCGATGGTAGCTTTAATGCTCGAAATGCCGATCTTAAAGTTGATCAGCGTCTCTATAATCTTATCCTTGTTTTGCTCCAGTTCATCTTTTGATACCTGTACATCCCTCTGGGGATAGTCTATGAGCAATTCAGGCGTAGGGTATTGATACCTTGGCAGATCCAGGGTGGGGTCATAATTTTCAGTATGGTCAGCCCGCACCTCTTCATGTTTGGGAATCTCCACTTCCAGATCCAGATCTTCTTCACTTTCGGAGCTGGCTTTTGGTGCCGGCTCTTCTATATCCAGTTCAATCTCATCTTTGGGCTGAGCTTTCCTGGGTTCAGGTTTTTCCTCTAGCGTCCAGGATTCTACGTTTGTTTCATCCTCCTCTTCAGTTTTTGGCTCCTGATGTGGATTGTCTTCCAGTTCCAGCTCAGGGTTTGCAGAATCTTCTTTTTCAACTTCCTCCTTTACCTGCTTTAATATAAAATCCAGCGAGTTGTCGGATTTCTTACCATTGTTATCACCAGGGATCTCCGTATCCACGGGTTGACCTGCCAGGCTGCCACTCAGTCTATCACGGATCCCGTGGATCATGTCGTCAATTACTGCCAGCTGAGTAATATTGAAGAAGTACATGTTGAAGACAAGGAAGAGAAATACCAGAAATAGTAAAGCTCCCCAGCCCATCAGGCTCTCAAGAATGATGGCCATCTCAAACCCTACACCACCGCTGAGAAAACCCCATTCGCTGATTTCATCGGAGCTTATCATAAAATATCCAATGAAAATAGAAATCCAGAGCAGGTAGAAAATGGTGAATGAAAAACTTTTTGTGATGGATGCTATGCGCGTCCTCCAGATAATTCTGTGACCTAATAAAAACACAAAAGGAGGGATCAATAGGGCCGCTATTCCAAACCACAGGAAGATAAAGTAATGTGCAGTGATGGCGCCAAATGCCCCAAACCAGTTTTGTACCTCCTGGCCGGAATCTTTGATATTGGTTTGAGCAAAAGCTTCTACTACACTCTGGTCTGCTTTACCGGTGTTCAGGTAGGAGACGAAAGAAACGGCCAGGAAGAGAGAGGCAAGCAATAAGAACATCCCGATGGCGATGTGGAGCTTTCGTTCATTGAAAAAGTCAAACTTGAATTTGAAAGACTTTGCCGTAGATCTCTTTTGCTTTTTATAAGTGTTCTGTGCCATAAATTTATCTAACTCACAAAAGTAATGGAGTTTTGCCCCTTCTTCAAGCAGTATTTAGTATTGTCTTATTGATTTCTTTGACCAATGCAGGGCCTCGGTATACCAGTCCGGTGTATACCTGCACCAGGTTAGCTCCGGCGTTGAGTTTCTCCAGGGCATCATTTCCGCTCATGATACCTCCCACTGCAATGATAGGTATATCACGATTTTGATTGCGTAGATATTGTATGATTTCTGTAGATCTTTTCAGCAATGGAGTACCGCTTAGCCCTCCATTCCCAAAGGAGTCTAATGCAGCGCTATCTGCTTTCAATCCACTCCTTTCTATAGTTGTGTTAGTAGCTATGAGGCCATCCAGCCCGGTACTTTTTGCAATATCCAGAATGTCATCCAGCTGGCTGTTACTAAGGTCCGGAGCGATCTTTAGTAAGATAGGTCTGGTCCGGGGTTTTGCATTGTTAGCTTTCTGAAGGGCAGTGATGAGCTGCTTTAAGGGTTCTTTTTCCTGCAGCGCTCTTAGTCCCGGTGTATTTGGTGAGCTTACATTGATGACAAAATAATCCACCAGATCGTAGAGACCTTCGAAGGCCTTGAGGTAGTCACTTGTAGCTTCATCATTGGGGGTCACCTTGTTTTTGCCGATGTTCCCACCAATGATCACTCCGGCGGGTTTATGCTGAAGGTTTTTCCGGGCTGCTTCAATTCCATGATTATTAAACCCCATTCGGTTGATGAGTGCTTTATCTTTTTTCAGGCGAAACAGTCTGGGTTTATCATTTCCGGGCTGCGGAAGGGGAGTTACCGTACCAATCTCAATGAAACCGAAACCCATCGCCGCAAATTCATGAATAAACTCAGCGTTCTTATCAAAACCTGCCGCCAGTCCTACCGGATTTTTGAAGGTAAGTCCGAAAAGATGTTGTTCGAGCTTTGGGTGCTGTATCCGGAATGCGGATTGAAATATGGATTTTATGAAAGGGATCCTAAAAATGAGCCTTAGGGCTTTGGTAGTGAAGTGGTGAGCAGACTCAGCAGGCAACAGGAATAAAAAGGACTTGATTAAAGAATACATCGGCGAATGTTGGATTCAAATACTGTCAGCAAAAATAACTGAAAGTATGAGTCTGTCGGCGTTTACCTATCAACTTCTAGGGTGGAACTCAGTAATTATCTGCTTTAAGTAGTCCCTGTCCAGATGCGTATAGATCTCCGTTGTGGTAATGGATTCGTGACCGAGCATTTCCTGTACGGCCCTCAAATCTGCACCACCCTCAATCAGATGTGTCGCAAAAGAGTGCCTGAATGTATGCGGGCTGATTTTTTTTTGAATTCCAGCCATTTTTGCCAGGTCTTTTATGATCATGAAAACCATGACCCTGGAAATTTTGCTGCCCCGCCTGTTTAGAAATAAATAATCCTCCTGGCCTTTTTTGATATCCAGGTGTACACGTACCTCATTTTTATAGATTTTCATGTGCTTTCTGGCTTCCCGTCCCACAGGCACTAACCGCTCTTTACTGCCTTTTCCCACAATGCGAAGAAAACCTTCCTCAAAATAAATGTTGCTGATCCTGAGCTCAATTAATTCTGAAACACGTAGCCCGGAGCTATACAGAGTTTCCAGCATAGCACGGTTGCGTGTGCCCTCCGGACGAGACATGTCTATCGCAGACAGGATCTTTTCTATCTCATGGTACTCAAGTGTGTCGGGCAGTTTGCGTCCCAGTTTTGGACTTTCCAATAGCTCTGAAGGGTCTTTTTCTATCAGCTGCTCGTACAGCAGGTACTTGTAAAACGACTTTATTCCTGAAAGCATGCGGGACTGCGTGTATGGAGACATGCCGAGTTCATTGATAAACTCAATGAAGTCTATAAGCTCTTTCTGAGAGACTTTAAGAGGGGAGAGGGTGAGGTTTTTGATTTCGAAAAACTCCTTTAATTTAGCGATATCTCGCAAATAAGCTTCTATGGAATTGTCAGCAAGGGACCTTTCCAGCTTGAGGTAGCTTCGATACTGTTTGATATAAATTTCCCAACTCACGACGGGCTAATTTACGTGCTGCCTGATCAACATAGAATGAGTTTAGCTAATTTATTCAGTAAAATGTGAGCGTACTTGCTAATCTTTTTAAGTACATGTTGTTTGTTTGCAACAGTAATACCAATTAAGTCAGAGCATTATGAAGCTAATCATTATCAACGGACCTAACCTGAACCTCCTGGGGACCAGGGAGGTGGATGTCTATGGCAATCAGCGATTTGAGGATTACTTTGATGGGTTGAAGAAATTGTTTTCCGGTCATTCACTTGAATACTTCCAGTCGAATCATGAGGGAGCTCTGGTCGATAAGCTTCATGAGGTGGGTTTTGACTATGATGGCATAGTGGTAAACCTGGCCGGGTATACGCATACCTCTGTGGCTCTGGCTGATGCCATTGCCGCTATCAAATCGCCGGTAGTAGAGGTCCATATTTCAAATATTCATGCCAGGGAAACTTTCAGACATCATACTTACACCGGAGCAAAGGCCAGGGGAATTATCTCAGGGCTTGGAATGAAAGGTTACGAGCTGGCGCTGAGATACCTCACTGGAGAGTAATAAAGATTTTTGAGAATGTGCCGGTGAAAATTTAAGACATAGACTGATAATCGATTAACTTTAAATGAAACACGCCAATTTCTATCCCGGCCCATCAAGGGTATATTCCAACATCACCGAATATATCTATGAAGCATATATGGATGGAATAATGTCCATCAATCACCGGAGTGAGGAGTTTATGAAACTGATGGAGGAAACCAAAGGTGCATTACGAGAAAAATTGCTTATTCCTTCAGATTATGAAATTGTTTTTACCTCCTCAGCCACTGAATGTTGGGAGATCATTGCTCAATCACTGATCCGGAATAAAAGCCAGCATTTCTTCAATGGAGCTTTTGGTGAAAAATGGGCAGATTATACCAGCAAGCTTAAGGAGAACGAGCGAACTCAGTTTGGAATCAATGAGGTACTACCAACAGGTGAGGTGAAGAAAGCAGATGTATATTGTGTAACTCAAAATGAGACGTCTAATGCGACGCAGGTAGGGATGAGTTATCTCAAAATGCTGCGAGAGGAGGTAGATGGGTTGATAGCTGTGGATGCCACTTCTTCTTTTGGGGGTATTATGCTGGATTATCAGCTGGCGGATGTGTGGTATGGGTCGGTGCAAAAGTGCCTGGGGTTACCCGCTGGTATGGGATTTATGATCTTGTCTCCACTGGCTGTGAATGTGGCTGAGAAAATTGGGGAAAATAAACATTATAACAGCCTGCTCAGGATACTGGAAAATGCCAGAAAAAATCAAACCTCCTATACACCGAATGTTCTGAATATCTATCTTCTCAACAGAACCCAGCAAGCATCGAGGGGAATTAAATACAGCGATGAAAAGCTGACAGCCAGGTATCAGGAATATGAAAGGCTTTTCGGTAATCTGGAGGGGATTGATTTTCTCATAGAGAATCAGAAAGTACGATCCACCACTGTACTGGCGCTTAAAGCCAATTCACCGGAAAAGATCAAAGCGAAGGCCAGAGATCGGGGTATTATCCTGGGTAATGGCTATGGCCCCTGGAAGAGTTCCTCGTTCCGGATTGCCAACTTTCCGGCGATTAAAACGAAAGAAGTTGAAAAGCTTATAGATTTCTTTCTGAAGTATTATTAACGACGCTGTATTACTACAGACTCATTGATCCAGCAATCCACCGTTATTTTCTGCCCTTCCTCATAGCTTTCGTTGAAGATTTCTTCAATAGACGGAAACTGTGCTTTCGAAGCTTCCATTTGCTCGGCGTTTCCGGCTTTTTGATACATTTCATAAGCAGCAATAAAAACGGCTCTGTCTTTTACCCTACTCTCTCCACCTTTACACTCTTCATAGCTGGTGAAATACAGGTTCCCAATCAGGTTAAAGGCTTCGCTGGCGCCGGGTTTTACACTTAGAGCCTCGTAAGCAAAAGACCGGGCTTTGCTCTTGAGCCCTTTTTTAGCGTATGTGCTGGCTTGCCCCATATACGCATCAAATTTCATGTCAGTATCCTGGGTCATCTCCTGTGCCCTGTTGTAGTATTCCAGTGCTTTATCATAATTTTCAGCGGCGTACGATTTGTCACCTAAAGCTTTGGCTAGTTGAAAGGAAGGCTCGGATTTAAAAAGCGTTTCGCCGGCGTTGGTAAAGTATGACTCATCCGTGCATTTGGCTTTGAGTGAATAGGAGAATATTTTTTTGGCGATGTTTAGGTTTTCAGGGTCGGCATTAAATTTTGGAACAAGGTTTTGCTTAATAAAATCGCAGCTCAGGATATCGCCAATTGCACTGAGGAATGCATCTATTTTGTCCTGCTCTTTCTGAAGCTTCTCAGCGTTTCCACCTCCGGATATTTTTGCATCAATGACTGATGTGATGGTTTGATGAATATCGAGCACATCCTCAGCGGATAGTTCTTCCGGATTTGATTTGTAATAGTAGTTAGCAAGGGTCATGTATGGGGTGAGGTTAAAATCTGATATATACTTTGCATCTAATGCAAAAAGGTCCTGGTACAGCTTTCTTAAAAGAGGATATTTAGACGGATCTTTATAGTATCTTTTAAAAGCTGTGTACGCTTTTCTGTCAATCGCAGCTTCATCATTGTCAAAATATTTTACTCTCATATCAAATGTCCACAGCAGCGAATCCTCCAGTTTTTTTTCTCTGGTAGCTGAGATTTTACCGTCGAGGATCTTATCTATCACTTTGGCTCCATCGATATAGATCGATTCATTCAGGTTTGGCACTTCAGTGTACAGGTAGTTCAGCGTGTTGAAAGCTCCGTTGTAATTATCCAGCTCTATCTGCACCTTGTAGTATGCTTGTTTTTCTTTTGCCATTTTCTCTGCTTCAGGATCTTCTGGCCAGTTCCACCCAGGCTGGGATACGGCTGTGAAGCAAATAACTAGACAGGAAATAAAGAGAAAATATTTGGTCATCTTATTCAAGATTATTTTTCTGCAAATTGACTAAAAAACATTTACGGTAGCTATAAACCAAGTTAGTTTTGCGCTAAAATTTATGAGCGGATGTTCAATTTTAAAGAAATAATTTCAGTTACGCTGATTCTTTTTTCAGTTATTGATATACTGGGTAGCGTTCCGATTATAATTGACTTACGGAAAAAGGCCGGGCATGTTCAGTCAGAAAAGGCTACGGTAGTTTCCGGTGTTATCATGATTGCTTTCCTTTTTCTGGGGGAAAGTATTTTGAAACTTTTCGGAATTGATATCGGGTCTTTTGCTATAGCAGGTGCCCTGATCATGTTTTTCATTGGTCTGGAGATGGTGCTGGGCATTCACTTTTTTAAAACCGATTCTGAGGATTTATCCTCTTCATCGATAGTGCCGTTGGCATTTCCCCTAATAGCCGGTGCGGGGACCATCACCACACTGATCTCTTTAAAATCACTGTATCAAACCCCTAATATTCTCGTAGGTGTGGTGGTTAATCTTCTTTTTGTGTATATCGTCTTAAAGACCAGCAATTGGCTGGAGCGGAAGATCGGGAATGCCGGATTTAATATCCTCAGAAAAGTATTTGGTATTATCTTGCTGTCTATCGCAATCAAGATCTTTAAAACTTACTTACTGGCTTAATGATCAAAATATACACGGATGGAGCAGCAAAAGGAAATCCCGGTCCGGGTGGGTATGGAGCAATACTGGACTACCGGGGAAAGCGAAAAGAATTATCAGAAGGCTTTCGGCGGACCACAAACAACCGAATGGAACTGCTGGCTGTGATCAAAGCGCTTGAGCTGATCAAAAAGCCGGGATGGGAAGTGCTGGTATACTCAGACTCCAAATATGTAGTGGATGCGGTGGAAAAAGGCTGGGTGAAAAACTGGGTAGCCAAGGGCTTTAAAGGAAAAAAGAATGCAGACCTCTGGGAGCGCTTTTTGAAGGTGTACTATAAGCACCGGGTTCGGTTTGAGTGGGTGAAGGGCCATGCAGGACACCCGGAAAACGAACGGTGCGACCAGCTGGCTGTACAGGCTGCAGAAGGCGATCGCTTAAAGGTTGATAAAGTTTTTGAGGAGGGGAATGGGTAGACTATTCATAGGGTGTCCACATGCGAATGATTTTCACTGTTTTTTCTCCCTCCAAAACTTGATAAACCAGGCGATGCTGAATATTTCACTTACCCTTCGGTCGCCAAAGGCTTGCCGCAGGCAAGCCCTCAGCAAAAGGAGATGTCAGCGCGATGCGTGCCCTTTAGCTTTAGGCAATGCTATTGAGCTAAGGTCGCTCCAGTACCGATACTCCGGTGGGAGTCTTTGTTCACCACATAATTTTCACATCATATTTTCCAATGTGTTCATCTTTGCTCATAATTGTCAATTCCTCAGTTATAGCCTGGGCGACGATTAACCTATCGAATGGATCTCGATGGATAAATTTTAAATTCGATAATGTAATCACATGTCCAAATGAAATGGGAAGTGTCTCAAATCCATTTTCTTCTATCAATTCGAGAAAATTTTTAAACCCTTTTTTAAACCTGAATTTGTCTAAACTAATTTTTATAGCGATTTCCCAAATCGACGCAATGCTGACCATTTTTAGATTATCAGGATCTTCGATGGCCTCTTTTGTATTACTTGAAAGTTTGTCATCACCGTTAAGAAACCAAATAAGGGCATGAGTATCTAAAAGGCAATTCATTGCATATAATCATTAAAGTCGTCCAGTAGATCGTCAAAATCCGGCGACATGTATATCTGTCCTTTCGCACATCCAAATTTCGGCTTCTTTTTTCCCATCTCTTTTTTTCTTTTTGTCATTAAGAAATCAATAAAGTCATTTACCTCTGACTTTAAGTCATTTGGTAATACACTTATTTTGGAATATAAATGTGCATGCTCCATTTGCGTCACTCTTTTTTACTTTTCGGTCTGATAACAATTGAATCCACAGTGTAAATATACGGAAGCTCAGAGTTTTTTGATTACTGTACCTTGCAAGGGTTATGCCTAACAACTACTTCCAATTCAAGCAGTTCCGGATTGAGCAGGAGGGTGTGGGGATGAAAGTCACTACAGAGGGGTGCATTCTTGGAGGGTGGGTAGATCCACGTTTACAGCCGAAACGGATTTTGGATATTGGGGCTGGTACGGGTTTGTTGGCCCTGATGATGGCTCAGAAATTTCCTGAAGCGTATATCGATGCTGTAGAGTTCGATGGTCATGCCGGTAAAATGGCTGCAAACAACTTTGAGAATAGCCCCTGGACTGATCGGCTGTGTTTGCATGAAGCAAAGATCCAGGAATTCTACCCTGGAAAACACTATGACCTGATCGTCTGTAACCCACCATTTTACAATCGTTCTTTAAAGACCGAAAAATCACACATCAATAAGGCTCGCCATGATAGCAGCTTAAGTCAGGGAGAGCTGGTTGAAGCAATCGCCCGGCTTCTTTCCGATGATGGGGTAGCGTACATTTTATATCCACCAAAAGAGGCGGATCGACTGACCGCATTATTAGAAAAAGGAGAGCTAAAAGTGAATCATCAGTTGAGTATTTATAACCGTAAGTTCGATATTCCTCAAAAGCTCTTCAGAAAGATTATCAGGTGTTCTTTTCAAAGCGGCGAAGCTCAGGAAGAGCAATTTATTATCCGTGATCCTGCGGGAGGCTATACTGAGCAGTTCAGGGAGTTGTTAACAAATTACTACCTGCACCTTTAGTTTACTGGATGGAGAATTGTTTGCTAGTGTCATGACTCTTAAATAAGGATACTAATTCATGCCATCACTAAGTTGGTGAAATCCTTGTTTTCTAAGTAAGAAGCTGAGTGATGGCATGAATAATTAGTTTGCTTTCTAGTAATCGCGATACCGGGCAAGCCTGAAGTCAATTTGAACGAATCCCAACCTCATCCGGACGACCAGCGAGTTCATCCGGCCGCGCCTGAACCTTATCCGGCCGACCCTGAACCTCATCCGGACGCGCCGGGAGTTCATTCGGGCCACGGGCGAGTTCATTCTGGCGACCGGCAACCTTATCCGGCCTCACCTGAAGTTCATTTGGACAACCGTCGAGTTCGTCCGGCCGATCGGTGAGGGCATTCTGACGAGCCGCTGGATCATTCTGGCAAGCGTGAAGTTTATCCGGCCAACCGGTGAGTATATCCAGTGAGGCAGTTGTTTATTTGTACTACTTACACCGTTACTGGATGAAGAATTGTCTGCATACTTGTTGCTCTAGGCAAGGTCCGTCTTGTTTCAGGCATATCTCATAAACTACACCTGGTTCCATCATAGACTTTTGGAATACATATTTATGATCATCTCCCGATCCCGGGAATCGAACTTCATCTTCAACAACTTTCACATCGTTTACTTTCACACTCCATATATATGTGATCAGTTCTTTTCCCTCAAAGTCTGCAGTAAATTCAAACCAGGTTGATTCTTCTTCAGTGATAAGATCAAGCGGCAAACACCCAAAAGCTACAGGCTCACAATACTCCGTACCGCCAGGGCAGAAATCTGTAGTCGTTTTAATACATACAGTATATACACCAGGAGTTTCTATAAGTACATTCTTTAAGGAATCATCCGATCCGGGTAGCTCCTCTTCAAAGAATTCTCCATTGATATACCATTTATAGGATTCCAATAGATCCCTGCCTTCGAAAAAAGCTCCAAAATCATAAAGATTTGGATTTTGTTCATTTTGAAAAGGCTCAAAATGTAACACCGGACACCGCTCTGCTACAGTAATCGTCTCACAATAAAGCTCCCCAACGACACAGTCTTCAGAATAGCCTTTCAGACAAACTTCGTATGATCCGGGCAAAAGCATCGTGTCCAGAATGGAGCCGTGGGTAGGATCTCCACTTTGCACTTTGGTGCCGTTAATGTACCAGTCAAAGGTGGTAGTGATGTCAGAAAGGCTGGCGGTAAAATGATATTGAAAGTCTTCTACAGGTAAATATTCAAAACCAACCTCCGGACATCCGCCGCATCCGTTCAGCTCCTGGTAGAGGTCGTAATAGTTGTTAATCGTTACTTTTTGTCCTTCCGAAAAAACCTCCAGCTCTATCGGGAATTTGAATGTCGGCTGGTAATCCGGACCTTCCTCGTCATAGAGGATGAAGTAATCATCTTTATTTTCTATCAAAACTTCCTCACCGGCGCGATTGATCATCTTGATAGGATAAATCAGGTTAAAGCACTGCTTGTGTACCTCATCAAAAGCATTTCGTAAGGTAGGGATGAAGCATAAACCAAGTGCATTCAGCAGGTCCTCTTCGTTTTCGATGGAAAGGAGCCGGTCTTTGCTGGTCATTAGAAAAGGAAACGAGATACTGTTTACATGAAAGCCTGAGCTCTGGCTTCTAACCGCTTCCAGCAGCCCGGTTTCGTTTTCTACGGTAATGGTGATTCCGTTATTAAAACCCAGGTCGATAGGATAAACAAACCTGAGGCATGCATTTTCAGGTCTTAGAAACTGAGTTTCCAGTGCATTAGAAAGCGAAACAATAGCAATACTCTCTGTAACCACAATATCTTCCCCATCGTCATCAGGAAAATCAAGACCGCCATCATCCAGGCAGGCTTGAAATGCCAAAAGAGTAAATAGGGCTAAGAAAAGTATTGTGTTACGGATCATTCGTTCACGCTTAAGCTTAATTTTAGTTATAGTTGATCATAGTTTCAAATCAAACCCCGGTTAAAGTAAAAAGAAGCCACCCGCGGGGGCGGGCAGCTTCGGGCAGTGAAGCGGATTTACATCAGTTAATCGAGTAAGTATTACAGGTGATCGTCTCATCACAGCCGTCCTGCTTCAGACAAACTTCATACTCTACACCTGGCTCCATGCCATCCAGGATAAACTCATGATCGTCATGAGTACTTCCGGCAAGTCTCACCTCTTCTTCCTGGAAGTCATCATTGATAAACACCTTCCAGATATAAGTTACATGGTCTTTGTGCTCAAAGTCAGCCGTGAATTTGTATCCACCTTCTATTTCGTCAGCAGTGTAAGAGAGGTCTACACAGTCCGTAATGACCGCTTCTACGGTAACAGAGTGGCAATACTCCGCCGCTGCACAATTATCGGTTCCTACGGTTATCAGGCACATAGAATAGGTGCCAGGCTCAAGCACCTGGATGTATTTATGGTCTGTATCAGTACCTTCAGAATTTTCAACATCCACTTCTTCACCATCTAAGAACCACTTATATTGTGTGCTTTCCTGTCCTTCAAATTCTGCGTAGAATTTGTACTCATTCTCACCCAGATTTTTATACTCAAAGTGAGGCTCAGGACAGCCTGTGTGTTCTCCTTCTATAGTAATAGTCTTGCAATACTCCCTGGCTTCACAATGATCGTTGGCCACTGTTTCTATACAGATGGTATAGGTACCAGGATCAAATTGCCAGTACAAGTTGTGATTGGTATCGTGACCTTCGAAATTTTCCTTATCCACAAATTCGCCATTGATATACCACTTGTACTGCGTGGTGTCTTTTCCATCAAATGTGGCAGTAAACATGTAGGCAAAATCGCCATCTGCTTCTTTGGTAAACTCAGGAGTAGGGCAGTCATCTGACCATTCCTCTACTACAAATTCTTTACAGAATACAAGTTCGCCACACCGGTCAGTATTTGCGATGATACATACTTTGTGCTCACCAGGTTCGAACGTGTAGTCAAATTTGTGGTGACGATCTCCATCCATGGATTCGGATTCTACAGAATCACCGTCCACATACCATACATAGAAAAGCGTGTCTTTGCCATGGAAGTTTGCTTCAAAAAGATATTTGTAAGCTTCATCCGCGATCTTTTCCTTTTCAAAACTTAGCTCAGGACAATCATTTTCATCACCATGACGTTTGACAACAACCTCCTGACAGAACTCAATACTACCGCCGCACTCGGCTGATTCGGCTTTGATACATACCGTATATGTGCCGGCCTGGAAACTAAAATCAAAGGTATTATTACGCTCTTCATCCAGATCTTCCGTCTCTACCAGGTCGTTATTTACATACCAACCGTAAACGAGGTCTTCGATTCCTTCAAAATCGGCTGTGATGGTGTATTCGGTAGAGTCACCATTCACGTTAACAGTAAACTGAGCATCAGGGCAGGCTTCAGGTAGGTCGGTCTCACAGGCGGCTAGCATCAGCAGCATTACCGAGAGTGTGACAATCAGGTTAAAAAGCTTAATAGATTTCATAATTTGTTAAAAGTTAAATTTGAGTTTGTTTTGGCGGGGAGGTTTATCCTCCGAGCGATGGTGAAACGCAAGCCGGACTCCGATACCCTACCCCCTCACTGAAAAGAATTTCCTGAAGATTTTTTCGAAAATTTGAGATGTAGCAAAAAACCAATACTTTTAGCCTACCGTCTTTGCTATGCCAAAAACCAGTAACTCCATATGTGACGAAAGTCTGTTTGAATCGTTCTTCAGGGAGCATTCCCGGCTATTGAGGAATTACCTGTTTTATAAGTTTGGAGATGCTGACGAGGCAGAAGATGTGACACAGGAGACTTTTGTGAAGCTCTGGAATAATTGTGCGAAGGTTCCCCTGGAAAAAGCTAAAAGCTATATCTATACGGTTGCTACTAATCTGAGTACAAGTATCAAGCGGCATGATAAGGTTAAGCTTAAATATGAGGCTCAATTCTCAAGTGATAATAAGGACCGAACGAATGAGTCCCCTGAGTTTGTGGCGATAGAGAAGGAATACCTGGAGCAGCTGACAGATGCTATTGCTTCTTTGCCGGAACGTCAACGTGAAGCTTATCTACTGAATAGAGTGGAGAAAAAGACCTATGGAGAGGTGGCAGAAGTAATGGGGGTTTCCGTAAAAGCAATTGAAAAGCTGATGCATAAGGCGCTTTTGAAGTTGAGGGAAAAGATTGGAGATATTTAGCTTCTGTAGCTGTTGGCTTTTAGCTGTTAGCCTTTAGCTTTTGGCTATTAGCTGGCTGCTTTGACAAAGAAATCAGATGAAGGATTTTAGACAAATGAAAATTTGGGAACGAGGAATGGGTATTTTAATTGAAGAATTACATGAAGAACAACACATGATCAATGGTTTCATTAAAACTTTGGTGAAGTAAATGATCACTCATTATTAACTAATGGGCTAAAAGCTTTAAAAAGCTAGAGGCCAAAAGCTAATAGCTAGCTTAGGGGTAGGGTGTGATCACCTTACAAGCGTTACCTTTATAACGACGCAAAAAAATGATTGAAAATAAAGACGATACTTTCCTGGCCAGATGGCTGAATGATGAACTGACCGAAGAGGAGCTCAAATCTTTTCAGGCAGATCCGGATTATCCTCGATATCAAAAGATTATCCAGGGTTCCGAAGCGATTCAGTCTGCGTCCTTTGATGAGGGTCGGCTCCTTCAGCGAGTGAAGGAAGCGCATGGGAAAAAATCGTCCGGGAAAACCATCACCCGATCACTCTGGACTTATGCTGTGGCCGCTGTGTTGGCCCTTCTTGTTGGCGTGTATGTGGTTTTGAACTGGGAGACCACCCGGGAAACCGGCTATGGTGATCAATTAGCTTTTAACCTGCCTGACGACTCAGAGGTGACTTTAAATGCTAATTCGTCCATTAGCTATAAAAAACACGGATGGGAAGATGATAGAATTCTGCAGCTGAAAGGAGAGGCTTTCTTTAAAGTCACCAAAGGAAGTACCTTTACTGTAAAGACAGAAACAGGTCAGGTAAAGGTGTTGGGCACTCAGTTTAATGTAAGAGTTTCAGACGGTCTCTTTGAAGTAACCTGCTATGAAGGAAGGGTGGAGGTTAGTAGTCCGGGGAAAGAGTCTGCGCAGTTAGTGCCAGGCAAAACATACAGAAATGTCAGGGATGAAGTGAACTTCTTTGAAGAGAAGGGTGTGACCGGACCCGGATGGATGGATGGGGAGAGTACGTTCAGAAGCATGCCGATCGGTTATGTGCTGATAGCTCTTGAGAACCAATACGACGTAGAAATAAAAAATAAACCGACAAATAACAACCTGCTATTTAGCGGAAGTTTTCCGCATGATGACCTTGAGGTCGCTTTAAGAATTGTGTTAGGATCTTTACAGATAGATTATACCATAAAAGGCGAAACAGTCATCCTTGAAAGCAGATCATGAAGTCAATAGGGTCGACCATTTTAGTGATACTGTGCATGTGTCGTGCGTTTGCGCAGGACGAGGCTAAAGAACGTCCTTTGGCTGATTTGCTTGATTCCCTCCAGAGTGTTTATGATGTAAAGTTTTCCTACGCGGATGAGGTGGTCAGTGATAAGTACCTTGATGTACATTTCGTAAGGGAGTCTTCACTCCCTGCCGTTTTAAAAGAGCTCGAGGGCATCACAAAGATTCGTTTCGAGCAGGTCAGTAATCAATACATTTTAGTACGGCCATTTATGGCTGAAGATCAGATAACCATTTGTGGGTATGTGATGGATGAGTCAGGAGATCCAGTGGCTGATCTGGTCGTACAGACCGAGAGCGAGGATCAGGGAGCCATTACAGATCGAAAGGGTTTTTTTGAACTCACCGTCCCTTACGGACAGGTCCTTGGTTTTCGGCATATCGGCTATGTGACGAAAAAGGAGGAGGCTGGAAATTATCTTTCTTCGGAGTGTGAAAAGGTCATTGTGAAATCTGCTTTTTCATTCCTGGAGGAGCTGACGATAGAGGATTACCTCACGGTGGGCATCACCAAGCAACGAAAGGATATGGAGATCCTGCCTGAGGACCTGAAAATTCTTCCGGGCCTCATTGAGCCTGATATTTTACAAAGCATACAGCAGGCTCCCGGCGTGAGTAGTCCGTATGAAACTGCGTCGGGTATTCACGTGAGAGGAGGGGCTCCGGATCAAAACCTGGTGCTATGGAATGGTATCAAAACCTATCATCAGGCACACTTCTTTGGAATGCTGTCAGCATTCAATCCCTACATTACTGATAAGGTAAAGTTTATCAAAAACGGCACCAGTCCCCGGTATGGCGGAAGGGTGTCCAGCGTGATAGATATCCAAAGCAGCGGAGAGGTGCCCAGCCGACTCACAGGAGGAGCAGGTTTTAACATGATCTATGGAGACGCATACATCAATGCACCGGTAGTCAAAGACAAGGTATCTGTTCTGGTTTCGGGGAGGAGATCGTTTACCGATTTATTAGAGACGTTTACTTATAAGCAGTTTTCTGACAGGGTTTTTCAAAACACCAAGATCACCAATGAAGTAACCACGAAGACCGAGTCTACCGAAAATGATTTTTACTTCAATGATTTTAATACGAGTGTTGTGTTCAAGCCTACAGAGAAAGATAATTTTCGGATCAATACCCTTTATAATAAAAATGACCTGGATTTTTCTTCGGTAGACGGGGACACTGGCCAGGAGTTTAACGATAAGCTGAGGACGGAAAACGAAGGTTATAATCTGCAATGGACTCATAAAAGTGACAGGCTTTCCTTTAGCACAGCTATCAACTATGCTAAATACCTTCTGCTGTATCGCTTTTCGAATACTTCCCAGGACACAACTGAAATTTCTTCCAAGAAAAACCTTATTCGTGATCTGGGGCTGAGGTCTGAGTTAACTTACCAGTTCAATGATAAGCACCAGCTACTGACAGGATATGAGTATTCGGATAACAATACCCGGTATGCTTTTGAGGACATGAGCCCCTTGTACCATCTTGTTTTGGATGAGGATAACCGCACAGTGAAAACACATAGCGGGTACACAGAGTACCAATTTGAAGGAGATCGTACTTATGTAGCTGCCGGCGCCAGGGTAAATCATTACAGTGGCCTGGACAAATGGTATGTGGAGCCACGGCTCTATTTCCAGCAAAAAATTGTCGATCCGCTTTATCTGAGTGTGTCAGGGGAATACCGAACGCAGGTGATCAGTCAGATCAAAGAGTCTGTAGTGAGTGACCTGTCGCTGGAAAATCAATTATGGAAGCTGGCTTCAAAAGATCGGTTTCCCATTATAGATAGTTATCAGCTCACCACCGGAGCCACATTTAGCTATAATGACTGGTATCTCGATGCAGAGGCATACTACAAGAAAATTGATGGGGTTACTTCTTTGACATTCGGTTTTTTAAACCCCCTGGATAATGAGTATCGTACCGGAAACAGCACAATCCGCGGGACGGATCTTTTTATTAAGAAGGAATTTGAACACTATAAAAGCTGGGTGGGCTACACCTATATCTATAGTGAAAACAAGTTTTTTGGCCTGAATAACGACGAGCCTTTCCCTGGGAACTGGAACATTGAGCATCAGGTGAAATGGTCTCACTTTTACAACATCAAAAACCTGCAGTTTTCCCTTGGCTGGACCTGGCACACAGGGAAGGCGTTTACACAAGTCACCGAAGTAGCCACGGAAGGCGGACCTGTGATTGTAGAATACGGTGGTATTAATGAAGAGAATCTGCCGGTCTATCACCGGTTGGATTTTTCAGCCGTATACGATTTTACCCTTGGTCAAAATAACCGGGTCAATTACCGGCTTGGCTTATCCGTGCTCAATATCTACAACCGCAAAAACCTGCTGAATCGTGAGTTCCGTACTACGCCTAGTCTGGAAAATGAACTGATCGATACCCGGATCTACTCTCTGGGGATTACTCCCAATCTTGTTTTCAGGGTGTTTTGGTGATCGGAAATGGCTAGTCTTTTGTCAGGTTATGTTGCATAATCATAGTGTAGGATGGGTTTGATACAAATATTCCCCCTTTTCTTCTCCCATGGGGATGCCTTTGGCAAAAGGGGGCGATGGGGGTTATGGAAAAATTCATCAAACCCATCCTCCATTACTGGCTTAATCTCAACTTGATAAAGTAGGATCAGGTAGATTGGAAATGTAACGCGGGCGACAATTCGGAGAGCGAGACCTTCTTCCCGAACAGCGCAGGTTGCTTCCCGTGGAACGCAGCTTATCACACGGAGAGCGCAGGTTTCTTCTACTGCACCGCAGGATACAACTCGGAGGCCTCAGGCATTAGCAACCAGACCTCAGCCTTCTCCTCATTCAGCGCAGTTATCTCCACGTATGCCTCGGCTTTCTACTCTTGCTCCTCCACCTTCTTCTACCGAAGCGCGGCTATTATTACGGAGACCTCAGCCTTCTTTCCCGGTAGCGCGACCTTTATCTCTGGACCCTTTCAAACAGCTCGGTAGAGACATGTGTTATATCATTTGTTACAGGGCTGTTATCCCCGATATCTTATTCATTCATACCGTTTCCATTCCTGTGTTCGATAAAATGGCCCCCAATAGCCACGGATCATCAGTGTATCTTTATCTTCAAGCCAGAACTTCGCCCAATATTTTATGCCGTTGGCAGGATCAAGTATATAGCCGTTGCTCCAGTCTTCACCTGTATCCTCGAATCCATACATAAATTTCATCCCCACTATGGGTTTATCCTTGAGATCGCCATCGCATTCCACACATATTGGGTAGTTACCTTCATAAGGGAGCAGGAATATTTTTTGAATACTTCCAACCAATTCATTTCCTTTCTCCTGCAATTTGACATGCGCTTTTACCTGGTTGTATCTGTCATCAATGGTTTCCCACAATCCGTTAATGCCGCTGCCTTGCAGTCTTCTCCAGGTTTGTGTCCGATAAAAGAGATCAAAAAGACCCCCGTAACCTCTTACTTTTATTTCATTGTCACTTTCAAACCAAATCTTGCTGTTATAGATATTTCCACTCTCAGGATCAAGAATTCTCCCTCCCGACCATTCGTTTCCGGATTTTTGAAAATTCCATAGGAATTGCAAGCCAATCACAGGTTGGTTGTTAAAATTCCCCGGACAATTGATGCAAATAGGGTTTTCACCTTGATTAGGTTGGAGGATCACACTGTCAATCTTACCCTCCCATGAGTTGGTTTGAGCGTTTTGGTAAATGTGTATCACTGACAAAGGCGCACCTGTCGCTTCGTTAAAAGTCACCCACTTTCCTGCAGGAGATTGGGCATTGGCTGAAACGGTGAAAAGAAGTAACAGAGTCAAGACTTTGAGATTCACCGGGCAGGACTTTTTTCGAGACGTTACCTCCTGAAATTTTTCTTCATATTGCTCGTCATTGGTTTTCATCAATTTGTCCCACCACAGGAAGTACAACCCATAGTTGCAGTTGAAGTAGCGATGATGCATGTTATGATGTGTAGTCGTGGTGTGCCAATTGACCAATTTGTTTCGTATAAATCCTTTTGGAAACAACTCAAACCCTAAATGTCCATGCACATTTCTGAGGATCATATAAGTCAGGAAAATGAACAATATGAGACCATGCACAGGCATGAATGCCAGCATTATTGGTAACACCAATGCTTGAACAATGGCTTCCAAAGGATGGAAGGAATAAGCTGCCCATGGAGATGGGTTCGTGCTCATGTGGTGCACCTTGTGAATATATTTGTAAACCTTTGGTAGATGCATCCACCGATGAGTCCAGTAGAAATAGGTATCATGAAATACGATCATGATGACCAGACTTAATAAAAAGTAGACCCCTCCATATTCCTGAATATCATGGTAAATATGGAAGTAGCCCTTTTGATTGGCCAGATGAACGCCTGTGCCAATGGTTGCAAAAATGAGTACGGTGCTTAGTGAATATCGAAACTCAAACCATAGTTTGGAGGTTTTAGGCCATTTGGACTGGATAAATCGGTGATTCAGAACCTTTTTTAGTAATATCCAAAAGAGCAAAAAGGCTGCACTTGCCGGGATGAAATAGCGAAAGAAATCAATAATAATAATCTTGCCGTAGGCCGATAAGAACTCGTTGAGAAGTGTGTCCATAAATTCGAGAATTTTTTTTGGCCAAACTAGTGATGGACATGTTGGGATTCTCTCTGGTGATGAACAATGCTGACCGATTTTGAAATCGGCTAGTATTAATTGGCTAAGTGCTTTCTTCTATAGTCGGTAGGCGTGAGCCCTGTCGCCTGTTTAAATGCACGATTGAATGGGCCTATTGAGTTGAAACCTATTTTGTAAGCAATTTCCAGTATGGTGAGATTGGATTTAGTTTTGTCCTTCAAAAGTTCGGTAGCTTCCCTGATCCGGTAAGAATTGATAAAGTCAATGAAATTGCGGTAACCCATTTCCTGGTTGATTACCCTTCTTGTTTTGTACTCCTGTTCGCCAACTGCTTCAGCCAGTTGGCCTATCGTCAATTTTTCTCTCCGGTAAAGTTCCTGTTCGAGCATAATCTGCTGGACCTTGTCGATCAAGTCAGGGTGCCTTACTTCCGTATTTTTCTTGCGGGCATCAAACAAGTGACTTTTAATGGAAACATTTAATCCAACAAAAAGTGTGTTGAATATCAAAATTGCGCTTCGCTGTACCAGTTTGGGTAATTCCTGCTCTTCTTTCGACAATCCCAACTCTGATAGGATGGTAATAAATACCACCAATCCTATGAAGTAGGTGAAGTACTTCCTCAAACGAATCCTTTGCTCGTCCAGGTCAGCACGTCTCCCCGATTGTGCTTCGATCATTGCCATCACAATGAAAAAGATCGAAAGTGCCCTTCCTGCAATTGACGAAATTTTATCCCATCCGGTAAGGTCTCCCAAGAAGTACAAAACATAGTAAACGAAAGCGGCAGCTAATACATAAATCAACACCCGTTTGTTAGATAATGGCTCGTCGTTAAAGAGCGTTCGTGCCATCATCCAAAAGGAGAATGGAAGTAGGAACGGGCCTACTACGAGTATCCACCTGAGCAATGGATGAGTTATGAAATCAATTATGAGATACAAGAAAACACATGTGATAAAGCCTAAAACAGCATACGCTCCCATCATCTTGTTTCTGTCCTTAACAACCAGGATGGCAGAAATGATCAAGCTATAGGCTGCTAGTGCATTAATCTGGGAATAGAGGGATTCAATCACTGATTTTTCTAAAGGTTTATTTGCCGTATACCTTTCTGAATTTAACTTAATGAAAAACAGGAAATTAATTTAATAACCTTGCTTCTAGCCGTATTTATCCCCGAGTTAAGCAATAGATTTTCCACTAAACAATATAAAAATCGTTTAAAAATACGGGTAGCTAACCTCATGAAAAGCCTTTTATTCATTACAACCTACAAAAAATTACCATTTATCCTGACAAAAAAGTCCTTTTTTGTTATGGATTAGATGCAACTACCTTTGCTAGTGGTGTCTCGTGCATCTTCAGGGTCAGGTCCGTATGAAATCCGAATGTTCGGAAACCTTCTCGCAGCCTACACGATGAGACCCCATGTCAATTTATCGAGACAGGCCATTGTAGTTTGACACGACAACCACCGGTCTTCCTGTTTTCTATTGAAAGTGTACCATTATGCTCAAGTAAAATGTTGTACGAAATAGATAGTCCTATTCCCGTGCCTTCGCCAGGTGGTTTAGTGGTATAAAACAAGTCCATCACTTTTTTGATCTTTTCGGGAGGGATTCCGGGGCCATCATCTTCTATAGTAATTATAATATGTCCGTTTTTGCTACAAGTTGCTATTCTGATATTTCCGGATTCTTTAACTGACAGGATTGCTGAGCTGGCGTTATCTATTAGATTAACAAAGACCTGATTCATTTTTCCGGGGTATGCCATTACCGGATCCTGATGGTTGAAGTCAAAGGTTACATGAATGTTCTCTAACTTCATTTTTAGCAGTTTCATGGTGATCAAGAGGTTCTCACGAATATCAAATACGGATTTTTGTTCGTTCACTCTGCCAAAAAACTGAAGCGCCTTAACAATCCTGTTCATGCGGTCAGCTCCATTACGAATGGTACTGATCAATTCATTTATTTCATTGATCAGGCCGGATCTGTCCTTTGAAGTATTGCTGAGTGTAGTTAGGCGCTTAATGTCTTTTTTAAGGACTGTAATTCCATTAAAAATAAAATTTAGCGGGTTATTGATCTCATGAGCTACACCGGCAGTTAGTAGACCAAGTGATGCCATTTTTTCGGAATGGATCAATTGGGCTTGTGCATTCCGAAGCTTACGTTTTGCGTGTTTTCGGTACCAAAAAACATAAATAATCAGTAGAACCACCACTACCATATATGACATCAGTGCTACAGGATGGATGTACCAGATCACAGGTGATGCTGATCTGATTCGAAATGATACGGGATCACTCCATACAAAACCTCCCCTGAGTAACGCCCGGACCTGAAAATCAAAATTTCCTTCAGGGATCCGGACAATGGTATTCGTACCTGTGGGGGTAGTCATTTTCCATTCTTCGCTTAGTCCGCGTATTCGATATTCAAAAAAAACTGATTGCAGCTTATACGGTGGTAGCGACATGCTGATTTCTATGGTTTCTCCGCTAGTCACTTCTAATATCCCCTTTTTACATTTAAAAATGCTATCATTAAGGTGATACTCACCGTTAATTTTAATTTCTGTGATCACCGGTCTTGGGGTTGGGTATATATTGTCCAGATTGGAACAGAAAGCTTCTCCACCGATCGTCCCCACTCGCATTTTGTTGCCTTCAATGGTGATCATTCTGTGACCTAGATTACTATGTGGAAGCCCGTTTCGTTCATCAAACAATGAAATATGTTTCCCTTCAATTCGCATTAGCCCTTCATAGTAAGGCGAAAGCCATATGGGACCATCCGGTTGTTGTACGATTGATTTTATTTCCATCTGGCTCGGTACCAATTCCAACTCAACTTGCACGGCTGTGTCCTTTTCCGGATCCAATACGAGCACCCCATGTGTAGTAGCCAACCAGTAGTTCCCATCATTTCCCTTTGCCATTTGATGCACTTCAAACAATCCCTCAAATACCTCGAAAGGCAGCTTTTTACTGATGTTGACAAATGTATCCGCTGCATGGTCAAAATAATACAGGTAAGAACTGCTGCCTATACCGGTCGCAAACAAAGTATCATCGGCCAGTGTCACTGAAATGATCCTGTTTTCAATTCCATGGTCCGGTCCATAGTAGGAGACCTCCCCCCGTGGTGTCATCCTGGTAATGCCGACCAGCGTGGTATCGCTTGGGGCCTGGCAAATCCATACATTCTCATACTTATCCTTATTGATATAAAAAACACTCCCACCAATATCACTATAGTCCCAGACATCAATGACCCTGTCACGCACTACCTTAACTACTTTGCCACTTAAAGTACCAAGCCACAGTGCATCACCTGCCATTGCCATACTCGCGACATTAGCTAAAATGGATGCAGATTCAGGTAAATAAGGAGACACATCTTCAGGTGATTTTACAGGGTATGTATATAGGTTTCCTGAGATGGCAATAATCACTCTTTCATTGGGTCGATCCACCGCTCTGCCTGTAACCGTATAGAATGGTAATTCGCGTAGTACCTGAAAGAAATTAGGCTGCAACCGGAATATACCTTCCGGATAAACCCCCAATAGTTCACCAAACCTGTTTTGAAACACCGCTTGGGTGCGGGGTATTTGCACTTGTTTTATCTGTTGCCTGAGGGTGGAAAAAATGGGCTCAACCTCCAACCTTCTCGAAGCATCATACGCTGCCCGAAAAAGTGTTTGTTCCTTTTTATGGAGGAGTAAAATTCCGGAATCACTGTTGCCGACCGGGGTAAATTCAGAAAACTTTCGCTCTACTCCGGATATCACTTTTGGATCGTTTTTATCACGGGCAAGGATCGTCAGGGAATCTCCCCATAGAGTGATAGCCTCCGGGTTCACTGACATGAATGTTACTTTTTTCATAGCTGCCGGATGCGCAACGTTGGTCAGTTCATTTTTCTGAGGGTCAATAAAAGCAACTTCGCCTTTATTGGTTGAGATCCAGACGAGTCCATCTGAATCTTCAGTAAACAGGATTGACTCCTTTTCAGGAAATTCCCAACTACTGATATTTTTAGCAGAATCTATGCAGAGGATTTTTTCCGGAATCTTAATCCAGAGCAGGCCAGAAGTATCCATAAAGATATTGCTGATCTTTTGAGGTACCTGGATCCATAGGGTGGGTTTAGGCAAACCAAGTTCAATCGCATTGCCCTGCGGAAGCTTGTAAACAGAATGCCCTGCGGCAAAAAACAGCTCACCATTTTTCCGCAAAACAATGCCATTAATTTCACCATAAATAGATTCATCATATACCTGCCAGGTGCGGCCATCAAACCGCACTAATTTATGATCAGAAGCTATCCAAATAAAACCAGAGGAATCCTGGAGAAAGCTATGTGTATGATTTAAAGCAATGGGTGTTTTCAAGGCCCTTTCCAACGTGTAATGCTGAGAAAAAGACGGATATCTTATAACAGAAAGAATCAATAGCAATGATATTCTCAGTGTTAAGCCCATGGGTTCACGCCACTTTTTCAGATTCTGTTTTATGCTTGAGTACATCTATTTTATCACAGCCTTCCTTATAATTGATGTCAAATTGGAAGGTATTAAGCTGTCACGCAGTTTGAATGATTGAGAGGCCTTTCTGTGTCACGTCTAACCCATTTACACAAAGCGATCTGCCCTGGCGAACAGGGGCCAATTTTAAATTCCATGCTATTACACTTCGGTAGCTCGTTAACTAATTTAGCGATTGTTGTGGGATATTTTCGCACTTTGTACCTGTTGTTTTTCTGTTCATCTACTGAGTATCTGCTATTTCATCGGTTCAATGAATTCTTTTAGCAGGTTGACGTCAGCATGAAAATCACTCATATAACAATTTCAATAAACGGATAGACCCGATTATCATACAAATCCCTAATGTATGGGTAGCATGGAAGGTTAGTATATCAAAAAGTGGTAACATATACTTGAATCTTGTCGGATTGCTATAAAAGATGTGTGTGCCCAAGCTAAAAATACCAAATTATCCCCAAAGGGTGAGGCACACACTCCACAGACCATGTGATATCCGGCCACAGGCCGGGGAAGAGGGGACACAATCTCGCATCTAAGAGGAAGTAGTTTCTCTTTCGGAAAACTCAAACCCCATGCTTTCCAATTCACTCAAAACAGGGTCATAAATTGCTTTGACGGTAGGTATCTGTACACCATTAACCTTAATCTTTCCTTGCAGAAGCAGTTTTGCAGCGATGGCCAGAGGTAAGCCTACAGTCTTAGACATAGCTGTATTTACCGCATCATCTCCGACTGCCACCATGTGGGACTGGATCTCCTTTGGCTGGCCATTATCGATATAGTTAAACTTATGCCACATGACGATCATGTCCTTATCGGCCTTATCCAGCGTCCACTTTTTCTTAAGGATGTGCTCCAGTACCTGGGCAGGTGTACCCTGGTTCAGCCCTACCAGCTCATCATCAAAAATATCCAGCCAGTGCAGCTTATACATTTCTTCAGACTCCAGGCCGAGGTTCATGTAATGGGCTAGTTTCAGCTCTACGGAATCATGTGGGTTATAAGACAGAAAAGAGTTGATAAACTGTCTGTGGGTCATTTCCGACACATTTTCCATCTGGTAGGTATCATCTGTTGCTCCCAGTTGAACGAAAATATCCCATGCCTTGCAAAAACCTGTACGGCGCAAGGTGCCGCGGTAGAGGGTTTTGATGCCTCTGAGGTCGTAGAGGTCAAGGTACTTCAGTGAGTCACGGTTGGCATAGCCCTCAAAGTATCCATAGCCCGGAATGTGGATCACTTCGGTACGTCTGAACAACCGGTGATAAGGGATGTATTTGTACTTGCCTTCCTGGATGAACTTCACGTTTCCGGTACCGGCCAGGACTACATTTCGAGGGTTCCAGGTAAATTTGTACTGCCAGGGGTTGTCTTTAAGACCGTCATCGGCCAGTAGTCCCCCGGTAAAGGTTTCAAAAGCTGTAAGTTCATGCCCTGCTGATTTGATCCGGTCCAGCACCCTCATGGCAGACATGTGGTCAATACCCGGGTCCAGGCCCAGCTCCATGATGCAGGTTGCTCCGTTGGATTTAAATTGGCTCTCTAATGCTTTTACCTCTTCAGAAACATAAGATGCCGTGAGCATGTTTTTTCCAAGCTCAGCACAGATCTTAGCTACATGGATGTGGAGGTGAGCCGGTACCATGCTGACTACCAGGTCTGCTTTTTGGATTTCTGAGGTTGCTTTTTTCCTGTCAAAAATATCGAATGGGATGACGGTGGCTTCCGGAAACTTTTTCCTGGCCAGGTCGGTATCCATTTCACCGATAACGATTTGCCAGCTTTCTTTGGTGGCATTTTCCAGTAAGTAGCTGATCAGTGAAGTGGAAGAACGACCAGCACCCAGCACTAAAATGGTCTTCATAAAAAATGATTAATCAGGGGTTGAATGATGTTTTCGCAAACCTAATTGTTTGAGGAGCGATTCCAATGATTTTTTTGGAGGATGTTTTTCAACCACTAAGAATGCTGAAGTTTAACCACTGAGAAAATAGAGATAGAGATAGATAGATAAGTCCTACATGTTTAGAAACCGTACCTTCTTTTTTGCTCCTTGTAGTAAGCCTTTATCAAATCCTTTTTGATGTCAAGGTTTGGTTGAGGAAGTGATTCGACTAGAGTGATAGTATTTGAAGTGGTTTTTTGGAGTTGTTTCGGTTTGGGGGTTCCCATAAATCTTAGTGTTTTTGCAATCTTTTTATTGTTTCGTATGTTTGTATGTATATAGCGCCTTTGGCCAAGTATCTTCAATTGATTCTAATTTAGTGAATAGCGAAGATACCGACCCAAAGGCATTTGTTTTATTAGCCAATTTAGAAACATGAGACCTGGTGTCAAGGTTGCTATCCTTGTTGATGGAGGTTTTTTCATAAAACGGTACAGGAAGCTTTATAATGGGTGGGATCATACCCCGGAGCAGGTTGCCAAAGAACTTGTTAAAATGTGTAATTATCACATAGCTGAAAACGATTATTTATATAGAATTTTTTATTATGACTGCCAACCTCTTGAAAAGAAAGCCCATAATCCAATAAATAGTAAAGCGGTTGACTTTTCTAAGTCTGAAGCGGCAAAGTTTCGTTTGCAATTATTCGAAGAATTAAAAAAGAAAAGAAAAATTGCCCTGAGACTTGGTTATTTAAAGAGTTTCAATCATTGGATAATTTCACCGGATAAGACTAAAGGTTTATTGAAAGGCTCTTTGTTAGTTTCTGACTTGGTTGAGGATGATGTTACCTATCAGATTCAGCAAAAGAGTGTTGATATGAAAATTGGACTTGATATCGCTTCATTGTCGTATAAGGATTATGTGGATAAGATAATCCTTATTTCAGGGGATGGGGATTTTGTTCCAGCTGCGAAATTGGCAAGAAGAGAAGGAGTGGATTTTGTTCTTGACCCAATGTGGAATAATATCGATGCTTCATTGTTTGAACACATTGATGGTTTAAAATCGACTAGCCCCCGTCCGAAAAGAAGAGGTATATAACTATGGTTTAGACCTCCTGTTCACCATCGTAGCTGTAGCCTGCACACCAGCCAGCACCAGCATGTCAGCTATATTGACATTGGGTGGCCGGCTAAGGATAAAGTCTACCGTTTCTGCGATGTCTTTAGCCTGCAGCGGATCAAAACCAGCGTAGACTTTCTGCGCTTTATCTTTATCACCCTTAAACCGCACCTCTGAAAATTCCGTCTCTACCAAACCCGGTTTGATCTCTGAGACTTTGATCCCGTGAGCGATGAGGTCTTGCCGCATACCTTTGGAGATAGCGTCTACAGCATATTTGGAAGCATTGTATACATTCCCACGAGGGTATACTTCAATACCTGCTACTGAGCCAATATTGATGATGTGACCTTTTTTCCGCTTCACCATTTGTGGGAGTATGGCTTTGCTTACATACAGAAGCCCTTTTACATTGATATCGATCATGGCTTCCCAGTCGTCCACATCCCCTTCATGGATCAGGCTAAGACCATGAGCATTTCCGGCATTGTTGATGAGTACATCTATTTGCTGCCATTTTTTGGGCAAGCTTCCAATTTTCCGGAAGACAGCTTCCCGGTCGCTTATATCAAATGTCAGAGTCATTACATCGGTAACCGAACTTAGTTCATCAGCAAGCTCTGTGAGTCGAGCTTCCCGGCGGCCACAGATAATCAGTGAATAATTTCTGGCAATGAGCTGAGCAGTTGCTTTTCCTATGCCGCTGGTTGCACCGGTGATCAGGGCAATGGGTTTCATCTTCTTCTTCGGTTTCGGTCGGTAAGGTAGGATGGACCTCCTTCAAATGTGATGTAAAATGTGATGTTATGATAGGTTAATTTATCAAGGGCAACATCAAAGCTGTTGGGTTCGTCAGTGAGCATATTTCTCAGCCCCCAGCTGTACCGCACTTCAGGTGAAAACTTGAAAAGCGGAAAGTACAGGTCAAACCCTACGCCCGCATCGATGCTGAAGTTCCAGTTTCTGAGCGCCAGTTGATCCTGAGAGTCCTGCTCATCACCTTTTCCTGAGGCTTCCAGTGCCGGACTGAACCCGCCTACTACATACATGGCTACATTTCCTCTGCGGGCAGACTTGTATTTCAGCATTAAAGGCATTTCTACAAGAGTGGCATCTTTGAGTTCGTTTTTGGAAGTGCCATCTACATATCGGTATGTGAGGTCCTGTTCATAAAATCCAACTGTGGGTAATACACGAAAGCTGAGGTGCTTCCACAAGTACATATCCACCACAAAACCCACCTTCCAGCCGGGAAGCTTGCCCGGAACAATGGAGTGAAGTGAATCCAGTGCCGGAGACGAGTAGGCTTCTGAATACTGGATTCGGTACTTGGAAGAGTGCACCCCTATCAAAAACCCGTAATGGATCCACTGGTTGTCATAGTCCAGCAGGTTTTCCGATACATCATTTTGTGCCTCGCTACTGAAACAGATTCCCAGCGAGAGCATCAGGACAACTATTTTGTGCCGATGTATATGGAGCTGATGCCTAAGGTTAATGGTTTGCATTGAGTGTTTTTAAAGCCAATTTTCTCTAAGATCCGCAAAAAATTCTGGCCATCAGGAAACTCTCTTACAGACTCAGGCAGGTACGTATAAGCTGCCCGGTCTTTGGAGATGGTATTGCCTATTCCAGGTAAAATCCACTTAAAATAAAAATGATATAGTTGTTTGAACGGGAATGACTTAGGTTTGGAAAATTCCAGAATCACCGTTTTTCCTCCGGGTTTTAATACCCTGTACATGTCTGCCAGTCCTTTCTCCAGATTTTCAAAATTCCTTACGCCAAAAGAAACGATCACTGCATCAAACTTATTGTCTTCAAACTGGAGTCCTTCTGAGTCGCCTTTTTGTAAATCTATGACGTGGTCCAGGCCTTTTTTCTTCATTTTTTCACGACCTACGTTTAGCATGCCTTCCGAAATGTCCACTCCAATGACCTTGTCGGGCTTAAGTACCAGAGCTTCAATGGCAAAATCACCAGTGCCTGTTGCTATATCCAGGATCTGCTTAGGTTGATCTTTTTTGAGCTGTCGGATGGCCTTTTTCCTCCAGGCTATGTCTATTCCCAGGCTCAGGAAATGATTCAAAAAATCATATTTGCCACTAATGTTATCAAACATGGTGGCAACCTGCTCTTTCTTACTTCCCTGCTTATCTTTGTACGGTACTACGGTCATATCGTTTGCAATATTAACCCATTTGAGTTAACCCATGAACAGTCCGTATTCCGGGATTGTTAAAAAAACTTTGAATCTGATCGCCATCTCTACTGGTTTTGGATGGTAATCCTCAAATTATTTTACAAGAGATTAAATGAAACCTGTCAAATCAGCCCAGTTTATAAAAAGTAGCAGCAAGTTGGATGAATGCCCGCCTGCAGATCGTCCTGAGTATGCATTTATCGGACGCTCTAATGTGGGTAAGTCTTCTCTGATCAACTTGCTGACTAATCATGGCAAACTGGCTAAGGTTTCTTCCAAGCCGGGGAAGACCAAGCTGATCAATCACTTTTTGATTGACGATAGCTGGTACCTGGTAGATCTGCCTGGGTACGGCTGGGCTAAAGTGAGTAAGTCCGAACAGGCAAAATGGAAACGAATGATCGATGAATATTTCAGCAAGCGGGAGAACCTAACCAATGTTTTTGTCCTGGTGGATTCGAGGCACGAGCCTCAAAAAAATGATCTGCAATTCATCAATCAGCTGGGGCTTTCAGGGATTCCGATTTCACTGGTGTTTACCAAGGTTGATAAGCAGAGCATCAATAAAGCACAATCAAACATTGCCAAATACCGCAAGATCCTGAAGAAAGACTGGGTAGAGCTCCCTCCATGTTTTGCTACCTCCACGGTGACCGGTTTGGGGAAAGACGAGCTGATCAAATACATTGATGACGTAAATCAGGCCCTTTGATCATTAGGATTTCTTCGGTGAATAGCTATTTTTGCCACACTTTTAAACCACGTAATATTTATGGATTTCAGCGACATAGCAGCGGTTTCAGGTAAAGGGGGGTTATTCAGAGTAGTATCTCCTACACGTACCGGGGTGATTTTGGAAGCCCTTGACGGAACCAATAAAAAAATGGTGGCCAATATGCAGAGTAAGGTTTCCATCCTTTCAGATATCTCCATATACACTACGGATCAGGAGGGTGCTGTCCCTCTGTCAGATGTCATGCAAAAGATCCACAAGGAGTTTGATGGGGATACCGGACTCACTGCAGGCTCGGATCCTGATGAGCTCAAGGCATTCCTTAAGTTTGTTTTGCCAGAGTATGATGAGTCGCGTGTGTATGTGTCTGATATCAAAAAACTGGTAACATGGTACGGTATTATCACCGAGAAATTTCCTGAAGTGCTGACGCAGAAAAAAGAAGAAAAAAAGGAAGGTAAAAAGGAAAAGCCATCTAAAAAGAATTCCGAAGAGGATAAAAAGTAGTGGAACCGTTTAAGCAACACTTTCAGGTGATCTGGGCAGATCTGGACCCCAATGCACACATGAGACATACGGCCTATAATGATTATGCAGCCCAGGTGCGGGTAGGACTTTTTGATGAATTAGGGTTGCCGCTAAACAGGCTGGTGGCCTCCGGATATGGTCCCGTTCTTTTTCAGGAAGATACCACCTTCAAAAAAGAAGTCTTCATGAATGAGCACATCGCCGTGGACTGTGCTGCCCTGGCTTTTCGGAAGGACCTGAAGATATGGAAATTCAGGCATCAGGTCTTCAAGGAAAATGGCGATCTGGCTTGTGTGATCCTCGCTACCGGCGCATTTATAGACCTACGCCAGCGTAAAGTTGTCGTTCCTCCCAAAGAGATCATCGACATGCTGGAGAAGATCCCTAAAGCTGAGGGATTTCACTGGTTGGAGAAGTAACTCCTCAGAATGATCAGAACCTAATCCCCACATTATACCCAACCCACATTTTGACATTGAGTCCGCGACTATCAGTATGATTATAGAATGGGCTCGGTGCGATATCTGATCCTACTTCTTCCGTACCCGCCTGGTAGCGAGATGTCATCACATTGAATACAGGACCTCCAAACACGCCAAAGTCACCGACGTGCATGCTTAGCAGAAACCTGAACCTGGATAATATATTCAACTGGTAGTCTTTAAACGCTCCGTTAGGAAATTCCTTCTCCACTACATAGTAGGCAATGGCATCTGTATTCAGGCGAATGGCCCGGTCTCCCCATTGACTGCCAAACCCGTAACCATAAGCCCAACGCTTCTTGTGGTCCACTTCATGTGAAAAGCCAAAAATGTTATGAAAGTGCCTGGAACCTATTTTGATTACAGCGTTTGCTTTAAAATCATCTGCATAGAACAGCTCCAGGTCGAAATACCCGTTCCTTTTCACTAAACTGAACAACCCGATGGACACCCCATCCAAACTATCTGCAATATTGATTACGCCTAATTGAATGCCGTTTACTTTGCTGGCTTTATTGATAAAACCGCCGATCTGGGCGCCATTGATTTTATAGGTCTGGTTCATAAAGCCAGCCAGCTGAAATCCGTTTATTACTCCTCCCTTATTCATAAAACCGGCCACCTGAATGCCATTTCCTTTATCTGAATATCCGCGTTGGATATTAATGAGGCCGGCCAGCTGAGGCCCGTCTACCTTTTTTGCGATATTGACTCCAAGGGAAGCCTGCCCGAATTTTGTGCTTCCCTGGGATACATTCACTACACCACTTGCCTGGAAACCATTTGCACTTCCCAATGCCACATTGGAGACTCCTGCTAATTGTGCGCCAGTGTGGTTATCATGTGTAACATTTGTGATGCCTGCGATTTGAGCACCCTTTACAGGTCCTCGAGCAGTGTTTACCACTCCCGCCAGCTGTATTCCCGTCAACTCATCGCCCACCACATTGGCGATTCCGGTTACCTGCATGCCTCGTACATGCGACCGGGTCACGTTGGTTATGGATGAAAACTCAAAACCATTCAGACCCCTGGAATATCCGGCAAAAAGATGCATGGAAAACTTATTGATATACTGTCCGGCATCAGGCCCATTGGTACTGAATGGATAAAAAACTCCAAAGTGATAAGGTTTATATTTTACCACTTCGGATGAAAGATCCCCTATGCTATCATTACTCAAAGTTTCTGCTCCAGGAATATAAGTGATGGTTATACTATTATTTTCAGTTGCAGAAGCAGGAATGGAATCTTTTTTGGTGAGTAGGGGAGCAGGTTCCGCATTGAAGTCATGCATGGTTGTCGTATCTGCTGCTATTGTTTTCACCGTATCTTCAGCTTTGGCGGAAGCCTGAACCAAAGAGTCAATGGTAGCTGTAATGACGCTGTCCCGGGTGACCAGGCTGTCACGCAGGGCCAGTGTAATGGCATTCAAACTATCGGTTATGCTCATTTTATGAGGCTGAGCGGGTTTTTTAGCAGCAGCAGGATTTTGATTTTTCAAAATCTGTCCATTCCGCTTAATGATGATTTGACTGTCATGTTGTATAAAGCTCAGTTGAGTATCAAAAAGCAACCCGTCCAATACTTCCCCTAAAGTAGCTTCTTTGAAATTTACCGTGAGAGGTTTTTCAGGTAGTTCATTATTAATATAAGAAAACGAAACATCGTATTTGTCTGTGATCAGGCTTAGGATCTCTTCAATGGAATTATCTTTTACATCCAGACTGATCTTTTTGTCTAGCTGCTGACTAAACACTGTGGCAACTGTTAAAACAAAGGCGGCAAGGAGTAAATATCTTTTCATAGGTGCATCATTTAGGCGGTTCTACTTTACACGGTTTTCCGGTTATCCGGTAGCCGGTTTTGGTTTCTGTTATTTCAAAATCGCCGGTTAAGGCAAGTACTTTCAGGACCTCATCCAGTTGTGGGTCTTTGAAAGATGAGGTGAATCTGCAGTTTTTAAGCGCTTCATCTACCTGCACCGACTTGTCAAAGTATTCTTCAAGTGTTTTTGCCAACTCAGGAATGTTCGTGTTCGTAAAAAAGAGTTGCTTAGTTTGCCAGGCGCGATAGTTTTGATCAGCTATTGGTTTAGTGACTACCTTTTCATCCTGATTTTTGGCTATTTCGGCTTCTTCACCGGGATTCAGGACTACAGTGGCCTTACTTTTTATAGGAGTAACTGCCACCTTTCCTGTGGCTACCTGCACTTTAGCTGGCTCCCCCGGCCTGGCAACTACGTTGAAAGATGTTCCTAAAACCTCGGTTTTGGATGTCTCTGTTAACACAGTAAACCGCTTTCCGTTCATTTTAACCACTTCAAAAAACGCCTCCCCAGTAAGTTTTACCTTGCGATTATCTATGCTGAAAGTCTCGCTATACGCAATGTGAGAGCCTTCGTTCAGCCATACTTTGCTGCCATCAGGTAATTCTATTTCCCGAACTTCTTTTTCTGCAATTACCTGGATTTCGCCGGACAGTTTATTTTCGACAGGGTAGGTGTACTGGTATATGACAAAGGAAACAGCTAACAGTATCAGTATGGCAGCTGCTGCACGAAACCAGGGAAATGACGTGCTTTGCTCTGGAGTTCTCATCCGAACCTTAAACTGGAATTGCTCCCATCCGGCATTCACGTCAGGAGAGAAATTGTCATCTTTCAGCTGAGTTTTATGCCAGATCTCCTCGCCATCTCTTAAGGCTTCTTCATCCATTAATGAATCAGAATCAGGCCGTTCACGAGAAAGTCGAGCGGCTACCTGTCTCCATATGTTTTTATCTTTTTTCATCATCCTACATATTTATTAATAGAAACCTGAAGGAGTACCCTACCTTTTTTCTCAGAAAAATTTTAGAAAAAAATGAGGAGTATTAGGATTAGATGTTCTTTGAGTGATTCCCGAAGTAGCCGGAGCGCTTTTCCCATGTGTTTTTCGACAGCTTTTACCGAAAGGCTCAGCTGGTTTGCTATTTCACGATAACTCATTTCCTCGTACCTGCTCAGTGTAAAGATCAGCCTGGTTTTTTCCGGAAGGTGATTAATTGCTGTGCGCACAGATACCTCCAGTTCGTCAGATAGTAAACTGGTGTCAGCGCCATCTCTCTCAGGTGTTTCTGCCAGTTGGTCCTTTAGGTGCGTTTGGGAAAGGTGAGCCAAAGTGGCATGATAGCATGCTTTTTTCAGGTAGTAAATAAACCGTTCATCAAAAGTGAGCTGATCTTTTTTGTTCCATACTTTGATAAAGACCTCCTGGACCAGGTCTTCAGAAAGAGACCGGTCCTTTAAAAGCCGGTTAACCCCACGACACAGTTCTACATAATATTTCCTGAAAAAGAACTCGATCGCTTTCTCAGGATCTTTGTGAAAGGGGACGGCATTATGCGCGGCATTTTTATTCATCGGGCATACAAATCTATCCCTAATCAATCAGTATTTTGGTTTAAAAAGACCTGTGAGGTCCGGAGAGTCTGTTAAGTTTGTATAAAAATCTTCAAATGGAGCCATTAGAACTTGCAAGCGAGAGCCTTCAGCTAATCAAAAAAGATCTGGGTTTAAAGGAGGAGATTGAGCTAAAAAATGCTGATGAACCTTTCGACGAACTCCACCTGTTTCTTACCAAACAAATCCAGTATCTTCTTAATAATGACTTTGGTTATTTGCTCAATGCGATGTACCGAATCGATATTTCAGAAAAAAAATTGAAAGAAATTTTAGAACTATCTGAGCCGGGTAAAATAGCTAGAAACCTGGCATCCAGTGTTATAGAACGGGAGAAGTCGAAGGTGATTACCCGGAGACGCTACTCTTTGTAAATAACGCGATGAATTTTTCTGCCTAAAATTGGGTATTTTCAAATTAAAGGTTAAATTTGGAGTATTAGTTAATCATTATGGCGGTGAATGCCCTGCAATCCGAAAGGTTGTGGGGCTTTTTTTATTATTAACCAATTTATTTTTGGATTTCCTGCTCTTGTGCCACAAAATCCAGCACCCTTTTTACCATATTAGCTGACCCTATGTAGAAGGGTGTTCTCTGGTGAAAATCCCGAGGAGTAATTTCCAGGATCCTTTGTGTTCCATCGGTAGCCATACCTCCTGCCTGCTCAGCAATAAAAGCTAAAGCATTACACTCATAAAGCAACCTGAGCTTGCCGTTTGGGTTCCTGGCAGTGTTGGGATATAAATACACACCTCCTTTGAGCATGTTTCGGTGGTAGTCAGCTACGAGTGAGCCGATGTATCGGGCAGTAAGACCGCAATCTTTGCACCATTGTGTATAGTCCTGAATGCTTTTGTCAAACTGCAGCCAGCTACCTTCATTGATGGAGTAGATCTTTCCGTCTTGCGGGCAGGTCATATTAGTGTGTGAAAGCACAAATTCGCCCAGGGAAGGTTCCAGTGTAAACCCATTCACCCCATGGCCGGTAGTGTAAACCAGCATAGTTGATGAACCATATAAAATATAACCGGCCGCTATTTGATTGATACCGGGTTGCAATACATCCTCTTCCTGTACAGGTCCGCCTACTGGTGAAAGCCTCCGGTAGATGGAAAAGATGGTACCGATAGAGACATTTACATCAATATTTGATGAACCATCTAACGGGTCTATAGCAACCACATATCGGCAATTTTGATCCAGGTGAATGATCTCCTCATCCTCTTCGCTAATGACAGCACAGACCTGGCCGCCATTTTTTAGTGCCCTGGTAAAACGGATATTTGCGATTACATCCAGTTTTTGCTGGTCTTCACCCTGTACATTTTTAGATCCGTAGGCACCAGCTATGTCGAGGAGGCCGGATTTGTTTACTTCACGGTTGATTATCTTTCCGGCAAGTGCTATATCCCGTAGAAGTTGGGAGAGTTCTCCCGTTGCAAATTCAAACTCGTCCTGCTTTTTCTTTATAAACCTATCGAGCGTTGTGCCAATTGGGAGTCCTAAGCTATTTTTGTTCATCTTTGAAAATGTAAGGGTTGATAAACAACAAAAATAGCCCTTTTTATTCATTTAAATCGTTTGCAAGATGCGAATTTTCAAATTTGGTGGAGCGTCAGTAAAAGATGCAAATGGGGTCCGAAACCTGGCTGAGATTGTAAGCGGACATCTGGACAGACCGCTTGTGATTGTCGTTTCAGCCATGGGAAAAACCACCAATGCACTGGAAGAGATTGCTGAGCTGGCTTTTTATAAGAAAGACTATGAGAAACCATTGAAATCAGTGGTGACTTATCATCACGAAATTTGCATCGATTTGTTTGGGTCAGTACCGGAGGATCTGGAAAACTGGGAAGTAGTGCTGACCGATACTTTGAAAAAGCCACTGACGAGCTGGGAGCAGTTTTATGATGAGGTGGTTCCCTTCGGAGAAATGTTTTCTACCGTGATTACTTATCACCTTGTGAATGAATCCACACCATGTACATGGCTGGATGCTCGAAAATATGTAAAGACGAATAGTTTTTTTACTGAAGCAAACGTAGAGTGGCAGCTTACCGAACACTTCATCAGCAGGGACTTACCTCAAATGCTCAGGAATGGTCCGATTGTAACCCAGGGATTTATTGGTTCGGACCTGACCGGCAAAACCACTACCCTGGGAAGGGAGGGGTCTGATTACACGGGAGCAATTTTCGCGTATTGTTTGCAGGCAGAAAGCCTCACGGTGTGGAAGGATGTACCGGGACTATTAAATGCTGACCCTAAAATTTTTGAGGCTGCTGAGCTCTTTGATGAGTTATCTTTTCAGGAGGTGACGGAGCTAACCTACTACGGAGCTAAAGTGATCCACCCCAAGACGATAAAGCCTCTGGCCCAGCGGGGGATCCCATTGCTGGTTAAATCCTTTCTGGATCCGTCCGGGGACGGCACCCGGATATACGAACATGAGAAGGTAGGGGGAAGGGCCTGCTATGTCTTTAAAGAAAATCAGTTGCTGGTGACCTTACGTGTCAGGGATAACAGTTTTATGGATGAGAAAAAGCTTGGGAAGATCTTTCAGGCGCTGGATCATGTAAATGTAAAAGTAAACCTGATGCATAACTCCGCACTGACTTTTACTTTTTGTATGGATTTTAATAAAAACAAGCTGGAAAAGCTGCACGAGTATCTTCAAACTCAGTTTTCACTGCTGTACAATGAGGGGCTTCATTTGGCAACCATCAAAAATTATAAGGAGGATTCATTTGCCCTGTTACCCCGGCAGGGAGAGTTTATTATGGAGCAGAAGACCAGGAATAATTATCAGGTGGTTTATAAGCCTCTGGTTCAATAGGCAATAGGCATAAAGCAGTAGACATACACAAAAGGCAAAAAAGACAAAAGACAATAGACCTTGAAAGCAGCTAAAGGCTATGGTAGACAAAAGATTAAGGATTAAAAACATAATGAAGACAATGGTCGTAGTCAACAGTCAGGCAGTGGCAGTAAGCAATAGGCAAAAAGACAATAGACGTGAGACGAAAGATTAAAGAATAGAAAGGGAATCAATAGGAAATGAAAATTATGAATTAGAATTAAGTCAAATGTTAATAGTTAACGGCAGGTAAGTAGGCAAAATGGTGAATGGTCAGTGAAGCAGCTAAGAGCTAAAACCATAAAAGCCAAGGTTTATCCAAGTCGGTTGATGGTGCGCTCTATGCCTGCGAGATAGGAAGTGCCGAAAAGATTAACATGCACAAGTAAGGGATAAAGGTTATAAATGTCGACACGCTCTTCAAATCCGGGTTCCAGTGGATAAGCCTTATTGTAGCTGATATAAAATTGCGGATCAAAGCCTCCGAAGAGCCTGGTAAATGCCAGTTCGATCTCCCGGTTTCCATAGTATACTGCCGGGTCAAAAATGTACGGATTCCCTTCCGGACCTACCATGAAGTTTCCACTCCACAGGTCTCCGTGTAGTAGGGAGGGAGGTTCATCGGGAAGCAAGCCAGGTAAGCGGGAATAGAGTGTTCTGAATTTTTTGGCAAATGGCTGATCTATGTAATGGTTGTAAATAGCGAGTCCAAGCTGAACTTCCAGTCGGTTTTCAATGAAGAAGTCTATCCAATTTTCTTTAGGCTGATTTTTCTGCGGAAGTCTCCCGATATGATTGTCATGATCCAGACCATATTCCTGAGATGTATGCTTATGCTGCCTGGCCAGCTTAGTTCCAAAATCATCCCAAAAGTTGGGTTTGGGAGCGCTCTTTTCAATGAACTCCAGTAGCAGAAAGTTTTTCATTTCTACCTGACCTCTTCCAAGCACTCTGGGTACCCCAAGGCATTGACTGGCCTTGAGTATTTCCAGCCCCATTTCTTCTTTTTCGAAAAGGCCTTCGGCCTCCGGGCTTTCGTTCCACTTAAGAAAAAATACTCCATTATTCGTTTCAAGCTTGACAGTATTGTTGATGCACCCACCGGAAACAAACCGCATAGCTTTTACGTGCAGTTCATATCCAAGGCTTTGGAAAAGGGCAGATTCGAAAAATTGGTTTTCGTTGGTGTTGAACATGATCTACAGATCGTGTTTTTCTTTCAGAAAGTCAAGGAAATTATCAATAGATCTATCCAGGATCCGGTACACTTTTTCGAAACCATCTTCTCCACCGTAGTATGGGTCCGGAACGTTTGCACCTTTTTTCGAATTATCAAAATCCCGCATCAGATAGAGTCCATCATGCTTATCTGCCAGTTCATGAATAATGTCAGTAAGGTTAGTAGCATCCATGGCCAGTATATAGTCAAAGTTTTCTCCATCCAGATAGTGAAACTGCCTTCCTTTATGGGAAATAGGCGTATCATGTTTTACGGCTATCTGTATAGTTCTGTGGTCAGGATCTTCGCCTATGTGATAGTTGGCAGTTCCGGCAGAATCAGCTTCAATTTTACCTGATAGTCCTTTTTCATTTAATTTTCGATTGAAGATAGCCTCAGCCAGTGGAGACCTGCAGATGTTACCCAGGCAGACAAAAAGAACTTTTATCATTTTTTTTGAATTCAGTGGTTACCTTTTGCAAAGGTAGCGTATATACAAGTGCATAACACAAATTTATATTCATACACCTGTTTGACATCTTGAAGAGTCCCGGCTTTGCCGGGACTTTTCTTTTATACCCCTTTTTTTACCTAAAGGGGATCATAGTGGGCTTATAGCGGAAGATATCATTGAATGAAAGGGGAGCTGAAAGTAACACGGAAAACCGGGTGGGATTCACATCTTCCGGTTTTGACAGAAAATGAGATACCCGAAACTCAAATGTATTGAATACCAGGCTTTCATTTTTGATCCTTATACCACCTCCAAGGCTTGCATAGCCAAAGGAAAGCCCCTGTTGAAACCGGTTGTCCCATACTTCGCCTATGCTATAGTAGCCAAAAGGTGCAAACCTGAAACCATAAAAATACCATGGAGTAAACAGCACTGACTCCACAGACAGATAAAAAATACTGTTTCCGGTTAGGTTTTTCCCACGGATATCCCGCATGCGATCCTCCAGTGTGATGGTCTTTCGGATGGGTTGATTTCTGCCAAACGTGAACTGTGTGGTGAGGAAGTTGCGGATCTTATATCTATCCATAGTAAGCATTGGGCTAAAGTAAGTGACCTCTGTGTTAATGGATGCCTCATTTATCTCACTGTGTTTAAATCCTCCAGCCTCGTGGGTTATATATACATAGCCAAGACGGGTAAAATAATAAGACCAGAAAAACTGAAAGCCAAGGTACTTTTGCTGGAAGTATTCGTTGAAATCTCCTCCAAATATTAATGAGTAGCGATAGCCTATCGGAATGTCTTCAGAAATTCCGAAGGAAAAGATATAGTTGCTTTTGAAAAACTTCTGACTGGAAAGGGTTAGTTCACCGAGCACAATTTTCCTGTTGTAGTACAGTGAGTTGCTATCCCGGCTGGTAAGTGGCCGGGTTTTAAACTGATGATTCAGTAAGCGTCCTGTTATGGTGATATTTTTTCGCTTATTTTCCGAGGGGAGTTTAAATGAACGACCTACCCATAAGTCCTGGTAGTTCAGATGATAAAAGGCGTTTTTTGCCACCTCCCCGTCCAGTGAAATTGTGGAGTCCTGTATGGTACGCACATCCAGACCTCCTCCGTATTTGATATCCGGGGAGACAAATTCCTTTTGCAGGTTGACACCCCATGATTCCCGGGTTGCGTGATTGGTATGATCCAGCTCCCAGTTAGTAATAGTGCGATCTATATTTTGTCCGCCAATACGTATCTCATATCCGTGCTCAGGTGCAGAGTTAGCATTATAAAACCAGGTTCCCGCCGTATATTTACCCCATCCTCCTATGTTTCTGTTGTACAACTCTACCTGATAATTATTCAATCCGTCAGCTTCGCCATCCAGTCCCCAGGATAGCCTGTCTTTTACCACGACATGGATTTCGGCCATGTTTTCATTGATGGGTTTTACATAGATCTTTGCATCTTCTATAAACCTCAACCTCCGCAGGATCCGCTCATTATCAGCCAGCTTAAATGAATTGATCTCCTCGCCCTGGTTTATAATCAGGTTGTTCCTGATCACCGTGTTCCAGGTTTTGATATGGAGCTTGTTAGTTAACCTCGCAATATCAGAAGAAGCATACCTGGAAGTATCGTACACACTTCCCTCCAGTATGTCCACATGCTTTATCCGGATAGAAGAGATAATAAGGTTTTCGTACGGCACAAACTGGCTGTTGCTTGACCTCCGCTTTCGGGATGGGACATTTTCTGTTCCCAGGTCTTTATTTACAAACAGCAGACCAAAAATTTGAGCTGTTACTTTATTTGAGCCTGATTTCTCCTTTACTTTCTGGTAAAAGGTTTCGGAGGTTTTATAAGGATTTTTCCTGATTTTGTATTTCTGATCTATCGAGATCTCTATTAGGGTGTCTGCTTTAGGAGCGAAGATGGTGTCTTTGAGGATGAGGATCTCTGATTTGGAAACCTTGATTTGTCGTTGCGCAAAAAGGCCATGGGACAAACTAAACAGGATGACTAAACTGACAATTCTCATAAATCCGGACACAGCTTCAAAAATACCGGTCAGAAATGAAAAAAGCGGACAATGCCCGCTTTTAATATAAGTTTATTGGTCTTGGACCTTATCTGACACTTATTCCAACACCTACAGAGAGGTTGTTGTATTTCTGTAAAGTATATGCTCCATGGAAAGTGAAAATAGCCAATTTCAATCTTGCTCCGATAGTAGCTCTTGGACCACCTCCGCCTGTGACTTCCAGTCCTATAGGGTCTGTGACGGTGGTTGTTTGCGGTTCACCAAGAGTAGGGTTTACAGTGTACTCATAATCACCGTCTATATCAAGTGTAGTTTTGACCGCATTGAAACCTAATGCTGCATACGGAGTGAAGAACAAAAGTTTTTTAGAGATGATAGCCTGAATGGTGGTAGCATTGGTTTTGAATGTTGCCAAACCCTCACCTTGAAAGCTGGTTCCTCCTTCAGGAGCAGATGTCTCTTCTTCGAATGATATAGCATATTCAGAAGTCAAAGCTGTGGTTCCAAAAAATCCGGAAAGATCAAATGGAAGATTTTTAATACCCGGAATCCATTGCTTTACGTCGTGTAGTACACCGATCCCAAACATCTTTACACTATAAGGGCCAAAATTTTGCTCCGGAACCAGGCGAATTTTTAAATCCGTATTTTTATAAATGCCTATACCTAAATTAAATGTTGGGGTTGGTACTCCGGTAATTACCGGTGCATCTTCCAGGTCAAATCCAGGAGGAACCGGAAGAGTAAGTTCTTCATCAAATTCTACTTCCTGACCGCCTGGATATTCTACAGTAGTACTGGCTGGAACTACTAATTCTGCACCAGGAGTTGGGGCACCACCAACCAAAGTTGGGAGTATACCATCACCACCATTTCTAAGCTGTAGATTCACATAATCCGACTGAAGGAATTCAAACATCCTTTCGGATTCATCTATTGTAGCAACATTTAGCGACACAGTCAAATCGAAACCGAGTGTCTTATGGGCTTTTGCTGTATTATACCAACCATCTGCCATGCCATTTCCAAAGGAATTCACTGCCGGGGCAATGTAATGCTCCAGGTAGGTTTCAGCATCTTCTGCACCTACTCTCAGTAGGTCTTCAAATTCCTGTGCGGAGGCCTGATGTGTACTGATTCCACCAATAAAAAGGATGGATAGAGTAAAAATTTTAACGAGTGATTTCATTTTGAATGCGATTTTGAACATTTTCAAATTTGATAGCAATATAGTGAAAACGCAAACCAAATAGGTAAACCCTACCCTTGCTATTATTTTTCGACGAGACTTTTGGATTCGTTGATCGCTTTACTAGTTTCGCGTCCAGATAGGAATAATTCTTATTTAGGAGTGATTGATCATTCGTTTGAAGATATCAAAGATCTGCTTGCTGATGCAGGGTTGAAGAGTACTCATCCACGGATGGCAGTGCTGAAAGAGTTGCTCAATAGGGGAGGGCATCCCAGTGCGGAGCAGCTATATGACACAGTCAGAAAGGAGAACCCAAGTATTTCTCTGGGGACCGTCTATCGGGTATTGGAAAAGCTCGTGGAGGTGAATCTTGTAAACCTGGTGGCTACAAAGAATGGTGCCAAAAAATATGATGCCAATCTGAAGCCACACATTCACATTTATAGTTCCAATACGGATCAGATAGAGGACTATCATGATGATGAGCTGAATACCCTGCTTGCTCAATACTTTGAGCGGAAACAGATCAAAAACTTCAAAATCCAGGACATTAAGCTGCAGATCAATGGAGTGAAAGATGATCCTGACGAAAAAGTAAACATTGTATAACCAAATAAATTAACGCAAACAGTATGTCATTAGTAGGAAAAAAGGCGCCTTTGTTTGACGCGCCAGCTGTAATCAACGGTGAAGAAATTGTAGAAAACTTCTCACTGGAAGATTATGTGGGTAAAAAGGAAGTGATCTTTTTCTTTTATCCAAAAGATTTCACTTTCGTATGCCCAACAGAAATCCACGCATTTCAGGAAAAGCTAGCTGAGTTTGAGAAAAGAGGAGTGCAGGTAGTAGGTGCTTCTTGCGATACGGAAGAGACTCACCTTGCGTGGTTGATGACAGAGAGAGATAAGGGAGGTATCGAGGGAGTAACTTATCCTTTGGTAGCTGATAGCACAAAAACCATCGCTAATAACTACGGTGTTCTGGCTGGCGAATGGGTTTATGATGATGAAGGTAATCTTGGTTTTGAAGGAGCGCCTGTAGCTTACCGGGGTACATTCTTTATTGACAAGGAAGGTATCGTGAGACACGAAACCATCAATGACCTCCCTCTGGGAAGAAATATAGATGAAATGCTTCGAATCATAGATGCATGGCATCACGTACAGGAGCATGGTGAAGTATGCCCTGCTAACTGGGAAGAAGGAAAAGATGCGATGCAGGCTACCAGAGAGGGTGTTTCTTCCTATCTGGCAAGTAAGTAACTCTAAATAGTATTATTTTCACAAAGCCTTTTCGGGTTTCCGGAAAGGCTTTTGTTTTTTACATTCGCCCATGCTTTTTCTATATCGCACCGCAATATGGATGTATGGCCTGATCATTTATGGATTTTCTCCATTTCGATTCAAGGCAGACCTTTTTAGCAAGGGGAGAGCTAATCTGTTTGATGAAATCGAATTTGATTTTAAAAACAATCAGGACAAGCCTGTATGGTTCCATGCAGCCTCGGTAGGAGAGTTTGAGCAGGCAAGGCCTATTATAGAGTTGCTCAAAAATGAAAAGCCCGAACTTAAAATTCTGATTACATTCTTTTCCCCTTCAGGCTATGAATTGAGAAAAGGATATCCCCTGGCTGATTATATCTATTATCTGCCTTTGGATACCCGCAGCAATGCAAAACGATTTCTGGAAATAACGAATCCATCCGTGGCTGTTTTCATAAAGTACGAGTTCTGGTATTTCTTTTTAGAGCAGCTGCAGGAAAAGAAGATACCTACTTACGTAGCTTCAGCAGTTTTCAGGTCCAATCAGTGGTTTTTTCACTCTACAGGACGATTTCTATGGAAGAAGATCCGGAACATTGACTGGTTTTTTGTTCAGGATCAGCGCTCATTTGATCTGCTGGAGCAAAAAGGGATCAATCAGAAAGAACTCGCAGGTGATACAAGGTGTGACCGGGTGATTCAGGTTAGAGCTAAGAGCGAGGAGGTGCCTGGTCTGGAGACTTTTAAAGGAGACAATCGTTTGATGATCCTGGGTAGCATCTGGCCGGAGGATATTAGAATACTGGAATCATTTATTCGCTCTAACAGCTATGGCCTGAAATGGATCATTGCTTCGCATGAAATGAATGAAAGCTTCTTGAAAAAACTCAATGATTTGCCTGGTTCTGTGAGGTATTCGCACTACTTAAATGAGCAAAAAGAAGGAACTTCCATTTTGATCCTGGATACTGTGGGACAGCTCGCTGCATGCTATCGATACAGTGATTTTGCCTATGTAGGCGGTGGTTTTCGGGGAGCGCTCCACAACCTGTTAGAGCCCGCCGTTTTTGGACAGCCCATATTTTTTGGTGATCATGCCAACAACCAAAAATTTATTGAGGCAAGTGAATTAATTAACTGCGGCGGAGGTTTTTCTTTTTCAGCGATTGAAGCCTTTGAAGCCAAATTTGACCATCTTTGGAGGGATGAGGAAGCCTACAGGCAAGCGGCGAGAGCGAGCAGGAAATTTGTAGAGGCTAAAAGCGGGGCAACCAAAATCGTTGTGAATAAGATTATAGAGAGTCTATGAAGGGGATAGTGATCAAGTCAACAGGCTCCTGGTACAGGGTTTTGTTGGAAGACAACAATGAGGTGGATGCGCGCCTCAGAGGCAAACAAAAGCTGGAAGATAAAAAGATCACCAATCCGATTGCCGTGGGTGATCGGGTGCATCTGAGTCAAATAGGCTCAGAATGGATGATTGAGGAAATAGAAGACCGCACGAATTACATTATCAGGAAATCTCCCAGGAAAAAGCACCATGATCACCTGATAGCTGCCAACATAGATCAGGCGGTAATGATTGCTACTCCAAAGATGCCTAAGACCTCTCTGGGTTTTATTGATCGGTTTTTGGTGACATTGGAGACGTTCAGAATTCCCGGGGTGATCATCTTCAACAAAATGGATTTACTGGATGCTGAGGAGCTGAAGGAGGTCGGTTACCTGAAGTTTATTTACGAACAGAAGGTTGGTTATAAGTGCTTAAGTACATCCTTTATTAAGGAACTCTCAGCAGATGTGAAAGACTTGTTTAAAGGAAAGCTAACGTTGCTTTCGGGCCACTCCGGCGCTGGTAAGTCCACCCTGATCAACCTTCTGGTCCCGGATGCTGACCAGAAGATATCGGAGGTTTCCAATTTCGCCAATAAGGGAGTGCATACCACCACCTTTGCAGAGATGTTTACTTTGGATAAGGATTCTTACATTATTGATACTCCGGGCATAAAAGAGCTGGGCCTGGCAGAGATAGATGAAGAAGAGCTTGCTCATTATTTTCCTGAGATGAGGCAGTACCTTGGGGAGTGTAAGTTTCATAATTGTCTGCACGTGAATGAACCTGGCTGCAAGGTGAAAGAAGCCCTGGATACCGGCGACATTACTATGGAGAGGTATGCCAGCTACCTGTCTATGCTGGAAGGGGAGGATAACCGGCGGTGAACTGCTTTTTTTAACTTCTGGTATTTTGGGATCAGCCCAAAATTGAAAGTTCTCAGGCACTGACGCATTTCATAGCCGATACGATTGAGCAGTGGCCGATCTTCCTCCGGAGATTCGTTGAGCTCAAAGATCTTTTTACAAACCGTAAAAGTTGAGTAAAGGTGCTTGCTCCTGAAAGCAAATTGAGAAGTACCGTGCGAGTTTTCTACAATGCGTTTCTTTACGAGAGGCGCCTTGTTGAAGAGGTATTTGTAAGTACGTGAAGAACGTATCCAGAAGTCAAAATCCTCATATTCGAGTTGTTCATCGTATCCACCCAACGATTCCAGAACCTCTCGCCTGATCATCATGGTAGGAGGACAAATGAAATATCGCTCAATCAATTCTTTATAGATCTCACCGGAAGGGACTTGTTCCTCCAGATGTCCATCTTTATTTCTTCTGTAATGTGTTTGAAGAGGCTGGCCTTCTGCATTCATCAGAAATGCATCACTAAAGTGAACCCCAAAACTTGTATCTGCATTTGCAAAATCGTTAATGCCTTCCTCAATTCTTTTAGGTAAGAGTACGTCATCAGCCGCCAGGTCGATGATGTATTGACCTTTGCTTTCTCTGAACCCAAGGTTGAATGCAGCGCAATTTCCAATGTTCTTCTGCAGGTCAATGAACCGAATATCCTTTCCTTTTAGCAGTTCCCGGATGACTTCCTTACTTTCATCCGTACTTGCATCATCTACTACAATCAGTTCAATGTTTTCATATGTCTGGGTCCATACTGATTCTACAGCAGCTTTTACGAAAGGAGCCTGATTGTAGCAAAGGCAGATGACGGATACAAGGGGAGTTTTCATCTCGAATTCCAGTCAAAGGTATGATTTATAAGCTCAAAAAGCTCCTTATTAAAAGGCTTGTAATATGATCTAAGCTTGTTTAAAGTGTCTTCATAGTCAAGGTGGTTTTGCACTATTCGTTCATTTGTCATTGTTGGTGCGAGGTGGATAGGTGATAGTTCTAAAAAGTCCCAGACTTTTCTTAGCAATAAGTCCTGGGAAGTTTGTAGCTCCTGAAAATCCAGAATCAGTATCTGACCCTCAGGGAAAAAATTCAGATACCTCATTACCTGCTCAAAATAAAGTCCTCTTTTTATATAGCTACGCTCATCGCTGTAAAAGTTTACCTCATCAATTATGGCTATCTCTTCATTAATAGCTTCACTAAAAGACCTGGGATCATAAAGATTCTCAAAGTTTCCGGGGCCAAACTCATAATGATGCATCGTCCATGAGGATAAAGCTCTCTCCGCAGGCTCTCTGAGGATCATTATAATTTTTAGCTCAGGATTATACTGGTGCATTCGCTTTGGTGCGTGAGGATGATAAAGATAATTGGGTGTGCATTCAAAGTAGTGTTTGGTTTCGGCAGGAGCTTCAAATGGCAAGGGAAAGAATTGATGGTATTTATACTTTTTCTGAGGGGAATAGATTGCATCATTGTCAAAATAATTCACCTCTTTCCAAAGGGAGCCTGAAACTTTGGGGTGCTGACGTATTAGCTCAAAGAGTGTAGTGGAACCACCTTTCTGAGTCCCTGCAACAATGAAATCAGGACTGGAACAGATGCCGAGTTTTGCTAGTTGTCTACGAATGAAGCTCATAAGAAGGATGAAATCTACCTATAATAATTTTATGTACTTTGCAGGAAAAAGATAGTCAATACTTCATTTTGTCTGATGAATATTTTTGTGATACCTTCCTGGTACCCCACAAGCTCACATCCAAGTACAGGTATCTTTTATCAGGAGCAAACCAAACTCCTTGCTAAAGAAAAAGAACGATGGAATTTTGGGATAAGTCTGTGGGGTTCTCATGAACCTAAGCTTTGGGTAAAAGTGACAAAGCCTTTTCATGCGTTGATTCAACTTACTTTTAAACTTCCTCTGAAACGAAAAGACAGGGTTTTAAGTCCAAACCTTATTGAACTATTCACTCCGGCTTATACATGGACAAGAAGGATTTTCAGGGGAAACATCAATGGAATCATCAGGGCCAATGAAGAGAACCTTCAACGGTACATCCAGGTATTTGGCAAGCCTGATGTCATACACGCTCATATTTCTCACCCTGCCGGATTAATAGCTATGAAGTTGAGTGAGAAATACAATATTCCCTATGTGATTACAGAACAAATGAGCCCTTTCCCACTACCCAATTACCGGAAGGACTTCCGGAAGTATCTGTTGCCACAACTGAAACAGGCCGACAAAGTCCTTTCGGTTGGTAAGAATTTGTCAGCAGAGCTGGAACATCATGGGGTAAACTCCTATCAGGTTGTTAATTTCATTGATTTCGAGCGATTTGCAGTTACTGAACCTCCAAATAATAACCCACCCATTTTATTTTCACTTGGGCGTCTGGAGAAGCAAAAGGGCTTTGATCTACTCCTCAATGCACTTGGTAAGCTTCCAACGAGGCAATGGAAGCTGGTTTTAGGAGGAGAGGGCTCGCAGTGCCGGGCTTTGCAGAAGATATGCTCCAGATCAGGTCTGTCAGACCAGGTAATTTTTACAGGTGAAATGTCACAGGAGAAAGTCATCCAACACATGCAGGCCTGTGATTTTTTTGTTTTATCCAGTCGTCATGAATCATTTGGTATTGTATTGCTGGAGGCAATGGCCTGTGGGAAACCAGTACTTTATACCAAATGTGGCGGTATCACATTAGAGTTGCCGCCTTTCGTGGGAAGAGCCTGCCAGGTGTCCGAAGAAGGCTTGATTTATGGACTTGACCAAATGCTAGGTAGCTACCAGGAGTACAAGGCTGATCAGATCAGGAACTATGCATTATCGAATTATTCGGTTCATAAAGCAGCAGAACAACTTGAGGGTGTTTATAATGAGGTAATACAGTCAAAGTAACTTTTTAAACGTATTCCGTTCAAATACCTCGGCTCCCATCCTCTCCTTAAACTTAAAAAGTGAGGACTGAAGCTTTCCCCGGATGGAAGAAATGCCCAGATCAAAATACCGAAAACCTTCTTCCCTATAGACCTCATACAGGTAAACCATCAGTTTCACCATAGGACTTTCCTTTTTAAATTCCTGGTCAGTAGCCGGCAGGTAATAGTAAACTACCTCACTGGTGGGCTTGGCGGTCAGTACTGCAACAGCAAGCTGCTTTCCCATATATCCTGCATAACAGTCGTATGCATCCCGTATCCTGCCGGTCAGTTCCAGGTATTTTTTCTTCGGGATATTTACTTCCAGCCCCTGCTGTGCCCGGCATTTGGCAATGAAGTCATAACATTCACCCAGCTCATTTCCTTTAAGCTTCCGGATTTTCAGGTCGGCACATCGCTTTAGCTTTCTCTTCTCCATATCATGGATCTCATAACTGGTCAAATCCACTACCTGATTGCTTTCCGTTACCTGAGGCTGAAATCCATTTGAAAGCAGCCATTCATCAGCTACGAAATGCTTATAGTAGGAAGGCGGCTGGGTGATCACTAGCGAAGAAATACCTCTTGCGACCAGCGTAGATTCCAGTTTTTGTAAAAAAGCAGAAAATGTTGGCCCATCAGGGGCCATTTTGCATAAAAAACCTCCAAAAGGGCTGTTAGGTAAGCTCAGGGCTACTCCATCCTTTAGTTCCAGGCAAATGATGTAATGATCATCCTGGTAGACCAAAAGGTTGCCATAACGCTGAATATCCAGATAGGCAGGAGTGTAGTAAAGTAAATCGTTAGCCATGACTTACCAGGCGATTTTATAATTTTTTGTTGACAGATACATCTTTTTCAGAAAATGTTGTGTCACTAAGATAGCAAGTGTTAGCTTTCGGTTGTCAGATAATTGAGTTAAATTGCTTCTTCATTTTATGCAAAAAAATCTAAATAAAAGACAATCTTGAGAATAGGATTCACCGCACTGATTTTCTTTCTCTCCACCCATTTCGGATATGGTCAGTTATTCGGAAATGAGGAAAACATAGCCTTGGTCCGCAAGGGAGTTGATCACATATACAATGTACGACACGATTCCGCCCGGATCTACATCGACAAGGTAGCCAAGAGATTACCCAATCATCCCGCAGTACCTATGATGAGAGCACTCAACGTGCTTTGGGAAAACATACCCGTAGTGACTGTGGATTCGGTCTTTAAGGTCTTTAGCGGGCACCTGCAGGATGCCATCAGACTTTCGGCAAGGCTGGATGGGGGGCGACAGGAAGATCCCGAGGCTATATTCTTTGAGATGTCTGCACGGGGCTTGCTGGCTGAGTATTATGCGGATGCCGGATATTATATGAAGGCATTGAATGAGGCCTCCAAGGCTTATTACCTCGTGAAAGCAGGGTTTAAACTTTCAGATGAAGTACCTGAATTTTTACTGACCACAGGCATCTATAACTATTTTCGGGAAAAGTATCCGGAGAAGCATCCTATTTATAAGCCATTGCTTTGGTTTTTCAAAGGCGGAGATATAGAGCTGGGGCTCCGGCAGATCCAGGCTGCTACTGAAAAGGCTGTATTGTCAAAGGTGGAGGCATACGTATATCTTGCTTATATCTACCTGAGGTATGAAAACGACCCCAGAAAAGCTCAATCGTATCTTAAGGAGCTTAACAGGGTTTATCCCCGAAATCCGTACATTCAGGCCAAGTATCTTGAATCCCTCACACCTGGAGAGGATTTTAAGCATGCGCCACTGGACATGATCAAAAAGTTGTCCCGGTCTGATCGCCCATACTACGAAATGGCCGGTAAAGTCTTTTGGGGATTACATTATGAGAAGGTGGAGAAAGACACGGAAGAAGCGATTCGACTTTACCGTGAAAGCGTAGCGGCTGGCAGTGTGATCCTGGACCATGGTGAATATTACCGCAGCCTGGCTTACCTGGGGCTGGGCCGTATCTATACGAATCGGGGCAAAGCAGATCAGGCCATCTACAATCTCAACAAAGCTCTGACATACGCCGAAACTGAAGATGTAGCTACCGAAGCTAAGCAATTGCTGCAAAAATTTGAATGAACGAATACTTTACAATTCAGTCGTCAACAGAAAGCCTGTACAAGGAGAAGGGCAGTAAATTTTTAGGCTTTACATACCATGTGGAGTCAGAGGAAGAGGTGAAAGGTTACCTGGATCACCTGAAAAAGCAATATCATGATGCCAGGCATCACTGTTATGCCTACATCACAGGGCTTAAGGAGCAGAGCTATCGTGCAAATGATGATGGTGAACCTAACCACTCGGCCGGCGATCCGATTTTAGGACAGATCCGTTCCAGGGAGCTGACCAATTGCCTGGTGGTGGTCGTCAGATACTTCGGCGGAACTAAACTTGGTGTAAGCGGACTGATCAATGCCTACAAAACCGCAGCGGAAGAAGCATTAAGCAAAGCAAAGATCCTGAAGGTACACTCTAAAACCCCTTTTCGGCTGACGTTTGATTATGATGCCACCTCGGACGTGGAGCGGGCGCTAAGTGAGTTTGAAATTGATTATCATGAGAAAAAGTACACGGTAAACTGTGAGTTTGTAGGTGAGCTGAAAGATGAAGATGCTCCGGTTTTAGCAGGTAAGCTGGAGCTGGTCAAAGGAGCAAACTTTGAAATCTCCGATTGATCCTTTGTCAGGTTATACTGATTGATCATAATGGAGTATGGGTTTGATACAACTATTCCCCCTTTTCCTTTTAAAGGGGGCGATGGGGGTTATAGAAAAATTTATCTAACCCATACTCCCTTACTGCTTAATTGTAACTTGAAGCAGGATTAATCACATATATCCTTTCTTCTCCAGCATTCGGTAGATCTTTATACACACCCAGGCATCAGTAGCAGCATACATTTGTTGTCCTTTGGTTAGCTCCTGGGCTTCCCAGTTTGAGGTTTGCTGGCTTTTAGAAACTCTGCTTTTCAGAAAAATTCCCGTGAGGCTTTTCATGCCGATTTGTGTGATGCCAAATTCCTTTGCCACATCGTTGAGGTCGATGAATCCTTTTGGTTTAAATGGCCGGTTAAGCTGTAGGTCTTTGAGGTCATCGCCAATGCTGATCCCTACTTTTAAGACTTCCCTGTTTTCAAATAACCGCTTCAGGCGAGGAGGGATCCCCAGTTTTTTGATCCGTATCAGGTAGGCATTTTCCAACGTTGCGAGCTGAATGATCGCTGTGGCGTTGTATTCGCCCTTGTTAAACGTGGGCTTGGTTTCTGTATCAAATCCCAGTACAGGTTCTTTTTCCAGCGTCTTGAACGCTTCTTTCAATGACTCCTCATCTTCTATCACATGGATTTTGCCATCAAACCTGATCAATGGGAGGTTTCTAACGTCTTCTTTTGGTATGGAGGTACGGAACATATTACGCTGTTTCGTTTTCAGGTTTAAGTTTTTTGATCTTGTACCCAATAAAACCAAACAGCATGGTCATCAGAGGGCTTAAAATGTTGAAAAAGCAGTAGGGAGCATAAGCCAGGGTAGAGACACCCAGCACACTGGAGTGATAAGCTCCGCAGGTGTTCCACGGAATGAGGACGGAAGTAACTGTGCCGGAGTCTTCCAGTGTTCTGCTTAGGTTTTCCGGGGCCAGTCCTTTTCGCTTATAGATATCTGCATACATGCGTCCCGGTACGACAATGGCCAGGTACTGGTCAGAGGCTGTAACGTTGAAAAACACGCAGGTGCCTACTGTGGAGGCAATCAACGCGCCAGTGGAATTTACCATGCTGATAATGGCTTTTGCGATACGTTTTAGCATGCCGGAACCTTCCATGACGCCACCAAAGATCATGGCCGACAAAATGAGCCAGATGGTGCCCAGCATCCCGGCCATCCCGCCGGAGCTCAGCAGGTCATTTACCATCAGGTTACTGGTTTCTATAGCAATATCTCCATAGAGGGAGGTCATAATACCCACAAATAAGCCTTTGGCGGAAAAGGCTCCTCCAATTTCAGCTACCAGATCAGGCTGGAAAATCAAGGCGAACAACCCTCCCAGTAGTGTTCCCAGCAAAAGTGCAGGAATAGCCGGCACCTTTCTGACAATGAGGATCACAACTATGGCTGGAACTACAAACAGCCAGCCTGAAATGAAAAACCTGTCGTCAATAGCTGAAAGAATAGCCTGAGTCTCTGTAACCGATCCGGTTGCCTCATTGGTGAGGCCTATGATCAAAAAGATGATCAGGGCTATTGAGATGGAAGGAACGGTGGTGATGGTCATGTACCGGATGTGTGTAAAGAGGTCTGTCCCGGCCATGGCTGGTGCCAGGTTGGTCGTATCTGATAAAGGTGACATTTTATCACCAAAATAGGCTCCTGAAAGTATAGATCCGGCGACCAGACCCTCCGATACTCCCAGTGCCTTTCCAATACCGATGAGAGCAATACCCACTGTAGCCGCTGTGGTCCATGAGCTTCCCGTAGCAATGGATACTACGGAGCAAACGACACAGGCTGCAAAAAGGAAAATGGTAGGATTGAGGATCTGAAGTCCGTAATAGATCATGGCGGGGACTATCCCGCTCAGCAGCCAGGTACCAGCAAGAGAACCGATAAGCAGGAGGATCAGCATGGAGCTCATCGCCGAACTGATGCTCCTGATAATGCCATCCTGGATTTCACTCCATCTATACCCGAGCCGCACCGCTACCAGAGCTGCCACGGAGGCAGACAGGATCAAAACAATCTGGTTTGATCCGTCTAACGAAGCATCTCCGAATATTCCTACATTGATTGAAAGCAGGATGATAAGAAAAATAACAGGAATAAACGCCTCAAATAAGGTAGGTTCTCTCTTAATCGCCATCTGTAAATGTATTTCCGGGTCCTAATCTGATTATAAAATCCCCGGACGGTTCCAAAATAAGGTTCAAGCTGATGAAAAGATAATACAAATTTTCAAAAGCGCTTCTGCAGGATCATATCGGCCAGTTCCTCTCCTACCAAACTACCGATGGCTACACCCATTCCTCCCAGCCTGATTCCCAGAAAGATCCTTTCATCTATTTCTTCCAAAATAGGTTTTTTATTAGCTCCAAAGGCCATGATCCCGGACCATACCAGCTCTGTGGTATAGGTCTTCCCGGGCAGGATGCGTTCCTGAAGGTCCTGGTGAAGGTGGGCAAGAATTTTTTCATTGATCTCAAATTTGGTAGTGGCCTCTTCATCAAATGCCAGGTTTCGCCCGCCACCAAAGATGAGTTTGTCCTTGAAGTCACGGAAATAATAATAGCCCTCGTCATAGTGGAAAGTCCCCTCAAATGGAAGGTTTTTATGAGGCTTTATCACCATCACCAGTCCGCGACCGGGCTTTACATCCATTTCTTTTTTGATCAACCGGGGAGTGAATGCATTGGTGCAGACGGCTACAGCTTTGGCTGTAAAAGATTGGCTGGCGGATTGCGCCAGCACATGTCCTTTGTCAACTTCCAGGTTGGTTACCTCCAGACCAGTAATGATATGGACTCCCTTTTCCCCACAGTACTGCCATAAGGATTTCATCAGTTTGCCTGTGTGCAGTTGCCCTTCGAATTGGTTGTAGATAAGTTTTGAAGTCTTTTGGAAGCCGAAATCCTTGATCAGTCCATCGGCGCTGCAGAATACCTGATTTCCGAATAAAGGATTTAATAACTCGTTGACATCATCCAGCTGATCAGCAAAATGTTCGTTTTCTTTAGTCAGGAGTTCATAACCGCCCTTTTGCTCAAAGTCTATCTTGTCAGCTCCCAGTCTGCCAATGGTTTTTTGCAATCCTTTCCATCTGCGGTTGACCAGTCTTACCATCCCCTCATCCCCGAGGTTTGTACGGTCGTTAGCCAGCTCGGATATACTGCCGAAGCACGCAAAACCGGCATTTTTTGTGCTTGCGCCTGTAGGCAATGCACCGCGCTCGATAACCAGGATGTTCAGCTTCGGAGATCTTTCTTTCAAGGATGCGGCAGTAGATAATCCGGATATGCCAGCACCTATGACAATGATGTCATAGCTCAGAAAAGATTCCTGTTCCCATAAACTTACCATGCCTGTGAGTAGTTAATATTCAGGTTGTAAAACTAATGGAATGAGAAGAATAGAACGTCTGCTAAAGGAATATGGTGAAAGCCATCAAAACCCTGTGAACAAGGTTATCCACTGGGTATGCGTACCGCTTATTTTCATGAGCATTGTCGGGCTGATATGGGAAATACCTGCTGACGGTCTTCGGTTTGTGCTGGGGAGCGGGGCTTTCAATAACTGGGCCACAGTTGCTTTGGTGATTGTCACCATCTATTATTTATTTCTTTCCATACCGCTGGGGCTTGGGATGGCTGTTTTTGCGTTTATCTGCCTGAGAGTGATCTGGTTAGTGGAGGTTTATATCCATATCCCTGTCTGGCAGTTGAGTCTAGGCGTGTTTGTGCTGGCCTGGGTCGGTCAGTTTTACGGGCACAAAGTAGAGGGTAAGAAACCGTCTTTTTTCAAAGACCTGCAATTTTTACTGATCGGTCCTGCATGGCTGATGCACTTTGTGATGCGAGCGATTGGGGTGAGGTATTGAGTGAGTATTTAAGGTTGATTCTTGTACACTTCACTAACCAATTTTGCAGATTTTTCCCAGCTGAGTTGTTTTGCTTCCTTATAGCATTTTTCTACAACTTCCGAACGGTAATTCGCATCAGTCATTAGTTTTTCGACGAGCTGGCCGTAGCTATAAATATCCCAGCGCTCTGCCTGGGGCAGAGAGGGGATAAACTCCGAAATCCCTGTATTTCTGGCTGCTGCCACGGGTATTTTCTTCAGCACTGCCTCCAGAATGACTAACCCAAAAGGCTCGGAAAGTGACGGGACTACCAACAGGTCTATTTCGCTTAGCTTTTTCAGCAAAGCCGATCGCTCCAGGAAGCCGGTAAATGTAAACCGGCCCGTAAGGTTGACACGTCTGGTGTTTTGTTCCACCTCACCTCGCAGAAACCCATCTCCGAAAATGGTGTACCGGAAGTCATAGCCTCTTGATGTCAGATCTCTGGCCAGGTCTACCACGGTAGTGGGGCTCTTTTGATGGGTGAGACGACCGACAAAAGCAATGTGTCCTGTTTTAGCCCTTCCGTTTTTTTTCGAGGGAAGTACTTCTGCAGCGTTTGGAACCACTGATATTTTTTTGCCGGGGATATTATATTGCTCTTCCAAAGTTGCTTTCACTTGCGAACTCACACAGAAGATATGCTGTGCCCCTGTTAAGCCTTTTTTTTCTTCATCAATCACCAGCTGCTGAGTATGCATGCCGTTTCTGTCATATTCGGTGCTGTGCACATGCGCAAAGAGTGGTTTTTGGGTAAGCTGACTGGCCATCACTCCGGCCTTGAATGTGACCCAGTCATGGGCATGGATCACATCAAACTTTTTCGTCTTCGCTATCTGCACTGCCAGCAGTGCATACTTCATGAGTTCGGCATGGAGGCTCCCGTTATAGGTTCCCGTCAGGGTGATCCTGTCCAGTAGCTTTGATTGGTCAGTTTCTTCCAGTGTTTTGATGACTTTTTGTTTTTTACGGGCACTTACGAAAGTTTCTGCAGGCAGGTACGGCATCAGGAATCGCCCTATTTCCACTTCTTTGAGCACTTCAATGTGCTGTTTCTCTTTTTTCCACAGGTCAAAATTGGGTTTGATGGCAGAGGCATCCATCAACTTTACATTTTTGCTGATCTGCTTTTTACTTTTCCTGGGCAAGAGAAAAGTCACATCATGGCCTGCATCGGCCAGCGCTTCTGCCAGACCCTGGCTGGCAATGCCGAGTCCGCCGGTAATTTGAGGTGGGTATTCCCAGCCGAGCATGAGTATTTTCATAGAATTTGAATGTTGTGGGTGTCTGATTCTTTTGTTTTTTGGAAATTACTAAACAAATCCCGGATTAGACAGGACGAATGTCAGGATTGTTGAAAGAGTTGGAAAATAATTTTAGAATTTTTTCGAGTTTATGTATTCTATATTCGAAATTAATCAATCGGTCTTTTCAAATCTACGCACCTGATATTGATTTTATTCCACAAAATTCACCCTGAGGATATCTGCCCTGATCCTTTGTTCATTGAAAAAATCAATCCAGAAGAGCTGCTGGGCTGACAGGTGATCGTTTGGCGACTTGATCTCAAAGAAGTAATAGGAGCGTTCGGTCCAGATAAAGAGGTCCGGAAATCCGGAGCTGTTGTCTTTTACATTTTTGGCCATCTCCAGGAGGACATTTTTTATAGCCTTCAGAGGCACGTGCCTGATGCAGCTGACCAGGCTGGGCAGGAGTGATTCGTGCCAGCTGACCAGGGGGTTGCTGATGTCTTCTTTGATGTCGTGGACCTCCTGGATGTAGCTGATGAGCTGGCGCTTCGTTTTAAATGCTTTGGTTTTTTGGTGAAGCAGGTTCTTGCGGTTTTCGTAAAAGGATTCATTGTACAGGTCGCTGGGCATGCGCTGCAAAGGATGATGAAACGAAGACTGACTATGATCAAACAGCTCGTCCCAAAAGAACAACCCAAACATTCCTCTCCAAAGGTAATTTTCAGCATGCAGGCCGTCGTATCCTTTTTGCCGGTAGTGATCCAGGGCCAGCTCTTCCACCCTAGTGCCGGGTAGATTGAACACGGTGATCTCCGGGCTGGTTTTGATCTTTGCTGTAGTGCTTCTGTAATTCCGGACGGAGGTTTTTGCTAAAAAGTCTTTTGCAAAGATCTTCTCAGAAGCATTGAAGGGATGTTTAAGGGCTACCTCGGCGATTTCTCTGGCTTCCTGCCCTTCTCCAAGCTTTTCGAGGATGCGGATCCTTCGCTCGCGGGCGGGGTGTTTTCTGGCAAGACTGTAATAATTAAGCGCTTCTGACAGGAACCCGGATTTTTCGAAGTATTCGCCGAGCCGCAGCATAAACCGGTCCCCCACCTTTCGGGACTTTGGGTAATTCAAAAAGTTGCTCCAGTTTACCGGACTGATGAGCTCCAGGATCTCCTCGGGCAGCAATACCTGCATGGCTTTTTTGATCGTATAGTTCCATTTAGAAAGCTCAAAAACAGCCAGGGCTTCGTTTCGGCTGTCAAACCAGGGGGTAAACTCATGGTTGTCCAGGTTTTCCAGCTTTACATTGCCGATATCCCGGATCACAAACTCGGTCATCATGCCATGGTAATGCCCAAAAAACAGCAGCTTGAAAAACTCCACCTGGTCCTGTTCAAGAAAATGAATGACTGTGTGCTGCTCCTTTAAAGTCTGGTAATCCTCCGCTACGGCCTCTTCGGCCAGCTCCAGCAGGATGTCCTCTTTGTATTTGGACTTCAGGTTGCGTTCGGGGTAGAGCTTGTCCAGCTCCGCTTTGGTAAACAGGTTGAACAGCAGGTAATCATCCGGGGGATCAAGGCTGGCCAGCTCTGTCTCCACCAGCTCCTCCGCTGCGGCAGGCGTGGAGCTTATTTCTTCATAGACCAGCTTATCCAGCCGGAAGTACTCGCCTTTGCGGTTGGCCATACGGATCATCAGACACTGAGCATCTTCTGAGAGCTGTTGGAAGGTATCAATAAATACCCGATCCGTTTCACCGAGACAATGCCCTGAGCCCTGCTGAATAAAGTCCAGCAGGTACCGGAAGTAGTCCAGGTAGTATTTCGGGGGGAGTATGATCTTTTCTTTTTCAGACATGCCACTAAGCGCAACGGAATATCCCTACTTTTGTCCACAGGGCGTTATGCAAATTTAGCACCTGTATCATAAGAAATATGACTCAATCTACTGAGAAAATATCCGTGATCATCCCCGTGCATAACCGCACAACCTATCTGGGGGATACGCTGCAGTCAGTGGCTGACCAGACTCATACCACGGTGGAGGTGATCCTTGTCAATGATGGTTCCGGGTCTGAAGTGGGCCCTGTCCTGCTAGCGCTTTGTGAAAAATACCCCTTTGCGCAAATGCTGGAGCTGGATAAGCAGTTTGGTGTATCCCATGCCCGTAATCGGGGGATTGAGCAGGCCACGGGCAGTTATTTCCATTTCCTGGACGATGATGACCGGATCGCGCCGGATTTTTACGAACGGAGCCTGGCTGTGCTGAAAAAGTCTGCTGATGTTTCCATTGCTGTGGCAGAGCTTTTATCGGATGACACTACTACTTCGACCTTTCAGAAGCAAAAGAAGATCTATGCACATTTTTATAGATCCTCCGGGACAAAACCGATTGATCACTGGTCGTATTTCCTAATGTATTCGCCACCCATTCATGCCATGTTGTTTAAAAAGGAAGTTTTCAAAGAGTCGAAATTCAATGAAAATCTGGTGTATGGGGAAGATCGATATTTATGGCTTCAGCTAAGGGAAAAGGGAGTCAAGTTTCAAAAGCTGGACTATACAGGAGCTTTTTATCGAGTAGGGGAGAGCGTTGCAAAAGGGAAGCGCTATAAACAACAGGCCGTTTTTTTTGAAAAGCTTCTCTCGTCGGGAATGGTACTGGAGCGAAAAGGTCAAAATTATGTTTATACTTTTCTGTTTCTTTTGGCTGTGAAGACCAGGTCCGTTTTGAAAGCGGTTCGTTTTGCATCGAGAGCCTTGCAAGCTCCGGTTCAGTTTTTAAAGCATGTACAGTTTTTGAGGAGGTATAGGTAACCTCAGTCTCTTAGAGAAGGACGTTTTTGGTAGTTTTTTAGCCTCTTTCCGGAATCGGGCAATGGTATCAATTTTTAGTTTTTCTAAGTAATTAGATCAAAATCGAAGATCATAGAATTTACATGCCCTATGCTTAATTTACTTAACTTTTGATTTTACCTCTTTATTGATTCACTACACAAGGCTGGCATTTGAGCTAATAAATGCTTTATTTTAGCTGGAAGTAGTGTGTTAGATTTTTTTGCCTGTGATTAACAACCGTGTAGTATCCTTTTGCCTTTCATTGATCCTGCAATTAGCTATTTGTCATTTCTCCTCAGGACAAGATGGGAATATGATCATAGATTATTCTACTGATATTCTTATCAAGAATGGTAAGCGCATTGAAGAAAAGAGCTTTTACATCCAGGTTAATTCAAAAAGTGCAGACTGGATATCTGATGTAAGCATACCCTATAGTGAAGATGATGATCTGGACATTCTTGAGGCCGAGGTGGTAGATCTCAACGGTAATGTCTTAAGGAAGCTTAAAAAGAAAGAGATCACCACCAGGAGCCACATTTCCAGGATATCTTTTTTTGAAGATGATTATGTCAAAACCTTTAAACTGAAATGGCATAAGTTTCCATACCGAATTCGGTATAGCTATCGAATCACCTCCAAACAGTATATCTGGGTTGCTCACTGGTCGCCAGTGATCGATACGGACATTTTCACCCTGAGATCCACCCTCAATATTTCCGTACCTGCAGATTATCCGGTTCGGGTGAAAACTTACGGAGCATTGGGTTTTAGTGCTGACACTTTAGAGAGTGCTATATCTTTTCGCTGGGAAGCAGATACGATAAAACCCATAAAAACCGAATCTTATGCCCCACCACTAGAGGAGCTCGTGCCAATTGTGTCGGTAGTGCCGGAAGCATTTGAATACGGGCACCAGGGAAGTTTTAAGTCGTGGGCAGATTATGGTTTATGGCAGGCAAAGATGAATAGCGGACTTGATGATCTGCCTTTGTCAGAAAGACAAAAAGTGGATCAGCTTTTACAGGGTGTTACTTCAACAAAAGAAAAGATCAGCAAGCTTTATCAATACATGCAGGATAATACCAGGTATATCAATGTCTCAATAGACGTTGGAGGCCTTAAGCCCTATCCTGCTTCTTATGTTGCAGACAATAAGTATGGGGATTGTAAGGCCCTGACGGTATACATGAAAGCGCTCCTAAAATATGTAGGGATTGACTCTTACTATACCAAGATCTATGCAGGTGAAAACCCCAGAAGGCTTGACACCACATTGCCCTGCCAGCAGTTTAACCATGTGATCTTATGCGTTCCTAATGACGGGGATACCATTTGGCTTGAAAACACGGCCTCCTATTTGCCTGCAGGATATCTGGGCACCTTTACACAAAACAGGAAAGGCCTTCTGGTAAATGGGGCGAACAGCCAGCTTGTGCAAACACCTTCTTTAAAAGAAACGAATGTCACGGAGTATTCTACATATGTTTTTGATATAAATGAAGAAGAGGGAACGCCCGTTAGTATCTCTAAGAGCGTGCAGGGAGATGCCTTTGAGACGTACCGATATTACCAGGTAGAAGGGAGCGAAGACGATCAGCAGAAAAGGGTAGAAAAAGACATTCCTCTTAAAAAATTTGATATAAAAGATTGGTCATTTGATTATCAGGATAGAGATGCTCAGGAAGTGGGACTGAAGGTTGACCTCATTTGTAGAGAGTCGGTCAGGGAGATTGCAGGGAGTAAGATCATCAACGTTCCCCAGCTGGCTTTAGATGACCTGGACAAGCCGGAAGATCGCGACTATCCACTCAGGATCAACTATCCGGTGAGAAAAGTGGATTCGATTGTTTTTAAAATACCTTCTCTGGAAAAATATGAGCCGAAGATCCCTAAGGGAGTAAGTATTGGCTCTTCATTTGGTCGATATGAGCTTCAGTCTTATCGTGAAAAAGATCGAATCATCATCGTGCGGGATTACCGTTTGATTTCCGGAACTTTTCCTAAAGAAGATTATAAGGATCTGTATAATTACTTTGAAGATATAAATAACTCTCAAAGAGAATTATTAATTGTTTTAAAGCCCAAGTCATGAGAATATCAACCTTACCGCTTATTGCTTTGCTGCTTGCTTTTTGCACGGAGTTAAGTGCCCAGAAAATGCTCAGAAAATTTGGTGCAGTCACCAAAGAAGATATGGACTACCAGTCATTTCCGGATGAGCCGGATGCCGAGGCTGTAGTCATGTTTGATATGGGGGAGTCTGTCTTTTTTGAGTCTTCCAGTGGAGGTTTTGATATAAGGTTTACAAGGACAAGGCGAATAAAAGTGCTGAACAAGCAGGGGGTTAAATATGCGGAAGTAGAAATACCCTTTTATGTGGATGGTTATGGAAAAACGGAACGAGTTACCTCCATAGAGGCACATACCATCAATTTTGAGACAGGGATAGTCCGGAAGAAAGAGGTTGACATAAACGAGATCTATGAGGAGCAGATCAATAATAACTGGTATGTGAAAAAGTTTGTTTTCCCTGATGTTAAGGAAGGATCCATTATCGAGTATCGGTATAAGTTAGAAACCCCATTTCATTTTAATCTGCCTGACTGGAAGTTTCAGGATTTCATACCCACGTTATTTAGCCAGTACACAGTGAAAATGGTACCCTTTTATGGCTACATATTTTTACTCAGCGGGACTGATCACTTTGACATACAGAATTCTGAAGTGGATAAGGGCATTTCCAGAAGGTTTGCAGGAATAGAGTACAATGATTATGTCCATACCTATGGAATGAAGAACGTGCCCTCGTTTAAAGATGAGTCATACATGACCTCCACGGATGATTACATCATGAAAATGGATTTTCAGCTAGCGAGTGTTCACCGGCCAAATGGCACATCTAATGAGATCATTTCCAACTGGCCGGAGCTGATAAAAGACCTGATCAAGCACGAAAACTTTGGAAAGTATATCAAAAAGAGTGAAAAAATAGCTCGTAAAGTTTTAGAAGAAGAGCTGGGTGTTTTGGCTGAAAATAATGAGGAAAAAAGCCGGCAGATCATCGATTATGTGAAGCAGGGATACGACTGGAATGGCCGCTATGGTAAGTACACTTCACAAAAAGCAAAAGATTTTCACAAAACAAAGTCGGGCAGCGTAGCAGAGATCAACCTGTTTACAACAGGGGTACTGCAGGCGGCTGGTATCAATGCCAAACCTGTTATTCTTAGTACAAGAAATCATGGCAAGGTCTGGAAAGATTATCCATTCTCTCATTTTTTCAATTATGTTGTGGTCCTGGTAGAATTAGAAGAGACATTGTATTTAGCAGATGCCACGGATCAAATGACTTCATTTAACCGGTTGCCGATCAGGTGCCTTAATGATAATGGCCTGATAGTAGAGGAGGGTAATCCAAAATGGGTAGGTCTTGGTGTGAATACCTTATCACTCAACAGTAAGGCATTGGGGATAAAGCTGGATGTGGAAAAGGCCACCTCAGAAGTGACTTTATCTGTATTAGCTACTGAATACGAAGCCTGGTGGCTCAAAAACTCATATGATGATCAGAAGGAGTCCCTGACTGAATACCTGGAGAAGAAAGGATTCGATGACGTGAATGATATTAGCACCACCAACTTTGATTCCTCTCAGAAACCGTACAGGATCAAGGCTCTGGGGACAGCAGATATTGAAAAGATTGATGATAAAATCATTGTCAATCCGTTTTTAGGGTTTCCTTTAGCCGAAAATAAGCTGAAGCAGAAGAAGCGTTCTTACCCCGTAGACTTTATGTATCCCTGGCAGGATCAGTTTTCCTCTGTCATAGAGATCCCGGAAAACTATAAGGTACTTGAGCTACCTGAGAACTATGAGATAAAAAGCGATCTGGCCGAGATCGTATTTACCTGCCAGGAGAATGGCGGCATGGTCTATGTAAAAGGGACCTGTAACTTTAAAAAGTCCATTTATCAGCCAAATGAATATGCGAGGATCAAGTCCTATCTCGATAACATGGTAGAGAAGTTTAATCAGCAGGTGATCTTTCAAAAGATATGATTATAGGTTTATTGAAAATAGAGCTACTTCTCCTCAGAGTCTCCGTCAGGGACTCTGAGGCAACTTGGGTAACGCCTGATAAAAGAAGAAAAATGAGTGTAAAGACACAGATACTTGAAAATGACGGGATGTTTTTTATTACCATCACTTGCTATAAGTGGTTGTCATTGTTTGGGATCACAGATGGTTATCAGGTGGTATATGATTGGTTTGATTACCTAAAAGGACGAAACCATTACATCAATGGTTATGTCATCATGCCGAACCATTTGCATGCGTTGATCTCATTTTCCAATACCGGAAAATCAATCAATAGCATTGTTGGTAATGGGAAGCGATTTATGGCCTATGATCTGGTGAAGCGACTCAAAGTGCTCGGTCAGGAGAAGGTACTGGCTCAATTGAGGACAGGAGTGAAAGAGCAGGAAAGGAAGAGAGGAAAGCTACATGAAGTCTTTGAATCATCGTTTGATTGGAAGTCATGTGATAGCCATTATTTCATTGAACAAAAACTGGATTATATTCATAATAACCCATGCCAGGGAAAGTGGAGTTTGGCAGAGAATCCTAATGATTATGTACATAGCTCAGCGATGTACTACGATACGGGCATCCAGGGAGTTTATGAAATAATGAATTACAGAGAGATGGAGGATATCGATTTAACCATTGAGAAATGATAGTGTTTCTGGTTATGGAAACGTAGGAGATAGCAGAGTCCCTTACGGAGACTCTGCTGGGACCTTATAGAGGAGGCACAAGTTACAAACTTGCGCCAGGACCTGGTTTCTGGTTATGGAAACGTAGGAGATAGCAGAGTCCCCCGACGATGTTGTCGGGACAGGCCTTACGGAGACTCTGCTGGGACCTAAGACAAGCATGATGCCTACCTGGCACCTTTCCCTGTCTCAAAAAAGAACACCACTGACCGCCAGCGATCACTCTAAAGTGCCATTTTAAGGAAAATACATCCTTCCTTAGTTCCATGCACTCCGGCACTATTATTGATTATGCTTTTATACAAAACCAAACCTGCAAAGTCATGAAATTCGCCTTTACTTTTTTCTGTACTTTATTTTTAGTTTTCAGTGCTGTTTCGCAATCCCTTCGCATTGATGAAGTAAATCCTGAAGGGGTAGAAATCAAAGCTTTTTCCCTTTCGTCTGATCAACCGGTGAAGATCACCGGAACCGGTGGAGTCTTTCGCGACGAGTACCGGCTGATGATCTTTTATGGCTGGATACTTGATGCCAATTCGCGAAAGGTCGTCTGGCACCTGTTTGATGAGTTTAAAGGAAGGGACTTTAAAGAAGAAAACGGACTTTACGATTTTAAAGCCGAGGCAGAGCTTCCCGTAGGTGATTATGAGTTGTATTTCACGGGCGCTTACAGCAACGAGGGCTGGAATGATGGCAACTGGACGCTCCACTCTTTTGGTGACCTGCTGGAGGAGATCTTTGACTCCCGAAACAAAGAGAAGTATCGCTGGAGTCTTCAAGACGATCTTTTCATTGAAGTGAAAGCAGCAGGTTTGAACGAGGCGGACCCGGAGCTTTTCCTGGAAAAGACATTGGCCAATGCCGCTATCTATTTTATTAAAGCCAAAGATGATGAGCGATTTGAGGATGGGTTTACCATAAAAGATAAAACCACCATAAGACTGTATGCCCTGGGTGAGGGGCGCAGCGACGAGATCTTTGATTACCTGTGGATCTATGAGGCAGGCACAGGTAAGCGGGTTTATGAAATGAATTACCGCAACACCTCTTTTGCGGGAGGAGCAAAGAAGAATTTAAAGGCGGATGAGGAGATCACCCTGGAGGCGGGCAGCTATCTGGTGAACTATGTGACGGATGATTCACACTCATTCGAAGCATGGAATGCTCTGCCCCCGGACGACCCTCAGTTCTGGGGTGTGACCATTTTTCCAGCCACCGGGAGCGACAAGGCCAACTTCGTGCCTTTTGATCCGCCGAAAACCATAAAGCCAATAGCCCAGGTGACACGGGTACGGAACAATGAACTGCTGGCTATGGGTTTCACTGTAAAGAAAGAGATGGACGTGCGCGTATTGTGTCTGGGTGAGCAGACGCTGAATGATGACATGGTTGACTATGGCTGGATTGTAGATGCCAAAACCCGGGAAACCGTATGGCGAATGCGCAAGTACCGCTCAGAGCATGCCGGTGGCGCCAGCAAAAACCGCAGAGCAGAGGAGGTGATCACTTTACCTGTCGGTGAGTACATTGCTTATTACACTACGGATGGTTCGCATGCCTACCGGGACTGGAATGCCGCCCGGCCGCTGGAAGAAGAGCTTTGGGGTATTTCCGTTTATGCCACAAAAGAGGCTGATCTGGATTATATAGAACCTTTTAACCCTAAAGAATACAAACCGGAAAATGTCATCACTGAGATCGTGATGGTGGAAGATCATGAATATTACCGGGAGTATTTTACACTGGAGGAAGAGACCAGGGTCATCATCATGGCGATAGGTGAGGGCAGGGATGGCAGGATGTATGACTTTGGGTGGATCAAAAGTATGGATACCGGACGCATGGTTTGGGAGATGGACTTTTATGATACCGAGCACGCCGGAGGTTCTAGTAAAAATCGAATGATCCGTGAGGAGATCACTTTACCTGCAGGTGAATACAGAGTTTATTATGAGACGGACGGTTCTCACTCCTTTAATGACTGGAATGCTGACCCACCGGCAGATCCGGAAAGCTATGGGATCAGAGTGTTGAGGGCGGATTGAGCTAGTAAGAAACCAACCCCTTACCCGCCAGCTAGCGGGAACTCCCTTTGAAAAAACCCCTCCGCCTTTTTTATGCATCGTAGCTTCTGGTGTAGGTGTACCAGGCAAACCCCTCAGTCCTGAGGACAGCTCCCCTGCGAAGGGGAGCAGCAGGCGCTGCAAAAAATATAAACTCTCTGAAAATGGATAGAGTGGATTAAAATTAAGTACGCTAACCAACTCCCCTCCGGTTTAAGATAACCATCTGACTTTCCGCAGGTCTGTGTCCTTACAGGTCTTTTCTTTAATTTTATACAAAACCCTATTGTATGAACGGACAGGACTCACCTATCATTTCCGCTCAGGAATTAGATGCTATTTTTAATGATGATGACCTGATCATTGTAGATGCCAGTGGTGGCCCGAATGGCAAAGCAGATTATGAGGCCAGTCATTTGGAAGGAGCTGTTTTCGTTGATCCGGAGACAGAGCTGGCAGATGTTAAAGATCCGGCTAATGGGGGAAGGCATCCGTTGCCCTCCCTTATTGCATTTGCGGAGACATTAAGTGATCTGGCTATATCCAATGATAGTCATGTGGTAGTTTACGACCACATGAATGGTGCCAATGCAGCTTCCAGGTTTTGGTGGATGCTGAGAGCCATCGGTCATGAAAAAGTACAGGTACTTGACGGAGGATTTCAGGCAGCCATTGATGCGGGATTACCAGAACAATCTGAAAAGGTAAATCCTGCTAAAACAATATACCAGCTTAAGACCAACCGGTGGCAGCTTTACCTTTCGGATATGGATGAGGTGGAGCAAGCATCAAAAGGTGGGGACAAGCTGATCATTGACGTTCGTGCTGCTGAGCGCTATGCTGGCCTGACGGAGCCAGTCGATCTGATTGCAGGCCATATCCCCAATGCTGTAAACATTCCTTTTGCTACCAATCTGGATGAGCAGGGGCATTTCAAATCGCCTTATGAGTTAAAAAGTAAATACACTGAAGTATTTGGCGGTCGAAATAGTGACGAGGTGATCGTGCATTGTGGTTCGGGCGTTACAGCATGTCATACGTTGCTGGCAGTTGCCCATGCCGGTCTTGAGATCCCAAAGCTCTATGTAGGATCGTGGAGTGAATGGTCCCGGAATGATAAGGAGATGGTACTGAAGAAGTAGAGATGGCTGTTGTCTTCTGAACCCATTCCTCTACCTGGCCGGTTTCTTATGCTAATACTTAGCGACAGTGTGGCGCCCCATATCTCTCTCCGCTCAAATTGGAAAAGAGATTTCCCCCGCTGGCGGGGGATAAAAGGGGGTGGAGTCATCTGCTTTTTTGCTATGTTGCCAGCCATAACCACCTTCTTTCTCTATAAGAATATTTCTAAAGTAGGGTTTTTCACAACCCCCCCGTTTCAGGTATAAAGATTTTTAAAACGACAAGATTTATGAAGAAATCAATCAATTACCTGATGCTACTTGCTTTGGCGATAGCAGTATCTTTTGTTTCCTGTGAAAGTGAGGAGGAGCCGGGAACGGATGAAGATGTTTCTGAAACCGGAGCTCCTGATGTCAGTGTTTTAGCTGAAAAATTTTATAACAATGATGCGCTTACGGTTACTGTAGGTGAGGAATTTATAACCATCACCTCAAAGAATGAGCCGGATCATGTGAGCATGTACTATTCTCAAAACCATCAGCTATATGAGGCTTACGATGAGCCAAACAATCCGGACTTTCACAAAAATCCGAATAGCATCATTACTCAGAACTTTGAATACAAGATCCCGAGGTTTCCGGAGGAGGCTACAACAAAGGAATCAACTTCTTTGGGTCCGATGGGCATTTCCGTTAATAGCGTGGCTTTCTATAACCAGAATGCCGGTCCGGGCGACGATATCCTGGAGGAGTTAAACACCTTTGACCAGTACGAAGGTCATCCGGCGCAGGGAGGAGATTACCACTACCACATTGAGCCGGTATGGCTGACGGAAACACTGGGAGACGATGCTTTCCTGGGGCTTTTGCTGGATGGTTTCCCGGTTTATGGACCGGTAGAAGACGGCAAAACCATCACCAATGACGACCTGGATGATTACCATGGACACTTCTCTGCTACGGCGGATTTTCCTGACGGGATCTATCATTACCACATTACAGCTGATCTCCCGTGGATCAATGGGGATGGATTCTATGGCACTCCCGGAACAATAACACAATGAAGCAAAGGTTCATTATAGTGGTTTGTGTTTTGGTATTGGCCGGGTGCTCCCGGTCAATACCTGACTTCCGGGTTTCAGCCGATGATTCTGCAGTCCTCATAGACCTGAAGGGACGGGTGCTCTACCAGGGAAAACTGTTTTCAGGCTACCTGGAAGAATATTATCCGGATGGATCTCTTAAAAGCAGCCAGTCCCACTACAATGGCAAAAAGCACGGCGAATTTTTAGGATACTATCCTTCGGGAGCGCTTATGTTTTCCAGGCCTTATGAGGATGGAGAAAAAGAAGGTGTCCACCGGGGGTTCTATCCGGATGGAAGCAGGAAATTCATCTATCATTTTGAAAATGGCTTAAGTGAGGGACACCATCAGGACTGGTATGCTGATGGACAGCCAGCTAAGTCCTTTCGATATGTAAATGGAAAACCTTTCGGTGCGCAAAAAGTGTGGCGGTCTGATGGCAAGCTTCGGGCCAACTATGTGATCCGGGAGGATGGAAGAAAGTATGGGTTAGCCGGCATGAAACGCTGTAAAAACCTGGATACGGAAAATGAAGTTATAGCCCCGTTAACAGCTGAAATTTATGAGAAATAGTCTTTTTGTAATCGGTTTAATGTTGTTTTTGTACGGATGTGGAGGAAAGGAGCCTAAAGAAATGACCCTTCCTTTTTATTCTCAGGCTGACTTCACGCCAGAGTGGGTTGAACCTGCATCAGACCAATACTCCAAAATACACACCATTGCTCCCTTTGAGCTGCTTAGCCAGGACGGCGATACCATCACCAATGAAAGCCTTGACGGAAAGATCTATGTGGCTAACTTTTTCTTCACTATCTGTCCCACGGTCTGCCCGAAAATGACCAACAATCTTCAGCGTATTCAGAAAGCTTTTGCAGGGGATGATTCGGTGATGCTCGTATCTCATTCGGTGATGCCCTGGTTGGATTCAGTGGCTGTTCTTAGTGAGTTTGCAGAACGCAATGACATCAATAGCGATAAATGGCTACTGCTAACAGGGGAGAAGGATGATATCTATAAGCTGGGTAGAGAATCCTATTTTGCTGATGAAGGCTTTGGGAAGTCCGTGACCTCCAGTGCAGACTTTCTGCATACGGAAAATGTGGTTTTGATAGATAGTAAGTCCAGAATACGGGGGATTTACAATGGTACATTGCCACTGGAGATGACCCGGCTGGCTGAGGATATCGAACGGCTGAAAAAAGAAGAGAACACCTGAGTGCGCTACTCCACGATCCTTAGCTTTGCATAGCTAAGCAGCAGGGTTTTTTCTCCGGCACTTTCAAAATCCACTTTGGCTTTTTTGTTAGCTCCCTCTGCATCAATGTGAGTGACATTTCCAAAACCAAATTTCGGGTGCTCTACACGCATTCCTTCAGCGAGGTTGCTGGTGTCGCTGGGTTTAAAATCCGGGCTGGGTTTGTGCTGTGGAGCAGAAGCAAACTTGCGATTGGCCCGGTCTTTCTTCAGGTTGTTAACAAAGTTTTTGGTCACATAGCTCTCTGCAGAGGAGAGCGGAGCAGTAGTAGAAAACTTCTTATTGATTTTGATAAACTGCGGGTCTACCTCCTCCAGGAACCGGCTGGGTTCACAGTTTTTTAACCTGCCAAAGCGATACCTGTTCAGTGCATAGCTCATGTGCAGTTTCTTTTTTGCCCGTGTGATGGCCACATAAAACAAGCGTCGTTCTTCTTCCAGGTCGGCACGGCTGCTAAGCATCATTTGCGAAGGAAAAAGCTCCTCTTCCATCCCCACGATATATACGTAGTTAAATTCCAGCCCCTTGGCCATGTGAATGGTCATGAGAGTGACAGCTTCGTCAGGATCACTGTTTCGATCCTCATCGGTCAGCAGGGTTACTTCCTGGAGGAAGGCACTCAGGCTTTTATCCTCTCTTTCCTGGTCATCGGTAAACTCTTTGATGGCGTTGAGGAGCTCCTGCACGTTTTCATACCGGCTCATCCCTTCGATGGTTTTGTCTTCGTACAGCTCCTTTAGCAAGCCGGAATTTTTAGCCACATGTGCGGCTGCATCGTAGGCATCTTTTTTCTCAGCGGTCAGCCTAAAGCTTTTGATCAGGGCCACAAACTCCTCTACCTGGTTGCCACCCCGGCCGCCAATGTAGCTGGTAGCATTTTCCATGATCTCCCATAGTGGCTTATTTTCCTCGGATGAGGCCACCACCAGTTTTTCAATAGTGCCTGGTCCGATGCCTCGCTTAGGCAGGTTGATGCACCGGCGCATGGCCTGCTCGTCATTGGCATTGACAATGAAACGCAAGTAGGAGATCAGGTCTTTGATCTCTTTTCGCTGGTAGAACGAGACACCACCGACCACCCGGTATTTCAGGTTATTGCGACGCAGGGCTTCTTCCATAGCCCGGGACTGGCTGTTGGTACGGTAGAGGATGGCAAACTCACTGTTTTTGGCCTGTGTCTGCATTTTTGTTTCGAAAATGGCAGAGGCAATGAGCTTCCCTTCTTCATTGTCTGAGGTGGCTTTGATCAGGTCGATCAGGTCACCATCCTCATTGTCTGTCCAGACACTTTTTTTGAGTTGGGCTTTGTTTTTGTTGATTACTGAGTTGGCTGCATTTACAATGTTTTTGGTAGAGCGGTAGTTTTGCTCCAGCTTGATCACTTTCAGGTCCGGATAGTCCCGCTCAAAATTCAGGATGTTTTTAATATCAGCTCCCCGAAACGCATAGATACTCTGTGCATCGTCTCCCACTACCGCAATATTTTGTCGTACTGCTGCCAGTCGCTTGGCAATGAGGTACTGTGAGATGTTTGTATCCTGAAACTCGTCGATCAGGAGATAATGAAAGCGTTGCTGGTATTTGTTAAGGACATCCGGATTTTCCTGGAAAAGAACGTTCGTATTGAAAAGCAGATCATCAAAGTCCATGGCGTCTGCATTGAAGCAGCGCATTACATAAGTTTGATACAGCCGACCCATCTCCGGCCGCATGTTGGCGGTATCATCCTCGGCATAGATGGGGTTGTTTACATATTCCTGCCACGAGACCAGGCGGTTTTTGGCGGCTGAAATCCGGTTGAGAACCAGGTTTGGCTTATAGAGCTTATCGTCCAGGTTCAATTGCTTGACGATCTGTCGGATCAGCGTTTTTGAGTCATCTGTGTCGTAGATGGTGAAGTTGCTGGGATAGCCTAAACGAGAAGCTTCAGCCCGCAGGATCCTTGCAAAAACGGAGTGGAAGGTCCCCATCCAAAGGTTTTTGGCTTCATTCCCTACGATCTTCTCAATTCGCTCTCGCATTTCGCGGGCTGCCTTATTGGTAAAGGTCAGCGCCATGATGTTAAAAGGATCTACATCGTGATACCTGATAAGGTGAGCGATCCGGTATGTAAGCACGCGGGTTTTACCAGAGCCGGCGCCTGCTATAAGCATGGTAGGGCCTTCAGTATTTACTACGCCTTCACGTTGAGGAGGATTGAGTTCTTTGAGATAGTCTGCCTGCACTTCACTTGCCATTTGGCAAATCTAATTTAATCATATCAACTAGGTAAGTCAAAATAACATCCTTCGTGGAATTTAGGTTTTTTCTCTCAGAAAAAATCAAAATCCTGATTCGGTCGTTATAAATGTTGATGCGGTTCATTATTTTCCTTTTGCTCATAGGCCATTTCACCACTTCACAAGCTCAGTATTATTTCCTGGGAACTGCCGGTAAGATGTCCAATGGGTGTATTCAGCTCACTCCGGACCAGCCCTATGCTGAAGGTCTGGCATACAATTACACCAAGCTAAATCTGACCCGGTATTTTGAAATCCAGTTTGATGTATACCTGGGCGACAAGGAAGAGGGGGCTGATGGTATCACTTTTGTTGTGCACAATGATATTCGAGGCTTTGATGCATTTGGTCAGTGGGGCGAATGTATGGGCTATGGCCGGTTTAATCCACTGCGTCCAGGCAACTCCATAGACCCTTCTGTGGCTGTAGAGTTTGATACCTATCAGAACCTCTTTCAGAATGATCCCACTTGTGACCATGTAGCCTACCTGGAAAATGGAGTAAGCCGACACGAAACTTACTGGAATGGGGGAGACTCTACTTACAACATGGAAGATGATCTGCTACATGACTTCAGGTTTCGGTGGGACCCTGAGAAACAACTCATCGAAGTTTTTTGGGATGGAGTACGGGTGGTCGCGGTGGAGCGTGACCTGATTAATGATGTCTTTGAAGGGGAAGTGGAAGTCATATGGGGATTTACCGCTTCCACCGGTAGAGCACATAACCTACAGTACTTCTGCCTGAGGCGGTTAGTACATAATCTTACAGAACAAAATGATAAAAGTGGTTAAGTACTACTAAGAGAAGGAAACCTGCGAAAGCAAAGATCTCGCAAAGGAGAATAATGGTTTTCCAGTTGGTCTTGGTTCGTTTCACAAAGCTTCTGGTATAAGTAGCCAATCTGTATTTTGGTGACTTGTAATCACGGCTAAATTAATAAAACATCACTCAAATATTATTCGATTATTAAAAAAGGCTGAAATCCCTGATCGGTTTATCTTAGCACCCATGAGTGAAGTAAGGGAGATCTATTTTCATGTTGGTCTGGGTAAAGTGGCCTCTACCTTTCTGCAAAAGCGATTTTTCCCAAGACTAAAACATATACAATATCTCCCTTCCACAAAGTACAGGAAAAGTAAATCCCTCATTCCCACAGGTCAGGGTCGGATACTGGTATCTCGTGAGTTTGATCGTCAGCTTGAGCGAGAAGTGCGTTGGTTTAGTGAGGATTTTCCAAGTGCGAAAGTTATCATTCTACTACGGAGGCATGATGAGTGGATTGCTTCTCAATACCGGAGGCATGTAAAAAATGGATGGTTTGGCTCTTTTGAAGAGTTCATTGACCTGGAAAACGACAAGGGGTTCTGGAAACAAAAAGACCTGTATTTCCTGCCGATGCTAAAAACCATTGAGCAACATTTTGATCACCCTCCTCTGGTGCTGTTTTATGAAGATCTGAAAGGTGATCCGGTAGCTTTTTTGAGAAAGATAGCGGATTATACAGGGACTGATTTTGACGAAAGTGAAATTTCTCTGAAACCGGTTCATGCTTCTTTTTCCGATAAGCAGTTGTTATTTCTGAGGACTTTCTGCAGAAGGTTTGTAAAGAGGACTCCAAAGGGGTATAAAAACAAAGTCAAACACTGGCTTTTGTTCAGACCCGTTTGGGCCTTTTATCATTTGATTTTGTATGCCGCAATAATGATACCTGAGTGGCTGACTCGTGAAAAGCAGTTGATACACGAAGAAAGCCTCGAAAAAGTCAAAGTGTTTTATAAAAAGGATTGGAAAGCTGTAAGGGACTATGCGATTCAGAAGAACCCGTAGAATTTACATCATCTTATGAATTAGGTTATTCGGATCTTCCTCAATAATCAGCGTGTCTCTGTGGTCTTTGGTAAAAAAACCTTCATCAACCATCTGATCAAGGAATTCAAAAAATTTATTGAAGTAGCCATTGACATTTAGAAATCCACAGGGTTTGTTGTGATATCCAAGCTGATGCCATGTAAACACCTCGATGATCTCTTCCATGGTGCCTATCCCTCCCGGCATGGCAATAAATCCATCTGACTTTTCGGCCATCATTGCTTTACGCTCATGCATGGTATCTACTACATGCAGCTCCGTAATCCCGGTATGGGCTACTTCCATGTCTTTGATCTTTTTGGGAATGATCCCAATGACCTCTCCGCCGAGCTCCAACATCTTTTCAGCTAAAACACCCATCAACCCAACGCGCCCTCCTCCGTAAACAACACCGATAGCATTTTTATGGAGTGTTTCGGATAATTCCTTTGCTTTTTCGATGTAAATTGGGTGATCTCCACTTTTTGAACCGCAGAAAATAGCTAATCGCCTGGTCATGATCGAAAGGTTATGTCGTGAATAAAGACAAGTGATAAAATTACCGTATGAGAAGCATATTTTTATCCATTTTGCTTTACATCTTCAGTTTAGCCGCATTCTCACAGAAGATTGACAGCCTTAAGCGATTGCTTGAGGTCTATACGGAAACATCGAGTGAAAGAGCAGATGTACTCAATCAGCTAGGTTATGAGTACTGGATTGTGAATCCTGTAGAGTCGATCTATTATGGCCAGAAGGCTAAGACGATGGCAGAATTACTGCATGATTCATCAGCTCTGGCTTTTTCGAATCGTGTAATTGGCGTGGCTTACTGGGCCAGGGGTATGTATGATCAGGCGCTGACCAATCTATATGATGGCCTCCGATTGTACCAGCTGCTTGGTAATTCCCTTGGAGAGGCCAACTGTAAGATGAACATTGGGTTGGTTTATGCTGACCAGAAAGATCATCACCGCGCTCTGGATCAATACAAAGGCGCATTGGACCTATTTAAAGCTGTGGGTGCCAGGGACCGGATCGGTACCACTTACAACAAAATGGGGACAGTTTTTCTTGAGCTGGAAAATCTTGATCAGGCCAAAAGCTATTTAGACCAGGCGCTCAGGTTTCATCAAGACATTGGCTTTGTCTACGGTATATCAAAATCGCTAAACAGGTTGGGGCTTTATTACACCGCCAAAAAAGATTACGGGAAAGCTATAGAGCTTTTCCAGGAATCAATAAACCTCTGTAAACAAAACAATGATCAGGAAGGGCTGACGAAAAATTATGAAAACCTGGCGGTAGCTCATTTGGCAATGGGAGATATTCAGGAAGCGGAAAGTTACCTGCTGGACGGAGTGCGTATAGCAAAATCGATCGGGTCGGAAAAGCGCCTTAAGGAACTGTTTTATGATCTGAAAAACATCTACCAGGAGCGGGGTAACTATGAGCAGGCTATTTATTATTATGATAATTATGTCAAACTAAGGGACTCGATCTTTAATGAACAGACAGCCCGCAATATTGCTGACTTTGAGGCTCGCCTGGTAGCGGTAGAGAAGGAGCGACTCATCAGTCAAAAAGAGCAGGAAATTACCCTGCTGGAGCAGCAAGCCAGGTTTGATTTTATCTTACGGATTGTACTGGTGGTATTGTTTGTTTTAATCCTGGTTATCGGTTATTTATTGTTTCAGCGTCAGCGTCTGAAAATGAGGCAACGGCAGGAGCGCGCTGAGCTAAAAGCTCGTGAAATGGATCGTGAGCTGGAAATGAAAAACAGGGAGATCACCTCCTACACGGTGAATTTTGTTCAAAAAAATCAACTCTTCGAAGAGCTGAAAGAAGTTTTGGAATCAGTCAGGCAAAACCCGGAACTGGAGCCCGGTTTGAAAAAGCGATTTAAGGAGATAGATCGCCTCATCAATAGTCAGCAGCAGGTAGATAAAGACTGGGAAGATTTCAAACTCAGGTTTCAAAGCCTGCATCAGGACTTTTTTGATCAGTTGATTGCTCAAAATCCATCTTTGACCAATAATGAATTAAGGCTGAGTGCGCTTATCCGGTTAAATATGTCCATGAAAGAGGTAGCTAATATTCTGGGAATATCTGCTGAGAGCGTCAAAACAGCGAGGTACCGGCTAAAGAAGAAGCTTAACCTCCCATCTGATGTTAATCTCAATGATTTTCTGAATGAGATAGGCGCTTCAGTGAAAAAGGTCTAGCATGTTCACCTCTTGTATACCCTGTTTCTTTTGATTAGTTAGACTTACAGCCAATTTTTGCAGCGGTTTTGATTAGTACATTTTAGACATCACTATGGAGCGAAAGAGATTTTTTGAAGGGACAATGCTGCTTGTTGGCATGGTTGTCTGTTTGATCATTGTGGTTTGGATATTGGATGAACCTAACTTGATTTTTTTCTGATCTCTGCCTCCAGTTAGCAGATGTCTAAGTGCCTGGTCCGAAAGGGCCAGAGTCTATTTTTTTGAAAGCAGCTCTTTCGGGAGCTGCTTTTTTATTGTGTGCCGCGCATATTATTTCCACTTTGTCAAGCTATATTGAATGATCATGGCGGGGTATGGGGTTATAGAAAAATTCATCAAGCCATACTCCATACTGCTTAATTGCAACCTGACAATGCAGGATTATTCTTCATTCAGGGTAAGCAAACAAATCGGGTTCAATCTGATTAATTTAGTAACAAGGAGAAAAACGGAATATATGAATTACAGAATACTTGGAAGTACAGGCATGAAGGTCTCTGAAATATCTCTGGGAACCTGGCAGGTAGGTGGTGGCTGGGGAGGAGATTTTGATCAGAAAATTGCCCGGAATATTATAAAAACAGCTCTTGATGAGGGCATTAACTTTCTGGATACTGCAGATGTGTACGATGCACAGCAAAGTGAGCGAACGGTCGGAGAGTTTGTAAAGGCAGATCGGGATAACCTTTACATTGCCACTAAAATAGGAAGGCGGCTGGATCCTCATACTACGGAGGCCTATACTCCGGGAGCAATGGAGAAATTCGTGGATGAAGCGCTGAAAAACACCGGGCTTGACGAGCTCGACCTGGTTCAGCTACACTGTCCTCCTACTCCCGTATATGAAAAGGGTGAAATATTTGATCTCTTAGCAGAGATCAAGAAAAAAGGAAAAGTAAAACACTTCGGTGTGAGTGTAGAAAAAGTGGAGGAGGCGCTCACCGCTTCTCAACATGATGTGGTAGAGACTGTACAGATTATTTTTAATATGTTTAGGCAAAAGCCGGCAGAAGAAGCATTTAAAAAGCTGGCTGAAAGGAACGTAGGCATTATAGCGCGCGTTCCGCTGGCAAGTGGGCTGCTGAGTGGAAAAATGACCGCTAGCCAGACTTTTCATAAGGAGGACCACCGAAACTTTAACCGCAACGGCGAATTTTTTGATAAGGGTGAGACGTTTTCCGGTGTGCCATTAGACCTTGGCTTAAAGGCGGTAGATGAGTTGAAGCAATATTTTGGAGACGGACCACTCTTCCAGTATGCTTTGAAATGGATATTGATGTTTTCTGAGGTCAGTACGGTCATTCCCGGAGCGAGCAACCCGGACCAGATCAAGGCAAATGTGAAGGCCATACGGTTGCCGGATTTTAATGAAGATCAGATGAAAGCTGTCAAAAAAGTCTATGATGAATACATCAGGGAGGAAGTTCACCACCAATGGTAAAAAAAATTACGCGCCAAAAATCGGCGCGTAATCTGAAGAGGAATGAAGAGATATTTACTAATTACTCAATCTAATAGCTAAGATCGGTAATTCACACCCCAAAATCAATACCCTAAATAGGGTATTTATTATATTTATTATTTCTTTAGCTTAATGTTATACAGGTCCAGCCTTCGGTCTTTGAGGTTTCTCACACTTCCAAATTCATGAAGCTCCTTTAAGAGTTCAAGGTCCACGTCACCTATGATGGTCATCTCCGTATTTGGGGTGGCTTCCGCCTTGATGGCATTGGTGGGAAAAGCAAAGTCCGAAGGGGTGAATATGGCGCTTTGCGCGTATTGAATGTCCATATTGTTAACTTTTGGGAGGTTGCCTACACATCCTGCGATGGCTACATAGCATTCATTTTCTATAGCTCTTGACTGAGCACAATACCTCACCCGGTTAAAGCCATTTTGAGTGTCTGTAAGGAAAGGTACAAACAAGATCTGCATGCCCTGCTCAGCGTAAAGCCGTGCGATTTCCGGAAACTCCACATCATAGCAGATGGTAATTCCTATTTTTCCGGCATCCGTATCAAAAACCTTTACCTTATCACCGCCGCTCATTCCCCAGGAGCTTTGCTCTGAAGGGGTGATCTGGATTTTCTCATAGCTATCCCACGAACCATCCCTTCTGCACAGGTAAGACACGTTATACAGTTTTTCATCCCGCAGTACCGGCATGCTGCCGGCAATGATGTTCACATTGTAAGCCACGGCATACTCCGTGAATTTTTCCCGGAGGGGTTCGGTATATTTGGCTAACCCCCGTATAGCTTCCGGAGCTCCAAGATGGTTGTATTCAGCCATAAGCGGAGCATTGAAAAGCTCGGGAAATAAAATGAAATCAGACTGGTAGTCGCCAAAAGCATCAATGAAGTATTCCATCTGCTCAACCAGTGAATCAAAATCTTTAAACGGCCGCATTTGCCACTGCACCAGACCAATACGCACGTAAGTTCTGGGAGCGTTGATAAGCTTTTCTTCCTCCTGGTAATAAATGTTATTCCATTCCAGGAGGGTAGCAAAGTCTTTGGACCGGGCATCTCCAGGGAGATAGTTTTTCAGGATCTTTTTAACGTGAAAATCATTGCTTAGCTGAAAATTAAGAATGGGATCGTGGATCTCCCGGTTTTTTACCGCATCGATGTACTGACGAGGGGTCATCTTTTTTGCATGCTTTACATAGTTTGGAATGCGTCCACCAGCCACAACTGATTTCAGGTTCAGATTTTCGCAAAGTTCCTTACGCCCGTCATACAGCCGTCTGCCCAGACGAAGCCCCCTGTAATCGGGGTGAACAAACACATCGATACCATACAGGACATCCCCTTCTTCATTGTGTGTGCTAAAAGTTTCATCCCCTGTTATTTGACTGTATGTATGGTTATCACCAAATTTTTTGTAGTCCACGATGATTGCCAGAGCAGCTGCCACCATCTTACCTTCTACTTCCACACATAGCTGTCCGTCAGGAAAGATCTTTAAAAGCCTTTTTATGTCCATTTTCTCCCAGTAAGGGTCATCTACGTCTTCATAGACCTTTTCCATGATTTCCCGTAAGTTGGGGTAATCCGAAAGTTGTAAATTCCTGAGCCGCACATTGAGGCCGGCGGCATTTTCAATTGATTTATTCTTTTCCATACAGAGTAATTAACCAGTCCCTGACAATTTTGATTATTGATCACCTAAAAAGTAACCCCTTTCACAGACAGTCGTGTACATATTCCGTAAATTTGCAAAAAAGTCTAAGTTAAAAAGCATGCGCTATTATAATACGCTAATTGATGCGATAGGAGATACCCCGCTCGTTAAACTAAACAGTGTGAATAAAGGGGTGAAAGGAACGATCCTTGTGAAAGTGGAATATTTCAATCCCGGCAATTCCGTAAAGGATCGAATTGCACTGACAATGGTCGAAGATGCTGAGAAAGAAGGTATTTTAAAGCCGGGCGGGACGATCATTGAAGGTACCTCGGGAAATACCGGCATGGGACTGGCGCTGGTAGCCCAGGCAAAGGGCTATAAATGTATCTTCACATTGGCTGATAAGCAGTCTCAGGAGAAGATAGATATCCTTCGGGCGGTGGGAGCAGAGGTGATCGTTTGTCCTACCAATGTGCCACCGGATGACCCAAGATCATACTATTCCGTAGCTAAAAAGCTAAATCAGGACATCCCAAATTCCTTTTACCCAAATCAGTATGATAATATATCCAACACCAGGGCACATTATGAGACTACCGGCCCTGAGATTTGGCAGGATACTGATGGAAAAGTAACTCACTATGCTGCCGGTATGGGTACTGGTGGTACCATAAGTGGCGCATCAAAATATCTGAAAGAGCAGAATGCGGATGTGATTACGGTAGGAATCGACTCGTATGGTTCTGTATTCAAGAAGTATAAGGAGACGGGCATCTTCGATGAAAAAGAGATCTACCCGTACCTGACGGAAGGTATCGGGGAAGACATTCTTCCCGGGAATGTAGATTTTTCAGTAGTTGACCACATCGTAAAAGTAACTGATAAAGATGGAGCCATTATGGCCAGGAGACTGGCTCGTGAGGAGGGACTTTTCATAGGCTGGTCCTGTGGCTCAGCAGTACATGGAGCACTGGAATATGCCCGGGAAAACCTAAAGGACGAGGATGTCATGGTGATCCTGCTTCCCGACCATGGGACACGTTACCTTGGCAAGGTCTATAATGACAACTGGATGAAGGACCACGGCTTTCTGGAAGCCAGGAAGTTTGCCACAGCAAAGGATATCGTTGCCAGTAGAAATGGAAGCAGCAAACTGAAAACCATAGATAAGACCACTAAGGTAGGGGAGGCCATACTGATGATGAACCAGCATGGCATAGATCAGATACCGGTAGTGGACGGAACTGATTTTGTGGGTAGTCTGAACGATACTAGAGTTCTCAAAAGCCTTATTGATGATCCATCAGTAAAGGACAAAGCTGTCAGTGAGATTATGGATCCTCCATTCCAGTTTGTGGGGATGGACAATACCGTGGACGTGCTTTCTTCCCTGATCAATAAAGATGCCCGGGCTTTGCTGGTACGGGATCAGAAAGATGATGTGCATATCATCACTCAAAGTGACTTATTGCTTGCAATAAGTAATTGATTTTGGTATATTCGAGTAATTGTAGAACAAATAATCTTTAACTCTTTGCTTGCAAATCCCTTGCCATCCGGTGAGGGATTTTTTTATACAAAAAGTTTGTGGAGCTCCTCACAGAGGATGTGGGGGGTGGCTGCCAGGTCTGGTTTATGAATAAAGGCATCCACTTTGAGGTTTTTGTTATTAAAGGTACTGTGTCCGGAGATGACAATGATCTTTGGGAGTTTGTCCAGTGTCTCTATAGCTTCCAGACCATCCAGATAAGGCATTTCCAGGTCAAGCAGGATCACATCCGGCTTTACCTTTACAATGGCCATGACTCCCTCTACCGGATTTGTGTAAGCGTTGGTTAATTCTACACCTTCCTCTTTCTCCAGCATGATCTTCAGAGTCTTCAAAAATAAAGGGTCATCGTCTATAGCTACACACCTGATCATTCCGTTGGTTTTTTCTTCAAGTATATCAAATTTTTCATTCACGATGTGTTAAATTCTGCGTAGAAAAATGATGAAATAAAACGGGACAGACTCTATGAAATACCTAAAGTATAAAAACGGAGATGAAATGCCCATCCTGGGTCTGGGAACTTGGAAATCTGAGTCAGGCGAAGCTTACAAGGCTGTTTCAGCTGCCTTGGAGTGTGGTCACCGCCATATAGATTGTGCCTTTATTTATGGTAATCAGGATGAGATTGGAGCGGCTTTTCGGGATGCTTTTGATCGGGGTATTTTAAAAAGAGAAGAGCTATGGGTGACCTCCAAGCTTTGGAATGCCTCACATAAGAAAGAACATGTGAAAAGGGAGTTGCAGAAAACTTTAAGGGATCTGCAACTCGACTATTTGGATCTGTTTCTGATGCACTGGCCGGTGGCTTTAAAGCCGGGAGTGCTCTATCCCAGGGAGGGTAGTGACTTTTTATCCTATGAGGAAGCGCCACTGACAGAAACATGGATGGAAATGGAGGATTGTGTGACTTCCGGATTAGCAGGGCATATCGGAGTGAGCAATTTTAATATCGCTAAACTGAAAGAAATCGGTGCAAATGCTGCCATCAAACCGGAGATGAACCAGGTGGAGCTGCATCCTTTTCTTCCTCAGCAAAAGCTGGTGGATTATTGTAGTGCTGAAGGGATCCTTATGACAGCATATTCTCCATTGGGTTCTAATGACCGTCCATCGCGAGTCAGAAAAGAAAATGATCCTGTGCTGATGGAGCATCCGGTGATTAAAAACATTGCAGAAAATCATGAGGCCTCGACTGCACAGGTATTGATAGCCTGGTCGATCAGACGTGGTATAGCTGTGATCCCCAAATCATCAAATCCGCAAAGGATAAAGCAGAACCTTGAGGCTTCTACATTGGATCTTACGAATGAGGAATTTATAAGAGTGAATGAAATAAGGGAGTCATTCCGCTATATTGATGGCAGCCTCTGGACCTTCGAAGGTACGCCATATGAGCAATCAGACCTGTGGGAGTATTAGCGTATCAAAGCTCATTAGTTCAGCCATTCTGGCAAATTCCGAAGGGATATCTGCTGTGATTTTGATTTTTTCACCCCTTTCAGGGTGATCAAATTCCAGGGACTGTGCATGGAGCAGCATCTGGGTCATATCCCACTTTTCTTTAAATAACTTATTCTGTTTGTTGCACCCATGAGGTCTGTCCCCGATTATCGGGTGAAGGATATGCGAGAAGTGCTTACGTAGCTGGTGCATTCGGCCTGTTTCAGGAGTAGCTTCGACCAGGGAGTACCTGGATGTTTCATGTTTCCCGGATGGTATCGGCAGTTCAGATCTTCTTAAGGTTTTATAGTGGGTTATTGCTTCTTGTATCTTTCCTTTTTTGTTTTCGAGTGGATAATCGATGATGCCCTTATCCTCAGTGTATCCCCTCACGATTGCCCAGTAGGTTTTTTTGATGTTTCTGGAAGCAAACTGGTCCATGACCCTTTTATTGACGGATGCGTCGAAAGCGAAGAGTAAAACACCAGAGGTTTTGCGATCAAGACGATGCACAGGGTTGACCCATTTACCTACCTGGTTTCTAAGGAGTTGGACAGCAAATTCATCTACGTCACTGGCCATTGGTGACCGGTGAACTAACAGCCCCGGGGGTTTGTTGATGGCTATAAGGTGATTATCCTGGTATAAAATTTCTAACATTTCACTACAAAGATTGTAAAATAACTACCATTTGTCGGGTTATCTTGAGTGTTTAAACAAAATTGTTGCAATATATCGCCCGGGTATAGTTAATTTTACGCTTTTATATTTTGACACAGACTGCAACCATAACGCTTTATCAACCTCTGCTGCAAGCCATTGCTTATCGCATAGTGGGGTGTATACACGATGCTGAAGATATTGTTCAGGATACCTTTCTGAAATACCTCAGTGCAGACAGGTCCAAAATTGAGAATATCAAGGCTTATTTGATCAGGTCTGTGACCAACAATAGTCTGAATCACCTCAACTCGATCAAGCAGAAGAAAAAGGACTATCTGGAATCGGTTAAAGTTCCGGAGTTTTTCGAAAAGATAGACTTTTCCCATCTTGATCTTAAGCATGAGGTTGGTGCGGCTCTTAGTGTACTCCATAAGAAACTTGGTCCGCTTGAGCGAGGCTTGTTTCTATTAAGAGAAGGCTTTGATTTTGACTATGACGAGCTTCAGGAGATTTTCAATAAGAAAAAAGACCACTGCCGCCAGTTGGTATGCCGGGCTAAAGAAAAGCTCGCTAAAGAAAGTGAGCGATTTACCTTTTCTTTTGATGTGGATAAATATTTTGAAGCGATCAATAAAGCCTCTCAAAAGGGTGATTTTCAGCAGCTTATGGATCATATCTTTGAAAGAGGCCCTTCCGAAGAGGAATAATTTTCAAAAGCTTTTTTGTATTTCTGTCACAAACGGAGATTGACTTTGTCTTAACCAATAGTAATAAGGGGAAGAAGCCCCTGAATTGTGTTGAAGACTAATTAAAACAAACCGAATGGAAGTAATTATTTTGTTTTTTATAGCGCATTGGTACTTGTCGCTATTCTTTCAAACGTTCTTTTTGCATCGATATGCTGCACATAAGGCGTTTACCATGAATCGATTCACCGAAAAGGTGTTTTTCGTTTTAACCTGGCTATTTCAAGGATCCAATTATTTGAGTCCGTATGGTTATGGTGTGATGCACAGAATGCACCATGCTTATGCCGATACCCCTGAAGATCCGCACTCACCAAAATACGATGAGAGCATCTTCAAAATGATGTGGAAAACCAAAACCATCTATTCTGCGATCACCAGCAGAAAAGTGGATGTAGATAAACGATTTACAGAAGGGGTGCCTGCGTGGCACAGCTTTGACAAGTTTGCCCGCTCATGGGTAAGTAGAGTAGGCTGGGGAGCAGCGTATTTCTTTGTTTACTGGCAGTTTGTAGATGTTTGGTGGTTGTGGCTACTGCTTCCTTTGCAGTGGATGCTTTCTCCAATTCACGGTGCTATCATTAACTGGTTTGCCCATGTCTATGGATACAGAAACTTCGAAGTGGGTGACACCTCCAGAAATTTCTTGCCGTTTGATTTTCTGATGATGGGCGAAAGCTATCATAACAATCACCATAAGTACGGCTCAAGAGCCAACTTTGGAGGCATTCGTTGGCATGAAATAGACCCTACTTATCAGGTTATCAAATTGTTTAACAAAGTAGGCATCATACATATGCCTAAACAAAAAGAAGTGAGGCTCGAGAAAAAGACTGAGAAGAAGGTAGCAGCTTAGCTTAGTTTGTATAAATGATTTCGACATTAAAAGGTCATCTTTGAAAAGGGGTGACCTTTTTTTGGCTTTTCATGCAATTGAAGATGTTAGTCAGTTGTAATCCATTGCTGCTTTGACCTCCCTTGCCTGCTTAAGATGCCGTTGTTCGTGGGTCACGATAATATCAAAAGCCGTCCTGAGTCTGTAGACGATGTTTACGTTAGCCGGTGAAGAAATGATGATGTCTTTTTCAATTAAGTCAGCGGATGCTGTTATCAGTTTTTTGAGTTCTTCCTGATGCCTGGAGAACCGGAGCAGAATGTCTTCTGAAATGTTGCTTTCCGATGGTTTCCAGATCGGGAAAGTCTTCATTTTTCTCATCCTGTCCGGCTGGACGGATTTCAGGATGGTCTTCCCGAAAAAGGCTACTATAAAATTGAGTTTACCCCAAACAGGAAGCTTGTAACTCCCCGAACGACAGGCTTCTATTACCGGGCGGTAGCTCTCATTGATGATTATAAGATGCTCTATATTCTGGCCTATGCTCCATTTATCCGCGGCAGGCTTCCAGTTGAGCTCATCATGAGTGAGGTTGCTGCATACTGCTTTGAAAGCACTGGTAGTATCATCGATCTGATTGAGCCAATTACTGTCAGGTTGCATAACCCAAAGATATCTAAATCAGCGGTTAATGCTTCTCAGCATGGTCAGATCGGCGGGCTATTTTTATCCATATCAGATTATTTGAAAGCCATACGGAGTAATTTTCAGGTTGTCTGAAAAAGGAAAGGCCCGCCGTAAAGCGAGCCTTTCTTTTAGACCAGCGGTTAGATGATTTTAATCCTTGATCAGGATCTTTCTTTTCAATATCACTTTACTATTTAAGTAGACTTGTGCAAAATAGATGCCCGGGTTTATATTCCCCGGTATTCGGATGGTATTTTCAGTAGAAATAAGTCTTGAGCTCAAGACCATTCTTCCCTGCATATCATTCATTGTGAAATGAATGGGTTTTTCTGGTGGTTCATTCAGAGTAACACTCAACCTTCTGTTAGTGACCGGATTTGGATAAATGATCAGGGCTATATTTTGATTGAGTTCATTTGTAAAGCTTCCTGAGATCCTGGCCCCGGCACCTGTACAAGTGATCAGGTTTTGTGTGTCATCGTAAGTTAGAGTGGAATGTGTGATGTTATCTACACAAAAATTCACACTTACATTCCCTTTTTGAGCAGTGGAGGTCTGGATGGTAACGGAACCATCGGAATTTGTAACTCCTGAGCCGGATTCATTCCAGCTTCCTGAGAATGTCCCGGATACTGTGGCATTGGCCACCGGTGAGCCAGTGTCGTCCTGGATGGTAACCACGGCTTGTCCGCGCTTATTTCCACGTCCTTCACTTACAGCACTGGCTGTGATGGATTCCACATACATGAAGGTAGCATTGCTTGGTGACTCCCCTGTTACTGTAATATCCATAGCTGATCCTACTGCACCCTGATCATCTACTGCTGTAGCTGATAATGTAGTTATTCCGGATAGCACCACCCACTCAATACTGTAAGGGCTTGAGCTGTCTGTCCCGATCGAATTTCCGTTAGCGAAAAACTCTACCTGGGTAACGGAGCCATTCGCATCAGACGCGGATGCCGTGATGGTAATGGTATCGTTTTCCTGATAGGTTGCTCCATCTGCAGGGCTGGTGATGGCAACTGTTGGTGCAGTATTACCTCCACTGTCTATGTCGCCATAGATGATCCCCCGTCCATTTGTAGCCACATATACGCGACCATAGACCCGTGGATCACCGGTAATGGCTTTCCCAGTCCAGGCATATTGATGCTGATCATCATTGACCCTGACCCAGGAAGCACCCTCATCAGTCGATCGGTAGATACCCCTTACTCCGTTTACTTTAGCACTGGTGTAGATAGCTACATAGCTTTGGCTCGGAGCTGCTTTGCCAAAGCCTACATTATCTGCCTCTTCTACATTTCCCAGATTAACGAATGAGCTTCCGGAGTTGGTAGACCGCAACATGCCGGAATCATAAGCGGCCATCCAGATATGCCCCTCTTGCCCGTGAGCGGCTTTAAACTGTGCATCATTAGGAAGGCCCGTCGCTGTAGCTGCGAATGAAGCTCCTCCGTCGGTACTTACATAGAAAGTCCCGTTGGAGAAACCGTAGAATTTGTTGGGGTTTACGCGATCAGACTCTACTGCCGCACCGCCAGGTATGCCCGATGAAGCAGTCCATTGCTGACCATTGTTTGTAGAATAATGTACACCAGCATCTTCAGGGCTCCAGACTACCGTATTACCGCTGGCATTTACCGCACAGGTACCTTTACCTGAAACCACTCCTGTAGGTTGTCCCATCACAGGCGACCAGGTGTTCCCTCCATCTGTGCTGTAGCCGGCAGCAACAGTTTCCTCGTCCCCATCACCCACACGGAAAATGTAGGCAGGGTTATTTTCAGCATAGTCAATGCTTACCGTCGCTATGCTGGGATTGGAAAAGAACTCATTTGGTACCACACTTAAATCATTGTGAGTAAACCCATACACATCGTACATTCCGCTGAGCAGCTGGGGACCGGCCGGCGGACTTACCAACTCCTGGATAGCGGTTTCTTCCAGTCCCATGGCTTTGACAGTGATCAGGATCTGATTTCCATTGTCCCACTCGGTCAGGTTGTCGGTACCGTAGATCGTGGCTCCTGTGCCGTACATCATTTTGTTGGAATTAAACGGATCTATCTCCAGCGTTTCGGTCATCCATCCCAGCATAGGCCGAACCTCTGCTCCGGGACGGCCTCCGCCGGTTGGTAGACCACCCCAGTCGAGCCAGGGAGCTTCCGAGATGTCCTGGGTGTATCTGAACGAGCGATTTGGATACCTCGTCCAGTCCCATATCCGTGTCCATGTGATCCCAAAGTCCAGGCTTCTCCATATGTGTGTATCAGGCCACCAGGAGCTGTATCCCGTCACCATGATGATGTTCGGATTTTGGCGGTCGATGGTGAGCCCGCTATAGCCGAAGTAGTTATCGCCGCTGGACGAAGGGTAAGGACTGATCTGCAGCCACTCGCCGGTGGCGGTGTTGTAGCGATATACATCTCCCTTATCCCCGGCATAGGGGCCTCCGTCATTGCTGTATGCGACATACAAGTAGCCATTTACCGGATCCAGCTTTCCCTTATGAGGGATAAACCCTGTAGATGTAGGCTGGCCGGGTACAGCCGACCAGGTGGCTCCTCCGTCAGTTGTCTGGTAGATGCTGGTAATGGTATCAGCTACTCCCACATAGACGGTAGAGGAGCCGGTACCCTGACTCCCGGAAGATTCGTCGAACGTCACCCAGACGATCCCGTGTTCCATACTCAGGTAGTTAAAAGGATCATCCGGGTCATCTGCATAGTGGCCAAGGTTTGGGAAGTTAGAGACCTGTGACCAGGTGGCTCCGAAATCCGTACTTTTCCATAACCCGTTTCCTTCAGGTGTTCCAAGGTAAAGGATACTGTTGTCATTGGGGTCAATGGCCAGCCGTTCGCCCATTCCACGACCGGGCATGTTTCCCCCCATTTTGAAGGGCATGGGTGTTACTGCAAATGTGGCTCCTCTATCCGTTGACCGGAGGATGGCCCCATTGTTTGGGTCCCAATCATTGGTGTATGTCCCAACAGCCAGGTAGAGATTGTTTGGATCTACGGGATCAGTCGCTAAACTAACAACACCCGTATAACCCCATTCATCCCATCCTACCCAGTCGAGGAGTGGTTCCCATCGATCGGTGGCATTGTTCATGATATACGCACCTCCAATATCAGTTCGTGCGTATACCAGCCCCGGCTCTGAATCATTGTAAATGATACCAGGCACAAATCCTCCTCCGACAATTTCGGCATTTTTCCATGTGTAATTCTCCTGGGCAGGAGAATACATTAGCATGCAAAGCATACTAACAAACAATAATAAAACCTTTTTCATAGCATATGGTTTAGGTTGAAATTATTTTAATTATTGTCAAGTTATTTTTAATAAATAATAAATAGGGGTATATATTGTGAGGAATGAATGCAATAAATGTAATATGTTAAGGTTTGACCTAAGGATGTGGGATTCCTGGTTTATGATCCAAAATTAGCTCATAAAGGTCGGGGAGAAGTACTTAAGTAGCATATAAGGTGGTAGGGTATAGGCTGATTAATGTAAATTAAATACAATGTGGTTAACGGGAATGTCACAGGGAGATGTATGTTCAGGTCCCTCTAACTTCTGCACATGGACCACTTCGTCATCGGGCAGCATGTAGATACTTTCATGATAGAAATGGACCAAGTCTATGATGTGCGTGTAGGTCTTTTGATCGATTAGATACTCTTTGCTATCATACCGGTCTTTGGCGAGGTAGTGTCTGGACAACAGGTTTTCTGATATATTTTCCATGAAGGTGGTTTGTCCTCTTTAATCTATTGCATTACTTAAACATTAACCATGTCAGAAATCATATGATCTTATGATTAATATCATAGCAAATAATTTGCTAAACTTAAAAAACTGATATTGGGTGGTAATTTTGTGAAGCCGGTGCGAGTATTGCAATAGACTTTTTTCTATTTTAGCTGCTCACTTGCTTTAATCATTGATTTAACTATGTCCGGATTTCAAAAATTAAACTACAAAGGGAAGGAAATCATTTATGTAAACTATCAGGGGCGGACGGAAGCAGAAATGCTCCAAACCGCAGAGGATCTGAGAAACTGGTTGCTTAAAGAAGAAAAGCCCCACTTGCGCCTGGTGAATATTAGTGATGCATTTGCCACAACTAAGTTTACAGACTATATCCGAAAGCTTGGAAAAGAGACGAAGCATATTCCCGTAAAGGCAGCAATCGTAGGGATCACCGGAGCTAAAAAAGTATTGCTGATGGGGTATAACAGGATCCTTGGTGGTAAGATGCGACCCTTTGACAATGAGGAGGAAGCAAAGGAATATTTGGTAGAGGATTAATATTTGTCCAGCTCTTTTTGATGAGCTGGTTGTAATAATTTGCTCAAGCTTGCATCAAAGGGTAAAAAGACCCTACTTAAAAATGAATACAACTACCCTGAGCATCTGAAACTTGATCTTTCTGTAAAGCAAAAAGTGGGTTGGATTTTCTTTGCTACAATGGTTATCTGGTTTTTCATTGCTTACATATGTTACAGAGCATCCGGCGGAAATCAGCGGGAAAGAGACCTGAGACGATCCAAAATGTATCCAGACGATTTTACCGGGTTTGTGCACAATATTAGATCGATTCATAGTCCTGCCGGGAGAGCAAATGTTTTTGCCACAGTGCCATTGGATAGTTGATCAGAAAGGAAAACTGATGGTAGACCACATTTGCAATTTTGAAACCTTACTAACGGATTGCGAAAAAGTAGCCAAGAAGGTTGGTAAACGGTTTTTCAGATTACCTCACAAAAACAAATCAAACCACAGGCATTATTCTGATTAATTACTATACAGATGAAACCAGAGCTATTGTGGAGCGTGTTTATGAAGAGGATATCCGTACCTTCGGCTATACGTTTTAGTTTTCTTCCCTATTGAGTTTCAGATGCAGAGGTAAAATCTCCTGGCCCCAGTAGATGGTACGGTGAGGGAACGGTATTTCAATACCTTTGCTGTCAAATGCGCTTTTTAGACGCTTATTAAATTCTCTTCCTACCACCCACTGTTGGATGGGGAGCGTTTTGATCCGTGCTTTGATCACCACTGCGCTATCGCCAAACTTATCCAGACCAAAGATCTCTATTGGTTCTATTATTTTGTTCGAAAACTCCTTATCAGCCTTTAGCTGTTCCCCTACATCTTTGATGATCTCTATCACATGATCCACTTCTTCTTTGTAAGCCACTCCGATATCAAAGACCATGGCTGACCAGTCTTTGGTCATATTGGCCAGCGTATTGATCTTGCCATTTTGGAATGTATGCACTACACCGGACAGGTCGCGAAGGGTTATCGTCCTTAGGTTAACAGATTCTACAAGGCCGCCGGTACCATTTACAATGGCCACGTCTCCCGTTCTGATCCGGTTTTCCAAAAGCAGGAAAAAACCTGATATCGCATCCCTGACAAGCTCCTGAGCTCCAAAACCTATTGCCAGGCCTACAATTCCCGCACCTGCCAGTATGGGAGCTATATCCATCCCCAGCTGGCGGAGAAAAATCAGGATAAATACCGACCATAGTGATATCATTATGATCCCTCTGGTGATACCCATAAGAGTGGTCGCCCTTTTTTCTTTTTCCATCTGGTTGTCACTATCACCCTGAACATGGGTAAGGATCGCTTTTTTCAGCTTTCTTAGCGATGCCCTCAGCAACCATAACGTAATAAGAAAAACAACCACTATCAGCAGCAACATCGGAACGGTTTCTACGGCCCAGTTTACAGCTTTCTGGAATAGCGAAGTGTAAAAATCCTCGTTTAAAAACTTATCCATAAAAGTATGTTTTCCCAGCTAAAAACAGCTTTGAGGACTAATTGTTAGAAAAAATCAGCTTACCAGCTCTATCCTTATTCCTACGCCGAGCATCTTATCTCCATTGACCCACAAGGCTTTGGCGTATATCCTGGTTTGGTTTATCAGTGCCGGCTTTACCTGCTCTGCCAGATCTTTTTTCAGAAAACCTATTTGATGCCTGTATTTTGACAGGACCTTTATGGCATTGGGGTCATAATCATTTTTTGGGTCTGGTTCGAGAAAAAGGGGGTCATCTTCGGCCACTTCTTTTCGGATGATCTCCTGTCTGGAGGTGCCATCAGGATTTTCATGTGAGACACCTACTACTTTGGATTCATAGACAAAAGCCGATGGTATGTTGATGATTTTACCCACAACTGAAAGTTACAAATATTGGCTTTAACCATACTAAATAAAATACATATAAAGGTTTACTGCCTGTAATAATTAAGCGGCTTTAGATCTTTTGGTGGGATTGGCTGAAAGTTCCCTAATGTAGTTTGACCATTTTTTTGCCAGGAGCAGGTGATACCCTGACTCTACCGGATCATCAATTGCGACATTAAAAAGCGTAAGTACTCCTCTTGAAAAAGCATTCTTATCCTTGCATTCTATAATCAGTTGGATTACGTCATCAAGGTGCAAAACATTTGTAGTGATCTGACCGGATAGTTTGATTAATTGGCGTTTCTTTTCATTGTTACTATGATCTATAAAAATCAGCGATTTGCTCCTTGTGTCCAGACCCAGCGCCTTATCATTCCAGACTTCACGCTGTTCGATGTGAAGACGATAAAAAATACTCATCTCATCCAGTGCCTTTTTCATTTTGTTGGTTCGGGCTTTACCTTTCCACACCAGGAACCCGAGTGTGCCAAATATGAATACGAAGAATCCTATTCCTGTAATCACACTAAAAGTATCAATCTCCATTTTAAGTTAGCTGATTATTTACGGCAGCTTAAGCATTAAACGGATTTTACTAGTGATAGATAACAGGTCTCGAAATATTTTTTTTGTATTCTGAAAGGGTGATTTAATTCAATTTCCCACCTGATCTACAGCATGAAATTGTCCTGAATTCTTATTAAATTTAGTATACAACAAAACCCAAAAGCCATGTTGATACGAAAATACGATATCGTCGACTGGGCTATTGTTCTTTTCATCTTTGGATTGTTATCTATAGCTGCCAAAGTAAGCATTGACGCAATTATTAAAATGGCAGGTGAGTTTCATTTGCCGTTCTAAATGGTGCTTTATGTACTTACTTTGAGCCAGTCAGTTTCCCGGAAAGGAACTTCCTGCTCAGGTCTATGGGTATGATGAGTAAGGATAGGCCGGTAATGATCAGCCATTCCTGCAGATTCAGAGCGGTGGTTCTGAGTATCTGTCCTCCTATGTATGTAAAAAGGATCTGAAGCCCGAAAATCAATCCCATCACTCTTAAAAATCCCGGGTTCTTATTCAAATTCTCAAAGAGGTTCAGGTTTTCTGTTCTTACGTTGAATGCATTAAAAAGAATCAGAAAAATGAAAACATTGAAAAATGCTGAGAGAAACACAGCTTCGTTAGCCTGTCCGCCGCGGTAAAACAACTGCCGCATAGGTTCAAAAGTCAGGAAGAAAATGGAGAAAGCGGTAATAAACAGCCCGCTGGTGAGAATTGAAGAACGCATACTTTTAGTAAGGATGTTTTCTTCACGGTTTACCGGAGGTTCGTACATGTACCGGTGCAATGCCGGCTCACCCCCAAAAGCAATGGCTGCTAAGGTGTCCATGATCATATTGATCCAGAGCAGCTGGATGATGGTGAGCGGAAAATCAACCCCAAACAGAGGTCCCAGAAAGGCGGTCGTGACCGCAGCTACGTTAACGGTAAGCTGGAAAACAATAAATTTCCGTATGGACTTAAAAATTGTTCTGCCATAGCGAATAGCGTTGCTTATTGAATTGAAGTTATCATCCAGGATGACAATGTCTCCTGCTTCCTTTGATACTTCCGATCCGCTTCCCATTGCTACGCCCACGTCGGATTGTTTCAGGGCAGCAGAATCATTCACCCCATCGCCTGTCATCCCTACTACCAGACCCATACTTTTGGATATTCGTACCATTCTGCTCTTATCAGAGGGGAGCGCCCGCGCAATTACGTGCAAACGAGGCAGGATCTCTTTGATTTCATCATCACTCATTTTGTTGAGTTCAGAAGAAACCAGGATCACGTCATCAGGGTCTTTGAGTAGACCTACTTCGGTGGCTATGGCCCTGGCGGTTTCTTTCCTGTCACCGGTGATCATCACCACCTGGACCCCGGCCTTTTGTACAGCTTCTATCGAGCTACGGGACTCGCTACGTACCTCGTCACGTATGCCTATGAGTCCAATAAGTACAGCATCACCAGGAAGCTGGTGATCACTTCCTATTTCATTTTCAGAAACAGCAAGCGCTATAAGCCGCATTCCTGCATCAGCCAGCTTCTCCATCCGGCTATTGATCTCTTCTTTGCTGGCCAGCTTCTCAATCCTGCCTTCTTCATGATAAAACTGGTCACAGAGATTCAGAATGACTTCAGGAGCGCCTTTGATCAGGGTAAGTCTGTCAGACTGAAAACCCTCCGGGATAAAATCGGACTTGATCTGTGTGGCTGAAAATTTACGCTCACTGTTAAATAGAATTTCTTTCTGATGTTCGATGTTATGCTTCTCCAGTCCGGGAACTTCCTCTTTCACAAAAGAAAGTAGCGCCTGTTCGGATATATTTCCACCGGCTATTTCACCATCAGGTGAAATAAAGCTTGCCGAATTTTCAAGGACCGAAAAGGTCAGCAGCCTCCTGGAGATATCCGGAATTTCACTAAGCCCCTCGTACATGTTGTTTGAGCCGGTGATGAACAGCTTTGCTTCGAGCTTACCTTTGGTTATCGTTCCGGTTTTGTCAGAAAAAAGAATGTTAAGACTACCGGCAGTCTCGATACCCAGCAGCTTCCTTACCAGCACTTTTTCCCTTAGCAGCTTTTGCATGTTGAGGGAAAGAACAATAGCAATCATCATAGGCAATCCCTCCGGTACGGCAGCCACCACGATAATAATAGCAAGGACCATGGCGCTCATAACATCTGCCAGTAGCTGCTGCCAGTTCTGAAAATAAGCCAGGATCGCTTCCCATTCAAAGCCATTCGCAGTTACTGACTTCTGAAACATAAAGGTGATGAAAATAAGGATAGCGGCGATATAACCAAACCTGCTGATCAGATCTGCTAAACCTTTGAGTTTTAGCTGTAAAGGAGAAAGACGGTCATCAGATTCTGCCAGTTCTTTGGCAAGCACACCGTAAAAAGTGTTGTCTCCGACGCTTTCTATAAGCAAAACGGCTTCTCCGTCTTCGATGACGGAACCCCTGAAAATGCTGAAAGCGTTTCCCAGGTCCTTGTCTTGAGCGGAATCATTTTCACCTATTTTTCTTTTAGTGACTGCTTCCGCTTCTCCTGTCATAGAAGCCTGGTTTACTTTCACCTCACCTTCTATCAGGTAGCCATCTGCAGGTACTTTATCACCAGCCTGTAGCAGGATATGATCCCCTTTGACGACTTCCTGAACGGGGATCTGTATCACGTGCCCGTCTCGAAAGACGTTTGTTTTTATTTTTGAAGCCTCCTCCTGCAGTTTTTGAAAAGAAGACTCATTTTTAAATTCCGAATAGGTAGATACAAGCGTGGCCAGAACTACTGCTGCTCCTATCGCCAGGGCTTCGTACCATTCTGTAAGGCCTAGCAATGACAGCCCGAAAATGATCAGCAGGGCTACACTTAGTATGATAATGATAGGGTCTTTGAAGTTGGACCTTAGCTTATCCCAAAACCCTTCTATTTTAGCAGGTGAAAGTTCGTTATCACCAAACTCTTTTCTGGATGCCTCTACTTCCTGTGGGGTAAGTCCTTTAAAATAATATCTCATAGTTGCGGTGTGAGGCTGTTAATATACCATTTTTTGCACTCAGTGAACGGACTTTACGGCGAAAAGTTGGTCAACCCTGAAATATTATTTTTTGGAGAAAGAAAAGCTCATATATCAATAAAAAGAAGCGGGATTTTTTTCATAGATGCTTCCATTTTGTGAGATGTTTTTTCAGTCAATGCAAAAAAACTAAGTGAGAAAATAAAGTCCCGAATCCATCAGGATACGGGACTTGTGGTTATTTATTGATTAGAACGATCAACTTATGCATTTTGTGGCACAGGTGTATAGAAAAATTGTTCCTTTATAATTTTTCCATCTTCTACCTGGTAAACACAAACCTCATCCATATTGAATGGCTCAGGACTGTTTTTCATTTTGATCTTTGTTTTCATCGTGCAAGCGAAGAAGTTCTCAGCCACAATGGGGTCAGAAATTTCGCTGGAATAAACTTTTTCTACCATTTCACTCCATTCCTGTCCTTTCTTGCGGATGGCTTCCAGGCCTTTTGCAGGTTCCCAGCCACCTCCTTCAGGTTCCACACTTACTATTTCCGGTGAGAACAGTTCCTGATATACCTCTTCATATTTACCTTCTCTGCATAGAGTGATCAGTTTGTTTGCTACTTCTTGTGTTGTCATGATTTTATGGTTTTAGGTTTCTTTTACTCAAAGAAATCCGCCTCAGTGACAACCCTATGTCACCATAAGTATGAAAAATCGAACTTTTTTAGATTTGGTGAGAAATACAGAAATTATAAAAGGCGTGTCCCAAAGATTATACCCTTTATAAAGTGATGGAGCTAATGAATTGCCTGTGAGTGGGAGATTTTTTGGAAATTCAATGCGTTTTTTTAGTAATTATTTTTGGTTTCGTGGTTACCTATCACTTACATTGCGTATGTAAAGTACAATTAATTCTTTAATTAATTACATTTTATAACCACTACAGCTATGAGAATTTGTTCACTGAGAAGCCTTGTGATAGCGGCTTCACTTTCACTATTTATGATTGGTTCACTTGGGTCTTGCAAAAGCCAGAAGACCAATCATTCGTTTACTGATCTCCAACATGCACGCGAGCTGGATAAGAAAAAGGGCAAGCGATTGAAGAAGCTACAGAAAAATGTAGCCAGACAAGATGATTATTGATTAAATCGGGAGGTGGCATGCCTTAGCATGCCACCTCCCATTAATAATTTCTTTTAGATTATCCGTCAAATTTCTTGAATAAAGAGATCGCATTATGACCACCAAACCCAAAGGTGTTATTAATGGCCACATTGACGCGTGTTTCTACTGCTTCGTTTGCTATAATTTTGAGTGAGCCAGGTATCACAGGATCTACTTCATCCAGGTTGATAGTAGGAGGGATCACACCATCGTTAATGGCTTTCACACAAAAGATACTTTCTATAGCGCCTGCAGCCCCCAGGAGATGTCCGGTCATGGACTTGGTCGCACTGATGTGCAGGCTGGACGGGTTTGAGCCAAACAAAGAAGTGATGGCTTTGATTTCACTTGGATCACCTACAGGTGTAGACGTGGCATGAGCATTGAGATAATCAACATCCTGTGGAGTTAGTCCGGCCTCATCCAGGGCATTCTTCATGGCTCTGGTAGCTCCGATACCCTCCGGATGAGTGGCGGTCATGTGATAGGCATCAGCAGTCATGGAGCACCCCGCCACCTCGGCGTAGATCTTAGCTCCACGCTTTTTCGCATGCTCATATTCTTCCAGGACCAAAGCGCCTGCTCCTTCGCCCATTACAAATCCGTCCCGGTTTACGTCAAAAGGTCTGGAGGCTTTTGCAGGGTCATCATTGCGGGTAGACATGGCCTTGATGGCATTGAAACCTCCCATAGAAGCTTCGGAAACGGGAGCTTCCGAGCCTCCTGTAATAAAAACTTTCGCTTTGCCAAGCCGGATGTAGTTATAGGCATCCATTATCGCGGAATTAGCTGTGGCACATGCAGCTACAGTGGTATAGTTGATCCCCATCAGCCTAAACTTCATAGAGATCATACCTGAGGCCATGTTAGTGATCAGTTTGGGGATAAAGAAAGGACTAAATCGGGGTACGGAATCATTCAGTGCATACTCTTTCACTTCTTTTTCGAATGTATCCATTCCACCTTGTCCGGAACCCCAGATGACCCCAATATCGAACGGGTCAATGGTCTCCAGGTTCAGCCCACTATCATTCAAAGCTTCCGTGGATGCATACAGGGCATACTGCGTGAATAGGTCTGACCGCTTGATCTCATTTCTGTCTAGGTAGACTGAGGGGTCGAAATCCCGGACCTGACAAGCAAATCTGGTTTTGAATTTTTCAGTGTTGAACCGGGTGATTTCCCGTGCGCCTGACACCCCATTTTTAGCTTGCTCCCATGTATCATTTACATTGTTGCCTAATGGCGAAACAGCACCTAATCCAGTAATTACTACTCGTTTCATTCTTTAGTTATGGTTTGAAAAACAGTTTTCTTAATAATGTCAAAATCCTCATCTCCAGTGAGTCTGGATACCTGCAAAGCGGCAAGCAGATTAGTGATGATCATCAGGGCTCTTGTCCTGGGCTCTTCTTCAAAGTAAAAGGAACCCGCTTCCTTTCCGAGCTTTAAGATACAGGTCAATCCTTCCAGAACAAGGTTGGCCAGCATTTTTAATTCATTTTGTAAGGTTTCGTCCACAGTAAAGAAATCTGTAGCCAAAGAGCCCACCATGCAAACCTGGTTTTTTACTTTGCGATGTTCGTAAATTGTAAAGAACGCTTTTAATTGCTCTTCAGGAGGAGAACTTTTAATTTCCTCAAACAGCTTTTTTGTCAAAAGGATGTGTTTGTTTATAAGGGCCTTCCCAAGTTCAGTTTTAGAGGGAAAATGATAATGAATGGATGCGTTTCTGATATTCAATTTCTGAGAGATATCGGCAAAGCTAAAGGCATTATAACCCCTGGAAAGAATTAGTCCTTCGGCAATTTCTAATATTTCATCACGCTTAGACATACACCCTATCTATCAGTAGGTAGGCAAACCTAAATAGAAATCCGTAAAACCCAGGGAATTGCTCCAAACTTCTTTTATGATAGTACGTTAAATAATTATAACACAGATAGTTAACCCATAAATAATAAAAAATTATGAACACCCTTGAATTGAAAAATAAAACGAAAGAAACAATTGATGAAATAGTCAATGAAGTCAATGAATTCAAAGTAAGATCTGAGCAGGTTGAGAAGCAAATGAAAGATGAATGGGAAAATGAGATCAGAGATCTGGAAAAAACCAGGGATTCATTACAAGATGTCTACAGTAAGATATCCCAGGCCAATGAGAACTCTGTAAAGGAATTAGCTCAGGTCTTTGAGGAGCAAAAGATATCTGCTCAAAAGCAGATAGATCATCTGCGTGAGGTTTATTCCAAGACGCTCAACTGATCTGTTTCTTAAATTAACTCCTTATTTAAGGCAGCCCGAACGGCTGCCTTTCTTTTTAGTGGATGAAACCACTGGTTTGTCAAAAAAAATCAACGGTTTGCCATTATTTGCTAATAGTATATCTTTGTAATGTCTCTGGAATCAAAATCGAGGGATTTTCAAACATGATCAAATAAAAAAACACATCTTAAAAAAACCTCATCTCAGAGGTATCCGGTTGTTTGATCCATTCAACCCGCTACAGGGTTGACATCCTTGCAGACCTCTCGGTCTGATATTTTCGCGGTTATTCTTCATATAAATTTTTTCAATCATGAGCACTTTATGCTGCTGATCGGTTATGGCCGTTTATCCCGCCTTATTTGATTTTGTTAAAACCTTAAACGCGTATTTGATGAGAAATTTGATATATCACGTAGCAGTTACAATCGATGGTTTCATTGCACATTCTGATGGCAGCACCACAGGGTTTCTGGAAGAAGGAGACCATGTGGCTGATTATCTAAATCACTTAAAGGACTATGATACGGTCATCATGGGCAGGAAAACCTATGAATATGGTTACAGGTACGGGCTGAAACCAGGTCAGCCAGCCTATCCTCACATGCAGCATTATCTGTTTTCTGAAAGTTTAAGCCTGGATGATCAGCATGATCAGGTAGAGATAGTAAGCGAAGATCCTGTTGGCTTTGTAAGAGAACTCAAGCAATCGGTAGGGTCGCCGATCTATCTCTGTGGGGGTGCACAGCTGGCTGGGTTGATGCTGAAGCATGGTTTGATAGATGAACTGTGGCTAAAGGTTAACCCTGTATTATTCGGAGCTGGTATACCCCTATTTGGAGGACACCCTACCAGACATGGTTTGAAGCCTCTAAATAGCGTGTCTTATTCCAATGGCGTCAGACTGCTCCAGTATCAGATAATGTATGACTTTTAGATAACAAAAGCTCATCCTGGTATCGGGGTGGGCTTTTTTATTTTTATGTTAGAGTTAATTGAGCTTTATGGAATATTTAAAAGAACAGTTTATCTTGCGCTGTAAAATTCAAAATCTCTAAAAAATGAAATCTATTACCGCCATTTTACCTTTCTGTTTAATTTTTGTTTTTTCTCATCAATCTTTTAGTCAGGCACGTCCCGAGGTTTTCGGTCAGGAATATGAGAACCCCATCAACAAAGAAGGATTTGGTTCTTTCGGAGTGGGGATAGGGCTCCCTTATGGAGGGCTTGGAGCCCGGATCGGTTATAATGTAGCTGACAAGCTTAATTTATTTACAGGCCTGGGCTATAACCTTGCTGGTTTTGGTTTTAACCTGGGGCTACAATATGATTTTGCAGAAATAAACCGTACGGTATTTTACCTGTCCGGAATGGGAGGCTACAATGCCGTCACGTATGTTGACGGGGCTCCCGAATATACCGAAACTTTTTACGGACCATCTTTCGGAGTAGGCATAAAAATGGACAGCAAAAGGGCTTCCGGTAACTTCTGGCAGTTTGGGATCATAGTCCCCGTGAAAAGTCCCGCCTATGAAGAAATGATGAATGACATCAAAAATGATCCAAGAATTGATGGAGTTATAGAACCTTTACCCATACTTATAACCGTGGGTTATAATATGGGATTTTAAATAAAAAAGAAGGCTGCAAATTGTCACAGCCTTCTTCATGCTAAATCGTTATACCTCCACCGTTTTCCATTTCCCCCTGGTAAATAACCAGAGTGTAAATAAGCCAACAGCTGTTTCTGAAAAGAATACCGCCCAAAATACTCCTGTGTGAGCCCAATCGAAGTGGATAGCCAGTAGATAAGCCAGCGGAATTTGGATCAACCAGAAAAACACCAGGTTGATCTTGGTAGGAGTTTGTGTATCTCCGGATCCATTAAAGGCCTGTACGGAAACCATCCACCAGCCATAGACAAAGTAAGCGTAAGATAAGATCTGCAGCCATTCTCCACCGATCGCAATTACACGCGGATTATCTGTAAATATGCGCATTAAAGGTTCATTGAAGAAGAAGTAAACGATGGAGACCCCGATCAGGAAGAGCATATTGTAGATCCCGATCTTCCAGACAGAAGCTTCAGCACGCTCCGGGTTGTTGGCTCCCAGATTCTGCCCTACCAGGGTGGCTGCTGCATTGGACAGTCCCCAGGCGGGCATCAGGGTAAAAAGCATTACCCTCAGTGCTATAGTTGCACCAGCAACGGCCTCACTGCCTACGCTAGCCAATATTCGCATGAGAAATATCCAGGAGGTCATGGCTACAATCATCTGTCCCACTCCACCAAGCGACGTACGGACGATATTAAGGATCACTTTTGCATCCCAGTAGATTTGAGCAAGGGTGACACGTATGTGCTTTCCACCTTTAGCCAGTATCCAGAGCTGTATGACCACAGCAAAACCCCGGCCTGTTGTTGTAGCTATAGCAGCTCCCTGAATGCCCATTTCCGGGATGGGCCCCCAACCAAAGATCAGAATTGGATCGAGTATCATGTTTAAGCCGTTGGCAATCCAAAGCACCCACATGGCAATGGATGCGTCACCGGCTCCCCGGAAGATGGCATTGATCACAAACAATAAGATGATAACCCCATTAGCTCCGAGCATCCACTGCGTATAGCGAAACCCGGTGTCAAGACTCCATTGATCCGCACCCATAAGTGCCAGTAACTCTTTTGCGAAAAATATTCCAGCAAAAGCAAAAGGAAGCGATATGAGTAAAGCCAGGAAAATGGCCTGTATGGCAGATTTGCCAGCTTCCCCTTTCTTTTTTTCTCCCACTCTGCGAGCGATGATGGCTGTAACGGCCATAGAAAGCCCCATGGCGATCGAATAGAGAAGGAATAAGTATGTTTCAGTAAGCCCAACTGTTGCTACTGCTGATGATCCCAGCTGGCCCACGAAGTAAATATCCACCACGGCAAAGGTGGATTCCATTACCAGCTCCAGGATCATGGGGACTGCAAGAAGAAAAATCGCTTTTTTCAGATCAATCTGTGTGTAGTCAGCATCTGTGCCGCGAATGGCGTCACTGAGCGCTTTCCATAGTGATCTTTTAGGAGCAGGTGGTAATTCAGTGGCTGTTGTTTCATTATGAGTTTCCATAGGTCAAAGGTGCTTGTGTTTTTATTAATTTTTAAGGTGTGAAAACGGCACAATAAGAGGTTGTTTACGACAAAAAATAATGAGCGGATCGTTTTCACTGCAAAGAGAAAGCCTGGAGTGACAATCCTATGTCACCGACTCTGTACTTTTTTTTAAAAAATCAAACCGGTAGCATTTGAATGTATACGGAAAACTAAAATTTGCGGGTTTTAATCAGACAGGATTCTGTATAGTTCCAGATTTAGATAGTAGTGATGACCAGAGATGGTTTTTCTTTCGAGTATTCCCAGATCGCAAAGCTCGTTGAGGTAGTTTCTGGCAGTACCCTCTGCATAGATCTTTGCATCGGTGAGGTGACTGACCTTGGTTAGAGGTTGGGTAAAGATCATTTGGAGCAGCTGATCAGGTTTCCGAATTTTCGTTTCTGCTCCTATAGCCTCAATAATTCCATCTTTGGCATCAAGGATGTCATTGATCTTATTGAAAGTGAGATTTGCTGTAGCTTCTACTGCTTTTAGCATAAAGAGTATCCAGGCTTCCCAAAGGCCTCTTTGAGTAACCCCGGCCAATAGCGAGTAGTATTCGCTTTTGTGATCAATGATGTATTTACTCAGGAATAAAATAGGTAAGTCCATTAATCCTTTTTGGGTCAGTATGTTGATGTTGAAGATCCTCCCCGTCCGGCCATTCCCATCCCTGAAAGGGTGTATGACCTCAAACTGATAATGTGCAACAGCCATTTTGATCAACGGGTCTACAGGGTATTTTTGATCATCATTTACAAACTCCGCCAGGTTGAGTAGTTTCTTTTCAAGTATTCCTTTCCCTCTGGGAGGTGTATAGATGGCTTTGCCGGCATTCGGGCCGGAGCCTCCCTGTCGAATGTAAACCCGTGCGCTCGGAGGGCGCAGACCATCATTGGTTTGTTTGACAAGGCGGTAGATAGTGATGAAATAGTCAAGATCAAAGCTTTCTCTTTCACTGAGGTATTCATGACCTGCCCATAAGGCTTCCCGGTATCTTAAAACTTCTTTAGGTGGACCTTTGATGGCATGATCATCTCGCTGTTCGCTATATGCCTGATAGAGTTCATCATCCGTAGTAAAGATGTTTTCTATCTCACTGGATGCCTTTGCTTCCTGCAAGCTGATGGTATTGATAAAGATGGCCTGATTGGGAATGGCTATTGAGCGGCCATGAAGTCTGCCCAAAGCAGATTTAGTATTGCCTAGTTGTTCCAGTATATCAACTGTTTTGTAGAGTTCCGGTTCAATTGGTAAGTCCGGGAGCTCATTCCAGGGTGTGTTACGATCAGGGTTGATCTTGAATAAGGGTGACTTCATGTTTTGATGTCTGTTTTTAAGTAAACATCAAAATACTAATTTTTTGATGTCTAGTCAAAAGTAGGCAGATTTTTTGATGTCTGCAAGCGGGTAGACATTGAATAATGGTTTTTTTGATGTTTACTCCCTGAGGGCTTTACATCATCTTGTATCTAATCCTGCTTCAAGTTGCAATTAAGTTGTAAGGAGTATGGGTTTGATAAATTTTTCTATAACCCCCATCGCCCCCTTTAAAAGAAAAAGGGGGAATATTTGTATCAAACCCATACTCCACCACGATCATTCAACATAACCTGACAAAGACTAATATCTAAAACTTCATTCCTCAAAAGGGTTGCTATAGGAGGGGTCTTCAAGTAATAATTCATCTGTTAGCGTTCCCAAAAATGCAATGATGGCTTCTCTTTCTTCTCCGGAGATATTGAGGACAAGTGGGTCACCATTCTCATCCTGAAGGAGGGTATCAAGGTTAGGGTCTGCAAATAGTCGGGTGCTGTAATGCTCAATGACACTATCCAGCGATTGAAATCTCCCATCATGCATATAAGGGGCCGTATGTACTACATTTCGGAGAGAAGGGATCTTAAATTTTCTGGCATCAGAAGTCAGTCCCGTTACCTCCTGCCTGCCCTGATCATCGGTAAGCAGCTCTAATCCAATATTAGAAAAACCATTGCTGACCGCCAGATAGCCAGAAGGGTTTTCTACCTGGTGACACGCATTGCAGTCATATTTTTCAAAAAACAACGCTTTCCCCTCAAGCTCCTGTTCAGAGAGGCCTCCACCAGTAGCCAGGTAAGCATCAAAACGGGTCTCAGAAGTGTGGATGTTAGTGACAAATGTCACTAGTGACTGGGCGATAATGTCCTCGTCAATTTCCACATGCGGACCAAACACATTTTCGAAAGCTTGCTGATAATAAGGTAATTCTCTTACTTTTTGTACCAGAGCAGAAACATCCTTCAGAGCATGTTCATTTGAGTCGGTGAATGGTAACAGGACCATGGTGAATAAGTCTTTTTCCCGGCCGTCCCAAAAAAGCGGGGTGGGAGGAATGGTATCTTCCATCATATCTGCAGAGTCAAAGACAAAAGTGACATCCGTATTGATGTTTTGCAGGGGCATACTGTTGCGCGAGGTTAGCCGACCTCCTGTCCCCTCGCTTAGTGCTACATTATCAGCAAAGGCGAACTCCTGTTTGTGGCATGAGGCACAGGATATATCATTATTTGCTGAGAGGTTTTTATCATAAAATAGCACTCTGCCCAGTTGGAAGTCATCGAAAACCTCCTCGAAAGGCGGCGCAAATTCCTGTGGTTCCGGTTCGCGGATGATATCTTCAATACAAGCAGTGAGCAGGGCGGTAAAAAGTATCAAAATGAGCAGGAGGAAGGTGTTTAGGCTTTTCATAGGAGACGGTTTTTGTACTTAAGAAACTTGATCTGACAAAATGGTTGTAAAGTTTTTTGAATAAAACGCTCATTGTGAGGGGTTTAGTATGAGCTCATGAGAGGTGACTGAATGGTGTTTACTCTGAGAAGGGAATGTTCAGGTAAATCCCTGATCGGGAGTTTCTGATCAGGGATAATTTATTTTTATGATTTTTCAGAACAGTTGAACATCCAGTTGATACCAAACTTATCTATACAGCTACCGAAATAATCTCCCCAAAACATGTCCTGGAGCTCCATGGTCACTTTGCCACCTGCGGATAGGGCGTTAAAGAGTCGCCTGGTTTCTTCCCGGGTATCTGGTTCCAGGTTGATGTGGACATTATCACCCTGAGTAAGGTTAAACCCCATACTTTCCGGCACATCGGTTCCCATGAGTGCGTGACCTCCCAAAATGGTAAGCTCTACATGCATAACAAGATTTTGATCTTCTTCCGGGAGTGGTGGCATACCTTCCTGGGGAGGGACGTCCTTCATACGCATGATCCCGTCCCCATAAAACTCTCCTCCGAAAATCGATTTGTAAAAGTTAAATGCTTCTTCCGTTTCCCGGACAAAATTCAGATAGGTGCTTACTTTAGCCATGATTTTTAAAGTTTTGAAGTGTGAAAATGATAGATCAAAGCTCTGCATTTTGATGTTGTAAAGGAGGGTGTGAATCTGACATTCTTAAGGGTGGAATGCGGCGGCATGTGTGAGTTACAAATAAATAATCAAAAAAAAACGATTTGAAAAAGGCTCGGGTCTTGTAATTTTTTATAATGATGTTATGAATTTGGATTTTATTCGTCATTTCTAAAAAGTGTCAGCTGTTCGAGTCACAACTTGAAGTCATAACTACTAAGATTAATGGATAAAGAGACTTTTTGGAACCTTGTCAATAGGTTACAAACACCGATTTACAGATTTGCTTTATCTATTTTAAAAAACAAAGAGGAAGCTGAAGATACAGTACATGATATGATGGTCAAACTTTGGCATATAAGGAAAAATTTGCCACTTGGTGAGGAGGCTAGGGCAAGGTTTGTTTTCAAAGCCACTAAAAATTTCTGCATCGATAAGTTGAGGAAAAGGAAAGATATAGTGACTTTGAAGGCTGATCATTCAACGATTAAAGGTGAGCCTTTAATTGAGCGAAAAGATTTAATGGATATTATAGAAATCAGGTTGTTAGATCTTCCCCTGCAGCAGCGTATGGTAATTGAACTGAAGGATTTTCAAGGGTATGGATATGAAGAGATTAGTGAGATGTTGGATACACCAATCCCTACACTCAGGGTGACCTTAAGTAGAGCAAGAAAACACATTGTAAATGCATTAGAAAATGAGAGAGCAAATAAATAATCTTAAAAAACGCTTTTTTGAAGGAGAACTCTCTGATTCTGAAATGGGGAAACTTCAGGGGTTGCTGAGTGAAGATCCGGACCCAGTGCATGATCCACTCAAAGCTTATCTTCAATTGGTAAAAAGTGCCAGGAAGGAGAGTGCCTCTTTGGTATCAAAGGCTGAATTTTTTGATGAAGTTGAAGATAATAGGGGTTTTCGGAGGAGCTTTTTGTATGCGGCAGCAATTATAGCAGGGCTGGTTTTTGGATCCATTATTTTAACTACCAGCCGCACGGAGTTTGATGAAAACCGTATAACCCAACAAGAAGTTGATCAGTCACTTGAAGTTACCTACCGTGCACTTTCATCTTTTTCATTCCATTATAAGCAGGGGATACACGGACTTAACCAGGGAATGGACCTTACAAAACCCTTTGATCCGTTATCAAATTTTAAATCAATAGAAAGTAATTAAATTTTTAGAGCTATGAAATCATTTTTAATCGTTGTAAGTTTCATTCTTTGTTCTCAAATGATAAATGCCCAGAGCAAAGATCTCATCAAAAAAATCCATAATATACTTGAGGGCTGTTCATATTATGAGGTTACCGAGGAAATGTTTCAGGCAATCAGTGAAGATGAAAGGTTTAAAAATAGCCCTGAAATTCGTCCTATTAGTGAGATCAGGTTCCTCATTTTCGTAGAGTGTCCGGAAGACCGTGAGAGTTTTTATGAAGATTTTGAGTCCGGATCTGATTTGGATCAGTTTAAAATCATGATGAGGAGCAAAAATCCGCGGGAACAATTTTCTTTTTTTAGGAGAAAAGACGGGGACTTAAATGAGTACTTACTTCTACATGATAAAGGACTTACATATTTGGTTACTACACTTAATATATCCACAATAAATGAACTGCAAAGTTATATCCAGATGGCCGGAGCAATTGGAGGTGGTAATTGAACTTCAATAAAATCCACTAACCTGGAAACGGATACCTACTTCCGTAAATCGACTCAATGTATTTGAAATACCAGAAGAGCTGATAGTTCAGCTTAAGCCCGTAATTAATGCTGAAGTCATAATTGATATAATTCTCAAAGGGGCCTCTTCCTCCATATTGGTTGTACAGGCTGTTCCATGAGCTTACGTATCGTTGATTTTTAGCTTCATAGTAGCTAAGTGAGTAGAAGGCGACAGGTTTGGCATTGGTGAGGAACCAGCTGTGGAAGCCATTGTCAAGGATGATCAGCTCATACTCCTCTTCTTCATCCTCCAGCACTACATTTTCACCAACCATGCGAGGCGCATAGGATTGGTGAACTGCACAACTTGTGAGTAACACTCCTGCCACTACTAAAAAATTGATTACGGTTCTCATAACTTCAATGGACTGTTAAACTGGTTTGAGTTACAGCCACTTATGAAACTGCAATGTTCTTTCGATGGTTCCCTTTTTATAAAGATATAAATGCACTGAATGATGTGACATGGTGGCCATTGTTTGCTATGGTTATAAACAGGTTTGGCCAGAAGCCAAAGTCTGTTTACATGACATTTGTCATAGATTTTTTGAGGATTTTACCGTAATATCCGTCATTCCAAACCCAATAATGTTATGCCCACTATATCTAAAAGGTCGACCATTCCTGTGCAGGTAGAAGATGACCGCACAGGATTAGATCCTGCTACCCTGAAAAGAGCTTTTCTGGATAACCTCTTTTACATCCAGGGCAAGCGATTGGAGGGCGCTACAAAGAACGACCTTTATATGGCTCTTGCGCAAACGGTTCGTGACCGAATCATGCATCGATGGCTGCACTCGCAAAAAGCATTCAATGATCACAATGCCCGGGTCGTCGGTTATTTGTCGTCGGAGTTTCTAATGGGACCCCATCTGGGTAACAATCTGGTTAACCTGGATCTATATGAACGTGTAAAGCAAAGCCTGAGTGGTCTTGGAGTAAACCTGGAGGAGCTCCTTGATCAGGAAGAAGAACCCGGGCTGGGTAATGGTGGATTGGGGAGACTTGCAGCCTGTTTTCTGGACTCTATGGCCACTCTGAATATTCCGGCCATCGGCTATGGCATCCGGTATGAGTTTGGCATTTTTGACCAGGAGATCCGTGATGGCTGGCAAGTGGAGATTACAGACAAATGGCTGAAGTTTGGTAATCCCTGGGAAATCCCGCGAAATGACCTCTGTGTGGAAGTGAAATTTGGAGGCTATACCAGATCATGGACCGATGACAATGACAAATACAGGGTGGAATGGTGCCCCGATCGGGTCGTACTGGCTATTCCGTATGATACACCTGTACTAGGCTACCTGACAGATAATGCTGCTACCTTGCGTCTGTGGAAAGCTGAAGCTACCGAATCATTTGACTTCCAGTCTTTCAATCGTGGGGATTTTTTTGGAGCTGTGGAGGAAAAAGTACATTCGGAAAATATCACCAAGGTACTATATCCCAATGATGAGCAGGTCAGTGGCAAGGAGCTACGGCTTATGCAGCAGTTTTTCTTTGTGTCGGCCACACTGCAGGACGCTCTCCGGTTTCATCTGGAAGTAAGAAAGCAACCTTTTCGCACTTTCCATAAGAAAATGACCTTTCAGCTCAATGATACGCATCCCTCGATTGCTGTGGCCGAACTGATGCGCTTACTTGTGGACGAGCATCATATGGACTGGGATACTGCCTGGGACATTACCCGTCATACCTTTGCTTACACCAACCATACATTGCTGCCGGAGGCCCTCGAAAGGTGGCCTATGCCAATGATGGGGCGCATACTTCCTCGTCATCTGGAGATCATCATGGAGATCAACTACCATTTTCTGGAAGAAGTGAGAAATCACTTTCCTACGGATGAGTCCCGGATAGCCCGTATGTCCATCGTTGATGAAAGTGGCCAGAAGTTTATCCGCATGGCTCACCTGGCCATCGTAGGTAGCTATGCAGTAAATGGTGTGGCGGAGTTGCACTCTGAGCTGCTTATAAAGCAGGTGCTCCATGACTTTTATGAGATGTGGCCGAAGAAGTTTAGTAATAAAACCAACGGGGTAGCACCAAGACGGTGGATGGTGCTGAGCAATCCTGATCTCACAGCCCTGATCACTGAAAAGATAGGGGATGGCTGGACCAAACAGCTCATACACCTGAAGCTCCTGGAAATGCATGTAGATGATCCCGACTTTTGCCAGAAGTGGTGGGGCGCCAAACAGCAAGCCAAGCAGCGTCTTGCCAGGTATATTCTTACCACTCAGGGCGTCAGGCTAGATGTTGATTCACTATTTGATGTTCAGGTGAAGCGGATTCATGAATACAAGCGGCAGCACCTTAATCTCCTGCATATTATTACACTTTTTAACCGGATAAAAGCCAATCCTGATGGTGAATTTGTTCCACGCACCTTTATATTCGGAGGGAAAGCCGCACCTGGTTATTATATGGCCAAGCTCATTATCAAACTGATCAATTCCGTAGCAGCCATTGTCAATAATGACCCTGTTGTGGATGGAAGGATAAAAGTGATTTTTTTACAGAATTATAATGTAAAGAACAGCCAGATAGTGTATCCGGCGGCAGATCTTTCTGAGCAGATATCAACAGCCGGAAAGGAAGCTTCAGGTACGGGGAATATGAAATTCACCATGAATGGAGCACTAACCATTGGCACTTTGGATGGTGCAAATGTGGAGATTCGCGAGGAGGTGGGCGAAGAGAATTTTTTCTTGTTTGGTCTTTCAGCGCAAGAGGTAAATGAAAGGAAAGCATCCGGTTATCATCCATATGAATTGTACAAGCAAAACCATAAGCTGAAACAATGTCTGGATATGATTGCCGGCGGCTATTTCTCGCCTCCTGACCAGAAAGATCTGTTCCGTCCGTTGACAGATCACCTTATCCATAATGATGAGTATATGTTGCTTGCTGATTATCAGAGTTATATTGAATGCCAGGAACGAGTTAGTAAGTCCTTTACGGATAAGGATAATTGGATTAGGATGTCTATTCTTAATACGACCCGTTCCGGAAAGTTTTCAAGTGACCGCTCTATTATGGAATACTGCGATGAAATATGGAAGATCAAGCCAATTGAGGTGAAGTTGCCGGCATATGATCCTGTTGATGGGGCTTTCAGTCACACAGAGGAAACTTAAAATTTAACGGAAACTCTTTTAAAATTGATTTGACAAGGTTGGTTTAGAACTCAATCAGAACTACCCCTTCATCGTCTTTCTTTCCTCCGGCAGCCAGGTAAGCGTTTTGAGCTGTGACATTTGAATTTTCTGTAGCTACCCAGACTTCTCTGCAGTCCAGGTGTTGCCTTCCATAATCCACCATAAATCTAACAAGGTTTTGCCCTATACCCTGGCCCTGACAGGTTTTGATTACCGAAGCTTCATTGATAAAAAGAGTCGGGTCTTTATCCGGGTGCACGTAGTGAAATGCCGACACCATACCCACTGCTTTGTTTCCATCAAGGGCGAGGACAAGGTGATGGCGGGGATCAGCGAAAAATTCTCTGGCCCGGTCTGGCTTTACCGGGAAGTCAAATAGGTTATCTCCTGCAGCTACTAACGCTGGTATATCCTCACGTGTTGCCACTTTGAGTTGTATGGATGCGGGAAGTGGACGCATCGGTTAAATTTAATGCAAACCGGGTTAATCGCTATTGGCCGTCCGGAAATCCCGACGATTTACTTGTGGTTGGAATGCTATTAAATTAAGAAATTTCCATGCGCACCCCTAACCCGCCAGGCAGAGCAATCCATCAATAGCGGGCGGTTTCACCTTAGGAAATAAAAGGCGCCCACGGTGAGCTTGACAAAGGATTAATATAACTGCAACTCGGCAAATAAAGCTTCCAGCTCCTCTCTGGTTTTCTTTAGTTTAGCGGCAAGCCGGGTAAGCATATTTTCTTTATGACCTTCTTTATATTCAAAATCCTCATCCTCCAGGATTGGGAATCTCCGCTTGAGCATTATTTTTTGCTCTCTCCAACTTCTTACTATATTCATTTTAATACAATTTACGACATGGTGTTTTGCTTATAACAAATCTATTTGGGAAAGCGTGCCATACTCGCAGGGTCTATGAGTAGAGAATCGATATTATGTTGTACCTTCCAGGTTGTACCCCTGAAAAATTGGATTTAAATTTTTTTCCCAAAAAATGAGCATTCCCGTCACCAGAAAAAACATCCATTTCCTACCCGATTCCAGCAGGGTGATCGCCCGGTTTTTCATGAACGGTGATCAGCGAACGATCGAGTTGGTGAAAAGGCTTCAGCTTCTGGATGATAAGCAGGTCCATACGACGCTGGAGCATACGCTCATGGGGTTTGCTAACCGTCATCGGAATATTTCACGGTTGTTTTTCAGGCATTGTGAGTATATCCGCGGGATCATCGAATCGATGGGGATCAGCTATACTGATCTGTCAGACGAACGAAAGATGCTTATCGGCTCCTACCTCACCATGGAGTATTCCGTTGAATCCGCTGCCTTTTTTAACCCCTCCATATTTGAAGATATGGACCAATCCAATCTGCACCGTGGAGAAAAACGCGTGATCCTTTCTTTCAGGGCCACTGGTGAAGGACACATCTCCTCCGTTGTATTTCGCAGGGGAATATTAAATAAAAACAATGACCTCACCATGATGCCCGTAGGCGATCATGTAGATATGGCTGATATCCTGCATAAAAAAATGTATGATAAAAGTCGGTTTGTAAAGAAGCTGGGGGAAATGCGGATACCAAATAAATATTCCAAAACCATTATGGAGGGGTTGCCTGAAAAGTTTGAGTATTACTCACTGAAAGTGGCGGTTGATAAAGTATTAGCGGATAGTACCATCAGTGCGGAAAGAAGAATGGCCCTGGAGGAGCTGACCTGGCTGGCTGATTCTTTTTATGATGTAGCATTTCACCGGGATTCGGACATATCAGAGCGGGTGATCTTTCCTGTATCTGATTCGGAGAGCAAGGGCATAGAAGATGCCCGGTTTGTGCGCTTTACCGAAGATGATCAAACGGAAAAAATATATGCCACCTACACGGCCTTCAACGGACATACCATCCTGCCCAAACTGCTGACCACAGAGGATTTTTACACGTTCCGCATCATGCCACTGCATGGTAAAGGGGCATTGAATAAGGGCCTGGCTCTTTTTCCCAAAAAGATTAACGGAAAGTATGCCATGCTCGCCCGGATAGACGGAGTGAACAACTACCTGATGTACTCGGACAGAACTAATGTGTGGAATGACCCGGTCCGGATCCAGGAGCCCAGGTTTCCGTGGGAGTTTACCCAGATCGGAAATTGTGGGTCACCACTATGGACGGAAGAAGGCTGGCTGGTCATCTCACATGGGGTGGGCCCGATGCGGCGTTATTGCCTGGGGGCGTCATTGTTTGATCTGGACGATCCGTCCAAAGAGATCGGCAGGTTGGAGGAGCCCTTGTTGGTGCCAGCCGAAAACGAGCGGGAAGGCTATGTGCCTAATGTGGTTTACTCTTGCGGTTCGATGATCCATAACAACAGTCTTATCCTGCCTTACGCGGTTTCGGACTACTCCTCCACCTATGCGGTAGTGGATTTGGCAGAGCTGTTTGATGCGCTGAGGAGATAGTAGAATCACCGAACATTATCCTGTCCTGCCGCAGTTGGTGTTCGTGCCGCTGTTGGTGTTGTCACCAACAGCCTTTAAATGACAACACCAACAAAGGTGGCGACAAAGGCGGATTTCTAAATTTTATCTTACTTTTGTACGGAAATCCCGTACATTTAAATTATGGACAGTGTTAGTGTAAATCGTTTCAGGGAAAAGCTAAAGTTTTTTGTAGAGGAAGTCATCAATACGCATATTCCCATCAAGGTTACCAGGAGGTCAGGGAAAGATTTTGTAGTACTAAGCGCGGAGGATTGGGAGCGGGAGCAGGAGACATTATATGTCTTGCAAAACAGCAGCCTGATGAAACAAATCCTTGAATCTTTGTCCACCCACCATAAAAATAAGGGGTATGCGCCGACAAAAGACCAGATGAATGAGATCACTGGTTTTTGAAGGAAATACCTGGCAAGCTTATGAACAGTTAAGAGACAAGGATAAAAAGCTGCATAGATCCCTCTGCAAATTACTGAAGGAAATGCTGCGCTCAGATCCTTCGTCCGGATTGGGGAAACCGGAACCGCTAAAGCATAATTTATCCGGACTTTGGTCCAAAAGAATTTCACAAAAAGACAGGCTCATCTATAAGTTTGATGATGAGTACATATACATTTTTGCAATAGGAGGTCATTATGATCAGTTAGTGTAAGCTGATTGGTCTGTGCCTTGAGCCGCAGTTGGTGTTTCGCGCCGCTGTTGGTGTTGTCACCAACAGCCTTTTAAGTGGAAGAAGGTTCTTTGTTGGTGACAATGCCAACAAAAGCAGAGAAATAGAACTCCATGCTGGCACTACTACACTCCATGCCGATACCAGCCCCTCCATGTTGGTACTATCACCCTCCATGTTGGTAATATAACCCTTCATGTTGGTACTACCACCCTTCATGTCGGTACTACAACCCTCCATGTCGGTACTCCCACCCTCCATGTAGACCATGGAGGGTCATCGATGCAACATAACAGAATAATATTCTGCATGAAGGGTGATTAATACGATATGATAGAATAATATTTGGTATGTGGACTTGTCTGCCGACATGAAGGGTAAAAGTCCGGCTGATTCTTTGTTGGTGACAACACCAACAAAGGCGGAAGAGGTAGCAGAACTGATCATCCTATAACCATCAGACGGTTCCTTGCCGCTGTTGGTGTTGTCACCAACAGCCTTTAAGGGGACTAATCGTAGGCATAAGTCAGGAAGGAATATTTTGTTTGACCAGTGAAGTAGAAAGAGGCAGATGAGAATTCATATTCTTCCGGTAACAGGCACAGCCCTGCCTTCACGGGATTATCATGAATATATTCCAATTTCTGATCAAAAACTGCCGGACTATACAAATCAACAGACAATGGATTCCTTTGCCAGAATTGATATTCCCGGTCTTTTAGGTTTACTCGGAATTTGTTTAGCAGGGGATTTTGACTATCAAGAAGTGAGTATTTCATTTTTTGTGCGGTAAATTTTAAGAAATCCCTTTGAACATCTTTAAGTGCATGGTTTTTCCGCATTTGCCAGATCAGATGGATATGATCATTCATAATAACAAAGGCATAAAGGATGATACGTTCACGTTTTACGAGAAATTCAAGACTGTCCGTGATGACGCGCTTGTGAGAGTCATCTTTCATGATTGGGATCCAATCGAGGATAGAGGCGGTGAAGAATTGTGGATGTTCATTCAGCAGTTCCATTGGTTAAAGCTACGAAAAGATTTTTTTCCACCGCTGTTGGTGTTTTCACCGACAGTCTTTAGTGGAAGGAGATTTCTTTGTTGGTGACAACACCAACAAAGGCGGTAGTCATCTTTCATGATTGGGATCCAATCGAGGATAGAGGTGGTGAAGAATTGTGGATGTTCATTCAGCAGTTCCATTGGTTAAAGCTACGAAAAGATTCTTTTCCACCGCTGTAGGTGTTTTCACCGACAGCCTTTAGTGGAAGGAGTTCTTTGTTGGTGACAACACCAACAAAGGCGGTAAAGTCTTTATCTGCCAGCAAGTTTATTAGAGATCTTATTTCTGATGTAGATCCCAAGAGTGAATAACCACAAGATCACCGTCTCCAGAACGTAGACCATGGGAGGCCAGAGGTCGTGAAAAGCCAGGAAATAAACGATTAATATACTCAGCACAACCCAGATCCAGATACCGATCTTAGACAACATCGAAAATCCCGGAGGCAGATTAAGGGTATCACGAATAACCCAACCCAGCAATGCAAAAAAGAGAACAGAGCATACCAGATGGGAATTCCCGATCATGGCATGGCTCATGTTATCCGGAGCATGTGTAGGGATCAGTGCAGACAACATACTCAGTATTCCGGTAACTATGAGTATCCATCCATTTCGTCTTGAGATCATGCCATACAGGATAAGGATAAGTCCGAAAGGGATTATTAAGATCAAAAACAAAAGCTTTACTTCCGTGTAGTAGTAGGCGCTGATAGATCGCTGAAATATGTGGTCAGCGCCGAGGAGCCACATTCCCAGGGGAAGCACAAGTGGCAGGATTAAGGTCAGAACGCCGAGGATGAGTCTGAGTACTTGTTTTGGTATGGGAATGTCGATGGTCATGGTCACTAAAGAAAAACAGTGACCCAACAAATACAGTTTGAAGATATTAAAGATGTAAGGTTCTTGTTACCACATGTAAGGTTCTTGTTATGACGAGATGCTTCGTAAACGACCGATGACGCATTTTTAAAACATGCTGTATTTCAAAGCTTTACAATCTCGTCATCAGTGATTTTGTGGCCCTATCTAAAAGGGCTTAGCCCTCAGCATGACGGAATACAAATTGATTCCCGCTATTGGTGTTCCTCGACGCTTCGGTCACGACATCAACAAAGGTGACAGTCGTCCTGCCACTTTGAGTGGGTGACGACCAGATCTTCAAAAAAGGGCGATCCGCCCGCTGGCGGACCGCCCATTGCAATAGCCTTAGCTATTGCTGCCTTAGTTTGCCTTTATGATTCGCTTTTTGAGTATCTGTTCCCCATTTTGAATGATGACCAGGTACATACCCGGGGAAAGAGATGATAAGTTCATCCTGATTTCCCGGCCATTTGATCTAAGGAGCTCCCTGCCATTAAGATCTGCTAACCTTACATCAACGGACTTTACCGCATCAATGCGTAAGTAATCCGCAACCGGGTTGGGATAAACTGCCACCTCTAACTCCTGACCCAGGCCAAGAGGTGATGCTTCATTTACCGTGAAGATGAATTCATCAGAAACCGTTCCTCCATTACCATCATTGGCTGTCACGGTGATCGTGCTTGTACCTATCCCAATTTCATTGATCTGTAGATGATCATTGGCAATCAGCTCAACAGTTACCACACTTTCAGCGCTGCTGCTTACCGTGATGGTTAGTGCATCACCATCTTCATCTTCAAACACATCTGCATAGCTAAACTGAGCAGATCCGAATCCTTCCGTAGCGGATGTTTGATCCTCTAATGGGTTTACCACTACCGGAGCATTATTCGGGACCTTATTTACCGTTAAAACCTGCTCTACCGGAGTAGCTGCTGCGTAATTTGTATTGCCAGACTGGTTGGCCGTGATCGTTGTGGTGCCTGCACCAACGATTGATACGGTGTTTCCTGAGATGGTCGCTACACTTTCATCAGAACTGGTAAAAGTCACGGCATTGCCGCTTGCTCCGCCGGTAGCGGTGAGGTCAAAGTTTGCATCGCCAAAGGTTTTGGCTTCAATCACTCCAAAAGTGATCGTTTGGCTGGCCTGGTTGACGGTCAAAACCTGCTCAACCGGAGTAGCTGCTATGTAATTTGTATTACCCGCCTGGCTGGCTGTGATCGTTGTGGTTCCTGCACCAACGATCGTTACGGTGCTTCCACCTGTCCCGCCCGAAGCGGGAGAGATGGTTGCCACAGTTTCGTCCGAACTGGTAAAAGTCACGGCATTGCCGCTTGCTCCGCCTGTTGCTGCCAGATCAAAGTCAGCATCACCATAGGTTTTATCTACAAGGGCCTCAAAAGTGATCGTCTGGCTGGCCTGGTTGACGGTCAAAACCTGCTCAACCGAAGTAGCTACTATATAATTTGCATTACCCGCCTGAGAGGCCGTGATCGTAGTGGTGCCTGCGCCAACGATTGTCACTGTGCTTCCTGATATCGTTGCTACATTTTCATCCGAGCTCATGTAACTCACCACTAATCCTGAACTGGCTGTTGCGGTCAGGTCAAAGTCAGCATCACCATAGGTTTTATCTACAAGGGCCGCAAAGGTGATCGTTTGGCTCGCTTGGTTGACCGTTAATGTCTGATCAACTGGACTAGCTGCGGTATAGTTGGCATTCCCCGCCTGGCTGGCGGTGATCGTGGTACTCCCCACACCTGTTATGGTCACGGTGCTTCCTGAGATGGTTGCTACAGTCTCATCTGAACTGGTAAAAGTCACGGCATTGCCGCTTGCTCCGCCTGTAGCCGTCAGATCAAAGTCTGCATTCCCATAGGTTTTATCTGCCAGCGCTTCAAAGGTGATCGTTTGGCTCGCTTGGTTGACCGTTAATGTCTGATCAACTGGACTAGCTGCGGTATAGTTGGCATTCCCCGCCTGGCTGGCGGTGATCGTGGTACTCCCCACACCTGTTATGGTCACGGTGCTTCCTGAGATGGTTGCTACACTTTCATCCGAACTGGTGTAAGTTACTGCATTGCCGCTTGCTCCGCCGGTTGCTGCCAGATCAAAAGCTGCATCGCCATAAGTTTTGGCTGCAAGCGCTTCAAAGGTGATCGTTTGGCTCGCTTGGTTGACCATTAATGTCTGATCAACTGGACTAGCTGCGGTATAGTTGGCATTCCCCGCCTGGCTGGCGGTGATCGTGGTACTCCCCACACCTGTTATGGTCACGGTGCTTCCTGAGATGGTTGCCACGGTCTCATCCGAACTGGCATAAGTCACGTCCAGTCCTGAACTGGCCGTAGCGGTGAAGTCAAAATCCGCATCACCATAAGTTTTGGCCGCAAGCGCTTCAAAGGTGATCGTCTGACTCGCTTGGTTGACCGTTAATGTCTGATCAACTGGACTAGCTGCGGTATAGTTGGCATTCCCCGCCTGGCTGGCGGTGATCGTGGTACTCCCCACACCTATTATGGTCACCGTACTGCCTGAAATGGTTGCCACAGTTTCATCCGAACTGATATAAGTCACTCCCAGCCCTGAACTGGCCGTTGCTGCCAGATCAAAAGCTGCATCGCCATAGGTTTTTGCTGCAAGTGCTTCAAAGGTGATCGTCTGGGCAGCCTGGTTGACCATCAATGTTTGATCTACCGAAGTAGCCGCTGTGTAATTTGCATTACCTGCCTGGCTGGCGGTGATCGTGGTGGTGCCTGTGCCAACGATCATTACGGTGCTACCTGAAATAGTTGCCACGGTTTCATCCGAACTGGTATAAGTCACTCCCAGCCCTGAACTGGCCGTAGCGGTGAAGTCAAAATCCGCATCGTCATAAGTTTTTGCTGCAAGCGCTTCAAAGGTGATCGTTTGGCTGGCCTGGTTGACGGTTAAAACCTGCTCTACTGAAGTAGCCGCTGTGTAATTTGCATTACCCGCTTGACTGGCCGTAATAGTGGCCGTACCTCCGCCTACTATTGTCACCGTGCTGCCTGAAATAGTTGCCACGGTTTCATCCGAACTGGCATAAGTCACGTCCAGTCCTGAACTGGCCGTAGCGGTCAGGTCGAAAGCTGCATCGCCATAAGTTTTAGCTGCCAGCGCTTCAAAGGTGATCGTTTGGCTGGCCTGGTTGACCGTTAAAACCTGCTCTACTGAAGGAGCCGCTGCATAATGATCATTACCAGCCTGGCTGGCCGTAATAGTGGCCGTACCTCCGCCTACTATTGTCACCGTGCTGCCGGAGATGGTCGCAACGTTTTCGTCTGAGCTGGAAAAAGTCACCGGATTTCCGCTTGCTCCGCCCGTGGCGGTCAGCTCAAAGTCTGCATCGCCATAGCTTTTTACTTCAAGTGGCCCAAAAGTAATTGCCTGGCTGCACTTTGCTATTTGATCCCCGGTGATGGTCCAGCCATAGCCGCCACTCCCGGTGGCGGTGGTGAGCAGGTCACGGGCCGGAGCTCCTTCACAGGAATAGGTAAGGCCAGTAGCACCAAGAGATACGCCGGTGGGGATTGCTGTTTCACCTACATCGAGGGTAGCCCAACCTGTCAGGGTGGCATCATAGTTTTGTGTGGAAAGGCCGCTACCATTGAACATACCGCTCATGCTGGTCACCTTGCTTACGTCCCATGCACTCAGTCCCGATCCTTCGGGATTAAAGGAAGAGGCACCATTGAACATATAGTTCATTTTGGTCACCTTGCTTACGTCCCATGCACTCAAGTCGCCATTAAAGGAAGTGGCATTATAGAACATACCCCACATGTGGGTCACACTGCTCACGTCCCATTCGCTGAGTCCCGCACCTGCGGGATTAAAAGAAGTGGCTCCAGAGAACATAAAGTTCATATTGGTCACATTGCTTACATTCCAGCCGCTCAAGTCACCATTGAAAGCGGAGGCTCCAGAGAACATATAGCTCATGTCGGTCACCTTGCTTACGTCCCATGCGCTCAGTCCCGATCCTTCGGGATTAAAAGAAGTGGCTCCAGAGAACATATTGCTCATATTCGTCACATTGCTTACATTCCAGCCGCTCAAATCGCCATTGAAAGCGGAGGCTCCAAAGAACATATTGCTCATGTTGGTCACATTGCTTACGTCCCATGCGCTCAGTCCCGATCCTTCGGGATTAAAGGAAGTGGCTCCAGAGAACATACGAAACATATTCGTCACATTGCTGACATTCCAGCCGCTCAAGTCGCCATTGAAAGCGGAGGCTCCAAAGAACATATTGCTCATGTTGGTCACATTGCTTACGTTCCATTCGCTCAGTCCCGAACCTTCGGGATTAAAGGAAGTGGCACCATCGAACATATAGCTCATGTCGGTCACCTTGCTGAGGTTGGGTGCATCGGTGGCAGTCAGGGTGAGGTTGCTACACCCATAGAAGGCACCATGCATAGAGGTCCAAGCCTGGGTGCCCCATTGTTCGATGGTCAGTATTTTTTCTTTGTTGTTGTTGGTGTTGTTGAAATAAATGCGGGGGAAGTCGCCTGAAATGGATACGGTGTAGGTACCGGCCTCTGCATATTGATGGGTGGCATCACCGGTATAGAAGTTTTCGTCCACAGTGCCATCGCCCCAGTCTACGGTGTAGCTGTAGCCGGTGCTTGTAGTAGGGATGGTGATGGATTCGCTGGCAGAGTTGGTCTGCCAGGTGGTGATGAAGGGCAGGCACTCCTGGGTATCCCCGGATATGGACCAGCCGTAGGTGCTAATCAAGGAAGTGCGTGCGGCAGCTCCGTTGCAATAAGTAAGGCCGGTGGCACCAAAACTCACATTGTCAGGGATCACTGTTTCACCTGCTTCGGTATCCAGGGTGGCCCAACCGCTCAATGTAGCATCGTAGTTTTTGGTGGATAATCCGCTGCTGACGAGCATACTCGTCATATCCGTCACACTACTGATGTCCCAGCTGCCGAGGGACTGGTTAAATGCTGTGGCGTTACCGAACATATCGTACATCACCGTCACCTTGCCCACATCCCAATTGCTGATGTTTTGGTCAAATGCTGAGGCACCAAAGAACATATAACTCATATCTGTCACGTTGTTTACGTCCCATTGGCCAATGTCCTGGTTAAAAGCCGCGGCATCAAGGAACATGTAGCTCATATCCGTCACATTACTCACATCCCAATTACTTATGTCCTGATTAAATGCCGTGGCTTTACGGAACATACTTTGCATGTTTGTGACACTGCTCACGTCCCAGTCACTCAGTCCCGATCCTTCGCCATTGAAGGATGACGCTCCATTGAACATAAAGCTCATATCGGTGATCAGCTTGAGGTAGGGAGCTTCGATGGTGGAAACGGTGAGGTTGCTACATCCGGAGAAGGCATGTGCCATGGAGGCCCAGCCCTTGGTGCCCCACTGCTCCACGGTCAGTATCTTGTCTTTGTCTCCGGTGTTGTTGAAATAGATGCGGGGGAAGTCTCCGGATATGGATACGGTGTAGGTGCTGCCATTTTCTAGCCCTGTAATGGTGTAGTCCCCGGTTTGTCCGCTTGCGGAGCCTTCACCTGTACCGGAGTTGGTCAGGTTGGTCCAGCTAATATCATAATTGTACGTTTCGCCCGAGTTTGTAGGGATGGTAAGTTCCCCGTCATTTGTTACCCAGGTGGTGATAAATGGCTCGCATTCCTGGGTATCTTCGGATATGCCCCAGCTATAGGTGCTAATCAGGGTGGCACGTGCTACAGCCCCATTGCAGTAGGTAAGCCCCGAGGCGTCAAAAGGTAGGCCGGTAGGGATTGCCGTTTCACCTGCATCAAGTGTAGCCCAGCCTATCAGGGTAGCATCGTAGTTTTTGGTAGACAGGCCGCTATTCTCTAGCATTGATCTTATATTAGTGACACTGCTTATGTCCCATGCACCCAGGTTGCCATTAAAGGCGGAGGCATTATAGAACATTTCCCTCATGTCGGTAACACTGCTTACGTTCCATGCGCTCAGTCCCGATCCTTCGGGATTAAAGGAAGTGGCTTCATTGAACATACGAAACATATCCGTCACATTGCTTACGTCCCATGCGCCCAGGTCGCCATTGAAGGCGGAGGCACCATTGAACATATCGTTCATGCTGGTCACCTTGCTTACGTCCCATTCGCTCAGTCCCGATCCTTCGGGATTGAAGGCAGTCGCAACAGAGAACATAGCGCTCATGTTGGTCACACTGCCCACATTCCACCCGCTCAGGTCGCCATTAAAGGCGGAGGCAACATTGAACATACCGCTCATGTCGGTCACACTGCCCACATTCCACCCACTCAGGTCGCCATTGAAGGCGGAGGCACCATTGAACATATCGTTCATGCTGGTCACACTGCTGACGTCCCATCCGCTCAGTCCCGAACCTTCGGGATTGAAGGAAGTGGCGCCAAAGAACATACCGCTCATGCTGGTCACACTGCTGACGTCCCATTCGCTCAGTCCCGAACCTTCGGGATTGAAGGAAGTGGCACCAGAGAACATATAGCTCATATTGGTTGCACTGCTTACATCCCATGCGCTTAGGTCGCCATTGAATACACTGGCTCCATTGAACATATCTGACATGTCGGTCACCTGCTGAAGATTTGGTGCATCGGTGGCGGTCATGGTCAGGTTGATACAACCTCTAAAAGCGGATTGCATGCTCTGCCAGGCGATATCGCCCCATTGTTCTATGGTAAGGAGTTTTCTTCTGTCGTCTCCGAATGGAGTAAAATAGCTGCGTGGGAAGTCCCCGGAGATCTCCACCCGGTACGTGCCCGCCGCACCAAAGTCGATGGTGTGAGGGGTGTTGGTATCATCGAAAGTGATCTCGGCTCCTTCATTGTTGTTCGTTTCATTGCCTACTTCTTCCCAATAGACCGTATAGTTGTAGCCAGTACCTTCAGTCCTGATGCTGATGGATTGGTCATCTGACGAACCGGGGTTGTCGGTCTTCCAGGTGGTGATGAAGGGGGCCGGATCGAAAACTATGCCGAGACCACTGGAAGGGCCGGTAGCGTTGAGCACTATGGCGGCTGATGAAGAGGTGAAGGCTGCATCGGTAAACTCAAGGGTGATATCGGCCACATCATTGGCGCTTTGGTGATCTGTGGCATTCCCGCTTAGGGTCAGTACCGCTTCGGCGCTGCTGTTTAAAGTCAGGATAGGGGTAAGCCCGTCGGGGATGTTATTGACGGTGACTTCAGTGCCAATATCCAAAAAGCCATTTTCGTTAGCATCCTGAAAGGTGTCTCCTGTGAGGGTGATCGTAGCAGACCCAGTCACTGAGCCGTCGTTGGCAGTTGTCTCCCAAAAGTTCGAGCTGGAGTAGGTAAGGAAAGGGTTGTCGGTAAAGGCTATACCTAAATCACTGCTGGCCGGGCCGGTGGCGTTTTCTACTTCGGAGGCTATCCTAGTTGCAAATGCTGCATCGGTAAATTCGAAGGTGATGTCTGCCACGCCATCAGCATTTTGATGGATAGTAGCGTTTCCTGTGAGGCTGAGTTCTGCCACTGTGCTGCTAGTGAGGGCAATGATTGGGAACAGCCCGGCAGGGATATTTTGGATACTTACTTCACTCCCCACATCCAACAAGCCGTCTGCATCGTCATCCTGAAAGGTATCTCCGGTCAGCGTGATGGTGATCGAGCCTGTGACCGAACCATCGTTGGAAGAGGATTCAGAAAAGCCATCGCCACCATACTGTACGTCCAGCAGGTTCTTCAAGGAATAGAGCACTTCACCACCCGAGGCCTGAAGGGCCATGTACAGTTTACTCTGATAGGCTTCCATACCAAATCCTTCTTCCGTGCTATAGCCTTCTGGCAAGTCAATAGCCAAAAACTCCGACCCGTCATATTGGTAAAGCGCTCCGTATATACCACTTGATCCATCATCGAGAACCACATAAAGTTTATTGTCATAAACCTCCATATCGTAGTTTGAGGCCATGCTGTGATTTTCCGGTAAGGTGACCTGGGTAAAGGAACTTCCGTTGTATTGGTATAGTGCTCCGTAAATACCACTGGAACCATTTTCCAGAACTATGAATAGATTGCCTTCATATACCTTCATATTGAACTCCGAGGCTACTGTCAGATCATTGGGCACAGACACTTGTGTTAGTACCGATCCATTGTAAGAATAGAGTGCCCCATAGATCCCGTTTGAGCCGTCTTCCAGTGCCATATATAGCAATCCATCAAAAACAACCATGCCTTTATCTGAACTTGTTTTATAGCCTTCAGGTAAACTAACAGCCAAAAGCTCCGCCCCGTCATATTCATAAAGCGCCCCATATGTACCGCTTGATCCATCCTCGAGAACCACGTAAAGCTTATTGTTATAAACCTCCATTTCGTAGTTTGAGGCCAATCTATGGTTTTCCGGTAAGGTGACCTGGGTAAACGAAGCTCCATCGTATTGGTACAGTGCCCCGTAAATGCCGCTGGAACCATCTTCCAGGGCCATGTATAGATCACCATCATATACCTTCATGTCGAATGCCGAAGCTACTTCCAATCCATCTGGTAGCGTTACTTGTGTAAAAGTTGTTCCATTGTAAGAATAGAGTGCCCCATAGATACCATTGGAACCATCTTCCAGTATTACATAAAGATTGTCATTATAAGCGATCATTGGATGGTCAGACGCCATTTCATAGCCTTCAGGCATAGTGGCAGTGTTAAATTCTCCCGATGACGGACTGTCCGGTTCGGTGACTGTGACACTGGCCTCCGAAGTGGCACTATTGTCGTCGGTAACTGTAACCGTATATTCTCCGGCTGTGAGACCAGTGATAGTAGCCGTATTACCTCCATTATTCCAGGAGAAGGTGTAGGGCCCCACTCCTCCTGTGGCCGATGCTGTAACCTCTCCATCATTTCCCCCAATTGCTGTGACATCTGAATCCACATTGATAGAGACAACTAATTCATCGGGCTGGGTGATGGCGGCAGCAGCCTCAACTGAAGCACCTAGTGCATCGGTCACCACCACTGAATAGTCGCCAGCGGTCAATCCAGTGACTGTGGCCGTGGTTGCCGTATTGCTCCATTGATAGATATAAGGCTCTGTTCCTCCGGTGGCCGAAACGGTAAGCTGACCTGTCGACTCGCCATAGATCAACACATGCGCATCTACGCTGATGGATGCTTCCAGCGTTCTGCCAATACCTGTAATATTAAAGGTATAAGGATCTGAACATCCTGAAACATTGGCAAAGCTGAACACTGCATTTTTTTCACCATCAGTGGTAGGAGAAAATGTGATGGAAAAAGTAGTCGATTCACCGGCAGCAAGCTCAGTGGCCGTAGCTGTCAGATCAAGCTCAAACTCAGCAGCGTTATCACCAGCTAGTTCGGATATTGGGTTGGTTGAAAGATCAATAGAAGTGGATCCATGATTGGTAATGGTGAAAACACTGGCTTCAGAACTTTGATTGATCACTTGTGTGCCAAAATCGTAAGTATCGCCACTTAAAATCAGGTTTCCAGATTCCTGAACCTCCAAAGGGAAGCCTCTCCAGCCAGATGCATCCAGATAATTGACAGTACCGTCTGATCCCCCACTTACCGCATTCGTTGCTACCGTACTACCATTTGCTTCATTCAAGGGCCAGTAAGCCACCAGGCCACTTTCACTACCGGTAAGCAAGCTATTTCTGTTATCAGCAATTTGCTGTTCGGTTCTGACCACATTCCAAACCCTAACCTCAGCCATTTCTCCGTTATTAAATTTGTATGAGCCGTCTTTTCCTCCAATGTAAAAGGTGGAACCAACATCAAAAGTGGAAGTAGAAGTGATGCTGCCTGCAGCTACTCCGTCAATAAAGATAGAGGTTGTGACGGTCCCTCCGGACTCACTCCATGTAGCTGCAAAATGATGCCAGGAGTTGGCTGTAAACCCGAATGTGGAAGTATTGGAGATATAAGACCCATTGGTATATCCCGTACGAAAATGCATCCCTACTGCGCTATGAAGCGAAATATAAAATGCCGATTCCGAAGGATAATCATAGTCATTCGCAAAGAGTTTTTCATCACCACCATAACTACTCCAGTTTTCCTTTTTTATCCAGGCTTCCCAGGTACCTGACCCTTGAGTGACCCCGGACAATTCGGTGATCGTAGTGCTGACGTTCGTTGCACTACTGAAATAAAGTGTAGTTCTTCCACAATCCCCGCTAGCCACCGGGGGCTGGGCGAATGCCGAAATGGTAATAAACATAAACAATATGGTGAGGGCTACATTAAGGAAGCTTTGTGATGCTGACATCTTGTTTCGGTATAAATAGGTGATCATGTCTTTTGCGGTTTTAAAAGCGGTTAAAATCAAGTGGTTTTTCATGTGTTCAAGCTTGCGAAATAAGCGGTTTGCTGCCCAAGCTTGATCGTACCGGTTGGTGTTGCTCAATAATTGGGTTGAGCATCATGCTCATTTCATCCTGAATAAAAATTAAAATGATGGGCTAAGGACTCCAATAGCTCACGGGAACAAAGCAAGTCTATAATGGTGGCCTGATCCTGACATAAGAGGCCACTGATGCGCCACCAGAAGCCCCAAACCGGACATATCATGCCCCAATCCTGACATACACACAGAAGATCATGGAAAGGCAGTAGGTCGGACTTTAGTCAGACCGGTTCCGTGCCAGTTTGCCAACCCCGATCCGACTGAAGTCTGATCTGTATCCAAGGTTAGGCTTCAGCCGGACCGGCCGAAGGTCTGATCATATCTATTAAATCGGTCTGACTAACCTGCCTGCGAGGCAGGTCTGATCTCATCTAATCGGTCTGACTGTCCGACCTTAATTACAGAAAAAGTTTTTTGATCCTGTCTTCATCAATTACCTGATAAGACTCTTCATGAAAATCTTTATCACTAACACCAACAAGACTATAGGCAAGGTCTTTGTCAGCCAGCGATCCGTTTCTCAGTCCACAGTAATCCCTAAATGAGCTAAACTCCCAGTCTTCCATTTTTTCGCATAAGCCTGCCCTAACCGGGTTTTGGTGGATGTAGTGAAAACAAATGAATGGATAATGTATATCACACGTTTCTAATAGTTTGGCCTTCGTTTTTTGCCTGAAAAGTGAGCCTGTCCTGTTGTACTTTTTATTAAACTCATGAGCATAGGCACCACAGAGCATTCTAAACCCATTGGCCAATGCTGTACTTTTAACTTGTCCCAGCATGACTGGTTTTGCGGATTCTTCTCTGGAATTGATCAGAAAATGGAAATGGTTAGGCATAAGACAGTAGTTTACCACCTCACAGTGAAGCGCCACTTTTTCACGAAAATGGTTTAGAAAAGACAGGTAGTCTTCCCTTTGTCTGAAAATGGTTTCCCTGTTGTTGCCCTGGTTGTAGATGTGGTACAGTTGATCTGCCTGTATTTGCATGGTATGAATGTATCAAAAATAGTTATCCGATCCGACTGAAGTCTGATCTGTATCCAAGGTCAGGCTTCAGCCGGACCGGCCGAAGAGCGAGCACCTGCTACAAATAGTCACCAGGGGATTTTCCGAAGCGCTGTGAATAGATCTTGCTGAAATAGCCAGGCTTTTCAAAACCAACGGCATAACAAACTTCTGCAACCGTGGAAAATGACCTGGTCTCCAAAAACTTCCTGGCCTTGTTCAACCGGATTTCCTTCACAAAATTTGCAGGGGTCAACCCGGTCAGTTTTTGGATCACTCTGTGAAGCTGTCGTTCACTTAGGGCTACTTCATGAGCCAGGTCATCCACTTTTAGCGAAGAATTGAACAGTTGACCCTCTACTATTTCCTTCAACCGTTGGATCATTTTTTGATCTACCGAAAGGTTTTCGTCCGTATCCTGACTATCCACATTTTTCAGTCTATTGGATCGGTTTGTCAACAGGTTTTTGATTCTGGCTATTAATTCGTTTTCGCTAAATGGCTTTGTCATATAATCGTCCACACCTATCGTAAGCCCTAATAGCTTATCATCTTCGGCTGTCCGGGCAGTGAGCAGGACAATGCAAATGTCCCTATAATCCGGGTTTTCCCGTATTTTGGAAGCGAGTTCGATCCCGTTCATTCTGGGCATCATCACATCAGACAAGATCAGGTCTGGCTTGATCGCTTCCAGTTGGTTCCAGGCTTCCATTCCATCCGAAACTTCTATGACGTCATACCCACGACCTTCAAGCAGGCTTCCGATGAACTGCCTCATATCGTTGTTATCATCAGCGATCATGATTCTTGGGCGATCTGTAAGTGATACTGATGGCAGGATCGCTGAAGAAGAGGTTGGTGCATTGATGACAATCGTCTCAACTACCGGCCTGCTTTCCATGGTGGCTTTGAGGGGTAAATGCACCTCAAAGAGGCTTCCTTTACCATATTCGCTGGAAACCGTCACCTTTCCATTCATCAGCTCTGTCAGTTCCCTGACCATCGCCAGACCAATCCCCGTACCTCCCTGCAACTGTTCCCGCTTCTCGGTACCCTGATAGTACCTGTCAAATACCTGACTAATTTCCTCCTGGCTTATCCCTGAGCCCGTATCCGTCACTTTTACAATGGTATGAAGGGCCTTATCCATATCCTCTTCCTGAGAGACGTCCAGGGTAATTTTTCCATGGGGTGGTGTGAACTTAATGGCGTTTGAAATCAGGTTGTTCAAAATCTTTTCAAACTTGCCCGTATCCAGCACGACGTTGGGGTGGGTCAGCTGCAAATGGAGGCAATAGTCAATTTCCTGCTGCTTGGCTGTAGACTCAAAGGCCGAAAAAATCCGCTTGACTACCTGATGTAGGTCCGAGGGCTTTTCATCCAAATCCAGGTTACCAGTTTCCAACTTGCTCAAGTCGAGTATTTCCTCTACAAGGTTGAGAAGCTGCTCGCTATTGCGTACTGACAGTGCCAGTTTCCCTTTGCCTTCCTTGCTGATCGACTCCTTATCATCATTGAGCAATGACTCTATGGGCGTTTTGATCAGGGTGATCGGCGTGCGCAGTTCATGAGAGATATTGATAAAGAAGCGTGACTTGGCTTTATCCAGCTCTCTTAGCATTTCAGCCTGTTCGGAAATCTCCTGAGTCCTTTGATTTTCTATCTGCAGTTCAAGGTTTTCCTTTTGTAAAATCCGCATGCGATGCACCACGGCGTAACTGATCACCAGGATTTCAAATAAGCTTCCTATCTTGAGGGCAGCGGTCGTGATGCCAATATTGGGCACCCCCAGGAGCGGGAAAATATAAAAATCAAACGCCATGACAAGAATGATGCTGTAGGCAACCGTAAAGAAGCTATAAAAAGTACCCTTTCGGAATAAAAATATACTGGAGACCCAATAGATCGTCAGCACGATAATACTGGCCAGCTCTGCCGCTACGAACCACTCAAATGTGCCCGAGATCATATACATACTATTGGCCAGCAGCACAACGAGGTTCAGCGCAATGACCGGGTACTTCAACCTGGGAAAATGTATTTCGTGCCTTAAGTAAGAAGAGGCAAACAATGAACCTATAATAGAACCTATGGTGTGAAAAACGGGTTCTGCATTATTTATAATCCATTGCCAATCGAAAAGTAAATGTGTTAGCCCATCCCTGTGAAACAGGCTAAGTACTATGGCCATCAGGAATGTAGCATAGTATAAAAAGGTTTTTTCACGGAAATTGAAGAAGTAAAACAGGTTAAAAACAACGATCATCAGGGCAAAACCATAATAAAAACCATTCCTGAAAACCAGGTTCTGATCCTGTTCCACAAAATCGGTTTTGCGAACGCTTTTGACTGGAATATGAGCTTCGTTTGGGCACTCAACCTTTAACAACAACACCTCGTTTTCGCTGATTTCAAAGGAAGGAAAAGCAAATCCATTTAACTGTGGAGCTTCCGCATCATTTATGTATCCAAGGATTGTCCCTAAGCGGACGGATGGGATTTGAATAATTCTGGAAGAAGCGTCATTTTGAATTTTGATCCAATAAATCCCATTATCCAGCCCCCTGCTTATTTTGCCTTCAAAAGGCTTAAAGTTTTGTTGATCTATAGTATGTACACTTTCGTTGGCATTTAGGTCGTGGTAGTAGCTCGTTTTTACCTCACTAAAAACCTGAAGAAAGAAGCCTAAATAAAGAAGAGGGAGAAAGACTATTTTTAATACCACGTGCCTGGTCACTAGCGAATTTTAAAATCTGCTCAGAAAGATAGTTTCTTCTTATCAATAAAAGGGAAATGAACCTTTAGAAATATGCAGGCAGTTTCCAAATGCAGCAGTGGAGCGATGTTGAAAATTGTCATAAAAACAGAAGAAAAACGCTATTATAACCAATGGTTCTGTCTTGGGAGGTCAGTCAATGCGCGGGATTGTTTTCGGTGATAAGAATTTTCGCGCCGCGCCTTTAGTGCGAAAATATTAATACCCGCTGTTGGTGTTTTCACCGACAGCCCTTTTAGGTGGAAGAGGATTCATTGTTGGTAACAACCTGCCTCGCCGGACAGGCAGGCACCAAACAATGGCGGTTAGGTAACCCATAACCATCATACGACTAGTTGGTTACTTGCAGCCACCACCTCCTTATACACCTCAACATACTCATCCACCATGCGTTCCTGATTGAAATGTTTGAATGCATGATCGTGGCAGTCTTGCGGGGAAAGACTTTTTATTTTACCTACTGCAGCCACTGCTTCCGTGACATCTTTCACCAGGTAGCCTGTTTTTCCGTGCACGATCAGCTCGGGCATGCTGCCGCGGGAAAAAGCGATCACCGGCGTACCTGACATCATGGACTCAGCCACACTCAGGCCAAACGGCTCTTCAAAACACACCGGGTGTAGCAAAGCCATGGCATTGCCCAACAACCTGGTCCGGATAACCGGACCGGCATTGCCTGCATAGGTTACCTCACCGCTATCCACCCAGGGTTTGATCTCGGTATTGAAGTAGGTTTCGTCCTGGATGAGCCCGGCGATCTTCAGCGGCAATCCCGAAGCTTTGGCTATTTCGATGGCCAGGTGCGTGCCTTTATCCGGGTGGATCCTCCCAAAGCACAGCAGGTAGTCTTCCTTATGACTTTTGAAAGGAAAGTCTTCCGGATTGAGTCCGTGATAGATTGTCCGATGGTAGGTCAGCTCCTTATTTCTGTCGGCATTCGAGATGGAGACATAAGTGGAGGTTTTGTTGTACTTCTTGTAAACCGGCAGGATCTGTGGGGAGGAAAACCCGTGAATGGTGGTGATCATCGGCGTTTTGATGAGCCGTGAATAGGTGAGGGGCAGGAAGTCGAAATGGTTGTGGATGATGTCAAATTCATCGGCTTTTTCCATCAGGTGACTGATATGCAGGCACTCCCATACTTTTGGGTCCAGGCTGTGGTCTTCTCCCAGCGGGACTTTGCATACGGATTCCAGTTTTCCCTGCGTCATGGAATCTCCCGTGGCAAATAATGTGACGCTCACGCCCCGTTCCATCAGGCCCTCGGCAAGTGCAGAAGCAACCTGCTCCCATGGGCCATATTTTCTCGGGGGCGTTCGCCAGGAGATCGGGGATAATATCGCTATTTTCATCATGCTTCCGTTTGGTAAAATTCCTCATAGGCCTGCAGTACGGTCAGGTGAGAGATCAGGTATGCCAGTGAGCTTTCTGCTCCCTGGTTCCGGTTGACCCCATAGCTCTCAAAGCCGTCACAGCAACCTTTCGTTTCAAAATCATACAGACTCATCCGCAGATCATTTTCACCCAGAAACCACATAAATGCAGTGAATAGCTTATTGAGGTATTCTTTGTCTTTGGTGAGGTGAAAGGCCTGATGATACATGAGCACCATGGCCAGCGCATCGATGGGCTGCTGCGCATAGACGGACCGCTTGCCATTCCGCTTGTACCAATTCTTGTTGCCAATGATGGAGAGGTAGCCATCTTTCATGGTGTGGTCAGTGAGAAAATTCATGGTTGTCAGGGCGATTTTGGTTATTTCCTCGTCATTGAGGATCTCCGATGCGTGAAGGAGTGCGAGCGGTAGTATGCCATTGTCATATGCCAGGAGCGCCTCAAACCAGTGCCATTTTTCCGCATGATGGTCCGTGTAATGCTTCGCCAGCTTATGAGCGAGGTTGCGCAACCGTTCGGTCATACCGTCATCGGAGGGGTTGCTCCGTAAATAATAGCTGATCCCGATCATGGTATTGGCGATACTGCGGATAGACTTTAATTTTTCAAAATTCGGCGCGGCATCAAAAAAGACAAGTTTACCGGTCTGATAATAGGCATCATTGGGAGCGTTGCCCAGCAGATAGCCCAGCGCCCAGATGGTGCGGCCAAATGAATCTTCGGAACCTACTTCGTCCAGGAAATTGCGATTGAAACTGAGGAAGTTTCTGAACCGACCGTCCTCACGCTGCATGTAGTGAATGTAGCTCAGGTAAACCGGCATGAAATCCAATGCCATTGGATCTTTCTTTTGCTTGTAAGCCATCAACGCCACCAGTAGTGCACGAGCATTGTCATCCAGGCAGTAGCCTTCTTTCAGGTTGGGGATACCAAATTTGGCATGCTGGATGATGCCGGTATCATCCGTCAGCCGCTTGATATGGGTCAGTAAAAAAGGGGGGAGTAAGAGCAGATCAATTTTGGGTTTTTTCTTTTCTGGTACCTGTCCGGGTTTAGCCAGAACATTCCGGGCAAGCTCCAGGTATTTTGAGCCGGTTTTGGGCCAGGTCATCTGCCTGCCATAGGCATGTGCATTTTTCTTTATCAGTGCAAGTTGCTGCGGATCATTCAGTAATTCTCTCAGGATGGAAGTAAGCCTTTCTGAGTCATTGAAGCCAAAGAGCCGTCCACGATCATCGGCCAGGAGCTCGGCAGCATGCCAGTAAGGGGTGGAGATCGTGGCACAGCCTACACCCAGGGCATAAGAGAGCGTGCCGCTGGTGATCTGTGCTTCATTCAGGTAGGGGGTTATGTAGATGTCACAGGCGGCCAGGTACCTGAAAAGCTCCGTTTCATCCATAAACTCATTGAGAAACAGTACATGGTCTGAGAGATCGAGACTATTGACCAGCATTTGCAGGTAAGTACGATATTCTTCACCAGAGTGTCGCAGTACATTGGGGTGGGTTTTCCCCAATACCATGTAGAGCAGGTTCGGATGTTCTTCAATAAGTGCTGGCAATGACCGGATCACCGTCTCAATCCCCTTGTTTCGCCCCAGGAAACCAAAGGTCAGCAATACTTCCTTATCGGTGAGCTTAAAGTCCTTCCTGGACCGGGCATGATCAAAATGAATATCAGGGACTCCATGAGGTATAAGCTCAACTTTTTCTGAGGGCACTTTATAGATCTCCGTAAGGAACTCAATGGCCTTGAGGCTCATCACCACCACTTTATCAGCCATTTTGCAGATCTCTTTGAGAATGGCCTTTTCATTGTAGGAGGGCGCTTTCAGGATGGTATGTAGCGTTACTATTACCGGGACCTTTAATCGATGTAGTAGAGGAAGGATGTACACCCCGCTCTGTCCGCCAAAAATGCCAAACTCATGCTCGAGTATACATACATCTGCACCACTGAGATTAATGAAATTGGCCGCTTCCAGGTAGTCGGTTTGCTGTTCCTGGGCGATGGTGAGCTTTACTTCAGGAGGGTAGGGATACTCCAGGTTGTGATCGTTTATTGCTATTACATAACTGTCCTCATCCGCAGGATTTGCCTGCATGGACCCTACCAGGCTTTGGGTGAAGGTACCAATACCGCATTCTCTGGGTGGGTAGGTGGCTATATAAGCGATTTTAGTCTTCTGTAAGTTATTCATTGAAGTACCTTCCCTCAGTACAGGAGAATAGATATTCATGCCATTTGGCAAGACGGTTTCAAGCGTTATATTTTCGTAGTTCAAATAGGTGTCTTTAGAATCTCAATTCATCTGTTTCCCCGGGACTTTCCAAAAGTTCTCTTTCAAAATAGACCAGCTCTTTGTGATCCGGGTCATCCTGTACTTTGCAGTAATAGACCTGGTCAATGTACCGTCTGATGACCAGCTTTAATGTGGGATTCTCCTTGGCGCAAACCACTTCACCTGCCTCATACCGGTTTTGTACAAATTGTTTGCTCATGCGCTTATGTAATAATTATTTGGATATAAAGGTCGGGTAATTCGGGAAGGGCTGTGTTACATAGTGCGAGATGATTGTTACACATTTTACATATATAGTCTAATGCCATTAAGATAAGGTTGAAGTTTCAAAGAATCAGTCATTCCAGCAATGGAATCTATGAGCTATAAAACGAAAATGCCAAACTTGACCAAAGACTCCATTCTGGAGTGACCTTATCTTAATGGTATTAATATATAGTCTCTGATTGAGGCGAATTTGGCCCATGCACCTTAAAAGGGCTGGTTCTAGGGACAGGCCACAGATGTAGCTGTTCTATTTGTGAAATATTACATTTCTTTATCAATATGGGGTCCCTCGCGATATAGGTTACTGGTAATAGCCTGTCCTTTCAGGTCTCTCTCAGCATATGCGATGGCTGGTCGGCTCATATTGGCTTCCAGCTTGCAGTAATATAATTTGCCATTGGCTTTTGTAATGACAAGTCTCTGCGTCGGTCGTGTAGCGTCATATACTATTTCCCCAATTCTGAATTTTTGTTCTTCCATAGCGTTGCTTAATTGGTTTTGCGTAACAGTAAGCTGTTTGCGTTCAACTCAGCAGCCATTTTTTCCATCTCAATGAAGGTGTCGGTTGAAAAGGCCACAAGTCGCTCGTTTTTACCTGACTCGGCATACTGCCGCAGGTGCAGGATCAACTCCGAAAGCTGTTTCTGCATTTGATCCATATACAGCATGTCAAAGTGATCGTCTGAGACTTCATAAAGTTTCTGAATGTAACTATCACTGGAAGTACTCAATGCTGATGCCAGTTTGATTCTACGTTTTACCGCTTCCAGTTTATATTTTTCAGTCAGTCGGTCAGTGACCTTGTAGATCTCTTTAGCGTTCAAATAAGTGTCCTTCATTTGTGCCCGTTCCATAGCTGTAGCAGCCATCACTTCAATGAGTCTCATCTGATCATGGGATTCATTCAAAAACTCCGCATCCTTAAGATTCTCTCCACCAAAACGTTGCTGGTTCGTGTTCATTGCCTGGTAATAAGTTTTACTCTGACAGCTGATCAGGAAAATAAGTAAGCCAGGGATGTAGAGCATATATTTTATACGGTTCATTGCACTAGATTATTAATTGAGGGAAAGTTTTTTATATCCACTTTTGACCACCTTCCAGGGTATGAGGTTTTGTCATCATCCAATTTATGAGATAAAGATCCTGATCTCTTAACTGATATGTGTTACACATCTCAATAGATGAATTACACATATCACTGGTTTATCAGGTATCTAAAAGTTGGTGTGCAATGAAAGAGCCTCCCTGGATCCCAGGAGGCTCTTGCCTGGTTTTACTCAGGCTTGATGCAATCTGCAAGTTCTACCCGAATTATTCAGAAGAATATTTTCACCTTTAAAACAAAATATTCTATCGAATAATGCGAATCCACGCCGGGATAAAAAATTTCTCTTTCAGGAATTTTTGTCAGGTGATGACGTTTCAGTCACACCCTGACTTTTCGTCATGGGGTTTAAATACAGGATCACATTATAGAAGTTTTGATTGGCTCGTTTAGCGGATCCTTTTACGAAATACCAGTGCAGTGACAATGCCAATCACAACCAGTGTAACAGCCAAAGCCAAAGACCATGCAAAGGGATGATTCAGAGAGATCTCCCTGAAATTCAAATCACTTATAGGGTCAAATGTCAGGGATTTTATTCCAACAAAAATCAGGATAAGGCTGCCCGAAATGAACAGAAAATAACCTGAAGATTCTATGAGTTTTCGGTAACCATCGCTGAGTTTTTCCATTGTTTTTTTCAAAAAAGTGATATCAGTTAAGGTTATGTTCCGTTCCCCCTAATCAATTTCCGGAGTTATCCACGGTCAAATCCTTGAGGGATTTCCCCAGTGCATCCATATCGTTACTAAATTCTGTTTTGAAGGATTCCCACTGATCTTTTCCAGTGGCCTTATAGTCATCCAGCTTCTTTCTGAGGTCGCTATTTTTTTGCTCCAGCTTGGCAATTTTTTGATTGTACTCTGCATTGATTTCCTTCTTCTCTTTACTTACCCTGGCTTCAAAATCAGCAATACTTTTCTGATTTGCCGCGATCCTTGCATTAGTTTCTTTCTTGTAGTTTTCTACATCGGCCAGGTATTCCTGATTTGCCTTTGCCAGATCAGCATCTGCTTCTATCTCTGCGTCCTGGGCTTTTTTTAATTTTTGGGCCGAGGTGTTACAGCTTGTCATCGCAGAACCACCGATTAACGCAAATGCTATAAATAATACTATTGAATTTCTCATTTTTTTACAAAGGTGGCAGGTATTTGGCATATAGATATTACACTTTGCCGGTAGTGTATTATATAGATCACTGATTTCAGATAGGCTTTTGATTACCTGTGTCGATCACTTCCTGACTTTATCCATTTATTTGACATTACCAATAGTGTTTCAAGTTCGAAAGGTTTAATGATGTAATCATCTGCACCAAGTGCAAGTGCTTCCGTTCTATTAATTTTTTCGGAATTTGAAGAGCTAAAAATAAAGGGTATCTCATACGTTTTCGGGGTGTCTAAAAGCAAACGTAAAACTTCGTACCCATTCATTTCGCTCATTAGAACATCACATATGATTAAGTCGGGAACAAATTCTCTGGCTATCTCAACACCTTCTTTCCCACTATTAGTGAAGAGAACTTTATACCCCTTAAGTTCGAAATATTCAGTAAGGTTCTCCAGAATATCCGGATTGTCTTCAATAAGTAAGATTGTTTTCACCTGGGTAAGTTTAGTTTCAACGGCCGCATGGAAGTCTTTTTTGCACATTCCATGCTCATATTTATTTCCCCATTCTCTACTTTTCCCTATGATTGCCTGCCCGGATGGGGCCAGGGGTTCTCATCGCTTAGGATGGTGCTTGCTCCATTTACAGTTTAGCCCGGTCTGAAACTCGAATACTAAAATCCCAAGAGTAACGGGTAAATGTGTTACACAATTGCGGAATTGTGTTGTATATTTCACACATTTTAATTGCCAGGTGAATACATTCCAATGGCATATCCAGGTACACCGAATATTATCTTATGATCTTGTCTGTGACTTTCCGGAAAGAAACGGGCTCCTACTTTCAAGTTGCAATTAAGCAGTAAGGGAGTACGGGTTTGATAAATTCTCTCTATAAGCGGCTCCCTTGGCAAGCTAGTCTATGCACATAAATTGAAATTTTACCACCCCCAGCTCTTAAGCCGGTCTCTTACTAAAGCTTTAGCGACAGTGTGGTGCCCCTCCCTAAAACAGGACCTAAAACAGGAGGGGAGTCGTTTGCGTTTATGATTGGTTGTTACTTCTATCCCATTTTCAGAGGATTTATAATTTTTTGCAGTGCCTACTGCTCCCCTCGCAGGGTTGGTATAATTTAGGATGCCTATGCGGCCCAGCCTAAAGTTTATGCTCATTTCATGTGTTCAAAGGTTGCTGAAATAAGCGGTTTGCCGCCCAAACTTGATCATACCCGGCCTGCCTTTGCCGAAAGTGGCTACTGCAGGCAGGTTGGTGTTTCTCAATGTTTTGGGTTGAGCATCGGCTTTTGGTATTAGGTATTAGGCTTTTGGGTCTTAGGTTGCATACTGTCTCTTGCATATTTGCCTACTGCTACTGCCTACTGACACAGATGCTCATTTCAGGATATTCGCTTTCCGTTGGCCATCCAGTTTTTTGCATCAAAGGAGCTTTTAAATTGCCAGAATGCTTCTACCGATGGAGTGGTTATAGCTTCCCAACTCTCCCGGCCAAAGCCATAAGTTTCCGTCATAATCGCATACTTTTGGCCCCATGTCTTACTGGTCAGCGGGCGGTAAATATTAGCGGTTTGGACTGCCTTGGGGTACTGTTGTCCTTTATAGTCCTCATAAGCGAATAGCCATAGGTTTTTAGTCCTTATTTTGCCGGATGCCCAAAGGTTAATGACGGCCCTGCCTGTCTCTTCATGGCGAAGATGCCGGGTGTATTCACCAATGGTATTATGCGTGAGGATCAGATCAAAGGAAGTATCGGGTAATAACTTCAAGATGGTTTGCTCTACTTCTTCCGGGTCCAACGGGTGTTGGTCTGGTCCATCATCCAGATCACCTATCACGCCTTCAGCATGGAGATGTGACAGGGCTTTCCTGAACCTGGGCTCGCGGTTTTTATCGCTCTGTCGACATAGGGATACCACCAGCCAATTCCATGTAGAATGCGTCAAAATAGTGCCGCCGGCCCACAGTGTTTCATCATCCGGGTGAGCAATAATTATAGCACACCTTTTTGCCCTTTTACTTCCTGGTATATACTCCAATAGTGTCCATTTTAGAATTTGAGAGATGACAGAAGGTATATTATCAAATATGATTCCTGATCAATAGGGACCACCCGTGCTTACTCCCATAAATCCTCCCCAGTAGGTGTAAGAATTGTCGAATTCATGCGAATTGGTATCGGGCCAGTGCTCCTTGTCAAATCCTGGGGCATTTTTGAGGGTTTCGGGGTCCTGATCCAATATGAAGCTTTCGCTTTTTGCGTCAACGGTCAAAAGAGGATACGGAAAAGCAAAAAACTTTTCCCCAATTCCCAAAAAACCGCCCAATTCGACAATGAAGTACTTGATTTTTCCGGTATCCAGATCGATCATAATGTCCTTGATAGCTCCCATGTGTTCCTCCTTTTTATTGAAAACCTTATCTCCGATAATGGAGGAGGCAGTCAAAAATCTTAAAGGTGTGTTGGGGCTTGCTCCCTCATGGTTTTTACCAGAGGAGTTGTCAGAATTGAAATTTTTCATCTTTTTTATTTTTTTATGAGTAAAGAGTTTCGGTTTGCTGAGGAAGGTGATTAATTCATACTATCATAAGCAGGGCAGGTTATTTGTTTTTCAGGTTTCTCAAAATATTGTTCCAAATGTTGGTCTTTCATCTGAAAAGAGAAGGGCAGGCTTTTACACCATGCCCTTTCTCAATAACTGCTCTGACTGATGTAGCTGTACAATCTTTTAAATACCACATTTTCCATCTCAATCAAAACCAGTTCTCGACGGATTATTTCTTCGAAAAACTACGTGCTGGTAAAAGAGCGAAGAGAACCCTTGAGGTATTGGATCAATAGTTCTTTCTCATTCGAATCCAGCTGGAAGGTTTTCATTTCTTTGGTCTTATGGTTAAGGAAGCTTATCCCAAGCGTAGCCCCGTGTTCAATAGCCAGGATCAATTCATTTTCCGCCTTACGGAGGCCATTGTCAACATGTGTTAAGGTCAGTGAGGTATTATTCGTAAGTTTCATAGAGCATTCTTTAAACAAAATTCACATTATAAGCTAACCTCTTTATATCCACTTTTAATGATGGTAGAGATCATTTTAAGCCGTTTATTGGCTTTTATACTATTGGGAGCATAAGCTGGTATAATGATTGATTGCCCGATTTTAAGTATGTGTAATTTATTTTTGATCACAATTTCTGCTTTACCGTCAATGACCTGGATAAACGTATCGAACGGAGAAGTGCGTTCTGTCAGGATCCCTCCGGAATCAAATGAAACAGCAGTAACATTACTGGTAGTCTTTTTGATAATGGTCTTGATCACTACTGAATTGGGGACATATTCAATGATTTCCACAATAAATAAAGGTTTTTGGCTTTATCGATTTCTAAGTTTTTTCACTTTGATCCTATTCTTCCCGTCTCTTCTCAATTCTTTTGGCAGCCTTTGCTGCCCTTTTTTCCTTCAAGGTTTTGGCCGGAGCCTTTTTATCTGACCTGGCTTTACCCTCTTTTTCTTTAGACATAATGGCTGTTTTAGTTTTCTTTATCACATCAAAGATCATAAAGTGTGGATCCATATGTGTTACAATATTCTGAGGCAGTGTTACACATTTCACTGATGGCCGTGAAGGAGATTACGACCTCACACGGCTACCTGTCAGAATAATATTTTCAGTCTGTGCCTCACTTTCGAGGGTAATTCACCACTGAACTCATCGTATGGACTCCTGAATTTGGAATATCCACACATCATTAGCACCACATCATCAGCCGCCTTAACGGAGAGAAATTTGCGTACAGACTTAATTTGTCAGCGCCCTCAGGTCTGAGGTTTTCTTTACACTTTTGCTAAATGCTTCTGCCCCGTATAAGCCTGAAAAGTATTGCAATTACGGCAATCACAAGGAGAATGTGTATGATCCCACCTGAACCATAACCTAGATAACCCACGGCCCATAAAATGAGTAAAATAACAGCAATAACGTATAGTAGATTTCCCATATTGTTTTTTGATGTGTGGTTTAAAAATGATACTGGTGATGAAAGTGACGGTCATGTGTGCCGCTGCTTTTCATCGGGTTCTTAAAGCAAAAGGATCAGCAGCAAAATAATGATAATGGCGCCACCCACTGAAATATATACGCCGCTGTTTAAGCTTCTGAGTTCTTTACTGATAGCTTTTATTTCCTTTTTGAGTTCTTTTTTTTCCGAACGTTCCAGATCCGACTTGTCCATCGCTTTGATTTCCTCCAGTCTGTTGATCAGTACCTGTGATCTGACTTCAGCAATTGATTTAGGGACTGTTTTTGCTGGAGCGTCTCCTGTATCTGCCTTCAGGCTTACAGGAATAACGGACATAAAAATCACTGCCGCTGCTAGGTAAACTTTCAAATTTTTCATACGGATGGTTTTAGATGATCGAAAATTGGTTGGTTTGGTTGTTCAAAAATGATCATTTAAAAAAAAGAAAGTATTATATTAAAATGTATATATGTTACATATATCACTGATTTTTAACAGATTATAGTGGGTGAAAGTCACTTAGTATCAGGATTCCCTGAGCTTGCTTTCACGCTGGAATATACCCTTGCTTCCCAGTAGGATCATTTTTTTCACCAGAAAAATCCATAAAGGACTGACAATGAGTGTAATTGAAATAGTGGAGATGATCAGCTGGTAGGTAAATTCAGATATCAGCCCTATGGAATAGCTGGTAGCGCCCAGGATAAAGCTGAATTCTCCGATTTGAGCTAAGATGGCTCCCGTATAAAGACTTTCAGACCAGGACTGGCCCAAAAAGCGGATAATTGCCCCGTTAATTAAATTGTTGGTCATGAAGGCCAGGAGCGCTATTATAGAAATAATACCCAGGTTAGCCATCAGAAACTCAAGGTCAATGAGCATTCCGATAGAGACAAAAAATAAGGCTACGAAAACGATCCTAAAGGCATGCAAGCTGTGATGTACCCAGGCAGTTTCTTTGGCTGAGGAAACAATAATACCTGCCACGAAAGCTCCTAATGCCGATGAAAGCCCAAAGAAGGCAGTAAGAATGGAGAAGCCAAAGCAGAAAGCAAATGCCACAAATACCTGTAACTCATGGTCTTTCCTGATATATTTTCCCAGGGGCAGACGGATGTTTTCCTTCCATAAGATCCAAATGATAATTCCCAGGATCAGACACCCTCCGGCCACCTGTTTTATGATATCCAGGGTCTCCGGAACGGCCCCCGAGATATAGTTGAGGGTAATTAGCATGGGCACAACCAGGATATCCTGTACCAGCAATATCCCAATGACATTCTGCCCGATTTTACTGGCTACCTGCCTTTTATGCTCCAGGTAGTTAATGACAATTGCTGAGCTGCTGAGACTAATGACAAATCCCAGAACCATGATGCGATGGACCGGCCACTGAAGAAACACCCCGACCACCCAAACGGCAGCCACGCTAAATATCACCTGAATGATGGTGCCCAACACCGGGACACGCCAATTGGAGAGTAGTTTGGGGAGGGAAAGCTCCATGCCGATAAAAAATAACAACAGGACCAGTCCAAAGGAACCCAGGTTGGTTATTAATGCTTCGTCCGTAATGATCCCGATTCCGTGCGGGCCCATAACTATGCCCACCAGGATATAAGCAATGACATAGGGTTGTTTCAGTATCTTAAAAAGAAAGCTTGTCAAAATGATGCCTATGGAAAGAATGACAAGAATAGAAAGGACCGGGTCGATCTGAATGGCTGTAAGGGTGACGGGTAAGTAAAGATCATTCATACGCAGTACCATTATGTATGCTTTGAGAATAATGTTTACTCCTTACCTGCTTTAGCTTGATGGTTTGGAGGGAATGGGCTGGCTTCAGAGAATATTTTATCCATAAGCCTCTCCTGGTAGCGCCAGTTCACCGCCTCTTGTCGGAGAGTTGTTTCCCAAACAAAACCCGAATGAGTATGAAAATTCCGGCCACTGCCAGCAATAGATGAACATAACCGGAAACCTCAAAACTCAGAAAAACGATAAACCAGATCACAATCAGCAATCCGGCAACCACATAAAATAAATTTTTCATAACCTTGATCGTTTATTTTTAAGTTGACGCTGTTTCGCGTTTATCCTCATGAGTCTGTTTTTCAATTTTTCGGTCAAACCGATTGGTGAAGTCTCGCAGATGGTCATTAAGCTTTTTAACAGTCTCATCCAGATAAGCTTCACCCTGGGTCAGGATTTTTTTTCTCATCGCCACACTTCTGGAGGAAGTAAGCATTATACCTAAAATGGTTCCGGTAGTGAAGCCGGCCATTATCCCAAAAATTAAATTCTTCGCGCTCATGACATTTTAGTTTAATACCTGAAAATCTTTTCAATAACCAAAGGTTTAGTACAAATGTCTGATTCATTTCTCATAAAGGCATTACAGAAGAATGATCAAGTCTTACATATTTCACATATTCAGTCCAGTCTGTACACCTTTCTGAAATGGTGACCGTACACGGCAAAAGTCACTGCTTCTATAAACAAAGACGGTTTTCTGAAGAGGGTCCAAAAAAGTAATTTCCAGTATTCAGATCTTCCTTTATGCATGATGCCGATCACAATGATAGTTTTGACAAATGGAATAAGGTAGGTGAGGTTGGCTTTCCGGGGTCTTCTCGGGGGCTGATAATTTCTGAAAAGCTGCCGTACCCGCTGGTAGTAAGGTTTCGCCGTATAGATGCTGCGAATGATGCGCTTATAGCCATCCAGTAGTTCCTTATGATCCATTGCCGGTTTGAAGTTGAGCGTAAAATCCGTGTTATTTCCCGAAGCCTGGGCGTTAATACGTCCTTCTTTTTCCAGTCGGCGGTAGAGCCTGGTGTTTTTAGGGGCGTTCAATAGCCCCACCATGGCAGAAACAATCCCGCTCCTCTGAATAAAATCGATCTGCTGCTGGAAAACAGAGGGTGTGTCTTTATCGAAACCTACAATAAAACCACCTGAGACCTGCATGCCCGCCTGCTGTATTTTTCTTACACTTTGCAGAAGGTCCCTGTTTTTGTTCTGTAACTTGTGACAGGCCTGAAGCGAGGCTTCCGCCGGGGTCTCTATCCCGATAAAGGTGGAATGAAACCCTGTTTCAACCATCGATTTCAGTAATTCCTGATCATCCGCAAGATCTATAGATGCCTGAGTATTAAAAGTAAAGGGATGCTTATGGGTTTGCATCCATGATTTTATAGCAGGGAGAAGGCTTTGCTTAATGAACTTTCTGCTGCCGATAAAGTTGTCATCCACGATGAAAACAGCCCCCCGCCAATTCAGCTGGTAAAGCGCTTCAAGCTCCTGAATGATCTGCGTTGTGTTTTTTATCCGGACTTTATGCCCCAGCAGTGAGGTGATCTCACAAAAATCACATGAAAAAGGACAACCCCTGGATACCTGGATACTCATGAACGCATACGCATTTCGCTGCAGTAGATGATAGTCCGGTACAGGGGAGATGGTGAGGTCCGCATATACCTTATCCGGAGCCCGGTATATCTTCTCAGGCATGCGGCCTTTATTGAGGTCATCCAGAAACAAAGGGAGTGTAATTTCTGCCTCATTCAGTACAAAATGATCTACCTGGGGATAATTGTTGTATTCTTGGGTGAAAAGAGGTCCTCCGGCTACTACCTTCACCTGGTGAATACGGCAGACCTCCAGAACCTGTGCAACAGATTCTTTTTGAATGTGCATCGCACTGATGAATACATAATCGGCCCATTCCAGATCACTCACATGAAGACGGGATACGTTCATATCCACCAGTTTTTTATTCCAGCGTCCGGGAAGTAAAGCTGATACGGTGATCAGCCCAAGAGGCGGGACCGCTGCCTTTTTGGAAATAAACCGCAAGGCATGGCGGAAACTCCAGAAAGACTCCGGGTATTGGGGATATACAAGCAGGATATTCATTTAGAAAGCCTGGTTGGCCAGATTTACGATGGTATCACTTTTCTAATTCTAAATAGTCTTCTGCGAGCAGTTACTATTTTCCTGTTAAGCTAAAAACCTGAGTGAAAAGATGTGTTACAAATTTCCCTGATTATTTTACAGAATTCCCACATTTGAAGCCGTATGAAAATAAGTTGCTAAGGTCGATTTTCCAGATTGACGTTTCATTTTTTGCCAGCCAATTTCATGTGTTCAAAGGTTGCTAAAACAAGTTGGGCCGCATAGGCAGTTTGCCGCCCAAACTTGATTGCAGCCGGCCAGGCATACCCGGTTGGCCTGCGCGGCCCGGTGTTTTCTCAATGTTTTGGGTTGAGACTACGCGTCCCGACATCATGCTCATTTCATTTCTTATTTTTCTGAACTTCCCTGGCTTTCCTCCTAAAGAAGCCTCTCAAAAGAAAGCTATGCTGGGCTGCCTCCAGGCTCTCATCCAGTTTCAGGGAGCTGCTTTCCAGGTTCTTTATGATTTGTGCCAGGTCAGTGCCGGCTTCCTCATTTTGCAGCAGGACTCCCACGGGCGTATTCGGATTGCTGCTTGCTGATTTGAGGTTTGTCACAAACACAGAAACTGTATCCACCACCTGTTGAAACTGTAGGATCGAATGCTTCAATGAACCAAACATGATCGTATCGGTAAGGAGTTCATGAGTCAATGTGCCCTCTTCGTTGAGGTTTTTGCTGAAGGCGCCAAGCTCTTCCAGCATGAGCTCAGCATTTAAAGAAGCCCTTTGCAATGACAAGGCGGTTCCATTCAGGTTATCATACAGGGCGCTTTCATTCAGGAGCTTCGCTATAGAGCCTTCGCCCTCAGCCATTTTTTTGCTGATGTTTTTGAAATCGGTAGTGATGGCCAACACGTTCTTGTTATTCTCCTGGAGCATATTGATCATATCCTCTGATGAAAAAGTTTTTTCCACAGCAAGTGTGTCCCCCTCCTGTACCTCTTCTGCCATCGGAGTACCATCATAGATCACCAGGATCTTGTTGCCGATCAGCCCGTCGGTGCTTATTTTCACCTTGGCATCCTTTCGAATATACTCCTGGGCCTTGACTTCAATATTCATACGTACCTGCACCTGAGATTTACCGAAAAACCGGATATCGCTCACTGTACCTATTTTCACTCCTGAAAACCAGACATTGTTTCCGGTTTGCAACCCGTTGACGTCATCAAACAGGGAGACAATATTCAGCTTCTTCTTGAAAGTGCCGCGGAGGCTGCCAACCATGAGTACCCCCAGAATAAGTAAAGACACACCTAGAAATACAAAAATACCAACCAGTACTGCACGTTTATTGGATGATTCGATCATGGGCTATTGGATAAAATTGTAACTATGAAAACTTGAAATCCGGGGATCGTCCGAGGCGAATACATCCTCAAAGGTTCCCACTTTTGAAAACTTCCCGTCCAGGAGTATTGCTACCCGGTGGGCAGTCGTTTTGGCACAAGTCAGGTCATGAGTGATGATGATGGCGCTGGTATTGTAGCGCTGCTGCACCTCATTGATCAGCTTGTTTATTTCCGCACTGGTGACGGGATCGAGACCCGATGTAGGCTCGTCATAGAGCATAATTTCCGGTTTCAAAATGAGCGTGCGCGCTATGCCTATTCGCTTTCGCTGGCCTCCGGAAAGATCAGCAGGCATCTGTTTTACCTTCTCACTCAGCCCCACAGCGTCCAGGGCTTCCATTACCTCAGCATCGATCTTTTTTTTCGAAAGGTGTTTTATGTTCATCGTAAGTGGAAATGCGAGATTCTGGTACACATTCATGCTGTCATACAGGGCGCTGCTCTGGAATGAAAAACCTATACGCAACCGGAGGGCATCCAACTCCTTTCGGGAAAGTTTATTCAGATCGTTCCCCAGAATTTTTATCTGGCCCGTATCAGGCTTGAGCAGGCCGACCATAAGTTTGATTAACACGGACTTGCCAGAACCAGACTTGCCCAGTACCGCTATATTTTCACCTTCATTAAGGGTGAAATTGATATCCTTTAGCACCTGCAGATCTTCGAATGACTTAGACAATCCTTTAACATCGACGATCGGCGCTGTTTTTGGTGACTCTTGAGAAACTGTAGGGGTGGTCATATCAGTAGATTCGTATCCAGTTAGTCACCTGCACAATGATCATCTCCTCCAGAAAAATGAGGAACATGGAGAGCACTACCGCCTGGTTGGCGGCCCGGCCCACTCCACGGGTACCCTGGGTGGCGTTGAATCCTTTGTAGCATCCTACCATCCCGATCGTGAACCCATAGAAAATGGTCTTGATCAGGGATGAAAACAAATCCAGGAAGGAGACCGATGAAAAGGCATTTTTGAAATAAGTGGTAAACCCGGTAGCCTCCTCGGCATGCACATTCACATAAGAACCCAACAGCCCCACTCCAATGCAATACATTGCTAAAACCGGGATAGTAATAAGTGTGGCAGTGACCCGTGTGACTACCAGAAATTTGAATGGATTGATGGCTGATACTTCCATTGCTTCGATCTGTTCAGTTACCTTCATCGATCCAAGTTCCGCCCCTATACTGGATCCTATTTTCCCTGCACAGATAAGCGCAGTGACCAATGGTCCTAAGGCGCGTATAATTCCAAGACCCATGAGGGAGGGCAGCCACGAGGTGGCCCCAAAATCTTCCAGCGAAGGACGCGATTGCTTGGTAAAGACAAGCCCGATGATAAAGCCAGTCAGCGTGATAAGCGGAAGAGACTTCAAACCAATCTCAAAACATTGGTTGATCACCTCACGAAAATGATGAGGTGATCTGATGCCTTCCCTGAAAAACCGCAGGGTGAACTGTGCGGCCTCATTTATTCCTGAAAAAAAAGGGTCTATCCCTTTCGATATGACGTGCTTCTTTGGACTATCGGGTTTCATTAGTGGGGCGCAATCATCAAAGCTCCTCGATTACCGGGAAGCTTATCAGGTTTTTTTTTCGATATGTAAGTAAGCCATGGGTAACGTTGAATCTGTTACATTCAAAACGGAATTTGTTGCATGTATCCTACTTTTTCTCCAAAGGAACCCGGAGGTCCCGGGACCTTTAGATTCCTCTCCCCCGTATCACGCGAAACAGAATGGCGATCACCGCGATGACAAGCAGCACATGTATGATGCCGCCTGTGCCGTATCCCAAAAAGCCAACGGCCCAAAGAATTATCAGCACTACGGCAATGATGTAAAGTAAATTTCCCATTTTTTTCTTGTATAGAATGATTGAATATCTTGATTTGCCTTACTTCACATTGTTTTCTGTCATGTCCCGAAAGGCATCGCCAAGGCTTTTCATGTCGCGGTTAAACTCTGCTTTGAAAGATTCCCATTGTTCCTTGCTACTGCCTTCGTATTGGTCCAGCTTCAGCTTCATTTCTCGGTTTTTCTTCTCCAGTTCCGCAATCTTCAGTTCGTATTCGGCCTTGGCTTCCTGCTTGACATTGGAAATTTTCGCATTGAATTCGTCAATGCTTTTGTTATTCTTCTCAATTTGAATATTAGCTTCTTCGCGGTACTTTTTTAGGTCGGCGAGATATTCTTTATTGGCTTCTGAGAGTTCTTTCTTTGCTTCAGTTACCTTATCTTTTGAGTTGTCCAACTTTCTATCAGAGGGGTTGCAGCCTGTTAAGTAAAAAGCCATCATTACTGTGAGGGCGCTAATAAATACCATTGATTTTTTCATTTTTGTAGTTCTTTTTAGTACTGGAAGTAAGTTGAAGTGTTTTAGAAGATAAAGTATTATATAAGTATGGTTGGAATTTGCATGTTTTACTTGCCTCCTGAAGGTGTGCTGGAAGGCATGGTAGCCTAGGGCTACACAACATGAATCACTCGGGCCGGGAGCCGAGCGATTACGGAGGTTGCTCCTAAGAATGATGGGGTTCTGATCCCTAGTGTCATGTCAAGCATGCTTTATCAGGACCAAGCTTTGTTCTTTTTCGTTCATACTGCGTTGAGAAATACTTACATAGCTACAGCTATGCGCATATTCCCCGTCCCGGCGGGGAACCGCTTGTCTGAACAAAAAAATAACTGCAACTTACCCCAAACAGCACACTTGACTTGATACTAGAGTTTGTTTCCATTGGTGGAAATCTCTTCTTTAATTTTTTCTGATTTACGGGCACCAGATTTGGCCTTAAGCGCTGCCTCATGGCTAAGTGACTCATACTTGTCTTTCATTCCGGCTATGAAAGCATGGAATTTTTCCTCCAGATCTCCTGTGATGTTTTCACCACTTTTAAAGATTCTCTTTCTGGTCTTTGAGCCTTTCTCAGGTGCAAACAATACACCTAAAGCGGCCCCTGCCGCCAGAGTTCCTAATATACTTACTATGATTTTTCCTGAGTTCATGATTGTATGTGTTTATACCTGTTGATTTTGAATCAAAGATGGAGCTTCTACCATTGGAATATGTTGTAAATGTCGGACGGATAGTTACATGATTTACATATATGAAATGAGCATCTGTGTCAGTAGGCAGTATGCAGTAAGCAGTAGGCAGTAACGGTAATCAGTGAGCGGCTAGCGGCAGTGAACAATGGGCAATGGGCAAAAATTGAGAATTGAGAATTGAGAATTGAAAAAAGTCAACGGTCAATGGCCAACAGCCAAAGGTCAATAGGCAGTAGGCAGTATGCAGTAAGCAGTCGGCAGTAACGGTAATCAGTGAGCGGCTAGCGGCAGTGAACAATGGGCAATGGGCAGAAATTGAGAATTGAGAATTGAGAATTGAAAAAAGTCAACGGTCAATGGCCAACAGCCAAAGGTCAATAGGCAGTATGCAGTGGCAGTATGCAGTAAGCAGTCGGCAGTAACGGTAATCAGTGAGCGGCTAGCGGCAGTGAACAATGGGCAATGGGCAAAAATTGAGAATTGAGAATTGAGAATTGAGAATTGAAAAAAGTCAACGGTCAATGGCCAACAGCCAAAGGTCAATAGGCAGTAGGCAGTAGGCAGTGGCAGTATGCAGTAAGCAGTCGGCAGTAAGCAGTCGGCAGTAACGGTAATCAGTGAGCGGCTAGCGGCAGGGGATGAATAATAAAGGGGCAAAACGCATTTCGCATGTTGCCCCTTCTCACTGATTTTGGGTTTTACTATTTGGAGCTGCTTACTCTCACTTCACTGCCCGAAAGCACAGGCCGTATGATGATATCAATTCTCCTGTTTTTTGTTCTGCCCAGGGCCGTTTCATTATTTGCTACAGGCTTACTCTCTCCAAAGCCTTCTGTGCTAAACCTGGTCTTATCGATCTTCATATTAGCGCTCAGGTAGCTGAGTACTGCATCGGCCCGCTTTTTTGACAATTCCATATTTGCGTCATCGCCTCCTTGTGAGTCGGTATGGCCTTCTATGACAATGGCGGAATTATCGAATATAGTGAGCGCATTCTGCACCTTAGTGAGAATGGCATAGTCTTCTTGTTTGATGATAGCTGTGCCTATGTCAAAATTGATCCCGATCATACGGATGATCACATCATCTTTTTGGCGAAACACCTGAGCTTCTTCTATGGTGAATAGCTGCTGGATCTTATTGAATTTGTCATCTATCAGGGCTGCATGGTCGATGCGCTGCTGCAAGACTAACTGCCGCTGCTCGGCTTGTAGGGCTTCTTCGGTCATCTCTCCTTCTTTAGCGCTCTGGATCTTACGTTGCTCGGAGAGCAGGGCAGTCAGATTTTCATTTTGCTTTTTAGCATCATAATTGACACCTTTCAGGTTAGCGATCTGCTGCTCGTCCTGATTCAGGCGGTCTACAATCTGAGCCACTGGCTCACTCACCCCTTTGTCAAATCGCATATCCATATCGAGGTTTTCCCCGATTTTTTCAAGAGGCGCAAAAGACAACAACAGGTAGTCTTCCATTTCATAATCCTGCTTTTTGAAGATTTTCTTTTGATTGGCTATATACATAGCCAGTAAGGCTTTATATTCTGCTTCCCTGGCCAGGTGTCGGGCTGCATCCGTGTCGTATCGGTTTTCTGCGAGCTCCCGTTCCGCTCTGTTGATGAGCGTTTTGGCTTCATTCAGGGTTTTTGGAGCTACTTTGTGGACTTTATCATCTTTCGCCTTTTCCAAGAGTTTCCTGGCATTGGCCAGGTAATTGTTCTTGATTGATTCCAGCTCAGATTTCCGGTAGAGGCTTGTCGCTTTTTTGGCTTTTTCTTTGGCATCATCAGCGTCGCCCTTCTCCAGCTCAGTAGCCGCATCTTTCATCTCCTCTTCAGCATCTTTCCAGAGATCTTTGCTGAATTTCTGAGCTTCGGCATTTATGGCATCCTGTCTGGCAGAGAGGACTCCGGCAAACATCACCGAACTCACCCTGGTATTTTCAATGGCCTCTGAAAATTTCTTATCGGCCTTCTTAATGTTACTTTTGATTTCGGCTATTTCTCCCTCGTTTTTATAATCTTTTTGGGCCTCTGTGTAGGCATCCATTGCATCGCCATACATTTTCGGGGAAAGCACATCGGCTTGAGCCCCTTTCGCTTCTTCCATGGTGCGATTTACTTCGTTGAAAAGCGATGCACGCAATTCCTGACCCTGTGCGTAGCTAAAAAGAACGCATATTACGATCAGGGTTCCTGTTGATTTGAACAGATTGTTTTTCATGTTTTTTTATTTTAGATTTTTTGAATCGGATTACTTTATGATTGGCTTCAGTCCCATTTCAATATTGGAAATTGGTAGGGTGACTTCTCAGGCGGGTTTCCCCTACAAAGATGCCTGGTAGCAATGGAGGGCGTGTTACATATAAGTGGTTATTTGTTATATATATTCCATCTTTGGCAGAAGGGATCAGGGGGCTCACGCCCGGTTGGTTTTTTCCCACAGCACCGACTGTTTACCTGATAGAAACCTAAAAAAGCCTGCATAGACTGAGGCATTCATGACTGTGAAGTAAAAAGGGACAAAAAACCCCTTAATAGCAATCTTTTGATTTCGGTACAGGTAACCAGCTCCGGCTAATACATAAAACGAGAGCTGGCAGGCCAGGAACACCTGGTATGCGGCCAGGCCCAGAAAGGCCAGGTAGACATTGCTGATCAGCGCTACCAGAAGCGCCACAGGTGCGAGGGTCCAGCGCAGCACCCGGTGAGAGATGTACTGAAAGGTGACCACCCCAAAGCGAAATGGATTTAGCAGCATGGCAAGCTTAATGATGGCTTGCAGGCCACCCGCCGAGATCCGCACCTTTCGCTTCCATTCATCCTGCACGGTGGCGGAGGCCGTCTCTGTGGCCATCGCGCGAGGCTCGTATGCAAACCGGGAACCATTCGCCACTATCCGCAGGGAAATGAAAAAATCCTCAATGATCATATTTTCAGGCGGTGCTTCGTAAAGCTGGGTTCTGATGGAGAAAAGCTCACCGGCAGATCCTACCATGGAGTACAGCCTGAAGTCCAGCTTTTTCAATAGGGACTCATACTTCCAGTACAGTCCCTCTCCAGCGCCAGCCGCTCCATCTGTGATCAGGTCCACTATCCGCTTTTCTCCGGAAACACCCCCTACATTCGGATCCTGATAATGAGACATCATGTGCTTCAAAGCCGTGGTATTCAAAAGTGTATTGGCATCTGAAAACACCACGATGGGCGTATCTACTTTACTCATCACACGATTTACTGCATGGATCTTGCCCTTTCGCTCGGGCTGATGAAACAGCCGGACGTTATCGAACCGGCTGACCATATCCGGGGTGAGGTCTGTAGAACCATCCGTTACCACAAAAATCTCAAGTTTTTCCCTGGGGTAGTCCAGCTCCAGGGTATTGTAGATCTTCTCCATGATATAGGCCGACTCATTATAAGCCGCGATAATGAAGGTGACAAAGGGCAACTCCGAGTTGGTGGATTCCCGGAGAATAGCCCGCTTTCTCCACGTTGTAATAACGTATATCAATACACCATACCCCAGGTACGTGTAGATGAGGATAAGACTGCTTATCCAAAAAGCATTGATGGCATAGTACATATTCCAAAAGTGCCTATCAGAGCCCCTTATTGAGCAAGGTTTGCTCTTACACTTTGATTACCACCCGAAGAAAGTTTTGAAACGCTTCTAAAATGTGTGAATTATGTAACTTATAGCACAACCGGTGTAATGGTTCTCATCAGAACTTCTTTTATATTACCCGACCATGTTATGATACGTAAAGTAGTGACCCTGACACCACTAACTATTAAATGAAATTGAAAAAGACTAAATCAAAACAGGGGGAATCGGTTAATCGAAAAAGTCCCGCACCAACCAAACCTTCTTTTCGGATTGTCGGTATTGGTGCATCGGCAGGAGGGCTGGAGGCGCTGGAGCTTTTTCTGAGCCATGTGCCAGAAAACAGCGGGATGGCTTTTGTGGTCATTCAGCACCTGGACCCTACCCAAAAAGGGATGCTGCCGGAACTCCTTCAGCGGATCACGAAACTAAAGGTATTTCTTGTCAAAGACCGGATGGCCGTAAAACCGAATAGTATTTATGTAATTCCCCCAAACAAAAGCATGTCCATATTGAACCGGAAGTTGCATCTTTTTGAACCACCGGAGGCCAGGGGGCTTCGGCTGCCTATTGATTTTTTCTTTCATTCCCTGTCGGATGACCTTCGGGATAAGGCCGTGGGAGTGGTCCTTTCAGGCATGGGATCAGACGGGAGCCTGGGACTCAAGGCCATTAAAGAAAAAAACGGAGTTGCGCTGGTGCAGTCGCCCGAAACGGCCAAGTTTGACAGTATGCCGCAGAGCGCTATCGATTCGGTCCTTACAGACGTAGTGGACGAACCGTCTGAGCTGTATACGAAGCTTGCAGAATTCCTGCACCACAGGCCGGCAATGAATGCTAAACAGGATGGTGTAAAAGACGCCAGCGCACTGGAAAAGATCATTATCCTGCTACGCACCCTCACCGGGAATGACTTTTCGATGTACAAGAAAAACACGATGTATCGCCGCATCGAACGTCGGATGGGTGTTCATAAAATTGACAAAATATCTTCCTATGTTCACTTCCTTCAGGAAAACCCAAAAGAAGCTGATATCCTGTTTAAGGAGCTGCTGATCGGTGTGACCAATTTCTTCCGGGATGAACCTGCCTGGAAGCTGCTCAAAGAAGTTACCCTGCCTGGGCTGATCCGTAACCAAAAAAATGGAATGGTTCTCAGGGCATGGGTTACGGGCTGCTCTACCGGTGAAGAAGCCTATTCCCTGGCCATTGTATTTAAAGAGGCCCTGGAATTGGTAAACCCGAAAGAGGATATCACTTTAAGCATTTTTGCTACCGATCTGGACAATGAATCGATTGAAAGAGGCCGAAAAGGCGTATACTCCTCGGCCATAGAAGAGCATGTCTCCCCGAAAAGGATCAAGCGATTTTTTTCCAGGACAGAAGATGGCTATAGAGTCAATACCGAGATCCGGGAGCTGGTCGTCTTCGCCCAGCACAATATCACCCTTCACCCCCCATTTACCAAGATCGACTTTCTTTCCTGTCGTAACTTGCTCATCTATATGAATCCGGAGCTCCAGAAGAAGCTGCTCGGGATCTTTTACTTCAGTTTGAACCCAGACGGCATCCTGTTTCTGGGGGGCTCCGAAACGCTCGGCACCCAAAGCCATCTTTTTAAAGCAGTAGACGCAAAATCGAAAGTGTATAAGCGTTCAGAAGATTCCCTGACCCCGGACTTATCTGACCTTCCTAACTTTACAGCACCCGATAAAATATATTCAGAAGACCCTATGCCCACTAAGCCAGTCCAAAATATCCAGTCGCTTGCAGATCAGCTGCTATTGCAGCAGTTTTCCCCCATCGGGGTTTTGGTGACAGAGAGTGGGGATATCATCTATACCAGCGGACGAACGGGCAAGTACCTGGAGCCGGCAGTCGGAAAAGCAAACCTGAATATCTTCGCGATGCTTCGGGAGGGCCTGCGGCATGAGTTTCCGGTGGTCTTCAGAAGGGTAGTGGCCAAGAAGAATTCAGAAGTACTCCACCACCTCAAAGTTGGCACGGGAGAGGTTCCGCAAACCATTGATCTCCATATCCACTGGATAGACACCCCCGGACTCCTGAAGGGCACTGTGATGGTCATTTTTAAGGATGTGGCGAAGGAGGATGAGACTAAATCAGCGAAAAGACCCCGTAGCAAAGCCGCCCGGCAATCGGAGTTGGAAGATGAACTCCGGAGGTCAAAAGAAGAGATGCAGGCCGTCCTTGAGGACATGCAAACCTCCCAGGAGGAGCTGAAATCTACCAATGAAGAGCTGCAATCCACCAATGAAGAGCTACAGTCTACCAATGAAGAGCTCACCAGCTCAAAGGAGGAAATGCAAAGCCTGAACGAAGAGTTGCAAACACTGAATGCGGAGCTCCAGTCCAAAGTAGACGACTACTCGAGGGTGAATAATGATATGAAAAATCTGCTGAACAGCACCGATATCGCCACGCTGTTTCTGGATAAGCAGATGAATATACGGCGGTTTACCCCACAGGTCACTAAGATCTTTAAGCTCATCAAGAGTGATATCGGCCGCCCCTTTACGGACCAGGTTTCGGATCTGATCTATCCTGAGCTGGCAAAGGATGCACAAGAAGTACTGAAATCGCTTGTGTTTATCCAAAAGCAGATCACCACCAGGGATGGCAGGTGGTTTTCCACACGCATCATGCCCTATCGCACATTTGATGACCGGATCGATGGGCTGGTGATCACCTTTATAAACATCACTGACCTCAAGAAGCTGGAAATGGGGCTTCACCAGACGGAGCAGGTACATAACCTGTTTCTGGACTTCTCATCCGATGTGTTCATCAAACTGTCTGCTGAAGAAGAAATCAGGGAGTTTAACGCCAGGGCCGAAACATTCTTTGGCGTGAAGCGAGAGGACGCGATCGGGCACAATTTCATTGAGCTGTTTGTCCCCAAACCTGATCGGGGAAAGGCCAAAAAAGCGATCAGGAGATTGTCTGTGAAAGGAGCTCCCGGACATTTTGAAACGATGATTATTGCCGCTGACCAAACCCCGTCAAATGTGGAGTGCTCTGTGCAGGCGCTCCTCAACAATTCGGATACACCGGAGGCTATATTGATGATTATAAATAGAAAGAACAATGACAAACGAAGAATTTGATTTTACTAACGGGCCCATGCTCCGCAAAAAAGCAGAAGAGAAGTTGCAAGAGAAAGAGAAATCCATGAAAGGATCGGAGATGGAAGCAGATTTGAAAAAGCTCCTTCATGAGCTACAGGTTCACCAGATTGAGCTTGAGTTGCAAAACGAAGAGTTGGTGCAGGCCTATGAAACAGCCGAAGCTGCCCTGAAGAAATACACCATGGTCTATGATCTGGCGCCGGCGGGTTTTTTCATCCTGGATGCTGAGGGTAGTATTTGCGACCTCAACTTTACCGGAGCTGATTTGCTGGGTGAAAAGCGATTTAGTCTCCTGGATAGCAACTTTAAGCTTTTTGTGGCCGAGGACTCTTTGCCGCAGTTCAATCACTTTTTCAACCAGATCTACTCGGGCAGCGCAAAGGTGTCATGCGAGCTGAACCTGGGATATGACGGGAAGCCGCTTGGCTTTGTCTATATGGAAGGGGTGGTAACCGGAGACGACCGGAAATGCCTCCTATCGGTGATTAACCTTTCTTTGTTAAGAAAATAACTAATAATGGAAATGTAATACGTCTCTCACCGTCAGTACAAGCTGAATAAGTTAGTTTTAATAATGCCTGATCAAAGGCTTAAACACTACTGGAAGATGATATTAAACATCAAGTTTATGGTTAGTCTCCGTTGCAAATTGCTTGTAATGAAGGAGCTGGAAGGGCTTGGCATACCTTACAATTCCGTGGAGCTTGGTGTGATCGATACGGTAGAGGATGTCCCCACAGCACAACTCAAAAAGCTGAAGAAAAACCTGCTCTCCTCCGGGCTGGAGCTGATCGAAGACAGGAGGACCATCCTGATCGAACGCATCAAAGTGGTGATCATAGAAATGGTCCACTATACTGACGTGCTACCCAATGTAAACTTCTCCACCTTCATCGCCGAAAAGCTGGACCTGGACTATAACTACCTGTCCAATATCTTTTCCGAAGAGATGGGTGTGACCATTCAGCGCTTTATCATTATGCACAAGATCGAAAGAGTGAAGGAGCTCTTGCTCTATAACCAGCTGAATCTCTCCGAGATCTCCTACAAGCTTAGCTACAGCAGTGTGGCTCATCTTTCCGGCCAGTTTAAGAAAGTAACAGGCCTTACACCCTCCCAGTATCGTGCGTTAAAGGTCAAACGCGTCCGCGCCCTGGAAAACATCTGAAAGGTCCTGTTTTTTACCCACTTTAGGGTATTGACATTAAAGCGTCAAGTGTATAGTTTTGCTTTTTTTTAACTAAAACCACTTTACACTATTTCCCTCGATTATCCTTTCACCTGCCTACGCTCACCCTTTGTTCCCTAAAGGGACCACCCCTAAAACTAGTGTTAAGTCACATGTAAAATGACGTTTGCCCTCGCTCACCCCTCAGTCCCCTAAAGGGGATGACAGCGCGCAAGACTGCCCCTTTAGGGGATAGGGTGCGATAGAGAATGCGTCAAAGTAGACGTGACTTAACACTAGCTTTTTGAGTATTGCCAAGCCGATCACTGTGTTTCACGCAGAGACACTAACGGAACCGACTTACGGATTTTCTCCAAATTTCCCTGACGGATCACCCCGCAACTTCACAACTCGCAACCAAAAAATACCCACTTTAGGGTATTGACATAAAAGCGTCAGGTGTATAATTTTGGATTTTTTCTAACTAAACATTACATATAATTTATGGCTAAAGAAAATTATGACGCCACGCTACCCGAGATAGAAGCTATCGACGATGCATCCACAAAAACCCCCAACATGCCCATTGATGTTTTTACCCAGGAAGCGGCCAACCTGGAAGTATGGTGTGAGGGTGACCAACCCAAACTCCAGGCCGCAGGAGTACCACAAGCCACCTTTGATGCGCTGCCACAGCGTACCGGAGCCCTGCGCTATGCACAGAGCCTGTGGATGAAAGACCGCTACAGCCAGGACGAGGCCCGGCAGGAGTGGGAGCAGAAAAGCCCGGAAGCTGAGGCGCTGAAGGATGAGCTGGAGCATACCTACCGCTTTGCCTTCCGTAAGCGTCCGGACCTGCTGAGTAAAGTGCAGGCCATAGAAGATGGCACCGGCAATGCCGACCTGGTGCAGGACCTGAGTGACCTCTCGGTGCTGGGCAAAGCCAACCAGCCCCTGCTGGAATCCATCAGCAGCTTTGATCTGAGCAAGCTGGATACTGCCGCGGAAAAGGCTACGGAGATGAGCGTACTGCTGGCCACCATGAACGGCGAACGGGCAGACAATAACAATGCGAAGATCATCCGCGACAAAGCCTATACCCTGCTGAAAGAGGCTGTAGATGAGATCCGGGAGGCCGGTAAGTTTGTCTTCTGGAAGGATGAGAAGCGGCTACAGGGATATAAAAGCGCCTATTTCAGGAACCGCTAAGTTACAGGTCACAAATATCCAGTATAACAAAATAAAATTTTGCAGGAAGGGTGTGTATTCCCGCAGGACAGAATAAAATTCCACAGGAGACCCCAAATACCTCGCAGGAAGGGTAAAAAGTCTTGCAGGAAGCCTCATGAGTGGCGCAGGAAGGGTCCCCATACCCGCAGGACGATGTAAAGCGCTCGCAGGACTAAGAAAAGGTCCCGCAGGGAAGGTGGAAAGTCCCGCAGGAGCGGCTACAGGTCCGCAGGAGCCTAAGAAATTCGATTTTCCATATTTTGAAAACCTCCGGAGCGATGTTTCGGAGGTTTTTTAGATTGTATTTGAGATTTCGGATTGTGTCCCCCTGGGGGGACTATAGGGGGGATTTTAGCTTGCAAATTGAAGATCTAGAAGGGGAGCTCCGATGCCCCTGTTGGAGTTGTCTCCAACAGGCTGATGAGCTTGGCTCAATAAGCATTGGGTGGTGGGCTATAGGGGATTTTGGTTGCCTATTGCATATTGAGGATAACAGCGGAGCGAAAACAGTAAAATATGTAAAAAACCACAGGGATTGTATAAGGGTTAGGTGCTGAATTTTATCAACTTTTACATCTTATTAAAATTAACTAAAAAGAACCAAAGTGCATCAAGTAGTAGAATACCCCGGAAGCGTTTGCTGACTTTATAATTTCAAATGAAGCCGGGAGGTTACACCTAAGAAGTTACACCTAAACAGTATTAATCATGGAGAATATATACAAGTTAGGAGAAGTTGTTTGTGAACGAGTACGGCCGAATCAGAAACTGATCATCATCCGGCAAAATGGGAAAATTTATCACTGTGTTCCACAAGAAAACAGGAAACGAAAACCCCTTGTTTTTCTCGCCAGGGACTTGCGAGGTAACGTCAAATAGAGGAATATAATACACATCAATTCAAGATAGTTAGGTTGGTGATGAGAGAAGGCAGATCCCCCTGTCTTCTCTCTATTTTTATGCCTTCCGTATTTGTGGGTCTGTCTTTTACAAATGCCTTCTGTCTATATCTTCCGTAAATCAGTATTGGCTGGCTGAGCGTTTTTTGACACGGTAGGTCCGGGATTAATGGGTAAGCGTATATATGGGCCAATTCAGGCTTTTGAAAAAGCGATCATCCATCAGGCTCTTAGGCCGAAAACTCAGGAAGATCTGCCCTTTAGAAAGTGTCAGTTCGTATTTTTCCAGTGGACTGAATGGTAATTGTGGCCCGATTATGAATCCCATGACTCCACCCCAGACTGCCCCCACTACCAACCCGAATAACATTGATGACAGAGGTCCGGCCTGAAGCATATGGGGGTTGAACCAGATCAAATATAAGACAACCAGCCCGAGCGTCAGGCAGCCCAGAATGATTCCGACTTTTATACCCCGTATGGCTTTTTGCAAAATGACTTTATCTGAGTCTTCCACACTGTTGGACATGAAGTAGCGTGTTTCAGCTATTTCTTCTTGTGTTTTCACTACAAGGTCATCTTTTGAATATCCGTGAATTAACAGCTCTGAGAGGGCCTTATCAAAAGATAGCTGATTTTGGAACAGGGCCAGGATTCTTTCGGTAGTTATCAGGTTGCGCTTTGTGGGTTCTGTCTCTGAATGGTTCATAGTGGTTCTGAATTAAAAATGATATAATCATTTGATTGTAGTGTATGATTTTTCATAGTGAAATGAGTGTTTGAATCAAGTATAAAGCTGAGCAAATTTGTACTGGGAGTTGTTATGAAAAAGGGGCTAATTCTTATATAAATCACGTCCGTTTCATCAAGGGGTGTAAAAAAGAAAAGCCCGGGGATCCGGGGACCCCTGAGCTTCTACTTTGCTCTATCTACGTCAAGCTTCTTGTGTGTCGCTTACTACACTTTTTTATCTTTCAATAGCTTACCATCAGCCTGGTAATAGAGTACGCGTTTTTCATTTTTCTTTGAAACTTCTATTTTATATACCTTCATAGTGTCGGTCTGCTTGTCTTTGAAGATCTCTTTCTTCTCAGCAGTCATGTCCCAGTACTTGTAGAGACCTCTTGAGAGGGCTTCAGAAACAGGTTTTGGTACATCCTGAGTCAGCGTACAATGCGTGGCTATCTTAGCTCCGTCCGTTGAGTAAATCGACTTGTGGTCCGCTTTATTATTGGTGTATTCGACCACATAGTACTTCTGGGTATTGGTGTCTGCGGGAGCAACAGCTAAGTAGGAGTCATCGTACCATACATTGGTATCTCCATCGACCCGAAATGCGGACCAGGTCTCATTCGATGTGACCGGGTATTGCTTGGCAAACGCATCCGTCACCACCTTGGGAACCTTTGTACTATCGATGCTGGAGCTGCTTACACTGTCTGAATAGGTGCTCTGGGTGTTTAGTGCCACTGGCTGACTGAATACAGTCAGGGTAAAAAACAATAGCAGTGTACCGGGTATGGTGAATTTAATTATTTGATTTTTCATGTTTGATTCATTTAAATGTTTTAAGCCCAACCTGGGATTAATGTGAATACAAAGGTGAGAAGATAAAGGTGAGCCCTGTTATACTCGTCGGTATAAGCTTTATATATATCACAGTCCATTGTCGTTTGGATAAGTTCATTCGTACGACCCTTGGGGTCGAAAGACTATAGAACATTATAATTCCATAAACATACGACCCTGAGAAGGTCGCATTTGAAGGGTGTTGGTGACAACCTGCCTCGCCGGACAGGCAGGCACCAACAGCGGCGGGGAATGACGTTGGTCTCCGGCAGAATCAATTCCTCCGGACTTGATGAGACGCTCACGTCCACGTATTCAACCAGCAGATTGTTTGATAGATCGATGATTTTTGGGCTTAGTACAGGGCTGATGGTTATTAATAGATATCAGGATTAATACTCCAGTGATAATCATGCTCAAGAGCATTGAGCTTAAGGGTGGTTTCAGCAGAGGGAGGACCTGATTGGAGGGAGCTGTCAAAAATAGATACCAGTTCGATAAACCCAGATTCACGGCCAGTAGCAACAACTGAGTTGTACATTGTATCAATGATCAACGCTACGTCTTCGGTTGTCAGGTTGTTGGGAGCCTGTATGCTCAGGGACATGATCTCATTCGTCTCCGGCAGAATCAATTCCTCCAAATCCATGGAGTGGCTCACATCTACATGGGTGAGTAGTGGATTGTTTGACAGGTCAATGACCTTGGGGCTAACACCAGTGCCATTCCAACCACTTCTGAAGTCATTGAGCGCTGGCAGATGGCTCACGTCAATTTCAGACATGGGGCCCTGACCATAATAAGAATAGAACTCGGTGATGTTTTGAATGTTTCCAGTCACACTTACAAAGTAAGAACCAGGATGACTGTATTCATGCATACCGCCATCATACGGAACAACATCTTCTATAGACCCATCGCCCCAATCGATGGTGAGACTTCCGGTGAAAGACACACTGAATTGAAATGTAGGAGGTGTCCCTTCGTCATAGTAAGGTACGGCCACAAACGTAAGCGCGGGATGGAGGGTGACCGGCACGATTCCTCCTTCATTGCCGGAAATGATCCCATCGATGGTGAGATCTTCGGCGTGTTTTCCAAATCCGCCTTTGATCACGATCAGGGTGAATATGCCATCCGGATCCCCTGAGAAGGTAATCGTGTTAATCTTTGCATCAATTTCAATGGTGTTGAGCGTGTCTCCGTTTTGAAGGATATGGCCGGTAGCATCCGTGAGACTCAGGCCACTTTCGGTTGGTTTAAAAACCGAAAGAAAGAAGTGGTTGACGATGGTAAACGGAAAGGAAGCATAGCCGATATCCGCAGGAGTGAGCATCCGGATGTCCAACACCTGCACTGCTACCTGCACGGCTTCATTTCCAACGACTGTAAACGGAATAGGGACAGGCTCATTTACCAGGTCTGCCAGCGGAGAACTCCCCAGGGGAGTGGCGTAGAGTATTTCATTTTCCTGGCTCAGCACCAGAAACTCAGTGAGCAGGTAGTCACCTGCATCCAGCTCCAGCGCTGCACTAACCAGCGCATCGTTGAAGACCAGGATTTCCATTTGGTGCTGAGTGAGCACCTCCGTTCCGTCGGAGGTTTCAATACTTATCTGCAAATAAGCTCCCGGAGGGAGACTCTGTGTGGTGCGGGCATCCGGATCATCGGTCAATGACAAAGGAAATGCAATGGTTCCTTTGATGATCTGATCATGGGTTTCTTTATCTTGATTACATCCTATTAGCAGTGAGAAGGAAATAATGCAAAGAACGTAAAGAGCTTTCATGCTTAACATTTTTAGAGGTAAAAATTATAGTCAAAGCTCCGGGCAAAAAGATCAGAATCTGTTATACTTTATCAGCTGTATTTTATGTAAATCACTTATGCTGTTAGTTTACTTCAAATGCAAAAAAGGCATGACCTTTTCAAGTCATACCTCCGCTACATATTTGCTCAGGGTCGGAATCCTGAAAAGGTAATTCAGGAGACAGGCCGAATCCCTTTTGATGAGGTGTACAGATCGGTAAGAAAAGTCTGAAGTTCCTGGTTGTTTTTCACACCCAGTTTAGTCCTGATTCTTAAAAAGGCCACATTCATGCAGTTTGATGTCCTTCTCATGATCCGGGCAGTGTCTGCAGAAGAGTGGTTGGTTTGAAAATGGGTACACAACCGCTTCTCATATTTAGTCAGATCAGGAGATTTTTCTTCCAGGAGCTGATAAAAGGAATAATTGGATTGGTCCATTTGCTGCTCCAGGTTTAGCTGGTTTTCGTCCTGGATTTCCCACTTCATTTGCTTCTTCATCAAGCTGAGCCTGGATTTTCCTTCCGGATTTAAGTAAGGCTTAAGATCCTGTATTTTTTGTATCAGGGATTCGTTCAATTGCTTTGAATAAACGAGCAACTTCAGATTGGTCTGCGCTTCTCTTTGCTTATTGTCCAATTCATCCCTGAACTGCTCATAGGTCCTCGTCATGTGTTCCTTCTCATCCAGGATTTTTTTCTCCCGTACGATGAAGTCATTGAGCACGGAAGAGAGCGCAAAAGCGGCCCGAATTCTAAAACGGATCTCAGAGGGATCTATCAGCCTGTTCAGGCAGTCGACCGCCCCAATGGAAAGGATAAATTCCTCCTGATCGGGAGAGGGTTTCTGTGGGGTAAAAACAATTACCGGAATGAAGTAGCTGTACGTTTTTCTTCTCATTTCCTCAACCAGGGCCATGCCACTTGCCAGATCTGAGCCCATGTTCATGATGATCAGATCGGGCCTGAGTTCGGTGATCATGTGGCAGGCGATATCGGCCTGTTGCACATTCATCACTTCACAGTTTTCGATGGTGGCGAGATAGCCATTAATCTGGTCTGTGAGGTGTTCGTTATCCATAATCAGGATCGTCCTTTTCTCTTTTTTTAGTTTTGGATTGGGTCTTGAGAAAGATGGCTGGGTATTTGGCTGTACCCTGGGAGGTTTAAGCTTAGGAAAGAGTTGCTCAACTGCATTGGCTGTATCTCCCGGTCTGGTTGTTAATTGTAAGGAAGTTGTCATAAGTCTGTAATTGAAATTTCACTCGATTGTGACTGAAAGAATTAGTACTTATGCAAATGTCCAGGTTGAAAGATTAAATCTGTTATACTTTGTCTAAGGCTTTTTATATATGTTACACATGCTATTCTTGTCTAAAACAGCCCGCAGAGGCACCTGCAAATCGTGAGCCACAGCCTGGGAAAATACCTGAAGTTGTACCGGTTGTCCATCTCACAAACTGATCTTCAGTCGACCTTACTTTATACGGAGTTACTCTGCATGAGTACTGATTTCAGAGATTGAATTTCTTAAGGGATACAAGGTTATACAAGATGTTCAAAGGGATTTTCTGAAATTTACCGCACAAAAAGTGAAACACTTACCGTACTCATTTTAAACTGCAATAAGCATCGATTGAGGAAACTTAATGTCCAGGATACAACCTTTACCGGGTGAGGAGCGGATTCTCATGATTCCTTTATAGGAAGTCACTCTGCTTCTGATATTAGCTAATCCAATGCCTTTACTTTTAATCCGGGGATCAAACCCTACACCGTCATCTTTGATGACCACCTCTATGTTACCATCATCCTGCAGAATGGAAAAACTTACCTGATTTGCTTTGGCATGCTTGACAATATTACTCAGATGTTCCTGGAATATTCTGAAAACATTTATTTTGAAATTTTCATTCACACTTTGCTCTTCAAAGCTGTCTGACTTATTTGTGATTTCCAGGTTCGTTGTTTCTGAAGTGTCCTGAATAAGACTTTCGATGGCCGTACATAAACCAATATGATTGACATGCTCTGTTGTAAGCTTTTTGCTCAATTGTCTGATCTCTTCAATGGCGGCATGTGTATATTCAGAACACCTTACCAGATACCTTTCACTGTTTTCCCCACCACTCTTAGCTAAATTAAGATACATCACGGAGGCACAAAGCAATTGATTGATGTTGTCATGCAGCTCTTTGCCAATATTTGACCTCTCTGAATTTTTTGCTTCCTGCTTTGCTTCTTCAAGCAGTATTTCCCTTTGCTTAATATCCTTCTTCAGGATTTCTTCCAAAATGACTTCCCTACCCATCTCTTGTATAAATCCTATACCTCGGTATGCTTTTCCCCTGAAATTTCTTAAGAAAAGGCCTTTAATTGAAACATGTACAATGGAATCATCCACTTTTAAAAACCGAAAATCATGTGCCCATTCAATATCTGTTGATGCTAATTTGACATTGAATCCATGCAGGAAGGAAGCTATATCATCCTCGTGTATATGGCTGGTAAAATCCTGAAATGTAATCGTGTTTCCGGATAATTTATAGCCAAATTCCTTCTCAAATGTCGCATTAAGCAATACCTTATTGGTGGCTAAATCCAGGTCAAACAAAACATCAGAAGAGGAATCAAATATGAGATTAAAGCCATCTTCATATGCAATGATCGTTCTCTCAACTGATGCGATCCTGCGTTCTAATTGTTTTTCCAGTTCAATTTGTCGCCCCAGCTCATGTAATACCCCAATCATTCTAAAGGCTTCACCATTAGTCTGCCTGAATATGTTAATTTTCACGGCTACATTTGTAACAGTTCCGCCGGGGACCATAAACCTAAAGGCATCTTCCCAGCTATTATGGGTAGAACTTAAGGCTTTATTTAAGCTTGATTCTACCTCTTTCCTGTCATCAGGGTGTATTCGCCCAAACCAGTCTTCTTTGTTGCCCTGATTGATTTTTGTCTTGGTATCGGATCCTTTAAAGCCTTGTGCGATAAAGATCTGATCTCCTGATAGATCCCAATCCAGGATGATATCCCGGTATAGCCTGGCATTGCTGATCATTTTCTTGCCTTCTTTCTGGGTTGGGTTCCTGTTTTCCAGTATCTGCTGTAGCCTGACTAACCTTGTGATATCCTGAGTAGATCCGATCACATGCAGGGCTTTTCCACTGCTGTCCCTGATGATAAATGCCTGGCTTATTACCTGGCGTAATGAACCGTCAGCGTACTGCACTGTATATTGATCATCCCAGTTGGTTTTGGTTGAAGCAATCATTTGCAGCAGTTTACCCTCAGTGACCCCCTCATCCGTCGGTAAAATACGATCAAAAAAGGTTTCAAGGTCTATGATATTGTTTTGGACCTTATACCCAAATGTTTCTTCAAAGGTATCTCCTACATAGATCTGGCCGGATGCCAAATCCCAGTACCATATCACGTCGTAACCGGTTTTAGCTACATATTTTATCCACTCATTATTTTCAACAAACCTTAAATTTGATTTTTTCACGGCAATATCAATGTTTCCATCAACAACCTGCCTTCTTTTAGTTGCATTTTGTTTCCTTCTACGGATACTTTGACTCCTGTCAATCAGGGTCGTAGTGGCCTTTTTGACTCCATTAGGTCCTGTGAAAATGGAGGAATTGATTTCACAGGTGATCCTTTCATCATTATTTCTTATTACTGTTATCAGTGCCCGGGCATTTCCCCTATCATTTCGTTGGTTCAACATCTTTTGATATCTCTTTTCTCCGGTAAGAAAAATATCGGATGTTTTTTTGGAGATTAATTCCTCCCTTGAACAATCAAGAAGCTCACAAACTGCATCATTGACCATTAGTATTGTTCCATCCTTTGTAACGGAAACAATACTAGCCATACCAGAATGATCAAAAGCTAAATGACTAAGAAAATCATCAGAATATGAAGCCTTATGTGTATTGGAAAAAGTGCTGGTTACTTTCCTCATAATACAATAATGTCGTACCAGTAATGTAACGATTATTCAGGACTATTATGTTCTTTTCCACACGATTTCACTGAAGCGCTCAACGAAGGTTAAATCATCTTGGAACGGAGCTAAAGTCCCACTAGGGACGGCCTGCTTGTAGCGCCAAAAGCGCTAACAAGATTGAGCTCCGTAGGAGCGGTCTTAGGTTTCCTCATTCGATCCAATCAAATAAATATCCCTCCAAGGTCTGTGACCCACAGACCTTATGATAGTGATTCCGGCCTGTGACTCACGGGCCGGGGGAAGGTCACCGGGGGAGGTATCCAGATGGAGGCCGGAAAAGCGCTTGTTTTTTTTCGGTTGCGTAAGGAATCTGTTACTTTCCAATTACATCTCACCTACAGGTAGTTGATTACCCGAAAAGTAGTACTAGCTTCACATAAGCTCTTGACAATTTATATTAGTTAAGGTGGTTTTCGGACGTTTTCTTATCTGCAAAATAAAGCTATTTGAAATCATGCTGGTACTTATCGAAATCCTCATTCTCTCTTATTTCATTTACGTGGTGTCCTACACGGCGTTTTTTTCTCTGGCTGCCTGGTTTTACAGGAGTCCTGGTACACGTATACTCCATAATCGAAACGAGTTTCATGAGTTTTGCATTCTTATTCCTGCCTACAAAGAAGATGCGGTAATTGTAGAGACAGCCGCGAATGCTTTGAGGCAATCGTACCCATCCACGTGCTATGATGTAGTAGTCATTGCGGATAAGCTCAAGCCTGAAACCATCGCTCTCTTGAATAAGCTTAGTATCCGGGTAATTGAAGTGTCATTTGAGCATAGTACCAAAGTAAAAGCCATCCGTTATGCTTTTCAGCAGTTATCGAAATCCTATGATTATGCGGTGATCCTGGATGCGGACAATTTAATGGAACAGGGCTTTTTAAATGGCCTGTCAGAGCTCTTGTTTATAGAGAAATTTCAAGCTGTGCAAGGTCAACGGAAGGCTAAAAATACACAAACCACACTAGCCTATCTGGACGGTATAAGCGAGGCAGTAAACAACCGGATCTACCGTCAGGGAACCTCCGCCGCAGGCCTCTCAGCCTCTATCACTGGTTCGGGAGTTGTGGTGGATTTCCCAATCCTAAAGTCTATTATGATGAATATGGATTCTGTAGGCGGGTTTGACCGGGAACTGGAACTTCTGCTGCTCCGGGAAGGCATCAAAGTCCAATACGTAAAAGAAGCAATAGTATATGACGAAAAGGTTTCTAACTCCGGAGCTTTTCAAAACCAAAGGATCAGGTGGATATCCAGCCAGTATTTTTACTTAAGAAAATACTTTTTCACAGGAATGACTTCCCTTTTGAGTGGAAACCTGACCTATTTTAACAGCGCGATACTGAGAAATATTCAATTGCCCCGGTTGCTGAATATCGGGCTGCTCACTGCCCTGACCATCGGGCTGTTTTTCCTTCGCGATGCGCTGTATTTTAGCTACTACTGGTGGCCCGCACTCTTTCTGGTTAATGCACTGGCCATTTTTACAGCTATCCCTAAAGCGTATTACTCCATGAGACTGGTTAAGGCTATTTTGAGTCTGCCAGCTCTGTTTTTCAGGATGTTTTCTATCCTTTTCAGGATGAGAGGCGCCAATAAAAAATTTATTCATACACCCCATGGAGTTTAAAACAGATCCTCAATTTCCCTTAGTTTCTATCATCATCATCAACTATAACCAGTTGAAGGTGACCTGTGAGTTTTTGGAATCAACCAAATCACTGACCTATCCAAACTATGAGATCATCCTGGTAGACAACCACTCCCTGCCAAATCCCTGTGTAGCCATCACCTCGCGGTATCCAAAGGTGCGGTTGATCCTTAACACTCAGAATCTGGGATTTACCGGGGGGAATAACGTGGGTATCCGAGCTGCCAGAGGTGAGTTTTACTTTATTGTAAATAATGATACTGAAGTGACACCTGATTTGCTTGAACGCCTGCTGGAGCCTTTCAGTTTGGATGCCTCAATAGGGGTAGTAAGTCCTAAGATCAGGTATTTCACCAATCAGGATGTCATTCAGTATGCCGGTTTTGAAGAGATGAATTTCTTTACCGGACGAAACAGTACCATAGGGAACAATGAGGTAGATACGGGCCAATATAACGAGGGCCGATACACCTCCTACGCACACGGGGCGGGGATGATGGTGAAGCGGGAAGTGGTGGAAAAAGTAGGGCCTTTGCCTGACATATTTTTCATCTATTACGAAGAGCTGGACTGGTCCGCGCATATACGCCGTGCAGGTTATCAGATCTACTATCAGCCTACCGCTCTGCTTTATCACAAAGAGTCGATGACCACCGGAAAGGACAGCCCGTTCAAAGCCTACTACCATAACCGCAACCGCATTCTTTTTATGCGAAGAAATACCACGAGGGTCCAGTTTCTATATTTCTTCATTTTCCTATTGTTCATCGTCATTCCAAAAAAAACCTTCGAATATGCCACCAAGGGACAGTTTGTCCACCTTCAGAATTTTTTCAAAGCGCTGAAGTGGAACCTATCCAATCCAAAATATAGCTCAATAATAAAAATATGACACAAATCAATTCATTAGTAACAGGAGGCGCAGGATTCATTGGATCGCATGTAGCCAGACATTGCCTGCAGGCCGGACACCACGTCATCGTGCTGGACGATCTGAGCGGAGGCTTTGAAGACCAGGTGCCCGAAGGGGCGGAGTTTGTAAAAGGATCAGTGGCGGATCATGCCCTGATGGGAGTACTATTTACCAAATACAAGTTTGAATACATTTATCATTTGGCAGCTTATGCAGCAGAAGGACTCTCACATTTCATCCGGAGGTTCAACTACACCAACAATCTGATTGGCAGCATTAACCTGATCAATGAGGCCATAAAGCATAAGTGCAAGTGTTTTGTTTTCACTTCCTCCATTGCCGTATACGGGCCCGGACAGGTGCCTATGCAGGAAGACATGATACCCGTACCGGAAGATCCTTATGGCATTGCCAAGTATGCCGTGGAGCTGGACTTGCGTTCAGCGCATGAGATGTTTGGTCTGAACTATGTGATCTTTCGTCCCCACAATGTGTATGGTGAAAACCAGAACATCGGTGACAAGTACCGAAATGTAATCGGTATTTTCATGAATCAGATCATGGAAAAAAAACCGTTGACCATCTTTGGTGATGGAAGCCAGACGAGGGCGTTCAGCTATATCGATGAAGTGGCTATTCCGATCGCCAGGAGTGTGTCGATCCCACAGGCTTATAATCAGGTATTCAACATAGGGGCAGACAAGCCCTATACGGTAAAGGAGCTCGCCCAGGTAGTGGGAAAGCACTTTGATGTGACTCCTGAGATCAACTATCTGAAGGCCCGAAAAGAAGTACTCCATGCCTACTCAGATCATAGCAAAGCACACGAGATACTGGGGCAAAATGGAACGATCTCTATGGACGAGGGCATTCACAAAATGTCGGATTGGGCCAAAAAGGTAGGTTCACGAAAAAGTCAGGAATTTAGCCAGGTGGAAGTACATGAAAATATGCCGGAAGGCTGGTAGCCACATGAAATGAGCATAAACCGGAGGCATACCGAGACGCGTAGTCCGGGACGCGTAGTCCGAGACGCGTAGTCCGACCTGCCTGGTTGGCCAGGCCACGATTAAAATTCCGAGCCAAAAGCCATAGTCAATAGGCAGTGGCAGTAAGCAGTGGGCGGTAGGAAAATTGAAATGGTGAATTGTGAAAGCCTAAGAGCTAAACCATAGACAAAAGGTTAAGGATTTATCATAATGAAAGTCAAATGGTCAATAGCTAACAATCAAAGGTCAACTAAGAGCTAAAAGCTAATTTTTAAACACATGATGAAAATCTTGCTGAAACTGATAATTGCCGTACTGGTGCTGGCGACTGCCTGGTATTTCCTACTTGATCGGCAGCAGGAAGCTATCCAGCTGACGGATGAGATCCGCCAGACTGCCCCGGGACAGTTTGCAGAACTGGAGCACGGGTGGGTTCATTACCAGCTTCGGGGCCCTGACTCAGCTACACTCATCGTGCTGATACACGGAGGAGGGATCACCGGAATGGAAGTATGGCAAAAAAATGTAGATTACTTCCTCAGCCTGGGGTACCGGGTGCTGGCTTTCGATCTTTACGGAAGGGGCTATTCTTCCCGGCCTTATTTGGCGCATACTCCCTGCATGTTTCATGATCAGTTGGCAGAATTATTGGGTAAACTGAAAATCACCGAGCCCTTCCATCTGGTTGCGTTATCCATGGGGGCAATGGTGGCGTTGGACTTTCAAAAGAGCCATACCCGGCTGGTCCAAAAAATGGTGCTGATTGATCCGGCTGCTTCGGGAACCTATCAGGCAAGCCCACTTCTTCGGGTTCCGGTCCTGTCCGATTTTATCATGACGGTCTACTGGTACCCAAGAGCAGTGGAGAAGCAGCGAAAGGAATTTGTGGATCAGGAGCAGTTTGAAGTATATGCCGGGAGGTTGAGGCATTTCATGGCGTTTGAGGGATATAAACACACCAACCACTCCACATGGATGCATATGCTTAATCAAAACAAAATGGAGCTCGTAGCCAGCATGACACCTGCTAGTTTACTGATTATTGCGGGAGCAGAAGATCCTTTTTTCAGGCAAAGTCAACTCGAGCTATATCGAACGAAGCTGGCAGGAATTAACATCGTGCAAATAGATCAATCCGGGCACATGCCACAGTACGAACGACCTGATAAGATAAATCAGCTCGTTGCGACTTTCCTTCAGAAGTGACCATTACGGTAATATGCGATGTATTTCGATAGCTGTAATGCTAATGTAAACTGATTTGCTTCCGGCGGGCTATATCTTCCGCTAGCTTTAATGTGTAATCGCTGAAATCAGCAGGTTACTACTTTCGTACTTTCCGGATTGACCCAGAGCATTATGCACTTAAACGAGAACCAAGTGAATTCCAATCAGTACCCCCTGGTATCGATCATTGTTGTTAACTACAATAATCTCCAGGTTACCATCGATCTGCTCAATTCATTGCGCAAAATCACTTATCCGCGCACAGAAATCATCGTGGTGGACAATGCGTCCACCGACCGAAGTGTAGTAAATATTCCCCTTGATTATCCGGAAGTTCACCTCATTTTGTCAAAAAAGAATCTGGGCTACGCCGGAGGGAACAACCTGGGCATACGCGAATCAAAAGGCTCGCTCATCCTGGTGACCAACAACGACGTGGAGGTGACACCCGGCTTTCTGGAGCCGCTGGTGGAGGTTTTTCGCGACCATCCCAATGCCGGCATGGCCTCCCCGAAGATTGTCTATCATGACAATAAAAAGATCCAATATGCAGGCTCAACGGGCATCAACAACTGGACGGGCCGCGGCAAGAAAGTGGCCCATCTCCAGCCAGATGACGGACAGTACGACTACACCCGTGAAACTGCCCTGGTGCATGGCGCTTGCATGATTTTTCGCAGGAGCCTCATAGACGAGATCGGGTACATTCCCGAGGTTTACTTCGTCTACTACGAGGAGCATGATTGGGCCATACAAGCCAGACGAAGAGGCTATGTGCTTTACTATGTGGGCGCCTCCAAGATCTATCATAAAGCTTCCTCAACTACCGTAAAGGGGTCACCGTTTCAGACCTATCACATGACCCGAAACCGGATCATGTTTCTGCGCAGGAATGTACATCATCCGGCCCTGTTGAGTTCATTGTTATTCTTTGTGCTATTTACCATTCCAAAAAAGATCGCACAGTTCATCTTGAGTGGAGACCGGGCCAACTACCGCGCGTTTATTCGGGGTGTAAGATGGCACTTTCAGCACCGGTCAGGGCAACCGGGTAAGGAAAGTATAGCAGACTCCGGACACCCGATTCATCTCACCAATATCTCATAAAATGATCGCTGAATACAAAAACCTGCTCCATGCAAAATTTCGCGAAATCCGCCAAAGTCATCCCACTAGCGGAGCAATCAACCTGTACTTTCTGCTCCTGATGAAAACCCTCTCTTCACTTGGTCGGATACTCCTGGCTAAATATTACTTGCGCAATTGCCGGAAAGGCCGGTTTGTCTCTGTTAATGGTAAACCATTAATTATCGTTTCAGGCACTATAACACTCGGTAATAACACAGCCATCTGGTCAGTATTTGAACGTACCAAGCTGCTGGTGCATGAAGGTGCGCAACTCACGGTCGGTGATTATTCGCGTATTAACGGGGCGCATATCTCCGTCAAAAAATCTATTTCAATTGGGAAAAATGTCCGTATTGGGCCTTACACGCTCATTATGGATAGTGACTTTCACGATGTGCACGACCGGTACAGGTTAGGAAAAAACGGAGAAGTGATCATTGAGGATGATGTGTGGATTGCTTCCAAAGCTACCATCCTGAAAGGTGTTCATATTGGTCAGGGAGCTATAGTCTCAGCCGGGTCGGTGGTCACCAAAGATGTGCCCCCTTATTCTATGGTGGGGGGCGTACCGGCCAGGGTCATTAAGTTTCTCCAAAGCCCTGACCAAAACGTGAAGTTTCCCGATGAGAACCTGATTAAGGTAAGGAAATTGTAATGATGTGAATCCGTGGAGGTCACTACTTTGTAAGCGTCGATCACATTTTCTACCTGTTTGATCAGGTACTTTTGACTAATGGAATTCCCGGCGGTCGGCTGGAATCTGAAGGCTAAAAAAGCCTCAAGTGGTATATTCATGTGAGTTTGGCCCACTGGGTTGTGGCCCTCCTTGACTTTATTGCTATTCATTTTCCTTCCCGCGTAGCTGGTTTTTTCGATATACCGAACAAATAAACCAGTGAACACTATCAAACAACTTCTCAACATAAGTCTTATTCTGCTTTCTGCTTTTCAGCTGATGGCCCAGTCGGTTCATTATCAGAGTGGCCTTTCCATTAGAAATGGAGCCGAGGGTCACTTTTACAAAATGGTCACCTGGGATGACACCCTATACCAGGAATATGCCTATTCGGAACGCACCATCTCAGGGTCAGTTTCTAAATTTATGAACTGGCGCGTGATCTTCCCTCCCGGATACAATCCCGACGATAATACTAAAAAGTATCCAATGATTGTGATGCTGCATGGTGCCGGAGAGTCTGGTCGTAAGTGGACCGACGAATTTGAGTATTTGCCTACTGATCCGGAGTATGATAACAACGGACATCATTTGCTTCATGGAGGTATTCAGCACCGGGATGCAGTGAACCGGCCGTTGGGAAATGCGCGGGCATTCCCCGGAATAGTTATTTTCCCCCAGGTGAGTTACAATGGAGCCTGGGACACTGAAAACAAGCGCATGGCCATTCTCATTATCGAACGAATGATCAAAAATCACCATGCAGACCCATTCAGGATCCATTTACATGGGTTGTCTAATGGCGCCAAAGGGACCTGGTCGCTTAGTACCGATCGGCCGGACCTGATTTCGTCCATTTTGCCCATGTCTGGTGTAGGTACGCAATTGGCGGCCATGACCGATACGCTTGTGACCATGCCAATTTGGCTCTTTCAGGGCGGGCAGGATATCAATCCCAGCCCTGGGGCAGCCAATCAGTGGATCAATAAACTCGTGGAAAAAGGCGGCCAACCCCGTCTTACAGTCTATCCCGATCTGGGTCATGGCACCTGGAACTCCGCCTACAACGAACCCGATTTCTTCTCATGGATGCTCGTGAAGAGCAAAAGAAAAATTTACATCTTCGGTGATCCGAATGCAAGTACGGCCAGTATTGAACAGCCGTTGAAACTGGGGTTTTCGGCCGGGTTTAAAGGTTACGAATGGAGGCGGAATGGGCTGCCTATCGCCGGGGCAAACGGGCGGTACTATACCGCTACGGAAGCGGGGATTTATACCGTGAGATTCCTTCAGCCCCTTGACAGTACCTGGGCTGAGTCTTACCCGGTAAACCTGACTGGTGAGACCAATCCGGACGATCTGGTCTACATCCCTGATTTTAATTTGAAGTCGGCGCTGATTACCAATTCAGCCATCAATACCAATGGGGATACGGAGATCCAATACGCTGAAGCGGCTGCCTACTCCGGTCAGATCAAGGCCAATGGCCAAAAAATTGTATCCCTGGTTGGCATAGAAGCATTCACTTCATTGACTGATCTGCGCTTACTTAATAACCTGATCACTGTGGCTGACCTGAGCGCCAATACGGCCCTGGTGCAGTTGCACATTCAGCAAAATCGGCTCACCAGTCTGGACCTGAGCCTGAACACCCAACTTACTCATATTCGGGTTTTTGACAATGACCTGTACGAGCTTAACGTACAAAACGGGAATAACGTCAATTTTAACTTGTTTCAAGCCGATCAAAACGACCTGACCTGTATCCAGGTAGATGATATGACTTATGCAGAAGCCAATTTCATGGATGTTGATCCCGGTGTAGCGTTTAGCACCGATTGTAGCGAAGTTAGTAGTGAGCCAAGAGTGACCATCCCGGATACCAACTTCAAAGCGGCATTGCTGGCCGATACCACTGTCAATACCAATGGAGATGGGGAAATCCAGGTGATCGAAGCTGAAGTGGTTACTAACCTGAATGTAGCGTCACAGACCATAGCAGATCTGACTGGGATCAGCGCATTTACTGCACTGACTCACCTCGATGTGAGTGGCAATCAGCTTACTTCGCTGGATGTAACCGAAAACGTAGACCTGCAGGAGCTGCATGCTCAAAACAACCTACTGTCCTCTGTACTTTATCCATCCGGGATGAATACTCTGGACGTTACCTTCAACCTGCTCGCAGCTTTAGACATTAGCGGCACATCGCTAACTACTATACTGGTGAGCAGCAATGCGCTGACATTGCTCAACCTTCAAAATGGCATGGTGATCGAGCAATTTTTTGCCCTGGATAATCCGGATCTGGAATGTGTTCAGGTGGATGATGTAGCATTTGCAGAAGCAAACTGGTCAGCCAATGTGGACGAAGGGGTGAGTTTCAGTACAGATTGTAATGATGCGCCTGAAGATATTTCATTAGATGTCACTTCCATCGATGAAAATAACGCTGTAGATGCAATCATTGGGAGTTTTACCACCACCGATGCAGATACGGGTGATACGCATACTTATTCACTTGTAAGTGGCACAGGAGATGCGGACAATGCTTCCTTTTCTATTTCCGGCAGTGAACTGTTGGCAGGCGAGACTTTTGACCATGAAACAAAATCCGGTTACTCCATCCGTGTGATGACAGATGATGGACTGGGAGGTACTTATGAAGAGTCATTTACTATTACGATCAACGATGTAAATGATGCACCGGGTGATCTTACATTGTCTGCTACTAGTATTAATGAAAATGAACCTTCAGGAACTATGGTATGCACATTGTCAAGCACAGATGATGATGCGGCGTACAGCCTGGTTTCAGGAACAGGAGATACCAGTAATGCCGGTTTCAGTATTTCCAGTGATTCATTGTTTACGGCTGTCTCCTTTGATTTTGAAACACAGTCATCCCATTCGATCAGAATCCAGGTCAGTGATGGAAACGGTGGAACTTACGAGGAAGCGTTTATGATCAGTGTCAATGATGTTTCTGAAACTCCAACGGATGTTATCCTAAGCGCTTCCAATATCAATGAAAATAACGCTGTAAATGATGTCATCGGATCATTTTCTACCACAGATGAAGATGCGGGCGAAACCTACACTTATAGCCTGATCACGGGAGGTACGGATAGTGCTTCCTTTAGTATAAGCGGATCGGATCTACTGGCTTCCGAATCTTTCAATTTTGAGACTAAGAATAGTTACTCCATTCTTGTTCAAACTGATGATGGAAATGGAGGTACCTATTCCGAGACATTTACTATCAATGTGAATGATGTGAATGATGATCCGGTTACATTGATACTAAGCAACGACAGCATTCAGGAAAATAATTTAGCAGGAGCAACCATTGGCTCATTTTCCACGGATGATGAAGATGCAGCTGATTCACATATCTATACTTTTGTTGCTGGTACGGGAGATACCGATAACGCTTCCTTTACCATAAGTGGAAGTGATCTTCAGGCTGGTTCATCTTTTGACTATGAAACCAGGACAGGTTATGAAATCAGGGTGCAGACAGATGATGGAAACGGAGGGTTGCTGGAAAATGCTTTTACCATTAATGTGACCAATGAGGCAGAAGCTCCAACTGATATTACATTAAGCGATAACACTATCAGTGAAAGTGTAGCCGTTGGGACTGTAGTAGGGGTTTTAAGTACAACAGATCCTGACAATGGTGAAACGTACACCTACACTTTAGTTTCAGGTACAGGCGATACAGATAATGCATCTTTCAATATATCGGGTAGCGATCTGGTTTCTGCTGAAGTGTTTGATTTTGAAGCGAAGACATCCTATACAATCAGGATACAAACAAGCGATGGTACCAATACCTATTCAGAGGCATTTACGATCAATATAACAGATGTACCTCCATCTATAACGGATATTGCGCTGGATAATGATCAGGTAAATGAAAATGAAGCTTCAGGAACCCTGGTAGGGAATTTCAGTACACTGGGAGAAGACGTTGCCGGTACCTATACCTATTCATTGATATCAGGAACTGGCGATACAGATAATGCGTCTTTTACTATTTCATCAGGTAAACTATATTCCGCAGCTACTTTTGATTATGAATTAAAAAACAGCTACCATATAAGTGTAGAGACCAATGATGGAGCAGGTAGTACATTTGAAGAAGCAATAGTGATTTCGGTAATTGATATTAATGAATTACCAACTGATATAGCTTTGTCAGGATCTTTAATTGATGAAAATAATAATACAGGAGATCCCGTAGGGACGCTTTCAACTACGGATGAAGACCAGGGACAATCTTACACCTACACTTTGGTAGCTGGTACGGGGGATACGGATAATTCGAGTTTCACCATCTCCGGAGATCAACTTCTTGCTAATGCTGCATTCGACTATGAGTCAGATAATTCATATGTTGTCAGGATCCAAACAGATGATAATGCCGGAGGAGCCTATGAAAAATCGTTTACAATAAGCATTAACGACTTAAATGAAGCTCCTGCCGGGTTAGTACTTTCATCCTCAAATATTGATGAAAATCAAAGTACCGGAACTACTGTAGGTACATTTTCGACAACTGACGAGGATAGTGGCGATACATTTACTTATTCACTGGTAGCAGGAACAGGAGATACAGACAATGCTTCCTTCAGTCTTTCAGGAGATCAGTTGTTGACTGCTGAATCTTTCGACTTTGAAACAAAAGACAGTTATTCAATTCGTTTGAGTGTAGAAGATGGAGGTGCGAATACTTATGAAGAGTCATTTACTATCACGGTAAATGATATAGCAGAAGCGCCAACTGATATAACACTTGACAATGCTTCAATAGATGAGAACAGAGCTACGGGAACATTAGTTGGTACTTTTTCATCCACAGATGAAGATGCAGGGGAAACCCATACCTACTCGCTGGTCAGTGGTACGGGAGATACAGGTAATGCTTCTTTTACAATTTCTGATGATAAGCTCCGGTCCGGTATTGTCTTTGATTATGAAACGCAAAATTCCTACTCAATCCGGGTACAAGTTGATGATGGAAATGGCGGCAGCTACCAGGAAGCCTTTACCATTACCATCAATGATGAGAATGAAAGCATCATAGTAGCCAATCCAATTGCGGATCAGGATTTGAATGAAGGATTTGCGACACTTGAAATTGACCTGACAGCTGTTTTTGAAGATCTGGACGGTGATGCGCTTAGCTACCAGGTTTCCAGTTCAAATACAGGTGTTGTTTCGGTTAGTTATTCGGGTACAGCACTCTCGGTCACCGAAGTTGACTTTGGGACATGCACCATCACAGTAACTGCTGACGATGGGTCAGGAATTACCACTTCAGCCGATTTTGTGGTAACCGTGAATGGTGTCAATGATGCACCTGTAGTGGCCAGCCCAATAGCAGACCTCTCGCTTGCCGAAGGATTTGGTAGCAGTGATGTGGATCTTAGTAGCGCCTTCTCAGATGCAGATGGCGATGCATTGACATTGACTGCCTCAAGTAGTGATGAAGCCGTAGCTACTGTAGCTATTGCCGGAACCACCCTCACTATCACGGAAGCAGGGCTGGGTACAGCTACCCTTACGGTTACGGCCAATGATGGAAATGGGGAAACCGTACCTGACGATTTTGTGGTGACGGTCAATAATGTGAATGACGCACCCGTAGTGGACAGCCCAATAGCGGACCTCTCGCTTAACGAAGGATTTGGCAGCAGCACTGTAGACCTGAGCAGCGCCTTCACTGACGCAGATGGCGATGCATTGACATTGTCCGCCTCAAGTAGTGATGAAGCCGTAGTAACTTTGGCTGTTTCAGGAACCACCCTCACCATCACCGAAGCAGGAACAGGAACAACTGCCATTACGGTTACGGCCAATGATGGAAACGGGGGAACCGTATCCGATGACTTTGTGGTGACTGTCAATGCAGTCAACAACACTGCACCGGTTGTAGCCACTGCTCTTTCAGATCAAACCCTGAACGAAGGATTTGGCAGCAGCACTGTAGACCTGACCAGCGCCTTCACGGATGCAGATGGCGATGCATTGACATTGTCCGCCTCAAGTAGTGATGAAGCCGTGGTGACTGTAACTGTTTCAGGAACCACCCTCACCCTCACCGAAGCAGGATCAGGAACCGCAACCGTCAGCGTAACGGCCAATGATGGAAATGGCGGAACAGTATCCGATGACTTTACAGTGACTGTAAATGAGATCAACACTGCACCGGTTGTAGCCGTTGCTCTTTCAGATCAAGCCCTGAACGAAGGATTTGGCAGCAGCACTGTAGACCTGAGCAGGGCCTTCACGGACGCAGATGGCGATGCATTGACATTGACAGCCTCAAGTAGTGATGAAGCCGTAGCAACTGTGTCTGTTTCAGGAACCACCCTCACCCTCACCGAAGCAGGATCAGGAACCGCAACCGTCAGCGTAACGGCCAATGATGGAAATGGCGGAACAGTATCCGATGACTTTACTGTCTCTGTAAATGAAGTCAACAACACTGCACCGGTTGTAGCCGTTGCTCTTTCAGATCAAGCCCTGAGCGAAGGGTTTGGCAGCAGCCCTGTAGACCTTAGTGGCACCTTCACTGATGCTGATGGCGATGCGTTGACATTGACTGTCTCCAGCAGTGATGAAGCCATGGTGACTGTAGCTGTTTCAGGAACCACCCTCACCCTCACCGAAGCAGGATCAGGAACCGCAACCGTCAGCGTAACGGCCAATGATGGAAATGGCGGAACAGTATCCGATGACTTTACAGTGACTGTAAATGAGATCAACACTGCACCGGTTGTAGCCGTTGCTCTTTCAGATCAAGCCCTGAACGAAGGATTTGGCAGCAGCCCTGTAGACCTGAGCAGGGCCTTCACGGACGCAGATGGCGATGCATTGACATTGACAGCCTCAAGTAGTGATGAAGCCGTAGCAACTGTGTCTGTTTCAGGAACCACCCTCACCCTCACCGAAGCAGGATCAGGAACCGCAACCGTCAGCGTAACGGCCAATGATGGAAATGGCGGAACAGTATCCGATGACTTTACAGTGACTGTAAATGAGATCAACACTGCACCGGTTGTAGCCACAGCTCTTTCAGATCAAGCCCTGAACGAAGGATTTGGCAGCAGCACTGTAGACCTGAGCAGGGCCTTCACGGACGCAGATGGCGATGCATTGACACTGAGTGCAACAAGCAGTGATGAAGCCGTAGCAACTGTGTCTGTTTCAGGAACCACCCTCACCCTCACCGAAGCAGGATCAGGAACCGCAACCGTCACCGTAACAGCCAATGATGGAAATGGTGGTTCGGTAACCGATGGCTTTGTAGTAACTGTTAATGATGCACCACTTGGTCTGGGTCAGGAAATTGAGGTGGTGGTTTATCCCAATCCGGTTTCTAATTATCTCCACATTGACGCTGAGCAGTCTGTGATTGTTCGGTTAGCAGATCTAAACGGAAGAGAGTTGCAAAAGTCAAATGGCCGGAAAATCCAAATGAACCTGTCAACCCTTCCCGAAGGCATGTATCTGATTATCATTCAAAATGGAGAACAGATGCTGAAAAAGCGAATCATAAAGGTAAACTAAGGCAGCTTTAGCTACGGCTATTGCAATGGGCGGCTCCTGGAGCCGCCCTTTTTTTGCTACAGGTTCCATATGTAAGGGAACTGTAATGAAATGAGTCCGTAGAGGTCACTGTTTTGTAAGCACCGATCACATTTTCTACCTGTTTGATCAGGTACTTTTGGCTAATGAAATTTCTGGCGGTCGGCTGGAATCTGAAGGCTAAAGAGCCTCAACTGGTTTTTTTGGTGAGTTTGGGCCCACAAGGATCATAACTCCCCTTCCTGACTCTTTTGGGAGATTGACTTTATCACCATTCATTTTCCTTCCCGAACACCTGTGTTTTCGATATACCAAAACAAACAAACCAGTTAATACCATGAAACAACTTCTCAACATAAGTCTTATTCTGCTTTCCGCTTTTCAGCTGTTGGCCCAGTCGGTTCATTATCAGAGTGGCCTTTCTATTAGAAATGGAGTCGAGGGCCACTTTTACAAAATGGTCACCTGGGATGACACCCTATACCAGGAATACGCCTATTCGGAACGCACCGCCTCAGGGTCAGTTTCTAAATTTATGAACTGGCGCGTGATCTTTCCTCCCGGATACAACCCCGATGATAATACTAAAAAGTATCCAATGATTGTGATGCTGCATGGTTCCGGCGAGTCTGGCCGCAAGTGGACCGACAAATTTGAGTATTTGCCTACTGATCCGGAGTATGATAACAACGGACATCATTTGCATTATGGGGGCATTCAGCACCGGGATGCAGTGAATCGGCCGTTGGGAAATGCGCGGGCATTCCCCGGAATAGTCATTTTCCCCCAGGTGAGTTACAATGGAGCCTGGGACATTGAAAACAAGCGCATGGCTATTCTCATTATCGAACGAATGATCAAAAACCACCATGCAGACCCATTCAGGGTCCATTTACATGGGTTGTCTAATGGCGCCAAAGGGACCTGGTCGCTTAGTACCGATCGGTCAGATCTGATAGCCTCCATCTTGCCCATGTCCGGTGTAGGTACGGACCTGGCGGCCATGACCGATACGCTTGTGACCATGCCAATTTGGCTCTTTCAGGGCGGGCAGGATATCAATCCCAGTCCGGGAGCAGCCAACCAGTGGATTAATAAACTCGTGGAAAAAGGCGCCCAACCCCGTCTTACAGTCTATCCCGATCTGGATCATGGTACCTGGAACTCCGCCTACAACGAGCCCGATTTCTTCTCATGGATGCTCGTGAAGAGCAAAAGAAAAATTTACATCTTCGGTGATCCGAATGCAAGCACGGCCAGCATTGAACAGCCGTTGAAACTGGGGTTTTCGGCCGGGTTTAATGGTTACGAATGGAGGCGGAATGGACTCCCCATCGCCGGTGCAAACGGACGATACTATACCGCTACGGAAGCGGGGATTTATACCGTGAGATTCCTTCAGCCCCTTGACAGTACCTGGGCTGAGTCTTACCCGGTCAACCTGACTGGTGAGACCAATCCGGACGATCTGGTCTACATCCCTGATTTTAATTTGAAGTCGGCTCTGATTACCAATTCAGCCATCAATACCAATGGGGATACGGAGATCCAATACGCTGAAGCGGCTGCCTACTCCGGTCAGATCAAAGCCAATGGCCAAAAAATTGCTTCGCTGGTTGGACTGGAAGCATTCACTTCATTGACTGATCTGCGCTTACTTAATAACCTGATCACTGAGGTTGATCTGAGCGCCAATACGGCCTTGAAGCAATTGCACATTCAGCAAAATCAGCTCACCAGTCTGGACCTGAGCCCGAACACCCAACTTACTCATATTCGGGTTTTTGACAATGACCTCACCGAGTTCAATGTGCAAAATGGGAATAACGCTAATTTTAACTTATTTCATGCCGATCAAAACAACCTGACCTGTATCCAGGTAGATAATGTGACTTATGCAGAAGCCAATTTCACGGATGTTGATCCCGGTGTAGCGTTTAGCACCGATTGTAGCGAATTTAGTAGTGAGCCCATCGTGACTATTCCGGATACCAACTTCAAAGCGGCATTGCTGGCCGATACCACTGTCAATACCAATGGAGATGCAGAAATCCAGGTGATCGAAGCAGAAGTGGTTACTAACCTGAACGTAGCGTCACAGACCATAGCAGATCTGACCGGGATCAGTGCATTTACTGCACTGACTCACCTCGATGTGAGTGGCAATCAGCTTACTTCGCTGGATGTAACCGAAAACGTAGACCTGCAGGAGCTGAATGCTCAAAACAACCAACTGTCCTCTGTACTTTATCCATCCGGGATGATTACTTTGGACGTTACCTTCAACCTGCTCGCAGCTTTAGACATTAGCGGCACATCGCTAACTACTATACTGGTGAGCAGCAATGCGCTGACGTTGCTCAACCTGCAAAACGGCATGGTGATCGAGCAATTTTTTGCCCTGGATAATTCGGATCTGGAATGTGTTCAGGTGGATGATGTAGCTTTTGCGGAAACAAACTGGACGGCCAATGTGGACGATGGGGTAACATTTAGCCCCGACTGTGGTGTTGTTTACATCCCGGATGCCAATTTCAAAGCTGTGCTGTTGGCTGATTCAAGCATTAATACCAATGGCGATGATGAGATCCAGGTGAGTGAGACTGCGGGCATTACATTGATAGATGCAAAGGGGGCAGGCATCTCCGATATTACTGGTGTTGAAGCATTCGATGAATTGTTGACGTTGAACTTAGACTCAAACAATCTCACTTCATTGGATGCAAGCGCAATGGGACTTGACTACCTGGGGTGTCAAAATAACCAGTTGACGTTTTTGGACCTGGGTGGTATAATAGAATACCTGGATGCGTATGGTAATCCTGACCTTTCCTGTATTCAAACCAGCACACCAGATTATTACGAGGACAATGATACGAATGTAACTGTCGACGAAGGAGTTACTTTCAGTACCAACTGCGCGGTACCCGAAGGGGTCGTTTACATCCCGGATGCTGCTTTTAAAGCCGCTTTGCTGGCTATCCCCGCCATCAATACCAACGGAGATTTAGAAATTCAAACCACCGAGGCATCTGCCTATACAGGCGTGATCAACGTAAACTCCCAGGCGATCGCGAGCATCGAAGGGATCGGGGCGTTTACCGAACTGACTGACCTGCGTGTGCACAATAACCTCATTACCGCTATGGATCTGACAGCTAATACCGAATTGATTCAGTTGCATTGTCAGAAAAACAACCTGGTAAGTCTTGATCTCAGCGCCAATACAAAAATCAACAAGCTTCGGGTGTTCCTCAACAGCCTGACCGAGCTGAACATTCAGAATGGGAATAACCACAATTTTGAACTGTTTGATGCACGCGATAATGATCTGACCTGTATCCGAGTTGATAATGTGGTTTATGCAGAAGCCAATTTCACTGATGTTGTGGATCCGGGGGTTAGCTTCGGCACCAATTGCGGTGACAGTGAGCCAATAGTGACCATTCCGGATGCCAATTTCAAAGCTGTGCTGTTGGCTGATTCAAGCATTAATACCAATGGTGATGATGAGATCCAGGTGAGTGAAACTGCGGGCGTTACATTGATAAATGCAGAGGGGGCAGGCATCTCCGATATTACTGGTGTTGAAGCATTCGATGAATTGTTACAGTTAAACCTGGCTTCAAACAACCTCACTTCATTGGATGCAAGCGCTATGGGGCTTGACTACCTGGGGTGTCAAAACAACCAGTTGACTTTTTTGGACCTGGGCGGTATAATAGAATACCTGGATGCGTATGGCAATCCTGACCTGATCTGTATTCAAACCTCCACACCAGGTTATTACGAAGACAATGAGACGAACGTAACCGTGGATGAAGGAGTACCCTTCAGCGCCAACTGTGCCGGAGTACCCGAAGGGGTCGTTTACATCCCGGACGCTAATTTCAAATCGGCGTTACTGGCCAATATAACGATCAACACCAATGGAGATGCAGAAATTCAAACCACCGAAGCAGCTGCCTTTACGGGAATGATCAATGTAAACTCCAAAGCGATCGCGAGCATCGAAGGGATCGGCGCGTTTACCGCACTGACCGACTTGCGTGTGCACAATAACCTCATCACCGCTATGGATCTGACAGCTAATACCGAATTGATTCAATTGCACTGTCAGAAAAACAACCTGACGAGTCTTGATGTTAGCGCCAATACAAAGATCAATAAGCTTCGGGTGTTCCTCAACGACCTGACCGAGCTGAACATGCAGAATGGGAATAACCACAATTTTCAGGTTTTTGATGCACGCGATAATGACCTGACCTGTATCCGGGTAGATGATGTGGCTTATGCAGAAGCCAATTTCACAGCTGTTGTGGATCCGGGGGTTAGCTTCAGTACTGACTGTAGCGCTGGTAGTGCCAGTATAGCAACAGTTGGTGTAGCCAACTATTCTGATGTCAGGGTTTTTCCCAATCCTTCTCCCCGGAAGGTACATGTAACCTGGGACGGCAACAGTGATGCTTTTACGGATGCCATACGCCTTTTCGAGTTGACAAATGGCAGGGAAATTTCACCCCTTGACTATAGGGCAAACGGAAATAAGATCACCATTGATATGGCCCGTCAGGCATCAGGGCAATATATCCTGCAGTTGGGCAATAAGACTTACCGGATTATTAAAAGGTAGGAAGCAATAAATTAAAAGGAAGGAGGGAGCATGTGCAAGCGTGCTCCTTTTTTTGGTAGATCGGGTATTGGAGCTGATCTGGCTGAATCTGCTGGAATTCTAATGTTTGTAGAATGGATCGTGGCGTTGTTAATTTGACCCGCCAGCTGGCGGGTCGTATTTTTCATGTGTCATCATTTCCTATAAACAAGAAATTCCCTTCAGGATTAGGTTCTGAGGTCATTCCGCCCCTGCTTTCACACCATTTTTTAATCCCCATTGCTCCAGCATCCAAAGAAAAGCCGGCACGAAGATCAACACCTGAGGCACCAGGAAAAGCCGGGTTTCCATTGCGTTGCTTTTGAGGAAGTGAATGACAAACCAGGCCGGTACGATCAGCCAAAACCAGGCTTTCAAATGCGGGTGAGTGAGTTTACCCAGATTCAAAATCACCAGGATGGGCACAATGCCCAGGGTCCCGATCAGTAAGGGATAAAGCCTCAAAAAGGTCAGGTTGAACTTCAGGTATTCCAGAGGGGAGGTCATCCCATTTATACCCACGGCAGGCTCATACCCAAAGTACCAGCGGGTTCCCAAAAAGGCGATAGCAAAGGCGAGAACGGACAATCCGAAAGCGATTAGTTTTTGTTTTCTCTCTTTTGATTTCTTCATAGGGAAGGGGATCAGAAGCATCAGGGGAATGAAGGCGCTGGTCTCGCGGTTGAGCGCAGCAAAAAATGCAAGGGGGATCACCCAGAACCAGGCTTTTCGGAGTATCAGGATAGCTGCCAGCAGGTAAAAAGCCACATCAAAATAGGTGTTGAATGACAGGTCGGAGCGGAAGACACTTGCCGCCATGCTGTAGCAGACCAGCATCAGTCCGGCACCAAGCAGGTAGGGATTTTTCAGCCCCAGTAATTGGTAAAAATACAGCGCCAGGTAAAAAAGGAGTACTAGCTGTATAAAATGGAGCATCAGGTAGGGAGCCTCTTTGTACTGACCCGGATAGGCCGAGTTAGTAGCGTCAATGAAGGCTTCCAGCAGGAGGGGAGCAAAGATCCGATACTGCCAGGGGTTGAAAAACTCCGAATCCCCTTCCATGATCCGCTCCTGCCGCTCCATCTGACGAGTCATGTCGATGGCCTGGCAATCGGTCACATGCATGTAGGTGACATAGCCACTCATGAGCAGGATCAGTACCAGCCAACTTACACTTTTCGAATTTCGGTTCATAGTGACACCAATGGATGAAAACAAGCCTCTTCCCTAAAGGGCTTAAAATTTTTGTAGGTACCCAGATGGAGAAATGGCCAGTCGCCACGACTATCTCCATAAGTGTGAATTTTTGTAAACTCGTCCAGGTTCAGGTAGGCGTTCACCCGGCGTACTTTTTCCATACCCTGGCAGTTTTCGCCAAGGATTTTTCCGGTGAGGCGTTCATCCACCACTTCCAGCTGAGTAGCAATGAACTCCAGTCCGTAGGAAGTAGCCCATTCCTTCACCCAGTTTTCCGGAGATGCTGACACCACCACAATCCGGTCGCCTCTGAGCCAATGCTTGCGAAGGCGTACCATCGCCTTTTCCCGAAGCATCCAGCCGATTCGATTCGTGGAAAAATCCTTACAAAGTTCCTGGAATTCCGTTTCTTTCATGCCCCTGAAAAAGTGGGAGAGTACTTGCTCCTTGGCCCTTTTTCGGGAGAGGATTTTGAGTTTGAACAAAATCACCACCGGTGAGAGGAGCACCATCCCCAAGAGAAACCTCACCGGCCCTTTGGTGTGAAGGATGAAGGACGCAAGGGTGTCCTTCTTGGTGATGGTGCCATCAAAGTCGAACATTGCCAGGTCTTTGCTCATAGTTTCAATCGTTTAAAAACACCCTCAGGAATTGACTTGATCACAGCCATTATGGGATTCCAAACACGCAGAGCATAGACTACATTCTTTTTTTTGTGATAGGCTTTGTAGACCATCTTCCCGATATCTTCCGGGCTGGCGGTCAGCATTTCAGGAAGATTTAAGGTTTCGGTCATTCTGGTTTCTACATACCCCGGCTTTACCGTGATCACATGCACGCCGAGTGGATACAGGCGGTTGCGGAGCCCGGAGAGGTAAGCCGTAAAACCCGCCTTGGCACTTCCATAGAGGTAGTTGCTTTGCCTCCCCCGGTCACCTGCTACTGAGCTGATCCCGATGAGTGTGCCGGATCCTCTTTTGGCAAAATCCCTTGCCATGATGTTGAGGATGGAGACCGCTCCCTTATAGTTTACATCGATGATCCTTTCTGTCTCGCTCCAGTCGTGCTCCCCTTTTCGCTGATCTCCCAAATACCCAAAGACACAGACCCCCACATCCGGACTTTCCATTTTGCGGTAAACATCCCTGTGTGTATCAAAATCCTGTGCGTCAAAGTGGTGTACTTTTGTAGGCGCTCCGGTACGGATATTCAGATCATCGGCCACCCGATTCAGGTAGGTGGTGTCTCGCCCCGCCAGGAGTATTCGAAACCCGTTCCTTGCAAATTGTTCTGCAATGTCCATCCCGATATCGGAGTTTCCCCCAAGGATGAGTACGGTTCTTAGTTGATTATTATTGGTCATGTTCGTTCAATTTCAAGCGTTTGGATAGCAGTGATTCAAATTTGGTCGTGGCGCCGTTTGAATCCCTGATTTTTTTGAAAGCAGGCAGTGCCGGATAGCCCTGCGTTAGCATCCGGCTACTCATTCGGGCGTCTTTGGCCATATAAAGCCTCCCTCCGCATTCTGCCACGATGGCGTCCAGTGTTTCCAGCAAAGGGAACAGCCGGGCGGAGACGGGCAGGTCGAGAGAAAGGGTATACCCCGACAAGGGGAATGACATAGTATCTCCATCCCCTTTTAGCAGCTTCAGCACAGCCAGAAAAGAAGCCAGCTTACTTCTGCTGATTTGATGGACAATCTCTGCCAGGGTGTCTTCCCCATGTTCGAAGGGGATCACAAACTGGTATTGCAGAAATCCTTTTTTACCATAAAGCCGATTCCATCCTTTGACGAAATCCAGGGGATAAAAGAACTTATCGTATTCCACGATGCTGCTTTTAGCCGCCAGCCGGTGTTTGGTGAAAAAGAGCTGATTGAATACTTTAATGGACAGGGGATTTAGAAGCAGGGATGGAATAAAACGCGGTACACTCCATTTCGGATCCCCGTGGATCTTCAAAGGGGTAAGACGGTCTGATTTCGGAAGTTCACTTAGCCGGGCATGTTCGCCCAGCATCACTACGCCTCTTCCAAGCTGTTTTCCGGTGGCAAGACAGTCGATCCAGGCTACTGAGTAGGTGGTGTCATGGTGAGCTCTTAGTAAGTCAACCATGGCCTTTAGATTAGGCGCTACGATGTTCCGTTGGCGAATCTGGCTGGTCTCGATGGCTCTGAGCTTTAACTCCACTTCCAGGATCACGCCTGTCAGGCCCATTCCACCAAAGGTGTTTTGAAAGAGGTCTTGCTTTTGTGTGTAGCTACAGGTAATGAGTTCGCCATTCGCCATCATCATTTTCATTTGATGTACAAACGAGCTTATGGACCCGTCTTTGTGGTGGTTTTTTCCGTGCACATCGGCGGCTACCGCACCCCCAATAGTAATGTGCTTGGTTCCCGGGGTCACCGGCAGAAACCATCCTTTAGGCACAATCACTTTTAGGATGGCATCCAAAGTCACTCCTGATTCGCAGCGGATGACGCCTGTTTGGCTGTTGAAGCTTCGTATTTTATTGAATCTGAGCGTAGAAAGAATATGGTCAGCAAGGGAAGCATCTCCATAGGAAAGCCCCGATCCTCTGGGGATCAACCGGGGGATCTCTTCCAAAAGCCTTCTAAGGTCCTCCACCGTACGGAAGGTGTGCACCTGAGCGTGTACGGTAGGGAAACCATTCCAATTAGCGATCTGTTGGTTTTTTCCCACAGCAATCAAATGTAAAGGGTAGTGAAAAATGCCAGCACCCAACCAACCACTGTAAACTGGATGATCCGGTCGGTGAGGAAAACCCGGGTAGGGGAGCCGCTACCGTGATTGACCAGGGTGACCTGGAGGTAGCGGAGGATGCCGATAAAGACAAAAAGCGACGTGATGTAGAGGTAGTTTTCACCAATCCGATCCTGTACATCAGCCGAAAACGTGTACATGAGGTAGGCTACCAGGATCACCCCGGCGATGAGCGAGAGGCTGATATTGATAAAATCCAGGTTGTAGTTTCTGCAGGACTTTCGCAGGGGAGTACCCGGCACCTGGGCGGCTACCAGATCGTCCCTGCGTTTGGCAAAAGACAGCAGAAGAGAGAGCAGGAAGACCATAATGATCAGCCACTGTGAGATGAAGATACTGACCAGTACACCTCCGGCAATCGCCCTGATCAGAAATCCTGATGAGACTAAGAAAACATCGATCAGGGTGATGTTTTTTAGCCCCAGCGAATAACCGATATTGATGATCACATAGAGGAGGAGGAGCAAGAAAAAGGGGACACTCAGGATAAACGCCCAGACCATCCCGATAGTCACAAAGGTGATCATGACGCTCAGGGCAAATGGTACCGAGATTTTCCCGGAGACAAGGGGCCGGTTCTTTTTCACCGGATGGTTCCGGTCTGTTTCCCGGTCAAAATAGTCGTTTAAAATATAGATGGCAGAGGAAACCAGGCAAAAGCAGATGAATCCCTGAAACAGAATGAAAATGAGGGCTGGGTTCAGGATATCTCCTGAAAAAAAGACGGGAAGAAAAATGAAGAGATTCTTAACCCACTGATGTGCCCTTATAAGGAAAATGTAACGCATGAGTTACTTCTAAAATTCTATATTTGACTCCTCAAAGGTTATCTTTATTCCCCATGAAAACAGGCTCAATTGTGTTACAAATCAGTTACAGTAGACTATTAGACCTGTTTATCAGCCTGCCCTTTCTCCTGATCCCACTAATTGTCAGTTTACCCTACAGGGTCAATATTTTTCTATCGTGGGAGGGTGCCTATCGGCTGTACCTTGGGCAGGTGCCTTATCAGGATTTCGGGCTGCCGATGGGTTTTGGTTACTGGATCATCCCGGCCATCTTCTTCAAGCTCCTGGGGCCTTCCTTTCTCTCCCTCATCCATGCGCAGGTTTTCATCAACCTGGTGAGTTTTATCAGCTTGCGAGGTATCCTTTATACGCTGAAAGTGAAGCCCCTTACGGTTTCGCTCGCACTGCTTACCTTCTGCCTCACGTATGTCGTCTTCAATTTCTGGCCGTGGTATAACCACTCGGTGATCGTCTACGAACTGGTAGCACTTTACTTACTGGTCAGGTACATCACCTCTCCCGAATCGGTATTCTCAAAAATTGCCCTGTTGCTCAGCGGCTTTTTCACCTTTCTGTCATTTTTCACCAAGCAGGACGGAGGGGCGATCTGCTTCATGATCTGTGTTGGTCTGCTGGTTTATCAGATCGTCCGTACCAAAGGATACCTTCCGCTTATGGTATATCTGGTGACTTTTTTCACAGTGGCAGCTGCATTTATTATTCCATTCCTGAAACATGACTTTCTGTATTGGTTTAACTACGGTCAGCCCCCGCACAGCTCCCGGGTTGGGATTGGGCTGCTCATGGATGCGTTGTTCAACGGTGAAGCCATTTGGGAGAAGATCTACCTGGCCCTTTTCATAGTGCTGATGCTCACACTCAGTAAAAAGTCGTTCAAATCGACCTTCAACGACCCGAATAAAATGATGCTTTCCATCATTGGGCTTGGACTTCTAGGTCAGGCGCTTATCACCCGGGTATCAAGTCCTTTGCCTACCGATCACATGACGTTTTTTCACGCCACTGCCATTGCGCTTTTACTCACCCTCTCACCGGTAAGTCGGGCAATGGATAAACTTAAAAATGCAGCAGTGCTCGCGGTGGTCATCACGCTACTTTTCTCCACAGGCTACTGGAAATACCTAAAAGGTGTGTTTGGAGATTCCGCAAAGGAAAAGAACTCCACGGTGGCCATTCGCTCTGAGCGATGGATGGAATCTTCCCTGAAGAGCTTTGCAGGAGTGACTATGCCGCAGGAGACCGCCGAAGGACTGAAGAAAATCATGGAGCTGCCCATTACGAAAAAGGAGCAGCTGAGCGTCTTAAATATGTCGGAGCTCACACCGCTTGCTCTGGAGCTTGGTTTCACACCTCCCGTCGATCAGCCTCTGTGGTACCACCTCAACATCGGGATTTTTCAGAAAGAAGTAGATGAGTTGTGTCGCCGGGTGAAAAATGGCGAATACGACCTGGTACTTTTTCAGGACATCCCCGGGCTGGTTCATTTTTACCCTTATCAGGTTCAGGACACCCTGAAAGCCTATTACCAGTTGGATCAGTCGTTTCTGGCTCCCCGCAAGCTCGAAAACTCCGTAGTGGAGGTGTGGGTGCGCAAGGAGTAGTTAAGGGCACCTTCCCTTCTCCATAAAGATGAAGGATAAGCGAATTTTGAGATGTCCTAAAGGCGTTTTCTGGTTTGTTTTGACCGGTAAAACTCGTTCCCCAAGCCTAAACAGTAACATCTATAAGTCTTATGGGGAGTTCTATAATGGACTCACTTGTATTTGGACCATCTTTACATTCTAATCAACCGCTATATTTTGAAAGATACAAATATTATGGATATGACGCAGGGAATAGTGCCGCAGGAGAAACACAATTTTCAGAGGCTTGAAGTTCAAAAGCAAAAGCTTCAAGTCATCAATGAAAATGTGAGAAGTCAAATCAAAGAACGAAATGCTTTTGAGAAGACGGTGAGCAAGCTCAACCGCGAGCTGGACATACGACACAACGAGCTTGAAGCGCTCAACGCATTCTCGTACTCCATTGCCCACGACATCAGAAGCCCGCTGAACAGTATCTCTATGATCGCCCATCTGATCAGGTCCCTTGATAATGAAAACAAAACCGTTGAAATAGCCGATCATGCAGATAAAATCGAAAAGCAGGTTTCAAAGCTCAATAGCCTCATTGATGATCTGCTCCTTTTTTCCCATCAGGACATCATCCTCGAAAAGGAAAATGTGGATATGCATGGGGTGGTGAATGAAGTGGTGGAGGATCTTAAATTTAGCTACAACCTCACAAACGAGCACAAGCTATTGGTGTACACATTGCCCACTGTAAGCTGTAACCCGGGACTGATCCGCCAGGTATGGACCAACCTGATCTCCAATGCCATCAAGTATAGTCAGCGTACGGAAAAACCCGTTGTGAAGATTGGCTGTCAAACTTCGAGGAAGCAACCGGAGTTTTGGGTGAAAGATAATGGGATCGGGTTCAAGGAATCCGGCTCCACAAAACTGTTTGATCTTTTCGGCCGCATGGAGTCTGCTAAAGACTATGATGGTACAGGTATCGGACTCACGCTGTGCAAGCGGATCATTGAAAAGCATGGAGGCAGGATCAATGCCCGGTCGGTTCCGGGAAAGGAAACGATATTTAAATTTAGCTTATAAAGGATAAAGAGCCGGTCAACAGTGACCGGCTCTCTTTCCATCTGAAGGATTAATTAAAAACCCTTACGGAACTTAATATTCGTAGGCACCGATATCGTAGGCGGTTCCCCTTGGCCGGGACTTCCCGTCAAAGTCAGTCGTGATCCCATAGCCGGATAAATTTGCTCCGGCATCAATGCCGGGAGACCCTACTTTCAGGTGTAAGTTTTTGTTTGTTACATTTGAAAACAGCATACTTGCGGCATCATCTGTGAGCATATTGTTTATCGTCTCTACATCATCAGATTCCTTCATGAGGATGCCGGCTTTCACGACCAGGTTGTTAGCAAAGTGTTTGGCCCCGCCCAGCGTATTGTGAAAGACAAAGCCATACTGCTCTGAGTTATAGATGGTGTTATTAAAAATATTGAAAAACCCATCGTCGAGGCGAACGGCAAACTCACCATAGGCTGCATAGATCCCATTTTCTCCGGAATTGATAAACACATTATTAAACAGCGTGAGGTTTCCCAGGCCTTGTATCTGACAACCGTTACCGCTTCCCGTATCAACAATATTTTTAAAGAACTTCCCGGTGGTTCCCTCGCCGATAAATAATCCCTCGTTGTGTGGGTTGGTATTTTTGGTGCCGAAGTTGCGGATCGTGTTTCGATAGACTTCCACATCATGATCGGCATTTTTTATCTGGATGCCGTCATAGCCTACATTTTCAATCAGGTTGTTGTGTATTCGAACTCCCTGTATCGAGTGTGAGTAGGTCATACTGCCGCATTTTGACTCCTTCCGCCCTTTGTAAAATCCATGCCCCATATAGATCCCTTCACCTCCGGTATCATGTATGTAGTTGTCATGTATATTGATATTTCGCATGATCCAGGCCTGGCGTGTAGGATCTGTAAAAAGATCACAATCCTGATAAGGACTTGTCTTCACACCTATTGCGGCAAACCCACTACGGTCACCAAGTCCGTTGGCAAATGCCCCCGCTACTTCAATTTTTGAAACTTCAAAATCGGTGCTAAACTTCTCCATCGTTACATAAAACCCTTTTTCGGTGGTTACCTTGATGCCGTATTTATCAGAAGTACCATCACCGGAAAGTTTGAAGTTTTTGCTGTATTCAAATTTTAACCCAAAGGCTTCCGCTGAGTAAATTCTGGCAACTCCTCCTTTGTTCCGGATGATTACAGGTTGACTTTTTGTTCCTACAATATTCCTGAAGACCAGCCGATCGTAGGTAACTCCGCTCTCCAGGCAGATGACATCTCCGGGCTGCACATTAAGCGCTTCACCATCTGTGATGTACCCATCCACGGTAAAATCACAATCGCATGCTTTATTTTCAGTCTCCTCAGTCAGTTCTGTCTCCAATGATTCTTGCGAATCCACCTCTTCTAACTCTACTTCTTCTAACCCCATTTCACATTGGCTGGTAAGACCAAACACAATGATACTAATCAGCATTACTGCTGTAAAATTCTGTCCCCTCATTATTCAATAGTTAAGTTGTTATTAATTATATTTATTACATATAACTGATATTTTATCAGCATATACATTGGCTCTGCGCCAACAATCGCTTATTACCGGAACCAGGATAAATCCGTTGTTCGGTCACATTTCAAAAAAAGCGGTAATTAATCTAATTTGATTCGCCTATTATGTAATCATCCCCATTATGGGAGTACTCAGTTGCGTCTACTGATTGTAACCGGGAAAGGTGTGCTGAGCGAAAAAAGGAACGGTAAGAGTTGATTTGTATTACTTCTTTCCCCTGAGTACCAAATCCAACAAAATCAGCTTTCGTTAAACCACTTTAAATAGTGGTGACATCCTGAATTTTATTGGAATAATTTTCAAACGTATAAATTGTAATTTAGAAATACTAACTTATTCCGAAAAAACAATTGACGAGTTCTTAGTGCCAATCTTTGAAATCAAGTGCTGCTATTGATTGCGGCAACTGATTTGAGTCACAAAACTACATCATTGTCATCAATACAACTACAGGCGACTCCAGGGTGAAAGCTTAATATTTATTAACGGTATTGCTGCTCATATTTACACATAAGTGACATGATATCAGCTGTTTATATTTGAGTTTGATTTATAAGAATAGAGACAAAAGCAGGTTATGAATTTCGGTGTAAAACCTAGAAAAATGGGTATATTACTTAACCTCTTTTTGATGGCAAAAGTGATTTTTTACCTGAAATTTCCTTTAGAATTGGAAAGGAAGGGCAAAAAATTGAGATAAATTTTTGATATAACGAAGTAGACTTAACGACAATTATTCTTCGGTGATATGGTTTGAAAACCCCTTGTAGGAATCCAATCGTTTCAGGAGTGCCTCGTCAGAAATGCCAATATGGCCACCGTCCGGAAGGGGTTTTTGCACCATGTTTGTGTGCATGGGATCATTTGAATAGTAATTGTCCTGATAAGCTGTGAGAGCTCCTTTTTTCATCTGTATGCCGACATTTAGAACCATGTTTTGTGTGAATTTTTTCAATCCGCCATCGTTGTTGTAAAACACAAATCCAGCCTTTGTTGCGTGGCTGATTACATTATGGTGGATGTCAAAATAGCCATCAGGCAAGCGCACTACAAATGGCCCATGGGATGCGTAGATCCCATTTTCACCGGAACGATTAAAAACATTGTGGTGAATGTTCAAATTACCAAGTCCCTGGATCTGACATCCGTTTCCAGTGCCATAGTCGATGATATTTCCATAAAACTCGCCGGTGGTTCCCTCGCCTATAAACAGGCCTTCATTGTGAACTGGATTGTCTTTAGTTCCGTAGTTTCGGATGATGTTGTTGTATACCTCCACGTCCTCGTCGGCATTTTTAATCTGGATGCCATCATAGCCCGTGTTTTCTATGAGATTTTCATAGATACGTACTCCCTTGATGGCGTGCGAATATCGCTTGCCGAGACCCTGGCACTTGGTTTCCTCCTTACCTTTATAAAACCCATGGCCGATGTACAAACCCTCGCCTCCGGTATTGTGGATGTAGTTGTGATGAATGCGGATATCCCGCATGATCCAGGCCTGGCGGGTAGAGTCTCCAAACAGTTCACAATCCTCATAAGGACTGGTTTTGATGCCAATGCCGGCAAACCCGTCACGTCCCTCCTGGGGTGATATAGGTCCGGCTATTTCGATTTGACTGATTTCAAAATTGGTAGTAAAGGACTCTAGCGTAAGGTAAAAGCCTTTTTCGGTGGTAATTTGGATCCCAAAGGAATCTGAACTACCATCACCGACTAACTTGAAAAAAGCGCTGTTTTGAAACTTCAAACCAAATGCTTCGGTGGAATAAATGCGGGCTTTTCCTCCGCAATTTCGGATGATGACCGGCTGGTCCGGGGTTCCGCGAATGTTTTTAAACGTAACGCGCTGATAATTCCGGTCACTCGCCAGACAGATGATATCTCCCGGTTTCACCTTTAGCTGATCACCATCTACCGGAAATGCACCCACCAGAAAATCACAGTCCTCGCAGGAGTATACTGGCTCTGTCTGAACCGGTGCGGGCAATGTATTAACCGTTATAAATAATAAATAAAACAGGAAGTAGCATTTCATACAAATGACTTATACAGGTTCTCTTTGCCACATAGCTGGTATGGTACTGATCAGCAGCTTCATGTCGTACAAAAAGGATGTTTTGCGCGCATAGACAATATCCAGATGAATGCGCTCCTTCGCCGACATATCTTCTTTGCCTCTTTTGGTGATTTGCCACAACCCGGTAATGCCTGCGGGGGCAAGAAAGCGACGGGCAGACTGATCTTTGGTGAGTTCAATGGCTTCATAAAGGGGCAATGGTCGATTGCCCACCAGGTACATATCACCTTTAATTACATTGATCAGTTGCGGTATTTCGTCCAGGCTTGTCTTTCGGAGAAATGCTCCAAAACGGGTTACCCGGGGGTCGCTTTTTATCTTCACAAAAGCCCCGGAAGCATATTGATTTTCGCTCATGAGGGTTTCTAAATGTGCATCAGCTCCATCATTCATCGATCGGAACTTATAAAAATCAAAAATTTGGTAGTTTTTGCCGGCACGCTTGGAGATATAGAAGACGGGGCCTTTTGACTCGATCTTGATGATGAGTGCAATAAGAATCAGGAGCGGGGAGAGCATCGCCAAAATCAGAACTGAAACGCTCACATCCAGTATTCGCTTGAGTGGGAGTGAAACTGCCTTAGCCGTTTTCTGATTCTTGTACTGACGAGGCGCCATCTTCCGGTTGCGTTGTACTTTGGTTTGGTTGATGATGCGAAACTTCTTCCTGATACTTTCAGTAAACAAACCAAAGCAATAGTCATCAAAACCAAACTCACGGGACATCTCACGTGCCTTGAGACTAAATGTCCTGGAATAGAGTAAAAGAGGGATCGATTGCCTGTCCAGGTGAGTCTTGAGATTCTGAAATGCCGAAGTGTGATGAAAATACGGATGGAACACCACCATAACGGCCAGAGGTCGAACCTTGTAAGTTGCCTCTAGTGCCATTGCCAGTGAGACTGATTTAAACTCCATTTCAACAAGCCGTGCGTCAGCAATTGGGTCCGGGTGGATAGCCAACAATACCTGATGAAAGCCTAGTCCCAGATGGTAAACAGGTGTGTCCTGGTTCAGATAATTACTAATACGGGTTTCATTATGCATCAACATACTTCTCTATATTTAATACCTCTCTTATGGCTGAGACTAGTTTTACAGGGCTAAAGGGTTTTGTGAAAAAGGCATTTACACCTATTTTTTCACACCTTTCTTTAAGGCTGGGATCTTTTTTTCCGGAGATGATAAAAATGGGAATATCCCCGAAAACACCACTGGTCTTAATGTTTTCCGCCAGCTCCAGCCCATCGATACGGGGCATTTTAAAATCGGATAGAATCAATGCCGGATAATTGCCGTCAGACAGCCAGCGCCAGGCCTCTACAGAGCCGTGCATGGCCGTTACGTTATATGCGGGCTTCAGGATGTTTTCCAGCAGGCTGCACAATGACCGATCATCTTCTACAATTAATACTTTTCTTTTTTCCATTTTGGTTTAAAATAAGCTGTATTTTCAAAGGGAATACTGAACCCTTTCCCAAAAATAAAGCGGTTATCAATGGTAAGATTGGTGTTGAAATTACAATGAGGTTACACTGTCCGTTACAAAACTATTACAACGACCGGTTGGCCACATAAAGGGGAAACACGCAGGGTATCTTTGGATAAAAATCAAAGGGTTATAATCATGCAACTTCAAGATCTCTTCCGAGTAATTTGGCGCAAAAAATGGATTGTCATTTTAGTCCCACTGTTCACCTGCCTGTTAGCTATTCAATTTCTCTCAAACAAAGAGGATAGCTATGAATCAAGAGCTAAAATCGCCACAGGATTTACCGATGTGAATGCGGTAGGGCTATCCAATGAAACGAAGGCGCTCAAGGATGCTGAAGTCCAATTCAGCAATCTGTTTGATGCGATGAACACCTCATTGGTTTTTAATCTGGTTTCTTACAGGCTCCTTCTCAATGATCTGGATACGGCTCATGAAAATTTCAGGGTTCCCTCGGACGTGTCTCTGCTTTATGAAGATAATCTGCTATTTAGAGTTAAAGGGTTTATCGTGAATAATTTCAAAAACCTAATAGGGGTTAACCGGTATAACGGGGAGGATAAGCTGCATACACTACACACTGCTGAAGAAATAGCGAAAGTGCGGGAGTTTGTCTCATACCGGTATGCTCACATGAAAGCTTTAACCGCAGACGACAGGGATTTTCCACTTATTCAAAAATTTCATCTGGAGTTTGGCTATGGATATAATGGCATTAGAGACAATCTGACCATCAAACGCCTGTCAGGTTCCGATTTTATTCAGGTGGAGTTTATTTCTGAAAACCCAGAGCTTTCAGCTTTTGTGGCAAATGCTTACTGTGAGGAATTTATCCGTTACTATACCTCCCTCAAAAGTGAAAACTCTATGGAGTCTGTAGCTTTTCTTGAAAAAGCCGTTAATGAAAAAAGAGATGCTCTTGATGACAAGTTTGCCTTGCTAACCGGATTTAAATCCAGTGAAAACATACATAATTCGGAGGAGTCGAGTTCAAGTAGGATGTTCCAACTGGTTTCATTAGAAAACCTGCGCATGGAGATCCTGGCCTCCAATCAAAAGCTGGACCTGACAATCGATAGACTTAGAGCAGATGCTGAATCACTGAACAGCCCCAACTTGCGAAACCGCGAGATTGTGGAACTCCAGGAAAAAGTCAAAAGGCTCAATTCCCGGTACATTTTGAGTGGATCTTCGGACAATTTGCTGTTGGATTCACTTACCCGGGCCCAAATACAGCTTAGTAGGTTAGTGGCCAATGTGGAGGATGGAGTCTCCCCGATCGGCTCTGCCCAGGATGTGAAAGAGCGGCTGAAGGATGCCATTATTAACAAGGAAGTAGAAAACAACCGACTCTTGCTGGTGGAGTCCAAAATAAACGGACTGAAGTATGGCCTTTACAATCAAAACTCGAAGGAGGGAAGGGTAACCACCATACAAAATGAGATTGATGTAGCTACAGCGGAATACGTGGAGGTGGTGAATAAATACAATGAGGCCCGAAACAGGCAGGTATCTGAAAGTCCGGTAAGGCAAGTGCTGATGGCATCCCCGGCTATAACTTCCAGTTCGCCCAGGAAAATTTACCTCCTGGGAGGAGCGCTGGTAAGTAGTCTGGCATTTGTCCTCTTCTTTATTATCATTCATGCAGTCACCGATCACTCGATCCGAACTCCTTCGCGGTTCAGTGAGATCGTAAAGCTTCCACTTACAGGTACACTGAACCATCTAAAGTTTAAAGAGCCGCTAAATCTCTCCGAACTATTTGCCCGCCCCTCTAAAGACGCGAGAGATGAGCTTTTCAAGTCATCTCTCAGGAAGCTACGCCACCAAATAGAGGCGCTTGACGCTAAGGTGATCCTTTTCACCAGTTCCAGGTCAGGCGCCGGAAAGTCGTTTGTTATCTTCGCACTTTCCTATGCCATGAGTCTGGTAAATAAGAAAATATTGATCATTGACACCAATTTCTCCAATCGCACCCTTACGCGGATTTATGGACAGGGCCTGAAGGAGATAAAAGTATTGCGGAGAAATATGGTGCCGGAAAGGCTCCAGTTAACAGAGGTCACCTCGAGCCATGCGCTTAAAAAAGAGGAGGAAAAACAAAAGGTGAATTTCAATGACCTGGTGAATCCAACCAATCAGAAAAACGTCTTCTTCATCGGGAATACGGGTATTTTGAACAGCTCCCCGGCTGAGCTGCTTTCAGATAAGGATTTTAGTAAATTCCTCACGATCATGGCCGCCCGCTTTGATTACATCTTTATGGAAGGTGCCTCATTCAAGGACTACTCAGACAGCAAGGAACTGGTGGGCTTTGTAGATAAAGTAGTTACGGTATTTTCGGCAGAGATGACCCTGCAGCCTGTGGATGAAGTGACTATTCAGTTTATCAGATCGCTTAATGGAAAGTCTGGCGGTACTATCCTGAATAACGTGGAGGCACGTGATATGAATCTATGAGGCCAGGGCCATCCGACGTGGTGAGCGCCCTCACGGGACTTTTTCAGCGGGAACTAAAGGTCTGCCTGAAAAAGTTTCAGGGTGACCGATCAGGGGGGCGACCCTAAAATCATCTTTTCCGGTAGCCCTATTTAAGCCAGGTGCTGAGATCACGCCGGAGTAAGTCCTGGAGTTGTCGGATGTCTTCTCCATATACATCGTCAATCAAAAACCTTTCTATATCCGCGTCCATTTTAGGATGATCCAGATTCCGGTTTCGCAGGCGGGTGATCATTTTCTGAAGCAGCAGGTTCTCCCTGGTGGCTCTGTAGACGGAGCCCAGCACAAACTTCGCCAGCTTCTGCATCTGCCCATTTTCCCCAATGATCTTGTGAAGCCATTGGTCTTTAATGAGCCCGGATTGATTGAAACGAACGTCCATCTTCGGTTTCACAGAGGTATCCACTCCTAAAAATTCGAAAATATCATAAAGTACCTGTTCACCGGAGTGATTAAGTTCTTCAAACAAGTAGACCCGGATTTGAGACGCCGGAAATGCCTCGTAAAACCGGGAGAGATTCCTGAAGTAGAAACCTTCAGGGATGAGGTCATTTCGTTTCCACCAGATGGATTTTCTATCCAGGCAATCAGCGAAGTGTTTGGAGGGTACGCGATTATCACGGCAAAGGTGCAGATAGCGTGACCAAAGCCGCCTGGCAGGCTGCCGGAGCACAGCTATCAGTTTTACATCCGGATTGTAATGTTTGATCCGGGCGGGTGCATCCGTATGATAGAGATAGGAGTTGGACGTCTCGCCTTTAAGCTGGCCCCCTTCTGCTGCCTCAAATAAGTGGAGGTATGAGTCCAGGTCTGTGACGGAGTGCCTGTAGTTTTTGAGTTCGGCAGGGTCATCGGAAAAGTCTTCTTCAGTACTTAATTCATACCCGAAAAAATTAGGCTCTTTGACCGGTGCCACGAAAAGGGCCGGGTGCTGCCTGAGGTAGTTGTCCAGCGAGGTAGTGCCCGACTTCCCCGCACCAATGATTAAAAAATCTGGCATAAGTCCAAGTTTGGTAGGGGTTGAAATCTGCGTCATCATTTCACTTTTTGATAAAATTAGACAGATTGGACGGGTACTGTGACCCGGATGCATTACACTTAACTTACATTCTGAAGATTCCCTCCTTAGCGTACCTGATTTGCTCTTTTATAGCCTTTTTTTTGCTTCTCCATTCAAAGAAATCCATGTTGGGTAATCAAAAAAAAACGAATTGGATTAAAGCAGGAAAACATACCCTGATCCAGCGCATGACTAGGCTGCTCTTTGGGGTGGGGACGTTCTATTTGCTGGTGCGCACACTGGAGCAAGAGTTATATGGCACATGGATGCTATTCTTTTCAGTGGCCAGCCTCATTCAGATAGCCCGGGAAGGTATCCTGAAGAAGCCCCTCATTCGCTACCTCAATGGCTTGGAAGGAACTGACCGGCTGAGGCTGCAGGCCTCATCACTTCAGATAAACATGACCTTCTCCCTTATATCGAGTACACTGGTCCTGGTGGCTTCTTCCTTTTTGAGCAGGGTATGGGAGGCTCCCGGACTGGAAGTCCTTTTTACCATCTATTTTTTTACTAATCTGTCCTCGGCGCTGATCTCGCACTGCAACAACCTCATGGAAGCTTGCTACAGATTTAAAGGCCCTATGATCAGCCACATTCTCAAAAGCGCTTCCTTTTTTCTATGTATCGTCTATTTTTTTTGGAGTGAGACTCCCCTGAATATTATGCTGCTGGGTTTATGTGATCTTGGCACAACGCTTTTGGCAACAGGTGTCATGATGGCATTTAGCCGTGACCTGTTTGGCCTGAAATTTTACTTTAGCCGAAGGTGGGTTGCAAAACTACTCGCCTATGGCAAGTACACCCTGGGGACCAACATCGGGGCCACTATCCTGCGAAACACCGACATCTGGATGATCGGCTACTACATCTCTCCGGCTGCAGTAGCGATCTACAATGTAGCGCTACGCATTGCCAATCTATTTGAGATCCCCACGATGGCCATGGCATCCATTCTCTTTCCTCAGGCGGTAAAAAAAGCAGAATCGGAGGGGGAGGGCGCTTTCAGGGAACTGTATGAAAAATCCCTGACGGTCATCCTCCTGTTGGTGGCTCCTTTGGTCATTATTGTGATCATCTTTTCCAATGACATTGTTTACCTGCTTGCCGGCGAGGACTATGCACAGGCCGGTTGGATACTCAACGTCACCATGCTCTACGGGCTGATCGTCCCGTTTAGCAAACAAATGGGGATACTGCTGGATGCGGTAGGTAAAGCCAAACTCAACATGCTCTTTGTCATGAGAAACACGCTTATCAATGTGGTTTTAAATGCGATATACATTCCCTATTTCGGGACTATCGGGGCAGCTTACGCCACGTTGAATTCCCTGCTGATCGTCATGGTGATCAACCAGATTTATCTGAAAAGAACCTTTGGTGTACGTCTTCTAAATTTACTTCACTACACCCGATACTTCTTCCTGAGGGTCAAAAAAATGGTGGGTTTGCAGCGTGGATAATTTCCTTTTTGGGGTGTAACTGTAATGTAAGTTGCTACATGGCTTTTCCACCTCGGTATTACCTAGTTTTAACCCATGGATATACTTGTTTTGGCTTTGTCGAGATGGGACGGAAAATACTCGTCCACCATCCTTTCCTTATCCAGGGTATTTGCGGAAAGCAACCGGGTATTCTATGTCGGAAATCCATTTACGATCCGGGAAGTTTTCTCACGTCTTTTCTCTTTTCATATTCGCAAGCGATTTCTGACCCTATTCTTTGGGAGCCGACCTTTCAGCAGACCCATCAAAGAGCTGCCCAATTTTGTGGCCATTACTCCCCGCATTACCTATTCCATCAATTGGCTGTCAGGCGGCGCACTGTTTTCCTTTTTTCAGCGCCTCAATGACCAGATCGTTTATAAAGCGATCCGGAGGGCTATCAAAAAATACCAGATCAAAGACTTCATTTATGTCAATTCCTTTAACCCCAATTTTGGGAATCACTTTCCGTCCTCCTTTAGGCCGAAGATGACCATTTACCACTGTGTAGATGACATCAGCAAGTCCCCCCACATTTCCAGGCATGGTACCAGGCTGGAGCCTCTGGTAGTGCGGAAGGCTGATCTGGTTTTGACCACCTCCAGTGAGCTTGCCCGATTAAAATCAAAAGAATCGACCCGGGTCCGGATTTTGCGTAATGCTGCCAATGTGCAGCTGTTTCGGACTGCTGCAAACCGCATTCTGATGGTTCCATCGGAGCTGCGAGATATCAGCTCAAAGAAGAAGATCATCACTTATGTGGGCAACATCTGCCATCGGCTGGATTATGCGCTCCTTATGGCCATCTCGGTCCAGCTGCCGGATTATATACTGCTGATGGTAGGGCCATTTGCTAACAGTTCCTATAAAGAGTCCGGCTTATTTGCCCGACCCAACGTGATCTTTACCGGTCAGCGAAAACTGGAAGAACTTCCAGCATATCTGCAGCACAGCCATTGCTGCATCATTCCATTTCTATGCAATACCCTTACCCGTAGCATTTACCCACTCAAGATCAATGAATATTTGTCTGCCGGTAAGCCTGTGGTCACAACTCCCTTCTCCGAAGATATCAAGAGCTTCGAGCAGGTGGCCGGTATTGCCTCCAGCCATCAGGAGTTTATCCATAAAGTGGAAGAAGCCATCGCTACTGACAATCCAACTTTAAGAAAGGCCAGAATGGCCTATGCAGCAAGTAATAGCTGGGAGGAGCGGGCAGCCGAATTTTGGAAAATCATTAATGAGAGTGGATTGAATGAAAAAGAGAAAGGATGCAATGTCAAAGCAAGTTAATAACTCTAAAGTGGTGAAAATGATGATCGTGGGTATTGTAGTGATTGTGTACGTATTGATTTTTATGAAAATAGTTTTTCTTAAGTAAGCATGTTGTCTTCCATCCATCCACAAAAAAATGTGTCGGTAAACATCAGAAATCTGGTGCTTTTAGTGGCCGGTATTTTCGTGATCGCCTGGGTCGCCACGCACGATCCGTTGTTCAGCGGATACGCCATTCTGGTGCTTATTCTTGGCGTGGTGAGCATCTTGCTGGTACTCTACCGGTATATGCTGGGAATCTACTTCATTTTCTTTCTGAGTGTCTTCATGTTCTACATTCAGCGGCTCATTCAAATGGATTTTCCACTGGGCATTGTCTATGATTTCTTTATTATTCTTACCTTCCTTTCGCTGCTGGTTGCTGGTAAAAATTCCATTTGGAAATCCTTCTTAAACCCGATCACCTGGGCTTTTTTCCTCCTTATGTTCTACCAGCTCTTCGAAGTGCTTAACTTGTATGGCACCTTCCTGGCATGGGGGATTTCATTGAGAAAAGGTGTGTATTTCCTGCTATTCATCCTGGCCATGCAATCTGTGGTGGCGGCCAATGGCATCAAAAGAATCACCTATATGTGGATGGGATTTGCTTTAATTGTGGCCTTCTATGGGATTTACCAGCAGGTTTTCGGACTTACAGATGCTGAATGGAACTGGGTTTACAGTGATCCTGAGCGCATAGGGATCTATTTTGTATGGGGCAAGATGCGAAAATTCTCTTTGCTGTCAGACCCTTCTTCCTTTGGCATATTCATGGCGTTTTGTGGGCTGGCCTGTCTGATTCTTGCCATCAGGCACCCCAAGATTAAGAAGAAACTACTCTTCGGAGCTTTTGCACTCATTATGCTGGTTTCCATGAATTTTTCAGGTACCCGGACTGCCTTTGTTATGGTGGGAGTGGGACTCTTGTTTTACATACTGCTCACCATGCGTTCAGCCAAGACGCTGGCTATTACTACGTTTTTGATCGTGCTGGGAGGATTTCTGTTATTTGGACCTGTAAACAACTGGCAAATAAACCGCATCAGGTCGGCGCTCACTCCTTCAGAAGACCCCTCCATGGCCATCCGGGATGTAAAGCGGACGGACCACCAGCCGTACATTCTTTCACACCCCATCGGGGGTGGCCTTTATACCACTTCAGCGTATGGACTGAAGTATGCACCTACTCATAAGTTTGCAGGATTTGATCCTGATAGCGGCTACCTGGAAACAGCCCTGGAAACCGGCTGGATCGGGCTAATCATTCTCCTGGTGTTTGTTTTTACTATCACCTATCAGGGGATACGCCATTTTTTCTCCGTGGATGACCCTATGCTTAAGACGATCGTATTGATGTATTTAATACCGTTTTTCGCTATATCGGTGGCGCATTACTCTCAAAACGCACTCTTTGCAAAGCCTGCAGACTTGCTGGTCATGATCACGATAGGATTGTTGGCCCAGATCCCGCGTATCGGGCAAATGGCAAAGACCAATCCTAATACCCTTATTATTTAGTCTTTAACATCACAAGAAAAAATTTCAATCATGAAAAAATCAACTTTTATCATTCTTTTCCTGCTCAACATTCCTGCTTCCGCACTGATGGCACAATCCTACTCCATCGCCCAGGACCCTTCCATGTCTACAGCTGATAAACTGGTGTACCTGGCCTGGGAAAATGATCCGGCCGGAAGCATCGCCAATAGCCAGGTGGCGATAGCGGATTACAATGTAAAACTTTCCGCATTGGAGTGGCTCAATACGATTACTGTAACCGGTAACCTCAATGAGTTTAACATCGATCCCGAATCAGATAACTTTAACCGTTCGGCCTTTTTCCCAAGGTACAACGTCCGTGGAAGTATCGCCATTGGGAGTTTTTTCACTATTCCCATTACCACAAAAAGGAGTAGGCAAGAGCTGAAAATTGCGCATTCACTGGTAGATAACAGGAGGCAAGAGCTTAGAGCCGCCGTGCTTACCGCATACAACACCTACCTGATGGAGGAGAAAGTGTACCAATTTCGGCTAGAGTCTGCTATTGATGCCGAAAACAAGTTGAAAGCGTCCGAGGAAAAATTCAGGGATGGGTTGGTTTCTTTTGACGAGTACTCAGAAAGCCGCACCAGAAACAATGAGGTTCAGATCTCCCTGGCGCTTGCTGAAGCAGCTTATAAAAATGCCAGGGTACACCTGGAAGGTCTTGTGGGAGTAAACCTGGATGGTTACCTTTCTTCGGCCAGGAGGTAACTTGACCAATTTCGGCCGTATGAACGATGGAGGTATCAGATCCCTCATTAACAAGATACAACCTTAACGTGAGAACAATTCTGGTATAGCCACAGTATTTACGAATTTCGAAACAAAAAGCTGCCAGCTCTGATAGCTCGCGCTGCTAAAATTTATAGATCATGAAAACACTTACTTCAATAACAAATCTTGGTTTTGTATCCTGTCTCCTGTTCGTATTTGGCTGTGCTTTGAATCCAGTAACCGGCAAGAAACAGTTTGTGCTGATGTCTGAAAGGCAGGAAATTGCCATGGGCAAAGAATCCGATCCTCAGATTATGGCGTTTTTCGGATCCTATGACGATCCCCGCTTACAAAGCTTCATCAACAACAAAGGCCAGGAGATGGTAAAAGTTTCACATCGGCCCAAATTAGCCTATGAATTTAAAATCGTTGACTCTCCAGTAGTTAATGCTTTTGCCGTTCCGGGAGGTTATGTGTACTTCACCCGGGGCATCATGGCCACCTTTAACAATGAAGCCGAATTTGCCGGAGTTCTTGGTCATGAAATCGGCCACATCACGGCACGTCACTCCGTCGTTCAACAGAGAAATGCGATGCTGGGTCAACTCGGACTCATTGCCGGCATCATTCTGGTGCCCGAACTATCAGAATTTGTAGAACCCCTTTCGGCAGGCATGCAATTGGCTATGATGAGTTTTGGCAGAGATGCGGAGCGACAATCGGATAAGCTGGGTGTGGAATATTCTTCACGCATTGGGTATGATGCTTCCGAAATGGCTGGCTTCTTTAACACCCTGGAACGTCAGGGCAAGGCTTCCGGCAGGGAGGAAATTCCGGAATTCTTATCCACTCACCCGTCCCCGGAAGAGCGAAATAACACGGTAGCTAAACTGGCTGAAAAGTGGAAAACGAAACTGAAATTGACGAATCCGGAAATCAACCGGGAAAACTATCTAAAAATGGTTGATGGGCTGATTTTTGGTGAGGATCCAAAGCAAGGATTTGTAGAAGGTAATGTATTCTATCATCCATCTATGAAGTTTCGGTTTCCGGTTCCAGGTGATTGGAAACTGCAAAATACTCCTCAACAGGTACAAATGGCTCCGGGTAATGGAGAAGCACTATTGATGCTTACCCTTGCCGGGAAAGGTTCTCCCGAAGAGACGGCCAATAACATGCTGAAGCAATATCAACTTACCCTGGTTGAATCAAATAAAGAAAACATCAATGGCTTAAATGCCATTCTTATGATCGCTGATCAGAAGCAAGAGAACGGCACCATCAGGCTGTTGTCAGCGCTGATTCAATATGAGGGTATCATTTATAGTCTGATGGGAATTTCGGAATTATCAAAATTCCGAAGCTATCAGCCAATTTTCCTTTCAACGATGAGAAATTTCAAGCAACTAACAGATTCGGAGAAGCTAAACAGAAAACCGGAAGTGATCCGGATCAAGACCGTGCCACAACAGATGACCGTTCAATCCGCTTTCCAACAATTCAATATGCCAGCTAACCGGTTTGAAGAGTTGGCCATATTAAATGGTATGATGCTGAGTGATCAACTTGGCAAGGGATCGCTGATCAAAGTGATTGAAAGGTAGCAATTTGGCACACAGCAAAAATCTTCTGCCTCTGTTGGTGTTGTCACCAACAGATTCGCACTAAGCTTATATAGTTGTTGGTCACAAGATCAACAACGGGGGGAAATCATTCATGGCCGTAGTTTTCATCAGGTAGGCATATCGTCCCCACTTTTATTATCAGAGGTTTTCAAAATTGTTCTGATCCGATCTATATGAACCTGTGACATTTTTGCTCTTTCATGGGCTGATTGAGAGCCAACACCTTTTTCCCCTCGTGCCATTTCAGTGAGCAGGTTTTTGCGCTCCTCGAACATTCGCAGTGCAGACCACATCGTTTCTTCTATTTTGCTCGTCTGTTCAGCCAGAAGGTAAGCTGCCGTATAAGAGTGCCCGGTGTGGCAGCGGAACCGCAAATCACTATCCTTTCCTACTTTCCATAATACACCCCCGCATCCCGGACAGTTAAAAGGCGCCTGATGGCCCAGTTTATTGACTGAAGACAAATCGCTAAGCACCCGTTCGGCAATTCTGGCCTCTATTAATACATCTTCAGGAACAGGTTGGCGTTTCGGTAGTTTCTGTGGAATAATCTTATCAAGTAATGTTCCCATTTCAACGATAGGCAGCCGATAATCTACTTTTACGTTATTTAGGGCATTTCTTGGCATATCCGGATACTCCGCTTCGTCAGGGTCCTGTACAATACAGGTTCCTCCGCATCTTTTAATCGCTTTCATTCCTGCTGTTCCGTCATCAAGATAACCGGTCAGCAAAATGCCGATCACACCATTGCCAAAAGCTACGGCAGCTGAGCGAAATAACGGGTCAATGGCAGGACGCGACCTGTTTTCGTGGGCTCCTTTGGTCACCAGCATTTTCAGGTTTTCTCCAACCAGCAGGTGATGATCTGATGGCGCCAGGTATAAATTTCCGGGTTTCAGGTTGTCCCCGCTTTTTGCGTGCTGACATTTTAAAGTATTTAGCTTATTGAGCTCGTCTAAGAGTATATTCCCTGTAGCATCTGGAGAAATATGCAGGACAGTCAATACTGGCAGGGGGAAGTTTTTGGACAGTTGGCCTATTAGCTTCTTTAATGCGTTCAGCCCCCCTGCAGAGGCACCAATTACAACTACCTGGGAAATTTTTTCGGGCTTATCTGTTTTACTGCTTTTTTTCATCTTTTTGATCCATTCAGGCTGCGCATGTTCATTCACCATTGGTGTCTGCCTGAGCCATAGAAAACCTATGCCCCTGCAAGAATGGAAGCCACCATAATGGCGGTTTTTGAATTGTTCACTACCTCTTCATTATCAAACGCAAGAAGTGTAATAAAGATCGACATGGTAAAACCAATACCTGCTAAAAAACCAGTACCGATGATGTTTTCCATTGAGGTTGCGAACTTCGAGTTGGTTGAGAATGAGTAGAAAAACGAATATGGACAATGCAATTAATAAACTTACAAACGTGCTCATTTCATGTTTTTATTTTCGGATACAACATTCGCAGTAGGTTTATTATTTCTCATGAGGTTTAAGCCATAGGTATAATTTGTAGAAAGAATTACATCGTTGCAATCAAAATGTTTGATGCTTTCCTGATGATGTGATTGAAGGGGTAGATCTGAATGAAGTGTTTGTGAGGGACAAGACAGGGAATGTTATTTTTGTGTTGACATTAAACCTGTGAATAATGTTAATTTTCCAATTAACTATATAACACATTCTGGGCTTAGCGTTCTTAGTTTTACATCTCTATCTTTTTTATATTAATAATTTTAGAAGTCAACATTATGAGAATTATAGGAATCGTATTATTGGTTATAGGAATTACAGGTACTTTAGTTTTTGGGATACAGGCTATTCAGGAAACGGAGACGTTCAGTTTTTTTGGGATCGATATAGGTGTATCGAGCGCTAATTGGGGCCCGGTAATAGTAAGTGCAGTAGTTTTGGTGATTGGCGTTATACTGATGAACTTAAACAAGAGGAGGCTTTCTGATTGAAGGAGAAATATAACCGATTATTGGTGTTTACAGTTCTTTCAGTGAGCGGAAATTTTGATAACAGCTCATCCCGAAGGTATTCCATAGGATATTTGACTGAATACGGAAAATCCTCGTCAAGCTGGGTAAAACTGTTTTCTGTAGTATGCTTACGATTTGTCATCTTTTCATAATGGTTATATCGCCTGTTGTTTCCAAGATGATCCTATCGATTCCATCTAAAGTAGAAAAGCCGCGCTATGGACTTCCTCAACGGTTATTCTTTCCTTTTTCATAGCCGGATAAAAAAAGTTGCCCTTGTAGAAGATTAATGATGGCTTGCTGGTGATTAAGGTCTTAACTGCTTTACCCTAACTGATAATCAGGTGAATACGAACTGAAACCCAATAAATACCAAATGTTTCCATTTATTCTTTTAAAAACGTTTGTGAGGTTCCGGCAAATCCTTGATATGATTTTGTGAAACTCAAGTCCGAAGCGGAACTTGAATGAACTATACATGTCTCATGTCGGAACAGGACACTGATGATAAGGGAGAAAAACTATTCATTTTCAATAGTAGCTGTTTTAAGCACCACTGTGCCACCTGGCTGATTTCCAATGGCATTGTTTTCAGCTGTAATTAAGAAACCCGTTGGTTGATGCGGAGTTACTGTTTCTAAAGAACTCGAAAGCATTTTAGAAAGACCCATAGTGGATGTTTTTAGCTGGCCAATATTTTGCACGCCCTGGCTCGTTTCCATCCATACTACGTAAACGCTTTTCGGTGGAGTGAGTCTGCCCGGATCAGCTAATCTTTTAACATTTAAATCGATGTTGTAATTGTCGTTATCACCTTGCTTAATGCTGACTGTACCTTCTGCTGATGGTACAACTGCAGAATTTAAAAAGGTAACTTCTTTGGTAGTTTTTTCTCCGCACGCAGTAACTAAAAACACTAACGTGATCAACAAGAAGAAATTTCTTCCAATCAAATTTGTTTTCATTGCTTCAACTTTAATTGTTTAGGTATTAAGTTGAGCATTTTTGCAATGGAATGGCTTACACATCTTTTAGTATAAGTTGCATACTTTACAGGTAATTATATTAAATGTATGAGGAAAAAATCTCTGTCGTTCTAGAAGCGGGAATTGTGCTTGTACGATGTTCGTATGCAGCGCTTTTCACTTCGTTAAAATCTTTTCTGCTCTTTTGGTAAGGTCATCAAGGTCATTCTTTTCTTTTATGGTATCCTCGCTTAATCTCTTAATCATTTCAGCATGCTTGATCACTGCTTTCTGATGACTTTCTTTTCTAGTAAACAGATCAACATTTTCTTCCTGCTCGTTTTCCTCCTCAGCATTTGTTTTTTCTAAACCTTCCGTATTGTGGTGTATAGAAAGCCGCATTTCAAAGACTGATCATCAAGATCCAGTTGATGGTCTTGTCAGCTGCCTCTTTTAAGCAATGAGGTTCATTTATTTTCAGCTTGAAAATCCCCAGAACCCATTAAAAAACAGGTGAGTGATATCGCTGGCTCAAAGATCATTTTATCATGTACAATAGAAGGAATGTGGCCTCTTTGGGTTTGGTCTTTTGCGAGTGTCATCAGCGTTTTTCCGAAGCAACGATGACCACACAGGATTTGGGGGTTTCATTTTTGGGTTCAGATTAGGTATGTCCATCTTTTTTGGTATTGAAAATAAAGAAGGGTAGGACTTTTAGGTACCTACCCGTCGTTGTTGAATTCCGGTCTGTCTGCGAAAAGCATTTCTTAAATGCCTCGGTTTTCATTCCGGAACTAACATATATATAATTCAAATTTGAATTCGCTTTATATTCCTTTCTGCAACTTCAAGGTCTCATGTTATTTTGTATTTCAGTGACCCTGAGAAGCAGGTCCCGAGTCACCACCGTACACTCAGCAACTTTTTCGAGATTGCCTTCCAGGCGCTGCTTGGCTGCTTCTATGTGAAGCCTTGCTGCCTTCGCCAAAAATGTAGCGGCTTTTCTGTGGTTCAGGATATTGATGCTTTGGTTATTCGGGGATGCTATGTTCCTGTCTGATTCAAGGTTTGAGGTCAATTGCATGCTCTTGCTATTTTAGAATGAATGTTGCGGTTGATGACTCAAAGATGATATTCAATGCGAACCAAACCATTATACTTTTCCTTTAAAATGTTATATAAATTACTGGTTAGACTTTTTTGTTGGTGAAACATTTCCTTCCGGGCGGCCTTCACCCACTTCTCCCAGGGGATCAATGCTATTAAGTCAAGTCCTCTCGAAAGTCATTCCGTAGGAATCTATGTTCATTAGTCTTCAGAATATGATAGATCCTTTTCAGGATGCTTTAAGGAAATGCTATGTCAAAGCCACCTGCGAAAGAAAGATTATATAAGGGTCATTAAGTTTTACATATTTTACATGTGATGCCTCCGGAGCGTAAATTTCTTCCATAATTTGTCGTAAAAGAGCATATGGATAAGCGCATTATTTTATCAATGGGACTGCCGGTGAGGGTAAGAAATGCAGCCGGCAAAGTAGCTGTTATTGAGCTGAATAAGGCCGATTTTGTTGTTTGCCGCTACTTTCCGGACAACCCGGTTTACCTGGGAGACGCCAAATTGCAGGGATGGTTTCCAGTGAATCTGTACACCCGAATGCGGTACCGGCTGAAAAAGATGTTTGGAAGTATCGTATACTGATCTCTATAAGTTTTCCAGGTTGGTGTTTCGTTTTAGTTTCATTTGCTTGTAAAAAGTAGGTGAGAGGCCGGTTACTTTTTTGAATTGGTTGGATAGGTGGGCAACACTGCTGTAATGCAACTTGTAAGAGATCTGTGTAAGGTTCAGCTCGTCGTAGAGCAGGAGCTCCTTTACTTTTTCGATCTTGTGCATGATGATAAACTGCTGAATGGTGGTACCCTTTACTTCTGAAAAAATATTGGACAGGTAGGTATAGTCATAGCCGAGTTGCTCACTGATATAATCCGAGTAATTCACTTTCGGAATCACGTCTGAATAATGGATCATTTCGATGATCACGGATTTGATCTTTTCGATCAGGATGCTTTTCTTATCATCAAGTAACTCTAACCCGGACCTCAGAAGGTTTTTTCCCAGCTGTTCTCTTTGCTCCTGAGTGATGTCTTCAAAGACCTCTACCATACCCAGGTCGAGCGCCACGCAATGCAGCCCCAGTTTTTCCAGCTCCTGTTTTACCAGGAGTTTGCATCTAAGGCTTACCATAAATTTAATGTAGAGCTTCATGTTAAAAAATTGGTACTGGGTTCAGTCAGCCGGTCTTCCCAGTTTACGGAGATGAACCAGGTGGGAGACAATCGCCCGGAACATGGATGAATATTCATGATAAACAATATGGTACTCATTACAGGTTTCTTTTACCAGCTTGCTGATGGCTGGGTAGTGTATGTGGCTTATCCTTGGAAAAAGGTGGTGCTCGACCTGAAAATTCAAACCACCCATCAACCAAAAAAGTAATTTATTGGAGGTTCCAAAATTTGAGGTGGTACCAATCTGATGCACGGCCCATTCCTGGCTGCTTTGGCCCTCCTGCAGGTTGTGGAACTCAGTGCCTTCCACCACATGGGCCAACTGGAATACAATACTAATCGCCAGTCCGCAGGTAAAAGTGATGATGATAAACCCGACCAGCCACGGCAGCCAACCCACCATCAGTATCGGAATGGCCATGTATACACCCATATAGGTTAGCTTGGTAAACCAAAAGACCACATGCTCTTTGAAAGATAGTCTTTTTCTTTTAGAATCCGGAGTGACCTTCCCTGTAAAATATTTTTGAAAATCATCATAAAAGATCCATACAAGGTATGAAATGCCATAAAGTATCACCCAGTAAATGTGCTGGAAGCGGTGGTACCACCTCCAGGGCTGGCCTGCATGCAGCCGCATAAATGGTCTGACATCTATGTCCGAATCCATTCCTTCTACATTGGTGTACGTATGGTGGTTGATGTTGTGCTTGAGGCTCCAGTAATGGGCATTGCCCCCCAGCACATTGAGGAAGTAGGCAGAAACCCTGTTGACCCACCGGTGACGCGAAAAGCTACCGTGCCCGCCTTCGTGCATGACATTAAACCCGATCACCGCCAGGTTTAACCCCAAAAGGATACAGAGTAATATGGCTATGGGAGTGACAGGTGTAAAAAACACAAGGGTCGTGTACAGCAAAGCAGCCGACCCTATCATTAGCAGGCCTTTAAAGTATACTTTTCCTCCTCCGCTCTGTCTTAGTTTGTGATCAGTAAAATAGTTATCGACCTTTTTGCGGAGTATTTTGAAAAACGAGGTGCTGCTTGTATGGAATGAGTATTTGGCCATCACTTATTGTGTTCGGTTTGGTTCTTTATTATCTAAACATCCCAATGGATACCTTTTGTTCAGATAAAAAGATTAAGTTTAACACTCTTAATGTTAGTGGGGGGACAGAAAGTTTTTTTTAAAATTGAAGTTCTTAACCCCTGTATAAGAAACAATGTCACGAGCTGTTTACTTCGTATACCCGTGAATAATGTAAATTTTTCAATTTTCGATGTAAAAGTCTCTAAGGATTAATGAGGACTTTTGTACTTATAGAAGTTCAACTAGTCGTGACCCTTTGATAGTTGATAGTAAATTTCAATAACCAGTTGAATATTTTATGAAAGAATTAGCAAAAATATCATTTGCACCAACCCACCGTGATTTTACAGTAGCACTGAATAGTCGTGTCAATAACTATTTCAAAACCAATAACATCAGGCCATACGCTAACCGGGAAATGATCCTGAAGACCGTTTGCATGTTTGCGCTTTATTTCATCCCTTATGGATTGATCGTGCTGGAAGTGGTTACCGGCGTTTGGGTACTGCCCCTGATTGCTTTAATGGGCCTGGGTGTGGCCGGAATTGGCCTGTCGGTCATGCATGATGCCAATCATGGAGCCTATTCCCCCAGGAAATGGATCAATACGACCATTGGTTATTCACTAAATCTGGTAGGGGCCAATGCCTTCAACTGGAGAATACAGCACAATGTACTACACCATTCTTATACCAATGTACATGAAGCAGATGAGGATATCAGCCCCCGTGGCGCTTTACGACTTTCACCTCATTCGAAATGGAAACGCATGCATAAGTACCAGTTTATTTATGCCTGGGTACTGTACGGCCTGATGACCATAGTATGGTTGTTTTTCAAGGACTTTGAACGAATGCTCAAGTACCAGAGAAACGGGCTCATTAAAAAGCATAAAGCCAATGCAACGAAGGAGTGGGTGATAATGTTTGCAACCAAGGCGGCATTTATCGGGTACATTTTTGTGGTCCCGCTGCTGTTCACTTCTTTTCTTTGGTGGCAGATTATTGTCGGGATTATGATCATGCACTACGTGGCAGGATTTATACTGGCTATTGTCTTTCAGCCTGCCCACGTCATAGAAGCAACGGACTATCCATTGCCAGACGAACAAAACCTGCTCGCAGACACCTGGACTGTTCACCAGCTGCGTACTACGAATAATTATGCCAATAAAAGCCGATGGTTTTCCTGGTTTGTGGGTGGTCTCAATTTTCAGGTGGAGCACCATTTATTCCCAAATATCTGTCATGTGCACTACAGGAAGATCTCAGGCATTGTCCAGTCCACTGCGGCTGAATTTGGGCTGCCTTACCACAGCCAGGATACTTTTGGAGGCGCATTGCAAAGTCACCTGCGACAGTTGAGGGTGCTGGGAGTGAAGCCATCCCGGAAAATGCAGCCGGGTTAACGTAATGCGGACATTTGCCAAATATGATTGTTGACAAAGACAGTCGCTTTGAGTTTTTAAAAGAAATAAGTCCGCTTGCCCCGGAAGCAGAGCAGTCACTGCTCTCAATATCTTCCCTGACTACTACTAAGAAAAACCAGGACCTGCAGCCGATAGGCCGCACCTGCAAAACCATCTATTTTGTCAAAAGAGGTATAGCGCGAATCTATTATTATAAAGACGGGAACGATATTACAGAATACTTTGCTTTCGATCATGACATCATCATTCGAGCAGAGAGTCTCTTTACCGGAAAACCCAGTCAAAAGGCCATACAAGCCCTGGAAGATACGGTGTTTATTTCCATTCCTTCAGAACAACTTTTTGGTTTATTTGAAAAGTACCACGACCTGGAAAGACTCTTTCGAAGGATCGTGGAGAAAGCCTATGTAGACACCATCAACCGGATGGAAAGTATCCAGTTTCATACAGCAGAAGAGCGGTACCATGACCTGCTTGCTGGTACTCCTGATCTATTACAACGCATCCCTCTGAAGCATATCGCATCCTACCTGGGTATTACCCCCGTGAGCCTGAGCAGGATCAGGGCTAACAAGACGAGCTGACGGTTTCGAATGGTCTGACCACTCAATCATGTTCACAGAAATAATACGTTCACGATTAGTGAGCATATGTACAAAGTAAATAAAACGGAAAATGAGTTGTAAGCTTCCCTCGATGCTTTCTCGTTGCCTATTTTTTTTGAATTGGTAAATTGAATACACTGATCTCTTTACCTAAATTTATGTAGCAAACCTACAAGTAGTATGAGTGTAATTTCATGTCAGCCAAGGTTCATTCCACCTCGGCCTGTGGTTTACAGATCAGTGAAGGGATGAAAAGACTGGAGCCCTGATAGCTTGGGCAGGTGTTTTCGCTATCTACTTTGGTCGAGATGTATAGATTCAACTACTCTCTCAATTACTTAACAAATGTAAAGGGAATTGCTCCCCATATCTCCGTCCTTTGTATCAAAAATAAAAGGATGGAACATAAAGAGATCGACACAGCAACGCTAAGAGGATGGCTTGACGCAGGTAAAAAGGTGAATATACTTGATGTCAGGCCTGTGCATGAGCGAGCGGAATGGCATATTCCCGGAAGCATTCATATGGATGTTTATGATAAGCTAAAGAAGAATGATCCGGATGCCCTGGAATCCATTGATCTGGACCGGTCAGCTCCGGTAGTGACCGTTTGCGCAGGAGGCCGCACCAGTGCGATCGCTGCTGACCTCTTGCAAAAAGCAGGCCTTGAAGCCTATAACCTGAAGGGAGGCATGAAGGGCTGGGGCCTGGCCTGGAATACTGCCTCCGTTTCATTTGAGAATTTTGAGATCATCCAGTTCAGGCGAACAGGAAAAGGATGCCTTTCCTACATGATTGCCTCCGGAAGGGATGCCATGGTAGTGGATGCTTCGCTACCCGTGGCAGTTTACCAGGAGTACCTTACTCAAAGAAATCTCTCCCTGAAATATGTGGCCGATACCCACATTCATGCCGATCATTTGAGCCGGTCAAGGGAATTGGCTAAAGCTTGTGGGATTGAGCCTTCCATGCCTTCTACAGATAAACTTGATTATTCCTTCAACCCAATTCAAAAGGGTACAATTCTGTCCCTTGGGGAGATTGAGGTGAAAGCCATGCACACTCCGGGTCATACCCTTGAAAGTACCTGTTACCTTGTAGCTGATAAAGTATTACTAACCGGTGATACTTTATTTACCAATGGGGTGGGCAGGCCAGACCTGAAAGCCAATAAGGAAGAAGCCGCAAAGAAAGCCAGATTGCTTTATCAATCACTCAAAATGCTGCTGACACTGAATGGATCCGTCTTGGTTATGCCAGGCCATACCAGCCAGCCTGTTGCATTTGACCAAAAAGCTATACAGGCCAGTATGGAGGAAGTAAAAGCAAAAACTTCCCTGCTTCGGGAAAAGGAAGCCCGGTTTGTCGAATCCCTCTTGAAGCGGATCCCACCAACCCCGGAGAATTACCTCACCATTGTAGAGAAAAATACTCAGGGGGACTTCTCAGACGTAAATCCAGTGGATCTGGAGGCAGGAGCTAACCGGTGTGCCATTTCATAGGCTATGGAGGTAAAACTGGGATTGAAAGAAAACTGGCGGCAGTTCAGTCTGCTGGTGTTGATCAACGGGTTTGTAGGTGGTATGGTGGGCCTGGAGCGGACCATTCTTCCTCAGATTGCTGAAGCGGACTTTGGTATTGCGGCCAAAACAGCTATACTATCTTTCATTGTGGTCTTCGGTATTTCCAAGGCCATTACCAATTATTACACCGGGGCTTTTGCCAATAAGATAGGACGCAAGAATCTGCTGGTAATTGGCTGGTTGCTTGGCCTTCCGGTCCCGCTTATCCTGATCTATGCATCTAACTGGAACTGGATCATTGCGGCCAACATTCTGCTGGGAATCAACCAGGGACTTACCTGGTCGAGTACGGTCGTGATGAAAATAGATCTGGTGGGGGAGAAAAACAGGGGGTTGGCGATGGGCCTGAATGAATCTGCGGGCTATCTGGCTGTGGGTATTGTAGCCTTCCTGACCGGCTGGATAGCTTCCGAGTATGGCCTTCGTCCATATCCTTTTTATCTGGGGATTGGGTTTGCTTTGATCGGCCTATTTAGCAGCGCTTTTCTGATCAGGGATACGGCACATCATGTGAAGGCAGAGACCAGAGACAGCAAGGTCGCTTTGCTAAAGAGGGTCTTCGCCGAGACTTCCTGGACCAACCCGAATCTTGGTGCGATCACCCAGGCAGGATTGGTGAACAATCTCAATGACGGAATGATCTGGGGCTTGCTACCTATGCTCCTGGCTATGAAAGGTTTTGGATTGACAGAGACTGGTGAAATAGTAGCGATCTACCCGGTGGTCTGGGGTCTGGGGCAGCTTGTCACAGGAAAGCTGGCGGACCATTTGGTAAAAAAATCCATGCTTTTCTGGGGGATGCTGATGCAGGGAGTAGCTATTGTAGCCCTGGTTTATGCGCATTCCCAGCTTCAGTTTGCTGTTTTGGGAATCATTTTGGGCATTGGAACAGCTATTGTTTACCCTACCTTCCTGGCGGCCATTGCTGATTATACGCATCCACAACAAAGAGCACAAAGCATCGGTGTTTTTCGATTATGGCGTGATCTGGGCTATGCCATTGGGGCGATTTTGACGGGAATTGTGGCAGATTTATTTGGGATAGATTATTCTGTTTTTTCCATTGGAGGTCTTACTTTAGCATCTGCTGTAATTATTTTGGTGCGGATGAAGGGGCAGCAGCTACACGGTAATGAAAGCCAAACCTGAGATAAAAGACAGATCGACCCCTGAAGAATTTTTGAATAGAATGCTCGTTGCTCTGGCCACTATAAAATCCGAAATTTTTATAAATGATGGTCTGGTAAGTGATGCAAGTCAGCCAAACGGACCTGGCAATACCGTCAGGGAGCATATTCTATGATCATTCAATATAACTTGACAGTAGGATTAATGGGGTGGTAAATGGTCAATAGATTATTCAATATCAAAACAAATGAGCAATCAAAACAGACTAGCAGAGGTAGTAAAAGTATTCTTTAAGCTGGGGCTCATTGCCTTTGGTGGGCCAGCTGCCCATATAGCCATGATGGAGAAGGAAGTGGTGGAAAAAAGAAAATGGATGGATCGCCAGCACTTCCTTGATCTTGTAGGAGCTACTAACCTGATACCCGGCCCCAACTCCACAGAAATGACCATGCACTGCGGGCATGAAAGGGCTGGCTGGAAAGGGCTTTTCCTGGCCGGGATTTCGTTTATCTTTCCCGCTGTTGTGCTGACAGGCTTATTAGCATGGCTGTATGTAACCTACGGTCAGGTGCCGGCGATAGAACCTTTCTTATATGGAATCAAACCTGCCGTAATAGCCATCATCATTGGCGCCATTCTGAAATTAGGAAAAAAAGCGCTGAAGAGCTGGCAATTGGGAGTTATCGGTGTACTGGTAATTGGTGCCTCTTTAGCAGGAGTGAATGAGATAACAGCTATTTTGGGAGCAGGAGTTATCGGGTTACTATGGTTTGGTGTTATCAATAATGCGGATAAAAGTAGCCTAAAATCAATTTTACCGTTGATGCTCCTCAATGCCGGAACAGCCACCACACAAGCCATATCTACCACAAAGCTCTTCCTGGTGTTCCTGAAAATAGGAGCTGTACTCTTTGGTAGCGGCTATGTATTGGTCGCTTACCTGGACGGTGAATTAGTTGAGAAACTGGGTTGGCTGACCCGACAAGAACTTTTAGATGCGATTGCCATCGGGCAATTTACCCCGGGTCCGGTGCTTTCCACAGCTACATTTATCGGGTACCAGGTAGACGGTATTTGGGGAGCAGTAGCAGCAACAGCAGGCATTTTCCTGCCGTCTTTCTTTTTTGTGCTTCTCTTAAATCCCATCGTGCCAAAACTCCGGAAATCACCCCTGGCTTCTGGTTTTCTGGATGCCGTAAACATAGGTGCAGTAGGGATCATGATAGCCGTGACCTTTAGCCTGTGCCAAAATATCCTGATCGACTGGAGGGCCTGGTTTATAGCCATATTAAGCGTCGCGATCACATTTGCGTTTAAGAAAGTGAGCTCTGTCTGGATTGTAATAGGTGGCGCTTTGATCGGGTATATTCTTCACCTGGTATTCTGATGAGCAATCGCAGCATAAAGCGTATACTGTTTTCACTTGCTGAAGGTTTTAATTTTAACTCGAATATAGTGTTACGATTCTGTTTTTAATTTCTGTAGAGATCAAACAGCTTACCGGCAACATTGATCGTGATGCAGTAGGATATGTCCTGGAATGCCAGATGCGACTTTTCCGTAGATGCAAATTCGAATGTATAGAATATGCCATTTTTTTGTTTGCTGGAGAGTTTTAATGCACGCTGATCCACTCCAAATTTTTCTGCAATGTGGTTTGTCGCTTTATCTATTATATCCTTTTCAGTTTTGACTTTAGCTCTCATAATGGGGATGTTTTTTAAAAAAAATAATCCGGGATTTATTAGTAGTCTACACAGACCTAACGCTTAAACGATAGTAATGAGAGCATGTTGTAAGGCCAGTATCATCTTACTATTAATTTTTCCAGTGCGCACTGTGTTCAGATCGGTAATTTCACCTGAGGATCACTGTATATCTGAACAATCATTGTCTTTAGTTCGGCACCTATCATCTTTCGGGGCTCCAGGTCGAACTCCTGGGCAGCAATGCCACAAATTGCGAAAAGCGCTTTATTGGCTCATTTTATGATGTATAAAATTTATCGTCCTTCCAGTTGGCAAATGAATTGGATAACGGATTGGTGAGGTTCAGCAGGTGGGTTTCACCCGTCTGACGGTTCGGAACCGTCTGACGGGTAGATCCTGGCATCATCTGAGCCGAATTAACCGCCTGGTGGGATTTCGGTTAAAAATGAAGATTAAGTTCTTCATTAGTTTTCAGAGTATGATAGATCCTTTCAGGATGACTTTAAGGGAATGTTATGTGAAAGCAGGTTAACTACTTCACCACACTCAGCTCCCAATCCGTACCTTCATAATCCCAGTTGACACCTATCATACTATCCCTTCCATGGCGGGTAAGTTCCAGATTTACGATTTCACCACTTAAATCAAGGCCTCTGATAGTAAGTGCCTCCAGATAATTTGGCAATAAAGGTTTATGAAAAGAAATTTCTTTTCTGGAATGATTGATGGAAATCTGCAATACTGCCCGCAGGAGCATATAAACTGCTGCCACCGACCAGGCTTGTGGTGAACAAGCTACCGGATAGGCAGTAGGACCTTCGCCAGTACGCCGCTCCATTCCACAGAAAAGCTCAGGGAGCCTTTGCAGGTGGATAAACAAAGAAGCATCAAAGAGGCCCGTCATCAACTGAACCGCCTGACGCTGGAAACCATACTTTCCCATGCCGTAGGCAGTCAATGCCACGTCATGCGGCCAGACCGACCCATTATGATAGGACATGGGATTGTAACGTTTTTCATGGCTTGAGAGTGTTCTGACCCCCCATCCTGAAAACATATCGGGCTGCATCAAAGTGTTGACCACACGTTTCGCTTTACCAGGATCTGCGATACCGGTAAACAGCACCTGTCCGGCATTGGAAGATTTTACCCTGCAGGGTCTTTTTTGCCCATCGAGAGCGAGAACATAACAGCCCAATTCCTTGTCCCAGAAATCCTCATTGAATTGTTCTTTCAACCGCTTGGCTTCATTCCTCCATTTTTCAGCTTTGGCTTTTTCATCAAAGACCAAAGCCAGATTGGCAGCTTGAAGCTTTGCATTGTAAACATACCCCTGCACTTCGCATAGCGCAATTGACGGTTCGGCCAGCTGACCGTTTGCATGCATGACAGAATCATGACTGTCTTTCCAGCCCTGATTGGTCAGCCCGTTTTTTGATTTATGCCGATATTCTACATAACCGTCATCATCCAAATCGCCGTATTTATTGATCCAGTCCATGGCTTTGAGCACATTGGGCCAAATCTTTTTGATGGTGTCCAGGTCTCCTGTTCTTGTATAGTATTCACCCGCCAGCATAACGAAGAGGGGCGTTGCGTCGATAGTCCCATAATACTTTTTAAACGGTACTTCATGGAGGGCGACCATTTCACCACCACGAGTTTCATGAAGTATTTTTCCAGGTTCGGCATCTATGGATTCGTCTAATGCATCTGCCTGATTTTCCGCCAGGAACAAAAGCACGTCACGGGAAAGCTTTGGAGCAACCCATAAGGTTTGCAGGGCTGTGATAATCCCATCACGGCCAAAAGCAGTATTGTACCAGGGAACGCCCGCATAGGGATATTTACCGTTTGGGGTATCAGCCATTAGAGATACCAGATCAGCTCGAGATCGGTTGATCCAATGGCTAAACTGCTCATTAGAGGTTTCAATAGTAGGTAAATAGTCCTTTCCTCTTTCAATGTCGGAAACAATGGCATGACTATCACCACTGTAATCTCTGAATGAGTCGGTCCATTCACCATCCGTAAAGCTTATTGTATAGTCTATACGCTGAACTTTCCCTGGAACTAAGTTGATGCAGAATTCGATCTTTCCAGACTGACCGGTCTTTTTAAATGGCTGATTAAAAGTGATGCGGCATTTTCTTGTAACCTTATCCAGGCCTTTATAGCTAATGATTATGCAGTGGTCATCAGAGTATTCAATGCCCAGGTGTTCCCCTCGCTTATTCCTTCTTTGTCCCCTGACTTCAAAGATGTCCTTAAAATCTCCATTGAAGGTCAGAGACAAAATGCACGAATGGTCCGTAGAATTATGGTTTTGCAGCTCTATTTTTTCATGAAAATGAGCATCTCTCACCAGCTGGCTCCTATGTATATGCACAGTGCCATGACTCAGAGACTGACCGTTATCTTGAGGTATCTGTGGGTTTGTAAGGTCTACCGAAAGAATTTCATTTTCCTCTTTGATATTGGAGCTCAGTAAAGTAGGATATTGGTCGTTAATCTGCAGCTTCAGTTCATTGATGAAGCGTGTATCCTTATGATATATCCCCTGGATCTCCCGTCCCAGGGGCAATATATCTCCGGATCTACTGAGTATCCCAAACGTATCACAGTGATTGAGTACCTGTGTACGATCATCGATATACGAAGCGTCAGTGGTTATCTTGTAATAACCATTTTTCTTTATATCGCTTTCTTTTTGTTTGGCTATCATGCTTGTTTAGCTTAATGATCGAACGGTGTTTTTCAGTTCTGGTGAAACAAAGACGGACTTTCTTGTTGGCAGCGTAAGCGATTCAAACAGCTTTATGTAGTTCTCCGCCATGACTTTAGCGCTGAACCGTCGTTCAAATGTCTCTCTTACCTTGTTTCTATCAATCAGGTCAATATTTTCCAGGGCTCGTACGGACTCTTTTACGCTTTCCACTATAAATCCGCTTTCCCCTTTATCGATCACTTCCGGTACTGATCCGTGATTATAGGCAATCACCGGCGTACCACAGGCCATAGCTTCGATCATCACCATGCCAAATGGTTCCGGCCAGTCAATAGGGAATAACAGCGCTTTAGCATTGCCCAGAAACTCCCCTTTCTTATCTTCTCCAATTTCGCCGATGAATTCGACATGGGGCTGGTCCATAAGTTGTCTGATCATATGCTGATAATAATCCTTGTCAGCTTTGTCGATCTTAGCGGCTATCTTGATTTTTACACCCGCTTCCCTGGCAATCCGGATCGCTCGGTCCGGTCTCTTTTCCGGTGAGATGCGACCGATAAAGGCTACATAATCCCCATTGCCCTCACCTTTTTTATAAAGATTCAATGGCAGCCCATGATAGACTGTGCCGACCCAGTTAACATCTACCGGCATCCCTTTGCGCTGAGAGTTGGAGATAGATACAAGCGGTTGATTTTTGAATTTGTCATAAACATACACCAGGTCGGGGATATCCATTCTTCCGTGCAAGGTGGTCAGGTGGGGGATACCTATAAAATTTGAGACTGGAAAATGCAGGTACTCCGTATGAAAGTGCAATACATCAAACGCTTCGGATAGCTCAATCACTTGCTGCATCTGCGCAATATGATGAGCCAGAGGGTCCTGTACATCTTTTAATCGTAAAGCTTCTTCACTATGGCTTACCAGCTTAGCAGATGTCTGCGAATCACCGGAAGCAAACAGGGTTACATCATGGCCCTGACGAACCAATTCCTCAGTCAGATATGAAACAACACGCTCGGTACCGCCATACATCTTCGGCGGAACCGACTCATATAAGGGTGAAATTTGCGCTATTTTCATCAGTGTTTAATTTAATTTTAGTACTTCCTTATTTGTTTTCAGTTTGTTCATCAATCCACTTTGATACATCCACATATCCAGTAATGCCTGTTCCATTGGAAGCAGTTGATCTTTGGCTTTGTGGTATTCTTTAGTCAGCAGAAAATCATCAAAGCTGACTTTTTCCAGTATGGTCTTATAGTAACTCAGAAATGATCTGTTCTTTACTTTTAAGTTCATCAGTTAATAATCATTAAAAAGAGTAATGTCAATAACAGTGCTAACAGGATGAATCCGCGAGGGGATTTCCAAATGGTGCCTCTGGGAGGGCCCATTTGTTATGAATAAACAGGCCTTCATTTTTTAGTGACTTATCAAATAACAATACGAGAAGGAGTGCTTACTCCTCCTTCTCTGTTTCTTCGCTGCTTGCTTCACTCGAATCATTTTCTTCCTGATCGTCTTTGGTAGATTCTCCGGAGGTGTCAGTTGTCATATCTTCCGCAGATGTGCTTTCAGTGTTGTCTTTCACCTCACTATCAGCCTCAGATGATGAATTAATCCGGTCGCAACTTCCTATTACAGTTATGAGCATTACAGAAAGAAAAGTATTTAGTATCAGGTTTCTTAGTTTCAATAGCGTTTTCATTTTTACCTCCTTTCGGTTTTGATGTGGAAATCATGTCCAGGTCCCGTCTGACCGGATAGAGGATGAAATCGTCCTACTCTCATAAGGCTGTTTTGATGAACAACCTTCTCTTGTCTTCCCTTCAGCCGATCATACCAGGCACACCTTACGCTTGCATTGCTCTCACCGTGTGCCAGCAGGGGATGATCTTTGACCTCATACCGGACCACCCTCATGGAAGGTCCCCCGGTTTTCAACCGTACCCGGTCTCCAGGTTTAAACAATTTTCCATAAAACGGCATTTAGTTTTAAGTTTAACAATTCCATGGGAGAGCGATTACAATCGCTCTCCCCGGATTGCATTTTGATGTCCGAAAAAGATTATGAAATCTTAATGGTTTTAACCGGTTTTTTTCGGGCCTCCACTTTTTTTGGAATAATAAGATTCAGCAAACCGTTTTTGTATGTAGCTTCAATCTTGTCGGCTTCTACAGTGTTTGGCAAATAGAAAGACCGCTTGAATGATCGATAGCTAAATTCTCTGCGTGTGTATTTATGATTTTCGTCGTGGGCTTCATTTCCCACTTCAGATGAAATAGTCAGCATGTCATTATCCAGCTCTACCTGGAAATCATCTTTTTTCATTCCGGGAGCTGCCACTTCCACACGAAAATCATCGTTGGTCTCGACGATGTTCACTCGGGGCACTGACCCGCCACCATTTGTCCAGCCCAGACCACTCGCACCTGACCAGTCAAACAGATCCCTGGTCAGGAAATCGTCAAAAAAAGAGGCAGATGGAAATAAACCGTTTGATTTAATTAAAGTGCTCATTGCTCTTAAATTTTAATAGTTAAACAATTCAACAATTTGGTTAAATCGTAATCCTGACAGTATCGTCAGGACTATCAAAACCAAAACAACAAACTATAGAATCGCGATTCTCAATTTCTGTCTATCAACTCAAATGCCAGATACTGTGATGGTAAATTTTGTCAGTTTTTTTCTGCAAAAATGTCAGTTTAAATCCTGTATAAAGGGGGTTTTAGTCAGCCTGCCTGGCACTTAGGTTCACCAGACTGGTGTAAAGGTTACACCAAACACCCCAAAATCAATATCTTTCCTTTGCCAGGGGATTGGTAATAAAACAAATAACAAAGAGAACAATCTTAGTAAAATACCTACTATGAAACATGGCTCTATTTGTTTGATTCAGACGTATTGTTTTTGAAAACTCTCTTTGAGTTTTTGCGTCAATTCTTTCTGTTTTTGATTCAGGTGTTCGGGTAGTTTTACATCAAGTTTCACATACAAGTCTCCGTAAGTGGACCCGTCGTAAACAGGCATACCCTTACCTTTCAGCCGCAATTGTTTTCCGTTTTGTGTGCCTTCAGGAATCGTAATGTTTACTTTTCCCGAAAGGGTGGTAATTTCCTTCCTGCCACCGAGCAGGGCAGTAAACATGTCTATTGGGGCCTCCATAAAAAGGTCATTGCCTTTTCGCTCATAGACCGGATGCGGCCGTACGTTGATCGTCAGGTAAAGATTACCTGATCTACCCCTGCTTCTTTTCTGGCCTTTCCCTTTGGCACAAAGCTTAAGCCCGTTATAAGCACCTGGTTTGATCCTCAATTTGATCTTTTCCTGTCCCAGGTCCACGATTCGTTCAGTTCCGGTATAGGCTTCCCGGAGAGTAATGGCAACTTCCCCTGCGAGATCACTACCGGCGATATCTTCGTCAATATCGAAACCAGTGAAGCCAGCGCCATGCCACCTGTTTCCTCCAAAAAAGGATTTAAAAAAATTGGAAAAGCCACCATTACCAAAAAAGTCTGAAGGATCTCCTTCAAACTCGTAGCGGTGCTGTCCATGGTGGCCTCCCTGAGAGGCATACCCCCGACCTCCCCACTGCTGGCTAAAGTCAGCGTTCTGATATTGCTTCCAGTTAGCTCCGAGTTCATCGTACCTTTTGCGATTTTCCGGATTGCCCAACACTTCGTAGGCTTCGCTGATTTCCTTAAAGCGCTCCTCGGCAGTTTTGTCTCCCTCATTTCGATCAGGATGGTATTTTACAGCCAGTTTGCGGTACGCTTTTTTAATCTCATCCTGCGAGGCAGATTTGCTTACTCCTAATACTTTATAGTAATCCTTGTACTCCATCCTTTCCCAATCTGTTTAATAAAGATCAAGATATCGACCTGAGAGACCTTCAATCAACGAACGGTCTGAATCACAACGTTACAGCCCGACTGCATAATAGTAGGTGCCTGGTACATCTTCATAAATACCTTCTATGAGCACACCTCCCTTTTTACCCTCAAGGGCTTTTGCAAGTTCATCTGTAGATTTTACCAACTGACCGTCAACTTTGGTGATAATGAAGCCTTCTCTCATTTCAGTATGGTTCATGAGTTTACCTGCATACAGTTTTTTCACCTTCACACCCCCATCAATGTCCAGCTTTTTCGCCAGCTTTTTATCTACATCTTCAAACTCCGCACCGAGGATGTTGAAAATTTCCTTGTTACTCTTTGCCAGAAATTTCGTTTCCCCATACTGGTTCTTGAGTTTTGCGGATACTTCCATTTCCCTGCCGTCCCGATTGATCCTGAGCTTTACTTTATCTCCGGGACGATGACGGGCAATAATCTCCTGAAGCTCAGGCGCAGTGGTCACTTCAGTACCATCTACCTCAAGGATCACATCTCCGGGTTCTATACCGGCTGCAAGTGCCGCACTGTTTTCAGCTACGCTGTCTATATAAACTCCATCCGTAACTTCCAATTCTTTCTCTTTAGCAAGGTTGCCATCCACTCCGCGGATCGTTACTCCCAGGTAGCCTCGCTGAACCACCCCATATTTTAGAAGGTCTTCCACTACCTTGTTTACAATATTGGAGGGAACTGCAAATCCATAGCCTGCATAGGCTCCGGTGGGGCTTGCAATGGCGGTATTGATCCCTATTAGTCCTCCTTGCAAATTGATCAGGGCGCCACCACTGTTCCCCGGGTTGATGGCTGCATCTGTCTGGATGAATGATTCGATCGCATACTGGTCCCGGAGAATATTGATATTGCGGGACTTTGCACTTACGATACCAGCGGTGACCGTTGAGTTAAGGTTAAATGGATTTCCCACTGCCAATACCCATTCGCCGACTTTTACATTGTCGGAATCAACCAGAGGCAGGGTGGGAAGACCTTTTTCCTTGATCCGGATCAAAGCAAGGTCGGTGCTAGGGTCCGTTCCAATGACTGCAGCCTTGTAAGTACGGTTATCATGCAGTGTCACTTCAATGTCATCAGCATTGGCAATGACATGATTATTAGTGATAATATATCCTTCACTGTTGATAATCACACCGGATCCCGTACCCACGCGAACCTGGGGTAGCTGAGGGCGCTCAAAACGATATCCCGGACCGAAAAACCTCTCAAAGAAATCATCTCCGAAGAAGTCTCTGAAAGGGTCCGGTAATTCGTGGTGCTGATTTCTGGCTGAATTGTTGCTGGTCTGTGTGGATTTAATATGCACCACGGCATCCATCACTTTATCTGCCACTGAGGTAAAATCCAGCGGCACAATCTCATTATCTTTATCTACGGTATAAACAGCACCCCGTACGGGAGTGCCGTCTATATGTTCTATTTTGAGTGTTTTGGCACCTGGTACCACTTCAGGGGCCAGCCAGACTACCCCGAGAGAAACACTCAATGCAATAAGTCCGGTTATAACATGATTTTTCATTTTCTTCTCGTCTTTAGGGTTCGACAATCAGATCATTTGCACTCTTAATAAATTGTTTACAAACCATATTCCACACCGAATTTCGAAATTAAGAACTGTCAGAATGACGCATGATTTGTTAAGTGAAATGCCAAAATGACACATACGTCTACTTCATTAAAAAAACCGTCCATTTGATCGGTGGATTTACTGATGAATATACCCTCGCCACACACTGATTTTTGAGGAGAATTCAGGGATCAGTAGACTTAAACATCCTTTTTAACATCTTTTAACCTATCATGGCATTTCTATTTTTTTCCTGATTTTTAATTTGGCTGCCTGTAAGTGAAGTCATCGAAAATTATGAGAAAGTTTTTTATGCCAACACAAACAAAATGGCTGAAGTACCGTCTGCTAGCCGGTCTTATTGGAGTATTGTTTTTCTGCGGTCACGCTGCTTTTGCACAGAGCGTGACATTGTACACACCCTACACAAAAATTTCTGTTCCACCTGGTGAATCCATCAATTACACAATTGATGTGATCAACAAAAGTAGTGTGATCAGGGATGTTGGAATTTCCCTGGCAGGATTGCCCGATGGATGGAAGTACACCTTAAAGTCGGGGGGATGGAGCATTGAGCAAATTGCCGTGCTTCCGGGGGAAAAGAAAAGTTTTTCTTTAGGAGTTGAGGTTCCGCTCAAGATTGAGAAAGGGACCTACCGCTTCCGGGTGGTGGCCTCCGGGTTTGATCAGCTCCCGCTTACTGTCACAGTATCAGAAGAAGGGACCTTCAAAACCGAATTCACAACGGACCAACCCAACATGGAGGGGCATGCCGATGCAACTTTTACTTTCAATGCAGATCTGAAGAACCAGACTGCAGAAAAACAATTGTATGCCTTGAAGGCCCGGACTCCCCGTGGGTGGTCTGTAACTTTCAAAGCGAATTACAAGCAGGTTACATCGGTTAACATAGAACCAGGTAATTCGAAAGATATCACCATCGAAATAGCTCCGCCTGATCAGGTTAAAGCCGGAAGCTACAAGATCCCGATACAGGCTACTACCACTACTACATCAGCCGATCTTGATCTGGAGGTAGTGATCACCGGTTCCTATGATATGGAATTGACCACACCAACGGGGCTTCTGAGTACCCGCATCACGGCTGGAGATGAAAAGCGGATAGCGTTTAAGGTGAGGAATACAGGATCAGCCGGGCTAAGAGATATTAAGCTGAGTGCTTCCACGCCGGTAAACTGGGATGTTGTTTTTGATCCTGACACAGTAGATAAGCTGACTCCCGGGGAATCGGCCAGTGTTTTTGCCACCATCAAGGCAGACCGAAAAGCCATTGCCGGGGACTATGTAACCAATCTGAAAGCCAGGACCCCCGAGGTTACTTCCAAGGCTACTTTCAGGGTTTCTGTGAGGACTCCCATGCTTTGGGGCTGGATTGGTGTGCTGATCATTCTGGGTGTAATTGGAGGTGTGTTTTATCTTTTCCGTAAATATGGAAGGAGGTAAGGTGGACGAAAATATCATCCGATTGTCGGGGTTGACCAAAAGGTATGAGTCGCATACCGCTGTGGATAACCTGAGTCTTACCATCCCTAAAGGCGAGATTTTTGGGCTGCTCGGTCCGAACGGAGCAGGCAAATCTACAACGATCCTGATGCTCCTGGGACTGACGGAACCTGATTCAGGTCTGGCAGAAGTTTGTGGGATCAATTCTACCAGCAACCCGGTAGCAGTCAAAAGGAAGGTTGGCTATTTGCCTGAAGATGTCGGGTTTTATGAAGATATGACCGGCCTGGAAAATCTGATGTATGCGGCCAGGTTGAACCGCCTGCCCAGGAGGGAAGCAAATCGAAAGGCTGAACAGCTGCTTGGCAGGGTGGGTCTGGCTGATGTGGCTGGTAAAAAGGTAGGTACCTATTCACGCGGAATGCGCCAGCGACTGGGACTAGCTGATGTGCTGATCAAAGCCCCTGAAGTGATCATCCTGGACGAACCAACGTTGGGAATCGATCCAAAAGGAGTTCGCGAACTCCTTGGGTTGATAGGACAATTGAGTAGTGAGGATGGGCTTACAGTCCTGCTTTCCTCTCATCACTTGCACCAGGTGCAGCAGGTGTGCGATCGTGTTGGCTTGTTTGTCAAGGGCAAGCTGATAGCCGAGGGTGATGTACAAACACTTTCCCGGCAGTTATTTTCCGGCGAACAGTTTATGATTGAAATACGGGTCTCTGATCAAGAGGCTGTGAACCATGACCGGTTACAAAAGATGATGCTGGGCGTGGAGGGTGTTGATACTATCCGGACAAATGATGATACATTCCATGTTAGCTGCACACGTGACGCATCACCGGAGCTTGCCAGGGTTATTGTAGAATCAGGGCATGGTCTGAACCATCTCCATAAGAAAGAGTACGGATTGGATGATATATATCAACGTTATTTTGAAGGAATTGAAGATCATGAATAGTTCAGTAAAAAGAAATTTTTCCTCAGTGAAGCGATGGCTGACAGCGATCAGTTACCTGAGTAAACGTGTTTTCCGGAAGAGACCTTTCGGGGAAAAGGATAAACCGGAGCATCCATTTTGGACGATTGTTAACAAGGAAATTTCAGATCACGTAAGAAGCTGGCGGTTTATCATATTGATTGCCATTATAGCCCTGGCCTGCATGGGGTCACTCTATACGGGGTTGACTAATTTCAGCGATAACATAAAAGCCAGTGACCCGGAAGACACCTTCTTTTTTTTGCGACTATTTACTGTATCGGATGGTACTATGCCTTCTTTTCTTGTTTTTATAAGTTTTCTTGGTCCTTTGCTTGGTATCAGCCTCGGATTTGATGCCATCAACTCAGAGCAAAACAAGGGAACACTGAGTCGCATTCTCGCTCAGCCGATCCATCGTGATTACCTGATCAACGCCAAGTTTGTGGCAGCCTTGAGCGTAATCAGTGTGATGTTTTTTGCTTTAGGGTTTCTGGTGATGGCGTTTGGACTCATTACGATCGGGATACCGCCTACGCCGGAAGAGTTTTTGAGGTTCGTTTGCTTCATTATCATCAGTATCTTCTACGTGGCCTTTTGGTTAAACTTATCCATCCTGTTTTCGGTCCGGTTTCGTCAGCCGGCTACTTCTGCGCTCTCAGGAATTGCGGTGTGGTTATTTTTTACGGTATTTTATGCACTGATCGTTACCTTCATCGCAAAAGCGGCTACCTCCTCGGAAGTACCAAATGCGTACGATCTGTTCAGATACAGGGAGCTTGTATTGAGCCTGTTGAGCATCTTGCCAAGTCAGCTGTTTAATGATGCCACTACGGTATTGCTGATGCCATCGGTTCGAAGCCTGGGACCACTTACTATGGAACAAATGATTGGGAGTATTCCCAGTCCGCTACCTCTCGGGCAGAGCTTGTTGATTATATGGCCGCAACTCACAGGTCTTATAGCTGCTACCATTATATGTTTTGGCTTGTCTTACCTTTCGTTTATGAGGAAGGAGATCCGTTCCAGGTAGAAGGTGCACATCCCACAGCTCCGGCCCTGTCTGGCCCGGATCTAAATCTCTGTTGGGTTTTATTTACACATACATAGCCACAGCATTTACTATAATACCTGATAAAATCAAAAACTATTTTGACAAGTAATGTTTTATTTCTATTTATGCAGGGATAAATCATTGTGAGCAATGAATTATTACCGGTCTTTGTGAATCAACCAACTGGGAGTGAGGTAATTCCCTGTTTAGTTTGCAAAATAGGGGATGGGTTCAGGAAATAGGGAAATGCTGGTAAGAAATAAGGAAGTGGTGGTGAGAAATGACCATTAGCTTGATTTGTTTTGGTATTTGTCCATGTTTTTGCTCAAATTCATCATACAATACTTCTGGCTTGGGGTTAAGGCCTGGAATCATTATCCAGTGATTTCAATTAAGCCACGGAATTTACCTGTCCAACCTACAAACTACAGTGGGTTTCACCCGTCTGACGGGTAGACGCTATGGGACCTTGCACTCAGGCAAACTTCCGTATTTTCTGCAAAAAGTACTGGACACACCGAGTAGTTTAGCTAACTTTTTGCTCCAATGACCTGTGTATGGTGAAGGTGCATGCAAAAGACTTGTCTGACAATGAGGTAATCGACAGGATTATCGAGGGGGAGGAAACTCATTTTTTCGATATCCTGTATCAGCGGTATTACAGGAAGGTCCTGGACAAGTGTTTTAGCTTTGTGAAAGATCGAAGACAGGCGGAAGAACTTTCAGAAGATATTTTTTCAAAAACTTATGAAAAGCTCGCTATGTTCAGGAAGCATTCGTCTTTTTCTTCATGGTTATATTCTATTACCTACAATCACTGCATAGATTACCTGAGGGAAAAGAAAAAGATGAGCTACCCGGAGTGGAATAGTCAAAATGAGATTCCTGAGATCATCGATGAGAGCGATGAGGACCTGTCTCAGATCACCTACGAGAGGCTTACGGTTATTATGGAGCTGATTCATCCGGAAGAAAAAGCGCTCTTACTCATGAAATACCTGGACAATCTGTCCATAAAGGAGATAAGCCATTCATTAAGGATCAGTGAAAATGCTGCAAAGATGCGGTTAAAAAGAGCACGGTCCAGGGTCTTCTATTTATATCGAAAAAAATATATGACCGATAACTAGCGTTACTTTGGCTGGTTTTTACGTCAGCATTGGAGAGATAGCTCTATGGAAGATTTTCTTAAAAAGGTAATAAATGGAGTTGGGATAAAGCCTCCTGGGGTTTGCCGGCTGGCTTTTAGCAATCATTTCCCGGGTGCTGTAAACCCGGAGTGGTTCCTTGGTTCCGGCAAATACGAAGTGCTGTTTCATCGTGATAGCGTGGAGTATATTGCCATTTTTGATACTGAAGGTAAGCTGGACCTATATAAAGTATACCTGGCTAAAGATCTTCTGCCCTCTGCGATCAGATCATTGCTCGAGAAAGACTGGGAGATCATGAATGTCGTTTTGATCAATCATGGGAATCAGATAACCTACGAGGTTATTGTCAGAAATGAGAAGCTAAACAGGTACCTGGTGATGGTGGATCAGCTTGGGAAGGTCATCGAAGAGCGTGTTCTCTGACTTAGTATCACGATTACTAAGGAAGCAAACTAATTATTCATGCCATCACTCAGCTTCTTTACTTATAAAACAAGGATTTCATCAACTTAGTGATGGCATGAATTAGTATCCTTATTTAAGAGTCACGACACCAGCTCTCACTATTACTAGATATAGCAGTACTAGCTCTCACTATTGTTAGGGGCTTCACGAAGACCTAAATGCCTACCAATGGCGATTGACAACCATCTGGTTCTAGTAGATATTTGCATTATTTAGAACGATTCTAAATAATTTATTCACGGACAAGCAAACAAAAAAATGAAATGAGCATGATGCCGGGACGCGTAGTCTCAACCCAATTATTGAGCCACACTAACCTGCCTGCAGTAGCCACTTTCGGCAAAGGCAGGCTGTGAATGATCAAAGTTGGGCAGCAAACCGCCTACGCGGCGCGGCTTATTTCGGAAACTTTAAACACATGAAATGAGCATAAACTTTAGGCATCCTAAATTATACCAACCAGGGGATGAATAAAGTTTATCGCGAATTCCATGTGACCTATTAGAGATAAACACTATACACATGAAAGGAATTATACTGCTTATTTTAATCGGAATAGTATCCCTGCCACAGGCAAATGCTCAATCTGCGGGAACCATACAAGGGGTAGTAACAGACGTTAATGGCGCTCCTTTAATCGGCGTTAATGTAGGACTAAAGGGTTACCGCTATGGTGCCGCTACCGATGATCAGGGAGAGTATTCGATAGGTGGAGTACCAAAAGGCAGCTATACACTGGTGGTGTCCGGTGTAGGGTATGAAAAGCAATCAGTACAGGTGAACGTTACCGGGGCGAATATTAAACTGGACTTTTCACTGCAGGAGTATACCGAACAGCTTCAAACCGTAGAGGTAACAGGCCGCAGGGAAACGGATTATAAAAACGAAGTATCATACGTGGCTTCCAAGACGGCTACCCCACTCAAAGAAGTGCCTCAGGCTGTTAGTTATGTGACCAAGGAAGTTATTGCCGATCAGCAGGCTTACCGGATAGGGGATATTGCCAAAAATATCAGTGGCGTGAACATGTTTTCCGGATATGATGATTTTACGTTCAGAGGATTCAGAAGTGGCAGCAGCAATAGTAAAATGATTAACGGGTTGCGTACTGTAGGCATCTTTGGGCCACAGCCGATCCTGGCCAATATAGAGCGAGTGGAAGTGATCAAGGGACCAGCATCGGCACTTTTTGCCAATACTACTCCGGGTGGTACTATGAACTATGTGACTAAAAAACCACTGGATGAGGAACGGAAAGCGCTGAGTTTTACCGTTGGGAGTTTCAACACGCTTAGAGCCAACGCAGACTTTACCGGGCCTGTCAACGATGAGGGAACATTGCTTTACCGGCTCAACCTTGGGTATGAAGATGCTGACAGCTACCGGAACTTGCAGCAAAACAAGTCGCTGATGGTAGCGCCATCCATTTCATTTTTACTGACTGAAAATACCCGAATTAATTTTGATCTGATGGTAACACAGTACAAGGGAAAGCTGGATCGCGGGCAGCCGATCTTTGGAGCAGCTTCCGGCACAGACCTTACCAGCACGCCGGTTTCGTTTGCCCTGGGTGAGTCCAGCGACTATCATACTAACAATGTACAAAACTTCACTTTATCGCTGAATCATAAGTTCACCCGGGACTTTTCTTTTAATGCTTCCTATATGCGGTTTGTATGGGATGAAGACCTGTTTGAGCACCGCACATCCAATAGCTTTGCTGTGGATAGTCTGGGCAACCAGGTTCCCACCCTGATGGGGATGCAGGTGATTAACAGGATGAGGAAACAGATTTCGGACAACCTTACTTCATATTTTGTATACCGTGCTAAAACGGGTCCTTTAGCGCATAAGCTTGTGGCAGGTTTTGACTACATCCAGCAGCAGCAGCCCGTAGGAGGCGGGCAGTCCATAGCCAGAGGTTACCGGCTGAAGGATGGATCGGTTACCAGAAATTATGACCCGGAAAACGCGGAGAACTACCTGTTTGAAAATGGAATGCCAGTGCCTAACATCCCTCATTTCGATCTGGAAGATCCACAGTATAATGTGACCTATCCGCATGAGTATATTTTCAACATCAGGCAGAGCTATTCACCTACTAAATATTACACTTATGGATTTTACCTGCAGGATCAGATCAGTTTCAACAGGCTAAGAGTGCTGTTGTCGCTACGGCAGGAAAACTACCGTGACGTGCTCAACTATGACACTCCTGATGAAGAAATAGTACAACAGGAGAAGCTGTTGCCCAGGCTGGGACTGGTATATCAGCTTACAGATGATGTAAACCTTTACGCTACCTATACGGAAAGCTTCCAGCCGCAGACGGCCTCTGTTTTAACGAATCCTAATGCAGGAGGGCCATTTGATCCGCTTTCGGCAAATATGTTGGAGGTGGGTGCGAAAAGCACATTGATCCGAAACCGGCTGGCTGCTAATCTGGCCATCTACAGCATCGAGCAAAACAATATTTTAGTCAATGCCAATGATGCAGGGAACCCTGACCTGCTGGAGCAACGTGGACAGGAGCTTTCAAGAGGGGTGGAGCTGGATGTGATCGGTACGATCACCCCTAATCTGAGTATCACTGCCAACTATGCCTACAACAGGGCCGAGATCACGAAGAGCGATGATGCTGAACAGATCGGTCATATCAAGGAAAACGCTCCTGAACATCAGGGAGGAATCTGGGCAAAGTATTTAATAGACCGTGGAGCGCTGAATGGCCTGGGTATCGCCCTTGGCAGCAACTTTGTGACAGAGCGAGTAACCTTCGATACTTATAGTCTGGGTCTCAAGCTGCCCGGCTATGTGCTGTTTGATGCGGGGATCTTCTATGCTGTAGATAAGTTCAAGATCTCGGCCAATATTAACAACCTGTTTGATAAAACACATTGGACGGGCGGTTATAGCTATACCAGGCTGTTTCCTGGAGCGCCGAGAAACTATCTGCTAAGTGTTGGATATACGTTTTAAACCTTAGATGAAGTTCGACAAAAAGATCTTCTTCCGGATCCATAGCTGGATTGGTATCAAGTTAAGCATACTGTTTTTTATAGTATGCTTTTCTGGTACACTGGCCACGCTCAGCCATGAAATGGACTGGCTGCTTATCCCTGAAATGCGGGCAACTCCGGCAGATATACTTGCTAGCCGTAACATGATCTTACAGAATTTGCGAAAGGAGTTTCCCCATGCCAAAATGCAATACTGGATGGCCACAGAGGAGCCTTACCTGTGTGATATTGTATACATGGTCGATGCAGGGCAGCTTCATTACACTTTTGTAAATCCCTATACCGGTGAGGTGCAGGGGAGCGCCCGGATCACGTTTCAGCGGTTTTTCAGAGATCTGCATTATTACCTTTTTATCCCTTTTCAGGTGGGAAACTTTACGGTGCTCGCCTTTGGCTTTATGCTCTTTGTATCCATGATTACGGCATTGCTTTTTTACAGGAAATGGTACAGAAAGCTATTCGAGTTGAAAGTGGGAAAAGGCCCTGTGGTGTTTTTCAGGAGTTTGCATAGATTGGTGGGGGTATGGTCCGTGCCCATTACACTGATCTTTTCGCTGACAGGTATATGGTACTTTGCAGAGCGAGCCAATGTGGGCGGAGTAGGTACTATTGCCAACCCACCCAGCCCGAAGCTTGAGCGGAAGTTAGCGGCTGACCGGGCCTATGACGATTTTGAGTTTTCTGTAGATTATGACCGGGCAGTACAGGTAGCGAGGAGTGTTATCCCGGGACTGCAGGTAAAGGATATCCTGCCGCCGAAAAGACCCGATCAGGCGATCTATCTGAATGGTCCGGACGGTACTCCCCTGGTTCGTAATCGTGCTAACCGGGTTTACATTGATCCTTTGACCTATGAAGTATTGAAAGTACAAAAAGCAAAGGAGCTGGATGCGGTCACATGGATCAATGACATTGCAGATCCGATTCATTTTGGCTACTGGGGAGGTCTGGCGACCAAAGTGATCTGGTTTGTTTTTGGCCTGGGGATATCATCATTGATATTGACCGGATTGTGGGTGAGTCAGAAGCGTAAAGTAAAATCAGCTGCTAAACTAAAAGCCCAAAAAATGGGCTTTTGGAAGTATGTCAACTGGTTAATGACTGTGGTGATGCTTGGGTTTCTCTACTTTGCACTGTTAGGCAGGTATCACGTTTCACGAACAGCCGTTTTAGTCATTACAACCGGCTTTGCAGCTTTTATATGGGCAGGTTGGTACCTCTTTAGCTACAGGCTGAAAAGGGTGGTAGCGAAGGAGCTCGCAAAATAAATCCCGACTTTCAGATCGGTGTTTTCTGTAAACGGAATGAATCCTCTGGGTTTCTTGTTGGGAAAAAACTTTAACCGAAATTATGCAATAGACTTCTATTGCATAATCAGACGATCCCGACGTTTACTGTCGGGATGTCTGGGTTAACCCTGACAAAAATGTTTTTTGGAGCATTTTTCGTCAATTATTCATTTTGTAATGAATAATCCGGGTTTAAGTCAAATGGATTGCAGGTTCTCTGCCAAATGGGTCCATCAGTATCTGGCCGGACCTTTCCGGGCTCCTTATTCCGTAATTTACTGACCAAAGGGTTACATTTAACAAGCTAAAATTGACAGGTTAATTTGAAAGGAGTAATTCACGAGATTTTTACCATTTTGATCATGGGAGGACTGGTTCAGGGAGTATACCTGGCCTTGCTTCTCAATAACAAAAGTGTCAGGAAGAGCCGGGCAAATCTTTTTCTTTCCCTTCTGCTGATCATGCTGTCCTTTAGTATAGCGCATATTCTTTATGCGGGAAATGTCTTTGATCATTTATCAGCAGAAATTTACTCGCTGGGGGATCCCACTTTTTTACTTATAGCTCCTTTGCTCTGGTTGTATGTGGCGGAGCTTACAGGAAAAAAGGTAGTATTTACAGGGAGGGGAATAATGCATTTTATCCCGTTTATTTTCATAGTTATTTGCTCTTTGAGTTTTCGGAGTGCCAGCTCGGAAGCTTTTTTACATTTCCTTGATTCAAACCATCGCCTGCTCCATATTCTTTTTTGGGGAGCTGTGGTTATGCAGTTTTCACTTTACCTGTATGCAATGCATAAGCGGCTGGATAATTACCAACTGCTCATCCAGCAGGAAGTATCCAATCCGGAGGGGGTTAATATTTCATGGGTCAGGTTTTTCATGTTTGTTTTTCTCTTCATAAATATTTTCTTTCTTTTCAGTCTTTTTGCCGTTATTCACTTTGAAGATCGTGCCTGGCATACGAGCGCTACGGCACTTATTTTTTCGCTTTCCATCTATGCGCTGGGTTTTAAAGGGATGCTGCAACGGGAGGTATTTCACACCCTGGAAAACCCTGCGGAACCTGTTTTACCTACCCCCGCCTCTACTTATGAGCCTGACCAGGACCTGATCAACGAGGTGGTGAGCTATATGAAGGAGAAAAAACCTTACCTGGATCCGGAGTTAACCCTGAGCCAACTGGCTGGTGTTTTAAACATCAGCAGGAGTCAGCTCTCGCAGTTAATTAACAGTGGTATAGGTGATAATTTTTATGACTTTGTCAACAGGTACAGGGTGGAGGAGGTAAAGCAGCTAATGCGGGATGCGAGTAAGGCTCATTTTAGCCTGCTTGGACTTGCGCTTGAGGCTGGTTTTAAATCAAAATCTACATTCAACCTCATCTTCAAACGGTTTACGGGACTGACCCCTTCAGAATACCGCAAAAATCTTTCGGAGTAATAAGTCCATCAGGATTTCTGTAGACGATCCGGGATCCGGACTTGCATAATGTTGCCATAAAAAAACTATGGATCAACAAAATCTGATTGAATTGCGAAATGTGTCAAAAGCCTTTCCTGTGGCAACGGGATATTTTATGGCTTTAAAGGACATTAATTTAAGTATTGGAGGAGGCCAGTTGATAGCAGTGACTGGTAAGTCCGGGAGTGGTAAGTCTACACTTCTCAATATTATATCTGGTATAGACAAGGCGACGCACGGAGAGGTCGAGATCAATGGCGTGCGGGTAGACAGGCTTCCTGAAAGTGAGCTGGCTGCATGGAGAGGAAAGAATATCGGTGTGGTATTTCAGTTTTTCCAGCTTTTGCCCACACTTACGGTCATCGAAAATGTCATGCTCCCCATGGACTTTTGCAATACCTACCCAAAGAAGGAAAGGAGGTCCCGCGCGTTGAATTTATTAAAGCAGGTAGGGATCGGGGAACAAGCCGATAAGTTGCCTTCTACATTGTCCGGAGGTCAGCAGCAGCGAGCAGCTATTGCAAGGGCCCTGGCGAATGATCCACCTTTGATCGTGGCAGATGAGCCCACAGGTAATCTGGATTCACACACTGCCAACGAAATTTTCAACCTGTTTGCCAGGTTGGCAGGTGCTGGGAAAACGGTAGTTGTCGTGACCCATGAAAAAGAATTTACGTCGTTCTTTGAAAATACCTTTTTCATTGCCGACGGAGCTATTGTTGATGAACTGGTAACTGCCTGACCTATGAGAATCAGATATATAAAAGTGATCCGGGATCTTACATCAAGCTATAAGAAAAACCTCATGCTGGCACTGGCTATTGCTTTAGGTGTTTTTGGTGTTGGTACGATCCTGGGAGGGTATAGTGTGATCAAGAGGGAGATGACTGATAATTATCTGGGTACAGTTCCGGCCTCTGCCACTATAGAAGTGGAAGATAGTCTTTCATCTCATTTAACTGAGGAAATCGAGAAGTTGCCGGGGATCCGGGTGGCGGAAAGGCATGCGACCATAAATGCCCGCATGAAGGTTGGTGATAAGTGGCGTCCTTTGCTCCTTTTCGTGATCGATGATTTTAGCAATAAGCGAACAAATAAGGTTGCATACATGGCTGGTGCTAAAAGACCGGGAAAGGCTGGTATGCTGGTGGAGCGTACTGCTCTGGAGGTAATGGAGGCCGACATTGGTGATGAGTTGCTGATCAAAACACCTAATGGAACCCCCAGGTCTATCAAATTAGACGGAGCAGTACATGACCCAAGTCTGGCTCCTGCCTGGCAGGAACAAAGCGGATACGGATACATAACCCTGTCTACCCTACGCTGGCTTGGGGAAACACGGGGCTTTGATCAGTTGCGGATATTGGTTAACGAACGCCCGTATTCGCGACCATTTATCAAAGAGCAAGCCACCACAGTAGCTCACATGCTGACTAACAATGGGCTGCAGGTTCACGAGATCCAGGTACCCCCGACCGGCAGGCATCCCCATCAGAGTCAAATGGATACTGTAATGACAATCTTTGTCATATTCAGCTTCATGATTTTGATTTTGGGATCAGTTCTCGTCTCTACTTCTATAGCCACACTCATGGCCGGGCACATACGGCAGATCGGGATTATGAAGTCTGTTGGCGCCCGCTCTTTTCAGGTAGCAAAGCTTTATCTCTTCATGATGCTTCTAATTTGCATTGTGGCTCTGATGGTTTCTGTGCCGCTGAGTCGGCTTGCTGCTGCAGGGTTTTACCAGCAGATCGCGACTTTACTTAATCTGGAGATCAGGGATACTTCCATTCCTGTATGGGTGCTTTTAGTTCAGGTGGGATCTGGCCTTTTGATTCCGCTGGTAGCTACCATTATCCCGGTAGTACAGGGGAGCAGGGTTTCCGTAAAGCAGGCGTTGGATCATTTTGGTGTGTCCCGAAAGAGCGGCATGAACCTCCGGGTATTCAAACTTTCCTGGCTGAAGGTCTTCGATAAAACCATTGAGCTTTCCTTTCGGAACGTATTCCGCCAGCGTCAGCGATTGTTTCTGACTCTCGGGTTGCTTGCTGCGGGTGGATCGATGTTTATGACGGCTTTAAATGTTTCTGAGGCGTGGGATGAGAATTTGCGGCGGATCTATACTCAGCGACTGTATGATCTGGAAATCCGCTTAAAAAATGGTATTTCCGGCGAGTCGATCATTGATAAAATGAAACAGCTGGATGGAGTGGGTCGTGTGGAGGGATGGAACCTGTATGCTACTTCGCTCGTCACTGAGGATTCATTTGATATTACACAAACTTATCCTGACAAAGGGCATGGAAGCTTCTCGATACAGGCAGTCCCTATACCCACTCAGTTACTCAACCTTACGGTGGTGGATGGCGAGTGGCTTAAGGAAGATCATTCGAATGCGGTAGTTCTTAATCAATTGGCCAGAGGAATGGTACCCGGTGTAAGGCTGGGGGATAACATAGCGCTTTCGGTAGACGGAAAACCCACTAAGTGGCTGGTGACCGGTTTTACGGAAGATGTGGGCGCTCCGGCTACCGCTTACGTGAGCCAGGGGACCTTGCAAAAACAGATCCGTAGTTTGGATGGGGTAAACACGCTACGAGTGGCCTATACTGATCGATCCAAAGAAAATGCCAGGTCCAAAAATCACCTGGTTGAGAAATACCTGCTTCGGGAAAAAGTACCTGTGAGCGGGACTATTCCAGTTTGGCTTTTACACAGCGCAATCGCAGCTCATATGGAAGTGATGGTCAACGCTTTGCTTACAATGGCAGTCCTGATGGCCCTGGTGGGGGCGCTTGGTCTGATGTCTGCCATGAGTATGAATGTAATGGAAAGAACCCGTGAAATAGGGGTCATGAGAGCTATTGGCGCTACACCGCAAAAAATCAGAAAGCTTGTGGTTTGGGAGGGTTTGATTACAGGAGCTATCAGCCTCTTCATTGCTTTTGGATTATCTGTTCTGATCTCTGGTTATTTTGGGAGGTTTTTGGGTAATATGTCCTTTGGGATCCCGCTTTCGCTGAAAATCTCGGTGACCGGGCTTGTCCTGTGGTTTTTTTTGGTGACACTGGGTGCTTATCTGGCTACACTATTTCCCGCTAAGTGGGCCGGCAAAATCACTACGCGCGAAGCTCTGGCGTATGAATAGATCAATTTACCTGCAGGAGGTACCGCCTCCTGCAGGTGTTCTTCATCTGCACAGTATTTGCAATTTGATATTATCGCCTTTTTTTCTATTTTTATTTAGCACCTTTACCCACGATGCAGGCGCAACAACAACCCGGAAAGAACCCCTATCATGTCTTTGATGATATGCTTGAAGGCATACAGGTCATTGATTCAAAATGGCGGTATTATTACGTTAATAAGGTTGTCGCTAAACAGGGCAAGGCCACCATCGATGAGTTGATTGGCAAAACCATGATGGAAAAGTATCCCGGAATAGAGAAGACCGAGATGTTTAAGCTGATCGAACAATGCATGAAGGAACGATCATCGCATCAGCTGCTCAACGAGTTTGAGTTTCCCGATCAATCAAAGGGTTATTTCGAATTGAGGATTCAACCGGTACAGGAGGGGGTGCTGATCATGTCAATGGATATTACCAAACAAAAACGTCTGGAGGACAAACTGCGACAGTTCAATGAGCTCCTGGAAGATATGGTCGATGAACGGACCAGGCAACTTGCAGATTCCCTGGAAAGGGAGAAGAAGCTCAATGAGTTGAAATCCCGCTTTGTTACTACGGCCTCCCATGAATTAAAGACCCCACTGGCGGCCATAGAGATCAGCATGAATGTCCTGGACAAATACAATGTGCCTCCAAAGGATACGGAGCGGAAGAAATTTCACGGGCATATCAGAACCTCCATCAATGATCTGCATCAGATCCTGAATGATTACCTGTCTCTCGACCGGATTAAACAGGGACTTGTCTACCAGGATGGACACCAGAAAATTGATCTGCCGGAATTTATTAATGATCAACTCAAAAAACTGGAATTCACATATAAGCCAGGGCAGTACATAAATTATGAACATTCAGGAGTTAATGAAATATCCATGGAAAGGCATACCCTGGGCAGTATTTTAGTAAACCTTCTTTCAAACGCCATCAAATATTCAGATAAACCTATTGATTTACTAACCTGTGTAAGTCCTGATTCATTTTTCCTGAAAGTCAGTGATAAAGGTATTGGCATACCAAAAGCTGAGCAAAACAGGCTGTTTGAGAAATTTTTCAGAGCAAAGAACACTTCCGATATTCCCGGTACAGGCCTGGGACTCAATATTGTGAAAAGATATGTGGAGCTCTTTGATGGTGAGATAAGTTTTTCAAGTGAGGAAAATAAGGGCACCACCATTGAAGTACAGTTGCCTAACCTGAATAATTCGATCCGACGTGGAACGAAATAGACATAGCGAATCAGTGACTCACTGATTATGAGTGTGATCCTTACCGAAAGAAGTGGCATTTTCAATATTGGTCTCAATGATATCAGCGATATCCTGTTGCTGTCTTTATTGATCCTGATCACCCCATCATCATCTGCAGTTGCCTGACTGAAGTTCACTCCGTCAAATAAACTGTTGATGTCAAATTCTAATGTTACTGATAATCAGTGGTTTGATATTGGTATTTATCTTTTGAGCTTTTTTGGCAGCACATGTTTGATTTTACCGATTTGGGAAAGGGGTGGTCAATTTGGTTTAGGCGAGAAACAGATTTTACCTCCTGCCACGACTCTTTAAAGGATCAAGCCTTTTAATGACCCGGATTTTAGATCGAATAATTTCTACTACAATGGATCCTATCATTAAAAAGTAACGATCCCTTCAGTTGTAAGTATAATTTTCTGTATCTTAAACGACTGATAACTCACCGCCAAGTATCAACTGAATCCAAATTTAAAGCTCGATTAAGCGTATGAATTTCCAGGGCTTGGCTAATGATTCTCACAAACTGCGTGCCTACCAGTCGATAGTACATGGTCATCGAAGAAAGCATTTTTTTGTAAAACGGTGGCGATTAAAGATATTCTTATTGATTCATCGGACTGTTAACAAGTTTAAGGCGAAAGCTGATCTGCTTATTGGCTTTGGAAGGGTTCAGGATAATCCAAGTAAAAATTATCTCTCAAAAGGAAACCAGGTTCAAACGAAGCAGCATCAATTTTATGATCATGAAGCGCAATCGGTTGTTTTAAATACGGATCGGAAGAAGGGTATTTTAGGGCCGCTGCTCACAAAACCAAAAGTTTTGACCATTCACAATAGTCAGGATGCTTTCAATCTACATGAGGTTTTGAGTGATGAGTTTGACGTCATCTGGGAGAAAAATCCATTGAAAGCTTTTGATGTGGTTTTGAGTGAGTTGCCTGATCTTGTTATCAGTGAGGTGAGACTACCGGAAATCAATGGTTTTGATTTGTGTGCCAGGATTAAGAATGACCTGCAAGTATTCCATATTCCGGTCGTCTTGCTTACATCCAAAGAAAGTATAAAGAGTCATATTCTCGGATACCAAAAGGGTGCCGATGATTGTATGTATAAGCCAATTGTAGGGGAGTTATTAATTGAGCGGATTAAGAACCTCATTCGCCAGCGACAGCAAATAAGAAAACATTATATCGGTAGTAAAGAGCTTTTTGAGGGTGATTTGCCTTCCGGCATAGCAAGTAATGACTTTATGGAAGAGGTTTTGAATTTAATAAAAACCAACTACAATGATCCAGGTTTTAATGTCAATACCATTATCCGGGAGTTTGGTATGAGTAGAAGCGTATTCTATAAAAAACTCAAAGCCATTTCAACGCATTCGATCAATGACCTGATCCGAAATTTCAGGCTCAATCGGGCAAAGGAGCATCTGAAGAGCGGCGAGCTGAGTATCAGTGAAATAGCTTACCGGACAGGGTTTAATAACCCCACGTATTTCAGTACAGTGTTTAAGGAGCATTTTAAAGTGTCACCGAAGGAGTATGCATTTTCTGAACGCTGTAAGTCTTGATTCATTGATACATTCGTAAAAAAATTACGGAATTACATTCATCTTTTTAGATAGAACCATTATTCGACCCTCTTTATTGATAATTTATAAGTGTCCGCACAAAATCAAAGGGATTAGAAACAAATCCTAAAGTCCTCGAAACATGACCTTCATAACTTGAGAGGAAGAAAACACAATCGATTGTGTTAAAATGTAAAATTTAACCTAAACCAACTTTGTTATGAGCAACAAGAACAAAAACAGTAAAAAGCTTATCCCGGTGCTGATGGTATTGGTTTGCTTTTTAATGGCAATCAATCTTAGAGCCCAGACGATCTGCAGCAGTCAGACCGGCAATGATGATGGTTATTACTACACCCACTGGACTGATGGAGGCGGGTCAGCTTGCATGACCCTGGGGTCTGACGGTAACTACAGTTACTCATGGTCCAATACCGGAAATTTCGTGGGCGGTAAGGGCTGGAGTACCGGTTCATCCACCCGAGTGATCGGCTACAATGCAGGTAACTATTCACCCAGTGGAAATAGCTATTTGTGCCTATACGGATGGACGACCAGCCCACTGGTAGAGTACTACGTAGTGGACAACTGGGGTAGCTGGAGACCGCCTGGGGCATCGTCCGTAGGGACTGTGACCACTGATGGAGGTACTTATGACTTATACAGAACACAGCGGGTTAACCAACCTTCCATTGAGGGAACCGCTACATTTTACCAGTATTGGAGTGTCAGGAGGTCCAAGCGATCAACAGGAAGCAATAACAACATCACCTTTGCAAACCACGTGAATGCCTGGGCAAGTCAGGGATGGAACCTTGGGAATCACAATTACCAGGTAATGGCTACCGAGGGATACCAAAGTAGCGGGAGCTCTAATGTAACCGTTTGGGATGCTGGTAGCTCTGGCGGAAGCGGCGGTGGAGGCGGTGGCTCCGGAGGGAGCACACCATACCGGTTAAGAGCTCGTAGTACAGATGGTGCCGGGCACGTCAATGTACGGGTCAATAATCAGACAGTAGCTGATTTTACGCTTAGCTCCAGCATGTCGGACTATACTTTTTCCAGCTCGGCATCAGGGGGCATCGTTGTGCAGTTTGATAATGATGCCAGCGGCAGGGATGTGCAGGTAGATTACCTTTCCGTAGATGGTGACTGGAGACAGGCCGAAAATCAGAGTTACAACACCGGAGTATGGCAGGATGGTGATTGTGGTGGATCCAACAGCGAGTGGCTCCACTGCAATGGCTCTATCGGGTTTGGTAATTCCGGTAGCCGGGTAGCCTCTTTCTCTAAAGACCCGGAAGAATCAGTCAGCTTTAGTGCTTATCCAAACCCGATTGTGGATGGACAGTTGTTCATCAACCGCGGCAGTCTCAAAGGAACAGTTACTGCCACCGTGTTGGACCTGGGTGGTAAAAGGCTGCAGTCCAGTCAGTTTGGGGAAACGGATATTCACCAGTTGGACATTAACCTGCCAGACGGCCTGTACCTGCTGGAGGTCAGTGACGGAAATAATCAATTCACGAGAAAACTGGTCATTAAGTAGCTAACCTAACACCCATACAACAAAGAGGCCGTCTCAAAAGCATTTTGAACGGCCTCTGGTTTTTTGTATATATAAGGTATACACTTAAACCTCTTAAGTACAACCTGACATCTTGATAAGGATACTCCATGACGGTTAAATCCGATCAAATGAGGATCTTTGGTTGTTCAATACCTAACCAAATCGGGAATTCAGCCCGGAAAAACGATGAAAAAGACCTATATCATTAGCTGCCTTTACCTGTTGAGCAGTTATATCCTCTTTGCTCAGAGGTATGAAAATCACAGATACTTTTCAGCTGTTCAGGGCCAGACCAGTAAGATGGATTCTGTTTTTGTTAACACCAAAGATGCTGATAAGGTGACTACCAGGATCACAGGGCCACATGCTGATCATTTTGTGGTACTTGGCAAAAAAGTAGAAGATGGGATGCAGGGAGTCACGTTTACACTTCAATACCGCCCAGCCAATGAATTTAGGGGGTTGTCTATAGCAGACCTGAAATTACTGAATTCTTCAGGAAAGCCGATTAATACCTATAAGCTCCGGGGGATGGCATTGACCGGACTGGAGGGGGATCACGAGGCTCCGCTTGAGGAGGTATTCCAAATACTTGACTTGAAGACTTCTCTCGGCTGGAGTAGTCTGGCTAATCACACCCGACCGGAAATGCAGGGAGAAGAAATTCCGTCAGGACTTTTTAAAAGATCAGGTGAAGGTGAGGTGACCATCATGCCAGTCGCCAGGTATTCTCCACCGTGGATTCTTCCTTTTGGCTTTTATACAATTGGTGATGAAGGTCCTGAGATGGAGCAGGTAGGTATCTTGGCCGATAGTGAAAAGTTCCATGAGCAACAAACACTATTTCCTGTACTTACTGCCGGCTCCACTTCTTTTGATCCCGGAGACCAGACTTTTGGTTTTTATGTAGTAAGTCCTACTCATATCAGCTTCTCTGAAGACCATTGGAACCATCTGCGGTATCCAAAGCATGTGGCTCATGCAACGCGCATCTATCCAGCTAAAGACCAGGATGGTGCACTTATTAAAGATACCTATATGGTTTGCTTCGAGGAGGCTCAAAATGGGGATTATAACGACTATGTTTTTATGGTCTCAAACATCGTTCCTGTGGAGTCTGCCTCATTTTTCAGGCCGTTGCTAGGGCAAGACGATCTTACCGGGTGGAAGGTATTTCTGGAATCGAAGGGAGTCAACAATGATCCCGAAAACATATTTACCGTAAATAATGGAGTGCTTCATGATATTGGAAAGGAGCTGGGATATATTATCACCGAGACCTCTTACGACAACTATCATTTCAAACTTCAATTTAAGTGGGGTGAGAAAAAGTGGCCCCCGCGAGACCAGGCCAAAAGAGACAGTGGGATCTGTTATCACATCCCGGAAGATGAAGACGACAAAATATGGCCGCAATCTGTAGAATGTCAGATCCAGGAGGGTGATGTAGGGGATTTCTGGCTGCTGGGTTACAGCACTATAGAAGTAGATGGTAAACAAAACCCACCTCTTCTCCATTCCAGGATGGTAAAATCAAAGGACAATGAGCTTCCAAACGGGGAGTGGAATACCGTAGAAGTGATCACCTTTAATGGTACTTGTGTGCATATCGTCAATGGAGTGGTGGTCAACTATGGGACCAATTCCAGCCTGAGAAAAGGAAGGATACTGTTGCAGTCTGAATATGCTGAGCTCTATTACAGAAATGTAGAGATCAGGGAATTTTAGATAGTAAATAGGAACCATCGATTTTTGGGGCGGTGACTCCTTTCGAAGGGATTCGGTCGGCTTACAGCCCCAATTCCATAAAAACAGATCATAGAGGGAGTGGGGCTTTATTCCGGAATACTTCCTAAACTGAAAGATCCGGATGATCGGTGCGAGGTGGAAATACAATGGCGGATAATGTTTAGTACTTAAGAAAACACCCTGAAAAAACGTTAAAACTCCTATCTTGCCATCATGATACTACCTTCTTTATTTGATTTCGGTTTTCCAACCATCCTTTATTTGTTTTTGTTCTATATCCTCATTAGGGGAGGTTGGCAGACTTACCAGGTAAAAGTTCATAAAATCTCAGCAGGCAAGACCCTGGTACCACTTGGGGCTTCAGCTTTGGTCATCAGCATCATCGCTTATATTCAGAACTATCGGGAGGTTTTTGATGCCATACATGAGGTCGGCGATATAAGTCCCGGGTTAGTTGCCGGTTCTATGCGGGATGCATTTGCCTTCCCAACACTTGGGTTGTTGAGCCTGGCACTTGCTTATCTTTTCAGGTATGTGAACCAATAGACAGGACATTTGTCACTTTACTTAGAAACAAGTAACCGATAACCGATAGACCGAAGGTTTTCGATCTTAATCGTTTCATCCATGCTTAGGTATTTCCTGACTTTGGATATGAAAACGTCCATACTGCGTGCTGCAAAAAAGCCATCCTGCTCCCATATTCGTTCCAGGAAGACTTCACGTTCGATAACCTGATTGGGGTTTTCAAAAAAAAGTTTGAGGATCTTGTTTTCCTTATAGGTCAGTCGATAGTTGAGGTTATTGACTACAAGATATTGGGTATGGAAGTCCAGGCAGGAGTTTCCAAGTCGGATTTGATTCTTTTTGTGGAACAATTGATTGGGCCAATTTTTTACGAAAGTAACTGAATGGAAATACGCCCAGGATAAGAGGATCAGTGCAATTGGAGCAAAGATCCAGAGGTCCATTTTGCTTAGCAAATAGCTTTTCCGTGAGGGAAACAGCACGGCGAAATTTTTATCGATCCCGTCTGGTCCTTTGTAATTATCTGCAGAAGTTGGAGGAACTGTAGACTTCACGTAGTTGCCATGAACTAAAGAATCATCTTCTGCATTGTAAACGCCTATTTCATAATCCAGCTTGAGGTTTCTTGCCGAAAATTCTTTTCGTATCATCGTGTCAATCTTTTGACTGGAGACAGGGCTTTTGGTTGTTACATAAAAATAATTGGAGGATCTTTTCTCAACGCTTGCGTTTTCTGACATGGTATCAGCTACCGTATAGAGGGCTACGGATACCGTATGATCAAACTGTGTGGCATTGGCATCAAAAGCTCTGGAAAACCAATACATCTGGATACATACCAGAAAACCTAAAACGATGCTTCCATAGATAATTAGTTTTTTCACAGGATTTTTGTTTACGTCGTTTAATCCTTTATCAAGTTACAATTGAATGATCATAGTGGAGTTTGAGTTTGATAAAAATAACTTTATCATTTATTAGATGAAAGACTCAGGGCCTTTTTAACATGGATTTAACACTTCTTTACACTGCTTAACCATCATTTTTTAGTCCGCTCGCTATGATTGCCGGATGAAATTATACTCGTTCGACAGAAGCTCGCTTTATTTTATTGTTGCTATCGCCCTTCAGCTTACGGCCTTTCTGCTAATGGCAATGGATCCCTCTGCCTACGGGTTGGGGGTGCTTACTTTATGGGTTGGGCCACTTTTGCTCATTATCGGAATTATACTTCCCATGATTGCGCTTGCTGGTTTCAATTCCCTGCGTGTATGGATAACATACATTAAGAGGGAACCTGTTAAAGCAGCCGGTTTTTTCATCTCCTTTGTAACTCCCTTTGTCACCTACCTGCTCACTTTGGAGCCTACAGCTTCCCTGTGGGATTGTTCTGAGACCATTGCCGCTGCTTATAAGCTGCAGGTACCACATACACCGGGGACGCCACTTACGCTATTGATCGGTCGGTTATTTTCCATGTTGGCTCTGGGTGATGTGGGCCAGGTTGCATGGTTTCTCAATCTCATGTCGGCATTTTTTTCGGCGCTGGCAGTAAGTTTTACCTTTTTGATTACCTGGTATTTTGGAAGCACATTTTTCTCCTCCAGATGGGCATTATTTATTGGAAGTCTTGGAGGAGCGCTGTGTCTGGCTTTTTCGGATTCATTCTGGTTTTCGGCCGTTGAAGCGGAAACCTACGGGCCATCTGTCTTCTTTATGGTATTTCTGATATGGCTTTCCATCCAGGGAGGTAACCTGGATGGAAAAGAGCGAAATCGCAGGATTCTGCTTCTCTCTTATCTGACCGGGTTGTCCTATTGCATCCACCCGATGTGCATCCTAATTCTTCCTGTATGCTTTTTAATCAGGAGATCTAAAACACATGATGGAACATGGAAGCAAATGGCCATGTCTTTTGGTCTGGGTATTATTTACATTTTGTTTATCAGCAAAATTGTAGCTGTTGACCTCTTTGAGTGGGCCTTTCAGATAGATCTGTTTTTGGTCAATCAATGGTCTTTCCCTTTTTACTCCGGAGTATTTGTTTTGTTATTCCTTTTGCTGGGAATAATTTTCCTTATCCGGGTTAAGTATCAAAGATCCGGGTTGATATTGGCTTCTGTCGTTTTGATCATTGCCGGGTTCTCTCCTTACCTAATGCTCTTTATCCGGTCATCCAGGCTTCCGCCCATCAATGAGTTTAGCCCGGGTAATCTCGCAAAGATCAAACCATACATGAACCGGGAATCCTATCCTGGGCGGCCTTTACTATACGGGCCTTACTTTGATGCGAAAATTGATAACGTGTCCACCAAAGCGGAATCATACGTGGTAGAAGAAGGTCATTACAAGTCTGTGGGAGAGATTCCCGAATACCATTATCAGGAAGACAGGATGACCATTCTCCCCAGAATTTACAGTAATGACCCGTCTCATGTAGATACCTATCGCCAGTGGACAGGTTTGGCAGCTGGTGAGAAGCCTCGATTTTCAGATAATTTACGCTTTATGCTGAAGTATCAGCTGGGACATATGTACGGTCGATACCTCATGTGGAATTTTGCAGGCAGGGCCAGTGATGTGCAACATGCCAGCTGGCTGGCTCCATGGCAAGGTTCTTTGGTTAGAACATCCATTGGTTATAACAAAGCCAATAATCAATATTATATGATCCCTTTGTTGCTGGGGCTTTTAGGCATGATCATACAATCTAAACGGGACCGGAAGGGTTTCGTGGCTAACTTGTCATTCTTTCTTATCACGGGGGTCCTGTTGGTTATTTACCTGAACGGCACCCCGAATGAGCCAAGAGAAAGGGATTATATCTATGTGGGCTCTTATACGGCATTTAGTATCTGGATAGGGTTGGGGATGATGAGTATTGCCCAGCTTACCCGAACCGGGAAACTCCCTTACATCTCAGGTTTGGTAGCCCTATGTATACCTGCCTGGATGTTTTATCAGAACCTGGATGATCATGACCGATCGGAGAGGACTTTTCAGATCGATCATGCCAGAAATGTACTTGGCAGCTGTGAAAAGGGAGCCATTCTGTTCACCGGTGGAGACAATGATACATTTCCATTATGGTACCTGCAGGAGGTAGAGGGATACCGGACGGATGTGCGGGTAAAGGTTTTAAGCTATTTCAATGCGGACTGGTACATCAATCAGCTCAGTCGTCCATATTACAATTCTCCCCCGTTTCACTTAACCCTAAAATCCGGAGAGAATCAATATGGTCCCTACGATCCCCTTTACATTCGGGAAACGTTCCAGGCTCCCATCTCCTGGAGCAAGTATATCAATGCTTTGAAAGCCCGAAACCCGCAATTGCTTTTGAAGAGCCCCTCCGGTAGTGAGTACTATTTTTTACCCTCCAGGCAAATAAGTCTCGCTACGACGAAAGGGAGGATGCAGGTTAAAGTGGATGGGTCCTATTTGCCAAAGAGTGAGCTGGCCATCCTTGATTTACTGTACTCCAATGACTGGGAAAGACCGATGTATTTCAATTTCACTTCGCTGAACAGCCTCAATATGAATTTAAAACCTTACCTGAGCCAGGAGGGCCTGGTTTATAAATTAACCTCGGTAAGGAAACCTGGCAATGAACCACAAATCAATCTTGAAAAATCGTATGAAAATCTGGTGCTAAATGCTGATTATACAAACCTGGGCAACCCGGACATTTATTTTAATCATGAAGATTACCAGGCAAGAATGATCACTCCGCTCAGATTTACTTTTAATAGTTTGATAAACAATTTCATGCGAGCAGGGGATATGGAACGAGCTAATGAAATAGCGCTTTTTGCTTATGATAACCTATATTTTGACCATCTGGAACCATCGTATGCTGACCTTCAATTAAGCGGTTTTTTGGATACCCTGGATAGAGCTGAAGAGTCGGAAAAGTTAGTAAATCGGGGTTTTCAGTTTTTTTATAACAAGATTAATAATCAGTTGATCGATGGAGAAATTCCATCAAGAAACGACTTGGTGGTGTTGCAGGAAGCATCAAGGATGCTTAAGAATCCTGATTACTTTAAAAAGTATAAGGCTTTGGTGGCTAAGTTGAGGGACTGAGTATCAATACAATAACTTGACGATAGGGGATGCCTCTTTGTCAAGTCTACAATTACCATCAATAATTTCTTGTTTTGCAGGGTTATATGCATTGCCTTCAACCTCAAACTCACCAGTAAAATCTACATTTTCCAATAAACTTTCTAAGCCACAAAAATCAATTAGGCTTTCATTTTCCTTGATGAAAACACCAATTCCTGCCTGTCTTAGAGAGTGCAGTCCATCAAGATTTGTGAGAGCATTATTAGTTAGATGGAGTCCACCCACAGATTCGAGATTAGATAGGCCATCAATGTTTGTTAGTAAATCAAGATCGTAGATATTTAAGACTCCATTAATATTTTTTAAATGACTTAAGGCATTGATATTTGCGATTGAGGAACTGCCTTCCAGAGATAGCAGCTTTTCAATAGTTTCCAGACCGCTTAATGCGTCTATATTTTGAAGGTTGAAATTTAAAGCTACGGAGAATCGTGCTACTGACTTTAAGCTCTCCAGGCCATCCAGGCTAATTAGGTTACTGTTTCCATAGATTATGGCTGTATCCCTTAATATTCCTAAGCTATTGAGTCCATTAAGGTCCTTGAGACTATGGTTGCCATCTATGAAAAAATCATCTTTTACTTCTTCCAGTGAGTTCAGTCCTTCCAGGCTCTTTAAGGCTTCGTTTTCATGGAGAAAGAGGTCTCCAACTGATGTTAGGTTTTCAATTGCTTCAATTGAGGAAAGAGATGAGTTTGCTATGATGTAAAACTCATTTTCAATGATTTTCAGGCTATCAAGGCCATCGAGAGTTAATAAATTCGGTGCATTATATATTCCAAGATCGTAAAAATCTTTTGCCCCTAATAGAGGCTTAAGGGAATTGACGGATTGGCCGCTAATGTATAATCCGGAAGGATAGTGAGTATAATGCTGTCCGGAAAGGTTGTCTATTTCCTTTTGACTCTCAAGGGCTGTAGGTCCATTGTAAATCCTGATCACTTCAAAATAACCAAGGTTAATAATATCCTCAGCAAAAAGTGTTAGTGGACCTGTGGTTGCCATTTCAGGTACGATTACTGAGATGCTATTTTTACTATCTGCTACAATTTTTGCTTCTATGTTATTGAACTTTATAGTTAACCTGTCAGTTAAGCCTGACCCGTAAATTATGATCGTATCACCTGCTTCTCCAACTCTTGGTTCAAAGGAACGGATAACAGGAACTGGGCTTTCGTCCTTACAACTAATTGAAAAGGTACAGGTTATGAAAAGGAGTATGACTAAAATTCTCAATACCTAATAAGTTAAAAGTTCGGCTCATCAATTTAGAAAAAAACTATCCGTTGATGGTCCTTATGACATGTTTTTAGTGGTAAGTCATTGAGGAACTAACAATTTCTATCACCCCACGCCAAACATCAATAATAGTCAGGCGTTTCCCAAAACATAGCCGTATGGTCCGCATAGCGATAGGGGTAGTTTTCCTTTACCCATTCATTGTATTCCGTAGCGATCCCAATGAAATACTCCTCCTTGACGTCCGTGTAGCCTGGTATGCGCTTTTTTATCTTTCTGGATAGGTTAGTATAGTCTTTTACCAGCCTGGAAGCTTTACCTGCAAAACTCCCCAGATGGAAATTTTCCACAGGTTCACTCATATAGTAAGGCGTTAATGCTGACTCAATGTTATCCCGCTCGATGGGGGAGGTAAAATACTCGCGATACAGGCTAAGAGGTCCTTTCTTGTAAACGATGATAAAATCACCAGCGACCGCATTTCCAATCATCGGGTTTTTCAGCAAAAAACCTTCAAAAACCATATAGGCAATGTCTTCTTTACCAAAGCGTTCAAAGTCACCGGTGAGGAGTGTCGTTTTCTTATCTATGAGCGATTGAAGCCCTTCATATTGCAGGGTGATCTCTTTAGCGGTTCCGTCCCCATAGATGATCAGCAGTGGGTAATCCGTATATTTCACATAGCTATCTGAAACTTTCCAGAAAGTACCATCATTGATCTCAAGCGCTTTTTTCTCGTAGGCTTTTTCAGCAAAAAATGTTTTCCACTTTTCCGTCTCCAGCGGATTGTCCTGCGCAAGCACACAGGACCAATAGCTCATCAATAAGGTCGGTAAAAAATATCGATGCATAGTTCTTCAGTTGCTCTGCTAATTTATATACTTAAAGGCTAAAAGGGAATCAACCCTACCCTGCATAAACTATCCTAAAGAAAAGGATGCCGGGTATGTAATGAACATTTTGCCACTTAGAATTCGATACAAAGAGAGGGCTCATGTTTCTATTTACTAACCGGAATAGTATAATAGTTTTTATTGGAATTGTTTTAAAATATCTGATAAAGTCTCACCTATCTGTAAGAATTAATCTTAAAATTACGTAACTTAGGTTAAAGTAGTTAAGTGTAATCACCAAACAACCAGCCAGATGATCTTATCCGAAAACCTACTTTCCCGATTTTTTAGATTTTCCAGCAATTTTTTTCTATTTATCTTACTTAGCAGTTTGCCATTAGTGGCACTTTTTGCTCAAGAGGATGTAAGCAAGCTGAAAGAGCTTAGTCTTGAGCAACTCCTGGAAGTTAAGGTGACACTGGTATCCAAAAAGCCTGAGCAACTGACCAAAACTGCCTCTGCCATTCAGGTAATTACCTCCGAAGACATTGAGAGGTCCGGTGCTACTTCTCTTGCAGAGGTGCTCAGACTCGCTCCAAACCTGCAGGTGGCTCGTGTCACTTCGCACGGTTGGGCTATCACCTCAAGAGGTTTCAATGGATCACCAATCTCAACAGGTAGTCTGGCGAATAAGCTTCTTGTGATGATTGACGGACGTACGGTATACACGCCTCTCTACGGAGGTGTATTCTGGGATGCCCAACATGTATTGCTGGAAGACATTGACCGGATCGAAGTGATAAGCGGGCCAGGCGGAACGCTTTGGGGAGCAAATGCAGTGAATGGGGTTATTAATATTATCACTAAAAAAGTATCTGAAACCCAGGGACTTTACGTAGCAGGAACCGTAGGGACCTTTTTGAAAAATCAAGAAGCGGTAAGATATGGGGGCAATTTGGGAGATAAACTCTTTTTAAGGGGATATGCCCAGCATTTTGATCAGGGGCATACAGGGTTCAAAGACAGTACAAGCTTTAATGATCAATGGGGAATGACCCAGGGTGGGTTTAGAATGGATTATCTCCCTTCCGATAAAGACAAATTAACAGTTCAGGGAGACCTTTATAAGGTAAAAGAAGGTGATTCGACAACTTCTCGGCTGAACGGTCAGAATGTACTTGGAACCTGGTCACATGCCTTATCCGAAGGCTCTAACCTGCAGGTTAGAGCCTATTTTGACCGAACATGGAGACACATACTTTCCAGTAATTTCAAAGATGAACTTACTACCTATGATATTGATATTCAGCATAATATTTCAGTAGGGGATAAGCAGCAGCTCATCTATGGTATAGGGTACAGATTGAGCAATGACCAGACCAACCAGACCTTTTCTCCCCTTACCCGAAAGATGCCGATATACAGTGGGTTCGTCCAGGATCGGTTCATTCTATTTGATGAAGCGCTGAAGCTAATTGCTGGGGTAAAGTTTGAACATAATGTTTATGTTGGGTTACAAGTCCTGCCAAGTGGTCGGGTTAGCTGGAGTTTAACTGAGAATAATATGATCTGGGGAGCGTACTCTCGTGCTGTTCGATCCCCCACACGATTTGACGTAGACCTGGAATCAGCACCAGGTACAAACTTCACCTCAGAGAAAGTCAATGCCTATGAACTCGGATACCGCCTAAATACCCAGGGGGGCTTGTTTGTATCCTTATCGGGATATTTTAATCAGTATAATGATTTAAGAAGTGTCAATACAGTTGAGAGCCCACCGCCTAATTTTATTTTCGCAAATGATCAGCGAGCCAGATCATGGGGCATAGAAGCCCTGGTAAATTATCGGGTTTCAGATAACTGGAGGTTGAAAGGTGGTTATACCTTTCATGATAAACGGATTACTTCTGTTTCATCGTCTGTTTCTGAAATAAGTGATGAAATAGAAGCCATTGATCCAAAAAATCAGGTTTTGGTCCACTCCATTCTCAATCTCCCTAAAAACATTCAGTTTGATCTGGTAGGTCGCTATGTTGGAGAACTTCAAGCCACAAGTACTCTTCAAGGTGTGCCGGCATACTTCACGTTTGATACCCATATCGCATGGTCCTTTAAGGATTTTAAGTTCTCTGTTGTTGGTCAGAACTTATGGCAGTCGCAGCATATTGAGTTTGCGACTTTGCAGATACCTCGAAATGCATATGTTACGATAGAATGGAGACTAAACGATATATAATGCGCTTTACTAAAAGAATCACAGGTGCCTTCTTCATTGCTGTTATTATTTTGGCAACAGGTTTTTCTACCATGGCCCAGACTACAGGGTCCAGGGAATACCAGGTGAAGGCCGTCTTCCTTTTCAATTTCATTCAGTTTGTAGAATGGCCTCCCGAAACATTCGACGATAATAGTTCTCCATTTGTAATTGGGGTATTGGGGGATGATCCCTTCGGTGCTGTACTTGACAAAACTGTACTCGGGGAGATGATCAAAGGGCGCCCTATAGTGACGGAGAGGTACAAAAGTATCGAAGAAATCAAGGCATGTCACCTGCTTTTCATTTCTCCGTCAGAAAAGAGTAAAATTCCTGAAACTCTCGATAAGTTGAATGGAAATCACATACTTACGGTTGGGGATACCAATGATTTTGCCAGGTTGGGAGGCATAGTCAATTTCACCACAAAAGACGATAAAATACAGTTACTCATTAACCTGGAATCCGCCAAAGCTGCCGGACTGGATATAAGCTCGAAGTTGCTACGGTTGTCAAAAATTGTCTCTACCAAAGAAAGTTAAGCTATGAAATTCAGAGACATACCAATAAAACAAAAACTGACACGGGTCATCCTGATGACCTCTGCAATTATCCTGGTAGTGTCGGGAATTTCATCCATTGTTTTTGACCTCATTACATACCGTAACACAAGCATCCAACAACTGGCGGCCATTGCTAAAATAGTTTCATCAAACAGTACGGCTGCCTTAGCATTTAACAGTAAAGATGAGGCAACAGAAATACTTTCGGCCTTAACATCGGAAGAACGGATAAAGGCCGCAAGCCTGTACGACATAGAAGGGGGGCTCTTCAGTCGGTATGCCGTAGGAGATGACTCCATTGACATCTCCAGTCTTGACCATACAGAAAGCTTTAGCTCACAGGGCCCTTACCTGATCGGGATTCAACCAGTCATGCAGGGAGACAGGCGACTAGGGACACTTTACATAAAATCTGATATGAGTGTGGCCATGATGAAACGCCTTCAATCTTTCGGTGTAGTGTCATTGATTATCATGATTGTCTCTTTCTTGCTAGCTTATTTCCTTTCCAATTGGTTACAGCAACAGGTTTCGAAACCTATCCTGTTGCTGGCCGGGACAGCCACAGCTATTTCCAGGGATAGGGATTATTCAGTAAGAGCGACTAAACAGGGAAATGATGAGCTGGGCATGCTCACGGACGCCTTCAACCAAATGCTCACCGAAATTCAAAATCAAAACCAGGCCATTCGTGAAAACGAGGCTCGCTTAACGGCAGTACTCAATTCATCTCTGACATCTGTAATATTGATGGACCAGGAAGGTAAAATTATTGAGTGGAACAAGATGGCTGAAAAGATGTTTGGATGGAAAAAAGAGGAAATTTTAGGCAAAGAGCTTGCCACGACAGTCATCCCCGAACGATACAGGGACAAGCACCAGAGTGGATTGGAGCGTTACTTGTCTACCCGTAAAAGTTCAATTTTAAACAAGCTCAATGAATTAAGCGCCATAAGGCGTGATAAGACTGAATTTCCCGTTGAGTTTTCCGTGAGCACTATTAAGGTAAATGGAACTGACAGCTTCTGTGGTTTTGTCACGGACATTACTGAAAGAAGGCAGTCTGAGTGGAAAATACAAGCTCAGTTAGCCCGGCTCAACCTGCTAAATCATATAACCAGGGCTATAGGAGAGCGCTTGGATATAGACAGCATCTTTCAGGTGGTTATTCAGCAGTTGGAAGATCAGATGCCAGTAGATCTGGCCTGTGTTGGGGAACATTCGGAAAATTACCAGCTGGAAGTCAAGTGTGCGGGCGTAAAAGGTCAGGCTTTGGGTGATGACCACAAGACCACCCAAATTCGGGTTGACCTGCAGGAAAACAATTTGATGAGGAGCCTTAAGGGGAAGCAGCTGTATGAACCGGACATTACCACATTAGATCTCCCCTTCTTCAAACAGCTGGCAGAGATCGGGTTAAGGTCTGTGGTGATTACACCCCTGACTCTGGAAAGTTCGGTCTTTGGAATCCTGATTGCTGCACGCAAAAAGGCGGAAGGATTCAGCAGTGGGGAGTGTGAGTTTTTGGTACAGCTCAGTGACCATGTGGCCCTTGCATCTAATCAGGCTCAGCTTCATGAGGCCCTGCATAAGGCTTATGAGGAGCTCAAACAAACCCAGCAAACTGTGTTGCAGCAGGAGCGTCTTCGTGCGCTTGGTCAGATGTCAAGCGGCATAGCTCATGATATAAACAATGCGATTTCACCTATTTCTCTTTACACGGAATCTCTCCTGGAAACTGAAAAAAATCTGAGCGAAAAAGGAAGAAGGTATCTTGAGATAATAGAGCAGGCCATGGATGACGTGGCTAGCACAGTAAGCAGGATGCGTGAGTTCTACCGCAAACGAGAGCCTCAGCTAACACTTACCAGCCTGAACCTTAATCATATGATTGATCAGGTGATCGAACTCACCAGGGCTAAATGGTATAATTTGCCTCAGGAAAGGGGTGTAGTCATCAATATTGAAAAGCATTTGATGCCTGACATTCCCTTTGTGATGGGGGTAGAGAGTGAGATCAGAGAAGCACTGACCAACCTGATTTTTAATGGGATAGATGCTATGGGAGAAGGCGGGACATTGACCCTGACAACCAAAGTGGCAGAAAGGGCCGGTGAAAATGGGACGGAGCAAACCAGGTATGCTTTGATGGAGATATCAGATACCGGAGCAGGAATGGACGAGGAAACCCAATCCAAATGCTTTGAGCCATTCTTTTCCACCAAGGGAGAGCAAGGGACTGGTTTGGGGCTTGCAATGGTCTATGGCATTGTGAAGCGTCACCAGGGAGATATTGATATACAAAGTGAATTGGGTAAGGGTACCACCATTAGTATAAAGTTGCCTCTGGGTATTCATAATGAAGATGAAGTACTAACCCCAATTACCAGGTCTATGGTTCCAAAGCGTAAGCGGATCCTGGTAATTGACGATGATTCCCGTATCCTGAGGTCTATGTCGGATATTTTGGAAGTAGACGGGCATGTGGTTACCGCCGCAAATGGTGGACAGGTGGGAATAGATCTTTTTACGAAGGAATTTGAGGCCGGTCGTCCATTTCACTGTGTATTTACAGATCTGGGTATGCCTTATGTAGATGGCCGAAAAGTAGCAGGTTCTATTAAAGGTCTTTCTCCTACGGTCCCGGTTATCATGTTAACGGGCTGGGGTCAGCGTATCAACGAGGATGAGGAAACGCCAGAAGGTGTGGACCATGTCATGAGCAAGCCGCCGAAGCTAACAGAGCTGAGGAAAGTCTTGATAAAATTTACTAAAGAAGACCATTGAATTCAGTAATTCAACCAGCATCAGTTATGGATCAAACAGGAAGGATTATCATTGTGGACGATGAACCCACGTTGTTGACAGCAATTCATGATACGCTGCAGGATCAGGGATATGAGGCTGTTGGGTATAGTTCAGGAAAGAAAGCTCTGGAAGGGATTAGAGAAAATGAGTATGATCTCCTTATTACTGACCTTATGATGCCTGAAATGGATGGCATCACCTTGCTACAGGAGGCCTTAAAGGTTGACAAAAACCTGGTAGGTATCATAATGACCGGACAGGCGACAGTTGACCGGGCTGTCGAAGCTATGAAGACCGGGGCCATTGACTTTATTCTTAAGCCCTTTAAGCTAAGAACTATCCTTCCCGTATTGTCCCGGGCTATGGCAATCAGGCGATTAAGAATTGAAAACGAAGAACTTACCAGAAACCTCCTTAAACGAACGGAAGAGCTGGAGACCATCAATAAAGATCTGGAGGCTTTTTCATCATCAGTATCTCATGACCTCAGGGCACCCCTTGGTTTCGTGAAAAATTTCGCCAAAACGATTAAAGATCAGCCGGAATCATCCACGGGAGCCCAAAAGCTGCTTACCGGCATCATTGATAATGTAGAGTACATGGAGGAATTGATTGATAATCTCCTTGATTTTGCCCGGGCGGGAAGAAGTAAGCTGGATAAAACCAGGGTGAATATGAAAGAGATAGCTTGCAGGGTTATTGATCAACTGCATATTGAAAATCAGCAGGCTACTTTAAATGTGGGTGAACTACCTTCGGCTTACGGTGATGAAAAGTTACTCACCCAGGTATTCATAAATTTAATATCCAATGGCATAAAGTACTCATCTAAAAAGGCAAACCCTGAAATTAATATCCGGTACAGGGAAACCCCTGAGGAATTGATCTTTTGGGTTCAGGACAATGGAAATGGTTTTGATAAAGCTGGGAACGGAAAGCTTTTTGAGCCTTTTCAAAGGTTACACTCTGATACTGAGTTTCAGGGGACAGGCATTGGTCTGGCTATTGTAAAACGAATTATTACAAAACATGACGGCAATGTCTGGGCTGAGGGAGTAAAAGGCGAAGGAGCTACTTTTTATTTTTCGCTGCCCAAAGCAAAAGCCTAGAGACTAGATACGGATCAAAGAGTGGTGCCTGAGCTTTTTGATGGGGTATAATCACACCTCACAAAAGCACTCCAACATGCCTGCAGTAGCCTGCCTCTGCCGAAAGCTACTGCAGGCAGGCCACTTTCGGACTCTTACGCTAAAGCTCCTTGCTTCGCCGAAGCTACCATCGGCCGCCAGAGGCTTACCGACGGCACGGCGCGAAGGCACAGTCAGCGCCAGCGTGCAAAGGCAGGCCGGGTGTGGCTGGCAAACCTCACATTTCACTTTGATTTTGATCTTTTATAAAACCTTATAAACCCAGCAACCACGAATAATACAAATGCTACCGTGACTGCCCATAACGGATAATGATTAACCCTGGATTCGACCCACATCTCATAGTCATTGGTAAAGTAATAGGAAGGCTCTACGGTCCAAAGGACTCCTGCATGATCGTGACGGACACTATCCTTTGCCATATAACCATTGGTGTCTATTATTTTGCCAGGCATCCTGATTTCCATATCATAGCTGGAATTGTCCCAAAATACCGTGGCTTTTTCCTCCATTACAGAAACGGCACTATCGATCTCAATTTGGAAGGAAGAATAAAACTCTTCTCCTAAAACATTAGCAAAAACTGAATCTTCATCATTTCCGGACGCATTATTGGTAAGGTATTTAACGAGTTGGGGTTCACTGGACAATAACTCTTCCATGCTTAATTTCATATCGGGGTGATCTTCGGTCAGGTCATAGAATGCATAGATCCACTGCCTCACCAGACAAGTAATCAGCCAGACCTCTGTCTGGGTTTCAATGCTATCTGATAAGGCCTTGTACCTCAGACTATCAGGGCCGCTTATAAGCGATTTTTGTATATCGCCGGGCCAGTAGGCAAATTCCATTTCTTCCCTTGACAGGAAATCGGATAACGGACAATCAAAGTCCAGCCTTTTGTCTACAGTTTCGGAGTACCTGAATACGGAAGAAAACCACCTGAAACTTTTCGAAAAAGCAGCAGTCCTTTTCAGGTTTCTGTTAGCGCCCTGATCGTTTTGATAGGATCTGTTGATCTCCTCAACACTTTCAAAACGCTTTTCCGCAGTAAGGTACCATACGGTATCTTGTTTAGCTGAGTCATCATCCTTTTCCTCCAGTTTCCAGTTTATCTCAATCTGCCAGGTACTGTCCACCGGCACATCCATGCCATTCAGATCCAAATGGCGCTTTGAGCTTGTTCTTACCGAGACCTTCCGGGTGATCGACCCATCTTCATGCACGGTATTGGTGACCAGGGTTTCCTTGAAGTCACAGGAGATGGCCAACATGAGTGACAGCATACAACATGCTAATATTTTCTTTTTCATCTGTTTAGGGTCTTGGAGTTATAAATCTTTGGTCTTCCCTTTTATCTGCTCATGGTTTGGGGACTTTTTGAAAAATGATCCGGTAACGGGATTGTGCTTGAGGCTTTCATTTTCATCTATCATCCTTATATAATCTCTTAAGAGAGTTTCCATATCCTGCACGGAAACTGTAATGCTATCCTGACTCGCTTTATCTTTTAGAGCCATTTTTATCAAGACCTTCTGCATAATGCCCGGCTCATCATCCCTGTAACCAATGCTGCTTACTGCTGACGACAATTGGTTTTCCAGGTCGTATAACCGCTGATCCATGATCACCTGCTGGTGAATGAAAAAACCGACAAGAAAAAAGGAAGCAGTTGCCATAACTAGCCGCCATCTAAAGCTTTTTACCCAGTCAAACAGAATGCCATCAAGCTGCGACAGTAATGAACGATCTGGCTTAGAAGCACGAATTTTTTGCATGACCTCATCTGTCAGCTGGCTTTTATCTGATAAGGTTGGCTGGTTCTTCTTCAGGGCAGCAATTAATCTTAGATATTTATCTTCTTGTTTCATTTCAGAGATATTTTTCAATCATCTTTCCAATTTTACGCCGGGCATGATTCAAATTACTTTTGATGGTTGCTTTGACCATCCCGGTGGCTTCAGCGATCTCATCATGAGTCAGACCTTCTAATTCACTCAACACAAATACTACCTTTTGTTTGGGACTCAGTTTTTGGGTAAATACCCGGATCATTTGTCCTGTTTCTTTGTTTGTCAGGTTGTTCTCAGGGGTATTATCACTAAACACCTCCATCCTGTTCCATTTATCCAATTCAGGATGGATGATGGTTATTCTCTTTTTTCGCCTGAGCACATCCAGGCACTTATTTACAATGACTTTATATAGCCAATTTTCAAAGCTCCTCGTCGTGTCAAAACTTTCCATATTTTTCCATATGGAGATGAAGGATTCCTGAATGATATCTTTTGCTTCATCTTCATCATTAACTATCCGATGAGCTACGGAAAATGCAAAACCCGAATACCTGTCAACCAGCAGTCTGAATGCACTTTCATCCTTGTTAATACAATCTTTAATGACTTGGCGGGTATCCAATTTGAATCCTTTTAGATATATTGATAATACGTATTAATTTTGGCCAGGTAAAATTTTTATTTACCCGCCCCGGAGATTTAGCTGGAAGTTTTCTCTAAGAAACAAAAAGCTCATTAAATACGAGGTGTAGGCGTAAGACAGATAGTATTGAAAAGCATTTTATTGCTTAGGATTGCTTTATATTGGCCTACCGGATCACACGGACCGGGAGGAAAAAGCTACACGTTGATGATAGAGAAACAAGAGTGTATTTGAGTTCTAAGCTTTAAAGGATTATATAAAATTAAAAAAAATAACTATGTCTGTTATCCCTGTTCACCAAATCGATGGAAATGGTAGTTTCACAATAGATGTTGTTCTAATTGAAGGTAAGCTCCTGGTTCGAGTCATTGATTACAGAAGTATGCAAAAGGGCGAATACTACCTGGAAACTGAGGACCAGTACGACCTGATTGAGAAATTTGGTAAAACCGCAGGAAAATATGTGCTCAAGGGATTTGAGTATTGTAGAAAAATTGCGAAAATCCTCACGTTAAAAGATCTCTCAGAAGAATCAAAGACCATTTTGGGACTCATCCCCGAAGGAGAAAAAATAGACCGGAAAGAATTGGCAAAAAAAATCGGGAAAACGCAAAAAGAATTGATTGATGCCCTTAACCCGCTGCAACTAAAGTGGATGATTGGTATGGAAGAGTACAAATATATTTTTATTGAAGATCGACTCAAAAAGTTGAGGGAAAGTTTCAGTGACGAAGCAAATCACAGGTATCTGAATTAGGTCGAGATCCACCTAAAAACTGATTTGGCTTTCGTATTCACGACTTTTCTTAAGCGAATCCCCACCACGAGTCTTCAATTCACTCAATGATCAGGTGCGATTGGTGAATGACCTGCTAATAGTTACCTGATTTTAGTGAAGCCCGGCCTGAAAGGTTCCGGGCTTCAAAATCACTGTCTGATTCAATGCCTGATAAAATCCGTGCTCAGCTCGTGGGTATTTCCCGCCGGAGGTGTGGTATATCCGTTGATTATCAGTGTGAGATATTCTCCGGCATCTATCTCAACAGCCGGAACCGAAAGCAGTACTTCGCTTTCTTCCCCCTGAGATACCAGTTTAAAGTCTAAATTACCAGCCGGAATTTCTTCAAATGCTGTTGCTTCCCTGAAGGAGATACCTGGAGCTAAATTTTCCTCATCAGCAAAGACATCCAGCGTCTGAGTGTCAGGGGATAAGTGAACGACCCTGATCATGGCTTTGCCAGTACCGGGCGCTTCTGAACTATCTTCTAAAACCAAAGCTTCCACATTTGGAGAAGACCCTGAAACGAACACTGTGTAGTACTCATTATTGACAAAAGTAAAGGTAGTGTCAACAACCACCGGGGCCAGGTTCATGTGTTCGGCAAATTTCATCGTTCGCTCACCGGTATAGAAATTCAGGTATCCCGTATAGTCTCCATACCCAAAAGGCTCATTGTTTATCGTACCACTTATGTTTACAATAATGTCAAGATCATTGGTGTTTGGTGCCGCATGGTAGATGCCTACATATGCTGTTTCTACTGGTCCCGGGTCATCATCGTCTTCAAGACATCCTGAAAGACCTATAAGCCCAATCACACAACTACTTATCAGAATAAATCGGGCTTTCATTAAAAAACCATTCAACTTTTCCATGATTTAATTAAAAACTTTATGAGTAACTGAAAACATCTATTAAGACTCGCTTTCTTTAGAATTGGTTGGTGGGAAAGGAGAAAAGATTTTTAAACTCAAGGGTTAAGAATCTACTCCTGTCATATAAGAAACGTAAGGCCGCTAAAAGGTTGGAAGTATTTATGCTTATTTTTCCTTCAAAAGGGGAGGGTAGAAGCTCTTCCCTTGGCACCATGAATAATGAGTTTGCCGGAGTTTAGGAATACCTGATTGCTGGGTAATTTAGCGCTTTGAGCTAAATTGCAGATTATGAAAAATGATGAAATAGACAAACCCATTGAATCGTTGATCAGCACACTTCCGCAGGTAGGTGCGTTAGAGTGGATCGGTATAAGGCCCAAAAAGAAAGCACCTCTTTTAAGTGTGGAAAAAGTCAGGGTTATAGAAGAAACAGGACTTGAAGGCGACCACTTTTCTTCCACATTCAGCAAAAAGCGCCAGGTCACGCTCATTCAGAAAGAACACCTGGATGCAGTAGCTTCGCTCATGGGGCAAAATGCGATTGATCCCGGACTTACCCGGAGGAACCTCGTGGTTAGTAAAATCAATTTATTTGCCTTACGAAATAAGCAGTTTAGCATCGGTGAGGTTATTTTGGAAGGCACAGGTTATTGTCACCCCTGCTCACGGATGGAAGAAAACCTGGGAGCCGGTGGATACAATGCGATGAGGGGGCATGGAGGACTAACTGCGCAGGTGATAAGAGGTGGAGAGATCAGAGTTGGGGATCAGGTGTCGTTGGCCGGTAAGCGGTGAATCGGTGATCGGTATGCCGGTGGTCAGTAATCAGTAAGCGGTGGTGGGTAATCATTATATGCTCGTTTCGATATCCTGTCTCAAATACTGACCCCAAACCCATGAAGCAAGACCAGCCGGCAGCCTACATATACTACCAAAATAGCTGTAAGTATGCCAAGAAACCTTAAATTAAACCTGTTGTTGGATAAATAGGAGCCTATGCTTCCGCCCAGCACCACTGCAATCACAAGCTTTATGAGGAGGTCCTGATCATACTGAAAGGTCCCGGCAACAGTAAGCCCAAAAAGCCCTGCTACTGAATTTACCAATATAAAAGTGGAAGCAAGAGAGGCGACTGTTCTGGGATTTGCCCAGTTCAACAAGTTGAGTACAGGAGAAAGAAAAATACCCCCGCCAATTCCCGATACTCCGGCTAAAAAGCCTATGCTGCCTCCCAGTGAAAGCTTTTTAGTTAAACTAAATTCACGTGATTCCAATTTGGATCTAATATAGCGTAGCAGCATAAATGCCCCTGAGAGGATAAGGGAGGTCCCAAGGATCAGAGAAAATACCTTTTGCGACAATCTGAGTTGTGCACCCAGGTAAGCAAGTGGAATGCTCGATACCAGGAAAGGCCAGAACAATTTGAAGTTGAATACCCGGTTCTTTATAAAAACGAGGGTTCCAATGGTTACCACACAGATGTTCAGGATTAAAGCAGCGGACCGGATCTCATAAAAATCGGTGAGAAAGAGACTCATGATAGCGAGGTAACTCGAGCCTCCCCCAAAACCAACCGAGCTATAGAATAAGGCAATAAAGAAAAAGATGTAGGGTAAATACTCTATAGTCATTTACTTTTTTATAAAAGAATACATGCTATCAGATCTCCGGTCTTTAGGGCCGCTCCTCCGTCTACCTTTGCTAAAGCATTGCCCAATGCCATAGAGTGGATCATGGATGAACTCTGTCCGTCAAGAATGGAAACCTGCTGATCGGCGATATGGGCTTTGAGAAAGGCAGGTCTGTCTCCTTTGAGTTTGAAATCATGGGCTAAGGGAATCTGGCATCTCATAAGGCCTGTTTGGCCAGCTCCACTTAATTTTTGCAAGAGAGGAAGTACATAAACGTAAAAACAGGTAAGTGATGAGGCCGGATTTCCAGGCAGGGCAAAAACGTATTTTTGATCCTTCTTTCCAAAGAAAAGCGGCTTCCCGGGTTTTTGAAAAACCTTATAAAAGATTTCTTCAACGCCATTTTCAACCAGTGCCTGCTTTACATAATCATAATCTCCCACGGAGATACCGCCGGAGAGCAGCAGCACGTCCGATTTATCCAAAAAAACCTGAATGCCGGACCTGATCTCGTCGTAGTTATCTGCTATCTGGTTTTTTTCATCGCAGGTGTATCCATATCTTTTCAAAGCAGCTGTTATGGCAAAACTGTTTGACTCATAGATCTGGCCGGCTTTTCTTACCCGGCCCGGGGTGATTAACTCATTTCCAGTGGTAATTAAACGGATCGTAGGCTTTTGGAAGACCTTGATCCTTTCAATACCAAGCGATCCGATCAGTCCCACGGTAGCAGGGCTGATGAAATGACCTGGAGCGAATACCTCCTGATTTTCGGATAGTTCGCTTCCTTTTACCCGGATGTGCTGGCCAGGTGTTACCGTAGTCTGAACACGTAGGGAATAGTTAGTTACTTCCGTTTTTTCTTGCATCACCACCGCGGTAGTTCCTTCAGGGACTTTACCTCCGGTAAAAATGCGCATGGCTTTACCCTCCTTCAGAAGTTGCCCGGAAGTGTCTCCGGCGGCTACTTCACCAATGATTTCATAGCTATCCGCAAAACCGCCGACGGCATATCCATCCATTGCGGAGTTATCAAAATCAGGAAGATCAAACGGAGCGCTGATGCTTTCAGCCAGGTAAAATCCACCACTTTCTGATAATGGTTTTTCTGAGCTTTTACAAACGACCTGTTGGTTTGCAATGGCTGTGAGTGCCTCTTCTATTGATATCATTATCCACCGATTGAAATCATAGAACGATTCTTTTCATAATGTCCTGAGTCCATTTTCACATCCATTCCGTCTCGTGAATATTTTTTGGTTTTGATAGACTCAAGGATCAACTCTTCCAGCTGCTCTCCTTTTCGGAAAGGAGTGAGCAGGTCTGTTTCTGAAGTGGCAAAAAGGCAATTTTTCATTTTGCCATCAGCTGTGAGCCTGATACGATTACAATCTGAACAAAATGGGTTGGTAATGGTGCTGACAATACCAAAGTTGCCCATATGCCCTTCTACCTTATAATTGACTGAAGTGCTGTGTTTTGGGTTTTTTAATGGCTTGATCTTACCGAATTTACGCTCAATGGTATTCAATATGGTTTCCTGGCTTACGCCTTTACTCCAGTCCCACTGGTTGCCTTTGAAAGGCATAAATTCGATAAACTTCACGGATAGGTTTTGATCCCTGGTCAGTGAAATAAAATCATTGATCTCTTTGTCGTTGACTCCTTTGATCAGAACCACATTCAGTTTGATTTCAAATTGTCGTTTCAGAGCCATATCGAGGTTGCTCATGATCCGGTCAAAGTAGTCTCTTTTAGTAATGAAAACCGACTTGGCCTTGTCCAGTGAGTCGAGACTGATGTTGATCTTCTTTAACCCAATTTCTTCAAAAACCTCAAGGTAGCGATCAATCAGGATGCCATTTGTGGTGAGCTTTAACGTAACTCCAAGCCCGGCCAGCTCCCGTACCAGATATTCAAAATTTTTACGAACCAATGGCTCTCCTCCGGTTAGTCGAATGGTATCTACACCCAGATCCCGAAAGGTTTTTGCTATACTGATGATTTCTTCCAGGGACATAATGTCAGCTCTTTCCATGAGCTCTGTGCCATCCTCAGGCATGCAGTAGAAGCACCTGAGGTTGCACCGGTCAGTGAGCGAAATCCTTAAATAGGAGTGGGGGCGTCCAAATCGATCTATTATTTGTGAAGCCATATTTAATCGTGTCTTTTTCCTGTTAATACATGAAATATGTGCAATAAGTGCGGGAAAATTGAATCCATACATTCTCTGGCGCCATTGGAAGACCCTGGCAAAGCCAGAATGACGTTTCCGTTTTTAATGCCGGCTACTGACCTGGACAGCATAGCGAAAGGGGTGCGATCCTGTCCATAACGTCGCATTTGTTCTTCTACACCCAGCAGTGTAGTGTCCAGTAAAGGCCGTATGGTGTCGGGTGTATTATCCCTCGGGCCTGCACCGGTTCCGCCTGTGAAGATCAGCAGGTCGGCCGTTTGTGATTCAACCAGCTGAGTGATCTGTGCCGGTTCGTCCGGAATAACGTTATAATCGGATGAGAGTCCCAGTTCTTCCAGCTTTCTTACAATGATTTTCCCGGCCCGGTCTTCTTTTTCCCCTGCAGCTACCGAATCAGAGCAGACTACCACTTGGGCACTTAGCTTACCAGATGGGGTTTTGAATGAGGATTTTCCACCTTTCTTTTTTAGTAATTTGATCGTACTGATCTCCACCTGCTTGTCGACGGGCTTGAGCATGTCATACATGGTGAGAGCTACTATGCTGGCACCGTGCATGGCCTCTACTTCTACGCCCGTTTTATAGATCGTCTTCACCGTCATGGAAATGATGATGTCCAAACCGTTGATTTCATATTCAATGCCTGTGTATTCGATCGGGAGCGGATGACAATCGGGGAGGAGGTCAGGTGTTTTTTTTACCCCCAGAAGTCCTGCAGCTTTTGCCATTTCAAAGACGTTCCCTTTCGGGATCTCATTGTTTTTGATCTTGTCAATGGTTTCCTGCTTACTGGTTTTGACGATTGCCTGAGCAGTCGCTTCGCGTAATGTGTTTGATTTATGTGTTATATCAACCATTTTCCCTTCAATTCATTTTTATTGGTCGGTGTTTAGATTTCTTCAAAAGAGAGATTAAAAGCACATTCGTGTCCAAATACTACACGATCATTCATACTTTGTCCTCATATGCTCTTTTTTCCACTGATCGAGAATGTTGTCGTCTAAATTGTGCCCCACCCAAAATTTATCCATTTCTTCAGTTACTTTATTTGCAAAATAGTGTGACAGAAGATCTTTTATCTCTTTTAATTGTTTTTCAGGTAGCTCATAACTAAACAGATTTAGCAATTCACGTTGAAGATTTGTCAGTTCAGCACTTTGTTTCATAACATCTAACTATTGTAGTTTAAAAGGCGTTTAGTTAATCAGATTTCTTAAATCCTCTTCCTTCACCCTCTCCAATGCTCTTAAGTTAACGGTCTGCAGGTTGGTCACAAGACCAACCTGGGCGACGGACCGCACATCCGATGCCCCTGTTGGAGTTGTCTCCAACAGGCTGCTGAGCTTAGCTTAATAGCATTGGCACCCTCTACGAGGGAGGGATATGATGAGTTTAACTAAACGACTTTGGAGTAAGTTTCATCTTTCGGAAACTGTTTAGTCATTTCAAATATTTCATTTGATAACTGCTTGGCTACTTGATAGACATCTAATTCCCTAAAACTCCTTACATAGTTCATTTTTTGCATATATTAAAGTTTAAATCAGTGTAGTCTACAGTACCGACTGATACACCGGCATGCCGATCACTGGTTCACCTTCCACTGGTGCGTTTCGTCCTCAAAAATTTCCTTACCAAACACCGGTACTTTGGACTTGATCTCTTCCACCAGGTAATTACAAGCTTCAATAGCTGCTTTGCGATGGCCTGAAGAAGTAAATACAAACAGACAGATCTCCCCGACATTTACCTTACCCAAACTATGATAGATGTGCATACAGGTCAGATCGTATTTCTCAAACGCTGCTTCTCTGATGTTATGAAACTCTTTTTCCGCCATTTCCATATAAGCTGAGTAGTCAATAGCTGTTACGGTTTTGCCTTCCATTTCATCTGCTCTTACCTGTCCCAGGAAAATGCTATGCGCACCTATATTCGTTTTGCTTTGATGATTGGCAATCGACGTGGCAATTTTTTCAGGGCTTATCGGTCCGTCTACAAATACTTTCTTTGGTTTCTTTTCACTCATTTCACTATGGATTGTATTCCTCCTTCTACATTGATTAAATTTTTAAAGCCATACTTCTCGCTTAAAAGTTGAACGGCTTTTTTACTCCTGATCCCGGACTGGCAATATACATGAACGGTCCTTTCCGTTGGAATTTCCTGATACCTATCCTGTAGCTGACTCAAAGGTATTTTTAGAATATCAGTGTATCCGGGTTGAGGCTGCTCATGTGGATCACGTACATCCAGGTAGGTTTTATCCGGATCTTTCAATTCGCAACTGACAGCTTCCAAAGCTAAACCTCGTTCTTTGATTTTGCGAATTTCGGGTTCATTTCGGCTAAAGGAGATCAGCTGCTCCTGCATGGAAAGCGTATGGATGATCTTGAGCTTCCCACTCAGCACCTGTCCGATATCCAGGATCAGTTTTAATGCTTCTGCTGCCTGGTAGGTTCCCAGTATGCCTGGTAAAAAGCCAATAACACCGGTTTCTTCGCAGCTTATATCAGCTTTTGGCACTTTCGGAAACAGGCACCGGTAGGTGGGGCCATTTTGATAATTGAAGACGGAAAGCTGTCCTTCATATTTGTAAATGGAAGCATATACCCAGGGTTTGTTAGCTATGAGGCAGGCATCATTGATGAGGTATTTGGACTGGAAATTATCTGTACCGTCAATGACTATATCATATCGGTTGATGATGCTGATGGCATTTTCTGTAGTCAACCCATCAGGATAGGTCGCAATCCGGGTATCCTCATTTTGTTGCTTCAGTTTCTCTTTTGCTGCTTCGGTTTTAGGTTTTCCTATGTCTGCTGTCCCGTATAGAATTTGTCGGTGAAGGTTGGTCCGGTCCACTTTATCATGATCCACCAAACCCAATGTCCCGACACCCGCCGCTGCGAGATATTGTGCCACCGGACAACCAAGACCACCCATACCCACGATCAACACTTTGGCCTGACGGATCTTCTCCTGACCTTCAGCACCAACTTCCGGTAGCTTTATCTGTCTGCTATAGCGTAAACGCTCACTCATTATTTCATCCTCCGGCAAAAGGTGGTAAAAAAGCAACTTCATCCCCATCATTCAATTTGCCATCCTTATTCAGCTCCTGGTTAATGGCCAATTGAAGGGAATCGTCATTGGCTAATTCGTATTTTTCGATACAATAAGCTTTCAGGTCTCTGAGCTCTGATCCTATGGATCTGAGATCCAGAGTCTCTTCACTTGTGCCTGTTTGTTCGGCGATAGCGCCAAAATATTTTACATTTACTTTCATGTTTTTCCCGGTTTTTCCTGGTTTAGTGCCTCCAGCTTTTCAAGATCTTCCCTTGTATCTATATCAAAATATCCCATTTCAAAATCCACGATTGTCGTATCCGACAAATGATTTTTAATAATCTTTTTCGCTCCTTTGTCCCCCTTCAGGGATGTCAAATCAGAAAAATAATTTCTGGAAAAGACAACCGGAACACCAACCTGACCTTTATAGCTGCAGGCTGTAATTTCATTTTTGTGACTTTTGAGCAATGTTTCAATCAATTCTTCAGAGACAAAAGGCTGATCAGCAAGCAGAAACAGCACATGCTCCACGTCAGGCATTTTTAGCAGATGCTCCATTCCTGCCCGTATGGACGACCCGATTCCTTCCTGCCAGTCAGCATTGTGAATTATTTCAAAACCTGCGGTCGAAACAGCATGCTCGATCTCAGAATGCTTAGCCCCCAGGACCAGCAGCTTTGAGCAGAAGCCAAAAGATGATCCTACATCCAGTGTATGCTGGAGCAGCGTCTTTTGCCCAAAAGATACCAGCTGCTTCGGCTGTCCAAGTCTGCTGGACGATCCGGCCGCAAGTATAATAACTGCTATGTTTTTCAAACTATCCAAGCGAGGTTACTTTAAATTCAGAATGCCGTTCATGGATTGCTCCTTCTTTTTCTCTCAGCGACCTGCCGTTCGTTCCCGTCAGTACTTTTTGGATCTCTGCCAAAATGGAAAGGGCTATTTCAGCTGGATTTTCAGCCCCGATGTGCAATCCTGTTGGAGCAAAAATCCTTTTCAGATTGTCCTTTGATATTTCTACTCCCTCCTGCTGAAGTTCTTCAAGCATTCGGTCGTACTTCTTCTTTGGTCCAAGGATGCCGATATAGGGAATTTCGGGACGGTGTAATAATAATTTCAGGACTGCCAGATCATAGTTGTAATTATGGCTGATCAGCACGAAAATGGTCCGTTCATTGATCTCAATACTTTCCGAAAGTAGTTCGGGCTTTGTGACGATCACCTGACAGGAGCTGATAAACCGGTCCGGGTTTGCATGGCTGGGTCGCCCATCCGCCACCACTACTGTCCACCCCAGCAGATCGGCCATTCGGGCGAGGATCTGCGCATCATTCCCAGCACCCACCAATACAAGGTTGGGTGGAGGAGAGTGAAGCTCCAGGAAGGCATATTGGGGACCTTCATTTACCATGTATTTGCCGAAACAGGAGTGTTGCTGAGCGAAGACCATCCCGGCATCTTTCCTGACCTGATCGGTAATCTCCTGGTTTGGTAAGCTCCCGCTCATCGGTTGTCGCTCAGTCAAAACCATCAAAGTCCCATCCTGCTTTTGGGTTTTATCCAAATTAAACAGCGTGACAATGACCAGCTGTTCATTGGAATCCACTACTTTTTTCAGGAGCTCAATCGGGTTATCGGGCTTTTTGGGATCGATTGGTTCAAATAGTACCTGTATGACCCCATTGCATCCAAGCTGTGCGCCAATTACTGCATCGTCCTCGTCACTGGTATCATAGGTGATCAATTTATTCTGATCCTGATGCAACGCATGCAGTGCTTTTCTAAGTGCATCACCTTCCAGGCAGCCTCCGCTAATAGCTCCCGTCATCCTCCCGTTTTCGTCCACCAGCATCCGGGCTCCCGCCTGCCGATAAGACGAACCCTCAACGTGTACCACGGTAGCCAAAACACAGTCCAAACCCTGGCTTCCGGCCTGATCATATGCTTTGATAATGGATTCAAGTTCTCTCATGATACAGTCAGTCTAAGTTGCTCAACTGCTTGATTAATTTCATCAATGGCTACCTGTACCTCTTCCTCCTTTGTAAATCGGCCAAACCCGATGCGGATTGAGGAAAGGGCCAGCTCATCGGGAAGCCCCATGCTTTTCAAAACATGTGAGGGCTCTGTGGTGACTGAACTGCATGCGGAGCCCTGTGAAACAGCCAGTTTTTTCAAAGAGCGAAGGAGCTTGCTGCCATCAATATTTTCAATGGAAAAGTTGCTGACATGAGGAAGTCTTGGAGCCTGACTTCCGTTTATCTTCAGTCCCTCAATCGTGGATATTTCCTTCTCAAAAAAGTCCCGAAGGCCTTTAAGTCGACCGGACTCACTTTCCATTTCAGCTTTACAGATTTCACAGGCTTTCCCAAACCCCACAATTCCGGGTACATTCAGGGTGCCTGGCCGGAGGCCTTTTTCCTGGCCACCACCAAAAAGGATCGGTGCAATTTTTACTTTGGGTTGCTTTCTTAGGTACAGCGACCCAACACCTTTAGGTCCATAGAGCTTATGTGCAGAGAATGCTGCTATATCCACACCCAGAGCATCTACGTTGAACGAGATCTTTCCTACGGACTGAGTGGCGTCAGTCATTAACAGCACATTGTGCGCTTGTGCAATTGCGGCAATTTCATGAAGCGGATGGATCACCCCGGTTTCATTGTTGGCATGCATGAGGCTGATCAGGATGGTTTGCTTGGTAATGGTGTGCTTCAGTTCCTCCAAGTCAATAGATCCGGAGGAGTCTACTTTCAGGTAACTGACTTGATAGCCCTGATGCTCAAGCTGCTGACAGGTGTCCAAAATTGCCTTATGTTCAGTAGCACAAGTAATAAGGTGATTCCCCTTGTCCCTGTATGCCTGAGAGACACCAAACATAGCCAGGTTAATGGCTTCAGTAGCGCCAGATGTGAAGAATAGCTCATTTGGTTTGGCTCCGGTCAACTGTGCAATCTGTTCCCGTGAAAGGCTCACTGCTTCTTCCGCTTCCCATCCATATGCATGATTGACACTGGAAGCATTCCCAAATTGCCCGGTGAAGTAGGGGAGCATGGTTTCCAGCACCCGGGGGTCTACAGGTGTGGTGGCATTATGGTCCAGGTAGATGGGTTTTGAGATCATGGCTTTTGAGCTTCACCTGAACTACAAGTATACGATATATATAGAAATATATAACGATTGATTTAAAATATTCAAACTGAATCCAAACACCCTAACTCACATCACACGGGTGTACGACACTTCTGTATTGAATAAAGGAGCCCGCAAGGTCGGACTTTAGGCAGACCGGTCTGAAGTTTTATAAATTTGACTTTTATAAAAGGCAAAAGTGGATAGAAATGACTTTTGCAAAAGTCATTTTGATATCTTTATAATGACTATCGTAATTGCTTTCAGAGCTATTCCTCAAGTCGGACTGTCTTTTTCACATCAGCGCCAGGATTCCCTGATTTTCATTGACGACCTCTGAAAGTTTGTGAATCAATGAGTCGTAGTTTTCGAGTATTTTTTTTCCGCTTTCCGTTAATGCTGCCCCACCACCTTTAGTGCCCCCTTTTTTGGAGATCACCACGGGTTCATTCAGAGTGGCATTCAGGTTTTGAATGATATCCCAGGCTTTTTTGTAGGACATTCCCATTCGTTTGGCTGCTTTAGAAATGGAGCCCTCTGCTTCGATATACTTTAAAAGCTGTGATGGCCCCGGGCCAAATAATTTTTCACCATCATTTTCGATCCAGCATCTGATACGTATTTCTTTCATTCTCTAAAAAATAATTGATGCACTGAGTGAGATTAGTAAAGATAAGTCATTCAAAAGGGTATGTTTTCAGAAATGGTCGTTTGATTTTATAGTTTGTTTGATAGTCGTAATTAGAGTTTAATCAAAGCGAACACATTGCATGGTGAATCCATTTTAAATGGAAAAAAGGTTAAAAATATTTATCTTAATGGGTGTAATGGTAAATCCGGAATTTCTGGGAAAATGAAAAGTAAACCCATTCTTCCTGTGGACGTTCAAAAAGTACCAAATGATGAACGGTAATCAATGAACTTTAGCAAGTAACAACAATAGATCATGGCAGAATTCAGTCTATCAATCAATGGAGAAAAGCAACAAGTGGACGTAGATCCATCAACGCCACTTCTTTGGGTATTAAGAGACCACTTAAATATGGTGGGCACAAAATATGGCTGTGGAATCGCTCAATGCGGTGCCTGTACGGTCCACTTAAATGGCAATGCAGTCAGATCATGTCAGTTACCTGTTCAGTCGATCGGTGAAAATAAGATCACGACCATCGAAGGCCTCTCAGATAAAGGAGATCATCCGGTGCAGAAAGCGTGGCTGGAGCATGATGTTCCCCAGTGTGGTTATTGTCAGGCAGGTCAGATCATGAGTGCTGTAGCATTGCTCAAAAGCAATCCTAATCCGAGTGATGAAGACATAGAAAACGCAATGAGTGGAAACCTGTGCCGGTGCGGCACCTACGTTCGTATCAAGAAGGCAATTAAAACAGCTGCAAATCCTAACACATAAGTATCATGTCAATCATTAAAACAAAAGTTGGAAGACGAGCATTTCTAAAAACCTCAGCTGCTGCTGGGGGCGGATTGATGATTAGCTTCAGCTGGTTAGCCTCGTGTACACCTGGCCAGACGAAAGAAGAAATTCTGGCCATGCCAGATGAGTGGTTTGACCTGAACGGTTACATTAAAATTGGCAATAATGGTGTAGTAACCATCTTCTCACCAAACCCCGAAATTGGTCAGAATGTAATGACATCTATGCCGATGATTGTGGCTGAGGAATTAGATGTGGATTGGAAAAAAGTGATTGTGGAGCAAGGCAAACTGGATGAAGACGCATTCAAGAACCCCCAGTTTGCCGGAGGAAGTCTCTCCATCATGCTCGGATGGAATGCCTTGAGAATGGCTGGAGCGGCAGGTAAACGAATGCTCATGGAAGCAACCGCTAAAGAATGGCAGGTAACCTTGGCAGATCTGACTGCAACTGAAGGTGTAATCAAAGAAGTTAACGGCACGCGAACTATTGGTTACGGTGAGATTGCATCAAAAGCTGTGGGGATCGAGGTGCCTGAAGAATTGGAACTGAAGGAACCTAAGGATTATAAAATCATAGGTACACACAAAAAGAATGTGGAGGGTCCCAAAATCGTAACTGGTAAGCCACTATTTGGACTGGACTTCCAAAAAGAAGGAATGAAACTGGCCATGATCCATCATCCCCCGGCGTTTGGGATGAAAATCAAAGACTTCAACCGGGATGAGATCATTGCGATGAATGGTGTGGTGGACGCATTTACAATTGACACTACCACTGAAGAACCCGTTTGGGCAGAAGTGAATTCATTCAATACATTGATCGCCATCGTTGGTGATTCTACCTGGGAATTAATGAACGCTAAAAAAGCCTTGAGGGTATCATATGATACCATAAGCAATCTTGAGAGCTCTGACATGCACACGAGGCGACTTCAGGAGGATCTGCTGAAAGGGGAGGTGACAGAAAGCCGGGTGGACGGTGATTCTGAGGTAGCATTTGCTACGGCGGCCAAGGTTATTGAGCGTACTTATTCTTCCCCGTTCATTCCACATAATACCCTGGAGCCAATGAACTTTTACGCGGATGTTAAGGAGAATTCTGCGTTATTGATTGGGCCAACTCAAACGCCGAAAACACTGGAAGAAACGACCTCTAAATTGTTAGGAATACCTGTCGAAAATATTGAAGTAGAAATGACTCGTATAGGTGGTGGTTTCGGAAAGCGTCTGTATGTCCATTTTGGCTTAGAAGCTGCGGCCATATCCAAAAAGTTTGGCGGCCCCATCAAGATGATCTACACCCGCGAGGATGACATGACGCAGGGTACCTATCGGCCTGCTTACCTGGCTACTTACAAAGCAGGGCTGGATGAAAACAACAACCTGGTAGCTCTTTCGGTGAAAGGTGTGGGCTTACCGGAAAGTCCGGTATTCCCAAATAGATTTCCTGCCGGTGCAGTTGAAAACTATTCCGCAGAAAAGATAGCCTCTAAGACCAATATTTCCACTGGAGCCTGGCGAGCTCCGCGCTCCCATTTTACAGCGGGTGCTGAACAATCTTTTTTGGATGAGGTTGCTGAATTAGCTGGTAAAGACCCCATCGAGTTTAGACTGGAGCTCTTCGAGCGTGCTAAGAATAATCCGGTCGGTGAAAAATACGATTACGATCCGGATCGATATGCGGGTGTTCTCAAATTAGTGAAAGACAAATGCGACTGGGGACAGGAGACACCGGGTGTGCATCGGGGAATTGCGGCTTACTTCTGTCACAACTCCTATGTAGCAGAAGTAATAGACATCACCATGGCCAATGGCCAGCCTACAGTCCAAAAGGTTTGGTGTGCGGTAGACTGCGGGATTGTGATCAATAGGGAAGGTGCCATAAACATGATTGAAGGGGGTGTGGTAGATGGAATAGGTCACGCCCTGTACAGCGAAATAAAGTTTGAAGATGGCACTCCTACATCCAGCAACTTCAACACCTACCAGTTGATTCGCCACGCTCAGGCACCTAAGGAGATCGAAGTGTTCTTTGTGGAGAATGAGATCGACCCTACTGGTCTTGGTGAACCCGGTTTACCACCAGCAGTTGGTGCATTGGCCAATGCTCTGTACAAAGCTACCGGTCAGCGGTATTACCACCAGCCATTTATGACCGAGTCGGCTCAGCTGGTTAATAGAATTTAGAAATCAAAATAAAAATGCTTAAAACCTCAACCGGAAGTAGGTTATTACGGTCCGGTTGAGGTTTTTATGCGAGTCAAAGATGATGAGAGAGCCCTGGCGTAAGAAGAAATGATTTCATTCATTCCTGATTAAAATCATTTTTTCATAAAACAAACCAGCTTTTTTATGACAGAATAAAAGCTTTAATTCCTGCTCAAACCACCCTTTCAAATGGTATTATGAGCAGCGTTATCAGAAAAATCCTGGGGCCGGCATCAAAATATAACAAGTCCCTTCCTTTTACCTACGAAGCAAGGATAGATACACTGGAAGGACAGACTGATGAGCCCGTCCTTGCCTACATCTACTCGGACACTCTGTGTGGGGTAGTGGAATATCTTGATAAAGAAGACATATCCCCGAAAGATGTGAAATTATATGCGGTGTACCAGGACCGGGAGGTTAACATTGATCCCGCTCCCCTGTTGACAGCCGACCAAAAGTGGCTAAGGCGTCCTCTGCTTTGCAGGTCTCTGGAGGAGCATTATAAGGAAACACTGGACATCCGCTACAAAGGTCACCAGGAAAAAGGAGATTGTTCTTTTACCGATCGTAACCGAAAAGTAATCTGAGAGCGGTTTCAATGGTGAATTATGTAAAAGCAGCCAGGCTACTGTCGGAGAAGAAAAACAAAACGGAATAGCCACACTTCCACTCTATTGGTACAAGTCAATGTTAATATGGTCAGTATCGATAATTTTAAACTTTAGGCCATCGCCACTGAAAACTTCATTATTTTGGGTTTTACCAATCGTTCAAAATCAGGATATTGCATTTGGATCAGCTCGGTGTGTGATCCGGCATTAAAGGCAATTTCATGATCGCCTACAAGGCTGTCAGCTACGTAGACATCCAGGTCATAGAGGTTGCCAAAGGGCGGCATGGCTCCTGTCTCGCAGGAAGGAAACTTATCTTTGAATTCCTTTTCATCAGCAAGCCAGACATTGACCACACCAATGGCATCTTGCAACAACTCAAAATCGATCCGCGAATCTGCCGGTAAAACGACCATGGCCATTTTCCCGTCTGCCATTACTATCACCGTTTTAGCAAGGTTATGGCCCTTTATGTGGGCAGAAGCTGCTATTTTCTGAGAGGTAAACGCCTTTGAGTGACTGATAACTACGTATTCCACATCGTTATTGTCCAGGTATTTTCTTAATTTTTCCAGTACCATGTCAGTGCATTTTAAGTGAGACCATCTTTCTATATAAGTTAACGATATTATCTGAGGGTTGTCAACCATCAAAGGCAGATTTCGAGGTGACTTTAGTCAGGACTTTCCGGTTTTTCAGATATCAGCAATAACCCCGGATTATGGAAGGCGTGGAATTTACTTTTGGGTGCAAATTAATTAAGGGCTTGCGGGCAACTTCCTTCAGGCATTTCCGTCCTTCGATTAGGGCTTGTCTCGTGTGTCCCATGAAAGAAAAAATGGTCTATGCAGCCTACTGTATTGCAGGTAAGATCGATGTGTCTGGTTATAGATCCAGACACCCTGAAAACCTGGTTTCAGCTGGTTCTTCCGAATTATATTATCAGCTCAATCCCTCACAGTATATTTATATTCAGGGATATGGAGCTGTAGTATTTTCAGGTATGAGCTCTGTTGAGATCCGGGAACATCTGGAACGCCTTGCATTTTTTGCTATTCAGCGCAAAAAGACATTTACGGAAGACGATCTGGAAGTGTGTATGGTGGATAACCAGGATCAGCTGGAGCTAAGCTTCGATACCCTTACGCTGGGTCGTTTTGATCATGCGGTCAACAAGTTGATCATGATGCACCTTGCGCAGTCCGTGGCACTGGATCACTTCAACGGGTTGATCCAGGGTATCTTAAGTGAGATCAAAGAATACACTAATTGCATGCAGAATCATGGAAAACTCAAACTCGGACACCGGCAGGCTCTTAAGTTTATAGGAAAAGCCCTGAACGCAAAAAACAACATAGCCGAAAACCTTTACATCCTGGACAGTCCCGACACCACGTGGGACGATGAATACCTGGATCGTCTGCACGTGACCCTCTTGCGCTACTTTGAGCTGGTACAGCGATACAAAGAATTTGATAACACCCTGAAAATTATCGAGGATAACCTGTCTGTATACATTTCCTACTATCACCACCGGGAAAGTAGTCGCCTGGAATGGATCATCATCATACTCATCGTCATTGAAGTGCTCGATACGTTCGCCGGTAAGCTAGGGTGGTGACCTTGATTGGTAGTCTGTGAAGCGTGATCTCAATATAGTTTTCAAAGTTCCTACAATGTGATGTATTGGTCATCGATGTATTATTGATCACCTGCTTCATGTCGGTGTTGTTACCGACGAAGACCAGTAATGCATCACTCCATTGGCGCAGAACTTAGAGGCTATTTCTGGAGAATCAATTCCCAACTATATCTCTGCTAAAGCCACGATGTAGTTATGACCGTATTTCTTTGCACATTTAGGGCATGTGGTATAGTAAAAATAGTATTTCTTCGCTTCTTTTTTGATAGACTTTAGATACCTGTTTGTTTCCTTTATATATTCCGGTACTTTATGATACGGTCCATCGAAAACCTTGCTGATAAAAGAACCACTCAGGTACACATTGTTTTCATCGGGGATCTCTTTCTTGATGGACATGAATAGTTCGCCTTTAAATGGAGAAGGATCATAAGCCAGCAGCAAGAAATCTTTGAGGTCAGGCGCTGCGCCCGCATTTTCTGCTTTTTTCCACATCCTGGTAATTACCCGTTTATAGGTGCCGGGAAGTGGAATGTGAAATACCTCAGGCACAGAATCCTTGAGGAACAGTTTCCTGTTCCATTCGTGCCTGGTTTCCTCCCAGGGTTCCGGGTTAAACTCCGGACAACAAATATCAGCCTCTGCCACTTCCCTGGTTGCTTCTGTTACAGTTTCCATATCCGTATGATTAGGAGCAGAACTTATAAAATAATCTGCTCATTACCCATGACAAAAGTTATTCATCGATAGGATTTTTGTTATCCCTGATCCTTGTTCAGCGCGGGATAAGTGACCTCTAACCAAATGGTATTAATTCTAACTTATCAAGTTATGCTGAATGATCATAGTGAAGTATGGTTTGATGCAAAAGGGCGCTGGTGGGGGTTATAGAAAAATTTATCAAACCCATACTCCCTTACTGCTTAAATGCAACTTGAAGTAGTACTAAAAATACTGTACAATCCATTTAGCCGATCAACCGGAACCTTTTGCAGTTGAGGCAAACTTTATTTTTGACCTGAGAGTTATGTAGTTGTTATGCAATTCAATTGCATATTAACTATTTTTGCAATATGAAATACAGTGAGTTAAAACAGAGTCTTAAGAACCATAAATTGCGGATCACCGATTGCCGTATGGATGTGCTGGAGCATTTTCAGCAACAAAATAAAGCGCTTTCTTTTAAAGACCTGGAAGATAAATTTCATGAGTATGATCGTGTGACGCTTTACCGCACCCTGCACTCATTTACTGAAAACGGATTGTTGCATAAAATTCCCGGAGATAGTGGTTCTGCTACTTATGGCTTGTGTGCAGACTGTGATGTGGAAGCTCACCACCATAACCACATGCATTTCAAATGCAACCATTGCGGCACTACCGAATGCATCAATGAACCGATCAACATCCCCAAAATAGCTTTACCCCGAAACTACAAGATGGTAGATGTGGATGTGATTATTAACGGGGTTTGCGGGCAATGCAACGCTAACTGATATATGCGGTATTTCATTCTGGTGTTATTCGTGGCTGTGTGTTGGGTTGCCTCTGCGCAGAGCATATTGTCGGGAAAGGTGATTGACCCTTCAGGAGAGCCCCTGATTGGAGCTAGTGTGATCATTCATGAGTTGGAGAAGGGGATGACCACTGATCTTGATGGCCGGTTTGAGTTCACAGATATGCTAGCGGCCAATTACCATCTGCATATAAGTTACATTGGTTATGAGGCCAAAACGATCGTAGCTAAGGCTAATGGAGGCTCTGAGATCACCATCACCCTGGAGCCAACTTCCCTGGAACTAAGCGAGATCGTTGTAGAGTCCAATCACTACAAAACCGGCCCGAAAGAGCATACCCTTTCTATGGAGATCATTGATCTCGAATACCTCAAAAAGAACAGAAAAGGTACCCTGGTCAATTCTCTGGAAGACCTGCCCGGAGTGAACGCCATCAATACAGGCGTGGGCATCTCAAAACCCGTGATCCGGGGGATGAGCTTTAACCGGGTGATTGTCAATGACAAGGGTGTGAAGCAGGAAGGCCAGCAGTGGGGAACCGATCATGGCCTGGAAATTGACATGTTTGAACCGGGACGCGTAGAGGTGGTGAAAGGTCCCAGCTCGTTGATGTATGGCTCTGATGGACTGGGCGGTGTTCTGAATATTTTTCCACCTCCGCTCCCTGACCCAGGTGTACACAAAGGCGCCGTACAAGCTATTTACAAAACAAATAATCAGTCCATAAGTACCTCCACTTCCCTGGAAGGGAATTTTGATGATAAAGTATATCGATTGCGATTCAGCACGCAGGACTTTGGTGACTATAGAGTACCTGCAGAGAGCTTTAATTACAATGGTTTTAACCTCCCGCTTTACGATCAGCAGCTGAAGAACACAGCTGGTAACGAACGTAATTTAACTGCCATGGTGGGCTTAAAGAAGAACTGGGGATATTCAACACTCACCGTCAGCAATTTTCATCAAAAGGCAGGGTTCTTTGTAGGGGCAATAGGTATTCCGCGGGCTTACCAGCTGACACCTGATGGCGATGACAGGGACATTGACCTGCCGCGTCAGGTGATCAACCACTTCAAGGTGATCTCTAACAGCAATATCCTTCTGGGAAAAAACTGGCTCGAACTGGACCTGGGATATCAAAACAACTATCGGCAGGAACAATCCAATCCGCATGCCCATGGTAAAGGGCCCCGACCCCAGGGCACTCAGGCACATGCGCTCCGACTTCAAACGTATAGTATCAATGCCCGGTATTTCATTCATTTATCAGACCGTCACTCCAGGATCATAGGTCTTCAGGGCCAGCAGCAGATCAATACCCGGTCCGGTTTTGAGTTTCTGCTCCCCGAATTCACGAGCTCCTCTTTGGGAGGCTTTGTTTTCGAAGAGTTTAATTTTGGAGATCAGCTGACCACCACTGCGGGTCTTAGATTTGATTATGCCAACAGGCAGATCTCTGCTTACCGCGAACCTATATACAGTGATGAAACGACCATAGAACGCTACTATGAGCGAAATAGTGAAATTAACTCAGACTTCTATAATTTCTCCGGAGCTCTAGGGCTAAGCTATTATCCCAGTAAGGCTTTTAACGCCAAGTGGAACCTCGGAACGAGCTTTAAAGTCCCTACGGCTTCAGAACTGTCTATGAACGGCATACATCACGGGACGTTTCGTCACGAGGTAGGGGACAGTACACTAACGTCCGAACGCGGATTGCAGGGAGATCTGAGTTTGAGCTATCAAAAAGCTAATATCAGCCTGATTGCTACGCCTTTCATATCCTGGTTCAGCGACTTTATATATCTGGCCCCGACTGCCCGGTTTTCTTCCAGTATGGATCCGGATTCATTTCCGGAAGGAGGTCAGGTTTTTCAATACCGCCAGCACGATGCATTTTTTGCCGGAGGAGAGTTTGCCGCAGAGTATCACCCAATAGACCCGCTCCATCTTCGGGTAGCTTATGAGTATGTTTATAATTATAACCTTGATACAAGGCTTCCCCTGCCGTTTACTCCGCCCGGATCGATATTATCAGAAATTCACTATGAAATACCAGTAAAATCCAGATGGGTAGAGGAAATCAATATGGGATTGAGCTACAAAAAAACATTTGATCAAAACAGGGTGGATCGCAACGAACGCACAACACCGGGTTATCACCTGTTGGGATTTAATACGGGAACCCATCTTAAGTTCAGCCGATTCGAAGCGGATTTAATCTTCTCCGTTCAGAATCTCACAAACGCCAGGTATTTCAATCACCTGAGCCGCTACAGGCTTCTTAACCTACCGGAGCAGGGACGAAATTTTGTCGTTTCTTTAAACATCCCTTTTGCAATTAAGTAACTATTATTTTATAATTGCAATATTATTGCATTTAAAAAGGTACACATGAAAAACTCAATTTTAAGCTTAGCATTAATTTCAATGTTGTTTTTAGGGGCCTGTGAAGGGGACGATGATCCGGTGGACATTACAGCTCCTACCATCACTTTAGAAGAGCCGGGTTATGGGGAGATGTTTGCTGCCGGAGGCACCATGCATTTCGATGCGCTCTTTGAAGATGATGAAGCCCTGGCAACATTCAATATCAATATTCATAACAATTTTGACGGTCACAGTCATGGAAGGGTAGCGGTAACGCCATTTACCTTTGATCAGAGCTATACACTGACCGGAAAGGCGGATGATGTACAGGAGGATATAGCAATAGATGCGAATGCCACTGCCGGTCCTTATGACTTAGTGGTAAAGGCGATCGATGCTGCTGGTAACTCCACTACGTTTGCTGATGGCTCCTCTAAGCTATTAGAGATATGGATCACCAATGAAGAGATGGCCCACGTGCACTTTGAAGATGCAAATGGTGCCGAAGTGGCAGCCTATGAGGGAGTGGTAGGGGAGCCTTTGATGTTTTATGGTGAAGTGGAAGATGAGGTAGGAGCCCTGGAGCATGTGATCATCATAGTAGGTCACCTGGAAGCGGCGGGAGAGCATGACCATGAAAGTGGAAGGGTGCTACAGGAAGATGAGCATGTTTTTGAGGAAGAATTTGAAGTGCAGGGAGAAACTTCCGTATTGATCCAGGATCTACTGGCAGATGCCAGCATCGTGGTAAGCCAGGGTGACCTGGATGAGCTGGAAGCAGGAGAACACTTATACCTGATCGTACTTGCAGAGGATGAAGATGGAAACATATCAAGACATTCCATTGAGATCCATTTTGACTGAGTAGATTGGAAGACATATTGAATTAAGTTTAGGGAGGGTGTCTCAAAAGGGTAAACGTATTCGGGTACCTACCTGAGAAAATTCTCTTCTACAAAAAACTAGAGGCCGTTCAAAATGCTTTTGAGACGGCCTCTTTTTTTTTACTTTTTTTTACACGCTCAAAATATCGACTCTGGCTGCACTGTCCTTAATTTCGGAAAAGTTCTCTTGCTAACCGGTATCATTTGATCAAATGAAGCCTTTATTAATTAAGGAATAGATAAAGAAGACCAAACCATATATCGTAAGAAAGATGCAAACTGCAAACTATACAAATGAGGATAGCCAGCAAGTAGCTGAATGTGCAAAAAAGATCCTGGGGCACCTTGAAAGGAACATGGACTTAAACTGGGAACACCCTGAGCTTGTAGACCGAATATCAGGAATGCATAGATACATCAGAGTAAATTTCGTCCTGGGTTTAGCAAACTATTCCCGGACCCGTTCTCACAGGCTTTCCGGGTCTTTGACACTGTAACCTTATCTTTAAAGAGTTTCCAGCTCTTCTTCGGGGAGCGTGGCTATCTAGTTAGGGAAAAGGAGAGTTTTTGTTGTCAGTATTTCTTGAATAAGGACGCTGGATAGCCTGGTCGGGAGTGACATACCCCTCTAAAATGTTTCAGTCTTTGTCATCTCCAAATTTGAAGTCTCATTATCTCGAATAAAGATTAATCCTACTTTGTCAAGTTCGCCTTTTTTACCTTGGATCCCTGAAGGGAAAGGCGAAAAAATCAATTTGGCTCCCTTTAGGGTAGGGGTGAACCAAATTGATTTTTATAACTTGACAAAGTAGGATTATCACGGATTTTCTTTATTCCTTTCAGCTCTTTGCCCGTCCTTGATTCCCATAGGTGGGTATCTTATCGAAAAAAATAAATTCTTTCACAATGCCTGACTGTTTTTTTAAATGCTTCATCCTGCATTGGCGGGTGCACAAATGCCATTTCACCAAAATTCTATGTATGTTTATGGATCACATTTTCCATGGACTAACCTATCCCTGATCATGACAAAAAAGATTTCTGATTTCATTGAAGTAAAGAACCCCAGAGTATCGGGCCGATACTCAAAAGGAAAAGTGGCCATGGGTCATTTTGTACAGGATTACATCGATCAAAAAATAGATATCAATACCGATCTTCATGAGCTGATAAGCCTCAGAGGAGAGGTCTTTACTTACAACTACATTGCCCATCATTATTATTTCTTTCTGTCGCGACTGATACCCGAAGTGGTTATTCATTCTAAAAAACAGGACGAGCGTATTGTCCGCAATCACTACGACAACAAAAACGATCTGTTTAGTTGGTTTTTAGGCCCTAAGATGATCTATACCAGCTGCTACTTCACAGATCCTAATGAGAGCCTGGAGCAGGCACAGGAAAACAAAATGAATATTGTAGCTCAGAAAATGCAGCTCAAACCCGGTGAGGAAGTATTGGACATTGGCTGTGGATGGGGGACGCTTGTAGCTCATATGGCCAAGTATTACGGAGTGGATGCCACGGGAGTCACCATCGCTCAGGCAGGGGCCGATTGGGGCATGCGTCAGATCAGGGAGTATGGGGTAGAAGATCGGGCCAGGATCTGGACGAAAGATTATCGGGACATCCCAAAAGACAAGAAGTACAACAAAGTATTTTGCCTGGAGATGGCCGAGCATGTGGGGATCAAGTACTTTAAAAAATTTATGAGACAATGCTACGATCTGCTGGATGATGATGGATTGTTTTACCTGCAGATAGCGGGTCTCCGCGACAGGCCGCATTTGTTTAGTAAGAAAAACCGCGAAGACCTGGTTTGGGGTCTTTTTATGAGTGAGTACATCTTCTCCGGAGCAGATGCAAGTATGCCCCTCAACTGGGACCTCACCCGTCTTGAGAAAGTAGGCTTTGAAATACACTCTGTTGAAAACATTGGAAATCACTATTCCATCACGATCAATCACTGGTACAAAAACTGGCTGTCAAACAAAGAGAAGGTTTTGGAGAAGTATGGAGAAAAGACTTTCCGTATCTACGAGATCTTTTTGGCCTGGTCTGTGCTCATAGGCCGCCATGGAGGCTCCTCGGCGTACCAGATCGTGTGTCATAAAAACAGGGATTACTTTGACAGAATGAGGTTTATCGGGGCTGCCAACCTGGGGGAACACGATCAGTTCAGGAAAACGGCTGAATTGAAAGTTTGATCTGGTGAGCTGACTCGTAAAAAAGCCAACTATTTTTGCGCTCTTTTTCCTTCATACTGTGTTAAAATTTTCTGCCATAACCCTGCTATGCCCTCAAATTTTGTCCCGGCGGGGAACCGCGTGTCTACGCGACCCGGTCTGAAGAAAAAATAACATCAAAAAATTCAGTCACCTTTCTTACAAATCATCACACTGGTGAGTTGCTCTGGTGAATATCAGCGGCTTTTAATTCTATTTAAAACTATGGGTTGAAAACATAAAATCTAAAGAGTAGCCATCTGACGACTATTTCCGCTATGGCAGAGTCGTCTGACGGCTCTCTAAGAGTTATCAAAAACCTCCTTACAGTAGGTGCCTACTGTTTTACTTTTTGGCTGATTTATAAGCCTCTACAAGCTGGATCGCACATTCTTTTGCGACAATGTCCCGCATGGCCATCAGCTTTTCTTTGCCATTTTCCTGCATGTCATCTATATAAAATTTGAGACGGTCATCTTTTAGTCCACTGTAGCCCTCAATAGTCTTCCATATCCGGATGTTGCCATCCTTTTTATAAATGCGCATTTCCACACCCAGATTCAGTGAATATTGTTTCCATTTAGCCGGTGAGTAGGTAGCGGTCCAGGCCATTAGGTTTACAATCAGCTCTACGATGTAGTCGGTATCTACACCTTCATATTTTGACAGGTCTTTGAGTTCGCGGGGCATTTGAAATTCAAAGGGTTCTTCCACCAGCTCAATGTTAGCCATCAATCCTTCAGCACGCATAAGGCTGTCTACATAGTACTGGACCAGCTTATTGGGGTAGTAATGATACTTATCCACGCTATCGGCCAGGTCTGATTTGGTCAGGTTTGCCACGATCCCTTCGCCCACTGCACTTTTGGGTGTCATAAAGTGAAGCGGTGGTGCATTAAACCGGTAAAGCCTGACTTTTGCGGTTTTCAGGTTTTCTTTTTCTTCCGGTGTGAGCTTGCCCTTCTTCTGGGCCACAGCCGAGAAGGATGCGGTCATGATGACCATTAATACACATAGCCATTGTGTTGAAAAATACTGTTTCATTAAACTTAAGTTTGGTTATAGATTAAAAATTAGGCAAAATAAGAAAACCCAAAGTCTTTAACTAACGATTTGTTTACAAAAAACGGAGTAGTAGGAGGCGTGCGAAATAACTACTCGTTAGCGGTAAAACAAAGTTTTCGGCAGTATTTTGCCGGATTAAAGCATTTTTTAGTTTTCATAACCGGATTGGTTATACGGTATTTTATCCTCCTGAATTATATCGTGATACTATATCTTGAATGTCCAGATCAGAAGGCTTTTTGTTTTTAACCTCAGATGCTAATTCCTCATTATCTGAAATCAGATGAATTAAGCGTTCTTTCTGTCGCTTTATTTTATATAAGTTAAGGTTCTGTGCGCCTTTGCTTAATATCCAGGAGCCATGACCATTTACCATGTTGAGCCCTATGGGCCCGATCCCTATACCCGTACTTGTAGTACTGGTACATTGATGAAGGTACAGATTGATTTTCCCAACTTCGATTACCTTGACGAAATCCCGCTCAAAGACCGGAGCTGAATTGTTTATTGTGATATTGTATTTAATGGTAAAACTATCGGATTCAATTACAAATCCCTTTACATCATCCTTTGCCTTGATGGGCGTTGATTCCGGAGTAAATTTGAATTTAACTTTGCTAGGTTTACTTTTCCAGATTGACCAGGAGCCCACTGAATACTTTACATATCCATTTAAAATGCGGTTATTATCCAGGATCAAGTACCCCCTCTTATAGCCCTTGTTTTGAGCATTGATATTTGAAATTGTAACGATCAATAAGAAAAAAAACAGAACTGCTTTTGACTTCATGTGTATAATGTTTATCGTGATTTTTCTCCTTAAATCATGGATCAGGTAGGCTTAACCTTATCGGGTTTCCTCATGACCATTATCTTTTACTACACTCATGCCCAAATAAGATTTCAGCTTAAACTGACCGACCTTGTCTTTAAGCGTTTCCACAATCCTCGAAACCTCCTGAGTACGTTGCGTATACTCGGTCATTCCGGTAGAAAGCTCCGAAGATGAACTTGCGATCTCTTCCGTACCGGCTGCCGTCTGCTCGGATATGACCACTACACTTTCTATGATGTCCACTACGCTGCTGATGTCTGATGTTTGGTGCTTTGTAGCCTCTACGATCAGTTCTGAAAGTTTATGGGTTCGAGCGTATGATGCTGCCAGCTCTTCGAATGAAGCAGAGGCATCCCTGGAGGCTTCTTCCCCGCCTTTTATGCTGGAACTCATTTCTCCTATAAGCTTGGTGGTTGACCTGATGGCGCTTTGGACATCAGCCACCATTATTTCAATCTCCTTGACGGACTTACTTGATCCCTCGGAAAGCTTGCGGATCTCTTCTGCCACCACTGCAAAACCTTTCCCTGCTTCTCCGGCTTTTGCGGCTTCAATCGCAGCGTTCAGAGCCAACAGGTTGGTTTGATCAGCAATACCATTGATGATGTTCAGCACTCGCGAGATCTCCGCAGACCGCTGAGCGAGTATCTCGATGGATTCATTTGTGTCCCGGGAGTAAGACAGTATATTCTGCATGCTGCCACCCACGCGACCAATGAGCTCCTTACCGCGATCACTGTGTTCTACTCCTTCGATTGCAGCCTGATTGATCGAGTCGGCCTGTTTAGCCATTTCGTTGGAGAAGTGAAGTATTCCTTCCAGCAGATTAGAGGACTCATCAATTCGTTTTACCTGATTTTGGGCACCGCGACTTATCTCCCCAATGGAAGAAGCAATCTCCCCGGAACTTACGTTCATTTCTTCGCTGGAGGTCAACATGTCCTGGGAAGAATGCCTTATGACATCAGTCTGTGAAATGATCTCACTCAGCAATTCTGAAAGATTGTTTAACGCCTCATTGAGATTTTCGGTGAGCCGCTTAATATCTCCACTGGCTTCTTCTGTATATCTCATGCTAAGATCACTTTGAGCCATGGCATTTACGATCTCATTGATGAAATTGAACGGCAGTAAAATGGACTCAAAAAGTTTGTTTATAGATTCTCCAAGTTCCCTCCATTCCCCGGATTTGTTTTCAAGATCAATCCTTGCCGAGAAATTCCCGGATTCCACCGCTTCTTTGATCACGTAATTGGTATCTTCAATGGCCAGTTGCAGGCTGTTTTGCTGGAGCTTCAGTTCCTCATTTTGTTCGATGACTTGCTCCGTAGCCTCTTTCACCCTGGCCTCAAGCTCTGCCTTTTGCGCTTTGATCATATTGGATCTCCACTTGTAGACGGTGACTCCAGCAGTGATCAGAAAGATTGCAACGACCATCCTAAACCACCAGGTGGCCCACCAGGGAGGTGTAATGACCACCTTTAAGGAACGACCGGCTTCATTCCAGTAACCATCGTTATTGGAACCCACCACCTTGAAGGTATACTCCCCGGGATCGAGATTGGTAAACGTTGCTTTGCGCTCAGTCCCGGTGCGTACCCACTCTTCCTGTAAGCCTTCCATTATATACTTGTATTGATTGCTTTCCGATTCCCGGTAGTTCAGCGCCGTAAATTCCAGTGAGATAAAATTTTGCGTATGATCCAGGACCAATTCATCAGTGAAAAGTATGTCCTGTTGGAGGATTTCATTTTCTCCGATAGCTACATCCTCGCTGTATAGTTTGAACCCTGTGATATACACGGGTGGAATAAAATCATTTTCCTTTATGTGAGCCGGATCAAAAATATTTAGCCCATTCGTTCCACCAAAAAGCAGTTTGCCATTCCTCAGTTTAAGAAATGACCACCGGTTAAACTGATCCCCCTGCAGGCCATTGTTTTTGGTGTAATTCTTAAAGGTTCCCTTATCCGGGTTAAACTTCGATAGCCCCTTGTTTGTACTCAGCCAGAGGTTTTGATCATTGTCTTCCAGGATTCCCACAATACCTTCGTTTGGCAGGCCATCAGCCTCTGTAAACACGGTAAATACATCCTTTTCTCTGTCATACAGGTTTAATCCGCCACCGCCGGTACCCACCCATAAGCGCCTTTGTGAATCTTCATAGATGGAGTAAATACCATTGGTCGACAGCCCCCTTCTTCCACCGGCTGGTATTTTGGTAAATTTTTCCCGGGTCTTGTCAAATAAATACAACCCCTCATCTTCTGTGCCCAACCAAAACAGGCCAGTATGATCCTGTGTCATGTAAACGATCGGTGAATTTGGCAAAGCGTTGGGATCATTCGCCCGGCCTTCATATTGGGTGAAATCATCGGTTTCCGGATGATACCTGGAGATCCCATTGCCCCAGGTGGCTACCCATAACACCCCATCCTGATCGATGAAGAGGTCAAATATGCTATTGTCGCTTAAACTTCGGGGATTATCCGGGTCATGCAGGTAACGCGTAAACCGATTGGTAGCGGGATTAAATTTGATAATACCACCGCGCCAGGTGCCCGACCAAACATTCCCATCCTGATCTACCTCCACACACAGCACTTTGTCTGTCGACAGGCTATTTGCATTGTCCGGATCATGCTGATAGTGAGTAAACTTGCCCGTCTGCGGGTTGTATTTGTTCAAACCGGACCCATCCACACCTATCCAAATGTTGCCAAAAGCATCTTCGTCCATACCCTGTACATTATCACCGCTGATGCTGTTAGTTTTACTGGCCTGCTTTAAATGGTCGAAACCATATTTGCCTTTGTCATGAATGTTCATTCCCCCATACCGTGTGCCTACCAGCATCCGGTCATTCCTGTCAAAGTACACATCGGTAATGATGTTGCTGTTGAGGCTAAAATCGTCGGATTGATCCTGGACATACCTCGTGAATTCCCCGGTGTTTTCATCCAGCCGGCATAGTCCTCCATCATTTGACACCCAAATGGTTCCATCTTTTCCCTGGCTCGTATTATAGACATAAGGTAAAGGTAATTTCGTCGGATCCATGAGATCAGGGTAAAACCTGATAAACTGATCCCGGTATTGATCATATTTTATGAGACCGGCGTCAAATGTCCCAAGCCAAACGTTGTTATCTTTATCTACAAAGACACTCATGATCTGATCACTGCTGGGCGAATTAGAATTATTTGGATCATAGTGATAGTTGGTGAACCGATCCGTTTTCGGATCAAAGCGGCTGATGCCCCCCATTGTGCCTATCCAGAGGATGCCATCATTATCCTCATAGATGCTCTTTACAAAATTATCCACCAACGTATTGTTTTTGGCCGGATCGTGGTGGTAGTTGATAAAGTTGTTGGTTTTTCTGTCATAAAGACTCAAACCTTCATTGGTGCAAACCCAAACATTATTTTGACTATCTACATATACGGTAGACACTGTGCTATGGGCGAGTGATTGCGGATGGTCATCCGAATGGAAGAATCTCGTAACCGTATTGGTTTTCTGGTCCAGCCGGTTCAGGCCCTCTCTTGTCCCTACCCAAATATATCCCAGCTGATCCTCAGCTATGGATGATACAATGTTGCTGGAAAGGCTGGTCGAATCACCCTTTTTGTTTTTGTAAATAGTAAAGGTATACCCGTTATACTTATTGAGCCCATCTTCGGTAGCAACCCATATAAATCCTTGCTTATCCTGTTTGATATCCCAAACATTTCCCTGGGACAGCCCTTCATTTACTGATAAATGATCAAATTTTACCTGCTGGCCACTTGCTGTATATACAGCGGAAACGAAGAAAAGTATATTGAAGCTCTTGCGAATAAATGTTAGCATCTTGTTTGGATGTGTTAAGTCAGTACATTAAAATATTATTTCCTCACATAAAATATCCCCTCGATTTTTTAGAGTAGAATTAACAATGCTAGTTCATTATGAATAATTGAAGGTTTCAGAAATGACTTCATTTGGTGTAAGAATTGTTTGGTTGCTTCCTTAAACCGAAAAAATAACACCGGATCCGGGGTTATTCTGAGGATTTATAGTAGTGTGACAGCACTTGCCCGGCTCCAGCCAATAGGGAGAAATAGCCATCTGCAGGTCAGAAATGAACTAATCCTGCTCCAGGACATAGCGTTCCTTTAAAGTCATCCTGAAAGGATCTATCACATTCTGAAGACTAATGAACATAGATTCCTGCGGAATGACCCTCGAGGAGGGCCTATTCTCTACTCTACTCAGAGCACTCGCTCGGCTCCAGCCGAGTGAGTCATATTTTAGAGCTTTTAGCTACTCCAAGGTCTGTGGCTCACAGACCTTGTGATATTCCGGCCTGAGAGCCACAGGCCGGGGGATTGGGTAGCCTGGAGCCGGGCGATTGTGGGGGACAGTAAAGGTTTATTTCGATTTCCTTTTACAATTAAAGTAAAGTTAATATTTTTGAGCTTCCCTAACTATGGCGGTTAGAGATGATAAAAAAGGTGGGCGGGTATTTATATCCGCCCATTTTTTATTTTTCCCCATACCGCACCCTTCAGTTAGCTCATTTCACTTGACAGTATTCCTGAATGAGTAACCCATCTATTATTTAAAGATTTAGCCGTCTGACGGCTATATCCGTGGTGAAAGAGTCTTCCGACGGCTCCTTACCAGTCGCTCGGCTTGGTGTGACCGACCAGGTGTGACCGACCAGGTGTGGCCGACCAGGTGTGGCCGACCAGGCCGAGTGACTCATATGGCCGAGGCCTCTGGCCGTGTTTGAAATGTAAAACTTTACATTTACAACATGTCCGAATTGAGAAAAGCTAATACCGACCACTCTTATTTTATTATCATGTCCATAGTGGGCTGGATCGATTTGTTTACCAACCCTCATTTATGATAATATCAGCTACCGATGACATATTTGCAAAACATGCTATATTTCAGAGTTTTACAATTTTCATCATCAGTCATTTTGTGACCCGTCTAACTTAATCATCAACACAACCCTTGTCTCCAACGCTTTCACTTAAAGTAGTGTCATTGATAACAGATGATATGATTGATATGATCATGAAATCAACATTAAAAATTCTCTGGCCAAAAGCTAATTATATACACATGAAAGCAAACTTTCCTTACATTTTTATCATTGCACTTTTGATAGGTGGTGCCAGCTGTGAAGAATCCCCTGAAAACGAAACCCAATGCAGCACGTATGCCGTAGTTGAAGACTGGACGGACCTGGATGGCTGTGGGTACCTGCTCCGACTCGAAAATGGCGAATATCTGGATCCGGTCTTGCGGCTGTGGTGTGGTACTCCACCACTGCCGGAAGGAGACGATGATCCTATGAGAAACTTCACCCTGGAAGACGGCATGCAAGTGCTGGTCGACTATGAAGTAGCTGAAGACGTGGCAACCATCTGCATGAAAGGTACTCCCGTGACCATCAAGTGCATCCAGGAAGTAGAACCTCAGCTCGGTGACTGAATAACCTGCCTTACCGGAAAAGCAAAACTCAAATCCGCACCGAATATGAGGTAATGAACCCGCTTGCAAGCGGACTAGTCACTGAGGAGACTTCCTGGAAATACAGCAGTTCCGGAGTATTTTCACCCTTGAAGCTTACAGAAGGTGGAGAGGTGCAGTAGGTCGGGTGTGGCCGACCAGGCCGCGTAGGCCGGGCCGCGTAGGCGGAGGCCAAAAATCACAGGATAAGGGTCACTCGGCTGGAGCCGAGCGACTGGGTGAGGTGCCCAGTCCAGTGGGTCTTTCATTGTCAGCGTTCATCCTGGAAGCATTTCCTTCGGGAATGATTTTCCGATTTTGATATACAAGGTTTAGTCGCATGATGCCAGGTAATACCCTTCTCCAGTCGGCCCACCTAGCCGGTTGTATCTGGCCGGCCACACAAAAATGAAATCACACTCAGCTTCTTACTTCCAGCCTCTAACATCTGTCAGCTTTTTCTCCTCAACCTCCACCTCACAAACGCAATCCCAACAAAACCTGCAAATACTGCTGTGATCAACCACAGGGCATAATGATTCACCCGGGATTCAACCCACATTTCATAATCCTGGGCAAAATAATAGGCGGGCTCCACAGTCCACATCGCCCCCTTCTCATCATGTTTTTTACCCAGATAGCCATTGGTAGCTATTGGTTTACCGGGCATTTGGATTTCCATATCATAGATGGTGTTTGACTATGGTGAAAACACCCCATTTTGGGTATTCGGTTTTAAGCGTTAAAAACTATCCGGTAACCAAATCCATCCTTAGCTGATGGTTCTATAAACCCTTCGATTTGCATTACCAGATTCTTGACCAGCGAAAGTCCTAGAGAGCTTGTAGATTCAAATTTAAAACCTTTACCGGGACCTTTTCCCGTATCTCTATAGTTAAGACAAAATGTTGACTTGCCGGTTTGATGGCAATGAATGATGATGCTTCCCTGGTGGTTTTCAAACGCGTATTTTATGCTGTTAGTAATCAATTCGTTTAAGATTAGGCCAAATGGGACCAACTTGTCTATGGCCAACCGTATATCAGAAATATCTGTCTCAAATGATATATTATTTGTTGAATAGCTGGCCTTAAAATATTTGATAAGTTCATCAATGTAGGTTTTAAATGTGATCTCCGCCAGGTTCTCTGTCTGATATAATTGCTCATGAATTAAGGACATTGTTTGTATTCGATCCTGACTCAATTTCAACAATTCACCGGCTTCTTTTCCTTCTGCAAAATGATTTTGCAGATTGAGTAGGCTGGCCACAATTTGCAGATTATTTTTTACCCGATGATGGATTTCTTTCAACAGGACTTCCCTATCATTGAGTACGCTCCGGATTTCTGCATTTTTTTCCTTTAGCAGATGTGTTGTTTTATTTGACACTCTAATATACCTATATAATATACCTACAATAATCAGCATGAGCAGAAATCCTCCCAGCCACATCTGAGTATACAGCTTCTGTCTTTGATTTCTTGATTCTTTAAGTTCATTTTCTGCATTTAACAGCTTAATTTCCTGATCTTTTTGAGCCAGATCATACTTATTTTGCAATTCAGCTATTAGGCTTGAATTCTCCAGATTCAAGATTGAATCTTCATAGATCTTGTGTAATTGATAAGTTTTGTAAGCGCTCTCAAAATCGTTAAGATTTGCATAGATCTTTGCTTTTATTCTATATAGTTCTGCAAGCTGTGTTACTGATCCCAGCTTATATGCCATATCTTCCTCTGTATAGGTTTTTGCTAACACCGGGTTGACATCAGACAGGTAATTGGCTAACTTTAGTGAGGTACCAACAATAGATTCCCTTTCGCCCAATTCCTGTTGGATTTTGAGAGCTGCCTGCTGGTAAAACATTGCTGAATCAATGTTTTGTTTACTATAGAAATATTCTCCCAGGTTATTGTATGCAAATGAAAGGCCCCTGCGATCGTTTAATTTTTTCCTAATAGAAATTGATTTTCTCAGGTACCCGAGACCCGCATCAATGTTGTTTTGCTTACTATAAATGCCGAATAGGTTATTATAAGTTCTGGCAATACCGATTGAATCTCCTAAACTTCTTTTTTTATCTATGGATTTAAGCAGATAATCCACGGCGGTACTTAAGTCATTTTGATGATCATACAAGGCTCCAAGATTGTTATATAGCATAGCTACTTCCCTCTCAAGATTGAGCGTCTCACAAATCTTCAAGGATTCCAGGTACCATTCAATTGCTTTGTGATGTTTGCCCTGGCTCAAAAAAACGTTCCCAATGTTTAAGGCATTTTGTCCCATACTCGTCGAATCCTTCAATGCGGTATTAATCTCATAGGAGACATTGTAGAAATACAGGGAGCTGTCATATTCTCCCATAAAAAAAAATATACGTCCCAGGTTATTGTTACTCATCCTGTAAAATTGATTTTCCGGGAAGGATTTCAGTCGCTTGATACAGCTGAAAAAACCTTTCTTCGCCTCCGAATACTGATTTTTATCCAATAGAGATTTTGCCTGGTAGAATTGATCCTTTACTTCCAGTAGAGTAATGCTATCCGGTGATTTATCATCTTGCAAATAATCCACATCTTTTGCCTCGATTTCCCAGACAAACAATAGTGGAATTAGTGAAAATAGCTTTAAACTTATTCTCATGATACGCTAGCATTGGTCTTCAATTTTAGTATAATATTGATTAATAAAAAATGATATTGGTATTTGTAGCAGATATGCCTTATTTGGTGTGCCCTGGACACGTGACCTGTCTATTTTATAGAAAATAGCCGTCTGACTACTATCTCCTTGATGAAAGAGTCGTTTGACGTCCTGAAAAGTTCACAGACCTTACAGGTTTCGATTTGTTTACCAGAGAGCGTTATTGTGAGATCATTATAGATAGCCTTAAATATTGTATGGCTAAAAAGGGGACTAAAACTTTTTGAGTATGTCATCATGCCTAGCCACATCCATTTAATAGCTCAACATTTAGACTGCAAACTGCCTGGCATTATGCTGGATTTTAAAAGTTTTACGGCCAAAGAATTTTTAAAAGCCATTGAAGAGCATGGTGAAAGCCGACGTGAGTGGCTGATGTGCATGTTTCGCTATTTTGCTAAAGGAACGAGGCAAAACAAGGAATGTGTGATATGGGCAAAAACAAGTCATCCGATAGAGTTGAATTCTCCGGAAATTTATGAGCAAAAAGCCGAATATGTGGTAATGAACCCGGTGGCAAGCGGACCAGTAACTGAGGAGACTTCCTGGAAGTACAGCAGTTCCGGAGTATTTTCACCCTTTAGGCTTACCGAAGGAGGTGAAGTGCTGTAGGTCGGGTGTGGCCGACCAGGCCGCGTAGGTCGAGCCGCGTAGGTCGGGCTCTGGGTCGGAGGCCAAAAATCACAGGATAAGGGTCACTCGGCAAAGCCGAGCGACTGGGTGAGGTTAGAGATGATAAAAAAGGTGGGCGGGTATTTATATCCGCCCATTTTTTATTTTTCCCCATACCGCACCCTTCAGTTAGCTCATTTCATTTGACAGTATTCCTGAATGGGTAACCCATCTATTATTTAAAGATTTAGCCGTCTGACGGCTTTCATTAAAGCAAGTGATTTTTAGTCAAGGCATGACTTATTGTTTTTTTGAAGACTAGCCACCAGGCCCCTTAGCTTTACTTTTTACTGACCTGATTTCCAGTTTAAGACAAACCAGATCAACAGTGAAAGCACATAGATGAAAAATCCATAGATAATAGTGATCATGGCTACCTTCAGCCCGCCTACCATCAGACTCAAGGAAACATCCCCCGCTTTCTCAATAGCGTCAAAAGCAGAAAACAGGTCGAGGCTTGTGGCCAGTATCCCGCTCACCAAAGCAAGTAATCCGGTTTCTTTGATTAGGGCCAGCTTACGAGGTGTTGCATCATTTGTTTTCTTTGAAAAAACAGTCCATCCATTGACAACCGCCAATGCCAGCACCGCTACTGCAATTAATGTAAGAATACCCATAAATAATGGACCTCCCTTATAATATAACTCTACCATAACTTTAAAATTTTGTTTTTTTAACTATGGCGTAAAGTTACCAATGCATGCTCCGGAATTATAGGTTATATCCGGTGATAAAGTGGTTGTTAATCGCTTTTTGATACAAAATCCGGAGAAATTCAGGAGATTAGCAGAGGACTCAGCGATAAAAAAATGATTAGACAATCACGACAAATTGTATTTTGGTTATTAACCTTTTTGTTTCTTAATATTCTTTTTGGCCAAAGATGGGATAGCCATATTGATGCGTTTTATTTTACGGTCATGCTGATGCCAATAGCCATCGCGACTTCCTATTTTTTCAACTACTTTCTGGTTCCCAGGTACCTTTTTCATCAGCAGCTTTCCCGTTTTATACTTTATACTGTTTACACCATTGTTATTTCCGTCTTTTTGTCTGAAGTAGTAGTAGTTTTCTCATTTGTGATCCTGGCCAATTTAAAGTGGGATAAAATGGACCCTTTCGTTAAGGATGTATTGCAGCTGGATATAGTGATCTATTTTATTGTATTTCTATTTTCTCTGATTCACTTACTACAATCCAATCTCAGGCATAAGGAAAAGATCTATCAGCTGACTGAGGCTATGGAGACAAATCTCAGGAAAAAAATCAATGTCAAGTCAAACCGCCAAACTATTTCTATCCCCCTTGATGACATTCTCTACATTGAGAGCCTGGCTGATTATGTGAAGATCATCACCACAACCGACATTATAACTACCCGGGAAAAAATAAGCCAGTTAGAAAAGCGGTTACCTGATTGGTTTATCAGGTGTCATCGTTCCTTCCTGTTTAATCATAATCGGGTTCAAAAATTTGGATATGATTATGTTGCTGTCCAAAATGGAAAATTGCCAATAGGCCGAAAATTCAGAGAAAATGTACTGGCTGAACTCAAAAAAGATTGATATAGCCCTATACCCTGCACCACAAAAAAAGAAGTAAAAACCTTATGATATTCCGGCCTGTGAGACTCAGACCGGGGGATTGGTCCTCATAAACAATAAAAAAAGGCCCTCCAATTTAGGAGAGCCGTGAGCATCAAAAATTTGCTGCAATCGTCCTGAGACACGGTGGGTTTGACCTTATTCCGTCACCTGTGCAGTTCCATTTCCTGCGGCATTTTTCCTTCGGGTAGCGCGGGCGCGGGCAGGTATTTCGATCTCCTCTATGATCTGATCTGCTTTTTGGTTTACGTCGGCTACACCCTCAATACCGGCCATCTCCAGTCCGTTTAGTGTACTGGTGAGCGCTATGAGCTGCTGAAGTGTTTTTTCTTTGGCGATGCGGGTAGGCTCCAGGAGGCTCTTTTCCACCTCTTCGTCCATTCGGTCTCCCTGTATGTCTATAAATCCTTCCTGCGAGGTATTCAGTTCGTTTAACCACTCAGTGGCACCGCTATTTTCTACATGAGTGGCAGCCTTGTTCATTTCAGCCAGAAACAGGTTGAGCTCGGCCGTCTGTGCAGCGTATCCGAAGTAAACCAATTTGGCATCAAACTTCTGCACGTGCTTTTGCAGGCTTTGGGCGGCTTGTGATATCACTTCATTTTGTCTGAGGGCGGCCGCTTCCACATACATCCGGAATGCCCGAAAAGCCAGATCCCTTGCTTCATCGGCTTCCACCAGCAGTTCGGTCTGTGTGTTGTAGGTACCGTTTTTACGGGCTTTTTTAAGCTCGTTCAGGGCATTATCCAGACCCGTGGCCAGCGCAGCAATGGCCGGGTTGGAGGCGGTGAGCGGTTCAATGGTTTTCAGGATCTTTTCGGCGAGGGACTGTACCTCTCTGGAGGTAAAAAGGCTCTTGAGGATTTCTCTAATGGTCATAATAAATCGTTGGTTTAATAGTTAATATTAATTAATCAAGCATGAAAGATAATGGTGTTGGTTTATAGATGCAAGTGAATTATAAATTTATTGCAAAAGACCATAGGATCATGTGAAATAATCCGATTCTATCTAAGAATAATATAAAAATGCATCTACCCCCCAGGGGTTTGGAATATGGAGCATAAATACGCGCTTGTCACTGCCGGGTTTTCCGTTCGATACGGAAGTATGATTGCACTACTGCCGGGTTTTCTGTTCGATACGGAAGTATGATTGCACTACTGCCGGGTTTTTAGTTCGATATAGAAGTGTGATTGCATTACTGCCGGGTTTTCCGTTCGATATGGAAGTATGATTGAACTACTGCCGGGTTTTTCGTTCGATATGGAAGTATGATTGCACTACTGCCGGGTTTTTCGTTCGATATGGAAGCATGATTGCACTACTGCCGGGTTTTCCGTTCGATACGGAAGTATGATTGAACTGCTGCCAGGTTTTCCGTTCAATATGGAAGTATGATTGAACTGCTGCCGGGTTTTCGCGCCAGATGAGGTTATTGACCTTTTCCGGCGTTCATCTTTTCTCCCCACCTACGCTAAAGCTTCGGTGGACAAGCCCACTTATGCTAAAGCTTCGGCGGACAAGCCCACTTATGCTAAAGCTTCGGCGGACAAGCTCACTTACGCTAAAGCTTCAGTGGTCAAGCATTATTTATCGATTCTACCTCATTTAGGAAGTTGATCAGGTAGTAAAAGTTTGGGACCAGCTCCTCCTGGTTAGGCAGTTCCGGTGTTTCACTGGTGGTCATACAGTGGAAAAATAAGTCAAGCAGGCTGCGACGAAGCCTGCCGGGAGAAGTAAATTCAAAGAGCTCTTTGAGTTCGGAGAGAATGTGGTGGTCTGTTTCGGAGATGTTTGGTGGGTTAATCATGTTGTCTAAGATAATGGACTATATGCTTAACGACAAATGTGTCGTGTATTATTTGCCGTACTATTTGGAACTTCCCATTTATGGATCGTGAAAAACAGCAATCACTTCAAAAAGCTTTTGGCCAAAATGTAAAGGAGATGAGGCAGTCGAGGGGCCTTACACAAATGCAGCTTGCCGTAAAGGCTGAAACAGATGTCCGTCAGGTCCAGCGGATAGAAGCAGGAGAGATTGCTACTTCCATCTCCCAGGCATACCTGATTGCTCAGGCTTTAGGAGCAACTTTAGATGAGTTATTTGAGTAATACTCGTAGCATTTCTAATGAAAAATACCCCATTTAGGGTATTTTGTACCCTTTTCAACTACCACATTTTGGGTGTTTTTCAGGTAATGGTAGGATATTTCATGGTTTCGGTTGGAGCCTGCCTGTCGGCTGATTATATTTACTCCTATTGTCTTTTTGACATAAATAATGTAATGTAAATGTTGAATCAAAAAGCCCGGCCAATCGCAACTCCGGGCTTTTTGTTTTTTGGTGAAAAATACCCCATTTAGGGTATTTACTGGTGTTGGTGGATTTTGTAATTTGAGGGATTGCTTAAAAACTGCCTTTTTATGAAAAGAATGACATTAACCCTCTTGCTGTTTTCCGCCCTTGCATTTTATTCCTGCTCCGATGATGGTACCTGCTGCAAAACATGCTCTACCGGGAAAGCCTGTGGAGATTCCTGTATTTCTGAAAGTAAAGATTGTAATGAGGGGCCGGGGTGTGCTTGTGATGGGTAAAAAAGTATAAAAATGCTTAAACAAATAGATATTGACTCATATGGGATTTTTAAGAACTATGAATGGAAAAACCATTTTCAAGGAGATCAAGAAGATTTCAGAAAGATAAATATTATCTACGGTCGAAATTACTCTGGTAAGACCACACTTTCGCGGATTGTAAGAAGTATGGAGGAGGAAAAAGTCCATAAAGATTATCCCAATGGAAAGTTCTCATTTAAATCTGATTCCGATTCAATAAAGGAAACCGAGTTAAGTTCTCCCAAAAACAGTTATACCATAAGAGTTTACAATTCAGACTTTGTAAGAGAAAATCTTGCGTGGTTAAATAACGAAGATGGATCAATCAAGCCCTTTGCTATTCTTGGAAAGAAGAATGTGGAGATTGATAAGAGAATAAAGGAGATCGAAGAGAAGTTGGGTTCAGAGGAAGAGTCTGGCTTGCTTTTTTCCTTAATGAAAAAAGAGGAAAAATACCAAGCTACTAAAAATGACTTAAATGGTAAGGTAAAAACATTAGATAGTAGGCTTAAGTCTAAAGCCCAAGAACTTAAGTACGAAAGCAAGTTTTACAATGTGCCAACCTACAATATTTCTGCAATTAAAAAGGATATAGATAAGGCAGGTGACTTTCAGCTTCTAACTGAAACTGAGAAAGAAAGGATCAAGTCATTGCTTTTTGAAGAACCAAAACCAGAAATAGAAGAAATATCTACTGCAAGGCCACAACTACAAAAACACGTTGAAGCCGTTAAGCAATTTCTATCGAAAGAAGTCAATCCTACTAAACAGATTGCAGAATTAATGGATGACAGTTTTCTCCAAGAGTGGGTAAGAAAAGGAATTGATCTTCATAAAAGATCCAGAGAAAAATGTGGGTTTTGTGGAAGTAGGTTGGATAATGATTTATGGGATGAACTGGAAAGCCACTTTAACAAAGACTCTGAGGATCTAAGAAATGATATTTCTAATTATAAGGTCTCTATAGATAAAGCAATAGATTCTGTAAGAATGTTTCTAGGCCTTAATAGGGAAGATTTCTATCATGAGCTAAAGGATGATTTTGATCGAAATATGTCAAAATGGATTAATGAGAGTGGTGACTATATTAAAAGCTTGGAGAGTCTTAAAGAACTATTGACCGAGAGAGAAAATGATATTTTTCATATCAAGGATCTACCTAATATATATGATAATTCAGAGGAGTTGATTAGCGTGATGAAAGATTTTAATGTCCTGATAAGGAGTCATAATGCGAGAAGTGGAACACTTGAATCTGACCAATCCAAAGGGCGTAAAAAATTATTAATATCAGAGGTCAAGAATTTTTTGAATGATATTGACTATGCCTTATGCACAAGCGAAATAGAACAACTTGATGAAACGTTTAAGCAAGAAGAGGAAGAGTTGAAAATCCATCAAACAAATGTTAATGATTTGATTGAAGAAAAGAGGTCTTTAGAGGCCAAAGCGAAAGACGAGAGCCATGGAGCTGAGTTGGTTAATAATCATTTAACAAACTTCTTTGGACACGACCAGTTAAGACTGGTTGCGGAAGGTGAAATGCCAAATACAATTTTTAAGATTGAGAGGGAAGGGGAACCAGCTAGAAATTTAAGTGAGGGTGAGAGTAGCCTTATTTCATTTTGTTATTTCATTGCTCACATTGAGGATGAAATGAAAGATGATCAGATACGAAAGAAACTTGTGATTTATATTGATGATCCAATTTCAAGTTTGGATAGTAATCATGTTTTTTTCATGTATAGTCTCATTGATTCCGTAATTGTTAAACCTAAACTTTATCATCAACTCTTTATATCAACCCATAATCTGGATTTTTTGAAGTACTTGAAGAGATTAAGCATTGGGAATGCTAAAAAACCAAACTATTACCTTATTGAACGGCGCCAAAAGAGGGACGAAAAGAGAAGTTTTTTAGTTAAGATGCCGATCCATTTAAGGGAGTATATCACGGAGTTTAATTATTTGTTTGAGCAGATCTATCAATTTTACAATCAGACTGGAGAGAGTAAAATTGAATTCATTAATGATTACTACAATCAATTTTATAATCTGCCTAATAACATTCGTAAATTCTTAGAATGCTATCTCTTTTTTAAGTTTCCTAACAATAATGACCCTCTTAAAAATCTTGATAAAATTTTTGATGGGAATGTCCCAAGTATGATAATGAGAGTTGTGAATGAGTATTCTCATTTAACTTATATTGATAGGGGATGGAAACCTATTGATATTGATGAGGTAGAGGAATGTGTGAAAATTGTTATCGAAAAGATTAAAGATATTGATAGTGTACAATATGAAGCATTAGTGGAAAGTATTAATTGATGATGAAGTATAAAGAAATTGTAGGCTCAAACTTTATTTGAGTCAGCATCCGGAAAGTCAGCACTTCACCATGGGAGGGGAGGAAATGGTCTAAATTGGGTTGACATCTCTCGTTTCAGGTTTATTCATCAATATTAGCTTAATATAGATGTTTTTCAATCTCAAAAGATTAAATATGAGTAAATTTAACAAACAAGAATTGTGTTTAGGGAACTTCAAAATAACTGTTGTGCTTTGGATGTTCTTGATATTTTGTTCCTCATGCATTACACAAAAAGTACCTCCTGCGATCTCAAAAATTGAACATTTATATGTTATAGATTTCACACCATATTCTGAAAAAGGTTTCTTATTTACTCCTGAAAAATACAATGGTGACTATGAATCTGTTGGTTTATTTAGTTATTACTTTACAACTTCCGCTGAATGGAAAGAAACAGGCGTTGACTTATACGGCTATAAAGTATACGAATGGATCGAAGGGAATTATAGTCTTCAGGAGAGTTTGGGAATAGTTTACGGGAAAATAAAAGATTTGGGAGCTGATGCTGTTATGAATTTAGAAATTGAAACTATTGAGTCTTCAAATCCTAAAGTCAAAGATACGTACTTACCCAGTGGATATGTTATTTCCGGATTTGCAATAAAAAGATTATGACATCTGTGTCTAGCACAAGCGGACGCTGACGCGAATTGAGTCAAGATAGACTTTACTCAGTGTGTCTTAAGCCTTAATAATATGATTTCTTATATAGAAAAAATTCAATTTGGAGGATATAAGTCTATTTCTGACGTTGAAGTAGAATTACGAAAGGGGCTTAATATAATAATAGGGCCAAATGGATCAGGAAAAACTAATTTTTTAGAGTTTTTACTGAGATCACTTAATGGATATCCCAAAGATCTTGATCAATTTTTCCTAGATTTTGAGTTGGTTTTAGAAGAGAATAAAAATCTTTTCCATAAAGATGTCCATAGAATAAAGTCTTCAAGCAAAGTCGTTCCCTATGGAAAAAGTTTTAAAAGAGCATTATGCTTAGAATATTTCACTAATGACGCAAAGATTATTGATGAAGAATCAGAAATCGAACTCTCCGAAGATGTAAATGATTTTTTCGAACATCATTTAGCTCAAAAAAGCTTGCCACCTAGATTTCATAGACATTTTTTCGAATATAATGTTCCAGATGACTTAGTTTTTCTATCTAAGCCAGGCCAATATAGATTTATGTTTGAATGGGGAATGATCCATGGTTTGCCTGACAAAAGGTCTACTATTTTTGAGCGTTACATTTTAGATATTTATGCTTGGGAAATTTTAACAAAGTTGAAGTCTGAATTAGTGAATGGAAAACTCAGCCCCAATTCATCTCTTTCTCAAGAAATAACAAATGAATTTTTGAAGGGAGCTGAATCCAGTTTAAGTCGTAAACTATCAGATCTTTTGTCAGAATTTACACATATAAGCGATGTTAGGGTAGCCAATGCACTTTCTGTTAAATGGGTGAAAAAGGAAAGTTTAACAATAGGCGATATTTTACTTGAGTTTAAAATAGAAGATGAATGGTATAGATGGGATGCTTTGTCTGATGGGACAAAGCGTTTGTTATTAATGATAAGCAGTATACATTCATATGAGTCTGGGGTTATGTTGATTGAGGAGCCTGAACTTGGAATCCATCCTCACCAGCTAGATAAAATGATGCAATTTCTGAAAGAAGAGTCAGAAACTAAGCAAATTATTATAACTACTCATTCTCCCCAAGTGCTTGATATTTTAGAGGAAGAAGATATTGAGAGAATCATTATTTCTGAGTATTTAGATAATAGGACAAGTATAAAGAATATTAGTTCAGATCAGATCCTAAAAGCTTTGACGTTTACAAGGAATAGTTTTTTAAGTGACTTTTGGAGACATACTGATGAGCTTAAATTATGAGAAAGATTGGACTCATAGGCGAAGATCCTTATGATACGGAATCTATTCGCAATCTTTTAAATCAAAGATATTCGGGAAAAATCCAGTTTAAGCTACTTTTAAAAAGGATAAAGGGTACGCAATTGGATACAAAAAAATTTTTAGGCTTACTGGAATCTGCGGTCGAAATGGAAAACAGAATTGATGCAATAATATTTATTCGTGATTTAGATGGAATAATATCAGAGCATAAAAAGGTACAAGAGAGAAAAAAATGGTTTAATGATTGCAAGGAAAAGATAAGTGGAAGTAAATCTATTCTTCTACTAAATATTTATGAATTGGAGGCCTTAATCTTTGGTGACATAGATTATTTTAATAACAGATATAAATCTGATATAAATTTAAAGAAAACACCCCATTACATCGAAAACCCAAAAAATGTACTGATATCAAGAACTAAATACTCTAAGCACAGATATAAAGAATCACATAACCCTGATATTTTTTCTAACCTAGATTTTAACAGCGTTTTAGAAACTTGCTCTAAGTTTAGTGAGCTGATAAAAGTTTTAGACAAATATCCAAAAAGCTAACTAAAAGAGTCTTCTCCTCGCTGGTGCGACCATTATGCTCATACCTTTTGACTTTGGCTAATTTCCCCTTAATTGCCCTCTGTCCCGTAGGGATGGCTTAGTTTTACTCCTTTTTCTAGTTGTATCAGAATGAAATATGGTCTATTCTTTCTGAGGGGTGAAACGATACACTATTTAGGAGTCCTTATTATATTTTTGCCAAGCTTCTCTCAGAAGAATTGCGACCTTTGAAAGCTCATAATTGGGTTCAGAAGTCCCCATATCAAATGTGGCTTCTTCATAAACAGCTTCAGCGAGTCCAGTTGAAACTACATATTTTAATTCAATTGATTGCGGGTCGTTTTCAATAATATCTTTTAGATCATCTGAAAAAGATGCATGTATAGTATGGCATATTAATCTAAGGTCATATTGGCTAAAGTCACCACTTAAAAAAGCTTCGAAAGAAACAGCCAGGTATTCAATTTTCAGTCTTGAATCACTTTGTTCAATTGTAGTAAACAATGCATCACCGAATTTCGCTCTTCTCTTTTTATCCTTCTTAGATTCTTCTATCAGCCGTTGTAGTTGTACCTGATCAATCTCACCAACCTTTTCAATGAATATTCTCACCTTGTTAAGGTATGTAGCATCCCTAATGCTTCTAAATCCTTTGTAAAGGTTTATTGAAGTACCTAATATTGGGATTTGTTTTAATAATTCATTTTCTAACAGATTATCTAAGATAACTTCAGCATTATCTACTAATATATTTTCTACCTCTTCTTTCATTTTGTTCATTACTGACCTAATACGATCTATTCTGTTGCAACAAACTCTTCTAGTGCTTAAATATTCTTTTGGACGTTGCCCTAATTTAATTAAAATGCGATTAAAGCTCATTCAACTCCCCGCTGGTACGAGCAAAATGCTAAAGAAGTTTATTATAAAATTAATCTCAATTACTCACCAGTCGCTCGGCTGTGCCGAGTGACTAATATGACCGAGGCCTCTGGCTGTGTTTAGTTGTGAAATATTTACTTTTACAGCATGTCCGAATTGAGAAAAGCTAACCCAATCCGATAACCCTTAATCTCTTAATCGTCCTCGGTGTGCCAAGAAGTTAGGCACTTTAACATAGATAGTTATAGTTCTTTAATATGCTGTAATTGAGATGGTAGAGAAGCTTGGAAAAAAATCAAGTTTCAGTGGTCTACCGGAGGCGGCTTACAGGAGCAGCCTTCAAAACTACCCTGCGGTGCTGTCCTGGCAGGTTGTATCGCCGTAATCACCTTTAAAATCCTGCGTTTCGCTTGTGCCCTGTTGCCTAAGACTAAAAGAGCAGCCGTCTGACGGCTTCTGAACATCCTTCAATCCGGCCTAAGCCTACACGTTCCGGCTACAGGATCGAACCGGCGTAGGTAAATACCCGCCAGGCCGGAAACACTGGATTTCATCAATCGTTTTAAGGAATCCATCCGGAATTGACACTTAAAACAACGATAAGCCGATAAAAACAAGCATCTGCTAATGGCTTTTGGAAGTAAATAGTATATTTATTGGTTCATACGGACTTAACAAAAACTTTGCTTTCCATGAGGGGTAAAAAAATATTAGTAGCATTTATTGTTTGTTCCGCCTTGTTTATCGTGGCCTGTTCTGACAAAGATCCTGTCATTACCATTTATGGAAGCAGTCAGTGTCATCACTGTCTTGACCTGAAAAAGGCACTGGACAGTGCTCAGATGACCTATACATTTTATGATATTGATGTTAGCGAGCTACATGCCAGGGAAATGTTCAATAAACTGGAAAAAGCCAATAAGTTTAGTGTCAATGTGAGTCTTCCGGTAGTTGAACTCAATGAACAAATGCTGCTGGTTGGTGCAACCTTTCAATCTGTACAAAAAGCGCTTTGATGCATTGTTGAGCGTCAAAGCACTTGACCCTATTTTTGAAGTATTTGAAGTAATAAATCTAAATTCTTTAGTTTTCCAAGCTGTGGAAAGACGAAAATCACCCAAATAGACCTTGACCATACAGGGATCAGTGTAATGGAAAAGATAGACTACTTTATTCCAAATTCACCTGCGCAGATGTCTCAATTTTGCTTTCACTTTTCTTATCCCAAATTTTGATTTCGCAGGTCACCGGGCTTTTAATATCAGGATTCTTAATGATGAAACTTGGCGCTAACTGCGACTCGATTTCAGTCACTTCCATCCCGGATTCGCCGATAAGGTCTTCTTTATCCAGGATCACTTCCCCATCAGCATCCGTTACTTTAAGGCTGAGCCCGATGAAAGCTTTTCCAGCCTCATTCTTAAATCCTTTGAGACCTTCAAAAAGCACATATATGTTCTCATTAAATTTTGCATTGTTGTCAGTAATGGTCGTCTTTCGCTCCAGTGAAAACAAGTAAATTTCACTATAAGATACCCCATTGCTTTCGGTCTTGATTTGATCATTGGGGACAATATCAAAGTCCATTTCTGCCTTATACGTCCCCTTGCCTTTTTTATCCCAGATATTTACGTAAAGTGTATAATTTTCATTTGAATGCATGGGATCGGCCACTGTCACATTAGCTTGCACCAATAGGGGTGAAATGTCTATACCATCCTCATATTTGGCATACAGATCCTCATTGTTCATAACCGTATCCCCTTTCTGGCTGACCACCAGCAGTTGCAAACCAGGGAAAGCATTGCTATTAATTTTTTCAAATCCTTCCACATCCTCGAAATTCAGGTAGATCTTTTCCCCATAAGTGAATGAATTCCTGTTCAATTTTTGTTCACCGTCTGATAGATAGACGTTATCACAGGAAAGGCCGTCTCCCCGGGTGGTTAATCCTGTATTTAAATCTGTACTCACCGATTTTCTGAAGTCACACGAAAAAATGGTTAATGCGATCAGAAGGACTATTGATAGGTTATTTTTCATAGTTATTAAAAAATTTATGGATAGGATCGCTCTCGACGAAAAGTTTCGCACAAAAGCGTTAATAAGTTTTAAGTAGGTACGGATACGGGTTTTACTTTAAGTGTTTTTCAGAAAACCTTCAAAATTGCTCAAGTATAAAATCAATTTTCCGCGTATCCAATCATTCCGGGAAAATCGCTTTTATAAATGCTGATTATTCCGGTAAGGTAAAAGTTCGTGTTATCTAAAGGCGTTACAAACGCCAGTTTTGGAGTTACTCACCATACTGTATGCTTCGTTTGCACACATCTCGAACCAATAACCACCTATTTTTAAAGATATAGCCGTCTGACGACTATATCCGCTACGCAAGAGTCGTCTGACGGCTTTCCGGACAAACGAGGACTATTGGGGAGTGGGAGAGGGTTAGTAATGGGATTTAGGAAATCCCGGGCTAATAATGACCAAAAGAACCGCTTTTTATCCTTAATCATTATCTTGCCTTCATTGATGAATTGTCGATTTAATGAAGCCAATCCCTTTTATAGTATTGTTTTGCGTATTATTCTTTCCTTACCTCTCTCAAAGTCAATCTGTTTTAGACGTTACTTACGAGTGTTTGCCAGATTACGATAAGTATAATGGTGAGATAAATCCTCAGAAAATATCTAAGGATACCATAAGAATTTCCATGAAAAGTTATGGTCCATGTGATGTGGATTTTGATGTTTCTACTGAGGTTATTAGTGGTGTATACGGAGGTATAATATTGAGAGATAAGAATGCTCCTAAAACGGGTGAAACTAAAGTTGATTGTGCGTGCATGTATCAAATTGATTTTTTGATAGTGGGCATGGGACCGGTGAGTAAAGGATGGGCTATCAGTAATAAAACCATGTCCTCGGATGCCTGGGAAGAATGGTACTGGGAGCATAAGGAATAGCTATGCATTATAATAGCCGTCTGACGACTATATCCGCTACGCAAGAGTCGTCTGACGGCTTTCTCAAATCCAAACCAAATGATAAGTCAGAGAAGGAGCAAGTTATGGTGGGAGGTTTTTGATTATATCCGCAATTAGGTGTAGGGTTTTGAAATTGAATTATCATTGTAAGCAAATCTTCTCTGGTGTAATGGATCAGAAATTAAATAAGCGATACAGGTTTTATGAACTCTGTCTGATGGGACTCCTGCTTTTGCAGGTAGGGTGTAAAGATGATGAAGTTACAACATCAGGTTCTGAGTTAAGAGCGCTACTAAATACTCCAATTTACTCGTATCAGTTTCCTCCCGAGCAGGACAGACTATTTGTTGGGACTTACTTTGACCGTTCAGGAGGAGTTACATCAGAGGTTTACAAAGTCGAGCTGGATGATTTTAGTCTCACAAAATTGATGGATACTGAAGGTGGGATTTTTGATGGATTTGCTGTTTCGGATAATGAACGCTATGTCGTCGTTTCAACCTATCTCCAGTTTTCGACTGGTTTTGAGTATCGACTGGAGCTCCATGATCTGGTATCGGATACAAAAGAAACGCTTGTTACTAATTCTGAAAATAGCCTGTTTGCTTATGCGATCAGCCCGGATAACAAGTATGTGCTGTATGGGGAATACCTGAATGGAAGCAATAAGCTTATGCGTCATGAATTAGCAACGGGGGAAAACACCAAGTTATCCGGAGAAGAAAATGCTGTTTTTACTCAGATTCATCCAGTCAATAGTTGGCTCCTTTTATGGACTTATGAGGAGTTTTATTTTATCGATTGGCAAGGGAATCAGATGTCTGATCCGGTTGCCGGATTTACGCCGGGTGGGATAACTTCGGATGGAAACAGGATGCTTTGTAAGAAGAATGATGCGATCTATGTTTTAGATATTAACACTTCAGAAACAAGCCAGGTCCTCACATTAGATGCAGCCCTATCTCCTATATCCTTTTCCAATGATGGTCATTCTATTCTGTTTATCACCGATAAAGATCATCTGACTGAAGAAGGTGATCGTACATACAAGTATGAAATGTACCTGATGGATGCGTCCGGGGAGCATATGAGGAGACTTACTACCAATAAATATTCAGAGTTTCCCATTGGTTTTTTGAGTCAGGGGAACAAAATCCTTTTCACTACCAATAAGGACGATCAAAAAGGGTTATACACTCTTAGTTTTAACTAAGGTGAATTAACTTCCTTCGTTGGTGCGAGCATTATGTACGTACCTCTTGAGAATAGCGACCAGCCGGCTGGCAGGTTGTATCGCTGTAATCACCTTTAAAATTCTGGCCGGTAAAAGTTTGTGTTATCTGAAGGCGTTACAAACGCCAGTTTCGGAAAATCCTCGTTACAAACGAGGGCTATATACCATTTCACACTAATTTCATGTCATTGAAAAAATTTGAACCTGAAAATCATTTCACCAGTCGCTCGGCTGTGTGTGACCGACCAGGTGTGGCCGACCAGGTGTGACCGACCAGGTGCAGCCGGCCAGGTGCAGCCGGCCAGGCCGAGTGACTAATATGACCGAGGCCTCTGGCCGTGTTTAGTTGTGAAATCCTAACCCCACATTTCCCCATCCCTCCATAAACTAAAGTTCTAGCCGTCTGACGGCTATATCCGCTACGCAGGAGTCGTCTGACTTCTTTTCCGGACATCCCCATGGGACAAACGAGGACTATTGGAGCTTGTGATGGATGATATTTGACTTGTCTGACAAGGTCCGGGCTATAAGCTCGAACCAACGTAGGAAAAAATGGGCTAACGTAAGGAGAGCCTCACTTCAAATCTTATGAAGCAAGTATTCTTTCTGCCAGTATAAATACACTGATGATCAGTAGTCCACTCACTCCTGTTTTAAATACAATGTCAGAAGCAGCTCTCCGAAGAGCGTATGCAAAACTGGGCTTTACAAGTTGGGAGTTGGAATCGGTCGTCTTCATATCGCATAATTTAAGTTTAAAAGATTATGTAAAGCTATGTCACGGTTTGAATGGAAACATCGGTATAATTCGGATTGTAAAAAATACGGATTTTACCTAAGCCGGTAGTCTGTATGCCAGCCGGACCTGGAGCAAATAGCTAACACGGCTGCCCAAAAAACCCAAAACCTTCTCTAGTACGAGCCTGTAGCTCGTACCCTCGAAGCTTGTATCCTGCCGATCTCATCTTGCACAGATTTCTAATAAAAACTCAATTACTCCTTTTCTCTCGTTGGAGCAACTTTGGCGCACGACCCTCTATTATAAAGATCTAGCCATCTGACGGACGCACTGCCAGCTACTTCCCACTCCATACTTCCTACACCCCACCCCTCCATAAACTTTTTTCATCTCCTCCACTTTCTCCCACTGAATACTGAAAAACACCCGGATTTTTGAAATAATTGCTTCAGGTAATGAAAATGTAAGCCTTAATCCTCAGTAAGTTATCGCTGAAAGGGCCGATTCAAGCCTTAAAAGCTAGCTTTGAAGCATTTATAAGCATTTTTTATCTGAAGTGGATGAAAGTGGGGGAAAGTGGTTGTAAATGTCAATCTTTTTCCTACATTTGTATTGGTGGTTTATATTTTTCAATGTCCCGCATAAGGCGGGACGGCTCATTATGGCGTTTTTTACAAGCGAGTATGAGTGTAAGTTGGATACTAAGGGTAGGTTAGTCTTACCTGCAAAGATTAAGGCTAATCTGCCCGAGGTGTCTACGCACGAGCTCGTGATCCGAAAAGGATTCGAGCCTAATCTGATCCTGTATCCGATGTTAGAATACAAAAAGATACATGCCAAGATTGCTGCGCTTAGTGAATTCAACGCCGAGCAAAGAGCCTTAAAAAGAAACTTCTTCAGGAGTATTGCTCAGGTAGAGCTGGATAATGCGGGACGAATACTGATACCCAGGGCAATGCTCGCTCATGCCGGAATGGAAAAAGAGGCCATGCTCATCGGTATGGGCAACTATGTTGAAATGTGGAACCCTCAGACATTTGAGGAGCACCAGATAGATGACCCGGCCGAGTACTCGTCTCTTGCCCAGAAATACCTCGATGAGTAAACTGGACAAAGCGAGATGAGCGCCTATCATACACCGGTCCTTTTGCAGGCTTGCATCAAAGGCCTGAACATTGACCCGGACGGCATCTATGTGGATGTGACCTTCGGTGGCGGGGGACATTCCAAAGCCATTTTAAGCCAGTTAAAAGACGGAATGCTATACGCTTTTGATCAGGATGCTGATGCAAAAGCCAACGCTGATCCCGATAGCTATCGGGACGGGCAAAAACGTTCTTTCACGTTTGTTGAATCCAACTTCAGGCACCTGAAAAGGTATTTGAAGTTTTACGGTGTAAAGCAGGTAGACGGCATACTCGCCGATCTGGGCGTCTCCTCCCACCAGTTTGATGAGGGAAGCCGTGGCTTCTCCACCCGGTTTGAGGGAGCGCTGGATATGCGCATGGACCAAAATGCGGACTTTACTGCTCAGGATGTCATCAATGACTATGAGCAGGATAATCTGATCCACATTTTGAGTGCCTATGGCGAGATCAAAAATGCCCGGACGCTGGCTGCTGCGATCATACGCGCGCGCGGCGCAAAAAGGATCACCCGAAATGAGGAGCTGAAAGAAGCAGCGCTGCAGGTAGCCCCCAGGGGACGTGAGATGAAATACCTGGCGCAACTTTTCCAGGCCATCCGCATCGAGGTAAATGATGAGCTGGGCGCTTTACGCGAATTTCTGGAGCAGACTACCGAAGTGATCAGGCCAGGCGGCCGACTGGTAGTCATGAGCTACCACTCGCTGGAAGACCGGCCGGTCAAAAACTTCATGAACACCGGAAACTTCAAAGGGAAAATGGAAAAGGACTTTTATGGCAATGAAATACGCCCATTCAGGCCTTTGACCAGAAAACCCATCGTGCCAGACGAAGAAGAGATCCGGACAAACCCGAGAGCGCGAAGCGCGAAGCTGAGAATTGCGGAAAGAATTGAGAGTTGAGAATTGAGAATTGAGAATGAATGAGCGCGGGTTTCCCCTTCAGGGGCCAGGGGTACGCGGGAAAATGAAAACAAATAGGCAATAGGCAAACAGCAATATGCAAAATGACAATATGCAACTGGAAAAACGGAATTTGAAAAGAAGGAACTGAAAGGGCGGAAGCTTTCCCCTTTAGGGGCCAGGGGTAGAGAGGGAAATGAAGAAGATAAATAGGCAATACGCAAAAAAGGCAGAGAAGAAAGTTTTCCTGCCTACTGAAAGAAAAACTATTAGAAAGAAGTGATTAAAAAATTAAAAAAATAAAAATCCAAAGAAAGCCCCTCTCCTTTGGGGAGGGGTCTGGGGAGGGGACATGGCAACAAACACATACAAAATACCAGGCAAATCAAGCAGCAACAGAGCCCGTCTCGGTGGACAGGGCGGTATTTTCACGCTGTTGGAGAGGCTTTTGCGTATTGACGAGTCGCTGGCCGAGGTGATCCATGTGCGTTTTCTGCCGCAGATACTGTTTGTTTCCCTGCTATGCGTCATTTACATCGGCAGTCGTCATTATGCAGAGAAAAATGTCAAAGCAATCAACAGCCTGGAAAGTGAGGTAGAGGACCTGAGGGCTGACTTTACCACGCTCAAGGCCGATTACATGAAAGAAAGCAAACAATCCGAAGTGGCCAGAAAAGTAACTCCGCTCGGATTAAAAGAATCAAAGGAACCACCCTTTAAAATCATTGTGCCTAAGGAATGAGTATCAAAAAATCCATATTGCTCCGAGTAAGGATCGCTTTTATGCTGGTATTCTTGTTTTCTGCAGGAATACTTTTTCGCATTTTTAAGATCCAGTACCAGGAGGGCGAGAAGTGGAAAGGCTATGCCGAAACCCTCGGCCTCCAGGTGATGGAGGTAGAGGCCACCCGCGGCAACATCTATGCCGATGACGGGAGCCTGCTGGCTACCTCTTTACCATTTTACCAGCTGCATTTTGATCCGTACCTCGCCAGCGATGAGCTCTACAACTCCGGGATCGATTCCCTCTGTTATCTGCTGAGCAATTACTATGGAGATCTCACACAGATGCAGTACCGCAGGAAGATCGACAGGGCCCGGCGGGAGCGGCGCAGGTACATGACGCTCAACCGGCAGGAGGTCGGCTACCAGGACAAAAAGCGGATGGAGCGCTGGCCCATATTTCGGGAGGGGCGACTTACCGGTGGAGTGATCTTCAAAAAGGTGGAACAGCGGTTTCTGCCTTTTTCGCATTTGGGTGGACGGACCATCGGCACGGTCAACTCTGACAATCGCGGAGTAGTAGGCCTGGAGTACAGCTTCAACCGCCAGCTGGCCGGACAGGATGGAAAAGCATTATTTCAACGGATGGCCGGCGGAGGCTGGAAGCCGGTATACGATGGCTCGGAGATCCGGCCAAGACAAGGATACGACATCCAGACAACCATCAACGTAAACCTGCAGGACGTTACGGAATCGGCTCTTTTAAAGCATTTGGTTAAGCACCAGGCCGACTATGGCGTGGCGGTTTTGATGGAAGTGGAGACCGGCGAGATCAAAGCCATCTCCAACCTGAGCAGAAACAGCAAAGGCGATTATTACGAGCGGTATAACTATGCAGTAGGCAGCCAGGGAGCGCGTGAGCCGGGCTCTACTTTCAAGCTGGCCAGCATGATCGCTTTGCTCGAGGATTCGGACATTAAGCTGACCGATACGGTAGATACCGGGGATGGAGTCACGAAGTTTTTTGACGAGACCATGCGCGACCATAAGCCCGGAGGTTTTGGGGTGCTTACCGTTCAGGAAGTATTTGAGAAATCTTCCAACATCGGCACGGCTAAGCTGATCACCGATCATTTTGGCAGCAATCCGTCGCGATATACGGATTACCTGAAAAGCATGGGACTGGATAAGCCGCTTGGTTTTCAGATGGTGGGTGAGGGATTGCCTTACATCAAAGACCCCTCTGATTCTACCTGGAGCGGGGTTTCATTGCCCTGGATATCGCATGGTTATGAGCTGAAAATGACGCCCCTTCAGACCCTTACGCTTTACAATGCAGTGGCCAATGGCGGGAAGATGATCCAGCCACTGATCGTGAAAGAAGTAAAGAAGGCGAACCGGACCATCGACGAGTATGAGCCCAAAGTGCTGAAATCAAAGATCTGCTCGAAAGAGACTTTACGTGAGATCAGGCTGATGCTGGAAGGTGTCGTGGAGCGAGGCACGGCAAGCAACATCAAAAACGACCGGTTCAGCATTGCCGGAAAGACCGGCACGGCTAAAAAAGTAAAAAACGGGCGGTATACCAATGCGTATTACACCTCGTTTGCAGGGTATTTCCCGGCAGATGATCCGAAATACAGCTGCATCGTGGTGATCGACGATCCCAAGGGATACCAGATCTATGGTAGCGATGTGGCAGCGCCGGTTTTTAAAGAGATCGCTGATAAGATCTATTCCCTGGAGATCAATATGCACCAGGAGCTGCCTGACAAGCGCATTGAGTTTGCAGGTATTTTTCCGGTCATCAGGTCCGGCAACCGGGAGGAGCTGACGATGATCTCCAATGAGCTGGGGATCTCCAATCATTCGGAGACTGAAGCCACCTGGGTGACTACCGATGTGGTAAACAACTCGGTGTTTTGGGAAGGCAATCAGCCGCGTCCGGATCATGTGCCCGATGTGCGGGGCATGACCTTGCGGGACGCCATTTATGTGTTGGAAAACCTGGGCATGACGGTGGATGCCAATGGTGTGGGACGTGTGGAAACTCAGTCCATTGCACCGGGAACAAAATTTTCAAAAGGCAGAGAAATAAAACTGCAGTTGAGTTAATGAAGCTACTAAAAGACATATTGTTTGGTATTTCCCTCAAAGCGATCCATGGCGATCGTGATAAGGAGATCTCTGCCCTTGCTTTTGACTCCAGGAAGGTGAAGAAAGGGACGCTTTTCGTAGCGATCAAAGGGCTGACCGTAGACGGGCATGCCTATATCGAAGAATCCATATCCAAAGGAGCTGCGGCAGTGATCTGTCAGGACCTGCCGGAGAAGCAGCTTCAGGAGGTCACATATATACAGGTGGGTAATTCGGCTGCTGCGATGGGTATCGTGGCAGCCAATTTTTATGATCAGCCAACGAAAATGCTGGCACTGGTGGGTGTGACGGGCACAAATGGGAAGACCACAACCGCCACATTGCTGCATCAGCTTTTCAGTACGCTGGGGTACAAGGTTGGGTTGCTATCCACCGTTGAAAATAAGATTGGGGAAAAGGTGCTGCCGTCCAGCTTTACTACGCCGGACAGCTTACAGATCAATGAGCTGTTGGTGCAGATGGTGAAAGCGGGGTGTACACACTGCTTTATGGAGGTGAGCTCCCATGCGCTGGTGCAGGAGCGTACTTCAGGGCTGCAGTTTGCCGGGGGTGTTTTCACAAACATCAGCCACGACCACCTGGACTATCACAGCACCTTTGATGAATACATCAGGGCCAAGAAGATACTGTTTGACCGGCTGCCAAAGGAGGCCTTTGCGCTGGTAAACGCCGATGATAAGCGTGGAGCTGTGATGCTGCAAAATACCAAAGCCGATAAAAACACGTATTCGTTACGCTCCATGGCCGATTTTAAAGGAAAGATCCTGCACAATACCCTGCAGGGGTTGGAGATGGATGTGGATGGTATTGCGGCCTGGTTTAAGCTGATCGGCGATTTCAATGCATACAACCTGCTGGCCGTTTACGCTGCAGCAGTGTTGCTGGAAGAAGATAAGGAAGAGGTGCTGATGGTGCTTTCGCAGATGGAGGGCGCCCGGGGCAGGTTTGAGCAGGTGCTAAACCCAAATCAGGTGTTGGCGATCGTGGATTATGCACATACTCCTGACGCACTGGAGAATGTACTGAAAACGATCGATAACCTGAGAACCAGGCAGGAAACCGTGATCACGGTGATTGGCTGTGGTGGAAACCGCGATAAGGCTAAGCGGCCTTTGATGGCTCGTATAGCTTCGGATTTTAGCAACAAGGTCATTTTGACCTCAGATAATCCACGGGATGAAGATCCGCAGCAGATCCTTACGGACATGATGGCGGGTATCCCAAAGGTGGATCAAAAAAAAACGATGATCATTCAGGACCGGAAGGAGGCGATCCGGACGGCCTGCAATCTGGCCCGGCCGATGGATATTATCCTGGTGGCGGGAAAAGGTCACGAGACCTATCAGGAGATAAAAGGAGTGAGAAATCACTTTGACGATAAAGAAATATTGAATGAAATGCTGAATGGGTAATTGGGAATTGAGAATTGAGAATTAAGAATAGAGAATGCGCGCTGGTTTCCCCTTTAGGGGCCAGGGGTAGCGAAGGGAAATGAAGATAAATAGGCAAAAATGAAAATAGGCAATAGGCAAATGGCAGTACGCAAAAAAGGTAGAAAAGCAGGTTTCCTGCCAACTGCTTATTGCTTACTGCCTACTGGTTGATGCGCGCTGGTTTCCCCTTAAGGGGCCAGGGGTAGCGAAGGGAAATAATGAAGATAAATAGGCAATAGGCAAATGGCAATAGGCAAAAAAATGAAAATGGCAGTAGACAACAGGCAATATGCAAAAAAGGTAGAGAAGAAAGGTTTCCTGCTTCCTGCCTATACTACCTACTGCTTCCTGCCTACTGGGAGAGTGGGAAGGCCCATTCTCAATTTTCAATTTTCAATTCACAATTAATAAAAGAATGCTGTACTACCTGTTTGACTTTTTAGAACAACAATTTGACCTGATGGGGGCGAGTGTATTTCGCTATATCTCCTTCAGGGCAGGCGCTGCTGCATTTGTTTCGCTGCTGATCACGATCGTATTTGGCCGAAAGTTGATCAACGCGCTTCAGCGCTACCAGGTGGGTGAGTCCATCCGGGATCTGGGTCTGGAAGGTCAGATGAAGAAGCAGGGCACTCCTACGATGGGGGGGATCATCATTATCGCGGCTATCGTCATCCCGACCTTGCTGTTTGCGAAGCTGGAAAACATCTACGTGCAGTTGTTGCTTGTGACCGCTCTGTGGATGGGGCTGATCGGTTTTGTGGATGACTACCTCAAGGTGAAAAAGAAAAACAAGGAAGGGCTGGCAGGCCGGTTTAAGATCATCGGCCAGGTGGCTATCGGTTTGCTGGTAGGAATGGTGATGGTGATGCACCCGGATGTGATCATCCCTGAGCTGGGTGGGTTGGGCATAGCCGACAGCAGCTCCATCGTTACGACCATTCCTTTCGTGAAAAACAATGAATTCCAGTATGACTGGCTGCTTCCGTATTTTATGGAAGATTTTACCTGGGTGATCTATGTACTGGCGGTGATCTTCATCATCACTTCCGTTTCCAATGCCGCTAACCTGACCGACGGGCTGGATGGGCTGGCTGGCGGTAGTGCGGCGATCATTGGCCTTACGCTGGCCATTTTAGCTTACCTGTCAGGTAATGCTGTCTTTGCTGATTACCTCAACATTGCCTTCATCCCCAACTCCGGAGAGCTGGTGATCTTCAGCACCGCTTTTGTGGGAGCCTGCATTGGGTTCCTCTGGTACAACAGCTATCCGGCGCAGGTGTTTATGGGCGATACGGGAAGCCTTTCGCTGGGTGCCGTGATTGCCGTGATGGCTTTGGTGATCCGAAAAGAATTATTGATCCCGATACTGTGTGGTGTGTTTGTGGTAGAGAATTTGTCAGTGATCATGCAGGTATCTTATTTCAAATACACGAAGAAAAAATACGGTGAAGGCAGACGCATCTTTTTGATGTCACCGCTTCACCATCATTATCAGAAGAGGGGCTGGCATGAAGCCAAGATCGTGACGCGCTTTTGGACTACGGGCATTCTTCTGGCCATAATCACATTAGCAACGCTTAAACTTAGATAATCTCGATATGACGCTAGAACAACTCTATCAACGAAACGAAAAATTTCAGCAGCAGGCAACTGAGATTGCTGAGCTGGTTCCCGGAAGTAACCTTCTGGGCTTTTCCACCACACTGATCCGGGGAGCAAAAAAACTGGATCAGCAGTTGCGAAAAGTACTGGAGGCAAAATCCGAAATGCGGTTTTTCCAGCAGATAGAAGCCATGGAAGATGAGATGGATGAGATCATTTACCTCCTGGATAAGCTGGATGTACAAAACCGAAAAGATAAGATCGGTGCGATCAATGATTTTCTGAAGAGAGGCTATGAATTGCTATCTCTTTATTCACTGTGCTGTGATCAGATCATTGAGAAAAAAGCAAAAAAAGAAGATGAATTTGAAGCCGACTGAGACCATGGGGCAGCGGTTAACTACAAAAGAGCTAAATGAAGAATGAATAAGTCCATTGCCATATTAGGTGCAGGTGAGAGTGGTATCGGTGCGGCCATACTGGGCAAAAAGCACGGATACACGGTCTTTGTGTCTGATGCGGGTCCGATAGCAGAAGACAGGAAGCTTATCATGGACGCGCATGAGGTGGAGTACGAAGAAAAAGGTCACTCTGAGCAGCGCATTATGGCAGTAGATGAAGTCATCAAGAGTCCGGGTATACCTGACAAGGCTCCGTTGGTGAAAGAGCTGGTAAAGAAGGGAATACCTGTCATATCAGAGATTGAGTTTGCTTACCGGTACATCGATGAGCACGCCAAGGTCATAGCCATCACCGGAACCAATGGAAAAACGACAACCACTTTGCTGACTCACCATTTGCTGAAAACAGCCGGTATGAAGGTGGCCCTGGGTGGGAATGTAGGTGTAAGCCTGGCAAAGCTGGTGGCAGAAGGCGGCTATGACTATTATGTAGTGGAGGTGAGCAGCTTCCAGCTGGATGGTATTGTGAAGTTTAAACCGGATGTGGCGGTGTTGCTGAATATCACGCCGGATCATCTGGATCGATATGAGCATGACTTTCAAAAATATGTGGCGTCTAAGTTCCGGATCACCGAAAACCTCAGTCAGTCTGAGTGCTTCATCTACTGCGCTGACAGTAAGCCGATCACAGAGGAGCTGGCCCGGAGAAAGGTGGAGGCATGTCTGTTTGCCATCTCTGCCACTAGAAATCCAAAGTGGCAGGCATATATGGAGGATCATCATTTGATCTTCAATTACGAATACAAGGAGCGGAGTGAAAGCCATAAGATCCCCGTCTCTGAAATTGCCCTGATCGGCAAGCACAACATGCTGAATACGATGGCGTCCGTATTGAGCGCATTGACGGTGGAGGTGTCTATTGAGAAAATATTGAAAGGGCTGAAGTCCTTTAAGAATGCTCCGCACCGGATGGAGCTTTGCGGGGAGATAGAGGGAGTGAAATTTATCAACGATTCCAAGGCGACCAATGTGGATTCTGTCTTTTACGCACTGGATGGGATCAAACAAAGGATCATTTGGGTAGCCGGTGGGATCGATAAGGGAAATGATTATGAGCAGATCAAAAAGCTTGTATCAGAAAAGGTGAAAGGGCTGGTTTGTCTGGGTGTGGACAACCGGCCGCTGACGGAGTTTTTCGGAGATGTTTTGGAGCATATCCGGGAGACAAAGTATGTCAAAGGTGCTGTACAGATGGCATTTGAAATGGCTGAGCCAGGAGATGTGGTATTGCTATCGCCGGCCTGTGCCAGCTTTGATCTCTTTAGGAATTATGAAGACCGGGGAGATCAGTTTAAAGAAGCCGTAAAGGCCATGATCAAATCCAAAAAGGAAAAGGTATGAATGCAATAAAAGATTGGGCTTACAGAAACTTGAAAGGCGATCCGGTGATCTGGTTCATCGTGTTTGTACTGTCCATGTTTAGCATCCTGGTAGTGTATAGCGCTACGGGAAGTTTAGCCTATAAGATGAAAGGTGGAGATACTGAGTACTACTTGTTAAAGCACTCCAGCCTGGTATTGCTGAGCTTGTTTGCGATGTGGATTGCCCACAAAATAGATTACCGGTATTATTCCAGGATCTCTTTGTTTGCATTGTGGGTATCCGTACCCCTGTTGCTTTATACCTGGCTGTTCGGAACGAACGTCAATGAAGCTTCACGCTGGATCACCATACCTTTTATCAACCAGGGTTTTCAGCCTTCAGACCTGGCTAAGCTTGCCCTGCTGGTGACATTGGCAAGCATGCTATCGAAGCGACAGAAGAATATTCAGGATTTTCAGCGGGCCATCATACCCATGCTTTTCTGGGTAGGGATCATCTGCGGACTGATTGCTATGTCCAATATTTCATCCGCGATCCTCTTGTTTTTGACTTGTATGCTGGTGCTGTTCATAGGTCGTGTACCGGTAAAATACCTGGTGATGCTTGTAGTCATCGGTGCAGTATCCGGAACGATCTCCTTAACCGTCGGACAGCGTACCGAAACGGCTATTAACAGGTTGGAAAGCTTTTTTGAGAAGGAAGAAGTGCCTTTTCAGGCCAAGCAGTCTTACATCGCGATAGCTACAGGCGGACTAACCGGCAAGGGTCCCGGGCAAAGTGATCAGAGAAATTATCTGCCGCATTCCTCTTCGGACTTTGTGTTTGCAATCATCCTGGAAGAATACGGAATGATCGGTGGACTGGTGGTCCTGTTTTTATTTCTCGCTCTGCTCTACCGGGGCATGAAAGCAGCAGCAGAGAGCCACCGGGCTTATGGTGGATTGCTGTCAGCAGGGTTGTCATTTGCGCTGGTCATGCAGGCAATGGTCAACATGGGTGTGGCAGTAGGGTTGGGGCCGATTACCGGTCTTCCACTTCCACTGATCAGTATGGGAGGAACCTCCCAGCTTTTTGCCGGACTGGCCATAGGCATCATACTGAGTGTAAGTCGTGGAGAAATTGATGATATCGGATCGCCACTGGCGAATAGTTATAAAGAACGAATAAAAGAAGCAGCATAATCGAACAGAAAAAACCATATCGTGGATCTCCATTCCGGATCATGATCAGCGGCGGAGGCACCGGCGGGCATATTTATCCCGCCATCTCTATAGCTCAATCTTTGCAGGATATCCTGCATGAGGTGGAGATCCTTTTCGTGGGAGCGGAGGGAAAGATGGAGATGGAAAAAGTGCCGGAAGCCGGATTTAAGATCGTTGGGCTGTGGATCAGCGGGATTCAGCGGAGCCTTTCATTGCAGAATTTCCTGTTTCCGTTTAAGCTGACCTCCAGTATCCGAAAATCTTCCCGGCTGATCAAGTCCTTTAAGCCGGATGCGGTGGTGGGCGTAGGAGGGTATGCCAGCGGGCCGCTGCTATACGCTGCCACTAAAAAAGGCATTCCTACCCTGATACAGGAGCAAAATTCCTATGCAGGTCTTACGAATAAGTTGTTGGCAAAACGGGTAGACACGATTTGTGTAGCGCATGAAGGAATGGAGCTGTATTTTCCTTCTGATAAGCTGGTGGTAACGGGCAATCCGGTCCGGAAATCGATTTTGCTGCCCGAAGATAAGCGGGATGAGGCGTATAAGTTTTTCGGTTTTTCACCGGATAAGAAAACCATCCTTATTGTGGGTGGAAGTCTGGGCGCTCGTTCTGTAAATGAATTCATCCTGGCCGGATATGGCCGGTTAGCGGCATCCGGCTACCAGGTGATCTGGCAGACCGGGGGCTATTACTTTGAAGAAATGAAATCCCGGGTAGAAAAACCCGCAGAGAATATATTGATCAGGGACTTTGTAAAGGAAATGCACTACGCCTATGCAGTGGCGGATGTGGTGATATCCCGGGCAGGAGCATTGTCCATTGCCGAGCTGATGCTTACAGGCAAGCCAGGCATCCTGGTGCCTTCGCCTAATGTAGCCGAAGATCACCAAACCATCAATGCGAAAGCGCTGGTGGAGCGCGATGCAGCGGTCCTGGTAAAGGATAGTGAAGCCATGGAGAAATTGATCGATACGGTTTTTGATCTGATAGAAGACGACGAGCGCAAATGTGAACTGAGCAGAAATATCAAGGCTATGTCTCATCCGGATGCGGCAAAAGACATAGCTAATGAAGTCATAAAAATGATCGTATGAGGCTGGAAGACATCCATAGTGTGTATTTTATTGGGATCGGAGGGATCGGTATGAGTGCGATCGCCCGCTGGTTTGATCAGCGTGGAGCGGTGGTGGGAGGCTATGACCGTGTCCAGACCCCATTGACCGGCAGGCTGGAGTCTGAAGGTATCTGGGTGCATTATGAAGATTATATCAATGAGGTGCCTGATGCTTTTCTGGAAACAGAGGGTACGCTGATCGTGTATACACCTGCAGTGCCAAAAAACCACAACGAGCTCAATTACTTCCTGGACAAAGGGTTTGCTGTAAAAAAACGGTCTGAAGTACTGGGTATCATTTCAGCGGGACACTTTACCATTGCTGTGGGAGGAACTCATGGGAAAACCACGACTTCTTCGATGGTTGCTCATTTGCTGAATGCCTCTGCCACGGGATGTTCTGCATTTGTCGGGGGCATCATGACCAACTATGATTCCAACCTGATCGTGGGAGGTGAAGGAGCTCCGGTAGTGGTCGAAGCTGATGAATTTGACCGGTCATTCCACCGGCTGTCACCCAATTATGTGATCATTTCGTCTGTAGATCCCGATCACCTGGATATTTATGGTGACGAAACGGAGATGAAAAAAGCTTTTGCTGAATTCATTCATAAGAATGCTGAGGATGGAAAAACCATCATTCAGTACGGGGCTGCTGAAAAGATCAAATGGCACCTGGATCGGCCTTACTATACCTATGGGATTGAAAAAGGAGATATTCAGGCCAGAGATATCCGGGCAGTGGATGGAACCTTCGTTTTCAACTACCATGGTAAAAAAGAAATTCATGATCTCCGGCTGACAGTACCCGGCTTCCATAACGTGGAAAATGCGCTGGCTGCTATTACCGTGGCGCTGGATCAGGGGATGGACCCTAAAACTGTTAAAGATCAGCTGGCTGCTTATCGCGGTGTAAAAAGGAGGTTTGAGTATGTGATCAAGGATGATCGATTCATTTTCATTGATGACTATGCACATCACCCTACCGAAATCACTGCTTTTCTGAGGTCTGTCCGAAAGCTTTATCCTGCTAAAAAGGTAACTGCTGTTTTTCAGCCGCACCTGTATAGCCGCACCAAAGATTTTCAGGATGGTTTTGCCGAAAGCCTTGAGCTGGCCGATGAAGTGATCCTGCTGGACATTTACCCGGCCAGGGAAGAACCTATGCCGGGAGTCACATCGGAGATCATCTTTGAAAAGATCAGGAAGGAAGCGAAAACCCTGTGCAGCAAGGCTGACCTTTTGGAAGAATTGAATGGCCGGGAGGTAGAGCTGCTTTGTACGATCGGGGCAGGGGATATCGATCAGGAGGTCCCAAAGTTGAAAGAAAAATATTTAAAGAAATACGGCATTGAAGCGTGAGATAAAAAACATATTGTTCTTTTCGGTTTCAGCAGTGCTGATGCTGATCATCATTGGGTTTACCAGCACCAGAAACAGCGGTAAGCCCGTGAATAATGTGTTGGTAAAGATCAAAGATCAGAATGGAGATTTCTTTACCGACCAAATGGAGATCCTGGACCTGCTGAATGCTGAGAGTACCGACTATGTACTTGGATTGTCACTGAAGCAACTGGATTTGAAAATGTTGGAGAAAAGGGTGGAAGCTCATCCGTTTGTGAAGGATGCCCAGGTTTTTCGTGATGTGAAGGGAAATATTATGGTGAATGTAATTCAGGCTCAGCCTGTAGCCAGGATTTTCCGCAAAGGAGACGATCATCAGTACATCGATGCTGAGGGAAATCTGCTGCCAACGATCACGAAGCATACGGCCCGTGTTCCGCTGGTTGAGCTGGAGCACAGGTTTAGCTGGGAGAAAAACGTGACAGAAACGGATTACGGGAAGAAAGTCCTTGACTTGCTGAACTATATAGACAGGGATGAGTTCTGGCGGGCGCAGATTGCGGGATTGATTATCGAAAAAGATGGAGAGCTGACGCTACTGCCTCAGGTTACCAAGCAGGACATAAAGTTTGGAATGCCGGAGGACTTTGATCGGAAATTTAAAAAGTTGAAAATATTTTATAAGGAGATCTTACCAAACAAGGGTTGGAACACCTATAGTTTGGTCAATTTGAAGTTTAAGAATCAAATCGTTTGCGAATAAATAATGTCATAGGCCTGTAAGGCCAAAGTGTAGAAAACAGAAAACTATTATTGAAATGGAAGAAGATAAAATCATCGTCGGATTAGATATCGGAACCACCAAAATCTGCGCGATCGTCGGTCGCAAAAACGAATTTGGTAAGCTGGAAGTTCTGGGTATGGGCAAGGCGGTTTCTGACGGAGTGATCCGGGGGATCGTAACGAATATTGACAAGACAGTTAATGCCATTGAAAAGGCTGTAAATGAAGCCAGTGAGCAGTCTGGTATTGATATCCGTGTGGTAAATGTAGGCATTGCCGGGCAGCACATTAAAAGCGCTGTTCATCATGGGTCCATCACCCGGGATTCGGATGATGAGATCACTGTAGAGGATGTGGGGCGACTTACTAACGATATGTACCGTATCGTTATCCCACCCGGAAGCGAGATCATTCACGTAATGCCGCAAGATTACATTGTGGATTACGAAGATGGAATTAAGGACCCTGTTGGTATGTCCGGAGTTAAGCTGGAGGCGGACTTCCATATTATCACAGCACAAACCAACGCCATTAACAACATCAACAAATGCATTCGTCGGGCAGGTCTTGAGATTGAAAACCTCATACTGGAGCCTTTGGCTTCCAGCTTAGCCGTGCTCAGCGATGAAGAGAAGGAGGCAGGTGTATGCCTGGTTGATGTAGGGGGTGGCACCACTGACATAGCGGTATTCTATGATAATATCATTCGTCATACGGCGGTCATCCCATTTGGTGGGAATATTGTCACCTCGGACATTAAGCAGGGCTGTATGGTCATGGAGCACCAGGCGGAGCTGCTTAAGACCAGGTTTGGCCGTGCCATTGCTGAAGAGGCAAGCCCCAATGAGATCGTTTCGATCCCCGGCCTGAGAAACCGCCCTCCAAAGGAGATCTCTCTGAAAAACCTGGCGCATATCATAGAGGCAAGGATGCAGGAGATCATTGAGATGGTGCATACGGAGATCATCACCAGTGGATTCAATAAGAAGCTGGCTGCAGGGATTGTGGTCACGGGCGGTGGCGCTCAGCTGACAAACCTTCAGCAGCTTGTAGAATATATGACCGGGTTGGATACCCGTATAGGTCATCCGAACGAGCATCTGGGCAAGAGCAAGATAGATGCAGTGAAAAGCCCGATGTTTTCAACCAGTATCGGACTGGTACTGTCCGGTTTCCGGGCGATCGATATCCGGGAGGAGCGATACAATGAAAAGCGAGGGAAAGCCCCGAAAGGAAGAAACAAGCAGGGAGCTAAGTTTTTTCAAAACATTTTGGAGAAAACCAAAGGCCTTTTGATCGATGATATTGATGATCAGAAGGACTACTAATTACAGAAGCAGAATTTAAAATTATAAGTCATGGCAGATAATACTTATCAATTTGATTTGCCCTCACACCACAAGTCGATCATTAAAGTGATCGGTATCGGTGGAGGAGGTAGTAATGCAGTCAACCACATGTACAACCTTGGGATCAAGGATGTTGAGTTTGTGGTATGTAATACTGATATCCAGGCACTTGAAAGCAGTCCGGTTCCCAGTAAGCTACAGCTGGGAGTTAACCTCACTGGCGGCCTTGGAGCTGGAGCTAACCCTGAGAAGGGGAAAAATGCAGCCCTGGAATCAAAGGAAGAGATCCGGGAAATGCTTGCTGAAAATACGCGAATGGTCTTCATCACGGCTGGTATGGGAGGAGGTACCGGTACCGGTGCAGCCCCTATTATTGCCGAGGTAGCAAAAGAGCTGGATATCCTCACGGTGGGGATTGTCACTGCGCCTTTTGCTTTTGAAGGGCGTAAGAAGACTCAGGCAGCTAATGAAGGTATCGCCGAGCTGAAAGCCAACTGTGATACCGTGCTCGTGATCCTGAATGATAAGCTGAGGGAGATATTTGGCAATCTGCCGATCCGGGAGGCTTTCGGACAGGCCGATAATGTTTTGACTACCGCAGCAAAAGGAATTGCGGAGATCATTACTGTTCCCGGCTATGTCAACGTGGATTTTGAAGATGTGAAAACGGTGATGAAGAATGCCGGCGCTGCGGTAATGGGCTCTGCGCAGACCTACGGTGAAAACCGGGCACGAAGGGCAGCGGAAGAAGCGCTCAACTCGCCGCTGCTTAACAATCAGAACATCACCGGAGCACAGAAGATCCTGCTCTCCATCATGTCAGGTGAGGAGGCCGAGCTGCAAATGGACGAGCTGGCAGACATCACTGATTACATGCAGGAGTTTAGCGGTGACGAAGCTGATGTGATCTTCGGTCACGGTGTGGATCAGGACCTGGGAGAGAACATCCGCGTAACGGTGATCGCGACCGGTTTTGATAGTGATGGTGAGATCCGGCACATCCCTAAAAAGAATGCTTCATCGGAGACTAAAAAGGTCTATGACCTGGAGTCATCCCGACAGATCAAGCTCTTTGATATCAAAGATGAAGAAGATGATGATTATGAAGCGGATGAAGTAGAGGACAAAGAGGAAGAACCGTCATATGATTTCCTAAAGCGAGAGATCAGAAAAGCTGTAGAGGAGGAAGATGAGCAGGAGGAGAATGAATTTGAGTTTGATCTGGGTGCTGATTACGAGGTTTTTGAGGAAGAAGAGAAAGAAGAGCATGCACATGCTGACTTTTTCAGTGTTGAAAACATGACTTCAGATCAAATAAACTCTAAGAAAGTGGAGCTCATGGAGCAGCGCAGAAAACGGGAGGAGATGCTGGAAGGGAAGCAAAAGGAGCATATCTCCAGTCAAAATTTCAAGGAGAAATTTGACGTGCCCGCATACGAGCGTAAGCGCATTAAATTCTCCAAGGTGCCGCACTCTTCCGAACGTAATATTTCGAAGTTTAATCTAACTGATGATAATCAGATACTGGGAAACAATAAGTATCTGCACGATAATGTCGATTAATCCTGACAAGATCCTTAGGGGTTTTGACGGGATTAACTCTGAGGCTCTGTTTGATACAAACGGACAGGGCTTTTAGTGTTAATGTTTTCTGCACATGACGAAAACCGGTAGGATTTTCTTGCCGGTTTTTTATTTTTCAATAAGTAGAGCGCTAAATGCGTTATAAATTTACGATTGACAAAAAAAATGAAAGTATAGTAGGGGTTTTTATTTATATTGATCAATCATTTTATTAAACTTGAAGCAGATAAATCGAATCGTCTAGATATGAAAAATCCTTTGGCCGGCTTTTTTAAAATTTTTCAGCCGAAATACTCCGTAGTGGTTAACATGTATCATGTACTTCCCGGATCTCCGGTGAAGAAACATTCACACATCCATGATTTTGGGAAAGGTGAGTTGGATCGTGCGCAAAGCTTCTTTAATAAAGTTGTTGCAAGACATACTCAGCTTGGGTTTCCAAACACTGAGATCCACTTGATTAAAGGAAAGAAAAGAGTAATCGATCAAATGAATTATGGTCCTGTGGAGATGGTTAAGAATAACTTTAAAGTTCAGAGCGCTTAGCTGATCACCCATTTAGAATATTGAAGCTTGCCGGTTATGGTGAGCTTTTTTTGTTATTAATCTTTCTTACACCTTTTTTGAGTTAACCATTTCATCAATACTAAAATTACCTCAGTTCGGTATAATAAAAAACAAAATACCTCCTTTTGCGATTACTATATGTATGTCACTACATAAGACTTAACTTAAACGTAATCAGACCATTAAAAACAAAAAGCTATGAAAAAATTAATTTCAATTTTCACAATTGCAGCCTTAGTGATGTTCTCAGGTTTTAAGGCAGCCACCGTAGCACAGACCTGGGAGGTAGATATGGCACACAGTAAAATCGGGTTTACAGTGACCCATTTCTTTACACCAGTTGATGGAAAGTTCTCCTCGTTCAAGAGTGAGGTTAATTTCAGCCCGGATGACCTGGCCGGAAGTAACGTAAGTTTTACTATCCCGGTAGCATCAATAGATACTGATAATGAAAGGAGAGACAATCACCTGCAATCGGAAGATTTCTTCAATGTAGAGAAATGGCCCGAAATCACGTTTACCTCTGGCTCCTTTAAAAAGACAGGTGATAATCAGTTTGAGGTGACAGGTGATCTTACTATTCGTGAGGTGACTAAAACGGTGACGGTACCTTTTAAATTACTGGGAGTCCAGGATCACCCGATGAAGAAGGGCTCTAAGGTAGCGGCCGTAAGTGGTTCGGTAAAGATAGACCGTACTGACTATAATGTAGGTGTCGGCGACTGGGCAGCAACGGCTGTGGTCGGCGATGAAGTGGATATCAAATTTGCTTTCGAGCTGGTCAGTAAAAAGTAGTTGATAATAAAAATTACCTCAATTCGATATAATAAAAAACAAAATACCTATCTACTATTTAAACATCCCAGTTGCTTAAAGCCCTTTTCTTGCTGGGGGCAAGGCAATGCTATTAAGCTAAGCTCATTAGCCTGTTGGAGACAACTCCAACAGGGGGGCGGATGTGCAGTAGGTCGCCCTGGTTGGTCTTGTGACTAACCGGCAGACCGTTAGCTTAACGGTGTGGAGGGGAAAAGGTGTGGTGTCTTTCGAAATCGAAAGTGATTCCACGTCTGCCTGCGGGAATGACCGTATTTTGTTTTTTATTAAAGTGCCTACGTCAGAGTTCAAGTTTAAAAAAATACCTGCAGGCAGTTCTTAGTATCCGGGTATGTTCTTTCCCAGAACGATGTTTCTTTCTGCAACCAGTAATCCGCCTTTTTTGTTGAGCTCTATAATCCCTGAGCCACCACGATTCCCGGCCCTGTTTTTAATCTGTGCGGTCAGGTTTGGGTCATCATGGAAGTGATACGAATCGATGTAGTATTCTGAGTATCCGGGTTCTTTGATGGTGGCGTGAATGTGCTGGGCTACGGTGGTATTTGGGTAGGAAGCAGGTCTGAAAGTATAGAAGGTGTATTTCCCATCCGGCCCGGTTTTGATCCAGCCCCGGTGCTGACCGTGCCTTTTTTCCCACCCTTCAGGTTTTTCAGTGGGCTTATAGATACCTTTTTCATTGGTATGATACAGGTACAGTATCACATTTTCAGCAGGATCTCCATTCTGATCGTAGATCACCCCGGTTACTTTCATTGGTTCAGAGGAAGCGCCAAAGCCTGGAATTGTATCGACCGCATTCAAAGCCTGGTTCCCGTATTCATAAATCGCTTCACACCCCTCGCAAGATCCGCCGACCTGCTTTTCCTGTGACTGAGTGCAGCTGATTAGAAAAGCCAATAGTGCTGATAGGAGAAGAAATCGTTTCATGCCGCATTATGTTGGTTCTATTGATTCATACGAGGCAAATACCCAAATTGATTGAAAAAGTTTGATGGGCGGTTTTCAGGATCGGACTTCCGAAGTTTTGGAAACTTCGGAAGTCTGGTGATTTCTGCGAGGGTGTAGGTGTCTAATGATGGACATAGTCTGAATTTCCGCCGGATAATTTTCTGATCTCTGAGAGGTCTTTTTGGGAAAGGCTGTATTCCATTTCGAATTTTTCAAATATCACATTGTCAAAAAGGATGGTGCCTTCATTTTTTGGTAGGTAAAGCTTAAACTCTCCCTCTAAATTTGATACGGTCCCAATCCTGAATTGTGGGATAATGATATTGGTATTGTCCATCGGTTCTTTGCCTTTCTTTCGGAGTATTTTGCCTACCATAAGTAAGCTGTCCCTCTTTAGTTCATAAGTATATCGAACAATGCTTCGTTTGCTTTTGAATTCGTTTTCGTAGGGCTGTTGGACGACCTCAAATGAGAATAAAAATGCGATGAACACAAAAAGTGTAAGTGTAAGAAAACGTTTGATCATCAGATATCTAATAACAACCGGTTTCATCAAATCCCCTTAACAGCCGCCTTATCCACAAACCACAATAGGCTTCCCTGGTCAGGTTTAATATGCGCTGCCGGATAGCTTTCCCATGCTCCTTTCTGGTTCAGAATTTCATCTACCTTTTCTTTCTTGCCTGCTCCTGTTACCAGGAAAACCACTTCTTTGGCTGCATTGATTACTTTTCCTGTCAGTGTCACTCGTTTTTGTCCGGATTCAGGGTGAGTAGCCACATCACAAAGAATATTAGCTTTTAAAAGCTCCATCTGGTGAGGAAAAATAGAGGCGGTATGACCGTCTCCACCCATCCCCAGAATGATCAGGTCAAAAACCGGTAATTCATTTTCAACAGGGAGGTTGTCTTTCAGTTCTTTGGAATACCGTTCGGCTTCCCGGTGGGGCTCGCGTTCTCCTTTTACACGATGGATATTTTGTTTCGGAATAGTGATGTGATCCAGGAGGTGTTCTTTCGTCATCCTGAAGTTGCTTTCCTCATCCTCCGGAGGCACGCAACGCTCATCACCCCAGTAAAAATGAATTCGGTCCCAAAGAGGCGAGTCCTGATAGGCCTTTGCCAGGTAGTCGAAAAGCAGTTTTGGAGTGGAGCCACCGGATAGAGCGCAATGAAGCACTTTTTTACTGCCAGCTTTTTGCATCAGGTAGTCTCCAAATGCAGCTGCTGTGGCTTTGGGATCTTCAAAAATTCGTAGGTTCTTATTGTCTGTCATAATTCACAAAAAATTCCGTCTTCAGCCAGATTTTTACATGGATACCTCCACATCATGTTGTCTCCGTCGATGAGGTCATCCACATGTTCCGGCCCCCAGGTGCCGGCGGGATATCCGTATATCGGTATGCTTTTGTCTTCCTTCCATGCTTTGAGGATGGGATCTATAAACTCCCATGCAGCTTCCACACTGTCTCCACGGGCATAAAGGGTAGCATCTCCCTGCATACAGTCCAGGATGAGCCGCTCGTAAGCATCCGGTACATAGGCATCTGTCAGGTCTGAATACAGAAAGTCCATATTGACATTTTTCACTTCAAACCCTGCTCCGGGCACTTTCATGCCAAATTTCAGCAGGATTCCTTCATCAGGCTGGATCCTGAGTACAAGCATATTTTGAGCATTGATCTTCTGGTTATTACTGAATATGTGGTGATGATTGGGATTGAAGTGGATCACTACTTCAGAAACCCGGGTAGGTAGTTTTTTACCTGTCCGGATGTAAAAGGGCACACCAGCCCATCTCCAGTTGTCAATGAAGAACTTTACTGCTGCAAAAGTTTCCGTTCTCGATTCCGGATTTACACCTTCTTCCTCCCGGTAGCCTTTTACTTCTTTTCCTTTGATCTTGCTGGCCAGGTATTGTCCGCGGATCACATTGGTTCTTATCTCGTCTTTTGTAAGGGGTCTGAGGGACTGAAAAACTTTGAGCTTTTCATTCCGGATGCTGTATGCATCAGATTTTACCGGTGGCTCCATGGCCACCAGCCCAATAAGCTGCAGCAGGTGGTTTTGCACCATATCACGAAGAGCTCCGGACCCGTCGTAGTATCCGCCCCGTTTCTCCACACCTACAGACTCAGCGGAGGTGATCTCCACCCGGTGAATGTAGTTGCGGTTCCAGAGTGGCTCGAAGATGCTGTTTGAAAACCTGGTGACCAGCAGGTTTTGAACGGTTTCTTTACCTAAATAATGATCAATCCGGTAAATCTGGTCTTCCTTATAATCCTTTAGAAGACTCTTGTTTAGCGCTTTGGCAGATTTCAGGTCGTAACCAAAAGGTTTTTCAATGATCAGCCGGGTCCATCCCCTGTCTTCTTTATTCAGACCTACGCTAGCCAGGTTTTTCGGTACTACGGCATACAGGCTGGGAGGGACACTGAGGTAAAAAATGGCATTGTAGTTGGTGCCGAATGATTCGTCTATGGTATTCAAACGGTCGGCCAGCTTCTGATATTCTTCGGCTTTAGCGGTATCGAGGGATTGATAATGGATCAGTTTCGCAAACCGGTCCAGTGCTTCTCCTTTTTCCTTGTCTTTTAAATGGTCATTGTCGTGGACCACTTTTTTACGGAAAGTTTCATCATCATAGTCGGTCCGGCCAACTCCGACAATGGCGTATTTTTCCGGAAGGTAATTTTTCTTATATAGATTGTAAATTGCAGGGATCAGTTTTCTGGTCGTGAGGTCACCGGAGGCTCCGAATATGACCAGAATCTGATTATCATTTTTTACCATTTCTTAGAATATTAAAAAGGAAGCATTAATTTCAAGCCATAAATAAGGATTTCCAGGGAGTCATAGCATTTTCGCTGAAATTCACTTTAGCTTGTCTCATCCAAATACGACTTAAAATTATAGCATAATGGCAGAACAACACGATTTTGGGCTAGTAGGTTTAGGGGTAATGGGAAGAAATTTTATTCTGAACGTTGCTGACCATGGTTTTTCTTCAATGGGTCTGGATACCGACATGGAGAAGGTGAAAGCCCTCAAAGAAGAAGGAAAAAATGTAAAAGTGGATGGCACCACTGATGCTTCCACATTTGTGAAAGCGCTGAAATCACCCAGAAAGATCATGTTATTAGTGCCTGCAGGAAAACCTGTGGATGCGGTCATTGAGACGCTATTGCCCCATTTGGATAAGGGGGACATCATCATTGACGGTGGCAATTCTTTTTATGAAGACACCGAGCGACGAATTGCTTACCTGAATGAAAAGGGCATGCATTTTTTTGGTGCCGGTGTCTCCGGCGGAGCAAAGGGAGCCCGATTTGGGCCCAGCATCATGCCGGGAGGGAATGAAAAAGCCTATGAGCACGTGAAGACCATTTTTGAAGCAGCTTCCGCTAAAGTGAATGGCGAGCCTTGTGTGGCGTACATGGGTAGAGGATCTGCCGGTAATTATGTTAAAATGGTTCATAATGGCATTGAGTATGGACTCATGCAGCTCATCTCGGAAATTTACGATGTTGCCAGAAAAGGTATTGGTTATTCCAATAGTAAATTAGCTGCACTTTTCGAACAGTGGAATAAAGGATCTTTGCAGTCCTTTTTGGTGGAGATTACGGCTGAGATCTTTAAAAAGAAAGATGACCTGACAGATAAAGACCTGGTAGACGTCATTTTGGATAAAGCCAAACAGAAGGGTACGGGCAAGTGGACCTCTCAAAATGCTATGGATCTGGGTATCCCGGTACCGACGATAGATTCTGCAGTAACAATGCGGGAAATTTCTTCCATGAAGGAGTATCGGGAAGAAGCCGATAAAGCTTACTATACCTCATCCATAGCAAATGACAAGCCGGATGGGCGTACATTGGAGCATGCCCTGTATTTTGCCTTTATCGTGACTTATGCGCAGGGTATGAGCCAGCTGGTCGCTGCTTCCAGGGAGTACGAGTACGGCCTGGACATGGAAAGGATTGCCAGGATCTGGAGGGGCGGCTGTATCATAAGAGCCGTGTTGCTGGAAGATATCAGAAAAGCTTTTGATATCAATGCGAAACTGCCCAACCTGATGTTGGACCCGGACTTTGTGAAGACCCTCAAATCCATAGAAGGGGATGCCCGCATTGTGGTGAACTTTGCCATTGCCAGCGGTATTCCTGTGGCTGGTTTGGCTTCAGCAGTCAGCTATTTTGATGCGTTCCGGTCTGGCCGATTACCACTAAACCTGATCCAGGCCCAGCGAGATCATTTTGGTTCACATACTTATGAGCGTACTGACCGGGAGGGTATTTTTCATACCGAGTGGTAGAAAGAACGTTTTCGTTGGTTTTGAGTTCTCTCTATAATCGACATTGATGTCATGAGAGATTATCTCCTTTTTGTGGATACGGAAACTTCCGGGATTCCTTCTTCACTTAGTGCCTCCATTTCTGACCTTGATAACTGGCCATTTGTTTTACAGGTTGCATGGCGGATATATGACAAAGAAGGAACTTTCGTTAAAAAAGAGAACCATTTTATTTTTGAAGAAGAGATCTACGTAGAGGAGTCTTCTACTAAGATCCATGGCATCACCAAAGACGCGCTGAAAGAGAAAGGTGAGGACCGAAAGCATGTAATGCGCTTGTTAGCCAAAGACTTAAGGTATTATCGTCCTTTGATCATCGGCCATTTTGTGGAGTTTGACAGTAAGATGTTACAGGTGGCATTTTTTCGGTCCGGACTAAAAAATATAGTGAAAGGGTATCCGCATTTTTGTACGATGCGGGCTACCACAGAGTATAGCCGTTTTCCCTACCATGACTACCCAAAACTGGAAGACCTTTACCAGGGACTTTTTCGAGCGAAAATGGTTAGGCAGCATGATGCGGCTGTAGATGCTGAGGCCACGGCAGAATGTTTTTTTGAATTGTTTCGCCGGGGGGAGTTAACTGCCCGGCAAATTTCCGAACAGCCGCTGTTTGTTAGAGTTAATGATAAGATGAAGCAAAATACAGGCTGTGGACTGCCCCTTCTCCTGTTTTGTTTTGGGGGGGTAATTTGGATTATGCTATGACTGAAAAACTGGATTTTTTACAGGAAACGAAACCTTTTAATGTGCTTCCTCCGGATGAGTTAAAAGCTCTTGCTGAAAATCTTAAACCTGTAAAATTTGACCATAAGGGAGAGATCTACGAACAGCACACAACGAAAGTTGATGGCCTGGATATTATCCGAAAGGGAGAATACCAGACTTTTTTCTACAGCAGCGAAGGAAAGAAAGAAGCTGAGCGGGACCTCAAAGCCGGTGATACGTACGGGGCCTTTTCCATTCTGCTAAACAAGGGCTGCTCTATCAACACCGTCTTTGTGAGTAAAGGAACGGAGATATACAGAGTGCCGGACAAACTGTTTAAAAATCTCTGTAAGAAGTATGAAGTGTTTTACCAGTATTTTCTTTCTGCCTTTGGCAGGGAGATGCTGAATGACCGGTTTGCCAACTTCGTGACCAACCCGATGGTAGACATGGAGTCCTTGTCTTTTGACCGCTACTTTGTACGCAGGTTAGATACGGTCAATACAAGACCTATTATCAGCTGTAAAAAAGGAACTCCGGTACATGAGGCTGCCGCATTGATGGAGGCTAATAAACTGAGCTGTCTGTTTGTGGAAGAGGAGGGAGTAGGTCTGGTAGGCTATGTCACGGATATTTTATTGAGAAATAAAGTTATCGCATTACGCAGAAGTGCGGATACCCCCGTGGAGGAAGTGATGGAGGGGCCTATCTTCAGGATACCAAGGGATTCTTACGTTTACGAGGCGATCCTCCTGATGTTTAATAACATGATCCGCTACCTCATTATTGAAGAAAACGGGAAGGATACAGGTGTGCTGAGCCGCAATAAATTACTTTCCGATCAGGCCCAGTCTCCTTTTGTTTTTATCCAGTCGGTAAGGCTCGCCATGTCAGTGGAGGAGCTAAAAAATAAGTGGGCCAATGTGCCGGAAGTGGTCTACAATCTGCTGACTCGCGGAGTAAAATCAGAGCTGGTAAACCAGGTAATCACCAACATCTCGGATACCATAGCCCAAAAAGTCATCGAGGGTGTGATCAAAGAGATCGGAGAACCTCCGGCACGGTTTGTTTTTATGTCTCTCGGCAGTGAAGGGCGAAAGGAACAAACCCTCAAGACAGACCAGGACAATGCCATTATTTATGAGGATAAAGCCAATGAGTTTCGCGAAAAGACGAGGGAGTATTTTTTACACTTTGCTGAGCTGGTTTCTGAAAGACTCAACGAAATTGGCTTTTCGTTCTGTACCGGTGGGCTGATGGCTAAAAACCCGAAATGGACACACTCGCTCTCACACTGGAAAAGAAACTACAACCAGTGGATCGATAGTTCTGATGCTCAGTCAGTCATGAACTTCTCTACTTTTTTTGACTGCCGATACATCTATGGTGAGGAGTCTCTCATCAAGGAACTACAGGCACATATTCTTCAGAAGCTGAATGATCCGGGAGAACATTTTTTCATGCAGCTTGCGAAGAATGCGCTTCAGTATGAACCGCCACTTACTTTTTTCCGTGGGATCAGGACTATTTCAAAAGGAGATCAGCAGGTGTTTAATATCAAACGAGCCATGACTCCCATTGTAGACCTGGTACGCGTGTATGCGCTGAAGCATAAAATACTGAAAACCAATACAGGTGACCGCCTGGTCGCATTAAGAAAGCAAAAGGTTTTTACAGATGAGGACCTTCATGAGCTTATGCAGTCCTACTATTACCTTATGGGTATGCGTCTGAGGTATCAGGCGCAGCAAATTATTTATGACCAGGAGGAACCACATAATTTTGTCAGCCCCGGTTCGCTTACCAAGATAGAAGTGGTGACTGTAAAGGAGATTTTTAAAGTCATTGAAAACTTCCAGCAGCGTATTAAGGTGGTATTTACCAGAAATCTATTTGGATAAGATACAAACTGGCACCAAACCCCATACCTGTTCAGTATAGAAATCGCAATAACAGGGGGTCAAAATATCATCTTTATGTAAAATACACATTCATTTAATCAAAAATTATACCGTATCTAAATGTTTTATCGTTCTATTGACAATAATCTATTTGATTCCTTCCTTTGTTATAAATAATTCAATTTTTATGGAGAAATTTAGAACGATCCAACTTTTCAACTTCCTGATGGCGATTTTCGGAATCGGGCTTTGTGTTCTTACGGCTGTATTATTTTTTAATGGTATTTCATTTCCTGTAATGCTCATGACAGGAGTGAGTGGAGCTGTAGTTACGAGTCTTGGTTTTTCCCTGATGCTGGATATGCATAAGTTTAGAAACGAGCTTAGAAATCCGGAATTCAGATTATAAGATCCAGGGCGAACCATTGCACATTCCATTTTCCGGAAATGAGTTCAGTTTCTCTTCCAGGACAGTATTCTCCCCAGATGTTCCGTAACTTTTCGGGTTGATCCGAATTTACCTTTTTACTGTCCCACACTTTGAAATTCCCCCAGCTGCTTTTCAGCGGAGTAAAGATCCTTATGTTGTTGATTTAGTTGGTTGTACTCAGCTTCATTGGCCTTTTTGAATTCATTGTAGGCACTTTTCGAGATCCACTTGTCTATAGCCAGGTACGAGGAATCTTTTGAATTTTTGATGAGATCCAGCCCGAGAAAATCTTCAGACTTTTCAAAGAATGTAAACCATGGTCCCGATCGACTATAGGCTTTTTCGAAATCATCTACATGGTCTTTAGCTACTTCGTAGTGCCATACTACGTAAAACACGTCCATAGATCAAAAAAATTGGTTAGGATCTATAAATATAATACAAATATTGCATTGAAAAATACAGGGGGTGCACGACAGTTTTGCATTCCTGAATGTTCCCAACAATTTTCACACAAAAACAAACTTGCTTATAAACATTCCCCTGCACCCCTTTTTCTAAAGGGGAATATTGGTGTTTTTGTGTAAAAACCTCTTATAATGCCAGGGTCATTTTTTCGCAAAACTGTCGTACATACAATACAGGCTGTGTCATCAAACCTGTGAGAGCTTATTTATGCTCTTCCCGCCCGTCAGCATGCCGGGCAAACCTGCCACTGGACCTGGGGTGAACATGATCATGCTTTGGCCAGGGCCATCCTCCAAATTCAGTCCTTTGGTATTCTGCAAAGGCTTCCCGGATCTCTTCCTGGGTATTCATAACGAACGGCCCGTACTGTGCTACCGGCTCATCGATAGGTTTACCCTGCAGCAGCAGGATTCTGCCTTCCTGCTTGCCATTTTTCAGGACGGTCTTCTCGGAAGCTATCAGGTCAGCCCCAAATTCCTTCCGGATTTTCTGGTCGTTGATCGAAAGCTCGTCCCCTTCATAAAAGTAGATGGATCGGTTTGCCGTTTTGCCGGCGACCGGCAGCTCGTATTCAGCTCCAGGTTCCATTTTGATGGTCCATACGGCTACTTCGTTTTTCGGGTCCGCTGCCCAGGAGTTTGGAGCCGGGTCCGGGGCTTTTGTGCCTTCTACTGTTCCGGCAATTACGGTGATTTTGGTTTTCTTTCCGTAACCGTCCGTGCTCTCCACTACCGGTATGGTATCTGACCAAAGCATTGCAAAATGTGGTTCTACAAACTTATGTTTCCGGGGCAGGTTCAGCCATATCTGAAATAGCACCAGCGGGTTTTCTTTTTCCTGGTTGAGTAAGGGGAACATCTCCGAATGCAGAACCCCTTTTCCGGCAGTCATCCATTGTACGTCTCCATTCCCAAAGCGGCCCGCTGCTCCCAGTGAATCGGAGTGGTCTACCAATCCTTTTTCAACAATGGTGATGGTTTCAAATCCGCGATGCGGGTGCTGGGGAAATCCCGGGACCGTATCACCATGGTACATTCTCCAGCCATCCTTCTTCGTGAAGTCCTGGCCGATGTTTCTGCCTTCCAGGGAGGATGCAGGTCCCATTTGATCGTTTCCTTTTGGAAAATTGTCCTGATGATAAACACAAAAAAGAAATGGGTCACTGGTCTCCCACGGAAACCCTAATGGCTTAATTTTTTTGATAGCGTTACTCATTTTCTGGTTTTTTAGTCAATCAAATAGTCCTGAGCTCAGGTATCGTTCTCCCCGGTCACACACAATGAAAACAATCAACCCTTCATCAAGTTCGGCTGCAACTTCGAGAGCGGCAGTTAATGCACCGCCACTGCTCATCCCCGATAAAATAGCTTCTTCCTTTGCCATGCGTCTTGTCATCAGCTTTGCCTGCTTTTCGCTGACATCTACAATGCGGTCCACGCGCTCAGGTTCAAAAATTTTGGGCAGAAACTCCGGAGACCACCTCCTGATACCCGGTATGCTGGATCCTTCCGTAGGCTGGGTGCCTACAATTTGAATGTCTTTATTTTTTTCTTTCAGGTACCTGGAAACTCCCATGATGGTACCGGTAGTCCCCATGGCAGAAACAAAATGCGTGATCTTTCCATCCGTATCCTTCCATATTTCCGGACCGGTGGTTTTGTAATGCATTCCGTAGTTATCAGGGTTGGCAAACTGGTTGAGTAGAAAATACCCCTCGTTTTCAGCCATTTCCTCTGCCAGCTCCCTGGAGTATTCTATGGTTTTTTCTTCCGGTGTAAGTATGAGTTCCGCACCGTAGGCTTTCATAGCCTGAATACGTTCTGCTGTAGCATTTTCAGGCATGATCAATGTCAGGTGTAAGCCAAATGACTGTGCGATCATGGCTAGAGCGATCCCTGTATTTCCACTGGTGGCCTCTACTAACTTGCTGCCCGACTTAATATCCTCACGCTTGATGGCCTCAGCGATCATGCCGTAGGCTGCCCGGTCTTTCACACTTCCACCCGGGTTTTGCCCCTCCAGCTTTCCGAAGATCTTTACTGAGGGGTTTTTGTTGATTGTCGTAATCTCAACCAAAGGTGTGTTCCCGATAATATCAAACAGCTTCATTCTATTCGTTTTTAACGATGATCAAATCGGCTTTTTCGTTATTGTGCATTTCTGCTTTGTAGTAAACGCGTGATTTTGGAGGAATGCTTTTTGTGAGCCAGACATTCCCGCCAACTATCGAATGGTGACCGATTTTTGTCTGTCCGCCAAGGATTGTGGCTCCAGCATAAACCACTACATGGTCCCCAATGGTGGGGTGACGTTTTACCTTGGCATCCCGTTTGTCCACACTAAGGGCTCCCAGGGTAACTCCCTGGTAGATCTTCACATGCTTACCGATAATGGTCGTTTCACCGATTACCACTCCGGTCCCGTGGTCTATGCAGAAGTATTCACCTATGATGGCATTGGGGTGGATGTCAATACCCGTACGACTATGGGCGTGCTCTGTGATGATCCGGGGTATGTTCTTTACTCCAAGCAGGGCCAGCTCATGAGCCAAGCGGTAAGCAGCTATGGCGTAGAAGCCCGGATAGCAGCGGATTACCTCAGAACGGTCTGAAGCTGCAGGGTCACCTAAAAACATCGCTTCGATATCCAGTTGCAAACGGTCATACAGTACCGGTATGTAATCAAAAAAGGCTTCAACGATCTCATCCTTATTGTCCCCTTCCAGGGAAATGTTTCTGGAGAGAATGTCTTTCAATCGTACCTGCAGCTCCTCCAGCACCTTTTTGACCTTTTCTTCACTGCGGGCCGGATGGCTGGAAAAATCAGGAAACAGAATGCCCAGCAGGTCATTGAAAAATAATATGATCGATGAGGTGGGCGGTATCTTGGTATACTCCTGATGGGAGTCATATATTTTGTGAATGAATTGCTTATCCATAAAAAATAATATTCTGAGTTATGCGAACGCGCTGGTGGAAATATTGTTTATATCAAATTGCAACCATTGTGCAATTTGCCAAAAAGGTGACAAAGTCCCATATTCCGGCTATTCTAAAAAGCAAATCAGTACGCAATTAGTTTCGATACCGGTCCAAAATATCTTTTGAGACAGCCGGTTCTTTTTGCAGCCAGGTTTTCGGGTCGCTTGTCCACCGGTAAAGCCAGCTGATGCCCCATGGCCCAATGTAATTATCCTGTTTTTGGTAGGCGGGATCTTCCAGCGCTTCTGATAAGGAAACAAATTGATAATCTCTACTGGCCAACTTATCTAGAATTTCCTTGAGAAAAGCAGCATTTATGGGATTTACATGACAAAGGAAGATATGCGGAATGTCACGACCCACGATTTCCGATGTAGCTTTTTCAACAAAATCAAACATTCTGATGGTATGGTCCACGTAGGCTTTTCCTATCTCACTCATAGAAGTGCTATCGCCATCCAGCATTGCATCCATAAATAGTTTGTTGTATATGTAATCCGAGCTTTCCACGGTCACCGGCGCTATCTTATATCCATGAGCCTGAAGAAATGTCTCAAATCGGGCTATGGATAAACTATCCGGGCCGGTGTTGAGAAAGGGATGCCTGAAATACTGAAGGTCCGAATCATGGTCGCTTGTGAGTTTTCGGGTTATTACCTCGCCTTTCAGCACTTCTTCCTGAAAAGCTTCTAAAGGGGTTTTGTAAAATGAAGGATGGCTGAATGTATGATTTCCCAATTCCAGCCCTGCTTCCAGCCAGGCATTCAGGATACTGGTACGTTTATCCATTTCGCCGAGTATGATCAGTTTAACTTCATTGACGAACCCGATGGCTGGTACTTCATAATTGACGCAGGTTTGAATGACCTGGTCATTGATCTTGACCATTTCCTCAAGGGAGATCTTGCCTCCACCTCCGTTCAGGGGGAGATCATCTATGGTTATGGCTACTTGCTTTTGAGCAAAAAGTGGACAGGCCAGTAAAAAAGCTGTCAGCAGATTAAGGATTTTCATGTGTTAAAAGTTGTACAATAAGCCATATGCCATCCAACTTTGATCATACCCAGCCTGCCTTTGCCGAAAGTGGCTACTGCAGGCAGGTTGGTGTTGCTCAATAATTGGGTTGAGCATCATGCTCATTTCATTGTATAAAAATTTTACCTGCTAAGTTAACCTGCTGACGGCAAATACTGGTTTCTTATTCATATTTCAGGTTATCTGCCGGGTTGGCATTTGCTGCCTTTAATGCATGATATCCTGTGGTTAAGACAGTAATTACTGAAATGACCAGGAAGACCAACACGTAAAGGAGATAGTTCATGTCCACGTGATATTCAAATGTCCGGAGCCATTCGTTCATAAAATAGTAGGCTATACCAAACGCAGGTATGGCTCCAATCACAACCAGGATGAGAAAGTCTTTTACCAGGAGCGAGACCAATCCCCTCACATTAGCTCCGAGAACCTTTCGGATGCTGATTTCTTTGGTTCGCTGCTCAGCAATGAAGGAAGCCAGTCCCAGGAGCCCCAGGCATGAAATGATGATCATCATAATGGAAAATCCCAGGAAGAGTCTGCCTCGTAGCTGGTCCTCTTCATATTGTTCCATAAACTCCTCGTTGAGAAAAGTGTATTCGAAAGGCATATTGGGGAACACCTCATTCCATTTGGCTTCTATGGACCTGATCGTATTGTTAAGGTCCCCCTGGATTTTAACGAGGACGTTGGAATTATTGATATCTGGGATAAAGAGAAGCGCCTCGATGGGGTTGTAAAGAGACCGCTGGTGGAAATTCTTAACTACTCCGATCACTTTGTGAAATTTAGTGCTGTCCCGGTCAAACTGAAACTTCTTCCCAATGGGGTTATCCCAGCCCATGCGTGCCACCATAGCTTCATTGACCATCACGGCGGTGGCAGTGTCTGTTGGGTATTGTGGAGAAATGTTACGTCCTTCGATCACCTCTATTCCCAGAGTTGAGAAATAGTCATAGTCTATTCCGTAAGAATCTATGCCATACTCCTCCATTACTCCGGTGTTGGTTTCAGCGCTCATTACATTTTTTCCATACCCTCTTCCTGGAGAGGTAGTGGCTGTAGCTGCACTTTTTACATCAGGTTCTTCCAGAAGTTTGTTTTTGAGGACAGGCCATTTGTCTCTTGCATTGGGGTTATCCAAAACAAACAGCATCACCTGCTCTTTGTCAAACCCCAGGTCTTTGTTGCGGAGATATTGCATTTGGTCATAAATCACCAGCGTGCCTATGAGCATGAAAATAGAGATGGAAAACTGCACACCCACCAAAATGCTTCTTAGAAGTTTATTGCCTGATTTGCCCCCCTTTCCTTTCAGGACGGCAGCCGGCTTAAATGCTGACAGGTAAAAGGCCGGATAGCTTCCGCTTAAGATGCCGGTCACCAGAAGCATCAGGATAATCACCGCGATAATCTCTGTGGACAAGAGGTTTGAAAGGTCCAGGTTGGTCTGGAGCTGGTTATTAAAAGCAGGGACGAGTAACAGGAGCAATAACAGGCTGATAACCAGAGAAGCCAGGGTCAAAAGAATGGACTCTGACATAAACTGTCTGATCAAAGATCCTCGTTGCGCTCCCATGACCTTCCTTATGCCTACTTCGAGCGCGCGTCTCATAGATCTGGCTGTGGAGAGGTTCATGTAGTTGATACTTGCTATCAGGATGAGGAAGATAGCTATTGCCCCAAAAATGTAGATGTACTTGAAGTTGCCGAGGGATTCCGGTTCACCCTGAAAGGTAGAGTGCAGGTGAATATCCCGGATATTGATCATTTCATACCTGATTGTGATGTCAAACTGATCAAAGATCACGGCCACATGGGTTTTGATGATATTGTCGTTCAGCTTTTTTTCTACCATGGCCGGGTCGGCTCCTTCTTCCAGCAATACATAGGTATAGATGCCAAATCCACCCCAGTTTTGAGAGTTATTGCGGTCTACCGTGCTGGCTGATATCATGGCATTTGGCCTGATGTGGGAGTTTACAGGCACATCCTCAAATATTCCGGTAATCTCAAGTGAGTTGTTATCGGTTTTCAGGATCTGACCCATCGGGTTTTCTCCTTTGAAGATCTTATTTGCCATTGACCGACTGATGATCATGCTATTGGGGCCTTCTAGAGCAGTTTCGGGATTGCCAGCCGTAAGGTTAAAATCAAATACATTAAAGACTGTACTATCCACCATGAAAATGTCTTCTTCATAGTAGCTGATATCATCTTTACTGAAACGGGTACGTCCGTTTCCGATAAACCGTACATATTGTTCAACCTCTGAAAATTCTGACTTGACCGTCCGGCCCAGCGGGAGCTGTGTTACAGCCCATCTGAAGGCGTTATCCGGTTCTTTGATGTCTGATGATATCCGAAAAATCCGGTCTGCTTTGGGATGTTGCTGGTCAAAGCTGGTTTCGTGAAACAGGTATAACACAATCAATAGGCTGGATACAATCCCAATGGTGAGTCCAACGATATTCAGGGTAGTGTAGGCAGGCTGTCTTAGTAAATGCCTGATGGTGATAGTTAGGTAGTTGCGAAACATGGTTTTGATCGTTTGGGATTAAAATACGACAAAACCTTTTAAGAAGGTTGGAAATGTTACACAGGCGGTAATTCCTTAATAAAATTTAACACTTTTTTTCTGAGTACGAGAATGTGGATAAACCTGTTCAAAAGTACTGTATAACCAGGGTATGAGAATGTATATAAGTCGTGGAAAACAAAGGAGACTGAAAGTTTGAAAAGGCAAAGATTACATCTACTTTAGATAAACCAAACAAGAGATAGGAAGCGAAGTTTACTTCCGGCTTGTTTTGAGAAAGTTATCCATGGTTCAGACTATGGTTGGCGAATCAGAACAGGTCGTCTTGAGGATGTACTTCGAGGATACTCGAAAGAGGGCCTTAAGAGGTTTCTGAACTGTAGTTTGGCGTTTATGAAAGGCTACGGCCTTGCCTAAATGAAAAGGGTGACGTTCGCGAGAGCATCACCCTTTTTGCATTTGTTTGGTCAAACCAAAAGGTTATAATCTAACCACAGAGAAAACAGAGACGCACAGTGGAGAACTAGTGTTAAGTTAACGATATAATGTCTCAGCATAGTGTAGCCATACACTCTCTTTATTTTCCACAGATTACGCTAATCTTCGCTGATTTTCAATGCATTTCTGTGTTTATCTGCGGAAAAAAGGCCGGTCAGCTTTGGACTCCATATCGGCAAGCCGATTGAATATATAATCAATTTTCTGTTTTGCTTCAGTACGTGTATTACTTGAATCCATGGCTATGTATATCATTGATAATCAGCATTATAACTAAGAATAAACAAATTGTTTTTTACGACATCCAAGGCAATTTGAGTAACTTAGGAAAAAATCAACCTGATCATGAAGAGACTATTTACGGCCGGTTTTATTTACCTGATTAGTTTATGTGGCGTTTTTGCACAGCAAGACTCTGTATATCAGTCGTTAAAGCTGATGGGCCTATCATTTACCCAGGCTGAGGTTGACTCCCTTCGGGAAAATATTGCAGAGCAACTTGAGTCATTTAAGGGTATTCGTGAATTGGACTTAAATAATGAGCTTCCATATCCGCTGGTTTTTATACCTCCCACCAACCAGAAGCGGATAGCAGATACTCAAAAAGAGATTAACTGGATGCTGCCGGGAAAGGTAAAGAGGCCAAAAAACCTGAGTGATCTCGCTTTTTATTCGGTGGCCGAGCTCTCTGTCCTGGTCAGGGACCAGAAGGTAACCTCAGAGGAGTTAACAAGACTTTACCTGGACAGGTTGAGGAGGTACTCTGATACGCTGGAATGCCTGATCACACTGACTGATTCTTTGGCTCTGGCACAGGCAAGACGGGCGGATGAAGAAATAAAACAAGGTATCTACAGGGGACCTCTTCATGGCATTCCGTATGGGGTGAAAGACCTTATAGCAGTAGAAGGGTATAAAACAACCTGGGGCGCAAGGCCTTACAGGGATCAGCGAATAGCAGAAACAGCTACTGTAGTAAAGAAACTCGAGGAAGCTGGTGCTGTCCTGGTGGCAAAGCTTACTTTAGGGGCTCTGGCATGGGGTGATGTATGGTATGGGGGTAAAACCAGAAATCCCTGGAATATGGAGCAGGGGAGCAGTGGTTCTTCGGCTGGGTCAGCGTCAGCCACTGCTGCCGGGCTGGTTCCCTTTGCGATAGGGAGTGAAACATGGGGGTCGATCGTATCTCCGTCTACACGATGCGGTACCACAGGATTGCGCCCTACATATGGCGCAGTGAGTAAGTATGGAGCTATGGCGCTAAGCTGGACCATGGACAAGCTGGGGCCTATTTGCAGAAGTGCTGCTGACTGTGCGCTGGTGTATGAAGTGATCCGGGGATATGACGGGAAGGATTTGCAGGTCCTGAGAGATTACCCGTTTAACTACGATTATAGCATAGACCCTAAAACGCTTCGGGTTGGTTATCTCAAAGATCTGTTTGATCGAAAGGGCTTTAATTCAAAAAATGATAGTTTGACACTAACTCTTCTCAGGGCTAATGGTATAGAGCTGACGCCTAAAAAGTTACCAGCATCTTTTGATGCGGAGATCCTGAGTTTTATTCTGACTGCTGAAGCATCAGCAGCTTTTGACGAGCTGACCCGATCAAATCAAGATGATGAGCTGGTGAGACAAGTGCGAAATGCATGGCCCAACGTGTTTAGAGCTGGCCGGTTCATACCGGCAGTAGAGTATATTCAGGCTAACCGACTCAGGTATCAGCTGACCGCTGAATTTAACGAAATGATGAAGGATATAGATGTGCTTGTAACTCCAAGCTTTGTGGGGGATCAGTTACTCATGACTAACCTGACAGGCCATCCGTGTGTCGCCATTCCTAATGGTTCTTATAAAAATGATAAGGCGGGTACGATAACATTGGTAGGTAATCACTTTGATGAGGCAGCAATTCTTATCTTTGCGAGGTATTTGCAATCTCTGACACCTTTTGAGGAGGAACATCCTGAGTTTTTTATGAACTAAGGTGTCATGGAACTGAAAAGTAGCTGAATGATTGACACTAATGAAGACGTAGCCCGTTCCCTTCGGGTCATAAAAAACATACTGGTAGTTTTCCTGGGGATCCTCATCCTGTACCTACTGAAAATTCTCAGCAATTTGCTGGTCCCCATGGCTTTTGCGTTGTTCTTTGCCGTTCTGCTCCAGCCGCTGGTGACTTTGTTCAGGCGAAAGTTCTCATTAAATGTCAGTGTGGTATTGACCACTCTTTTGTCTGTAATAGTCTTCTTTTCAATAGGGTTTGCTTTTTATAATGCAGTAAGTAGTTTCATTTCCAATCGTGAGCAGATCCTGGCCGAAGTTACCCAAGAGCTTAAACCACTGATCGATTACCTGACAGCTTTGACGGGCACTAAACTGGGTGAAGAGGAGCTAAAAGAATATATATCCCGGCTCATCCCTACGGATAAAGTACTGTCCATTTCCGGAACCTTTGTAAACACTGTCAGTGGTTTTGCCACAGAGCTTTTAATGACCATCCTGTATTTTGCAGGGCTGCTTGGAGCCATCGCTCAGTATGGGAAGGTCATTGATTACATCACTGGTAACAACGGGACTGAAGAACGTTCTAAAGCATCGGAAACATTTCGGAGGGTAAAGGAATCCATTAGCATTTACATAAAGGTAAAAACCATTGTTAGCCTGATAACGGGCCTGGGGATAGGTATTATTTGCTGGATATTCGGAATTCAGTATGCACTTTTATGGGGAATTCTTGCTTTTGTATTAAATTATATCCCGTATGTGGGTTCTTTGATGTCATTGGTTCCACCTTTAGTCATAGGAGGACTAACCGCATCGAGCGTATCGGAGTTTATCATTTTTTATGCATTGATGCAACTGCTTCAGATTGTAATGGGAACTATTGTAGAACCTAAAATGGCAGGAAACTCTTTATCAATTAATACTGTCACCGTACTTTTTAGTCTGGTATTCTGGGGATACATGTGGAATGTTGCAGGTATGCTTCTTTCTGTTCCCATGACATTTCTGATCAAAGTAATGTTGGAAAGAGTTCCCGATGCAGGGTTCCTGGTTCGGTTGATGGATAAGAAGACGGGAAAGGAGCTGGGTTGAATTTACTTAAGTGTCGTTGAATGAAAGAAGCCGTTAAGATTGCCTTAATCTATATCATCATTTGTTCGTTATACATTCTCTTCTCGGACAAGCTGGTGTATGATCTTTTCCCCTCTTCAAAGGAGCTTACTCATATTCAGACCTACAAAGGCATTTCTTTTGTTTTGCTTTCCGGCACCCTCATTTTTATTTTGATCAAGCGATTGCTGGTGCGTATTGGATCTATCAATTTGGATCTGAAAATGGCTATTTCTCATCATCAAATGATCTTTGATAAGTGTCCGCTTCCTGCTTTTATTCTGGATAAAAAACGACTGACGTATTTAAGGGTAAATCAGGCGGCACTTTTGAAGTTTGAACGGAATGAAGAGGAGTACCTCAGGTCTACAGCTGCTGACTTTATAGTGGGCATGGACGAGGAGGATCTTTTTCAAATACGTGATAAGATTGAGGAAAACGGGTATTTGGAAGTAAATATAAGTAGTCGGATCCGGGGTGGGAGAATTATCAATCAGCAACTCTTCTGTCAGAATATTATCCATGAAAGGAAGGAGGCCATCTTTGTGATCTCTTTGGATATTACGGCCCTGAGAGCTACTGAGGATGTACTGATGGATAAGTTAATCACCGGGGTGGAAGAGGAGCGGCGGAGAATTGCGAGGGAGATCCACGATGGGTTGAAACAGTACTTTGGCCTGGCTCATGGGATGTTAAAATCAGTGAAGGCTGGCGATATGGACCTGAAAATTTTGGACCGTGTTACTGACCTCATGGGAAAAGGGGTGGAAGAAAGCCGCCGGTTGTCTCATTTGATCACTCCACAGGCTAATCAGGACTTTGATCTTACGGAGAGCCTGAATTACCTGATTGAAAATCTCAATATGCTGACTGATACAAAGTTTGTTTTTAATGCCAGTATGGAGAACGAGTATAAGGAAGATGTTAAAGTCAATATTTACAGGATTGTTCAGGAAGCTTCAAATAATATCAAAACTCATGCTAAAGCCGGCAATGCTTCGGTAGATCTCTTTGAGAAAAATAACAGCCTGTATCTGAATATCGAAGATGATGGAGCCGGTTTTGATGCCAATGTCATCTCTAAAAGCTTAAGGAGCATTGGCTTATCTACCATGCGAACGAGGGTAAGTAAGTTTGATGGGATTTTGCGGTTAAGTAGTAAGCCAAATGGTGGCACGCATATCCATGTAAAGATCCCGCTCTCGGAAAAGGTGATCAGAAATGATTTCAAAGTCCTGGGAAATAAAAAACCCTGATGGATACCACCAGGGTTAATTTCAATATTTTATGTAATGTGGATTAAGCCAGCTGTCGATCCAGTTTTTCACTCAGGGCTGTTTTTGGTACTGCCCCAATTTGCTTGTCTACGATTTCTCCATTTTTAAACACCAGTAGTGTAGGAATAGACCGAATACCGAATTTTGCTGATACTTCAGGGTTTGCATCTACATCCACTTTTCCTATTACAACTTTACCGTCATAGTCAGCAGCCAATTCTTCTACTACCGGCCCAATCATCTTACATGGACCACACCACTCCGCCCAAAAATCAACCAATACTGGCTTATCTGTATTTATGATCTCTTCGAAATTCTGATCTGTTAATTCTAATGGTTTAGCCATCTTTTTGAAAATTTATCTGTCTGTTAATTCTGAAATACACTAGGATAACGCAAAGGTAACTTGAATTGTTGATCCTTGTATTCGTAATCTTTGGAATTGTTAGCCTCAGGACAAAACGACTAAGAGGCTGTTAAAACCTTATAGCGCACTTCTTCCAACAATTCTAGTTCCTTGATAAGTTCATCATTTAAATCCACCGAGATCCTTCGGCTCAGCATCTCCAGATTGATCATGCGATCCTCGTATGCACCTAGTACATTGAGTTTTAGCACACAATTGCCAGGGTATTCCTGGCCGTACCGTTCCAACTCATTGATAAAGATCTCATTCACATCATTTAGTTTCACCTGTAGCTCCAGACCTTTCGTCATTCGCTCACGGATCTCTCCCAGTGGCTCTATGTTAGTCACTTTTAGCTCCAGCTCCGGACTGTTCCACCGGTTTTGTACAATGCCGGTTACATATAAGAACCACCCTGTTTCCAGGAGGGGTTTGAACTTGATGTAATCCTGTGAAAACAGGTAAAAGGTATGGTTGTCATTAAAGTCCTCCAGTGTAAACTGCCCGAAAGGATTTCCTTTTTTGGAGATACGATGCTGTACACTGCTGACGATACCACCGAATCTAAGCTCTCTGCCCTGATGCTTTTCCAGGTCTTTCAGGTCACCTATTTTGGCATTCATCAGGTAGTTCATTTCAAATTTGTACTGATCCAGCGGATGGCCGGAAATGTATAGCCCGACCATCTCTCGCTCGATGTTGAGCTTTTCTATCTCACCATAAGGTTCTATTTTACCCACTTTTGGTTTTATCGTAACTGAGCTGTCAGAGCCGCCACCAAACAAGGATGCCTGGTTACTTTCTTCCTCCTGCTGAAGTTTATTCGCGTAACGAATGGCCTTTTCGATGAGCGAGCTTCCTTCTTCATCCTGCTCCACATACTGACGCCTGTGGTAGGCATCAAAACAATCAAATCCACCGGCCTTTGCAAGACTTTCAAATGATTTTTTGTTGACCGATCTCAGGTTTACTCGTGAAGCAAAATCGAAAATATCTTTAAACGGGCCGTTCTCGTCTCTTTCCTCAATGATGGCTAATACGGCTGACTCTCCCGTACCTTTAATAGCCCCCATACCAAAACGGATCTCACCCTCTCTGTTCACCGCAAAATCCAGGTTGGATTCGTTGATGTGAGGCCCCAGCACCTTGATGCCCTGGTTCCTGCACTCTTCCATGAAAAAGCTGACTTTTTCTATGTTGCTTTGGTTGTGCGTAAGGACAGAAGCCATGTACTCAGCCGGATAGTTTGCTTTTAGGTATCCGGTCTGGTAAGCCACCACTGAGTAGCAGGTACTGTGAGATTTGTTAAATGCATAAGCAGCAAAAGCTTCCCAGTCCTTCCAGATCTTCTCCAGTTTGTCTTCCGGGTGGCCTTTTTCTTTGGCCTGGTTGATAAACTTGGGTTTAAGTTCTTCCAGCAGCTTAAAGATCTTCTTACCCATGGCTTTACGCAAAACATCTGCTTCACCTTTAGTAAAACCGGCCAGTTTTTGCGAGAGTAACATCACCTGCTCCTGGTAGACTGTGATCCCGTAGGTTTCCGCCAGAAATTCTTCCATCTCCGGCAGATCATATGTGATCGGCTCTCTGCCATGCTTACGGGCGATGAAATTTGGGATATACTCCATCGGTCCGGGGCGATAGAGGGCATTCATGGCAATCAGGTCCTCCAGCCGGTCCGGCTTAAGCGCCCGCAGGTGCTTCTGCATACCGGGAGACTCAAACTGGAATGTACCATTGGTCTGACCATTTTGGTAGAGCTCGTAAGTTTTGGTGTCGTCTAAAGGGATCGTATCAATATCGATCTCTATGCCGTGTCGTTTCCGGACGTTGTCCACAGCAGTCTTGATAATGGAAAGGGTCTTCAGGCCTAAAAAGTCCATTTTCAGCATACCTGCTGACTCTACCACACTGTTGTCAAACTGTGTAAGCAGAAGGTCCGAATCCTTAGACCGGGCCAGCGGAACAAACTTGGTCATATCATCGGGCGTGATGATGACCCCACACGCGTGGATACCGGTATTTCTGAGAGATCCTTCTAAGACTACTGCCTGATTGAGGACCAGAGAAGGCAGGTCTTTGCCGCGGCGCATCTGCTCAAGCTCCGGTACTTCGCCCCAGATCTTGGAAAATTTAGCTCCCGGTTTCTCTGGTACAAGCTTGGCAATAGCATCGGTTTCAGGAAGAGGCAGCTCCATTACCCGACCGGCATCCCTGATGGCTGATTTAGGGGCCATGGTACCGTAAGTGATGATCTGAGCTACCTGGTTCATCCCATATTTCTTTACCACATAGTCGATCACCTTTTCCCGTCCTTCATTGTCAAAGTCAATATCAATATCGGGCAGGGACACCCTGTCCGGATTCAGAAACCGCTCAAATAGAAGGTCGTAAGCTATTGGGTCTACGTTGGTAATCCCGATACAGTAGGCAACAGCTGATCCGGCAGCTGATCCCCGTCCGGGACCCACTGATACGCCCATTTCCCTGGCTTTGGTCGTGAAATCCTGAACGATCAGAAAGTAGCCCGGATATCCGGTATTCTCGATAGTGGCCAGCTCAAAGTCCAGCCGTTCGCGGATCTCATCTGTGATCTCTTCGTAGCGTTTTTTGGCCCCTTCGTAAGTCAGGTGGCGCAGATAGGCATTTTCTCCTCGTTTACCGCCATCTTTAGCGTCATCGGGATGTATGAATTCATCCGGTATTTTAAATGCAGGGAGGAGTACGTCACGTTCCAGTTTGTACTCTTCGATCTGGTCAATGAGCTCTCCAATGTTTTCTATAGCCTCAGGAAGGTCTGTAAAAGCCTCCTTCATTTCTTCCTGGGTCTTGAAGTAATACCTGGAGTTTTTCAGGCCTGGCCGGAAACCTCTACCCCGGCCGATCGGAGTGCTTTGCTTTTCGTTTTCTTTGATACAAAGAAGTACGTCGTGGGCTTTAGCGTCTTTTTCATCCAGGTAAAAAAGCTCATTAGCTGCCAGTACTTTGACATTGTACTTTCTGGCAAACCCGATCAGGACTTCATTGAGGTGGTTTTCTTCATCAAGACCGTGCCGGTTTATTTCCAGATAGAAATCATCTCCAAATACCTCCAGCCACCATTGCAGCGCTTCTTCGGCCTGGGTTTCACCTACATTCAGCACAAGGTGGGGGATTTCGCCTGCCAGGCCGCCACTCAGTGCGATGATTCCCTCACGGTGCTGCTCTATCAGCTCTTTGTCAATTCTCGGGTAGAGGCCATAGAGCCCCTCCATGTACCCAAAGGAAGAAAGCCTAATGAGGTTATCATACCCTTTTTTGTTTTTCGCCAGCAGGACCTGCTGAAATCTGCGGTCCGGATTGTCCTTGGTAAACTGAAGCTTTTTACGTTCTTCAGCTACAAAAAATTCACAACCGACAATCGGTTTGATGCCTTCTTTCAGTGCCGCCCTCACAAATTTGAAAGCCCCAAACATATTGCCCAGATCCGTGAGCCCTACGGCTGGCATATCGTACTCCTTTGCTTTGGCAACTATAGACTCTACATTGGGAGTAGCCTGAAGGACTGAAAACTGCGAGTGTACGTGCAGGTGGCAAAATGGGCCTTTGATCTCATCTATGGAAACTTCCTCAGTGCTTAACTTGCCGTCCGATTTCTCTCGGATCCACGCAAAGTTGGCAGCCTCCAGGTCAGGCGCTTCGTACGTTATGGATGCAGGATCAGTGTCATCAAAAGTCTTGATGATCTGGCGTTTCAGGCATTCAAAGAATGCTTTTGCAGTGGCATCTACGTCATAGGCAGCATCATGCGCATCGTCAAACGGAGCGCCAAAGAGCTTTTCATATAATTCGACCAGCCTGGGCTGTTTAAGCCTGCCTCCGATACCCCCTTTCAACTGGCAGAAGTCTACCGTTTCCACGGAAGTGTCAATATTTGGGAAATCCTCCAGAAGGTTATCCGATTCGGATCTCAGGTATTCAGCGCCAATGATCTTATTGTCAAACTCAATGTTGTGACCTACGAGGACTTTGGCTTGCTTTACATCTTCAGAGAACTTGTCTAATACTTCTTTGAGTGGCTCACCTACTTCCAGTGCCCGATCGGTGGAAATTCCATGTACTTTTTGAGCATTGAACGGGATTGTAAAGCCATCTGGCTTTACAATGTGGTTGCCCTGAGAAATGAGCTTGCCATTTCCGTCATGAAGCTGCCACGCCAGCTGTACCAGTCGGGGCCAATTATCAAAATCAGTAATTGGCGCGGTTTTGTTTCTGGGTAGACCGGTGGTTTCCGTATCAAAGATCAGGTACATAAAGGGGAGGTGGTTTCTTTCTTAAACAAAGGACAAAATAAAAAAATCCCCGGGCTAAATCACCGCGGGGATTGATGTTTTTCCTGGCTGTGGAAAACTTGTTGATATGTGTGCGGCTCATTCGTTTCTTAAAGAATGAACCGGATTAGCGCGTGCAGCTTTCCATGACTGGAAACTCATTGTAATCCAGGCAATTCCGGATGAAACAATTCCCGCCATGATGAAAATCCAGACTTTTATTTCCGTACGGTAGGCAAAGTCTTCAAGCCACATTTTCATACCGTAGTAAGCAATAGGGGAGGCCACCACAAAGGCAAGGGCTACCAGCTTGATAAAGTTGAGGGAGAGCTTGCTTACTATATGAGCTACCGAAGCGCCCAGTACTTTTCTGATCCCGATCTCTTTTCTCTTCTGCTCTGCGGTAAATGAAGCAAGCCCGAATAGTCCCAGACATGCAATAAATATTGCCAGAAATGCAAACACTCCGAATATTTTTCCAACCTGCTGTTCACTGGCATATAATCGGTCAAACCGCTCGTCCATGAAGCTATAGGCAAAAGGCTGGCCGGGAGCTAGCTGATCCCAGAGTCCGTTTAGGTAATCTATTGTAGCTTTCGCTTCCTGAGCTTTTATTGTTAAAGCAATGTAACCAGTACTTTTACCAAGATGAAAGATCAGTGGGTTGATATTTTGTCTCAGGGATTCGTAATGAAAGTCTTTCACTACTCCAATAATCTTATAAGATTCAGCATACAACGAATCCTGCTCTCCCCCGTGAGTAGAAACATACGATCCAATGGGGTTTGCCAGTCCCATTTGTCTGACTGCAGTTTCATTTAAGATAGCGGCTGTGGAATCTGAAGGAAAATCCTTGGAAAAGAATCTGCCTTCTTTCATTTCCATACCAAGAGTTTCGATGTAGTGGTGGTCTACCCAGTGATTGCTGAGGATATATGTTTCATTCGTATTGATATTTTTCCCCGGATAGTATACATTATTGTTATTGGAGGTGTTGACCGGCAGAAAACTAGCCACTGTAGCTGAGCTGATTCCGGCATCTCTCAATGCTTCATTCTTAAATGCCTGAACATTATCTCTGAGGATCCAGGCATCATGGACCATGATTACCTGTTCTTTGTTAAAGCCAAGCTTTTTGTTTTGAATAAAAGAAAGCTGATCAAAGACGATAGCTGTGCCCACAATCATAGTAATGGATACGGTAAATTGAAGAACTACTAAAAAGCTCCGGAGTCCGCCGCTTTTTACTCCAAGGGTGAGTTTGCCTTTCAGGGTTTCCACAGGCCTGAATTTAGACAGGTAAAATGCCGGGTAGCTACCGGCAAGAAGGCCTACTACAACCATGATGACAAGAATAACCAGTAGAAACCCCGTTTCGAAAAGTACAGGAGTGGCGAGTATTTTTCCGGATAGTTCATTAAAGTTTGGTAGGAGCAAAATAGCCAAAATGTAAGCGATTACTGTACTTATGATGGTGATGATCATTGCCTCTGAGATAAACTGACGGATGAGCTGACTCCTGAAGGCACCCATTACCTTTCTGATACCTACTTCCTTAGCCCTGTTGGCCGACCGGGCTGTGGCCAGATTCATGAAGTTGATGCATGCCAGAATCAGGATGAAAATACCGATCGCTGAGAAAATATAGACGTACTTGATGTCGCCGTTTGCTTCCAGTTCACCAAGCTTATCCGAGTGCAAATGAATGTCTGTAAGTGGGAAGAGATAAAAACCAGCATAATTACCGCTTTCGTCAAATTCATCGAGAGACATATTCATAAATTGCTTGATCTCGGGACCGATTTTGGATTCGATCAGTGCAGGAAATTTTGCTTCTAAAACATCCGGAGATGCACCTTCTTTGAGCTTCAGGTAGGTGTTGAAATTAAAGCTCATCCACATTGTGGATTCGGCATCTTTCCGGTCTTTCATGGTAAGCATTACATTGTAGCTAAAGTGCGAGTTACGTGGAAAGTCCTCATAAACGCCAGTGACTTCATAATCTGTCTGGTTGTCCAGTACTACAGTCTGTCCTACCGGGTTTTCATCTCCAAAGATTTTCCGGGCGGTGGTCTGATCCAGTACCAGGGTATTGGGCCGCTCAAGGCAGGTTTCAGGGTCCCCTGCAACTAAGTCGATACCCCAGAAATTGAAGAAATTAGGGTCAGCATGGATTACATTTTCTTCTTTGAAGGTGGTCTCCTTGTTTTTACGTTTTATGAACCAGTTTCCCGTAGTTCTAAACCGAAAGGCATCTACTACCTCCGGAAAATCCTCTTTCATGGTTTTGGCTGCTGGAGCACTCGCCAAAGCGGTAATGAACTCATTACCATTGATACCGCCTGAAAAATCCATTCGATAGATCTGATCTGCATCCGGATAGTGCCGGTCGTATTTCAACTCGTCCAGTACAAAAAGGGTAATAAAGACAAAACAGGTAAGGCCTATAGATAAGCCCAGGATATTGATAACGCTATAGAATTTATGCTTGAGTAAACTCCGAAACGCTACATTGAGATAATTTTTTAGCATAGTATTTAAATTGATTGGCTCTTTCAAAAAGGTTGATGCCAAACCTGAGGAAAAGGTTGCATCTGATATGTTTATTTGTACTGTATGATAACGGGTAGTATGTATTGCAAGGTTGCGAAAATTATCAGGAAAATTTTCACTTATAGCAGCTGGCAGGGTTATTCAGACTTCAGGGTTAGTTTTTCGAAAGAAGGCGCATTTATTTCGATACCAGAATAATCGAATGAGTATTCTTTAGCCCCCTGGAGTATGGTGATTTTTTCAAAAAGGAGAAGACCCAGGTCATTTTTTGACCACTCCTCAAAGTGTACCTGAATGATCTCCCCCTTCTCATAAGGGTTGGCTTGTGAGAAGCCTTCCATACGGTACTTGTGCTTGTTGAAATAGAGTCTTACCGGATAACCCAGGTGATCCACGGCTTTGATGGTGTGACATGGTACTTCGAAAAAGGTCGTGTCTATTCCCTGTTTCATATCATAGTATCTGTCTTTCACCTGCAGCATCAGTTCGTGAAATTCGTGCGCTTTTAGTACCGCAATAATGGGGTGCGATAAGGGGCCCTGAGAAACCAGCATGCTGTCCAGTCCGTACCCTTCTTTTTTAGTGTAAATAGCTGCGTAGAATGGGTGGTCTTTATAGGTGTAAGTTTGTTTGAAAAGCAGGTAATCACTGGTGAAAGAGGACTCGGTTATGGTTTTGTAAGCACCTTCCGGACCCATACAGCTTGCCTGTGCAATGATGCTTTGGACCTGATCCGTGTTGCCAACTTTCTTAATGTGCTTTTTGATTATCCGTTCCGAGTCATTTTTGACTGATGAGCAACAGCAAAGAATGGAAAGCAGTAGAACAGGACTGTATTTCATGTGTTTAAAGTTTCCAAAATAAGCGGTTTGCTGCCCAGCTTTGATCATACCTGGTTGGTGTTCTCAATATTTGGGTTGAGCATCATGCTCATTTCATGTGTTTAAAAGTTGGCTTTTAGCTCTTAGCTTTTGGCAATCCTTGAGAGACAAATTTTAATCATCTCCGGTTATCAAAATGCTCAGTTCGCATATTCATTTTAGTGTTTGTACCTATTGCCTTTCAGGAAGTATGAAAGGATGTCTGTATCAATAAGTGAAGGGTTCAAAATTGAGGAATTCGTTCTTTGTTATCTTCCCTGGATTTGTGGAGTTCAGTGGTTAGATCGTCCAACTCCAAATCCTCAAAAATTCCGCTAAATGACAAGGTAGATTTCTCAGTTATGGCATGAGATTCTAAATCGTTAAGATACGAGTCAAGGTTCCGAAGTTTGTCACCTGAAAGTTTCTTGACCTTGTTGAGGATAATATTTCTGAGCTTCTCCTTTGGTGCCATAACGTAAAGTTAGGAATTTTCGCCTTGAAGACCAATGGATCACAACGATCAGCTATCCGGCAGCTGTGAATAGCACTAAAGTAACAAATCCCCAAAGCAGTATGATATATGTTCTCGATCAGCATCTGTTACCGTGATTTTATGGTGCCAGGCCAGGGTTCTGGGGCGCGGAAGTAACTTTCGTACCAGTGGACCCGGGATACGAATCTATTTGTAGCTGAATGGGTGGATTAGCCTGAACTAATTCCAGGGAGTAGACCGCCAGCATCTATTTCTATGAGGCCTTAGCCAGTTTAAACTGACCGCTCAGGTAATTAAATATTTCAGAGACTGTGGATTCACTTTGTTTCCTGAAAAGAAATTTCACCAGCTTCACTTTTGTGTCGGCTATTTTCAACCCGAAGCTGTAAATGAAATCCTGGTAGCCGTCTTTAAATGGGCTGGTGTCAGAGGTTAGTATGGACTCATCCACATTGAGCCCGGAAATATCGGAAAGTCTGTACGTCTGCGTGTAAGTAAATCCGCAGATGAGTTTTAGCTCATTATTTTCCCAATCGATTATGATCTTGTTGGGGTATCTCCAGCGGTCATACAGGATAGGAAATCCGATGAAGAATAATCCTGATAACACCGTAGCGTAATGAAGCCCAATTCTCAACCCTATGGTGAGTAGGGTCACCCCTACGATCACTGATAAGAAAAAACCAACAATACCACTATAACTTTTTTTCTTAATGACGCTGGAGGTAGCTTCATTCACAATTAAGTATCCGTTTTCCTTGAAAACTTCACTCAGTTCAAATTTCTCGGCGGTCTTCATAGTACTATAAATACCGTAAATCGAGAAAAGGTAACTGCATGAAAAAATCCCAGCTAATGGCTGGGATTAATGATTAGTTTAAATAAAATCTTAGAAAAATACTATTCTAAAGTCACCGTCCGCTCTACGGAGTTATATGGTCCGGGGATCACATTTCCATCTTTATCGATGAGTTCCAGTTTTATGGTGACTTCCCCCTTTTCAAGTCCTTCCACATAATGCGGAGCCCACTCCGTGATCAAGTGTTCTTTTCCATTTACAATGGCTCTTACTTTGTTTCCATCCTCCGAAAGCGATACATTCATCAGGAAGAAGTCTATCATAAGTTTCTCTGTGTCACTTCCGCTGTAGGTTCCTTTTGGTCTGCTGAAAAACAGGTGTTGACCATTTGGGTCAAAGTCGTTTTGTCCTTCAGGAGTTCCCACGGTCATTTTTTGCAATACGTATGAGTTATCATTTTTGACTGCCTCATGATAAGATCTGGAGAGGAAAGCAAGAATTACGTAATGGCCTTCTTTCATGTTTTTGGTGAATTCCGGCTCATAGTGAGCAGAATAAGGCCCATTATTCACTATAAAGTGAATGTGTTGTCCTTTTGCTGAATTTGCTATGCCCCGGCCTTCTGCATCCGGTGTTTGTACCCCAAGCTCATAATCAGCTACTTCAAATTTAAAGGTAACATTACCAGTATCGGCTAGCGCAGGCTGAGGTGCTACCATTTTCAAGGAAGATTTGGGATAGTCATAAGACGGAGGTGCCTTGTATACGGCATATTTGGTTTCGCCCAGGCTACTTCCGGCCTCATCTATTTCTTCCTTAGCAGACTCTCCGTCGCCTTTTTTAGTGGGGCCACATCCGGCTAAAAATACAATGGCCAGTAAAAATGCGGTTAGTCTTAGATTGATTTTTTCCATGGTTGATTTTTTGGTTTTTAATGTAAACAGTTAAGAGGTGAGATAGTTTGAGGGGACCTCTAAAAACTCATTTATGGTTAGAGATGTCCCTTGATTATTCTTCATAGGAGGTGTTTTAAAATCCAATCGTCTGTTATTTTACCCAGATCCGTTATAATTTCAGAATGGGCTTTGTTACTGATTTTCTTAGGGACTTTGAAGCTGTGATCGGCTTCTGAAATCGTACTTAAATCTGCTTTCGGACAGGCCTCAACGACTTCTTGTATAAGGCTGTAATTGGCTAAAGCGTCCCTGGTACCCTGAATAAATAGCTGTGGAATGTGAATTTCCGGAAGATGCTCAGCTCGGTCTTTACCTGCTTTTCCGGGAGCGTGCAGCGGAAATCCAAAGTAAATCAGTCCTCTGACCGGATTGTCAGGGTTCTGGTGAACCCAGTGTGAGCTCATCCTTCCGCCGTAGGATTTACCGGAAAGGAACATGGGAATATCAGGAAACTGCTTTTCAAAATGTTTTACAACAAGGCCTGTCGCCTGGATATTAGCCTTAGGGGATCCGGGGAATTTTTTACCTGCTTCAATATAGGGAAAGTTGTACCTGACCACTGTGCCATGATGCTGTGCCATGCTTCCGGCCAATGTACTCATAAACTTATGGTCAAAACCAGCTCCGGCACCATGGGCCAGCAGTAAAACATATTTTTGGTTTTTAGCAATGTCAGTTGCTATTGAGACTTCACCCAAAGCTTCATTCAGGAAAATTTTATCCATACCGAAAGTTAGTTCAATTCTTTTATCGATTATTAGAAAAATTCAAAAGTTAGTACAGTTTTAAAACTTGTTCACTCTTGATATTTTCCCATACATCGAATTCTGCTTTGCTTGGAAATATCTGCTGATTACTTTTAACTTAACAAGTTTATACAAGTTAAGCACAACCTAACCAGGAGAAATATGGCTGAGATAGAAAGACAATCCAGAAGAGCAGCAAAAGACTATTCCATACTCTATGTGGATGATGAAAAACCTAACCTAAGGGGATTCAAATCTACATTCAGGAGGCATTACAATGTCTTTACAGCGCTGGATGGAGAAGAGGCTCTTGAGATTCTGAAAGAGACCAAAATAGACTTGCTGATCACAGACCATCGAATGCCCGGGATTACAGGAACAGAACTCCTGAAACGTGTTCATGCGATGAATCCAGGCATTATCCGAATGATCCTCAGTGGCTTTATCAAGCTGGATGAGTTGAAGGAAGCGACGAGTAGTTTTGGTATTCATGACTTCATCGGCAAGCCATGGGATTTTGATGAGTTGAAGGGTATTTTCGACAGTCTGCTGGGTACTGAAAATGCTCCTGTTAAAGAATTCAATTGATTTCATACGATATTAAGCAGAGGGTGTCTCAAAAGGGTAAACGTATTCGGGTACCTACCTGAGAAAATTCTCTTCTACAAAAAACTAGAGGCCGTTCAAAATGCTTTTGAGACGGCCTCTTTTTTATTAAACGTGAGATTCGCTACTGAATCACCACAGATTCCGAATCTTCATACCCAAAGAGCTCGTCAAGGCCTATTTCCTTGATTTCTCCGTATTTTTTGAGGTTTTCAAAGTCAATTTTGTCTCTGCTCCCTACCAGTACGGTCACAAAATTTTTGTCTTTGACGTATTTTTCGTGAAAAGCGCTGAGGTTTTCAAAATCCATTTTCTTTACATCTTCATAGATGTCTTGTCTTATATCATAGCTTATCCCTTTGTCTTCAGCATTGATGTAACTCCATAAAACTCCTGACCCGGTCACCCGCTCACTTTCTATTTTATTAAGAATCCCTTCTTTGGCAATGTTGAAAGCTTCTTCTGATTCCGGTAAGTTATTCAGCAGGTTCATCATGGCTTCCATTGCTTCAGGCTGTTTGTCAGATTGTGTACCCACGTATGCAAAGAGGTAATTGGCGTCCTCTTTATCTGATGGTTCGGAATAGCTCGAGAACACAGAGTAGGCCAGGCCTTGTGCTTCCCTGATTTCCTGGAAAACGATGCTGTTCATACCCCCACCAAAGTATTCATTGAAAAGCCTGATCTCCGGTGCCAGGTCAGGGTCATAGTCCACACTTTTATGCAGGAATACAATTTCACTCTGAACCATATCATAATCCGCCCAAAAAACTTTTGGTGTTTCCGTATCCAGCTCTTCAAACTTTCTGGAAGCAGGAAGATCTACAAATTGTTCAGGCACATTGTGGTAATCTCCCAGGAATGTAATCAGGTTTTGTTTATCCCTGGGCCCATAATACAGGATTCTATGAGGCATATTTGGGATCTGTTTAATGATCTCCGTCAGCTCTTCTGCTTTGAGCTGTGTGAGCTCATAGTTGGCCAGGACATTTGTAAATGGATTTTCCGACCCGTACTTTCCATAGTTAAACAGGCCGCTCCATAATATGGTGCCCTTCCTTTTTTTGGCATCTGCTCTTGCTTTAAGCATCCGGTCTACCAGTTTGTCCAGGGCATCCTGGTCAGGTTTAGGGCTTTGCAGGAGACTTTCAAACAATGTGGTGGATGCTTCCATATTCTCATCCAGTCCCGATAAGGTCACATAGGTACGGTCATCTGAAGCGAAAACATTAAATGAGCATCCCAGCTTGTAAAACTCCTTTTTGAGTTCCTCAGCCGTATACTGGTCTGTACCAAGATACTCCAGGTACTCTACTGCGGTTTTTAGTTTTGGGTCGGCATTGGACCCTACGTCCAGCAGGTATGTCAATTCAAACAGCTCGTTTTCATCATTTACTTTAGCCAGTATTGGCACACCACTTACCTCTTCTCGCGTGATATCTTTTTGGTAGTCTACAAAAACAGGTTTAAGTTTTCGGACCTCTTTTGAAACCAGCTGTTGATGAAATTCTGATTTATTTTCCCTGTTTACAGGAACTTTGGTGATATATGGTTTTTCTACCTGTTGCTTGTTTGGGTCTTCTCCATTGCGCTTATAGACCACTACATAGTTGTCTTTGTAGTTTTCATTGGCAAAGGCGACAAGTTCTTCTTTGGTGATTTTCTCCAGCCGATCAATTTCCTGGAGGTAATCGGCCCAGTCCATGTCATTGGTAAAAGCCATCACCATATCATTAGCACGGGACCAGTTACTTTCCATGGATTTCATTTCGCTCTTTTTGAAGTCAGTGATCACAGCATCAATCAACCAATCTTCAAACTGACCCTGCTTGATAAGCTCTATTTGCTCTAAAAGAAGCTCTTTTACTTCTTCCAGCGATTGATTTTGCTTGGCGTTTCCATAAAGCGTATGAATGGTATAGTCATTCATTACATCCGGATAGCAGCCGGCATTTAGCACTTTTTGTTGCTGCTTTAGGTTGAGATCGATAAGGCCTGCTTCAGAATTATTAAGAAGCATATCGATCATCTTGACCATGTAGTAATCTTCAGATCCATTCCCATTGAAACGGAAACCCATGCGGAGGCTTTCTGCATCGGGGCCAAATACCTCTTTCACGATAGGTTCTGTGATAGGTTCTTCTTCTATTTTATTCCACTTTGGCAGATCAGGGTTTGGCTGCCAGTCACCGTAGTACTGGTCTATCAGTTTGATGGTCTCGTTATAATCAATATCACCGCTCATACAAATGGCAACATTGTTAGGTCTGTAGTAAGTATCGAAATACTTTTTGATCTCAGTAATCGAAGGGTTTTTCAGATGGTCGATGGTGCCGATCACTGTTTGGGTTCCGTAAGGATGTTTTTGGAAAATAGAAGCATATAACGTCTCATAGGACTTCCAAAGGTCATTATCCAGTGAACGGTTTTTCTCCTCATATACGGCTTCCAGCTCGGTATGGAAAAGGCGGTTAACGATTTTTCTAAAGCGTGCTCCTTCCAGCTCCAGAAATCTTGGTAGCTCATTGGAGGGAATGTCTACAGTGTAGACCGTTCGGTCCTCGGTAGTATAGGCATTCAGGCCTTTCCCGCCCAGAGTGGCAATCATTTTATCATATTCATTAGGGATAGCCAGCGTGGCGGCTTCATTGGATACTGCGTCTATCTGCTTATAAAATGCCTTGCGTTCTTCAGGATCTTCTATTTTGGCATACTGGTTAAACATGTTTTCGATGCTATCCAGGTATACTTTCTCTTTTTCAAAGTCCAGTGAACCAAACTGGTTATTTCCCTTAAACATCATGTGTTCAAGGTAATGTGCAAGGCCGGTATTATCAGAAGGATCATTTTTACCCCCGGCTTTTACAGGTGTAAATACGTGTACTCTGGGAGCATTTTCATAGTCACTCAAGTATACTTTCAGTCCATTGTCCAGTGTGTAGATCCTGGTTTTTAAGGGATCGCCCACCACATATTCGTATGTGTACCCTTCTTCAGTGGCGGTTTTGGTTTCATATTTTTCAGGCGCAGTAGCGCAGCTCAGCAGGAAGGTAATGCCGAGAATCCATACATAGTTTTTCATGTGTTAAGTTATTCGGTTATTCATGATTAACGGATGAAATTAATGGATCAGTATAAATAATGCCTTACCGCTTATGTAAATTCATTATGGCCGGGAAGGTCACTCTTTTAGCTCATAGACCAAGCCGAGTGAAAATACGTGAGCGCTGTATAGGTTTTTTCTGGGGATGATCAGGTCCAGATAATTGAAGTAGGAGAGATCGATCAAAACCTTTTTTGTCAGGTAGATCCCGGCACTCGCTTTGATCGAAGTAAACTCTGTCCCCTCACCACGAACGAAATCCACTACCTCACTTTCGCCAAGAGACTTTTGAAAAGACATGCCCGTAATGAAAATAAATTTATTATTCAGCACCGAACCTACCTCAACTCCCCCCATGAGCTGATCGCTGAATTGAGTGTCTTTATATTTTGTTCGGAGGTTATAAGTGGAGTGCAGGGAAGCAAACAAAGGCACCGGATAGAAGGAGTGGGATCCGGCCAGGCCTATTTTATAGTTCCATTCTCCGTCGCCTGCTGGCAGATTGAGCTGTTCAAAGGCTCGTTCTTTATTCTGAGCAAGGTTGTCTTCCTTAGCTAATGGAATGTCTACTGTAAGTGAGGCTGCCAGGGGGAAATTACCCTGGAGTATCCCGTACTTCACCCCTAAAGGCAGGTCTCCCACAGCGGTCACCTTTTCTGTTGTTTCAAAAAAATGATGTTTTATTTTAGGTCCGTTTGTTATCAGTGTGAGCTGGTCTGTTAGTCCGTATTCCAGATAAAATCCACTGACGATCTGGGTAAACTGTGCAGTTGTAAGTTTTGATCCTCCAAGATTATAGTACTGGTCAGAGCTCCCGTAAATTCCGTACAGTTTCGCAAAATAATTCCCTTGCTTTTGTGTCCAGCCACTTTGCCCGAAAACGTAGCTGACTGGCTGAAAAAACAACATGCCGGCAAACAGCCAGCATGTTATTTCTTTTATATTGTTGGTCATGATCAGTTTAGCTCAGCATGACCAAATTTCACCCCAACAGATCCGCACCAAAGGATCACATGAGTGAACTTACTTCCTAATGCTCCGTCCAGTTTGAAATAATTCTCCCCTGCGTCTGTGACAGGACCTACGATCAGCAGATCCGGATTTCCATTCATAGGGTCAGGAACAAACTCTTCGGATGTAGAAAACCAGACCGTAACAGTTCCTGTAGCCAGGGCTGTGTTAAAGTCATCCCCAAATCGCATGAAATGGTTTCCTTCCGCATCGGTTCCAATCTCTACGGTTCCTGCGGAGTTTGGTGCATTTTCCGTAGCTACAAACATACCGGAAGCTGTAGCAGTAAATTCACCCTGCGGCATGCTGGTGTCTATTTCTACTTCTTTGGTATCATCGTCACATGCAAATACAAGCATGGAAACCACTAGTAAAGCGCTTAATTTTCGTAATAGCATAGTTATTCTTGATTTTGTTTTTCACAAAACTGGGAACTACCTATCACGAAACGGTCACAAAGAAATCAAAGTAAAGTAAAGCAGGTTCACAAAAAAGTATCAAAGATCACTGAAAGGACCCTGTAGATACATACCTGTCATCTTTATCAAAGATGTTGAATGTCTTGGGGGTGATCATACGGCCATACGCGATGAACTGATCCTCAGTGTCAAATAAATTGAACCGCTCCTTGTTGATAAAGCGCCCGTAGGAAATGAAGTTTCCATCCGTGTCAAAGATGCTCATATGGTTATCACTTTTTATAAGGCCGGTCGAAACAAATTTTCCTTCCGTATCGAAAATATTGAAGCGTGGATTGCCTGATTTCGTTCTGTCCTTTTTATGATTTTTTCTTCGGATCACTGGAAACTTGATTTAATGAAAAACAATAGAATAATGTAATAGGTGCCATATAGAAATACAAAAACCGATCATCAAAGGCCGCCTTTCCACTATTCCACAACGTCGGGTAAATGTATTTGTCATTAAAAGTAAGGGATTTTAATATCAAGCAGGGTGTCTCAGGCAGGGTGTCTCAGGCCTGACAGGTCACCACGTCAACGGTCCAACTTGTAATCTTAATCCTTCAGGAAGTTCCTCAGTACATAGTTAAGGATACCTCCATGCTTATAATATTCTACATCTACCCCTGAATCAAGTCTTAAAATGGCTTTGAATTCAGTTTTTGATCCATCGGGTTTAGTAGCTGTGACGTCCACTTCTTTTCCGGGTGTCAGGTCACTGGAAATTCCACTAATGTCATAGGTCTCGTTCCCCTCCAACTCCAGTGTGTCTTGATTTTCACCATCTTTAAACTGCATTGGAAGCACACCCATACCCACCAGATTAGATCTGTGGATACGTTCATAGCTCTCCGTAATGACGGCTTTTACACCCAGCAGGGTGGTGCCTTTTGCAGCCCAGTCACGGGAAGACCCCGATCCGTATTCTTTGCCTCCTATAACGACCAGGGGGGTGCCTTCTTTCTGATATTTCATAGCTGCATCAAATACGGTCATTTCTTCGCCCGTAGGATGATAAGTGGTCCAGCCACCTTCCTTAGAAGCTAATTTGTTTTTGATTCGGACATTTGCAAACGTACCACGCATCATTACCTCGTGGTTTCCCCTTCTGGAACCGTACGAGTTAAAGTCTTTTTGCTCTACGCCATGCTCTACGAGGTATTTTCCTGCCGGGTGTTCCGGAAGGAACTTACCAGCAGGAGAGATGTGGTCAGTAGTCACCATGTCTCCGAGTTGAAGCAATACTTTAGCCCCCCTGATGTCATCAGGTTCAGGCGCTTCTTCTGAGATGTTTTTGAAAAAAGGTGCCTCCTGGATGTAGGTTGATTTTTCATCCCACTCATAGATCTTGCCTTTTGGAGCCTCGAGTTTCTGCCAGGCTTCATCCCCATCAAAAATGGTCTCGTAAGTGCGCTTATAATCTTCTGGAGTCACCACTACATCCATGATCTCATTGATCTCTGCCTGAGTCGGCCAGATATCACGGAGGTATACAGCTTCACCATTGGAGTCTATGCCCAAAGGCTCATTATTCATATCAAAGTCCATGCGGCCTGCTATAGCATAGGCCACAACCAGCATTGGTGAGGCCAGGAAGTTCATTTTGATGTTGGGGTGTATCCTTGCTTCGAAGTTTCTGTTTCCTGAAAGGGCGGAGCAGACCACCAGGTCATTTTCGATCACTGCTTTCTGTACCTCTGGCATCATGTCCCCGGAGTTGCCAATACAGGTAGTACATCCGTAACCTACTGTATGGAACTTCAATGCTTCCAGGTAGGGTAGTAAGTGGGATTTTTCCAGATAATCAGTCACCACCCGCGATCCCGGGGCCAGTGAGGTTTTTACCCAGGGCTTCACGTTAAGTCCTTTTTCAATGGCTTTTTTGGCCACGAGTCCAGAGCCGATCATTACGCTGGGGTTGGAAGTATTGGTACAGGAGGTGATCGCTGCTATAACCACTGCTCCATCGGACAGGTTGTAGCTGAGGTCGCCCCGCGTCATGGGGATGCTTCTGATCCCGGTTTCCACTTTTACGGGTTCAGCAGCCTTACCACCTTCATAAGCCCAGTTTCCGACACGCTCCTGTACCGGGATGTACTCCCGGCTGTGGGTTGCTTTCAGTAAACCAATGATCTTTTCTTTGGCTTCACTGAGTAGTATTTTATCCTGAGGTCTTTTTGGTCCTGAAATGGTTGGTTCTACGGTTCCGAGATCCAACTCAATTACATCGGTATATTCGATTTTATCATCCGGATTTCTCCAGATCATGTTTTCTTTGGCATAAGCCTCTACCATATCCACGTGCTCTTTGGAGCGATTGGTTTTCAGCATATAGGCCAGGGTCTGATCATCGATAGGCCAGTGAGTGTCCGTACAGCCAAACTCCGGAGACATGTTGGAGATGGTCCCTCTGTCGGGCACAGTGAGGTACTCAAGGCCGGGCCCAAATATCTCCACGATCTTACTCACTACACCATAGTCCCTTAATAACCGGGTGACGGTAAGTACCAGGTCGGTGGAGGTGGCTCCCTCTCTCATTTTTCCGGTGAGCTTTAGCCCGATCACCTGTGGCAGGATCATATAGATGGGTTGACCCAGCATAGCTGCTTCAGCTTCAATTCCTCCTACACCCCATCCAAGCACGCCAATCCCATTGACCATTGGTGTGTGTGAGTCCGTACCTACCAGAGTATCCGGAAAAAGGTAGCCATCCCTCTCGATGACCCCTTTAGCGAGGTATTCGAGGTTTACCTGGTGGCAGATCCCCATACCGGGAGGCACTACACTGAAATTACTGAAGCCTTTCTGGGCCCACTTCAGGAGCTTGTATCGTTCAGCATTTCTCTCATATTCCAGGTCTACATTTTTCCGGTAAGAATTTTGAGTGCCAAAAAAATCAACAACCACCGAATGATCTATAACCATGTCTGCTGGTACGATCGGGTTGGTTTTGTTGGTGTCTTTCCCTTTGCGAGCTACCTCTGAGCGGATAGACGCAATGTCCACCACTGCCGGCACACCGGTAAAATCCTGCATCAACACACGGGCCGGAGTGTAAGGAATATCCTTTTCACCTGCTGTCTGATGCCAATTGATCAAAGTATTCAGGTGGTCTTCTGTAACTGCAAAATCATCATAATTCCGAAGGGCATTCTCAAGGAGGATCCTGATAGCATAAGGAAGCTTTTTTACTTCAGGCTTTTTCTTAGCAAGTTCCCTCAGAGAAAAATATTTATGTTTTCCCAGTGGAGTGGTTAGTTCCCTTTCTATACCATAAAAGTCCTGTGCCATTGATGTTTTATTTTAAAAAGTTCTCAATACCCCAAAGAATAAGCAAGTTGATAGTCAAATGCCGGGTCAAATTTTAGAATAATAACAAGCTGCAAGCCAATCTGTTCCGCCTATTCCAAATTATCTTCTTTAAAAGCCTAACATTTGAATTAAATAATTAATTATCATTTTTCAGATTTAAATAACTTTGGCGACTGAATTTTTTGAACAGGAGTAAAATCAAAATCCATGGCATTTGATATTGAAATGATCAGAGAGGTCTACAAGAAGATAGGCCAACGTGTAAATAGAGCAAAAGAGATCACCGGGAAACCTTTGAGCCTGGCTGAAAAGATCCTCTACAGCCACTTGTATGAGGGAGAGCCTACAGAGTCTTATAAGCGGGGCGAATCCTATGTGGACTTTTCTCCGGACAGGATTGCCTGCCAGGATGCTACAGCTCAGATGGCTTTGCTGCAGTTTATGCAGGCAGGAAAGGAAAAGGTAGCTGTACCTACTACTGTGCACTGTGATCACCTGATCCAGGCAAAAGTCGGAGCTGCAGCGGATTTGCAAAATGCATTGAATACCAGCAATGAGGTGTTTAATTTTTTAGAATCTGTTTCCAATAAGTACGGAATAGGGTTTTGGAAACCCGGTGCGGGAATCATTCACCAGGTAGTTTTAGAGAACTATGCCTTCCCCGGAGGAATGATGATCGGTACGGATTCTCACACTGTAAATGCAGGCGGTCTGGGTATGGTAGCTGTTGGAGTAGGGGGTGCGGATGCCGTAGACGTGATGGCAGGTATGCCCTGGGAGCTCAAATTTCCCAAACTTATCGGTGTGAAGCTAACTGGTAAACTAAATGGTTGGACGGCTCCTAAAGATGTAATTTTAAAGGTGGCAGGAATCCTGACTGTAAAAGGCGGAACAGGAGCTATAGTGGAGTACTTTGGTGAGGGTGCAAAGAGTATGTCATGTACGGGTAAAGGAACTATCTGTAATATGGGAGCTGAAATTGGGGCAACTACTTCTACTTTCGGCTATGATGAGTCTATGGAGCGGTACCTGAGAGCTACCTGCCGGGATGAGGTGGCTGACCTTGCCAATGGTGTTAAAGAGCATCTGACAGGTGATCCGGAAGTATATGCTGATCCTGAAAAGTACTTTGACCAGGTGATCGAGATCAATCTTTCTGAACTGGAGCCTCATGTAAATGGTCCTTTCACCCCGGACCTGGCTACACCCATTTCAGAAATGAGCAAGAAGGCCAAAGAAAATGGCTGGCCTGAAAAAGTGGAGTGGGGGCTGATCGGTTCCTGTACCAACTCCTCTTATGAAGATATCTCCAGGGCGGCCTCTATTGCAGAGCAAGCCTTGAGTAAGGGGTTGAAGCCGGCTGCTGAGTTTGGAATAAATCCCGGCTCAGAGCAGGTAAGATTTACGATTGAGCGGGATGGCTTTATAGAGAAATTTGAGAAGCTCGGCACGAAAGTGTTTACGAATGCCTGCGGACCATGTATCGGACAATGGTCAAGAGCGGGAGCGGATAAAGGTGAGAAAAACACGATCGTACACTCCTTCAACCGAAACTTCGCCAAACGTGCGGATGGAAATCCGAATACGCATGCCTTTGTAACTTCTCCTGAGATGGTGGCTGCTATCGCAATATCAGGAAAGCTTGGGTTTAACCCGATGACGGATGTTTTGATCAATGATAAGGGAGAAGAGGTAAAGCTGGATCCGCCAACCGGGTGGGAGCTACCGGTGAAAGGCTTTGATGTAGAAGATCCCGGGTATATTGCGCCTGCTTCAGATGGATCGGATGTGGAGGTTGTTGTGAATAGCGATTCAAAGCGGTTGCAATTACTTGACCCTTTTGACCCTTGGGATGGAAAGAATATTACCGGGGCCAAACTCCTGATCAAAGCAAAAGGAAAATGTACTACTGACCATATCTCCATGGCCGGTCCTTGGTTAAGATTCAGAGGGCACCTCGATAATATCGCCAATAATACACTCACCGGAGCAGTAAATGCCTTTAATGATGAGACTGACAAGGTCAAAAATCAACTGACGGGTGAGTATGGTACTGTGCCTGATACCCAGCGTGCTTACAAAGCTGCTGGTATTCCTACCATTGTGGTGGGAGATCATAATTATGGTGAAGGCTCTTCCCGAGAGCATGCCGCTATGCAGCCTCGACATCTTGGTGTGAAGGCAGTGCTGGTGAAATCATTTGCACGGATACATGAGACCAACCTAAAGAAGCAGGGGATGCTTGCTTTGACTTTTGCCGATGAGGCAGATTATGATAAGATCAGGGAGGATGACACTTTTGACTTTTTGGATCTGACTGATTTTGCCGAAGGTAAGGCGTTGACTATTGAGGTGAAGCATAATGATGGCTCCACAGACACCATTAAAGTCAACCATTCTTACAATGATGGTCAGATTGCGTGGTTTAAGGCCGGGTCAGCTCTTAATCTGATCAAGGAGTTGAATAAGTCATAATTGGTTTTTAAAATCTGAACGAAAGGCTGTTTACTTGTGTAAGCGGCCTTTTTTGTTCCTTATAGATTCTCATGAAAACGTCAAAAAAGGATTCATTACTTATTTCCTTCAATCAGTCGATCTCAAATATGGATTTGCCTGCACAATTCAACAATCCATTTGATTATCAACCACATGAACTTTGCGTACGTGCTGCTGCTCAGGTGCAACAACACCTGGAACAGAATGATTGGGAGCATAATTTTGGTTTGATCGAGGGTAAGGAAGGGACTATTATAGGGAAAATGTTTGGGGTTTTGATCGTAAAGGATGATCAGGATGTCGGGTTTCTGACGGCTTTCTCCGGTAAACTGGGCGGGAGAAATCACTATCCATATTTTGTGCCACCTGTCTTCGATGGCTTGGAAGAAGGAAGTTTTTTGAGTAATGGCATGGCAGAACTTACCAGAATAAATCAAAACTTAAAACGGCTGGAAGATGATTGTAAAGCGGATCATCAGGATGAGATCAATCAACTGAAGCAGCTTAGACGGGATAATTCCAATGCGCTTCAGGACAGAATCTATGAGAACTATCGATTCCTGAATCGGATGGGTTGTGAGAAAGATCTAAGGCAAATCTTTGCCCATACGCATCATAGCAACCCCCCGGGAGGAGCGGGTGAATGCGCGGCTCCAAAACTACTCCAATATGCCTTTCAAAAAGGTTATGAGCCAATTGCAATGGCAGAGTTTTGGTGGGGAGAATCCTCAAACCCCGAAGGTTGGATACATAAAGCCTTTTATCCCGCATGCACCCACAAGTGTAAACCAATTCTTAGCCACATGCTGGCAGGTGTTAGCATGGACCAGAATCCGTTTAGTTGAGTCCGCTCAAAAACTCAAGCGTATCTACCCTGTCCGCATAGTCCCATGGTTCTGGCAGCTGCGCTTTTCCGAAAGGAAGGTATCCATGACCAATTACGCATTGGATTTTTTCCTGGTGATCTTCCAGGTACTTCTCAATAGCTTTTTGATCTGCAACTTCCTGGGCAAATAAAACACCCAATGGGGATACAAGGTCCTCTGTAGGCAACCAAAGTAAAAACCCATTGTCCAGGTGTTTGGTCGTATTGACCAGATAAATGGATTTGTAATAGTCGTAGTTGTTTCGGTATTTATGGTGATTTCCAATCTCACTGAAATGCTCAATGGCCTCAAAGAAAGCTTTTGGGTCGTATCCTTCAGGAATGATGAGCTTGGATACATTCCTGCAGCCTAGACCAAAGTACCAGAAAATATCTTTCCCCAGTTCACTTAGCTCCTCTGAGGTTTCAGAACCATCTAAAATGCCAATCGATGTTCGGTTTTTTCGAATGATCTTCGGAATGTTTCTGAAGTAGTATTCAAAATACCTGGCAGTATTATCACTCCCTGTAGCAATGACAGCATCTATATTATTGAGTCTGTCCCAAAACTCCAGGTTCTTCTTGAATCGAGGCTCTATGTCAAAAAGGAAATCAGCCATGACTTTAGGTAAGTAACTGTCATCGCTGCTTGTCTTTACTGCTGCAAAATGGCCACTTAGCAGCACAGTAAGCATGTCATGAAAACCGACCAATGGGATGTTTCCGGCCATGGCGATTCCCACTATTTTAGGTACCTCTGCGGTAAGCTTGTATTCACTGAGCCACCTCTCAAGCTTTTCTTTTTCCAGCATAAACGCAATGCCTTCAAGGGCTTTCTCAACATGGTCCGGGGTGAACCATGGGTTCTCTGCATAAGCACGATTTGTGATTTCATCCCGCTTTTCCTTTGAAAGGTTTTTGATTTTGTCGCCTAAAATTGAAAAAGCTTCAATTCTTTCGTCTAAAGTCATTAATTATGCATTTGCGTTTGGACGCAAACTTATTGTGAATATTTTTGTTCTTTGTTATTGTAAGGAACAAAAAACAAAGCGATTAGAAATGGCAATAATGATCACAGACGAATGCATCAATTGTGGTGCATGTGAGCCGGAATGCCCTAACACTGCGATCTACGAAGGTGGAGTCGAGTGGAAGTGGGCTGATGGCACGGACCTGAAGGAAGTAGAGATGGAGGATGGTTCCGTAATAGATGGTGATGAGGCCCAGGAGCCGGTCTCTGATGAGTTCTATTACATTGTTTCCGGAAAGTGTACGGAATGTACAGGATTCCATGAGGAACCACAATGCGCGGCGGTGTGTCCGGTTGATTGTTGCGTGCCGGATCCGGATTACGAAGAAACCGAAGAGGAGCTGCTAGCCAAGAAAGAATGGCTACACGTTTAAAGATAACGAAAGCGGGCTCCGGCCCGCTTTTTTTTTATCTGCTCTTTTTATAATCCGACACCCATTGGCAGTCAGTTGTTTTAGAGAGTCAATCTGAATTTCTGCAAGCAAGTCGCATTTATTTATTCAGGCCGTGTTTATTTGGTGAGGAGGATATTTTGAGCTATTGGATGCGGATCGGGTAATAAAGGTTGCTTGTCTGTTACTTTGGCTTTACGTATAATTTTTCGTAAAATTGTACGTATGAATGCAAAGCTGACGCTATCCATTGATGAGGAGGTGGTGAGAAAGGCAAAGAAGTATGCTAAGGAAAACGGCAGGAGTCTTTCTGATCTAATAGAGTCGTATCTGATCGGCATTACCTCAGAACATTTTGAGGGCGAGAAGAAGAGCACTCCTTTGGCGGCTAAGTTGCAAGGTGCTTTTAAAGTGGATGGACAGATCAGCATAAGTGATTTAATCACCAAAAAGTATCAAAAAGCTGATGATTAAAGCCTTTATAGATCCGGATATTATTCTTGAGTTTCTGATCAATAGCGAGCCTCAAGCCAAAGAAGCTGCACAAATTTTCTCCATGGCGGAAAGAAAGGAGGCTAAGCTACTGGCTTTTCCTCAGACATTTGGTAATCTCTACCATGTGTTGAGGCAGTTTGCCAGCCATGAAAAGGTGGTGGAGAAACTGAGATTACTCGCCGAATTGGTAGAAGTTGGGACCCTTGATTCCCGTGCAGTGCTGAATGCCTTAAAATCCAATTTCAGTAACCTTGAAGATGGGATCCAAAACTTTTGTGTGGAATCAAACAATGTTAAAATCCTTATCACCCGAAGGCACAAGGACTACAAATACAGTGGACTTTCAATCATGAGTCCGGCGTTGTTTTTGGAGATGGTCTGAGTTACCGCATTCGCTTTCTTTTAATCAGATAAGCTCCCAGTATCTTTTCAAACGGGTCAGATACATCTGCTTCCACAAAATCAATTTTGTAAGAACCGCATCGGATCTTCAGATCGTTGTAAAGTTCTTTCATCTGGCGGGTGTAGTGTGTCTTTACCTCTCGAGGGTTTAGCTTTATGGACTCATTGGTCTCCAGATCGACAAATCGAAAGGGTCTATCATCAAACTCAAACTCAAGCTCGGTTTTGTGGTCAGTTACATGAAAGACCAGCACCTCGTGCTTATTGTGTTTCAGGTGTTGGAGTGCTTTGAAGATTTCCTCCTGGTCATCGGTCTGGTTAAACATATCACTGAAGATGACTACCAAAGAACGTTTGTGAATGCTTGCGGCAATTTTATGGAGCACACCCGCCACGTTTGTTCCGGCCCCCGGTCCTTTTTTTAATAAAGACGACATCTCAGTCATCAGTTGGTTGAGGTGGGTTTTGGTCGATTTGAGTGGAGACTGGTAAAGGATGTCTTCTGAAAAGGTGGTAAGGCCAACAGCATCGCGCTGCGATGTTAGCAGGTAAGCTACGGATGCAGCACAAAGTACTGAAAATTTCATTTTTGTATTTTCAGGCTGAGGATAATACATCGAACCTGATGCATCCATGAGTATATGAGCTCGCAGATTGGTTTCTTCCTCAAACTGCTTTGTATATAATCGATCGGTCCGGGCATAGACTTTCCAGTCTACGTGCCTGGTGCTTTCGCCAAAATTGTAAAGCTTATGCTCGGCAAATTCCACCGAAAAGCCATGGTAAGGCGATTTATGAAGGCCTGTGATGAATCCTTCCACCAGCTGCCTGGCCAGTAAATCCAGGCTTTCGAATTGCTTAATATCAGCGAGTTTTACATCCATTATTAAATTGTTAATTCCCCCTTTATTCAATCGGATATTACGAAATTAAGTTTTATTTAGCTTATTAGAAGATGGTAACGGTTTGCATTTGTCAAACTTATAATGTTATATTTAATTCTGAATTTTTAAATAACATTGCGAAAGCATATTAACAAGAGACACCAAACCTAAAGTAATAGTGGAAGAGAATAAGGAAAAAGGGAGAGACGAAATTTATTCAGAAAGGGTAAGAGCTGGTAAGAGGACTTACTTTTTTGATGTGAAGTCAACCCGGTCAAATGATTATTACCTGACCATTACAGAAAGTAAGCGTAGATTTAAGGAAGACGGCTTTTTTTATGAAAAACACAAGATTTTCTTATACAAAGAAGACTTCCATAAATTTGTTGATGCCTTGAACCAGACCGTAAACCATGTGAAAAACGAACTTCTTCCTGATGTGGATTTTTCGCAATTTGATCGAAATGATGAGGAAGAAACGGTTAATGTGTCTGATAGCGATGATTCAGAGCTGAAGTGGGATTAGACTACCCATTATGAAAAATTAAAGCTCTCAGTTATTTGGGAGCTTTTTTTATACCGGTAACTTAAGCTCATGAACCGAACCCTGGTTTCTATTGGTATTGTAGTTGGCTTACTGGGCGTAGCAGTATGGTACTTTTCAGACATCTTTGCCTACATTACCATATCCCTGGTATTGGCTACTGTTTTACGTCCCTTGGTAAATCAAATCAGTAGGATAGAGGTTTTTGGGGGGAATATTCCCCGCTTCATTGCTATACTTTCTTCTTTCATAGTAGTCATGGGTATAGCATCCCTCTTTGTTATTTTGTTTATCCCATTGATATCAAACCAGATAGAGGTATTAACCGGTATGAATTTCAATGTGGTGTTTGATTCGCTTATCCAGCCAGTAAAATCCCTGGAGGATTTTTTGATCGCCAATAACCTTACGGATAATCAGGAGGGGTTTATGGTGAATAATATGCGCGATGGCATTATAAACTTCATTCAAAGCATCAATTTTACCGAAATACTTAATCAGCTTATCAGCTTTACCGGGAGTTTTTTCATTGGGATGCTGGCGATCACATTCATTACATTTTTTCTTCTTCTTGAGAATGGGATCCTCAGGCGACAACTTATAGCCCTCATTCCAAATAAGTACTTTGAAGTGTTCATCTCAGCTCTTTATAAAATGGAGCGTTTGCTGTCCAATTATTTACTCGGGCTGCTTTTTCAGATGTTTTCCATCTTTTCGGTTGCAGCTATCGGGTTATCCATAGTAGGAGTTCCATATGCCATTACCATTGCGGTGTTTGCTGCTGTAGCTAACCTGATCCCGTACCTCGGGCCTATTTTGGGAGGAATATTTGGTATTATAGTAGCCGTCAGCACTTCCGGAGATTTTTCTTTTTCCAATGATACCATCATCCTGGTCATAAAGGTATTTTCAGTTTTTGCCGTAGTGCAGGCTACGGACAATATCGTACTCCAGCCACTTATTTTCTCTAAAAGTGTAAAAGCCCATCCTTTAGAAATATTTGTCATTATTTTTGTGGGCGCTACGGTAGCTGGCATTCCCGGCATGATAGGGGCTATACCCGTATATACGGTGCTAAGAGTCTCATCAACAGAGATTTATGCTGGGTTTAATCAATATAAAGTATTTAAAAGCAAGAGCTAAATATGGGTTTAAGATGTGGTATTGTTGGTCTTCCAAACGTGGGAAAATCAACTTTATTCAATGCGCTGTCCAACGCTAAGGCAGAGGCGGCCAATTTTCCATTTTGTACCATCGAACCGAATGTGGGTGTTATTACCGTTCCTGATGAGCGACTGACGGTTTTAGAGAAATTGGTAAACCCTCAAAAAGTAATCCCTACAGTCATTGAGTTTGTAGATATAGCAGGCCTGGTAAAAGGGGCCAGCAAAGGAGAGGGGTTAGGTAATCAGTTTTTGGCGAACATTCGGGAGGTGGATGCTATTATCCACGTGATCAGGTGTTTTGAAAATGACAATATCGTACACGTAGAAGGCCGGGTAAACCCAATAGAAGATAAGGAGGTGATCGACACGGAGCTGCAGCTCAAAGACCTGGAGTCTACCGACAAACGAATCACCCGGGTGGAGAAAATTGCCAAGAGTGGAGATGCCAAGGCTAAAAAAGAATACGATGTATTGATGCAGTTTAAGAAGCATCTGGAGTCTGGTCAGAATGCGCGATCTCTTGAAATGGATAAAGAGCAGCGTGAGATTGTTCGCGAATTACAACTACTTACAGACAAGCCGATCATTTATGTAGCAAATGTGGAGGAGGAGAATGTAAACAGTGGGAATAAGTACAGTCAGCAACTGGAGGAAATGGCTGCAAAAGAAGAAGCTCAGGTAGTAAAAGTTTCAGCAGCGTTGGAAGCGCAAATTGCGGAATTTGATGATCCTGACGACAAAGAGATGTTTTTGGAAGAGTATGGTCTGGAAGAATCAGGGCTTAATCGATTGATAAAAGCTGCTTATTCCCTGCTTGATCTGATTACATATTTTACCGCCGGGGTACAGGAAGTGCGTGCCTGGACGATCAGGAAAGGATGGAAGGCTCCTCAGGCGGCCGGAGTGATCCATACCGACTTTGAAAAAGGCTTTATCAAAGCTGAGGTAATTAAGCTGGATGATTATAAAGCTTTAGGTTCAGAGCAGGCATGTAAGGAAGCAGGTAAATTGGCTATTGAGGGTAAGGATTATGTTGTTCAGGATGGAGACATTATGCACTTCAGGTTTAATGTTTAATCATTCTTAAAAAGGTTTAAACAAAATCACCCCGATCGCTGTTCTACAGAAAACGAACCACATTTTTTAGAGCACGTGAGAATACGAATAACTTTTCAAGTAAACAACAGAGGAGGTCTCGTCCCATTTCACCATCAGTATTTGATAGCTCAGACCGTAAAGGGTCTGCTGGTCTCTGCTGACAGTAAGGAGTTTAAAAATTATCCGTTTTACAGTTTTTCAGGGATCAAGGGACAGACAAAGATCAGTAAAAAAGGCCTGCAATATACCTCCCGTAAGGTCACCATTGTGTTTTCTTCAGGCAGTCCTGATTTTATGGATCATCTTGTACAGCTGATAATGCGACAGGAAGAAGTAATGTTGGGAAATTTGAGCCTGAAACCCGAGATAGCAGAAGAGGAGCTATCGGTTACTTTTGAAAGAGGAACGAAGTATGTGTGTATTTCTCCACTGATCTTGCTTCCATCGTCTTTTAATAGCAGTGAAAGTAAGCAGTTTTTCGAACCTTCCTCTGATGCCTTCTCGGATTTACTTTACGAAAGCACTGTAAAACGTATGACAAAATACGGGGTGGATATGAGTGAAATCCCGGAAGCGCAGAAGTTTCAGCTGGTTCCGGATGAAGAGTACCTTGAGAAAATAAAGATGGGTGGCAAGAAATTCAGCAGGATCTATCCGGTATTTGATCAGGATGTAAAGTATGAAGTGAGAGGGTACACGTTTCCTTTCACACTTTATGCTGCGCCTGAAATCCAGGATTTTATTTTCACCTGCGGGTTAGGCGCTTATTGCTGTAAGGGCTTCGGAATGCTCGATCTGGCAAATAGCGACCCAACAGAACGTACTGTTTTATATAAATCCAGGGACGAGCTAATTTCGGCTTGATAGTTTTTTATACCCGATCAGTTCGTCGTAGTTTTTAGAGGGATCCCTATAGTAGAGCAGGATTTCGTAATCGTTTTGGGTTTGATAGTTACTCCCCTCCAGGTAGTCTGCCGGGAGAGTTTCTGATTTTACCCAGTACATATAGTCGTAGTATCCCTGTCTGAGTAACAGGGAGCCCTGGTAAATGCCTTTATTGGGATTGTAAGCCATGAGATTATTGGTACTTAATCCCCAATTAGTCAAATGACCGTTTATAAATACATCGCCTTCCAGTTTTTCAGAAAGGAGTTCAAAATGAACTTCTACATATTCGCTTTGACTTTGAGCGTCATTTGGGTCGGTGTTTTGTAAAAAATAGTTACCGTTCAGATCTTCATTTATTTGCGTATAAGCAAGGTTGCCTCTGGACTTATCCTGGTTGAGGAAGGCATCTACTTTACCGGGTTGCTTTTCTATATGTGACACGTTCATACCCCGATAGTCAATGGAGCGTAAGTCAAAAAAGCGAAATTCGTTTAGTCCGATAAAGTTATTTTCTCCATTGAAGTGCCGGTACTCCATGTACTTTTGATCATTTCTGATCAGTGTCGGCTTCAAATCAGTAATAGCAGTGTTCCAATTGTGATTCTGGAGCACTGTGATCTTAAAATCCTGCAAGGGGTTGGGATTACTGATGCCTTCATAATTAACTGTAAACTCGATCTGCTGATTACTTACCCTGGCAGCCACAATATCACTTTGTAAAATCTCAGAGGTTATAGCGGATCGTTGAGTGTATACACAAAATCTTCTGACAAAAAGCAGGTCATCCTCGTTGCCTTCATTGTAAACCGCCAGCATGTAGTTACCGGGAATTTTAGGAATGGGGAGGTTGGCGTCATAATGGACATAAGGGATTCGGGTATTGGAGGAGTATTCATAATCACTAATGGAAAACTCGTTGTAGTCATCCAGAAACTGGATGTCGGCCAGCGATGAGCGGGTCCAGTTTGCATTACAGTGTATATATCTGGCTTGTATATACCTGTAATTTTCTTCCAGCAGGTCAAAAGACAGTTGTATGGCGGGATCTGTAAGCTGCATCATGGGGTATTCCAGTGAAGGCCTCTCATTGTTAGTATTCGGGTAAAGCTGAACCATCCCTACTATGGATTCATAGTTAAAATTATCGTAGGCCAGTTTTTTAGTGGGGTTGTAGCTGGAAGTGTTGGTTACCGGTACACAGCTGACCAGGTAAATCAGGGTACAGGTTATGCAGATTGATAATGCTTTCATGTTCGAAGTTTTACTATTTATGGTGGTCTTTGAAACTAACACTTAATGGATATATAGTTTGAGATGCTTAAATTTCATAAATTTGTTAAGAGTGATTACAACTATTTCACTTTTTGTGTGGTCATAATGTAAAACCTAAACCGAACTGAATGTCATTCAGTGATGAAGAATTAATTCACGGCTGCTGTAAGGGAGAACGTAAAGCGCAGCAAAACTTATATGATACATACGGGCCACGTATGTACCCTATTGCTTTGCGCTATTCCAAAATGCAGCAGGAGGCAGAAGATATTCTTCAGGAAGCTTTTTTGAAAGTTTTTCAGAATATTAAAAATTTCAGAAAAGATTCATCACTGGCATACTGGATTAAGCGGATTGTGATCAACACGGCATTAAATCATCAGCGGAGTAAGCTCTACCTGTATCCTATGGTGGATATTGGCGATTTAAAAAATCACCAGAGTTACGACTTCACCTTATCCAGTTTCAGTCATAAGGAGTTGTTGGCAATGGTCCGAAGACTACCTACGGGGTGTCAGGTCATTTTCAATCTGTATGCAATAGAGGGCTTTAAGCATCATGAGATAGCCGAAATGCTGGAAATCAGCGAAGGAACTTCCAAATCTCAATATGCGCGGGCCAAGGGATTATTGAAAGAGTGGATATCAGAAAGTAACAGAATAAATTATGATAGGGCCGGAGAACTCTGAGGATGAATTTGAGAAAGGCTGGCAAGAGGCCTTTGAGGGTGCTGACGCGGCGCCTCCTTCATCAGTGTGGAAGGAGATCGACCGACAGTTGGCATATGAGGAGTTAGCTGCTTACAAGTCCAGAAATGTTTATTACAAATGGGCTGTAGCTGCAAGCATTCTCCTGGCTGCATTTCTGGGTATTTCTCAGTATGTATATTTTTCCGGTCAGGAGGAATCACGTACACTGACTGGCATAGTCACTATTGATAATCCGGAAGCTCAATCTTTCCAGATCGCTATTCCTACACAGCCTGAAAGAGAGGAGCCGTCTTTTCTCAGCAGAAAACTACTCATTTCATCTATCGCTTCGGCTGATGAGCAAAATGAGGAGCAGTTTGAATTGGTGGATTATAATGCTCTGGAGATGGACCGGCTCAATCCCAGCCTGGAAATGGCGAGTCATGTGGATAAGGAAATGTACATGTTGCCAACCTATAACTATGGTTTAGGGAAAAAGAAAAAAACAACAGATAGTGAAGATAGGTATTGGGCGGGTTTGAATGTAGGTTCCGGAAGTTTTGATCCGAACTATGAATCCGGAGTAAATACTTTATCCACATCAAATGCTTCATCCTCTTACTCTCTGACTAGCAATGAAGCTGTAGATACCCAGGGGCCCAATTTACGCGAGGGAATGACTGCCGGAGAAACGGTGGCGCTGGGTGTGAATTTCGGTGTAAAACTAAATGAAAAATGGTCAGTGGAAAGTGGTATCCAATATGCCCGGGCTGATGCTACTACTACCACTAATTTAGTGATCGAGTCCTCCAAAGTACGTGAGGTTATACCTGCCTCAGCAGAAATCAGGAGTATACCACAGGTAGAGAATATCATTGATTCTGAAGAGATTCTGGAGTATAATTATAAAGATGTGGATCTGTCTAATCAGTTTCAGTTTGCCACAGTACCTGTAAAAGCAGGTTATATGCTTATTGATAATAAGTTCAGGTTACAGTTAAATGCCGGGGTTGCCGCAAATCTCTACCTGGGGAACAAACTATCAGATCCTGATAGAGAAATCGCAAATGTAACCATTGGTCCGGGAGAGTCTTCACCGTACAGGGAGATTAGCTTTAGTGGGCTGGCTGGTGTACAGCTGGGGTATGAAGTTCTCAACCGATTTGATGTTATTCTGGAGCCAAATTACCGTCAGGCTATCAATTCACTGACCAAAGAAAACTCCGGTTTTACAGCTAACCCATCAGGGTTTGGCATCATGACAGGTATCCGTTACAAATTCAATTAAAATTTTTCAGAATTCAATCCAACCATTTGGAAGGGGACGTGTGTCTTAGAAACTACAAACTGCCTTACTAATGAAACACACAGAACACTCTCACGAACAAGATCAGGAAAAGCAGGACCTGATCAAGCTATCTACGCTTTCGATCATCATCCTGATCATTTTATCGCTGCTATACAGCGGATGTTATCACACATGTGAGAAATTCACTTACATGACCTATGAGCCAGTATATCTGGATTTGGATTCACTGCGGGATGAAGTGTCTTTTGACGACCCCAGGGAGATAGAGGAGCCTGGAGGTATATATTATAAAGCCGGTTTTGTGTTTATTAATGAACGAACAGAAGGAATTCATATCATTGATGACAGAACCCCCGAATCACCGGTTTCCGTAGGGTTCATAAATATTCCCGGAAACTTCGCCATGGCTGCCAAAGGGGATTACCTCTATGCAGATAGCTATACAGATCTGCTGGTTTTTGATATCAGCAATGAGCAGGAACCTGTTCTGGTGAGGAGGGAAGAAGACGTTTTCCATGACTTTTCAGGCATGATGACCTATTTTGATGCTCAAATGAATACTATAGTCACCTATGTGGAGGCTGAGTATGAAGATACGGATTGTGGAGAAAATAATGGTGGCTGGTTCTGGGGCGGAATGGCTGAAGATGATGTAAGCTATAGCCCGACAATGAACAGTGGTGGAGACGGTGCAAATGACACGGGAGAATCAGGCTCTATGGCGCGTTTTGTAGTGGATGGTGAAACACTTTATGGCGTAGATCACAATACGCTAAACGTTTTTGATGTAACCAACCCAAGCACTCCGAGTAAGCAGGGGACTGTAGACCTGGGATGGGGAATAGAGACCATTTTTCCTTACGAGGAAAAACTGTTTATAGGAGCAATGGACGGTATGTATATTATGGATAATTCCGATCCGTTAAATCCGGAATTGCTCTCCAAGTATGAGCATACAACAAGCTGTGACCCTGTAGTGGTACAGGGAGATTATGCTTATGTGACCCTGAGAAACGGGACAGAATGTAATGGATTTACCAATCAACTGGATATTGTGAATATAAGTGATCCAACCAAACCAACCCTCTCTAAAACTTATGAGATGCTCAATCCACACGGATTAGCGATCAACTCAGAATGTTTGTTTATCTGTGAGGGGAGTCACGGACTCAAGGTCTTTGATGTTAACCTCCAGGACCCCACAAAGATCACCCAAACAAAATTTTATGAGGATATAGATGCCTTTGATGTGATTTCTCTTCCGGATATCCTTCTCATGGTAGGAAAAGATGGTTTTTATCAGTACCACTATTCATGTGGAGAAAATTTATACTTCCTGAGTGAGATTTCTTTTGGGGCCAACCAATAATCCCGGAAACCGACCGCAAAAAGAAATAAAAGAAATAAATGTAACCCGATATCGTTTGAGGAGTATTGTTTAATATAACAACATTACCCTCAAATGGAGTGCCGCATTTTTTCTCTCCTGATTTTTTTAGCTCCTTATTGCATTTTTGGACAGTCTGATCAGGATTCTATAAAAAACTATACCACTAAAAGGGTGGAGGGAACCCCACCTGTAATAGATGGCTTGCTGACAGATGAGTCATGGAATGCAGTGGAATGGGGCGGAGACTTTATTCAGCGAATGCCTGAAGATGGAGCTCCCCCTTCCCAACAAACAAAATTTAAGATCCTTTATGATGCAAAATACCTTTATGTAGGTATACGAGCCCTGGATACGCAACCCCGGGAAGTGGTACGCAGGATGTCACGCAGGGATGGTTTTGAAGGTGATTTTGTAGAGATCAATATTGACAGCTATTACGACAAACGAACAGCATTTTCATTTTCGGCTTCAGCTTCGGGCGTTAAAGGAGAAGAGTATATTTCCAACAATGGAAATAACTGGGATGCTACCTGGGATCCTATCTGGTATCTCGAAACCAGCCTGGACGATGAAGGCTGGGTAGCGGAGTTTAAAATCCCTTTATCACAGCTACGTTTTGCCGATAAGGAAGAACATGTCTGGGGTATCCAGGTCATGCGAATGTTATTTAGGAAAGAGGAGCGGTCTTACTGGCAGCCTATAGCTCAGGATGCTCCGGGCTGGGTTCATCTTTTTGGGGAGCTACGAGGTATAAAAGGCATTCGCCCGCAGAAGCAACTTGAAATTCAGCCTTACCTTCTGGCTGGAACAGAGCGATCCCCCGCAGAAGCAGGAAATCCGTATGCCACCGGGAAAGACAACAATGTGGATTTCGGAGTGGATGCCAAGATCGGGATTACAAGTGACATTACTCTCGACCTGACGATCAATCCGGATTTCGGGCAGGTAGAGGCGGACCCATCGCAGGTAAACCTGTCGGCTTTTCAACTCTTTTTCAGGGAACGAAGGCCATTTTTTCTGGAGGGTAATAATATTCTTGATTTTGGTCTGACGGAATCTGTTGCTGGTGGCCCATTTAACAACGATAATTTGTTTTATTCAAGAAGGATAGGCGGAAGACCCTCTCACTACCCCAATGATGGGGATATAGCCCACGTTGATAAGATTAAGAATACCAGAATACTTGGAGCTGCAAAAATTACTGGTAAGAATAAAAATGGATTTTCCTGGGGGATACTTGAGTCTGTGACAAATCCCCAGAAGGTTGAGGTACAGGACACACGTGGTCAGACCAGGAAAGTAAAGATTGAGCCTTTGACCAACTATCTCGTAGGTCGGGTCCAACAGGACATCAATCAGGGAAATGCCTTGCTTGGGGCTATGGTCACAGCTACTAACAGGTCTATTGATGAAGATCAGTTTGAAGGAATGCACAGGAGCGCCTACTCCGGAGGAATTGATTTTACCCAAAACTTCAACGACCGGAATTACTACGTATCGCTAAATACTGCATTTAGCAATGTGAATGGCAGTCAGCTGGCCATCTATAATACCCAGACCTCTTCTGAGCGGTTTTTCCAACGACCGGATAATCACCATAAGGAAGTAGACTCAAGCAGGACAAGTTTGTCAGGAACATCTGCAATGGCAGCACTAGGTAAAAGGAATGGTAATTTGATCTTTCAGACGGGAGCCACTATGAGGTCTCCGGGTTTTGAGCTGAATGATGTGGGGTTTTTGGTCCAAACGGATTATGTATCACAGTGGACCTGGGCTCAATACAGGATACTGAAGCCGTTCGGGATTTTCAGGTGGTTTCGGTTAAATAGCAACCAGTATCTTACCTGGGACTATGATGGGGTAAACCTCTATAAAGCTTTAAATTTCAATAGCCATATGCAGTTTAAAAACTTTTGGTATTTGGGTGGAGGGTCGACTATAGCGGGCGAAAGTGTATCCAATGCCGACCTGAGAGGAGGGCCATCTATCCGGTATCCGGGTACAAGGGAGTTTTGGGGATATATTGGTTCGAATGATCAGAAAAAACTGACTTTTGAAATCAACCCCTGGTTTTCAAGGGGTAATAATGATTATTACAGGGGGTTAGGCCTCTACACTTATGTGCGTTATCAACCGACGGATGCTATCCGCCTGTCCGTTTCTCCTTCCATAGAATGGAACGATAATGAGCTACAGTATGTGGAACGATACAATGACGGGGAGGACCATTTTATTTTGGGGAAAATCAAACAGGTTACATATCGGGCGTCAATAAGAGCTAATTACATCATAACCCCCAATCTGTCTGTAGAATATTGGGGGCAACCCTTTATCTCGAAAGGTGAATACAGTGATTTTAAAAAAGTTCTGGCCCCGAATGCGGAATCTTATGAGGATAGATACATTTCTTATACTGAGAATGAGATTACTTATGATCCGGAGTCTGACATTTACCTGATTGATGAAAATGAGGATGGATCTACTGATTATGAATTATCGGACCCCAATTTTAATTTTCTGCAGTTCCGGTCCAACTTCGTTATTCGCTGGGAATATATTCCTGGTTCTACTTTGTTTTTGGTATGGACTTCAAATGCTTCGGATTATCATAATTCCAGGCAAAATGAATTCAGGGACCTAACCTCGGATCTGAAATCAATAGATGGTTCCAATATTTTCCTAATCAAATTTACCTACCGGTTTATTTTGTAATCCACACCATTTTTAAGACGCTTTAGCCCCTCTACAAAATAATAGTCAGCATAAGTTAACGGCACATCTACTTCACTATTAGCGGGTAGGTGGCCCACACAATGTTTGATGACAAAGTTTCCATTCTCCCCCGGATCAGCTGTATAGTTTTGATCCAGTGCGTTCAGTATTTTTCGGGCAGGGGAGCTGTAATCCTTTTCCGTATAATTGTCCAGCTCCAATAAGGCAGATGCGATGATGGCTGCAGCAGAAGCATCCCTGGGTGCATCAGCAGGAGCGTCAAAGTCCCAGATGGGTATCATATCCTCTGGCAGGTTGGGGTGAGTCAAAATAAATTCAGCGATTGCCAGGGCCTGGTCAAGATATTTTTGCTTTCCCGTTTCCCGGTAAGTAGTTGTAAAGCCATATAAACCCCAGGCTTGTCCCCTGGCCCATGCAGACTCATCATTTAATCCCTGGGCAGTTCGTTTTTCCTGCACGGCCCCTGTCTCCGGATCATAATTCAGCACATGGTAAGAGCTGGAATCCTGCCTGAAATGATTTTTGATGGTGTTATCCGCATGAGTTACAGCAATATCGTAAAATGAGCTGTCCCCCGTATGTTTTGTGGCCCAAAACAGCAGCTCAAGGTTCATCATGTTATCAATGATGACCAAAAAGTCTTCCGGGTCTGAGTCCCATGAACGGATACAGCCTACAGCAGGAGAAAACCGGGTAGATAATGACCTGGCACTGTTAACCAGTATTTGCTCATATTCCGGCTTTGGGGCGATTTTAAGAGCATTCCCAAAACTGCAATACATCATAAACCCCAGGTCGTGGGTGAAGGTGTTATGCTGTTCCTTTTCCAGGAGCACCATCATACGATCAGCTTCTTTCAGCAGGGAAGAATCTTTTGTTTCTTCAAAAAGGTAAAGCAATGTGCCCGGGTAAAATCCACTGCACCACCAACCTGAATTACTGGTTGTAAATTCACCATTTTCAAAGGACCTTGGAAACCTGTCCTCAGGTAGCTGTTTTGCCATGTTTTTGTACTGAAGCACAGCCAGCTCAATATTTCGGCTGATGAGATCATTATTTTCCGATGGCTGATTCCAGCTGGTCAGCAGTATTAAGCTAAGTAAAAAGTAAGGTCGTTTCATTTTTTGGTGTTTGGATTCCATTCTAGTACACTTATAGAAGATGGCGGAGTATTTTTCAGGCCTTCCCCGTCAATTTGATTTACCCGCTGTAAAAAGAGATGCAGAGTATGGTTTTTTCTCCACACTTCAGGATCTAAAGTTGGCTCCCAAAACGCATATCCATCCCTGGTAAGGTCTTTGATATTCCAGGAATTACAATCAGGCAAATCGCTGTACGCCACTGATACTCTATTGTCTCTTTCTGCATCCCTGAATATAAGAAAAACTGTCTTATCATAACTGACAACCTGCGGACGGGATATGGGTATAGCTTTAGTTCCGAGCCCGGAGAGGCTGAATGGGACAGTACGAAAATCAAGGTTCCTGGTATTCCACTTTCCATCCTGATAATAAACCAGGTGATATTGAGGAATGTCTGAATCTTTTGTCCTCCAATAGGTGGCAATAATTGGATTTCCATTTGTATCAGTGGTCATACTTGTTTGATTGATGAGCTCACTCTTCTGTGGAATTTCCGCAATGTATTCTGCGGAAGCTGCAGTAATGGGGAGCTTATACCTGGTGCCGTCTGACCTGCTCCAGGTTTTACCCTTATCCATGGATTTTGCATAACAAAGGTCATGATTGCTCGATACATCAGGAGATTCGCGCCAGACCCATGAAATGTGGATCACTCCACTTTCATCTACAGTGACCTGCCAGTATGCATTTCGCTCACTCTGTCCATCGATAAGGTTGGACTGGACCCGCTCCCATTTTTCCTTATCAGTGTCATATCTGTTCATTATCAGGCTGCCATTCCCCGAGCCCCCCAGGCGGTACAGGAACAGCAAATCACCATCCGGCATGGCATAAAACTCGGGGTAAGAAATAATATCTTCTTCTGAATTGATCATTGGAAGCTCCTTTGTCAACTGAAGGTTTCCAGGACTGACAGACCGTGCGTACCGAAGTGAGGTATTGTGATGGTCCCAGGAAACATGCAGGTAACCTTTACCATCTACTATCAGGCTGATACTGTTGTGGGCATCCGAGGCATTGCCCTGGTATTGAGTCTTCTTCAGGGACCAGCTGTTACTTCCCAGTTTTCTTTTGCCCAGCACGAGGTTTTGCTCCTGGTCATAAAAAGAGATGTACTGAATGCTGTCCTTTGTAAAAAGAGCATTCTTCCTGAAGATTACGGTATTTACTGAGTTTTTTGCCCAGCCGTGATCGGTTACGGGTATTTTGGTCTGCGCGGAAAGATCACCTGAAAAAAGAAGAATGGCCAGGCAAAAAATGATCGTGTTTGTAAGTGATGATGGTTTCATGTGTTCAAAGGTTGCTGAAACAAGCCGCGCCGCGTAGGCGGTTTGCCGCCCAAACTTGATCATACCCGATTGGTGTTTCTCAATGTTTTGGGTTGAGACTACGCGTGCGGACGGCTAGTCCCCGGCATCATGCTCATTTCATTTTAATAATTTCAGGATACTTAATAATCTGCTGACAAAAGTAAAGGTGTAGATTTATATGGTAAAAAATGTAAGGTCCGGCAGTCGAAGAAACATTTCATACCCATTTCGTCTCATTTTATAACCCTTTTCAGAAATACTAAAAATCTACTTTTGCTTTAGTGTGCTAATGAAGATTTTTTAACTGAACAGGAAAATAACAAGAAAATGAAAAATATATGTGTTTTGGTATTGTTGGGAGGGCTGTTTGCCTCTTGCGGTTTTTCACAAGCGAATAAAGAAACTGATGATAAAATGAAGATAGAAGAACTTATCAGTGAGATGACCCTGGAAGAGAAAGTGCATATGCTGCATGGGAAGGGCAAGTTTGCATCGGCTGGTGTACGGCGGCTGGGAATCCCCGAACTTACATCAACTGACGGTCCTCTTGGAGTAAGAGAAGAAATTCAAAATGACAGCTGGGCTCCGGCAGGATGGGATAATGATTTTGCTACCTTTTTTCCTGCCGGTGGGGGATTGTCATCGTCCTGGAACCTGGAGCTTGCTAAGAAGTTTGGCGTAGCTATCGGTGAAGAGACCCGCGCACGGGGAAAAGATGTACTTCTTGCTCCTGCAGTAAACCTCATCAGGTCTCCTTTGGGAGGCAGGAATTTTGAATACTTCACCGAAGACCCGTATTTAAATAAAAAACTTGCGGTTCCGTATGTGATAGGAGTGCAGGAACAGGATGTAGCAGCCTGTGTAAAGCATTACGCAATCAATAACCAGGAGACGCTACGGGGTTCAATTGACGTGCAGGCAGATGAGAGAACGATCCGGGAAATGTATCTCCCGGTATTTCGTGCGGCAGTAGAGGAGGGAAATGCCTATTCAGTAATGAGCGCTTACAACAAGTTTCGTGGTGAATATCTTTCTGAAAATGATTACATGCTGAATAAGATCCTGCGAGAAGAATGGGGCTTTAAAGGTTTCGTAATGTCAGACTGGGGAGCGGTACATTCCACTGTGGAGTCTGCGCTGTATGGACTGGATATAGAAATGGGCACCGAGATAGATGACTATTCTGAATGGTATTTCTCGGATGCACTGATCCAGGCTGTGAAAGAAGGGCAGGTTGCTGAATCAGTAATTGATGAAAAAGTACGGAATATCCTCTACGTCATGTATCAGATCAAGGCGCTGGGAGAAAAAACAAGAGTTGAAGGGGCCCTGGCTACTCAGGAGCACCTGGATGTTGCATATGACATTGCTAAAGAATCTGTAATTCTGCTTAAGAACGAAAATAAAGCATTACCGCTCAATGCTTCTGATATCAAAAGCATTGCCGTAATAGGAGATAATGCTAAAAGGAAGCATGCAAACCAGGGATTTGGAGCCGGAGTGAAAACCAAAACCGAGGTTACCCCTTATGATGCTCTGGTTGCAAAATACCCGGATGTAAAGATTAGTTACGCTCTTGGATACGAGGAGCAGTACCTGGAAAATGATCTGGACAGAGCCTGGGGGCTTCCGGTAGACTATTCACCTAATGAAAAGCTGATTGCAGAAGCAGTAGCTGCGGCTAAAAGTTCTGATGTAGCTATTGTATTTGCGGGATCTAACCGGTTGGTAGAGACCGAAGCAGAGGACCGGAAAGGGCTGAGGTTGCCATTTGGTCAGGAAGCCCTGATCAAAGCAGTGAAAGAAGCCAATCCGAACACAGTAGTTGTTATGATTGCAGGATCTCCACATGATATATCAGAAGTGCATGATACGGTAGATGGTCTGATTTGGTCATGGTTTAATGGCTCGAGGGCCGGCGATGCTATCGTAGATGTATTGTTTGGTGAGGTTAATCCTAGTGGTAAGCTGCCTATTACCTTTCCTAAAGAGTTGGACGATTCTCCTGCTCATGCGACCAACAGCTTCCCCGGTGGGCCGGAGGTAGTGGAGTACAAAGAAGGTATTTTGGTAGGTTACCGATGGTTTGACACCAAAAATGTGGAGCCTTTTTATCCTTTTGGGTATGGACTTTCATATACCAGTTTTGAGTATGATGGTTTAGCATTGAATGGGTCGGCATTTTCTTCTGAGGATGTTATTAAAGCAACCTTTACATTGAAAAATACCGGGAATCTGGATGGTAAGGAAATTGTTCAGGTCTACGTGAGTAAGCCTGAGTCTAAAGTGCAGCGAGCGGCCAAAGAACTAAAAGGATTTGCCAAAGTAATGGTACCGGCAGGTACTGAAAAGACGGTTACGATAGACATTCCGGTTAGTGAACTGGCTTATTATGATGAGGCTGATGGGTGGACCGTGGAACCGGGAGAATACATTTTGATGAGTGCCACATCTTCAAGAAATATCCGTGAAAAAACGGAATTCTCAATCAAATAATCTGACAAGGTTTATAGAAATCATCACCGACTAATGGGGGCGATCAAACTGATCGCCCCTTTTTTTATGTGTTTAAAAGTTGCTGGGCTGCATTTCAGGAAAGGGAATAGGGGTGAGTTAGGAATGAAAGCTCTTAACTCAACATGCCAACTTCAATTTTGAAATATGATAAAGGGCCTTGCCCTTGAGCGCCAAACGCGCCCGAACGGTAGGCATGTCCATGCTGAGCGCAGCGCGTTTTCCGCTCACCGGAAACTGTCCTGCAGAACGCAGGACGTCATCTCCCTTACCGGAAATGGTCCTGCAGCGTGCAGGGCCCTATCTCCCTTGCCGGAAAATACCACGCTGAGCGCAGGGACCCCTCCACCTCTCCGGAGAAATCATGCTGTTATTACTTCCGTGCTACAATGCTTTTTTTGACAATGGACTACACTGAAGGTGATAAAGCCACTATGTTTTTATTATTCAAGAACAAGTTTATAAACCAAAGCCTGATTGTTTGGTATTGTTGCAGGTGCACTTACTATCAATCCGCTTTCAGTAAGCGACCATGCAATTTCCTCTTGTGTCCCTAATACAGATACAGCGGCAATAGATCTACCCTGAAGGTTTTTAGTGTTGATTGATTGAATCGGTATTTCAATTTCAGGTTCGGGTATGCCCAGAATAATTGCATACAGATTATTTTCTTTTGTCGTGAAGCGGATGTCTTCAGGTGTGTATTGTTTCCACTCAAGAAAATGCCCGGATTCTCCTAAAGTAGTTGGCCCTTCTCCATAAACTGTCCAGGTTCGGGTTCCATAAATAGCCTCACCATTCACTTTCAACCATTCACCAATTTCCAGGAGTACCTTTTTCTGCTCATTCGGGATCACCCCATTTGCTTTAGGAGAAATATTGAGCATTAGCACCCCGTTTTTACTGACAATATCAATCAGGACATGGATAATTTCCACTGCGGGCTTTACCTGTAGGGTTTCGGTGTAGCTCCAGCTACCATGAGCTATGGTCTCATCGGTTAGCCAGAAATAGTCGGTTTTATCATCCATTCTACCTTTCTCCAGGTCCACCAGGCTGACCTCTTTTGGCAACTCCCCGTTTTTATGGGTGATCACTACGTTCTGATCTCGTTTCAGGCTTTCATTGATGTAGTAAGTTGCAAAATCCAGCTTGACCGAATCTGGTAGTTTACTTAGCTCTCCATCGAAGTAGATAAGATCAGGATGATAGTTGTCAATGACTTCTTTGAGCTTACCAACCCAGTTTTCATAAAACCTTTCCCTGGGAATGTTGCCGTACATGATCCGGATCAGCGAGTCTTCACTTGAGGTGGCCATTTCCGGATTGTATGGGAAGTAGGATTTATCATTCAGCCAGTTGGCAGTATCGTCCTGAAAGATCTGCAGGTTTCTGGCCATGTGAAAGGTAGTAACGAACTTTAGTCCCTTGCCATGAATCGCTGATTCCAATTCTCCTACCAGGTCTCGCCCAGGTCCCATATCCTTAGCATTCCATGGGTTTATTTCACTGTCCCAGTTGGACCAACCGTCGTGATGTTCCGCTACAACCCCGGAAAATTTCGCTCCTGCTTTTACGAACAGGTCGACCCAATCATTTGCATCAAAACTGTCTGCTTTAAATCGGGGTACAAAATCATGATAGCCAAATTCAGAAGGGTGACCATACGTCTCCAGGTGCTGTTTGTAGCTGTCCGTACCTTCAATATGCAGGTTGCGCGGGTGCCAGTCATTGGCATAAGCGGGTACCGAGAGCAATCCCCAGTGGTAATAGATCCCGAACTTAGCATCCCGGAACCAATCCGGAGCTTCTTCATACCTGGCTAGTGAATCCCAATTCTCTGCAAATAATTGGGGATCTGCATTTTTTTGTTTGCCAGGAGAGCATGAAAGTAACAAAACGAGTATCAGCGGGTAGAGGTATAGGTATCTGTTCATTGGATTATTGGTTGAGGATTAAAAAAAGCAATTTAATAAGTGTCAGAAATATGCAAGGGGGAGACAATGAATGGAATTGAGGTAAAGAATGTCATTTTTGAAAATATTCTATGTGAAACGTCCATAAACTTCATTAATATGTGATTAATTTAATTGTTAGGAGTGTGTAGAATGATTTTCATAAAAGAAGATATTGTCCGGTTTTTTGGTCTGGTGGTGATGAGTGTCTCATTTTTCGTTGCCTCAACCCAGGATATCCTGGATGTTAATTTTGAACGAATAACAACCTCCGATGGATTATCCAACAACCAGATCCATGATATTTTTCAGGATAGGCAGGGGTTTATCTGGATAAGTACACTTTCCGGGCTCAATCGGTACGATGGATATGAAATAAAGACCTTTTACCATAAAGAAGGGGATGAATCTTCTCTGAAAGACAATACCGTTCATTGGTTAGCCCATGGACCTGAAAACAAAATATGGGCAAAGCATGGCGAAGGGTTTTCTGTATATGATCCCTACCTGGAGCAGTTTAGTACTCCTGAAAAATATTTGGATCTCTTACAGACCGACGCAGCGTTCATCTCAAAAATAGTAGAAGATAAAAATGGAGATTTCTGGTTTTCCATAGATAACAGGGGGGTGGTCAAGCTTGAGGGAGACCAGGATGTGCTTCAGTTTAATAGTAGCTCGGATTCAGATGTTAAAATTGCTTCCAATGAGGTGGGAGATATGTTTTTAGATCGATCAGGAAACCTCTGGATTGTTCACCCTTCCGGAAGTGTAGAGGTGATTGACCCGAAAAACAATAAAGTAATAAAGCGCTATGGCTTGCCGGAATCTTTGGTGAAAAGTGCTCGGTATTGGCACATTTTTGTGGATAAGGACCTGGATTTGTGGCTCTATGGTGTAGAGGATTCTTTCGGGCTCTATTATTTAAATACTCAAACAGGGATTTCAAAGATCCTGGATGAGAAAGAACTTACAAGCGAGCTCGTCAGGGGAATTATTCAAAGCGAAAATGGAGATATATGGATAGGCGCAGATCACGGCGGGGTATCAGTCATCAATAAACATACCTGGAATGTCAGCGCTATACTAAATGATCCTGACGCCCCTAAGAGTATAGTAAATAACAACGTAAGCACGGTGTTTCATGACCGGAATGGAGGCATATGGGTAGGGACCACAAAAAGCGGAGTAAGCTATCATCACCGTGGCGCTAATAATTTTGACCATCACAAGATCAGCAAAAGGGATCCTGCTTACAATGATATGAGCAGTTTTGTAGAGGATGAGCATGGTAATCTATGGATTGGTACAAATGGGAAAAGTCTGCTTCATTTTGATCGTGAGCAAAGAACCCTTTCCAGTATCCTGGATGACCCAACTATCCGCGGCACGATCCCCGAGGTAATTGTCAGCCTGTTGTACACCCGCAACAAGGAACTTTGGGTAGGGACGTACCTTGAAGGACTTTTTAAGTTTAATGGAAAGCGCTTTGAAAAGGTGGATATTCTCCAGGATCAGAATTCAAGGGGCAGCAGTGTTTGGGAGTTATTTGAGGATTCCAAAGGCAATATTTGGATTGGAACTCTGAGCAAGGGTGCGTTTAAATACAACCCTGAAAACGGAGAAATAATCAACTATAATCAGTCAAAATCTCTTAAATCCAATTATGTGACCTGCATCACGGAAGACGATCAAAACCGTATCTGGTTGGGTACAGGCCTGGGTGTTTCAGTGTACCACCCTGACAGTAAAACCTTGAAGACTTATGTAAATGCTGATAGTTCTAAAGAAGGGGGATTAAGTAGCAGTAGTATTTTTTCTCTTATCAAAGACACCTCCGGCCGTGTCTGGATAGGCACCCTGGATGGTTTAAACTTGTATAATGAAGATACGGATAGCTTTACTGTACTTCGGGAAGAAGACGGATTGTCTTCCAATATCATCATGTCAATTCTGGAAGATAATAGCGGTAACCTGTGGGTAAGTACTTCAAGAGGGATCACCAAGATGACCGTAAATGATGAAGGGTATGATTTTCAGACTTTCGATCTTTCTGATGGTCTTCAGGGACAAAATTTCACAGAAGATGCCAGTCTTAAGACCAGTGACGGACATTTGATTTTCTCAGGCCAGAATGGGTTTAATATATTCAAGCCTGAGGATATTATAATCAATGATCATACCGCAAATTTACTTTTTACAGGGTTGTTTCTCTCCAATAATCGGATTACACCGGGCAATGAATTTGAGGGTGATGTGATTTTGGAAAAACCTCTTAACGAAATCAGGGAACTGTACCTTGATTACGATCAAAATTCAGTGGCCTTTGAATTTGTAGCGCTTTCATTTTTCCAGTCTGGTAAGATCCGCTATCAGTATAAACTTGAAGGTTTGGATGACCGATGGGTAAATGCTTCCCCTGAAATGCGTAGAGCAACTTATAACAATCTCAGCCCTGGTGATTATGTGTTCAAAGTCCGCTCTTCCAATAACCCTAACTCCTGGACCGAAGGAAATATTTCACTTAGCATCCACATCAGCCCACCCTTTTGGAAGACACCCTGGGCGTATGTAGCTTATTTTATCATAATTGTTGCGGCCCTTTATTTGACAAGGAGGTCTATTGTGAGAAGAGAGCGGAAAAAAGCGAGTTTAGAAAACGAAAGAAGGGAAGCGGAGCGCCAACATCAGCTTGACCTGATGAAAATTAAGTTTTTCACGAACATAAGCCATGAATTCAGAACTCCCCTTTCACTGGTGCTCACACCAATTGAGCGGATGATAAAAAATCCTGATCGTGTGAAGGTAGGTGATCTTACCATTATCCAGCGAAACGCCAAGCGACTCATGACCCTGGTAAATCAACTGCTTGACTTCAGGAAAATGGAAGCTAATCAACATGTGCTTAACCAGTCAAGTGGAGACTTGATTGCCTTTATGCAGGATATAATTGATTCGTTTTCTGATCTTTCCCGGGAAAGGGAAGTGGCATTGTCCTTTGAAACGGAGGTTAAAAGCTACTACACCTTATTTGATAAGGACAAAATGGAAAAGATCATGTTTAATCTGCTATCCAATGCATTTAAGTTCACATTGCCCGGAGGGGAAATAGTGGTTGATCTGGAAGTTCAGGATAGGTCAAATAACCGAAAAGCAGTGGTGATAATGGTCACGGATACCGGAATCGGCATTCCGGAGGAAAAACAAAAGATGGTATTTAATCGGTTTTTTCAAAATGAAATAACAGATAACCTCATAAATAATGGCACCGGAATAGGCTTATCCATTACCAAAGAGTTTGTAGAACTCCATGCGGGTAAGGTCAGTGTGGAAAGTCAACCCAATATGGGGAGTACATTTACCGTGGAGCTGCCACTTAAAGAACTCAAAAATGATGAGTATGCAGTTGATGAGTTGGTTAGAGAATTAGAGATCTCTGTCAAACAGTCAGGAATAGAAGATGATCAGCCAAAGTCCGGAGATCACCCATCCGTTCTGCTTGTAGAAGATAATTTTGATTTTCGGTTTTACTTAAAAGATAATCTGAAACAATTATATAGTGTATCTACAGCTTCCAATGGCAAGGAAGCATGGAAAATGATCCGCCATGATCTTCCAGACATCATCATTAGTGACGTGATGATGCCTTTAATGGATGGTCATGAGCTTTGCGAAAAGGTGAAATCTGATCCCAGGACTTCTCATATTCCTGTGATCCTTTTGACTGCACAGTCTTCTGATCAACATAAAATACAGGGGCTGGAATCCGGGGCTATTGAGTACATCTCTAAGCCTTTCAATTTTGAAATACTGATAAGTAGTATCAATAGTGCATTGAAATTTCAAAAAAGAGTGAAAGAAGCTAAGAACCTTATTAAGGTGGAGCCGAGTGAAATAGACGTAGAGTCTGTTGATGAAAAGCTGATCAGTAATGCTATAGAGTATGTGGAAAAGAACATATCCAACTCGGAGTTCTCCGTAGAAGATCTCAGTCATGAGCTTGGGTATAGCAGAGGGCATTTCTATCAAAAAATTTTAAAGCTTACAGGCCAGACCCCAATTGACTTTATCCGAAATATTCGAATGAAGCGTGCTGTAGACCTACTTTTAAAGAGTCAACTGAATGTTTCTGAGATCGCTTACAAAGTGGGATATAACAACCCCAAGCTATTTAGCAGATATTTTAAGTCTCAGTATAAAGTTTATCCATCACAGTACAGGGCTCAGGTTGAAGAGATAGACAATCGGGAAGAGTCAAAATAGCCGGGCAAAATTCCGGATCCTCCCAGACTATTACAGCAAAGGTGTCTTTCCATCATCATCAATAAACACTGAGGGGCTTACCACAGTCGTATCTACTATGGATCGAAGGTGAGCTTTCATCATTTCTATATCCTCAGAACAGGTCAGACGGGTAAAGGATAATACATATTAACCAGGGCAGCAGACAAAGTGAAGCTTTCATCTGCTGGTGACACTTTCAATCACATTCGGGTATCCCTTAGGAGCATCTGACCAGAAGAGAATTTTGCTCCACCTCATAGTTTGGATTTAATCGGGATAAGAAATGTCAGATAATAAAAAGCTACCATGTCTTCAGACATTTCTATCAGTGATCCACAACATTTCTGCACCCATTGTTTTCTGGTAATTGAGAAAATTGCAATGAGGTGTTGATTTGAGTGGAGGTGACTGAAACATTGATAATGTAATATCTGAAATGCTAATAAAATTTCAATATTTAATAATCAACCTAAACCGTAAACACTATGATAAGAAGTATTACTTTAATTATCTGTTTATTGATTGCTGCACTTTGTGTGCAGGCGCAGAATTTCGAAACATGTGACCGATGGGCCTCATGGAATGTAAATGGCTACACCATTTATAACAACATTTGGGGCGATGGACACGGCACCCAATGTCTTTGGGCATACGATAAGGGCAACTGGGGAGTTTGGGCAGATCACCCGAATACCGGGGGAATTAAATCGTATCCGAACGTAGACTATGATGTTAATTATACCGTGAGCAGTATGCCAACGATCACGGCCAGTTTTAATGCTTCTACTCCTGGTTGGGGTTCGTATAATACGGCTTTTGACATCTGGTACAACAACTACGACTATGAGATCATGCTCTGGGCGAACTGGAATGGGTCGATGGGGCCTATCTCCTATAACTATGGTTGTAGCGGTTATCCAAGTACGGCATGCCCGGTAGCTACCAACGTGAATGTAGGCGGCCATACCTGGAACTTATATGAAGGTACCAACGGCTCTGCCACTGTCTACTCTTTCTTGCGAACCAGTGACACCAATTCAGGTACAGTGAACATCACCCAGATTTCGCAGTGGCTGGCCAGCAATGGCTATTTTGGCTGGAATACCAATCTGCACGAGATCCAGTTTGGTTTTGAGATCACCAATTCATCCGGAGGCGCGGATTTTAGGGTCAACAGCTACAATGTCAATATCGACAACTCCGGAGGCGGTGGAGGAGGAGGTTCCTCCTACTATACTATGACCAATAGAAGCAGTGGTAAATGTGTGGATGTAGCTGGTGCATCATCAAGTAACAATGCAAATATTCAACAGTATGACTGTCATGGTGGTGAAAATCAGCAGTTTGAATTAGTTGACCTGGGAAATGGTTACTATCAGCTCAAAGCTCGACATAGCGGAAAATGTATTCGGGCAGCAGGTGGAGATGTATACCAGTATGATTGTTATGACTATTACTGGAGTGAGATGTTTGAAAGAATAAATGCCGGAAGTGGCTATTACATTTTGAAGAACCGTAGTACCGGATCTTGTCTCCGGGTAGAAAATAGTTCTGGGTCCAACGGAGCTAGTATTGTGCTGGCCTCTTGCAACACCGGCTGGTGGAGTCAGCAATTTTCCTTTTCCGGTGCCGGCTCCCGTGTGGTTGATATGGTGGAGGCAGAACTTACCGAAGACCTAACCTCAGACCTGGTGGTCTACCCAAATCCGGTCAAACGAAATGACCCTGTTACGATTGCTATGCCGTCCATTTATGAAAATGTGGAGTTGGAGATTGTGAACCTAAGTGGCCAGGTGATGTTTTCGCAACAATATAAAACTACAGACAAGATCATGGTAGATCAGAGATTGGATGAGGGGATCTATACGATCCTGATTAAGACTGATGAAATGATTGCAAACTACAAATTAATTGTCCGATAAATAGTCTTCGGAAAAATGCAAAGAAGCCGTCTCAAAAAGACGGCTTCCTGCATAAACCTGATGTTTGACAACCTAATCCTGATAACACTAGCCCTGGTAACATAGAATAAGCATAATATCTGTTGTTTTAAACTTTAATAATATTTTGAAAATAGTGGTGTGATCACTATCAAACTAATAAGCAATAACGATGAGAAAGAAGTGTTTTGGAAGGGACCGGCTGCCATGCGGACTGGTGTGGATACTATTACCTTTATTATTTATTGTACAAACATTACCTGTAGGTGCTCAAACCTATGAGTGGAACAATGTGGCTATTGGTGGCGGAGGATTTGTATCAGCCATTGTAACCAGCAAAACAGAGCAAGACCTTGTGTATGCCCGCACGGATGTAGGAGGAGCTTACCGGTGGGATGAGACCAATAGCCGGTGGATTCCGCTACTGGATTGGGTATCAGTGGATCAATTGGGCTATATGGGCGTGGAGTCATTGGCAACAGATCCGCAAAACCCTAATCGGTTGTACCTCCTGGCAGGTACTTCCTACTTCAATAGTGGAAAGTCTGCAATCCTTAAGTCAGAGGACTATGGAGAGACCTTTACCGTCATAGATGTTACCTCACAGTTTCATGCACATGGAAATGGGATGGGCAGGCAAAACGGGGAGAAATTAGTAATAGACCCCAATAATTCTGATATTCTCTATTGCGGCTCCAGGGACAATGGACTTTTCAAGAGTACAGATGCAGGATTGACATGGACCAGGCAGTCAGGACTGGATGTGACGACCACACCCAATGAAAACGGGATCAGCCTGGTGGTCATGGATCCGTCCAGTGTCTCAGGTGGTGCTACTCAGACCCTGTTTGTGGGGGTTTCACGGACGGGTACCAATTTTTACAAAAGTACAGATGGAGGCCAGTCATTTACGGCTGTTTCAGGAGCTCCCTCAGACCTGATGCCACAGCGGGCGGTCTACGATGGCAATGGCAACATTTACATTACCTACGGAAATGGGGCCGGACCTCATGCTCATTGGTCAGAGCCGGAGCCCTTTGATCTTGGTGAGGTGTGGAAATACAATATAACCGGTGATTCATGGACCAATGTGAGTCCTCCGGAAAATACGCGTCCGTTCGGAGGGATCAGCGTTGACCCGAACGATCCGGACCGGCTGATCTGCTCCAGTATCAATAACTGGGTGCTTCAGGAAAACGGGCATGGTGACCAGTTTTTCATTACTACAGATGGAGGCGCCAACTGGACAGATATCATCGCGAGGGGCTTTGATATGGACCCGAATGGAGTTCCATGGATTGACGATAGCTCCATACACTGGTGTGGTTCTATTGAATTTGATCCTTTCAATCCACAAAGGGCCTGGGTGACTTCCGGAAACGGCATTTTTCGTACCGAAGATATTGACGCTACCACCAATGTATGGAAGTTTATGATGGCTGGATTAGAAGAAACAGTACCTCAGTCGGTGGTGAGCATTCCGGGTGGTCCCCTCATCTCTGTGATCCTTGATTACGACGGATTCAGGCATACCGATGTTACGCAATATGAGGTCAGGCATACCCCTTCCATGGGCTCCACCACAGGGCTGGACTTTGCAGGACAAGCTTCTGACAAGGTGGTACGTGTGGGAGAGGCTATGTACTATTCTACTGATACCGGGATCACCTGGACTGAAACCACGGTGATCAATGGCGCCAAGGGACAAGTGGCCTTGTCAGCCGATGGCAATGTACTGCTTCACTCACCTGACGGAGAGACCACAACTTACCGTTCTACTGATAACGGAAGCACATGGTCCACTGTGAGTGGGCTGAATATCTCAAATGCCCGTCCCGTATCGGACCGTGTCAATCCCAATAAATTCTATGCCTATGATCCTTCATCCGGAGCAGTGATGGTCAGTACGGATGGCGGAGCAACCTTTTCTCAGACAACAACCGTATCAACCGGGGGCTCCAAAGTGATCCGAGCTGTACCGGATTCTGAAGGAGATATTTGGGTCCCTCTCGGAACAGGAGGTTTGACCCGTTCCACCAACTCAGGGTCCTCTTTCAGCACCGTTAGCAGTGTGACCACATGTGATGCCGTAGGCTTTGGTAAAGCGGCAGAAGGTGCCGACCATCATGCTGTCTACATATGGGGAACAGTAGATAACACTTTAGGCATCTACCGCTCAGTGGATGGAGGTGCCACCTGGGAGCGAGTTAACGATGACGCCCACGAATATGGCGGCCTGGCCAACGGCCAGTTTGTGGTTGGCGATATGAATGTGTTTGGCAGGGTGTATATAAGTACAGCGGGACGAGGTATTGTGTACGGGGAACCTACTGGTACTACAGGTGTACTGACCGTATCACCAGCTTCACTTTCTTTTTCCTCATCCGCAGGAAGTCAGGATCTCACTGTCACGTCCAATCAGAACTGGACTGCTGCTAGTGATCAGGAGTGGATCAGTATATCGCCCTCATCCGGATCGGGGACAGGAAATGTATCTGTAACAACCAACCAAAATACAGATCCAAACGACCGATCAGGAATAGTGACGGTTTCTATTGACGGCATTACCAGGTCAGTGGATGTCATCCAAAGTGGCTGTACGAAGACTACCATTACCCCTTATATACAGGTCAATGAGGGGGCTTTGCAATCAACTTCGTCTTTGTCAGTTTCGGTTGGAGACCTGGTAGTGCTCTCTCCCGAACCCGCCACCGGTGGCGCCTGGAGTTGGAGTGGGCCGAGTAGTTTTTCAGCTACTGGTCGTGAGGTAACTTTTAGCAGCATCCAGGCAGATCAGGCTGGGAAATACATTGCTATCTATACGAATGAAAGTGGCTGCCAAAGTACGCAAGACTTCACCTTAATTGTTGAAAATATCCTCGGGGTATCAGATTGGCAAACCAACGGATTGTTGTATCCAAACCCCGCAAGAAACGGGCGATTTTATGTGAATATCCCGGAAGGTACGGCTAAAACGGATCTGAAAATATTCAATGTGCAGGGGAAATTGGTGCACGACCAAACTTTAACCGGGGGGACGCAAGTCCGGATAAATATTTCATTGAAGCCAGGGGTGTATCTGGTTAAAGGTATCTCCGGATCAACGAGTTTTTCAGGAAAGCTTTTAGTCCGGTAACTACCTACAGACAGTCCTTTGAAAAAGGGTTTTTGATCAACTAAAACTAAATACAAACTAATAACCTAAACAAATAGCTTATGAGAAATAAGTACCAATTTCAAGTGAATCCACCATGGCGAAGATTACGGTGGATAATGGTATCTCTACTTTTATTAGTGGGGGTTTTACGAACGGATGCTCAATCTTATGACTGGGGCAATGTAGCCATCGGTGGCGGAGGATTTGTTTCGGCTGTAATAGCCGACCCAAGTGCTCAGGGTGTTTTTTATGCCCGGACTGATGTGGGAGGAGCTTATAGATGGGACGAAGGCACGCAATCATGGATCCCGTTGACAGACTGGGTGTCTGAAACTGAACTGGGACTCCATGGTATCGACGGAATAGCCGTGGATCCCAATGTGGCCGGGCGGGTATACCTGCTGGCAGGTACCACTTACTGGAACGGCGGTAAATCCATGTTCATGAGATCTGATGATTATGGAGATACCTGGGAGAAGTTTGATATTACCAGCCAGTTTAAAGCACACGGTAATGGTATGGGCCGGGGCAACGGAGAACGAATAGCCGTGGACCCCAACAACAGCAATGTCATTTTTATTGGCTCACGATTTGACGGGATGTGGAAAAGCACCGACCGGGGATCTTCCTGGACACAGGTGTCTTCCTACCCGGTAACCACCACTGCAAACGAAGCTGGGACATCAATTATTGTTTTTGATCCTTCCTCTGCTGTTGGTGGAGTAAGCCAGACGATCTATGCGGGTGTTGCGCGGGCCAATGACAATCTTTATGTAAGTCACGATGCAGGGGCTAGCTGGTCACTGGTGGCCAATCGGCCTACTGCTGGCGGGATCATGCCACAACGTATAGCCGTGAGCAGCGATGGCAATACCCTCTATGTAACCTATGGGAATGGTGCCGGTCCTCATGCTCAGCTCTGGGGTGGTGTTACAGATTATTTCAACAGGGGAGCGATCTACAAGTACGATGTGCCATCCGGCACCTGGACCGATATTTCCCCGGAAAACTATATGCTGGATCTAGATAAAATAGAAGAGGGTACAAGCCAGGTCCACTATGGAGCTTACAGTGGAATTTCCATTGACCCAACCAATGAAAACCGGATCCTGGTGACTTCCATCAATAGCTGGAGAGGTGTACAGTACTGGAACGACAATGGTACCTGGCTGGACAAGTACGGTGATAATATTTTCCTCAGTGAAGACGGGGGACAGACCTGGCGGGAGATGTTCAGGTTTTACTGGACACAAGGCGGACAGTTCCCGGACTATGACATGGTAAGTACCAACGGCATTAACTGGGTCAAAGGATCTACCGTTCACTGGAACAGTTCGGTAGTTATTGATCCGTTCAATTCAGACAGGGCATTTGTGACCTGTGGAAACGGCGTGTGGGGAGCTGACAACCTTTCAGACTTCTTCACCAGAACTGATTCGGAAGGAATTACCACTGAACATGGTAAAGCGACATGGAAATTTAAATCCCATGGGATAGACGAGACCGTACCCCAGGACCTTGTAAGTGTTCCGGGTGGGCCGTTGATTTCGACCATACTGGATTATACAGGCTTTAGCCACACAGATATTACCCAGTATGTGCCCCCTCATAACCCACCTGCTGGTTCTACCACTGGTCTGGCTGTGGCCGCACAAAACCCGGCCAAGGTGGTTCGTGTTGGCGTTGATATGCATTACTCTACGGATACGGCAAAGACCTGGACACAAACCACGATCAATGGAGAAAAAGGAAAATTAGCTTTGTCTGCTGATGGTAATGTGCTACTTCATTCACCTCAGGGGTCATCAGTCATGTACCGGTCTACAGACAATGGCAGCACGTGGAGCACTGTTAGCGGCATCAATACAACATCAAGTTTTTTACAGCCAGTTGCCGATCCGATCAATGTAAATAAGTTCTATACTTACGACCCTGAAACAGGAGCAGTGATGCGCAGTACCGATGGTGGAGCTTCTTTTTCTCAGGTATCCACAGTTGCTATCGATGGAAAGAGGAAATTACGGGCAGCTCCGGGCAGGGAAGGAGACATTTGGATCGCTTTGGATAGTGCTGGTCTGGTACGATCTACCGATTCCGGATCTTCTTTCAGCACTATCAGTGGGATTACTATATGTCGTGCCGTAGGTTTTGGTAAAGCCGCCAATGGGGCCAGCTACCCGGCTGTCTATATCTGGGGAACCATCAATGGCGTAACAGGCATTTACCAATCCATCGACGAAGGGGCCACCTGGACACGTGTCAACGACGATGATCACGAATATGGCGGACCGGCCAACGGAGAATATGTGGTTGGTGATATGAATGTTTTTGGACGGGTTTATATGAGTACGGCAGGAAGAGGCATTGTATATGGCGAACCTGCCAGTACCTCTGATTATCTGACAACCTCCAGCTCTACACTGGATTTCACCTCAGTGGCTTCCAGCCAAAACGTTATAGTCAGCTCCAATGTCAGCTGGACGGTATCGGTTGATCAACCGTGGCTGTCGACTTCTGCAACTTCCGGATCAAATGACGGCAGTTTTTCAGTAACGGTGACGGCTAATGATGCGACTACAAATGATCGAACCGGAACGGTTACCTTGACGGGAGGAGGAATTACCCGAACGATAGCTGTTACACAGCAAGGCGTATCTGATGAATTGAGTTTGTCAGCCAGCTCCCTGAGTTTCACCGCCGCTGATTCCAGTGAAATTGTCTGGGTTGGATCAAATATAGACTGGACAGTGTCAGAAGATCAGACCTGGATTTCACTTTCCAATACTTCGGGATCAGGTGATGGCTCTTTTACGGTTTTTGTGACCGCTAATACGAATACAACAAGTCGTACCGACACGATAACCGTTACCGGAGGAGAGATTACACGGACAGTCACTGTCACACAGGAAGGGAATTGCACGCCATCTGCGATTACACCGTATGCACAGGTGAACGGTGGCTCTTTGCAGCAAACCGATAGTATTTCTGTTACTGTAGGCGATACCCTTACGCTTAGCCCTGCACCGGCAACCGGAGGTACCTGGAGCTGGACTGGCCCTAATGCCTTTAGCGCTACGATCCGTGAAGTCACTATTTCTGACATTCAGACCATCCAGGCTGGGGATTACACTGCTACTTACACTAATGATGGAGGATGTGAGAGTACACAAACCTTTGATGTGGCAGTGACAACTGGCAGCCTGGCAGCATCTCCCGCCTCATTGACTTTTACTTCAGCTGATTCCAGTCAGGACGTGACGGTCAGCTCCGATGTAAGCTGGACGGTATCGGATGACCAATCCTGGATTTCCACTTCTGTAAGTTCAGGATCAAACAACGGTAGCTTTTCAGTTTTAGTGGCTGCCAACATTTCCACAAGCAGTCGTAGTGGGGTGGTAACTGTTTCAGGTGGTGGTGTTACACAAACGATCAGTGTAACACAAGATGGAGATACTTCCGGAGGTGCAACAGGTACAATCCTGCGTGAATACTGGACCGCCATTAGTGGTACAGCTATCAGCAACCTGACTTCCGATGCCAGTTATCCTGATAATCCGAGCGGAAGCGAACAGCTGACTTTACTGGAAGGACCGATTAACTGGGCTGACAACTATGGAACGCGTATCCGTGGATACATCCATCCGACTACCAGCGGCAGCTATACCTTCTGGGTGGCAGGTGATGATGATACTGAGCTGTACCTGAGCATTGATGACAATCCGGCGAACAGCACGCTCATTGCTTCTGTAACAGGCTGGACGAATTCCAGGGAATGGACCAAATACACTTCACAGCAGTCCACTGTAATCAGTTTGACTGCCGGACAAAAGTACTACATCGAAGTGTTGCACAAAGAAAGCGGAGGTGGCGATAATGTGGCGGTAGCCTGGCAAGGACCAGGAATAACCCAAAGCGTGATCGATGGCGCGTTCCTTTCTCCTTATGTACCTACCGGAGGCCCTGCCCAGTATACATTGAACACATCCGTTTCCGGGTCCGGGAGCATTTCCTTAAGTCCTTCAGGAGGTGTGTATGATGAAGGAACTGTGGTGACGCTTACTGCCTCTCCGGATGCAGGCTGGCAGTTTAATGGCTGGAGTGGAGATCTCAGTGGATCGACTAATCCAACTACAGTGACCATGAATAGCAATAAGACTGTAACAGCGACCTTTACAAGTGGAGGAGGAGCTGCTACTACGACACACGTAGAGTGGATAGCTGCAGAAAGTCAAAACGCAGGTCAAGGAAACAAGCGTGGTATTGCTACCATCAATATTCAGGATAATCTTGGCAGTGGAGTAAACGGTGCCACAGTTACAGGAACTTTTAGCGGGTCGTTTAACGAAACGGTAACTGGCACTACTGATTCGAACGGAAACGTGACTTTAGTAACGACAGCTACTGCTAAAGGTGGCGTAACTGTGGACATCTGTGTAGACAATGTGACCCATGGTTCTCTGACGTATGATCAGGCACAAAATGTAATAACCTGCACAGGTGCAGGGGCGCGTATTTCCGCAGGTCGATCCGATGATTTAGAAGATCAGAGCAATTTTGTGCTGTATCCGAACCCCTCAGCGGACGGTAAGTTCTTTATTGATATTCCTTCGGCTGATGGCGAGACAGGGATACATATATTCAACGTCCAGGGAAAACTTGTTTACAGCCAAGCTTCGATCGGAGTGAATAGGATAGAGGTAAATTCAGAACTGAATTCCGGAATATACTTAGTCAGAATTCATTCTGAGTCCATTCATGTTTCCAGGAAACTGGTAATCAAATAAAACTAACTATCAATTTCTAACCCATGCCTTTGGTGAATGAGCCATGGGTATGGGTTAGTTTAATCAGTTAGGAGTATAGATTTTTTATGAATTATGAAACAATGTCGTTTAGCTAAACTCCTATTATCCCTCTCCTGGAGAGGGTGAAGGGAGAGGATATAGTCCTAAATGCATAACTAAATGACATTGAATTATGAAACCGAAACTATTTGATAACAAACTATATGAATTTAAACTAACCTAAATCAATTAACTATGAAAACAACATTGCAGAAACTCCTGAATATAAGGAGTATCATTTTTTTCGTATGCGGACTGTTAATGTCCGGCGTAGCGATCTCCCAGTCACCCACCGCAACCCAGGTTGCGGCCGATATGGGGGTTGCCTGGAATCTTGGAAACACACTGGAACCGGCCTGTGGTGAAGGCTGCTGGGCACCGGCGGTAACCCCGGAATTGATAGATGCCGTTGCAGCGGCTGGTTTCAAGACCATTCGTATTCCTGTTGCCTGGGACAGCCACGCCGACAATTCAAACCAAATTGATCCGGCTTGGCTGGCCCGGGTCAAAGAAGTAGTGGATTATTGTTATGCCAATAACCTGTACGTTCTCATCAACAACCACTATGATAACGGATGGTTTGCTAGCAATGGTTTCAGGAGTTTTGACTCAAACCTCAATGCCAAATTCGAGGCTTACTGGACGCAGATTGCAAACACATTTGTCAATTACGACTCACACTTACTGTTTTGTGCAGCCAATGAGCCGCACGTTGAAAGCGCTTCACAGACAGACGTGTTACTGCAGTACTACCAGACTTTTGTTGATGCCGTGCGTGCCACAGGTGGTCAAAATACGACGCGCTGTTTGGTGCTGTCTGGCCCTCGCACCAATATCCAGGACACTTATGACTGGATGAACTCCTTGCCTACGGATCCAACGCCCGATCGTCTGATGGCTGAGGTGCATTATTATGATCCCTATCAGTTCGCCCTGATGGAAGAAGATGCAACTTGGGGTAACACATTTTACTACTGGGGACAGGGATATCATTCCACCGTCAACACTGATCGTAATGCTAACTGGGGTGAAGAAGACTGGGTAGAAGGCCAGTTTGATTTAATGCAGACTAAATTTGTCAATAATGGCATCCCGGTGATATTAGGCGAATTTGGAGCAATCAAACGCTCAGGAATCCCCGAGGAGTCGTTACATATTGCCTCAAGGGAATATTTCCATAACTATGTGAAGACATCCGCACAAAATCATGGCCTGGTACCAGTATACTGGGACAACGGCTGGGGTGGACAAAACGGATTTGCATTGTTTGACCGCAATACGGCAGCCGTAGTAGATCAGGGTACTATTGATGCCCTGACCGGAGGCGGTAGCCCTGGCAATGTGGCTCCTGTAGCTTCCTTTACCTGGTCATCTACAGACCTGACCGTTGACTTTAATGGTTCGGGAAGTAGTGACAGTGACGGTACGATTGTCAGTTATGACTGGGATTTTGGCGATGGCAATACAGGAACCGGGCAGACCATCAACTATGCCTATGCAGGATCAGGAAATTATACAGTTACTCTTACTGTAACCGATGACGGAGGAGCCTCTAATACCGATTCGCAGGTAGTCTCCGTGAGTGACGGAAGCAACGGCGGAGGTACGGGAACGATCCTACGTGAATATTGGACCAATATCGGTGGGTCAGCTGTAAGCAATCTGACTTCCGATGCTAATTATCCTAATAATCCGAGCGGAAGTGAGCAACTGACTTCATTGGAAGGCCCCATAAACTGGGCAGACAACTACGGGACACGTATCCGTGGATACATCCATCCGACTACTAGTGGCAGCTATACCTTCTGGGTGGCAGGAGATGACAATACCGAGCTGTATCTTAGTACAGATGACAACCCGGCGAACAGCACGCTCATTGGTTCCGTCACAGGCTGGACCAACTCCAGGGAATGGACCAAATACAGTACACAGCAGTCCTCAGCCGTCAATCTGGTTGCTGGCCAGAAATACTACATCGAAGTGTTGCACAAAGAAAGCGGCGGAGGTGATAACGTGGCGGTAGCGTGGCAGGGGCCTGGGATAACCCAAAGCGTGATCGGTGGGGCGTTTCTTTCTCCTTATATACCTACCGGAGGTCCTGCCCAGTATACATTGAGCACATCCGTTTCCGGGTCCGGGAGCATTTCCTTAAGTCCTTCAGGAGGTGTGTATGATGAAGGAACTGTGGTGACGCTTACTGCCAATCCGGATGCAGGCTGGCAGTTTAATGGCTGGAGCGGGGACCTCAGCGGATCTACCAATCCTACTACTATCACCATGAATAGTAATAAGTCTGTAACAGCAACCTTTACAAGCGGAGGAGGAGGTGCTACCACCGCACATGTACAATCAATAACCACTGGCACACAAAATGCCGGAAAAGGAAACAAGTATGGTACGGCTACAATCACCATTCAGGATAATTTGAGTAATGGTGTAAGTGGCGCCACGGTTACAGGAACTTTCAGCGGATCGTTTAGCGAAACAGTATCTGGCACTACTGATTCAAATGGAAACGTGACTTTGGTAACAACTGCAACGGCTAAAGGCGGCGTTACCGTGAACTTGTGCGTAGATGATGTAACTCATGGTTCCCTGACCTATGATCAGGCACAAAATATAATTACCTGCACAGGTTCATCGGCGCGAGTTTCCAATGATCAATCTGCTGAGTTGGGAGAGCAAAGCAATTTTGTGCTGTATCCGAACCCCTCCAATGGAGGAGTATTCTATGTAAATATTCCCCGGGAAAGTGGTGAAGTGAATATCAATGTATTTGATGTTCAGGGGAAATTGGTTCATAAGCAATTTACGAAAGGGGAAAGTCAAATCGTGGTGAATTCAAACCTCACGAAAGGACTTTACATTGTTAAGATCCAAACAGAAATCTCAACTTTCACCAGGAAATTAATCATCCAATAATTTTTAAAAAATCCCAGGGTACTTGTTTACCCTGGGATTACTTATCTCAAATCGAGAAGGAAAATTTGAATGTAATAAGAGTAGGTTATTTTGATTTTTGACTCAAAATACATGAGATCTGATACAAAAGTAAATAGTAAACCAGTTACCATTTATGATATAGCTGAAGAGCTTGGTTTATCTGCATCCACGGTTTCGCGCGCTCTTGGTAACAATTCCAGGATCAGCAGCAAGACCAGGCAAAGAGTGAATGAAATAGCTAAAAAGCTAAACTACAGCCGGAATTCATTCGCTTCTAATTTAAGGCAGGGCAAAAGCGCTACCATTGGAGTCATCGTACCAGAGATCAATCATTACTTTTTTGCTGGCGTAATACATGGTATTGAAGCTGAGCTAAACAAATGGGATTACAGTCTCCTTATCTGTCAAAGCGCTGAACAGGTAAGCAGAGAAATGAGGGGTATAGACTTATTTAAGACCAGTCGAGTCGAAGGTGTGATCTATGCCGCTTCCGCGGAAACGACAGAAACGGGCCATTTAGATCAAATTCTTGAATCGAATGTGCCGCTTGTACAGTTTGACAGGGTTTTGGTGGACCTGGAAACGACCTGTGTTGTGAATGACAACAGGCGTGGTGGATATGAAGCAACTGTTCATCTTATTGAGCAGGGATACACAAAGATTGCCCATCTATATGGACCACTTTCTCTGAATGTATATCGGGAGAGAAAGGCTGGTTACGAGGATGCCCTTCGGGAACATGGAATAGCACTTAATAACAACTGGATCAGAGAGGCGCTTACAGAAGATGCCGGTAAGCGAGTTTCTGTTGAACTGCTTTCACAAATTGATCCACCCGATGCTTTTTTCTGCGCCGGTGATTACTCCGCCTATGGTGTATTTGCAACGGCAAAGGAGAAAAAAATTGAGATTCCAAAAGACCTGGGGGTTGTTGGTTTTGCCAACGAACCCTTTACAAGAATGTTAAGTCCTCAACTCAGCTCCGTAGAACAGTTTAGTGAAAATCTGGGGAAGGAATCAGCAAGATTGATCATGGAAGAGATAAATGAAATAAGTGGGGAAAGTGAAATACGCCGAGCCCGCAGAGTTTTATCATACGGCACCAAATTGATCATAAGGGAATCAAGCAGCAGGGTTTAGGTTGAGACGGGCAAGTTACTTCGGTATTGAAGAGGAACATTTTTTTAAGTTAATCAAACCGGAAGTCTCTAAAAGTGAGATTGACTGATGCCCCGCCGGAAGAAAATCCAATAGAGTAGGAAAAATGTCACGATTGGAGGATAAATAGTTTGTTTTTTCTTCATATGAAGGGTTTCAAACATATGTGTCCGCGATTCAGAACATTTCTGCACCCATGGTTTTTTAGGGATTATGAATATTGCAATAATGTATTGTTGTTAAGGTTGGTAAGTGATGAATTTGATAATTAATCTCCCGATACGTTGATATTTTCAAATATTAATTAAATCTCTTACCCCATAACATTTCATCTAATTCAATATAAATAATAAACCAAAACAAATAGCATATGACAAACGAGTACCAATTTCAAGTAAGTCTACCATGGCGAAGATTACGGTGGATAATGGTATCTCTGCTTTTATTGGTAGGGGTTTTACAAGTAAATGCTCAATCTTATGACTGGGGCAATGTAGCCATCGGCGGTGGAGGATTTGTTTCGGCTGTGATAGCTGACCCAAATACTCAGGGCGTTTTTTATGCCCGGACCGATGTGGGAGGAGCTTATAGATGGGACGAAGGCACGCAATCATGGATCCCGTTGACAGACTGGGTGTCTGAAACTGAACTGGGACTCCATGGTATCGACGGAATAGCCGTGGATCCCAATGTGGCCGGGCGGGTATACCTGCTGGCAGGTACCACTTACTGGAATGACGGTAAATCCATGTTCATGAGATCTGATGATTATGGAGATACCTGGGAGAAGTTTGATATTACCAGCCAGTTTAAAGCACATGGTAATGGTATGGGCCGGGGCAACGGAGAACGAATAGCCGTGGACCCCAACAACAGCAATGTCATTTTTATTGGCTCACGATTTGACGGGATGTGGAAAAGCACCGACCGGGGATCTTCCTGGACACAGGTGTCTTCCTACCCGGTAACCACCACTGCAAACGAAGCTGGGACATCAATTATTGTTTTTGATCCTTCCTCTGCTGTTGGTGGAGTAAGCCAGACGATCTATGCGGGTGTTGCGCGGGCCAATGACAATCTTTATGTAAGTCACGATGCAGGGGCTAGCTGGTCACTGGTGGCCAATCGGCCTACTGCTGCTGGTATCATGCCACAACGCATAGCCGTGAGCAACAATGGTAACACACTATATATAACATACGCAAATGGAGCCGGTCCGCACGCTCAGCTCTGGGGTGGTGTTACAGATTATTTCAACAGGGGAGCGATCTACAAGTACGATGTGCCATCAGGCACCTGGACCGATATTTCCCCGGAAAACTATATGCTGGATCTCGATAAAATAGAAGAGGGTACAAGCCAGGTCCACTATGGAGCTTACAGCGGAATTTCCATTGACCCAACCAATGAAAACCGGATCCTGGTGACTTCCATCAATAGCTGGAGAGGTGTACAGTACTGGAACGACAATGGTACCTGGCTGGACAAGTACGGTGATAATATTTTCCTCAGTGAAGACGGGGGACAGACCTGGCGGGAGATGTTCAGGTTTTACTCGACCGAAAATGGACAATTCCCGGACTATGACATGGTAAGTACCAACGGCATTAACTGGGTCAAAGGATCTACCGTTCACTGGAACAGTTCGGTAGTTATTGATCCGTTCAATTCAGACAGGGCATTTGTGACCTGTGGAAACGGCGTGTGGGGAGCTGACAACCTTTCAGACTTCTTCACCAGAACTGATTCGGAAGGAATTACCACTGAACATGGTAAAGCGACATGGAAATTTAAATCCCATGGGATAGACGAGACCGTACCCCAGGACCTTGTAAGTGTTCCGGGTGGGCCGTTGATTTCGACCATACTGGATTATACAGGCTTTAGCCACACAGATATTACCCAGTATGTGCCCCCTCATAACCCACCTGCTGGTTCTACCACTGGTCTGGCTGTGGCCGCACAAAACCCGGCCAAGGTGGTTCGTGTTGGCGTTGATATGCATTACTCTACGGATATGGCAAAGACCTGGACACAAACCACGATCAATGGAGAAAAAGGAAAATTAGCCTTGTCTGCTGATGGCAATGTGCTGCTTCACTCACCTCAGAGGTCATCAGTCATGTACCGGTCTACAGACAATGGCAGCACGTGGAGCACTGTTAGCGGCATCAATACAACATCAAGTTTTTTACAGCCTGTGGCCGATCCGATCAATGTAAATAAGTTCTATACTTACGACCCTGAAACAGGAGCAGTGATGCGCAGTACCGATGGTGGAGCTTCTTTTTCTCAGGTATCCACAGTTGCTATCGATGGAAAGAGGAAATTACGGGCAGCGCCTGACCGGGAAGGGGACATCTGGATCGCCCTGGATAGCGCCGGCCTGGTACGTTCCACTAACTCCGGATCTTCATTCAGCACTATCAGCGGGATTACTATATGTCGTGCCGTAGGTTTTGGTAAAGCCGCCAATGGGGCCAGCTACCCGGCTGTCTATATCTGGGGAACCATCAATGGCGTAACAGGCATTTACCAATCCATCGACGAAGGGGCCACCTGGACACGTGTCAACGACGATGATCACGAATATGGCGGACCGGCCAACGGAGAATATGTGGTTGGTGATATGAATGTTTTTGGACGGGTTTATATGAGTACGGCAGGAAGAGGCATTGTATATGGCGAACCTGCCAGCACCTCTGATTATCTGACAACCTCCAGCTCTACACTGGATTTCACCTCAGCGGCTTCCAGCCAAAACGTTATAGTCAGCTCCAATGTCAGCTGGACGGTATCGGTTGATCAACCGTGGCTGTCGACTTCTGCAACTTCCGGATCAAATGACGGCAGTTTTTCAGTAACGGTGACGGCTAATGATGCGACTACAAATGATCGAACCGGAACGGTTACCTTGACGGGAGGAGGAATTACCCGAACGATAGCTGTTACACAGCAGGGCGCATCTGATGAATTGAGTTTGTCAGCCAGCTCCCTGAGTTTCACCGCCGCTGATTCCAGTGAAATTGTCTGGGTTGGATCAAATATAGACTGGACAGTGTCAGCTGATCAGACCTGGATCTCACTTTCCAATACTTCGGGATCAGGAGATGGCTTTTTTGATGTATTGGTAACAGCTAATACCGCCTCAGCCAGTCGTAATGGTACGGTGACCGTTACCGGAGGAGAGATTACACGGACAGTCACTGTCACACAAGAGGGTAACTGCACACCATCCCCTATCACACCTTATGTGCAGGTGAATGGTGGTTCCATGCAGCAAACCGACAATGTTACTGTTATTGAGGGAGATAATCTTACATTTAGTCCCGAACCGGCGACTGGAGGTACCTGGAGCTGGACCGGACCGAATGGTTTTACAGCTTCAACACGAGAAGTGACGATTTCCGGCATTCAGACCACACAGGCAGGTGAATATATTGCAACTCATATCAACGATGAAGGCTGTGAGAGTACGCATACCTTTAATGTGACAGTAACTGAATCAGGTAATACTACGAGTGCCTGGCTTGAAGCTGAATGCGGGACGGTAGGTTCTCTGTGGAATACTGCCTCTGATGCCAATGCTTCCAATGGTCAGTATATGACCGTACAATCCGGGAACAATAGCGCAAGTAGTGCTCCAGGTGCAGCTGGACAGATCAACTACACCTTCAGTGTCAGCGAAAGCGGCACCTACAAGGTATGGGCCCGGGTGATCACACCAAATGCGAATGACGACTCATTTTGGGTACGTATGGATGGTGGTAGCTGGACCCTTTGGAATAACATTCCAGCCACATCCACCTGGCAATGGGATGATGTGCATGATTCTAACAATGGGGGATCAGCAGTCAGCTACAATTTAAGCACCGGCAACCACACGCTCACCATAGCTTACCGTGAAGATGGAGCTCAATTGGATAAGGTAGTGGTAACGAATTCAGGTACAGCGCCTTCAGGTGAAGGGTCAGCAGCTGGTAATTGTACAGTAACAAATGCACCGCCTGTTGCTAATGCCGGTGCGGATCAAACGGTTACTGATAGTGATAACAGTGGCAGTGAATCCGTAACATTTGATGGTTCTGGCAGTAGCGATTCAGATGGTACGATCTCTTCATACGTTTGGACAGAAGGTGGAAGCCAGATCGCAACAGGTGTTAATCCTACCATAAGTTTACCCGTAGGTACTCATACCGTTACATTAACAGTAACTGATGACGATGGTGCAACGGGTACGGATGATGTGACCATCACAATAAATGGCGGTAGCACAGGTAATGATGCCTGGCTTGAAGCTGAATGCGGGACGGTAGGTTCTCTGTGGAATACTGTTTCAGATGCCAATGCTTCCAATGGTCAGTATATGACCGTGCAATCCGGGAACAATAGCGCAAGTAGTGCTCCAGGTACAGCTGGACAGATCACCTACACCTTCAGTGTTAGCCAAAGCGGAGCCTACAAGGTATGGGCCCGGGTGATCACACCAAATGGGAATGACGACTCATTTTGGGTACGTATGGATGGTGGTAGCTGGACCCTTTGGAATAACATTCCAGCCACATCCACCTGGCAATGGGATGATGTGCATGATTCTAACAATGGGGGATCAGCAGTCAGCTACAATTTGAGTTCCGGCAACCACACGCTCACCATAGCTTACCGTGAAGATGGAGCTCAATTGGATAAGGTAGTGGTAACGAATTCAGGTACAGCGCCTTCAGGTGAAGGGTCAGCAGCTGGTAATTGTACAGTAACAAATGCACCGCCTGTTGCTAATGCCGGTGCGGATCAAACGGTTACTGATAGTGATAACAGTGGCAGTGAATCCGTAACATTTGATGGTTCTGGCAGTAGCGATTCAGATGGTACGATCTCTTCATACGTTTGGACAGAAGGTGGAAGCCAGATCGCAACAGGTGTTAATCCTACCGTAAGTTTACCCGTAGGTACTCATACCGTTACATTAACAGTAACTGATGACGATGGTGCAACGGGTACGGATGATGTGACCATCACAATAAATGGCGGTAGCACAGGTAATGATGCCTGGCTTGAAGCTGAATGCGGGACGGTAGGTTCTCTGTGGAATACTGTTTCAGATGCCAATGCTTCCAATGGTCAGTATATGACCGTGCAATCCGGGAACAATAGCGCAAGTAGTGCTCCAGGTACAGCTGGACAGATCACCTACACCTTCAGTGTTAGCCAAAGCGGAGCCTACAAGGTATGGGCCCGGGTGATCACACCAAATGGGAATGACGACTCATTTTGGGTACGTATGGATGGTGGTAGCTGGACCCTTTGGAATAACATTCCAGCCACATCCACCTGGCAATGGGATGATGTGCATGATTCTAACAATGGGGGATCAGCAGTCAGCTACAATTTGAGTTCCGGCAACCACACGCTCACCATAGCTTACCGTGAAGATGGAGCTCAATTGGATAAGGTAGTGGTAACGAATTCAGGTACAGCGCCTTCAGGTGAAGGGTCAGTGGCCACAAATTGTAGCAGTGGTAATAATATTGTAGTGCGTGCCTTGGGTGCCCAGGGAGACGAAACCATTGACCTGCGGGTGGATGGTACTACTGTGGCTACCTGGACACTAACCACCAACATGGCGGATTACACAGCTTCCGGAAATGGCGTAGTGACCGTTCATTTTACCAATGATAATGTCGGAAGAGATGTACAGGTAGACTATGTGACAGTTGATGGATTAACCTTTCAATCAGAAGACCAGGCCACCAATACAGGGGTATGGCAGGATAACTCCTGCGGCGGTTCTAATAGTGAATGGCTGAACTGCAACGGGTATATCGAGTATGCCTCTGCCAGTGGTGCCCGCACCGCTGAACTAGAAAGCGTACTTGCCGCTCCTGACCAATCACGAATAGTAATGTATCCAAACCCATCAGAGGACGGACAGTTCTATATTGATGTTCCTGCTGCGGATGGAGAGATCAGGATACAAATATTCAACGTCCAGGGAAAACTGGTTCACAGTCAGAAATCAGCCGGAGTGGATAAGGTAGAGGTAAATTCAGGACTGAATTCCGGAATTTACCTGGTCAGAATTCATTCTGAGTCCATTCATGTTTCCAGGAAACTGGTAATAAAATAAACTCACTATCAATTTCTAACCCATGCCTTCGGTGATGTGCCGGGGGTGTGGGTTAGTTCCTATTGAACACACGTAGTTGCGATTTTGCAAATTGTGGGTGTAGAATAATAAACCGTCAAAAAAAATGGATCAAAGGATAACTGAACTGGTTGGACAGCTTCACCAGGATACAAACCAGACAAGCAGAGCTGTAAGAGCGAAAAATTTCATTGATGAATACTTTGAAAATGTACTGACTATTGATGTGATTGCACATGCTGTTCAGATTTCAAAAACTCAATTGGACAACGAGTTTAAGCAGCAATATGGTGTAAGCTTTTCACAGTATCTCAAGGATAAGAGAATTTCAGAAGCTAAAAAATTGATTAATCATGAGGAGATCCTGTGTGAAGCACCTTCAATTTTGACTAAAGAAGAAAATAAATAAGTGTAAACAATCTCTCTCAGTTCTTCAAGTCTTTTCTTATTAACCAAACCACTTTTCAATCGGAATTTATGAAGATCGCTTATCGAGTATTTTTTATTCATACCGGTTTTTATTCTTATTTCATATATAATTCTATTAGTTAAATAGAAAATTTTTATCAAGTAGGGTCGAAATAATACTTCTACTGGATAAAATAGTTCAAAAAACTTCTATCAAGCATAACTAAAATTTAATTTTTAATAAATCAATTAAACCTAATTCAATCATTATGAAACACTTTTTCAAATTTTCCATTTTTTACCTTTGGGTTCTTTCAGCCTGGGCACAAAATCAAGAGTTAAAACCAATTGCGCGAGAAGTTGCTGCAAGAGTATCAACCAATGAGACATTTACCAGAAATGGTGACCTTTTTCAATTAGCCAGTGCCAGCAAACGAAGAGCCACCACTGCGCAAATTGAAGATGCCAGTGTGCTTGAGCTTCAGCCCAATGCATTACAGCGGTTAATTACGGAGAACCCGTCAAATTTAGAAATAACCATTCCTACAAATTCCGGAAGCATGGTCCTTGAGTTGTATGAAGTGAATCTCTTCAGTGAAGGGTTCTACATTACCACTTCGGATGGCCAGCAGTTTGCCCCTGAAGGAAAACATTACCGGGGGATCATTGATGGTGATAACGAATCACTGGCTGCTATCAGCATTTTTGAAAATGAGGTCATGGGGCTGGTAGTTGATAATACTGGTAATACGGTTTTAGGAAGGATCGGAGAGACAGGAAATGATTATGTTCTTTATAACGACCGGAATTTAAAAAATTTCGAACCTCCGACATGCCAAACGACTGCTGAGCATCTTATATCTCCTATAGAAGAGCTGCCCGAAACAGGTGGCCGCATACAAGCGACCAGTTGCGTTCGCGCATACTGGGAGGCGGATTATGAGCTTTATCAAAATAAAGGAAGTGTTAACAATGTTGTCAATTATCTGACAGGTCTTTTTAATGAATCAAAGATCATCTATGACAATGATGGAATAAGTGTAATGCTTCAGGAGGTCTATGTGTGGACTTCTCCAAGTCCCTACTCAGGCACTACTAACAACAAGCTGTCACAGTTTAAAAACTACCGTACTTCCTTCAATGGTGATTTCGCGCACTTGATCCATACAGATGGAGGTGGCGGAGTGGCCTATGTAAATGCCCTCTGTGGATCCGGCTGGAACTATGGGGTTAGTAACATCAGCACATCTTATGCAAATTACCCGACCTATTCCTGGAGCGTAATGGTAGTCACGCATGAACAGGGCCATATTTTTGGATCACCACATACGCATGATTGTGTATGGAATGGCAACAATACGGCTATTGATCATTGTGGCGGAAACTCTTGTTGGGCTCCGGAAGATTATCCTTCTGATGGAGGTACCATTATGAGTTATTGCCATTTGAAGAGTGTAGGAATTAACCTGACAAAAGGTTTTGGGCCTCAGCCTAAAGCTCGTATTACAAATGCTATAAACTCCAAAGAATGCCTGTCCGGCACATGTGGAGGCGGCGGTGGCGGCGGCACCTCCTATTATGCCATGACCAATAGAGCTAGCAGCAAATGTGTGGATGTGGATGGCTGGTCAACAAGTGATAATGCAAATATTCACCAGTGGGATTGTAGTGGTGGTGAGAACCAACAGTTTGAGCTGGTGGATCTGGGAAATGGCTATCATCAGCTCAAGGCACGGCATAGTGGAAAATGCATTCGGGTAGTCAATGGTGATGTTGTACAGTATACTTGTCACTCTGATTATTGGACTGAGATGTTCGAATTAATAAGCGCCGGAGACGAGTATTACATTCTGAAAAACCGCAATACAGGCACCTGTCTGCGAGTAGAAAACAGCTCATCGTCAAATGGAGCAGATATTGTGCTGGCCAATTGTGATGCTGGCTGGTGGAGTCAGCAGTTCACCTTTTCCGCTTCCAGTAGCTCCCTCTCGGAGGAAACTATAGAGGCAGCAGCGACTGCTGATCTGACCACAGATGTGGTGGTTTATCCGAACCCGAGTGTTGATGGAGATTTTGTAATAGAGGTTCCGGAAACGTTGGTAGATGCCAAACTGGCAATCTTCAATCTGTCAGGAATGGAACTTTTCACCATGCAGTTGGAAGGGAACAGAACGACGCCTGTAAAGGCAGGACTGAAGCCGGGAATGTATTTTGTGAAGGTTATTGGGAATGGCGACAGCATAGAGAAAAAGTTTGTTGTTAGGTAATACATCTTCCTAATGAGACAGTATACAAGGTTGCATTGGTTTGGATATCCCGAACCGGTGTGCCTTGTATTGCTTCCCCCTCCGATGATAATACCAACTGGAGCAAATTGGTTTTTTGTCAATACTTTTTGAAAACCAATAAAAACCTATAAGTGCGGTACAGCCAGCGTTCCAGCTGAGGTTAACAGCCAGCTTCCTGGTAGATCATTTTTCTAAAGCAGAACACAGATTTTAAACAGACCCATTGTTGAAGAGAATACTTCAACTCTGTTTAATACTCGTTCACCCAACCTAAACGCCCATTCACGGAAAAACGTACCGGAAGTGGTCAAAACTTATATACCTTAAAGTACAACTAAAATGGAATAACCTTAATTTATACAAGCCAAGCGATCACTGATTGAGATGAAAATATTGATGGTTAAGAGTAAAGGTTATGAGGGAAAAGCGTCAATTCAGTACTTGGAAAAGGATATTGCTTTTATTGTTTTTTGTTAGACCATGGCATGCAGATGCTCAGGTTAATGAGTGGAAGAATGTGCCTGGTTTTGCTTCGAGGATTATTACCATTGATGTTACCGCACAGATTCATGTTTGTGCAGGACTGGGTCCGTCCAGCGTATCGGTAAGTGCTATTCAGACTTTGTTTGAAGATCGGTTACAGGCTGCCAATTTTCACAAAAGTATATGTGTGAAGTCATTTACAGCCGTTTCGGTTTCAGTTGTTCAACCAGTTCTAAAGCTCCAACAGGCTATTTATAATGGCAAAGGCAACCTTTACATTACTTATGGAAATGGGGTAGTATCCCATGCTCATTGGTACGAGCAAGAACCCATTAACCTTTGTAAGGTATTGAATACAAAGAAGATACTCTTTTCATTCACCCACAGGAAGTCAGGCCTTCCTTGTCTCCTCTAATTTTAGAATCTCAGACTGGATGAAAAAAGGTACTATAATAATACAACATTGATTAAAATGATAACAAACTAAATAATAGTTATATGACAAGAGAGCACCAACTTCAAATAGATCCATTGTGTCGATTACGATGGATACTGGTATCTCTGCTTTTACTGACAGAGGTTTTGCAATCGGATGCCCAATCTTACGAATGGGGAAATGTAGCCATCGGTGGCGGAGGATTTGTTTCGGCTGTAATAGCTGATCCAAATGCTCAGGATGTTTTTTATGCCCGGACCGATGTTGGCGGAGCATATAGATGGAATGAGACAACTCAATCGTGGATCCCGTTGACGGACTGGGTGTCTGAAACTGAACTGGGACTCCATGGTATCGATGGGATGGCCGTGGATCCCAGTGTGGCCGGCCGGATATACTTGCTGGCAGGTACCACTTACTGGAACGACGGTAAATCCATGTTCATGAGATCTGATGATTATGGAGATACCTGGGAGAAGTTTGACATCACCAGCCAGTTTAAAGCACACGGTAATGGTATGGGCCGGGGCAACGGAGAACGAATAGCCGTGGACCCCAACAACAGCAATGTCATTTTTATTGGCTCACGATTTGACGGGATGTGGAAAAGCACCGACCGGGGATCTACATGGTCACAGGTGACTTCCTATCCGGTCACGACGACCGCAAACGAAGCGGGAACTTCTATTGTTATCTTTGATCCTTCTTCGGCTTCCGGAGGAGTAAGCCAGACGATCTATGCGGGTGTTGGCCGGGCCGATGACAATCTTTATGTAAGTCACGATGCGGGGGCCAGCTGGTCGTTGGTAGCAGGACGTCCTACTACTGCGAGCATTATGCCGCAGCGAATGGCCCTGACCAGTGATGGTAATACACTCTACGTGACCTATGCGAATGGTGCCGGACCTCATGCTCAAACCTGGGGTGGGGTAAATGACTATTACAACCGGGGGGCTGTGTATGTATATGACGTTACTTCAGGCAATTGGACAGATATTTCCCCGGAAAATTTTATGCTGGATCTTGATTCAGTAGAAACTGTTCATTATGGTGCCTACAGCGGGATCTCTATCGATCCTAACAATGAAAACCGGATACTGGCCACTTCGATCAACAGTTGGACAGGTGTACAATATTGGAACGTTGATGGTACGTGGGAAGACCGCTATGGCGACAATATTTTCGTAAGTGAGGATGGGGGACAAACCTGGAGGGAGATGTTCAGGTTTTACTGGATCGATGGTGGAAACTACCCTGATTATGACATGGTAAGTGATAATGGTCATGGCTGGATAGAGGGGAGTACCTGCCATTGGAACAGCTCTGCGGTCATTGACCCATTCAACGCAAACAGGGCATTTGTCACCTCCGGAAATGGTATATTTGGAACTGATAATCTTTTGAATTCCTATACTGTAAATGGCGTTGAACATGGTAAAGCGACGTGGAAATTCAAATCTAATGGGGTTGATGAGACCGTACCCCAGGACCTTGTAAGTGTCCCTGGTGGCCCTTTGATTTCAACCATATTGGATTATACCGGCTTCAGTCATACGAATGTTGCCAAGTTCGTGCCTCAACATAACCCCCCCGCAGGTTCTACCACTGGTCTGGCTGTGGCCGCTCAAAACCCGGCCAAGGTGGTTCGTGTTGGCGTTGATATGCATTACTCTACAGATACGGCAAAGACCTGGACAAAAACCACGATCAATGGAGAAAAAGGAAAATTAGCTTTGTCTGCTGATGGCAATGTGCTGCTTCACTCACCTCAGGGGTCATCAGTCATGTACAGGTCTACAGACAATGGCAGCACGTGGAGCACGGTTAGTGGCATAAGTACAACATCAAGTTATTTACAGCCTGTGGCCGACCCGGTCAATTCGAACAAGTTCTATACTTACGACCCTGAGACAGGAGCGGTGATGCGCAGTACTGATGGTGGAGCTTCTTTCTCTCAGGCTTCCACAGTTGCTATCGATGGGAAGAGGAAGCTCCGGGCAGCTCCGGGCAGGGAAGGAGACATTTGGATCGCTTTGGATAGTGCTGGTCTGGTACGATCTACCGATTCCGGATCTTCTTTCAGCACTATCAGTGGAATTACTATATGTCGTGCCGTAGGCTTCGGTAAAGCAGACAGTGCGGCCAGCTATCCGGCTGTCTATATCTGGGGAATCATCAATGGCGTAACAGGCATTTACCAATCCATCGACGAAGGGGCCACCTGGACGCGTGTTAACGACGATGATCACGAATATGGCGGACCGGCCAACGGAGAATATGTGGTTGGTGATATGAATGTTTTTGGACGGGTATATATGAGTACGGCAGGAAGAGGCATTGTATATGGTGAGCCTGCCAGTACTTCGGACTACCTGATAGCATCCTCCAATTCTCTGGATTTCTCCTCATTTGCAGGAAGCAAAGGTGTTACGGTTAGTTCCAGTGTGAGTTGGACCGTATCGGATGATCAGTCCTGGATTTCCACCTCAGATACAACAGGGTCAAATGACGGTAGTTTTTCTGTAATAGTGGCGGAAGATACAACTACAAGTGGTCGCACCGGAACGGTGACCATTAGTGGTGGAGGAATAACTGAAACGATCAGTATTACGCAGGGAGGCGCATCTGAAAACATAAGTTTATCGGCTACTTCTCTGAGTTTCACTGCTGAGGATTCCAGCGAAGTTGTTTATGTTGGAGCTAACATAGCCTGGACGGTATCGGATGATCAGTCCTGGATTTCTACCTCAGACACGACAGGGTCAAATGACGGCTTTTTTTCCGTGCTGGTAACAGCTAATACCGATTCAACCAGTCGTTCAGGAACAGTGACAGTTACAGGTGGCGAGATTACCCGGACGATCGATGTTTTCCAGGCAAGTCCGTTTGGTACTACGAGTGTGTGGTTGGAGGCCGAATGCGGTAATGTAGGTTCATTGTGGAATGTTTATTCGGATGGCAATGCCTCTGGTACATTTGTTACTATCCAGTCCGGAAGCAATAGGATAAGTAGCGCTCCCGGTGATAGCGAGGGTCACATCTCCTATACCTTTGATGTAAGTGAAAGTGGCAATTATGTCCTTTGGAGTAGAGTCATTGCACCGACTGCTTCCGATGATTCATTTTGGATCCGGGTAGATGGAGGGTCATGGCTCGAATGGAACAATATTGCTCCCGGTTCCACTTCATGGACATGGGATGACGTTACTTCCTACAGCCTGGATTCAGGCAGCCATACTTTTACGGTAGCTTACCGGGAAGACGGTGCACGGTTGGATAGATTCATGTTTACCAATACCGGTGAGACACCTACCGGCGAAGGCTCGGCAGCCACCAATTGTTCTACAGGAGGCACGGATGTATGGGTTGAAGCTGAATGTGGCGAGTCAGGTTCTTTATGGGATACTGCCTCTGATACCAACGCTTCAAATGAACAATATGTGACGGTGCAATCCGGTAACAATAGTACAAGTAATCCTCCCGGTACAAACGGGCATATGAACTACAACTTCAATGTCAACGAAGGCGGGAATTACAAGGTTTGGGCCCGGGTGATTACACCAAATGCGAATGACGACTCTTTTTGGGTACGCATGGATAGTAGCAGCTGGTCACGCTGGAATAACATTCCGCTCACATCCACCTGGGGCTGGGATGATCTGCATGACCAAGGAACCAATACCTGGGAGGTCTACTATAACTTAAAGCCAGGGGACCACACCCTCACTGTAGCTTATCGCGAAGATGGGGCTCAATTGGATAAGGTACTGGTAACGAATGCAGGGACTACACCTTCAGGTGAAGGCTCGGCTGCCCCAAGCTGTAACGATAATATTGTCGTCCGTGCTCTGGGTACCAACGGAGATGAAACCATTGATCTGCGAGTGGATGGTACGACTGTGGCGACCTGGACTTTGGACACCACATTTACTGACTATACAGCCAGCGGTAATGGAGAAGTGACGGTTCATTTCACCAATGATAACAGTGGCAGAGACGTACAGGTTGACTATGTGATCATTAATGATACCACCTACCAGTCGGAGGATCAGTTTACCAATACAGGGGTATGGCAGAACAGCTCTTGTGGCGGCTCCAATAGCGAATGGCTCCATTGCAATGGATATATTAGTTACACATCCGCTCCTATAGTCGTCCGTGCACTGGGCTCCAATGGAGATGAGACCGTTGAACTGCGCGTGGATAGTACGATTGTGGCGACCTGGACATTGACTACTTCATTTGCTGACTATACAGCTACTGCAGAAAGTGGTGCTGTGACGGTTCATTTCACCAATGATAGCAGTGGCAGAGACGTACAGGTAGACTATATCACCATTGATGCAACTACTTACGAGTCCGAAGATCAGACGACCAATACGGGGGTATGGCAGAACAGCTCTTGTGGCGGCTCCAATAGTGAATGGCTCCATTGTGATGGATATATTGAGTATGCTTCTGCAAGCAGTGCTCGTAAGGCGGAGTTTGAAAACTCACTTGCAGCTCCCGACCAATCGGGGATAGTAATATATCCGAACCCATCGGAAGACGGGCGGTTCTATATTGATGTCCCTTCGGGTGATGGTAATACAGGGATACATATATTCAACGTCCAGGGAAAGCTTGTTCATAGCCAGGTATCAACCGGAGTGAATAAAGTAGAAGTAAATTCTGTACTGAACTCGGGAATTTACGTGGTCAGAATTCATTCCGAATCAATTAATGTTTCCAGGAAACTGGTAATTAGATAAAGATCACCAACCAGTGTTAACCCATGCCATGGCGACAAGCCGGGCATGGGTTTGTTTATTCCTTGTTGAGACTTCATACATTTACGTCCGTGATCAAGAACATTTCTGTCCCTACGGTTTCTGAGGGATTGTGAAAATTGCAACCAGTGTATAACTATAACAATCCGCCTAAATAGAACAAAACTTATGAAAGTCAATGGGATTCTCATTTTAGCAGGTTTAGCCCTGATGTTATTTATTTCTTGTAATAAAGACGATGAGTTCGATCCGGAAGAGCCGCTACTCACTGTAAGCGCTGATACGCTTATGTTTGGCTCCGGGGAAGATGAATCTATGCTTGGGGTCAGCATGAATGGAAGTAGCTGGACAGGTGTATCGGATCAGGACTGGTGTACGCTTTCAGTGACTTCCTCTACAAAAAGTGATGAGCAAGTATCTGTTTCAGTAGCTGCTAACACCACCCAGGAACAACGCAAGGCACAGCTGACCTTCACCATGGATGAAAAGTATACTGCTACTGTGGTGATCATACAGGAAGCAGCTGACCCGCCACTGATCACGGTGAGCAAAGAGACGCTCAATTTTACGTTCGCAGAGAGCGCCCTTACACTAGAAGTAAATATGAATGGAAGTAGCTGGACTGGTACATCGGATCAGGACTGGTGTACGCTTTCAGTGACTTCATCTACAGAAAGTGATGAACAAGTATCTGTCTCGGTAGCCGCAAATACCACCCAGGAGCAACGCAAGGCACAGCTGACCTTCACCATGGATGAAAAGTACACTGTCACCGTGGAGGTTATACAGAAAGGAGGTTACCCGGACTACAACACTTCTCCGCTGCCTCCGGACGAAACCGGTATGACAAGCACGGCTGTAGAGCTGGCCGCCAACATGAGCCTGGGCTGGAACGTAGGCAATTCACTCGAAGCTTCCGGAAGTGAAACTAACTGGGGCAACCCCAGAGTAACAGAGGAGCTTATCTTGCTTGCAAAAAACAGCGGCTTCAATGCCATCCGCCTGCCATGCTCATGGAATCAATACATGTCTGACCCGGATAAAGCTGAAATAAGTACCACCTGGCTCGATCGGGTAAAGGAAGTAGTGCAATATTGTGTAAATAATGACATGTATGTGTTACTCAACATCCACTGGGACGAAGGATGGCTGGAAAGGAATGTCACACTCGAAAAGCAGGATGAAAATAATGCCAAACAAAAAGCATTTTGGCAGCAGATAGCCACTCACCTTCGCGATTTTGATGAGCACTTACTGTTTGCCAGCGCAAATGAACCGCATGTGGAGAATGCCACACAAATGGCTGTGCTCAACTCTTACCATCAGACGTTTATAGATGCGGTACGGTCTACCGGAGGGAAAAACAGCTATCGGGTACTGGTGATCCAGGGGCCGTCAACAGATGTTCAAAAAACCAATGAGCTGATGACTACCTTGCCGGAGGATGAAGTGCCGGATAAACTGATGGCAGAAGTGCACTATTACTCCCCATATCAGTTTTGCCTGATGACCGAGGATGAGAGCTGGGGTAAGATGTTTTATTACTGGGGCGAGGACAATCACTCTACCACTGACACGGAGCGCAACCCGACATGGGGTGAAGAATCATGGGTTGATGAAATGATGGGACTTATGAAAGTACAGTTTGTCAACAAAGGTATCCCGGTAATTCTTGGAGAATTCGGCGCTATCAAGCGATCCGCCCTTACCGGAGAAGCACTCGAACTGCATCTGGCTTCCAGGGCCTACTATCTCGAATATCTGGTGCGGAGTTCTCTTTCCAATGGGGTCATCCCGTTTTACTGGGATAACGGTGGTTCAGACTTTGCTATATTCAACAGAGACAACAATACGGTTTCTGATCAGCAGGCGTTGGACGGGTTGTTAAAAGGCCTGGAATAGGACAAATGAGATGTACAAGCTATATCATAAATCAGTTCTTAACTAATCCTGCTTAATCACAACTTGACAAAGGCCTAAACACCCTTAAAGTTCTACCTGATACCATAGTTTACAGCAGCTGGCGAACTTCACGAAACGTCAGCTGCTTTTTTGTGCCGGAAGAAAACATAGGGTAGGGCCTTTGGCAAGGTTGGTAAAATAAATGGGTACCTTAGAACCGTACCCTTTCAATCTTCAGCACTGTTAACCTGTCACCCGGAACCCGGAACTTCGTTTTTTGAGCGCTTCTCCAAAAAGTATCACATCTTTTCATTTTTGTATAACAGCTCCACGGCATCCCTCCCTGACCTTTGGATGAGCTAAATAAGTATCATACATCCAAAGGATTAACCATGTCAAAGACAATATTCATCACAGGAGCCAGCAGTGGAATAGGCAAAGAAACTGCCATGTTTTTTGCTAACAAAGGCTGGAACGTAGCTGCTACCATGCGGAACCCGCAACGGGAGCGAGAGCTTAAGGAAACAGCCAATTTGAAGATTTTTGCGCTTGACGTTACCGATCCTGCCTCCATTCAAAAGGCTATAGGTGATGCCATAACCGCATTTGGGAAAATTGACGTGCTCCTCAACAACGCCGGGTATGGGATGGCCGGGGTGATGGAGTATGCTGAGCAGGAATCAGTCCGGCATCAGTTTGAGGTGAATGTCTTTGGCCTCTTTGAGGTGACCAAACAAATGCTCTCGCATTTTCGACAACAGAAGTCGGGTAGGATCATCAATGTTTCATCCATGGGCGGAAGGGTCTCCTTTCCATTATTTACCTACTACCATGCTACCAAATATGCGGTAGAAGGCTATAGCGAATCACTGAATTATGAACTCAATCCGCTAGGTATTGATGTGAAGCTCATCGAGCCCGGAGGGGTGCAAACCGAATTTGCAGGGAGGAGCATGAACTTTGTGGAAGGTGATGATCCGGACTACAATACCATACAAAACAAATTGCTCAAAGCACTCAAAGGTGAAGATGCAGCTTTTCCTTCTCGGCCGATCGATGTGGCCAGGGTGATCTTCAAAGCAGCCACCACCAAAAGTAAAAAAATGCGATATTTGGTTGGTAGCGATGCTAAAATGATGATTGGAATGAAGAAACTTCTGGGCACTGGCAATTTTCAGAAAATGGTAAAACGCTATTACAAGCTATGATGCACTTCACTACCATTTCAGAGCTACTGGAGGCATTTGGCCTGCCCAATTCACGTCATCCGCTGGTATGGATGATGAGCTTTGATGGTTGTGATATTAGTGATTTTAAACATGTGCCGAAATTTACCAGTGATTGTTACTTTATCTTTTTTAAAAAAATCACCGAGGGACAGGTCTTGTACGGGCATTCTGCCTATGACCATACCCAGGGGACGCTTTCTTTTTTCAAACCCCGGCAGATCATCGAATTTAAAGATGTGAAATGCGACGAAAGGGGATTTTTGCTGGTTTTTCATGAAAGTTTCTTACACAATACCAGCTTGTTTAGGAGCATAGACAAACTCAGCTTTTTTGATTATGAGGTCAATGAATCCCTTCACGTTTCGGATCACGAAAAAACGATCATCTGGCAACATTTCCATCAGATGGAAAAAGAATACGACAACAATGAGGATGAATTCAGCAAAGAACTCATCGTGGCCCAGATCGAGTCCATGCTCATCTATGCCAAACGCTTTTACAAACGTCAGTTCCTGCACAGACAACCCTTGCATCCCAACCTGTACTCCAGGTTCCAGCAGTGCTTACAGGATTATTATCAATCAGGACAGCAATTGAATTCAGGACTTCCGTCGGTAAGTTTTATGGCGTCAGCGCTGCATTTTTCTCCCAGGTATCTGAGTGACCTGCTTCACCACGAAACTGGAAAATCGGCGATTGAGCACATTCATTTATACATTATCAACCAGGCCAAACATCTGCTCGTGAGCTCGGATATGACGGTTGCGGAGGCGGCTTATCAACTGGGTTTTGAACACCCGCCGTATTTCACGAGATTATTTAAAAAGAAAACGGGTGTTAACCCGGTTGAATTCAGAGAACAACATATGAACTAACCTAAGATGAAACGACTTACAGATTTGAAAATCCTTTTTACAGTGGTAGCGGTATTGGAATTTTGCTATTTTTTGGCTGCAATGATGCCACCGGATTTGGTAAGGCCTGCCACAGGTTGGGAGCTGACTGCTGATGGGCATTGGATCACAAAGCTTATGGGAGTTGCCCTGCTGACACAAGCCTATATTGCCTGGATTTTCAGGAAAGAGCCGCACTTAGGTGTGGCCAGGGCTCTTGCCTTCTACCAGGTTGCAAGCGCAACGGCTGATTGGGTAATGTGGCTTCTTATGAAGGATCAGGGTATTTTTAATAATTCGTTAGCACAAACTACTGTTATTGCTGCTATCGTTTCACACTATATTTTAGGTGTGCTGCTCATTATCGGCATTAGCAGGACAAGAGGCTATGAAAAGGCTAAGCTCAAATAATCATAAAAACACAGCTGATGAACAACATAGAAAAATATTTTGAAGGGGAGAAGCTGCAGTGCATCGTTGGAATGATCATTTCCCTGATTTTTATTTCTGCTTCGATCTATTTCCTTTTTATGCAAAAGCCCGTATTGAAAGGGATGGCATATGCCTTTATTCCACTGTCCGGTTTACTATTGGCTATTTGCATAGGTATCGTCATCAGAACACCCTCAGACATTGAGCGTGTAACTGCTCTTTACCAAACGGCACCTCAACAAGTACAGACAAATGAGTTGCCGCGAATGGAAAAGGTAATGAAGAACTTTACCGTCATCAAGCGGGTAGAGATTTGCTTCTTTCTGGCAGGTTTACTGTTAGGAGTGTTCTTTTGGAGAAATGAACTGATCAGGGGCATTGCTATCGGGCTGATGATACAGAGTGTTTTACTCTACCTGTTTGATTATAGTGCGGCAATAAGAGGAAAAACATATATCGAATTTCTTCAATCCCTTTAATGACAAAAAGCAGATAAGTCACCCATCAGATAAACTAAAAAGAACATGCAATACTTTGGTTATACTTTAGTTCTTGTTCACAGCATTTTGCTTCTTTGGTCGGCAGGTGGCTTCCTCGAAATGCTTCTGCCCAGGGTGCCGTGGAAACCTTTTACCAATCCCGAGTTTCCGACCTGGGTACTGCTGATCCATTGGGGTTCGGTACTGTTTGCTTCAGTAATTTTCCTTTACGGATACTTTGCCCAGTGGGGCAAAACACCTCAAGTAATGGCGGTAGCTTATGGAATGATGGCGGTCGTTTGTGTCATCGAAACCTTCGGCTATATGACCAACTCAACCAAATATGTAGCCATGGGCGGTGAGTTTTTGGCATACACGATCATCCTGCTTCTGCTTTTCAGATCCGGTTATTTTATCAATTATTTCAACTGAATCATACATTTTTTAACCCTGAAGAAGCTAAATCTTACTCCGGCCCTGTGTGTAGGAGGGTTAAATTGTGAGTTCTAAAATCAGCCCGAAATTCGTGGGACCTCCTGAGTAGGGAATGGTAAACGGACCAATTTGTATAAACTATCTGATATGAAGTTGTTAATTTCTTTGAGCTTATTTGTTGTCACGCTGACAGTTTATTCCCAGTCAACTCAATTTTTATATCTCAGCGGAACAGATAAGGATCATACGGTGGATTGGGATTTTAAAGTTTCAGGTGGACGAAACTGCGGTAAATGGAAACAGATCCCTGTGCCTTCCAACTGGGAGATGCAGGGATTCGGTACTTACAGGTACTGGAGTGACTGGGGTGAAGATCCGGCGGCTGATAGTGTGGGGAACTACAGGTACACATTTGATGCGCCGGGTAGTTGGAAGAATAGGGTAGTGAACATTGTGTTTGAGGGCAGTATGACGGATACCGAGGTGAAGATCAATGGTAAACCGGCAGGACCTGTTCATCAGGGCGGGTTTTATGAGTTCAGCTATGACATTTCCAGTCTGTTGGAATTTGGAGGATCCAATCTGTTAGAGGTAGAGGTGCATCGTTTTTCATCCAATAAGTCAGTGAATCTCGCTGAGAGGAGAGCCGACTTCTGGATGTTTAGCGGCATTTTCCGGCCGGTGTATCTTGAGGCTTTGCCAAAGCAGCATATTGAACGGCTTGCCGTAGACGCACAGCATACAGGGCAGTTTTCAGTCGATGTTTTGCTCAAAAACATTTCTTCATCCAGTAAGCTTTTTGCTCAGATAGAAGCGCTGGACGGTACTCCCGTTGGTGAGGTTTTTTCAGCTCAGCTCAAAGAGAACCAGCAAAAAATAACACTTTCGACTTTTGTAAGTGATATCAAACCATGGTCAGCCGAATGGCCTAACCTGTATCGTGTCCGGTTAGCACTGAAAAAAGGAGACGACACCCTGCATACCATTTCTGAAAAATTTGGTTTCCGAACAATCGAAGTACGGAAAGGTGACGGAGTATACGTCAATGATCAGAAAGTCAGGCTCAGGGGAGCCAATCGTCATACTTTTTGGCCTACTTCAGGTAGGACGACCAGCAAGGAACTGAGCATAATGGATGCCATCCTGATCAAAGAGATGAACATGAACGCGGTACGGATGTCGCATTATCCTCCGGACAAACACTTTCTTGAAATCACCGATTCTCTTGGGCTGTATGTGATCGATGAGCTCACAGGCTGGCAGGATGAGTATGATGCTGAAGTGGGAAAGAAACTGGTGCGGGAGCTGATCGAGCGAGATGTTAATCATCCGTCCATTATTCTGTGGGCGAATGGAAATGAAGGTGGATGGAATGATGATCTGGACTCAGAGTTTTCCAAATGGGACCCCCAGAGCCGCACGGTCATTCATCCATGGGACAATTTTGGAGGGATCAATACCACACATTATGAAACTTATGATTGCTGTACGGATTCTTTTTTTCACGGAGTTGATCTTTTCATGCCTACTGAGTTTCTTCACGGACTGTACGATGGAGGTCATGGTGCGGGGCTGGAGGACTGGTGGAACCTGATGCTTGACAATCCGCTTGCTGTAGGTGGGTTTCTCTGGGCATTTGCTGATGAAGGGATAGTACGTGATGATCTGGAGGGCAGGATCGATGTGGCTGGTAATGGTGCTCCGGATGGTATAGTAGGCCCGTACCGGGAAAGGGAAGGGAGCTTTTTTACAATTAAAAAGATATGGTCACCCGTTTACCTGGAAATGGGAGAACTGGATATTTTCCCGGCTACCTTTTCAGGAAAACTGAAAGTGGAGAATCGATATGATCACACAAACCTGCAAGACGTGATTTTTTCCTGGAAGCTGGTTGATTTTCCAGGTCCTATATCAGGCGAGGAGATTGATGTCGCTGATTCAGGAAAAATGGTTTCCCCTGATGTAGCGCCTCATCAGACCGGCATGCTGTCATTAACCCTGCCAGACAATTGGCAAAGTCATGATGCGCTTTACCTCACGGCTACTGATCCGCATGGTCAGGAGATCTATACCTGGAGTTGGATGCTGGCCTCCCCTAAGTCCCCGGGCCATTTATTTACTACCTGCGGGCAAAAGGTGCAAGGACAACAGGAAAATGGGATCATATCTATGGAAGCTTGTGGAGTAAGAGTGCGGATCGATGCAAAAACCGGTTTGCTGTCCGGAGTGGAAGCAGATGGGGTTGATGTGCCGTTTGATCAGGGCCCGCAGTTACTGGGCGGTTCAGGTGAAGTGGAATCGTTGACTCATGGCCTTCAGGACGAAAGTTATGTGGTGGATGTTCAGCTCAATGGGGGGCTCAAAAACATTCAGTGGAGTTTGCAGCCTGATGGCGGGTTGAAGCTGAAATATGCCTATGAAATTCGTGGCGACAAAAAGTATGATGCTATGGGAGTTACGTTTAGTTTTCCCGAAGATAATGTGACAGGAATGAGCTGGTTGGGAAGAGGCCCTTATCGTGTCTGGAAAAACAGGACCAAGGGTGTGGAGTTTGGTATATGGCAAAAAGACTACAACGATACAGCTACCGGCGAAAGTTGGGATTACCCTGAATTCAAGGGGTTTCACAGTGATATGTACTGGGCAAGACTGGAAACAAAGAGTAAGCCAATTACTATTGTGTTCACTGCTACTGATACCTATCTACGGTTATTTACACCCCGTGAGGGACCTGATCCACGGGCTACTCATGTGAATTTCCCGGAGGGAGATATTTCCATACTTAAGGGTATATCCCCGATTGGTACCAAATTTCATGCAGCTGAGGTGCATGGCCCTGCCGGAGAAAAGAATTTTGTGCAGCGTCATGGCAGATGGATAGGGGATGAGGTGTATTTTTATTTTGGGGAATGATTTTGTTGCAGGATTGATCAATATTGGAACAATTACAGGCTTTTAAACATTGAAAGAGAAGTGTAGCAGTTCCACCTCCTGAGGTGAAATCAAATGAGCAAAATAATCGTTAATTTTATGGGATAATGAAAGCAGACATCAAGACAGAACTAAAAGACCTGATTGATCAGGAGACAGACCTTAGCTTATTAGAGGCGGATGATCCTAAGAAAATGAAGGGTTAGTCTACCTGTCCACCCCTAATCCCACAATCCCGACCCCACTTGCCTGGAATAGGCAGCAAGGAGGTACGGCAATGGGGGTTATAGAAAAATTTATCAAATCCATACTCCCCTTACTTCTTAATCGTAACTTGACAAAGCCGCTAGTACACCTCAACATTAGAAATCACAGGGCAGGCTTTAGCATTGCGGATGTATATTTTAATCCTTGAAGTATTAATCGGATCGATTCTCAGTATCCTCTTATAGCCAATAGTAGTGCCCACAGCAATTTGTTGCCACCCATTATTCTTCCAAACCTCAACGTTGAATGACTTGATCCGTTGACCAAGTCTGATGTACTCCTGAAGCAGAATGTATTTTACTATTTCCTCCCCATTCAGATCGATCTCTAAACTTCCGGAAGTGATGCCATCCTCCGTACTCCAGTAAGTTTCACCGTCACCGTCAGTAGTCCTGGTCCCTGAGTATTTTTTTGCACCACCTCTAATATTGGAAGCTTTTACTGGAGCATTGGAAGCTAGATTGTTTCTAAACTCAGTTTCTAATAATGCTTTAAAACCCTTAAGAGCGGATATATCAGCTTCGTGAAATTGTCCCCTGGTGTCCGGTGGAACATTGAGTAACAGTGTAGACCCCCGACCTACGGAATTCAAATAGATTTCGAAAAGCTGTTCCGGAGATTTGACAAGACTGTCCTCTTTCTCATGGTAAAACCATCCAGGGCGAATGGAAACATCTACTTCAGCCGGGATCCAGTGGGTTCCATTTTCAGAACCAGTGTTGAGCAGATCGGTTATGCCGGCTTTCCCAGCATATAAAGTATCAGGAGTGATGGGGTTCCAGTTAGTTTTTCCGGCTATTCCGTTTTCATTTCCGCACCATCGCACTCCCGGACCTGCATCACTAAAAAAGATCACATCCGGTTCCATTTCTCTGACCATATCCAGGGTTGTAGTCCAGCCGTAGTAATTTTCCCGGTTAATTTTTCTGATTTCATTGGCTCCTCCATAGTACCCATCTCCTCCGTTTGCTCCATCAAACCACATTTCAAAAATGGGTCCGTAATTTGTGAATAATTCTTTTAGCTGATTTCTGTAGTAGTTGATGTACTCCGGACGTCCATAATTCGGGTGATTTCGGTCCCATGGTGAAACGTAGACTCCAAACCTGAGGTCAAACTTTTTGCAAGCTTCAGAGACCTCACGAACCACATCTCCTTCACCACTTTTGTATGGACTGTTTTTTACTGAATGTTTCGTATAAGCTGATGGCCACAGGCAGAAACCATCATGATGCTTACAGGTGAGGATGACTCCCTTGAATCCGGTATCTTTCAACACAGATATCCACTGTTCCACATCCTGATCGACCGGATCAAATACTTCAGGACTTTCATCGCCATAACCCCATTCTTTATCAGTAAAGGTGTTGGTGGTGTAGTGGATAAAAGCATTCATTTCCATTTCATGCCATTGCATCTGAGCAGCAGAGGGTGTAGGATGTATTGCTTCTGGAGGTGCCACATTCTGCTGGCAGGAAAGAAAGGTCAAAAAGGTAGTCAGTGTAATGAGTACTTTCATGAATATTGATTGTGATGTGGGAATCTGGCCCTTTCTCAAGTAAATAAAAATGGGATAAAACCTTCCTTTTTTAACAGAAAGATAGCATTTATTTTATGAAAATGACCTTTTGAGCAATTGTAAGGCCCTTTTTTACCCACCTGACATTTTTATACCCTATTCCAACCAAAACAGCACCGGCTCCAGATCAAATTCCATTTAAAATTGGGAAGTCTTTAATCTAAAGAGTAATTGCTGGCGGATAGGTGCTATGCTGATTTTTAAGTAATAACTACAAATAATATTAAAAGCGTAAATGGATATGAAGAAGATCTATACAGAATGCAGAGGGAAGAGAAAGGCATTATCGGTATCGATAATCTACGCTCTTTTTTACTTTGCTTTAATACTGGGGGCCGTGCCGGTCATGGGACAGGAGCGGATAGTAACCGGGACAATAACTTCAGGAGACGACGGACAGCCAGTTCCTGGCGCTACAGTAGTTGTTAAAGGAACCACGTCCGGTACCGTGACAGATCTTGATGGCAATTTCAGGCTTTCTGTTCCTGGTTCGGACGCCACCCTTACGGTTTCCTTTGTCGGCTACCAGAAAGAAGAAATAGTGGTGGGGGATAGGACGGTTATAGACGTTTCTTTGCAGCCTGATATCACGAGTCTTGAGGAGGTGGTAGTAGTCGGGTATGGAGCCCAGAAGAAAAAGGTAGCTACTGCGGCGACTGTGTTTGTAAAGGAGGAAGACATCCAAAAAACAAACAGTCTGAGAATAGAACAGGCGATCCAGGGGCAGACTGCCGGAGTAAGTATAGTAACCAATTCAGGTCAACCAGGGTCAGCTATGAAAGTCAGGGTACGCGGAGTTGGTACTGTAGGCAACAATGATCCACTCTACTTAGTAGATGGTGTGCCTGTAGAGGACATCAGTTATTTGGATCCCGCAAGTATTGAGCGGGTTGATGTACTGAAAGATGCTTCTTCTGCTGCTATTTATGGAGCTCGGGCTTCTAATGGTGTAGTGCTGATTACAACCAAGTCAGGCAAGGAGGGCAAGCCGATTCTTAGCCTGAACACCTATGTGGGAAGACAAAATGCTTATAAAAAACCGGATTTACTTGATGCACGGCAATATGCCAATCTATTAAATGAAGCCTCACAAAATTCAGGGTCGAGTGTGCTTTACAATCCATCTCAAATTGCGGCTTTTGGAGAGGGGACAAATTGGTTTGATGAAGCATTGAACGATAATGCTCCGATCAGCAATGTTTCTCTTAACCTTTCGGGCGCTTCTGAAAAATCTTCCTTTTCACTTGGCTTTTCGAAGTTCAAACAAGAAGGGATCATAGGTGGTGATTTGGACAAGTCTGTTTATGACCGTACCACTTTCACAATTAATACAAGCAATGAGGCGGTAGATGGCTTATTGAGAATTGGTGAGAATCTGACATATTCCAATTCGAAACAGAACGGAGTGGCTACAGGTGGAATATATTTTAATTCCATCCGGCCATTTTTTAATGCAGCTCCCATATTTGATGTGTATGATGAAAACAGAGAATATGATAGATCCCCTTTTGTGGACCAGTCTAATCCGATTGCTTCAATGGCCTACAATAATTTCAATGACAATAAAAACGATAAGTTACTAGGAAATGTATTTGCCGAATTGACCCCAATAAATGGCTTGACTTTACGGTCTAGTTTTGGGGTGGAGCTTAACTTCTCTACAGGGCGGTCTTTTGTCCCTGTGTATGAGCTGACACCCAGTAACAGGAGAACAGTAAATGAAGCTACGCAAAGTGCAACACGCTCTTTCAACTACAACCTGGATAATACGATCAAATATGAGTTGAATACAGGGCAGCATAATGTGGAATTCTTGCTGGGTAATACTGTTCAGGAACGGACCAGTGTTTGGTCAGGGGCCACCTACGAAGGGTTGATTTTTAGCGACTTTGACCATGCTTACCTGGATAACGGTACCAGTGATACCACTATTAACGCGTGGGGTAGCCGATTTGAATATGCCTTGTTTTCATTGTTTGCCAGAGTGCAATATAACTTCAATGAGAAGTATCTCTTGACAGCAACTGTACGTCGTGACTACTCATCTAATTTCGGAGAAAATAATAGGTACGGAGATTTCCCCTCTGTCTCTGTAGGATGGGTCATTTCAGATGAAGATTTTTTTGATCCTTTGACTTCTTTTATTGACTTTATGAAACTCAGGGCAAGTTGGGGGCAAAATGGTAATGACCGGATCGGAACCTTTCAGTACGTTTCGTTGGTCAACTCCATAAATAAAAATTATTACTTCGGAAGTGGTGACGTAAAATATGTAGGTTCGGCTCCCGATGACATTGATAATCCTGATATTAAGTGGGAGACATCCGAGCAAATTGACATAGGGGTAGAGGCCTCACTCTTCCAGGATTTCACACTTGCGGTTGATCTTTATAAAAAATCGACCAAGGACTGGTTGGTGACTGCCCCAATTCCTCTGCATGTAGGAGCAAATAGTCCAACAATCAATGGCGGGAAAATAGAAAACAAGGGCTTGGAACTTGAATTGGGGTATAAAAAGTTGTTTGGTTCAATTGAAGTTGGTCTCAATGGAAATATAGCCTTCAATAAGAATCAGGTTACAAGAATAGATAATGAGGAAAAAATCATTCATGGAGATGCTAATCTGCTATTCCAGGGTATTGATGAAGTTTATCGTGCCGAGGTGGGTTACCCTGTAGGTTATTTCTATGGGCTCAAGGTGGACGGGATCTTCCAAAACCAGCAGGAGATTGATGATTACAATGTAGATGGACAATTAGTCCAGCCGGGAGCCAGACCAGGAGATGTGCGGTTTGCCGACTTGAACGGGGATGGGGTGATCAACGATGAAGACAACACGATGATAGGCAGTCCCCACCCTGATTACACCTATGGTTTTAATCTGGACCTGAGATACAAAGGATTTGATCTTTCGGCTTACACTTATGGGATGGGAGGAAAGCAGAACCTGATGTCGGTAAGGTCCTATGAAAGGTTTTACAACAACTATACTACAGAAATACTGGATAGATGGACTGGTGAAGGGAGTAGTAACTCATTGCCTCGTGTAACATTAGGCAATGAGCCAAACCAGAACTATCAGAGGTCTTCCGAATTATATGTGAAAGAATCCTCATTTTTCCGGATCAAGGCCCTGAATTTGGGATATAATTTTGCTTCACTTTTTGGTGAATCACCATTTCAGGAGGTACGGCTGTATTTCTCAGCGAATAATTTATTCACTGTCACTAAATATCCCGGTTTAGATCCGGAGGTAGGTTTTGGAGGTACAGGTCCCGGTTCCGGGAATGTTGGATGGGCCAGTGGTCTTGACGTGGGATATTACCCTCAGCCCAGGACTTTTCTTTTAGGTCTAAATGTGAAACTCTAATTGAAAAAGGACATGAAAAAGATACATAAAATAATAGGAGTGTTGATTCTTACTTTTGGAATCTCAGGTTGTGATGAAGATTTTCTAGATAAAACACCGTATACAGAGAAAGTTACTACTAATTTTTATAAAACCCCCGAAGAAGCTTTTGAAGGATTAGTTGCTGTATATGATATGCTTCAGCGAACCGGGTTTGGTCATTTCATTCTTACCTCTGAGTTGGCTTCTGATAATTGTTTTGGAGGAGGTGGCAAAAGCGATGATTTCTCTATGCAATATTGGGATCGTTTTGAAACCGGCCAGGACCTAAACATTGCTCTTTGGCAGAATAACTACAAGGGTATCTATCGTGCTAACCTTCTTCTGGAAAAGCTTCCTGATGTGGACTGGGGAAATAATCCGGACCTGGAGTTGAGGTATGAGGCTGAAGCGAGGTTTCTGAGAGCCCATTTTTATTTTGAATTAGTCCGGGTTTTTGAAAACATCCCATTAGTAACCAAACCACTGGAAAGCGAAGAGTTCATTCAGGAACAGGCAGCACCAGCGGAAGTTTATACGCAGATAGCAGAAGACTTCAAGTTTGCAGTGGAAAACCTGCCTGAAGTACCCTATCCGAATCAATCTTCTGCTGAGTATGGTAGGGTGACAGTATGGGCTGCAAAAGCATATCTGTCTAAGGTCTTTCTCTTTTATACAGATTATTATGAGCAGCCGATGATAGGAGATGTGATAACCAAATCAGAAGTATTGCAACATCTCGATGATGTGATCAATCAAAGTGGTCATGATCTGGTGAGCGATTATGCGTCGTTGTGGAGAGCATCGTCTGTTCAGCCTGATTCTACGCTTGATTACGCAGGTGAAAATAACGAGGAAATTGTATGGTCAGTTAAATATACCCACAAAGGGTTGAGGGATTGGAGTCTGAACGATGGGAACAGGTGGATTGTGATGATCGGTTTACGAACCTCTCGTGTGTTTCCTTATGGGTCCGGTTGGGGCTTTGGTCCCGTTGAGCCGGATTATTGGAACGCTTTTGCTCCGGAGGATACAATAAGAAGAAATGCTACAATCATTTCAGCGGATTATGAGGGAATCACATTTAATGTAAGTGATTGGAGGCAGGCAACAAATTATGCCTGGAAAAAATACAACCCGGTTACGCTGAATGGAACTCAAAACTCATCTGAGGAAATTGGTGGAGATTTTCAGATCGACAATTTTGAAGACTACATAGTCATTCGTTATGCGGATGTACTGTTAATGGCGGCCGAACTCAACCTTGGAGAGAACCAGGCATTGGCCCAGCAATACTTTGATCAGGTCAGATCCAGAGCCATACCTTCTTATGTGGCAGGATCTATTACGGTTTCCAAAGATGCCATTATAGATGAGAGGCGGTTTGAGTTTGGTCTTGAGGGGCATCGGTACTGGGATCTGATCAGGCAGGATATGAATACAGCAAAAGCTGCTTTAGACCACTCAAATGGTGACCCTGAATTTGATGTGTCATTCAGGCCTGAAACAGGTGGTTTCCTGGCAATCCCTGAATCACAAATCACGATAAGCGCTGGAGCTTTTGAACAAAACCAGGGATGGTGATATATGAATTTTTAAATTGAAATAATGAATACAACTAAAATGAAGATGATTATGAAGAATGCAACAATTTACTTGATGACGTTAGTCTTTACGGCTATGTTGTTTATGATCTCATGTAAGGATGATGAGGAGAAGAAATTAACAACAGAAGATCTGGTGTTTTCTATTACCCAAACAGAAGGGTATGACAATGAAGTGACTCTGAAGAATGAAACAGAAGGTACAACTGCGTTCTGGGATTACCAAATAGGCACTTCCACACTTAACGAGGTAACAGTTGTTTTCCCTTTCCCAGGAGAGTATACTATTGCCTTTAGCGCTACAACAGAGGATGGAGATGTATTAGAGGCTGAGCCTCAAACTATTACGGTTTCTGAGTTGGACTCTGAGACCTTCTCAGATCCTGCTTACGAATTACTCACTGGTGGAGTAGAGGGTAAAACCTGGGTTATTGACATGGATGGTCAGCCTAACGGATGGTACGGACTGGAAGAAGAAGGTCAATATCACGATGGTGTTCCGGGGGGAGGTCAGGATTGGAACTGGCATCCTGAACATCAGAGTTGGGCATATCCTTATCAGGATTATGGTTCAGTGACTTTTGATGTGAATGGTGCTTTTAACATGAGTGTTCATCAAATAGACACCTCAGGTGCCGAAACAGACTGTTCAGGAGGCTTTGAACTTAAGCTTGATGAGGACGGCCGTGTAGACTTCACATGTCCTATGTTGATTCCAACTCCTTTGTATGGTCAGACTAGTATTGATACTCAGAATCCTGATGAATCATGGACAAAAGGAACACCGGATACTACCCTGGTTATGAACAATATGAAAATTTTCAAACTGGTTCAGGATACCTTGCAAGTGGGCTGGGTACGGCCTGAGCCAAATGAGGCTGGTGGTTCTTGTTATGTAGTGATACAATATATTTCTTCTGAAAACAAGTAAAGCCCCAGGGTTTGAATAACACAAGCAAACAATACCGAGTTTAATATTCATAATTGCTTAAAACCTGGCACTTGGTGCCAGGTTTTTTCTAATTGATATTTGATTTCAAAAATTCTATGCCTACCAGACTTGTAACCTGTATTTTCATTTTACATTTCTTTATCTCCTGCCAGGAAAGTGGAGACCAAAGAAAGGTTATAAACTTCAATAATTCCTGGTCCTTCACCCTGGCAGACTACCAAAATCCATCCGGTTTTGATCCTGATTCTTTAGAATGGCGTACCCTCGACCTCCCCCACGACTGGAGCATCGAAGGGTCATTTGATCCGGACCACCCTGCAGGAACTGGGGGTGGCGCTTTACCCGGAGGAGTAGGCTGGTACACAAAAGAGTTTTCACTGAGTCAAGCCGATGAAGGTAAAAAGGTTTTTATTCAGTTTGATGGTGTTTACCAAAACAGTACGGTCTGGATTAATGGGAACAAATTAGAGACCAGACCCAATGGCTACATTTCCTTTGAATACGACCTGACCCCTTATGTTTCGTTCGAGACAGAAAACCTGCTTACGGTTAAAGTAGACAATTCCCAGCAACCAAATTCACGATGGTATTCCGGGTCGGGTATTTACAGAGATGTTCGTCTCGTTTTAAAAAACAAAACCTACATTCCGCAATACGGGGTACAGGTTACAACGCCGGTCGTTGATGAAAATACGTCTTCAGTGCTTGTTTCTACTGAGATAAAGAATGAGGAAAATAAAGATATAAATATTGAATTAGTAACTACTATCTCCCATGCGGGAGCTACAGTTGCTCAAAGTAGCGTTCAAAAGATTTTATTCGCCGGTCAGGGAGACGAAGTAGATCAAAAGCTAGTGGTACAAAACCCAAAATTGTGGTCTTCTGAGTCTCCCAATCTTTACAAAGCCACCATTCAGGTAATTAGTAACGGAGAAGTTTTGGATGAGGATCGTGTTTCGTTTGGAATCAGGTCCTTCTCGTTTGATGAAAAGGAAGGCTTTTCCCTGAATGGAGAATCAATAAAGATCAAAGGCGTATGCCTGCATCACGATCTGGGATGCCTGGGAGCTGCATTTAATACCCGGGCCATGGAGCGTCAGCTGGAAATTATGCAGGGGATGGGAGTAAATGCAATAAGGACAGCGCATAATCCTCCGGCGCCTCAGGTTCTTGATCTATGTGACCGTATGGGCATATTGGTGATGGATGAGATGTTTGACATGTGGAAAATGCAAAAGTCGAAATATGATTACGGAATGTACTGGGACGAGTGGCATGAGCAGGATCTTAGGGACTTTATTCGACGCGATAGAAACCATCCGAGTATTATCGTCTGGAGTGTAGGCAACGAGATCCTGGAGCAATACAACCACGCGGACACCACCGGAGGAACGATCGCAAAAGAGCTTGTCAGTATTGTCAGAGAGCTTGATCCTACCCGGCCAATTACCACAGCTAATAATGACACCTCTCCGGACAATCCGCTCATCAAATTTGGCGGTCTTGACCTGGTCGGGTTTAATTATAATCACGAGGAGTATGAACAGTTTCAGGATAATTTTCCTGGTCAAAAGTTTATTGCTACAGAGACCAATTCCGAGCTCTCCACCCGTGGACATTACGATATGCCCTCCGACAGTGTACGAATCTGGCCTCTGGCCTGGGACAAACCGTTTGAATTGGGCAATCCTGACAATACCGTATCCGCTTATGATCATGTGAGACCGCCCTGGGGTTCGACGCATGAGGATACCTGGAAAATCGTGAAAAACAATGATTTCATCTCAGGGATGTTTATCTGGACCGGGTTTGACTACCTGGGAGAGCCTACACCATATGGATGGCCTTCCAGAAGCTCTTATTTCGGTGTGGTAGACCTGGCTGGCTTTACAAAAGATACCTACTTTATGTACAAAAGCGAATGGTCAGATGATACGGTCTTACATATCTTTCCTCACTGGAATTGGGATAAGGGAAAGACTGTGGACGTATGGGCTTATTATAACAACGCTGATGAAGTAGAGCTTTTTCTGAATAATAAGTCTCTTGGTACGAGAACAAAGTCTGAAGGCCAGTTTCACGTCATGTGGAGGTTGGATTTTGAGCCGGGCACTATTCGGGCTGTGTCCAGAAAAGGTGGACTGGAAGTGGCAGTGAAGGAAATAAAAACAGCTGGTAAGCCTTCTCAGCTTAGAGTTTCACCGGATCGGGACCTTATAAACGCAAACTCGGATGATCTATCGTTTGTGACAGTTGAAGTGCTCGATTCTGTTGGAAACATTGTTCCGTACGCAGACAATGAAATTGTCTTTTCAATAACCGGTCCGGGAGAAATTGTTGGAGTGGATAATGGGGATCCTGTAAGTCATGAATCTTTTCAGGAACCAAACCGAAAGGCTTTCCACGGCTTGTGCCTGGCAATTGTTAAAGGAGAGGAACCAGGAGTGATTACCCTCAGAGCTGAGGCTTCCGGCTTACAGGGTGAAGAAGTAAAGATTGAGGTCCAAAAATGATGATTTTAAAAGGTAAAATTTGAACAAAATGAAGGATTTAATTACACACCAGATGAAAAAACTAGGATACCTGTTACTGCTTATATCTTTTACAGGGTTTTCTCAGTTGCAAAATACAGGCATTCTGAATGAGCCGCCGGATATCAGTAAAGATTTTGAAGATCTGAGGAATACTTATTATCTCGCAGATGAGCTTACCTCATTTGATCCGGAGACGGGTAGCGGAACTGTAAAATACCTCAGGCATAATTTTGCCACCAGGCAGGCTTTTAATAATACGCTCATGAGGTTGGTCCCTGTTGAGGCTAATGAGTTTCCTGCGACTGAATATGCGGCATCACCAGAGCATCCTTTTACCATTGAGTTTACTTCTCCCCGGACAGTTCGCATCAAAATGACCTCCGGTCCGCAGTTTCGGAAAAATGAAGAATCCCTGATGCTGGTGGATGGCATTGCCCCGAACGATAGAGGGTCATGGAAGTATTCTAAAACCAATGAAGGGCATGTCTACAAAAGTCAGTATGGCAAAGTAGTCATTACAGAGAAGCCCTGGCACGTTTATATCTATGATGAAAATGACAAGCTGTTGACTCAGACAATGCACTCTGCGGATGTAAGAAATACTTACACTCCCGTGACCCCATTTTCATATGTGCGCCGGGCATCAGACTACTCCAGAAGTATGGATGCCGTATTTAGTCTGTCTCCCGGTGAAAAAATATATGGATGTGGCGAGTCTTTTCAGTCTTTTAACAAACGAGGACAAAAGGTCGTACTGTGGACGGACGATGCAAACGGAGTTCAGAATGAAACCATGTATAAACCTATACCATTTTACATGAGTAGCCGGGGTTATGGTGTATTTATGCATCATTCCAGCCCGATCACCTGTGACTTTGGAAAATACTTCAGCTCTGCCAACAGTATGATGATCGGTGATGATGAGCTTGATTTATTTGTCTTTATTGGAGATCCCAAGGATGTTTTGGATGAATATACTGATCTTACAGGTAAGGCGTCCATGCCTCCACTTTGGTCTTTTGGCTTTTGGATGAGCCGTATCACCTATTTTTCAGAAGCAGATGGGCGGAAAGTAGCTGCAAACCTGAGAAAACATAAAATACCATCTGACGTGATCCACTTCGATACAGGATGGTTTGGCGTAGACTGGCGTTGTGATTACAAATTTGCATCAGACAGATTTTCAGATGCGCCTAAAATGATTAGTGATTTAAATAAGGATGGTTTTGAGATATGTCTTTGGCAGCTGCCTTACTTTACGCCGGAAAATACGCTTTTCGATGAGTTGGTAGAAAATGACCTGGTGGTCAGGGATGCCAAAGGAAACCTGCCGTATGAAGACGCTGTAATGGACCTTTCAAATCCTAAAACCATAGAATGGTATCAAAACAAAATTGCAGGCCTTCTGAACGATGGGGTGGAAGTGATTAAGGTGGATTTTGGTGAAGCTGCTCCTGCGAACGGGATCTACCATTCGGGAAGAACAGGTTTTTATGAGCACAACCTTTATCCTTTGAGATATAATAAAGCTGTAGCAGATATAACTGAAGAGATCACAGGTTATCCGTTTATCTGGGCACGAAGTGCGTGGGCCGGAAGTCAACGGTATCCAGTACACTGGGGAGGAGACGCTGCTACTTCTGATAATGCAATGGCTGCTACCCTGAGGGGTGGACTTTCTTTCGGGTTGAGTGGTTTTAGCTTTTGGTCACATGATATAGGAGGATTTGTAACAAAGACTCCTGAGGATCTATACAGAAGGTGGACGCCATTTGGTATGCTGAGCTCCCATGTGAGAAGCCATGGGGAACCTCCAACTGAACCATGGGAGTTTGGAGAAGATTTTATGGATGCATTCAGGAAGGCGGACAACATGCGATACCAATTGCTTCCTTATATTTATTCTCAGGCTAAGCAATGTAGTGAAAATGGATTGCCGATGGTTCGCGCACTTTTTGTGGAGTTCCCGGATGATCCTGGCTCCTGGTTGGTAGATGATCAGTACTTATTTGGTTCGGATATTCTCGTAGCTCCACTATTTGAAAATGGTGATTCCAGAGAGGTTTATTTGCCGTCCGGAACCTGGATAGATTACCAGACAGGTAAGCAATACGAAGGAGGTTGGCACAATATCAAAACCGGGGAGATACCCGTAGTGATGTTGGTCAGAGATGGAACCATATTACCTCATGCCAAGCTGGCCCAAACAACTAAGGAAATAGACTGGGAAGAGTTGGAGCTACGCGTGTTTTCCACTAACGGAGAAGCTTCCGGATTGCTTTTCACTCCGGGTGATAGCCAGGTCAGCACTGTGGAGGTGACCAAAAACGGAGAGAATTATAAAATGGCTACAGATCCGTATAAAGGCAGGATCAAATATGTCATTAATAAAGTGACTTTGTAATTTATTTGTTTTGCCCTTAACATTGGAAAGGCCTAACCTGAACCGGGTTGGTCCTTTTTATTTGTCTGATGGATTCCATTGGAGAATCCTGGAATTGAAAATACATCAGACTCAATAGGGGTTCTCTCTCTATTGACGCTGAAAGGGAATTTTTCAGGCTTTTATGTGTTCAAAAGTCTATTGAAATCTTGCGGTTTGCCACCCAAGCTTGATCATACACGGTTGGTGTTCTCATTATTTGGGTTGAGCATCATGCTCATTTCATGGGTTGTAGGATTGGATTACCTTTGGAAAAAGATTACGGTATGGTTGATTATAAAGAAATTATCAAGCGCAATCCCAATAAAAGGTTTGGTAAGCCTTGCATACGGAATACCAGGATAACGGTCTATGATGTTTTAGGGTGGTTAGCAGCAGGCATGGATTTTAATGAAATCATATCAGATTTTCCTGAATTGACAATGGAAGATATAAGAGCATGTCTTGCGTATGCTGCTGATAGGGAGCATAGACTTCAACATGCCTGATGAGGTTACTTTTTGACCAAAATATATCATTTAGGATTACAAAAAGGTTGAAGGATTTATTCCCGGATTGATAGTAAGGAAGCAATAATTGACTTTTCCAACAAACTATATGAATAGACGCTTCTGCTCCCGGCTATCACATACCGTCACAATCTGAATGCAAAAGATCATGAGTGTGTCAACAATATCATTGCTTGATGAAGATTGATAAGTCCTTGAAGAAGAGATGATTTATGAGCTATTATGGTAAAAAAGAGAACCTCTAACTCATATTCCTCAAAACAGCCATGTAGTTGCTACGAATTTGGTGTTTTGAGCTGTAAATGATCAATTCCCGGCAATTTTATAGTTTTTCGTCCCACTTTAAATTAAAGTGGATCAAAAATGTGGTTTCGTAGCAACTACAATGGCTCTATACGCTCAATGAAGCAACTTGTGCGGAACTTGAGCTAAAACTCAAAATCACTTGGTCAAAGAAAATATGAAAGCCTGTAGGCAAACACCTACAGAGACTATGTTGTGGTTGTTGTTTCATTACTTACTTAACAGCAAGTACAAGAAATATATTCAACTTCTACCGGGCTTATGGAACCACAGCTACTATAAAATTTAATTTGTGCAGTATTAATCCAACTAGAACCACACCCATATGGATCACCTTCGGGTACAGGTTCAAAAATAGTTACAGTTACAGTTTGATATCCACTCGAAGAAATAGATCTTGTTCCATCAATTTGTACCCATGATTCACTAGTATATGCACCCCAAGCCCCATCAATTTCAACATCTAAATAATATTCAGATGGATTTCCCCTCAATCCAAATTGGAGGGCCGATGGACTTACTGAACATGATGAAACTACTTCACAATCATTTCTATCATCGAGAGTGATTGAACTTATATCACTTTTTGAATTATTGAAACCAAAAAAACTTCCTAAAAATACTAATGCGATAATTTTAAATACCATAATCATACTGTTAAGTTAAAGAAAAATTAAAGTTAAATATAAAATTCATTCTTTTCTTAGTTATGACGATTTCAAAGACGTTGCTTGCTTAGAATTGGAGCAATAAAATAATATTTTTCTATTCACCCACTCGATAGTTAATGCTGAGGATTTCAGGTTTTTCCCGGCCATGCTGCTTATTTTTGCATTCAAATAAGAACAGAATCCAAAGCATATGTCCGAAAAACCCATCACCTCGTTTATAGAAAAACACTTTCTTCACTTCAATGGCGCAGCCCTCCATGATGCGGCTAAGGGTTATAAAACTCACCTGGAAAGTGGGAAAAAGATGCTTGTATCGCTTGCAGGAGCAATGAGCACCGGTGAGTTAGGAATCTCACTAGCGGAGATGATCAGGCAGGATAAGGTTCAGATCATATCCTGTACAGGTGCAAACCTGGAAGAAGACATCATGAACCTGGTGGCCCATTCGCATTATAAACGCATTCCAAACTATCGAGACCTTACCCCTGAGCAGGAGAGGGACTTACTGGATCAGGGGCTCAATCGGGTGACGGATACCTGTATCCCTGAAGAGGAGGCATTTCGTCGTATTCAGGAACATATTTTCAAAATATGGAAAGATGCTGAAGAAAAGGGTGAGCGCTATTTTCCTCATGAGTTTATGTACAAACTGCTTGATTCCGGTTATTTAGATGAATATTTCGAAATAGATCCCAAAAACAGCTGGATGATTGCGGCGAAAGACAAGAGCTTACCGATGGTTGTTCCAGGCTGGGAAGATTCCACGATGGGAAATATTTTCGCCTCCTACTGTGTAAAGGGGGAGCTGAAGCCCGGCACTATGAAATCCGGGATTGAGTATATGACTTACCTGGCAGATTGGTATTTAGAGAACGCAGGTACCGATGGTATTGGTTTTTTTCAGATCGGTGGCGGAATTGCAGGTGATTTTCCAATTTGTGTTGTGCCCATGCTTTATCAGGATCTTGAAAAAACAGATGTTCCATTCTGGAGCTATTTCTGCCAGATTTCGGATTCTACTACAAGTTACGGATCATACAGCGGAGCGGTGCCTAATGAGAAGATCACCTGGGGTAAGCTGGATATCGACACCCCGAAATATATAGTGGAATCTGATGCAACTATCGTAGCTCCATTGATTTTTGCTTATGTGCTAGGGTGGTAAAAGGGCTACTTGATCTTAGGGTCCAACTCACCACGCATAAACTGGTTGTATTCTTCGCAGGTGAGAAATGGCTCGCCTGCAGAGTAAGGGCAAGTCTGATAGATCTTTTCGAAAGGGCCATCCTTTAGAATTACTCCCTCGCCTTTACAAACCGGACAGATCATTTTGTCCAGGCCACCACAATCGTACTCGCCACTGGCAAATTCAGTTTGCATGGCTTCACTATTCTTTCTCGCAAGTTCCAGATACTTGTCCTCAGCTTGCTGGAGAATGCTTGTGGCTTCATCGTAAAATCGTCCCTGGGTGCCTTTTAGCTGAATATACTTGTTTAGCCAGTTGATACTCTGCTTGTACTTGTCCAGGTGAAAACTGGTTTTCCCAAAATAAAACGCCAACTCGGAAGGTAATGCCTGCATGTTGTTCATCACGTATAAAAACTCCTTCTCTGCAAGCGCATACTTGCCCTGGTTCATGAGATCTACTCCCAGATCCATTTTTTGAAACAGTCGCCCGTCTGCTGGTGTTTGACTATACGAGAGGTAAGCGAAAAATATAAATAAGACAATGGTAAAGAATTTCATTTGCATGCTTTGAATGCTGTAAAGATGGTTAATTTCCGGACTTTATTGAAGATATTCATTAGCAAAACCAGTGCCGGGTTCTTTTGATATACACCTTGAATCAATTTAACTTCGTATTATTCGTAACAAATAAACGATTATGGAAGAAAAAACATTAACCCCCGAACAAAATACCCAGGAAGCAGAAGATTTTTTGCCCATTAGTGGGACGGATTATCTGGAACTGTACGTTGGAAACTGCAAACAAGCCGCTCACTTTTATAAAACCGCTTTTGGCTTTCAGTCATTAGCGTATGCAGGCCTGGAGACAGGTCTTAAGGACAGGGAGTCTTATGTGGTTGTTCAGGATAAGATCCGTCTGGTACTGACTACACCTCTGAAGTCAGGCACGGAAATAGGACGTCACATTGACAAGCATGGAGATGGTGTGAGAGTGGTGGCACTCTGGGTAGAGGATGCCGAGAAGTCTTACAAAGAGACAGTTTCGAGAGGAGCTAAGTCTTTTATGAAACCTACAGTGGAGAAGGATGAACAAGGCGAGATCAAAAAAGCAGGTATTTACACTTATGGTGAAACAGTTCACATGTTCATCGAGCGTAAGAACTACAGTGGTGTGTTTTTGCCAGGCTTTAAAGAGTGGAGGTCAGATTACAATCCGGCGCCCGTAGGTTTGAAATACGTAGACCACATGGTGGGTAATGTAGGCTGGGGTGAGATGAACACCTGGGTAAACTTTTATGCTAAGGTAATGGGATTCAGTCAGTTGATCTCATTTGACGACAAGGATATTTCTACAGAATATACGGCTCTAATGAGTAAAGTCATGAGTAATGGAAATGGTCGTATAAAATTCCCTATCAACGAACCTGCAGAAGGTAAGAAGAAGTCGCAGATTGAGGAATACCTGGATTTTTATGAGGGAGCAGGAGTACAGCACATCGCTGTAGCAACGGATAATATCCTGGAGACCGTTAGTGCGCTTAGAGACCGGGGTGTGGAATTCCTTCGGGTTCCAAATACTTATTATGAAGACCTGCTGGATCGGGTAGGGGAGATAGATGAAGATCTGGAGCCGCTGAAGGAGCTTGGGATCTTGGTGGATAGAGATGATGAGGGTTACTTATTGCAGATCTTTACAAAACCTGTCGAACCACGACCAACCATGTTTTTTGAGATCATTCAAAGAAAAGGGGCCAAATCATTTGGAAAAGGTAACTTTAAAGCCCTTTTTGAGGCGATAGAGCGTGAACAGGAAATCAGGGGTACATTATAAAATATCTCTGCATTCCTTCGTTTTATCCCAAAACAAACTATTTGTGTTATGCATTTTAGGATTTTTCTTTTATTGGCATTGATTTTCGGATTTGTAAGCCTTGGATTTGGTCAGTCGACACGAGATGTGGACGCACCTAAGCCTCCGGCTCCTAAGTATCAGGCTGTGAAGAAGGAAAAGAAGGGGTTTTTTCTTTTCAGAATCTTCAAGAAAAAGAAACAATCTGATGTAGGTGAAATTGCCGAGTTTAGGAAAAGAGTTAAAAAGAGACTCGACAAAAAGGCAGCGGACTCCAGGAAGTATGATAAGCCCCAATACACCAATCCATTATACTTTGGGCACAAAAAGCCCCCAAAAAAGAGGAAGGCTGGGAAGAAGAAATTTTGTAAGGAATGCGGGATCGTACATTAGGAGATTAGCCCTGACTTTTGTCAGGGTTTCTCTTTACTTTCGCAGTACCAATATGCAGCAGATAGCCCGCTTTATTGAATCCACTAATCTATCACCTTTCGTCACCGGAAAGGATATCGATTTACTTATCACCTCGGCAAAGTCACTGGGGGTTTTGGGTGTCTGTATACCTCCTTTTTGGGTGAAAAGAGCCAGCAGGGAAGTGAGCGGAAGTGATCTCCAGCTTGTTACAGTGATAGGTTTTCCATTAGGTTATCAGATGACTGAAACAAAAATGGAGGAAGCAAGACTTGCTGTGCGTGATGGCGCTAATGAGTTGGATCTGGTGATGAATATTTCTGCTTTTAAGGATGGAATGTCCCAGCGAGAAGCCGGGATCCAGGCTTTTACACCTGGACCCTGGCCTAAAATAGAGTTGGCAAAAATGTCAGCATTTGCTCATGATCATGAGGTGCTTTTAAAAGTTATTATAGAAGTGGCTTACCTTTCAAAAGAAGAGATCATTAAAGCATGTAAAATTTGTGCGGATGCGGGAGTGGATTACGTGAAAACTTCTACAGGTTTTGCTGAAGGAGGAGATGTATCCACGGATCACATAAAACTAATGCGAGAAGTCCTGCCTTCCAATGTTGGGATCAAAGCATCAGGAGGGATCAAAACACATGGTCAGGCTGTTAAACTTCTGGAAGCAGGCGCAGACCGGCTTGGAACCTCCGGAGCTAAAGAGATACTGGCTTAATCAACTACGAAATGAAAGCAATAGGAATCAGAGTATATGGAAAAGTGCAGGGAGTTTTTTTCAGGGCTTCAGCAAAAACTGTAGCTGAAGATCTGAGATTAACAGGATGGGTGAAAAATGAACCGGATGGAACAGTACTTATTCATGTGGAGGGGGAGGAATCAGCTACTGAGAAGTTGGTCGAGTGGTGTCAGCATGGACCTGAGTTTGCCCGTGTGGAAGATGTACAGATGTGGGAGGAGACAGCCGAAGATTTGTCTACATTTGAAATAAGGAGAAGCTAAGCTGATTTTAACAGTTTGTTTCGTCCTATCTTCACTTTAAACTCTTTAAGGATAGCTCTCCGCATCCCGTAAAACAGGAATTTGTTATTAACCTCTTGTTTCAAAATGCAGGTCTTAAGTATAGCCCGGTAGATCTCCGGTTTTATACATAGTTTTCTCACCCATTCTTCAAATGCATCAGACCAGTTTTCAGCATAGACTTCATAGTGGCTTCTGCCATCCCAGATAATCTCCAGCTGGTTATCTCCTTTTTTAAATCGGTAAATGGCTGCTAGAATTTCATAAAGCTCCTGGAGAAAACTGGTGTCATATTCTTTTACACTTTGCAGCTCCATGATGAAATCATCCACCAGTCCCATGGGGTTTTCCATTTGCATATAGGATTCAAATGCAATCTCGACCCATTTCTTATTGAGCTGTGGCTCCACAAAGCCCTGAGCAGCTCTGAGTATAGAGTTCTTGTCTTGTTTGAAGTATTTATCCTGATATAGCATAAACCAATGTGACTTCACTTAAAGCCATCACCTACATTTTCATCCGTCTGACCACTTTGAGTGGTCTGATGGTTTAACAAAAAAGGGAATGGCTAAACCATTCCCTCAAAGATATTGAATATTGTAAAAGTTTCTTTACTGCGGCACCAGGTTAAATTCCCAGTTTCCGTCAAATCCTGCAACACGACTTCCTGATGTTGGAATATTAAAAGTTAAGCTTAGAGTTGCCCCTTCAGTCACACTCACATTCATTCTGATGCCATCATCTTGTCTAACTAAGACTCCTGTGTTTGTTTGGTTTTCAAAGGTCCAGGATTGAGAGCCTGTAGCAGAACCTGCGTCAATACCCCAAACATCAGAAGCACCGTCATTAGTAGGCACTCCACTGACATTGTATTGTCCTACATCAGTTTCATCATTGTATTGGAATGAAATGGTGAAACCAGACCAATCACCTATGTTTTCACTAACATCATTTTTAGTGATCTCACTAGCTACCCAGGTAGCTGATTCAAGCTTATCTGCTTGCACATCCAGGGGATCCGGATCGCTTCCTTTTTTCTTTTTACAGGAAATGAAAATAACCAACGAGGCGAAAACTAAGGCAGCTAATAGTCTTGTAAATTGTTTCATAATGTTAATCGTTGTAATTGGTTAGCACGGTACTTAATATCAAAAATATGGGTTTTATATCATTTTACCTAGAAGAATTTGTATATGTCCATTTTATTCTGGTGAATCACCTTTTTTGAACGGTGAACGTTTGGAAGTAGTATACGAGTGTGTGGTTAATTTTGAATTTTCAAGGTTTTGAAGCAAAACAGACAGTCACCTCTACATGGGCCTGACGCAGCGGAAAGAATGCGCCCTTAACAGGTTACAGGTTGGACAAGAACCAGACCGTACGTCACCTCTGTGCAGGCAGAGGTCCCATCAGAAAAGAGAGGTAAGGCACTATTTATACCCCTCAATGTTAATGAACTCATCACAAAAAGAGTATTCTTCTTTTTGATTCGAAGCGATGATCAGAGTCCGGTTATTTAAATGGTTTTTTATAAGGTCTTTATACCATTTAGTTCCATTCTCATCCAGGTTGGAAGTGGGCTCATCAAGTAGTATCAGTCGGGACTCAAAGAAAAATGCAAGGGAAAGCCTCAGCCGCTGCTTCATACCAGAGGAAAACTCACTAACCAACTTATGCTCACTGCCGGAAAGCCCGCTCAGGCTGCACATCTCATCTTTTGTAATGAGGGCCTTTTTAAATTTCTGGTGGAAACCCAAATGTTCCATCAGGGTAAACTCTTCAATCAGGTTGAGATAAGGGGCAGCAATTGTAAAACGGACCTGATGGTTTTCATTTTGTTCACTAAATACCACTTTTCCTTCAGATGGAGTTACATAGCCCCCAATGACTTTTAAAAGAGTGGATTTTCCGGACCCGTTATGACCTGTGATAGCCAGCTTTGATTGATCTTTTATTTTTACGCTGAGGTGACGAAAGATCCACTGACGATTGTATTTTTTGCCTAAGTCCTCAAGGTTTATCTCCATGTTATTTCTCTGCAGATCCCCGCATCAGTCCGCGGTTTGAGTTTTCAATAAACCGAATGATGTCATCTCGTTCTTGCGATGGGTTTAGTTCCATTCGGATTTTGTCCATTGCATCTGTATTATTGAGGCCACTAAGGTAAAAAATACGATAAACATCCTGTATATCTTTGATTTGCTGGTTTGAATAACCTCTTCTTCTGAGTCCGATCGAATTTACCCCGGCATAAGAAATTGGTTCTCGTGCTGCTGTCACAAATGGAGGTACATCTTTTCGAACCAGACATCCACCTGAGATCATGGTATGAACACCAATTTTCACAAACTGATGTATGGCTACCGTACCGCCAATAAATGCATAGTCACCTATGACTACATGACCAGCCATCTGAACACCATTTGCCAGGATAACATTATCACCGATCACACAGTCATGAGCCACATGAACGTAGGCCATTAGCAAGGTGTTTTTACCAATCCTTGTGTCATTTTTGTCGAGGGCTGTTCCCCGATTTACGGTTACACACTCCCTGATGGTGGTGTTTTCTCCTATGGTAGTTGTGGAAGCTTCACCCTGATATTTCAAATCCTGAGGTGGTGCGGAAATCACAGCTCCGGGAAATATTGTGCAGCTTTTTCCCAGCCGGGCTCCATCCATGATGGAGGCATTTGGGCCAATCCTGCATCCATCACCTATTATTACATCTTCAGCTATGTGTGAAAAAGGCTCCACCGTTACATTTTCTCCTAGTTGAGCTTTTGGGTGTATGAAAGCATTTGTGCTACTCATAGGCCTCCTTTACCAGATCAGAAAGGTGCTTTTTTATAAGTCGGGCAAACTCGATGTTGGAGGTATGACCCGGACGCCTGGCGATTATTCTTCCTTTGAGTGGTTTGCCCAGCAGGCTGAGATCTCCAATCATGTCGAGCAGCTTGTGCCTGGCTGGTTCATTTGGGAATCTTAAAGTTGCATTATTGAGAATTCCGGCTTCTTGTGCTGGCAGAGAGGATTTTCCAAGCAGGTCCGCCAGGTGATCCAGCTCGCCTTTTTCTACGGGCCTATCCAGGATGACTACCGCATTTGAGAGGTCTCCACCCTTTATCATATTAGCCTGATGGAGCTGTTCCAACTCATGGAGGAAACAAAAGGTACGGGATGGGGCAATTTCTTCAGGAAATTTTTCCATGCTGTTTATTTCAGCTTTTTGAATTCCTAAAACAGAAGAGTTGTAATCAATCTCGACTTCAAGCTGAAGATCATATGCAGGAAATGCATGAATTTCTGTTTGCTTGTCATCGGACTGAAAGGATATCTGTTCCGTGATTTCATAGAAGGTTTTCATAGCGGGCTGGTCAGTAATCCCTGCATTTCGAAAAGCTTCAATAAAAGCCGAACTGCTTCCATCCAGAATCGGGATCTCAGGACCATTCACTTCGATCAGTAGATTGTCAATACCCATTCCGGATGCAGCTGCGAGCAAATGCTCTACCGTATGTACGGATACACCTTCTGTTGATAATGTAGTGCCTCGAGAAGTGTCTGAAACACATTCCAGTGATGCCGGTATTCTGACGGGCTCTTTCAGATCTGTCCGGATGATCCGGATACCATGATCTATCGGTGCGGGGATAAAAATAACCCGTGTTTCAGCGCCGGTGTGTAGACCAACTCCTGAAAGGGTTACCTTGTTTTGTAAAGTCTTTTGATTAATCTCCATGCGTCTTCCCGGCGGACGGCAAATTTAGGATTTTTTGCTCAAGAAGCTCAATCCTTTTCATTAGGTCCGGTAGCTTCCTGAAAAGTGCGTATGACTTCAGGTAGTCTGTATTATTAAATGCAAATTTCCCGGAAATAGTTTGGCCTTTTTTTCGTACCGTTTTGGTTACCCCGGATTTAGCGCCAACTGTGGTGTTATCTGCAACTTCTATATGACCCTGCACTCCTACCTGTCCGCCCATCATGACCTGCTTTCCGATCTTAGCTGACCCTGAAATGCCGGTTTGAGCAGCTATGACCGTATTTTCGTTGATTTCCACATTGTGAGCCACCTGCACCAGATTGTCAATTTTAACTCCCTTATGAATGATTGTGGAATCAAGCGTGCCACAGTCTATGGTAGTATTTGCACCGATATCCACGTGGTCTTCTAATACGACCCGGCCTATTTGAGGAATGTTTTTATAAGTTCCGTCTGGTTGAGGGGCAAACCCAAAACCATGCGAGCCAAGTACAGCACCAGCCTGAATGGTGCAGAACTTGCCAATTTTGCAATTTGGATAAACTTTTGCGCCGGGAAATAAGATGGTATGATCACCAATTTCCACTCCTTCGCCAATGTAGACCTGAGGATAGATCTTTACGTGATTTCCAATCCTGCTACGATCTCCAATGTAAGCGAAGGCGCCAACATATATATTATCTCCAAGAGCAACTTCAGAACCTATATGATGGGGTATTTCCATTCCGTATTTCTTTAGGCTTTTTAGTCGCTCGTACTCCTCAAGGAGTGTAGTAAATGCCAGGTACGGATCATCTACTTTTATTAGTGTGGTTTTCGTAGCTTTTTTCGGTTTGAAATTCTTGTTTACTATTACCGCAGAAGCTTGAGTCTTATAGAATTCAGATTCATATTTTGGGTTAGCTAAGAAGGATATACTTCCGGGCATTGCCTGCTCAAGGGATTCAATTTTGTCCACACTGAGCTGGTCGTTGCCCACTATTTCTCCCTGGAGTAATTCTGCTATCTGTTGTAAAGTAAATTTCATTGCTTAAACCTCCTTTAGTAAAGTTAAGTCTTTGGGGAAGCTGAGGTAATGCTTTTTGACAATTTTGCTCATGGCCTTGATATTAGGGAGGTCTGAGGCTTTAGCTACGTCAATAATTTCTCCGTTTTTCATCAGAATATTTATACTACCTCCTTTAGCGATGTAGGCGGCATTACTTACAGACCCCTTCTGTATAAAATATTTGGCTTCTGAGTTTGTTAGCCCTTTTTCATGAAGCTGCCTTTGGAGGCTATCAATCATATCCATATCAAACTTCTCATTGGATAGTACAATGCCAAATAGTTTTCGGTGGAGGAGGTTGGTACTTAGGGTTCTCAAAACCACATCCCCATGTGACTGCCAGAGCTTGATGGATCCCCAGATATCAGTATCATCCAGCATAGCGAAAATGTCCAGCAGGTCTTTGTCATCAAAAAACTCCTGTCGGGTGATATCTCGCTCAAGGAAGATGCTGAAGGCCGGGGTGGCAGGTACTTCTTTACCTTTTTGCGTAAGTTTTTTAGCTCTGCTGATGAGTGATATCAGCATAGCTTCAGCACTGATGGTGGTCTTATGTAGATATACCTGCCAGTACATGAGTCTCCTGGCACTTAAAAAGTTTTCAATGCTGTAGATGCCTTTTTCTTCCACAACAAGCTGATCTTCGTGGACATTCAGCATCTTGATAATGCGTTCTGCACCGATGGTCCCTTCATACACTCCAGTAAAAAAACTGTCTCGTTTCAGATAGTCAAGCCGGTCAACATCCAGCTGACTGGAGACCAACTGGTGAAGGAATTTACGGTGGTACTTACCGGTAAATATCTGTTTTGCCAGCTCCAGCTTCCCACCAAACTCGGCATTAAGCTTATCAAAGATCCACAATGAGATCTGCTCATGATTTACATCTTTAAAAAGGCTGAACTCCAATGTATGAGAAAACGGCCCGTGGCCAATGTCATGGAGTAAAATGGCAATCAGCGCTGCTTCATACTCCGCTTCAAATATCATAACCCCTTTGCTGCGTAAAGTATCCAGGGTTTTTTGCATCAGATACATGGCCCCCAGAGCATGGTGAAAACGGGTGTGAAGAGCGCCAGGATAAACAAAGTCGGTGAGACCTAGTTGTTTGATTCTCCTGAGTCGCTGAAAATATGTGTGCTCAATGATATCAAATACCAAATCGTTGGGTATATTGATAAATCCGTAAACCGGATCATTTAGAATTTTCTTTTTGTTCAAATGAAGAAGCGGTTTGATTTTTGTTGGAAATTTGCAAAAAAATGACTCATGCAAAAATATAGAATATTGTGGGCCGATGATGAAATTGATCTGTTAAAGCCACACATACTTTTTTTAGATAATAAAGGGTTTGATGTTACACCGGTAAATAGTGGGTCAGATGCGCTTGAAGAGATCGACCATAACACTTTTGATATTGTTTTTTTGGATGAGAATATGCCGGGAATGACCGGTCTGGAGACTTTGAACTACATCAAGTCCACTCATCCCAATCTGCCGGTGGTGATGATCACCAAAAGTGAAGAGGAATACATCATGGAAGAGGCCATTGGCGCAAAAATATCCGATTACCTGATAAAGCCGCTTAACCCCAATCAGATACTACTTTCGGTCAAAAAGATCCTGGATAATAAACGCATTATTTCGGAACATACAAACCAGAGCTACCTGCAGGAATTTCAGAAGCTCAGCATGGAAATGCAGGATGTATATGATTTTGAAGGGTGGTCTGATCTTTACCGAAAACTCGTGTACTGGGACCTGGAGATTGACAGCACGGATGACAAAAGTATGATGGAAGTGCTGAGCAATCAACGCACGGAAGCCAATCAGCTTTTTTCAAATTTTATTGCCGAGAATTACCAGGACTGGATCATCAATCCGGATGTGGATAGGCCTCTGTTGTCTCATCAGGTATTGAAGAAGAAGGTGTTCCCGTTGTTAAAGTCAGAAAAACCTGTTTTTTTGATTGTGATAGATAATCTGAGGTGGGATCAGTGGGAAATAATAGAGCCGGAGCTTTCCGAGCTTTTTGAGATTAAACGTAAAGAGTCTTACTACTCCATCTTGCCGACCACTACAGCCTATGCGCGGAATGCCCTTTTTTCCGGAATGATGCCCCTGGAGATCCAGCAGAAGCATCCGGAACTGTGGGTCGGTGAAGATGTAGAGGAGGGGAAGAATAATTTTGAAAGCGAACTACTGGGTAAAAATCTGGAAAAAGAACGACTGGACATCAAGTATGGCTATCATAAGATCATCAAAGCCAATGATGGTAAGCAGCTAACAGAAGGAGCTAAGAATTTATTGAATAATCAACTAACAGCAGTGGTTTTCAATTTTGTGGATATGCTTTCTCATGCGCGTACGGACATGCAGATGATCCGTGAGTTAGCTCCGGACGAGTCTGCCTACAGATCACTGACAAAGTCATGGTTTACCCATTCTTCACTATATGATTTCCTAAAGTTCCTTGCTGTACAGGATGTGAAAGTGGTGGTTACAACTGATCACGGTACGATACGCGTAAAACGGCCCTACAAGATTATAGGTGACCGAAAAACCAACACCAACCTTCGCTACAAAGCAGGTAAGAACCTGGCCTTTGATGAAGAAGGTGTGTATTTTACTCGTAACCCGGAAGATATCAGATTACCAAAGGTAAATGTAAGCACTTCGTTTGCTTTTGCCCGGGAAGACTTTTTCTTTGCCTACCCTAATAATTTTAATTACTATGTCAACTTCTACAGGGACACTTTTCAGCACGGAGGTATCAGTCTGGAGGAGGTAATTATCCCTATAGTAGAGCTGGGATCAAAATGAGAAAATTTACTATTCAGAGTGAGAAAGGCCTGGAGGAGATAGCGGAGGCGGTTTTGGAAGCAATTTCGGATTATCCGGTCATATGTTTCTTTGGTGAAATGGGTGCCGGAAAGACCACATTGATTAAACGGATCTGCAGCCGGATGGGTGTGCAGGATGCCATGAGTTCACCTACATTTTCGATCGTTAACGAATACCGTGATGTGGATGGTAATCCGGTATATCATTTTGATTTTTATAGAATAGAGAAGGTGAGAGAGGCGATTGATATTGGTGCGGAGGAGTATTTTTACTCAGGAGATGTTTGCCTGATTGAGTGGCCGGAAATGATAAATCACCTGATTCCGGAAAAACACCTTGAAATAAATATTAAATTAGTGGGGGATAATGACCGAGAAATAACATTGGTAACGAATGGCTGATGAAATTAAAACGGGGTTTGCAAAGCTTGCCAGGGAGCAGAGTTTGTATCCTCAGGAAGCTCCTGCTAAGATTAAGAGTGGCTCCAAATCCTTGCTGATTGGAGTGCCAAAGGAGATTTCATTGCAGGAAAGCAGGGTGGCGCTGAAGCCGGAATCCGTGGAAGTCCTGGTAAGCAATGGACAGGAAGTGGTGGTGGAGGCTGGAGCTGGAGTGTCAGCGCATTTTTCTGACAATGAGTACAGCGAGGCAGGAGCCAAAATCGTAGAATCATCTAAGGAGGTATATAAATCAAACATTGTCCTGAAAGTGGAGCCTCCTACCTTTAAGGAAATCGAATACTTAAATGAAGGAGCTACTATCATTTCGGCCTTCCAGTCAGGTAGCCAATCTGTGGATTACATTCATGCGCTGAACAGGAAAAAGATCACTGCGATTGGCTATGAATTCATTGAAGATAAAGTAGGGGGCTTGCCCCTTGTGAGGGCTATGAGTGAGATAGCCGGAAGTACAGTCATGCTGGTTGCTGCGGAGCTATTGAGCAATACCAATGATGGTCAGGGAGTGATACTGGGTGGAATTACCGGTGTGCCACCAACCCATGTTGTGATCCTGGGTGCCGGAACGGTAGCAGAGTATGCCGCCAGGGCATCCATCGGGCTTGGAGTGGATATACAGATCTTTGATAATCACATTTATAAACTGAGAAGGATAAAGCATGCTCTGGGACAGCAAATACATACCTCAACAATTGATAACGCAACTTTAGCCCGGGCAATAGCCAATGCAGATGTAGTAATAGGTGCCGTGAGAGCAGAGAAGGGTAGAAACCGCTGTATCGTAACCGAAGAGATGGTCTCGAAAATGAAGCCTGGTTCTGTGATCATCGACGTGAGTATTGATCAGGGGGGATGCATAGAAACTTCAGAGATGACCAGTCACAGACACCCAACTTTTAAGAAGCATGATGTGATCCACTACGGCGTACCCAACATTGCTTCCCGCGTAGCACGGACCGCCTCATTAGCTATTTCGAATATTTTCACTCCTATATTATTGCACATCGCTGATTCGGGAGGCATCAATGAGATGATTTTTAATCACCCATGGTTTATGCGAGGTGTTTATACTTACAGGGGTAGTATCTGCAATATTCACCTTGCGAGGAAGTTTAATCTTGGGTACAAGGACCTTAATTTGTTAATGGCTGCCCGGTTTTAGTAAGTGCCAAGCCATCGTTTCCAAAATGGAGCACGCATCCACTTTTTTGTGTCTTGCCATTCATTTCTGGAGATTATTACAAGTTCTCTCAATTGCTCATTTTGCTGTTCCATTTTTCCAACACTCTCTCAAAACCTTAGTTTCGTCCCGAATGGCCTGAGTTTCTGACTTTATCGCCTCTGTTTCATTGATAATGCTTAGCAATATAGGCCGCATTGGGTCTTTTTCGTATTCGTTCATCCAGTCTTTCATATCCATATTTTAAAAATACGAAAAAAGATTGAACTGGTTGGTTAGCCTAAGTCTGCGAGGCTTGCCTCCAATGAAGCAATCTTCGCCTGAGCATCCGCCATCTTCTTTTTCTCCATGGCTACCACTTTTTCCGGAGCATTGTTTACAAATCGCTCATTGCCCAGTTTTTTCTCTACAGATTTCAGAAAACCTTTCGTGTATTCCAGCTCGTCAGTTAGTTTTTTACGTTCTGCTTCTACATCGATCTGTTCTGAAACCGGCACAAATAGCTCATTACCCTGAACAACGAAGCTGAAGCAGTTGTCTGGTTTCTCATCCGTGTAGCTTAGGTCCCGGATATTAGCCAATTTACGGATAGACGCTGTAAGCTGGTCAATGATCTCCTTGTTTTCTGTTTTCACGGCCAGGTCCAGAGCTTCGTTGGGAGATATTCCTTTGCTGCTTCTTAAGTTCCTGATGTTGGTGGTTAATTCAAATAAAAGGCTTGCATGAGATAGGATTTTCATATCAAATGACTGACTTTCTGGCCATTTGGAAATGATGATCCGATCATCAGCGCTTCTTTCTTTTAAAGAGGTATAAAGCTCTTCCGTAATAAACGGCATAAATGGATGCACTACCTTTAAGACCAACTCAAAAAAAGCAATCGTCTTATCATAAGTGGCCTGATCGATGGGTTGCTGATACTCTGGCTTGATCCATTCAAGATACCAGCTGCAGAAATCAGTCCAAACCAGCTTATACAGCGTCATCAACGCATCGGATAAACGATATTTAGAAAAATGATCCTCCAACTCAGATTTTGCCTGAGCAAATCGATTTTCAAACCAATCGATGGCAAACTTATTTTCTACGGGAGCTTCTTTGTTGGTGATTTCCCAGCCCTTCACCAGACGAAAAGCGTTCCATATCTTATTGGCAAAATTTCTTCCCTGCTCAACCAGCTTCTCCTCAAAAAGCAGGTCATTACCCGCAGGAGAGGAGAAAAGCATGCCTGTTCGTACGCCATCTGCGCCATATTCTTTGATCAGGTCCAGTGGGTCAGGTGAGTTGCCCAGGGATTTGGACATTTTACGGCGTTGTTTATCCCTGACTATTCCGGTCAGGTATACATCTTTAAATGGCTTATTACCAGTGTACTCATACCCCGCAATGATCATGCGGGCTACCCAGAAAAACAGGATCTCCGGAGCAGTCACCAGCGTCCTCGTAGGATAGAAGTAATCAAGGTCTTTATTCTTGCCCGGGAGTATTTTTCCTGATCCTTTATCAAAGTAAGCATCATCAAATCCATTGAAAACCTGCAATGGAAATAACCATGAAGATGCCCAGGTATCCAACACATCTTCATCCTGCTTCAGGTTTTCAGCCTTTAAATCCTTTATGCCGGATTTTTCCTGAGCAAGTATCAGGGCTTCTTCAATGGTTTCTGCTACCACATATTCGTCTTCTCCATCACCATAATAATATGCCGGGATTCGCTGACCCCACCAAAGCTGACGGGAGATGCACCAGTCTCGTACATTTTCCATCCAGTGGTTATAGGTGTTCTTAAACTTGGACGGGTAAAGCTGTACCTCATCGTCCATTACGACTTTATGAGCAGTTCTGGAGATCTCCTTCATTTTGATGAACCACTGTAATGAAAGCTTTGGTTCTACTACAGTGTTAGTCCGCTCAGATCGTCCTATTCGCGTTACAAATTCTTCCTCTTTTTGTAGGAATCCGGCTTCTTTCAGATCCTTTACGATCTGCTTTCTTACGGCAAACCGGTCCATGCCTACATATTTCTCTACACCACAGTTTTCATTGAGTGTACCATCCGGATTGATGGTATCGATTACTTCAAGATCATGTCGCTGGCCTATTTCATAATCATTCGGGTCGTGAGCTGGTGTGACTTTCAGACAACCCGTACCAAAGTCCAGCTCAACATAATCATCACCAATGATGGGTATCTCACGATTTACGAACGGGACTATAGCTTTCTTTCCGATCAGGTGAGAGAAACGTTTATCTTTTGGGTTTACAGCGATAGCAGAGTCACCAAGAATGGTTTCAGGTCTTACAGTGGCTATGGTGACGGTATCTGAGGAGTCTTTGATTTGGTAGTTCACATAATAAAGCGCTGCCTTTTCGCCACCTTCTTTATAGATGACTTCTTCATTGGAAAGGGCTGTCTTAGCCTCACAGTCCCAGTTGATCATACGAAGGCCCCGGTAGATGTATCCTTTTTTGTACAGATCAACAAAAACCCTGATGACCGCTTTGTAATAGCCGTCATCCATGGTGAAGGCTGTGCGGTCCCAATCACAGGAAGCTCCGAGTTTTTTTAGCTGCTCCAGGATGATACCACCGTATTTTTCCTTCCATTCCCAGGCGTATTTCATGAATTCTTCCCTGGAAAGATCACTTTTCTTTATACCTCGTTCCCTAAGCATAGCCACCACTTTAGCTTCGGTAGCAATGGAAGCATGATCCGTACCCGGAACCCAGCAAGCCTCTTTTCCCTCCATTCGGGCTTTTCTGATGAGTACATCCTGAATGGTATTGTTTAGCATGTGACCCATGTGCAGTACACCGGTGACATTGGGTGGTGGAATCACAATCGAAAATGGCTCCTTGTCAGGGTTAACTTTTGCTTTGAAAAAGCCTTTATCCAACCATTCCTGGTACCACTTGTCTTCCGTCTTTGCCGGGTCGTATTTAGTTGAAATCTCCATTGATGTCCTCTGTATTCTCCTGTGCTTTGGTATTAAGTGCGCAAAGTTAAATTTTTACCGTGAATTGGTTTGGTTAAGGCTATAAGGAATCGAAGGATTATTGAGCCAAACCTTGCGAAAAAGATACGTTGAAATGATTCCGGGAGTAAAGGCATAATATTTTTCACTCAGAGTATCCTTATTTAAGCATCTGATAATCAATATTTTAATTTCATTTCAAAAGTTTTAGTGTCGGTGATACACTAAAATATTTGAACAATGAAAATCTATTTTACCTTTATTGATCGTACTTTAAACAAATTTGAGAATCGAGTAAATTATGATCACGAATCCAGCAGCAGGCCAGGTATCTAACCAACAGGCCAACTATCAGGAACAGAAAGAAGTGCTTTGGAAGCAGCTTTTTAGTTTAACACTCTTGTACGCTTCGGTAATTATTGGGTGGATAGCCTATTATAACTATCAACCGATTCTTCTGGAAACGTACAGCTTTACAGACCTCACATTATTTTTGTTTATTGTACAGGGGATTATCATGGTAGTTACCCCGCCGATTGCAGGCAGGATAGGCGATAATTTCCGAGCAAAAGCCGGGCAGAGGTTGCCCATCATATCCGCAGGAGTAAGCTTTGCGGCTATGATCTTTATGGCCACCGCATTTACATTGTTTACTGAACCAGGCCCTGTTTTCAGGTGGATCCTCCCCGGGTTGATTACGCTTTGGCTCTTTTCTATGGCCTTGTTTACCAGCCCTGCGCTTTCTACCATTGAAATTTTCGTGCCTGTGAGAAAGCTACCAACGGCAATGGCTATGCTAACCATTGTATATGGATTAGTTTACGCTATTGAACCGATTATTGTGGATATTATCAACTTTCTGGGAGCACCGTTGACCTTCGTTGTGGGGGGAGTAGCCGTATTTTTTAGTGGCCTTCTGATGAAGTCTAATGCGAGGATGATCGTGGATAAACCCCGAATGCAGGAGGTCGGTAAGTCTGATTTCACCTATGCGTTTGTATTGGGTGTGGCGCTGGGCCTTTCAACTACCATTTTATTCAATCTTTTTCCGGATTGGATGGATGAGCGTAATTACCACCTTTTTGGGATCACAGGAGATGCCATTATCTCTGTGATCCTGGTAGCGGTTGCCGTTCTGTCTATCCCTATCAGCCAATTTGTTGAAGGGAGATCCATTTACCTGACAATTATGTTGAGTATCCTGGCCATCTTCCTGATCACCACCGGCATCTATTTTACTTCCGGCACTACATTACTGACCATCCTCTTGATTCTTTTTGCTCTTTTTTATGCGATGATGTCGGTGAGCTTCCTGCCGCTGGCTCTCACTGTGGTCAAAGACAGGCAAAAAGTTTTTGGGGTAGGGATATTCTTTGCAGGATTCGAACTACCCAATGGAATTTTAGAAGCCATTCTGGTGGCGAATGGGAGTTTTTAAACCGGATTTTGATATAGGTATCTAACCTTCTAATATTGCAGGTGTTAACCCTGATAAACAAAAAACCTTGCAATGATAAAAGCTAACAACCCCACCCTTAAAAGTTGGATTGACTTAAAGGAAGGTTCAGATTTTCCTATTCAGAACCTTCCTTTTGGTATTTACAAAACAAAAAACAAGGCTCCCCGGGCAGCTTCTGCTATTGGCGAGTATGTCATTGATCTTGATGCTCTGCACAAGCTTCGCTTTTTTAACAGCATCGCTTTACCTGCTGATGTTTTTGAGCACTCCACACTCAATTATTTTATCGGTTTAGGTAAAGAGGTTACGCGGAGTGTTCGTGATCGCCTGTCTGAGCTTTTCAAAGAAGATAATCCGGAGTTGAGAGACCAAAAAGATGCCCGGGATAAAGTACTGATCCCAATGAGCGAAGCAGAGATGCTTATGCCGGTACACGTGGGCGACTATACGGATTTTTACTCCAGCGAACAGCATGCATTTAATGTGGGCAGTATGTTTAGAGATCCTGACAATGCCCTGCTGCCAAACTGGAAACATATACCGGTGGGATATCACGGTAGGGCGAGTAGTATTGTGATCTCTGGTACTCAGATACATCGTCCCAAAGGTCAGACCAGAGATCCTGATCAGGAGAAGCCATCATTTGGTCCAACCAAACGATTGGATTTTGAGCTGGAGATGGCGTTCATAACAGGAAAGGCCAATGTGCTGGGAAGTTCTGTTTCCGTGGATCAAGCTGAAGACTACATTTTTGGTTTTGTACTCTTCAATGACTGGTCTGCCAGGGATGTGCAAAAGTGGGAATATGTTCCCCTGGGGCCTTTTCTGGCCAAAAACTTTGCATCTTCAATTTCTCCGTGGATTGTTACTATGGATGCGATGGAGCCTTTTCGTACAGCGGGTCCAAAGCAGGATCCGGAGGTTTTACCTTATCTGAAGTTTCAGGGAAATAAAAATTATGATCTGAACCTGGAGGTGGCCATACAGCCGGAAGGAACTGATGAAACGACTGTGTCCAGGTCCAACTTTAAGTACATGTACTGGAACATTTGTCAGCAGCTTGCGCATCACACAGTGAATGGCTGCAACATCAATGTAGGTGATATGTATGCCAGCGGTACGATCAGCGGCCCAACCCCTGAGTCGTATGGTAGCATGCTGGAGCTTGCCTGGAAGGGTACGAGACCCTTGAAAATGGCAGATGGAACCGAACGAAAATTCATTCTTGATGGGGACACGGTGATCATGCGGGGATACGCGGAAAAGGATGGAGTTCGAATTGGGTTTGGCGAAGTAAAAAATAAGATTCTTCCAGCAAAATAATTTCAGCTATGCCGATAATCAGACCATCAGAGGTTTCAACCCCGGAGTTTCACCAGATATTACTTGGCGCCGTAGTTCCACGACCCATAGCATTTGCCAGTACGATTGATAAGGCCGGGAATGTGAATCTTAGTCCGTTTTCATTTTTCAATGTGTTTAGCGCCAATCCTCCCATTATGATATTTTCTCCCGCGAGGAGGGTCCGGGACAACACGACCAAGCATACGCTTGAGAACGTGCTGGAAGTGCCTGAGGTAACCATTAATATTGTCAGTTATGAGATTGTGGAGCAAATGTCCCTGTCCAGTACGGAGTATGATCGAGGCGTGAATGAATTTGAGAAATCCGGGCTCACTCCTGAAGAATCGCAGGAAGTAAAGCCTCCAAGAGTGGGAGAATCACCAGCGTCTTTTGAATGTAAGGTGATTGAGGTTAAACCCCTTGGTGAAGATGGGGGAGCAGGAAATTTGATCATTTGTGAGGTTTTGGTAGCCCATATTTCGGATACTATTTATTCGAATGGAACGATAAATCCTTATAAATTAGATGCCGTATCCCGAATGGGGGGCAATTGGTATTGCAGGGCACAGGGGGATGCATTGTTTGAAGTGGCTAAACCTATAAAAAACAAAGGTATGGGAGTCGATCAGATACCGAAAAGCATCAGAAACAGTAAAATACTCACAGGAAACCATCTGGGTAAGCTTGGTAATGTAGAAAAACTTCCGAGCGATGAAGAAGTAGAGCAGTTTGCGCAAGAACCTGAAGTGAGCGCTATCCTCCAATATGTCGATCACGAACCAGACAGGATACAAGTGGAGCTGCACAAGCTTGCTGCCCAGCATTTAGATGCAGGAGACCCTGTAGCAGCGTGGAAAGTGCTGCTTCAGGATTATTGATCAAATAGTGGGTTGTACTTTCACAGTTTTTTGCTAATTTTTACCTGTGAAATGAGCATGATGCCGGGCCGCGTAGGCTCAACCCAAATAATGAGAACACCAACCTGCCTGCAGTAGCCACTTTCGGACTCTTACGCTAAAGCTTCAGCGCCAGCGTGCAAAGGCAGGCCAGGTATGATCAAGTTTGGGCGGCAAACCGCCTACGCGGCGCGGCTTGTTTCAGCAACCTTTGAACACATGAAAGCTGCTTATACCATTTTTTTATTGTTGGTTGTGGGCTTTTCTTATGCCCAAAACAGTATTGACCTGTTCACTGGCTCGATTCGGCATGGTTTTAAACAGAATACTGTAGAAGAAATAGGTGATGCCACGGAAAACGTCCTGCTTTTCAACCTAAAGGCTCCTGTTGTATTTTCTGAGTCTACAATCTGGTATAATAATCTGACCTATCAGGCTTCTTCTGTTACTTATTCGGATGATTTCACTAATACCGTTGATCCTACACGGATTCATGGTTTTATCCTGCAGTCTGGGTTGGTTCAGCGAGTTAGTGAAACCCAGGCTTTTCAACTGCTTTTGGTACCAAGGCTTATGACCGATCTAAACAATGTAGACGTTGGGCATTTCCAATTTGGGGGTATAGGCTTGTTCGAGCAAAAGTATTCAGGGCAATTAACTATGCGCTATGGACTTATGTATAACCGGGAGTTGTTTGGAAATATGTTTGTACCACTTGTATATGTGGATTGGCAGCCTGCTCCCAGGTGGTTTGTAAGCGGTCTTCTGCCCATTTTTGCTAAAGTAGGATACAAAGCTTCTCAGCGACTAACTGTGGGATTCAGTCATTTCGGGCTTATCACCTCGTATCAGATTGGAGATCCGACATTTGCCGGTGATTACATTGAGCGGAAGAGTATTGATCTTACGCTTTTTGCAAGGTATCAGCTGATTGGGAATCTGAATATTGAACTGCGCGGAGGTTATGCAGTAGGGAGGAGCTACCTTCAGTTTGCAGAGGGAGATGAAATGGACTTTCGTGTAGCAATTATCAGTGTGGGGGATGATCGGGTTCAGAAAAATGTATCCTTTGATCCCGGACCCATTCTGGATTTCAGGTTGGTTTATAACCTGCCTATTGACTAGCAGGTGATGCATCCCAGGTACTGATCATTTTCATCAGTATGCAGGATCTCAAGATTTAATCCCATGTCAGTACAGATCTTACTCATGGTATTTTGGTCTGCATATACCCAATCAAACCAGTCTCCTTTCTCTCCATTGTACTCGTACTGGTACCGGATTTCTCCAAAGTAATCTTTCGGCTTTTGAACACTGTCATCGTAGAGATAGCTGATATCTGACGAATCGAAAAGGATTTGGCCATTTGGCTTCAGAAGGGAAAGGCATTTTTTTATAAACCCGGGAATCGCTGAAATCTTACCCGCTATACCCAGACCATTCATGAGCATAAGTACCGTGTCGTATTGACCCCGATGTTTTTGATAGTCTTCCTGAACAACCTGTAATACCCCGGATTGCCTCATGACTTCCGCACAGCAGGGAGAGTTATCCAGAGCAAATACTTCATGCCCTCTACCCTGCAGGACGAGAGCGTGGGCACCAGCTCCGGCTCCCAGGTCCAGGACGGTTCCCAGGGATTCCATTATGGCCAGGTGCTCCAGTGTAGTAAAATCTATCTCATCGCGAAAAAAGACTTCTACAGGCATTTCTTCCGGTTCTCCATAGGAGTTATGCAGGATTAGAGGGCCTTTTTGCTTGCCCTGGTAGTGATCCCGGATAGCCAGGCCGTGGACGTCTTTCAAGCTAGAACGAAAATTTGTCGTGAAATAACGCTATCTCTTCTTTGAAAGCCGGTCGTTTGGATACATCGAGATACTTGCTCAAGTTTAGTTCTGTGCTTACCCGAACCATTCGCAGGTTTAGATGCTGATTTATAAAAATGAATTCAAGGTCGGGGTTTATTTCTTTTAGTACATCAACAATGTCAAGTATAGACAGGTTGCGTTCCACAATGTTGTAGACTCCGGACGGGACATCCGCACCGATAAGTTGATTCAGTAAGTCAGTTATGTAGTCTATGTGGACAAAAGCACGGCTTTGCTTTCCATTTCCGTGTATGGTGAGCCGGTTATTGAAGTTGCTTTCAAAAACAAATTTGTTAATAACTGAATCAAAGCGCATACTGCGGCTGTAGCCATAGATGTTTCCACACCGTATGATGTGAGTTTTCATTTTTGACTTCAACCGGGAGACATGCTCTTCTCCCCGGAATTTTGAGATTGCATAGATGGTACGCGGGTTTGGTAGCGTAGATTCATTTATTTCCGAAGAGGAAAAACCATAGACCCCTATACTGCTGCTGTAAATGAAATGTTTTACGTTACTTTCTTCTGCGGCATAGACCAGCTCTGCAGTTCCCCAGTGATTGACCTGCTCGAAAAAGTGAGGGTCGGTATTGGAGTAGGGAGTAGTTACTTTAGCTGCCAGATGAAAGACCACATCTACATCTTCCAGAGCTTTTTTAAGCTTTCGGGAGTCCAGGAGTTCTCCATGGATAAATGTAATGTTTTCATGGTTAGGATATTTATGACCGGTAAACAGCGCATAGTTATCCCTGCTCAGGTTGTCATAAATTTTAATTTTATCTACTGAGGGATTTTTAGATAAGTTTTTGATCAGTTCCGTACCTAAATATCCGGCTCCTCCGGTGATTAGTATGTTCATGGTTAGGTTATTTCTTTACCAGATCCGTATGCAGACCACACTCCACTTTGTTGAGCCCATACCAGCGGGCTTCTCTTTCCTGCATTTCCGGGTCCAATCTGCGGGTACAGGGCTCACAGCCTATACTCATGTAGCCTTTGGAATCCAGGGGGTGACGTGGCAGATTGTGTTCGCGAACATAAGCAAAAATTTCCTTTATGTTCCAATCCAGCATGGGATGAAACCGAATCGTATTAAACGGAGCGTCCTGTTCGGTCTGCATGGCTTTTCGGGTAGCGCTCTGGTCGCCTCGTACGCCATTGATCCATACATCATGGGTTTTTAACAACTCTTCAGTCGGAGCTGTTTTATTGATAAAGCAGCAGTGGTCAGGATCCGAAGTGAAAAGCAAACGCCCTTCCTCATCACGCTGCATGTACCGGGGCATGGAGGATTTGGTCTCAATGACATTGATGCCAAAAAGTTGAGCAACTTCATCTTTAAAAGCTACTGTCTCCGGGAAATGGTACCCGGTATTCAAAAAATAAACTGGAATCGAATGGTCAATTTTGCTGAGGATATGGAGCATTACCAGACTATGAGTCTGGAATGAGCTGGTAGTAAACAACTTTTTCCCCTCAGCTTTATATGAATCAATCTTTTCCTTGATCTCTGAGATTTCCATAGGTGAAATTTAGAGTACAAAACAACAAGCAATTCATAAGAATTCAAACAAGCCCTGAAAATTTCACCTTATTTAAACGAAACCGACTCAGTTATACCTTGGAGCTTCCAGTAAATAACCAAGTCTGGAGAAGGAATCCTCCTGGCTCAGACCATTTCTGATATTTAGCTTAATGTAAGAGGTAAGCTCTCCTGCTTTGTCCGTTGGTACCTTCATTACCGAGACCAGCCTGTTGATCAGGTTTTCTTTTTTATCACTTAGAGACCCATTTTTCATCAATGTACGCACTAAGTAGTAAACCAGAAGGAAGCGATCTTTAGGGGTGGTGGGCAGGTCTTCCCGGTAAGCCTCAAGGGTAGATTCTTTAATGTTTAGTGAAGGAACTGCACCAATATTTTTGCTTAAAATATGGATTTCATTACCATCAATGATGTTTTCCACCTGGGCGATTGTTACCAGTCTGCTGAGTTGTTTCCTTTCTTTTCTGTTTGAGAGAAGTGAGTTAATCCATTTCATATTCGTCTATATTTCTGCTTGGTTCATAGACAAATATAATTAATTCATCTATAAGTGCAATTAAATAGTTATAATAAATATTGAAATTATACTATTATATTTTCCATGCATGGATTTTCGACTTGCAATTGGTCAAAAAAGGATCTTTGGGTAGTTACATTCCAATTATCCAGCATCTTTGTGAACGATTTGATTATGAATCCAAAAAAGAGATGTTTAATATTTTGAGGCAGAAATTAAACAAAAGTAATTTGCATTGTGTTTGATGGGGGATTGTGAAAATTATAAACCTATTTTGCTGAAAAAGGGAATCGTTTCATGAAAGTAGCCGTTTACAGAAAAGAACATTTCAACGCAGCGCATAGACTCTACAATCCGGACTGGAGTGAGGAGAAGAATGACGAGGTCTTTGGAAAGTGCAACAATCCAAACTGGCATGGTCATAACTATGAGTTGATTGTTAAATTGATTGGTAAGCCAGACCCTGAGACCGGTTACGTTTATGATATGAAAAAGCTCAGTGATCTCATTAAAGAACATGTACTGAAAAAGTTTGATCACAAAAACCTCAATCTGGACACAGAAGAATTTAAAGACATCAATCCTACAGCAGAGCATATTGCGGTGGTGATCTACAATATTCTCAGAGACAAGATTGATTCGGACCTTGAAATGAAAGTATTGCTTTATGAAACAGAAAGAAACTTCGTTGAATACCCCGCTTAAGATAGATCCTATAGCAGACGATTTTGAGGAAGATCACGTGGGTACATCTGATCAGACTCCGCTGAGGCCTGATGCTTTTGAGATGGACGATGAACTTAAAATGGAGCTGATAGCCAAACATTTTAAGGAGATAATGCAAATTCTTGGTTTGGATCTTGAAGATGATAGCCTGCAGGGTACACCCAAACGGGTAGCTAAGATGTACGTTCAGGAGGTTTTTAGTGGGTTAAACCCGAAAAACAAGCCACATGCCAGACTTTTTGAAAATAAGTATAAATATGACCAGATGCTTGTGGAGAAAGACATTACTTTTTACTCCCATTGTGAGCATCATTTTGTGCCGATCTATGGCAAAGCGCATGTAGCGTACTTCTCGAGTGGTAAGGTTATAGGACTTTCAAAAATTAACCGAATAGTTCAGTACTATGCCAAGCGACCGCAGGTTCAGGAGCGACTGACTATGCAGATAGCCAATGAACTTAAAGAAATCCTGAAGACGGAAGACGTTGCAGTAGTGCTTGATGCCACTCATATGTGCGTATCGTCCAGAGGAGTCAATGATACCAATAGTATGACTGGTACTGCTTTCTTTGATGGAAAATTCAAGAATCAGGATATCAAAACAGAATTCCTTAATTACATCAATTCCAAGACTGACCTAAGATAGAAGGTCTGTATTTCTCTATTAATCAGGTCAGGATACTGAGCGAAATAACCAGAGGGGTCACAAATAGTTGTCAAAAGGACAATCAAATAGCTGAAAGATTGTGGGTTTAGAAGCGGTTAAGGGCTGACGCGACCATTCGCCGGATGCATCCGGGGCATCAAAGGAAGGGAAATTTGGACATCGTTTTGTGATGTCTGATCGTGCGAGGGGGGTGGTTTGAATCAAGCCGCGGCAGCTACTCGGACAGAAGTAAGTTAACGTGACTCATGACTACACGAAGTGATTCTCAAATACCTTGAACAGCAAGGTGTTGAGTCCGGAATCGCTAAAATCAAATTTATGGGTGGGCAATAGGAAAATTAGAAAAATGATGACCTAAAAAGGTAATTTCATTTACACTTTTATAATTTCTTTGAAGGCTTATCTTTGCACATCTTTTTAAAAACCAATATTAAACTATGAGTTATTTGATATACGCGGTGCCTCTGTTGGCGTTGGTAGGTATCCTTGTGATGATCATAAAATCACGATGGGTTAAAAAACAAGATGCGGGTGACGAAAAGATGCAGTCGCTTGCCAATCATATTCGAGAAGGCGCACTGGCATTTCTTAGCGCGGAGTATCGGGTGTTGGCCATTTTTGTGGCTGTGGCAGCCATACTTCTATTTATCATCTCAACCTTAGTAGAAACTACCCACTGGTTTATTGTCGTAGCCTTTATCATTGGAGCAGTTTTTTCAGCATGGGCTGGCAATATTGGGATGCGAGTAGCTACGGCTGCCAATGTAAGGACCACCCAGGCGGCCAGAACAAGTCTGCCTAAGGCCTTAAAGGTGTCTTTTACCGGCGGTACGGTTATGGGGCTGGGAGTAGCTGGTTTGGCTGTTTTCGGTCTCAGTCTCCTTTTCATCTTTTTGTTTCACTGGATGATGGGTGGCAGCTGGACCTCCAATAATGATATGACCGTGATTCTTGAAGCTTTAGCGGGGTTCTCCCTGGGAGCTGAGTCTATTGCATTGTTTGCCCGGGTAGGGGGAGGAATTTACACAAAAGCTGCCGATGTGGGAGCGGATCTGGTAGGGAAGGTAGAAGCAGGTATCCCTGAAGACGATCCCAGAAACCCGGCGACAATAGCAGATAATGTTGGTGATAATGTGGGTGATGTAGCAGGTATGGGAGCAGATCTGTTTGGTTCTTATGTGGCCACTGTTCTGGCTTCCATGGTGCTTGGAAACTATGTAATCCGGGACATGGGTGGTAGTATAGAGGATGCCTTCAATGGTATTGGCCCTATTCTGTTGCCTTTGGTAATTGCCGGGCTTGGAATCATTTTCTCTATCATAGGTACCTTTTTCATATCCATTAAAAACAATGAAGCAAAGGAAGCGGAGGTACAAAGTGCCCTGAATAAGGGAAACTGGAGTGCTATTTTGCTGACCGGAGTTGCAGCTTTCTTCATAATTGATCTGATTTTGCCCGCTACTATGCAGATGGACTTTTTTGGGCAGGGCATTGTTGATATTTCATCCACTAATGTTTTTTATGCTGTTTTGATCGGTCTTCTGGTCGGTGGGTTGATTTCTTATTTCACAGAGTACTATACCGGTTTGGGGAAAAAACCTGTTCTTAACATTGTTCAGAACTCTTCGACTGGAGCAGCTACGAATATCATCGCCGGACTTTCCACAGGTATGATATCTACTTTTGCTCCGATCCTCCTTTTTGCCGGAGCAATCTGGGGAGCTTATGAACTGGCCGGATTCTATGGTGTGGGCATTGCAGCATCGGCTATGATGGCCACTACAGCTATGCAGCTGGCTATTGATGCCTTTGGACCTATTGCGGATAATGCCGGTGGAATTGCCGAAATGAGTGAGTTGCCTCCGGAAGTCAGAGAGCGTACGGACATTCTGGATTCTGTGGGAAATACCACAGCAGCTGTAGGTAAAGGTTTTGCGATTGCTTCTGCAGCGCTAACGGCACTGGCGCTTTTTGCTGCATATGTGACCTTCACTGGTATAGATGGAATTAACATCTTTAAAGCTGACGTACTTGCCGCCCTGTTTGTAGGAGGCATGGTGCCGGTAGTATTTTCGGCCCTTGCCATGCGGTCTGTAGGTAAAGCGGCCATGGAGATGGTAAAAGAGGTACGCCGCCAGTTCAAAGAAATACCTGGTATCATGGAAGGCACAGGCAAGCCGGAATACGGTAAGTGTGTGGATATTTCCACAAAAGCGGCTATCCGTGAAATGATGCTGCCGGGAGCTATCACCATAGTGGCGCCATTGCTGATTGGTTTTCTTATGGGGCCTGAAGCTTTGGGTAGTTACATGGCGGGAGTAGCTGTATCAGGAGTGCTTTGGGCAATCTTCCAAAACAATGCAGGTGGTGCCTGGGACAATGCCAAGAAATCCTTTGAGGCAGGTGTAATGATTGATGGTGAGATGACTTACAAAGGTTCTGAAGCCCATAAAGCCGCTGTAACGGGAGATACTGTTGGTGATCCTTTTAAAGATACGTCCGGACCATCTATGAACATTCTGATCAAGCTAACTTGCCTTATTGGTCTTGTGATCGCTCCGATCCTTGGTGAGATCTATGGAAACGTAAGTCATGCTTCTGCGGAAGTAGAAGAAGTGATAGAAGTAAAAGTGGATGCAGAAAAGGCAGTTAGCGTAATTGAAGATGTAAAATAATCATCAATAAATCATTAAATGTAAAAAAGGGCTTTTGGATCTCCAAAAGCCCTTTTTACGTTTATGGGATCGTTTGCTTCAGGTTGGTGTTGTCACCAACCTGTAAATCAGTACATCTGATATGTCGGTGACAACACCGACATAAAGCATAATCAAACCTCTCAACCGTAGTTAAACTTCAATGCCAGTCATCTAATTCACTGTAAATAAGTAGTTTAAAATATTTATTATCTTTGTCTCAAAGAGAAATTACAAAAGGTTACTGATAGACCCGTTTGCCGTGGCAGGCGGGTTTTTCTATATCTGTTTTCCGGATTTCCCATACTTATTTAACCCCACTGTTAATTTTTCTTTTTGTGAATGCTGGAAATAAAAACTGATGAATTTATTTTGCAGCTAAATGATCCGGTCACTAATTTCTTTACACTTTTTTTTCTGCTTGTTTCATGTCCACTCACAGAGCCTTACCTATGCCGAAGTGCAGGCGAAGGAGATTGCCGTGGACGGGAGAGTAAACAGTGCCTGGGCAAAAGGCCGGGATTATGTAGTCATGATTAGCATTGACGGTTTTCGCTTTGATTATGCGGAAAAATATGATGCAAAGAATTTACTCAAACTAAAGGAGAATGGAGTCTCTCTGGAGAAGTTACTGCCTTCATTTCCAACCAAAACCTTTCCCAATCACTATACGCTGGTAACGGGCTTATACCCTGGTAATCACGGACTTGTTTCAAATGAATTTTTCAGTAGATCAAAGGATAGATGGTACCGGATCCCGGATAAGGAGGAGGTGCAGGATGGCTCCTGGTATGGCGGTACTCCGTTATGGGTTCTTGCAGAGCAGCAAGGCATGTTATCTGCTTCTTTCTTTTGGGTAGGTTCTGAAGCAAACATCCGCGGCTTGCTGCCTACTTATTATTATACCTACGATGGTAGCATTCCTAATGGGTATCGGGTAAAGCAGATGGTTGACTGGCTCAACCTGCCAGAGGACAAAAGACCTCATGTTATTCTGGGGTATTTTTCCATTGTGGATGATGCTGGTCACCGTTATGGCCCCGATCACGCAAAAACCCGGGAAGCTGTTCTGGAGATAGACAGCCTCATCGGCAAACTGCAGGAGGGCATTTCAGCAACAGGTTTGCCTGTTCATACGATACTGGTTTCCGACCATGGGATGTCCGGTATTTCGAGGGGGGAGGTATTGCACGAGCTGGTGGAGCTGGGTGATTCCAAAGTGGCTTATAGTTTTCCCCCGATGATCTACCAGACGGACTCTTCAGAAGTCGAGCGAATCTACCGGTCATTACTGGAAGTCCCTACGATCGACGTGTACAGAGGAAACTGTGTTCCGAAGTATCTCAATTTTAAAAATGAAGATCGGATAGGTGACCTGGTCTTAATTACCAAACCTCCTACAGTGATATTAGATAAACCTAAACGGGTTTTTGGAGGAACTCACGGATTTGATCCGTTTACAGACCCTAACATGGGGGCTCTATTTTTTGCAACGGGCCCTCAGCTGAGAGAAAATCTGGTACTTCCTCCAATTGAAAACATTCACGTTTATCCGTTTATTGTAAAATTATTAGGACTGGAAATTCCTCCGGAAATAGACGGGAAGGTCGATTTTTTAGCGCCAGCATTTAAATAGAGTAATTCGGGGATTTTTTTTGGCATACTTTTAGAGTAGGGTGCTGGTATGTTACTGGCATTAGATTATTTCCTCACGGTTTTCCATACAGCTTTTATGCTGTTTGTATTGTTTGGTTGGGCGCATCCCAAAACAAGAAAAACCCATATAACAGCATTGCTTCTGACCCTGGTGGCCTGGCTGTTGGTCGGTTTGTATAAAGGAGTAATTGGCTACTGTCCGCTGACGGACTGGCACTGGGACATCAAACGTGCGCTGGGAGAGCGAGGTATGCCGTCTTCATTTGTAGAATATATGGTAGAAAAAGTGACCGGGATTAATTTCTCAAAAGCACTGATGGATACCGTTACTGCATTTGGACTGGTTTTTGGAGTGGGTATGTCCTGGTATTATCAGCGACTGGAACAGCTTAAAATAAAAAGAAAAAGGCAGCGTCAACCTGCTTAAGAAACCTGGGATGTAAGACACTTCTGCATTGAATAAAGGAGCACGTAAGGTCGGACTTTAGTCAGACCAACCGGGCCTTTGCAAGTTTTTCAGGCCCGCCGCCCGGTAATTCCTCCCATAATTTCTTAACTTAACCTCATGCTGAAAGCACTGATACTAATAGGAGGGAAGAGTACCCGTATGGGACAGGATAAACACCTGCTGGACCATCATGGCCAGCCACAGTACCTGCACTTGTCAAAACTGCTTTCGGAAATGGATATCCCGGCATTCCTTTCCTGCCGAAAGGATCAGGCAGAAACCTTTACTGGCCACCCGTTAATTATCGACCATTATGATTCATACGGACCCATGGGAGGGATAGCTTCAGCTTTTGAGGAGGATGAGAAGTCATCATGGCTGGTGCTGGCCTGTGATATGCCCAATATTAGTGAAAAGTCTGTCAGGAGTTTAATGGAAGCTGATGACCCGCAACAGGATGTCGTTTGCTACCAAAAGGAGGACGAGGAGTTTTTCGAGACCGCATTTGCCATTTATCATCCTTCTGTTTACCCTGAGCTAAAAAAAGCCATTGACAGGAAAGAACTAAGCTTACAGAAGCTGCTGAGGAAGAGTCGTGTAAAACCCATTCACCCGGATGAGCCCGCCACCCTTCGTAATGTTAACACTCCTCGTGACCTGGGCTAAGCCAGTTCCATTTTCTTGTAACTTTCCTTTGATTTGCCGCAAGTTGGGCAATGGTAATCATCCGGCAACTCAATGAATGGGATACCCGGCTCGATTCCGCCCTCAGGATCGCCATATTCTTCGTCATATACCGTTTGGCAGGAGGAGCACTGATACCGTTCCTTTTCGATGTTGTCTACAATTGATTTTACTCGTGGAGAAATAACCTTTTCATCCGTCAGGTTTTCGAAGTAGATCAGGCTAAGCTCCAGAATGAGTGGCGCTAATACACTTTTATCTACCTTTTTTGCATAAACCTGGTACTCGGTGATGTTTGGGTTGAAGTTTTTGCTGTAAAGGATGTTGTAAGTATCGCCATTGTTATCCGGTTCGTTTTTCTCAATGACGATTGAGGTAAAAAGCGTGATGTCCGCTGAAGATTTGATCGTAAATGTAAGTCCGTAAGTACTGATATCCATCTGGTCCAGCTCTCGGACCAGGTAGATCTTCAGTGCCAGGGCTTCCTCGTCTAAAGCAGGCAGATGCCAGTTGAGCTCAAGTGCGGAGTGCCTCAGGTTCATCCCAAACTTACCGAGCAGCTTTTCCCAGCCAATCCGGTCTTTTTCAAAAATCCCTTTGATAATGAATGACTTCCAGGGTGTCAGGCTCACTTTTCCTACCTCCGTATGGATACATCGTTCCATTACTGCCCTGAGGATGGTGGTTTTAAATTTATTGTTTCTCCAATAGAGGCCCAGCCAATATTTATCATCAGCAAGCCGGTTTATTCCCTCATAATAAGGGAAGTGTGTTTCCGGAAGTACCAGCCCTTCAGTGACCGGCTGGGTATTCATCCTGGTGTTTTCAGTCAGGTGATTTAAAAGCGTCTCATAGCTCCAGCCCTTATTGATGAAGTCACTCTCTTCAACCGCTTTTGCAACTTTGGACAGATCCTCATTATACACCAGCACAGGCATTTGCCATGGAGTGTTTTGGATTTTTTGAAACCTTAAATACACATACCAATAGCTCTCCTGGTTGGAAGCAATAAAATTAATTTGTCCTGTAAATAGGGGAACCAAACTCTGTGAGGGATCCACCAGATTGATCCTGAACTTTGGTCGGTAGTCAAAACTGTTTAGCACATAATGATAGATGTGTGAAGCCAGCCATTTCTTACCCGGGAGAATGTCCTGAGAGACATAGGAGCTGCTTATATTCTGATATTCGAAGGTGTTGATCTCATAGTCAAACTGGATGGACTCGAACGCTTTATCCAGAATGGCTTTACTTTTTTCCTTGGCGGGAAAAAGGATGTCCTGTCTTGAACCAAAATGGAGGTAATCAGCTCCGAGTTTCTCCGCCACCAGAATGATTTTGAGAAAGTCTCCGGGAGAGATGATGCCCCCTTTTACAAAGACTCTGACCAGATCTTTTACTTCCATGTTTTTCATTCAACAGCTCTCTTTAGGCAGGCACAAAATAACCAAATTAATGGACTGCCTCAAGAGAAGATTCTATTATTCGTTTTACTTCAGATTTGCAGCTACCGCAGCCCAGCCCGGCGCCAGTTTGCTGGCACAGGTCGTTTAAATTGTCAGCGCCTTTTGCGATTGCCTCCTGGAGATTGCCCTGACCAACGTTGTTGCAGGCACAGACAAGCTTGCCGCGTACAGGGTCGGGAGACTTTCCGGAGCGCAATAGCTTTACCCGCTTTTCTGAAAGTTCTGTACCACTTTCGATCAACTCTTTGTACTCTGCAAACTCGGCTTTGTCACCCATGAGGATGGTACCAACCAATCTGTCATTATGAATGATGCATTTTTTGTAATAGAGCTCTTCACGGTCCAGGAAGATGATCTCACTGTAGTTTTTTCCGTTGACCGGAACTTCTGCCAGGCCTACTGAGCAAAGATCCAGGCTCGGAAATTTAAGAATGTTCATAGGGATGGTTCCCGTATAAAAAGATGTAGGATCCCCCGCCAGATACCTTGCACAGATGTCTGCCTGCTGTTCTGCAGCGGCGGTGATCCCATTGAGTTTTTGCTCATGCTCGGCAATCTCACCAAGAGCAAAGATGTCTGGGTCACTGGATTGTAAATAGTCGTTTACAATCACTCCCCGAGCCGTTTTCAAGCCACATTCTTCTGCGAGCGTGATGTTGGGTCGGGTTCCGATAGCATATACAGCAGCATGGGTGCGAAATGAGTTTCCGCTTTTCAGGTATACATCCAGTTGGTCATCCACAGATTCCATGCTTACTACCTCGTCATTGGTAAATACACGAACACCAAGGCTCTCTACGTATTCGCGAAGCATAGAGCTGGCGACCGGATCAAGCTGACGTTCCATCAGTCTGGACCCAAGCTGAATGATGGTCACCTGTATATGGATTTCGCTTAAAGCAGCAGCAAGCTCCAGTCCTAATAATCCACCTCCGATCACCAAAACGTGGCTGTCAGGACGGAGGTGCTGCTTAAGGTCATCTGCATTGGTGCGATCTCGCATGGTAAACACTCCGGGAAGTTGCATCGGTGCATTTGGCGGGATGAATGCCCTGCTTCCGGTTGCTACTATAAGTTTGTCATAAGGATGCGCTACACCGGCGCTATCGATCACTTCCTTTCGATCCCTGTTAATCTTTTCAATTGGGTTAGACGGGTGAAGCTGTAAGTTTAGCTTTTCAAGCTCCTCCTGTGTGTATTTAATTAGTTGCTCCCAGGATTTCGTTTCATTTACATACTCCGGCAGTAACACGCGGTTATAGAATGGCCACTCTTCCTTGGAGAAAACATGGATGTCGTCATGTTCATTGAAATCACGGTAGGTATTGACAAAACGATAAGCTGCTGCTCCCGCCCCGATTACCACCACTTTTTGTTTAGGAATGGATACCTTTTTGACCTCCACAGCCGAAAATTTGAACCCTGGCTGCTTTGATTTTGGGTCTACTGTGTCATTGGTCAGGTTATTGGATCGTGCAAGGTCGGAGGTTAGTTTTTTACCCCAATGCATAGGAAGAAAAACGACTCCTTTTTTGATCTGGTCGGTTACTTTAGTGCTGACCTGAACAGTCCCCCGAGTATTTTCGATCGTCACCGGATCACCGGTTTTTATTCCTCTTTTCTCAGCATCTCTGGGGTGGATTTCCAGGAATGGCTTGTCAATATGTTTATTCAGTTTGGCCACCTTGCCGGTTTTGGTCATGGTATGCCACTGGTCTCTGATTCTGCCGGTTGTTAGGATCAGGGGATAATCATCACTGATTGGTTCCTGCTCCAGTTGGTCTCCGCTTACACTTATCTTCGCTTTTTGATCTGCTGTCAGGAACCTGCCATCTTCAAAGAGCCTGGGGGTTCCATGATGTGAGGTATCGGGCACCGGCCATTGTACTGATCGCATAGACTTCAGCCGATCATAGGTTAGTCCTGAGATGTCAATAGGCGTTCCTTTGGTCAACCTTGTGTATTCCTCAAAAACCGCTTCAGCATTCTGAAAGTCAAATCCATGAAATCCCATAGCCTTTGCAAAGCGTATGAGGATCTCACTGTCTGGTAAGGCTTCTCCAGGAGCATCTACCACTTTTGGCAGGTAGCTGATCCTGCGTTCGGAGTTGGTCATTGTGCCCTCTTTCTCCAGCCAACCGGCAGCCGGGAGGAGGAGATCAGCATACTTTACGGTATCGCTGCGATTGGAAATATCCTGTACAATTACAAAGCGTGCATTTTTCAGGGCTTCATCTACCAGTCGTGCGTTAGGCAGGCTTACGGAGGGATTGGTACAGATGATCCAGATCCCTTTCATCTTTCCATCCCGCAGTGCTTCGAACATTTTGGTAGCTGTGAGCCCGGGCTCTTCCCGGATTGAGTCTACTCCCCAAAAGTCTGCAACCTCTCGCCGATGAGTTGGGTTGGCCAGGTTTTTATGAGCCGCAAGCAGGTTGGCCATCCCACCGACTTCCCGGCCACCCATCGCATTAGGCTGGCCGGTTAAGGAGAATGGTCCCGATCCGGGCTTCCCGATATTTCCTGTGATTAAGTTAAGGTTGATCAGCGCCAGGTTCTGGTTGACTCCTGCTGTGCTTTGGTTTAGCCCCATGGCCCACATAGTGATAAAGCCTTTGGAGGCTCCGATCATCCGGGCTGCTTTGGTGATCTGATCTGCCGGGATATCGCAAATGGCAGCTGCTTCCTGCAGGGTTTTCTTTTTTACTTCTTTGACCAGGTGATCATACCCGTTGGTGTGTTTTCGGATAAATTCTTCATCCGTGAGGCCTTCCTCGATAAGCTGACGGGTGATGGCATGAAATAATACCATGTCAGTGCCAGGTCGAACCTGCAGGTGCAGGTCGGCCAGAGCACACGAGTCAGTAACCCGGGGATCTACTACTATAATCTTAACATCGGGGTTGTTGGCTTTGTGTTGTTCAATTCGCCTGAAGAGAATGGGGTGGCACCATGCAGGGTTTGCACCGGCTATCATGATACAATCCGAAAGCTCAATGTCCTCATAAGAGATCGGCACTGCATCATCTCCCAGGGTTTCCTTATAGCCGACTACCGCCGAACTCATACAGAGCCTGGAGTTGGTGTCTATATTGTTAGTTCCGAGAAACCCCTTTGTGAGCTTGTTAGCTAAATAGTATTCTTCTGTTAAGCACTGACCAGAGACGTACAAACCCACACTGTCCGGGCCATGCTGCTCCATAAAGGTCTTAAAAACAGCAGCAGCACGATTGATGGCCGTGTCCCAGGAAACTTCCTCAAGGGGATGCTGCTTACTCCATCGCATTTTTGGTACAGTAAGCCGATCGCTCTGATCCATCACTGTATAATGCAGGTTCATTCCTTTTGAGCAGAGCATACCCTTATTTACAGGGTAGGTTTCGTCCCCTTTAAGCGAAAGCTTCCCTTTGTCACTTTTCCTTACTTCTATTCCACATCCAACCCCGCAATAGGAGCAGGTAGTTTTTTGTGGCTCTCCCCATTTCTGTGGCATACTATTTTATTTCAGTATTTTTTATCACCTATGCATATTCAGGTTCCAACTGCACTTCTTTTTCTGCAGCTAATTCTTCTTCGACATCTGTTACTTTTTTGTCTTCTATTGCAAATTTTATCAGTAGTGAAAGGAATGAGACCCCTAATACAATGAAGCCAAGGATCAGGAAGGATTCTGTCCATTCCAGACCAGTAAGGCCTTTTTTGAAAAGAAACATACCCGCTACGGCTCCAGCATTACCCCCTGCACCGACTATTCCGGAGACGGTCCCAAGTGCTTTTTTATTAACAAATGGCACAACGCTGTAGGTAGCCCCCTCACTCATTTGTACAAAGAGGCTGAAGAAGATCATCACCCCAATGATCGTAGGAATGGTCCCCATCCGGGAAAACAGGATCAGAAAGATCCCTTCGCAGAACAGAGCAATAAAAAGCCATTTGACACGACCGTTGAGTCCGCTACGCTTACCAAACCTATCGCCCATTAGACCTCCTAGCGATCTGGCGAAAATATTCATGAGTCCAAACAGCCCGGCTATTAGTCCGGCTGTTTTTATGTCCATATCAAAATAGTCTGTGAAATAGAGGGCCGCCTTTGAATTAACGATCAACTCTACACCGAAGCAAGCTCCGTAAATCACAAAAAGGATCCATACTCTGTAGTCTGTGAGTACATTGCTCAGTGAGCCTTTCGACCCTTTTTTGCCTTTTTGGATTGCTTTTTTTGGTAAATCACTATAGTTTCCTTCCGGAGTATCTTTGGTGAAGAAATAATAAACAATACCCATGAGGAAAAGGAGGATCCCAGGTCCTACCATCGCGTATCTCCATGCAAGATGTTCCGAACCAAAATAAGCCAGCGCTCCAGCAAAAACCAGTGGCATCACCTGCTGAGTTACTCCACCACCCAGGTTTCCCCATCCTGCTGTGGTGGCGTTAGCTGTCCCAACTACATTTGGAGCAAACATCACGGAGGTATGAAACTGGGTGATGACAAAAGATGCACCAATTGCTCCTATAAACATACGCGCCAACAGGAACTGCTCATAACTCTGTGACAGTCCGATAAGCATGACCGGGAAGGAACCGAGTACCAACAGCCAGGAGTAAGTAATCCTAGGCCCTATTTTGTCGCAGAGCCACCCGATAACTAATCGCATAATCACCGTAGATGCCACGGCTATCATGTTGGTATTGACAATCTGGTCTGTGGTGATTCCCAGGTCTTCCCTTATGATGGAGAGCATCGGAGCTACACCAAACCAACCAAAGAAACATAAAAAGAAAGCAAACCAGGTGAGGTGAAAGACCCTCATGTTGATGGTGCTCAGGTTGAATAGCTCAATTCTTTGTGCTTTTCCGAAATTCTTCATGTTGACTATTTACGTGAACTTTTTTCAAAATTACGTAATAGTTCGTAATAAGTAAGTAAAAATACGTAGAAATATAACTATTTAATACTTATTTTTGTGTAAATAGTTGGTAGTTAGGAGCTTATAGGTATGAGTTTTTACGTATTTTCAATTGTACTTAGTCTGCCATTCCTCTTCTTTTAATGGATAATACTTTTTAATGTCTGCGTAAGGAGATTTTCCTCCATCGAGATATTCGCGAACTGTCTTTATCGGTATGGTGTCTTTTAATGCTTCGGCTGCTTCATAGATATGGTTTCCATGAAAGTCATGACACTGCAGGCATGTAGACCACATATTGTTGGCAATTAATTCTTTGTGGCTGATATCCAGAGGATCATTATTCATTTTTGTATCCTCATGACAGTTTACACAATATCCGATGTTCGGTTGGGTTACACGAACTCCATTGTGTTCCACATGGCACCCTTCACATTCCGTCACGCCAAGGTTTTTCCGGGCTTCAGCAAACCGGGCCTCCGTAAAGCGATGTAATGGGTGGCGATCGTTAGGCCGGTCGTGACACTCCAGGCACTTTTTGGTATCTACGTTTTCAGTACCAAAATCTGCTTTGGTTTTGCGTAGACGCATTGCAAACATAATATTGGCCTGAAGCTGTTGAAAGACATTCCCTTTGGCCGTGGTGTGACAGGATTGGCAGCTTAAATTTTCATGGCCGGTATTCATAGGGCCTAATGAGAGCATGTCTTCATTTGGTGGGATGCTCAACAGCGTGTAGACCACTGAGGTTACGAACAATCCCAGGCCAAATCCTATCCATTGTCTTTTACGTTTCCTGCTGATTTTCATGATTCATTATTTTATGTTTTTGATAGGTCAGGACCTTCCAATAACTGGCTAGCCCTGATTTGATGCGGAGTGTTTTTTTAGGGTTATCAGGTCTGGCTTCCCACAGCCTGTAAAAGGTGGCTGTTCCGATTCCGCCTGTCATTAGTAAAAAACCCAGCCAGACCAGACTGATCAAAGGCATTTCGATGGATTTTATCGTGATCCAGTCACGTTGAGATGTGGTCACCTCAAGCTGATAAGTATTTTGGTCCGGGTTTAGATTTTTCAACAGGACCTTTGTGCCAATGGCTTTTATTTCGTCCGGGAAAAGCCTTACTTCCCGATTGGCAGAGATGTGAAAGACAGGTTTTGCTTCATAGGTATTGGATTGATCTGTGATGTGGACTAATGCTTCCAGGGCAATATCATTTGGGGCAGGTAGGATACCGGCTGGGTTTTCATTGATCCGAACTTCTTCCAACCGAAGTTTTAAACCATCAACTTCAAATACTTCTCCAGGCGAAATGGTTTTAGAAACCGTAGGATTCCATTTTACCTTCTCCGGGTCAGGGAAGTTGGTGACGTGGGTGTAAATATCTCGAATAAAATTACTTTTGATTGAAGGGGAGGCCATATATCCCATTGTTGGATTGTTCTGTACCCGTGGGTTTATGATGATCTTTTTTTCTGATGGAAGGCTCAGTTCGATAGCATAGTATTTATTGGCTTCCTTGATTCGTATGGTATCACCCTTTGAGATTTGACCTTCCCTGGGAGAGGTAGTTTGTGACAAAATTTTCAAACCGAGTTCATTGGCAGATAGGAGATCATCTGTTCTAACCAAACCTCCATCATATCGATAATAGGTTCCTTTATAGGTGAAAATGTATCCATTATTTGATTTGGGAACATTTCTGGATAGTAGCAAATTCTCCTGAATGGTATGAACAGGAAGGTTGCTTTCAGGAGCATTGATTGTAATATTCTGGCTCAAGACTTTTTTATGTCCGGCAGAATAGACAAAGCCAATCAGCATGATGGCTCCACCTGCATGAGCCAGCAACCCGCCAGCGGATAGGCTGCGTGTGGCATACATCAGCTCAATGATCAACTTGACCGATATGGTTAATAGCAGGATGCTTCCGGTTATGAGGCAGATATAACCAATATCGGTGGTTTGTCCCATTGGAAGACAAATAGCTGCAGTGATCAACGTAATGATCAAGGGTTTTGTCAGTTCATTTTCCAGTGTTTTTAAAGACCTGATTTTTTTTCGGAAAACCAGCTGTCCGATACTACAGGCCAGACATATACTGAATCCAAACCAGAGCTGGAACTTGCTGTAGAAATTTACCTGGTTAGCCGGAGGGGCAAATTTTTTATCAATTCCCATGCCTTCAAGGATGGCATTTAAAACCGGGATTGATGTAGGCAGGAAGACCTGAAATGCAGAAAGGGCCAGGATTGCAATGCCAATGATCATCCAGAACTCGATGGAGAAGATAGGCGTGTTTTGATCGGCCCTGCCGATGGTTTTTCTCCGGTAAATGAGTGTGGCCAGGCTTCCCAGTGTGAAGAGCAACAATACGATTAGCAACTGTCCGGATAACCCCAGGTCTGTAAATGCATGGACCGAAGCATTGCCAAGGATACCGCTTCTGGTTAGAAAAGTGGCGTACAGTATCAGGATAAATCCTGCCATACTTAGGAAAAGAGTCAGAGATAATCCCTTTTCCACCCGTCGGTAAAGCACTGTGCCATGGACAGCCGCAAGAAGGACCAGCCAGGGGATAAAGACAGCGTTTTCCACCGGGTCCCAGTTCCAGTACCCTCCAAAATTGAGGGTTTCATAGGCCCAATAGGCACCCATCATGATGCCAATACCCAGAACTCCTACACACGTCAGCAGCCAGGGAGCCATTTTCGAAACGAAGGTTTTGAATTGTTTTTTCCAAAGGGCCGCCAAAGCAAATACAAAGGGGACAGCCGATAACGCAAAACCCAGAAAGATCACCGGAGGATGGATGACCATCCAGATATTTTGAAGTAAAGGGTTTAGCCCTGTCCCATTTCGGGGGATAAAGTCCGGGTTTTTTCGGAAAATTTCGTCGTGCGAAACATCTCGCAATAGCAGAAAAGGGGAACTCCCGATTTTTAGATCTGTTGCCAGGTGAACACCCAGCAACATGGAAACAAGGCTGGCCTGGATCATACAAAAGAGGATCATGGTGGTAGGTTCCCAGGACCGGGCCGTTCTTGTGAGAATGAAGCCAATGATCACATTCCAGAAGATCCATAAGAGAAAACTTCCTTCCTGACCTTCCCAGAAACAGGAGATCATAAAGTGTACCGGAAGCTCGTTAGAAGAATGCTTCCAGGCGTAGTGGTATTCATAGTGATGGAAATAGATGATGCTAAACAAGGAGCTAATTGCTGCCAAAACAGAAAAGCCATGCAGACCAAAGCTGATATGAGCGAGTCGGATCCAGTTTGATTGGGTGGTCTTGTCGATGGTCCGGAGACTTTCATAATAGGCATATATTGCAGCAAGGACTGCTACAAATGAGGTAATGACCGATAAATGCCCCAGGTTTCCAAGCATCTTAGTTATATTCAATCACCACATTATTGCTTAAGGGTTTGCAGATACAAGGCAGGACGAGGTTATTGTCCAGATCTTTTTGTTTCAGGGCATGACCTTTCCGCATGAAAACCTCCCCTGATGTACAGGTAGCTTTGCATGTGCCACAGATACCATCCATACAGACATATGGGAGTTTTACTTTTTCATCAAGGGCTGCATCCAGTATGCTTTTACCAGCCTTGACGGGGACAGTATATGTTTTCCCCTTGTGTATAATAGCTACTTCCCGGTTTACCAGCATTGGGCCGGCAGCTTTTACTTCCTGTGCTGAGGGAGGAGGAGCGGAGAACTTTTCAATATTGATCCTGTCGGAGGGTATATTACAGCTTTTGAGACCTTCCTCAGCTTCGATCATCATGCCGGATGGGCCACAGATGTAGTATTCCGTTTGCTGCGGAGGGAATGTCGGCACCTCGCTGAGGAGTCCTTTGACTTGTGATCGTTCTACCCGACCCTTATAACATGCTTCAAAATCACCCGGATTTTCCAGGATATGGATCAGGTGCATTCGTTCTTTATACTTTTCGGCATATTCAGTCAGTTCTTCATTAAAAATGATGGATTCCAGATCGCGGTTTCCGTAGATCAGGGAAACCACGCTTTTAGGTTCATTTGCCAAGATAGATTTCAGGATGGAAAAGAGTGGAGTGATACCACTTCCGGCTCCAAATAATACGAGGTGTCGTTCATTATTTTTGTCCGGATTGACTGTAAATTCACCCATAGGGCGAATAACCTTTATCTTATCCCCGGCTTTAATGTTATTGTAAAGATGATTGGATACTACTCCGTCTTTAATCCTTTTGACGGTGACACTCACATAGTCATCAACACCGGGGGCACTATTCAGAGAATAGCACCTGCGCTCAGTCCGGCCATCAATATTGACAAGCAGGGTCAAAAACTGTCCCGGACTGTATTTTATTTTTTTGAAGAAAGGTTGCTTAAAATGTATGCTTATGGCATCATCAGTGACCTTGATAGTTTTTTGGACCTTGAGTGAGACAATGTTTCCCATATTATTCGTAGTAAAAAACCACCCATACATGGTAGATGGTAAGAAATGTGATAAAAAAGGAGCAGGCTACATGCAGGATCATCCATCCCTGGAAGACGATCTGTGATTTTGATTTCAAAACATCCGGATTGATCAGGCCCAGCAGAAAGTTTCCGAAGAAGGTAAGGCTCAATACAAAGAGATAGGCAAATCCCAGCTTCATGGAGTGTATGTAAAACAGGAGGGGGGTAAAAGCCCCAAGCCAGTTATGAATGTTGTAAAACTTCAAGCTCAGTTCTTCCCACTGAGGACGTGTCCTTACTAAAGTCAGAGTCCACTGGAAGAGTATGACTAGAGAAAGTCCCAGTCCCGACCACCGGCGATACATTTCATCTTGCTGAAGCTCCAGTAAATAGCCCCATTTCCAACTCATCAGGTCCTGGAGTATGAAAAAGACGAATAGAATACTCCCTGTAGTGATAAAAGCTAATCTGCTCATAAAATAGCTCGTTAGTGATTTGATGGATGCCCCACCCGAACCAGTCAGGTGGAGCACAACCAATCAAATCAACATGAAGATTTTTAGATCTTTAAAATTCCTTTTAGCGTTTTCTCAGAGGCCAATTCATTGACACTGTCCAGAAACACTTCAGGTGTAGGAAGCTGATATCCATACGCAGGCCAGCTATTACCGACTGCCGGCACTTCCACTTTAGAAAACCCGGAAGCTTTATCCAGATAGGTCCGGAAGGTAGCAGCTGCTCCGCTTCTGTAAGCCAGAACAATAGCCTGCAGTTCTTCAAACGTTACGGAATCACTGGGATAGGTCCATGTGGTTGCTCCCATGATATCACCCATTTTCCAATCAGTTTTAGTGGTTTCCGGGTGTTCGTTGTGACAATTTACACAGGGAGCAGCGGCTGCAAAATCAGGAAACATCGCTGTGTACAGTTGGTTTTCTTCATCATAAAAGAATTTAGGCTTACTATCTTTTCGGATTTCCTTAAACAAGTCAGCCTGCTTTCCGACAAACTTGTTTGACTTTCTTACAGGGAAGTCTGAGCCTAAAAACAGCCCAAGAGGAACCTCTCCTTTTTTTCGTATATCGCTGGCAATACCGCGAAGAAAGAGGGCCGGAAGCGGACCGGCTTCTACATGATCTTTCTCCCAGTCTTCATGAAACTTCAATCCTTGTTTCTTTCCCGCTCCCACAATGGCTTTCGTATAGAGAGTGCGTGCTACATCGTTTTCTGTAGCGACAATTTCAAACGCTTCTTCAATAGAATATAATTTCTGAGAGCCGGTGGCTGTTTCTCCTTCTTCGGGTAGCGGCTCACAGCCAAAAATGGTCAGTAACAACAGGCTCAGTAGGCCCAGGTTTTGTAGTTGGTTTTTCATAAAACAGGTAGTTAGAAATTGAATAATCAGGCAGCTTTGGCAGCTTCTTTCATAGTGGTAGCAAGCACTGTATAAACAGCCACCCAGGAATCTTTGACTTCTTCATTCCAGTTTTCACCCAGGCCAGTCTCCAGCGTGTAGAGCAAAGCACCGGCTACCGTATCGTAATGACTGTCTTCTACACCATAGTCTACGTGTCTTTTACCAAGGTCCTGGACCACAGGGACGAGGCTATCCAGATCGTCCAGTCCTTTTACGGCTGCAGCAAGCATAGTCATCAGCTTTTTACCCTGTTCCTTTATATCACCTTTAAACAGGGGTTTTAAAGACGGATCCATTTCAAACAATTTGTTATAAAAGATCTCGGCGGCCGTTTCCGAAATGGGAACAACCAGTGAAAATGTCCTTTGTACATGTCCTTTTTGTGCAGAAGAGATGGGACCTTGTTCCTTCCTCTTGAAAATTGATTTTAGAATGCTCATGATTTTTCAGTTGTTTGGTATTGAAGATTAAAAAGTTCGTTAAGTGTTTTATTGAGATGTTCAGCATGGTCACGTTGGCATACATGTTTCAGCTGCAATACAGGTAGCTTTACGATTCGCTGAACAATAGATTGAGATACTTCTTCTATAAGGTCAACCTGCTCTTCATTTGCTTTTTTGAGGTATTTTGCAATTGACTCTTTACGAAGGTGATCCAGGGTCTCTTTAAATTTTCGTATGGAATTCGCGAAAGCCATTGTCTCTCCCCAGTCCATAAATTCGGTGGAATATTGAGCGAGAATGGCTTTCACTTCCGGGATCGCCTTTTCTCTATTACCCATGGTTTTCTGCTGAAGCCTGCTTATATCGTCAATATTGTAGAGACGTGCTATTTCTCTCACTTTTTCTTCAACCACACGAGGTGTTCCGAGATCGACGATGGTTGGTGCGCTGAATCCCCTTTTGGTTATTGTATCCTGAGTTATCAATAATGAAGGAGAATAAGCCGTATTTATAACCACTTTAAAACTTTTCAACTCCTTCCGGTATTGGTCAAACGGAATAAAAGTTGCTCCTTTCTGGATGAGGTGCTTCGCATTTGCAGTTGTCCTGTTTGTCACTGACAGGTTAGTGAACCCGAGTTTTGTGAGATTGAGGAATACATCCGTCCCCATTTGGCCTGCCCCAATGATCAATATCGGATCTTTTGTTTCTGCCAGCTCTTCTGAAACAATGAGTTTTGAAGCATTGTATGAAACAGAAGCAGCGCCGTCTTTGAATTTAGTAGTATGAGCAACTTCTTTGTGTGCAGCAAATACAGTATGCAACAATCGGTGAATAATTACTCCTGCCATACTTGCATCCACAGATTGCTGATAGGATTTCTTGACCTGGCTAAAGATCTGGATGTCTCCCAATACCTGAGACTCCAAACCAACCGCTACCCGGAAGAGATGACCTGCAACAGCTTTTGTGTCATTCAATATAGTGAAATACCGGGTTTGATGAACAACGTTCCGGATTCCCCGCATTGAGCAAAGCAGGGCGATGATCTTATCTGATATTTCTTCCCCTGAAGGAGTGTAATAAACCTCCAGTCGATTACAGGTATTCAGGACCAGTGCTTCCTGTATGGAGAAGCAGTCTTTAAGCTTGTTTAGAAAATCGTATTGCTCAGACTCAGGTATACTAAACTTTTCCCTGACATCCACTGGAGCTGTTGTATGGTTAATGGAAATAAGTGTTAGCCGTACCTTATTCATAACTTGATTTTTAAATGTTGGATCAGGGATATTGAATACTTATAGCATCCGGTCAAATGTTCAACCTCGAATTTTGAAGTTCGCGCTGTAGTTTTTCGATCTCCTTCTGGCTGTATTCCAACTCTGCTTTGAGTTTGACATTTTCCATCATTTGATTGGTGGTTTTAAAGGTGTACTCCTTGTCCTTATCAATCAATTCCTCTTTGAGCTGCATCCCCAGCCTTCTCAGGTCTCTTATTTTTTGATTAGCCTGCTGGATCTGGGATCCTGAATAAGATTTTTCATCAGCCCGAAGCAGATTCAACTCTGAAATAGCCTTTTCTTTCTTTTTGGAGTCTGAGACCATTGGTCGGAAAATGAAGAACACTTCCATGAGGATTAGTAAGAATGTGAACCCCATCAGGTAATACTCCGTAGTGGAAAGGCTTTCAATTTTAGAAGAGGCCTGGCGGTCGTATTCAAAAGTGATCTGATTCATCAACTTCAGAAAGCTGGCCTCATTGGAAATGATTTTTTGCACAGCCCTCTCAATTGCTGGCTTGATATCCGGATGGTTGATCGCTTCAAATTTTATGCTTAAAAGATGATTTGCTGCACCTTTTATGCTCTGAAAGAAAGGTTCTATTTCTGCAAATAGCGCCTTGGATGCCTTGGAAGCATTCATCTCCGAAACGTCAATTTCTTCATTACCATTTTGCAGGTCTTTATGGGATTTTGTCCAGAGAGCAACTGCTTCCCGGAGTTCACCCTGTGCTCTAATGAAATCCTGCTCTGTTTTTGATTCCTTTATTTTTAAAGTGGCTTTGGTAATTTTCTGACTGAGCATTCTCTGACGCCCGGAAATGTTGATGATACGTGCATCCGATTTGCTGTCTTTGATGCTTTTTTGCATTAGGATCTGGCTGCCCAGAATGACCACCGTAAGGATCCCTAATACAATCAGGTATTTCGATGTTATTTTATTCATTGTTAGGAGTTTGTTTAATGATTTAAAAAATTCATGAGATAGCCTCGGTAATCATAGTACTCCGGATGCTCCAGTACTGCTTTCCGGTTTCTGGGCCGTTCAAACGGGATGATCAATTCATCTCCGATTTTCGCAAATGGACCACTGGTCATCATGACGACCCGGTCAGCAAGGAAAATAGACTCATCCACATCGTGAGTGATGGCCACAGCGGTGATCTTTTCCTTTTGCCAGATCTCCAGCAATACGTCCTGGAGCTCGCCTCGAGTTAAAGAATCGAGCATTCCAAACGGCTCATCGAGTAGTAAGACCTTGGGTTTTAAAGCAAAAGCCCTCGCTATGCCTACGCGCTGTTGCATACCCTGTGAAAGGGCGGTGGCTCGTTTATGAAAATCATTGCCTAAACCTACTTTGTCCAGGTAGTATTTGCAGATCTCTTCTTTTTCTGCCCGGCTGGCTGACGGAAAAACCTGCTTTACACCGATCATTACATTTTGCAGGGCGGTAAGCCAGGGGAGAAGGCTGGGTGACTGGAAAACCACTGCACGATCCGGTCCGGCTTCCCTCACAGGTTCGCCATCTACATAGATCTTCCCACCTGAAATATCGTTCAGGCCGGCGATCATGGTGAGCAGGGTGGATTTACCACATCCGGAATGACCTATAATAGAAATGAACTCCTCGGATTTGATGCTCAGGTCCAGGTCTTTCAGTACAGTGTAATCTCCTTTAGGAGTGGGATATATTTTAGTGAGTTCATCACAAACAAGCATGTCCGGTCGTGTGTCCTCCACTGGTTTTGTTTTTTGAAAATCTTTAAGTAATGCTTCCATGGGATTTATTTTTTTAGAAGTATTTGACTTTGTCTTTTTTGCGTCTGAGGCCAAATCGCACACGACCAGGCATGACCGGTTTCAGGTCCGGTAAAATGTATTTCTGGTCGCTGCTTTTCTTCCTGCTGACGCCTACTTCGATCAGGTATTCCAGGATTTTGTTTCTGATCTTTTTATATTCAGGATCCTGGTTGATCTCAGTTACATCTCTCGGCCTGTCAAAGTGGACATGAAACTCCGGTCCCAGTGTAGCTCGGGGTCCCGGGGTCAGAGGAATGATCCGATCTGCCATGATGATCCCTTCATCCACGTCGTTGGTGATGAGCAGGGCCGTTTTTTTGTCTTTGCTCCAGATGTTGATGATCTCCTCCTGAAGGGTGCCACGTGTAAGTGCGTCCAAAGCACTTAAAGGCTCATCCATAAGTAAAACCTCTGGGTTCATGGCCAGGGCTCTTGCTACCGAAACACGCTGACGCATGCCACCGGATAGCTCAGATGGCTTTTTGTCAAGCGCTGGAGTGAGGCTTACCATTTCAATGTACTTTTTGGTGTGTGTTTCTTTTTCCTTTTTGGACCAGCCTGGAAAAACTTCATCAACAGCGAGCTTCACATTCTGGAACACACTAAGCCATGGAAGGAGTGAATAGTTCTGGAAAATAACTCCTCGCTCGGGCCCAGGACCGGTAATGGGTTTTTGGTTCAATAATACCTCTCCTTCATCCGGAAAAAGCAGACCGTTGATCAGGTTGATCAGGGTGGTTTTACCACTCCCGGTGAAACCGACGATCGCTACAAACTCTCCTTCTTCAATGGATAAGTTGATATTGGAAAGTACTTCGGTGACTTCCGTACCCTCCTGGAAGGATTTACTTACGTTACGTAATTCTAAAGTGGCCATATTATGCTGCTGATTTGTTGAAACTCATTACATTTTGTACAGCCAGCATCATGCGGTCCAGCAGGAATCCAATGATCCCGATCACAAACATTGCGACGATGATCTTGGCGTTGGAATCGTTGGCTCCGTTTTGAAATTCCTCCCAGACGAATGATCCCAAACCAGGACTCTGTGCAAGTAGCTCAATGGCAATCAGCACCATCCAGGCTACGGACACCGTAATTCTCAGCCCGGTAAAAATCAATGGCAGGGAAGCTGGTAATATGATTTTAAAGATGTTTTTGCCTACACCCAGCTTCAGTACTTTGGATACGTTGATGTAGTCTTTATCTACTGTGGCTACTCCCATGCTGGTGTTGACCAAAGTAGCCCACATGGCGCATAATCCAACACTGATGAAGGAGATGATAAAGGACTTGTCCATGTTTGGATCTGTGATCAGTGTTTTTACGATCATAAAAACCAGCAACAGCCAAACCACTGGTGATACAGGTTTCAGGATCTGGATCAACCAGTTAAATGAGTTTCGGAGCACATCGCTCAGGCCGATGATGATCCCTATCGGTACGGCTACAAATAGTGCCAGAAGAAATCCCGCGGCTACTGTTTTGAGGCTGGTACCGATCTGGTCTACGAAAGAGGGTCTGCCTGTGTAAGTAATGGGAGCCAGACCCTGAGCTTCCCTCTGCTCGTTTGTTTCTGCTACTTTTTCTCTAAACTCGTCTTTCTTCTCAGCTATCGTCTGATGATCCTTCCAGAGAGCCAGGTAAGCATCATAAACCTGTGCCGGAGAAGGGAGTGTATTTGGCTGGCAGCTGATATCTCCTGATTCTATGCAAGTTTCCATAGCCAGAGCAGCTTCCTCACCCTGATCTTCTCGAGCTTTTTCAATTTTTGCTTCCGCTTCCTTATTAAATAAATAAGCCGCTCCGGCATGCCAGAAGAAAATGAATACGAAAATAGACAGAAGAGGGACCAGTGTCTTTTTGAAAAACCTGGTGAAATTTTTACGTGGTTGTTCTCCCGAGAACACACGGATCAGTGGTTCCAGAAATCCCAACCCAAAATACTTTAGTGTTTTTATTGTCTTATCCTTCATGTTAATTGATTTTGTGGTGGTCAATCAGTGTTTGGAAGTGTTATCTCCTTACCGGGGAGCACTTCCAAACATTGAAATTATTTTCACATTGATTGGTCTTTGTTTCCGATCTCAAAGCTGTTGATATACCCGATCGGGTCTTTACCATCGTAAGTATTGTCATCTATGAACTTGTCCGTAGCTGGCTTGTAGCCATCTGTTTCAGGAATGTCTGAAGGTTCCAGGTGACCCTCTTTGACCAGCAAAGCAGCTGCCTGTTTCCAGATGTCCGGTCGGTATATATCTTTGATCGTCTTGTGATACCAGTCAGCTGGCTTTGATTCCGGGATTTGTCCCCAGCGTCTCATCTGGGTCAGAAACCAGATGCCATCCGAGTAGAACGGATAGGTGGCATGGTATCGGAAGAACACGTTGAAGTCTGGCATGGAGCGTTTGTCGCCTTTTTCAAACTCAAATGTTCCGGTCATAGAGTTGGCAATTACGACAGAGTCTGCTCCCACATAAGCTGATTTGGATAGGATGCCTACGGCTTTTGGCCTGTTGCCCGGAGTGTCCAGCCATTTACCTGCCCGGATTAGTGCTTTCGTTACGGCAATGGCTGTATTTGGATTCTCTTCCACAAACTTTTTAGTCATCACAAACACTTTCTCCGGGTTGTTTTCCCAGATATCGTAGTTGGTCGTTACGGGCACACCTATGCCTTTAAATACTGCCTGCTGATTCCATGGTTCTCCTACACAGTATCCGTAAATGGTTCCGGCTTCCAGCGTGGCAGGCATCTGTGGCGGAGGTGTTACTGAAAGCAGTACATCTGCATCTACCTGCCCCTGAATGTTTTCTGCTGTATAAAAGCCAGGGTTGATACCTGCAGCAGCCAGCCAGTAACGGATTTCGTAGTTGTGCGTGGAAACAGGGAATACCATTCCCATTTTAAAGGGCCTTCCGGATTCTTTGTACTCATCAACCACAGGCGCCAGTGCGTCAGCCTTGATCGGATGGATCGGTTTTCCGGAATCATCTTTTGGTACGGCTGGTTTCATCTTATCCCACACTTCGTTAGAAACCGTAATCCCGTTTCCGTTAAGGTCCATGGAGAACGGAGTAACCAGGTTTGCCTGGCGTCCAAAACCTGCTCCGGCAGCAATGGGCTGTCCTGCAAGCATATGCGAGCCATCCAGCTGCCCGTCAATTACCCGGTCCAATACATTTTTCCAGTTGGATTGTGCTTCTATGGTGACATAGAGTCCTTCATCTTCGAAGTAACCAAGCTCTTTGGCAATGGCCAAAGGAGCCATATCAGTCAGCTTGATAAATCCAAATGTGAGCTGAGGTTTTTCAATCAGTAGCTTTTCTTTACTGCCTGATTTTTTGGTATCAGCGTCTTTGTCGCTGACGGATTTGCTGGACGCACCACCGCATTTTATTAAGATCACGGCAGAAGCCAGTATCCAGGTGATGGTCAGTAGTTTTTTTATGGTATGGAATTTCATAAGTCTTATTTTTTGAAGTTTTTATTCAGATTTGAAAAAAGTGGGTTTGAAAGTGATCATGGTCCATGCCCAGTTTTGGAGTGTGGTTTTGTCACCACCTCTGAGCGCTTCCATAGTATCTGTGGCAAACATTTGGGAATACCCAAGATGCCAGGTGACACCGCCTTTAAGTTTTTTCACATAAACCAGATCCAACTCCGTACCCATGGATTTATCAAGCTCGGTAGTTTCACCGCTGACGAACTGCTTAGATCCTGTCAAAAAATGGTGTACATTGGCATTCAATTTTCCGCCTGCTACACCGAAGCTGGTCTTTAGGTAAAGGTCCGTAACCCCTACGTTTCCATTGGCCGGGCCTACGAAGAAGTAGTCCATGAAGCCATTGTGAGCATGATTGGTACCAAAGTCCGGGGAGAAGTTGGTAATGTCTGAGCTGGTATCATCTGCATCTTTGCCGGATACGTGCTCCGCACCAAAGGTCAATGGTGTTACAGGTGTAGTGAAGGTAAGGTTTAAGCCAGCGAGATATGCATTTACATCATTTCCTCCCAGTTCACCCATTTGGTAGTAAAAATCACCACCTATTTTAATGCCTCCCAACTTGGTAAACCCAGTTGCTCCTGCAGTTTGCTTGAATGAAACCGTAGAGTCAGCATTTTGATAGCCGGCATTCAAGGCTACAAGTGAGAGCGAACCTTCGCTAAAGGTTTTATTGAACCACCCATATTGCATGGTCTTATAGTTGCCACCTACGCTGTAGAAACCTGCGGCCTCACGCTGAAGGAATGCCTGCTCAGGAATGTCTTTATCCTGATTGTATGCAGCTCCAAGATGAAGTTTGGTGCCTTTTTCTACACTTTCGTATAAAAACAAAACTGCGTCATGTCTTCTTCCCTGCTGCGCCCATTCCAGACCACCTATGAAACGCTGATTGTCATAGGAAATGATTTGTCTCCCTATTTTGAGTGAGAGGACTTTGTTAAAGTAGTATTGCCCCCAGGCTTCACTTAAAAAGGTAACTCCCGGTTCAGTTTTAAAGATCTGAGATGTTTCACCCCAAATCCGGATGTCTTGCAACGCCAGCTTGAATTTGAAGTCTTCTGTCGCATAATCAAAATACAGTCTCGACCGCTGCTCTATAAAGAACGCCGGATCTTTAGTCTCGTCGGTCAGGGTCTTAAATCCATTTCTGAATTCTGCTCTGGGTCTTACCTCACCAGAGATGGTAAATTGTGCCAGCGCTTTTTGTGAACCAAAAGCAGCCATAAGCATCATTAAGTAGAAAAATCTCTTCATAAGTCAATTAGTTAGATTTACGTTTACTACGTAATTATTTAAATGATATGTACGTATAATTACGTATTTACTGCAAACGTAGCAGGAGACTATGAAGTATTCTATGAGAGAGTACAGGTATGAATAGTCTTTTACACCACAAAAAAACCTGCGGTTTCGCAGGTTTGATTATATAAATGCTTCTTATGTAGCTATTTAGCTGTCAATAAAGTAATTGTGTTCGGAAATTTCCGAACTAAGTAGTTTTTCATTTTTTATGCCTACTTTTTTGCCTTCGGTATGGATGAGTCCTTCTTTTTTGAGGCTGGACAGCACGCGAATCACCTGCTCTTCAGTGGTCCCTGCAAAGTCAGAGATTTCCTTTCTGGAGAGCTGAATGTTTAACAGGTTATTGGTCTGACCGAATTTACGGTTTATATAAAGCAATGAGTCAATGACTTTTTCTCTCACAGTCATCTGGGCAAACTTTTTCACTTTGGTTTCACTTCGATTAAGTTCCTCAGCATAGAAGGTCATCAGGTCGTAGGTTAAGGAAGGTATTTCCTGAAACATCTGATGTAATAGAAGGCTGGAAAAATTACATAAAGTAGTGGTTTCCAGTGCTACAGCGCTAATTTGGTAGAACTGACCTGCCCCAAAACCACGGTGTCCTATGGTTTCTCCGTTTCCGGCAAACCGAACGATCTGCTCTTTTCCATTTAAGCCGGTTTTAGCCACTTTCACTTTGCCCTTATGGACAAAATATAGCCCGTGAACCGGCGCACCCTCAATAATAAGGTTTTGACCTTTCTTACAGGTGAGACGTGTTTTCTTATCCATAAAATCATTCATTTTTTCTGAATGACTACTTCGCTTGATGATACAGTTATGATTTTCGCATGTCCGGCAATCCTGTTTAAAAGCAACCATTGGCGTTTGTTTTAAATATTTACGTAAAAATACGTAATATTTACGTAAAAATTAAGATCATGTACTTAGTTTTGCTTTAGAGCGTAAGCAGAATAGGTATTTCGTACGGTCAGAGATAGCACGGAATGCATCGGGAAATTACGAACAGAACCTGTCTATGTTTTGATTAGGAGGCTAATGATAAAAGTAGAAGAAGCATTAAAACGGATCCATAGTCAAAAGCTGGAGATTAAATACACGGAAGTAAGTATCCTTAATGCGGAGGGACACTGGCTGGCTAATGATATATATTCACCTATGGATCTCCCTGTTTTCGATAATTCAGCCATGGATGGATATGCCGTACGCGGCAATCAGGAAAACTATCAATTGGTGGGTGAAGTGGCAGCTGGTCAGACTTTTAATAATCAGTTAAAAGAGGGTGAAGCTTGCAGAATATTTACAGGGGCTAAGGTGCCCGCCAGTACCACAGCTGTGATAATGCAGGAAAAGGTAAAAGCGGTGAATGGATCAATCCATATTGAGGATGAATTGACCTTAGGGAAAAACATACGAAAAAAAGGAGAAGAACTAAGTGCCGGTGAGCTGGTACTTGCCAGAGGACAAAAGATCAATTCATCTGCTATTGGTTTACTGGCCGCTCTGGGGATAGATAAAATAACGGTATGTAAGAAACCGAAAATCGCTGTGATTACCATTGGAGATGAGCTTGTTGAGCCCGGAAAGCCGCTAGGAGAAGGACAGATCTATGAAGCCAATGGTAGCTTACTGGAATCAGCTATACGAAGTTGTGGATTCCCGATGGTGGACCGTATCCATCTTTTGGATGATGAAAGGATAATCACCGCTAAGGTGAAGGAGGTATTGTATCTGTATGATGTCATTATATTTTCCGGGGGTATCTCAGTGGGTGATTATGATTTTGTAGGTAAGGCTTTAGATGCTAATGGCGTAGAGGAGATTTTTTATAAGGTAAAGCAGAAGCCGGGTAAACCCATATTTTTTGGTAAGAGTGACAGTACTTTTGTCTTTGGTTTACCGGGGAATCCGGCTTCCAGCCTTACCTGCTTTTATATTTATGTTTTACCTCTTTTACAAAAACATGCCGGAGCAAGAGAAACGGGCCTGAATAAGTTACCGCTAAAACTTTCTCACGGATATCAGCTAAAGGGAGATCGTCCTGCCTTTCTGAAAGGGTATGTAAAAAGTGATGGATCAGTGATCATTCTCGATGGGCAGAGTTCCTCAATGTTATTTTCATTATCCATCGGGAATGCGCTTGTGCTTTTACCTCATGGGGGAGAATATGATGAGGGGACTTTAGTTGACTGTTATTTATACTAGCGTCATATTTATCCCACATAATTCCCGATCACTGACTTTTTTTTAAGGAGATAGGAGATTAATATTTACCTTGGCATTTCCAAATATTTACTATGAAAGATTCAAAGCACACTATTCTCTACGTAGACGATGAACCAGCCAATTTGAGAAGCTTTAAGTCTGCCTTCCGGCGATTGTATAAGGTTCACACAGCCGAACATCCGATCAAAGGGATAGAGATCGTTAAAGAAAATGATATAGATATAGTGGTTTCTGACCACCGTATGCCCGAATTGATCGGAACGGACTTTCTAAAAGAAGTTTTTGAGTACGACAGCAAGATCCGCCGGATTATTTTAAGCGGGTTTGTGAAAAAAGAAGAGCTGCAACAGGCCAATAAGGAATTTGGCTTGCATGGATACATCTCCAAACCATGGGATTTTGAGGATGTTCAGGCTGTCTTTCAAAAACTGCTTTCGGAAGAGGATCCACCCTTGATCGCTTACTGATCTCAGTTGAGTATCCCTTCTTTACTCACCTTTTTGAGGAGCTCGGTAATATTATTTACTTCCAGCTTCTTCATGATGTTGAACCGGTGAGTTTCGATCGTGCGGACGCTCTTCCCCAGTTTTTCAGCGATCTCTTTATTGGATATACCGTCGTAGATCATCTCCAGGATTTCCATTTCCCGGCGGGTGAGCTGGTAACTGTCTCTGGCTACACTTGTAGCTGTCGGGGTGGGGTCTGATCGGTGTGAAGCATTCAGGTAAGAATTCACAATCGTGCTGGAAATATCCCCGCTGAAGTATTTTTGGCCATCCTGCACCATGTGAATGGCCTTGATAAACTCATGCTTGTTGGTGTCTTTCAGAAGGTATCCGTCAGCGCCATATTCCAGAGACTTCAGGATATACTCAGAGTCGTCATGCATGGTCAGTACCAGAACCTTCATTTCAGGATGAGATTTTTTTACTCGCTGAGTGACCTCCAGGCCATTCATAAGGGGCATTCGTATATCTACGATCAGTACATCAGGGGCATCTTTTTCAATCAGATCCAATGTTTCCTGGCCATCGGATGCCTCAGCTATTAGTTGGATTTCCGGGTCCCCTTCCAGGACCATCTTCAATCCATACCGTACCAGCTCATGATCATCAGCTAAAATTACTCGTATCATTTTCAGTCAAGGGATAATGTGATGTATACTCGGGTACCCTCACCCAACTTTGTCTCTAAGTTAAAAACTCCTCCGATAAATGCTGTCCTTTCACGCATGTTGAATATACCGTGACCAGCTTTTTCGAAGTGGCCACTGTCATTTACCCGATCATAATCAAAGCCTTTACCATCATCTTCCACCACGATATTAAGGTTATTGATCGTATGCGAAAACTTCACGGTGATGTTCTTTGCTTTTGCATATTTCAGCGCATTGTTTACCGCCTCCTGGATGATTCGGTAGAGGTTGGTTTCTATTCTTCCCTCCAGCCGGTTAATGAAACGTGTCTCGTTAATAAATGAAACGTTGGCGTTTGTCACCGCGTTGATCTCATCGCAGAATTTCTTAATGGCCGGAACCAACCCAAAATCATCCAGGCTGGAAGGTGTGAGGTTAAATGAAACTCTTCGTACTTCCTGGATGATGCTCTTCATCAGGTCCAAAGCTTCGCGAAGCTTGATGCGCATTAGTTTGGAGTTAGACGGCGTGATGGATTCCAGCATCAGTTTCATCGCCGAAAGCATCTGACCTACACCATCATGGAGTTCACGGGAGAGCCGTTTTCGTTCTTCCTCCTGGCCTTCAAGTATGAGCACCGAGCGATAGTTCTGTTCTTTGACCGTTTTTTCGATACGCTCCCGGTTGATCTCCCTGGACCGGATTTTGGCCTCTTTAAATTCCGTTACATCTCGTGCGATCATCTTGAACTCATCTCCCATACCCACCGGGATCATGTAGGTCTCTATCCAGCAAAAATCTCCTCCTTCGGTTACCAGTTTGATCTCACCCGTCCATTTTTCACCGGCCTCCATAAGCTTAAACAGGTCTTCTGTGAAGTCCTCCTTATACCCACTGGCTGCGAGCATTTGCTGTAGTGTTTTCGGGTGGTCATCCTGATCATATTCCATCAGCTTCCTGAAGGAGGTGGCAAAGTATGAGAAACGCCCGTCTTTCCGGATGCTGGCAAAAACGGTGGGCGATTCCGGCTCCAGGTTTACAGCTTCCAGATCCTGGTAAGATTTCCCCAGTTCTTCGTATAAGATACTGAGCTCAGAAGCCATTTTCTTGGATTCTTTTTCCGAATCGATCAGCTCCTGAACGGTGGCCCGTACACTATTGGCCAGAGGACGGAAGATAAAAAGCAACTCCAGGATGATAATGGTAAGCGAAATAATGAACAGTAAGAGCTCCGTACGGCGAAGCGCTTTTACCTTTTGCTGTGCTTCTTCATCATATTGAAAAACAATCGCATCCATGCCTTCCAGAAATTGCTGTTCCTGATCGAGGATGGTTCTGGTAAACACTTTAGCACTGTCAGGTGTGTATTGTGAGGTCGTTGTGGCGTAGTTCAGCAGGGATTCCGCATTGCGAACCATTGTCCGGAAGTGCGGTTCGATCCGCTGATACATTTCCCGGATCGTATCAGAGTTTAGTCCGGTAAGCGCCATTTCCGGATCACCATTCTGGAGGGCATTGTGTGATTTTTTCCAGAGCAAGAGCGCTTGCTGAAGCTCGTTGATCTGCTCTGGTGATTTTTCCAATGAAAGCTGAAGAGCGGTCTTACTGATCTTCTGGCTCAGCATTCGCTGCCTTCCGGCCACATTGACTATACGGGAGTCATCCTGCTGTCTGCTGATAAATGCCTGTATCAGAAACTGGCTGACAATGATGCTAAGCGCTATGCAGCCTAAGGCTATCAGGTAAAAAAGACCTAACCGTTTAAATCTGGTTTTAGGCATGGACTAGTGTTAAGTTGCAGAAATAACTACATTAAAATGCGACGCAAATAGTTGATTTACAGCTGATTGTTTCTGCTGATTATCTGTGCCATTAGGCACTGGTTTTCCTGCAAATTAAGTAATCAACGGCTTTTTACGTAACACGTTGTGGAGTTTACGTAGTTATTCTGCGAAACCTACATATACTTTATCACCTTCCACCTTCACAGGGTATGTGGCCAGGTCACACTCATCTCCGTTGATGTTTTTCCCGCTTTTCAGCGAAAAGGTCTTTTTATGAAAAGGACAGGCAACTTTTGGCTCATCACCATCTGAGCCGATCATACCGCGGGAGAGGATCATCTGCTTTTTATGAGGGCAAAGGTTTTGGGTGGCGTACCATTCACTACGTCTGGAAAAATTGAATATGGCAACCTGAAGGCCTTTGTAATAGATGCACAGGCCGCCGTTTTTAGGAAAATCCGAGACGTCTGAAGCCTCCACCCATACTTTGACCTCTTCCGGTCTTACTGTTTTATATGCTATTTCTTCCTGAATCATGTTTTTACAAGTTATGCCCAGTCCACTGGCTTTTTCATTTCTCGCATCGAATCAAATTTTTGCGTAGGGTCCGACTCCTCTACGTTGGCGAAGTGCTTAAATTTTTTCTGAAGCTCCTCATCCTCCACCACTGTTCTCCATTCACATTGATAGGCGTTGACCAGTGCCTGCATGTCTTTTTCCAGCTCTTCACCGATTCCCAGACTGTCCTCTACCACCACCTCTCGCAGGTAGTCAATACCGCCATCCAGCTTATTGAGCCAGACCGAGGTACGGTTGAGCGGTTCGGCAGTTTTGATGTAAAACATCAGGAACCGGTCGAGGTACCTGATACATGTTTTTTCGTCGATATCACCTGCCAGCAATAGCGCATGCTGGGGGTTGGCGCCTCCATTTCCACACACGTATAGGTTGTACCCCTTTTCAGTGGCAATCAGCCCAAAATCCTTGCCTTGTGCTTCGGCGCATTCTCTCCGGCAGCCGGAAACGGCTCCTTTGAGTTTGTGGGGTGACCGAAGGCCTTTGTACCGGTTTTCTATTTCAATGGCAAAAGATACCGAGTCATGGAGGCCATAGCGACACCAGGTAGAACCCACACAGCTTTTTACGGTCCGTAGCGCTTTACCATAGGCGTGTCCGCTTTCAAAACCCGCATCGATCAGCTCTCGCCAGATCTTGGGGAGCTGATCAATCCGAGCACCAAACATGTCTATACGCTGACCACCAGTGATCTTGGTATAGAGATTGTACTTTTTAGCTACCTGCCCCAGGACAATCAGTTTGTCCGGGGTGATTTCCCCACCGGGAACCCTCGGTACTACTGAGTAGCTTCCGCCTTTCTGGATATTGGCGAGGAATCGATCATTGGTATCCTGGATCGTATCTTCTTTGAGAATGTGATCATTCCAGATGCTGGCCAGCAAAGAAGCTACCGCTGGCTTACAGGTTTCGCACCCGTCTCCGGTTCCGTATTGCTCCAGCAGGTTGTCGTATGATTTGATCTCGTTGACTTTGATCAGGTCGTAAAGCTCCTGGCGGCTGTAGTCAAAATGCGCACAGAGCACTTTTTTCACCGATTGCCCCATGGACTTCATGGTTTCTGAAAACAGGTCTGAAACCATTGGGGAGCAGGCTCCGCAACCTGTGCCGGCCTTAGTGCAGGAGCGAACCTGTTTGATGTCGGTCAACTCCTGCTCTGTAATGGCCGAGACTATGTCTCCTTTTGTGACATTTTCACATGAACATATTTGTGCACTCTCAGGCAGGTCTGTGATGGCATTGCCTCCGGCGCCTTCGCCACCACGCGCACCCAGGATCAGGTCCTCCGGGTTGGGAGGGAGCGCCATATTATTGACCGCTGTCTGGTGCAGGATGTTGTAGGCGCTGGCATCACCTACCAGTATGCCGCCGATGAGTCGTTTTCCGTCAGAGGAAATATTAATGCGCTTGTAAATACCAGTCTTTTGATCTTCAAACACAATAGGATGTGAGTCCTCGGTTACCCCTAGTGGATCTCCGAAGCTCCCTACATCCACACCGATCAGTTTGAGTTTGGTAGACATGTCTGCTCCAGTAAATCGAAGCTCTCCTTTGCCCAGGATGTGGTCCAGCGCTACGTCTGCCATTTCATACCCCGGAGCTACCAGGCCGTAAACCATGTCCTTATAAGAGGCGGCCTCACCTATTGCAAAGATGTTTGGATCGTTGGTTTGCATGCTTTCATTTACCTTAAATCCACCTCGCTTGCCCGTGTCCAGTCCGCACTGTTTGGCCAGCTCATCCCTGGAGACGATCCCACAGGAGATCACCAGCATTTCTGTTTCCAATGTAGAGCCGTCCGCAAATTCCAGCTCCGTTAGCTTGCCATTTCCCTTTATTTCTTTGGTATTCTTTTCCAGCAGCACATCGATGCCCAGCGCTTCGATTTTAGACTGCAGCATGGCTGCTCCGCCCACGTCCAGCTGCCGCGGCATCAAGCGGGAAGCAAATTCGATGACAGAAGTTTTCAGTTTCATATCAAGAAGGGCTTTGGCGGCCTCCAACCCCAGGAGACCGCCACCAAGAACTGCCCCACTATTTACTTTTTTCGCGTAGGCAATGATCTGCTCCAGATCTTCTATTGTGCGGTAAACAAATACCCCTTTCTTTTCTACACCATTAATAGGAGGAACCATAGCGCTGGAGCCTGTTGCCATGATCAGGTAGTCATAAGATTCTACATCGCCATGATGGGTTTTGATGGTTTTTGCTTCCCGGTCGATCTCAGTAATGAGCTGTGATGTTTTCAGAGTTACGTCATTTTCTACGTACCAGGAGGCAGGGGCCATCAAAAGCTTGTCCGAAGATTGGTCTGAGAAGTACTCACTAAGATGTACACGGTCATACGCAGGTAGTGGCTCTTCTCCATATACAGTCAGCTCCACTTCACTTGATGAGGCCAGCTTGCGTAGTTTTTCACAAAACTTGTAACCAACCATCCCATTTCCTATGACTACAACTTTTTTCATAATTACGTGATTTATGCCTGGTTTTAAGTAGTATTAAGGTGTTTATTACCTCACTACTTAAATTTAATTACGTAAAACTACGTATAAATACTTAATTATGAAATCTTAATTACGTAATTTTACGAAAAAAATAAAGTATGTCACGATTGTTATTAGTAGGAGCAGGCCCTGGTGATCCTGAGTTGATCACCCTGAAGGCGGTAAAAGCACTGCAGGAAGCAGATGTGGTACTTTATGATGCGCTGGCGAATGAGGAGCTGCTGAAACATTGCAGGCCGGACTGTGAGCGGATCTACGTAGGCAAGAAGCCGGGTATTCACCAGTACCAGCAGATCTACATCAATGACATGATCGTGGATCTGGGGAAAAGACATAAAACCGTAGTGCGACTCAAAGGAGGCGATCCGTTTGTTTTTGGGCGTGGGCATGAGGAGCTTGAACATGCCAGGGCACACGGAATGGAAGTGGAAGTAGTGCCGGGTATTTCCAGCTCTATGGCTGTACCCGCCATGAATCAGATACCCCTGACCAAACGTGGCATCAATGAAAGTTTCTGGGTAGTAACAGGCACAACAAAGGACCATGCATTATCTAAGGATATCCAGCTCGCGGCCCGGTCAAGCGCCACTGTGGTGGTGCTGATGGGGATGAAACGGCTGTCACATATTGTGTCCCTTTTCAAAACAAGTAGGGGAGGTGAGGAACCGGTTGGGATCATTCAAAATGGTACACGATCTGATGAACGAAGTGTTTTAGGGACACTGGATACTATTGAAGAAAAAGTAAAACAACAGGGAATAGGTTCTCCGGCAATCATCGTGATTGGAGAGGTGGTGAGGCTGCATCCGGAGTATGTACTGAAGCAGATTGGTCAGAAAGAGAAGGAGGAATGAGGAAGTTTTCTTAATTTTCTAAAATTCTTTACCGAAGCTACATGAACCTGGCACATAAGTTTAACGAACTGAGGAAAAACAGGGGTATTTGTCAGGGAATATTTAGGAAAGCTCCTTTTACCATCCAGAAAGTGTCGCTTACCCACCAGGAATGCCATTTAATCTAAAGAAGGTTTGAAAATGAAAAGTAACTGTTTATCTTGTGCTATATAATCGCTTACGTTTCAACTGACGGAAGATGCTGTCAGTGAAGCCGGTTCTTAATGATAAAAGCCCAATCGAAAGATCGGGCTTTTATTTTAGAGTTCTATTGTTTGTTATGAACCAGTGTTATTAAATGTACTTCCGTCTTTCCTTTTATGCTGTCGCCTTATTGAATTGGGCTTACACGATCAATCAAAATAAACCGGTTTATTCGGGTTTTTATACAGGTCGAAAATAATCTTCAACTGTTCTTTGGTATTTCGAGGAGCAGAGAGCTCTGGTAGATCATGGATGGGGAAGTAGGCTGCATCATCTGTTTCATACCCGCGTTCCAGATTTTCATGGATCAACCCACAAAGAATAAAGATCTTATAGACATAATGAATGTCGGCGGGATGATGATGGCATTTTTTGTCCATCACTGCCAGCAGCCGTTGACTTTTCACTTTTACTCCAGCTTCTTCAGCCGTTTCTTTTTCTGCGATTTCAGATGGCGAATACCCAATATCTGCCCAGCCGCCAGGTAGTGCCCATCCACCATCTATTTTTTCTTTTACCATGAGTAGCTCATCCTTTTCATTAAAGATCACTCCCCGTACATCTGTTTTTGGTGTGATATATTCGTTCCTGGGACGCAGCACGCCCTCAATGGATTTTACCGGATGATCTATAAGCAGGGCCATCATTTCCGTACTGATCTGCTTCAGTTCCTGGTATCGGTCCCGATCAAAATCGTCTTTTTGATAGACCAGTCCTATTTCTGCGAGTGATCTGATTCGTTTTGCATGCTCCAGTAGTTCTTTTGATATCATATGTGTCGTATAAATGACTTGCTTTTTACTTTTAAATAGGCGATTTTACAGAATAGATTGGACAATATCATGAAAAAGGTCATTGAATGGATCTTAAGCTTGATCGCCGCAATCATCTTGCTTCAGACCCTTTACTTCAAATTTACAGGACAACCCGAGAGTATTTACATATTTACACAAGTAGGTATGGAGCCTGTTGGTCGAATTGGTTCCGGTATTGTAGAGCTTATCGCTGGCGTGTTGCTGGTGATTCCACGTTACAGGGTTTTCGGAGCTATTACTGGGATGCTGGTGATTTCAGGCGCTCTTTTCTTTCACCTGACCAGTCTTGGTGTTATTGTACAGGATGATGGTGGTCAGCTTTTCTTTTATGCGCTTGCTGTATTTATTGCCTGTCTGATTATTCTGATTTTTCGGAAAAAGGAGATTCCTTTGATAGGGAATAAGCTTTGACCGATTTTATGCCGCTGACAGGTAAAAAAAGTCACACAGATTTAGCACGCAGGTGGTTCCGGTCGAAAGGCTGGAAGCCGTTTACTTTTCAGGAGGAAGCCTGGCAGGCGTACCTTTTGGGGAAGTGTGGACTACTGAATGCACCAACGGGGAGCGGAAAAACTTACGCGCTTTGGATACCCTGTGTACTGGAGTTTCTCAGGGACCATGATCCGGCAGATGTTACCCCGGAACTGAGAATTCTATGGGTAACACCTTTACGGGCTTTGGCCAAAGACATCCAAAGAGCCATGCAGGAGGTATGCGATGATCTGGACCTGCGCTGGTCTGTGGGCTTACGGACCGGTGACACCACGACCACCGAGCGCCAAAAACAAAAGAAGAATGCCCCTCAGGCGCTTGTCATCACCCCGGAGAGTATTCATATCCTTCTGAGTCAGAGTGATTACCCTAATTATTTCAAAAACCTGAAAGCCATCATTGTAGATGAATGGCATGAAATCCTGGGTACTAAGCGAGGGATAGCAATGGAGCTGGCTATCTCCAGGTTAAAACACATCGCATTGGACCCGCTGAAGATCTGGGGCATTTCTGCTACCATTGGCAACCTGCCCCAGGCTAAACGGGTGCTGCTGGGAGAGGATTACTACAAGGATGCAGTGACCATTCGTGCCAGGGTGGATAAGAAAATAGAGGTGGAATCTATTCTGCCGGATCAGGTTGAAAAGTTTCCATGGTCCGGGCACTTAGGGACTAAGTTGCTTCCAAAGATCCTTCCGATCATCAATCGGAGTAAGACCACTTTACTCTTTACAAACACCCGATCGCAAACAGAACTATGGTACCAGGCGATCCTGAGATATGCCCCTGAGTTGTCCGGTGTAATTGCCATGCACCACGGGTCTATGGATCATGATATTCGAGGCTGGGTGGAGGATGCATTGCATGCGGAGAAGCTAAAAGTGGTGGTCTGTACTTCCAGCCTGGACCTGGGTGTTGATTTTCGTCCGGTCGATACCGTCATTCAGGTGGGTGGACCAAAAGGCGTATCCCGGTTTTTTCAGAGAGCGGGTCGGAGTGGTCATCAGCCCGGAGCTATCAGCAAGATCTACTTTGTGCCTACCCACTCGCTGGAGCTGATCGAAGGGGCGGCGCTGCGTCAGGCCATTAGAACCAAAAAGTTTGAGAGCAGGAAACCTCTTGAAAAAAGCCTGGATGTGCTGGTGCAATACCTGGTGACGCTGGCAGTAAGCGGGGGGTTCAAACCACTCCGGATCCTGGAAGAGGTAAAAACAACCTACTGCTACCGGTTGCTGAATGCTGAAGAGTGGCGATGGGTGCTGGATTTTATCACCACAGGGGGAAAGACGCTCGGACAGTATGATGAGTTTGCGCGTGTATATGAGGAGGATGGAATTTACAGGATCATTAACAAGAAAGCAGCCACTAAGCACCGACTTTCGATCGGAACAATTGTAGGGGATCCGGCCATGAAAGTAAAGTTTCTGACCGGAGGAACTATCGGGACAGTAGAGGAGAGCTTTGTGTCCCGGCTCAATCCGGGAGATACCTTTTGGTTTGCCGGAAAAAACCTGGAGTTTGTTCGGATCAAGGACCTCACGGTACTGGTACGTAAGTCTAAACGAAAAAGTGGAATCACACCTGCCTGGGGCGGCGGACGTTTGCCGTTATCGTCCATGCTTGCCGATGGCATAAGGGAAAAACTCCAGCAATGTATCGATGGAGATTATTCGGATATAGAGCTGCAAACCATCAGGCCTATCCTTGACCTGCAGGCCAAATGGTCCATTATTCCTTCCCGAAATAAGCTTCTCATTGAGCGAACTAAATCGCGTTTTGGCAATCATGTATTTATCTACCCTTTTGAGGGAATGTTTGTCCATGAAGTGTTGGCGGGCATTGTTGCATTAAGAATTAGCAGAATCCAGCCGATCAGCTTTTCCATTTCCATGAATGACTATGGGTTCGAACTGCTTTCTGATCAGGAGATTCCTATAGAAGAGGCATTGGAGGTGGATCTGTTTACCGAAGAGAACCTCATGCGGGATATCGAGGAGTCCATCAACATGACAGAGATGGCCACCCGGAAGTTTCGAGACATTGCTACCATAGCTGGTCTGATCTTTCATGGATATCCCGGTAAAAATATAACTGCAAGGCACTTACAGGCCTCTTCTGGGATCCTATTTAAAGTGTTTAGAGAATATGACGAAGAAAACCTGCTGATCCGCCAGTCGATGGAGGAGGTTTTAACCCTTCAACTAGAACACTCACGCCTTTTTGAAGCCTTCCGAAGGATCAACGGACAGGAGATTATACTAAAGGAGACTAAGAAACCTACACCTTTCGCGTTCCCCATTTTGGTGGACATGCTTCGCCGGCAAAACCTTACCTCAGAGCAGTTATCTGACCGTATTCAGAAAATGAGATTGCAATTGGAGCGGTATGCGGAGAAGGAGAATTGACTCTTGACTTTGACCATGGCCATTGGCTAAAATCACCAGTTAACCAGGACCACTACCTGCTGTGCTACCGGTCATCGGCCAACTAATTTCCTTTTTTTAGCCGTTGACTCTGATTAAGGAAATCTTACTCCAACATACTGAACAGGTTTAAGCTTCCATTTCCTTTTTAAATGGCCTGCGTTTTTAGTAAATTAATAGCATATAGTGGGTATAATTATTATCATAATTTAAACTAATAGGTTTATAAAATTTATAAATAATGATTATTGCACATTTGTGAAAAACAGTCAAACTTTTAATTGATTCAAAAAATGGAAGATAACAACTCATCACACAGTACTAATGGTGAAGGTAAGTGCCCATTTCACAATGGCGCTCTACGTGAAAGTGCGGGTGGAGGCACCCAAAATCGTGAATGGTGGCCTAACAAGCTGAATCTGAATATTCTGCGTCAGCATGCCCCCTTGTCCAGCCCAATGGATGAAGATTTCAATTATGCTGAAGAATTTAAGAAGCTTGACCTTCAGGCTGTAAAAAAAGACCTCAACGACCTGATGACAGACTCTCAGGACTGGTGGCCCGCAGATTTTGGCCACTACGGACCAATGTTTATCCGGATGGCATGGCACAGCGCTGGCACATATCGTGTCGTTGACGGACGTGGAGGTGGTGGTACCGGTAACCAGCGTTTTGCACCTCTCAACAGCTGGCCGGATAATGTAAACCTGGATAAAGCTCGTTTATTGCTGTGGCCGGTTAAGCAGAAATATGGTAAGAAACTCTCCTGGGCAGATCTCATGATCCTGGCCGGTAATGTAGCTTTGGAATCTATGGGCTTCAAGACGTTTGGTTTTGGAGGCGGCCGTGAAGATGTCTGGCAACCGGAAGAAGACATTTATTGGGGGTCTGAAGGTGAGTGGTTAGATAACCAACGCCATGATAAAGATGGGGAGCTCGAGAAACCTCTTGGTGCGGACCATATGGGGCTGATCTATGTAAACCCGGAAGGACCTGATGGAGAGCCTGATCCGAAAAAGGCAGCATACTTCATTCGGCAGACATTTGCCCGCATGGCGATGAATGATGAAGAGACCGTGGCACTTATAGCGGGGGGGCATACATTTGGAAAAACACACGGTGCGGCCCCCGAAGAGCACCTCGCTGCGGATCCTGAAGGAGCTACCATTGAAGAGCAAGGTATGGGCTGGAAAAGTAGTTTTGGAAGTGGTAAAGGCAATGACACCATTACCAGTGGCCTTGAGGGAACCTGGACCCAAACTCCAACACAATGGAGCAACAATTTCTTTAAAAACCTGTTTGAATACGATTGGGAAAAATATAAGAGCCCTGCAGGCAAATGGCAATGGAGACCAAAAGACGGAGCTGGTGAAGGCACCATTCCTGACGCTCATGATCCGGCAAAAAAACATGCTCCTTTCATGTTGACAACAGATCTTTCACTGAAAGAAGACCCTGCATATGAAAAGATCTCCAGACGATTCTATGAAAACCCTGATGAATTTGCAGATGCGTTTGCACGAGCATGGTACAAGCTTACTCACAGGGACATGGGGCCTAAGGAGCTTTTACTTGGTCCTGAGGTACCGGAGGAGGAATTGCTTTGGCAGGACCCCGTTCCGGCAGTGACCCATGAGTTGATTGATGATAAGGACGTGGCTGTTCTGAAAGGAAAAATACTTGATTCAGGGTTAACTACCTCTGAGCTGGTATCTACAGCCTGGGCTTCTGCTTCCACTTTCCGTGGCTCTGATAGAAGAGGTGGTGCTAATGGTGCACATATCCGACTAGAGCCTATGAAGAATTGGGAAGTCAACAACCCTAAGCAGTTAGCGAAAGTGCTGGGAGTACTTGAAGGAATTCAGGAAGAGTTTAATGATGCTCAATCCGGAAATAAAAAGGTTTCGCTAGCGGACTTGATCGTTCTGGGTGGAAGTGCTGCTGTTGAAAAAGCTGCAAAGGATGCAGGCCATGATGTAAAAGTCCTCTTTTCACCAGGTAGGGGGGACGCTTCGCAGGAGCAGACTGATGTAGAGTCCTTCTCATGGTTGGAGCCGCCAGCAGATGCTTTTCGAAATTACTTTGAACCTAAGCACAATACCACAGCAGAAGAGATGTTGCTGGATAAGTCACAATTGTTAACACTTACTCCTCCTGAGATGACAGTGTTAGTTGGCGGTATGCGAGTTCTGGATACAAACTATGATCACTCCAAACATGGCGTCTTCACAAAAACTCCGGGAAGGTTGACCAATGATTTCTTCCTGAATCTTCTGGATCTGGGTACTACCTGGAAAGCTATCACAGAAAAAGGAGATGTTTTTGAAGGAAGTGATCGTAAGACTGGTGAAGTAAAGTGGACCGGAACTCGGGCAGACCTGATTTTCGGATCTAATTCGGAGCTCAGAGCACTTGCTGAAGTTTATGGAGCTACAGATTCTGAAGAGAAGTTTGTAAAAGACTTTGTAAAAGCCTGGGTTAAAGTGATGAATTTGGATCGATTTGATCTAAAATAGACATGAACATCTGAGTTAAGATGTAGATTTAGATTTGCTAAAAAGATGGCCAGGAAGCGGGCCATCTTTTTTTGTTGGGGTTTGTCAAAATATGGAAAATTAATTTTTGTAGTAAAACAGATGATCGTTTGTCGCCTTAACAAACCCGAGGCTGTAGTAGAAATCTCTTACTCTTCGGTTTGATGGGGTGGTTTCCAATGCGATGACCTTTTTCTCATTGGTTTGAATAATCCGCTTAACGTACTTTGTTCCAAGCCCTCTTCCTCTTGCTTCCGGAATAATGTACAGCTCATCTATATGTAAAATATCACTTCCATGTTCATTGCTCCACTGGTTGATGAGTAGACCATACCCTACTATGCGATTGTGGCTTTCTATGATTTCTATTTGACCCTTCATGGGGAACTTAGTCAGTACTCCAATTGTCCGCTCTATTTTAGCCTGATCCATTGCTTCGCCCTCCGGGTCGTCCTGATATAGCGCCAAGATCATCTGTGATAGTTGTCGGTGATCGGATGATTTATATTTTCTTATTTCCATTTCGATATGCTTCTAAAAACGCTTTGGAATAACACCAGAGTAAGCTCAAAAATTCTAGATTATAAATCATTGAGTGATTAATTCTATTTGTTTGTAGTGTAGTATACTTATCGGGTTTTTTCTTGCATTAACTTGAAGTGGCAATACCTCCCGTCTGATATACCACTAACAGGAAAGGGGCTTTCACTATTTTTGTTTTTTCAAAACCTAAAAATGACATGCGATACATTATTGTTTCTTTCCTATTAGCAATTTCTCTCACGTGCTCTGCTCAGTCCATAGTGGGCAAATGGAAGACCATCGATGATAACACTGGTAAGCCAAGATCTGTGGTAGAGATCTATGAGAAAGGGGGTAAGTACTATGGTAAGATCACCAAGTTGTTTAGGGAGCCGGGAGAAGATCAGGATCCCGTCTGCGATGAATGTTCAGGAGACAAAAAAGATCAGAAAATCATCGGGATGGAAATCATTACCGACATGGAATATGATGTTGATGATACCGAATATGACAGTGGTGAGATCCTGGATCCGGAAAGTGGAAGTGTATATGATTGTAAGCTTTGGATTGGTGAGGATAATAATCTAAAAGTTCGGGGATACCTTATGTTTTTCTTCCGCACACAAACATGGCTGCCTTATGAAGGTTAGCAAGGCCCTCCGGCAAACAATTAATCTGCAACTTTGTGGCCAGGATCTTATACTGGATGCAGGCAGGTCCGTTTATTGGCCAGATCAGCAAACTCTGATTGTATCTGATCTGCATTTAGGAAAAGCCGGGCATTTTCGAAAAAATGGAGTGCCGGTTCCTAAAAAGATCCATTTTTCAGATCTGCAACGCCTGGATGAACAGGTCCGAAAGTATAAGCCAGACAGGTTGATTTTTTTGGGCGATCTGTTCCATAGTGATGAAAACCTTGAATGGCAGGATTTTATCAGCTGGTCAGCAAGTCATAAGAGCGTCCGTCAAATTCTGGTAGAAGGCAATCATGATATTCTGGACGAGGCAAGTTACGCCCAAACAGTGATCGAGCTTGTGCCAGAATGGGTAACGGGGCCATTCCGATTTACCCATGAGCCTGTCGATTCGGAAGTTTATAACATAGCCGGTCATATTCACCCCGGTGTACGCCTGCGTGGCCCTGCACGGCAGAGTATGGTCATGCCTTGTTTTTATTTTGGGAGAATGCAGGGAATACTTCCGGCATTTGGCAACTTTACCGGAAGTTACGTCTTAAATCCTAAAAAAGGGGATCGTATTTTTGCCCTGATGGAGGGGGCTATCATTGGGTTAATAGGGTAAATCAGTTAATTTACAGTAGAAATCACCTGATTTATCGTAAAGGGAGGTTACTTTTTATAGACTTATTGTATTTAAAACAGGGAGTTTCGACTTCCTCGGTGTATGAAGGATAGTGAGATTCTTGAAAAGATCAGTAAAGGGGATGAGCGGGCTTTAGACTATCTGTACAAGAAGTATTACAGGATGATGACCAACATGGTCCTTAAGAATAATGGTACGGAAGATGAAGCTAAAGATGTTTATCAGGAAGCTTTGCTTGCCTTTTGGCAAAAAGCAGCAAGCGGAAAACTGGTACTTACATCTAAAATCAGCACGTTCCTATACAGCATCTGCATGAATCAGTGGAGGAAAGAGCTCGAGCGAAAAAGCAGGCTTTCCAGTGAAGAAGTGGATAGTGAGGAGTACCAAACTTATGACGAAAAGGAAAGGTACAAAGTGGTTATGCAATGTATCAGCGAGTTGGGAGATACTTGCAAAAAGATTTTGACGTATTATTATTTTGATGGTCTGAATATGACAGACATAGCTGAGAAGCTGAATTTTGCGAATACTGATACGGCCAAAACGAAAAAATATAAGTGTAAAAAGAAACTGGATAGTTTAATAAAAGAGCGATACAGTACAACTGACTTTTTTGATTGATGGACTTTAAGCAAAAAGATATAATTGAAAGCTATTTGAGAGGTGATCTCGAGGGTAGCGACCTTGCTTCATTTGAAAATCAAATGCAGATTGACCCTGCATTCAAAGAAGAGGTATTGTACGAACAGTTAGTGAAGGAGGGGATCTCAGAATACCGCAAAGCCGAGTTAAAAGGCAGGCTAAACGCAATCGATGTATCTTCCAACTGGGTAGGACTGGGATCTTTTGGTTCAAATACAATCCTGAAATCCATTGGCGGTACCCTGGTTGTTGTTGTTTTGGGTATTGTCGCTTATTACAACATTGATGCAGATGATCTTACCGGTCATCCGGTTGACCACACATACATCGATGGTATCTACCTGCCAAATAAAGACATTGAAATTCCTGAGATTGAAATTCCTGAAGAGGAGCCTTTGGTCACAGAAAAAGCCTTTGAGCCTGCGGGGTCAGAGGCAAGAGAAGAACCTGTTGAAAAAGCTGAGCCGGTAAAAGAGGCTGTTGCTAAGTCTACTGCTGATGAATCCGAACGAGACTTTACACCTAAAGTAAACCTTCCGGGGCTTGCAGATGTAGATAGCGAGGATGCGATGAAAACCGAAGACCTTGATATTCCGGAAGTTTCGTCGCTGGATGAAGTAGGTGGCGATTCGCAACCCCTGGATGTAGAAACAGTAAATCGCAATTCCGGAACCATCAAATACAAATACCTGGAAGGCAAACTGTACCTCTACGGCGATTTTGGTAAGCAACCTTACGAGATTCTGGAGATCAATAAAGCTGATGAGCGTAGAATCTATGTTTACTATGACTCTGAATATTACCAGGTAGAGGTTACGGACAAAGTGGAGGAACTGCCGGTTATCACTAACAAGAAGCTTCGAGAAGAATTGGAGATCTTGCGAAATAGTAAACTGACCGAATAAAGGGCACCTCTAAATCTACAAATCCATTTACATTAGTTAGTTTTGGGGCGGGATGGAACAGAAAACCCGTAAAAAACGTAAGCTAGGAAGCTATCCGTTTGTCAGTGTGGTCTTTAGTATTACACTGGCACTTTTTGTTATTGGCTTATTTGGTCTGATGGCATTGCATACCAATAAGCTCACTTCTATTATTCAGGAAAATATTGAGGTTCAGGTTTTCCTTAACAAGCAACTTTCTTCGAGCGAGATGAGCCGTATAAGCCGAACCATTGGATCTAAGGAGTATGTCCTTGCCAAAAATGACCAACCCGGCATACGTCTGATTACCAGGGAAGAAGCAGCGGAGCAGTTTATGCAGGACACCGGAGAGGATTTCACGGAATTTTTAGGGGACAACCCCCTTCGTGATCTTTATGTAGTAAATATTAAACCTGCTTATCAGGCCTCCGACTCGCTTAAGCTTATCCGGAAAGACATTGAATCCATTCGGGGAGTTTACGAAGTTTCGTATATGGAGTCTCTTGTAGAAAGTATCAATGAAAACCTTACAAAAATAGGAATAGTGCTGGTAGGTTTCTTTTTGGTTTTGCTGATCGTGGTGATCATACTCATTAATAATACCATTAAGCTGGCTATGTTTTCTCAACGCTTTCTGATACGGAGTATGCAGCTTGTCGGTGCTACAGGCGGTTTTATCCGGTCACCCTTTCTGAAGCGTTCAGCGTGGTATGGTTTTCTTGCCGGGATGCTGGCATCTTTTTTTCTGGGGTTGATCCTTATGTACATGAATCAGCGCATTGATGATCTGGAGCAGTTGCAGGATACAAAAAATATGGCCATCCTTTTTACCTCGCTTGTCGTACTGGGTATTGTGGTGGGATACTTAAGTACCTGGCGCGCCGTAAGAAAATATTTAAAACTTTCATTGGACGAACTTTATTAAACACATGTCAGAACAAAGCAAATTTGCCTTTCAGAAAGCCAATTATATCATCATGATCGTAGGGGTACTTACCCTGGTCCTGGGTTTTTCCCTCATGGCTTCTGATAGTGAACCATATGGTTTCGGGTTTTTGGGTATCACCCTGGGACCGATTGTAGTGATGCTGGGCTTCCTGATCGAGTTTGTCGCGATATTCTACAAGCCAAAAAAATCTCAAAACAGCAAGGATAACAAATAAGCATGACCTGGATTGAAGCGCTATTTCTGGGTATCATCCAGGGATTGACAGAGTTTCTGCCGGTAAGCAGTAGCGGACACCTGGAGATAGGTACGGTGCTCCTTGGGGTAGAAACCGGTGATAATTTACTGTTTGCTGTCATACTTCATGCTGCCACAGCTCTCAGTACTGTTGTGGTTTTCTGGCGGGATATTGTGGAGATCATTCGCGGTTTATTTCGACTGGAATGGAATGAATCCTGGCAATTTGCTGTCAAAATCCTCATTTCTATGATCCCTGTGGGTATAGTAGGAGTTTTCTTTGAAGATCAGGTGACAGCTTTTTTTACCGGAAACCTGTTGCTTGTGGGGAGTATGCTGCTGATCACTTCGGCTTTGTTGTTTTTCACTTATTTCAAAAAAGATAACCAAAAGGAGGTTAGTCCTTTTAAGGCCTTTATCATTGGTCTTGCTCAGGCTTTTGCCATTTTGCCTGGTATATCCAGGTCAGGCGCCACTATCGCTACAGGGTTGCTGCTGGGCGTAGAAAAAAGCAAAGCAACTCGTTTCTCATTTTTAATGGTTTTAGTCCCAATTTTGGGAGCCAGCTTCCTGAAGCTAAAAGATTATCTGGAAGCTCCGGTGTCTTCTGGCGGGGTTTCAGGTTTGGTGGTTATGGTAGGATTTGTGGCTGCTTTCATTTCGGGATATGCTGCCTGCAGATGGATGATCGGGATCGTGAGAAGGGGTAAATTAACTTATTTTGCGATCTACTGTTTATTAGTAGGATCAATTGCAATTATATCTCAGCTATGGATCTGAGTATTTTTTCCGAAGGACAAATTCTGTTGATAGATAAACCCCTTACCTGGACGTCCTTTGACGTGGTGAAAAAGCTGCGTTATGTACTGAAAGTAAAAAAAATAGGTCATGCTGGCACTCTGGATCCGCTGGCCACAGGCCTCCTGCTGATAGGGACCGGCAAGTTCACAAAAAAACTCAATGAGCTGCAAGGTCTTGATAAAACCTACACCGGGATCTTTACTATTGGGAAAACCACTCCATCGTTTGATCTGGAAACGGAGTATGATGCTGAGAACTCAATCGATCACATTACAGAAGCGGCTATTCATAGTGCCACAAATGAACTAACCGGAGAGATAGAGCAGGTTCCGCCGGCTCATTCTGCGATTCGCATAAAAGGCGAACGGGCCTATGTAAAAGCACGGCAGAACCAGGAAGTGAAAATTGATCCGAGAGCAGTCACTATTCACCGCTTTGAGGTCACTTCTATCAACTTACCTGATGTGCATTTTCTGATCGAGTGCTCCAAAGGAACGTATATCCGCAGTATGGCCAGGGATTTTGGGGAGATTTTAGGAGTAGGAGCTCACCTGAAGAGCTTACGAAGAACCAGGATCGGGAACTATTCGATTGATGAAGCTGAAAATCTGGAACAATTTGTGCGAAAAATAAAAGGAGATGAAACAGGCCATGCCTGAGATCATTAAGGAGACACACAGGGCCGCCTGCCGAAGGGCAGTACGGCCCCCAGGTAGGAGGATGATTAATCTGGCTACCGGTTATCAGGCATTATTGCAAACTTTAAGCAGATGAAATTAATTGAAGATGTAAATGCATTTACACCTCCTGAGTATGCTGTGGTGACCAGCGGAACTTTTGATGGAGTGCATGTGGGCCATCAGAAGATCTTGAAAAATATAGTTTCCTACGCTCACCAGAAGCAGGGTAAGACCGTGGTAATTACATTTTGGCCACATCCCCGGTTTGTTTTGAAGAAAGGTGCTGATGAGCTGAGGTTGTTGACTACTTTCGAAGAAAAAGCGAGCCTTCTGGAAGAGATCGGCATTGATTACCTGATCAAGATCCCGTTTACCAGGGAGTTTTCAGAGCTTTCTTCTGATCAGTTTATAAGAGAGATTGTGGTTGATAAGATCCGGACAAAGAAGCTTGTTATTGGTTACGATCATCGCTTTGGCAGGAACCGTGAAGGTGGCTTTGAGTACCTTAAGGAGAACTCCGGCCGATACGGTTTTGACGTGGAGGAAATACCTCGGCAGGATATAGAACACGTGGGAGTGAGCTCTACCAAGATCAGAAAAGCCATTGCTCAGGGGAACATTCACATCGCCAATGAGTTTTTGGGGCGATACTATAGCCTTACGGGATTCGTTAAAGATGGCGACAGGATCGGCAGGAGTATAGGGTTTCCTACTGCAAATATCGATGTGCCGGAAACCTACAAGCTGATCCCGACAGACGGAGCTTATGCGGTTTTAGTAGAGTACGGTGGCCGCAAGTTACAGGGGATGTTAAACATTGGGCAGCGCCCGACCGTTTCTGGTACGGAAAGAAGAATTGAAGTGAATATCTTTAATTTTGATGAAAATATTTATAATCAACGATTGACCATCCGGTTTGTGAAGCTTTTACGTAAGGAAAGGAAGTTTGACAGCATTGATCAGCTAAAGGCTCAGTTGAATCAGGATAAACAATCAGCGTTTTCAATTTTAAATGAATCCATATGAAATGAGCATAATGCTCAACTTAGATATTGAGCCATACCAACATGGTATGATCAAAGAGTTGCGGCAAACCGCCTACGCGGCCCGGCTTATTTCGAAACTTTGAACACATGAAAGTATTAAGATTTATCAGTCAGGGAGCTATTATATTACTGTTTGCCGGGTGTGCCGCTTCCGGCCAGGTTGGTTCGATTTTCTTTTCTATTGAGGATGACAAAAAGCTGGGGAAACAGGTCAGCGAAGAAATAGCCTCAAAGCCCGGAGAGTTTCCGGTACTGTCAGCATCTCAGCATCCGAATGCTTATAAGTATCTCAATGCAATGAAGCAACAGATCCTGAATAGTGGCGCTGTGGCTTACAAGGATGATTTTGTATGGGAGCTAAAGATTATCAAAGATGATGAAACCCTCAATGCCTTTGCCACTCCGGGCGGATATATTTACGTGTACACCGGACTCATCAAATACCTCAATAACGCGGATGATCTGGCTGGTGTGATGGGACATGAGATCGCCCATGCAGACAGAAGGCATTCCATTAAACAGCTGGAAAAGCAATATGGTATTTCTATATTGCTGAGCATTGCCTTGGGTGAAAGCCCCAGCCAGCTCGCACAAATAGCAGCGCAGCTGGCAGGAACAGGCGCCGTATTGAAGTTTAGCCGTGGTGCGGAATCAGAGGCGGATGAATACTCCGTAAGATACCTTTCCAAAACTTCCTATGCTTGCAATGGTGCTGCTTCATTTTTCGAAAAACTTCTGAACGAAGGACAGGCTGGAGGAACTCCCGAGTTCCTGAGTACGCACCCCAGTCCCGGAAACCGTGTAAAAGATATCAATACATTAGCAAGCTCAATGAGCTGCTCTACCGACATGATCAACGAAACTGGTATGACTTATGCTGACTTTAAGAAAAGTCTACCTTAAAAACTAAATATTATGGTCAAAATCATAAAAGGATTTACGCTTTTAGCATCTCTTGCACTTTTTTGTGCACTTGGATCTTGTGATAAGAACAATGATGTTGTTTTTTTCTCCGTAGAGAATGATCAGCAGCTTGGAGCCCAGGTGGCTGAAGAGATCGCCAACGATTCTTCATTTACGATCCTGGATGAAGCCGAATATGCGGAGGCTTATGCTTACTTAAATGGTATGGTCGGTGCTATTCTCAACTCGGGTGAAGTCACCTATAAAGATGACTTTGTTTGGAAAGTCCACATCATAGATGATGATGTCCTGAATGCCTTTGCTACTCCGGGCGGATATATTTATGTGTACACCGGACTTATCAAATACCTCAATAATGCAGATGACCTGGCTGGTGTGATGGGGCATGAGATTGCCCATGCGGATCAGCGTCATAGCATCAAGCGTCTTCAAAGGCAATACGCATTATCTGCTTTGATCAGTATCGCGCTAGGAAAGGATCCCTCTCAATTGGAGCAGATTGCAGCGACTATAGCCGGAACCGGAGCTACTTTGGCTTTTGGTCGCGAGGCTGAGGCTGAAGCGGATGAGTATTCTGTTATTTATCTGGCAGAGACAGAATATGCCTGTGATGGGGCTGCATCGTTTTTTGAGAAACTGTTGGAAGAAGAAGGTACTGGAAACGTGCCAGAGTTTTTAAGTACCCACCCCAAGCATGAGAATCGGGTGGATGACATTAACAATAAAGCTTCTGAGCTACCCTGTGATACTTCACCTATTCAGGAAAAAGGAATGAATTACCAGGAATTTAAAGCCATATTTAATTAAGCATGAAAAAGTCGGAAATAAAGCTGGAAGTAGAACTGGACAAGGATAATATACCGGAACGTATAGTGTGGGATGCTGACGATAAGGATCAGCCGGGGCCTTCAGAAACCAAGTCCGTTAGTTTATCCATGTGGGATCACACTACCAAAAATACCTTGCGCATCGATTTATGGTCCAAAGACATGCCAGTGGACGATATGAAGCGCTTTTATATTGACTGTATTGGAGGGATGGCGCAAAGTGTCCTTAACTCTACCGGAGATGAGTATATGTCCTCAGAGCTAAATGCTGTCTGTGATCGATTGGTAGAGCACTTGAAAAAGGAAGTTGGTTAAACCGTTCTTCAAAAAAAGAATACAATGTGTGAGCCTGATAAAAATTCAGGCTTTTTTTATGTTCAAAATGGTGATTTTCTAATCATAAAGAGTTTTGGAAACTGTAAATCTTGATTTTTTTCCTGATATTAGTGTAGCAACATTATGACCAAAACACATCAGCTCTATGAATAATACAATTACGAAATCATTTCTATCCACCCTTTTCGTCTTTTGTTTAGCTACAGCCGTCTGGGGTCAGGTATCTGTTTCCGGGACAGTGACCGATGCGGATTCAGGTGAGCCTCTCATTGGGGTTAATATACTTGTGAAGGGAACAGTATTGGGAACCATTTCGGATGTAAACGGGAATTTCTCTTTGAATGTGAATTCAAAGCCGCCAATAACCCTTACTGTAAGTAGTGTGGGTTATGAGCGCCAGGAGATCAGGGTGGAGCAGGCCAATGCATCCGGGCTTGAGATAAAAATGGCCGAATCCTTTATGCTGGGTCAGGAGGTAGTGGTTTCCGCTTCCAGGGTGGAAGAAAATATTCTCCAGTCCCCCGTGAGTATAGAAAAGATGGACATTCTGTCGGTGCAAAATACTTCTTCTGATACTTATTATAAAGCCATTGCTAACCTTAAGGGAGTGGATATTGCATCCAGCAGCATCAACTTTCAGATCCTGAATGCCAGGGGTTTTGCCTCTACAGGGAATACGCGATTTGTTCAGCTGATAGATGGAATGGATACGCAGGCGCCTGCCTTAAATTTCCCGATAGGTAATCTCAATGGTCCATCAGAGCTGGATGTGGAAAGCGTAGAGCTGATCCCCGGGGCTTCTTCAGCATTATATGGTCCAAATGCCTTTAATGGTATTTTGCTGATCAATAGTAAGAATCCTTTTGATTACCAGGGGGCCAGTGCATTTGTGAAGACCGGGGTGAATCATGTGGGTAGTGGTGCGGATCAGGGAGTTTCACCAATGTACGAAGCCTCACTTCGGTATGCCAAGGCTTTCAATAACAAATTTGCCTTTAAAATACATGGTAGCTATTCGAAAGCTGATGACTGGCATGGTACTTCAACAATGGATCGAAATGCTGCTTTCAATCCCTTTTTATCTCTTGGCGCTGAAAACCCTGGAGCAGATCGGTTGCACTTTATGGGAGACGAAGCAGCTCTTAATCTTAATATACTTCGATTTAGTAGAAATACCCAGACAAGTTTAGGATGGCAAACTTTAGCAACAACGGGGCTGGGAGTTTTTGCAGGGAATGATAATATCGGTCAGACAAATGCATGGAATTATGCTCAGAATGGTTTCTTGCCAAGTCACGTTGTTTCTGCTCCAGCATATGAGGAGCAATATGTCGTAGATTATGGGGCGGAAAATAAGAAATTAAATGCTGGCCTTTATTATAGAATCAATGATCAGTTAGAGTTGAGTTATCTGTTTAACGGAGGTTGGGGAACATCCATTTATACAGGTGCGCAGCGTTATTCGTTGGCAGATTTTGGAGTTCAACAACACAGACTCCAGTTGAGGGGCGATAATTTTTACGTAAGAGCATATACCACTCGAGAAGAGTCAGGGGGCAGTTATATCGCAGAATTTCTTGCAAAACGTATTAATGATGTAAGATTTGGAGGTAATGTTAGTAATTATTTAACCGAATATCCATTATGGTTATTAAGGTATTACTATAATAATGATATAGCTCCGGGTTCAAACCCTAATGATATCCCTCTACAAACCCAACTGGAAGCTCATCAATATGCTTCATCTCAAATGGAGAGCAGGTATCCGCTATCGGCAGGTGAGAGTGATTTTGAGGAGATTAAGAGTGATGTGTTAGAGGGCGTTGTTCCAGTAGGTCCTCTGTTTGATGATCAATCAAACATGTATCATGGTGAAGTACAGTATGATTTCAAAAACGAAATAGATTTTATGGAGCTGCTGGGCGGTGCAAGCATTAGAGTGTTTGAGTTGAAATCAAATGGAACCATTTTCCCAGATACGGCCGGGGCAATTACGATCAATGAATACGGAGCCTACCTTCAGGCTGGGAAGAAGGTAACTGATAATTTGAAATTCTCCGGATCGATCCGGTTCGATAAAAATGAAAACTTTAAAGGGCAGGTTAACCCCAGAATTTCGGCTGTTTATACTGTGAACGACAATCACAACTTCAGAGCTTCTTTTCAAACAGGTTTTAGAAATCCAACAACGCAAGGGCAATATATTTCATTGGATATAATTTCTGCCAGATTACTAGGAGGGTTGCCTCAATTCTACGATTTTTATAATCTCACAAAAAGGAGTTCCACTAATGTCCCATTGGCTTTTACCGGTGGGTCTGTGAATGCATTTCGAAATGAAGTATTTAGTGGGTTGCAGCCTTTTGATCCAGCAGCTACAAGCTTGTTAGAACCATTTACCGAGTTTGAGCCGGTAAAACCTGAAAAGGTTAAGTCTATTGAATTGGGATATAAAAGTCTGATTCAGAATAAGTTACTGGTGGATGCAGTTTACTATTACAATATTTACAACGATTTTATAACCCAGATTCGTGTAGTGACAGCTGGCGAATTAACTCAGCAGGATGCTGATGACATTAACGCTTCAATTGGTTCTAATGTCTACTCAGCAGGAGATCCGGCTTTCAATTCTATTTTAAATGGGACTTCTACTAATACATTCCAGATCTATACCAATCAGGATCAGATAGTGAAGACACAGGGTGCTGCAATCGGACTCACTTACAGCCTTAGCAGGGGATTTACCATTGGCGGAAACTATAACTGGAACAGGTTTATTTCAGGATATAATGAAAATACTTTAAATGATTTTAATACTCCCGAACATAAGTTCAATGTCCAATTTGGCAACAGAAAACTTACCGATAATATAGGGTTTAATCTGACTTATCGGTGGCAGGATGCTTTTAGGTGGGAGTCCTCTTTTGCTGTAGGAGATGTGCCTGCATATAGTACACTAGATGCACAGGTTTCCTATAAACTCGATAAGTTACTTTTTAAAGTTGGAGGGTCTAATGTCCTGGGTGATTATTACATACAGAGTTTAGGAGGTCCGAATATTGGAGCTATCTACTATGTCTCGGTGACCTTTGATGAGTTGATGAATTAAAAAAATAAAACATAAAGATCAGGAGCCCGGGCAGATACTGTCCGGGCTTTTTAATGAATATCAGTTTAGCGATATTTAACTATGAAACAACCTGGATTTAAACATTTCCCGGCCCTTCGCACCAGGCTTTATGTGGTGGTCTTTGGCACCGAGACCCGGGCAGGCAGACTCTTTGACATCATTCTGCTGTGGGCCATCCTCCTGAGCATCATTGCGGTTATGCTGGAGAGTATCATTGCGGTCAAATCAACATACGGAGAAGAACTCCTCATAGCCGAGTGGACCTTCACCATCCTGTTTAGCATCGAATACCTGATAAGGATCTTTATCAGCAAACAGCCCAGGCAGTATATTTTCAGCTACCTTGGGATCATTGATTTCCTGGCCCTGGCACCTACGTACCTGAGTATTTTTATGACCGGTGGAAGTTATTTAATGGTGGTAAGGGCACTTCGGCTGCTCCGGGTACTGCGGATATTGAAGCTGACACGCTACCTGGATGAGGCCAGGGTGCTGGGGAATGCGTTGAGAGGGAGTCTGCGAAAGATCCTGATCTTTATCGGGGCGGTATCTACCCTGGTGATGATCACGGGCACCCTGATGTACCTGATCGAGGGCGGAGAAAATGGTTTCACAAGTATCCCCAAGAGTATTTACTGGGCGGTAGTGACCGTTACTACGGTAGGGTATGGCGATATAGCTCCCCAAACCATTTTGGGACAGTCCTTCGCTACCGTATTGATGCTTACAGGTTATGCCATCATAGCTGTTCCTACTGGGATTATGACCTCAGAACTTTCCAGAATGGATAAAACAGAAAAAGAGAAAAACAGGAAGCCATGCAGCCGGTGTACCACCTACAATGAAGGTGACGCAAACTATTGTCAGAAGTGTGGAGAGCGGTACCAATAAAAAACCCGGACAATGCCGGGTTTTAAATATAAGTTTCAATTTATTGTCCACTTATAGGGGGAGTAACATGAAGCGTCCCATTTAAGGCGGCATCCAGGGTAATAGATGAATCCGGATCTTCAGGATCTGGAACGGTTGCCTGGTATACATCAGTTGCAAAAATTGGCAAATACGTATCAGAATTTTGCGGATCATAAGCTAAAACCCAACCAGTAGGTGTAGTTTCTGAAACAGGTACTTCCAGTATCGTAAGTGAAAGTTCAGAAAGCATTGTTACTGTAGCACCTGCAGAAAGATCACCTGCCTTTAGTTCGCCCGAACTAATGTGGTTTAGAAGGAATCCTCTTGCAACGGCCGGTGAAGAAGTTAATTGAGTAATTGTCGCTTCTTTAGTTTCCCCAAGAACTGCTGTTAAAACATCGTTAGTTGGAATAAAGCAAGTATACTTATTTTCTTTATCGGCAAGAATTCCTCCTATTGATGTTTCTCCATCAGGTACATCAGAATCAGCTACTCCAATAATTCCGGCAACATCAGTAAAAGCAGCTCCCAGTAAAACTGGCTGTGCAAGGGTTCCGAGATTCAAACCAATACTTTGTAAAATAGGATCCGGAACAAGAATAGTTTCTACTTTATGTACCACACCGTTGGTAGCCCTAACATCAGCCTCTAAGATTTCTGACCCATCTGAATCTGTTCCAGCATCGGCAATATTACCATTCTGTCCAATGGAAACAGTGTTTCCCTCTAAGGTTGTTTTAGATGAACCTGGAGTAAGCTCTTCACTTAGTACAGTCCCGGATATAAAATGGAAACGCAATACTCTGGCTATTATTGAAGGGGCGATATCATCTAATGTTTCTACGCCAAGATTAGCTCTAAGTCGATCAAAAGCTGAGTTAGCAGGAGCAAAGAGGGTATATTCAGCTGATCCTTCTATGTAAGCTTTCAGTTCAGCATCAGCGTTTAGGAAAGTAGTAAGTTCACTTAACTCGCTATCGGCTGCTATTATTTCTGCGATTGTTTGTGTTGGATCCGGTTCTCCATCATCATCATCTCCACAGCTCGTTATAAATACAAGTCCGAAAACCACTGTAAACAATGCCAGGGCTTTTAATGGGTTAATTAAGTTTTTCTTCATCATCTTCATTTTTTAATTAGTATAGAAAGTTAATTCCAATCTTTAATAATTGTGACCATTAAAGTTAGAAAAAAAATATTATGCAAGCATACTATTTTTTAAAACTATGTTTGCGGATATAAGACTGAATTGAGAGTGAAAGGGTTGTAATCAAATCCCCTCTTCCGAAATTTTCGAATGCAGCTCATTGATTTTCATCAATGCTGCACTGCCGTACCAGGGGTGTAGCTCCATGGTCAGTCTACCTGCCTGAACAGCCGGGTCTGTATTGGTGAGCTCTTCCGCTTCTTCTATGGTCTCTACTGCAAAAACGTATATTCCCCTTACAGGCCCATCATCCAGAAATGGACCGGCAAGCACCAATTTGCCTTCTTCGGCCATCCTGGTAATGTTGTCCAGGTGAGCCCTCTGAATCCTCGCTGCTTCTGTAGAGTCCTGGTCCCGGTTGGGTCCTGCCTTCAAATAGGCCAGTACATATTGTCTCATCCCGTAGGCGTCCGCACCGGTTTCAGCCGCTAAGAGTGAGTCAAAGGCTGGCTCAGGCTTTGGTTGGGAGCTTTTGGCGGTATCTTCCGACGGAGAAGGTGTACAGGCAGAGACCCATAAAGCGATCATAATCGTTTTAAAGAGCGTTTTCATATTATAAAGAGGTTAATTGCGGATTGACTATATTTTATTTATCATCGAACAAAAGGAAATGGGACCAGGATAATCGAATTCTTAGTCGTTGAACGGTTCGCCATCGTCTAATGAATAAACGTTTTCTTCCGGGTTGTTTAAAAAATCAAAAGCAGGGTTTTTCGAAATGGATTTCATCCAAATTTCTTCTTCATCATTGTTTTCGTATTTATTTCTATTGCTTTCATCTGATTGTAGCTTAATGAACTATAGGATAAATATAAACATACGAAAACGAAAAATCGTTGTAACAACCTTAACTGATCAGGATACAAGGAGTTATTGAAGCAAAGTACTTAGTCCTAACCTTGTCAAGTTGCGATTAAGCAGTAGGGAGTATTAGCGCAAACCTGCAATCTGTGTGAAACAGTAACCAGTGATCGGTGATCAGTGTGTGATCTGTAATCTGTAATCAGTGGTCAGTGTGTAAGCGGTGATCCCAACCCACCACAACTCGCAACCTAACCCGCAACCCACAACCAATCCCCCTAATGGTATTAAGTTAAGGCTTATTGCTCCGAAAAGATCAGTCATTCCAGTGATTCCATCCGGGATTCCATCCGGATAGGGTCTATCAATTATTGAAACGAAAATGCTCAAATTACCAAAGACTCCATTCTGGAGTGACCTTAACTTAATAACATTGTAATCCCCCCAGGGGGATAGATGTTCTCACATGAACCTCACAACCCGCAACCATTAAAACCCGCAACCCGCAAACAGTTTTACACCCCACAACCTCGCAACTCGCAACCTTGCTCACTCAGATCCCTTCCTTTTAGGGCTTTCTCTTGGCTTAGTAATTGTAAGGGTCGCTGTAGATTCCACTCCACTCTGATTAACGGTGATAGTGTAATCTCCGGCTGCCAGGTAGAATAACCCGTTTTCTTTTTCTTCGATTTGATCGTCCTCGTCAAGCTCCAGTATTCCATTCAACTGGTCCGCCTTTGATCTGTCAAACGTGTAATCATACTCGATGTAGTTGAGTCCGGCATCAAGCTTTGCCTCAAAGGAGGTTAGCAGGAGGTCATCTTTATGAATGCTGACAGAAGCATTGCCACCTGATTTTGCGTATACTTCAAAGGTAGTTTCCGGCTCATTAAAGCCAGCCCAGTACCATCCGCCACGATTGCCCCATCGGTCAGAATACCGGGTTTCTTCAGGCTGGAACAGCTTCAGGTTATCCGTTAACCCAGGAAGCTGCTGGATAGTAGAAACATCAGCGATGTAAATAGACCGTCCATGTGTTCCCATAACCAGGTCTTTATCTCGTGGATGGATTACCAGGTCATGCACAGCCACTGCAGGCAGTCCACCCTGAAATGCCATGAAAGTGATACCTCTATCCAGCGAAACGTATGCGCCATGATCTGTGCCTACGTATAGGATGTTTTCATTTTCGGGGTCTTCTTTGATCACATTGACCGGCTCTTTCGGGAGATCAGCGCCTATTTTTCGCCAGGAGTTTCCATAATCCTCCGAGACATAGATCATCGCTTCAAAGTTGTCCCAGCGATACCCATTGAGGCTGAGATACACCCGGCCCACTTTATGATTGGAGGCCTGTACCTGGCTGACCCAGAAATTTTGCGGAAGCCTATCAGAAACCCTGGTCCATGTCATGCCGGCATCTTTTGAAACGTGAACCAATCCGTCATCACTCCCCACGTAGATCAGTCCGAATTGCTTTGGTGATTCGCTGATGGTGGTTAGTGTTCCGTAGCTTACGTCTCCTTTTATGCCTCCGTTGGTCAGGTCCCCTGAGAGCGTCTCGAAGTTTTCACCCTGATCCATGGACCGGTGAAATTTGTTGCTTCCAAAATAGACAATGTCCTGGTTGTGAGCAGACAGCGTGATCGGTGATTCCCAGTTCCAGCGAAGGGGAGTATCTCCCAGCTCATGTTTTGGAGTAATGTAGCTGCGGGCGCCATTGGTCGTGTTGATCCTGAAATAATTCCCAAACTGATAGCCTGTATAAACCAGTTCATTGGTTCGGGTATCGATGGCCACTTGCATGCCGTCACCACCCAGGAGCCTTTCGTACGGATATTTGCCTTCCTCATACCAGCTGTACCTGTACTCATAATCACTGGGGCCTTTCCAGACGCCATTGTCCTGAAGCCCACCGTAAACGTTGTATGGCTCAGCCATGTCCACATTGACAGAATAAAACTGCCCTACGGAGGTCGAGTTGCATTTTACCCAGGTCTCTCCATAATCGTATGAAATGTTTACACCACCATCATTCCCGTCTATCAGGTGTCCTGACCGGTTTGGGTTCACCCACAGGGCGTGATGATCAGCATGCACATTCTCCATTTTGGTAGCTTCCCAGGTTTTACCACCATCCATTGACTTGATTAGCGGAACGCCCATGGTATAAAGGATATCCGGATTTTGGCCATCCACCCGGATCTGACCAAAGTAGTACCCATACGAGTAGACAAGCGATTCGATGTAGTCTTCATGTGTTTTCGTCCAGGTCAGTCCGCCATCGTCTGAACGATAAACTTCAGCGCCTTTTACGGGGGTGTCAAAAAGCATGGAGTTGGCGTCTTCCAGGTATGTGACAAGGTCTATGGGTTTTACGGTTCCTTTTTCTACGTCCGCTTTGATATCCACAGCATTGTATTTGGATGGAAATCCCTCGCGATCCAGAAAGTCATTGATATTGTTGTTGGCGAGGGCAAGGAATGCATCGCGTGTGGTATTTCTAAGTAACTCCCTGGTTACGGCATAGGATTCTTCCTCTTCTTTATCTCTTCTGTCCTGGTTATCCAAAACGGCGTAAACTATAGAAGGGTCTGAGGGTGCAAAGGCCAGACCTATACGACCCATGCCATTAGTGTCGGGGAAACCATTTTCCCCTTTAGATATATTTTGCCAGGTTTCTCCGCCATCTGTGGACTTAAATAGCCCTGACCCTTCACCGGCTTCTACAAAATTCCAGGCTTTGCGATCTTTTTCCCATGCGGCTGTCAGCAATTCAGTGGGGTTTTCCGGGTTGATGGCCAGCTCTACAAACCCGCTTTTGCTGTCTACATAGAGTGTTTTTTGCCAGGTTTTACCTCCGTCTGTGGTTTTGTAAATCCCTCGTTCCTGATTTTCAGAGTATAGGTGGCCTAGTGATGCGACCCAAATGGTATTTTTATCCTCAGGGTGCAGGATCACCCGGCCAATGTGATGGCTTTCTTCCAGTCCCAGATGCGTCCAGCTTTTACCATTATCGGCAGATTTAAACAAACCGTATCCGGAGTAGGACGACCGGCTGGAATTGTTCTCACCGGTTCCGATGTAGATGGTATTGGTATCCCAGTCCACAGCGATATCACCTATGGTCATGACGATTTCATTATCAAATAGTGGTGTGAAAGAAGCTCCTTCATTTTTTGTTTCCCAAAGTCCTCCGGAGGCATAGGCTACATAAAAATGGGTGGGGTCGTCAGGGTCCACGGCAAAGTCTACCACCCGGCCACTCATGATCGTAGGACCTGCATTTCTGAAGGGCACATTTTTGACGAGTGAATTTTCTATCAGTTTCAGGCGTTGCTGATAACCTTCCCATCGTTCTTCGGCAGGGGTGTAGTCCGGATTTCCACTCTTTTTTCTTTTTTGTGCCTGAGCGGATGAGACAGATAACGTGATAATAAGCAGAAGTAGAGAAAATGTTCGCATGGGTATGTTTTTTGACTTGTTGTAATTATACTAAATTTCAATTTCAAATAATTGCATTATTACATGGTCAGAATTTTTCATAATCCGAGATGCCGCAAGAGCAGAGAAACGCTGGAGCTTTTAGAGGACAGGGGCGAAATGCTAACAGTGATAGAATATCTGAAAACGCCTCCATCCAAGGGGGAATTGAAGCAAATAGTGGCAATGCTGGGGATCAAACCTCAGGAGCTGATCCGAAAGGGGGAGACAGTATACAAGGAGAATTTTAAAGGAAAGGAATTATCTGATGATGAGTGGTTATCAGCAATGGCTGACTACCCCAAACTCATCGAGCGACCTATCGTGATAAAAGACGGCAAGGCGGTACTGGGCCGTCCACCACAGACGGTTTTGGATATTCTTTAATGGCTATATTTATATTTCGACTTTTTGGATAGGTTAGGGGTATTTTCCTCTTTTTTCAGCCATTGCATGGACAAAAAGGAAAAGATAAAACCAGAGGCAGCTGCTTCTATAAAGATGATGATTGTAGCACCCCATTCATTGATGTAAACCCCATGAGGTTCTTCGGCTTTCAGCGCTTGCAAAAACGCATTGTCACTCAGCAGGTATCCCAGTACAAATACTGAAAAGGTGATGGTGGTTACCAGCGTGGTTAGTAATCCCATACCCATACCGCTCAGGTAATGAAATTTCTTGCCACTTTGGTGCTTAAAAGAGCGGATGGCCAAATAAACCCCGGTAAACATAATAACACTGTTTAGCGCCCTCAATTCGTAAATGTGAATGAGGCCAAGAACTTTCATAAGAAAGAAAAAAACCATCAGGCCAGCCGTTGTGAGGAGGCCGTATTTTAATCCTCTTTTCTCAAAACTGATCTTTTCCATAGCACTTTGGGTTTGTTGTTCTCTTAAGTATTCATACTAAAGAAAGACTGTGAGGGTGATTTTGTTTAATTTTTCACGGAATTCAAGAACGGATTGTTATGTTCAGCTTTACAGCGCTTAGCTTTACTTAAACCCTCATTTATATGATGAAAGCCATTCAGTGCAAATCTTTTGGAGCTCCTGATAACCTGGTCTTTGACGAAATGTCAACCCCTGAGCCAGGGGATGATGAAGTTTTGATTAGCGTAGCATACTGTGGTGTGAATTTTCCGGACACCCTGATTGTTCAAGGCAAGTACCAGTTTAAGCCGGATCTTCCATTTGTGCCAGGGGGAGAAGTAGCTGGTGTGGTGGAAAAGGCTGGGTCAAGGATAACTCATGTCAAAAAAGGAGATCGTGTGCTGGCAGCGATGGGGTGGGGAGGCTTTGCAGAGTATGCTGTAGCAACAGGCGAGAATACGTTTCTTGTTCCTCCCGAAGTGTCGCTGGAATTGGCCGCATCACTATTGGAAACCTATGGTACTGTGATCCATGCTTTGAAGGACCGGGCTATGATGAAGCCGGGAGAAACGCTCGTAGTTTTAGGAGCAGCAGGGGGTACTGGTACTGCAGCTGTTCAGCTGGGTAATTTGTTTGGCGCTAAAGTCATAGCTGTAGCCTCTACGGAGGAGAAAAGGAACTTTGCGAAGAAGAATGGAGCATATGAGACGCTTACTCCCGGTGATGAACTGAAAGATAAGCTTAAAAAGCTGGGAGGAGCAGATGTGGTGTTTGATCCGGTGGGTGGTAAACTTTCAGAGCTTGCTTTTCGGGCCTTAAAGCCGGGAGGCAGGCATTTGGTTGTGGGGTTTGCTTCCGGTGAGATACCGGCTCTCCCATTCAATCTCCCTTTGCTCAAAAGCGCATCCATTGTGGGGGTGTTTTGGGGACATTTCTGGCGAAATGAACCGGGAGATAACAGGCGGAATGTGAAGTTGCTTTTGAAGTGGCTGGCAGAGGATAGAATAGCTCCGCAAATAACAAGGACCTATGCCCTCAAAGATGCTGCTGCAGCGCTCATGGACATTGTGGATCGAAAAGTAAAGGGGAAGGTAGTGTTAGAGGTTTCGGGCCTTAAAGGTCAATGATGGTGCTCTGTCAGGTACTGCCGATCCAAAGGATTCCTCCCATGGAGTCCTTTCGGACCTGTGAAAAGGCATCTCTGGTGGATAGACCGATCCCCGAATCGTGTTTAGATATGGCATGCACTGTATCATTGTACCTGTTTTATCGTTAACTTTACGTATGGATTTACAAACAAGAAAGCTTCATTTTATAGAGGAAATACTGGCCATCAGCAATGAAAGGATAATTGAAAAGCTGGAATCAGTGCTTAAAAAAGAGCAACAGGAGTTAGACCCTGTTTTGAAAGAAAAGCTGACATCCAGGGCTCTAAAGGCCGAAAAAGACATAAAAGAAGGAAGAGTGATGGATAGGGAAGAACTGGAGAAAAAATTGAATGCTCGCCTGGGTATATGAAGGTAATCTATACCGATCAGTCCTACGAGAGTCTGGATGAATCGTCACATTTTTTATTAGAAGAACAAGGTTGGTCCTTAGAAAAAGTCCTTGAGCTTAGAAACGTTTTGCTGGATAAAGCTGATAAGCTGGTAACCACCTATAATCATTATCAGCAAGAGGAATACCTAATCCATTTAAGGAAAGGTCATAAAAGGGCTGTGGAAGGTTATTTTAAGATTATTTACAGGATAGAAGGGGAGTTTATATACGTGACAGATTTTTTCGATACCAGACAAGATCCATCCAAAATGAAGGGGTAAGTCCACCCACGTCTGCCCAAATCCCCTCAATTCCTGTGGTTTAAGGCTGCAGTTTGAAAAAATCGACCATGGATACTGATCAATACTCCGTCAGGATTTTAGATCAATCTTGCGACGAGATTGGTGCTCCGTCAGGTTTTTGAATCAATATTGCGACAAGATTGATACTCCGTCAGCTTTTTGGATCAATATTGCGACGAGATTGATGTTCCGTCAGGATTTTAGAACGATCCTGCGACAGGATTGATGCTTTCGTCAGGATTTTGAGTGGATAAACCATTAGAATCTGATCCTTCCTCTGATTTCGCTGGCCATAAGCGCGGCCTCAGCCAGAAAGTCAACTTTTAATCCGAATATCCTTACAGACTGCACTCCAACCGTCTTCAGAAGATCATATTCAAAGCCTTCTAATATCAGCAAGATCAGTCCAATGATGATGAGTCCGATACGGAGTACTTTCAGGTACGGGCTAACCTGTCGGTAAATAATGGTAGTAAAATTATTCATGGCTTATGTTTTTTAACAATACAAAGTTCCGATAGCCACTCTACCTGTGTAACAGCGATATACTTAAAATGAAAAATAGGGATTTGACGGATCGGGGGTAGGTATAAATCTTAAGGGAGGACAACCCTCAGTAAGATTTTGTTGCCTATTGCACTAGAATCGCTGATTCATGCGAATACCCACATAGCTATGCCTGGTTGCATTGGTATTCTCCCGGGTTCTCCAGTAAGCAATGAAGCCCAGGTCAAACCTTGGCCAGCTAAACATTACTCCTGCTCTGTGCTGCCATACCCAGCGATAGGCTTCTTCAGTGTAAATGGATTTTTCTCCGATAAAATTTCCCTCGATTGTAGCATTGTAAAATACATATTCAATACCAGGAGAGTAGAAAAAATAAGATTCTATGGTTTCTGGCGAAGGTGCCCCTTTGTGAGGTTGTTGTGGCTTGGGTTCCCTTAAATTTCCGAGTGAGGAGCTCACGTATGCTGATTGATGCAGCGGCAGAAGTTTACCCGTTTTGAAAACCAGATCCTGACGAAATAAGTTGTAGACTGTTCCCAGAGCCAGGTTTGATTCCGTGCTTATCTTAAATGCCCGGGCATCAAACAGCGGCTTAATATAGGATGCATACCCGTTGATAATGGGAGTGTTATTGATCTGGTACTTCCAGCCTTTGGGTTCAGGCATGCCAAACCACTTATGCCAGGTCCGCTGTGTTTCTCCTACCAAAGCGCCGGGGCCCATCCACCCAAGCTCAATCCGCATTTTCAGGTATTGATTGCTATAGAAGTATAGTTCTCTGGAGAAAGTAGCTGAGATCTGACCGGCATAGGGACGATCCAGCTGGTTTTGGTTTTCCCACCCGACCCAGGATGGGGTATACACCCGGTGGTTGAGCCTGGCAGAATAGATAACCTTGGCTTTTTTGGTACTGTCCCCAAGCCATCGCACTGAAGGGTAGATGCCACTGCTATAATATTGATCTTTTGTGAGGTCCAGGGTGAAAACATCATTATCAACTACCAGCTGGTAATCAAAAGTAAGGACCTCCTTAGGCTCTTTTTCTTGTGCGTTTCCAACGAGGACTAAGAAGAAGGTTGTTATGGCGATTAAAACTGTCCGCATGTTGCTTCCAAAGATAGATATTTAGCTAATTTGTGCTCATGAGATTAGATTTTCTTCAGGAAAAACTTGATGAGCGGGAACAAAACGGTAATCTAAGGATTTTGCCCGCTACTGATCAACTTTTAGACTTTGTTTCAAATGACTACCTGAGTCTGGCACACAATGAAGAATTAGGTAAACGGATACTGGAAACGCTGAATGGTGAAAAGCCCGCTAATGGGGGAACTGGCAGCCGCCTGTTGTCCGGAAACCACAAGTATTATTCGGTTTTGGAGGAAATGTTATGCGGATTATTTCAAGCGGAAGCCACATTGGTATTTAACTCGGGTTATGCTGCGAATCAGGCGCTGGTTTCTTCAGTGGCTCAAAAAGGAGATACCATATTATATGACCAGCTCTCTCATGTGTGCCTCAAAGAAGGAGCCTGGCTGAGCAGAGCTGAGACCATCAGCTTTCGTCACAATGACCTGGAGGACCTTCGTCAAAGGCTGTCCAGGGCAAAAGGAAATATCTTTGTGCTTACTGAAACCATTTTTTCCATGGACGGTGATGTGGCTCCTCTGCCCGAGATCGTGTCATTGTGTGAGGAATACAGTGCTTACCTGATCGTGGATGAAGCTCACAGCACAGGTGTTTATGGAGATGGGGGAGCAGGTATGCTGGTAGATCAGGGATTAGCTTCCCGGGTTTTTGCCAGGGTATACACCTTTGGTAAAGGAATGGGAGGTCACGGTGCCTGTGTGGCCGGATCAAAGGTACTCATCGATTATCTTGTAAACTTTGGCAGACCATTCATCTACACCACGTCACTGTCACCTCACAGCATCATTTCGGTGATAGAAAGCTTTAAATATCTGGCTAATCATCAGGACCTTCAGGATACACTCCAAAGCCGGATTGCTGACTTCCGTTCGTTATGGAAAGGATCCATCAGCGAGACCGCTATTCAACCTGTGATGATCGGTTCAAATGAAAAGGCCAGAAAGGCAGCAAAATCCCTGCAGGAGCAGGGGTATGATGTGCGTCCGATCCTTTCCCCAACGGTAAAACGAGGCACGGAGCGGTTGCGGATCAGTCTTCATGTACACAATACACAAGAGGAGATACGTGGGCTAGTCAATCAGATGAAACAACTGGTATAGTTGGCTTAACATTTTCATAGCGTTTTATTAATCATTCGGTTATCGGGCTCATTTGCATCGTTTTTTAGCTTCGTGGCCTAATCTCAACACTATGAAACCAGAATCCTTTTTAACACTTTTTGTGGTCATTTATATGACCTCTTGTTCACAGATAGACACGCCTGAACCGCATATTGTTAAGGTCAGGGGGAGTGAATCCATGTTTGAGGCTTTTGAGGCCTTAAGTAATGATTTTGAATCTACCCAGGATACTGTAAAAATACAGATAGAGGGTGGAGGAAGCCGTACAGGTTTAAATGCTATCCGCAATAATGAAGCTCATATGGGGCTTTCTTCCTACCGCTTTAACCTGGACTCTTTGCTTGGTGCTCAGCATGGAGTAAAGGAGTACATTGTGGCCTATGATGGCATAGTACTCGTTACTAACTTTTCCAATCCGGTAACTGAGCTCAGCAATGAGCAGGTTTCCGGTATTTTTTCCGGAAATATTAAAGACTGGAGTGAAATAGGAGGGAATCCGGGAGCTATTTTGCCTGTTTTCAGAGACCAGAACTCAGGGACTCAACGATTTTTCACCGCTTATTTTCAGGTGGGCGAATTGCCGGGCAATAGTGTGATTGCTTCAGACAATGCAGAGATCGTATCTCTTGTCAAAAGAAATCCAAATGCCATTGGGTTTATTGGGTTTTCTTATTTTTCAGAGAGCATCCACAGTGTGCTTTTAGAATCTTCAGTGAATACCTTCGTAGCTCCCACATTTATGAACTTACGAAACAATACTTATCCGCTAAAAAGACCCCTTCAGGTTTATTTCAGAGATAGCAGTGATCTGGGGTTGCGGGCGTTTCTGAAATACCTTAATTCTGACCAGGCCCAATCGGTCCTTAAAATGCATGGCCTGATGCCACAGAAACGTTTGGTTTATTAAAGCTAAAACACACCTGCTGCAATAGAAATAAGATTTAGAACACAGAGGGTAAGTTGGTTTTAGGCGATTGGTATTTCTAATGTTCATAAGAATTTTCCGGGTTACGCTTTACCTTCGCTGTTATGAATTATTTTGTAACAGCGATAGGTACGGATAGTGGTAAGACGCTGGTGAGTGCCATTTTAACGGAAATGTTACAAGCCGATTACTGGAAGCCCGTTCAGGCCGGGTTTCCCAGAGATACTGAGACTGTTCAGCAGCTGGTATCCAACAGCAAAAGCAACTTCTACAGGGAGAAGTATCTCCTTCGTACACCGGCATCCCCACATGCTGCAGCGAAAATTGATGATGTTACGATAAAAGTAGGTGAGATCATTCCACCGGTATCTAACCGGGACCTGGTAATAGAAGGTGCGGGTGGCGTGCTGGTGCCTTTAAATGAAGAAGAGGTAGTGCTGGACATAGCCGATAGCATTAAGTGTGAGATAGTCCTTGTTTCTAATTTCTACCTGGGGAGCATCAATCATACCCTGCTTACCGCTGAGGTGATCAAACAACGAGGGTTAAAGGTGAAAGGGATTATTTTCAATGGGGAAATGAATGAGGAAAGTGAGGATATCATTCTTAAAAAGTCAGGTTACCCAAAACTTATACACATTGATCAGGAAAAGGAGATCACAAAAGAACTAGTCAGGACATACGCCAAAAAACTAAGATCATGCTGGGACTAACCAACTGGAAAAAAACGGACAAAAAAAATATCTGGCATCCATTCTCGCCTTTGGCAGGAAATGATCCACTGCTGATCAAAAAGGCCGAGGGTGTTTATCTCCATACGGACGATGGCCGAAAGATCATCGACGCGATTTCTTCATGGTGGGTCAATATACATGGTCATGCTAACAAGAAGATAGCCCGTGCTATCGCGAAGCAGTCCAGAGAGCTGGAGCAGGTAATTTTTGCAGGGTTCACCCATAAACCGGCTATTCAGCTGTCCAGGACGCTTCTCAAGTTGCTCCCCCCGAATCAAAACAAGATCTTCTTTTCTGATGACGGCAGTACTTCAGTGGAGGTGGCGCTAAAGCTGGCTATACAGTACTGGCATAATCAGGGAGTGGAGCGGAAAAGGATCATTGCGATAGAAGGTGCCTATCATGGAGATACGTTTGGGAGTATGTCTGTAGGTGACCGGAGCATTTTTTCCATGCCTTTTTTTCCTTACCTGTTTGAGGTGGATTTTATTCCGTTTCCTGAGGGCGACGGACAGAATACCATCAAGGCAATGAAGGACCTGGTATCCCTGGATACTGCTGCTTTTATTTTTGAACCGCTGGTGCAGGGCGCAGCGGGTATGCGTATGTATAACCCGGAGGTGCTGGACGAGCTGATCAAACTGGCTCACGAACAGCAGGCTATCTGTATTGCTGATGAGGTAATGACCGGTTTCGGTCGAACCGGAAAGATGTTTGCCTGTGACTACCTCAAAAATAAGCCCGATCTATTTTGCCTGTCGAAAGGGATTACCGGAGGCTTTCTACCCATGGGAGTTACCACCGTGAGTGAGAAGGTGGTGGAGGTTTTTGATAATACAGACAGGGAAAAAGCCTTTTTTCACGGACATTCCTACACAGCCAACCCATTGGCGTGTGCTGCTGCCAATGCCAGCATGAAACTCCTTCAGGAAAAGAAAACCCAGGAGGCTATTCAAAGGATAAGTGACCTGCACAAAACATTTATCAAATATTTTAGTCCTCCAAAATCTGTAAAAGAAATCAGGTCAAGAGGTACAATACTAGCTATCGAGCTGCATGCAGACGATGCAGGATATACCAGTAAGCTGAAGGAAACGATCTATGATTTTTTTCTTGACCGTGATATCCTGCTCAGGCCCCTGGGCAACGTTATCTATATGATCCCGCCATACATCATTGGTGATGCTCAGCTGGATCAGATGTATGAGGCCATCCAGGAGTTTTTAAAGGAGCCCTGATCAATAAGGAGTAACACTTCGGAAGGAAAGTATTCAATCAGTAAGATAAAATACTTTTAACTGGGTTAACCCTGACAAAAATGCTTTTTGGAGCATTTTTCGTCAATTATTCATTTTCTAATGAATAATACGGGGTTAAATTTAGCCCCTGAACGGATCATGCAACGGTCTTCTATTGCATCATTGCAGTCAGAGTTTATCTAAATATAAAAAAATATATGTCCAAACAGTCGGAAAATAACATTAGGCGGTTTCCAAGAGGTTATAGTTGGGAAGAATCCAAGGAGCGGATTGATTGGATCGAGGGACACACAGGAGTCAGGCTGGCTGATGAGCGAAATACTACTGAAGAGCTGAAGGGGATCATAGAAAACCACATAGGGTTTTTGAACCTGCCGATGGGAGTAGCCGGACCATTGCGGCTGGAAGGGGACCATGCCAGCGGCAATTTTCTGGTGCCGGTATGTACAGTAGAGGGGTCTCTGGTGGCATCAATGACTCGTGGTATGCAGGTGACTTCAAAACTAGAGGGTGTAAAAACCACTCATGTGAAGCAACAGATGACTCGTTCGCCATTTTTCATCCTGGAAGAGGCTTCCGGGCAGGCCCGTTTGGTAAACTGGGTTGAGGAGCATTTTGCGGAGATAAAGTCTGAGGCGGAGTCTACTACCAGCTATGGTAAGTTGCTTAAGCTCGAGACACACGTTGTAAACCGATTTGTGGTTATTGACTTTATCTTTTCAACGGGCAATGCCGCCGGGCAAAATATGGTAACCATCGCTACTCAGAAAGCGAGCGAATACATCAGGCTGCACACGGGCGTTTCTTATGTATTGGATTCCAATTTCTCAAGTGATAAGAAGAGCTCGGACATCACCCGGATACGAGGCAGAGGGCATTATGTGATTGCGGAGACATTTATCTCTCACCAAGCGCTTAACCGTATGCTTGGAGTTTCGGCAAAAGACATTGATATCATGCAGGAGTTTGGTCCTTATGCTTCACATATCTCAGGCAGCAATGGTATCCAGTTACACATTGCTAATGCACTCACGGCCATTTACCTGGCCACCGGACAGGATACTGCCTGTGTAGCTGAAAATGCTTTGGGGTACACTCAGACGAAGACCACCGATGCTGGAGTGAAATTCTGGCTTACTATGCCCTCGATCACTGTCGGAACAGTAGGAGGAGGGACACGACTTGCTCAGCAACGCAAAAACCTCGAAGTGCTTGGCTGCACTGAAGGCGAACATGCATCGAAAAAGCTGGCAGAAATAATTTGTGCGTCAGCCCTATGCCTGGAGATATCCCTGCTGGCCGCCATTCTTTCTAATACGTGGGTACAGGCCCATCTCAAATACGGCCGTGTGGCCAAAGAGGAAAGAGCGAAGTGATCCTGAAACGACTTTCGCGGAAACTGTTTGAGTATTACTGTCGGGTGGTATTTACGATCTATTGTCCGGTACGTGTGCATGGAGCCCATAAGCTGCCGGACCAGCCGTATGTACTCTGTAGCAATCATAGCAGCCATCTTGATTTTATTTTACTCGCCATTTATTCAGGAAAAGGTTTTAGTCATACGAAAATAGCAGTAGCCCGTGATTACTGGTTTGATCACAGATGGCGCAGAACCCTGGTTAAGTGGTTTTTTGAAGCAGTGCCGGTACAGCGCAACTGGGTACGGTCCAGCCAGACGTCCGTGATCCGGGACACCATCGATCAGTTTGGTCAGGCAATAGACAGTGAAGATATTGTGATCATTTTTCCTGAAGGTACCCGTTCTCAGACCGGCAAGGTGGGGCGAATGAAGCCTGGAGCGGCTATCATGGCCTGTGAACTTGGCCTGCCGATCGTTCCTGCTTATGTGTCCGGTAGTCTCCGAAGATGGCCTAAAGGAAAATACCTGATCCGCCCTGGCAGAATGAATGTCCGGTTTGGGAAACCACTATATCCTCCCAATGAGGCAAAACCGGATGATGATTTCAAAGCCTTGATTGAAAAAAGCCGGAAGCTGACCGATCAGCTCCGACAGGCGATCCTTGAGTTGGGAGGGAAGTGAAGTTGCAAGGCATTTGTCGTTTATGAGTGGTGGAGGGTGTACGACAGTTTTGCAAAAAAATGACCTTGACGTTATAAGAGATTTTCACATAAAAACACCAATATTCCCCTTTAGAAAAAGGGGTGTAGGGGAATGTTTATAAGCAAGTTTGTTTTTGTGTGAAAATTGTTGGGAACATTCAAGAATGCAAAATTGTCCTGCACCAGTGATTGATCAGTTTACTTAATCTTATCATAGTTTGTCTAATTTTGGTTATGCAAAAAATTGACCCTGAGAAAAGAGATCATCGGTGGGGATTTGAAGAGACGGGATTTTTACTGAAAGATGGTCAGGTGATCTTTCGTAGTAATCGTCCGGAATTCGAATTTTTTTCCAATAAGCCCTTGCCTGCTTTTAAGCCCTATGTGGAAGAGATGATAGGCGCTCCTATTTTTGATGAGGCTCATCAAAAGGAAGCTGACCCGAAATTTACCCCTGAACCAACGGTTAATGAAAAGTGGACTGCAGCGCTGCAACAAGTTTTCAGGGCTGACCAAATAAGCATTGACCCACTGGACCGACTGATCCACAGTCACGGGCAAACTACCAGTGAAGAGATATGCAAAGTACTCTACAGAGGCTTGTTACCCAAACTGGTTGATATGGTGGTATATCCGGGGAGTACAGAGGATGTGCTGCAGCTGGTAGAGCAGGCTGTGCAGCATGACGTTTGCCTGATCCCATACGGAGGCGGAACGAATGTAAGCAGCGCACTCCTTGTTCCTGAAAATGAACATCGCCTGGTTGTATCGGTAGATATGCGCCGTATGAGTAAAATCCGGTGGATCGATGAAGCTAACCAACTGGCTTGTATAGAAGCCGGAATAGTGGGTCGTCACCTGGAGGAGCAACTTGTGAAACGAGGGTTTACCATGGGGCATGAACCTGATAGTATAGAGTTTTCAACATTGGGGGGATGGATTGCCACTAATGCCAGCGGCATGAAACGTAATAAGTATGGTAACATCGAAGATATTGTCGTGAATTTTGAGATGGTCACCCCAACAGGGCTTATCAGCCATACAGCGTACCATGACAGGGTTTCTACAGGCATGAACCTGGGGCGGCTGGCTTTTGGTCATGAGGGTAACCTGGGCATTATCACTTCGGCGGTAGTTCGCCTTCATCGCAGACCGGAAAGTAAAGAATATGAATCCGTGATCTTTCGTGATTTCAGCAAAGGAGTGAGCTTTCTGAGAGCTATTGCAGGTTCTGAGATCAAGCCGGCCAGTGTACGACTGGTAGATAACAACCAGTTTAAATTTGGAATGGTGCTCAAACCGCGTGAAGAAAACTCCCTAAAACGATTTTCCGATAGCTTGAAGAAGTTTATTATTCTCAACATTATGAAAATGAATCCTGATCAGATGTGTCTGGCTACCATTGTGATGGAGGGAGCGCGGAAAGAGGTCACGCATCAAAAAAGTACGGTTCAAAAGCTGGCAAAAAAATGTGGTGGGCTCCTGGCAGGAGCCGGTAATGGCAAACGTGGCTATGGGCTAACCAATGTCATTGCGTATATCCGCGACTTCCTTCTGGACTACCAGTGTATCGGAGAAACACTGGAGACGACTGTCTCATGGGATAAAATTGAAGTGGTTGGTGAAGCCCTGGAGAAAACACTCATCGAGCAGCATAAACGATTTCAGCTTCCCGGCAAGCCGTATCTGTCGTATAGGGTAACGCAACTTTATCATAGCAGTGTATGCCTGTATATTATGTTTGGTGTTTATACCCGGGGAATTGATAAAGCTGAAGACGTATTTGCTCAAATAGAACGGGAAATGCGCAATACCATCCTGCAAAACGGAGGTTCACTTTCTCATCATCATGGTGTTGGCAAACTACGAAAGCCATTTGTGGGGCAAGTCCTTTCACCGGCAGAAATTGATCTGCATCGAATGATCAAAAAACACCTGGATCCCGGAAATGTATTTGGTGTCGGAAATACAGTGGATACATCGGATTAACCCTTATCGTCATTATTCATGATTTTATCTTGAATATAGCGGGTTAATGTGATTTCAGGGTCAGGCGGCTTTCGGTCGTCTTGGAAAAGGTCTGTACGCGTAATGGTGGAGCACTGCTTCCAGCGCTTCTTTGATTGCTTCGTTGATAGGTAAAAACTGACTGGCTAACGCAAAGTCGATCTGGATCAGTTTTTTGTAATAGTCTGAAAAAACCGGAATGTGCTGCTGGTTCTGAATAAGCTCAACAGCTTTTTGCACGTTTTCAGCCTGCTGCTCTTTAATGAGCTTACAGGTAACCAGCCGGAGCTGGCCATATTTATCCTTACTGGCTCCATACCCAAATAAGCGGCAGATCAGTCCTCTGTGCCGGTACATCCCGCAGCTGCCTTTTGTGATATTTTCTAAGGAAAGCGGAGCATAAACCGTACAGACGGGAGATGAAGAGTTGTTGAGTTGCTCGAGCATCTGCCCGGCTGTTCCTTCTGAAAACCAGTGGAAAGCCAGGGGTAAAAACTCTAAGGGAGTGGCTTCTATATCGGGTTTAGTGCAGCACCTGCCACAACCGGCTATACAATGGACTTGCGTGTGTTGCTGAAAGCTTTTTATCTCCCCGTCGAGGCGGTTAAACACCCGTTCTACCGCTCTCACTTTACGTATAATTGACATTTTTAAATTCACAGCAAAAATACGTAAAATCAATTTCAGTTTATGCTTTTTTTAGCATGCTACACAATCTTCTTCTTCCGTTTCAAACTCAATAGTCGCATGGTCAATATGTTCTTCGCTCAGCAGGTCTTTAGCCTTTTCTTTTATCTCTGACAGGTCTTGAATGGAATTGTATTTCTCTACAACCAGGTGAATACTCAGTATGTGATATTGTCCATCCATGGACCATATATGACAATCATGGGTGTTTTTTACTCCACTTAAAGACCTGAGCCTCTTTTCTATTCTTTCCGGATCTATTTCCTCAGGAGTGCCCTGCAGAATGATCTTGAGTGCTTTTTTCAGGTTTTTAAAGACATTAAAAAGGATAAATGCCGCGATCCCCATGGCCAGAATGGCGTCAATTATTGGGATATCTTTAAAGTATAATACAATGGCTGCTATCAGGGTGGCTGTCCAGCCAAGTACATCTTCGAGCAGGTGCAAATATACGGCTCTTTGGTTGATGGAGGTTCCGCCATGTAGTTTCCAGGCAGCCAGGCCATTAGCAATGATCCCCCCGATGGCAAAATAGATCATTCCCTGAGCATCCGGACTGACGGGATTGATAAGCCTTGGTATTGCCTCTAATAAAATGATGGTTGAACCTACAACCAGCACCAGTGAATTGATGACAGCCCCCAAAACTGAAAAACGACGATAACCATAGGTAAACTTCCGGTCACCTCCTTTTAAGGATAGCTTTTGAAAATACCAGGCCGTTCCCAATGACAGGCTATCCCCAAGATCATGTAAGGCATCAGACATGATGGCAATACTATTTGTGTATAGTCCACCAATTAACTCAATAGCCGCGAAAGCCAGGTTGATAAAAAAAGCTATGCGTATCTTCTTTATTGATCCGTCATCTGATAAATCATTGTGGTTGTGATGGTGAGCCATTCAGGAACTGTTATACCATAAAATTAACAAGTCATTGTGATTTGTGTTTGCTGACCAGGAATAAATAAATCCATAAAAAAAGGGCAAGCACATGGCTCGCCCTTTCGTCAACTAACTAGTGATACGGCAATCAATATGCCGGATTCTGAGTAAAATTTTCATTCTGATTCAGATCCATCGCATCCTGAGGGATAGGTCGCAAAATTTTCAATTCACTTCCATTACCATCAAAGTTTGATTGTGAGATCAGCCTGTTGTGCATTGAAGCTCGCTCCACCAGCTTGCCTGTCCTTTTCAGGTCAAACCATCGGTGGTATTCACCCAAAAGCTCCCGGGCACGTTCGTCTAGAATATAGTCTATATCAAACTCACCGATTGTGGCATCTGCTACTCCAGCGCGCTGTCTTACTACATTCAGCCTGTTAAGTCCTGTGGCCGGGTCTCCATCACCAAGGTAAGCTTCAGCCGCAATCAGGTATGTTTCCGCCAGCCTGGCTACTATGAAATCTCTCGAGCTGGTTCTGTCACCACCACCAAAGGCAGAGGAAGGGTCATCGAACTTTTTCACTATGATTGTAGCATAATTGTTACTCACATCTCCACCATCGGGATCGTGTGTGCCATAATCGTGATAAGTGGCTGATGGGTTTGCTGCAAGGTAAGCAGTCTTATCAGCTGCTGTAAACCACGAAGGTTCATAAAAGTGAGCTACAGTCAGGCTGCTCTTGTCTTCTACGTCAAAATAATCGTAGTACCGATCATAAACCTCCGTCATGAAGGTACCTTCCCAGCGCTCATCGCCCTGAGTGAAAAGGTCCAGTGTGAACCTATTTGGGCAGAGGTTATATGATTTATACGGAGCATCTCCAGCTACTTCCGAGCCTCCTGTATAAGAACCGAAAAAGTTTTGCTGCTGGCTCCCATAGTACTCGCCATCAACAAAGATGGTGTTATCACTAAACTGTACCGAAAAGATCACCTCTTCATTCAGTTCATTTCCGGGGGTCCATAACTCCTGAAAGGTTAGGTTAAGCCCCTGGCCATTGATTGCTGCGTCAGCATAAGAAGCTGCTACTGAAAAATCGTCTGATGCAGCAAAAGACTCATAAGCTCTGGTCAGGTGAACCTTTGCTAAAAGGTGTCTGACTGCTCGTTGGTTAACCCGACCGGTAAATGCCCCATCAGAAACCAGGTTCAGGGATTCTTCCAGTTCTGAGATGATAAAGGAATAGACCTCTTCAGCTGTGTTTCGTTCAAATTCGGTAACAGCTTCATCTATCAGTTCTGTAATCAGACTGACTCCTCCATAAGTCTGAACAAGGAGAAAATATGCGTTAGCTCGCAAAAACTTAATTTCTCCAATATTCTGGTCCAGATTAGGAGTTTCTGCAGTAAGATCCGCGTAGTAAAGGGCTGTGTTGGCTCTTTGAATAGCTGTATAGCAGGTATTATACAGGAAATCTACTCCGTCTGAAGATGGGGTAAGTTCCGTATATCGGCTTAGCCCGGGAGGTTCCTGATCCCTTCCTTCAGAGTACAGGTCAGTACCTGCAGCAAAAAGCCATGGTTCCTGTCCATATATTTCTCGTAATCCGGAATAGTTTGCATTAACAAGTGATTGAAAACCTTCTTCTGTAAGGTAGAACTCCTCTGCGGTTGTGTTGGATCGGTTTTCTTCCTCAAGGAAATCATCGCAACCTGTCAGAAAAACAAAAACCAAACTAAGTATTGTAGTTAGATATTTCATGTTTCGTTGATTTTAAAATTTTAAACTTAATCCTAGCTGCGTCGTGATGCTGCTTACTCGTCCGATTCCCAGGTCGGCTTGTGCCCACTCCGGGTCATATCCGGTGTACTCTGTAAAGACGAAAGGATTTAGCACGTTTACATACACCCTTAACTTTTGGATGTTGGCTCGTTCTACGAGCGCCTGAGGGATGGTATAGCCAACCGAAATGTTGTTGATCTTCACGAATGAGGCATCTTTGTAGTATCCTACACCATCGTTTCTCCAGTAAGTTCCTCCATTTCGAGGTTGAGGATAGCTGTTTGAGGCTTGAGCTGGCACACCATATTCGTTTTCCGGAACGTACCAGTCAGCAACATCCAGCTTTTGACGGCCTCTGTCGCGCATATCTTCAAAATTTGAATGGAAATTACTGTAGGCTAGTACTCCCTGTTTTGTAAACAGACTTAAGTTCAGATCAAAGTTTCCTACGTTTAACCTGGAAATCAATCCACCGATCCATTTAGGGCTGGGAGATCCCAGAATAACTCGATCATCTTCGGGTGTGATTTCCCCGTCATCATCTACGTCCACCACTTTAGCCTGTCCTTCGGTCTGATTGTACGAGGCGGCTTCCGCAGCTTCATCTGCCTGCCAGATCCCATCAAATTGGTAGTTGTAATGAGCATCAACCGGCTCGCCGATAAACCACCCGTTCCCAACATCATCTACTTCAGACTGACCATAGATAGTTTCAATGGTGTTTACATTTCTGGTGAAAGTAAACACAGTCTCCCAGTTGATGAGATTGTTGGTTATATTGATAGTAGTGAGCATAAGCTCAACTCCGGTATTTCTTACAGAGCCCGCATTAGCCGCTATGCTGGGAAAGCCGGTTTCCAACGGAAGTTTTTGGTTAACCAGGAGCCCATCCGACAGCCGGTTATACCAGTCAATACTACCCGAAACCCGGTAATCAAAAAGTCCGTAATCCAGACCGATGTTCACTTCTTCTGTGGTTTCCCAGGTCAGGGCTTTGTTGGCCAGGGTAGAGGCTACGTATCCATTGGCAGCACTACCGTTGAAATCATAGTAAGTCTGCAGGTCCAACGTATTCACTGAGGAGTACGGCGAAATGTTATTATTTCCGGTAAGTCCATAGCTTACTCTCAGTTTAAGGTTTGAAATAGCACCGATCCCTTCAATAAAAGGCTCATTACTAAGTCTCCATGCCACGGCTGCTGATGGGAAAGCATTCCATTTCAGGCCTTCAGCAAGCAAAGATGACCCATCCCAGCGATTGGATACAGTCAGTAAATACTTATCCATAAATGTATAATTCAAACGCAATGCGAAAGAGGAAAGCTGACTCTTAATGAAATTGTTATTGATGCCGAATGAAGATTGTGCCCCTGACCCTACATTGTAAAACCTGGTGTCGAAGGGCTGATTGTTTGAAGACATGCCTGCTACCTCCGTACGATCTACATAAATACTTTGAAGAGCCAGGAAATTGAAGTCATGCTGCCCAACAGTTTGAGTTACATTAACCTGATTATCCCAGGTGTAGTTGAAGTTTTCAAAGTATTCCAGTTGGGATGAAGGCAGATCGTTGTTGTTGATCCCGCGATTGGTTTGTGCACCCCAGGCTCTTCCTCTTCGGTAGGTATCCAGGCCGGCAGAGAATGTGGATCTAAGGGTAAGCCAATCGATTGCACTGTATTCTAAAAATGCAGTCCCTATACCATTCCATCCCTTGGTTTCATCAGATGAGTTAGCGATCTCGAGTAGGGGATTATAAGTGCTTGTTTTATTGACCACAAAGTCGCCATTCTCATCTGTGAGTTTACCCGGCTGAGGGAACAACTCACCCTCTATTTCATTTCCATTTTCATCTATTGCCCACGGGCTCAGAAACGGATTCAAGCGAAATGCTTCTCGCATAGCTAATGCACTTCCTCTTTCAATGGTGTTTGATGAGAGGGAAAGGGACACTCCGCTTTTAAACTTTTTACTTAATTGCTGATCTACACTTGCTCGTAGTGTTACTTTGTCTAATGATTCGTTTTCAATATTACCAACCTCATTTTGATAACCAAGACCAAAGGTGTATGCAGAGGCTCCATTTCGATGAGTGATGGAAAGGTGATTGTTTGACTGATGTCCGGGTTTTAGTACTGCATCATACCAATCAAATGAGTTCAGGTTATCAAATCGCTCTCGAAGAACACTGTTTGAGCTTGTTGGTAAAACCGCGTCATAGTATTCGTCCGGAGTAGTAACAATATCCGGGTTAATAGTAGCCAGATAAGCGGACATGTGGTAATCCCGCCATTTCTCCGGGCTCATCATTTTTGGCAAACGTGCTACATTTTTGAAGCCGTAAAATGACTCAAAGGATACGGAGGTTCCCCCGGGTACGTTGGCCCCACCTTTGGTTTGGATAAGTACTACACCATTGGAACCCCTGGAACCATATATGGCAGATGAGGAAGCATCCTTCAGGATGTCTATTTTGGCGATATCCTGTGGATTTAAAAAATCGATATTATCTGTAATGACTCCATCAACGACAAAGAGGGGTTTTTGAGCATCTGAGTTAAAAGTGTTGTTACCCCTGATGGTAATGTTAAATTCATCACCGACTCGTCCGGTAGAGTTGGTTACCTGGACTCCCGCCAGACTACCCTGAAGTGACTGAATAGGGTTGGTAACACCACGCTCATTAATAACCTGTGCGTCTACTCCGGTGATTGCTCCTGTCAGGTCCCTTTTCTTCTGAGTGCCATAACCGACCACTACCACTTCTTCCAATGCAGTAACGTCGGCTTTAAGTGTCATATCGATCTCAGAGCGGTTTCCTACTGTTACCTCTTCTTTAAGATACCCGAGATAGCTGAAAACCAGGACGGTTTCAGGGCCGGGAACCTCAATGGTATAGTTTCCGTCCACATCGGTGATGGTACCCTGGCTGGTCCCTTTGATGATGATACTTACACCCGGCAACCCTTCGCTATCTTCTGTGGAGGTTACCTGTCCGGATACTTTGGTGCCCTGAATGATGATCTCAATCTGATTTTCCTTGGCCGGATCTTCCAGTCGCTGCACATTGATGCTGTTGTTGATCTGCTTGAATTTTAGCCTTGCTTCTTTTGAAATCTCCATCAACAGGTCAGAAATTGGTCTTTTTCTTGATTTGAATGTGATCCTGACGTTATTATCTATCAGTTCGTGATCATAAGAAAACCGGTACTTGGTTTGTCTTTCGATTTCTGAGAAACATTCTTTGACTGAAGCGTCCTGTAGCTCCAGACTGATGGTTACGTCTCTTACACTTTGGGTTACCTGGTTTTCAGAACTCGCTGCCTGGGCAAACCCCACGCAAAAGAGCTGAAGCAACAGCCCGTAAGTAACCGAGCGTAATTTCATTTTCAATGAATTTGTACTTCTTTTCTTCATAGTCATTCGTGTTAAAATTGGTTTTGATTATGGGTTTTCTTCATACTGTCTTTATTCAGATTATAGTTTGATTTTGATTTTTGACCCGGTCATTTGATAGGTTATCTTTTCTGAGAATTTTAAGCTTTCAAGCACATTTTCAAGCACCTCATTTTCAAAAGTGGCTGTATATTCCCACTCTTTCTTTTTGGTATTTTCCCTGACTTCAATTTCCACATTGTACCACCGCTCCAAAACTTCGATCACCTCCTGCAGGGTAGCCCGATGAAAAGTAAGCCGACCATCTTTCCACCCGTAAGGGTCTCCAACCTCAATTTTTGATACTTCTATTGTACCGGATTCATTATCAAAGTTTGCCTGTTCTCCTGGGCTCAGGAAACTCACAGATTTGTCATTATCTGAGACAGGTTGGGTTTCTACTTTTACCTTTCCTGTTCTTAGAGCCACTTTTTCTTTAGTCTTTTTCCTGAAAGCATTGACGTTAAAGGATGTGCCTAATGCCGTGACAATGAGGTCGTTTGTGTGCACTTCGAATGGTACTTCCGGGTTTTTGGTTACCTCAAAAAATGCTTCCCCTTCCAGAAAGAGGCTCCTTGTTGTTTTATTGTAGTCAGTGGTATAAGTAAGCTTGCTGTCAGCGTTGAGCCATACTCTGGAGCCATCCGGGAGCTGAATTTTCGACTTCTGCCCCATAGGGTTGACCCGCACAATTTCCTGCGGAGGGGCATTCTCATCAGATGACTGGTTGAAATAGAGCAGATAGCCAACCGTAAGAAGAACTGATACGGCGGCTGCATATTTCATAAATACCCCTAAGCTGATTGTCTTAGGCTGTTTTGTTTTGGTTTCCTCCGGATTGTTAAGTCTGTTCCACAGCTTTTGGCGTTCGCTTTCCTGGTTAGCTATGCTTGCATGGTCAAGTGGCGCCTCCCAGATCTCTTTCAGCGCATTCAGGTGATCAATGTGCTCAGGGTCATCGTTGAGCCATTTGTCAAGGCGTATTTTGTCTTTTTCTGAGATGTCACCTCTGAGGTAATCTGCGATTATTTTGTCGATATCTTTTTTCAACAGAGCTACAGTTTTAGAGTTTGTAGCTGTAAAGACGCGTGCCGGGCTTTTTACCCTATATCAGGAAATGAAAAAAAATAAAGTTTTATTCAAAAGAGGATTTGGCGGGGTGCTTTACATCTTTTGATTCTCTGTACTCTCTGACTTTCTCTCTCAGAAATCTCAAAGCAAGAGACATTTGGAGTTCGACTGTTTTCACAGAGATATCGAGGATTTTGGCTACTTCACGGTACTTCTTTCCGGTATCTTTTACCAGGAGAAAGATGGCTTTACGTTTTGGGGGCAGACTTTGAATGGATTTTTCTATGAGCTGTATAAGCTCATTTGATATAAGTTCACTTTCAGGGTTTTTAAACTCAGTCAGAAGATAATCTTCTTTCAGGTTAATCGCATCAAAGAAACTCCTGCCTTTATTTTTTCTAAGGTATGTTCTGGATTGGTTTCTGACACAGAGGAAAACGTAGTTGTCAAAGTCTCTTATTTTCTTAAGGCGTTTCGGTTTCTTAAGAAGGTTATAAAACACGTCGGATACTACTTCCTGGGCAGCTATCAAACTTGGAACAAATACCAATGAAACCTGGATCAGCTTGGGGTAATAGTAATTGAAGAGACGATTGAAGGCTCCTTCGTCTTTCTGCCCAATGCGATCTAAAAGTTGTTTTATTTCTTCAGGTTTCATGACTTATGAAGTAACTGAAAAAATAAAAGTACAAATAAATTTTTCTAAAAAGCAAAATGTAATCCAGATACTAAAATCTCATTTTTCAAAAAAACTGCCTTGATTTTTATGAAATCTATTTGATTATGGAGGAAAGAACCACTTTCGATAATCCATTTTATTTATGACGGTTTTGTTAGTATGAGAATTATAGCGCCATGTCAGGATATAGTGAGCCACTGGATGAGTTCAACGTGGGTGCCTGGAGAGGGAATATTAATGATATTCCTGGGTTTTGCAGTTTACGCCAAACCGAAAACATCTTTTTACAATTCCATTACATAAAAAGGCAAAAACGTGTGCTCTTCATATGTCATTTCTCGTTTATATAATTGATCGTCAATAAAATAACGCTCATGATGTAATCTTTGATTTTAAACTACTTAAACCGCTTCTGCCATGCTTAGAAACTACCTGAGAGTTGCCTATAGAAGGCTGCTCAAAAACAGAAGTTATGTGATCATCAATACGTTCGGTCTTGGGATTGCATTAGCGTGTTGTATCACGGCCTATATCCTTGTGGCTTTTAACATTGAATTTGACAACTTCCATAGAAGCGATAAGATTCAAAACATTTATCGGGTCCATTCACACGTATTATTAAATGGATCTGACCGAAGAATAGCCATCAGTGCTCCACTGCTGATCGGTCCCATGGCTACCCAGGATTTTGCCGGGATCAGGCGGTATGTGAGATACGCTGGCAGTGCAGTTTATCAGGAAAGTGTCAGCTATATAGACGAAACGAAAGGCATTAATAAAACCTTCAGTGAAGGTGTGGTATTTGCTGACAGTGCACTGTTTAAAATGTTTGACTTTCCATTAATTGCGGGAAGCCATGCTGCCTTTGAAGATATTCAAAGCGTATTTCTTGAAGAGGAAGTTGCACGCAAGTACTTTGGAGACGAAGACCCAATCGGAAAGGTCTTATCCATTGGATTTCCTCGAGATGTAAGGAAAAACTTTGTAGTAGGTGGTGTTATTAAAAAAATCCCGGTCAACAGCTCTATAAGACTCCCTATCCTGATCCGTTTTGAGCACTTTGAAGAGATGCGTGCCATGGATATGAAATCCTGGGAGGATTGGAATTTGCCAGCTATTTTTTATGAGTTGGAAGATACACGCCAGGCAGTCAGCATATCAAATCTCTTTGACAAGTTTATTCCATTACGTAATGAGGCCTACAAGGAACAGGTGGTTGAAAAGTATTCTCTGGAACCATTTAAATCCAAAGTCGATAATCAGCAACTTACCTGGACCTACCTCAGCCAACCAATCAATCTCGATGCTTTACTCATATTTGTGGTTTTGGCGTTAATGATCCTGCTCATTGCCTGTTTTAACCTCACCAACACTTCCATCGCTCTGACTTCCAGCCGGCTAAAAGAGATCGGGATCAGAAGAGCGGCAGGTGCTGGGAGAAGGCAGATCATTATTCAATTTTTGGTGGAAACGATGATGGTTATTCTGCTTTCACTGGCGGTAGGTTACCTTATCTCCAGACTCATTATCCCTGAGTTCACTGCCATGTGGGGACTACCTTATGGTATGAAAGATCTGGGAGGTGTGAATCTGGTCCTTTCGTTGTTGATCATGGTATTTGTTGCAGCTATTATTGCAGGTCTTTACCCGGCATTCTTTAGTACTAAATTCCACACTGTCAACTTACTCAAAGGGAATATCAAAATCAAAGGAACCAATGGCCTTACCCATACACTTATTTCCATTCAGTTTTCCATATCTGTGATCGTACTAACAGCCGGTATCATTTTTATTCAAAATACCAGGTATCAGGAAGCGATTGATTTCGGGTATGATAAAGACGAACTCATGACCATTAATATCAAAAATGAGCAACAGTATAGAAGAATGGAGCCAGCCATAAAAGCCTTACCGAACGTCAAAGAAGTGGGTTCTACTGAACATCATATAGGGTTCAGTACTTACAGAAACCCGGTAACATATGATAATATGGAATACGAGGTGGTTCACCTGGAATTCGGAGAAAACTACTTCGAAACTTTACAATTCAAGTTCCTCAACGGGCGTCCTATCAATTATGAATCTGCTCAGGATTACAAAAACGCTATCGTGGTGACTAAACAATTTATAAAAGCACTTGGCATAAATGGGGATCCAATCGGACAGCAAGTAGAGGTACGTCGGGAAAAAAGAGCGATTGTTGGGGTCATCGATGATTTTGTTGAAAACCTGTATCGGTCCAAAGATCCGGAACCGATCGTGTTCGTTCCCACGTTTCCGGACCGATGGCGGGATATTGTCGTTCGCACTGATGCAGACAATCTTAAAGCAACTAATGACAAGATCGAAGAGATCTGGAAGAAATTGTTTCCAAGTGATCCTTATGTAAGTAGATATCAGGAAGATATTCTATTGAGCAACATGAGACAGGTAAATCAAAATCTAAAAAAGATCTTCCTGTTTCTTACGATCCTGGGTGGCCTGCTTTCAGCTTCAGGAATATTTTCACTGGCCTCTCTGAATATTGCTAAGCGGACTAAAGAAATAGGTATTCGTAAAGCCCTGGGAGCCAGTGTTCCCAATATTGTGATGCTGCTGAACAGAGAGTTTGTAATTATCCTTGTAGCTGCCGGATTCCTGGGAGCTATCGGTGGGTATCTTGGAACTTCCTGGCTGCTTGATTTTATCTATGCTTATCATATGCCCATGACTTTAATACCAGTTGCCTTGTCTGCATTGATAATCTTTGGGGTTGGTATCTTCACCACGAGCATCACCATTCTGAAGGCTGCTTCTGCTAATCCGGTGGATACGCTACGGGATGAGTGATTAGTTTAAGGAGTAAGATATTATGAGTTGTTAGCATTTGAGGCTTATAACCCGAACCGGTTCGGCTAAAGCCTGACCTTGTGGTTAGATCAGACTTTAGTCGGATCGGGAGTTCCTTCCTTCAGAGACTGTCCGGCTAGAGCCTGACCTCAGTTTAGAATCGGTCCGACTAAAAGCCTGATCTTGTGGGGTTAGATAAGGCAGCCCGGAAGCTGCCTTTTTTAAGGTCCTGACAGGAGGAACTAAAAAATTTCACGAAGTTCTGTTTTTATCAAACCCCTCCAGGTAATCTGCTACCCGTCTGACAAACATCCCGCCAAGCGCCCCATCGACTACTCTATGATCATAGCTGTGTGACAGGAACATTTTGTGACGAATGCCTATAAAGTCTCCCTGCGGTGTTTCGATTACAGCCGGTTTTTTCTGAATGGCGCCCAGCGCAAGTATTCCTACCTGTGGTTGCATGATGATGGGAGTGCCCATCACATTACCAAAAGAGCCAACATTAGACACAGTGTATGTACCTCCCTGCAGCTCATCGGGTTTGAGTTTGTTGTCTCTTGCCCGTTTTGCCAGGTCATTTACCTTTTGGGTAAGTCCTACCAGATTCATCTGGTCTGCATTGTGAATAACCGGGACGATCAGGTTGCCGGAGGGCAGCGCTACAGCTATTCCGATATTGATATTCTTTTTCTTAATGATCTTATCGCCATCCACCTGGATGTTTATCATCGGGTAATCGCGGATAGCCTTTACCACAGCCTCTATGATGATTGGGGTAAAAGTCAGAGTCTGACCGTCTCTTTCCTGGAAGACTTTTTTCATTTTGCCACGCCACTGAACCATATCAGTGACATCTGCTTCCACGAAAGAAGTGACGTGCGGCGCTATCTGTTTTGAGGAAAGCATACGCTCAGCTATCATCTTACGCATGCGGTCCATTTCGATGATCTCGTCCTCACCTCTTACACTCACAGGTACAGGTTGGGGAGTTGGTTGTGAAGGTTTGTGATGACCGTTTTGGCTGGTAGAAGGTATCGGTTGCCCAGGTGACCGTTTTTCGAGATAGGCCAGAATATCATTTTTAGTGACTCTGCCATCTTTACCTGTTCCGTTTATTTTTTCCAGTTCTTGCAGGGATACATTCTCTTCCCTGGCGATATTTCTAACCAGGGGTGAGTAGAAACGATCTCCGGCTTTTGCAGGGATCTCTACGGTAGCAGATGCAGTAGCCATTGCTGTGTCCATAATTGTTTCAGCTTCTTTCACTGATTCTTCAGGTTCTGACTCAGGTTTTGGGGTGCTTTCTGAATCTTCTCCATCTGTTTCGATGATGGCAATGGGTTTTCCAACTTCAATTACATCACCTTCTTCTGCTAAAATTTCTTTTAAAACGCCGGCATGAGTGGAGGGAATGTCTGTGTCTACCTTGTCTGTTGCTACTTCGAGGATCGATTCATCTTCCTCTACCGCATCACCTACTTTCTTTAACCATGAGAGTACAGTGCCCTCCATGACACTTTCTCCCATTTTGGGCATTACCATTTCTACTAAAGCCATAGAATATTTTGTTTTTTATTCATTTTTGGGTTGTGCAAAGTTAAATAATTTCGCTAGTTGCTGTTGAAGTTTAATCTAAACATATTTAATGCGCTTAAGGCACTGAAGTGGATATTGAGGCTTCTGTCTTTGGTGAAGGTGAATTTTTTGGCAATGGTTTTGTGCTCGTCTGAGTAGGCGATCCATACTGTCCCTACAGGTTTGCCTTCCATTCCGCCTCCCGGCCCTGCGATTCCACTGATGGAGATGCCTATGTCTGCGTTGAGTTTCTTTCTTACGTTTTTTGCCATTTGCACCACTACCTCCTCACTTACAGCTCCTTGTTTTTTCATAATATCTGCATCCACTTCCAGGGAGTGGGTTTTTACATCGTAATCGTAAGAAACAATACTTCCTTTGAAATACCTGGAACTGCCTGGAATACTGGTGATAAGATGAGACAGGTATCCGCCGGTACAGCTTTCTGCAAAAGCAATGGTTTTTTTCTTTTCCATCAGCATATCACCAATCACTTTTTCTATTTCATCAGCATCATAGCCGTATACATATTTAGATATGAGTGGTATAACCTGGTCAATAAGGTTTTTTACCTCCCTTTCCAACTGGGATTTATCGTTTCCCAGTGCGGTCAATCTAAGTTTTACCTGTCCGGCGCTGGGAAGGTAAGCCAGTTTTATATGGCTGGGTAAATTATTTTCCCAATCGCTGATTTTTTCGGCTAACGTGGATTCGGCTATTCCGATGGTTTTAATGATCTTATGATAAATGACTCCTCCCATGAATTTTTTCTTAAGCCTGGGAAGGATATAATCCGTCATCATGGTTTTCATCTCATAGGGCACACCGGGCATGGAAACAAAGATTTTATTCTCTCTGTTAAACCACATGCCGGGAGCGGTTCCCATTTTGTTGGTAATACGGGTGCAGTTAGCCGGTATCTCAGCTTGCCTGCGGTTAAGCTCAGTTACCGGACGTCCGCTTTTAGCAAACAGAGATTCGATATGAGCTTCTACCTCTTTGTCAGGAACCAGGTGAGTATCAAAGTATTCGACCAGGAGGGGCTTGGTCAGGTCGTCTTTTGTGGGGCCCAGCCCCCCCGTGATGAGGATGATGTCTGCCCTGTCTTCTGATTCTTTTAGGCTTGTCAGGATCTCGTTTCGGTCATCGCCGATCGTAATTTTTCTTCTGACTTTTATACCTATTTCATCCAATCGAGCGCTTATCCAATGTGAATTGGTGTCAAGTGTCTGACCATAAAGAATTTCATCACCTATGGAAATTATTTCTGCAAAAACGGGCATAAATTGGGTCTCTTTTATAAACTTTAAAATTATCCCTTAATTACATTACTTTTAGAGATTCAAAACGATAATCTTTTTATGATGAGGCTTGTTTCAATTTATCTGATACTAACACTACTACTGACCGGCTGCACGGTGCAGCAGATCCAGCAGACTCTGGGAGATTACATGGAAACGGATGAGCTAACCACAGATGAGGTAGTATCTGGTTTGAAAGAAGCCCTGGTCAAAGGTATCTCGGAAGGAGCCAGTCAGGCTTCTGCCGTAAATGGTTATTTTGGAAACCCTAAAATTAAAATTCCTTTTCCACCGGATGTGCAGCGCGTTGAGGACAAGCTGCGAGATCTTGGTTTAGGTGAACAGGTAGACAAATTTGTTAAAACCCTCAACAGGGGTGCGGAAGAAGCTGCAAAGGAGGCTAAGCCTATTTTTGTGAATGCTATCAAATCGATGACAGTGGAGGATGCATGGGGAATTCTTAAAGGCAATGATGATGCCGCCACTCAGTATCTTAGAGAAAAAACGTACTCGCAGCTTCAGGTGAAGTTTCAACCGGTGATAAAAGAGGCCCTGGATCAGACAAACGCCACCAGGTACTACGGAGACATTGTAAATACTTACAATAAAATTCCGTTTGTAGATAAGGTCAATCCTGATTTGGATGATTATGCAACACAAAGGGCACTCTCAGGTCTCTTTACTTTGATTGCAGATCAGGAAGAGAAAATCAGGAAAGATCCCGTTGCCAGAACTACTGAATTACTGAAGAAAGTTTTTAAAGAACAAGATTAAATCAACTTTTAAAATAACCAGCACATGTTAACTCCACTGCAAGAAAAAAAACTAACACACTACTTTAATATCCTGGACTTTGATAAAAACGGTATCCTTGAAAAGCAGGATTTCACCAATATTGGGATCAATTTCGCTATGAATCTTGGAATGACTGACGGCTCAGATGATTATGCTGACCTGGTGAAGAAGAGTGAGCATATCTGGCATAGTTTTGAGAATTTTATAGCAGAAGGGAAAAAGCCAACATTGAAGGAATGGTTGGATTTTGCTGATAAGAACATCGTAAATGGTAGTGATGAACTTTATGAAAAGCACGTAAATGCAGTCACGAGGGAAATCATTCGCCTATTTGATACTGATAATGACGGGTATTTGTCCCTGGAGGAGTACATCGAGTTGTTTGTGGCCTACAGGATTGATGTGAAGTATTCTGCAAAATCATTCATCAAACTGGATACCAACAGTAACGAGATCATCAGTTATGATGAGCTCCTTGAAGCAGTCAGACAGTTTTATCGCAGTGATGATGAGCGGGCTCCTGGTAACTGGTTGTTTGGGTTTTGGGAAGATTGATTCCTAAAAGTCGTTGAATTCCATCGCCTTGCCTTCTTCCGGTATGATAAAGTTCCGCTGGCTAACATTCATAGAGTCAAGTGCGAGAATGAGATCTTCCTCAGCTTTCCCCTGCGCTTCATCAGCCAGGGGAAAAGTGCCAAAATGCATGGCAATACTTTGGCTGGATTTTACATCCAGATGCACCTTTACTGCTTCTTCCGGTGAAATGTGGATGGGGGACATAAACCATTTAGGCAGGTAAGCACCTATCGGAATAAGGGAGAGGTCCATAGGGCCTGCTTTTTTTCCTATTTCCTTAAATAAATCCCCGTAACCCGTATCTCCTGCGAAGTATACCTTTTTGCCTTCGTTCTCAATCACATAACCACACCAGAGTGTTTGATCTCTGTCAAACATCCCCCGACCACTGAAGTGCTGTGCCGGCACGGATCTGATCTTCAGCCCTGCATCTGATTCGTCCCACCAGTCCATTTCCGTGGTGTTTCTTACCCCTTCTTGTTTCAGGTATGCGCTTACGCCTAATGGTGTTATGAATAATGGCTGGTGGTCTGCTTCCAGTTTTTTTACGGTAGTGATATCCAGATGGTCATAATGGTTATGGCTGAGCAATACCATGTCTATAGGAGGGAGTTCTTCAAGTTTTAGTCCGGGGGGGCGCATCCTTCTGGGGCCAGCAAATGAGAAAGGACTACAGCGCTCACTCCATATGGGATCGGTTAAAATGTTGAGCTCATTCCACTGGATGAGAAAGGTGCTGTGATTTACAAATGTGATACGAAGCTCATGTGAAGATTCCTGAGGTTTGGGTCCAACATAAGTTTCATAGTTTTTACTCCAGGGACCCTGATCACGCTTTATCATCCACTGGAGTACTGAGCCAAATCCTTTAGCTTTTACCTTGCCTGTGTTGATAAAGGTGGTTCCATTGAAATGTTCGGATTGCTTGCCTGTATATCCAGGTTGACTTATAGACCAGCCAATGAATAAGGTTACTAAAATAAAGAGCAAAATTGCTCCTGAAATCCAAATTAACATTCGCTTCAACATTGTGGGTTTATGAAGCGAAGATAACTGAAGTTTTACAATGGAAAGGTTTAGCGAATTATGAGCCTGTTGCGCTTAGTGATCCCATTGCTGGATAGCTCCACAATGTAAACACCCTTTTTGAGATCATTGGGAAGGGTAAAAAAGTTGTTTGATTCTGTAAAGCTCTGCTCCAGTCTTCCATCAAGGTTGTAGATGACTATATTCACCTGTTTGTGAAAGTCCCCGCGGATGGAAATTTTTTCGTTTGGTGATGCGGGGTTTGGAAACACGGATAGGGCCCGATCTTCATATCGGAAGCTGGTAAATAATGCTTTAAAGGTTTCTCTGAAACCATCAAAATCATTCGCTACCAACCTGTAGTAATTGGTGCCAGGCAGAGGATGCTCATCAGTCCATGTATAATTAATTGCGGTTTTTATTGTTCCGTTACCCGATACTATGTCCAGTGTTTCAAATTGCCCGCGATCATCTGCTCTTTGGATCTCAAAATGGTCAAAATTTTCTTCGCTGGCAGTTGTCCAGTTAAGAGTAATGCTCTGCTTTCCGACATGGAATGAAAAATTCTGTAAGGTGACAGGCAAAGGTTGTTCTCCACTGCTATCTACAAAATCAACCAGGTCATCCTCTCCGTCATCACCAAGATTTGTTATAGTCTGCTGCTGATCACCTCCGTTTTCTGTGGTGCCGGGAATAAAATCATCTGCTCCTGAATCGTAAGCTCCTGCATACACTTTACCTGTGCCGGTATAGCTGCCCTGGTTGCTGGATCCAGCCTTACTTAATGTTCCTGTTACTACCAGCGTACCGCTGGAGGAAACATCAATTTTATTATTGAGGGTAAGGTTGCCGAAAATCACGACTGTTCCATCGATATTTAAGTTCATGGACTTATTAGCAAACTCAACATCCCCGTAAATAATCAAAACTGAAGTGGAGTTAATTGAAAGTGTGTAAGCTTCCTTGTTACCGGAAAAGGTAAGTCCTACATAGTTGCCATAAGCGCCAACTTGTACCGTATCGCCAGTACTTACCGTAATGTCCTGATTATCATCTCCGACGTTAGTGACACGTATCCCGGCTCCTGAGTTCCACGTTGATCCGGTCTGCCAATCGCCATTTTGGACGGAAGTCTGAGCAAATGCATGGTTGAGAACACCTGCAATTAGCGCCAAAGTCCAAAAAAATCGTGAATTAATCATAATTGCAAATCTTACCATTATATTTCATAAGTAATATACCTATTCGGTGAAATGGTCTTTTTTGTAAGTCACTGGGGTATTTATTGAGATTATTGATCTTGTTAGGTCCAAAAAAACCATCATTCTTTGAGTATTTTAATGTGAGTTACTCTTTTTTTAGTTTCAATAGAGAGCATATAAATACCCGGTGTTATACCTGAAAGATCAAATAATAATTCCTTCTTGTCATTAGGAACGGGAAGTTTTAATAATACCCTACCCTGAAGGTCCAGGAGCTTTATGCCAGTAATTTGACGGATTATGGGAGTTTGGATGAGAAGGCTGCTTTTTACTGGGTTTGGGAATACCCCAAAGGCTTTTTCTTCAGAAATAGCCAGTACTTGTGTAGTGATAGGTTCTTTAAAGACCTGGTAACTCAGGGTGTCATAGTAGCGACATCCCCTTTGGGATTCTGCTTCAGCAACCAAACTATAAACTCCTGCTGCTTCAAAGAAGAAGACTGGTGAGGGGACAGTTTCTACGGTATTATTATAGTACCATGTTAGTTGTTTAGGGTTTTCAAAATCGGCTAAGAATTGTGCTGTTTTTTGTTCGCTCAATATCAATGTATCCGGTTCGGCCAAAATCTTTAAAGGAATGTTTTCAGGACTTATTTCTAACTGGACAGGAGATGATGGTAAAATACTGTCAAGTCCTGCTACGTAAAGTGAAAGAGAGTCTGTCACCATTCCCAGGCTCAGTGTCGTGCCTTTGTGGATAAGGCTGTCTAAGTCCGGGTCCGCATAAAAACCAAAGAACGATCCATTTTCAGGTTCAATAATGACCTCTTCATTTCGGCAGATTATCAAAGGTTCGATGATCGGTTCCGGAGTAGTACTGAAGCGAATAGTCCGGGCCAGGGAATCCTCACAGCCTAAAGAGTTGGTAATAGCTAAACCGATCTGATACGAGGTTTCAATTGCCTCAAAGGAATATTGGTTTTCATTGCTTACGAGGTTGCTGTTGACATACCATGAGAGCGAGGAAGAACCTACGGATGTATTCATTAACAGGACATTGATCGTGGAGGTTGTGGTATCCGGGATGTATTCAAATGCAGCTTCAACCTCACTGATATCTATGCAGATTTTTTCCGGAAGGCTTTCAAAGGGGCCGGTAATATTGGAAACATATACACAGGAATCCTTTTTAAATGACCCCAGGGTAACTGTTGTTCCTGTTAATAATGGTTGTGTTTCTGAATTATTAGCGTAAATGGCAATACTATCAGCATTGGTTGAAGTGAGTTGGACTTCTTCTCCGGGACAGAAGGGGTTTAAGCTGAATTCCGGTTTTGGGGGTCTTTCTGCTACCAGCAGGTTTTTGGTTGCAGAGCCCGTACAACCCAGGTCATTTTCTACTTCAAGGCTTATTTCGTAGGTACCCGTGGATGAATAATTGACCGTAGGGTTTTGGGTGATAGAACTTACGCCGTTGGCAAAGTCCCATTGCCAGCTAACAGGCCTAAAGCTCAGGTCTTCAAATGACACAGGATTAATGGATGGATCATCCAGGAAAAGTGTATCCGGACTAAAGGTAAAATCTGCCACCTTATCGACTAATCTGATGTCCAGTCTCTTAACCTCACTGGTATAGCTGCTATCAGTGTTAATCAGGAAGAAGCTTGTATCTGAGTGAATTGGGCCTGTAAAAAGCGTGTCATTTTCGGTGAGCAGATTTTGCCCCAGCGGATCGGTGTAAAACAGGTAATTCTTCCCTTCAGCAGGATCTAAAGCCAAAGCAGCTCCTTCACAACTGATAAATGTTTCCTGTAGCTCAGGGTTGTTTAATATGGCCTGATACAGCGAATCTGCTTTATTCAATTCCGTACTTAAAAGCGTCCGTTCAGAGGAAACAGCCAGCATGAAGGCAAGCCGTTTGCTCCCGAATGGAGGTATATGCAGGTCTCGATGTGCCGCCAATGATGCTATATCATTTCCCGGCCCCGTACTACCTGCAGAATCGTACGTTTCTGCCTGATCAGAAAGCTGATAGAGGATGGAGTCAGATATATTTTGAAAGTCGTGGATATTACCGTTAAGATCGTCCATATCCAGCGATTGAAAAGACTTTGGGAAATTGAAGTAAGGTCTTAGTCCCACATAGATGGATGAAGCTTCATTGTATGCCAGGAGCATTTCCAAATCAGGATCAACGGCTGCTTTATTTTGAGTAAAATCATCTATGCTCCAGTCAAAATACAAGCCGCTTGAGGCCTTTTTGATGGTATCTGAAGAATTATTTGTGATCCGGTATTCTAATATCAGAAAATTCTCATTTTCATTAGTAATTATTCGTTGATCGATCAGAAATTTTGAGGTGTCTGCAAAAGTGCTTGCTGCGAAATGATCTGATGGCAGGGTGTTTTTGAGTTTGATGTTTTTTTGTGTGCTAAAATCATTCAGAGCAGTAGATGAGCTTAAATTATCAGCCACGTAATGTGTGGAATCGCCAACAAAAAAGCCGATTTGTGATGCAATGGATTGTTGTGACCAGGTCAGTTCCGCACCGCTTTTTCCTGAACCAAAGAAATTCCCCAGGTTGCCATCGCCAGACAGTCCTAATGAAACATTATTATTGCTAAAAGTAAGATGATCCGGGGTAGTCCTTAGCTCCAGGTATTGAAAATCCCCGTAGCCCTCATCCAGGTAGTCTAGTTTGACTGGTAATAAGGTATCCGGAGGTGTGTTTTCTCTTAAATAGAGCTTTACTTCAAAGGGCCCGGCCATTTCAAGACTATCCAGCTCCCCAAGTGAGATTTCATCATCAATAACGTCAATGTATTCGGATGGAGAGGATATGAGGATAGTGCCATTTTCTATCGGATTCAGAAAGTTAGTAATTGAAAACTGAAGGTGGATCGTGTCACCATAGAACAGATAAGGGCCTACTGAGGAGGAGAATTCAAACGTTGAGACCCTTATGGATTTGAGTTGATCCGCAGAGAGGGCTTTATACGCATTCAGCCGTCCACTTCCAAGTTTATCCGTAAAGGACTCATTTTCAGGAATGTCATAAATGGGATCTGTAGTCACTCTGATGATTTCCATCAGTTGCAGTGCAGAGAGGACCGGGTAATGGGTTTTTAAAAGCGCTGCTGTTCCGGATACCAGTGGGGCAGCATAGGATGTTCCAATATCCGAGCTGTAATTATTGGTAGAGGACGTGCTGTATATGGCGTTTCCCGGAGCTATCAGATCGATGCTGTAATTATAAGTGGAGAAAGGGGCTTTAGCATCATTAGAGAGATTGCTTGCGCCTACTGAAAGTACATTTTCATAACTGGCCGGGTAGAACTTCTCATCTGCTGAAGAATTCCCGGCAGCAGCGACTATTACAACATCCTTTTCCAAAACCGCATAATTGATGATGTCTTGATTGGCTTGATTAAAACTTTCGGTTGACCCCCACGAAAGATTTACAATATCATATCCGTTGTCAGCCGCGTAAAGTATTGCTTCGTAGGCTCCGAAGGATGTGTTTGATTCACTGGTGAAAATTTTCAGGGGGCTGATCAAAGCATTGAAACCCACCCCGGCTATTCCGATACCATTATTGGTTTCAGCTCCGGCAATTCCGCCTACTCTGTTGCCGTGAATGTCTCCGTCATTTTGAGGAATGGTATCATTATCGGCAAAGTCATATCCCTGATAGTCGTCTATGTATCCATTCCCATCATCATCCATTCCATTTCCCGGAATTTCATTTTCATTTATGTAGATCTTATTTTGGATATCTTCGTGGTTAAAATCTAATCCTGTATCAATGATTCCAATGACTGTTTCAGAGCTACTCCGGGAGAGGTTCCAGGCGTCAAAAGCTTTTATCTGATCCAGGTATGGCTGGTTGCCAACGGAAATAGCCGGATCGTTGGGTATGTACAGGAGCCGCTCGCGGTAAATTGGTTCAGCATAAAGTACATTATCAAAAGATCTTACTATATGGATCAGACTGTCAATTTTCAGGGATGGGTTTACATAGACTTTAAATAATCCGTTTAGCACTGAATGAGCTGTAGTTCGGGAGGAGCTGCTGCTTTTTTTTAAAGGATAAAATTCTTTAATCCATTTAGCCTGATATATATCAAGTTGGGTTTTTTGAGAGCGGGTGTTAGAAGCTGGAATTTCGGCTCTGTCTTTCAGTTTGATATAAAAAGCACCGGATAAAATATGATCATTTTCCTGAGCCAATGATAAGAAAGGGACTAAAAGAGCCAGCCAAACCGCACAACCTCTCAGAAGCTTCATTTTATGTTACCGCTGCCTTACGGATAATTCTGGAAAACAAGCCCGGAAAGAACCGCTTAATATAAATACCGGCAACTTCTCTAAAACCTCCTATATACACTTCCTCTTTGTCTGTCTCTATCGCTCTGATGATCTTAACGGCACATTCTTCAGGAGAAAGTCCTTTGTCCTGGGCATTATCCATTTTGTTCTGTTTGCTACCATCGCCCATCAAAGCATTGTAACTGATCTTGGTCCTGACGTATCCTGGCAGGATAATGCTTACCTTAAGGTTATCCTGAAAGTGCTCAGCCCTGAGTGCATCATAAAACCCATGCAATGCATGTTTTGAGGCAGCGTAAGAAGACCTGAATGGGGTGCTGACAATGCCAACAGCCGAAGTAATGATTACCTGATGTCCGGATTTTCTCTCTATCATTTTCGGAAGGAGAGCCTTTGTCAGGGCAATGGAGCCAAAGTAGTTGACTTCCATTATTTTTCTATCCACGTCCATTTTTGTGTGAATGACCTTGTCTCGTTGGCTTATCCCTCCACAATTTACAAGTATGTCTACATGACCGAAAAAAGCCTCTGCCTCTTTGGCTTTCTGAGAAATACTGAAGCTGTCTGACAGGTCCATTGTTAGCGTTTTAACTTCTTCACTGTTTTTACAGTTTGATTTCACCCTGTCGAGCTCAGACTTTCGTCTTGCAGAGATGATGAGTCTGGCGCCTTTTTTTGATAATTCATAGGTGAGTGCTTCGCCTATTCCTGAGCTGGCACCTGTTACTAATACTACCTTTCCGCTTATCTGTGTCATTCAGTTTTATTCTCTTTTTGATTTTCAAGGTATACCCAGATAGAGTAAATACCCAATGCTGTACCAATCGGAATGTTGAGCAGACCAAGGCACCCGGAAATTAACAGGAGAGGAAGCCCCCATTTTTTACCGTTCAGCTGAGCAATTCCTCCGACAATGGAAGGAATCGGGAAAACAACGATCAGGATTACGAAAAATGATCTTATGAAGTAGAAAACCATTTTTACAATTGCCAGGTCCTCATTATTCCCGCTCTCCAGCTCAGCTTCAATGAAAGGCAAGATGGTGCTGAGTAGAAGATTTATCAATAAAAAAATTAAAATCTGAAAAGAACCATACACGATGTGCAGGATTGCTAGAAGTCTTTTATGAGCGTCCATAGTTTATTTTTTCTCATAAATTACAAAATCAAAAGCAAATTTATGCTTTTCATCTGCAGGATGATTGGATCTGGAAGTTTCTTTCCACTTTGAGCGGTCAAATTCCGGGAAAAAAGTATCTCCCTGAAAATCAGCGTCTATTTCAGTGAGGTAGATCTTTTCTGCGTAAGCCAAACCCAGTTTGTAAATTTCTCCTCCTCCAATGATAAAAGCTTCCTTTTCACCGTTATTTCTGGCACAGTCGATAGCATCTTCCAGACTATGCACTATAGCAGGACCACCTGCGTCATATTTTTTTTGGCGAGTGATGATGACATTAGGTCGGTCAGGGAGGGGGCGGAAGCGGTCTGGTAAGGACTCAAAATTCTTTCTGCCCATAAGTACATGATGACCCCTGGTCGTATTTTTAAAATACTGAAAGTCATCCGGAAGGTGCCAGGGTATATCATTATCCTTTCCGATCACTCTGTTTTTACCCATTGCAGCAATCATGGATATGGTCATAGGTATAACTTTTGGTTGAGGGGTTTCGTAAAGTCAAAGAAACTAAAAACTATGGTAACCGCAGCCCTGGTCCTTTGTTTTATATCCATTTTGGGAAATATTCTCATGGCTGAAAAGCATGACCATGATCCTCATGAATGGGTTATACTCTCGCTTTTGATCGGTCCGTTATCCTGGCCTATTCAGTATTTCAGTGCTAAGCGGTCCAGTGATAGCCTCTGAGAAATTCCTCAGTGGTCATTCGCTTTTTCCCCTGTAGCTGCACTTCTGTAAGTGACAGAGCTCCATCCTGAGTTGTTACATCTACGTAGGTTTTGCCGTCCGACTTAAATGTACCAGGAGCGGATGTGTGGCTTCTGTTACATTTCTCAGCTCCATAAATTTTAAATGTTTGGTTGTCAAGTGTTGTCCATGCAGCGGGGTAGGGGCTGAGCCCACGAATAAAGTTTCTAACTTCTTCCGCAGGTTTGTTCCAGTTGATTTCACAATCTTCCCTGAAAATCTTCGGAGCATGTTTTGGTACGGAAATGGGAGGTTGCGGATTGAGCTGGTAATTATTGTGTTGTATGGCGCCAACGGTCTTCACTACAAGGTTTGCTCCTTTTATCATGAGTCGCTCATATAAGGTTCCTGCATTATCTTCATAATGGATGGGTTCCTTTTCCTGGAATAAAATATTACCGGTATCAATCTCGTGCTTTAGTTTGAAGGTGGTCACTCCTGTTTCCTTTTCTCCATTGATGATTGCCCAGTTTATCGGAGCTGCTCCCCGATAATCCGGCAGTAACGATGCATGTAGATTAAATGAACCAAGCGGAGGCATGCTCCAGACACTCTCGGGAAGCATTCTGAATGCGACCACAATCTGCAGATCTGCCTGATAACTTTTCAGCTCTTCCTGAAATTTCGGATCCTTAAGGTTGGTTGGTTGGAGTATTGGCAATCCTTTACTTAAGGCATAGTCCTTAACAGGTGATGTAGCTACTTTTTTGCCTCTTCCTTTGGGCTTATCTGGCGCAGTTATGACTGCCACAATGTTAAAGTTCTCATCGATGAGTTTGCTCAGACTGGCAACTGCAAACTCAGGGGTCCCCATAAAGATGATTTTAAGTGGTTGTTGATCCATGGAGCAAACCTAATCATCTTTTCTCATGGACACTTATCAGAAAGTTTTAAAACATTTTTTAGTATCTATTTCAAGGCCATTTCAGTAGAAATGGCCTTATTTTTTAAGGGTAAAGCAGGTATTTATTACGCTTCGCTATAAACTGTTCCAGGTCCTTTTTCCAGCTTTCTTTAATTCTATCTTCACTCCAGCCCGCCTCTATTTGCTTTTGTAACTCCTCTGTTCCGGCGAGCCTGGTAAAGTAATCATTGAAAAACGGTTTTTCGGTACTTTCATTTAGCGCATTATAAAAATTGATCAGGTACTCTAACGTTAATCGATACCGGGGCTCCTGGTTTTGAAAACTCAGTCCAAAGCATTGTTCTCCCTCCAAAGGAGGATATTTTGAACCTTCGTTTGGTTGAGGTGTGAAGACATAGCTTCCGGGTTTATATTCGGGATGACCAATAACCTGAAAGGGGTAATCAGTCCCCCTGCCGACTGATACGGCAGTTCCTTCAAAAAGTGCCAGGGACGGATAAAGTGCTACTGCAAGGTCGTTAGGAAGGTTAGGTGAGGGTGGTACAGGAAGTGTGTAGGGCATTTTATGTGTCCAGTTCTTTAAAGGGACAACATCCAGGCTACATGTTACTCCATCATTTAGCCAACCTTCACCATTGATCATCTGTGCCAGCTCACCCAGTGTGAGTCCATGAACCAGTGGGATAGGGTGTAACCCTATGAACGACTCGAACCTTTCGTCTAAAACCGGTCCGTCCACATAGCTACCGTTTGGGTTAGGGCGATCCAGGATCATGACAGGTACATCATTGCGGGCACAAGCTTCCATCAAGTAAGTCATAGTACTCGCATAAGTATAAAACCGTACGCCCACGTCCTGGATATCGATCACCAAAAGATCCAGGTCCTCTACCTGCTGATCTGTGGGTCTTTTGTTAGTCCCATAAAGTGAAACCAATTCAAAATGCATGGACGTTTCACCGTCTATTTTTTCTCCATCGGGCTTATTTCCCAGGAAACCATGCTCAGGACTAAAAACCCTTTTGATACTGATTCCTAATGATAATAATGTATCCGTCAGATGAGTTTCCTTTACGAGTGAGGTGTGGTTTACAAAAAGACCAATTTCCTTATTTTGGAGGTCAGGAAGGTAGATCTCAAGTTGTTCTGCACCGGTCAGAATTTTCTCATAAGAGCTTTTTTGAGAAGTACAACTGACTGCTACTACTAAAAAGATCACGAGTAAAAAGTGCTTGACCATAGATATCCTGTATTATTGCACATCAAAAGTAATCATCTTGAATCTTCCGTATTTCATAGCAAAAAGAATCTCAAAAAATGAGGTCGGCTCTTTCACTACAGTGATTAACCGCATTGCAGTGGTTAGCATCGCTATGGCGCTAGCTACGCTCATTTGTTCCTTTATGATTCTCAAAGGATTTGAAAATACAATAAAAGAAAAGATCTACAGCTTTAGCGGGCACCTGATTATCAGTAAGTACACCTTATCCACATCTTTTGAGGAGTCGATGATCCGTGTGGATGATTCTTTGGTCAATTCTATTCTGGATATGAGGGGCGTTGACTATGTTCAAAAGTATGCTTATAAAGCCGGGCTATTGAAAACAGAGGAAGAGGTGCAGGGAATTATTCTCAAAGGGCTTGATGACCGGTTTGATACCACAAGTTTTGGCAAACATATGGTCAATGGCTCGTTTCCTCAATTCCCCGGGGAGGGATACGGCACTGAGGTGGCTATAAGCTCCAAAATTGCTAATTATCTCAGGCTTGACGTGGGTGATGAGGTGATGGTTTTCTTCCTGCAAAACCCACCCCGGTATCGTCAGCTTAAGATTACCGGGATCTATGAAACCGGTCTGGAGGATTTTGATGAGAAAGTGATCATGGGAGACATTAATCTGGTCAGAAGGATCAATGGATGGGACAAGTTTCAGGCTGGTGGTTTGGAGGTCTTCCTGAAGGACCCTGAAGACATGAATCGGGCGGAAACGGATATCTTTGAGCAGACCGATTCAGAGCTTTACGTAGATAAGGTGAGCGATAAATACATGCAGATATTTGATTGGTTAAGGTTGCTTAACCGAAATGTGGTGATCTTTTTCACCCTGATCCTCTTTGTAGCAGCGTTCAACATGGTCTCTATCCTGCTTATCCTCATCATGGAGCGAACAAACATGATAGGTACCTTTAAGTCCCTGGGAGCGGCTAATTCTTTAATGAGGAGAATATTTTTATTCAACGGGCTTGGTTTGATAGTAAGAGGGATGCTTTGGGGAAATTTCATAGGACTTGCTTTCTGTCTGATTCAGGATCATTTCAAAATAATCCCACTGGATGCAGCAAACTATTACATGGACCATGTGCCCATCATGTTTGATTTTAGGATGGTTGTTTTGCTGAACCTGTTTGTTTGTCTGATTACCGGGATAACGCTATTCATCCCACTATCGGTAATTTCCAGGATCAATCCGATTAAGGCTATACGGTTTGATTAGAAACTGACTGAATGTGGATTTTTTGTCAACCGCAATTTATTTACACTGAACTTCCGGATCGTGATATAAATTCTCTATTTTCTTACACTTTGCCGTACCTGGCTCAGGCTGTATGAAAGGGCTTGTACTTTCTGAAAAGGCTTCGGATTTTCATTTCCAGTACCCCAACTATTGCTTCTTTGAAGATCCCTTTTGACATTTTAGAAGTACCTCGTGTACGATCTGTAAAAATGATCGGAACTTCTATGATCTTAAAACCGTGCTTCCATGCTGTGTATTTCATTTCTATCTGGAAAGCATAGCCCACGAAGTTGATCTTCTCAAGGTTTATGGTTTTGAGGACTTCTTTACTGTAACACTTAAAACCGGCTGTGGTGTCTTTGAATGGTAATCCGGTGATTAGACGCACATAGATGCTGGCAAAATAGGACATGAGTACACGCCCGATTGGCCAGTTTACTACGTTAACGCCTTTGATGTACCTGGAGCCGATAGCCATGTGGTATCCTTCTTCTGAGCATGCCTTATAAAGAGCGATGAGGTCTTCCGGATTATGAGAAAAATCTGCATCCATCTCATAGATGTAGTCATATCCCTTTTCCAATGCATACTTAAAGCCACATATATAGGCAGTGCCAAGTCCCAGTTTTCCTTCGCGTTCTACCAGGTGTAGGCGGTCAGTATATTCGTTTTGCAATTCCTTCACCAGGTCTGCTGTGCCGTCCGGTGATCCATCATCAATAATCAGCACTTCAAAAGCAATAGGAAGCCCCAGGACTGCTCTGATGATATCTCGAACGTTTTCACTTTCGTTGTACGTAGGTATGATTACTAGATTTTTAGACACAGCTTAACTTAAAAGGAATATGGAAAATAATTGATGACTGCTTAATCTCAAAGGGAAATAACAAATATTAACGCGACATATATCATTTGGAATAACCCAAAATCTTCATCATCGCTTCGCTTTCCTGCTCCGGAGCAAATAATTCTGAGGTGATTTTCCCGTCACTGTTTTTCCGGATGATCACGTGCTTTGGAGCAGGAATAAGGCAGTGCTGGATTCCACCGTACCCTCCGAGTGATTCCTGGTATGCCCCGGTATGAAAGAAGCCAAAATACAGCGTGCCGTCATCTTCTATAGTTGGTAGAAACACCTCACCAATGTGTGCTTCTGAAGCATAGTAGTCCTGGCTATCACAGGTTAACCCGCCTATGTTCACCCGGTGATGCAGGTGGTCCCAGTTATTTACCGGAAGCAAAATGAACTTTTCGTTTAGTCCCCAGACATCCGGCATATGCGTAATGAAAGAACCATCCATCATATACCAGAGCTCCTTATCATTCTGAAGCTTTTGGTCAAGTACGGAGTACAGGGTAGCGCCACTTTCACCTACTGTGTAAGAACCAAATTCAGTGATTATGTTAGGAACCTCCACGTGATTTTTTTGACAGATCCATTTGATATTTGCTATGATCTGCTCAGCCATATAGGCATAATCATATTCAAAACCGAGTGAGTTTTTAATGGGGAAACCACCGCCAATATCAATAGTATCGAGATCCGGGCAAACTTTTTTGAGCTCACAATACTTGTAAACGAACCTGCTAAGCTCGCTCCAGTAGTAGGCCGTATCTTTTATGCCTGTATTGATGAAGAAGTGAAGCATCTTGAGCCGGGCATTGGTTCCTTCTATCTGCTCTTTAAAGTGAGGCAAAATGTCATGATACCTGATCCCCAATCTTGATGTATAAAAAGCGAAGTTGGGTTCCTCATCCGCTGCAATCCGAATGCCTACATTATACTTCCCTTTGATGTGCTCTTTATAGTACTGAAGCTCATTAAGGTTATCTAGCACCGGAATACAGTTCCTGAACCCATCGTTGATCAGGTTAGCGATATTTTCGACATAGAGAGGCCTCTTAAAACCATTACATACAACAAGCCTGTTTTTATCAAATAGCCCGCTCTTATTTAAGCTCCTGATGATGGGAATGTCGTAAGCGGAGCTTGTTTCTATATGGATGTCATTTTTCAGGGCCTCTTCCATGACAAACTGGAAGTGAGAGGACTTGGTGCAGTAGCAGTATGTGTACGAACCCTCATAGTTGTTTTTTGCTATGGCATCATTAAAGATCTTTTTAGCATACTGTATGTTCTCACTGATCTTGGGTAAATAGGTGAGCTTGAGCGGCGTACCATACTTTTCGATAATCTCCATCAGGCTTACATCGTGAAACCATAGCAGGTTATCCTTTACATTAAACTCTTTGGTAGGAAAGTAAAAGGTTTGTTCTATTAAGTCAGCGTAACTTTTCATTTGAGGGCTAATTTTCCAAAGCAATAAAACGACGCAATAATCAGAAAAAAAAATGAATTCGCATTCATCATAATATTAATAATTGATCTGAACCAAATAAGTTTTTGATCACTTACTTTTGTGGCTGTTTTTTACATCAATACCCCATGATTAAGATTCAAATAAACGACGAAACAGCTCCATTGGAGGCTGTGGTGTTAGGTATTGCGGAAAATTCCGGTGGCAAGCCCCGAGAAGAGGATGCTTATGATCCCAAGTCTCTGGAACATATTAAAGCAGGCACCTACCCAAAAGAAGAAGATATGATTCCTGAAATGGAAGCGTTAAATAAGGTCTTCGAGAAGTATAATGTGAAAGTGTATCGACCGGAAAATATCCAGAACTGTAATCAGATATTTTCCAGGGATATAGCGTTTGTTGTGGAGGATTTTTTTATTAAATCGAACATACTGCCTGACAGGGAGCCAGAACTGAAGGCTATTGAGTACATCGTAACACAAATGAACCCGGAGAAAGTAATCACTCCACCCAAAGAGGTACATATAGAAGGAGGTGATGTGATGCTTTGGGAAGATTATCTCTTTGTGGGTACGTATAAAGGACCGGACTACCCGGGGCATATCACTGCCAGGACCAACCTTGAGGGAGTAGCTTTTTTGAAATCTTTCTTCCCGAATAAGCAGGTAAAAGAGTTTGATCTGGCTAAGTCAAATACGAATGCTAAGGAAAATGCTTTGCACCTGGACTGTTGCTTTCAGCCTGTAGGCAGGGACAAAGGGATCATCCACAGGGAAGGATTTCGTGACCCGAAAGACTATCAGTTTTTGGTGGATCTTTTTGGCCAGGAAAATCTGTTTCACATAGATAAAGAAGAGATGTATCAGATGTTCAGCAATGTGTTTTCTATTGCCCCGGATGTTGTGGTTTCGGAGAAAACATTCACAAGACTTAATAATTGGTTGAGGGAGCAGGGCTTCACCGTTGAGGAAGTTCCATACGCTGAGATAGCTAAACAGGAAGGATTATTGAGGTGTTCTACCTTACCACTGAGGAGGAAATATGAGTGAGCAGATTACAGATACATTAATGATGATCCGTCCGGTAGCTTTTCATCGCAATGAACAGACTGCTGTCAATAATTACTACCAAAAGACAATAGAGGGGCTATCTCCGGAGCAAATTCAGGAAAAAGCTCTTCGGGAGTTTGATGCTTTCGTACAGAAACTAAGGAATGCCGGTGTTCATGTAGTCGTTTTTGAAGACACAAAAGATCCGGAAACACCCGATTCCATTTTTCCCAATAACTGGGTGTCATTTCATGAGTCCGGCAATGTAATCCTGTATCCGATGTATGCAGAAAACAGAAGGCTTGAGCGGAGAGATGATCTGATCCAACAGCTTGGAGAAGAATTTTTCATTTCAAGTATTTCAGGGTTTACGGACTGGGAGGCGGGAGGTAAATTTCTGGAGGGGACAGGTAGTCTGATCCTGGACCGGAAAAATAAAATCGGGTATGCTGCAATTTCCGAACGAACCCACCCTGATGTTTTGGAAGACTTTGCAAAAAACACCGGATATACAATGATTACATTCAGTGCATTTCAAACCGTAAACGATCAGCGAATGCCGATTTATCACACCAATGTAATGATGTGTCTTGGTGAGCAGTTTGCCCTGGTTTGCGGGGACAGTATTGATGACGAGATAGAAAAAAAGCAGCTGATCAGATCTTTTGAAAATACAGGTAAAGAGGTAATTTTTATCACCGAAGAGCAGAAGGAGCGGTTTGCAGGCAATATGCTCCAGGTAAGAAATGGTGTAGGCGAGCGTTTCGTTGTGATGTCTGAGTCTGCCTTTAAGTCATTAAATCAAACACAAATAAGTCAATTAGAAAAACACGGTAAGTTGCTTTACAGTCCGCTGGACACCATTGAATGCCTGGGCGGGGGTAGCGCCCGCTGTATGATGGCAGAGGTATTCTTACCGAAGAAAAAACAAGCATGATAGCCATAGAAGAGCAGTTAAAAGAGCACTTAGTTAAAGCTTTTAAGTCACTTTTTGATGCTGAGGTGGATGGGGGATCTTTTTCCCTGCAGCCTACACGCAAGGATTTTGAGGGAACGCACACGCTCGTTGTCTTCCCCTTTTTAAAGCAAACCAGGAAAAGCCCGGAAGAGTCCGGGCAGCTTATCGGGGCGTATTTGAAAGAAAATACTGAGTTGATCAGTGATTTCAACGTGGTAAAAGGGTTTCTCAACCTCGTGATAGCTGATCAGGTCTGGATTAGTGCACTTGGCAGTCTGGGGCATGACGAACATTTTGGTGTTTTTCCACCAAATGGTAAAAAAGTGATGGTAGAGTTTAGCTCTCCTAATACCAATAAGCCACTCCATCTTGGACACCTCCGAAATAACTTCCTGGGGGATTCTGTATCCCGTATCCTGACGGCCTACGGATATGAAGTAATGAAGGTAAACCTCGTTAATGACCGGGGGATTCATATCTGTAAATCCATGCTGGCGTATCAGAAATTTGGTAATGGAGAAACTCCCGAAAGTTCCGGGTTGAAAGGGGATAAGCTCATCGGCAACTACTATGTAAGGTTTGATCAGGAGTATAAAAAAGAGATCGAAGGTTTGATCCACCAGGGTATGGACCCTGAAGAAGCGAAAAAACAGGCGCCCCTGATCCTGGAGGCCCAGGCAATGCTCAGGAAATGGGAAGAAGGCGATCCGGAAATTGTAGCCCTTTGGAAAAAGATGAACGGTTGGGTCTTTGATGGATTTGATATGTCGTACGAGACCATGGGCATTTCCTTTGACAAGGTCTATTATGAGTCTGAAACCTACCTTCTGGGAAAGGACGTCATCAAAGAGGGTATCGATAAAGGGGTTTTTTACAGGAAAGAGGATAACTCCGTATGGGTTGACCTGACCAGTGAGAAGCTTGATGAGAAGCTGGTACTGCGAGGAGATGGTACTTCGGTCTATATCACTCAGGACATTGGTACCTGTGAGCTGAAGCACAATGATTTTCCTTTTGATAAGTCGGTATACGTGGTAGGTAATGAACAGGATTATCATTTTAAGGTACTCTTTTCCATCATGGATAAGCTCGGAAGGGACTATGCTGATGGTTTATATCATCTTTCTTATGGCATGGTAGATCTGCCTTCCGGTAAAATGAAGTCCAGGGAAGGTACCGTAGTGGATGCAGATGACCTGATGCAGGAAATGTTTGAGACTGCAGCGAGACAGACCGAAGAGCTTGGAAAGATTGAATCCCTGACCAACGAGGAAGCTCAGGAGCTTTACCGTGTGCTGGGTCTAGGTGCATTGAAATATTTTCTGTTAAAAGTAGATCCGAAAAAACGGATGCTTTTCAATCCCCAGGAGTCCATCGAATTTCAGGGGAATACCGGTCCGTTCATTCAATATACCCATGCCAGAATTTCAGCCATCCTAAGGAGGGCGAAGGCACTGGATATCGCAACGGACTTTGATGATCAGAAGGTAACCAGGCTTCATCCGAAGGAGCTCGAGGTAGTGCACAGGCTTACCGAACTGCCAAAAGTGGTCGAGACAGCTGCTTTGGAATATTCACCTGCTATGGTGGCTCAGTATGTATATGATCTGGCCAAGGCATACAATGGATTTTACCAGGAAGTACCTATTTTTAATGAAGATGATCCTGAAATCATAAAAATGCGTGTTGCTCTTTCTGCGGCGGTTGCAAGAACTATTAAAGGAAGTATGGAGCTTTTAGGTATTCAGGTGCCTGATCGAATGTAATTTTGTGTGATGAGTAAGACAAAAACCTGGATTCAAGCATTTAGATTAAGGACCTTACCCCTGGCATTCTCCTGTATTTTGATGGGTGCTTTTTTGGCTGCAAGGGAGCATGAACTGGATGGCTGGATCCTGACGTTAAGCTTACTCACCACCCTGTTTCTTCAGATACTTTCCAACCTGGCCAACGATTATGGTGATGCCACATCAGGAGTAGATGGCGCTCAGCGAACGGGCCCGGAGAGAACGGTATCTGCCGGGCTCATTTCCAGGTCAGCGATGAAGCGGGGCTTGTTTGTGTTTTCCTTTTTGTCTTTTCTGAGCGGGATTATTCTTATTTTTCTGGCCTTTGGTGACCAGTGGCTTACATCTGTAATCTTTCTGGTTTTGGGAGTTGGCGCTATTGGAGCGGCTATTAAGTATACTGTCGGGAAAAAACCGTACGGGTATGCAGGTTTTGGTGACCTTTTTGTAATGATCTTTTTTGGCATTGTCGGGGTAGGAGGCAGTTACTATTTGCACACCGAGCACCTCAATTACATCATTTTGCTTCCAGCTTATTCCTGTGGTGCTTTTGCTGTTGGTGTATTGAATGTCAATAACATCAGAGACATAGAATCAGACAGGCAGTCAGGCAAATACAGTCTCCCGGTTCGCATGGGGCGGTCAAATGCGATACTCTACCATTGGTTTTTGTTGGCGACCGGGATGGGAACCATGGTTGCTTATGTTTTCATGGTGCAGGGCGCATTTTTTGAATACATTTTTCTGCTCACCTTACCCCTTTTTGTGTCTAATGCCTGGGCTGTAAAGTCCCGAAAAACTTCAGAGCAGCTGGATCCATATCTGAAACAATTAGCCCTGGCCACCCTGTTTTTTGTATTGCTTTTTGGTATCGGTCAGATCCATGTCAGTTAAGAAATAAATCGCTCCCAGAGGGAGCCCTGTGGGAGAAGAAAGCAGAATTAAGTTATACTAAAGAGGTATTTGAGTGAAAGCAATCTCGATTTGATGGATTTTAGAGTGCTGGAAGTTACTTCCTGGCGAGTTGGGTAACTTCTTTTGAAGACAAGGTAGTAATTTCGGTGACCTCCTGGATTGACATACCTCTTTTAAGGAGGGTTTTGGCTATCTCCAGGTTCCTTTTTTTAATGGCTTTTTCTCTTTTTTTTCTTTCTTCAAGGGCGCCTTCCTTTTTTGCTCTGTCTAATAGAAATTCCTCTATTCCCATGGTTGTTTTCTTTTGTGTGAGCAGCTCTACTTCCTTTTCAAAGTTACGCTCTATTTCCTTATGTTCAAAACGAATGTAATACCGCAGAAAGTTCATCAACGCCCTGATCTTGCCTTTTGATATCTTTTTACCCAACAGACGTCTAGCAAGGTCTATTTTCAGTTCATAGAGCTGTATTTCATCCATTTGTTTTCCCTTCAAAGATATTTTTACAGTCAGGATCACCATAGCGAAGGGATTGTCGCTTGCCATAAGACTGACATCTGGTTGTTCCAAAACCTTGCAGGTGTTGAATTCATAGCTGGCCTTTGTGCCCAGGCACTCCTGCTCAAACTTTGAGGGGTGAAAATGCTTATCTGAATCAGTAAAAATGGCAAAGGCCGCCACAGGCTTGTCGTACTTGTCCAGTATGCGCGAATAATAGCGATACATTCTTCTGGCAAAATGCATGTCTGTATACCCCTGCACTTCTATATGTACCAGGATCCACTCTTCGCCACCTTTCTTTGTGAATACCTTGACCAATTTATCCACATATCGAGGGGTGTATTGATCCTGTTCAGGTGGGAAAAGTTGTTCCAGTTCTTTATCGAGGTACTCAAATCCCCGGTTAAAATCAAACAGCTTGTCGGCATTAGGGTAGAAAAAACGCAGGAAATCATCGAAAATATCTTCCAATATTGCCTTCCAGAGGATATCATCTTTATTCATCCGCGCAAAATAGAGAAAAACTTATGTCATGCCAATTTTTACTTGCCCAACACCTTTAGACATTCTCGGCTATTCAATTAACGAAAAACTAAATTTTTAAAAAGAAAAATTTTCTATTGCTGAAACTGGGATTAACTTAGTCTCAAACAACAAAATCACTTTAGTCATGAAGAAAATACTCGTTCCGTACGATTTTTCAGGTATAGCGCTTCATGCGCTCAACTTTGCAGCTGATCTTTCCAGGAAATCTTCAGGTTGCTCGGTTACATTGATAAACGTCATAGAACAACCTACACCAGATACTATAAAAACCATGGGGATCGTAGACTATGATCCCATGCAAAGTCTTTATATCAAAAAGCTCATTGATACTGCAAAAGAAAAGATGGAATCGTTGATGGCGGACGATCGGTATAAGAATATAAAGCTTGATTATAAAATCGTATTGGGGCACCCTTTCAAAGAAATTTCTGAAGAGATAAAAACGCAAGGGGTAGAACTCGTCGTGATGGGCACCTCAGGAGCGTCCGGTGCAGAGGAGTTTCTCGTAGGCTCAAATGCCGAACGAATGGTGAGGTACTCCAAGTGTCCTGTTATCACAATAGGTGGCGAAACAGATGTAGATAGCATCAAGAGTATCGTCCTTGCATCGGATTTCCATGAGGTCCCCGATGCGTTCGTTAATCATGTAAAAAAGCTACGAGACCTGTTTGGAGCAAAACTAAGCCTGGTAAAGATCAATACACCTGCAAGCTTTACGACTACTCGTCACGATAAGAGGCAGATGGAAGAGTTTAAACAAAAGTACGGACTTAAGGATGCACCTTATGAGACTTATAACCATTCCAATGAAGAGGATGGTATCGTGGCATATGCCGAGGATATGGAAGCTGATATGATTGCTTTAGGTACCAAGCAGAGGCGGGGAGTAAGTCACTTCCTTTCAGGCAGTATTGCAGAGGATGTGGTCAATCACGCCAAAGTCCCGGTCTGGACTTTTGGTCTCGATAACTGATAAAAACATTAAGCCCTCCCGATAGTTTCGGGAGGGTTTTTTTTCCGAAAAGCTGGATTATGCTCCCTTTCAAATGAATTTCCCTTTTTCCGTTTGTCAGTAAGTTTTGGAAAAAGAAAATTCATCTTCGTTTCATTTGATTTTATAAAAAAATCAGCTTTACATTTGCCCCAATGAATTACGTGATTACGATACATCATCATTCCCATCATTCCCGGTAAGGGAATCATATCTGTCATTATGGCTTTTTGCCATCACATAATTCATCAAACAATCTTCTTTACTTTTCATTTAATTTTTTATGTCAAAACTAAAAGTAGCCGTACAGAAATCAGGTCGCTTGAGCGAGGACTCTTTGAAGCTATTTAAGGAGTGTGGAATTAAGTTTAACAATGGTGCAAAGAAGCTTAAAGCGCATTCCAGCAATTTTCCTGTTGAATTTTTGTTTCTTAGAGATGATGATATTCCCGGGTATGTGGAAGATGGGGTAGCGGACCTGGGAGTAGTGGGCCTCAATGTCCAGGAGGAGTATAACAAAGATGTAGAAATTGTCAAATACCTCGGTTTTTCCAGATGCAGGCTTTCATTAGCTGTACCACGGGAAGTTGATTATTCAGGAATTCAGTTCTTTAACGGTAAAAATATAGCCACCTCATACCCGAATATTCTAAAAGCCTATTTAGCTAAGAAGGGCATCGAAGCGGAGGTTCATGAGATAAGCGGCTCAGTGGAAATCGCTCCGGGAATAGGTCTGGCCGAAGGTATCTGTGATATTGTGAGTTCAGGAAGCACCCTGCTTAGCAACGGACTCAAAGAGGTGGAGACGGTAATGAAGTCCGAAGCGGTACTGGTTGCCGGTAAAAACCTGGATGAAGAGCAGCGTGGTTTACTGGACCAGCTGGTGTTTCGAATGAATTCCGTTTTGGAAGGCAAAAACAATAAATACGTTTTGCTCAATGCTCCAAATGATTCACTGGATAAGATCATAGAACTATTGCCAGGCATGCGAAGCCCTACGGTTTTGCCGCTGGCTGACAAGGGGTGGAGCAGTATCCATTCTGTGATCAACGAAGACGACTTCTGGGAAGTTATAGAAAAACTCAGAGCTGCTGGAGCCGAAGGAATACTGGTAGTGCCTATTGAAAAGATGATCAAATGATTCCTATTTACGAAAATCCCGGAAAGGAAGAGCTGGTTGAGATCCTGCAGCGGCCTTCTTACGATTTTTCGAAAATCGAAAAGGTGGTGAAGCCCATCCTCAGCAAAGTACAGCGGGGAGGCGATAAAGCATTAAAAAAGTTTGCTCTGGAGTATGATCATGTGGAGCTCAATGACCTTTGGGTTACTGAAAAAGAGCTAGCTGAAGCTGACAAGCATGTTCCTGATACACTGAAGGAGGCGATTCAAATTGCCTATGAGAATGTCAGGAAATTTCACCAGGCTCAGGTGCAGGATGACCTGGTGATGGAAGTGATGCCGGGTGTAATCTGCAGCAGACGATCCGTACCCATCCAAAAAGTTGGGTTGTATATCCCGGGAGGGTCCGCACCCTTATTTTCTACGGTATTGATGTTGGCCATACCGGCAAAGATTGCTGGTTGTGAAGAGATCATTATTTCGAGCCCGACCAATCGGCTGGGGGCGATCAATCCTGTGGTACTTTACACCGCAAAGCTTGTAGGCGTTAATCGCATTCTCAAGCTAGGTGGAGCCCAGGCCATAGCAGCAATGGCCTATGGTACGGAGACTGTTCCTAAAGTGGATAAGATATTTGGGCCGGGCAATCAGTATGTAACTGTAGCTAAACAGATGGTAGCTAAACAGGACGTGGCCATAGATATGCCGGCAGGACCGTCTGAGGTGTTGGTAGTGGTAGACAAGCACTCGGATGCGGGATTTGCCGCAGCTGATCTGCTCTCCCAGGCGGAGCATGGCGTGGATAGCCAGGTGGTGCTGGTTTCTATGAGCAGAAAAAAGGCTGAGGAAGTAAATAGAGCTGTAGTCGATCAACTGGAGGGGCTCAGCAGGAAGAAAATTGCTTCAGAAGCTTTAAAAAAGAGTGCGGTTATAGTTGTAGAAGATAAGAAGCAGGCACTTTCCATCATTAATGAATATGGACCGGAGCATTTGATCATTAGTACTACTAAAGCAGAAAAGCTGGCTGAAAAGGTGGTTAATGCAGGTTCGGTATTCGTGGGGCCTTATTCTCCGGAATCTGTAGGAGATTATGCAAGTGGTACCAATCATACACTCCCTACCAATGGGTGGGCCAATTCTTACAGTGGAGTGTCTTTGGATAGCTTTGTGAAAAAGATCACTTACCAGCGACTGAGCGCTGAGGGACTAACCTTACTTGGCCCTACCGTGGAAAGAATGGCCGAAGCTGAGCACCTGGATGCTCACAAAAATGCAGTAACAGTACGATTACAAAAACTTAGAGAAGATGGTATACCCGGAAAAACTGATAAGACCCTACCTGAAGAAGGTGAAAGCATACTCTTCAGCAAGAGATGAATATGAGGGTGAGATCGGGGTTTTTCTGGATGCCAATGAGAACCCCTTAGGGTCTGCTAGTGAAGGTATCTATAACCGGTATCCGGACCCTCATCACAAAGCGCTTAAAGCACGGTGGTCAGAACTAAAAGGAGTGAGTACGGACCGGATCTTTTTCGGTAACGGCAGTGACGAGCCCATTGATCTATTAATAAGGTTGTTTTGTGAACCTGGAAAGGACTACATCATCACACTTCCCCCAACCTATGGGATGTATGAAGTCAGTGCTGCGATCAACAATGTAGAAAATAAGAAAGTACCCCTGAAGTCAGATTTTAGCATCAATCTAGGAGCGCTCAAAGTTTCCTGGGATGAGCATGCTAAGCTACTTTTTCTGTGTTCGCCAAATAACCCTTCCGGCAACCTCCTGGACCGTGAAGCTATGATGGATATTGTAAAGTCTTTCCCGGGGATGGTTGTTGTAGATGAGGCTTACATTGATTTTTCTTCCGAAGGGAGCTGGGTAGAGGTTATGGAAAAACACCCGAACCTTGTCGTTTTACAGACCCTGAGTAAAGCATGGGGCATGGCGGGTATCAGGGTAGGAGTAGCCATGGGTGATCCGTATGTGATCTCAATGCTGGACCGGATTAAGCCACCTTACAACCTGAGCCAGGCAAATCAGCGACTTGCCCTGGAGGCTTTAAACAATCAGGAGAAAAAAGAGGCTCATGTGAAAACAATCCTTTCGGAGCGGGGGAGACTATATGAGGAGCTGGATAAATTTAGTATGGTGAAAGAGATTGTTCCCAGCAATGCCAATTTTCTGCTTGCAAAGTTTGACAGAGCCCGGGAAATTTTTGAATACCTTATCAGGGAAAGGGTGATCGTCAGAGACCGGACCAGTCATTTGCACTGCGAAGGATGTCTGCGGATTACGATTGGAAAACCGGAGGAAAATGATCGGCTCTTAGAGTTGCTGAAAGCATTTCAGTAGGAGAAGAACTTTATAAGGAGGCGTTTTTGATAAGTATTGGTATCAATCAAAATCATTTCCAAGTCTTTTACGCTTTCTTTCAGCTTTATAATCATAATCTTCGTCCCAGTCTAAAGTACCAAAAAGCTTTACGATTTCCAGTTGCTTGTGGCACTGTACATATTTCTTCAGCACCTCATTTACCGCAGCTTGCTTGGTCTTATGCTTACCAAGTTTGACAGCCTCATTTGGCAGCTCTTGATCGATATCTAAATTTGTTGCCATAAATGTTTATTGGTCACACAATGTTTTATACATTAAACTTACACATAACATTTATAGAATTAGTTCGCTTAGAGTTCAAGTGCGAAAATTCTATGAATTTTTCGGGTTAATTTGCGGATTATATCAGGAATAGAAAATATGCGACCTATACTATTTATTGACCGGGATGGTACTATCAACTATGAGACGGAGGATGAGCAGATTGACAACATTGATAAGCTGAAGTTTCTGCCGGATGTGCTTTACTACCTGCGCAAGATCCAGGCAGAGTCTGATTATATGCTGGTGATGGTAACCAACCAGGATGGTCTCGGAACAGACTCTTTCCCTGAAGATACCTTCTGGCCTGTTCACAATCTTATTATGCGGGTACTGGAAAATGAGGGGATCAGGTTTGATGAGGTACATATTGATGAGCACTTTCCGGAGGATAATCACCCGAACCGTAAACCGGGTATAGGCATGCTGAAAGGATACCTGAATGGAGAGTATGATATAGCCAATAGTTATGTGCTGGGTGACAGGGCGACAGATATTCAGCTTGCTGAGAATCTGGGATGTAAGGGTATTCACATAGCTTCTGAAAAAACCACAAATGCGGTCTTTACTACAGAAAGCTGGAAAGAGATCTATGAGTACCTGATCCTCCATCCAAGAAAAGCCAGTGTGGTTCGGAAAACCAAAGAAACGGATATTGCCATTGAGCTGAACCTGGACGGAAGTGGTAAAACGAATATTACCACAGGTCTGGGTTTTTTTGATCACATGCTGGATCAGCTGGGTAAGCACGGAAACATCGACCTGAAAGTGCAGGTAAACGGCGATCTGCACATTGATGAGCATCACACCATAGAAGATACTGCGCTCGCATTAGGAGAGTGCTTTTTAAAAGTGCTTGGGAATAAAAAAGGCATTAACCGGTATGGCTTTTTGTTACCTATGGATGATGTACTTGCCCAGGTGGCCATAGATTTTGGGGGTCGACCCTGGCTGGTGTGGGAAGCGGATTTCAAACGAGAGAAAATTGGAGAGATGCCTACTGAGATGTTTATGCACTTTTTCAAATCTTTCTCGGATACAGCTAAATGTAACCTAAATATCAAAGCAGAAGGGGAAAACGAGCATCACAAGATCGAAGGGATCTTTAAAGCATGGGCAAAGGCAATCAAAATGGCTGTGAAAAGGAATCCTGAGGAAATGAGTAGTTTACCTAGCACCAAAGGGGTCTTGTAGGTTTTTTATTGTATCGTTTTTGAAGCAGGAAAATTATTTCACATTTCCCTGGTGCTTTACTATGAAAGCAATGACCTCTTCAAGCGGTAAGCCAGCTCTTTCAGAAGCATCCCGAACATCATCCCTGGAAACCTGAGCCGCAAAGTTCTTGTCTTTGAGTCGTTTCTTTACCCCTTTTACATTCATGCCCTCGTAATTGGTGGGGCGCATGAGTGAGTAGGCATGGACCAAGCCAGAGAGCTCATCAAAGGCGTAGAGCATCTTGTCCATCTTGGTTTCCGGCTCAACTCCAAAATAGGAGGGACCGTGAGAAGCGATGGCACGTATAATCTCCGGATCGATATTGCGCTTTTCGAGGTCCTCAATGATGCGCTTACAATGCTCATCCGGCCACTGATCCCAGTCAGCATCGTGTAGTAGCCCGGCGAGGTACCATTTGTGTTGATCTTCAGAGCTTAGGCCCTCGACTTCCTCAGCCCACTTTTTCATCAGGTAACCGACCTGCTTCATGTGAAAGATCAGGTTGTCATTTTTTACCCAATCCTTTAGCAGGTCCAGAGCTTCCTTTTCAGTTAATACATTTCCCTTATTTGCCGGGTCGCCGAATGTGTTTCTTCCTAATAGATACGTTGGTGTCATTTTGAGAAATATGTAAAAATGCGAGATTAAATGTAAAGAGACACCAGTTCTTCTTCAAGACATCTGCCTTCCATTTTAAACTTTTAGAGGCATAATTATCGATCAGAGTATCAGGGATACAATCCATTGCGTTAGTAGCATAATAGTATATTTGAGTAAAGAAAGTCATTGCAGATTCGCAAAAATCCACTTTTGAAAACGCCCAAGAAATACTGAAGATGAAATACCTAATACTACTCACAGCTTTTTTGTTAATCTCAGCTCCTTTGACCGGTCAGTCTGTTCAGAAAAACAGAGTCATAATCCTTACAGACATAGAAGCTGATCCCGATGATACCCAGTCGCTGGTTCGTTTGCTTCTCTACTCCAATGAAATAGAGATCAAAGGCTTAGTAGCTACGACTTCTTGCTGGCTTCAAAATTCGGTTCATCCTAATTCCATTAAGCGGGTGATTCAGGCCTACGAAAAGGTGCAACCTAATCTGACAAAGCATGACTCGGAGTTTCCGGAAGCACAGGATTTGTATCCATTGATCAAAAGTGGACTGCCAGTCTATGGAATGAAAGGTGTAGGTGAGGGAAAAGACTCAGAAGGATCCGATTGGATCATTCGTGAGCTGGAAAAAGATGATGATCGACCGTTGTGGGTCTCTACCTGGGGAGGTGTAAACACCCTGGCACAGGCACTATACAAAATAGAAAAGACCAGGAGCGAGAAAGAAGTAAAACGACTTATTTTAAAGCTTAGGGTTTATACCATTTCCGATCAGGATAATAGTGGTATCTGGATCAGGAATAACTTTCCGGACCTGTTTTACATTGTCAGTCCGGGTGATGACTATGGTCAGGCCACCTGGACTGGTATCAATAGTTACGTACGCGGAATAGACAATACTTCCATCAGCAACAGTTGGATAGCTCAAAATATCCAGCAAGGTCATGGCCCCCTGGGAGCTGTGTATCCGGATGTGGCGTGGGGGATGGAAGGTGATACTCCTGCATTTTTGTCTTTAGTACCAAACGGACTGAATAATACTGAGTATCCGGATTGGGGTGGCTGGGGTGGCCGCTACGAACTTTACAAGCCGGATTTTTCAAAATTGAAAGACGGACATTCGATAGTGACCATCGAGCCTGAGACGCGGGCCATTTGGACCAATGCTATTGACGATTATACACCATACATTCCAGACGAATATGGCCGTACCGTAAAGCGAGACACCGTTTCGTTTAAAAATGATAAAGTTACTTTATGGCGCTGGAGAGAAGATTTTCAAAATGATTTTGCCGCACGGATGGATTGGTGTACAAAGTCTTTTGATAATACCAATCATGCTCCGGTTCCGGTATTGTCACATCCTGAACGAATCACCGTAAAGTCAGGTCAGGGCTTCACCTTGGATGCTTTTGATACTTATGATCCTGATGGGGATAGTTTCGGTTTTCTATGGTTTCATTATCGGGAGGCTGGCACTTATGAAAAAACGATAAATGTAAATGGAGCCGAGAATGTGTATAAGGCCTATTACACCGCCCCAAAAGTTAAAAAGGAAGAAACGGCACATTTTATATTAAAAGTTACGGATAGGGGTGAGCCACCATTAACGAGGTATAAGCGGGTGATCGTAACTATAAAGCCAGAGTAGTTCCTTCTCTAAGGTTCATATAATCTCCCCTGCACTAAAAGTTTTCTTCAGTGACTTCCTTAGTCAGGACCTTTCCGCAGTTTGCAGCGGCAAAATTATTTTGTAGTTGGTAGATTAGAATCTGTCCCAGGGAATTCCGAACAACATAAGCAACAGAGCCACACTGAAAAAGATTGCCTGGAAACGATGCTTTACGCTGGCATCTTGGGCTTTTTTCGAGATACTTCGTCCTATTTGTGCAGCTACCACAGCAAGGATCATCACCAGAATATGCTCTACGGCCCAAAACCGTAGCGTGGCATCTTTCATAGCCCCGCCAAAGTCCTGGAATGCCTGATCAGTCCAGGGGCTTAAAAAGATGTAAAGAATGAGTCCGATCAGTAGCTGAAGGTGCATAGTGCCTACAAAGGAAGCAGCCAGGATGTTATCAATTTTCTGATAAGCAGGGCGACTAAAAAGCCCTATCAATGATTTCAGGATAACGATTACGGATAGGAGTAATACTAACCACCTAAGACCTGAATGTGTATGTAAGAAGATTTGGTAGGCACTCATACTTTTTACTTTCAAATATAGCAAGGGAGTTTAAGTCATGCTCAAAAAAAATCCGCTAATGTCTTTTCACTGATACATCTGGCTGAATGGAAATAAGCCTGGAGATATACCCGATTATTTCCGGAGCTTTCAGGATCTTGTTGTGCCCCAGGCCTTTGGTTTGTACGAATTCACTTTTTGATAATGCCTCCTTAAGCTCCGTGCCCCGCAGGAAAGGTACGGTCTCATCGTCTTCGTCATATATCAGATGAATCGAAACATTCTTCAGTTGGTCAGATTTGTCACGGAGGTCAAAGTAATCAACCTTTTGCTTATAATATTTTTCTACAAGCTCGCACATCTCTTCGTATACCTCGTCTTTAAAGCCAAATTCTTTTATGGTATCATAGAAGAAGTAACGAACATAAGGGGGAGCTGAGATCAAAATGAGATTTTTTGGGTGTATGGCCGGAGTGATTTCCGTCAGGACCAGACCAGCTGTAAGACCACCCAGTGAGTAACCTATTACCGTATGGTAAGGGCCTGATTTTACGTAGTGATTTTTGAGGATATCACGAAATTCCGGTAAAGCTGTATGCCTGCCTTCCGACTGTCCATGAGCTTTCATGTCGATTCCTTCCACCACAAATCCCTGGGCTACAAATTCTTCGATCATCCGCCTGAAATCCGCAATTTTTGAGCGCCACCCATGGCTCAGTAAAACTTTCGGGCCGGACGAGCCCCATTTGTAATGGATCACCTTATGGCCTAAATAGCTGGACTCTGTGATTTCAGCTTTTTCAATCAGTGATAGCTGGGCTGGCGTAAACCTGGACTTCCCCGGTTTGGTAAACTGATGCCAGATGATCTCCGAGGTTTTTCGGGGAGATATGTGCTGCAGTGTGTGCAAACCCTTTTTGAGCAACTCTATTTTCCAGTTGGTCCTGGCAGGGTGGCCTTTAGCCTTGCCATTTAGTTGATTTTGAGTTCTGGCTGTAGTGATTTTATTTTCCATAATATACCAATTGGTATTTTAATAATTAAAAAAATTATAAGCTTATTGCATCGATCTGCATTTCCAGTCCTTTTTTTATGGCACTGTAAGATTCGTTGGTTCCTTCCACTCTGGCCATCAGGATAGCTCCCTCTATGGTGGCATATAGCATGGTGGCATACAGTTCTGAGTCTACCCCCTCCCTGATCTGTCCCTCGTCTATTCCTCGTTGCACGATTTTTCGCAGGGAGTTTTTAATCATAGCGATGGTGTTTATTACCTTTTCTCTTAACAGGGGGTGGGTGTCATCAGCTTCTACTGCCGTATTTATTATTGGGCATCCACCCTCTATCGGTGGTTTATTAATATATTTTTCATAATACTTAATGATTGCTTTAAGCTTTAAAGGAGCTGAGGGCTGCTCCCTTATCCTTTCCTTTAAGTCTTTCAGAACCATGTTTACAGCATAATCAAAAGCGGCAACTGCTACGGCATCTTTGTTCTCAAAATTTCCGTAGATGGCGCCTTTGGTAATCCCGGTCGCTTTGGTAATGTCTGAAAGTGATGTGGCCCGATATCCCTTTGTGTTAAAGATGGACATTGCCCTGGTGATGATCAGGTTTTTAGTAAGTTCCGGGTTTCTCATACTGCAAATATACCGATCGGTATTTTAATTTCAAAATGTCATTCAGCATGATCTAAATCATAATTTCTGTTTTACACGTATTCTAACTTATAGGAGCATAAAAGGAGGTACTTATGAAAATCGATCTTAAAAAATATTTTGAAGAACGGGATAAAGTAAGGGCGGGTAGCCAATCCGAAGGGCCTGTCGTTACTTTATCCCGGGAGTATGGTTGTGAGGCGAATCGAATAGCCGGTTTGCTGATCCAGCGGTTAAATGATTTTCCATCCTGGCAAAGTAACCCGCGGTGGAGGTATATCAGCAAAGAAATAATTGATGAGTCTGCGAGGGAGCTTGGTCTTAAGCCTACGGAGGTAGATCAGCGGATCTTACAGCATTCTTCTGATACGGTCAATAATATCTTTCAATCGTTTGATCATCACTACAGCGTTTCGGACAGGGTAATTCTGAATAAGGTGAAAGAGGTCATAAAGACCTATGCAACTAAAGGGCATGTGATCATTATAGGTCGTGGAGGGGGTCTTTTGACCCAGGAGATGCAAAATGCATTAAGAGTGCGTCTGATGGCGCCTTTGAGTGTACGGGCTCAGCATATAGGCAGGAGTATGTCACTTGACATGAAAGAAGCTGAAATGCTGGTGAGCCATTTTGATGAAAACAGGATACGGTGGATGGAACATCTGTCTGGGGTGAAGTATGAGCATACTTTGTTTGATCTGTTGATCAATGTACATACCTTAAGTGATAAAGAAATTGTAGATGTGATCTTTAAAGCAATGGAAGACAAGGGCATGCTTGCGGGTAAAGACCAAAAGGCCCATGTGGTAAGTTAGAATTTTAAAGTCAGCTGAATTTCCTGAAAGGAGGGTGGTTTTTGAAAATTAGAGATCCCTACCCCCAGTAGCCTGATACCTTCGTCTCTTAAAAGGGAAGGGTCTATGAGGTTATCTATGTTGCTTTTGAGTTCGGGCAAAGTTGTGATCGGTTTTTCTTCAGAGTGGCTTCTGGTGATTTGCTTAAAGTCTCCGTATTTCACTTTGATGGTTATTGTTTTACCTGACTTTTCTTTTTGTGCATATCTCCTGTAGGTTGTTTCTGCTATCCGATGAAGTTCTGACCTTACTTCATCCAGCTTCATGATGTTGTGATCAAAGGTGTTTTCTGCACTGATCGACTTGCGTTCCCGGTTGGGTTTCACAGCCCTGGTATCGACCCCACGACAGATGTCATAATAGTAACTGCCGGACTTACCAAAACGAAGCCTCAGGTCTTCCAGAGATTTTTTCCTTAAATCTGCGCCGGTAAATATGCCCGCATTTCTCATTTTTTCAGCAGTGGCTTTACCAATTCCGTGAAACTGGCTGATCGGCATTTTTCTCAGGTATTCGTCCGCCTCCTGTGGGAGGATTACAAAGAGTCCGTCAGGTTTCTTTACATCCGATGCTGTTTTAGCCAGAAACTTATTGTACGAGATCCCTGCAGAAGCTGTTAATCCGGTCTGGTCTTTTATTTTGCTTTTGATCTCTCTGGCAATCAAAGTTGCAGAGTTTAACCCAATCCTGTTTTCAGTAACATCAAGATATGCCTCATCCAGGCTGAGTGGTTCTACCAGATCTGTGTACTCTAAAAAGATAGAACGAATAACATTGGAAACCTCCCGATAACGCTCAAACCGGGGCTTAACGAAGATCAGGTTGGGACACTGCCTTGCTGCGATAGCCGAAGGCATAGCTGATTTCACACCAAATTTTCGAGCTTCATAGCTTGCAGCTGCCACTACGCCGCGTTCTTTATTTCCACCTACGGCTATTGGTCTTCCACGATATTCTGGATAATCATGCTGCTCCACAGAAGCATAAAATGCATCCATGTCTACATGAATGATCTTTCGTATGATTTCAGGGGTTTCCAAAGCAAATAAGGCTTTATAGATAAATTTACCCCTTATATAAACGTAAAAGTAGCGTCTGGTTTGGGGGTATATTACTGTATAGCCACCGAATCACAAACATAAGTCGGGATGATCCCGGAGGTATTTACCCGCATTTCAGCTTGATTGGGCAGTGTATTACCACTCAGAACCAGTACGGTATCCAACCCAAATTTGTTTCCACCTAAAATGTCGGTTGTTAGTGTATCACCAACCATCAGAATTTTATCCTTCTCGTCTGAGCCCCCTTTTCCCACACTGTGTTCATATGCAAAGATGAACATCTGAGCATCAGGTTTACCAAACCTGATAAACTGTTTTCCGATAATGTTTTCTACCATATTGGCGATACTTCCAATGGCGACCGCAACTTCGTGCCTGGATACGGGGTAGGATTTATCCGTGTTACATACTATGGTGGGAATATTTTGCTGACGGAGGAGGTTTACCACTTTGTTGATATCATGGTACCAGTCAAACCCTTCATCATCAAGAAAAACCACCGCACTTATATCGTGTCCGTCCTGTAGGTCCAGGTCAGCAATGGATATGGTTTTGAGGCCAAGTGTTTCAATGTAATGGGCAGATCTGCCAGTCCCCAGATAGGCAATGGTTCCGGATTTTACTTTAAGTTTTAGGTATTCCTTGGCCAGCATTCCGGAAGAAATAATCTTGCTTTGGTTGACTTCCCTGAGGCCTTGCTCCCGGTAAGCCTGGGCCAGCTCTTCAGGTCCCCGTGAGGCATCATTGGTAATGATAAAATAATCTATGTCGTTGTCCTTCAAGAACTTAAAGGTGTTAATCACTCCGGGGATCAGGCCTTTGTGATTTTTTAAAACCCCAAATGCATCAAAGAATACTGTCCTGTATTTAGTGACTATGGATTTGAAAGGAGTAATTTCCATTATTAAAGGTTAAGCGCTTTTAAAATTTTATCCTCATTGAACTTCTCAACCTGTGGGAAGTAAACCTCATATGCCTCTCGCTGTAGCCTGGAAGCATAGAGTTCATTAAAAAAGTACCTGCCATCTTTGATGACATAATTTAAAATAAAAAACCTGTATGTCTCTTTGATGATTTTTACTTCCTGGACTGTCAATGGATAGATATTATGATAGGATTTTAAAAAGATCAAAAAACGATCTTCTTCCAGTGGGTCCAGCAGATAGCTGAATGCTGTTCTGTCACCGATGGTGGAACACACCCTACTGAAAAAATAGAAGTCCATCACCCGGGTACTCATTCTGAACCAGTCATAGTCCCATCGACTGTAGAAACGATAATCTTTGGTTACGGAAAAGTTACCAATGTTCCAATCTACAAAGACAGGGATTGACTCAAGCTTATCTACTCCGATCTTCTCGCAGTTTTCAACAAAAAGGTCGCATTGTTTTTTGATGGTATCGATATGACCTCTGTGTTCAAACTGACCGTGTTCCGTTTCCAGAATTTCCCTGAGATGGTCTATGTCGTGCGTGGTTTGCTTGAAAGTGGGAGGGAGTGTATTTTTTACTGTGCGACAAGCCTTATGAAATTTAGCCAGCTCTTCCCCAAGAATAGCTATTTGCCCTTCGTTTTGCTTTTTTGCTGGCTTTTGGTCAATGTTTATCGGATTATAAAACACCACCCAGGCATCCAGAATACTATCCTGGTGACGATAGGTGAAGAGCTGTCCGTACTTGGTTAACGACTTAGCCAGAAAATTCTCAAAAGGAGTTGGTAGGTTGTTTGAGAGTGAGTTGATAATAGAATGATCTTCGTAGAAGTGCTCAAACTTCCCAAAATAAGAGAGCTTTGCAATGATGATCCCATCGTCTTCAAATCTGATCCTATAGACGTGATTGGTGGATACTTTGGCACTGATGTCTTCAATAGTTCGTATCTCTCTGGAACTATCATACTCACACCATGCATCCTCTATGATTTTTATAAAATCAATTACCTGGTACATGCTTTAAATAATTTCGAAATATCGCTTAAGTTCCCAATCAGTGACGGCTTTCCTATACTGACGGCATTCCCATTCACGGGTTTTGGTAAAGTGGTCTACAAATTCTTTTCCGAAAAGGTTTTTAGCTATTGAGCTTTTTTTCATTTTCCCGGTGGCTTCAAAAAGGTCCTTTGGCAAGGTGCCATTTTCGGTATTTTTGTAACCGTTTCCTTCGGTTGGTTTTACGTCCAGTTTCAGTTTATTTTCAATTCCGTAAATACCTGATGCCAGAGCAGCGGCCATAGACAAATAGGGGTTAGCATCTGATCCGGGCACCCTGGTTTCCAGCCGCATTGCATCTTCGTTAAAGTTGATCACCCTAAGGGCCGTAGTTCGGTTATCGATACCCCAGGTCAGTGTTGTGGGTGCCCAGGCGCCCTCCACCAGTCGCTTATAGCTATTGATCGTGGGTGCATACATAGGAAGAATTTCAGGAAGACATTTTAGTTGGCCTGCGATATAGCTTTCCAGGGTAGAGGATATTCTGGTTTTTTTCTTCTCATCGAAAAAAACATTCTTTTTACCCTTCCAAAGGCTTTGATGCAGGTGACCGCTACAGCCTGGCAGGTTTTCATTCCATTTGGCCATAAAACTGGCAGTGAGCCCGTATTTAGAGGCAATTTCTTTTACAGCTGATTTAAACAGGGCTGCCCGGTCTGCAGCTTCCAAAGTGTCAGAATAACGAATACATGCTTCGTATACTCCGGGTCCGGTTTCGGTATGGATGCCTTCCAGAGGTATTCCAAACTGCTCGAGCATCACAAAAAGGTCATTGAAAAACTCACTGTTCTGAGCAGCTCGAAGTACAGAGTAGCCAAACATCCCTGGAGTGAGGGGAGTGGGTGACACGTGTCCTTTGTCAGACAGAGACTGGCCGTCTTCTTTGAAGTTAAACCATTCAAATTCCTCGGCAAATTTTGACTGAAACCCAAGTTTTGTGGTTTTAGCAATTACCTTTTTCAATAGGGTCCTTGGGCAGGCAGGGTGATCTGTACCAGAAAAATCCCCAAGAACGAATGGAATGTTTTCTTCCCAGGGGATATTTCTCAGCGTAACCAGGTCAATAGATGCTTTGGCATCCGGGTAGCCCGTATGCCACCCGGTGACCTTCACATTGTCATAGGCATTGTCAGCCACATCCCATCCAAAAATCACATCACAGAAGCCCAATTCTGAGGTTGCAGCATCAAGAAATTTTTCTTTATGCATGATCTTGCCTCTCAGGACACCATCAATGTCTACGATAGCAAATTTGACGCGGCTATCAGTACTGGATTTAATACGTTTAAGTATATCCTCTTTTTGACCCATAAACGGGAGAAAATAAGTTCTGTTACTTTACTAATGTATCTAGTTCGGCGAGCATATGTTCGAGATGGAAGACCATTTCTTCATCTGAAAGGCCTTCACTTTGCATAAGTGAGTCTATTTCCTCATAAAGCTGGATTTCGTAATTACGTGTCTCCCCTTTTGCATACTTCAAGGCATTTTTGATGTGGAGTCTACCATATTTTAAAGCCAGCTGGGCTTTCCCTTGTTCGTGTGATTCTATGAAATGTTCAGAAACCTTGATCTCAGCAAATGTCAGGGCATTCAATACACTAATGAAAGCCTCATTCATATCATCAAAATTAAGTGAATCGTTCATTAGCTCATCGTGGATCATCTCTAGTTTACCGATAGCTTCGTCAATGGTTTGTTGACTTTCCTCATCAAGTTCCTGTTCAATTTCCCGGACAGCCTCTATAGCTTCTCTCAAGTGCATCAGGCTCCTGTCGTAAGCATGCTCCACTGCATAAACCTTTGCATTCCCTAAAAAAAGATCAGGATCTGTGGCATCATGACTTAAAACGGACTCTTCGGGTTCTATAAAATATGTAGCGCTATAGAGAAGTGCCATACAAACAGCAGAAAAACCTAAATATGAGAGTAGTTTCAAAACCTTGAATCATTTAGTTTATGTAAACTTATAGGATTTGTTTAATATCACAAGATGAACCAAAGGTGAATTGATTGGTTTTGATAAAAATATTTCTCAGTTCATGGATCTGTTTATTCTATTTCGGTATATACATTTCATCGGTATTTTTTGTGTGGTGGGAAGTTTGGTCGCTGAAGTCTTCTTGTTGAAGAAGAAGCTTAGTGGGGCAGAGGTAAATCTACTTGCCAAAGTAGACGGTCTTTATGGGTTCGGGGCGATAGTAACGCTTGGAGCCGGGTTTGTTATGTGGCTTGGCGTGGGAAAGCCGGCGTTATTTTACTCCCATAATTGGATTTTTCACCTCAAAGTATTTTTGTTTCTAACTATTGGGATACTCTCCATCTGGCCTACTGTCTTTTTTATGAAAAGCCGAAAGGCAGGCGCTGATTCAGTTGAAGTTCCCGCAACCATAAGGAATATGGTTCGTATAGAGGTTTTTTTGCTGTTTATTATACCACTATTAGCTATTCTGATGGCGAGAGGTATAGGCTCTTTTTAAGCTGGATCTAGTGAGTCCCGGTAAATTGCGATTCTGATTTCTTTTCATTAGCTGCTACGGATTAGAAATCCGGGTATGCAAATGCAAGGAATCTTCCATGATGAGAGATACTGATGGGGATTTTCCTGTAATCCAGCATTGGTAATCCTTTAGTATCGGTGGATACATTCATTTCCAATGATTTCTTTTCCAGGAAAAATGCTTTAATAACTTCACGGATTTCTGCCGAAGTGTCATCTTTTTTACGCTCACGTATTTCATATGAAATGGTTCCTGAAGTAGCTTCAGCTATTGCCAGTACTTTTTCCCGGTCTGACTTTATTTCTCCTGCTGCTTTCCCGGAAGAAAATAATAGTTGCTCACCGGACTTATAGATGTTTACCTGTATGAGCTTGGGGTCAAAGGGCTTTACTTCCCTTTTTGTTTTGAAAACAGCTTCTTTGGCTGTCCAGAGTAACCAAAAGGTGACTTCACTTTCTGGGTACTGATCATTAGGGTGCTGAATAAACCTTAAAGCCCCTTCTCTTGACTTTAACAGTGGGTCCTTTAAGTCTATAATGTCAATCCCGATCAAATGCTAAATCTTGTTAAATGGCGGATTTATCTACCATGATTTCGTGAGTATTTTCAAAGACAAGCCCTTGTTGGCCATCACCTGACTTTTCATGAGCAAAGTCGATAGGCTCTTTTCCCCTATAAAGTTCATAGTATATCTCCCACCTCTTATCAAATGCCAGATTCCCAACTCCGTTGTAAAGTTCAATTTTAATTGTGTTTTTTCCCTCCAGAAGGTAAGGGTCTAAACCTATCCTTGTAGACTCATTCTTTTTGTTTTTAAGGTCCAGGTTGGGGATCTCCTCACCATTCACATAGACCTTTGCCTGGCTATCTACTGTCCCAAACAGGAGTGAGTAGCTAAATGCCTGGGGAGTAGAGGGAATAGAATCTGTCTTTGTAGATAATTCTTCTTCTTTGTTTTGATTGCCGGAAGAGCAGGCTGCAATGACCAGAAAAATCAATAAGAATTTAGAAAAATGCATAAATAATGGTTTATCTGGTATATCAGGAAGTATTAATTCTCTGTTTGCTTTTCCAGAATGATATCTATAGACTCGCCTACAGTGCTCATCTGTGCTATAGCATCATCATCAATCATAATATCATACTTCTCTTCAATATCCAGTACAATATCAACGATATGAGCTGAATTTATTTTAAGGTCGTTAATAAGGTTCGAATTTTCAGATAGATCTTGCAACAGACCTTTTTCCTGGATATAAGGGTCAATGATTTGAATCAGTTCCTCTTTTACTCTATTTCTATCCATTATCGTTATTCCACTTTCTAAATACTATACAACAATTTAAATCACCAAAACCAAAGTTTGATTTTATGATTGTCTGAACGTCAGAATCAATCTTCTGGTTTGGAATTTTTTGCAAAGGTATCAGTTTTTCAATTTCGGGGTGAATATTTTCTACGTTTAAGTTGGGGTGAATAAATCCGTGATAAAGTTGAAGCGCACAAGCTACTAGTTCAATGGACCCCGCACCTGCGATACAATGCCCAATCATGGATTTTGGCGTATTTATATAAGGGAAGTCCTCAAAAGGCAGATTCAGGGCTGTTTTCCAGTTTTCAACTTCAATAGGGTCTCCTTTTGTGGAGGTGAGGTGTCCTGATATCAGGTCTATTTCTTCGGGTGTTATATCGCTATGTTCTATAGCTGACCTAATGCAATTGACTACAGCCACTGAATTAGGGGCAGTCATCGTACCACCATTGCGTTGTCCTCCAGTGTTTATCTCTCCTCCCAGGATTTCAGCATAGATTTTAGCTCCTCTTTCCTGAGCGCTTTCGAGAGATTCCAGTACAAGTGACCCAGACCCTCCACCTGGCACAAATCCGGAACTATCAGAACTCATTGGCCTTGAACCCCTGATGGGATTATCATTCGAATCACTACATAAAACTCTCATGGCATCAAAGCCTCCCCAAATATATCTCCCATCACCTTCCGTACTACCACACAGCATTCTTTCCATCTTTCCTGACTGGATGAGTTCAAAACCCTGTAGAATAGCCTCACTGCCTGTAATACAGGCCGAACTGTTAGAAAGGATTCGTCCACCAAAACCAATGATGCTATTCAGAAAGGCTGCAGCTCCGCTACTCATAGCTTCGGGAATAGATCGGGAACCTAACCTTCTGTGATTGCCCTGATCTATTAAATTGAGCTTTGATCCAATAAATGTATCAAGTCCATGAGCTCCCGAACCCATAATGATCCCTTCATGGGGACTAACTTCATTTTCATTGATTGAAAATCCGGCATCCTTCCAGGCTTCCAAACCGGACAGGCAGGCATATATTACGGCATTATTTTCCATTTTCCTGGCAATGAAATCCGGTAGATTTTGAGATTTATATTCATCAGTTAATAAAGGTTTCCCTCCTATCTGACACTTGAAGTTTAGCTCCTTTAGTTCATCCCAAAATTGTATGCCAGATTTACCTGTTTTTATTGCTGATAGAAAATTCGATACCCCTAAAGCATTAGGTGCAATAATTCCTAGTCCGGTAATTACTACTCTTTTATTTAAACGACCCAAGTCTAAATTTGAATTAGTTTGTAAGAATAACGTGCAATCTATTTATTTGCTACAAGAAATGGTATTAAATCTAACCTTAATAAACCCGTCACTGGATTAAAATGCTATTTTTACCCAGGTTGTCGGTGAAGTATTATACTTGCTCCCCATAGCATAAAACAATGAACATTCGAAGAGCATACTCAGATTGGAAGAAGGTAATGATGCTCAGTTAAAAGCCGTATTTGATAAATATGATCTTTACGGTAAGATTAGTCAGTTTTGACCATCATCCCGGATAACTCTCCTTTGCAAACCAATTTTCCGGTAGTAAGGTTCTTGCACTCTACGGTACATTTTAATTTATTGAACCGGAAATAGACTTTTTTAGAGCTCACCTCCAGAATATCTCCCGGACTGGCAGGGGCTAGAAAATCTACGTTGGCTGAGGAGAAAAAAGGCATGATATCTTCATTGGTATTGTCCCTTGTCAGGAAAATACCCAGTGAAACCAATCCAACCTGAGCCATGATCTCCAGAATAATTACACCGGGAGTTACAGGATTTCCTGGAAAGTGCCCCTCAAAAAAATATTCATCTTCTTTTATCTTGTATGTACCTCTACTTCCTTCTTCACTGATTTCAGTGATATCATCAACAAACAAAAATGGTTGCTGGTAGGGTAGTTTTGTTATGATCTCTTTACCGGTCATCCTGTTAAGTGTTCTCCTCCATCTACATGGATCAGGCTGCCATTGATCCAGTCAGCTTCAGGAAGTGTTAGCAGGTAAATAACGTTGGCCACATCTTCGGGTTTTGTGAGGCGCTTATAAGGGTTGTTTGCGGTAGCCTTTGCCTTTAGCTTATCACTTCCCGGGATGATGTTCAGTGAAGGTGTATCCGTAATTCCGGCATTGATTGTGTTGCAACTCACTCCGAATTTGGATAATTCTACGGCCATGTATTTTGTGATGGTTTCCAATGCTGCTTTAGCTACACCCACTGCGGCATATCCTTCCCAGGCCTTTTCGCTACCGGCAGATGTAAGGGAAATCACCCGTGACGGATCTGAAAATAGATCATTTTCAAAAAGCTTACGTGTCCAGGTCAGCAGGTTGAGGGCCATTGCCTCAAAAGTCAGGGTCATATCCTGATCGCTGAGGGATGGATTTTCCTTGGAAAAAAGGGGTTTCAGGTTCCCACGTGACAGACTGTGGACCATTACATTCACTTTATCACCACGTAGCTTTTCTTTGATTATTTCTAATTGCTGATCTATTTTTTCGTCGTTGGTGGCATCAAAATTTAATGGTATGATTTGTTTGCCATATTCTGCAATCTGTGAGTGGAAAGCTTCTGCTGCTGACCGACGATCTCTATGGATACAAATTACTTTAAACGCATTTTCTGCCAGCTTTTTGGCTGTTGCCAAGCCCATACCACTTGATCCACCAATGATCAATGCCCACTTACTCATAGTCAAATATTTTTTATAAAACACCTTCTGCGGATACTGATCTCATCCAGGTGATCCTGATACTCATTCCACAAATTTAATACGCCCCAGTTGTCTTCCAGCATGGGTCCGGTAGAAACATATTCTACCCCTTTATCGATGTAGTTCCTTAGCATTTCATGAAAAATAAGGACGTTTGCGCCAAGCTTTTGGTATTTCGGGCTAACACCGATGAGGAACATATCTACATGCTTATTGCTTTTAAATGCTCTTAGGACGTGGATGAACCCAAAAGGGAATAATGATCCCTTTGCTTTTTGGAATGCCCTGGAAAGGGAAGGTAACGAAACAGCAAAACCAACCACTTCGTCTTCATCATTTACAATGATTGTTACAAACTCCTTACGAATAAAGCCAAAGTATTGATCTATGTAATAATCGATTTGTTTCTGACTTAAAGGATAGTATCCATATAGATCACTATAGGCGGCATTGAGGACGTCAAAAACGCCCTGTCCGTACTTTAAAAGTTCTTTACTTTTCCTGAATTGCTTTACTTCCAGCTTAAACCGGGAAGATACCAGGGAGGCAGTTCGTACAAGGCGTTTAGGAAGCTCTTTAGGTACATTTCCACGGACCTCCACCCAATCCACAGCCTTGGTGAATCCGCGTCTTTCAAAGTGAGTTTGATAGTAAGGGGCATTGTAAATGGTGGCTTGAGTAGCCAGCTGATCAAACCCGCCGATCAGTGTCCCTTCAAAATCCAGGTCTGTGAACCCCATAGGGCCATGGATGGCTTCCAGGTTTTTGGACCTGGTCCATTCAATTACCGTATCAATCAGGAGGTCAAAAACCTCCGCATCATCAATAAAATCAATCCAACCGAATCGGGCTACAGGCTTTTCCTTTACCTCCATACCATGGATTATTCCTGCAATTCTTCCCACGATTTCATTATCCCTATATGCCAGCCAGTAGCATGCTTCACAATATTCAAAGGCCGGGTTTTTCTTCCTGGAGAGCGAGCTGACTTCAAAACTCACAATGGGAGGGACGTAATTGGGGTTGCCCTTATAGATCTTGTTTGGAAAGTTGATGAATTTTTTGAGCTGTTTGTCTGTGGTAATTTCCTGTATAGTGAGCGTCATCTAGAGTAATTTCTTTGTGCGATAATAGGTTAAAGCATCCTTAAAACCTTCATAAAGGGGGTATCCTATGGTTAAAGGTATATTTTTTCTTTCCTCAGTAAAGTCAAAATCCCAGTCCCCGGATATTTCTTTGTATTGTTCGATGGAAACTGCCGGAGTGCGATTAAGTGTGCGATTGAGCAGATCTGAGAAGAATAAGAAAAAGAGCACTACCGGTCCTGGCAGGAATAGTGAAAAGCTTTTTCTTCCTGTTAACCTTTCCAGATTGGATTTTAGGTCGGAATGTTGATAGACGTTACCGTCATCCAAATGAACAATTTTGTTTTTATGCTTTTGAGAAAGTTCTAAAACATTTTCAGCTACGTCCCGGGCATTTATAAGGGTCATTTTATGCCTTGTAGAGGTCATTAGAGGGTAAATGCCAAGTTTTACAGACTTAATAAGAGGCAAAAACTGGATGTCCCTGGCGCCGTAGATTCCGGTGGGTCGGTAAATCATGTAATTCAGCCCGGATTTTTGGATCACCCCTTCAGCTTTAAGCTTGCTCTCCCCGTAATTGGAGGCAGGTCCATGGTTTCCAACTGGTCCACGTGCTGCCATGGATGAGATGTAGACAAATTTTCCCTCAGAGGTCAGGGCTTTGGTTTCTTTGACCCATCGGGTAAGTTTCTCAGTTATCCCTACATTGACATTCAGGTATTTGTCTAATGAGAAGGATTTGGTTACCCCGACATTATGAATGATCAGGTCAAATGGCCCTTTTTGAGAGAGGAGGTTAACTACTTGATCCTGGTCCTGGTAATTGAGGGTCAAAAGTGTATACCCGACTAAGCCATCCAGATTAGCCAAATCTGCTCCCTGTCGTATGCCTGCATAAATTTCAAAGCCTTTCCTGGTAGCCTTTTCAATAATATGACTCCCCAGAAAGCCATTTGCTCCCGTTACAAGAATTCGCAATGGAAGGATATTTTATGCTGCTACCAGTAAGTCAATCTCTTTGGCTGCCTCATAAAGGATCCCAACAGCCCGATCAATTTGTTCTTTAGTATGAGTAGCCATGATCGAGAACCTGATGAGTGAATCCTCAGGAGATACACCAGGAGATACTACAGGATTTACAAAAACGCCTTTTTCCAACAGTCGGGTAGTTAACTGATAAGTTTTAATGTCGTCTCTTACATAGATTGGGATGATCGGAGTGGTAGATGCTCCGGTATCAAAACCAAGTTCCTTAAGACGAGCAAAGGCATAATGTGTATTTTCCCAAAGTCTTTGTCGGTGAGAATCATCATTTTCAATAATATCCAGTGCAGCAAGTGCCGATGCAACAGACGCAGGGGTAATACTTGCTGAGAAGATCATGGATTTAGCGTGATGCTTCATATAATTTATGGTGTCAGCATCGGCTCCTACGAAACCTCCTAATGAGGCAAGGGATTTGCTAAATGTACCACTGATGATATCTACTTTGTCGTTTAGTCCGAAATGTGATGGAGTGCCTGATCCATGATCGCCAATTACGCCAATGGCATGAGCACAGTCACTCATGACCGTTGCGCCATACTTTTCAGCCAACTGTACGATTTCAGGCAGATTTGCAATGTCACCTTCCATGCTGAAGATGCCATCTACAATTATGAGTTTAAAGTCTACATTCTGGATCATTTTCAGCTTTCGCTCCAGGGAGTTCATGTCGTTATGACGGAACATCACAGTCTGAGCTTGTGAAAGTTTAGCTCCTTCAAAAATGGATGCATGATCCAGTCGATCCAGCAGAATGACATCATTTTTCCGGGTGATCGTAGGGATCACACCAATGTTTACCTGGAAACCAGTACTGAATAAAAGCACAGCTTCTTTATCTAAGAACTTGGCAAGTCTATGCTCTAACTCCACGTGCAGGTCACTGGTACCATTAAGGAATCGGGAACCTGCCACGCTGGTTCCGTATTTTCTTAAAGCATTTTCTGCAGCTTCTTTAACTTTTGGGTGTGTGGTCAAACCGAGGTAGCTGTTCGATCCGAACATCAGGACCTTCTTTCCTCCGACCATCACTTCAGTTCCCTGTTCAGACTGGATCTCTCTGAAAAAAGGGTATACTTGTTGCGCTTTTACCTTTTGTGGTTCGCAATAACTGCTGAATCTATTCCTAAGTTTACTACTCATAATACCTTAATGTCAGAAAAAAGAGGTCATACCCCTAAACGAATTGCAAAAGTATTTAGAAAAATTTGATAAGTAAACGATTTGAAAGGTTAAAGGATACGAAAATGGCAGTTGAATTCGGAAAATTGAGAGTGCATTTTCAGTAAACCAAGTCTTTTATTGCCAGCTTTTGAATTTAAAGTCTATGCGAAAAGTGCCTTGTTTGAATAAAAATAGCGGTTTTGTTAGTCGATACATTAACTTCGTTAACTGATATGCGAAAAATAAAAGTAGCTTTTTTTGTGGACGTGATGGAGGAGCACTTTGACGGTGTGAGCAACACAGTTCATCAGATCATAAAGCGTATTCCTAAAGATGAGATTGAGCCTATTTTTATTACACCACATCCACCAAAAAATGACATTGGGTTTCCGGTGCATAGGTGTCCCTACCTGAATCTGGATATGAATAAAGGGTATCGGTTGGCATTGCCACGGAAAATGAAGCATCTTCCGGAGATCTTAAGCAATTTTGACCCTGACATTGTCCATTGGACGTCACCTTCCTTTTTGGGAAAATATGCCATAAAGTATGCGAAAAAGCATGGCAAGCCTGTAACAACCATTTACCATACTCACTTCCCAACCTATACGGATTATTACTTTGGTTGGATACCTGGATCTAAGCGAATTGCCAATTGGATACTAAACAAAGGCTACTTTGGGTTTTACCATGATAGCGATGCGATTTTTGCTCCAACGAAAACCATGTGTGATTACCTGAAAAGTGTAGGGGTTGATGAAGAGAAAATAAAAATATGGGGTCGTGGGGTGGATATGACCCGGTTTAATTATCGGTTTCATGATGACCATTTTTGGGATGGTAAGATTTCAACTGGTGATCGCAAGATATTGTTTGTCAGTAGGTTAGTTAAGGAAAAGGAAACAGATACGCTTATCAGACTCTACGAATTAATAGAAGCTAAAAAGCAAAACTTAAAACTCATCATCACGGGTGATGGACCCGATCGTGAGCGGATGGAGAAAAAAATGCCTAACGCGATTTTTATGGGAATGAAAAAAGATGAAGAGCTAGCCCGGGTCTATGCATCTTGTGATCTGTTTATTTTCCCATCTGTGACAGAGACATTTGGGAATGTAGTCCTGGAAGCTTTGGCTTCCGGTTTGCCGGTAATAGCTGCGAATGCAGGAGGGCCAACTGACATTGTAGAGAATGGCAAGAGGGGATTTTTAATAGAGCCTCGAAATGAGCAGGCTTTCTATGATAAGATTGTTCAGGTCCTGGGTGACAAGGAGCTGTATAAAGAGCTTCAACAAAATGCTATCGCTTATGCGACGAAACAAAGCTGGAGGAGTCTGTGCGGAGAGCTCTTTGATACCTACCAGCGCTTAGGTTCAAAGGACTAATGCAAAACCTTGCTGATGTTTATTCAGTATAGTTTCTACTTCATCAAGATTTTTGGGATCATTCCAGGCTTTTTCATAATAAGCTTTCATCAGGTCAGCACGAGTATTTCCTCCTGTTGAGGTGACATGGTAGAGAAACCTGAGGTTTTTGGGAGGTTTAGGGACCCACCAAAGTGGTTTGTGGAAGTAATACCTGGGAAGGACTACCTGTTTATCTTTTACCTTAGGCTCTACGCAGTTCCAGTAAACCAGCTGATTGCGCGGATGTGTATCGTTGTACTGCTTGCCTTCATTGTAAGCGGCATGTATCCACTGGTCTATGATGGACCGTCCGGTTTCGTCATTACGGACAATGATAAACCCGGCATTAGGTTTTTTCTTAAAATCGATCCGGAAGGGTGTGTCAGCCGCCATGTATATGGCCGTATTTTCTTTTTTGAATTTATCAATAAAGAACTCAATGTTTCTCTCAGGATCCATGATCACTGTGTCAGCATCCAGCAATACAACAAAAGAATCGTTTCCTTTTGGAGCTTCAGACAGGGCTTTTTTTAGGATATCGATTTTTGTCCAGTTGATGTGCAGGTCTTCCAGTGTCTTTGAGCGCTGAACAAAGTATTGATAACGATGCTTTAAAGCATATTTACGAACGGAAGCTACACTGTACCTGGCATAATCGTCAATGTTGGGGGTTACTAACTGAATTATCGTAATCTTTGCCATCGGTTTAGCATCAGGTTGTCTCTACTCCTGCAAAAATGCATTTATTTTGATGAACCGAGCGTGTCGTTTTGAAAATGATCTATGTTTAAAGTAGTAGACTGCAATAATTTCTGGAGCCCTTCAGGAGGGGGTGTACGCAGGTATCACCTGGAGAAGATGGAGTTTTACAAGGACAGAACAGATGTGGAGTACCGGTTTGTGATGCATGATTCTTCCACCTATACCGAGCAGATCGGAGAGCACGCTTACATCGAGCACCTGAAAGTGCCTAAGGTCATGGGTAACTGGGAATACCGATATCTTACCAAAACCAAACCTCTGGAGCCCATTTTGAAGCGAATAGACCCGGGGGTCATAGAAATTGGCTCGCCGTATTTTATGCCGCGTATCGTTCGTAAGATCGTTCAAAGGAATAATTTGAAAGCAAAAATGTTTGGGTTTTGGCATGCAGACTTTCCTGTGACCTATGTGAAGCGGTTCCTTGATCCTGCGGCCCGGAAACTTGGAGATTTTGGGGAAGAGTTGGCATGGAAACATGCGCGGAAGCATTACAATCAGATGAGTGGGATCATGGTGAGTAGTGAGTTGGTTATGAAGCGGATGATTGAAAACGGGCTGCATAATGTCCATTTTCTACCCTTGGGTGTAAACAAGAGCTTGTTTCATCCAAACAATCGAGATGAGCAGCTCATTAAAAAATATAAGAAGGGTGGAAATCAGCTTTTACTCTTTTTTCCCCACCGCTTTAGTAAGGAAAAGGGATTGGATATTTTGGTAGAGGCATACCCATTGATGTGTGAAAAGCTAGACATGGAGCCTGCGCTGGTGATAGCAGGGATGGGCCCTTATGAGCGTCTAGCCAGGAATGCTGCTGAAAAGTTTGAACACGTTCACTTTTATGGCTTTATTAAGGAGAAGGAGGTTATGGCTAAATTTTATGCCAGTGCGGATCTTGGATTTGCATTGAGTAGGTGGGAGACTTTTGGGCTTTCACTGTTGGAATCTTTGAGTTCCGGGCTTCCGTTAATTGCGGCCAATGATGGAGCGGCTTATGAGCACATAGATCGGTCAGGAGCAGGAATCATCCTTGATGAAATGACCCCAGAGGCCCTTGCAAATGCAGTACTGGAGTTTCAAAAGACCAAGGATAAAGGGGCCATCAGAAAAAAAGCCAGAGGTTATGCTGAAAACCTCACGTGGGAAAATTGTTTCGAAAGGCAATTGGCGATCTACCAGGGTGATTAATTGTAAAGTTTCCAGTACTCGTCAAAGTAGTGGTAAAGCTCATTATTATTCTTATTGTCAGCATTCACTGAGTACCTTAGGCCGGTATCGCCCATGTGTTTGATCGAATGCATGCGGTAGAAAGCAAAATCTCCAATGATTACCACTCGTGGGATCTTATTCTTAGCCAGGTGTCCGCTGGTCCAGATATCATCAGCAAAAAATGCAGCCTTTGGTGCACCTTTATAATCAAAGATGTCATCCGTAAAATAGCTTTTTTTCACGGCATATGAGGAGGCACCCTGAACGATCTCTACGGGAGTTGGCTCCTTGATATTCGGATGGGGTTCTTTGAACTTAATGCCTGCTCCTTTTTTGGTACGTTTTCGATTGTGTAACATCTCAGGAGGTATGCGCCAGCCACAAAGAGTCATAACGTGGTTGGGAAACTGTTTTTCGTTTTTGAGATAAGTTTCTACAAGTCTTTTTGGGTAAACCTGATCGTCATCCAGTACAATGATCCAATCATCGTTGGCTATATCTTCAAGTTTCAAAGTGGGTAGGAGCTTGGTAGCAGGTCCAAGGTCTTTTTTTACCCGGTTAACCCTGACTTTCTTCATTTTTTCCAGGAATCGGGGGATCACATATTTCTCACCTTTTTTAGAAATTTCAGGAACATTGATGATGATTTGATCTGGTGGGACTGTCTGGTCAAGTAAGGAGAGGATAGTTGGTTTCAACTTGCTGATGCGGGATGGGGTGGAGGTGAGGGTAAAAAAGACCTTTTTATCTCTTGTTTTTTTATTTGAATACCTTACGAAAAGCCCTCCTAAAAAACATAAATGAAGGTAGCGAAGGATTTGAGATACTCGTTTCATGCATTAATGGCCATGAATGGTTTTGTATTCTTTATAACTGTGGCCAAATACATAGGCTGTGGCCCCGACACCCTGGCTTGCATTTGTCATTGCTCTCACAAAAGCTGCTTTTCCTCGAAAAGGACAACTAAAGAGCTCGAATAGTGAAGAAACAAGGTGCCTGGTGACATACCTGGTTAGTCGTAACCCAATACTAGTTTCTTCTTGCTTTAAATACACCCTGGCCATGAAAGAGTTTCCGGAACGATAGGCTCTTTTTACGACCCACTTAAAGTTAGCTCTGGAGTGGGGAACGGTTTCTTTGACATAAGCTTCTTCTACCCATACGATCTTAGCACCTTTTGAATGAGCTTCAGAAAAGAAAAAAGAGTCGCTTGATCCTGTTAGGTTTAGATACGGGTGAAATCTTAAGTTCATTTCCTTAATTAATCTAATATTAAAGAGGACATTGTTCGTACTTGCAGACTTTCTTACCTTACCGGTAGGGTAGTTTCTTGGGTTGAAAAATCTTCCTTTTTCAATCCAGTAGGGAGCGTTTTCAGGTAATACTCTTTTACAACTTCCCTGAGCGACATCAGCATTATACTTTATCAGGTTCTCACTCAAGAGCCTGAACCACTCAGGTGGAACTACCTCATCATCGTCAATGAAAGCTATATATTCTGCACTCAGATTGATAGCTTCATCCAACACACTGTTTCTGGCATTTACAATTCCTCGCTCCTGCTGGACAATATATTTAGATGAGAAGCTAAGCTGAGGTTTCATTTCTTCAAAAACCTGCCGGGCACTCTCCTCTTTATCATTATCAACCAATACCAGGATCAGCTCCCATGATTCATTCAATTCGAGTGCTATCAGAGATTTTAGGGTCTCTCTCAGCATTTGAGGTCTAAGATATGTCGCCAATCCAAGTACTGTTCTAAAAGCCATGGTTTCTCTTTGAGTTTCACTGAGGCTACAATTGGATGTATCCATCAGTGGGAAATGGTTGAGATTTTAAAGTTTTGCAAATGCAAATCTATCAAGGATTAAGGAATACCTTTACAAGGTTTTCAAGCAAGTGATCAAAAAATAGAATTGAAATGGGGCTCAGGGTGATAACCTTTGCTGATAGTTTAGATGATCGTATAGTGAATTTGGAAGAATCCTGCAAGGACCATAACCTCGTTTTGGAGGTGTTAGGAGTTGGTGAAAAATGGATCAGAAATGCTTTTAAACTGCGCCTCTTGAATGATTACCTTCATAGTTCCAGCCTTGAAAATGATGATGTATTACTTGTTGTTGATGCATTTGACGTTGTAATTAATGCTCCAGGAAAGGAGCTTCTTGAAACCTTTGATCGGTTTGGTTTAGATATTGTTTTTTCGGGCGAGGCTAACTACTATTTTAGGAACCGAAATCTTTCAGGATTTTACTGGCGGTTTTATCCGCGGATCAAAAACACTGTATATCACTATCTCAATTCCGGGTCATTCATTGGACGAGTGAGGTCATTAAAAAAGTTAATGGACGAACTTTCCTACTGTTATGGGATTAATTATTCAGATGATGAGCAATTGGAACAGATCCGGTCAGATCAAAGTGTGTACAGCCGATATTACGCAGATTATAAAGCAGGTGTTTTTGATCCTGAATTCACTTTAGGGCTAGATGCTTTTCAGGAATTGATGGGATGTAGCGGAGGAAGAATGCACGCTGCTATATGGCCAAAACTGAACTGGCTTCAGGATTACCTGGTTTTCAAATATGAGCGGAAATTACTGAAAGCTCTGAGACTTGTGGCTTATCAGAATGTGCTTAAAGACCTGACTTTCGATAAAGTTGAGGGGAAGTTTAAAAATAAACTAACCAAAACCTCACCAGCAGTCATTCATTTGCCGGGCACCTACAAAGATTTTGGTGTTATCCTAAAGTCATTAAAGAAAGGAGGTGGTACCTTTCGGCCATTCAAACCATTAGCCGTTTTTCTGAGTCTGATAGGGTATATCAGGTCTGTCCTAAGGTATGGTTTCATTCATCTTTTTAATAAGGGAAGGACTGGACTGGGTGATATTTATCCTATAGTGCTTAATGAGCCCACGGATGTCCATGACGGAGCGTCAGATATTTTGCAGAAGTTGGGTAAGGGTCAAGCTTTTATTCTTAGAAATGATAAAGGACTGGTATCCGATATACCAGCAATTTTGATGGCACTGTCCGGTAAAAAGGTGATTGTATTGGAGGATTCTGACTTCATAATAAAGTTTTTACAGGAGAAGGGTATTGACCCAATAGTTTATAATGGGCCCTTAGAGGATATTGAAAGTGATTCAGTCATCATATTGAAGCTGGAAAAAATAGATGAGGTTAAGTCTCAAACAGGTAATGAATTTATGTTTATTTCTACAGAGTCTATCCTGTCTGGTTTCAGAAATATGGGCCATGACTATTGGTTGCTTCCAAAGCACCGTCAATTTGCAACTTTTAAGTAGGATTTTAATGATGAGAAAATATCTTCTAGCAGTAGTAATCGGTTTAATTATTAATGAAGCCAGGACACAAGTCTTAGTTCCAGGTTCGCACTTATCTGATTATTTTGAGGTATATCAGCTAGAAAACAGATCGGAAAACCGGAAGATATTTTTAAGAGAATCCAATCTTTCGCCTTTTGAGGAGGATTCGGTCTCTGAGTGGAACACCTGGAGTGATCAATTTTGGTTATTTCCTGACGGAAAACATTCTTTTCATATTTTACCAGCATCCATTTCAGTCAATTATAACTCCAAGTATCCAAGAGGAGTCAATGATGGTCCGGTTTGGAAAGGGAAAGGTTTTAATAGCCAGCTAAACTTCGGAGTAAAAGGGAATATAGGCCTTTTCCACTATACGTTTGCCCCGGTAGTTTACTTTTCCCAAAATGCTGATTTCCATCGACCCAACCGGGGGATAAATGATACTCTTTACAGTTATCAGTTCAACTCGAGGATAGACTGGGTACAACGATATGGAGATAGTCCATTTGCAAGATTCAATTGGGGACAGTCTGACTTAAGAGTAATCTATAAGCACTGGACTTTGGGTGTTTCCACCCAGAATATTGTGTTTGGCCCTGCTCGTATCAACCCTATTTTAATGAGTAACAATGGAGAAATGTTTCCTCATATAGATATCGGTACGGATACCCCAATACCTACTAAAATTGGTGATTTTGAGATAAAGATGCTATGGGGTATAATGAGTGAGTCAGATTATTTTGATGAGAACCCGGATAATAACCGGCGTTACTTTAATGGAGGAGTATTCTCTTACAGGCCATCGTTTGTAGACGGACTTAGTCTGGGGATTGCCCGTGTTCATTATCGGGATTGGAATATTAAATCGTTTGATTTTGGAGACTTATTTCGTTCGTTCGCCTACTTTTCCAGCAGCCAGGATTCCTTAAATGGGCGAGTAGTTAATGATGTTTATGATCAAATGACTGCAGCAAACTTAAGGTGGAGGTTTCACGAAGTTGGCTTTGAGGCGTATCTTGAGATTGCACGAAATGATTTTAGTAATTATAAATCTCTTGCTAAGGAGCCAGAGCACAGCCGGGGCTTTACAGTAGGTTTTGTGAAAAACATTGAAACGAAACACGACAACTTATTTAAACTCGCGTATGAGCACACCACATTAGGATCTACTCGATTGGAAATACTCAGGCCAGCTACACCTACTTACTATACACATCATTTAGCCCGGCAGGGTTATACGCATAACGGCCAAATACTTGGCGCTAATATCGGACCAGGAGCAAATGGTGATTATGCTGAATTGGCATACTATTTCTCTCAAGGTATGTATGGGTTATCTGCTCAGCGTATACGATTTAATGATGATTTTGCATTTGCTAATTTCGTTGCAAATAGCGCCCGATCTTTTGATGTGGAATATACCTTTTCGGCAAAAGCTGTAAGGTTTATCAAACGATGGGTTTTGACAGGGGAAGCAGGCTATAGCGCACGGTTTAACTGGTATTATGAGCCTGGAAATCATGTAGGAAATCTTTACCTTGATTTTGGGATAGCTTACAGGCCGTCGATCAAGTGACTATAATCAGGTTTAACTCCAAAAGTATCTCTATCAATGTCTTTGAGAAGATAGCCTGATTCTTGAAGCCAGCCCATGAATTTATCTCTATCAGGAATGTGATCTGATTCAAAAAAAATCACAACAGGGTCTATTCCACTTTTTAAAGTGTCTTTAATAATCTCCTGATCATACCCTTCAGCATCTACTGCCAGGAGGTGAATGGGTGCACTTAACTGATGCTTTTCGATGAGCTTTTTGAGAGAAACAACCGGGATATCAATCTTTTCTAAAACAGCTTCCGGCGATGTTTCTTCCGGTACAAATTTTTCTACATGATCCTTTTCAAATGAAGACTTTCGCCTAAGTCTGTCACCTGCTTCTTGTGTCTTTAGAGATGTCAGGTATGATTCTTTAAAAGACCAAAAAGATAATGATGCAGCATGGTTTCCAATGGCTGCATTCTCGAAATGTAGGCCTGGTCGGTTGAGATAAGAATAGTTTCTTACAAGTCTCTCAAAGGAATAGGGGATAGGCTCAATGAGAATTCCGCTCCAGGGATTTCTGACTATAAAATCCCTTAAAGGATCTGACCTTAGCCCATCGTTTGCTCCAACCTGAATGAACTCCACTTTTCCATCAAAGTGATCAGAGAGTCTTTGAAAAATTTTCCCGGATTCCTTTAAATCTTTGCCAAAGCCATCTTTTATTCTTCTAGACAGGTCATAAAGCCTTGGGTGTTCTCTAAGGAAAGTATTGACCACCCCATGTTTTTTAAGTATCCGCATGTTGTAATACTAATTAAAAAACTCCACGAGCTGGTCATGTAGTAAATGAGACTCAAGTAGTTTCCCTTCTTTCAGCATGACGATTTCATCGGCACAGTCGAAATAGGACTCATCGTGAGTAATCGCAAAAATGGTTTTCCCACGTGCTTTTAATTCGGGTAAAAGTTTTTTGTAGAAGACTTTTTTGTAATAAGGATCCAGTCCTGCTGCCCACTCATCAAATAAATAGATAGGCTTATCTTCCAGGTAGGAAATGAGTAGGGCAAGCCGTTTTCTTTGTCCGGTGGATAAGTTAGTTGTAGTGAGTTTTTTGTTGACTATCTTGACTTTCTTATCCAGTTCGAGAAGTTTCAGGTATTCAGTGGCTTTTTCTTCAATAACTTCTTCAGAAATGTGTATCACGTCATCAAACAGGTAAAAATCTGAAAAAATAGCGCTAAACTGGTCTCTGTAAATTTCTACGTTTGATTCATCTACTTTTTTTCCAAAATGTCTTACTTCACCACTCTGAGGAGGGTAGAGCCCGCATAAGACCTTAGCTAGCGTACTTTTGCCACTACCATTTCCTCCAATAAGAAAAGTAATCTGGCCTTTTTTAATGTCAAGGTTGATAGGACCCAGATTAAAATATTTCTCCTCATCTGTCTGATAGTAACTGTAAGTAACCTGATCAAATGAAATAATTGGTTCATTATTCAGAATAAAAGGATTTTCATCTCTTTTTTTAACAATATTTTTCTTCAGGTCCAGGCCTGCAGTTTCTATTTGCTCCAAAGAAATGTCCAGTCGCTGCAGCTGAGGAAGGATTCTTGTCACTCGGGTAAGTGGGGCAATGGTAAATATGGTTACTGTAAGGAAACTAAGCATTACTTCGTAACTTGTAATTCCTGTTTGTTTAATCAGAATAAGAATCCCTCCAATCCCCAGGAATAGGATGACTTCACCCCACTTTGAGAAAATCTCAATCATCGTTTTTCCTTTTACCTGGTGAATTTTTTGCTCTTCTGTTACAGGTTTGATAATTTCTTCCGTGTAAAGACTCCTGAATTTCTTATTGATACTCAGCTCTTTTAAGCCATAAATGAGTCCTTCAAAGTGACCAAAGAGGATGTTTTGATGGTTTCTGGATTTCCGCATCCTTACTCCATAAGAATTTAATGGTAACCTGTAAAGAAGCAAGGCCATTAAAAAAACGACAACAAACATGCCGAATAATTGCCAGGAGATAATCGCCATATACCCAAAACACCCGATCACTGTCGTTAAGCTTGTCAGAATCGACGGTAGCTTAGTGATCATATTTGAAATGGTATTGATGTCGTCTGTGAGTATAGTAAACAATCGCTTGGTCTGATATTCCAGCTTATGGAAAGAGGTATCAAGAATTTTATTGCTAAGGGTAAGACGCATGTCCTGAACAGCCTGCTGACCCAATGAGGTGATCAAATAGGTACCTAGAATACTTGATCCTACATACACGGCCAGTGTCCCTAAAAATTTAGGAATAAGGGTTTCAGGGGTGGCTATCTGAGTCTTTATGGCTTCATTGACAAAGGAAATAATCCCGGCCAGTGACATACCGGAAACCAGACTTGCAGTAGCTGCGATGGTGAATTTTAAAGCTGAAGACTTAAAAAGGAGGAGGACTACTCTCATAGATTAAATTTTACGCCTGGTTAGATCAGAAGCGCAAAGTTAAAATGAATGTTGTTAAGAAAACGAAAAACGCAATTTGAAGATATTAGTTGTCTGAATTTTCTGAAAACAGTTGATCGTACTGACTTATTACTTCATTCTCAAGTAAAGTAAAAACTGATCGATCTCCTTGTTTTGCAAATTTTTCTCTTGTATAACCGCTGAGGAGCTTGGAGGAGGCACCCCAGTGAATAACGTGCGTGGTATTATCCACCATATAATTTTTGACGTGTTTGGCATTTCTTCTGGGCAGAAAAAAGTGTTCTGAAATCAAAGGACCATAAGGATAGAAGTAATCTTCAGGATAGGTTTTTAAATCCTTATGTTGGTATTGCCTGGACACTCGCTGGAGGAGAAAAGGACCTAGGCGGAGTGATTTGAGAATTTCTTCTTTGTCCATTTCAGCAATGTATTTAAAGCATTCAAGCAGGTAGTTGTGCTTAGCGCTAAACCCTAGAACAGCGTTGTTTTCAGAGGCTGAACAGAGGTGCCTGTATAGGCCATTGAGTTTGTAACCAAATGGTAGCTTAATTGCTATGAACCGAACTACCTCAAGTAAAGGCCCCCAGAAAAATCGATGAAAAGCCTGCTCTCTTTTATGGATTGGCCAGGCTGCATTTTCCTTTCCAATGAAGCCACTGTTTTCCTGAAGGAGCGGTGACATGTCTTTTAAGACAATGGTATCGGCATCCAGGTAGATACCCCCGTAAAGATAGAGTATTAGGTACCTCAGTAGATTTGAACGAGACCGTTCTACGGGCCTGGAAGGCTGTTTCCTGGCTGTATTGCTTTTGGTACCAGCAATATCAAAATTTTCTCGGATGACTTCCTTTACTACTCCATCTTCTAACTGATCAGCAAAATGCGTAATATCGATTTTTTGTATGGAAAAGCGTTGGTTCTTTTTGAGTTGTTCCAGTGAAGGAGATTTGTCATCTTTACGATCTACCCATAAAATCACCTGAGCACCATCACATCTAAGCAACACCGATTGAATAGCCACTATAAGGAAATAGGGCTTTTTAGGCCCCATCCATATGAAATGGTACTGATTTGGTATTTGATGCGGTTTTGATTTGTTCATCGGATTGCAATGTTAATAAAAGGCACTGCTGATTACTCTTTAAAGGACGGCCATTCTTCACTAAAATGCTCGTAAATGGCAGAATTATTATCTCCGGACTTGTTTTCTTTTCGGTGAAGTGTTTCGCTAAATAAGAGGTGAGATGGTACTTTCATACGAGCATATCGAAAAGGGGCCGGGACCACATAAACAGGGATGTTGTTTTTAGCCAGGTTACCACTTACCCAAATGTCATCTACAAAAAATGCTTCTTTTGGAGCCTTGTAGTAATCGAAAACTTCTGAGGTGAAAAATGAAGGTTTGACCACAAAGGTAGACGCACCCTGAACGCAATCTACCTGGGTTGGTTCCAGAATCTTAGAGGCTGATTTCGGAATGCTTCCTATTGCCCCGAATTTTATTCGTTTATGGGAGTGTATAAAGTCCTTTGGAGTATTCCATCCAACCATAGCCATTACTGATTTTTTAAAATCGGATTGCTGATTTACATAATTTTCAAAGAGCCTTCGCGGATAAATTTCATCATCATCACCGACGATGATTAAAGTATCCGATCCTTTTAATAGTCTCAATGATGGCAAAAGTTTGGTTGCCGGGCCTAAGTCTTCGTCAACTTCATTTACCTGTACATAAGGGCATTTCATTAAGTATCCGGGGATTTCATACCCTTTTTGCTCTCGTTTTGAAAACTTAGGGATATTCAGGATGATCTTATCTGGTCTCACTTTCTGATCAAGCAAAGAAGCTACAGTTGGCTTGATGTTTTTTATGCGGCTGGGCAACGTAGTAAAAGAAAAGACAATACCTTGATTTTTGTCATTCGTTTTCTTTCCCGGAATAAAAAGCCCGGGAAACAGAATTAATTTCAAATAGCGAAGTATCTCAAAGATTTTACCCATTAAATTGGTCTTATTTCTTTTTGCCTCAAAGATCATAAAAAAGGACCACCGAAAGAAAAGATCTGATTTCAAGTATTACCACCCACCCTTTTAATGTCTGATAAAAAGCTCTGGCTGTTTTCTGGTAACTGGGTTGAGCAACATGCTCATTTCATACTAGCTTTGTTGCCGATCAGGTAAATCCGATATGGGAGAAAACAAATTGGTGGTTATAGGTTTTCAAAGCTCTGATGAAAAAAATCAGCATCTGAAGACCCAGTTTATGGATAAAGGCTTTGACTTTAAGCCTATTGGGCCTGTTGCAGACCCCAGGGAAAAGCTAAAAGTTTTGATCAGCGAACTAAAAAAAGCGGATTCTCCTGTGTTGGTCATATGGGAGGCTGACAGGATTTCCCTGAGTGCTGATTTTGCTGCAAAACTAGACCAAATAGCAAGTGATTCGATTACCTTTCCCACATCTTCACACCTGAAATTTGATAACGCTGACCTCTTTTACTTCTACTGGAAACATTACCCCAGACCCCATAGGCGATACAATTTTATTGATACTTCAGCATTCGTAGGGCCTTCTGAAAGTCTCTCCGACCTTTTGAAGGATGTAACTGATAAGTATCCTGGTGAGGATTCTTTAAACGTGCTTATGAATCGCTATTATGCGGATGCTGCTAACGGGTGCTTTGTCCATCAGGTGAAAATTTTATTGGATCATAATCAGGAAACCTTTGCAGTAACTCAGCGATCTTCCAGGCCCAAACTGAAAAGAGGCTGGATGTATGAGTTGCTTTACCAGATCCATGAGCGCCAGGTGCTGGCTGAGCACCAGATGGAAAGTGTTTTGAAATACCCACTTAACGTAAAGGAGGAAAAAGGCACGTTTTACCAGTTGATCACTAAAAACCGGCCTGCTTTTTTGATCACTGACCCGAAGCCTGATGTGAGTGACTCTATACCGTCATCCCTTTCGAAAGAGATCAGAAAACGTACACGAAAGGAATTTTTTCAGATTAACAAGAAAAATAAATGGACACAGAAGTTTGATAAGCTATTCCGGTTCAAAGTAAATAAGGCTGGACAGGTCACTGAAGCAACAGAGCGAATTGTTAAGCGACTGGAAGAAAGGGAACCATTAAGTTTCGCGCATTACAATGACGGGGAGCTTTCCTTTATCAGGGACTACCTCAAAGAGAATCATCACAATGAATGGTACGGACGCAAGCAGCAACAGTATGACCCGGATCTTGCCCGGAGGCTGTATGAGGCCATGCAGTTTCGAAAAGAAGGATATTTTGTTGGCGTACCGTGTTCTGTGCATCATGGCAGGCTAAGAAAGCTGGCAGATAAGGTTGTGGGAGACTATGAATACAAAGTACAGGCCATGGCTATTCACCATAACCTTGCCTACATGCCACGGTTGCTGTATGCACTGAAGGGGCGTGAAATCTACTTTTTTACCAACGAGTATCAGGACCTTTCATTTTTCAGACATGTTGGGATTACCCTGGATCCGAAACGCATCATCGAGGTGCCTTTCCGAAACTCCTATCTGGAATATGATAAATATAAGGGGATGAAATTTCCTGAAAACGCGGTGGTAGTACTCACCTGTGGTATGTTAGCTAAGATCCTTACTAAAGTCTGGTATGAAAATCACGAATCTTTGACGATCCTGGCGCTGGGTTCCAGTCTGGATGATCAGATACAGAAAGAGAACATTAAGTTTGAGCTCTATCCTAAAGAAATGCCGCTGGCAGTACGAGGAGGGAGACCGTTTTTATTTGGTTATAAGAAATCTTGTAGAGAGTGCTTTAAATTATAGGCTGACTCTGAGCTTAAGAAGAGCAATAAAAAAGGCTGAATCGATAGACCCAGCCTTTGATTTTATTTGAAATGATGAATTACCCTTTAGTTGCGATGAACTCAAGCAGTTCAACCACTTTAGTAGAATAACCCCACTCATTGTCATACCATGACACAACTTTTACGAATGTAGGAGTAAGCTGGATGCCAGCACCTGCATCAAAAATCGAAGTTCGCGGGTCACCGAGGAAATCATTAGATACCACATCATCCTCAGTGTATCCCAAAATTCCTTTCAAAGGACCTTCTGAGGCAGCTTTCATTGCTTTGCAGATCTCTTCATAAGAGGTTTCTTTTTTCAGCTGTACGGTCAAGTCTACTACAGAAACATCCGGAGTAGGTACGCGGAAAGCCATACCTGTAAGCTTTCCATTCAACTCAGGAATTACTTTTCCTACCGCTTTAGCCGCACCAGTTGATGAAGGGATGATGTTTTGGCCGGCGCCACGTCCACCTCTCCAGTCTTTCATAGATGGTCCGTCTACAGTTTTTTGAGTTGCAGTAGTTGCGTGTACGGTAGTCATCAGGCCACTCTCGATACCGAAAGTGTCATTCAAAACTTTTGCTATCGGGGCAAGACAGTTTGTTGTACATGAAGCATTGGATACAAATTGCATGTCAGGAGTGTAGCTGTCCTGGTTTACACCCATTACAAACATTGGCGTGTCATCCTTCGAAGGAGCAGACATGATCACTTTTTTAGCACCAGCTTTGATGTGCCCTTCAGCTTTATCTTTGGTTAAGAAAAGTCCGGTAGATTCTACTACATAATCGGCTCCTACATCACCCCATTTCAAGTTAGCAGGATCTTTTTCTGAAGTTACACGGATCTCAGATCCATTTACTACAAGTTTACCATCTTTCACTTCTACTGACCCCTTGAAACGACCATGCGTAGAGTCGTACTTCAGCATGTACGCGATATATTCTACATTGATGAGGTCATTGATACCAACGACCTCAATGTTTTCCTTTTCAGCAGCTACGCGGAATACGAGACGCCCTATTCGTCCAAATCCGTTAATTCCGATCTTGATTTTTGACATGTTATTTGGTTTTTTGTGGATTATTCAAAATAATTCTCTGCAAATCTATAACTAGATTTTTGACAAGCAAATTAGTTGATTGTTTAGTTTAATCCCTGCTTAAATTATTTTATCAAACATTTCCGGGATGACATTTCCACTCACTTCGGTCAACTACCATTTATGTAAAACCGTTCTGAATTCTTTTAATTCCAAGCGAACTTACATTTCTTTAAAAATAAAAATCATACTATGAAACTGAATTACCCAAAGTGGATTCCTGCGCTTTTTGCCATGTTTCTGCTTGTTTCCTGCTCGCCTGAAAAGGAAGAGTCTAAAGTACTCTCCGTTCCCTTTGAAAAGTATACCCTTGATAATGGTTTGGAAGTAGTACTTCATGAAGATAATTCAGACCCTATCGTCGCAGTTTCTATTGTGGTGCATGTAGGGTCTAACCGGGAAAAGCCCGGGAGAACCGGTTTTGCGCACTTTTTTGAGCACATGCTTTTTCAAAGGTCCGAAAATGTGCCTGATGGAGGTTTTTTCAAAAACATAAATGAATGGGGCGGCTCATTCAATGGAGGTACCTCCAATGACTTTACCATCTATTTTGAGACTGTTCCAAAGGATGCTTTGGAAAAGGTGCTTTGGATGGAGTCAGACAGAATGGGCTTTTTCATCAATGCAGTTACACTGGCTGATCTGGAAGGAGAGAAGCCTGTTGTGAAAAACGAAAAACGTCAGCGAGTTGACAACCAACCTTATGGACATACGGATTATGTAATCCGAAAAGCCTTGTACCCGGAAGGTCACCCTTATAACTGGACCGTAATAGGAGAACTGGAGGATCTGCAAAATGCTACTCTTGAGGATGTAAAGGAATTTTACAATAAGTGGTACGGCCCGAATAATGCCACTTTAGTGATTGCAGGTGATTTCAATAAGCCTGAGGTAAAAGAAATGGTCCAAAAGTACTTTGGGGAGATACCTTCACGTGGTGTTGATACCCCGATGGAGCCCATGCCTGTTTCACTGGATGAAACCAAAGTGTTCTATCACGAAGATAATTTCGCAAGTCTTCCCGAACTCAGAATGACCTACCCTACCGTAGAAAATTATCATTCTGATCAGTGGGCTTTGGATGCGCTGCAAGAGATCCTTACTGATGGAAAGAGAGCACCTCTTTACAAAGCATTGGTTGAAGAAGCTGAATTGGCTCCTGAGTCAGGGGTTAATGCTTATCATAGCTCAAGCGAACTGGCAGGTACTTTTACCATCAGGGTTCGAGCGAATAAGGGAGTGGATCTGGATAGTGTGCGAATGGTTGTGAAAGATGCACTGGATAAGTTTGAGCAGGAGGGCTTTTCGCAGAAGGACCTTGACAGGATTAAGGCTCGCCAGGAAACCCAGTTTTATAATGGCATCTCCAGCGTTTTCAACAAGTCTCTTCAACTGGCTTTTTACAATGAATATGCAGGTGATCCCGGCTACATTACCAAGGATATCGAGAATATAAAAAGCGTGACCAAAGAGGATGTGATGCGCGTGTACCGTGAGTACATCAAAGATAAAGACCACATTGTCACTAATTTTGTACCTAAAGGTTCTACTGACCTGGCAATGGAAGCAGCAGCTCAGGCAGATGTAGTAGAAGAAGAAATTACAGCTTATCAGCCAAATGAAGTGCTTGATAAAGAGGAGGATCTCGCTATAGAAAAAACACCTTCATCTTTTGATCGCTCGGTTGAACCTCCTTTTGGTGAAGAACCCTTAGTGAGCCCTCCTACCATCTGGACCAGTACTACGGAGAATGGCGTAGACGTATATGGAATTGAATCCGGTGAGCTTCCATTGGTTCAATTCTCCCTTAGAATTATGGGCGGACTGTATGTGGATAACCCGGAGAAAATAGGTGCAGCAAACATGATCACCGATCTGATGATGGAAGGAACAGCCAATAAAACTCCTGAAGAGCTGGAGGATGCCATTGGGCAATTGGGCTCATCCATCAATATGTATACTTCTGACGAATACATTACTATATCCGGAAATTGTCTGGCGAGAAATTATCAGAAGACCATGGATCTGGTGACTGAGATTCTGCTTGAGCCCCGTTGGGATGATGAAGAGTTTAAGCGTATCAAGAAGAGCACAGTTAATACCATTCAGCAGCGTGAGGCCAATCCAAATTCCGTGGCTGCCGTGGTGATGAACAAGATGCTTTATGGTGATGATCATATACTTTCAAATCCTACGGTAGGATATATTGAGACCGTGGAAAGCACTACACTGGATGATGTGAAAGCTTACTATGAGAAAAATTTCTCTCCGACAGTGGCTAATTATCATGTAGCAGGGGCAGTAAGCCAAAGTGAAGCGATGGAGGCACTGAGTAAAATAGCTTCTGGGTGGGAAGCCAAAGAAGTGAACATTCCTTCTTATACTCCAGCAGAGGTTCCCACAGAACCGCAAGTTTATTTTGTAGATATTCCGGATGCCAAGCAGTCTGTGATCCGTATAGGTCGGTTGACAGTACCTGGTGATGACCCGGTCTATAACGATTTAATGATCAGTAATGATCGATTAGGTGGTGGTTCCAGCGGTCAGCTATTCCAGGTGCTTAGAGAGGAAAAAGGTTTTACGTATGGTGCCTATTCATTTGTGACCCGGCAGACATTCGATAGGGGTTCGTTTCAGGCAACTTCAAGTGTTCGATCAAATGTTACTAAGGAGTCTTTAGATACCTTCAAAGAGATTATCAGTAGTTATGGTGAGAACTATGATGCAGAGCAACTGGATAAAACGCAGTCCTCTATGATCAAGGAAAACACTCGTCAGTTTGAGACTTTATACAGTTTAATTGGTATTCTGCAGAATATAAGTACCTATGACCTGCCGCAGGATTATATTGATCAACAGCAAGATGCGGTTACAAACATGACTGTGGATAGAGTGAAAGAAATGGTAGACCAATATATGGACTTGAATAATATGATCTTTGTGATCGTAGGGGATAAGGCTACTCAGTATGATCGCTTAGAAGTAGATGGTCCGGGGAGCCCTGTACTTGTAGATAAATATGGAAATCCTGTTGCTCTTTAAAACAGATCCTTAAATATGCTTGATAAAGGCCGCTTTTGAGCGGCTTTTATTTTTTTATAATTTTTTTGAGAGGTGCATTTGTAATTATTAAACACAAGTCTATATTTGCACTCCCAAACTTAAGAACGCATCTAAAAAAGCTTCTTAAACTTTGGTAATCCGATCCCATCATCTCAGTCTTCGGCAAGCCTACGACTGACTCGGTAGGGGTTAGGAAAAGATAACCCGGTCCCATCGTCTAGGGGTTAGGGTGGCCGACTAGGTGCATCCGGCAAGGACGCCAGGTTTTCAGACTGGGATGAAAACCGAAAGTTAGACGACAACTAAAAAGTGGTTGTAAAATAAATTAAGATACCCGGTCCCATCGTCTAGGGGTTAGGACGCCAGGTTTTCATCCTGGAAACAGGGGTTCGATTCCCCTTGGGACTGCCACAAGCGAATGAGCCAGTTTTCCACCTCGTGGAAGGCTGGTTTTTTCATTTGTACCCTCTGAAAATGAGTTCATTACGGTAAAAATTGAATTAATTCGAGGGGTTCGATATTCACCTTTAGCCTTATCATACATTAAACCTTCCGGGAAGACTAAGTTTTGGAGCCTCCTTTGATCCAAAATACTGCTTTCCTGCCATAGTTTGGCCGATTTTGTGAGCAACTTCATGCAGTGATCGATGAATTTAGAGGGGTTCGATAACTGCACGTGCTTTTTCAACTCTTTCTCATATTCTGCCAGCTGTGCTTTCGTACGCTTGATGTGCTTTTCGTACGTAGGCCGGTCCAGCTGCTCCCGGATAAATTTTTCTTCAGTCTTTTCCATAAAATAGTTAAGGTTGGCTATCTGCTTTTTCAGCCGTATGGCTGTGCTCCTGGTGTCTCCCTGCATGGTGTTAAAGACGGTGGTGAGTTCTGTGCGGAAGTCCTGGACGTCATCGTGATGGAGGGAAAGGCAGGAGAGCAGCTCTACAAACCGCTCATGCAGCAGCTTACCAGATACATTACTGCAACTGCACTTGTAGTAGATGGGTTTGCTTTTTTTGTCGCGATAGGAGCCGTCAGCTCTTTGCTTTCGCTTCACCTGGTAGCCGGTGTACATGGCGCCACATCCGGGGCAGGAGAGTAAGCCTTTGAGCGGGTACAGGTCATCCCTGCGACCTCCTTTTTTATTGCCGGTGAGTAGCTCCTGTACGACCTCCCAGGTGGCAGCGCTTACTGCGGCAGGCTGCTTCCCTTTCACTACTTCATCACCCAGTAAACTGTGAGCGATGTGCCCTTTATAAAAGGGATTTCGGAGCATCTTACTAAGCGCTTTAAAGGTCACGTTTATACCACGTAGGTTGAGGAAAACCTGGGCATCCCGGATGTTGTAGTCATGGTGGGCTATCTTGTCAAAGGCCTGGCCGATCAGCTTACCCTCATCTGTCAGGTGGATCTCTCCGGTGTTTTTATCTTTCCAGTACCCGCGGGGCATGGGACCGGCACACCAGTTGCCTGCACGGAGCGACTGGATCATGCCGCGCTTTACTTTGATGGATCGCCATTTGTTGTCTACTGCTGGCATGGTGATGTAGTTACCCCGCATGATCAGGCTCTCTGGTACCTCGTAATTTAAGAGCTGATCGATGGCCTGTAGTTCTATGCCCCACTGGTCCAGCTGGTTGATGTAGACGTATGCCATCACATCATTGCGGCTGAAGCGGGAGTAGTCTATGACCAGCACCAGGTTGATGGCATTATGATACTTTTCCAGGTACTTCATGAGCTGCTCCCATCCGGGGCGGTGGAAGTCTTTAGCGGAGTGGTCATCCACAAAGTACTGCTCTACGATCACGCCAAAGTGCTCGGCCCAGAGCTGCATCTGCTCACGCTGGCTCTGTATGGAGTATTTTTGCCGAAAGGCATCATCGGTGGACTTTCGCAGATAGCCTAATGCTCGTTTGTTTGTGAATGTGGATTGGTCCAGGTACATAGTTTAATAAAAAAGCGTGAGAGTAAGTAAGGTTAAAGCAAAAGCCACGATAATGGCAAAAAATATTCGAAGAGTCCACTTATCCTCTTTCATAATCTGCCTGTGTTTGATCTTACAATCATCACCGGCATGACCTCCGGTGTTTGAGTCACAGGTGTATTCACATTCTTTATCTGTAATTAAGCATTTCATCTGGTTTCCGATTTTATGAGACTATCAATATACTGATTGTACATGATTTCTGCCAGTATCCGCAGGGACTTGCGCCGGTCTTTTGGGTTTGGTTTGGTTTTATGGTTAGTCATATCCCCGGCCTCCCATTTCTACTGAGCTCCTTATACTCCAGCCTGATCAACCATGGATTCCTGTCATATGCGTACATGCCCCCATCTCTTTTAAGGTTTATGGAGTCCCAAAGGGTCATATAAGAAGTTAGTGGGTCGCCAAAGGATGTCCATCCATTGTAATTTTTCCATGTGATCATAAATCCTGGAGTTGTGACTGGCTCGATGCCCTCCCTTTTAGCATCAGATCGCGTGATATCATGCAGCCGCTCTATGCGGATGCTGACGTTTTCCAGCCAGAGGCGTGAGAAGCATTTACGATGATGAATGGAAGGTTTCCAATCTGATTGAGGGATCAACTGGTCATCACCTGTCAGGACTCTAGCATGGACCATATCACTCATAAAAAAAACATCTCCGGTTTTGAACTCAATCAGATCTTCACCAAAGTACCCATAGTGATGAGCTAATCTCCACGTCTCCCGCACATAAAGCAAATCACCTGGCTTGCCGTAGGGAGATTTCATAATTAATTCCGCACCGGCCATTGCATAGTGAAAAACGAAGTGCAATTCTTCATCAATCATTTCTGTCCGATCAAAGTGCCAATCATCCGGATTCTCGTTAATGATCTTTAGCTCTTTACCACGGATCCTGCGGGTCACGTCTTTCTCATCCCGGAGCATGGCTTCTACCATGTCGGTTTGAAAGAGTATGGGATATTCTTTTACAGTGCTCATACCAGGTAAGTTTTTACAATTACTTTCATGACGTCCGCACTGTCCTCATGGATGCGTACGGTTTTGTAGTGTTTGTCAAAGACCACCTTAGGCCTACCGAGTTCGAAGATCATGGTCCATTTTTCCTGCGAGGCATTGATCCCACCGTCCTTAAATTTTAGTCGATGTGTTTCTATGGCAAAGAATCTTTCCATCGCGTTGGCTTCCTCCCTGGTGCGGGTCACATCCCCCGAGCCATCCTGCGGATTAGCTCCGGGGGACTTGTTAGCGTTTTTGGTGTCTGTAGTCATATTGGTGTATTGTTTTAAAGCGGTGTTGCCTACTCGGCTACACCTATGAGACGGAATTGATCTGTAGTACAGAAAGGTTCAGAGAGTAGCCCAGGCCCGTCTGTGTGGGAAATGACTCACCATACAGACCGAGGTTACAGTTTACAATCTTGCCGGGCCGTATCTGGTACTTGGCGATGTCTTCCATCTTGGATCTGAAAAACTTCACCTCATACTCCTGGTCTTTACCTCTCGGCTGACCGGTGGTCTGATCGGTGGGGGCGTATTGTTTCAGGACAAATTTTGTCCAATATTTTCCACCCTCGCGCTTAGGCTGCCGTATAGGTTCTACGCTTATTACTTTTCCTGATATCTCTTTGAGGTAGATCATGAATGTTTCACTTTTTGGGTTTCAAAAATTTTTGTCTTATTCGGTCCCACCAGGTTTTGACACGGGGAAATAGTTCCTGCTGTCTGCTGGTCTGGTAGTACATGCCTATGGTGTACCGGTGCATGAAGGTGGTCTGACCGTCCGGCTTTTGTATGCGGATCAGAAAGTTACCCTCACAGTGCTTGTCTATGATGCGGATATAGTCCGGTGTCCCGGGCTTATCGGGCCTGCGGTACAGTTTCATTCCGGTCTGTATGGCCAGCTGGTTTTTCATCAGCTGGAGTGAAGTCTTAAGAGCGCTACTATGACCGCTTCCTTTGGTATGGACAGCAACACACGCAGGCTTACCTTTTCGTGCTCTGGTGTCGCCGAGTAGGCAACACTCTCCGGCCAGTGGCCCAGATGCTGGCATATGCGTATGAAAAGCCATACGCTCAGCTCACGATTGTTATTAGGGCTAAGCGCCCGGTCCAGGTTAGCCCGGCTTACTTTGATCTCCCGGCATAGGCCTGCCATGCCCCGGCCCTGTGGACCTTCATAGGCAGCTATCTGCCCTTTCAGACACTCGATGGTCTCATCATAGCTGTCAGAGAGCAGGTTCATGACCTGGTTTACTACTTGTGGTTTTTCAGTCATTGGTGAAATGGTTTTAATGTGGAATTATCCCGGAACGGACCCATTCGGGGTGCATGGGGCGGGCCTGGTGGCCGGATTCACCGCCAACAATAACCCAGTCGATGTGAGGACATCCATCTATATCATATTCAGAATCAGGCAGCCAAAACTGTTTGTACTGGTCTACCATTTGCAGATCCACCGGACCCAGCAGCGGTTCGCAGCTGAGAAACCGCACAGCTGCCGGTACTTTGAGCAGGTAGGGGATCCGCTTGTTTGCCTGCTCCTGGTCCTCTACACTGGTACCGATCCATACATTGGGAAGGGGCCAGTGTCTATTCGTGTCACTGAGAATGACATGATCAGGCATAGTGCTATTTGCAAACCTGATACACTTCAGGGGATGATTGTCTATTCCAAAATGGAGCCACTCAAAAAACTCCACGGCCCGATCAATGCGCTTGGTGAGTACCTGGAAGGTGTGGTGTTTACAACCAGCCATCACGCCAAATACAGCAGCTATAAAATCAAATGGCACCTCTTCATGAAACAGATCTCCCATGCTTTCCACGAAGATCATGCGTGGCTTTTTCCATTTTAGTGGGATATGGAGTTGGTCAGGGTGTGTTTTCACTACTCCTGTCCACTGTACCTGGCCACCGGCAGTTTTACGGGTGGTGCCTTCGTACTTTTTTACACCCTCCGCCCTGCGGGCACCTCCCTCCAGGGAGGACTTGGCCCTCGCTATACCTGCCAGCCGGTGGCTCATGTGCATGGCGTAGCAGTGCTCACAGCCCGGGCTTACCTTGGTGCAGCCGGTGATGGGGTTCCAGGTCTCATCGGTCCACTCTATTTTGCTCATTTTGTTGGGGGTTTTGGTTTGTGCAAAAGGTCCATTCCTTCACCGGCATATTCTATGTCGTGATCAGAAAGGTCTATGATGTCTACTATATCAGTGGTGACAGTGCCGTAATACTCCCGTATCCCATCTATGGACGGAAACCAAAGCACACCGCCGCCCGGGTATACTGCCAGATATCCTGATAGTGTTTTAGACGTTTTTTGCATCACTTAAAATGTTTGAGAGATTTACCTGATGCCTCATAAAGTCCAATAGGGCGATACCTCTATCAGATAGCCAATAATTATGGGTGTCTCTTGAAACACCTGTTAAGTGCTCTTTTATCCATTTAATGGGGTTATCCGTATATGATTCCCTATAAATGACATACCAGTCTTGCAATGTCTGCTCAATGGTTTCTGTATCTGATTTTTGGTCAAACTCAACAGCAATGAGGCAGTTCTTTTTAAAATTTTCGTAGTTACAAAAACTCAACTTTGCCCTTTTAAATTGATCCTCTAGTTTCTTATTATCCATCACTTTATAGTATCTCCAGGGTGATAGGTTTTGATCACGGAGGCGCCAAAGGGGCTGTCTGCTCCGGCGTAGCTGTAGAGGTTACCGTCCAGGTCGCGGACGGTCACGTGTCCGGTGTAGTCGGGGTCTATTGCCACCACTATAAGGGGTGTCTTTACGCTTCGCACTCTGGATGCCTGGCATCCGGCCAGTGCGATTAGAAGTAATGCTATGAGTAGCTTTTTCATAATTGAGAATTTATAATTGAGAATGAGACCAAGGGCTTATTTAATCACTCGTTAGCCCTACTAAGCCAGCGGCACGAGTGGACACCGCTCTGAATGTTAGTTTAGGTCTCACCCCTTACTTTTTCAGGTCGCCCATTACATTTCGCTCTATGCGGTCCTGTACTCGTTTTTGAAACCACATCAATGCCTCTTCCATTTTTGTGATTGCCAGCGAATTTTCCCTGCAAGGAAACTTATGATTCAGCTTTTGAGTACGATCGATCAGCGCGATAAGTAATTGCTCGGATTGAAGTCCAGGCGTGATACTACCGTCTACTTCCTTTTTCACAAACTTGATTTCCTGCACAGAATCTACATAGCGTGTCTGGCCTTTATGGAAGCCCGTGCATTCTTGAAACTGGTATTTGTGAGCTCCACCGTAGGTATCATCTTCGTGTACTTTTACAGTGTCCTGATTTGATGGGTAAACTTTAGAATGGATCTGTTTCATTGGTATTGGGGGGTTATTGGTTAAAAAAAAATCAAATTTGTCCGTGTGTTAAAAAGTGCTTTTTCTTTTCGCTGGCGCAGGTGTCTGAGCCTCCGTGCTTAAGATGCCGCGGCTTACGCACCGCGCATGAGCTAAGCAGCACTGTAATGACGAGTATGAGTATCGTTAGTCTCTTCATGGCGTGGAGCGGGTATGGATGATTCTGATCACCAGCATGGTAAGGACCAGGAGCACAAACCACGTGGTGGCAAAGCCTTCAAATCCCAGGTCTACGTAGGTGACCCACAGCCAGGCGATCTGCCGGATGAATAAGCAGCAGATGATCGTGAAGATGGCAAAGAGCAGCAGCAGCGTGACTGCTACGGGGTCTGGTTTTTGTTGGTGTCTCATTGGTGTATTGTTGCTTTTGGTTTTCAAATAATTTCGTACTCAAATCCCCGCTGTGTGAGGTGGCTGATCATGGCGTGTATGTCATCGCCTTGCCACTCCTGGTAAGCGGATGGTTTTACGGCCAGTATGCGGCCGTCAATCTTCGCTGCCACGGCACTCACCTGCAGCTCTCTCAGCATGAAGAAATATAGCCGCGTATTGCCGTGGTGGTACATGCTGGCATTGCCTTTTACATCCAGCATGTATGATTTCTTTTAGCCATGTGCAGCAGGTCCAGGAGCTCCCGGCGCTTAGCCTGGTACTCGCTGGCATCCCCGGGCAGCAGAATACAGATCTCATCATGCAGCAGGTGGTAGTGGTTGATCATCACCTGGGCGCTGCGATCAGGGAAATGCGCCAGCCGCTTGCGGATGGTGGTTATGGCCTTTAGCTGGCGCATTTTGTTTGAAGTGTAGTTTTCCCTGATCATTCGTTCTTTCCACCGGACAAAGCCCATAAGGGTGGCGTACAGGCGCTGTCCCTGTGCCGGGTGGTTTTTGGTGGAAATACGTGGGGGGCGTGTGGTGGTCATGATCTGCCGCGTTTACTATCCAGGGCATAAAATTTTTTCAAAAACTCGTGCTTAGCCAGCTCAGGGGAGTAGCACATAAAGTGCGGGTCGTTTTTGATAAACAAGCTGCTCCACTCTTCCTCCAAAAGCACCCGGTCTACACGCTTCACTTCCGGGTGCATGGGGTACCGGAGGCCAAACTTTTTAAAAATGACGCGCATCAGCCGGGCCTCTATTTTCTTATAGTCTGGCAGCCGCTTTTTGATAGGCGAGGGCATGTCCAGCAGGTAAGCCTCTGTGACTTCATGCAGCAGGCCTGTCAGCTCCCAAAGGGTACCCTCCAGGAGCTGAGCGGCACGGATGCTGTGCTGTGCTACACTGTAAAAGCGTGGCAAATGCCCGCCAAACCGGCACAGGTGGGAGAGGGCATGGGCTATGTCCTCTATGATGATGGTGTCCGGGTGGGGGTCAAAGACATTGACGTACAGGCCGGAGCTGGTCCGTATATGATCGGTGTTGTGGAGGTCTTCTGTTTGCATGGGGGAGTTAGGTAGTCCCTCCGTATGAATTACCGCCTGAAAATCCACATGAGAAAGGTCGGAGGGACTATGTTTTTGATGTTTTACGGGCATGACTGGTTGCTTTTGGATTCGTGATCAAAGGCCGTGTCTTCCAGGGCGTAGCGTGTGTCATGGATAAGCTCAAAAAGGTCTGAGGCTTCATTTTCCAGATCGTCCAGGGCTTTGTTTAGGATCTTGCTGGCCTCCGGATCACTGGCCTTTGCGGCATTTTGCAGGTCGTGGTAGACCTTTAGCTGGAAGCGCATCTGCATATCGCTGAGCTTTTCTTTTACACTGGCCGCTGCTTGCTGGTATGTGCTCATGCTACCTGTAGCTTTTCGTCTTCAAAAATCTCATCTATGGTGCAGCCGAAGTAGTCTGCCAGGAGCTGGATGCGCTCCACGGGCTCCTGCCGCAGCTCGTCTATGGGCTTAGCCAGGAGGGCATAAAAGACCGATTTGCTGACCGGCTTGCGCAGCTTGGTCTCGAAGAGCAGGCGCAGCTGCTTCTGCTGCGCCCGGTTCAGTGCGTGGTAGCGCACTTTCAGGGTGCTGTACTTATGGGTAAACTCTTTTACTTGTACCATTTGGCATGGGTTTATTGGTGTATTGTGCGGGCTCCGTCAGGATACCTTTATTTTTTACTGAAATTCCTTTGGCATAGGAATTGGCTCCTATTATATTAGACTTTATTCCGGTCCGACAGGACAAATATTAAAACCATTGGTGGGAAAACCAAACAATTGAGAAAATATTTTTGACTATTGAGTGATTTTTTTACGATACTGTCTGAAAACATTCGCTTAAAGCGTGAATCCAATCGGCTGAACAAATCACAGTTTGCTGATCAGATTGGTATTTCAAGCGGATTGGTAACTGACTATGAGCGTGGCACCAAAAAGCCAGGGTTAGAAATTTTAGTTTCGATAGCTAGATTCTTTGAGTGTACCGTGGATGAACTATTATTTGGGAAAACCGAGCAGCCTTTCATAGCAGAGGAACCTCGTGCGCCGTATCATCCTAAAAGCGATATGCGGGATGACGATGTGTATAAGCTGCTGGATGAGGCGCATCTGCGCAATATCCGTAACCTGGAGGGGCAGATCGATTTTTTGAAAAACCAGCTGGACCGGTGCCAGTCTCAGCTACAGCTGAAGCAAACTGGCTAATAATGATCAGACAGAGCAATGGAAGTACCAAATATAAGATTTACACCCAAAAAAACTAAAAGGCATCCAATAGGGTCGCGTTTGCGTGGGCTTATTGGTGTATTGTGCGGGCTCAGGGGTGGTACCCTGAGCCTATTTTTTAGCTAAAAACCTCAACTGGCCTGAATTTTGTAAATTATTCACCACTTATAACCAAAAATCACTGTCATGAAAAGATTAACTTTTATTATTTGTATGACCGCTATGGTCAACTGCTACGGTCAATTTTCTATAGGACTAACCGGAGGCACTAGCTTCCCAATAGCTGAATTTTCCGCCACTGATAGCGATGATGATGAAAGCGGCTATGCCAATATGGGATCATATTACAACCTGGAACTGGCTTATAATATAAATGAAGAGTATGGGATTAGTATTTTATGGGGTGCATCGATCAACCCCTTTGATGAGGTAAGTTTTGCAGCAGAAAGCAACGGGGTATTTACCAGTAGTGATATCATTGTAGATCCGTGGATTAACGGATATTTTTTGATAGGTCCCACAGTAGGAAAACAAACAGAAAAGCATGATTTTAGAGTTCATGCAGGAATTGGGGGCATGGCTGGATCATCCCCTGAATTTTATATTCCCTTAAGCGGCGATCGTTATGAATCCGAAGATTCGGAGCTTGGATTTGCCTACTCACTCAGGATTCAATACGATTACTTTTTTGTTCCAAACTTTGGATTTATAAGCGGATTAGACCTTATAGGAGCTACTACCGCTTATGAAAACTATGATCAACCTGTAGCTATTATTGGCTTAAAGATTGGCCTAAAGTACAGGTTTTATGAATAGGCCACACGCATATTATAATGCATGTGATCTTCAAGCCTGTCTTTAGCTATGGCATACTGTGACGGGGTAAGGGCATCACTCATTAAGATCCATTGGGTGGCGCCTTTTTTCCGGACGTACCATCTGCCGCTAGGTTTTTCCATTTTATAGTCCCATACGGAATCAAAATTTGTGATAAGTATGCTTCTAATGGATTCATCCGGTAAGAATTGATTTGATCCTGCATCAGCGGCCAAAAAGTCACTATCGATATCACTATCAGAAGGTACCGGGGTGTTTTTGGCTTTTAGTGCTTTTGCAATAAAAAACCCCGCTACTGCTAAACCACCGGCGATTAACCAGCCACTATTTGATTTTTTTGAATCAGACTTTTTCATGATCGATCTTTTATTTAAGTTTTTGAATCCTTTTCTGGCCAGACGATTTTTTTAGTGGCCGGGTAGTACTTTAACCCCAGCCGGTTGCCGCGGCTTTTTCTGAGGTAGGCCCACTTATCTTTGTGATTGTGGCCGTCTGTACCAGTCTCGATGATCACCGGGCTGTCATATCCGGGACCGGATCCGCCGCGGGTTTTACCATCATCCCGCAGCTGAAAGATCCCTATCAGTATCTTATCCGGGTTTTGCATCCTGAACTCATCAAAGCTGCCTCCTTTTAGCCTGGCTTTGTCCATAAACTTATTCCAGGAGTCGAAAACCCCCACGTCAAACTGCTTCATGAGCTTATTGAGCTCGTCCATGCTACCAGGTAGGTACCCGGTTGTCTGGATGTACTGCCTGTTTTCCTTTGGGATATTGCGGTTGATGCTTTCCCGGGTATCTCTGCTCTCCAGTCCGCCATGCTCCCAGTCGAAGTTAGCCACAGACAAGCCCAGCTCAGCAAAGGCATTGATCAGCTGGTTTTTGACCTCTGACTTACCCGTATGGGTAGGCCCCTCGATCAAAATCGCCTGGCGAAAGCGCTGCATCCGCTGGATGAAGTCATAGAGGGGATTGGCAGGCAGGAGCCGGAAGCTTTCCGGAGCTTCTATGCTGTCCATGTCGGCGGTGTTTTGGAAAACGGGTCCTGCCACACCGCTGGGCGGTGGCTCTTTTCTGGCAATTGGCCGGTGTTCTATGACGGTGATTTCGGTGGGGAAGGCCCCCCTTCCGTCCGAAACGTCGGACCGCCCCCGAAGGGGGGAGACCTCCCCGGAGGGGGGAGATCCTGCTAGTGCCGGAGTCTTTTTCTTAGCTGCTTTCTTGTGGGATTTTGAGGAATCCCCCTGGCCCCCTTTAGGAAAGGGGGAATCACTTCTTTTGCCAATACCTGTTTTGGCGGGAGATCGCTTTTTTTCCTCCCCCTTACCCCCTCCAGAGGGGGACACTTTCTTAGCTTGATTTGTGGTGACTTTTAAATATTTAGGCAACCCATCTTTATCTCGCTGTAGCATATAGTCTGCGGCGGCCTGTGCCTGGCTGGCGGCTTTGAAAAAGAATTTGTTGTCTTTTTCCATCTCACCTACCAGTCGTTTTTTCCAGCTTTTCACGTAAGCGGCGCTATTGTTGAGGGTGAAAAACAGGATGCCGCTCTCTCCACAGAGAAATGTAGCTCCGAGCTCGGCTATGAGCTCTTCAAAGCTGTATGATTTGGACCCAAAGGCTCCGGACAGGTCACGGTCCAGCCGCTTATGATGCCCGGTGCTGTGGATGAGCTCATGAAAGTAGGTGCTGTAGTAGCCCTGGTCCTGCCGGAAGAAACTCTCCGGAGGCATGTTTAGCTGATCGGTGGACGGCACGTAAAAAGCAGCGGTCTTATCGGTGCCTACATACTCAGGCGTGGGGGTAGGGTAGTGCCGGATAATAGCCTCGGCTGTGGCTATCCGCTCAAACGATGTGCGGGGCTTTACCTTCGGTAGTTTGAAGTCTATGCCCTCTATGTCATCGGCATTGAACACCTTATAGTACCTCAGGATGGGAAACTCATCGAGTATTTTGCAGACGTTTTCGCCGTTTTCGATCACTTCGCCTTGTGCGCACCGGGCAAAGTACTGGTAGTACTGCTGCTCGGTGATCTGCTCGCTGCCTTTTTTGTACACCAGCTGAAAGTAAGTGACGGGGTACCCTTCGGCACCTTTTTTTACTTTGCCGCCCAGTTTTTCCACCTGGTTGAAGGTGAGAAAATAGGGAACGGTCCATTTCTTTTTGCGCAGTATCGGGGCCAGGAAGTTTAGCATAAAGGCATTGGCTCCCCGGTAGGGCTTTTTGGTGATGTAGTTGCTGGCGGCTATGCCATACTGCTCTATGGAGTCCCAGGGCTTTCGCCACACCAGCTCTTTTTTAGACTCGATGGTTTTGAGCACCATGTCTGTGATCATCTGGTAGACGTCATCGTTTACCACCGCTGCCATGCCTGCCTCCTGGTAGGGGTCAGCTTCGGCCGGGTATGCTTCCAGCCCGTAGAGGGATTTGGGATTTGGGATTGGGGATTGCGGATTGCGGATTGCGGATTTGGGATTTTTAGGGCTGATCTTTCTGAGGCTTTCTATTTTGATTTTTCCCTCGGGGGAAATGTTAACCTCAAAAGCGTGAGCATCCGCCGTGCTGCTGATCTGTGAAAGGGACTGCGCGAGCCAGGTTAGCTCGGGTTGCGGGGGCAGGGTGCTGGTGGCTGCTTTTACCGTATGGGTAATGATCAGAAACTCGTCAGGTGAGATCCGCCTGCCGGTAGCCAGCCAGTCGGCGATGGAGCCGCCGATATCTTTTTTGTACCATCGGTTATGCTTCGGGCTCCAGTTAAAGCCCATTTTGTCCAGCAGTTTTCGTTTGGCTAGATCCGGTTTGGTGGTATAGGTGATCTCTATCCCGTTTTTTTGCTTATTGATGGTGATCTGTGGCGTCATATGGTTATTTTCAGATTTTCAGGGTCATGTTTTATTACTTGTCTTTACTCCACTTTCTGCCCTCATCTCCACCCCAGAGCAGCCAGTTTACATACATCAGGTTTGGCGGGTTGGCCTGCATATCCCTGGCGGCCCATCGGGGAAAGTACCGCGACATCCTCTGCCGGTCTGCCTTGGTGATCTTTCCGGAGGCGAGCTTTTTTGCCATCCGGTACCCTACGCGACTGGATGACAGGAGTCCGTGTTTTTTTCGGAGCATAAGCCCCAGTTTGGCATTGGTGATCACAGGTCCGGGTACTTTGATCATGGTTACAGCTTTTCTTTGATCTCTTCCAGGCTTTTCTGGATGTAAATATAGCGCTCTTCGGTGCGGGCAGACTGCTGCTGCAGCTGGTTGATCTGGTTGCGGATCTCCTTCCGGTCTTCGTCCGCCTGATCACGCTGGCGGTCCATGGCGGAGAGCTTGTCTTTAATAAGAAAACCCACTACAGCCACCACGATGATCGCCAGGCGGGAGAGCCAGTTTAGTATAAGTTTTTGCGATTCTTTTGCTGTGTTGATCGGTGCCATATTATTCCCCGTTTTAGATCTTTGTTTTTTATCTTCTATATCCCCTGATCCATTGCTTTACGTATTGGATTTTTTCCCCTTCCCGGTGGACAATGAAGGGGGATCCTGTGCATTCATGCCGCGGTATAGCAGTAACCCGGCCACCGCCGCTATGCCGACATAGAGCATGGTGTTGCCGCCTGCAGTGACCGTGCCTGGATCAGTGCTACCCCCACTTGTGCTGTCCCCTGAATTTACGGGAACGTTTTGCACAGATTTGCAGTCCTTGCGTCCCTCTCGCAGACAATCTATCTCCGCCTGGGTGTCTATGATCGCCTGGTCGAGCTTGTTTAGTTGATCCCTAAATCCGTCGTAGCATCTTTTCCTAAGGTAATCAGGCAAATCATTACACTTTTCACCTATTTCGGACCGTCTTTGCTGATGCTCCTTTATGTACCCTTCAAGTACTTTGATGCGGGCCTGAACGTCATCGGGCAGTAAACGGTCAGGATCTGCCATAAGCCGGTTACTTAAGAAAGTAAGCCGGTCTACACCTGCTGTCGTTAAAAAGTCATTTACTATAGTACCAATCATTTCTTTACGTCGTTTTTAGGTTTTTTAAGTAACAATCCGGCCGCTGCCAGGGCAGCTAACAGGATGCCTGCATTTGCTGTGTTTATTACGCCACCACTTGCTGCGCCTTCTATGCTGGCAATCTTAGCTTTGAGCTGCTTGATCTCGTTGATCAGCTGCTGGGCTAATGCCTTACGTATTTCGTATAATTCGATTCTGGCTTGTAATACTTCGTCCAAAGTTCTGCCTCCGGAACTTTCGCCCCTTGGAAAAGTACACGTATAGTTACCAAGGTCAAATTTTGTTTCTATCCAATTCCCTCCTTTAGCTATACATTGCCTTTCCTGAAAACTGTGGAGATCAGCCTTTGTAACCGGCTGAGTGTTTCCTGATTGCAGTTTGTTAAGTTTTACGATCAGCTGGTCTCTTTGCTCTAGTGCCGGATGAATGGTTTTTTCCAAATCTTCTATAGCCTTATCCATCTTTTCGATCATGTCCACGGTAGCTTCTCTTTGCCTCTTTTTGGCTATAATGCCCGCTACTATTTTGCTGGTCACAGATACGAGGGTGAGAATGGTAGTGAGTGGCTCGCCCAGCTGCCCGAGGCCTGCTTCCTCCTTACTTTTCAGGTAGCTGTTGTATATCTCACCGCCTATGGTGCCAAGCGCTCCACCGGCTATAAGGATGGGGGTTTGGTATTTTGGCAAGTAGGCCCGGGAGATCGCCCAGGCCGTGACACCGGTACCGGCGCTGATCAGGGCAGTGCGGGCTGAGGGGGTGAGGGTGAAGGGGAGGCCTTGTAGGCTTACACCCCCCGATCCTGACAAGTCAGGATCACCCCCCTGTAGGGGGGACTTCCCACCGCACTGGCCGCCACAGCCACAGCCGCAATCGGTATCTGTTTTGTAGGGGATGCCTTCTGGTGTGATGTGTATGGTCTTCATAATAGAATGAATAGAAGTGGAACAATGATGTTTCCTGCGGTGAGCAGCCCGGTTTTAATTTTTTGCTTGCGCAGGTTTTTGCGGAGTGTCTTATTTTCACTGGTCAGCTTATCGGTGATTTTATTTTGGTTGTGAATGATATCGCTTTGGTTGCTGATCAGGCTTTTGTACTGCCGGATGGTCTTTTGGTAGACCGCTCGCAGGCTGTCGTTTACTTCCTGGAAGCGTGGCAATAGTACCTTCAGGCTGTCTGCCTGCTTGCGTGCCAGGTAGTAGCCGGTGAAAGCCTGGAAGGAGAGGACCACTGAGGTGTCGGAGGCGGTGTGGGTCTCATTTGGTAAAATGAGAACCCCTCTTACATCCCCCGCCCTTTGGGCACCCCCTTCAAAGGGGGATTTATCCACCGCCGGAGAACTTACCACCGCACGATCATCCCCCTGTTCCGATTCTTTCAGATCGGAACTTTCCCCCTTCAAAGGGGGAGTAACACCCCCCTGCCCAGCGCACAAGCCTAAAACCAGCAAAATGAAAGCCGTGAGCATGGCGTATTTGAGTACGTCCCGGGGGTTGGGTGGCTGTATGTGAATCTGAGGTCGTTTATTTTGAGAGATAGTCATGATTTTTTAACATTTTACGAGTTCCCCATTTCTTAAAAATCCATGCCATCCTGGTACTGATATACTTCCGGATCCTGCATTACAGGTAGTTCCGTTTTTGTCTACGGTTACTGGCTCAGTCTCCGGGTTGCCATGACGAACCCAGCATCTATGAGTCCTGTCTTTAGGCATTGTGCAGTTGCTGGCTCTGGAATCCACAATCCATGTTTGGTTATTGGGCAAAACAACTTGCAGGTGAGGCCCTTTATGATTGTCCCAATACATTTTTTCCGGATACCAGGTGTTCCAGTAAATATCCCCCGGCTCAGGTCTGCCGGACTGGGTGCCATAGATCCGGGATCTGCACAAATTAAAACTAGGCAGACTTCCATGACTTCTGTCTGTTTTCCAATCTATAGACTTACCACACTTATCGCAGGTGACTTTTATATTTTTATCCACCTCAAACCCTTCCAGTTCCAGCTTATCAGCTTGCTCATGGAGCGTGGTTTCGCATCTGTGGTAATCGTAATTGTCTTTACACTTACCATCCCATACAACAACCTGCGATATCCTGTAACCTACTACGTCTATAAATCTGGTTTTCATCTCTTAAACTGGTTTAAATAATGCTGCAAGTTTTTCAGAATACTTAAAGCCTTGGATCTGATCGCTTCATTGTTGGCGTAAAGTGCTACATAGGCCATGTTTCCGATGGCTGTTGCATTTAAATTGCCATAGTCCATATCGGCAGGATCGATGCTGTCAAACTGCTGATGTACAAACTCATCGTCGTGGATCCTTTGTACACAAATACCATCGGCGTATTTTGCCTGCTTTTCCAACGGATAAAAAGCTATCTCCCTTTGAATGTTCGATAAATGATCGGGAGTGTACTTCAGCCCATGGCTGTCATAAAATCCGAATATCCTTTTTATGGCGTCTAGCATGGCTTAGTTAAAATATCCGGTTTGAAATGTTTCAATAAGCTGGTATGTACGCTCGATCTCATTTGCAGACATGCCAAGTCTGACCATGGCCGTTTCAAAGCCTGCATCATTTATGGGTGCATCAGAGTTCATCGCGAGATTCCAAAGCCTCCTGTCATTTTCGCTAAGGCTTGCTTCAAAATTTCTGGCATAGCGCTCTACTTCCAGTTTGATATTTCGCTTGCCTATCTTAACCGTCGGGTTATTGTTGGCTATTTTCCTGGCTATAAAGTAAGACCCCACACCCACTGCCAATAATGCTCCAATTCCTATTCCTTTTAGATTTTTCATGGTTTTGTTTTATGCTGTTAAAAATTTTGGGTTTGATACGGTGCAGGCCTGGCCGGTGCGTACACACTCGGTGTAGTGGCACTTGCAGTACTCGCTTTCGAGCTCACGGGCTTCTATCTCCATGGGCATATTGTCATAGCCATAGCGAAAGGCCTGGCCAAAGTAATCTGAGTAAAACCCGAGCAGTCCGCGCTGCTGAAACTGCCGCCAGTGGACCTTCTCATGCTCCAGCAGGTTGCCGTTGCTTAGCTGGTCTTTGCGCACGAAGATCCCCACCGGAGGCACGGTCATGGCATTAAAGCCAAAAGGCAGCTGCCCCATAGGTATCACGTCAGGATCCTGGTACCGGCGATATGCCGCATAGGCCAGGAGGGCTACTGCTGAAGCGGTCAGTATGGTGGCTTTTGTGGTCAAAGTTTCACTACCGGTTCGGTTATCAGTTCACCATCTATGTAGACATTGCCCTGATCGTATTTCACATCGATCATACCTTTGGAGGTGGATACGCTTACGTTTGTGGCAGCTGTAACCTTCGTGGTCTGTCCATTGTGCTCTACCAGTATGTAGTCAGCTGTTTTGGACCGAATGGTGATGATGCTTTCCTGGTAATTGTCCCGGTAAGCTTTCCACCCAAAGTATGCCAGCGCTCCTATTCCGGATATTACTAATAGTTTTTTCATGGTGTTTGTGTTAAAAACCTTAATACTTCATTTCTCAATGAATCCGGATGGATAGACTGATCATCCAGGATGTCATCTATTTGGTCAGACAGCTGGTCGGACTCGCCCGAGAGCGTCGTGATCACCAGGCTGTCGCGCCGGATCTGCTCGGCTATGCGCTCATTGACCTGGTGCAGACTGTCATTGGCAACTTGAAGGGAGCGGATCTGACTGTCAGTATCATACATTTTCACAGACCCCAACGCTGCAATAAGTATATTGATACCTACAGACACTGCCAGTGCAATGCGGGTGACCCGCCCCTTCTCGTTGTACCAACTAACCGCCATCCTATTTAATTAGTGATTTGAGTGCCATTTGGTTTAGTCCGTTGCTAAGCTGCCGGTCTGCTGCCGGTAGATTGAGGCCTGAAAGGAATTTCAGGGTTTTCACGCTCAAAGAGCTGAGTTTTGCCAACGCAGCTGCTTTGCTATTCAGTTCGTTTAGATCGTTTGACTCGATCATTATTTCTTTAGGATGCCTGGGCATGTGCGTCGGGGTTTGGTGTTGGTAACAGATCTATGACGGTCTGGGCATTTTCGGCAAACTTTTCATCGCCGGAGTTAGCCAGACCTATGATCACTCTATACACCAGCTGCTTGTGCTCTGGTGTGGGCAGGCTGTTGTACCACTGGATGATATCAGACAGCTTCTTATCGGCCGGGCCTGCCAGGGCTGCCTGGCCATTGCCGCCAAATCCCTTGCGCAGGTTTTCGCCCAGCCCATTCATCAGCGTCATGGCGCCCTCCGGATTTTGCTGTGCGAGTTCAAATATCCCGTTGAGCTTTTCGCTCCATCCTTTTGCTTTGGTGACCTCAGATTCTTTTTCCTTGATCTGGTCTTCCAGCTTATCCACCTTTTGCCGGTGCTCTATCTCAGCTAGCTTGTAGCCCTGGATCTGCTCTTTTAGCTTCTCGATCTTCGTGGCCTGCTCTTCGGCTTTTCGCTCCAGCTTGTCACGCTCGCTTTTTACCTGTTCGTAGAAAAACGAAGATGAGGCGGGGTTGGCAAAGACGGCATTAAGGCCGGTCATGCGTGGAGCGGCGGGCTCAGAACCTGGTGGTTCTGGCTGATGGGCTTCCTGAGCAGATTCACCCCCCGATCCTGACAAGTCAGGATCACCCCCCTGAAGGGGGGAGTGCCCCTTTACAAGGGGGATTGTAAACCGGTCTTTCTGCCGGTACTTTTGTTTTTCCACTCCGTCTACGGTCTCTCTGCGGCCATTGGGCTGGTATACGACTACTTGCAGTTCATCCAGGTCGGGGTGGTCCTCCAGTACACCGTTTAGCGTGCCTACACTCAGCGGACTGGACTGGCCATCGTGCAGTAGCTCATTGTCCTGGCTGTACAGGTTGTATCGCCAGGCCGGGTTTAGATTTTCTTTGAATTGGTTGATATTCATATCTTCTGGGGTTTTTTATTTCTGCTGTACGGGCAGGTTGGCGGTGACGCCTCTGCCCTGGTTTAGCGCATTAAGTAATTTTCTGCCCTTTCGACGATTAGCAGGCCATATACTGTCCTGCAGACTTTCGCCTATCTCCTGGAGCAGTGACAGGTCTTTAGGGTCATAGGCTATCAGCTGCTTTTGGATAGCTGGCTGCTGCTGATTGCCTTCCTTTTGCTGGTTTCGTGGTGAGGTCTTTTTAGTGCCTCCTTTGTTAGTTGATTTCATGGGGTTTGTTTTTTTGGTTCTACTAATTTTTTGATACGGCGATAGTTGAAGTAAGCGTACAGAGCGCCTGCACTGAGCAGGGTGATGCCACCTATGATGGCATACTTTTTCAGATCAGCGGGGTCCGGCAGGCCAAAGTCAAACCCTCCCGGATCCAGCGCCGAATAAAACAGGTCATCACGCTTACCCTGGCTGGTGTTTTTAGCGGTGTCAGGATCAAACTTACCGACGGCATGCTGTACCCAGCCGCCTTCTTTGAGCTGCCACCATACTACACCGGAGCGTACTACCCACGTTTGTATTTCCCCGACGATGCTGCCGGTTTCGTACTCGCGCGTGACAGGACCCTCCGGGTAGCTATGCACGGTGCCTGGCTTCAGGGCCTTTAGTGTGGCTTCTACATAGTAAGAAGCCTGATCGTCTGTGATTTCCCCTAATCTGGTCATGTGCATTGGCGCTTGGTGGTAAATTTTTAAAGTTTAGCTAAAATGTCCGCCACGGCGTATATCTGCCGTTTGTCGCGGTACATCACGTGAAAGCCATCGCCTTCCCTGCTGCCTGCAATGTTTGTATTGCCCTCCAGGGTAATGGCCATGCGTCCGTACGGATGCCAGTTATCAATAATGCCCGTGTGCGCTACTCTGCCCAGCCTGCTATTGTATATCCAAAATACGTCTGCTCTATCTGGTCGCCGGTGCTTACTCAATGTGTACTTGCCATGCTGATACAGTATGCTGTTTTCGGATTGAGCTCGATTATATGTATAAGGTGTATAAGCCCATTTTTGCATGGTGAGGTAGCTATCCAGGGTGCCGGTGTCTATGCACTGGCTGTAGTGATAGGCTACGGCTGCTCCACACCAGGCGGCGCCCGGCTCAAAATGCACGGTGGCCAGCATCTGGTCTATGACCGGGCTGGAATTGTGCGTTACTTCCATTTCGCCTACTGCATCGTAGGACGCCTCAATAATGCAATCGCGGAGATCTCCCGGGGGGCTGTTTTCCGCATGCGTCAAATTGGGTATGGCTACAAAAGCCAGCATCATAATCAATAGGGAATAAATAGTGTTTTTCATGGTGTATTGTGTTTTAGTTAAAATTTGAGTTTTATAAATACCCTGCCTGAACGCTCAGTATACACCAGGCGGCCAGCGCAAAGAGTACCAGGTAGAGGGTAATTAAGATCTTAGCCCGGTAGCGGTCCACGGCGCTAAACGTGCGGTCCTTAAATGCCCGGGTTTCAAATACGTCATCCAGCCATCGGCCTGCCAGCGGAAAGCTAAACTTGATCGCCCACCAGGCCGCTGCCCCGGCTGCATAGAAGCAGAGCAGGCCATACACGATGTTTTGGAGCAGGCCTGGGTCACTAAAGCCAAACTGAAAGTCTGCCAGCGGGTAGAAGACCCCGTAAAGTGCGCGGATCCACGTAGGAAATGTAAGCCACACGCCCAGCAGGATGATGAGCATGTAAAACTCATTGAGCTGCTTCCAGTGCCTCCGGAAAATTGTTAGCCATTTAGGTGGCTGTTTTTGATTGTCCATTGCTTCCATTTTTGCTCGGTCTAGTTTTTGTTTGAACTCCATGCCCCCTTTGCCTTTCGGCATTTCCCCCGTCAGGGGGAAACACTCCGTTTCTTATATGCTTTGTACAAAAAGTAACCACCTATGATGGTTACCACTGCTATCCCGGCTTTCGGGATGTCTGCTACATCCGGTACCGGTATGATATCCGGGAGGAAAGCCCGTGCCCTTTTGAGCCAGCCTTCCATAAACTTTCCGGAGACGATGCCCCGGCTGACCATGTCCTCGTGAAACTCCTTTCTCCGCTCATAAAAAGCGGTGAGCAGCTCATCCGGATCAGCGGCGTTTACTGCGCTAATGGTCTGCGGACCTATGGCATTGTCCACCGCTATGCCCCCTTTAGTTCCCCCCGAAGGGGGAAGACTGTTCAGTGCCTCTTGCAGGGTCTTTACTGCCTGGCTGCTCAGGATGTACAGATCAAAGTAGGCGTTAGCTACGTCCTGGCTGTTGATCTGGCCTGCCCGGCTATCCTGCCAGCGCTCCTGGTAGAAGTCCCTGACGGCCTGGTCTATGAGGCCAGCGTACTGGTAGCTGTCAGCGACAAACTCACCGGTACGCGGCTGCCTGCCCTCCTGGAGCATGAGCCAGATCTTCCAGTTGTCAATCTGGCGCCAACCACCCCAGGAGGGCCACACCTTACGCGCTATCCCCCTGTACGTCTCACCACCGGTATCATCCGGGTCGTTTACGTAACCGCCCTCGTGCTGCTGGACGATGGAGTATGCTGGGGGGAAGGAGGACATTTTTTTAAGCTATTATTCCAAGGATCCTAGCATGCTCTGTGGCAACTGCTGGATCGTAGTTTATAGCCTCTGCGTATGCTGCTCTTACAGGATTACTTTTTGCGTTTTCTGGATCTTTTGTCCAAAGTAGATGACTTTCAATAGTTTCCTCCCAGGCTTTTTGGTTTACTTGATCGTATTGTCGAAAACGCATAAAAATTTCATCGAGTCCCGGGTACTTGCTTAATAATTTCTCTGGAGTCATCTTCCTAGTACTTAAGAAAAATCCTGTTGCAGCCAGTAATCCACCTCCTATTAATAATTTTTTCTTAGTTGATTTTTTCATCTTATTACGAAATTTTAAGTTTATTAATTTCTTTTTGTAATTCGTTTATCGTTCGTTGCTGCTGTTGAATGACCGAATATATCGGTGCCAACATTTGTTTATCGTCCCATCCAAAATATCCTTCATTATTTCTACGAAATACTGGTGAATTTCCGTAATTCTTGTCAACATAATTGGCTATGAATCCCCACTGGTCAAAATCTCCCCATTCCTTGTCTTTGTATCTGAATGTGTAAGGCTTTGCTGACATTACGAATCTAAGAGCCTCGTTTTCTGAAAATTCTCTGATTTTTTTCTTATAAATCTTATCCGAAACGATTCTGGTAAGTGTTCCGTCTGATAAGGCTTGTATATCCTCTGTCCCCGTACCAGTTAAATCACTAGATTTTAAAGGTCCTATAAAGTTTGCACCTCCATTATCTATTAGTGTTAACACATCGAGTGCGTTGGTTTCGTCTCGAAATCTCAGGTTCCCAGTAGCAATCCTCTGTATTCCCCATTGTGACCCGGAACCATTCGTTTCCTTAAACCTCAAAAAGGGTGATCCGTTTGACCTTATCAGCGTAAGAGGCTGTGCGTTTTCAATCGTTACATTTCCAACAACATATAAATCATTCTGCACCTCTACCAAGCCACTCTCTACGCTAAGCTCGGTGGTGCCATTGTAGGCCAGGTCTATGCCGGTGGTGGCGTCTATGGTGAGCAGGCCGGTGCGGGAGATGTTGGCTACGTCCTGAAGGTCATTGTCATTGAGGCTGGTGTCTCCGGCATTGGAAATGGTCAAATAATCTGACCAGCTGTGGGCTGTGATTAACTCTGCATCCGGGTCGCCCTGGATCCGGAAGCCATTTCCTGCATCCCTCAGTATCCGGGACCCATAAAAATCGGAGCCTGTGCCTGAGTACACATAGTATGTCTGGGTAATGCTTGTGCCAATGTTGTCTACTTCATAATAGCCTCCTGACCCTGCTGATACGGTCAAATAGCCTGCTACATCAACATTCCCTGACTGATCTACCGAAAAAACATTAGATGCGGACCCATTGGCTTGTACGGCAAAGACGGATGAGGTGTCCGTGTTATCAGCATCTATCATTACTACCATACTCGCATTGCTATATATCTGCTGTACGCCTAATCCGAGGGTGTTATCAAGGGTAACTAGCCCTGAACCACCGGCAACACCAAAAGACATTCGGTCATTCTGGTGATCATACTGGATAGTCCCTCTGTTGCTAACTGTATCATTGAACCGGATATAGCCTAAGCCTGTGTCACTCGTGATAACAGCTATTTCATTCTGGGAGGAAGCAGTGGTCCCTACCTGAAAATTCCCACTTCCTTTAGGGATCATAATTATGCTTGCATTGGCATCACTGCTCTGTGCCGTGAAGGTAACTCCACCTGAATTGCTTGAATTTCCAATTAGCAGATCATTACCCGAATCATCGGAAATATTATCAAGTGCCGCATCATCTATGCTCGGTAGCGTAGCAATCTGCGCGGCGCTCAGTTCTGTGATCTCTCCATATACGAATGCATCGCGTACCTCATCAAACCCAAAAAAGAAGGGGTTAAGGCTGCCACGGTCTATGTACATGCCTGAATAGCCAAGGGTAACGCCGGAGCCTACCTCGCCATCATTGAAGGCGACTACCGCATCGGCGGTTACGATCTCTGCATCTACCTGCAGGGTGCTGCCCTGGATGGTGACGTCTCCATTGAAAGTGTGTGTGCCGCCCCAGCTGATGTTTTCCCCATTGATGGCGGCTATCACCTCTGCGGCAGAGCTGTAGGTTTCGCTAAAGCTAAAAACGCCCGTACCACTGTCATAGCTCAGGTCTCCGCCTGCACTCACAGCTGCCCGTGCCCGGGCATCGGTGTAAAAGAGATTGCTGCCCTCGGTGAGGTCGGTGGTGCTGCCACTTACAGCCACATCTGCCAGGTCGGTCACTTCTATGTTTTGCACGTCTATCCACACGGCGGCCCCTTCGGTAGGATCTGTACACTCATACAGCTGGTTGTTATCCGCATCATAGTACTTAGACCCGCGGCGGTACCCCGCTGAGCTATCCTCATTGACCGTGGGTGCGCCTGAGCCGTCGAAGGTGTTGCGGACGGCGACAAACTGATCATTATCCTTATCATACAATACCCCTGACGTGCCGTTTTCTATGCCGGTCATGTCAAAGAGCAGGTTGACCGACTCATTATTATAGAGAACCGGAATCTGCACCTCTCCATTAGGATCGATCAGCTGATCGTTGTAGTCCGGGTGCTTAAGCGCCCTGCGGGTAAGATCTCCTGCGGCCATGGTAATAAAAATCAGTATGATGCCTAAATATTTCATTCATTTTACTTCACAGTGGGCCTATTTTTCCGCCTGCCACATTTTTGATAACGACGATATTGGATGCGGCTGCCGGGGCATAGATCCAGATACTGCTGTTGTACAGAAAATTGTCATTTTCCGGAGAAAACTTCCGGGTTTCGCCTGCAGCAATAGCGACATTCTTGTTTTTTCCGTTTCTCTGAAAATTGACGTACACTGTGGATTGATCTCCGGAGGCGGCCAGGTTGTTTTCAATGCTGTAGTCAATCACCCTGCCCATCTGAACCTCACGGCTCTCACCGGCAGGGATATCAAAATTTTGCTCATCGGGCTGTGCTTCGTAGATGACCATCGTTTATTCTTCTTTTTTTCGCCACAGTAAGAAAACAAGCTGGTACTTCAGCGCATCAGTCGCTATCGTAGCGTTGATCTTCGTTTTCACCTTGTACTTCGCTCCTTTTTGGAAGGTATGCATCAGGGGTAGAAATTTATCTACCTGACCCACATCCTTGGTGGTTTCCAAAATGGTTTTATTGGCTATCTGCATGAGCTCCCGTGACTGATTGTCCTGGATGCCTATGTCATAATTTTTAACCAGGTCGCCATCGGTGATCTCCAGCAGCGCTACGCCCAGTACCTTGTCATAGGCACTGTCAAACTCCAGGTCGTCAGATTTGGTGGCTGCGGTCACGCCTATTGCATATTCTACTTCAAGGGTTTGAAGTTTGGTTTCCCCGCCTATACCTAGGATTTCTGCTACTCCATTCATGGTGTTTTGTGTTTTGTCCCTGGTGTCAGGGAGTTTGTTTTTTGATGTTTTTTAAAAAAGCCCTGCCTGCCATGGTTTGCGGAGGCAGGGCTTTTGAAGAAATATGAAGAAGTACTTTTGCCGCTTAGCGTTGTACCGTCTGCAGCCCGGGGATCTTCAGCTCAAAGTGGTGCTTAGAGCCGGAGTCTACCGTCTGGTCCTCAGGGAAAGTGAGCATGATGTCGATCGGCTCATTCTCGATGAAGTACTGCACCGTGTCGAGTTCCATAGCGTACTCGCGAGATCCGCGCGGACGGTCTGAAGCTGCCTCGGTGAGAAACTCATCGATGGGCTTTTCCACAAGCACCCGGCTGTTTTGCTTGATGGTGAGTACAGCTCCCCTCAGCGCCAGGTCCAGGTTGGACGTGTTGATGAGGTTGGTATATTGGACCTTCGCAGGGTCAGTCTCAGCCGCGTCTTTGGCATAGCCAATGATCATTCGGCTGAAGAAATGATTTTGCAGGGAAGGAAGCTTGTTACCGTCAAAGTTGGTCGTACCTACCTTGTGTACGGTGGAAGCTTTCACAATATGCTCATCGCCGGACTTGCCAGTGACCTGGTAGCGGATGTAGAGCGTTTTGTCAGCAAATTTGAGCCGGTCACCGGCCAGCTGACGAAGCGTTTCTTCGGGGATCCCGTATTTTCTGGACGCCAGGTTTGGGCTGTTACCAATCTGGCTAAGTAGCGTGCCAACGTAGGCAAATTCTTTAGATATGAGTGAATTTTTCATGATTTTATTGGTGTTTTGTGCGGGCCTCTGGGAGGCGCTTATTTTTCAAAAATTTATTTCCTTTTTCTTATTGAGTTTTTACCAACTTACATGGCGTGCATGTAGTCGGTCATCATCTCATCGCTCGCTCCTGTGAGGGAGACAAAGTCATTTTCCAGGGATGTCTGGCCCATGCCCAGCATGCCACCTGGCGATGTGGGTGCTTTGAGCATGTACCCGTCTGCCGGTAAGCCCATAGATCTTCGCCTGGGACCATTGATAGATGGTATGGCCTGGGATCCGGTCAGCTGCTTAAGACCGCCGAATGTCCCTACTATGATGTGCCCCGTGCCAAATCCCTGTGCAAACTGCGCTAAGGACTTGTCTTTTTGGGTAATCCCAAAATATACTACTCCGGCTCCTGCTAGGATATTAACGATCCAAAAAGGAACCGGCAGCTTTGCTGCCAGCATTCGCTGGAGCAGCGTAGCAACGAAAACTCCCGCGTTAGCGCCTAGCGCCGCTACAAGTGCGTTTTCTATTTTGCTCGATTCTGCTTGTGTCATGGTTTTAAAATGTTTAAAGGTTTACTTTGATTGTTTTAGAGCCGGATGTTCCGGGTTTCTTAGCCCCCTTTGCTTTTCCCCCACTAGGGGAAACAGAGGATTTTTTCTTTTTGGCCTTTTTTGTTTTCCTTCCAGGACCATTCATTTTTTGCTTTTCCGTCTTAGTGGTGGACTCTTCATCACTCAAAAACATGCTGCCGAGGGCGAAAACGGCCCCTGCTATGATCAGTGTGCGCACGGGATTGTCTCCCAGGATGCCTGCGGTTTGCGGGCCTGGCTGGGCGGTGGTATCCAAAAGGTCACTGGCGTCACCTACCGCGTTTTTTGCCGTGGTGGTCATAGAGGCATTGGCTGCCGCTGCCTGTTTTCTGCGCTCTTCCGTAGTGATGGGATCAGACGGCTCGGGCGTTCTGGTTACCGCCTCGCCTGTTTCCCTGTCCAGGGTGACCGTAAGGTTTCCCTCCGGATTAGCTATAGCTGTACGTGTGGTGGTATCGCTGCTGATCCTGCGGGTGATGTTGCGGGTCTGAAACTCCGGGGAGAGGTCTGCAAAAGTCTCCAGCTCAGCCATGATCAGGCCCAGTCCGCCAAGTACGGGGGTATCTTTTTTCTGCTGCGGTGCCCGGTTATCCGGCCACTCCCAGTCAAAAACGTGTATGACCGGATCCAGCACATAGTAGGTGTTGCGGCCTGCCAGTAGCTGGCCTTTGGGTACCACCACATACACGTGGCTGTAGTCCTGCTCTCCTGCGTACTTGACGCGGCGGATGTAGTGGCTAATGCCCAGGTTAGTAAGTATGCTGCTGATGCTGATCACAAAGCAGTCACAGTCTACCCCGGTAGCGCGGTCTGCATAAGCCCTCAGTGGAGATCGCAGCTCTTCGAAGCGGCTGTTATCCTTTTTGTACTGATAGAGTCCTACAAAATAGTCGTGTATGTTTCTGATGGTGTCTTTGAGGGTGTTGCCTTCCAGTGCGGCAGCTATTTTTTTGGTTTGATCCAGGGTGTCGTGGATGATCCGGAGCATATGGTCTACGGTAGCATCCGTCATCACGCTGGTGCCTATGCGCTGATTGTTTCGGATCAGCCACGGGTCAGTGCCCTGCAGCTGGGTGGTGTCCCAGTAGCGGTCATAGGCGCTGGTGCGAATGATGGGACGGGGTCCGTATCCGGGCACTTGTGAGCCGGTGGCCTGAAAGTCGCCATTGAGGTATTTTACGCCATATGGTGCTCTCATGCTCATATCCAGCCTTGATTTTTGGCCAAAATGCCACCGCCCAGCACCAGCAGTGCGGGGATGGCGTATTTTTTCAGGTCAAAACCTGCCTGTTGGGGAGGGTCTGGGTATCCTGCAGGGTAACCGCCTGGATTGATGCCCGAACCATCATATCCACCGGATGGCTGCTGTCCGCCGCTTTTTGCTTTCTGAACAGTTTCTATTCCAGTGTTTACGATCTTAAAAGCCGTATCGAAAAGCTGGGTAATGTCTTGCTGGTTTCTCTCCCACCAGTCAAATACCCCGCCGCCATCGGTATCGCCACCCGTTTCGGTGGTGGTGTCCAACCAGTTGTTGGTGTATAAATTAAAGTCTCCGTTTCCGTTCATATCGTAAAGGTGGTTGAGTAAGTAAGCGGGATGGTCTGCTGACCGCCGAGTACCATTTCTGTATCAATTTTAAATACTTCGTTATCTCCTATCAGACGGCCAATGACTGTCTGAAAAAGCTCCCTGGATGAGGTTTTTACAGGTGTAGTGATGCGTATCTTATGGTTGTTTTCCCCTTCGGTGATGTTGATAGTGCGGGTCTGGTCTGAGGGGGCGTTTCGGGCTATTTCTCTCCACTGGTCCACGCCGCTTTCATCTGTGCCTACGCGACGGGAGATCACCAGCACCAGGCGGGTAATGGTAAATGATATGGGCAGGAAGTTGTCTATGCTAAAGTTGAAGTCGAAGGACAGGGTGCCTTCTACGGGGTTGTACCCCACGTTGGTGGGCTTGTGGACCTGGAAGTTTATCTTCTCACTGGCCCAGCTGCTTATTTTCTCCAGGATGACGTCTTTTTTAGACCCCAGATAGAGAAACCCAACCCCAAGTAGTATGTATTTTAGCACATTTTACAGTTTTTGGTGATCTGTCTGTAGTGCAATCATACGAAGGTGCTTTGGCGGGAAAAGTCACTTTTCTGCGATTACCGGCATTATTCGGCGTTAGGCAGGCAAAAACTGTTTTTTTCTTTAATTTTATACGACACAATACACCAACACCAAAAAATCAAATGCGCTTATGGAAGAAATTGCAAGTACGCAGGAAACCAAGCGGCCATTACAAGCACCTATGAGTAGGCGGCAGATCGCTGAGCAGCTAAAAATAAGCAGGGATACAGTCCGGAAGTATTTAAAAAAAGTGGGGATACGGCATACTGAGTTGCTTACCCAGCGGGAGTTGGATCAGTTCAGTGAGTTTTATTTTGGGTAAGCCCCTCTGCCTTGCGGCATCTCCCCCGAGGGGGGAGAAAAGGATTAACTTCTATTCTCCATTGGAAATGGCTCTTTTGGTATTGGTTTACCTAAAAAATCACACAGCTGCTCCCAGTTGAGCACGTTTATATCCATGACCAGCATATTTTCGGCAGATAAAAACCCCTTTGTCCGGTAATTAAATATCATTCCAAGATGCTTAAGTTTTAACGTTAAAGCCTCATTTTTAGAAAGAGGTTTTCTTCCATTAATCATATTTTGATGAACATAGCTTTGATACCAGCTGTCAAATGACCTATGAACATAGATAAACTTAGCTCTGTCACCATACCTATCGACAAACTCGCCCAGGCGCTCTCTACCTAAATACATGATATCATGGAAAGCATTATATCCTGAGGCTATGAAGGGATCCAGGTTGGTAGTTTGGTCTACTACCATGTGGTCATGCATGCTTTTGATGCCCAGCTGTAAGCAAGCGCGATGTATAGAAGTGGTGGCGCACTTGCCGTGGGAGATGTTGAGGATAATAGCTTTCATTTTTTTTAATAGGAATATTCCTTCAAAAACTTGGTATGGTTAAATAGGACGGGGGTGTTTTTGTAGTATAGTTTATCTTCTGCCTCGTAGCATGGGGTATCGTAATACCAGATAGCATTGTGCAAGCTGGGGTGCTGTGGTATAAAAAGAAAATCCTTAGCTACTATCCAGTTCATGAGCCACTGGCCAGCTGCATGGTGATCAAATACCCTGGTCATACGATCGATATTAGCCAGGTATTGCTCACTCATGGACCTGTAGGTTTTCGCGGTGCAGCAAATAAAGCCGGCGCAAAACATTGGTTTTAGCCAATCCCCGGGATACTCCCTTCGGGCGGCGGTATAGCCTACTTTATTTTTAAGCTTCCAAAACTCTTCGCGTAGGTGTGTAGGAGGGTAGCTGTGGTAGTTGCTCAAAACAGAACCTTCTATAGCCCATGTAGTATTTATATTTTTTAACTCATCCTCTGTAAATGGCCGCTGCATGACAAAGTCTGCATCTATGTGGATGATCACTTCATTATCATCAAACTCAAAGTAATCTAACCACTCGCCGCCTTCGGCACAGGCATAAAACTTACGGTTCTTTGGCCATCCGGGCCGGTAAGAGGTGAGTTGATTAAGGCTGATGGTTTGTACTTCAAAGTCTCCCTTGATTCCTTTCACATGCATTGGGATATCAACCGGTCTTAAAGGCTCATGACCTTTACTTATTATCAAAATACACTTTCTAATGCCAGTCGCATTTTTTTCAAGTGAATTAAAAAGCGGTTTGGCCTTATCCAGGTAGTCATCTGTAAGGGCTACTACTATTGTGGGGTATTTCATGGATCTATTTGGTTAATTGGTTAATTAGTTAGTTATTGGTTTATTGGTTTATTGGGTTGTTGGGGTTCATATATCACCGAAGCAATAAGCCAAATTTTCTTTTCAACGTTACCCGCGTGGTCCATGTTTTCATTGACAGTAGAGTAACAAACATTGTAAATTTTTGCATTGGCACGTTTTAAAAAATCATTCATTTGAGCATCTAATTTTTCTAAAGCATTATCATAATACTTGACTCTCAATGGGGTATCAATATACTTTAATACCGAAAATGTTTTTATCATCCTCATTCTTTTATTGTTCTAAATCCTCTATATCAAATGTACGACTCCAGTAATGCTCTTTATCCCGGGCAAACTCGCTATATGATTTCACAAATGGTTGGGCGGCTTTAAGTTTCGTGATCTGGCCTACTCCGTAATCCTGGGGGTAAACTCCAAAATCCCATGCTTTATCCAGTGATAGTAAGGTTGTAACCAGGTCCCAGGCTTTCCAGCCATTGCCGGTCCATTTTTTTTCGCGGCGGGGGATGGCCTGCATGGCTTCTGACTCGGGATTGAGGTCATGGCAGAATAGGGTGCCGCCCACGCTGAGCCGGTCCAGGCCGTTGAGGATATCCCACAGCACAGCGCTGGCATGGTGCAGGCCGTCTATGAAGATGCAGTCCACCTTCGCTAAAGCTACGGCGGACACGTCCGCCTCTAAAGCTTGTTTGGACACGTCCGCCTCTAACCCCCCTGAACCATCCTTCGGATTAGGTTCTGTCCCCCCGGATAGGGGGACATTTTCCCCACGCTGCAACTCCCAGAAGTACTCGCTGGGGCCGTGGTAGAAGGTGCCGTGGTAGAGGGGGTTTTCTACGGGGTGGCAGTCGGAGAGGTTTTTGACAAAGACCTTCTCTGCCTCTGGTTCGTCGTTAAAGCTGCGGAGTACAGGACGGGCAGCCACGGGTTTTTCTGTCCACATTTCGGGATCTACGCCGGTTTTGTGGGGGATCTCTATTTTATTGAAGTTGTGGTCGGGGAACTGTACGCCTATTTCCAGATAGGTCTGATATCCGTGCTTACGGGCGTAGTGGTTGATGATGTCGGTGTGGTTCATGGTGTATTGTGCTTGGTTATTGGTTAATTGGTTATTGGTTAATTAGTTATTGGGTTATTGGTTATTGGGTTATTGGGACTTACCGATTAAATTAAGTGCTGCTACCATAATGCAAACCAGGCAAATCCAAAAAAACAATGAGAATGTGTTGTTTAATTTTGTGCTATGTAGTGCCCAGTCTGATAAGGTAAATTTTTTGTTTTTCCAAATGTGGCTTTCAGGTAGAAAATGGATCATCACTCTAACTAAAATCCATGTGGGTAGTACTAGTAATTGTTTCATGATGACTTCCATATTAAATAGCAGTTAATTTCAACGAACCGAACGGGGAATGTAGCTGATCCATAGTGGTGGTGGACACATGGGTGTATCGTTCGGTAGTTTTGGCGTTTTTGTGACCCATCAATACCTGTATGATGCGCAGATCCGTACCTGCATCCATCAGGTGGGTGGCGTATGAGTGGCGAAGGGAATGCACGGTAGCAAGTTTGGTAATGCCTGCTTTGGCCATAGAGGCTTTCATCACGTTCTGGATGCTGGTGGCGCTGTATTTTCCTCCGGTTTGCCCTTCAAATAAATAATTTTTTGGCTTGTACTCCCGCCAGTATTTTTCGATAAGCTGAAGCAGCCGGGGATTGATCGGCACCTGGCGCTGCTTATCTCCCTTACCGATGACCACCAGGACCATACGAGAGCGGTCTATCCATCTGAGGGTGCAATCTATTGCTTCGGATATTCGAAGGCCACAAGCGTAGATGAGCGAAAGGATGGTTTTGTGTTTGAGGTTGTCAGTGGCCAGTATGAGGCGCTCCACCTCATGGGTAGAGAGCACTACGGGTAGTCTATCCTGTTTTTTTGCGAAAGGGACGTATTTCAGCTTATCGGGCTGGTGGATCACCCACCGATAGAAGTTTTTAAGGCATCCATACATCTGCCGCTGGTAGGCCGGTGAGGGCAGTGAGGTGATGAAGGTCTGTATCTGATCTGCTGATACGGCTTTTGGTTCGGATAAGTGCTGAAAGTGCTTAAGAAAAACACCGAGGCATGAGCCGTATGTGCTGATGGTGCGTGGAGACATTCTGGCGGCTTCCAGTGCTTTCGAATATTTATCAAGGTGCTTTCGAATTTCCATAACGTAAGTGTTTGATTTTGTGATCGTTAATGTGTGTTTGGTTTAAAGTGATGTTAGAAGCAAGACTCCTTATTCGCCCTTTGAAACCTCTGTGCATCTGGAAAGGAAATAAAAAGCCCTGCTACTCATTTCAGATAATGTTCATCGGCTCTCCATTCGAGTCTCTAAACCCAACAGTGCATCCACCTGATTCATGGCTATTGTACTCACGTGATGCTCCGCATAAGCATTGTTCTATCCTCTCAGATACATCCATTGTTGCGTATCTCTGATTGCCCCAATTTGGGTTACATACATGGCAATCAGAAGATGGAATTTGTACCACCTTCATAAATTGTCTTTTGGTTAAGTATTTAACTTGCTCTTCAAGTTGTTCGACTCTCTTTTCTAATAATCCCATCTTGCTTTTTATTTTTTGGTTACTTATTAATTTCATCGGTTAATCCCGTCCAGCTTCTAACATACACTAGCGCAAATCACTTTCAGGACGGCTATTGCGCTAGTTGGGTCGTTAGATTTCATGGGTTTATCTTTATGTTCCATTTTTCAAGCCAGTCAGTTTTTTCCAGCCTAAAGTAATCGTTCGCTTTCAGGAATGCCTTTACCAGCTTGTCATTTTCTCCGGGGTTTATAGTTTAAGTCGGCTGAAATCCAGCCCATATCTTTTACGTTAGACCAAATGCTCATTGAATTGCTGGCCTTCCAGGAGGCGGTAGTAGTGCAGGGCATAGTTGTTTTCGCACCGGAGGATCTGCTTACCGGTTTTGAGTACTCTCCAGCCAAAGTCATTGTCTATGCCCAGGGCGGCGCCTTCTGTGAATCCACCTACCTGCTGCCAGGTGTCTTTGTTGAACAGCATGGCAAACCCGCTGATGCTGTGCTGTTTTGCTTCCTCGGAGATGTCTGTGCAGGTGCCTGGTGGTAGGGAGGTGTCCACCATGTCGGCGACATTTTTATGAAAGAGAATGGAGGGATTGTTAGACCCGTGCTTATTATCGGCGATCTGGTCCAGCCGCTGGAGGGGGTTGGCGGTGCGGCTGGCATAGCAGGTGATGAGCCCGGCGTCCGGGTGCTGCGCGATGGCCTGCTGGAAGTTGGTGAAGTAGTTGGGGTTGATCCAAGCTATGTCATAGTCCTGGACTAAAATCCAGCTGTGGGCGGGCTGTTTGCTCACCTCCTGGTTGTAGGCGCGGCCCAGGTCTTTGAGACCGGTGCTGTCGAAGGGGATACACTGGTGGATGTACGGCAGGTTTTTGGGTTTTTTTACATGCCCTACCTCCCGGGCTATGTAGGTGCGCTCCGCTACGGTGACGTAGCAGGTGGATACAAAGGGGGTTTTGCCATCCCAAAGTGCATACGGAAAGCTGAGCTGGTCGCGGTGGCTATACCTGGCTACATCTTTCCACCACCAGTCCATAATGCGGGCTATCTTCGGGGTCTTTCGGCGGATCAGAAAGCTGGTATCGTATAGTCCATTGTTTTTTGGGTAAAACTGGTTGCTATATTCTTCCAGCTGGGCGCTTATCCGCTCATAGTTGGTGTCTTTGCGTAGCTTTTTAATGGCCTCAGCTTCCTCGTATATGCAATTGCGCTGCGTATGGTTTACCAGGAGCATATCAAAAGGCTCTGGGGTGAGGTTGCGTAAAAATTTGAATAGATCGGCTACTACTTCCAGCTTGCCGTCTACCCATACGGTAAGGTCATACTCCGGCAGGACCTTGTGTGGGTTGATCTTGTGAAACCGGGCCTGCTTTATGGGGTCCAGTCCCTCCGGAAGGTGAGGGGAGAGCGGTTTTATGGTCCATCCGTTCGCCTCAGCTTCCTGGTCCAGGAAAGCTATGTAGTCTACGCCTGGTGTTTTGGTGGGTGGACGAAGGGAATCGTAACCTCCGGTGATGCAGGTGTATACGGCTATTTTAAGGCCTTCGTACCAGGGAGTTTGGTTCTTTTTCATAGGGGTCTGCGTATTTGGTGGTGTATTGTGCTTTTTTTCAAAGGTATAAAATTATTTTTTAAGGGTTTTTATTTAAAAAGTCCTAATTCATTGTAAATCCGCTTTTCAAAGATTGGCTGATAGTCTGGGTTGATGTCGAAGGCTATAGCATCGCGGTTTAGCTTACGGGTGGTGGTAAAGGTGGTGCCACTTCCAACAAAAGTGTCAAGTACAATACCAGACTTTGGTTTGGAGATCACACACTTGCAGGTCATCGTATAACCGGTTTTGGTGCTTTCATAAATGTGGGCATTTTTATGACCGTCCTTTTGTCTGTTGCTGCCCTGATCCTGACGGTCGGCATTTCTGTCTCGATCATCAATGATGTGTTTTTTTGATGCTTTCGGTGTTGGCACCAGGACTTTTGAGTACTCCGGCATAAACGGAGCTCCACAGCATGAGCAGACATACTCCGGGCATCCGGCCTTGATGCAGTCTACTATGAGATTAGGCGGGTAGGTGGCAAAGTGTGCCTCCGAAAAGGGCTTGGTGGCAACCTCCCAGACAGAGCGCTTATTGGCTCCCTGGCTGGTTTGCTGTTCTTTGGTCATGTTGTCCCACTTCCCGGAAAACCCCCCATGCTCAAAGAACCTTTGTCTGTCTCGGTATTTTCTACTTTGTCCATCCGGCAATGGCTTTAATTTAGATTTCCGAATTTCAGTACCATGGCCTTTCCTGCTATCATTTATACTTCCATCAATGGCTTTTCCCCATGCATATTTTGTTTCATCAGGACACTTTGCCGGTTTTTTTATTGCTTCAGCATCGTAGAAGTACTTTTTAGACTTGGTGAGCAGAAAAATGTACTCATGGGACTTGGTGCACCTGTCGGTCACGCTCTCGGGCATGGGATTAGGTTTGCTCCAGATAATGTCCTGCCGGAGATACCACCCGTCATCCCGCAGGGCAAAGGCCACCATCCAGGGGATGCCGCAGAGATCTTTGGGTTTCAAAAAACCAGTGATCTTTGATTGCTGTTTGAGGGATTGAATTTGTGTTTTTGATGATCCTATTGTGGATGTTCTTGTTGCCTGATCATAGGTTCTTTTTTTCTCAGCTGCTGCATAGCTATCGCCAAAGTTCATCCAGAGGGTGCCGTCAGATCGGAGTACGCGGCGGGCTTCGCGAAATATGTACACGATATGGGCGGTAAACATCATGGGGTCGGGCTCGTGGCCCAGCTGCCCGGACCATGGAGCCACAGTCACCTGCATACCAAACAGACTAAAGGTAATCTCCGGAAAGTGGCTGATCACCTCAGCACCATAGTCGCGCAAAGCCCAGTATGGCGGACTGGTGACTATGCAGTGTACGGAGGTGTCAGGGAGTTTGCGCAGTCCTGGCAGGCAGTCTGTGAGGGTGACGGTGTTGAGGTATGGGGACACCCCCCTGAACCATCCTTTGGATTGGTTCTTTCCCCCCTCAATGGGGGATAGGTTGGAAGTTTTCACGCTGCTGCCTCCTTTCTGTCTGCTAAAATCCTTTTACGGGCGGCTGTCATGGCTTTTGCCAGGGTCACTTCCACGGCATTGCCGATGAAGCGCTTTTGGTCGGTCTGGGTGCCTTTGAGTACATAGCCGTCACCAAAGCCCTGGATGCGCAGGAGCTCTTTTACAAACAGCATGCGCATTTTGATGTCCATGATGCCGTAAGCGGCCATGAAAAGTTTTATTTTCTTCATGGTGTCTGAGTCGGTAGGGTAGATGATGATGGCTGGTATACACCCCCCGGCCTGCGGCCACCCCCCTGAAGGGGGGACATTCCCCGCTTTCTCTGCTTCTAGCAGGTATGGTGGTTTTTTGTCCATCCGGGCGATGAGGGTAAAGCAGGGTCTGTCCAGGTTCTGGCCGATGTTTTTGAACTGGTGGGTCATTAGCCACTCTGCTGTCACTTTGCAATGCTTGTCATTACTAAGGATAGATCCGGCAGGTTTGTCGATGCTCTGGTGGTTGTACTCGCTTCGGTACTGCTTATCCAGCCAGACGAGGGCCATGGTGTCACGGGCTACTACCGTACCGATGGGGTCATTGAGGGGAGATGTATTGCTGCTTTTACCTCCATTGCTGCTGTAGTATTTGGAAATAAAACCTTCTACCTGATCAGCGCTTATAATCGCAATCCTGTCCTTTGTGGTAAGGGTGTCGGCTGGTTTGTCCAAATCATGTGTGATGCCTGTGCCGTAATATTTGGATAAAAACACCAAATCCATATTGCCTCCTGTCTGAGTAAGTGTGCGGGATGGCTCATTTACAGACGGAACTTTGCTCTTTGGATCTCCTGAGTTTCTTTGGTGTAAAAACTCAGTGTTTACTAATGCTCCACCTCCAAAGCTGGTGATGGTACCAATAGGCTCATTTACGGATTTTACCTTTCCGTTTGGCCTGCCGGAAAAGTATTTCATTAGAAATTCAGTTTGAACGAGTGCCAGACGGTTTTGGGTTGTGACAGTTGGTGCGGTATCATCCAGATCGACCGGATTTGAAACACCTGATTTTCGATTGTTAGAAAGATATTTTGAAATAAAAGCCGGTTCTTTTCCTTCACCAACGTGCTTCACCAGTCCGGCATAGATCCTTTTCAGGGTATTCTCGCTGAGGGGCTTTTTCCTTCCGAAGATGCTTTTGCCTTTTTCGTCCAGATCGAGGGCTGGTTTTACAGGTCTCCATTTTTCCAGCCTGGTGACTCCTATGCCACCGCCTGACTTTTCCGGATCTTTAGCATGGGTGGCTTCCGGCCATGTCCAGGGCAGGCCTGGTTTTTTGAACTGACCGAAGTAGCGAACACGGCTGGTCATGGCTCCATAGTCGGCGGCATTCAAAATGCGGTAGTCATACTCATAGCCGTAGGTGTCGCAAATGTGCTGATGCCACCGGCGATAGTACAGTCCGTTCCTGTTCGAAATCGGCACTAAATGATATGGGTGACCTTGTTTTTCCACCCGTTTCTCCCTTTTTAATATTCTTAATTCGCATCTGTCTTTGAGCGCTTTTGCTGAAGCGATCCGCAACGGTCCCCAGCTCATAAACTCCACCACGTTTTCGATATCGATGTAGTCGGGATCTATAGCGTCAATGTATCTGTACAAATGTTCTGCCAGTGTCCGGCTGTCTGCATCTCTGCTATCACCCCCTTTGGCTTTGCTGAAATGGGTACACTCCAAACTGCCATGAAGACAGATAACCGCGTCAGGATCTTCGCGGCGGATCCGCTTAACCAGACGCGCCAGAGGTGATACATTGAAATTTCGAATATCTTCTGTGAAATGTAGTACTCCCGTGTGATTAGCTTTGTGGCTTTCGATGGCAATGGGATCGTGATTGATGCATGCGATTACTTTGGCGCCTGCACGTACTACGCCGGTGGTAAGGCCGCCAGCGCCACAGAATAGGTCTATGTAGTATAGATTCATGGTGTATTGTGCTTATAGTTTAAATGATTTTCTTACCTCATATAGGTTACTTTCTCTGAATTTATTGTTGGGCAGCTGTGTGAGCCACTGCTCCGCTTCGTCTTGGCTGCCAAACCCGGTTTTAAGGACCAGCTCACCAGTTACCAGCACATCTCCCTGGATGTTGATAGGGCGCATGTTGGGGATGATGCGGTAGACCGTCCACGTTTCTTTGAGGTTATTGGGCATTGGCATTCTCATTATGTAACTGTGCTACAAGCTTTCCATTATAGCTAATGAATATATAGTGGTGACCTGTAGCGTACCATATATAATAGTCATATCTGGACTTACCAACGGTCCATTCATACCTATTGGTCGCTTTAGTAGTTCTGACTTTAAGGTCTTTTGGTTTTCCTTTTTTAGTGTAGTATGGGGTCATGGTGGCGTCAGTTATTGTGGATATCAAATACTTTGGTGGAATCTCCTGATCGTATTTGCTGGGCCAATCCTTCACAGAGTCCTGCCAGCTGCTCTGTAGTCATTTCCTCCGGGCAGGTGACTACTGCACGGCCTTTGTTTGGTCCGCGGAGTACCATGCCTATGGCAAAGGTGATGGTGGCTCCCTGGGTGTTGAACTGACGAACCCACCGGCTCCCCCTGTCTTTGTTTGCTTTTTCTATTTGCTTCTGATTCATGGTGTATTGTGCTTTATGTGAAAAAAAAATCATTTTTTACGAGTGCCGAGGGGTTGATTTGGCTTCCAACCTGTCCAACCGCTCCAACCAAACAGCCTGTTTCCAACCTTTTAGGTACTTTTCCAACTTTACTAATCCTATATCCAACCATACTTTAATACTTATCCTTTTGGTTTTCAGATACTTATGTATTAAAGTTGGACCGGTTGGACGGGTTGGAGGTATTATTGGTGTTTGGAAATGGTGTTTCATCTTCTTTTTATGTTTTTAATCCGTGCAAAATCCGGCCTGACATCCACTGCCAGCGCCATAGTAAAAATCATTATCAACATCCATGTCTTTTATTTCACGGAGAGAATGATCACTTCTGAAAGTGGCCTCAGCCATGACTTCCATTATCATAGACCATAGCATGATTGGTGGATTGTGATCAAAATTTTTTCGAAGTTGCTTGGGTTGTTTCCAAAAACAATTCTGGCAGTTTGAATCCTCCGCAAACTCTACATCCGTATTAACATCCCAGTAACCATTGATGTGTGGACTTGAAATGCGATCCCTAATCAAGCAAAAGTCACCAACCCTCCATTTGATATCCCTCCAGTGGTATACCCACCGTGCGATTGTGTGCGGTCTGAAATGAAAGTTTGTTACTTTTTTATCCCCAAAGAGATCAAATTGATTGCTTATGGACTTATCCACCTGGTGGGTAAATTCCCGGGATGCATAGGCAGCGTAACGGTATATTTCGGAAAAGTCATTTGCCCGTTCTTTTTCGTCGTACCGGTACCCTACGCGCATTATGCATGGTAGTAGTCCATGAGTAAACAGAAAGCAAAATATTGGGTATATTTTCAGGATATCCGTACAAAATCGCCAGTGTCTGTTCGGAAGCGCTTTCTTTACCTTGAATATCATTTCTTCCCAGGAGATCCCCCGGAGCCAAATGATTTCACGTCCAATCTTTTGTTCTAATTGGAACATGGTTTTAAGGATGGTGGGATCCTCACTGGTAGCAACAAATTCCGGCATATGGGGACAATACTTTTGCAGTTTGTCATTGGCCATTTGCTTTAGTTTTGGATCGATATTTCCTCCGGCATTATGGTCATCTATGCAAACCAGAGCAAACAGCTCATAATCTGCGGGGTAATGCACAGCGAGATAAGAAGAGGTCCTTCCTCCGGAAAGGCTGTTGACAGTGGCTTTTGGTTCACTATCGAAAAATCCTGTATGAAGTACCCCTGTTTTTTTCATAAGCTTAAAATGGTAAATCATCGTCATCGTCATTATCTGGTCCTGGTGGCGGTGGCGGTGTATTGGGTGGCGGTGGCGGTGTATTGGGTGGCGGGTCTGCTCGCTCGATGTTGATTCCCAGCAGGTCATAGTCGAATATGAAGCAGCTGTGACTTTTGTCGCCAATCTTTTCGCTTTTCACATAGCCGATAAAGTAGGGCCTGGTCTTCAGGTAGGCTACCAGTGAGGTTTTATTGATCGGTGTGGTGCCTTCCGTGCGCAGTTCCTTCAAGTACATCTTGTGAACCTCTGCCAGGCGTATGTACAGCAGCTTTTTCGTTTCCGGCAGGGCCATGTACCCATCGGCAGTGTCGGGTTCGTCTACCCTGATGTGGTGATCTTCCCGGGTTTTGTAGTGTTTGTTTTCACTGATCCTGCCACCATCGGCCAGGGTCTGCACGGTGAGCCAGAAGTCTTTGAGGATATCGCTTTCGCTCATGAGTTTGGTGAGGTAGATCACTTTTTCCTCTGCCCAGTCAAAGTATCCCCCTTCATCCCAGGGAAAAGTAAACCACTGCTTGAAGATCCGGACCATGGTGACTAGGGCGCTGTAGTTTCTCATGACCCGCTCATCGGCCAGTTTTTTGCGGTCCCGGATCCTTTTGCCCAGGGTGGTAAACACATGGTTGAACTGCTCATAGTATTCTTTCTCCAGCTGCTCACGGTAAGGCAGTAGTTCGGTGACCATGCCGCCTATGCCTTTTTTCTCCAGGTATTTGAGCTCATTGTATGCTTTTGTCTGATCCTCCGGCCGGTTGGTTCGCAGCTTGAAGTTTTCCAGGATAGATCTACTCACTGCGGAGTTATCATCTTTGGTGGCCAGGTATTGGCCCATCAGGATCATGGTGACGTTTACCTTTTGGGTGTTGCTTCGGAGTTTGGAGCCACCACGGCCCAGGCGTTCACGTCCTTCACCATCAAATGCGGTTTTTACCGCCTGGAATCGCTCTTCTTTGATGCTGTTTTCGTCAAATTCGTTAAACAGCATCGGGGTGTTTCGGAACCGATCCAGGGCCGCCGCAAACGCCGCGTCGGTACCATTGGCCATGGAAAAGGGTTTGAGGTCGCGAAAGAATGCATTTGCTACCGATTCGCCAAATTTTGACTTTCCGGATTTTGACTCCCCATAACAGTACAGGTGAGGGCAGTTGTTATCCACACTGTACACAATGTCTTTGAAAAGCGACACCAGCACGTAAGGGATGCCGCTGTAACAATGCTCGCCATAGGCGGTGTGCATTTTTTCCATCCATTCATTAAATGAAATGAGCGGCTTTTGATAGTACAGCTGCCGGTCTTTTTCAAACTGGTCGTTGTCTTTGCGCTCATCCTGGAAGATGGCAGAGCTCGCAGGCGAAAAGTACCACCGTTTGCCCACCTGCACCAGACCGGCTTCATTGTACTCGGCAATTTTGTGGCCGTCCGGGATAAAACAGCAGTTGTAGTAAGCAAAAAAGCCTTCGGGCTGCCAGCCCAGGGTTTTGAGTTCGTAACCTTTCGGGAACTGGCGCAGCATGGTGGCAGCGATCTTATCGAGGTGTGATTTGCTGCCGTACCAGTGGTAAGGTCCGCGGTTGATCAGTGAGGATCTGAATTTTTCGGCGCTGATCAGGGCATCGGAGGCTATCTCAATGATTTCCGGTTCGTCTATGCCGTTTTCCAGTTTCAGGATGCGGCTGTTATCTTCAGGGTCGTACTTGTGCAGGATGGCCGTCATAATAAAATTAGAAACCTTGATGAAGCCATTGAACCCGTCATTGAGCATGTAGTACCCGGTGAGCTCATCGTCTACTTTGCCAAAAAACCTGCGGCGGGCTATCTGCTCATAGTCAGGGTCAGGAGGCAGGTTGTTATCACCTTCAAAGCCGTATACAAAATCCAGGTTGCGGCTTGACTTTTTGGCCGCTTCCTCTTCTTTTACTTTGTCTTCCCGGCTTTTGAGGGATGCTATCTTTAGTTTCAGTTCTTTGGAAATGGCCTTTCGGTAATCTTCCTGCACAAAGTCATCGGGCAGGCTGCCGATCATAGCGGCGATCTGGTCTATAGCATCGGCGCGATCATAGGCATCAGTCGCGCTGTTGTACATGCGCATGGCGAAAAATGTCAGCGCATCTTCATGGTTTTCCAGTACCCAGTCTACGGTCTTATCGCCGAGTTCCCTGGCCAGCTGCTCCGGGTCCTGCTCATCCGGTAGCAGGGCTATTCGTACCTTGAAACCCCTTTTGAGCAGGGCGATAGTGTCCTTTTGCGCGGCACGAATACCGGCAGCATCCGAGTCGCGCATGATGATGACCGTGCTGGCCAGCCTGCAGAGCTCTTTGCATTGCCTTTCGCTCAGCGCTGTGCCCAGGGACGCGACCGCATTGGTAATCCCGATCTGGTGAAAGGCAATCACATCGGTATAGCCTTCCTGCAGGATGGCCGTTCGCTGAAGTACGCGCTTTGCGATCGGTTTTCCTTCCTCGGTGGTGTGGTGATCTATGCCATTGCGGATGGATTTTTGTGCGAAACACAGCCCGTACAGGTAGTCATCTTTTTTGTACAGGATGTTTTCCCGGGTGTTGAGGTATTTGGCGGGGTCTGCGGTGTAGGTGCGCCCACCAAAGCCCACTATGCGTTCGTGCCGGTCGTGGATGGGGAAAATGATCCGATCGCGGAAGTAGTCGTAGTACTGTCCCTGCTTTTGCCCGAGCAGTCCGGCTTCATGGCAGTCCTGTACCTTGCCTTTTTCGGAGGCGCTTTTGTAAATAAACTTATGATCGTCGGTAGCAATGCCAATGCCCCACTGGGTGATCTGGTCATCTGAAAATCTTTCTATTTGCTCCCAGTAGGGTTTGGTACTGTCCGGATCTTCTGATTTTCTGATCTCCAGGAGCTGCTGGCTGTATTTGACCTGGGCGGCCTGGTTGAGCTGGGTGAAGTACTGCTTCTTATCCCGCTGCTCGGTGTACTTCGGGTCTTCCTCATTTTCTACGATCTCTATGGAGTACATTTTAGCCAGGTGCTTGATGGCCTGCCGGTAGTCCATCGCCTGGTACTCCATGAGAAAGGTGACCGGTCCGCCACCTTTGCCACTGCTGAAGTCTTTGAAGATGTTTTTTACAGGCACTACATGAAAAGAGGGGGTTTTCTCATTGGTGAGGGGTGAGAATCCTTTCCAGGCAGACCCTGCTTTTTTGAGCTCCACGAAGGGGCTGACTACATCGTATATCTCTGCGGCTTCAAATACGGCATCTATCGTAGACTGTGCGATCATGTAGGAGTTGTTGGTGTATTGTGCTGTTTTGTAAAAAAAGGGTTTTGGAAATGGCTTAAAGCGAAAGAGTAGATCTATGGTGGTATCAGAAAAACATATCCTTCGCCGTCTACCTCATAGGGTTGGTCACAGTTCCAGCAGTTGAAGTGAAAGGAGGCAGCTTGTAAGATGCTGTCGTAATGCAAATGCGGGTCATAGGACCAAACGAACTTATGGAGCCGCCCGCAGATCACGCAAGGGACAAAGGCCACCAGGCTGTCTGCTTTGCGGCGATCTACGTGGTAGTAGATATCGCTCAGGTAGTTCCACGACCGGTAGGAAAACTCGATCTGGTGACAGGCCAGGTTACCGGAAAGGATCTGGTTTATCTTGTCTATGAGAGCGATCTGATCCGGATCACCAAAAGTGACCGGCTGACCATCGATGGTGTGCTGCTTCCGGTCGATGACAGTGTTTTCGATGGTGACGCGTGGTGTGTAGTTTTGGGGGATCATGATTCACCTCCTTTTACTTCCACATGCTTCAAGTTTTCCCATGCTTTTAAAAGATTGGTCGCACTAGTATGAAAACTTTTCAGATCAATTGGAAGGCCTTTGTTATCTATAGGACATTTTATAACCTCATCTTTTTCTCTAAACATATATAGTATGACTAATGCTCCGCAGAATTCAGGAAAAAGGGAATGGTACACTAGATTTATTTCCAAAACCCTATCCAGGTCGATATACTTAGTCCCCTTTGGGAATCGGAAAGGAAATATGTTAGGAATCATACCGCCTGCTCTTTTAGGTTCTCTACTTGCAGGAACTTCACCGGGGCAAAGCAAACGGTGGATTTACCGTGTACCTGTATCTCTACATAGCCCTGCAGGATGTAGCGGATATCGGTCACGGTGCCATACTCCCCGGGCTTTGCCTTTACCTGTCCGTTTTTGCTACGAATGGTCTCGATGATCCTCACGGTATCTTTCTCCAGTATTTCCGAGGTGTTTAGGATGCTGCTGCAAATGTGATACTGGCGGACATACCAGTGCTGTAGGTTATCCCCGGGCATGTCTATGCGTTCTTTCACATAGTTATTCATGGCCTCAATGAGTATGATCGGCTCAGGGAACTGATCATAGTGTCTGCTTTGGAACGCTGTGACAAAATCCTGAATGGTGGATTTTGGTGTGATCCATTGGTGCGTTTGATTGGTGTTTGTGCTCATTTTATTTGTTTTAGGTGTTTTTTTGGGGTTTAGAACCCTTCTTTTCCAAACCTGCATATCAAAACGGTAATAGTCTATCCATGACAATCTGCTAAATACCGACTCAGTACGACTCTTATAGGAAGGGAAAAATAATAGCATCTGTCCCGTGCTCCTTTGTGAAATTTTTCGGTGCATCATTTTTCTATCAGTCATGGCTTCCTCCTTTTTTCTTCCTCAATTTGCTTTTTGATGGTTTCGGCCAGTTCATAGTCTTCTTTTTTGATGGCCTGCTTTAGGTCATCCTGGAGCCGTTGGAGCATGGGCTTTGGTTGCCTGTTTTTCCTGGGGATTTCATCCAATGACGAAAACAGGGCGGTACCTACTGCTTTTAGTCGGTCATGGAGGCTTGCCGGGTGGTCATTGTTATAACGCTTTATTAAATCATTAAGAGCTACCGTTAACAGCTCAATAGCTACATCATTGACCCTGATAAAAAAGGTGAAGAAAATGACCGCTATAACGTACGACCACCGTGGATCTAATGCGGGATATATCCACCAGGCGATAAAACCATATAAGGCCATCGGAAACAAAATACTGGCGGCGTATTGTACAATTTTGTTCATGACTTGCCTCCTTTCTTTACTTCAAGATGAAAGATTGAATCAAACTCACGATAGCTTATTATGGTGAATCCTCTTTTAATAAAGTAAAGGAGGAAAGTCCCAGAACACTTCTTACCACATATAAACGAAAATGTGAGCATATTTTCTTGTGTTCTGTTAAACCAATCAATATGCCTTAGCTCTTCATCCGTAAGTCGGTCATTAATTTCAGCCATTTCTAAAGCGGTACTAAACCCATGGTTGTAATATGCCTTTAGAGAAAATGAGTGGTTTTTGTTCGGGTCCTGGAAGTGCTCCAGAAGTTGCTGGACGATCTCCCGATCATGCTTAAAGTACCATTTCATAAAACTCAGGTACAGTTTGATCCTATCGCGATTTTTTTGGTACCACCTGAATGTATTGTATCCTGCTATGGCTAGTAGCAGGCAGGTGAGAATGGTGAAGATTATTGGTAGTTGGTTCATTGGTGTATGTGCTTTTATTTTATGGGAATACCTTATTTAAATTTTTATGCTATGAAGTGCCCAGTCTGGTAAAACCCAGTCATTATTTCGCATGTACTTTAGCATGTAAAATGTCTGTAAAAACTTATAATGAGATGTGCGTGGGGAATCAAACTCTTTAATCAGGTTAGCGCGCTTGTAAAAAGTATCATACTCGATCTCCTGAGCCTTTCGGTCAAACTCCTTTACATCATCGAGCATGGAGATGTCTAGCTGAAAAGCATCGAAGATGCACAGGGTAAATTCCCTTTCCATTTTCCTGTAGGTCTCCATGCCGTCCAGTACCTTCATGGGCTTTTTCATGTCTCCCAGGTATGCTTCCGCGGCATCATGCAGCTGGCAGGCCAGGAGGAAAAGTGGATCGGTATGTTTTTCGGCTGCCAGCTGGGTAACGAGCGTGCTATGACTGGCTATGGAAAAGTACATAGACGGGTCTATCAGCCCTCCGAAATGACAATTGTTAGCCAGGCTGCAAGCGATATCGAGAATGTTGATATCCTTCGGGTCCGGATTGATCAGGCTGATCTTACCGGTTGGGGTATTGATACAGCCGTCGTAGTTGGTAAGTGGGTGTGGTGTTTTTTGGTTATTCATGATTGATCAATTTTAATTTATGAGTAAAGCCGAAACCGTTGGTGTATTCTTTTTCTAGAGTTATATCTATAGGCGAATCACACTCTTTGATTTCAAACATCATAGTTTGGAAAAATGGATTTAGCAGTTCCAGCTTTCCTTTATTCCATTTTAAGTGCTTAGAAAACCAACGGGTGGATCTGACACGGTATCCTCTTGGTGTGAGGCATCTGAGAGTATTCTTAAGATCGTTTAATCCCTGGCAGTATAGAAAAATGAATTCTGAGGTTTCGGATATATAAAATCTATCCTTTGGTTTTGCCGCTTTTACGATGAACTTTTTCATAACTCCAACAGGGTTTCGTTAGAGATATTGATAAAATCCTCGATGTATAAAGGGTTAGATTTGCGGGAAGTGGGGACTGCATAAGCCCTGATACCTTAAAGGTGTCAGGGCTTTTTTTATATCTTCTATGCAGACTTTTCGGATCAAGCAGAAATCTTTTATGACATCCCTTTGTCTTTACCGGGCTTAAATTTGTCATCTTCAGAGAAGATTCGAATTGGTGTCGGGTGATCTATTGGTCTGGAGACCATAATATCATTGATAACTTCTTTCGAATATTTTAGATCCGTCAGCGCATTACCCAATCTGTTTAAATTATCTTTTACAGGGTTGATCCAAAGATCCATGTCCCCTGTAAATCGTGCATATCCATGAAAACCAACAGCAAGCCCTCCGACTAAAAGAAACTCAACTTTATTTTTATTGAACTTTTCAATAACTTCTTTATAGAACCCGGTTATTTCCATTCAATTCTTCTTTCTCCTTTTTTGGAAGAAGTATTAATTCCTTGTGAAACTAAATCCATTAGGTATTCCCATTTTTTGATGAGGGACCACAATAAGTATCTATCAATAAAAGCATTCTGCTGATCATCTGCATTTTTATGTTCCGGATCCCACTCTAATCTTCTGGACATAGTTCAATTTGTTTTGGAGGACTTTTTTCAACTTTTCTTTGGTCTCAACAGCTTCCCTTTATGGCCACTTTAATTTCCATACTTAAAATTAAAGCTTCTTATGCTCATAACAAATCCTTACGATCCATCAGTTCTCATCCTCCCGTTTGCCAAATTTCCGAATGAGCAACCTTCGTTGGTATTCTTTTAAAATAAGACCTCCAAAAGAAAAAAATCAGTAAAAAACCTTGTTACAAACATTTCAATTTTATAATATTGTTATATGTACTACATAATTACATAATTACTTATTGGTTATGTGAAAGGAAGTACTGTTGACTTTTTAACCTATTACTTAAGGTTTTCTTTAAAAAATGTTGATATGAAGAAAGATGTACAATCGATTTGGAAAAAATTCTGCCTGATCGCACTGGTGATCCAGGTAGGAGTACTTTCGGAAGCATTTGCTTTGGAAAGGGGCTTTGCAATGCACGAAAAATTACAAGACGTAATTGAGGTGACCGGTAAGGTGGTTGACCCGGAGACCAATGAAGGTCTGCCCGGAGTAACGGTTCTGGAAAAGGGAACCACAAACGGTACCATAACAGATGTGGATGGTGACTATAAAATTTCAGTAGACCCTAAATCTACACTGGTATTCAGTTTTGTAGGTTATTCACCTCAGGAGGTTTCCGTGAATGGACGCAATACAATTGACGTAAGTATGGAGTTGGATATACAATCGCTGGATGAGGTGGTTGTAATTGGGTACGGTGAGGTGAAACGTGCAGACGTGACAGGTTCGGTGGTCTCTATGGATTCTAAGCAAATTGAGCAGACCAACAAGGTCGATGCTATTTCTTCCCTCCAGGGCCAGGTGCCTGGTGTAGTTATCCAGCGAACTAGCAATAAACCCGGCAGTGGAAATTTTAATATAAGGATACGGGGGTCAAGTACCATTAACAATGATCAAACTGCTTTTCGAGGAGGATACGTCCCGGGACAGAATCCTCTGTTCATCGTGGATGGGATGTTTGTGAACGATATATCATTCCTAAACCCGGCGGATATCGAGCGGATGGATGTACTGAAAGATGCTTCTGCTACAGCGATTTACGGTTCGAGAGGTAGTAATGGCGTGGTGATTATCAAAACCAAAAGAGGATCCAGCGGTAAATTAACGATTCGCTACAATAATTATTTTGGAGTAAAACAAGCCACACATTTACCTCCAATAATGGATGCCGAAAAATTCTATAACCTGACTATAGATATGGGAGTAGGCAGAGAGTTTGCTACTGGTAATTTAAGCTTCACCAGAGATGATGTTGACATCAATACTTATATGAGTGCGGACTTGCAGCAAAACTATGCTGACGGAGTGGATACTGACTGGGTAGATCTGATCTCTCAAAATGGTTTTCAAACCAACCATACAGTGGATTTAGGCGGTGGTAATGAAACGACCGTCTACAATATAGGCCTGGGCTATACCTATGACGAAAGCGCCGTAAAAGGTGAAGATTTTACCCGTTACAATCTCCGGGGAAATCTAAGCAGCGATCTGACTGACTGGTTAAATTTGAGCTATAATAACTATGTGACTGTAGGAAAAATAAATGAGGGAAGTTGGGAAGGATTTCGCAGCGCTTACCGGTTGAAGCCCCTTTTTAGTCCTTACAATGCTGATGGATCATTGAGGTTTGATTATCTGCCTGACGAGCACCAGATAACCAACCCTTTGTTTGATGCCAAAAATATCACAAGGGAAAATAAATACCTTCAGTACCTAGGAGATATTGCTCTTAAGCTGAAGCCGGTTAAAGGGCTGACTGTTACGACAAGGTTTTCTCCAAATATAAAATATACCCGATATGGAGAGTTTAGAGGGCTGTATTCTAAGTCCGTCACTGGCGATCCGGCTAACCGCAGGGCTCAGGTTGACCACTTTAATGATTTCTCCTATACATGGGATAATATCCTGAACTATGAGTACGCCATTGGAGATGCACATAGTTTTAATGCAACCTTTGTCTATTCCCAATTTTCAGAGCGGCACGAGTCATATGCCACCCAGGTGAGGAATTTTACAACGGATGATTTTCTCTTCTATAATCAGGATGCCGGATCCAGTATCAGGGAATTATCAGGTGACTTTTGGAAGCAGACTTTACAGTCTTACACGACAAGGTTAAATTATTCACTAATGGGTAAATACCTTCTGACTGTTACCGGTCGCTATGATGGATCTTCAATCCTTGCAGAAGGAAATAAATGGGCATTCTTCCCATCCGCAGCTTTAGCCTGGAGACTTGGAGATGAAGGATTTATGCAGGGTGTGGGTATGATCTCAGATGCAAAAGTACGGTTGAGTTACGGGCAAACAGGTAACAATGGTTCGGGAGCCGGACTTGGTCCTTTAAGAACTCAGTCGTTATTGGAGAACCGTATTACCAATATCAATGATGAGGCGGTGCAAACTTTTTATGTTACAGATCTGGCTAACAAAGATTTGACATGGGAAAGAACCACTGAGTTGAATTTAGGTGTTGATTTCGGTTTGATGAAAAACAGGATATACGGTTCCATAGATATCTACAATCGTAAGACAAGAGATATTATTTTCAGTAGGCAGCTGCCTTATGTTACCGGTTTTCCCGGAACATTTCAGAACATAGGTGAAGTCAGCAATAAGGGAGTTGAGGTGGCTTTGAACACTGTCAATGTTGCCAATGGGGATTTCAAATGGACTACCGGGATCAATTTTGCGGCAAATCGAAATACCGTTGAAAGACTAAACGATGAAGTGGACGAATTGATCTTCTGGGCCGGAGCATCCCAGATCCACAGAGTGGGTGAGCCCATGGGTGCCATTTATGACTACCAGTTTGATGGTATCTGGCAATTGGATGAGGCGGCAGAAGCTGCCGAGTACGGACAATATCCGGGTCAGGTAAGAGTGAAGGATATCGATGGGGATGGTGAGATCACTCCTGAAGATGATCGAACCATCATTGGGAATACGACTCCAAAATGGACCGGAGGTATCACGAATACTGTGAATTATAAGAATTTGGATTTTTCCGTTTTTGTATACACCAGTCAGGGCAATATGTTTAGAAGTGCTTTTCATGCCCACAATGCTTTTCCTCACGCAGAGGGTTCAGAGCCAAACAGGTTGTTCAGCTCTTATGATGTGAATTACTGGACTCCGGACAATCCATCCAATGAATGGTATCAGCCCGGAAACGCCGGACCGCACGCTGGCGCTATTTTCTACAGGAATGTTTCCTATGTTCGTGTGGGGTATATGACCTTGGGTTACTCATTACCAAAGGCTGTACTGGACAAGGCAGGAATTGGTAATCTGAGAGTCTACGTGATGGCACAAAACCCATTCACATTTTCCGAATATGACGGATGGGATCCTGAAAGCGCCAGCAGAGATACCTGGGGGCTGAGCTTTTTTACCCGCACGTTCATGACAGGGCTCAATCTCACTTTCTAACTATTTCAAATTAAAAAATAAGAAGAAATGAAATTTATTAACTATAAATTGATTGGGATACTTCTCGTCTTAGGCTTCGCTATAGCCGGATGTGAAGACTTCCTGGACGAAGAGAACCGGAGATCGGTTACTATCGAAACCGCAACAGCTCATGCTGAAACTTTTGATCAACTGGTGGCATCAGTTTACGAAAGATCACGGGAATTCACCACCCGGTACGATCCTGATATGTATTATGTACTGGAAGACCTGGGTACGGACATAGCAACCAGGAAGTCACCCTTGTCAGGATCAGATGAATTCAATGACTATGTAAATGTGACTCCTACTGCCTGGGTATATGAGGTGTACTGGAGAAATCAGTATGAAATCATTGGCGCTGCAAATGTGGTCATAGAGAATGCAGATGCAATAGAAGGGCTAGATGAAAATGTCATGACTCATGGAGTGGGAGAAGCCAAGTTTTTCAGGGCCTGGTCTTATTTTAACCTGGTGGAAAACTTTGGCGGAGTTCCATTAGTAGTGGATCAGGTAACAACAGCGCAAACAAATTTCACACGTGCTTCGGAGGAAGAGGTATACACTCAGATCTTGGCAGATCTGGAAGATGCATTAGATGCTGTAGATGAGAGCCAGGAAGAATATGGACGGGTATCCAAAGACGCAGTAAGGCATTTGATGTCTAAAGTGTTGTTGACTCGGGGATACAAAGACTTTGCATCTTCCACTGACTTCACAGACGCTGCTTCGCTGGCCGAAACGGTCATCACCAATCATCCGCTGGTTTCTACCTATGCTGACCTGGTGGATATCGACAATCAGCGAAACTCTGAGGTGATATTCTCCTATCTGTTTGGTAGCAATTCAACTAGCAGGGGTTGGGGTAACTCACGTCATATGATGTATAAGTTTGATTACTTTAACTATGGTGATTTTGGAATGACAAACAGAAGCTCTACCTATCAGCGTGGGTTTAATGGATACGCTTCTGCCCTCACTCCTTTTTATTTTAGCTTGTTTGAAGCGGGTGATGAGCGTGCAGCAGCTACTTTCAGAAGAGTGATTTATGCGGAAGTTGATGCACCTGATAATAGTATTGCAGCAGGAGATACCGCTATCTATTTCCCTGAAACAGCATGGAGTCAGGCAGAAATAGATGCCGTACCTTATGCAGTAATTAATCCGGATACATACTTTACAAATGATGGCTATACCAATGTTCACTATCCAATGTTTCGTAAATTCGATGATCCCGGAGTGCTATGGTTTCAGCCGGATCAACCCTCTCAGGGTGAGCGGGATATGGTGGTGATGCGATCCGGTGAAGCATACCTGATAGCTGCAGAAGCATACCTACGGAGTGGAAATACAACAACGGCTGCCGAACGTCTTACTACGCTAAGATCCAGGTCAGGATTGACAGTAGCAGTTGCCGAGGGTGACGTGGATCTGGACTTCATACTAGATGAAAGGGCCAGAGAACTTACAGGAGAGGTAAATCGTTGGATGGATCTGAAAAGAACCGGAAAGCTCATTGAGCGAACTTTGGCGCATAATCCGCATGCGGCATTACACGACGCACTTACTACCAGGCATTTGTTGAGACCAATCCCTCAACACGAAATTGACGCTTCAGGAGGAAGCATTACCCAGAACGATTATTGATTCACAATGAAAATTAAGTTTGTTAGTTAACTTCTCATACAATTACCGCAGGGCTGTTTTAAACAGCCCTGCTTTGTTTCCGGGTTTTTTTCCTCTTACTGGTGTAGGATTTATTCTTCCGGACTGTCTGTGTATTGATCAGTCTCGAAGTATTAAAACTACGATCAGTCTTCAACAAGATGATTCATGTATTGAAAGGAATAGCATTTTAATGATTAAAGGTAATAGTGTACCATGTTGAACTTTTTGCCAATGAAGAAGCTGAATTGGATATTTTCCGGGTGGGTGATGGTGTGCTTGGGTGTGACTGGTTGCCAATGGGTAGCGGAAAACCATAAGGAGCCTGTCGATCTGGTCTATCCACAGCTTGATACGGAAAACTCCCGATGGTTTTACTTTTCATCTGCTTGCAGACCTTTTGGGATGGTCAACCTCAGCCCGGATGCAGAAATTAACGGTGCATGGAATAGCGGTTACCGCTATCAGACTGATACTGTCAGGGGATTTAGCCACATTCATGCATGGCAGCTATCGGGTCTATCCGTGATGCCGGTGAGTTTACAAGATGATCAGACGGATATCACCAGGGATTACCATTCCTATTTTGACCATCAGAAAGAAATAATAAAACCCGGATACCATCGGCTAGAGCTGGAAAGGTACGGAATTGTCGCAGAATTGACCAGTACCAAAAGAGTAGGATTTCACAGGTACACGTTTTCAGGAAAGAATAATGCGATGATCATCAATCTTGGTGGACAGTTGGGGCCTTCAGAGATTACCGCTGGATCTCTGAAACGCATTAATACCCGGGTTTTTACTGGTCAATTGGTAAATGCGCCTACATTCAGAAGAATAAAAGAGACCAAAGTCTTTTTCCGGATTGAGTTTAACTGTGATGTAACCGGGCTAAAAGGGCCGGATGGAAATGGTAATTATCTGCTTTCACTGGAAGCGGACTCGTCCGCAAAAGTGAAAATGAAAGTAGCTCTTTCTTATACTTCCGTAGAAAACGCCACCTACAACCTGTATATGGAAATGCCACAGTGGGATTTTGATCAGGTGGTGGAAGACTCTCGCAATGAATGGAACGAATACCTGGGGCGTATCCGGGTGGAGGGAGGTACCAGGGATCAGAGAAGGAGATTTTACACTGATCTCTGGCATGCGTTGCAAGGCCGACGTACCATCAGTGATTTCAATGGCTTTTACCCAGACAATACCCGGGACACGTTTCAGGTAAGACGATTACCATTGGATGAGAAAGGAGAGCCACTTTTCGTCCATTACAACTCAGATTCGTTTTGGGGAGCTCAATGGACTATTAATACGCTTTGGCATTTGGTTTACCCAGAAATCACCGAAGGGTTTGTTAACTCACTGCTGCAATATTATAAAGATGGAGGATTAGTACCCAGGGGGCCGTCAGGAGGTAACTACACTTATGTGATGACCGGAGCCAGCAGTACCCCCTTTATTGTTAGTGCTTATCAAAAGGGAATCCGGGGATATGATGCGGAGCTTGCCTATGAAGCATTAAAAAAGAATCATCTGTCCGGAGGTATTATGGCTAAAGCTGGATATGAACACGAAACTTCTCTTGGAGGAGGGTTGGAGCATTACCTGGAAAAAGGCTATGTACCATTCCCAATTCCCGAAGGTGAATTTGGGGCACATCAGGATGGAGCCAGCCTGACCCTGGAATATGCCTACCAGGACTGGACCCTGGCCCAGTTTGCTAAAGCGCTGGGTAAGCAAGATGATTACCAGTATTTTACAGGACGGGCGCAAAATTATCACAACGTTTTTGACACAGTCCAAAAATGGATGAGACCCAAAGATGTGGACGGAAACTGGTATGATCCATTTGATCCTTATGAATACGAGCATGGCTTTAATGAAGCCAATGGAGCTCAGGCCACATGGTTCGTGCCGCATGATATCAGGGGGTTGGCAGGGCTGATGGGGGGCAGAGAAAAAGCTGTTGAAAAACTGAATGCTCAGTTTGAGGCTGCAGAAAAACTGGGTTTCACCTCCGGAACATCACATGCCAGGGAGCGTCATCCGGAGTACTCTCGCATCCCGATTAATTATGGCAATCAGCCCTCCATTCAGACAGCCTTTATTTTCAACTACCTGGGAAGACCCGATCTGAGTCAGTACTGGTCCCGGAAAGTGGTGGATGCTGTGTACGAAGGTTTGCAGACCGATAGAGGCTATAATGGTGACGAAGACCAGGGGTTGATGGGGGCGCTGGCTGTGCTCATGAAGATCGGTTTGTTTCAAATGACCGGTGGTACAGAAGAAGATCCGGTTTATGAGATTGGAAGCCCGGTGTTTGACAAAGTGACAATAGCACTTAATCCTGAATACTACCCGGGAGAGCAATTTGTGATAGAGACCCTGGGAAACAGTGATCAGAATATATACATAAAGAATATGCAGTTAAATAATGTGCCTTTAGAGAACCAGCATGTAATCAATCATAGTGATATAGTAAAAGGAGGAAAGCTCACCCTGGAGATGACGGGTAAGCTGTAATCAGGATTGGCCTGGTTCGTAGAGGGGCATTAATGATTCGAATAAATTAACCTAAAACCAAAAAGAACCAAATATGAAAAAAGTATCTGTATTTTTAGCCCTGGTAGTGTGTATCATCGGATGTGATGAGCTGAGCGATCCTCAGCCTGAGCTGACCGACAGTCCATCTGAAGCAAATCTGGAGAATTCAACCCACTCATTTTCCGTACTAACCTACAATGTATCCGGACTACCAGGCTTTTTGTCCAGTGGTAATCCGGAGGCAAATACCCCTGCTATGGGCCAACTCGTCAGAGACTATGATGTGGTCCATGTACAGGAGGACTTCAACTACCACGCCACTTTGTATGCAAATGATAATCATCCACACAGGACACCTACCAGTGGAGGAGTACCGTTTGGTGACGGACTCAATACCATGTCCAATTTCCACTTCACTGATTTTCAGCGAATCAAATGGAATGATTGTAATGGTACGGATTGCCTCACCCCGAAGGGATTTACTGTAGCCAGGCACAGGATTGCACCGGGAGTCTATATTGATTTTTACAATGCACATCCTAATGCCAGTGTAGGAGAGGCTGATCTTGCAGCACGCAGATCCAATATCACTCAACTGAAAAACTTTATAGCTTCATTTTCAGCAGGAAACGCAGTAGTGGTGATGGGTGATATGAACTGCCGCTATACCCGGTCCGGTGATAATATCCGCGAGCTCACTACGCTGGGCCTTACGGATGTGTGGGTGGAGCTTATAAAAGGCGGCACAGAACCAGCAATAGGTACGGCTGCTCTTGTGTGTGACAATAGCATCCAGTATAACGATCCTCAATGTGAAATTGTGGATAAAGTTTTTTATCGTGGGAATGATTTTATCAACTTAGAACCAACTACTTTTTCCTATGAGGAGAGTAAGTTTAGAGATGAAAACGGTGACATGCTCTCCGATCATCGTCCGATATATGTACAGTTTGACTGGGAGCTTGCAGAAGACCTACACTTAAGTGATCAGTTTGGCGGGCCTCACGGCACTTCTTTTAGTGATGTCAATCTAATTCCTCAAAACCCCGTTGTTGACAAACTCTTTTTGAGAGCGGGAAGCAGGTTAGATCAGGTAGGTGTCGCCTTGTCAGGAGGTCCTACTTTGGTACATGGAGGAAACGGAGGCACTTATCAGGAACTGACGCTCAATACGGGCGAATATTTCAATGAGGTGCTGCTTTGCCAGGGGAAAAAAGACGGACATACCCGGATATTCAGGGCGGAGTTCAGAACCAACCAAAACCGTACCCTGGGTGGTGGAAACTATACAAATGATAATGTCACATTCACAGCGCCGGCAGGATGGCAGATCGTCGGTTTTCATGGACGATCGGGAGATGAGGTAGATAAACTTGGGGTAATATATGCCCCGATCAATTAGTGTTTTTTTAGAATTTCTTCTTCATAATTGAGGGATCGGAAGACAGTTTCCGGTCCCTTATTTCATACATAGAATGGCAGGTTTAGAGAGATCGGTTGTTGTTACCGGGTTTTTGAATTAACCGGAACTTGTTAATACAAATCTGTCCTTGTTTGTGTCTTCACAAACATTTTCTTTGCTCATTACTTCATCGTTTGTGGGGACACAAACGATGGCTAAAAGTTATATTCAAAACCCATCAGCTTACCCTTTCTCCGCTGCCCGTTGCAGTTTCTTATAGTGTGGGGTTAAGTGCTCCCGCATGTTTTCCCTAAAATCATCAGCAGTCCCGGAACGGTTTTGCAGGAATGACATGTAACGCACAGCTATGATGAGTATGCGTACCATTTGCTAGAAGCTCTGAAGTTTCTTGTTCGCATATTCATTTTTGCGGTTGTTACCCACGTGTTTGGTTATTCAAAGTATTTTTGTACCAGTGAGTCATTTGTAATAATTTCAAATGCCTTGGCTTTAACCTGGGCGATGATTAACCTATCAAATGGATCCTGATGATGAAAAGGCAAAGTCTGCATTGTTTGTAAATCTTCAAAGTCAAATTCAAGTATCTTAAATCCTTTGTCATTCAGGTAGTTTTGTAAGTCAATTAAGCTTCCTTTTAGTTTTAATTTGCCAATACTGACTTTTATTGCAATTTCCCATAGGCTTGCGTTACTCAAATAAATGGCATTTGATTCATTTTCTATTTTGGTTTGAGTCTCTTTGTTAATTCTTTTGTCACCAACGATATACCAGAGTAGGACATGAGTATCGATCAGGTAATTCATTTTTGATACTCTTTAAACATGTCAGGAGTTTCGTTGAAATCGTCGGCGATATATTCCACCAAATGCTTGCCCGAGCCGTATATTTTCGAATCAGGATTCTTTTTGTGAGTACTCATATTTTTTTTCAAGATCAACAATTTGTTTATAGCTTGCTGATCATTGAGTTGAGCAATCCAATCGATAAGTTCAACCTTTATGGTATCTATATTCATCCTTATTGATCTTAAATTTAATTAGCCAAAGATACAATTTTTAACTGGTATTTTTACTTTGGGGTTGTTGAGACCATGTGGTAACATTTGTGTATTAGTACCTTTTGTCTACTTATTTTTCATATAGCGGTGTATTAAAGCATATCTTTCTGTTCCCACTATAAATACCTTATACATTCCACGAATAAAGAGGCTCGTTTATCGCTACTACAAGTCCTTGAAGTCCGGACCCGATTCATCTGTCCCTGTTTGTGTCTTCACAAACATTTTCTTTGCTCATTACTTCATCGTTTGAGGGGACACAAACGATGGCAAAAAGTAATATTCAAAACCCATCAGCTTACCCTTTCTCCGCTGCCCGTTGCAGTTTCTTATAGTGAGGAGTAAGGTGCTCCCGCATGTTTTCCCTAAAATCATCAGCAGTCCCTGAACGCAGTGTTTCCACAAGGTCAAAGTGAGAGATATTTCCTTTTTCCGGTTTTTTCTGAAGTTTGGCCTCCTGTTCCATCATGTAATGGAATACCGGTAGCAGCAGAGACTGGAACCTGTTTAAGGTATCATTTCCTGACATTTGATAGAGATGTGAATGAAACTCTATCTCATATTCCAGTCTGGTTTTGATGCTATCCGCGCAAAGTGGGTCAGCTGCTTCCCGCTCAGCGATATCCTGTAATATCTTCACATCGTCGGGTTTTTTCCGGATAAATAAAAGGTCACTCATCCCTACTTCCAGCACCAGCCTGAGTTCAAAAATATTTTGCATAGCTTTTTCCCCGAGGAGATCCGGATCCATTACGCGTTCTACTCCACCTAACAGATCGGGTTCGGAGATAATCATCCCCTTTCTCTTCTTTGACTCTATAATGCCCAGCATCCGGAGTCTGCTGAGTGCCTCACGGACAATATTCCGACTTACCCCCAGATATTCTGCCAATTCGGTCTCTTTGGGTAATGGATCCCCTGTCTTGAACCTGTTTTCTTTCAGATAACGCATGAGGCTTTCTTCAACTTGTTCTGCCAGGGAGAAATTCTTCACTGGTTGTGGTCTGGAACTGGTTTCTTTCATTACTAATGTGCTAATATGAGGTGGATAAAATATCAAATATTACAAATTCCAACACTTGTTTGTTAGAGTTTTTTACATATATTGCAATATGTAATTATGTAGTACATATATATGGCAATATACAATATTATTGATTTCGGAGCAAGAGGAAATGGGCAAAGTGACGATGCTGAGGCGATCCAAAAAGCAATAGATGCTTGTCATGAGGCCGGAGGCGGTACTGTATTAATTCCATCTGGTAAAGTTTTTCTTGTTAGTCCGTTTTTTCTTAAGTCAAATATAGAATTATACTTAGAAAGAGGTGCGGTGCTTAAAGCCAATCCTGATGAAACGGTTTATACAAAAAGTGCTTTCAAAGGGAACAAGGGAGAGGGTACGATCTGGATAGGAGGTGAAAATATCGAAAATGTTTCTATTTGTGGCAAAGGAGTCATTGATGGAAATGGAGTAGCTTTTATGGGGCAGGAACTACCTGATGCTTTCGAGTTAAAACCATTTATTGAAACAGATCCACGGCCTCATATTCTCACCTTGATAGGTGGGCAGAATATTAAAGTAACAGGCATTACCGTAAAGAATGCCGCTTATTGGGCGCTCCACTTTGTGGGTTGTAATGATGTGGGCATTTCGGACATTTCCATATATAATCACCTGAAGATTAGAAACAGTGACGGAATTGATATAGACCATTGTAAGAATGTGCGTATTGTTAACTGCCACATAGAATCGGGAGATGATTGTATTTGCTTGAAAAATCGTCGGGAATACGAGGAGTATGGTAGTTGCGAAGACGTAGTGATCTCCAATTGCACGTTTGTTTCCACCTCATGTGCAGTGAAGATAGGGTCTGAAAACGTAGATGCCATTCGTAGAGTGACCTTTAATAATTGTATTATAAAAGGAAGCAGCCGCGGTATTGGTATTCAAAACCGGGATGAAGGAACGGTTTCGGATGTGATCTTCTCCAATGTGATCCTGGAATGCCGACTGTTTTCGGATGTGTGGTGGGGTAAAGCAGAACCTATCTATGTGACTGCTTACCCAAGAGCTTCCAATGATCACAAAGATGCAGGATGGCGATTAAAACCAGGTAGTTCCAAAGGAGAAGTGGGAGAGGTGAAAAACATTACGTTTGCTAATTTCAGATGTAAAAGTGAAAATGGAATTTTTGTAGGGGCAGAACAGCCTGATCTGATCACCAATATCCGTTTCAATGATATTGATATTGAAATAGATAAAACGACGAATTATCAGGGAGGGGTTTACGATTGCCGTCCTTGTGAAGGGGATGACATGATTCAGGCTGATACCTCGGGATTCTTCCTGAAAAATGCCAGTAAGATATTTGTGCACAATTGCAGTGTTTCATGGGGAGAAAACAGGCCCGACTACTTTGGTAGTGCCATTCATGCGGATAATGTAAAGGGACTTATTGTTGAAAATTTTGAAGGTGAGCCTGCTTTTCCTGAAAAACAGGAATATGTAAAGAAAGGGAATACACAGTGGCAGTTTATCGAAAAATGATCAAATAAAAATGATACTAGGACTTTCGTATATAGATATAGCTGTTTTGGCCATTTACTTTGCTGGTATAGTATATATCGGGATAAAGTCAAGTTTATCTATCCGGGAAGAGGAGGATTACTTCCTCGGAGGCAGAAAGTTTGGCAAACTGTTTTCAACCTTTGCCAGCTTCGGGCAGGCCACCTCGGCAGATGGGCCTGCCGGAGTAGCTACTACTACTTATAATAATGGTGCCAGCGGCATTTGGAGTTCATTGCTCATGCTGTTTGCTACACCCGTTTTTTGGATCACCGCTCCATGGTTGAGACGCTTACGGATGATCACGATGGGTGATTTTTACGAAGCGCGGTATGGATCAAAGAAAATGGCTGCTACTTATGCCCTGGTAGCGACAATCGGTATGATGGGCTTACTTTCCGTAGGATATAAGGCTGTAACAGTTACTGCCATGGCTATGACACCCAAGCCGGATACTGAGCTCACAGCAAATGAACTTTTGGAAAAAGAGAAGTCAGAACGACTTTTTGTCCTCCAAAACCAGGATTTTGAATACCTCTCAGAGAGTGAAAAATCCGAGCTCGCTACATTGAGAAAGCAGCCCCCCCGTGCACTCTTCTCGTACCTTTCCGAGCAGACACTGGTGTGGAGTATATGTATTATTGTAATTATATATACTTCACTGGGCGGGCTTGAAGCAGCATTTTATACAGATTTACTGCAGGGAGTATTTATTATTCTACTGTCATTTATTCTCATACCCTTTGCCTGGTCAGAGATCAACTCCCTCTATGGTGGGAGTGGTGCAGGTCAGGCACTCCGTCATTTGCATGAAAGATTGCCCGAGAGCGCATTTGAGGTTTTCGGGTCACCGGCTACTATAGATTTTACCTGGTATTTTATTGCTACAGCTGCACTTGTTTCAGGACTTACTGTCGTTACCCAACCCAATCAGCTGGTTACGGCTGGTGCAGCTCGGGATGAATACTCTGCCAGAGTAGGATTTGTGACAGGGACCTTTATGAAACGGGTTGTAACTATCATGTGGGGTGTCCTGGGACTAGCCGCTATCTTGCTTTTTGGCGGGCAGCTTACCAATTCTGATTTGGTATGGGGGCATGCTACAAGGACATTACTTGGTCCGCTAAATATCGGTCTGGTAGGGTTGATGTTGGCCAGTCTGATGGCCGCTCTTATGTCTACCGCCGATTGCCTGATGATCACGGTATCAGGTCTTATAGTCAGCAATCTGTACCGCCCATTTTTCCCGGACCGTTCGGCCAATCATTACATTTGGGCCGGGAGAATTTCCGGTGGACTGTTTCTGATAGGTGCAGCCATTGTCACCACACAGTTTGATAACATCTTACAGATCCTGAAATTCATCTGGGAGTTTTTTGTGATTTTCGTAGCAGCTTTCTGGCTTGGATTAAAATGGAGAAAGGCAAATAAAAACGCAGCCTGGATTTCGATCCTCTTAACCTTTTCACTGTTTTACCTGATACCATTACTCATACCTACGATTTGGCCATCGGTTAGGACAAACGACGCACTACTGAAGCAAACTGATCCTGCTCCAATCGTGAGAACATATACAGCAAAAAAACTGGATGTGGAAGTCAGGGAAGCTCGGATAGAGCAATGGAAGGCATTACCTCCTGATGAACGGACATCTGTGGATCTGCCACAGCCTATTTCACTTGGGGATGAGATTCAGAGGTCTTACACCCTTCCTCAGCGGTCGGTTTTCTGGTCTAAGGGGTTAAAAAAGGGAGATGGTGACCAGTCATTATATGGTAGTGGCTATATTTATCTTGAGCTGTTGTTCCTGGATTACGTGGGTTTTGATCTGAGGCAAAACCCCTATGCACTTAATGAGACTATCAGACTGTTGATCAGGTTGGTATTTCCTTTTATTATCCTCATCCTGGTTGCCTTGTTTACAAAGCAGGATGATCCAAAACTATTGGAAAAATTTTATAGGAATATGAGAAAACGTGTAAGGCCTGTAGGTACAGGTGATGATCAGTTAGAAGAACGACTCATTTTCCCAAACTCTAATTGGGAGCTTTATAGATGGAATAGGCAGGACTGGATGGGATTTATGCTGTCCTGGGGAGTAGTGGTTCTGATAATAGGCCTGCTGTATCTTGTAGTTTCTTTGGGAAGTTAATTATTGAAAAATATAAATTCATCATTATGGAAAATATAAATTCATCTGATGCCCCACTGAAAAATTTAGAGGAGTGGGAAGACGACGTGGTCAGGAGATATCCTGAAAAAGCACACAAGGCCAAAGAGGATTATCGTAATTACGATGAGCCTGGCAGAGATACTGTAAAGGAGTTTTACCGGCTCAATCATATCAACCAGACGTATGATTTTGTCCTGGAAAAGGAACGTGACTTTTTACAGTTTAATAGAAGGGAGATGTCCCTATGGGATGCTGTGGATTATTTAAATACACTCGTAGATGATTCAGATCCCGATATTGACCTGGATCAAACCCAGCATCTTTTACAGACTTCCGAAGCGATTCGCGCTGACGGACATCCTGACTGGTTCATCCTGACCGGATTCTTACATGACCTGGGTAAGGTATTGTGTCTCTTTGGTGAGCCTCAGTGGGCCGTAGTTGGAGATACGTTTCCGGTAGGGTGCAAGCATTCGGATAAGATCGTTTACCCGGAGTTTTTTGAGCAAAACCCTGACTCTAACGATGAAAAGTACAATACAAAGTATGGGGTTTATGAACCAAACTGTGGTCTGGATAATGTGCACATGTCATGGGGACATGATGAATACTTGTATCACATTATGAAGGACTATTTGCCTGAACCGGCATTGTATATGATCAGGTATCATTCATTTTATGCGCAGCATAGAGAAGGTGCATATGGTCATTTGTTGAGTAAACATGACAGGGAGATGTTTGAGTGGGTAAAGGCCTTTAACCCCTACGATCTGTATTCTAAAGCTCCGGTTCCTCCGAATGTGAAAGAGTTGAGACCCTATTATGAAGACCTGGCAGCTAAGTTCCTTCCTGACACGCTGAAATTTTAATCAAAGGGTGATCACAGGAAGAAGTATCCGGGCAGTCATACTACTCGGGATATCTTTTGTAACCTTCTTCTTGTTTAGAATTATTGTCATCCGACTAAATTTTAATACTCTAAAAAAGTACGTTTAAACGAAATGAGAAAAGATTTTTTAGATTTCCTAAAATTACCCCCGTCCCCTGAAGGGGTGATCAAAAAGTCCCCTTTAGGGGATTTAGAGGTGGATTTTGAAGAATTTCCTTCGAAAGCAAAATCTTTTCTCGGACTCCAGTATTTTTTAAAGCTCTTATTTTTGCAAAATAGCTATGTCATCTTTTTTTGGATCGCAACAGCAGTTTTAATAGCCAGTTGTGCTCAAAAAGAACCCATTCAGGAGGAAGATCCCATACTTACTTTGATCCGTAGGGTCGTCCCTGACCATGCAGAAGCATTTGTAGTGGAAAATCTTCCTGGAGGGAAAAAGGATGTATTCGAGGTAGCTTCTGAAAACGGTAAGATCATTCTTCGCGGTAACAATGGGGTAGCTGTAGCTTCAGCGTTGTATTATTACCTGCGCGAATATGCACACTGCCAAATCACCTGGAATGGTACAAACCTGGACTTACCTGAAAACCTACCTTTAGTTCCTGAACCGGTCAGGAAGGAAAGCCCCTACGAATACCGTTATTATTTAAACTACTGCACGTTTAACTACACGATGAGCTGGTGGGACTGGGAGCGGTGGGAGCAGGAGATCGACTGGATGGCATTGCATGGGATCAACATGCCCCTGGCCATCACAGGTCAGGAATATGTATGGGATGAGGTGTATAAAGACTATGGGTTTACAGACCAGGACTTAGAAGACTTCTTTAGCGGTCCGGCATATTTCTCCTGGTTTTGGATGGGCAACCTGGACGGCTGGGGCGGACCACTCCCCATGAGCTGGAAAGAGAGTCACCGGGATTTACAAAAGAAAATACTGCAACGTGAACGGGAGTTAGGAATGAAGCCGGTTTTGCCTGCATTTACCGGGCATGTTCCGGCTTCTTTTAAGATTTTTTTTCCGGAAGCCAACCTTAAGAAAACCAACTGGGGCAATGGTTTCGGGGATACGTACATCCTGGATGCCAATGATCCGTTATTTGCTGAGATCGGTAAGAAGTTTCTGGAAAAACAGGAAGAGATCTATGGTACGGATAACCTGTATACCGCTGATACCTTCAATGAAAATGAACCACCATCAGACGATCCCGAATACCTGGGGGATCTTAGTGCTAAGGTCTTTGAGGGTATGAAAGCCGCAGACCCGGATGCGATCTGGGTGATGCAGGGATGGCTTTTTTATAGCCACCGGGATTTCTGGAAAGCTCCGCAAATCCAGGGATTGCTAGGTGCCGTGCCTGATGACCGGATGATCATCCTGGATCTGGCAGCAGAAATCGAACCGGTCTGGAAGCGAACAGAGGCTTTTTACGGTAAGCAGTGGATATGGAACATGCTTCATAATTTTGGTGGGAATATCAGCATGTTTGGCCGAATAGAGACCGTGGCAGAACAACCGGCATTGGCCTTGAAAGACTCCACTTCCGGTAATCTGAAGGGCATTGGCCTGACCATGGAAGGGATCGAACAAAACCCGGTCCTCTACGAGCTGATGACGGACCATACGTGGAGAGACGAGCCGATTGATCTTCAATCATGGCTGAAAGAATATAACCGCAACAGATATGGTAAAGTCAATGAAGGCTTGCTCCAGGCCTGGGATATTTTGGTCAGGACCGTCTACAATGGTAAGTCGATCCGGGATGGGGCAGAAACGATCATTTCAGCACGGCCTACCTTTGAGGCATACCGACGGTGGGCGCGGACCAAGCTGAATTATGCTCCTGAAGATTTGCTTCCGGCGTGGGATCTTTTTGTTCAGGCAATTCCCGAATGTGGTTCTTACGAAGGGTGTCAGTATGACCTGGTGGACATAACCCGGCAGGTGCTGGCCAATTATGCCCTGCCGCTTCAGCAGCAAATAGCACTGGCTTATGAAGCCGGTGATCGGGCCGCTTTCGATCAATATAGCGCTGAATTCATTGAATTGATTGAGGATATGGATCGTCTTTTAGGCACTCAAAAAGACTTCTTATTGGGGCCATGGATAGCTGATGCGCGAAGCTGGGGAGGAAATGATGAAGAGAAAGCCCTCTATGAGCGAAATGCCAAAAACCTGATTACCCTCTGGGGTGGTCCTGATAACTTTCTTCATGAGTATGCCTGCAGGCAGTGGAGTGGTCTGTTTTCGGACTTTTATCAGCCAAGGTGGGAACGCTTCTTTGTCCAGGTTAAAGAAAACTGGGGCAATTTCGATCAACAGGCCTTTGATGCGGAAATACAACAGTGGGAGTGGCAATGGGTAAACTCAAGGAAGGATTATCCTTTGAAGCCCTCCGGAGATCCCTTGATCGTAGTAAAACAGCTACATGATAAGTATAGGAACCGTATAGCGCCGATCACTAATCAAATGCCACCAATTGAATACAACTATTGATGGAGGAAAGCCTGAGTCAAAAACCGGAACGTTTCCTTTCGCTAGACGTCTTTCGCGGACTGACTATTGCTTTGATGATCCTGGTAAACTCTCCCGGGACGGGGGCGGAGATGTATCCATACCTGGTTCATGCCGACTGGTTTGGATTTACCCTGGCCGACCTGGTATTTCCGTCATTTCTCTTTGCTGTAGGCAATGCCATGAGCTTTTCCATGAGGAAGTTTCAGGAATCCGCTTCAAGTGATTTTTGGGAGAAAGTATTCAAGCGTACCATCCTGATCTTTTTGCTGGGCTACCTGATGTACTGGTATCCTTTTTTCAGAATAACTGATGGCCAGTTTGAGTGGATACCTATTGGAGAAACCCGGATCATGGGAGTGCTTCAGCGCATTGCACTGTGCTATTTTTTTGCTGCCGTACTGGTCAGGCATTGCTCCATACGCACAATTTTGATCCTCTGTGGAGTGATTTTATTGGCTTATTGGGGCGTACTCTATGCCTTTGGTGATCCCGGAAAGGAACTGGAAATGGCCACCAATGCGGCCACTAAATTTGACCTTTCTGTGTTGGGGTTTGGGCACATTTATAAAAAAGATGCCATACCATTTGATCCTGAAGGACTACTGAGCACACTTCCATCCATTGTTAACGTATTGGCAGGTTATCTCGCAGGTGTATTTATCCAAAGAAAAGGAAAAACTTTCGAGGGCCTTAGCCTGCTGCTCATTTCGGGTTTTTTGATTATGATGCTTGCCCTGTGGTGGGATCTGGTTTTCCCGATATCCAAAAAACTATGGACCAGTTCGTTTACAATTTATACGATTGGTTTAGACCTGTCAATCCTGGCGGTTCTGATCTATGGAGTAGAGTTTCGAAACGTAAAAGCCGGTACCCGGTTCTTTGATGTTTTCGGTAAAAACCCGCTGGTGATCTATCTCTTCTCGGAGATTTTTTTCATCACCTTAAGATTAATTCCTGTTACGCTTGAGTTAGATGTCTTTGAGTGGGTAAGCGAAAAGATCTTTCAGGTAATATTTCCCGGGTCGTTTGGCGCATTCATGACAGCAGTAGTATTCATGTTGTTGTGCTGGGCTTTAGGTTGGTGGATGTATAAAAGAAGGATTTATGTTAAAATATAGAAATATGAAGATTGTTTTAAAGATATCACTGGTTGTGGTGATCTTAATGGTTATTAAAGGTTGCCAAACACCTGAGAAGAAGGATAAAAACACAGAACAGAAACCCCTGAATATTATTTTCATGATCGGGGACGGCATGGGGCTTACGCAGGTGTCCACCTCGTTTTATTTTAAGGGGTCACCCTCCAATTTTGAACGGTTCAGGAGCATAGGTATAATTAAAACATCCTCCACCAGCCATAAGGTGACTGATTCGGCTGCCGGTGCCACGGCATTCTCTACCGGAGAAAAAACGTACAAGCGGGCTATTGGTGTGTCCGGAGATACGGTAGCGCTCCCTACAATTGTAGAGCAACTGGAAGAGGAGGAGAGGTACAAAACCGGACTGATCAGCCTTACATCCATTACACATGCTACTCCTGCAAGCTTTTATGCGCATGTGAAAGATCGGGACATGCACGAGGACATTGCTGCTTACTTACCCAAATCCGGTGTGGATTTTTTCGCCGGAGGAGGATTGAAGTTTTTCAATAAAAGAAAAGACGGCAAGGACCTGTATAAAGAATTGGAACTGGCAGGTTATCAGATGGACTCTACGCAGCTTTTGACAGAAGTTAGCGCTGAAAATCAGTATGGCTTTCTGCTGGCCCAAAATAACCTTCCAAACAAGACAGAAGGGCGGGGGAGTTATCTCCAGGATGCTACCAGACTGGCTTTGGATTATTTCACGGCATCTGATGACCCTTTCTTTTTGATGGTGGAGGGTTCCTACATCGATTGGGGTGGACATGACGAAGATGCTGAAATGGTCGTTCAGGAAGTGCTGGATTTTGATGAGACCATCGGGGTAGTACTGGATTATATGGAGAGTCATGAAAATACGCTTTTGGTAGTGACGGCAGATCATGAAACCGGGGGTATAGGACTGGGGAAATATTATGAAGAAAATCCTGAAACTGGTGAGAAAACCGAAGTGCCGGATCGTGTAGCCGTGTATTTCAACACGGACCAGCATACCACCACAGCCGTTCCGGTTTTTGCCAAAGGAGCGGGGGAAGAGCTATTCCAGGGCGTTTACGAAAACAACGAGATCTATCACAAATTCAGAGAATTATTAGGTAATTGATCATAAGAAAATCGTACGCTTTGCTTCAGGTTGGTGTTGTCACCAACCGGCAAATCGTACTGAATAATAAATAATAAATAATAATATGTCGGTGACAACACCGACATAAAGCAAAACCGTACATCATGTCTCCCAAACTCTTGACTTTTCTTTGTAGCATTTTACTTCAAAGTAGCGCTCTTTTTGCACAAACACCCCTTCATTCCTACATCGACCCGTTCATTGGCTCGGAAGGAGACGGCAATGTCTTTGTCGGGCCAAGCTGTCCTTTTGGGATGGTCAAGCCCGGGCCGGATTATAGTCAGGGTGCCAATAGCGGGTATGTCCCGGATACGGAAGTGCCTCTGATGGGCTTTAGCCAGGTGCATGTAAGCGGTACCGGTGGTGGACCTAAGTACGGCAACATCCTCGTTATGCCCTTTTCCGGTGATTTTGAATCCATAGAACAAAGATCTTTACGGGAAAATGAGGTAGCCAGAGCCGGCTATTATGCCGTGGATCTCAAAAAGTGGGGGATTAAAGCTGAGCTGACTACTTCAGACAGGGTAGCTTTTCATCAATACACTTTTAAGGATACTAAAAAGAATGCGATCAAAATAGACGGCGGCTTCTTTTTAGGGGAGAATCCTGTCCCTGATGCCCGTGAAGCCCAGCAGTTTGTAGGCTCCGAGGTGGAAGTGGTATCTGATACGGAGGTGCAGGGCTATTCGCGCATTCGTGGCGGATGGAATAACGGCACTGCCTATACGGTCTACTATTATGCCCGGTTTGATCAGCCGTTCGGGAATTTTTCTACCTGGAAAGGAGACGAGCTGACCAGGGGAGAAGTCAGCCAGTTTGACTCAGGGGAAAAGACTGGCGTGATCTGCTACTTTGAAGATCACGAAAGACAGATGGTCCAGGTGAAAATAGGTATCTCCTTTATCAGTACGGCAAAGGCAAAAGAGAATCTGAACACGGGAATTCCCGGATGGGATTTCGAAAATGTTGTAAAGGAAACGCAAGACAAATGGGAATCGCTAATTAGTAAAATAGAGCTTGGGAGCTCGGCTACAGAAGAGCAGAAAACCATGTTTTATACGGCTCTTTACCACACCATGCTGATGCCGGTAGACCGCTCAAATGAAAACCCACTCTGGACAGCCACTCCATACTACGATGACTTCTATGCGATCTGGGATACCTTTCGGTCTTCATCTCCATTGATAACCCTGATCGATCCGAAACGTCAGGCAGAGATCATCAATGCGATGCTCAATATCTATAAGTACGACGGATATTTGCCGGATGCACGTAGCGGCAACTGTAACGGGCGAACCCAGGGAGGCTCCAATGCGGAAGTGGTGATAGCAGATGCTTACGCTAAAAACCTTAAAGGCGTCAATTATCACCAGGCCCTTAAAGCGATGGTCAAAGATGCTACCATTCCTCCCGGAGGCAATGAAGAAAAAGAAGGGCGGGGCGGACTCACGGATTACAATAGCCTGGGTTATGTCTCCAATCGTTTTGTAAGAGCCGGCAATCGGACGTTGGAGTATGCTTATAACGACTACTGCCTGGCAGCTGTAGCCAAAGGCCTGGGGCGCATGGGTGAATATTATCGATTCTATGACCAGTCGGACAACTGGCAAAACCTCTGGCGTGAAATTGAAGACCATGGAGCCAGGGGTTTTATCATGCCAAAAGATCCGTCGGGTAGATGGATCGACAGCATTCAGTGTGATGGTAAAGAAGGCAGGGTTAGTTACATTCCTTATACGCCGCTGGCGCAAGACTGGCCCAATTGTGTTTGTTGGTGGTGTGGCTTTTTCTATGAAGCGAGCTCCTGGGAATACTCCTTTTATGTTCCCCATGATGTGGCCTCCATTATTCGGAAGTCGGGAGGTGAAGAAGCTTTTCGTAAGCGATTGGATATCCTTTTCGAAAACGGATATTACAACGTAGGCAATGAGCCTTCATTTCTTACTCCCACGCTTTATCACTGGATCGGAAGGCCTGACCTGAGCTCAAGTCGTATCTACCAGATCATCGACAAAAATTACAATGCTTCCAGATCCGGGATCCCTGGAAATGATGACTCAGGAGCCATGTCCTCCTGGCTGGCTTTTCACATGATGGGCTTATTTCCTAATGCCGGTCAGTCTTATTACCTGATCAATACCCCTTATATAGATGAGGTGACCATTCACCAGGGTGCCGGGGACTTTAAGATCATAGCTAAAAATCTTTCTGAAAAAAATCAATATATTCAGGCTGCAAAACTGAACGGTGTACCTTATGACAAAGCATGGATTGATCACAAGGATATTGTAAATGGAGGAGTATTGGAGCTTACGATGGGCGCCAGCCCCACCGACTGGGGAAGAAAGACTCCGCCACCATCTAAATCTGATGAATATTAACCCAACGGAGGTTAAACGTTTGTCATCATGTGGTAACTGGTTGATTTTCAGTTGATAATAAATTCTATAAATAAATTCAACTCTAGTTGATAACAGACAAAAAAGAAGATAAATGAAGTTTTTTTTGGCCTTTACAATGGCACTGATTGCTGGCTTCAGTGCGTATACTCAATCTCAAAATGAATGGGAAAATCCACAGGTCTATGAGCGAAATAAGCTGCAGGGACACGTGGATTTTATAGCTTATGACAATGTTGCTGATGCCAGAAAGGATGACTTTCGTAAATCAGCCTATTTTCAGTCGCTTAACGGTACCTGGAAATTTGACTTTGTGAAAAAACCGGCTGATCGTCCATTAGACTTTTACCAGGTGGACTTTGATGATTCGAGTTGGGATGATATTACGGTGCCATCAAATTGGGAAATTGAGGGTTTCGGCCTACCCATCTATGTCAACAGTGGTTACTGCTTTCCGGCTAATCCTCCGTATGTAGACAATGAGTACAACCCGGTAGGAACTTACCGTCGTACTTTTGACCTGCCTGCCAACTGGGATGACAGGGAAGTGATCCTCAATTTATCATCAGCTTCAGGGTACACCCGTGTTTTCATCAATGGCAAAGAAGTGGGCATGTCCAAAGTTTCAAAGTCACCTACCGAATTTGATGTGACCGAATTTGTAAAAGCAGGTCCGAATGTGATCGCCATTCAAATGTTTAGATGGCATGATGGACGCTATCTGGAAGATCAGGATTTTTGGCGACTCAGTGGACTGGAGCAGGATGTTTTCTTGTATGCTTTGCCAAAAGTGACTATTTGGGATTTTTTCTTAAAAGCCGGACTGGATGAAATGTATCAAAATGGCATGTTCGATGCTACTATTGATATTAAAGACTTTGCCGGATCGGCAGAGGCATCTGGCGCTGTGAAAATTGAACTGTATCCGGCAGGAGAAGAGAAGGCCGTTTATTCCATGGAAAAGGCCTTTACCAATGTGTCTGCTCCGCTTACCTTTCAGACAACGCTCAAAAATGTAGCAAAGTGGAGTGCGGAGACACCTAACCTGTATGACTGTGTGATCACGCTAAAGGATGCCAGCGGAAAGGTGTCCATGGTGACCAGTGAACAGGTGGGTTTCCGAACGGTGGAAATCAAAAATGCGCAACTATTGGTCAATGGAGTGGATGTACTTGTAAAAGGGGTGAACCTGCACATTCATGACGATGAGCTGGGACACGTACCCACGCTGGAAACCATGATGAAAGACATCACTTTGATGAAGCAAAACAACATCAATGCAGTGCGTACCAGCCACTATCCGCAAAGTCCACTTTGGTATAAACTCTGCGATAAGTACGGGCTCTATCTGGTGGATGAAGCGAATATTGAAACACATGGTATGGGGTCAAACTACTGGGCCGAGCGCAACAAAGATGTACATCCGGCATGGCAGCCCGAATGGTTTCCAGCCCATCTGGATAGAATGCGCAGGCTGGTAGAGCGTGACAAAAATCACCCTTCAGTGATCATCTGGTCGCTGGGTAATGAATGTGGAAATGGTCCGGTTTTCTTTGAGGGGTATGATTGGATCAAACAAAGAGATGACACAAGGTTGGTACAATTTGAGCAAGCTAACGAAAAAGCTAATACGGACATTGTGGCGCCTATGTATCCTTCTATAAATTATATGAAAAAGTATGCTGCGGACACTACTCAGAAGCGTCCGTATATTATGTGTGAATACTCCCATGCTATGGGAAATAGCAATGGGAATTTTCAGGAGTATTGGGATATCATCATGGGTAGCCCGCGCATGCAGGGTGGTTTCATTTGGGACTGGGTAGACCAGGGTCTGAAGACAGAAGATGAGAATGGGGTTTACTGGGCATATGGAGGAGATCTCGGAGGACTCAATTTTAAAAACGATGACAATTTCTGCGCAAATGGACTTGTAGCTGCTGATAGAACTACCCACCCCGCTCTGGTGGAAGTGAAAAAAGTTTACCAAAATATCCTTTTTGCATTAAAAAATAAGTCAGGAGTTCTCACCGTAAAGAATATTTTTGACTTCACTAATCTGAGTGATTTCACTTTTAAATACGAGCTGATCAGGAATGGTAAAGTGGATAATACCGGCGCCTTTTTGGTAAAAGCCCAGCCCCATACGTCAGTTGATCAAAAGATCAAATTGCCAAAATTGGATGCAGGAGCGGAGTACTTTTTAAATGTATTTGCCTATACCAAATCAGCTTCAGATCTGGTGCCGGCAGGTCACGAGGTAGCTCGTGGTCAGTTTCAGCTTACCGAAACGGATTTTGTTGCTGGCAAAACTGAAGGTGTGTTGGAAGTAGTAGACGGTGAAGATCAGCTGACGTTTACTTCAGGCAAGGTGAAAGGAACATTCGACAAAAAACGAGGCGAATTTACCCACTACTCTGCTGGCGAGGTAGCACTTCGCAGACCCCCGGAGCCTTACTTCTGGAGAGCGCCGACAGACAATGATTTTGGAAATGGAATGCCCACCAAGTTAGGTCTGTGGAGATCAGTTCATGCAAACAGGAAAGTAAAATCTGTGGAAGTGGGAGAGCAGACCGACAAAGGACTTCCTATTACGGTGACTTATGAGCTGAGCGACATTCAGGCTCCGTATACCATTTCTTACCTGATTATGAATGATGGTGCTATGCAGGTCACTTCCTCCATTGACCTGTCAGGGAAAGAGTTGCCTGAGCTACCAAGATTTGGTATGCGAATGGAGATCCCCGGTCATTACAATAATCTGCAATACTACGGTCGGGGACCTGTGGAAAATTACAGCGATCGGAATACTGCAACTTTTCTTAGGGTCTGGGAAGATAATGTGAATGAGATACGAATGCCTTACATACGTCCCCAGGAATATGGATACCATACCGATACACGATGGGTAAAACTTCAGGATGAGGAAGGGAACGGACTTTTGATTACCGGGCTTCAGCCTTTAAGCTTTAGCGCCCTGAACATTAAAACTGAAGCGATGGATCCGGGGCTGACCAAAAAACAGCAGCACCCCACAGACCTGGCTTATAGTGATCACATAACACTACATGTCGATCTGACTCAACGTGGGCTGGGCGGGGACAACAGCTGGGGAGCCTATCCTCATGCACCATATCTCCTGAAAGAGGATGCATATAGTTACAGTTACATGATCCAGTTGATCAAAAAATGAAAAGGGTGAGCACAGCTTATACGATAGGAGTGTTTGTTGGTATATCCATGCTGTTTGGATGTGCCAGCCCTCAAAAAAAGGCCAAACCCGAAGAGTTAGCTTATTCTGAAAAGCCAGTTGTGAATATTTCAGAAGTAGCAAACCCGTTACTATGCTGATCCGTCAATTTTAGTAAATGAAGGAGTGTTTTACATCTATGCGACTATTGATCCATGGGGAGGGGATAGTTTGGCGTTGTTTCGTTCCGAAGATTTTAAGAGCTGGGAGCGCGTCGCTCTGAATTGGCCAACAAAGGCACAATGTAAGAGCCCGACATCCAATGATAGCAGGGTATGGGCGCCTTCTGTAGTGAAAGGTCGGGATGGCAAATTCCACATGTTCGTATCGGTAGGGAGTGAGGTATACGCGGGAATAAGCGATTCACCGGAAGGCCCCTGGCGCAATGTAAAAGATGATGGAAGCCCACTCATTGCCACACAAAAAGCTGATGATATCCATACGATAGATGCTGAAGCTTTTATTGATACGGACGGGCAGGCGTACCTTTACTGGGGATCTGGTTGGGACTGGGAAGATGGTCACTGCCTGGTTGCTAAAATGAACGAATCAATGACTGAGCTTACAAGTGAGCCAATGGATATTACACCACCAAGTTATTTCGAAGCGCCTTTTATGGTCAAATTGAATAAAATCCGTCTGCCTTTTTCGGAGATTTTTGTATCGATACAAAAATCTCATTTTCAAATACAAGGAGGGGTAAATCAAGGCTATCTTCTTGAGAGACAGGCTTTTTGCTAAGTGGTTAGTTGCTAAATTTACCCAGATCCAAACTGATCAAGCATCCCCGGAAAAGACCAAAAAATTGACTAAACTCGTTTATAATTTTGTAAGATTAGGAAATAAAGAACAATAAACGTTATATTTACGTTTATTATTAGAAGTAATACTGCAAAAGATGAATGATGCAATATACAAGTCGGTTAAAGCAAGCTTTGAGAATAACTTTGGTCGGCCTGAAGTGAGTGTGAGGGCTCCTGGCAGGATCAATCTGATCGGTGAGCACACAGATTACAATGAGGGGTTTGTATTGCCCGCTTCAGTCAGTCATGCTATTTACTTTGCTGTAGGTCAGTCCGATAGCAAAGACGACTGTAGCATTATCTCCCTGGACTTCAATGAACGCTATGATTTTAAGCTATCTGAACTGAAGCCTCTTCCGACTGATTCATGGCAAAATTATCTCCTTGGAGTTATAGCTGAGATTCTAAAATCGGGTAGAAAAGTATCAGGGTTTAATTTGGTTTTTAGTGGAGATGTACCTCGCGGTTCAGGTATGTCCTCTTCTGCTGCATTGGAATGTGGTACCTGTTTTGCCCTTAATGAGCTCTTTGGGCTGGAGATATCCAGGCTGGATATGGTTAAAATGTCTCAAAAAGCTGAGCATAATTATGCCGGAGTGATGTGTGGGATCATGGATCAGTTTGCCAGTGTGATGGGGAAAAAAGATCAGGCTTTACTGCTGGACTGTAGAAGTCTTGAGTATGATTACTTTCCTATCGAATTAAATGACCATGTCCTTTTACTATGCAACTCCAATGTGAGTCATAGCCTTGCCAGTTCAGAATACAATGTCCGCAGGCAGCAATGTGAAGAAGGGGTTGCTACACTAAAAAAGTCTTTTCCTGAAATCAACTCCTTGCGTGATGCTACATTGGAGCAGCTGGAAAAAGTAAAAGGTGAGCTTGATGAAAAGGTTTACCTGCGCTGTAAATATGTTATCGAGGAGAATTTACGTGTTTCTGCATTCACTGCTGCTCTGAAAGCCGATGACCTGACTACAGCCGGATCTATTCTTAAGATCGCTCAACATGCTATGGCCAATGAGTATGAGATCAGCTGCCCTGAGATCGACTTTATGGCTGATTTTGCAAACCGACGTTCTGATGTACTGGGAGCGAGGATGATGGGGGGTGGATTTGGAGGCTGTACACTCAACCTGATAGAGAAGGGTTCCGAAGACCAGTTCGTGAAAGAACTGAATACTGCTTATAAGAAGAAGTTTGATAAAGAAATCACACCAATAGAAGTACACATTGATGAGGGTGTTCATCTTATAAAAGAGAAGGTGTTCACCTCCTAAATGAATAAAAATGCCATTCAACACTTTTGAAAAACCTCACAAGAGGTACAATCCGCTGACAGAGGAGTGGGTTTTGGTTTCACCTCACCGCACTAAGCGCCCCTGGCAGGGAAAAACAGAAGATGCGGAGGAGACCGCCAGGCCTAATTATGATCCGGAATGTTACTTATGCCCCGGAAACGAACGAGCAGGCGGACATCAAAACCCCGATTACGAGCAGACTTTTGTTTTTCAGAATGATTTTGCGGCATTGCTGGAAGATCAGGGAACGGAAGTTGAGGAGGAAGGCATGTTAAAACTGCAGCAGGAAAAAGGGCTTTGTAAAGTTATCTGCTTTTCTCCGGATCACTCACTGACGATGCCTGAGATGGAGATCAATGAGCTGGTAAATGTGGTTAAAGTTTGGAAGAGAGAATTTACTGAACTTGAAAAGCTTCCATATATCAGCAATATTCAGATCTTTGAAAATAAGGGGCCTATCATGGGATGCAGCAATCCTCATCCACATGGCCAGGTATGGGCGCAAAGTTCAGTGCCTAACGAAATCGCTGTTCGAACAAAGAGCCAGGAAAAGTATTTTGCGGAGAAAGGAACCAGCCTATTAGGAGACTATCTGAAGCAAGAGCTGGAGACCGAAAGCAGGGTCGTTTGCCAGAATAAACATTTTGTTTGCCTGGTACCATTTTGGGCGGTATGGCCTTATGAAACGATGATCATTCCCAAAAGGCATTTTCAGGCTATAACGGACATGACCGGGGAGGAAGAAGTAGCTTTTGCGGATATCCTTTCCCGGATCACGATTCGTTACGATAATCTGTTTAATTGTTCGTTTCCTTACTCGGCAGGTATGCAGCAGCGTCCGACTGACGGGAAACCTCATAAAGGCTGGCACTTTCATTATTCATTTTATCCACCACTCCTGCGATCTGCCACCGTAAAAAAATTTATGGTGGGATATGAAATGTTTGCCAATCCACAGCGGGATATTACTGCAGAGCAGGCAGCTGATACATTGAAGAAACTTTCAGAAGTTCACTATAAAAAAATAAAAGGATGAGCACCGTTTTAGTAACAGGGGGCGCCGGATACATTGGGTCGCATACCGTCCGGCTCATGGCTGATCAGGGATATAAAATTGTTGTACTTGATAATCTGGTTTATGGCCATCAGGAAGCAATAATTAATGACAAAGTAGAATTAATAAAAGGCGATATTGGTGACGAAACGTTGCTTAAAGAGCTTTTTCAAAAACACCAATTTGAAGCCGTACTCCATTTTGCAGCCTATGCTTATGTGGGGGAGTCGGTTACGCACCCGCATAAGTATTATGTGAATAATGTTGCTAAGCCTTTGACGTTGCTGAAGACGATGGTAGATCATGACTGCAAGAAGTTTATTTTTTCGTCTACCTGTGCAACTTATGGTAACCCCGAGTACATGCCTTTGGATGAAAAGCATCCTCAAAACCCGGTCAGCCCTTACGGTAAAAGCAAGTTTTTGCTGGAGCAGATCATTAAGGATTATGAGGTTGCGTACGGTCTGAAGTATGTATTCCTTCGCTACTTCAATGCCAGCGGAGCTGCGGAAGATGGCTTGATCGGGGAGGATCATGATCCTGAAACCCACCTGATCCCGCTCATTCTGGATGCTGTGACCGGCGATCGGCCACCGATCAAGGTTTTTGGAACAGACTACCCAACAGAGGATGGTACATGCATCCGGGATTACATCCACGTAAATGACCTGGGAGACGCTCATGTGAAAGCGTTCGAATATCTGAAGAAAGGAGAACCTTCCATTGCCTGCAACCTGGGGACAGGTTTTGGGTATTCTGTATTGGAAGTGATCAAAGCCACAGAAGAAGTCACCGGCAAAAAAGTGCCTTACGAAATCGCTGACCGCCGACCCGGAGATGCTACCAAGCTCATAGCCGATGCAAAGCTGGCACTGGAAAAACTGGGGTGGGACCCAAAGTACAAAGATGTAAGAGAGATCATCCGTACGGCCTGGCAATGGAAAACCGGGGAGCGAATGGGAAGGTTTTAATCACCTTTTCTTACATCGGGTTCAGTTCACTTAGTAGCTATCGACTGTTTTATCCTGTTAAATACAAGTGAAATCAGGTAAATACCCAGAAAGTCAAACGCCATGTCTGCAAAGTCAAAGGTTCGGCTGGGGAAAGCGAGCTGGGTGAATTCTTCCAGGATGGCAAAAGAAAGAACCAGGAATGATCCGAGAAAAACACGCTTTCTCAAAAAGTTGATTTTTCTGAAATGCAGGGCCTGATTAAGCAGCAAGGCGAGGATACCATAAAGTAAGAAATGTCCTAATTTATCACCCATAGGTACCTTGTGAGCCCATTGGATCAGTAATGGATCTTGATCCTGATCTGCCTGAAAAATTATCCAGCAGATGAAACCGAAGAAGGCCAGAAAGGGGAGTAGGGTGAGTAGTTTTTTCATATATGCATGATTTTGTGTATTGATTGATATTGAGCCTGGCGACATTTCACCAGGCTCAGGTTGTTTACGTTGTAGGTTTTAGCTGGTACCAGTTTACATTTCGTGTGAAGTACATCGTGGCTCCCAGAATGAGCGTGAGTCCGACACTGCCCAGCAGTAACGCATAATCAGCCATCTGTAGTGTGACAAACAGGAACCCATAAATTCCAATAAGTACTACAGCCAGTAGCCCGGTAATCTTTCTGGCTTTGAATACACTGAGTGAATACAGCGTGATCATTGTGATGATGCTCACTGATGATATGATGTAAGCCGTGTTGAAATTGGAGTGTTCGGAGATGGAGATCAGGAGCACGTAAAACAAGCACAATGAGAGACCTACCAAAGTGTATTGGAATGCATGGATCTTTCGGTTATTGAGGATCTCTACCAGGAAGAAGATCAGGAATGTCAATGCGATGGTCATCACAGCATACTTGGCAGACCGGATGGATTTCTGATAATCGTCCAGAGGTAGTAACAGATCCATCCCGAAGGATGATTCAGTCAGAGAGCCCGAATAACGGCTTCCGGTCCAGCTTTGTGGAAAGTTCCGATTGAGTTCAAGCACCTTCCAACTGGCATTAAATCCCTGATCGTTCACTTCCCGGTTTTTTGGTAAAAAGTTGCCGTTGAAGCTTGGAGAGGACCAGGCGGACTGTACATTCACAGTGGTGGCGCTTCCAAGTGGTACAAAGGACAGGTTTTCGCTTCCCTGTAAGTTTAATGTGAAACCAAATGTTGCCTTGCCGGTTTCCTCTGAGAGATCGGGGAGGTTGATGGTTACACCGGAAGGAATGATGTCCATGATCCTGGATCCAGGCTCAGCTTTGAGCTTCTTGCCATCCCAATTGACAATGATGTTTTCTTTGATACCTCTCAGGTCGGAAATCCCAATGGTCAGAAAGGCCTCTTTCCAGACGATTTCCTTCAGGTTGGTCTGGTCAATTTTTGGCGTCATGGTAAAATCCCCATTGATCTTCAGATCTGATTTATATACCACCACTTCATAGATCCCTCTTTTGAGTTTTTGCGGATCGATGGACCCGCTAATATCCAGGTCATTTGGCAGCAAGTGCACATACCGGGTTAGTTCCGTTACTTCATCTTTCTTCTCTATCTGGTAGATCAGCGGAATACTTAGCACAGGCCCATTGATCAGCTGGCGGTTGGCCCATTTGGAGCTGACCTCACCGATGGCCTCCTGACTCAGCGCTTCCCGTTCGTGAATGATGGAGGTGACCATCGAAGAGGGGATAAGTAACAACAGGACCAGTATGGTAATACTGATCAGTTTCAATGTAACCGAATGCTTCATCCAGTTATTGATTCGTTCTGCGATTGATGTTTCTGTTTCCATAATATATAGGCTTAAAAGTACTTTGTATTTCAAAGCAAAAGATTAAAATTTTTTATTTTAAAAGTTGTTCTATGGCCTTAATGTGTTTGACAAATGCTTCTTTTCCTACTTTGGTGGCTTTGTATTTGGTATTGGGTTTGCGTTCAATGAATTCTTTGGATACGGAAATGTATTTATTCTTTTCGAGTGCCTTCAGGTGGGAGGCCAGGTTGCCATCGGTCACATCCAGCAGGTTTTTCAGTCCGTTGAAGTCCAGGTAGTCGTTAACGACCAGGGCGGACATAATGCCCAAACGGACCTTGTTTTCAAAAGCCTTATTTAAGTCTTTGAGTATATTCTTCACGACTCGTATTTAAAGTACATCGCTACCCCGTATACAATGTGGAGTATTCCAAACCCGGCAGCCCAAAGCAGCAATCCATATCCTACAAAATAGCACCCTGAGAGACCAAGCAGGACCTCTATTAATCCCAGGCTTCTGATTTCGGAAAGTGTGTATTTGCTGGCATTGATCAGGCCCAGACCATAAAAGACAAGTGTTAGCGGAGCTACAAGGCCTATGAACCCTTTTGAAAGTAGGATCAGACAAAGAATACCACCGGTAACTAAAGGGATCATCAGATTGATAAGCAATCTGCGTGCCTGACTGTCCCATAGCTTTTGTTTGTGTTTAATGGCCTTGCGTCGGGTAAAGAAGACCCCGCCTAAAAAGGAGAGGATTAATACTCCAAGTGCTATTCCAAGAAGTGTCAGGATGGTTTCCTGATTCATAGTTGCCTGACGATAGCTTAGATAATTCTGACCATAATAAACCGTTTGGTATGCCAGCCATGCGCCACCGAGTGCCAGTATCCCGGCTATTACTCCCGAAAGGCCACTTAGAGAAATGAAACGCGAGGACCGGTCCATAATGGATTTGATGTCCTTCAGGTCTTCGAGGTATTTTTCCTTAGTCATTTAAAAACACGATTAGAGCGATTAAATCTGAGCTTTGTTGGTATCAAACTATCCTTTTATATAGACTTTTGAGTTATCAAAACATCTAAATAAAAAGTACTTTGACATGCAAAGTAAATATACGAACGGATAAATGAAAAGTTTCTTGTAGAAAATTCAATTCAACAATTTTCTGATCAGCAATATTTTCCAGGAAGGAAAAATTAAAATCCGGCGTTTTCTTGTTACTCCCTTCATCTTTGAAGGAATCGATGGAACATCACAACTCTCTGTGATTTTATATAAGTTGATTAGGAGGTTCGAGGTTAGGAAGGTTACAAAGAAAAGCTATCTTTGCTTGAGTAAATAGAAAAGGTCTGATACTCAAAGCAAATTGCAAAATCCACTTCTGGCAGTTTGCTTGACCATTTTCAACTTCAAAAGAGAATCGTTTATCGAAAGGGACGCTCGTTCTTTATACTAATTGTTTAACATACATATAACAAAAAAATCCCGCTGCAATCCATAGATATAGTGAGCCATGAAAAATAAGAAAGAATCGATCCAGCCAAAAAAAATTATTCAGTTGACGAAAATTGAGGTTTTTTATTCAATTTCAGAAAAATATGGAGCACAAAGCCCTATAGTAGAAGTCTGCGCTGATGGTATACAAAAAACCGAAGCTGATTTTCAACTTGATAGGTTGTTCTCCATATTTCACTGTAACTGATATCCGGCTTTTTCTCAAAAGCGGGTTGGTCAAATAGTCAAATGATGCCCTGACAGCTTTGTGCCTGAGCAAAACTTGAATATGCAATTGGTTTTAACCTTTTGACCAATTAGTAGCCATATTATACATCTGGTCAAAAAGCTCCTTAATGATCACTTTCATTTCATTTTTGAGGTCATCAGGAAGTTCTGTTATAAGCTTGGCAATATCATCGTGACCGGTACCAGCAGTGTGGTTTTCTTCCATTTCATGATGTTTTTTGCCGAAAAAATCCAATTGCTCATACAAGTCAGCCTCTTTAAGAACAGGGTGAATTGCCAATTTGAACTTATCAAAAGTAATTTCCAGTACTTCGATTATCAGCATTCTGGCCACAGGATTAGTGTAGCTTTGAATATATCTGCTAAACAGGTAAACCGTTTGCCTTACTTCATAAGTGCTATCATCCCATATTTCGTTAATTAGTTCTTCAGAATTTGCATTTTTAAATTCAGCGCTGATAAAAGCAAGGTCATGCAGGTACCATTCCCAATGACCGGAATCTTCATCACTGTGGATGTTTACTCCTTCCTCTATTTTATTTTTGGGGTTTTCATACCTCACAGCCGCCATAAGATCCTTAAACCCTAAGATGAAGTAGAGCATTTTGGGAACAAACTTTAGTTTGTTTTGGATTTTGTCCTTGCTTTTGAGTTTCTGGTGTAATGGATTGTTGGCAAACTTCATTGCACCTAACAGGAATTCTTCCTGGAGTTGAGCATCAATGTCATTTCCAAGAGTTGTTTTTGATTGTTTTTGCTGGGTTCTTAATTCCATAGTGTAAAATTTAAATTGGTTTGATTAATGTAAAAAAGATACTGTATAATGGTTAAAAATGTCAATTTATGACTTAAAATTATACTAATACTCTCGTCCTGGAAATACCCAAAAGTGGGTATTTTTCATACTGGAATAAGTGTCCCGGATTATACATCAAAAACTCATCATAATATATATACATCTGATATTCAGTTCCTTAACTAACAGTTTCATCGTTTATCTAATGAAACTGGTGAATTTTTAGTTTGGTGGCTATTATCACAAGTCTGCTGTGTAACCCGGGAATAAATAATAACGCGCCGCGCGATATATGATTATATGCCAGAAGCAGAATCAAAAAAAATGGCGCAAAAAATTTATTTTAAGATCACCAGGTGATCCGAAAAGTACAGGAGCTTCCGCCTTTTCTGCGTGTTTCTTTGGTTTCATCTAAAACAACCCGTGTCTTGATTGATCCTTCAGGTTTAAATCTTCTAACAACCTGCAGGATCAACCCCTCTTCAAATTTGCTGGGGTAGGGAGTCCGGCAGATCATAGCCGCTTCCTTTTTATCCGGATCAAATTCTGCTAAAGAGTAGCTGCCAATCCCGTCAAGTTTCTTTCCGGTTCCCGGGTCGAACATTACCTGGCCGTCTTTTCGGTGGTTCATGTGGTACGCCACATCAATAGACTTTAGCGCACTTTCCAGCCCGTCCATTGGTGGGAATTCCGCGTTGTCCATTATTGCCTTGCCTACGAGAAACAAGTTCATTTCACCGATGGTTTCCCCTAGGTCTTTGAAAGCTTTTACTATACTTTCCAGGGGATACCAATCATCTTGTTTGAGTTCATCAATTCCATTTTTTTTAAGAATTGATTTTCGCTGCTCTGTTCCTATAGCATCAGATATAAGAAAGGCCATAGCTGATTGTCCTTTTGTTTCGATGTTGTCAAAATTAAATTCCGCCATTTGTTAACTTTAAAATTTATTTGTTCTGTTATTAATTAAATATTGATTAAATTTTTGGAAAATAGGCAAAATTGCAATTAATTCAAATATAGATGTGTGATTTTTTAATTTTATAATGAAGAATAACATCTTGATATTTTATTTCAAGTATGTTATACAAGCAAGGCTCAATTGGAACTTACCGTACTTTGGTAGTGAGAAGATTACGTTTCACGACAAAATATAATTAATTTTTGAAAATTTTAAATGCAATGTTGATAAATAACTAATTTGTCACATACTTTTATGTGAGATCTATTGATCTAAGCAAGAAGAATCAGCTTTGAGGTGGCTTTCAAATGGCTATCTCTGTATAATACTATTATGAATAGATACTTAATCTATGCAAAGTTATTCTACGAACTACGACGTAGTTATTTTTTGTAGAGCAGGTCTAGTTGGCCTTATACTGGCAAAACAATTACGTATGCAGCTCCAAGGTCAAACTATCCTGATGCCTGACCGGCTAAAAAGACACCTGGCTAAAGTTGCTCACAAGATAAGAGAATCTACTCTGCATCCCAGGGGTACATCCCTGTTGCAAGTCCTAGGTCTGAAAGATTATCTGAACATGTACAAAAACTAAACAGCGGTTAAATAAAGAAATAAAATTACCAGTCAATGAAAATAGGAAAACAGTTAGTAACTAACATCTCATTTTTTAAAACACGGACAAAGTTCATCGTGGTTTTTTTGGCATTGGCCTTTTTAATACTCATCCAGTCACTTGCCGTTTTTTACATTCGGGAATTTGGATCAGGAGTCGGGTTTGTTATTTTATTGTTAATCACCTTGGCAGGGCTGTTTGGCCTTTTCTTTTACGTGGATAGAAACTTGATCCACCCAATTGGCAGGATTTCATCAGTGGTTGGTGATCTTTCCAGCGGTAAACTTGGTAATCAACCAGGTAAAGTAAAAAATAATGAGATAGGTGAGATATTGCAGAATCTCCATAAGCTGGACCAACGCCTTTTACGGCTCACAAGTTTTTTGCAAATGGTTGGGGATGGAGACTTCAGAAGTGATTTTACAGTTGAAGGTGACGATGATGTCATGGGGCAGTCGTTGATAAAAATGCGCCGTAACCTCGCCAATACGATAGCAGAAGTCAGCATCATACTGGAAGAGGCAAGTGAACACGGTGACTTTGAGCGGCGTGTGGGGATCCAGGGTAAGACCGGGGAATGGCTTATTCTGGCTGAGTCGATAAATGATCTGCTCAATGCGATGACCACTCCTATTAGTTCGATCACACGTATTGTAAATGCCATGGCTGCTGGTGACCTCACATTGAGGTACACAGATGAGGCCGCCGGGGATATCAGAGTCCTGGCAGAGGATCTAAATGTTTCTCTGGATAGCCTGACCTCTTTGGTGGGAAAGATAAGTTCAGGAGCAAATGCCATAGAGGACCACGTGAAAGATATGGTGGTTACGGGAGAAGAAATGTCTTCAAGTACCAATGAGATTGCCAGCTCTATTGCTCAAATGAGTCACGGAGCGCAAACACAGGTGCAGAAGGTAGATGAGTCTTCCAGCCTGGTGGAGCACATCTTAAGGAGCTCTAAAGAAATGGGAGAAAAGTCGGAAACGATTCATCTGGCGGCGCAGAAAAGTGTTGAGAACTGCGAAAAAGGTAATGGCATAGTCAATAATGTGGTCAATAAGATCAACGAGATCTATGACCTTTCTCATCAGACCACTGATTCCATGAAGGTGCTCACTCAAAGGTCTGCTGAAATTTCCAGGGTTTTGAACATGATCACTGAGATCTCTTCTCAGACAAACCTACTTGCTTTGAATGCTGCGATAGAGGCGGCACATGCCGGAGAGTATGGCCGAGGGTTTGCAGTAGTGGCCGAGGAAATCCGGAAGCTTGCAGAGGACTCTAACAACTCAGCGAAGGAGATTCAAAAATTGGTGGATAGTGTACAGAAGGATACGCGTATGGCTGTAGAAATTACTGAACGAATGAATGAAAACGTGACCTACAGTGTGGATGCGTCCAAAGAAGCCTCCCAGGTTTTTGAGGAAATGGCCACATCCTCCAGACAGACCCTGGAATACTCTAAAGATATTCTGGGTGCCACGCAAGGCCAGACCCAAAGCATTACCAACATGGTGTCCATTACAGAGTCTGTGGTAGTGGTGGCTGAGCAGACAGCTGCCGGAACGGAGGAGATTGCAAGCTCTGCCTCAGAGCTGTCAACAGGGATGCAAAGCTATATGCAGCGATCACAAAGCCTGCGTGAGATTGCCGAGGAACTCAAAGGCGGAGTGAGGGAGTTTAAGTTGGCTTCCATAGAGATGGAATCAGCTGAGGTGGAATCAGTAGAGATGGAATCAGCCGGGAATATTTCTAACTAGCAGCTTTGTCAAGTTAAGATTAAGTAGTAAGAGAGTATGGGTTTGATAAATTTTCCTATAACCCCCATCAGCCCCCTGAAAGGATGTATCAAACCCATACTCCACTAAGATCATTCGCGCCCAATTTCGTGTCCCCATGAAATTCTATGTTGATAAAACAGACCGTGAAGACACGGTCTTGGGGCGATGGTTTTGAATATGACGAAGTAATATTCCCAACTAACCAGAATTTGAGATAAGAGCCAACAAAAAAACTTATTGAGATAAGATTTTCATTCATTTTCGATGTATGGGTTAACCTTGACTTGGTCTACCCATGGTAATCCGCCAATTTCTATCGACCATTTTGGGTTAAATGGATTTCTTCCCGGATGTCTTGTAGTGATTGTTCCTCAGGGTAGTGTATCAGTGCAATTTCCACGAGGGTCAAGGCATCCAGGACATAGCGCTGATCCCACAGCTCCTGGATAGCATGGGTGTATTCCACAATCGGATATTTCAAACTGGTATCAAATAGTGGGTGAAATTGCTCCATGCCATTTTCCAATTTGATACCGACTTCATTACTGCTTTGGTCATCTGAAGTAACTTTAAGGAGAAATAAAAAAGGGTTCGTCAAGTTGAGCTCATCTACACTGATCCATAGATAAGGATCTGATGTCTCTTTTTCATAAACAACCTCATTGTATACATTCTCAAGAATCACTTTATAGGGGCCCTGAGTCATTTGTGACGTCCACCTAACCAAAAATAGTGGACCTGTTAAAGTCGATTGAACAGGCAACAGGATGTCAATATCAGAAGAACCGGTCGCACGACTTACGGCTCCCGTAGTGTTGAGCTGGGTGCGGTAAGATTGGCTCACATACCCAGAGCGTGTATAATCGCCAGGAATAGGCAACGGTTGATCAATTGAAGCTACTGGTCTCAGGCTGTGGTTAGCAACCTCACTGTCGATCGCCACAAACGAGGTGTAGTCAGTCAGGAGTGCATAGTTGAGTCCGAGCTGCTTTACGGCTTCTTTAATGCCGTCCGAGGGATGATTAAAATCAACGAGCTCCTTCACCCTATTTCTGGCCCAAAGATGTACAAGTGCGGGGTTGTAGCTGGAAGAACCCCCTGCTTTTGGAATGACCTGGGTGAAATATCCGTTTCCAGTCTGGCCTGTTACGGTGATGTCGTCAGTCAGTTCGTCAAAGAACTTTCCATAAATCGTCAATGGTCGGTTTGAGAGCAGGTCGGGAAGATTTAATGGAGAGACCTCAAAGACTTTGTTTTGTCCATAATCGATGGAGATATTGGTCAGGGCCGGTCGATTGATGTATCCAGCCAACTCTTTAGCTTTTTCTTTCGCGAATGCGGGATCAGTCACCATAAAAGCTTCTCCCAACCCCGCTTCAGCAATCCCCTCAATCAGATATCGGTTTACGGAAGTCCCAATCCCAAAAGCAAAAACATTTGAGATGTGCAGGTTATCCCGAATCCTTTTGAAAACCTTTCGTTCAGCTTCTATTTGTCCATCGGTTATTATGATCGTAGAGCGGGACAGGTCACGTGTTTGATCTATGCGGTAAACGTTGTTTAAAGCATTGTCAAGGTTAGTGCCTCCAAATCCGTTACGGGTTCTGGTAAAGCGAATGGCTTTGTTGATATTACTTTCAGTAGCCCGGACACTTTCTCTAAACAGCTGATTGCTCCCAAATTCAAACTGAATGATGTTGAAGAAGTCAATGGGTCTCAGCTCAGACAACAGGTCCTCCAGAAGTATTTTGGCAGTCTCCATGGGAAAGCCTTGCATGGAGCCGGATACATCGATGATAAAAAGGTATTCCCTTGGCGGTACATGACTAATTTCCACTTGCTTTGGAGGTTGTATCTGCAGCGCAAAAAAGTTTTCTTGTGGAGTCTTATGCTGGAGTAAGCCACTTTGGATGTTATCTCCCCGTACCTGGTATTCAAAAATGAAATCTTTATTCGCATTGAATCGCTCGCCAGGGTTCAGACTGACCTGGAAATGATTTGAGGTGAGCATGTCCACGTTTATTTTATGAGTGCCCGATGTTACCCTTTGGATGGGGACGGTACTGTTAAGAGAAAGGTTAATGTCAAACGGATGGCTACTGCTCATGTAACCGGGGAGGTACAATGGGTCGACGGGCTTGTCTTCATGATGCATGTTTTCTCCCGCATATCGTGGACCAATGGTCATAGGGAGCACGAACTGGTAGGTTCCCTGATCATTTTCTATGAACTCCGAATAGGAGATAGCGACTTTAATTGTATCATCAGACATAATATTAGCAACCTGCATTTGGAAAACATTGGGTCGGGTTTGCTGAAGAAGTGAGGCTCGTTTTCCAGCCGATTTGGCCTTTTCATATTCCCTGATCGCTCTTTGGTTTTCCCTTATTTCCGCGGTGATGGTGCGATCACCTATTTGCATGGACAATCCGTGAATGGCCGCTTCTGATGAACCAGGAAAGATATAAACAGCCTCAATGGCTCTTTCAAACGAATTGGTAAAGGTTTGAGTGAGCTTTACCTCAGCAATGGAGGAGGCGATATCTACATCTGCTGTGATGCTGATCAGTGGCAGGTACTGGGTAGGATCTCCGGGGCTTTCGATCTTAAAATATGGACAGCTGCCTGAGACATTGGATGGTTGTGAATATCCGGAAAAGGCTAAAATCAATAAGGCGGTACTTAGTAAAGTTTTCATGACGGTAATGATTAATTTAAATCTAACCCTACTTTTTATCAAGTTATGTAAAGTGATAATAGTGAGTATGGGTTTGATACAAATATTCCCCCTTTTCTTTTTAAAGGGGGCAAATGGGGGTTATATGAAATTCATCAAACCCATACTTCTTTGACTACTTGATTGAAACTTGACAAAGACTAAACATTACCAGTATATACCTTCCAATGCTTATTAAGTACAATTTTTTAGTTGAATAGTACTATTTTATCTATGAATGCAGTCTTATTTATTATCAATTCATTCAAAATCCCAAAATAAGCCCTGTGGATGACCGTAATTTGTTGCGATTGTATACGCAATAAATTTTATAGTGGTTTTATGCTATATTAATTAGTAATTTTTAATTTTAAAGTTGAATTTTTTACTTTCGTGATCCGTTGTAATGATTGGAGAAAAGAAGTAGAATCTTTCTTAAAGGACTTTAAGGAGAAGATGAGGATCACTCAGGTTTTCTTTAGGGATGACCGGGGTAAGAATGCCCAGACACTTGCCGATCTGGAAATCAGGCCTATGGACCGGGAAAAGGTTTTGCAAAACCTCAGTGTGGAAGACTATTCAGAGGGTCCGATAGAAGACACACTTTACAAAGGCAGTGACCTTTGGGTCTTTGGAGTGGAGGTAAAAGAAGAAGAGATTTATATCAAGATATCCATTGGTTATGGAACAGGAGGAGTGATATGTATCTCATTTCATATTTCAGAAAAACCAATGAATTATCCCTTTCGCTAATAAGCAAAATATCTAATCTATAACTATGAAGAGTCCAATAACCGGGAAAGAGATGACTTTACGATATGAGACCAGAGCGCTCAATTTTCGTAAAGAATCATTTCCAGTCGTTTATCACTATTACCTCTGTGAGGATAGCGGAGAGCAGTTTACCACCACGGAGCTGGATGAGCGGAATATGACCCAGCTGTATAATCAGTACCGTGAAAAACACAACCTGCCTTTTCCGGACGAGGTAAAGGCAATCCGTGAGAAGTATGGACTTGCGGCTACCAGGATGTCTGAAATACTGGGGTTTGGGGTCAATAGCTACCGCAACTATGAAAATGGAGAAGTTCCCAGCCAGGCCAACGGCCGGTTGATCCAGCTGGCGAATGATCCGGAAAAGTTTAAAGACCTGGTGGAGCTGTCTGATACACTGGAGGGCAACCAGAAGCAGAAACTTCTCCAAAGGTTGGTTACCCTGATCAAAGAGCAGGAGAAAAATTTTTTTTCTGCTGAATTTCAGGACTATTTGCTTGGAGAACCTGTTTCCAATGAATACTCCGGTTACCGCAAGCCCAATCTGGAAAAACTCACGGAGATGGTGGTCTACTTTAGCGAGCTATTGCAACCTTGGAAAACCGGACTGAACAAGCTGTTATTTTACGCGGATTTTCTCCATTTCAAGCGTACGGGATTTTCTATAAGCGGAGCTCGCTATCGGGCGATCAATATGGGGCCTGTTCCAAACAACTACAACAGCATTTTCGAGTACATGGCCAATAAAGATGAAGTGGATATCTGGCAGACTGAGTTTGAAAACGGTGGGATAGGTGAGCAGTTTAAGCCGCATGCAGGAAGGCGCTTCAACCCTGAGCTGTTCACAGACGATGAGCTGGCTATCCTGCCGGAAATAGCGGAGCGTTTCAAAGGAATGTCTACAAGTGATCTAATAACCGTAAGCCACCGGGAAAAAGCCTGGTATGAAAATGAAAAGAAGCGAAGATTGATTAGTTATAAATATGGGTTTGAGTTGGAGGTATGATGGAGTTATGGCGCCAACAAACCAGGTAAAATCAAAAGGAAGGGATTAACCATCTAAACAGATTATCATCATGCTTGAAACCAAATCATCCAAATAAATTGTTAATTTGTGGTATGAATACCCGGGAAGTAAAACAGACCATCCATCATTTGATCGATCAGATCGATGATCCGGCTTTGTTGGCAAGCTATATGAGATTGCTGGAAATGGAAAGCCGGATGGATCAGAAAGATCCATTTCAGACTACAGATGAGGATATGGTTTCAAGGGCAAAAAAATCCTTACAATCTATCGAGGAAGGAAAATCCCGGGATCTGCGGGAGTTCAAAAAAGATGTAGTGCTGTGGCAGAAAAAGCGGAGTATTTAGTTCAGATTACTCCGGAGGCCGAGGTGTTTTTCCTGAATCTTTCCGATTATTTACACCGAACACACTCGACAGAGAGTGCCAACAGGAAAATGGACGAGCTGTTAAAAAAGGCGGCATCTCTGAATCATAATCCTCGACGTGGCACATTAGAAAAGAAGTTGGCTTTTCTGGGAAGACAACATAGGTTTCTGATATATCAGGTTACCCGCCGTAAAACAGTTAAGATCATTTATTTTATTGAGGAGGCGACAAAAAAGGTTTTTGTTACCGATTTTTTTGGGACAGAAATGGATGATACCCGCATTTCAGACAGAAATAGATAAAATCATTTGCAATGTCATATATGAAATCAATCCATTTAAACTTTCAATAATTTTTGAAACTTCCGAAAGTTTACTTACGTTTGTTACCGTAATGGAATATCAGGAGGCAAAACATAAGTTTATTCAAGCCTGGGGTGCATTGGGCTCCAGCTGGGGTGTCAACAAAGCGATGGCCCAGATCCATGCATTGCTTTTGGTGTCTACCAAGCCGCTGTCTGCTGATGAGATCATGGAGGAGCTGCAGATGTCTCGTGGCAATGTAAACATGAACGTACGGGCGCTGATGGACTGGGGAATTGTGTTCAAGGAGAATCAGGTAGGGGAACGGAAAGATTTTTTTGTGGCAGATAAGGATATCCTGGCACTGGCCAGACAGGTGACCCGCGAACGCAGACGCAGAGAGATCGAACCGATCATCCGGGTACTTGGCCAGGTACAAAATGTATCAGGTGATGGGCAAGATGTAGAAACCTTTAAAGCAGTGACCGGAGACCTGAAAGACTTTTCTGAAAAAGTGGATGGTGTACTTGATAAGTTTGAGAAATCCGAGAAAAACTGGTTTTACAAATTGCTTCTGAGGCTCTGATATTTTTTTGAAATTAATTTTCAATATTTTCTGAAATTAATGAATTAATTGAATTTAAACTAAACCATACGATCATGAACTACACCATTTTAACGTACGCCCTTTATTTGCCTGCTACTGTTATTCTTACCGTTTGGGTAGCAAGGACTTTGTTTAACAATGGCCGGATCTTCCTGGTGGATATCTTTCACGGGAATGAAGCCCTGGCCGATAGTGTCAATAAGCTACTTGTAGTTGGATTTTACCTGATCAACGTAGGCTATGCGGTATTTACCCTCCGGATCATGAGTCCGGTAGCATCTCCGCAGGAGGTAATCGAAGAGCTGAGTGTAAAACTGGGAGCGATCATCCTCATCCTTGGAGGCATGCACTTCTTCAACCTGTTTGTCTTCTTCAAGCTGAGGAGTAGGGCTGCGAGTGAAGTGAAAACTGTTAACCGATGAGATCATGAGAGCGATAAATTTCTATTTGCAGCTAGTGGCTTTACTTTCAGTTTTAGTGGCTCTTTTTATGGCCATTTTTGAACGTGAGTCGCTGATGTACATTGTTACGATGCAATTTTTCATTGGTGCGTATCAGTACCTTACCGGTAGTTATCTCATGCTCTGTAAAACCACAAGCTCTATAAGGAAGTACTGGCAAAGTTCGACCGCCCTTTTAGTAGTCATTTTCATAATTTTTAATGCTAATCTGGGGCCGGGCTTCGAGGTGCCGTTTATTGTTATTGTGTTTATTCTGCCCTGGCTGCTGGCTCTGTATTTTCTCTACATCTCATTTCAGCTTTATAAATCTCCATCCAAATGAAAAAGGTCGTTATTGCAGGAGGTACGGGTTTTCTGGGTAGGCTATTAACCGATCATTTTACTTCAAAGGGGTTCGAAGTGGTTGTTCTTTCTCGCAAACATCACGTGGATCATGGCATGGTTCATTATGTAAAATGGGATGCTAAATGTCTGGGCTATTGGTTTGGTGAATTGGATGGAGCGGATGCTGTGATCAACCTGAACGGAAAATCAGTTGACTGCAGGTATAATGAAACTAACAAGCAAGCCATCTACGATACCCGGATTGATGCTACCTACATACTGGGAAAAGCGATTAGTCAATGTAAGAATCCACCAAAGGTCTGGTTCAACGCTTCTTCAGCGACTATTTATCGTCATGCGGAAGATCGGGATATGGATGAGGCTACCGGCGAATTAGGAGAGGGGTTTTCCGTGGATGTTTGCAAAAAATGGGAGCGTACATTTTTTGGAGGTGGAGTGCCTAATACACGGAAAGTTGCTTTGAGAATGGCCATCGTTCTTGGAAAAAGCGGAGGAGCATTAGATCCATTAAAAAGACTTGCTAAAGCAGGAATGGGTGGGTGTCAGGGCAGTGGCCGTCAATACTTTAGCTGGATCCATGAGGAGGATTTTGTACGGTCGGTTAATTTTCTACTAAAAGAACCACTCGAAGGGGTCTTTAATATTTCTGCTCCTGACCCGGTTCCCAATCGGGTTTTTATGAAAGTTTTAAGAAATGCTTTGGGTGTTCTCACAGGATTACCTTTGTCGAAATGGTTGCTTGAAGTTGGAGCCAGGGTTATTGGAACGGAGACTGAACTGATCCTGAAGAGCAGACGGGTGGTTCCACAGCGATTACTTGATCAGGGATTTTGCTTCCGTTTCCCGAGTATTGGATCTGCTTTGAGAAGTTTGAACAAATAACTTTGGTAGGGTTTCCCTACACCTTCCCGTTTCACATGCAGAACTATTGTAAACAAAAGCTATACACATGAATGAGCAGATGCTCACTCAAATATTGAGCCACACCAATCCTGCCTTTGCCGGCAGGCAGGTGCGAATGATCAAAATTGGGTAGCAAATAGCTGATTTAAATAATTTAAACACATGAAGATAAACCTTTCAATTAAACTCAAATCCTTATTCATTGGAGTCATCGCTCTGATCACCTTTTCTTGCGACCAGGAAGTGCCTGCAGAGCCTTCAGCCACTGGTTACTTAAGCTTATCCCTTGCAGCACCGGAGCAATCTGCCGGTGGCCGGACAGCTGCCAACGAAGATTATCAGTACCTGGTGATATCCATTATGAATGAAGACGGAGAATACGTCCTCAACAATGAAAAGCTGGAGCTGGTCAAGCTTGGAAATGGCTACTTTACCGAAAACATTCAGTTTGAGGTCGGGGAGTATACCATTGAGGACTTTATTGTACTTGATTCCGGGGAAAATGCGGTACTACTGGCTCCCAAGGAGGGGTCAGAATACGCACCATACGTAGAAGATCCGCTTCCGGTGAGCTATGCTGTCAATGAGGATGAGACACTGGTCAAATCTGTGGAAGTCGTGGACGCAACAATGGGTGATCCGGCCCAGTTTGGATACACCATTTTTACTTTTAATTATGTGGATTTGATCAACCTGGAAGATGGTTTGTTAGCTCACTATGATTTCAACGGGGATGCCAGTGACCTTAGTGGCAATGGATATGATGGAAAGGTTTTTGGAGCAACTTTGACTGCAAGTCGGAAGGGGCATGCCGATCAGGCGTATCGGTTCAATGGATCTACTGATTACATCGAAACCGGCATTACTGATAGTGTATTGGTTGGTCTGGAGAGTTTCAGCTACGGATGTTGGGTAAAATTCGATTCGCTTAACAACACTCGTCAGGTGGTGATCTCCAATACCCGCGATGGAAATGCCTTGTTTACTCAGCGCATTGAGGACAATCAAATTACTACTGGTCTGTACAATGAACAGGACAGTGCTACCTACAGATGGTCGCAAATCAAGGTAGGTAAAGCGCAGCTCACCATTACTCAGGGTACCTGGTATCATTTTGTGACTGTCTATGACGGGAGCATGTTGCGATTGTATGCAAATGGATACGAATTGTCTGCCACAGTTGCTACAGGGACACTTGCCAGGCAGGGAAGTGCTGCCCGAACCATCAAACTGGGCAGCAATGCAGACAAACGAACTGATTACATGCTGGAAGGTGTACTGGATGAAGTAAGGGTTTACTCCAGAGCTCTGAATCCCCACGAAGTTCAGGCCTGGTATTCCAATTACTAGCCCAACATCCAAAAGGAAAAACCCCATTCAACGAACCTGAATGGGGTTTTCTTAGGTCTTAGCCAGGATAATCAAGGCCTAAATTGATATTTTGTTGGTGAAAACACCAAGAATGGATGGGGAAAATAGAGCTACCTGTTTCTCTGAACTTCTTTTTCTTCTTTTGGAAGTTCATTGAAAGTCCGATAGTCAACCAATTATAGCCATAATCATATTCATCTCTCAGAGGCACAAGTTGTCGGCCATAGGTCATCTGAAATCCAAATTTAGATTCTTTGCTAAATTGAGAACCAAAGCCTACGATCCAACTTGGAGGATACTCCGTGCCAGGTAAAAAATCAACATTAGCTCCAAAAACCCCGTAGATTTCTCGTTTACCGAAGACCATCTCATATTGTACGCCCGAAGGTCTGGGGAAACCTCCAAACAGGGCCAGATCGCCTGATAATTTGAAGTTTTCCGTATCCAGGTAAGAGTGTTTCCAGTCAAAGACGAGGCCAGGAGTGTAAACACCGTATAATGTCATTCCAATATCCGATCCACCACCAAGACCAGTTCTGTAAGTAACCACCGGCTGAAAAGAAAAAGGACCTAAATACTCATCTTCATATAGTGCTGGTTCTGTAACTACACCGAACGACCAGGTCTGTTCTTCTTTACTCAATACTTCCGGTGAAGTCATGCGGTTGTGCATAACGCATGAACTAAAACCTATGACAGCTGAAATGAAATAGAAGGCGGATTTCATAGACCTGTTTTAAAAATTTAAGCAAGGTAAGATTTCCAACCATTATTTTCAAGTTATATCAGTGTATACTGTTAAAACGGAAAGGCCATCGCTGGGATGGCCTTTCTGTAAACCGCCCGGGCCTAAGCCCGAACCTATCAACTAAACCGCACTTGTTTCAATCAAATTAGCTTTAGCCGCAGCTACTTTAGCTACCGGCACCCTGTATGGAGAACAACTCACATAGTTCATGCCTACGTGATGGCAAAAATCTACTGACCCGGGTTCTCCTCCGTGCTCTCCGCATAGGCCTATTACCAGGTTGTGGCGGGCAGTGCGTCCTTTCTGAATTGCTGAAGTGACCAGCTGACCAACACCTTCCTGGTCCAGTACCTCAAATGGGTCTTCTTTGAGCAGGCCTTTTTCCAGGTAGATGGGAAGGAATTTACCCACATCATCACGGGAATATCCGAAAGTCATCTGGGTCAGGTCATTGGTGCCGAAGGAGAAAAACTCAGCGTGACTGGCTATCTGATCAGCGATGAGCGCAGCACGAGGCACCTCGATCATGGTACCGATTTTGTAATCGAGCTGATCGTGTCTTTCCAGGAATACCCGTTCGATTTCTCGTCTCACTATGTCCGCCTGCATTTTGTATTCACTCACGGTTCCTGTAAGGGGGACCATGATCTCCGGTTTGGTATAAATACCCATTCCCTTCAGGTTGAGGGCTGCCTCCATGATAGCCCTGGCCTGCATCTCTGTGATCTCAGGATAGGTATTGCCCAACCTACAGCCTCTATGCCCCAGCATTGGGTTTACCTCCTTCAAGTATTCTATTTTTTCCTGTACTGCTTCCAGAGAGACACCCATTGTTTCAGCCATTTCTATCTGGTTTGGCAGATCCTGCGGCAGGAACTCATGCAGCGGTGGGTCCAGCAGCCGAATGGTGACCGGTGAGCTTTCCATCACCTTGAGGATCTCTTCAAAATCCGCACGTTGTATCGGGAGTAGCTTATCCAGCGCTTTTCGTCGACCTTCCTCATCATCAGCCAGGATCATTTCACGCATGGCTTTGATACGCTCTCCCTCAAAAAACATGTGTTCGGTTCTGCAGAGTCCGATTCCTTCAGCTCCGAACTTTTTGGCCAGCCTTGCTGTCTCCGGAGTGTCTGCATTCGCATGAACTTTCATTTTGGCATGCTTATCGGCCAGCTCGATCAGGCGGGCAAAATTTCCGGTCAGCTCGGGTGTTATTGTTTTTATTTTACCTTCGTAAACCTGTCCGGTGGTACCATTCATGGAGATCCAGTCTCCTTCGTGATAGACTTTTCCACTGGCCATTACCTGTTTTCTGCCGGAATCGATCTGTAATCCTCCGGCCCCTGCAATACAGCACTTGCCCATACCACGTGCCACTACGGCTGCATGTGAGGTCATGCCACCTCGTGAGGTCAAAATTCCTTCAGCAGCATCCATTCCTGCCAGATCTTCGGGGGATGTTTCCTGCCTTACCAGTATTACCTTTTTGCCTGCTGCTTTCCACTCGGTAGCCTCATCTGATAAGAACACAATCTGTCCGGTGGCTGCGCCTGGTGAAGCCGGTAATCCTTTGGCTATAGGAGTTGATTTTGCAAGTTCTTTGGGGTCAAATACGGGGTGTAAAAGCTCATCGATCTTATTGGGGTTGAGCCGTTTGAGTAAGGTAACCTCATCGATCATTCCATCATCCAGCATCTCCATGCCAATGCGTACCATAGCTTCTCCGGTACGTTTGCCGTTTCGGGTCTGCAAGATCCACAGCTTGTTTTCTTCTATGGTAAACTCCAGGTCCTGCATGTCCCGGAAGTGATCTTCGAGTGTATGCTCGATCTTTACCAATTCCTGAAAGATATCAGGCATGTATTCTTCCAGCGATGCATAATTCTTCTTACGATCAGCCTCCTCTACCTGGGCGAGTTCAGCCCACTTTCTGGAGCCTTCCAGGGTTATCTCATGCGGTGTGCGAATACCTGCTACCACGTCTTCACCCTGTGCGTCTATCAGGTATTCTCCGTTAAAGACATTTTCGCCGGTAGCTGCATCCCGTGTAAAGGCCACCCCTGATGCGGAGTTATCGCCCATATTACCATATACCATGGCCTGTACGTTTACAGCAGTTCCCCATTCTTCAGGAATGTTGTTTAGCCTGCGATAAACAATGGCTCGGGGAGTATTCCAGCTTTCAAATACGGCGATAATGGAATTCCAGAGCTGGGTGGCGGGGTCTTGTGGGAAGTCCAGATCGGTCAGCTCCTTAATTCTTTCTTTGTATAGTTTGACGAGCCGTTGGAGGTCTTCCGTGCTGAGCTCCTGGTCGGTTTTTACTTTGCGGTCTTCTTTCATTTGATCCAGGATGATCTCAAATACATCCTTGTCATCCGTTGTATACCTGTTTACCTTCATGACTACATCCCCATACATCTGAATAAACCGCCTGTACGAGTCCCATGCAAAGTGAGGTTTTCCGGATTTACGGGCCAGCCCTTCTACCACGTTATCGTTTAGCCCGATATCCAGTACGGTGTCCATCATCCCTGGCATTGAGTCTCTGGCACCTGAGCGGACTGAGAGCAGCAATGGATTGTCTGCATTGCCAAACTCGGTTTTCATAATGTTTTCGATGAATTTTACTCCATCCTCCACTTCCGGACGAAGAAGTTTTTTGACCTGATCTTTGCCAAGGTTATGGTACTCTGTACATACATCCGTAGTGATCGTAAATCCGGGAGGAACGGGTAGGCCAATGCGACTCATTTCTGCGAGATTGGCCCCTTTCCCACCCAGTAGTGGCTTCATCTTAGCGCTTCCATCTGCTTTGTTTTCACCAAATCGATAGACCCTTTTGAGGTTGATTTTTGTTGTTTCCATGTTTTGAAGTTTTGTGCGCGGAGCATATTCATAATTAGTGCATTTTTGATGCTTAAACTATGATATTACGGAGGTAGGCATATGACTTTTGATAGCTAAGTCAGATTTCTTTGTGCACAGATATACCTTGCGTCAGATTATTCATTACATAGTCAATTACCCGCCATTCTACCAGCGGTATGGCCTCCTCTACCTTTGGTGATAGCGATTTCCCAAACTCCCAGTTATCCCCTTCTATTCCAATAAAGAGTAAGCTCTGCGGAAGTTTATTTAAAAGTTTGCCCATATGAAGTACTTCGATTATCCCAAGTCCGTGAGTGGAATAATGTCTTTCCTTGTCTTCGATCATATCCTCTACTGAGCAGACCATATGTATGCGACCCGGTGTAAAGTGTTTGGAGAATGCCGCATCGATGATGATCGTGTGCTTGTCTTCCCAGGTTTCTATGAGTTTGCTCAGGTCGGATTGCAGAATGAGGTAATCTGCAATTTCCGGATATTTTTTTTTCAGCAGTTTTGCTGTTTTAATTCCTACCGCATCATCTCCTCTGAACTCATTGCCTATTCCAACGATCAGTATTTGATTTTCAGGTTCTTTCAACATTGATTTTCATAAAATGGGTGGAACACGAAATACATGGATCATAATTACGTACCGAGTGTTCACAGCGCTCAGTCAACTGCAGGTCATCCAGCTCCTGGTATTGCTCTACAATACGCCTCAGGTCCAGCTCTATTACACGCTGGTTGTGGCTGGTAGGAGCTACTATTCTCGCATTTTTAATAATACCTTTTTCATCAATTTCATACCGGTGAAACAGGATACCTCTTGGAGCCTCTGTTACTGATCTGCCTACACCTGCCTTTGGTTTTACTTCATCACTTATTTTTACCGGATACTCATATCTTTCTATGATTTCCACGGCGTGCTCGCAGGCGTAAAATGTTTCTATCATCCTTATCAGGAGGCTTTTGAAGGGGTTTTTGCAGCCCGGATTCAGGTTGATTTCTTTAGATAATTGCTTAGCGCCATTGGAGAGCTGGTCGAAGTTCAGATTAAATCGAGCCAGAGGACCTGTAAACACGATCTTCTCCTTATCGAGCAGCGTGTGGAGCGTCGTGCTGTAAGCCATATGTTCTTCAGTAAAGTGCGCTTCATAGTTATCTACTTCCAGGCTCAATCCCTTATTAGATATGAGTACGCCTTCATTCATAGCATACTCTTTGTCGTGATGAAGCGCTATAAACTCATAATCATATTCGTAATCCGGGAAATCTAACCCCGCCATCCATAAAGTAGCATCTCTGGCTATTTGCTGTGCGGTCTTTAGTTGTTCTTTGATTTCGGAAAGCTCCTCAGGCTGTGGATATCGGTAGAAACCACCCACTTTTACATTGACGGGATGTATTTCCCGGCCTCCAAGTATATTGACCAGGTCGTTTCCGGTTTTTTTTAGTTTTAAAGCTTTCTCTACCCACTCCCGATGGTCTTTGGCCATGGCAATTGCGTCCGGATAACCGAGGAAGTCCGGAGCATGTAACATAAATGTGTGTAACGCATGGCTCTCGATCCACTCCCCACAGTAAAGCAATCGTCTCAGATCCCTCACCACAGGATCGATGGAAAAACCGCAGATCTTTTCCATAGCGTGAACGGAGCTCATCTGATAGGCTACCGGGCAAATACCGCAGATCCTGGCTGTGATATCCGGCGCCTCCAGAAATGATCGATCCTGGAGAAATCCTTCAAAAAAACGAGGAGGCTCAAAAATTTTAAGTTTTGATTCCTGCACTTTTCCTTCCTTAAGCTTAACATGGAATGCGCCCTCGCCCTCTACACGGGCTATGTAGTCAAATTTGATCAGCCTGGAGTTGTCCCTTGTTTTCATGTGTATATAACAGGTTAAGTATCTGTTTGCCAATAAATTATATTCATATCGGTTGGTGTCCTAAAATTGCTTCGGCCATGCCGATTTCATGTGTTTAAAAATTAGCTTTTAGCTCTTAGCCTTTAGCTTGACTTCATTTTCAATTCTCAATTCATAATTCTCATTGCCTACTGCTTTTGACTTTTGACTGTTAGCTATTGACCATTTGACTTCATTATAATAAACCCTTAATCTTTGTCTATTGCATTTTGCCAACTGCCTATTGTTCTAGCATGTTTCACCCCTTCAGGGTTGTTTTGACTTTTGTGCCAGAAGCTATAGCTATTTCATCCCTTCGGGATTTCTTTTTTGCTTATTGCAAATTGCTTATTGACCATTGACTATTTGATTTCATCATTTTTAGATCCTTCATCTTTCGTCTCACGTCTATTGTCTTTTTTCCTTCCGAAGCCTCGGGATGCAAATTGCCTACTGCCCACTGCTACTGCTTACTGCCTACTGCTCACTGCTTACTGCTTACTGCCTACCGCCTACCGCCTATTGACCGTTGACTTCATTTTCAATTCTCAATTATTCCATATCTGCTGCTTTCTTTTGAGAATTCCGGTGCTCCTGAATTAAAATTTCGGAAAAGGCGCCTGACGTCATCATTAGCCAATCCGTTTAACCTTAAGTGATCAGAAAGTGCTTTGGTATTGGGGTTTTCTTTCGGACCATAGCAACCAAAGCAACCTCTGTAGTAATGAGGACAAATGGCTCCACACCCCGCCTGTGTCACTGGCCCCAGGCATGGAAGGCCTCTGACAACAGCTACACATGGGTTTTCATTTAGTTTACATTCCATGCATACACTGTAATTGGGGATGGATGGTTTTTTGCCCGCCAGCAGAGAAGATACAACCTCCAAAAGCTGATATTTATTAATAGGACAACCTCTTAGCTCAAAGTCAACTTGTACGTGATCACTAATAGGAGTAGAGGTCTCCAATGTCTTGATGTATTCCGGGTGGGCGTAAACCCTTTGAATATAGTCTGAAATCCGGGTAAAGTTTCTCAGCGCCTGAATTCCACCGGCTGTGGCACATGCCCCGATACTGATCAGTATTTTTGAATTTTTACGGATTTCAAGTATTCTCAAAGCATCATGTGGCGTGGTAACGGAACCTTCCACCAGAGAAATGTCATAGGGTCCTTCAATGATGGTCTTGGTAGCTTCCGGAAAGTAGGCTATCTGAATGTGGTCAGCTAAAAGCAAAAGCTCATCTTCCAGATCCAGTATACTCAGCTGACAACCATCGCATGATGCAAATTTCCAAACGGCCAGTTTTTTCTTTTCGGGATTCATAGCTCACTGATTTTCAGGAATGGACTTAAGGCTGTGTAGGAGAATACTGGTCCGTCTTTGCAGACAAAGAACGGCCCGTACTGGCAATGACCGCACTGACCGATGGCACATTTCATGTTGCGTTCCATCGAAAGAAAAATGTTTTCTGGTGCGAGTCCTGAATCTAAAGCTGTATAAGCACCATAACGCATCATGATTTCCGGTCCACAGATATAGGCTATCGTTTCAGCTGGATTGAATCTAGCCTTTTCCATAAGATTGGTTACTACGCCTACATAGCCTCTCCAGTGAGAATATGCATGGTCCACCGTGATCAGGAAGTTCATAGTAGGATCTGCCTGCCAGGAGATCATGTCCTGGTGGAAGAGGATCGATTCCGGGTTTCTCGTGCCATATAAAATGTTGACCTCTCCATATTGATCCCGCTTTTCTAAAATGACTTCTATCAATGGCCGGAGCGGAGCAATACCTACTCCACCGGCCATAATAATCACATCTTTCCCTTTGGCCTTTTCTACAGGCCATGAGGTTCCAAAAGGCCCCCGAACACCTAATTGATCTCCAATTTGTACGTCGCAACATGCTTTAGATACTGCACCTACATCCTGAATGGTATGGACGAGTCCCATAGGCGGAGCGGTCAGACTACTGACCGATATAGGAATCTCGCCAACACCATATGCATAAAGCATATTAAATTGACCCGGATGCATTTCAGAAATATGGTCTTTACTGTCAGGTTCCAGCGTAAGTGTAACCAAACTACCATTCTCCTTTTTTTTACCAGTTACTGTATAAAAGCAAGGTGTCCAGGAGCCAGTTTTGGAGGAAAATACCTCATTATGTATTTCAAGTGCTTGCACAGTATATGTCTAATAGTTGTAATCTTGTATCTTGTAATCGTTTGACCATAACCACGGCTGATTGCTTCATGAGTCGATAACCGAGGTGAAAGTCTTCCTCACATTTTTTCCGCAGGCAGGTGCCATCCAGAGCTACTACTGAGGTGTGATCCAGTGCTTTTAAGTCAAACTGTAAACGGTAAGGAGGGATGATCCAGCTGAAGCCGGCTATCTCCCCATCTGTGAGTGTTTTTATGGTAAGTGAGCCCTGGCTTGGGTGCTGGATTTGTACTGCTACATTTCCGCTGCGGATGACATACAGGTAGTCAGCGGGTTCTCCTTCACGTCCGATAAACTCGCCGGGAGAAAAATGCATATTTTGTCCGCAGCCTGCGATAAACGCGATCATGTCTTCACTCAACCCCTGAAAAAAGGTCTGGTCGGTTAAAATGTCTTTAATGGTTTTCATCTTTTATTTTTTTAGCTGGGTTACCCAGAGCCTGAACTTCTTTTGTTAGATCTATGCCCACCGGGCACCAGGTGATACACCTTCCGCAACCAACACATCCGGAGGATCCAAACTGATCATACCAGTTTGAAAGCTTGTGAGACATCCATTGTCGGTATCTTGACCTGGTAGTTGGGCGAACGGTACCTCCATGGATGTAGGAAAATGCACCATTGAAGCAGCTGTCCCATTGGAGCCATCGCTCACTGTGATTACCAGTGATATCTGTGATATCTTCGGTGGTAGTACAAAAGCAGGTAGGGCATACCATGGTGCAGTTGCCACAGCTCAGACATTTGGAGGCTATATCTTCCCAATGCGGATGCTCGGGATTATCGCGGATCGTTTTAGCCGCTGCTACCGGATCAAATCGTTTGCGCATGCCGGACTCGGCTTTGCTGACCTCAGCCTCGGCGGCCTCAATGTCCTGAGGCAGGGCTTCCTTAAGATCGAGTTTTTTGGCAAATGAATCTGCCAAAGCAGAACCACACCGGACCAGAAAAAAGTGGTCTTTTTCAGACAGTATTTCTGTTATCAAAAAATCAAATCCCGTATCAGGAGTTGGCCCGGTGTTGGTTGAACTGCAAAAACAATTTTTAGAAGGCCGGGTACAAGCCACAGCTATCACAAAAAGGTCTTTTCTTGCCTGCTGGTACCATAGTTTTGGGAAATCTCCCTGTAAAAAAATACGGTCCAGTATATGGATGGCTGATAAATCACAACTTCTTATGCCCCAAAAAGCCATCCTTGGTGGCTCATCGTTATTTTCAATAATCCTGAAGCTTGTTTTTGATCCCTCGGAGCTCCACAGCTTTCGCCTGGGAGGATGTAGAAATTTTTTGAACGATTGAGGACCTACAGTGTATTGGAAAAAGGACTCATCAACCTGGTGCAAAGAGTAAGAACCACCTGCTATGGTTTCATGAAATCCTCTGGCCAGCCGATCAAAATCTTTAAGCTTTTCAAGCATAATGGCTCCATCCCGTGCTTCAGGTCCGATGTTTGTATATCCTTTGCTAATTAGCGTATCAAACAATTTCCTAAGCTCGGCTACCCCCATTCTGTAATGGATTTGAGTACCGGAATCCATCTGAGTAGATCTTGTTTATTTGCGACTATAATATCATCACCCAGTAGCACATTATTTATGATTAACGCCACTGGTGTACCTGATTTATTTCATAGGTTACTCCCTGGTTTTCACTCAAATTAATAAGTCACAACTGGCAGTTAATTATGAGTATTTTGAGAACGTGGCATCTCCATATCAACGGGCAGGTACAGGGAGTGGGTTTCCGCCCTTATGTGTTTGCTGTGGCCAAAAAAATGCGGTTAAAAGGTTGGGTCAATAACGGCGCTGATGGTGTTCATGTAGAATTCAATTGCCGGGAGGATCCCGGTGCAGTTGTCAGCGAGATTGTGGAGAATGCACCAAAGCAGTCAAGGATAAATAGTGCTGCATATTGGCAGGTTGGCGATCAGAATTTTAAGTCTTTCGAAATAAGGTTTAGTGAAGGTGAGGGAGATCATTCTGTAAAGGTTTCCCCTGATTTCGCATTGTGTGGTGACTGCATTGAAGACATGGAAAACACCGATAACAGGCGCTATGAATATGCATTCACAACCTGTACCAATTGCGGTCCTCGCTATTCCATCATTTCCGGCCTTCCTTATGATCGTGAAAATACCGGGATGCATCCTTTTGAGATGTGCCCGACCTGTGAAGAAGAATATCAGAACCCGCTGGACAGGCGCTTTTACTCACAGACCAATTCCTGTCCGAAATGTGGTGTACATATTTCATTGTTTCATCGAGGCGCAAGGTTAAGGATTGATGAACGTGCCTGTTTGCTTCGGGTGGTTAAATTTTTGGAAGAAGGAAGAATTGTGGCCGTAAAGGGTATTGGAGGGTACCTGCTCCTTTGCGATGCTTCCAACCGGGAGGCGATTGCCAAACTGAGAGAGCGCAAACGAAGACCGGAGAAACCTTTTGCCCTCATGTATCCTGATCTGAAAGCCATCCGGAGAGATTTTAACTGTTCCGATCATGAGCTTGAAGAGCTTTCCAGCCCCGGGTCTCCTATCGTATTGCTTAGTAAAATCAGGGAAACCATTTCCTGCCTTGATGAGCATGGAATTGCTCCGCACCTAAGCCGCCTGGGAGTGATGCTTCCTTATGCTCCATTGCTTTATATACTTCTAAAGAAGTTTGGTAAACCGGTGGTAGCAACCAGTGGCAATGTAAGTGGCTCACCGATCGTTCATGAAGATCATGAGGCCATCAGCCGTCTGGCTGCTTTTGCAGATTACGTGCTCGTTCATAACCGGGAGATCGTAGTGCCACAGGATGATTCTGTGGTTCGGTTTGCAGAGGACCAGCGGATTGTTTTGCGGAGGTCCAGAGGTATTGCACCAGGCTATTTTCAACAATTACCTGATGATTTTCTATCATCCTGGCTGGCTCTGGGAGCAGAGATGAAAGCGGCATTTGCACTTTCTACTGCAAAACAGATAACTGCAAGTCAGTACCTGGGTGACCTTAGCAGCTTCGATGCACAGATAGTATATGTAAAGGCCCTGGATCACCTGCAACACGTTCTCCACTTTAAGCCAAAGCGCTTCTTTACAGACTTACACCCAAACTATTTTGTTTATGAGTATGCAAAAGAGTTAGCCGGATTCAGGATACCGGTAAAACATATTCAGCATCACAAAGCCCATTTTGGAGCCGTAATGCTTGAGAACGATCTGTTAAATACCGGAGAACCAGTTATGGGAGTGATTTGGGATGGTACTGGTTATGGTGAGGATGGTGTTACCTGGGGTAGCGAGTTTTTCACCTATTCGGATTATGAGATCAAACGTACAGCCCATTTGAAATCCTATCCGCTCATTTTTGGAGATAGAATGGCACGAGAGCCACAACTGTCTGCTTTGTCGCTATCCTATTTTCTGGAGGAGACCCCTGTAGAAGTACACGATAAATTCAGTACAGCAGAACTCAAACTGTATAGAGCCTTTAGCCATCCTGAAACCACAAGCATGGGACGGTTATTCGATGGAGTGGCCAGCATACTCGGGCTGATCGATATAAGCAGCTTCGAGGGGCAGGCAGCTCTTTATCTGGAAACCCTGGCCGAAAGGTTTAGAGGTAGCTCTACTGCTTATTCTTTTCATATAGAAAGCGCGGATATCTGCATTGAAGAGCTTCTGGAGGGTATCTTAAGGGATAGTAGATTGGGGGTAGATAAATCGGAAATAGCTTTCAGGTTTCATCTTACACTAGTGGAAATAATCAGGGCTGTTGCTGAAAGGATGCAGGTTAAGCGCCTGGCTTTCAGCGGAGGTGTTTTTCAGAATGGCTTGCTAACCAGGTTGATTAATGACTCCATGGGGACCGACTATAAGCTCTATTTCCATAAAGAACTTTCTCCTAACGATGAGAATGTGGCAGTAGGTCAACTTGCTTGCGGATACATGGAGTATAAGTTGCAAACACAAAAAGCTGAGGGATTAAACGTACTGACTCATGAGACATCTAAGTGAATACCGTAATCCCGAGATAGTAAAAACCTATCTGGATCTGATCAGGGAAGAGACCACTCAGCCCTGGACTTTGATGGAGATCTGTGGAGGTCAAACGCATGGGCTGGTTAAAAACGGACTGCTGGACCTTTTGCCTAAAGAGATCACGATGATCCACGGCCCGGGCTGCCCGGTTTGTGTTACCCCGGTTTCTGTCATTGACCAGGCCATACGGCTTGCTACAGACGAAAGAGTGGCTTTATGCTCTTTTGGGGATATGCTGCGTGTGCCCGGGTCTCAGGGCAGTTTGCTGGAGGCAAAAGCCAAAGGGGCCGATGTTCGTATTTTTTATTCGCCACTGGAAGCTGTCCGGTACGCTAAAGATCATCCGGAAAAGGAGATTGTTTTCTTTGCTGTAGGTTTCGAAACCACCGCTCCGGCAAATGCGCTGTCCGTGCTGCAGGCCAAAAGCTATGGCCTGAAAAACTACTCGATATTAAATGCGCATGTGCGGGTGCCTCCGGCAATCAAATCCATTATGGAAGATGAGCAGACCAGGATCCAGGGTATTTTGGGGGCTGGTCATGTGATGGCCATCATGGGCGCCGGTGAGTACCTGCCTATTTGTAAAAAGTATCATGTGCCAATCGTAATGACAGGATTTGAGCCTGTAGATCTGGTGCAGGGAATTTTACAGTTGGTTCTTCTGCTTGAGCGGGGAGAGGCAAAAGTTGAAAATCAATACTCAAGGGTAATCCAAACCGAAGGAAATCCGGAAGCACAGCGGGTCATGGAGGAGGTCTTTGAAATAAGTGACCGGGAGTGGCGAGGAATAGGTGAAATCCCGGAAAGCGGATATCGTCTGAAAGCGAAGTATTCCACTTTTGACTCAGGTAAAAAGTACGGGTTGAAAGTACTCAAAACGAACACTTGTGAGACCTGCATTGCGGGTAAGATTTTGCAAGGAATTTGCAAACCCTACGATTGTCGGCACTTTGGTACTCAATGCACTCCTTCTAATCCGCTGGGTGCACCTATGGTTTCATCGGAGGGCGCTTGTTCTGCTTACTACCAACATTCATTTACTTATCAAACCCTTTAAAACTATGTTACAGGAATGTCCGTTACCTCAACTTGATTTTGATATGATTACCACGGGGCATGGGAGCGGGGGGCAGCTGACTCACAAGCTTCTGGAAGCCGGTGTTTTCAGCCTTTTTGATAATCCATTTTTAAGTGACCAGCATGATGGAGCTGTTCTTCCGTCAGAAGGTGACCTGGTATTTACCACGGATAGCTTCGTGGTATCACCTCTGTTTTTCCCCGGAGGTAACATTGGCGAGCTGGCGGTATATGGTACGGTAAATGATCTGGCAATGAGTGGGGGTATTCCAAAATACCTTTCTCTTGCTTTTATTTTAGAAGAGGGCTTGAAAATGTCCACTTTCTGGGATGTTTTAGTTTCCATAAAGTACGCAGCTGATCTTGTGGGAGTACAGGTGGTGACAGGTGATACCAAAGTTGTGGAGAGGGGAAAAGGAGACCAATTGTTTATTAATACAACAGGCATTGGATTCCGTCATCCCAAATCTGAGATAAGTATAAATCGGGTGAAAACGGGTGATAAAATAATTGTCAGTGGTCGGCTGGCTAATCATGGTGTAGCTGTGATGTCTGTGCGGGAGGGCATAGCATTTGATTCTGAAATTGTTTCTGACACCAGACCCCTTCATCAGATGAGTCTTTCCCTGCTGGGAGAGTTTGGCTCGGATATTCATTTGTTCAGAGATCCTACCCGTGGAGGGCTGGCTACCGCTTTGACTGAAATTGCCATGAAGACTAACCGGGGAATGGACATATTTCAAAATACTGTTCCTGTAAGTACTGAAGTAGAGTCAGCGTGTGAGTTACTGGGACTTGATCCTTTTTACGTAGCTAACGAAGGGATTTTCATTGCGATTGTTGATGCAAATGTTGCAGACTGTGTGCTCAATAAGCTGAGCATGATGAAAAGCGGCTCTTATGCTGCCATTATTGGGGAAGTTACCTATGAACATCCAGGAAAGGTGGTCTTGCATAATGACATTGGCGGAAAACGCGTTTTGGGGTTTTTGCCAGGGGAACAGCTGCCGAGGATTTGTTAGGTTTAGGTGTCAGGTTAGTTGTAGTAAATGGATTTAGGGTAATGTGAATGCCCATAAATGTATAATTTGTATTTTTGTATAAATGTATATTTTGGGGACTATTAAAGGGAGGAAGGATGAGCCGGTTAATTATAGATATATCAGGTGAACAGCATCAGAAGATCAAAACTCTTGCTGCTTTACAGGGCAAGACCATGAAGGATTATGTTTTAGGTAAATTGTTTCCTGAAGGCGAAGATAAATCCTGGGAGGAACTCAAAGTACTTTTAAAAACCCGGATTGAGGATGCTGAGAGCAATCCTCCTGCTCAGAAGAAAACCTTTGAGCAATTAACACAGGAAATCATACAGAATCGAAGGTCAGATAAATGACACTGTATGAGAGAAGTCATGCGGCGTTAAATGATTGGCAAGAGATTGTCGAATATACATTGGATCGTCATGGTGTTGTTCAAACTGAAAAGTATACGGCTGGTTTAGTCAAGTGTATTGAAGATATGGCTAAGGGACAGGGGCATTTCAAAGACATTATGATAGAGGGCCGTAGCATTCGTGTCAAACATTGTCAAAAGCATTACATTTTTGGCTTAATTCGAAACAAAACGCCGATGGTGGTTATTGCACTTTTTCATGAACACATGGACTTAATGTCTCGCCTAAAAAGAAGATTGCGTTAGGTTATGGATAAATTAAGCAATGTACATCCGGGGGAAATACTTCAATTTGACTTCATGGATCCTTTAGGGATTAGTGCCTATGCTTTGGCAAAAGCTATCGGTGTAGATCAAACAAGGATCAGCCAATTGCTAAAAGGAAAAAGGAGTATTACAGCTGATACTGCGATTAGATTGTCCCGGTATTTTAAAATGTCACCTGAGTTCTGGTTGAACGCACAGAGCCGCTACGATTTGGTGAAAGAGATGGATCACCAGGAAGACTACAAGAATATAAAACCATTTGAACCTGCATGATTAATCCAAAAATCACTTCTCGCTGATCTGTCAATTTCATAAGTCTGCACTTACCTGCATTCCGAAGGTTCGGAATCTGCGAGATTTAAATGAGGTAGAACTCCTGGTTTCATGGCAAGCGACATTCCAAATCTCATATTTTTCATAATTCCCATCAATCTCATTGATCCGGTTGACAAACGTCATAGTACATCTGAAAGATTCATAGGATATTAAGCAACCAATTTAATACCCAATTGGTGGCAAGAGATGAAACGCAATTTTTTCCTAATGACCTTTTTGCTATTACCTGTAGCCTATTCCGGCCTGGCACATTCGGGTCATGGGATAGACACAAAGACAGGATTGCACTACATTTCATCACCTCAGCATTCCTTATCGCTGTTGGTGGTTATCATTTTGATCCTGGTGGTACTATTCGGAATCAGCAAAAAGATGAGAGATGCATGAGTTATCCCTGGCTATGAATGTGGTTTCCATTGCAAGTGATGCGGTTAAGCGTGCAAGTGCAAATAAAGCAACTGCTATAACCCTGGAGGTGGGAGAGTGTGCCGGAGTAGAACTGGATGCATTTGATTTTGCATGGCCATTAGCAGTGAAAGGATCCGTTTTGGAAGGCGCTGTAAAAGAGATCATAGAAATTGGAGGGAAAGCGAAATGCCAGGATTGTGGTAGCCAATTTTCGATCCACCGACTTTATGACCGCTGTCCAAACTGTGGATCCTACCTGTGTGATATCTACCAGGGAAAAGAATTTAAAGTGAAATCAATTAGAGTTATCTAAACCTTAATCTTATGTGTGAGAACTGTGGATGTGACAGTGGTACTTCGGTGAAAATTACCGTGCCAGGTCAGGATTATGAGCATACACATGATCACCATCATGACCGGGAGGTCCAGCTGGATCAGGATGTACTGCATCATAATAATCACATAGCAGAGCGTAATCGCGGCTATTTTGAGGCAAAAAAGATCCTGGCGATAAACCTGGTAAGCTCTCCGGGATCGGGTAAAACTACACTTTTGGAAAAAACCCTGCGGATGGTGCCTGAGATTCCGATTTATGTAATCGAAGGAGACCAGCAGACGATGAATGATGCCAATAGGATAAAGGCTACAGGCGCTCCGGTAGTGCAGGTAAATACAGGAAACGGGTGTCACCTGGATGCTGATATGATACACCGGGCGCTGCATCAGTTGAATCCCTCAGATGAAAGTATCGTGATCATTGAAAACGTAGGGAACCTGGTGTGTCCGTCTTTGTTTGATCTGGGTGAAGCTAAACGGGTGGTAATCATGAGTGTACCAGAGGGGGATGATAAACCGCTGAAATACCCTAACATGTTTGCTACTTCTCAGCTCTGTATTATTAATAAGACAGACTTGCTTCCTTATGTGGAGTTTGATGTAAAAAAAGCTAAGGAATATGCACATCAGGTAAACCCACGGATTCGGTTTATTGAGCTTTCTGCCACCAGGGAGAAAGGACTGAAGGAATGGTTTTCCTGGTTGAAAGAGCACTTTCCCGTAGCTCATATTTAGAACTAAAACCCGCATAAAATGTGTCTTGCCATACCCGGTAAAATTATAGTAATGACTTCAGAAGGTGAGCCCTGTCTGAGGTCCGGTAAGGTTTCCTTTGGTGGCGTGACCAGGGAGGTTAACTTAAGCATGGTCCCTGATGCCAATGTCGGGGACTATGTATTGGTGCACGTGGGGGTGGCGATTAGCCGGATAGATGAGGAAGAAGCCAAAAGGACTTTAGACTATCTCAACACTAGGTTTTAAGCTCGATGCTCATGGTGTATATTTATCGTTGTTCCAATTGGCAGGATTGGTTAGATACGGCAGGTGGGGTTCACCCGTCTGACGGGTATTGCTGATTATTTTAGGACCCCTCAGAGATCCAGGCCGATGAGCCTCAGCGAGCTGCAAATTTCTATAAAGAAGTTTTTGGATGGAGATTCGAAAAACAGGAAGGGCTACCCATTGAGTACTGGAATATTCATACAGATGGTATGTATGGCGGACTGCTTCTGCGTCCTGCTGAAACTCCTCTTGAAGAATGCGGCACCAAAACCTCTGATACCCTTGTTTTACCTCCAAACAGTGGATCTACATCTGTCTGCTTTAAATTCATCTGCTCCATTCTAAATTTGATGGCTTCAATTGGGTTAGGCGCCTCCACAGGGTAATGCTCCTGTTCATATTTTTCAACCAGGAGGGACAGAAGCTCAATCTCTTCTCCCTCTTTACTGTTTGGCTCAATGGCTTTTTCACTTTTATGAATCAGGTTATATATACGGTCGCAAGCCTTGTTATATTCTTCCTCTGTCTTTAATATTTTAGTTTTCATAGGTTACCGTCTTTACGTCTATTTTGATCGTGACACTGGTCAGTACTTGTGCATTTCGCAGGGAAAATGGCCGGTTTATAGCTATTTCATAGAGATATTATGGATAATATATCCATTTCAGAAGACTTTCGGATTGGGAAATCCGAAAGAGCAAGAAGAAAGTTGCCTATAGATGCACTCCCTCACCCTCAGAGTCCCTTTTAGAAGAACTCTGAGCGGAAGGTTCATTTGGTTAATAAACCACCTCCGCTTTTTTCACATCTCCAGCTATCCTTTCCCATGCTTTGAAACCACCGCTAATGTTTTTCACATTTCTAAACCCATTGTGAAACAGAATAAGACTGGCCAGGTAGCCTCTGAGCCCCCTTGCACAATATACATAAATGGGTTTTTCCTGATCAATCTCCTCCAACCGCTCTCTCAGGTCATCCAATGGAATATTCAATGCTGAGTCTATAAAACCTTCTTTGTGCAGTTCAACCAGATTTCTCACATCAATCAGAGTATACTCATCAGCAGGGTGATCTTGAAAATGCTGCTTTGCTACTGGCACGGTCACTTCCTCAAACTGCCCGGTCATAGCATTACCGGCCACATAGCCTGAGACCACTACAGGGTCTTTAGCAGGAGAATAAGGCGGAGCATAAGCCAGATCCAGCTTGGGTAGATCATCAATGGTCAAGTGCGCATAGATGGCCGTAGATAGCACATCCACTCGCTTGTCCACACCTTTTTCTCCAAACAGCTCAGCGCCAAGTAACACTTTGGTTTCCGGATCAAAATAAATTTGGATGAAGAGATCTTTTGGGTTCGGAAAGAAGCTGGGTGTAGATCCTGCGATGATAAAACTGGTTTTGAAAGGCTTTCCGGTAAGTTTCAGTTCTTTAGAACCCATGCCTGTCCGGGCAATGGTATAGTCAAAGACCTTCATGATGGCTGTTCCATAGCCCCCGTCAAATGCCTCCTGGCCGCCAGCGGCATTTGCTCCGGCCACTCTTCCTCCTTTGTTTGAGTGGGTCCCCATAGGGTACCAGTGATGCTCTCCGGTCACCAGATTTTTGATGCTGGCGCAATCACCGGCCGCATAGATGTCAGGGATCGAGGTTTCCATTTGTTCGTTCACGATCAAAGCTCCATTTTTCAGGTGAGCTGCTCCTTTACTGGTCAGGATATCTGTATTGGGTCGGATGCTTACACCTACCATCATGTAATCGGTGTAAAGCCTCTCTCTATTGCTTAAGATTAGTTCATGTCTTTCCAGGTCTATTCCATTCACTGAGGTTTCAAGTCTGATATCAATCCCTTTTTCACGAATTACATTTTCAGCCATTTTGGCAAATGCCGGATCCCATTGAGCCAGAATTTGATCACTTAACTCGATCACCGTTACCTTTTTACCGGCAAGGATCATGTTTTCTGCTGTTTCCAGGCCAATCAGTCCGGCACCAACGATCGTAATATGATCAGCCCGTTCGATCACACCTTGTTTCATGACCTTATCAAAGTCTTCGAGCGTTTTGGCATGAGCCCAATCATCAAACTTCTCAATATTCTCAATAGGAGGCAGGAAGGAACGTCCGCCGGTGGCAAAAACCAGTTTGTCATAATGATACTCTCCTTTGCGCGTATACACAATGTGTGCCACTGGATCGATCTCCAGCACAGGCTCTTCCAGGTGTACATCTATATTGAAGCGTTTTCGCAAAAGATCCGGCTGAACTACAATGAGCTTATCCCTGGTTTTGATCTGTCCGGACATGGCGTACGGTATGCCACAAGTGGCATAGCTTACATGTGCGGTTTTTTCAAAAAGTAATATCTCAGCATGCTCGTCAGTCCTTCTTGCTTTTGCTGCAGCAGATGGTCCGGCAGATAATCCACCTACGATTATGATCCTTCGTTTTTCCATTTTTCCCCGGTATTAAATTGTTTTCGATCTCACTGTAAAAATACGGGGGACTCAGGTGATTATAAGTAACAATTGTAACAGAAGATGAAAGTCTTCTGACTCGGGATCTGAATCAAAAAACCCGGCTTCCTGGAAGCCGGGTTTGTCATCAAAACCTTGGTTTTGATCGCTGCCTTAGCTTTTACATATCATTGTTTAATAAGCTTTTGCTGATGAACTATCTCCCCGTTTTTATCATACAGGTACAGCAGAAGTATGCCGTTACGTATGCCTTCTATTGATAGGTTTTCCTTTCTGTCAGTCGATAAGAGTACTCGACCATTCAAATCAAATAGTACCAATCGATTATAGTCTATGCCTTTTATGATCAATTCCCTGGCTACTGGATTGGGATAAATCTCAAATTGCATGGGAGGGTTAGTGGCCAGTACCAGCTCAATCGGATCTGAGGTGGCCAAGCAATCATTGGCATCCTGAACCGTAAATATGAAACTTCCTGAACTCAATTCAGCAAACACTTCTGAAGACTGGAATGACCCTCCATTCACTGCATATTCGTACGGCTCTGTACCGCCAGATGCTGAAACGGTAAAGTCACGACCATTTTGTGTCACAGACAAAGTAAGTTCTTCTGGCTCATCGATCACTACCATTGAGCTGGTGACACACCCGGTCGAATCTACTGTATGCACAGTGTATGTTCCGGCATCTAAACCAGTGAATGTACTAGTGCTTTGAAAATTTATACTATCAAGGCTGAATTGGTAAGGTAAGATTCCTCCAGCAACTTCTACGGCAATAGATCCACTGGCGTCACCATTACAGGTGAGATTGGTGGTGGAAGTAACAGATTTTAGTTCAAGAGGGTGGGAGACCCCTATAGTTCCGGAAGTAATAGTGCATCCTCGTACATCTTTTACTGTGACCGTATATGATCCCGAATCAAGTACTGAAAAAACGCTGTCCGACTGGAAGGAGGTTCCGTCCAAACTGTATTCGTAAGGAGAAGTACCACCGGTTACGGAGATACTTATAATGCCGCTAGCATCTCCGTAACACGTTGCATCGGTGGTCTCTATGGCGGCAAAAGCAAGTACATCCGGTTCCGCTAAGGTGGCTGAAGTAGAGAAAGTACAACCATGAGCGTCTTTTACCTCCACTGTGTAAGTGGCTGGTCCCAAATTTTCAAAAGTGTCTTGTGTACTGAAATTGCCACCATTAAAACCGTATTCATAAGGTGGCGTTCCTCCGGATGGAATAGCTACGATGGATCCATCAGTTTCTCCATTGCAGGTTATATCGGAAACAGTTAATCCAAGTCGCAGAACTTCAGGAGACGTGATAGTAATTGAATCTGTCCTGGAACATTGATTAACATCTCGTGTGGTAATACCATAGGTGCCTTCTCCCAGATTGGAGAAAACATTACCAGACTGGAAGGTAATGCCATCCAGGCTATATTCGACACCTCCCGATCCTCCTGATGTAGTAATGGTTATTGAACCATCTGTTGCTCCAAGACATGAAATGGAATCAGAAATACTTAATGAGACGGTTAGTGGATCGGGTTCTCCGATGACAATTTCCCCGGAGGTGCTACACCCATTGGAATCAGAAACATAATAAGTATATGTAGCGACGGCCAGATTTCCGAAGTTGGGGTCAGTTCCAAAATTAGTTCCATTTATGCTATACAGGTATGGCAGGACACCACCTGAACCTATCACAGTAAATGACGCTGTATTATCTCCATTACATAAAATGGAGTCATTTTGAGTAGCTGAAACGGTAAGTACTGGTGGCTCTGTAAGTGAGATCGTATCTTCTACTATACAGTTATTAGCATCCTTAACATACACTGAATGTGTACCTGCCGTAAGGCCAGTGATCGAGTCTGTGGCATTGAAGGTAATTCCATCCTGACTGAAAGTATAAGGGCCAGTACCACCAACAGCTGAGATTTCCAGTGAGCCACTGTTATCCCCATTGCATAAAATGGGGTTTGCAATCGATAAAGATGGCTGAATGATTGTTGGCTCACTTACACTGATGCTGCTGAACGAAACACAACCTGTATTGTCCTTGACATAATACGTATGATTTCCGGCCCCTACATTGAAAACATTAGAAGACTGATATGTGATGCCGTCAAGGCTATAGGTAAATGGAGATACACCCCCAGAAGCGGTGATAGTGATAGAACCATCCTGAGCACCATTGCAGGTAGCATCTGTTACTGTTTCAGAAATGGTATAAGCAAACGGATTGTTCACAGTATCCTGCACAATGACCTGACAGCCATTGGCGTCTTCAAATAAGATCTCATAAATTCCTGGAGCCAGGGAAGTGCCGTTGTACGATGTACCTACAGTAAATGAAGTGCCACCGTCCAGGGAGTATTGATAAGGAGAGGTACCGCCAGAGACAGAAGCGGTGATCGTCCCATCATCTCCTGTGCAAGAAGTTACATCTGTAGAAGAGGAAGAACTGCTGAGCGTGGTGGGCTCTGAGATTATGATCGTAGAAGAGCTGGTGATGCAATTGTTGGCATCCCTGACATCAATACCTCTTGAACCTGCATTGAGGCTGTCTAGTAACAGGTTGGAACCTGTGATTGATTGATAACCGCTTCCATTTACCTGATATTCATATGGAGTGGTTCCACCAGTGATAGTTATATCAATTGACCCATCATCCGCCCCATTGCAGGATATATTCGTATCAACAAATGAAGCACTTAGCATGGTAGGTTCATTCACTGTGACACTTATTGGATCAGACATGCATCCTTGACCATTCTGGATCACAACATCATACGTTCCAGCCGCAAGTCCTTGAAAATTACCAAATGATACAGGAGGGTCCCCATCAAAGTGATATTGGTAAGGTGTATTGGTCCCTGTTGCAGTAATCAGTATTTCTCCATCACTCTGTCCATTGCAACTTACATCTGTTACGGATAGGGTATATGGTTCCGAATCATCCTCTGGTCCGATCGTTTCAATCATTGATTTCACACAACCCAAATTATCCTGTACGTAAACGTCGTAGTTCCCAGGAGCAAGACCAGTAAAACTATTAGAAGACTGAAAGTTCGTACCATCTATACTGTAGGTGAGTGGTGTATTGGAAGAAGTCGCGCTTACAACGATGCTTCCATCAGAAGTGTTAGAACATGCAGCATCATTGATTGTATTGGAAATAGTGATAGCGGCAGTAGAAGCTATGGTGTACTGAGCCTCTCTGATACACTGAGAGCCCACCTCCCTGATCATCAAATTGTAGGTGCCCGAAGAAAGCCCTCCGATGGAATTAGAAGTGTAAGTCGCTCCTCCATCTATACTGTACTCGAAAGTTGTAGAGCCTGCAACTGTGAATGAGAGGCTCCCATCTGGAGCAGTAGCACATGTCTCCGAAGAGGACACTACGGTGACCCCATCTTGCAGTTCGATGGGCCCCAGGTCAGGATTATCTCCTATGACCCTGGTAGCTCCGTTAATATCTTCGGAAATACCAGTAAGTACACCTGATACACCAAAGTCAATAGCTGGTGAACAGAACGAAATACTGAAATCACCATTATCAGGATCCGTCCATAAGGGATCTTCATCCAGGATATCCGTACCGGAAGTAAATCCTCCTTCTATGATGTTATTTTCGATTGTAGAAGATTGAGCCACATCGTATACTTCAGCCCCACTATTGTTGCCCCATATAATGGAGTTGATCAACTCAAAATCAACCCCGCCCATTCTCACAGCACCTTGTGGGCTGGAACACCCCGAGCAGGTATTATCATATACGGTTGAATTATAAATTTTTGTAACCACTCCTTGTCCACTCATCAAAGCAGCTGCGGAGGTTGCAGAATTTAAGCTATTATTCACCTGATTCCCGTAAAACAGGCAATTGGTAAAAGTGATAACATAAGAAGATATAGATGAACCCGAATTAAACACTGCGCCTCCCCTCTCATACGCTGTATTGTTATAAAATTCACAATTGATAAAAGTTGGGCTGGAGAACTGATTATAAACGGCGCCTCCTTGTCCTGAAGTAAGACCATGGAATTTGCAATTCCTAATGATCGGAGACGCATAAAAATTCGTCATCCCCGATCCGGTACCTAAACTAGATGCTCCGGTAATTTCAAAACCATCCAAAATGGCCGAATCATCCAGGGGACTCCCAGCTGTATAATTATTATGGAAAACATACTGATTGGTTTGCACGCCATTGGCTCCGGACAGGATAGTTACATTGGTTTTAAAATCTCGCTGAGAAAGCAAGGTTTCTGACCCGATGAAGCCACCATAGATTTCAACATTAGCTTTCATGATGAATTTATCCGTAGAAGTGGTCCCCGGGTAATAAGTACCCGCTGACACCCAGACTTCCCCGCCACCCTGATTGAATGCCGCATTGATCCCGTCTTGCAAGTCGGTGAAGGCGTCAACCCAGGATGAGCCGTCATTGTTGCCCGCTGCATCTATATCTACATAGACAACTTGGGCTTTCGTGCTTACTGAAATAACTAGGGTTATAAGAATGTAAATAATTGTAAGGCTTGATTTCATAATCCTCGATTTTTAAAATTTCAAGAAAAATTGGTATTAATCGAGGACTGCTACCGAAGTGATTGATAAAGGGTGGAGTAAGATTGGTAAACTGTGGAGTAAGATTGATAAAGGAATCAGAGCTTGCTGATCAACTCATCCATTCGTTCTCTTTTCAATGATACGGGGAGATGGTGCTCGCCTGTGAAAACCAGGACTCCCTCTGCACGGTCATAACGAATGATGCGTGTTAGATTGATAAGGTAGGAGCGGTGGACTCTATAAAATTGGTTGGAAGCGAGTAGTTTCTCATATTCTTTCAGGTGTTTTGACACTACTACCTCGGTACCGTTTATTAAATGAAAAGATGTGTAGCTTCCTTCTGCGCTGCACCATAGAATATCAGGGGTTTTTACTACATGGAAGGATTCCAGCCCTTTTAGAACGATTTTCCGGTCTTGTTCAGAAATGGACTCAAGACTTTGACGCATTACTTCCAGTTGAGTTTCCAGGTGTATTTGCTCAATATTTCTGGTGGCCTTTTTTACAGCTTCCCTGAGGTCTTCTAAAACGATAGGCTTCATCAGAAAATCAATGGCACTATATCTGAATGCATTTACTGCGTAATGGTTGTGAGCAGTAACGAAGATCAGAGAAAAATTCTTGTTTTTCAGGTGGTCTAATAGATCAAAGCCCGTCCGATTACCAATTTCTACATCCAGAAATACCAGATCAGGCTGCAGTTCTTCAATAACGATAGCACCTTCTTCAACTGAGCTAGCGATGGCCACAATTTCAAGGTTACTAAAATGTTGTTCAATCAGATGACTTAAAGAATCCTGAAAATGTTTTTCATCATCTACAATAACTACTTTCATAAGAGCGGTATAATCAAGGTTACTGCCGTGAATTTAAACCCTTCTTCTTGGAGGGACTCCACTGTATAGCTGGTCTTTTTGCCTGTTTTCTTTTGCAGGAGTTTAAGCCGGTCTGTTGTGATGGAGCTGCCCATGGATCGATGATTTTGTTGTTTTATTGCATCAAATCCCTCACCATTATCTTTAACAATGATCCTGAGGGAGGTATCTTCTACTGAAACATCCACAATCAACCTTCCAGGTTTTATTTTGGGTAGAAGCCCGTGTTCGAACGCATTCTCCAATATAGGCTGAGTGAGCATCGGAGGGATCCTGATCCGATCGGTTTCCAAGTCTTCTGCTATCTTAAATTCTACATTTATGAAGTGTTCTGATCTTAGTTTTTGTAGGTCAATGTATTTTTCCAGTAGTTCCAGTTCTTCTTCAAGGCTGATCAGATCTTCCTTGTTGGTTTCCAGGATCTGTCTTGTCATCTGACTAAACTTAGCTAGGTAATCAGCTGCAGTTGACCTGTTCTGATCTGTAAGTATCTTCTGCTGGATGGCGTTCAGGGCATTGAACAAAAAATGTGGATTGAGTTGAGTGCGAAGCAGTCGTTGGTTCAGTTCATCAGTTTTTTGTTGTTCTTTTAATCTACGCTGCCTCCATAAGAGGATAAAGGTAATGGTCACGATCAGCGCGATCAACAAAACTATAAGAATAAACAGATTTTGTTGACGTAGCTGGAGTTCCTGGATTTGGTTGGTTTGAGAAAGTACTTTGATCTCACTGTCCTTCTTTTCTGTTTCGTATTTGATCTCCAGTTCATTCAGCGCTTTTGACTTTTGAGCATTCAAGGTGCTATCATCTATTGAGTGGTATATTTCATGATGGTGGAGGGCTTCTTCAAAATTCTCCTGATTTTTGCTTACCTCGTACAATAGGGTGTGCACGGCAGATATGAGTACCACATTTCCCATTCGATTCACTATTTCCAGGGCATTATTGGCATACTGAAGAGCTCGGTCCGTATCTCCTTTTTTATTATAAGCTTTGCCCAGGACATAATAGGCCTGGGCCAGGGGACGGTCTGCAATCTCAGGGTTATCGATAATGCTTTCAGAATACCTAATGGCTGACTCATAGTCTTCTACTCCCAAATAGATATTGCTCAAAAAGGCACTAGCCTGTAGGATACCATGCTGAAACCCTTTTTCACGGCTCATGGTCAGAGCCCTCTCTGCATAGAATATGGAACTGTCCAGCTGTCCGAGCTTACTCAGTCCGGAAGACAGATTTAGTAGATTATAGAACAGGACATCAAATTCGAGCTCATCATCTAATATGGCTATAGCTTTTTTCTGGGTTGCGATGGACTCCTCTATTCTTCCAAGAGCATTCTGGATCAATGCTGTATTGGTATAGACAACCCCTAATTTTCCAGGTACATTCTTTTCATAATATTTAAAGGCTCCCAGGTAATTTTCAAGGCTTTTGTTTAAATCTCCTTTCTGATAATAGGCTCCTCCGAGCAGGTTTTGAGCATCTGCCATACCCAGAGAGTCTCCTTTTGCCGTGAAAAGGGCCAAAGCTTTATTGGAATAGTTAAGGGCAGAATCGGGTTTTGATTTCTTTAAAAATATCATACCCCTGCAAATATTAAGTTGGCCTTTTAGATCATCTCGGGAAGCTAGTTTATCGATCGCTACCCAGGCAGAATCAAAACTGTGTCTATTTATATAGGCTTTTATCAATGCAATAGTATCTTCCTCAATACTTCCCTGAGCATAAAGAAGTGATGAAACAAACCAAAGCGGGAGGATAAGCAAGCGGCCCTTCATTCTGCTTTAAAAGTACTTATATCATATTAAAAGAAAAATACGTGGAGAATTACACATCCATTTAGGAGTTTTTTGAATAAAGGGATATTCATTTCAAAAAGTTGAAAAACAAAGAGGGGTTTCTCCTGATATCCTTTAGCTTTTCTTCACCCTCTTTTTTTGGTGGTTGATATAAATCATCGTGCCTGCTGACCAATCCCCTTCTAAACGCGCAGGATTCTGTCGAGCTTAATGGCAGATTATGGCACAAGAAAAGTCATTTAATTATGGAAAAATCGCAATACATTACCACCGATGGGAACACAGCGGCTTCTAACATCGCGTACGCTTTTAGTGAAGTAGCAGCCATCTACCCAATTACTCCATCTTCGGATATGGGAGAAAAGGCAGATGCCTGGTCAGCTTCCGGCAAGAAAAATCTTTTTGGCGAAAAGGTCGATGTTATTCAGATGCAATCTGAGGCAGGTGCAGCAGGTGCTATTCATGGTGTCCTTTCGGGGGGCGCGATGGCAACCACATTTACCGCTTCACAGGGTCTGCTGCTGATGATTCCGAATATGTTTAAGATCGCCGGTGAAATGCTACCGACGGTATTTCATGTTTCTGCCCGTTCGATTGCCGCCCAGTCCCTTTCTATTTTTGGAGATCACTCTGATGTGATGGCCACCAGGGGTACCGGGTTTGCATTGTTATCCTCCGGAAACGTTCAGGAGGCGCAGGACCTGGCGGCAATTGCTCATCTGGCTACTTTGAAGTCCGGAATCCCTTTTGTTCACTTCTTTGATGGTTTTCGTACCTCACATTCCATTCAGAAGATCCAGTCATTAGACTATGATCAGCTCAAAAAAATGCTGGATATGAAGTATGTGGAGGCTTTCCGTGGTGGAGCGCTGAAACCCGAAAATCCGGTCTGTAAAGTAGGCGCTCAAAACCCTGATGTGTACTTCCAGGGAAGAGAAACCGTGAATAAATACTATCAGGACTGCCCGGCCGTAGTTCAGGAATATATGAAGCTTTTCCATGAAAAGACCGGACGTAAATACGAACTCTTTGAATATGTAGGCGATCCTGAAGCTGAGAAAATTATCATTTCCATGGGGTCCAGTGTAGAAACGATCGAAGAAACGGTCAACTACCTTACCAGGAAAGGGGAGAAGGTTGGGGCCATAAAAGTAAGACTGTACCGCCCATTCTCCGTAGAGGCATTTTTGGATAAGATCCCTGAAACAGTGAAGAAAATCGCTGTTTTGGACCGAACCAAAGAACCTGGCGCTACAGGTGAGCCATTGTACCTGGATGTGGTCTCCACATTCAAAGGCAGAGCAGATGTTTCGATCATAGGTGGTCGTTATGGATTATCGTCCAAAGAATTTACTCCTGCAATGGTGAAGGCTGTATTTGATCACCTGGATAATGATGGATGGCATGGCTTTACTGTGGGTATCAACGATGACGTGACGCATTTATCCATACCTGTAAAAGAAGACGTTGATGCCGAGCAGGAAGGAATTATCCGCTGCAAATTCTGGGGTTATGGTTCTGATGGCACTGTTTCCGCAAACAAAAACTCCATCATGATCATAGGTCAAAGCACCGATCAGTTTGTGCAGGGGTACTTCCAATACGATTCCAATAAGTCAGGAGGGTATACGGTTTCGCACCTGCGTTTTGGAAAAGAAAAGATCCAGTCCGAGTACCTGCTTAACAAAGCCGAGTTTATCGCCCTTCATCGTCCACAGTACATTGGAAAATACGATATCCTGGAAGGGATTACCGAAGGAGGTACTTTCCTGGTCAACAGCAGTCAGCAGCCTGAAAAGGTCTTTGGACTTTTCACTGAGGATATGCAAAAGACCATTCGGGATAAAAAGATCAGGGTTTTCGCCATTGATGCAGCTAAGATTGCCAAGAGTGTGGGACTCGGTGGCCGCATCAACAGCGTCATGCAAACTGCTTTTTTCAAGCTGTCTGGCGTACTCCCTGAAAAGGAAGCGATTACGCTGATCAAACAATATATCGAGAAACAGTTCAAGCGGAAAGGGCAGGAGATCGTGGAGATGAACTGGCGAGCGATCGATGAGGCCGTAAATGCAGTAGTAGAAGTGCCGGTACCTAAAAAAGAAGCTGATGAAAGGAGCGGTAAATGGCAAGAAGTAGTACCTGCAGAATCAGGAGTATTTGCTGAAAAAGTAATGGATCCGGTGTTGCGGCTTAAGGGTGATAGCGTACCTGTATCTCTGATGTCTGTAAATGGCACCATCCCTACAGCCACTAAAAAGCTGGAAAATAGAGGAAGGCCTGGAAATCCGGCTAAATGGGCAGCTAAGCTTGATTTTGTTCCTGAGTTTAATTCGGAAGAGCCTTATTTTGAATATCCTGGCTGTTGCTCCGGATGCGGAGAGACGCCATACATCCATTTGGCCACTCAGTTCTTTGGCGATAGGATGTTGATAGCCAATGCTACTGGTTGCTCCTCTATCTATGGAGGCACTTTCCCGTCCACACCTTATTCCAAGGATAGTAAGGGACATGGGCCTGCCTGGGCCAATTCCCTTTTTGAGGATAATGCAGAGTATGGATTTGGAATGCGGTTAGCTATTGATGCTAACAGAAAGCAGTTGCGGTCCAATATTGAAAGGTATTTGGAAAGTTATCCTGCAACCAAATTGGGTAAGGCTCTAAACAAATCACTAGCACTTTGGAGTGAAGTGACAACAGTTGCCAAAGAACATGCAGAGGTTGTAAAAGGACTGTTGAAGTCCACTCACACCGATGACGCGTTGAAACCTGTGATCCATAAGATCATTGAGCTTCAGGATTACCTGGTAGATAAGTCTGTATGGATCATTGGAGGAGATGGATGGGCATATGATATCGGATTTAGCGGTTTGGACCATGTCATGGCTTCTGATAAAAATGTGAACCTTTTGGTATTGGATACTGAAGTCTACTCCAATACCGGTGGTCAGTCATCCAAGGCAACTCCACGCGGAGCAGTAGCGAAATTTGCTTCCGATGGTAAAAAGCTGGGCAAAAAGAATCTGGGGCTCATGATGACCAGCTACAGCAATGCTTATGTAGCATCAGTAAACATGGGTCAGGATCGTGACCAAACTGCCAGAGCCATTGTTGAGGCTGAACAGCACAACGGACCTTCCCTGATCATCGCTTACTCTCCATGTATCGCTCATGGCTACAACATGCAGTTGGCTAAAAAGCAATCTGAGCGAGCATCAAAAAGTGGTTACTGGCCACTCTATCGGTTCAACCCTGATCTGCGAGAGCGCGGAAAAGAGCCATTTACCTGGGATTCACCTGCATTGGATACAGATTTCCAAAAATATGTGGAAGAAGAGATCCGCTATAGATCGCTCATGCGTGCTAACCCTGAGGAAGCTGATCGGCTAATCAATCTGGCAATGAAAGATAATGCTCGGAGGTTTGAAGAGTTGATGCATCTGAGTGGTGGAGGAATTACCCAGAATAAGTCCGAAAATCAAGAAAAAGAACCTGTCCATGATTGACCTTAAAACAACCTACATGGGGATTCCTTTAAAGAATCCCCTGGTGGTTGGTGCCAGTAACCTGGTGACCGACCTGGATATTCTCTTCAAGCTGGAAGAAGAAGGAGCGGCAGCTATTGTTTACAAGTCTCTTTTTGAGGAGCAGATCCAATTGGAAAGCTATACGATGGAAGAAGAAACCGGCCTCTATGCAGACTGGGATGCGGAGCACGCATCTATTTTTCCTATGCTGGGCCATGCCGGTCCGGCAGAACACCTCATGAAACTGAAGAAAGTAAAAGAATCACTGGGGATCCCGGTAATCGGCAGTTTGAACTGTGTTTATGAAGAAACCTGGGAGGAATATGCTATCAGAATGGCCGAAACAGGTATAGATGCACTGGAGCTGAACTTCTATGCCAATAATATTGACCCGGAAAAAACAGGTACAAGCATTGTGGGTGATCAGTTGAATATCCTGAAACGGGTCAAAGAGGCCATTTCTATTCCTGTAGCCGTAAAACTAAGTCCATATTATACGAACACTTTTTCGGTGATCAAACAAATGGATCAGGCTGGTGCAGATGGGTTTGTACTTTTCAACCGGCTTTTTCAGCCGGATATAGACCTGGAAAAGGAAGCGCATCATTATCCTTACAATTTCAGCAGCTCTACGGACAGCCGGTTGGCTTTGAGATACGCCGGGCTGCTACACAAGCAAATTAAGGGGACTATTGTCAGCAATACAGGGATCATGACCGGTGCGGATGTGCTCAAAGTAATTATGGCAGGAGCTGACGCAGTACAAGTGGTTAGCGCGATTTACAAAAAGGGTACGACTCACATCTCCACCATTCTGAAAGATATGAGTGAGTGGATGGATTACCATGGATATAAGAGTTTGAATGACTTTAGAGGTAAGCTGTCCAAGACGAATCTCAGTGACCCTTTTGCATACAAACGAGCTCAGTATGTGGATATTCTGATGAAATCAGAGATCCATATGCAATACCACCCAAAAGCAGGTGAAGACATTTACTAAACAATAAACAATTATGGCAAAGATTGGAATCTTTTATGGGTCTACTGAAGGTAATACCGAACGAGTTGCAACCCAGATACAGGAAGAATTTGGAGGGGAGGATGTAGTCGCCCTTCATAATGTAAACTCCGCCACGGCAGATGATATGTCAGCATATGACTACCTGATCCTCGCCTGCCCAACATGGGATATAGGAGAGCTGCAGGAAGACTGGGATACATTCCTTGATGAACTGGAGGATGTTGATTTTAATGGTAAAATGGTGACCTATCTGGGTTTGGGTGATGCCGACGGATATCCTGACACCTTCATCGATGCTCCGGGGCTTATACACGAACATATCGCGGATTCCGGGGCAAAGTTTGTCGGGTTCTGGCCGACTGACGGATATGATTTTGAAGAGTCAAAAAGCATCGTGGACGGCAAGTTTTTAGGGCTGGTGATCGATGATGATAATCAAAAAGACCTGACGCCCGGCCGAGTCAAAGAATGGGTGAAACAGCTTAAGGAAGAAGGTTTTGGAGCTTAGGAATGAATCGAGGGGTTTACAAAAAATACCTTTATTCCTCTCTTTAGGGAGGTGTAGGAGGGTGTTTTGAGACAAATGATTTTTTGTAAATCCATTCAATCAATATTGGTATGATACTAGAAAGAAGACTCCCAAGATCATGGTAGCGGTAGAAGAAAAAGCGCATACTGGTGTGGTGACAAACCTTATCGGTGACAAGGCTGTCATTCATTTGCTGGTGCCAGAGTCCTGCCATAGTTGTGGCATGAAGGACTTCTGCAATGCAGAAGATGAGGACCGTACGCGTTTCGTAGTGCCAAATGATCGCTTTGAGATTGGAGATTCGGTGATCCTGGAAGTTGGAACTAAAACAGGTTTTATGGCTGTCTTTTGGGCGTATCTGATGCCTTTTCTGCTGATAATACTATCATTGATCTTTGGAACATTATTTGCCCTTTCCGAAGGCTTTTCGGCCATTATGGCTTTGAGTTTACTTGTGCTGTACTACCCACTTTTAGCTCGGTTTGGAAAAAGATTCAGGTTTCATCTTAAAGTGACTAAGCATGAGTAATGAAGTTCTCTATACCGTTATTTTGCTGGTTTCTCTGGGAGCACTGGCTGCCTTGATCCTTTATTTCGTTTCCAAACGATTCTATGTAAGAGAAGATCCCCGTGGTGAAGAGATCATGGATGCTCTACCCAACACCAACTGTGGTGGTTGTGGATTCCCGGGATGTAGTGCATTTAAGGACGTCTTGCTAAATGCCGATGATCTGGAGCCTTATCATTGTCCGGTGGGTGGAAATGAAGTCATGAAAGAGGTTGCTGAGATCCTGGGAAAAGAGGTTACAGAGAAAGATCCATTTGTGGCAGTGATTCGCTGCTCCGGTTCTTTTGATACGCGTAAACAAACCTCCATTTATGACGGAGCGGCAAACTGCACTATTGCCTCACAACTTTACAGCGGAGATCATGGATGTGCTTATGGCTGTGTAGGTCTGGGTGAGTGTGTAGATGCATGTGATTTTGATGCCATGTATATGGATGAAGTCACAGGTCTGCCGGTAGTGATTGAGGATAAATGCACTGCGTGCAATGCCTGTGTGACGGCTTGTCCAAAGGATATCGTAGAGCTTTGGCCCGTTGGCAGGAAACATCAACGCATCTATGTAGCCTGTAAAAATGAGGAGCGTTCCGGCGTGGCCAGGCAGGAGTGCTCTGTGGCCTGTACGGGTTGTGCCAAATGTGTGGAGGAGTGTAAGCAGGAAGCAATCACTGTCGAAAATAATCTGGCGACCATAGATTGGGAAAAATGTAATCTGTGTAGGAAATGCGTGGTGGTTTGCGATTCGCATTCTATCAAAGCTGACAACGTACCAGTGGAAAGTCTTGAAAAACTGATGGAGATCCGTGCTAAACGAATGGCACGGGAAAAAGAAGCAAAGGCTGCAGCCAAAGAATCTTCTAAAGAAAAGGTGAACGAAGATGTTGAGTCAAAGTAATCAAATAAAGACCTTTCATAAAGGTGGAGTTCATCCCGAGGATAACAAGCTTTCGGCTCACGCCCGCATTGAAGATCTTCCTTTACCTAAAAGTGTTGTTATACCCATTTACCAGCAAATAGGCGCTCCTCCAAAAATAGTGGTAGAGCGAGGTGATCAGGTAAAGGTGGGACAGGTCATTGCTGTTCACGAAGGGTTTGTCTCAGCTAATATTCATTCTTCCGTTTCAGGAAAAGTTGGGAAAATTGATACAGTGATGGATAGCAGCGGCTATAAGCATCTGGCCATCAACATCCGGGTAAAGGGAGATGAGTGGATGGAAACCATCGATCGTAGTGATGATCTGATTGAATACATCACTGACAGCCCAAAAGTGATCCTAGAAAAGATCATGGAAGCAGGTATTGTAGGTCAGGGAGGAGCAGCTTTTCCGAGCCATGTCAAGCTTTCTGTTCCGGCAGGAAAATCTGTGGATACCTTGATCATAAATGGGGTGGAGTGTGAGCCTTACCTTACCGCTGACCACCGCGTGATGCTGGAGAAGCCTTATGAGATCATTGTAGGGACAGAGATATTGATGAAGGTTCTTGGTGTTAAAAAAGCGATCATTGCCATTGAGAATAACAAGCAGGATGCCGTTGATCTTTTAACATCTGCTACGGAGGATTATCCGCACATTACGGTTCAGCCGCTAAAAGTTCTATATCCACAGGGTGGTGAGCGGCAGTTGATTGAGGCGGTTTTAGGTAGGGAAGTACCTTCAGGAGGGTTACCTCATGATGTGGGAGCGATCGTTCACAATGTAGGAACAACCTACTCCATCTACCAGGCCGTACAAAAAAACCAACCCATGATACAGCGAGTGGTGACCGTAACCGGTAAATCACTTAAGAAGCCCTCCAATTTTATGGTCAGGATCGGGACTCCTGTTGCTGAACTGGTGGCAGCAGCCGGAGGTATACCAGAGGATACAGGTAAGATTATCATTGGTGGGCCAATGATGGGAAAAGCTATTGTGGACCTGGACGTACCTGTGACCAAAGCAACATCCGGAATTTTGATGGTTCCGGAAATGATTTCCAAACGAGCTGAAGAGTATAACTGTATCCGCTGCGGAAAATGTATTGAAGTATGTCCTATGGGGCTGGAACCGTATCAGCTTGTTTTAATAGCGAAGGGCAAAAATACTGATCCTTCCAAAGCTGAAAATATTTTTGATTGTATGGAATGCGGCTCATGTTCGTTCATTTGTCCTTCCAATCGCCCAATACTGGATTATATCAGATTTGGCAAGTCCAGGATCAAAAAAGCAAAACCTGTAAAACAATGAGCACTTCGTTACTCACCGTATCACCCTCGCCTCACGTGCACCATGAGCTTACAGTACCACAAATCATGAAGGGGGTGGTGGTGGCTATGCTTCCGGCCCTTGGTTTCTCGATCTATGTTTTTGGGCTGAATGCGCTCTTTGTTACCCTGATTGCTGTTTTCAGCTGCTTGCTGATAGAAAATCTGATCAGTATTTACCTCCTGAAAGAACGGTCCAGCATAGTGGATTATTCGGCAGTTATTACCGGAATGCTCCTGGCTTTTAACCTGCCCTCTAACCTGCCCTGGTATCTGATCATTTTAGGAAGTGTAGTAGCCATTGGTATCGGTAAGATGAGCTTTGGAGGACTGGGTAACAATCCGTTTAATCCGGCTTTGGTAGGTCGGGTATTCCTTTTGATCTCTTTTCCTGTGCAAATGACAAGCTGGCCTGCAGTAGGTCAGGTGGATGGAGTAACAGGGGCCACAGCCCTGGGAGTATTAAAAGACGGGCTAAAACAAGGGGAGACAGTGAGTACCCTGATGGATAGCGTTCCTGAGTATTGGGAACTGTTCTTTGGCTTTCAAGGCGGGTCACTTGGTGAGATGTCTGGCTTTGCTCTGCTTCTTGGTTTGCTCTTCATGTTATATAGAAAGATCGTCACCTGGCACATTCCCGTATCTATGGTTTTGACGGTGTTTTTACTGACTGGCTTGTTTTGGTTAGTGGATCCGGGACGCTATGCAGATCCTGTGTTTCATGTCCTGACCGGAGGTGTTTTGCTGGGTGCCATTTTTATGGCCACAGATTATGTTACATCTCCTTTTACGCATAGAGGGATGTTGATTTTTGGAGTGGGCATAGGGGTGATTACCGTCATGATCAGGCTGTTTGGCAGCTATCCTGAAGGGGTGTCTTTCGCCATCCTGATCATGAATGCTATGGTACCCCTCATTAACCAATATACCCGACCAGTAAAGTATGGAGCTAAAACCGTGGAGCCATGAATCAGAAGGAATCCACATTTTTAAATATGTTTATAACACTGGTTATGGTAACCGGGGTGGCAGCGCTTTCGCTCGGATTTGTACATCAGTGGACAAAGGGTCCGATAGAGAAAGCCCGGGAAGAGAAGCAGAAACGGGCCATTGAGTCCGTGGTAGGTGATTATGACAATAACCCTTTGACAGATGCCTATGAAGTTTGCCGGGAATCCGGAGAAGGACGCAGGCACCGGTATCGAAGAAGGGCTAACTGCCAGCACGAACATGAAGATCGTTCGGAAATACTGACTTTTTATCCCGCCTCTGTTAACCAGGAAACGCAGGTGACTGCCATCAGCGCTTTTTCAGAAAATGGCTATAGCGGACGCATCGAGCTGATGGTAGGCATTGATAAAAGTGGGGTGATCCGAAACATCGAGGTGATCAGCCACAAGGAAACTCCCGGACTTGGTTCAAAGATCAGGGAGGAGAAATTTATTAGTCAGTTTATTGGGAAGACCGTACCGGACTTTGACTTGCGAGTGAAAAAGGATGGCGGAGATGTGGATGCCATTTCCGGAGCTACGATTTCTTCACGGGCCTTTTCCGAGGCTGTGCAGCAGGCGATTGACGCATTTAACCAGACCAAAGATGAAAAACCAAACGAGCCTTAAGGAAACCTTCAGCAGAGGGTTGTTGAAGGAAAATCCCGTTTTCGTACTTCTTTTGGGCCTTTGTCCCACTTTGGGCGTGACCACTTCAGCCATTAATGGTTTGGGCATGGGCCTGGCGACATTGTTTGTTTTGCTGATGTCTAATACGGTGATTTCGCTCATTCGAAATCTGATCCCCAGAAAAGTCCGGATTCCGGCTTTTATTGTGGTCATCGCTTCATTTGTGACGGTCGTGGACCTGGTCATGGCGGGATATACACCGGCACTTCATGAAGAGCTGGGCCTTTTCATCCCGCTGATAGTGGTAAACTGCATCGTTTTGGGCCGTGCGGAAGCCTTTGCTTCAAAACACACATTGCTGTTCTCCACCATTGATGGTTTGGGAATGGGAGTAGGGTTTACGTTTGCCCTTGTTCTGCTGGGCGGTGTGAGAGAGCTGCTGGGCAACTTTTCCATCTTCGGGTTTAAGTTCGTTGAAGCAGACGGAATGATCCTGTTTATTCTTGCACCGGGAGCGTTTATTGTCCTGGGGTTTCTGATTGCATTTTTCGAATGGCGAAAACAAAAAACTGCCTGATCATGGAAAACTACCTCATTATTTTTATCTCAGCCATATTCATCAATAACATCGTATTGGCTCGCTTCCTGGGGATCTGTCCGTTTCTGGGTGTTTCAAAAAGTGTATCCACATCCGTGGGAATGGGAGGAGCTGTGCTGTTTGTAATGACAGTGGCTACCCTGGTGACGTTTCTCATCTACCACTATCTGCTTGTACCCCTGAATATTGCGTACCTACAGACCGTGGCTTACATCCTGGTGATTGCTTTCCTGGTTCAGGTGGTAGAGATTGTCCTGAGGAAAGCAAGTCCTGAGTTGTATCAGGCCCTTGGCGTTTTCCTTCCGCTGATCACTACAAACTGTGCCATTTTAGGAGTGGCTATTTTGGTCATTCAGCAGGATTATAACCTCATGGAAAGCGTGGTTTTTGCCATAGCCAATGCCATTGGTTTTACGGTGGCCATCCTTATTTTCTCCAGTTTAAGGGAACACCTGGAAGCTTCAGAATTACCTCCGGCAATGAAAGGCATGCCTGCAGCCTTGATCGTAGCAGGCATTCTGAGCATGGCTTTTATGGGCTTTGCCGGGTTGGTTTGACTGCTTGCTCAGAGTATCCGGAAAGGGGCTGATTTGTTCAGGATTTGAGGCGCTTGCGTACGAAGGCACCAGTGACCTAGCCAACAGGTCTACCCATATGGCTATCAATGGTTTCAGTCAAACTAAAAATCCATTAGATTTGGAATGATGTATGTCGGCTATGTGCAAGAAATGCATAATGTGCTGTGGTGCAGACTCATACAGACAAGCCAATCCGCAAATAAATGATAGATCTGGAAAACAAAACAGCAGTAATAACAGGGGCAGCCAGTGGGCTCGGTGAGGCACTGGCTGCTGAATTTCACAGACAAGGCTGCCGCTTAGCGCTTATTTTCCCCTGGACTGTGACTCACAGGCCGGAATATCACAAAGTGGGAGAGTATGGATGAGAAAAATACAAACGCGTTACAAACGCGCTCGAACGGGGTGAGCACAAACTGCTAGCTTGGCGTTAGAGAGCACGATCTCCAGATCAACATTTCCTACTAATTCTTCGTAACTTTGATATATGGAATGGCGAGAACATGTAATATCCGATAACAAAGTGCTTTTAGGCAAGCCAACGGTCAAGGGAACCAGAATTTCTGTTGAACACATTATTGGCCTTCTTGCTCAAGGTTGGACGGAACAACAGATTCTTGAGAACTACCCTCGCCTGACTACTGAATCTTTGCAAGCCGTATTCTCATACATCCAGGAGTGTATGAAAGACGGACTTCTTTACTCGAACGCATAACGAACGTCAACCTTGAAATTTCTAGCGAACGAAAATGTTCCGATTTCGAGTGTCAACTATTTGAAATCTAAAGGTTTTGATATCACTTCAATTGGAGTTGACGATCCCGGAACTTCAGATGAAGAGGTCATGAAGATTGCGATTGATCAAGATCGAACGATCATAACATACGACAGTGATTACGGCGAACTCATTTTCAAACACGGTTTCAAACCGAACGCTGGTGTCATTTTTATCAGGCAACAACCAACTGAACCTCTAGAAACTGCGAAGATCATGGAACAACTAACTTCCAACTTCAAATTAACTGTTGAACGGACTCTAACGGTGGTGGATTCGAACTCGCTGAGACAGAAGAGATACTAAAAAATCGCTCTCTAAAAAACGCTCATCGGGCATATGCCTTATTGAAATTGCCCCCAGCCTGTGACCACAAGCCGGAATATCACTAGGTGGGAGAGTATGGATGGGATAAATACGAGCGCATTACAAACGCGCTCGAACGGAGCTTATGATCCCTTGTTGAAACTCATATAGTCTTAGCCGAAGGCTATGGGGTCCCAGCTGATGGTTATGGAGTCCTGGTTGAAAGCTATGGGGTCCCAGCTGATGGTTATGGAGTCCTGGTTGAAAGCTATGGAGTACTAGTTGATGGTCATGGAGCCTTAGCTGAAGGTTATGGAGTTGGAGTCATTGCCTATGGAGTAAGAGTTGAAGGTTATGGGGTACGGGTCATTGCCTATGGAGTAAGAGTTAAAGATTATGGGGTACGGGTCATTGCCTACGTAGTAAGAGTTGGAAGTTATGGAGTATGGGTTCAGTCAAACTAAAAATCCATTAGATTTGGAATGATGTATGTCGGCTATGTGCAACGGATGTTGCGTATAGACAATTGTTATGATCAATTCACTCCCATTTTAAAATCCTATAATAATGAAAAAGAAACTCCTATTGATTTTTGCTCTGACCCTTTCAATGTCTCTAAACGCTCAAGTGACGGATACTGGAACTGATGTTGGAATTGGAACTTCACAGCCACAAGACAAACTCCACATTTTCAAAAGGAGCTTACCGAATGGCCAAATCAATGACGTTCTTCGAATCCAAGCAAACACCGACGGAGATAGACAAACCGGCTTTGGTGCCAGAATTAATTTCTCTCTCAATAAATTTGGGAACGTTGCGGGCGGAACAGGCTCAACTTTAGGTGCCATTAGTGTCTATGATGCAAATAATGAATCAAGCTTCGGAACTATGGCATTTGCCACGAAAGAACGCTATGATAAACCTCTAGAGAACAAAATGTGGTTAGATCGTTTTGGGAATTTAGGTGTTGGGACTGATCAGCCACAAGATAAGCTTCATGTTTTCAAAAGGAGCTTACCAAACGGTCAAATCAATGACGTTCTTCGAATTCAGGCCAACACTGACGGAGATCGCCAAACCGGTTTTGGAGCTAGAATTAATTTCTCTCTTAACAAATTTGGGAATGTTGCAAGTGGAACGGGCTCAACTTTAGGTGCCATTAGTGTCTATGATGCAAATAATGAATCAAGCTTCGGAACTATGGCATTTGCCACGAAAGAACGCTATGATAAGCCATTAGAAAATAAGATGTGGTTAGATCGATTTGGCAACTTAGGTATTGGCACAGAAGATACCTTTGGTTATAGACTGGCAGTGAATGGCACTATTGGAGCAACAGAAGTCAAGGTTGAAAACACAAGTGATTGGCCAGACTTTGTTTTTGAGAAAAACTATGAACTCCGAACTCTTGAAGAAGTAGAGGAACATATAGGCGAAAACGGACACCTCCCGGAAATCCCGAGTCAAACCGACGTAACCGAAAACGGAATCAACTTAGGAGAAATGGATGCAAAACTTCTGATGAAGATTGAGGAACTAACGCTTTACATGATAGATATGAACAAGCAGATGAAAACTCAGGCGACCGAAATCGAACAACTGAAGATGGAGAACTCCAAGCTGAAAAATGAGGTCTCTGCCCTGAAAAACGAATAAAAAGATCATAACAAAATGTATAGTGAATGCGCTTACGAGCTATTTTTAGATTTCAGAGAAAGTCGATTCTTTGGAGGATTTGGAAAGTATGAGCGCACTCACCATACATAGGCGTTATGATAATTAACTATATACAAAATGAAAAAGTTAGCTCTAATACTCGGAATAATTCTCCCAACAATATCGATGGCTCAATATGATGTTAATGGAGATTACAAAATAAGTGGGGATGTAGGGATCGGTACCAGTGCTCCTCAAAGTAAATTACATCTGTACCGAGATGCAACAATTGGAAGTTTTCCGAACCCAAACCTTAATCAGTCCACATTAAAAATTGAAGATTTATCTACGAGTCTCTATTTAGATGGGAATGCCGTGATTGCAGATTTACCCAGTGGTAAGTTCTCAATTGGTACTACCGGAAGCTCCAATTTAGTGTTTGGAACAAACAGCAAAGAAAGGATGATTGTCGACCCTTTAGGTAATGTTGTTATTGGAACTGGAAGCTCATCAGACGGCAGATTGCATTTGAAGAGAGGTACAACAATTGGAAGTTTTCCGAACCCAAACCTTAATCAGTCCACATTAAAAATTGAAGATTTATCTACGAGTCTCTATTTAGATGGGAATGCCGTGATTGCAGATTTACCCAGTGGTAAGTTCTCAATTGGTACTACCGGAAGCTCCAATTTAGTGTTTGGAACAAACAGCAAAGAAAGGATGATTGTCGACCCTTTAGGTAATGTTGTTATTGGAACTGGAAGCTCATCAGACGGCAGATTGCATTTGAAGAGAGGTACAACGATTGGAAGCTTTCCGAACCCTAACCTTAATCAGTCCACATTAAAAATTGAAGATTTATCTACAAGTCTCTACTTAGACGGGAATGCCATGATTGCAGATTTACCCAGTGGTAAGTTCTCAATTGGAACAACGGGCAATTCAAGCTTGATTTTTGGAACCAATAGTGAAGAAAGAATGATTGTTGATCATGATGGTAATGTTGGAATTGGAGCAACAAACCCAGATCCCAACTTTAAACTTTCTGTTAACGGAGCTATTAGATCCAAGGAGGTTAAAGTCGAAGCTAATTGGCCAGATTTTGTTTTCTATGAAAACTACGAACTTCGAACTCTTGAAGAAGTGGAAAAACATATAGTCGACAAAGGTCATCTCCCCGAAATCCCAAGTGAGAAAGAAGTAGCTCAGAACGGAATCAACTTAGGTGAAATGGATGCCAAACTACTTCAGAAGATAGAGGAACTAACTCTTTACCTTATAGAACAGAACAAGCAAAATCAAGCTCAACAAGAACAGCTTGAAGCTCAGGCGGATTTAATTGAACAACTGAAAAAAGAGGTTATAGCCTTGAAAAACGAATAAAAGATCATAATCGAGTAGACGGCCGTGAGCCATAAGCTCACGGTGCGCCTCTCACACCACCGTACGTACGGGTCTCGTATACGGCGGTTCACTGAATTTCGGGTTGCATCTTATGGTAATAGGAAAGCATCGATTCGTACCCTTTGCGTCTGAGTCGGGGTAAGGTAATAGTCGTGCCAAGAATAGGGCTTTGGGCTACCGCCCAGCCTCCCATGCGAGTACGACTATAGGCATATGCTCTGTCTTTACCCAGTCCCAGACGGATCAGGTTCTTACGTTTCCGCTCAGGTTTCTTCCAGTCATGCCAGATACAATACCGAAGGCGGTTCCTTAGCCACTCATCCAGTGCTTTGAGCTTGGCATGAATGTTCGTCAAGCGAAAATTGTTCACCCAACCTCTCCACACTTCGGCCAGCTTCTGTAACCGCTCATCGAAACTCATTGGTTTGGTCTTTCTGGTCAGATCCTTGAGCTTGCGCTTGAAGGATTGCCATGCACTCTTCTTTACTACAAGTTGGTATTGTCCCCTCGATCCCTTCGTGTATACCGGAACAAATCCATGTCCCAGCAACTCGAAGTTCACCGGTCTGCGTATCCCGCTTTTCTCCCTGTTGATCGGCAGCCTCAACTTATCCCGAAGGAAAATGTAGATGGCATTACCAATCTTCCTGGCTTCTGCTTTTGATCCAGCATAGATGCTGAAATCATCTGCATAGCGGACATACCGCAATTCTCTTTCGACCAGATATTTATCCAATTCATCCAGCAGGATGTTGGATAATATCGGACTGATCGGTGAACCTTGCGGCATACCTTTCCGACGTTTGTGGAGCCTTCCATTAATTGAAATGGGCGCTCTCAGCCACTTTCGGATCAACCGCAGGGTCGTCGGGCATTTTACCTTCTTGTGGATCAGTTGTAACAACACCATGTGGTCTACTTCATCAAAGAATCCTTTCAGGTCTATATCCACAATATCCTGATAGCCATCATTGATGTACTTCAGTGCCTGTGACACTGCCTGTTGGGTATTCTTCTCAGGCCGGAAGCCATAGCTATGGTCTTCAAAATTCAATTCGAATTTTGGGGCAAGTATTTGGCTTACCGCCTGCTGTAGCCATCGGTCCGTTACGGTTGGAATCCCCAGTAATCGGGTCTTTCCATTACCTTTGGGTATCTCTACACCAAGTATAGCAGCAGGTACATAAGTGTGGTTAAGAACAGAGGTCATGATACTGTCCCGGTTGACTTCCAGATACGTTGGAAGCTCCGCAACTGACATCCCATCTATCCCTGCCGAACCCTTATTCCGCAACACCTGCCGGCTAGCTTTGTAGAGGTTCTTTCGCTTAAGTACTTCTGCTATCATAAAACTTACTTCCTTGTCTGCCTAAGGATAGGCTATCTGCCAGTCGGCGGATTCCTACCCGAATTTGGACACAATTCAATGTTCGGCCCTTCCTCAACTTGTGAGTCCTCCATCTGTCTCTGATGGCTCGTGGCTGATGAGTACTATGACCTCTGCTGACTTCTCAGTCTGTAGCTCGTACAGTCCGAGACCTCCCCAGGTAAGGACATATTCCTTCCCCCAATATCCACTGGATCTACATGCCAAGTTCCTGATGGTTTCCCACCCTTTGGACGTCAGTATGATGTGTTACCTCATCCGACTTGACATGCCTCTGTATCCAGTCGCCCGGCGACCCGGTCCTGTTCGTTGGAACCAGGGTTTGCAGTCTCGCTTCCTTCACTCCATGTCTCACGACAAACGAGCTTGCGACTTGCTAATGCTTCGGGACACGACTCCCGCACATAAGGGACTTGGCCTTCTGCCGCACCCTCTGGAATAATTTGGTATCTTTAGATACCAGATGCCCATGCTGGGCACACACAAAATGTATAGTGAATGCGCTTTCGAGCTACTTTCAACTTTCACTGCAACTCGATTCTTTCGAGCTATTGGAAATTGTGAGCGCACTCACCATACATAGACGTTGACGCTCATGAGCCAATCCGCAAATGAATGATAGACCTGGAAAACAAAACAGCAGTAATAACAGGTGCAGCCAGCGGGCTCGGCAAAGCACTGGCTGCTGAATTTCACAGACAAGGATGCCGCTTAGCGCTTATTGACGTAGATTTTGAGGGGCTTGAAAAAGTAAAGAAAGAGCTTGAAACCAACAGACAGATAATTACCATTCATCGAGCGGACATTTCCAATGAAGATAATATCGTTGCGGCAAGATTAGAAATAGTAAGCAATCATGAGCACGTTGATATTTTAGTAAATAATGCGGCAGTTTCTATCAGCCAAAATTTTGAACAGATTGATCTATCGGATTACAGGCATCTTTTTGACGTCAACTTTTGGGGAGTTATATACTGCACCCGCCATTTTCTACCCGACCTGAAAAAACAAAGTGACAGTCGGTTGGTAAACATTATCAGCGACTTTGCTTTTATGGGGTTTCCCGGCAAAACGGCTTACGGATCATCTAAAAGTGCCGTGTTGGGTTTTACTAACTCATTGAAAACCGAACTTGCAGATACAAATGTGAAAGTTTGTTTTGTGGTGCCGCCACCACTTGACACGGGACTTGTAAAAAATGGCGGGCATATTGACGATAAAAAGAGAGAAAATGAAGTAAGGTTTTTAGCGAAAACCGGATCCCCGATTGACAAGACTGCAAAGAGGATAGTCAAGCAGATTAGAAAAGGGAAATATAGAATTATTGTAGGCAGAATGATGTTTGGGCTAGATCTTATTGCAAGACTATTTCCAACCTTATTGCATCGCTTAATTGGAAAAAATAAAAAGCGATTTGACTTTGTGTGACAGCAGAGCCCGAACCGGTTACCCTTTCCCGGTGATCCTGCCTAACTTTCCCAGCCAGTGACTCACGGGCAAGAATATCACAAGGTGGGGGAGTATGGATGGGATAAATACGAACAGGTTACTCCGAAGGAGTCCCTTTGGGACAAATGCGTTCGAACTGGTAAATTTTTCGATTTCAACCTTCTCAAATGCATATCATTAAAGCAACTATTTACGTATCTTTGTGTAATGAGCAACATCGGAGGACATATAACAGTGGATCCAGACATCCAGAACGGTCAACCGGTTTTTACCGGAACTCGTGTGCCGGTGCAGACACTTTTTTGGCATTTGGAGAAGGGGATCACCATAGAGGAATTCCTGGAGGATTTTCCAAGTGTAACCAAGGAACAAGCAATTGGAGTACTTGAGATTGCTAACAAAATTGTGAACTCTGCACAGCTGGACAAAATTTATGAAACTGTTAATTGACGAAAACCTACCTAAACGCCTCAAAACAGACTTTCCTGAATATGAAATTTTCACTGTAACTGACATGGGCTGGAACAGTAAAAAGAACGGTGAATTACTCAAATTGATGTTAAATGAAGGTTTTGAGGTTTTGCTGACTTTTGACCGTAACCTCCAATACCAACAGAATTTTGCCAAATATCCTATTGCTGTGTTTGTCTTCAATGCCGAAGACAATGCCTATACAACATTAAAACCGCTAGTACCAAAGATTCACCAGCATTTGACCATAGATTTGAAACCTGGCCCAACAGAAATCAAAGCCTGAGTCTAACATGGATACTGATCGGACACATGCTTCCCAAAGCTTCGGAGTGCTTTTACCATAGGCATGCCTTTGGCACTGGAAACTGGTGACTCACAAGCCGGAATATCACAGGTTAGGGGAGTATGGATGAGATAAATACGAACTGGTTACTCCGAAGGAGTCAGTCCCTTTGGGACAAACGCGTTCGAACCATATCTGAAATATATTGACCATAGTGACTATTGGAACGTTTATCATATCAAGTTTGGACTTAAGTCCTGGTTCAGTAAACATCATGGTACGTTTTGGAAGGAATTGACGGAGGAATTAATCAAGGTATAAAAGAGACTTTCGAAAGTTACGATTCAACTTTAGTTGGATAACTGTATCCAAGTGAATACATTTGTCGTATTTGACAAGTGGTTAAGCTGAAAGACCAACGAGCCAAAGCCAAAATTCTATTCAGAATCCAACGAATTGAAGAGCAGGGGAATTTTGGAGATTGTGAACCTGTTGGACAGGGAATTAGTGAACTGCGAATTCACTATGCAAAAGGATACCGAGTCTATTTGAAAGAATACGATGGTAGAATTGTGCTTCTCCTGAACGGTGGAACTAAATCGTCCCAACAGAAGGACATAGAGAAAGCCAAAGATTTATGGTCGAACTATAAAGACAAACTTGAAGATGGCAACTAAAGAGATAACAAAATTTGACATTGCGGAATATCTGGAAGATGATGCAATGATTGTGGAGTATTTGAACACGGTACTTGAAGAAGGGGATGCAGAGGATATCAAAACTGCTCTTGGACATGTGGCTAAAGCAAGAGGAATGTCAAAAATTGCTGAGGAAACTGGATTGAGTAGACCAAGTTTGTATAAAGCTCTATCGCGCGGTTCAAAACCTCAATTTGACACTATTCTTAAAGTACTGAGAGCTGTAGGCGGCAACTTAAACATTCCAACTGCTTAACTGAAAATACGACTCACAAACACTAACATGAAAAAATAAAAAGCGATTTGACTTTGTGTGACAGCAGAGCCCGAACCGGTAACTCCTTTCCCCGGTGATCCTGCCCATCTTTACCCCGCCTGTCACTCACAGGCAAGAATATCACAAGCTTGGGGAGTATGGATGGGATAAATACGAACCCGCGCTCGAACGGGGGTAGGTCCACACTAATATGGCTATTAATGGTTTCAGTCAAACTAAAAATCCATTAGATTTGGAATGATGTATGTCGGCTATGTGCAACAGGTGTTGCATATGGACGGTTGTTGTAGCCAATTGGCGAAACTGCTATAGATCAAAAGAAAATTGTCAAAGAATGGCACCAAAAGAAATATTAGTCAAAGCAATCAAAGACTTTCTGAAAGAGCAACTTGAACGAGAAGGTTTCACATTTTATGAATCACAAATCAAGTTTAAAAAGAAACTTAAGAGCGGATTCGTACAGGAAATTGGTTTTCGAGGTTCCAAGAACAACACTAATGGATTAATAGTTGACTTTGAAGTTCTATTCAACGTTTTTTCATCTAAATATAAGAAATGGTGGATGGACAACTTTCCTAATATTGCTGTAATTGGTGGTGGTTACCTTCCTGATGATAGAAGTGCTTTTGAAGGTATGAACAGAGATCTCCAACCGGGTTTTGGCTATAATTTTATGAAACTGGATCATAAGTTAATAATGGATGACATATGGAACACTTATCAAAATCATGCAAAACGATATTTTGAAATGCATAAATCATGGGAACAATTAGCGGTAAACGATAAAATTCGATCCTATGTTCAAATAGATGCCTTAATTCACTCTCAACAACCGGATCGAGCACTGGAGCTTGCACAAGAAACTTATCAAAAATATATAGATCATTATGGATCTGAAGAACAGATTCAAAGAGGCGCTCTGCAAACTTTTGGCATAATTAAATCCAGAATAAAGTATCTGGAGGAAAAATAAAACTGGCTACAACACGAGTCTAAAAACAATGGCGGTTTTGCGGGTAATTGAAATATTCTTGCTTTTTACTACCTTTATTAAGTTGCCAAAAAAAAGAGTATTTAATCCGCCACAGTTTTTTAGCCCAATCGTTAGATTCAATACTCACAATGCTTAAACTTCCCCTCCTGTCATTAACAGTGTTTCTATTTGTTTCCTGTAAGGTGAATTCTTTTGAAGAGAACCTGACGCAATGTCGAGATTTTGAACTAATAATGTTCAAACACCCAGAACTTGGTATGAATGTCAAAATTCCATCAAACTGGGAAACAGATATTGACTTTGTATTTGGTGATACAATTAGCGTTTTTTCAATTGATACAACCTATGATCGTCAGTACTCGGGATTAACGGCTTTTAGCTTTTTTCAATTTTCGACTAAAGAGAACGAAGAAACTAATTTCGGAGCGCTCCAAAGCATTCTATTGCAAGAAGATGATATTGAATTGTTAGCGAAGGGCGATTTACAAGTCAGAACCAACCGTTTCAAATTTTTGCTTTTATACGAGACCATTGACAACTATCCGATGACCAACTTGGTCGCCTTTAAACAGGATGGAACTGAGGTTATTCACTGTTTCAATAGACTTGAAGGAAGGAAAAGGAAACTTAAAGATTTCTGTCTATTCGCAGGAATTCTGGAAGAAATAGGAAAGTAAAGAATGTGAAATGTGCTATCGGTTATGTGCCTCCCGAAGCTTTGGGGTGCTTACTGGCTGGTTCCAGCAACTTGACCGTGAACCTGCCTGACCGGTAGGCAGGTCTGCTGTTGTGAAATGATAGTGCTTTCTTCTCACTTCAGCTCGCAGGAATTTTTTTCTTTCTGAACGCAGTGGTTTTCTGAACCGTTGTGAGCTTCGGCAGAATTCACTATTTTGCTGCTACTAATCCAGTGGGGGCACACAGGCATTGGCATCCATAGTCTTCATGGCGCATAAGTAACTCTCAAGTGGACGTATTCAGAATTGGAAATAGAGAATTGCACATTGAACCTTTCAGGATTTACTGGGAGAATCAACTGTTTGACAACCTCATAGAACAACCAACCCAAATACGCTACGGAATAGCCCCGATTCAATTGGACATGTTCACTATTGGAACAAACTTCAAAATTCAACTACGAAATGACAAGAATGACCGTCTCAACATTTCACTGAAATCTCACTTTGGAATCGGAAGAACTAAGAAACATCAACTTTACGAACAGATCGCTGATGCCATCTGGGACAATTATTTCGCAATACCTTTCGCTGAGCTCGTTGAAAAATGGGAGGATGGTGAAATTATTGAGGTGGCTGGGTTCTTGATTGACTCTCAGGGAATAACTAAAAAACTCGGCCCTCATAAAATCACTATGAATTTCGACGAGATGAAATTATTTCGCAGGTATGACCATCTCCTTATCAACTCCAAATTTAAGACAGACAAATTCATGAAGTTTTACTACTTAGATCATTGGAATTGGCCACTAGTTAACGAAATTCTAAACCGAAGGGTAAAAAAGGATGAAAACTAAAATAAGCTTTTTTATATACCTGGAACACTTGGGAAATGTACCTTGCTCTCCCTGCAGAACTGAATTCATGGCGAATTTATGGGGTTACCTGATTATCTGGAATCGCATTTGTTTCGCATTTTTCGAACTGAGAAAACGAATTAGAACGGAAGTCAACAGACGTAGCTGTTGCACAACCCCTCAATAGTTGGTAAATTCCTAATATTGTCAAGCGTTACCTATCTATAAACCTTGTAATCGAGGTTATCAGATAGGAAATTTTGACCGTTTCGAGGAATTGAGTTGCGCAACAGGCACAAACACCATCATCCTTAAGCTAACGAGCTATTTGCAAAGGCTGGTGGAAAAAGATACTTTTATAGATGTTTAATAAAGTCTACACGCCCCAGTCCAGCTTACAGATGATAGCTGGACAATATTCTCAATAAGTTCTTTTCAAAATGAAACCACAAGTAATCAAATGTATCTTCTTATTGCTCTCTGTAATGATTATTAGTTGTAGGAATGATTTTGATGCAAGCCGATATAAAATAGAAGCTGGAGATTCAATTGAACATATTGATTCTAATCATACGTCCGTCATAAAATTTTTTCCCGATGGTAACTACAAAGCAGAATTTATGCTTTTCAACGGCATTCCTCAGGGGGATATCTACGAATATTATAACAGCCATGACACAGTGATAATATCGAATGATGAAGAAGTTGGATTCCCATATCTTGCGAAGAAGTTTAAACTGAAAGACTATTTTTTTATTGAAGGTGGATCTTTAGTTTTTAGAGCATCCCTAACTGCAAATGGAAACATCCAAACATTTGAAGGGAACCCTGTAGTCTACCATCTAGCCCCTGAAAAAAAGTATCAAGTAGGAGACACTTTGGAATCGATAGTGCAATTTGCAGCAGTTAAGCAATTTGATTTTAATGCTTTGCTTATTGAGTTCTTCAATGGAGATTTTACTATCATTGATAGCCTGGAACTGAATAAGGAATTTGAAGCTAACCTCACATATATATTTGACAAACCAGGGAACATTTCACTTGGAATTCAATACGAAGTAAACCACAGAGGCTTCTATAAGAAAGATGAGGTAGTGCTTCCAACAATTCAAGTTGAAAATTAGGATAACATGGTTTAGCCGCATGTACAAACTGAGCATTTTTCCAACTTCCTTGCAACTCGATCATGAATCTGTTGAACGAATCTACTAAACACCCACCTTCCCCAGCTATCACCTCAGAGATGACATAAGTTTCCAGAGGAGGTGTCATAGATCATTTCTGAAAAGCTGTTTTCGAAATACCTTGGGAGCATAATCTCAATCGTACAAACATGATAACGGCCACAAAAACATTACTGGATAAAGCCCTGGAAGAATATGATGCGGTGATGGCAGAGCTAAATCGTCCACAGGAAGATTTGGTGGTGATAGCGGCTTGCGAATTGATTAAGAAATCCATCAGCGACTTTTTGGTTGCTTACCTCACTGAGCGGGGTATCACTGTGGAGGATAAGCAGGATTTACTGGCCCTGCAAAAACTATGTGAAACCTTTGATAGCTCGTTCAACAAGCTGGACTACTCATCCATTGCCTGTTTAAGCGAGGAATCAAGCATGGCATATACTAACGCACTGGAAGATACCAGATTGAAAAGGTATGCTGATACTTTAAAAAGGACCAAGGAGTGGGTCATTGAACTTATATAACACCTTATAAACACAGATGCGCAAAAGCCCCCGGACAGACGGTTTTGGGGCTTTTTTATACCTACCTGACAATACAGGACGGTTTCTTCTTCGGATATTCAGACTTTTACAGCACCCCATACTTTCATATTCTAAAAAGACCTGGTTTCGGCAACCGGGTCTTTTATTTTACCGGCCAGTCCATAGACGGCGTTCGAGCCTCTGCCATGTAGCTTTCTATCTTTTCGACAATTTCAGGATATGTTTTAGCAATATTTTGAGTTTCACCGAGATCGATCTTCAGATTGTATAATTCCAGTTCTTTTCCCTTTTCCAGCCTTACGGCCTTCCAGTCCTTCCACCGTGCGGCTTGCTGGAATCCGAGCTCGTGAAACTCCCAGTAGAAGAATCGGTCTTTCATATTCATTTGCTTTTCGAAAAGAGCCGGGAGTACGCTTACTCCATCAATGTTTCGCGGAGGTTCTGCACCTGCTAACCCGGCAAGCGTCGGTAAAACATCCGGAAAATACCAGGGGATGTCACTGACCTGGCCCGGGTTTATTTTTCCGGGAAACCGGACGAGCATCGGTGTCCTGATCCCGCCTTCATAGAGGTCTCGTTTTCTGCCCTTTAAGGAGCCTGAGCTATTAAATCGTCCTTCCCAGCGCTGTGCAGCTCCATTGTCGGAGCAGAAAAAGACGATGGTGTTTTCATCGATTTGGAGCTCCTTTAATGTTTTCATGATGGTGCCAATGTCCCGATCCATCCGGGTGATCATGGCTGCATAGGTTTTCTCATCATCCGTCCAGTTTTTATCAGAGTAGGGGGAGGTGTCTGGTATTTCATAGGCATCGTGCGGGATGGTGTAGGGGAGGTACAGGAAAAAAGAGGTGTCCTGGTTTTGCCGGATAAAATCCAATGCAAAGTCTGTAAACAGGTCATGAGAATAGGTCTCCTGCTTCCCATCCCTGTTTTCTTCCAGGAAGACTTTCTCCCGATTATGCCAGAGGTATTCCACAAAATAATGATGTGCCCTTCGTTGATTCAAAAAACCAAAGAACTCATCAAATCCCTGATCATTTGGATGGCCGGACGTATTGGGTTCGCCCAGCCCCCATTTGCCGGACATTCCGGTAACATATCCGGCTTTTTTCAAAACTTCTGCCACGGTAATATCCTCATCTTTTAAAGGCACCCTGCCTTCGCCACCACCGAGTCCCACCACCCCTGTTTTACCGAAGTTTCCACGAATGGTGGTGTGCCCGGTATGCTGACCGGTCATTAATGTACTCCGGGAAGGCGCACAGACAGGTGATCCGGCGTAGCAGTTGGTAAACCTGAGGCCTTCGGCAGCCATTTGATCCAGGTTAGGCGTTTGAATGACTTCCTGTCCATAAGAGCCCAGGTCGCCATAACCCAGATCATCTGCCATAATGAAAATGATGTTTGGCCTTTGCGCCTGTCCTTTTACCAGAAGGCAAAAGGAAGTAAGAAATACCAGTAGCCAGGTCTTTATTCTTGATGTCCACATATCCCTAAAGCTAGGAAATACAGAACGCTTAACCCTCCTGTAGTGACCTTATGCTTACAATAAAGCCGCCCCAAATACACCCGCACTATCACCCAGCCTGGGTTTGATAATAGGCGTATCAAAAGTGGTGTTAAATACGTGTTTTTTTACTGATTCCACTCCTTCCTTATACAGCACATCCAGGTTGGAAACACCGCCACCCAGCACGATGACGTCTGGATCCAAAACGTTAACGATATTGGATAGACCCAGTCCGAAATAATGGATCAACCGATCGATCGTCTTTGTTGCATTCGCATCAGCGCCATCCTTGTACAGTTGATAGATTTCTTTGAGTGACTTTTTAGTGCCGGTTATTTCCTCATAATAGCGCTCCAGGTGGGGTCCGGCTATCAGCCGCTCGGTGCACCCTACATCACCGCAGTAACATTTACCAGCTTCCTCATGGAGAAAGGTATGGCCCCATTCACCACCGATTCCCTGGCGTCCGTTGATCACTTTTCCATTCACCACAATACCTCCGCCTACGCCCGTGCCCATGATCACGCCGAAAACGACCTTTGCATCGGGATAACTATCAGGGACAGCTCCCATAACTGCCTCAGCAAGCGCAAAGCAGTTGGCATCATTGGCCATCCTGATGTCAATACCCAATTTCCTTTTCAGGTCTTCCAGAAAAGGCTGACCATTGATGGATTGTGCATTACAGTTTTTGAGCAGCCCGGTTTGTGGATCAATGGAGCCCGGAGTTCCCATCCCTATAGTACTGGGGTTGGCCCCCACTTCTCCACTCAACTCTTCCAGCAGAGTACTTACCTGGTTGAGTACGTATTCATAGCCATTTTCAACACCAGTCGGGACTCGTTTTCTGACCAGCACATTGTAATCTCTGTCCAGCACGGCACCTTCAATTTTCGTACCGCCTAGGTCAAAGCCCCAGAGCAATTTTTTCGGATCCTTCATTCTTCAATTTTTCTTTTACGGGCCAAATATAGGATTTGCGTGGAATTACTTTACACTAAATTCCCTATTCAGGTATCCAAAAATCAATAGCTTTAAAAGTCCAAACCTGATCTCTCAATGAAAACTGCATTATTGATTTTTACGCTTTTGCTAATAGCTGGATGTGTCCCGAAACAAAAACCGGATACGACCAGCCTCCCATTCAACGAACAATACCGTCCCCAATACCACTTTACCCCACCTGCTCAATGGATGAATGACCCCAATGGCATGGTATACTATGAAGGGGAGTACCATTTGTTTTACCAGCATTACCCGGATAGCAACGTCTGGGGACCTATGCACTGGGGACATGCCGTTTCAATGGATATGATTAACTGGGAGCATCTGCCCATAGCACTTTACCCGGACAGTCTTGGCTATATCTTTAGTGGAAGCGCGGTGATCGACTGGACCAATACCAGCGGACTGGGAACTGTAGACAATCCCGCCATGGTCGCTATTTATACCTACCATGATCCGGTAGGAGCCGAAGAGGGGCGAGATGATTACCAGACGCAGGGTATTGCCTACAGCCTGGATAAGGGGAGGAGCTGGACTAAATACGAAAACAACCCTGTTTTAGATAATCCGGGGATCATTGATTTCAGAGATCCAAAGGTTGCCTGGAATGAAGATTATGAAAAGTGGGTCATGACCCTGGCTGTTAAAGATCACATTGAGTTTTACGCTTCACCTGACCTGATCAACTGGAAGAAGGAAAGCGAATTTGGGAAAGATCTGGGCGCACATGGTGGTGTCTGGGAATGTCCGGATTTGTTTGCTTTAAGGGATCAGGAAGGCAATGAAAAGTGGGTTTTATTGGTTAGCATTAATCCCGGCGGACCTCAGGGGGGCTCAGCTACACAATATTTCATCGGGGATTTTGATGGCAGCAGGTTTACAGCTTTGGATTCAACCATCAGGTGGATCGATCACGGGGCAGACAACTACGCAGGAGTGACCTGGTCAGATATCCCAGAAGAGGATGGTCGCAGACTGTTCATTGGATGGATGAGCAACTGGCAGTATGCGAACATTGTGCCCACCTACGAATGGCGGAGCGCCATGACTGTGCCCCGGGAGCTTCAATTGGCAAAAAACGAAACCGGCTATATCCTGAAATCAAAACCAGTGGCTGAGCTGGATAAATACAAAAAGCCATATGAAGCGCAGGGAAACAATGGGGTCTATCAGCTTCGGGATGAACTGAGCCATGTAACAATTGAAAACATAAAAAATGATACGGTCCGGATTCAACTTTCAAATGAAGCCGGGGAGAACGTGATCATCCAAATCGATCCCGAAATGATTTATTTTGACAGGGCCAATTCAGGAAAGACAGACTTTCACCAGGACTTTGGCGCCGTTCATCAGTATGAAAATTTTCTGACTGAGCTAAATAAAGTCGAACTGTACATCGATCGATCATCCATTGAGCTATTCATCAATGATGGAGCTTTTGTAATGACGGAGTTGGTATTTCCGAATGGGCCATATACCTCCCTGACGGTAGATCAGCCTCATGCAGATGTTTCTTTAGCATCGGTTACATCTATTTGGGATGAAGCGGACAACTAAACCTACAGATTAAATACCTATCTGACAGTATTTCTGAGTAATATATTGCAACAGACTAGTCGAATTATGAGTCACTTAAACATGAAATATCTAACAATTATTCCGGTAATAATTATTGTAATTTTTCTCGGTTCATGTGGTGAGTCAGATTCAGTAAAACCTGAACTACCTGATTTTTGGTCTGAACATCATATGTCAGAGTGGGATAGTACCTCAACAGCCAACACGCTTATTGGAACATGGAACCTCACTTATCGGTACTGCTGTCCTAAATCAAAAACGGAAGGAACAATTAGCAATGTTGAGGAAGAGAATTTTCAACTGGTTATCACCCCTGGTAAGATGTACGTTTTTATAAATGAAGAATTAACCCAGGAATCAGACTGGTCAATAGAATCCAGAGATGCAGACTTGTTTGGAATAACTGCTCAACCTTATGTTGCAAACACTTTTGGGAGAATTCTTTTTGCAAAGGATATGGTTCTTTTTAACGGATCCTACATCGATGGGCCCGACAACTATTTCAAGAAGGTGGTGGAGAGTTCAATAACAAGGTGATCCCACTTTTGGTAACAACCTGAAAGCTTTTTTAATTGGTCAGGAGTTAAACTGTTACAGATAGTGTTTTGGTAGCAATAGAGCCGTCAGACCGATTCTCTCCTGTGTCACTGACAGTTGCAATTAATGGTTGGTTTTTGTAGCTTAAGCAGTAGATATATGATACCGCTGACTTTTTTGGAATACGAACTTTCTGAACAACCTGACAAAATACTATCACGATTAAAATGGGCGGTTGAGGAAGTGGAATCTAGTTGGCTTGACAGCCTTAACAACCTACAAACAACTCCGACAACTCACAAAGATTGGATTGGTCAAATTGATAAACGAAATCTGAAATTTTCACTAGAAGAACCAGGACATTTTTTTAAACGTAGTTTCAACGTGTTGCTAAAAGGCAAACTTGAACTAAAAGCTTCAACGACCAATGTCAAAATAAGGCTTGGTCTTGATAATTTTTCATTTCTCTGGATTTTCTTGTTGTATTTAGTGGGGATCATGATCATATCAGATGCGATTACAAACAAGGAATTTGACTCTTACTTCACCCTCTTCTTCTTTCTGACTGTATACCCGCTTTTGGGAACGTTTTTGATTAGGAGAAGGATGAAACGTGCGGAAAGAAAACTGGATCAACTTTTTGCATGAGATATATACAAAGTTTGAAGAAGTTAACTTTCGCGCCAGTTAAGGGGTATTATACAAGTTGCATCGCACGGCAGATTTAGCTACTTTAGATTTTCATAGAATCGGGAGGGCCACTCGCTCTATCCGGGCATTAGCAGACAGCACTAGAGACTTCATCAATGAAAACAATCACAATACTGCTTATCCTAATACTGATTTCAGCATGCTCAATTAACAAATATCAATTGGCGGGGGACGATAAGAATTTTCTGATTGATCAAATAACTAAATTATCCCAAGAAAGTCATATTTCAAAAAGACCAATTCTAGTGGTAGATGGCGTTGAATATGTCAAAACGAAGGACATAAATCTCGAAGAGATCGACCTTACGAAAGATAGCATCAAGGAAATCGAGCTATTAAAGAAAGATCCGGCTATTCGAATTTTTGGAAAAGCAGGGGAACGTGGAGTCTTGGTTATAACGACCAAATCAACTGATGACAAATAAAAACTTTACTCCCGATTATTTCGGATGGACACTTCTATTACTCTTTGATATCTGTCTTACATTATTCTGGTTATGGCTTGCCAACCAAGGCTTGAATGCTGAGCGTGATTACACCTTTGACTTGGGTGGTTATTCCTTAGCTTTTGTAGCGGGAGTATTTTTCATCTGGAACGTTTATGAAATCTGGATTTTGATCGAATTTCTGAAAGTAGAGCTAGGTCGAACTATTGAATATGACGAATCAACACGAACGATTAATGTTTTTAGGAATGGAAAAACTAAATCATTTCAGGTCAACGACTTGCAGGCAGTAATCTTTTCGGGTCGTAGAATTGGTACGAGAACTCCTACAGCGCATTTGTCATATTCCAAACTGTATTTTAAATCAAGTGAACCTCTGATAGTTACTTCATTCGCACTCAACAGTCGAGAACTTGAAAAACTGTTGGGGAACGGATCATTCAGGAGAACAACGCGGAATAGGAAACTTTTTGAAGGAGTAAAGATGAAAAAGCCGTCTGACCGTTCCTCTGTTCCTTAAATAACATTGGAACAAATCACCACCTCGGCCTGATCCCCGGAGCATATGGGAAAAACAGTGATTGATAATACTTCAAGGTCTTTTTAGGCTGTTCGATGGTTTCCGGGAATGGTCTATCTGAGAACGTCTGGAAATACAGAAGCGATGCATCTTTCCACCAGATGGCTTCATCTTCCTGGATCTCCAGGAGCATGCTTACATGATTGAAGCGTTCTTCATCGATGACATTTTCAAGACTGCTCCATCGGGTTTGCATCTCCCGTACTTCATTTACACCTTCCTGGTATTTGTAAGCCAGCTCGTTCCAGAGGCTTCTGCCGGATTCCATTTCATATTCCCAGGGAACGTGATGAAACCACAACAAAAACTTCTCGGGACATTTTTTCGGAGATCTGAACATTTCTTCTACTTCCGGGAAGTACTGTGAGACCGCATCGCTTCCGGTTTCCGTTCGATCAAACCCGATACCTATACTATCCGCCCGATGGTAGTAAACCGGTGTCCAGTCCGCACGACCGAGATCATCCACCCAGGGAGCCGGGCCGTAATGGTGTCCCGTGCCCATCAGGTGATGAAGGCCCAGAGGTGTCATATAGCTAACGGATGCTTCCCAGGAGTCCATCATGATCTCTTTGATGGTTTTTAATGGTTCGGACAGATTGGTGAAGGTCATCCTTACCCATTCATCAGCGATGGCTTCAGAGGTTAGCTCCGGGTTCCAGACCAATCGCCCAAAAGCATACCAGTTGGATTGGGCCATCAGGTGTCCTGTCCAGTTGAGATCTGTGCCGGTATTGGCTACCCCGGCAATGCCCGAAACCGGGTAATCATGAAGGGATCCATCCACCACTCTGGCTACTGTTGATCCTTTTCCTTTTGCATAAGTGTCTGAGTTCAGGACTTCTTTCCACATTGGGGCCAGGTAGACCAGCTGTGTGGCCTGACCGAGGTATTCCTGGGTGATCTGAAACTCCATCATCAAGGGTGTCTCAGGCATAGCGCCAAACATGGGATGGAAGGGCTCCCTTGGCTGAAAATCGATCGGTCCGTTTTTCACCTGGATCAATACATTATCCCTGAAAGATCCATCCAGGGGTTTAAATTCATTATAAGCTTGTTTAGCCCGGTCTTCAGGCTCTTCGCTGCTGTAAACAAACGCCCGCCACATGACCACACCGCCAAAGGGCTCTACAGCATTGGCCAGCATGTTTGCTCCTTCAGCATGGGTCCTGTTATAATCTTGTGGTCCGGGCTGGCCTTCGGAGTTTGCTTTTACTAAAAAACCTCCAAAGTCAGGGATAGAGTCATAGATCTCCCTGGCTTTGTTTTTCCACCAGTCGATGACTTTTGGGTCAAGCGGGTCAGCCGTTTCCAATCCTCCGATCTCTATTGGAGCGCTGAATCGAGCGGTGAGATATACCTTAATTCCGTACGGACGAAAAACCCGGGCCAATGCCTTTACCTTTTCCAGGTATCTGGGCGTGAGCACCAGAGCGTTTGCATTCACATTGGTCAGGACAGTCCCATTAATGCCAATAGAAGCATTTGCTCTTGCATAATCCTCATATCGGGGATCAATGTACTTTGGCAGTCGGTGCCAGTCCCACAGCGAAAAACCGGCATAACCCCGCTCAGAGGTACGGTCCAGGTTGTCCCAGTGATTGAGGATACGAATGTCCACTTTCGGGTTTTCTACCACATCCATCTCAGAGAGGGACTGATTGGTTTGAAGTTGTCTTAGGAAGCGGAATACACCGTAAAGCAGGCCAACATCTGTTTTTGCTGTGATGACGAGCTGGTTTTTGATTTTTTTTATGAGAAAACCTTCATCTGTTAAGTCTTTGTCAGAAAGGCCAATGGACGCTGGCAGATCGTTGACTTTTGCCACAACCAAAGCTGCAGTTTCTCCTGAAGCCTTCGGAAGTCCAGCTCCCAGAAGGCCGGAGAGTCCTTTACCAAGTTCCTCCCGGATGACATCAATAGTAGCAGATCTGCCAACTATGGATAATGACTTCAACTGGCTTTTGTAATCCTGTAATACCTGCTCATCTTCTATCAGTTGATAACGTAACCACAGGTCATAGCCTGTTTCTGCTTTCGCGAAAATGACAAGGTTAAATAAAAGTATGGTTAAGAGATATTTGGAGGTTCTCACAGTGACCGTTTTTTAGTGTATTATTAAATAGAGGCTGCATTCATAACGCAACCGATTGTTTAAGTCATAAATATATGATATTTTGCCTTCCCGAAAGAGAGAGTGGCTATGAAAATATATCATTTTACTCTTGATTTTGAATGCTGGTATTGAAGGGTTGGGTTTTTTTTGACTAAATTATTAACATAATGCAAATCCTTATGCGTCTTCTGTTTTTTTCATTTCTGTTTTTTATAGCTGTCTTTACTCAAGCTCAAAATGAAGTTTATCTTGACCCTTCCAGGCCGGTCAGTGAGCGGGCTAAGGACCTGGTGAGTCGTCTCACCCTGGAGGAGAAAACTCAACTAATGATGAACTCCAGTCCGGCTATCGAACGGTTGAATATACCACCGTATGACTGGTGGAATGAAGCTTTGCATGGGGTAGGTCGTGCAGGAGTAGCCACGGTTTTTCCTCAGGCCATTGCCCTGGGAGCCACCTTTGATCCGGAGCTGGTTAAAGACGTAGCAACTACTATTTCTGATGAGGCAAGGGCACAGTATAATATCACCAAAGAAAAAGGATATTACAATCGTTATAACGGACTTACTTTTTGGACACCCAATATCAACATCTTCCGCGATCCACGCTGGGGCAGAGGACAGGAGACTTATGGAGAGGATCCGTTCCTGACTTCATTAATAGGGGTTGCTTTTGTAGAAGGACTTCAGGGTGATCACCCCAAATATCTTAAAACAGCAGCCTGTGCCAAGCACTTTGCTGTACACAGTGGTCCGGAGCGTGTGCGGCATGAATTTAACGCCACGAGTTCCAGGAAAGATATGTTCGAAACCTACCTTCCGGCTTTTAAGGCTTTGGTAGAAGCCGATGTGGAAGCAGTGATGTGTGCTTACAATCGTACCAATGGTGAACCGTGCTGCGCCCATAACTATTTGCTGGATGAAGTTCTGAGAGGTAAGTGGGGTTTTGACGGACATGTAGTGAGCGATTGTGGTGCCGTTTCTGATTTTTATGCGGACTATGGTCACGGTACTGTGGAGACGGTAGAGGAAGCAGCAGCCTTGGCCGTGAAAAGTGGGGTAAACCTGGATTGTGGTTCAGAATATCGGGCGCTTGTAGAGGCGGTAGAGCAAGGGCTTATTGAGGAAAAAACGATTGATGAAAAGCTTGCAAAACTTCTTGAGACCCGTTTTGACCTGGGAATGTTTGACCCTGCTGAGGATAACCCGTATTCCAGTCTTGGAGAGGAAGATATCAATAGTGCTGAAAATAGAATGCTTGCCAAAGAAGCGGCATTGAAATCCATAGTGCTATTGAAGAATGATGGGGTGCTGCCTCTAAGAAATGATTTGGCCAAATACTATGTCACCGGCCCGAATGCTTCAAGTATCGAGCCTTTGATAGGTAATTATTATGGAATTAACCCGGATATGGTCACCATACTGGAAGGGATCGCAGCTGCTGCCGAACCGGGTAGTCAGGTTTACTACCGTCAGGGTACGCTTCTGGATCGTAAAAATGTCAATCCGATTGATTGGGCGTCCGGCGGAGCGAGAACTTCAGATGCCACGTTCTATGTGATGGGTATTCATGGAAACATCGAGGGAGAAGAAGGGGCATCGATTGCATCCCCACATTTCGGTGATCGGTTAGACTATAATATTCCTCAGAACCAGATAGACTACCTGAAGAAGCTTAAAGATGGAAATGAAAATCCTGTCATTGCAATTGTGACAGGAGGCAGCCCAATGAACCTTGCTGAAGTACATGAGCTTGCAGATGCCGTTCTACTGGTTTGGTACCCCGGAGAAGAAGGTGGAACTGCAGTGGCTGACATTTTATTTGGAAATGCAGCCCCCTCTGGCAGGCTACCGGTCACTTTTCCAAAATCCCTGGATCAGTTACCTCCATATGAAGACTACTCCATGGAAGGCCGAACTTATAAATATATGACAGAAACTCCATTGTATCCGTTTGGGTTTGGGCTTAGCTATGCAACGTTTGAGTACAGTGATCTTTCACTTTCTAAAAGCAAGATCAGGAAAAACGAGTCGACCGAAGTTTCGGTGACTGTAACGAATAAAGGTGATGTGGCCGGAGAAGAAGTTGTCCAGCTGTATTTGACAGATGTGGAGTCAAGTGTGCGCGCACCTCTTTTTGATCTGAAAGGGATGAAGCGCATCAAGCTTGAGCCAAATGAGTCTAAACAGGTGGCTTTCACAATTACTCCCGCAATGCTGGAACTAATTGATGATGAAGGAAGCCGAATTTTAGAAAAGGGCGCTTTTAAAATATCCGTAGGAGGTTCCTTGCCAACTGAGAGAAGTCTTGAACTTGGCGCGGCTGATTTCCAGCAAGTTGAATTGAACGTTCGATAAGTTGAGTCGGGAAAAGAAAAATAAATTACGGAGCTCCGGATGGTTTGGGGGCGATGACAAGATGGGTTTTGTTCATCGCAGCTGGTTGCGAAACCAGGGCCATCCGGACCACATGTTTAAAAAGCCGGTCATTGGTATTTGCAATACATGGTCTGACCTGACACCCTGCAATGCGCATCTGAGGGATTTTGCTGAAATCGTAAAAAGAGGTATTTATGAGGCTGGAGGCTTTCCTCTGGAATTTCCCGTTATGTCTTTGGGAGAGACCATCATGAAACCAACCACCATGCTTTGGAGGAATTTGGTCAGCATGGACGTGGAGGAATCTATCAGAGCAAATCCTCTTGATGGGATTGTGCTTTTGACCGGATGTGATAAAACCACACCCTCAACCATTATGGGAGCAGCCAGTGTGGATCTGCCTACCATTGTTGTTCCCGGAGGTCCGATGCTTAGCGGCAAATGGCGGGGCAAGGATGTGGGTTCCGGAACACTCACCTGGCAACTGTCAGAGGGCATGAAAGATGGTTCCATTTCTAAAGAAGACCTTTATGAAGCGGAAAGCTGTATGTCCAGAAGCGCCGGGCATTGTATGACCATGGGTACTGCTTCTACAATGGCCGTGATGGTGGAAACCCTGGGACTGACACTCCCGGGAGCTTCGTCCATTCCGGCTGTAGATTCCAGAAAAAAAGTCATGGCGCATCTTTCCGGTAATCGGATCGTGGAGATGGTCAAGGAGGACCTGAAACTCTCGAAGATCCTGACACGAAAAGCTTTTGAGAATGCCATCAAAGTAAATTCCGCTGTAGGTGGCTCTACAAACATGCCCATCCACCTGCTGGCTATTGCCGGAAGAATAGGAGTGGAACTGGATATCGAAGATTTTGATCGATTGGGAAGCGATATACCTTTGCTGGTAAACCTGATGCCTTCCGGTAAATTCCTGATGGAGGATTTTTACTATGCCGGGGGGTTACCCGTGGTTTTGGATGAGTTGAAAAATGAAATCCATAGTGAAACACTTACGGTCAACGGAAAGACACACCAGGATAATGCTAGAGACAGTCCTTGTTATAACCGGGAGGTCATCGCCAAATTTGATCAGCCTGTTAAAGAGCATGCCGGGATTGTGGTGTTGAAAGGGAATCTGTGTGTGGATGGCGCCATGATCAAGCCCTCAGCCGCCACAGCGGAGCTGATGCAGCATAAGGGGAGAGCTGTGGTTTTTGAAACCATCGAAGACTATCATGCCCGGATTGATGATCCCGATCTGGATATTGACAAGGATTGTGTGATGGTATTGAAGGGAGTAGGGCCGGTTGGCTATCCGGGGATGCCGGAGGTCGGAAATATGGATCTTCCGGAAAAGCTGATCAGGCAGGGTGTCCGGGATATGGTACGTATTTCCGATGGACGCATGAGTGGCACAGCTTATGGAACGGTTGTATTACATGTTTCACCGGAATCAGCTGTTGGTGGCAACCTCGCTTTGGTTCAGAATGGCGACATGATCGAACTGGATGTAAAGAACAGGCGGCTCGAATTACTGGTTTCTGAAGCGGAGCTTGACAAGCGCAGAAAGGCCTGGAAAAAACCTGCCCCGGTTGCTGACAGAGGGTATACAAAAATTTATCTTGACCATGTAGAACAGTCCCATCTTGGATGTGATTTTGATTTTCTGAAAGGTGGATCCGGTTCTGAGGTGACCCGTGAACCCCATTAACCTGAAGCTATGCTGACCATTTTTCTCATTCTTTTAAGCATCCTGCTCATCGTTGTTTCGAGTGTCAGGTTTTCCCTTCACCCGTTTCTGGCATTGATTTTAGCCTGTTTCTTTTTTGGCTTCCTTTCCGGAATGCCAGCGAAGGATATCATATCGACTATCAATACTGGCTTTGGAGACACCATAGGTAAGATTGGGATTATCATCATAGCAGGGATTATCATTGGTGCATTTCTGGAAGAATCCGGAGGAGCATATGCACTTGCCAGCAAAGTGTTGAAAATCATCGGTAAGAAAAGGGTTCATACAGCTATGGCCATTATTGGTTATATTGTCTCTGTTCCGGTTTTTGCTGATAGTGGCTTTGTTATCCTTTCATCACTCAATAAAGCCATTTCCAAAGAAGCAGGAGTTTCACTGGCAGGTACAGCTATTGCCCTGTCATTGGGGCTGATGGCTACCCACACGATGGTTCCCCCAACTCCCGGACCGATCACGGCAGCAGGGATCATAGGAGCAGATCTCGGATTGGTGATCCTGGTGGGGTTGGTTGCAAGCCTTGGAAGCCTTTTCATTGCGATCCTTTTTGCCAAAAAAATTGCCGGAAAGGTTTGGATCGACCCGGAACCGGATCTTTCAAAAGAGATGGTAGAAGAAAAGATCCAAAGTGCCCCACCGTCTTTTAAATCTTTTCTTCCTATACTGGTCCCGATCATTTTGATCGTCTTAGGGTCCATTGCTGATTATCCCACAGAGCCTTTTGGTGACTCAGGTGTAGTGAATGTGATCCTGTTTTTTGGAGATCCGGTAGTAGCCTTATTCGTTGGGGTGATCCTGTCTTTTACTTTGCCTAAGAAACTTTCCAGGGAAATGCTTAGCAACGATGGTTGGGTGGGAAAGGCCCTTCGGTCAGCGGCAGTGATTATCCTGATCACTGGTGCAGGAGGAGCTTTTGGAAGTGTTTTACAAACTTCGGATATTGGCGAAATCCTCGGCGGATTTGCCGAGAAATATAGAATTGGCATCTGGCTGCCTTTTATTGTGGCTGCATGCATCAAGTCTGCTCAGGGTTCATCTACCGTTTCATTGACTACTACGGCAGCTATCATTGCTCCGTTAATTCCGGTCATTGGGATGGAAGCGGAAATAGACAAGGCGATAGTTGTAGTTTCAATAGGTGCCGGATCAGCAGTTGTTTCACATGCCAATGACAGTTTTTTCTGGGTGGTGACGCAAATGAGCAATATGAATGTGAGTCAGGGATACCGGCTACAAAGCCTGGGTTCGGGAGTTTTAGGCTTTTCGGCAATGGTTCTGCTTACTATACTCAGTTTCCTATTTTAGATTAAGATTAAATTAAACATGAAGCTATACAAAACAAAAAGTTGTATCCTGATCGAGAATGGCGATGACTTTTATGCCACCCATGAGGATTGGGATGCCTTTATGAATCAAGAAAATATATATGACGCTCTTCAGGATCTGATCAAAAAGATCAAACCGGTTCCTTACGGAATGGATTTAATTGGGCGGGAGTTGCTGCCCCCAATTGGCACACAGGAGGTCTGGGCTTCCGGCGTGACCTATTTCAAAAGCCGGGAAGCACGGATGGAAGAAGCTAAAGATTCTGGTGGAGGTGACTTTTATGACCGGGTTTACAATGCAGAGCGGCCTGAACTGTTCATGAAAGCTCCCTATTATCGGGTGGTCGGTTCCGGTCAGAAAGTAAATATCCGAAAAGACTCCAACTGGAATGTGCCTGAACCTGAGCTTACACTTGTGGTGAATTCCTCAGGAAAAATCATCGGTTACACGGCCGGTAACGACATGAGCTCAAGGGATATTGAAGGGGAAAATCCATTGTATCTTCCGCAGGCGAAAAGCTATGATAACTCGGCATCTGTAGGCCCTTGTATATGGCTCACTAAGGAGCCAATTCCCAATGATTCAAAAATTACTTTGGAGATCATTCGTGGAAAAACGGTATTTGAAGGGGAGGTGGAGATCAGCCAGATCAAACGAAAACTCACGGACCTGGTTGATTATTTACATCGGGAAACTTCTTTTCCGACAGGTTGTTTGATCATGAGCGGAACGGGTATTGTTCCTCCCAATGAATTCACACTGGATCACGGGGATGAGATCAGGATCACTATTGACCACATTGGCACTTTAATCAATTTTGTAGCATAAGAAAAGCACCAAAATATGAATCTTACAGGACAACAGTTTATTGGATCTGAGCGATCGGCAAAAGGAACAGCAACCTTTCAGGCTAAAGATCCGGCTACCGAGAAAGTCCTTGAAATAAATTTCACAGAGGCAACAAAAGAAGAAGTAGATCAGGCTGTATCAAAGGCTGCTAATGCCTTTCAGGCTTTTAAATCTAAAAGCAGGGACGAGCGTGCTGGTTTTCTTGAAATGATTGCGGAAGAATTGCTGGCTTTAGAAGATGCACTTATCAGTAGATGTCATCAGGAAACAGCCTTGCCAGAAGCGCGTCTGAATGGAGAAAGAATGCGCACCGTCAATCAGCTGAAACTATTTGCATCTGTGGTACGGGAAGGTTCCTGGGTAGATGCACGGATCGATACTGCCATACCTGATCGCGAACCTCTTCCAAAGCCTGATGTCCGACAAATGCAAGTTCCACTCGGACCTGCGGGTATTTTTGGCGCAAGTAATTTTCCATTGGCTTTTTCGGTGGCGGGAGGAGATACTGCTTCTGCCCTGGCGGCTGGCTGTCCCATTGTTGTGAAGGCACACCCATTGCATCCAGGTACTTCGGAAATGGTAGGTGGAGCTATTATAGCTGCTGCTAAAAAGACAGGAATGCCTGATGGAGTTTTCTCCCTGTTGCAGGGAACTTCTCACGAGGTTGGAATGGCTATGGCAACCCATCCGAAAATCACAGCCATTGGGTTTACCGGTTCTTTCCGGGGAGGTAAAGTGCTGTTTGACGCTGCTAATAAACGTTCGGTACCTATTCCGGTATTTGCGGAAATGGGTAGCTCCAATCCCGTGTTTATTCTTCCGGGAGCGCTGAAAAATGTTGATTCCCTTGCTCAGGGGATGGTTAATTCAGTTAATCTGGGTGTAGGGCAGTTTTGTACTAATCCGGGACTGATGGTGACAGCTGATTCTGGTGATTCAGAGAAATTACTCAGCCAGATGAAAGAATTGATATCCGAATCAAGTCCGGGCACCATGCTATCATCAGGCATAAAGGACAACTATGTGAAAGGACTTCAACGAATGGAGTCTGGTTCTGTGGAGTTGGTGGCGAGCAGTTCCGGAGCGGATGGAAATAGTGCGGAGAGCAGATTATTCAAAACGACCGGAAAACATTTTATTGAGAATAAGGAAATTGCTGAGGAGGTTTTTGGACCATCCACCACTGCGGTTATGGCCAAAGATGATAATGAACTATTGGCTATTGCTGAAGGTCTGGAAGGACACCTGACTGCAACGATCCATGGTACTGATAAAGATCTGGAAAACCACAAAGAGCTTATCGCCATTCTTGAACAAAAAGTAGGACGTTTGATCTTCAATGGATATCCAACGGGTGTGGAAGTATGCCATTCGATGGTTCATGGCGGACCTTATCCAGCGACAACAGCCTCTCAGACAACCTCTGTAGGGACAGCTGCCATCAAGCGTTTTGTTCGTCCAGTGTGTTACCAGGGTTTTCCACAAGATGCATTGCCTACGGAGCTTAGAAATGGGAACCCGATGAAAATATGGCGTTTGGTAAACGGAGAGTTTACCAATAGTCCTCAACCGGAAAATTAAATTCTTTGATTAATTTCATGGCATGCTTAGAACATCAACCTTAATTAGGAGATTGTGTGTGCTTTTCGTGGTTTGCCTGCCTTTTTCAGCAAGTGCTCAGGAAAGTGATACTCAAACCTGGACAGCCGACAATGGCAATGGGACCTTTACCAATCCGCTTTTTTATGAAGAATTCTCAGACCCTGACCTGATCCGGGTAGGGGATGATTACTATATGACTGGTACCACCATGCATACCATGCCCGGTCTGCCGATCCTCCATTCCAAAGATCTTGTAAACTGGGAACTGCTGACCTATGCTGTGGACAGGCTTGATCTGGGTCCTGCATTCAGGCTGGAAGATGGACAGGATATTTATGGTCAGGGCATCTGGGCGCCTTGTTTGCGTTATCATGAAGGCACTTTTTACATTTTCACGAATGTGAACGGAAAGGGGACTCAGGTTTTCTCGGCTACTGATCCGGCTGGCCCATGGGAGCAAAGACAAATGAATGCTACGTTGCATGATCTCACAGTTTTATTTGACAATGACGGTAAGATCTATGCAGTCTGGGGATACGATGAATTGAAGATGGTCCAGCTAACTGACGATTTGATGGATGTGGTGCCGGACACTGAACGAGTAATTGTAGAAGGGGGCAGTGGGGCCGGAGAAGGCTGCCACATGTACAAGATTGATGGGAAATACTACATTACAAATACCAACTATGATCCTGTATGCTATCAGGTTTGTCTAAGAGCTGATGACCCTTACGGCCCTTACGAGATCAATGTGATGAGCGCTGAAGAAAACCTCGGTGTAGGTCAGCGGTCACGCGTCTTCAATACACGAGGAGGAGCTCCTTTTGACATAGTCAGATTCCCGGAGAATCATGTTGGCTGCATCCCAATGCACCAGGGTGGGATCGTTCAGACCCAAACGGGTGAATGGTGGGGTTGGTCAATGCTTGATCACAATTCGGTAGGTCGGGTAACGGCTCTTTCACCAGTGACCTGGAAAGATGGTTGGCCTCATTTTGGATTACCTGATAATCTCAATCGTTCTCCGCGCACCTGGGTAAAACCAAATACGGGTTTTACTTCCGAGCCTTCACCGCTGTTTGAGCGGGATGATGACTTCAATGGTTCTGAGCTTAATCCGATCTGGCAGTGGAACCATGTTCCTGTGGATGAGAAATGGTCGCTGAGTGAGCGAAAAGGGTATTTGCGTTTGCATTCGCTACCATCAGAAACATTTTGGCAAGCTAAAAACACCCTGACACAACGCGGAGTAGGTCCGGAATCATTTGCTATAGCGGAATTAGAGGTGTCAAACCTGGAGGATGGTGATGTTGCCGGACTTGGCTTGCTGAATTTGCCATATGCCTGGATTGGTGTGGTGCAAGATGAGGAAGGTCAAAAAGTACGATTTTTCAATCAGCAGCAACAAAAAACCATTGATGCGGATTTTGAAGAGGATAAGATCTGGCTTAGAGCGGATTGTAACTTTGATACGGACATTGGAAAGCTAAGCTACAGTCTGGATGGAGAGAACTTTACAGAGGTGAGTGGAGATATCCGCATGCCTTACCAGCTGAGAACTTTCCAGGGTGTTCGCTATGCCTTATTTAACTTCAATACCAGTGGAGAGGAAGGAGGCTATGCTGATTTCAACTCTTTTGATGTGACTGAACCGAGATACAAAGGACTTACCCGCCCCATTCCTTATGGCAAAACCATAAAACTCAATAGTCTGGCGGATGGAAGCGTTTTGGTGAACTGGAGAAATCATGTTCGTCCGGTTGACCCGGAAAGCCCGTTTGCGGAGGGTAATACTCCGCATTTTAAGGTATTAGACCGGGGTAACGGGCGCATTGCTCTTCAGTCTGTTGCTACCGATGGGTTTGTAACGGTCAAAGGAGAGGCGGGAATGGCAGAAGTCCGGATTAAAAACGGAGATCAGGGCGAAGCTTCTACATTTCAGTGGCAGGATATGCTTCAGGGTGATTTGATGCTTATGTCACTCTACAGTCATAAGTACCTGTTTGTTGATCCCAATGCAGGGAGCCTGTGTTCAGCTGATGCACCAGGAGCACAACCAGACCGAAAAGGTGGAGCTTGTTTTAGCTGGAGTATTGTTGAGGAATAGTATTTTCTAGCTTCTTTCTTTCCGTAATGTCTGTTGGTGTCATATGCCACGGAATCACTTCTTACCAGACGGAACCTCAGTCCTAAATGGAGAAGCAGGCAGGCCTTCTTTATTGTAAAGGTTGGCAAAGTCAGGATTATCTGCCCAGGCATATCGAATGTATTTAGGATCTGAGATCCCTTCATGCCATACGATGACTTTATCACCTTCTATTTTGGCATCTCCCCACACAAACTTCTTATCTTCTCCAGCTATGGCAAAATGCGCTAACGGTTCACCATTACCTGATACCAGCCCTGAACCTACCTGATCAAAAGAAAGTATAGCCTTGTTTCCATCGGCTTTTGCTGACCTGAAGACCGGTCCGGAGTACACCATATCTTTTTCACCATAGGCCACTTTCATGGCCGATAGTGCAAGTCGCTCACCAACAGGCTTTTTATTGCCGGGGTGAATATCGTTCCACTCCCCCAAATCAATAGTTACGGCCAATCCAGTATTCGGTACATCCAGCGTTTCAAGTTGCGCTTCTCTCATCAGCGCCCAGTTACTTTCGGATGGCAGATAACTCACATCCATATAGTTGGGCAGCTGTGCGATGAGAAATGGAAGGTCTTCGTCTCCCCACTTATCTCTCCAGTCATAGATCAGGGCAGGGAGTAGTTTCTTGTATTCCTCCGGTCGCCCCGCATTGCTTTCTCCCTGATACCACACAAACCCATTAATGGCATAATTAGTCATCGGAGCTATCATCGCGTTGTACAAAGCAGTAGGCGAGTTCTGAGCAGAAATACCTCTGACGAAATTTCCTTTTGGCTTTGGTCTTACTTCTCCCACCTTGTACTGCCAGTATCCTTTCAGGTCAATCGTATCACCTGCTGCTGCCAGATAGTAAGGCTTATCAGGCACAAAACCACCCTTTCCATAGTTATTGGTGACTCGAATAACAAACAGGTTCTTTCCAGGCTTTAAAACACCGAGCTCTACTTCATATCTTCTCTGAGGGTATTGATAAGTTGTGTTTCCTACTTTTTCTCCGTTGACATAAAGCTCATCAGCATCTACAATTCTACCCAGCTTTATCATTGCCGGAACACCTGTCATCGATTCAGGTACGTTAATCTCTCTTCTATACCAGACTGTTCCATTCAGGTCATCAACACCCTGGTCTTCCCAGTATCCGGGAATGTTGATCCTTTTCCAGTTTAGGGGTTCATAAGACGGATCAAACCATTTAATAGACCCTATCATTCCTTTATCAGCAGGTTCACGACGATTTTTCTGCATGCTTTGCCATGCTTTTCGGTTTTGTTCGTTTACGTAAGCTGTGTCTTTGTTTTGCTGTATCGTTTCCTGTATTTCGGGGAAGTTTTTAAATCCTTCCTCACTGGTCCATGCTTCTATAGGCGTGCCACCAACACTGGAATTGATAAAGCCGACAGGGACCTGGTATTTATCATGCAGTTTTTTTGCAAAAAAATAAGCCACTACGGAAAAATCCAGCAGATTTTCCGGATCAGCAGATTCCCATTTTATATCCGGGAGTGTTTCTTTCGGACCTTGTAAATCTGTAAGTGCTGGGATGCGAAACTGCCTGATTTCAGAATTGGTGGATTCAGCTATTTCTTTTGCGTACCGTTCCTGATGTCGGCCAAAATAATGTACCATATTGGACTGCCCGGAGCATAACCATACATCCCCGATCAGTATATTTTCCAGCTCGATCTTATTACTTGCTGAAATCTCCATGGTGTAAGGTCCGCCCGCTTCCATTGAAGGGAGAGTGGTAGACCATTCACCTTCAGAGTTGCTCTTTGCCTGGTATTTTTCACCTCTAAAATTAATGGTGACTTCTTCACCAGGGTTTGCCCAGCCCCAGATTTTCAACTCAGCATCTCGTTGTACTACCATGCCATCACCAATGAGCGATGGAAGTTTAACCTGGGCAATCAGTGAAACTGAGGTGAAAAGAAATAATGCAGATAGAAAGTTTACGATTCTTATTTTAGTCATGATATAGATTTCTTATGCGTTTAGAGTTAGCAGACATCAAGGGTAAGAGTAACCAATGATATCATTCATCCATTTTATAAAATGCTTCATATTAGGCGCATCTGTATGCCCTCCATCGTGTTGCCTCCAGGCTAGATGGCCATCCAGTAAATCCACATTAACGGCTGGCATTTTCTCAGTCATATAGTCATCAGACACACCCAGGCCTTTTACACCCAGTAGCCCAAAAGCCGGTCCGGCTGCTACTGCGGCCATGTAGCTACCCTGGTGGTCCAGCCAGTTGGCATCACCTTTTTCAGGAATCCCGTAGCTTATAAAGGTAGGTCTTGGCGCACACATTGCGATCAGCTGATGCGAATCCACCGGCAGATCACTCGCATCCATTTCACCAAGTTTACCTTCAGAAGCTCCATATTTCAAATAATTACCTGCCATCCAATAGTAGCCTCCTCCGGTGAGGTTTTCTACAGCTTCTCCAAAATTACGACGATGAAGGGTGGTTCCTCCTTTCCCGGAAGACCCGATGAGCCCAAAAGCGAATCGTTCTTCAAATGCTAAAGTAACCAGTGCTGCCTTTCCGTAGCGCGATACGCCCTCAATTCCTACATTTTCAGCATCTACAAGTGAATCTGTTTCGAGGTAATCCAGTACCCGGGCTGCTCCCCAGGACCAGGCCCGCAATGCACCCCAGTCATCGGGTTTTCGAGGTTGGCCTTTATTAACTAAACCAATAATGCCGCCGCAGGTAAGGCCTTCAGCATTATCCGCCTGGATGGATGAAGGATCTATCATTACATAGCCCCATCCGGCATTGATCAATTCATGAGTTCTTGGTGGTTCATCTTCCGGAGGTGAATAAAATCCCCAATGATTAACCCCTTCAGGTCTTACGAGGGGATCGTAGGCAGGGTATTTATCAAGTATTTCTTTTATTGTGCTGTCCTTGGACAGTAAGGAACGAAATGCCTGATTCAAAATCTCAAAATCCTCAGGATTGGGTTGACGTGGTGCAGGTAAATTATCCGCCCCAAACATCATCAGTGTGGGAACGGGTCCTTTGGCGTTTGCCGGGGTAACCACTACCATAGATATGTCTACATCGATGAGGGGGTAAGATGTATTGTCCACATGACCGACGATCTTTTTAGCGATTACAGGTGTCCAACCTATGTACTCCTGCTCAGTAAAGAGCACTTCCCATTTTACATCAGGAACATTTTCGGGGATACGCCCATAAACTTCCCGAGCAAATGCTTCTTTAATCTCAGGCCTCCTTACATCCCACCACATTTCCGGGTTTTTGACCTTTTTACCTTTATTAGTTACCAGTAACTCCGGAAGTTTAGAAAAAGGAGTGGCTTTGGATTCATCATAGTTTGCTGCATTTGGAGCTGTAGGGTTTCCGTTTCGTCCGGGCCGTAATTTTGTGATCCCTAGTTGATCCATCATATGCTGGTGGTCCTCTTCGGAAGTGAAGCATAGAGGATCTGATAGTGTTTCATTTTTGTTTTGCTGAGAAAATGATGTCAAGAAGCTGAAAATCAGCACATTAAAAAATAGGTTCTTCATTACGAATTCAGGTTTCTGTGAGGGATGGCTCATTTAATAATTAAATACATTGAAAGAAATTTATCAAAAGGGTCAAATATTTACGGAAATTTAAACAACCGATTGCATAAATAAAATATGTTTACTACTTTGGTGCAATTCAATTGTTAATTTTAATGAGAAGGACCTCTGCTTAAAGGCCGGTTTATCAAAATTGAAACCATTGGCGTCCGAGAAAAGATTTTGTTTTCGAAGGAAATTCGTCCAAAATTTATCCCTCAAAGGGAAATATTTATATCTCTTGCTACTTAATCACGACTTGACAAGGGAATAACCACAGCATAACAATCGGGATCATTTAACTTATCAAATGATCCCTGATTAACGCCTGATTATTCCATTTCTAACACAATGGTTGTGATGCTTTTAGTCGGGATGTTTGTAACTGCTTTACCGTCCTTTATTTCCAGTTCCTTACTACTCATATTTAAATTGAGGGAAGTTGTATATGATGTAGCGGAAAGTATATTTTCAGCGGGTATTTCAACCTGAACATTTGAAACAAAGCTTTCTTCCTGGTTAAGAATTTCGACAATGACTTTTCCATCACCCGTGTAAGCTGAAAGTTCCAAACCTTCTCCTTTGTTAATGTCCACAGAAATTCGTGAATAACCCGGTCTGATAAATTTCGAAAAATGCGAGTAAGCATACCCCCTTTTCAGAACCACCCCATTAGTAGTACCCTCATCACCATCGCCTATAAACGAATAATATCGCCTTAGATACCACCAGATATAGGCATTCCAATTGTTGAGCATAGCTTCATTGACTGTGGAGAGCATCGTTAATGTTTCTTCCCATTTCACTTCCTCTTCGATGTTTTCCCAGTCTCCAACATTAAGGTTGAGTAAATACTCGGTCATCCAAATCTCTTTACCCTTTTCTTCCGCTAATGGATAGGGGTTCAGACCTCCTCCATAAATATGGCCTGCAACAATATCCAGATTGCTGACTGCCCCATCATCGTTGAGTAGCACGTCAGTATAGGCCTGATTGAAATTGAAGGATTCGGGAGCAGCAATTTTCGCTCCCGTAATCATATCTCCATAATTCTTGATAAAATCTCTCATTTGAGCTGCTGTCCAATCACACGATTCATAGGAAACCTCAATATCTGGTTCGTTTTGGATGGATATTGCGTAAACATCTACTCCGTTCGTTGACATAAATTCAATAAAAGAATTCAAATGTTCAGCAAAAGCCTTATAGTTTTCCTCCAGTAAGTACCCACCAACGTCGCTGTTATTGCTTTTCAGAGCCGGAGGAGGAGACCAGGGTGATGCTAAGATCATTGCTCCAAGCTTTCGAACCTCTTGAGTACATTCTACTATCCTCGTCCATTCATCTGGGTTTGAGGCAATTCTAACTCTAAAGATGCTCAAGCCTAATTGATCTTCTCCATTCCCAAAAGCAGTCTGCACTTCCGGAGGAGTTAAAAATCGCGTTCCCCACATTTGATTGGCACCACCAAAACCTGCAATAGTTTGATGAGCTTCTGATAAGTCTGCGGTAATTACAACCGGAGGTGTAGAACGATCTGATATTTCAGGTTCTGAACCGCAAGCATTCAGAAATAAGGTAAGGATCGATAATATGGCCGTGGGTAAAAGGTTACTTGTATTTTTCATAGTGTACTTTTTTCAATTCTTTAAATCACCGGTTTATTATAGAACTATCGGTTTCGTGTTTAACTCAATATCAGACTTTTATTAGTTAATACTTTCGATACACATATTAAGCTAATTTTTCTCCAAAACATATTGATCAATCGATTGAATTTCCATAAAAATCAGCTCTTAAAATAATTGTAAATAAATGCATTTTTTCACACAATCGATTGCGTATATTAAAAATAAATACTACTTTCATCAAATAATTTAGTGAAAGGCTTCTATCAGCATGGACTGGTGAGGCGGTTCCGTCTGGTGAAGCCATTAATGTTTAACCAAACAAACTTAATTCTATGTCCTATGTGTACTAAAAAACATAAATCCACGATGAAAAAACTGGTATTTCAGTTGTGGATAATTCTTTTATTTTTATCCTTCTCTTCTTACGCTCAGACAACTGTAACAGGCAGGGTGACAGGAGAGGAAGATGGAGAAGGGCTGCCAGGAGTTTCAGTACTAGTGAAAGGTACTTCTACAGGTACAATTACAGATATTGACGGAAGTTTTTCATTATCTGCAGAACCAGATGATGTTTTGACATTTTCTTTTGTAGGTTATCAGACTAAAGAGGTAAGGGCAGGTGATCGTACCGTTATTAATGTTGAGCTGGAAGTTAATATTACTGCTCTTGATGAAGTGGTTGTAGTAGGTTACGGAACGCAAAGGAAGAGTGATGTAACGGGAGCTGTTTCCATAGTGGGTAGCAAGGAAATTGATGAGGTACCTGTTGCAAACATGCAGCAGGCCCTGCAGGGCAGGGCAGCTGGAGTGGAGGTTCAGCGTGTAGGTACGGCACCCGGTGCTACTGCCAGGATCCGGATACGGGGGCAGCGATCGATCAATGGTTCAAATGACCCGTTGATCGTGTTGGATGGGATTCCATTCGAGGGTAACATCAGTGATATCAATCAGGATGAAATTGCAACCATAAACGTTCTGAAAGATGCTTCAGCTACTGCCATTTACGGTTCGCGTGGCGCCAATGGTGTTATCCTCGTCACTACTAAAAGAGGTAAACCTGGTGAAACACGCCTGAATTTTGATAGTTATTATGGTATTTCGACTGTAGCGCGTAAGTATGATTTGTTTAATGCTGAAGAGTATGCTACGATGCGGGATATTTCCGGATATACTGATGGCTATGAACCAGAAGAAGTTGAAGGTATGGCCCTCGGGAGGAATACGGACTGGCAAAATCTCATGTATGAGGATGGATATATAACTAATCATAACCTGGGTATTACCGGTGGTAATGAAAAGAGCCTGTATGCTGTAAGTGCAGGGTATTTCAAGGAAACTACCATCTTACCGGGTCAGGATTTTGAGCGGTATTCCCTGAAATCCACTTTCGACACCAAAATTGGTGCAAGGTTGAGGATTGGTATGAACTCATTGAACAGTTTCTCTTATAGGCACGGTGCTCAGTTTGTTAACCAACAACCAGATACACCTGGAGCTTTTGGCGGAAGTGTAATGTATCCTATTTTGGCCCTAAGCCCATTAATGCCTGCTTATGATGAAAATGGTGATATTTTTATCAGACCGGCTGGAAACCAGACGGATAAGGTAGGGCAATATAACCCCCTACTCCTCAAAGAGAATAACAATAATTGGACTGATGAAATACGTAGATTTCGGTCATTCAATTCCGCATTTGCAGAATTTGAAATTATGGATGGACTAAAGTACCGGTTCAACCTCGGTCTTGACTTTAGTCAGGCCAACTCAGCGCAGTTTCAGGGAGCAGACTCCTATCATCGTCCTAATCAGGGCAACCGGGCTCGTGTACGAAACGCAGAGCAACTTTCATGGACTGCTGAAAACGTGATCACCTATGATAAAACCTTTGCGAGAGATCATCACATTACTTTTACAGGGTTGTACAGTGCGCAACAGAGCAGCTCGTGGAATACACTGGTAAGTAAAGACTCCATTACATCTGATTTTATTCAGTATTATGATTTGGGTATTGCAAGCCCCAGTTCTAACCAATTGCTTGATGGAGGGGAGCAAACCTGGGGTTTGATCTCTTACATGGCTCGTATAAACTACTCCTTCAAAGACCGGTACTTACTAACCCTGACGGCAAGAAGAGATGGTTCATCACGTTTGGCTAACAAATGGCATAATTATCCGGCTGTGGCTGTAGGATGGAATGTTGCGGAAGAGCCATTTCTGCAAAATCAGACAATTGTTTCAGCATTTAAGCTGAGAGCAGGGTATGGACAAACTTCCAATCAGGCGGTAGCGCCCTATACTACGTTAGGTGGTGTATCACCAGACAACGGAGGGGTGCCGATCCGATACAATTACGGCAGCACAAGGGTTGTTGGTTACCTGCCAGCAAGAATACCGGATAAATCACTGGATTGGGAATATACCAATACATGGAATGTTGGGTTGGATTTTGGGGTATTACTAAACCGAATCACAGGTTCAGTGGAATGGTACAACGCTCAGACCAATAACCTTTTGTACGACTACCAGCTTCCGATTACTTCCGGATATCAGGATGCTTTCCAAACGAATTTGGGGGAAGTTGAGAACAAAGGGGTGGAAGTATCAATCTCTGCGGATATTATCGAATCAAATGATGACGGATTTACCTGGAGCGCCGATCTAAACTGGTTTAGGAACCGTAACAAATTGCTTGCACTTGCTCCTGGTGAAGAAAGAAATATTGGTAACGGATTGCATGTGGGACATGCCCTTACAGCTATTTATAACTTCGAAAAATTGGGTATATGGCAAACAGATGAAGCGGATGAAGCAGCTACATTTGGTCAGTTGCCTGGAGAATTGAAGGTGGCAGATATCAGTGGCCCAGATGGTGAACCGGATGGTGTGATCTCGGAAGAGTATGACCGTAAGGTTATTGGTGACCAACAAGCAGATTGGCAAGGAGGCATTACCAACCGATTTACTTTTAAAGGGTTTGATCTGTCTATTGTAACTTACGCAAGGATAGGCGGATTGCTGATGAGCTATCTGCATGCCCCTAATGGTGCTTATCTCACCAATAATAATGGAATCAGAAATGGTTTGGATGTAGACTATTGGACCCCGGAAAACCCCACTAATTGGTTCCCTGCACCAAATTCCGCTTTGCCTGGAGGGGCTGCCAATTCATGGTCTACACTAGCCTACTATGACGCATCATTTGTGCGAGTACGTAGCATCAACTTCGGGTATAATATACCAAACTCAATAATTGACAGGATTGGAGCACAATCACTTCGGGTGTATTTCTCAGCTCAAAATCCATTCTTACTTTATGCACCTTATGTGACAAAGTGGAACGGTGTGGACCCGGAGCCTACAGGACAGGGTACTACTGGGATTGTATCAACAGGAGCTGGTTTCCGCACAAATGGGGAAAATCAAAACCTGGTGATTTCTGCCTCTACGCCCCCTACACGTTCATTTATTTTAGGGATTAATGTTACTTTCTAAAGAGAATTAATTATGAAACGATATTTCAAAATACTACTAACTGTATTTGCAGTGATGGCTTTTGCTCCGGGATGTCAGGATATTCTGGAGGAAGACCCGAAAACCGCTTTCACCAATGCCTATTTTCAAACGGCACAGGGTGCACAAGATGGTCTGAATACAGCCCATGCCTATTTGCGTTTTCAATACGGAGTAAATCCCGCGTTGGCACTTAATATTTCTGGCACGGATGAGTTTACTTATGGTGAACAGCCTGCTACCAATACTTCTGGTGATAACCTGCCGCACAGGCTCTTTGGCACCTATGATATCAACTCTGAACTTGGGTTCCTTACGGTTACATTCAATCGTACCTATCCGATCATCAATTTGCTAAACGGATTGTTGGAATTCATTCCGGATATTGCTGAGTTGACAGAAACACAAAAAACCAGCATGATCGCCCAGACGCGGTATCTGCGGGCACATTACTATTACTTCCTTATTGGACAGTTTGGTGCTGCTCCTATAGATCTGGGCAGTGGGGATTTTGTTTTCAATACCCAGCCCTATACTGGTTTTAATCGCCCTGCCGGTGATGATACAGAAGGTTTGCGCAATCTCTTGGAGAAAAATTATGAGATGATGATTGAAGACCTGGAATTTGCAAGCCAAAACTTAATGCCGGCTCGACCTGCTGGAGAATTCCGGCTTTCCAGGGCAGTAGCCCTGCATTTATTATCAAGGATCTATTTGTATAGGGCATATTCCAATGTGTCACCAGACGCCAATGCGGATTTCCAGGCAGCTTACGATGCAGCCATAGAACTTATCGATAATCAGGGAATGTACGGTGCAGAACTAATGCAGGATTTCAGTCAGGCTTATGCACAAAGTAATGAGTACAATCGAGAAATCCTTTTTGCGGCAGAGCGTATTCCCTTGGATAATGTAAATAATGAGTACACCAATCCTGCCGGCATTGGTGACAGGGAAAATATGGCCGCTAATTGCTTTACTTCTAATTATGAAGCAGTTTCCCTTAGAGATGGAACAGACCCGATCGATGGGAGAGCATTGAAGTTTCAGCGACCCTTGCGAAAGCTGGCCCCAACTCAGTGGTTGTATAATGTGGCCTTTGCGGATAAGGTAAATGACAGCAGGTTTCACGGCTCATTTCGGACTGTTTATACCATTGAGTCTTTAAATCAACCTGGGTCTGAATCGTATGAAAGTTTTGTTTCAAACATGGCCGATTTAGGGCTCTCCATAGGTGACACAGCATTTGTGATGACAAACACGGATGCTCAGGCAAATGCCATAAACGCACAAACACCTTATTATTATGCATATGGTCCGTCTGACTGGTGGACACCAGATAATCCTTCAGGTCTTGCGATATATCCGTCTTTGAAAAAATTTGATGATGTACAGCGAGCAGCAGGTAATGATGCATCAGGACGTCCGATGCCTATCTTTAAATTCGGAGAGACATATCTGCTCGCAGCAGAGGCTGCATTTCAGGGAAATATAAATGGAGGTGCTTCTGAAGCTGCACGGTTGATCAACATTATCCGTAGAAGAGCCGCTTATCGACCGGAACTTTCGAATGCACAATTGGCAACACGGGAGGCAAATATGGAAATAGGTGCCGGCGATATTGATCTGGACTTTATTTTGGATGAGCGGGCACGTGAGTTATGCGGTGAAGGTAGCCGCTGGGTAGATCTCTCACTTCGGGGAGAAAGTGTTTTTCTGAGCCGCATTAGTCTCAATAATGAAGCAGCACCGGGCGTGAAGGCTTACCACAGGTTGCGTCCTATTCCGCAGCAACATTTGGATCGGTTAAGTGTATCTGATCCGGGAGCTTATCAAAACCCAGGGTATTGAAAATTTTAATGATAAGACTATGATGAAAAATATAAAAATACTAATGACGATGCTATTGCTTCCGGCGATCATGTCGGTGGTGATTGTCGGTTGTGAAATCGATGAAGGTATTACCTATTCGGTGACGGATGTGAGTGACAGGATACAGAGTGTGAGTTCAACAGAACCTTTCCATGAAGATCCGCTCACAATCACTGGTACACAAATGAACCAGGTATCAAGAATATTTATTGGAGATGAAGGAGTAACTAAATCTAACTTTACCGAACAGACAGAGACGAGTGTTACATTTATTGTGCCTTCATCCGTCCCGGTCGGAGAAAACGAAATGCTGGTAGTTTGGGAAGGTAATGGCAGAGGAACTGTAATGCTCAACGTTCAGGCTAAGCCAACCCCTCAAATCCATTCATTCACTGCTTTCGTTCCGGTCGGTGATAATGTTACAATTACCGGATTACAGTTGGATTTCAATACTGAGGTAACCATAGATGGCGTTGAGGCTCCGATTGTTTCAGCCAGCAACACGGAATTGGTCGTGACAGTGCCTAGTGGTATAAATACCGGTGGTTCAGTAGATCTGGAGATCACAACAGACTACGGGTCTACCACACCTACAACTGCTTTCTATGCAAAGGAAAATTTTCTTGTTAATTCTCAACTGGAGGAAGGTGAAGGAGATGAGTTTACCGGATGGGAAAAACTGAACAATGGTGATAATATGACACAGGTAACCGGTTCAAGTGCTTATGGTGAAGGGCGTTCTATGAGGATTGTGCCTGCTGGTGGTAATCCGTGGGACACACAATTAGCCAGTACACCGACACCCCTTAATTTCGGAGAGACCTACACTTTAGTCTTGTGGGCAAAGGGAGAGGCGGAAGGTGCTGCTATGCGTGTATCAGTCTCCCAGTATGATGGCAATGGTGCAGATTATTTTTATGGCGCTGACCAGGAATTTGATACCGAGTGGAAGCAATACACATGGACCTTTGAGGTAACCAATGATTTACCTGAACACAAAGTTGTCTTGGATATGGGAGCATATGATGTTCCGTTTTTAATCGATCATATTGCATTGGTACAAGGAGCGATAGGCGATGTTATTATTGGCGCTCCGGAGGAGTTGATGAACCCAAGCTTCGAAGAAGGTTTGACGGGTTGGGAATCATTAAATGGAACTCATGACGTTTCCACGGACGAAGCCTATTGCGGAACCACTTCTATGACATCTACTGGTACCGGTGGAAATCCATGGGATGTCCAGATAGCTTCCACCCCTATGGTTCTAGAAGTAGGTACTGATTATGAAATCGGTTTCTGGGCCAAAGCCGCAGGACCAGATGGTATCTTTAGGGTATCCATGTCACAGTGGGATGGTGCAGGGGCAGATTTCTTTTATTCACCTGACCTTGATATTCCTGAAAACTGGACGTATTTCTCCTTTGTAACAACAGCACAGGAAACTGCTTCAGGTGATCATAGACTACTCTTTGATATGGGGGCTACTACCCAAACCTTCTTTGTAGACGGTGTAAGTGTGAAAGAGTATCAAGCGCCAGTTAGTCTCTATGCAAACGGTGGATTCGAGGACGGTATGAGTGAATGGGAAGTGCTAAATGGCGCAGCAGAAGCAACGACCGATGATGCCTATGAAGGATCTACTTCTATGACGGCAACAGGTGCTGGAGGAAATCCATGGGATGTGCAGATCGCTTCAGATGCAGTGGCTCTTACGGTAGGAAGTGACTACAAGATTAGCTTCTGGGCGAAAGCTGCCGGACCTGATGGAGTGTTTAGGATATCCATGTCACAGTGGGATGGTGCAGGAGCAGATTTCTTTTATTCACCTGACCTTGATATTCCTGAAGACTGGACGTATTTCTCCTTTGTAACAACAGCACAGGAAACTGCTTCAGGTGATCATAGACTACTCTTTGATATAGGAGCAAGTACACAGACATTCTTTGTGGATGGAGTAGTCGTTTCTGAATATGAAGCCTGTGAATGATAATAGTTATAAGCTGTAATTGAATAAACAAAAAGAGGCCGTCTCAAAAATATTTTGAACGGCCTCTAGTTTTTGTAGACGAGAATTCTTTCTGATCAACCTCTCCAACCTACTTTGTCCTTTATTCATCTTTGAATCAACTAAACTCTTTTGGATCTTGTATTAGTCGACCTTAGGTCGGGCTTTAGCCGGGCCGAGATTCATTCAAGCCAGAATAACCAAGCCTTCCGAATTCCTGAAAGATCAACCTTCCAATGGCCAGATAACGCTACCTCAATAGAGAATGGAGGGGATGGATGAGATGATTTACTTGCTGAAAGTTGTTAACAAACGCCCTTAGTAGTATCAATTCATCAAAAAAAGGGTGTAAAATGATTATGAATTTACAAGAGTGATAAAAATACCTCAAATTATCACTTGATTTTTAGGGTGATCAAAAATCCGTGATTTTTAATTTATGAGTAATTCATTAGAACAGATCAAACAACTGATCGCTCAATACGAGCAATTCCTAAGTATAAAAAATGAACCTGCCGGAGAGTCAAACGGGGTTTATCAGCGATATAAAAATCCAGTTTTAACCGACAAGCATACGCCGGTCTTTTGGCGGTACGACCTGAACCCGGAGACCAATCCTCACCTGATGGAGCGGCAGGGTATCAATGCTGCTTTCAATGCCGGAGCTATTGAATTCAAGGGGAAGTTTTGCCTGGTAGTACGGGTAGAAGGGTATGACCGCAAGTCTTTTTTTGCGGTATCTGAAAGTGATAATGGAGTGGATAATTTCCGTTTTTGGGACCATCCGATCACTTTACCGCAGACCAAGGATCCGGATACCAATGTTTACGATATGCGGTTGACGAAACATGAAGACGGCTGGATCTATGGACTTTTTTGCACTGAGCGAAGAGATAAAAGTGCCCCTGAAACGGACCAATCCGCAGCAGAGGCCAAATGTGGTATCGCCAGGACAAAGGATCTGGTAAAGTGGGAGCGACTTCCTGACCTGGACTCAGGAGGAAGTCAGCAAAGGAATGTAGTGCTGCACCCTGAGTTTGTAGATGGGAAATATGCCCTTTATACCCGTCCTCAGGATGGCTTTATCGATGCTGGGAAAGGTGGCGGTATCGGTTGGGCTTTGGTAGACAGCATGGAGAACGCTAAAGTCTCCAACGAGCAGATCATTGATCCAAAGGTCTATCATACCATCAAAGAAGTGAAGAATGGGCAAGGTCCTGCGCCGATCAAAACGAAGGAAGGTTGGCTTCATCTGGCCCACGGGGTGCGAAATACTGCGGCTGGTTTACGTTACACGCTTTACATGTTCATGACTTCATTGGATGATCCGGCAAAGGTTATTTATAGACCAGCAGGTCATTTCATGGGACCACAGGGAGAGGAGCGAGTAGGTGATGTATCAAACGTCTTATTTACAAATGGATGGATTGCAAAGGAAAATGGAGATGTGTTCATCTACTATGCTTCTTCAGATACGCGGATGCACGTAGCTACATCCACTGTGGATAAACTGACAGACTACTGTAAAAACACCCCGGAAGATGGCTTGAAGTCTCATCTGAGTGTACAAACCAGGAATAAATTGATTGATAAAAATCTGGCCTTTCTCAAAGCAAAAGGACTTAAAATAAACAGCTAATGGCAGATCAGGCAATAAAAATCAGAGAAAAGATAGCTTATGGATTTGGCGATTTTGCTTCGTCCATGTTCTGGAAGCTTTTTTCCATTTTTCTCATCTTCTTTTACACAGACGTTTTTGGGATTTCTGCTGCGGCAGTAGGAACCATGTTTTTGCTGGTGAGGGTGTGGGATGCTCTGAATGACCCGATCATGGGGATACTCTCAGACCGGACAAGCACTCGCTGGGGGAAATTCCGACCATTTTTGCTGTTCGGAGCAGTTCCGTTCGCAATCACGGGTATTTTGACTTTTACTACACCTGACCTTTCTGTGGAGGGTAAGCTCATCTATGCGTATGTTACTTACACATTGATGATGATGGCGTATACGGCGGTAAATGTTCCCTATGGTTCACTGATGGCTGTAATGTCACGGAGCAGTGATGAACGAACTTCATTAGCTTCCTGGAGATTCATCGGGGCTTTTTCCGGTGGGTTGGCGGTGACTGCCAGCGCCAATTACCTGGTTGAATTTTTTAGTGAACAAACTGACCAGGCAACAGGCTTCCAGTATACCATTTCCATCTACGCCATTTTAGCGGCTTTGCTTTTTATCCTGACTTTTCTCTGGACTCGAGAAAGGCTGGCTCCACCTATTAAGGCAAATAACCTGAAAGAAGACCTTAAAGATCTGGGGAAAAACGCTCCCTGGTTCATTATGCTTGGGGCCAACATCTTTATCCTGATCTTCACTACGCTGAGAGAAGGCTCTTTGCTTTACTATTTCAAGTATTTCATTAAAACGCAGGAGATTCAGTTTTTTGGCGAAACCTATGAGGTTACGGATTCCGTTTTGTCTTCCACCTATCTGTCAATGTGGTTGGCGACAAACCTGATAGGGGTTATTTTAGCGAAGCCTGTCGCTTCACGTTTTGGAAAAAAGACAACCTTTAGTGGAGCTGCTCTTGTTTCAGCAGTTCTAAGTTTTTTATTTTATCTCATTCCATCTGACGGTCTGCTTTGGATCTTTATACTGAATGTATTCATGGGTGTGTTTGCAGGAATTATCCTCCCCCTTGGCTGGTCGATGTATGCTGATATTGCCGACTATTCGGAGTGGAAAAGTGGCCGAAGAGCCACCGGACTGGTGTTTTCTTCCTCTTCTATGTCCCAAAAATTTGGGTGGACTATTGGTGGAGCTATTACCGGTTGGTTGCTTGCAGCTTTTGGTTATCAGGAAGCCACCGAAGGCCAAACTTACGTACCACAGACTGATCAGGCAATTTTAGGTATCCGGCTTATCGTGAGTGTTTTTGCAGGATTAGGAGCGCTTGTATCTTTTGCGTTTATTCGTATGTATAAGCTTGATGAATCCTACATGCAAAACGTAAAATCCGATTTGGATGTGGAAGAGTCAGATAATGATTCAATATAATTAAGTTAAGCTCCAATTATCCCTCTTCGGAGAGGGATTAAGGGTGAGGACTTGAGAAATCTGCTTAACTTAATGGTATTGGATAGTGATTAGTTTTAATTAGAAGAAACCAAACCTGAAAACCTCAATGAAAAAAAGCCTGTTTGTTGTAGTAACTTTCCTTTTTGTGTTCAGCGCTTTTGCTCAATACGGCAAAGTTTATGACAATCTCACCATGGAGAGTAAAATCCTGAAGAGTGAACGAAAATATGCAGTTTACCTTCCACCTGATTATGAAAGCTCAGAGAGAAGCTACCCGGTTTTGTACCTGCTTCACGGGGCAGGGGATGACCAAACCGGATGGGTGCAGTTTGGGGAGGTAAGAAGAATTGCCGATGAAGCCATAAAAAATGGTGCTGCCACACCCATGATCATCATCATGCCCGATGCAGATACTGGTAGAAGAGGCTACTTCAATAGCATAGATGGGAAGTGGCGATACGAAGACTTCTTTTTTGAGGAGCTGATGCCCTATGTGGAGAAAAAATACCGGATAAAGGGTGAGAAAAGGTATCGGGCTGTTGCAGGACTTTCCATGGGTGGTGGGGGCACTTTTATGTATGCACTGCGTCATCCCGAGCTGTTTTCGTCGGCTTGTCCGCTTAGCGCCTATGTGGGGCCGCTATCATTAGACCAGCTCAAAGGTCGGCTTTCCGATGAAGAGAAAAACCTTGAAAGTGAAGTGATTGAGAAGTATTACAAAAACCACAATGCCATAGAATTACTGGGACAAAAGACCAAAGAAGAAGCAAACTCCGTTCGCTGGTTTATTGATTGCGGTGATGATGATTTTCTGTATGAAGGCAACAGCCTCATGCATATTGCCATGACCAAGAAAGAGGTTCGGCATGAGTATCGCGTGAGAGATGGCGCTCACAGCTGGACGTACTGGCGGGCATCTCTGCCGGTTGTTTTGAGCTTCATATCGGATGCATTTCACCAATATTAATGCAATGTTGTTTAGTTAAGCTCCTTTTATCCCTCTCTTGGAGAGGGTGAAGGGAGAGGAGTTAGGAAATTTGCTTAAATAAACGACATTGATTATTGATTTTAAAATTCGACTTTGTAAATGATTAAAGAGTTAGCCTCGTATTGCCGGATAAATATTTTTCTGGTTGTAGTAGTTTCTATAGGAATGGCCGGATGCGGTCTGTCTCCGTCAGTTCTGGTTGTACGGGTAAACAACAACGAGACCATATCAAATCAGGGCTATGACTCCATTCATTATGTCAATAAACTGGAGGAGCCTATTTTGAAATCCGCTGGACATTTGCTCATCCAGTCACCTGTCACATCATTGGATTTCAGGGAGCGGAGTTTCGTAGAGCGCTACCTGGAAGCCGGGGGCAGGGTTTCTTTCACCTGTCGGGATACGGTGTATAATTGGGGTCAGCTAACCCCATATTTTCAATCAGGAAAAGCCAGAATTCTTTGTGAAGAAGATCCTGATTTACCAGCTTCACGGCCCAACTATAAGCATGTCCGGACAGAAATTCGCCCTTCAGATGACCGGCTGGTTCGGGAAGTTTTAGTTGCTCCCTTACGGGAACCCATGGCTCTGGTGGTTACTGAGAAATCCTTCGTTTACTGGATTGAACGGAAAGGCACCATCAATACCTACAATCCGGCAACCGGAGAAGCTAAGGAAATCGATTCGCTGGAGGTCTACACAGGAGAGGAGGACGGTTTGCTGGGGATCGCTTTGGACCCTGACTTCCAGGAGAATCAGTGGGTGTACCTCTTTTATTCTCCACCGGGTGAGATCCCGAAGCAGCACATTTCCAGGTTCTGTCTTTCTCCGGAAGGATTGGATAAAGATTCTGAAAAAGTGATTCTGGAAATACCCACTCAGCGTGAAGAATGTTGTCATTCGGCTGGGGACCTGGAGTTTGACCGGCATGGTAATCTGTATATTTCTACCGGAGACAATACATTCTCCCGTGCATCTGATGGCTTTACACCACTGGATGAGCGACCGGGCAGATCGGCTTTTGATTCGCAAAAGTCTTCATCTAATACAAATGATCTGAGAGGTAAAATACTCAGAATACATCCTGAAAAAGACGGCACATACACCATTCCTGATGGCAATCTCTTTCCAAAAGATGGTTCAGAAGGCTTACCGGAGATATATGTAATGGGTGCCCGAAATCCTTTTACGATTGCTATCCACCCGGATAATGATTGGTTGTATTGGGGAGACGTGGGGCCGGACGGCAATGTAACTTCTGAGCGCGGACCCACTGCGCATGATGAAATCAATTTCGCGAAAAAACCGGGAAATTACGGCTGGCCTTACTTCAATGCAAATAACCTGGCCTATGCCGATTACGATTTTGAAACGGGTGAAATCGGAGAGCGTTTTGACCCTGAAAACCCGGTAAACACATCGGTGAATAATACAGGTCGGGAAGAGCTTCCTCCGGCAGTTCCGGCTATGGTTTACTACAGCTTTTCTGAAACAGAACAATTTCCGGGTGTTGGGAAAGGTTCCAGGTCTGTGGGAGTTGGGGAAGTCTATAACTATCGGGATACCAGGAAGCATGGCTACCAGTTTCCAAAGTATTTTGATGGGAAGCTTTTTGCTTTTGACTGGGCCAGGGATTGGGTGAAAGTGGTAACCCAGGATAAGAAGGGAAATTTTCAATCCATAGAGCCTTTCCTGGACAATTCGGTGCTGGCTTCACCGATCGATATGACTTTTGGGCCGGATGGAGCTTTGTATGTGCTGGAGTATGGTATTGGTTATTTTACCAACAACCGTGATTCGAAGCTGATCCGAGTGGAATATGTGAATGGGAATCGTCCGCCGCAAGCAATAGTAGATGCATCGGATTACCATGGACAACTGCCTCTGAAAATTACTTTATCCGGAGAGCAATCCTCTGATCCTGATCAGGATGATCAACTCACTTTTCGATGGGCAATTTCCGGTCCTGAGACTTTTGAGCTGATTGGGCCTGTTGCTTCCATTGAGCTCAATCAGGCAGGCACTTATACGGCAAGGTTGAGAGTTTCTGATGATAAAGGAGCCTTTTCAGAAAATGAAATAGAGCTTGTAGCAGGCAATTCAGCGCCAAAGATCTCTATTCGATTCGCAGGGAATCAAACATTTTATGAGCCTGGAAAAACGGTAAACTATCAGGTAGGGGTAGAAGATGCGGAAGACGGGTCGATTGGAAAAGGGATCAACCCGGATGATGTGACCGTCCAGCTCTCACGTTATGAGGGGAGTGACAACCGTGCACCTGCAAGCCTGGCGTTACTGGATGATATGAAAAGTGAAGGTTTGCCTCCAGGTCTTCAGTTGATCCAAAAATCCGATTGCAAAAGCTGCCATAAGCTTAATGAAAAATCAATCGGTCCAAGCTTTTATGAGATCGCAGAGAAGTATGATAAGGATTACATTGCTATAGAACTGTTATCCAAAAAGATCAGGGAAGGTGGAAGTGGTGTCTGGGGGGATGGTATGATGATCGCTCATCCGGATATAAGTATGGAAGCAGCCCAGGAAATTGTGAAATACATTTTTACAGTAAATGACCCTCAGGATAATGAGAGCCGGGCCATTCCCGTTTCGGGTAGGATAAACACGAAAGCAGGTTCCGAACAGAAGATCCGATTAGAAGCATTGTATCAGGATCGAGGTGGGGATGCTCCTTCACTTACTGCACGAGTAGAAAAAACCCTGAGACCACCTGTACTTCAGGCAGAGCTGGCTGATCAATGGAAGGGATTTGAAGTAAGAGGGGCAATAGAAGACGGTGACAGAAGAGTTTTGGAGCAGACAGAGGCTGATGCCCGGTTGGCTTTTAATGACATAGATTTAACGGGTGTCTCTTCGATAGAAATTTCGTATTTCCTGGAAGGGAAAGAGCCTGTAATTGTTGAGGTTATTTCTGATAAGTCCAACTCAATAGCCTCTGCTAAGCTTGACTCTGGTTCTAACTCAAAGAAAATTGCAATAGAATCGGAAGGAATTCATAATTTAAGGCTCCGTTTTACCAATTCCTCAGCCGATAAGCTGAGCATAGATCAATTATCTTTTCACTTAAACCCAAAATCACCATGAACCCTAACAGAAGAAAAGCCATAAAAACTTTAGGAATGGCCGGTACCGGATTAGCCGTACTAGGAAGTAGCAGTCTGATATCAGCGTGCTCAAGTGGTAATAAAAAAGCTGAGGAACAAACTGAAGCCGTAGCGGAAGCGGGATTGTTTTTTAGTATTTCCCTTGCTCAGTGGTCTCTTAATCGTTCTTTTTTTGGGAAGAGCCGAGAGTTACCCTGGGAGGAATTCAATGCAATGAGGCAAAAAGATCCTGATTCCATTTTGCAGGGAGATTTGAAAGCAGAGAATTTTCCGGTGATCGCCCGCCAGCAGTTTGGAGTAGATGCCGTAGAGTATGTAAACCAGTTTTACTTCAGTAAGAAAAATGATATGAAATACTGGCAGGATATGAAAAGCCGATGTGATGGCGAGGGAGTGAAGAGTTTGTTGATCATGTGTGATGGAGAGGGAAACCTGGGGGACCTGGATGAAGCAGCCCGGGTAAAGGCTGTTGAAAATCATTACGCCTGGGTGGATATAGCTAAAACTTTAGGTTGCCATTCCATCAGGGTAAATGCTGCGGGTAGTGGTACCGCTGAGGAAGTAAAAGCTGCGGCAGTAGATGGTCTGGGCAGGCTTACGGCATATGGAAGCGAAAATGGGATCAATGTCATTGTAGAGAATCACGGTGGTTATTCTTCTGATGGAAAATGGCTCTCTGATGTAATCTCGCAGGTGGGTAGCAAGTTTTGCGGTACACTTCCTGATTTTGGTAACTTCTGTGTAGAAAATGGTCCCGATGGCTGTGTGAATGAGTATGACCGCTATCAGGGAGTAAAGGAGCTGATGCCGTTTGCCAAAGGAGTCAGCGCCAAATCCCATGAGTTTGATGAAAATGGCAATGAGGTCCGTACCGATTACAATAAGATGCTCTCCATTGTGAAAGAATCAGGCTTTACAGGTCATATAGGAATAGAGTATGAGGGGAATCAGTTGTCGGAAGCAGAAGGTATAAAGGCAACCAAAGCACTCCTCGAAAAAGCCGGTAAAATTTAAGAAACAGAAATCACCCCAAAAAATGATCACCAGAAATGAGGCCTTAAAAGTTCTGAATGAAAACATTCTCAACTTTTGGCATAAGCGGATGATCGATCCCGACAATGGAGGATTTTATGGTCGCATGGACGGCCATGGTAACCTCCAAAAGGAGGCTGATAAGGGTGTGATTCTGAATACACGTCTTCTATGGACCTTTTCGGCTGCCTTTGGGTTGACAGGTAATCCAAAGTACAAGCTCATGGCTGACAGGGCTTATGAATACCTGGTTCAGCGCTTTATAGACCCGGAGTCCGGGGGTGTTTTTTGGATGCTGGACTGCAGTGGTGGAGTGGTCAATGACAAAAAGCAGGTTTATGCTCAGGCATTTGCCATCTATGCTCTTGCCGAATATCATAAGATCAACCCTTACAGGCGGGCTTTAGATCATGCCAAAAGACTTTTTGAACTGGTCGAACTCCATAGTTTTGATACCAGGCGAAATGGCTATTTCGAGGCTTTTGACAGATCGTGGGGTAAGATGTCTGATGTCCGGCTTAGCGACAAAGATATGAATGCCACCAAAACCATGAACACGCACCTGCATGTTCTGGAGGCCTATACAAATCTATACCGTGTTTGGCCAGACTCAACGCTGAGAAGCCAACTGATCAATTTGATAAAGCTTTTGAGTACGACCTTTTTATACCAAAACGGTCACTTTAAGCTATTTTTTGAAGACAACTGGAATCTGCTGTCTCATGAGTTTTCTTACGGCCATGATATTGAAGGCAGCTGGCTGTTATGTGAAGCAGCAGAAGTAGCAAATGAGGGGAGGCTTTTGAAAGACATCAGGGCGGTTTCGTTGAAGATGGTGGCAGCGGCTCTTGAGGGGTTGGATAAGGATGGTGGATTGATGAATGAAGGAGATCAGGATGGATTCACTGATACGGATAAACACTGGTGGCCTCAGGCCGAAGCACTGGTTGGCCTTATAAATGCTTTTCAGATAACAGAGGATAGCAAGTATCTAAAGGACCTGGAGAAAGTATGGACGTTTACAAAAGAAAAGCTGGTGGACCCGGATGGTGAGTGGTACTGGAAAGTTTCCCGGGATGGAATGGTATCCGCAGAGGAGGATAAAGCTGGTCCGTGGAAAGGACCCTATCACAATGGCCGGGCTATGATCGAGCTTTATTTGCGGTTGGTTTAATTAAGTTGTCCATTGATCCGTGGTTAAGGGTCAAAGCCTTCTCCTTCTCCTTCTCCAACTTTTTGAGTCATGCCATGACTTCAGAAGGTTATATAAGGCATGACTTGTTTAGTCCTATTGCTGATTAGCTACGAAGGCCACTTCACTCCAAGGTCTGGTGGTCTCACAGATCTTGTGATATTACGGCCTGTGAGCCACGGAAGGGACGCCATCACGAAGGCCTTCCAAATCTCAGATTTCATGCTGCACGCTGCGAGAGGATTTCCCCACCTGGGGATTTCGTGCCGCAGGCTGCGAGAAGGTTACTATTATTCCCCTCAGAGTCTCCTGCAAGGGACTCTGAGATAAAGTAGTGATTCCCTCAGTACCATCGGTCAGACGGCGTTCACAGACCTTGTGATATTCCGGCCCGGAGCCACGGAAGGGACGCCATCACGAAGGCCTTCCGAATCTCGGATTTCATGCCGCAGGCTACGAGAGGATTTCCCCACCTGGGGATTTCGTACCGCAGGCTGCGAGAAGGTTACGAGTCCCCGGATTTCGTGCTGACGTTCACGACAGGACTAAATCGTTCCAATACAGTCATCAAATGTTCACAGGCCTTTACAGTCTTTGACTTAATTTATATCATTAAGTGATCGTTTGATCTTGCAAATGTTTCACACTTCATTTATTTAGTTGATTAAGTTTTGAAGAGCCGGTTCCTGCTGGCTCTTTTTTTCGATTTAGTGATTTTTATTTAAAAATATTTCAGTACGGTTCTACACCAACATAAGATGAGACGCAAGTTTTTATCCGCAATTTTAGCTTTGGCATCTTCACTGGCCTTTGCCCAGGTTCCTGTTGACAAAGAAGCTACCCAAAAGACGCGTCATTTGTTAGTCAACCTGCATGAGATAGCAAAGCGGGGCTTTATGTTTGGTCACCAGGATGACCAGGCATATGGAGTAGGGTGGAAGGCTGAAAAGGGCAGGTCGGATGTGAAAGAGGCAGCAGGAAGCTTTCCTGCAGTCCATGGATGGGATGTGGGCAGGAGGCTTGATAGAGATAGTAATATTGATCAGGTGCGTTTTGATAATATGACCCTATGGATCAAAAAAGCCTATAAAATGGGCGCTATCAACACCATCTCCTGGCACCTGGATAACCTCACCTCAGGTAGTAATAGCTGGGATAAGACCCCTTCGGTTGCTGATATTTTACCAGGAGGGTCCAAGCATCAGGAGTTCTTGCAGCAATTGGATCTTTTGGCTGAGCTGTTGAATGATCAGAAGTCCTGGTTTTCTAAAATTCCCATCATTTTCAGACCCTGGCATGAACATAATGGTGACTGGTTTTGGTGGGGAAGGGGAAACTGTACTGAGGATGAATACATACGACTTTTTCAGTTCACTGCTGATTACCTGAAAAATGAAAAGGATATCCATCACCTGCTATATGCTTTTTCACCCGACCGATCGCGACTGAAAATGGATACCCTGACGCGTCAGAACTACTTTTATGGCTATCCTGGAGATGAATATGTAGATATTATTGGTTTGGATAATTACAGAGATGTAGGCCGTGGCGGAGACCCGCATAGCGAAGCACAGCAACGGAAATATTTCACAGAGAGCCTGAAACTTATCACAGCTATTGCTGAGGAGAAAGGCAAAGTAGCCGCTCTTACTGAAACGGGATTAGAAGGAGTGTCTAAGCCAGACTGGTTTACAGATACCATTCTTAATCCAATAAAGGAGCATGATGACGAAATAGACATTGCCTGGATCCTTGTTTGGAGAAATGCCAATGATACCCATCACTATGCTCCTTACCAGGGCCATCCAAGTGTTCCTGATTTTCAAAAGTTTAATGAAGATGAAATAACCTTTTTTGAAAAGGATCTTCGAAACCCATATAAACAAGGAAAGCTCTTCAACTGAAAATGCTATGAAAACCTTATTGAGCCTGTTTTTTTATTTGCTGATCATTTCATCCTGGGCGCAGCTCTCTATGCCTCAGTTTTTTAACGACCATATGATCCTCCAGCGGGAGATGCCGATTCGCTTCTGGGGTAATGCTACTCCTGGAGAAGCAATAACTGTAGAGCTGAATAGTTTCAGCACCATGACCAGGGCAGATAAGGATGGCAAGTGGGAGCTCCTTTTCCCTGCTCAGGATGCGGGAGGGCCTTATGATGTTACCATTACCGCTGGATCAGAGCTTACCTTTTCAGATGTATGGATAGGAGATGTGTGGGTGGCGAGCGGTCAGTCAAATATGGAATGGAAGCTGGGCTGGAAAGTTGATGATTCAGAAACCGAAATTGCCGATGGTAATTATCCGCAGATCCGGTTTTTTGAGGTTCCCAAAGTTATAGCTCTCAATCCAAAGGAGGATGTAACCGGTGGAGAATGGGTAGCAGCAAGCCCGGAAACTGTGGCTGATTTTTCGGCTGTAGCCTGGTTTTTTGCGAAGCGGAATCACCTGGAGAAGAACGTGCCTGTGGGCATCATCAGCAGTAACTGGGGAGGCACGCCGGCTGAAGCCTGGACCTCCGCAGAGCGGCTTCTGGAAGTGCCCGGTTACCGGGAAGCAGCAGCAGAGATGCTGGATCCGGATATAGACTGGGAAAAGAGAAAGCGCGAAAATGAGGAGCGTGAGGCGCTGAAATGGAGACTGATTGATAATAAAGAATCATTTAAAAAACTCAGAGCTCACAAGTTGATTTACGATGATTCCGGCTGGGAAGAGATCCGGCTTCCTAATGAACAACCGCTTCATGACTTTGTTTGGGTTCGCAAATCCTTTGATGTAGCGTCAAACAAAAACGCCAGCCTTTACCTGGGAGAGATCACTCAGATATGTCATGTGTTTCTGAACGGAGAGTTAATAAGTGCTGAGACCTGGCAGGATACCACCGGTATAGTAGAAGTATCGCCGGAAGTTTTGAGAAATGGAGCGAATACACTGGCGATCCGTGTGATCAATAGCTGGGATAACAATGTATACATTGGCAGGAAAGGTGAGATGTGGATTAAAACCTCCAAAGATGAGGTGAACCTTGAAGGAAATTGGAAATTCAGTAATTCACTGGAACCCGAAATACCTGAAGTAAAACGTTTTAACTGGCTTCCTGCTACGATTTACAATCAAATGATCCATCCTGTTGCAGGCTATTCCATGCAGGGTGTTATCTGGTATCAGGGAGAAAGCAATGCGGATAAACCCCAGTATTATAATGAGCTTTTCGAAACGATGATCGAGGACTGGCGAATCAAATGGAAGCAGGGTAATTTCCCCTTCCTGTTTGTGCAGCTGGCTAATTTTATGGAGAGGAAGGACCAGCCAGGTCAGAGTAACTGGGCCGAACTTCGTGAAGCCCAAACCCAGACTCTGGAGCTACCCAAAACCGGGATGGCCACCATCATTGATATAGGTGAAGCTAACGACATACATCCCCGAAACAAGCAGGATGTCGGATATAGACTTTGGCTGGCAGCCAGGAAAGTTGCTTTTAATGAGCCTATGATTTATTCCGGCCCACAATATGAATCTCATCATGTGATGGGTAGTAAGGTGATTATTACCTTTAATCAGGTTGGAAAAGGTCTGAAGTCATCTACCGAAAATGTGAAAGGGTTTGCACTAGCGGGAGCTGATGGGACTTTTTATTGGGCTGAAGCTAAGATAGTAGGTGATCAGGTGGAGGTTTGGAGTGAGCAGGTAGATCAGCCCAAATATATACGTTATGCCTGGGGGGATAATCCGGAAGTGAGTTTGTACAATATGGAAGATCTGCCGGCAGTACCGTTTCGAACTGATTCTAAATAGCTGAGATCGTGAGAATAATTTTTCCATTCTTGTTTCACCTGAAACGGTCAAATTAAATCCTTTTTAAACTTATTTTCCTAAGAGAGTCAGTTTGAGGGATTATGCTTATTTTTAATAAAGTGGATCAGGTTTGAAGTAACTATGAATTGTCATTGGAAATGTGTGTTAGCAGTTTTTTTAGCAGCCCTGGCTTATGAAGGGAATGGGCAGCTATCTCAAATCCGGTTTGAGCATCTGGATATTCGCGATGGCCTGTCACACAACCGGGTCTCATCTATTTTTGAGGATGAGCTGGGCTTCATGTGGTTTGGGACCCGTTCCGGCTTAAATCGCTATGACGGTTACAAGATCAAGACCATCGAATACGATGAGGACGATCCCTATTCACCCACTGATCCCGGTGTGGTATGGCTGAAGGAAGGACCGCATGGTTACCTGTGGATCAAGACTAACTTTGGAGTTTTTGGCTATGATATTTACCGGGAGCGCTTTGTGGATATTTCAGCTCTGCTCAGTGAAATGCAGATAAATAATTACAATTTGTCTGATATTATTAAAGATCATCAGGGTAATTACTGGTTTTTGATAAACGGTGTAGGTATCAAAAAATACATCGCTGATAAGGATGCCGTTTACCATTATGGAGGCGCGTACCGGGACGTAACTTCAGTACAGTCAGATCAGACCGGAAACATGGCTTTGATACACTTAGATGGTGAGATTGAGTTAGTCAACATAGATGACCCCAGGCAAACTACCTTTCTGTCTTACCCTGATCATATACAAAACCTTCAAAACCTTTCGACCTACATAGATGATGATGGGGATTATTGGTTTTACAGTTCAGACCATTCTCTGGGAGTTTGTTATTATAATCCTGATAAAGGATCATGCAGGCATTTTGATGAGAAAGAACTGGGGTCCAGTTTGGCAACGGGAGTCATTCAGGATGAATCAGGCCGGATAATAGTGGGTGTTGATCATGGAGGTATTACGGTAATTTCCAAGAGTGATTGGAGTTATCAGAACTTCACAGACAATCCTTCAGATCCCAAGTCCCTTAGCCACAATAGTATAATATCCTTATACCAGGACCGCTCAGGACTGATATGGATTGGTACCAATAAGGGCGGTGTTAATTATTTTTCACCCAAGTCAGTGTCCTTCAATTTCTATAAGCAAACAGATAATGAAACTCCGAATGTCAATGATATATGGCCCCTTGTGGAAGACAAAAAAGGAAATTTATGGATAGGGAGCGATGGGGGAGGTTTGGTATACTTTAACCTCCATAATGGAAATTTCACGAATTACCGCCATGATGTCAATAATCCGCACAGTATAAGCTCCGATATTGTGGTGAGTATGTGTAAGGGTACAGATGGCGGACTCTGGTTAGGTACTTATTTTGGAGGCTTAAATTATTTTGACGGTCAGAAGTTTTCGCATTTCTATCATGACCCTGAAGACCCTAATTCAATAAGCGATAACAGTGTTTGGAAATTGTATTTAGACTCTGAAGAAAACCTCTGGGTAGGCACACTTAAAGGGGGAGTAGATGTTTATAATTCACAGTTTAAAAAGATTTATCATTTTGGACTGGATAATCAGGCTATTCATTCCAATTACATCACTTCATTTTTTGAGGATAAAAGTGGCAGCATATGGATCGGTACCGGGTATGGCCTTGAGATCTTTAATCCTCAGGACACTTCTTTTGTGCATATGCTAAAGGAGGAAGGAAACCCGGAATCTTTGAGTAATAACTCTATTCTGGATCTTTATTGTGACTCCAATAATGATATGTGGGTGGGGACCATGTACGGTCTGAGCCATTATGACAGGGATTCCGGCAGGTTCTTTAATTACTATAAAGAAAATGGACTTCCTGAAAACATTGTTGCTGCTTCTCTGGAGGACGAGCAGGGAAATATGTGGTTTAGCACTTACAAAGGCATATCTAAACTGAACTTTAAAAATGGAGAAGCTGAGTTTCAGAATTTTGATATTTCAGACGGGCTTCAGGGAGATATGTTTAATGAAAGGTCCGCGCTCAGACTCAGTAATGGAAATCTTGCGTTTGGGGGTAAAAATGGGTTAAACGTTTTTGATCCGGATAAGATCAATATAGTTGACAATAAGAATAAACTGGTTTTTCTGGATTTTTATGTATCTAATCACCTCATAAAACCCGGATCAGAATATAACGGAAGAACATGGCTGGAAGATGGAATCAATAACGCCAAAGAGATTGTACTAAAACCCTCCGAAAACTCTTTTACCATAGAGTTTACCTCGCTGAATTTTTATCAGCAGGAAAATATGATCTACAAGTATCGGTTAGCAGGGTTTGATGATAACTGGATAGTACGCCCAAATATCCATAGAGCCAATTATACCAACCTGGACCCTGGAAAGTATCGGTTTGAAGTGATGGCTACAGATCAGAGTAATAAATGGGATGATCAGGCTATTATTTTGGATATAGAAGTGTTGACCCCTTTTTGGAAGACCCCACTGGCTAACCTGATATATACCATATTGGTTTTAGTTGCATTACTGCTGACCAGAAGAGCGATTATTCAGAAGGAGCGTTTTAGAGCCAAAGTAGCTCATGACCGTCTTGAAGCACAAAGGCTCCATGAGCTGGACTTGATGAAGATAAAGTTCTTTACAAACATCAGCCATGAGTTCCGTACGCCACTGACCCTTATACTTACTCCTATAGAACGATTACTGAAACGGGAGAATGACACTGGTGACCAAAAGAACTTTCAACTGATCTTCAGGAATGCAAAGCGGCTCCTAACATTAGTTAACCAACTGTTGGATTTCAGGAAAATGGAAGCCAATCAGCACAGGTTATCTCTCGCTACGGGAGATTTAGTGGCTTTCATCCGAAGTATAGTTGAATCATTTTCAGATCTTTCGAGTGACAGGCATATCCGACTTGATTTTAAATCCGGCTTACCGGAGTTTCTTACTCTTTTTGATAGAGATAAGGTGGAAAAAATAATGTTTAACCTTCTTTCGAATGCTTTCAAATTCACCAATACGGGTGGAAAGGTGGAAGTCCACCTCAATGAAATGTCGTATAGAGAAGGTGTACATATCATCCAGATAAAAGTAAAGGACACGGGCATTGGAATACCACCTGAACGTCTCAATGATGTTTTTAACCGTTTCTTTCAAGTGGAAAATGATAAAAAAGTGAATCTAAATCATGGAAGTGGGATAGGCCTGTCGATCACCAAGGAATTTGTGGAGATGCATGATGGGAATATTTGGGTTGAAAGTAAACCGGATGTAGGTAGCTCATTCATATTTGAGCTGCCCCTGAAGCGTATTACGGATCAATATGAAGCTATTGATGTAATTGATGGGTTACAAGAAGAAGTGTTGGTGCAAACGGAACATCAAAGCTCAAAACCAACTATCATGCTGGCTGAAGACAATACTGATTTTCGATTTTACTTGCGTGATAACCTGCGGGACCAGTATAATATTCACGAAGCACCAAACGGTAAACTGGCGTGGAAGAAAATCATGGAGAGCCATCCGGACCTGGTCGTTACGGATATCATGATGCCAGAGCTGAATGGAATTGAGCTTTGCCACAAAATAAAAAATGATCCGCGGACGGCTCACATCCCTGTTATCCTTCTGACGGCTCATTATTCTGATGACCAGAAGCTTGAAGGCTTTGAAGCAGGCGCTATAGAATACATCACAAAGCCATTCAATTTTGAAATTCTGATCCGGGCGATACGCTCTGCAGTACAGCTCCAAAAGTTAATTCATGCCTCGGAACACAGAATCGATGTGAAGCCCGCAGAGATAGAGATCACCTCTCTTGACGAGAAGTTTATCAAAAAAGCCATGGATATCGTAGAGGAGAATATTTCCAATGCTGACTTTTCCGTTCAGGAGCTAAGCCGGGAGCTAGCCGTAAGCCGGGGACAGCTTTATAAGAAAACCCTGGAGCTAACAGGGAAGACACCCATTGAGTTTATCCGCTCTATTCGTATAAAGCGTGCGGCCGCATTGCTTGAAAAAAGTCAGCTTAATGTGGCAGAGGTAGCTTATAAAGTAGGGTTTAACAACCCCAAATACTTCACTAAATATTTTAAAAAGGAATATAAAGTGCTCCCGTCCAGATACACTGCCATGGATCACAGCCGTGCGGAAGGGTAGAGTTGTGGTCAGAGCTGTCATGTATTTACACATTCTTCAATTGGAAATCGATTTCCTTTGAAAATATTTTTTATCCAGGTATCATTTTGTCTAATCATACGGGTTCATCTGATTATTTGATCTTCAAATAATACAATTACACATCTCTAATATCCTTATAAAAGCTGTTTAATCTCCCATAAGGTCATTTTTAACATTTTGATACCATTTTGTGATCAAATGAGGTACATTGGTTGTGTGGCGTCTGATTAACATTATATCAGATTTAGTCAGCGATGTGCAGGCTATGCGAAAAATCAAGTTGTAAAACGTAACTAAATGTTTATGAGAAGTATTTCTACAAAAAGGGGGCGGTCATCTTTCCACTGTTGGCCAACCTTAATGATTACCTTCTTTCTGCTCTTTACTTTACGGGTTCAGGGGCAAGACAGAACGGTAACCGGAGTAGTAACATCCGGGGAAGATGGAGAACCTTTGCCAGGTGTCACAGTTTTGGTCAAAGGGACCACTAACGGCACGATTACTGATATAGAAGGTGCATACAAGATAAATACAGGTCCCGAGGCAGTATTGTCAATTTCCTTCGTTGGTTTTCAGACAAAGGAGATTGAAGTTGGTGACCGCTCAAAAATAGATGTCACTCTTGATCTGGATGTAACCGCATTGGAAGAAGTGGTTGTAATTGGCTATGGTTCTATGAGGAAGGCGGATATGACTAGTGCCCACACATCCATAGGTGTGGAAGAAATAGAAAAGACCATTAACGTAACCATTGAACAAGCTATCCAAGGTAGATCCCCCGGTGTGTATGTTACACAAAATACGGGAGCACCAGGAGGAGGTATCTCAGTAAATATCCGCGGAATTAACTCCATCAATGGTAGTAACGAACCTCTATACGTTATCGATGGGGTCCAAATACAAGGGGCTATTTCACCTGATGGGTCAAACCCATTATCTAATCTCAATCCATCTGATATTGAGAGCATTGAGATTTTACAAGGCCCGTCTGCCACAGCAATATACGGTTCAAGAGCAACCAATGGAGTTGTTTTAATCACAACAAAAAGAGGAAAGGCTGGGGAAATGAAGGTTTCATACGGCTACATGTACAGTTTGCAGGCGGCTCCTAAGGAACTGAGCGTAATGAACATGAGACAATATGCTCAAATGGAAAATGAGTATAAAGGTATAGCAGGAGGTACAGTAAGAGAAGAATTTTTAGATCCGTCTCTTCTTGGAGAGGGTACTAATTGGCAAGATGAGCTGTTTAAGTCAGCACCTATGCAAAAACATCAGGTAAGTTTGAGCGGGGGTGGTGATAAAACTACTTATTTTCTGTCAGGTGAATATCTGGATCAGGAAGGTGTAGCTATAGGATCAGGGTTTGACCGGTACTCAGTAAGGTTGAATTTGGATAACCAACCCAGAGAATGGCTGAAAATTGGTGCTAACTTTAATGTTGCTCAAACTAACCAACAACTCTCCACTACTGAATCTAATATAATCACACGTGCGATTCAGCTAGCCCCCCATATCCCGGTGAGAAATCTTGATGGAAGTTATGGTGGAGGAACTGTTACACCGGAAAATAGCTCAGAACAATTTTCGCCACCTAATCCTATAGGTTTAGCTAATATCACTACTAATGAAGTGACCAGAAGGCAGGTCTTGGGTGGTGTTAATTTAGGAGTGGATATTATCGAAGGTTTGACCTTCCGTACGGCGTTTAATACGAATATTGGTTTTTCAAACTCCACTTACTTTTTACCAACCTACAAGTTTGGATATCAGGAAAATGCGGAGGCAATTCTGAATAATAGTCACAACTTAAATACCTATTGGGGTTGGAACCAGACTTTAGAATACAGGAAGCAAATAGGTGATCACAGTTTTTCTGTTATGGCCACGCATGAGGCACAGGAGTCTGCATGGAAGAACCTGTTTGCAGAAAGGAGAGGATTCCAGACTAATGATGTAATAGATATCAATGCAGGAGACGAAGCTTTGGATGATACCGGAGGAGGACAAGGTGATTGGGCCATGGAGTCTTACCTTAGCCGGGTTACTTACAATTTTGCGGATCGGTATATGATACAAGCAAACTTCCGAGCTGATGGGTCCGTGAACTTTGGTTCTGAAAATAAGTGGGGTTATTTCCCCTCTGTTTCTGCAGCTTGGAGAATTTCAGAGGAACCATTTTTCAATTTCCCGATTATATCTGATTTGAAGCTGCGTTACGAAACAGGTCTTACAGGAAGTCAGGGAAGTGGAGGTGCCATTTATGGAACATTGCAAGCTAGTCCATCCGAATGGGGGACGAGTTTTAGACCAAACAGATACCCTAACCCTGGCTATGGCTGGGAAGAAACACTGACTAATAACTTTGGTGTCAATTTGGCCCTTTTTGATAACCGCATCCAGATTGAGGCAGATTATTATATCAAGACCACTGACAACCTGATCCTGGAAAATCAGCTTCCCTGGTATATGGGAGTACAAGGTCAGGGAAATATCCAGGCGCCAACAGTTAACATTGGATCTTTGGAAAATACAGGATGGAATTTCACTCTAAATACAATCAATATTGATAGGAGAGGCTTCACCTGGTCTTCTAGCATGAACTTGTCACATTTTGAAACAAAACTAACAAGTTTGACCACTGCTGCAAGTCACCTGGACAAAATAAACTGGTGGATGAGAGACTGGACTCAACGTTCAGTGGTAGGAAAGGCCCCATGGTTATTCTATGGCTATATCGAAGAGGGAATCTTCCAAAGTATAGAGGAACTGGAAGCAAGCGCTCTTCCGGCTGACAATAACGGCGATGAATATCCAATTGAAGAGAATGGTATTTGGATTGGAGATGTTAAGTACAAGGACATAAATGGTGATGGAATCATTACTGGTGAAGATCGAACATTTATTGGTAATCCATGGCCAAGGCTTTTTGCGGGTTTAACTAATACCTTCACTTACAAAGGATTTGATCTGAGTATCTTATTAACAGGAACTTACGGAAATGATGTGTATAATTTTCTCCGTAATGAAAACACAAATCCCAATAACATAAATCTTGGTAGAAACCTGTTTGAGGAAGCATTTGATTATGCTAAGATTGAATATGATGAAGGAGACAACCCCTACCTCGCAAATCCAGGTACGGATGTAGCCCGACTATCCGGAACAGGTCAGAATAATAATTTTGAGCGTCACACAGATAAGTTTGTAGAGGACGGATCTTATGTTAGAGTCAAGAATATTACCCTTACATACAGACTTCCAGCGATGGTTATTGGAAAACTTAAATTTATTCGTGGAGCACGAATCGGGGTGAGCGGACAGAATATATACACTTTAACGAATTACTCAGGATATGATCCTGAAGTTGGATCCTATGTGGGGCCTAATGCTAATGCAAGCAATGCTGCAGTTGGTGTGGATTACGGCCGCTATCCTATTACCCCGGTGTATACTGTAAATGTGGGTATTGATTTTTAAGAATTTAAAAGACAGAACAATGAAGACTAATAATATATTAATTGGTTTATTGCTGATAAGTGTATTGGCTGGTTGTCAGGACGATTTTCTTGAGAGGCCTCCTAAGGACACTTTGGTAGATGCCAACTTCTATAAAACCGATGATCAGGTACTTGCCGGAACAGCAGCCTTGTATAGTGTGGTATGGAAGGATTATAATGATAAATCCAGCTACAACCTTGGAGATTTTAGAGGTGGTACCGTTTACCGGGCCTGGAATGATCGGGATAATGTGCTTTTTAATACTACCTCTGTTTCACCCAGAAATGGTGAAGCATATCGTTCATTCTATAATGTAATAGGACAGGCAAATATTGCGATCCATAATATCAATACTTATGCAGGATCAGCGGTAAGCGATGAAATTAAAAATCACGCAATTGCAGAAGCGAGATTTATGCGAGCAACTGCTTATAGTTATTTAGTTATGAATTATGGTCCGGTTCCTATCATTGAAAATAACCTGGAACTTTTGTCAGACTCCAGTATTACGCGGAATACAGTAGAAAGTGTATGGGAGTTCATTACCCGGGATTACCTTTTTGCAGCAGAAAATTTGTTGGAGTCGCCTGAAGAAGTAGGCCGTGTTACGAAATGGTCTGCAGAAGGGATGCTGGCTCGTACGTACCTTACTCGCGCCGGAGTTGGGTCTTCTGGTGGAAACAAAAATCAGGAATACCTGGATCTGGCAATGGAATACGCTGATCGTGTAATTACTATGAGTGGTAAGTCTCTGCTTTCTGATTATGCGGACTTATTCCTTTTTCCTTACGATAACAACAATGAGTCTCTGTTTGAGCTTCAGTGGGTTTATACTACTGATTATGCAGCGGCTAATACTATGGTGTCACAGATCACCTTCAGCAATGATATTGCTAATGGTGACGGCTGGGGAGGAGATATTGGAGCTTCATATTGGATGTTAACCCTTTATGACGGCTTGGTACCCACGGATGGATCGCCGGGTTTCACGAACGATGAGCGCCTGAAAGCTACTTTTATGCTTCCTGGGTTTCATTATCCTGAGATCACACAGACCGTCAGAAATGAAGATGGAAGTACTTCTGAACAAGAATTGGTATTCCCTAACCCAGGAACAGAGGCCTTCCAAAGCTTTGCCAGTCCTAAGAAATACGTAGTTGGTAAAGCCAAGGATCTACAGGAAAAAGGAGGAAATGCCACAACTCAGCGATATCCTAACAACACATATATGCTCAGGTTGGCTGAAATGTACCTAATCTATGCTGAAGCAGCATTAGGAAATAATGCATCTACAACTGATGCTAAAGCGCTTGAGTATTTTAACGAAGTTCATACCAGAGCCGGACTCTCAACATTTACAGATGCTTTAACATGGCGCGTGATTTTTGAAGAGCGATGCAGAGAATTTGCGATGGAAGGTATGTCCTGGTATGACCTGGTAAGATTACATTACTTCAATCCTAACGAAGCCTATAATATCATCAATAATCAAAATCGTGGTTTGTATTTAATTCAACCAAACCAATGGCCTGACCCTACTGCATGGACTGTGGAAATCCAGGAGGATTCTGAATTGCAGGCTTTTGCTGTAGCTAATTCTGGAAATTTCCAGCTTCCAATACCCGCTGCAGAGGCTAGTCAGGCACCTAATCTGAAAAAGCCTCCAGTGCCTTATGATTTTGGAGATTAATGTCAAATGAACTTAGAAATGAATATTGATATGAAAATATTTAATAGAACAACATGGAGCTTCGTGATAGCTTTAATGTTGGCAGCATTAATTACATCATGTAATGATGATGATGACGCCATGAATAATGGAGAACCTAGCATAAGCTATGTCAGAGTGACTGATCCTGAGTCTTCAGATTCTTTATTGGTATCAGCGGGTCAGGGAAGTATGGTTGCCATTATTGGAGAAAATCTTGGCTCCACCCGTCAGGTATGGTTTAATAACAGGCGAGCACAACTTTCTCCAAACCTGATTACATCTACTTCTGTTATCACAAGGGTGCCAAGTCAAATTCCAACAGTGATCAATAACACCTTGACTATTGTTTTTGCGAATGGTGACTCCTTATACCATGATTTTGAGGTAGCCATTGGGGAGCCGCAAGCTTTAAGCATGGTGAGTGAATATGTGAATACTGGAGATATAGCACAGATTCGTGGGCAATATCTATACGAGCCACTTACCGTAACTTTTACTGGAGGTGTAACAGGCACTTTGGATAATGTAGAAGATGATTTTCTGAGTGTAATTGTTCCGGAAGGTGCTCAACCAGGGCCAATTACCATTACCAATAATTTTGGCGAGGTTGAGTCGAGTTTTTGGTTCAGAGACAATCGAAACATAATCGCTGGATTTGAAGAGTCTGATTTTTCTGGCTGGTGGCACGGTCCGGATTACATTGTATCCAGTGATCCTCAAATCACATCTATTAATAATAAATTCATCAGAATTGATCGAGAACTTGCCGAGTGGGGTTGGTTTGAGATGTGGGTAGGAAATGGAGGAACCATTCTGGAAGGGACAAGCAATATTCCAGCAGATGCTTTTGACAATCCAGGTGATTATAGTCTCAAATTTGAGATTAATACGCTTGAGTCACTTACAGGAGCAAGGCTTCATATGTACATAGGGCCGGATATGCCAGGAGAACGTAACAATGAAAATAATGAGTATTGGTGGGAACCTAACCTTCATACTGAGGGAGAGTGGCAAACTGTATCAATCCCATGGGACGAGTTTATGGCGAGTGCTTCTACTCTGGCATATGATCCAAATGGTTATCAGGTGTCCTTCCACTTTAGTGGACCAAATGCAGTCAACGCGAAGTTTGGCTTAGACAATATCCGTGTAGTACCTAATTAAACTGAAAATCATGATAAGTAGACTATATAAAACAAAGTTATTTGTCTTGCTGGCATTACTGATTTCAGGAGCTATGATGGTTTCTTGTAATGATGATGATGAAGATAATGCAAGCGATGAGATAATATTATTGAGTTATGGTCCCTCGCCTATTCTCAGAGGAGAACAAATTCAATTTATTGGACGGAACCTGGATCAGGTTACAACTATTGTTTTTCCTGAGAATGTAGAAGTCACTGAGTTTGAGGAACAGCAACATGATAAAATAGTTGTAGTAGTTCCAGAAGCTGCAGTACCGGGAAACATCACTCTTAAAACTCCTGATGGGGACATAGTTCCGAAAACTCCTTTTGATGTATTGGAGCCTATTGAAATAGAGAACATTTCTCCTCTGGAGCTGAGGCCGGGAGCAGTCTTAACAATCAAAGGCACCTATTTGAATCTCATAAACCAGGTTCAGTTTAGTGTGAGTAAGGTGGTTAAGAAAGCCGATTTTGTAAGCCAGTCTCAGACTGAGTTGAAGGTTATTGTACCCGCTGATGCACAAAGTGGACCTATTATAATCAGTAACCTAGCTGAGAATGAAAATGAGCTTGTTGAGATAGAATCTGAAGAAGAGATAGCAGTTATTTTACCTAAAATCACAGGGATGTCACCACTTCCTGTTAAACCAGGTAATAATCTGACCATAACCGGGACCGATTTAGATTTAACTGCACAAGTATTATTTAATGGAGGAGTTTCGGCAGACGAGTTTGTAAGTGTGAGTGCAACTGAATTAGTTGTAGTTGTTCCTTTAAATTCTTTAGAGGGGGTGGTCAAAGTTAGTGCTCCATCGTTGGTTTCTACCGAATCCGCTGATCCTTTAACTATCGTTGCACCAACTATTTCAGATATTTCTCCTTCTCCAATTAAGTCTGGAAATAATGTTACAATTACGGGAACTGACCTTGATTTGGTCACTGATGCCGTTTTTGGAGGAGGAGTTGAAGGGACTATAGTAACACAATCAGAAACTCAACTGGAAATAACAGTACCTCAAAATGCATCTGAAGATGTAGTTACACTAAACACAGTTGCAAAATCAGTAAGTTCTGCAGCTGCTTTGGAATTAGTTGACCCTACCATTACATCGTTAAGTGAAACTACAATAAAGACAAATCAGGAACTTACTATTACAGGCACAGACCTGGATCTTGTAGTTTCTGTTTTTTTTGGAGGAGGAATTCAGGGTACTATTAGCTCTCAGACAGAGACTGAACTGGTTGTCAAAGTACCTGTTGGGTCAGAGTCAGATGTGATTACCTTAAATACCATCAATAATAGTGAGATTCTATCCAGTGAGTCAATTACAATTTTGCCGGGGAATGTGCCTGTAATTAGTACAATGCCTTTATCAGCAAAACGAGGTAGTGTACTTGTCGTAGAAGGTGAAAAGATGGAATTTGTTGTAGAGGTTATCTTTCCAGGGGATATAGTAGCTACTAAATATGGAGCAAAAACAGCAACTTTGCTGGAAGTTTATGTGCCGGAGAATACAACTAAAGGGAAAGGTACAATTACATTGATTACATATGAAGATGAAGTAACCACCACTCCTGAAATATTGATTACTGGACTTGATCCGGTTCAAGATACTGATCTGGTATTTTTTAATTTTGATGGAACTGGAGCTAAAGATAGCTGGTGGGGTGCAGTATCTATAGAAAGTGATGCTTCACATGAAGTGAATGGTACTCCATATGGTCGTATAAATGGTAGTTATACTAATTGGTCCGATTTGTTCTGGAGAAATGCAAGTAATAATTTTCCAGGTGATGTAGTGGGGACAGATATTTCCAGTTATGTCTTAAAATTCGATATCAAGTTAGTTAGTACAATTACTGATGGGAATCTTAAATTCAAGCTTCAGCCTGATGGAGGTACAGAGTACTGGGCGCTAATAGGCCCTGAAGGGCCAAGCGGAGAGAATGTACTGGCAACAGATGGTTGGATTACAATGACCATTCCTCTCACCGATTTTAAAGATGGTTGGGGATGGGGTACTAACACAATGACAGATCTGTCAGGTGGAAGTACTACTTTCGGGATGGCTTTTGATAATGGATCAGCTGATTTAGATTTCTATATCGACAATGTACGCTTTGAGTTGAAGGAATAGTTCAACAATAGTGCAATATTATTGAACCGAGGAAACAACCATTGTTTCCTCGGTTATTTCTTAATTACCTAGGACCTTCTTGTTATTGATCATGCGGATTTTTTGCGGGTTGTTTTTCCTTATGTTATCATTGGAAAGGTGTGCCTTTGTTGACCCTTACCAATACACAGAATCAGCCATTCGGCTAAATCAGATTGGCTATCTAACACAAGGTAAGAAGCAGGCTGTAGTCGTTAGTCCTGATCAGGATTCTTTCACTTTAAAGAATGAGGCAGGAGAAGTGGTTTTTGAAGGCAGTCTTTTAAAAAAGAAGTTTTGGGATAAATCAGGAGAGGAAGTGGCTATTGCTGACTTTTCTTCATTCAATATACCCGGTCGGTATCAGCTTTATAATGGGGAGATCTTTAGTGGAGTTTTTACAATTGGGGATCAGCCGTATACGGATCTGATCAAAAAATCCTCTAAGTACTACTATTATCATCGGGCATCCACTACCATCGAAAAAAAATACTCAGGCATTTACAACAGACCATTAGGCCACCCGGATACAGCTGTGAGCGTCCATTTATCAGGAGCCTCAAAAGAACGACCCGAGGGGTATCAACTAGCTACTCCTTTTGGCTGGTACGATGCAGGTGACTACAATAAATATATGGTAAATAGTGGCATAACCACCTACACATTACTGTTAGCTTACCAGCAAAACCGTTCTGTATTTGATACACTGGATCTTCATAATCCGGAGAGTAGGAACTCCACTGCCGACCTTTTGGATGAAATACTATGGAATATCAAGTGGATGGAGTCCATGCAGGACCCCAACGATGGGGGTGTTTATCATAAAACAACTACAGCAAATTTTGAGGGGTTCATCCAGCCGGAAAAAGCTACCAGCCCAAGATATGTAGTTTCGAAAGGAACCACAGCAACTCTAAACTTTGCAGCGGTTTTGTCTAACGCTTCCAGAGTATTTCATGAAACAGATCCTGAATATGCCAAATCATTATTGACAAAGGCAGAGCAGGCATGGAGCTGGGCAGAAGTACACCCGAATCTGCCTTTTGAAAATCCCAGAGCCATAGACCCTAACTTTCCTTCTATTACCACTGGTGAATATGGAGATAGGGTCTTTACAGATGAATTTTTTTGGGCAGCAACAGAACTTTACCTTGCCACGGGAAAGAATAAATACCTGGACTATATTGATTTTTCGAGTGTCCAGTATTTTGGTGTGCCAAGTTGGAATGCAGTGGAAACCCTGGGGCTGATCTCCTTATCGTCCTCGGGAAATATGGTCCCGGAAATGTTAAAGAAAAAATCGTCAGATGAGCTGATGATGCTGGCTGAGAAGCTTATTGGTGTTTGGAGAGAAGCTCCATATAAAATTACCCTGAATGAATTCAGGTGGGGGAGTAATTCCGTTATTCTTAATCAAGGGCTGGTCCTGATTAATGCCTACAAAAGCTTTGGCAACACTGAATACTATGAGGCTGCGCTCTCATGTTTGGACTATGTGCTGGGACGCAATGCACTAGGCTATTGTTTTGTCACGGGAATGGGACACCTGTCTCCGATGAATCCACACCATAGAATATCTGCCAGTGATACTATCAAAGAGCCAATTCCCGGAATGCTGGTGGGAGGTCCTAACCCTCAAAATGTGGATCAGGACTGTGGCAGTGAAAAGTATGAAGTTTTACTGCCGGCACGATGTTACATTGATGATGAATGTAGTTATTCTACAAACGAGGTAGCTATTAACTGGAACGCACCCCTTGTCTATGTAAGTTCTACTCTCCAGATGATTTACCTTGACGATTTCAAGGAACGGATCTGATCATCATGCTGATTTCATGTGTTTAAAGTTTCCAAATTTGACATTTGGTACATACTTTAATCCCGGCCGGGCAGGCATATCAGTTGGACTGCGCGTCCCGATGTTGCTCAATAATTGGGTTGAGACTGCGCGTGCGGACGGCTAGTCCCCGACATCATGCTCATTTCATGAACTTTCCGGATTCCACCCAATCATTGCCACGAACAATGATCTGATAAATTCCGGAAGGAAGCCCCCGGATTTCCAGCTTCGTTTCCATTTCAGCAACTTCGGTTTTTAAAACCTGCTTACCCTGGAGGTCATAGATCTCGATGGTATTTCTACTGTCAAAAGAGGTCTTGAGCGGGTTCATTTTTACCGTCAATGTCCCTTCAGCAAAAGTAGGGTAGCATACAAAATGTCTGTTTTTTTCTTTGAGTGCTAGTGGCGTTGGGAGAACAGGCTCCCCATCAATAACATGGAAGGTCTGAGTGGTGGTGGCGCCACAAGTGTTGGTAAAGGTAGCCGTTGCAGTACCCAATCCATTCATTGAGACGATTTGTTCAGTGAGTGAAACTTCCGGGTCTGTAGTAGTCCCATACCCTGACCAACTCCAGGTTCCTTTGTCTTCGGTTTCTACTCTGAATTTGAGGGTTGCCCCACTTCCCAGTACTATTTTATTATCTTCAATCCATTCACCTTCATCTATCTGTGTAAATGCCGCAATCACGGAAGCATTGCAATCGTCACTCCATCCGTAGGCAGCCATGATATCAGGTAATTCATCATGAGTTACCACCAGGTGATTTTCATACTGTTCTTTGAGATAATCCGTCTCGATGCCTTTCAGCCAGTCCGTATGCCAAACCATCCACCAGGACCACATTGCACCATCCACAATACATTCCTCCGCATTGGGGATGTTTCCGGTTTCGTGAAAGGTGATAGGATAGTTATTTCCATCTATCGATCCCAAAACATCATTATACATGCTGAGGTATGAGTTCGGGAGTCCATCGTAGTTATCAGCTCCGGCAATATCTACATATTCATTTCCGGGGAACCATGCACCATCAGGATCTCCAGTGTAACAGAGTACCCAAATCAGGTTATTTAAACCCCTTTCTTCAACAAGATATTTATACATGGTGACCCAGAGCAGCTTAAATTTCTCAGGACCTTCTTTGCTCCACCAGAACCATCCTCCATCCAGCTCGTGAAAGGGTCGCCACAAAACCGGGACGTTTGCATCTTCCAGTACCTGTAGATAATCACCAATTCGCTTCAGATCAGCCCAAAAATCTTCATGCTCCGGAGTATTTTGAATAAAGCATTGATCGATATCGATGGTGGCTTTACTGTTTTCGTAACCTTCTCCCACTCCGGGAGCCCCCCAATGCCACATCATGGTGGTAATACCTCCATTTTTCCAATAGTCTATGGCTTTTTGGTTTTCTCCCGGATTTTGAGGCTCGTTTATGTAATCAAAACCTGCAATGGCTGGTTTTTTTCCTGTTTTTGAGATGACATAATCAATCTCATTGATGCCCCATGGAGCCCACATCTGTCCTGACAGGATCTTCTTTCCAAACATGTCCTGGATGTATCGATATAAAGCCACGGCTTCAGGAGAAGGGTTTGGAGTACTTAAGACATCCGAAGGACCAAAGTCAAAAGCTCTTCTTGCATCTGAAGATCGGAGGTGTGGTGACTTATCAAGCGTATTTCCCTCTACTTCTACATCTGAAATGGAAATGCTATCATTTTGTGCAATTGAGAGCGTAGAAATGAGCAATAATCCAAAAAAAGATATGATGTGTTTCATAATCCAGCTGGGCAAGTTTTGACGAACCTTACAAATAAAGTGAGGGTTAAATCAAGTTGCCGGATGAATTTGTTTGAGATTTAGGGCTTATTTGTTCATGGAAGAGGGTTTTGTACTTCCTTTAGCTGAAATATTCTTACTGGTCCGTTATTTACAGCATAAATAAGCCTATTTCCGTCATTTTGAATACTGCGAATATCAGCCTTTAAGGATATTCCGCTTTTCAACGGATCAACCACACTAAAACTCCCTGAACCATCCCCTAAGAACACAAATCCCGTATTTCCTGAAAGCCTGCCTGTTCTTGCTCTTGCAACTTCCAGGTTACCACCGGTCACCAGATCCAAATCACCATCTCCATTTATATCCATTGCAGCCATCGCATAAAGAGGAGCATATTGCATTTCCTTAGGTAGAGATCGCGGTACGAATCTTCCGGACTCATTACTGAAGTACATGGTTTCAAAACTGGTAGCATTCAGTTTCTGAGCTTTCTCCAATTGGTACTTATCAAAAACATCCTCAATCGTTGCTCTGGCATAACTCTCGTAATCTGTAAACTTTTTTCTAAGCACGGCCAATTGTTGCAAGAGTTCATCGCGGGTGGGGTATGGGTAGCTTTTGCCCTGGATGTAATAAGTTATAACTGGATCAATAGCTCCATTTTGATCAAAATCGGCATAGTACAACTCTACAGGTTCATTCAGAGTTGGCTTCATCTGGGTATTCATGCCGACGTTTCCAGCTATCAGATCCCGATCGCCATCATTGTCAAAATCGGCAAAACAGAGGGTATTCCACCAACCTGTCTTTTGTTGGTCAAAATAGGTATCTGAGGCATCTGAAAGCTGATCATTTTTATATTCAAATACTTTTATTGGCATCCATTCTCCTGTTAAGACCAACTCCTCCTTTTCATCTCCGTTCAGGTCTACCCATTCGGCGATTGTCACCATACCAAGGTTTTCCAGTTTTGGATCTTGATACAGATCAAGATTTCCATTGCCATCATTGATCAGTAAGTGAGAAGTTGGCGAAAGAGGATATTTCCCCGGAATTATCCTTCCCCCAATAAACAGATCAATGTCTCCGTCTCCATCCATATCTGCCGGGGCTACTTTAGAACCACTGGTTAACATTTTGGGAAGCTCCTTTTCAGTAAACTGGCCTGTACCATCATTTATATACAGCCGGTCCTGTAGTGCTTCGGAACTTTCACTAAATTCATATCCACCATTTACTACATACAGGTCCTGATCATTGTCGCCATCCACATCTATAAATACAGCATCTGTACCTTCAGACTCACTGCTTTCAGAAAAAATCTTGTTTGCTGATCTGATGTAGTTTCCTGACTTCACCTGTAAAAACAGTTCACCTGGCTGACCTTTTGCTCCTCCTAAATAGATATCATTCAATTCGTCTCCATTTACATCGCCAATAGCCATCGCAGGGCCTTCTCTGGAATACATTCGAGGAAGTAAAGCCTGCACTTTAAAGTCAACAAATACGTTTTCCTGATGATGAAAGTCAATCTTGTCAGATATATCAGTAAAGAATGTTGAGGGATCCCTTCCAGCCGCGAGCCTGGTAACATTTGCCTCAGCCTGGCGAAGGGTTAAAGTTTGGTTTGTATTTACCTCTCTTAGTACCTGAACCTCACCTGTGGGCCAAATAATTTTAATGGAATCATATTTTTCCAGCTTTCCTGAGCCAATATGTAAAATGGGATCTACTGAAGATTGGAATCCTCTGACCGGATACTGCTCTCTTAAAAACAATTTATTAGCAGTGTAGAAATAAAGCTTACTGCCAATACCAAAAGTGTTTTTGCCTTTGCCCTCCAACTTTACTTTCAGGTACCTGCTTTTTGTCTTTGGTATAGTCTTATTTTCATAAATACCTGCATAATCATTGATGTCATTTGTGATAAGATCCAGGTCACCGTCATTGTCAAGGTCTGCATATATAGCGCCATTTGACAAGGTTGGGCTGTTCATGCCCCACTCAGATGATTTATTTTGAAAGTACAGACTATCCGTTCCTTTGTAAATGTAATTATGAAGATTGGAAACCGGCATTTTGTTGATCAGATCGGCCATTTCTTCCCGCTTATCGGTGCCTTGAAGCGTTTTTTTATCGTTTCGGTATTTGATGTAATCTTTATTGTTGAGGTCTCGCTTGAATCCATTGGTAACGAAAAGGTCATTAATCCCATCATTGTCATAATCTGCAAGAAGTGCAGCCCAACTCCAGTCTGTGCTCGCAACGCCAGTCAACTGGCCAACTTCACTGTAGTTTCCGGCTCCCTGATTGAGATGCAGCATATTTCGCATGTACTGGTGATGTAGCCCTGCATCTACAGCTTGTCTATATGCATCATAATTATCTGGTGAAAGGAGTTGCTTCTGACGGAGATTATCTTCCGGAAGCATATCCAGTGTAAATATGTCCTGGTATCCATCATTATTAATATCTGCTATATCCAGCCCCATAGAAAACTTCGAGATATGAGTCATAGCAGAATCTATAATGTCGATGAAGAACTTACCTTTCTGATTTATTAGCATTCTGTCAGGCCCGGTGTAGTCACAGGAGGTATAAACATCCGTCCAACCATCTCCGTTAAAGTCTGACAACGCGATTCCAAGGCCGTAGTTTGATGCAGGTCCGTAAACGCCAATTGAATCACTAACATCGATAAATTTACCGTTAATATTTTCGAAAAACTTGTTTCCCACGTATGGGTACCGTTTAGTATTGTTCCTTATGGATATATCAAAAGAGTTGGAAATGGTCAGAAGAGAGTGATTCAATAAGAACATATCCAGGTCACCATCCTTATCAAAATCAAAGAATGCGGATTGAGTAGAGAATGAAGGGTCATCCAATCCGTACTCGGCTGCCTTATCAGTGAAGGTCAGATCTTTATTGTTGATCAGTAAACTGTTTCTTCGCTGTTTAGGGTCCCGCAAAGCAGAGCGGCATACATAGATATCCAGGTAGCCATCTCCGTTCACATCCACCATGTTGACCCCGGTTTTCCAGCCATCAGGGAGTGCGGTACCAGACTGATCTGTAATGTCCTCGAATTTCCAATTTCCTTGATTTAAATAGAGTTTGTTTGATTCACTATTGCTGGTAAAGTATAAATCGGTTAACCCATCGTTATCGATATCACCTGCAGCTACTCCTCCACCATTATAAAAATATTCATAGACCAGAATATTCATATTAACACTCTCCTTATTGGTGTTCACAAACTCAATACCCGTCTTGGAAGGGGAGAGCTTTTTAAATCCTGATCCGGGGTTTTCACAGGCAATCAAAAAAGAAAACAAAACAAGAATAAAAAGTTTACCTGATGGTTTCATTAGGATAAGTATGAAATGGTCCGGGATGATAAAACTAGTTAGAATAACCTGAGTAAACCGTATCAAATGTTTATAATAAGGTCTTAGAAAAGCTTCATGTTATTACTAGTGGTAATTTAGTTCAACTATTTTCCCCTTAAACAGGAAACTCATTTATGATTTTAAGCTCCCAGGTATGAGCTTATCCCAATTCCACAAAATGTTTCCTGAAACAAAAAGATTGTAAAGTATAAATGTTACTTTGGATAGTATAATTTCGATTTAAAAGGAGTTTTTTGAAAAAATTATTGCGTCAGGCATACATCTTGTCAGCTTTTTACTATCTTCGAAATTGTACAATCGATTGCGCAAACTATGAAATACTTAAGCTTTATTTTTCTCTTAGCCTCATGTATAGGCTGGGCTCAGGAAACACAAGAGTCGATCTATGACGGGGTGGAATTTGATATGCCGCGAGTCGTGGTGCCAACCTTTCCTGATCTGACTGTTTCGGTTACAGATTTTGGGGGAATAGGAGATGGAAAGACCGATAACAGTGATGCTTTCAGAAAAGCTATCGAAGAACTTTCCGGTAAGGGCGGAGGAAAGCTGGTTGTCCCCAGAGGAATTTGGTTAACTGGACCCATCACTTTGAAAAGTAACATCAATTTACATCTTGAGGGTGGTGCCTTATTGCTCTTTAGTGATGATTTTGATCAATATCCTTTGGTGAAAACAAGTTTTGAGGGATTGGAAACGGTACGATGTATATCCCCCATAAATGGAAATAATCTGGAAAATGTGGCCATTACCGGCTCAGGAACCATTGACGGATCAGGAGACGCCTGGAGGCCTGTTAAGAAAAGTAAGCTAACAAGCAGTCATTGGAATAAACTGGTAAAGAGTGGTGGCGTTCTGGGTGAGGATGAACGGATCTGGTATCCTTCAGAGAAATCTAAAAGGGGAGCAGAAGGAACCGGAAATTTCAATGTGCCCGATATGGAATCTATGGAAGACTATGAGACTGTAAAGGATTTCCTGCGTCCCGTGATGATCAGCATTGTCAAGTCTAAAAATGTCCTTTTAGACGGACCAACATTTCAGAATTCTCCGGCATGGAACATTCACCCCTTAATGTGTGAAAATGTGATCATCCGGAATGTCAATGTACGTAATCCCTGGTATTCACAAAATGGAGATGGCCTGGATCTTGAGTCGTGCAAAAATGCACTGATATACAACAACACCTTCGATGTGGGAGATGATGCGATGTGTATCAAATCCGGTAAGAATGAAGATGGCCGAAAACGCGGCATGCCGACAGAGAATGTGATCATCAAGAATAACATTGTTTACCATGGGCATGGTGGTTTTGTAGTCGGTAGTGAGATGTCCGGAGGGGTGAAAAACATTCATGTGTCCAAATGTACGTTTATGGGGACAGATGTAGGGCTGCGCTTTAAAAGTACACGTGGCAGAGGTGGAGTTGTAGAAAATATTTACATCTCGGATATCGACATGACGGATATCCCTACCGATCCTATCCGGTTTAACCTGTTTTACGGTGGTCAGTCCCCTATTTTGGAGGACGATCAGGAAGCTCCGGAAGTAGATGAAGAACTGGTGCCTGTTACCGAAGAAACCCCTTCATTTAAAGATATATACATTAAGAATGTAACGTCCGTCGGTGGTGGAACAGCAGGTTATTTTCAGGGCTTGCCTGAAATGAATCTCAAAAATATCAATCTGGAAAACGTAACTCTTGAAGCTAAAAAAGGAATTTCTATGGTAGATGCGGATGGAGTTACATTTAGTAATGTAAAAGTGGAAGTTGCGAAAGGCTACCCATTGACGATTTATAATGGGAGGAACGTGACCATTACAGAATCGGATTTTACTTCCCTGGAGAACAATCAGATCCGAATACTGGGTGCCAAATCCGAAGCAATATCAATTAAAGGTATTACGAAGGAACAGTTTAAAGTGGGAGATGAGGTATCCGGGAAAGCATTAAAGATCAAATAACTATGCAGAAATTTTTGATCCTGGTATTATGTCTGGTGGTATTTGCCTTTTCATTCAGGCAGGAAGACCCTTTGACCATCTATTTAGTAGGAGACTCGACCTGTGCTGATAAGGATCCGGATGCTTTTCCGGAAATGGGATGGGGCACGCCCTTTAAGACTTTTTTTAACAAGTCTGTAACCATTGAAAATAGGGCTAAGAATGGCCGAAGCACCAAATCCTTTATGGAGGAGGGTAGATGGAGCGATGTTTTAAACTCTTTGAAGCCTGGTGACTTTGTTTTTATTCAGTTTGGGCATAATGATGAAGTACCCACTAAAGTAGGACGCTACACCACTCCGGATGAATTTCAGAAAAACCTAAAGAAGTATATTGATGATACACGAGTCAAAGGGGCTAGCCCGGTTTTATTAACCCCGGTATCCCGACGGTCATTCAATGATTCCGGCGCTCTTGAAGATACCCATGAGCAATATGCCGATCTGGTGAGAAAGGTAGCTGTTAAAGAAAATGTTCCTTTAATTGATATGACTGAGAAATCAATGAAGCTGATTAAAGCGTTTGGGTTAGATAAGTCCAGACTGCTATTTCATCACCTGGAAGCAGGAGAACATCCCAATTATCCAGATGGGAAAGAAGACAATACCCATTTCAATGAGCTGGGTGCTCGCAAAATGGCACAGCTGGTGCTGGATGGTATCCGGGAGCTTGACCTGACACTTGAGCAGTACATAGTAAAAGGTAAAAGATGATGACCCGATTGAATAAAATTGTATTGGTTTTAGTGGGTCTTCTTTTAGGGTGTGGTCAGAAGGCTGATGATGTGATAACCGTATTTTTGATCGGTGATTCTACCATGGCAGACTATGCTGATAATTATGACCCTGGCAAAGACTATTATAAAACCAGATATCCGGTTACGGGCTGGGGACAGGTTTTCCAGGAGTTTTTTACGGGAGCTGATCTGAGTGAATTTTCTGATCTGTTTACGGCAGACTCGGTGGTGATAGATGATCGTGCCAGAGGAGGAAGGAGTACCCGGACCTTTTTCCAGGAAGGACGCTGGAGAAAGGTATATGAATCACTGGAATCGGGCGACCTGGTCCTAATGCAGTTTGGCCACAATGATGCTGCTGAAAGCAAGCCTGAACGTTATGTGAATATTGAAGGGTATAAAGAGTTTCTAAGACTGTTTGTGCTCCAAACTCGTCAAAAGGATGCCACCCCAATCATTTTGACACCTGTTTGTCGGAATTACCCATGGGAGGATGGCCACCTGGAAAATGTACACGGTGAGTACCCATTGGCCGCCAAAGAGGTCGCTGCGGAGATGGATGTTTTGTTAATAGACCTGAATCAACTTTCTATGGATGCCTTTTCTGAAAAAGGCAAGGAGTATGTCACCGAAAAGTACTTTATGAATTTGCCTGCTGGTGAATATGAGGCGTACCCCGAAGGTCAAAATGACAATACACACTTTCAGCCTGAGGGCGCCAGAGCCGTAGCTGGATTGGTTTTTGAGGCATTGAAACAACTGGAGCGATGAGGGAATATCTGTTTTTGGTAGTGCTTTTTTCTTTTTTGATCTGTGATGGGCAGGAAAAAAAGCTGGAATATGATTTTGTGGTAGCTGCTGACGGAACGGGTGATTTTACAACTGTGCAGTCAGCCATAGATGCTGTTCCTCATTTGAGAAAAAACAGGACCTGTATTTTTATCAAAGCTGGTATTTACAAGGAGAAGCTCATACTCCCATCCACCAAAACCAACGTGACTTTTATTGGCGAGGATCTGGAAAACACAGTGCTCACCTATGACGATTTTGCCAGCAGGAAAAATCGGGTTAATGAAGAGGTCGGAACATCCGGTTCCAGCTCCTTTTACATATTTGGAGATGGTTTCGTAGCAAAAAACGTCACTTTTGAGAACAGTGCCGGACCAGTAGGGCAGGCTGTGGCAGTGAGGGTAGATGGTGATCGGGTAAAGTTTGAAAACTGCCGGTTTCTGGGCAATCAGGACACATTATATCCACATGGAAGAGGGAGTCGGCAGTATTATAAGGATTGTTATATCGAAGGTACAGTCGATTTTATATTTGGCTGGTCTACAGCGTATTTTGAAGACTGTGAGATCTACTGTAAGAGAGACGGTTATATAACTGCTGCGTCTACTGAGGAGGGGACTGCTTATGGATTTGTTTTTAAAAACTGTAAGATCACAGGTAGTGCTCCTGAAGGCTCGGTCTATCTCGGTCGTCCCTGGAGACCTTATGCGAAGACTGTATTCATTAACTGTGATCTTGATGCCCTGATCCGACCTGAGGGCTGGCATAACTGGAACTCTCCTGAAAAGGAGAAAACGGCTTATTACGCTGAATATAATAATTTCGGTACCGGATATAAACCACAGGAACGAGTCAGCTGGTCACACATCCTCACTGAAAAGGAAGCCTCTCAATATGCTATAGAAAATGTTTTAGGGGATTGGGTTAAGGAAAACAAATAAAAACCCGCCAAAGACTTGCGTCTCTGACGGGTAATCTGCCACATTCAATTCTCTCTTTACCCATCATACCCAAAGCGGAAATATGCCTTTGCCATGACATGAAATCTGCATGAGCTGAACGAAGGTTTTGCTTCAGATCAGAATTCCATTTCAGAAGCTACCATCAGGATGGCACAAAGTCCATGAGTCGAATTTTCAAGCCGTTTTTTATTGAGATAATCCTCATAGGTGTCTTGTATGCCCATACCTTCCACCACATCAAAAATGACCGGATGACCTTTTTCTATTTTGATTTTAGATTGGATACCTTCCCAGCCTTTTTCTGCTACTGTCAGATACTTTTCGTCGAGTACTCCGAGCCTGATTCCTTTTTTGATCGCATAGACAAACATGGCTGAGCCGGATACTTCATGCCAGTTTTCTTCATCACCTCCTCTGTCTAATACCTGGTACCAAAGCCCGGTATCGGGGTCCTGATATCGCTCAATTCCTTTTACTATCTTTTCTAAGGCGCTTTGAAAAACCGGGCGATTCTCATTTTCCTGAGGCAGCACTTCCAGAATGTCTACCATAGCCATGGCAAACCAGCCCAGTCCCCGAGACCAGTAAAACCCGGATTGACCGGTAACAGGGTCTGCCCAGGAGGCATTTTTATTGGAATCCCATCCGTGATAAAACAGGTCAGCCTCAGCATTATAAGTTTTTTCAGCAATAAGGCTTACCTGCTTCGCAGCCTCATTGTACTCATCTAAAGAATCACCAAATACCGTCCCATACCTGACCAGAAATGGCTGAGCCATATAAATCCCATCCAGCCACATTTCCGTTTCATACTTTTGCTTATGCCAGAAGCCACCTTCTTCGGTCCTTGGTTGATTATCAAATTCAGCCCTGATCTTATCAGCTGCAATCCTGTATTTTTCATCACTGAATTCCCTGATAATAGGAAAGAGGATAATCCCCGGATGTAATTTATCCAGGTTGTTGGATTCAGGCTCCAGGTCATAGATGTCCCCGGTATCACTTACATATTGATCTACAAAGTTTTTGATATAATCAAGATAGCGCTTATCACCTGTCTGGTTGTATACCTTTTCTATTCCATGCAGGATGATGGTATTGTTATATTCCCACCCTTTGTTACTTAAAGTATTCGGATCTTCCCAGTTGGTGAGAATGTAATCTGCAAATTGAGTTGACCATTTTTCAGGTTTGGTTTCTGAGGTTTCCTCGCCTGACTTCTTTGTTTGATTACAAGCAAGAATGATCAAAAAAGAGAGAAGAAAAAATAATCGGTTAGTACTTAGGGTATTCATTGTTTTCTGTGTATATTTTACATAGTAAATATACTTTAATTGTGGCAGGAAACCATGTCAGATCCTGTTTTAATGGTATTTAAATTGGTCCGTAAAATGAATCTTCGAATTATGAAAAGAGGCATTAATTTTTTACTGATAATTCTGGTTATTCTGGTCAGCTCTTGCCAGAAAGGGGGATTTGAGGTGAAAGAAAAAGTATCCGGGTTATCACTTTACTTTGATGGTCAATTGATCACCAGGTACCTTTTTGCAGACTCATTACAAAAGACCTGTTTTCATCCGCTGAATTTACCAAATGGCAAAGGCTTTGTCCGAAGTTATCCGCTCGAAGAGGAGAGGGGTGAAAGTACTGATCATTTGCATCATATCGGGCTTTGGTTTTCTTATGGGGAAGTAAATGATGTGGATTTCTGGACAACTACCTGGGACAACTATGGTGAAAGCAACAGACATGGAAAAATCAAATCCATAAATGTGAATTATGAAATTGTTGAACCCAATGAAGTTTTGGTAAAAACCGAAAATCAATGGGTCACACTTGATAGGGAAAAACTGCTCACAGAATATGCTGTGAATCGGTTTTGGATGAAGGATTTGCAGCTTATTATTGATCGGGAAACAAAGTTAGTGGCAGGTGAGGTACCTCTTAGGTTTAAGGATTCTAAAGAAGGAATGTACGCCATTCGTGTAGCAGATAAACTAAGACAAGACCAAAACGGGCTGTATAAGAATAGTGAAGGACAAACTGGGGATGCGGTATGGGGCCAGCGGGCAAAATGGGTTATGCTTGAAAATCAAGAAGACACTTCCTCGGTTCTTTTTATTGACCACCGGGAAAACGTCAATTTTCCAACCTACTGGATGGCTCGCGGATATGGCCTTTTTAGTGCAAATCCCCTGGGACAGGCTGTTTATGAAAATAGTACGGATTCCCTGAACCTGATCCTGCAGCCTGGAGATTCTGTAAAGTTTAGTTACAGGGTTGTATTATCAGACCGAAAGGTTAAAGAAAGTGAGATCCACGCACTATTTGATGGTTTTCAGGAAAGAGACTAAAGGGCACCTCTGAAAACCCATTTATGGCCGTAAGCATAAAAATCAAAGATTTTTATTAATGACTCTTTTTGAATTATATGTCGTTGTATTTCAATCACTTAATAATTCCATTAGGCTCATGAAATACGCCTTATCTAATTCAAAAATAGTTCACTTTTCGGCGCATTCTGAGTTTTTAGAGGTGCCCTAAAGCGAAACACCCCGTTTCCACGGTATAAAATCATGCTGCTCCAACTCCACCGCTTTAGCAGTTTTCCTGCCACTGGCTACTTCGATTATGTGATCAAGGATCTCTGCACCCATTTCTTCGATGGTTTTTTCACCTGTGATCACTTTGCCTGTATCAATGTCTATGATATCGGGCATTTTTTGAGCAAGCTTGCTATTTGATGAGAGCTTAAGCACAGGCGTCACCGGGTTTCCGGTAGGAGTCCCCAGACCTGTTGTAAATAAAATTACGTTTGCTCCTGAGCCGGCAAGTCCCGTGGTAGACTCCACGTCATTTCCCGGAGTACAAAGCAGGTTCAACCCCGGGTTGTTTGCATATTCCGTATAGTCCAGTACATCTGTTACCGGCGAGGTCCCACCTTTTTTAGCAGCGCCGGCAGATTTCATAGCATCAGTAATCAGACCATCCTTGATATTTCCCGGGGAAGGGTTCATATCAAATCCGGATCCTGCGGCTACAGCTGCTTTTTCGTATTTACGCATGATATCTACAAACTTATCTGCAATCCTATCATTGGTCATCCGGTTGATCAGCTCTTGCTCCACTCCGCACAACTCCGGGAATTCTGAGAGGATGGCTTTTCCACCCAGGGCCACAACAAGGTCGCTGGTATACCCGATAGATGGGTTAGCAGAAATTCCTGAAAACCCATCCGATCCACCGCATTCCAGGCCAATGGTAAGCTTACTGAGAGGTGCCGGTTTACGTGTTTGATTATTTGCTTCTACAAGCGCCATAAATGTTTTGGTGATGGCTTCTTTTAGCATTTGCTGCTCCGTACCGGATTGCTGCTGTTCCAGGATGATGACAGGCTTCTTAATGTCCGGGTTGATGGCGTGAAGGGCATCTGTAAACATTTTGACCTGGGCATTTTGACACCCAAGACTAAGTACGGTTGCTCCGGCCACATTCGGGTTGTTGACATATCCGGAAAGCAGCCTGCAAAGTGTTTCAGCATCATGCCGTGTACCACCACATCCTCCCTGGTGGGTGAGAAAACGAACGCCGTCTATGTTTTCAAAGACTCTTTTGCTTTTTGTAGCATTTGTTTCAACCGGACTAACCAGGTCCACGTTACCATCTTCCAGCTCGTTGCGCTCATACCGATCGACCAGGGTAGTTACCATATTGACGTACGGATCCTCTTTTTCAAAGCCCAGCGCTTTATTAAAGGCTTTTTTGATTGTTTCTATATTTCTATTCTCGCAAAAGACGAGAGGAAATACCAACCAGTAATTGGCTGTGCCAACCTGGCCATCAGGTCTATGGTACCCGTCAAAAGTGGCCTTCTCCCATTTAGAAACATCGGGTTTAGACCAGGTGGTTTGTGTACGATCGGTAGCGCTAAAGGACTCAGACTTATGTATAAGATTTTCGGTAGTCACGGCCTCTCCTTTTTTAATGGGATACTTGGCCATACCAACCACCACGTTATACATTCTTACTTCATCTTCTTTGTCAAAGTCCTTCAATGCGAACTTGTGCTTTGCACTGATCGTATGAAGAAGACGTATTTCATTACCGTTTACAGAAACGACCGTACCAGTTGGTAAATCTGTTAATGCTACAGCTACATCGTCGTTTTCGTGAATGGTTATCGCTTGAGTCATAATTATTATATATTCAAAAGTACTTCTTTCATCTGGTCAGAACTGATAGCTGAGTAGTGTTCCTCTACCAGGGCTGACAGACCGGTGACAGTGGTTAAGTCCTGATCCCAAAAGTCTTTATTAGAAAGTACATTGTTAATCATTTCGCTTTGAGGTAATGATTTCTGAGTATTAAAAAACTCCAGAACACTATCATTATCCTTCATAGATTCTGTTTTCTCTAAATATAGCTTTATAAGGCATGCCAGAGAAAATACCAATCGGGTTGGTAATTTTCCTTTGATCTTAAAGTAATCTAAAATCGTGGGCAAAACCCGAACTTTAAATTTAGATATAGAATTTAAAGCAATTGACATTAGCTCATGTCTGATAAACGGATTTTTAAACCGGGATATAATTTCCCCGGCAAAGTCGTTGGGGTCTTCTCCCGGTATTTGGATAGTAGGTACGATTTCGTCAAAGATGATTTCCCGCATCAGTTTACCGGTTTCTTCATTGTCCATTGTTTCACTTACCGTTTCCAGACCATGGAGGAGTCCTATGGGTACCATGGATGTATGCGCTCCGTTAAGGATACGGACTTTTTGAGTTCGGTATGGTGTGATGTCTTTCACATATTTCACATTCAAACCAATCTCATGTGCAGGAAAAAGGCGTTTAACCTCCTCGGGGGCCTGGATAACAAATAGATGAAATGCTTCAGATTTAACAATGAGCTTATCCTGATAGCCAATTCTCTTTTCGAGCGTTTCAGCTTCTTCCTTCGGGTATCCGGGTACGATTCTGTCCACCAGGGTGTTTGCGAAAAAACAGTGATTTGAAATCCACTCTTTAAAATCTTCACCAAGATCCCACTGGTCAACGTATTTAAAGATACATTCCTGAAGCTTAGTACCATTCTTTTCGATGAGCTCACAGGGAACCATCGCAACGCCGGATTCTTGGCTTCCTTTAAAGTGGTCAAATCGATGTTTTAATAACTGAGTAAGCTTTCCTGGAAATGTTTTTGCAAGGGCATTTTCACCCGGGTGTTTTTCGGATTCATAAACAATGCCCGCCTCGGTAGTATTTGAAAAAATGAGCTTTAATTCCGGTTCCTTTGCCAGGCTAAAAAAAGTATTGAGATCCCTGAATGGGTTGATGGCTTTTGCAATACATTTGATTTTTCGGATCTCATTAATTGTTTTCCCGTTTTCGATGCCCTGGCGCAAATGATGATACAGACCTGCTTGTTTGTCGAGGAATTGGATCATGCCCTGCTCCAGAGGCTGAACTACTGCTACATTCCCGTTGAAATCAGACTTTTCGTTTAGAATGTCAATGATCCAGTCAACAAAAGCTCTTAAAAAATTCCCTTCACCAAATTGGATGACTTTTATTGGCCTTTCAGTTACTGGTGTATTTCTGGTTAATTCTTGCATGGTATAAATAAGTGAAATCTTGATTATTATGGTTGGCCAGATCCTAAAGACACGCTGCAACCTTCATCTTTCCAATTTGCAGTTTTATTTCTGCATCATTGTACGGTACCATCCTGACCATCCTCTAATCTGAAAAATTTTCGAGTTTGCGTAAACGATTGCGCAATTTACTAAAAATTTCAAAAAGCCATTACCTGTCCATCATTAAATTACCATTTTACTTACAGATACTTTGGTAGAGGACTCACGAACTATGAGCTCCGGGCTCAACAAAACCTTCCGGTGACCAGCTGCCTTTCCGTCCAGTTGATCCAGAAATACCTGAGCGGTGGTTTTACCCATTAATTTACTCTTTTGGTCTACTGAGGACATAGTAGGATCCAGATACTGCGTAAATGGATCATTACCGAAGCCTACTACACCAACGTCCTGTGGTACCTGATAGTTGTTTTCTATCAACCACTTTATCGCTCCAAGTGCTGAGAAGTCAGAAGAGGAAAATATGGCATCAGGTTTATTTTTCAGGCTCATGAGTTTTTGTGTTACCTGTTTTCCCTGTTCAACATCACTTGGAACTTCGATGATGTAATCTTCATTGACAGGGTATCCGTTATCCTTTAAGGCTGCCAGATACCCTCGGTATCGTTCCTTGAAAATGCTTACATTCTTATTGCCTGAGAAAAAAGCGATCCGGGAATAGCCATTTTTAATTAAGTGAGAAACTGATGAATAGGCTCCTCTGTAATCATCTATGGCTACAGATGACGTGTCGATCTCATCTGTTGTCCGGTCAAAGAGAACCAGGGTCTTGTTCTTGGCGATTACCTTCCTTAGATGATCATACTTATTAGTTTCCCTGGAAACTGAGATGATGATCCCGGCCACCTGGGCAGATAGCAAAGCATTCACATCTTCAATTTCATTTTCTATTTTCTCATAAGACTGGCAAATGATAACATTATAGCCAGATTTTTTTACCTCTTCTTCTATACCACGGATCACGGAAGAGAAGAATATCCGATCGGCATAGGGTACGATGATCCCAATAATTTTTGACCGTCCTTTTCTTAGGGATGAAGCCATGGTATTTGGTTCATAGCCCAATTTCTTAGCCATTTCAAATACCTTCTTCTTTGTTTCCTCACTGATCCGAGGATTGTTATTTAAAGCTCTGGATACAGTGGAGGCTGTAGTGTTCAGTGCTTTAGCTATTTCGTGTATGGTTGTTTTTCCCTTTTGCAAAGCGTTGAATTTAGGACAAAAATAACATTTTGACTGAATTGCAATCAAAAAGTGTGTAATCCATTGAACAAGTCAAAAGATTTAAGAGCCTTATATTATCATTAATTCATTAATACATAGAGTGTTTTCCTTTGATTTTGAAAAAATGAAATCATATTAGGTATAAAAATACAAAATTATAGTGTAATCGATTGCGCGTTTGAATATTTAATTTTAACTTTCTGACATCAAAAAATAGGTTTCCTAAATAGATGTGAAGAGAGGTCGTCGTTTTGATGGCCTCTTTTTTAATTTTATTAACCCAACAGATATGAAAGTCTTTATAAAAGTTAGTCTGATCCTTTTCGGTGCTCTTATAGTACTTGTCGGATGTACTCAAAAGCCTTCAGTTAGTTTCACGGTCCAAAATCCTACTAAGATAGCCCGGCAAGAGATTCTGCAAATGGATATCAGCGAATATGATCTGAAGGCTGCTGAGACTTATACAGTAAATGGAAACTCCAAGCCTCTACCGGCAGAATGGCTTGATAACAACCAGGATGGTAAACTGGATGAGGTACTTAGTGAGGTTCAGTTTTCAGGGCAGGAAACCATTAACTTGAGAATAGAACAATCCGAATCTACACTTAAAGTCAATAAGCGAACTCAGGCGGAAATTTCTGTAAAAGAGGGTGGAAGCTGGAACGAGAGAAAATACGAGGGAGGCACTTTTAAAAATATCTCAGGTCTGAGCGTGCCGGATGCTCATACGGATCATTCTTACTTCATTCGTTATGAAGGGCCAGGATGGGAGTCTGATAAAGCAGCGTACAGGTTTTACCTGGACTGGAGAAATGGGATAGATTTTTTTGGCAAGACCACAAATGAGATGGTTTTGCAAAATATAGGCCAGGATGGGTTTGATTCTTATCATGAGTTGCAGGGTTGGGGGATGGACCTCCTTAAAGTAGGAAATACGTTAGGCCTGGGTTCTATTGGGAGATATCTGGATGATTCGCTTTATCGTTTTCAGTCAGTAGACTCTGTGACTTGTGAAATCACTCAAAATGGACTGTTGAGGTCGGAGATCACTAGCAATTATTTCGGTTGGCAAACTGAGGAAGATAAGACTACACTGACTTCTCAAATCAGCATTGAAGCTGGGTCTGCTTTGACTCGTCATAAAATTAATTTTTCCAATCCAATGTCTGGTTTTTGTACAGGAGTTGTGAAGAATGAGGGAGAGGAATATTTAGATAAGGAATCCGGAACTTACCGAGTTTTAGCTACCTATGGTAAGTTTAGCTTAAATGATGATAAAATAGGGTTGGCGATAATAACGGATACTCGTCAGATTGAGCAAGTTATGGATGGAGCTGGAAGCCATGTTATAACTTTTAGTCCGAATAAAAGTGTCACTTACTACCTGATGGGCGTTTGGGAGAAAGACCCAAATGGAATTACAAACATGGAAAGCTTTGAAAAACTGCTTGATCAAGAGCTGGAGAAATTGAACAACCCACTTGAAATAACAAAATTATAATTAGTGCCGTGTTGAGCATAAATTGTAAGTATAGGTTCGGAATCTGCGGGAAATAAAGAGAGTGTATTGCTACACTATGCTGAGACTTCATATCGTTAAGCTTAACACTAGTCAACTTGAGGCCTCCAGTCACCAAAAATATTTTCAAAAGTGTAGCTCAAGGCTTCTTGATTTGTCAGCTTTTTTGCCCAATCTACTCGTTCAGTATTATTGGCTCCAGGGCCCTGTGATTGATATTCAGCATACAGTACTGTACTTTCCTTTTCCTCTGATCCCCAGTTGTCCCAGCCTTTTGGCAAAATGTGACTTCCCATAAAGCAGTTTATAAAAACTGTTTTGGCAAAACTTCTCCAGGGTCGTCCGAGCAAAACTTCATTTACATCAGATGTGGATTCTAGCTGGCAATCCATAAAAACAAAACCATATTTTACCCCTTTTGGAGTAGATGCTGCTGTAATATATGAATCAGATTTACTGCGAATAATACAGTCCCTAAAAAGCGCCGTGGCTGACCCAAAAATGTAATCCGTGGTTCCTTCAATTAGACAATTTTCATAATAGTGTCTAAGATTTTCACCAGTAGCGTAAAGGGTATCCTGGTCTCCCAGAATGTTGCAATTTTTGATAACGACCCGGTCCGCATCTATATGTAAAGCAACAGCCTGGCCTACCGGACCAGCTGCATTTTTGATGGTGAGGTTTTTCAGGGTTACATCATTGGCTTCTACCTGGAAAGTATATGTATGAAAAGTGCTATTTCTCCCAAGGTCTATTTTATTAAAATAATCGTCCCAGGTAATAATGGTGCTATCCTTACTTTCACCCTGAATAGTCAGGTTAGTATTCCAGTCATAAACCCTCACTTTTTCCTTATAGGTGCCATTTTTGATAAACAGGGTTATGTCCTTTTCAGGAAATGCCTTGGTAGCATTGATAGCCTCCTGGATACTGTTAAAATCACCCGACCCATCTTTAGCTACTGTAATGTAAGTGGCATACTGTGAGTAAGCACTAAAACTTACTCCACAGTATAATATTATGGTCAGAATTCTGGTCATTACTTTGTTACTCTAAACCAATCAAACAATGCATAGCCGCCCAGACCTGTAGTTTTGGGTCGTTGAGCATAGAGTCCGGTTTTAGCGCCTACCCATTTTCCTTCTCTTGCTTTGAATGTTTCCCCTATCGGAAGAAACTCCTTACCATCCGTGCTGTATTGAAAGGAAACTAAAGCTCCGGGATTGACCTTAGCTCTTAACCATACGGTGGTATTTTTCAGGTTCCTTGAGTCAATTTTTTCTTCGGATTGATTCCCATCCGCATCCTCACAAAGCCTTTGGATCAATGAATAGTTTTGGCCACGCTTCTGAACAATAAGCGAAGCATAATCCATTCCAAAAACCACCAGACCAGCCTCTTCACGGTCTTTAAGGTTGCTGGCATCCAGTTTTACAGTAGAGGTAAACTCTTCAGCGGGGAATTTCTGCAGCAGAAGATTTGGAACCATCCAGAGATTTGAAGCTTTCGCAGGCATAGGTTGAGCATTTAGTCTGAGATGACCTTGAGGGTTGTTTAATTGATACCACCCACGCTGCGGGCTTGCATTCCACTGCCATTGCAACCCTAATTTGCTTTCGTTGAACTCGTCAGTATCAACCGGGTTCATTACCGGAGATTTTGGAAGGCCGGGCTTTTTGTAAGTCAAAACAGGTTCTCCGGTTCCGTCACCATCCGCATCATTTCCCATTACCGGCCAGTCATTAATCCACTCCACAGGCTGTAGGTGAACGATTCTTCCGTAAGCTTCTTTATCCTGAAAGTGAACGAACCAGCTTTCTCCGTTTTCCAATTCGGCCAGACCACCCTGATGAGGGCCATTGATCGGGGTGTTACCCTGTGCCAACACGATTTTTTCCTCATAAGGTCCGTAAATATTTTTAGATCGTAAGACCAGCTGCCAGCCCGTTGGTACACCACCCGCTGGTGCAAAAATGTAGTAGTATCCGTTTCGTTTATAGAACTTTGGACCTTCTATGGTGGGATGATCTTGATGTCCATCAAATACAATCGTACCTTTATCGAGGATTTCAGATCCGTCCTGTGAGAGCTCTACGACCTGGAGTAAACTTTTCACACCTGCTCTGCTATGGGCAAAAGCATGAACCAAATATACCTTACCGTTATCATCCCATAGTGGGCTTGGGTCGATGTTACCATAGGCTTTTTTAACCAGGATAGGTGTGGACCATTCGTCGGCCGGATCATTTGTTTTTACCATAAATATGCCCTGATCAGGATCTCCCCAATAGATATAGAACGTACCATCATGGTATCTGAAGCAAGGTGCCCAGACTCCATTTCCGTGCTGAGGAGTGTCATAGTAGCTTCCGGGAAATTCAGGGATTGCGTAGTTGATCAGTTCCCAGTTAACCAAATCGGTTGAATGAAGGATAGGCAATGCCGGAACGGAATTAAAAGAGGATGAGGTCATATAGAAATCACCTCCTGCCTGACAGATATCCGGATCAGAATAATCTGCATGAATGATTGGGTTTTTGTAAGTTCCGTCTCCAAGGTCAGGTGACCAGGCCTCGGATGCCTTTTGAGCAAAGCTGGTACTTAAGGAAAAAAGAAGAATAGAAATCATTAGGTATCGCATAATTGGTTGTTTTACTTTTTGTTAAAAATTTCACTACTCTCAATAAGCAGACTTAGCATAATAAATGGGCCCGTACCCTTCCCATCATTGGATCGGCGCCTCTCGTTGATGTAGTATTCATAAGTGCCGTCACGGACCGGATTATCCGCTGGCCCCAGTCCTGCTCCCGCACAGCAGTGGAGAAGTTCGAGTTCTTCATCCGGATGTATTTTCGTCAAATGCTTCACAATGCCATTGTAGGCTTTCATAGTAGGTCTTTTAAAATCCTCAGCGGAAATATATCCTTCGATAACGCCCTTCACCAGCCCATAAGCGAACATAGAGGAGCAGGTTGCTTCCAGGTAGTTTCCTTCACGCTCAGGCATATCCAATACCTGGTACCAGAGCCCTGTTTTTTCATCCTGATTTTTGATGATAGTCTTTGAAAGATCCTTATAGATAGCCAGGAGTTCATTCCTTTTTGGGTGATCTTCAGGAAAAAAGTCCAGAACATCCACCAGAGCCATGTAGTACCATCCGACCCCACGACCCCAAAAATTTTCAGACAGGCCGGTCTCCGGGTCCGCCCAATAAACAGATTTACTGGCATCCCATCCATGGTAATACCATCCTGAGGCAGAATCTCTTGCATGATCCCTTAAGAGGGTAAACTGCAAGGCTATATCATCAAAGGACGTGGTGTCTCCGAAAGTCACAGCATACTGTGTATAGAAGGGGGTGCCCATATAAATTCCATCCAGCCACATTTGATTGGGGTAGATCTTTTTATGCCAGAAGCCACCCTGCGATGTTCTTGGTTGATCTCTGATCTGGTCTCGTAGTGTTTCAATAGCTCTAAGGTACCGCTCATCACCTGTCTCTTTATATAAGGTGAAGAGCATCTTGCCTGAGTTGAGTTTATCCAGGTTAAAATCCCCTTTCTTATACCCTTTTATTTTCCCTGTTTCATTAATTAAAGTGTCGGCATATCCTTTTGCATAGTCAAAGTACTTTTGATTTCCGGTAGCTTCCCAGGTTTTCAGGATAGCCTGACAGACAAGACCATTTACATAGGACCATTTGGGCTCACTTTGAAAGTCGATCATCCAGGCTGATGGATTCCTTTTCATTTCAGAATCAGCCATCTTTACACTAAGAGACTCAGGACTGTCTGCTGCCCGATCTTTCTTAGTGCTTGTACATTGTGCAATGGATAACACAAATAACAGAATAAAACCCATGGATTTTAGATGTCGTGAGTATTTCATGCTGAAAATTTAAGCGTTTTTAGAGTGACTGTGTATAAGCAACACGGAAAGTGAATTTTAATTGGGTGACTATTAATAAAATCAAATGAAATGAAATGTTACTTTTAACGATAAGGAGCCAATCAAACCTCAATTTAATTTACATTATTTTAAATTATTACCTTTTAAGTTGACAAAAGAATAATTTTATTGAAATATAAAATCAATCAAATTGAAAATTTTATAATCGAAATTGTTTCTAATCCAGAGGATTTTTCTTTAATTTAAAGGAGAATTCGAAATCTAAACGAGTGAATGTATGAGATTTTTAAAATTATCGGGGTGTGTGCAAAGCACTCCTTATCAATTAAGGCGCCGAGGGAGCCTTTATTTTTCATGTAGTGTGCAATCGATTGTACGAAATGATGAAAAATTAGCACTATTACGGCCAATTTATCATGGCTTTCAATATGTCACTAACCTAAATTCTATATGAGTTATGTTTACTAATTTGATGAAGCTTTTCAACTGGTCACGAATTGTTTTTGTGATCACATGCTGCGCATTGCTGATCAATACGGAAGTGATGGGGCAGAGCAAAACGGTAACCGGGACCATCACTGATGGAGAGACTGGTGAATCCTTGCCGGGAGTAAGTGTCGTTGTAAAAGGTACCTCTGAAGGTACGATTACTGACATAGATGGGAAATACACTATCTCAGTTTCACCTGATCAGGTTTTGACCTTTAGCTTTATTGGCTATACCACTCAGGAAGTTCGGGTAGGTACACAAAGTACGATCGATGTAGCCCTCCCTGTCGATATACAGGCACTGGATGAGGTAGTTGTAGTTGGTTATGGTACTCAAAAGAAATCTGACCTGACCGGCTCAGTAGTTTCAGTGTCAGGAGATGTCTTGAAGAAAGTTCCTGTGTCCACAGTTGCAGAATCATTGACAGGCCGCCTTGCTGGTGTACAGATCACTACTACAGAGGGGTCGCCAGATGCCCAAATTAACATCCGTGTAAGAGGGGGTGCCTCGCTCACACAAAGCAGCTCTCCATTATTTATCGTAGATGGTTTTCCTGTTAGTACAATCTCTGATCTGGCACCATCAGACATTCAGTCCATTGACGTCTTAAAGGATGCATCATCCACCGCAATCTATGGTTCCAGGGGTGCTAATGGGGTGGTAATCGTAACCACCAAAAGTGGGAAAGAAGGAAAGGTGACTGTGAATTTTAATTCTTTCTACGCACAGAAAAAGATAGCTAAAACACTCGATGTGCTTGATCCCGGGGATTATGCCCGTTGGCAATATGAATATGCAGTGCTGGATTCTGATGGTGAAAATGATGACGGTACTCCTGATCTGTCATCATACGAAGACTACTTCGGCCTGTTCCCTGATTTGGATCTCTATGAAGGACAGCTGGCCAATGACTGGCAGCGTCAGATCTATGGACGCACTGGTAACACATTTAGTAATGACCTCAGCATTCGAGGAGGTGGCGAAAAGTTTAGCTTCTCTGCCAACTTTGCTCGCTTTGACGATAGAGCAATCATGATTGGGTCTGATTACGTGAGAAACAACATCACATTGAAATTCAATAATAAGCCCAATGATAAAATCGACCTGAATTTCTCATTGCGTTACTCTGATACGGAAATTAATGGAGGTGGCGCAAATGAGCAAAACGAGGTTTCGTCCGCGGACTCTCGATTGAAGCACGCAGTAGCTTACTCACCAATTCCTATTTCCGGAGTGAGTTTGCCTGATGATACTAACGAGCAAATATCAAGTGACCTGGTGAATCCGATCACTTCTACTTATGATAATGATCGTTTACAACAGCGCAAAAACTACAATATCTCAGGGAGCTTTACCTGGAACATTATCGAACCACTGATACTTTCTACTTCTTTCACCGTGGACAATTATAATTTCCTGGATAATCGTTTTTACGGTGTTACCACTTACAAAGCAAGGGACCGAACTCCCGATTATCCTAATCTGCCTTCCGCTGTATTTAGGGATAGAAAGGAATTACGACTAAGAAATACTAACACCATTACATATAGTATTTTAGAGAATGAATCTCACGACCTGAAGTTTATGGCGGGGCATGAGATGCTATACACCCAAACCAACGAGTTGGAGTATGAGATTCAAGGCTATCCGGCGCTATTTACGTCTGAAGAGGCCTTCAAACTTACCACTCAGGGTCATCCTTTTTATGCAGACAATAACTTCAGCCCGGATGATAAATTACTTTCTTTCTTCGGACGCTTGAACTACGATTATAAAGATCGTTATCTACTTGCTGCTGTGTACCGAGCTGATGGTTCCAGCCGTTTTATGGGCGATAATGTGTGGGGATATTTTCCTTCAGTATCAGCTGGATGGAAGATTTCCGAAGAAAGTTTCATGCCGGGTAATATGGGCTGGCTCAACTTGCTAAAGTTGCGAGCAAGCTATGGACTGGCTGGAAATAATAATATTCCAAGAGGTCAGACAGTACAAACCTTTGAGTCTCGTAATACAGCTTATATCAATGATGTAACTAGCTATTGGGCGGCCTCAACCATTCTGGCTAACCCTGATCTGAAATGGGAAACTACTGCAACCAAGAACGCAGGGTTAGATTTCAGTATGCTTAAAGGACGGATTAACGGTACGGTTGAAGTATACCAAAACAATACACGAGATCTGTTGATTCGATTCCCGGTTTCGGGTACTGGTTATGAGTATCAATACCGAAATATGGGTGAAACTGAAAACAAAGGGCTGGAAGTAACATTAGGCGCTTTTGTGGTAGATAAAAAGGACTATGGGCTTAGCTTCAATTTCAACATTGCCTTTAACAGAAACACAATCAAATCACTTGGTGTAATGGAAGAGTTGATAGGTTCTGAGGTAACTACCGGTTGGGCCTCTACTCAGATAGGTAATGACTTCCTGGCAAGGGTAGGTGACCCAATAGGTATGATGTACGGATACGTGAATGACGGACGATACGAAGTGGATGATTTTGAGGGTTACGATGAGAACGCAGATGAATGGATTCTCAAAGAAGGAGTTGTAAATTCGGAAGGGATTCTCACGCCACAACCAGGCATGATGAAGCTACAAGATCTTAATGGTGATGGTGCCATCACTATTGATGATAGACGCTTTATTGGTAACGCCAATCCTAACCATACAGGTGGATTTGTACTTAATGCATATGCCTATGGTTTTGACATGACCGCAGCTTTCAACTGGAGCTATGGCAATGATGTATACAATGCCAATAAGATCGAGTTTACTACTGCTAATCAAAACAACCAGTACCGAAACCTCATCACCATGCAGGCGGATGGTAAGCGCTGGACCAATATTAATCAGAGTACAGGAGAACTTGAGACAAATCCCGGGCGCCTGGCAGCTATGAATGCCAATACGACCATGTGGTCCCCATATATGGATCGCTATATATTTAGTGACTGGGCGGTAGAGGATGGATCCTTCCTCCGGCTTAACACCCTCACTTTGGGGTATACACTACCGCAGGCCATCGTTGAAAAAGCCCGCATTGAAAACCTTAGGTTTTATGTAACTGGCTACAATGTATTTGTTCTTACCAATTACTCCGGGTTTGATCCCGAGGTTTCCACGCGAAGGAAAACACCACTTACTCCGGGTGTCGACTATTCGGCCTACCCACGTAGCAAGCAGGTTACAGTTGGTATGAATCTTACATTTTAACTCTAACCGAATAAGAAAATGAAAAAGTTAATATATATAATGCTGATAGGTGTGCTGGTATTAAGTGGTACATCTTGCGAAGACTATCTTGAAGCTCCGGCCAAGTCTACTCTTGATGAGTCCAAGATATTTTCAATCTATGTTCTCGCAAAGGGTGCTGTGGATGGGATCAAAGAACCCATGGGACAAACCAATTCATACAGGGGACGATTTTTACCCTGGTACGGTATGAACACGGATGTAGAATGGAATAACAACTCCAATAACTCGGATGATAACTACGATCTGGTTAAATATGATGCTAAGCCCAACAATGATCAAATGAATACGACCAACAATGCCTGGGCGATGATGTATTCAGGTATTGAACGTGCTAACATTTGTATTCGTGGGCTTCGTGTATATGGGGATATTGAAAATAAGGCCGATATGGCTCACTTGTTGGGAGAGGCACTAACTCTTAGGGCTGTTTACTATGCTGATCTGGTGAAAACCTGGGGCGATGTACCCGCGCGATTTGAACCTATCAATACAGAGACGCTCTATCTACCCAGATCAAGCAGAGATGTGATCTACAAGCAATTGCTTGCTGACCTGGAGGAGGCTGCTACACTGGTGCCCTGGCCGGGTGAGTCATCAAATACGGTGACCGTTGAGCGGGTAAATAAGGCTTTTGTAAAAGGCTTGCGTGCTCGACTTGCCCTTGCCGCTGGTGGTTATTCCCAATATGCTGACGGTGTTCGTCTCAGTAATGACCCTGAACTGGCCAGAGAAGACATGTATGCAATAGCCCTACAGGAATGTAAAGATGTGATCGAAAGTGGTACAGCCCGCCTGGAGCCAGATTTTGAGACACTTTGGAGGGAATTTAACGAGGATAATGTATTAGCAGGAGGGGAGCCCCTTTGGGAAATTCCTTTTGCATCTGGTCGCGGCAGGGTACTCTTTACTTTTGCTGTCCGCCACATGAGTAACGATAAATATACGGGGCAGGCCAGAGGTGGACAAGCAGGTCCACTACCTTTTGTGTTTTATGACTATGATGCTCGTGACACTCGTCGTGATGTTACTTGTGTCCCTTACAGATGGAAGGATGTGAGTCCTGCTGAGGATATTGCTGAGCAAGAGCCTACCGGGCTGGATGAATGGATGTTTGGGAAGTATCGGTATGAATGGAAAAATGTGCGGGTTACGGCCAGTAACGATGATGGTACTAACTGGATGTACATGCGTTATGCCGAGATACTGCTCATGGCCGCTGAAGCAGCGTATGAGTTGGAAGGGGCTGATGCAGCTAAGCCTTATCTAAGAGAGATACGCCAGCGCGCTTTTGATCCCTCAGACTGGTCTACGAAGGTGGATGCTTATCTGAATGGTCTGTCAGGTACGGCTGTCTTTGATGCTATTGTAGAAGAGCATAAGTTGGAACTCTGTGGAGAGATGCAACGCAAGCAAGCGCTCATTAGATGGAACCTGCTTGGTGACAAGCTGGCTGAAGCCAAACAAAAAATGTATGACCTGCGCAACAGGGCTGGTGACTATACCAACGTACCCACCACATTGTACTATCGCCTGGCAGATGATGATGAAACACTCGAATTCTATGGTCTGGAACGGGGTGAAACGGATACTCCTACGGGGTATAGCGACAATATTGATTGGGCTGTACCTGAGCAACTGGATGACGAAAAGGTTGAAAGTCTGTATGTGGGAGATCCTGATGCCAACCAATTCTGGCCCATCTGGCAGGTATTTATCGATGGCAGCAATGGCCAGTTAACCAACGAATTACTGAACTAAAATCTATTAATGATGTATATCAGAATGAAAAAATATATTGGAGTTTTGATAGGCCTGGTGGTATTGATACCTATGGCTTGTGAGGACGACATTGATCCGGTGGTGGAAGAGTTGACCACTTCCAGGACTTTTGCTCCTGTGGGTTTAGATGCTCGCGTGCGAAATCAGGTGGATATCGAACTTAGCTGGACAGCTAACCCCGATGTAGATCAGTACGTGGTAGAGTTTTTTCAGGATAGCCTGAAGTTTTCAGGAGATCCTATTAGTACAGGAACAGTTGATGAGATCCCTGCTGCAGGAACGATAACCTACACTGAAACTTTTTCCGGTGAAACCCGCTATTCAGCACGTATAAAGGCTGTTACTGAAGGGCAGGAAGAGTCGCACTGGGCAACTATAACTGCGATAACCGATCCTGAACAGATATTCCTCCCTATAGTGGGACCTAATATTCAGGATACCTATGCCACTGTGCAATGGACAGCCGGAAGTGATGTTACTCACTTTTTGATCGTGCCTGGAAATACTCTGGTTCAGATCTCAGCTGGTCAAAAAGCTGCCGGTGAAGCGATTATTGAAGGACTCGCTGGAGCCACAGATTATATGGTGACTTTGTATAATGGTGAAAACCGACGCGGTACAGTTAGTTTTTCAACCCTGAAGGAAGCTAACGTAACAGCCGCCGATGACTTGAGTGCAGTGATCGACGCTGCAGCAGATGGAGCCACACTTATCCTGGCTTCCGGAACCTATAGTCTGGGAGGCAAGGAGATCACTAAATCGATTACCATAGAAGGGCAGAAATTTTATGATATGCCAGTGATCGAGGGGCAACTTACCTGTGCAACATCTGTATCTTCAATTACCTTAAGATATCTCAACTTCCAGGGTGGCGGTGACTATGGTCAGTTTTTCAATGCATCTGCTGCTGAATGTAATTTGGCTGCTCTAACGATTGAAGGATGTGAGATCAGTGGTTACGATAATAACATCATTTATAGCAACAGTGGTGGTACTTATGGAGATATTACCATGACAGATACCTACGTCCATGATATCGATGGTGGGGGTGGCGATGGTTTTGACTTCAGAGGAGGAAGCGTTGGTTCACTGACAGTTGAGAATTCAACCTTTGCCAATGGAATCCGGTCATTCTTACGTATGCAGGTACCTGCTGATGTCGTGTTCAGAAACTGTACCATGTATCAGGTTTGCATTGTAGCAAGCAGTAACAACCGAGGTTTCTTCCGAATGGCGGGAGGAGGCGGATCCCTTGAGGTGAGCAATTGCCTGTTAGTTGAAACAGGAGTCAATGATAATGGCACCAATCGAGGGGAGTGGTCGAGAGCAGGTGACATAGATGCGGAAGTGACTACTTCCTATAGCTCCAACTATTATTTCAACAACATCGGGCTTTGGGAAGGTGAATATACCGATCCAGGAGAAGTTGATGCTTCCGAAGCTGATCCCGGGTTTGTAGATGCAGCTAACGCTGATTTTACGGTCACTAACCAGACACTTATTGATGAAAATGTGGGCGATTCCAGATGGTTGCAATAAGTGCTCTGATCACTGAACTAACTTTTAATATAAACAACAGCCAGGTGGCTCTGTTCATCCGGTTGCTTAAAATTGAATGATATTATGAAAATCTTATCTACTATATTATCCGCCCTGATACTTTGTATGTTTTGGGTGCCTGAAGTCAGGGCACAGGATGATGATCCAAACCAGCCTCCTGTAGGTGATTGGACCATTTACAATGCGAATGAATTACCAGGTGCAGCTGATCCTGCCTGGAGTGAAAGTAACGGAACTGGTACCATCTGGGCCATAGAGTCTGATCCTGTGCGAGTAGGTAATAACCTCTTGACGTTGGATAATGATGGTCTTGGTACCGATGATTCCGGGATGTTCAAGACAGCTGATTTTGACCCGGTGCCTGAGGCCTTGACAGTGGTCATGCGAGTGAAGGCAAAAGATCCAGCTGCCGACCGGCTGACTGATATAGACATGCACGTGAATGGTATCCGTGATGGTTTGAATATCCGCTCCAATGGTGAGCTAACCCTTCAACGCTCCGGAGCCTCCGTAGATTTATCGGAAGTTTTAAACGTATCGCAATGGAATGTTTTCCGAATGACAATTGATGCTAGCAGTGGTACAGAGGGAACTGTGAGGGTTTATTTGAATGAAAATCCCTTTCCGGTACTTACAGCTACAACAACCACAACTACGGGTTCAAATTATTTCCGGTTTGGAGATGGCAACGGCAGCCCGACCTATTCTGCATATGTAGATTATGTGAGCTATGATGTTTCGGGTGCTTATTCACCCTCTCAGACTCGCTTACCTAATGAAGTGACCAAGCCTCCTGTAGGTGATTGGACCATATATCATGCAAATGAATTACCAGGTGCAGCTGATCCTGCCTGGAGTGAAAGTAACGGTACTGGTACCATCTGGGCCATTGAGTCTGATCCTGTACGAGTAGGTAACAATCTGCTGACGCTGGATAACGATGGTCTTGGTACTGATGATTCCGGAATGTTCAAGACAGCTGATTTTGATCCGGTGCCTGAGGCCTTGACCGTGGTCATGCGAGTGAAGGCAAAAGATCCAGCGGCCGACCGGCTGACTGATATAGACATGCATGTGAATGGTATTAGGGATGGTTTGAATATCCGATCGAATGGGGAGCTAACTCTTCAGCGCTCCGGAGCTTCTGTGGACTTGTCAGGTGTTATAAATCTGTCAGGTTGGAATGTATTTCGTATGACGGTTGATGCCAGTAGTGGCACAGAAGGTACTGTAAATATCTACCTGAATGAAAACCCGATTCCAGTGCTTACAGCCACAACAACCACAACTACGGGTTCAAATTATTTCCGGTTTGGAGATGGCAACGGCAGCCCGACCTATTCTGCATATGTAGATTATGTGAGCTATGATGTTTCGGGCGCTTACTCACCTGGCCAGACACGCTTGCCAAATGAAGTGACCAAGCCTCCTGTAGGTGATTGGACCATATATCATGCGAATGAATTACCAAGTGCGGCTGATCCTGCCTGGAGTGAAAGTAATGGCACTGGAACGATCTGGACCATAGAGTCTGACCCAGTTAAAGTAGGCAACAACCTGTTGACACTGGACAACGATGGTCTTGGTACCGATGATTCCGGAATGTTCAAGACAGCTGATTTTGATCCGGTGCCTGAGGCCTTGACAGTGGTCATGCGAGTGAAGGCCAAAGACCTGGCTGCCGACCGGCTGACTGATATAGACATGCATGTAAATGGTATTCGTGATGGTTTGAATATTCGATCGAATGGAGAACTGACCCTTCAACGCTCCGGAGCTTCTGTAGACCTGGCAGGTGTTTTGAATCTATCAAAGTGGAATGTATTTCGGATGACGATTGATGCCAGCAGTGGCACAGAAGGTACTGTAAATATCTACCTCAACGAAAATCCATTTCCAGTGCTTACAGCCACAACAACCACAACCACGGGTTCAAATTATTTCCGGTTTGGAGATGGCAATGGCAGCCCGACCTATTCTGCATATGTAGATTATGTGAGCTATGATGTCACAGGCGCTTATTCACCAGCTCAAACGCGACTACCTGCCGAATTTACAGGTGACGATGAGGGACCAACTCCAGCAATAGCTGGACCATCGGCACTTTCGTCTTTCCTTCAACATGTGGGAACACCCACTGATGCTAAATCATTTACAATATCAGGAACAGATCTCACTACCGACATTACGATTACACCTCCATCGGGCTATGAGTTGTCAGTAAATGAAGGTACAGGTTACAGTGCTGATCCGCTGATAATTGCGCAAGCTGGTGGTTTGGTGCCTGACACTATCATTTATGTAAGACTTAATGCGGCTGAAGTTGGTAGTTATGAAGGGGATATTTTAATGGTAAGTGGAGAAGCTGATAGAGCTGTATCGGTAAGTGGGATCACGGTGGTACCCGAAATAAGTGTTGCTGGTGCACTGGAGCCTTTTACCGAAAGTGTAAGTGGGGCATCTGCATCACAAACTTATACAGTATCGGCGATCTACCTGGTAGGCGACCTGACCATCACTGCCCCAACAAATTACGAGTTGTCATCGGATGATGGTGCCAACTGGTCAGCTTCCCTGACAATATCTCCGGATGGGGAAGGTACAATAGAAAGTACTACGATTTCTGTTAGACTGAACAGCACAGAGTTAGGTGAATTCACAGGAAACATTGTTCACTCATCCACGGATGCTGTTGATGTTAATTTTGAGGTGTCGGGAGAAACCATTCCTGATCCCGGCATTACAGTGACAGGTGAGCTCACAGCCTTTTCTCAATCGTTGGGTACACCGTCTGAACCACAGACCTACACGGTTTCCGGAGCAAATTTGGCCGGAGGTATCAAGATCTCTCTTCCTGATGGGTTTCAGATATCCTTTAATGGTGAAGTATGGCTCGACTCTCTTATATTGGCTCCACTGGGAGGGAACGTTGAAGAATTGACGGTTTATATAAGACTAAATGGACTTGCCGAGGGCAATGTCAGTGGAGATATTGTACATTCCAGTACGGGGATTGATCCGGTTACCAGAGCGGTATCAGGTACAATAGATGCGAGTGTAGTGCTTTCCACTGGAGGAAACACTGATGCGCCTCTAAGCCTATGGCCTAATCCATCCACCGATAGGGTTATTATTGAGCGCAGTGATTTTTCATCGGACGCACAGCTTACTATACATACCCTTGGGGGTATAGGAGTGGCTTCACATAATGTTCCATCCGGCAAAGCAAAGCTGGAAATAGACATCAGTACTTTGCCACATGGTTTGTATCTGATTGAATATGTGAATGCAGGCCGGAAAAGCCAGCTTAAATTTATGAAGGAATAGCAACGACGGAAGTCATTAAATGCTATATGTAACATGGAGTTTCCAACCTCTCAAAGGTTGGGAACTCCTTTTTGAAATCACAGAAAGTCAAAAACTGATGCTGAGATTAAGTCTGATAATGGGGTTGTTTTTCATGTACCTGTTTACTTGCGCACAGCCTATTGCTTTTCCCGGAGCAGAGGGATTTGGAAAATTTACCACCGGCGGCAGGGGAGGAAAAGTTCTAATCGTAACGAATCTGAATGATTCGGGAGAGGGGAGTTTGCGTGAAGCGCTGAGAAAGGACTATCCCCGCATCATTGTATTTGCTGTTTCGGGTACCATTGAGTTAGAATCTGACCTGGATATCAATGATGGCAATGTGACCATTGCTGGTCAGAGTGCTCCTGGTGATGGTATCACACTCAAAAATTATCCCTTAAAAGTAAAGGGTGATAATATCATCATAAGATATATCCGTTCACGCATGGGTGACGAACGAAAAGTCCAGGATGACGCAATTAGTATCACCAACAACAAAAACATCATAGTGGACCATTGCTCTTTCAGCTGGGGTACGGATGAGTGTGCTACCTTTTATGATAATGAAAACCTTACGGTACAGTGGTGCATCATTTCAGAAAGTCTGAATAACTCGGTTCATCAGAAAGGCGAACATGGTTATGGCGGTATTTGGGGTGGAAAAAAAGCTTCTTTCCATCATAATATTTTTGCACATCATAAAAGCCGAAATCCGCGCTTTCATGGAGCCCGGTATCATAAGCAACCTGCTTTGGAAATTGTGGATTTTAGAAACAATGTTATTTATAACTGGCAAGCCAATAATAGCTACGGTGGTGAGGAAGGCAATCATAACGTGATCAATAACTATTACAAGGCTGGTCCTGCTACCAGGTCCAAAGAAGATAAGATTCTGGATCCGTTTGATCCCTATGGGAAATTTTACCTCTCTGGCAATGTTTTAGAAGGTGATGAGGAAGTAAATCAGGATAACTGGGAAGGAGTAGCTGCAGATGAGGATGTGTTGAATGAGATCAAGCTAGTAGAACCACTTGAGGTTGATCCTGTATCCACCAGCTCCGCAACAGAAGCATTTAATGAAGTTATAAAAGATGCCGGAGCTAATCATGCAAGGGATGAAGTAGATAGTCGGGTTCTTGAAGAAGCCAAAAATGGTACGGCGACTTACGGAGAAGGCGGGATTATTGATATGCAATCACAGGCTGGTGGCTGGCCGGAGCTGATCTGCGAAAAGGCTCCCAGGGATAGTGATCAGGATGGAATGCCAGATAAATGGGAAAGGCGTAATAAACTTAATCCAGACGATGCCTCTGACGGAACAGGCTTTGATTTGGATAAATACTATACAAACGTAGAAGTGTATTTGAACTCGCTGGTAGAGGTAGAATGAAGAATAAGCTTTCATTAGTAGTCTTAATGGTAATCTTTGGGAGTGTTTCTGCTCAGGACATTCTAAGAGATACTACTTACACAGTATCCAGAACATTTGCCAAAGTCCAAAAATATCATCCGGAGGCCAAAGCTTCTGTAGTTTATTCTGAGCCCTCAGGTAATATTCTGGTAGATAAAGAAGTGGTTTACAGAACTATTGGTGACCGTCAGTTACCAGCAAATTGCTTTTATCCAAAACCAGTGGGAGGAACTAAATATCCTGGGATACTCCTGATTCACGGAGGCGGATGGAGAGCCGGGAATAAATCACTTATGACACCTATGGCTGAGCGTTTGGCTGCTGAAGGGTATGTGGTGATTGCACCGGAATATCGGCTTTCCCTGGAAGCTCAATTTCCAGCAGCTGTCCATGATCTAAAGTATGCCATTAACTGGATGCGAGCCAATACTGAAGACTACCAGCTCAACCCTGATCAGATAGCAGTGATGGGCTGCTCAGCGGGGGGACAGTTGGCCGCTCTGATCGGCACAACAAATGGAAATTCTGAATTTGAGCCTGATGGCCGGACTCATTCGACTGAAGTACAGGCCATCATTGATGTAGATGGAGTCCTTGCTTTCAAACACCCTGAATCTGAAGAGGGCAGAGTAGCTTCGGAGTGGCTGGGTGGAACATATGAAGAGGTGCCTGAAACGTGGGAAAAGGCCTCTGCCCTGACACATGCTGGTCCGGATACACCCCCTGTACTATTTCTCGGGAGTTCTTACCCAAGATTTTTAGCCGGAAGGCAGGATTTCATTGACAAGATTTCAAAATACAATACCTATTCAAAAACCAAAATATTTGGCGATGCACCCCATTCCTTCTGGCTGTTCAACCCCTGGTTTGAACCGGCAATAAAGGAAGTGCTCAGCTTTTTAGAACTTAACTTTAAAACTAAAAACAATTAATACATAGCATATATGAATACGAAGGGGTCGATATTGATGATCATTCTGGGAGCACTGATTCTCCTGATGGCTTGTGAGGAAGATGAACCGATGGATACCATTTTGGTTAGCTATATTTCCATCAAAGGTGACTTTATTGAAGATGGGGGTACAAGTCAACTTACAGCTGTTATTAGCCCGGATGATGCAACCAATCAGAAAGTGGAGTGGTCCGTGTCTAATGAGTCTGTTGCCACTATTTCTGAAGATGGTTTACTGACAGCAGTGTCCAATGGTGTTGTTACCGTTACAGTTACCGCTACTGATGGTTCTGGTGTCACAGCAAACAAGTCATTCGAAGTTTCAGGTGTAAAGGGTCCCCAGGTGTTGGTTGAGAGTATTTCAGTTCAGGGAGGTGATATTGCAGATGGTAAATCTCAACAACTGAGCGTAGAAGTATTACCAACAAATGCCACTAACAAAGTTGTGTCCTGGTCCGTGTCCGATGAAAGCATTGCGGAGATATCTGGAAGCGGGCTGTTGACCCCTAAGGTAAACGGAACGATAACAGTCACAGCTTCTGCTACTGATGAGTCAGGAGTGACAGGAACACTTGGAATTAAAATCACCGGAGTTCCGGAAGATGGTTTGGTAGTTGATAATAAAGGAGACCTGCTTACTGCTATAGCCAATGCCGATCCCGGTGATAAGATTTATGTGAGAGAAGGAACTTACACTTTCAATACCACCATTTCTATCAACAGAGATGGAACCGAGGGGAACATGATTATCCTGTTGGCTTATCCTGGTGATGATAGTAGGCCATTGTTTGATTTTTCATCTATGTCTGAAAGTTCTTCCAACAGGGGTATTCAGCTTAATGGAAGCTATTGGCATATTAAGGGAATAGATGTGTACAATGCCGGTGATAACGGAATGTTCATCAAAGGGCATAACAATCTCATTGAATTCTGTACCTTCTACGAGAACGCGGACAGTGGTCTTCAGATTGGAAACGGGGCCAGTAACAATACCGTTCTGAACTGTGACTCTTACTATAATGCCGATTCATCCATCGAGAATGCTGATGGGTTTGCCTGTAAGCTGGATGCCGGGGATGGCAACAAATTCATTGGCTGTCGTGCATGGCAAAACCTGGATGATGGATGGGATGGTTACATGAGAGGGAATGATAATATTACTACCACTTATGAAAACTGCTGGGCCTTTAAAAACGGATACCTCAAAGATGGAACTGTAGGAGGAGGAGATGGAAATGGGTTTAAAACCGGAGGGAGTGATGATAAGACCCTTAAGCACAATGCCATCTATACGAATTGTATCGCTGCTGGTAATGTCTACGACGGATTTGACCACAATAGCAATCGGGGAGATGTTACACTCTACAATTGTAGTGCTCATAACAATGGTCGGAACATCAGCTTTGGGTCAACTAATATTGCCAACTCGCTGACCATCAAAAACACTATATCCATAGGCGGTAGTGGAGACAGCTATCAGGCAACTACTACGGACATTACCAACAACAGCTGGCAAGACGGGCTGGTAGCTGATTCGGATGATTTTATAAGCCTGAATATGGATCTTTTAGAAAGCCCTCGAAATGCCGATGGCAGCCTTCCGGATATAGACTATTTGTATTTGAAAGCCGGTAGTGACCTGGTTGATAAGGGGGTGGATGTTGGATTACCATTTAATGGTTCAGCTCCTGATCTGGGAGCTTTTGAGGCCGGAAATTAATCCTGACGAAAATATAAAATTTGTCAGGACAAGGGCTAAGCCCTGGTAATTCAGGGTCACAAACTTAGATGACAGAACGACCCAAGCTCGAGAAAATGATGGGTTTTTTAGATCTGTCATCGGTAGGATAAACTAAGGCAGACCAACTCTAAGGCAAGGTTGGTCATAAACCCGGCTCCCAGGGGGCCGGGTTTTTTGGTGTTTATCAAAACATCCGAATTAATGTCGGTTACTGGTTTAGAGTACAACTTTGATGTAGTTGCTGATTATAACATTTCTAATAAGTACTAAAGACTCCTGTTTTGAAAAGAAAAAGTTTAAAACTGACTTACTTTCCCTGATCCAGGGTTCCTTTTTTCATCGACATATTTCACACGTTGGACTACATAAATAGCTCCTCCGTAAATTAAAAATTCCACAGGATTTTGAATCCAGATTTTATCCAGAATTGAAATCTAGTATTGCTCCTGTATTAAAAACGGAATAAAAAAGGACCATGAATGATCAACTAACATCAAATCAAACACGAGGATTCAGACTGATTTTGCCAGAGATCCTATATGCTAACACATTGTAATCTAAATATCCCTAAATCAAAGTTTTATTAACCTAATTGTAAAGTAGTTAATTGTGAAAATTATCATGAACAGAATTCTCATGATCACTGTCGTATGTGCCTCACTATTTTTGGCTGGATGTCAATCACACGAAGAACATCACGAATCAAACGGCAAGTTTTTGGTAACATCTCCAGTCAGAAAGGATACTCTGATCACCAGAAATTATGTATGTCAGATCCATTCCATCCAGCACATAGAGCTTCGGGCTCTGGAGAGGGGCTATCTTGAAAAGATCTATGTAGATGAGGGACAGTTTGTGAAAAAGGGGCAGCTGATGTTTCAAATTATGCCCAGACTTTACCAGGCTGAGTTGAAAAAAGCAGAAGCTGAGGCACACTTTGCGGAAATTGAATACCAAAACACGAAGAGGTTAGCAGAGAGCAATGTGGTGGCTCCAACAGAGTTAGCCCTGGCAGAGGCAAAGTTTGATAAAGCAAAAGCCGAATTGTCGTTGGCTCAGGTTCACCTGGATTTTACACAGGTGCGGGCTCCTTTTGATGGCATTATGGATCATTTTCATGTCCGGCTGGGTAGCCTCCTGGAGGAAGGAGAGCTGCTCACTACGCTTTCCGATAACCATGAAATGTGGGTCTATTTCAATGTGCCGGAAGCAGAGTATCTCGACTATAAGATCAAAGTAAATCCTGATAGCACGCTGAAGGTAAAGTTGTTGATGGCCAACAACAAACTTTTTGACTATGAGGGGGAGGTGACCACCATAGAGGCCGATTTTAATAATGAGACTGGGAATATCGCTTTTAGAGCCACATTTCCTAATCCAAAAGGGCTTTTAAGGCATGGAGAAACCGGAAATATTTTGGTGGATGTGCCGCTGGAAAATGCGCTATTGATCCCCCAGAAAACGACGTTCGAGATCCTTGACAAACAGTATGTTTTTGTCGTCAGAGATGACAATGTAATCAAATCAAGGGAAATCAGGATAATTCACGAGTTGCCTCATTTATATGTGGTGGCGGCAGGGTTATCAGAAGATGATAAGATCCTGCTGGATGGCCTGAGGAAGGTGAGGGATAATGATCACATAACCTATGATTATGAAAACCCGGAATCAGTGCTGAGTCAGCTGGATTTATATGCCGAATAATGTGTCAACTCAGAAAAGGTAAGAAAAATGTTTAGAAAAATTCTTCACAGACCGGTCCTCTCCATAGTGATTTCATTGATGCTTGTCTTCACTGGAGTTATCACCATTTATCAGTTGCCCATATCGCAGTTTCCGCAAATTGCTCCTACGACGGTCAATATATTTGTTGCTTACTCGGGCGCCAGTGCAGATGTATTAGTTAAATCCACTCTCGTGCCTCTGGAAACAGCCATCAATGGAGTCCAGGGAATGAGGTACATTGCTTCTGATGCTACCAGTGCCGGAGAAGGCACCATTCGGATAATTTTTGAACCTGGAACAGACCCAAACCAAGCAGTGGTAAGAGTGAAAACAAGGGTTGATCAGGTGTTGCCTCTGCTCCCTCCACTGGTTCAGAGAGAAGGGGTGATCATTACCCCGATCCAGCCAAGTATGTTGATGTATGTGAATCTATTCAGTAAAGATGATAATACTGATGAGAAATTTTTGTACAACTACGCCTACACCAGGATAATGCCGGAAATCCAACGGATCACTGGTATTGCCCGGGCTCAAATCCTGGGGAGTAGGGAATATGCCATGCGTGTTTGGCTGAAGCCCGACCGGATGCGGGCCTACAATATATCGGTGGAAGAAGTGATGGAGGCGATGGAAGAACAAAGTATCATCGGAAGGCCTGGTCGATTAGGCAGGAGTTCAGGGAAAGCTGCTCAATCCCTGGAATATGTTCTGACGTATCAAGGCAGGTATAATAAAGCGGAGCAATATGAAAACATCATTGTTCGGGCCAATGAAGAAGGTGAAATCATAAGCTTAAAGGATATTGCTACTGTAGAGCTGGGTAGCAGGTTTTTTGACATTTACTCAAACCTGGATGGTGAACCGTCTGCATCCATGGTATTGAAACAAACCGTGGGCAGTAATGCCAGTGAGGTAATTAAGAATGTAAAAGCCAGGCTGGAAGAGTTGAAAGGGGAGTTTCCTCCGGGAATGGATTATCAGATCAGCTATGATGTTTCACAGTTTTTGGATGCCTCTATCGACCAGGTGACACATACTCTGCGGGATGCTTTTATATTGGTAGCATTAGTGGTATTTGTTTTTCTGGGGGACTGGCGTTCTACCCTGATCCCGATCCTGGCTGTTCCGGTATCGCTGATCGGAACATTTTTCATGATGCAGCTTTTTGGCCTTTCCATAAACCTGATTACTCTGTTCGCATTGGTGCTGGCCATCGGTATAGTAGTGGATAATGCTATCGTGGTTGTAGAAGCTGTTCATGCTAAAATGGAGGAGGAAAATCTCTCGCCATACAATGCTACACAGAAGGTGCTCGGAGAGATCAGTGGTGCCATAATAGCCATTACACTGGTCATGTCAGCCGTGTTTATTCCGCTTGTGTTCATGACAGGTCCTGTAGGAGTGTTTTACCGGCAGTTCTCCATCGCTATGGCTTCCTCCATAGTGATTTCCGGAGTGGTAGCGTTGACCTTAACTCCAGTGCTCTGTGCCATTATACTGAAGAATAACTATGGGAAGCAGAAGAAGATGGGTCCTCTCAATAAGGCGCTTGATAGTTTTAACAGGATGTTTGATCGAGGAACCAATTTCTATGTCAGGATCTTAAAATTGATTGTGAACAGGAGGCTTGTCACATTCGGTATTTTGCTGGCATTCGGTGCAGGGATATTCCTCGAAAGTCAGGTGCTTCCATCCGGGTTTATTCCTGGCGAAGACCAGGGCACCATCTACGCCATTATCCAGACATCTCCGGGAGCCACGCTGGAGAGGACCAACAAGGTGGCTCAGCAATTACAACGGATCTGTGAAGAAACAGAAGGCATCGAATCTGTCACCTCTCTGGCTGGCTATGAGATTATGACCGAGGGAAGAGGCTCCAATGCGGGTACCTGCTTGATTAACCTGAAAAACTGGTCAGAGCGTGAACACTCCGTACATGAAATCATGGAAGAATTGGAAGAAAAATCAAAGGACCTGGGAGCGATCATTGAATTCTTCGAGCCTCCGGCTGTTCCTGGATTTGGGTCCTCGGGTGGTTTTTCTATGCGTCTGTTGGACAAGACCAATAACATCGACTATCAGGAATTTGACAAGATCAATCAAGGTTTTATGGATGCTTTGCGTAAGCGCAAAGAGGTGACCGGACTATTCACCTTTTATGCTGCCAACTATCCACAGTATGAATTGGAAATAGACAATAAGGTAGCTATGCAAAAGGGTGTGTCTATCGGGAGAGCCATGGAAAACCTCAATATTTTAATAGGGAGTACCTTTGAACAGGGATTTATCCGGTTTGGCCGCTTCTTTAAGGTGTATACCCAAGCCGCTCCTGAATACAGACGATATCCTTCAGATCTTGACAACCTGTTTGTAAAGAATGAGCATGGTGAAATGGTGCCTTATTCGTCTTTCATGACAATCAGGAAGAAGCAGGGTCCAAATGAGATCACACGCTATAATTTGTACAATTCAGCGGCTATCAGAGGACTCCCGGCGGCTGGATACACCACCAAGGATGCCATAGATGCCATAAAAGAGGTTGCTGCAGAAACACTACCCAGAGGATGTGATATTGCCTGGGAGGGTCTTTCCTATGATGAAGCTTCAAGAGGAAATGAAGCGGTCTTTATCTTCCTTGTTGTTTTGATATTTGTGTACCTTATCCTCGCAGCTCAGTATGAAAGTTTCTTATTGCCTCTGCCTGTGATCCTTTCTCTTCCGGTCGGAGTTTTTGGTTCGTTCTTTTTACTAAAGCTCATGGGGCTGGCTAATGATATTTATGCCCAGGTAGGATTGATCATGTTAATTGGTTTGTTGGGGAAAAATGCGGTGCTGATTGTAGAATTTGCCGTGCAAAAGCATCATCAGGGAGCTACAGTCCTTGAGGCGGCAGTTGAAGGTGCCAGGGTGCGTTTTCGCCCAATATTAATGACCTCCTTTGCGTTCATGGCCGGATTGATCCCTCTGGTGATTGCCACCGGCCCGGGAGCCATAGGCAACCGTACTATCGGTTCATCAGCGTTGGGAGGAATGTTCATAGGTACCGTTTTCGGAGTATTGATCATCCCCGGACTGTATTACATTTTTGGTAAACTGGCAGAAGGCCGGGCGTTGATTAAGGACGAATATGACGAACCCTTGTCAGAAGAATATGTGCATACAATGGAGGAAAGAGACAGGATGCTACGTGAACATCATAGTGACCATTTTGACTCTGATAACAAAGAGAAAGAATAATCGAACCATTGATCTTAATGAAAAATATTATACATAAATGTTTAGGTGGGATTCTCTTTATGATGAGTATATCAGCTTGTACACCTGAGCTAACGGTTAAAAAATTGGTAAATAGGTCTACTCCTGAAAGTTTCAATCAGGCGCAGGATACCACCAATACCGCAAATATCAGCTGGAAGGAGTATTTCACAGATCCATACCTGATCGCCCTGATTGACACTGCATTAAATAATAATCAGGAGTTGAATATTACTTTTCAGGAGATTGATATTGCGAGAAATGAAGTGATGGCCAGAAAAGGGGAATATTTACCTTTTGTTGATATAAAGGCAGGAGCAGGAATAGACAAGGTAGGCCAGTATACCCGAAATGGAGCGGTAGAAGAAAATCTGAATATCAGGGAGGGAGAGGAGTTTCCCGAACCATTTCCGGACCTCATGGTCGGGGCATATGCTTCGTGGGAGGTGGATATCTGGCGAAAACTGCGAAATGCTAAAAAATCTGCGTATACCCGTTATCTGGCCTCAGTAGAGGGACGAAATTTCATGGTGACCAATTTGATTGCGGAGATCGCCAATTCCTATTATGAACTTCTGGCACTTGATAATCAGCTGGCTATCGTAAAACAGAATATACAGATCCAGAGCGATGCCCTGAAAATTGTGAAGCTACAAAAACAATCTACCAGGGTGACTGAGCTGGCAGTGCGCAGGTTTGAGGCACAGGTGCTTAATACTAGAAGCCTCCAATATAGGATTCAGCAGGAGATCATCGAAACAGAAAACCGTATAAATTTTCTCCTGGGTCGGTATCCTCAGCCTGTACCCAGAGATTCTGAATCGTTTGGAGAGCTGGTGCCTGACTCCATCAGGGTTGGTATTCCCTCCCAGCTTTTGGAAAATCGCCCCGATGTGCGGCAGGCAGAGCTGGAGCTGGCTGCAGCCAAACTGGATGTGAAAGTGGCAAAAGCGCGATTTTATCCTTCATTTGGGATTGCAGCCGGAGTAGGTTATCAGGCTTTTAATCCAGCTTACCTGATCACAACGCCTGAATCATTGGTCTATTCGTTGGCTGGAGACCTCACAGCCCCTCTGGTCAATAGAAAAGCAATAAAGGCAACCTATTTCAATGCAAATGCAAAACAAATTCAGGCCGTTTATAATTATGAGCAGACGCTCCTCAATGCATACATTGAAGTGGCCAACCAACTGTCCAGGATCGGTAACCTGGAAAGTAGCCTGGAGCTGAAACAGCAGCAGGTAGAGGCCCTGAATGAATCAATTGAGATCTCTAACAATCTCTTTAGATCAGCTCGCGCAGATTATATGGAAGTATTGTTGACACAACGAGATGCACTGGAATCCCGGTTTGAGCTTATTGAGACAAAAATGCAGCAACTCAGAGCGTATGTCAATGTCTATCAGGCACTGGGAGGTGGCTGGAATTAGTTTTTAGAAGGTTAGGGTGGTTTACATAGTTGAAAGCCATTTTGCAAAATGCAAAATGGCTTTACTTTTCTTATCGTTTATTGAATTTAAGTCTCAGCAGTTGAGCATTACCCGCACAAATAATCGTACTTAAGCTCATCAAAGCTGCGCCAAGTGCCGGATTGATCATAATGCCCTGATAAAATAATACCCCAGCTGCCAATGGTATAGCCACGATATTGTATCCTGAAGCCCAGATGAGGTTCTGAACCATCTTCCGATAGGTAGCTCGCCCAAACAGGATCAGGTTAGCAATGTCTTTGGGGCTGCTTTCCGTAAGAATGATGTCGGCGGTTTCTGCAGCTATATCTGTTCCTGATCCTACGGCTATACCTATATCTGCCTTTGCCAGGGCAGGGGCATCATTGACACCATCTCCGGTCATAGCTACATACGCTCCCTCTTTCTGGAGCTTCTCTACCAGCTCCGATTTTTCATGCGGCAATACCTGACTGTAATACCCATCAAGATTCAGTTGGTCAGCTACGGATTTAGCGGTTTGCTCATTATCACCAGTTGCCATTAGTACTTTGATCCCTTTGCTTTTGAGTATTTCTATGGCTTCCCTGCTCTCAGCACGTATCTGATCGCTCAAAGCAATGAATCCCATCAATTCCTCTTTTTTAAGAACAAATACTACGGTTTCGGCTACATCTGTAAAGGCATTATTTGGTAATTCTTTACCAGCATCTTTCAGGTAACCCGGGCTGACGATCCGATAGGTATCACCGTCAATTTTTGCTGAAACTCCCTTTCCTTTTTCCGAATTGAAATCACTGACCTTTGGCAGGGCTAACTCTTTCTCTTTTGCTGCTCTGACAATCCCTCTGGCGATAGGGTGCTCAGAGTTTTGCTCAATGGCAGCCGCAACTGTGAGGAGTTGATCGTTGTCTGACCCATCTTGTGTTTCAACTCTACTCACGCTGAAATTGCCTTCCGTCAGTGTACCCGTTTTATCAAATATGATAGTAGTGATCTTTCGACTGTTTTCAAAGGCAGTACGGTTTCGGATCAAAAGTCCGTTTTTGGCTGATAATGCCGTAGAAATGGACACTACAAGAGGAACTGCCAAACCAAGAGCGTGTGGACAGGTGATGATCATCACGGTGACTGTCCGTTCCAAAGCAAAGTCCATGTTTTGAGCGGAGAAAAAGCCCCAGGCAATGAAGGTGATCACACCCACACCGATGGCAATGTATGCCAGCCAACCGGCAGCTCTGTTGGCCAGGTTTTGGGTTTTGGATTTGGTCTGCTGGGCTTCTTCCACCAGTTTGATGACTTTGTTGAGATAGCTGCCCTCTCCGGAAGAAGTCACTTCCACTTTCAGGCTTCCGTCACCATTGATCGCACCACCGATCACTTCATCGCCTTCACCTTTTTCGACTGGTTTGCTTTCACCCGTCAGAGCACTTTCATTCAGGTCACTGGTTCCTTCCACGATTTTGCCGTCTGCCGGCACCTTTTCACCAGGCTTGATAAGAATGGTGTTTCCCTTTTTTAGCTCACTGATACTGACTTCCCGGATGTCATTACCCTCCACCAGATGGGCTTCTGAAGGCATAAGCTCAGCAAGCTTTTCCAATGCCTTGCTGGCACCCATAATGGAACGCATTTCCAGCCAGTGACCAAGGAGCATAATATCTATTAAGGTTACCAGCTCCCAGTAAAATACCTTGCCCTGCAAGCCTAGTACGACGGCTGTACTGTAAGCCCAGGCTACTGTGATGGCAATAGCAATCAGTGTCATCATGCCTGGGCCACCTTCGGAAAGTTCATCTTTCAATCCCTTCAGGAATGGCCAGCCACCATAGATGAAAATCAGGGTAGCCAGTGTTGCTGCTGCATAATCCATTCCTGGAAATGAAAACGACAGCCCCAGAAATCCCTGGATCATTTCTGAAAAGGCCAGAACAGGGATAGATAGTGCTGTGTTGATGTAAAAGCGTTTCTTAAAATCCTCAATCATGTGTGCGTGGTGATCATGGTGGCTGTGTCCACCACCTCCGTGACTATGATGATGATCATGATTTTGTCCGCCATGATGCTCGTGCCTATCATGATGGTGCTCGTGGTGATGATGTTCGCTCATATTGTAATTGTTTATACACAAAAATACCGTCACTTACAGGTGCAGCTGTTACATCTTGTTGCGTATTCGTTAGATTATTTTGTGGTGCTAATTCGCTCTGCTCTTATATAAAAAGACCACAAAAGTCCCTAATTGTTCATAGGCTTTTGTAGTCTTTTCTCCACACTAAAGCTGCTAATTAGCCCGGTGATCATAGTTTGAAAAGATCATCGACACAGCATTTCGGATCTCCTCCTGTTTGTTTTTGGTAGCTGTTTCGATCACTTCCGGAGCATACCCCTGCCATACCAGCTGTTTTCTTGATTTATCGATCAGCTCGATGATCACTCCACCTTCCTTTTGGTTAGAGGAGGTGGGGTAAGTGTAGGGGGAGTAACCATACCAGTAATATGGTGAAGGGACGTAGTTTCTTTGGTTATTGCTTTTTTCTACAATGACGCGGGAGTTTACCAAAAGATCTGGTGAAACGGGGTCCAGTTCATATCCACGCCCGTCCATTTCTGTTTCAATGGCCTTTTTAAGCCGCTTTTTGGTTAGTGAATTATAGAAAAGCGGATTCTCCTCCCCGTTCTTATTTTGAAATTCATCTGACCAGTAGTAGGTTTTATATTCATTGAAATCCGCATCCCGATCGTAATCTGTAATTACGGAATACCTGGATACAGTACATCCTGAAATGAAGATTAAGCTGGTGATTGTTAATGCTATGATTGATTTTACAGGTATCATGATCATTTATTTTAGTTAACAATCGTTTACTTATATAACCAACCAGCAGGCAGCATGTTTTGCCGGGACCAGTCAGATCAGGGGTTAAAGGTGCTCAATGACTGTCTTCAGTCTACTCTGAATTTCTTGAGCGATATGTCCGAGTTCTTCATTTTCAATGGCCTGCATGGAAGCTACCGGGTCAACTGCAGAAACTTCTATGGAACCGTCCTCAAGTTGCTGTACCACTACGTTGCAGGGTAGCATGGTTCCGATCTTGTTTTCAGCTTTCAGGGCTTTAAAAGCAAAAGGAGGATTGCAGGCTCCCAGGATCTTATACGGTCTGAAGTCCTCATTAAGCTTTTTTTTCATCGTTTCCTTTACATCGATTTGAGTAAGAATGCCAAAGCCTTGTACGGATAGCGCTTCGGTTACTTTTTCGATAGCTTCATCAAAAGAAATATTTGTCAGCGTTTTTGAATGGTAATAGTTCATAATTTTAAGTGTTATGTTATACTCTCATGAACGTTTCCGTGCATATTAGTTTGTAACAAAAGTCACATTGGAAATTAATGGACTACAAAAGTCTCTTTTATTTACTCTTGAGACTTTTGTAGTATGTGGGGCAGTATTTTTCCTATAACTCCTCTGTCACCTTTCCACACTTCAGCATCATATCTCCAAAGTATGGGTTTCGGATCTCCTCAGAGTTACTGATCCAGTTGGCTCCCTGATTGTTAAAAGCCATAGGGCAGTATTGTACGTAAAGCGTGGTGGTGTTGTCTGTTGCCTTCACAGCTGGAATCAACAAGTCAGTTACTTCTTTGAAAGCTGTACGCTGTTCTTTGATGTCATCACTTTCAGAGATTTTTTTAGCAGCTGCCAGCAGCTCTTCGCTCATATTAGCTTTTTTAAGCTGATCGAGCAGTATCTGACTGGCATTTTTGGCATTTGAAGCGTCAGTTGCTACAAGGGCATCTTTCATTTTAATATAAGCATCTATAACTCCCGAAAGGTCCTGGTTTTGAGTGATTTCGGTTGATTCTGCCTGATCGTTTGCTCCTTCACTTTGTTTTGGGGAAGAGCAAGCCAGCATGATTGCTGTAAGTGTGATTGTTAAATACATGGTTTTCATTGTTTTATATTGATTGTCATTAGTTAAAGTTCATCGTCTACATTTCCACAGGTTAGCATTGCTTCTCCGAAATATGGATTTAAAATTTCCTCGGTATCGCTAAGCCAATAAGCGCCGGTATTGTTAATAGCCATGGGGCAATATTGCCTGTAACCATCAATGTCTACCTGGTATTTTTTAAGAGAATGATAAAGCTGGTCGCTTAATGGGAGTAAGGTTTTGCGCATACCCTCGAGCCCCATTCCATTGACCATACTTTCCGCTGAAGTTTTAAGCACCTCCAGATCTTTCATCCATTCCATGTGGGCTGCTCCTTTGAGTAATTTCATATCTGCCTTTTGAATGGCGGTTAGCAGTGGCTTTGCTTTTTCACTGGCTTCTTTTGGATCGCTGGCTACTAAGGCATCTTTTACCAGCAGGTAAGCCTGGAAAACATTTGCCAGTTGATTCCTGAATGCTTTATCCACTTCGTAAGTCTCTGCTACGGTGTTTACCTCCGGATCAGTTTCAGGTTGTGAGGAGGAATTTTGCATTTGCCCGTGATTGTGGCCACTCATTCCGGCTCCACCTTCTTTGGCCATCATGCTTGGTTTGCCTGCGAGCTGCGCTGCGGCATCAATGCTAAAGGTGCCGTTTACAGCGATCTCTTCACCTGCCTCCACACCATCTTCGATTATGTAACTATCACCCAGGGCAGGTCCCAGCGTTACTTCCCGCATGCGAAAGTACAGTCCCTGATCCGTTGTGGTTTTCACATAGACCACGGAGCGTTTGCCGGTCCACATCACAGCTGATTTTGGGACGACCAGCTGATCATCGTTTTGCTTCAGTTTTGAGTCAATGGTACCTGAAACAAACATTTCCGGTTTGAGAAGGCCTTCACTATTTGGTACAGTCAGTCTTGCTTTTGCAACCCGGGTTTTAGGGTTGATGACCGGGTCAATATAATCAATAGCGCCTGCAAAGGTCTTGCCTGGGAGTGAAGAGATCATAAATGTGACTTTGTCGCCCTTATTTATCCAGGCCATGTCACTTTCATACACATCGAATTGGACCCACACACGAGACAGGTCGGCTATTTCATAGATCGTTTCGCCAAGCTTAATGTAGTCTCCCAGGTTGACTTTCTTTTCGGTCACGTATCCGGAAATGTCGGCTGTGATAGGAAATGCCTCTTTTGTTTTTCCTGCCTGGATAATTTCATCAACCTGGCTTGAGGATATCTTCCAGTTCCTGAGTTTTTCTCGTGCTGCCTTATACAGGTCGGGCTGATTTTCCCGGATCTTCCAGGCTTCAAAAAGTTCCTGTTGAGCAGTAACCAGTTCAGGCGAATAGACACTTGCTAGTCGAGAGCCCTTTTTGATGTATTCTCCGGTGAAGTTAACATGGAGCTTTTCGACACGCCCGGGAATGTGGGTCGATTGAGAATATACTAACCGTTCGTCGGCCTGGATTTTTCCGTTTAGTTTGATAGCCTTCACAGGAGCTTCTGAGCCGACTTTGGCTGTAACAACATTGGCCAGCTGCATGGCTGTAGGTGACATAGCTATTGCCATCGGGTCGATACCATCACCGCCGGTTTCATCTACGGGTATTAGGTCCATTCCGCAGATTGGGCAACTTCCGGGTTCGTTTTGCCTGATCTGAGGGTGCATTGAGCAGGTCCAAACTTCCGAAGTGTCAGTGTGCTGATGCTCCGCGGTCTCCGTGGTATTCACCGGCTTATTGCCCGATGACCCGATGAACCAACCAGCCAGACCACCCAGAATTAAGAGGCCGGCGATTTGTAGATATTTATTTTTTAATAGGTTCTTCATAGTTCACTTGTATTTGAAGTGAGATAATTCAGTTTTGCCTGCTCAATAAAGTATTGAGCTTCGGCTGAAGCCTTTTGCTTCTGATATTTCAATAGTTTTTGTTGCGTGTTGAGGATCTCCTCAAAATCCGTTTCTGCGTTTTCGTATGATGAAAAAAGGAGTCTCAATGTCCTGTCCGTCTCTTCGATTTGTCGCTCGAAAAGCAATGCCAGATCTGATTGTTTTTGCAATTCAAAATAGCTGGATTCAAATTGAGACCGAAGGGAGTTGGTAATAGCCTCTTGTCGAAGTGCTGTGGCTTCTTTCATTAGCTCAGCTTCCTTGATAGCAGCTTTGTACTTCCCTCTGAAAATGGGTAAGCTGATGGTCACCATCGGCATGAGTACATCTTTTCCATTATCGGCTACTGCCATATCTTCTCTTTCTCCTACAATCACATAATCCAATCCCGCCCCGATTTTAGGGAGGCCTTGTTTTTGAGCTGCTATACCTTTTTGATCATAAGATCGCTCTTTAAGCTCCAACTCCTTGATTAGGGGGTGATTAGCCAGGGAGTCCCGGGAAACCGGGAATTCTGAAGGTAAGGCAAGGCTGTCATAAATATTTAAGCTTGCTGTAGTATCCGTATTCAACAATTCATGGAATCGTGTGATCAATGGTTTCTGTCTTTTCTCCAGGATGGAAAGGTTCGTTTTAGCATCATTGAGCATAATGTCTACCCGCAATGCATCTACCAGCGCCCCATTTCCATTTTCAAACCGGGAGGTGGCTATGGCCTTGTAAGACTCAAGTACTTCAATGTTTTCCCTTTCGATCTGCTGCCATTTCTCCAACTCGTAAAGTGGGTAATAGGCTGCTGCCACATCATAGTAGAGCTTGTTTTTTGCGTCGATGAAGGCCTGGAATTTGGCTTCAGCATCCAAAGTAGCTGCTTCTTTTTGCACCTTCAGTGTTCCAAACCACGGAAACATCTGCGTAAGAGACAGACGCGCCCTTTGTGGACCCACTCGTGTCTCTACCGGAGAGATGAAATAGCCAAAGGAAAAGTTTGGGTCCGGAAGGCTACTCACCTGGGGGACTTTCTCCATGGCTGCTTCAAATTCTTTGTATTGAGCTTTGAGCGTTGGGTTGTTCTCGGCGGCCTGTATTTGATAATCACGTAATGATTGCCCCAAAGTGACAAAACCTGAAAGTGTAAGTATCAGTATCATTAATGGCTGTTTCATGACTTTGGTATTAAAAGCTGAAAAGAATTTTCTCCGAAAACGACTGCTTCAAGATGACCTGTTTTCTGTACACCTTTAGTGACCACATGAACATGCATGTTTGAATCGTGATGTGTATAAACACCCTTAGCGTCAGTGGCATAAAAGCCAACAAGTATCACTTCTTCACCAGCTACGGACTCGTATTTTGAACTTGCCTTGTGATTGGACAGGTCTCCATTTTTCGTGTCGAAATTGATGACGTGGTAAGTGACAGAATCGGGTGTCCCTAAGACCATAAAAGGGAACGGGCCTGTGAACTTTTTCTTTATAGATAAACTGGCTATAGTCTCTTCCAGATCAATGATCGATTTAACTCGAATGGTGTCCCACCGAGCTATCCGGGAGGTCACCATTAGGGTAGCTTTGAGATTCCTGTCTTCAACTGATTTGACAGAATCATCAAGCACTTTGGAAGCAAACACCTTTCCGTTTACTACGGTAATTTCTCCTGACAGATTCTCCAAAGCACCAACTGCATAAAGGTTTGTTCTATCCATGGTATCTACCGCTAGCCGGGCCTGGTATTTCCCCTGATGCATGATCTGGCGCAGTTCACCAACGTGGCTTACAACCGACTCCCTTTTCTCCGGGGATGAGGTGCAGCTACTGGTAAAGAGAATTATTGGAATGAGAAAAGACTTAGCAAAATCACTGTAAAATGCCTTTCCCGATTGTTTATATCTATTATTCATATTCGTTTTTTTTAACCGCTTAGACATTGAGTGCACAGAGTTATTCATTTGAATTCTCATCATTCTCGTCTCTGCGTATCTCTGTTTTCTCTGTGGTTTGTTTTGAAATCTTCCATTCTTCTCGCAGGCAGTAAAGTGCTGGCACAATGAAAATACTGACCAGTGCAAATGCCATCCCACCGAATGTTGGAATAGCCATAGGCACCATGATGTCTGAACCTTTTCCTGTAGATGTCAGCACAGGGAGCAGGGCGATCATGGTGGTGGAAACGGTCATGAGTGCAGGCCGTATCCTCCGCTGGCCTGCTTCGATGACTGCCTCTCTTACCTCCTTAAGGCCGGTTGGTCTATTTCGCTCGAAGCTCTGATCCAGGTAAGTGGCTATAAGCACACCATCATCTGTGGCGATTCCAAACAGTGCGATAAATCCAACCCACACCGCAACACTCAGATTGATGGTTTTCATCTGGAAGAGGTCGCGCATATTGGTTTCAAAGACGGAAAAGTCAACGAACCAACCTTGTCCATATAGCCAGAGCATGATAAATCCTCCACTAAATGCCATCGCAATTCCTGAAAAGACCATGAAGGACGTGCTGACGGATTTGAACTGAAAGTAAAGGATCAGGAAAACGATGATCAATACGACCGGAACTATGATGGACAACCTTTTTTCTGCACGAACCTGGTTTTCATAACTGCCCGAAAATTTGTAACTAATGCCGGCAGGAACATCTAAAGCTCCTGAATCAATCTGATCCTGAATGGCTTGTTGTGCATCATTTACGACTCCTACCTCAGAGTAGCCATCACGCTTGTCAAAAAGGACATAGCCTACCAGGAAGGTTTCTTCACTCTTGATGACCTGTGGTCCTTTTACATATTCAAAGTCCACCAATTGTTTTAACGGGATCTGCGCACCGGTGGGAGTGGGCATGAGGATTTTACCGAGCGATTCCGGATCGTCTCGCAGCTCCCTGGGATACCTGACCCGGACTGGGAAGCGCTCCCGTCCTTCTACCGTAGAAGTGATCTTCATTCCTCCGATAGCAGTTTCAATGGTCTGCTGTACATCCTCAATGTTCAATCCAAATCGGGCAATTTCATCACGGTTGATATTGAGGTGCAGGTAAGGTTTCCCGACGATGCGGTCAGCGAATACTGCCTCTGCCTTTACTAAAGGAACCTGTTTCAGGATCATTTCCAGTTTCAGTCCAAAGTCCTGGATCGTTTTGAGGTCCGGGCCGTATACTTTGATCCCCATGGGTGCCCTCATGCCTGTCTGAAGCATGATCAGCCGCGTTTCGATGGGCTGTAGCTTAGGAGCAGAGGTAACACCGGGAATTTTGGTGACCTTCACTATCTCTTCCCATATATCATCAGGAGACTGGATCTCCGGACGCCAGTTGCGGAAGTATTGGCCGTTAGGATCTCTAATCAAATAATCCTCAATATTCGCCAACTGTGAATTGCTGATTAATCCATTTTGAGTTGGAAGCTGGAAGTTAGAAGTCAGGTAAACAGTGTCCTTACCATCAAACAGCCATTTTTTTTGTTTGTCAAGAACAGTCGTTGGAGTATTCAGGCTATGTTTCCTGCTTCCATCTGCCAATTCTTTTCCCCCGGGGTTCAACAGATAATTTCCATCGTCATCAACCTTGAATCGCATCCGGTGCCCATCTTCATTCAGCGCATATTCCGACTTATAATTGATGATGTTTTCGTACATAGAAACAGGAGCAGGGTCCAGGGCGGATTCTACACGTCCCAATTTACCCACGGTTAACTCGACTTCCGGAATGTTTGTGACCAGCATATCCAGCTGACCTACCACTTTTCGGTTATATTCAACGCCCGAGTGTGGCATGGAAGTAGGCATCAGTAAAAAGCTTCCTTCATTCAGGGATGGCATAAATTCCTTGCCAATACCCGGGAAAGCATGAGCCAGGGAGGACCATACAGGAGTAGTGCTCACTTCCCACCCGATCTTATCAAAACCCTTAGCCACAAAACCAAAAATGGTGTTGAAACCTAGCCAGATGTTTACTCCGAAGAGTATCAGGAAAGCCGGAATGACCAGGAAGATTGCTTTGTATTCCAAACACCAGGAAAGGATGTTTTTGTAATACTGCTCCAGCAATGTGAATGCCCCGAGAATAAATCCTACCAGGATAGAAACAAAAAGGATGTTAGCAAACAGGCTTTTTCCGGCTCCCAATGGCAGCCAGTATTTTCCTAATAGCCAGACCACACCCAGAACAACCAGGATTAGCTCGGCATTTTTCAGGACCTGGTTGTACCATCTTCCTTTTGAATTGACCGGAAACTGGCGTTTAACAAAACCGATACCGCCAAAAAGTAGCAGCATGATTCCTGCCCAACTATATCCGGCAAAAAGGCTAATCATTCCTATTAGAGCCAGAACTAATTGGGCCCATTTTGCAAGACCCGGATTTTTGATTCGGGTTCCAAAAAACCAATAGGCGAGGGTGGGTAATATTAGTAAGGCAACGATGAGGGCTGCTATCAGTGCAAATGTTTTGGTGAAAGCCAACGGACCAAAAAGCTTACCCTCAGCGGCCTGCAAGGTGAAAACCGGGATAAAGCTCACTATTGTAGTGGAAACGGCCGTTAAGATGGCTGAAGCTACTTCTGCAGACCCCTTATAGATGGTTTCTATCAGTTTTTGACCAGGAGGAGCTTCATCAAGGTGCTTGATGATGTTTTCAGACAGAATGATCCCCAGGTCCACCATGGTACCTATCGCAATAGCTATTCCTGAGAGGGCGACGATATTAGCATCCACACCAAAGTATCGCATGGCAATAAAGACCATCAGCACGGCAATCGGCAGCAAGCTGGAAATGAGGAAAGAAGCCCTGAGGTTGTACACCATGACGATCACAACCAAAATGGAGATCAGTACCTCCAATGAAAGGGCTTCTTCCAGGGTGCCTAGTGTTTCATAGATTAATTCTGAGCGATCGTAAAATGGCACGATCATGAGTTGGCTTTCAGTTCCATCGGCCAGTGTCTTCTTCGGTAAGCCAGGGGCTATCTCCCTGATCTTGGCCTTTACATTATTGATGACTTCCAGTGGATTAGCGCCATAACGTGCCACCACCACACCACCAACTACTTCAGCACCGTCTTTATCAAGGACCCCTCGCCGGGTAGCGGGACCCAGACTAACCACTGCTATATCCCGGATGCGGACCGGTACGTTATCCTGCACCGCCACTACAGCCTTTTCGATATCCTCGATTTTTTTGATATAGCCAAGTCCTCTTACGAGGTATTCGGCCTGGTTGATCTCAATGGTCTTGGCTCCAACATCTTTATTGGATTTTTGTACCGCCTGCATGACCTTATGCAGTGGTATGTCGAAGGCTTTGAGAGCATCGGGGTTTACATCAATTTGATATTCCTGAACAAAACCTCCTATAGAAGCCACTTCAGAAACTCCTTCGGTAGCGTTGAGACCATATTTTACATAAAAATCCTGAACAGAACGGATCTCATGGAGATCCCAACCGCCGGTTGGATTCCCTTCTTTATCGCGTCCTTCTATGGTATACCAAAAAATCTGTCCAAGGGCAGTTGCATCCGGACCAAGAGCCGGTTGTACTCCATCAGGAAGCAGGCCGGAGGGTAATGAATTGATTTTTTCCAGAATACGTGATCGAGACCAGTAAAATTCAATATCCTCCTTGAAGATGATGTAGATACTGGAAAACCCAAAGATGGAAGAGCTACGGATCGATTTCACTCCTGGTATCCCCAGCATATAGGTAGTGAGCGGATAGGAAATCTGATCCTCTATGTCCTGAGGTGACCTCCCGGGCCATTGTGTAAAGACAATTTGCTGGTTTTCACCAATGTCAGGAATGGCATCAACGGGGACCGGATCAGAAGGCAAGTTACCAAGCTTCCAGCCAAAGGGAGCTGTGACAATACCCCAAACAATGAAGCCGATAAGTAGGAGAACGGTTACTAACCGGTTTTCCAGAAAATATTTTATAATTCTATTTAGCATAATCTGAATGAAAGAGGTTGAAACATCGGTGATGATTCAAAAATGGCTGAAGTGTACAGTCCAGCCGTGACCCCGGGTGTTCCCGCGGTTCAATTCAAATTATAAGTACTATATGATAAAGACCTGATGTAGCGTATTCAGGTCCTGATCAGGTAAAGGTGGAGAAGGGGATATGAAGTGTTTTGGATGGACAGTTTCATCCCATATAATTTCAAAAAGCTCATAAGCAAAAGCAATCGTAACTAAAGCCGGGGTAAAATCAGCAGAGAGGTGATGCTTGATCGCCTCGTCGGTTTCCTGTGAAACGTACTCATTGGAACAGCATTCCGGGGCAGCTATGCTGTCACCTTTTTCTTTTTCAGGCATTTCCATCATGGCCATGCCACAGTCCATATGCTCATGACCCAGCATTATTTCGCTGATCACTGCATGACCGCCGCAAAAGTGCGTGCCGTAGGTGAATCCTACGTTACCAAGTAGTAGTAGCAGCGCTAATGATATGGAAATAAGCTTTTTCACTAATGTAAATATACTCTTTTGTGTAAAAATGGTTTTATATAATTATGATATGCCTTTATAAAATTCAGTTTTTTAAATCAGTTTTTTAAATCTTAAACAGCATCCAGGCAGCCATAGCAACCATGGTCAGGTCTTCAATGATCGTTACCGTGCTCATGGGGAGGTTAAATACATCGCCAAGACAGGCGCATTTGATCTTGCGCTTGTTCAGGTTGCTTTCGATTACACCAATACTGCTAACACCCAGGAGGATAACTGTAGTGAGGTTGGTGTAGAAAGGAGCGAAATTGATCAGGTAGGCAATACCCAGCCCCAGCTCCGCAAAAGGATAGATGTATCCCCAGCCTTTCCATTTGGCAGCCACGATATCGTACATGCGGTATGAGCTTGCAAAACCATCAAGGTTAAGCAACTTAAAAAATGAAAAAGCGAGGAAGAACCCAGCCATGAAATGCCGCATCCATAGGAATCCTGAGAAGTCCGAAAATGGATATTGTACCAGTAAAGAAACCCCTGCGATAAAACCTACTATAAGCAGTAAGGGCTTGTACGTTTTGATAGAAATGCCCGGAAGGTCCTCGTTTGATTTACTTTTTCCAATGGATGGAAGAGGAGCCAGCCCCTTTGCTTTCTTTTCGTTTGAGATGGTATATTTTCCTTTTGTTTTGAGACGCTCATTGACCTCTTGCAGATTTAGTTCTTTTTCTGTTTCGATGGTAGCTTGAGGATAATTAAGCTGGACATTAGCAGTTCGTACTCCCTCTGTAGACTCCAGTACTTTTTTAACCGAGGCTACACAGCCGTCACAGGTCATACCTGTTATTGAATATTCCTTTTTTGTTAGTTCTTTGGTTTCCATGTTGCAAAGATGAAATGGTTAGCAGAACTACCTGTTATATTTTGTTGCGGAAAGGTTATAAGATTTTGAAGAGCTCAATATTATTCAAATTTCAGATGTATTATCCTCATACTCTTCGACTTGTGGTTATTAAATCTCGAAGGAATGAGACTTTTGTAGAAAATGTTATCAATTAATTTAATCAACCCCGAAGGGGTGGCATAGAATAGGAGTAATAAGACATAAAAAAAGCCTAACCGTAATGGCCAGACCGCTTGCAACGCGACTCATACTTTGGGTTTGGTACTTGCCGCTTTCACTTGACAAGGGCTATTGCCCTTGCTTTCTGGTTGTGTAAACGACTGGAAGCAGAAATAGTTCGGATAATTTTAAACCAGTCCTCTTCTTCCGTGATCTTTCTGCTTTTTGAAAGTAGTTGGCGTCATTCCGGTCTCTTTCTTAAACTGGGCAGAAAGGTGCGCTACACTGCTGTAGTTCAGCTGATAGGCTATCTGTGAAAGCGTTAGCTCATCATAAAAAAGCAGTTCCTTTACCTTTTCTATTTTTTGGGAAGTAATGAATTTTTCAATGGTTATTCCCTCTACGGAAGAGAAAAGCCTGCTCAGGTAAGTATATTCATGATGTAGTCTTTCAGCAAGGAAAGTGGAAAAATTCACGTTTAGCTGCTTTTTGGAATAATGTATTTGCTCCACAATTGCAGCCTTGATCTGGGCGATGAGTCCGGATTTCCCTGGTTCCAGCAGCTCAAATCCCAGATTTTTCAACTCCCGATCAATGACAGGTTTTGTTTTTGGATCCAAAGAAGATGGTAGCTTTACTTCTCCTAATTTGATCGTGTCAGGTGGGAAACCATGATCTTTAAAGGTCTTTTCCACCGCTGCAATGCACCGCGGACATACCATGTTTTTGATATAGAGGGTTTCGCTCATAAGGTAAAATTAGGGAGGATCGGTTTAATACCCCACTATTTGTCCCGTTGGGAAGACAAATAGTGGGTTGTTCTATCACTAAAACTTAAACGTATAGACAATATTTGGTAGAAACGGCAACTGTGGTGACTTCTCGATTTCACCGGTGGCGTGGATGTAGTATTCATTCACATTCCCTTGATTGTTTGTTACGTTGGTAATATCGATCTTAAACTCCCGCGTCGTATTCTTTTTGTTTCTTCTCGTTCCAATAGCGAGATTCAGGAAGAAGATATCGTCTCCTTTTGCTCCATATGGATTGGATTCATCTCTAACCTCACCCCCAAGCTCTCTGGAGGCTTCTAAATCAATGGGTGTATATCGAGCTCCGCCGATGAGACCGATTTTTGTATTGACAAACATGACTCTTTGCTTTTCAGGTTTACCGATTTGAAATTCTTTCCCCGCCAGTAGGTTAGCCACATAATTTCCATCAAAAGCGGTGTTTCTCTCTACTCCATCCAATGCAGTATAAAGTGATTTATAGAGAGATAGAGTAGTCATGTAATAAAAACCATTGTGAAAATATCTTTCCATGGTAAGTTCCAGTCCGTAATTGGTTCCGGTCCCCTTATTGACAAAAGTGTCATTTAGGTAGCTTTCCGTAGAATTAAGTAACGAAAAGTAGCTTCCCGGATCATTCTCTACGGGCACGTCATACAGGCGCTGATAATAAGTTTCTATTTTCAGTCGTGTATTTGGATTGATCAGATAATCATAACCCAAAACAAAGTGGGCAGCTTTTGTGGGTTCCAGTTCTTTATTAGGTTGAATGGTCGATCCTTCTTCCTGTTGCTGCCTGGCCAGATAAATAGCGATACTTTCCAGTCTGCTGTGGATACCAAAACCTGCTGTGAATGCATGTCTTGGATTTGCCTCCCACCGGAGACCTAGTCTTGGCTCTATGGAATAGCTATCGTTGAGGCCGAAATGCAGGTAGTGCAAACCACTCGTCATGGTCCAGTTTTCATTGAATCTATATTTCCAACTGGTAAAGGTCTGAACGGTGTAAGTTCCTCCTTCATCATTTAGCGTATTTTCCATCTGATCTTGCTCGAAGTTGTACCAATTGGCCCGGGCATTGTAATTGAGCTTTGATAGGATAAATCCGGTTTCCAGCTTGTGCTTTGCACTGAGTTTTAAGTTGTAAGTGCTCGCCAGACGGTAAGTTCCTTTTGTAATTCTGCTATTCCCAACGTTGTAGAAATCGCCATTATCATCAGGAAGGTTGTCATCTGATTCGGAAACCGTACCCGCTGCAGATATGGAGGTTTTCAGAAAGGAGTTTTTGTTGATAAAATACAAGTGATTTATGCCAGCCACTCCCAGATCAGCATCAAACATACCACGGTAAAGGGGAGTGCCTTCAGCATCTTCATCGTCTACATGAATGCTGCTAATACCACCTAATCCAAAGACGGAAAGGTAGTTCTTATCTCCAAGGGGCAATTCTACATTGAATGAAGCATCCTGGTATTTAGGCACACCGCCAAAATCCAGAATCCCTAATTGATCAATCAGTTGCAGAGAGGAGTACCGGTAGTTGGCGAGGTAGGAGCCCTGATAGCTTTCACTAAAAGGTCCTTCCGCTGCAAAGTCAATACCAAAGACACTCACTCCCGCAGCATACTCTCTACGTTCGTTGTTTCCTTTTTTGAACCGCATATCAAATACTCCTGAGAGCGCATTTCCATATTCCGGGGCGAATGCACCAGAAAAGAAGTCAGAGTTGTCCAGCATGTTACTGTTCAGTGCATTGATAGGACCACCGGTAGCGCCCTCATTGGCAAAGTGGTTTGGATTTGGGATCTCGATTCCTTCCAGTCTCCAGAGGATTCCTTTGGGGGAGTTTCCCCGCACGACGATATCATTGTTTCCCTCTGCATTGCCGGTAACACCTGCAAAAGAGGCTACCATTCGAGCAGGATCACTTAAGGCACCGGCATAACGTTGAGTTTCTTCGACTGAGAAGGTTCTGGCACTCACAGTGGCCATTTCATTGAGTACTTCAGCTTTATTCTTTTGGGCAGTTACTACCACCTCTTCCAGGTTTTCCACTGATTCCAGCATCGGTATGTCCAGTACTACCTCCTTAGCTGCTGTCACCAGTATATTTGGGAGTACCTTTTCTTCATAACCCACAGAAGTAATCAGCAGGGAAATCCTTCCCACTGCAACATCTTCAATACGAAATGTACCATCGATATCCGTTACAGCCCCTTTGACCGGGTTGGAACCTACAATTCTTACCGTCGCTCCGATCAGCGGTGATTTGGAGTCCTGATCTATCAGGGTTCCTCTTATGGTTTGTGTTGTTTCCTGCGCAGCACTTATGCTAAAAGTAAAAAGTAGAAGTGCTTTAAAAATGAATTTAGGATTCATAAGTCAGTTATTTTGTGTTTTTAACATCCGTATGGAAACTGACTTGAGATTTACCCCTATGTAGACCTGAAAAAATTAGGGAGCCCGGTTAATTAGAGTCTAAAAATGGATTGGAAACAGAATCGAGAATGTCGAATTAAGCTGAATACCTAAAGAATAAACATCTAATAGCCCATGTGACTGATAATACAGAAGAAACCAATTAACCTTAAAAAACGTTGATATTGTGTAAGTTAACTTGTACACTTGTGGTATGGAAGAGAGACCTGATTACATAGCCTATAAAGGCGAAGTGTACCAGATTGAATTCTATTATAACGATAAAGGAAAAAGTCAGGCAAGGGAATACATTTTGGACAAATTTTCTGGTGCCGATGCTAAGAAATTTCAGCATCTTCTGATGATGATTGGGGATATAGGTAAAATTCGGAATAAGGAGAAGTTTAGAAACGAGGGCGATAAAATTTATGCTTTTAAGCCTCAACCTCACAGATTTCTGTGCTTTTTCTTTAATGACGGTAAGATCATCATTACGAATGGTTTTATGAAGAAACAACAAAAGCTTCCCAAGGCCGAAAAAGAAAGAGCTTTGAAGTGGAAGCAGGATTATGAAAGACGAGTGAAGAAAGGATCATATTATGAAAAAGAAGGTTGAAAATCGTTTCGGATCAGTTTTCGATAAATGGAAAAATGATCCTGAATTCAAAAAAGATTATGATAGGGAATTCAAGGAATTTGCCTTATCCGAATTGATACTGTCCCTGATGGAGGATGATAAAAAAAGTGTAAGAAAGCTTGCTGAACTGGCAAGAATTTCTGCTACGGCCATACAGGACTTACGCTCGGGCAAAGCCAAAGATGTGAAACTCAGCAATCTAATTAGCATTGTTGAAGCTTGTGGTTACAGTATTGAACTAGTCAAAGGTGAAAAACGCATCCCCTTTCATTCAAATGTAGTTGGTTAATCGGCTAGTGTCATCAATAAGCATTGGAAATATCTCAATACTCTCTCTAAATAATTTAATAGAGTTCTTCTATAGGATTGAGAGACGTATTTTGATTAGAAATTGAGAATTAGACAACAGGGAAACAGCCTCCCGTATCATTCAATAAAAACAAACCCACCCCAATAGTAGGGATGAGTATACTTCCTTTTCAACTCAGCTTGTGCCTGATAAAATGCTGTTTCAACCGACATGTTTTTACTTATCCAGTTCGAATAAAATGATACGAAAAGTTCTTGCGTGGCATCATCATTTACTTTCCACAGGCTCATGATCATTTTATCTACCCCTGCTATTTTGAAGGCCCGTTGGAGTCCGTAAACTCCTTCACCAACATCAATATGGCCCAGGGCGGTTTCACAAGCCGATAAGACAACCAATTGGGTTTCATTAAGGTCCATGCCTTCTACTTCATAAGCTGTGAGAATCCCATCCTCTTTAGAGACTTGAGTTTTATCTGTTACATAATTTTTGATCCCTGCGAACAATAATCCCGAATGAAACATGGCATCAACCTTTTCATCGGCTGAACCCTGTAGCCAAAAACCGTGAGTGGCAATGTGCATGATACTGCCGGCCGACCGTTTAAAATTCTCTTCGGAAGAATGGTTTCCAATAAAATAAGCTGTAGGGATTTTCTTGTCATCCATGATTTTGCGAATAGCCACTATTTCTTTCTCCGTTCCGGGGAGATCATCTATAGTCCCTCTGGCAAGCTGCTCACGGGTGATCGCACGGTCTGGCGAATCCTCAATGGGATCAAAAGGGTTCTCTTTGTCCGTTTCTATAAAATAAGCCGGTCGGCCCATTAAGGTAACGGACTGTATCTGGCCGGAAGCCGGCTTTGTAGTGCTAAGCTCTTTTGTAGAAATTACGTGGAGTATTTTAAGGTCATCAATCAGATACCTTTTTGTTTCCGGGTTGAATAGCGTGTTCAGGTTGATCTGGTTATAGACACCATCAGGCGACAGGAAAATTTTGGAAATCTTTCCCAGCTTTTCTTGTATTGGCTTCCAAAAGCGGCCATAACTTATCGTATCTTCCAGCTTATACTGAATACTATTTTGGTAATTTTTCAGGTAGCGACCTTCCAATAGATTGCCTTCTGGCAAGAATACTACTTCCGGCTTTTTTGAGCCATGAGTAATTATGTAAGCAGCATATATATTTTCGTCAGTCCACTGACCGGATTTATAGCGGGGGACCCTCCGGATCTCAATGGCGGCTTCATTTTTTTTTAAAGTTTGACCGACCTCAAGCCAGGAAGTAAATGTTTTTTCCATTGGCGCAAATAAGGCTGTTCGGGAGGAGAGCTGTGCTTTCAACGTGTCAATAGCGATTGATAGCTGTTCCACATCTTCCTGTGTTCCATACCCATCCAGCTTTACCTTCACCAGACGGTCCCTCACTTCCAGGTATTGTCTATAGAGATTCCGGAGTTCTGGGTCCTCAGAATTTTCAATGGTAGTCCGCATATGGCGGTACTCATATTGTATGTTGGCTTTGGAGTCGAGAATTTGCAAAAAAGCAAGCATGATGTTCTCACCATTATTCTCAATTCTTACCAGGCTGTCTTTAAATAGAATATTTTGAAAAAGGTCGTAAGCAGGGAAGAGCTCATTTTTCAGGCGATAGATCTCATAAAGATCACTTCCACGCTCCATTATATTTCTTTCGCGCTCTATTTCAGTGTAGAACTCGTTGATATAAGACAATACATACTTTCTGGCCAGGGCATATTCTTCCACTAAAAATGACGCTTTGGCCAACTTAAACAGCAGCGTGCGGTAATGCAGGCCATTGGGTTTATAAGGATGGATAACACTTATGGTCTCAGCGGGTCCGATATCAAGAACAATTTGTTCTTCATCTATGATTTCCATATCATCTTCAAGGAATTCTTCGTTTTCCTTTCCCTCATAATATTCCATCTGCACTTCCGACCAATATTCATCATACGCTTTCGTGTAGAATTTAAAGGCTCCCGCATAGTCGTCCACCCTCATCATTAGATCGCCATAACGCGTCATACGTGCTGTGAAATCCTCAGAGATCTCTGTTCCTAATTGAAAAGATCTCAGTACATCACGCAGCCCCTTCATATCATTATGCTTCGATAGGGTAATCAGGATATTATGCTGGATAAAATCCTGGCCGTATAGGAGTTTTACTGACCGGAACAGGGAATCACATTGCTGAAATGAATGCAAGGCTTTTTGGTATTCACCGATGTTGTAATAAGCACATCCGATGGCGTTGAGAGAATTGGTAATGCCTGAGAATTGATCGGGGCCTTCGGTATAGGGCTTTTTAAAAAATTCAATGGATTTCTGTAGGGTTTCAACCGCTTGATGCTCATTGGCCAGGGAAAGTTCCTGCAGACCTTTATGTATTAAGAATTGCCCGTAGAATTCAGACTGTTGCCATTCGGTATTAGATGCATCCTCCAGTTCATTAAACAGCGTAACAGCCAAAACTTCATTATAAGGGTTGTATTCATTAGCATACAAAAACAGGAGCGCCAAACGATAGCGTTCAGCCGACCGCCCAGGTGTGCTTAGCATATCTAAAGTCGGCCCGGGCGTATGCCGTTTAAAAATGACCGGGTAGGGGATGTTGATACCGCGTTCCTGCAACACATTCAGTTCAGCCTGTTTTCTTATTTGTGCGGCCATTTCCAGGTTGCCGACAGTGGTGTAGTAGGATGCCAATCGCCCGAGGGCCTCTTCATAGACCGGATGTGACTTGCCTATTGTTTCAGAAATAGCCAGTGCTTTTGAAAACACTTTTAATGCTTGCTTAAAATCGCTGATCTGCATTAATAGTCCACCATAACGCATATGTGCATGAACGGATACCAGGGACGAATCCTGACCGACTGACTGAAGCAATTCGATAGCTTCTTGTATGCGTTTCAGGGTAACTGCTGCTTCCTGATCATACGTATTTCTACAGTGACTTAGAATAAACAGCGCTTTACGAAAGGGTTTATCAGCATAGCCTGAGGTAACGGTTTGATAGTATTCCTCAGATTCTTCCTGGGTTATTGACTCATCATACAAAATTCCCAGCAGGTGTGTCTCTTCGGTAGTTAGGTTTCCTTGTTTGAATTCCTCCTTTAATTTTGCTAATAACTGTTCATGTAGGTCCCAGGCGATATAGTAATCGATAACAGCCGTTTCTAAATAATTGTCTGCTACTTCCTGCCAATCCTGTGACTGACCAAATGAAATAATGGCATTTAAAAGCAAGAGTAAGATTATGGAAATGCGCATCAGACTACCTCTGGCCATAAATTTTTCAATTGTAAAGCTTTAACGTGAGTTCGTCAATATAATCAACCTTAGCAGCAACTGAACTTGCGAATAAGAATTAAACTTAATGCTTTATCGTTTTCAATCAAGCTTTAGTTAAGCTCCTTTTATCCCTCTCTTGGGGAGGGTATGGATGTGAGAAAACCTGCTTAACTAAATGGTATTAATTTTCAATCTAATAATAAATTTAAGTAAAACATCAGTTAGTAAATAAGGATTCATTTATAACCTCAAAGCCACCCTGTACCCAATCCACCATTTTTGATTGGCTGCAGGTTCTGAAAAGGGCTTTGTGCCAACTCTTTCAAAGAGGATAGATGCTCTATCGGAGCTTTGATCAAAGTGAGCAAAGTGGAGAACCGGTCCTCCGTGAATAGCAATGCGCTCACTCAACTTGTAGCCTAATGAAACATTAAATCGGTGATTATAAACAGGGTTTTCGAAAAGGTCATCAATATGGTGTAGGTTATGTGTGGTGAGCTCTAAATCAGTGAAAAAATGGTCTCCTAATCCTATTTGACTTCCAAACCCCATTCCATAACTCCACATGTCTCGATCAGAAGTGATCCCGGTATTGAGAATAGTGTAAAAGTGTTTTGGCCCTGATTTGAAGGAAGCGCTAACGTCAGTGACATCATTGTGATCAATTTCGAAAGCAAGGAGGCCTCCTTTTGTTATATTGATCAGTCCAAGCATAAATCCTTTTTGAGCCTCCGGTGCAATATTGATCACCCCAACTTGTAAGCCATTAAGTCGTTTGGCTATATTGATAGCTCCACTTATTTGTACACCATTTACAATGCCAGCTGCCTGATTATAAGCTCCTGAAAGCTGCAGGCCATTCATATCTGTTGCTATGTTGCTTGCTCCGGCTAGTTGAAAACCTTTAAAATCTCCACCCCAGTTGGCGGCTCCCCCGATTTGACTCCCCTTTGATTTGGATCCGCTGACATTGATCGCTCCGGCTAGCTGTAATCCATTGAGTGTTTTTGAGGTATTTACCGCTCCCGCTATCTGAGCTCCTTTCATTGTGAGCGTATGATTATAAGCTCCCGCTATCTGTGCCCCATCCATTTTTTCATTAGCTATATTTGCTGCCCCGGCCGTCTGAATGCCCCGGGTATTTTTGAGGTTGAGATTTACCGCTCCTGCTAATTGCACACCAGACAGAGAATCACCTACAATGTTGACAGCCCCTGCTAATTGAACTCCATTAACCTCTTCACGAACTATATTAAATGCTCCTCCGAGTTCTAACCCGTTAATTCCTCGTACATAGCCTCCTGCCAGGTTCAATGAAAAATTATTCCTGACCTGACCACTGATAAATCCGTTTGTACTAATCCCCGGAACCAGCGATATCTGCGCAAACCTGGATTCCTCCATGTATACATTCTCTGTGTGCTGCCTGGATTTCCTGTTGACAAAGAGCCTTACCATACCTACTTTGTTTGCTAACCACTCCTTGATTTCGCCTTTTTCCTCTTTTGGGGATGGTTTGAGAGATAAGTTGAAAAACCCCTTCTGAGAAGGATCCACGGTAATAACCGTGTCCTCATAATTTCGCTTGCTGATGACGAATGTGGCCTGGTTTCCATAAGTTTTTGAAGTAAGGTCAAATGAACCATCATTAGAGGATAGTGTGGCAGTGAGCTTGTTTACTTCATAGATACTCACATCCTTGATGTCCTGACCAGTTTTCTGGTCAGTAACTTTACCTGTCACCTGCACCACCTGTTTTTTATTCCCCAATTCTGCTTTCTGAATGATGATGTAGCGACCTCTTACTTTATATTGATAACCCGCTCCGAGTATTTCATCCAGGATGTCTTCTAAAGGTTGATTTTGGTAAGTTCCCGAAATGTTTTTTTCAGGTAAGACATCTGGGTTAAATGCCAGTTGAGAGCTGGAGTGATCGGATAGTTTTATAAGAGCCTGATGGGTGGGTTCATCTGTGAAGGAGATGGAATGATGACTTTGAAGCACACTTTGACCAGTTGCCTGGGTAACCCACAATAACACTAACGCAAATACCCCTAATTTGAACATCCCTCTCCACTTAAAGCGTATCCATCTTTGGTTTTAGTTATTTCCAGGTCCAGTGTGATTCGGATTATTTCCATAATATTCTCCAGTGAGTCATTTTCAAAGGTCACACTCAGGCTGCAATTGGAAAGGCTTTCATTGAGAAGGGTGATATTGGTGTCAAAAACCTGCTCAAGAGCTTTGACCACTTTTGGTAGTTTATCTCCGGTAAACCTAAGCGTTTGGGTTCGCCAGTATTGATCCGCTCTGATGGCATCTCTATTTGTTTCTTTCTCAATGACGTTTGTACTAATCGCGTACTTCGCGGATTCTCCGGCAGATAATCGTACCCCATCTTCTGCTGAGGAGAACTGAACCAAACCAGTCTCCACGAAAACAGAAACAAAATCTTCAGTGGACTTGATGTTAAATGAGGTGCCTAAAACCTTGATCTCAGTTTGACCGGCTCTGACGATGAAAGGTTTCTCCTGATCAGGAACCACCTGAAAGAAGGCTTCGCCTTCCAGGGTTACCTTTCGTTCGTGGTCTTCAAATTCCCTGTGATAAGTAATCTTGCTCGCTTTGTTTAGTAAAACCACACTGCTGTCAGGTAAGGTTCGGGAGACTGTATTGTTCTCTGCCACTACAGTTTCAGTGACTGGTTGATTCAGGTAGTATTGGATCAGGAAGCCTAAGCTCAGAGCCAATAAGACCCCCGCAGCTACTTTCCATACAGGAAAGAAGGATCTTTTCTTAGCTTCAGAAAGCTTTTTCTGCACTTTTACTTTCTCCCAGGCAGCATTGGCGTCATATACTTTTTTACGAGCGATTTCTTTTGCACTTATCCGACCAGTGTCTGCCCATACCACATGAGCCTGAATGAGAAACTCCCTGTTCTCATTGGATTGATTGGCCCAGCTTTCGATTGCCAACCGTTCTTTTTCAGTGGCTTCTCCCGAAAAGTATTTTGCCAACTCTTTCTCCGTAACTCTATGTGAAAAGTCTTCCTTCATCTCCTGCTTATTCGACAACCAACTTAAAATTTACCCCCATGCATCATAAACCAGACGATCAGAATCAGGTAGTCTTTTAGCTCTTCTCTCAGTATTTTCAATGCTTTACCCATTTGGTTTTCAACTGTTTTGATTGATAAGCTCAGTTCATCAGCTATCTCCTGATATTTTTTTCCTTCATACCTACTCATTTCAAAGATCTCCCGGCATTTCTCAGGTATAAGTTGCATAGCTTCATCTATGCGTTCCTTCAGCTCATCCAATTCCAGAAAATTGGTTTGGTCAGAGCTGGGGGAAGTCCTTAGCTGATGATCTGCATGAGCTTGCTTTACTTTCTCGTGTTTCAGGAAGTTCAGACAGGCATTCCTCACCGCCCCGAATAAGTAAGACTTCAGAGAAGTTCGAATGGATATTTTCTCAGCATTGCTCCACAGGTTGCTAAACATCTCCTGTACGAGCTCTTCAGCGATCTCATCATCCCTTACGTATTGATAAGCAAAAGAAGCCAACTGACTATAGTGACTCTTGAAAATGGATTCAAAAGCTTTTTCGTCTCTTAGATCTACAAATTGTTGACTTGTGTGCTGCAAAATCAGTTTAGATTTTGAAAAAACCAGCTGTAAAAGTATAGAAAACTATTCTGTCTAACTTTGATGAATCCAGCTATCATAAAAAATAACAACATGCTTATAGTATTTTTGACTATAAGTTAATATCTTTATGGAATATTTCTTCTAAACGACATTAAATGTATTCACTCGGAATTGACGTAGGGAGTTCATCTGTTAAAGTATCCGTTCTGGACATAAAAACAGGTAAAAGTGTTGGGTCTGCGTTTCACCCGGAGAGTGAGCTGGAGATCAGCGCTCCTGAACCCGGCTGGGCGGAGCAGGATCCGGATACCTGGTGGGAGTCATTTTTAGCAGCATATAAAAAGGTATTATCTAGTACATCCATATCGGCGAGTGCTATCAAAAGCATAGGGATCTCCTACCAGATGCATGGACTGGTTATCCTGGATGAAAAGGGAGACGTGTTGCGTCCTTCTATTATTTGGTGTGACAGCCGGGCTGTAGAGGTAGGAGATAGAGGGTTTGAAGCCTTGGGAGCCTCTTATTGTACGGAGAGTTTATTGAATTCTCCTGGAAATTTCACAGCTTCTAAATTGAAATGGGTGCAGGAAAATGAACCCGATACTTTCAGGAAGGTTACACACTTCATGCTACCGGGTGACTATATTGCTTACAAGCTTTCCGGTCAGGTCAACACCACTGCTTCAGGTTTGTCAGAAGGGGTTTTCTGGGATTTTAAAAAACGAGCTATTTCATGGGAACTACTAAAAGAATATGGTATTTCCGAACGTACAGTCCCTGACTTGGTTCCTACATTTGGCTTACAAAGTGGAGTTTCCGAAAGCATTGCAGGTGAAACAGGTATCTCAGCGGGTACGCCCATTTCGTACCGGGCAGGAGACCAACCAAATAATGCATTTTCTCTCAATGTACTGAATACAGGAGAAGTAGCTGCCACAGCAGGAACTTCAGGAGTTATCTATGCAGTGACGGACCGAAACATCGGAGATAAAGCATTTCGGGTAAATACGTTTTTGCATGTAAGTGATACGGAGGAGCAGCCAAGAAATGGTATCCTGCTTTGTGTTAACGGTACCGGAATCCTGAATAGCTGGTTACGTAAGACAGTTGGTGCCGGAACTTACTCATATGATGAAATGAATACCCTGGCGGCTGAAGTGCCTGTGGGAGCTGAAGGGCTCAGGTTTTTCCCATTTGGAAATGGAGCTGAGCGGGTTTTAAAAAACAAGTATCCAAAAGCCACAATGGCCGGACTGGACTTTAACCGTCATCAGAATAAACACATTTACCGCGCTGCACAGGAGGGTATTGTTTTTGCCTTGCGCTACGGGTTTGATGTGTTGAATGAAATTGGGGTAGCGGGTAAAACGATCCGTGCAGGTAAAGCCAATATGTTTTTAAGTCCTGTATTTCGGGAAGCCTTTGTAAATACAGTAGGAGCCAATTTGGAGCTTTATGATACGGATGGAGCCGAAGGGGCCGCCAGAGGTGCTGCGCTGGGAGCGGGGCTTTATACTTCCAGAGATGAAGCTTTTGCCGGGTTGGAATGTCTTGGTTCCTTTGAGCCGGACGTCAAGTTGCAGCAAAAATATGAAGCCACATACCAGGAGTGGAAAAATGCATTGGAAAGACAAATCAAACATTGACAATTAATAACCATAAAGAATGAGTACAGGAGAAAAAGAATACTTTAAAGGTATCGGAAAGGTAAAGTATGAGGGACCTGAGTCAGATAACCCATTTGCCTTTAAGTACTATGATGAAAACAAAGTAGTGGCTGGTAAGACCATGAAAGAGCACTTTAAGTTTGCTTGTGCTTACTGGCATACCTTCTGCAATGATGGAGGCGATCCATTTGGCGCTGGCACTAAAAATTACCCATGGAGTACTGCATCTGATGCCGTCTCACGGGCAAAAGAGAAGATGGATGCAGCATTTGAGTTTCTTGGTAAACTAGGGTTGCCATATTTCTGCTTTCATGATTTTGATCTGATTGAAGAGGGCTCCACCATTGCTGAGTCTGAGTCAAGGCTTGAAACCATCACTGACTATGCGAAGCAGTATATGGATGATACAGGAGTGAAGTTGCTTTGGGGAACTGCAAACCTTTTTGAAAACCCCAGATACATGAATGGAGCTTCTACCAACCCTGACTTCAATGTTTTGGCCCATGCAGGTACCCAGGTGAAAAATGCTCTCGATGCTACCATAAAGCTAAATGGCGAAAACTACGTATTCTGGGGAGGACGGGAAGGTTACATGTCCCTGCTCAATACTAAAATGAAGCGTGAACTGGATCATCTTGCTCAATTCCTGCATATGGCTAAAGACTATGCTCGAAAAAATGGATTCAAAGGAAACTTCTTTGTGGAGCCAAAACCAATGGAGCCTACCAAACACCAGTATGATTTTGATGCGGCTACAGTGGTTGGTTTCCTTCGAGAGTATGGTTTGGATAAAGATTTTAAGCTAAACATTGAGGTAAACCACGCTACACTGGCGAGTCATACCTTCCAGCATGAGCTACAGGTAGCTGCGGATGCAGGAATGCTGGGCAGCATTGATGCTAACCGTGGTGACTACCAAAATGGATGGGATACCGATCAATTCCCAAATAATTTATTTGAAGTGACTGAAGCATTTCTTGTGATTTTAGAATCCGGAGGAATCCAGGGTGGGGGAATCAACTTTGATGCGAAAACACGGAGAAACTCCACAGACCTGGACGATATATTCCATGCGCATATTGGTGGAATGGATGTGTTTGCCCGTTCACTTGAGATTGCCGATAGGGTATTGGGCAGCACTGCGTATAAAAAACTGAGAGAGGAGCGTTATGCTTCTTTTGATTCAGGCAAAGGAAAAGCATTTGAGGATGGAAAGCTGACCATGGAAGACCTTAGGGAGATTGCAATTGCTAATGGTGAGCCAAAAATGGCTAGTGGTAAGCAGGAACTTTTCGAAAACCTGATCAATAACTGTATCTAAGTACACAATTACTTCTTCATATTTTTATACAGAGGGCTTCTAAAATTCAAAATTGAAGCCCTCTTCTTTTAACCGGTTGTATACGGCTTCATCAAAGCGGTATAGGTTGGCAGCCCTATGTGCCACTTCTTTTTGCTTTTCTTTACAATCGATCAGTAGTTTCATTTTGAGGAATTTCCGTCGGAAGTTGGGCTTATCCAGTTTTATTCCCAGAATAGATTCATAGAGCTGCTGAAGCTGCAGGAGTGTAAACTTTTCGGGGAGCAGGTTGAATCCGATGGGTTCGTGTTTTACTATGTGTCTGAGGTGATCCAGACTATGATTCAAAATGGCGTTATGGTCATAGGGCAGGGTGGGGATCTCACCTAGTTTAAACCACCTGGCATCTGAGGCGGTGAAGCCCGGTATGATCTCATACTCTTCAGGTTTAACCAGCGAATAGTATGCGACGGTTATTACGCGCTTATTAGGATATCGATCCACCTCTCCAAACGCTTTTAACTGTTCCAGGAAAATATCCTGAATTCCTGTAAGTGCAGATAAGATTCGGTAGGCTGCATCATCCAGTCCCTCATTGTACTTAATCCAGCCTCCGGGCAATGCCCACTTACCTTCACTGATCCCTTCGCCATGTTTTACTAATAATACATTCAGGTCAGAGGAGTTAAAACCAAAAATGAGGCAATCAATGGATAGAACATCAATTATTTTATCAGGGAAAGACACTTTAGTGTGCAGAGTTGATTTTTTCAAAGAAGCATTAAATGAAAAAAGCTGTTCCTATCAGAACAGCTTTCTTATAAAAAGATTGTTTTAAAACCTTATCCTACTGAAAAAACTAAGGTGAATTTTCCTACACCACTAATACGTGCTGTAGATTCCTCAGTAGAGAAAACAATGGTAATTGTCCCTGCTCCTGAGTCATAGTTTATAGAAGTAGCAGTAGCTGACCTGTCAGTTGCTGGATCTACGGTAAGCCCACTTAGGGTACCATCCTCAGCAATTGCAAATGAACCTCCGGTGGCCGCGTGAGTATTTATATCTCCGCCAGTCAGTGTGAAGGTCATTGAGGCATCGCCGGAAAAACTTATGGAAACTTCACTGACCGTAACCCCTTCTACATTTTCCAATGAAGAGGCAGCTGTTGCTGTGAAGGTGTTTCCATGGAGCAAGTCGATCAGTTCTTCCTGTGCGGAAGGTCCATCATCACCTCCTTTGTTACAAGAGGTTACAAAAATTAAACTAAAGGCAACGAAAACTAAGGCAAGCAGTTTTACGAATTTCAATTTGTGCATGATGTAATTTTAAATCTTTAGTTAAGTTCTCAAATGTAAGTTATTTGATCCAATTATGCCTTGGTGATTGAGGTTTTATTTCCTTGGTTAGTACTTTAATATCTTTTATTCATCGAAAATTGTTAATTTAAGTGGCTAGTATCTATAAAATGTGCCGCTTTACCTTCTACCAGGGCAAGCCGATCAGGATCAGCTCCCTTATTATTGAGCCCAAACATTCGCTTATTCATCAAAGTTATGGGGCTCAGGAACGTGAAGAACCTCTGAATGGGGACGGTTTTGGCTTAGCCTGGTATAATCCGGAGCTGTCTGATGAGCCAGCCCTCTTCAAATCCATTAGCCCTGCCTGGAGCAACAACAATTTAAGAGAGTTAAGTAAAATGGTTGTTTCAGGGTGTATCCTGGCGCATGTACGAGCTGCTACCCAGAGCCTGAGTGTGTCAGAAGCAAACTGTCATCCTTTTAAATGGGGGAAATATGGATTTATGCACAATGGAGATATCGGAGGCTTCCCGGAGATTCGCCGACCACTCCTCAACCTATTGCCTGATGAGGTTTTTAAGCATATCAAAGGTTCTACTGATTCAGAGCACTTTTTTGGGCTGTTTCTCAGTGAATTTTTAGAACGACCGGATATGGAAACTACCGATAGGCTTGCCACCTCTATGATGGCAGCCATCAGAAAGGTTGTTAAGTTAGTTGAAGTGTATGCACCGGGCGAAAAGTGCTATCTTAATATTGTCGTTACTGATGGCAGTATGGCCCTGGCTGTTCGTTTTACCACCGATGTGCCGGAACATGCCGACTCTCTCTACTTCAACCTTGGCAGAAAATATGTATGTGAGGATGGGATCTGTTATATGAAAGATCCGGGAGAAGGCGAAAAAGCTGTAATCATTAGCTCAGAACCCCTTAGTAACGAACCTGGATGGCAAACTATTCCCGTAAATTCAATGGTTTTGGTGCGAGATGGGAAGGTGCATAATCAGATGACTATAGACGCTTATTTCTAGTTTGGCACAAGCTTTGTTCCCGATCATCGAAAGATTCGGGCAAGTCACCGATTTTTGAGGTGATAATTGGTGAAAATCCTGAATCTTTGTTTTGAGTTTTTTCATAGCATGAGTTATTCATCTTCATGAGTTATTTTAGGTTAGGTTGGTTTTACAAATCTGAAGATGAACACGGACCCCGACGTTTCAGTCGGGGTTTTTTTATATCTACTCATCTTTAAGACATTCCACCGGGTTGATCATCGTTGCTTTTATTGTCTGGTAGCTTATTGCTAAAAGGGTAAGAACCGTAGCTGCTATTACCGGTAAAAGTATAATCCAAAAAGAAATAGCGGTCCGGTATACAAAGTTTTCAAGCCATTGACTCATAAACCAATAGGCAATTGGTAAAGCAATGATAAAAGCAACCGATATGAGTATGAGGAACCGGTTACTAATAAGCATCCAGATGTTGCCTGTAGAAGCTCCCAGAACTTTTCTCACACCTATTTCTTTGATCTTGGTTTCAATGATAAAACCTACCATTCCGATTAGCCCAAGACACCCGATGAGAATGGCTATGACAGCAAAAACCTTAATCATGGTGCTTAGCCTTTGCTCCTGTTCGTATTGCTCATTAAAAAGCTCATTAACAAAGCGGTAGTTTGCCGTACCCTCCGGATCAAAAGAAGCATATATTTTTTCTATGTGATTGAGCGTGTTGCGTATATCACCTTCTTTTAATTTCAGACTAATCCTACGGTAATTATTTACATACATGATTAGCATTGGTACAATAGGGCTGTGCATCGATTCAAAATGAAAATCTTCCATCACCCCTATAATTCTCCCTTGTGTGTTCCCATATTCCAGTTTCATCCCAATAATCTCCTGGGCAGAGCTGTAACCAAAAGCTTTTACTGCTGCCATATTGATGATGTAGTTAGCTGGCGGTATGGAGTCACTGTTTAGCTTTGTTTCCATTCCTTCCCTGAAATTTTCACCGGCTAAGAGGCTGATCTCATAGGTTTTCAGAAAGTCAGGGTCTACAGAAACGATGGGTAACCTAAAGCTGGTAGAGATAGCCGAATCACCAGCAAAAAATCTGGAGCCCCAGCTATCCGCCAGCCTTCCGGTAGGGATTCGGCTGGAGTAGGAAGCGCTCAAAATATTCGGGTTGCTTAATAATTCGTTCTTGAAGGTTTCGTTATTTACGTTTCTTGGCAAAGAAAGCCTGAGGATCTGCTCTCTCTGGTACCCCGGATCAGTCCTTTGGATAAATGCCATTTGGCTTTCGATCACCGCTATTGCAAAGATCAATGCTATGGTTACCGCATACTGAAATGTTACCAGAAAGGACCTGAAATTCCATTTGGAAGCATTTGTAGTTTGCTCGCCTTTAAGGGCATTTACGAGGTTTACCCTGGATAGAAAGAGCGCCGGATATAACCCGGCAAACAAGCCCACACCTAGAAGTAACAGGATCAAAATACCCGAAATCTCAATGTTTACCCAGGGATGAAAAGTCAAAGCTTTGTCCATGAAACTGTTCAGGTAGGGGAGCGCCCAGTAAATCAGGAGTATACAAGCAGGGAATGATATGATTGTAATCAGAGTGGATTCTGTAAGAAATTGTTTGATCAGGGCGATTTTATGGGCACCGATGACTTTACGCACACCCACTTCCCTCATCCTTCTGGAATAGTGGGAGGTAGCTATATTCATATAGTTTACACAGGCTACCAGAAGCAGTAATACCCCCACAATACTGAATATGTAGACTTGTTGCAGCGAGCCATTCGTTTCGTATTCACCTTCCAGGTTAGAGGTAAGATGGATGTCAGTGATGGGCTGAAACACAAAATCATAGTAGTCTCTGGCCTTCACTCCACTGGAAAATGTTCCCATATATTTATCCCAAAACTCATCATTTGCCTGATTTTGTAGTTTTTCGATATCCGTATTCGGTGCGGTTCGTATGTAGGTCATCCAGTTATAATTTCCCCCTACATTACTCATGGCCTGCTCACCATAGAGCATTTCAATAAACCGGATAGGGGCCAGGTAGTCAAAGTGAAAATGCTGTTGGTCGGGCATATTTTCTATAACTCCGGTTATTTTAAAAGACCCTGAATTACCGTCTCTGGACAGGGTCACCTGCGCACCAAGGATATCCTTCTCCTGCCAGTCATTACCAAAGATCTTAATAGCCGTTTCTTCCGTTAAAACCAGAGAATAAAGGTCTTTAAGAGCGGTTTTCGGGTCACCGATGATAAATGGGAACGTGAAAACATCGAAGACTTCTTCATCAGCAAAAATTACCGGTTCCCCTCTGAACTTTTGATCGCCATACTGAAGGTCCGGAAAGGCCCATGGAAAGAAGCGGACGGCATGAGTAATTTGAGGATAGTCCTGATTCAGGCGTTCTGCATGCCCGGCAGAACCAAACGCCCAGTGCCTGCTTACCGAGCCTTCAGCATCGTAGTTTTTTACCGTCACCCGGTAAATGTTTTCAGCATGCTCATGATGCTGATCGTAGCTGTACTCATCGGTCACGAAAAGCGCAATAAGTACAAAAGCTGCCATACCGGTGGAAAGACCAACTATATTGATCAGAGTACCCGCTTTGTACTTCCACAGATTTCTGAAGCCTATTTTAATGTAGTTTCTAAACATGGTAGTTTCTTTTTCTATTTTATTATGAGGTTTTGCCTTTTTAAGTAGAGTGGGTCTGAATAGCTTCAATACCTGCCTGTAGTACCAGAACTTTGCGCTGAGAGCTGAAGAGAAAGATAACTCTGCAAACTCCTCTTCCAGGTCTCCCAGGACCTCTTCGTGGTATTTAGACTTACAGAAATATTTAAAAAGCCTGTTAGCTAACTCTGGTGGAGATAACTGATTCTTTTGCATCACTTTTCAAAATCAAATGCCACCTCAGGTATTGCTTTCCAGAGCTGATTTCTCGTTTCTTTCGCATAATCGAGGGCTTGTTTACCCAGTGGAGTCACATGGTAATAGCGTTTTCTTTTCCCGCCCCTTACGGAGGTAGCCTCACCAAAAGTCGATTCCAGGTAGCCCTTTTTCTCCATTCTCTTGAGGGCAGTTTGCAATGCCCCCACACTGACAGATCGCTTTAGCCGGTCCACAATCTCCTTTTTTATGGCCACACCGTAGGCTTCTCCGTGTAGTATGGCTACTGTGAGAAGTACGATCTCTTCAAATTCACCTAATTGGTAATCTTTCATTTACCTCTTTTTAAGCCTGTATAATTAGTTATTTTCCTAAATGTATATAAAATATTAATTTCCTAAACGTAGTTTTTATAAAAGAGTTACTGTGGAGCAGATATATGATTTTTAATTGGGGGTGTGCGGGAATTTTTCTTACTTTATGAAAACAATAAACACGAAATCAAAATGAAAAAACTACTAATGGTAATGGCTCTTTGCCTGGGAGCTGTGGTCACGTATGGTCAGGCTCGCGTAGAGTTGGGTCTTAAAGGCGGAATGAACTTTGCGAACATTAAAGGAGAAGAAGCAGACGGAACCTTTGACTATCAAAACAAAACCGGATTTCATGCTGGCGTGTATGGACTGATTAAAATAGCTAACATTGGTATTCAGCCTGAATTACTTTACTCTAGGAAAGGATCTACGATAGAGCAAAGTTTTGGTGGAGCCACTGAGGAGTTCAAAAGTGACTTTGTTTATCTGGATGTACCTGTGATAGCCAAACTTTACTTGCCACTAGGTTTAAATATTCAGGCAGGACCTCAGTTTGGTATGCTTTTATCAGCAGAGGCTGATGGGGAGGATGTCAAAGACAGCTACAAGAATGCTGATGTGAGTGCTGCTGTAGGGGCAGGCTGGGATGCACCATTTGGCCTCAGACTGACTGCCAGGTATATTATCGGACTTAATGACATCAATGATACCGATGTAGATTTTGAGCAAAAGAACCGTATGTTCCAGGTATCTCTAGGCTATGCGTTAATTAAGCTTGGTAAATAAAAATTGAATTAGAGTATTATCCATCAAAAAGCTCCCTTTGTGGAGCTTTTTTATTGCTCTAGGCGGTTTAGTGACCAGTCGTATTCCTGAAATTTAACTGTATAGTTTTCCGGTACCTTATAGAAGCGGTATTTATTGACAAAGGCTATCAGTGATCCGGCTTTCTCAACAAACTGGTCCTGATACCAGTCAAAGATTTTATTAAGGGTTACTACCCTGCTTTTTTCGTTTACATCCACATAGTTAGGGCGATCTATTATGAGCTGTGCTCTAAACTCCAGCTGCTCCTGGACATGCTCAGGAGTAAAAGCATTATCATAAAGAAACGGACAGCTTTTGGCCGCACAGCCCAGTGCAAAATGTATTCTGGGGTCTTTGTATGGAGCTATAATCTTGTCAAATTCAATCTGGTCCAAGGTGAGCTCTTCCCCCGCCACATTAAATTTTCTTTCCTTGAAAAATCCCGGAACCTCCATGGGGCTGTTGATCGGGTACTTATCCAGGACCTGGTCAATGACTAACAGGTTGTATGCATTGATGTAGAAAGCCAGCTTAAAGTCATCACTTTTATTATCCAGGTTCATATCGGCTATTTGCGTAATCAGGCCTGATAGATTCTGATCATTAAACTTAAGGGCATTGTAGTTGATCCTACCGTATTCCACATTGTTGATCAGGAACGTATTAACCTGCTCAAAAAAGTCATTTGCATCCTGCTGCCCCCAGGTACTCGTGGAGATTAGGAAGGAAAAGACGGTAATTAAGGCTTTCATGCGCATATAATTTAGCTTTTAGCTCTTAGCCTTTGGCTTTTGGCCGAAAACTTATATTCATATTCAGTTGGACTACGCGTCCCGGACTGCGCGTCCCGGACTACGCGTCCCGGAATGCTATTTGGCTTATGCTCATTTCATGAGTAGAATTTATCGATTAATCATTACATATAAAAATCTTGCGGTATTTTCCATTGTGTAATAAATATAAAAAAAACCGGATCGATTACCGACCCGGTTTTTATTCTAAATGTGTAGAAAATGTCTTTTAGCAGAATTCTTTAAATACCTCTACCAGGTGATTTGCTATCATCTCCGCTGAGCGGCCCTCTATATGGTGCCTTTCCACAAAGTGAACCAATTCACCATCTTTAAACAATGCAACGGATGGAGAAGAAGGCGGGAAAGGCATGGTAAATTCACGTGCCTTTGCAGTGGCTTCTTTATCTACTCCGGCAAATACGGTTGCCAGGTTATCCGGCTTTTTGCTACTCAGGTTCAAGCCTGCAAGTACTCCGGGGCGAGCCGTTCCGGCAGCACATCCACACACTGAGTTAATTACCAGCAATGTAGTGCCTTTATGATCCTTCAGATGGTTCTCTACATCCTCAGGCGTTTTAAATTCTTCAAATCCAAACTCCGTAAGTTCGGATCTCATTGGGGCAACTAATTCTTCAGGATACATATTTACTTTAGTTTATAAGATCTGTTAAAGTTTCAAGTTTTTACATAAAGCCCAGCTCCAGCTTGGCTGTTTCTGACATCATTTCAGTAGTAAAGGGAGGATCAAATGTTACCTCAACAGTTACATCGTTGACCTCTTCTATTTCCCTGATCCTGGCTTCTATTTCTCCCGGTATCTCTTCAGCAGAAGGGCACGCAGGAGAGGTGAGCGTCATCAGGACGTGTACGTTATTGACCGGAAAAACATTGATCTCGTAAATCAGACCCAACTCGTAGACATCTACAGGTATTTCAGGGTCATAAACGAGCTTGATTGCGCGTACTACCTTTTCTTTGAGTTCAAGATCGCCAGTTTGTGCGTTTTGTTGTTCTTTTTGCTCTTCCATATTATGCGTTGGTTTGCGTTTTAGAACTTAAAGCCAGTGCGTAAAGTTTCATTTGCTTGATCATGGCAGCAAAGCCATTAGATCTTTGCGTGCCGATAAATCGCTGCATGCCTATTTTTTGAGGAAAGGTGACTTCCTCATTAAGTATAGTATCCGGTTTTTCATCGGAAAGAACACGGACCAATAAGCTTACAAGCCCTTTGGTTATGGCTGTATTCGAATCGGCCTCAAAGTGGACATTGCCGTCACCGGAAAGATCTGCTGTCAGCCATACTTTACTTTGACAACCTTTGACGATATTGTCTTCTGTTTTCTTATCAGCAGCCATCTCAGGGAGAGCTTCTCCCAGCTCCATGATGTAGTTTATGGTCATTTCCATATCACCATCCAGGATGGAAAACTCTTCCACAATTGCATTTTCCTTTTCGCTGATACTACTCATCTTCTAAACTTCTTTACAATTTCGGTTAATGCTCCGGCAAATGCGTCAATTTCTTCTACGGTGTTATAAACAGCAAAGGAGGCCCTGACTGTTCCCTCAATTCCAAAATGATCCATCAAAGGTTGAGTACAGTGATGGCCTGTTCGGACAGCAATGCCCTTGGCATCCAGCCACATACCCAGGTCAAATGGGTGTACTCCATCAATTGTAAATGAGACGACACTTGCTCTGTTTGTAGCCATACCTACCGGCACAAACCCGTCAATGGGGTAGAGGCTTTCCCTGGCATGGTCCAGGAGCTTAGCTTCATGCTGATGAAGGAAGTCATAGCCTATTTCTTCAATGAACTCCATAGCGGATTTAAAAGCGACTACATCCGCAATATTTGGAGTGCCAGCTTCAAATTTGTACGGGATGTCGTTGTAGGTAGTCCCTTTGAAGGAGACTTCACTGATCATCTCGCCACCGCTCTGATAGGGGTCCATTTTCTCAAGGAGAGCCCTTTTTCCATACAGTACACCTACTCCCGTAGGTCCGTACATTTTGTGAGAAGAGAAGGAGAGGAAGTCACAGTTAAGCGCTTTGACGTCCAATCTCACATGAGGTGCAGCCTGTGCAGCGTCTATTAACACTTTTGCCCCGGCCTCATGCGCTTTTTTTATGAGTTCTTTTACCGGGTTGATCGTTCCAAGCGTATTGCTGATATAAACCAGTGAAACAAACTTAGTTTTTTCGGAAAGGAGCTCCTCAAAATCATCAACCGATATTTCCCCATTTTTGAGCACAGGCACTACTTTGAGCTTTGCACCTGTTTGCTCACAGAGGATCTGCCAGGGAACAATGTTTGAATGATGCTCCATGCCGGTGATAATGATCTCATCGCCTTCTTTCAGAAATTTTCTTCCATAAGCCTGGGCTACGAGATTGATACCGTCTGTCGTGCCTTTTGTGAAGATAATTTCTTCGGGTTCAGGGGCATTGATAAATGTCTGGACCCTTTTTCGTGTTTCCTCAAATGCTGACGTTGCTCGCTCGGCAAGTGTATGGATGCCCCGGTGAATGTTTGCGTTGTTGTAAGTATAGTATTCAACCAGCGCGTCGATTACACGCTTAGGCTTTTGTGATGTAGCGGCGTTATCGAAATAGATCAAAGGCTTCCCATTGACCTGCTGATTAAGCACCGGAAATTGCTTTCTTACAGAATCTACGGAAAGGGTAGCTGCTACACTCATTGACCCAGCTTGTTTAAAATGATGCCCTTTATTTCCTCACTAACCAATTCATTTTTTACTTCAGCGAGTGTTTCATTTGCAAAAGCAGTCAGCATTAGCGCTTTTGCCTTGTTCTTTTCTATTCCCCTGGATCGGAGATAAAATACCGCTTCTTCATCCAACTGCCCAGTGGTACATCCGTGAGAGCACTGTACATCGTCAGCCCATATTTCAAGCTGAGGTTTAGTATTTACTATCGCAGTGTCTGACAATATAATGTTGTTGTTTGCCTGAAATGCGTTTGTTTTCTGAGCATCAGGGCGCACGTAGATCCTGCCATTGAATACGGCTCTTGCGTTCTCATCGATAACCCCCTTATAAAGCTCGTTGCTGAAGGAGTTTGGCTTCCTGTGGTCTACGGCTGTATTGTTATCTACGTGAGATTTGCCGGAAAGTAAATACAAACCATGCATATGCGCTTCACAGTTTTCGTCATCCACGCTTACATAGATGTTGTTTCTGATCACTGCACCTTTAAATGAGAACGTGTTTGTATAGAAACGCGAGTCTTTCCCCTGATGACCGTAGATACCGTCAATAGCGTAACTACTCGTGGAGTAGTTCTGTATTTTAGTGTAGTTTACCGAAGCATTGGCTTTTACTTCAGCTTCAAAAATGCTGTTTGAAAACGAATTGTTCTCTCCCCTGACAAATGATTTCTCATAGATCCGGGTATTAGAAGAAGTTTCTCCAATAACCAGTACTCTGGGAAAGAAAACCACTGCAGAATCTGCCGTATCTACAAAATGGTAGATAAAAGTGGGTATGTTTTCAGCATTTTTAGCAGCCTTTAGAAATAAACCCTGGTTGAAGTAAGCGAGGTTCATGGCTGCAAATGGGTCCTGAGACTGATCACCGGTTTTACCCAGTGCTTCCCTTACTTCCGGATATTCCGTATACGTCTGCGAGTCCAAAAGTCTGATTTCAAGATCCGATGAAGCGCTTTTAATGACTGAGAAATCCTCAATGAACAAACCATTTACAAAAACGAGATGGTTTGCTTCATTGATATCATAGAATTTACTCTGACATTCATCTTTCGCCCATTTAGGCGGCTCATCCAGATTTGTAAAGTCTACGTTCTTCTCCAGGATCCTGGTGATTGGAGTGTATTTGTAAGCTTCACTTTTTCTTGCAGGTAAACCTATCTCATGAAACTGGCGAATAGCTTTCAGTTTCTCATTTTTCAGTTCACTCTCATCTGCAAAATGTTTCTCAAGCCAACTTACAAACTGTGCCTCTATCTGATTGTCTATAGTCAATTCGTTATCGCTACTCATTGTCTTATGCTGTTGCGAGTTCTTCTTTGATCCAGTCGTAACCTTTTTCTTCCAGTTCAAATGCCAGTGACTTATCACCAGACTTGACAATCTTACCCTGGTAAAGCACATGAACAAAATCAGGTACGATATATTCCAGGAGTCGCTGATAGTGTGTGATGACTATGGTAGCGTTGTTTGGATTTCTTAACTTATTGACTCCATCGGCCACAATTTTTAATGCATCGATATCCAGCCCGGAATCCGTTTCGTCCAGTATGGAAAGCTTAGGCTCCAGCATGGCCATTTGAAAGATCTCATTTCGCTTTTTCTCACCACCTGAGAAGCCTTCGTTCAATGCCCGACTCAGTAAGGCCTGATCCATTTCCACAAGCTTCATTTTTTCTTTCATATCTTTTAAGAAAGAAACTGCATCCAGTGCTTTTTCTCCCCTGGACTCACGCACCTGATTCACAGCTGTTTTCAGGAAGTTTGTGGTAGATACACCGGGTATTTCTACCGGATATTGGAAAGCCAGGAAAATTCCCTTTCTGGCTCTTTCCTCCGGAGCAAGCTCGAGAAGGTCCTCATTTTCGTATGTGATAGACCCACTTTCCACTTCATATTCTTCTCTACCGGCAAGTACAGAAGCCAGTGTACTTTTACCTGAGCCATTTGGACCCATAATGGCATGGATCTCACCCGGCTTTACTTCCAGGTTTATACCTTTTAATATTTCTTTGCCTTCTATAGAGGCGTGTAAGTTTTCTATTTTGAGCATTTGGTTTAAATGATTTTTAACCTACGCTTCCTTCGAGAGTCAGCGCTAATAATTTTTGAGCCTCTACCGCAAATTCCATCGGTAGTTTGTTCATAACTTCTTTAGCAAAACCATTGACTATAAGCGCTACGGCACTTTCCTCATCAATTCCCCTTTGCTGGCAGTAAAAGATCTGATCTTCTCCGATCTTGGATGTGGTAGCCTCGTGCTCTACCTGGGCAGAGCTATTTTCCACATCTATATAGGGGAATGTATGTGCACCGCACTTGTCTCCCATAAGGAGTGAGTCACACTGCGAGAAGTTTCTGGCATTTTTAGCCCTTTTCATAATATGGACCTGGCCCCTGTAGCTATTTTGTGATTTCCCAGCTGAAATACCCTTTGAAACAACCCTGGATTTTGTGTTTTTCCCGATATGGATCATTTTGGTACCTGTGTCAGCTTGCTGATAATTGTTGGTAACAGCTACTGAATAAAATTCTCCTTGCGAGTTGTCTCCTTTCAGGATACATGAAGGGTACTTCCACGTTACAGCAGAACCGGTTTCTACCTGTGTCCAGCTTATCTTGGAGTTATCACCGAAACAAATACCTCTTTTGGTAACGAAGTTGTATATTCCTCCTTTACCTTCTTTATTTCCTGGATACCAGTTCTGAACGGTAGAGTATTTTACTTCAGCATCCTTAGCTGCATGGATCTCTACAACAGCTGCATGCAGTTGATTTTCGTCTCGCTGCGGAGCAGTACACCCTTCCAAATAAGAGACGTATGAGCCTTCTTCTGCAACGATAAGGGTCCTTTCAAACTGCCCTGTATTTGCTGCATTGATACGGAAGTAGGTGGAAAGCTCCATGGGGCAACGTACTCCTTTCGGGATGTAGCAGAATGATCCGTCTGAAAATACAGCCGAATTTAAAGCTGCAAAGTAGTTGTCGTTGGCAGGTACAACCGATCCCAGGTATTTTTTGACCAGCTCCGGATGCTCCTGAACGGCCTCACTAAATGAACAGAAAATGATCCCCAGTTCAGAAAGCGTTTCTTTAAAGGTAGTTGCTACTGAAACAGAGTCGATCACAGCATCTACTGCTACTCCGGTTAAGCGCTTTTGCTCCTGTAGAGAAATACCTAATCGCTCAAAAGTCCTAAGCAGCTCAGGATCCACTTCATCCAGGTTTTTAGGCTTGTTCTTTTGTTTAGGTGCCGAATAGTATCTGATGCTTTGATAGTCAATCTCGGGATATTTTACATTTGGCCATCGTGGCTCCTTCATTTGCTCCCATCTCCGAAAAGCCTTCAGACGCCACTCAAGCAACCATTCAGGTTCTTCCTTCTTAGCAGAGATAAAATGAATTATATCTTCATTTATCCCCAGAGGAGCTTCATCAGCCTCAAAGTCTACAGACCAGCCGTGTTCGTATTCTTTTGAAGTAAATTCTTCTAATATTTGATCATCCTTACTCATAAAGGCTATTTCTGTTCAAAAATTCTAGTACCATAACTTCTATACGCGCCAAGAAGTTTAGCAAAGTTAACTCTTATTTATAATTAATCTAAATAAGGCATTAATTAAAGATTATATCTTATTCCGGGTTTTCATTTTGGCACCGAATGGTGTTTGCAGAGAGAATGGAGCCGCAGATATTATTACTTAAGTGCAATAGCATTTAGATGCAAGTCTACAAATGTAAAATGCAATTACCCAATAGCAACTCACTTAAACAATAACTGAAGATGAATGCAGCCAGTTTGAAATTGAATAAGTGATGTCTTAGAAATACAGCAGCGGCATCAGGTGACACCAGCTGATATTGACAAATGCTATATATCAAGGTAAGCTATAAATACTGAAGACCCTTACCTGATCAGAAAAGCAGGTGACGGTTAAGGCTCTCTTCAAGGGAAATAAAAGTCTCAGTACGTTCAATCCCCTCCACCTTTTGAATCTTATCATGTAAGACATCTTTCAGATGCTTCGTGTCTTTGCAGTGAATTTTGATAAAGATATTATAGTTACCAGTAGTATAGTGCACTTTTACAATTTCCGGAATGGTTCTAAGCTGTTCCACCACACTGTCATAAAGGGAGGACTTTTGCAGGTAAATACCCATGAAACAAGTCACATCGAATCCCAGTTTGGAGTAGTCCATTTTCAAGGTGGTACCTCGTACTACACCCATTTCTTCCAGCTTTTTCATTCTTACGTGAACGGTACCACCGGATACAAATACCTTTTTTGCTACCTCAGTGTATGGAATTTTCGCGTCTTCCATCAAAATATTGAGGATTTTAAGGTCTACATTGTCAATCTCGTAATTTTTACTCATGGTTTGCGGCCTTTTTTTTATATATTCAATATTTAATATGCAAAATTAAACATCATATAAATATTAATCAAATTTATTAAAATATTTTTAAAAAAATAGTAAGTATGTTACTTTTGAGTCATCATTATGATTGAGAACGACAGTTGGTTGTTCTCTAGCACTACACTGTAGGGTGATGAAATTGGCAGACATGCCCTCCTGTCTCGGGGGTGAAGATAAGGGATAAACCTTGTCGGCTTTCACTAAAGGTTACTCTGGTACTCTTTCGTGATGGTCGCAGGCTAACTGCTTCGTGGAGGTTCGAATCCTCCCCCTACAGCCATCATTTTTGGGTTAATGTTGTTTATTTGTCCAAAGGATTCTTTTAACAAAAGCTACCTTTGGCAGAAGAAATACGGTCGTGGTAGGGGTGCCACGGCCTTTTTCTTTTTTATAAGCAACCTTTTTTTGTGAAAGCTGTCTTCGTCCGGTTATCTTAAGCCCATTTGTACTCCCGCTTTTTCTTCATCCCTTTTATTCCTGATTACACCGAGTACTTACTTTCAAAAATTGATTACCCAAATACTTTTTTTCAGGAAAGGGTGACTCATCTGTCCTGCTTTTAATTCTATTTCCATAGATTTTTCCATATTTTTCTATTGCTTTTTATGAAAATGCGAAATTTTCATCTTTTTTACCGATATCTCTCATTGAATAATATCTAAAATCAGACCTTAAAACAGCTATTAATTGCGAAATATATAATTGAATATCCAAAAAATACCTATGAGTGTAAAAATTTACTAAAAAGGTTAAAATCATTTTAAAGAATGCTGTAGAATGCTAATTTTGAACTGTCAAAACGATCAAACACAGACAAAAATTTGGTCGTCAGACATCACACTGTAGGGTGATGAAATTGGCAGACATGCCCTCCTGTCTCGGGGGTGGAGATAAGGGATAAATCCCGGTAACTTTCACGATAAATTATTTTAGGTAATCTATCGTGAAGGTCGGGACTAACCGCTCCGTGGAGGTTCGAATCCTCCCCCTACAGCCATCATTTTTGGGTTAATGTTGTTTATTTGAATCTGGTCGTGGTAGGGGTGCCACGACCTTTTTCTTTTTTAGGACCTTGTAAAATGAATCCTCCCTCTACAGCCATCATTTTTGGGTTAATGTTGTTTATTTGAATGCGGCCGGCTAGGTCTGGTCGTGGTAGGGGTGCCAGGCTACGCGCCCCGGACCTTTTTCTTTTTTAGGACCTTGTAAAATGAATCCTCCCTCTACAGCCATCATTTTTGGGTTAATGTTGTTTATTTGAATGCGGCCGGCTAGGTCTGGTCGTGGTAGGGGTGCCACGACCTTTTTCTTTTTTAGGACCTTGTAAAATGAATCCTCCCTCTACAGCCATCATTTTTGGGTTAATGTTGTTTATTTGAATGCGGCCGGCCAGGTCTGGTCGTGGTAGGGGTGCCAGGCTACGCGCCCCGGACTACGCGCCCCGGACTACGCGTCCCGGACTACGCGTCCCGGACTACGCGTCCCGGACTACGCGTCCCGGACTACGCGTCCCGGACTACGCGTCCCGGACCTTTTCTTTTAATACCTACCTATTTTAATTGCGCTTTTCTCGTGGGTTAACTTATATTTATAAGCAGCAAAGGCCTTATTTATTTAGCATCATGAAAATTGCTAAATTGAGACAGGCAGAAGAATGAAGCTTAACCTGTAATACAAAATACTAAAAGAGATGAGCAGTCACCCTTGGTTAGAACACTACCCCCCCGGAGTTCCTAAAAGTATTGACATTGAGAAATATAACTCACTTCCCGATTTGTTTCAGGAAGCGTCAGAAAAGTATACCAATCTCATTGCCTATGAAAATATGGGCAAGGCTCTGTCATTTAATGAGTTGGACCAGCTTTCTGATCTGTTTGCAGCGTATCTCCAAAAGGGTCTGGGGCTGAAGCAAGGTGATAAAGTAGCTATCCAGATACCCAACGTTTTGCAAAATCCAATTGCATTGCAGGGTATACTTAAAGCAGGTATGGTAGTGGTGAATACCAATCCGCTTTATACACCATCAGAGATGAAACATCAATTTGTAGATTCAGGAACCAAGGCAATAGTGATTCTGGCGAATTTTGCTCATAATCTGGAGCTGATCATTGATGATACGGAGATAGAGCATGTTATTATTACTGAGTTAGGGGATCTTCTGGGCGGCTTTAAGGGGGGGCTTGTCAATTTTGTGGTTAAGCATATCAAAAAAATGGTTCCTTCATACCATCTGAAAAGTAAGGTTTCATTTAAGGATGTTCTGAAGGAAGGAAAGAAATATAGTCTGAGCAAACCGAAAATTGACAGGCACGATCTGGCTTTTCTTCAGTACACCGGAGGTACCACCGGCGTTTCTAAAGGAGCAATGTTGTCTCATCATAATCTTATTGCAAACCTGCAACAGATTGAAGCCTGGCTGGCTCAGACCAACCTGAAAGAAGGGGAGGAGGTATTTATTGCAGCACTTCCGCTTTATCACATATTTGCTTTGAATGCACATGGCCTCTTGCCGGCTAAGCTTGGTGCAAAAAATGTTCTGATCACCAACCCAAGGGATATGAAAGGCTTTGTAAAGGAGCTTAAGAAACACAAGTTCACCTTGATTACCGGGGTAAATACATTATTTAATGGTCTCCTGAACACGCCCGGTTTCGAGGATGTAGATCACTCAAATATCAAAGTGGCTCTAGCAGGTGGAATGGCTTTGCAACGAGCAGTGTTTGACAAGTGGCAGAAGGTAACAGGTAAGAAAATCGCTGAAGCCTATGGACTTACGGAAACTTCACCTGGTCTTTGCATTAATCCGATGGGTGACGGGAATCGTGTTGGAACGATCGGAATGCCCCTTCCTGAAACAGAGATTGTGCTTTTGGATGATAAGGGTAATGAAATTGCGGGTGATAAACCCGGTGAACTATGTTGTAAAGGACCTCAGGTCTTTTCAGGTTACTGGAATAAAAAGGAAGAGACTGATGCAGCTTTCATAAACGGATATTTCAAGACAGGAGATATGGCCACCATGGATCCTGATGGTTATTTCCGAATTGTGGATCGTAAAAAAGAGATGATCCTGGTGTCTGGCTTTAATGTTTATCCAAATGAAGTGGAAGGAGCCATCGCCTCCCATCCGAAGGTTTTGGAGGTAGGAGCCATAGGTGTACCTGATAGTAAGTCCACTGAGGCTGTGAAAGTCTACATCGTAAAAAAAGATGAGAGCCTGACAGCGGAAGAGGTTAAGGAGTTTTGTAAGGAAAACCTCACAGGGTACAAATGTCCCAAGTATGTCGCATTTGCAGATGAGTTGCCAAAATCAAATGTGGGCAAAATTCTGAGGAGAGTTTTGAGTGAAAAGGATGCAAAAGAAAACTCCTACGATTAAATCTTTACCTCAAAGATACCTTTGAGCTCTTCGAAAGGGATGAGTATAGCAGTAGGACCCTGAGCATAAGAAGCAATCTCATAGCTATTGTAGTAGAAAACTACACCAGCCTTGGAAAAGCCAAAATTATCTGTCAACTCAAACGTGTTATCGTCAAACATGAAGCCGGCTTCTGAAAGGTCTTCATCGGGTTTGAGGTCGTATTCCTTCCTAAACTTTTGTTCTGCTTTTTCTTTCAGCTGATCAATATCGGTAAAAAAAGAAGACAACTCTGTAATCTTATTACCCTTTTGATCCAGGTTAAGGTACGCTACCTGATGGTTTGGGTGCGCGCCACCCGTATAGCTTGAGGTATTAAAAGATAAAGAAACAAACGAAGGGGTAGTATATGATACAATTACATCGACACTTAAATCCCACGGAGTGGTGCTGGTGGGAAATTCTTTTTTAAACTTCTCATAACTTTTTAAGAAAGCAGAAGTTAGCTGATCAATCGAAGCAGCAGGTGAAGCCTCTTCCATAAGGTAATCAGAGACGGTTCTTTTGACTTCCTCTTTGATAACCTCATTAAGAGTGGTGTGGACAGCCTTTCCCTCTGAAAAGGCGGGATAGTTGATGACTATCCGGGTGCATTCCGGAGTGCTACAGCCTGTCTCCCGATCGGTTATTTTTTGGATATCGTAGCTGTACAATGCAGGCTCTCCTGGTTTCTCCTGCGTACTCTTTTGACTGGTATCACAAGCAACCGTTAATAGGAGAATAAAACTAAAGAAGAAGATAATTGTCTTCATTTTATGTGAAAAATTAGGACTCAATGTTAAAAAGCTTTTTTTTACGGAAAAATCCCTGCAATTATCATGAAAATTAAAACATTAATTCCTGTTTGCACTTTATTCTTTTTTTCCCATATACAAGCACAAACGCAAAGTGCTGATACGTCCTACTGGGCTGTCGGCGGGCTTAACTCCCTGACGTTCTCTCAGGTTTCACTGAACAACTGGGCTTCCGGGGGACGAAGTTCCGTAGCTATTAATGCAGCTATTTCATTGTTTGCTGATTACGCAAGGGATAAGAATACCTGGGAAAACTCCCTTGATCTGGGCTATGGGCTTATTAAGCAAGGCAGTGATGAGAGCCTGCGAAAATCAGACGATAAGCTAAATTTGGTGACAAAGTACGGCTATCAGATCAAAAGTGGAGATGCCCGTTGGTACTTCAGTGCCCTTCTTGATTTCAGAAGTCAATTTACCAGGGGTTTATCCCAGGAAAATCCGGATAGTGTGATATCCCGGTTTATGTCTCCCGGTTACCTGGTCACGGGGCTAGGGTTGGATTTTAAACCTAACAAGGCCTTGTCATTAAACTACATTCCTCTGACTGGTAAATTTACCTTTGTTAATGACCCTGAGCTTTCTGCCCTGGGTGCCTACGGAGTAGATCCTGGCAGAAAAATGAGAGCTGAGCTGGGTTCTTACTTAAGAATAAAGTTTAAAAATGAAATTTTTAAAAACGTAAACCTGGATTCCCGGCTGGAGCTGTTTGGTAATTACATTGAGAATTTTGGGAATATAGATGTAAACTGGCAAAACGGACTGGTTATGAAAATAAATAAGGCCCTTACAGCAAACTTTTTTACTCATCTTATATATGATGATGATATTAAGATCGAAATTGATAATGACAATGACGGAACAGTTGATGAAACTGGTCCGAGGGTACAGTTCAAAAGTGTGTTTGGTGCAGGGCTAACTTATAATTTTGGGGCTTCCCGGGATAAATAAGGCTAAAAATAACTCTGAGTAAAAAGTGAACTAATTACTAACTTGTTTATATCGAACTTTTTCATGGTTTGTTTTAATTAGTATTACCCCAGAGGCATATGCATTTACCACTTTTAGAAGACATATTGATTTTATTAGGGTTTTCTGTCTTCGTTGTTTTTTTTCTTCAGCGATTGCGGCTTCCTTCCATTCTTGGTTTTCTTATAACGGGTGTAATAATTGGGCCTACGGGTTTGAGCCTGGTAAATGCTATTGATGAGGTTGAGGTTATAGCCGAGATTGGGGTTATACTGCTTCTTTTTGTGATTGGCATGGAGCTTTCACTGAAGCAACTGGTGTCTATCAGGAAGACCGTTTTTTTGGGAGGCGTTTTACAGGTGGGGCTCACGGTCCTGGTCGTTATGGTTATCGCCTATGGTCTGGGATATAAGCTGACTGAAGCGATCTTCATGGGTTTTCTTTTTTCACTGTCCAGTACTGCTATTGTGCTGAAAATATTGCAGGAGCGTAATGAGATATCAACTCCGCATGGCCGTAACGCTCTTGGCATCCTTATTTTTCAGGATATTATCGTGGTGCCAATGATGTTAGTGACACCTATTATGGCCGGTCAGGAAGTTAATCTGTGGGCGTCATTGGCAACACTGGTGGTCAAGTCACTAGTGGTAATTGGAGTAACCTACGTCAGTGCCCGCTACCTGGTGCCTAAGCTGCTATACATCATAGTGAAGACCAATAGTAAGGAGCTTTTTTTACTCACTACCATTACCATTTGTTTTACAGTGGCTTTTTTGACCTTCGAGGCGGGTCTTTCTCTTGCTTTGGGCGCATTTTTGGCAGGCCTGATTATCTCCGAATCGGAATATAGCCATCAGGCCACCAGTACTATTTTGCCATTTCGGGAGCTGTTTACCAGTATATTTTTCATCTCGGTTGGGATGTTACTTGACCTGTATTTTTTCATATCCCACCTGCCTGTGATTATTTTACTGGTTTCGGCCGTTTTTGTAGTTAAAGGGGCGCTTGCCTCAGTGGCTGCGGCTTTTCTGAAGTATCCTTTACGTACGGTACTCTTGACGGGTTTGTCTCTTTTTCAGGTAGGGGAGTTTGCTTTCATTCTTTCAAAGGTAGGTTTAGAGTACAATTTGCTTACTGATGAAATGAATCAATATTTTCTCTCAGTTTCTATAGCCACGATGATACTCACGCCTTTTCTTTTGAACTATTCTGATAACTTATCCAAGTTTCTTGTTCGGGGACAGGCCCGGAAAAAACAGCCTCAGAAAGTCCCGGGGAAGGTTTCTCTGCATTCAGCCCACGAAGGTATGGAGAATCACCTGGTGATTATTGGCTATGGCGTAAATGGAAGAAATGTTGCTAAAGCAGCAAAGTATGCGGATATACCTTATATTATTTTGGAGTTGAATGCAGCGACAGTGAGAGCTGAGCGAGCAAAAGGAGAACCGATCGTTTTTGGAGATGCTGTTCACGAAAGTATATTACATGGGGTAGGGATAAAGCAGGCCAGGGTGGTGGTGCTAGCCATTTCTGACCCCCAGGCTACGAAAAACATTATTGCCAATATCAGAAGTATTTCTCAGTCTGTATATGTGGTGGTAAGAACCCGATATGTCAGGGAGATTGACCCACTGATAGCTTTAGGAGCCGATGAGGTGATCCCGGAAGAGTTTGAAACGTCCATAGAGATTTTCTCCAGGGTGTTGAATAATTTTCTGGTACCAATGGATGAACTCGAAACACTGGTGGATTCTATCCGATCAGATAACTACAAAATGTTCAGACCTAAAAGCTCCCACCTTCGGCATGTTAGATCTACGATAAACCCTGAATTTAAAATAACTTGTGTTCGAATAATGGCAGATAGTGGGGATGTAGTAGGAAAAACTCTTAAGGAAGCTAAAATCCGCGATACATATGGAGTGAATGTGTTAGCGATCAAAAGGAATGAGGAAATGATCACAATCGTAAATCCTGAAGAACAGATCTTACAGAATGATCAGCTCTTTATCAGTGGTGACCATCAGGGCATTGAGCAATTTTATAAGTCGGTCAATTGATATTTGATTTGCAATGAGTCGCTAGGAGGGTGGTTGGGTTTTGATGTGGATGTCTCTTTGTGGAAAAGGGATTTCAATGTTATGCTCTTTAAATTTATCAAAGATCTCGAAATACAGCTCACTTTTTAACACTCGGGGTTTGTCAGTATGAGTGGTTGTCCACACAGCCAGGTAAAAGTTCAGAGAACTATCACCATATTCGTCGAAAAGGACCTTAGGCTGGGGGTTTTTTAGTACGTGCTCATTTTTATCGGCCACTTCGAGGAGTAGTTTACGAATTTTGGCAGGGTCTTCTCTATAACTCACGCCTACAGGGATCCGGAAACGGATATTACGATCATTGTGACTCCAGTTGATGACCTTGCTGGAAATGAACTCAGAATTGGGGACGATGATGGATATGTTGTCGTTGGTCAGCACCTGAGTAGCGCGGAAGGAGATACTAATCACATCTCCCTGCACGTCACCAACCTCAATGCGATCGCCTACTTTTATGGGTTTTTCGAAAAGGATGATGATCCCTGAAATAAAATTGTCGGTTACATTTTGCAAGCCAAACCCAATACCAACCCCCAGAGCCCCTGCGATTAACGTAAGCGATGTGAGATCAATTCCTGCACTTTGAATGATGATAATGGATCCTATCAGGATCATCGCAAACTTGGTGACGGTACCTATGGTGGCGCGAACGCCTTTTTCCATATTTGCACGGATAAGAATTCGGTCTACCAGTATTTTTCTAAACCGGCGTGCTACAAAAGACAATACGGCAAAGGCAAATACGATATAAAGGATCGTCCCAAGCGTGATGTGACTACTTCCCAGGTCAAAAAGCGTAGTGGTAAATACATTGTATACCTTTTCAATGTAGCCACTCACTTCTTCCCAAAATTCCTTAAAGGTCTTTTCCATTGGCTTAAATTAATAAGAATCAGGTAGAAGCAACGAGCTGTCGCCATAACTTAAGAAGCGATAATCATTATTCAGGGCCTCCTGGTATACTTTTTCCCAATCTTCGCCGATCATTGCTGCCACAAGGAGTATAAGTGTAGAGCCCGGCAAATGAAAGTTTGTGATAAGCCCGTTGCAGATTTTGAATTGATATCCCGGGAAGATGAAAATCTCTGTGTGCCCGATCAGGTGGTTTATAGAATTAGCCTCCATATACGCCAAAACATTTTTCAGTGACTGGTTTCTGCTAATTGGTCTCTCCTGGTAGGGTGCTAGTTTTTCAATGAAAAAGTCAGCGCCTTTGTGATGCTCCAGCTTATTCCCAAACCAGTAAAGGCTTTCCAGAGTACGCAGGCTTGTTGTACCTACGGCTATGATTTTATCATTTTCCAGCAGTTTACTGACATTTTCTTTAGTGATCACAACCTGCTCTTTGTGCATAGGATGATCTTCTATCTTTTTAGCTTTTATGGGCTGGAATGTACCTGCAGAAACATGTAATGTCAGATAATCGGTAGAAATGGATTTTTTCTGAAGTTCTTCCAGAATGTCGCTGGTGAAATGAAGCCCGGCAGTAGGCGCTGCTACTGCACCCTCCACTTTAGAGTACACCGTTTGGTAGCGGGGCTTGTCTTCTGCTGTGGCTTCACGGCCCAGGTAGGGCGGTAAAGGTATTGTCCCTGCTTTGTCCAGTAACTCGGAAAAAGTACAGTCACTTTCCCAGGTAAATTTTACGCTTTGCTCCCCTGTTCTGGTAGCAGTTAGTATGGTGTGTCCCAGGTCCAGGGATAAGGTGGTTTCTTTCTTCCATTTTTTCGCATTCCCGATCATGACATGCCACTCCGTAGATGTTTTGCTTGCCATTGCGGTTTCGTACACATTGGAGGGTTTTATTGGGTCAAGTAAAAAAACTTCTATTCTTGCCCCTGTTTCTTTGTGGAGAATAAGACGGGCAGGTATTACTTTCGTGTTGTTGAAAACGAGGTGCGACTTTTGCGGTAGTAGTGAGCTGATGTTTTCAAAAACGGAGTGATTTATCTGTCCTCTGTTATAGGAAAGGAGTTTTGATTTTGATCGATCTTTCAGAGGGTACTTAGCAATTCTTTCTTCGGGTAGGTTGTAATGATATTCGCTTAAATTCACTCCTTTGACCAAACTATTTGATGACATGTTTTTTGTAAAGGTATGTTGAGGCTCGAATATAAAGATTACACCCTTCAATTTAAATTTGATGCGGGAACATCACGAGGAGTTCTTAAGGAGCATCCGGTCAAGATCTTGAAGGTTTACCAGTCTGATAACCATAAGGTTTATGGTTTGGGGGAGGCTGCTCCTTTGGAAAAACTGAGCCCCGAATCATTTGAAGACCTGGATGAAGTGCTACGGAAGCTGACTTCCGAATTAAAAGGCATTTCAAAAATACCACGTAATGAAGATATTCCTGGCTTAGTGGATTCTCTGGTGGGTAAAGATTTTCCCAGCTTAAGGTTTGCTCTGGAGACTGCGCTATATGATCTGGTGAATGGTGGTAAGCGGATGGTCTTTGATAATGATTTCTTTGCTGGAGACAGACACTTGCCAATAAACGGGCTCATCTGGATGGGTGATCCGGAGTTTATGAAGGAACAGATTGATCTGAAACTGTCCGAAGGATTCAAGTGCATTAAAATGAAAATTGGAGCCATTGACTTTGAAAAAGAACTTAAGATCATTGAATACCTTAGAGACAAGTCTGAAAGCCTGATTATTCGTGTAGATGCAAATGGTGCTTTTCGTAATAATGAAGTTTTTCAAAAGTTGTTGGCATTGGAGCCTTATAATATACATTCTATAGAACAACCCATTATGCCAAAACAATGGGAGGCGATGCAGCTGGTTTGTTCCAAATCCTGTATTCCAATAGCTCTCGATGAGGAGCTCATCGGGATCCATGAGTTTTCACAAAAACAGGAACTCCTTAAATTTTTGAAACCGCAGTTTTTAGTCTTAAAGCCTACACTTGTGGGTGGATTTAAAAGCACTGAGGAATGGATACGTTTAGCTGAACAGCTGGGAATAGGGTGGTGGCTTACCTCTGCTCTGGAAAGTAACATCGGTTTAAATGCTATTTCTCAGTTTGGAGCCAGGTTTGATGATTTGGGACATCAGGGTCTGGGTACAGGACAATTATATACGAATAACTTTAAGTCTCCATTAGAAATCAGTGGTGAATATATCAGCTATACGTTTCGGACAAGGTGGGAAGTGAATTTGTTTGAGTGATCAAACAGCAAGCTCTAAGGGAATTTCTACAAGAATGTTTGTTCCTTTCCCCGGTTGACTTGTGATCTCTATTCCTGCTCCCACTGCACTTGCCCTGCTTTTCATGGATGATATTCCGAGACCAGAATACAGGAGATTCTTTTCATTGGCATCAAATCCTTTTCCGTTATCCTCTATGGTAAGGATGATAATGTCGTCATATTTCATGAGCTGAATGCTGGCTTCTGTGGCTTGCGAGTATTTTAGCGTGTTGTTGATAGCCTCTTGTGTGATCCTGTAGAAGCAAGTCTCTACCTTATCATTTAGTCGGAAATCATTTAGATTTTCATAAAATGAGAAATCTATTTCGGAATGATTCCTTATGGAATAAATCAAACTCTCTATGGTTTTTACCAGACCAAAATCCTGAATCGATTTTGGCATGATACTATGAGCAATGTTTTTGGTTTCAGCGACACCTTCCTGCAGTCTTTTTAGTGCATCTTTATATTGATCTGATATAGACGGGTCTGATACTGACTCTTCAAAATATTTTTCAAGACTTTGGAGGTTCATTAGAGAGGACACCAGGGTTTGCTGTACACCATCATGTATTTCTTTGGCGATTCGTCTGCGTTCAGCATCTTCGGCCTGTAAGGTGGCTGAGATGATCCGGTCTTCTTGTCTAAGTCGATCCGTTATATCCATCAGGAAGCCTTGCCTTTCAATTTTTCCTTCAAACTCCGTGAAGAGCCCCTTTTCCCAAATCCATTTCTCTTTTCCATATCTGGATCTTATGCGATAGGAGAGTTCAAAGTCTGAGAGGTTTTCGGCGGCTTTATTTAAAACATTACCGGCCATTTCCCGGTCATTTTCTACGATCAGATCTTTGTAATCAATATTTTCTTTAATAAAGGATTTTGGTTCATATCCTGTGATTTGCCTGATTTGACTTGAAATAAATTCAAGGTTATTATCCTCCCTGATTTTATAAACTGCTCCTGGTACGCTTTTGATCGTGTTACTTAGTTGTTCATTAATGTTGCGAAGTTCATTTTCGGAGATAAATTGCTCGGTAATATCTCTTGATACACTGAGTACGGTATCAACATCTCCATTTCGGTCAAGTACAGGGTAAAGTCGCCAATCCAAATATCTGTAGTTTCCTGTCTTATCCGGGGCCTTTATGATTTCCTTTCGGGCCTTCTTATTCTTGATGATCTCCTTTACTTCAGACACAAATTTTTTTGCCTTTTCACTTTCTCCAAGTATTTCAATATGGTTCTTTCCGATGAGCTGATCATCGGTCAGATCCCAGTCATTTTTTATGCTTTCATTGACGTATAGTATTCTGGCTTGTTTATCAAAGTGTATGATGTAGTCATGACTGGATTCTGCCAGGACCTTGTATTTTTTCTCACTTTCTTTGAGCGCAATTTCAGTGTTTTTACGAGCGGTTATGTCCTGAATGGATCCTTTAGCGCCAATTACTTTTGTGTGGTTTTTGACCGGCTCACCAATTACCCGAACCCAGAAAATGTTTTTGTTAGTGTCATAAACTGGTAGCTCCAGGTCAAATGACTTACCATTTTTCTCTAATTGTTGCATTGCCCGGGAGATTTCCTTTTTCGCTTCCGGAGGATAGTGGTCAAGGTATTTATTCAGGTTTGGAGGAGGCTGGTTGTATGGAATTTTTAACAGGTCGTGGACTGTTCTCGTCCAGTTAGATTGGCCGGAAGGAAAGTCTATCCGCCAGCCGCCAATTCTACCTATTTTACCCATGTCGTCCAGCATTTCCTGGCTTTGGAGAAGTTTTTTTTCTACAATGACCTTTTCTGTAATGTCCTGCTTTGTGCCAATGTATCTTAAGGGGATTCCGTTGTTATCGAATTCAAAATAACCCCTTGAGCTAAAATATTTTATCTCTGTTTTGCCTTTCAGTTTGAGTCTGTAAACACCTGTGAAATATTTTCTGTTTTTCAGGCATTGGTTAAATTCTTCTGAGATTTTCTGTAGGTCATCGGGATGAATGAGTTCATTCAAAAGCTCCTGAGGCTGCCATCCGGGCGGAATGCCTATCATTTTTGAAAAGGATTCGGATATTAAGATTTGATTTTTTTGCAGGTCTATTTCGAACGGTGTAATCTTTGCTATTTTGTAGGCCTCTTCCAGTCTTTTGTTTTGCTCGTTTTCCTGTGCGGTTCGCTTCATTTCCTGAGAGATATCTCTGGCTATTCCCTGGTATCCTATCGGATCACCCTGATCGTTGATGATATTAAAGAGGCGTGATTCCAGCCAGACCCAGTGCCCGTCTTTATGCTTAACCCGGTATTGTACAATGATCTGTTTAGCTGTGTTGGGCCTCTTTTCTAGAAATTTTCTCTTTTTGTGGAGGTCCTCAGTATGGAAAAGTTTTACCCACCTGTTTTTTTCGTTGAGTTCTTTTTGGGTAAAACCGAGGATCCTTTCTGAAGCGTTATTTAGAATTTTTAGTGAACCGTCCGCTCCCTGAAAGTAAACGATATCTCCAATAGACATTATAACTTTTTCCGGGTTAATAGGGGCGTTTTCTGGAGGATTTGTCATTTGGAGGAATTTCTAATTCCTAAAATAACGATTCAAATAGTCTTATGAGGTAGGTGATTTACCTAAATCAAGAGGTTAGGTAAAACCCCCATTCGTAATTCTCAGAAAAAGCTAATATGATCTTTTGATTTTGATATTAATATCATGGGGTGCCACTTCATCTCCTCCAAAATAAGGGAAAAGCATGTAGTATGCACCTACAGTACAGCCTTGTTTTTTTTCAATCGCGACTGGTGCCAGGTCATTTAGCTTAAAGATAAAATGCGTCTCAGTTATTTTCAGCGAATAATAACCTGGTTCATTTAGAGGGACAGCGCCGATGGTCTCAACGACCCTTTCCCCATCTATGTAGCAGTAAGCCATTACCTCTAACTGATCATAAAGCCAGCGCCACCCAAAGCGGGCGCTGCTTGTGTGGTGGTGAGTATTACAATCAGAAAACCCAAGCAGTTTATTTACATCCCACTGGTTTTCCTTTGAGCTGGAAGTGTATTGTGCAGATTCATCAAATACCGCTTCGAAGGCCAGGGTTTCCTGCTGCAGCATTTCCACCGGAAATGACATGGTGTGCTTGCCTTCCGGAATGGTAAAAACTTCGTACGGTTCTACCCATTCAGGTTCGCATGCGGCACATAACAGAGCAATAATAAAATGTAGCGGTTTCATCTTAGTAGCGGTTTAAATAGGCATGATATTCATATCCAGGTGGTACAATTCTGAAAAATCAACCCCTGTTTCTATCATCTCATGATTGTGCCAGTCAGCAAACCAGTTTATGGTGATCTTTTTTCCTGAGCGTTGGTGCTTCTTTAATGTTTTAAATACATCAAAAAGAAAACCTGCGGTTTGCTGATTGAAGTCCTTTAGAAAGAAATAGCAAGTCAGCTTATCAGAATTCTTGAGGTGTTCTTTGATAATTGTCTGTACAGGCCTGTAGAAATGAGTGACATTTTGCTCTACAGATATTCCTTTGATCAGAAGCACACCCTGACTACCATTGAATTTTACAAATGGTGTTTGCTTATCAGGTTCGATAATGAACTCCTGTGGAGTTCTTGTGATTTGCTGAACCGGATTATTTGTATAAGTAAAGTGAGTATGCATTTTTTTGATTTAAAATGTGGTTAAAATGATTTTTCCTGATATTGCAGCTTGCCTGCTTCTTATTCCCGCACCTATTCCTATTTTTATGAATGGCGCTATCGAAATCCGTGTTTCCAACTCCGGGATCAACACGATGAATTTTTGATTGACCAACCCTGGTTTTAAGTGTCCCAGGAATGTCATATCATTTCCTTTTTTGATTGGCAAGCTCAGATCGATACCCATAAAAGGATAGTTGCTGGCCCCAGTTTCGAATGACAGATGTTTGGTAGACTGGTACATTAGTCCTATGCCAAAACCTTTTTCTGCCCTGAACCCTACAGTATACCCGCTTTGCAATCCCATTACAGTTTTCTGAGCATGCGACTCTACTTCCAGCTGCTGAGCCTTAGTAACAGGGGATAGGAGCAGTGCTCCAATTGAAAACAGGATAATATGGATGTTTGACCAGATCATTTGATTAGTCGTTTAATGCGATTAGACTACCACCTTTGCCAGTTCCTCCGATGTTGATTTTAATGGAGGCCATATAAGTAGGACGGAAAGCTCTGGTACCAATACCTCCACCAATCGTAAGGATTTTTAATGGCTGGAATCCCGCAAGGATACTTGGAGTAATGACGAAGTTTTCGCCATTTGATACCCCGGTTCTTACGTTGAACTTGATGTGTGTATTGAAATCGTTAAATAATGGATATGCGAAATATGCTCCATAAAACTCGTTTTCACTCTTTAAAGGTCGACCTGCCTCCGGCTCAGCGATTTCCGCTGCTCTTTGGAAAAATCCACCTACTTCTATGTGTTCTTTAAACTGATAACCAAGTGAAGTCCCGAATTTTGGGCTTACGTGCGTTTGCTCAAGGTATGTAGCTACCTGCAGGTTCTGTGCGAATGCGGTAACTCCTAATAATAATAAAGTACAAGTGAGAGTTAATCTTTTCATGGCTAGTTCTTTGAATTTCTTTATCAAAGGTCAGCCATAAATCACCCAAATATGAGAGCGAAATACTTATTTATGAAAATTAGGTAATAGTGCTAAAAATGCACGATTTTACTTGTAGGGTTAATTGCTAAGTGATTATTACAATCAAACTTTGGGCTTTGTAGATTATACACTTAGGTATTTCTCTTAGGTAAATGATAGCAGGACCTATTCGATGTTATGCTCCAGGGCATAAACAACCAGGCCGGCGATATTTTTACAACCGGTCTTCTCCAGCAGATTTCTTTTGTGAGCGTCTACCGTTCGTGGGCTTATGAAGAGTTCATCGGCTATTTCCTGATTGCTATACTCTTTGACAATTAGCTTAAGCACTTCTTTTTCCCGACCTGTCAGAGGAGTTTCCAGGGTCAGTCGCTGGGTTGGTTTCTTTTTCCCTGACATGCTATCCATGATGATTTTTGTGACTTCTCCCGAGTAATAGTTCTCTCCCGATAGGATTGTCTCAATAGCATTGATGATTTCACCCTTATCAGAATTTTTCAGGATATAACCATTTACACCAGCGGACAGCATGTGTTTGATATGCTGATTTTCTCCCATCATGGTCAGTGCCATTACCTTTTGGTCCGGATTCAGTTCTTTGATCTTTTGCGTGAGACTAATTCCATCCATCTCAGGCATACTAATGTCAGTGATTACAATATCAAACTGTTGGTCTTTCAGTAGTTCAAGGGCAGTGTATCCATTATCAGCTTCAGCCAATACTTCATAACTTGTACTGTCCTCAAAATAAAGCTTCAGACCATCCCGAATAATCTTATGATCATCTACAAGTAGAATGGTGTTTTTTCCTTGGGGCATTTGTTTTATCAGTTAATTGTTTAGGCGTTGTGCTCAAATTACTTCATTTTCACTAAAAAACAGAACTCAACTCCAGAAATCATATAAAAAGATTTCATCAAGACCTAACAATTATCCCAACTGATTGTAAAGCAATAATATGGATTCATTTTAATCTATTGAAATTGTAACTGAAAAATATTTTTTAGTTTGCGGGTCTTTGGCAATCAAATGATGACCGTTTGAACCGGTTATTAGCCGATAAACAAGTATGTATAAACTCAGAAGTAATTTCATGCGTAGTGTTAAACAATCAAGCCAAAACATGATCTCCAAAAGACTTGTCTCTCTTGTTTTATGTTCGATTTTTCTTCTGAAAGGCTATAGTCAGCTTTCTCAGACCTATCACTCGGGAGAGATACTGCAACAGTTGGAGCGTCTGAATACTATAGGATCGGCCCTTTACATTGCTGCTCATCCGGATGATGAAAACACCCAGCTGATTGCCTACCTGGCTAATGGAATGCATGTCAGGGCTGGGTATCTGGCAGCAACCCGGGGAGATGGAGGTCAAAATCTAATAGGCCCGGAAATACGAGAGAAGCTGGGTATAATTAGGACACAGGAGCTTTTAGCGGCCAGAAAAATTGATGGCGGGCATCAGTTTTTTTCCAGGGCAAATGACTTTGGGTATTCGAAAGATCCGGAGGAAACGTTTAATGTTTGGGACAAGGAAAAGGTACTTGCAGATTTTGTGTGGACAATCCGGAAATTCAGACCTGACATACTGATCACACGATTTAATACGGAACCAGGCACTACTCACGGGCATCATACGGCTTCAGCGATTCTGGCTAAGGAGGCGTTTGAACTTAGCGGAGATCCGTCTGCTTTTCCTGAGCAACTGAAGTATGTGCAGGTTTGGAAACCCAGCAGGATTGTATGGAATACCAGCCCATGGTTTTTCAGACGTACCGGAAAGGAGTTTAAGGAGGAAGATTATATCAAGGTGAATGTAGGGGCTTACAATACTTACCTTGGGACTTCATACACCGAAATATCTGCCAGGAGTCGCAGTATGCATAAAAGCCAGGGGTTTGGCGCTACTGGTACTCGAGGAGAGAATTATGAGTACTTTGAGCATTGGGGCGGAGTAGAATCCGAAGATCTATTTGGTGGCATTGACCTTACCTGGGGAAGAATAGAGGGTGCGGATCAAGTGGCTTATTTTCTGAATGAAGCTAAACTTAATTTTGACCCTGCAGTTCCTCATGGGATTTTACCGGAGTTATTAAACGCTCGCAAAGAATTACTGGGTATTCGTGATCAGTATTGGAAGGAAGTAAAGCTTGATCAGATAGAAGAAACCATCAGAATGGTCACAGGTACTTACATTGAAGTAACGGCAGATGACTATTTATTTACACGGGGAGATTCTATAAACCTGAATCTGGAGATCATCAATCGTAGCCCTGTGAATATAAAGCTTTCCGGTGTTAGCTATTCACTTTGGGGAGACAGGGCTCTTTATAACCTCGACCTTGAGGAGAACCAGAAAGTAACTTTTAGTTCTGCATTGAAGCTGCCGGAAGAGCTGGAGCCGACGCACCCTTACTGGCTCGGGAAGGCTGGTTCAGAAGGGATGTATACGGTGGAGGATCAACAGCTGAGAGGGTTGCCGGAAAATCCACCATTGATAACCGCACAAGTCACACTTAAGCTTGATGACCAGTTTATGGATTATTTTATACCTGTCATCTATAAAAGGAATGACCCTGTAAAAGGTGAGACATCAAGGCCTGTGGAACTGGCACCTAAAGTGATGATCTCACTGGAAAATAAATCTCTTGTTTTCGGGGATGAGAGTGGAAAGGAAGTAGCTGTAAGGGTAACAGCGGGTGAGGGTAATCTTGCTGGAAGTGCATCATTGGAGTTACCCAATGAGTGGAAGGCAAAACCTCAGTCGCAAGACTTTAAACTGGAAAGTAAAGGAGAAGAGATTAATCTTAGTTTTTCTCTCTTCCCACCATCTGAGGCATCTACAGCAAGTGTAAAGGTGGTGGCGAGAATTGGTGAAGAGTCTTTTAGTAAAGGCATAACTACTATAAGCTACGACCACATTCCAACCCAGACACTCTTTCCGGAGGCTGTTGCTACAGCAGTGAAGCTTGATATAAAAAAGGCAGGTAAGCAGGTGGGCTACATTATGGGCGCAGGTGATGAGGTGCCGTTTTCTTTAGAACAGGTAGGTTTTGAGGTAACACTTCTTGAGAAAGATCAGGTAGAAACTGCTTTTTTACAGCAGTTTGATGCAGTGATTTTAGGGATAAGGGCATTCAATACCATATCATGGCTGGCCTATAAGAATCAGGTGTTATTTGATTATGTAGAGCAGGGAGGAAATCTCATAGTACAATATAATACGAGTCATCGGCTGGTGACAGAGGAGGTAGCTCCATATCCATTGGAGCTGTCCAGAGACCGGGTGACTGTGGAAGAGGCTCCCGTGACCTTTCTTGATGCCAAACACCCGGTACTAAATACTCCTAACAGGATTAATGAAAGTGATTTTGACGGGTGGGTACAAGAGCGAGGGCTTTATTTTCCGGATAAATGGTCAGAAGAGTTTACTCCGGTTTTGAGTGTAAATGACCCTGGTGAGGAGCCAAAGTCGGGAAGTGTACTCGTAGCACAATATGGAAACGGCTATTACGTATACACGGGGCTTTCGTTTTTCAGAGAGCTTCCGGCGGGGGTACCCGGTGCCTATCGATTATTAATTAACATGTTATCATTAGGAAAAAACAATCAACCTAAGTAAATGATGGAAAAAACAGGTCAGGATATGGACACCCCTCCGTTTTTCAAGTCATGGAGGAGCATTTACCTTATTGTGCTTGCTTCTTTGGTCCTGGTAATTGCTTTGTTATATCTTTTTAGTGTGTCCTACTCATGAATTACCTTGATCTGCTGGTTCTGTTTGGGACGCTCCTGATAATTGTCAGCTATGGAGTCTGGCGTACCCGGGGTCAGCATAGTATAGAAGGATATTTCCTGGGAGACAAATCAATGCGCTGGGGAACTATAGGACTGTCTGTAATGGCTACTCAGGCCAGTGCCATTACGTTCATTTCTACTCCGGGCCAGGGCTATGAGAGCGGTATTGGTTTTGTTCAAAATTACTTCGGCTTGCCTATCGCTTTGATTATTGTGAGTGCGGTATTTATCCCGATTTTTTACCGGCTAAAAGTTTATACCGCCTATGAATTTTTGGAGAATCGATTTGATTTGAAAACCAGGATGCTGGGTGCGCTTTTGTTTTTGATTCAAAGAGGCCTGGCAGCAGGGATCACAATCTATGCTCCGGCCATTATTCTCTCATCAATCCTGGAATGGAACCTGACAGCTACCATTTTAGTCACGGGAATACTGGTTATCATCTATACCGTTTCGGGTGGTACACGTGCTGTAAGTGTAACGCAGAAACAGCAGATGGGGGTGATTATGGTTGGGATGTTCATTGCTTTTGGGGTGATAATTTACTACATCACAGACTTTGTGTCTTTTGGCAATGCACTGAATATAGCAGGAAAGCTGGATAAACTAAATGCAGTAGACCTGGACCTGAACTTTGAGAAGCGGTATACCATCTGGTCAGGTCTTGCAGGCGGACTGTTCCTCGCGCTTTCATATTTTGGCACGGATCAGTCACAGGTGCAGCGGTACCTGGGAGGTAAAAATATTACCGAAAGCCGAATGGGGCTGATTTTCAATGCGATGCTCAAGATTCCCATGCAGTTTTTCATCCTGCTTACAGGTGCATTGATCTATGTCTTTTATCTCTTTTATACACCTCCGGTTCATTTTAAGGATGCATCGATACAGTTATTAAACCAATCTGAATATAAAGAGGAGTATCAGCTCCTGGCAAACGAATATCAGTCCCTGGTAGAAGATCGAAAAGAGTTAGCCCTGGCTTATGCTGAAGTAGATAAGAACAGTCCAAAAGCGGAACAACTGAATATTGCATTATCTGCTATTGATCATGAGTCAATAGGGGTAAGAAATAAGGTGAAGGGGTTGATCTTGAAAATGGACCCGGATCTGGAGACCAAAGACTCAGATTATGTGTTTCTTACATTTGTTCTGAACTACCTGCCTCATGGTCTGATCGGGCTACTGATAGCTGTTATTTTTTCTGCCGCCATGTCTTCTACTGCTTCAGAGCTGAATGCACTGGCATCCACTACAGTCATTGATTTTTATAAGCGTATCTTTCATCCTGAACAGGAGACTAACGGTAATCATCTGGTAGCTTCCAAAGTACTTACACTGATATGGGGAGGTATAGCTATTTCTTTCGCCATTCTGGCTAAAAATTCTGAAAACCTCATAGAAGCGGTGAATATTGTAGGTTCCATATTTTATGGAACTATACTGGGAATTTTCTTAGTAGCATTTTTTCTGAAGTTTGTAAAAGGCCATGCGGTTTTCCTGGCGGCGCTTATTGCTCAGGCTACAGTGATCATATTCCACTTTTTGACTATTTCCGGCGTGATCACCCTGGGCTATTTATGGTACAATGCCATAGGTTGTTCCCTGACAATTATCCTTGGAGTTATATTTCAGCTGTTTTTTCCAAAAGGAATGAAATAAACTAATGCCTATCTACTAATTGCTGGGGTTGATCTAATTTTTTTCGGTATTCAAACAGAAAGTGAGCAATTTCATTTTCACAAGCTATTGATTGTTTGAAAGCGCCCATTACCGCCTTTCAAATCACAAAAAAAGGCTGCACACTCGTGCGGCCTTTTTTAATTCTTCAAGAAGTATTGGTCGGGTTATTTTAACTCTGCAATCAGGTCCTCATTCCTTTTCACATAGCCAAAGTCTCCATTTGGATTCTCTTTAGCCAGTTGTAAAGACTTCTTGGCTGTTTCGATGGCATCTTCTTTCTTGCCCATCTTAGCCAGGATCTGAGCTTTTAGGTGCACATTCCAAAACTGCTGGCTGTTTTGGCCTTCAGCCAGATACATATTTACCCAGTCCAGAGCCTGATTCAGGTCTTTATCATAGTTATAATAGAAATTAGCCGCCTGAATGTAGTTTACCGGGTTCACTTTGGTTTTTGTGGCGATCTGCTCCATTATTTCTTCTTCGAAAGATACCTCCATTGGGACCTTGACAGAGACATCACTCCATGCCAGGTGGATATTGGCCTGGGTATTGTCTTCACTCAGATCACTGATACTGAATGTCAGGGCCTCTACCGGACGCTCCAGTTTTGTAGGTTTGACCTGGGTTCTTACTACCTCTTTTTCCTTATCAAATGCATTCATATTTCCTCCTATGCTGGGATCTCCATACAAAATGAACGTCCATTCATCTGCTCCGGGAATGGTTAGAATCAAATATTCACCGGCACCTACTTCTTTACCTGCAATTTTGGCATCCGTGCTTAGCTTCAAAATGGTGCCTGAGTTAGCTCCGGTTCTCCACATCTGACCATAAGGCTGAAGGAATGTGTCTCCTTCTCCGAATATTTTTCTCCCTTTTACTTTTGGCCTGAAGTAATCTATCGTTACATCAGTCAGTCCTACTTTGGTATAAACGGATCCTGCAGGGCTGGCCTGTGGAGTGGTGATTTGGGCGTGGGCTACAATGCCCACAAATAATGCTAGTAGTGTTAATTTTAGGTTTTTCATATTTAATTGGTTGTTTGAAAAAATATAGAATGAATAATAGTGAATACGTAAAACTTCCCAGGTCGTTTTATGTTCGCCCGGATGTAGTAAAGATAGCGCAGGATTTACTTGGTAAATTTCTCTTTACAAAAATAGACGGGCAATTGACTGGTGGAAGGATCGTTGAAACAGAAGCATATAATGGGCGGTCTGATAAAGCCTGTCACGCATTTCTCAAAAGGACCAAACGGACAGAAGTGATGTATAAGGCTGGTGGTGCCGCGTATATTTATCTATGCTACGGTATTCATCACCTCTTTAATATTGTAACCAATGAGGAGGGGTTAGCAGATGCTGTTTTGGTGAGAGGACTGGAACCAGTGGAAGGGGTAAAGCAAATGAAAGAACGGAGAAACAAGGATCAGGTAAAAAAATTAAGCTCTGGTCCTGGTACACTTAGCCAGGCTTTGGGGATCAGAACAGAGTATAATGGAGAAGATCTGGTGGAAAGTGATCGTCTGTGGCTGGCCGAAAAACCATTCGATACGGAACGTAGCCTGGAAATTGAAACTGATGTTAGAATTGGTATAGATTATGCTGAAGAAGATGCACTTTTGCCGTGGCGTTTTTACATAAAAGACAGTCCTTATATCAGTGCGAAAAAAAATCCCGACGGTAACCGCCGGGACACAAATTCATTCATACACTGATTTATACTTTGGATGTCTTAAAATGCCAATCAGTCTTTCAAAGCTAATGGATATAGTAGAAAAATAAAAATTATTAAAAAAAATCTTTGAATATTCATATAATGATTAAATTCATTTTTTTCCAACTTCTATTCTTCTCGGTGTTTGTGATGCATGGTCAGGTTACCTTCTACGGTGAGCCAGAGCCGGTTACCGGGGTAAATTCTCCTGTTGGTGAAAACTATCTGTACTTGAGTCCTGATGGAAAATCTCTTTTTTTTACAAGACAGAATGACCCTGAAAATGCAGGAGGACAAATGGATCGGGGAGATTTGTGGCGAAGTGACTTTGATTCTTCATGGACTGTTCCTGTTCGTCTTCCCATAAACAGTAAAGCCTTTGTAGCGCCTCTGGGGTTTACATTCAATGGTGATTATTTTTTATACAATAAGGTGTGGTTTGATAAAGGGATGTATTACGGGGGAGTATTTGCCTATGATCCGGATCAACCATCGAAAGAGCTTGAAATAGAGGTGTCTTATTTTAAGAACAGATCTCCTCTTCAGACAGGCTACCTTTCTTACAATGGTAAGTACTTGTTGTTGAGTTTGGAGAATTCAGGTGGATATGGTGTAGACGATGTATTCGTGAGCACTTTACAATCCGATGGCTCCTGGTCCTTACCGAAAAATCTCGGCCATACTGTAAATACTACCTTTCAGGAAACCTCACCATTTCTCGCAGCTGATAATAAAACCCTGTTTTTTGCTTCCAATGGAAGAGATGGAGTCGGGAGTTTTGATATCTATATGACGGTTCGTCAGGATGATACCTGGCGAAATTGGTCGGAGCCTGTGAATCTTGGTGATAAGGTCAATTCAATAGGAGCGGAAACCTCCTTTGTTTTCAATCACGGAGCTGATTATGCTTATTTTGTTTCCACCCAGAATAGTGATGGGTATGGAGATATCAAGCGAATAAAGATAACAGAGACGATCCAGGAAGTAGAAATAGAGGAGCCTGTAGCCGATGTAGGACTGGCTGATACGGCAAGTTCAGAATCTGTAAGTAATAACCGACAGGTATCGTTTAAATTCCTGAATGCAAAAACCACTGACAGCATAAAGGCGGTAATTCTGCGAAAAGGAGTGAATGAGACTGGGGCAGTTGTAATAAATCAGCAGTCGGATTCAAGTTTTATTCATTCAGTAGAACTGAAACCCGATGAAGTTGCTGATCTCGAATTTAAGTCCAAAGGTTTTCTCTCTCAGGAGCTTGCCATAGGTTGGGAAGAGCTGGATAGTGGCGTTACCCAGACACGCAGTATAGCACTGGAGCCTTTGGAAAGTGGGAATACCATCACACTGAAAAATGTGCTTTTCTACAGAGGTACAGCTAACTTTATAGAAGGATCTCAGCGGGAACTTGACCTGGTGGTGGAAATGATGAAAGAAAACCCAGATATCAATATTTTTCTGAAAGGGCATACGGATAATGTGGGCAACTCAGTGCTTAATGCACAGCTGTCAAATGAGCGGGTCAAATCGGTTAAGGAATACCTGGTAGAAAAGGGTATTTCCAGGTCCAGAATCTCGGGTAAAGGTTATGGAGGTAGTCAGCCAATAGCTTCAAATAAGACTGAAGAAACCCGAAAGCTGAATAGAAGAGTAGAGTTTGAGATACGAAGGGATCAGTAACCTTCGGCGTAATCATCACCACGCCAGTCAGCCCCTCCTTCCAGTTTGCCATCTTCGCGGATGAGGATGCAGTCCGTACGGCCTATTTTATCCCGGAACTCAATATTGTGGCCCATTTCACGGAGTTCGTTGAGTTGTGGTTCTGTTAATGCACCTTCCTCTACCAGTATCCGGTCTGGTAACCACTGGTGATGGACCTTTTTTGCAGATACTGCTTCCTGCATGGTCATATTATAATCTACCACATTGAGGATGGTTTGAAACACGGACGTAATAATAGTAGCGCCTCCCGGGGTGCCGGCGACCATTTTTAGCTTTCCATCCTTTTCTATGATCACGGGGGTCATGGAGCTAAGCATTCTTTTACCCGGAGCTATGGAATTAGCTTCTGCTCCAATCAAACCAAACATGTTTGGTACGCCGGGTTTTGCGCTAAAGTCATCCATTTCATTATTGAGAAAAAAACCGGCATCTTTTACCATCACCTTTGACCCATAATTACCATTTAGTGTAGTTGTAAGGGAAATGGCATTTCCATATTTATCGACTATCGAGTAGTGGGTAGTCTGGAAAGACTCCTCCAGCATTTTTCCAGCTTCAATTTCCTCCGAAGCGGTCGCTTTATTTTTTTTAATGGTATCGAATCGCGATTTGTTATACTCCCTGCTGATTAGCATATCTGCTGGTACTTCAGTGAAATCGGGATCACCTAGATACTGTGCACGATCAGCAAAGACCCTTCGCTCGAGCTCTGCCATTAAATGAACTGCTTTAATGGAGTTATGGTCGTATCTGCCCAGGTTTAATTGTTCTGCCCCCTGAAGCAGTTGTATCACAGCAATTCCGCCACTGGATGGGGGAGGCATGCCAATAATCTTGTGGCCATTGTATGTCCCAATGATCGGATCCCTCCAGACAGGCTGATAGTTTTCAAGATCTTCTTTGGTTATGAGGCCTCCGCCACGTACCATCTCTTTGAAAATCTGGTCCGCTACGATCCCCTTATAGAACCCGTCCCTGCCTGAGTCTCTGATAAAGGAAAGTGTAGCTGCCAATTTAGGTTGATGGATATAATCATTTACTGACCAACCTCCTTCTTTTAGTACCCAGGGAGCATAAGTATTTGCTTCGGCAAAGTCCTTTTGCTTTTCGTTCAGCGTATTTGCTTCATCTTCTGTGATCTGGTGCCCCTCAAAAGCAATGTCTATTGCCGGCTGTATGAGCCGGTCCCAGGGTAAGGAACCAAATTTTTGATGTAGCTCCCACATGCCGGCTACACTACCAGGTACTCCCACAGCAAGGTGACCCAATGTGCTCATGTTGGCGCTTACATTGCCTTCGCTATCCTGGTACATTTCACGGTAAGCAGCTGATGGTGCTTTTTCTCTGAAGTCTAAAGTAGCTGTGGAACCATCGGTATTGCGAACCACCGCAAATCCACCTCCGCCTATATTTCCGGCTCGGGGGTATACAACTGTAAGTGCAAACTGCACCGCCACTGCCGCATCGGAAGCATTGCCCCCGTCCTTAAGTACGGCCAACCCCACTTCGGTGGCAATCGGATGAGCTGTGACGATCATGGCACTGTCACCAAGCGCTCCTACGTCCTGTTGCCCGATCCGGGAGGAGTTTTTGCAGGAAACTAGCAGGAAAATTGCAAAAGTAATTGATAGGACTCTAGTCATCTTTTGATTTATGCTTGAAGGACCTGGTTTTCTTAAGTGACTTGTACTTCTTGATCTTTACTCGTTTTTTTCTGCGATCCCTTTTACTGTCATAGGGCCGAAAGTGCTTCCTGGACTTTACGATTGGGATTTTATAGTACGTAGCCTTACAGCTGGAAAGTCCGGCCCCAGTCATCAGTACAACCCCGAGCAGGAAATAAATGGTCAGCCGCTTAATCAAGATTACCATCAGGCTGAAAAATAGTCAAAAGTCTCCGGGTTTTAAACCACTTGAGCAAATTTTGGATTTTTGGTGTTTTTAGCCTGTCTGATTTCGATGGAGATATTCTTGTCTCTTGCAGTAGCCTTAAAGTCATCGATGGTTTCCAAAATATCTTCATCGATAAATATAGACTCAGTTTCGTCAAAGGTCACGTGGCAATTATTGGGAAGATCTCTAAGCGATCTTCTGAGAAAAGCCTTATTCAGGAAGCTGACATCTTTTTCCAGTCGGATCACATATTCATTATCATCTACTTTAATTACAGAGATAGCCTGATGCAGGTTGGATTTGAGGACAAAAAATAATCCAACGATGATCCCTATGGTTATACCCACAAGAAGATCTGTGAATAATATTGCCAGGATGGTGGCTACATAAGGAATAAACTGGTCCCAGCCTTTTCTAAAGATGGCTTTGTACATTGATGGTTTGGTCAGCTTATAACCTACTACCAGCAATACTGCTGCAAGTGCAGATAGCGGAATCAGATTAAGGATATCTGGAAAGAATACCACAGAAATAGCCAGTATAAACCCATGAAAGATAGCGGAAACCTTTGTTTTAGCACCGGAGCTGACGTTTGCAGTACTCCTTACAATTACAGCAGTAACAGGAAGTCCGCCCAGTAACCCGGATACCATGTTCCCTGAGCCTTGAGCAATAAGCTCCTTATTCGCAGGGGCTATTCGCTTATATGGATCTAGCTTATCTACCGCATCCAGACTTAAAAGGGTCTCGAGACTGGCAATTATTGCTATGGTAACAGCAGTAATATAGATTTCCTTATTAAAAATCTGGGAGAAATCCGGAAAGGTCAGGAACGTCGCGAATTCTTCAAAACTACCTGCAACGGGTAAAGAAACCATGTGTTTTCCTACAAGGACCATATCCGGCGAAATAGCTTTGTAGATCACTGAATTAGCTACCATTCCCCAGGCCACTGCAACCAGGGGTCCCGGAACAATATTCGTCCACTTTTTACTCTTCATAAATGGACGATCCCAGAAAATAAGGATAGCCAGAGCTGATAAGCTTATTAATAAGGCAGCAGTATCAATGTTTTGCACTGCCATAACAATTTCTGTAAATGTGTTTTCTCCGTCAGGCTGGTAAAAGCTTTCATCTCCCTCATAGTCCCTGTCGTCACCAAGAGCATGAGGTATTTGCTTGAGTATTAGAATTAAACCAATGGCAGAAAGCATCCCTTTAATCACGGATGAAGGAAAGAAGTGACCTATGATCCCGGCTTTTAGCAGCCCCAGGATAAACTGAATTGCTCCAGCCAGGAACACAGCTAGTAGGAAAGATTCAAATGCTCCCAGGGATTCTATGGCATTAAGAACAATAACCGTAAGACCGGCTGCCGGCCCACTGACACTCAGTTGTGACCCGCTGATAAGACCTACTACAAGTCCACCCACTATGCCGGCAATCAGACCGGAAAACAAAGGCGCTCCTGATGCCAACGCAATTCCAAGACATAGGGGAAGAGCAACTAATGAGACCACTACACCGGCCGGTAAATCAGATCTTAAATTCTTTCCTAGGTATTTTTTCATGGGTTGATTATGCGTGATTATTTTCTTATCTAATTACTTACTGAAAAAGTCTGTTTTTTGTTTTAAAAAAGATGCAAGATGCACACCAGATGAAGAATCTCCAAATACTATTTTGTGAATACTCCATTGATTAGTGCTGGTGCTTTCATAACTTTCTATGAATCAAGGAGTACAAAAAACAGATTTAAAGGAAATTTATAAGCAAATTGTTTTATTAGAATATTAGTTTAATTATATTCAGCCCCGGGAAAATAGAATTTTTTTAACAACCAGATATACAGCGAATGAAAAATATAGGAGACTCTACAATTTCTACTGAAATTCCAAAAGGGTACAGAGCATACAAAATCAAAGGTGTCGATCATACAATAGTTGCTCGTAAAGGGGGACCTTCAAGAGAGGCTATCAAGACCAAATCAACTTACGCAGAGCTCAGAAATAATCAGAAGGAATTTGGAGTAGCCTCCATGATGGCAAAGGTTCTGAGAAACTCTCTTTCTGACGGAATGTCTGAGATTTGCGAGACATACGTTTCCGGAAGGCTGACTGCGCAATTCAGAAACCTGGCAAAGTATGAAGAAGGCAAAACCGGCACCAGGCCGCTTTATCTCAGTAAGCATGGTCACCACCTGAATGGGTTTGAGTTTAATACCATTGCACCTTATGAGCAGATATTTGGCGCTAAGTACTTTATACAAGGCGGAAGCTCACGAGGAAATGTAATCCTTCATTTTCCTGCTTTTATCCCTGAGAAAACCTTCAAGAAGCCGAAAGAGGCAACAAACTTTAAAATTAATGCTAGGTTAGTGGCTCTTTCTGATTATAAATATGACAACACAGAAAACATATACCGGGCTATAAATAAGGAACTCCACGGTAAGTATGGTTCATACACCAGTCCTATGCTGCCAATCCTGAAAATTCCAACTGAGCCAATGACTGCTAACGTGTCTATTGATGCCAAGGTACCTGAAGAAACTGCCCTTTTTCTGGTGATGGCTATCAGCTTTTACAACTACAAGGATGGGAAATTTCACCATCTGAGTAAAGAAAGTGGCATGTCTATCAAAAGAGTCTACTAAACATTAAATCTTTTTTCTTAATTGTTGGTTCTCCATATTGTGCGAGAACCACATGATAGGCGGAGTGTGTCTGAACTGCGGCGGGAAGGAGATAGTTTATCCGATGAGGTGGTTTTTGTTAAAGTGGTGAAGGGATTTCAGACGAGTTTGTGGAAGGAAAACATTAAACCTCCGTTTAAAATTACGTATTAGTACTTATGAAACTAGTACTTATGAGAGCGCTGCTATTATCGATCTACATTCTTTTTTATACAAGCCTTACTCTGGCTCAAAACAGACACGAGCTAGCTATTGAGTTATATGAGCAAGCGCGGGAAGCATATCGATCAGGTTATCTGGAAAGTGCTAATCAATTGCTGGAGGAATCCCTGCAGATGAAACAAACGACAGAAGCCAACTATCTGAGTGGGTTGGTTTACGAGGCTATGGGCAGAGACTTGCGAGCTGTTTCTGCATATGAGGCTGTCTTAACGATTGACCCGGACCACCAGGAAGCTATCTTTCAGAAAGCGCTCATTTACCTAAACTATGGAGACCCTGACCAGGCCCTGAAGGATTTTACTTACCTGATTAATTCCGGAAATGCCGCGGAGACTAAAGGTGTTTATTTTCAGGTAGATCCCACAGGGAATTCACAAAATAGTATTCTTACTTTGGCCACAATAAAAGATCAGTTGTATCATTATCGTGGGCAATGCTATGAAAAACTGGAAGATCCGGATAAGGCATTAGAGGATTACAACATGGCTATTGCTGCAGATAGTTTACCGGATTATTTCATCAGCAGAGGATTACTTTATTCAAGACAGGATAAATTATCCCCTGCACTTAATGATCTGAAGACTGCATTAAATCTGGACCCTGAAAATCAGCTTGCCTGGTACAATCTGGCCCTGCTGAATCCTGCAGTTAAACTTCCTGATCACCTGATCAGGGATTCGTCGTTTGCTCCGACTTTGGGATTGCTTGCTTCCAGGGCAATGGAGGACGGAAAATACACATTGGCTAAGAAATATTATGATCAGGCAATTGTAAATGACCCTAAGGATGCGCTTTCTTACATAAACAGGGGACGCACGCTTATGAAAATGGAAAAATACAATGCCGCCCGATCAGATTTCAATACGGCGAATCGTCTTGAGCCAAAACGAGCTGAGGCGTTATATCTTATCGGGAATTCTTTCTTTTTTCAGAAAGACTATGATACAGCAATTGCTTACTATAATCAGTACTTGATTTTGGACCCAACAAACGGAATGGTGTGGTATAATGGAGCCATGGCTTATATGGAGCAGAAGAAATACGAAGAGGCATGTCATTTTCTCCAAAAGGCACACACACTGGGGATGATACAAGCAAAGACGCTTTCGGACCGCTATTGCCAGTAGGATTTGTTATTTTTGAAAAATGGCAAGTAAAACACCCCTCAAGATCGATATGCATACGCATATCCTGCCCAGGACATTACCCAATTTCACTGAAAAGTTTGGTTACGGAGAGTTTATTAATTTGCTACATCATAAGTCGGGTTCTGCGCTTATGATGAAAGGGGATAAGTTTTTCCGAGAAATCGGGGAGAACTGCTGGGATCCCAAAGTGCGAATAGAAGAATACGAAAGCTTTCACACTAAAGTACAGGTGATCTGTACCATTCCGGTTATGTTTAGCTACTGGGCTGACCCGGCAGACTGCCTTGAGCTTACGCAATTTTTAAACGATCACATAGCCTCAGTGGTGGAAGAGTACCCTCAGCACTATATCGGGTTGGGTACCGTACCGATGCAGGATGTAGATCTTGCTGTTCAGGAGCTGGAGCGTCTTAAGAAAATGGGGATCCCGGGGGTGCAGATAGGCTCAAACGTGAACAATCATAACCTTAGTAAACCGCGGTTTTTTGAGTTTTTTGAGGCCTGTGAAAAACTGGATATGGCGGTATTGGTTCATCCCTGGGAGATGATGGGAAAAGAACACATGGAAAAATACTGGCTTCCCTGGCTGGTGGGCATGCCTGCTGAAACTGCCCGTGCCGTTTCTTCCATGATCTTTGGAGGTGTATTTGCCAGGTACCCGAAACTTAGAGTTTGCTTTGCCCATGCAGGGGGATCGTTCTTACCTACCATTGGCAGGATAGAACACGGCTTTAACTGTCGTCCAGATCTGGTAGCTGTACATAACAATGTGAATCCCCGGGAATATCTCGGTAAGTTTTGGGTAGACAGCATTACCCATGATCCGATGTTGCTCGAGTATGTTATGAAAATGATCGGTTCGGAAAAGATATGTTTAGGTTCAGATTATCCTTTCCCTTTGGGTGATCTGGAGATCGGTAAATACATAGAGGATATGAACCTTCCCGGGGAGGATCTTGAAAACATCATGTACCGCTCTACCTTAGACTGGTTAGGTCTGGGGTCAAAAGTGGAAGACGAACTAATCAAAGAGGTCCTTCAGAAATCCGGCTCTTAGTTTGATTACTTTCGGACTACTTTGATCAGTGCCACTGCGGCGATTCCCACCCAGACAAAATTGATAAAAGTAGACGGATAGGCTCCATAATAGATCGTATTGACAATCAGGAAAATGGCGCCGGTCAGGTTGAGCAGTTGATAAACGGGGGATCTGGACTCTATTTTCTGATAACTGATCAGGAAATAAGCCAGTACTACTTCCATAGATCCGATCCACCCAACGATGTCTGCAAAGAGTTTCAGGTCCATTAGTAGTTGCCTTTCGCTTCTTTTGCTTGCCGAATATGTGCAAGGTGATGATCACAATGCCACGCATATTGAGCGATGGTTTGCATGACGTTGAATGTCTTTTGATGTTCGGGATGAAAGTAAGTTCTCTCCAGTTCTTCAGGGTGCAAATTTTCAAGTAAAATAACCCATCTTTTGTGCAGGCCTTCAAGTAATGTCAATGACCAATCTATGGGTGTCTGCATATCGGATAGCTCAGCCCACTTGTCTTCCATATAAGGCTTGATTGTAGGATTGTCTTCCGTTAAAGCCAGTTTGAATTTTGGCTGACTATTGAGGTGACTGTCTGCACAGTGATGTATGACCTGGCGGATACACCAGCCATCCGGTCGGTACTTCCATTCCAGTTGCTCGGTGGTCAGGTCAGCTACTTCCGCTTTCAGGAGTCCGGGGAAGTCACGAATGCAGCTGATCCAGTTTTTGATTTCTAGCGCCGTAGCTTCGGAAGGGAGGTGAAACGGGCCAATCGGATACTTTAACTGATCGAGGTTCATAGTCGTGTAGCAATATTTCCGTCCAAAAATAGGATTTATTAGCTTTAAAGCAGAATGTCGCTAAAATGTCGCATCGAATTCCGTTAAAAAACCACACTTAAATCCTGATCTTCCGTGAAATTGGCTGAGCAAACAAAATTTTATAAGATTATGAAGCAACCTGAGTTAGGAAAAAAACTCGTAGAGCTACGTCAGCTAAAAGGAGTCACGCAGCAGGAAATTTCAGAAGTGTGTAATGTAAGCATGCGTACGATTCAGCGTATAGAGCTTGGTCAGACAGATCCACGGCCGGTGACACTAAAGTTAATACTAGAGTTTCTGGGTGAAGATTATGAAGCTTTTATGGGAAAGGCGGAAAGGGAGCCGGGTACCTCACTGAAGAAAACCGGGTATCTCACAGCAGCGGTGGCCGGAGGTATTTATTTTATTTTGGGGCTGCCCGAAGCTTACGTAGACCTCAACCTCATGGATAGTTTCCCCGCTTTCGGCGGAAAAGTCTTCTTTACCCTGGTGAAGCTATTGGTCATTGCCTCGTACCTGGTCTTTATGAATGGTTTTGCAAAGCTGGGAGAGCAATTGAATTTGAAAGCGCTGACTTTTACATCCTATATCCTGATGGTGGTGACCACTGTTTTCTACCTGGTGTGGATCGGGTTTGTGATCGCAGAAGTGGATGGAACCTTTTTGCTGATAGGAGAGTCGCTGACTATGGGTACGCTTTCGTTATTCTTTGGGCTATCGCTTTACCAGCTGAGGCATACCCTCGGTGATGTGGTGCTGGGAGCTGCGGTTTTAGAGGTGCTTATTGGTATCTTCCTGATCCTTGTGGTATCAGCATTTGCGGCCTTCTTATTACTCATTCCAGCCACACTCGTAGAGATTTATTTGCTGTATTCAGCTTCTGCAAAGTCAGAAGCTGAGTTTTCCCTTTCATAACCACTCTTCCCGGATCATGCGAGCCACCTTTGGTACACCGGTACTCGCAGCCTCTTCAAATAAGTGAAGGTTGGCAGACTCTCTCACGGCAGGCAGCTTGGGGTCGACGATGTATTTGGGGATTTCCGGGGCGGCAAAATCCAGCAAACCTGCTGCCGGATAGACCAGCAGGGAGGTACCCACTACCATGAAAATATCTGCCTGTGTAGTCTCTTTCATAGCTACTTCCATCATGGGCACCAGTTCTCCAAACCAAACGACGTGTGGTCGCAACTGAGAACCTTTCTCACACAAGTCACCCTTTTTCAGTTCCCAGCCATCCAGGTCATAAACGAGAGACTCATCTACTGTACTGCGAACTTTAAATAGCTCGCCGTGAAGGTGGATCACCCTGGAGCTTCCGGCTTTTTCATGCAGGTTGTCAATGTTTTGGGTGATCACGGTCACATCAAAATCCTTTTCCAGGTCAGCCAGGGCCAGATGCCCGGGGTTTGGCTTGACATGGAGGGCTTGTTTTCTACGTTCGTTATAAAAGTTCAGCACCAGCTCCATATCTGCTGCCCACCCTTGCGGAGAGGCTACATCCATCACATCATGGCCTTCCCATAGACCACCGGCATCCCGGAAGGTTTTTACCCCGCTCTCGGCACTGATGCCTGCTCCGGTAAGGACAACTATCTTTTTCATATGTTTCCTGGCGTTTACCTGGACAAAAAGTACAGATACTGCTTACAAAAAACAAAATTAAATCATGTCCTTTGGTTTTACGGAATTATTGTTTGATAAACCTGGCTCTTTTTACGAAACTGCCTGAGTGGAGCTCAATTAAATAAATACCTGTCTTCAGCCTGGAAACGTCTATTGAAATCACTCCGTTTTCACTTTGAGAACGTTCGGAGATTAACTTCCGGCCAGCTAAATCTGTGATAGTTATTTGGGTATCCGCCAGCAAAAAGGAACTGCTTAGAGTCAGCTGTTTTTGAGCAGGATTTGGATAGATTTTAATTGTACTGCCGTTTTGGATCCATTCCACTCTCAGGGTTTTCAGCGAAACCTGGGTGCCATCAAAATCTTCCTGTTTCAAACGGTAGTAATAAGCTCCATCTGTTCTTAACAGGTCTAAATAACTATAAGACAATTGGCTCTTACTGGTTCCGGCACCATTGATCCGCGCAATTTGAGTAAAATCCTTGCCATTTTGTGATCTGTGAAGAGTAAAATGGCTGTTATCTTTTTCGCTGGCAGTTTCCCAGGTCAGTAGTACTCCATTTTCTTTTACATCACCGGAGAAGCCTATGAGGGTAACGGGAAGGGTGACCACATTGTCACCATCCAGATAGTCAGGTATTCCGTCTCCGTCTGCATCAGGAGCGATGTATGGGCTACCGGAATCCGAATAATCAAAGAGGTCAATTAATCCATCTCCATCCGTATCGTGATAGTGACTGGAATTCGCGTCCAGAAAGTCAGGTGTTCCGTCCAGATCACTGTCTTCCAACCAGTCAGGGATACCGTCAGCGTCATCATTTCCATTGATGTCATCCGTGGTATAGTACCCCGGATCTCCGGCTGCAGTTTCGAAAGCGCTGGCTCTGCTCAGGTAATCATTGAGGGAATCACCATCCGAGTCATCATCAAAACCTTCGATATAGTCAGCCTTTCCGTCTTCGTCAGCATCCGTATCCATAAAATCCTTATCCCCGTCATTGTCTGTATCGGGGTTTTCCAGCGGTGTGCCTCCGTCAGTAGGGTCATATGCATTGGCCAGCCCATCGCCATCAAAATCATTGGACTGAAGGTACGAAACCGAAAACCGTCCATCATCCAGCATGTTCGCCGGGAGTGAACCTCCATTTGCTTCCGTAGCATCGGGTATGCCATCGCTATCCGTATCCAGATCCAGATGATTAGGTATGCCATCCAGGTCCAAATCAGCATTATCATCTATATTGTCACCATTAGCGTCTGAAAAGGCTGAATAATCAGGGTCTTCAAAATTCAGGATACCATCTCCGTCCTCATCCAATAGCAGTGCGCTTGATGTTTCCACGTCATCCGGTAGTCCGTCGTTATCATCATCATTATCATCCGTATCAGCTACTCCATCATTGTCCCAGTCAGGATCACACTGCGTGAAGGAGTAGGAGAAACCATCCAGGTGAAAATCGGCCCCACTACTTTCAGCAGTAAACTCGATCCGCAGGTATCTGATTCCGCCGGAGGTATTGACCGTATAGGCTTGAGAAGCATAGGTGCTGTTTGCCGCAGAAAAGCTTTGGGTATCTCCAAAACCGGTGGAGGTAAGGGAGGAGGATATCTCGGCAGTTACATTTTTGTTTTTACTGCTGGCAAACCGTACTGTTACAGATTGATTTTGAGGAATCTCGTCAGTCAGATCCACGATCAAAATATCCCCGATATCATCAAACACCGCAGGGGTATCGTCTGCTGAGCCCAGCGCGTTGTTTTGGTTGACCACCCCGGTATTGGAGAAAATACCATCAGCGTTTCCCGCAAAATCAGTCGTAATAAACTGAAGGCCGCATGATCCTACATTGTTTTCCAGGTAGTCTTTTACTCCGTTTTGCGGGTTGAGGTCAAGGGGTTCATCTATGGTGAGAATGCCATCCCCGTCATCATCAGTATCTCTCCAGTCAGGGGTCAGGTCTGTATCCAGGTCTTGCCGGGCTACAGGCGTACCGCCATTATCGGTATCAAAAGCATCGTCTAGCCCGTCACCATCGGTATCAGTGCCTAAAGGAGTGGTATCTCTGACGCCATCTCCATCCGCATCATTTCCCTCTATAGCATCTGAGATGCCGTCATTATCTGCGTCACTATCCAAAAAATCAGCTGAGTCCTTTCCATCGGTATTGACAGGCAAAATAGCAGTGCCGCCATTGTCAGGATCATAGCTGTCATCTATGCCATCATTGTCTGTATCTGTGCCAGAAGGGGCCGTATACCCTGCGGAGGTTTGCGCTTCATAATCATCAGTGATGCCGTCGTTGTCTGCATCGATATCCCTGAAGTCCTGAAATCCATCACTATCTGTGTCAGGCAGGTTGAGTGGAGTTCCTCCGTTGTCCGGGTCAATAGAGTCGTGGAAGCCATTACCATCCGCATCTGTAAATGCGTCAAGCACCCCATCATTATCACTGTCTGTACCACCAGCCTCAATGAGATCAACAATACCATCGCCATCACTGTCCAGGTCCTGGCTGTTAGGATTCCCGTCTCCATCACTATCCATGAGCGTTAGTGGACTTCCGTCAAATATGTCAGGGATACCATTGCGATCAGCGTCAGTGGTGGTATCAGCATAGCCGTTTCCGTCAGTGTCAGTACCTCCGTTTTCAGTAATATCCGGGATGCCATCATTATCAGCGTCCCGATCATAAGCATCTGCTATGCCATCACCATCTGTATCCGGGTTGGTCAGTGGGGTTCCACCATTATCCGTATCAAAGGTATCCGCTAAACCATCTGAATCGGTATCAGTGGGGTCGTCCACTTTTCCATCATTATCAGCATCGGTTCCTCCGGCTTCTATTATATCCAGTACTCCGTCATTGTCAGAATCAAGATCTCTGAAATCCGGGATTCCATCCAGGTCCGTATCAAATTCATCCACAATCCCGTCACCATTAGAATCAGTGGCAGTGAAGTTGTTATCACCAAGATCAAGATAGTTTAATATCCCGTCTCCGTCACGGTCACCCGTGGGGCTAAGAGATTCTCCCGAACCGGCTCCTTGCTCATCAATCACTCCTCCATTCTCATCAATATCCGGGATGCCATCATTATCGGAGTCCTGGTCAAATTCATCGTTTATCCCGTCACCATCTGAGTCGGGGTTGTACAAATAATCCGGAACGCTTCCACCGCCCTGGGTGAAACCTATACCTTCTGTGGCGGTATCGGTACCATCACCGTCATCGTCCGTATCCTGAAAATCCTTGATACCATCACCATCCGTATCCTGAAGGGCTGCATTGGAGGCGGTGGAGTTATAGCTGGTGTTATCAGAATCAAAGGCATCGAGGAGGCCATCACCATCCGTATCGCCGGTCCCTTCAGCTCCATTAACCACGCCGTTTCCATTGTCATCCCAGTCACCTATTCCGTCGATATTTCCATCATGACCTTCAATGATATCGTTGACCCCATCATCATCTGAGTCACTGTCCAGGTAGTCAGGCTCTCCGGCGCTATCGGTATTTACAGGAGTGAGATAAGTTCCACCATTATCAGGATCATACGCATCATCTATGCCGTCATTGTCTGCGTCATTATTTAGTGGAGCTATGTACGAGGATGAGCTTTGAGCTTCTACGTTATCCACTATGCCGTCATTGTCAGAATCGATATCGTAAGCATCCAAAAGACCATCTGAATCAGTATCAGGCGGTACCAGTGCAGTACCTCCATTGTCAGGATCAAATACATCCGGCAAACCGTCGCCATCCGTGTCAGAGCCATCGGCGCGACCATCCATATCAGCATCACTTCCACCAGCTTCAATAATGTCTGTCAGACCATCATTATCTGAATCCAGGTCTTTGAAGTCTGGGATCCCGTCCATATCAAAGTCATAGGCATCCACGATCCCATCTCCGTTGGAATCCGTCTCAAAAGCATAATTGGCATCATCCAGATCCAGGTAATTCAAAATTCCATCCCCATCCTCATCGCTGGTTGGGTCATATCCGGTACCGCCGTCCTCATCAGCATCGGGCAAGCCATCATTATCAGAATCAGGGTCTGACGAGTCTATTACACCATCTCCATCTGCATCCGGGTTGTATAGATAATCCGGTACGGGACTACCCCCTTGCGTAAACCCGGTACCTTCTGTGGTAGTAAGTGTACCGTCCCCATCGTCATCAGTATCCCGGTAGTCAGGTACACCGTCGCCATCTGTATCTTGTAGTACCGGTAGTGTACCGCCACTGTCTTCGTCAAATACGTCATCCAGTCCATCGCCATCCGCATCAGAGCCGGAAGGAGGGGTGTCGGTATTTCCATCTTTGTTAGCATCATTTCCCTCTATCAGGTCATCTATCCCATCCTCATCAGAGTCGCTATCCAGGTAGTCTTCCGTTCCGTCCGAATCTGTATCTGCCGGACTGCTTAGATCCACACCTCCATTATCCGGGTCAAAACTGTCGTCAATTCCATCCCCATCCGAATCGTTACCTGAAGGAGCTACCGGTGTATTGGTGCTCTGTGCTTCTATGTAATCAGGGATCCCGTCTCCATCAGCATCGGTATCCAGGTAGTCTGGCAAGCCATCAGCATCCTGGTCATTGGATGTGGACTCTACAGAATCAGGGATGCCATCTCCATCAGCGTCTCCATCCAGGTGGTTGGGGAGCCCGTCATCATCCGGGTCATCTATGGACAGTGCCGTGCCTCCTTCATCGGTATCCACTTCACCGGCCAGTCCATCTCCATCTGCATCCGGGTCGTATTCATCAGCGATCCCGTCTCCGTCGGTATCGTTAGCGGATCCACCACCACCAATAGTCGAAGGTTGATACGCATCACAGATCCCATCCGGGTAACTTCCGCCTACGGCGACCACATCGGTGCAGCCGCTATTATCAGGATGGTCAGCATCTACGGTGTTAGGTATACCATCTCCATCGTGGTCTTCCATGGAGTCAATGACACCATCATTGTTGGTATCATTGGCAGGGTCACCACCTGCCTGAATGTAGTCATAGATTCCGTCTCCATTCGAGTCCGGGTCCAGGTGATTGGGGATCCCGTCACCATCAGGATCAAAATTATCATTGATCCCATCTGCGGGGCTGGTGTCTGTAAAACCCGGAAAGTCCGTATCCAGGTAGTTGGCTATACCGTCACCATCTGCATCTGCACCTGGGTCTATCCCATTTCCTTCGTCTGTCGCATCCAGGATGCCATCATCGTCTGAGTCCAGGTCATTGATCACGTTTACTTTTGCACTTTCAGCAGATGCAAACTCACAACTGTCCCGGGCTATGGCGGTGATCTCATCATAGGGCCTGATGGCTCCCTGGCTAAAAGCAATGGACCAACGCCCATCCGTACCGGCAGTAGTGGTGCTTAGCGTGTCTCCATTTTTAAATACGGTTATTAAGGCACCTTCCGGTTCATTCACATAGCCGTTTATTCGCGTATTGCTATCAAAGATCGGTTCCAGGACGACAGGTGTTTCGCTTGTTCCGCTTTGAAAACACCCACCTTCACCGAGATTTCCCACTACTGTACCTTCACCCTGTAATTCGATGAGTTTGACGTAGATTGTATCATATCTTGGAGAGGCATCACCATATAAGAAGTTCTGATCATCTGCTCCGGCTACATCCGAGGGGTTTTTTAAGATTGAGTTTGTTGGCTGTGAAGATGTAGCTGCAGCAAGACGGATAGAGGAGGAACTGGACAATCCCAGGTCCGTAATGGGAATGTAAAAATCATAGAAAACCGGTGTGTCTCCCACGCAGTTGGTAAACCGTGCATAGGATCGTTGGGTCTGGTTGGTTTCGGGGTAGGATTTGATGGTAGAGTTTGTGGTACTGCCATCCACATCCTCGACATACACACCGGGGCTCCCACCACCTGTTTTGTAGCGGATCTCATACTCAAAGCCTGGGTTACCTGACAACGCATTGGGGTCAGATGAAGCTCCTGTAAAGCCGAATTTTCCATCCGTATCCACTAACACGGAGTATCCAAATGCTCCTGTAGCATTACCGGCAAGGCGTATCCTGTAGATCATCACGGGACCTGCAGTGTCGTCTTCGATAAAATAAACAAAGCTGCTGACACCTCCTGAAGTCTCGTCTACTACTTCGGTACTTCCGCAAGAACCACCAGTTTCAGGATCTCCGGTAGGCTCTGTGCTCAGCTGGGGGATAGCCACAAAATCAAACTCGGTATCTTCCTGCCCGGCGGAAAACCCTGTGCCGGCCTCTGAGGTGAATCCGTCACCATTAGGATCCATAATATTTGCGGTGGGAGTGGCTTGCTGGAAAATTTGTCCAGGAGTTTGGCCGGCCAGGTCAAAACTCAATACCCAGAAAATATTAATAATAAAAAAAAAGCCTAGCTTGGTTAAAGACATTTCTTTTCGTAGTAGTTGCTGATTGAAATATTATCAACTATAAAAATCTGAAAAGGCTGGCAGGTTTTAGAAGTTATTTAGTTCAGTTACGTGTTTTGCTCGATAAATGTAGCTTATGTAAGTACTTCTGTCATGTGAATTGAGGCTGTTTTGGAACAGACCGGTAAATTATAAAAAAGACCTCATAATTTTACCTTTAACTGGTTTAAGTAACCGGAAAAGCCCCGGATAGGCATTAGGAAGAGCTAAAAAATTCTGGCCTGTTAAAAGAAACAACAGCTACCAATAGTCATATTAAGCTGGCATAAGCTGTTAGCGGTTTCCTGCATTCCTGTCAGGAAGTATCTGTTAGTTAAATCAAATAAAAACTAAAATAAGCGATCCGGATTTACCAGGATCGCTTCAAATTAGGTTTCTTATCGGCTAAAAAATAATGATCAGTAGTAAAATAATGATGATAGCAGCTCCTATAGAAATTGTAAACTTGTCATCCAGGCCCATTTCTTTTTTGATCTCTTTCAGCTCCTTTCTCACTTCCTTTCTTTCACTACGACTCATGGACATAAAATCCATGGACCTGATTTCATCTACTCGGTTTTTCAGCACTTCCATACGTGCTTCTATTTCAGCCTCACTTTTTAAATGAATGTTTTCTTTGGTTAATTTTTCATCACCGGGATCAGCATAAGCCAATGTAGTTCCGAAAAACGATATCAAAACGATTAGGAGTAGTTTGTTGATCTTCATTTTAATATTGATTTGTTGATAAACAGCTATAAGTAAGTTTAAATTAATCAAAAATTTCTTTATTCCGCAGATTTTGAGATTAGCTCCCATACTTTTTCTACATGCTTTTGTTCCAAATAGGTCTGACCGGTTACCAGGCGTAAGGCATACTTTCCACTTACCTTGGTGTGGGTGATGAAGGCTTCTCCCGAATCATTAATTTTGTTGAGTAACTTTTCATTTTTTGCATTTAACTCTTCCGCTGAAAATCGTGGAGAAGTATATCTGAAAACGACCATATTAAGTTTTGGTGGAGTGACCATTTCAAAGTTTGAATGATCCTCAATGGTGTTTTGCAGCCACTTGCTAAATGCAATATGTTTTCTGATAACATTCCTGATCCCTTCGGTACCATACGTTCTCAGTACGAACCATAACTTTAAAGCTCTGAACCTGCGTCCGAGCGGAATGCCCCAATCTCTGTAATCATTTACCTGACCTCTTGTTTTCGTTTTCAGGTACTCAGGTAATATTTCAAAAGTCTTTGTCAGTGCCTCAGGATCTCTTACGTAATAGGCGGAACAATCAAAGTTTGTAAAGAGCCACTTGTGGGGGTTGAAAACGAAACTGTCAGCTGTTTCCAGCCCCTGTCTCAACCATTTTAACTCTGGGAGTACCAGTGCACTGCCAGCATAGGCTGCATCGATATGATGCCAGATGCCGTACTTTTGGCAGATATTTCCAATAGCTGATGCAGGGTCAAATGCCAGGGTTCCGGTTGTCCCCAGCGTGGTAATAACACAGCATGGAAGGTGACCTTTTTCTAAATCTTTGCTTATTGCTGCTTCCAGGGCATCAGGGATCATGGACAGGTTATTATCTACCGATACTTTGACCAGATTCTCACTTCCTATCCCGGCAATCTTTACTGCTTTATCTATGGAAGAATGCGTTTCCGAAGAACAATATACCCTGAGTTTCTGATCGGGTAATCCCTTTTTATTAACTGAATATCCTGTGAGTTTTTCTCTTGCAGATAGTATGGCGGTGAGGGTAGCTGTGGAGGCTGTGTCCTGGATCACGCCAGTCCAGCTTTCGGGTAAACCCATAATCTCTCTGAGCCACTCCATCATCTTTTCTTCGAGCTCAGCTGCTGCCGGGGATGTTTCCCACACCATGCACTGAGCTCCGATACCAGCAGTTATAATTTCAGCGATGATGGAAGGAAAACTTGAATTAGCCGGGAAGTACCCGTGAAAATTCGGGTGCTGCCAGTGGGTGATCCCAGGGGTGATCTTATGATCCAGATCTTCCATTAGTTGATCAAAGGGTTCACTTTGTTCCGGGGCATGTTTCGGGATCTGGTTGTAGACTTCTCTGGGTTTTACCTGGGATTTTACCGGATACTTTTCAATATTTTCCAGGTAATCAGCTACCCAATCTACAGCTTCATGTGCGTGCTTTCGAAATTCTTCAGAGGTCATCCTCAAATTTATGACACTTTATGGAGTTTATTGTTGGTGAACCAATCATGTAAACGATGATGTTTTTTCTCCGGGCTTAATTGAGAGACTTTTATAGGATTAAGTAGCCAATAGAGAATTATTCTCCTGCTCAGGTTACACAGGTATATAGACGATCTTTTTAGTTTCGAAGAACGGATCATCGAAATAGTTGCTGATGTCCATTATGCTATGGGATCTTCCAAGCTCTTTCAGTTCTTCATCCAGGTCACCGCCTTTTAACAGCAGATATCCATTAGAAAGGGTAGGGTGGTCATTTCTCTTCAGCAGCTTATTGGTCCATTGAAAGATGGTTTTTGTCCTTGCTACAGCTCGTGAAACCACAAAATCAAATTTGTCTTTGATCTTTTCTGCTCGGGCGTGCTCGGAACTGACATTTTTAAGTCCAATGGCCTCTGCAATGGCCTCAACTACCTTTATTTTTTTTCCAATGCTGTCTACCAGCAGAAAATGGCTATCAGGAAACATAATAGCTAAAGGTATACCCGGAAATCCACCACCGGTACCTACATCCAGTATTTTGGTTCCGGCTTCAAAAGTAGCATACCTGGCTATTGCAAGGCTGTGCAGAACGTGCCGGATGTAGAGTTGGTCAATATCCTTTCTTGAGATCACGTTGATCTTCTCATTCCAATCCGAATAGAGTGCTCCCAAAGCTTCAAACTGAGCCTTCTGAGCGGCGGACAATTCCGGGAAGTGATCAAAAACTATCTGCGCCGGAGTATTGATCATTTAAATGTGTCGCTTTTTGTCTTTTACCAGTTCATACATCAGTTCCCGGGCCCGGTGTAGCTGTGCTTTTACAGTACCCAAAGGGGCTTCCAGTTCCTTGGCTATTTCTTCATAAGAGAGCTCATCAAAATACCGGAGCTTTACGAGGCGTTGGTATTTCGCAGGCAGTTTGGTGACAAACATCCTTACCAGCTCAATTTTTTGGGTGTTAATTGCTTCTTCATCAGGGGTGAGCTTGCTGTCCTCCACATCGATATTTACAGACTCCCCGCTATCGTCAGTAAAGGAGGTATTCAGACTATAGGTTTCCAGCTTTTTCTTTCGAATGAAATCGATGGCATTATTCGTTGCAATTCGGAAGAGCCATGTACTAAAAGTATAGTCCTTTTTGAAACGAGCAAGATTTCGGAATGCTTTGGCAAATGCTTCTATGGTGAGATCCTCTGCATCATCCACATTTCTCACCATCTTCAGGATCATGTGATATACCGGTTTTTTATACCGGCTCATCAGCTCTGCAAATGCCGATTCATCATTTTCAAGCGTAGCTTTATCAATGAGCTTAAAGTCCTTTAGCGCCTTATCAGAAAATTGCCTGTTTACTTCCATCTAATATTTTTTACAAATACAGCCCGGATTCCTATCAGGGGTAGAAAAACCGCGTACAAAAAATCCACAACTGGAAACCAAAGTAAACTAAAGAGTGTACCCATTTTTGAGGCGGTTTTGGTAAAAACTAATCCTTTTACGACCACTAACGCACAAAATGCCCCGATTGTAAGTGGGTCAGTAGGATTACTGAAGACCAAATATAGAAAACTCAACCATACCAATACATGGACGGCTGCCTTAAAGGTGAGTACATTTTTGAGTTTTGACCTGTAATACTTGCCCACTGACAAATGTCGGGTTTTTTGTGTTAGATATTCTTTAAATGTACGTTTAGGAGCTGAATAGGTTAAACTTTCTTTAGCTAAAACAACCTTTGTATTTATGGAGTTTGCATGTTTTTGAACAAACAGGTCGTCATCACCTCCGGTTAAACCCTTATAATCCTGAAATCCACCCACCTTATTAAAAAGTGATTTTTTGTAAGCTAAGTTCCTTCCCACACCCATGTAAGGGGAACCATGAAGTGCTGAGCTCACATATTGAAGTGCTGTTTGGAAGGTTTCGTATCTGATAAGCGCATTGAGTAGTCCGGGATACCACCTTAACGGACCTATGCCGAGAATAATTTCTGTCTTTTTATCTATCTGCCCATTAAAAACAGAGATCCAGTAAGAGGAAGCAGGCAGGCAGTCGGCATCTGTAAATAGCAACCAGTCTTTTGAGGCTGATCCTATGGCTTTTGTCAGGGCATGTTTTTTACCATCAAAATATTCAGGCTTTTCTTTGATTTCCAGTGTCTTAAGTATACTGGTTTGCTCCTGAAAACTTCTGACTATTGCTGCACTTTGGTCGGTGCACCGGTCCAGCACTATGATAACCTCAAAGTCCGGGTACTGCTGATCGAGAAGTCGTGGAATAAGTTTTTTTAGATTGTGGGCTTCATTTTGGGCTGCTACGATCACAGAAAACCCTGATGGCCGGGTAGTTGCTTTTTTTTCAGAGTGGAGGAGGATTGCGGTCACATCCGGTAGGAGCAGTACCACGTGAATAAGAATAATGCCAAAGAAAAGGTATATCAAGGTTTTTTAGGTTCTGTTACAAAGATAGAAGCCACATGATGTTGAGATTCATAGCTACCCAACTATTTTTGCGGCATTCATGAAATTTACATTATCCCATACAGATGCCGGTTCGAATGCCAGGGCCGGAAGGGTCGAAACGGATCATGGCAATATTGAGACACCCATATTCATGCCGGTGGGCACAGCCGGTACGGTTAAGGCTGTTCATCAACGCGAGCTAAAAGAAGATGTGCAGGCAGAAATCATTCTTGGTAATACTTATCATCTTTATTTGAGGCCAGGACTGGAAATCATCAAAGAAGCAGGAGGCCTGCATAAGTTTAATGGCTGGGACCGACCTATTCTAACGGATAGCGGGGGTTACCAGGTGTATTCTCTCGGAGATAACCGGAAGATCACTGAGAAGGGTGTAAACTTCAAGTCACATATTGATGGCTCAAAACACGACTTCACCCCGGAGAATGTGATGGATATTCAGCGGGTGATCGGGGCAGACATTATCATGGCTTTCGATGAGTGTACGCCATACCCTTGCGATAAAAAGTATGCCGGGGATTCCATGCATATGACCCATAGATGGCTGAAGCGTTGTATTGATCATTTTGATAAGACGGAGCCTGTTTACGGTTATCAGCAGGCACTCTTTCCGATTGTTCAGGGTAGTACTTATCCTGACCTGAGAAAACAGTCTGCAGAATATATTGCGAGGCAGGAGCGAGAGGGAAATGCCATCGGGGGACTTTCAGTAGGAGAGCCTCATGAGGATATGTACGCCATGACCGATCTGGTATGCCACATTTTGCCAAAAGACAAGCCTCGTTACCTGATGGGAGTAGGTACTCCTGAAAATATTCTGGAGTGTATTGCGTTGGGAATAGACATGTTTGACTGTGTGATGCCTACTCGAAATGCCCGAAATGGGATGTTGTTCACTTCCGAGGGTATTGTGAATATTAAAAATGAGAAATGGAAGAATGATTATAGCCCCATTAATCCGGAGATAGGAGGGTATGTTAGTGCCTTTTATTCCAGGGCTTATCTCAGGCATCTGATTATGAGCAAAGAAATATTAGGCGCTCAGATCAGCAGCATTCATAACCTTACGTTTTATCTATGGTTAGTCAGAGAAGCACGGGAACAAATAAAAGCGGGTACCTTTGCTGCTTGGAAAAATAAGATGGTTAAAAAAGTGTCTCAGCGACTTTGAAAAAGATAGATTGGTACATACTGAAAAAGATCCTGACCACTTTCGTTTTTGTGGTTTTGCTGCTGGTGCTGATCATCTGTGTGATTGATTTCACAGAAAAGAACGATGATTTCATTCAAAATGATGTCCCTGGGCGACTCATATTAAAGTACTATCTGACTTTTATCCCATTTATTATTACGCTGTTAACTCCGATAACTGCGTTTATTGCCACCGTTTTTGTAACCGCCAAGATGGCGGCAAAAACAGAGATCATAGCTATTTTGGCTTCCGGCGTTAGCTTTCGCAGAATGATGGTTCCTTACTTTATAGGCGCAACGCTCATTGCAGCCATGAGCTTTCTGTTTATGAACTATATCATTCCTGATTCTAATAAATTCAGAATAGCTTTTGAGTTAGAGAATCTGAAAAAGCCTTTTTACTACAGTGACAGAAACATACACCTTAAGATCGATGATGATGCGTACATCTATATTGACAGGTATAACAACCAGCGAGACATTGGGTATACGGTAACTCTGGAGCGGATAATGGGTCAGGAGCTGAAAGACAAGATCACTGCAAAGCGAATCCACTGGGATACCGCTACCAATAAATGGAGTCTGAAAAGCTGGCAAAGACGTCTGTTACTTCCGGATGGTGAGCAGATTACATCCGGAGGACCAACACAGGATATAGATACTTTGCTGAACCTGTCGCCATCTGATTTCCAAAACAAAGAACGGCTGCAGGAAACCCTGACACTCCCGGAGTTAAATGACTATATAGAACTACAACGTAGCAGGGGGGCGGACGATGTGCAGATCTACCTTATAGAAAAGTATGTTCGTTTTATGTCACCTTTTACGGTCATTATACTTTGCTTTATAGGTCTCATTGTTTCAGCCAAAAAATCCCGCAGAGGCACCGGTTTTCAGATAGCTCTGGGGTTTTTGATTGCCTTTATTTTTATCATCTTCTTTATCCTGGCAAAGTCCATTGCGGAAGCCGGTACACTTAATCCTATTTTTGCGGTATGGATACCCAACATTGTCTTTTCAATTGTTGGAGTGATTATGTACAATACCGTACCACGATGACGCAAGAAAATAAGGATTTTGCCTTTCTGCATTTCATTGTATTGATCTGGGGGTTTACAGCTATTCTGGGGGTCCTTATAGATTTGCCATCTGTCGAGATGGTATTTTTCAGGGTGCTTATTGCTTCACTGGGCCTGCTGGCACTTATCCTCATCAGGCGCAAATCCTTTCGGTTTTTTAGAGGAAGCGATTACCTCTTAACATTGGGAACCGGTAGTTTGATAGCTGCTCACTGGGTTTTGTTTTTCCTCTCAGCCAGGGTGTCTAACGTTTCCGTTTGTCTGGCAGGTATGGCCACTTGTTCTTTGTGGACCAGCCTCCTGGAGCCGATTGCGAATAAAAGTAAGATCAAGGGGTTTGAAGTTGTACTTAGCATTATCGCTTTTATTGGCATAGTGGTGATCTTTAATGTAGAGTTTGATTATTTTCTGGGATTGTCTCTGGCCATCCTGTCTGCGTTTATTTCTGCTTTGTTTACAGTGATCAACGGAAAGCTCTCTAAACGGGAAGATCCTTTTGTGATCACTTACTATGAGATGGTCGGCGCTACTCTGAGTATTGCATTATTTTTCCCACTGTACCTTCAGATGGATGGGGTAAATCACCTGGACCTTTCGCCAGGTTGGTCTGACTGGGGATACCTTGTATTGCTGGGCCTGGTTTGCACTGTCTATGCTTATTCTTATTCGGTGGAGTTGATGAAGCGCCTGTCGGCTTTTTCTGTAAACCTTACTGTAAACCTGGAGCCGGTCTACGGGATCATTATGGCGCTGATCTTTTTTCCGGAAAGAGAAAAGATGACGCCAGGGTTTTACCTGGGAACATCACTCATATTGGGATCAGTGCTTCTTTATCCGATTATCAACCGAAGAATGAGACGGAAAGCCCTGGATACGGATATACTCAGATGAATTAACAACTTTTTGAGCTCAAATACGAATATTTTTAAGTGCCTTTTTCAGAAGGTTTATTAATAACCATTTTATCATTTCAATAAAAACCACATGACAACAACTACCACACACACTGTAGAAGGAAAACAGATCACTCAGTATCTGGGGATAGTGACCGGAGAAGCAATTATCGGCGCTAATATTTTTAAAGATCTTTTTGCCAGCATTACGGATGTAATAGGAGGGCGATCCGGAGCCTATGAGCGATCCCTTCGGGAGGCTAAGGATATTGCACTTACTGAGATGGAGGAGAATGCCAGAAAGCTGGGTGCAGATGCCGTGGTGGGAATAGATCTGGATTATGAAAATATGGGCAGAGACGGAGGCATGCTGATGGTTAGCGCTAGCGGTACGGCTGTCAAATTAGCCTAAATCCTCCAGGTTCGGAACCGTTCTTCACAAAATGACGTTTAAGTAGGTTACACCCGTAGCCTATGAATGTTTATACGTTCATAACACCGATAGTACTTATTCTGCTGGTGGCTGAGATCATTTACAGTGTAAGAGCAAAGAAGGGTTTGTACCCTTTTCAGGATACTGTAACTAATCTGGCTACCGGCATTGGAAATCAATGTGTAAATCTGGCTGTAGCCTTTTTTGTATTTAAGTGGTATGGGTGGCTGTATCAGTTTGCTCCGTGGCAGATTCCTCCCACATGGTACTTTTTGTTGCTCCTTCTCCTGTTGCAGGATTTCATTTTTTACTGGTTTCACCGGCTAGGCCATACCATCAATGTGTTTTGGGCAGCTCACATGCCACACCATTCGTCAGAGGAATTAAACCTTTCCGTGGGTATCCGGGCAAGCTTTACTCAGCGACTGTTTCAGTTTTTATTTTTCGATTGGATTTTGGTCCTGATTGGTTTCTCACCTGAAATGGTCTATGCGGTGGCGGCCGTTCACTTGCTGCTGGCATACTGGCATCACACCCAGGTTATTAAACGGTTGGGTTGGTTTGAAAAATATTTTGTTACACCCTCACATCACAGGGTTCATCATGGTGTAAACCCGCAATACCTGGATAAAAATTTCTCGGAGTTTCTCATTATCTGGGATAAGATATTTGGAACGTTTGAGCCTGAAGAAGAGGAGATCTGTTATGGAGTTACCCATCCACCACGGACATGGGATCCTATTTTCGTCAATTTCCAGTATTGGAAACAACTATGGAGTGATGCTGTGGCAGCGCCTTACTGGTGGGATAAGATCAGGCTATGGTTTATGCCTCTTGGCTGGAGGCCCAGGGGGCTGAGGGAAAACAAACCTAAGAGAATAGGCTATACCAGGGCAGAACAGGTAAAATACAGGAGTGATCAGTTTAAGAATATCAAACCCTACATTATTGCTCAGATAGGACTTGGCTTGATATTTATGGTGTTTGCCATCAATCTTTCTTTGCCATTAAGCTACCAGGACAGGATCATTATGTCGGTTGGCATATTTATGATGATTATTAGCTGGGGAGGATTGCTTCAGGCCAGAAGGTGGGCATTGAAGCTGGAGATCTTCAGGTTATTGTTTATGGGTTCCTCCTTTGTGATGATATTGCACGATACGGGATTAGCACATTGGACCAGCTGGTCGACCATTGTTGCAGGCATAGCAACTGGTGTAAGTATCATATACATTTCTTTTTACATCAGAAAGGATCAGGTGGAGCGGCTTTCTACTCCTGAGGGTAGTTCTAACTACCTGGAGAATCCATCCATGTCCCCTGAATCATAACCAAACACTTCAGCTTTAATGCTTTGTAAATGTGGGTTAGGGGTAAACTCTAAAGGAATGAAATCCTGTGGAATAGGTCTGATAGGGACAGGGGGTAAATTACCTGGGTGCTCAGGTTGCCGGCCTGCAAACTCAAATGCACTTAAAAAACCAAGCAATACCAGTATTCCACAGATTTTGATGATTAGCTTAAACTTTGTTTTCATGGTTGATTCCCCTTCTCTTCATGACTTGTTACCACGTAGATGATCTTTGCCCAGTCCGCCTGGTTTTTGATGTTTAGCTTTAGACGGATATTTTTTCTGTAGCCATCATAAGTCAGTTTGGTAATGCCAAGCTGCCGAGCGATTTCATCTCTTTTAATACCGGAGACTAATAGTCTGACGACCTGAAATTCGCGTGGCGATAGTGTCTCCCTGATGTGTTTGTATTGTGTTTCGATGCCCCTAATTAAGGGCCTTTAAATTGAGGGAATCAAATAAATGTCGTGAATGACAGGTTGCTAGCCGTGAATGACAGTGGGGTTAGCTCACTAATGAATCCAGGAGCTGCTGTTTGTATTTTCTGGAAAGGGGGAGGGGTGTTTCGTCCTTCAGGATAACCTTATCTGAGTAAGTAGATTTTACGTACTCCAGGTTGACAATTGTGGACCGATGAATCCTTGCGAACTGGTCAGGCAATTCACTGCTGATTTTGCTGAGTGTGTTGCGGTCAATTTCTTTCGTCTTGTCGCCATCAAAATAAAATTCCAAATAATGATCATCTGCTTTAATATACATCAGCCGGTTTACAGGTATTACTGCTTTGCTCTTTAAAGTGATATAACCGGTTTTCTGGATCTTTTCTTTGGCTGTATGGATCTCGATAGCTTCCAGAAGCTCTTCGTTTTCAGCCTGCAGTTTAGTCCGTTGGCTTAGCATTTTTTTGAGAATAACGGCCATAGTGACCGTTAGAAACAGAACCTCAATGAAAAAGCCCGGAAAGATCGGGTCAACGCTGAATAGTGACTCATTTACAAACCCAAACTCAGCAAAGATCTTACTAAATATGGCCAGAAAGAAGAACGAATAGGCCAGTAAGAACATATTTGACCGGAAGGTGTCGATCTTGCGATACCTGATAGCCGCAGTAATGGCAAAAATGATCACCAGGGCAGTTAGTGCGTATCGAACGACAAAAAGTTTTGGTGCAATATTGATAAACCAGTCAGGAAATAGCGCCCAGACTATAAATCCTGCCGTAAAGAAAATAAGAACTCCGTTCATCACTCTATGGAAGCTTCTCAGGTATGACCTGGTATCAAAGAAGGTCTGAATGTAAAAGATAAGGGTCATTACTGCTAACTGTGTACAAACAGGAAGAAAGTGGCGGTTGATTTCAGGGAAGTCAAAAGTCAAAAACTGGTAAGTATAGCCAAGCCTTGAAAAGAGCCATAGCCAAAAAGCTGTGAGGTATAGGCTATAGGCCACGAAAACCCGCTGATTTACCAGAATCCCCAGCAACAGGGAAGCAATAATGACTAGTAAGATAAACCCAAAATAGAAGCTGTAAAACAAGTTTTCGTTAAACTGCTTTGGGATGAAAATATCCTGATGATAAACCTGAATGGGGAATCTCACCGCAGATTTTCGCTTGTCAATATTCAAAAGAAATGTTTGTGGTGTGTCTTCTTCCAGTTGTACTGGGAGTATAAAATTTCTTGCTTTAACAGGGCGCTGTGAAAATGTAAACTGATCACCGGTATTTTGTAGCTCCCTAACCTGTTCATTTACTGCGTAGAACCTGATTCGATCGATTTGCGGGTAATCTATTTCCAGGTAGTAGGTTCCTGGATTGGGGCTGCTCAGCGAAAACACCAGCCAGTAAGAGTCCAGGGGGTGGCTCATGCCGGGGTTGGCTTTCTCCCCGGACCTTTCCATATCACCTTTTAGGATTGCTTCCCATGCTGCTATCCCTTCTAAAGTATCCGGAGTGTGGAATACGTCCAGGTGTTGATTTAATGTATAGATCCTGGATTTATCATTCAGACTAAGCGTATCGCTTGCCAATAATGTGTCGCTTGAGAGAAAGCTCAGGATCAGCGTTAATGCTGTAATTAAATTTATTATACGTGCTTTTCTTTTATCCCGGCTACACTGCATTGCTGGTCGGTTGACTAAGGCTGATCTATAGTTTCAGAATATGAAACTCCGGTAGGTTGGGTTTACGCTCAAAAATACCATAAACGGCGGAACCTGAACCGGTCATAGAAGCATAAATGGCCCCAGCCTGGTAAAGTTTGTCTTTAAGCGATTTGATTTCGGGATGAGCAGGGAAAATCGATGCTTCAAAGTCATTAATTAGTTGGTCTTTCCAGGTAGTTATTGGGTTATTTAATATTTCAGGAACTGAAATTTGAGGTTTTCTCGGGACAATATTGCCGTAGGCTTCTCCGGTGCCAATATGAATATGGGGATGCTTTAGAGCTATATACTTTCCGGATAGGCTGCAGTTTACTGACTGGAGGGATGTGCCGGTTCCTGTGGCAAAAACCGGTTTGTTTTCAATGAAGAACGGGCAATCGCTTCCCAGGAGAGCTGCCAGCTCTTTCATTGTTTCCTGTTTTAATTTCAGATCAAAAAGATCATTGAGCATTTTGATGGTAAATGCACCATCTGACGACCCTCCGCCCAGGCCAGCTCCCATGGGGATTACTTTGTGCAGGTGGATGTGAACCGGGGAGATGTTGTATTTCTCAGCGATAAGTTGATAAGATTTTACACAAAGGTTTGACCCGGTATCACCCGGGATATCTAATCCGGTTGAAACAAAGGAGAAGGTTTCATCTTTCGTGATTTCAAGAATGTCAGTCCATGGAATGGGATAAAAGCAGCTTTCCAGGTTGTGGTATCCGTCCGGGCGTCTGGAGATGATATTTAAGCCCAGATTGATCTTGGCGTTGGGGAAGGAGAGCATGGGAGAATTAAAAATGGAAAATTGAGAGTTAAGAATTGAGAATTAAAAATGGAAAATTGAGAACTTTTAAATAAGGTATTCCCCATTCCTGATTCTCAATTTTCCATTATCAATTCTTAATTTATTAATTATTTACCCATCTGTTCAATAATCTCCTCTGAAATTCCGGTCATGGAGTAACCACCATCGTGATATAGGTTCTGCATGGTAATCATTTTACTCAGGTCAGAAAACAGGAAGATGCAATAGTTAGCACAATCTGCTGCCATGGCATTTCCAAGGGGCGACATCTTATCTGCAAAATCAAAGAAGCTGTCAAAGCCGCCGATACCCGCTCCAGCCGTTGTTTTTGTGGGAGATTGGGAAATGGTGTTCACACGTACTTTTTTCGCTTTTCCAAGCCGATAGCCATAACCCCTGGCAATAGACTCCAGAACTGCCTTGGCATCAGCCATGTCCGTATAGAAAGGGAAGGTTCTTTGAGCAGCAATGTAAGACAGCCCAACAACAGAGCCCCATTCATTTAATGCATCGAGCTTTTCTGCTACGGCCATCATTTTGTGAAATGACAGTGCAGATATGTCAAGCGATTTTTGATACCAGTCGTAGTTTAGCTCTCCGTAAGATTTGCCCTTTCTCACGTTAGGGGACATGCCTATAGAGTGCAGCACAAAATCAATTTTTCCTCCAAGGATTTCCTGAGATTTAGAGAAAAGATTCTCCAGGTCTTCAACTGAAGTAGCATCAGCCGGAATGATCTCGCTTCCTGTTTTTTCTCCAAGTTCATTAATCTTACCCATTCGCATTGCGATTGGGGCGTTTGTCAATGTGAAAGTAGCACCTTCCTCATGCGCCCTCTGAGCTACATGCCATGCGATAGAGTTTTCATCCAGTGCTCCTGATATAATTCCTCGTTTTCCTTTGAGTAAGTTATTGGCCATTTTGTGTTTTTTTTAAAATTTTGAGTAAAAATAGTAAAGTGACTGTAATTCGACTCTCCTGAGTCGAATACATTTAAATAGTTCCTCCCTTGACTCAGGGTCGGACTATGTTATACATCAAATATAGAGTTGATATGTTATCCTTTCGGGCCTCGACTCGGAGATTCGAGTTACATAAATTCGTTATAATCCGGTTTTATGTAGTTCCATTTCCAATCTGACCTGTTAGCACATAACCCTGCTTTTATGGGATTATCCAAAATGTACTCGATTGTTCTGGTTAGCTCTTCTCTGTCTCTAACCAGCCGATCATATGATTCATTTTGCCAAAACGGATTTCCGGTCCGGTCAAGGATTTTGTTACATTCTCTGCCTGAAAATTTTTTCTGAGATTCCATGATCCTGAAAAGTGATATTTCCGTTCCTTTTTTGTCCTTTTCAAAAGGTGTAATAAGCACATGAACATGGTTTGATATGATGGTATATGCAATTAACTCATACTTGATATTATCAAAGAAGTGCCAGGCATCTGCTACTATTTGAGCGAGTTTTTCATTTTTCAGATGGTTTGCTCCATTTGCTTTGCCTAATTCTTCATCAAACTTTCGGAAATATTCCAGTGCTGCATTTTCCTTCTCTGATTGGCTTTCCAGTTTCGCGATTGCATTTTCGTGCTCTTCTTTCATTTTCTTGATCAGAGTCTTTGGCATTGCTCCTTTTAGCAGGTAAGTCACGAAAAATGTTCCTCCTTTTGGTTGCAGGTGTGGAAGGTTTTTGCGGTAGAATACTTTCATAATAGTAAATCGACTCTCCGAGTCGATAGTAAATAAGAATTTTGCAGAGCATCAATTTATCGACTCGGAGAGTCGATTTACTTTTTCAGGCTTAGTGTTGGTTTAAAGTTCTTCCAGGTCAAATACTACATCTACTTCACTTTTGGTCTCATTTGGTATGGGTCGAGGGATTACTTTATCCGGAGCGAAAAAACCTGAATTGACCAATTTTTGTTGAGAAGACAGTAATCTGGAGCGGTTAAATAAATCTCCGCTTTTAAGATCAACATATACCATTAACTCCTGGTCTGATAACTTTTGATTGCCTTTGAAAAGTATATTTTTTACTATAACCTGGGGGCCTTCGTAAACCTGTAGTGTGATATTTACTTTTCCATTTTCTTCTGTTTGTTCAGGTGTTATACTGAAGAAAAGATAACCGTTATCCATATATAAAGATGAGATGTCGTTTTGAGTGTTTTCGGGATGCCACCTTAATGCCTCATTTAGTTTCTTTTGGCTAAAGAGGTCACCCTTTTTTAGCTGGAAACGATCCGTTAATTCTTCATCGGAATATTTACTATTGCCCTGCCATTTAATATTACCAACCGACAGTTGTAATTGACCCTTCAAGTCTGTTTGACTGGTGATGATCAAAAAGATGAAGAGATTAGCTGCGATTACTTTGAAGTAATTTTTCATTGCTGATAACTTTGGTTTTACGCCAAGGTTATAAATTTGAATCAAAGTTAAATACAATGGTATGTTAAATAAGGTTAAGAGGGAAAGAAACCTGGCCTATTTTTACAATTTTTAACCTAAATGGAAAGTTGGAGCAGCTCTTTAGCGCTCTCAATGGCACTTTCTCCAGGCTTTTCACCGCCGATCATTTGAGCAATTGCCATAATGCGTTCATCTTCTTCCAGCTTTTTGATCTTACTTACAGACTTGGCTGCAGAGTGGTCTTTGTATACGTAATAATGGGTATCCCCCTTGGCGGCAAATTGCGGGAGATGGCTGATAGAGATCACCTGATGATTTTGCGCCATTTGTTTCATCATGCTTACCATCTGGAGGGCAATCTCGCCAGATACTCCCGTATCGATCTCATCAAATATGATCGTGGGCAATGCGGTTTTATCTGCTATCAGGTACTTGACCGCAAAGATCAGCCTGGAAAATTCACCCCCGGAGGCAACGCTTTTAAGCTCTCTTGGAGCTACTCCTTTGTTTGCGGAAAACAGCATTTCTACAAGGTCCAGACCATTTGAGCCAGGTTCAGTCTCAGAAATGTTTATCTCCACCACTCCATTTTCTATGCCCAGTTTGTGAATGAGGTTGGCAATTTCCTGAGCAAAAAGCGGAGCATGTTTTTTGCGTTCTTCGGAAAGCTGCTGACCAATGGCCTGCAGCTTCTTTTCCTGTTCTTTTAAAGCCTTCTCTGCGTCCTGTATTTCAGTGTCAATGTTCAATATCTTTTCCAGCTTTTTGGAAAGATCTTCTCTGATTTCGATGAGTTCTTCTACGCTGTTTACCTGATGTTTTTGTTGCAGTCTGAATAGTAAATCAATTCGCTCTTTGACAACCTGAAGCCTCTCAGGGTCTAATTCTACCTGCTCTTGCTCCCGGGCTATTTCATTTGCAATATCTGAAAGTTCAATGCTGGTGCTGTTGATCCGTTCGTAGAGGTTATCCAGCTTTTTGGAAAACTTCTTAATGGAAGAAAGCAGGGGAAGCGCTTCCTTCATTTGATTGATCAGGGAAAACTCTGATTCGTCCAGAAGTTGATTTAGGTGTCCAAGGTTAAGCTTGATCTCTTCGGCATTTTCCAGTACTTCCAGTTCTTCTTCCAGCTCTTCCAGCTCACCTGCCTGTAGTTTGGCTTCCTCCAGTTCATTGAAGAGAAACTGCTGATAATCCGTCTCTTTAGCACTTTCCTGTGCGGTCCGTACCAGCTCGCTGTATTTTTTTTCAAGCTTTTTGAAGGTAGTGTAAATACCCTGGTATTCATTCAGCAATTTCCCCGCCCCTGCATAGATATCGAGAATTTCCAGCTGGTATTGATTGTTTCCGAGGTGAAGCGATTCATGTTGAGAGTGAACATCCATCAGGTGGCTTCCCAGTGTTTTCAGCACATCCAGTGTAACCGGAGTATCGTTTACAAATGCCCTGGATTTTCCTGAAGGACTGATCTCTCTGCGGATGATACATTCCACTTCATAATCAAGTTCTTCCTTATTGAAGAAAGACTTAACCTGATATTGACCAATATCAAAAACACCTTCTACCACGCACTTTTCATCCTCAGAAAACAATGCTTTGGTATCAGCACGGTTGCCAAGTAATAAACCGACAGCTCCAAGCATGATGGACTTCCCGGCACCTGTTTCTCCCGTGATAATATTCAGGTTAGGAGATGGTGTCATTTCCAGACGCTGGATCAGTGCATAATTCTTAATCGAAAGGGATTTGATCATGAGTTATTGCGCAACCTTTTCTTCAGCCCAGACATCCTCGATCTGGTCCAGAGGCAAATGTAACACATGACCTTTAGTATTTTTTATTTTGACTGAAGCTGATTCTACAGAAAGGGCCTTTGCCAGAAAAACCGAATCATTTTTCATAATAAAATTTAGCAACTCACCCGAAACCATGTACTTGCCCAGGTCATCTTTAGAGACCTTTACCTGCCGCTTCGCCATTTATTCCATGATTTTATTGAAGGTGTCGGTTTTACTGGGGTCCAGCTTTGAAAGAATGTCGAATGATTCCTTTTTCTGTGAGGGGGTTCCTTCTTTGAATATCTGCGCCAGTTCTTCGGCTTTTGCGTCCAGGAAACTGATTGTAAGGATAGATCGTGGTCTGCTTCGGTTTACCTGTTGTATGGCTTTCAACCCATTCAATATATTATCTCTTGACGTTTCCGGGTCTTCTATGAAGGTATCCAGACCTTTTATGTGGTAAGCGTAGAGGGTTTTTCTCAGCGGTTCAAAGTTGCTGCTCAGAAGGTTTTCATTCAGCCAGTACCGGTTTCTTACGCTGTTAAATTGTGACCAGCCGGGATAGTTGGAGTTCTGCGCATTCGAAACGATCTGATTGGCAATTTGAAAATGACGAGTACCGCCCAGCTCACTAAAGGAATCATAATCCAGGCCTATAATGGTATAGGCATAATAGGCCAGGAGGGAGGTGATGTTGTTAGTAAATGAGTTTTCATTAAACTGTAAGGGCTGTGACTGTACGTATTCAAACTGCCAGTCTCTATCGGCGAAGTTGAAAAGAACCGTTTCGTACGAAGAGTTATAAACAGGTCTGGAAGACAGGATCTGAACGGAAGCTCCCCAGCGTCCGGCGCTTGGTTGCGATTCAGTGGGGTCCATGGTAAGGATGATATTGCAGTTGATCTTCTCTTCTGGTTTATACTCATCGTCTGTCCAACTGCGGTTGTTGAGAAACTGGGAGAACGCGATTTCCATATCGGAGAAGATCTGTCGTTCAGTAGCCTGAATTCTCTGGGCATTTACCACGACTCTGCAGTTTAGCTCCTGACTGGAGCTGATAAACGGAAATATCAGGAAAAGTACGATTAAAATTCTAACCATTGAGTGCTTTTTCAATCATATCAGCCAGGTCTTTAGCCACCTCGGCTTTACTTTTTAACTCAAAATGTCTCACATTATTATGCTGGTCAAAAATAGAAATCTGGTTTGTGTCGTGAGCAAAGCCTGCACCTTTGTGATTTAAAGAATTTAACACGATCATGTCCAGGTTTTTGCTTTCCAGTTTTTTGACTGCATTTATTTCTTCTTCATCAGTTTCTAACGCAAAACCTACGGTAAATTGTTTCTTCTTTTTAGCCCCCAGTTCTTTTGCTATATCCGGGTTGGGGACTAAAGTTATACCAAGATTTTCTTCTTTTTTCTTGATCTTGGACCGGGCCACTTCACCAGGCTTATAGTCCGCTACTGCGGCTGTGAATATTGCTATGTCTGTTTTTGGAAAAGCTTTTTGTGCTGCTTCATACATTTGGTCTGCAGAACTCACCTTGGTAACCTCTATTTTAGGGTGATGGGGGTAGTGACCAACCGGTCCTGAAATAAAAACAACCTCAGCTCCCCTTTTAGCTAATTCATAGGCTATGGAAGCTCCCATTTTACCCGTGGAGTGGTTTCCTATAAACCGAACCGGGTCTATGGCCTCCTGAGTAGGCCCTGACGTGATCATCACTTTTTTTCCTTTGAAGCTTTCAGAGGAAGCAATATATTCTTCAATTCTTTTGAGGATCGTTTCGGGTTCAGCCATCCGGCCAATGCCGCTCAGTCCACTTGCCAGCTCACCTTCTTCTGCATCTATGATGACATTCCCGAAGGACTTTACCCTGGAGAGATTTGCCTTAGTAGCCGGGTGTTGGTACATGTCCAGGTCCATAGCCGGACAAAGCATCACCGGGCATCTGGCTGAAAGGTAAGTTGCCGTGACCAGATTATCACAAGCTCCGTTTGCCAGTTTGGACAGAGTATTGGCACTTAATGGAGCAAAGATCATCAGGTCAGCCCAAAGGCCCAGATCTACGTGGTTATTCCATTCCCCCGTTTCTCCTTTGGTGAAAGAAGATAAAACCGGATTCTTAGAGAGTGTGGAAAGGGTGAGGGGAGTAATAAAATCCTTAGCGCTTTCTGTCATGAGAACTTTCACTTCAGCTCCTGCTTTCACAAGTAAGCGCACAAAAAAAGCGGTTTTATAGGCTGCTATTGAACCACAAACCGCTACTAAAATTTTTTTTCCGTCCAGCATTGCTGGGGTAAATTTATAACTCTTCTTCTGAATCCAGTGTTCTGAATGAAACTTTTCCTTCCAGGAATTCCTCTACCGCAACTGTAGACGGCTTTGGCATTCTTTCGTAGAACTTAGAGATTTCAATTTGTTCTCTGTTTTCAAAGATTTCTTCCAGGTTATCTACAGAAGAAGCAAACTCAGCAAGCTTAGAGTTCAACTCCTCTTTTTGCTGGGAAGAAATTTGTCGCGCTCTTTTTCCAATTACTACGATAGATTCGTAGATATTTCCACTTAGTGCAGCTATTTTTTCGTTATCTCTGGTAACTAAAGATGCGTTTGTAGCCATGTCCTTTTATTGATTCTGATTATTTTGATCGGCAAAGATAGTCAATTGTTCGATGCAATCCTTATAAATCTTCTCAGCATCCTTAAGATATTTACTATTTGGATACTTATCTACAAATTTTTCATAAAGATCGACTGTGTTTCTATATCGTTCTTCCTGCTTGCTTCGGATGCTGACTTCAGCCAGGTCGTAGGAAGTCTCTATAGCCAGGTAAGCAATCTCTTCGTTGTATTTGGAGTCCGGGAAGTCATACTGAAAGTTTTCAAAAGCAACCAGCGAGGCTTTGTATCTTCTCAGCTGATAATAAAGTTTGGCGTTCTCGTAAGCTTTGGTTTCAAGTTTTACCTGTAACTCATCAATCTGCTCATCAGCCTTTTCCGCATACTTTGAGTAAGGATATTTGTTGAGGAAGTTTTGTAGTGCTGCTATAGCTTCATAGGTACTGGTTTGATCCAGGCTCGGTTGAGGGGATTGATTGTAAAGAGAGTTTGCATGCATGTAAGCAGCTTCCTCTACATATTCACTTCTACCGTACACATCCGTAAAAAGCTTGAAGTAGTGAGCACTAAGAATATACTGCTTTTGATAATAATAAGAGTAGGCATAGATGAAGTTTGCCTTCTCAGCCTCTTCAGTACCACGGATGATCGGTAGTATCTCTTCCAAAAGGACATTGGCTTTGTAGTAGTCCTTTTTTTCATAATAATCCAGGGCAGCTTCGTACTTCACTTTCCAATCGCTGCTCTTCTGTATTTTTCTAAACTTCGAACAGGAAGCCACTGTTACAGCAATTATTATAAAGGTGATATTTCTTACAATCTTTCTATTCATATGCCAAAATTGGTCGCAAACTTAATGTTTTAAGATTTAATATTCAGACACTGTGTTTATAACTCGTCCCGGCCGCTTTTTAGTGTCGCATTGGGTTTCATTTTAGGTGAATTGTCATCTTTCTTTATTGGAGGCCGTCCGGTATCCAGGACCGGACGCCTGTCTCCTCTGTTTAATTCCTGTCCTGCTCGTTTATTATTAAGTTGTTTTTTCAGGTCAGCTTTATCTACAGGTGTTTTGGATTCAATAGAGTCTTTTTTAACATCAAGAGCCCTTAAAGAGTCCTCCCTGGCAGCTGCGGCTACAGGGTCATAGTTTGGATCCAGGTATGGCGCTACATCAAAAAGCTCCGGTCGCTCTTCGATTCGCCAGGCAAAGTTATCGAGCTGTTGCACCTCCGGGGTAAGCTCGTGCGGAGGGATCAGCTGCGCCTCCGGGTTATTATAGACCCGGAAGTTTGAGATATCCCTTTCCTTAAAATAGATCTTCATTCTTGCACAAAAGATCTTATTCATGCCCATGAGCACAGAGTCTCCCTTCTCCAGTGCAAAATACAGGATCTCACCATTACCATCCACATCGATCCTGCTGATATCATTGTCTACAAAATATGCCTGCATCTGCCTGCCTTTCATTTGGTTGTAATTTTTGATAGTGTCTTCAGAGACCATAAAGGCTTTACTCTTCAGGTTCATTTTTCTGATCTCATTTTCTGTCACCTCCAGGTTGATCGTATCAGCAGTTATCTGATTTCTGGTGTTCCATATGACCGGATCCTGGTATAAAAATATAATCGAGTCTGCCCTGAAATAGGCCATTGAGTCTGCTATGCCTTGCAGGCCTTTTTTGTATACTTTCACATCATGGTAAGCCAGGATTCGTTTGGCAGAATCATAGTCACTCTCTATGGCTACCAGGGTGTCTGCAGACAGGTAGAAGGTATCTTCTTTTAATATCCTTTTCATCAACGGATTGCCGTAGATCTTGCTTATCCCTTCGTTTTTATCGTAAAAGCCTTCGTCACCTACAATGATTACATCCCGCTCTTTAGCAGTCATGGTCACATTTCCGATGGCCTTATAATATTTTTTGAGATCATCGAAAAACAATTCATCTCCATCCAGCTCGTAATCATCCGTTTCTACAGTTCCTTCAATGAATTCTGACTGTTCAGAAACTGTCCTGAATTCGCCTCCTTTGGCATGGAGGGTGGTACCATCTTCAGTGATGATCTCAGTCCTTCCGTATGTGTAAGCAATTTTAGTCGTGGTATTGTATTTTAGTGTATCCGTCTTCAATGTATAGTCCGGAGCAATAAGCACTACATTGTTAAAGAATTGGGCATAATTCTGCTGTGCATAGAAGTAGCCTATCTCGCTGGTCAGTGTATTTGTGCTGTCTTTAAGCTTTCCATTGTTAAAGTAGTGAGCGATCTCCAGGTCCAGGTTATAGTTGAGAAAATCCGTATACAGCCTTCGCTCTCCCCTTGTATAGATTACATTTTCACGAAGTCTGGACTTACGTTCATTCCCTTCATAGACAAGCTTACGTGAAGTGATCACCGTAGAGTCATCCACAATGCGTACATGACCAAAAGCTTCCATGGTATTTCGCCCGGGGAAGAACAAAGAGCTGTCGCAGTAAACCGTTGTAGATTCCTGTTTAAAAACAACATTATCTATCAGTTTCCGAAAGGTTTCCCCGTTACGTTTCCCATTTTCCAGAGCGCCTTCTGCCTTGTATTTTATGCGTTTTCCTTTTTGGGACAAAGCCTGTGGAACTGCAGTCAAAATGATAAACAGGAATATGTAATATTGCAGTATCTTGTACATGAGCGTGCAAAACTAACAATACTAACGCAAGCAAACACCATAGGATTATGTACCGGACTTTTTTAACATTTATTGGGAAAAATAAGCTCCTCAATAAGGAGGATAAAGTGCTGCTTGCGGTAAGTGGGGGTGTTGATTCCATGACCCTCCTGCATTTGATGCACAAAGTGGGCTATTCATTAGCTGTAGCTCACGTTAATTACCAGCTTAGAGGGGAAGAATCCGACCGGGATGCCAGGCTCGTAGCAGAGACCTGTAAAAAACTGGGAGTTGGTTTTCATGACCGGCTGGTGGATCCGAAGGAATATGAGTCCGGTGAATCCATACAGATGGTGGCAAGAAACATTCGTTATGATTTTTTTGATGAGTTGGTTAAAACTCATGGATATACCAAAGTTGCTACTGCACACAATGCTAATGATAATCTGGAAACTGTGCTTTTCAACCTGACTAAAGGCACTGGTATATCGGGGTTGGCAGGCATAGCGATGAAAAAAGGAAAAAGGGTACGGCCTTTACTTTTTGCGCATAAGGAGGAGATTTACAGGTATGCTAAGCGGGAGAAGATTAAATGGAGAGAAGATCTGTCAAACACAAAGAATGATTACCATCGCAATCTTATCCGAAATGAGGTAATACCCGTTTTGGAAAAGATCAATCCTTCGCTGGTAGAAACATTTAAGGGGTCCGTAAACCGGTTTCAGGGAGCTTCGAAATTAGTAGAGGTGGAGAAGGAACGTATTCTGAAGGTTCATAAAATTGTGAAAAAAGGGTTTGAGGAAATTGATCTGGGCTGGTTTGCTGCAGATAATTTAGGACAAATGATGCTTTATGAAGTCCTCAAATCGTATGGGTTTAATTACAGGCAAACGGAAGATCTTTTTGAATCGATCGTTCAGGGAAGTATCGGAGCGGTATTTTTCTCACCGGATTTTAAAGTAAACCTGGATCGTGGAAAGCTTTTAATTGAGGTGCTTACTGCGGATAACCATGTTTCTTGCCGGATAGATTCTGGTCAGAAAAAAGTGACCCTGAGAGATCTTGAACTCGTTTTTGAAGAAGTTGACGGGAACCAACCGAAAATCAACAGTGATATTGCTTGTCTGGATGCTGATTTTGTACACTTTCCGCTGACACTCAGAAGCTGGAGTCAGGGCGATACATTTCAGCCATTGGGTATGAAGGGTAAAAAAAAGGTGAGCGATTTTATGATTGATTCTAAAATTCCCGTAACATTGAAAAACAAGGTTTTGGTCCTGGAATCAGGTGGGAGGATCATGTGGGTAGTGGGATACCGGATCGATGATCGATTTAAAGTGACCACCTCTACCAAACGGATGTTGAAAATTACATTGAGTCATGCTTAAGATCTTCAAGAAGTCATACTCTGAGAAGGAGTTGCTGCTGTTTAACTTTTTGCGTAAAAACCGGCTTTTTGAGAAGCTCAATGATGATGAGCTTATTCGATTTCATCCCTATCTCTACTTACGAAAATATAAGCAGGACGAGGTGGTTTTTTTTACCGGCGACCCGAGTCATGCCGTTTATATTGTGAAAAATGGTATTGTAACATTAAATCTTGATGTGAACGATTCCTTTGAGAAGCTTATGACGCTGCGAAGTGGTAAACTTTTTGGTGATAATGCTATACTACCCAATACCAAGCGCATTTATACGGCCATAGTAGTGACTGAGGAGGCGGAGCTTTACGTGATCCCAAAGGTTAATTTTGTGGAGATTATGAATGATCATCCTCCGATCAAAGCTAAGATCATGTCTGCTTTTGCAGAAATGTACAATGAATATACCACCAACCTCTTTAAAACCTACAAGTCATCACTGGGCTTTTTTGATCTGAATACCGTGTATAGTGGGGTGGAGGATATGTAATTGGGCTTAGCCTTACCAAACTGCTGAAAATCATGGTATAGAAAAAGATAGATCACTTTTCTGTTAACCGTTTCGATAGTAGTTTTGGGCATCTTAATTTTCAAATCCTAAATCCACAAATACAATGAAAGTAACTGTCGTAGGGGCAGGCGCTGTAGGTGCCAGTTGCGCAGAGTACATAGCCATTAAAGATTTTGCTTCTGAAGTAGTGCTTATTGACATCAAAGAAGGTTTTGCTGAAGGTAAGGCCATGGACCTGATGCAGACCGCTTCTCTGAATAGCTTTGATACAAAGATAGTAGGTACTACAAATGATTATTCAAAAACTGCAGATAGTGATATTGCAGTGATCACTTCAGGTATTCCCCGTAAGCCGGGAATGACTCGTGAAGAACTGATATCTACAAATGCGGGTATTGTAAAGCAGGTTTCGGAAAACCTGATCAAGCACTCGCCAAATGTGATCATTATAGTAGTGTCTAATCCAATGGATACTATGACTTACCTGGCTCATAAAGCAACAGGCCTTCCTAAGAACAGAATTATCGGTATGGGTGGTGCTTTAGACTCTGCCAGATTTAAATACAGACTGGCCGAAGCCCTGGACTGCCCTGCGTCTGATGTGGATGGCATGGTGATCGGTGGTCACAGCGATACTGGTATGATCCCTCTGACTCGACTGGCTACCAGAAATAGTGTTCCTGTTTCTAAGTTCTTAAGCAAAGATAAGCTGGACTATGTGCGGGAAGAAACCAAGGTGGGGGGTGCTACACTCACAAAACTCTTAGGTACCTCTGCATGGTATGCTCCGGGAGCGGCAGTTTCTGCTATGGTTCAGGCTATCGCATGTGATACTAAGAAAATGTTCCCTTGCTCATGTCTGCTGGAAGGAGAATACGGACTAAATGATATTTCCATCGGTGTTCCGGCCGTGATAGGAAGAAACGGCATTGAAAAAATAGTAGAGATAGAGCTGGATGATGCTGAAAAAGCGAAACTTCAGGAAAGCGCTGAAGCAGTGAAGAAAACCAACGGACTGCTTTAAGTACTTTATCGCATACAGTTTAGTTTTTTAAAAATCCCTGGTTTCGCGATCAGGGATTTTTTTTGATAGGACACTTCCTAACAAACAAATAATTTGCTATTTGCTTGTATACTGTAGTATTTTGAGGTTTCGTTAGGAACCACCTAAAAACACTTGCAATAACTCAATGATAGAGCGATACGATCACTTAATACAGCAAAGTGACCTGATAAGTCGGGATCTTAGCTGGTTGCACTTTAATTATAGGGTATTGGATCAGGCTAAAAATGAGGAAAGAAACCTATTCGACCGCCTGAAGTTTGTGGCTATTACGGCCTCCAATGCTGATGAGTTTTTTATGATCAGGGTAGGGAGTTTATACAACTATCTGGATTATGGAAAGGATCGTATCGATTATTCTGGTTTAAGGGCTGTACCTTTTAAGCGAAAGCTCCTCCATGATTATAAAGAATTTACCAGGGCTCAGAATGATTACTATTTAAATCATCTCGCTCCCCTTTTTCCAGGTCACCAGTTTATGATCCTTGAGTATGATAAGCTGCAAAAGCGGGAAAAGGAGCGGGTAACGAATTACTTTGAAAAGATCGTATTCCCAATGCTTACGCCTATGGTGTACGATTCTTATCATTCCTTTCCCATTTTGATGAATAACATTCTGATCTTTGGGGTGGTAACAAGGACGCTTGATAAGAAAGAGAAAAAGAAGATGTCCTTCATCCAGATTCCTCAAAACCTTCCCCGGTTTTATGAGATTGAGCGAAAAGACAGGATCATTTTTGTGCCAATAGAAGAGGTGGTGAGGCAGCACATTTGTGAGGTTTTTAAGAATGTAGATATAATCTCGTCTACTTTATTTCGAGTGACCCGAAACGGTGACTTCACTCTTGAAGAGTCTGAGGATGTGGAAGCAAACTTCATCGAAGAGATGAAGAAGAAGCTCAAGACCAGGAAAACAGGGCGTGTGGTCCGCCTGGAAGTAGAAGGCGGCTATGATAAATGGCTCATCAAACAGCTTAAGTCCAGGTACGAGATAGATGATGATAATATCATCGAGATTCCCTCCGGGGCACTGATGGACTATCACGGGTTGTGGCAAATAGCAGGACATGAGGATTTCCAGGATCAGCGCACTGAAATGCCTAAACCTGTGCCGCCGATCAGCATGGCAGAATATGAGGATCAGGATATGTTTAAAATCCTGAAAGACAGGGATATCCTGCTGCACCACCCTTACAATAGTATAGACCCACTTCTGGATCTGCTGGACCAGGCTGCTGAAGATCCGAATGTTTTGTCCATAAAGCTTACCATTTATCGCCTGGCCAAAAATAGCAGGGTTGTAAGTGCACTGTTAAATGCTGCTGAAAATGGCAAGCACGTTTCAGTACTCTTTGAGGTGAAAGCTCGCTTCGATGAGGAAAATAATATGAAAGAAGCCCAGCGTCTTCAGAAAGCCGGTTGTTTTGTGATATATGGTGTAGGAATGCTGAAGACCCACACCAAGCTACTTTTAATTGTCCGGAGGGAAAAGGAAAAAGTAACCCGGTTCGTTCATATGTCGAGTGGTAACTACAATGAATCAACTGCTCGCCTGTATACTGATATTGGTATTATGAGTTCCGATGAAGGATATGCGAATGACGTACAGGAATTCTTCAACGTAATTACGGGCCATTCTGTACCTGATAGGTATCAAAATCTGATCACAGCACCACGAGAAATGCGTAGCAGGCTGATCGAACTCATAGCTAACGAAGAGAAAAATGCTAAAGAGGGTAAGCCCACCGGTATTGTAATTAAAATGAATTCCTTACAGGATAGTGATACCATTCGGGCGATGTATTCCGCATCTATGGCTGGTGTTCCCATAAAACTTATTGTACGAGGTATTTGCTGTTTAAGACCCGGTAGGCCCGGGTTAAGTGAAAACATTACTGTGCGTTCTATTGTAGGAGAGTACCTGGAGCACAGCAGGATCTTATATTTCCGAAATGGAGGAGAATCCCTGGTCTATTCCGGGAGTGCTGACATTATGGTTCGTTCGTTTGAGCGCAGACTTGAGTCTCTTTTTCTTATTAAAGATGAGCTTCTGAAGCAGCAGGCCATAAATATCCTTGCCTATAACCTTAAGGATAATGTCAATACTTATGAAATGAATGAAGACGGCTCTTTTACTCCGGTCCAGCCAAACGGAGAGAAGGCATTCAATATTCATAGGGAATTTTATAAAGTAAAGCGGGAGACCATTATGGTAGCCAAACTGTTTTAGATATGTCTGCGGAAGATTGGATTAACAAGCTTGGGCTTGAAACGCACCCTGAAGGAGGGTATTACAAGGAGGTTTACCGTAATCCCGCAACTATTCAATTGAGTGGTGGTGGCGGAACCCGAAACCTGGCAACAAGTATTTATTTTCTACTAAAAGGAGGTCAGAAGTCCCATTTTCATCAGTTGAAGTCAGATGAGCTGTGGTATTTTCATCATGGTACTCCGGCAGAAATTCACATTTTTGAAAGGGGTAATTACAGGCAGGAGGTTTTGGGTTTAGATCTTGATGAAGGACAAAAACCTCAGATTTTAATCCCTGCTAATTCCATATTTGCTGCTGAGGTAAGCTCTGGTGTTGGTTACTCTCTGATGGGCTGTATGGTCAATCCTGGCTTTGATTTCAAGGATTTTCGGATGCTCTCTGCTGAGGAGCTTACAGAGCTTTATCCGGATAGAAAACCCCTAATCAAAAAGTTTACCGTGGAATAAAACCTTCATGAATTATCTGCTCGTCATATTTCCTTACCAGGCAAAAGGACAGGCTCTGAAGGCATAACGGCCACATTGCCATTTCGGTTTTCCTTAGGTGTCCTTTTGGTCAAAGAAAAAATGGGATTGACCTGAAGAGTCAATCCCATAATAAACGCTAATAAGATGTGAGTTCTTATGCTGGTTTATATTTTCGTTGCCAGAAAAGTACAACAATGAATGCACCTATCAAAACCACTGGTATAATTGCGATATTAGCTAATGTGGCCTGACCAGCGGCAAGCTCCAGAGCCTCTCCGGTAAGCCCTTCAGCGCCAAGTGATTTCCTGTGACCTTCAATCCAACTTCCTATGATCGGCTGGAAAATAGATAATCCAAGCATTCCTACGCCACCGATCAGCGACATTCCCAGGGCTCCTGTTCCCGGGAGGTATTCAGCAACGAAAGAGATCATTGTAGGCCAGAAATAACACACCCCAACAGCGAAGAGAATGGCCGAAACATACACCATTGGTCCGGTAGCCATACTCATCAGAAAAATGGATACAGCTGAAATGACAGCTGAAGCCAGAAGTACTCCAGTAATATTCAGCTGATGGATGAGAGGTCCGGCAAATAATCTACCTACCGCCATAAGGCCTGTTACCAGTGCCAATACAAGCAAAGGCTGAGCCCCTGAATTAGCCAGAATCCTTTCTACCCAGGCTTGAGTACCCAGCTCCGTGGTAGCTGTCAGGGTCATACAGGCCAGCATCAGCCAGTAAATAGGGGAAGAGAATATAGCTTTTATGTTTCCTGACGTTGTTACGGTAGTTTCTTTAGGAGCTTCCGGGAACTTTTGCCCCCAAAACAGGAAGAAATAGATGAGCGCAGGCACATACATAATAGCCAGTTTGATCTGCCAGCCACCTCCGGAGTTAGCGATTAAAAGTGCCAAAACCGAACCTATTGCAATACCTCCAGGGAACCACACATGAAATCGGTTTAGCATTACGGCTCTTTTTTCGGTATACATAGCGGCAATCATAGGATTGTAGGCTGCTTCCACCATTCCATTTCCAAAGCTGATGAAGAATGTAGAGAAAAATAAAGTGTAAAAGCTTGTAGATAGAATGGAAAAAGTAATTCCAAGGATATGACAGGCAAATGCGATGTTTCCTATCTTTTTAGGCCCCAGCGAGTTGTATAAAGGACCTCCCACCAAAGTGGCAATGGGGAAGCCAAAGATACCCATGAAGTTGATCCAGCCAAGCTGAGAGTCATCCAGGCTCATGTCGGTTACCAGGTCATTCATGATACCCGCGCGGATACCAAAAGCAAAAGCCGTTGTTAAAAGTGCGAAACAACTGGCAATGAATAATCGATTACGATTCATTTGAGATTCCATTTCGTTTAAGATTAAGCTATCAATTAAATAAATTAGGTGGTCAAATTCAAAGCAAATTAATAAAGTTGTAAAATCATGTCACTTACAAACGTTTGCATAAAATAAATAATTGAATTTGCTAATCAATCTTGATAGTTTTCCAATCTCATTTGAAAAATAACAAAATAAGATTTTATAAAAGCTAAACAGACCAACCTAACAATATGCAAAAAGGAAGAATCAGACTTGGACTAATTGGCGGTGGCCTTAACTCATTCATTGGCCCTGTTCATAGGATTGCTGCTTACATGGGTGAGCGTTATACTCTTGTAGGAGGAGCCTTTGATGTGGATTATCAGAAAGGGCTGGAGTTTGCTGAGAAGCTGGAGTTAGATCCGTCCAGGACCTATGAGAATATTGATGTTTTTATTGAAAAGGAACTTGCACTGCCCGCTGATGAGCGGATAGAGGTCGTTTCAATCCTCACGCCCAACTTTCTGCATTATCAGATGGCCATGAAACTCGTAGGGGCTGGCTTTCATGTGATTTGCGAAAAGCCGGTGACAATTACAGCGAAGGAAGCCGTAGATCTGGATAAGCTGGTCAAAGAAAAAGGGGTTACATTTTGCCTGACACATACCTACACAGGTTATCCGATGGTTCGTCAGATGAAATCCATGATTGCCGATGGTGCGATCGGAAAGGTCCAGAAAGTAGATGCCCAGTACTACCAGGGTTGGATCAACCCTTTCATTCATGATAAAGAAAAAAGAAAGGGTGTCTGGCGTCTGGATCCGGAAAAATCCGGACAAAGCTGCTGCTTTGGAGATATAGGTGTTCACGCATTTAATTTACTTGAGTACACTACCGGGCTGGAAGTGGAGAAAGTCCTTTCAGATATCGATACCCTTTATGATAACAACCCACTGGATGTAGACGGTACGGCTTTGGTTCGCACTAAAAATGGGGTAAAGGGAATTGTAAGAGCAAGTCAGATTGCTACAGGTGAGGAAAACAACATCGTGATATCCGTTTATGGAGATAAGGCCGGTCTCAAATGGGCTCAGGAAAACCCTACCTATCTGTATTATATGGAAGAAGGGAAGCCAGCTCAGATTCTGAAGCCGGGAAATCCGTATAATTCTGAATTCGCTTTAGAAAGTACAAAAATTGCTCCCGGCCATCCTGAAGGACTTTTTGATGCCATGGGCAATATTTATGAAGGCACGGCAAAGGCAATTAGAAATGAACCTGTAAAAGATGGTGCATACCCGACTATGGAAGACGGTGTTAGAGGCATGAAATTCATAGAAGCAGTTTTGGAATCCAGTAGAAAAGGTCAAGTTTGGGTAGCAATTGATTGATCAAATAAAATAAACTATGGCAAATCGAAAACTTAGAATGGGAATGGTAGGTGGTGGTATTGGCGCTTTTATCGGCGCTGTACATCGCATGGCAGCAAACCTTGATGGTCAGATTGACCTGGTTTGTGGAGCATTTAGTTCGGATCCTAAAAGATCTGCTGATTCCGGAGAGGAACTTTTCCTGCCGAAAGATAGGGTTTACGGGTCTTATGAGGAGATGTATCTGAAAGAAAAGGACCTTCCTGAAGGTGAGCGGATGGATTTTGTTTCTATTGTCACGCCCAATGTGCTTCATTTTGCTCCGGCCATGGAAGCTCTAAATCATGGGTTTCCGGTCATTATTGATAAACCCCTGACCTTCACATTGGATGAGGCACAAAAACTAAGAGATAAAGTAAGGGAGACAGGGTTGCCGTTTGCGGTGACCTATACCTATACAGGCTATCCCATGGTAAAACAGGCGATGGCAATGGTCAAGAATGGGGCCATTGGTACCGTGCGTAAGATCATGGTGGAATATCCGCAGGGTTGGCTTACTGACAAAGTAGAAGACACAGACCAGAAGCAGGCGTCATGGAGAGCCGACCCGAAAAGAGCCGGGATCAGTAACTGTTTTGGAGATATCGGAACACATGCTGCGAATATGGCTGAATATGTTTCAGGCCTGAAGATCACCGAGATCCTTTCCGAGATCAGGGCTACAGTTCCGGGCCGTGTCCTTGATGATGATGCCAATGTATTGCTTCATTTTGAAAATGGAGCCACAGGAGTACTTACTGCCTCACAGGTAGCTTCCGGTGAAGAAAATGATTTGAAAATCCGGATTTATGGGGATAAAGGTGGTTTGGAGTGGAATCAGCGTGATCTCAATTCACTGATAGTCAAAGATCATGGCAAACCGGATCAGGTATTTCGTGCAGGAGTTGACAGAGGAGGCTATCTTTCTGATGAAGCCATGCTCCATACCAGAACTCCTGCTGGTCATCCGGAAGGTTATGTGGAGGCTTTTGCTAACATTTACCGCAATTATGCTTTTTTCTTAAGAAACCACCTCTTTGGAGATACATACAATGAAAAAATGGATTTTCCAGGGATAGACGATGGGGTGAAAGGCATGGCACTGATTGAGGCAGTAGTTGACTCCAGTAAGAAGGGGAATGTGTGGGTGAAAGTAGGATCCTGATATGATCCCTAACTTAAAAAGACCAATTTTCCTGAGAGAGACCTTCAGGTTCATAATAGTAACTGAATTTCTCCGTAGGAGTCCTTGAACAAAATATAGATCATAAAACGTAAAACCGAGAACCTAAAAACCTATAAGAAATGAAAACCATAAAAGGCCCAGCCATATTTCTGGCGCAGTTTGCAGACGATCAGGAACCCTTTAACAACCTTAAGTCTATTTGTAAATGGGCGAAAGGTATTGGATATGAAGGAGTGCAGATACCTGCATGGGATGGTCGTCTTATTGATGTAAAAAAGGCCGCAGAAAGTAAAACCTATGCCGATGAGATTAAAGGTATTGTGAATGATGCCGGGCTGGAACTTACAGAGCTGGCCACACACCTGCAGGGGCAGCTGGTGGCTGTACATCCTGCTTATGATATCATGTTTGATTCCTTTGCTCCTGCTGAGGTTCACGGAAACCCTAAAGCACGAACAGCGTGGGCTGTGGATCAGGTGAAAAGTGCAGCTACGGCAAGTAAAAACCTTGGCATAGATGTGATGGCTTCATTCTCCGGAGCGCTGCTTTGGCACACCATGTACCCATGGCCACAGCGTCCGGCTGGTCTGGCTGAAGCCGGGTTTGAAGAGCTGGCCAAAAGGTGGATGCCTATCCTGGATCATGCCAGGGATTGTGGCGTGGAAGTGTGTTATGAGCTTCATCCGGGAGAAGACCTGCATGACGGGATCACTTATGAACGCTTTTGGGAAGCAACAGGAAAGCATAGTTCAGCTAAAATTCTTTATGATCCATCTCACTTTTTATTGCAGCAGTTGGATTACCTGCAATTCATTGACTTTTACCATGAAAACATTCGGATGTTCCATGTAAAGGATGCTGAGTTTAATCCTACAGGAAAAGCAGGAGTTTATGGTGGTTTCCAGAGCTGGATCGATCGTCCGGGTCGCTTCAGGTCTTTAGGAGATGGCCAGGTGGATTTCAGCGGAATTTTTACCAAACTAAGTCAATATGGCTTTGATGGCTGGGCGGTGCTTGAGTGGGAATGCTGTATCAAGTCTCCACAACAAGGAGCCGAAGAAGGAGCTCCGTTTATCAAAGACCATATCATCAAGGTCACGGACAAGGCATTCGATGATTTTGCCGGTGGCGGAGCAGACCATGAGACCAATAAGAAGATTTTAGGTCTGTAGAAATAAATAGGAGAAGTAATAAAAGAAGTATGAAGAAGTATTTACGTGTGATGATTGCGACAGCTATTGTGGTCGGCTGTCAGCAGTCAAATGAGTCTGTGGACAGGCCAATAGAAGCATGGGTTTTCCGGTCTGTCCTCGACCAAAAGCCCAGAATGGTTACTGCTGCTCTGAGCGATGAAATCTGGGTAGCATATGACGCCCAAAGGGCCAGTCTATATAAAGCATGGAAAGGAGGAGTGAATTTTGACGGGGCAGTGTATACTACCGTTCATGGACCACAGCCAACCAGCAAAGGATATGCTTACTACCAGGACAAAGAGCAGGACGATGTAGAATGGTTTATGGTGAAAGGAGATAAAGTAATAAGTCCCAGGGTGGATTATAAGGGTCATACTATTCTTGACGGGAAGGTTTCTTTCCTGTACAATCTGATTTCGGCTGATGGCACGATTGTGAAGGTAACAGAAACCCCGGAAGGTATCAAAAGAGGAAGCCAGAACGGTCTGCATCGAAAATTTACGGTGGAAGGTGCAGGTGATTATCAGGTGGGAATGGAATTGGTCATATCCTCATTAGTGAACGAACGGGATATCTCTACTAATGGACGTTTGGAAATAACAAGCACAAAAGATGTGGAGTATCCGGGTGGATCTGTAAAAACAGTCACTGGCAAGTTTATCCTGAATAATGATCAACCCACAGACCTGAAGGCTTATTTCCATCAGGGGTTTGATCGGCTGACAGTTGGCGTTACTATAGATGAGGAAGAAAGCTCCGAGGTACCCGTGGGGGCTATGCTAATAGAGGAGAGTGATTGTAAAGCGTGCCACAATGAAGAGGTAAAGACAGTGGGACCGGCTTATTTAGCAGTAGCGAGAAAATACAATGACAGTGATGAATCGATAAACATGCTGGCTGGAAAAGTGATAAAAGGCGGTAGTGGAGTTTGGGGTGAAGCCATGATGACTCCCCATCCAAATCTGGAAGAGTCTGATGCCAGAGATATGATCCGGTATATCCTTTCCCTGGATGACGATGAAGATGATGGTGAGAGCGGTGCCTGGCATTTGGGAGAAAAAACCATTCCTCTGAAGTTGCAGGACGAAATCAATATCAGTGAGGAAACACAGGGTGTAGCAGCCTATCAATACCTGTATAGTGGTGACCAACCTAATTTTAGCGTATTGAAAAAGGAGGCTTTCCCCATCAAAGCAAGTATCGTTTCTCAGATACATACAAGGGAGGCAGCGGATTTTGGAGAGAGGGAAGAAGATTTTGCCATGCTCTATAAGGGGAACCTTCGAATATCGAAAGAAGGAAGCTATAGTTTTCGTTTAGTTTCTGATGACGGATCAAAGCTCTATATTGATGGAAATGAAGTTATTGACCATTGGGGGTTACACGGTACGGATGCAAAAGATGGAGAAGTCTATCTGACTACAGGGGATCATCCGTTTGAAATAGAGTATTTCCAGGCTGGATCAGGAGCGGCAGTTTCGCTGCAATGGTTTAATAAAGAAGCAGGACAATTTGAATTAGTGCCTGAGTCTATGCTCTATGTTACTCCCGAAGCATACCTGGAGACAGAAGAATACATACCCACAACAAAACTGGTCAAATCCATCCCCGGCGACCAACAGTGGTTGGCTGATGTTCACCCGGCGTTTGATCTTTTTCAGGCCAGACCGGAAGGCTTTAAACCACGCGTTGGAGGGATAGACTTTCTTTCAGAGGATGAAATGCTGGTATGTACCTGGGATTCATTGGGGCCTGTGTACTTATTGGAAAATTTCCGGGCAGAGAATCCGGAAGATATTAAAGTAACCCGTATAGCTACCGGCCTGGCTGAGCCATTGGGAATTAAAGTGGTGGATGGAGAGATCTACGTTCTTCAGAAACAGGAGTTAACGAAACTGGTTGATCTGGATGGGGACCGCATTATAGATCAATATGAAACCATAGCCGATGACTGGACCGTTTCAGCAAACTTCCACGAGTTCTCATTTGGGCTTGTGTATAAAGACGGCTACTTCTATGGTGCACTAGCTACTGATATCTTGCCTGGCGGAGCCTCAGCTCAGCCGCAACCAAAGGATCGAGGGAAGGTTATAAAAGTTTCCAGGGAAACTGGTGAAGTGGAATTTATTGCCTCAGGCCTTCGCACGCCAAATGGAATAGGTATCGGTGTGGACAATGAGATATTTGTTGCGGATAATCAGGGCGATTGGTTACCGGCATCCAAGATCAATCATATCCGGGAAGGAGCCTGGTTTGGCTCCAGGTCGGTGGATTTTGAAGGTACTGAGGGCATGGTTCAGGATGAGCCTGTTGTCTGGCTTCCTCAGGATGAGATCGGTAACTCTCCAAGTACGCCACTTTACATAGATAAGGGGCCTTATGCTGGTCAGATGATTCACTGTGAGGTCACGCATGGAGGAATCAAGCGTGACTTTGTGGAGAAAGTAAATGGTAATTATCAGGGAGCTGTTTTCCGGTTTTCTCAAGGCCTGGAAGCCGGGGTAAACAGGCTGCAATGGGCTCCGGATGGTTCATTGCTGGTAGGAGGAATCGGCGTTTCCGGAAACTGGGGGCAGGTAGGAAAATTGAACTATGGCCTGCAGCGACTGGTTTACAATGGTACTTCTGTTTTTGAGATGCTGAAGGTTAGTGCACGATCCAATGGTTTTGAGATTGAGTTTACAGAACCCATAAAGGAAGGGCAGCAGATTAGCGCAGAGGATTTTGAGATTCAGCAGTTCTATTTTAAACCCACTGCTGAATACGGAGGACCAAAACATGATCTTAAGACACTGATACCAAAAGGGTTTTACCTGTCGGAGGACCGTAAGAAGATATTTGTAGAGCTGGAGGGTCTGAAGGAAAAGCATGTCGTTTATTTCCATATCAAACGACCATTTGTCAGCGCACTGGATCATGAACTTTGGACTACGGAAGCCTGGTATACACTCACGGCCATTCCTAAGGATAAGCCAGGGTTTACCAATGACTATGTGGTAGCTCATAATACCCTGACAGATGAAGAAGTAGCAGCGGGATGGAAGCTTCTGTTTGATGGAAAGACTACCAGTGGCCTGAGAAATTTCAAGTCAGAGACATTGGGTAAAAAATGGACCGTGCAAAATGGAGCCCTGCATTTTGTTGGTAAAGGGAATGGAGAAGGATGGCAGGCTGAGGATGGAGGAGATATCATCATCACAGACAAAACCTATCAGAATTATGAGCTTGTATTGGATTGGAAGATCGAAAGAGGAGGAAACAGCGGTGTGATCTACAATGTGGTGGAAGATGACAAGTACGAATATGTGTGGCATACAGGACTGGAGATGCAGATACTGGATAATTTGCGCCACCCGGATGGGCAGATAGAAAAGCACCGGGCAGGAGATCTGTATGATCTTGTAGAGACGAAGTTTGTTACTGTAAGTCCTGCTGGAGAGTGGAATCGTGCTCGCTTAGTGGTCAGAGATGGTCATGTCCAACATTGGCTCAATGGTTATAAGGTTGTTGAAACCGACCTTTGGGATGCTGCCTGGGAAGCTATGGTTTCAGAAAGTAAGTTTGCGGATATGCCCGATTTCGGGACGGCAAAAAGAGGCCATATCGCCTTGCAGGATCATGGAGATAAAGCGTGGTTCAGGAATATTAAAATAAGAGAATTGTAAGTGAAAAAAATCATCTATGGAGTGCTCTTCGGAGCACTTTTATCTTGCGGAGAAAGTCACGAGGAGTTGGTAAATACTCAGCCTCCTGATGAGAATCGATTTATCAAAGAGGTCTTTGTGTCAAACCTGTTTGAACCTACTGAGCTGGTAGTATTACCGGATAACAAATTACTATATACTCAGAGGAGAGGGGGAATAAAACAGTATGACTTACAAAAGGAAGCTCTTTCTGATTATGATTCCATTCCCGTTTTTCATGTGAATGAAGACGGACTTATGGGAGTAGAGCTGGATCCGGAATTTGAGCAAAACAGCTGGATCTACTTCTATTACTCTCCGCTGGAAAAGGCAGTTAATCGGCTATCAAGGTTTAGCTACACGCCCACCGGTCTAAAAAATGAGGTGGTAGTACTGGAAGTCCCGGTCCAGAGGGAAGAATGCTGTCATACGGGAGGCTCTATCGAGTTTGGTCCGGATGGGTTACTTTATTTATCTACCGGTGACAATACCAATCCTTTCGCTTCATCGGGGTATTCTCCTTCAGATGAGCGGCCTGGCCGTTCTGCCTGGGATGCGCAACGGTCGTCTTCTAATACCGATGATCTGCGAGGTAAGATCTTGCGGATCAGACCTGAACCTGATGGTTCTTACACGATACCCGAGGGCAACCTTTTTGAGGATGGTGATCCGCTTACCAGGCCTGAGATCTATGTAATGGGTTGTAGAAATCCGTACCGGATAGCAGTTGATTCAAAGCGGGGATGGCTTTTTTGGGGAGATGTAGGACCTGATGCGGGAGATGATGGTGAAGGCAGAGGCCCCAGAGGGCATGATGAATTTAATGTAGCTACAGAAGCAGGCTACTTTGGCTGGCCGCTTTTTGTTGGAGATAATTATGCTTATAACAAGTACAATTTTGCTTCGGGTGAGTCAGGCCCTAAGCATGATCCGAAAAATCCGGTTAATAGCTCTCCTAATAATACCGGACTTAAAAATTTACCGCCTGCTCAACCGGCAAAGATTTATTATCCCTATGCCCGGTTTGATGTTTTTCCCCAGGTAAAAAATGGAGGAAGGAATGCGATGGCAGGTCCCGTTTACTATTCGGATGAATATGAAAGCAGAAGTAAGTTTCCGGAGTACCTGGATGGTCGGGTGATTTTTTATGACTGGATGCGCGGGTTTATCTATTTCCTTGAGCTGGATGAAAAAGGAAATCCGGTTGACTGGTATCCGTTCATGCCCACCACAGAATTTAATAATGTGATTGATATGGAATTTGGGCCTGATGGCCGACTTTATATGATTGAATACGGTACCGGCTGGTTTACACAAAATGAAAATGCCCGCCTTTCCAGGATAAATTATGTTTCCGGCAACCGTGCACCAATTCTTAAAACAGATCTTACCGAAACAAAAGGAGCTGCACCTCTGAAGGTTACCTTTGATGCATCGCCATCTTATGATCATGATGGCGATCAGCTGCGGTTTGAATGGACCATTGATGATCAGGTTTTCAGTGATTCTGTGTTTACATACACCTTTGAGGAAGAGGGTGTCTACTATCCTGAACTGGTCTTGTCGGATGGGAAAGGAGAAAGTCAGAGAGAGCAATTTGTAGTGGAGGTTGGTAATGAGCCGCCCACAGTAAAAATAGACATAAAGGGAAATAGAACCTTTTTCTGGAAAGACAGGGTCATAGATTATTCTGTTCATGTTTCGGATCCTGAAGACAGTCAGCGACCTGGTGGAATAGATCGGAGTACGATCTCCTTTGACATTTCACATTATCAATCTACCGATATGGCAGAAGCACTGGGACATAAGGTCCCTGTTAGCGATGGTTTAAGTTTGATAGAATCACTGGATTGCAAGGCTTGCCATAAAGTAAATGAAAAATCCATAGGACCATCCTATACCGAGGTAGCCGCACGTTACAATGGCCAAAGGAATGCGCTAAATTACCTGAGCTATAAGATCATCAACGGAGGAGGTGGAGTATGGGGAGAGCAGGCAATGTCTGCCCATCCTGATCTGACTACCGAAGATGCCCAGAGTATTGTTAACTATATCCTGTCCCTGGCAAGTGACCGGTCATATCCACTGGATGGTTCCTATAAGGTTGATAAATCAGAAGGGCGATACTTGTTTACTGCCTCGTATAAAGACGGAGGCAAGGAGCCGCTTCGGCCGATAGAAGTTACCGAAAATGTTTGGTTGAAACCTGTAAGGTTTGATGCTGACCTCTTCGATGACTCTAAAGAGATCCAGGCCAGAAATGGGCGGATAAATAGCATTTATCACAATTCCTGGGTGGCATATAATCACGTAGACCTTACAGATATAGCTCAAATCAGGCTGGAGGTTGGCAGGGACATTCGAGGGGCGGACATTTCGGTGCGGCTTGGAGCTCCGGATGGAGAAGTGCTCGGGAAAATCCTTGCCTACCCGTCCGAATCATCAACCGATGCATACACCATTGACCTAAAACCTGTGTCAGGTTATAATGACATCTATCTGGTTTTTGAGAACGAACAGGAAGAAAATAAACTTTTAATGATCAGAACAGTGGAATTTATCCCTAAACCCTAACCAATATGAATCAGAACAGAAGATCCTTTATTAAAAAATCCGTGGCTGCTTCTGCAGCTATAGCCATTTTTCCCTCTTGTGTAACCAGTCCCGGAGGCTCTAAAATCCCTGAAATAGGCATACAACTGTATACCGTCCGTGATGCTATGGCAAATGATCCAAAAGGCACCCTGGAGAAGGTTGCTAAAATCGGTTATAAAAAGATCGAAACAGCAGGATATGCAGATGGAAAGGTCTATGGCTTTGGAGGTGCGAGTTTTAAAACGTTGCTGGATGATCTTGGCCTGAAGCTGGTGAGTGGACATATCTCTCCTCAGTTTTTTGAAGAGTCCTTTGACGAGGCATTGGAATTTATGGTTGAAGCCGGACAGGAATATGCAGTTTTCCCATGGCTGGCACCAGAGCAACGACAGACCCTGGACCAGTATCGTGGCTATGCGGAGACACTCAATAAATGTGCGGAAAAAGGCAAGCCGGCCGGGGTAAAGGTATGCTACCATAACCATGACTTTGAGTTTCAGCCAATAGAGGGCGAGTTGCCAATGAATGTGTTGCTACAGGAGCTGGACCCGGACCTTGTGGATATCGAGCTTGATCTGTATTGGATTAGCAGGGCAGGTCATGATCCTGTGGCTTTCTTTGAAAAGAATAAACAGCGGGTGCCTTTGTGGCATGTGAAAGATATTGCTGATACTCCTGAAAGGGGGTTTGCTGAAGTGGGAACCGGAACCATAGACTTTAAAACAATATTTGCAAATGCAGAGGTTTCCGGGATGAAACACTTTTTTGTGGAGCAAGACCAGTCAGATAACCCACTTCAAAGTATTGAGACGTCTTTTAATAATCTGACTCAAAAAATCCTGGTTTAACACATTAAGTGAGTATAAATATGGGTCTGCTGGCCCAATTAAAATAGTTACATCTCTACTTTGTCAGGTTATATTGAATGATCATAGGAGTATGGATTTGATACAAATATTCCCCCTTTTCTGTAAAGATGGCTCTAATGCCATCAAGATAAGGTTGAAATTTCAAAGAATCAGTCATTCCAGCAATGGAATCTATGTATTATAAAAACGAAAATGTTCAATTTGATCAAAGACTTCCCGGCCGGGTAGGCATGACTGGAGTGACCTTATCTTGATGGCATTAAAGAGACCGATGGGGGTTATAGAGAAATTTTTCAAACCGTATCCCTTACTGCTTAATCGCAACTTGACAAAGTATGATTAGAATAGATAATAGATAGCTAACTGCTGATTTTACAATCTTAAGGTATGAAATATTGGTTAGGAGTGCTGACTCTGGTCAGCGCTATGGGGTTGAAAGGACAAGTTATATCCGGTTATGTTAAAGATGACCTGAGCAAAGAACCCTTAGTGGGAGCGACTGTGCAGGTGTTACAAACCGATAAGGGAACCACTACGGACGAAGACGGCCATTTTACAATAGCGTCTGTCATGCCAGGCAGGTATTCAGTTTCCGTGAGTTACGTAGGGTATAAGTCTTCTGTACAGAATGATGTTTGGGTGAAAACAGGAAGGGAAACGGTTCTGAAGGTGGAATTAAGCCGTGATTTTACTAACCTGGAAGAAGTTACCGTCACAGAACGGGTTTCTTTTTCGAGTCCGGGCAAGCTGAAGATTACCGAAGAGCAGATCAACAGGTTTGCGGCTACTTACTATGATCCTGCCCGACTCATCACCTCATCACCCGATGTGGCAGTATCCAACGACCAGAATAATCTTATTTCTGTACGGGGAATACCACCGGCTTATAATGTCTGGATGCTGGAGGGTGCAGAGATTGTAAACCCCAATCATCTTTCAAACGCGGGCACTTTTCTGGATCAACCTACAGCCACTGGAGGCGGAGTAAACATACTGAGCGCACAGATGCTAAGTGAGTCAAATTTCTTATACAGTACATTTGATAATACCTATGGCAATAGTGTAGGTGGTATTTTCGATATGCACCTCAAACAAGGCAATCAGCAGGAGCGGCAATATACCGCTCAGGCCTCCCTCATTGGAATTGACCTGGCAGCAGAGGGTCCATACAGAAAAGGAGGATCGGCCACTTTTGCCGCAAATTATCGCTATTCATTCACCGGTTTATTGACCAATATGGGGGTGGATTTTGGCGGAGAGTCTATTGGTTTTCAGGACTTAGCTTTAGCCACATCCCTGAAATTGGGCAAAAAAACCAAACTCAAAGTATTTGGAGTAGGCGGGTTGAGTTTCAACCATTTCGATCATCTGGATTTTGAAGATTCGGAAAGAGAGAAAGACCGGAGTGATATCTACTACGATAACAAAATGGGTATCGCAGGGGCAAGCCTGGAAACTTCTTTTGAGAACAGTGAATGGACCAACACACTGGTGGCTTCAGGCTATCAGAATGAAAGGGATCAGACAGTCTTCAATAATCAGGATGCGTATCAGAGTCGGATCAATTATCAGGATGAATATACCATTTATTCAGGTACATCCAGCTATGTGAAAAGGTTTGGAACCAACCGGGTATACCTGGGGAGTACGGTGAATTTTTATAATTACAAAGAAAGCGAAAGCACCTTTTTTGAAAGTCCTATACCCGCCAACAGCCAGCGCTTTAACAAGCAGCAGCTTTTGGGGCGTCATTTCCTGGCGTTTGATCATCAGCTCAGTCCGCATTTTTATGTGAATTATGGGCTCACTTACAACTGGAATAATGGCAATCAGCATTCCTGGGACCCCAGAGCAGAGATACGAATTCTTGTAAGTCCGAACGCTACGCTTTCGATGGGTGCCGGGAAGTATAGTCAACTATATCAGCCATTCACTGTATATTTTACAGGTTCCGGAGCAGACCAGACTACCATTACTAATGAAGCTGACTTCATCAGGAGCTATAGGTATAGTTTAGCTTACAACCTTACTTTGAATGGGTATAGCATAGGAGCGGAGTTGTTTCATTACCAGTTTCCTGAAATTTACCTATTGTTTGAAGATGAGGCTTCTGCCCGATCTACAGGCTTTAGTTTGATGACCGAGAAAGCTTTTAGTGATGGGTTTTATTTCAGACTGGGGGGTTCCTTGTTTGATGCGCCATTGGAAACAGACTTTGATGAAAGAAACAGGTACAACACAAGGTATAATCTGAGCCTGGCCAGCGGAAAGGAATGGCAAAAGAATAAGGAGGATAAAACCAGTTCATTTGGTATCAATGGTCGGCTACTGTACCAGGGGGGACAATACAACCCACCTCAGTGGTTCTGGGGTGAAGGCTATGAGACTGACAGTTACTTCCGGTTTGACCTCAGAGTGCAATGGGTTAGATACAGGGAAAAGTATACACGGGTTTTAGCCATCGATCTTCAGAATGCCTTTAATGTCAAAAATGAAGCTTACAGATATTTTGACCAGTTCACAGGAAGTGAAGAAACTCAATATCAGCTTGGACTTATTCCTATACTAACCTACCGGGTAGAGTGGTAAATTATAAGAATGAATTACATTAAGGTCAAACTTGCCAGTTGATTTTCAGGTAGTTACCATCGTCTCCCTGTATTTGGTTATATAGGCGCTATATAATCGGATATTACCTGTAAATTAGATCTATGAAACCAAACATTAAATATGCCGTCATAGCTATACTTTTTCTCCTGTTTGCAGTGGTTCAGTATAATGATCCGGACCCGTTAATCTGGATACTGATCTACGGAGCAGTAGCATTGATAGCTTTTTTAAAGATTTACCTTAAGCAGGTAAATTTTAGCCCATTGATTATCACCCTGATCGTAATCATGCTTTTATATGCTTTCTTCTACATTCCAAGTGTGATGCAGTTTTTAAGCAAGCCTGATAAAGCAGAGTTATTTGGAGCTATGAAGGTAAAAAAGCCCTGGATAGAAGGAACCCGGGAGTTTATTGGCCTCCTGCTAGCCATCGGAGCGCTGCTTTACCTCAGAAAAAATCCGCCCAAAAAGAAAAGATCAGGGAAAAATAAACGCCGGGTTTGACCAGAGTTAGCCCGAATTCTGGTTAGTTGGTTTTTACAGTAAATAGCTCGATGTTTTTTGAATGGTTGGTTTGTATGGTACCAGAGAATACTTTTTCAAAAAACGCTGGCAGGCTTAGTTGATCCATAAGCGGTTTGGAGATCAGGTGATCTGTCTGGAATTTTTTGCATGACTTTTCAATTTGTGCCCCTTCATACAAGACTTTTCCACTGAAAACAATCTGGCTTTTGACATCACCTACCTGCCCAACTATTACTTGTCCGCAGTGAAATCCTGCCGTAAACTGAGGAACAATCCCATACTTTTTTAAGTACTTTTCTCTATGCTTCCTGATATCCCGTTTTACCTGCTGGAAGGCCCTTAAACAGTTAATATTCCTGATGCCGTCCTTCATTTTCCATGTCACGACCATTTCATCACCGACGTATCGATAGATCCGTCCATAGGTGTTTAGGATTGCGTCAGTTATATCATAAAAGAACTCATTGAGAAACTGGTTATACCGGATTTCACCCATTTTTTCAGCAATAGTTGTGGAATCATTGAGATCGAGGAACATGAAAATCCGTTTCTCTTTACGAGGAGTGTGATACTTACCAAAAATCAGGTTCAGCAAGACGCCCTGTCCCATTTTGTTGGAGATCTGGTGGGTAAAAATAAGACCAGCACTGATTAGTAGCGTATACAAAATGATGACGTGAAAATCTCCATGGTATACAAAAGCATGAAATTCTTCTCCCTGGAGGTATTCCGTGTAATTTTCTCCATTGTAAAGACTTCTGTTAAATGAAAAAACCAATAGGATTAACAATATGAAGAAGGAGGTGTAAACCAGTGTTTTTAAAATTACCTTTTTGAAAAATTTCATTTTCCTCTTGAGAGGGCTGTGAAGGTAAAGTTCTGATATGGATAAAAATGCTCCACCTAAAAGGCCGATCGTCATTCCATTAATGAAGGCGATCGGGTCATTGTATTCTCGGGCTGTGAGCGGATAGAGCAGGCCAAACAGAACACCTACAGCGATGAACATGAAAGAGATTCTGGTGTTCCGATGCCTGAGCCAACTTACTCTCATATTGCCAGGAGTTCTTTATCGTGGATTGAAAACACTTCAATTGGATTTTGTTTGCCACGCAGTGACATACTTCCAACTGCTTTGCTCTCAAAGAGGAGTGGCAGGTCTACTTTTCCAATCAGATCTTCAGAGACCAGAAGCTCTTCCCCAAGCTCTCTGCCTTTGGATAGAAGCCTGGAAGTAGTATTCATGACATCTCCGTGGAATACTATCTGCGTCTTTATGTTTCCGATTTCCGCGCGCACCAGCCTTCCGGTATGGATACTTCCGATCGGAGTGGGGATCAGCCCATACTTGGTAAAATACTTCTCCCTTTTCTGCTCAATTCTATCTTTTATAGCATGAAATGTCCGTACACAATTTGCATTAAAAAGGCCTTTTTCCATTCTCCAGGTGACCACCAGTGTATCTTCCACGTATTCGTAGATGATTCCCTGATGCTTTACTATGGGTTCTGTGATGTCATAGAAGTATTCATTAATGAATTTGAAGAAAGTAATTTCACTCAGCCTTGAGGTGAATTCATCCACGTTCCCCAACCCGATAAACATGACTATGCGCTCCTGCAGTACAGGCCGGTAAAAAGTGCCGGTGATAAAGCTGACGAGTACTCCCTGTCCCATCTTTCTGCTCATCATTCGGGTGAAATTGATGCTGAACGCAAAAAATAATGCATACAAAACGCCAACCGAAAAGTTTCCATACAAAAGATAATGCTGAAATTCACCATCGTTGAGCACTTCCGAATAGGACATACCAAGACGGAGCATTCTCGAGGTAGCTACTACATTTGTCAGGATAAAAACGATCAAAAAGAGGTAAAGTGTGGTCCTTAGTAAAAGAAGATAAATGAACTTGAGCTTTCGGATACCCCCTGTAAAGATCCACAGCTCTAAAAAAGATATCAATATCCCGATCAATGCTCCTGAAATAGCTCCGTTAATGAACGGAATAAGCTCAGAAAAGCCGTTTGAAAACATCACATAAATAACTCCCAGCAGAATACCTACTAAGATAATCTGCCCAGATACCCTATATTTGACTTTTTGGCTGACAGTGAGTTTCAAAAAAAGGCCTGATGTTGGACCCATGAAATTACAAATTATTTGGTAAGTTTCTGATATGAACAACAAACACCTTCTCCCGAAGATCTTTTTCATTCTGTTGCTATTCCTGGGTGTGTCTCCAGTGAGGAGTCAGGACCTGACAACAATCATCCTTGTGAGGCATGCTGAGAAAGAGCAGGATGGTACATCCGACCCATCGCTTACTGAAAAAGGTAAGCTGAGGGCTGAAAGACTGGCTTATATGTTGAACAGCCAACCTATTGAGACCATTTACACCACACGTTTCAGTAGAAATACCAGTACCATTTACCCAACAGCCCATCTGAAAGGTGTAATTACCAAAGTATATAAGCCCCATCAGAAAGGTTTTGTTGAGGAAATCGTAAAACAGCATAAAGGGAAGACGGTGCTGGTTTGCGGGCACTCAAACACTGTGCCCTTTATGGTCAATGAGCTCATCGGAAAAGAGCTTTTTGACCAACTTGCTGATGATGACTACAATGATATTTTTATAGTGACGGTTACTGAAGTAGGTAATGGAACCTTCACCATTATCAACTATTAAACCCGCTCAGGAGTTTTTCACAAATACCTTCCCTTTTGTCGGGTAGTACTTTTCAAAAAGGTAATAGTTTATACCATCTTTCAGTCCTACATCCGGAACCACCATGGTTCTGGCACCGGCAGACTTCATGGCCTCAATGTAGATCTCAGAGGCCGGAATGATCACATCTGCCCGGTCAGGGTTTAACTGGAGTTTTGACATCCGATCCTGCAGAGACATATTTTTAAGAAATTCCTGCACTTTCATGACCGTATCGAGGGATATCTTTCTCTTTTTACCGACCTGTGAAAGCTCATAGATCTTATTGATATTTCCTCCGGTACCAATGGCAGTAATGCCCTTATAATCTTTAACCTGATGGTAAATCCAGTCTTTCATGGCTTTCCAGGCTTTGGGAGAATCCACATGGTCGAGCCTGCGAACCGACCCTATTTTAAATGAATTGGATAAGATCTTGGCTTTATTTTTATAGAAATTGAGCTCGGTACTTCCACCTCCTACATCTATATGCAGGTATATCTTATCATCCAGATCAAGGCTGATGACATTATTGATCAGTGAAGCTTCCTTTTCGCCAGATATAATGGTGAGCTGCAGGTTTAATTCCTTTTTCACCCGCTCAACAATCTCTTTACCGTTTCTAGCTTCACGCATGGCAGAAGTAGCACAACCATAGAAATGATCTACTTCATAAAGGTCTATGAGGTGCTTATATGCCGTCATAAGCTTCATGAATTTTTCTTCACGCTCCGGGCTGATCTTTTTGGTTTTAAAAACATCATGGCCTAATCGAAGAGGGAAGCGAACGTATTCAAGCTTTTTTAACGTGATAATTGTTTCGAATTCAATCACTTTGGTGATCTGTAACCTGATGGCGTTAGATCCTATATCAATAGCTGCAAATTTCATTGGAGCCAAAAGTAGTCGTTTCAGAAATTGAGCCCTTGAAATATTTTCATTTTTATTATGAGGAATCACGTGTATATTTGCATCACATTTATCGAGAAAGGCGGAGGGATTGGGCCCTGTGAAGCCTTGGCAACCTTTTCGGACGTTCACAGTCTGGATTTCGGTGCCAATTCCCACCCAGACCGAAGCGTCAGGGAAGAGATAAGCTGTCCACTCACACCTTTCTCCAAATAAATGTCTTTAAATAACCTGGATAATGACAAAGCTAAAAGACATAGCGTCGGAGAGAATATTGGTGTTAGATGGCGCCATGGGTACCATGATACAGCGATACAAACTGGAAGAGGAAGACTTTCGAAATGAAGAGTTAAAGGATCACCCTCACGCTTTAAAGGGGAATAATGATCTTCTTTCCATCACCAGACCCGATGTGATCAGGGAGATTCATGCCGCCTATTTTGAGGCCGGAGCTGATATTGCTGAAACGAATACATTTAGCAGTACATCAATAGCACAGGCTGACTATCACCTGGAGCATTTGGTTTATGAGCTGAACTTTCAGTCAGCAAAAATCGCCAGAGAGGCTGCTGATGAATTCACCTCAAAAGATCCTGATAAACCACGTTTTGTAACAGGTTCAATAGGCCCGACAAACCGTACAGCATCCATTTCCCCGGATGTAAATGATCCTGGTTTCAGGGCCGTTTCTTTTGATGGATTAAAGGCAGCATACCGTGAACAGATCAAAGGACTGATTGACGGGGGGGTAGATGCTTTACTTGTAGAGACGGTTTTTGATACGCTTAATGCCAAAGCCGCTTTAATGGCCATTGACGAGGAAGTGAGTGAAAGAGGCATTGAATTACCCGTTATGGTTTCCGGTACCATTACGGATGCGTCAGGACGAACCTTGTCCGGTCAGACTACCGAAGCATTTTTAATCTCCTTAAGTCATATGCCTCTTTTGAGCATTGGTCTGAATTGTGCCCTTGGAGCCAGCCAGCTCAGGCCTTATTTACAGATCATGGCTGAGAAATCAGACTACATGGTGAGCGCCCACCCAAATGCAGGTCTGCCTAATGAATTTGGACAATATGATCAGACTCCTGAAGAAATGACCATGCAGATAGAGGAATACCTTCAGGAAGGTTTGGTCAATATTATCGGGGGGTGTTGTGGTACTACTCCGGACCATATCAGGTCCATTGCGGAGGCAGCCGGCAAGTATAAGCCCCGCAAAATTATTAGTAACCAGCAAGTGATTGCTTAAACCATTTTAGCCGCAAAAATTTTGAATGGAGTTACCATGAAGGTAACAGATATGCCTATGAAACCATTGATGCTTTCTGGCCTGGAGCCGCTTGTCATTACATCAGACACCAATTTTGTAAACATTGGCGAACGAACCAATGTGACAGGCTCAGCTCGTTTTGCCCGCCTCATCCGGGAGGACAAGTACGAAGAAGCCCTGGAAGTAGCCCTCGATCAGGTACGAGGTGGAGCTCAGATCCTGGACGTGAATATGGATGAGGGGATGCTGGATGGTAAAGCTGCAATGGTCAGATTCCTGAACCTCATTGCATCAGAACCTGAGATATCACGGATTCCGATTATGATTGACTCATCCAAATGGGAAATTATTGAAGCAGGACTCCAGTGCATTCAGGGTAAAGGAGTGGTTAATTCCATTAGCCTGAAAGAAGGAGAGGAGTCTTTCCTGTATCAGGCAAGAAAGATCAAGCAATACGGTGCGGCGGTTGTAGTGATGGCTTTTGATGAGGATGGGCAGGCAGATACTTATGAAAGGCGGATAACTATCTGTAAAAGGACGTATGATTTGCTGGTCAATGTGGTGAAATTTCCTCCCCAGGACATCATATTTGATCCCAATATCTTCCCGGTTGCCACCGGAATAGATGAGCATAACAATTATGCCGTTGATTTTTTCAATGCTACCAAATGGATCAAAGAAAACCTGCCCGGAGCCAAGGTGAGTGGTGGAGTCAGTAATGTTTCATTTTCATTCAGAGGAAATAACGTAGTTAGAGAAGCCATGCACTCAGCTTTTCTTTATCATGGCATTAAGCATGGCATGGATATGGGGATCGTGAATGCCGGAATGATCGAAGTATATGATGAGATCCCTAAAGACTTACTGGAGCGTGTAGAAGACGTCTTACTCAACCGAAGATCAGATGCCACCGAACGGCTACTGGCTTTCGCCGAAAAGGTAAAAGGTAAAGGAAAAGTAAAAGAGACAGATACTGCATGGCGAGAGAACCCTGTGGAGGAACGCCTGAAACATGCCCTAGTAAAGGGAATTATAGACTTTATCGAAGAGGATACGGAAGAAGCTCGCCAAAAGTATGATAAGCCACTGCATGTCATTGAGGGGCCGTTGATGGATGGGATGAACGTAGTGGGTGATCTTTTTGGATCAGGAAAGATGTTTTTACCACAGGTGGTCAAGAGTGCCCGTGTAATGAAAAAGTCTGTGGCATACCTGATCCCATTTCTGGAGGAGGAAAAAGCAAGATCCGGTGATACTAAAAAAAGTAAGGGGAAGATCCTTTTAGCTACGGTGAAGGGTGATGTACACGATATTGGTAAAAACATAGTGGGAGTGGTACTTGCCTGCAACAACTATGATATAGTAGATCTTGGGGTAATGGTCCCGGCAGAAAAGATCCTGGATGAAGCGGCAAAAGAGGATGCAGATATTATTGGGTTGAGCGGATTGATCACCCCGTCGCTGGATGAGATGGTGCATGTGGCGGCAGAGATGGAGCACAGAGGAATGCAGCTGCCCCTGCTCATCGGAGGGGCTACTACCTCGAGGATACACACTGCTGTGAAGATCACCCCTAAATATTCTGGCCCGGTGATACATGTGCTGGATGCTTCTAAGAGTGTTGGTGTAGCATCTAACTTATTAGGAGAGAAACGGGATGCTTTGGTTCAGAAAATTGCACAAGAGTACCATGACCTTCGGATAGGTCATGAGAATCGTCAGCAGGAAAAAGCTTCCGTAAGCTTTGATCAGGCAAAGAATAATAGATTTAAAGCAGACTGGCAAAGTTATACGCCTGTAAAGCCAGACAAATTGGGCAACCAGGTTTTTGAAGATGTGCCGCTTGATCAGGTCAGGAATTATATTGACTGGACACCGTTCTTTACTACCTGGATGTTGAAAGGGAAATTCCCCCAAATCTTTGAGAATCCTACGGTAGGCCAGGAGGCCAGGAAACTGTACGATGAAGCCAATACCCTCATCGATAAGGTAATTGCTGATGGTTCCCTGAAGGGTAAAGCCGTAGTAGGATTATACCCTGCTAAAGCTGTTGGAGAAGATGTAATGGTGTTTAACGAAGGTCAGGATGAAGTTTGCACTTTCCATTTTTTGAGGCAACAGGGTAAAAAAGGTAGCGGTATCCCCAACCTGAGTTTAGTGGATTTTATCTCTCCGGAGAGCGATTACATTGGTGGGTTCGCAGTATCTGTATTTGGAGCTTCGGAAATAGCAAAAAAGTTTGAAGATGACCATGACGATTATTCCTCTATTATGATCAAGTCTGTAGCCGATCGTTTTGCTGAGGCGCTGGCTGAAATGATGCATGAGAAGGTGAGAAAAGAGCTGTGGGGATATAGTTCTGAGCAGCTTAGTAATGAAGAGCTTATAAAAGAGAAGTATTTGGGAATCAGACCTGCACCAGGCTACCCTGCGTGTCCGGATCATACGGAAAAACGGATTTTGTTTGACCTCCTGAAAGCAGAACAGAATATAGGAGTTGAGCTGACAGAGAGCTATGCCATGTGGCCTGCATCTTCGGTGAGCGGTTTTTATATAGCTCATCCGGAATCTAAATATTTTGGGTTAGGGAAGATCTACGAAGACCAGGTAACAGACTATGCTAAAAGAAAAAGACTGGATAAAAAAACTATAGAACAATGGCTGGCACCCAATCTGGGGTATTAAAAAACGTCTGAATTCCTATATTCAATATTTGAAAAGAAAAATAGCTGATATTGATGGAGATGATTCCCAAAATCCCAACAACCCAACAGCCTACATACCAATAAAGAAATGAAAGTAACTGAACATATAAATGCCTCGAAAGGGAATACCCTTTTTTCATTAGAGATAATCCCACCTAAGAAGGGGGATAGCATCAATTCATTGTTTGATCACATTGACCCTTTAATGGAGTTTAAGCCTCCATTCATTGATGTGACTTATCACCGGGAGGAGTTTGTCTATAAAAACCGGGAAAACGGACTCCTGGAGAAGAAAACCATTCGAAAACGACCAGGAACCGTAGGGATCTGTGCGGCCATTAAAAACCGGTATGAAGTAGACCCTGTGCCTCATATCATTTGTGGAGGGTTCTCAAAAGAAGAAACGGAGAATGCCCTGATAGATCTGAATTTTCTGGGGATTGATAATGTATTGGCCATTCGGGGAGACTCCATAGCTGAAGAGAAAAGCTTCAGGCCTGAGCCGGACGGTAATCAATATGCCATTGATCTGGTAGATCAGCTGGTAAATATGAACATGGGACGATACCTCGATGAGGATCTTCAGAATGCAGTCCCTACACATTTCTGCATAGGGGTTGCTGGTTACCCTGAAAAGCACTTTGAAGCGCCAAACATCAAATCAGACCTGAAGTACCTTAAGCAAAAAATAGAGCGTGGAGCGGAGTATATAGTAACCCAGATGTTTTTTGACAATCAAAAGTACTTTGACTTTGTAGATAAGTGCAGGGCAGAAGATATCAATGTGCCGATCATTCCGGGACTAAAGCCGATCACTACAAAAAGACATATGACGGTGCTACCGAGTATCTTTCACATTGACATTCCGGATGATCTCTATCATGAGATCGAGAAGTGCAAAGACAATAAAGCAGTCAAAGAAGTAGGAATAGAGTGGGGTATACAGCAATCCAGGGAACTCATGGAAGCAGGAGCGCCGGTATTGCATTACTACTCCATGGGCAAATCGGATTCAGTATACCGGATAGCCAGGGAGCTTTTTTAGGGATTTGGGAATTTAGGGGGGTGGGATTGGTCGTCTGGATGAATCTGGAGCTCGTTCGGAAGTACCTGGTGGTTGGCCGGGTAGACCTGGAGTATGTCCCGTCCGTATTCCCCGGCAATCATAAAAGTCCACGATCCACAATCAAAAAATCCGCAATCGGGTATATTTATACACATGAAATGAGCATGATGCTCAACCCAAATATTGAGAACACCAACCTGCCTGCAGTAGCCACTTTCGGCAAAGGCAGGCCGGGTATGATCAAAATTGGGTGGCAAACCGCTGATTTCATCAATTTTAAACACATGAAGATTATCGAATGCCCAAGAGATGCTATGCAGGGAATAACCCGTTTTATCCCAACCGACCTAAAGATCCGGTATATCAACTCCCTGTTGGATGTGGGGTTTGACACCATTGACTTTGGGAGCTTTGTATCTCCGAAGGCCATACCTCAGATGAAGGATACCAAAGAAGTGTTGGAAGGGTTAAATGTAAGTAGCACAAAATCAAAATTGCTGGTGATTGTAGCCAATGTCAGAGGTGCGGAAACTGCTTCTGATTATGATGAGATTACTTATATGGGTTATCCACTGTCACTCTCAGAAACCTTTCAGCAACGAAACACCAACCGCTCTATTGATACGGCATTTGATAACCTTGCAGAGATCCAGGAAATCTGCCAAATGGAGGATAAGACACTTGTCGTCTATTTGTCTATGGGTTTTGGAAATCCGTATGGCGATCCTTACAGCGTAGATCTTGTGGGGGAGTTTGTACAAAGGCTTGACAAAATGGAAGTCGGGATTATTTCTTTGGCTGATACGATCGGTGTTTCCAAGCCCGAAATAATCGGAGGTCTTTTTCAGGCTTTAATTCCGAAATTCCCTCACATTGAGTTTGGCGCTCATTTGCATTCCACTCCTGACACTTCTCATGAGAAGGTGGAGGCAGCCTATAATTCAGGTTGTCGAAGGATCGACGCGGCTATTCGCGGTTTTGGAGGGTGCCCGATGGCAAAAGATGACCTGGTTGGAAATTTAGCTACAGAGGGACTGATCCGGTCATTGAATAGGTTAGAGGTAAATTTTTCATATAACAAAGAGGCATTTGAGAAATCCATGCTACTTTCGAATGAGGTGTTTTTGTGATTCAGTACTAAGTAAATGGGTATAGAAGCAATTATAGTAATAATAGTCATCGTGGTTGCGATGGTTTTGTTTGCCACAGAGTGGCTTTCAGTGGATCTCGTGGCTATAATGATTATGGTTTCACTGGTCGTTACGGGAGTGGTTAGTGCTGAAGAGGGGCTGGCCGGATTCAGTAATTCAGCTACTATTACCGTCGCCTTTATGTTTGTGCTGAGCTATGCCTTGCTGAAAACCGGATCTCTGCAGCGTATCGGGCCTTTACTGGGACCCGTTTTCAAGAAAAATTTCAACCTCGGCATTCTTTTGATGATGATATTCGTTGGTGTAGTGTCAGCTTTCATCAACAATACTCCCGTGGTGGCCATGTTTATCCCGGTGATGATCAGTATCGCCAATTTATCAGGTATCAGTCCGTCCAAATTGTTGATCCCTCTGTCTTATGCTTCAATTTTTGGCGGAACATGTACCCTTATCGGAACATCTACAAACGTGTTAGTAAGCGGGATAGCCGAAAAGAATGGGATCGAGGCTTTCCCCATGTTTATTAGCGCACCGATTGGGATCTTTTTTCTGGTGATAGGGGCCGTTTACATTTATTTTTTCGGAAAGCGATTACTTCCGGATCGACTTTCGGAGAAGGACCTTACCCGGAAGTTTGGGATGAGAGATTATCTCACCGAGATCGAGGTGCTTGATGATGCAGATTTTGTTGGTCAGCGCATTATGGACTCCATACTGGCTACTGAGCTGGAGATTGATATCATAGAGGTACAGCGAAATGGCAATACCTTTACACTACCCGCCGGTGACTTTGTGATCAATGCTCATGATAAGCTGAAAGTTCAATGCAATGTGGAGAAGATCAAGGCATTGAAGGACCGGTTGAAAGTTAACTTCAATACGGATGCAGTACGGATAAATGAAAATGAAGTACAGAAAGGTGATACCTCCATACTGGAACTGATCATTACTTCAGGATCAGAGTTTGAAGGCAAGAGCTTACGACAGATGGATTTCCGGAGGAGGTATCGGGCTATTCCCCTGGCTATTTTGCACCGGGAGGAAGTAGTCCATGAGAACCTTCATGATGTGGAGTTAAGGGCAGGGGATATTATTCTGACGGAGATTAAATCACACCGGGTCCAAAACCTTAAGAAGCAGGAGATGACTCAGAAGAGCCCGTTTATCATCTTGTCTGAGGAAGGGATCATTGATTTTAACCGAAATAAATTTTTGACGGTTCTGGCAGTAATAGGAGGGGTTGTTACGATAGCTACGCTAAATATCCTTCCCATAGTTATCTCTACGGTCTTAGGGGCATTGCTTCTGGTCCTCTCCCGTACCATTACAATGAAGGAAGTCTACGAGTCCATTGAGTGGAGGATCATCTTTCTGCTGGCAGGCGCTTTGAGTCTTGGTGTGGCTATGCAGAACAGTGGTCTTGCAGATATGATTGCCTCATTCTTTGTCAATCACCTGGGCACCTGGGGACCTGTAGCAATTGTATCAGGGATGTATCTGGTGACCTCTCTACTTACGGAAATAATGAGCAATAATGCTACAGCTGCCCTCATCGCACCAATAGCCATAACTACCGCTGACAGACTGGAGCTTAGCCCATATCCATTTCTGATAGCAGTTATGCTGGCCGCATCAGCGAGCTTTATGACCCCAATAGGCTATCAGACCAATACCATGGTCTATAGTGCGGGTCAATATAAGTTTAAAGATTTTTTCAAGGTAGGGGTTTGGCTCAACATCCTGTTTTGGCTGATCGCTACCCTGTTGATCCCGGTGTTTTATCCTTTCTAGTGTAGGGATTGCAAAGAAAGTAAACTAATTATTCATGCCATCACTCAACTTTTTACTTTATAAACAGGGGTTTTCATCAACTAGTGATAGCATGAATTAGTGGGCCAATTTAAGAGTCATGACACTAGGCTACACGGTACTTCTTTCCCGGCAGGCTTTTTATCAACCCCTGAAATTCCATATTCAACAGGAGGGTAGCGACCTGATTGATGGGGATTTGAGCTTTCCAGGCCAGATCATCTACTGCAACACCCTCTTTCCGGGACTCCAGGATCTTATAAATAGATTTCTCGGGAGGGGTAAGGCTGTTTAAGCTCTGTTCCTTTTTTTGGTTTTCGATCACACTCTGCTCGTCCCAGTTCAGGTGATACTGCAGATCCCTGACCCCGGTGTATATCAGAGCTTTTTGATTTCGGATCAGGTAGTTGCATCCTTCGGAGAATGTATTAGAAAGGTCTCCGGGAACAGAAAACACTACCTTATTATAGGAGTCAGCAATATTTGCTGTAATTAGTGCACCACCTTTTTTAGCTGCTTCCACCACTATTACTGCATCGGCCATCCCCGCAATGATCCTGTTTCGTGCCGGGAAAAAGTGTGCTTCGGCCTTTACTCCAGGCGGATTTTCCGAGATCAGGCCTCCGGCTTCCAGCATTTCTTCGGAGGTTTTCTTATGAAGGTTTGGATAGATTTTATCCAGACCACCCGCCAGCACACCAATCGTGGGAATGTTATTTTTTAATGCAGCCCGGTGGGCCGTAACATCTATACCATAAGCCAGACCACTTACAATTACAGCATTGAGCTGCTTTGATTCCTCCACAATCTTCTCAGTCACTGCTTTACCATAGTCCGTCGCATTTCTGGTACCCACGATTGCGATCACCCGGTCCCAGGCATTGATTGTCCCTTTGGCATAAATTACGTTTGGTGCATCAGCCACCATCTTAAGCTTACCAGGGTAGCTGGCATTCGTATAGTGGTGGATAGTAACTCCATTCTTGTTACAATCGGCAATGATCTTTTCGGCTTTATGGAGTACGTCAGCGGATGTGATAAGATCTATGGTTTTCTGTCCTATACCCGGGATCTTTTTTAGCAACCCATTCCTGGATTTGAAAACAGCGGATGCAGAACCACAATAGGCGATAAGATTTTTTACTGTAACATCTCCTATTCCCGGGATTAGTTCCAGGGCTACCTGGTACAGTTTTTCATCCATTGATTATGGAAGCTCTTTTTTTAAGGTTTCTAAAAATATTCTGACTTTCCTTAGGGATTCAATCAACTCCAGCCTGTCGGCGGCTTGATTGATATCACTTTTAATAAAATCTCTCGCACCCTGTAAAGTGTAGCCCTTTTCTTTCACCAGATGAAAGATCAGTTTGACATTTCTGATATCCTCTTTAGTAAACTGACGATTACCCTTCCGGTTTTTCTTCGGCTTTATGATATCAAACTCACCTTCCCAAAAGCGAATCAATGAGGTGGCTACCCCCAGATCCTCGGCCACCTCACCAATGGTGAAGTATTTTTTTTCTATTTCTCTTTCCTTATAAGGCACGGTGATTTTTTTCAGTTTTGAATATAGAAAATTCTCCCCGCATCATCAATGATAATTTGATTTTCAGGGAAATCTTCTTCAGATAATTTTTTAATTGATTGAATTACGGTGTTTTTTTCATCATAAACGGGGCCATAGGAATATGATTGCAGGAAAGGAATAATTTTTCCCTCCAGGAATTTTCCATTTGCATCCGTTTTTAAAGTGAGAAGCGGGGCTTCCCCGCTTGGCCCTCTCAGGTTGAACCGACCGTATGTGCAAAAATTGCCCAGTGAATAAGCAATCAACCGGTCATTGTATACCTCCAGTGCCCTGACTACATGGGGTCCGTGACCCAGAATGAAATCAGCTCCGGCATCTACCATCTTATGAGCGAAATCATAAATATTCCCTCTGTTTTCGCCATAATAAAATTCCGTTTTCCGGGTTACATGCATGTTTTTAGCGCCTTCCGCACCTCCATGAATGGATACAAACACCATGTCTGAAATCGAATCCAGTTTTTGAACAATCTCCTGGGCCCTATCTTCATCATAAAAAGTAAGTGTTCCCCTGTTAGGGGCAAAGGCCACAAAACCAATTTTTAAATGTCCGATCTTCCTGGTTATGTATGGAGCCTCGACTGACCCGGCATACCCGATTTTCAACGAGTCAAGCACGGACTGGGTATACCTTCTCCCTGAGGATCCAAAATCGTTGGCATGGTTGTTTGCCAGACTGAGTAAATCAAATCCATTATCCACCAGGTTGGATGCCAGGTAAGATGGCATTTTAAACAGGTAGCAGGCCTTTGGGTTTTGACATTGTTTAGGGTCACCCTCACCGTCCAGTATGGTTCCTTCAAGGTTGCCGAAGGTTATGTCTGCAGATTGAAGGTAAGTCCTGGCCTCATCCCAGAGGTAAGAACCATCGCCTGCTGGCAGGTAGCTGGGGTTGGGAAATTTCGTGCCCATCATGATATCACCGACAGCTGCTATGGTGACAGTGTCAGGCAATAACCTGAAAACAGGTATAGCTACCTCCATCCCTAAAGAGTCCAGTGTGTCGCCTTTTTGAGTGACCCAGTATTCTTTTTTGGGTAGCAGTGTATCAGGAGGGAGCTGGGTAGTATCTGTCTTTTGACTGGTTCGTTGGGGTGGAGTCTGAGTTACCTTACAACTAACCATAAGGATGAAAATGATACTTACGAAAAGCCAGCTACGAGTCATCATTGAGTTTTAATGAGCTCACAAAAATAGCAGGATTGATCGGCTACAGGTAGACGACTTTTCCACAAGTTTTAGACATAAAAAAAGCGATCCGGACAGTGCGCCTGGATCGCTTTCAAATTAACTCTTCCCGGGCTTCTTAATAAGAACCCATTGCCTGGTTTTCTATAGAAGCCAGTCTCAATACCTCTTCATATTCCTCTTCGTTGAGGTCTTTGTAGAAGTAGTGAACCGGGTTGTTTGGTACGTTGTCAATTTTCACCTCATAATGCAGGTGAGGTGCTGTGGATTTTCCCGTGTTGCCTGAGTAGGCAATAAGCTCTCCTCTTTTTACTTTTTGCCCGGGTCTAACGAGTATTTCACTTAAGTGGGCGTATTTGGTTTTATACCCAAACCCATGGTTTACTTCTATCTGGTTTCCATATCCGCTTATCTTATTGTGGCGGACCAGGCTCACTTCTCCATCGCCAGTAGCATATACAGGAGACCCGATAGGTAATGAAAAGTCCACGCCATTGTGAGGTCTGGTTACTTTAAGGATTGGGTCCAAACGATAACCAAATCCACTGGAGAGCCGCTTTAGGTTCTCTTTAGATACTGGCTGTATGGCGGGTAGTGAAGCTAAAAACTTCTCTTTATCCCTGGCCATGGCTATAATCTCATCGTAAGATTTGGTTTGGATATACATTTGCTTTTTCAGCTGATTGATCCGTTGATAATTTTCCAGAACAAGCTTCTCACTTTCCAGACCTTCCTCCATCAAGGTCTTGTATCGGTTAGCGCCCCCAAATCCTGCTGAACGTATTTCTTCCGGGATAGGCTCTACACCAAAAATTACTCTGTAGATGTTATCATCTCGATCCTGGAGCGCCTGAAGCATCTCATTTGCGTCTGCTACTTCCTTACCAAGAAGCTCATAGTACATTTTGAGCTCTTCGTTTTCCTTCCTTAGAAGGGCTTCCTCCGGAGATTCAAAATATTTGATGTAGACAAAAACGATTCCTGTTGATAGTATCAGAGCCAAGGTTAAAAAACCTAGTGCATTCCATATAATATCCCAGGTGGAAACCCTTATTCGCTCGTATCTACATGACTCTGTGTCATAATAGTACTTAATCCTGGCCATAGATCAATTTTATTCTATTTTCAACTAGTTTTGTTGCGCTGTTGGAAATATTCTAAGCAGCAAATTACGGTTTTTATACCAAAAAAACCAAACATATAGTGGTAACAGGTTAATATTCAGGTAGTTAGATGGATTCTAAAGATATCCGAAAGAAATTTCTAGACTTTTTTAAATCAAAATCTCACAAAATAGTTCCTTCTGCTCCCATAGTGGTGCAGAACGATCCCACGTTGATGTTTACCAATGCGGGAATGAACCAGTTTAAGGATTATTTTCTGGGAAATAAGGACCCCGAAGTAAATCGTGTTGCCGATACTCAAAAGTGCCTGAGAGTGTCGGGTAAGCACAATGATCTGGAGGAAGTAGGTCTGGACACCTATCACCATACAATGTTCGAAATGTTAGGCAACTGGTCCTTTGGTGATTATTTCAAAAAGGAGGCCATCGAATGGGCATGGGAACTACTGACCGATGTGTATGGATTGCCAGAGGACCGCATGTATGCTACCGTATTCGAAGGAGATGAAAATGACGGACTGGAAGCTGATGACGAGGCAAGATCCTATTGGGCAGGTTTGATTCCACAGGATCGTATTCTCAATGGTAATAAAAAGGATAATTTCTGGGAGATGGGGGATAGCGGACCGTGTGGGCCTTGTTCCGAGATTCACATTGATCTCAGACCTCAATCAGAAGTTGAGAAATTGTCAGGAAGTAAACTGGTAAATAAAGATCATCCGTTGGTGGTGGAAATCTGGAACCTTGTGTTTATGCAGTTTAACAGACTGGCTGATGGTTCTTTAAAGAGCTTACCGGCGAAGCATGTGGATACAGGAATGGGATTTGAGCGTCTGGTTATGGCGATCCAGGGTAAGCAGTCCAACTATGACACGGATGTTTTTCAGCCAATGATCCAGTCAATCGCTAAACGTGCCGGGGTTTCCTACGGAAATAACGATAAGATAGACATTGCTATCCGGGTAATCTCAGATCATATTCGGGCCATTTCTTTTACCATAGCAGATGGTCAGCTACCAGGCAACGCCAGGGCCGGTTATGTGATTCGCAGGATCCTACGACGGGCTGTTCGATACGGCTATACATTTTTAAATTTTAAAGAACCCTTTCTTACAGGCCTGGTTCCCCTGCTGGCTGATCAGTTTAAGGAAACTTTCCCGGAGCTGGACTCTCAAAGGGATTTTGTGGCTAAAGTGATCAGAGAAGAAGAAGTCTCTTTTCTAAGAACATTAGATAAGGGACTCAAACGCTTTGAAACCATTAAGGAGGACCTGTCCGGAAAGGTTATTGACGGGAAAACGGCCTTCGAGCTGTATGATACTTATGGTTTTCCCCTGGACCTCACTTCTCTGATAGCAAGGGAAAACGGGTTGTCTGTGGATGATGCTGCCTTCCAGACGGAAATGAAAAAGCAAAAAGAACGCTCAAAAAGTGCGGCACAGCAGTCCACCGGTGACTGGGAAGAGGTGATCCCTGAGGCAGAGGCCTCGGTATTTTTGGGGTATGAGCAGTTGGAAGCGATGGCGAAAATTACCCGCTACAGAAAGGTAGAGCAAAAAGGAAAATCTTTTTATCAGGTCGTTCTGGATCAAACCCCCTTTTATGCAGAAAGTGGTGGACAGGTAGGTGATACTGGTGTGCTTCAAAATGACCAGGAAACGGTGAAGGTATTTGACACTAAAAAAGAAAATGACCTGATTGTCCATTTCACAGACACACTACCCAGGGATCTGACTGCAACTTTTACCGCCAGGGTGCATGAGCAAAAACGAAAGTTGACGGAAAATAATCATTCTGCAACTCACCTGCTGCATGCAGCCCTTCGGGAAGTCCTTGGGGACCACGTGCAGCAAAAAGGATCTCTGGTCAATGACCAGGTATTACGCTTTGATTTTTCGCATTTTGCTAAAGTAACTGACGAGGAGCTAAGCAGAATTGAGCGGATCGTCAATCAGAAAATTCGTGAAAACATACAGCTAAACGAAAAGCGAAACGTACCGATTGATGAAGCAAAGGCAATGGGAGCTATGGCGCTTTTCGGAGAGAAATATGGTGATTTTGTGCGAGTGGTCACATTTGATAAGGACTTTTCTGTGGAGCTGTGTGGAGGCACACATGTTCCCACAACAGGAAAGATTGGCTTATTAAAGATCGTAAGTGAAAGTTCGGTAGCTGCGGGTGTCAGACGCATCGAGGCAATTACTGCTGAAAAAGCTGAAACCTATCTTGATGAGCAAATGGAGCTGCTTAAAGAGGTGAGGGAGCTGCTCAAAAATCCGAAAGACACCAAAAAAGCGATACAGGCGCTCATCAGGGAAAAGGATCAATTACAAAAGAAAATAGATGAACTGAATCAGCAACAGGGCGGTGCCCTTAAGAAAGAGCTGGTCGGTACAGCGACAGAAATAAATGGTATCAAGCTCATCACCCAGACTGTAAATGTGCCTGATGCCAATGTACTCAAACAACTATCATTTGAACTCAAAAATGAACTTTCCGGGGTCCTTGTGATTTTGGGAGCTAATCTGAACGAAAAACCCATGCTGAGCGTCATTATGGATGACTCATTAGTCAGCCAGTATGGATTCAATGCGGGTGAAATGGTTCGGACAATGGCCAAAGAAATTCAGGGAGGTGGCGGAGGTCAGCCTTTTTATGCAACAGCTGGAGGTAAAAATATTGCTGGCCTTACCAAAGCACTGGAAGTAGGAAAACAAATTGTTTCAGACAAACTGAATGTAGAGATCAAATGATTTCAGAAGAGATCCAGACACAGTATCGAGTGGTAGTGGGGCTTGAAGTACATGCCCAGTTACAGACGGAGAGTAAGATATTTTCTTCAGATGCCAATGCCTTCGGAAGTGCGCCAAATACCAATGTGAGTGCCATTTCACTGGGGCATCCGGGTGTAATGCCCAAGCTGAATAAAAAGGCGGTTGAGTATGCCATCCGTATGGGGCTAGCCTGCAATTGCGAGATTAGCAGGGTTCAGTTCTTTGACCGCAAAAACTATTTTTACCCGGATCTGCCAAAGGGTTATCAGATCACTCAGGATAAAACACCCATTTGCGTTGGTGGGTATGTTCCCGTCCACCTGGAGGACGGAACCATTTCCAAAGTAAAGCTTAACCGTATTCACCTGGAAGAAGATGCAGGAAAGTCAATTCATGAAGAGGGTGAAAGCGACAGCTTTATTGATCTGAACAGAGCTGGAGTTCCTCTCATTGAAATAGTCACCGAACCAGTCATTAACAGTGCGGAAGAGGCGGGTGCATTTCTGGCGGATATTCGAAAGATCGTCAGGTTTCTGGGGATATGTGATGGGAATATGGAAGAAGGTTCACTGAGATGTGACGCCAATGTGTCTGTGATGCGGGTGACCGATAAAGAGCTTGGTAAAAAGGTGGAGGTAAAGAATATGAACTCCATAAAAAGTGTCGTCAAAGCTATTAACCATGAAGTGGAGCGCCAGATAGATAAACTGGAGGACGGTGAACCGATCCTTTCTGAAACCCGGACGTTTGATGTAAATACAGGAAGAACCTCTGGTATGCGCACAAAAGAGGAACTAAATGATTATCGGTATTTTCCGGAACCCGATCTCAGTCCACTGCATATTACAGAGGAGTGGCTTGAAGAGATTAAAGCTGCCATGCCGCCTTTGCCGGCTCAGCTTAAGGAGAAATTTAAAAAGGAGTATGGGTTAAATGATTATGATGCCGGCCTGTTATCTGACCAGAAGGATCTGGCTTATTTTTTCCAGTCACTCTGTGCTGAAACTGATAATTATAAAGCAGCTGCTAACTGGATGATGGGCCCTGTGAAATCCTTCATGAATGACAATAATGCTTCAGCTGAAGAGCTGCCGATCACTCCAGGGCAATTAAGCGCGATCATTAAGTTAATTGATGAAAGCAAAATCAACTTCACAGCAGCCAGCCAGCAGCTTTTTCCTGCGATGCTCCAGTCTCCCGATGCTACAGCTTTGGAGTTGGCTACCAAACTGAATATTTTGCAGGAGTCTGATTCGGAAAGTATCCAGCCCATAATAGAAGAGGTCCTCGCCGAAAATCAGGCGAAGGTAAAGCAATACCGAAATGGTAAGAAGGGACTTATTGGGATGTTTATGGGAGAGGTCATGAAGAAGACCAAAGGTAAAGTAGATCCCAAAATAGCGAATAAGCTTTTAAGAGATTTGTTAGATACTAAATAGATGTCAAAAGAAATGAAAAAGGTAATTATTAGCTGCTTTGCAGTTTTCACCCTGATAGCAACCAGCTGCTCACAGCAGGAAGGTGTTAAGATCTCGGGAAAAGTACAAAATAAGGTTAATGGAGAAGAAGTCGTTTTTTTCCGGCTGGAAGATGATGGGGTAAAGCCATTTGATACGATCAAAGTAAAAGAAAACGGAACCTTTGAAACTTATGTGCACCCGGACGGACCTACTTTTTACCAACTCAACTTTTTTAACCGGCAAAAGACCAATCTGATCCTGGATGGTAAAGAGGAAGAAGTAACTATAGAACTGGATGGGAACAATCCATCGGGAGAAATCGTAATTGAGGGATCACGTCATACAAAGTATCTGAAAGACCTGGAAGGCCTGATGAAAGACCATCAGATGGATGTACAGGAGCTCAATCAGCAGGCTATACAAGCTAGGATGAATGACAACCAGGAACGTCTTTCTGATCTTACTGAAAATTACTACGCTCTTGTGAGAGAAAGCCAGCAAAATATAAAAAAATACATCTGGCGGGTCACTCCGTCCCTGGCAGCAATTTATGGCCTCCAATCGCTCAGCGTTGAGGAGAATTTTTCCTTTTTTGATAGTGTGGCTACCCGGTTTAATGAAGAACTGCCAAACCACATACTGACGAAGCAGCTCAACGACCAGGTCAATGGAGCCAAGAAACTGGCCATAGGGTCCGAGGCGCCGGAAATCTCTCTGCCAACTCCGGACGGAGATATCATTACGTTAAGCTCTTTGAGAGGTAACTATGTATTGATTGATTTTTGGGCAGCATGGTGTAAGCCCTGCAGAGCTGAAAATCCCAACGTAGTACGGGTTTACAAAGAGTACTCTGATGAGAACTTCGAGATATTGGGTGTCTCACTGGACAGAAACAAAGAGGCATGGGTTGGCGCCATTAAACAGGACGGACTTCCGTGGAAGCACGTTTCTGATCTTAAATATTTCAATTCAGAAGCTGCGGCTGATTACCAGATAAATGCCATTCCTGCAACCTACCTTATTGATCCGGAAGGAAAAATCATTGCCAAGGGCTTGAGGGGAGGTTCTCTGGAAGCTAAGCTTAAGGAAATATTTGGGTAGGACCCTACTTAAGAAACATTTTCTGAAGCGCTTCCCAGAGAAGCGCTTTTTGTTTTTTGTCCTCCTGTAGCTCAGCAGGTGAAACGGAAGTAAGGAACGTTCTGCCGTCTACAGTAAGGGGCTGATACAGTTGTGCTGATTTTCCTGCTTTTAGTTCCAGCTCTTTCTGGTAGCCAAAGCAAAGCAACGTTTTAAACTGAGGCTCATAAGCATTTATCCCTTCCATCAGGTAAGCATTCGTAAACTCTTTGTTGATTGCCTTAAGAATTTTAGTCAATAATTCCCTGTCCTGGTTGGTAAGGGGAGGGGTCCAGATGGCGAGATCATGAACTTGCGCGGTAGTATTGGTTATTTCTTCTTTTTGTGGTGGAGCTGCCACCGGTTGTTCCACTACAGGTTCTTCAACTCTCGTAGTTGTTTCTTCAGGCTCATTATAGGAGCTTTTCTGCTCCTTTACCTGGTAGATTTCTTCTGTAATGAAATAAGCTAAATACTGATCTTCAATCATTCTATCTTAAATATAGATTTAAGTTCGGTGGCATCTTCAGGTTTCATCCTTTTACCCAGCACCAATCTGAGCTGTCTCCTTCTCAATGCCCCAGCGTGAAGTTCTTTTTCCAGCTCTGTTTCAGGCATTACTTCAGGCACATCGATAGGTCTCCCGAGTTGGTCCACAGCTACAAATGTAAAAAAAGCGCTGTTGGTTTCTATCTTCTTGCCGGATGGAACATCCTCAGCGATGACTTCAATGTATACCTCCATGGAGGAATTGAACGCCCTGGTGACAAACGCCCTAAGAGTGACTACATTTCCCAGCTGGATGGCTTTGGAAAAGGAAATATTATCTACGGAAGCAGTTACTACAATACGATTGCTATGTCTCTGAGCGGCTATAGCGGACACAATATCCATCCAATGCATCAGGCGGCCGCCCATCAGGTTGTTCAAAGTATTTGTGTCGTTAGGCAGGACCATCTCGGTCATAGTCACCTGGGAGTCTCTGCAGTATTTTGAGTTTTTAGCCATATTCAGCAATGAATTGCAAAAATTCGGTATACAAAAATGATTTATAAGTATTTGATTTACAGCTTATTGTGTCTTATGAATAGTTTATGCCATCAGGCATTAGTTCCATCCGTCATCGCGGCGCAAAGGTACGAAGCTGAAATGTTTAAATGTTTTTTTGGTTATTTTGTTTTCGTCGGTTTTTACAAACTTGTACATAACCTGGGTCTTGCCTCCTCCCACGGGTATGACCAGTCTGCCACCTACCTTTAGTTGTTTTATCAGTTCCTGGGGAACAGCGGGGGCGCCGGCTGTTACTATTATCCCGTCAAAAGGGGCTTGCTCAGGTAGTCCTTTCGAGCCATCTCCATGATAGAAAAACGGGCTAAAGCCGATTTTGGGAAGAAAACGTTTTGTTTTTTTGTAAAGCTTCCCGATGTATTCGATGGTATGAACTTCAGCTCCCAAAAGCATAAGTATGGCTGCCTGGTACCCTGACCCGGTCCCTATTTCGAGGATTTTGTCACCTTTTTTTACTTCCAGGAGTTCGGTCTGAAAAGCCACGGTATACGGCTGGGAGATAGTTTGCCCTTCACCGATGGGAAAAGCCTTGTCTTCATAGGCATGCTCCACAAAGATTGGGTCAAAGAAATAGTGTCTGGGGAGGTGGCTCATGGCCGCCAGTACTCGGGGATCCCTGATTCCTTTTGATTCTACCTCTTTGATGAGTTGTTTCCTCATCCCTTTGTGACGATAGTTATCTTCAGGTTTGCTCACAGCGCAGTTTAGTTTGGTTTTTTTCGAACAATATATTTATATCCTTTTTGCAAAGGAATCACATCGTTTTCATAATTACTCCTTAATTTTCATCTACAATACTAAAGTGTGGTAGAATTAAGTGTACAAATATATCAGCAGACTTCAATATACATGTTTACAGGAATAGTAGAGTCAATGGGGATTCTAAAAGATAAGAGGCAGGAGGGGACCAATGTGGTTTTAACCATAGAGTCTGACATTAGCTCTGAATTAAAAATCGACCAAAGTATAAGTCATAATGGTGTTTGCCTTACTACCACAGAGGTGGGTGAAGGGTGGCATAGGGTTACAGCTGTGAAAGAAACACTCCTTAAAAGTAATCTGGGTGGATTAGATACCGGAGATAAGGTCAACCTGGAGCGATGTATGCAGCTAAATGGCCGGTTTGACGGACATATTGTTCAGGGGCATGTGGATACTACCGCTGAGGTCGTAAACATCAGCGATCAGGATGGCAGCTGGTTGTTTACCTTTGAGTTGAAGAACACTGACGAAGTAATGGTGGAAAAGGGAAGTGTCTGCCTGAACGGAGTAAGCCTTACTTGCTTTGATATTTTCGAAAATCGCTTTAGTGTAGCGATCATTCCCTATACTTTTGAGCATACAAATTTCGGAAATTTAGAAAAAAGCAGTATTGTTAATGTAGAATTTGATATTATCGGTAAATATTTAAAAAAATTAATTACTAAATAATCAGCGAATGGTTCTGAATGCAATGATTGTTGATGATGATGAGATGTCGCGTCTTTTGATCTCAAAGTTTGTCGAGCAGACTGACTTTTTAAACCTGTCCTATGTCATCGATAACTCTATTGAAGCGTCAAACATTCTAAGTGATGAAAAGAATAGTGATGTAGACCTGATCTTTTTGGATATTGAGATGCCTGAAATGAGTGGGATGGAGTTAGCCACCTCTTTAAATAATACTTACCCTATTATTTTTATAACCTCTAAAAAGGATTATGCTATTGAGGCTTTTGAGGGCAATGTGCTGGATTATCTGGTGAAGCCCATAGAGTATCCCAGGTTCCTTAAATCTGCCGTAAAAGCAAAAGAGCAGCGTGAGAAAGAGCTGCTCTATGCTGAAAAGGAGAATCACATTTTTGTGAAGTCAGATTCCAGACTTGTACGAATCCCGTATCAGGATCTGTTTTTTGTGGAGGCTCTTGCTGATTATGTCATTTTTAATACAACGAAAGGAAAGTATATCGTACACCATACGATGAAGGGTATCGAAAAGAAGCTGCCGATCAGTATTTTCAGCCGGGTGCACAGGTCCTACATTGTAAACCGCAATAAAATCAACCATATCGAGGACTTTAATATTTCGATTACCGATAAAATGATACCGGTAGGAGCTTCTTACAAAGAGCAGTTCCTGAACAAGATCAATCACCTTTAAAGCTCAGGCCTGAGCTTCCTGAGTAAACGGACCAGTAAAAAGCCGGTCAGTAGACCAATAATACCTCCTGTAAGTATATCGCCTGGAAAGTGGACTCCCAGGTATACTCTGCTGTAGCTGACGATAGACGCCCAGACCAGCAGAAAAATGGAAAGCCTGCTTTTATGCTCATAAAAGACAAAAAAGGAAGCCAGCCCAAAAGTATTTGCAGCATGACCGGAGGCAAAGCTGTATTTACCGCCACATTTTCCTGCCAGGTTTATCAATGATGAGATTTCGGGATCATGACACGGCCTTAAACGTTCGAAGAGTGGCTTCATAATGCCTGAGGTAGCCTGATCTGTGATAATGATTGTGATCACTAAAGCAAGTAAAGGCCAGTAAAACAGCTTGCCATTTTTTTTGTACAGTCTGAGTATAAGGAGGGCGTACATGGGAAACCAGATAAACTTGTTGGACATCCACCACATAAAATCATCCAGGTACGGATGTCCTAAGGGATGAAGGAAAAAGAATAAAGACTCATCCAGGGCTTTTACCGTTTCAAGCATAGCTAAGCCAGTCAATATCCTTTTTAAGCCATTTTAATGTCTCCTCTTCTTTGCTGCCCGGTTCCGGATGGTGATTGTACTCCCAGGCGGCCTGGGGAGGAAGGCTCATCAGGATAGATTCAGTTCTTCCATTAGTATCCAACCCAAACTTTGTTCCTTTATCCCAGACCAGGTTAAACTCAGCATACCTGCCACGTCGCAGATATTGCCAGTCTTTTTGGTGGTGGTCCCACTCCTGGTTTTGATACTTCTTCACAAAGTGCGTGTAAATGGGAATGAAGGCTTCACCTACTTGCCTGGAGAAATTCCAGAGCTCATCAAAGGATTTGTTTTCAGTTTTCTCATTTAGACGATCAAAAAATATACCGCCAACTCCCCGGGTTTCTTTCCGGTGTTTGATATAGAAGTAATCGTCTGCCCATTTTTTAAACCGCGGATAATAGCCGGGATCTGTTTTATCACAAACTGACTTCAAAGCGTGATGTAGATAACCTCCATCCTCAGGAGATACGTAGTGAGGCGTCAGGTCAATTCCACCACCAAACCAATAAGTCCCGTTGCTCATCTCGAAGTAGCGGATGTTCATGTGAATGATAGGTACCCATGGGTTTACAGGATGTAAAACAATGGAAACACCTGTAGCATAAAATTCTGCTTTCTCGAGCTTCAGAGCAGCCAGGATTTTTTGTGGTGTATCACCGTGAACAGCGGAAAAGTTTACGCCACCCTTTTCGATCACTCTTCCATTGTTAATAACCCTTGACCGGCCTCCACCTCCTTCAGGACGGTCCCATTTGTCTTCCAGGAATGAACCTTCACCATCAAGTGATTCCAGAGAGCTACAAATGTGGTCCTGAAGGGCTTTATGCCAGTTTGCAATGGTTTCTTTTCTACTCATATCATGTTAAAAGGGATATCCTATCCCAATATTTATAACTGCTTTGTTTCCAAAATCTATCAGGTCTGAGAGCTTATAATCCGGAAGAATGAATCGTTCTCCCAGTGGTTGTGCAGGGTCTACCATTTTGTAGGCCACATCAAAACGCAGAACCAGGAACGAAAAGTCAAATCGCAGGCCAAATCCGCTCCCTACTGCAATCTGTCTTGGGAATGACCGGAAGCGAAACACACCGTCATCTCCTTCAGGGTCCTCACTCTCATCTACAGTATTACTCTCCCACAACCATACGTTACCCGCATCCAGAAAAAAAGCATAATCTACAAAGCCCAGGAGTTCTTGCCGGTATTCTATGGAAGTCTCCAGTAAAATATCACCAGGCTGTTCACGGTTATAATCTACCATTTCTTTGCCCTCTACATATCCATTATCGTCAGGCCCTAGAAATTCGGCAAATGATCCGGGACCAAGACGTCTGGGTTTCCAGGCCCGGATACTATTGCTACCGCCCCCGTAGAAATATTTTTCGTAGGGCATGGCTTTATTAGCTCCATATACATAAGCGATTCCCAGATTAACCCGGTAGGCCAATGATGACTTTTCATTTAGCTTGTGGTTTTTCCTGAAATCAAACCTGGTTTTGATGTACTGGTAATAGGCTAGTTGGGCACTGTCTGTATCAAAGAGATTATCTCCAAAGATGTTTTGGAGGTTACCTCCGGTTTCCAGGTAGGCCTGAAAGTACGAAGCATCATCATTCCCAACGCCGTAGTTATTCTTATTAATAGCCAGTGAAAAAGCTGAAAATGAAACAAAAGATGACTCAAAAGAGCTGACCAGGGAGCGTCCTCCTGCCTCGCGGACAGAATCCAGGTAAAGCTTGAAATTGGGTGTATTAACGGACTTAATGTAGCTGGCATCAAAGGGTTTTAAGGAAAACTGCAGATCGTCCCGAACCTGCCAGATATATGACATGCTTGCATTGAAAGTATTTCGTTCATATTCGTTGCGTCTATCTTCAAAATTGACACCTGTGGTGAATTTTGTTCTGGGGTTGAACCGGCCTATGGACTCGCGAATAGAACTTCTTAGCGGGAAGAGAAATTGCGGGAATGTAACGGACAGCTGACCTCCGGACTGTAATCTGGAGTAATTGTCTTCTTTATTTACACCCTGTATACCCTGTATACTTGCACTCCCATCAAACTGGATGATCTCCAGGCCTCCAAAGATGTTTCTGCTTTTGGCATTGAAATTAATGAAAGGGCCGGGAAACCCATTACTTTGCTCAAATACACTGAGTCCTAATTCCGAAGATGTCTGGTATTTTTTTAATGGACTGGTAAAGATGTTGGCCACAAACTTGCCTCCTGAGCTATCATAAGCAATATTCACAAACTTGAAGATGTCAAGGTAGGAGAGCTGTTTTTGAGTTTCCAGGGTCAGCTGCTTGCTGTACAGACTATCCTCATGTAAAAAGATCCTGTAATCCAGAAGCTTGGGCGAATATTTACTTTTACCCCTCAGATCATAAGTGATATCTTTGTATACAAATGGTTCTTCATCTTTAGCTCTTCTCAGCCCTGATTCTGCACTGAAGGATATTGAGTCGACCCGAAATTTTTTATGCCTTTTTTGGTCAATCGGATTGACGATGGTTTCTCTGACTACCAGACGCCTTTCATCCAGGATCGTAGAATCAATTTCGAAAAGAATAAATTGCCTTTTGAAATCATAGTAACCATTATTGGTCATCAGGTTGTAAACCCTGTCACGCTCCCGGGTTAGCAGGTCCTGATTATATTGCTCTCCTATGAATTGGTTTTCTTCAAGATTCTGAAGGAAAAATTTCTCCATTTCCTTATCCCGGATCACATAGATAGTGGAGTCAATGGTATAGGGCTCTTTTTTGTTTATGATATAATCTACCGAAACTGTCTTGTCTTTCGACGTGACCTTTGTATCTACGGATGCATTGAAATAGCCCTTTGAAAAGAGGTACACTTTAATGCTTTCGACGGATTGTGGGAGTTTGGTGCTATCGTAGATGGATAGTTTTTCTCCCCATTTCATTCCCAGGTTTCCTTCTTTTAGCTTCTTATCATACTTTTCTACTTTCTGGAGTTTTTTTGAGTTGAGTCGCGATTTTCTGCCGGATGATCTGGCTTTTGTCATTTTCCGATCATATTTTTTGATGACTTTTTGTTTCTTTTTGAGGATCTTGGATGTGTCCAGGTTGTTTTTTCCCAGGTGGTATAGATAAACCCGGGGATGCATGCCAAGGAATTTTGAGTTTACATTTTGTATGAGCTGGTCCTTTATCTTGTCTTTTTGCACCTTGGTTTGCGACTCAACAGACTGCTTGTACAGAATTTTTTCTCCAGGCCGTAGGTATTTTGTGCCTACACATGAAGTGAATAAAAAACCTATGGCTAAAATTGCGAAACGTATGTTCAAATCCCTGCTCACCTTATGATCTCGAAAAGACTTTTAAAATTCATCAAATCATTGAAGATAAAAAAGTTCCGTGCCCGGGAAAAGTCATTCATGGTGGAAGGTAAGAAAAACGTTTTGGAACTTTTAAAGTCTGATTTTAAGATAAAACACTTGTTGTGTACCGCCCAGTTCATCAACGAAAACGATAAATACCTGAAAAGAGTTAGTGATATCCTTCTGGAAGTTACTTCTGAAGAACTTGAGGAGGCAGGCACATTTAAAACGAACCAGGAGTGTCTGGCAGTGGCTGAAGTAAAGCATTATGCAATTGGCGACCTGAATACGGAGGATCACATCTTTGCCTTAGATGGTGTTAGTGATCCTGGTAATCTGGGGACTATCATCCGGACTCTTGACTGGTTTGGTTACAATCAGCTGGTTTGCTCTCCTATGACGGCTGAGCTTTATAACCCAAAGGTGATCAACTCTACGATGGGCTCCTTTACAAGGGTCAGGGTCGTTTATCACGAACTGGAAGATGTGATCACACACCTTTCCCTGCCTGCTTATGGAGCAGACCTTGACGGAGTTTCTATTGATAAATGGATGCCGGATTCTCCATCGGTCATTGTGATGGGGAGCGAATCTCACGGATTGCAACCTGGCATCAGGAACCTGCTGAGAGACCGAATATCGATTCCACAGTATGGACAAGCTGAGTCCCTTAATGTAGCGATTGCTACAGGGATCATTTGTCATCATTTAAGATCTTAAAGCTTTGTAAGCGTTGATAAGCCCGGAAGTAGAGGTGTCATGGTCCGTGACCTTCTCTTTTCCATCAAGTTTGGGCAATATCTTTTTTGCTAATTGCTTGCCAAGTTCCACACCCCACTGGTCAAAACTGAAGATATTCCAAATGATGCCCTGAGCGAATATTTTATGCTCATACATAGCAATTAGTGATCCTAAAGTACGTGGGTTCAACTCTTTGAACAGGATGGAATTGGTAGGGCGATTCCCTTTAAAAACCTTAAAAGCCGCCAATTCTTCAGCTTCTTTATCAGGTACATTATTCGCTTTGAATTCGGCCATCACTTCTTCGTGAGATTTACCCCGCATTAGAGCTTCTGTTTGAGCAAAGAAGTTAGCCATTAGTTTTTGGTGATGATCACCCAGTGAGTTTTGGCTATTGGCAGGTGCGAGAAAGTCACAGGGGATAAGTTTGGTGCCCTGGTGTATCAATTGGTAAAAGGCGTGTTGCCCGTTTGTGCCAGGCTCTCCCCAGATGATCGGACCTGTCTGATACGTCACTTTTTTTCCGCTACGGTCTACATATTTTCCGTTGCTTTCCATGTCTCCCTGCTGAAGGTAGGGAGCAAAGGCATGCATGTATTGGTCATATGGGAGTATGGCATGTGTTTCCGCACCGAAAAAGTTGTTGTACCAGATACCCAGCAAAGCCAGGATCGTAGGGAGGTTTTGGTCGTGGGGAGCTTCCAGAAAATGCTTGTCCATTGCTTCGGCTCCTTCAAGTAGCTCTTCAAACCTGTCAAAACCAATAGTGCAGGCTATGGACATCCCTATGGCTGACCAAAGCGAATATCTTCCGCCAACCCAGTCCCAAAACTCAAACATATTTTCAGGGTCTATCCCAAATGCTGTAACCGCTTCTTTGTTGGTGGAAATAGCAATGAAATGATCTTTTACATAACCTTCATCCTTTGCCGCTTCCATAAACCAGGATTTGGCTGATAGGGCATTGGTCATGGTTTCCTGTGTAGTAAAGGTTTTGGATGAAATGATAAAGAGGGTGGTTTCCGGGTTTACACTATTCAGCACATTGACAATATGCGTACTGTCCACATTTGATACAAAATGAGGAGTGATTCCTTTCACTTTGAAAGGCTTTAACGCTTCAGTGACCATAAATGGCCCCAGATCAGAGCCACCTATTCCAATATTTACTACATCGGTGATGGGTTTTCCCGTATACCCTTTCAATTCGCCGGAATGAAGCCTGGTGGTAAATGATTTCATTCGGTCTAAAACCTTATTGACCATCGGCATGACATCTCCTCCGTTTACCTTTATCGGCCGGTTAGACCTGTTTCTCAGAGCTACATGAAGCACTGACCTGCCTTCCGTAAGGTTAATTGCATCACCGGAAAACATCGCTTCTTTTGCTTCCTGAAGTTTTGTTTCTTCGGCCAGGTCTATCAGCAGCTGAAAGGTTTCTTTAGTTATCCTGTTCTTGGAAAAGTCCAGTAAGATATCTTCAAATTTTCTGTGAAAAGTTTCAAAACGGTTTAGGTCCTCTTCAAAGAGGGACTTCATTTTTACCGATTTAATCTTATCGAAGTGGCCAGAAAGTTTTTCCCAGGCGGAAGTTTGTGTTGGATCTATTATAGGTAGCATTATGAAATGATGATGGTCTAGTGTTAAGTTGCAGAATTAAACTACATTTAAAATGTGTCGCAAATAGTTAATTGCCAGTTCGTTGTTTCTATTGATTATTTGTGCCATTAGGCACTAGTTAAAAGTCGAGGACAAACTTTATTATAAACCACCAGATTAGCAATAAAACTACCACTCAAAATTTAGAAGACCGGAAGTTGCTCTGCTATTGGAAAAACAAGTTGAATCCAAAACCTTCCCTTTCAAAGAGCACATACATGTATGCAAAGAAACCTATCAGGTATATGATCCCTTCAGAACGGTCCAGCTTGTACTTGTTGAAGGTAAACATGAATACGAACAGAAGGAAAGTGCCTCCCATGACAAAATACATGTCGAGGTTAAGAGCCACGGGATAGCCCAAAGGAGGATGCACAAGTCCTGTAGCTCCTATAACCAATAGTAAGTTGAAAATATTTGAACCCACAATGTTACCAACAGCCAGGTCAGACTTCTTCTGAAAGGCAGCTACAGCAGAAGTGGCCAGCTCCGGTAAGGACGTACCTGCTGCAAGGATGGTAAGCCCTATGAGTTTTTCACTTACATTAAAAGCTTCAGCTATTGATACGGCATTGTCTACGATCATTTTTCCACCGAAAACCAGCCCTGCAATGCCCAGGACGATCATTACCGTAGTCTTTAAACTGCCATAGATCTCAATGTCTTCTACCAGTTCAGAGTCATCGGGATTTCTGCTGAGATTCATGAAAATGTACACCAGAAAAAGTGTAAACATCCCCAGAAGAATAATCGAATCAACAATGCTGAGGGAATTCTTGTCTGCCTCGAAAAATATCACATCATTTACCAGGATGAAAAAAATGAATGTTGCGAGGAGTGAATAGGGGATCTCTTTCCAAAGGGCATTTCGCTGAACAGTAAGCGGATAAATAACCGAGGATATTCCCAGGATCAGAAAAATATTAAAGATGTTTGATCCTATGATATTACCAAAAACAATATCATTGGTTCCTTCTTCAGAAATTACTGTGCCCGAGATAATATTGACTACCAACTCAGGAGCTGATGTCCCCATCGCAACCACTGTAAGTCCTATGGCGATATCCGAAACGTTAAAACGCTTGGCGAGCGAAGAGGCACCATTCACCAGAAAATCCGCTCCTTTAATAAGGAGTACGAACCCTACGGCTACCAGCATTAAATTTATTAATACGATCAAGGCGGTCTAGGTTATTTGCGTTTTAGAAATATAAGTATAAATATTTTTAGACTTTTTTTAAAAATTCCCTGCAAGATAATTAGATCTAAAGATTTAAGCAATCTAAGCTAAAAACTTATAAACCAAGGTCTTTTATGATGTCATTTACCTTGCCTTTTAGCTTATCTACTGTTGTGTCGTAAGCGTTGATGTCATCTAATTGCGTATTCACCGAAAAGTAAAATTTAATCTTTGGCTCTGTGCCAGAGGGTCTTACAGACACCTTTGTGCTGTCTTCGGTAATAAATTGCAGTACGTTGGATGACGGAAAGTTGATCTTCTCGGTTTTTCCGGATTTCAGGTCTTTTGACTCTCCGCTTTTATAGTCAATGACAACATTTACGGAAGAATTGGCTAGTTTTTTAGGCGGGTCCTGCCGAAAATCCACCATCATTTGGTTAATTTCCTCAGATCCTGATTTACCCTTTTTCGTTATTGACTTCAGGGATTCGTGGTACAGGCCAAACTCTTTATGGATTTTTTGCATGAGGGTGTACAGGTCCTCGCCATTTGCTTTAGCCCATGCAGTCATTTCAGCAATCATGGCACAAGATGCGATGGCATCTTTATCGCGTACGGCATCACCGATCAGATAGCCGTAGCTCTCTTCGCCACCTCCGATAAACTTCTCCTTGCCTTCAAGCTCGCGTATTACCTCAGCAATGTATTTAAATCCAGTAAGCGTGTTGTAGTATTTGACCTTGTACTTTTTGGCTATTTCCTGGATGAGATCAGTCGTAACGATCGTTTTTACAATGTATTGATTTCCATCCAGTTTACCGTTCTCCTTCCATTTGGTAAGCAAATAGTACAGTAAGAGAGAGCCGGTCTGATTCCCATTCAGAAGTTGAAATTGTCCCTTATCATTTTTTACAGCTATTCCTACCCGGTCAGAATCCGGATCTGTAGCCATCACCAGGTCAGCATCGATTTCTTCTGCCTTTTTCAGCGCCAGGCTGAGAGCCTCAGCTTCTTCAGGGTTTGGGTAAACGACAGTTGGAAAGTTCCCGTCCGTATTAGCCTGTTCTTCAACTACAGTTACATTTTCAAATCCAAATTTTTTCAGCACGGGTGGCACTAATGTGATCCCGGTACCGTGAATAGAACTGAAAACAATTTTCAGGTCTTTCTCTTTGGCAATGGAATCAGGGGATAAGGTGAGAGACTTGATCTCATCCAGGTATTCATCATCAATTTGCTTACCTATCATTTCAATGAGGCTGTCATTTTTATCAAATTTCACCTCATCAATCGAAGTGATATTTGCTACTTCTTTAATCACATTCTTGTCATGCGGCGGCACTAGCTGTGCACCGTCATTCCAGTATGCTTTGTAGCCGTTGTATTCTTTTGGATTATGAGAAGCGGTAAGCACTACACCACTCTGGCAGTTGAGTCTGCGAATGGCAAATGACAGCTCAGGGGTTGGTCTGAGATCCTCAAACAAATAGACCTTAATATCATTAGCAGAAAAAATTGCGGCAGTTGTTTCAGCAAAGAAGCGGCTGTTGTTTCGGTTATCATAAGCTATAGCTACCTTTATCTGCTGACCGGTAAACGTCTTTTTGAGGTAATTGGCCAAACCCTGAGTGGCCATTCCCACCGTGTATTTATTCATCCTGTTGGAACCAACGCCCATGATACCACGCAGCCCACCGGTACCGAATTCAAGATCACGGTAAAAAGCTTCAGTTAATTCAGATTTGTCTGAAGACTCTAAAAGACCCTTGATGATTTCTTTTGTTTCCTGATCTACTTTTTGGCTTTCCAGCCATTTCTTCGCTTTTACTTCTACTTCCATGTTTTATTGATAATTTCATAATTTCCAGGTATTTGAAACACCCGGAATAATTTTATTACAATTTTATCTTGTTTTTATTTTAAAAATTTCAACTTTTGCAAATTGGTTACGTATCTGTGATTGACTGAACCAAAATGCGGTATGAATATAGAAAATCTTAATCAAGCATTCGCCGAAATTGCTGAAAAGAAAAGCAAATTATCACAAATTGATCGGGGTAGTGAAGAAGGGAAATTATTAGAAAATAATATTCGTCAACTCGAAGAATCTTTCCAACAAGATTATGGCAATTACATAGAGGAGGTTTTGTTCAATGTGTATGATGAGTACTGTCCGGATGACGAGGTTTTGAAGCCTTCCTCATACATTGCGCAGGATTACCATATCAATAAATCCGGCTCGTATATTCAGTTTGATGTGGATAAAAATGCCGGTATCGAGGTGGATGCGGACGACTTCCCGGGTATAAAAGCCAGACTGGTGCTGGTTCCAAACCCTACGCGCCTTATCCTGCAGGGGGAAAAGGAAAATTTCCGTGAGGTAGTGTGGAGTTTGCGTCAGCCGCTAGAAGCCTAGTTTCTTACGAACTCTGTCAAGAACATCAGCAGCAACAGCGGCGGCTTTACGCTCTCCTTCCTGGAGTTTAGCCTCAAGCTCAGGTAAGTTATTCATCAGGTAGGCAAACTTCTCTCTCGGCTCCTTGTACTGTTCTGCGACCAGCTCAAAGAGGGCTTGTTTGGCGTGACCGTATCCATAGTTACCACTTTCGTAATTTTTTCGCATTTCTGCTACCTGCTGATCATTGGCCAGTATCTTATAAATGGCAAACACATTGCAGGTGTCAGGATCCTTTGGTTCTTCCAGAGGAGTACTGTCGGTGACAATGGCCATTATATTTTTTCTGAGCTTTTTATCGGTCTGAAAGATATCTATGGTGTTTCCGTAAGATTTGCTCATCTTTTGCCCGTCCGTTCCCGGAATGGTCATCAGATTTTCATCAATCCGAGCGTCAGGCAGTATGAACGTTTCACCATATTGATGGTTAAAGCCGGAGGCTATATCCCTGGTCATTTCCAGATGTTGCTTTTGGTCTTTCCCAACCGGCACAATATTAGCGTCATATAGCAGGATATCGGCAGCCATTAGTACGGGGTACGTAAACAATCCTGCATTTACATCTGCCAGACGATCTGACTTGTCTTTAAATGAATGAGCGTTTGCCAGCATGGGAAAGGGTGTATGGCAGTTCAGATACCAGGCCAACTCACATACTGCAGGAACTTTTGATTGTCGGTAAAAGAGGTTTTTCTCAGTATCAAACCCACAGGCCAGCCATGCAGCCGCTACTGCATAGACATTTTCTTTACGCATTTCTGCGTCTTTGATAGTGGTGAGGGAATGTAGGTCTGCTATGAAAAAGAAAGATTCGTTTTTCTCATCCCTGGATAGTTCTATTGCCGGAAGGATCGCTCCCAGCAGATTACCCAGATGTGGTTTTCCTGAACTTTGTATACCTGTTAAAATCCTGGCCATTCTGATTTTTTTTGCAAACCTAAATAATTTGATCTTGTATTTCCGTTCTTTTCGAGATGCCTTATTGAACAATGGAATTCTTAAGCATAATTAGGGGTTGAAGTAGATTATCAAGAGGTATTATTAAGTTTGTGTGGATTTTAAATTTTTGAATGAGCTATGTATAAACTGTTTTCGATCTTAATAGCATTTGTCGTAGCCTCTGGAGCATTGGCTCAGGGGGATATGATCTTTGATGTCAATACTTACGATTTTGGGGAGGTGCCTGAAGAGGGCGGCCCGATCACCTATTCATTTTCATTTATGAATAATGGAGATCAGCCAGTGAAAATTACTGCGGTGAAAGCTTCCTGTGGTTGTACCACGCCGGGATGGTCTAAAGAGGAAGTTGCTCCGATGGATTCCGGGTTTGTAACTGCACGATACAACCCGATGAACCGACCGGGAAGGTTTAAAAAATCCCTGAGGGTGACTTATGAAAATGGTGGATCACGGCAAACGAAAACGCTTTATATAGAAGGTTCGGTAAAGCCACGTCCCAAGACTGTTGAGGATGAATTATCTACAAAGATTGGGGCTGTCCGGTTGAAATATAAGTCCCTGAATATGGGAAAGGTCACTACGGAAAAGGTGGTTTCTAAAGCTTTTGATGTATACAATGATGGAGACACAGCCATCACCTGGTCAGTGGATCGGGATCTTCCTAAACACATTTCCGTTTCCTTTGAGCCACAGACCCTTGAGCCGAAAGAAACGGGCAAGCTGGTTGTTCATTATGATCCAAATAAGAAAGATGATTTGGGCTTTATTTCAGACAATATCAAGCTGTATACCACTGAAAAAGAAGATGCTGAAAAGGAGCTTTTTGTGATAACTACCATTGAGGAATATTTCCCACCCATGACAGATGAAGAAAAGGCCATGGCTCCCAGGTTGTCATTTGACAAGGTGCAGCATGATTTTGGGCAGGTGAATGAAGGCACTACGGTCGAAACTACATTTCAGTTGACTAATAATGGTCAGGAAAAGCTTCTGATCAGAAAGACCAAGGGAAACTGCAGTTGTACGTCAGCTGAGTTGCAAAAAGCGAAGATCAAGCCGGGACAGACCATCGAGATGAAAGTGAGCTTTGACACATCCGGCAGGAAAGGGAGACAGTACAAGACTGTGACGGTCTTTAGTAATGACCCTACCGGACCGAGTCAGATGATCACAGTGAAGGCTGAGGTCAAGTAAAACTGATAGCAATAAATAATAAAAGAGGTCGCTGGATTACACTCCTGCGACCTTTTTTATTCTCTTCAATTAATTCTCTTCATTTTCATTTTCTGATACGGAAACCGAATCACCGACCTTTATCTTGTTATTGGATCGGTTGATATCAGCCATTCGTCCGGAGGGGTCTATTTCTACCTCACTGATTTCTGAATAAGGTATGTCTATCGTAAAAGAATACTCCGGGTGTGTCCATGACCAGTCCTCCCCGATCACCCGCTCAAACGAAAACTCATTAGGCTTTTCTCCCCGCATGATTCCGAGCGGTATGTAGTAAAGCAATTTGGAGCCATCTTTTTTTGTAATAACCACATCCAAAGGCATAGGCATTTTTTTGAGTCGTATCAGCGCAATCTGTGTTTTCTGACCCTGATCTGCAATACCTTTGATGGCGTAATCGATCGTTTCTGTGGTTTTAATCCAATAGTCATAATACCAATCCAGGGTAATGCCGGATTGCTTTTCCATGACCCTTATGAAATCATACATATCCGGATGCTTAAAGGCCCATTGTTTATGGTACCGGAGCAATCCTGCGTTTCTGTTTTCATCTCCAATGACATAACCTAACTGCTCCAGTGAAATAGCTCCTTTCGTATATGAGGCAATGGAATAGGCCTGGTTTAGATCAAAATGGTCTGAATGGGTTGTTAAAGGTTCTTCAAGACCGGTTTTAGCCCATCGAAAATATCGTTTGTAGTCGCTTTCCATGGGGTGCCCATCAAGCGCCATTATGTGATTTAGGGTGTAGTTTTCAGCAAAAGAGGTAAACCCTTCATCCATCCATGCATAGTAACTTTCATTTGTTGCCAACATGCCCTGGTACCAGCTATGCAGTACTTCATGAACCATTACACCAACTAATGAACGTAAAGACCTTACTCCACTTGTGGCGCGTTTATTGGCGATTAAAGTAGCCATTGGGTATTCCATACCGCCATCGCCACCCTGTATTACCGAGTATTCGCTCCAGCCATATTTACCAAAATGATCTTCAAGATATTGAAAGGCCTTTACTGTATATTCAGGTAGTTTGGTTTGCCATAGTTCTGTTTCAGGTCCGGGGATATAAAAGAACCTGAGTAGGGGACCGCCAGGTACCTGAGCAGTGGTCTGTGTATAAGCTGTGTCTGCAGCCAAGACGAAATCATGCACATTTTCTGCTTTAAAGTGCCATGTAAGCTTCCTGCCTTTTCTTTTAACGTTGGCGTCTGGGGCCTCATATCCATAACCGATCTCATCGGGGTTTTGTAAAACACCGGTTCCGGCAAGCACATAATCCTTGTCAATAGTGATCTTCACGTCGTAATCTCCCCAGGGTGCGTAAAATTCACGGGCTACATAAGGTGGTGTATGCCATCCATCTTCATCATATTCTGCCATTTTAGGGAACCACTGAGCCATAGAATAGTCCACCCCTTCGAAGCTGTTTCTTCCACTCCTCCTGACCTGAAGAGGCACTTGCGCTTCAAACTTCATAGTGAAAGTAGCGCTTTGTCCGGGCAGGATGGGCTCCGCAAGCCTGACTTCCAATACCGTTTCAGAGACTTCATACTCGAGGTTATTACTGCCTTGCTTGAGAGAAATAACTTTTTGGTATCCAATCTCATCGGGCTTCAGCTTTTGTATTCTATCCATGACCCGGGGGTCCGGATCATCAATAGTCCGGCTCCTTACATCCATCATGCTGTTTGGCTGAAATGCGTTGAAGTACAGATGGTAATAGATGTTGGTAAGGGTATCGGGTGAATTATTAAAGTACTTCAGCGACTGATTTCCAGTGAACTGGTGTGACTTCACGTCAAAGTCAATCTCCATTTCATATTCCACTCGTTGTTGCCAATAGCCCTGAGCTATTGATAAATTACAAATAAAAAAAATAAAGGTCGCCGATATTGCAATCTTCATAAAATAATATTTTATGTGGATAAGTTTTTTCAGAATATTTGAACTTTCTCCCGTTTTTTCCATTTATTTATATGTAACAACAGATATAATGGACAAGGTATTAGAATTGTTTTTGCTTATTGTCTTAGCGTTGGGATCAGCGGTATTATTTTCTTTCGCAATGATATGGAAGTTTGTGCAGGCACTATTTCAGCTAGTGATTGCTCCTTTCCGATCCAAGTCAACGTTTTAGACATCAATATTTGCGTATTTTGCATTTTTCTCGATGAAATCTCTTCGAGGCGCTACCTCGTCGCCCATTAGCATTGAGAACAGGTGATCTGCCTCTGCTGCTGATTCTATAGAAACCTTCTTAAGTCCCCTGGATTCCGGGTTCATCGTTGTTGTCCATAATTGTTCAGGGTTCATCTCTCCCAATCCTTTGTAACGCTGCACATTGACTGTGTCTTCTTTTCCTTCCGGGGCTATTTCTTTTATAATTGCTATTCGGTCGTCTTCAGTCCATGCATAGCGTTCCTGTTTACCTTTCTTTATTAAGTACAAAGGAGGCAGGGCAATGTAGAGATAACCGTTTTCGATCAGCTCTCTCATGTAGCGGAAGAAGAATGTAAGTATCAGGGTTCGGATGTGACTACCATCAATATCGGCATCCGTCATAATGATGATCTTATGGTATCGCAGCTTGTCCGTGTTTAAAGCTTTTTGGTCATCTTCCCGACCAAACTGGACACCCAGAGCAGTAATGATATTTTTGATCTCATCATTGTCATAGATCTTATGCTCCTGTGCTTTTTCTACGTTCAGGATTTTACCTCTGAGGGGCAGTATTGCCTGAAACTTCCTGTCTCTGCCTTGTTTAGCTGATCCACCGGCAGAATCACCCTCCACCAGGTAGATTTCGCAGTTTGCAGGGTCTTTATCAGCACAGTCAGCCAGTTTTCCCGGAAGGCCGGTTCCGGAAAGGACGTTTTTCCTTTGGACCATTTCCCGGGCTTTCCGGGCAGCATGACGTGCCTGGGCAGCTAATATTACTTTGGAAACAATAGATCTGGCTTCTTTTGGATGCTCCTCGAGGTATTCAAAAAGGGCTTCGCTTAAGCTGCCATCCACAGCGCCCATAGCATCGGAGTTACCCAACTTGGTTTTGGTCTGTCCTTCAAACTGTGGTTCGGCTACTTTGATGGAAATAACCGCTGTTAATCCCTCTCTGAAATCATCTCCCGTTATTTCTACTTTAGCCTTTTCCAGAAGGCCGGATTTGTCCGCATATGATTTCAGCGTACGAGTGAGCGCTCTCCTGAATCCTGCTACATGGGTTCCGCCCTCTATGGTATTGATGTTATTGACATAGGAAACTACATTTTCGGTAAATGAGGTATTGTAGTTCAGAGCTACTTCTACTGGTATATCTCCTTTGTCGTTGTTGATGTGGATGGGCTCAGGAATGAGTTTTTCACGCGTGCTATCCAGGTAATCCACAAATTCCTTCAGTCCTCCCTCGGAGAAAAAATCCTCAGAAAGGTCATTTCCATTCTCGTCCTGATCTCTGTGGTCAATCAAAATGAGTTTAATTCCTGCATTAAGGAAAGATAATTCGCGCAGGCGGCCAGCTATCGTGTCATACTTATACTCATGAACGGAAAAGATATCCTGGTCTGGCAGGAAAGTAATGACAGTACCTGTTTTATCCGTTTTACCAATCTCTCTGACAGGTTCCTTCGGGACGCCTCGCTCATATTCCTGCTCGTAAATGATCCCTTTCCGATGAATGGTAGCTTTCAGGCTTGAAGAAAGTGCGTTCACACAGGATACACCTACACCATGAAGACCTCCGGAAACCTTATACGTGTCTTTATCAAATTTACCTCCGGCGTGTAATACGGTCATTACTACCTCCAGGGCTGACTTTTTCTCTTTTTGGTGAATATCAGTAGGTATACCACGTCCGTTATCGGTTACGGTAATGGAGTTATCTTTATTGATCTCTACAGTAATCTCATCGCAATGGCCTGCAAGCGCCTCGTCAATTGAGTTATCCACTACCTCCCAGACCAGGTGATGAAACCCTTTGACCCCCACGTCACCGATATACATCGCTGGTCGTTTTCTTACTGCTTCCAACCCTTCTAGTACCTGAATATTACTGGCTGAGTAGTCTCCTTTACCTAATGACTTTTCTTGTTCCATAATTCGCATTTTAAAAGCTCAAAAATATATAAAATATGCTTCATGAACGGCTTGGATTTAGACATTTGCTTGATTAGTTTTGATCAACTAAAAATTTAGTTATGAGGATATTTTTAAGTCTTGTGATTTTTATAGTGTTATGCACTGTCAGCAGGGGACAGGATACCACAAATTCAGAGAAATTAAGCCATCGGGATAGTTTGCGGAAGGTGATGGAGGAGCGGATGGCTAAGTACAGGAGGCAGCAGCAGATTTATAAAAAAATGTTTGCGGAAAGCCCTAAAAAGGCGATGGACTCTATTGTACAATACAAAAAGCATGAGTACTCTGCAAATGGGCTGAGGCGTCTCAAAGCCCTGCTTGAAAATAAGCGTATAGACACCCTGAAAAAAATAGACCTGACCTACGCAGGGCTTGAGGAAGTGCCGGAAGAGGTCTTTCAGGCTGTCAGTCTGGAAGTGCTGATCCTTGATTATAATAATATTAAGAAGCTACCCGAAGAGTTGGGGAGTTTACCTAACTTAAAAAGGATTTACTGGCGGTCTAACAGCCTGGATGATTTCTGGTGGATCAGGATCCAAAAGCTGGAGAATATCGAAAAGCTGGATCTTAGCTATAATACCCTGACGCGCGTACCCCTGGGGATTAAAAAGCTGACAAACCTGAAAGAGCTTGTTTTGGATGAGAATTTATTTGAAGAGATCCCTGTGAATCGTTTAGTCAGGGCAGAATTTGTCGAGAAAGTTTCCTTTAACAACAGCCCGAATCTGGAGATCACGGAAAATAACTATGATAAAATTGACTTCATTAAGGTGTTTAAGGCTAATAAGTGTGATTTAACTTATTTACACCCGAGCTTTTATGAAATGGACGGAGTAGAGGAGGTGCAGCTACAGGAAAATAAGTTGGATTCTTTGCCGGATGGCATTTCTAACTGGAAAAAGTTAACCAAACTATCTTTTTATAAGAATGACCTGAGATCGCTTCCGGGGGACTTTTTTGATTTGAAGCAGTTGCTGGTAGTAGATCTGTATTTCAATGAACTGGAGGTAATACCTGATGCTATTGGGGATTTAAAGACACTTGAAATCTTATACCTGGCCAGCAATAAGATCTACGATGTGCCAGAGTCCATCGGAAGGTTGACAAATCTTGAGCAGCTCTATCTCCACAGAAACAGGCTCAGTGTGATTCCTTCCAGTATTAGCAACCTGAAGAACCTTAAAATTTTACGGGTAAATGAAAACTATCTGTTGGAGTTTCCCAGGCAGGTATTGGAGCTCCCAATGCTGGAAGACCTGGATATTTCAGACAATCAGATCAATACCATCCCGAAAGGAGTAGAAAATCTGGAACATTTAAAGCTATTTACCTACCAGAAAAATCCGATTGATTTCAATGCAACTGAAAACCGGTACCTTTCTCCTATGATCGCTAGAATGATCGATTCGGGAACCATCTGTGTACCAAGAGTTTATAAAGAGGAGGTCAGAGAGCCTTCAGAAGGCAGCTCGGAGTAGTACCAAGATTAGTAAGTCTGAGACCCCAGCATTACCAGGGTACATGCATTCATTGTATTAATACCGGCTTTTTGAGCTTTGTCCTGCAATGAAGGGTTTTCGGTTCCGGGGTTGAAAATGATCCGTTCCGGCTTAAGGTTGATAATGTAATCTTCCCATTCCTGCTGATTGGTGGGGTTGAGGTAGAGCGTCACTGTATCTACCTTTTCTATTGAAGGTCTTTCCCTCAGGTTTAGTATTGGCTTGTCAAATACTTCTCCTTTTTTAATCCCAATGGGTACAATGGGGTGTCCCTTTGCCGTAAGACGTTCTGCTGCCAGGTATGCATAGCGAGCAGGGTTTGGTGTGGCACCAATAATGACTGTTTTTTTACTCATCTTCATTTAAAAACTTGTGCTTCTACGCTTTGGTCCTGCGTATCCGATATTCAACGTTATTATGATGGGTAAATACAATTTGTTTTGATTTAGTTCATTGAAAAGCTGATCATATACCGGATCGGGGCTGTAATCCTTTTTCATGAACCTCCTGCCTATAGCCAGGCCAATGTTAAAGTCAAATGTGAGCCCTGAGTCGCCTGCTCTTTCCATCCACCGGTTGCCTATAAAGAGCCCGTAAGCGATACGGCTCTCCATCATTTTTACAGCTTCGGGGATGGGAGGGATGGAGGTGTTTGTGCTGTCCAGGATGTTGGAGCCATGCTCGATATAGGCCCCCAGCAGCTCATGGCCAAAGTAAAACATGCCAAGCTCTGCGTCCGGATTGTAAAACTTTTGCTTGATGGCCAGCTCTATACCTGTTTTGTAAAGGGAGTTGGTTTTGACTTCAGCAGGGTATTGAAAAAAAGGCCGATTGTGTATGGTAACCTCCGTTTCAAATCCCAGTCGCTCCTGGATATAGTATTCGACCGATACCGGAAACTTACCTACAAAGGCCCATAGTGGATTGGTACCCACGATGTATCCTGTATATTCATTTATTCTTGGGTTAAAGTACCTGAGCTTTTTGTTTTTGTAACGGTACTCAGGTTTATCACTTCCTTTTTTATTATCGTTATCATCCAGTTCTGTCGTTCTGAAAATAGGTTTTTCTTCCTCATACACAGGTTTATAAATTCCAGCTACTGTTCCATCCGGATTGTAAAGCGTCCACTTCCCGACCCGTTTGCCATCCTCAATCAGGCCCGTCATTTTTGTGGTACCATCAGGGTAGTAACCGTAGTATTCTCCTACACCGTTTTCAAAGAAGGCAATCCCGTCTTCCAGTCCTTCTTCTGTGTAATAGGTCCATTTCCCGTCTTTTTTTCCATCTTTTATCTTTCCGCGGGCTTTTTGCTTACCGTTGGCGTAGTATTCTACATACTCGCCAGTTCCCCGGTCGTATTTTCCTTCACCCTTCACCTCACCACTTTGGTAATACAATTTCCAGAATCCGTCTTGCTGATTATTAACCATCTGCCCCTCGGAGCTTATGCTGCCATCCGGGAAGTAGTATTTCCATACACCCGACTTTTCTCCATTGCTGAAGTTGCCTTCAGCAGCTACCTGCCCGTTTTTATGAAAATATTGCCAGAAACCATCTCTGATTCCCTTTTTGAATGAACCTCTGGCTTCTATTTCGCCCGATTCGTAATAGTAGGTCCATTCTCCTTCGCTCTGGTCATCTTTGTTGATCCCTTCCGCCTTAAGTTTGCCTGACGGGTAAAATTCCTTGTAAGGTCCGTTGCCTCTTTCGTAATAGGCCTGGGCTTTTAGAGACCCTTCTTCGTAAAAATAGTTCCATATACCTTCTTTTTGATCGTTGAAGTATATTCCGGAACTTTTCTCCGATCCGTTTTCGTAGTAAAAGGTCCACTGGCCATGCTTTTTGTTGTTTTTAAATGCGCCTTCTACCCTGGTATTTCCATTTTCGAAGTAGTATCGCCATTTTCTTTCCTGCAATCCCTGCTGGTAAGACCCTTTCGCTTTTTCCCGGCCATTTTCAAAGTAGTAGATCCAGGTACTGTCTGTTTGATTGTTTTCATAGTAACCGGAGATAGCCAGCGAGCCATTTTCAAAAAAGGAATGATAGACTCCATGCAAGGTGGAGTCTGCTTTTTTTAAAGTGATAACCTCTTTTATTTTGGTTTTCTCCGTGTCAAAGTATGTTTTTTTGACAAAAGTACGCTGACCTGAAGCAGAGCTTACAGCGAAAAATGTGAATATGGTGAACCATAATATGCGCATCCTAAAGCTGTCATACGAGGTGTTCACGAGTACCCCACTTTGAGTGCTCATCTTCACTCCATAGTTCCGGGTAAAAAATGATGTATTGCCTTCTTGGAGGAAGGTATTTTTGCCAGTTAGTTCCTCCTGTTGCCTTAATGACCTCCGGGTCTTTTTGCAGGTACCTTACCGCTGATTTATAATGCATAAGTGGCCATTCCACATTGGCTTTATGATCAAAAAACCGTAGCTGTTCCATGACTTCTTCGTCTCCTTCAAAATGCGAATGATAAAGCTGCCGCAGATTTTTATCCCGTACTTTTTCACCACGATCTATAAAGTCATCAGAATATTTCTTTTCAAACTGCTTCAGGGTCAACGTCTTTTTACCGGTAGCCAATTCAGTAGCGCCTTTTTTCCAGTACAAGTGAGGATAGATATCCTCAATTTCGTTCTTTTCAGAAAAGTTTTGCCGCTCGTCTACGGATACCAGGTAATGGAAATCCGTGGCGCCGATCTCTATCAGCCTGTACTGAGCAGACTGAAACCCACTGGATGGGAGCAGTGACATCCTAAAGCTGAGAAACTGCTCGGGATCCATACCATCAATCATGATGTCAAACGAGTCGATCAGGTGATCAAAGTAGCGGTTGATCCGTTTGATCCGTTTTAAAAATGTCTCCCGATCATGGGATTCGCTAAAAATGAGCTGATCCTGCTCATTGATGATCAGCCGGAAATAAAGCTCGGTGATCTGGTGATAGAGGATAAAGATCTTCTCATCCGGGAAACTGGTACGTGGTTGCTGCAGGCTCAGGAGCGTGTCCAGTCGGATATAATCCCAGTAAGTGAGGTAGTCGGAATGCAACAGTCCGTCGAGGTAGGCTGACAGGTCCTGGCCCATTGCGTCGTATTTTGCCTCCAGCTTTCCGAGCTGTTCCAGTATCTCTTCACTAAACTCTTTGTTTCCCATTCTTTATCTCTCTTAAATAAACGCCGGATAATTCCACCCATTTGAAATTTGGCACTTGATTATCAGACCACCACAACATGTTCTCAATAATTGTCCATATGGACTCCATATAAGTTGTAAATTTGATCCTTTATCGTGATAAAACAAAAGCAACATTTATGTCGTCTGAAACATTAACCCCAAACAGTCAGGCAAAGAAGCGCAATTTCGTTGACGATTTTGAGTCTCCTGACTTTTATCAGATCGATGACCTGCTCACAGAAGAGCACAAACTCATACGATCTTCCATTCGTGACTTTGTCAAAAAAGAGATCACCCCATACATCGAAGACTGGGCTGAGCGAAACCACTTTCCGGTTGAAATAGTGAAAAAGTTTGGAGATATCGGTGCATTTGGTCCGACCGTTCCCACGGAATACGGAGGAGGGGGGTTGGACTATACCTCCTATGGTCTGATCATGCAGGAGATCGAGCGTGGTGACTCAGGTATGCGGTCTACCGCTTCCGTACAGGGCTCGCTGGTGATGTACCCCATCTTTGCCTATGGCTCTGAAGCGCAGAAGAAGAAATATCTGCCTAAGCTGGCCTCTGGCGAAATGCTGGGCTGCTTTGGGCTGACAGAACCCGACCATGGCTCTAATCCGGCTGGCATGGAAACACACTTTACCGATGAAGGAGATCATTACCTGCTGAATGGTGCTAAAATGTGGATATCTAACGCACCTAAAGCAGATATAGCCGTTGTCTGGGCGAAAAATGAAAAAGGCCGTATCAAAGGGCTGATCGTGGAGCGTGGTATGGAAGGTTTTTCTACACCGGAGACACATGGTAAATGGTCATTACGGGCATCCTGCACAGGAGAGCTGGTTTTTAGCGATGTGAAGGTCCCCAAAGAAAACCTCCTTCCGGGAAAAGATGGGCTGGGAGCGCCAATGGGTTGCCTGGATAAGGCACGGTATGGCATTGCGTGGGGGACGATCGGGGCAGCGATGGACTGCTACGAGTCTGCCCGAAAATATGCAGCAGAGCGCATTCAGTTTGATAAACCAATCGCTTCGTTCCAATTGGTACAGAAAAAACTGGCTGAAATGCTTTCAGAGATCACTAAGGCTCAGCTGCTCAACTGGCGACTGGGTAAACTGATGGATGAAGGCAAAGCTACCACGCCGCAGATCTCCCTGGCAAAGCGGAATAACGTTGCTCTGGCATTGGATATCGCCAGAGAAGCAAGGCAGATCCACGGTGGTATGGGCATTACCGGTGAGTACCCAATGATGCGGCACATGATGAACCTGGAGTCTGTAATCACCTACGAGGGCACGCACGATATTCACCTGCTGATCCTGGGGGCGGATATCACCGGTATTCCGGCATTTAAGTGATGGAGAAAGGTCTGCGAGATTGCAGGCCTTTTTCGTTGGATTAAAAAAATCCCGAAGGGGTGGAACTACTGGATGGTTCCTCCGGTTTTTTGATTTTGCTTCCAACCTGCGTAGTAGATCAGGTGTCTTAACTCATAAATACCATGACTATGAAAAAGAGACCTCTTACATTATCAGCCATTTTTACTGGTGTACTCGTTGCAGGCTTACTGTTTTTTGTTTCCTGCAACAAGGATTCTCCTGAACCTGACAACATACCTGACCTGCGGACACTCTCTGCAGAGGAGATAGAGGTGGTACAGGCATCAAACAGCTTTGCTTTTGATATGTTTTTACGGATCAATGCGGAGAATGCTGATGATAATCTTTTCATTTCTCCTTTTAGCATTAGTACGGCTCTTTCTATGACTCTTAATGGGGCAGAAGGTAGTACAAAACAGGCCATGAAGGAGGTGCTCCACCAGGGAGATATGAGCTCTACAGAGATAAATAAGGCTTATAGAGATCTGGTATCATTCCTCTTTACCCTGGATAAAACGGTTATCCTGGAGGTGGCCAACTCCAACTGGTACCGGGACGATCTGTCGATCAATGAATCTTTCAAAACTACCTTGCTGGACTACTACGATGCTGAAGTCAGGGCGGCTGATTTCAAGAGTGCTACTACCCTGGACCTGATCAACGGCTGGATAGAAAATGAGACGCATGGGAAAATTAAAGATATGCTGGATCAGATCCCACCGGATGCGGTGATGTACCTGATTAACGCAATCTATTTCAAGGCTGACTGGCAGTACCAGTTTGATAAGAAGGAGACTGAAGATCGTGTGTTCCATCTTAGCGATGGAAGCAGTGTAATGGTTCCCACCATGTTTGCTGAGGAAGTGAAAGTGACTCGTGCAGTATCTGAAAACGCACAATTAATTGAGTTGCCTTATGGCAATGGCCAGTTTAGGTTTTCCATTGTGCAGCCAGTAGATGAAGAGCAAGGTATCAATGAGTTTATTGAGCAGTTTGATGGGGAAGATTTTGAGGGTCTACTGACGGATACAGCTTCACTAACCACATCGGTTTACCTGCCAAAATTCAAAATTGAGTTTAAGACCTTGCTCAATCAGATGCTGACGGATGCAGGCATGGGAATCGCCTTTAGTGGAGATGCTGATTTTAGTAATTTATTTGAGGAGGCAATTTCTACGCAAATCAGCCGCGTAATCCATCAGTCTTTTCTGGAAGTAAATGAAGAAGGATCTGAAGCAGCCGCAGCCACAATTGTGGAAATTGTAGAGACAGCCGCTCCTCAGTCGATTGCGATTGATCGACCTTTTTTGTTTTTTATTCGTGAAAACCATTCCGGAACCATACTCTTTTCAGGCAAGTTGATGAACCCTTTGTAGTAAGCCGGTAGGGCACAACCCCGAAGGGGTCAAACAAACAACAATGCCACCCTTTCAGGGTTATTTCGATCAATAATATTCATTTCTACAATAATCCTCATCCCTTCGGGATTTAGATTATCGAACAGTAGGAGGTCACTTTCATCTGCTTTCTGTTTGTAACTTTCTTCCAGGCTTCAAGCTTGGAGTGATTAGTAAGCCACAGACTTGTACTGGTTAAGGAAACGCTAAGCCGATTCTTTAATCTCTTTCAATTTTGGAGCAGGTCTTTCTCAGTTAGACAGGTTTTGAACAATAGCTTTATAAAACTCAAGGTAAGAGATCCAATATGGACATTTACCATGGGGATACAACCTTCAAAAAAAGAGAAAATCAGCCAAATCCCGAAGGGATGAAATATTTTTAGAAATATAAAACAAATCAAACGAAACCCCGAAGGGGTGAAACAAAACAGACTACATTAATCTCACTCCATCAGGATCTGATTACAGTCATTCCCATGTCATAAAAAGGGTTTTATTGCCTACTGAAATCTCTACTCATCCTTCAACGCATTCACCGGATTGGCAATAGCTGCTTTGATGGACTGGAAGCTGATGGTCAGCAGCCCGGTCAGCAAAGCTAGGATATACGCGGTTGAGAGCCACACGATATACCTTGTCATCTTGAAATTCATCGTACGAAAGGTCATGGTTAACATAAAGAAAGATTGCCAGGCAGGTAGCCAGTCCCAGGGCAAGGCCAAATACATTAACGATTGTGAACCCAATCTTTTTGCGGAGACTTCTCAGGGAGGAGAGGATGTAATTTTTCAGCATGAGCAGTAAGGTTTGTTTTCTTGTTTTACGGCAAAAAACACTACTCGTTTAGCCACTCATAAAAAACCATTAACAAGCCATTATTGAATTTGGCTGGGTGGCAAATTAGTCTTTGTACTTATCCAAATACTTAAGAGCCTCCTTTTTTGAACTGAAAACCTGGGTTGGCACAGTGGGTTTATTCACATAGAGATAAAAATTGGTCATCACTCTGAGGCCGGGTGATGCACCGATCAATGCGACAGCTTTCACCAGGTTGGACCCTTCTTTCGCCAGGTAATCTCTTCCTGCTTTGCTAATGCCTTTCAGGCCTGTAATATTACATAACACGGGGTAAGGCGTTCCGTCTTGTATGGAAACTCTGTCTGCCACAACCTTTTTGGCAGCATCCAATTCTAAATAAGTATCTGGCTTATAATTGAAGTATAGAATATCGCCTTCTATAAAAAATTCTGCGAATTCATTTTCGATACTTGGTTTATTCATGATGCTTTATTAGAGAGTTAAGGCTATATCGACAAAAAAACCTGATTCACCTAAAATGCCAACTATCAAGTAGCAAGGATGCTTTACCTTGGACTAATTACACACGCCTAAAGTCGGAGCCTTAAGGCTAATCTAGATAAAAATGAATTCTAGAAAAAATAGGGAATTTCATTAATGGCAAAAGTTCGTCACAACAATTTTATTGATACGGTAAGTGGGATTTCGGAGAATGCGAAAGAAAAAGGGGTCATGCAGCTTTATACTGAGGGAGCTCATTTTGATGGCAAATATATCCGGATCGATGGTAATGATCTGTGTCATTTTGGAACTACGGGCTACCTCGGGCTTGAGCAGGATCTACGTCTCAAAGAGGCAGCTATAAATGCGATTATCCAATACGGAACCCAGTTCCCACTTTCACGGACATTCGTAAGTTTCGGTATCTATAAAGAGCTGGAATCGAGGCTGGAGCAAATGTATGGTTTACCCGTGGTGGTGATGAAGAATAGTACTCTGGGGCATATTGGAGTGATCCCCACTGTAGTGCGGGATGAAGATGCTATTATACTTGATCACCAGGTTCACTGGAGTGTGCAAAATGCTGCTCAGCTTTCTAAAGGCAGAGGAGTGCCTGTGGAGATGATCCGTCATAATAATATGGAGATGCTAGAGGATAAGATCAGGGATCTAAGGTCCAGGTACTCAAAGATATGGTACATGGCTGATGGTATCTACTCCATGTATGGGGATGTAGCTCCTATTGAAGAGCTCCTGTCATTATGTAAGAAATACCCCCAGCTTCACCTGTATTTTGATGACGTACATGGTATGAGCTGGAAGGGGAAAAACGGTACAGGGTATACCATCGACCAATTAGGAAAACTAGAGGATAATATGGTGGTCATGGCCACTCTGAGCAAGACATTTGGGGCCAGTGGTGCTATGATGGTGACATCAAATAAAGAATTTTTCACCAAAGTCAAGAATTTTGGGGGTCCTCTTACCTTTTCAGCTCAGCTGGAGCCGGCTTCAGTAGCAGCCGCTTCAGCCTCTGCTGCCATCCACCTTTCAGATGAGATCTACCAGCTTCAGCACGACCTTTCAGATCGGGTTGAATATTGCAATACGCTCATTGAGGACTCAGAGCTTCCTTTGGTACAAAAAAATGACTGTCCGGTCTTCTATATCGCAGCAGGTCCGCCAGCTGTTGGCTATAACATCAACAAAAAATTGCTGGATGCTGGCTTCTATGTGAATATGGGCATATTTCCTGCGGTACCTATAAAGCAATCAGGAGTGCGGTTTACGATCTCTCGTCACAATGATAGAGAGGATATCAAAAACCTGATAGATGCCATGAAGGTGCTCTATCCGAAAGCGCTGGAAGAAGAAAATTATGCACCCAACATGGTGCGCAGGATTTTTAAAATGCCGCTTCTCGAGGAAGGACACAGAACAGATACGCTGGAGGATAATTCATCCCTGAAAGTGAAAACATATACAAGCGCGTCGCAGATCGACGGGGAGCAATGGGATGAGATATTTTCCGGAAATGGCGTGTTTGATCATAAAGGACTTCTTTTCCAGGAAAACCTTTTCAAAAATCAGGCTGAGAAAGAAAATAACTGGAAGTTTTATTACTTCCTCATAGAAGACTCCAAAGGTGTACCGGTGTTAGCAACGTACTTTACATATAGCGTTTGGAAGGAAGACATGCTGGCTCCTGCCTCTGTTTCTGAGGAGATCGAAAAAAAACGCAAAAAGGACCCATATCATCTTTCCACCTACGCACTGGCCATGGGGTCTCTGTTTACTGAGGGAGAGCATCTGTTTTTAGACAAGAAGCATGCTAAGTCCAAAGAAGCCCTGGACCTACTTATGGAGAAAGTTGAAGAACTCGATCTGCAACTCAACCCGGGGATGGTTGCGCTCAGGGATTTTGAGGATGATGAGTATTTTACGGATTATTTTGAAAAGAAAGGGTTTGTGAAAATAGACCTACCACATTCTTGCGTGGTTGAAGACCTGTCCTGGGCAACAGAGGAAGAGTATGTTGAGAACCTCTCTGCTAAATCCAGGAGGCATTTCAGAAGGGAAATAGCTCCCTTTACTTCAAAGTTTAATGTAACCATAAAAGACAAGCTGACTAAGGAAGAAGTAGACCAGTTTTATAAATTGTATCATAACGTATGGGATAATAATCTGGCTTTTAATACCTATCCCTACAATAAAAACCTGCTTTGGTCTATGTCTGATCATCCCGATTGGGAATTTATTGTGCTTCATCTTAAATCAGATTACAATGATCTGCCGGAGGACCGTCTTTTAGCGGTCATGTTTTCCTATAAAAACAAAGGGATCAGCTATGTTCCTTCACTGATTGGTATGGATTATAGCATATCTCGTGAGTTCAATGTCTATAGGCAGATGCTTTTTCAAAGTATCAAGAGAGCTAAGTGCCTGGGTTTTAAGAAAGTAGAAATGGGACTTTCTGCAGCTTTTGAAAAACGTAAAGTGGGGGCAACGATCAAATCAAAAATTGGGTTTATTCAGGCCAAGGATAATTATTCCATGGAAATGATGTCTACCATTCAAAAAGGAGGATAGGTGGTAAGGTTAGGAAGTGGTGTAGTCCTATTTATTTAAATTTTCCATGATGGCATCATAGACATCCTTTTTTGTAAAAGGTTTTCTAACATGGCCATCCATACCGGATTCAAAACATTTTTCTATGTACTCTTTGTAAGCATTTGCTGAAAGTGCAATGATCAGTCCATCATATCCTTTCTTGCGCAACTTTCTGGTAGCGGCATAACCGTCCATTACCGGCATCTGCACATCCATAAGGATTATATCAAACTGATATTTTACAGTCATTTCAATAGCCTCCTGACCATCTGTAGCTACACGCACATTGGCGTTCATGCTTTCGAGTACTTTTTTTGCTAATAGCAGATTTATTTCATTATCATCTACGATAAGAATCTCATAATGCTTGTCAAAGGTGATTTTTGATGCTTCCCGGACTGTTTCTTCTGCTATGTTTTCTTCACCGATCCCCAGTTTTACGGTAAATGTGAATTTACAACCTAAATCCAACCCTTCAGACTTTGCAGGACTTTCAAGTTGAATATGGCCATTCATCAATTCGATAAGGTGTTTGGTTATGGTCAAGCCCAAACCGGATCCTCCGTATTTTCGACTGGTTGAGTTATCAGCCTGTGTAAAGCTTTCGAATATGGAGAATTGTTTTTCGCTGGGGATTCCAATTCCTGTATCAGTAACCTTGCCCGTAATAATTACTTCTGCATCACTAACAGGGGAGGCGGAAAATTCAACTCTGATAAACCCTTCCTTTGTGAATTTCAGAGCATTGACAATGAGGTTTCTGGTGATTTGATTTATCCTTGAAGGGTCTCCTAACACAATTTTGGGTATGGATGGATCAAAAACCAGTTCAAAGCTAAGGCCACGTTCTTTCGCTGTGAAAGCATATGGATTCAAGTTTGACCGGGTGGCTTCTTCAAAATGAAAATCGATCGTTTCCAGATTCAGCTTACCTTGCTCTACCCGGTTAAGGTCCAGGATGTCGTTCAAGAGTTTGGATAAGGATTCGCCGGAAACCTTTATCATCCTTAAATACTTCAGTTGTTTATCCGTTGGGGTATCCTCAATAAGGAGGTCTACAAATCCAAGAATACCATTTAGGGGAGTTCTGATCTCATGACTCATGTTGGCCAGAAAGCTGGATTTGGCTTCATTTGCTGCTTCAGCCCGCTCTTTAGCTTCCTGCATTTGTTTCTCGGAATCTTTCAGTTGTGAGATGTCTTTGGCAATAAAAAGTATTCCGAGCATATTCTTTTTATTATCATACAGTACGGAGAAAGCTGATGACACGGGGAAAGAATGACCACTTTTGGCTTTGAGTTTGAATTCTACATTATCCAAAACCATTTTTTTGCTCAGCTCATCTTTTACTTCCCTGAGAAAGTTCGTTTTGCTGTCGTTAAGTATTTCTTTAAAAGGTTTTCCCTCAAACTCTTCATAAGTATAGCCGAGTATGTTTTGAGCAGGTGTATTGGCCCTTTCTATCTTGAGGTCAGGCGTGAGAATAAACATGATATCGACTACCCCACGATAGACACTCTCCATGAAATCTTTGGAAACAGTGGAAGTTTTCAGCTCCTCTCCGAGCATGTGGATACCCCCAATCAAACCTTCCAGCTCTGATTCATAATCAGTCACCTGCAGTTTGTAATCAAAATTTCCAGCTGCAATCTCATAAAGCAATTGACTGATCTCGTCAATTCTTTTACGGATGGATAGCTCGGTCTTACTTTGCCTTGACATATTGTATAGCTTGGAGAGATCATTTAAATCCAAAACACACCATTACGACCGCATGGTGTTTTTAGCAGGGGGTTCGTATGCCTGTTCAACAGCTAGTCGATGGTTAATTTTGGCTCATAATGATCAATATTTTATCTCATAATCGAAAACTCAATAAGGCGCAATACAACTCTGCGGTAGGTTAGCTTCAATTGCTATTATACGAAGAAAATCGATCCTCTGCAATAAAGTTAGTCTAAAGCCAGGGGAAACGCATTTAAAAAAACAAATCATAAAAGATTGGTCATTTTAAGCTGCAAAAAAACAAATTTTATATTTGACATCCCTCTCACCCTTTTTTCAGGGGATTACAGGAGTTTTTTGCAGTTCAAAATTCTTAAATGCGTTTCCCCTGGGTCTAAAGTCTGCGACGGATGGGGATCACACAGTCGTTTTGCCGCTGATGTAAAACATTCAGCAATTCAGGTTGATAATGATTAAACTAGGCAGAGAATTGATAACCAGATTAAACAGTAAAATATGAGGAGAATTATCTTATGCTTGCTGGTCGTGGTATTTCATTTTGCCAGGGGACAGGAAGGTTTTCCTGTAAATGGGGTGGCTGATGAGAGGCCGGGACTTTATGCACTGACCAATGCCACGATCTATGTGGATTACCAGACCAAATTAGAAAATGCAACACTCGTCATCCGGGATGGCAAGGTGGAAGCAGTAGGGCCTAATGTGACCGTTCCAAAGGGAGCGATCAGTATCGATGTGGAAGGAAAATACATTTATCCTGCACTGGTAGAGCCGTACTCTAATTTTGGTTTACCTGAAGTAAAGCCTAGCGGTGGAGGGTTTGGAGATGGGCCGCAGTATGATTCAAAGCTGAAGGGACCTTTTGGCTGGAACGACGCGATCAAGTCCACCTACAAAGCTTATGAAGAGTTTAAAATGGATAGCAAAGAAGCTGATAAAATGCGAAAAATGGGTATTGGATCAGCTGTTTCATTCAAGCCGGATGGAATTGTCCGGGGTACATCCGTTTTTGTGAACCTTTCCAATAAACCTGTACAGGAGGCTGTTATCTCTGAAAATGCATCCGCTCATTTCTCTTTTAATAAGGGGTCTTCCAGGCAGTCTTATCCAAACTCGATCATGGGGATGGTAGCATTGCTTCGCCAGACTTACCTGGATGCGCAGTGGTACCGGACGCTGGGCAAAGAAGAGCAGACCAACGTTACCCTGAAAGCATTTAATGAACTGCGCCCATTGCCAAAGGTTTTTGAAGCAAACGGAGGAAAACTTCGTGTACTCCTTGCTGATAAAGTAGGGGACGAGTTTGGTGATCAGTACATCATTAAAGGAAATGGTGATGAGTACCAGCGCATCAATGAGATCAAAGCAACCAATGCCTCGCTGATCATTCCTTTGAGTTTTCCGGACGCTTATGATGTTTCTGATCCTGTAGTGGCCCTGGATGTATCCCTGGCAGATATGAAGCACTGGGAGATGGCGGCAGCTAATGCCAAAATGATCGCTGAAGCGGGCATGGACCTGGCTTTTACCAGCAACGGGTCTAAAGACTACTGGGAAAGCATCAGAAAGACAGTGAAATACGGCCTCTCAGAGTCACAGGCCTTGAAAGCTTTGACCTATACGCCTGCACGATATTATAATATGCAAAATGAGGTGGGAGCTTTGAAGAAGGGTATGCAGGCCAATTTCTTCATAGCCTCTGATAACATTTTTGACGATAAGGCTAAGATCCATCAGACCTGGGTCCAGGGCCAGAAGTTTGAGTACCAGGAGCTTGACCCTGCCGACTACTCCGGTAAGTACGAGCTGACTGTGGGTGGGGATGATTTTGATATGGAGATATCCGGCGAACCGGGTAGCCCTAAAGCTAAGCTGGTCATCAATGACTCTACAGATGTAAAAGTTACCTTAAAGATCAAAGAAAACCGGATTAACATGACCTACACCCTGGAAGGAGCGGATGCTGATGTACGGCTTTCCGGATGGGTAAAAGCAAGTGGTTTTGCCGGAAATGGCCAATCTGTCTCAGGTGAATGGCTCAACTGGTCAGCAACTAGAACCGGTGACCTGGAAGTGAAAGAAGACGAAGAGAAGGACCAGGAAGATGAGGAGGAGAAAGCCCCTGAAATAGGAGAAATGATCTATCCGTTCGTAGCTTATGGCTGGACCGAAAAGCCACAGCAGGAAACGATCCTCTTCCAAAATGCGACAGTATGGACCCTGGAAGGGGATGGCAAAATGGAAGGCGCTGATGTGCTCGTTAAAGATGGGAAAATCGCAGCAGTTGGCCAGGGACTCAGTGCAAATGGAGCCCGGGTTGTAGATGCTACAGGCAAGCACCTGACACCGGGGATCGTTGATGAACATTCGCATGCTGCCCTTTCAGGAGTAAATGAAGGCTCGGCTGCCGTAACAGCGGAGGTTAGAATGTATGATGCGGTAGATTCTGAGGATATAGATATTTATCGTCAGCTGGCAGGCGGCGTGACAGCTGCCCAGCTATTGCATGGCTCTGCCAACCCGGTAGGCGGTCAGTCTGCATTGGTGAAATTCCGGTGGGGTTCTGCTCCGGAAGCCATGAAGATCAAGGGAGCCGATGGATTTATCAAGTTTGCACTGGGTGAAAATGTGAAGCAATCCAACTGGGGCGAGGATTACGATATCCGTTTCCCTCAGACACGAATGGGTGTGGAGCAGGTCTATGTGAATGGATTTACCCTGGCTAAGGAGTATGGAGAAGCAATGGCTAAATACAATACCTTAAGCAAAAAAGCAAAAGCATCTACTCCGGCACCCAGACGAGACCTGCGGTTAGAAACCCTGCTTGAGATCCTGAATAAAGAGCGATTCATCACCTGTCACTCCTATGTGCAGTCAGAGATCTCCATGCTGATGAGTGTTGCTGATAAATTCAATTTCAATGTTAATACGTTTACCCACATTCTGGAGGGATACAAAGTGGCCGACCTCATGGCCGAACACGGCGTAGGTGGCTCTACTTTCAGTGACTGGTGGTTTTATAAGTATGAGGTGAAGCACGCCATTCCTTACAATGCTTCCCTGATGACCCTGGCAGGTGTTGTCTCGGCCATCAATTCGGATGACAGTGAGATGGCCCGGAGGCTTAACCAGGAGGCTGCCAAGTCTGTGAAATATGGCGGCATGTCTGAGGTTGAAGCCTTAAAGATGGTTACCCTCAATCCGGCAAAGCTTCTACACCTTGATGGTCGTATGGGTAGCATCAAAAAAGGAAAAGACGGTGACCTGGTATTGTGGACAGATCATCCTTTGAGCATTTATGCCAAACCGGAAATGACCCTGGTAGATGGTATTGTCTATTTCAGCCTGGAAAAGGATGCTGAAATGCGTGAGAAGATCTCATCAGAAAGAGCAAGACTCATTAAGAAACTGCGTGAAGCCAAAAATGGTGGGGCAAAGACTCAAAAGCCACAAAAAAGCGAACGCAGAGAGTTTCACTGTGAGGATATCGTAATAGAAGGTTCCACTTTAAATACACTTGATCATGAATAAGCAAATAAAACTATACATACTCGGGTGGATCTTTGCATTGGGAGTGATGGCGCAGGTTCCTGCCCCGGCACCCCCACAAAGTGAGCCCATTGCGATAATAAATGGTACAGCACATATCGGAAATGGAGAAGTGATCGAAAATGCGGTGATCCTGTTTGAGGATGGTAAAATCACTTCAGTTTCTGATCAGGCCCCCTCAGATCTTAATGGCTACAGGCAGGTAGATGCTGCGGGTAAGGACGTTTACCCGGGATTGATTTCCCCTGTTATCAGCCTTGGTTTGGCCGAAGTAGCAGCTGTACGAGCAACGATCGATAACGATGAAGTGGGAACATTTATTCCTCATGTCCGATCCATCATTGCTTATAACACCGACTCTGAGGTGATCCCTACCATGAAGTTTAACGGGATACAAATTGCCCAGATCACGCCAAGTGGAGGGCGTATTTCCGGAACATCCAGCATTGTGCAGCTCGATGCCTGGAACTGGCGGGATGCTATTTACGAAGAAGATGATGCAGTACATCTGAACTGGCCGGCGCTTTCGTACGGTCCGCGATGGTGGAGAGGAGAAACTGAGCGCAGAGAAAATGAGGATTACGTTGAGCAGGTAGAGGAGGTGAAAAACTTTTTGAAGGATGCTAAATCCTATGCCGAACTCAACCCTGTAGAGACCAACCTGAAGCTGGAGGCTATGAAAGGTGTCTTCACAGGAGAGAAGCAACTGTTTGTCTCGGCTAATCGTGTGGAGCAGATCATAGAGGCAATCAAAGCGGTCAAAGCGATGGATATACCAAAAATGGTTTTGGTAGGAGCTGAAGATGTCTGGTATGTCAAAGACCTGATCAAAGAAGAGGAAATTCCGGTATTGCTGGCTGATGTTCATCGTAGGCCAAACCGGGAAGAAGAGGATATCGACATGCCTTACAAACTTCCGGCTTTGCTTCATAAAGAAGGCATCAAAGTGGGGCTTACTTACACCGCACTGAGAAGCGCCAGAAACCTGGCTTTTTATGCCGGTACAGCCGCAGCTTATGGTATTTCAAAGGAGGATGCCTTGAGCATGATCACTTCTAACACAGCGGAAATTCTGGGCATAGCAGATCGCACGGGAACACTGGAAGAAGGAAAGGATGCCAACATTGTCATTTCCAGTGGTGATATACTGGATATGCGAACCAACAATATCGAATATTCTTTTATTCAGGGTAGAGAAGTAGATTTGGAAGCGCTGCAGCAGCGGCTTTATCAGAAGTATAAGGAGAAATATGAAAATCAGGAATGATTGGGAATGGAGAGTTGAGAATGGAGAATGGAGAGTTAAGAATGGAGAATTGGAATTGAGAATTCTCAATTCTCCGTTTTCAATTCTTTCTTAAGGTGCTTTAAAAACCGGGCTTCCTTTAAAAAATTCAGGCGCATGCTCAGTTCTGCTTTTTGCGCTAGAAAAATTACCAGTACCAATAAACTAAATGCACGGAAATCAGTACTTATCGCAGGATTGGTCAGCAGGTAAACATTAAATGCTGTAAACAGGATCAGTAGTACATTGCAGGAAAGCACAAACCACCTCAGCTCCCTTAATCGCTTTTTTGTGTAAAATTTCTTATCGTGAATTTGTTCCTTTTTCCATACAAGCCGTTCAAAAAATGGAAGTGATTTCCACTTTAACTCGTCTATTTTTTGTTCGATTTCTTCTACTGTTTCCATATGACCTCCTCTTTTGAAAAATGAACCTAATATTATCCTAATGTTACCATAAAGTTACGTAAATATACCTTTAACACCAATTAACGGCTATTGAGTTCGATTAAAAGAGGTTTTTTTATGAAGAGTACAAGCTTTTTGTGCGGGAAATGAAGGTGCCTCTGCTGGAAAATACCTTCAGGACACTGTATTCAGGGACCTTACTTCTTAAATTGATGTTGACACGCTTTACATGTGTAGTCGTTAAGCAGGTTGCCAATAGGCAGAACCAGGAAAATTGCGATCAGCGCAAGTTTTAATTTGTTAGTTATTCGCTCGACCGAATTCTCAATTTCTGATGATCCGCAGTTCGGACAGGTTAAAACATCCTGGTTAAGCTTTGCGATTTCCTTCGCTCTTTTAAGTTGATCCGTAGGAACCATAACTCTAACTCCACTTCCAAGCATGTTAAAGAAGTGAGGCATGATGTTGGTAAAGTTCTCGTTGTTTAAAAAGCATGGAATTCCCTCACTTTCAAGCTTTGATTTCAGCATGTTAGCCGTTATACTGTTGTCATATGTTGTTAATAGGGATAAACTCATAGAACGTGACATAAGGGGTTTATTTAGCATACATATAACCGAGCGTAGCTGCCAGCATGCACTTCACCCCGGTGATCATACCCTCATCGGCTACATAGAAGTCAGGTGTATGATGTGGAGCTACCTCTGCAGGGTCCCGGTCTTTTGGACACCCGCCTACGAAAAAGAAAAAGCTGGGAACCTCATTGGCATAGAAAGAAAAGTCCTCCGCTCCGGTCATAGCTTTTCTGACCTTCACGTTTTCTGAGCCAATGGCCTTTTCCAGGTAAGGGACCAGCCGGGTGGTGAGTTCAGGGTCATTAAACGTGACAGGTACATGGTTGACAATCTCCAGGTCTATTTTCGCTCCCATTGCTTCTCCGATGTTAGTGGCTACTCTGCGGAAGTCCTCATGGAGCTTCTTTTGCATTTCCTCATCCAACGTCCGTATGGTACCGATCATTTCCACTTCCTCGGGAATGATATTATTTCTGACACCACCACGTATAAGGCCTACAGACAGTACGGCTGCCTCTTTGGTCAGCTCGGTATTTCGGCTGATGACTGTTTGCATGCCGGTAATGATCTGTCCGGCAGTGGCAATAGGGTCTACACTGGTCCAGGGTGTGGAGCCGTGGGACTGCTTACCTGAGATTTTCATTACCCACCGGTCTGCTGCGGCCATGGTACCACCGGATTTGTAATTTATTTCTCCAACCGGGGTTTGAGCATTGATGTGGAGGCCCACCATAATGTCTACATCCGGATTTTTCAGGACGCCTTCTTTCACCATGAGTTTAGCGCCGCCTTCTTCTCCCGGAGGAGGTCCCTCTTCCGCAGGCTGAAAAACAAATTTTACGGTACCTCGCAGGTCAGCCTTCATCCTGGACAAAACTTCAGCAGTAGCCATCAGGATAGCAACATGCGTATCATGACCACAGGCATGCATTACGCCTGTTTCTACTCCATTGTAAGTAGAGGTTGCTTCGGAAGCCCACGGGATATCTACGCGTTCTGTGACGGGCAGGGCATCAATATCAGCCCTGAGGCCCACTACCGGTCCGGGTTTTCCACCCTTAAGGATACCGACAACTCCGGTTTTAGCTACTTCAGTCTGTACTTCCAGCCCTAAGCTCTTCAGGTGATTAGCGATTTTTTCAGCCGTTTCAAATTCCCGGTTTGACAGCTCGGGGTTTTGGTGGATGTCATGACGCCACCCGATCATTTTGGATTCGATCTCAGCAGCAAGGTTGTTAGCTTTGTCCGAAACCTTCTGAGGTTGTGAAAGGGCTACACTGGCTGATAAAAGCAAGGTAAAGAATATAGAAGAAGCTCTGTTCATAGGTTAGGATTTCTGATTTTATGATCTCTAAAAATAATCAAACTATTTTGGGATTTCATGATAACCGGATATGACTTTATGGTGATCTCCATGTCCCTGGGTATTGTGTTGTTTTATACTTTAAGGCTAAAGGAATGAAAAATACCATTAAGGTAGAGCGAGCAAAAAAGGATCTGACGCAGGAGAAGCTGGCTGAAATGGTGGGTGTTTCAAGGCAGACCATCAACTCAATCGAAAAAGGGAAGTATGTACCCTCAACGGTCCTGGCATTGAAGATGTCTGGTATCTTTGGTATACCCGTAAATGACTTTATGAAGCTCGATGAAAATGACTGAGGAGACCCCTTTACCGAAAAAGGGGGGAATATCTGTATCAAACCCATAGTACGCGATAATCATTCAACATAACTTAACAAGTATGACTAACTTCAATCATCATTTAAACAAAGAAATCACATGATCAGACGTAGAGCATTCCTTGGTAAAGTATCCGCTGGTATTGCAGGAGCTGCAGCGTTCCCCTCACTGACTTTTGCTAATAGTAAAGCCATTAAAAAACCTGTCATTATTTCCACCTGGAATCATGGAGTAACGGCTAATAATGCGGTATGGAATGATTTAAATAGCGGAAAGCTGGCGCTGGATGCAGTGGAAGAGGCCGTAAGGGTGGTTGAAGCTGACCCCAGGGTTATGACGGTGGGGCGTGGAGGTTTTCCGGATCGTGAGGGAAAAGTCACACTGGATGCCTGTATTATGGATAAAAACAGTGATTGCGGCTCTGTTGCCTTTCTTCAAAATATCGTTCACCCGATTTCGGTTGCTCGCAAAGTGATGGAGAAAACACCTCATGTGATGTTGGTAGGGCAGGGGGCGCTGGCCTTTGCCAGGGCAGAGGGTTTTAAGGAAGAGGATCTGCTGACCCCTGAAGCTGAAAAAGCTTATAAGGAGTGGTTGAAACAGTCGGAGTACGAACCGATCATCAACATTGAAAATCACGACACCATCAGTACACTGGCCCTGGATCAGAATGGAGACCTGGCCGGAGCATGCACCACGAGCGGCGCTGCTTACAAAATGCATGGCCGTGTGGGGGACTCTCCGATCATAGGTGCCGGATTGTTTCTGGATAATGAGATAGGAGCAGCTGCTGCAACAGGCCTGGGTGAGGCAGTCATGCGGACGGCCGGAAGCGCCATGGTAGTGGAGCTGATGCGTCAGGGTAAAAGCCCGGAAGCAGCATGTAAAGAAGTTACCGAGCGGATCGCTAAGCTTTATGAGCGCAGAGATGAGCTGGAATACCTGCAGGTGGGATTTATAGCCCTTGATAAGAATGGAACCTATGGAGGCTATAGTTTACGGAAAGGGTTTAATTATGCCATCCATGAGCCGGAAATGCAAGAACTCGTGGATTCAAAGTTTATCCTGGAATGAGGAACAAATTGTGTTTCCATGGAGGATTGGGTAATTTTAAGAAAGACCTAACTCTTCAACTATGAGAAATACATTATTGGCGGTATCACTCCTGGTCATAGGAGCGTGTACCTCCACCTCTACAAGCAACGAATCTGCTGAAGAATCTTTAGCCAGTCCCGAACGGTTTATCGGAGCCTGGGAGGCCACCATTCAGACAGATTCAGGATCTTTCAATATCGTTGCCATTGTCACTGATGGTTATTTCAGTACAGCTACGTTTAATGAGGACAAGAAAGTGTTTGTCGGAGCGGCTGGTGGCTCCTGGAAACTGGATAGCGGCCATTTCGTGGAAACCTACGAGTACTTTACTACAGACACGGCCAAAGTAGGTACCGCAAACGCTCAGAAATTTACTTTCAGTGGAGATTCACTGACATTTGCGGATGAAATTCTGGTTTGGACGAGGCTGGATGACGGAACTCCCGGAGAGCTTAATGGCGCCTGGTTGATCACCGGAAGGGAACGAGATGGGGAAATCAGTCGCAGAACACCGGGAGTCCGGAAAACCATGAAAATCCTCTCAGGCACCCGCTTTCAGTGGATTGCTTACAATACGGAAACCAAACAATTTCATGGTACCGGAGGTGGTACGTATACTACTGGCGATAGCACCTATACGGAAAACATTGACTTTTTCTCACGTGATAGTAGTCGTGTAGGTGCATCACTCGAGTTCACCTATGCACTGGATAGTGGGGAGTGGCATCACAGCGGACTTAGCAGCAGGGGTGAGCCGCTCTATGAGATATGGACTCCAAGAAAGTGGATTGATGAGGCTGAATAGTTTTCAGCTGATTTTCAGTTGGTAGCGGGCAAGCAAGCCGATCAGCGCATCCCGTGAAATGCAGGCTCCTTTTATTTGGTTGATCTCCGGGTCTATTTGGAAATTACAGGAGTTTCGCAAGTCAGCTTTTTCCAGGTTGGTATGATCAAAAGTGGCTTTATCAAGGTCACAATCGGTTATCACAGCCCTGGACAGGTTTGCCTGAGTAAGGTCTGTTTCCTGCATGCTGCATTGATCAAAACTACAGTTTCGAAGATCCAGGTTATAAAACGATGAGAGGTCAAGCTGACAGTTTTCAAAATTCATAGCCAGCAGGAAGGGACTACAGATGTCAAACTGCAACCCCATGAGTTTACAGGTTTTGAAACTGACTTCTTTTAGCCCGGTGCCCAGAAGTTTTGCATTGGTAAAATCACAATCCCTGAAGTCGCACTCGATAAATTGGAAGTCAGACAGGTCCGTACCGGAAAAATTGCAACCTGAAAAGGAGCAGCTTTCGTAATCGCCTTTTGGAAGTGGAGTAGTAGAAAAATCTTTATTTTTAAATTCCTCGTCTGAGGAGTAGGTCTTTTCCATGGAGGCTTTTCTTTTTAAATGTCTGAAAACAACTGATTGGGAACATTTATATCTCTAAACTAACTTACCTATTCAATTTTATCAATAGTATACCGAATGAGATTATTCATTTTCATCATCTCTCTTTATACAATACAGCTTGTTTCAGCTCAGCAAAAAGCCCTTTTCCCTGTGGGGGTAAAGCATAAGCTGGATAGTCCGCAGGCTTTATTTGAGGAAGTAAAGGGCATGATCTTAAAAAACTACTATACTGAGCTGAGTGAATCTGATCTTTACTGGGCAGCTATAAAAGGAATGCTTCGCCATATTTCTCCACCGGAATCGCCTGATCTGGCCACGATCTGGACTGCTGAGGAGTATGAGAAGATCCTCAACTCGCTAAAAGGCGTGGATGTTTCCTTAGGAATTAAAAGCACCTTTGACTCTAATACCGGAAGCCTGACTGTGACCGAAATAGAAGAGAACTCTCCTGCAAAGGGCAAACTTCAGGTATATGACAGGATACTGAGAATTGACAAACAACCACTGAAGGGCATCACAGTAGCGGAAGTAAATGAAAAGCTTGAGGGGCCTCCCGGCTCAGAGGTCACACTGACTGTCAACCGGGACGTAGAGGTTTTTGATATAAACCTTACCCGGGAAAGTTTTAAGGTGAGCAACCTGGAGGTCAATATCATTCCGGGTCGTTCCACAGCGTTAGTAGAGGTTCACAAGATCTATCTGGGCTTAGCCGACCAGCTGGAAGCCGAACTCTCCAGGTTAAAAGCTGCCGGCATAGAAGATATTATACTGGATCTCAGACACAATACCGGCGGAGTGTTAAACGAAGGAGTCAAAGTGGCCAATCTGTTTTTGGAGCCCAGAAACATTATTATCAGAACGCTGACTCGATCGGATGAGGCCAAACCGATCGCTGCGGACCGGGAGGATAGCTTTGACTTTGATCTGGTCGTATTGATTGATGAGAAGACCGCCTCAGCCAGTGAAATTATTGCTTCTGCATTTCAGGACCATCAGCGTGCCACGATCATTGGTACCAAAACCTTTGGAAAGGGAGTGATAGAAACGACATATACTTTGAGCAATGATTACCGGGTGAAGTTTATCACCAGCGCGATGTATTCTCCAGCGGGGAAAAGCTGGCAGGCCAGGGGGATACTTCCCGATATCCTGGTGGAACAGGAGGATAGCGCCTACCTGGCATATTCAAAACTATCTGTGGAGGAGCGTGTGCGAAGGGATATTTATTTGATTACCGCACTGAAATTACTTTAATGTGAACTCGACGTAAGCACTTTAATAAAAAACAAAAAACGGTCATTCAGAGGCTCGCAGGGCTGTTTGCGAGCTGGAAGCCCTGCCTATGCCGGCAGGCAGGCGTGGAATCTCTTTCGATTTTGAAAGACTCCACGCCTTTTCCCTCCACACTCCCAACAAGAAAAGGCTTTGAGCCGCAGTGGAACTGGGACGTTTAGATAGGTTTTTTTTTATTATATCGAACTGAAATTACTTTAAAGTTATCTGTCTGGTTGTGGCTTTTTCCGTATCCAGGATCAAAAGCCCCTCATTGGCTTCATCCAGCTGATCAACCAACTGACCGTTTCTATCCCAGATTGCAGATTGTCCGGCGCAGGTATCTCCATCAGCTGGCCCGACAGCATTTGACATCAATACTGTCATCGCATAATTCCGTGCAATGGCTGCAAGTCTTTTATGAGCCCTTTCTACTCCCCTGGCTGTTTTGGCTACACTCGCCAGGTAGATCGAAGAACCTGTTTGAGCAGCCTCTTCGGCGTGTTCCGGAACTGATAGCTCGTAGCAAATGGCTAAACTGATACTACTGAGTTCCTCAGGAAATTTAGTGTTAGCGCCCGGAATGAAGTATGGCTTTTCGTCCTCATGAAGGTAATGCTTTGAATAGATCGTTCTTTGCTTGCCCGGATGAAAAAGGATCATACTGATGCAAATACCGCTCTTATTTTTTGTAGGAGCGCCTACGCCAATGGTTATTTCATGGTTATCGCTAAACTCCCGGAATACATCCAATCGGTTATCCCTGATATCCATAGCCAGGCTATTTGCCAATGTGGGTTCATACCCTGTGAGAGAAAGTTCCGGAAAAATGATCAGATCCGCCTTTTCGCCAATTGCAGAGTGGACAAAGGCTTGATGCCGCTCAATATTTTCAGCAATATTTCCCGGCCTGGGCTTTGTCTGAGCAATGCAGATCTTCATGAGGGTGGTTACTTTATGGGGAAATTAGCGTAAAATGAAATGGCATCAAAGGGGTGCACGACAGTTTTGCATTCCTGAATGTCCCCAACAATTTTCACACAAAAACAAACTTGCTTATAAACATTCCCCTGCACCCCTTTTTCTTCCCGAAGCTTCGGGAGGGGAATATTGGTGTTTTTGTGTGAAAACCTCTTATAACGCCGGGGTCATTTTTTCGTAAAACTGTCGTACACACCATCAAAGCAAACTAACCTAAACCTCTATCCTGACAGAGCTCTTCAAAACGGACTTTTGATCATGGGTACCTCAATCAACAGGAGTTCCGCATCTTTTGAGGCTTTGATCTCCAGTTTTTCCACCTCCGTAAAACCCATTCCATCTCGTTTGGCTAAAGCCTCTCCATTAATGGAAATTTCCCCTTCGATCAAAAAAGCATAAACACCATCTCCAGGTTTGTGGAGGTCGTAAGTGATTTCTTTCCCTGCCTCCGGGTCTGTCCGTGTGAACCACGCATCCTGATTGATCCACAGGGCCTTATCGTCATCCGGAGCTACCACTGTTTGCAGCTTGTTTTTCCGGTCTTCAGGGGTAAACGTGATCTGCTGGTATCTCGGTTCAATGTCCCTTTCTTTCGGTAGCACCCAGATCTGCAGGAAGTTGACTTTATCTGTTTTGGAGTGGTTGTACTCCGAATGAGTAAGCCCCGATCCCGCACTCATGATCTGCACGTCTCCCTGCCGGATTACCTCGGTGTTTCCGGTGCTGTCCTTATGCTCCAGGTCTCCCTGTAAAGGGATGGAAACGATCTCCATATTGTCGTGCGGGTGGGTGCCAAAGCCCATTCCACCTTCTACTATATCGTCATTGAGTACTCTCAAGGCACCAAAGTTTAGCCGATCGGGATCATAGTATCTCCCAAAGCTAAATGTATGTCGGCTATGCAGCCATCCGAAAAAGGCTGTGCCTCTGGTGTCGGCTTTGTGGGTAATTGTATTCATAGTGTTCATGTGTTTAGAAATTAGCTTTTAGCTTTTAGCTCTTAGCTCTTAGCTGTTAGTTGTTAGCCCTCACCCTTGCCGGGCGCCCCTTGCCGGGCGCCCCTTGCCGAAGGCATCCCTTGGGGAAAAGGAGAGGGACCTTTTGCCCTATTGTGTTTATATCACCCCTTCGGGGTTGTTTTGACTTTTGTGCCAAAAGCTATAATTATTTCATCCCTTCGGGATTTCTTTTTTGCCTCCCGAAGCCTCGGGATGCTTTTTACTTACTGCCTACTGCCAATGGCTTTTGGCCGAAAACTTATATTCATATTCAGTCCGATGCCCCTGTTGGAGTTGTCTCCAACAGGCTGATAGTCCCGGACGGCAAGTCCCCGGCATCAAGCTCATTTCTGTCCATTTTTGAATGATCCGTCAAAGGCAAAATCACTCACGGGTAAACGCTTTCGTTCACCATACTCCCTTTCCCGCAATCCTTCAGGCAGGCTGTCAGGATCTCCAAAGTATCCCAGCGCTACAGCAGTCACTGCCTGGTATCCTTCCGGGATCTCAAAAAGTGATTCAGCTTTCTCTCGAGAAAAACCACCCATTTGATGCAAACCTATTCCTTCATGTGTTGCCTGAGCGCTTAAATTACCAATAGCTAAACCCAGATCGTGTGGGGCTGAAACGTTTGGAGCACCACTGCGGTCAAAATATGTTTTGATAAACGTGATCAGGAGCACCGGAGCTTCCTTTGCCCAGGTTTTATTTCCTTCCATCAAAGTCTCAACGATCTTATCGTGGGCTTCACTGCCTTTGTGAGCATAGATAAATCTCCAGGGCTGCTCGTTCATGCTGGAGGCAGCCCACCTGGCAGCTTCAAAAAGTTTGTTTAGCGTTTCTGCTTCTACTGGCCGGTCGTCAAAAGCCCTCGGACTCCATCGGTTAGCAAGCACATCCAGTATGGCGTAATCCGTTTTTGCGTGTTTATTTAAAGTAGCTGTTTCCATTTTTCTGTCGTTTGTAACAATATACGATTATACATTAAATGTAGTTACATATAAATGGATCTGATCCTAAATTCTCTGTAATATGTGGTAGACTGTTTGGATATCCTATAGTTTCAGAAAAACGGTGTATGTATCTAACTGCTTGAGGAATGCCTCCTAAGTTTTCTGAAGTTGCTAAACCTATGGAAGTCCTCTTCACAGCAACACTTGTAATGGTTTGCGAGAGCACATCTCAGGGTGAAAATCAAATACTTGATGATAATGGGTGTGTGCTTCTACTTTGTGGTTTTTACTACTTTCCTTATTATTTCCTTATCATCCAATGTGATCCTTAATAGGTAAACTCCATTGTTTATGGGATGATCATGCTGGTCTTTGGCATTCCATATAAATGTGGGTTTGTTAGGATGGAAAGTATTGATCAAAGCTCCACTAATAGTATAGATATCAACTCGATCGGGTATGGTACCTCCAAAATTCATAGATAGTTGACTTGTAAATGGATTTGGAAATAAATTAATGTTTGTAGCATCAACAGATAAAGGGTTATTGATAATCGTACCTGGGGAGATAGTCATTCCACTGATTGCCGTAAAACCAGTATTGCCGATAATGGCCAGGAGTGAACCATTGGTTTTGTCAATGGTCAGTAACTCATTGTCAGAACTTTTACCTCCACCGGCTACAGCATAGAGAGCACCATCCATGTCAAAAGCGATATCGGTTACATTCTCAACCCCAATAGATCCTATCGGGGAAACAGCGCCATCGGTTTTATCCAGGGTGTAAAGCTCTCCGCTTGCATCTACTCCATATATCATATCGGTAAGAGGGTCTCTGCTAATACCAGTAAGGCGTACGTCTACCGGACCGAGTGTCTGTATGTTTTTTGCTTGTACATCAATTGTAAAGAGCTTTCGATCACCTGTAGATTCAGTGCCTACCACATAGAGCAGGTCGTCACTACCAAAATCCATTGCTACATCACTGAGCTCCGTATCCATTACCTTAATGGCTCGTCCATCTTCAGCATCTACTTTGATCAGTTCCTGATGCTCTGCGTTTATGCTAAACAAGAAACCGTCAGTATTTACGGCAACTGCCGTCGAAAGGTCCAGGCCCTCCATATTCGTTACAAGTGAGGCTGAGCCATCAGATAAACTCACTTCGAGTAAGCGTCCTCCATCATTGATGCCGGTCACGGCATAACATACAGTTGCTTCAGCCTTTTGGAGGGTGATGGATTCCCCCTGAACGGTTATTTCAACTGTTCCGTTAGGAGCATTACTGTTGACAACAAGTTTTTGACTAAATGCCCCTGTTTTATCAGGAGAAAATGTTAGTTCAACCTGTAGTTCATTATCAGCAGGAATATCAAAGGGCAATGCTGGGTGTGTGATAAAAAATGGAGCAGTAAGTCCTGAAATATCTGTAATAGTAAGATCAGCTGTCCCCGTGTTCATGAGGGTAATGGATTCTGTTGAATTATGCATGGGCTCGAGGTATCCAAAAGTCACTTCAGAAGCACCCGCTGTCAGCATAGCTCCTTCGCTGCTGCCTGAGGTTATCACAAAATTCCCGCTTTCAGCTGAGTAATTCCCACCGTTATTGTCTTGAATTACTTTGATCCGGGCATCGGAGACTTCTATGTTGGGTACGGGCCACTCCAATTCCAATTGACTTACAGGCAGGTTGTCAGCAATAGTGGTCCAGGTGTTGCCGCCATCCGTACTAAGTTTCAGGTGCCAGTTTTTCTGGTCATGCTGAACAGCAAGCTCCCATGAGATCGTGATAACTTCTCCAGGATGGAACACTTCACCTCCTTCGGGATAGGTAAGATTTACGTGAGCCCAGCATGGCGCAGATGCCAATAGCAATATGAAAAAAATACAATGACGGGTCATTTTTCTAATTTAATCAATTATTAACTCCTTCGATTACACCATCGATTCAATCATACCCAATGTTTATCTCCTGACAAATCACTGCAATTTCAACCGGACCATCAGTTTGATCTCTGATTGCTGATCTCCTTCGATCTCATTTAGTCCGGAACTGATCGTTTCCTGGTCAGCATATTTAAAGCGAGCGTATCGAGCATAAAGCCGAAGGTTCCTGGTGACATTGTATTGAGCCAGCAGGTAGGATCTGGCGCCGGTCTCCTGGTAGGTCGGTATTGAAAATGCATATAAAACATCCCTTTCGTAGACATATTGTCTGTTTTCAAAATTACTCGTTTCGAACACCGCAAAGCGGGTACTCAGTTTCAGTTGCTTAAACTTCACATTGAGATCCTGAATAATGGCTATTCCTGTCGTTCGCTTACTGGTCTCCTTGTAGCTGGATCCCTGCACCCTCGTTTTCATGCGAAACCTTCGCCCGATCTTATAATCAATATTGAAGAGGTAGTTGGCTTTTCTGGTTGGGATCAGCTCGTTGATGTTTTCGCTACCCACGGCCTCTGTTCTTTCTTTATGCTCCACCCGGTATTGGGCATACATTGAGATCGACCTGGATGGCTTGTAGGTAAACCTCCCGAGGTATTCATAGCCATCGGAAGGGGCCTCTACCCGGTATTTTAACCATGGAAATATGAATCGATCAAAATAGGCTGACACTTTGTACTTGCGGCTTGGCGAAAATTTTATACCCCAGTACAATCCCTTTTCATTGATCACGCGGGAGTTTTCACTAAAAGCATTTCCGTAAAAAGAATGATAATCTTTGTCGTAATGCCGGATCACCCAGCTGAAATCCAGCTTTGGAGTCAGCGAGGCTATCAATCCGCCCACTCCTCCAAATCCACCGGACTTTGAAATGGCGGCTTCACCAAAGAAGATCATGTTTTGCCAGTTGTAGTTAGCAAACAGGCTGGTCAGCCCGTTTTGGTTTCCGGAGAACTCAAATTGATTGTAATTATTTGGTTTTTTCTGAAGCGGCCGGGAGTAATACGAATACAAGCCTGTACCGCCGATAGAAAGGCGGTGATTCACGTCAAACTGCAATCCAAAGCCACCCGACAGCTCCCGGATCTGGTTTTTGGCTGAAAGCTCCCTTGAGGTTCTGTGGTATCCGGTCGCCTGAATGGAGTTGATAAACTCTTCAAAGTCTGAGTATGTGGTGTCATTTACGAGGTTCGCGTCTTGTTTGAGTGCAGAGAAAAATGAGGTGGCTTTTATCCTGCCAAAAGCCATAGTAGCAGCAGCTCCCCGGAAAAATCCCGATTCCAGCACGGAAGTGTAGGGCCTGATGCCAATGGTATTGCGTTTTACTGTATTGGTGGTTTCGGCGCCTTTTCCCGGGGTAAACCCGGAACCCAACACCAGCCCCTGACCAAACTGGAGCTGGTAATCGCCAATGACCAGGGCATCGAGCTTGCCCTGATTCTCGATGAAAAAATGCGCGGAGTAATAATCAAATCCATATTGCCGGTTTTTTTTGTTCCAGGTCAGCTGCTCCCCGTCATCTTTTTCAAAGGTGAGGCCCAGACTAAAATCGTTTGGCTGGCTTATCCTTAACCGTCCGTAGAGTTTATTAGGATCACCTGCGTATCCGCTTTTATTTTCTCTCCGGTAGCCTTCACGCTTTTCCAGTGTTCTGGAATACCGCAGTAGTAAGTATGCGTTTTCTGCGGATGTGATTCGTTTGAGCAGTGGGCGCGGGTCGTTGATGGAGGTGACCGTCACAAAAGGCAGGAGCTCGCGGATACGTTCCCGGGGCAAGTCCGGAACAGCTTGAAGTTCGTACAAAGAAATAAACGGTCCATGTTGTTCTCTGTAGTCCAACAAATTGTTCAACTCTCCGGGACTTAGGATATAAAGGGAAGCAATCTCCTCCCTGGTCGCTTTATTTAAATTCAGCGGGTTTGTGTGGTATAAAAGGAGTGACTCATAAAGGGTTTCATAATCCAACTCATGGTCCTGGACCTGAAATCGCTGTTCGGCAAAGTCTTCAAGGTCAATTTCCCTGTTTGGTTGGGCCATTAAAAATGCAGAAGCTAAACCTGATAAAAGTACGGTAAAGACTGACCTCATGAAGGATTAAATTCGTATGTCAGTGAAACCTCATGAACTGCACCGAGGCTGCTGTGGCTGGAAAATGCGTAATCGACAATGATAAAACCGGGGTTAAACCCAAAGCCGAAATGGGATCTTACCTGGGTTTGGCGGATTTCACTGGAATGAATGTTGATCCCGGTTCGCAGGTACAGGCTTTCCAAAACGCGGTATTCAAGCCCGGTCTTAAAGACTTCACGCACATCCAGCTGTTTTTCGACTTCAGCATTTAATCTCAGCGAAGCAATGGGGAGGTAGGAGATGCCGGCTTTCATGGTAGTCGGCAGCTCATGAGAATGCCTGATGTTGAAGATATGAGCTCCGAACAGTAATTGCGGGCTGATCTCAGCTCTTCCGCCAAACTCCAAAGCGATGATCCTGTCCGATTTTTGTCCTTCTGCGGCTGTCTGCACCACGTTGATGCCTCCTCCCAGACTTACCATCTGAAACCGGTTTCCGAATACCAGCCCGGCCAGCTGCTGACTGAAAAGGTGGTCTCCAAACCTGTAGTATTTGACTCCCAGATTGCCAATTTTTGAGTGGTAATTGAATCCGCCTCCGGTTACCTGGAAGCTGCTGATGCCGTAACGATTCTGATAGGATGCATAAGCAGTTGTCTTCTTTAAAGCGCCAAAACCTCCCACATTGTTAAAAGCCGACCAGGCATCATGGTAGGTGGTGGTGGCGCCTCCCAGTCCGGCATGCCGGGAGCCAAGAGAAAACACTCCATCTTGTGCAACTGCTGTGGCTGTAAGGAACAAAAACAATACAGTCAGGCGGTTCATGGCGCCAAAATAAGATTTTCAACGCTTTATGTCAACTGATTCTTAAATTGAGGTATGAAAAAAGTTATTTTCATTGCTTTTCTGGGTGTGGGATTAATATTTCCGTCCTTTGGCCAAAGCCTCCCGGACACGGCTTATTATAAAGACGGGTCCATTAAGTCTGTAGGTGAAAAAGACGGGGCTGTTCGTTTGGGGGAGTGGGTGATCTATTATCCTGACGGCACCATCAATGCCAGGCTGCATTATGAGGCGGACTTTCTGCATGGGACCCAGGAATACTATGATTTCAATGGCAATCTGATTGGCCGTGAGCAGTGGGATATGGGGCAGCTGCAGGACAGCGCTACCTATTACCACTCAAATGGGGTGGTTGAGAAGGTGGGCCGTTACAAAAATTCCCTTTATGAGGGCGAATGGAAGTTTTATTTTGAAAATGGTCAGCTCAAGCGAGTGGGTAATTACGAAGAGGGTCTTCCTCATGGTAAATGGACCTTTTATTATAAGGACGGGACACTGTACCAGGAGGGCCATTTTAGCCAGGGAAAGGAGGACGGACTTTGGAAGTTTTATGACGAAAAGGGGCGGCAAACCTATGAGGGAAATTATGAAAACGGTGAGCGGGTAGGGCAGTGGTACTTTTTCAGAAAGTCTGGCAAAAGGAAAAAGTGGAAGGTATTTTGAACTTGAAGGTTCTCGTAAGGTTAGGGGAGCTATGCTGGTTTGAATGATTAATTGAGAGGTTTGCTTTGCGCTGAAGAGTTTTATCAAAAGCTTGAATTAGGAAATAATCAATGAATACAGCCGGGATGTATGTCCCAAGGTTCGAACGGTTTAACAATTACCATTCCGACACACGTGGCATCTAATGTTTTGTCCGGCATCAAGAATCTACTAGATTAGTGTAACTATTGCAGAAATAACCCAAGGTTTTATTGGGTTATCCGGATGTTATGCGCAAAAGTCGATGAAAACTCTAATCTTCCTTTTTAGCTTCTTTATTTTTTATACTTCGAACGTTCAGTCAACTATTGAATTAGTTGAACGAGAAGATTCCAAATACTTTAAGAAGCTAGAAATTTTCGAGGGATGTTTTTTGACATTAACAACATTTGATACAACCAACTCATACAATAGCAACCATCCAACAGTCATAGTTAACCTCTTCAAATTAACTGGGAATAGTCTTGATACTGTGATTGCTGACACATTGTTCGCCAAGAACTCAATTACAGCGGAACCTGAGTTAAACTTTGAATTTATCGATTTCAACTTTGACGGAATACAAGATGTCGCACTTCAGGCTGGAACAGACCCCAGAGGTAATTATGGTTTGCATCTTTATATTGTCAACAAGGAAAACAAAACATTGGAATATGTGGACGGATTCAAGAGAATTGGAAATCCTAGACCTGATTCAGTGAATAGGTTAATTCAAAGTTTTGTCTTATCTAGTCCACCATTTATGAACTTCTACGAAATTGATTTGAACAACGAACTTATTGAACTAGGTCATCAAATAGAGTTTTTTGAACTTGATGATAACCATGTTGATTCTCTTATAAATACTGAAATTGAGCTCATTAAAGCTGAAAGAGCGCATAACAGGCGCTAAAAATCCATAGGCTTACTGAGCTACTTGCAAAGGGCATTTGAATCCGATATTTTTAAAGAAATTAACTGTCAGGCCTACGGATTTTAGCTGATCGTTATGTGGCATTAGAGGCGGCCAGTTGAGACATACTATGAGGGAATTCGTCATTCTTCAACACAACAAGAACAGGCCTATAAGATGGGCAATGATAATTGGTTCCATAGTAACTACCTGGATTATCTCCAACTATATTGAACTCTCATATTTTACAGCATTGGCACCAACTGGAATTGTTATTGTCGGATCTGTAATTCATCATATCTACAATGAGGACTATAAAGAAATAGGTAGTTTCTGTTTTACCACGGAAGGTGTTTTAATAAAAAATTTCGAAAGTAATTCAGAGAGCCAACTCAGTCTCGATGAATTGAAAAAAGTCATTTACAGCTATGCAGGGTATTATGGCGAAGAGCAGCCCTATGGATTCCTCGGCTGGAAAACGACAACAAGTTTTGGAGATGGCAACTATATTCAATTTGAAACAATTACAAAGCGATACCGATTTTGTTTCTTTGGCAACAACTCCGGAGATATTTCTAATTTCCAAAAATGGTCAGAAAACTACCGAACTCAGAACATTGAATTCAAATCTGCTGACTACATCCGATATCCAAAATTTATAAGAAACCTATTCGATAAGCCTTTGACGGAAATTAAAACAGCCATATAATAAGTACTATAGGTTATATGCCTCTCTAAGCTTGGGAGTGCACTCAGGAAACTGTAGTGAGGATTTGCTACTTTTATCTGATCTTGATCGGCTGGACATCCGATAGCTTTTATCTTTGTTGTAAAACAGAAGTAAATGGATGATTATAAATTCCGGGTGGAGTTTATGGAAGATGCAAAGCAATTTCTTGATAAGCTTGATGAAAAGGCCAGAGACAAAGTTTATTACAATATTTGGAAAGCTAGAAGCACGAATGACAAGGAACTTTTCAAGAAACTTCAAGACGAAATTTGGGAGTTCAGGACAAAATATAGCAAGTCATAGTATCGACTCTTCGCATTTTGGGACAAAACAGACAAAGAGGACACTGTGGTGATTTCAACACACGGACTTATCAAGAAAACGGATAAAATACCAAAAAGTGAAATTGCCAAAGCAGAACGATTGAGACAACAGTACCTTGCCTACCGGCAGGCAGGTTTTAACAGCAAAAACAAAGAAAAATGAAGACATACAGTTTAGAAGAAATGACCGATAAGCACATCGGTAAAAAAGGGACAACAAAAAGAGATGAATTCGATTATGAACTTCGTCTTGACTTACTAGGACATTCCATAAAACAAGCAAGGAAAGAACGTCACTTAACACAAGATCAACTTGGAAAACTTGTGGGCGTAAAAAAAGCTCAAATCTCCAAGATTGAGAATAGCGTTACCGATGCCAGATTTTCTACCATCTTAAAAGTGTTTAAAGTGTTGGGCGCCAAAGTGAATTTCAATGTAGAACTTAATAATAATGAGTTAGTTTAATGGCCGAAAATAAAAAGCCGACCGCACAACAATGCATATAGCTTATGGCGAGTAAGGTGGTTAGTGAAAGTTTTGGGCTTTTGAATAAGGTAGGCGTAAGCCGACAAGAAAGCATTTCGAAAACCGCCACAAAGCCATATGCGAGAATGTAGTGTGCCACGAAGTGGTACAAATCCAATAGGCTGAGAGCCCGGACTCAATGTCCCGGCCGTATGAGGGAAACTTCATGCACAGCCTGTCCCGAGGTATTCAGGGAGTTTGATGTAGGCGTTCCCGACTAGCCGTCCGCGACTAGCCGTCCGCGACTAGCCGTCCGCGACAGTTCTTTTTGCTATATTTATAGCCAAATGTGGGGCTGGCAGGCTCTACTCTACTGCGTCAGTATATCCGATATGATAAGAAATAAAAAAATATTTGCAAATTGGATTCTTCTACTGATGATAGGGCTTGGGTCATGTTCTGTGCAACAGAACACTGTTGAATATTCCTTTAATTTCTTAGACAAATGGGGAATGGTAACTGGTTATGAACTCCAATACTATCCGGTATCCAGAACGACACTAGATGACGAACAGAAAAAGAAACTATTTCTCGAAACCGAGAAAACTGCCAGAGCATATGGTAGAGAAATTGCATTGACTGATTTTTATTTTAAGCGGGACTCAATTGAGGAACATTTTATAATGGAGATAATCGAACAGATGGAAAAAAATGAGATTGAAATCAAGGACATCAAGATTATTAACTTAATAGTCAATAAGCAGATTGCAGACGCTCTTTCTCAAAGGGCAGCAATCTTAAATGAGCCACAACCAACAAGGATAAAGATACTGGACTAGAGTTAGCCAAACAGCCACTATTATCCGTAAGCTTACTGAGCTACTTGCAAAGGCTGGTGCGATGAGATACTTTTGAACTGTCCAGCTTACGGATGATAGTTAGACGAACCATACTGCTTAGCCTATGAATCATGTACTTGATAGCTTTTTGTCTCTCTGGTGGTATTGGATGTTTGTTTCATTCGGACTTGGACTAATAGGTTTCTGTCTTTTGTTCTATGTACAATATGGAAAACCTGAAAACAAGCGTAAACCATTAATCAGAGGTGGTTTGCTATTAGGGCAAGTTTTTGCCACGTGGATAATTGCGTTTGGGTTAGCGTGGGTTCTTGAATCCAATGTGAGATCTGAATTAAAGGAATTTCTTAATAACCCGAACATTCAAGTCAAGTTGAACGGAGAAGTACTGCCAATTGAACAATCCGAACGGATACTTAATGAACTTAAGAAGATTGACAACATTATGGCTCATCATTCAAGTCCAACCGACAACATCAAGATTGAACTTATTTCACAATCCGAAGCTTTTCAATTGAGGCTTAGCCGTGATTCTGAAATACCTACAGAATATTGGGTTTTCTCGAACAAATATAAGGTAACTTCTAATAACGAAATTGGACGAATAAGAACGGAGATGTTTAACTAAACGGTGTCTAACAACTAAGCCTCCGTGTGGTCGGCACAACCAACAACTACGCGTTCCGATTGAACTAATCTAGGCGCTAACTTGGCGTCCCCGACCAGGCGTCCCCGACAGTTCTATTTTGCTATATTTATAGTCAAATGTGGGGCTGTCAGGCTTTACTTTACCGTGCAATTATGAGAATCACTAAAGTATTTTCTTTAATCATAATTTATTTAGCCAGTTGTACTTCTCAGTCTGAGCAGAATTCAATTGAACGTTTGGTTTCAGATTTTCGAACCACTAATTCCGCACACTTAAAAAGTCCAATGCCGGCAGCAAATTGTATAGAAGCTTATGGTATAGAAGGTTTTGGAATCACAACTGAATTCCGTGATTCTATTGACTTCTGGTATCGGAAAGTACCTGAACTAACAGACCGAACCAAGAAGTTTAATATTTGGGTCGACACTGCCAACTCTGTCGCGATGGAATTCCAACTCGATGAACTGGGGTATCCTGAACCTGATTCTATCAACTTTTCCATTGATTCAACCTATGAAAAATATAGTTCGAAGTGGGCGAACTTCTCCGGACTTCCTGTATACATCATGAACGAAGATACAATTGAGCACATCCTAGAATTTCAGGACGGAGCAGTTTACATGATTTACGAGGCACAAGACTCAACCGGAAATTGGAGACCAATTGAAAATTGGGTTTTCACACACTTTTGTGGGAACAGCTATTATGAACTCGTTTTTAAGCCAAAATCTTACATCGTATCCAAGGTCATCAAGTATGAAGGCGATTTTGAAACAAATCTGCGTTTGAAATTTCGTAACTTTGATTTCGTAACTTATAGCAACGCCTTCAGAGGAACAATCAACTACGAACAGCTGAATGATTCAGTCTTTGTAGCCTATTCTAACAAAATGGCCGAACAATATTGCAGAAACCCAGACTCACTGAACTCATATGCGAACAAGTATTTAGCTGCGATGCGGCTGGAAAAAAGCATGTAACAGTCACAATGTGTATGGTTGTATGTGCGAACTGAGCATTCTGCCATGTTCTGTGGTCAACCGTACTACTAAACTACCACTGGGAAAATCAAGTGCTTTTTACCAATGTAGAGCGCAGGATTTCTTCTCTTTCTGAAATCAGTTAGGTATTTGCCGCTTGTATTGCATTGGCAGTTTAGCTATTTTGCTACTACAAGCCGGGGGGCATACAGCGGCATACACAGGCGTTGTCTGTTATTTGAAAATGGACGAAAAACAAATCATAGAATGGTTGCTTAAAGGTGATGTTTCAATACAATACCAGGTTTACCGCGATTTGTTATGGACTTATAGAAAAGATTTACAAGACAGAATTGGATCTGAAGGTTGGGGGAAGCAATTCTTATCCAAAAGAAAACCAAAAGGACATTGGGGAGATAGGTTTTATCAACCCAAGTGGATTTCAACCCATTATACGCTTCTCGATCTTCGCAATTTGAATCTGGGCCCAAATCATAAACTTGTAAAAGCATCCATTGAGCAGGTTTTGAAAACTTCAAAAGCTGAAGATGGTGGGATTCAACTAGGACCATCAACATCTAACCATAGTGATGTTTGTGTAAATGGAATGTTTTTAAACTATGCATCTTATTTCAAAACGCCTGAAAAGGAATTGCATTCGATTGTAGATAGTCTCCTCAATGAAATAATGCCTGATGGTGGATTCAATTGTAGGACAACAAGAAGCGGGGCAAGACATAGTTCATTGCATTCGACAATTTCAGTTCTTGAAGGATTGTTTGAGTTTCAAAAAGCGGGTTTTGCTTACAGAAAAAATGAAATTTCCACCGCCATTCAACGCGCAGAAGAATTCATACTTATTCATAGACTATTTCTTTCTGACCGAACGGGTAAAATTATTCATAAGGACTTTTTGAAATTAACTTACCCGAGCAGGTGGAAGTATGATATTCTTAGAGCATTAGATTATTTCCAAGAAGCCGAAAGAAAATGGGATGTAAGAATGGATGAAGCGATTACAATAATTCTGAAAAAACGTAATAAAGATGGAACTTGGAATATGCAAGCGGCTCATCCAGGAGAATTACACTTTATAATGGAAAATGCCGGTAAACCCAGTAGATGGAATACATTAAGAGCTATGCGAGTATTGAAACATTTTGAAAGAAATAAATAAAAAAACTACTGCCAACAACTAAGGCGTCGTGTGGTCGGTAAGACCCCAACAACTACGCGTTCCGATGAAGCCTCGGTTGGACGAATCTAGGCGCTGACCAGGTGCCCCGACTAGGCGTCCCCAACAGTTCTATTTTGCTATATTTATAGCCAAAAGCGGGCTTTCAGGCTTTACTCTGCTATAGCGCGAAACTTAAAACCTCCTAACTCATGAACAGGACATTTTTACTTTCAGTCATTTCCCTCAGCCTCATTCTAGCGAACTGCGGTACAGCGAAACAAGAAAAAGAAGCTGCAGATTCTGAACAAGTAACTGCAGATTCTGCTAATGAAAAACGTGAAAAGCTGAAGATTGAATCATCAAGGCTCAGAGCAGGTGGTTCAATTAAGACGGTCACTCTTGAACAAGGAGTTGCAACAATTGTATACGTCAAGAACTATAGTGAATACAAAGAACTTAACCCTCAATCTTCCTTATCCAAGTCTGATCTTGAATCCTATTGGGATTCTGGGGATGCAATTGAAAAGGCACTTGTAGATGGTTCCGTAAGGCTGTTGAGAAAAATGAATTTTTTGGAACAAACAAACATTATTCTCCCATACAAAGGAACTACTTATTCAATATCCGTCAACAAAACAGAACTTGAGAAATTCATTGGAGCCGATCTTGTCCAAATTGTGGCTAACTGGGACGAACTTTTCTCTAACCCTTATGTTTATTCTGATGAAGGGAGGAGTAAATTTTTCAGCAAGTTTGGATCTACCAAATAAGTATAATTCTCCGTTGAGAATTGCTAAATTTACTTGATGGCAAAGGAACGGGAGAAACTTGATTTTTGGATAGATGACTTGACCAATTCTATTCGCAATAGAATTTCAGGAGACAGCTTTCAAACAGAAGTTTCCAGGTTAACGAAAAATGATTTAAAAACAGTAACTAGAAAGGCAGGATGGAATTTTAGTTGGAATACTGAATTGGCGGATAACTCACGAGAAGTTTTCAAACTGACTATTGTTAATAATCCATCTGTGATCCAAGGTTTGATGAGTGTAACTATTGAAAGTGATCATGTTTACATGAACTTGCTTGAAAGTGCGCCGTTCAACATAGGAGAAGAAAAACTTTATGAAGGCGTTCCGGGAAACATGGTTGCATATGCTTGTAAACTCTCGTTTCGACATGGAAATGAAGGTTTTGTGGCATTCACTGCTAAAACCAAGTTGATCAAGCACTATGAGGCAACTTTGGGTGCGTATCATTTTGGAGGACATAAAATGATAATACCGACTGATGCTTCGAAAAAGCTGGTAGAGAAATACTATAAAACTTAAAGACATGGGATATATAAAAGAGCCAAAAGGTGTGGATTTCATAATTGATAGTAAACCCCTAACTGAAAAGGATAGAGAGGAGATCAGTAAATTTATCGCCGAATATAAGCGTAAATCCAAAAAAAGAACACCTCGAAAAAAAGAAGCGACATACAACAAACAATAAGCTCAATGAGGAAACTGAGCTATTTGGCATTTTTATCGGACAGCCAATTTTACGCTATCAAAACCAGGCATGGGGGTCAGTATGCTCCGGTATATTGACTTACCATTTTAAGCAGGGGGTCAGTATGGTCCGGATTATCCATTTAACGAACAAAGCAATTGAAATCACCGGGAATGATTACATTTTGATTCCTTTTGAATCTGCGGTCGAACTATTTGAATTTCCTAAACACCAGAACAAGCTAAAAATAAAATCCAGGATTTACAGGAGCCTAATTCTCAAGTTTGATTCTGAATTCGCCCAACAAAAAATTACTGCTCAACTTGAGAACCTAATCTGACGCATGTGCGAACTGAGCGTTTTGCCAGCTTCTGTGCAACTCGGTCACTCAACTGCTGCTTGGAAAATGAGTGGCTTTTCACCAATTCTGTGCGTAGTAGGAACTTGCCATTTGTATCACACCGGCAGTTTAGCTATTTTGCTGCTATTCACCAGCTGTGGGTCAGGCTACTTAGGCATACAACCGATAGCTATTTAAAAGCCAGATCGCGACATTCACCTATAATTTGAATCAGATTAAAAAAGACAAAATGAAAACCAGGATTTTCTTTCTTCTATTTATTTCAATTGCCGTTTTCGCACAAGCTCAGATACTAGAACCAGTCAAATGGGCAATTGCGAGCAACAAAATAAATGACAATGAATTTGAAATATTATATACCGCCAAAATAGATAATGGTTGGCATTTATATTCACAATTCATTGAACCTGATGGGCCTACTCCAACTAGTTTTAATTTGGAAGAATCAACAAAATTTTCTCTGGTAGGTAGGGTAACAGAAGAAAAAGGTCATGTTGTATATGAAAAAATTTTCAATATGGAAGTCAAACATTTCAAAGACAAGGCAGTCTTTAAACAGAAAATAAAAAAAATTAAAAATGAGAAAGTTAATATTATTGGGGAGATAGATTTCATGTCTTGCAATGGTAGTAGTTGCACTGTAGGCTCTTTTGACATTGACATTGATATCTAAATAAAAGATTACAAATTAATCCTTTTGATAAAAAACCGTAGTTAACACTTTGTGTATTCCATAGGAGTTTCAGCGGTTTTCGAGCCGTGGATTACCGTTCATTATCTCATCCGTAACTGGACAGATAATCACACGCATCCCCTTAACATTGATTATAACTTGTCATGAACATCTTGAAGTTTTTACTTTTTCCAATGATCCTTACATTTTTCTTTAATCAAGATGCAAAGAAGGAATTATACGGAAAATGGCAACTTGTAAAAGTTGAGACCAATAACGAAACGCTAATCCCTGGAATGGATTTCTTTTTAACAATATCAGAGAAGGGACTTGGATTTAACAGAGATGTTAACGGATGTTCCGCAGAAGCCAGGATCACTGCCACGTCTATAGACTACGACAGTGAACTTTGTACCAGGGTTTGTTGTGACGGGAGCCATGATCCAATTGGAGGGATGAATATTTATAGAGGAAATTATGTTGTTTCGAGGAATTCACTGATAATAGAAAACGAACAAGTTAAGACATACCTGATAAGAATTAGAAACGAGAGGTAACAAAATGCCAAGCCTTCGGAGCTTGACGTCACCTGGCATTACACAATTGCACATGAGCTTTCTAAATGCAGAATGGAGGAAATTAGCAATTGCAAATTATGCAATTGACTCTAACCTTTTGGCCAGATATATTCCACCCAAAACGGAGTTGGACTTATGGAATGGCACCTGTTATGTAAGCCTTGTAGGCTTTATGTTTCTCAACACTAAACTACTTGGATTTTCAATTCCATTTCACCGCAACTTTGAGGAGGTGAACCTACGATTCTATGTCAGATATAAGGATAAAGGCGAATGGAAAAGAGGTGTGGTTTTCATAAAAGAAATCGTACCCAAACCAGCTTTGACATTTGTTGCCAACGCTATTTATAAGGAGCATTACCAGACCATGAAAATGTCTCATATTTGGGAAGAACAAGAAAGTAGCAGAACTGTTAAGTATAGCTGGTTTCTGAACGGTGAAGAAAATTCATTTATGGTAAGAGCAGCGCTTGCACCCACAATAATTGATGAAGGTTCAGAATCTGAATTTATAACCGAACATTACTGGGGGTATACTAAAGCCGGGAACAACTCATCCTTTGAATATGAAGTAACCCACCCTCGTTGGGATTGTTACCAGGTATCTGAACATACGATTAAGGTGAATTTTAAGGCCGTGTATGGAGCGGATTTTTCTGACCTAAGCAACCTCAAGCCGACCTCTGTAATGCTTGCTGAAGGATCCGAAATAACAGTCGAAAACAAAAGAACGATATAATACCACCTTTCTAATCCATGTATTTTTTCGACTATTTGGGTGCTTTTTACTATTGGGTTTGGTTGAATATCTGGAACTCTATTACCAACACAAAAAGACCAACTTTTAAAGAGGTGTTAGAAGGCAAGGATAGATATCAAGAAGGTGATATTGTCGACTTGAACGCCTACGGAATGAAGTTGAAGTTTATAGGGTTCGTTGTAACTATGATAATTGTGTCAATTCTTGCCAAGTTTTAACATCTCGCTAACTATCGGTTATTCCTCCCGAAGCTTTGAGAATGCTTTCTGGCTATTTTCAGTGCAACTCGACCGTGAACCTGCCTGACCGGTAGGCAGGTCTTCCACTAAGGAAATGGTGGTGCTTTGCCATAGACCATGCCCCGGCACTACTCATACCATATCCCCTCATGATTCTAAAGAATTCACTAGTTTAGTGCTATTCACAGCTTGAGGGCATACCCAACAACGGACCGATAGCGACAAGCAAATAGAAGGAATGTCATAATGTTAAAGCAGTTATCCGGACAGATTGAATTACAGCCAAAACGACTCTTCTTAATAGATGGGTTGGGGGCAATTCTGTCAGCTTTTTTATTAGGAGTAGTGTTGGTGAGATTCGAGAGAATTTTCGGAATACCTTCTTCAACGCTGTATTTTCTAGCTGTAATCCCGATCTTTTTTGCGATTTATGATTTTCTCAGTTACCGAAATGATCATGTTAAAACCGGGCGATTATTAAAAGGAATTGGAATTATGAACCTGTTGTATTGTCTCCTGTCAATCGGATTAGCTGGTTATCATGCAAAAACAATTACAAGTTTGGGGTGGACTTATATTCTTGTTGAAATTTTGATTGTAATCACACTTGCAATAATTGAGTTAAGAATTGCAAATAGATTGAAGCAAAAGACCGTGTAAATTTTACTGATTAACAAGATAAATAATTGTAAAAAAGACCTTTGGTACACTTGAATGGTATGATTAGCCAGCCGGTGTATCTTTACAAACGCATTCCACCAGTAGCATACGTATGTTATCTTTTAGATAATATATTTTATGTAAAACATAAAATTTTTAATGTTATATCCTGTTTGAACTGTATCTTTGTGAGATAAGAAAGGATACATGAAAAATTCACATTACAGAGGAGTGCTCAAAACCCTCGAATGGATTACCAACCTGTCTCTATATGCTTCAATAGGTATTTCCGTCCTTGTTATCATTGCCTTTGTTTTCTCATTATACGACGAAGGCGAATTAGTGTCTGCCTGGGATGTCGAAATAGGGGAACAGCTTACGGGCTTCCAGGTGATGTCAAAAAGCGCTTCCATTGATGATCCCAAAATCATCATTAACAGTGGTACCGTTCAGTTTACATCTCGCAGCATCGGTTATTATTTACTAAAGTTTGTGGATGCTACCATTGTAATTTTATGCGCTATATACATTATTATCTTACTGAAAAGAACGATTCATTCAATTCATCAGCATCATCCGTTTACGAAGGAAAATGCGCTTAGAATAAAGCGTATCGCTTTCACACTCATACTTATCAGTTTCTATAGTCTGGTTAAAAGTATGGTATATCATATTTACATTATTAATAGCATTGGCATTAAAGGAAAAACGTTTACTGACATTTTTGAATTTTCCCGGACTACCGCAGATAATGAAATTCGACTCGTTCCGGATATAAATTTTCAAGCCCTCCTTATTGGCATAGTCCTATTGGTGATAGCAGAAGTGTTTAGGGAAGGAGTGTTGATTAAAGAAGATAATGATTCAATTCTATAATCATGCCTATAATAATAAATCTGGATGTGGCTATGGCCAGGAAGAAAATGTCTTTGACAGAACTCTCAGAAAAAGTGGGTATTTCAATGACAAACCTTTCACTCCTAAAAAAAGGACGAGTGAAAGGGATACGCTTCAACACCCTGGAGACTATATGTAAGGTATTAGAATGTAAGCCTGGAGATATTCTGGATTATGAAGAATAAGAGTTGCTTCCACACAAGTTGAAGAACCCCCTTAAACCTTTAAATGAATTCGATGAAAATCATAAAAAATGTTCTCTTAATCGTCCTCTTCGCCTTTCAATGTCACTATATCTCTGCCCAAAATGTGGAGACAGATCTTGAATTTCGCATATTAAAAATCCTGCAGGATCATCATGTCCCGGGAGCAGCTGTTGCTTTGATTTCTAAAGACAGCCTTATTTGGAAAGGAACATTCGGTCTTGCTGATGTTGTAAATAAGGTTCCGGTCACTGACAGCACTTTATTTGCCACGGGCTCTATTTCGAAAACCTTTGTATCATCAGCAGCTATGATAGCCCAGGAGAAAGGCTTGTTGAGCATAAATGATCCCCTGGAAAAACTTGTCCCTTCATTGGAATATAGTAATCAATGGAATAATACTGATCCTGTAAGACTTGTTCATTTACTTGAACATACTTCAGGTTTTGACGAGGCTCATTTTAACCTGTTTCCACAGGCAGATTCATCCACACCTTTTAGTGAGGTAATGAAAAAGAGTAAAAAATCACTTAAAACCCGATGGCGACCGGGTAAATATTTTGAATATAATACTTTGGGATACATCACAGCGGCTTATGTAATTGAAGAAAGTGTAGGAATGCCTTTTGAGGATTTCGTAGAAAGGAATCTGCTACAACCGCTTAACATGAAGCATGCTACCTATCGCCTCCGGAACACTGTTGTATCGAATTTTTCAAGGGCATATAGAGGAAATAGCTTCGAAGAAGTTCCATTTCCGGATATACCACAATGGCCTGCAGGAGCATTATCAACGACCCTTGGGGATATGACTAATTTTATCAAAATGTTTCTCACTAACGGCCACTTTAGTGATAAACAAGTAATCAGCGAAAACTCAATCAAACAAATGGAGAGTCCTGAAACATCCCTTGGTGCTTTGGCAGGTGTTCAATATGGCTATGGTAAAGGTTTATGGGGAAAATTTGAGCGAGGTTATCTTTTTTACGGCCACACAGGAAGGGTGGGAGGTTTTCTGTCTGAATTCGGATATTCCGGAGAACTTAACATAGGATACGTAATTCTAATCAATAATGTAGACGGAGGAAAGGCTGTTAAAGCCATCAAATCAGTTCTCTTATCTTCAGTTGATAAGCGTAAAAATGAACCGGTAAATGGGGCTGCTGAATTTACTCAGTTAAACGATATTAAGGGCTGCTATCAACCGATCACATCTGTTCCTCAATTGGGAGAAATGGGATATTTCATCTATAGATTGATAGACATGCCAATTGTTGAAGAAAAAAATGGTCAATTGTATCAGTCAACAATGTTGGGTGACAGGCAAGCGCTGTTGCATGTACAAGATCTCTTGTTTAAAAACCCGGACGAACCTATGGCCACAGCTTCCTTTGTAGAAGATCAGAGTGGAAGTTGGCAATGGCTAACTAGCGATGCTTCCTACAGGCAAATACCAATGTGGTGGGGATACACACAGTTTTATATGGCGTTGATGTGTGTTCTCCTTATCATCGTAGGGTTTATTAGCCTGCTCTTTTGGATCCCGGTCCGGCTGACCAGGAAGAAAAGAAAAAATATTCAACTGCAATTGTTTCCATTTTTAGCCATATGTTCCTTACTGGGAATGATCGCTTCAATAGCGCTATTTTATGATCCTGAGAAAATGTATAGCCTCGGTGCAGTTCTTTTTCTTGTATTTGGATGGTTATTTTTTGCTTTTTCATTTTTAGGGCTGATAAAGGCAGTTATCATTATTCAAAAAAAATCAGAGGTTAATGGATGGATTAAATATCATGCCATATTGATAACATTGGCCTGCTGCATCAGTGCTTCGTATCTTCTCTATTGGGATATTATTGGACTAACGCTTTGGGATTATTAATCATATCAATTTATGAATAAAGCATCAATGCCATTAAGATAACTCCAATGTATAGGATAAGTCATTCCAGTAGCGGAATCTATGCATTACAAAAACGAAATTTCTGAACACAGCAGGAACCTGCTACTTGTATCACTCCGGCAGTTTGGTTATTTTGCTGCTCCCGATACTATATAGCTATCGGGATAGCCAGAGTGATACATACGAGCCATGTACGGTCCCTGGTGTCCATTTAATTTTTTTTACCTAACCTACATAATTATGAAAACCCAAAACCTTTTTCTCTTTTCATTAGCAGCAATTGTAATTTTTTCCTGTGGAGGATCACAGGAAGGTGGTCAAGAGAGCGAATCCGATTCAACGGCGGTAGTTGAAAAAGAGCCGGCAAAGGAAGTGAATGCCGTAAGTATCTGGGACAAGATCTCCTTACGTGAAATACCTTCCGATGACGGAAAATGGCTTACTTCTTTGAGTCTGGGAGAAACACTTATTTATCTTGGTGAAGAGCAAACCAGTTCTGACGATAAAACCTTTTTGAAGGTCCGATTAAATGATGGAACGGAAGGTTGGTGTCGTACCGAGTTTATAGTTCCAGAAGCAGATCCGGCGGTTTTTGTGAATGAAACAAACATCTACAAACGTCCCGATCTCCTGACCAAAACAGACGACAAATTTTTTCAGATGGACATTATTGCTGTGATCCAGGTACAAGACTCGTGGGCAGAGGTAAAAGGACGACCAACAGGTGAGAAATGGTTTAAGAGTGGCTGGGTAAAAAAGGAAAACCTGTCCTATGGTCAGGTAGACATTGCTATGGCCAAGTTTGCCAAACCCGTGTTGACTGGTGAAATTGATGAAGATACTCCGGGTGCACTTGAAGATATCTTGTCCAACCAGGACCTGACTTCTTCAGTATTTACGTCCCGGATACAAGAGAAACTTGACTCACTTAAATCAGTGAAGCTTCCCGATCTGCCAACCAAGGCGGACACGATGAAGACAGAATGATAGGTTTTGGAAGTAACAATTCATTCCAGTCCTGATCTCTGAATTTGTATTTTCTGCTCATCTAACGAAGATAGCCGCATCTATCAAAGAGCACAAGCGGACCGTGTCGCGTAGACCGGGTCGCGTAGACCGGGTCGCGTAGACGCTTGCGCCAGGAGGGTGTGACTTTTTGTTTGCCTGGTGATTTTCACCGGATAAGACTAATCCGCTCAAAACCCGATGAAGTCATTCGGTAGTCAAAACCATCAATTTTGATGCGTTGACCGACGTTCACATTTTGCAGGTCTGTGATATCCTCTTTTAAAGTATGAAGGGTAAACCTGTACTTTCTGGCGAGGTTCATATAGTCTGTGTTGATGCCTTTTTCGGTACCGCACAGGATGATCTTTAGCTGACCTTTGTAGTTGGCCAGGAGCTGATGATCACGAGGAAAAGCGTAATTATCCGCAATCATGATCGCTGAATTAGGATAACCTGATTTACTGATCCCGAAGAGGAGCGCTTCGATATTGTTCTCATTCAGGTCGCCGCCTCCGCCACTGCGCATGGCTTCAAACATCTTGTCTCTTACTTCCGAAAAATGCTGTGAACGTACCAGGTACAAACCACCGGTTTTACCGATCTTTTTCTGAGCAGTAGGCTTATCATTTCCGTCATTGAAGAATACAAATGTTCTCTCTTCTTTGAGTGCCCCAAGCCGGATCCACTTGAGCAGGTCAGCTGTGTAGGGAAACATGCTGCCCGTAACATCGATTACGATCAGGGGATCACTCCACCTGTTTCTGAACAGTACTGACGAAACCTCCTTTTTCGTAACCTTCGGGATAAGTCTGGTGTAGGTGGTGTCTACTTCGTAGGCTGTGCACCGGGTCGTTTGTTCCAGTATCTTAAATTTTTGAACCAGGCTGTCAGCGATCCTGAACCTGGAAATGGATACACTTTCTTTTCGCAGGGGAAAGGTCACCAGGCCCTCAGCTGCCAGTCCATATTGTTTTCTCCCGATGACCAGCCCTCTTTTCCATTGCAGGATGTATTTCAGGGCTCCGGCTAGCCGGTCCTGGCAGGGGAAGAGGGAGCCTTTGATCGTAACATTTGTGGTTCTGCCTTTATAGTCCATCCAGGCGGTAAAAAATACCCGCCCGTTATACTTTTCATTGCAGGAATAATACTTTTCAAGCTCCTCAGTGAGGTACTCATCGGAATAAAGCATTTCCGGATATTCACAATCAATCTGACTGGTAGAAAACTCCAGCAGCGGCTGGTTTTGAGTGATGGTGGCTTCCAGGTGGCCCAGGTCTTCCCTGATACTGTCTATCTCTAACCTCGTGTCTTCTTTGGTGTAGTACTTATCATAGTAGATGACAAAGCCATGGTAAAAATCTTTACACTGTTCGGAAGAGTAGCAGCCGGTTTGCTCCACCAGGCGCCAGTCAAAAAATTTATTATTGATGATTGCCGGGTTAATGGCAATCAGGTTTCGCAGCCTCGCCAGATTCAGTTCTTCCTGGCTGAATTCAGGGGATTCCCGGTAGGCTGTATATACCAGGTCGATTTTGAGGATCCGTCGGTCAGTGTATTGGATCCTTTGGATCGTTTCTTCGGAAAACGCTGAACCCAGTCTGAGGTACTCGTACTCCTGATCAAAGGAATACTTCGAAACGGTTACTTCTTCAGCTACTTCCAGGATCTTTTCCGCAGCTGTTTCGGTGGACTGCGCCCATATGCTGAAGCCACAAAAGATTATCCATATTGAAAGTAATGCTTTCATCTTACCAAAATACAGGAGACCTCAGATCAATTCTCCTGAGCTATAAGTTAAAAAGAAAGTTCTGACTGAAAGTTCGGGAAGAAGTTAAACTCTTCTTCAGAATTGTAAGAGTACTCTACTCTAAACGTAAGGTCATATAGAGTGACGATGTCTAACCCAATTCCCAATCCATAAATAGGTCGGTCAGTCAAGCGATCATTGGCTTCATAACCGGGGTAATTTCTCACATATCCCCCATCGGCAAACAGTTTGGCATAGAAGGCAAATGGGACTTTTCTAAACTGCTTAATAGGCATCCATTTGCCCAGATCAAACTGTGTCTTAAACAGTCTTTTTCTTAAAGAGTTCTTAGAAATAAAATTAACCGGACCTTCCACAACTATTTCGTCAAACCCTCGAACATAATAATTACCCACACCTAGTTTGATATAGTTAAAGTAGGGTACATTGGTTATGGTAGATAATTGAGTGGCAACCCCTGTATTAGCATAAAAACCTGAACCCAGATCATAATATTTGTAGTAATTTGCTGTAAATCTCCAGATATCAATATCGTTGAATATGCCCATTCCTGCTTTTTCGATTTCTCCGTAGATAAAATACCCACTTAATGGGTAATTCCTGTTATCACGTTTATCCCGCAGGTATGAGTAGGAGAGCTTTACAGCCGTTTGTCTTGTTTTCCCTACTCCTAAATAATTTGGGTTCAAAAGTGCAATAGAGTCAGCAACCTGAGAACCGAAAGTGCTGAGAGTAACATAATGGTAATCAAAAAATGAAGGCCTGTATGAATAGAGAATACTTCCGGCCCATGCTGATCTCATCTCTCTTTCTGATTCATAATATTGATCAACATGATCTACCGTAAAGTAGGCTACATTATTGTTGCTGATATAGCTGGCTCCAATAGCCAAACCATGTTTTTGAGATTTTTCTATGTAAGGGATTGAATAATTGAGCAGCAAGTTTTTTTCATAGCCGATCACCCCGGTTAGTTTTAACTTTTCCTTCCTTCCTCTCATATTATAGACATCCAACTTCAGACCATACTTTGCCCACTTCAACTCGTGATTTCGGTTGATCCACCAATCATTGAAATTTCGGGTAGCCAGGCGAAACACAATAGAAGGATAGATGTACCAACGCTCTTCGAGCTTGATCATGATATCAATGGAAGAGGAATCTAGCTCTAGTTTCTTGAGCTCTACGGTAGAGAAGAGGTTCGTATTGTATACATTTTTTCTGGATTGTTCAAGGATCCCATCCAGCGAAGAGGCTGGGATTTGATCTCCTTCCTCAAAGTCCAGTTCCCGTGTAATGATGTTTAACTTGGTCTTTTCGTTACCGATGACATAGATCTCGTTTATTCTGATTAATCTGTCGCCGGATAGAGAGTCTGCTTTTGTTTTCTCCGTTTTATTCTGACCAAACAGGTCAGATTTACAACCTAAAAAGCAGAAGACAGCCATTAGCAACATTATCCTCACCTTTCTGCTCATCTATTCCTTAAATCAAATTTCATTATTAAATATCCTGTTCGCGACCTTTGATAATTGCGATCGCCAAAGATGCTGATTACTTTTGATACGTGAAGAACGTAATCCGCAAGTTATTTATTCTCCCAGTATTATTTTATCAATATAGCATTTCACCGCTTTTTCCCAGCACCTGCAGGTTTACGCCTACGTGTTCAAATTATGCCAAAGAAGCCATCATGAAACACGGCCCGCTCAAAGGCATGTGGCTGGCCATTAAACGCATCTCAAAATGCCATCCCTGGGGAGGAAGCGGATACGATCCTGTACCTTGATTTATAGCTTTCATCTCCTGGCATGAGGCTGGTTTAATGCCTTTCGAACGGGTGTGGTCTATGGTTTTTTATTAATATTGTAGTGTGAGAGTTATTGCAGGCATATTCGCTTTATTTATACTCGGCTTGTCCGTTGCTCCTTGTGATGATGAAGAGCAGAAGGACGCCTGTGTGGAGATGTGCCCGGACAAAACCCAGGAGCGCTCTCAGGAGCATTCGGAAGATCTATGCTCACCGCTATGTATATGCCACTGCTGCCATTCCCACCTTATTGTTGAATATGTACCTGTTTTCACTCATTCGCCTGTTTACCTCCCGGAGATGAATTCAGAATACCTTTCCTCACCAGGGGATGGGTATAACAATCCGTTGTTACAGCCGCCTCAGGCTTAATTCAGTTACATGCCTTTTATCAATACCCCATTTTCAAATGTGTTGGGGCAATCATGCATTATCTGAAACTGAATTAAACTTCATTTAAATGATTAATAAGATCATCTCGTTTTCTATTGAAAACAAGCTTATCATCGGTTTGCTCACAGTAGCCCTGATAGCTGGAGGTATCTGGAGTATGACCAGGGTTCCGCTGGATGCTGTTCCGGATATCACAAACAACCAGGTGCAGGTCATCACCCAGGCGCCTAACCTTGGTACGGTTGATATAGAGCAGTTTGTTACCTATCCGGTAGAGGTAGCTATGGCAAACCTGCCCGGCGTAAAAGAGATTCGCTCTGTTTCCCGGTTCGGGCTTTCACTTGTAACGATCGTCTTTCGTGATGACATGGGGACCTACCTTCCACGCCAGCTGGTGGGTGAGAAGCTCAATGTGGTAAAGGAGGAAATCCCCGAAGGGTTTGGCACTCCATTTATGGGCCCGATCTCCACAGGTCTCAGCGAGATCTATCAGTACACATTAAATGTAGATCCTGCTTATAAGGATCAATATTCCGTCACTGATCTCCGTACGGTCCAGGACTGGATCATCCGCAGGCAGATGGCCATGGTGCCTGGGGTGGTTGAGGTCAATGCTTTTGGCGGAAACATCAAGCAGTATGAAGTGGCCGTTGATCCGGATGAGCTTAAGGCCATTGGTCTTACCATCCGGGATGTGTTTGTTGCGCTGGAGAAGAACAATAAAAACACCGGTGGAGCATATATCGAAAAGGATCACTATGCAAACTTCATTCGGGGAGAGGGGCTGGCTCGCAGCCTGAAGGATATAGAAGAGATTGTGGTCACCACTAAAAGCGGTATCCCGATCACTATAAAAGATGTTGCAGAGGTCCGGTTTGGGAAGGCTGTCCGGTATGGAGTATTTACAAAAGATGGGAACGGTGAGGCCGTTGGGGGGATGATCCTGATGCTGAAAGGCGCCAACTCCAATGAAGTGATCGAGGCAGTAAAGCAGCGGATGGCCGAGATACAAAAGTCCCTGCCTGAGGGGGTATCCATAGCTCCTTTTTTAGATAGAAGCGAGCTTATTGCAAATACCACAAGTACGGTCACCCAAAACCTTACTGAGGGGGCTCTGATTGTCATTTTTGTGCTGGTTTTTTTGTTGGGAAATTGGCGGGGAGGACTCATTGTGGCCTCTACAATTCCGCTCTCATTGTTGTTTGCATTCATCTTAATGAATGTGTTTGACGTATGGGCAAACCTGATGAGCCTGGGGGCAATAGACTTTGGGATCATTGTGGACGGAGCGGTCATCATAGTGGAAGGGACCGTGTTTTTTCTTTATCAGAGAGTGCTGAAAGGCGGGTCGATCACCCGTGATACCAGAAACAAAGTAGCTCGCTCTGCCTCGGGAAAAATGATGAATTCGGCCTTTTTTGGCCAGCTGATCATCCTCATAGTATTTATCCCCATTCTGGCGCTGGAGGGTGTAGAAGGCAAAATGTTCCGGCCTATGGCCCTTACATTTATGTTTGCCATGATCGGTGTGATGATCCTGTGCCTGACTTATGTTCCCATGATGTCTGCATGGGTGATCCGCATAGGGGATCAAAACAAACGTTCCTGGGGTGACCGCCTGGTAAACTGGCTTGAAAACATTTATGAGTCAGCATTAAGAAGTGCTCTCTGGGGCGCCAAATGGGTTGTAGGGGCAGCGATCCTCATCCTCGGATTGGCGGTATTCACTTTTACCCGGATGGGAGGGGAGTTTATACCTCAGCTGGACGAGGGGGATATTGCCTTTCACATCATTCTGAAACCCGGCAGTTCGCTTTCAGAGTCCGTGAAGACATCTACTCAGGTAGAAAAGATCCTACTTGAAAATTTTCCGGAGATCGAGCATGCCATGTCCCGGTTTGGCGTGGCGGATGTTCCTACCGATCCTATGCCGATGGATCTGGCAGACTGCTTTGTGATACTCAAGCCCAGGGACGAATGGGTGTCGGCCGATAGTAAAGAAGAGCTTATAGAAAAAATAAAAGAGAAGATCAGTGTGGTGCCGGGAGTAAACTACGAGTTTACCCAGCCCATAGAGATGCGGTTTAATGAATTGATCACTGGCGTGAGGGAAGATATTGCAGTGAAATTATTTGGTGAAGACCTGGACATCCTTGCTGCTAAGTCTGAAGAGATGGGACGGATCATCTCTACTGTGCCTGGTGTAGCAGATATGCGTGTAGAGGCTACCAGTGGACTTCCTCAGATGACAGTAAACTATAATCGCTCCAAGCTGGCCCAATATGGGTTAAATGTGGAGGAATTAAACACGGTCGTTCAGACGGCATTTGCAGGAGGAAAATCGGGTGTCATATTTGAAGGTGAAAAACGCTTTGATCTGGTGGTGCGCCTGGATAGCCAGCATCGCCAGAATATTGATGACCTGAAAAATCTGTACATCAACCTGCCCAATAGTTCACAGATCCCGCTGAAAGAGGTGGCGGAGATCAGTTATGAACCAGGTCCTATGCAGATAAGCCGTGATAATACCAATCGCAGGGTATATGTCGGCATTAATGTGCGTGGAAGGGATGTAAAAACCCTGGTGGAAGAGATACAGCAAAAACTGGATGCCGAGCTCAACCTTCCCCCCGGGTATTACATCCGGTATGGAGGAGCATTTGAAAACCTGGAACGAGCCTCCAACCGCCTTCAGGTGGTTGTGCCGGTTGCTCTCGGTTTGATTTTCCTGCTCATCTTTTTTGCGCTCGGATCATTCAAACAGACCACCATGATCTATATAGCCATACCCATGGCGGCCATCGGTGGAGTGTTTTCACTGTGGATAAGGGACATGCCTTTCAGTATCTCTGCCGGTGTTGGCTTCATTGTGCTGTTTGGTGTGGCAGTGCTTAACGGACTGGTACTGATCAATGGCTGGAATGAACTGAAAGAGGAGGGCATGGATGACCTGGATGAACGTATTCGCCTGGGAGCAAAACGCAGGATCAGACCCATTTTGCTCACGGCATTGACGGATGTGCTGGGCTTTTTGCCAATGGCCGTTTCTACTTCTGCCGGTGCAGAAGTACAGCGTCCCCTGGCGACGGTGGTCATCGGCGGCATGATAACGGCTACATTACTCACGCTATTTATTTTACCAATCCTTTACCGGTGGGTAGAATCCGGCACAGGTAAAGTCGGCTTAGCCAAACCCATGGCGCTTGTGTTGCTGATCGGAGCGTTCACATTTGCCCCGGGGGAGGCTGGCGCCCAAAGTAAGGATAGTCTGTCAGCCATCACACTACAGGAGGCTGTGGACAGGGCCAGGAATGCCTATCCGCAAATTAAAGCTTCACGTCTGGAGATAGAAGGTCAGAAAGCGTTGAAAAAAACAGCCTGGAATATGGGCAGGACCCAGCTGTTTACGGGAGGAGAGGAAATCGGGAGTGACGGTGAGGGTATCTATACGGTAATAGGCGTACAGCAACAAAACATGGACCTGCTGGGTGTGCCGGCAAAAATGCAGTTGCAAAAAGAGAAAATAGCCCTGGCGGCTGCAGCACTGGAGCTTACGGAACGGGAGCTGACGTACCAGGTAAAACTGAGCTACGGACGTCTGTATACTGCAGAAAAACAGTTGCAACTGTATCAGGAGCTTGATTCTGCTTTTCGGGAATTTGAACGGGCAGCGAAAGTAAGGTATGAAACGGAAGAAACATCCAGGCTGGCGTATCTGGCAGCGGCTAATCAGTCCAGGCAGCTATCCATTCAGAAGGGGCAGAAAGCCCGTGATTTTGAGATGGCATTGCAGCAATTCAACCTTTGGATGGTGAGTGATACCACCTTCACTGTCCAACCCATCAGTGAAAAGGACCGGGACGATGTTGTTTCTTTTCAGACCGATGTGTTGGAGAAACACCCTGAGCTGCAGGTAAGCCACCAGCGCTCTGAGGTAGCTGAGCAGGAATGGAAAAGCGCTAAGGCCGGTTTGCTTCCTACGTTTAACGTCCAGTACGGATGGCAGGAGGTTGGCGGTCAGCCCGGATTTTATCAATATCAGGCAGGGGTAAATATCCCTTTGTTTTTCATGCAGGATCAGGGAAACATTCAGGCCGCAAAGGTCAGACAGCTGCAAGCAGAACAACAGCAACAGCAGGTAAGGCTGGAGCTGCAAATGAAGTACAATCAGGCACTGCAGATGTATCGCAAATGGAAGGATTCCTGGGAATATTATGAAGCTGAAGCTATGGACCTGGCCAGGGAGCAGCGGGATGGAGCTTTAATTGCTTACCAGGAGGGGGAAATTGATTATGTGACCTTCCTCCAAAATGTAGAATCAGCCATCCGAATAGAGCTAAGTGCTTGGGAGGCTTATGAAAAGTACCTGCAAAGCAGGTTTCAACTGAACTATTTTATTGACAGATGAAGCTAAACATTTTGAATAAAATGAACATCAATATAAGAATATATACACTGCTGATATACGTTGTATTGCTGGCAGCAGCCTGTAGCCATTCTCATGAACACGCGAATGGCCATGAGGAGCATGAACATGGAGAAGAGGAGCATGGGGGGCAGGTGCATTTTACGGAACAGCAATTCGAATCACTGGGAATGAAAGTAGATACACTTCCCATGCGTAATATGTCCTCTTATGTAGAATCCAATGGTCAGCTGGAGGTGCCTCCGCAAAATGAAGCATCCGTAACGGCGATTATCGGTGCTAATGTCACAAGTATTGAGGTAATAGAAGGAGATGAGATATCAGCTGGCCAGGCGCTGGCATACCTGAGTCACCCTGACCTGATCAAGCTTCAGACAGACTACATCAACAGCCGGAATCAGCTCGGTTATCTGGAAAAAGAGTATATGCGACAGAAAAGGCTTTATGAAGAAAATGTAGGATCGGGTAAAAACTTCCAGAAAGTACAGACTGATTTTCAGGTAGCTCAGAGCACCGTCAAAGGATTAGAAGCGCAGCTAAAACTTTTAGGACTCAATCTCGCCAGGGTCAGGGAGCAAGGTGTTTATGAGAAAATTGCGGTCAGGAGCCCAATAAGTGGTTCGGTTCGCATGGTTATGATAAAAACCGCTCAGTATGTAGCACCACAAACGGAAATGTTTGAGATCGTAAACATTGATCATATACATGCAGACCTGATGGTCTTCGAAAAAGATGTTCACAAGGTCAAAAAGGGGCAAAAAGTACGTTTTACTATTGGGTCCCTTCCGGAGAGGGAACTGTTTGCTACGGTATATTCTGTGGGGAGGTCGTTTGAGCAAAATCCGAAGGCTATTCACCTGCATGCAGAAATTGAAAATAAAGAAGGGCTCCTTATCCCGGGTATGTATGTGAAAGGCCGGATTTTAACAGATGATGTCCGGACCATTGCCTTGCCGGAGGAGGGGGTTGTGAGAGAAGGAGATAAATATTTCTTATTTACTGCCTCGAAAGAAACGGAGGATGAGGGGGTAACCTGGGCTTTTGAGCCGGTAGAGATTATCCCCGGAATCAGGGATAATGGATGGGTCGAGGTGAAACTACTTGATACACTACCTGTTACTACTGTAGTAGCATGGAATAACGCTTATTACCTTATGGCTGAAATGAAGAAAGGTGAAGCAGGTCATCATCATTGATATGGAAAAACAGATCTTATTAAAACGAGCATATATACTTAGTATGATCACCATCTTCTACAACCTCGTAGAAGGTGGTGTTTCTACCTTTTTTGGTTCGCAGGATGAGACCCTGGCCCTTTTTGGTTTTGGGGTGGATAGTTTCGCGGAAGTCCTGTCCGGTGTAGGCATTGCTCACATGATCAGGAGAATGAAAGGTGGAGAGGTGGAGCGACATGACTCTTTTGAGGTGACGGCCCTGCGTATTACGGGAGTAGCCCTTTACCTGCTGACCGGAGGACTGATAGTAGGCGCGGTACTGGCTTTTGTCTACCAGGTGGAGCCACAAACTACCCTGGCCGGTGTGATCATATCAGCGCTTTCCATCATTACGATGTACTTTTTATTTAAGGAGAAGCTGAAAGTAGGCCACAAGCTAAACAGCCAGCCCATTATCTCAGATGCCAACTGTACCAAAACCTGTTTTTATCTTTCATTCATTCTGTTGGCTTCCAGCCTGATCTATGAGTTATTCCGGATACCATATGTTGATGCAATAGGGGGGCTGGGTATCGCCTGGTATGCATTTAGGGAAGGAAAAGAAGCCTTTGAAAAGGCCAAAACGAAGAAGCTAAGCTGTGTGGATGACTGCTGTTAGAGATATCACATGATCATTATCATTGATCCAGCATAATTTGCATTTGCTTTCAAAAAAAGGCATTTCTGTCTGGATTGTGCCCGGGTATGAATAAAAAAACCTGACCATTTCTGATCAGGCTTCTTTCTAGTAGCGGGGAGGGGAGAAGTATCGAACTTTTTGCTGGAAGATCTTCGGCGAATTACAGCCCAGTTAGTGGGGGCAAATAAGCCCTGTAATAATTCTCTGGGACAAATCAAGGCTACCTATGTCTCGCGAACATCACGCTAAACTTAAGCACTTGACTAATGTTGGCTAAGAAACCACGTTTACAACATTGCATCTGGCATTGGGAATCTCAGCGTACTGAAAAAACTTAAACAATTAAAGTATAAATCAATAATCAGTCCACCAATTAACAACATTACCTGTAGTATCCACTTTAATATAGAAATTATGTGAAAAGTACATATCCCGTTGTTCAACCTCTCTAAATTCCAATTGGACATAGGTATACTCTTCTACCTGGATGTGGCGATGAACTATCAGATAAATACTCTTAGGGTATAAAGTTAAGTCAGCTGTATAATCATCCCAATCAAGCACTTTAAACTCATCTACTTTCAATAAGGGTATAGTATCTTTCTTTTTTTGCTTTCGTTTAAAGTCTTCGTAAAGCAATTCTATAAATTTCAGATCATCTCCCTGAAAATAATCAAACTCACTTGAGTCCACATAAGGTCTTGATACTTCTGTTGAATTTAATGAATAATAAATCTGCTCTTCTTTAAAAAGCCCATTGATATATTTCGAAGAATCCATGAAAGGAATGTCCCTATATTTACCTTCTGTCTCTCCAAACAATCCTGTTTTATCTAGAAGACTATCTCTAAAGAAAATTAAAGCTCCATTTTCAACAGTCAAACTGTCTGTTATAACCGAACTTACATCTGCATCATTTCTAACTGAACAACCTGCAGTCACTACTAAAAATATTAGTACATATTTACTCATAACTATCTTCCTTTGATATAACAGATAAGTCCATTAATGGAACCTCACCGTACCAGTGAAAACACTGGCGAGATAAAGGAGGAAATATACAAGCATTGTCCTGTACATGTAGGTTATTACCTCCCATCCAATTCAACCAAGGAAAATGAGATGATAGGTAAACGATATATAATACTATTCTCAAAATCCTCATCACCAATACATTTCATATACTCTTCAAAAGCTTCCGTATTTTCAAAAGAAAGATCGAAACCTTCTTTCATTTGATTCATCGGCTCAATGAGGCAATATAAAGGTGAATGTTTATCGAGCTGTTGCACATTAACTGTCTCAGCATAATAAGAAAAAATCAATGCCACATTTGACGGAAGTACAACAAATTCAATACTAGGGTAATTTTGATAAAGGCATTTAAAATTAACAGATCCCTCATGTGAAATTATGTAATTCTTAAAAAATTCTTGATAACCTTGCTTACTTCTGTCTTTTAGAATTCCTAAAAAAAGAAAATAGTCTTCGATTTTTTTATACTTTCCTATTGTATTTAAGGTATCTGCCGTTTCATACGGGTTACTAAATTTATCTTCCAATCCTCTTGCAAATATTCCTTCATCAAAGAGATTTTTCTTTGATGAACATCCAAGGGTTAAGACAACTAGTAGAAATTGTAATTTTACTCTCATAGGCCTAAGACTGTTCTCATATTTTTTTCAAATTTAACTGGTACAGATATATGAATACCAAGGTTACCCCATTCTATTACCCACCTTGTATCATTATTTCGATATCTTGTATTGTAATTAAATGGATCTATATTCTTTCCTGTAGCATGAAATGGAATTTCAGTATAAATTGGGGTATTCTCTCCAAATAATTTGATTGAAGTACTAGCACGGTAGTGTGTGCCTCCTGAAATACCTAAAAGTTTATCATTAGTAAGATTCTTGAAAAGTTTATGGAGATCAATAGATGATCTATTATGGATGTGATGCCTAAGTCCTTTGACCAAATGTGATGCCACTTTAGATTCGGAACTTTTAGAAATATCTATAGTTCCTGGGTGAGGATATTCTTGTATTAATGATATAGCACCCAAATCAGTTTCTTCACTCTGAACCGCCAGATCATAAACAATACTCGGCGCCTCTAACAAGGATGCTGTTATCACGCCCTCTGTAAAGGGATTCCCGCCAACTTTAGCCCACCGGGCATCTGATGTTCCTCCACTAGGTGCCATAAAACCATCTCCAAGCAGCTCAATCGACAGACCAAGACTTGCAAGACCTCCAGCCACCGATGCACCCCAGTCCCGACCTTCCCATTCGCCTGGGTTGTACCACTCATCTACGCCATTCCGAAAAGCCGAAAATGAGCCACTTCCATACCAGCCTATTATAGTTATGGCTGCTTCTAACAACCAACCCCCATCAGGGTCCACACCTATATTTGGACTATTCCCCATACCAGCATAAGGACTCCAGTACTGCCCATAAGGATCGGTCGCTAACCAGCGGCCGAGATCACTATCGTAATCCCGAAGCTGAAAGTAATTGAGCCCCGTTTCCTTATCACTTTCCGCAAATAATCCCTGGTAGCCGAACCGGTAATCTTCTTCCGTCCATTCCTTAGCTACACTTCCGTATGGATAATAATCAGCTGTCTTCACCACCTTGGCTCCCAGGTGGGTGACTGTCAGGTTATCAAACCATACATCTACATCCTGATTACTTTCATTGGCTACATAGATGTACATATACCCGTCATGCTCTATATCCACTTCCAGGGATAAGGTCTCCACTCCGTTCGCAGCGGCTGTAGTCACTTTTTTGAAGCAGTCACAATCTCCGCTTTCAGCGCCTATGAAATTATAGTTTTCATCAAACAGCAGGAATTGCAGGTAAGCTTTCGGTAAACGTTCATCGGTAGGGTTGGGCACCATAGCATCACCTGTTACGGCATCTTCCAGTCCGTCTGCCGCGTTCATCCCTTCGGATGTTCCTGTATTGATGTTAAAAGCAGATGCCAGAAGTGAACCCAGCCCGGTGATAAACACATTATCATCCGAGGGAGGCACATAAGCTGCCAGCACTTCCATGGTCACTACATCACCTTTCTCCACCTGCAGCGACTTGGCCGGTCCTATGGCCTCACCATCTGTGAGAGCGGGGTTAAGTAAGGCTGAGTACGTGCCGTCGATGGCATTTACCGGATCATTTTGCCGTGTACCTAGGTTATCAAACCGCGTATTTTCGAAATCTATTCTGGAGTCCTCCATCGTAGCGGTTCCCATAAACTTCAGCTTCGTTACTACGGCCCGGGTGTTACCCTGATGGTCAGTAAGAGTATAGTTGTACTGCCAGTGGTCAATGTTGCGATAAGCAATACCCAACATGGCATGGCCATGGATCGGAACTTCACCCTGCAGCAGCTCACCACCATTCCGGTAGTAAATGCTCATGATATTCCCGGAAGGGTCGCGCACATACCAGGTCTCCAGCCCGGTAGCCTCATCCCGCTTCATGATCCGGTCACCCCGGTCATTGTATTTGTAAGCATACAGCAGTTGGGCATGTCCGGCAATGCGCCTATCGCCTTCCGGCCATATTTGGCTCCAGTAGTTCATCCCCAAAAATAAATCCTTAAACAAGCCATCAGCATGTCTTTTTGCTTTGAAAAACAGATGGTTCGCCTGGATAATCTTTTTAGATGTGTCCTGATATTTAAATGCATCCGCTCCACATGATTATTGGCATAGCGTTCCCAACTGTGAAGACCCCATGGAATCAAGGTGCGATATAAGTTTAACCTGTCCGTAGTGAGTTGTGTAGCCTGTGATGTCAACAATGTATTGACCACCATTCGCAAGCTGCGTTTGGTTCGGGGGCCAATATAAAAATCTACCACTCGCCGACTTTCTCTTTCCAGCGCTATGACAATCCAGACAGGCTTGGTTTTATTGCCAATAAACGTGTACATCTCATCTACTTCATAGGCTTTTTTTGGGAAATAAGTGGCTTTTCTGTGTTTGATGCAATCTTCCTGATACGGCTGATCACTGTGCCTTGTGAGATATTCAACAGCCTACTGGTGCTCCGTATACCTACACCTTCTTTTGTGAAGTTGGCGATTGTATCATCGCTTACCTTATAGGCTTCGTACTTGTAATCCCTGCGTTGGTATTTGTGACACTGGGTACACCAATATTGCTGGTTCCCATTGATCACCCCTTTTTTATGGCATTTTCCTCCGCAGTATTTACATTCCATCCGTTAAAAGTTATAGTTTATAGCATCAGGTGCCTGTCTGATCCATTTATAGGCCTTTTAAGTCATTAACGTTTTTCACGTGAAACCCATTACCTCCAAAAATAAGAAATGAATCCATCCCTAAATACTTAAAAACATAAAAAGTTATATTCTTTAGCATTACCGTAAGGGTCGTTCGCCAGTTAGCGACCCAGACCATTGCTAATTGCTATAGTATCTTAGTTCAATACTAATTTGGGAAATACTTAGAAAGCTGATTTAGGACATAGAAAGTTTTATTATGATATTTAAAAGAATATAAATGAAAAACAATTTTTTTAAGGTTTTGGATTTCAGACTCTTCTATATTTTTTTTCATAAAAATATTACCAAAATCAATACGTCCATTTTTTATTTCAAAATAGACAACCCTTTTTGAAATAAAACTTATCATAATAAGCAGGATACAATTGATGAGTGTTAGAAAAATTACTCCGTCAATATCTCCCTTGCGATAAGTTATTTCAGTCAGCACTGCCATAAGTATGGCAAATAAAAACAGAAAAACTACACCTATTATGTAGTAGATTCTGGATGACTTTATATTCATAAATCAACATTTTAAATACTAGTAAAAATCTAATTTAAGTCCAGCTTTTAAACCTCCCTGTACACCAAGACCGTAAGCCCAACCTGCAGAGGGCATACCTCCAACAAAAAATTCACCCGTGCTCCAATTCATTTCTACTCCAATTAAACCAAGCATTGATGATCCACTTGTCACATATTCTGAAACACCATTCTTATAGGACCGCTTACCTTCAATAGCAAAAAACGGTGTTGAAAATGCAATGTCATTTGTAATTCCTGTCATAAAATTAGCAGTTGGTTTTTGTCTAAATCCAGCCTTTCCTTCAACTAGGATTATGGAGACCAAATTAACCTTGAGTCCCCCTACTCCCCTCGCATAAAACGAAGCAGGAGATGGTCCGGAGGTATTAAAAGTCGACTGAAATCCTGCAGTGACCTCACCCCCAATTTCGAAATGGAAATGATCCCAAAACCAATTTCCAGATGTATTTCCTCCATTCTGGTCGTTTTGCTCCCCACCTTCCCGTGGTTGCATTTCATCAGGCAAGTTAACATCCGGAGCTAAATTCCCAGTATTTAAACCTAAAGAATTAGGTGGGTTAAAGTTAACATCATAGTTGTAATTACCCGGCCCAATATTGATATTAGAAGTGTTGTAACGCCCGATCTCCAGCTCCCAGCCACTACTGGCAAATGGATCTGAACCGTCTGTAACCGTCACCGGATCAAAGTTCACATAACACTGGCAATGTTCATCCCATTTACGCTCAGTAGTAGACCCTCCCGTTGGATCAATAAGCAGATGCGGAGCATTCCCCATGCCATTGTACGGGCTCCAGTACTGCCTGTAAGGGTCAGTCGCCAGCCATCGGCCCAAACCGCTATCATAGTCTCTTAGCCAGAAGTGGCTCAGCCCGGTTTCTGTGTCTGTTTCGGCAAACTGCCCCTGGTAGCCGAACCTGAAATCTTCATCCGTCCATTCCTTCGCTACACTACCAAACGGGTAGTAATCAGCTGTCTTCACCACCTTGGCTCCCAGGTGGGTCACCGTCAGGTTGTCAAACCAGACATTTACATCATTTTTGCTTTCATTGACCACATAGATATACATATAGCCGTCCTGCTCTACCTCCACTTCTAAGGATAGCGTTTCTACACCATTTGCAGCCGCTGTGGTCACCTTTTTGAAGCAGTCGCAATCACCGTCTTCTGCTTCGATGAAGTTGTAGTTTTCATCAAACAGCAGGAACTGCAGGTAAGCTTTTGGTATGGTGGTAGACTCTGCCGGATTTGGCACAAAGGCGGGGCCTGTCACTGCATAGTCCAGTCCATCGGCGGCACTCGCGCCTTCTGAGGTACCCGTATTGATACCAAACGCTGAAGCCAGTAGCGTCCCAAGGCCGGTAATGTAGGTATTGTTCTCAGACGGTGGCACATAAGCCGCCAGCACTTCCATCGTCACCACATCACCTTTCTCCACCTTCAGGGATTTGGCCGGTCCTACTGCTTCTCCATCTGTGAGGGCCGGGTTAAGCAAAGCGGAATACGTACCATCAATGGCACTTACAGGGTCATTCTGTCGTGTATCCAGGTTATCAAACCGGGTATTTTCATAATCTATCCTGGATTCCTCCATCGTAGCAGTGCCCATAAACTTCAGCTTGGTCACTACTGCCCTGGTGTTGCCCTGGTGGTCGGTGAGCGTGTAGTTGTACTGCCAGTGGTCAATATTGCGGTAGGCGATCCCTAGCATGGTATTACCATGGATCGGCACCTCGCCTTGCAGCAGTTCACCGCCATTGCGGTAGTAAATGCTCATGATATTGCCTGTAGCATCTCGTACATACCAGGTTTCCAGCCCGGTAGTCTCGTCCCGCTTCATGATCCGGGCGGCACCATCGTTGTACCGGTAGGAGTAGAGGTGCTCACTATGATCGGCATCCCCGTACACAGCCGTAATGCGGCTGTAGGCATCGTACTCGTAGTACAGGTCCTGTTTGTCAGCATCTTCATATTCATAGCCGGTCACTCGCCCCAGCTCATCATGGCTGAATGCTGCATACCCGGCCACCTGCTCCAGCCGGTTATTCTTCGGCAAAGCAGCATTGGAGTTGTATGTGTAGTCAAAGTCATTGAAAAGTTCTCCTGCCTGATCGTAGCGTTCAAGCGAAAGCATGTTCCCGTTGGGGTCGTAGGTCAGGCTTTTCACTGACAAAGGATTGTTACTGGTACTAAAAGCTTCCGTAGCTGAATAGTACGCTCCGGCCAGCTGGCTTTTTTGATCATAGGTGTAAGCATAAAGCTCCGGTGTCTGCTGCACAAATTCCTCATCTACACTGCGCCACCTTGCTGCCCGGATGTTCCCGTTGTACTGATCACTGATGCCGGACAATGCACCCATCGGATCGTACCACGATTCAGCCGTCTGATAGTCATTTTGAAAATATTCCAGGGAAAATCCGAAAGCATCTTGTGTAAAATCAGAAATACCATCATTTCCGGGATCTCCATTCACCCCGTTGATGCCTTTCAGCCAGCCCTGGATCGTATAAGTATAGTCAATGCCCTGAAGGTTCTTTGCGAGCTCCACCCGCTTTAGCGGACCATGTAAATAGTACTCATAGGCGGCATGTTCATAGGCATTGGCCAGCGCTCCGTCCGTAGAGGTCAGGACACGGGTAAGCTGTTGGTTTCGATCATATTCATAATGATGATAAAAAGCTTCGTCCGGCTCATTTTTCTGGTAAGCAATTGTACGGATATTCCCGGACGCATCGTATTCATAGTTCACTGTAAATACCTTGTCCAGCGTCTTATACTTCTGTACTGTCCAGGTGGTCCTCCCGCGCTCATCATAGCTGTACCAGGTGATCACGTCTTCACTTTCTGTTCGTGTCACTCCACCCATCAGGTAAGTTTGTTCATATCCGGTCAGGCCGGTCGCTGTAGCAAAATCCGGGTCCGGCAGGTCATACCGAATGCTTACCCAGTCCTCTTTATCCGTATTTGCGTAACCATTCGGCCCCACATCTTCCAGGGTAGTGATCATTTCAGATGAACCGAAGGAGACACTGCTACCGGTATACACCCCATATTCGATCACACGGCCCGTTTCATCATAGTTGGTGTAGGAGAAGGTGGTAGCGCCGGCTGCCGCCTGTTGGGCATTCTGGCTATACCGCACAGCTCCGTCGTTTCGGGCCAGGAAGCGGGTTTCGTCTGCATCCACCTCTTTCATAGACTCTATCTGTCCCCGCCCGTCATAGGTATAGGTCGTTTTGTTTACCTCATCCAGCAAAACGCCATCCAGGAACTCAGCCACCCCATTCGGGGAGATTTCTTCGACCAGTCGACTGGCCATGTCGTATATATTGTAGCTCATGGAGGTATAGTTCACCTCATAGGCTACCTCTATGGAATTGTCCGTACTGTTGCTCTTAGCCCTGTAAAACCCGGGTTCAAGGCTCACCTCTTTTAGGTCAGCTGTCAGGACATTCAATTGCTCTTCCGGGCTTTCCATAATGTCATAGATGGTTACGTCCCCCTGAGAAGTGATTGTCACAGTCTGTGTGAACGGCACATAAAAATTGAGGTAATAAGAACCGCTTTGCGATACAGCATAAGATGTTTCTCCTGCGGCCTGGCAGTTTCCAATCCTATTTCCACGCTGATCCTGAAAGGTGATGTATGCCTGGCCATTGGGGTCGATGACCACCTGCTTGGTCAGGTTGGCAGGTGACTGGCTCTGACCGGCGCCCAAAACGGCCTGACGGATGGTTTGATATTGCGGCAGTTCGGAAATGCTCGCCGGCAGGGTCATTGCCTGAGATTCTTTCCCGCTCCCCGGTGCAAAAGCCTCTCCGGGGATGGTGGACTTCCTCACCCGGCTATCGTCTCCGTATTCCCGTAGGTACTCCACATATTCCGAGCTGGGCAGGTTGTTTTCAATGTCGGTAAAGGTATCTTCCGTACCATAGTAATTCTTCAATGTTTCCTGATCCTCTACATATCCCAGGGCACTTTCAGAAACCGTCGGTAGAGCCAGCGATTCGCCAAGGCTCCTGTCAAACTCATCATACAGTTGGTAGCTTATCAGAGGAATGTTTTCCTCATTGTTCAGGGCCAGGGTCTGAAGGGGATCTCCTTCACTATCGTTATAGCTTTTAGCCAGTCCGGTGATGTCCCCATTGTCATCAAAAGAAACTATTTTCACCCAGTTTCGATGCGGGTCAGACAGTTCATTCAGTCTGCGGCTACTGGTAGCCACTGATGCTGATCCAAGACTAGTCAGCTCGGACGTTTCATTAAGATATGGATGTACTTTATAGTAATAGGTCTTACCTGATTCCAGCCCTTCATCCACAAAGGAAGTGTCAGGAGCATTGACAAATCCCACTCCCGTGTATTCACCGCTTTCAGCTTCACTGCGATAGATCTTGTACCCCAATACGCTTCCGGGACTCTTGTCCCAGCCGATGAGGATCCTTGCCGGTGATACAGCGCTGGCCATCACCGGTTGTGAGTTGAAACTCACATGCCCGTCATCAGCCGATCTGTCATAGGAGTAATTAGCTTCTATCACCTCCGTATACAGTGCTAAACCCGTAACCAGGGTGTTGGTTATTTTAAACCGCATTGGGGCTTTACTCCCGTAAGGAATAGTGGGACTGGTTTGCTCCTTATAGCTGTCAGTAAAAGACTGCCATACTACCCGGTCTCCGGTAGTCGTTTTAGTTTCCAGTGTATACCGGCCATTCTTACCGGCTGCATCTAAATCCGGGTAAGAGAAGTCCGGGGCATCGGATTTCCAAAAGTAAGAGGTCACTTCCATAGATGTACCCAAAGCAGCTCGCTGTCCGGAGTATGTCAGTGAACCGTAGATGCTTTCTCCGGGAGCGGTGAAAAGTGGTTCCAGGTCGGTAAAGTCCAGCTTGTTACCACTGATATCCACATTCATACCTGTAGTACTGGTAGTAGTTGCCTGTACGCTAAACATGCTGAAAGTAGCCGGTGCAGGCACTTCCTCAATACTTTCCAGCTCATTATTTGCCAGGTTCAGGCTTTCCAGGTTGGACATACCCAGGATACTTCCTGGGATAGTTCCCGAAAATGTGTTGTTGTCCAGTGACAATACTCTCAATGCGCCCAGGTTTGAAATGGCCGAAGGGATAGCGCCTGAAAACTCGTTCTTTCCAAGATCAAGGATTTCCAGGGTGGGGTGGTTCCAGGTATCGGGCATGTCCGGCAACCTGTTATCTGACAGGTCCAGCCTGTTGATAGCCTGCATCTCCGCTAACCGGCTGGCATCCCATGAAGTAAATTCGTTACCGCTCAGGTCCAGCTCCGTCACACCGGGCAAAGCAGTGGCTTCTACCGGGATCTCTCCGGAAAACCGGTTATTGCTCAGGTCCAGGTAAGCCAGTGAATCAAAAGGCCAGTTGGCAGGTAGTGTACCATTCAGCGCATTGTCATTCAATGTAATGGAGGCCACGTTTACCCAATTGCTGATCCCCGCAGGCAACGAACCTGTCAGCCGGTTACTCTTTAGGTCTACCAGCTCCAATGCGGCCAGATTGGCGATGGAAGCAGGGAGTGGGCCGGACAATTCATTGTTTCCTAACGAGAGAACCTTAAGGTTGATCAAGTTTCCGATTGTCTCCGGCAATGTATCTGCCAGGTTGTTATTTTCCAGCCGGAGGGTAGTCAGGTTAACCAGGTTTCCTATCGTTTCGGGAATCCCTCCATAAAGGTCACAGTCATTAGCGATCAGCTCCTCCAGGTTGGTAAGGTTACCCAGCTCGGCAGGTAAGCGGTTGGCAGGAATATAACTGAGCGTATTACTGTTATCACTGATATCAAGATACCGGAGCGCTACAAGATTACCAATATTGCGAAAGGTCCATGAACTCCTGAGCCCGGACCCGGACATATCCAGATATTCCAAAGCGGGGAACTGCTCACCTTCATTGCCCAAACCGCCGATTTCAGTACCATTCAACTCCAGCTTTTTCAGTGAAACAAACTTACCAGTGTCATGTTCGGCCAGCAGACCGTCAATAGGGTTCCCACTCAGGATCAGTGTTTGCAGGCTGTCAATTTCACCAAGCCTTGAAACTCCGGTGATCTCATTTCCTTCAAAATTCAAATATGTCAGCTCACGCAGGTTGCTGAGCGCTCCGGGCAGATCGCCGGTCAGGCCTCTGTCCGGAAGAGAAATACGGGTGACTTTTCCGTCCACCACCGTCAATCCGCCCCACTTGTTGTAGGTATTGCGGTCCACGAATGCATTGTCATCTTCCAGGCGATAAAAGAACTCCTCGGAAGGCCAGCCATCTATCTCCCAGCTGTCTCCGCCTAAAGCGTTAAACAGGTCCCGTAAAGCCTCGTAGCGGGGCCGGTCTTCTGCTATTAGTTCCGGAGAGACAAGGTTCAGATAGAAAGTTTGGGAATAGAACGTTGTTCCGGGGAAAATATCATTCGTGATCCTGCACCTGTAAAGTCCTTCATCGTTTTCACTGGCAAACTCTATACGCCCTTCTACTACACCATTTCCTCCGCCGGCAAAGACTTCCCAGCCGTCTCCTCTGTTCACTTCCCAGAGGGCCAGATCATAATCTCCGTTACTGATCATATAAAAAGAAAGGTCTGAATACCGGTTAAAATTAACCGTATCCTTTTGGAGGTCGGGATAAGCTACATCGTCGATATACAGGTCTACCGGCAAGGGTTTTTGATCCTGGAAACTGAAACTTTGAAATAGGAAATCCTCTTCCCCCGCAAGGAATTGCTCCAGGTCTCCGAAATCCAGCCGGTTCCCATCGGCATTTAAACTGATCTGTCCCGGATTCGGATGCTCCCAGAAATCTGCCAGTTCCTCGAACTGGTTATCAGCGATATCGAGCTGTGTGAGGTTTTCCAGCCAGGTAAATCCCCAGTGCATTTCTCCTGAAAGCATATTGCCGGATAACAGAAAGGTTTCCAGCTGGGAAAGGTCAAAAAGTGTTTCGGGCAGGCTGGTCAGATCATTACCTGACAGGTTCAGGTAAGTCAGAGGAAGGGCCGAACCACCTTCTTCAGTAGCGTTTGGATCCAGGAATACCTCATCAGGAAGGAGCGTCAGGTTATTGTCTGACAGGTCCAGCGACTGCAGGAAGTCAAAACCTATTAAAAGCGCGCTGAATTCGCTGATCTCTTTACCGGGAAAATACAACCCGGTGATCTGTCCCGCTTCATTGATCTGCACACCCTCCCAGGTCCCGTAATCCTCCCGGTCCAGGTGTAAGCCTGCTTGCTCAAGCGCTGAAAATTCATCTAACGTTGGCCAGCCTGTCAGGTCGAGGGCGTCGCCATTCATAGACAGGTACAGGTCTTTCAATAGATTGAACTGGACAGAATCTGCCAGGATAACCGCAGAAGGGGTGATAAAAGTGGATTCCCAGCCCGGTTCGGACCAGGCCCCGGAGCACATTACCCGCACCCGCCACTGGTATTCAGTATCCGGTAGAAGATTTTCAATGATGACAGTGGTATCGGTAGTGACGGGTAGCACAATCTCCTCAGCTCCGGTTTGGCCGTATATTACTTCGTACTGCTCGCCAAGGATCGTCCCTGTCCATCTTAATGTGGTGATAATGTTGCCTTCGGTTTGCATGTCCGGAATAGCATTAGCAGCATGATTGGTGGCTTCACAGAAAGCCCATAGGGGAGTGGTAAAGTTTGATTCCCATTCAGGTGCTGACCATGCCCCGGAGCACAACACCCGCACCTTCCATTGATAATCGGTATTCGGGGCCAGCCCGGTTATGGTAACAGTCGTATCGGTAGTTGCAGAGAGTACCACTTCTTCCGATCCTGGCTGGCTGTAGACTACTTCGTACTGATCACCAATCTCTGTTCCGGTCCAGCTTAGGGTTGCAGTAATGCTGTTCTCAGCTTCACGGTCAGGTTCAGCTGATACGGTATGATCAGTTACTTCGCAGAAAGTCCATAGGGGAGTAGTGAAACTCGATTCCCAGTCAGGCGTTGACCAGGCCCCGGAGCACAATACCCGCACCTTCCATTGATAATCAGTATTCGGGGCCAGCCCGGTTATGATAACAGTCGTATCGGTAGTTGCAGGGAGCACCACTTCTTCCGATCCTGGCTGGCTGTAGACCACTTCATACTGATCACCAATTTCTGTATCCGTCCAGCTTAAAGTAGCAGTAATGCTGTTCTCTTCTTTACGATCAGGTTTAGCTGATACGGTATGATCAGTCACTTCGCAGAAAGCCCATAGGGGAGTGGTAAAGCTCGACTCCCAGTCAGGTTCCGACCAGGTACCGGAACACAATACCCGCACCTTCCATTGATAATCAGTATTCGGGGCCAGCCCGGTTACCGTAACTGTAGTATCAGTAGTTGCCGGAACCACCACTTCTTCAGAACCTTCCTGGCTGTAAACCACCTCGTAATGCTCGCCAATCACTGTTCCGTTCCAACTTAAGGTTGCGGTAAGGCTGTTCTCAGCTTCACGGTCGGGTACCGCAGTAGCCACATGACCGGCTACTGCACAAAGCGCCCCTTCTGGTGTTACAAATTCTGATTGCCAGTCAGGGTCAGTCCATACCCCGGAGCACTTTACGCGAACGCGCCACTGGTAAGTGGTACCAGGCTCAAGACCTTCTGCAATTATGGAAGTTTCAGTGGTTGTTGGCAAGACGACCTCACCGGTTTCCGGATGGCGATAGCTTACTTCATATAGTTCAGCAGAAGGGGTGCCGGTCCAACTCAGCACAGCGGTCATACCTGCCTGTCCGGTAGGCAGGCTGTTTTCGGACTCCGGGTCACGGGAAACTTCAGCAAAATATTCCGTAGCAAAACAATCGGCATCAGGTGTCTGAAATTCCGCCTGCCAACCACCCCATCCTGACCAGTGCCTGCCGCATTTCACCCGCACCCGCCACTCGTATGTGGTATTCGGATCCAGGTCATAAAGGTTAATCGAAGTTTCCGTTGTAGGAGGGAGGAACTCCACTCCCTTTCCTTTTGATCCATGTTTGTACCGCCCATTGTGCTTGCGGCCTTTCCGCCAGTTTTTTTTCTCCTTGTAGCTCACCTGGTATTTCGTAGCGTCAGGACTGCCTGTCCAGCTTAGCCTGGCAGTGATAGTCTCCGTATCGGGATCTACAGTTACCTGGTTTGCAAGCTCACTTGCCTTGCAGTAGTTTGCTCCGGGTGTTTGGAACTCCGGCTGCCAGTCACCCCAGTCCGACCACTTCCTTCCGCACTTCATGCGCACCCGCCACCGGTAGGTTGTACCGGGTTGCAATCGTCTGAGGGTTGTAGAAGGCCACCAGGTGGGAGACTTCACAATGACCTGGCCATCTTCAGCCATATAGCTGACCTGGTAAAAGGCAAACCATGAGGACCCGCTCCAGCTTAAATTAGCTGTAAATGTTCCATGATGATACCAGTCCTCACGGACATCCACAGCATGATCGGTTACTTCACAAGAATGACCGGCATGGAGGTTCGTGCTGATTAAAAGACAAAAAATGATACAAGTGAATGATCTTAAAAGTATAGAATTCATAGCAAATAGGCCGGTTAAGTTAGTATTGGCAGTATTTGGCTGTATAAATAGGTTAGGTTTGGTGATACCTTTCATAAGCTTTCTTATTTGGCCAGGTTATAATCCAGTTGACTGAGTTTGATCTCTCCCTGGTTGGTTTCTTTGTATATTCCCGTTATTCTTCCAAGATCATCGTATTCCAGTCGGGTGTAGAAATGATTGTTGTCCAGGATATATTCCTGCTTTCCAAGGTTGTTGTAGGTATAACATTGGATATTAGCGGAAACAGGAGCTACCCGGAAGTCGTCAAACGTAGGCATCTCATTGGCACTTTCCGGAGAAACATTGACAACCGAGAATCGTATTTCAGTCGCATCTGTGATCGTGTAATTTGACAGAGGTACATCCAGTTCAAAGAGATACCATCCATTAATATTTGGTTTTCCGGAGGGATCGCACGTAAGTTTAAGATTACTCGCTTGCTGGCCTACTATCGCTATCGTTGCCCAGAGCTGAGCGGAGCTAACATTTTGTTCGTGAACCCAAACTGACATACGATAAATCTTGTTTTTATTGACTACACCAGGCTTCATCTTATGTAGAGTTATCACAACTCCTCTACTGGTTTGAAAGCCATACTGCCCGGTATGAGCTTTATCGGACAGGTTTGCATTCGGGCCAAAATCATAAGAAAAATTAATACCCTTTTCGGCTCCATGAAAAGCAAATTCCCGGACATCCGAACCATCTGAGGAAGCAATAACAAAGTTATTATCCGGTGAATATCGGACTGACCGTTTGACTTTGCTTGCCCCCGCTACTTCCAGTGGTTTGGAATTTTTATCAAATAGCGTAATTTCGGATGCCTTAAGCCATGCATCATTAGTTGCTCCCTCATCATGTTGAAACTCCTCTGCTGAAGTTAAGAGCTGGACTGTACCATCTGCATTAAGTGACTTGTTCAAAGCATACCTGCCCGATGGCCTCCGGATACTTTCTTCACTGTCTTCTTTCCAGGTAAGGACATTGGCGCTCAGCAACTCTGTATACTGTGGGCTTGCGGTGGTAAAGTCAAGGTCTGCCAGTTTGTACAAATAGGACTCTGTGGCAGCATTCAGCATGTTTTTCTGACCGGTACCCGGACCCATATCTTCATACCGGTGATAGGCCGGTACAGTTACCTTCCCAAGTTGGTTCCCATAACCGTCTTTACTAATAGCTACCATCGGTTCTCCCGAATAGAAATCCTGATTTTTGAAAAGCGTAGAGGTCTGAATATTGTTCCGGTAGTTAGTATAGCGGACCTGGCTAAGCTGGTAAACAAGTTCTTCAGAAAAAGAATTGATAAACCGGGCAGTGATGCGTTTGTCATTTTTATTCTCGTCAGATCGTCCCTTTTCAAAGCTCCTGAAAGCGTGATCAAAAAGATTTAGCGACTGGGTAATATTACCGTACTCGGACACACTGTAGTCATAAGCAGTTTCTGTTAGCAGCAGGTCATTCCGGTCATAGCTCTGTACCCTCATGGTTTTACCCGGGAGCTGAGTTCTGAAGGTGGTTTTATAGGTAGCCTCATTCAGCTGGTAGCCATACTTATAGCCATTCTTTGCTATATCAGGATTGATTCTCGCTTTACGTGAGTGTAAAGTATCAATTGTCACAGTAGAGTCTTCAAAGGTCAGAAAATGATACATTGTTCTACCTGCCGGCTCTTCATCTTCTGACAGCCTGCGGTGACTTACCGTTGAGTAAAGGATGGTAGGAGAGGGATAACCAAAATACTCTTTAAAACGGGATTCCGTATCTATATAACCTGGCTCATCAGAGGCTACTCCCGAGGATTCTCCATCTAACTTACCATCCCTGGTGTAGATATACTCATCTATAATTTCATTTACACCATCTGAGCTAATGATCCGGCTGACACGCGAACCTCCTCCTTGCTTTTGGTCAGCCAGCTCCATACCGGCGATCCGTTTATAGGAGTCCCGTTCGTAAGCGATGGAGATCAGGTTTCCGGCAGGGTTCCGGATGCTGCTTAGCGCCCATTCATCCCCTTTAGAAGCTGGATCTACATCATGGGAGTTCACTCCTCCTTCGGGATTGTTTTTGTATTCCCCCCAGGCATCCCAGTTGTATCTGCCGTAAGTCGCCTCTTCCGGTACATTGTAACCAAATTTGTAATCCAGAGATGGACCGGTCTTGCCCTGTATGGATACTTTCGTCAATGCGTTCCTGCCTGACTCCGCATTTGGCAAGCCCTTATACAAAATATCGTCCTGCTCAAAATAGACCGTTTGCAGAGCATGATCAGCTATGTAATCGCGAATAGCATCGCTGACCGTCAGATCCTCAGTCTTCAGCACATTTCCTTCCAGTTCACCTGCACCGTACCCTGCATACTGGTTTGCCCGGAAGTTCAGGTTATCAACCAGGTGTGTATAGTGGTCATTACGTAGCAATACGATCCTGTCCAAAGCCAGGCTTCTGGGCTGCATCTTATTTCCTTCCAGCTTCACTACAGCCGAACGATTATCTGGTCTGGGCTTTTTAACAAACAAAGCTGTATGCGTCCGGGTGGAAATACTGTTAAGGTAGAATACTTCTTTTAGCTGTATCGATCTCACCTCGGTAGTTGATGAGTCTGTAGAACCGGGTGTATACATAGAGTTGCCGTCTAGTGGAGACTGGGACCTGAAGTACTCGGTGAATTTACCATAGTCAAACTTGACAAAGAACCCCCTGTCATTTTCGCCCACCTGCTCAACACCTTCGATCGGGGCATCCACGAAATCTGGTCCGGTAATAGCGGTTAATAGCCACTGATGTGCGTACGGCTCTGTTATCTCATCCCGCCCGGTGAATACGCCGTTTTCCACCAGTGTCACCTGTGCTTTGGTATATGCCGGAGTAGAAAAATAATAGGTAAACCCTTTTTTATCCGTGATCTTGATCCCACCTATCCCGTACCGAGGATAGGTAGCTCGCGGCCTGTCACGATCTATTTCAAATAAAACTCCTGATCCATTTGCAATTTCATCGTTAGAGTACCACTCAATCTCGTATCCTCGTTCTAGTTTCGAATCCCCGTCATATCCCTCTCTGGCCGCATCCATGAAGTTTATGGCGTCACTCTGCATTTCGAAGTATGGAGCATACAGGCTCAAGCCCAGATTTACATCGTAATATTGCTTGGGCTGGAATCGGAGTGAAAAATTCCCGTTAAATGCGCCCTGGTGGTAATCAAAATAGTTTGAACGGTCGCCTACCCATCCGAAACGTATTTTGTTATACGAAGTAGCGTGTCTACCGTCACCATAATCTGCTACACTCAACCGGTGCTTTACCAGGGCCACTTTTCCGGCATAAAATTCATTTATTGGGAAAGATGAAGCCACTGATACATTATCGAACCGGTAAGGCCTGATCTGGCCAGAGAGATTGGCGGCAGAGACAATATACAGATCAGGAGCCCAGTAGATCGGAGAAAGATTTTCTGTTATCAAACCCTGTTTTCTGTGCTGGAAAAAATCGCTGGATACGTTTTCCCCGTCATAGCTTATATTTTCATCCTTCGAAGATATCCGGGTGTACACCGGGTACCTTTGGCTGGTGCCGTCGAGAAACCGGGGATTAAAATGTCCCTGTCCTGGCCCGGAATAGAGATTCCGCATATTCGATTGCTGTAGCATTCCGTACTGAAATTCGGTAGTTGTTCGATCCATACTCCATCTATAGGTAACATCTCTGTCATAAGGGATCAGCCACAGAAATTTCTTTACCCTGGTACTCACTTCTTCTGCAGACCAATCCCACATTGAGGGGATAATATTGATCCTTGATTCAGGTACCGTGAATAAACTTGAATAAACTGAGCCCGGATCAAAGGGAGATAAAGGATTTCCATAAACGAGACTGTTACCTAAAGAGCTCATTGCAGACTTAACATCTTCTGTGAAACCTGGATCATTCGCTGCATCAGCTACATTTTCCATATCATTTGCCAGCCTTTTCAACCATGCCTCAAACCTTGTTGGCTCATCAAAGGTCTTCTCTACAGCAGGAGCATGCATCTTGCCGATCTTTTTGCTCTTACGAGTATCATCAGGCAGCTCGGAAACAACTCTTCGGATGCTGTTGTCCTCCAGAACCCAACCCAGTCCCGCCCAGCTTGCTTCCATATCCACGCCAAAACCGGAGTGGTACTTTAATGTGATCGGGTAGTCCCCCTCCGGGCCTGGTATTGTTAGCAGGTTCAAATTATACTGCAAATCCCCAGTTGGAAGGTCTACCCGCTGACCGAAAACAGTGGTAGTCCCTAAAAAGAGCAGGGCCAAAGTGGCTGTTTTTGAAAATGATCTAAAAAATGTTAATCCCATATCGCAATGAAATTTTCTGTGTTTGTGAATTATCAAAATTGTAAAGTATCAGTAAGCTTCCATTGAGCTTGCCAAGGAGAATATTACGTCCGATCCCGGTTGCGTAATTGTATTTTGCAGGGATCATCTTAAATGATTCACCATCTTGTTTCATGGGCTCCCTGGATTCTGCTTCAAAATGAGCAAAGTATTTTCTAAACCGGTACTGGGTAAAGCTTCGGAAATAGACCTCATCCACCTTTATCGGATCAAAGTGAAAACTAAACGAATAGCCCAGACCCAGTGAAAGTTTATTGGTCAGGTTTACCTTCACAGAAGGGTTACAAACCAGGTAAAAAGGTTCCTGCCTGACCTCAAAAAAAGCCCCCATTTCAAAACGTTTAAAGTCACCCAAAGAATCAGATTCGCTGTTTGAAAACTTGTTGGAAAAGAACTCCTTAATAAAAGACCTGAAATCTTCTTTCTTTTTATATTTCCGGATCTCCTGCTGAGTGGATGCTACCACACCTTTATACTTTTCAAAATGATCTGTATAGTCATCCAGAAACGATTCCTTTCTGAAGTTGGCTAATAGTTCATGGTCTGGTTGCTCAGGAAGCTGAACGGTATCCATCCCGGAAAATTCCTGTATGATTCTGGTGGTGTCCACCTGGAGAGTGTAGCGGCCAGAGTCTAATTTGTGATGAAGTAAACTATCAAGGCTTGCGGAGTCCATAGGAATGGGACCAGCTAAATCCGCAAGAGAGTCCAACTCAAACTGACTAGCTACTGAGTCCTTTACCGCCGTAGTGTCAAGTGATATGCGATCAGCTAACCAGGTACTATCTATAGCCGCAGTATCCATTGAACTTATTTTTGTGGTATCAATGGTTTTTTTCAGCTCAATACTGCGAGCTTTTCTGACCATACTTTTTAGAGAGTCTCCGGGAAGGTCTATTTCGATAAATTCATCGACCGGCTTATTTATTTGAGAACCATATTCAGACTTGAGGTAGGCAGCGCCTTTCTTTTTAAAACCTGACCACGCCTCTTTATTATTTAAGCGGGAAAAGGGGTTCTCGAAATTGGTTTCGATCTTGCTCTGACCGAAAGCACTCCAGGCTGTCAATGCCAATAAAAAGAGGCATAAGTAAATTTTGGTATTAGGCGGCAAAATATTAATTGTCAGCTGTTTACAAAAAAATTGATCAGACGCTAACCGGATCATCAAAAACAATTAGCTCAAAGTGAAATAAAACTGCACTGTGGATTTTACTTACTTTGAACGGTTACCTCGAAAGAGTTAAAAAGAATTCAAAATATCAAAAAAACAGCCTTAAAAAACGGTCTATACTATCAATTGATAATACAAAACGGGAGCATTCATCTTATTTACTATCAATTGATATAATTAAGGGAACAGAGATTAATGTCTGAGAAGGCAAATTGGGAAAGTCTCCCTCTAATCCTTTTTAGATTTTCTTTTTGACAGCGCTGAAATAGTGCTCGATCCTTGATCCATTTTTGTTATACAGGGAGCATAAAAAAAGGGAGTCACTTATTTTTTAGTAGTTGCGCCCGGGTATAAACAAAAAAACCTGATCATTTCTGATCAGGCTTCTTTCTAGTAGCGGGGACAGGACTCGAACCTGTGACCTTCGGGTTATGAGCCCGACGAGCTACCAACTGCTCCACCCCGCGATGTAATGTGTCCCACTTTTTAAGGTTAACCTCCTGCTGATCCATAACTTCAACAAGCTTTTCTGAACGTTTTCAGACCCCTTTGTTGTGATGTGGACTGCAAAAGTAGCATAGAGTTTTAGATTACCCAAACCCTTCCACTAAATAATTTTTATTATTTCTGACCCAGTATCTGGCCGGTAAGCCGCATCAGCTCTACCTCAGCTATTTTTGCTGCATTCCGAGCCTCCAAATAACGTATCTCGGCATTGAGCCGGTTATTTTGAGCCTCACGAAACTCCAGCGCATTTGATTTTCCCACCCGGTAGCGCTCCAGGGCAATTGCCTCGTTTTCCTGGGCTACCTCCAGGTTCTGACGCTCCAGCTCGGCCAGCTCCACCGAGTTTTGATAGGTCAGGTTTGCTGACCTCACCGAGGTGATCAGCTGGGTTTTAGCCCGCTCAAAGGCCAGCTGACTTGACTCAGCCTGGACCCGGGCATTTTGTATGTTACGCCGCTGATTCAATCCATCAAATAGCGTCATCCTTGCCGTAAGTCCGTAATTAACACCATTTGAGCGGTTACTCAGTAGAAATCCTGCCTCAGCGTTCAGGTTGGAGTATGAATATCCCAAATTAAAATCCAAAGATGGCCATTGCTGCCGTTCCAACTCAACCTGCGAGAGGATCGCAGCCTCGCGGTTGCTGCTGAGTTGTTTTAGGTCAGGGTTATTGGTCAGTGCTGACTCAATGATCTCATCCTCAGATAAGGCCGGATTCAAATCATAGTTGTAGCCAAGCCTGAAGTTCACTTCATTTTCCTGGATCGCCAGAAATTCGATCAACTGAAATTTCCGTACAGCGATCACTTCCTTCTGCTTGACCAGGGCAGACCGGTCACTGTTGTAATCGACCTGGGCCTGCAAAAACTCAAGCTTACTGGCCTTGCCCACCTCGTATTTGTCCCGGCTTATATTGACACGCTCTTCAGACAGCTCCATGGTGCTTTGCAGTAAAGCCAGGCGTTCCTGCTCCAGGGCAGTGTTGTAAAAAGCCTTCATCACATCCGAGATCGTGGTTTGCAATTGTGACTGGAACGCATATTGATTGGAGCGCCTGATCTCTTCCAGGCGGTCTTTGGAAGCAAACATTTTAAGCCCGTCAAACAATGTCCAGGAAAGGTTGGCAGCAGCGTTGTAGCTTGTTGATTTAGCGCCGGTTCGGGACTGCCCATCACCACTGGCAAATTCCAATTCCGAATCCTGTATAGTTTGGCTGGTGCCTCCTGTGAGCTCCACGGTGGGCAGGAATCCAGCGTTTCCATAGGTGTCGTTGTTTTCTGCGATGCGCAGATTGTTGCGTTCCAGGCGGATGTCGTAATTTTTCTCCAGAGCCAATCCCACCACTTCTTCTACAGTCCATAGAGAATCATTACTCTGGGCAAACAGCCCGGTAGAACAAATCAAAAAAAGATACCTGATCATACGCGTGCTAATCTTTTCTCTTTACTGGTTAAAAATGAATAAATGGCCGGGATCACAAAAAGGGTGAGGAAAGTGGCAATGATCAGCCCTCCGATAACGGCAATCCCCATGGAAACACGACTTTCAGACCCGGCTCCCAGTGCAAGGGCAATAGGCAAAATGCCCAAAATGGTAGAAAGGCTCGTCATCAGGACAGGTCTGAAACGCATCTTGGCGGCGCTTTTGATGGACTCCATGATGCCCAGGTCTCTTGCCTTGCGCTGATTGGCAAACTCCACGATCAAGATACCATTTTTGGTCACCAGCCCAATCAGCATGATCATCCCGATCTGGGAGAAGATATTCAGGGTTTCGTTGAAATACCAGAGACTAAAAAGCGCCCCGGACAAAGCCAGTGGCACAGTAAACATGATGGTCAGTGGGTCACGAAAGCTCTCAAACTGAGCTGCCAGTACGAGGTAGATGAGTATAAGGGCCAGCGCAAAAGCAAAGTATAAGTTGTTTGAACTTTGCTGAAACTCCAAAGAAGATCCTGCCAGGGCCGTCTGAAAACGATCATCCAGTACTTCAGCTGCTATGCGATCCATCTCTTCCAGTCCCGGACCAAGTGTGTAACCACTTGCTAAACTTGCTGATATGGTAGCTGAAGTAAACCGGTTGTAATGAAATAGCTGCGGTGGGGTGGACCGCTCTTCCAGCCTCACCAGGTTATCCAACTGCACCAGGTCGCCGTTACCGGATCTGATGTAGATGGACTTGAGGTCCAGAGGCTCATTCCGGTTGATTTTTTCCAACTGCCCGATCACATAGTACTGCTTCCCATTCATGATGAAGTATCCAAACCGGTTTCCGCTCAGACTAAGCTGCAGGGTTTGAGCTATATCACGTACAGATACGCCCATGCTACGGGCCTTTTCCCGATCTATCCTTACACCCAGTTCCGGTTTATTGAACTTCAGGTCCAGGTCTACAAAGTCAAATGCCGGACTTGCATTGGCTTTTTCGATAAACTCCGGCAGCACTTCTTTCAGCTCCGCGAGTTCACGTGCCTGAAGCACAAAACTCACCGGCAGTCCTCCGCGCCTGTTGCCGATGGATTCCGGCTCCACCACAAAAGCCCGCGCTTTGGTGTTTCTAGCAATCTTCGGTTTGATGGCTTCTACGATTTCATGCTGCGAGCGATCCCGGTCTTTTGCATCTTCCAGCTTTACGATAATAAAGGCAGAGTTTACTGAAGCTGAAGCGGTAAACCCCGGAGAAGTAATGGTAATGATGGATGCTGCTTCGGGTACTTCTTCCTGAACCAGGGCTGTCATTTCATTAGCGTAATCATCCATGTAATCAAAAGAAGCACCTTCTGGTCCGGTGGCAATGATCCTGAACACCCCACGATCTTCCAGCGGGGACAGCTCCGATGGGATGATCTGTACAAAAAGAAAGATCAGTCCACTGGCCACTAGTACGATCACCCCGGAAAGCCAGCGATTCCCCATGAACCTGTCCAGGGCGTTGTTGTATTTATTATTTAGCCATACGAAGAAAGGCTCCGTTTTACGGTAAAACCACTGTTTTTGCTCACGGTGCTTGAGCATTTTACTGGAAAGCATGGGAGTGAGGGTCAAAGCGACAAAGGACGAAATAACCACAGCTACAGCTACAGTGATCCCAAACTCCCGGAAGAGCCTGCCGGTAAGTCCCTGGAGAAAAATAATCGGGAAAAATACAGAAGTCAGCGCCACAGTGGTAGAGATGACCGCAAAGAAGATCTCATTGGTTCCTTTTTTGCCTGCCTCACGAGGAGGCATTCCCTCTTCTATCTTGGTGTAAATGTTTTCCAGCACTACGATGGCATCATCCACCACCAGCCCGATGGCCAGGACAATACCCAGCAATGTGAGCACATTGATGGAAAATCCTAGTATGTACATAACAAAAAACGAACCGATCAGGGCAATGGGCACCGTGATCACCGGGATAAAGGTGGTTCTCCAGTCCCTCAGGAAAAAGAAGATGATCAGGACCACCAGTCCAAAAGCGATGAAGATGGTTTGCCGCACTTCAGCAATAGACTCGCTGATGTACTCGGTATTGTCAAAGGCAATCTCCGTGCTGATGTCCTCGGGAATATTTTTTTTCAGGCTTTCCAGTCTTTCGTAAAACTCTTCAGCAATGTCCAGATTGTTTGAACCGGGTTGGGGTACAATGGCATTGAGCACCATGGGTATCCCGTTGTTTCGCAGGGCTGTTCGTTCGTTTTCAGGGAAAAGCTCTGCCCGTCCGATATCCTGGAATCGAACTATATTGTTTTCGGATTCTCGGATGATCAGGCTATTGAATTCATCCGGGGAGGATAACCTTCCGAATGTCCGCACGGTCAGTTCCGTTGAAGCTCCTTCAATCCGCCCGGACGGGAGCTCGATATTCTGACTTTGGACGGCATTTAGTACATCCAGTGGAGTCAGCTCATAAGCAGCCAGCCGGTCAGGATCCATCCACAAGCGCATGGAATATTTTTTTTCGCCCCAGACGCGTACCTCACTCACTCCGGAGATGGTCTGAAAGGTTTCTTTAAAAACATTGTTTGCTATTTCAGACATTTCCAGCAGGTTGCGCTTTTCTGAGTAGATCCTCAGGGCGATAATGGGTTGTGAGTCCGCATCGGCCTTGGTAACAATGGGGGGGTCTGCATCCGGAGGTAGGTTTCGGATCGCCCTGGATACTTTATCCCGGACGTCATTAGCGGCAGCTTCCAGGTTGGTTTCCAAACCAAATTCCACAGTGATGGTACTTCGGCCATCGCTGCTGTTGGAAGACAGGGTTTTGATGCCGTCGATCCCATTGATGGATTCTTCCAAAGGCTCTGTGATCTGCGTTTCGATGACGTCTGCACTGGCTCCGGTATAGGAGGTGGATACCGTGATGACGGGTGGGTCCACGCTGGGGTATTCGCGTACACCCAGGAAGTTGAACCCGATAATGCCAAAAAGAACGATGACAATCGACATAACCACCGCCAAAACCGGCCGTTCGATACTGATATTGGATAGACTCGCCATTTAGTTCAGGTTAATGTTTACTTCCGAACCTGTATTGATCTGCAAAACACCCGTTGTAATTACGGTATCGCCTGGAGCCAGGCCTTCCAGTACCTGCACGTCCTCTTCAGTTCTGATCCCGGTAATGATGCTTTTAGAACCCACCTTTCCATTTTGGTATAAGAAAACCTTTTTGCCATTGAGCTCGGGGATCACAGCTTCTGTAGGGATAAGCAGAGCCTCCGGAATGACTTCCAGGATGAGGCTGACCCGGGCAAACTGGCCTGGCAAAAGCCTTCCATCCCGGTTGTCAGCTTTTGCCCGGAGCCTGATGCTTCTTGTCTGCGGGTCGATCTGCGGCTCAATGGCGTAGATCGATCCGCTAAAGGTGTCGTCGTAGGCATCTACAGTGAAGTTAACCCGGTCGCCAATGTCTACCAGTTTCAGGTACCTGCTGGGCACACTGAATTCCAGCTTGATCGGATTGATCTTGAAAAGCTCTGCGATAGAGTTTCCGGGGTTTAAATAGCTCCCTTCCGAGACGTTTCGCAGGCCTACCACACCGTCGAAAGGCGCTATGATGCTATGTTTGGCTAGTCGGGCTTCCAGCACCCTGATCTCCGCCTGAGTAGTATTCAGTGTGGTCAGCGCTGTTTCATACTCCTCCTGGCTGATGGCCTCTTTTTCCAGGAGTTGCTTTTGCCGGTGCTCATTGTCCTTATTTAGCTTAAGAATAAACTGCAGACGCTCCAGCTCTGCACGGATCTCGTCATCGTTCAGCTTTACCATTAATTTGCCCTTTTTTACCGTTTGCCCCTCCTCAAAGAAGATCTGACTTACTTTTCCAGCCACCTCACTATTCAGGAGTACAGACTCATCGGCCAGCACAGACCCGGTTACATTGACCTGGTTATTGAGCTGCTGCCCCTTTAAGACCAGGCCGTCTACGGTCAGTTTTGCCGGGGCTGTAGCAGTGGCTGAGGCCGAAGCTTTGTCATCTTCTTTTGGGAGCTTTGGGTATACAATGGCACCGAGGATCACAACCACAATAACGATATATAGAATTCTTTTTAAGGTCTTATTCATCAAGCTACAAACAGAAATTATGTCTAATTAATACCACCAATGGAGGGTATTTGTTTAAATATATTCTTTGTAAATGTATATACATGGATCAAGGAACTGAAAAGAAATTACATCTACGGAAACTAAGAGTTTTGAACTGTTATGAGATTGATAGAAAGAAGAAAGAAGCGTATTTTTTTCAGCCTACAGTAGGGATATCAACAAATGTTTTTGAAGCTGGGTTTACTTCACGTTTAGTTTGGGTTAATTTGGATCAGGCTGGTAATAGCTCCTCAGGGGTATTTATAGAGCCTGTTGAACCACTAAACTCGGATTTAAAAACATTAAAGCTATTGCTCAGCTTGGGCTTTCATACCCAATGAACGAAGAGAGGATGGATTTTACTTATCAGCCCTTTATGTTTTCAATCGGCCTGCAAGCCAAACTAAATGTTCTTTCAAGGTGATCAGTAATGACGAGACTACTTTAGAACTACGGTTTTGCCAGAGGCTGCAGATTTTTTAGCGGCATCAAGGATCTTCACCACGATCAGATTGTTTTGGAGAGAGTTCAGATCTCTGTCTGGTTGGATGGTTCCTTTCACCACAGCCGCCAGATAAGCAAAGGGATCAGAAACGGGATATTTCAGCGGAGGCAAATGAACGGAAGAGTCCGGTTGGTTTTCGGCCATTCTAAGGATCAGATTGGTTGCATCCTGGGTTTTTATGTAGCCTGCAGTTCCGTAAACTTCCATGTCCTTACGGCTAAAGGTCCAGTTCCAGGAGGGCTGGATCACTCCGACGGTTTTCGGGTATTGGAGTATGATCGTTGCTTCATCTTCCACGTGGGGATACAGTTTCGGTTTGTTGGTATTGGTAACGGCCGTCACGGAAAGGGGTAACTGATTTCCCATCATGCTGGTAATAATATTGGCCCCGTAGCACCCAAAATCTGTCAGGGCTCCGGCCCCGTTTTGTTCAGGATCGGTAAGCCAGTCCAGAAACTCTTTGTTGATCCCGATCTCAACAGGCCCCTGATGACCATCATTTACAACAATTCGATTGATCTTATCCAGTTTCCCTTCTTCAACTTGCGAAAGGGTATATTGGGTGGTTGGATACCAGGTGGTCTCATAATTGGTGAGCAAATGGATGTTATGCTTTTTTGCCAATGATTCCATTTTAAGCGCATGAGTTGTACTGATAGCCAGTGGCTTTTCCACCATCACGTGAATGCCTTTAGGAGCACAACTTTCCACCACTTCCAGGTGCTGGTAAATGGTCCCAAAGGCCGTGACAGCTTCAGGTTTTGTTTCGGAGAGCATCTCATCCAGCGATCCATAAACCAGATCCATGCTAAACCCGTGCTGTTCAGCGTATCGTTGAGCGAGCTCCCGGTTCGGTTCGGCAATCCCTACGATCTCTATATCCCCGATATCATCCCGTCCCAGTATCCAGTGGACATGCGTATGAGTAAGGCCAGCTATCCCAACTCTGAGTGGCTCGGATCCATCCAAACCACTCTGAGCATTGAGGTTTGCTATCACAGCAAAGACTAAAAATAGAGCGTAAATAAGTTTCATAGCTATTTAAACATTGGGCTAACCTCCAGGTCCTTTGATCCGGCGGTGTATTTATAAAATCCTTCACCGGTCTTGATTCCCTTATACCCGGCAGTTACCATATTGACAAGCAAAGGACATGGCGCATATTTTGGATTGCCAAGACCTTCATACAGAACGTTCATGATGGAGAGGCAAACGTCCAGACCAATAAAATCTGCTAGCTGTAGTGGACCCATTGGGTGGGCCATACCCAGCTTCATGACCGTGTCTATTTCCTCTACGCCAGCCACACCCTCAAAAAGCGAAATGATCGCTTCATTGATCATGGGCATCAGGATGCGGTTGGCCACAAAGCCCGGGTAGTCGTTAACTTCAACCGGCACTTTATTTAACTTCACGGAAGCTGCCATCACTGTTTTGGTGGTTTCGTCAGAGGTAGCATAGCCTCTGATCACCTCTACCAGTTTCATCACAGGGACGGGATTCATAAAGTGCATGCCGATCACCTGTGCAGGCCTTTTTGTTTCTGCCGCAATTTTGGTAATAGAGATGGATGAGGTGTTTGAAGCCAGTATCGCTTTCTCCGGGGCGTTTGCATCAATGGTGTGGAATATCTTCTTCTTGATGTCAAAATTTTCTGTGGCAGCTTCCACTACCAGGTCAGCATTTTTTACGCCTTCTTCGATTTTGGTGAAGGTTGCTATGTTCTTGAGTGTGGCTTCCTTATCACTTTCGCTGATCAGTTCTTTTTTGATCTGTCGATCCAGGTTTTTGCCGATGGTAGCCAGGGCTTTTCCCAGTGCTTCAGGAGCAATGTCAATCAATGCTACCTGGTAACCATGCTGGGCAAAAACGTGAGCGATTCCATTGCCCATGGTGCCGGATCCTATTACGGAAATGTTGTTCATTTTGGGTTATGATTTGGGTTTATATAATATGATGCTTTGAAACGGCGACAAAGTTAAGAACCTGTCGGATATTTTTACATTATCAGGTTTGCTACTCCAATTTACTGCTTCAAAACCACCCCAAAGCTCAAGGGTTTTCTTTTTTGAGCTCAGGTTGTGAAGTACAAGTAGGGCATCGTCTTTAAACTTTCGGTAATATCCAAAGGTCCCGGAAGGCAGGTCATCTACTGCTGTGATTTTACCTTTTCTTAAAATCTCGTTTGACTTTCTGAAGTGGATGAGCCTTTTGTAATGATTGAAAATAGAATCTGTCCTGTGCTTCTGTTGATCCAGAGGGAGTGTTTTGTCGGGTGTGTTGTACGTGACCTCTCGCCAATTGGTTTGTTCCGGTACAGGGTCTGCGGACCATGGGAATGGTTCTCTGATCCGTTCGTCCGGTTTCTTTCCTCGCATCCCCAACTCTTCACCATAGTAGATGTACGGGTTTCCCGGAAAGGTGAGTAGGATGGAGGCCGCCAGTTTGGCTTTTCGGGAGCTGTTTTTGAGAAAAGACATCACCCTGTTTTGATCATGATTGGTCAGGAAAGGTGTATTGATAAAATCAGAATTAAATTTCTTAAACACTTTTTCACTTTCGTTGAAAAGCCTGACAGGATTACCCGTATTGTCCACTTTCCAATGATCTTTATAAATAGAGGCCGTAACAACCCTCCCTTTTTTGACCATCTCCATAATAGAATAGGCCAGGTCAAAATTGAAAAGTGCAGAGAAACCCTGAGTAAATGGAGCCTGTTCCTGAAGGTCGGCCCACACTTCACCCACGAGGTATACGTTTGGCTTTATAGCCTCCATTTTTGTTTTAAATTCCTTCCAGAATGCATGATTATCTACTGCACGATGATCAGGATAGATGTGTTTGGCTGCATCCAAACGAAATCCGTCAACACCTGTTTCCCTCAGCCAGAACTTTCCGATTTTGTAAACCTCTTCCCGAACTTTTGGGTTATCGAAATTGAGGTCCGGCATACCTCTCCAGAAAAAAGAAAAGTACAATTCATCCTGGCCTCTTACCTCATTCCACTGGTGGATATTGTCACTATCTCCAGTGGTTTCTTTCAGGAGATTGCCTTTCGATTTGATCTCTTCAGGTGTGGACCAGATAAAGTAATCGCGGTATTTGCTGTCAGGATTTAGGGCGCTGGTAAACCATGGGTGGAGTCGGGAGCAGTGGTTAATCACCAGGTCCATGATGACTTTTATACTACGCTGGTGAGCCTCACGAATTAAATTTTTGAAATCTACTAAAGAACCATAATCCGGATGAATATTATAGTAGTCGGTTACATCATATTTATGATAGGAGGGCGAAGGATTGATCGGCATTAGCCAGATAGCTTCTATGCCCAGATCAACAAGGTAATCCAGCTTCGAGGTTACTCCATTCAGGTCTCCAATGCCGTCACCATTAGAGTCAGCGAAAGACTGAACGAAGATCTCATAGGTAACGCCATTCAGCCATTTACTTGTGGCAGATTCTACTATCATTAAATTAGGTTACTGGAATCATTCCGACAGGAGGTTATATTGAATCCAGATGTAATAACCCGTAACTAAAGGTGCTTGATCTTTTCTTTTATTTCTGTGATTTCCTTATCGAGCTCAGAGAGAGAGAGGAAGCAACAAACGAATAAAAGTCAGTGCTTTCTTTATTTAATTCCTTCAGAGCTTCTTCAATGTTCTTTTGCCTTTCAAGGATAAATGAAAATTTTGCTTCATTCACATTTTGATGCTTTTCAAAGCGCTTTATAAGTTCTTTTATGGTGTCACTCATACCTAAATTTATATAAAACTCTGTTTGAAAATTGCACATATTTGAAATTTGGCACTTGATCATCAGACAACACAACATATTCTCAATAATTGTCCACACGCCTGCCGACAAAGGCAGGAACTCCATATAATTACTTTTCCCTGATTTTGGTTCACTCACATTGAAACCTCAAAGATCTGATAAGAAAGAGGACCGATCTGAAGGTTTACGATATTGGCTTTATCGGTTATGGTCACACTTTTAAAACTTTCATCGGTGACTGCAGCTTCTTCCACCTTTGTAAACGTGGCGCTTTTACTTTCCCATCCGATCTTATTCCAGAAATCTTCTGGTATCCTCAAATCGATCGCATCAAATTCTTCGGAGAAATTAACAGTGATCAGGAGCACCTGGTTTTCTGAATGCCGAAGAAAGGCATAGATCCGATCCGAGTATCCGATATAAGCTTCACTTCGGTTGAAGTAGTGCAGATCGTAAAAACCACCTTTACGGATAGCCTCATACCCGCTACAGGCATTCAGGATCTGACTGTAGGTATTTCTCAGGTTTTTCTGATCAACAGAAAGCTGACCGCCATCAAATTTCCCCTGATTTACCCATTTCACGTGCTCCGGAACTCCCCAGTAGTCGAAGATTGTGGTGCGTCCATCATCTCCTCCGAAACCTGACGCTCCCTTCCCGGGTTCGCCCACTTCTTGTCCGAAGTACATCATCACCGGTCCTGTGTGCATGAAAGCTGATACAGCCATCATCGGGATGCCCTTTTTCATATCTCCGGCAAAATCCGGTGAGGCAATTCGCTGCTCGTCATGGTTTTCCAGGAATCGAAGCATGTACTTACCAATGCCTTCCTGTCGTTGCCAGACTGTGGGTATGTCATCCGTAGATGCCTTGCCCTGAATTACATGCTTTAGCGTATCATACATCTCCACCTTGTCGTAGAGGTAGTCAAAACCGCCTTTGAAGATATAATTTCGGTAGGCATTTGGGTTGTAGATCTCTGCGATAAATACAATATCCGGATATTCATTTTTTACTTCATTGGTTACCCACTTCCAGAATTCCACGGGGACCATCTCTGCCATATCACATCGGAATCCATCTACATTTTTCTCTGCCCAGTAAAGCAAAATGTCTTTCATTTTTCGCCAGGTATCCGGAATGGAGTCAAAGTACTTTTTTCGGTCATCCAGGTAATCTACACCGTAGTTTAGTTTCACCGTCTCAAACCAATCGTAAATACCGGGAGTAGCGCTAAAAACATCGTTTCCGGTTGCTTTCGCAGGTGTTTCATCAAACATGCCATCTTTTGTCGGAAAGTCATACGGACCTAAAGAGTTATATCCTTCAGGAACCTGAAAGGATTCGCCAGGGAGGTAATAAAAGTTATTGTCTTCATGAAAGGCTGCAGACTTATCGTCATCCTCACCAAAATCAAAGATGCCATCAGGTTTTGCGTCCGAATGATAACCTCTGGCTACATGATTAGGTACAAAATCAATAATGACCTTTAGGCCTGAATCGTGCGTACGTTCTACTAACGCTTCAAATTCCTTCATGCGGTCTGGTACCGACTCGGCAAGGTCCGGGTTGATGTCATAATAATCTTTGATCGCATAAGGTGATCCGGCTCGTCCTTTTACTACATCTGCATCGTCTAATGCAATGCCGTACTCCATGTAGTCCGTAAGAACAGCATGCTCTATTACACCGGTGTACCAGACATGGGTATGACCCATTTTCCTGATTTCTTCTAATGCTTTTGGGGTAATGTCGTTGAATTTACCAACACCATTTTCTTCCATAGTGCCCCAGGGTTTATTTGTGGTGTTGGTGTTGCCAAACAGTCGGGTAAACATCTGGTAAATGACAAGCCGGTTATTCATAGACTCTTTAGCTTCGGGTGTAGAGGAGGTGTCTTTAGTTTGGGTAGTACAGCAGGAAAAGAAAACCCCGACCAAAATGATCAGGGTTAAAGCTTTTAGCGCTTTCATGTGTTTAAAGTTATCGATATCGTTTCACCTGCGAGGTGAAATTTAACCATGCTACTATATGTCTCAATAATTATCTCAGGCATGGCCTGTTTCATTACGCGTTTCGGTTGATATTATTTAGATCCTCAAAGGCTTGTTTCAGGCGGTGAACAAATTGCTTTTCACCTTCCCTCAACCAGGCTCTCGGATCATAGTGTTTCTTGTTAGGGATATCATCGCCATCCGGGTTACCGATCTGCTCTTGCAAGTATCCTTCTTTAGATTGGTAGTAATTTTTAACACCTTCCCAGAATGCCCATTGCATATCCGTATCAATGTTCATTTTGATCGCTCCATAAGAGATGGCCTCACGGATCTCTTCCTGGCTGGAACCTGAACCACCATGGAAAACAAAGTTTACCGGGTTTTTGCCGGTACCAAGTTTTTCCTGGATATATTCCTGAGAGTTTTTAAGGATCTTGGGAGTAAGCTTGACATTCCCCGGCTTATATACACCATGTACATTACCAAAGGCTGCAGCTACGGTAAAGTTCGGGCTGATCTTTATCAGCTCATCATAAGAGTAAGAAACTTCCTCAGGCTGAGTATAAAGTCTGGAGTTATCAATATCGGTATTGTCCACACCATCTTCTTCACCTCCGGTTACTCCAAGCTCAATTTCCAGGGTCATGCCCATTTTAGACATCCGTTCAAAATACCTGGTACAGGTAGCAATATTCTCTTCCAAAGGCTCTTCTGAGAGATCGATCATATGTGAGCTGAAAAGAGGGGCACCCGTTTTTTCGAAGTGCTTTTCATTTTCGTCTAATAATCCATCGATCCATGGAAGAAGTTTTCTGGCGGCATGATCTGTATGAAGGATCACTGGTATCCCATACTTTTCAGCCATAAGATGTACATGGTGTGCGCCTGATACCGCGCCAGCTACGGCAGCTTGCTGTCCGTCGTTACTTAATCCTTTGCCGGCAATAAACGCTGCACCACCATTTGAAAATTGAATAATTACAGGGGAGTTTACATCACGGGCAGTTTCTAAAACTGCGTTGATGGAATTGGTCCCGATTACATTGACCGCAGGTAGCGCAAAGCCATTTTCATTTGCATAGTTAAGAAGCTCCGTAGCTTCCTTTCCTGTAAGTACACCAGGTCTGAATTTCATAAGTACATTTTTTTGGTTGTTCCTAAAAGATACCCCAAATATAAACGGTTAAAATTATACCCTTCACCATGTTTTAAATTCTTATAATTTGAAGGTCAAATAAATGATAATTTCCTATTTTAACAGGCTGAAAAACGCCCTTTATTGGCGAATTTTCAGCTTTTTGTTGGATTTGGTTTCAAACAAACGTTTGTATTTCTCATGATACTAATGTTATGGTGAAACTGACCACAACATTTAGCCTGATGAATCATTGAAAATTAACCGAAAAATGAAAAAACCTGGCCTTTCCACAGCCCGGATCTGGAATATGAGTATGGGTTTTCTGGGGATACAGTTTGGTTTTGCTTTACAGAATGCAAATGCCAGTCGTATCCTCCAGAATTTTGGTGCTGATGTGGAGCATCTTTCCTGGTTTTGGTTGGCTGCCCCGGTCACAGGCCTGGTAGTGCAGCCGATTGTCGGGCACTACAGCGACAGAACCTGGAATCGTCTGGGCCGACGCAGACCTTATTTTCTTGTGGGAGCTATCCTGGCTTCCATAGCTTTGTGCCTCATGCCTAATAGCGGAGCACTCACATCCCTAATACCTCCCATGTTTGTGGGAGCGGGAATGCTGATGATCATGGATGCTTCCATCAATATTTCCATGGAACCTTTCAGAGCTCTGGTAGGTGATATGCTGCCATCGGAGCAACGTACCCAGGGTTTTTCTGTTCAGGCAGTGTTGATCGGTGTTGGCGCGGTAGTGGGGTCATTTCTGCCATATATACTGGCTGAATGGGTTGGGGTGGCTAAAACCGCACCTCCCGGAGAGGTACCGGATAATGTCATTTTTAGCTTCTACTTTGGTGCAGTTGTATTTATGTCCACAATTATCTGGACCATCTCAAAAACACGAGAGTATCCACCTGATGAGTATGCAAAATACAATGGAGGTGAGGAATCCGACGAGGGAGGAAACCTGCTGGATATTTTCAGGGATTTTGCAGCTATGCCTAAAACCATGAAACAGCTTGGGGCCGTTCAGTTTTTTTCCTGGTTTGCGCTGTTTTCTATGTGGGTGTTTGCTACTCCGGCAATAGCTCAGCATGTGTTTGGCACTGAGGTAGGGGACTCTCAATCCGTAGCCTTCAACAATGGAGCCAACTGGGTTGGGGTTATGTTTACAGTCTACAATGCTGTTTCGGCCGTTTTTGCGTTGGCTCTTCCGGCTATTGCTGCCAGGGTTGGCAGGAAAAGGACACATGCTATTGCACTAGCTTGTGGGGGTGTAGGGTTGCTATCCATTTATTTCTTTCCTACTCAGCCATTGACCCTGATTTCTATGGTCTTGGTTGGCCTTGCCTGGGCCAGCATATTATCCATGCCTTATGCTATTCTGGCCGGGGCAATACCCGGAGGCAAAATGGGCATTTACATGGGGATCTTTAATTTTTTCATTGTCATACCACAGATCATAAACGGACTGATCGGTGGACCTATAATTAAACGAATTTTTGAATCGCAAGCCATCTTCGCTCTGGTGATTGCGGGAGTTTGCTTACTGATAGCTGCTGCCTCAGTCAGTTTTGTAGATGATAAGGATGAGGTGGTAGAAATTTAATCAGCTATTTATGAAGTTAAAATTTGTAATAGACTACAGAACCCAGTGGGGACAGCAGCTATATATATGTGGGAGCGCGAAAGAGCTTGGTGCACATAATGAGAAAAAGGCTCTGCAAATGCATCCTACTTCCGGAGATCAGTGGGAAGCTGAAGTTGACATTGCTAAAGTTGATGGGCTAACGTACAGGTATTTTCTTAGGGATGAAAATACGGGGTGGGTTAGTCGTGAATTTGGTGATGTTCGCTCGCTTATCATAGATCCGGGATTTGATAAGACACATATTCGCGATTACTGGAGGCCGGAGGGTGCTCATGAAAACCCTCTCTATACATCACCATTTGCAAAGGCCTTTTTTCATCGGGATAAACCGGAACCTCAAATCATCTCCTACAATGAAAAGTCAAATTATATCCGGCTGCAGATCAGGGCTCCCAGGATAGGGCAAGATTACCAGATGGCGGTGGTTGGGAGCAGTGAAGCTCTTGGCCGGTGGGATGAGAAAAAAGCCGTGATGATGAGTGATGTAAATTTTCCTGTCTGGAAGGTGGACATCCCGATCAAAGCTGCGTCAGTTCCTTTTGAATACAAGTATGTGATATACAGTCATAAGGAAAAAAGGGTAGTAACGTGGGAGCGTGGAGACAACCGGTATTTTCCGCTCTATGAGCTGAAGGATAAGAAGAAATTTGTAATCCGGACAGATGAGTTTTTCAATTACCCGGTTGGAAACTGGAAGTGCGCCGGAGTGGCTATTCCGGTGTTTTCCCTTCGGTCAAAAAAATCAAGTGGAGTAGGAGAGTTTACAGACATTAAGCTCATGGTAGACTGGTCTGTGAAGACCGGGATGAAGACGGTACAGGTGCTGCCCGTAAATGATACGATAGCCACACATACCTGGGTAGATTCTTATCCTTACGCAGCGATATCTGTAGATGCTTTACATCCGGTCTATGCGGATCTTGCAGCCATTGGCCCACTGAAAGACAAGGAAGCCCAAAAACGAATAGATACTGTACGAAAAAAGCTAAATGCTCTGCCGGAAGTGGATTATGAGGAGGTCATGAAGCTGAAGTCTGAGTTTTTCAAGCTGAGCTATGAGGAGAATAAAGGTGATTTCCTGAAAAGTAAAGCCTTTAAAGCCTTTCTAAATGCCAATGAACATTGGTTGTTTGACTATGCTGCCTACAGCTATTTGCGGGATAAGTATAAGACTCCTGATTTTAGTCAGTGGGGAGAATATGCTTCCATGACAGATCAGCAGCTAGCAGCATTTGTTTCTCCTCAGCAGAAGCACTATGATGACATTGCGATTCATTACTACATTCAGTTTCATTTGGATAAACAGCTGAGAGAGGCTTCCGAATATGCCCGGGCACACGGAGTGGTGCTGAAAGGAGACATTCCCATAGGGATCTATCGTTATTCAGTGGAAGCCTGGAGGCTTCCGCATCTGTTTAATATGGACTGCCAGTCGGGGGCGCCACCTGATGACTTCTCTGTCACTGGTCAAAACTGGGGGTTTCCTACTTACAACTGGGAGGAAATGGCTAAAGATGGCTTTGAGTGGTGGAAAGACAGGCTGGTGAAGATGTCAGAATACTTTGATGTATTTAGGATCGATCATATTCTTGGTTTTTTCCGGATATGGGAAATACCGATGGATGCAGTGGAAGGCCTGTTGGGTCGGTTTAATCCGGCATTACCATTTCACATAAGTGAGTTTGAGCAGCGTGATTTGCTTTTTGACCGGGACAGGTTCTGCAAGCCATACATCAGGGCTCATATGATCTATGACCTCTTTGGGAACTATGCGGATATGGTTTTTAAGGAATACCTGCATGAATATGAGGATGGATGCTTCCGGTTTAAAGCAGGATATGACACTCAGCGAAAGCTGAAAGATCATTTTGACTTACTGATAGCCAAAGATCCGGAAGATAAGGATTTTAATAATTGGATGCGATTCAATTTGTACCAGTTACATAGTGAGGTTTTGTTTCTTGAGGCGCCCCAACCTAATGGTACTTATTATAATCCAAGGATTGGTTTTCACAGCACCTACTCCTTTATGGAACTTGACGAGCATACCAGGCAGAAGCTGGACGATATGTATATTCATTATTTCTACAAGCGTCACAACGGATTTTGGAGGGACAGTGCGATGAAAAAGCTTCCTGTGTTGAAAGCAGCAACAGACATGTTGATTTGTGGAGAGGACCTGGGGATGGTACCTGCAAGTGTGCCTGGTGTCATGAATGAGCTTCAAATCCTCAGCCTGGCGATTCAGCGCATGCCAAATGATGATCGTGAGTTCTGGCATCCGGCAGATACTCCATACATGAGTGTAACCAGCACGGGGAGCCATGATATGTCTACGCTTCGCGAGTGGTGGCAGGAAGATATGGAGCAGTCTCAGCGTTTTTATAATCAAATTATGGGACATGAAGGAGTTGTACCTAATTTCTGTGAACCATGGGTAGCTACGGAGATCATCAATCAGCACCTGCATTCACCAAGTATGCTTGCCATTTTTCCAATTCAGGACCTGGTAGCTATGGATGGTCAGCTCAGGAGGCTGGTCCCGGAGGAAGAGCGAATCAATGTGCCGGCGAATCCACAACACTATTGGAAATACCGTTTTCATATCGATCTGGAGGACTTGCTTGAAGAAGAGGGGTTTAATGGTTTTTTGAGAGAGCTGGTAGATAAAGGTGGGAGAAGTGCGGATTATTAGATTGGTGGATTGGTGATTAGTGGATTGGTGATTAGTGAATTGGTTGATTGGTGATTGGTTGATTGGTGATTGGTGGATTGGTGATTGGTGGATTGGTGAATTAGTGAATTAGTGATTAGTGATTGGTGATTTGTTGAGATGCAACTATCACCTTTTCACTACAGGCACGGTCCTGTCAAAATGCACCAAAAGCCAATTCCAGATCTCTTTGGGACGGTAGGATTTTTGGATGTCAGGCCAGTACTCGTGTAGCCGGATCAGCACCTCGTCATATTGCTCACTGTTGATCTTATAAAGGTTACATAGCTTTTCTCGTATAGTATCCTGAGCTATGTATTTTTGGTAAGAGATGGTTTCACGCGTTTCTTCGTAAGCTTCAGCAGCTTTGCGTTTTTCACGCTCGTCTTTACTGAAGTAGGTTATCGGACCCTCTATGGTGACTCCACCGCCGGGAATTCCGCCTACACCAGGGCTTGTGCCTGGTCTTACATCTCCTGCTTTTATCGGTTCACCGGGATTTACAATGGAGACTCCGGGGATAATGATCGGTTCTCCTTTGATGTTCAAAGGGACTTTGTAATACTTATCTGCATAGATGGTGATGGAGGGCAGCATTAATGAGTCTTCGGTAAGGGTGATTTTAAGGTAGTTGGCCAGGTGAATGGATTTCACTATCAGTTCAAATGTCTGATAACCTACATAGGAAAATCTGATGGTATCATCTTTACGGGCCAGCAATTCAAACCGGCCCTGCATATCTGCTACCTTTCCTGAGTTTAGCGTCTTATTGTAAACATGGCAAAACCCTACGTCATCTCCGTCTTCGTTGATGACTTTCCCTTTCACATTATGTTGTCCAAGAGCAACTGATGTAGTGAAACAAAAAAGGGCTATCGAGATTAATTTCTTCACTGACTCAAAGAAACGAAGGAAATGATGGAATCATTCATCACCGATTCTTTTTTAACAAATATTAAGGGAAACTGCTTCGTAAAATTTATCTTCAATCAGAAAAATGACCAGGCTTTATGATCCATTCTAAATTTTTCGAGGAGAATCCTTCTTTATACGCTTTCGTGCCTATCCTGTATATGGTGTGGGCAGACGCCATTCTCACTCCCAGTGAGTTATTAAATATCAGAGAGCTTATCAATAAACAGGCATGGTTGAGTGAAAAGGAACGAGCATTCCTGCTGGGAAATCTGGACCCAAAATCACCTCCTGCACCCGATGAGCTTAAGGGCTGGCTTAATGCTATCCGGCAATTCTCCGGTGAAATGACGGAGGAGATGAAGAAGAGCCTTGTGGGTATGGGAATAAAGCTGGCACAGATCAATGCAAGAAATCAGGACCCGGAAACCCTGGAGAAAGCCAGGGCTCCTCTGACCGATATTGAAGAAGCTCTCGGTGTGATTTCGTCCGAAGCAGCATCTCATTTGCGGTCCGCAACCCGAAAGACTTTAATCGAGGACCAGGTTACTCCCAGTTCTTTCGATCCCAGGGTTTTGGGGGATGTCCTGGATGGAGAATACAAGCCAACATACGAGAGGGTCAGGAAAATACTGTCCGATAAAACTTTTGAGTACCTGGACACAGACAACCTTTCTGTTTACAGGGAGCATGTCCTCCAATGGTGTAAGCATTTGGCTGAGCAGGGGTTTGGTGCGACGGCTTATCCTGAAGAATATGGTGGTGAAGGTGATATGGGTAAGTATTTTGCGATCATGGAAGGACTTTCGTACCATGACCTGAGCACTGTGATCAAGTTTGGGGTACAGTTTGGGCTGTGGGGGATGAGTGTCTATTTTTTGGGTACCGAAAAGCACCACAAAAAGTACCTGAAGGCTATTGGCTCTTTGAGATTGCCCGGATGTTTTGCTATGACTGAGACAGGTCATGGTAGTAATGTAAAAAGACTTGAAACTACTGCCACTTATGACCATAATAAGAAAGAATTTGTGATCCACTCGCCAAATGAGCAGGCAGGAAAGGAATACATTGGGAACGCTGCTCTGCATGGCCGGATGGCTACAGTATTTGCAAAACTCATTATCGGTGATACGGATTACGGGGTAAATGCTTTCATCGTACCGTTGAGGGATGAAAGTGGTGCCACGCTACCGGGTATTACCATTAAAGACTGTGGAAGAAAGATGGGGCTGAATGGTGTAGATAATGGACGCATTTGGTTTGATCAGGTGCGTATCCCGAAAGAAAATATGCTTGACCGGTATGCATTTGTAGATGAAGAAGGAACCTTTCAAAGTCCGATCACCAGTGACAATCGTCGGTTCTTCACTATGCTGGGAACCCTTGTGGGAGGCCGTATAGGCATACCCAGATCGGGATTGAGTGCTATGAAGTCGGGATTAGCGATTACGATTAAGTATAGCGATAAGAGGAGACAGTTTGGTCCGGAAAATGGGAGCGAGGTACCTATCCTGAATTACCGTACCCACCAGCGCAGACTGATGCCTCATCTGTCCACAACCTATGCGAACCACTTTGCTTTGCAATACCTGACCAACAGGTTTCTGAACCGGTCAGAAGAAGATGCCCAGGAAATAGAGGCTCTGGCCGCAGGGTTAAAGGCTTTTTGTACCTGGGAAACTACCAGGGCACTGCAGGAGTGCAGGGAAGCCCTGGGTGGGAAAGGCTACCTGTCGGAAAATCGTATCGATCGGCTGAAAAATGATACGGACGTGTATACTACTTTTGAAGGGGACAACACTGTCCTGATGCAGCTGGTGGCAAAAAGCAGATTGTCAGAGTTTAGAAAGGAGTTTGCAGATATCAGCTTTTTTGGTATGCTAAGCTTTGTAGCCGAGCAGGCCAAAACTTCGTTGACCGAAATGAACCCAATTACTGTTCGAAATACAGATAAGGATCACCTTTTGGATTTTGAATTTCACTTGAGTGCCTTTCAATATAGAGAGCGGGACATTCTCACTTCTGCAGCGCGCCGCATTAAAAAACACATCGATGAAGGGATGGACTCATTTGATGCTTTTAATCAGACTCAGTTTCACATGTTGAATGTGGGGTTTGCTTATGTGGAACGGGTGATACTGGAGCAGTTTATTGAGCAGGTAGAGCGTACTAAAGATAAAGACTGCAAAGCTATACTTACAAAACTATGCCAGCTTTTCGCATTGTCACAGATCGAAAAGAACAAAGGATGGTACCTGGAGCACGGATATATGGAAGGCGTTAAGACCAAAGCAATCAGAAAGCAGGTAAACCAGCTATGCTGGGAAATCCGGCAGGAGGCTGTACCCCTGGTAGAAGCTTTTAGAATACCGGATAGTTGCCTGGCCGCCCCTATTGCTGTGGAGTCGTAGTTCCGGTTCCATCTTTTTTAAAAATGACAGGGTCTTTAAAACTTTGGTACGCTATTTGGTAGTGCTAACCATTATTTATCAACGTCTAAAACATATGAAAAAACTGACCCTTTGTTTGGGAGTGTTTATGGTGAGCATTTCCGCCTTTGCTCAAAATGAAGAAAGCAACATTCCACTTCCTGAGAAGATCATCAAAATGAACCCCTGGGAGTTTATTGACAATACCTTTTTTCTGGAAATAGAAGATTTTAATGCGGACCAGGATGAAAGCTGGAATATTGGAATGGGTTTTAAAACCGGATATGACTGGTATGGTGATGAGGAGATCGGTGGAAAGCTGGAGCTGTCAAAGCGATTTTACCTGAAAGGCATGGAAGTCCATTACCCTAAAAAAGATAATGCACCACACGTCCTTGGAGTATTTGTCGGGTTTTTCGCCAGAGGAGTTTATACTTTTAAAGATCAGGAGGACGAGTTTTGGGTGGATAGCAGCCAGTCTTACCAGACAGAAACCAATGAGCGGACTGTTGTGTCCGTTTTTCCGGGAGTACAACTGGGTGTCACTCGCACGTTCTGGGATATCCTTTATTTAGAGGGATACATAGGTGGTGGCGTCCGTTATGCTTTTTATGAAGACTCCAACCCCAATTTTGGAAGCGATGACTTTTACAATGATGGCTATTTTGACGTGTCTGATGCTGAGTATCGCGGAGTAGCTCCAAACATAGGGATGAAGATCGGGGTTGCCTTTTAAGCCACCCGATTGTTTATCAGGCCGCTTATAACATTCTGGTATTATTTCATTGAAAAGGCGTTTCTTTATTGAGATGCCTTTTTTACTTTATAGTTGAATGAAACAAATATTTATTTTCTTCGCAGTAGTAATTTTCTCGTACTCTTTATTTGGTCAGGACCTGCTTACAATGAGTTATGAGGTGGATGTGACCCAAAATCTTGATACTTTTCGCGTATCTCTTTCTTTGGACAAGAAACCTGACCGGGCAGACACGCTTTTTCAGTTTGCCGCTACAGCGCCAGGCACCTATCAGACCATGAATATTGGCCGGTTTATTAGTGACTTTAAAGCTTTAGATAAGAAAGGTAATCAACTGCCTCACAGGCGTCAGGGCACCAACCGGTTTGTTTTGGAATCCCCTAAAGATGTAGTGCAAATTACATACAAGGTTGCTGAGACATTTGATACCAGAGTCAACGGATACCCGATCTATCTGATGTGCGGCTCTTCTATTGAAGCAGACCATACATTAATCAATGCCCATACCATACTTGGTTATTTTTCGAATAAACAGAAAACACCTTTTCGTATAAAAATAGTAGGAGAAGAGGGCTGGTCCTCCGGGACGGCATTGTCTCTGAATGAGGACGGTTATTACCATGCTGAAAGTTTTGATCATCTTGTGGATTCTCCGATTTTGATGGGCAATCTTACTTATGCTGATACGACCATTTCAGATACTCAGGTAGCGGTTTACACCTATTCAAAGAAGGGTAAAATGAAATCAGCTGATTTGCTGAAGGATATGGGGGATATGCTGGATGCAGCCCGGCAGTTTCTGGTAGACCTTCCGGTAGATCGATATACATTCCTCTACTTTTTTGAGCCGGGAATCAGGGGACGCACTGGCGCCTGGGAGCATTCTTATAGCTCTGAATATGTCCTTCCTGAGCAGGAGCCCACACCCGAACATATGGCAAAAGTCATTGACATTGCTTCTCATGAGTTTTTTCATATTGTGACACCTCTCAATATACACAGTGAGATTATTGAATCTTTCAACTTCGTGGAGCCGACTCCTTCCGTGCACTTATGGATGTATGAAGGGGTGACGGAGTGGGCTTCCAATATCTTGCTTTATCGAGGAGGGGTGGTGGATCTCAATGAATACCTGGAGAAGTCCATCGCGGATAAGATCCTGATTGATGAAAAATATTTTGACGCTGCCTGGAGCCTTAAAAAGCTATCTGATGAATCTTTTAAAGGTGGTGCCGGAACCCAGCAGTATGGCAATATCTATTATAGGGGTTCATTGGTTGCAGGGTTACTGGATATCAGGCTGCTGGAGTTGTCTGACGGAAAATATGGACTAAGAGAGCTTATACTTGATCTCATACAAAAATATGGTAAAGGAAGACCCGTTTCTGAAGCAACATTCTTTGATGATATCGCTGAAATGACCTATCCTGAAATCAGAGAGTTTTTTGACCAATACGTTTTGGCTGCCCAAAAGCTTCCTTATGAATCGTATTTCAGTAAGATTGGTTTGAGGTTTGCCCGGACGGAAAGCGGGGTGCCTGTGGTAACTAAAATGAAGGAATTGTCTCTTGAACAAAAAAGGCTCTTTGATGCATGGAGTGAAAATATGCCCCGGTAGGTTTACTGCTCAACAGGTATTTGATTCGATTTACCGAGATTGTTTGTTAGTCTGACTTTTTATCATTGATCAGAATTGTTTTAGTTTGTTACTTTCCATTTGAAAATGACTTAGTCATTCCTTTTTAGCCAGCACTTTCCTTAAATCTACACCTGGGTATTCCAGGTGATTGGTGTATAGAAATGAAGAGAATTGTGAAAAATAATCCACCAATGAAGTGGAGTGGGAGATCTGTATTCTCAGGTCTTTTGGCATTTCTGGTATTACTTCTGGCAGGTACCTATGTTACTTTTCTTAGCTATACTGTAGCCCGGGAGAGTAAGAAGAAGGAGATGTTCAACATCATGAGTTTTGTGGAGCGTAATATTGACCAGATGCTTAAGCAAAGCTACTCCGCTACTCTCACCATGGCTTTAACCATAAGTGACGAAGGTGTTCCACAAAAATTTGATTCGGTAGCGGCTCAGCTGCTGAGGTCTAATGCCTATATAGACGCAGTGCAATTGGTTCCTGACGGTGTTATTAAATACGTATATCCGCTGGAGGGTAATGAACCCGCTCTAAACTATGATATTTTGGACGACTCCACACCTAACAGGGAGGCTTACATGGCTATCGATACCAAGCAGATGTATTTTGCCGGGCCTATAAAGCTAAAACAGGGGGGAGTGGCTGTAATTGGCAGAATGCCTGTTTTTATTCAAAATCAATTTTGGGGTTTTTCAGCCGTGATTATAAAAATTGACAGGCTGTTAAGCAATTCGGGTATTCCCGAAGTAAATGACGAGAACTACCATTTCCAGTTTTCAAAGGTTAATGTCAATACCGGTGAAGAAGAGTATTTTCTTCCGTTGGATAAAGAAATGAACCTCGAGGATTCCGCAGTAATAACTTTTCCGGAAGGTGATTGGAAATTGTACATTTCAACAAAAGACCAGGGAGAGTTGCTGCGATCTCTGTTGCCCCTGGCTTTGATCTGTTTTGTTCTGGCTATTGTCGGTGTTTTTTTTGTTTTTGAGCTTGTCAACAGGCCTATTATACTTAAGAGAGAGCTTAGAGACAGGTCCAGAGAGCTGATCAAAAGTGAGCGTAAGTTCAGAACGTTTTTTGAGCAGGCTACCATCGGGGTAGCTCATGTGGAAAGTAAAACCGGGAAATTCCTTGAAGTAAATGACCGGTACGGTAAACTATTGGGATACAACAATGAAGAACTTATTGGGAAAACATACCGGGACATTGCTGATAAAGATGACCTTCGGGAGTCCGATAAAAATATGCAAAAACTTCTGAAAGGGCAGATCAGGGAGTTTAGTATGGAGAAGCGATGCATTCAGAAAAACGGGAAACCTGTGTGGGTAAACGTTACTGTTTCGCCTATGTGGAAAGAAAATGAAGAGCCAACGACCCATATCGCTGTAGTAGAAGATATCACAGAGCGAAAGAACTTTCAGCAATTGATACTGGAAAGCTCTATTCAGGCACAGGAAAAAGAAAAGAACCGCATTGCTAAAGAACTTCATGATGGAATCGTACAGGAATTAGTAGCCTGTGGTATCCAGTGCGAAAACCTGAACAATATGTTTACCGCGGAGGGGGAAGTAAAGAAACGGCTGGATCAGCTGACTCAGCTAATAAAGAAGATCACCAATGATACCAGGAGTATATCTCATAACCTTTTATCTGCAGATATGAATGAAATGTCTTTGGATGAGCTAATAGACCGGTTAGAGCATCAGTTCAGGAGTATTTCATCTGTTGATCTAAAGATACAATCCCACCTGGAGGAAGACCTTCCTATCCCTAAAGAGGTAAAGATTAACCTGTATCGCGCCATACAAGAGTTGCTGACTAATATTTTAAAACACGCCAGGGCTACCTTTGCCAGCGTGATCATTGAAATGATCGGTAAGGAGATCCATGTTACCGTGAGGGATAATGGAATTGGTCTTAAGGATCCTTCCAGGATGGAAAAAGGCATTGGGTTGTACAATGTGAAGAACCGGATTTATAAACTTGGGGGCAATGTGGAATACAGACAGCCGGCTAACGGAGGGCTGGAGGTAAGTTTTAATGTTCCCTTATACGGGTAAATCACTCAGAAAAGTTCACCCTGCTTTACCAGTGCGCCTCCCAGCTCGAGCAAAGACTTTTTTCGCCATAGTTTAGTTTACCTCCATAACCTACCAGGTCACCGTTGCTGCCTATTACCCTGTGACAGGGAATAATGATGGCTATCCGGTTCTCTCCATTGGCTTTAGCCATAGCTCTGATCACTTTTTTGTCACCAATCAATTCTGATTGCTGAGCGTAGGAACACGTTTTTCCATAAGGTAATGAAAATGTCAGGCAAGGTATCACACGGAAAAGGAACGTTATGGAAAATTTGGCTAACTTCCATTTATGGAGACCTGGATTGTACTGGTGGTTATTTTTGTTATTCTTCCTGTATTTTTTTGGCACAGGGTCAGGACCATTAATCGACGTAAAGAGTCTGTATCTGTCAGGTGTCCGTACTGCGAGACTGATCAGCGAATAGACCATTTGAAAAATTATACCTGCATCCATTGCTCAGAACTGGTTCGGTTTTTTGATGATGAAGGCACTCCGTTGGTTTCTGCCGAAACTTATGATTGTGAAATTTGCGGGAGCCAAAACTTTGTAGGGGTCCTTAGCTGTACAGCCTGCGGTAATGGCAATAAAGCAGGTGTTCCAAGTAATTCGGCCAGCTGACGAATCAGCTGGCCGAATTAGACAACTTTATTCCCTTCTCAAAGAGTCTGCCGGATTATCAGATGAGGTTTTATAAGAGTATCTGAGGGTTTTACTCGGTACCCATACGCCGCACCATGAAGTAATAGACCAGAAATCCAAGACTGACACTCACAGCAAAGATCCCGTAAGGAAGTGCCGAGTCGTACCGGTAAGGTATGGCATCCAACAGGATCAATCCCAGTCCTCCAAAAAGTATGATCAATCCCCATTTCAGGGAACTTAGTCTTGATTCGGACTGGCTTTTCAGTAGTTGTGTAGCGTCATCACCTACAAGCCCTTTATCGACCATCTTTTTCTTAAGATAGTAGTCTGTAAGGGTTTTGGTAAACAAAACGATACCCGCAGCTATGGTTCCGAGCACGCCTACAGGTAATAGTACTTCCATTAAATTGTGATCCATGATTTTGAATTTTTGTTTGTTTCTTCTTATGACAGTAAGGTGTAAGTGAAATGTTGCAAGGTTTTAGAAAAAATTTTTCGTAAATTCTATGGGTAATTGCAACATCACAAAAAAGACTGATGTCATATGTGCTGAATGGATGATAGAAGTCTGGTAAAAAGAATCCTGGATGGAGATGCACAGGCATTTAAAGAGCTGATAAACACCTATCGGCGCCTGGTGGCTCATATGGTGGCAAGACTGGTTGACAATGACCTGGACAGGGAAGAGCTATGCCAGGATATCTTTGTCAAAATCTATGATAATCTGGGAAACTTTAAGTTTGATTCAAAGCTCTCCACCTGGATTGCCACGATAGCTTATCGTATGGCGATCAATTTTTTAAAGAAGAGCAAAAGGAGGCTCGAAGAGGAAGATCTGGATCATGTGGCTTTTTCCGTAGGAAAGGAAGATAAGGAGCTGGAGGATAAGGATTATGCCAGGTTTATTCATACGCTGATTGAGCAGATGCCATTGAATTACCGCACAGTGTTAACGCTCTATCACATTGACGGATTTAACTATCCGGAGATTGTAGAGGTGACGGGAATGCCGGAAGGTACCGTGAAAAATTATTTGTTTAGAGCGAGACAGAAACTAAAAGACCTGTCTATGCCTTATATTGGGAAGGAAATACATCAATTATGAACCGAAAAAACATTGATGAGCAGCTGGATAAAGCCTTAAAAACTGAGCCAAAGTTTTCATTATCTGACGACTTTGCGGATAAAGTGCTTCATAAAATAGACCTGCGTAAAGAGGCTGATGAAAAGCACTATGCCAATGCTCTTATTGCGGCTATTGTTGGTTTTTTGGTTATCTCAGGAGTCAGTCTTGGAGTATTTCTGGACAAAGAGATCCTCGCTCAGCTGATGGACGTGAGTGGGTGGGCGGTTGTTACCGGTCTGCTGGTGGTGCTGATCCAGGTTTTGGACAGTAGGATCATAAAGAAAAAACACCAGTTGACTTGAAAGCCTAACCAAATTTTTTGGTGTAATCGGAGATCGCTTTATCGATAATCTCTATGGCTACATTGCGTCCCTGCATTTCTTCGATCACTACAGTCTTATTCTCCAGCTTTTTGTAATCCTCAAAGAAATTTTTCAACTCCCGGACAAAATGCGGTCCCAGGTCTGAGACATCGTTGAGGTGGCTTACGCTCATATCGCCATCTGCCACTGCGATGATCTTATCATCTTTTTCTCCCTGGTCCAGCATCTGCATCACACCCAGGACTTTAGCGGGAACGATGCAGAGAGGCTCCAGCACGATTTGGGAAAGAACAAGGATATCCAGCGGGTCGCCATCATCACAGTAAGTACGGGGAATGAACCCGTAGTTTGCGGGATAATACATGGAGGAGTAGATCACGCGATCCAGTATGAGCATACCGGAATCTTTGTCCAGTTCATATTTGGCCCGGCTACCCTGAGGAATTTCGATGATGCCATTTACAACACCGGGTGATTCTTTGCCAATTCGGACACTGTGCCACGGGTTCATCATAACTTATTCGTTTGTTAGATTTAATTTAAAGTTCTTTTCATTTGGGTCTCAGGGATGAAATCACTCTGGTTTGGAATTATTATCTTGTGATGCCCTTAACCCAAAAGTACATTAACCTTTTATGAGAACCCCACTTTGCCTGATTGGTTTTTTTCTTGTTCATATCTTGTTGGGGCAGGACCCGAAGCAAATAGAAATCATAAGAGATACTTTTGGTGTTCCTCATATCTATGCTCCCACAGATGCAGGGGTGGCTTACGGGTTGGCCTGGGCGCATTCGGAAGATGATTTCAAAACCATGCAGCTCACCTTATTGGCAGCTAAACAAATGCTTGGTCAGCACCTTGGGAAAGATGGTGCAAAAGCTGATTATGTAACCGCGCTTTTGCGATGTGATAAAGTGGTGGAGCAGGAGTGGGACTCCTTATCTGATGACTACAAAGAAGTAATAACCGGCTATACCAACGGGATCAACGCCTATGCAAAAAGGTACCCGAAAGAGGTGCTGGTGGAGGACGCTTTTCCGGTTACCGTCAAAGAGGTTTTGTCAGCTTATGTGCTTTCACTATCGGTCATTTCAGGGGTGGATTGGGTGATCGGTAATTTGGTCACGGGCAGGGTGGAAGAAGCCCAAAAACCAAAAGGAAATGGCTCCAATGCATTTGCATTTAGCCGGAGAAAAACCACAGACGAGTATGTGTATTTGAATGTCAATTCGCACCAGCCATTGGAGGGACCTACAGCCTGGTATGAGGCTCACCTGGTAAGCGACGAAGGATGGAATGCTTTGGGTGGTTTGTTCCCCGGAGCAGCTACTATTTTTCATGGGACTAATGAGGATCTGGGATGGGCCCATACGGTAAATTACCCTGATAAGATAGATGTTTATCAGCTGGAAATGCATCCTGAATATCCATTAAAGTATAAGTTTGATAATGAGTGGAAAACCCTTGATTTAAAAGAAGTTAAACTTTCAGTCAGAATATTATTTGGCATAAAAATAAGGGTCAAAAGGGAGGTTTACCGGAGCGTTTACGGACCTGTGATCAAAAACAATAAAGGCTTTTTTGCTTTTAACCTGGGAACACTCCACGACCTGCGTGCCCCTGAGCAATGGTACCGGATGAACAAAGCCACAAACTGGGAGGAGTTTAGGGAGGCGCTGGCGATGGTGGCTATCCCCGGATTCAACATCGTATATGCTGATCGGGAGGATAATATCTATTACCTGGGTAACGGCAAAATACCCATCCGAGATCCCAACTATGACTGGTCCGGCACACTGCCCGGTGATACCTCCGCAACCCTTTGGAATTCGTTTCACCAGCTTGCGGATCTGCCCCAGGTTCTGAACCCAAAATCGGGTTACGTCTTCAATACCAATAATGGTGCTTTCAATGCAACTGCTGAGCCGGACAATGTGGATCAGAACGACTATGACCCTACCATGGGCTACCGCGAATTTGAGAACAACCGAAGTACGCGATTTGTGGAGTTGGTCAGCCGGTATGACTCGGTAAGCTGGGAGGATTTTCTTAAAATCAAATACGATGATTCTCTTCCAAAAGAGCTTGCTTACCCGGTAGACCTGGACCCGCTCTGGGAGCTGGACAGCTTGGAGAATATGAAGTATGCTTCACTCATTAAAGTACTGCATACCTGGGACCGGACTGCCCACTTTAAGAGCAAAGGAGCCGCCCAGTTTATGATCCTCTACAGATTCCTGGTAGAGCAGCATCGCTCTAAATATACCGGTGTTCCTTATCCGCTTACCGAGGAAGAAGCTTGGGAGGCGATAGCATACACTCACCGGTACCTGAAGAAGTATTTCAGCCGCATCGATATTACACTCGGCGATTATCAGCTGCTGGTCAGAGGAGATTTTGAAGTGCCTGTTAGCGGAATCATAGATGTGATTACTGCTATGGATGCCGAACCTTACAAGCATGGGCGGACCCAAGCTGTACAGGGAGAATCTTACATCATGCTGGTCCGGTATCCGGAGGAGGGGTTACCCATCATCGAGACGATCAATGTCTTTGGCGCATCCAATCACCCGGAGAGTCCGCACTACAAGGACCAGATGCTGATGTTTTTAAAACAGCAGCGCAAAAGGATGACGCTGGACATTGAAAAGGTTCGGGAAAATGCTGAAGCTGTTTATCATCCGGGGTAGGTATTATGCCAGGGTCTGGGGCACAGACCATGTGATATTCCGGAACCACAGGGTGGGGAAAGGTAACTTGGTAACTTTCATGCCGGAGGTAGATGGACAAGCGCCATAGGGGGCGCCTGTGATAGGAGGATAATTTCAAGAATTTGTTGTTCTGTTCAGCCTTGAACAAGTAGTCCAATGATGTGTCCCACAGAAACACGTGTACCTTTGACTGTTCCAGAAGTGCGCCATACCAGATGAGAAGTATGAATCTTGCGGGACCACTCATGCACCATCAGAGCCCATCCCGGGTAATTTCCTCTCCTCCATGCCAAATAAAATTCTGTCATGTTGATATTTTAGCCTCCATGCAAAATAATATTCCGTCATGTTACTGCTCGCATGCTCCATGCCCGGCATGGAGGGGTATATGATCAACATGGAGGGGTACTACATTAACATGGAGGGGTCTATGACCAACATGTAGGGTACTACATTAACATGGAGGGGTGTAATACCAACATGGAGGTACCTTAGTGCACCATGGAGGCTTACTTGCTGGTCCAGTTCGCACTGTAGTAGCCCTGCAGCCGCTTCTCATCCTTCCGAAAGACAAACTTACCGACCTCCCGGATCTCATCTATGGCATCTTCAGCAGGGTATAGGCTTTGTCACGCAAGATCTTCGCACTGTTTTTGTCGGCCTGCTCGCCGTTCATAGCAGCCAGCAGTACGCTCACCTCCGTACCCTTTTCGTTGGCAATATCCAGTTTGCCCAGATCAAGCTGCTGATAGATTCCAGCAGAGGTTATCGATAATTTAAATGAAAAAATTGGCACTTTGGAAAGTGAAATCAATCGTTATAAGACCCAATTGGAAAAACAGCTGTTAACCCTTACTGAGACCTCAGTAACCCAACAACCTAAACAACCCAACTACGCCACCTTCTTCACAGCGGCTTGTATCTCACCTGCCTGAGCTACGCCGGTTTTTCGCCAGACGACTTTACCATTTTTGAATAGGAGGAGAGTAGGGATACTGCGGATATTGTACTTCATGGCTGCTTTATTGTTACGGTCCACATCTACTTTCAGTATGTGTATGTTGCTACCAAGATTATTTTTCACCTCATCAAGGATGGGCGGCATCATTTTGCATGGGCCACACCAGTCTGCATAGAAGTCTACCAGTGTAGGTGTATTTTGATTGATCAGTTCGTGGAATTTCGCCATAGCGAATCAATAACTCAAAATGGGGTGGAAAAGTTGCGGGAGTTGGGGCATTAGTACCTTAAGATTCAAATCCTGACATAATTTGGCAGAATATTTTTTTGGAATAATAAAACAGTAGCGGTAGTTGGCAGGAGCAGTTGGCAGTTAATAAAAAACATATGGATAGTAGAGGATATATATCCGAAATATTTTTCAAGTAAAATGACCGATGCTGATGGAGAATGTACGGAAACACAGATCTGGTTTACCCCACTGCCTACTGCTCCTGAGTTGCTTTGGTTCTGGCCAGGCCAGGTTAGGAAGGTTAGGGTGTTAGGATATTTAGGAGTTTGGACCTTAAGCCTCAACAACTCAAAATAGTTGCTCTATGCAGTGTGAAATCCTCAAATACCTCTTTGATATTAAAGAATCGATCCAGTCTATAGATGAATATCTTGGAGAAAAACGTGATTTCAATGAGTACAAGTCCAATAAATTGCCCTAAATAAGTTTGCAGAACAACCCAAAGCGCCAACAACCAAAAGTCTTAATAGCCCAAAGAACCTAAATACCCAAAGCCCTAAGAACCCAAAGACCAATAAAGAATATAAGATGCCGTAGTTCCCTTCTCCTTGATCTTCATGCTGGTAGAGAACTTCCCAAACTTATCCTCACCAAGGATCATCTCAAACGTACCGAGAAAATCATTGGGGCTGAGGTAGTCATAGTCCCAGAGCTCAATAACGATAGGCTTATGGGGATCATCGTGCTCTATATCCACATCCAGATCAAAAGTTTCGGAGATGTCAATCCCGACAAACTTCTCGTTAACCGGCCAGATTTTTTCTCCATTGTATTTGAGAAACACTTCATCCTCATCTACTTCGTCATTGACGATACACTGAAGCTTGGTTAGGTGTACGGTAGGCATAATTGGTAAAATGCGATGATTAAAGGGATGAAAATACGCAACTTTTCTCTTTTCTGGTTCTACTTGGTAGTATTTCCTTTCTGAAAGTCAGTGAAAACCTCGTCTACAGGCTCCCATAGTTCAATCTTGTTGCCCTCAGGATCCATAATATGTACGAACTTTCCGTAATCATATTCTTCGATCTCATCCACTACTTTCACCCCCGCTTTTTTCAGGTTCTCTACCAGCTTTTCGATGTGGGTCACCCGGTAGTTAACCATAAATTCCTTTTCTGAAGGCTGGAAATAGGTAGTGTCATCCTGAAACGGACTCCATTGCAGGTAGTTCAGTTTATCCGGGTCATTTGTGTTTCGAAATTCGAAAAGGGAACCATACTTATCTGTGACAAGTCCCAGATTGTCTTTGTACCAGTTTTTGATCTTTTCGGGGTCTTTGGATTTAAAAAAGATGCCTCCGACTCCTGTTACCCTTGGTTTATCGTCCATGCTTTTTTGATCAAAGAAGCAGGAATTCTGTCTGGAAGTCAAGCGGTAGTAGAAAAATCACCCGAAAGGATGAGGAGAAATCAGGACATACCTGGCTTTATGTTTTTCTCCGCATTCTCTGCGACCATTTTTATTCGTTTTTCTCTGGTTGCTTTTCTTTTAGCCATGTTTATGTAAAAGATATATCGTGCCTGATAGGATTGGGTAAGTGCATTAAAATTCTTCCATGCTGTGGGTTTATTTTTTAAAGCGGCTTCCAGGTCTTTGGGAATTTCAGCTCGTGTTTGCATGTCATAGGCCGCATCCCACCTGCCAGAGTGTTTGGCTTCATTTATTTTTTCTAATCCATACGGGGACACCTTGTTATCAGCCAGGAGCTTTTCGGCTATTTCGCGATTTACTTTAGACCAAAGACTTCCGGGCTTTCTGGGGCCAAATCGTCTGACGTACTTTTCATCATCCACTCGTTTGATCAGTCCGTCTATCCATCCAAAACAGATAGCTTCTTCCAGAGATGCATGGTAAGGCACAGTAGGTTTTTTAGTGTGTTTCTTATAGTAAACCACCCATATCTCATTGGCACTCCTGTGATTCTTAGTCAGCCATTCGTGCCATTCTTTCCGGTTTTTAGGATAGAAGGTGTCCATTTTTTGTGATCGTTACCTTCGCTTCAAGTTACGAAAAGTGGAGCTGTATGACTAAAATGAACCACTCTGAATGCGGTTTGCTTCATTTACCGGTTTCAGGTATTCATAAACCCAGCAGTCCAGAAAGCCTTCAGGAGTTTTTATGGGTCTGATTACACGTTCGTATTCAGGATTGGCTTTGACAAGCGGAAGAGCATGTTCGTATTGGTCTAAAACTGGCAGCAGTTTATCCGGATGCTGCATTTTAAAAACTTCTCCCCGTACAACATAGCCTGCAGCCTTATCAAAAACGACTCCCGGGTAATGAACGATGCGATAGATCCTGCCCTGGTAAAATCCCGGACAAACAAAGTCCACATCCATAGGAGGCGTTTTGGTTTGTGAGTTTCCATGATAGGCTCTCTTCAGAAAACCATATGCGAAGAGGTACTCGCTCATTTACCCTGACAATCCTTTAACGCTTCTTCTGCCGCCAGCCTCTGTTGTTCTGCTATAACCATTTGCTGCTCTGCAAGGGCCTGTTGCTCAACAGCTCTTGCGGCTTCCAGCTCCGCTCGCTTTTCGTTTACTTCAGCAATCTCTTTGTACTTATCAACCTGACTTTCAAGCTCATTAGTTTTCATCCGGCTGAAAACCGCCAGGGCGGCGATGATCAGGATATAGATGAAGTGTATGCCGTATTTTTTCATTTCTGCTTCGATTCACAATCCTCAATTGCTTTCTGTGCCAGTTTAGCTTGTTTCATGGCTTCAGCTGCCATTTGTTCGGCTGCCTGTTGAGCTTCTACTGACATAGCCGCCTGCTCCTCAGCAATTTGCTGTTGTCTTTCAGCCATCTCTTTATATTCTTCTATTTTTTCGGTCAGCTCGTTAGTCTTCATCCGGCTGAAAACCGCCAGGGCGGCGATGATCAGGATGTAGATAAAATGTATCGTATATTTTTTCATTGATTAAAGTTTGGTGCAAATTATTATTCCCGTAGACCAGTCTATCCGGGTCATCTGAATGTCTTGCCTGTTTTCAAGGGTTTCAGCAAGCTTTTCAGCTTTCTCTTCGTGACCTTCCGGCCAGTTGGACTGAGGGAGCATATCATCAATGATATAGAACCCCCCGCTTTTCACCAGGGCCAAAGTTTCTTCCAGTTCACTGTATTTTCCCGGCCAGGCATCTGCAAAGATCAGGTCAAACTTCGGTCCCCGGTAGTTTAGTATCCAATCAGATCCATCGGCACATATGATCTCTACTTTGGCGCTAGAGCCGAAATAGTTTCTGGCGATCTTAATCAGTTCAGCATCATTATCTATTGTGATAAGCCTGGAGTTTTCAGTAAGTCCGTCTGCCATCCAGCTTAAAGATAACCCAATGCCCGTTCCAAGTTCCAGCACCAAAGCATCATTTTTAGACGAAATCAGTGTTTTTAGCAGGGAGCCAACGAGTCTGTCCGAGGGCATAGTAAAGCCAATTTCTTTGCATTTGGACTCCAGCTCAGACAATAAAGAGGGAATCTGTGGTCGGATGGATTCATTCATAAAGAAAAGTTTATTTCTGAGCGGCTTTACAGGCTTCGAGTTCTTTTTTAATCTCCAAAGCTTTAGTTTCTTCCATAATAGCCCGAGCAGCTTCTTGCTCTGCCAGTTTTTCTGTTTTCGCTGCTCTTTCAGCAAATTCCCTGGCCAATTGCTCCTGCTTTACGGCTTCATTAGAACGAATATAAGCTAACACAACTAAAAACAGAATGACCATGATGTACAAGACGTGAAAGATATATTTCTTCATAATGGCGGTGTTTTAATCAATAATGAATCTGCACCAGACTTTCTGATGCATATTTGTAGTGATTTTACTGAATGAATTTCTAAAATAATGATTTACACGGAACTGCTTGGATTTACTGCTGCTTTTTGTACTACTATTGCTTTCCTGCCGCAGGCAGTTAAGACCTGGCGCACTAAGTCTGCCCGAGATTTGTCCCTCCCGATGTTTTTGATCTTTTGTATAGGTATTATTCTCTGGCTGGCCTATGGAGTGATTATCACCAACTGGCCCATGATTGTGGCCAATTCGCTCACCTTTTTTCTGGCCGTTTCTATTTTGTATCATAAGGTTAAGTATGGATAATTTACTGTGAGTCAATTAGTTGGTATATTCTTTTAAAAAAAACTTTGATCAAACTTGTAACAAATCGGCCAGGCTTGAGACTAAATAAGCGAGTGAAAACAATAAGCCGATGAAAAAGCCATTCAGGAAGTATTTGATTGTTTTGGGGATTATGATCGCTTTGTTTTTGGTTTATACTATGCAGGTAGATATTCCGACTTCAAGGTTGACCTCCGGGAGTCATCACCAGGTAAAAAACCAGATAACTACACAGTTCACAGGAGTGGTAAGTTCCACGGTATTGAAGTTCATCAGTAGATGAGTGGACAACCCAAAGTTGATTTTGCTGAGATTGTAGCTGAAAACAAGCCGTCTATTTATCGAATATGCAGGGCTTACCTGGGTTTTTCAGAAGAAGTTGATGATCTGTTTCAGGAAGTGCTTATTAATATCTGGAAAGCCTTGCCCGGGTTTAAAGGAAACGCCAAACTCAGTACGTGGATCTATCGGATCACCGTAAACACTGCTATTACTTACCGGAGGAAGCTTAGTAGAAACGCATCGGAAAATGTTTCGATTAATGGATATGAGCATGCCCTCAAAGATGATCTCTCAGAGCGGAATGAAAAAATAAAAGTTGAGATTCAGCTCAATCAAATGATGGACCTTATCAAACAGCTTCAAGAGGATCAGAGGATCATCATAGGGCTTTACCTGGAAGATCTTTCTTATAAAGAGATAGCAGAGGTAGTAGGTAAGGACACTAATTACATAGGGGTAAAGATCAACCGTATAAAAGAAAAATTGGCCAAAATGATGCAGTGATGGATGAGTTGGAAAACCTTAAATCAATTTGGAAAAGTCAGTCTATAAGTTCTGAAAAGGCAGAAAAGCTGGAGGACTCTATACAGCTGGCATTGGATAAGCAGCGCAGAAAGATCCGAAGAACCAATGTGTTCGCCTCTTTCTGTATGCTTGCTACATCGGTGTACCTGGTATCTGTAATGGTTAATTACCCGGATGAGTCGCTGCTGTTTTATCTTTCTATTTCAGGAGTGATCTTACTGATGGGCCTGGTGCTCGTCATTTTGTGGAAGCGGTCTCTGAAACCTGCCGCGCACCTTGGCGAGTCCAGCGAGGAGTATATTGTTCATCAGCTTAAGCGACTAAAAAGAAACAAGAAAGTCATCCAGTTATCACCGGTATATGGATTTCTGCTCGGTGTACTTATCAATGCTTATGCATATTCTTTGATGGAACATGCCACTACGGAGTTTGTCTTTTGGGTAACCAATATCAACTGGGCTTACATTTTTCTGATCAGTTATCTTTCTTACATCTATAAGATCAGGCGTTTCAGGAAAAACCTGGAGCCTTTGATTTCAGACCTGGAGCGGTTCAAACATGACCTGGACATAAAAAAAATCTAATACAATCGTTCTCATAAATTGCACGCCCTTATTCCTTTTCAAATTTGTAAAATCGTTAATTTGATCTTCATATCTTTGGCCATAATCAAGAAGCAAAGAGATTAGGATCAAATGGCAAAGAAAGTTGCAATAGGAGTAGATATAGGAGGCACATTGACAAAAGTAGGGATTGTAGACCGGGGAGGTACACTTTTTCAACATACGGATTTTCCTACCAGTACACATGAGGTCTTTGACGATTACCTGGATGAGCTTAAAAACCACATTGAATCATTAAAGAAGAAACTGGATTTTGAATACGAGGTACTGGGTATTGGGGTAGGAGCTCCTAATGCAAATGCTTTCAGAGGTACGATCGAATATGCAGCCAATCTCATATGGAAAGGGGTAGTTCCTTTTAGTGAAAAACTGAAAGAGCGCTATGACCTTCCTGTATTCATAACCAATGACGCGAGTGCTGCAGCTATCGGTGAGATGATATATGGTAGCGCTCAGGAGATGAAGGACTTTATGGTCATCACTCTGGGAACCGGACTCGGCAGTGGTATCGTGGCAAATGGTAAACTTATTTATGGGTTTGACTCGCAGGCGGGTGAGCTTGGACATGTGATGATTGAGCGAGGAGGCCGGATGACGGGGCTGGGCCGCAGGGGTGGACTGGAAGCCTATGTATCCTCCACAGGACTCAAGAGAACAGTGTTTTTTCTCCTCTCAGACCTGATGGATGACAGTGAGTTAAGAAATTACTCGTATAATGACCTGCATGGAGAGATGATTACCAAAGCAGCAGAAAATGGTGACCCGATTGCCCGGGCCGCTTTTGAGATGACCGGACGTATCCTGGGTGAGCAGTTGGCTAACTTTACCACCTTCTCCCATCCCGAAGCTTACTTTTTGCTTGGAGGTCTTGCAAAAGCGGGCAAATGGATCTTTGACCCGGCCAGCAGACATCTGGAAGAAAATTTATTACCGTTTTACAAAGGGAAAGTCAAACTTCTACCTTCAGGCATGATGGATAAAAATGCCGCCATTCTGGGTGCAGCAGCCCTGGTTTGGGAGCAGTACAAGGAAGACTAACTTTTATACTATACTATGAATATCCTGCTTGTAGAAGACGAAACTGGTCTTGCGGATTCTATGATCCGGTATCTTAAAAAAGAAGGATATCATGTAGAATGGGCTGAAAACCTTAATGACGCCCTGGAAAAAGCCTGGTTGTATTCTTATGATTGTGTAATTGTGGATATTACGTTGCCAGATGGTAGCGGACTGGAGGTTATTCAGCGTCTGAAAGACCTGAAGTCCAAATCAGGCATCATTATAGTCTCGGCCAAAAATGCGCTGGAGGATCGAATTAGAGGGCTTGATATCGGAGCTGATGATTACATGACCAAGCCCTTTGATCTGTCTGAACTCAATGCGCGGGTAAAAGCAGTCATTCGCAGAAGAAGCTTCGATGCACAAAATGAAATTACCTTCAATGAGATAAAGGTTGAGCCATATGAACACCGCGTCACGGTAAATGAAGAACCTTTATCACTGACGAAGAAAGAATTTGACCTGCTTTTATATTTCATATCCAATCAAAACAGGGTAATTACCAAGGAGTCTATCGCAGAACACCTCTGGGGGGATGATATGGATATGGCAGATTCTTTTGATTTCATATATTCTCACCTGAAAAACCTGAGGAAGAAAATCCAGGAAAAGGGAGGTAATGATTACATAAAGACCGTATACGGGATAGGATATAAGCTCGCCAAAGAATGAAACTGCTTTCCATTGCTAATCGGTATTACCTGGTCGTTTTGATCCTCGTCTTTGCAATTGGGAGTGTGTCAGCATATTTCACTTTAAAATCCATTATCAACAAAGAGTTTAATGAAAAGCTGCTGGCTGAAAAAAAACAGCTTATTTATGAGCTGCACACTTACGATGACCTGAAGGACACCTATTACCTTAATATTGGTGACCTGATCGAAGTGGAGGAAGTGGACTCAGACCCAAATCTGGAAACCACTTTGAGGGATACGGTGATGTACGATCAGTATGAGAAAAAAGAGCTCCCGTTTCGGATCATGACATTTTCGGATCAGTTTAATGGCAAATACTACATTATCCAAATTAAGAAGTCGCTGCTTCCCAACCAGGACCTGATAGAAGGTATCAGTGAGATTATGATTGGTCTGGTGCTTGCTCTGGCCATATCCCTGGGAGTCCTGAATCGTTTCATATTTAAACGGCTTTGGGCGCCTTTTCATCAGATTGTAAACCAGCTTTCCCATTTTAATATTAAAAAGCCCGTCCCTATCAGTGTGGATACCAATAATGTAGAAGAGTTTAGGGAGCTGAAATCAGTCCTGGATATGATGATCGAAAAAAACATCCGGGACTATAAGAACCTGAAGGAATATACCGAGAATACCTCTCATGAGATACAGACTCCTCTCGCTATCATTAAAAACAAAGCTGAAGTACTTCTGCAGGAACCACTTAGTGAAGAGGTGCTGACTGACATATCCCGGATCTACGAGGCGGCCACTCGTCTTTCACGACTCAAAGAAGGGCTTTCGATGCTTTCAAAAATTGAAAACAATCAATATTTGGAAGCTGAACCCATCAATATCCGGGAGTTTATTGATATGAAGCTGGAAGCGCTGGAGGAGGTGATAGAAATGAAGGATTTAAAGGTGACAAAGGATATAAAGGCCGACCCAAAGATCATGGCCAATAATGATCTTGTCTTTATGCTGATCACAAACCTGATAGGGAATGCTATCAAGCATAATGTAACTTCAGGCAGCATTCATTTTGAACTTGACAGGAATACCTTCCTTATAAAAAACACCGGAAAAGAGCCTGCTATTTCTACTGATCAACTATTTGACAGGTTTAAGCGCTCAGCTCAAATCTCGGCTGATGGATCAGGACTTGGCTTGTCACTGGTCAGGCGAATTGTAGAGTTTTACGATATGCAAATCGAATACATCTATAAGGATGGCTGGCATATTATCACCATTGATTTCAGTTCATTAGTAGTCTGACCGTGTTTTTCCGTATTTTCTACTAGTTGCGGCGGGATAGTTTTCTAATACTTTTGTTGTAAGTAAAATTTGTTAACCCTTAAATAAAGTGAGGTGTGTTTCAGTCCACCAAAGGCACCTCTTAATGTTTATGAAGTTCAAGATAGTAGTAGTATTTACAACCTTTCTGATAGTTTTTTCTTCGTCGGCACAGGATAAAGAGAGGAGTGATGTCCGGTTATTGCTGGATGAAAGTGGTGATCGCTATGTGAAGTTTACTGGGCTAGGCCAGATATGGTTAAGGCATACAGACTTAAATAACGGGAGTACGATCAATGGTGAGGATACAGACCAGTATACCGATATAAGTATCAGGAGATTGCGATTTCAGGTAATAGCTCAACTAACTGACCGGGTTTTTTTCTATACGCAGTTTGGTCAGAACAATTTCCTTTTCCATTCGGAAAAATATACGGGTGCATTCTTTCATGATGCGGTTTTGGAGTATGCTGTAGTTAAAGAATCGTTATCGATAGGGGGTGGACTTACCGGGTGGAGTGGTTTGACACGGTATGCTTCTCCCAGCATTGGCTCTATCCTGTCACTCGATGCACCGCTATATCAGCAGGCTACTAACGGGGTAAATGATCAGTTTATCAGAAAGTTAAGTGTCTATGCCAAAGGGCAGCTGGGGAAACTGGATTACCGGGTAGCCCTTACTCAACCCATGTCTGTTAGCGGGCTGACGGATTCCCAGACAGAACCGCTTAGTACGCAATTTTCCTTTGCTAATGGCGCTCCGGGTAAACAAATACAGGGATACTTTAAATACATGTTTTTGGATAAGGAATCCAATCTTACACCCTATCAGGCAGGTGCCTACCTTGGTAAAAAGCGAATATTCAATATTGGAGCAGGTATCATCTATCAGGGAGCGGCTATGTGGGCGCTGGATAATAACGGAGAGACCACCTATGGAGACATGCTGTTGCTGGGAGCAGATATTTTCTATGACGAGCCCATCAACGAAAACAGTACTATTACAGCTTATGCAGCTTTTACAAATTATGACTTTGGAAATGGGTATATCCGAAATGTAGGGGTAAACGGTGTAGCAACAGGGCTATCTTCACCAAATCCGGGTGGTGCAGGTAATGCATTTCCTATGGTGGGTACCGGCAACACTTTTTATGCTCAGTTTGGTTATTTATTTGGCAAAGATTTTATGACTCAGGGAGGTAAGTTTCAGCCCTTTGCCTCGTTGCAGTACTCTGATTATGATTATTTGAGTGATGGAATGCTCATGTATGAGGTAGGAGCTAACCTGCTGACTTCCGGAAGCCACGCAAGTAAATTGAGCCTTATGTATCAAAGCCGTCCAACTTATGAAATAGAAGCCGCCAATATTGTGGCTGATGCTCGTAAAGGGATGGCAGTATTACAGTATCAGGTTAGTTTTTAGGCTGACAGGTGATTCAGAGAGTCACCTATCAATTTTAGTACTTTTTTTGGTTACCATTATGATGTTTGACGTATTCAGTAGTATATTTATTTTTTCAACAGCTATGTATTATGAATTACCGTCTCCCAAAAGTGGCCACATTTTTGGCCGCAATAATTGCATTTTCCGCGTCTGCCCAGCTTTCAGATCCGTTAGTTCATCCCAAAATTTGGTTAAAAGTACAGTCTGATTCCAGTGTGATCAATAACTATTGGAGGGATTACAGTGGCTACAATCATGATGGTTATTTCTCGGATCAGGTCCAAAGCGGCTCACTAAATTTTAATCAGTCCGTTCTTTTTGAGCAAGGTGCTTATCTGGAAATACCATTTAATGTGGACAGTCTGTCAGACCTAACCATATTTACGGTTTTTCATTCGTATGATTCATTGGAAAGTGTAGTATGGTCATCGGAAAACACACTATCCCGAAACATTTTGCTAACAACTCAAAAAGCTCTGGGACCGGATAGCGCCTATGATGCATACGATGTATTTAAAGGATTACCTTCAAGTAGTACCGTATTTCAGCGCTGGGATAAAGATGAAGAGCTGAGTGAAGCAGCCTCTATTGTAATTGGAAAAACCAAAAGCAACGGTGATGTAAAATCATTCACTGGCCATGTTTCTGAATTTATCTTGTTTGACCGGGTATTGAGCTTCCTGGAACGAGTTCAGGTAGAAACCTATCTGTCATTAAAATACGGGATCAGCAAGGCTACAGGCAATTATGTGAGCTCTTCCGAAACGGTCCTTTGGGATCGGAAAAAATTTGAGGAATTCGGACACAATATCATTGGTATAGGCAGAGATGATGGGTTTGGGCTTAACCAAAAACAAACCATCAACAGCCTTGATACCACCACCTTTATAAGCTTTGGTGCAGGGCCGCTTGCTGTAGATAATGAACAGAATAGTAAGGCACTGAATAACCTGGATTTTATAGTAATAGGTGATAATAAGGGAGCCCATGTCATGGACATTCCTGATTCCCAGACAGGTCTACCGGTGTTGGACAGAAGGTGGCTTGTTTCTGTCAAGGGGGAAACGGCCAGCACTATCGAAACTACTTTACAACTGGATCTAACCCAATTGCCCTATGATTCACTTGGTTATTGGTTAGTGATTAACCGGTCAGGAACTGAATTTCAGACAGATCAGCTGGAATTTATTTTGCCGGACAGTATCAATAATGATAGCATCGCTTTTTTCCATAGCATTCAATGGGATACCGACTTGTCCGGGACCGATGCATTCAGTCTTGCGCACGTTCAGCCACTGCTAGCAAAGGTTCAGGACATCCAAAAGCCTTTGTGTACAGCACCTGGAACGGGAGAAGCTTCCTTTAAGGTCATTGCCGGTAAGGCCCCTTTTCGATACCGGGTTATTAGGAGGAAAAGCAATTATGATCATTTTTTCAGCGGAGGGGATTATGTGACTGAAACCGGCCTGGACGCGGGAGAGTATCAGCTTCTGATCACAGATGCCAACGGGTCAGAATATAAACGCACATTTTCCATAGAGGTGCAGGATGCTATTGCTTTTGACCTGGGAACCGAAAAAGACCTGAAGGAAATGGATTCGATACGTCTGGACGCCCGGGACTATGTGGCAGACAGCCTGAACGTAACCTTTGAGTGGACTAATAACTTTGGTTTCAGGAGCCAGGGACCTGAGGTTTCAATAACAGAATCCGGTATTTACAGCCTGAATGTAACCAATGAGGAAGGGTGCGTCTTCTCAGAAGAGTTGATAGTCTCCGGCTCTCCATTTGAAAAGGTGGCTGTATATCCATCGATTTCCACTGATGGCTTTTATAGTGTCAATGTATCCCTCGATCAGGAGAACGCTGTATATATCAATGTATTTAGTATGTCCGGAAATCTGGAAGCCAGGATGGAGCATAGCGGACAACGTGAATATAGATTCGAAGGACATCTGCCTGGATCAGGGATGTATATGATCTCCATAGAAACACCGGAAGGGGTCTTAACCAAAAAAGTAATTAAACAGTAAACTCATTTTTTCACCAGCTACCTAACCATGAAATTACCGTTTTTATCCTTACTCACTTTACTTAAAATCACTGTATTATTTGGATCGTCAGCATCAGCAATGATCCACTCATCCACCGATTCAAATGAGGGACTAATTGGTTCGTCAGCGGAATCGTCTGTAGATAACCCAGTAGACAATATCTTCCACGTCACTTTGGCTCAGGAGCTATGTGGTTCTGAAAGGGCATGGCTGGTTTATGAGGTCTATGGACTGGCAGACCATGTGGGTGTATCCAGGAGTATCAATGACCAGCTGGCAACAGGTGGATATGCAGGCAGACTAAGTGAAGAATGGTCTCAACAAATAGAGCCGGTTGATCCCAGGTGGCTAAAAGAAGGAGAGAATATCATCCGGTTTGGTGTGCCGGAGAATGGTGAATTTTCCTATCGGGTCAAAAACGTTCGTATCGAGCTGGAAGAGTCTGATTTTCAGCGAGAGTTGGTGATTGGAAAAAGTGCATTCACAGGTGATGGGATCTACTTAAGTGGATACATCACGGGAGAAGCTTCAAAGAAAACAACCCTTACCATTGACGGGAAAAAGGTTGCTGTTACTGACGGTTCTTTTGAATTTGTTCAGCCGTTTGAAAATGCCAGGGCAAGTGCTATTACTGTGGAAGCTACATATCCGGATGGAGAGCAGGTTTGTCAGGAGTTGGAGTTTGATGAGGCCAATGTGACGGATTTCTTTTTAACAGCTAAAGAAAAAGGCACCAGTGCTTTTCAACCATTTCAGGCCCATGAAGCCGGCTCCTTTCAATTTTCCGGGGCTGGATTACAGCTTTCGGACCAGGCGCTGGATGCCTCGTCCACCCTTTCCATTACTACTTTGAGGAATGTAGATATGCCTCCATTAGACCCGGGCATGGTTAATGTCACCAAAGGTTTTAGCGGGTATCGGTTCCTGCCGCATGGTACAGTATTTACAGATAAGGTGCAGGTGGAAATAGGCTATGACCCCTGCAAAATACCAGAAGGATATACGGAAAAAGATATCCGTACTTATTTCTTTGATGAGGGCACTCATCACTGGGTAGCCCTGCCCGTGGATTCGGTGTTAACATCCGACAGTACGCTGCGTTCCTTTACTACCCACTTTACCGATATGATCAATGGGATCATCAAAGTGCCGGAATCGCCGGAAGTAGCCGCTTACAACAGCACCTCCATGAAGGGGATCAAAGCCGCTAACCCTACAGCCGGGATCAACCTGATGCAACCCCCTTCGGCTAACAGTATGGGGAATGCCAACATCAGCTATCCGCTGAACCTTCCGGCGGGCAGAGCCGGTATGCAGCCCCGGCTGGCTCTGAGCTATAGCAATGGTGGAGGCAATGGCTGGCTGGGACTGGGGTGGTCGCTATCAATACCCTCTGTTTCCATTGATACCCGCTGGGGAGTGCCACGCTATGACCCTGATTATGAAAGTGAAACTTATCTGCTTAATGGCAGCCAACTTACCCCGGTAGCCCATAGAGACGAATGGGAAACAAGAAGTACTGGTACGAAGCAGTTTTATCCTCGTGTTGAAGGTGGATTTCAGAAAATAGAACGGCATGGAGATGGCCCGAAGGATTACTGGTGGGAAGTCACTGATAAAAGTGGGACCAAATATTTCTACGGTGGCCTACCGGGGCAGAATTTGGTAGAGTCTGCGGTCTTACGAACAGGCCTGGATACGGGAGCTGTAGCACAATGGCAGCTGCTTGAAGTACGCGACCTCAATAATAATTTTGTTCGCTACCATTATGAGAAAGTAAAAGATAGCGGATTTGAAGATCCGGAAGCAGGTGTGCAGGGGCATGAAATTTATTGTACTCGTATTACTTATACAGGGCATAATCAGACGGAAGGAAAGTATGAAGTACGTTTTGACCGGACCGGTGATCGCAGGGATGATGTTTCGATTGATGGGAGGCTTGGTTTTAAGCGAGTAACAGCTGACTTATTAGAGCGGATTGATATTGTGTTGAAACATGATGGAGAAAAGACCATACGCAGCTATGACCTGATATACGGGAAAGGAGCTTTTTCCAAGACCTTGCTTACACAGATCGATGAATACGATGCGGCAGGTGAGCTATTTACTACTCATACCATGGAGTACTATGATGATGTGGATGCGGCGGGAAATTATAAGCCTTATGATCAGGAGTTTACCACCTGGGGCATTGATGCTGATGATTTAAAAGGTGTTTTCGATGCTAGAAAAGAAGATTTTAAGGGGAAAGTCACTGCTTTAAGCGGTACCCGATCCAACAACCATGGATTTGGTACCGGAGTTGGGGTAGGCTTTAATTGGAGATTCTGGGATAAAAGCAATTCGGTGACAGCAAATTTTGGGTATGGGAAGAGTAACAGCTTCGGAATAATAACCATGATGGATATCAATGGAGATGGTCTACCTGATAAAATATTTCTGGATGAAGATGATCAGTTTTATTATCGACCTAACTTACTTCAGGCTGCAGGTACTCATAAATTTGGAGATCCTTTACCTATTGAATTCGATAAAGAGAGTTTTTATCAGGAAGAAAGCTCAACTATTAACGGGGGGATTCAGGCTCAGTTTGGGCCGGCTTTCGTTTCAGGGGGTCATAGCCGAACCAAGTCAAAAACGTCTACATACTTTAGCGAAGTAAACGGCGATCAGCTTCCGGATATTGTTGATAATGGGGTGGTGTGGTTTAACCATTTAGATACGGAGACAGGCCATATTAGTTTTAGTACAAATAGCTATGGAACACCCAATGCTATTAATGATGGAGAAGGTGTTGAGGGTGGGTTGATCGAAACGGATCCTCAGGAGCGAATTGATCTGATCAATCAAAATCCCTTGCATGATGTGGTAAGAATGTGGATAGCGCCTTATGCAGGAAGTATTCGTATTGATGCCCCTGTTCAGCTCATTGAGCCAATCGATCCTGATGGGGAGAATCTGGATGGGGTCACCGTTAAAGTTCAGGTGGGAGATGAGGAGAAATGGAGCCAACGTATTGAAGCGGGCGATTATACAGAAAAGCCATTTGAAACCAGTACCAATGTAGAAAAAGGGGCCAAAGTATTTTTCAGAGTCCAGTCGGTGGAAAATGGGTTCAATGATCAGGTCCTGTGGGCTCCTACCATTGAATACCTGGACCATGAACCGGAGGTTTTAAACACTTATGGAAAACCACGGGGATATTTTAGCAGTGAAGAAGATTTTGTATTGGCTGGTCAGCAGGAAATTGCTATGCCATATAAGGGTGAACTCGTATTGGAAAGCCCTTTTATCAAGCCAAAAATATCTGATCACCTCACAGGATTGATTACCCTAAATTCAGAATCAGGCCCTGCCGAAGAAATATGGAGAGGTGAATTTAGCCCTGATTCCCTGGTGGATACGTTCATTAATAAGGTTATTCCGGTTGATTCTAATGATGTTCTGAAAATTCAGTTCTTCACTGATAGTAATGTTGACTGGTCGGAAATGGTGTTTGATCCGTTTATTTATTACACTGGTGTTGACAATGAAGATGTTCAGGTGTTTGAAAATCCCGATGCAGAAGACCTTGTACCATTAATCACTTTCAAACCAGTACCGGATTATTATATGTACTCCGGCGTACAATTCCCATCTCATCCTTTAATGGGAGAAAAGGATTCTGTATCCTTAAGAGTAAAACCCTATTTATCATTAGAGGAAGTACCACTAGTAAGTAGTACGGGCCGATTGACCTTTACCATCAAAACTGCTGATTCTCTGATGTTTAAAGATACTCTGGACATTATAGCTGGAGATACTTTAATAGGGATACGTACTTTTACGGGAGCCATAAAAAAAGATGAGGCATTCTATTTTGAGTTTTCGGCAAAGGACTCTGTATTGTATAGTCTCCTTAAGCAGCTGAAACTGGATGTAATCGTTGATGACACTTTGGTCGATACTGACTTTGGGTATTATTATAACAAGGGGAATAAGACCTTTGGTCATCTTTTCAAAGGTTGGGGCCAATTTTCATATAATGGTAATGGGCAATTGGCCGATTCGCCAATTGATCAGGATGCTCTAAAAATAAGTAACAGCCTTACTGGTCTGGAAGAAGACGATTTTAAGGGTAAGGATATTGAACAGTTGGAAAATAGTGGTTTTAGCCCAGCGAATGAGAAATTTATTGTAATGATCCCCTCTGGAAATGGGTGGCAGGGCTATGATAATTTTACTCTTCTTGATGGACTTACTATTCAAAGTTCCAGATTAGGTGTTGATGATATTCCGCCACTTGAAGAAGAAGGTGGAGGTGGTTTTGCGGTAAAGAAAATCTCTGTAAGCAACAATACTTCCCTGTCAGGGGGTATTAGTGTTGATCTCGGAGGTGGTTTTGGCGGAGGAGTAAACGGGAATACCAGTTTTGGTCCTAATAAGGTTCTTTTGGACTTTATGGACATGAATGGGGATAGGTATCCTGATGTAGTTACCCCGGAAAAGGTACAATATACAAGCTATCAAGGTGGGTTGCTATCAGGGTTTAAAGAACATGGTTTTAGTGACTTTACGCATGAAAATTATTCCACGAGTAAAGGTGTGAGTTTATCAGGATCCATGGTAACTGCAGAAACCCAACCATATGAAACCAGAATTGGAAAGGTAAGAGTGGTTGTAGGAAGTGGTAAGAATTCTGTAGGCTTAAGTGGGAACTATGGCCTGGGAGATAGCAGGACAAGGCATACTTTCGCAGATATTAATGGGGACGGTCTTCCGGACAGGCTGACCCAGGTAGAGAAAGATGATAAAGTCTCTGTTGCTTTAAACCTTGGATACCGATTTGCACCGTCTGAAGAATGGGATTTAGGAGATATTCAAGTGGGAAGTAGTAAGAGCTATGGTGGAGGATTAGGAGTAGATATATTAAAAGGAAGTATTAGTGCCGGAATTAGTCTTTCCAGATCAGAAAACCATTCAGACTTCAGACTTCAGGATGTGAATGGAGATGGATTGGCAGATGCTATATTTGAAGTAAGAACCGGATCCGGAAATACAGTTTTTGTTCGGTTTAATCAGGGTGGATCTTTTTCCGAACCCTTTGCCTGGAGTGAGATTTCTGATGTTGGGGAAAGTAGAACCGCGGGATTCTCAGCAAACGGAGCCTTTACTGTAGGATTTCCAATAAATATTGCTCCTCCCATGAAGTTAGTGGTTAACCCTAGTTTTTATGGTGGTTCAAGTATAACACGTGAGCAAAACGGAATTCGTGATATAGATGGAGACGGTTACCCGGATTTTGTGGAGTCCATAAACGATGGACAGCTTAAGTATAAAAGTTCAAAAATCCGCCGGACAAATATGCTCAAGACCGTCCACCGGCCTTTGGGAGCATCATTTACCCTCGATTATAAACCAGAAGGAAGTACCTATGACCATCCGGGTACCGTCTGGACGCTCAGCAAAGTGGAAGTGTATGACGGATTCAGCGGGGATGGGGTAGATACCTTACGGACGGCCTATACCTATGAAGGTGGCTTCCATGATCGGCGTGAGCGTGAATTTTATGGATTTGAAAAAGTCATCACCCGGACCCTTGACGAAAACGGAGCGCTTTATACCGCTGTGGAGCAGACCTTCAAAAATGATAATTATTATGAAAAAGGGCTGCTGGCTACAGAAGTAATGACTGATTCGGTTAGCAAAAAGTATGTGGAAAAAGAAAACATCTATGAATTCAGGGACATTTTTACCGGAGATGAGTTGTCAGGATCTGGCCTGGAAGCAGATGACGGCAATGCTTTCCCGGCGCTGGTGGAGACCGTTCAGCGATTTTATGAAGGAGAAAGTGATGCCGGGAAAACAACCCGAATGACCTACGATTATGATCAGTATGGCAATGTTACGGACTTTTCAGATGAGGGAGATGAAGGCAATGAGGATGATCTGGTGGCTGCTATCGATTACCATGAAGTAGTCTCAGATAACGATTACCTGGTTAGTATGCCAAAGTCCATCGAAGTGCGCGGGGCGAGCGGTACACTCTACCGAAAGCGGGAAGCCGACATCAATGAAACGACCGGGAATGTTACGCAGATCCGGCAGTATCTGAGTAGTGAGACAGCAGCAGTTCACGATATGGAGTACGATGCCTTTGGCAACCTGACGAGGATCACCCGCCCGGAAAACAGTAATGGTGAACGGCTCAGCATGGAGTACACCTATGATCCGGTGGTAAATACCTACACCACTGATGTAAGCAATAGCTATGGGTATACCTCTTCAGCCACTTATGATTTCCGGTTCGGGCAGGTACTTACTTCCACAGACCTCAACGAGCAACAGATCGTTTACGAACTGGATGCCAAAGGAAGGGTAACCAAGATCACCGGACCTTATGAGCGGGCCAATGGTTCCGGGTTTACATTGAAGTTTTTCTATCACCCGGATGGTGGTACGGAAGGAGCCATCCCCTGGGCCTTAACGCAGCACTACGATCCGTCCAACCCGCAAAATGAAATGGAAACCGCGATCTTTGTAGATGGACTGGGAAGAGTTCTGCAAACCAAAAAAGACGGGGCCATTAACCAGGGAGACGGACAACCGGACGAAGAAATGATGATCGTTTCCGGCCGGGTGAAATTTGATGCTTTTGGGCGTACGACAGAAGCTTATTATCCGGTAGTAGAAGCAATCAATAACCAGGGTTATTTTAATGAAGACTTTGATCAGGACGCGCTGCCCACCAAAACCGAATATGATGTATTGAACCGGGCCATTTCCGTAACATTACCGGATCTGGCAGAAACCAAAACAGCATATGGCTTTGGAGACGACCGGGACGGGAAAAGCCAGTTTATGACCCAAACGACTGATGCCAATGGCATAGTGACCGAGCAGTTTACCGATGTGCGCGGGCGGGTGACAGCCGTGAAAAACGTAACCTCCGAAGGTCCGGTATGGACCAGCTTTGCCTACAATGCCATCAACGAGCAGGTGGCTGCTACCGATGACCTGGGATATACCACCTCTTCTGAATACGATCTTTTTGGTCGCAGGGTGAGCCGTGATCATCCGGATGCGGGAGTGACCACCTACAGCTATGACCTGGCTGGCAACCTGACCGAACTACTTACTGCTAATCTTGCTGAACAGGGCTCGTCTGCCGGAGCTTCAGCGCAGGCAGGGGGACCAATCAAATACACCTATGAATTTGAACGGCTCACGGATATCAGCTATCCTGAAAACCCCGAAAATGATGTGCACTACACCTACGGAGAAGCAGGTGCTGAATACAACCGCGCCGGACGCATCGTGCTGCAGGAAGATGCCACCGGGGCACAGGAGTTTTTCTACGGCCCGCTGGGAGAAGTAGTGAAAAACATTCGCACCGTGGTGATCCCGAAATTTGACGAGCAGACTTTTACGACCGAGTGGACCTACGATACCTGGAACCGCCTTACCTCCATGATCTACCCCGATGGCGAAGAGGTAACCTATGAATACAATGAAGGCGGATTGCTGAACTCGATGACTGGAGTCAAAAAAGGACGCAAATATTACTATGTGAAGCAGCTGGGCTATGACAAGTTTGAGCAGCGGGTATTCCTGGCCTATGGCAATGGCAGTAAAATGACCTACAGCTACGAATCTGATAGAAGAAGGCTGGAAAACATGACGGCTGCTACAGGTGCGAAGCGTTTGTTTATGGACAATACTTATACGTACGATAAGGTAAACAACATCCTGGGGCTGAAAAACAATGCACCGGTACCTAAACCCAGCTTTATGGGCGGAGCGAGCGAGTACAGCTATGAGTACGATGACCTGTACCGACTGACCAGCGCCACCGGGCACTACACCGGTCCTAATGAGGAGCACCGCTACAGCCTGGCCATGCAGTACAATACTGTGGGCGGTATCACCCACAAGACCCAATCCCACGACAAAGCCGGTGGAAACGACTGGAATCCGCAGCACAAGACCTCCTATGATATGGCCTATGCTTACGGGCAGGAGCAACCACATGCCCCTACACATATTGGTCAGTTTAGCTACGCCTATGATAAGAACGGAAACCAAACCGGCTGGACCGATGATGTAAGTGGCCAGGAGCGTAGGATTTTGTGGGATGAAGAAAATCGTATCCGCGCCATTTATGATGAGGGCAACATCAACCATTACATTTACGATGCCTCCGGTGAGCGGGTGATCAAGGGAAAAAGCACCGGCCAGGCTGTATATGTGAATGGAAAGAAAGAATCCGCCTCCGGGAGTATCGGAAATTACACGGTTTACGTAAATCCGTATATGGTACTTCAATCTGGTGGCTATACCAAGCATTTCTACATTGAAGGACAGCGAATTGTCTCCAAACTCGGAGGTGGCCAGGATAAGGTGTCGCAAAGCAAGGCCGGTGGAGACGTCATCAACTACTCCCTGAAGCAGGAAGAAATGGAGCAGTCCATTGTCAAAAATCTCAAGTGGTTAGGCGATGACGGCACGGTGCTCACGGCAGGGAAAAGCGGCAAGATCCCGCCGGGACAGGTGAAGGGCACTGGCAATGAAGCCGAGAATATGCAATACTATTACCATCCTGATCATCTGGGAAGTACCAGCTACATCACAGATATAACAGGAGAAGTATATCAGCACCTGGAGTATTTTGCTTTTGGGGAAACTTTCGTAGAGGAGCATAGTAATACTCACCGTACTCCATATAAATTTAACGGTAAGGAGTTGGATGAGGAGACTGGGCTTTATTACTACGGGGCGAGGTATTATGAGCCGAAGGTGAGTTTGTGGTTGAGTGTGGATCCGATGGCGGAAAAGTATCCAGGATGGAATCCTTATAATTACACGCTAAATAATCCTATTAGCTTAATGGATCCTGACGGAAATTCACCAGTTGGACCTAAGCCTAATGTTATTCCAGTTATACTTTCGTTGGATAGAAAAAGTGAGACTATTAAGGTAGGTTTTTCAGGAGCCTATCACCGACCTGCTAGTAAGGAAAGGATTGATCATGTTATAAACAGAGCCAAGAGATTAAAAACAATTGATAACATTAATTCATTAGCAGGATCGGATGGTGGCCCTCCTGTCCTTGGACTCTTAAGTGAAGGTGTCAATATTGCACTTAGTTATGCTAAATCTGATATTTTACAAGAAGCTAGGGCCATTGATACACAAAATAGAGATGTTGCTGTACAAGCTAAGCAAATTAGTACAAGAACAAAATTTGCAGTTAACACAATAAAAAATTTGGATATTGCGAACAGTGAAGGTGTCTTTGGTAAAAATATTGATGATAATACGTTAATGGATTTAGCTAATTATTCAATCTTTAGTGAATTTAGTGATCCTAAAGCAATGCAATTTTATAAAGGCATATTTAAAGGACAAGGAGATGTTTCTACAGGTCAATATTTAAGCAAATTAAATTCACTTTACAACAAATATCAAAATGCATACAATAAGGATAAAGATGAAAATAGTCAAGGTATAATTAATGTAAGCAAGTTGGATGGGCCTCCTATTTTAATAGATAAGCCTGATAATAGAGTATATAAGAGTTTAGATGAGAATTGAATAAGAAGAATATAATGCGAATAGTAATATTTACTTGTATTGTTACTTTGTGTGGTTGTGTAACCAAATCAAAATTGAATAACGACACAGAAGGAAAAATGGCTATTGAAGATTCGTTAAAATATGAAATTCGAGATTTGGGCCAGATCGAAAGAGATTTGTATGATTACTACATGGATACAGAAAAGTATTTAAAAGATAAACATGACATATGTGATGAAGAAATTAATTCATATATGCAATTACTAATTGATGATGGTACAATTGATCCACCTTACATAATTATTAATGAAGGTGCAGAGTTGAATTATAAAACTTTAACTTATCAAGAATACAAAAAATATATCAAAAACGTAAAGTTGGATTCAACCAAACAACTACGATTGAATTATAATTAGAATCTATTGAAAAAGTAAAAACTCCAGCTAGGGCGCGTTTGCAACGCGACCTAATCCCCCTCTGGTACGGAAGTAACTTCCTTCCGTGCCTGGATAGAAAAGTACTGGGCAGGCCGTGTACGTAAATGGGAGAAAGAATCCGCCTCCGGGAGTATCGAACTATACGGTTTACGTAAAATCCCTATATGGTACTCCAATCTGGTGGCTATACCAAACACTTTTACATCGAGGGACAGCGCATCGTTAGCAAGCTGGGAGGTGGCCAGGATAAAGTCAACAATTCCAAGGCTGGTGATGGTGAAACGGCCATCGATTACTCCGTCAAACAGCAGGAGATGATCGAATCTATTGTGAAAACCTTAAGTGGTTGGACGATGATGGAACCGTGTTAACTGCTGGTAATAGCGGTAAGATTCGGGGGCGCCTAGCCCACCAGGACAAGCCTACGCGGCCCGGTAAAAGGGAACCGGGAATGTAGCAGAAAATATGCAGTACTACTACCATCCTGATCATTTGGGCTCCACAAGCTATATCACTGACATCACCGGAGAGGTTTATCAACACCTGGAGTATTTTGCTTTTGGAGAGACTTTTGTAGAAGAGCATAGTAATACGCACAGGACTCCGTACAAATTCAACGGTAAGGAGCTTGATGAAGAGACTGGGTTGTATTATTATGGGGCTCGTTACATGGAACCTCAAATCAGTACAATGTTATCCGTTGACAGATTTGCGGAGAAATATCCTGGGATGAGCCCATATAGCTACGGAGCTAATAATCCAGTCAAATATGTTGATGTTAATGGGGATTCCTTATGGATCACACAGCGTACAGGTTTTTTAGGGTTAGGAGGTAAGCAAACTTTAAGATATGAAAATGGCAATCTTTATAACCAAGATGGATCTGCCTATACAGGAGATTTAAAAGGGTTTACCTCAAAGGCTTTTGAAGCTTTAAATAATTTAAATAGTGTGTCAGAAGGTTCTTCCCGTCTTAGAACTTTAGAAAGTAGCAACCACGACTTTACCATAAAAAGGGGTAAAAATGAATTTATCCCTTCGAGTAAAAGTAGAGCTTCAATAGCGCTTAATGCCCAAATAAGTGGAGGATCAATACCTGCTGGAGTAACTGTAGGTTCTGGTGGCACTATTAAATGGTCTCCTGGTAGTACACAAGGGGGAATGAATACTTCGGGAAATACTGAGCGACCAAGCTTTATAGGTTTAGGACATGAGTTATTAGGACATGCCTATACTTCCAACCAAGGAATGACAGATTTTCGAGCTCATTCTTCAGGTCTTTTTGCTATGGATGAATTAAATGCATCTCATGTAGAAAATCTGATTAGAGCGCAATGGCATCTCCCATTGCGAACATCGTATGGTTCGGAGCAGCTTGTAAAGCCTGGTTCTGGTAGATTTAGTTCTTTTTATTACAATTCACAAACGGGTTCTTATTATGATCAGATAAATTATCAGCAACACTATTTTGGACCCCATTCAGGAAGATGATATGGAACGATTTACTTATATATGTTTACTTCTTTACCTTATGGTTATAAGTTCATGTGTTGTAATGAAAAAACAAGGCTTAAAAGAAAGAATTATCAATTTGAATAAGCAAGAAGCACCTTCAGTGGCAATTACAGTTTCAAAAGGCAAAATCTATCTAGAAAGTGATAATGTATTGGAAATGCTCAATAGAGAACTTAAAAAAAATCTGAATAGCCAAATAGAGTCTGATAAAAAAGCATTATTAAATTTTCTGAAGGGTGAGAAGCAAATTTATGAAATTACAGAAACCGACGTAGCTTACTTTAGTGGTATGTTATCTATACTGGATAAGCTCTTAAAAAAGGGCGAAGCTCAAGTATTTAATTCTTCAGGAGCACAAGTATATAAAGTAAAATTAAAGGAAATGCATGGCTTGTACGGTTCTTATACACGAGGCTATACCTTTATGGATGGAGAAGAATTAATTATAACTTATGGGGAATTGGGAGAGTAAGTTTTTTGTTCTTTGAAATAAAAGAAAGAATCCGCTTCCGGAAGTATGTTTTGTCTACCAAAGCTCTTCTCAATCACCGAAATGGGAAGAAAGAATCTGCCTCCGAAAACATCGGAAATTATACCATATACGTTAATCCTTACATGGTACTTCAATCAGGCGGCTATACCAAGCATTTTTATATTGAAGGTCAGCGGATTGTGAGCAAGCTGGGCGGTGGGCAGGACAAGGTTAACAATGCCAAGGCTGGGGATGGTGAAACAGCCATCGATTACTCAGCAAAGCAGCAGGAAATGATTGAGTCTATTGTGAAAAACCTGAAGTGGCTTGGAGACGATGGGACAGTTCTAACCGCTGGGAAGAGTGGAAAAATACCCCTGGACAAGTTAAAGGAACAGGTAATGTAGCTGAGAATTTGCAATTCTACTATCATCCGGACCACCTGGGATCTACCAGTTATATCACAGATATTACCGGTGAGGTTTATCAGCATCTTGAGTATTTCGCTTTCGGGGAGACGTTTGTTGAGGAGCATTCAAACACCCATAGGACACCATATAAATTCAATGGCAAGGAGCTGGATGAGGAAACGGGCTTGTATTATTACGGGGCGAGGTATTATGATGCTAAGGCGAGTGTTTGGTTGAGTGTGGATCCTTTGGCGGAGAAGTATCCTGGTACATCGGCCTTTGCTTATGCAATGAATAACCCAATCAAATTTATTGACCCTAATGGTTTAGAAAATATTGTGGTAACAGGTGGAGATTATGAGGTTGGAGGAAAGAATAAATATAAGTACGAATTTGTTGAAACATCTATTAATAAATTGAAAGAATTATCGAGTCAAAATGAGAAAACAACTTGGATTGTTGTGGGTAATAATTATAGTGAAGGAGACCTTAAAAAGATGAAAAAAATTGCAAAAGAAATGGGTGTTTCATTCAAAGAAATATCTACAAAAAAGCAATTGATATCTTATATAAATAATGGTTCTGACAGAGCAAATGATCAAATTACAGATATGGCATATTTTGGGCATGGAGGTTCGGATGGTGCTATGTGGCTTGATGTTACAGATAAATCTCAAAATTTCGGAATCAATGATGTTGGTAGTTTAAACCCCAGTGCTTTTAAATCAGCTAACATAGGACTCTACGGTTGCAACGCGGCCACTCCATCAGATTTTTGGGAAAACCCTGATCAGATGGCGGCATCAATAACCCCTAGCTCATCATTAGCACATGCCATATCAGCCAGAACCAACTCGAGTGTAATGGGTTTTTGGGGTAAATCTGATTATTCAATGATTAACTCAGGGGAATCATACCTTAATAAGATGAATCGAGCTTTAAACGGTTTTAATACAGGGGGGTCAGTGAGTATGCCGATTACTGGCTATAAAGGTTCTGGTAGTCGCTATTTATCGATAAATGGAAAAAAAGTAAGAGCAACCACAGTAAGGATTATAAGATAATGAGAGAATCATTAAATATATTGATTATTGTATTGATAAGCGGCTGCACGGACAATCCTAATATGAAAGATAGTTTGTTAACATCAGATATAAATAAACCATTTATTGATGAATCAACATATCAAACCATAGATTTTACAGATACAATTGCTTTTAACGTACTTAATAATCCATTTCAATTGGATGCTAGTTATAATATGAAGTTATTTCTTAATGATGATTTGGTTTATCAAGGAGAATATCACGACTTTATTTTAATATCAGTCCCTAGATATGAATACGGGAAAAGTGTTGAAATTTTACTCCAGATAAATGATACTCGTGATCCGAAAGTTATATATAGTAGTGAAGTAGGCGAATTTCTCATCTGGCGAAAAGACTTAAATGAAATAGCATTAGTGTATTTAGTGGATAACACTAAGATTGAAAGTGGTATGCTTTTTATAGCCTCTGAGTATCATCTTGGGAAGTGATTCCTGCTCGGATTTGTAATCCGTGCATTCGATATTAAGTAAAACAATATTATATACAAAGCCAGGGCATTGTTAGTAAGCTGGGCGGTGGTTTTGATAGTAATGGCTAGGGACCACAGAAGCAGGCAATGATAAAATCAACTATAATACCAAGCATCAGGAGCTATTTGATGGCATTGTGCGAAACCAAAAATTTCTTGCTCCGGATGGTACGATATTGACTGCAGGCAAGAGCGGCAAGATCCCTCCGTGACAAGTGAAGGGAACGGGGAATGAAGCTGAGAATTTACAGTTTTATTACCATCCTGATCATTTAGGAAGTACAAGTTATATTACGGATATTACGGGAGAGGTTTATCAGCATCTGGAATATTTTGCTTTTGGGGAGACTTTTGTTGAGGAGCATTCAAACACCCATAGGACACCATATAAATTCAATGGAAAGGAGCTTGGTGAGGAGACAGGGCTTTATTCCTCATTTCGCTACCAGAGAAAAAGCCTTCTTCACTGGCAAAATGAAGATAGGCCTAGTGAAAGCTATGTTAAGTCCGCTTATTATGACAAAATAGAAAATATTGAAATTGTTTATGGGGATGGTTTTGAAATTACATCGGCGTTATTGATAAAACCCAAAAATGGTCAAAAGTTTAAAGTCTATTTCAACGGTGAAAAAGGTGAGATCGATTCTATTTATCATGAAGTCAAAAGATTTTTAAAATAACCCATTCCGGTCGTAGAATAGGAATTAGCTTAACCACCTATGAGTAGAATTTTACGCTTTTTTTATCTTTCAGGTAGTCAAGGTCTATTAGAGATCGACATGATATAGAACCTTAGTGATTGACTAAATTTAGATTGATGAAAAGGTTAGATATGAGAATAATATTATCCTGCGTCATTGTGATACTAGGAATGAGCTTAACAGTTCAAGGTCAAAATATCTCAGAAGTTGTTTCCAAAGAGATTAATTTGGACTGTTTGGTGGATTCGAAAGCGGATGTAGAAGGCTACAGCTTTTATAAGACGTTAAAGGAGGATGGCTTTATTAATGCAGATATTAAAGTGTATTATTCTGCTTTTAAGAAAAAAGACAATAGGCTTAACAAAAATTATAAGTATGATATCATTTATGAAAGTTGGAAAGTAAGAGACCAGAAAAAAATACCTGAATTGCTCAATGAATTAGAGGAAAAGTTATCAGATATGTTTTATGAAAAGCCTCCAAAGGTTATCCTATAGAGATGATGAAATTCATGTGTTTTCTACTTGGGGGGCTGTTTATAGAGGTGATCTATACCAAATTCAAGATTTATTAGTGAAGAAATATAACATGGAATTTTTGTAACCACCAGCTCGGTTGCAATTATATTGTGGCTAGTATCTTTGGAGTAATTGCAATACGAAAAAATGATTAACAGTCCCCGCAAACACAGAAGTACATTGAGAATCAGCGAAGATCAGCGCGAAAAGAATGTGTTACAGTCTGCCTGAGACATTATATCGTTAACAGAACACTATTACTTAAACTGATAAAGTTTCTCAAGCTGGTCAATGGAATTAATTGTAACCCCCTGGTCTTTTATCAAGCCGTCATTTAAGCTGTAAACCCATCCATGGATATAGGGAAATTCTCCTTTTCTCCATTCTTCCTGAATAAATGATACCTTGGATAAGTCTTTTACCTGTTGCTGAACATTTCGCTCCACAAACCGGTCAAACCGTTTACCTTCATCGCTGATACCATCAAGCTCTTCCTGATGCAGTCGGTAAACATCTTTGATATGCGTTACCCAGTTATTGAGATATCCCAGATCCTCATTACCCATAGCTGCTTTCACTCCGCCACACCCATAATGGCCACATACGATCACGTGTCTTACTTTCAAAACCTTTACAGCATAAAAAACCACACTTAGCAGGTTAGAGTCAGTATGAACCACCATATTGGCAATGTTCCTGTGAACAAATATTGATCCTGGAACCGTGTCGGTGATTTCCGTGGCGGGTACCCGACTGTCAGAACATCCTATCCAGAGAAACTCCGGACTTTGCCCTTTGGACAGATTTTTGAAAAACTCAGGCTTGAGTTTCAGGGTATCTGCTACCCACTTCTGGTTTCCTTCTAATAATTTTTTGTATGAATCTGACATGTGTCGAGAGTTTTGTTTGCTAATATAAGTCTCAGCGGCTAAAAATAAATAGCTAAGCGGAAAACGGCTGTCGAGTCTGTGAGGACTTTAGGCGAATTATTTTGTTGTAACTTTTAAAAAGTTATTTAGTTTCATTAATTGATTGAATTATTTCTGATATTTTAGAAATCTGTTTAATCTCCTGTTTTACATTTAAGCTTTTTGTAAGCTTGTCGGAAGGGCTGAAATATTTTTGGGAATATACCAATTACACCAAGAATTCATCACTTGTAAATTTCAGGCACCAAGTTTGATAAGATTTCGTTTTATACGCTAACAAGAATACTCGATATATGAATAAGCTATTATTGATTTTAGGATCCCTGGTTATCACGTATGGTTTTGGTGGTGTTGGATATGTAATAAGTGAGGAGCTGGAGGTTCAGGACTCTCTGAAAGTTCTGAGCCCCAAGCCGGAACATGCAAGTGAAACCTTTGTAATAGTAAATCTACTTAATCGATATCATTATGGGAAAATTGATCTTAATGATTCATTATCCTCTGTCGTCTATGATAACTACATGAGCGCCCTGGACCCAAATAAATCTTATTTTTTGAAGGAAGATGTGGAACAGTTCGAATCCTTGCGATACCAGCTGGATAACAGCCTTCCGGAAGGAGATCTGAAGTTTGCTTATGAACTTTTCAGTATCTACAGAACCCGCTCACTCGAACGAATAAGCTATGTATATGACCTTCTGGAAAAGGAAATGGATTTTTCAGAAAAAGAATATTTCGAGACAGATCGAGAAAACCTGCCCTGGCCGGAAACTACCCAGGAGCTAAATAAGGTTTGGGATAAGATTATCAAAAATCAGGCACTTAGTTACAAACTTGCAGGTAAGGAATGGCCTGACATTGCCGATGCGCTGAAAAAGCGCTATAAACGAGTGGAAAAGGCAATCTATCAATATAATAGTGAAGATGTTTATCAGGCCTACATGAATGCATTTACGAGTGCATATGATCCCCATACGGATTATTTTTCTCCGATCGCAAAGGAGAACTTTCAAATTGATATGAGCCTTTCCCTTGAAGGAATTGGAGCCCGACTTACTCAGCAGCTTGATTATACCAAAGTGGCTGATATCATTCCGGGTGGACCAGCCTATAAAAGCAAAGGCCTTCAAAAGGATGATAAGATCATAGGTGTAGCTCAGGGAGATGATGGAGAGTTTGTTGATGTTATCGGCTGGCGGTTAGACGATGTAGTCCAAAAGATCCGTGGCCCAAAAGGGTCGGTTGTACGACTTCAGCTCCTGAAGCATGATGAAGATATCAGTGCACTTCCTGACACCCTCCGGCTCGTAAGGGATAAGATCAAACTGGAAGAAGCTGCTGCTAAAGCAGAGGTTATTCCATTGACGGAAGGCAATCAAACGTATCGGTTAGGAGTGATCACAGTTCCCAGCTTTTACATAGACTTTGATGAGATGAATAAAGGTGTAAAAGACTATAAGAGTACAACCCGGGATGTGAAGAAGCTGATAGCTGACCTCAAGATAAAAGGGATCGATGGTCTTTTAGTTGACCTGAGGTACAATGGAGGAGGGTCGTTGCAGGAAGCCATTGAACTTACGGGATTGTTTATTCCTCAGGGGCCGGTGGTTCAGGTTCGAAATACTGATGAATCAGTAGACGTGCTTCGTGATGAAGATCGGGGAGAAGTACTTTATGACGGGCCACTTGCGGTATTGACAAACAGGTACAGCGCTTCGGCATCAGAGATCTTTTCAGGGGCTATACAGGACTATAACAGGGGTATAATAGTTGGCGAAAACACCTTTGGAAAAGGTACTGTCCAGAACCTGATTGATATAGGAAGGTATATGCGGCAGGATGACGTGGAGCTCGGTCAGCTAAAAATGACCCTGGCTAAATTTTACCGGGCTACGGGCAGCAGTACTCAGAAAATAGGCGTTTCCCCGGATATTTCATTTCCATCGCCTTACGAGGATGAGGCCTTTGGGGAGAGTGGTCGGCCAAACGCGCTACCATGGGATGAGATCAGCTCTGCTTCATTTAAGCCAACAGATGATATTTCTCCTGAACTGCTCAAACAGCTACGGAGACTATATACAGATCACCTGGAGTCAGATAAGGATCTGAAGAAGCTTGTGGCAGACATTGAGCGAGTTAAAGAATTGAGACGTGAGACTACTGTTTCGCTTAACCTGGAAGAACGAAAAGCCCTTCAGCAAAAAGAAGAGGAAACTGAGTCGGATCTCTCAACAACCCTGAGTGGAAGTGAGATAATTACTGATGAAGAGATAGGTAAAAAGCTGTCAGAGGATCCGTATCTGAAAGAAGGACTCAGACTTTTGGCAGAACTGTCAAAAAATAAAATAGGTTAGATGCAACCTTGAGGTCAGAAAGTTCATCTTTTAAATAAAAAGATTATGAAACTTTACCTGACCATTTTTTTGATTACGCTCACTCTGTCCGTATCAGGCCAAAACATTCTCGCCGAGCATCACTTTGAGTCTGAAAACATTACTGAGGTGTCTGTAGTAGGTTCTTTTTGCGATGTTTATGTCACAAAAGGTGACAAAGTTGTTTTTGATGGAGTGATAGAAGGCAATGGGGATAAAGATGATTTCCTGATAGCTTCCATGAAGCGAGGCAGTGAGGTCATTTTCAAAGTGGAGCGGAAAAAGGATTTTAACTTTGGATGGCAAAACATTAAAAAAGCCCGGTTTGACATTACCATTCCGGATGGAACAATATTGTCAATCGATAATACTTCCGGAGACGTTCGAGTAGATGGACTTTCAGCTGATGGCTTTAAAGTAGAAACTACCAGTGGGGATATCTACCTGAAGGATTTGACAGGGAGGCTTGGTTCACGAAGTACTTCCGGAGATGCGGTGATTGATGGTGTCACCGGAAACGTAGTATTCCAGTCTACGAGTGGTGATCAGGAGTTTAGAGACATCATAGGAAACCTGGAAACACGAGCTACTTCTGGTGATATAGACATTATAGGGGTGAAAGGTAATTTAACAGCCCGTGCAACCAGCGGGGATATGGAGCTGAGAGATGTTGAGGGAAGTGTTTCTCTCGGAACTACTTCCGGGAATATTGAGGGGGAAAACATACTTCTCACTGCTGATTCGGATGCTCGTTCTACGTCCGGAGATATTTATTTAGAGTTTATAAATGATCTGGAGGAAATTGGTTTTGACCTGGATGCGACTTCCGGTGATCTGGAGGTGGGGTCAATAGACGGTGAAGATCGACTCATTCTGAAGCGAGGGAAGATCCGGTTTAGCGGCAATTCAACTAGTGGTGATCAGGTATATACCAACTAAAAGAGCAGAAATATAAAATATTGAAAGGAGGCAGCCGGAAGTGGCTGTCTTTTTTTATTATATCGAACTGAGGTTGGTAAGAAGGCAAGGTTTTGCTTTTTGGAACTTAAATTTCCATTTTTGTCGGCAATCAATTTAAACATCAAACCCTAGACCTATGAGTCAACCCTATATTAGCCCCGAGACCAAGCTCAATGAATTAACCTTTCGCTCCATCATCCTGGGAGCAGTTTTGTCAGTAGTCTTAGGAGCAGCCAATGCTTATTTTGGATTATTTTCAGGCCTTACTGTTTCGGCTTCTATTCCGGCGGCAGTCATATCCATGGCCATTCTCAAGATTTTTAAAAATGCCAATATCCTTGAAAATAATATGGTCCAAACTGCTGCATCAGCGGGGGAGTCACTGGCGGCCGGAGTGATATTTACCATTCCTGCATTGGTTATTATGGGCTATTGGCAGGAGTTTAATTACATGGAAACCACTTTAATTGCCATTTGCGGTGGTGTTCTGGGTGTTATGTTCACCATCCCACTGAGGAATGCCCTGATCGTAAAGGAGAAACTTATGTTTCCTGAAGGTGTGGCGACTGCTGAGGTTCTCAAATCAGGGGAAAAAGGAGGGCAATCCGTCAAATACCTTATCTATGGAAGTTTGATAGGTGGTGTTTTTAAGTTTGGAAGTGAAGCGCTTAACCTCTGGAGAGGTGTATTTGAGAAAGCGGCATTGATCAATCAAAAAGCTTATTTCTATTTCAGCCTGAATTTATCTCCGGCGTTGGTTGCTGTGGGGTATATTGTAGGGCTTAACATTGCCATCCTTGTCTTTATGGGAGGCGTTATTACCTGGTGGATTGGTATCCCTACTTATATTGGAGTGAATGGTTTTGATGCTGTTGCCGCAGAGCTGGTGGCTTTAGGTAGTTTTGATAGCGTAGCTGATATCAATGCAGATAATATTGGAGGAGCCATATGGAGTCAACGCATGCGTTACCTCGGAGTGGGTGCCATGGTTGTTGGGGGACTGTGGGCGCTAATAAGCCTTAAAAGTGCATTGGTTACTGCATTCTCATCCGGTATGAAAGCCTTCAGGGCAGGTGCGCAGAAAGTCTCTGAGACGCTCAGGACCGAGCTGGATACACCCATGTCATGGGTTCTTTTGGGGATTGGTGTGTTAATCGTACCAATATTTTTCATTTACCTGTCTATCATAGAGGATGTACCCATTACGCTATTCATGGCTTTGGTTATGGTGCTGGCCGGCTTTTTGTTTTCTGCAGTTGCCGGTTATATGGCAGGACTGGTGGGTAGCTCCAATAATCCGATTTCAGGAGTTACCATAGCTACAATTCTCTCTACGTCACTTTTATTATTGCTGCTGATGGGCTCCTCAGATCCTGCAAGAGGCGCTGCGGGAGCTATTCTTGTTGGTGCAGTGGTGTGTTGTGCTGCAGCAATAGCCGGTGACAACATGCAGGACCTTAAGGCAGGGCATATTTTGGGGGCGACACCCCGGAATCAACAGATTATGCAGATGATCGGGGTTTTTGCAGGTGCACTGCTTATTGCTCCGGTTTTAAATCTGTTATTAGCTTCCAAAGGAATAGGAAGTCCTACTCCTGATCACCCTGATCCCCTGACTGCACCTCAGGCTACTTTGATGATGAGTGTGGCTTCCGGAATATTCGGAGGAGAACTGCCCTGGACCATTATATCGATAGGAGCATCTCTGGGTGTAGTTATCATTATCATTGACCAGTATTTAAAGAAAATTGGCTCTAACTTCCGGATGCCGGTTTTAGCTGTGGCGGTTGGACTTTATCTCCCCTTTGAACTTGACTCTTCCATTTTTGTAGGGGGTGTGATTGCCTGGATGCTGAGCCGCTCATTTAAGAAAAGATCCATCTCCCCAGAAAAGTCTGAGAAAGCTTCTAATGGTGGTTTGTTGATCGCATCAGGGCTTATAACCGGAGAAGCTTTAATGGGAATCCTGATCGCGTTACTGGCCACTATGGGACTGGATGTAGCCATCAGTAAGGAGCCTGTTGGCGGAAGCCTGCTGGGGCTCGGTTTACTTATACTAATTCTGATCTATCTATACCGCTCAGTTTTAGGTATAAGCAAAAAATCTTAGTCAGCTTGTATGAGTAAAGGACAGGAGTTTAGTAACAGGTGGGGCATTATTCTGGCCTCACTCGGAATGGCTATTGGCGCTGGCAATCTCTGGAGGTTTCCACGGCTTGCCGGTCAGTATGGAGGTACATTCATAGTTCTGTGGATACTGTTTCTTCTGATCTGGTCTATCCCGCTTTTGCTGGCTGAGTTTTCCATAGGGAAACGATTCAAAAGTGGCGTAATAGGTTCCTATGGCAAGGTAGTAGGGCCGAAATATGCCTGGATGGGTTTTTTCATTACTCTATGTACGCTTGGGATCGCTTTTTACTATTCGGTAGTAACAGCATGGTCATTGGAGTATCTCGGAATCTCCGTATTTAATCTTTACCGGAAAGTCATAGATGGTATCTCTCTCACAGAGGTGTTGAGCACTAACCCAGACTTTCTGCAGGAGCAATGGACCGTCTTGTCCAATGAGAGTATTATTACTGTCGTTCTCTACGTATTGGTAGTTTTTCTGGGGATATATGTGATCAGCAAAGGAGTTAGCGGAGGATTGGAAAAGGTCAACCGGGTACTCATTCCCACGCTTTTCATTCTTTTGGTTGTGGTAGCAATTTCGGCACTGACTATGGATAATGGTGTGAGAGGGCTGGACTATATGTTTTCCATTGATTTTGCATTGTTTAAAAATCCTACGATCTGGATAGAGGCGCTATCACAATCTGCCTGGTCAACAGGGGCCGGCTGGGGGCTTATGATCACCATATCATCTTATTCGCGTACCAAAGAAGACGTTACACTTAATACGTTTATTGGGGCATTTGGAAATAACACAGCTTCCTTGCTGGCAGGGATTGCCATTCTTCCTGCTGTTTTTGCGTTAGCTGCTTCAGAGAGTGAGGCTATCGGGCACCTGCAGGCCGGAAGTCAGGCGCTTACTTTTACCATAATTCCCAAGTTATTTGCTACCATACCCGGAGGCGAGACCATGTCTGTGGTTTTCTTTCTTGCACTGACGCTGGCAGCTTTCAGTTCTTTTTTACCTATGTTGGAGCTTTTCCGGAGCAACCTCATTACTGCGGGGTTAAGTCCAAAGTTGATTTATTTACTACTGGCTGTTTTTTTCATCATCTTTGGGTTTCCGTCCGCCTGGTCACTGGATTATTTCACAAACCAGGACTGGGTCTGGGGGTTGGGTCTCATACTCAGCGGATTTTTTATAGCTTTTGCTGCTGCAAAATATAATCCGATGAAGTTCAAAAGAGAACTGATAGACGAGGATTCAGACTTTAAAGTGAATAACGCTTACTTCAGGTATTCAATTTATATCAACCTTGTCATGGGGGGAGTACTTATATACTGGTGGATGGCGCAAGGTTACAGTGATGAGCCCTGGTTTACAAAGGATGGAGCATGGAACTGGATAGATGTTTACAGCAACGCAACGATAGTTACTCAGTGGGGTACTGTGGTCCTGATGGGGATACTGATCAATAAGTTTTTATTCAATAAATTTTGCAAATAGCATATGAGTTTATCTGCGATTATTAGCATGGTCCTTATTTTATCTTTTATAGTAGGTGGATTCATATATTTCCTGATACAAGCTATAAAAAAAGAAGCTTCAAATACTGAAAAGAAACACTAGAAAATGGAAAAAATCGATTCTTTAAATCAAGTAGCTCAATTTCATAAAACATTTAAACACCCGATTCTGAGTACCCCGCAAATTCCTTCGCAGGATCGATGTGAGCTCAGAGTGTCTTTGATTGCCGAGGAGTTAAAAGAGCTTCAGCAAGCTATTGAAGATAAAGACCTGGTAGAGGTAGCAGACGCACTTTGTGACATTCAGTATGTATTGTCAGGAGCTGTATTGGAGTTTGGTCTGGGCGAAAAGTTTGTTGAGCTGTTTGATGAAGTACAAAGATCCAATATGAGCAAAGCCTGTGATACGGAAGAAGAAGCAAAGGAGACTGTGGCTTATTATGAAAATGAAAGAAATACCCCGGCTTATTATGTGAAGGAGGATGGAAAATACCTGGTCTACAGGAAGGAGGACAATAAAACGCTCAAATCTGTGAAGTACTCACCCGCTGATCTGAAGAAGATTCTGGAAAAGTAGAATTTACCTGATGGTGAAGGTAAGGGTGGATACAATGTTGTTTTGGAGGTCCACTAGGTTTTTTACGTTTGTATCCTCTTCACATCCAAAGAAGGACATTAAGATCAGGTAAGCGCTTACCGAAAAAATCAAACGAATTATCCTTTTGCTTTTCATAAGGTATCCTGAATTTCTTTGCGAATTTAGTAATAAATTATTTATTGCCTTTTATTCATTGCAAAGTAATTCAGGATATTTCAGAAATACAATACCCCAAATAGGGTATTTTTAGGGGTTAATCAATCCGAACCATGTAAACATTTTCCCGCCTGTCATTGTAAGAATTGTTCTCATAGCTCATTAAAATGCCGTCATCCATCATCCAGTAATCTTCATCATCAGAAGAAAATGAATCTGTGTCTTCCAAAAAGAGGCGACCTTTATCGTCGATGTACCAGGAGGAGTACTCAACTTCTCGTTCTCCAAAGGCTTCCACAACCACTTTAAGCTCTCCCTTGGGCCGAAATTCCATGTAGATTTCAATTTCGTCCATGATGCCGCTTACAAGGCCGGAAACCCATTTTAAAGTGATTTTTCCCAGGAAACTATCTTCTTCTGCCTCTCTTTCAGCCTCATCTAACTCCTCGTCTATATCAATCACCATTTTCCAGGTGCCTAAAATCTTCTTCTCTGTTACTTTTTGCTGTGCATAGGTTTGGCTCGTAAAAGCTATGCTCAGGAAAACTACTGCCAGGATATAAAACTGTTTCATGTGTTTAAAATTGGTGAAATCAGCGGTTTGCCACCCAATTTTGATCATACCCGGTTGGTGTTCTCAATATTTGGGTTGAGCATCATGCTCATTTCATGTGTTTAAAATTGGTGAAATCAGCGGTTTGCCTCCAATTTTGATCATACCCGGCCTGCCTTTGCCGAAAGTGGCTACTGCAGGCAGGTTGGTGTTGCTCAATAATTGGGTTGAGCATCATGCTCATTTCATATGATATTAGGTATTACAAGGTACTTATTTATAGTATAATACTGAATTGGATAAAATAGGTTACAGTAAATGGATGTTTATTAGTTTTGCAATGATTAAAAGGAATGTGATATGTTTGATAATCTTAGTCATAAATTAGACCAGGCTTTTAAAACCCTGAAGGGGCAGGGAAGCATCTCAGAGGTAAACGTAGCCTCTACGGTGAAAGAGATCAGAAGGGCGCTTATTGATGCCGATGTGAACTACAAGGTGGCCAAGGAAGTCACTGATTCTATCAAGGAAAAAGCACTCGGTAGGGACGTTCTTATTGCTGTTTCTCCTGGTCAATTGCTTACCAAGATCGTGGCGGAGGAGTTGACCATACTGATGGGTGAGCACAATGTACCTCTTGATCTTACAGGAAACCCAAACACCATTTTGATCTCCGGACTGCAGGGATCGGGTAAAACAACTTTCAGCGGAAAACTGGCAAACCAGTTTAATAAGCAGGGCAGGACGGTCCTTCTGGTAGCGTGCGATGTGTATCGTCCAGCAGCGATTGATCAGCTTAAAGTTTTGGGTGAGCAGATAGGAGTGGAGGTTTATACCGAACCTGACGAAAAGAATCCGGTAAAAATTGCTAAGAACGCTATCAAATATGCCAAAGAGCATGGCAAGAAATCAGTAGTTATAGATACTGCAGGTCGGCTTGCTGTAGATGAACAAATGATGGAGGAGATTTCCTCTATTAAGAAAGAGATCAACCCGGCTGAGACGCTTTTTGTGGTGGATTCAATGACCGGGCAGGATGCCGTGAATACTGCCGCTACTTTCAATGAGCGTCTGGACTTTGATGGGGTGGTCCTTACAAAGCTGGATGGTGATACACGAGGTGGAGCCGCCTTATCCATCAGAAAGGAAGTAAATAAGCCGATTAAGTACATCAGTACCGGAGAGAAAATGGATGCCATAGATCTGTTTTATCCGGACAGGATGGCTAAGCGGATTTTGGGCATGGGTGACGTGCTTAGTCTTGTTGAAAAAGCTCAACAAAACTTCGATCAGGAAGAAGCACGCCGGATCAATAAAAAGATCAAGAAGAATCAGTTTGGTTTTGATGACTTCCTAAGCCAGATGGAGCAAATCAAAAAGATGGGTAATATCAAAGATTTGCTGGGTATGATCCCTGGGGTAGGAAAGGCCGTAAAGGATATTGATATAGACGATGATTCACTCAAGCCAATTGAGGCAATCATTAAATCCATGACCCCAAAAGAACGTGAAAACCCCAGTGTCATCAATGGCAGCAGAAAACAGCGTATTGCAAAGGGGAGTGGTACTTCAGTAAATCAGGTTAACCAGTTGCTTAAACAATTTGAGCAGATGCGGAAAATGATGAAGACCATGAATAAGATGGGGGGTGCAAAGGCCCTTTCGAACATGATGGGCAGGTAATTTCACATTTTGAGAATTACATTACCGGTCTTTTTGCCGGCAATTACATAGGTAAATGCTGCCACTATTTCCTCAAGGGGAAAAGACCGGTCAATTAATGGTTTAAATTCCCCTGCTGTCAGTAGTTTTTCCACGAGGTTAAGGCTGACCTTTATGGCTGATGGGATTGGGAAAATGACTCTTTGCTTTCCGGAAAAGGATGTAATTAGCGCCAAAAATAAATTTTCCGAATTCTTCCCTAACTCGGAAGAGATGTACACCCCCTTTGGTTTTAAAATACCTTTACATTTTCTAAAAGAACTTTTGCCGACAGCATCCAATATGAAATCGTACTGGTCATCAGTTTTTGTGAAGTCAGTATGCTCATAGTCGATCACTTCGTCAGCTCCGATAGATTTTATCAGCTCTATGTTCTCACGGGCACTGGTTGCAGTGACATTAGCTCCGTAATGTTTTAGCAGTTGGACTGCAGCAGAACCGATTGCACCGGTAGCACCATTCACCAGCACTTTGTCATTGTTGTTAAGTTTGATCTTATTGATAAAATTATAAGCATAATGTGCCCCTTCTATGCTTGCTGCAGCCTGGTCGCAAGTGATTCCGTCAGGAATTTTGGTAATAGCCTTACTTGCGGAAATAGTAAGGTATTCTGCATGAGAGCTTACACCTCTATCATCAAATCCAAACACATAATCTCCTGCTTGAAAGTCCTTGACATTTTCGCCTGTTTGTTCTACAATCCCGGCAAAATCTGTTCCTGGAATCGACCTGGAAGGCTTAATAACTCCTGTGAATAATCTAATGATAAACGGACTGGCTGTAAGTATCCCACAATCGGTCCGGTTTACCGTGGCTGCTTTTACCTTTACCAACAACTCGTCTGGTGCCGGGACAGGTGTCTCTACTTCTTTGACTTGCAAGACTTCAGGTGGGCCATATTTTGTGCAGATAGCAGCTTTCATCATCATCAATAAATTAGAATACTCAGTAAAAATGGACCACAAGCTTATAAAAGTAAAGGGACTTTTTATAATGTCACAAATCGGAGTATTAAAAAAGCCCGCTGTTCATGCGGGCTCTGATATTGAAAATTCTCTATCCTAAAAGTATATTACCTGTACATCACAGCATTGATTGCCTCTATAGTTCTCTTAGTATTAGGGAGTACCTCTTCAATCAGAGTAGGGGCATAAGGCAGCGGGAGGTCTCTGTTATTTATTTTATGTATAGGGGCATCCAAAAAGTCAAATGCATGCCTCTGAACATGATGAGTAATTTCCGTTGCTATAGAAGACAGTGGCCATGCTTCTTCTACAATGACCAGCCTGTTAGTCTTTTTAACAGATTCCACGACCGTGTTATAATCAATAGGTCGTACAGTTCTCAGGTCTATCAGCTCTACGCTCACACCTTCTTTACTCATTTCGTCAGCAGCTTCCTGAGCGACCTTCAGTATTTTACCGAAAGAGACCACAGTGACGTCTGATCCTTCCTGTACTATTTTAGCTTCACCTATAGGTATTAGATATTCTTCTTCCGGTACTTCACCTTTATCTCCATACATAAGTTCAGATTCCATAAAAATAACGGGATCATTATCTCGTATAGAGGATTTGAGCAAACCTTTTGCATCATACGGGTTAGAAGGCACCACCACTTTTAGTCCTGGCGTATTAGCAAACCAGTTTTCAAAGTTCTGAGAGTGCTGAGAACTCAATTGTCCGGCGTTTCCGGTAGGGCCTCTGAATACGATAGGCACATTGAATTGTCCTCCGGACATTGACATCATTTTAGCAGCGCCATTGATGATCTGGTCTATTGCAACTAAAGAAAAGTTGAAAGTCATAAACTCTATGATTGGTCTCAAACCATTCATTGCAGCACCTACACCCAGTCCCCCAAATCCCAGCTCAGCAATGGGAGTATCTATCACGCGATCGGGTCCAAACTCATCAAGCATGCCCTGGCTCACTTTGTAAGCGCCGTTGTATTCCGCAACTTCTTCCCCCATTAAAAAGACTTTTTCATCTCGGCGCATTTCTTCGCTCATTGCTTCACCTAACGCCTGTCTGAATTGTATTTCTCGCATGATATATTTTTTGTATTTAGATCAAATAATCTGGCAGAGCCAAAAACCCTGCTAAATTAAAAGATAAGCTTGATATAAATAAAAAAAGCTCCCCAAAATGGGGAGCTTTTTATGAATTAATTTGTTAATGCTTATTTCACTGCTTCAGCAACTGCGTCAGCGTAGTTTGTAAACTCAAGATCGCTAAGTGCTCTTTCTTTTAGAGAAGGATCTTTTTGAATAGCATTTTTCAGGCTTTGAGCTACATCGCTGGCATTATTTTGTCTGGCTGAAGCAACAGCGATGAGGTAGCTTGCCTCAGCGCCAAGAGATTCGCTTGAGGTTACTTCACTAAGCGTGTTTTTAGCTTCGTCGTAATCTCCGTTTAGCAAAGAAGCAAGTCCGCTATCGAAAGTCACTACTTCACTTTTAGAAGAAGATACGAAGGAAGCTTTAGCTTCTTCATAGTCACCGCTCATAAGCTGCACGCCACCTTGCATGCCGTTTACGTTTCCTCGTGCGGCATTGAAGTTTTCAGCGTTTTCAGCCTCATCAAGTGTGCTGGAAGCTTTTGCCAGGTCACCCTGCATGATGTACGCTGAAGCCATGTTAGCTTGTACAATTGCTGAGTTGCCTTTGTTTGCAGCAATCTCCAACTGAGTAAGCGCATCCTGAATAAGTTGAGTTTTGTCTCCTCCTTCAGCCTGTGCAGCTTTTGCAAGATAAACTGCTGCAAGGTTGTTATGTGCCTGCCACATTCCTGTTTTAGTAGCTACTTTATAAATAGCTTCTTTCTCGTCAAGAGAAGGAGTGAGTGTAGCAGAGAACATCAACTCAGCAGTAGAAAGGGTGTCAGCCGGAGCATCACCATTTACTATTTGCTTAGAAATCACTGCTATGGATGCGTTTGATTTTTTGTTTTTTACGGTAAGGATCTCAGTCTGAGCAGTACGCAATCCTGGATAAACCTCGTTAAGAAGTTTATTGTAGAAAGGTAGCTTTTGAAGCTCATCCTCTTTTTCTTCAAATGAACCCGTTCCGTTGATGACATCAGTTACTTGCTTTTTCTGAGCATCATTGATACCAGTGTAAGAGCTAAGAGCAGCTTTCAGCGAGCCCCAGTCTTCTACTACAGGCTTAAGGATGAATTTGATAGAATCAGCCATGCCTTTGTAATCGTATCGGCCCATTTGCTTTCTGTAGAACGATTCGATCTCTTTAGCACGATCCTTAGCAAGGTTGCTGTTTACACGCTCAGGTCCTTCTGGTGAGTGAGTACCAGTGATGGATACAGATCGTGTTACGTTTTTCTCAGCAACGAAAGCTGCAAGATTGTTACTCTTAGTCCGGTTGGACGTACCGTCAATGGAAAGAGTAGGTCTTAGCTTAGAAACTCCCTGTGGGAAGTAAAAATCAATCTTAGTAGGTGTAAGCTCTTCCTTATCGTTATATCCGTGATCAGCATATGTGCTGAAGGTTACCGGCTTGGCAAATGCGCTGGTCATTCCCAGTCCTTCAGCTACAGCCATCCTGGGTGAAGTCTTTGACTTACCTGATCTCGGGTCAGAAGCTACTCCTTCTACATATAGTGTACCAGGATTCATGCCTTCCTGATAAGGAAAAGAAAAGCTTTCACTTTTCCTGGAAGTCGATGAGCTGCTGTTAGGGAAGTCTTCGGCTTTAAATTCGATAGATCCTACCTGTACTTCCTGATCACCATACTGATAAATGGTATTGATCGTGTAAACTTTTCCGGATGGAAGCATTTTCGGTGGCAAAACCACTGACATGTCAAACGGAACTTCTCCACCGTGTACTTCAAGTGGATTTGGATTTACCTGTAGATCTTGGTCTGCTGCAAGCTTAATCATTTTGCTCAGCGCACAACCTGAAAAGATCGCCGCTGCAACAAGCGTAGCTATAGCAAGGTTAAGTTTTCTCATGTGGATCATTTTTTTTGAATTTTCAAATGCAATAATGGTCAAAATTCCAGTTATATTGATACAATATTACGGAAAATAATGTTTTCTTTCGCAATGGTTTCTTAACAAATTAGCCCTCAATTTGTTATCTTTGGAGTGTAAAATTTAAAGATTATGCAGGAATTTTTTGAGAAATATGCTTTTGGTGTTTGTACAAGGCTTGGTGAAAAGCTGAGAATACCAACCTCAAGCATCCGGCTTTTCTTTATTTATTCTTCTTTTCTGACGTTCGGATCTCCTGTAATTATCTATTTAGCGCTGGCATTTGTGATGAATTTTCGTAAAATGCTCCGACGGAGAGACAATTCTATTTGGTACTACTAAAGATCTGAGTAACGCTTCTTTTTAAGAATAAAATAGTCCCGGGCGATTGACCCTTTTCCATCAGGGAGTGAGGTTTTCCGCCTTTTTTTGTAATTTTTTCTCATAGATTTTAAGGAGTCACGGTGTGCTTTGAGCACGGCCTTCAGGTGATTGAAGTTTTTGTTGTCCACCCAAAACTTAATACCCGCTGCAATGTCCAGTACCATTCTAAAGGGAAGCTTGACCACCAGATGGGGTAGAGGCATATTCTTAATCAGTAAGCTGATCCCGTTTCTGAAATTAAGGTAAGTCTTTTTAGGGTTTGATTTGCTTAAGGTGCCGCCACCTACATGATAAACTACTGAGTCTGCAGTGTATCTTATCCTCCCCCCAGTGCTTTTAATACGCCAGCAAAGGTCTATTTCCTCCATATGGGCAAAAAAGTCACTATCAAAGCCACCATGCCTGTGGAAAGTTTCAGCTTTGATTATGAAACAGGCACCCGAGGCCCAAAAAACTTCGCAGTTATCATCATACTGTCCCTCATCCTTTTCAAGTGTATTAAATATTCTGCCTCTACAGTATGGGTAGCCCAGCTTATCAAGAAATCCACCAGCCGCTCCCGCATATTCAAACATGTTCTTCTGGTGGTAACTGAGTATTTTTGGCTGTACAGCCACTACTTCTTTCTTTTCCAGTTCTTTTTCCAGAGGGTCCAGCCAGCCAGGCGTTACTTCTATGTCAGAATTAACCAAGGCATAGTTATCAGCTTTTATTTGCTTTAATGCTTCATTATATCCTCCTGCGTATCCAAAATTTTCATCCAGTTCGAGGATTTTCACCCCACTCAGGGCAGATAAATATTTCAGAGAGTCATCGGTTGATTTATTATCTGCAACGACGATTTCAGCACCTGGTGTATTTTTTATTAAAACCGGCAAAAACTGGGAAAGGTGAAGCTGCCCGTTATAATTGAGGATTACAACCGCTGTTTTGGGCATTTAAACCATGTTGTTAAGGTCAAAGCCCGGAATGTTTGGAACTAGTCCTTCAGTGGCTTTTTTCATATGTTCCTTAGCCTGAGCATCTACTTCTGCCATGGCTTTATTTACTGCAGCGATGATCAGGTCGCGCATCATTTCCTGGTCTTCATCATTTATAATAGACGGGTCTATATCCAGGGAAACGATCTCCTTATTTCCATTGACTGTAGCTTTTACCATTCCTGCACCAGACTCGGAAGTTGCCGTCACGTTTTTTAGTTCTCCCTGGGCTTCTTTCATCTTTTCCTGAACCTCTTTCAGTTTGCCCATCATTTTCATCATATCGAACATATCTCTGCGCGTTATTTTTTTAACAAGACAAAGGTACCAACTTGTGTTTTAAGTTTTCCGTCTGCAAGTGTGAAAACCAATTTGTAGCGGTAAGTTCCTTCAGGAGCTGTTTTTTCTCCTACTCTGCCATCCCAGGCAGGATTTTCATCCGAATTTTGATGGATAAGCTCTCCCCATCGGTTGTATACGCTTAATTCAAAGGTGTTTGTTGGTAAGCCAAAAAGCTCCAGCTCGTCATTTAATCCGTCAGCATCAGGAGTAAACGCATCAGGGATGTAAACGATAAATTCGTAGGAAGTAGATACTGTGTTCGAAAAGACGGATACATTATCAGTAGGGTAATAGTACCGGGCAACCAGGTTTAGCTGATCTCCTATCTGCGCTGGAAGGATGAAGTTAGTTTCAAAAGGGATTTCCGTAGCTGCTGAGCTATCACTATTGTAAATGATAAGTGTTTGTTCATAACCGGAGGTTAGTTGATTTAAGGGCTCAGTGATACTTAGTTCGATTTCGTTCGTGTGTCTTATTTTATTTGTGATTTTCAGGTATGGAGCAGCCACTATAGCAGAGTCAATGATGGTTCCGCAGGTATCCATCTGAGTAAGTTTGTATGTATATTTCCTGAAATGACTTCCTACCTGATCAGCAAAACTGTTTTGGATATAATTGAGAAAACCATACGATCCGGTGTCTCCATACTTCCTGAACACACTGATTTGGCTGCTGGTGGTAGAGCCTGTGTTTACATATATGTCGCCTCCGGAATAACTGGCATAAGTATTTGATAAAGGCCGGAGGGAGGCATTATCAAGCATGTAGCAGGATTCAGCTCCCTGAGTTACAGATTCGTCACAGGCATTTAATTTATCGATCCGGATGCAGTAATTAGGCTGACCAGGATCGAAGTTCAGCTGATAGCTGTTTTGTCCGGAGACTATTTTACCTTCAAATATGGAGGTGTAGTTGCCATTTTGAGATACCGAGATCCGGTATAAAGTGAGTGAGTCGGTGTTTGTGGTCAGGTTTAAAAAGAATTCATTCTCGCAACCTTCTGAGATGTTGGCAGAAATCAGTGTAGCATCTACAGGTTCAGTCAATGTGAATGCTCTGAATGCATCTGAGCAATTGGGGTAGGCATTGTTAAACCTGCCAATCACCTGAACACTACCGGAGCTGCTTCCATAATCATGGGTGGGGGGAGGGGCATTGGCTGTTACAACTACAGAGTCTGAGTTAGTCCATTTTACAATGTACGAGTCGTAATAGGTGTCTGTGATATCAATTCGCACCTCTGAGGAGGAACACTTGAACAGGTCAAATCGCGGGGTTTGAGGAGCTACCACTTCAAAAACCAGTGTGTCAGTTTTTACGGGCACGTTGGCTCCGGTAATCTGAACGATCTCATATACCCCGGGATCAGTGTATGTGTAGAATGTGTCTGTTACATCTATGAGACCATCTTCATAAATGTACGTGCGAGGTATATTACCAAAATTATCTTCATAAGTAACTGATATTGTTACGGGAGCACAAGCCTTTTCATAGGGTAGCGAAAACCTCCCCAGCGGACTCACATGCTGAGCATGAGCCCAGGTGATGGAGCATAACCATATGATCAGAAACCTCTTCAAATCCTTCAGTGGAAGTACAACGAAATAAAGTGGAAATTAGTCCTTGCTTAGCTGTTTAATTATATCTCCCATGCTAAGCAATTCCTGCTCACCGGTTTTCATATTTTTTAAAGTGTACTCTTTTTTAGCAATTTCATCATCTCCGATGACTATTACAAAAGGAATTTGGAGCTTATCCGCATAATTAAACTGTTTTTTAATCTTCACATTGTCGGGGAATAGTTCAGCATTGATCCCATTTTCACGCAATTGCGAAAGTATCCCAATTCCATGAAAGAAACAGTCTTCGCCAAAGTGTGCAATGAGTACCGAGGTACTGGAACCGACGCTTGGAGGGAACAATCCCTTTTCTTCCAGTACATCGTAGATGCGGTCCAGCCCAAAAGATATACCAACACCTGAAATACCCTCCAAACCAAACACTCCGGTGAGATTATCATATCGACCACCTCCGGTAATGCTGCCTATTTTTACATCGGTGGCTTTTACCTCAAAGATCATCCCGGTATAATAGGAGAGCCCTCTGGCAAGGCTGAAATCCAAAGACACTTTCAGTTCTTTTTTGTTTGCTTCAGTCAGGTATTTGAAATAATCATTGAGTTCAGTGATTCCCCTGTTTAACCCGATAATTTGCTCAATTGACTGGAGCTTCACCTGGTTGCCGGCATCTTCTTCAAATAATGCTAGGACGGTTTTCAGTTTGTGACTGTCTGCACCCATATTAATAAGCTCATCGGTTACCTTTTCAGAGCCGATCTTGTCAAGCTTATCGATAGTCACGCAAAATGGCATTTCCTGACCTGTCAGATCCACATATCTGGCGAGTTCCATGAGGATCTCCCGGTGATTGATCTTTAGTTCAAAGCCATTGTATTTCAAGTCGTTGAACACATCGTGAATAAGCATCGTCAGCTCCGCCTCATTCCACAGGCTGTCAGAACCTATGATATCAGCATCGCACTGATAAAACTCACGATACCTTCCTTTTTGAGGACGATCTGCCCTCCATACGGGCTGTATCTGGAAGCGCTTAAACGGAAATGAAATGTTGTGTTGGTTTTGGACAACAAACCGGGCAAACGGGACGGTAAGGTCGTACCTGAGTCCTTTTTCAGAAATAAGATTCAAGAGGTGCTGGCTTCCTTGTTCATAGTCCTGCTGAGAGCTTTTTTTGAGATAATCCCCTGTGTTCAGGATTTTGAACAACAGCTGATCTCCTTCATCTCCGTATTTGCCTGTGAGAACTGATAACTGCTCCATTGCAGGAGTTTCAATCTGATTAAATCCATATTTGATGAAGTTCCGCTTAATTGTATCTGTGATATAGGTTCTTTTTGCGGATTCTTCCGGTCCAAAATCACGTGTGCCTTTAGGTATTGATGGTTTCGATATTGCCATGAAACAAATTTTGGACAAAACTAACGAATACTCTAAATTTGCACCTCGTTATAAAGAAATGATCAAACAATGGCCGTTACAAGACTAGAAAGAAAAGGAAGAAGAAACGTTTCAAGAGCTAAGAATAGAGTTAATACTATTAAGCGCCTGAATAGCGTACCCACTATCAAAAATGTGGATATAGAGGAGATCAAGAAGGAATTTAGCAAAAAAGCAAAAGCTCCTAAAAAAGAAGAAGCTAAGAAAGAGGAGGCTCCTAAAGCTGCAGCTCCAGCAGAAACCAAGGAAAAGAAAGAGGCTAAGAAAGAAACGAAAAAAGAAGCTGCTCCAAAGGCTGAAGCAAAGAAGGCTGAAAAGAAAGCGCCCAAAGCCAAGGCTAAAAAGGCAGATGACAAAAAAGAAGAGAAAAAAGAGGATAAGTAACGATCATCGTTTTCAAAATATCAAGCTCCTTTGTCAAGAACGAGGGAGCTTTTTTTATGCTTTTTAACTTTTCTGGAAACAAGGATTGGTTATGCATATCCCATTATGCGGTAAGCAACAAAGCCCACCCACTCTTTTATAAGCCTTCTCCAGTTTTCCAGGGCTTCTACACTGGGGAGAATCCAGTGCAGACTCCATTCAAACTCAGATGACTGGTAATCAACCGGGTAGGGGATGATGGTCACACCCTGTTTTTCAAAGCAACGGATCGCACGGCGCATATGGTAAGCAGAGGTGATGAGAAGGACCGGACGGTCCATGATGTTTTTACTTCCTAATATTTTACTTACCTCTACTGCATTTTCATGGGTATTTCTTGACTGGTCTTCTATGTCCACATACTTGTTGAGGTTCAGTGCCTGCAGGTATTCCTCCAACTTGATGCTTTCTTTCTCTTCAGGATGGAGTAAGGATCCGGAGCCCCCTGAAATGATCAGCTCCTGGATGACCTGCTCGTTAAGCAACCGGATACTTTCCACGAGCCGGTCACTACTGGCATTCAAATGAAGTTGTGTTTCAGGTCCTTTATTCACTTCGGTGACTCCACCAAGCATGATACCGGTACGCACCAGTGGGAGTTCGGAAGGGCGACTGGGAGGGTATTCCCACTTTTGCAAGGTTAGGTTGATCAATAACGGATTTGTAAATAAGAGCAAACTTCCAAGGCTGGCTATGAGAAAAGCTTTCCTCCTTTTTTCTGTTCTACTAAAAACAGCCAGAAAAAGTAATGCGATAATCCAACTTACCGGGTTGACCAGGAAGTAAAATACTTTAGATAAGATGAAAAACACTGTGTCTATTTTCTATTACCTCCTACGATCTTCTTAAATACATCAAAATACAGGGTCATGAACAAAATGACGGTCATCAACCAAATGATAAATGTGTTGAAGTACAAAGTGTCAAATGCGGTTCCGGCTACCGGTTTTTCCGGAAAGTAAAAGAGGGTTCTAAAATCAAATGGACTGCCTGCTGCCGTTGGCCTCTGATAAACCGGATAGATTTTTTGTACATATTCATCACCGGCTCTCAACAGACGGTTTTCAGTGCCCATGTTTTTCACAAGGACTGCTATAGCTTCGTTCTCATGCTGCTCCCTTAGTCGGTTAAAAGCCTGCATTTTTTCTGGTGTACTGGTCAGTGACCTGAGAATGGCCTGCTTTTCTTTGTTGGCTTTTTTGAATCGCTCATTGTAATAGCTATTCAGTTTTTTAATGATATTGGTGGTTTCCTTGAAAACTCCATCATCAAAACTGCTTGTTGTTAGTTTTTGAATTACGGGGATATCAGCTCCAACCGCAGCAGCCTCTTTGCTAAGCTCGTTTCTTATTAGATTTAGCTTATCATTGATTTCAAGTTGTGCACCTTCATTTTGTTTAAGGTCCCTTACACGCTCCAGGTCATCTGTGAGCTGAGGTAATAAATAGGAAGTCTTAAACTCGGATTCTGCCATGATCTGCTCATACAGGTAGAAAGTTTCTTCGTAGGCGTTTTCTTTGAATTGTGTGACAGCAAGTGCTTCAAAAGCCCATCGGGAAGCCATTAAGTCGCCAATTACCGGTACTTTATCTTTTGCGGTGATGGTGGGGTTCAGCTTATCGAAATTTACCACAACACCACTCAAAATGAGCTGCGGAATTACAAGTAAGGGAATAAGAATGTAAACGGTAATTGCTGATTTGAATGCAGAAGATGCATTCAGTCCAAGTACGTTGGCAAAGCATGATACGGAAAAAAGCACTAGCCAGAAAGGAAGGATCATTCCTTTTATTTCAAGGATCCACGAACCAATCAAAACAAAGGTTAGTGTCTGAATCGCCGAAAGAATAAACAGAATCAGGATCTTTGAACTGAGATAGCTGACCCGGCTCAGGTTTAAGAAGGCTTCCCTTTCCAGTATTTTTCGGTCTTTGATAATTTCCTCAGCACTGACTGTAAGGCCCATAAACAGGGCCACAATCACTGACATAAAAAAGAATACGGGAATATTAGGGTTTTCGCTAAACAGGTATTCTCCGGCTTCCCTGGGAACATAACGAACTATGTAAGCCAATAGCAGGGCTAATACAGGTGCCTCCAGAAAGTTTATGATCAGATATTGTTTATTTCTTAGCTTCGTTTTCAGGTCCCGGATACTGAAAATGCCAAGCTGTTTTAACTTATTTGGGATGTTCAGAGTTTTGTGAGGAACATTATCTGCTTCGCGAACCCTGGTAAGTTTTATTTTTTCTTTGAAAAGCAGATACCATTGATATGGGGTTTTCTTCCGCTCACTTGTCAGGTGTCCATATTCGTTGACTACTTTTGACTCTATGATATTAAATATCACCTCAGGGTTGGCGGTATTGGCCTGGTCTACCATTTTTACCTGCTCCTTAAAGTAAGATATACCCTCTATAGGATTCCCATAATACACCTGATAGCCTCCTACATCTAAAACAATCAGCTTATCAAACATTTTGAAGATATCCTCGGATGGCTGATGGATTACCACAAAGATCATCTTTCCTTTTAAGGAAAGCTCCTTTAGCAGGTCCATGATATTTTCTGAATCCCTGGATGAAAGTCCACTGGTGGGCTCATCTACGAAGAGTACTGAAGGTTCTCTGAGTAGTTCCAGGCCTATGTTGAGACGTTTTCGCTGACCCCCGGAAATGGTTTTATCCAAAGGTGATCCTACCTGGAGATTTTTAGTCTCATACAGCCCCAGCGCCAGCAGTGTTTTCTCTACCAGCTCAGTAAGGTCACTTTCCGAATGGCCTTTAAAGCACAGCTTTGCAGCATAATACAGGTTATCAAAGACGGTTAGTTCTTCAATCAGCAGATCATCCTGTGGTACATAACCAATTACACCGTTTATTTGTCGCTTCTCCTCATGGATATTTATCCCATTGATCCTTACCTCTCCCTGGGCCGGTGTCTCATTGCCATTGAGCACATTCAGGAGGGTAGACTTACCAGCTCCGCTTCCGCCCATAAGGGCGATAAGACGGCCACCTTCCTCCTGTATGTTGATATTTCTGATCCCGACTTTCCCGTTTTTGAATTTGAAGGTGACCTCCTGTGCCACAAATGTGATATGGTGCTCAGAGTCGATCTGTTGGAAGACACTGACCACTTCACTGAAAAATACAGCCTGACTGCCCGCCGATTTTATTACGCTACCTATCGTAAAATTGTAGATGTGGTTGGTTTTCATCGGAGCTCCATTTAAGGTAAGCCCTTTTTCACCTATATATTTAGCAAGGTATACTTCGATCCCGGGTATTCGCAAAATGAAAATAAATCCGTCCAGGTCTTTGTAAACCAGGTGCTTACATTCATCGGGAATGCTTTGAGCGCCATTATCGATAATGAGAATGTTTGGGGAAACAATTTTGCTCCGCTCCTGGTAAATAACAAATGCTTTAATCAGGTCGGTGATTTCTTTCGAAATATTTATCTCATCCGATATCAGGTAAAGTAGCTCTGTTTCTCTCTTTGTAATGACCCCATCCGATGCAATCAGGATGATCAGGTTTAATATGATTACAGCCTTTTGCTGAGCGGTCTGCTCGCGGTTGATTTTAGAGCAGATCTCTGCAATCTGCTCTTCCTCGCTTTTTGTGTTAAAACTCAGTGAGTCACATATTTCATTGAAAAGTTTGAGGTACTTTTTGGCAGTTTCCTCGCTGAGATTCTCTTTTAGGTAGCCTTCGATGGAGGCGATTTCATCGGTCGTTATTTCATCTTCTTTTGCTACGATCGCCAACAGGTGTATAATCGCGCTGAGTATTTCTTCGCTCATAGGAAAGGTTTAGTTAGGCAGCCTAAAAATACAAAAAGCATTGGATACTGATCCAATGCTTTTCTTCTTAGATTAGGTTGGTGTGGTAATTATTGATATTCTACAATATCTGTTCGAATTCTTTTTACTTCAGTGGTGATGTCAGCGAGCATTTCTCTCGTAAGAACAAAATCCCCTTCATTGGAAGCAATCTTCTCTTCTACTTCTTGCAGATCTCCTTCATAGAGAATCTTCAGAATGTTTAGCTCTGTGATCATTTGAGCAATAATATCATCCTGAGGAAGGTCTTTCAGCATAGCTATTACATCCAACAGAGGTTTTTCCTGGTCCAGAACTACCCGAACCATTGGTTCCAGTATCAGGTTTCTGGTATCTTCATCCAGTACATCATCCGGATATTCTTCGATCACTTTCACCGCAAGGTATAGCCCTTCTACAAAACTGCCGGAGAGAACCAATGCTGCGGTAGGTACTCTGTCAGCACCCTGAAGTCGTTGCTCAATTCCGATAATAGACTCTTCCATGATCGAATTGATGGAATCCGGATTGCTGAGGTTATCCTGGAATCTCTCCATGGTGGAGACATCAAATACTGAAGCTACTCCCAAAGATTCAGCCAGTTTTTGACATGCCTCTGTATACTTCAGAGCATCATCGACTTTTTCATATGACACCAGATATCCAATGTCTGTAGCATATACTCCAAGATTTAAAGCGGATTCATCCTCGTTAGTCAGGTAATTATCCAATCTTTCCAAATCGTTAACCAAACCCGGTGTAAAATCTTCACCAGTGGCTTTAAGCATATAAGGCACCTCGGTAGGGGAAGGAAGGTCACTGAGAAGCTTATCAATGTCTTCTGATATTTTTTGATCTTCAAAAGACACATCATCCGCTGTTGATTCTTTTTTGGATCCGCCTCCACAGCTTGCCATTACAAAGATTAACAATGTACCTGCCAGTATGCCGTAGGTATTTCGAAAAGTCGTTTTCATTTTTTTGAAAATTCTTGGTTAGGTTAAAATTCCTTTCAATTTTAATGCTTTTTAAGCAGGATTAAAATTTAGTGTGGATAATTTCGCCAATAGAAGACAATAAAACAAAAATTAACCGATGGGTGGACTCAGTTACAGTAGTTTGAGAGCAGGGAAAAAATATTGGCTGGTTAATTTCGGAGAGCGTTTTGAATTCGAAATCCTGGAGGTGCTATCCCCCCAGGATTTCTTACTAAAAGACCTGAATACGCTTGAGCGTTATACAATGTCAGACCTTACCAGGTATGGTAAGGGAGAAGATTTTGAAATACGAGATCTGTACTAGTGTGCTGACTTGTAAAAAAGCCAACTATTTTTGCGCTCTTTTTCCTTCATACTGTGTTAAAATTTTCTACCATAACCCTGCTATGCCCTCAAATTTTGCCGTGTCTGAAGAAAAAATAACATCAAAAATTTAGTCACCTTTCTTACAAATCATCACACTAGACGAGCTGAAAAAATGATTCAGACTTTGATGGCAGGGTAGAGGCGCCCATCAGCCATTCATCCAGGGCTTTTGCAGCTTCTCTTCCCTCTGAAATGGCCCATACTACCAAAGACTGGCCTCTGCGCATATCACCTGCAGCAAAGACTCCTTTCTCACTGGTAGCATACTTATCTGCTTTCACATTTCCCCGGTTGTCAAGGTCAAGATCCAGTTCTTCAATCATTCCTTCTTTCTGAGGATGAACAAATCCGGCAGCAATAAGCGCTAATTCACAAGGTATTACCCGCTCGGTGTCCCTGATCTCTTCCATGCCATTTTCTCCCCACTTAATGTCTACCAGCTTCATCCCGGTAAGTTCTCCTTTATCATTTCCGATGAATTCTTTGGTGAGAACTGCCCATGAACGATCACATCCTTCTTCATGCGAAGATGATGTTTTCAATGTCATAGGCCACTCAGGCCATGGGTTATTAATAGCCCGCCCTTCCGGAGGTTTGGAAAGCAACTCTATCTGAGTTATGGACTTTGCACGATGTCTGTTTGAGGTTCCGACACAGTCAGAGCCCGTGTCACCACCACCAATTACCACTACATTTTTGCCGGTAGCCAGTATATCTTCTTTGGTATCCTCTCCTTTATGGTTGATCAGTACAGATGGGTTCTCAGCAACTCGCTTGTTTTGCTGGCTGAGGAAATCCATGGCATAATGAATGCCTTTAAGGTCTCGTCCGGGCAGAGGCAGATCTCTCGGTACGGTAGAGCCTCCACATAGGAGGATAGCGTCAAAGTTTTCTTTTAAGTCTGCTATGGGTACGTTTACACCCACGTTGGCATTCGTCTTGAAAACGATCCCTTCTTTTTCCATTACTTCGAGCCTCCTGTCAATGGTCCATTTTTCCATTTTGAAATCCGGAATACCATATCGAAGCAATCCACCAATTTTATCTGCGCGCTCAAAGACGGTCACATTATGTCCGGCCTGGTTCAGTTGGCTGGCTGCTGCAAGTCCTGCTGGTCCTGATCCTACTATGGCCACAGATTTGCCTGTTCGTTCTTTAGGAAGCTTTGGTTGGACAAGACCCTTTTGAAATGCTTCTTCAGCAATTGATTTTTCAATATGCTCAATTGCAACAGGATCTTTATTGATACCTAAAACACAAGAGCCTTCGCATGGAGCCGGGCAGATCCGGCCTGTGAACTCCGGAAAATTATTGGTTGAAGAGAGTATATCGTATGCTGCTTCCCAGTCTCCCTGGTACACTGCATCATTGAAATCAGGTATTTGATTGCCTAAGGGACATCCCTGATGGCAAAACGGTATGCCGCAATCCATGCATCGTGCTGCCTGCTTATTCGTTTTCTCTTCAGGAAAAGGATCATATATCTCTTTATAATCCTCAATTCGCTTCTGAGGGTCTCTTGAACCTGGAAGTTCTCTTCCGTATTTTAAAAATCCGTCTACTGCTCCCATTATGCTACTTTCTCTTGTATTTTTCTTTCTTCTAAAACTCGTTTAAGGTCATTTGGCATCACTTTCACAAAGTACTGCTGCATGTGATCCCAGTCATCCAGGATGTTTGATCCCAGTTTACTATTGGTGTGGTTGACATGTTCCTGGATTTCATTCTTGATATAATCTATATCCTCACTATCCAGTGATTCCAGACCCACCATCTCCGTATTGACCTTATTTTTAAATTCATCATTGGTATCAAGGATGTATGCAATTCCGCCACTCATACCAGCGGCAAAGTTGTTTCCTGTTTCCCCAAGGACAATCACCCGGCCTCCGGTCATATACTCGCATCCATGATCTCCGATACCTTCTACTACAGTTTCCACGCCGGAATTTCGCACGCAGAAACGTTCTCCTGCATTCCCGTTGATATAGGCTTTTCCGGATGTTGCTCCATAGAAGGCCACATTCCCGATGATGATATTCTTTTCTGGCTGGAAAGTGGCTTTTTCCGGTACTTTGATTGTGATCTTCCCTCCGGAAAGCCCTTTACCACAGTAGTCATTGGCTTCTCCCTCCAGGTAAAACTCAATACCCGGAGCAAGGAATGCTCCAAAGCTTTGGCCGGCGGAGCCTTTAAATCCTACTTTAAATGTATTTATGTCAACGCCTTTACTTCCATATATTTTAGATACTTCATGTGAAAGCATAGCTCCGACAGACCGGTCTATATTTTTGATATTGTACACTTTGTTGTTTTCTGCTTTTTGCAGATAGTCCTTTATGAGCTTTCGATCAAGGACTTTTTCAAGATGGTGTAATTGTTCGATCTGATTGTAGGTACCATATGAAGTAGGTACTTTCTCCTGGTACAGGATAGGAGAGAAGTCTATATTTTTCAACTTCCAGTGGTCTAAATCAGATCGTACCTTCAGAACTTGCGACTGACCAACCATCTCACTAATCGATCTGAACCCAAGTCCAGCCATGATTTCACGTAATTCTTCAGCGATAAACCGGAAGAAATTCACGACATGGTCAGGGTTTCCTGTAAATAGTTTTCTCAATTCAGGACGCTGTGTTGCGATACCTACCGGACAGGTGTTGAGGTGGCACTTACGCATCATGATACATCCTTCCACGATCAGGGCAGTGGTGCTAAAACCATACTCTTCTGCTCCCAGCAGGGTAGCAATAGCGACATCCCGTCCTGTCATCAGCTTACCATCTGTCTGAAGTACTACGCGACTTCTCAGGTTATTTTTAAGTAATGTCTGATGGGCTTCTGCTAATCCAATTTCCCATGGTAAACCTGCATGGCGAATAGAGCTCAAAGGAGATGCTCCCGTGCCTCCATCTGCTCCCGATATCAGGATTACGTCAGCTTTTGCTTTAGCAACTCCGGAGGCAATAGTGCCTACTCCGGCTTCAGAAACGAGCTTTACATTGATCCTTGCATGCCGATTAGCATTTTTAAGGTCATAAATCAGCTGCTTCAGGTCCTCTATAGAGTAAATGTCGTGGTGAGGAGGAGGGGAAATCAGGCCTACACCTGGTGTGGAGTGCCTTACCTTAGCTATCCATTCGTCCACTTTATGTCCGGGCAACTGACCACCTTCGCCGGGCTTTGCCCCCTGGGCTATCTTGATCTGAAGCTCAGTGGCTTCTTTCAGGTAGTTGCTGGTTACACCAAATCTACCGGAAGCAACCTGCTTAATTGCTGATCTTTCCCAGTCTCCATTTGGTTTGCGTTCAAAGCGGATTTCGTCTTCACCACCTTCTCCACTATTACTTTTACCGCCTATCCTGTTCATAGCGATGGCCAGCGTGGAGTGCGCTTCGTGGGATATGGAGCCAAAAGACATAGCTCCCGTTGCAAATCTCGTCATGATGCTGGAAGCGGGCTCCACTTCATCGATCGGGATAGCGCTTCGCTTTTTAAACTCGAATAAGCTTCTTAAAGTAATTGTGTTTTCCTGGTACTGGTGAACGCTGCTTGAATACTTTCTGAATAGATCGTAATCATTTAACGAGGTAGACTTCTGGAGTAAATGGATCGTCTCAGGATTCAGCAAGTGAGCTTCTCCGTTTCTCTTCCATTGGAAAAATCCTCCAACTTCCAGAAGTTTTTTGCCAGACCCAAAACCAGCGTGATGCTTGATCAATGCTTCTTTTTCAAGGTCTTCGAAGGTCAGACCGTCCAGTCGGCTTACGGTTCCCTTGAAGCATTTATTTACCACTTCGGATCCCAGACCTACACACTCAAAGATCTGAGCGCTTTGGTAAGACTGAAGGGTAGATATTCCCATTTTGGAGAGGATCTTCAGCAGACCTCCACCGATACCTTTAGTATAGTTCTCAAAGTATGTTGAAAGGGAAACCGAACTATCAAGCTTTTGATTTTCATACAGGTCAGCAATGATCTCATAGACCTTAAATGGATAGATAGCGCTGGCACCATAACCTACTGCTGTTGCATAATGGTGTGTTTCCCAGATATCACCTGCTTCTGCAATAATTCCCGCCTGCGTTCGAATGTTATGTTTCACTAAATAGTGATGTACGGCTCCTATAGCAAGTAATGTCTGGATGGGTACGGAAACCTCATCTATGTTCCTGTTGGAGATGATAAGTATTTTCTTACCACTTTCTACAGCTGCTTTCGCCTCCTCGCATACTCTCTCCAGAGCATCATGAAGATTCTCTTTTGAAGGATCATAAGTGGCATCAAGATAGGCATGGTCAAATCCAATTTCTTTTTGATGAGTCAGCTTATAAAAGTCTTCTTTAGAAAGTACGGGCTGAGAAATATGGATCTGCTTTGTGTGGTCTGGTGTCTCGTCAAGGATATTGAGAGATTCTCCCACCCTGGTAAACAAAGACATAACCAGACGCTCTCTTATCGGATCGATAGGAGGGTTACTTACCTGTGCGAAGAACTGCTTGAAGTAGTTTGATATATGCTGAGACTGTCTGGAGAGAACTGCCAGCGGCGCATCGGCCCCCATTGACCCTACAGGCTCTTTAGCCTGCTCGGCTAAAGGTTGCACGGTGAGTTTCAGGTCTTCCTGGGTGTAACCATAAGCCTTCAACTGCTTTCTGAGGAGCTCCGGATCAGCCTTCTCTTCATTTATTTCAGGATTAGGCAGCAGTCTGAGCTTGATTCTTTTTTCTTTGATCCAATCAAAATAGGGTTTGTTTTCAACTACCTTTTTCTTGATCTCTTCATCTTTGTATAACTTGTTGTTTGGCAGGTCCAACCAAAGCATTTTACCCGGCTGAAGTCTTCCGTTCTCCACAATGTTGTCTGGGGAGATCGGGATAGCTCCGGTTTCAGAAGCCATTATCAATCGGTCATCCTTGGTAATGGTGTATCGTACCGGACGCAAACCATTCCTGTCCAGAGTTGCTCCCAGCTGCTTACCGTTAGTGAAGAAGAGCGCAGCAGGCCCATCCCATGGCTCCATAAGGGCAGCATGATACTTATAGAAGGCCTTTTTCATCTGATCCATGTATGAATTATCCTGCCATGCTTCAGGTACAAGCATCATCATCACATGCGGCAAAGTTCTGCCTCCAAGAACCAATAACTCAATCAGGGCATCAAGATTTGCCGAGTCTGAATTTTTCGGATCGGTTACAGGTAGCAGCCATTGTAGTTCTTTTTCGGTAAAGAGCGGAGAGGACATGTTGGCCTCTTTGGATTTCATTTTGTTGACATTACCTCTGATGGTATTTATTTCTCCATTGTGAGCGAGGTATCGGAATGGCTGAGCAAGCTTCCAGTTCGGGAAGGTATTTGTAGAAAAGCGCGAGTGAACAATTGCAAAAGCAGACTTGAAATCTTTGTTATTCAGGTCATGGTAGTAGCGTTCTACCTGATCAGTTTTAAGCTGACCTTTATAGATTACTGTACGGCTTGAAAAGCTACAGAGATAGAAGCTGCCATTTTCACCACCAACCTTACTTTTGATTTCATGGGTAGCATAATTATTCAGAACAAAGAGCTTTCGTTCGAGTTCATCTTCAGATAATTCTTTTTTTGAACCTACGAAAACCTGCTCTATATGTGGTTCTGCCGCTTTGGACTCGTGTCCCGGCACCTGCTCGTCTACCGGTACAGCCCTGTATCCGATGAGGTAAAGTCCCAGATCCTTAATGCAGTTATTTAACATAACACGGCACTCTTCTCTAACACTATAGTGCTTAGGGAGAAACATCATGCCGACTCCATAAGTGCCTTTTTTAGGTAGGTCTATTGCAAAGTTTGCCAGTTCTTGCTTGAAAAAATTGTGGGGGATCTGGACGAGGATGCCCGCTCCGTCACCAGTGTTTTCATCACTACCGGTTGCGCCTCTGTGCTCCATATTCTTGAGCATTGTGAGAGCATCTCTTACTATTTTATGAGATTCTTTGTTTTTGATGCTGGCAATACATCCAACTCCGCATGAATCATGTTCTAACTCTTTATTATACAGTCCCTTATGTTGCATTTAATCTCCGCTTTTTCTTTAAAACCAACCTCAAAATTACTGAATTTTGGCCCTTTAAAGAAATAAAATTCCTTTAAAAGAAATCCTTTCAGAATATTATTTCAAAATTAACAATTTTGACATCCTGATTTTATGATAATTCAAAATCCTTTCGAGATAGGGGTGGGTAATTGTATTTTATTTAACGAAACAAGAATTTTTTTAAGAAAGACTTTATATTCTTGCAGATCTGTTGATTTTATAGAAATGAACCTGAAATTCCTGTTTCTTTGTTCTCCTTATTTTAAGGATTTTATACTGTTTCCTATCTCTTATTATTTTTGAACGATCGAGTTGTTTCGAACTTTAAGTCCAAAGAAAATTTTTAATATGTCTCTTTATCCTTTTTACAACTCCGCATGGGCATTTTTAGTTCTGATAATCTTTTTTGTTCAATGTGACAGTCCTGGAAAGTCAGCCTCAACAGAAGGCTTGTCCAGTATCGAAAAGCAAGATGGAATGGTTAAGATCCCCGGAGGTTCGTATACCATGGGAGGACGATCAGATCAGGCTTATGAAGATGAGTTTCCGAGGCATAAGGTTGAAGTAAACTCATTTTGGATGGATGAAACTGAAGTTACTAACGGGGAGTTTAAAGCGTTTGTAGATGCTACAGGATATGTGACGGTAGCGGAAAGAGCGATTGACTGGGAAGAGATGAAGTCACAGGTGCCACCTGGTACACCAAAGCCGCCGGATTCCGTACTGGCACCGGGTTCATTGGTTTTTGTGGCTACGGATGGCCCGGTGAACCTCCGTGACTATTCGCAATGGTGGAGATGGACTATAGGAGCTGACTGGCAGCATCCGGAAGGTCCTGATAGTGACCTGGAAGGAAGAATGGATCACCCGGTAGTGCATGTGGCCTGGGAGGATGCACAAGCCTACGCTGAGTGGGCGGGCAAACGACTGCCTACGGAAGCCGAATGGGAATGGGCAGCATCCGGAGGACAGCAGGTGAAGTATCCATGGGGCGATGAACCAATAGAGCAATCGTTTGATAAGGCGAACTTCTGGCAGGGTTTTTTCCCGTATGAAAACCAGGAGAAAGACGGATATTATGGTCCAGCTCCGGTGAAGTCTTATCCTCCTAATAGTTTTGGGCTTTATGATATGGCTGGAAATGTATGGGAATGGTGTCAGGATAAGTATAATGTGAATTCTTATGCAGAGGATGTTCAAAAGGGGGAGGTAATAAATCCGGAGGGTCCGGAAAGGTATTTCGATCCCTCAGAACCGTACACTCCAAAGCATGTTATCCGTGGAGGTTCGTTTTTGTGTAATGATAGTTACTGCAGTGGGTACAGGGTATCAAGAAGGATGTCCTCAAGTAAGGATTCCGGCTTTAATCATACAGGATTCCGTTGTGTAAAGGATATAAAAACAGAAGAATGAAATATTGCTATATAGGTATTTTATTAATTGGGTCTTATTTAGTAAGCGGGCAAACAAGAGAAATTGATTTTAGGATAGAGGGGATCCGGGACACGAGCGTTTATATAGGTTATTATTTCGGTAATCAGAAATACGTTCTGGATACTTTGGAGGTAGCGGATGATCGCTTTTCTCTTAGTTTGAATTCCGAAGAATTAAATCCAGGGCTCTATTTTATCTATACACCTAACTATTTCTTTGAATTTGTTCTTGAAGACAAGTCTTATTCATTGGAAATAGCATCTGGGGGAGGATATAAGGACCTTCAAATTTCCGGTTCTCAGGAAAATGAGCTTTTTAAAAGTTTTCAGGTAGAGCTTGGTGCCTTGCAGCATGAGCAAAGGACCCTTGCTGAAACCATAAAGCAGGGAAGTGCTTCAGATTCAGCACAGGCAGCCAGGCGTCTGAAAGAAGTAGCTCGGGAAATGGATGACTTTAGGAGTAAAATGGCCACTGAATACCCTGAAAGTTTTACGGTTTCTTTTCTACGAATGATGGAGGATGTAGATGTACCTCCAATGGATGATATAGCGGATCAAGCTGAAAGACAAAAGAAGCGCTATCAGTACTACAGGAGCCATTATTTTGACTTAATAGACCTTGCGGATAATCGACTTTTACGAACACCACTGCTACACCCTAAAGTGATGAAGTATTTTGAGGAAGTGGTGATTCAGCACCCTGATTCTCTAAAAGATGAACTGGATTGGTTTTTCAGTAAAGTAGAAGGCGATCCTGAGCTATATCGTTACTGGCTGGTGACACTTTTTAAAAAGTATGCGGAATCCAAAGTCATGGGAATGGATGCGGTGATGATCCACCTGATTGAAAATTATTATCTCAACCCAAAAGCAGACTGGGTCACCGACGAATATGCTAAGAAGCTGAGGGAGGAAGTGGCTTATATTAAGCCTAATCTCTTAGGGAAGCGTGCTCCGGACCTAAATGTGGTAGACCAGACAATGGAGCCTTTTCTTCTGGAGGATGTGGATGCTCCGTATACTCTGCTTTTTATTTATGACCCTGATTGTGGTCACTGCAAAAAGGCTGTCAAAGAAATCGAAGAACATGATCAGGCCCTGGCTGATTTGGATATCCAGATTGTGGCTGTATGTACTGTGACGGATGTAGAACGGTGGCGGGAATTTGTGAGTGAAGCTAACCCCACCTGGCTTCATGCGATAGATCCATCCGGTAAGAGCTATTTCAGGGTAACTTACAATGTGCGAAGTACGCCAAAAATCTACTTGTTGGATAAAGAGAAAAAGATCATAGCAAAGCATTTGGATATCGACCAGATTGTTGATTTTGTAAAGCGGTCAAACCCTTAATTGAATTGTCAATCGAGGTAATTCTCCGGAGTATCGGGTTTACAATAGTATTAAAAGGATGATGGGTGTGCTGAAAGCTCAACACACCCACCCACACCCATACCCACATTAACAGTTGCTATTCATTTCTTAAAGATTTCACAGGATTGGCCCGTGCTGCTTTGGTAGCCTGGTTAGAGACGATTGCTAATGCGAAAAGTAATGCAACCAGTCCCACCAATGGAAATATCCACCACTGGATGGTTATCCTGACCGGATATCTATCCAGGTATTGATCCAAAAGGTACCAACCTATAGGTGCGGCAATCACAAATGATAAAATCACCAGCTTTGAGAAGTCTTTGGATATGAGCGCTACCAGGTTAGCGACAGTAGCTCCAAGTACTTTTCGGATACCGATTTCTTTGGTTCGCTGCTCGGCTGTGTAAGCAGCAAGCCCAAACAGTCCCAGCCCTGTAATAAATATGGCCAGGAAGGAAAACAAAAGCCCCAGTTTCCTGGTCATATGGATTGTGGTAAACTTTCGCTGAAATTCCACATCAACAAATTTGTATTCAAAAGGATAGGCTGAGTTATGTTTATTGAAAATCGCTTCTACTGTATTGAGGCTCTCCTGTATGTCATTCGTTTTGCTCAGTCTAACTGTAATGGCACTTACCCAGTCCGGATCAATAATCATGAACATAGGCTTTACTTCCTGATACGGAGAACCCATCAGTACATTATCCACTACTCCAATTAGCGTACGCTTACCTCCCCAAAGATCCAAAGGAGTACCTATAGGATCATTCAGGTCCATAAGGTCTAGGGCTGCTTTATTGATGATGATGGCATTGGTATCGGTACTAAATTCTTTCGAGAAGTCTCGGCCCATCAGCACCTCGATACCCATCGTTTTGGTGTAGTCGTACTCAGTGGCTATTGTCGTGAAAATTACCTTTTGGGATTCGGGCTTTCCAGGCCAGCCGAGAAAATTATTTGAGTTGATGGAGGTGATGGCACTATTAGACCGGGTTACGGCCTCTACTGCACCGGACTGGAGCAGCTCTTGCTTCAATACCTCATAATTCTTGGCAATCTGATCGGTGTTTTCAATGGTTATGAGGTTTTCCTGCCGGTATCCCAGTTCCCGGTTTTTAACCAGCTCTATTTGCTGATAGATAACCACCACAGCGATCATTAACAAAATGGAAAATCCGAACTGGAGGGTCACCAAAACCTTACGAGGAGTGGTGACCCCTTTACCGGCTTTAAGGGTTCCCTTAAGGGTAGCGACAGGACTAAACGAGGATAGGTAGAAGGCAGGATAACTCCCGGAAATTATACCTGTGAGGAGGACTATTACAGCCGAATAAAACCAAAACTGAGGTGAAGAATATCCAATACTCAGTTCCTTATCCACCAGACTGTTGTACGCCGGTAGCAGTAGTTGTGCAAGGAGTATGGCAATACCATAGGCTAATACTGCAATGAAAAGAGATTCGCCGATAAACTGGTAGATCAATTGTCTTCGCTGAGAGCCAAGGCTTTTGCGAATACCCACTTCTCTTGCTCGCTTTTCAGACCGGGCAGTTGCCAGGTTCATGAAATTGATACAGGCTATCACCAGGATGAAAATGGCAATTACGGTGAATAACTGTACATAATCACTCATGCCGCCTTCAGGCTTCCCATCTACGAAGTTTGAGTACAGGCGCCAGTCAGTAAGCGGATGCAAAAAGAGAAACCTGGGCATATCATCTTCTCCGTTCTCTGTCAGCAGGTCTCTTATTCCAGCCTCTGCCATCTCATGCTTTTCTTCCGCATAGAGTTCTACATAGACCTGAAAGGAATAATTTCCCCAATTGGTCTTGTTACGAACAACCCAGGGGCTTACACTTTGCCAGTGCTTATAAGTCATCAGATAGTCAAACTGAAAGGAGGAATTTCCCGGAATGTTTTTGAGAATTCCTGTCACTTTCAGAGAACTCTCATCATCTATTCTGATAAACTTGCCCATTGGGTCTTCACCCTTAAAGATTATTTCGGCAAGCTCTTCAGTAATGACAATGGAGGAGGGGTCATCGAGGACTGTTTCGGCATTGCCTTCTATGAGAGGAAACTCAAACATTTCTAAGAATTCCTCACTGACAAAGTAACCCTGCTTAATGATCCGAAGGTCTTCATAAGTCAATAAGTGGTTTCCGCCCCAGTCTGAGACTGCTGTATTTTTAATGTTATTGTCAGCTGTTTTTAAAGCTTCGTAGGTAGGTAAAGGTACGGATCTCCATGAGTTGATCTTGCCGTCAAAATCGGCATTGACCCAAAGCTGGTACAGGCGATCAGCCTTCGGGTGAAAACGGTCAAAGGATGTTTCATCTGCAACCCAAAGCAGGATCAGAATACTGCAAATGATCCCAATGGACAGGCCGGAAATATTGATTATGGAGTAGAGACTGTTTCTCCGAAGGTTACGGATGGTTACAACAAAAAAGTTTTTCAGCATGCTTGTGAGGTGATGGTTTCAATAGAAATACCCCACTTTTTATGAAAGGTTGCATACAGACGAATTATTTTTTTGAGTTACCTCATTGTGACTTTACTTCCGGGTAAATTGATCTCTCGTGTTTTGCCCTGGTATGTAACTATTGTCAAAGCTTTTATCTCAGAGGGGTTTGTAAGTGCTAAAATCCTGCTCGATTGACTCAGGTATGAGGCCCCGTAATAAAATTCGTATTTAATTTTTCTTCCATCTTTATATTCTATGAGCGCTGACTGGTCCATGGGTTCCAGTTCAATTACTTGTCGATTACTCTCTACCTCGTATGGGATCAGATTGTCTCTGTTTTGACTTGCCAAAAAGATATCTTTTTTACCGGTGGTAAGTCTGGCCAGTGCTCTGGCATTACCGGCCACCTGAAAGCCGGTCTCTTTTGCCGGGAGGGTCTGAAAGTTTCCTGTACCGTCTCCGAGTAAAACAGTACCATAGCCGGCATCATATCTTCCGGTATACAGCTCAGTTCCGTAGGAGTTTCCAATCATCACGACATCAAGGTTACCATCCTCATTTACATCATCAGTAATACTCCCACAAACTGGTGAAAACTGAGCTTGTATGGGAAGGCCAGTTACCTTAAATGTTCCATCTCCCAGGTTTTCGATCAGTGAGGTTCTCATTTCAAAGCTTTTAAGCACATAAGCTCCGTCAAGTTCTCCTTCTCTGAAAAAATCCTCAAATGTAGTTTTTCCCAATGATTCGTATTTTGGGAATCGACCTTTCATTCCGGCAATCTGACTGATCAGTTTGTTCCGAGTGTGAACAGGATAATTTTCTCCCTCGTTGTAGTAAAACATCAGCGGGTCAATTTCTCCATTATTATCAAAATCCCTGGTGTACAATGAAAGTGGCTCCTTTATAGAAGCTTTATAGCGGGAATTCAGCCCAAGGTTTCCACCTATGTAGTCAATATCTCCATCCTGATCAAAGTCTCCACTTTGTAAGCTGTTCCACCACCCGGAGGTACTAGCAAGTCCTGATTGGCCGGTAATATCTGTGAATGTACCATCACTTTCCTGCTTGAAAATAGAGATAGGCATCCATTCTCCTGCAACCATCAGATCTATTTTCTTATCGTCGTTTACGTCGGTCCAGAGCGCTGTAGTGACCATGCCCAGGTCTGATAGCTGTGGTAGGATCTCCTGAGTCACATCTCTAAACTGACCTCCGTTATTTTCCAGGAGATAACTGCTGGCTGGCAGGGGGTACTCGTGCGGTGTGATTCTGCCACCGACAAAGAGATCCAGGTCGCCATCGGCATCAAAATCTGAAGCTGTAACTACTGACCCGCTAGTATAAAACTGAGGAATAGCTGTAGTGTCCTGAGTGAAATTTCCATGCCCGTCATTTCTGTAAAAGCGGTCACGATATTGAGGGGATTTTGCAGGGAACCTACTTCCACCACTAACTATATACAGGTCCAGGTCTCCATCGTTATCACTATCAAAGAATAAAGCTCCCATATCATCAGATACCTGATTATCAACTATTGTACGGTTTGTGAAGGAACCGTCTTCGTTCTGAACGAATAGTTTACCCGGGTTGCCGGGGCTTCCGCCGATATAAAAATCATCAAGTCCATCCTGATTTATATCACCTACGGCAATTCCAGGACCATTTTCAGAATGCTTATGAGGTAGTAGCGGCTGTATTTTAAAATCAGCAAAATCTGTAGCAGTGTGTTTATAATTGAGGCCTGTTTTTGAGACCGGTGTTTCAAACAGGTTATGCTCTTCTTTAGGTAGCTCTACATTTATATCAGGATTATTGGGTGTTGTGGCGTTTTTGTAGTCCAGTGTAAGCATTTGGTTTGCTTTGACATCATTTATGATCTCCTGGTTCCCATCGGGCCAAATGACTTTGAGTTTGTCCACATTGGTGACACTTCCAAGACCAAAATGTATGGTATGATCTACTGTGGACTTGTAACCTCGCGTAGGGAAATGCTCATAGTACTGTTTATGATTTTGATCATTCTTCAGATAGGAGAGATAGATTTTAGCTCCTATGCCTTTTAAGTTTTTCTCTTGTCCTTTTAAGGATATCTTCAGGTGGTTTGATGTACTGTCATTTTTACTTGTGGAGGTGTTTTCATAAACGAATGCAGGGTCATTGACATTATTGACAACCAGATCCAGGTCTCCGTCATTATCCAGGTCTGAGAAAGCGGCTCCATTTGACAGAGACGCATCTGCAAGTCCCCATTCTTCTGATTTATCTTCAAAGATCAGGTTCCCCTGGTTTTGGTAAGCGTAGTTTGGAAGGCGGATCTCTACCAGGTTTTTGATCTCATCGAGGAGCGCTTTTCTTTTGGATTCAGGTGTTCCAAAGGATCGAAGTGACTGGCTATAGGCTACATAATCCATATCAGTTATGTCTTTCCCATACCCATTTGTGATGAAGAGATCTTTCAGGCCGTCATTATTCAGGTCTGCAAACAGGGGAGCCCAACTCCAGTCAGTCTGATAAATGTCAGCGAGCTGTCCGATTTCACTAAAGGTACCATCACCATTGTTTAGTTGGAGAGTGTTCCTTACATACTGTGGCTCATAATCCATTGACAGGTTGAGCATAAATCTATCATAGCTGGCAAAAGGAAACATCATTGCTTTTTGCCGAAGGTTATCTTCAGGCATCATGTCCAAAACAAGTATGTCCGTATACCCATCGTTGTTGTAGTCAGCCGCGTCAGCACCCATGCCATTGTGGCTTTGATGCTTCATTTGTTTTTGAATTTGATTTGTGAATGTGCCGTCCTGATTGTTGATGTATAGGATATCGTTAGTCACAAAGTCATTAGCCAGGTATACGTCGGGCCAGCCGTCCTTATTGATGTCTGTTACAGCAATGCCCAGACCATAACCTTCTACAAGAATCCCGGCTTCCTCAGACACATTGGAAAAAGTGCCGTCTCCGTTATTGCGATAAAGTTTATCGGTACTGTTTCCACTACCATCGAGTTTTTTTTGACGAGTGGTATTGCGGTTAAAATTTTCCAGGGCATTTGAAAGGATGTACAGGTCCAGGTCACCGTCCAGGTCATAATCAAAGAAAGCAGCCTGTGTATTGTATCCGGTATCTGCAATTCCGTAAGCCGAAGCTTGCTCAGAAAATGTTGGTACTCCGTCCTGGCTTATTCCTTCATTGATAAAAAGCAGGTTTTGGTTTGACAGGTTTTGTCCTCCGCTGGAGGTGGAAATATAGATATCCAGTAGCCTGTCATTGTTGATATCTACTACCGTGACACCTTCTGTCCATTGAGTGGTTGTTACACCGGCCAGGCTGGTGACCTTTTCGAATTTCAGGTTTCCTTTATTTAAGTATAATTCGCATGAAACCTGGTTGCCCGTAAAAAAAAGATCCGGAAGGTCATCATTATTAAAATCTCCCACTGCCACTCCACCACCATTATAGATGTAGTCAAATTCCAGGATATTAAAGGAATCAGTCAAAGTGAGCTTATTCACGAAATCCACACCGGTCTCATTGGGAGTTCTACGTTCAAAACGTGTTTGCTTATCGCAACCAAATAAACCAAGTAGTAAGAGTGGGACTGAAAAAATCAAAGACTTCATAAGGTAGGTTTCTTTTAGGTAGACAAAAAAGCCACCCTCTGATAATAAGGGTGGCTTAATGGTACAACAGGTGAATTAGTAACCGTCATTCTGGTCTTCAGGACCTAAGGCAGAATTGTTGTCGATTTCACTGGTTGGCAGCGGCAACAGGTCATGTATCGATCTGTAGTTAGCTATCGGTTCAGAGTCCAGTTTACCTGCTCTTCTCCATCTTCGGATATCTCTGTTGCGAATTTGCTCTCCGCACAGCTCCACTCTTCTTTCATTTGCAATAAGGTCGAACATCTCTTCGGCCGTGCCCGGAGCAGCCAGCGCTGGCAGGTTTACATCAGCTCTGGCTCTTACCTCGTTCACGTAACCTACAGCATTTGCAGGTCCGTTGAGCTCATTTTCAGCTTCAGCCATCATCAGCAGTACATCAGCATATCGTATGGCTCTGAAATTGATGCCTGATATCTGGTTTTCATTATCCTGCTGATAGGCGTTAGAGTATTTCTGCCATCCTGGCTCAGGCAGACCGGTCATCACATCCTGGCCATTATTGTAAGTGTCTCCGTTCAGGTAAAAATTATAGTCATACCTGGGGTCACCAGCTTCGTAAGCGTCAAGCAAACCCTGAGAAGGGTCTACGTTATTCCAGCCGGTAATTGGAGTGTATTCCTGACCTCTGAATGTTACCTCGGCTATGCCATTTCCGTCTGGTGACCAGGGATTACCATATCCGTGATCAGTGGAGAACTGGATCTCAAAAATGGACTCGGCATTGTTTTCATTCTCATCGGTGAAGTTATCCAGGTATCGGTCTACCAGACTGTATTCATTAGATTGGATGACTTTGTTTAACTCCGTATGAGCATCCTGATAATAGGAGGGGTCATCTGCAGCTCTAAACATGTAAACCCTTCCTTTCAAAGCCTGTGCAGCTCCCTGTGTAACTCTACCAAGGTCTGCATCACCATATTCAGATTTAGGCAGGAGGTTTTGTTCAGCAAAGTCAAGATCAGGAATGATCACTTCATCGTAAATAGTATTGGCTGGTGTTCTTTCAGAACCTTCGCTGCTTGCAGCTGGTTCTGTCAACATCGGCACATCACCCCATAAACTGACTAATTCGAAATATGCCCATGCTCGAAGAAATCTGGCTTCTGCGATAAATCGGTTTCGCAGTTCATCTGAGATCTCATTGGCTGGCACTTTATCTGCATTAGCAATGACCACATTGGCTCGATGAATCACTCGATAAGAACCTGTGAAAACCGAAACAATAAGCAGGTTAGAAGGGGAGAGGTTATACTCTAAAACGGCCCTTCTGGGTGCTTCCAGTTGTGGGTTTGGTGCATTTTCATCTGACAACATATCATGTAAGAAGAAATACTCTCTGTTATACAGCTGATTTGCCTGTAGTCCGGAATAAACCGCGTTCACTGCGGATTGCAACTGGTCAGAAGTCTGAAAAAACGTCTCCGTTGAAAGTTGCGCTGGATTGCTTTTATCTAATATGTCCTCATTACAAGCTGTAAAAAGAAATACAGCTAGAATGATAGCTTTTGAATATATATACTTTTTCATTTCTTCCTGGTTTTTCGATTAAAATCCAATTTGTATACCACCTAAGAATGTTCTGGCCTGAGGGTACTGTCCCCAGTCTACTCCAGAGTTAAGTGTTGCATTACTTGGGTTTGAGGCCAGATCAGGTCGTGCTCCAATTTCCGGATCATAACCACTGTATCCTGTGATAGTCAGCAGGTTTTGAGAAGAAGCATATAACCGAATGCTCTTAATGAATCCATTACCGAAATTCGTGAGTAGATTTGATGGAAGAGTATATCCGATCGTCAGATTTTTAATCCTGAAGTAAGATCCATCCTCCACAAATCGCGATGAAACACGAGCGTTTCCGTTAGGATCACCATTTGCAGCTCTTGGCACATCAGTATCAGTGTTTTCGGGAGTCCACGCATCAAGTACCTGTACACCGGCATTGAAAAGGCGAGGCATACCCTCCAGGTCATAAAGATTGGTATTTAAGATCTCATTGCCTGATACACCTTGCATGAAAACTGAAACGTCAAAATTCCTGTAATTGGCTCTTCCATTGATTCCATAAGAGAAATCAGGCAGGAAGTGTCCAAGGTTTGTTCGGTCATCGTCAGTCACGGCACCATCGCCGTTGATATCTCTAAACCTGATATCCCCAGCCTGCGTATCAGCAGTTTGGTAGGGAGAACCAGCGTCACCATCCAGAGCATTAGCTTCTGCTACTTCGGCATCAGACTGGAAGATCCCATCAACCTCCCATCCGTACAGGTATGCGATTGGTTGACCTTCTTCTGTGTTAGTTGTTGGCTGACCTTCAAACTGAGAACCGGTTACTGCATTACCTGATCCCAGGGAAGTAAGCTCATTATTTATGAACGATATATTACCACCTAATGACCATTGAAAATCACCACCGAACTCATTATAAGCTGCAACCAGCTCAAAACCTTTGTTTAGAACAGAGCCTACATTGTCAGTTGGTGGAATATCGTAACCGAGTGATGGAGGGATTGGAACTGGTAACAACATTCCTTGTGTTTCGTTATTAAAATATTCAACGCTTGCCGTTACTTTTCCATCCAATAGCTCTATATCCATTCCGATATTTGTCATAGCAGTAGATTCCCACTTTATCGACTCATTAGCTTGAGCCCGGGTAGTGAACCCAGGGACGAGGGATTGCCCCGAACCAAATACATATGACTGACCACTTGCTATCGTTGGTTGGTACTGATAGTTTCCAATATTGTCATTACCAACTTTACCCCAACTAGCTCTGATTTTTAAATCATTTAAAAAGGTCAGGCCAGACATAAAGGCTTCTTCGCTAAGTCTCCAACCGACAGAAACAGAAGGGAATGTTCCCCATTTATTTTCACTTCCAAATCTCGAACCTCCGTCTCTTCGAACAGAAGCGGAAACCAAATATTTTCCCATATAGTCATAGTTGATCCTGCCTAAATATGAGATTATTGCATATTCAAATATTGTTCCTCCAACAATGTCATTTTCAGCAATATTCAAAACTTCAATGTCACTGGTTAATTCTGTTTCGCCTTGTCCCTGAAGATTTCTACCAACATGCGTCTGACGCTCAGCAACTGCTACGGCATCTATCGTATGATTACCAAATGATCGGTTAAATGACAGCTGGTTAGAAATCAATGGTGAGATGTAGTCACTTCTGGTTTGGTTCAGGTCCGCAGAAGGGTTCAGGTGATAAGCATCGGATGGCACGATTACTGGTGTAAACTGCTTATTAAAGCCGAAGTTCATATCCATTCCGACCATGAATTTGTACTCAAGACCTTCAAGAATCTCATAGCTTGCATAAGCAGTTCCGAGAACTTTCATGTTCTCATCTGAATTTCTCCTTAATTTCGCATTTAGAACAGGGTTTTCCGGGTCAGTACCATCTGCAAGGTCAGTAGCTCTGAAGCCACCGATCATGTCAGGATCTCTTACCGGAATATAAGGGACCATTTTGATCATGTGCTCGATCTGAGATCGACCTCCACTGTAAGGTTCATTTTGTCTTTCGGTGTAAGAAAGAGTCAGGGTCTCACCAACTTTTACTTTTCCTAAGTTAAACTCGCTGTTGGCTCTGAAAGAATATCTTTCGAAACCAGTCCCCAGCATAATTCCTTCTTGCCTGAAGTATCCGCCACTTACATTGAAGATAGCATTTTGAGTCCCTCCATTTATTGAGACATTGTAATCCTGGATGGAGGCATTCCTGAACATCTCGTCTTGCCAGTCTGTGTCTACATTGGCAAATTCTCCGAGGTTGTCAAAGCGTTCCGGGGTATTACCTGCCCCAAGTAAGTTCTCCCCATACTGGAGGTACTGTTCCCGGTTCAGGAGGTCGAGTTGTTTCCATGCGGTTTGAACTCCGGTATAGGCATCCACATTGATTTTTGTCTGACCTACTTTACCCTTTTTGGTTGTGATCAGAATTACCCCATTTGCTGCTCTGGATCCATAAATGGCAGCCGCTGATGCGTCTTTTAACACTTCTACGGACTCAATGTCGTTAGGATTGATCTCATTCAATCCTCCAGCGGGCATTCCATCTATCACATACAATGGGTCATTGTTGCCTACTGTACCAAGACCTCTGATCCTTACGATCGGGTTTACCCCGGGAGATCCGGTATTGGCAACTGTAAGACCGGCCGCTCGACCCTGCAATGCCTGATCTACAGATACAACCGGCATTTCATTGATCTCTTCTGATGAAACAGATGAGATAGCTCCTGTGACGCGAGCTCGCTCCTGAGACCCGTAACCAACCACTACTACTTCAGAGAGGCTACTGACATCCGTTTGTAAAGTTATGTTTATAACAGATCTGTCGCCTATCTCTACTTCCTGTGTTTTGTAGCCTACGAAGCTTACAACCAATGTCTGAGCATCATCCGGTACGCTGATAGAGAAGTTCCCGTCAACATCAGTAACGCTACCATTTGTGGTGCCTTTTACCAGAACAGTTGCACCTGGTAGAGGTTCCCCGTTTTCGTCGGTTACCTTACCGCTAATGTCGCGTTGTACCATGCTCACCTGAATTTTGTCAGTGGACTGGTCTCCCTTTCTTTTCTTTACAGAGATACGGTTATTGACCTGACGGAAAACAAGATCCGATTGACGAGAGAGGTCTAACAAGACATCTTCCACGGTAGAATTGTTTCCTCTGAAGGATACGCGAGTAGATCTTGACAGGTCTCGTTTGTTATAGATGAAGTCGTAATCTGTTGCAGATTCGATCGCTTTAAACGCCTGGTCCAGTTTAGCGTTTTCGAGTTCCAGAGATATTAAAACCTCTTTAACGCTTTTGGCGTTTTGGCCTCTTGCCTCATTGGCAAGGAGTGTATTCAGGAAAAATGCCTGAATCACGTAGCAATATATTGTAAATTTTCCTAACAATACAGAGTAACGTAAAAGTCTATTTTTCATAAATTTGTCATGTTTTTGGTGAGTTATTATTCACTGAAAATCCTGGGTGCCAGGTGCTCATGCGCCAACATTTGTTGCCTGGTACCCTTACTTTTGTTATTTCATAGGCACTATTGGTTTTTTGGTTTGAAGTTGAGTTTTACAGTTTTATTATCAATTTCATATTTGAATCCCAGCGTAAACCCAATACTTTCCAGGACATTGGACAGGTAATCGTTTTTAAACTCACCTGTACAGTATAACCCGGCGGGAGGCCTGTTCTCGTAAGTGATTGTAACCCCATACCACCGTTCCAGGGTTTTTACAGCTTCATCTAATGGTGTGTCATTGAAATGAATTACTCCATCTTTCCAGGCTATTTTCTTGATATAATCAAAAGTGGATTTTGAAAGAGTGCTATCCTTTTCTTCTATACTCCTGGCAGCAAGCTCACCAGGGTTCAGAATTACTTTATTCTCGGGCCGGAAGACATCTTCCACCGAAACTTTGCCTGAGACCAGAGCTACCTCGGTAGTCTGGTTATCGTATGCTTTGATGTTAAAAGATGTACCCAGAGCAGTAGTAGCCAGGTCTTTTGTGTATACTACAAACGGACGCTCAGGGTCTTTCTTTACATCAAAGAATGCTTCACCTTCGAGATGAATATGCCTTTTTTCCAAGAAGTTTTCACTGTAGCATACAGAGCTGGCAGAATTAAGGATCACTTTGGAACCATCAGCAAGAAATATGGTGGATTTTTGACCGGTAGGATTTGCTTTCTCTATTTCACAGGTCTTAATCGGTTTCTCATCGCCGTTAACCTGATTATCAAGAATAAAAAAAGCGGTAACCGAAGTAAGGACCAGAGCAACTGACGCCGCAATTTTTAATGTATTATTTCTCCACCAGTTTGAAGTGTTGACATGCTGTACCAGGAACCGCTGGTTCTCCTTAGTGCTTTGAATTTTATCAAATATTCCTTCTGAACTCCAGTTCTCCACATCCTGGTCTATTTCTTCATCCCAGATGTTTTCGATCTTATCGGAAAGTTCCTTTTCTCCTTCATCGGAAAGGAACCAATCCAGAAAAGCTCCTGCTTCTTTTTTGCTAAGCTTCCCGTTAAAAAAATCTTTAAGTAACTTTTCCTTATCCTTCATTAGGTATTTCTGAACCTGTTATTGTTTGTACACTATTATATAGCCTCCAAACAGGCGAAATACTCATCTGAACTGTAAGAATTACATCAAAAGAGGTAAAAACACTGATTGCCTTCAGTGATTTTCAGTAAACGAAATGATTTATTGAGATTTTGTTAATTAACGAGACGTTCCTTTAACCACTTGGTAGCTCGATAGATCTGGTTCTCGATGGTTCTTTTAGAAACATTAAGTTCTCTGGCTATCTCTTCTGTAGAGAGATGTTCAAAGTTCTTCATCATGAACACCTGCTTCTGTTTTGCCGGGAGCTGATTGATCATCTGTGTGGAGAGTTCATCCAGATCACTAAAAATCACATAGTCTTCTGTATTATTTGAACTTCCTGGGTCATTGTTCAAAGCATATTCCTGGTAGGCCACTTCTTTTGCTCTCTTTCTGATCTGCTTGATGACGACAGATTTTGTGATGGAAAGCAGGTATGCATTAAACGATAGACTACTATCCAGAGAAGTTCTGATCCGCCATATTTTTATAAATACATTTTGAACCACCCCTTCTGCATCTTCATGGCCCAGGCCCATTTTTTTTGATACAAAATAGATCTTCTTCGCATACTTAATATATAAGTTGGTAAAGGCATCTTCACATCCTTCACTCAAACGATTGACTAGATCTACTTCAGAAATCTGTGGCACGATTGAAATTTCTCTTATTTAGCTTATTGAAATTAGATTAATTCTATAAAGTTAATATTCAAAAGTAGATTATTTTGAATATATGTGAAATATTTCACTTTATTCCATGCTAAAGTAGGCCTTTAATGTCCCGATTCAAAAAGTCAATCATTTCTTCTTTAGCTTAGCTCATGAGGTAATTTACTACATACCTTTTTTAATGATGTGTAATTTTTACAGGATCACTTAAAACTTAAAAAAAGAGATATTATTTTTTAAATGCTTTAAAAGTCTCCTGACCTTTTTCTCCTACTATTACCAGGTGATAAACCCCTTTACCCAGATAAGACATGTTCAGCTCTACTTTTGAGTTGCTTGAGTGATCAGTCAGGATTGTTTTCCCGGCAAGATCCACTAATCGGTAAGAAAAGGATGATCCATCGCGGCCTGACTCAATTGTTAATTGATTAACAAAAGGAATGGGGTAGACATTGTATAGGTTCTTTTTAGAGTTGTTTGCGGCTAAAGGTATAAACTCAATGGAGGCAGTGGCAGAATTATTTTCTTCGTCATACTCAGTAACGGATCCATTTTCATCCAGGAATGCGAAAAAATGTATCGTTCCGGAGGAGAAATCCAGGGGAATATCAAGCGCTTCAGAAAGTTGCTCGCTTCCATCTACTGTCAGTCCTCCCGAAATGGTCTTTGAGTAGAATTCATTAGCACTTACAGGGTCGAATGTTTCGTTGAAAGACCAGTAAACAGTTAGTTCTATATCTTCGGTCATGTCTAAATAGCCCAGGTTTGCAATTGAACCAGACAGATCTATTTTATCAATATTTTGCCCTGCAGTGAAATCAGCAATTTGCAAGTCGGGTAATGCCTCCGGAGTAGTCACTTCTACCTCCAGCGTGTACTCAGATCCTCCGATTTTATTGATTGCTTTGACTCTATAATAATAGGTTGTTAAACCATCAGCTGTATTGTCGGTATAATTCGTTGTGTTTGGTTCGAGAGAAACGATCTCTTCATAGGTCACATTATCTGCAGATCTTTCTATCACAAATTCTGTTTCGTTATCTGAGTTGTCGCTCCATTGCAGCTTGACTTCAAAAGGAGAAAAGATCTCAGCCTGCAGAGCTGATGGCGCCAGAGGAGGCTCGCTCACTGTAAAGCCGTAGCTGGAATATAAGCCGCGTCCATGAGTAGCCGCTATAACCTCACTGTCCGAATTCCTGATCTGTAACATATCTACTCTCACATTAGCTAAACCAATATTAGATGGTTCCCATACCGGGTCTGTTGCATTGATATTCTCTGTTCTCCAGATTCCCAGTTCGGTTGCCAGGATGACTTCCAGTCGATTATTAGGATTATACAATGCCCACCTTACCGGCATATCTGGTAAATTTCCATCTTTCTCAGTCCAGGAAGTTCCTCCATCTGTAGTTTGCCAGACCTGAGTGACTCCATAGTTGGAGTAAGTCGCCAGGAGCTGATCTTCAGAAGCGCCAATTTCTATACAGGAAATATGGCCTTCGGGGAGGTCGCCAGTAATGTCATTTCTTACAGGTGTTGTGCCTTCTGCTCCCTCTATCTTGTAAAGATTACCCGCTCCAGTGCCCACGAAAAGGGTAGAGGAAGTATTTTGGTAAGGAGAAACTCTCAAGTGAGAAGCCATAGCTCCCAGGGCCACATCAAAATCATCTCGCACAGGAAATCCGGTCCTTACGTCAGTGAATCTTCCAATAGAAGCCTCATCTACAACAGTGTAAAGGATACCAAGGCCATCATCATAATCGGCAGGGTTAATAAATCTTCCGGTATTTTGATCGTCAGCGAAAGTGTTGAATGAGCTTCCATTGTTTGTGGAAAGTCCATAAACGTTATAGACGTAAGAACTGATCTGGAAATTCCCATTGCTTTGGTCTATAAAGCAAAAAGCTCCGTCACCTCCGAAGATATCCTGAGTGGCACTGATTCCTGGGTCTACGAATTGCTGGGTACCATTATCCTGGGCGCCGGCAAGGTAGTAATCTTCCTGTGTAGGGTGGATGGCACAGCTGTAAAACTGCGTTACATTATAGCTGTTATTTCTGGCGTTGATTGTAGGGTTAGTAGCATCCATATTGGAAGAAACAAATACCCCTCCATCATTTCCGAAAAGCACATTTGATGAAGACCCTGGTTCAAATAGTATAGCATGCTGATCCGCATGTACATACTGAAAGCCAAACCCACCATACCAGTGAGATACCTGGTCCCAGGTACTACCTCCATCTGAGGTTTTAAAAAGGTCAATCGCCCCAACCAGGACCGAGTTTTCATCATTGGGATCTACACGAATGATCAGATCATACCATGCTTGTCCCCGGGAGAAATCGCCAGCATCAATATTGCCGTCTGCATCATCTGGTTCTGGCAAGTTATTCCAGGTGGCACCTCCATCTGTTGTTTTGATTACTTCTTCTACTTCCCCGGAAGATTCTACTAAAGCATAGAGAACACTTGAATTGGAGGGAGCGCTGGAAAGCATGATCCGGTTACCCGGTGATCGTTGCGTGGAGACCTCCCAGGTAGTCCCGTCTGTTGAGGTGAGAATATATCCGCCTCCTTCACCATATACATTTTGTACCGTACCAGCCCATAGTGAATTATCAGCCGCAAGTTCCAGGTCAGCAATTGCATGAGGGGTTACTTCGTCTACACTAATATCAGGAAATACCTGATCAAAAGAAGTACCACCATTTATAGATCTCTGTAGGCCCAGGTCAGGAACACCATGAAAGTCTCCTCTGTAGTATGTGGGTGCTACAGCAGCATAGATCACTCCGATTCCATCTTCGTTTCTAACCACTATATCGTTCACATAAAAGAACTCTTCAGTGCTTGCAAGTTGTGTCCATGTGTTACCGCCATCAGTGGTTTTGTAGATGCCTTCACCTCTGGTGGCTCCACCTGCACTTTCTCCGGTGCCTACATAAAATACCATAGGATCTGTAGGGTCATATGCCATGCTGGTAATCCCAATACTTTCCCAGAAGTCATCCACTTTTTTCCATGGGGAAGTTGCGTCAAAAATATTCTCATTAACCCACAGACCACCACTTACTCCGCCAGCCCACACTTTGTCACCTTCCGGGTCATTAGGGTCCCACATCACAGCCCGGGTTCTCCCGCCTATTTCCAGTGGACCTCTTTCTTCCCACGGAAAGTCCTCTGTACCGGTTCTGGATTTAGCCTTTTGTTCGAAAAAATCCCTGATTTGCTTTCTTCCTGCTTCAAGTTTTTCAGGTGTGGGTCGCTTAAGAGCAGGGTCCATGGTCATCAGGTAGTTTTGCTCCCAGGCAAGATCTGGCCGGTCCTGTTCAGGCATCTCATGAAGGCCTTTACTCTGTGTGTTTTGAGGATTGTAAGGGTGGTTTCTCAGGTATTCAATATAAGCTTCCCTTTCTGATTTTTGAGAAATGAAAGGAAGAGTAAACAATGTAACTGTAAGAACTGAAAGGGCAAGGGTTAATGCTTTTTTCCACATATTGGCGAATATTATTGATAACTAATTGGTTTTTCTTTTATAAATGAATCGACCTCAATTTTAACCTGCTTACCACCAAGTAAGCCTGAAATGACAGCAGACTCAGGGTCTGTACTTCTAAGTTTACTTCGAGGGGGATTGGGGTCGTTTAAGGTTGGTTGAGTTCTTTTTTCTTTTTCAGATGCTGTAATAATTATACTGTCTCCGCTGGCGCTGAAAGTTAAGTCTTCCAATTCCTGACCGTCAATCATTAGCTTATCTATAGTAAATGGTTTCTCCTTTTTGTTATCCAGTACTATCTGATACTTCACTCCACCTACTCCGGGTTGCCCTCCGGCCCATGTATACCACGAAGCTTTTCTGACTGTGAGTTGGGATTTGCAAGAGAAAAAAAAGGCTAGGCTGAAAATGAGTACTATCAGGCGAGAAATTTTCATTGATCATGTTTTAGGCTTTTAATATTACTTCTTTTTGTAACGAGGTGCAAACAAAATTCTACAGAAGCACTAAATCTTCGACCAATGGAGAGCTATGCATACTAAAAAAGTAAAGGGCGCCTTAGACGCCCCTTTTCCGTGAAAGACTCACAAATCACGGAATCAAACACACATACTTTCTACTACTCTTGATTTAGCCTAAGCTCAATCAATTTTTATAATGCAAACATAGTATCACGTTCACCGGCCAGTAGCTCATTTTAGATGGTTGGGATTTGTGATCAGTTAAGTCGTTTGTTCTATCTGATTTTTGGAAATAGGCTTGCAGAGAATTAACACTTTTTAACAGTCCCGGAGGCTTGACTAAGACTCCCAGCATTGTTAATATTGCGATCGTCTTTAAATAAATCGTTTGTTCGGTTTATAGTAATCATTTTTATAGCATTGTTCTTTTGAAATTATGTCAATAATTGTAGAAAATCTCACCAAGCAATATGGTGAGCAAAAAGCAGTCAATGACATATCATTTGAGATAAAGACCGGGGAAGTGGTCGGTTTTCTGGGTCCCAATGGTGCCGGAAAAAGTACCACCATGAAAATTATCACCTGTTTCATGGCCCCCACCTCAGGTGATGTTCGTTTGGATGGTGATTCCATTCATACCGATCCGGAAGCCATCAAAAGAAAGATCGGGTATCTGCCGGAGAATAATCCACTTTATCAGGATATGCCTATTGTAGAATACCTGCGCTTCACTGCGGAGATTCAAGGGGTGCCTGCTAAGGATATCCCAGGAAGGATAGCTGAGATGATCGACCGGTGTGGACTGGACAGGGAAAAGCATAAAAACATAAATGAGCTGTCAAAAGGGTATCGTCAGCGTGTGGGACTGGCACAGGCTATGATCCATGATCCTGAAATACTCATACTGGATGAGCCAACCACTGGTCTGGATCCAAATCAGATAGTGGAGATCAGAAAGCTTATCAAGGACCTGGGTAAAGAAAAGACCGTTATACTGAGCTCGCACATACTTTCTGAAGTAGAAGCTACATGTGATCGTATTCTGATCATTAACAGAGGACGTATCGTAGCGGATGGTACTTCAGATACGCTAAGGTCACAATCTCAGGGACAGGAACTACTCAAAGTACATATTGAAGCAGAAGCAGAAGCAGCTAAAAAGGCGTTGCTAGGCCTGGCTTCCGTAGAATCTGTCACTTCTATAGATGGAAGAGAGGGTTGGTTCAATGTGCAGAGTAAGCCTGATCATACCTCCAGGAAAGAGGTCTTTGATATGTGCGTCAAGAAAAAATGGTATTTATTGGAAATGTCCGGCCTTGAAACCAGGCTGGAGGATGTATTCCGAAAACTAACGAAATAAGCTATGAACAAGATATGGATAATTACCAGGAGGGAGCTTGCATCATTCTTTGATTCATTGATCGCTTATGTCATGATCATCCTGTTTCTTGGGTTGAGCGGAGTGTTTACCTGGTTAGTCGGGACAAACGTTTTTTTGATCAATCAGGCCAGCATGCAGGTTTTTTACAGCATTGCCTTTTGGTCTCTTTTCTTTTTCATTCCTGCCATTACCATGCGCATGATTGCGGAAGAAAATAAGGCAGGTACTATTGAGCTTTTAATCACAAAGGCTGTCTCCGATAGCCAGATTGTCTGGGGTAAGTTTTTGGCTTGTCTGCTTTTGGTTGTGATCGCGTTGCTATGCACAGTCCCGTATTATATTACGATTTCCCAGCTGGGCAATATAGATGACGGAGCTATCATAGGAGGGTACCTTGGATTGCTGATGTTGTCCGCCAGCTACATCAGTATCGGGCTTTTTGCCAGCAGCCTTACTCAAAATCAAATTGTGGCTTTTTTGGTAGCCATTTTTATCGGCATTTTTTTTCACCTGCTTTTTGATGTAGTTAGTACTTCAGTGAGAGGTACGTTTGGAGAAATTTTCAACTACCTCAGCATGCGAACACATTTTGAGTCTCTCAGCAGAGGGGTGATAGATAGCAGGGACCTGGTGTATTTCTTTTCAATCATCGGTGCCGGCATCATTCTTTCTCAGGTGATGCTTTCTAAAAGAAACTGGCAATCTTAAAAAAATCAGAAATGATGAATCGGAAAAATATATTTATACAACTGGCCATCGTATTGGCGATCATCATTGTTGCCAATCTGGTGTCAGAACAGCTTTATTTCAGGCTGGATTTTACGGAAGACAATCGCTACACATTTAGTGATGCTACGCTGAAGGTTCTGGATGAGCTGGATGGTGTCGTTACCGTAACCGCTTACTTTTCAGAGGACCTGCCTCCACAGCTTTTGAAGAACAAACAGGATTTTCAGGATCAGCTAGTGGAATACGAAAACAGGTCGGACGGAAATATTGTTTTCGAGTTTATAAGTCCGAATGAAAGCGAGGAAAAAGAGCAGGAAGCTCAGCAAAATGGAATCCGGCCGGTCATGATCAATGTAACTGAGCGCGACCAGGTCCAGCAAATGCGGGCTTACATGGGGGCTGTTTTGCAGATGGATGACCGTAAGGAGATCATTCCGCTCATTCAGCCTGGAGCAGCGATGGAGTACTCCTTAACGACTGCTTTGAAAAAGATTTCCATCACAGACAAGCCTAAACTGGGTCTCATTCAGGGCTATGGAGAGCCATCCTTGCAGGCCATACCACAGCTAATGGAGCAGCTTTCGGTTCTTTATGATGTAGAGCCATTTAGAATAAAGGATACCAGCGCTGTGCCTTCCTACTACCGGTCACTACTGTGGATCTATCCAAAGGATTCTGTTCAGCAAAGAGAATTCAATAAGCTGGACAGGTACCTTCAGCAGGGAGGTGGGTTATTTATCGCTCATTCCACAGTGGAAGGAGATATGCAGCAGGGGTTACTATCCGGAACCACCGATGTAGGTTTGATCAGCTGGCTGGCCGAAAAGGGTCTTTCGTTAGGGAAAAACTTCGTTGTGGATGCTAACTGCGCAACGGTAACCGTACAACAACGGCAGGGCTTTTTCACCATTAACAGTCAGAAAGAATTCCCTTATTTTCCGATGATTTCCAACTTTGAAGATCACCCTGTAACGCAAGGTCTGGAGCGAGTCATGTTTCCGTTTGTGAGTGCTATTAGCTTTACACAAGCTGATACTTCTTATAACCAGGTTCCACTGGTTTATTCATCAGAAAATTCCGGTTTGGTGACACCTCCCAGCTACATCGACATCCAGAAGCAATGGTCGCGGGGAGATTTTACTACAGGGCCTCAAATACTGGCCGGGGGCCTGGATAATGGAATATCGAAGCTCGTTGTGGTTGCTAATGGAACCTTCTGTGTGAATGGTGAAGGTCAGCAGCCTCAGCAGCAGAATGAGGACAATATTAATCTGGCTTCCAATGCTATTGATTGGATAGCTGATGACACAGGCCTTATCAACCTCAGAACCAAAGGAATTACCTCCAGACCTTTGGATGAAGTGGAAGATAGCACCAAGGTGATTATAAAATACGGAAATGTATTTGCGCCAATTCTTCTGATTCTGATTTACGCTTTCATTAGAAAACAGAGAAACAATCGTAAGCGTCAAAAGTGGATGCAAGGAAACTATCAATAATAACGAGTTATGTTGAAGGGAAATAATACAATGAAATTATTGGCCGTACTGGCCGTACTGGTGGGTGTCTTTTTTATTCTGAAATACACCGGAAGTAACGACCGAAGTGAGTCTTTTCGCTCTGAGCTCGTTGGCATAGACCCGGAAGCTATAACGAAGGTAGAGCTGCTAAGTCCTCAGGACTCCACCTATTTAAATAAAACAGATGATGGCTGGCGAGTAAATAACTCAAAGCCTGCGGATAAAAATACGGTCATCAGTATGCTGAAAAACCTGAATAACATTCAGCCGTCCCGTTTGGCATCCCGGTCTGAGGATAAGTGGAAAGATTTCCAGGTAGATGAGTCCGGCTTACGAGTTGTGGCCTACGAGGGGTCCGAAGAGGTCCTTGATATTATTTTGGGACGATTCAATGTAGAAGGACAGCGCCAGTTTTACTCGTACGTTCGCCTTAGCGGAGAGAAGGACACATACGTGGCAAAGGATTTTATGAAGATGAGTGTGAGCACCGGTGCTGATGCCTACCGAAATGATGACGTAATCCGTGTAAAGAAAGACTCGATAGCCAGCATTGATTTTAACTATCCTGATAGTGCATTTACACTAACCAGGGCAGAAGGTCAATGGCAGATTGAAAATGTGAAAGCAGACTCAGCTGCCACAGTAAAATATATGAATGGGTTGAACCTGCTATCCAGCCGTAAATTTGCTGAAAATGAAGGTTACTCTGCTCAATATGATGTGATCTATAACCTGAAAAGCGGTGAGAGCATCCAGGTAACCAACTACGGTGAGAATCGTGTAGGGTCAGCCTATAATCCTGAAGAATTCTGGCAGGATGAAAATGTCGTTGATAAGCTATTTAAAGGGAAATCATACTTTTTGAGCTCAGAAAATTAGTATCTTGGCTTTAAGGAAAAGGCAATTAGACGAACTTTTGAATGACCATACCAGTTTAATTGCTTAAGAGTCAAGAATTATGAAAGCAGTGCGTGTACTATTTTTCTGTTTTATCTTATCATTTTTCGCTTTCCAGTCACATGGACAGGAGGTAGAGTGGATCTCTTTTGAGGAAGCGGTGAAGCGCTCAGAAAAAGAGCCCAAAAAACTTCTGATCGATATTTATACAGACTGGTGTGGATATTGTAAAAAAATGGATAGAGAAGCTTACGGGAATAAAAAATTAGCCGAATATATTAATGAAAATTTTTATCCCGTAAAATTTGATGCTGAGCAAGAGGGGTCTATTAAGTTTAATGGACATACTTTTAAGTTCAATCCAAATGCAGGAAGAAGAGGAACACATGAGTTAGCAGTTGCTTTAAGTGGAAATAAATTAACTGGGTATCCCTTAACAGTTTTCATGAATGAAGAATTTCAAATTATCCAACCAATACCAGGTTATATGGATGCCAAGGCTCTTGATCCTATTCTTCGCTATATTGGTGACGATCATTTCAAAGACACTCCCTGGAAAGATTTTCAAAAAAAATACCAGTCTTCGCTTTAAGGATGCAACCCTGGGTAATTAGCTTTAGTCTTTAACAAAAAGACATTTATGAAAAAGCTATTTTTATCCGTTTTTGCTTACGGACTTCTATTCTACGTTTTTGCCCAGTCTTCCGAGACTCGTACTCTGGCGTCATTTGATCGGGTATCTGCAGCAGAAGGTACAGAGGTTTATTTACAGGCAGGAAGTAAAGAAACCGCAAAAATAGAGGCAAGGGGCATCCCGGTAGAAGACGTGCTTACAGAGGTAAGCGGAGGCAGGCTCAGAATTCATCTGGAGGGTAACAACCATCGAAATGTAGATGTAAAAGTCTACGTTACCTATCGTACCCTGACAGGCGTGGGAGCATCTTCAGCAGCATCGATCGTAGTGGAAGATGCTGTAGATGCAGGTGATGATTTTGATATTTCGGCCAGCAGCGCTGGTAGTGTGAAGGTTTCCGTTTCTGCGGAGAATGTAGACATAGACGTATCCAGTAGTGGGGACGTGGATGTGGAAGTAAATGCTACTGAGCTGGATGCTGAAATGTCAAGTGCAGGGGACATTAATATCAGCGGAAGAGTGAGGTTTGCTGATATTGGAGGCAGTAGCTCCGGAGAATTTGACGGATATGATTTTGAGTGTGATGAAGCAGATCTGAGTGTAAGTAGCGGGGCTTCCATTAAAATCACCGTTAAGGAAATGCTTGATGGCCGCGCCAGTTCTGGCGGTTCTATCCGGTATAAGGGTGATCCCCGGGTAGATGCCAACACAAGCAGTGGAGGTTCCATCAGAAAATCTTAAATCAAGAACTTAATTTTTAATTTCTTATTGCTTTAAAGCCTGTTCAATTGAGCAGGCTTTTCTTTATTTGTGCAGGTTTACACTCATCGAAGTTATAAAATGGGATCGAAATTAAATTCATTATTGATTTGGCTAATCGGAACTACTTTTATTGCAGCCTGCTCAGGCAGCGATGAAGTCAGGAGGGACCGGTTTTTCCTCCAGGGAAACAATGCACTTACGAACAATGAATATGATCAGGCCATTGATTTTTACACCAAAGCTCTGAGTGTAGATTCTGCTTTTGCCCGAGCTTATAATAACCGGGGTGTGGCATACATTAAAGACGGACGTCCCTATGAAGCTATTCAGGATTACAACGCTGCTATAAGGTTGGATACGGGCTATTCTGATGCAGTTTTTAACCGCGCATACGCTTATGAGCAAGTCGGCAAGATCCAGAGTGCATTACAGGATATTGAGACGGTGAGGAGAGCCTTTCCGGATTCTTCCTATGTTTATTTCTATCGGGGGCTGCTGGAGTCCCGGTTAAAAGATTATGAAGCCGGGGTCAGGAGCTTTGAAAAGGCCATACAACTGGATAGTGCTAATGTTGAAGCACAGGTAAACCTGGCCACTATTCTCTACTTCCAACAGGATTATGCCCGCTCCAAAAAACTGTTGTTTGACATTCTCAAAACTCATCCGAATGAGGCTAATGCATTGAATACATTGAGCCAGCTCTATACAGCTCAATCTAATTATCAGGATGCACTTATCACGATCAATCGGGCTTTGGAAATTGTACCCTCTGAGCCGTATTTCCTGAATAACCGGGGACAAATATTCCTGGAAATGGATTCGTTGCGTTTAGCTCTGGAGGATATTAATAGAAGCATCTATCTGAATCCGGATAATGCCTGGGCATACAGAAACAAAGGAATCTATTTTCTGAAAGGGGGAGATTACTCCGAGGCTGTGCGGTTATTCAATGAAGCGATAAGTCGTGATGAGTTTATTGATGAGATCTATTCTTATTTAGGGCTTGCATACTATCGTGATGGTAATAAAGCCAATGCATGTGCCGCATGGAAAGAGGGTGAAAAGCAAAAAGAACAGCGTTCTGTTACCTACCTGGATCAGTTTTGTAATTAGGTTTCTTCTTCCTTCAACCTGAATAGCTTGTAAAGCGAGGCGATGTGACAAAAGAAAACAGCAGGTACAATAAAGGTGGGCAGTAACACATAAGGGAAATAGAATACTGCCATATTTGGTTTTTCGAATAGCATTGGATCAAAGAAATAAGGAGTGGCTATGATCGCACGGCTCACAATGTTGATAAGAAGGCCCAACGCAAGGACATTCCAAATAATAGCTGCCAGTTTGCTTTTACTTTTGAGGCCTACAAAAAACAGGCCTGCAAATGGAGCTGAAATACCGGAGAGGATGTCATAATTTAACCCTTCGAAGGTCATGGCCTCAGAGATCACTCCCTGGAGGAAAAGCCACCACAAAACAATTTCAATCGGTACCCGGATGATGTGAATATATGTGAGGGTGGTAATCGGCATTTGTTCAATAAATGTCCTTGATCGCTTCCAGATAAATAATAGCAGGATCACAAAAACCATGAAGGCTACAAACAGCATAAGCCTCGGTGGCCGATCTTCAAAATTCAGAAAGAAATCCTGTAGAGTGAGAGTGGACACCACAAATATCCAAATGACTAAAAGTGTAATGAAAACGGTAGTGGTATTGCTTTTTGGATCTGCGGCTTTATTGACTGCAAAATACAGGAAACCAAAAGTGGCTACAACACAAGCTAAAAATGTAATACTTATGTATTCCGGTATGTTTTCCATTATTTAGGGTGATTCTAAGCAATTTAACTTTTTCTGAAGAAATGTTAAACCTACAGGTGCATTTTCCTTTTTTGATAAGGTACAATCAGGTCCGGACGCCACTCCATGAATGTAAACCATTTGATTATTTTTACGGCTGACTCATGAATTTCATCGAACAACTCAAAAATAAACTGGAACACCCCTTACCAGGAGCCGAAGCTCATAGATTGATGTCACCCCGATTTTCCTCAGGTAGTAAGATCCGATTCAACAATCCGGCTTCCCCGAAAAAGGGCGCTGTCCTCGTGCTTTTGTATCAGCGGGAGGGTGAATTCATGTTTCCGTTGATCCAGCGCCCTACATATGATGGAGTGCATAGCGGACAGGTGGCTCTTCCCGGCGGGAAGATGGAGCCGCAGGATCCGGATCTGTTTCATACCGCCCTAAGAGAAGCTCAGGAAGAGATTGGTGCCGTTCCATCAGATATTGAAATCCTCGGAACACTAAGTGAGTTTTTTGTGGCAGCCAGTAATCATCTGGTATTACCTGTGGTGGGATATCAGCGATCCATTCCCAGGTTTGTGCCGGATAATTTTGAGGTAGCAGAAGTCATTGAAGCCAGGATAAGTGAACTCCTGAACCATGAGAAAAGGAGGGAAAAGGAAATTGTAACCAATAATGGGCATCGGTTACGATCTCCCTATTTTGATATTCAGGATAAAGTGGTTTGGGGGGCCACGGCCATGATGTTAAGTGAATTTGCTGAAATAATCAGAGAACTATGAATGAACCTTTAATCACCAATGATGCAGTCGTATTTGGGATCCTGATGCTGATCCTTGGATTTGTTTTTATCACATCCAGTAGTGAAAAAACGGTCTGGAAGAAATTTTATGGGGTGGTCCCTGCCTTGCTGGTATGTTACTTTTTACCTTCCCTTTTGGGAACTTTCGGGATAATTGACCCGGCTCAATCAAGGCTGTATTTTGTGGCGTCCAGATACCTGTTGCCGGCGTGTCTGGTCCTTCTTACCATTAGTGTGGATCTGAAGGAGATACTAAAATTGGGTCCCAAGGCGCTCATCATGTTTTTTACGGCCACCATTGGTATTGTGTTAGGCGGACCGATTGCGATCCTGATCTTTTCAGCGGTTGCGCCGGATGTGATCAGCGCTCCTCCACCCAATGAGATATGGCGGGGCATGACTGCTATCGCCGGATCATGGATAGGGGGAGGAGCTAACCAGGCGGCTATGAAAGAAGTGTTTCAGGTAAATGGGGAGCTTTTTTCCAAGATGGTGGCTGTAGATATCATTGTTGGGAATACATGGCTCGGTGTACTGCTGGCAGGTATTGGTTACTCCAGGGTTATTGATAGAAAGCTGAAGGCCGATGCTTCCGCCATAGAATCCCTGAAACATAAAATGGATGAATTCCAACAACGTACAGCAAAAATTCCCAATGTTACTGACCTGATGAAAATCCTTATGGTAGGTTTTCTCTGTACGGGAGTTGCTCATTATCTAAGTGATCTTATTGTTCCCGCTATTGAGACTAATTTTCCTGGGTTGGAACGGTATAGCTTAACCTCGGGATTCTTCTGGATCGTGGTGATAGCCACTACCATGGGGGTAGTACTTTCATTTACGAAAGCCCGGGAGCTGGAAGGAGCCGGAGCCTCAAAGATCGGTAGTGTTTTCATATTTATCCTCGTAGCAACCATTGGTATGCATATGGATATCATGGCGGTATTTGATGATCCCGGGTTGTTTCTGGTGGGAATCACCTGGATGCTGATCCATGTGAGTCTACTGATCGTTGTTGCCATTATAATCAAGGCTCCGTATTTCTTCATTGCAGTGGGTAGTACCGCAAATGTGGGAGGCGCGGCATCTGCGCCCGTAGTGGCAGCTTCTTTTCATCCTGCATTGGCGCCGGTTGGGGTCCTGCTTGCTGTTTTGGGCTATGTTTTAGGGACGTACGGAGCTTACTTATGTGGCATCTTGATGGAATTTGCTTCACCATGATGCAGGAACATCAAACCACATTTACCCTGAAAGCTCCTTACTTCACTCTAAATGAGTTTACGGATCGTACATCCAGGGTGTGGCTGGTATTTCATGGCTATGGTCAGCTATCCAGGTTTTTTATACAAAAATTCAAAGGACTGGATTCAGATCAGAATTTTATCATAGCTCCTCAGGGGCTTTCCAGGTTATACCTGAGTGGCTTTTCCGGAAGGGTAGGAGCGAGCTGGATGACCAAAGAGGATCGCCTGACGGATATAGAGAATCAGTACGCTTATTTAGACGCTGTCTTAAGTGCCTATCCCGGGATCAAAAATCGGGAGTTGGTCTATTTTGGTTTTTCCCAGGGAGTGGCCACTATGTGCCGGTATGCAGCGCATTCTAAAAGGTCTTTTACTAAAATGATCATCTGGGAAGGCACTTTTCCACCTGATTTGAGTGAAGGTGACTTTGCTTTTATGACGGGCAAAGAGCAGGTGACCTATTTTACAGGAGATAAGGATCCGTTTTATAAAGACGGTATGAAGGAAGAGCAGCGCGAAGCTGTGCGACGAGCAATGCATGTAGACCCGGACCTAACCGTCTTTGATGGGGAGCATGAGGTAGTCGCTGAAATAATAAAAGAATTATGATTGTTCGATTTTGAACGCCAAATTGTACTATTTTAGATCACTGTAAAGGCAATTAACCATCGATTTATCTGAAAGCCAGTAAGTTGTGGTTTTGGTATTGGTTTTGCGGAAACTGACAAAAACTAAAACATGATTAAGCTAAACGATGTAGATAAGTTCATTGAGTCTAAATATCAGCGCGTGTTTATTCTCAAAAGCATCAACCTTGAAATAAAGGAAGGTGAATTTGTAAGTATAATGGGTCCGAGTGGTTCAGGGAAGTCAACTTTGATGAACATCATAGGGATGCTGGATAAGCCTTCTCAGGGTGAGTATTATTTTCTGGACGAGCCGGTGCATCGTTTTAGTGAGCGAAAAACTTCAAAGATCCATAAAGAGCACATCGGTTTTATTTTTCAGGCCTATCACCTGATCGATGAGCTAAATGTATATGAAAACATCGAAACGCCACTTTTATACAGGGGTGTTAAGCGAAAGGAAAGGGCCAGTATGGTAGCAGAAATGCTTGACCGCTTTAATATGGTGGCGAAAAAGGATTTGTTTCCGGAGCAATTGTCGGGTGGTCAGCAGCAGCTGGTAGGGGTAGCCAGAGCGATTATCGGGAAGCCTAAGTTGCTTTTGGCCGATGAGCCGACCGGTAACTTGCACTCTTCGCAAGGCGAGGAGGTTATGGAACTTTTAAAGAAGCTGAACAAAGAGGGCATGACCATTGTGCAGGTGACGCATAATGAGAAGTTTGCTGAGTACGGTTCGCGGATTATTGAGCTGGAGGATGGTGCTATTAGGAAGTGATAGGTGGCAGGTGGCAGAAGGCAGTAAGGAGTAAGCAGTGGCAGAAGGCAGTGGGCAGAAGGCAGTAGCAGAAAGCAGTGGCAGTAGAATTGGTAATATGCAAAGTAATGGTCAATAAGCAATAGGCAAAAAAGATAAAAGATTAGAGCATTTGAAAATGGCAAAGGAGGAAAATCCCGAAGGGATGAAATAACTATAGCTCTTGACATAAGAGGTAAAACAACCCCGAAGGGGTGAAACAAGCTGGAACAACAGGCAGTGGCAGTAAACAGACAGACAGTAAGGAGTAAGGCAGTAAGCAGTAGTAGTGGTCAAAGTTAAAAGAAGCCTTTGCTGCTGGCTGCAGCTTCCTCTTGCATTTCTTCAGATAGTTCTTGGCCTAAGTATCGGTCAATCAGGTAATGAGCTAAATAAATGAGTGGGGTGAGGACAATAGCTATTACAAATTTATAGGTGTAGTTGATCACCCCAACCGAGAGTACCTGCGGAATACTCCAGCGAGATCCTGACGGAGCAAGGACATAAAAAGCGATCACCAGGACTACAAAACTGTCGATGAACTGCGAGATCAGCGTAGATCCTGTTGCTCTCAACCAGATCATTTTGCTGCCGGTAAGCTTCCTCAGCTTTTGGAAAACAAAAACGTCGAGCAGCTGGCCAATTAAAAATGCTATGAGCGAACCTACGATGATACCCAGGCCCTGTGTGAATATTTTTTTAAATGCGTAGTTGATGTTAAACGGGTTACCCTCAGGATCTGTGTTGTTTACATTGAGCCAAAAATCAGCAGGAGGGAGCAAAGTTACCAGGTAAATCACCAGGAATGCATAAGCGATACAAACCACGGCGAGGTAGCTGATCCTGCGAACACCTTTCTTACCAAAATACTCATTGATGACATCCGTAGTAACAAACACAATGGGCCATATTACCACCCCTGCAGTCAGGTTGAAATCCAGAACATGTCCACCAAATAGTGGGATATTGGCAGGCGACAGGCCAAGGGTTGCCTCCCCTGAAAAGATCTTGACCCCAATCATCTCTGCGAGGATTGCATTGGTAAGAAAAATGCTGGCCAGAATGATGAATAGGGTCTGTCTTTTATTCTTCAAGGCAATTTATTTTACGATAAACTTTTTTCCTTCTTCAGCCAGATCAGTGTTTGGGAAAACAGCTCTTGCTTCTTTAAGCATCGGACGCAGGTCTCTATACCGTGTAGAAAAGTGACCGAGCAACAGCCTGCCCGCTTCGGCGTTTTTTGCCAGCTCTCCAGCCTGTGCCGCTGTAGTATGGTAGGTATTGGCTGCCCGCTCTTTCATATCTTCCATAAAGGTAGACTCATGGTAGATCATATCTACATTCATGACCTTTTTATAAAGCTCAGGAATATATTTGGTGTCGGAGCAATACGCGTAGCTAAATGGTTTTTTTGGCGGAAACGTCACAGCTTCATTTTTGTAGCGGATGCTTCCATCTTCATGAAATAAGTCCTCACCGTCTCTCAGTTTGTTTATCAGGTTTGGGGGTAACTGCTCTTTCAACTCATTTTTATTAATGCCGCGTTTTTTAGGTTTCTCTCTAAACAGGAACCCGGAGCAATCTATGCGGTGATCGAGGGGTAAGGTTTTTACTGAAAGGAGCTCATCCTCATAGATCACCTCTTCGGTATTTGGGGTCCATTCAGTAAACTTTATGTCATAGGACAGGCGGGTGGTGGAATATTTTAACTGAATGGTTATTATCTCGGAAAGACCGGGCGGCCCGTAAATATGGAGATCGCTTTTCCTTCCGTAAAGGTGTAATGTGGAAATCAGGCCCATAAGTCCGTAATAATGATCTCCGTGCAGGTGTGAGATCAAAATATAGTTAATCCGGGAGAGCTTGATCTTATATTTCTTGATAAGAAGCTGCGTACCTTCCCCACAATCAATCAGAAAATACTTGTTTTGTACCCGTAATAACTGGGATGTGTGATGTCGATTGTGGGCGAAGGCTGCTGAGTTTGAACCTAATATTTGTACCTCTAATGCCAAGTGTCAGATATTACTCCTCGTCACCTTCTCTTAATCCCTTCTCAATTTCATTGAGCAGGGCGGCATCTACTGCTTCTTCTACAGTAGGCAGGATATCTATGACTTTATCCAGCTGACTGATATTTATAAGTTTCATTACGTGCTCTTGCACTTTGCACATGATAAATGATCCGGATTCACTGAATAATCTGTTTCCTACCAGAAGTGAGCTTAGTCCTGAAGAGTCTGAGTATTTGACTTCTTCCATATTGAGGATGACATTTTGTACTCCTTCGGCCTGAAGCGTTACAAATTCTGATTTCACTTCAGGTGCAATAGAAGAATCCAGCTTCTCTTCGTCTATCTTTAAGATGGTGTATTGGTCTTGTCTGTCTATTGAAAATTTCATAGTTCTGTTTATTTGAATTGGGGTGATCCAGGGAGCTGGATCTGTCATAATCTACTTAGCGTCTTCTCTATATTCTTCTTGATCCTGTTCAGAATGTTTTCATCTGAATCTCTGATAAATCGCTGGCCTGTGATCTTCTCAAAGAGTTCAATGTATCGTTCAGAAACGGAATTTACAAACTCCTGAGGCATTTCGGGCATTTGTTGGCCTTCTTTCCCCTGGAAACCATTACTGATTAGCCACTGCCGGACAAATTCCTTTGATAGCTGCTTTTGTGATTCACCCTTTTGCTGACGATCTTCATAACCTTCAGCGTAGAAATACCGGCTGGAGTCGGGTGTATGAACCTCGTCTATCAGCAGGATCTGTCCGTCACTTTTTCCAAATTCATATTTCGTATCCACCAGGATAAGGCCCTGCTCTTTGGCGAGCTTAGTACCTCGTTCAAAGAGCTTGTAAGTATACTCTTCCAGCTTCTCGTATTCCTCTTTAGGCACAATGCCCTGAGATAAGATCTCTTCTTTGGAAATATCCTCATCATGGCCTTCGTGGGCTTTTGTTGTAGGAGTGATGATCGGCTCAGGTAAGGGGTCATTTTCATTTAACCCTTCAGGCAATGAAATACCACACAGGGTTCTTTTGCCATCCCGATACTCTCTCCATGCATGACCCGCCAGGTAACCTCTGATGACCATTTCCACTCCAAAAGCTTCACACTTTTTACCCACAGTTACATTAGGGTCAGGGACGGAAATCACCCAGTTGGGGACAATGTCCCTGGTTTTTTTTAAAAAGGTAGCTGCAATCTGATTTAGTACCTGACCTTTAAAAGGAATAGGCTTGGGAAGTATCACATCAAAGGCTGAGATGCGATCAGTTGCAACCATGACAAGCTTATTGCCAAAGGAATAAACATCCCTGACCTTGCCAGTGTACTTATCAGTTTGGCCTGGAAACTGGAAGTCGGTGAATTTGATGCCTTGTGACATGGTGGGCAAAGATAATGATCTATGCGGAATAATTACCCCACCAAATATTACAGTGTTGTATCAGGTTTATTTCAGTTATGGGATGGGATGGCACTAGTTAAAACCTGCTTATCTACCAACCCTGATTATCAGCTTGTTACTATTGATTTTCTGTGAGGTTTTGTTCCTCTGCTATTTCTCCAAACTGATAAAGAATTCGCCTTTGCGGATTTCCCTTTTTATCATAGTAGAACCACTCTCCGTTTCTTTTATTCCTCACATAATTGCCTTCGTATTCCTTTTCTCCGTTTTTGTAATATTTGGTGAAGAGGCCATGCAGCCGGTCTATTTTCCAGTTTTCCAGGGTGAGGAGCGAACCATCATTGTAGTAGGTTTTTGCTTCACCCTGTTTATTTCCGTAAGCGTAATTGGTTTCGCTGGCAACCCGACCATTTTCATAAACAGTCCTGAGTCCATGGAGTTTGCCATTTTGATAGGTTTCGACTAGCTCTGGTTTGCCTTTTTCATTGTTAAAAGTCCATATCCCGTGAGGCAGTTCATTGAGTAATTGTTTTTTAGCCAGTACTTTTCCCTTTTCGGAATAATCTGTGATCCGGGCGTCCATTCCTTTATTGGAATACATGGCCTCCATTTTAACCGAACCATCCGGATAGTATTCCATGTTTTTACCGTTGCGATAGCCATTGGCATATTTGAATGACTTATGCAAAGAACCATCCTCATAGTAGGCAATGTACTCTCCTTCCAACCCTCCATTCTCATAAAAACCTTTAGATTTCAGCTGGCCGCTTTCATAGTAGTATTTGATAAACCCTGTTCGCTGGCCTCTTTCATTCAGCGCTTCCATTTCCAGCTTCCCTGATGGGAAATAGGTCTTGTAAAAACCGTCTAGCAAGCCTGATTTGTATTGAGCTTCCAGCTTCAGGTTCTCGTTTTCATAATACTGCTTAGTGATTCCATTAGGCTTCCCATTCAGATAGATGGTCTCATCTTTTTTGTTTCCGTTCTCATAGTACTCAATCACCAAACCGTCCGGCTTGCCTTTTTTGAAATGCGAAATCCCCTTGACCCGTCCGTTTTCATCGTACAGTTTTAGTTCTCCGGTCAGGGTGTCATTAACGAAAGTTGCCTGCTGAACCAGCTGACCGGAGGGAGTGTAAACCCTGGTTGTTCCTTGCTTTAGGTTGTTTTCGTAGTAGGTTTCCCGTTGCACAGATCCATCCTCATAGTAGTTGATAAACTTCCCTTCCTTTTCTCCATCGTCAAAGGTTCCTTTGACAATAATGTTCCCGTGGAAGCTATAACGAGTATAGGGCCCATCAACACGGGCGCTATCATCTCCAAGGATGATGTATTCTTCTTTTACTCTGGAAGGATCCTCTTCATAGTAAGTTTTAATCTGGGTTTGAGCTATGGAGTAGAAATGCCATAGCAGGCACAATGCAGTAATGGAAAGTCTCATAGCAACACAAATTTGTACACCCTTATATAAATTTCTATTTAATTCCCTGACAATCAAAACCTAAAACCATTAAAATTGGAAAGGCCCTCAATTTTGAGAGCCTTTTGACCGTTTGATTTTCGTCAATTTCAGACTTTTTCTATTACGATGGCAGAAGCTCCGCCACCGCCATTGCAAATGCCTGCTACCCCAATAGTGCCATTGTTTTGTGTTAAAACGGAATTGAGTGTAGCGATGATCCTGGCTCCTGAAGTGCCCAGTGGATGACCCAGTGCTACAGCACCACCATTGACATTAACCTTGTCCGGGTCCAGTTCCAGCTGTTTGTTGTTGGCGATAGCTACAACAGAGAAAGCTTCATTAATCTCATAAAAATCCACATCGGATTTTTCCACGCCCGCATGCTTTAACGCCCGTGGGATCGCAAGGGCAGGGGCTGTGGTAAACCAAATGGGGTCTTGTGCCGCATCCGCAAAACCTCTGATCTTAGCCAGTGGTTTCAGCCCGAGCTCTTCCATTTTCTTTTTGCTCACTACCAGCAAAGCAGAAGCTCCGTCATTGATTGTTGAAGCATTGGCGGCAGTTACCGTACCGTCTTTGTTAAATACAGGTCTGAGACCGGGGATCTTTTCAAAATTTACGTTCTTATACTCCTCATCTTCATCCATGACGATGGGATCTCCCTTTCTTTGAGGGATCTCTACAGGTATGATCTCATCCTTAAATTTCCCTTTTTCGGTAGCCGCGGCTGTTCGCTGATAAGAGTTGATTGCATATTGGTCCTGTTCGGCTCGGGAAATGTTCATTTCTTTCGCGGTGTTGTCTGCACAGCTGCCCATGGGGAATCCATTGTACACCTCCCAAAGGCCATCATGCATGAGTCCATCCAGCATCTGACCATGACCGTATTTGTATCCGAATCGTGCTTTAGGAATGTAGTAAGGAACATTAGACATGCTTTCCATTCCACCGGCTACTACCACATCATTGATGCCCAGCATGATGGACTGTGCTGCGAACATGACCGATTTCATGCCGGAGGCGCAAACTTTATTTACTGTGGTACAAGGGACGTTATGGCCTATGCCAGCTCCGATGGCTGCCTGTCTTGTAGGGGCCTGACCCAGTCCTGCTGAGATTACATTCCCCATAAAGACCTCGTTGACCCGATCAGCCGGCACACCGGATTTTTCGAGAGCTCCTTTTATTGCTTTACTTCCAAGTTCAACAGCCGTAAATCCGGAAAGACTTCCTCCGAAGCTTCCGATAGGGGTGCGGACTGCTGATACAATGTATGCTTCTTCCATGTTTGGTTTGGGTTTTATGATTTGGGTTTAGTGTTTAATATTTAACTACATCTGACATCAAATCGCGACTTTGATATTGGTGTTTAAGTTCTAACCTCCACCTTCCATTAATCACCAATCCGGCTTGCCACTTTCAGGACTTTTAGTCGCTTTTCTTTTCTGTTGCTGGATGTATTGAACTTCATTATTTCGCATAGCCTCCAGGATCATCCTGGCTTTTTCTTCACTGATATTCATTTCTTCCAGCTTTTTCTTGGTACTCATTTGCTGATTTTTCTGCTGTTCTTCATCACTTTGCTCGCCTTCTTTTTGTTGTTCATTTTGTTGCTGATCCTGCTCTTCCTGCTCTCCTTTTTCGCCATCTTGTTTTTCAGAATCTTTTTGCTCCTGATTCTGTTGATCTTTTTGTTGCTGATCCTGATTTTGTTGATCCTGCTTCTGCTGGTCCTGCTTGTCCTGGTCCTGTTTATTTTGATCCTGCTTTTGGTCTTTATTTTGGTCTTTGTTCTGTTGCTGCTGTTTTTGTTGCTCCTCAAGAAGTTTTTTCACGACTTCATAGTCATAGCGGGCATCTTCATTGGTTGGGTCTGCCTTCAGGGATGATTTGAGGTAAGCAAGAGATTGCTTTAATGTCTGCGGGCTTTTAGCCATTACTCCAAGCTGTTGATAGGCTATGGATTTTAATTTATTGTTTCCGGAGGTAGTTAATTCCTGGTATTTACTTTTTGCATTGGAGGAGTCTTTTAATGCGTAATAGCTATGTGCCAGATTGAGGGCAATTTCATCTTCCGTGACGTTAAGCGAATCATACAGCATGCTGTATTTCTGTGCCGCCAGCTCATAATTGCCACTGTTGTAAGCTTTCTCAGCTTCATTTTTCAGCCTGTTTGTTTTGGCAATTTCAGCGGGATCATTGCTAAAAAGAACCAGTAAAATCAAAAGCTTTTTCATGCGTTCAAAGTTTTTTCAAAATGTTGAAAGCAAAGCTTTTGCAAAAACCTGTAAACCCATGGAACCGCTTCGCTTTCACATAAACTTATTTTAATCATAAAGTGGATGGTATGTTTAAAAAAGTTTATGCTCATTTCATGACAATATCTATTTATAACCGGATCACTTTTATACTTACTAAAAGGTCTACTAACATCAATGCCAATGCGGCCATTAAGAAGTAAAAGTACTTGTTGGCCTTGGCATCTACCTGCTTGGCATCTCTCAGCTCTCCTTCAATTTCATTTATAGAATTTATAAGTCGCTCTACATCATTTCTGCTCTCATTGATTTCGAAGTATTTGCCTCCGGTATCAGAGGCCAGTTTTTTAAGCTGGCTTGGATTAATCTTGCTTACCACCTCTTCACCCTGGTTGTTTTTCTTAAAACCACGTCGGGTCATGATTTTGCTCCCTTCTTCGGTACCAACACCTAAAGTGAAGAGTTTGATCCCGGAGTTTTCTATTTCCTCCGCTACCTGGTCGGTTTCTTCTCCAAAATCCTCACCATCGCTGATCAGAATGATGATTTTAGACTTTTGTCGGGTCACTGAAGTTTCTTCAGCCTGCAGCTTTTTTAATGCCATTTTTAGCGGAGGACCGAAATCCGTACCTGTATTGGGAACCAACTCTGTATTCAACGCCTGGATGAACAGACTTAGTGCATTTTTATCATAGGTGAGTGGACATTGCATGAATGCTTCATTGGAAAACATGATCAGTCCGATCCGGTCTGAGTGAAATGCTTCTACAATATTTTTCAGTTCAAACTTGACTTTTTCCAGGCGTGTAGGCTGAATGTCAAATGCATTCATGGACTGGGACAGGTCCACGCAAATAAACATATCCTTACCTACGGATTTGATTTCACGTGTGGTATCTCCAAATGAAGGGCCAAGTAAAGAAATAATGAGAAGGATAAAATAGGTTGTCCGGATGAGAAATTTGATCAACCACTTGTTGACAGGGACGTTCAACTGGTTTTTGATCCTGTATAACCTGAGGATATAAAGGATATAAAAAAGCGCAAAAACAGCAATCAGCGCAAATTCAAACGTACCTAAACTATGTGCCCATTTCATAAACGGCCCAAAAATACATAAGGGTGTCATACCACCCAATTCATTGTTAGATCATTTAACGTTTTTTTACATAAGAGGGTGAGTATGAGGGTGGAGTGAACTTGTGGATATTTTTCACTGTTTGAGATTAGAATTTTTATATAGGAATACTATATTTGCAGTCCTTTTCGGGGATGCCCGGGAAGGTTTGTTCAGAAACACACACGGAGAGGTGGGTGAGTGGCTGAAACCACATGTTTGCTAAACATGCGTGCGCGAAAGCGTACCGGGGGTTCGAATCCCCCTCTCTCCGCAAAGCAAAAACCGCGAGAGCGGTAAGGTCGGGGAAAATCGCAATTCAAATTTATTTGAAATTGTGATTGGGGAGACCTTGCCGATACGAAGTATCGGTTTTTTTGATTTGCAGGCTTCCCGCTAAGGGATCAATGCAATTAATCCCCCTCTCTCCGCTCTTACAAACCGTAGCTTTAGCGAAGGTTTGAAACTGCGCCAAGGCTTATTTTGGCAAAGCTCTGGTGCTTTTTTTATTAATAAGTGATGGTCCGCTAGCTCAGCCTACGCGGCCCGACTGGATAGAGCAACTGCCCGGGGCGCGCAGCCCGGGGCGCGTAGCCTTCTAAGCAGTAGGTTCTATTAATATTAAATAAAATGCAAGGATAACCTTGTATGATGGTCCGCTAGCTCAACTGGATAGAGCAACTGCCTTCTAAGCAGTAGGTTCCGTGTTCGAATCCCGGGCGGATCACTAAGAGAGTAAAGCCTGCAACGTTAAGTTGCGGGCTTTCACATTTTTGGCGGAGCCAAACCGCAGGTTTGAGTGAACAGTCAAAAATGTGAAAGAAGCAAATCTTTGATTTGTTGGCTTTGCTTGCAGACGGCTAGTCTCGGAATTAGGATTCATCTAGGATCATGAAATAATCCCGGGCGGATCACGAGGAAAGTAAAGGCCTGCAGTGCAAACTGCGGGCTTTTTTATTAATCATGTTCTGAAAGTTATTTGGTCCGCTAGCTCAGCCTACGCGGCCCGACTGGATAGAGCAACTGCCCGGGGCGCGCAGCCCGGGGCGAGTAGCCTTCTAAGCAGTAGATTCCGTGGCGGTTCGGCGCTGTGATGTGATCGACCAGATCGAATCCCGCGGATCACTTTAATAATCAGGAACTTACGTTTTTCGTGAGTGCCTTTTTTATGTGAAGGTATAGTGAGAGGGTATAGTTGATCAATAAATATTTACAAATTCCCACTGGACAGCTGGCGGAGAGGCCTCCTAAATTCAACCTCAAAATAATCTTTAACCGGAAGGTCTGGAGGTGATGCTGCAAAAATATATGCGGTCGAAATTTCGTGAGTTGATACAGGAATTCTGATTTTCTCATACTCTCAATCATGGAATATTAGTAGCTCAGCTTGCCGGGTTACCCAAGGGTCTGTACATGATGGAAAGGGATTAGGGTAAGGTTTGATTATTCCTGTCTTCACATTCCTCACACGTTAAAGTCTGTTCATACCCAACTATCATGTCAGCTTTTCCTGCTACTAATTGATCACAGGTATAGGTATCGTTAGCATACATAAACAAAGTGTCATTCCTCATTTCATGCGTGTATGTTCTTATTTTGTAGCAGTCCGCAAGTTCTACCTCTAACCCACATGATGTAGACATGACTAATATTAAGGCAATCTGAAATTTTAGGCGTCTCATTTTAAATGGCGTTGATCAATAATTTGAACGGGTTTACTCTCTGGTAAGTTTTTGGTGAGGGTATAGTAGTTTTGGCGGGTTTTGGCAAGAGGTATAGTTGGAATCCGCTAATACAGGGCAGAAAAGGGGTTTATTCGGTAGCCTTCTAAGCCCGCTTGATCACATTGAGTAAAAGGGCAATAATAGCGATAACCAGCAGTATATGAATCAGCTGTCCTGCGCTATAAACAAAGAATCCAAATAACCACCCCAGGACCATAATAATGGCAATTATATAAAGTATGGTTCTCATAATTTTTTTTCACTGATCAATGCAAAAGTCCTTCCATAGCCTAAAGAAAGCTTTATGAGTGGTTAAAAGGGGATTTTGGTTCTCATTACGAGAATGAGTTTTCAATATGAAAAACGGTTGGTTAGGTATAAAAAAGGGCTCCCGGCGGAAGCCCTTTTTCTGTTTAAAAAATTTCAGCATTACATTTTCAGGATTTTCATCTGCGTCAGGATTGCTCCGTTCGCTTTAGTGATCCTGAGGTAATATAATCCTTTGGTCAAGCCCCTCATATCGATCTGACCGGTTTTAGTGCCTTGCTCAATCGATACATTTTGCTGGAAGACTGCTTCGCCTTTAAGGTTATACAATGTGGTTTCAAGGTTATCTCCATATCCATTGAGTGAGAATTTCGCGAAATCCTCTACCGGGTTGGGATAAGCCAACACTTCCACATCTGCTTCATTAGCCACATTGTTGAGCTCGTCAGTCATACCTGCTACCATAGCAGCTTGAGTAGAGTCCCCAATGTTGTTGATCACTACGATCCCATCCAGGTCATACCCATCGGCGTTTCCACCTCGGAAGTCCGCTGGGTTGCTGGTGTCAGTGATCCTGATGAAGTTGGCTGTTGTTAATCCACCAGCTGCCAGGTCTACTTCTCCATCACGGCAGATCTCACTGGCTATTACCGACCAGCTTACACCGTCAGCCGAAGCTTCTACCATGGCTTTTTCCGGATAGGTAAAGCACCCCTGGTCAGCGTCTCTGAACGAAGTTTCTACGATCAGCAGATCACTTCCCTCATGATCCATCACTTCGCATTCCAGCTGGATCTCAATAGATCCTCCGAAACCGAGGGCTACAAAGTTGTATGAATCGTTTTCCTGAGGCTCGCCCAGAGCTTTTTGCGGGTTAGACCTGCTGGCAGGTAGTGAGCGTCCGTTCTTACGGTTTCCTGGTTGGTAATCTGCCACAGATCCACCGTAGCATAGGTCCGGACTATTATCGATGACCTCAAAGTTCACCGTGAGTCCGATACCTGCTTCACCATTTCCACCTGATGAAGAGTAAGGAGTGGCTGTTACCGTATTTATCCCTTTCGGCAATTCAACACCATTGTAGGATGTACCTCCATTTTGATCACCTGCCAGGGCATACGGAAGAATGTTCTCGGTTTGATATCCGGAAACTTCATTGAAATCAAAGACCACACTTCCTACATCCACAGCCGTATCAACATTTGCGACAATGCTGAAGCTGTTTGTTGCGTAGTTGTCAATGTTGATGAAATCGCCTTCTTCCAAAGGTCCGATCTCCTCATTGAGCTCGGCATTTATTAATGTAAAGCTCAGCACTTCGGGCAGACTGATCACTTCCAGCTCTACCGGAATAGATAGTTCCGGATTAACCGGATCGTTACTACCTACTGTAATATCTCCGGTGTAAGTATTTCCTCCCTCAAGTCCTTCTGAGAAGAATGTAACCGGAACCTCATCTGTTTCTCCTGGCGCCACAGAGCCGCTTACCGGAGGTGTAAATGAGATCGCTAATTCTTCAGTCAGGTATTCCGTATTGAAAATGACCTGCAATCCGGATAAGCCCAACGGCCCTTCCAGACCCACAGTAGAGCTTGTGCGAATACTTGAGTCTACATTCTCGTACTGCATTTTTATACCTCCATCAGGGTATAAAATTACCTGGAAGCTTACCGGATCAGGGATCGGCAAGAAAGGAGGGAAGCCAAAACCCGGCACACTGTCATACTGAACGATGAAGTACTCGGATGTTCCGTAATAGTATACTCCACCACCGTTTTGTGGTTCCAGATCATCCCAAAGCGGAGCAATGAAAAGGTTTGGGTTGTCCGGACTAGGTATCTGATCATTTACATAGTTGATACCTGCCAGGGGAGCGAATGTCAGGAATCCATTTGCACCGATGGTTACACTATCTTCAGTGTTTCCAAAGAATGGGAAATCAAATGGTAAGGCAACTGTCTCATCTCCATCTCCACCTACATTGGCCAACTGACCCATGGAAGTGATATCTATGTAATCATAGGCCGGACCTCCACTGTTATTATCCACCCAGGTATATCCGAACGTGCCCGGTCCGCCACTGGCGTTGAGAAATTCAGGGCCCTCACGACTATCCAGCTCTTCTTTGCTGCGGATCCTGGCAAACTCCAATCGCTCATACTGGTCAGTAGTTTGGTTGGCTTCACCGGCTTTAGCAAAGTACGGAGGGGATAGTGAGTACGTAAGTGGAGAACCACCAGTATTGGTGATACTTACCGTCTCAGTAGTTGAGTCACCTTCATAAACAGCTGTCATGATAGAATCCGGTGAAAGATTAATAACCGGAGGATCTACCCCAACACCTGACAGGTAAACTGATTTGATCTCATTACCAAAAGCGTCATTGCTGGTGATCACCACCTCATCCGAAATAAAACCAACAGAAGTAGGGGTAAATTCTACTCCTACGATAAGTGTTTGGTCTGGCTGCAGTGAAACAGGAGCGATGGTGTCCAGGTCAAAGTCAGCATTTGTGTTACTCAAACCTGAGATTTCCAGCGTTTTTGTTCCCACATTAGCCAGCTGAAATGAAGCTTCACTGCTCAACCCAACAAATAGTGAATCAAACATTACCGTATCTGGGGTCACCTCAAGCTCAGGGTAACCAATTACGGTCAGCTCAAATAACGCTGTGCTGGAAGAATCCACCGGAGCATTACTCGATACGGTCAGTTCATCATAATAAACACCATCATTAAGCTCCGTTGCATCCAGAGTAACATCCAGTGTTCTGGATTCGCCTGCCGGTACTACACCGGATAACGGACTTGCATCACTGATAAATGGTGTAAGCGAAATGGATGGTTTAATGAAACGAACAGCAAGCCCATCTTTTATGTAAGAAGTGTTGAATGCAACCTGGGCTCCATCAGTACCATCTCCATTTTCGATACCAACTGTTGCGGTATTGATGAAAGGTGCCGTTTCCACATCTTCATAGAACACGTCCACATTTCCATCATCATAAAGTACGATCTGGAAAGTAACTGTCTCAGTATCTGATCCAAAAAAAAGAGAAGCATCCGTCCACTGAATGATGAACCGATCACCAAAATCCTGATAATGGACCGAACCACTGAAGTTTTGCGGCTCCAGGTCTTCCCATAGCCCGGCTATGAGGTTATTTACATCATCTTCTGTAGGAATTTGAGTGTTTACCCAGGGACTGAATGTCTGCGGTTCCTCAAAGGCCACAAATCCATTGGCATTCACAAAAAGGCTGGTGTATGTCTCCCCATAGAACTCAAATGGGAAAGTCATAGGAAGCTCAATAGTACCATCTCCACCTAGTGTAGTGGTGATCTGTGATCCGGATGCAGTGATATCCGTAAAGTTATAAATAGGTCCACCCGCTTCATCACTGTCTATCCAGGTATATCCAAACCCATTATCCGTACCCACACTGTATAAAACAGGCGATCCTACACGGGTATCAGAGTAGCCTTTTTCCTGTGACACACTAAAATCCGTAAACTCGATCCTTTCCGTATCATTAAGCTGCACATTTGGATCAGCCAAAATGCTGGCAGCGGTCAGGTCAGGGAAAGAAAAGATCAAAGGAGAGTTTCCTGCATTCTCCAGAGATATTTCTGCCACAGTTGTGGTTCCCGCATCGGTTGAATCAGAAATTTCACTTGGATTAAATGCCGCCAAGGGGGGCTCCGTTCCCACTCCGTTTACCACCACGATCAGCTCACTTGCATTGGAAGCGTCACTTTCTATGGTGATGATGCCATTGATGCTTCCAAGTGAAGACGGAGCAAATGTAACGTTGATCTTCTGACTTTCTCCAGCTTCCAGGATAGTGGATGAAATATCCACTGAGAAATCAGGATTATCGGATGCGATGCTGGACACATTCAAGATAGCCAGGCCATCATTCGTAATGGTGAATGACCGCTCTTTTTCAGCACCTAAAAAGACGGAGTTAAACAGCAGGTATTCGTCAGATAACACGATTTCAGAAAGCTGTCCGCTGACATCAAACTGTGTGTTAACAATGGTAGATGGATTTACAGGGTCATTACTGGAAATCACGATATCCGTATCATATAGGCCATTAGCCAGTGATCCCCCATCAAAGGTCACAGCTACGTCTATAGATTCTCCCGGATTTACCGAGCCTGTTGATGGTTCCAAAGCAATGTAAGGATCTTCAACTCCGCCTGTCAGGGCTCTTGTGTAAAACACAAAACCTGAAGCACTGTAAGTGGCTCCACCATCACTGCTAAAGAAATACGTGTCAGGTCGCTGAGTAGCGTCCGTATCCACACCTTGCGGGAATTCAATTCCATCAGGGTACTTATGAACGACCCAGAAAGATTCACCTGCTGTGAAAGATAACGACTCGCTTAACACTTCAGCGATAACTATTCCTTCCTCACTGGCCTGCTCGATCGTTTGTGTGAGGAGTAGATCCCCATCATTAGGTGTTGTTCCTCCTTTGTAGATCTCAAGAATGACCACCGGATCCGTTAAAGCTTCCGTACGGAATCCATTTCTAACGGCAGTGAGTGTAAAATCACTCTCAACATCAAAATTCATTGCTGTCGTGTAAGCTGCTGTTTGTAGCCCTGAGAAATCGTTAGGGAATGCTATGCCAGAATCGTAGTAAATACTGTCAGAGAAAGTGGAGCTGCTCACCTGACCTGATTCTGCCTTTTTAAGTCCCAGACGTTTTGGTGCTCCAGCAAGCTTTTCTGTCACGTCCTCATTATTGCCTACGCCATACAGAGCCATATCCAGTGATTCATAGGCAATAGATGATGTTACTGATGAAGGCGTAAAGTCTATTGCATCCAATGCAGCACTGAACTCCAATACACTTTCACCTGAATTCGAAATGGTAAAGGTGTCCGATTTAACCGGAGGGTCATCTACCTGCACATTTACCGAAGCAAACAATGAATCCGGATCCACACTGATAGTAGGAGGCTGAACCACAGTAAGCTCAGCAGGAACCTCCACAGGACTATTTACTGTGTCGTTGCTGAAAATACTCAATGCAGATTCGTAGAAACCAGGATCAAGTGTTCTGGCATCAAATTTCACGTCTACAGTCGTTGAAGATCCAAATGGAACAGTCCCTGAGTTCGGTGTAACTGAAAGAAAAAATGCATCAGGATCTCCGTCAGTGATCTCAAAGTTGTCTATATCCATAGTAGAACCTGTTGTTTCCATAAGCGATAAGAATACCACCTGTTCGATTTCAGGTGCATATCCTGTTCCTGAGAAAACGAGCTCATCATCGAAATAGATGTAGAAAAATGAGTCGTCCTTATCCACGACGATTTTCAGATCAAAATATCCCGAAGGAATGCTGGCATCTACCGGCACAAATCCCTCCGGATTTACCAGCGCATCTATCGTACCATCAGGATTGAATCGCAATCGGGTGTTTACGGACTCAGCGGTAGGAGACTGGGGTATCACTTCCCATGTTACTCCTGATCCCTGAATGTTTATCCGGGCTGACATGACCATAAATACTTCATCCCCGGGTGTTACCGAAGGAGAGATCGCCAGTATATTGCCCGATCTCGTGCTACCCAGACCGTCTGAAATTCCACGAAAGTGTTGCGAACCATCATCAGGATTATCAGCGGAGATGACCCAGTTGTCTTCGTATTGGGATATCCAACCAAGCTGGCCATCAATATCCCCGGTTGTGAAACTCTCAAAATCAGTAGCATAAAGACTCGTTACCACACGGTTATAGGTTCCGGAAGCTGGCTTTACCAAAGCTGAACCTTTTAACGCTTCAGAAGAAGCCGGGTAGCTTTCCTTGACGACCGACCTGGCTGCCAGCACCTCATCCGTTTGTGTAACCAGACTGCTAAAGCTTCCCAGACTGTCATTTACAGAAATGTTGAAGTTAAGGTCAGCATCTCCGGTATTACTGATGGTAAGGCTTTGGGTAGATACCTGAAGTTGTTCCAGCGTTTCTACCAAAGAGTCAGGAGATACCTCGATGGTCGGAGCTTCCGTGCCATCGAGAACTCTTACTTCCACAGGAATGGCAATTAAACTCTCAATTTCCTCGGTTTCAATAAAAACCGTGTCAACATAAATACCCTTAGCTATTCCGGTGGCATTGATTTCCAGGGTCAGACTGTCTGTTTCTCCTGAAGGAATGCTTAGCGAATCAGGGATTATAGCGCTCAGGGTGGTAGCTCCACTACTGATAGAAGCATAACCGGTGATGAGCGTGTCGGAGATATTTGATAAACTAATGATCCTGAAAAGAGTATCATTCACAAATAGCTCTTCACTCAGGGATGACGGACTTGCCACCAGAGGTGGAGCTTCTGCATCATTGATCACCCAGCCCATGTCCTTGAACAAGCCCCGGGTAATATCTCCAATGTCAAAATTGGCTTCTGCAGATCCTACCTGTGGAGTCATGAGTGAGTTAGGATCTCCGGCGGGAAAAGCTACTTCATCCCAGTGAGCTAAACTGGATCCACCAGCCCACGTGCTGGGAGCATACAATTCCGGGCGATCTCCACCCAGAGCAGCTTTGGCAAAAGTACCATCCATGAAAATATCACCTCCGGTAAAAGCATCTCCGAGCTCCGTAGATGGATCCGGGAATTCAATAAGGTAGTCCCCATCCCCATCAACAATAAATAGACCGTAAACGGAGGGGTTTCCATTGGACCTCAAGGTACCTGTTCCACCGCTGTATCCTCGAACGGTTGTGAAACCAAGTCCATGACCTGCTTCGTGTAGTGCCACTGTAACGAAATCATAAAGCCCGGCAGGAGTATTCCCATCCAGTCCGAAGTACCATGGAATACCGGTACCCAGGTTTACTACCAGATCATAGTCTTCTTCCGGAAAGAGTACTTCTCCTGCAAGTGCATTTGCCAATGCAGCAGGGTAGAGGACATCCTCTTCCGGAGCTCCGGGGAAGTTGATCACGTTATAAGTAGGTCCCGCGGAAGCCAGAACTCCCGGTCCCAGATCAGCAAAATCTACGTAGACCTTGATCGGTACGGGAGATACGATCTGGTTAGCCCATATGTCCAGGGCATATTGAAATGCTGCCTGTGCATCAGGCTCGGCCAGAGCTCCTGGCCCGAAGGTGATGTCAAATTCAGCAGTGGCTGTACTCTGAACACGTAGTTTGTGTGCTTCAAAGTCTTCTTCCGGGATGTTAACCCTGGTAAACATGTCCTCATTTTTCGCAGGACAAATAATCGGTGCTGCCGGTACCTTTTCGGTTTGAGCCTGCAGGGACTGCAGGTTGGTGAACAAAAAGGCGGCAATCAACATGAATAAAATAGCTGGAGAATTCCAATGCTTCTTCTTAAAAGCATAGGAACCCCGCTTACTCAGTGATTGGTTTTCCATAATATTGGTTTTTAATATGACAAATAACTATTAATCTTAATGTAAATATTTGTCGATAAAAATGCAATATTCATGGGGTAAAATACGTTATTGGTCGAAGGGTAGATAACGGTGTTTTAAAAGTAAAAACCCTCTGAAATCAGCTTAATGGCCAATTTCAGAGGGTTCGTTCCGGAGCTTAAAAAAATTACGAAAAAATAGCGCTACCTAATGATGCAAGTCAGGCACGGCGGTATACGGGACTTAGCCATTTTTCTGCTGGCTCATACTTGCTGGCGCTTGCCCATCTTATGCCTCGCTTTATAATGCTGATCGCTTCAGGTACTTCGGTTACGTGGTTTAGGTTGTGACCTAATGAAGTGTAAAAGATCCTTCCCTTTCCATACATTTTTTTCCAGGCAATCGGCATGACACAACCGTCGATCCAGGAGTCGTGATCTCCTTTAAAAGTGGTGGTGGCAAGTACTTTTACATTGGGATCGATATGCATAAAGTATTGTTCGCTGGTCATGTTAAAGTCATCCAGTCCGGCCGTGACTTCATCTTCATGATCTGTGATCTGAACAGAATAATCGATGACACCGCCCGGATGTGCTACCCATTGGCCACCGGTCATATATTGATATTCCACATTTGATCTAAAGGCATCACACATGCCTCCGTGCCATCCGGCCATACCTGCTCCATTTTTTACAGCTTTGAGGAGGCCTGCTTCCTGCTCCTTGCTGATAGAGGACATGGTGTATATCTGTATGATCAGGTCAACTGAACTCATCAAGGTCTCATCAGTATAGGGATTAAGGTTGTCAAAAACCTTCACACTAGCTCCTTCGGATTCCATCCAGGGCACCATATAGTCTCTGAACTTCAAGGGCTCATGGCCTTCCCAGCCACCATGGGTGAAGAGGACCTGTTTTCCTTTAAGGTCAGGTAATGGAGCCAGCCTGGCATTAGAGGTTTTGGCTAGCAAAGATTTAGAAAGTAGTCCTCCTGCAGTGGCTAAAAGTGCTTTGTTTAAAAATGATCTTCTGGTACTCATGCGCTCTTACATTTTTATAATTAATTCCCACCAAAATAATAAGAACCTGTTAAATACACTATTCCATTGAATCCGAAGATCTGATGGCTTTGTTTTACAGTCTTGTATTTACACGTACTGAAAATCCTTTGAAGACCCTGACAGAGGCACTGTTCCGGATGGTGATTCTGTTTTTTGAGAAGTCATTCAGGAAATTTGATGCGCTGGCGCCGGAGAATATATTTCCCCAACTCTTTCTAAACCGGATATTAAGGGAAAGTGACTGGCTTGCAAAACTGACTTTCAAGTTCTTAAAAAACAAGTGATACCCATGGAGCTGTTAAGTAAACAGGGATATTGTTTGATTGATTAGGGAAAAAAGCCGATTTATTTTTTAGATTAGCCGGAAAAAACCGGGTTGGTCGATGAATTTCTATCTTTAGTCAATCAACAATAATTCAACTACAATGCATTTTGGATAGTATAAATACAACTGTAAAACCATCGTCTTACGAGTGTACCATTACGGTGGATTGTTCCATTTTTGGTTTTCAGGACAATGAACTGAAGCTACTGCTGGTGAAGCGATCCATTGAGCCCTTTAAAGATTACTGGATGTTACCAGGAGGTATCATGGGAGAGGGGCTCACACTTGATGAGTCTGTAAATAATGTCCTATTTAATTTGACGGGTATTCATGGCATCCATCAGGAGCAGGTACGGTGTTATAGTGGCGTAGACCGGCATCCGGTAAAACGTGTGGTTACCGTGTGCTTTTATGCATTGATAAAGCCGGAAAACCATCCGGTCATTGCGAAAAACTATGTGTCAGAGGTTAAATGGTTTTCATTGAATGAGTTACCGCAAAAGCTTGGTTTTGACCATGACAGGCTGGTCAAAGATTCTTTAGCCAAGCTCAGACATAACCTCAGCCAAAACCTCATCTTTGGGGAACTCCTTCCTGAGAAGTTTACTTTGAAGGAGCTGCAGGACCTATATGAAAGTATTCTGAACGAATCTCTGGACCGTCGAAATTTCCGCAAAAAAATACTCCAGATGGACCTTCTTATCAATACCGGAGAAAAAAAGGTAGGAGTAAAGGGTGGTCCTGAGCTTTACAGGATAAAAAACATCTAGACTTTGATAATTCTGAAATATTAAAAATTCAACATGCTTTTTACTAAGAATATTTGCGTTTCTTTTAATCTGTGTATAAATTACACAGAAATGAAAACAACACTATCTAAATACCTGACCACAGCCACCCTACCTGTGCTGATTTTTAGCTGTTCAACAGAAAAAAGCTGTATAACATTGGTTAACCCAACTGATGAATTGCTGGTGAAATCTTTAACCATCTCAAGGGATGAATTGCCTCTGGGAGAAGCTCCGTACCTTATGCTTAGCAATGATAACGGAGAGGTGCCGGTGCAGTTTGATGATTTGGATGGGGATGGATCATGGGATGAACTGGCTTTTCAGTATGCACTTAAAGGAAATGAAGAAGTCAGTATTTCGTTAACACCATCTGATGAGCTGCCAGCTTTTGAGCAAAAAGCAAATGCCTACCTGGGATACAGTCCTGAAAGAAATAATGATTTTCAGTCAGTGACCAGCAATGAAAGACCAGCTGACCACGTAGCGCAAAGTACACCTTATCTATATCAATACGAGGGACCGGGCTGGGAAAACAAACTGGTAGCCTTCAGGAGCTATTTTGATAGCCGAAACGGAAAAGACATTTTCGGGAAAACCAAACCAGCCCTGAAGCTGGAAACGATTGGTTTAGGTAATAATTATCACGAGTTGCAAGACTGGGGTCTCGACGTACTAAAGGTAGGGAGCTCTTTAGGAGCAGGGGCTCTTGGCCTGCTTAAAAATGACTCGGTCTATCGATTAGGAGAAACTGAGTCAGCCTTATTTGAGATTGTGTCAGATGGACCGGTACGGGCTGTAGCCAGGCTTACCTACACCGGATGGGCTGTAGCAGGAACTTCATACAAACTACAGGAAACCATCACAATATGGGCATCTACCCGGTACTATGAAAGTGAAGTGGTATTGAGCGGAGGGGATGTAGCAGCGAAAGATACACTGGTTACCGGTATTGTTAACCTTAAGGAAATGGAAAAGTATGAAGTCAGCCAGGATGATTTTCAGGCTATTTATACCCATGGTAAGCAGAGTGAAAACAACGACGTTCTGGGCATGGCATTGCTTATCCCTAACGCAAACACGGCTGGTTTTGCTGAAGCTCCCAAAGAGGGGCCGGGAGTTACAAATACCTATTTGGCTTACCTGATTCCTGAAGATGGAGTTTACCGCTTCAACTTTTTGGCGGGATGGGAAGGAGAAAACCCTGCTTTTGCGGATCAGGGAGCATTTGAAAATGAGATTAAGGAAACCATTAAAAACATAAATCAAGTAGTAGAACTTAAGATCGAGAAGTGATATGTCAGAAATACGATTTGCAACAAGTCCGAATGAACTAAAAACCTTTGATACGGAGAAGCTGAGAGATCAGTACATGCTGGAAAATGTATTGAAGGAAGGTGAGATTACGGCTGTTTATTCCATGCATGACCGCATGATGACCCTGGGAGCTGTGCCGACCAAGAGTACTTTAGAGCTACCGGTGTATGAGGATTTGACTAAAGCCACATTTTTCCTGGAGCGCAGAGAACTCGGAATTATCAATATCGGAGGAGCGGGTAAAGTTACCGTAGATGGAGAAGCTTTTGAGCTGGCCAACAAAGAATGCCTCTACGTTGGCAGGGGAAAAAAGAAAGTGACTTTTGAAAGCAGTAATGCGCAGGATCCGGCTGAGTTTTATATGAATTCATGCCCTGCCCACAGGGAGTACCCCACAGTAAAGGCGGGACTTTCTGATGCCAATGAGGTCAATCTGGGTTCTAAAGAAAACTGTAATGAGCGAACCATCTACCAGTTTATTCATGAAGATGGAATCAAAAGCTGTCAGCTTGTGATGGGTTTTACCACCCTTGCTCCCGGAAGCATCTGGAATACTTTTCCACCACATACCCACCTGAGGAGGATGGAAGTTTACTTCTACTTTGACCTTCCGGAAAATCAGTTGGTGATGCACTTCATGGGGCAACCTCAGGAAACACGCCATCTGGCCATGCAAAATAAGCAGGGAGTCATTTCACCTGAGTGGTCCATCCATTCAGGAGCCGGTACTTCCAATTACTCATTTATCTGGGCCATGGCTGGTGAAAATCAGTCTTTCACGGATATGGATGGAGAAGAATTAAAAGATATTCGTTGATGAGGTTCGAGCATTTTGCATTGAATGTAGAAGCGCCTGTGAAAATGGCAGAATGGTATTGTGAGCATTTGGGGCTCCACCTGGTTTATGAGAATAATGAGCCTCCATTTATGCGTTTTTTGGCTGACTCCAATGATCAGGTGGTTATGGAGTTTTACCAAAATCCTGTTGCTCCGATCATGGATCATTCCAAAAATCATCATTTGGTATTTCACGTGGCATTTGAATCAGCCGATGCAGAATCCGATAAGCAGCGACTTTTGGCCGCAGGAGCCTCATTCGTGGAGGAAAAAGGGCCTAAGGATGGGACACACTTGGTTATGCTGCGAGATCCCTGGGGCCTGGCATTGCAGATTTGTCAAAGAAAACTTAAACTGAATAAGAAATAACTCATTGTATATGGTATTAGATACATTTCAACTCAATGGTAAAGTAGCACTTGTAACTGGCTGTAAACGAGGAATTGGTAAAGCCATAGCTGAAGGTCTGGCGGAAGCTGGAGCGGATATAATTGGTGTATCGGCCTCTTTGGAAGAAGGAAGCGATGTGGAAAAAGCTGTGAATGAAAGAGGACGGTCGTTCAAAGCCTATCAATGTGACTTTTCCGATCGAAAATCACTTTACGGTTTTATTGAAAAAGTAAAGTCAGAAAATCCGGTCATTGATATCCTGGTCAATAATGCAGGAACCATTTTGCGAAAGCCGGCAGCTGAGCATCCGGATGAGTACTGGGACAAAGTCATTGAGGTGAATCTCAATGCACAGTTTATCCTGTCCCGTGAGTTGGGTAAGGAAATGATCAGGCGTAAAAGTGGGAAGATCATCTTCACAGCATCGTTGCTGACTTTTCAGGGTGGTATTACTGTTCCGGGCTATGCAGCCAGCAAAGGAGCCATAGGCCAGCTGACGATGGCACTTTCCAATGAATGGGCCTCGCAGGGTGTCAATGTAAACGCTATAGCACCGGGATACATTGCCACTGACAATACTAAAGCCCTTCAGGAAGATGAAGAAAGAAGCTCAGCGATCCTGAGCCGGATACCCCAGAGCAGATGGGGTGAGCCCGAAGATTTCAAAGGGCCTGCAGTCTTTTTGGCCAGCAGCGCTTCCAATTATATGAATGGATCCATCGTCACGGTAGATGGCGGATGGATGGGAAGATAATTTCTGACAAAAAAGAAAAACCGAAGGAAAGCCCGAGTAATGTGCGTAAATACTTCTTCATACTATTACTAAAAAGTACAGCATCAGGCTCCTTCGGTTATTTCAAACAAGATATTTATGATACCAAAATTTCAAGAACTGGCAGGCAAGACCGTAGTAATAACAGGAGGCGGAGGTGTTTTATGCTCCACCATGGCTGAAGCACTTGCTGAGCAGGGCGCCAGTGTAGCTATTCTGGACCTTAGAAAGGAAAATGCTGAAAAGGTAGCCCAATCTATCCAGGCCAGGGGAAATCGGGCCCTTGGGGTTGAGGCAAATGTTCTGGATAAAAAAAGCCTTCAGGCAGCCCATAAGTTGGTTAATGAAACGTATGGGCCTTGTGATATTCTGATAAATGGCGCAGGTGGAAATCACCCAAAAGGTACCACCGGGAAACCGCATCTTGAGGAAGCTGATATTGATAAAGATGGCCTTATCACATTTTTTGATCTTGATCCGGAGGGTATCCAGTTTGTCTTCAATCTTAACTTTATAGGTACGCTATTGCCTACCCAGGTTTTTTCTAAAGATATGATCGGACGGGAAGGTACATCAGTGATCAATGTATCTTCCATGAATGCTTTCAGGCCACTGACTAAAATACCTGCTTACAGCGGGGCGAAAGCTGCGGTGAGTAATTTCACTCAATGGTTAGCAGTCCATTTTTCAAAGGTCAATGTTCGGGTAAATGCTTTAGCTCCCGGATTTTTTCTTACCGACCAAAACCGGGCATTGCTTACATCCGAGGATGGAAACCTGACAGATAGGGGGAAAACGATTATTGATCATACGCCAATGGGACGCTTTGGTGAGCCGAATGATCTTCTGGGCACGCTTATGTGGCTTTGCAGTGACAGTTCCAGGTTTGTCACAGGTGTGGTAGTTCCCATTGACGGAGGATTTAGTGCATTTAGCGGTGTGTAAAAATTTAAAACCATTATTTCTATGAAACTGGAAGAAACCTGGCGGTGGTACGGTCCCAATGATCCTGTGAAACTCTCACATATAAAGATGGCCGGAGCAACCGGAGTAGTTACCGCATTGCACCATGTCCCAAATGGTACGGTATGGACGGAGGAAGAAATTTTAAAACGAAAAGCTGAAGTGGAAACGGTCGGTTTAACGTGGTCTGTGGTAGAAAGTATTCCGGTTCATGAAGACATCAAAAAGCGTACTGGCAGGTATCAGGAATATATCGAAAATTACAAGAAAAGTATTTTAAACCTGGGCAAGTGCGGTATCGATACGGTCTGTTATAATTTTATGCCAGTGCTGGATTGGACCCGAACGGATCTGGCTTATGAAATGCCGGACGGTAGCAGGGCTCTCAGGTTTGATGCTGCCCAGTTTGCTGCGTTTGAGCTGTTTTTATTGAAAAGACCCGGTTCGGAGGAGCATTATACCGAAGCACAAAAGGACCGGGCAAAGGAGGCCTTTGACCAAATGTCAGAAGCGGAAAAAGATCAGCTTGTAAATAATATTATCGCCGGATTGCCAGGCGCTGAAGAAGGTTATACTTTAGAGAAGTTTCAGTCAGTATTGGATACCTACGAAAAAATATCCGATATTGAGCTTCGAAATAATTTATATGCATTTCTGGAAGCCATCATACCAGCAGCAGAAGAAGCAGGAGTAAATATGGCTATTCATCCGGACGATCCTCCATATCCGATTTTAGGACTACCCCGGGTAGTAAGTACAGAGGCAGATGCGAAGCAGCTTTTAGATGCTGTAGATAGTTTACGCAATGGGTTGTGTTACTGCACTGGATCGTATGGAGTACGGGCGGATAACGATCTGCCAGGGATAATTGATCGATTGGGTTCCAGGATACATTTTATCCATTTGAGAAGCACAAGGCGTGACGAAGTGGGGAATTTTCATGAAGCGGATCATCTGGATGGGGATGTAGATATGTATGCTGTGATGAAGGCGTTGGTGCTGGAGCAAAACCGAAGAATAAGTGAAGGACGAAAAGATGTGCGTATGCCAATGAGACCGGATCACGGACATCAGATGCTGGATGATCTGGAAAAAAAGACCAATCCTGGTTATTCGGGAATTGGCCGGTTAAGAGGACTTGCTGAATTGCGGGGGTTGGAATTAGGGATCAGAAGGTCTCTTAAGTGATTTTTTGAAACTTAGGTAAGGTAATAACATAGACGTAAAAAAATGAAAAAGTTCTTAGAGGAAGATTTTCTATTGAGCAATAAAACCGCATCCGTGCTTTATCACGAGTATGCGGCAAAAATGCCCATCATAGACTACCACTGTCATTTGTCTCCGAAAGACATAGCCGAGGATCGGGTATTTAAAACAATCACAGAAGCCTGGCTGGAAGGAGATCACTATAAGTGGAGGGCTATGAGGACGAATGGAGTAGATGAAGTATATGTGACCGGTGGAAAATCTGATCAGGAAAAATTTGAAAAGTGGGCTGAGACGGTTCCACATACAGCCAGAAATCCATTATATCACTGGACTCACCTGGAGCTTAAACGGTATTTTGGTATTGAAACCATTCTCAATAAGAATACTGCAGATAAGGTCTATAAGGAGTCTACTGACAAACTGAATAGCTCCGGTTATTCTTGTCGTGGGTTACTGAAGCAAATGAATGTAAGGGTAGTTTGCTCTACCGATGACCCTGCAGATGACCTTCGGTATCACAAGCAGCTTGCGGATGAAGGTTTTGAGATCAAAGTATTGCCCACCTTTCGCCCGGACAAACTTTATGCAATAGAGGATGTGCAGGGGTATCAGGATTATTTACAAAAGTTGGGAGAGGTCGTAGGCTTCACGGTTGAAACATTTGATCAATTGCTGGAGGCTGCTCAAAAGCGTGTAGACTTCTTTGAAGAAATGGGGTGCAGGCTTTCGGATCACGGTCTTGAGCAGCTTTACGCAGTGGAATATTCAAGAGAAGAGGCTGAAAACACTTTTAAATTATTAATGCAGGGGAAACCTGCGGATGAGCAGCAGACACAGGTGTTTAAAATGACTGTGCTTGTGGAGCTCTGCAAAATGTACCATGCAAAAGGGTGGACCCAGCAGTTTCATCTGGGGGCTATCCGGAATAACAACTCGCGGATGATGCGTCAGCTGGGACCTGATACGGGTTTTGATTCTATAGGGGATTTCTCACAGGTCAGGGCCTTAAGCCAGTTTTTCAATGCTCTGGACAATTCAGATCAGTTGGCTAAGTCAATTCTTTATAACCTGAACCCTGCTGACAATGAGGCCTTTGCTACCATGATCGGAAATTTCAATGATGGCTCCATAGCCGGTAAGATCCAGTATGGATCAGCCTGGTGGTTTTTGGATCAGAAAGATGGCATGGAGAGGCAGATCAATGCCCTTTCTAATATGGGATTGCTCAGCCGGTTTGTAGGAATGCTCACGGACAGCCGAAGCTTCCTCTCATACCCGAGACATGAGTATTTCAGACGTATACTTTGCAACCTGATCGGGACAGACGTTGAGAATGGAGAGCTGCCTGACGATATTGAATGGTTAGGAGGCATGGTAGAAGGCATTTGCTATAAGAATGCAGAACAGTTTTTTAAGTTTTAATACAAGCGATAATTGAAATAGAAAGATGAAAAAAGTAGTAACATTTGGAGAGATCATGCTGAGGTTGGCGCCTCCGGGATTTTTACGCTTTTCCCAGGCTTCATCCTTTGATGTGGTTTATGGCGGAGGAGAGTCCAACGTAGCTGTTTCTTTAGCCAACTATGGCATACCGGTAGATTTTGTCACACGACTTCCGAAAAATGATATTGGTGAGTGTGCGCTGATGGAAATGCGAAAAAGGGGAGTAAATACGCAAAACATCATCTTTGGTGGCGACCGGTTAGGTATTTATTTCCTGGAAACAGGCGCAGTGAGTCGTGGAAGTAAAGTGGTTTATGATCGGGCTCATTCTGCTATGGCCGAGATCAAAGCTGGCATGGTGGACTGGAAAGAAGTTTTTAAAGATGCGCAATGGTTTCATTGGACCGGAATTACACCTGCCATCTCACAAGGCGCTGCAGATGCTTGTCTGGAAGCAGTAAAAGTGGCTAGTGAAATGGGATTGACCATTTCCACGGATCTGAATTACCGGGCCAAGCTCTGGAAATATGATGGAGATCGTGAAGCGATCATGACCGAGCTTACTTCTCAGTGCGACATCATCCTAGGTAATGAAGAAGATGCTGAAATGCACTTTGGCATTAAGCCGGAAGGACTGGATGTGACCAAGCATGGCCATGAAGTAAAGGCGGAAGCTTTCCTGTCTGTGTGTCAGCAGATGATGGAGAAATTCCCTAAAGCAAAAAAAGTAATTACGACACTTCGCGGTTCTATATCAGCTTCTCACAATACGTGGGCCGGAGTATTGTACGATGGAAAGAAAATGTACGATACCCGTCAATATCAGATCACCGATATTGTAGACCGTGTAGGAGGAGGGGACTCATTTATGGGAGGACTGATCTATGGATTGCTTACTTATCCGGGAGATGATCAGAATGCCCTTGATTTTGCTGTGGCAGCATCTTGCCTGAAGCATACCATCAAAGGAGACGCCAACCTTGTCACTGTAAGTGAAGTAGAAAAATTAATGGGCGGTGATGCATCTGGCCGGGTTGCCAGATAGCAGATAAGATTACAAGTCGGCCCGGTTTGAAGTGTATTAGGAAATAATTCATTTTAAGTATTGGTTTAAAAAGAGAAGGGCCGACTTGTTTTAATTTTAATGGATTAGCTGTAAAAAAAGAATGAAGAACGTAATCACCTTTGGAGAAGTCATGATGCGGCTGTCCCCGCCCGGGGTAGCTAAATTCTCCCAGGCCACCACACTGGATCTGGCCTATGGAGGTGGTGAAGCCAATGTAGCCATTTCATTGGCTTATTTGGGAATGAATGCTGCCCATGTCACACGCTTTCCTGACAATCTCGTTGGTCGGTCAGCTACACAATTTTTAAGACATCATTGGCTGGATACTTCCCGGGTGCTCTATGGAGGAGACCTGATGGGAAAATACTTTCTAGAAAAAGGAGCTGTCCATCGGTCCAGTCAGGTAGTATATGAGCGAGAGGGGTCTGCTTTTGCTAAGATCCAGCCGGAAATGGTAGATTGGAAAGCCATCTTTAAAGATGCGGACTGGTTTCACTGGACCGGGATTACTCCCGCCGTTTCTGCCGGAGCTGCTGCATGTTGTGCTGAAGCAATCAAAGTGGCTAATGAAATGGGAGTTATGGTTTCGGCAGATGTCCATTCCCGGAAGAACCTTTGGAACTACGGCAAAACACAGCAGGAAATCATGCCTGATCTTGTAGCAGGCTGTGATATTGTGATTGCCAGTGTCAGGGATATGGATGAGATTTTCGGTATCAGGGCAGAAGGAGAGAAGCATGAGCAGTTCATTTCGGCTGCCAGAGGGTTGATGAAGAAAAATCCACGCATCAAAAAGGTATTTGATAAAGACCGGGAGATGGTCAGCGCTTCGCATAACCGGATCCAGGGTAAAATGTGGAACGGTCAGGAGTTTTTCAAAACCTCCAAACTCAATGTGACACACATTGTAGATCGTGTGGGTACCGGTGACGCTTATGCAGCTGGTATCATCTACGGACTCATGAATTATGATGACGATTACCAGGCGCTGAAATTTGCTACGGCAACTTGTGCACTCAAGCATACTGTAGAGGGAGATGCCAATATGGTATCAGTCGAAAATGTAAAAGAATTAATGGAAGGAAATACATCAGGAAAGATTATACGATAAGATTATGGCAAGATTTTCAAGAATAGAGGTGGCAATTAAAATGAAAGAGACGGGCATAGTGCCTGTTTTTTACCACAAAGATCTGGAGGTATGTAAAAAGGTATTGAAAGCATGCTACAGTGGGGGAGTCAGGGTTTTTGAGTTTACAAACCGTGGGGACTATGCGCATGAAGTGTTTACAGAGCTCAATAAGTTTGCAGAGAAGGAAACCCCGGACATGATCCTGGGGGTTGGCTCCATTGTAGACGCAGGTACCACTTCACTCTACCTCCAATTGGGAGCAAATTTTATCGTTTCTCCTATATTAAACCCCGACATGGCCAAAGTCTGTAACCGCCGAAAAGTAGGCTGGTCACCAGGCTGTGGTTCTGTAACCGAAATATCTTATGCTGAAGAGCTCGGGTCAGAAGTGGTCAAGATCTTTCCAGGTTCCCAGGTAGGAGGGCCGGCGTTTGTCAAAGGTGTCAAAGGACCTTTCCCATGGACCAGCATCATGCCGACCGGCGGAGTGGAGCCTACTGAAGAAAACCTGACTAAATGGTTTGAGGCAGGCGTGCACTGCGTAGGTATGGGGTCACAGTTGATCACGAAAGATATTCTTAAGAATAATGATTTTGCTACCTTGGAAGAGAAAGTAAAAAAAGCAATTGCTTTAGTACAAGAAATCCGATCAAATTGATACGATATACACCCTACATATTACTGATTTTAGCAGGACTCGTTTTTGGTTGTGTGACCAAAAGTGAGGTGAAAGAGTTAAAACTGGCTCATGGGCTGGATGTGAATCATCCTGTCCATGCCGGAATGGTATACATGGCTGAGAGGCTGGAAGAAAAGTCCGGTGGAAAGATGACTATGAAGATCTATCCTTCCGGACAGCTGGGAAGTGAGCGAGAGCTATTGGAGCTGTTGCAGATCGGCAGTCTTACCATGACCAAGGTCTCTAGCGGAGTGCTTGAAAATTTCGTTCCTGACTTTAAAGTATTGGGGTTGCCTTATTTATTCAGGGATAAGGACCATTTGTTTGATGTGCTTGGCGGGCAGATTGGTGAGGAGCTTCTCTCTAAAGGTGAGGAATATCGCTTCAGAGGGCTTTGCTTTTATGATGCTGGCTACCGGAGTTTTTATACTAAGGACCGTCCCATTAATAAACCGGCTGACCTCAAAGGACTGAAGATCCGTGTGATGAAAAGTGTGACCGCTGTAAATATGGTCAGCCAGCTTGGTGGTTCGCCGACACCTGTCTCCTGGGGTGAGCTTTATACGGCGCTCCAGCAGGGTGTGGTGGATGGTGCGGAAAATAACCCGCCCAGTTTTTATTCCAGTAGGCATTATGAAGTATGTAAATATTATACACTTGATGAGCATACAGCTTTGCCTGATGTCCTGTTAGTAAGCCTGGAGTGGTGGAACAATATGACTGAGCAGGAGCAAAACTGGCTGAAAGAAGCAGCTAAGGAGTCGGTTCCCTATCAAAAAAAGGTGTGGGAGGAGTCAGAAAAAGAATCTCTGGAGGCAGTAAAAGCAGCCGGAGTAGAGATTATCCGGCCGGATAAAAGTTTGTTTTCCAGCCAGGTAGCTTCACTGTATGAATCTTATAAAGACGATCCTGAAAAATACAATTTGATCCAACGCATAAAAGAAGAAGGAAGTGAAAAATAGTATTGATCGAATATTATCAAGCGCCCTTGTTATCCTGATGGCTGTAATGGTAGTCAACGTCCTGTGGCAGGTAGCCTCCAGGTATTTACTGGGCGCTCCCAGTCTGTTTACAGATGAGCTTGCCAATTTTCTACTCATTTGGGTAGGATTGCTGGGCGCCGCCTATGCAGCCGGGCAAAAAAGTCACCTCGCCATTGATATTTTGCCTAATAAACTGACGGGTACCAAAAAGCGAATGCTCAACATAGTGATCAGTATTCTGACAATCGTTTTTGCGCTGACAATCATGGTAATAGGCGGTAGTCGCCTGGTCTATATTACCCTTAGTCTGAATCAGCTTTCGGCCACTCTGCAGGTTCCTCTGGGCTATGTATACCTCGCACTTCCGATCAGTGGCTTTCTGATCATTTTTTATGCATTTCACGACCTGAAAACTCAAGAATAATGGCATTAACAGAAATATTGATACTGGTACTGAGCTTTGTATGTTTATTGGCAATTGGTGTTCCTATTGCCTACAGTATTGGTTTGTCATCCTTATTTACCCTGATTGTTTCCATGCCATCCCTTACGGCGTTTACCACGCTTGCTCAGCGAATGGCCACTGGTTTGGATAGTTTTGCCTTGCTTGCTATTCCGTTTTTTATTTTATCCGGTCAGCTGATGAACAGTGGGGGCATTGCCCGGCGACTGGTGGATTTTGCCAAATCACTTGTTGGGGGGCTGCCTGGCGGTTTGGCTTTTGTCAACATTGTAGCCTGTATGCTTTTTGGCGCCATTTCCGGGTCTGCAGCTGCAGCTGCATCAGCTATTGGTGGTTTCATGGGACCGAGGATGGAAAAAGAAGGTTATGACAGGTCATATAGTGCAGCGGTAAACATTACCAGTTCAACGACCGGACTGATCATACCACCCAGCAATATTCTTATTGTTTATTCACTTGCCAGTGGAGGAGTATCCATTGCAGCCCTTTTCATAGCCGGTTATGTTCCTGGAATTTTGCTTGGTTTGGGCTTGATGATAGTCTCAGGAGTGATTGCTTACCGCAGAAAATATAAGAAAGGCGGATGGGAGTCTATTGGTCAGGTATTTAAAAAGTTTTGGGCTGCCTTTCCAAGTTTACTATTGCTGATCATTGTGATCGGAGGGATTGTAGCCGGGATATTTACTGCCACAGAAGCTTCTGCTATTGCGGTGCTGTATACACTGATCCTTGCCTTTGTCTATAAGGAGGTCACGGTAAAAGAGCTTCCCTCCATTCTGCTGAAAACAGTCTTAACCACAGCTATTGTGATGCTGCTGATCGGTACCTCTATGGGTATGTCCTGGGTGATGTCTTATGAAAATATACCTCAGGAGGTCAGCCGGAGCCTGATCACCCTAACGGATAACCCCATCATTATTTTGCTCATCATCAACCTTATCCTGCTTTTTGTAGGGGTGTTTATGGACATGACACCAGCGGTTTTGATCTTTACACCGATCTTCCTTCCTGTGGTGACAAACCTGGGCATGGATCCGGTTCATTTTGGGATTGTGATGGTGCTTAACCTTTGTATTGGCTTGTGTACTCCGCCGGTAGGGTCGGTGCTCTTTATAGGATGCAGTGTAGCCAATATTACGATTCAGAAAGTACTTAGACCACTCATCCCTATGTTTTTGGTGATGATCGCGGTATTGCTGATCGTCACTTACGTGCCTGAGCTCAGCCTTTGGTTGCCGAGGGTATTTGGTTTTTAACCCGGATTATTCACTAGAAAATGAATAAACTGACGCTGCGGTCAGCTGAACATTGATGAAAAATGCTCCAAAAAGCATTTTTGTCAGGCGATGAGCTAAAGGTCACGCCCTGACTGAAACGTCATGGGGTTAACCGCTGCGGACTCTTACGCTAAAGCTCCTTGCTTCGCCGAAGCTTCGCGAAGGCACAGTCAGCGTCAGTGGACCGTCCAGACATCCTGACGTTATCGGAAATACAAAAAGCCGACTTTTGACAGTCGGCTTTTTCGGTGTATGAACAACGGTACTAACAGGGCTCTACTTGATCACCTCACCGTTTTCATTAAAATTCACAGTTGCTGTTTGACCTCCCTGACCCGTAAATTCTATGGAATAGTACGTGGTGCCGTCAGCTTTTGAAACTTTATAGGCTTTGCTGACAGTCCAGTTTGCATACTTGTCCTCATTCAGGGACTCCTGCACTGCATCCGGGAGATCCTCTTTCTTTATCTCCTTTTTGGGCTCGCCCTGCTGAATAGAGAGGTTCGAATCAGGATTAGACATTATAGGTAACGCGGTTACTGTACCAGCTCCTAAGAACATCATCATAACTGCATAAACAAATAGCTTTTTCATGGCATTTTAAATTTTTATGTTCAACATGCCATACACCGGACCAACGCTATGCCAGAAAATTACTGAATATCTCAAATAACTGATAATCAGTGAATTACAAATTTAGGGGTGGTCAAGAAACATGGTATATTTATGATATCATTCTCAAATTGAAGTCATTTTGCTTCAAAGTGAGAAAGTTCGTAACATTTGTTACATCCATAAAGTGAGTGAGCTCGTATTTTTGTATGGTTTTAAAGCGTATCATGGAATCAGTTCTTAAGGTCATAAGAGATAGCTACCAAGGTTATGCCAATTACCTCTGGAGTGAAATCACTCACCCCGGATGGCACAATTACTTTTACTGGTTAATAGGAATCTCAGCTTTTTTCTTTTTGCTGGAGATTATCAAGCCGTGGCGAACGGCCCAGGCAAAATTCAGAAAAGATTTCTGGTTGGACTTCTTTTATATGTTCTTCAACTTTTTCCTGTTTTCGTTGATCATATACAATGCCGCTTCCAATGTAATCGTACACTTTTTCAATAATCTTTTGGCCTCCGTTGGAATCACGAATCTGGTAGCTTTTGAGGTGATGACCTGGCCCATGTGGACCCATCTACTGATCGGGTTTATAGTGAGGGATTTTGTACAGTGGTGGACGCACAGGTTGCTTCATAGAAGTCCCGCGTTATGGGAGTTTCATAAGGTGCATCACTCCGTGGAGCAGATGGGTTTTGCCGCTCACTTACGTTATCACTGGATGGAAAATGTGGTTTACCGTAGTATTGAATATATCCCTTTAGCGTTGATAGGTATTGGTTTGAGAGACTTTTTCATTATCCACATATTTACATTGGCTGTTGGGCATTTTAATCACAGTAATATCAGGGTAAACCTGAGGTTTTTAAAATATATCTTTAACAATCCTCAAATGCACATATGGCATCATGCGTATGATATTCCGAAGGAAAAACAATATGGGGTGAATTTCGGGATTACGCTAAGTCTCTGGGACTATCTGTTTAAAACAAATTATGTACCTTATGAGGGTAGAGACATTAAGCTTGGTTTTCCCGGTGTGGAGAAATTCCCCAAAGATTTCATTGGTCAAAACACGCATGGTTTTGGGCGGAAAATCAAACAAACGAAAAACTGAAATTGCATAAGAATAATAACTCATGACGCATCCATACAGAAGTATAATCAGTATTTTATTGCTGGGGGGGACCCTGCTTTCCTGTGGGACGGTTGCTGCCCAGGAAGTAAAGAAAATAGACAATGAACAGCTTGTAAAGCTGCTGGAGGAAGAAGAAGTACAGCTTGTAGATGTGAGAACACCTACGGAGGTGGAGAGGGGAAGAATTGAAGGAGCGGTTCACATCGACTACCTGCAGGGTGATTTTTCAGAAAAGATGAGAAGACTCGATAAGACCAGGCCGGTTATCGTGTATTGTGCAGTAGGGGGCCGCAGTGCTAATGCAGCTGCTAAACTCAAAAACATGGGGTTTGATAAGATCTATGATCTGACCGGAGGTGTAAAACAATGGGTAGCAGAGGGGAGGCCATTAGTAAAATGAAATGAGCATGATGCCGGGACGCGTAGTCTCAACCCAAAACATTGAGAAAGACCGGGCCGCGCAGGCCAACCGGGTATGCCTGGCTGGTCGCAATCAAGTTTGGGCATCAAACTGCTTATGCGGCCCAACTTGTTTCAGCAACCTTGAACACATGAAAATCAGCAACGACCAACGAGAAGTAACGATCAAAAGGAGCAATCACAGAATTGTTCAGGCATTGTTGTTGTCACTGACCCTGGGGTTAGCCCCGTTCGTCCCCGAACCGCACATACTTGGCAAGCTCAGATGGGTGGCCGGAGGAGCGGTAGGGATGCAGGCTATGGACTGGTTTGATCTGGTTATGCATGGCGCTCCATGGGTTTTTCTGATTGTTACCATAAGCCAGCGGGTTTTTAAATAGGTCCCGGTTTTGTCCGCAATTTTATCCGGAGAAAAAGATTCAAAGCTCCTGAAATACGCGGAGCCCTCCATCCTGTACCATACCGAGTAGGTTTGATTAGATTTGTGTCTGAAGGATGAAGTACAGAAGTTATTATGGAGGAATTCATTACCCTGGAGATCAGTGATGATTCCAGCATTCCCAAATACAAGCAGATTTTTAATAGTATCATCAATAAGATTGAGACCGGACATATTAAGTATGGTCAAAAGCTCCCGTCTATTAACCGATTGAGCTTTGACTACTATCTGGCACGAGATACTGTTGAAAAAGCATATGTTGCTTTAAAGGATAAAGGAGTCATTGAGGCTGTCAAAGGGAAAGGATATTATGTGATTAATTCAGCGCCAGACTCTCAGATAAAGGTACTGGTGTTGTTCAATAAGCTTAGTATCTACAAGCGTGAGATCTTTAATGAGATGGCTGCCCTGATGGGGGACCGTGTGCATATGGATTTTTTCATATATCACTGTGACTTCCAGCATTTCAAAAAACTAATAGAGGAGCATCTGGAAGGTTACAGCTACTACGTGATCATGCCGCACTTTAAGGATTTTGACCTTTATGAGTTTAAATCACTCATGAAAAAAATTCAGAAAGAGAAGATCATCATTCTGGATAATCAATTAGAAGGGTTTGATAACTACTTCAGCTGTATTTACCAGGATTTTAAAATGGACCTGTATGATGCTTTGGTGGAAGCAACGGAAAGTCTGAAAAACTACAGCAAGCTGATCCTGGTATTTCCACAAAATGACAACTATCCTTATCCCAAAGAGATCATTCTGGGATTTAGGCGATACTGCGGTTTCAATAACCTTAGTCATGAGATCATCAATAAAATTTCAGCAGATTATGAAGTCAGGCCAGGCGCTGCTTATGTAGTCATCGATGAGCATGATCTGGTAACGCTGATAAAGTTGCAGCGAGCAGCTGGCCTTGAGCTGCAGAAAGATATTGGCATACTATCTTATAATGATACGGCCCTCAAAGAAGTCCTGGCAAATGGTATTTCTGTCATCACGACCAACCTTAAAAGCATGGGTGAGCTGGCAGCCAAGTCGATTTTAGAAAACGAGCCAATTGATGTCAAGAATGAATTCATGTTTATCAGCCGTAATTCGTTGTAAAGCCTAAAATCATTTCAGGATGGAGCAGGACGCAGTTTCTCCGAATGATAGGGAGCTTTGTTCATTTGCAAATAAAAGCAAAAGAGGGTGCTGTTTAAATGGACCTGGGTCTCAAAAATAAAATAGTAATCAAGATCCCGCTCGGGAACCGTATGACTACACCCGAAGAGATCGGCAACACGGCGATGTTTCTGATCTCAAACTTATCTTCACACACTACCGGGCAGCATGTTTTTGTGGATGGAGGTTATGTGCACCTTGACCGGGCGCTTTAGAACAAGTATTTATGAAACGATTGATTTTGAACGAGCCGGGTGACCTAAACCTGGTTGATGTGGAGTTTGATGAGGTGCTGGAAGCACATGAAGTACTGCTGAGGGTTCGCAGGATAGGTGTTTGTGGTACGGACATTCACGCCTTTGGTGGCAATCAGCCCTTCTTTTCCTATCCTCGTGTGCTTGGTCATGAGCTGGGGCTGGAGGTAACCAAAACCGGATACGGTGTGACCAAGGTGAAAGCCGGGGACAAATGTTCACTCGAACCTTATTTCAACACCAAAGAAGCCCAGGCTGTACGGCTGGGCAAGCCAAACTGTGGAGAACACATCTCCGTATTCGGAGTGCATGAAGATGGGGGAATGCAGGAGTTTGTGAAAGTCAATGAAAAGTATCTGCATACCTCGGAAAAGCTAAGCTTTGAGCAGTTGGCTTTGGTGGAAACCCTGGCGATCGGTTACCATGCGGTAAAGCGGGCAGAGACAAAGAGCTCGGATAAGGTGCTTGTAATTGGAGCCGGGCCAATAGGGCTGGCTACCATGCAGTTTACCAAAGTGCTTGGCGCAAACACGGTGGTGATGGACATTAACCAGCAGCGCCTGGACTTTACCGTAGATAAAATGGGTGTGGATGGCACGATCAATGTCTCCGGTGAAGATCCCATCGAGCGGCTGAAAGCACTCTTTGACGGAGAGCTGCCAACCATCGTATTTGATGCTACCGGCAATCCCAAATCCATGATGAAGGCTTTTGAGTATCCATCGCATGGCGGAAAGCTGGTTTTTATCGGCTTATTTCAGGGAGATGTTACGTTTCACGATCCGTTATTCCATAAGAAAGAGCTCACCCTTTATGCCAGCAGAAATGCTATGAGCTCAGATTTTGATGAGATCATCTCACTGATCGAGCAAGGGAAGGTAGACACCATGCCCTGGATCACCCACACTGCTGACTTTAGCGAAGTGCCGGATGTGTTTGAGAGCTGGACCAGGCCAGAGACCGGGGTGATTAAGGCCATGATCAGGGTGAGTTGATGGTTAAAGCTCATTGTGGAGACGAACGAACTGACTTATATCTGATTAACATATCGCCAGGGATCAAATTTTTTCATAAATTCCTGCTGCTGGACGATCACGACTTTTTGGATCATCCGCTGCTCTGAGACGGATTTTTCTATAATAGGCATGTAGGCAAAGTCATAGCACAAAAAGTAGATTTTGCCGGGTTTGCCGTACAGCGAACTGAAATGTCGAAAGGAAAAACCCATCTCATTGAGCACTTCTTTTCTTACAGTAGCCTTGCCGGTAGGGCATAAGGACTTAAGAATGGTTCGGTTTCGACGTAGCTGTGAGTTGACTTGTTGTATACCTTGTTCGTGAGGCTTTTTATGGCGGTTGTTGTAAGTGGCCCGGCACTGATCGCTGCAAAACTTCTTATCGAGCCGTCCCTGAAGTGTATCGCCACAGTTGAGACATTTTTGCGTACTGAGCATATGTGTTTTTTATTCGGATATATCCGTTTATAATCGGAAATATACGGATAAAAAAATGATTAAGAACAAAGGATCGGTGAAATTTAATCCATGCAAAAAGAAGCCCACTCATACAGGGAAGCACTTGCGGCTATGGTATGCAAGCTGGAGGCAAGAAGGTACAGCGAATCTACGGTGAACTCTTACAGGTATATGTTCAGGGAGTTTCTCAAATACCTTTATCCCAAGCCATTGCATCAGGTCATGCTGGAGGACATCCAGCAGTATCATCATCACCTGGTGGTGAAGAAGAACGTATCCAGGTCTTATCAGAATCAAAGCATCAACGCGGTGAAGTTTTATTTAGAGCAGGTGGTGGGCTTAGACCGATCAACCTATGAGTTGGAGCGTCCTAAAAAACAGAAAAAGCTTCCTGTGGTCCTTTCTCAGGAGGAAATTCAGCGGTTGTTCAGGCAGGTAAAAAACAGGAAGCATTTGACTATCCTCATGTGCATCTATAGTTGTGGTTTACGTATTTCTGAAGTGCTCGCACTAAAAATAGGTGATATAGACAGTACAAGGATGGAAGTGCGCATCAGGGGGGCTAAAGGTGAAAAGGATCGCATTACCATGCTATCTCCAATATTGCTTAAAATGCTGAGGGAATACTTCAGGGAGTATCAGCCCAAGCAATATCTATTTGAAGGTCAGTATGGAGGAGCCTACTCTGCCTCCAGCATCAGGAAGTTTTTGGAGAGGGCAGTAGCGAAAGCCCGGATCAAAAAGCATGTGGTAGTACATACACTACGCCATAGCTTCGGTACGCATTTATTAGAGAATGGCACCAATCTGCGTTATATACAGGAGCTGATGGGGCATGGCAGCCCCAAGACCACGGAGCTATATACCCATGTTGCGCAAAATGATCTACATAAAGTCAGAAGTCCATTAGATAAATTAAATTTAGGGGGTTAGCTTTGATAGTGTGTAAGTGTAATAGGCTTATACATTTGTTATGCAAAATACTTTCTATCCGCAGACAGAATTTAGAACTTAAAATTTTACCGCTTATGAAGGCTAATTCTTTCCATTTCACCCGAACATTTTTAGTAACCCTGATATTCTGCTTAATCGGGATAACTGGATATTCACAATCTCATAAATACTATTTGGAGAACGGAATCATAACCGCGACCCAACTAGGATCTGGAAAGTATGAACTCAAGGTTGACACAAAGACTGGTGAACGCAAACTTCAATTTCAATACAAAGAAATGGAGAACGACATGTACGTTTACGACCTAATAAAAGTGGATAACGAGGTTTTATCTGAATATCAGCGATCCATTAGCTACTTAAAAACCAGAACGAAATTCTCAGAACTTTGCAACGGAACTGGTGACAAATTACTGATTAAAGTGCTTGGAGAAGCCGAAATTATAACGCTGAACTAAACACCCGAACAGGAGAAACTTTGCATAACAGTCGCTAGCACGAATGCGCCAAACTGCCTCTTTGCTGGCTTCAGTGCGAACATTACCATGAATCAGCCGCTGGGAGAGGTCGGTGCTTTCTATTTACTTCAGTTCGCAGGATTTTTCATCTTTCTGAACGCAGTGGTTATTTGATACTTTGGAAGCACCGGCAGATTCACTAGATTAGTGCTTTCTGCCAAGCTCGGGGCGCACTCCTGCTAGCTTGGCGTTATGGCTCATCAAGGACAGAGCAAAGTGAAACTAACTCGAAAATTCATCATTTTTCTCCTGCCGATTGGACTGCTAATTGGATTCTATCTCTGGCCTGAACAAAAACTTCCGAATGGACTTACCGCTGATAAACTTGTGGTGAACAAATCCGAACGTAGACTAGAGCTATGGGTGAATAACGAACTCATTAAGACCTACAGAGTATCACTTGGAAAGACCCCTGAAGGGCATAAAGAAAACCAAGGAGATAGTCGAACTCCTGAAGGACTTTACTACATCAACGACAAAAACCCGAACAGTCAATTTCATCTGAACTTGGGAATATCATACCCTAATACCCAAGACAAAGTGAACTCTCCTAATCCAGGTGGAGATATCAAAATTCACGGATTGAAGAACGGAACTGGTTGGATTGGGAAATTTCATCAGACAATTGACTGGACGGATGGGTGTATCGCGGTAACGAACTCAGAAATAGAGGAACTTTATGAAGCAGTAGCTATTGGAACACCCGTTCAGATAAACCCATAAACGAGCCATAACATTGTGTATGGGCGCATGTGCTTACGTGCTTCTAGCCTCTTCTGTGCAACTTGACCGTGATATCTGCCGCTGAGAAACGGTAGTGCTTTCTACCATCTTTTGCTCGCAGGAGTTTTTCATCTTTCTGAACGCACTGTCTCTCGGATACTTTGGAAGCACCGGCAGATTCACTATTTTAGTACTATTAGCCACTGGGGCGCACACAGCGCCATACACGGGCGTTAGCAGGTATTCGTTTACCAAAGATGATTTTCACCTATGAAAAACAGTTTTTCATTATTAACCACAAAACTACTCTTCTTTGTACTGCTATTAAGTAGTTTTCAGTTTGCCAAATTATCCACTACCAAGATTCAAGAATCACAGGATACACAGGAAATCAAAAATCTGATTAGGCAAATGCTTGTCTGGATTAATTCACAAAAACACTTTGACATTTTCCCAGCAATAACGGATAGTGGAGATAGTATTTACATTGGAATTGATTTTGATAAACACAATCAAAACGTAAGTAAGCTTCAAAAATCAGACTTTTTTGCTCCAGAATTCATTTTAAACTATAACAAGATTGTCCAAAGAATTGACAAGAAACTAAAGGAAAATTCATTTGAATCAGGTCGTTGGTATGTTGGTTACTATCCTCCATTTTCATTATCAGGAGATGGTAATGAATGGTGTAACTGTCAAGATGTTCCATATGATTCCCCTAATCCATATAATAATGTCGAAATTGAACGAATAGATGGCAACACTTATGCTTGGAAATGGGGTGGAGATTTAGATAACACATATTATAATTGGAATGAACACAGGTATAAGTTCAAAGTTCAAAATGTTGAAGGTAAATGGAAGATTTCCTATTTGCAAGGATTTGACATTTCAAACATTAAATAAACAACCTGCTAACATGTGCTATCGGTTATATGCCAAAGTGCATTCTGGCAAAGTGTAGTGCTACTTGAACGTCAATCTGCCGCTGTGAAATTTGGGAGTCTTCTAGGTAGTTTAGCTCGCAGGGGTTTTCATCTTTCTGAACGCAGTGGTTATCTGATACTTTGGAAGCACCTGCAGATTCACTACTTTAGTGCAAATCATAGCTGGGGGGCATACAACCGATAGCTAATCGTTATGCAAAATACTTTCTATCCGCAGACAGAATTTAGAACTTAAAATTTTACCGCTTATGAAGGCTAATTCTTTCCATTTCACCCGAACATTTTTAGTAACCCTGATATTCTGCTTAATCGGGATAACTGGATATTCACAATCTCATAAATACTATTTGGAGAACGGAATCATAACCGCGACCCAACTAGGATCTGGAAAGTATGAACTCAAGGTTGACACAAAGACTGGTGAACGCAAACTTCAATTTCAATACAAAGAAATGGAGAACGACATGTACGTTTACGACCTAATAAAAGTGGATAACGAGGTTTTATCTGAATATCAGCGATCCATTAGCTACTTAAAAACCAGAACGAAATTCTCAGAACTTTGCAACGGAACTGGTGACAAATTACTGATTAAAGTGCTTGGAGAAGCCGAAATTATAACGCTGAACTAAACACCCGAACAGGAGAAACTTTGCATAACAGTCGCTAGCACGAATGCGCCAAACTGCCTCTTTGCTGGCTTCAGTGCGAACATTACCATGAATCAGCCGCTGGGAGAGGTCGGTGCTTTCTATTTACTTCAGTTCGCAGGATTTTTCATCTTTCTGAACGCAGTGGTTATTTGATACTTTGGAAGCACCGGCAGATTCACTAGATTAGTGCTTTCTGCCAAGCTCGGGGCGCACTCCTGCTAGCTTGGCGTTATGGCCAATAAAAAACGATAGTGGCAACTGAACTGACTTCATTGGAATGGATAGAAATTTTGCAGAACGACAAAATCGTTCGTGAAAAAGACTTGTCAGTATTTCAAACAATGTACGGCTTTCCTAACCAAGCAGCTGCCTCAAGTCAGATCGGACTAATTCTAGGCTCCAGTGCTAAGAAAAAAGCTGGCGGAATCAATCTTCAGATTTGGAGGTTAGCGGAACGAATATCGAAATACTACGACATCAACTTTACCGAACGGTCAAAAAGAAAATATAAGTTCTGGGATTTGTTTTTTAGCGGTTGGGATGATGATAACTTATTTATTTGGCAACTGAGACCTGAGCTAAAACTAGCTCTCGAAGAAACTGGGCTAACTGGTGATGAGCAGTTTGCAGATGAAATTCCAACAGATGACCAACCAACTTTAGATGAAGGGTTTAAACGGACAATAACCGTGAACATCTACGAACGAAATCCAAAAGCTCGCCAAAAGTGCATTGAACACTGGACTTCTATCTGTTCAGTATGTGATTTTGACTTTGGAAAGAAATATGGCGAATTAGGCAAAGGATTCATTCACGTGCATCATTTGATTCCAATCTCAGATGTTGGACGAACCTACCAAGTTGATCCAATTAACGACTTACGACCTGTATGCCCGAACTGCCATGCTATGCTGCACCGAAGAAATCCACCCATAACAATTGACGAACTGAGAGATCAAATAGGCCATAACAAATGCTATGAATGAATGGGGTCTTATCGGTCAGGATACTTTGGTGGGGATTGGAAAGTCCGCCACAAGTTTTAAATTTAAATCAAGGCCGGGCCGCGTAGGCGTGGCTATGTGCGAGACGAGAGGTTAGTGCTTTTTAGTCCCCACTCATCATAGCTGGTCGTTAGTGGCAATTCCCCGAATCGCATATGCATAAGTTCCTGATTATTTCATTTCTACATCTTTCAATCCTTCATTGTAACGGCCAACAACCGAACAAACTCACAATCGGGGTAATTGATAGTATTTATTCGGAAGTTCTAAACGAACAACGTGAAATTTGGATTTCTCTTCCTAACTCATATGAACCTCAGACCAATTCTAAGTATCCAGTTTTATACCTTTTAGATGGTGATGCTTATTTTCATTCGCTTTCTGGGATAGTCAAACAATTGAGTTCATTTGGAACAACTTCGTATCCTGAGTCAGTTTTGGTTGCAATCCCAAATACTAATCGTTACAGAGATTTAATGCCTTTTGATCCCGATGACGAATCTTCGGATTCAACAGGAATTGAGAGATTTACTAAATTTCTTGAAGAGGAACTTATTCCTTTTATTGAAACTAAATACCCCACACTTCAACACAGAACAATAATTGGTCATTCATTAGGAGGCTCTTTTGTTGTGAATACCCTCATCAATCATCAGGAGTTATTCACAAACTACTTGGCAATTGACCCTGGACTCAAGTCTCACGATTATCGCTTCCGTAACTATGCAATTGACAAAATCAGAAATAACAACTTTGAAGGCAAGACCTTATTCGTGACAGTGGCTAACACAATGCCGGAAGGCATGGACACCCTCACAGTTTTACAAGATACGACATGGGTAACTTCAACGATGCGATCAAACTTGAATTTTGTCCAAGCAGTTGAAAGAATCAATAGTAGCGGCTTAGACTTCAAGTGGAAGTATTTTTCAAATGAAAACCATTTGAGTGTACCAACCATTTCAGGATATTATGGACTAAAGTACTTTTTTAGTTGGAACACACTTGATCTTGACAAGATCATCAGAACGAACCCAAATATTTCAGGACAGTCTTTCTTTGATAAGGTGACTAAACATTATCGCTTCGTGACCAAGAAACTAGGTTATGAAACCTTACCCAGTCATGAACAAATGAATGACCTTGGATACTACTACTTACAAAAAGAGGATTTTGACGGTGCAGGTCTCTTCTTTCAATACAACATCGACAATTACTCCACTAACTCAAATTCCTACGATTCGATGGGTGATTTTTTCTTAGCAAAAGAAGAACCTGACAAGGCTGTCGAAATGTTTAAAAAGGCAATTGAAATAGATGGCAACTCTGATTCAACTGAGAAACTTAAAGAACTGAGTAAAAGCCACTAACAGACGATATAGCGAATGGCCAAACTGCCAGCTTGATACTTTTGTGCAATCCGACCGTGAATCTGCCCCTTCTGCTAGTCTGTGTGCTCATGGCTACTTTTTTCTTTCTGGAATTAGACTTTCAGCACGCACTTCTTCGTAGTTACCGTTGTGGCTATTGGGCAGATTCACTACATTAGTGCTTTTTACAGACGGATGTGGCCACTCGCCATATCTGTGCGTTAGCTGGCAGAGCGCCAGATCAAATTTCATCTTCATCATGAACTTTTGGAAAAGACTTTTTGGACACTCAGAGACTAGGCAACAAACGGCTTTGGAAATTGGAGACAGAACTTTGTCTACTAAGTTGAACTCCATCGATAGAAGGCGGCTAAGATCACCCGACCGGAACGAATTTAGGATAACACTTTGGCATGCATCTCAACGCAGCGAAATTTTCGTTTATGCTTCTGGGGATCAAAGTGACAGCACAAAGCCAATAGGAATAATTCCCAGAAACCTGTACAGAACCGTTTTACCTTTCATTGACAGAGAAGATGAATTTGTATCTTATCAAGGGACATTTGATCGTAGCAGCGAACTGTTAAACTTAGAACTTAGGGTTACGACAAAAGAGGCCGTTGCACAGGAACGAATAGCAAACGAAAAAGAGGCTGAACAACATGATGAACGGCTCCAAGGAGAACATCGAAAGAGACTTGAAAAAAACTACAAACTTCAGAAGGAACTTGAACAATCGGTCAACTTGGGAAGTAGCGAAATCCTGAAGGGTCGTAGAAAGATCGATAACTTGACTCTCGGGTTTCATGACAAGGAAAAATATCTAGATCGTCATTTTACAGAAGCTCGAGTTCTTGAAGATGGGAAATTCATCTGCAACATCAGCTTAGACCACCGAATTATTAGAACATTTTACTCCGATCATCCTTTGAAAGTGAAATCTGCCTCAATCGAACGCGATCGCTCATTTGGATTCACAACAACATTTCTAAAGCTGACAATTGGATTGGAGGAAGATTCCGCCAGCTAACAATATGTATTAGGCATGTGCTTGCGTGCTTTCTTCAATCTGCATCCGGACTCGACCGTGAGTCAGCCGCCGAGGAAATACAGAGCTTTTTGGACACTTCAGATAGCGGGATTTTTTCACTTCAGAACGCGCTGCATACTACAAACTTTGGAAGCACCGGCAGACTTCACTATTTTGCAGGTATTAGCCAAGTGTGAGCACACGCCTCATACATGGGCGTTATGCAAAATACTTTCTATCCGCAGACAGAATTTAGAACTTAAAATTTTACCGCTTATGAAGGCTAATTCTTTCCATTTCACCCGAACATTTTTAGTAACCCTGATATTCTGCTTAATCGGGATAACTGGATATTCACAATCTCATAAATACTATTTGGAGAACGGAATCATAACCGCGACCCAACTAGGATCTGGAAAGTATGAACTCAAGGTTGACACAAAGACTGGTGAACGCAAACTTCAATTTCAATACAAAGAAATGGAGAACGACATGTACGTTTACGACCTAATAAAAGTGGATAACGAGGTTTTATCTGAATATCAGCGATCCATTAGCTACTTAAAAACCAGAACGAAATTCTCAGAACTTTGCAACGGAACTGGTGACAAATTACTGATTAAAGTGCTTGGAGAAGCCGAAATTATAACGCTGAACTAAACACCCGAACAGGAGAAACTTTGCATAACAGTCGCTAGCACGAATGCGCCAAACTGCCTCTTTGCTGGCTTCAGTGCGAACATTACCATGAATCAGCCGCTGGGAGAGGTCGGTGCTTTCTATTTACTTCAGTTCGCAGGATTTTTCATCTTTCTGAACGCAGTGGTTATTTGATACTTTGGAAGCACCGGCAGATTCACTAGATTAGTGCTTTCTGCCAAGCTCGGGGCGCACTCCTGCTAGCTTGGCGTTGTAGCACATTGGTATGGACGCAGACATAAAGTATCACGATTCATTTTCAGAAGCCATCCGTAATAGAGGATACAATGTTCCTATCTATCGCTACATCCCTTTAAATAGGCTACATGAACTGTTAATGGACAAGAAGCTTGTGATCAGTCAAACAATGAATTGGGATGACACTTATGAGAACTTTCTTGCAAAAAGTAGATATAAAATTGGACTAACTCCAATATCATATCATGAATTTCTTCCAGCCTTCTATGGACAATGCTGGACATTAAAAAGAGAAACTGATGCGATGTGGCGGATTTATTCCCATGATAAAACCGGAGTAAGGATAAAGAGCAGAATAAAAAAAGTACTTGAAGCCAGTTTAGGGGAAGTCAACCATAAACCATTTTCTACTCGAACAAGGATTATCGGCCCTGTTTCATATTTTGGTAAGAAAAGGATTGGCGATTGGATTAAAGAAAGGAACAATGGGTTAATAAATGCATCGACACTCTTAGAATCGCTTTTTATCAAGCGTAAGGAATTTAGTCATGAGAAAGAAATAAGATTGATCATTCACAAAAATGCTGATAGAGAAAAATCTAAAGCGAAATTCCTTAAACTCGAAATTAAGCCGAATGAAATGATTGAAGAAATCACCTTTGACCCAAGGACAAATAAGTCAGAATTTGAAGCCTCAGAAAAACTAATAAGAGAGGTTGGTTTTGTGAATACAGTTAATAGATCAAGACTTTACGAATTTGAACCAGCAGAAATCCGGCTAAATTTTTAAAAGTGTTTAATAATGAGAGTAATTACTTTAATAATCGTCCTATTAAAATCTTATTTGATTTCAGCTCAACAATATACGGAATGGTTTACGGAGAGATATGCAGATTCTAACTTTGTTGTTGAAGAAATTGGCGGGAAAAGATATACTGAACCAGGGATGGCTGAGCTAAAATCTATTTATTCCAACTTGAGCAATGATTCTTTAATGAGTATTCTCTCAAAAAATCATAGTGAGCTTTCAATTTTAGATTATCTGGCTGGTTTTGGCCACCCTAGAGATTCTTTGCAATACCACTACATTTATCTTAAATCAATCCTTTCTTTCCATGAGTTAAAGGATAGATACAATACAAATTCTGACACATATTTTCACTTCGCTTTTGCCCTAAATGGTGCCCATTTATATGATGATGCGATATACAATTTTACAAGAGCAATTGATTTATATGATTCATTATCTGATCCTGAGATAGACAAGTATTATATTTTCTTTTCCAGAGCCGAGACCAAACTAAATAAAGAGGATTACTATGGCGCCATCAGAGATGCAACGTTTGCAATAGAAAATGCCGAACCCTTCTATAAACACTATTTCATTAGAGGAAAAGCATACATTTTTTTGAGGGAATTTGAAAAGGCAGTTGACGATTTTACTGAATCCATTAATCTGTATAACCGTAACACTGAAAGCTATTATTGGCGGGGGCTGGCTTACTTTGAAATAGGTAATAAAGAGAAGGCCTGTATGGATTTTAGTATCATGGGGGACTTTGGGTATGACAACAATGAACTATTAGATTATTATTGTAAGTAGTGGAGCTACTATTTCAATGAAGTGCGGATAAAATGAAACGTGCTACAATCGAGTAGACGGCCGTGAGCCATAAGCTCACGGTGCGCCTCTCACACCACCGTACGTACGGGTCTCGTATACGGCGGTTCACTGAATTTCGGGTTGCATCTTATGGTAATAGGAAAGCATCGATTCGTACCCTTTGCGTCTGAGTCGGGGTAAGGTAATAGTCGTGCCAAGAATAGGGCTTTGGGCTACCGCCCAGCCTCCCATGCGAGTACGACTATAGGCATATGCTCTGTCTTTACCCAGTCCCAGACGGATCAGGTTCTTACGTTTCCGCTCAGGTTTCTTCCAGTCATGCCAGATACAATACCGAAGGCGGTTCCTTAGCCACTCATCCAGTGCTTTGAGCTTGGCATGAATGTTCGTCAAGCGAAAATTGTTCACCCAACCTCTCCACACTTCGGCCAGCTTCTGTAACCGCTCATCGAAACTCATTGGTCTGGTCTTTCTGGTCAGATCCTTGAGCTTGCGCTTGAAGGATTGCCATGCACTCTTCTTTACTACAAGTTGGTATTGTCCCCTCGATCCCTTCGTGTATACCGGAACAAATCCATGTCCCAGCAACTCGAAGTTCACCGGTCTGCGTATCCCGCTTTTCTCCCTGTTGATCGGCAGCCTCAACTTATCCCGAAGGAAAATGTAGATGGCATTACCAATCTTCCTGGCTTCTGCTTTTGATCCAGCATAGATGCTGAAATCATCTGCATAGCGGACATACCGCAATTCCCTTTCGACCAGATATTTATCCAATTCATCCAGCAGGATGTTGGATAATATCGGACTGATCGGTGAACCTTGCGGCATACCTTTCCGACGTTTGTGGAGCCTTCCATTAATTGAAATGGGCGCTCTCAGCCACTTTCGGATCAACCGCAGGGTCGTCGGGCATTTTACCTTCTTGTGGATCAGTTGTAACAACACCATGTGGTCTACTTCATCAAAGAATCCTTTCAGGTCTATATCCACAATATCCTGATAGCCATCATTGATGTACTTCAGTGCCTGTGACACTGCCTGTTGGGTATTCTTCTCAGGCCGGAAGCCATAGCTATGGTCTTCAAAATTCAATTCGAATTTTGGGGCAAGTATTTGGCTTACCGCCTGCTGTAGCCATCGGTCCGTTACGGTTGGAATCCCCAGTAATCGGGTCTTTCCATTACCTTTGGGTATCTCTACACCAAGTATAGCAGCAGGTACATAAGTGTGGTTAAGAACAGAGGTCATGATACTGTCCCGGTTGACTTCCAGATACGTTGGAAGCTCCGCAACTGACATCCAATCTATCCCTGCCGAACCCTTATTCCGCAACACCTGCCGGCTAGCTTTGTAGAGGTTCTTTCGCTTAAGTACTTCTGCTATCATAAAACTTACTTCCTTGTCTGCCTAAGGATAGGCTATCTGCCAGTCGGCGGATTCCTACCCGAATTTGGACACAATTCAATGTTCGGCCCTTCCTCAACTTGTGAGTCCTCCATCTGTCTCTGATGGCTCGTGGCTGATGAGTACTATGACCTCTGCTGACTTCTCAGTCTGTAGCTCGTACAGTCCGAGACCTCCCCAGGTAAGGACATATTCCTTCCCCCAATATCCACTGGATCTACATGCCAAGTTCCTGATGGTTTCCCACCCTTTGGACGTCAGTATGATGTGTTACCTCATCCGACTTGACATGCCTCTGTATCCAGTCGCCCGGCGACCCGGTCCTGTTCGTTGGAACCAGGGTTTGCAGTCTCGCTTCCTTCACTCCATGTCTCACGACAAACGAGCTTGCGACTTGCTAATGCTTCGGGACACGACTCCCGCACATAAGGGACTTGGCCTTCTGCCGCACCCTCTGGAATAATTTGGTATCTTTAGATACCAGATGCCCATGCTGGGCACACACATTCGCTATCAGTCATGGGGGTTCATCGATTGCTGAGAGATTGAAGGTATTGGAAAGTTCAGTGCAATATTTAACTTTAGAATATAAAAATCCCCACGCCTGATAGCGTGGCGTTACCTGTCATTCCTTCAAAACGCATATGAATCACTATAAGATAGCATTTCTCCTAATCCTTGTCATTGCTTCAAGCTGTTCTAAGAAATTAACATCTTCTACATCTCAACAAGAAGAACTTAAACCTCTAATCCGTGTTGATGGTGAGGTCATAAGTCAGGAAATGCTCGAATCTATTAACAAGGATGATATTGATAAGATTGACGTTTATAAAGGGGAATCAGCTATTACCAAATTTGGGAAAGAAGCCAAGGATGGTGCTATTGACATTTACACTAAGTCTTATAAGGAACAGAAGAAAAAGGAACTCTACAATAAGCTACAGGACTATTTAAAAAGTGCAACCGGAAGTGAAGAAGATTTTCTATTCGTTTTAGACGGAATCCTTATTGATGAAACCAATATTGATCAGCTTCTCGAACTTGAATACGCTGAAATTGAAATAGTCGAACAGATAACAGTTGCGGCCGCAAATGCTATTTATGGAGATAAAGCAAAACCGAATACAATACTCGTAACAACAGTGAGAGATTAATGCAGCATAATGAAGTATCTGGTAAATTCCCTATTGGTCATGTTCGTTTTGTTTTCAAGTCTCCTAACGATATATTATGTATTCCTAATTTCAGAGAAGATCAGACGACCTCAATTCAAGAACCTGAACGAGGAACAATTTGTGTGGTACGGCATCTTCATTCTAACTCTTCTAACCATTGACTTCTTCATTATTCGAAGATGGATGAGAATGGCCAAAAAAATCGACAGGTAACAAGCGATATGGCGAATGACCAAACTACCTACCTGACACTTCAGTGCGACTCGACCGTGAATCTGCCCATTCTGCCACCCTTGTGCTTATAGCTACTTTCTTCTTTCTGGACTTTGACTTGCAGAACGCGGTTCTTCGTGGACACTGTTGTAGTGGTTGGGCAGATTCATTACTTTAGTGCTGTTTACAAAGGGTATGGCCACTCGCCATATCTGGACGTTACCTTCAATTATCTTCTATATGAGACATATCCTTTTAGTATTTGTATCAGCGATTCTAGTTTCTTGTGGAACTGAAACGAAGAACGAACAAAACTCTAGTACCGAATATGCTACAGAGAAATCTGCGTATGTCGTTAACCCTGAACTGGTTGACTTGCTGTTCATATTAGAAAATCACAACGAACAAGAATACCCTTTTAAGGAAGTTGAGACCCAAACAGTTGACCTGAACAATGATGGGAAAAATGATAAAATCACTTTGTTCATTATTGAGAATTGGGGAGATCCGGGGAACTTTCAAAAAATCAAGATTGAACTATCAGGTGATGAATCTTATGAATTTTCAAACTACGGTGGTTGGGTAACGTTCAATGAAAATTATTCAATTTCTGAGAAGATAGCAGCAAAAAACCAACTTGAGTCTGAGAACATCCTTCTTCTTAACGCAACACCAAATTCAAAGCTGATTTTACTCTTTGGATGGGTTTATGCTAACGATCCAGGTCTTGTAACCATTATTGATCCAACCAATAGAGCAATTCTTTTCAACAGAAATTGGGATTTGCAGCAAATAACAGATACCAACTCGGATAACTTCCTTGAACTGCATGGAACGTCTGTATTTGACGGAACTTCCGAACTTATTGATTTCGGTAACTCAAACATTCAACTGCTGAGCGAAAAATAAAAAGAAGGTAACAGGCGATATGGCCAAACTGCCTATCTGATATTTCAGTGCAATCCGCCCGTGAACCTGCCCATTCTGCTGATATTTATGCTTCTAGGCACTTTCTTCTTTCTGGATTTAGTCTTTCAAAACGCAGGGCATTGTGGATACTGTTGCGGGGGTTGGGCAGTTTCACTACTTTAGTACTGTTTACAAAGGGTGTGGCCACTCGCCATATCTGATCGTTACCTCCATAATCGCCATGAACGAACTAATTCTCAACTTCAAAATCATTGGCAAAATTCTTATCGGATTTTTCCTCGGACTTTTGGCATTAACAACAATTATTGGAACGATCGGTTTTTTCGTTTTTCCTGAAGACGAAATCCTAACCAAAAATATCAACGACACTTACTATTATACCGAACAAACAAGCGGGTGGGCAACAACTTCTACTGTTCATGAGATTAAAGTCTACGAACGACGAGACAACTGGTGGGATCGAGAACTCGCGGATCTTTCAATGTATTATAACAACGAAAAGATTGACGTTGAAACCAAATCGGGTATTCTCAAGGTTTGGGTTAACCGTGAACTCAAGCTAACTCATAAGATTAGCGACGGAACAATAACATTAAATCCAGACCAACACTGGAACAAATAGAACGAGAGGGTAACAGGCGCTAGCACGAATGCGCCAACTGCTATTTTATAGACTTTAGTGCGAACATCGCCATGAATCAGCCGCTGGGCAAGGTCAGTGCTTTCTACTTAGCGCATCTCGCAGGATTTTTTCATCTTTCTCAACGCAGTGCTTTCTACAAACTTTGGAAGCACCGGCAGATTCATTAGTTTTATCGGAACTTGCGAAGCTCGGGGCGCACTCCTGCTAGCTTGGCGTTGGAGTCCATTGTCTCCCAGATCAAATGAAGAACCTTAACCTCTTATTTCTCCTAACCTTTCTTTTCGCCTGTGGAACAACAACTACCAAGCAAGTAGTTGCCGAACCAACTTTAACTGCGAATATTGAATCTGCTAGATCAGATACTGCAACCATATTTGAACCACAAACTTTTAAGCCTGAAATTAAAGCGGACACTATTCCCAAAATACTGCTTGAGAACAGGCAAGCGGGAGGTTACGAACTAACTTTTACAGAGCTGACTCACAAACAAGCCGACTCACTCCAAAATAAGATAACCTCAACCCCTATTCCTCTTTCAGCACCTAACAACATAATCACAAAAACTGACTCCTGTTTTATAATTCAACTGGCGAACACAAAACAAGATACGGTATGCAATTTTGATGACGGTGAGTATCACGAAACTTACATACTTAAAGGAGTTTGGGAAGAGGCTAACCAACTATTAGTGAATTTTGAGAATTGGGAGGAACAGCATGATTATCTTATTAACCTTAACGATGGTAGTCACTACATATTAGGACCTGAATATCGACTTTCTCCCAACCGAAAACTGATGCTTTCATTTGTTGATATGATTAGCTACCCCATCTACCCTAACGAGTTTATTCTATCTGAATTCAACCAAAACGGATTTAACGAGTATTTCAATATTGATTTCGGTGAACACACGGTAACATCCGCCAACTGGTTGACGAACGAAGAACTTCTAATAACTGCTGGACAGATCAACTACGAAACATTCGAACTTGCTAACGAAACAACCTACTTGCTAAAATTGAATAAAACGGACTCCAACAATCGCTGAGCAGGAATGCGCCAAACTGCCTCTTTGCTGGCTTCAGTGCAAACATCACCATGAATCAGCCGCTGGGAAACGGTTGTGCTTTCTATTGAGTTCTGCTCGCAGGATTTTCATCTTTCTGAACGCAGTGGTTATCTGATACTTTGGAAGCACCGGCAGATTCATTAGTTTTATCGGAACTTGCCAAGTTCGGGGCGCACTCCTGCTAGCTTAGCGTTATGATCAATCTTTCTACTGCAATTATGATTCCTCTTATTTTGATTTTAGCAGGTTTGGTAACTTCCACTTGCAGAAGGATAAATATTTAACTAGTATATCAAAATTAATTTTAAAACTATAGAATCTTCACATTGAATAACAAAATCCAAAATGGAAAGCCAATTAATAAAACTTCGAAATTTTAACCTTATTAAAGGAATATCTTTTCTATTAATAGCAGTTATTATATATGCCAATAGCAGAATAGGCTATACTAATTTCACATACTTAATTGGAGGAAGTATTATCCTTTCTAGTATTATTCATCTTGCAGCAGGACTTTCAAATGTAAAGAAATCAGTTGAGAACAATTATCTTTTAATTATAGGCTTAATTGTTATGGTGGGGAGCATCTTTATTTTGGTATTTCTCAGCCAAAAGTATCCTTACTACTCAAATAGGATTATACTTTCATATTGGTTAGTAATTCAAATTGTATTTTTGATATCATACATGAGTTTACTATTTAGGAGAAGCAAAAAGCAATTCAAAATTTTAGTGCTATTCTTCACCATCTTGATTTTCTTAACATTTACAGCTCTTTTTAATGATAAACAATCATTTGCCATGACTTTCGTAATATTCCCTTTTGTTTTTATAGGTATACTAAATATTTATGTTCATTTTATCTTTAGAAAACATAAACAGTGTGAGAGTAGAAATTCAAATATTGAAGATCATAACAAACGTGGCTGTTGCACAACCCCTCAATAGTTGGTAAATACCTAATACTGTTAAGCATTACCTGTCTCTAAGCTTTGTAATCGAGGTTTTCAGATAGGAAAATTTGACCATTTCGGGGGAATTTGAGTTGTGCAACGGGCACAAACACTATCATCCATAAGCTAACAGAGCCATTTGCAAAAGACTGGTGCGATGAGATACTTTTAAAGAAATATGAAAAGTCCAGCTTACGGATGATAGTTGGTCGTTATCAGCAACGGATGCAAACTGAAGAATCAACGAATAGATAAAGTATGAAATTAGACATTGTTAAGATTCAATTAACTGCTCTGCTCTTTCTTCTAATTCCGTTGTATTGTAAATCACAATTTCAATTATCGGTCGGTGGCGGACTAGCATATTCGGATAGTCCAATGCCACATATAATAGTCGAACCCAATTATCAGGTTAAGGACTTCATATTTGGGTTTGCCGGTGGTTACCTCATCTCAGATAACCACAACTTAACTGGTCAACTGTATGTTGACTTGTTTCCTCCATCAAGATTTTCATTTTTAGATAAAAAATGCTTCTTTGGAATGGGAATTGGATCATTTTATCGTGAACCTGAAAATGAAGGAGATAAAGAATTTTTAATCGGATTTTCACCCAGAATCGGTTACAAAGTTTTAAAAAAAGCTAGAGTCATGCTTTCCGTTATTGCCGCTGATTCAGATGTAGGCGAAGTAACGCTAACTAGCTTCCAATTTCTTTACGATTTCTAACCTTGTTGAAAAGTATAAAGCTGATAACACTGGATAGAGACGAATGGCCTTTACTACCTTCGAGCCATCTTCTCTGCAACTAGACCACTAAATCTGCCCCTGGGAAAGAGAGTGGTTATCTGCTGAGTGATATACGCAGGATCAGGAGACTTTCTGAGCGCAGTACGAACTTGACAGTTGTATCTCACGGCAGATTTAGCTACTTTAGATTTTCATAGAACCGGGAGGGCCACTCGCTCTATCCGGGCGTTATATGACAATAAGCGGAACGGAATCAATGAATCTTAGATCAATTTTTTTCTTTCTCTTAATCTTAATCCTTACACAGTGTAACAACAAATCAGAACATTGTGAAACTTATGAATGTAGAAGAAAAAACATGTTTGTGTATCTTCAGAATCCCAATCCAACGGTTGAAGAACCAAACAAACTTATAGTCAGACGTAAAGAATTTTATCTTCCTAAAATGCGGGTTTTTATAGGCTATTACGACTCTGAGTTTGAATTACCTGAAGACGAAGAACCGCAATACTTTGAAGGAAATGATTCTATAGCCTCAATGAACCTAATATTCGAAACAGCCGGAGAAAAAACAGTCAGAGGAATAATTGAAGAATACGTTAAAGTATCTGAAGACAGCATCGAATCCTATCGCTATCCTTTCGAGGTTAATGTCACTGTATCTGCACGAACACAGACCAATCAAATCGGCATCTAACATGATGTGGTGGCCGTATATGCGAACTGAGTACTTAACCAATTCCAGTGTGACTCGACCACTAAACTGCCACTGGGAAATGAGGTGTTTTTTATCCGGTGCAGAGCGCAGGTTTTCTCTTCTTTCTGAACCTGCCTTTGCCGGCAGGCAGGCGCAGTGCCACTTGGATACTTTGGAAGTACCCCTTTGCCGGGCGCGGCAGATTTACTATTTTAGAGCTATTCATTAGCTGTGGGCCAGGCCGCGTAGGCATACGGAATCGATAGCTGATCGATAGCCGCAAAAGAATTATGGAAAAAACTATATCATTGATTATTGCTTTATTTCTATCAATCACCATAAATAAGGCCCAGGCCCAACAAAAGGACTTTTGGGACTTAGAGTCAGTTATGAAAGGAACGATGTTAAAAATTGATCTGCCTCTTTTAAAAAAAGACACGTCATTCATTAAGAATCCTCCCTTCTCAACAACAATTTATACTGGTTTATACGAAGAAGCTCAAGAGCCAATTCTTGAATATGTCAAAACTGACTTAATACAAAGCTTTAGAAATATTAATCCAAAGCAAATTAATGATGCAACTGTAAAAAGGATGTTTGATAAATATTGGAACTATTATTATCAGGAACGTAATGGGGGAATCAGTACCATAGAAAACTTCATTATTTCAGAGCATCATTTGAGATTAATTTACTATAAACATGTAGCGGAAATCAATTTAATCTGTGATAAAGAGACTCCCACTCTCTTTTTAGATAAGGTATTTAATGATGCATTTAAAATTGGGCAAGTGCAAAAGGTTAATATAGGAGTTTTAGTTCAGCAAGGTGAAGCCAAACAAATTTGGTTTAAACAGTTAATATTAGAAGATGACACTTACATAAACCCTCATATAACTTTTGATGAATGGTCGAAATCTGGTTTTAATCTTCAAGATAAAAATGTAAATGTCTCAACAATAGAAGTGCCCAACGAATATGAAATCATAGATGAAGTTGAAATTGATTTCGGTGATCATTAAAACGTAATCTATGGAAACATGACATCTAACAAACCCGGTCTAACTGCTGCCAATTAAAAAAACCGGAGACTTATGCCTCCGGTTTTTTTATGGATTCCGAGTAATTGGCCTTGCTTATCTGACAATCAGTCTGAGCGTTTTACCTGAAAGTAGCTTTAAGTAATAGACCCCTTTTTCAGCATTTCTCAGCCGGACATCTCCTTCATCCTCCAGCTTAAAGAGCTCCGTTCCTGTCCCGTCGTAGACCGTTCCGGAAACCGGAAGGGAGAAGGTAAACCGGCCGTCAGGGGAGGGGTTCGGATACACATTCACCTGATTTTCTTGTAGTTCAGGTGATCCTGTCACGACATTGATACGGTTAATTTCAAGCATGTCTACCGTATGGGAAACGTTGCCTTCCGAAAGGCTGATCAAGTCTGATTCACCACCGGAAGTAGAAGGTTTTTCCACACCTACACTGAAGTCACCGAAAGGGAGGTTATCAAACACATAGCTGCCTTCGGAATCGGTCAGCGTCCAGGCAACTATATTCTTATCATTATCCCGTAAGTATACGGGTATGTTCGCCGTGCCCCCGGCAGACAGTCTGCCTGCGGCATTGCTGTTCACCCGTCCGTAGACACCACCTTCGTATAGCTCCTCATCCGCAAAGGCAATACTTCCGGAAATCCTGCCATTGCCTTTTGGCAGCTCCTGATTGATGGCTATCAGGGTGATATCTACCTCGAAAACAGACTGCTGGACTCGCAGGGAGTAGGCTCCTCTCCAGGCAAAAGCATTTACAAAGTATGTGGGCAGATAATTACGGTACGCCCCCATTGCCGGCAGGGCATACAGCAGGTAATTTCCATCAGCTACTCCTGAGATGGTATAGTCTCCTGACTGAATAACCCCATAATTTACCGCTGACCAGTCTCCGTAAACCTCCTCAAAAAGGATAACAATTCCTTCCTGTACCAGATTATTGTCCGCGTAGACCTTCCCGGAAATGGTATAGCCACTGCTATCTGCAACATCCGTAACATTGATGGTATCGGTAGCAAACACATCACAACCCCCGGTAGTGATGCCGTGAAAGATTACGGGGTAGAGGCCATTTGCCGTATACTGGTGAACCGGGTTGGGGATTGATGAAGTATCCCCATCACCAAAGTCCCAGGTGAGTGTCTCTAAAGGTGCTGATGCTTCATAGGCAAAATTGTATTCCCCCGGCCCATTATCAGGACCTTGTGAAACAAAGATCGACGCTTCCACACCCTCGCATGAGGTGCTGTCTCCAACATCCGTGACATTGACACTATCGGAGGCGAATACCTCACAACCCTCCACGGTTGTCCCCCAAAAGTTGACTAGATAGAGCCCATTAGAAGCATACTGATGAACAGGGGATACGGCCTCCGAGGAATCTCCATCGCTGAAACCCCAAAAGAAAGTCACCAATGAATCGGTAGCCGTGGCCTCAAAGCTGTAGCTGCCGGGTGAGGATAGTTTCGTTGCAGAGATTGACGCTTCCACACCCTCGCATGAGGTGCTGTCGCCAACATCCGTTACATTGACACTATCGGAGGCGAATACCTCACAACCCTCCACGGTTGTCCCCCAAAAGTTGACTAGATAGAGCCCATTAGAAGCATACTGATGAACAGGGGATACGGCCTCCGAGGAATCTCCATCGCTGAAATCCCAAAAGAAAGTCACCAATGAATCGGTAGCCGTGGCCTCAAAGCTGTAGCTGCCGGGTGAGGATAGTTTCGTTGCAGAGATTGACGCTTCCACACCCTCGCATGAGGTGCTGTCGCCAACATCCGTTACATTGACACTATCGGAGGCGAATACCTCACAACCCTCCACGGTTGTTCCCCAAAAGTTGACTAAATAGAGCCCATTAGAAGCATACTGATGAACAGGGGATACGGCCTCCGAGGAATCTCCATCGCTGAAATCCCAAAAGAAAGTCACCAATGAATCGGTAGCCGTGGCCTCAAAGCTGTAGCTGCCGGGTGAGGATAGTTTCGTTGCAGAGATTGACGCTTCCACACCCTCGCATGAGGTGCTGTCGCTAACATCCGTGACATTGACACTATCGGAGGCGAATACCTCACAACCCTCCACAGTTGTCCCCAAAAAGTTGACTAGATAGAGCCCATTAGAAGCATACTGATGAACAGGGGAGACGGCCTCTGATGAATCTCCATCACTGAAATCCCAAAAGAAAGTCACCAATGAATCGGTAGCTGTGGCTTCAAAGCTGTAAGTACCGGGTGAGGATAGTTTCGTTACAGTGATTGACGCTTCTATACCCTCGCAGGAGGTGCTGTCGCCAACGTGCTCACGGTATTCGGGCGAACCATACAAGTGAGTTTGAAAAAGAATGCTTAGCAGGAAACTAAAAATTAGAAATTTCCACTTTATAAAGTCTGATTTTCTGGTCATATGTTATAAAAGTTTGGTTTGTTTAATGCTAGGGCAGCAACATACCGTTTTACCCTTACCGCCTGAGGAGATAATTTTCTGACTGGCCTCCTTAATTGGCCTGGATTATCCTGGCTAAAAGAAGAAGCGCACACCCAGGGTAGCATGAACAAAACCTGTTTTCAGGACCGAACTATTCAGGAGAGGCTCAAACCTCCCTTTGTATTTACTCTCTATAAAGAACACCGAATTGTAAGCGGGTCTGTATCCCACCTGCATTAGCAAAGCATAACTTAAAAAAGGAGCCGTTTTCAAACCCATCAATTCCAGCTCAGCGGGTCTGTTGATATACAATGAAACAGCACCCTCTCCTCCAATCCATATCGAGAATTTATTATTAAGGTTTACCTGCCAGGTCAGACGAATGGGAATAGAAATACTCTGAACATTCGTGGAGCTTTTTTCCGTGTGGGAAATAGTGCCGGGATAAGCTGTAGAATCCACCACATAAAAATATTGCCGCTCCCCATCTACGATAATGTAATAGGAGGCCGTGGTATCTACCTCATAGGCCGTATACATTGAATCCGTCCTAAGCTCAGTAGTAAAGTAGGCACTGGAATAATCAATACCGGTTCCCAGTCCGATTTTTTGTTTCTCATACTGAAACCTCACGCTCATATCGACCATCGGCTTGCTATCGATCGAATAGCTGGTACCTGTCTGGTCCGGTGTTTCTTTTTGCTGAAAGACAGGAAATACGAAGCCTGCGACTAAAGATACAGAAAGATTTCCCGGTTTCATGTCATATTTGGTAACGGTTCTGACCACCCTGACTGTATCATGGTGTTTTTCAGTGACGACTCTACGAACGGTATCATAAACGGTTTCAACGACTTTTACTGTGTCATAAATGATCGCCACTGAATCTTTTATCTGGGGAGGGGCAGTTTTCCGGATATTTTCCTCTGGTGGTTTCTCTTTAGCGGGCGACTCTGTGGAGGAAGTGATCAGCTCTGCAGGTGGCTCACTTTTGGTGGTGATAATGACCATATTCTGCATAATGCTGTATTCCAAACGAAGAGGGGTCAGGATGTCCCGAAGAATGACATCCACGGATTGCTCCGTAAAATGCGCGGTTACCCTGGATTTTTTGGGAAAATTGTCCGGGTTGTAGGAAAACAGATAGCCGGAAAGGTCACTTAGTTTATCCAATGCGTGCTCCAGCTCTGTGTTGTCAAAATGCACAGTGATCTGCTTTCCCTGGGAAAAGGTAGACGAATACATGAAAAGCAAGGAAGCAGGAAGTACCAACCATCTAACCATCACCTGTTCAATTGCACCTGTTACCTGTAAGTATGTATTTCTGACCGTCTTTTTTTACGGTGATCTTTAGCGTGGCTTCCAGAACTTTTAGAATAAAATCAAGATCACGATTCTCAAACTTTGCGGTGATCTTACACTGCGACAGATCCTCGTGAAACGTGATGGAGACGTTGTACAACGCTTCCAGCCTGGCGACTACATCCGGCAGTTCCGCCTCTCTGAATTCCAGGAAGCCGGTTTTCCAGGCCAGGTAATTGGCATCAGCCACCTTATTTTGCTTCGTTGCCTGTGCGTCATCCGATTCCTTTACCACCTGATCTTCTGCTGTGAGTAAAAACGTCTCATTGTCTTTCAAAAAGGTGGTTTTCACTTTCCCTTCTTTTACCGTGACCTCAGTAGGCTGATCGGGATAGGCCCTTACATTAAACTGTGTACCCACTACCTCGATCCGGGCATCCGCTGTGGTCACCACAAACGGGTGCTGCGGGTCATGCCGGACCTCAAAAAAGGCTTCCCCGGTGAGCTTCACCCTTCTCTCTGCAGATCCTTCCTGCTCATACCTAAGGTTGGAAAACTTGTTTAATGCTACCATGCTGCCATCCGGGAGGCTGTACTCTGTGATGGTACCGACGGTCTCGTAAGCCTGCTCCACTTTAGCAGTCTCTTTAAAAACACCCGAATAGATTACAACCGCAGCAGCCACTATCAACAGACTAATTGCAGCTGCAACCCGCCAGACCCCGTATAGACGTGGGCGTTGTTCACCCTGCATCTTTCGGTGTACCTTCCGTAAGGCCACATTTGCGTCCAGTTTCTTTTCTGCCAGAAGCCCGGTAAGAAACCACGTGTCTTCCATCGCTTCCCGGTCCGGAGCTTCCGATGTATCAGCAGGCCCGTTCCCGGTGAGTGCTTTGGCTATTTCAATATCATGCTTATCTTTTTCTTTCATGTGTTTAAAAGTTGCTGAAATCAGCGGTTTGCTGCAACTCTTTGATCATACCCAGTTGGTATGGCTCAATGTCTAAGTTGAGCATTATGTTCATTTCATAGATATGACATCTATACTTATACGACAACTTATCGACGATTGTCCCTAGACCCAATCCATAAAAACTGCCAGAATGGGTAAATATTCCTTTAGCCCCTCCCGAAGCGACCGGAGTGCTTTTCCCATCTGGGCTTCTACTGTTTTTACTGATATATCGAGTTTTTCAGCAATCTCATAATACTTCAGCCCCTCAAACCGGCTCATGCAGAAAATAAGTTTCCGCTGCTCGGGGAGTGCGGATATATTGTTTTCAATAGCCTGCTTGAGTTCCTCCGCAACGAGCTGGTCCGACATCTCGTAGCTGTCACCCCGCTGCGTCACATAGTCGAGGTATTTATCCCTGACTTTAAAGTGTTTTATCCGGTTAACACAAGCATTGTGCGTGGCAGAGTAGAGGTAGGACTTGATGCTTTTCCGGATCACCAGTGTACTCCGGTTTTCCCAGAGGTTGAGAAATATCGTCTGCACAACCTCCTCCGCTTCTTCCCAATCATTGACAAAAGAAAAGGCGTATCTGCAGAGGGGCTCATACATATCCACAAATAACTGATCAAATGCGTATCTATCACCTTGTCGAATCCTTGCTATTACCTGGTTTAATGTCAAAGCGGGCGAGTTTACTTCTCTCAAAGATAATGAGAAGCATTAAGTTAAGAAGGGTGTACGACAGTTTTGCAAAAAAATGACCCTGGCGTTATAAGAGGTTTTCACACAAAAACACCAATATTCCCCTTTAGAAAAAAGGGGTGTAGGGGAATGTTTATAAGCAAGTTGTTTTTGTGTGAAAATTGTTGGGAACATTCAAATAATGCAAAACTGTAGTACACCAGTTAAGAATATTCCGTTTCCGAGAGTCCATTTTGGAGAAAGCTGCGGTACCATTACGCTTTGTTTGATTGGCCCCGTTGTTGGTGTTTTCACCAACAACACCAGGTGGCTCACAGGCCAGCACCGGGTTGTTAGGGAAGCTGATCTGTGGGTCACAGAACAGGGATAGAGGATTACTTTGAGATCCCATCAGATTACTCCAAGGCTTTATCAGATTACTTTCCACTCTCATTAGATTAGTCCAAACCCTCATCAGATTACTTTTCATCCGTATCAGATTAGTTCTCACTTGTATCAGATTACTCTGTGACCCCATTAGATTAGTCCAAATCCTTATCAGATTACTTTTCACTCGTATCAGATTACCTGCAGAGGTCATCAGATTACTTTCTACCCTCATAAGATTACTCTACGACCCCATCAGATTAGTCTAAACCCTTATCAGATTACTCTGAGACCCCATAAGAGTGAGGCGTCCTAAAATAACTTGACAGGTTTTACATTAATTCTGATTGTAGTTTACAATAATAATTGATAATCCTAATTGTACTTTACCAGTATTGCTTTAATCCTGGGAGAAGTAGACAGGCTAGGATCTAGTCCTGCTTTGGGTTGTCATGTAATTTGTTATTCCTTCATTTGCTTTACAGTTTAAATGGTCATACTAATTCAGCTTTACTTGCTACCTAGTAATCCTGTTAATACTTTACGGGTTGTCAGATAATCCTAACAGGAGTTGACCCTTAAGGAGCTTAATCCTGACTGCTCTTTTCACCTTTTCTTACAGTCCTGTTTAAGCTTACCGATTCCTCAATAGCCTTAGCTGTATGTACCTGCTGTGGTGTCATTCCGTTCAGGCTATCATGAGGACGCAAACAGTTATAAGATGCTACTGCTTTTTGTACCGCCTCTTCTGCTTGATGAGGTGTATCAAAGGACTTCCCTAAGTTATAATCTCCTTTTAAGATACCGTTTACCCGTTCAGCAATCGCATTCTCATGAGGGCTCCCTCGGTGGGTCATGCTTATGCTTGCCCTATGGGTTTTCAGCATGTTTACATACCCCTGGCTGCAGTACTGCACGCCCTGATCACTGTGGTGGATCAGACTCTTCTCCACGTATAGCCTGTTCGAAAAAGCCATTAATAATGCTCTCATGGGGCCATCTGCAGAAAGGTTGTCCAGCAAGCAGTACCCCATGATTTTCCGTGAATAAGCATCTGTAATCAGGCTTAGATACATGAAACGCCCACCTACTGTCAGGTAGGTAATATCCACCACCCAAACTTGCTCTGCTCGCTTTATTTCCAGTCCTTTTACCAGGTTTGGATAGCGTCTAAAGCCATGTGTACTGTCAGTGGTCTGAGGCCTCCTGCGCTTTCTCTGCCGCACTTTCAAGCCATTACGCTCCATCACATCGAAGAGATAGTCCCGACCAATACGCAACTCGTTTTTCGCCAGCTGTTCATTAATAAGCGGCAGTAGTTTACGTGCTCCAAGCTTCTGGATACCGATATGATTACGGATGTCCTTTACCAGCTTAACCACAATGGTCTCTAGTAATGCATGGGATGTTTTGGACTGATGCCAGTGGTACCACCCTTGGCGGGTTTTGCCAAACAGTCGACAAAGGGACGCAAGCCCATTGTCTGGATATATTAATCGCATTATTTGGACTGCTTGGCCCCAGGCTTTTTTCGGATCTGGATGTTAAACTGGTCCTCAGCTACATCCACTAACGTCTCCAGAGCTGATACTTTCAGCATAGCCAGCTCTAAAGCCTTCTTCAGCTCTGCATTCTCCTTCTCCAAGGCCGAGGCGTCTTTATTTTGGTTAGAGCTTTTCATGTTGTTTAAAATACGAAAATATCCCAGATGCTCCAAGGCTTCCTGCTTAAAGGTGTGGACAGTATGGTTTTCCAGCCCATGTTTCCTGGCGATAAAGCTTGTGGACTCCCTGTCCATAACCAATTCTTCCAAAACCACTTGCTTGAACCCAGCACGATACAAGCGCTTACTCTTGTACTTTTTCTTGATTTCTAATGCTTCTGTTGTTTTCATAACTTGACTTGTTTGGTGTCAAGCTATTTCAGGACGGGACCGAGATGTAGCTCAACTTCGCAACCTGTAACCTCGCAACTCGAAACCCCCAAACTCATTAAACTCCACTTTCCTCACTTCACTACCAAAATACTCACCGGACCGGTCAGCCCTGCTTTCAGAAGTGGAAGACCCTCCAGCCGGTAGGGAGAAGTGGTCCGGGTGATCCGTTCGGCTTCCGGTAGGTCATGATCGCGGATCAACCGGTTTCTCCAGGTATTGGTCACCGCTATTTCCAGGGTATTTTCTCCTGTTTGTAGCCCATCCGTAATAGCTACCTGGTAGGGTGCGGTCCAGACAATACCACAAGGTTTGCCGTTTACTTTTACCTCAGCTATGTCATGAAGCTCATCAAATTTGAGGTAATATACCTTTCTATCCGCTGGCTCAAAATCAAAAGTGGTCGTGTATATGGCTGTCCCCGAGTAGTATTTAATTCCGGGGTCTTCGCTCTTGGTCCAGCTTTGGAGAGAATTCCACGTTACCGGTTCCTCTGGCCCACCAAACTCAGGATCAAATGTTATAGTCCAGGATGACTCAAGTGTTTTTTCTGATCTGAACTCCTGCCAGTTGGATCCTTTGCAGGATTGTTTATCCGTTTCCTTTTCCAGGATGACAAACAGGGAACCATTCGGCGCTAAGCGTACAGGTAATTCCGTTCGGGTTCCATTGATTGTCCAGCTTTCAGCCTGTATTTTCCTGTTGGTAACAGGGTCATAAAGTTCTGGCACTTTACCCGTTACTCTTAGCGAAAGTTCCAGGATACGATCCGTTTCGCTTTGGTTAGAAATGAAGTAGATATCTTTCTGTTCACTTCTGCGATGGGTCCAGGCAATGTCTTTGGCTTTCCGGCTATTTTCAAATGCCTGAAAATCAGGCTTGATGTCCAGCCCTTCAAAAGAATCAGCCGTAACAGGTGTTTTGATCACCTTTCCTTTGCCTACAGGCTTTGCGTAAAATCCATCCTGAAGCTCAAATGAATCTCCCCAAAGTTCATCGGCCAGCCGATCGAATTCCTGATCAGCCGAATCCAGCCCCGGTGTGTGCATTGGTTTTTCACTGATCAGTAAGGTGGCTCCGTTTTTCACCATGGTTGCTAGCTTTTCCAGGACCTCTTTAGACACGTACTCCGGGTTAGGATCCATTCTGCGGCTTTTCGGGAGGATGAGCAGCCGGTAGTTCATGCCTGTTTTGAGCTGAATATTCCCACCTTCAACAGATGTCAGCTCCAGCAACGCATCTTTATTAAAAGAGTCGTATTTGTAGCCGTTCAAAGGGTCCAGCCAGTCTTCCGGATCGGCCATGCTGGCAGAGTGATTCACACCTTTTGGAAGCTCCCTTTGCAGCTGACCTTCATTGATCAGTCTGGAGCGTTCACGCTCTACCGTTTCTTTCCCGAAAATACCCGGGAGTGTCTCTACGAGGCGATCGGGGAGGATGGACCTTCTGGGCAGACCTTCGCCGGTAAAGACTGCTATGTCCACAACCGGTTTGCCTTCCTGCAAAAGTCGTTGACACCTTTCGGTATATGCTACAAAGGCCTTTCCGGGTTTCCACCAGGTCTGATCTCTTTGGAAATAGAGTCCTACACTGCTCAGGGTCATGCCTGGCTGTCTGTCCAGCCATGGATTGTGAGCGAAAACATGGAAAAACAGCCGGTTAAAACCCAACGCGTAATTTCTGTCCAGCAGTGGTTTAAGCATTCCCGGATGTTCATCCCAGGCCATGCGCAGTTCGGTAAATCCTTCAGCCTGAATGATGTTTTTCCCATAAACGTGGGCTCCGGATATGGCATCCAGCATGTCATTGGGTTTGTCATGGGTAGGGCTTCTCAGCCAAAATTCACCCATGGGCAGATCAACCGACTGATAGTGTTCCATACCATCGCTTAGCATGGTAGGAGCGACGCTCTCCGCACTGAATAAAACGCCGTTTTCATGTGCACGCTTCTTCATGATCCCATAAAAGTTATCAACCATCATTTCTGTAATCGTTTGACGGATGTCATAAAGAAACTTTTCAGAAAACTCAGCGCTTTTGATGGGATAGCCGGTCATTGCCGGAAGGTAGGGAAGGGGATCGTACCCTCTTCTCTTTCTGAATTCTTCCCGAAAAACAGGGGACCAGTTTTGGCTGCCGCATTCCCAGCTGTCTACATGGAAGGCTGTCAGAACTTCTTCAGAGAGCTCCGGCCCCATTTTTTCAATAACCTGTCCGTACCACTTGTCAAACTGCAGGTTGATGGCCTGGGGGTTGAACTTGTCACACTCCAGACCCAATCCGCCACCCCCGGTATAGTTGGTATGCCCGGTAGAGGTGTGCCCTATTCTGAGCACCGTCCAGTCTCCATCAGGTGCGTTCCAGTTGAGCAATCCGGAGGTATCCATTTGGTCAGTAAGATCTATCAGGTTTTCCGGGTCGATGCATGCGGAGCGGGCCAGCTGCTGTTCTGTCGTCCTGGGGCTGATCCGCCAGACCTCCCCGGTTTTACCCTCAAACTGATGGATTTTCGGCAGACTGGACATTTCCAGACCGGCAATTTTAAGGCGGGGGCTCCACTTTGCAGCGTCCAGGTCCTCAGCCCCCGGTTCTGTTCCTTCTTTTGACCATCGAAATCTGAAATATCGTGCAGTCGTTTTTGGAATGGCATAGGTCACCTGGGCATCCGTATCCTGCCATCCGTGGCGAGGGGGTACCATCTGGTGGACCGAGTCAAAGTGAATGCCGTCCTGACTTGATTGTACCAATAAGCGGTGCGACTGGTAGTTGTTGCCTTTGGTGATCACCCGGATGCTCTGACAGGTAAAGGGTTCACTAAATTCATACTGGAACCAACAATCCTCGTTGCATCGAAATTGCTCTTCATTTCCTGGGATAACCAAATAATCAGCATTATCTCCTGTGCTGGTGGTAATAGTCGGCCTGGTGGCGTAGGTGGATGTCGCGATTTCCTTTGTAGGAAAGGCGAATACGGCAATGTCTTTATAGTATCCCTGGTAGCCTTCGGGTCGCAGCAATTTCAAATCCACTTTGCGCCCACCTTTTATGTGCATTTCTTTCCAGACTATTTTTTGCATGGAAAGTTCAGGAGTGATCCATGGGCCGCCGGCCAGGGCAAACCCATCGCTGGCATGCATCCCCAGTTGGAGTCCCAGCCTTTTGGCTTCTTCCATGGCAAACCGGACCATTTCCCACCATTCAGATGATAATTGTACAATCGGAGGATTGATAAGAGGAGGGTCTTCAGGTCCTTGAATGGGCATGAGATAAGCTCCGCCTATTCCGGCTTCTTTCATGGCTTCCAGGTCAGCAGTGATACCTTCCTTGCTTGCGCTTGCTTTCATCCAGTACCAAAACACCCAGGACTTTTCAGGGTGATTAGGCATCTTCACCGTCTCAGGTGGTTGGCAGGCCAGTAGAAATAAGAGGAGAATGGTAAATGATTTTTTCACGGCTAGGAATTTGTCTTTACGTTCAGGAAAACATCTCCTGCTGATTGAAGCAGATTAAAATTTCAGCGAACATCTGCGTTATCTGCGGGAGTTAGGTTGATCACTTATACAAAGGTCCATAATTGACACAAGCCCGGTAATCAGCTCCTTCAGGGTCCATACCAAAAGAAGCCCAGTCCTTTGGCCGGAAAGGTTCCGACTCTACGTTATGCATATTGACCGGGATCCTGAGCATAGAGCAAAGCGTGATCAATTCCTTGCCATAATGTCCGTAGCTGAATGCGCCATGATTAGCGCCCCAGTTAGCCATTACCGAATAAACGTTTTTAAAAGCCCCTTCACCTGTTGTTCTCGGTACAAACCAGGTGGTTGGCCAGGTAGGATTCGTTCGTTGGTCCAGGGCATTGTGAACCTCTTTAGGCAGATCCACTGTCCAGCCTTCAGCAATTTGCATGACAGGTCCGAGTCCTTTCACCAGATTGAGCCGGCACATCGTTACGGGCATTCCGCCTCTGGTCACAAAGTGTGAAGAAAACCCGCCGCCCGGAAAGTAATCTACCGCCGGAGGCCAGTCGGTGGCATCCAGGCATTTCTTTGCTTCAGCATCACTGATCTCCCAGAAAGGCTTCATTGCCGGATTTCCATTTACGGATTGCTCGCCACTGCCATCCAGTGCAGACGACCCGGAGTTGATCAGGTGAATGATGCCCTCTTTTGCCAGCCCTTCAAGCCGGTGGCCGGTAACCCTTTTGACAGAAGCCGGACTCCAATAAGTGCGTACATCTGAAAAGATCTGGGCCTGATTGGTAATTAGATAACCGAAAAGCATGGATACGCCATTCAGGGAGTCGTTTTCGGTAGCCATCATCATTGGAGGACGTTTACCGTTCCAGTCAAATGAGCTATTCAGGATGGCTTCCATAAAGTCGCCATTGGCCATGTAGTCAGTCCATTGTCGCTGGCCCTGAAATCCTGCGGCAATGGCATTGAACCCCAGCGCTTCTTCACCAAAACCCTTCTTTGCCAGCGCTTCATTCCCAACCATCAGGTCTTGACAGATCATGGCCATTTTTACCACCGTTTCCCATTCTTTGTCCAGCTGTTCCCGTGATTTGTTGTGAGGGTTGTAGTTGGTATTTTCTTTGCAGTTTTCTTTTGTCCATTTCAGCGCAGCACCAAATTCTTTTTCATCAAAAATGCCTTTTCCGATCCTGCGATTGATCTCAGACATGTCTACGTATTCATTTCGCATGCCCAGGTATTCCTGAAAGAAGTCTTCTTTTACTACGGATCCTGCAATCCCCATAGACACGGCTCCAATGGACAGGTAAGACTTACCCCGCATGGTAGCTAAGGCTATTCCGGCTTTGGAAAACTGCAGAAGCTTTTCTTCAACCTCTGTGGGGATGGGGTCGTCTACAGAGTCCTGTACATCTTCTCCGTAAATGCTGAAGGCAGGAATTCCTTTTTGTGTGTGGCCCGCAAGAGCTGCAGCCAGGTAAACTGCTCCCGGCCTTTCTGTTCCGTTAAATCCCCAGATGGCTTTCGGCCGGGTAGGGTGCATATCGATGGTCTCCGTACCATAGCACCAGCATGGGGTCACCGTAATGGAGAGACCTACATCCTCCCGCTCGAATTTTGCTTCACATCCGGCCGCCTCAGCCACGCGTCCTATGGTGCCATCAGCAATGACACATTGCACGGGAGTTCCATCCAGGTATTTGAGTCTGGCTTCCAGAAGGTCCTTTACTTTATGAGCCATTTTCATTGTAGGCTCCTCCAGAGATTCTCTGATGCCGCCCAGTCGGCCGTCAATCACGGGTCTGATCCCGATTTTGGGAAGTTTTCCGCGTAGTTTATAGAATTGATTCATATGATTTGAAACTAGATGCTAGGGTACAATTCTAAGGGGAATAGCCCTTTTGACAATCCTTCCCCATCCTGTAATCAGGAGTTTTACTGATAATAAAAAAAGCCACCTCGGAAGAAGTAGCTTTTTCTCAAATCAAATTGAATAATCCTTGATCTTATAGTCTACCGATGACAGATATAGTAGTTGAGATGATGTTTCCTGCTAATGTTTGTCATCGCATTTTATGTGCCTGTATCCAAAAGGACCTGTCCTTAGCTAGCCTTAAATACTAATTCAAAATTTCCTAAGCCACCGACTCGACTTCCGGATTCTACAGTGTTGAAAGTGATAGTAAGCGTAGTATTATCAGAGGATAATGATGCACTTGCAGATCCAACCTCAACGTCTTCACCAGCGTCGGTCAACACAACATTACTAATAGTTCCTTCATCGCTTACATCAAAGCTTCCGCCGCTAGTAACATACGTGTCAATTCCTCCTCCGGATAAGCCGAACGTGATTGTAGAGCTTCCACTAATGTTAATAGCGATATCAGCAATAGTAATTCCATCAGCATCGGTAGATGAGTTTGTAGCATCTATCGTCCAGGTACTTTCTGTAAGGGCTTTAATGTCCTTTTCTCCTTCTGTTTTTCCACCACCATTATCTTTACCACATCCCATAAAAATGACAAGAGATGCAAATACTAAGAGTGCGATTAGCGTATTAATTTTTTTCATTTTACTAAGAGTTAGTTTGTAACGTTCGATTCTTTTCAATTCCAATCTTGTTTTCAAATCTATCTTTATCAATTATTCAAACCATCCTGTGCTTTCATGTCTGATAGCCCTCCTTTTTTTACTTCTTTTGTTTTAGTGACCGGTTAATACCTCATTTAAATGAGGCTAGCCGGAGAGCTTTTTTTTCAGCGCATTATTTAACCACATGTTTGTAAAAAAATACTTTGAAGAGTTTTCGGTAGGAGAAGTAAGGGAAACCATTGGACGAACCATTACAGAGTCTGACATTGTCCTGCATGCGGGGCAAACCGGGGATTTTTTTCCACATCACATGGATGCCGAATGGTGCAAAACCCAACCCTTTAAGGAGCGTATCGCGCATGGTACATTGATCTTTAGTGTAGCTGTTGGGATGACAGCTGATTTTATCAACGAAGTGGCCATGACTTATGGGTACGAACGGCTCAGGTTTACCAAACCGGTTTTTATAGGAGACACCATTAAAGTAAAGGTGATCATTAAAGATATGAAGGACCACAAAAAGCCATCTTATGGCCTTGTGACGGAGCTTGTAAAGGTTTTTAACCAAAAAGATGAGCTGGTAATGGTATGTGAGCACCTTCTTTTGACGGAGAAAAAGGAGGCAAATGGCTGAGATAATATTAAAAGGGATAACCTGGGGACACAGTCGCGGGATAACGCCACTCCAAGCATATGCCCAGCGATTTAACGAGAAGTATCCGGAAGTGACCGTCACCTGGAGAAAACGGACTTTGCAGGAATTCGCTGATTACCCAATTGAGAAGCTTGTGGATGACTATGACCTGGTGATCATTGACCATCCGTGGGTTGGGTGTGCGGCTGCTACTAACTGTGTTTTACCTTTGGATCAATACCTGTCAAAGGAATACCTGGCTGACCAGGAGCAAAACTCGGTGGGTTACTCACATCAGAGCTACAACTATGGAGGTCATCAGTGGGCATTGGCGGTAGATGCAGCTACACCGGTGGCGAGTTATCGTAAAGATCTGCTCGAGAAAAATGGTGCCCAGGTTCCGGAAACCTGGGAAGAGGTGTTGGAACTGGCTAAAAAAGGTAAAGTGGCTGCCCCGGCTATTCCCATCGATCTGTTGATGAACTTTTATGCTTTTTGTCTGGCACATGGGAGTGAGCCTTTTCAGTCAAAAGAAGAAGTGATTGATCAGGAAACTGGTTTGAAGGCGCTGGATACCATGAAAGAGTTTTATTCTTTACTGGAACAGGAGATGTTTTCGCGCAACCCCATAGCCGTAGCTGAGCTGATGAGTACTTCCAGTGATTACTGGTACTGCCCTTTCGCTTATGGCTACTCCAACTATTCACGTGTTGGCTATGCACCTTATTTGCTGCATTATACCGGATTGGTGTCTTTTAAGGGAAAAACATTACGAAGTACTCTTGGCGGGACAGGCCTGGCTGTATCAGAAAGAAGTCAACATAAAAAATGGGCAGTCAGGTTTGTGGAAGAAGTGGTTTCTTCTACGATCCAATCTACATTTTATACAGAGCACGGCGGTCAGCCGGGACATCTGAAAGCCTGGATCAGCGAGTCTAACAACCGGCTTACACATGATTTTTTCAGGAGTACGCTACAGACTTTAGAGGATGCTTACGTCCGTCCGAGGTACAATCGTTACCTCCACTTTCAGGATCACGCGGGTGATCCGATCCGGGAGTATTTAAAAGACGGTGGAGACCCTAAAGAGGTATTGCAGCGAGTCAATAAGATTTATCAGGAAAGCCTAAGCACATGAGCCAGCTTCCACTTGAAGGATTGACGGTATTGGAGTTTTGTCAGTACTTATCCGGCCCCTCGGCTGGCCTGAGACTGGCAGATCTGGGTGCCCGCGTGATCAAGATTGAGTCACCAAAAGGGGATGCGTGTCGGAAGTTGGCTATAGAAGATCTGTGGGCGGATAGTAATACCTCATTGCTATTTCACACGATCAACCGGAATAAGGAGAGTTTCTCAGCTGATCTGAAGGCCCCGGAAGTGATAGAGAAGGTGAAGAAACTCATTGCACAGTCTGATGTGATGATCCACAACTTTCGTCCGGGGGTGATGACAAAACTTGGCCTGGGTTATGACCAGGTGAAGGAAGTAAATAGCCGGATCATCTATGCAGAGATCACGGGTTATGGAGCTGAGGGACCATGGAGCAAAAAGCCTGGTCAGGACCTGCTGGTACAGGCAAAGAGTGGACTTATGTACACTTCAGGAAATGAAGCAGATCCTCCTGTTCCATTTGGTTTGGCTATCGGGGATATCATTTGCGGAGCGCAGTTGGTTCAGGGTGTTTTAGCAGCTCTGATTCGCATGAAAAAAACGGGAAAGGGCGCTAAACTGGAGCTGTCATTGCTGGAATCCCTTCTGGATTTTCAGTTTGAACTGCTCACCACGTATTACCAAAGTGGTCAGCTACCAAAGCGATCAAAGACGAACAATGGTCATTCGCTACTTGGGGCGCCTTATGGTTTACATCAAACGCAGGACGGATACATTGCCATCGCCATGGTGCCGCTTACCAGGTTGGCAGATGCTATAGGATGTGATGAACTGAAAAAATATGGTCAGGTAGATGCTTTCAAAAAAAGAGATGAGATCAAGCATATCCTGGCTAAACATTTGATCAGGAAGCAAACCCAATTTTGGCTGGATAGTATGCAGAAAGCGGACCTGTGGGCTATTGAAGTGCTGGATTGGCAGAAAATGGTCAATCAAAATGGCTATAAACAGCTCCAAATGGAGCAGAGAATTGCCAGTGATCGTGAGCTATATACCACAAGATGTCCCATTCGTATTAACCGCCGGAAGATATACGGGCAAAAGCCGGCACCTGATCTGGGAGCTGACAATGAAAGTATAGAAAAAGAATTTGGGTTGGCATGAAGCTTTTGGAAGACATATTAGTCATTGACTTTAGCCAGTTTTTGTCGGGCCCTTCGGCGAGTTTACGACTGGCAGACCTGGGAGCACGGGTGATAAAGGTTGAAAAACCGGGGACCGGAGATATCTGTCGTCAGCTTTATGTTTCTGATGTTCGTATCGATGATGAGTCTACCATTTTCCATGCCATCAACCGAAATAAGGAAAGCTATGAAGCGGACCTGAAGAATGAGCAAGACCTGATCAAGGTAAGGAAATTGCTGAGTAAAGCGGATGTGTTGCTGCATAATTTTCGGCCGGGTGTGATGAAACGTTTGGGGCTTGATCATGATTCTGTGAAAAAGATTAATCCGTCCATCGTTTATGCAGAGATCAGTGGATATGGTGATGAGGGAGAGTGGAGTGAATTGCCCGGGCAGGATCTGTTGCTTCAGGCGCTCACAGGATTGCCTTATTTAAATAATGATGCCACTAAACCACCAACACCCATGGGCGTGGCAGTAGTGGATATTTTAGCAGGTACACATGTGGCTCAGGGCATTCTGGCTACATTGTATCAGAGGTTAAGCTCCGGTGAAGGAGCTTTGGTGCAGGTAAGCATGCTTGAGAGTGCCCTGGATTTTCAGTTTGAAGTGCTGACCTGCTTCCTCAATGATGGCCGACAACTCCCGCAAAGAAGTAACGAAAATCATGCACACTGCTATGTAGGTGCGCCATACGGAGTTTACAAAACTTCAGATGGATACCTGGCTCTGGCCATGGGAAATATTCCTGACCTGGGGGAATTACTCGAGTGTGAGCCACTGAAAGCATATACTGATCCTGCCAGGTGGTTTGTACAACGGGATGAAATTAAGCTGGACCTTGCCAGACATCTGTCCACAGAAACCACAACACATTGGCTGAGTTTGCTTGAACCTGCAGACATCTGGTGTGCCGAAGTGTTTAATTATGAGCAACTCCTTGCACAGGAGGGTTACCAGGCGCTGGATATGGAGCTCATCGTGAAGACTACTTCCGGGAGTGAAGTGAAAACCACCAGGTGCCCGATCAGGGTAGATGGTGAGTTGCTGACCTCACCTGTTGGAGCGCCGGAGCTTGGGTTTCATACGGTTAGTATTGATCAGGAATTTGGAAATTAAACTACCGGAAGGATGAATATTATCGATACACACATTCACATTTGGGACCTGGAAAATATCAGTTACAAGTGGCTTGAGGGTGATGAAACGATCCTGAATCGCACTTATCACTTCAGGGAAATAGAAGAAGACCGAAAACAGGTAGGAGTAACGGCGGGCGTATTGGTGCAGGCCGAAAACCATTTTGAAGATACGGACTGGATGCTTCTCAACGCAGAAAAGACTGACTGGATCAAAGGGGTGGTAGGATGGGTGCCTCTGATCAGCCCTGAAGCTACTGAGCAGGCACTGAATAAATATCTGGATAATCCCTATTTCAAAGGAGTCAGGCATTTGATCCATGATGAGAAAGATCCAAAATGGCTTCTGCAGGACACGGTGCTGGAAAGCCTTAAGATCCTGGCTGAAAGAGGGGTGCCTTACGATGTGGTAGGTGTTTTGCCGGAGCACATCGAAACGGCGTTAACAGTTGCTGAAAAGGTACCTGAGCTAAACATGGTCTTTGATCACCTCAACCAGCCACCTGTTTCTACTAAAAAACAGTTTGGACGGTGGGGAGAGTTGATGCTGGAAGCGGCAGGACATGCCAGGTTTCATCAGAAAATTTCCGGGCAGGGAACTGCATCCGGCAATTTTCAGGAATGGACTAAAGAAGACCTGAAACCATACATTGAGTTTGTACTGGAGCATTTCGGGGTGGACAGGAGCTTCTGTGGCGGAGACTGGCCCGTGTCTTTGCTAGCCGGTGACTATGTAAAAACCTGGACAGCTTACAAAGAACTGCTTTCGGAGATCCTAAGTGAAGAAGAACAGAAAAAGGTCCTTTTCTCCAGTGCCAACAAGTTTTATAATCTCAACTTATGAACGTAATAAGCGGAGTGCTTTTTCATGCGGTTGGTGCTTCGGCGGCTTCCCTGTGTTATACCCCTCAAAAGAAGGTGGTTCAATGGTCCTGGCAAACTTACTGGCTGGCTCAGGCACTGGTTTGCTGGCTTTTATTGCCCTTGATAGGTGCCTATCTTACTATACCTGAACTGCTAACCGTACTACGGGAAGCGCCAGCTGATGCCATGTGGATGTCTTTTGGGTTAGGGGTAGTGTATGGCATAGGAGGAACTGCATTTGGCCTGGCCATTCGACATATCGGCTTCTCTTTGACGTATGCCATTGCTATAGGCATCTCGTGCGTATTAGGTACCCTACTGCCTCCGTGGGTGAGGGGAGAACTGATGACCGTACTCAGCAAGCCAGGTTCGGAATATATAATCGGTGGAATGCTGCTAGGTGTGGCAGGGATTGGGTTTTGTGGGGTGGCAGGCCGTTTCAAAGAAATGGACCTGGAACAGAAAACCAGCCCTTCAGGTAGTAACTTTTCTTTGACAAAAGGACTTGTCCTGGCGATAGGTGCCGGGATCCTTTCAGCTTTATACGGCTTTTCCCTGGATCAGGGTCAACCCATTGCCGATGTGGCAGCAAAGTATGGTGCAGGCCATTATCAGGGCAACGTGATCTATATTTTTTCAAACACGGGAGCCTTTTTATTCAGCCTGATTTATTGCCTGTATTTGCATCAAAAAGAAGGGACATTTAAAGAGTACCTGGCTAAAAACAATGGCCGTACGCGCCCCCTGACCTTCAATTATTTACTTTCGGCATTGACAGGGTTACTGTGGTATTCACAGTTTTTCTTTTATGGGTTAGGGCATACCCGCATGGGAGACTATAAGTTTAGCAGCTGGGCCATTCATATGATCATGTTGGTATTGTTTAGTTCATTGGCCGGTTTACTGCTAAAAGAGTGGGTGGGAAGCAGCAGGAAAACAATAGGAGCGCTGATCCTGGCATTAGTTGTATTGGTTGTGGCCGTAGTGGTGTTGACCATTGGCAACGCTTACGGTAGATAACTCATGGAGAAATTTGGAATCAAATTACCCGCAAAGAAACTTCCGATATTCATCATCGGGGCAGGAGGGATCGTACGTGATGCTCACCAGCCTGCCTATCAGCTGGCCGGATTTGAAGTAGCTGGTATATATGATTTGCAGCATCATAAGGCAGTGGATCTTGCTGAAAGCTTTTCAATCTCTGAAGTTTATGATACTCAGGATTCTTTAGTACAGGCCGGTGGTAAAAAGTGCGTGTTCGATATAGCTGTGCCTGGTCATGAGGTTTTGAACGTTCTGGGACAGTTACCGGATGGAGCTAATGTCCTAATCCAAAAGCCTATGGGCGAAAACCTGGCAGAGGCAACTAAAATCCTGGAGTTATGCAGGCAGAAGCAATTGAATGCGGGAATCAATTTCCAGCTGCGATATGCACCTTTTATCAGTGCGGCCAGGAAAATGATCGGACAGGGGGAAATAGGGGAATTGGTGGATATAGAAGTGAATGTCAACGTGTATACCCCATGGCAGCTGTGGGATTTTTTATTTACAGCTCCTCGGGTCGAGATCCTCTACCACAGCATTCACTATTTGGATTTGATCCGTTCTTTTTTGGGTAATCCGGGGAGCATTTATGCTAAGACAGTTAAACACCCGAAAATGGATGCTCTGGCCTCAGTAAGGACCTCCATGATCCTGGATTACGGAGATATGATCAGGGCTAATATCCTGACCAACCATGCGCATGATTTCGGTATACAGAACCAGCATTCGTACATTAAGCTGGAAGGAACCAGAGGAGCCATTAAGATGAGTCTGGGGGTCCTGATGAATTACCCTAAGGGCGTACCTGACACTTTTGAGTATGTGATTTTAAAAGAAGGAGAAGAACCAAAATGGAAGACTAAAGAGGTTGAAGGTTCCTGGTTTCCACATGCATTTATTGGGTCCATGTCTGAAATCATGCGCACAGCAACGGGCGAAACAGATCACCCAGATAACGCTGTGGAAGATTGCATCCATACCATGGAGTGGGTGGAGGCTGCCTACAGATCGAGTGAGGAAGGTGGAGTGGAGCGTTTGGAGTAATAAGATCCGTTCTTCCTGGTTCCTTATTATTCCTTTTTATTGTTTAGTCAACAAAGGTTTCCTTAATTATTCGCTGACCAGAACTATGCGGTATTGATTTAGCTCCATTCGTCAAGGTTCTCATCTTGAAATACTTCATCTATCAGGAGGTTGTCGTCTCCATTTTCAGACATCTTTTTAAAAGCGTCATTCCATCCTTTTCTGGATTGCTTTATTGGCTTAAGAATGATTTTATCCTCGTCAAGTATGAGTTCCACTTTATCAGTAAGGTGGTATTGTTCAAGAATTTTGTTTGCTTAACCTCAGCCCTTTGGAATTCCCTATTTTTATGATTGATGCTTCCATGTTACAACTATTTATGCAATTACAAGGTTATTACATTTTGAGCGATATCAAGAGAAAGTTAAAGACGAATACGAACTGGTAGAGGAGATATTAGTGCTCCGGATTATGATACACGGTTACTTGGCTGAGCAAGTTTTTGGAAATGTTGATATTTTATTGACCTACCGATCCAATGGCAACCAAACAGCCATATCAGCCTCTTCTCTGTTTGCCCAGGCAAAATAGGGGATCAGTTTCACCTCAACAGGTTTTGTACTTCGGCTTACTTCACGATACAGCTTATTTTCAGCAGAGCGCTCGACCAGCTTAGCCTCGCCTCTTAAGCTAACCAGCATAGTGTTGTCAATCGTAGTGGTTTCTGGTTCTAGCTCTATATCAGCCGGGATGATCACATCTGAGAGCTTTTGTCCTTCTTCTAAATCTACAGCTTCCAGGCAATAGACCAGCGGACCTCTTTGTATGGCCACCATGTTTTGGGTTTCTTCTACCAACGGACTGGCCTCTATAAGTGTGGCTGGCATATCCAGAACCAGACGGATGTTGTCCCCTTTTTTCCATTTTTCGGTCAACGAAAGATAAGAAGCTGACGGCGCAGGAGTGTTGATTTTTTCTCCATTTACATAGACTGTAGCTCCCTTGCACCAGTCAGGGATTCTGAAGTTGAGTGATTTTTTAGCAGTCGGAGCCTCGTTTACCTGGATTTTGATTTCACCATCCCACGGGTAATTGGTCGTCTGAGTCAGGCTAATGTTTTCATCACCCAGTGCGGTATTCAGACTGCTGCTACCATACATATTGAACCAGATCCCCTTGTCATTTTTACTGTAAAAGTAATTGGATACCTCAGCGATAGTTCTGATAGTATTAGGCGGACAGCAATTGGATAACGAGATGTATGCCTCTCTTACATTCGGCCATCTCAGCTGGAATGGCAGGTCTGTCCGGTGGCTCAGCGGGTTGGTGTAAAAGTATCCTTTCCCGTTGAGATTTGCTCCAGAGAGCACACTGTTGTAAAATGTTCGTTCCATGAGGTCTGCATACCTGCCTTCTCCTGTGGCTTGTAGCATGCGGTAGTTCCAAAGCACACTCCCAATGTTGGCGCAGGTCTCGTTATGGGCCGCTGCATTGGGAAGTTCATACTCACGGCCATAAGCCTGGTGGACCTGTTGTATCTCTGCAGGGTTGTAAGAAGTACCATTTGGTGAGACCCCGTCATACAGCGCACCACAGCCTCCGGTGATGTATAGCTTTGAGCTTACCAGGTTATCCCAGATCTTGTCCAGTGCTGCTTTGAGCGTTTCATCACCTGTTTCTGCGTAAACGTCCGCTACGCCAGCATATAGGTAGTTAGCTCTTACGGCATGTCCTACAGGTTTTTCCTGCTCACGAAATGATATGCGATCCTGATTATGGTCCGTGCCATCTTCTACCATGCTGCGGATGTCTATAAACCGCCTGGCAAGTTCCAGGTACTTTTTCTCTCCTGTAGTGCGGTACATTTCTATTGTTCCCATGTAGTGCGAAGGGCAGATGGCATTTTGAGCCATCTTTTCAGGGAATTTTTCAGTATATGTGTATAAATAGTCAGCAGCTTTCCTGGCAATTTCCAGGAGATCTGTTTTTCCGGTGGCCTTGTAATGGACAGTGGCTGCTGTCATCAGGTGTCCCATATTGTAGCTTTCAAAGTCCATGCGGTCACGAAATTCCACAGCAGTTTCAGGGTTGTTTCTTGCTTCGATCATCACAGGTGTGTGAATGTATCCGTCGGCTCGTTGTGAAGCTTTGATCAGGGGAATTACCTCATCGATCATCTGGCTGTACTTTTCATCACCTGAGAGTGCATAAGCCATACTGGCTGCCTCGATGAGTTTGTAAAAATCTCCGTCATGAAAAGGGGCGCCTTCATGCTTGCCATTAGCTTTCCCGGCGGCTATCTCAAAGTTGCGTACTGCATGGCTGATCTCTGGGTCATTGTAAATACTCCACATCTCAGGGATCATGGTTTCCATGCAGGTCTTCACACGTTCCTGCCAAAAGCCCTCGGTAAGTTTCACCTCATCAAAACCCACCGGTTTCAGCTGCGCAAAAGGACTTGCTGAGGTATTGACCAGGCTTTTATTGGCCGTCAGGGACTTTTTATCCAATGGCCTGGTATCATTGCCAGGTTCCTGTGCAGGTTGGCTGCAACTGATGACGATTACCAGGAGGCAGAATAATATTGTGCTTTTCATCTTTTTTAGAGGTTGTCCTGGGTGCCAATTTCATCATTTTTATTCGTAACGCGAACAGGAGATAGCAGGACACTTAATCGTAAGTTGTCCCGGATATTTACGATTGAACGCATTTAGGAATATGTTAACTAATCCTCAAATTTCAGGCTGCAAAACACCTATATTCCCTCTTTGAAGAGGGTGGAGGGAGATGTTTCATCTACAAATACCGTTTTGCAGGCTGTAAATTTTTGAATGTGTTTGCCCTGACTGTCACTGGTGAAAATGGATAGGATTACAGCAACATATTTAGTAGAGACACCTCACAATCTGCATGAAGCAGCTGCAGTGCTTGCCGGAGAGCAGTCCAGCGGCACATTTGTTTCTGTACCGGGGGAGACAGAAGAAATTAAGGAACGGTTTGCTGCACGGGTAGAGCAAGTAGAGGAAAAGGAGGTAGTGGATCAGCCCAGTATTCCTGGTGATCACCTAAGATCCGGGAAATATTACAGAGGACGAATTACGGTATCCTGGTCTGTGGAGAACTTTGAGGTAAATGTACCGGTCCTTATTTCCACACTCCAGGGAAATCTTTATGAACTGCGACAATTTACAGGACTGAAGCTTGATGATTTTGAGCTTCCCGATATTTACAAAGATCATTTTACCGGTCCGCAGTTTGGAGTGTCCGGAACCAAAGAGCTCGCTTCTGTTGATGCTGATCGTCCAATGATCGGTACCATTATCAAGCCCAGCATAGGGTTGACCCCTAATGAAACTGCAGCTATTGTAAAAGAACTTATAGAAGCGGGGATTGATTTCATTAAGGATGATGAATTGATGGGATCACCAGCCAACTCTTCTTTTTCGAAGCGGGTGAGTACTGTAATGCGAGTGATTAATGACTATGCGGATAAAACCGGGAAGAAGGTCATGTATGCCTTCAACATCACGGGAGATTATGACACCATGCAAGCCAATTATGATCGGGTGGTAAACGCAGGCGGCACCTGTGCGATGGTCAGCATCAATAGTGTAGGCTGGGCTGCGGTCAGAGATATTTGCAAACGTGGAGAGTTATCTATCCATGCGCACCGCAATGGCTGGGGTATGCTCAACAGACATCCTTATCTCGGAATTAACTTTCCGGCTTACAGTAAGCTCTGGTGGATGGCCGGGGTTGACCAGCTGCATGTTAATGGAATTCGCAATAAGTTTTGGGAGTCAGATGAATCTGTGGTGCGGTCTATTAAGTCCTGCCTGACACCATTCATCGGTGATCGGATCGTTTTGCCTGTAGTTTCCTCCGGACAATGGGGAGGTCAGGCTTTTGATACCTATAAGTATACACAAACCACCGACCTGCTCTACATGGCCGGTGGAGGTATTATGGCACATCCATCAGGACCAGCTGGAGGTGTAAGAGCGCTTAAGCAGGCGTGGGAAGGTGCAGTGAGTGGGTTGAGTTTGGAAGAAGCTGCCCGTAAATACAAGGAGTTTGGTGAATCAGTGGAAAAGTTTGGTAAGTGAAAAGTGTGAAAGACATAAAACTAGCTTTTTATGGCGATGATTTCACCGGGTCCACTGATGCTTTGGAGTTTTTGACCAGGGCAGGGGCACGAACGGTTTTGTTTTTGGAGGAGCCAACTCCGGAACAAATACAGCGATTCCCTGACCTGGATGCCATTGGCATTGCAGGGATAACCCGTGTGATGGAGCCACAGGAAATGGCCAATACTTTAAAATCAGCCTTTGATGCGTTGAAAGCTTTGACCCCCCGACATATTCATTATAAGGTTTGCTCCACGTTTGATTCATCTCCCGAAATCGGTAATATCGGCGTGGCAATCATGGTAGGGCAAGAGGTTTTTGAAAATGAATGGACGCCCATACTTGTGGCAGTTCCGGGTCTGGGTCGTTACTCAGCTTTTGGCCATCTGTACGCCCGCATGGGCATTGGTAGCCAGGGAGCAATTTACCGACTGGACAGGCATCCGTCCATGAGCAAGCACCCCATCACTCCGGCGGATGAAAGTGACTTGCGGGAGCACCTGTCGCGTCAAATCGAGGCAGAAATGGGGCTGATCGACCTGGTGGATCTGGCTAAACCTTTGGAAGAAATTGAGGAAAAGCTCAACGCTGAAATCGCTGATGGAAAGGATATCATTTTCTTTGATGCCATGTATGAAAATCAAATGGCCACCATTGGGGCGTTACTGGATACTAAGGCTGAAAACCAGCCATTGTTTTCCGTGGGTTCGTCCGGTATTGAGAAGGCGCTGGGTGACCATTGGGCAGATCAAAAAATATTGAAACTCCGTACGAATTGGGAGTTGGTCAATGAACATAAAGCCATTCTGGTACTTTCCGGAAGCGTCTCTCCGGTTACGGCTAATCAAATCAATTGGGCAGTAGCGCATGGTTTTGAGGAAATAGCCGTGGAACCAGATGCGTTGGGAAATGAAGCTTTCATTTCCAACTATGTGTCGCAAATTCAGGAACATCTGTCCAAAGGCCGAAGTGTGATCTTGCACACTTGCAAAGGGCCGGATGATCCGAGGGTAAAGACCACGAAAAAGTACTTTCAGTCTCAGGGACTGGATGAGTTGGGCATCCGAAAGGAAACAGCCAAAAGATTTGGAGCCATTCTGGGGCAATCGGCATGTCGTACCCTGGAAAAACAGCCTGTCAAGAGACTCGTGATAGCCGGAGGGGACACTTCGGGGTTTGTGGCGCGTGAGCTGGGCATAACCGCCGTGGAGATGATCGCACCCGTATATATGGGAGCTCCGCTTTGTCGGGCTTACGCCAAAGGATCACCTGTAGATGGCATGGAAGTTAACCTGAAAGGCGGCCAGGTGGGGGATGAAAGGTATTTTGAGGTTTTGAGAAAGGGGAGGATCGATTGAGGATTTGGGATTGAGGATTTGGAAAGACCGGGAAGACATGGTAGATGTAGAAGCTTACATAAGGGAGCTTCGTAAGCCAAAATGTGATTTGACTAAGACCCTGGTTATGATGATAGGGGTACTGATTAAGAATGAAAATTTAAAAGTCTGCGTCTATCTGCGTGATCATCGGGAATAAAGGGTATTTCAAAAGTTGCGCTGATTTTCGCAGAATTAAAAATTAATAAATAGCAACTTCATGACTAAAAAACTAGGATTAATACACACTTCAGCAACATTGGTTCCTGTATTTCAGGAACTTATTGATAAGCACTTAAAAGGCAAAGACATCAAGGTCTTTAACATCGTGGATGACAGTCTGATCAAAAATACCATCGAAAGGAACAAGCTAACTCAAGACACATCAAGACGAGTGGTGGACTATGTAGGATCAGCAGAAGCGGCCGGTGCTGATTACATCCTGGTGACCTGTTCGTCTATAGGGCCGGCGGTGGAATCTTCCGCGTCCCTCACAGGAGTCCCGGTGCTGCGTGTGGATCAACCCATGGCAGATAAGGCGGTGCTCATGGGCACAAAAATCGGGGTTGTTGCGACACTTTCCACCACATTAGAACCGACCAGTGACCTGGTAATGAGAAGGGCAGAGGCAGCAGGCAAAAAAATTGAGCTGACTTCCAAACTATGTAAAGGAGCATTTGATGCGCTGATGGGAGGAGAACCCGAAAAGCATGATCGGATGGTGGCCGATGCCCTTAAAGAGCTTTCATCAAAAGTGGATGTGATCCTCCTGGCTCAGGCTTCTATGGCCCGTGTAGTGGGACAGCTTTCCGAAGAAGATAAAAAAGTCCCCATTCTGGCCAGCCCACAGATAGCCATAGAATATTTAGCTGAGGTTCTTTAAATGAAGCGTGTGCAGCGTTTACTACTTTGGACCTCCCTACCTTTTGGTGTGGTATTGATCATCAGTTTGATTGTCGGAGCTAATGAGTGGGCCAGACCCCTGGCAGTTGGAACTGCGGTAACGCTATCCATTGGCTTAGGTTCGTTGAGGCTCCTGAAAAGCTACCAGTACACGGCCTGGATCCTCACGGCTATTGTAGCAGCATTGATCTATCCATCTGCATTTTTATCCGTAGGAGGTTTTGATATGCGTAATAAGTGGCTCATTCTGGTTGTGGTACAGTTGGTCATGTTTGGGATGGGTACGCAAATGAGCTTGGCGGATTTTGCCGGTATTCGGTCTATGGGTAGAGGCGTTCTGATTGGTTTGTTGTGTCAGTTTAGCATCATGCCTACCCTGGGCTTTCTGCTTACCAGAGTTTTTGATTTCGATCCTGAAATTGCTGCGGGAGTGGTGCTGATCGGGTCGTGTAGTAGCGGCCTGGCCTCTAATGTGATGGTCTACATAGCGGGAGCCAACCTTACCTTGTCAGTGACCCTGACAGCCGTTGCTACGTTGCTGGCACCTTTGCTTACTCCGTTGCTGATGCAGCTATATGCTGGTACCTACATCGAAATCAGGTTTTTGGACATGTGTTTGCAGATCATCAAGATCGTCATTGTCCCAATTGGGGCGGCTATGCTCTACGATGGTCTCAAAACACTCTCACCAGGCTTCAAAAAGCGAACTTACACAATAGCTCTTTTAGCCGTTTTATGGCTTGCAGGAGTTATGGTTTTTGGTAATCCTGTCACTTCCTTTGGACAGGTGATTGCAGAGTTGATCAGCTTTCTGTCAGGAGCGGTAATTTTCGGTGTTGTTTACTATCACTTAACCAATCTGATCAAGGGCCTAACGAAGGTTATGCCGCTTTTTTCCATGTTTGGGATCGTGTATTTCACATTAGTTACCACGGCTGCCAGCCGCGAAAATATCCTTCAGATCGGTTTGCTCCTTATTTTGGTAGCCATTATCCACAATTCCCTGGGCTATACGTTTGGTTATTGGCTTAGTCGTGCCTTGAGGCTTGATAAGGAATCAGCCAGAACCATAGCCCTGGAAGTTGGCCTGCAAAATGGAGGAATGGCCTCCGGACTGGCCGGTGTAATGGGAAAACTTGCTACCCTGGGGCTGGCCTCTGCCATATTTAGTCCGTGGATGAATGTATCAGGCTCCCTTCTTGCCAATTACTGGAAAAGGAGTTCAAAGAAATAATTACTTTGTGGTAAACCTCAATAATCTTCTTATCAGCCTATTAGCCTTTTATCCAGAATCAAGGGACGTGTATCCATCAATTTGATCTGGTTAAAGTCTTCATGTAAAGGATTTAGAATGTAGTTGTATTCTGTAGGTACGAGTGCACTTGGGACTTGAAGACACAGACCACCTTGTTTGAAAAAACTTGTTCCATAACTGACTGTCGCTCCGGTATGAGGATAAGCATTCCAGTTTTCCGGTAGGGGGTTGATTTTCGAAATGGGGAGGTCGTCAGGAAAGTCCAGTTCTGCGATATACAGACCAGTATCAATTTTATCAGAGCCCAGATTGGCGATGGTTTCTAATACGGCCAGGGACACACTTGAAGAGGTGTATAAAGCGTGAACACCTTTCTGGTTCCAGCGCCCACCAAAGAGCATAGAACCTGTTCCGGATAAGTCTGAGATATGAGCCTTTCTTGAAATCCGGTAGAGTATCACGAATATACTCCATAGGCGATACGACCAAGCGTATCATTAATGATACTAATACCTGTCTCAGTGTCCATGTATGAAAGAGGACTTTTGCCACCGAGAGCCAACAGAGGAGATTGGAGCCATTCTCTGAAGGATTTGTCATCACCCAGTACTTCCTCTCCAAACTGATAAAGGCTGGCAATCTGGAGTACCCGGTCACTGACCTGTGGACTTAATAGCTCTTGATCTTTGACCTTTTCGATGGTACGCTTACTCACGGGTAGCAAAGCAGAAAATTCCGTAAGGTTAAGGCCACTCTGGGCCACAATAGCCAGAAACTCTGATTTGGTGATCCCTTCATGAGCCTTGCGGTACCGAAGTGCCGGTTCCTGAACATAATTGATCGTTTCCTTTCCTTTATTCATAAATCAAATGTACGAATTATTTCTCTAATTTATACGAAATATTTCGATTTTAGTTTTCACAATCCCTAACTTGAATATTCTCAGTTTCTCCTCCTTTTTTATCAATCAGCAGCTCATCGCCTCCCAGGTCAAACTGCACTTGTTCTAAGGTTATGTTTTTGCTATCCAGAATGTCGATAAGTGAATCAGGGGTTGATATACGAGCGTTTTTTATAGTGATGTCTCTGGCGTCATGCAGGATCATCAGGTTTTCACTTTTCACATCAGCATTATCAATCACCAGATTGCTCATAGGGGATTCAGGAATACCGAATATCTTAAGGAAATGAGTCCCTTTTTCGACCACAATGTTGGTGATGCGTACATTTCTGTAAAATGGAGTAAGCTCGGTCACAGGTCTGACTGGTAGCCGATCTGCCAACTCGCCTACATACATTGGTTTTCCCAGCATGTCCCATTTGATCACCGTGTACTCCAGGTTCATGCGGATGCGGTCATAATACAGGTTTTCTCCCCCACCACCTCTTGGTCTTCTTGTTTTGAAGCGGATACCTACGCCGGTCCCTTCAAATACACAGTCATGAACATACAGGTTTTTGATGGTCCCGGCTGTCTCGCTACCACAGGTAATGCCCCCGTGCCCTTTTCGAGCAAGGCAATAACGTACCACCACATTTTCAGTTGGCTTATTTACGCGCAGGCCATCTTTACCTCGGCCTGATTTCATGGTGAAGCAATCATCACCGGTGCTAAGGGTGCAGTACTCTATCAAAACGTTTCTTGATGATTCGATATCAATTCCATCCCCTCTGGGAATCCCTACTGAGTTGACCGTGACACCCCGGATAATTACCCCGTCGCAGTAGGTAGGTACGATGTTCCAGAAGGCAGTGTTTTCCAGTGAAATACCTTCGATGTACACGTTTTTACAATTGATCGGTGAGATAAACTTTGGTGGGAAGATCCACTCCTCCCTGGATCCATCATGGATACGCTCCTCAGCTGGTTTGCTGAGGTCGACCAACCCTTCAATAGCTTTCATGTAAGACCGTTCTTTGATCTCCCCTCCATAGGGACCTATAAGCTTACCTTTTCCAGTAATAGCAATATTTTCCTGGTTGTTAGCGTAAATGCAGGCGGCTAATGACATCACCTCCAGGCTTTCCACTCTGGTGAAAACAGCAGGTTGATAGTCATTTACATCTTTGCTGAACCGAAGTTCTGCTCCTGCTTCGAAGTGTAGGTTAACATTACTTTTAAGGGAGAGCCGCCCGCTTTTCCATTTTCCTTTCGGGATAATGACTTTTCCACCGCCTCGTTGACTGGTTTCGTCAATGGCTTGCTGGATGATGTCAGTAATCAAATCAGAGGTGTCTGCTCCAAGGTCAATAATGTTTACAGTCCGATCCGGAAATTCCGGTTTTTTAAACTCAACTACAGGGAAAGGTGCTTCAACTCTGGAAATGGTATCAGGCATGACAGCCGCTCCGACCTGATCAATGGTGGGAATGGTGCTCAAAAGGTCATAGTCCGGCCCAATTTGCTTTTGATTGCAACCTAAAACCAGAATAAAAGATACAAGGACTGAAATTCGCTTAGTTTTCATAAAAGTTGATAATGTCTTTTTTTCTACTTGCAGGAGATACATTTAAAATTCTACTTTTCCCGTCTTTTACTTTTGCCTCTATTACCGTATTGGAAGGAGCGTGGAGTTTGAAGTGAACATCCCATTCTTTTGGCCATGCCGGGAACAGGAGGATTGAGTCTCCGCGAGTCTGGAGGAGCATCTCCTGCAGGCCAATGGCTCCTGAACCACCCCAGTTGTGGTCAGGTACCCAGTCAAACCCCGGACCCCAAAAAGCAGGGAAACGTCTGCCAGCATCTTTTAACTTCATGGTGGTGTATTTAGCAGCCTCTTCAGTCAGACCCAGTCGTGCTGCCCAGATGTTGTATTGTTTCCAGCCCACATGGCTTTTAAACTTTTGCACATCCGGGTCCAAATGATACGTGTTGAGTGCCACTTCCAGGTTCGGTTTACTTACCCCATAAATCCCCCACGGGAATACCGGGTAAAGCTGTGGGGCCTCCGTATTGTTAATGCGCTCCCAGAGTTTTGCCGGAGCGATGGTTTTCTTTCCATCCAATTCCCGAAAGGCAAGGGGAGGGATACGATCGAGCATTTCCTTCCATTTCTTCCTGTTTTGTTCATTCAGGTAATCAGATTGCAACAGTCGCTCCAGCACTACACGCAAAGCAACCACGGTAGATGTGGCATTGTAAGCCATCTTATACGTTTCACAGGAAGATCCCGGGTATAAAATCAGGTCACCATTCTGGTCAAAGGTTTTACTTCCTCTCTTGTTGGCTAAATACTGATAGTGCTCATCAAAAAAAGTGAGCGAGCTTTCGATCAATGGGATGTACTTTGAAATGTCTTTTCCTGCATGGGATTCCGTTTCCAGTATCATCAGGCAAAACTCCAATACGGTGTCCCATTGATATTCGAGCCATGCATTGTATTGAAGTCCCGGGTCGTATCCTTCCGGGCGATTACTGCCGTATTCAGCAAAATTTGGTAAACCGAAATTTTCCAGCTGTTCAGTGAAGCAGGCTCCGTTATGATTCCAGTAAAGCTGACTTCTCAACTCAGCATTTTTTAAAGCTTTCAGGTAAAAATCAAATTGAGGCTTCATAAGTTCGAAATCCCCGCTTTTCAGCATGGGGAAATAGACCAGTCGCTGGTTTTGTGCTGTATGGGTACCACCTCCCCAGTTTCTGTGGTCTGGTGAAAAAGTATACACACTGTCCACCGTAGATGGATCGTATGTAAATAGCCCTCCGTTGAATTTGGTAGGGCTGCTGCCAAAAGCATTACAGCCCAACATGTATCGAAACAGCTGATAATTTCTCCCTGTTTGCCAGACAGAATCTCTTTCTTCTCCGTCAATGAATATAAAGCTGCGGTTCCAATAGTCATGCCACCAGTCCACCGTTTTTTCACGTGTATTTTCCTCAGACTGAGTAGCCTCGTATGTAGCTTCAATTCCATTGATCAGCGCACTCGTATTCGGAGTTTGTTGTGTATGCAGGTAGATCTCCAGACTATGGGTTTTGCCTGGAGAAATGCTTTTCATTTTCCATCCTTTGAAGTCCGTATCGATGTAAATGCCAGAGTAAGTCGTATTTGGTTTCAGGTTGGGGCCAGTCATGTACCCACCAAAAGTGAGATTTTTGAGTGGATTGGTCATCTTTTCTTTCACTGGTTCCATACCTTGCTGAGCCACGGATATATCAAATATTGTATGTTCTTCATTTTTGTGATAAAAGAAGATGCCTTCATCTTTAAACCGGATACTGTCCTTTCTGGCAATCACATTTTTACCCTTCCATTTATAAGAGTTGGCATTATTTGCCCTTCCGTTGAGGATGCGGTCCTTGTATCGCCAGCTTTCATAGCTTGCTTGCAAAGCCGAAGGTTGGGAGGTTTTGAGGTCTACATGGATCACAGGTCGAAATACTTCCACCCACAGCTCAATTTCGGCTTCAAGTTCCTGATTTTTAGCCGTGATGAGCATATTTCCGTTTTTCAGGTTGAGTTCTTGTTTGAAATCGCCGGCCTCAAATGGATTTGGTGAGAGGGCTAGCCTTACCCTGCCAAGCTTGAGCAGGGTATTGTTTTCATCAAAAGTGCCACTTCGGGAGAAATAGAAAAATACTTCGTCATCTTCTACCCACACATTCATGCCAATATCTCCACCACCCAGTGGCATGGATTCTGAGGAGTTTTTGCTTTGACTATCCCATATGATATTGTATTGTTCCAGCTCTTTGGGCTGTGCAAAGCCCGTAACAAGTCCTAAAAGACAGATTACAGATCCGAAATAGTTTCGAATTCCACAATCAAAAAACTGAAAAAAGAGATACATTTTCATATTCGAAATCAGTATATATGGTTTTCGGCTTTTTTGCCGATTGCTTATTTGATCAATTGCTTCGGATCCCAATCATCCGTTCGGAATGAACTCACAGGTATCCCTTCAGTGCTGAATAGCTGCGCCGGTCCTGCATTGGTAAAAGCATACCTGATCGCAACCGGAGCCTTTACTTTTTCAGACCATACCTGGACAGACTTGCGCCTTACTCTGCATGTGGCAGGGTAAAACACCTGGTCTTCACCGGCAATTTCAAATGCGGTTACTTCTTTGCCGTAAGCGGTAATTCCGTTTGGCAGGTTTTTAAAAGTCACCGTAACCAGCGAATCCTCAATATTGAGCTGGTCATAGTCCGGGGTAGCATACCCAAAACCCTCCATCCCGTAAGTTTTTGCCAGGGCTAGCCAGGCCAGACGTTCTCCGGCAGTTTGTTTATCCATAGGGTGGATCGTTTTCATGTCTCCGGCATCCAGCAGGCAGGACATTCCTGAAGATGGGATTGCGTATTGTGATTTGCGCTGAGCGTCACGCAGGTAAGCCGAATTAGCAAACCACGGCTTATCCTCAGGATAAAACATGTCATAATTGAAAGGAGCAATCTGAGTAAAATAAAATGGGAATTCACCCTGATCCCATTTTTCTCTCCAGAGATTGACCATGGCGGGGAAAAGCTCTTCATAAGCCAGAGGTCTTTCTGCGTTGGATTCTCCCTGGTACCAAATGGCCCCCTTGATCGTATAACCGATCACCGGTTGCAGCATGCCATTGTAAAGTACAATAGGCGTCCTGTTTTTCTCACCTATAGCCTCATCATTTTCCGGAATAGCTACCTCCTGGAAATTGGTTAATGTTTCTTCATTCATCCAGGCTTCTACATTCGAGCCACCGTACGTCACATCTATCAGCCCGATGGGTACACTTGTCAGCTCTTGTACCAACCTGGCAAAATAGTAAGCTGTAGCGCTGAACTCACCCGCGGTGGCAGGAACTGATTCTTTCCAGGTACCTTCAAAATTATCCTGGGGAATGGTGGTTGATTTTCGGGGAACCGAGATAAAGCGAATATTTGGGTTCCTGGATTGCAATATTTCAGAGTTGGAATTTGCTACAGGCTCACCCATAAATCCCCGGAGCGGCATTTCCATGTTGGACTGTCCGGAGCAAAGCCAGACTTCCCCGATCATCACATTTTCAATTACAATGGTTTTGCCGGATCGAATGGATAATTGGTGGGGACCGCCTGCCGGAGGGGTTGTGATAGAGGTTTGCCACTTACCATTTTGGTTTGCTTTGACCTTGAAAAGCTTTTTGGTCCAGGAAGGCTGTATTTCTACAGTAGCCTCCTCATCTGACCAACCCCGGATGTTCACGTCCGAATTTTGCTGTAATACCATATTATCACTGAAAAGTGATGGGAGTTTTAACTGTGAAGCAGCAGAGAGCCAACTAAAGAAACATACAACGATCAGAATTCTTTTTGTGTCCATCATTAATGTCGTTTTTGGGAGTCATGGTCATTTAGTTAAGACCTCTATAGAAGTCCTTCTCCATATGGAGAAGGGTTGGGATGAGGCCAAATACATTAAAACCCTTAACTAAATGACGTTTAAATTTTGATCTAAAGTAAGGTTTAACAGGGAAAACAGAAGCCGGATAATGCAGGATACGTGAGCCAGCGTTTTACCGTAGTTTGGCGGTTGAGACTGATCATTTAACCTATCCGAAGTATGCTCAACAGTCCGATCTTAAAAGATTACCCACTTTTTCTCCTTGTCGTTCAGCTTGGGTTAATGGGGATATCACCTGATGAGCAGGAGTATGCGAGGAGGGATATTTTACTCAATGATCATTGGTTAACTGTAGCCGGTGAAGATATAGGCGAACATTCGGGGTTTGAAAAGGAAGATTATAATGTGGCAGACTGGATACCGGTAAGCATTCCTCACAATTGGGATCGATACGAAGGTTACAGACGGCTCCAGCACGGAAACCGGCACGGATATGCCTGGTACAGAAGATATTTTCAGTTTGATGACTTAGATCCGGAGAACCGGTATTTCCTGTTCTTTGAAGGGGTTAGTTCCTATGCCACTATATTTCTCAATGGAGAAAAGGTAGGAGAGCATGCTGGCGGAAGAACTTCTTTTACACTTGATGTTACGGGCCAGATTAATTTGAAAGGAAAAAACCTCCTCGCGGTAAGGGCAGATCACCCGCCGGTCATTGATGACCTTCCCTGGGTTTGTGGTGGTTGCTCTGAGGAGTACGGTTTTTCAGAAGGCTCTCAACCAATGGGTATTTTCCGGCCAGTGCATTTGATAGTGACTGATCCGGTTCGTGTTGAGCCATTTGGTGTGCATGTCTGGAATGATACTACTGTAAATGAAAACTCGGCATTCATTCATGTCAATACCGAGGTAAAAAATTATGCTGATAAAGCAGCTGGTATAACACTGAATCATCAGTTAAAGGATCGAAATGGAAATGTGGTAACTGAGCTGGGAGAAGAGGTTCGTTTGGGCGCAGGAGAGATAAAAAAGGTCGGGTTGCAATCACCTGCTTTTGGTCCGGTCAACCTGTGGTCTACGGACCATCCTTACCTCTATACTTTGGTAACCGAGATTAAGCAAGGCGGCAAAATCATTGATAGAGTAGAGACTCCTTATGGCATTCGGTGGGTTAAATGGGATATTGATGAGGGTGGTACTAACCAGTTTTATTTGAATGGGAAGCCTGTTTTTATCAATGGGACCTGCGAATACGAGCACAATATGGGAAAGAGCCATGCATTTTCTAAAGAAATGGTGAAAGCTCGTGTAAGCCAGATAAGGTCTGCCGGCTTTAATGCTTTTAGAGATGCACATCAGCCTCACAATTTTCGTTATCATCATGCCTGGGATTCGCTTGGAATCTTATGGTGGACCCAGATGGCTGCTCACATCTGGTTTGATACGCCGGAGTTTCAACAAAACTTTAAGCAGCTCATGCGCGACTGGGTAAAGGAGCGGCGAAACAGTCCTTCTGTTATTTTATGGGGTCTGGAAAATGAAAGCACATTGCCCACCTGGTTTGCCAGGGAGTGCACACAGATCATTCGTGAGATGGACCCCACCTCACCTTCACAGCGATTGGTAACAACCTGTAACGGCGGTACCGGCACGGACTGGAATGTGCCTCAAAACTGGACAGGCACCTATGGAGGAAACCCTGATGAGTATCATGAGGATGTGAAACGACAGCAGTTGATAGGTGAGTACGGAGCCTGGAGAACACTGGATAAACATACCGAAGGGGCATTTGATCAGGATGGACCGCTTAGTGAAGACCGTATGACCCGGCTTATGGAAAAGAAAGTCCGGCTGGCAGACTCATCCAAAAACCAGACCTGTGGGCATTTTCAATGGATTTTCAACTCACACGAGAATCCCGGAAGAAATCAAAGCGGGGAGGCATTTCGTGAGCTGGATCGTGTCGGCCCGGTCAACTACAAGGGGCTGTTTTCTCCATGGGGTGAACCCGCGGATGTCTACTACATGTATCGCGCCAATTATGCTCCAAAGGAAACCCAGCCTATGGTTTACATTGTATCACACACCTGGCCCAATCGCTGGGAGGGCCCGGGAATAAAAGACAGCATTGCCGTGTATAGCAACTGCGAGGAGGTGGAGTTATTCAATAATGGCCGCTCGTTTGGCAGGCAAAAACACCCCGGTTTTGGAAAGCATTTTCAATGGGATCAGGTGGATGTTCAGGGGAGTATTTTGAAAGCAATTGGATTTGTGAATGGTGAAAAAGTAGCTGTAGATTATGTGAAGCTGCATCATCAGCCAAAGGATGCCGAGCTGGACCAGATCATTTCTGATCAGGTGAAGCTTTCAGATAATCCGGAAAGAAATTACGTGTACCGGATTAATTGTGGTGGGCCGGATTACGTAGATTCGAATGGTAATCTCTGGATGGCTGATGTACATCACAAAACTTCAGATACATGGGGTTCTACTTCCTGGACAGATGATTTTGAAGATATGCCTGGCTACTATGCCAGTCAGCGTAGAACGTTTGACCCGATCCTGAATACCACAGAGCAGAGCCTTTTTAAAACCTTTCGCTATGGTATGGATAAGCTTCAGTATCATTTTCCGGTACCTGATGGACGGTATCGGATAGAGTTCCATTTTGTGGAGCCGTGGTATGGTACCGGCGGAGGGTTGGACTGCACGGATTGGCGGATATTTGATGTAGCTGTAAATGGACAAACGGTCATTGATGACCTGGATATCTGGAAGGAAGCAGGCCATGATCAAGCCCTGATCAAGACAGCAGATGTGGAGGTAAAGGACGGAGCTTTAACGGTAAGCTTTCCGGAGGTCAGGTCCGGGCAGGCGGTAATTTCAGCCATTGCGATCAGTTCACTGGATCAAGGAATAGCACCAGCTGAGCAATCATCCGGGGTTATCCAGGCTATCAAACGTTCCAAAACCTGGCTGGACTGGGGGGATCAGCCTTTTGTGGGTCGAAACTTAAGCTTTAAAGAGCTGCCTCCCGATCTTTTTGGAGCAGAATGGATACAACGAGACGTGAATGATCCGGATGTACACTTCGAGCTTTCAGAAGAAGCCGATGTGTACGTAGCATTGCTGGAAGGAGTGAACGAGCCATCCTGGTTAGAGCCTTTTGACTTTACAAAAACCAGAGTGGTGCTGGCCGGTGAGCAGAAGTTGGCGTATGGTGTGTATAAAAAGCGTTTTCCGGAAGGCAGGCAACTTAGTTTCTCTAATAAAAGTCCGGATCAGCTGGCTTACATTGTTTTTGCCAAAGCAGCCGCCTATTTGGAGCCTCCTTATGACCTGAAACCCAAAATTCCTTATGATGAGGATGTGGCCATACTGGAAACCGATGACCTGTTGATTGAGGAGAAATTTGGACTGGGATGTGTCACCTTTTTGGCTAACAGCTTGCAAAAGGTAAGCTGGCCGATCAAAACGGGAGTGGCTGATTATCATGCCATTCATTTTAAGTTTTCCAATGAAACCGGCGAAGACCTGACAGCTACCTTTAACCTTATAGCTGCAGACGGCACCCTGATGCAGTCAGATAAAATAGCTTTCAGGCAAACACCGGCAGGCAAATACCGTCAGGAAGATGTTTTTACCAAATCCATGATCAATGCCGGAGCTTATCGCGTGCAGATCGCGGGGGAGGACCTAAAAGGTTTGCGTATACGCGGCATCAGAGTACAATAATGATCATTATTCAAACCAACCATAAAACAAGATAGATGATGAGACCAATAAGTTTATTGCTATTATTAATATTGATTTTTTCCTGCACTGAGAAGGAGGTGTCTATACATTTTGAAGGTACCTCTGACTCCAGGGTGGACTATGGGATTTCCCAACTTACCGAAATGTTGGAATCCCATGGCTATCAGATTTCAGATGAAGGCAGTGGGGTAGCAATAAATGTTTCAGCGGATGATAAATCTCAAAGAGCGGAATCCTTTTCGATCACTGCAGACAGAGATAAAATCACCATTAAAGCTTCTGATCCTGCCGGTGCTCTGTATGCCTGCTTGGACCTGTCGCAACAGATCGAGCAAAGTGGCCAGCTTCCGGAGGAGTATCAAACTTCGCAAAGTCCGGACATGGTTTTGCGGGGAACCTGTATAGGACTTCAGAAAACCACCTACCTGCCGGGTAGAAGTGTTTATGAGTACCCATACACTCCGGAATCTTTTCCCTGGTTTTACGATAAGGAGTTATGGATCAAATACCTGGATATGATGGCAGAGAACCGTTATAATGCGCTTTTTCTTTGGAATGGACACCCGTTTGCTTCGCTGGTTCGCCTGGAAGATTATCCGGACGCAGTGGAAGTGGATGAAGAGATTTTCAGGAAAAATGAGGAGATGTTCACTTTCCTGACCGGGGAAGCAGAAAAACGCGGCATCTGGGTGATCCAGATGTTTTACAACATTATTCTTCCCAAGCCGCTGGCCGACAAACACGGGATTAAGACGCAAGACAGGAGTCGACCGATTTTGCCTCTGGCGGAGGACTACACGCGCAAAGCCATTGCGGCATTTGTAGAAAAATATCCGAACGTAGGTCTGCTGGTAGCGCTGGGGGAGGCCATGCAGGGCATCGATAACGATGTGCGGTGGTTTACAGAGACCATAATTCCCGGGGTGCAGGATGGGTTGAAGGCATTGGGACAGACAGAAGAGCCGCCAATTGTACTGAGAGGTCACGATACGGATGCTGCAGTAGTTATGGAAAATGCATTGCCCTTGTACCATAACCTGTACACTCTCAATAAGTACAATGGCGAATCGCTGACAACTTATGAACCAAAAGGGAAGTGGGCTGAATATCACCGCAGTCTGAGTAAGCTGGGCTCTACGCATATAGACAATGTGCACATTCTGGCAAACCTGGAGCCGTTCAGATACGGATCGCCTGACTTTATCCAAAAGAGCGTACAGGCTATGAAAAGCACTCACGGGGCGAATGGTCTCCATCTGTACCCGCAGACCTCCTATTGGGAATGGCCTTTCGCACCGGATAAAACCGAACCGAAACTACTGGAAATGGAGCGGGACTGGATCTGGTATGAAGCCTGGGGAAGATATGCATGGAAAGCTGACAGGGATAAAAAGGATGAAGAAGCCTTTTGGTCAGCCCTGTTTAATAAAAAATTTGGATGCAGGGACTGTGGCCAAAAAATCCTGGAAGCTTATGAATTGTCCGGTGAAGTCTCGCCCATGATCCTGCGACGGTATGGCATCACTGAGGGAAACCGGCAAACCATGTCTTTGGGCATGTTTATGAGCCAGCTGGTAAGCCCTGAAAAGTTTAGCTTAAATCACATGCTCAACGAATCACATTCGCCACCTGGCGAACTGTTGTCGGAATATGCGCGTAAAGAATTTCTGGGTGAAGAACATCAGGGTGAAACACCTCTCTGGGCAGCTGACAAAATTGTTGAATATGCGGACCGGGCAGTAGATGCCATCGATGATGTGAGTGGAGTTACCAAAAACGAGGAGGAGTTCAAAAGGCTGAAAAATGATATGTACTGCTATCAGGCTATGGCCCGGTTTTATTCAACTAAAGTGAAGGCTGCTTTAAAAGTGCTTAACTACGGTTACTCAGGTGATATTACTGACCTTGAAGAAGCCATTCCACTGTTAAAAGAAAGTGTGGATCATTTTGGCGAGCTGGCCAGGTTAACAAAGGATCATTATCGATATGCAAACAGTATGCAGACCCAACAGCGTCGCATCCCTATCGGGGGCAATGAGGGTAAAAATACGACATGGGGGGAGCTGCTCCCGTTTTACGAGACAGAACTGGAGAATTTCCGGAGGAATGTGAAGCTGCTGAAGGAAACAGGAAGCGGTGATCTGTCAGTTCAGGTGAAACCACTGAAGCCTGTCCCGGTACACTTTACGGGTGAGCATCATGGTGAGTACACATTGAAAGCAGGCAGTAAACCATTTTTAGAAGATGAATATGTAATAAAGAATGTAGCCAAAGAATTACAGGATCTTACGGGCATCAGGTATTCATTTAAGGAACTCGATGATCATGATACAGAGGTCAGGTTTACCAACGAGAAACCTGTAAAAATGGTCGTTGGTTTTTTTCAGTCTGATAAAACGGAATTTTTATCTCCACCAACCTTGGAGTTCGATGCATCAGCTAATTTTTATGGTCAGGCGGATATAAAGATCCTGAATGCCATCGAGATTTCAGGCCTGCCTCCGGTAAACGTGCACACCTACTATTTCGAGCCTGGGAATCATTCCCTGCTTTTTGATAATGATGTTTTTTTGGTGTTGGGTTTTATGGATGGGGATGAAATGATAAAAGCCCGTGATGCGGGTTTCACAAAGGGGGGTACTGTTTCAGGGCTTGATTGGTTGTTTTATTAATACATCAGGAGCAGGGGATTACAGCTTCAATATTTCTACCTCAGATAATCCGGTACTTTTTGAAATGATCTCTACTGATATTCCCTGCTCTTTAAGCTTTTTGGCCATTTCTTTCCGGGCTCTTGAGGAATTCTTTTTTTCTTTCTCAATTCCTTTTTTAACACCTTCCTTTCGGGCCCTATCCAGTAAAAATTCTTCGATTCCCATTGTGTATCAAAATTCGATTAAGGAGCTATATGAAATTTAAGGATTTAGCTCCCATAAGCTATATTTATTGACCTTCCCAATCTCTCCATTATAGGATACCACAGGAAGGTTGTCCTGCATGTTTAAGATATACTTGAGTGATCAATAAACGGACTCTAAATGAGTGTAACAAAACAGGCAACCACGTCCTCTTCTCTTGTAGAAAGACTGGATGCGCTATATGAATATGACCGGGAACCCGTAGCCAAACATAAGTTACATGGATGGAAAACCTTCATTGCCATGTTTGCCGGAGAGCATGTGGCAGGTACTGAGTTTGTGCTGGGCCCTCTGATGGTTATGCATGGCGTGTCCGCATTTGATTTTTTCGTTGGCTTACTTATTGGAAATACTCTTGCTGTATTAAGCTGGGCTTTATTTTGTGCGCCGGTGGCCGTCAAAGTTCGTCTCACCATCTATTGGCAGCTGAGGAAGATATGCGGACCGTATTTGACGGTAGCCTATAGTGCATTTTATGCGGTGATCCTTTGCCTGCTGGCGGGAGCTATGGTGAGTGTGGCCGTTACGGCCATTTCCATTCCGTTTGGGATTCCCAATCCCGATTATGTAGCCGGTGACATGATACCTACTTTCCCCTGGATGGTCCTGGCTTTAATCGTAGGGATCGTGATCTCTGCTCTTGCCGTATTGGGTTTTGATAAGATTGCGCACTTCTCCCAGGTATGTGCTCCCTGGATGGTGTTGGTATTCTTTGCTGCAGCGCTGGCCGTGATGGGTGATCTCGGAACCAATGGGTTTTCGGATTTCTGGAGAGTAGCTAATGAAAAAATATTTACGGGCGAACCGATCGGTGGAAATTCAAAATACACCATTTGGCATGTGATCGGTTTTGCCTGGCTTTGCAATGCTACCCAGCACATCGGTATGGCGGATGTGACCATATTCCGCTATGCCAAAAGCTGGAAGCAGGGATTTGCCTCGGCATTCGGGATGTTCCTGGGACATTACATGGCCTGGATTGCTTCCGGCATTTTGTGTGCGGCATTTTTGGCCGAAGGGCTTACCAACCCTCAACCAGGCAATATAGCCATGTTTGGTGCCGGAGTGGCAGGACTGATCAGTGTGGTGATCGCTGGGTGGACCACAGCAAACCCAACCCTTTATCGTGCAGGCCTGGCTATACAGGTTGCTACCCCCAACTGGAAACGCTGGAAGGTGACCTTTTTGGCCGGAGCTTTTATGATCGTTACTGCCTGTATACCGGCAGTTAATGCTTACCTTGACCGTATCATTGGTTATTACGGGCTGTTTTTCATGCCTTTGGGGGCTTTTATTTTTGTGGATGTCTGGCTCTTCCCAAAACTCGGGTTGATCTCAGACTATGCGGAGAAAAAAGGACTGATGCTGAGCTGGCCAGCGGCGGTAGCCTGGATCGGGTCGTTTGCGATTATGCTCTTTTTCTATGGGAAGGATAACTACTCCTGGCTTTCAAAGCTACTGGGTGAACAACCGGCCTGGCTGGCTTCCATTCAAGCCGACCTGATGTTTATGATTGCTCCCGAGTGGATCCTTTGTGTGCTGCTCTACATTGGCTTCAGCAAAATTCAGCAGCGAAATGAGAACCTTAACCCAACAGCTTCATGAAGAAAATCTTAAAAGTCATTTCATTACTTGGCCTCCTGCTTACCATAGTGCCTTCGTTCCTGGTCTTTTACGATGTGATAGATAAATACATTCACTTTACCCTGATGGGAGTGGGTGTTGTGCTTTGGTTTGCCACAGCACCCTTTTGGATGAAAGGCCCATCTCTGGAATAAAAATATCCTTCAGTGCAACTTTTGGTAACAGACCTTAAAACAGAATACAAAACAAACCCATTGGGTATTGCTACGCCAGCTCCCCGTTTGAGTTGGGAAATGCAGTCGGATGCTGCTGATGTCAAACAGGTAGCGTACAGGATTATAGTGGCCGGGTGTAAAGAGGATCTGGAAAATGAGAAGGACCTGTTTTGGGATTCCGGTAAGCAATCGACCGATCAATCCATCCATGTGCCGTATGCCGGTAAGCCACTGACCTCTTCACAAAGAGCCTGCTGGCAGGTAGAAGTCTGGGATAATCATGGTCATGAGGCCATCTCATCAAATGAGGCGTTTTGGGAAATGGGATTATTGAGCCATGCTGACTGGCAGGCCCAATGGATTACTCACCCATGGGAAGCAGACCTGAAACAGTCCCAACCCTGTCCTTATTTTCGAAAAACATTTGAGATTAAAAAAAAGGTCAAGGCTGCGCGGGTTTATGCGACCGCTCTGGGACTTTATGAGCTGGAACTCAACGGCACAAAAGTCGGTGATGAGGTGTTTGCACCAGGCTGGACCAACTACCACAAAAGACTTCAATACCAGGTATATGATATTACTGATCAGGTAAGGCAAGGCGAAAATGCAGTTGGAGCAGTTTTGGGTGATGGCTGGTACCGGGGACATATGGGCTGGTGGGAAAACAACCGGAATACCTATGGCGAGGAACCCGGTTTATTGCTGCAGCTCCACCTGGAATATGAAGATGGTACAAAGGAAACGGTCCTTTCGGATACTTCCTGGAAGGCCACTACCGGTCCTATCCGAAAATCTGATATCTACAATGGCGAGACCTACGATGCCCGACTAGAGCAAGATGGCTGGTCATCGCCCGGGTTTGATGATTCGGACTGGGAGCCAGTGAGACAATCTGTGACCTCCCCTTTAGGGGTAAGAGGGGTGAGCGTAGGCAAAAGCACCCTTGTTGCTTCCGAAGGAGAGAAGGTTCGGAAAGTACAAGAAATCAAACCGATCGATCTGATCACCACCCTGAAAGGCGAGCAGGTGCTGGATATGGGACAGAATATGGTAGGGTGGGTACGACTGAAAGTTTCCGGAAAAAGCGGAGAAGAGGTCACCCTTCGTTTTGCAGAAGTGTTGGACCTGGAAGGTAATTTTTATACGGATAATCTTCGAAATATTGAATGTACCGATCGATACATTTTAAAGGGAAATGGAGTAGAAATATACGAACCCCGGTTTACGTTTCATGGCTTTCGCTACGTAATGATAACCGGATATCCGGGAGAGCTGTCTTTAGAAAGTGTTACAGGTATTGTGGTTCACTCAGACATGCCAGCAATTGGTGAGTTTGAATGCTCAGATCCCCTGATCAATCAGCTTCAGAGCAACATTCAGTGGGGGCAAAGAGGGAACTTTTTGGATGTGCCTACGGACTGTCCGCAGCGGGATGAGCGGCTGGGATGGACCGGAGACGCGCAGGTTTTTGCACCTACAGCAAACTTCAACTTCAATACCGCTCCGTTTTTCACCAAGTGGCTGAAAGACCTGGCAACTGAACAGCGTGAGGATGGGAGTGTACCCTGGGTAGTGCCCAATATCATCGAAAATGGGGGTGGCACAGGCTGGTCTGATGGCTTTGGAGCGACCGGATGGGCGGATGCAGCGGTGATCATCCCATGGACTTTGTACCTGAGTTATGGAGATAAGCGCATCCTGGAGGAGCAGTTTGATTCCATGAAGGCCTGGGTGGATTACATGACTAATCATGCAGGTGACAGCTACATTTTCGATTATGGCTTTCATTTTGGAGATTGGCTCTCTTTTGCTGAATACCATAGCTATAACTTCAATGCTCCCGATTATGGGTTTGCCGGAGCACATACGGATAAAGAGCTGATAGCCACGGCTTATTTCTACCATTCGGTAAATCTGCTGAGAAAATCAGCGACAATCATTGGCCGGCAGCAGGTGGCTGATCAGCTGGCTGAACTGATGCCTAAGATCAGGGATGCCTGGAATGAGGAGTTTATGACAAGGACCGGACGGCTGGTATCCGGTACCCAGGCTGCCTATGCCATTGGGCTCTGCTTTGGCATTGTAGAAGAAGACAAGGTCGAAGTGATTGCCAAAAGGCTGGCAGATGATGTCAGCTATTTTGGTCACCTGACCACAGGCTTTTTAGGAACGCCTGTTCTCAACTATGCCCTGTCTGATTTTGGAAACTTGCAGTTGGCATATCAGCTGCTTCATAATGACCGGTATCCATCCTGGTTATATCCGGTTACCCAGGGTGCCACTACCATTTGGGAGCGCTGGGACGGGATCAAACCTGATGGCACCTTTCAGACTGTTGGTATGAATAGCTTTAACCATTATGCTTACGGGGCAATTGGGGAGTGGCTGTATTCCAGGGTGGTCGGCATCAATGCGGATGAGCGTAATCCGGGTTATAAAAAGGTTGTATTCAAACCGCACATCGGAGGTAAGCTTACATACGCTAAAGCCTCCATTCACACCATGTATGGAAAAGTTTCGGCGGGATGGGAGCTGGAAGGAGATATAGTGACGTACCATGTGGAACTGCCAGCCAATACCAAGGGCCTCGTGATGTTGAAAAATGTACAACCCGAACAGGTTGAGATAGATGGTAAGCCACTGACTGAGAGTAAGATTGTAGATTCAGTCAAAAAGAATAATAGCCAACTAATTTTTGAACTTGGGTCAGGAGCTTACAAGGTTTCCTGGCTATGAAGAATAACGAACCAATTATGTTCAGAACCTATAGCAAAGCAATATTTACTTTTCTGTTAACTACCTTGTCGCTGATGACCTATGCGCAGAAATTCTATGACATCACTGATTTCGGAGCCAGGAAGGACGGCTCTGAAAAAGCAACGGAGGCAATAGCGGCGGCCATTGACAGTGCAGCCCAAAATGGTGGAGGTACGGTTTATTTCCCGGCAGGAGAATACCTGACCGGACCGATCCATTTCAAGAGCAATATCACACTTTTTATAGATGCCGGTGCTTATGTAAAGTTCAGCGATGACTTTGACGATTACCTGCCATTCGTCCAGTCAAGGTATGAGGGCATCATGGTAAAGAGCTTTTCACCACTGATCTATGCCTGGGAAGTTGAGAACATTGCCATCGTGGGACGGGGAACCATAGATGGGCAGGGCCGTGAGTGGTGGCACCAGACCGAGCGTCTCCAGGGCAAAGATGCTCAACGAGTGAAGTATCAGGATATGCATGATAAGGCTAACCAAGATGTGATCAAACCGGACAGTCCCCATATGATCAAAAGAGGTTTTCTGAGGCCACCGTTTATCCAGCCGATGTTTTCTGAAAATATCCGGATTGAGGGGATTACTATTGTGAACTCGCCTTTCTGGACGGTCAACCCGGAGTTTTGTGAAAACGTAACCATCACAGGCGTGACCATCAAGAATCCACCTTCCCCAAATACCGATGGCATCAATCCTTCTTCCTGTAAGTATGTCCACATTTCGGACTGCCACATCAGTGTAGGAGATGATTGCATCACGATCAAATCCGGTAAAAATGAAGATGGGCGCAGGATGGCTGCCCCGGCGGAAAACTATACGATCACAAACTGTACGATGCTCTCCGGACATGGAGGGGTCGTGATCGGCAGTGAGATGTCCGGAGGAGTGAAGAAGATCACCATTTCCAACTGTGTGTTTGATGGGACTGACCGGGGAATACGCATTAAATCCACCCGTGGCAGGGGCGGAGTGGTGGAAGACATTCGAGTGAGTAACGTGGTGATGAAAAACATCAGGATGGAGGCGATCAAGCTCAATATGTTTTACTCCGATACACCGCCCGAACCGGTTTCTGAACGCACACCCATTTTCAGGAACATCCATTTTAGCGATATCACTGCTCACTCTGACAAAGCGGTGGTTCTAATCGGTTTGCCGGAGTTGCCTATCGAAAACATCACCTTCTCCAATATCAATTTTGATTCCAAAGAAGGGATCAATATAAAAGATGCTTATAAAATTGAGATTGATCATGTAGAAGTCAATACAGAAATTGGCCCTGCCCTGGAGGTTTTTGATACGGATGATATTGAGGTTTCAGGTTTTAAAACCTATACTCACCATGAGGGGCGTCCGTCGATAGAATTTACCAATGTGAGCAACGCCTACCTCATGAACAACCGGGCGACGGAAGGCACGGATGTTTTTCTTTCGGTAAAAGGAGCGTCATCCGGTAAGATCTATCTGAAGAATAACTTGCTTGAAGCGCCCGGAGAACAAGTGAAGCAATTCAAGGAAGTAAAAGGTTCTGTTATAATCGAGAAATAAATCTATTAACTCTCAGCTCTATGTTATACAAAAGACTTTTGATACTGTCATCATTCGCCTTGACTATGTCCTGTGAAAATCCAAAAGAGAATCAGTCACTTAAGCTGTGGTACGATGAGCCCGCGGACGAATGGACTGAAGCCCTTCCTGTTGGTAATGGTCGTATTGGCGGGATGATTTTTGGAGGTACGGATATGGAGCATATCCAGTTTAACGAAGAGACCCTCTGGACCGGCGAGCCACGTGATTACAGTCGCGAGGGGGCTTCAGCGTATCTGGATGAGATCAGGCAGTTGCTGAGAGAAGGAAAGCAGGGACAGGCGGAGCGACTGGCCGGCATGGAGTTTATGGGACGCCGGAGCAATGAGGAAAACTACCCGGAGCAAAAAGAGGCCTGGCTAAATAAAGTAAGAAGCGAGGAAAGCCTGAAGTATGCCGAACCTAACTTTGATGATTCAGCGTGGAAAACCTTGCAGGTTCCTTCCGGAAATGGCTGGGAAGAACTGGGCTATGATGCGGTAGATGGAGCACTGTGGTTTAGGTTTTCTTTTGACTTACCTGAGGAATGGCAAGGGAAAGATCTGGTGCTGGAGCTGGGCAGGATCCGGGAGACGGATTTCACCTATTTCAATGGTGATCTTGCTGGAACTGAAACCAACCGGAAGGTAGAAAGGGTATATGAGGTGCCTTCATCCAGGGTCACCTCAGGTAAAAATATAATTGCCGTACAGGTACTCAATTACCAGGATAAAGGTGGCTTTGTCGGGCTGGATGATTTTGATAAGCCGATGATGGTTTACCCAAAGGGCACGGATCGTGACGGGATTCGGCTGGATAAACCCTGGAAGTTTTATATGCAGGATATTGACCCTCCGGTTTTCCCGGAGTACGAGGAGTTTTATCAACCTTTCGGAGATCTGTGGTTTACCTTTCAGAACCATGAAAAAGGAACCAATTACCGCAGGGACCTGGACATATCCAATGCGGTTGCTTCTACCAGCTATCAGGTGGATGGGGTGAAGTATACCCGTGAATATTTTGTCTCCGCGCCGGATCAGGTAATGGTCGTAAGGTTTACCGCCTCAGAACCCGGTGCTCTGAGCCTTTCTGCCAGGCTGACCAGCCCGCATCGCGACTATAAAGTAGCTGCGGTAGATGAGCAGACCATCAAGCTGAGAGCCGATGTGCACAATGGAGCACTCCATGGTATCAGCTTCCTGAAGGCAGTCAGCAAGTCGGGAGAAGTAACCGTGGCTAATGACCAGATTCAAATAAGTGATGCTGATGAGGTTGTTTTCTATATGACTGCAGTGACCAATTACAAGAGCTATGATGATGTATCCGGTAAACCGGAGCAGCTGGCCATGGAGGATATGGAAGATCTTGATAATAAAAGCTTTGAGGAAATTAAAAGCGTTCACATATCAGATTATCAGCGTTTTTTCGATGACTTTGCCATTGACCTGGGCAAGGGAGAAAATGAAGGACTGCCTACTGATGAACGCATCAGTAAGTTTTCTACTTCTAACGATCCATCCCTTTTGGCACTGTATGTTCAATATGGTCGTTATTTGTTGACCTCTACCTCCAGGCCGGAGACACGCCCGCCAAATCTGCAGGGCATCTGGAACGACGACCTCACACCACCGTGGGGCAGTAAGTACACCACCAATATCAACCTGGAGATGAATTACTGGCCGGCAGAGCCTTTGAATCTGTCCTCCCTGAATGAGCCGTTATTCCAGCTGATCGAAGAGGTAGCAGAGCAGGGGCAGGAGACCGCTATGGATCACTATGGTGCTGACGGGTGGGTGCTCCATCACAATACCGATCTATGGAGAGCAACAGGGCCTGTAAATCATGCCAATCACGGTATTTGGGTTACCGGGGGGGCATGGCTTTGCCATCACCTGTGGGATCATTTTGAGTATACGCTTGATACTGCTTTTTTAAAGGAAAGAGCCTATCCATTAATGAAAGGTGCGTCAGCCTTTTTTGTAGACTTTTTGGTAAAAGATCCTGAAACCGGTTACCTGATCAGCACACCTTCTAACTCTCCCGAAAACGGAGGGCTGGTACAGGGCCCAACCATGGACCACCAGATCATCCGGGACCTGTTTAGTAACACAGTTACTTCTGCAGAAATTTTGGGAGTGGATAAATCGTTCAGGGATACGTTGGCACAGATGCTGCCGGAGATAGCGCCGAACATGATCGGGCAGTACGGGCAGCTTCAGGAGTGGCTTACAGATATTGACGATCCGGAAAACAAACACCGGCATGTATCTCACCTGTGGGGAGTATATCCGGATGATCAGATCAATGTTGGGACCCCCGAGTTGTTGGATGCTGCCAAAAAGTCGTTGATCTTTAGAGGCGATGAGGGTACCGGCTGGAGCCTGGCCTGGAAGATCAATCTGTGGGCGCGCTTTAGAGACGGTAACCATGCCTGGGAGCTGATCGAAGTATTGCTGAGTCCTGCCTGGGTAGAGCGGAGTGGAAGGGGCGGCTCCTATGCCAATCTTTTTGATGCACATCCGCCATTCCAGATCGATGGAAACTTTGGTGCAGCTGCCGGAATTGCCGAGCTCATTGTGCAGAGTACTTTGGACGAAATTGTACTGCTTCCAGCCCTTCCGGATGCATTACCGAATGGCTCCATCAAAGGGTTGAGAGTGAAAGGCGGGATTGAACTGGACATAGCATGGGAAAAAGGAACGCTCAAGAGCCTGAAGGTAGCCTCGAAAGCCGGCCTGCCCTGCAAACTAAAATATGGCGGTCAGGAAGTTGCTTTTGAAACCGTGAAAGGGGAGGAGTATCAGTTTGATGGGAATTTAGAAAGGAGGTAAACCTCCCGATAGTCGTCCGACCACTCTGAGTGGTCAGACGACTCCTTGATCCCAGTACAACTCATCCGATGACCCAGGGTTGCTCCATAGGTTGCCCCCAGATAGAAGGTAATCTATATGCTCTTATCACTAATCATACTCCCAACCTCCCAATTCCCTAATCCTCCCGACCACCTAACTCCCCTTTTAATAAAATCAAGCCCCTCCCTGAAATCTTATAATAAATCTACTGAAAACGTTCGCTGTTTATCATTTATTTAATAATGCGACTGTTTTGCAGGCTTTGAGTAACAATATCGCAAATACCCATGCGCTTACTCAGCATGATAGGACAGGATAGTTCCCTCTGCAATTTTCAAGAATATTGGTATTGACAATAAAACTGGACCGATAGCCTGACAGGTTTTGTGGTTCAGCTTAAGGAATTATCAATCAATCTGTAAAGAGGAAGATGTATAGAGAAACGAGATCAATAGCAGAAAAGTATGGTCATTATAAGAAAAGGTTTTCTGTTTTATTGTTGGTGATCTTTTTGACTGGCTTCAGTCAGGTGTGGGCTCAGGAGTCAATGAAAGTAACCGGAAAAGTAACCGGTTCTGATAGCAAAGAAGGGCTTCCGGGCGTAACAATCTTTGTAAAAGGAACAACTACCGGTACCATATCTGATGTAGATGGTAATTATTCGCTTACTGCAGGAGAAAATGATACGTTGGCATACTCGTTTGTGGGCTATGTGAAGCAGGAGCAATTAGTAAGCGGAAGGACTACAATCAATGTGGAGTTGGAACTTGATATTCAGAGTCTTGAAGAAGTAGTGGTGGTAGGTTATGGAGAGCAGAAGAAAGCGAATCTTACTGGGGCTATTACCACTATAAAGCCGGAAGAGCTGGAGGATATTCCTACAAGTAATTTGAGTCAGACATTGGTCGGGAAACTTGCCGGTGTGCAGGTTAACCGCAATGGTACGGGCATTCCTGGAACTCCTTCAGAGCTTGTGATCAGGGATGAATCCGCTTCAGGCCCAATCTCAAGACAAGTACTTTATGTGATAGATGGAGTTATCTATGTGAGTGAGCAGGATGGGACTGGTCCTTCAGGGGCGGAAGTCTTTAACCGGCTGGACGCGAGTGAGATTGAAAGCATCTCCATTCTTAAGGATGCAGCTGCAGCCGTATATGGAGCCCGGGCTGCCGGAGGCGTTGTTTTGGTTAAAACCAAAAGAGGAAAGGAAGGAAAGCCCAGGTTTAACTACTCTGGCTCTACGGGCATTGGGCAACCAACCCGGATACCTGAAACACTAAGCGGTTATGAGCATGCTTTGATGCTCAATGAAATTGCAGAAATAAAAGGAACGCTGCCTGGTGGACGCCCGCCAAGACCAAGTGACCTGTTTACAGATGCGGAGCTGGAAGAGATCCGGTCAAGAGACTATGACTGGTTAGACGGGTTGTTCAAAAGCGCAGTGACCAATCGGCATGTTCTCAATGTATCCGGTGGTTCTGAAACCATCAGATACTTTTTTGGTGGTAACTACTACTATGAATCAGGAAACTATGATAACCTGTGGTTCAAAAGGTTTGGTTTAAGGTCTAATATCGAGGCTGATATATCGTCTGATCTTACTTTTAGTCTTGGGGTCAGCTTCTCTGAAGGCACAAGAAAAAATCCAAGCTATGATCCGGGAAGCGGAAACGTAGGAGAAGGTGTTTTACGTGATTGGTACAAACGACCGCTTACAGCGCCTAAATGGCTCGACCCCGTTGTTGACGGAAAGCCGGTTCAGGTCGGTTCATCCTGGAATCCTTACGGGCTGCTGGAATCGGGAAGCCACCGCACCAGCCTTAGTAATAATCTGAATATTCTTCCCAAACTCGATTATGAGGTTCCTTTTGTGAAAGGCCTGAAGTTGAGCACCCAGTTTTCTTACAATATCAATACCTCCTCAGGCACCAGGTATAATCAGAACTATGAAGTTTACGAGCAGGAGGTACTGGCAGGAAGCAGCAGAAATAAATTACTCTTTGAAGATGAACTCACCGGTACCACCTTCCTAATTAACAACTCAGAAGGTTTACAGGAAAGCTGGAGGAGAGGTGTCAACTATCAGTTGAATGCCTCGGCTAATTACACCAACACGTTTGGTGGACACACATTCAATGTATTGGCGGTATATGAGCAGTCAGACGGTCATGACAGGGACATGGCCTTTACCCAGACCGGGGGAGTGGTGAGAGGGTATCCCTATGTGTGGGCTTTCAATGGTACGGCTGTGCCAAGAGGCCTGTATCATCAGATCGGCCGGTGGGGTGTCATAGGAAGGCTTAATTATGACTATAAGAATAAGTATTTGTTTGAATCCGCTTTCCGCGGGGAGGCATCAAGCAAATTTGCAGAGTCTGAGCGTTTCGGGTTTTTCCCAACCGTTTCAGCAGGGTGGGCTTTGAGTGAGGAGTCATTCTTTTCTGATGCTTTGCCATTTATGAATTTCTTCAAGATCAGAGCATCCACAGGTATTCTGGGAAATGATAATACACGACCCTATGAGCACCGGGTAGCATTTATTCCTGAAGGGGAGCCTTCCGGCCCTATTTTTGGAACTGGTGATGGAACAGTAAGCAGTACTGTAGAAGCGAGACAAAATGGATTCACGATACCTAGCCGTACCTGGGCCAAGGTATGGAACAACAATCTGGGAGTAGACCTACGGGCGCTGGACCACAGATTGTCCCTGACTTTTGAGTACTATTATAACAAGACCTACGACGGCTTTGACCGGAACAATACCTATCCAATGGTGATAGGAAACTCCAAGCCACCTCATGAGAACTACCGGGTTTCATTCTCTACCGGGCAGGAGTTTTCCCTGGGTTGGTCAGATGACATCACAAGTGACTGGAAATACTCACTGGATGCCAATTTGTCCAAGCGAAGAAGTAGACCATTGCAATTGTACCAAAACCCTGCCGTATTAGGAACCTGGGTTGATCAGCTCAAGCATGATGATAGCAACCAACCCGGATATGTAGCATTGGGTATCATACGTACCGATGAAGATGTGGAGATGGTAAAAAACATGTACCAAAATGGTGATGGAACGATCAACGGCGTTCCCATTGAAAAAGGGATGATCTATTATGAAGACATTGGGGGACCAAATTACAGCAGGGAACCCGATGGTGTGCTGGATGGGAATGACAGAACCATTATTGCCGAATACACCACTCCTCCTTACAGCTATGGCTTCACGCTTTCTACTACCTGGAAAGGACTGAAAGCTTCCTTCTCCTTTGGAGGTGTATTTGGGCACAAGGATTTTATCAACAAGGATGAGCAGTCGGCGGCAAGTCTTACGTCAAACGTATTTACCTGGTGGGGTGATTACTGGACAGAAGACAACCCTGATGCATCGATGCCCCGACCCCATGAGTGGGGCAATGCCGGTGAGCACTCCACTTTTTGGATGAGGGACGGTCATACACTGCGGTTAAATTTTGTTAACCTTTCTTACGCGATGCCTGCCAGACTGACGAAAAGACTAAAGCTGAACTCATGGCGCCTGTTTGTTTCAGCAGATAATGTATACACCATCATAAGTCCGTTTGATTACAAAGACCCGGCGGTTTCGCGCGCTTATGACTATCCACTAGTAAGAAAGATTAATTTAGGTACAAACTTTTCATTTTGATGAGAGCAATGAAATTGGTTAAGAAATATGTGTTTTTGGTGAGTGTTTCCATTGTGCTTAGCAATTGTAACGCCGTGTTAGATACGGAAGATCAGACGGCAATAGATGGTGAAACACTCTTTGAGGATAAAGCTCTTGCGGAGCTATACCTGAACAAGATCTATGAATACATCCTACCAGGATTTGATGGGGTACTAAATGTCGTATTAACAACAGATGCTCCCGGAGATCGTTTGGGGCCGGGTGATGCAGGTGGTTATATGGCTGGTACGCTTATAGATCCAGTAGCAGGTTCTGACAATACACCCGGTAATTATTCATATACCACTTTTGGATATATCAGGAATCTGATCGTATTTATGGACGGGGTACAGGAAAGCCCCTTAACGGAAGCGGAAAAAGAAGAGTTGCTCGGTCAGGCTCACTTTCTGAGGGCGTTTCTGTATTGGGATTTGGTCCTGCACTATGGCGGGGTGCCCATTGTTGAGGATATCCTTGATATTAATGAAGGACTGGAAGTAAACTCATTAGCTCGTTCTTCGACTGCCGAGTGCATAGACTTTATCGTGTCAGATCTCGATCTGGCCACAGAAATGCTGGAAGGTAAGAGTATGGTATATGGTCGTATCACAACTGCTGCAGCGGCAGCCCTTAAGGGCAGAGTCCTTCTTTTTTGGGCCAGTCCCCAGTTTGACCCCAATGGTTTGAATAGTGCGGATGGGATTGATGCCCGATGGCAAAGGGCCTATACCGCCAATAAAGAAGCAAAAGAAATAGCTGATGCGGCTGGATATGCTTTGTATCCAAACTTTGAAGATATCTTCCTTGCCGAGGATAATGAGGAGGCCATCATGATTGTAAAATACTCAGAGGGAACCAGTAAGACTCATGGATATGAAAACAGTGTAAGGCCAGCTTCTGTGGCTAACTCACCAACACTCTTTGGCACACCCACATGGGATTTTGTAAAAGCTTTTCCCATGAAGGATGGCACCCCTATAGATGCAAGCTCTGATTATGATCCTATGCTTTACTGGCGGGACCGCGATCCCAGGTTTTATTCAACAGTCGGGTATAATGGGACGGAATGGAGCTTTAATGGCAGAAGTGGCAACAGGCAATGGACTTATGAAGACAATGCCCAGGAATCAGGCGTTCTGCCATACACAGGATTTTATTTACGAAAGCATGTAAATACAACATTGACCAGTACTGAGTCAGCTCAAACACCTACGGACTGGATTGAGATCAGATATGCTGAAGTATTACTGAACCTGGCAGAGTGTGCCAATGAAGTGGGGCAAACTGCTGAGGCATTGGAGCTGCTTTATCAGATCAGGGAGCGCGCGGGTATTGAAGTAGGCAGTGGTGACTATGGTATTTCTGCTACGGGCAAGGTCCAGTTGAGAGAGACCATTCTGAATGAGCGCCGAATTGAACTTTCATTTGAAAACAAGAGACATTTTGACCTGAGAAGAAGGAATTTGTTTGTGAATGGTATTGACGGCACATCTGGCGAGGGGCTGAATGGCTCCAGACGAACCGGTATCACTACCAGGCTGGATACCACATACATCTATACGGTAGTGGATCCTTCCATAACAGAAGAAACAGATGGTGAGGGCAATGTCATAAGAACCAGGGGAGAAGTGGCATTTGACTTCTTCGAAGAGACTGTTAGGGATACGGTTAGCTGGGACAATCCGGAGGCATTGGATACTTACTTTAATTATGAGGTATTCGATGTTGAGTCCAATGATATCAATTTCCTGCAACCGAAATACAACTTCTATTATCTACCGACTAATGCCACGGTAAGAAACGACAATCTTGAACAAACAATGAACTGGCCGGAAGGAACTTTTGATCCACTGGCCGAGTGATTTTTGAAACCATAAGATAGAATGAAGATGATTATGAGAAATTTACTTAACAAATACTGGGTGTTGCTCGCAGGTTACCTGATTAGCTTCACGCTGGTAGCTCAGACAGATACCACGCTGGTAATGGATCCCGGAACATTTACACCTGATCCGGAAGGCTATTATGAACTAGGGGTTACCAAACAGATTGATGATTGTGGGCCAGATCCATTACATTTTGGAGGATGTGATGACGCCTATGGTGATTCGGACCATTGGGAGGTTGGCGTGCAGCATGGATGGGAATATGGAGAGGCCATTATTTTTCACGATTGCGGAGGTGATGGAGTCAATCAAGAGCAAACATGCGTAGGCAGTGCTGATAAGTATCATGAGGACCATCCCGAAGGATGGGATACAGCCACTGAAGATTTCCTTCGCCTTGGGAAGCATAAGTATTTTGGAACTGATACAGCCCATTATGGCTACCTGATAAGTCCCTCGTTCAGCAACCTGAAATCCCTTACGGTTAAGTCTACAACCGATATTTCCAGACAGGAAGGAAGTAGAGAAATAGTTTTGATGATAGAAGCATCCTTTGATGGTGGTGAAACATGGGAGTATATAGATAATTTGGAAGGTGTAGCATGGGTAGAGCACATTATTTTGGATCAGGCAGGGGATGTTGCTTCATTTACCGATGGAGACGGAAATGAAGACTTTCAGGCTATAGTGGATGGTTCCAAAACAGCGGACTCAACCATGTTGAGATTTCTTCCCATTCCGTATATTGAAAAGATAGACAGGCACCCGGATGGTCAGCGGATCAATATCTGGGAAGTTACCATCGAAGCACAAACAGTAGTAGAAAAAGAAGAACCTGAAGATGTTCTTGCTATCGGAGACGGACTCAAAAATGCTCCATTTATCATCCGGCAGGGAGAGTTTATAGCAAAGGATACCAAATCCCTTTATGTCTACAACCTTTCGGGAATTTTAGTGGGTGAGGGAAAACGAGTTGGAATACCCTGTAAGGGACTTTACGTGGTGAAAACAGCTGAAGGCTATTCTAAAAAGCTCTATATCAAATAAAAATACCTATAAAAAGAAAAACCACCTGATGAGTAGCTCCCTACAAGCTCCTCAAAAGGTGGTCTTTGAGACAAATAAACCTATTAGTCATGAAACACAAATTTTTACATTTTATTTTGATCTGTGTGCTTTTTACTTCAATAATTTGGAGTGCAGGCGCTCAAACAGTTCATAGGGTACCAAATACGGTGTCTGATACGCTGTATTTGGAGACATTTATAGAAGATGTTTCCCTGTGGGATCCTGGAGATATCATCATGTTGATAGATCAGGAATACGAAGTACGTGGAACCATCGACCTCTTTCAGGAGGTAACCATTATCGGTGATCCTTCCCTGGGAAGTCGTCCGGTGCTAACCATGTATGATAATGGATTCCGTGCCAAGGAGGATTCGATCAGTATTACCATTAAAGGAATCAATTTAGACGGGTATAATCCCGAGGAAAACAAGACAGCTCCTTATGTACTTAGGTTCGACCAGGCCGGTTGGTATAACTATCATGACATTCTGATAGAGGATGTGGAAGCATGGGACTTCAATGGAGGGGTGCAGTTGTATAAAAATACTGGCACTTATTATGAGACAGTGACTCTAAATAGAGTTTATTTCCATGATATGGTCTCTGATTTCGCCGTTGACCCCCGGTTAAATGTAGTGGAAGAATTGACCATTACTAACTCCACTTTTGCCAATGTAAAAGGATTTGTAAAAAACCTGTATAACAATAATGATGGCACAAGTGCTTTTGGTACAGTGGCTCAGAATGTAGTTATTGACCATAACTCTTTTTACCTCACACCAAGTGATGCCTTTATTCAAATGAATGATGGTACGGACGGGTCTGTAACACTGACTTATACCAATAACATAGCCAGTACGCTTCTGGATCCGGATAATAGCAGGCCGTTCAGGATTAATCCTGATGCTGGTACGTTCACATTTAGTAACAGTGTCTTTCATAGTTTTGAAACCAGCAGGTTAGGAGGGTTTAATATAGACACCGCTTCCTTACAGGCTAATGCGACGTTTACAAGTATCCTGGAAAGTGATCCGGGGTTTGGTGGGGGATCAGAATATCCTTTTAACCTTTACCCTACAAATTCTGAGGTATTAACGGCAGGAGATGATGGAGGAGCAATCGGTGATCCAAGATGGATCCAGTCTGCTGATAATGTGCTGGACCTGGAAGGTTTCATCGAGGATATTTCTCTTTGGTCACCTGGTGATACCATTTTACTTACAAAGCCAGAGTACTTTGTAACTGGCACTATTGATATTTTCCAGGAGATAACCATCATGGGAGACCCTACCTTACCGAATCGTCCGGTGGTTCATATGTATGACAATGGGTTCCGGGCAAAAGAAGATTCGATAGCCATAACCATTAAAGGAATCAACTTAGATGGTCTTAATCCTGAAGACGGAGGCACAGCTCCATACGTGCTGAGATTTGACCAGTCAGGCTGGCAAAACTGGACAGACATCCTGATAGAGGATGTGGAAGCCTGGGACTTTAACGGAGGAGTACAGTTGTACAAAAACACAGGCAGCTATTATGAGACAGTAACGCTAAACAATGTGTACTTCCATGATATGGTATCAGATTTTGCTGTTGATCCTCGTTTGAATGTTGTAGAGGAGCTTACCATTACCAATTCCACCTTTGCAAGAGTAAAAGGGTTTGTGAAAAACCTGTATAACAACAATGACGGTACAAGTGCATTTGGTACGGTAGCTCAGAATGTAGTTATCGATCACAACACTTTCTATAATGTGCCGAGTGATGCATTTATCCAGATGAATGACGGTACGGATGGGTCAATAACCCTGAACTACACGAATAACATAGCCAGCGGATTGCTGGATCCGGATAATAGCCGACCATTCAGGATCAATCCTGATGCCGGAACATTTACCTTCAGCAACAGTGTCTTCCATGATTTTGAGACTGCAAGACTCGGAGGGTTTAACATAGACACTGCTTCGTTACAGGCTAATGTGACTTTTACGGATATTTTAGATAGTGACCCTGGCTATGAAAACACACCATCTGATTTGACACCGACAGCCCTTGCTGTATATAGTCATGCTACTGATGGCGGCTCAATAGGAGACCCTGAATGGATAGAATCAACTGAACTGGCTGAGATTAATCTTGAGGCGTTCATTGAGGATATTACCTTATGGTCACCTGGAGATACCATTTTACTTACCAAGCCAGAGTATACAGTAACCGGTACTATCGATATATATCAGGAGGTGGTCATTATGGGAGACCCTAATTTATCCGATCCACCACTAGTCCATATGTATGATAATGGATTCCGTGCGAAGGAAGATTCGATTGCTATTTCTATTGTTGGGATCAACTTTGACGGTTTAAATCCGGAAGATGATGGTCCTGCTCCTTATCTATTAAGATTTGATCAGTCAGGCTGGCAAAACTGGACAGACATTTTGATCCAGGATGTAGAGGCCTGGGACTTCAACGGTGGAGTGCAACTGTATAAGAATACAGGATCTTATTATGAGACAGTAACATTAAACAATGTATACTTCCATGATATGGTATCTGATTATGCAGTAGATCCAAGATTGAATGTTGTAGAGGAGTTGACCATTACCAATTCCACCTTTGCAAGAGTAAAAGGGTTTGTGAAAAACCTGTATAACAACAATGACGGTACAAGTGCATTTGGTACGGTAGCTCAGAATGTAGTTATCGATCACAACACTTTCTATAATGTGCCGAGTGATGCATTTATCCAGATGAATGACGGTACGGATGGGTCAATAACCCTGAACTACACGAATAACATAGCCAGCGGATTGCTGGATCCGGATAATAGCCGACCATTCAGGATCAACCCTGATGCCGGAACATTTACTTTAAGTAACAGTGTGTTCCATGATTTTGAGACGGCAAGACTTGGCGGTTTCAATTTGGATACTGCGGCAATGCAGGCTAACATAGACACTACGGCCATATCATTTGACAATCCAGGGTATGCAGGAGAGAATGAGTTTTACTTCTCAAATCAAAGCATAAATACTGCTGCTACAGATGGTGGTGCGATAGGAGACCCACGTTGGATCCAGGATAAAAACAATGTTTTTGATCTTGAATCTTTCATTGAAAATATCTCGCTTTGGAATCCTGGCGATACCATATTGCTCACACAGCCTGAATATATTGTGTCAGGTACCATAGATATTTATCAGGAAGTAACCATCATGGGAGACCCCAATTTATCAAGCCGTCCTTTAGTGCGGATGGATGATAATGGATTCCGAGCAAAAGAAGACTCTATTGCTATTTCCATTGTAGGGATCAACTTCGACGGTTTGAATCCGGAGGATAATGGTGCTGCTCCATACCTCTTAAGGTTTGATCAGGGAGGCTGGCAGAACTGGACCGATATCACCATTAAAAATGTTGAAGCATGGGACTTTAATGGAGGTGTACAGCTATTTAAGAATACCGGTTCCTATTATGAAACGGTAACCCTGGACAGTGTTTACTTCCATGACATGGTTGGAGACTTTGTGATTGATCCTCGATTGAATGTAGTAGAGCAGCTTACTATAACCAACTCATCATTTGTCAATGTGAAAGGATTTGTGAAAAACCTTTACAATAACAATGATGGAACAAGCGCATTTGGTACAGTTGCTCAGAACGTGACCATCGACCATAACTCCTTTAATAATGTTATCAGTGATGTATTCATTCAGATGAACGATGGAACAGATGGTTCAGTGACTCTGGATTTCACTAACAACATTGTGAGTACGGTATTGGATACTGTAAACAGTCGTCCGTTCAGAATAAGTGAAACTGCAGGTACGTTCACGCTGTCTAATAGTGTTTTCCACGACTTTGAAAGTTCTCGGGATGGAGGAATTTATAACCTGTCTACAGCAGAGGCTCAGGCCAATGTTACCACCAGTAACATTTCTACAGCAGATCCGCAATACGTAGGTCTGTATACATTGAACACTTTAAATGCTGACCTGGCAACCGCAGCTACAGATGGCGGTGCTATTGGCGATCCTAGATGGTTACTTGATGCCACGCCGACACTTAATATAGTTGCGCCATCTAAAGATGTGTTTGAAGGAGATGTAATTAACCTGGAAGCTGAAACCAACCAGGCAGCTATAACCTGGAGCATTGAAAACGGTGTGAACGGAACTTCAGGTAGTGCTCTACTAGAAGATGGTAATAAGTTTATTGCAGTTGCTGAAGGTCAGGTAAAAGTGAAAGTTGTATCTGATTCCGATCCTGGTCTGTCTGATGAGTTAACCATAGACATCCAGGAAAAAGTGATCCAAGTCACTTCACTAGAGCTGTTTGCTGAATCCAGTGAAATCAATAGTGCGGGTACTGCAAGGATAACTGCACAGGTACTTCCAGCAGGAGCTTCAGACAGATCACTGACCTGGACACTGAGCACAGACTCTACAGGTACCATTGAGGTTTCAGATCTTGATGTAGCGTGGTTCCATGCGTCTGCCGTAGGTGGAGTTGAAATCACAGCTACCACCAATGATGGTTCTGACCTGAGCAGCACAGTTGCATTGAATATCGTACAGGCAGTTACCAGCATAGAAGTATCATCGGAAGGAGATGTAACCAATGTAGCTGCAGGTGGTACTTTGCAGTTCTCCGCAACTGTTGGTCCGGAAGATGCAGTTGAAGACTCGGTTCTCTGGAGTGTAAGTGGAGATACATTAGCTACGATCGATGACGCAGGTCTGTTGACTGCCCTGGATACCGGTACGGTTACCGTTACAGCTACAGCATATGACGGATCCGGTGTTACAGGCACTTTTGAATTGGATATCACGCTGCCTGTTTCTGAAATTGCAGTATCAGCAGCAGGTGATATTACCGAGATCATGAGAGGAGAAACACTACAGCTGACGGCAACAATCACTCCTGATGAAGCTTTCAATAAAGAAGTAACATGGAGTGTGGATGATGAATCAGTAGCTACGATTGATGCGGCTGGTTTATTGACAGCTGTTTCTTCAGGTACAGTAGTGGCCACAGCAACAGCAGCAGACGGATCTGGTGTAACAGGTTCGATTACCATTACCGTGGCTGTTCCGTTGGCAGCAGATGTTGACAATTCGGCTCTGTTATATCCGAACCCATCACGGGATTTCATCTACCTGAAAGTTGATCGGCCAGTGAAGGCCAGAATACTGAACCTTTCAGGTCAGCTGATCTTCGAAAGAGAGATAGATGGTCAAACCGGTATCAATATTTCCACGTTGGAGGCCGGTTACTATCTGTTAAAATTTGAATCAAACGAAGGGGTTAAGTCTTTCAAATTTATAAAACAGTAACTCCTTTTTTCAATAACACTAAAGTGCACAATACTACCTCTTTTGAGGTGGTATTGTGTTTTTATAGCGAACAGTAAAAGACAAGATCCATGTTTAAAAAATTACTTCTGTCAATAGGAATCTCCGCTTTGTATTTTATGAATCTTAATGCACAGACCATTGCATTTCCGGGAGCAGAAGGGTATGGTAAACATGCCACGGGAGGCCGTGGCGGAAAGGTGATAGAGGTAGTTAATTTGCTGGATAAAAACAGATTTGGCGCTACGGAACCAGGAAGTTTCCGTGCCGCTCTGGAAACACCAGGCACTGATCCCATTACCATTGTGTTCAGAGTTTCCGGGATTATTGAGCTCTCAGGTGAACTACGGGCAAGCAGGTCTAACATGACCATTGCCGGACAGACCGCCCCAGGAGAGGGCATTTGCATTAAAAATCACACGGTGAACCTGGGTGGAAGTGAAAATGTAATAATAAGGTATATGAGGTTCAGGCCCGGAGATACGGGAGGTGCTGAGGCTTCGGCGTTGAGGTTTGAAAACTCAAAAAATATCATTATTGATCATTGTTCAATGAGTTGGGCCATTGAAGAGGTTATGGGGTTTTACGATAATAAATATACAACTGTTCAGTGGTGTATATTGAGTGAGGGATTATACGAGTCCATCCATAAAAAAGGCGCCAGGGGGTATGCTGCTCAGTGGGGAGGTCAATATGCCTCTTATCACCACAACCTTTTGGCTCATAACAACAGCAGATCGCCGCGGATTAACGGTAGTCAATCCAATGATACAATTGCCTTGTTGGATGTTCGAAACAATGTAATATTTAATTGGGGGTCTGAAGGTGCCATTTATGGTGGAGAGGAGGCTATTGAAGAAGGTAGATGTGAGACAAACTTCATCAATAATTACTATAAACCAGGAAAAATGACATCCTCCAACCTGTTGTTCGCCAGGCCTTCCTATAAAAGGGAGAATGTACCTGCGACCGGATATGCAGGCTGGTACTTCAGTGGAAATTATATGGAAGGTATTACCGGAGGCATGAATGAGGATAATTGGCTAGGCGTAGGTATAATTTCAGAAATTGGCTCAGCCGACAATATTCGATCAGAAGTTGAGTATGAGGTATCACCGGTCACTACCCAAAGTGCTGTTGAAGCAAGGGATTTGGTACTGGAAAGTGCGGGTGCCACTCTACCTGTAAGAGATGATGTTGACGAAAGAATAGTGGGTGAAGTAAATGGTACAGTTGAAGTCCAGGGCACTGGAAGAATTGACTCGCAATCTGAAGTTGGCGGCTGGCCGGAATACGATACGCTTGGTGCATTACCTGACTCTGATGTGGATGGCATGCCCGATGCCTATGAATTAGAAAACGGATTGGACCCAAATGATCCGGAAGATGGTAAAACAATTACTGAGAGCGGATATTCTAACCTGGAAATATACCTAAATGGAATTGATGGTATTACAGGCGTGGAACCTGTTATTTTGGGAGGAGAACCAGAAAGGTTCAGGCTATTTCCCAATCCCAGCTCGGGGCTAATTCACTTCAGCAGCCCCACAGAAATAGAGTCTGTGGTTGTTCGCGATCTGGCTGGTAAGAAAATCAGCTCTTTAGATGAGGCGGCACTGTCAGAAAGCTTTGTTGACCTGACCAACATCCAACCGGGAATTTATGTGCTGCAGGTAAGATTTGTGAATGGACAGATGGTGAAACGTAAGACCAGAATAAAGTGATGCGGCGCCCTGTTTTATTTTATGTTTTTTACCTCCTTTTAAATATCTCAGGAGCTTGGGCTCAGGTTTTTGATGCAGTAATTGCCGCTGATGGCAGTGGCAATTATACTTCAATACAGGATGCGGTGGACCGTCAGCGGTCCAATAGTTCAGGGAGATTTCTGTTTTATGTTAAACCGGGAAACTACACTGAAAAGATTTCCATATTTAAGGATAATGTTAGCCTGGTAGGTGCTGGTGCTGACGAGGTGATAGTGAGCTGGGATGATTACAGTGGGGATTCAGACGGCCACACCACAAGCAACTCCTATACATTTGAGGTGAGTGGCGATTATTTCTACGCTGAAAATATCACTTTTGAAAATACTGCTGGCGATGTAGGTCAGGCTGTAGCGGTAAGCACTACCGGAAGTCAGCAGGTTTTCAAAAGCTGTCGGTTCCTGGGTTTTCAGGACACTTATTATGCGCGGCAAGGTATGCAGTACCTGGTGAATTGCTATATAGAAGGTGCAACAGACTTCATTTTTGGGGAGGCCACCACGGTAATGGATAACTGTCAGATCCATTGTCTGAATGGCGGCCAGTATATTACCGCACCGGCTGATACCAAGCTTATTACGCAAGTCGATGGAGGAGATTTTTACCACGGATTACTATTCTTAAACAGCCAGATTACAGCTGCCGGGGGAGTAGGCAATAACTCCTACTACCTGGGGCGGCCCTGGCAGCCAAATGCTTCTTCGGTGTACATAAGCTGCACCCTTGGCGATCATATCCGTCCTGAGGGGTGGTCTGATTGGGACAATGACAATCACCTGACCGGCTTTTTTGGGGAGTATAACAGTATGGATCCGGAAGGCAATCCGGTGGATGTTTCCGGAAGAGTGAGCTGGAGCACTCAGCTTACAAACAACCAGGCTGAAAACTATTACAATCTGGATTACTTCCTGAATGGCTGGGACCCTTTAAGTGTGACTTCATCATTGGAGAAACCCACAGGAGTAACTCAGGATACGGAAAACATGCAGGAGTTTAAATTGACATGGAGTGCTGTGACTGGCGCTTTGGGGTATGCTATTCTTAAGAATGAGCAGGTTTTTGCTTTCTCCGGGTCCACCTCTTTTACTGATACGACTGCCGTAAATGGAGATTCATACCAGGTAGCAGCTATCAATTCCTTCGGAGGTATCGGTATGTTATCCGAAAGTGTAACTGTGGCAGGTCTGATTGTCCTTTCGGTCGAAGGAGAATTTGGCTTCAGGTATTACAACGGCATAATAGAGGCGACTGAAAGAATAGACTTGGAGGTTTACAGCCTTCAAGGCATCCTGTTGAAAAGAAAATTAAATGCAGAACGGATGAGCCTGGATTATTTAAAACAAGGCCTCTACCTGATCAGGATACAAAAACAGTCAGGAGAAGTTATGATCCGCAAGATAGCCTTATAGTACATGATACTTTAGAAGGATTCACGCCTCAAATTTGAAGAGGATTTATCAATAAAATAAACGTTGAGGAATAAATGAGAAATCGAAAGTCATTATTACCAATAATCATATTCTTCTTCAGTCTGGGAGCATTTGCTCAGTACCCGGATGTTTCTGAAGAAGACAAAAAGAAAGGACAGGAACTTATTAGGTTGGCAGAAGAAGAAGCCGCTGAAGCCTGGAAAAAAGCGCTTCCTGTAATTGAGAAAGAAGCCAAGGAGGGTAAGCCGTATATACCATGGGCCGCACGTCCTACAGATCTTCCACAAGCTGATATTCCGGCATTTCCCGGTGCTCAGGGTGGGGGCATGTATTCTTTTGGTGGCCGTGGTGGCCGGGTAATCGTGGTTACCAGTCTGGAAGATAGCGGACCCGGCACATTGAGGGAAGCATGTTTGCAAGGAGGAGCACGTATCGTAGTGTTTAATGTGGCAGGGATTATCAAACTGGAAAAGCCATTGATCATAGATGCTCCATACATCACTATAGCTGGTAATACCGCTCCGGGAGATGGGGTTTGTGTGGCCGGAGAATCAGTATGGATCAATACCCACGATGTGGTTATTCGGCATATGAAGTTTAGAAGGGGCGAAACGTTTGTAGGTCGAAGAGATGATGCCATTGGTGGTCACCCTGTTGGAAATATTATGATTGATCATGTATCTGCCAGCTGGGGGCTCGATGAAAATATGTCGATGTACCGGCACATGTGGAATGATGGAACCGGTAAACGTCTCAAACTGCCTACGGTCAATATAACCATACAAAACAGCATTTTTGCGGAAGCTCTGGATACTTATAACCATTCATTTGGCAGTACGCTTGGGGGCGAAAACTGCTCCTTCCACAGAAATCTTTGGGCCAATAATACCGGCCGAAATCCATCTATTGGCTGGAATGGCATCTTCAATTTCACTAATAATGTAGTGTATAACTGGAAGCACCGGTCTGTGGATGGCGGGGATTATACGGCTAAGTTTAACATCATCAATAATTACTTTAAACCTGGTCCGGTAACGCCTACGGACGATCCGGTGGGCCATAGGTTCCTGAAACCCGAGTCTGGCAGGAGTGATCTGGGGCATAAAGTCTTTGGCCGTGCCTTTGTGAATGGTAATATCATGGAAGGGAATGAGAAGGTCACCCAGGACAATTGGGCTGGTGGAGTCCAGGTGGAAGGGACGCCTGATCCTGAAAACCCATATCAGGAAGTGTTACTTGAAGATGCGGGTAAATACAAGGAGGAAATTCGTTGGCACAAACCATTCCCAATGGCTCCGGTGAATATTGTTCCTGCACAGGAAGCGTACAACTTCGTCCTGGAAAATGCCGGAGCAACACTTCCGGTAAGGGATCAGGTAGACCAGCGAATTGTAAAGCAGGTAAAGACAGGCGAAGTAGGATACGTCAAAGGATTGGATCCCGATGATTTTTATCAATTCAAGTACCGGCGGCTTCCAAAGGATTCATACAAAATGGGGATCATCACGGACATAGCACAGGTGGGAGGTTACCCGGAGTATAAAGGAAAGCCTTACAAAGATAGCGACAGTGATGGTATGCCTGACGACTATGAAAAGAAAGTAGGATTAGACCCGAATGATGCCACTGATGCTACTGGTGATCTGAATGGTGATGGGTACACTAATATTGAAATGTACATCTACAATATTGACCCGAAGACGAAGATCGATTGGACAGATCTGGCGAATAATAAAGATACTTTGGTTAATTAGTAATAGGTTGAATGAACAAGCAGAGTGATATTCAAAAAGTTTCAAAAACTTCTTTTTCAAGGCGTGAGAGTTTACTTATGGTTTCAGCATCTACGCCTGCTTCTGCAAGTTCAATGGCCAGTTCAAGTTGTTCGGGAATACTAAATGTTTTCATCATTAATTCAAAGCAAACTGTACGATTAAAGTTTCACGCTTACAACGAATTTAAATGACTTTTACCAAAAGTGAGATTAAATAGGCTACATAAACCGAATCCCCCCTTGAGGGGGGTAAGGGGGGTGTCTCCCCCCAAGGAGGGATGGAAGTTATCTCCCTTGAGAGTGGCTCTTATTTTCTGTTTTGCCATATCTTTTATCCATGTTCTAAGCCAGAAAAAAGGATTTCCTGCTGTTTCTCTAAATAATGGACGGCTGGTTTATTCTGAGGATTCCCTTGGTAATCGATTACCTGACTTTTCATTAGCGGGGTATAAGTCCTCTAATGAACCTATACCTGACGTTCCTGTCAAAGTGGTGGTTTCGCACCTTGCCGGTGATCAGACGGGCAGAATTCAAAAGGCTATTGATTATGTAAGTTCGCTGCCTCTAAATGAAGCAGGATTCAGAGGGGCTGTTTTACTGGAGCCCGGCACATTCACACTATCCGGCGGATTGGAAATAGCTGCTTCGGGGGTTGTATTGAGAGGTAGCGGAATGTCAGGAGAAGGTACCGTTTTAGTGGGGGAAGGAATGAGCCGAACAACACTTATTCGCATTTTCGGTGAGGATGATATGCAGGTTTCTGGTACTACTCAGATCACTGATGAATACGTGCCGGTTGGTTCTGGGCAAATCAGAGTAAGTGATCCCAAAGCATATAAGGTGGGAGATGAGGTGCTCATAACAAGGCCCAGCACCAATGAATGGATCACAGCGATACAAATGCATGATTTCGGAGGTGAGACCAGTTATATTGGATGGAAGCCGGGAGAGCGTGATATCACCTGGAACCGGACCATTGTAGCTATCAGTGGAGATCTGATTACCCTTGACGCGCCCATTACCACCTCTCTGGATCAGCGCTATGGTGGTGGAAAAATAGAGAAAGTATCGTGGCCCGGAAGGATCACAAATGTAGGGGTTGAAAATATTCGGCTGGTTTCTTCTTATGACAATGAAAACCCGAAAGACGAGCAACACCGGTGGATGGCGATCACCATGGAAAGTATCCGGGACGGCTGGGTCCGCCAGGTCACTTTTGAGCACTTTGCCGGCTCAGCGGTGGCTATTTGGAATACGGGCAGCAGGGTTACGGTAGAAGATTGCAAATCCTTAAACCCGGTATCGGAAATCGGAGGACAGCGTAGGTACACCTTTTATACGGAAGGACAACAGTGTCTTTTTCAGCGACTTTATGCAGAATACGGGTACCATGATTTTGCAGCAGGGTTCATGGCTGCAGGCCCAAATGCATTTGTGGAATGCAAAAGTTACCTACCCTATAGTTTCAGTGGCGCTATCGATAGCTGGGCTTCAGGCTTACTCTTTGATATTGTCAATATAGATGGTCAGGCCCTGCGTTTTGGTAATCGCGGTATGGCAGCTCAGGGAGCCGGATGGACAGCTGCAAATAGTATGTTCTGGCAATGCTCAGCTGCTATGATCGATTGTCCTGCTCCTCCTACAGCCATGAATTGGGCTTACGCAGTTTGGTCTCAGTTTTCAGGGGATGGAGACTGGTTTGAAGCTAATGGTTTTCTGAAACCAAGGAGTTTGTTTTATGGGCAGCTTGCTGACAGGCTTGGCGAAGAAGCTTTAGACCAGGCTTATCTTTTACCAATTACAATGGAGGCATCAAGCAGTCCTACACTGGAGGAGGCAAAGCAGTATGTAATGGAAGCTGAGAAGCCCGCAGTTCAATTGAAAAACTGGATCGACAAAGCAGGTGAAAGGACACCAATATCGATCAGTTATCCAAATGCTAAATCGGTAGATAAAATAAAGCATAGTGTACAGGATGATCAGTCCGGTGAGGTTATGGATCCTTTGATGCTTCAGGATGGAAAACTAACCTTTGGTGATCAGCTGGCAACCGGTAATTGCCAAACAGTAATGTGGTGGCGGGGAAATGTTCGGGATTATGATGCAAATAAAGCAAGTGCCCATATTACCCGATATGTACCCGGGAGAGTGGGGAAAGGGCATACCGATGATCCGGACGAAACCATTGCTAACCTGAAGGCTGACAACGTCAGTGTTCTCGATCACAACTATGGGCTGTGGTATGACCGCAGACGGGATGACCATGAGCGGATAAGAAGAATGAACGGAGAAGTGTGGGCTCCGTTTTACGAATTGCCGTTTGCACGCTCCGGGAAAGGACTGGCCTGGGATGGCTTAAGCAAATACGACCTCACGAAGTATAATCATTGGTACTGGAGTCGATTAGGAGATTTCGCAACGCTTGCGGATAAACGCGGAGTAGTACTTTATCACCAGAATTATTTTCAGCATAACATCCTGGAAGCCGGAGCTCACTATGCTGACTTCCCGTGGAGAACAGCTAATAACATCAATGAAACTCCATTTCCGGAACCAGTAAACTATGCCGGGGATAAACGCATTTTCATGGCAGAGCAGTTTTACGATGTGACCGAACCTGAGTATCGGGCATTGCATGAAGCGTACATTCGAAAGTGCCTGGATAATTTCTCAGAAAATACCAATGTCATTCAGTTTATAAGTGCTGAGTATACCGGCCCGTTTTCTTTCGTTGAGTTTTGGCTGGATGTTATTAGTCAGTGGCAGGATGAAACCGGCAATGACCCACTCATCGCTTTGAGTACAACTAAAGATGTACAGGATGCCATTCTCCGTGATGCTGAAAGGTCACGTTTGATTGATGTCATAGATGTCCGGTACTGGTGGTACGGCGAGAATAAACAGGAGTATATGGAGCTTTACGCCCCTGAAGGCGGCCGGAATCTGGCGCCTCGTCAGCATGCCAGATTGACAAAAACACCAAAAGAGACTTTCGAAGGCACTTTTCAGGCAGTACGCGAGTATAGGCAGCAGTATCCTGATAAGGCAGTTATTTATAACACTAATAGATCGTCTGCATTTGGATGGGCAGTTTTTATGGCTGGAGGATCACTAATGAATGTGCCTGAGGTTGAAGCTGAACGATTCTTTGAGTGTACCAGGATGTATAGTCCTGTATCTGCTGAGGAGGGGGAATACTGCATTCTCAATAGGCAGACGGGAGAGAGAGTGATCTACATAAATCGTGATAAGCCTGTAAATGTAGATCTCACAGGATACCCAGGCACATTTAATCTGGTGTGGATAGATGCCGAAACGGGTAGAACTGTAGAAGAAAACGTGTCCGGAGGGAACCTGGTAATTCCTGTGAATAAAATCCCTTCGGAAGTTTTATGGATTAACAAGAAGTAACATGCGTAATATTTCAATAAATCAACCGGGTAAATTAGTTATAGGAGAGGGAAGTTTGGATGACCTTATCGATGAGTTAGGGGAGCGTAGCCTGCGCAGTGTGTTCCTTTTGGTTGACCCACATGTATCTGATCTGGCTTTACCTTCTTTTTCAAAGCTGGGAAAGAAAGGAACGGAAGTCATTTGCAACCTTACAAATGGAGGTGAGCCTTCCTTTATGGATTTTGATGAGATTTTGAAAAGAGCAATGAAGCAAAGTATAGATCTCGTTGTAGGAGTAGGGGGAGGAAGTGTTCTTGATCTGGCAAAACTGGTAGCAGCTTTAGTTGATAAGGAATCTCCTGTAGCCTCATTTGTAGGTAATGGTCAGATCAAAAAGCGGTCCATTCCTTTGATCTGCGTACCGACCACATCAGGTGCAGGAAGCGAATCATCTCCAAATGCGATTTTGATCGATGATGCCGATAATGCAAAAAAGGGAATCATTGATGCGGTGCTCATGCCAGATGAAGTGTACATTGATCCATTACTTATTACAAGTTTGCCGCCCAATGTAACAGCTTTTACAGGCCTGGATGCGCTGACTCATTGCATTGAAGCTTATGCTAATAAGTTTTCGCATCCGGTAATTGATACCTACGCACTAGAAGGCATCAGACTGATCAGCCAAAACCTGGGAAGAACAATAGTTGATGGGACAGATATTGAAGCTCGCGAAAATGTGGCGCTTGGAGCGTACTATGGAGGGATGTGCCTGGGTCCTGTGAATACCGCGGCAGTTCATGCTTTAGCCTATCCATTAGGTACAAAGTATAAAATTGCTCATGGCCTGAGTAATGCGTTACTTTTGCCATTTGTGTTGGAATTTAATTTAGAAAATGCAGCGGATAGGTACGCAGAGATAGCAATAGCTATGGGTGGGAAGAAGTTGAGTAATGACTATGAGACAGGCTTTCAGGGTATTGAGTTAATTCGTAAATTCATCAAGGATTGCGGTATGCCGTCCAGTTTGTCGGACTTGAATATACCTAACAATTCTGTGACTGAGATGGCTGAAGATGCCTTGCTCATCCAGCGATTATTAAAAAATAACGTGCGAGAAGTAAAACTGGAAAATGCCATTGCAATATATGAAAGTGCTTTTTAGTCCGGATAATCCAGGCCGCACTGAGTAAGATATACATTTGAGAATATTTAAAATATGGCCGCCGATGGAAGCTTCGGGCCGAACCAATATCACAGGAGTAAAGCAGGTTAGAGGAAATGAAACTATTTGAAGGAGTTATAGTGCCCATGGTTTCTCCACTTAAGGAGGATCATTCTATTGACACCACGTCTGTAGGGAAGATTATTGAGTCGTTTGTTGAAAATAATTGTGCGCCGTTTGTTTTAGGAACTACGGGCGAAGCTCCTTCTCTGACTATGTCTATGAAGTTGGAGCTTGTTAAAAGTGCTGTAAAATGTGTGAATGGACGGATTAAGACTTTTGCAGGCATTTCCAGTACAAGTCTTTTTGAATCCATACAAATGGGTAAGGATTTCGTGCAGTTGGGTGCAGATGTCCTTGTAGCTACTTTACCTTTTTACTATCCCATTTCACCTGAAGAGATGCTTCGCTTTTTTGAGAAACTGGCAGATGACGTAGAAGCGCCCATTGTTTTGTATAATATGCCGGCCATGGTGGGGGAGAGTATTCCATTGGACATAGCAGAGAAACTAAGTCATCATCCTAACATCATCGGGATGAAAGATTCTGAACGTGATGTAAAACGCATTGATCAGTCCATTCAGCTATGGAAGGACCGGGAAGACTTTGCATTTTATCTGGGTTGGGCCGGCCAATCTGCTTATTCGTTGTTGGCAGGGGCTGATGGCATAGTTCCCAGTACAGCTAATTTTGTGCCCGAACTTTATAAAATGCTATATGACGAGGCGGTTTTGGGAAATGAGCAGGAAGCTTACAAACTTCAGGAAGAAACGGACAAGCTTTCACAGATTTACCAAAAGGGAAGGAAATTAAATACCTCACTGCCAGCCCTGAAAGTGCTTATGGCTGAATTTGGCTTATGTGAGGTTTATACCATGCCGCCTTTATACGAGACAGTACAGGATGAACAAGTTTCTCTAAAAGCTCAAATTCGCAATATGATGGAAAGTTTGTCAGACTAAATGAGAGCGGAGTTGAGTGACAGAAAACCAATATTGGCGGTAACAATGGGTGATCCTGCGGGAATTGGGCCAGAAATAGCAGCAAAGTTATTTGCAGGTGATGATGTGTATGACAAGTGTCATCCGGTGGTTATCGGTCATCCGCAAATCATGCAAAAAGCTGTACAGTTGGTTGGTTCAGCCACCACCATCAGGGCTATCAGCAAGGTGAGTGAGGCAACTTTTGAGCATGGCGTGATGAACGTGTATGATATAGGTGGTGACGGGGTGGATGAAATCAGGTATGGGGAGGTTTCGGCGAGTGCTGGCGACCTGGCATTTCGGTCTGTGATTACAGCCATTGACCTGGCGATGCATAAACAGGTACATGCCACCGTGACAGGACCAATTCATAAGGAATCCATTAATCAGGCAGGCCATAAATTTGCCGGGCACACAGAGATCTATGCGCACTATACCGGTACTAAGAAGTATGCAATGTTACTTGTTGAAGATAATTTTAAAGTAATTCATGTTTCTACCCATGTTTCTCTTCGGCAGGCTTGTGATTTAGTGAAAAAAGACCGTGTTTTAGAAGTAATTCACTTGATTGACAGTGGATTAAAAAATCTGAAGATCGAAAACCCCAGAATTGGTGTGGCGGGATTAAATCCTCATGCCAGTGACGGAGGATTGTTTGGGTCAGAGGATAACGAAGAAATTCTACCAGCTATACTTCAGGCACAAAATGAAGGAGTTACTGTGGATGGCCCCATTCCTCCGGATACGCTATTTGCAATGGCGTATGGAGGTAAGTATGATGGATGTGTTGCAATGTATCATGACCAGGGGCATATCCCTTTTAAGGTCATTGGTTTTAATTGGGACCAGAAGTCAGGGAAAATGAAAAGTGTAAAAGGAGTAAATATTACCTTGGGGCTTCCCATTATCAGAACCTCAGTGGACCACGGTACGGCCTTTGAAATAGCTGGTAAAGGTATTGCCAGTTCCGATGCTTTGGTTCATGCGATTGAATATGCTAATAAACTTATACCGAAATGATAGTTGTAATAGCCGATGACTTCACCGGAGCTGCCGAAATTGGTGGTATTGGAATAAGACATGGATTAAGAGTAGTGGTACAGACCAGGAGTCAGGAACTCCAGTCTGCTGACCTGCTTGTGGTGGTTGCTCATACGAGAGCCATGCCGGAGCAGGATGCCATTGCCAAGATCAGAGAAATTTCAAATGAGCTTAAAACCCTGAAACCGGATTTCATTTTTAAGAAAATAGACTCTGCCATGCGGGGGCATATCCTTAGCGAAATAAAGGCTCAGATGGAGGTTTTTAATCTGAAGCAAACGCTATTGATCGCTGGAAATCCCAATCTGGGCAGAACCATCAGTGATGGTGAGTATTTTATAGATGGTGTACCCCTGAATAAAACAGGTTTTGCTGATGATGTGCACTTCCCGATCAACTCATCCTCGGTTCTTGAAATATTAAATCCCGATGGCAAATCCGAAGTGGTCAACCTGAAACCAGGAGAATCATGGCCTGATACCGGAATAATCGCTGGTGATGTTACCAGTAAAGAAGATCAGGAAGCCTGGGCAAAGACCCCTACGAAAGAACCGGTTCTTTACGCAGGTGCTTCGGGCTTTTTTGATGCATTGCTGAGCTTTATGGATTTTGCTATTGTTCCCGGGAAGGCTGCTTTTCCTTTTGGTAACAGAAACATTTTTGTAGAGGGGACCAAGTTTCCCAAACCAGCAGACTTTATGCAAAAGCTGGAATCCCAGGGAGTCTATTTTTCGAACATGCCGGAGGAGATCTACCGGAACAAAAATTTTGATCGGGGTTTGATCGAGAGCTGGGCAGACGATATCGTTTCTGCATTTGAAGAAAAAAATGTGTATATCACCATGCGGCATTCCGGTAGTAAAGAAGAAGGACTCTCGGAGAGGCTATGTCAAATTCTGGGAGAGCTCGTTTGGAGAGTAACTGCTCGCTGTGAGATGGATGAGCTGCTGATAGAAGGAGGAGATACGGCAGCTATTGTACTAGAGCTTTTAAAGATCCGAAAACTTAAACCTGTTCATGAGTATGAAACCGGAGTGATCCGGATGGAAGTAATTGGAAACAGAAATTTTTATATCACCACGAAACCAGGCAGCTACAAATGGCCGGAAGATATTCTGGTGCCCAGAAAGGTTTCTTTGTTTAAATAAATCTTAAAACTGCTTTCGCTGTGACAATCCACCCTGTAGACTTAGTGATCATTGCCATCTCTCTGATCATTCCAATATATATCAGCTTTAGGTTTGCAAAAAGACAGACAGATACTACAAAATATTTTAAAGGAAGTGGAAAGATCCCTGCCTGGGCAGTGGGTATGTCTATCCTGGCCACCCTTATAAGTAGTGTCACTTTTCTGGCTTATCCGGGTAGCGGTTATTCCTCTAACTGGATCCTACTTGTTCAGGGGCTAATGGTGCCCATTACGCTGATCTTCTTTATTTGGTTTGTGGTGCCTTTATACCGGAAAGTGATCGGAATAAGCGCTTATGAATATTTTGAGCGGCGTTTTGGTTTTGGTGCCAGGTTATACGCTTCTTTAGCCTTTTTTCTGGCCCATTTCTCCAAAATGGGTACCGTGTTTTTTCTCATTGCCCTGGCATTTTCTAAAATGGTTGGTATCGGCACAGTGGAAATGATCTGGATCCTGGGAATTATGATCATAATTATTACCCTGATCGGGGGAATAGAAGCTGTTATCTGGATGGATGTGATACAGGGCTTTGTGCTAATTGCAGGGGGGATAATTACTTTGGGTCTCATTATCAGTAATACTGCCGGAGGCTTATCAGCAATACTCGAAGTAGCTGGTGAAAATAATCGAACCGGGTTTGGTCCCTATACATTTGACTGGACAAGTCTGACCTTTTTCGTTATAGCGATCAATGGTGTCTTTTATGCAATTCAGAAATATGGTACCGATCAGACCGTGGTACAACGGTATCTGACGGCCAAATCTGATAAAGATGCTGTCAAAGCTTCTTTGATCGGGGTATTTTTGACTGTACCCGTCTGGGCGCTTTTTATGTTTATCGGAACAGCTCTGTTTGCCTTTTATCAGATCGGTGGTGGTTCTCTTCCTGCAGATATTCGGCCTGACGCGGTATTTCCTCACTTCATCATGACTGAACTGCCAGTAGGAGTCGTAGGGTTGGTTCTGGCCGGTTTACTGGCTGCAGCTATTTCCAGTCTTGACTCAGACCTCAATTGTTTGTCGGCTATTTTTATGGAAGATTACTACATGAGATTTCGCCCAAATACAGAACCCAAAAAACAGCTGTTGATCAGTAAGGTTGTGGTGGCTATAGCGGGGATCGCATCGATCATCGTGGCGCTATACTATGTTAATATAGGGGGAGAAGGAGTATTAGGCATTATTTTTAAGTTCTATGCCATATTTTCCGGGGGTATCGCCGGTCTTTTTCTGCTGGGTATTTTTAGCAGCCGTGCTAATAGGTCTGGTACTTATATTGGAATCATTGCAGGGATTTTATTCACTGCTTATGCGGTTCTTACATCCACATCATTTCCTTTTTCAGATGGTGAGCGGTTGATACTTGATCTGGGAGACTGGAACTTTACCCATCACAAATACATGCTTGGTGTATACAGCCACCTGGTGGTGTTTGGCGTAGGGTATATCTCCAGCCTTTTCTTCAGTAAGCCGGATAACATTGAAGGATTGACATATAGAAGTTGGAAAAACGGAAGATAACAGTGAAAGCAAAGTCTATGCTCAATATCAACTGGCTTCTGGTCAGTTTCTTATCATTAGGTATGTTGACATGCAATGTTGCTAACCGAGAGTCAGAATGGAAGCCTATTCAAATCAGCCAAAATGGTCGTTTTTTTGAATACGAGAATGGAGAGCCATTTTTTTGGCTGGGTGACACCGGGTGGCTTATGTTCAAAAAACTCAATCGTGATGAGCTCAGGCAGTATTTGACGGATCGAAAAGATAAAGGGTTTAATGTGATTCAGGTGATGCTTCTCCATGAATCCGGAGTAACCAACTTTCAGGGAGATGCCGCATTAATCGATAGTGATGCTTCCAGGCCAAACATCACTGAAGGGAATGACCCAAACGACTCATCCCAATATGACTACTGGGATCATGTGGAGTATGGGATAGATATTGCCCTGGAGTTAGGGATCTACATGGCGTTGGTACCTGTATGGGGCACACCAGTAAGTAATGATGAGGTTAGCGTAAAACAAGGCACTGCCTATGCTGAGTTTCTGGCTAAGAGATTTGGACCCAAACCCAATATCATCTGGCTCAATGGTGGTGATGTTGTAGGCGATCGCCATGAACCTGTATGGCAGGCGATAGGCCATACGTTGGATAACCTGGATCAGGACCATTTGATCACATTTCATCCAAGGGGACGCCGCATGTCTTCAGAGTGGTTTCACAACGCTCCCTGGCTGGATTTCAATATGTTTCAATCAGGACACAGAACTTATGATCAGGATACGGCGAGCGACTCTCACCGGTTTGGACCGGACAACTGGAAGTATGTGCAGCTTGAGTATAATATGAAGCCGGTAAAGCCTACGCTGGATGGAGAGCCATCTTATGAAGAAATTCCTTATGGCTTACACGACCCTAACTTACCTTACTGGGAAGCGCAAGACATTCGGCGATATGCTTATTGGTCTGTTTTTGCCGGTGGAGCAGGATTTACCTACGGTCACAATAGTGTCATGCAGTTTTACGGCGAAGAGGATGGGGATAATAAGGCATTCGGGGCTAAATCGTATTGGCAGGAAGCTCTGGACCATCCGGGTGCGCAGCAGATGAAACACCTGAAAAACCTGATGTTGTCCTATCCATATTTTGAACGAATACCCGATCAAAGTCTTATCGCTAATCAGGGTGAGCAGTACGAATATCAGGTAGCTACCCGTGGAGATACCTATGCGATGATCTATACGTTCACCGGGAGGGAGATTACTGTTAACATGGGAAAATTTGCCGGTGACAAAGTAAATGTTCAGTGGTATAACCCACGAAATGGGACTTATTCTGGCGTGGGGGAGATTGATAATCAGGGTACACAGTCATTTGATCCTCCGGGAAAGCACAAAGAAGGAAATGACTGGGTACTGGTATTAAAAGCTGAACCAAAGTAATAATGCGATTATTCTTAGCTATAGCAATAGTATTCCTATTGGGAGCGTGTTCTGCTCAAGAGGAGTATTACCTGTTTACTTCATTCAAAGAGCCTGCTACCGAGGGACTTTATTATTTATATAGTAATGACGGATATCACTGGAAAAGGATTGAGCACATCTTTCTGGAGCCTAAAGTAGGCAAGCAGCAAGTCATGCGGGACCCTTCGATGGTACAGGGGACGGATGGCACCTATCATATGGTATGGACAACCAGCTGGCGGGGAGACCCTGGTTTTGGTTATGCCTCTACTAAAGATTTGAAAAACTGGTCTGAGCAACGAATGATCCCGGTAATGGATTTTGATACCACTACCGTGAATGTATGGGCTCCTGAACTGTATTATGATCAGGATGCGGACCGGTTTATTATTCTTTGGGCCTCTACCATTCCATATAAGTTTGAGAAAGGTCAGGAGGATGAAAAGAATAATCACCGGATGTATTACACCACAACGAAAGATTTTCAAACGTTTACTGAAACAAAGCTTTTTCTGGATCCGGGCTTTAGTGTGATCGATGCGGTAATTGTGCGGAGGAATGAAGATGATTATGTACTGGTTTTAAAAGATAATACCCGTCCGGAAAGAAACCTTAAGGTGGCTTTTTCCGGTAGCCCCCTGGGTCCCTGGGAAAATATCTCGGAGCCTTTTACCGGGTTTCTGACTGAGGGACCAACCGTTGTGAAACCGGGTGAAGATTATGTGATCTACTACGATGATTATCAAAATAAAAGATATGGTGCGGCTCGAACCACTGATTTCAAAGAATTTGAATCCATTACTGATCAGATTGACATACCTGAGGGGCATAAGCATGGAACCATTTTTAAAGCAAAGAAAAGCCTGGTAAATGGTTTACTGGAAGCTGCAGGAGAGGAAAAACTTGATGATTGATATGCGATTAAGCTGTAAACATATTTTTGGGGTTTGTTTAACCCTTTTGTCACTAAGCCTCATGGCTCAGGATGGTGAGGTTCGCTATACCGGAGAGACACTGTCTAATATAGATTACCACCACGGTCAGCTTCAACCTGCTGTGGGTACGCACAACATTCAGGTGTTGAGAGCCAACCGGGAGTTTCCCGACAGTGCGGATGGTTTTGGGTGGACGTACAACCATGCTCCAAACCTGGCATACTGGAAGGGTACTTTTTACCTGCAATACCTTTCTGACCCCATCGGCGAACACATTCCTCCGGGAAAAACCTTTTTATTAACCTCCGACAATGGATATGACTGGGATATGCCGCAGGTTTTGTTTCCAAACTATAAGCTACCGGAAGGCTTTCAAAAAGAGGGAGTTGACAAGGTAGCTCATGACTGGTATGCGGTGATGCACCAGCGAATGGGTTTTTTCGTGAGCAGTTCTGATCGTCTGGTAACGGTTGCTTATTATGGCATATCCATGAATAAAAAAGATAGCCCCAATGACGGGAATGGCATAGGCAGGGTAGTTCGTGAAATTTATGATGATGGTTCATTTGGCCCCATCTATTTCATCCGGTACAATCATGGCTGGAATGATAATAATACCAACTATCCATTTTATAAGAAAAGTAAAGACAAAGGATTTGTGAAGGCTTGTGAGGAGCTGCTGGGCAATCCTCTGATGATGCAGCAGTGGGTAGAAGAAGCAGACAGGGATGATCCCCTAATTCCTTACAAGAAACAGTTTAAGGCCTTGAGCTATTATCATCTGGATGATGGCAGAGTGGTAGGCTTATGGAAGCACGGCCTGAGTTCTATTAGCACCGATGACGGCAAATCATGGCCAAGACCTGACAGAGCTCCTGGCTTTGTGACCAAAAACGCTAAGATCTGGGGACAGAAAACCTCTGATGGTCGCTTTGCTACGGTTTACAATCCGTCAGAGTTTCGGTGGCCTTTGGCGGTGTCTGTCAGTGAGGATGGGCTGGAGTACACCAACTTGCTGCTCATTAATGGGGAGATCACCACCATGCGGTATGGCGGCAATTATAAAAGTTATGGTCCCCAGTATGTACGTGGTATTCTGGAAGGTAATGGTATACCTTCAGACGGAAAGATGTGGGTGACATACAGCATGAATAAGGAAGACATGTGGATATCAGCGGTTCCGGTACCTATTACCTCGGCTGCTTCCAGCCATGCGAACGATGATTTCAGTAATGTTAAAACCATTGAAGACCTGAAACTTTACAATATTTTCAGTCCTGTCTGGGCTCCGGTTTCCATAGGTGAGGGTGCAGTGAGTTTGAAGGATAAAGACCCTTTTGATTATGCCAGGCTTACTCGTGTGGTACCAACATCTAAAAAGCTGAGGGTGGAAATGGAGCTAGTGCCTCAGCAAAATGATCATGGACTGCTGCACATTGAATTTCAGGATCGTAAAGGAAGCCCCGCTGTTAGATTGATATTTGATAATGATGGCGTATTGAAATACAAAAATGGCTATCGAAACTCGGGGTTTTTAGAATACAATAAGGGGGAAACTTACCGGATCAGGGTTAATCTGGATGTGGAAACCAGATTATATTCTTTGGAAGTGAATGATAAAAAAGCAGAAGGAAGAATTTTCTTTGCTCCGGTTCATGAGATTGAACGGGTAGTCTTTCGTACGGGCGAGGTGAGGAGGTTCCCCAATGCCGACACCCCAACCGATCAGGATTATGATGTAGAGGGTGCTGGTAAATGGACACGGGAAGCAGAGTTTCTAATCAGGTCTTTGAGGACGGAATAGATTTCATTTTGATAATCCAACCTGTTAGAACAGGATAGTAGTTTTCTTATACCTTTCAATATTTGTAAGAAGAGCAGATCTTTATCAAAACTCTCTATGAAACTTCTGAATAAGATAAGTCAATTTTCGTTCCTTGTTCTCAACTTGTTTTGGCTGGCCTGTACACAACCGCCTGACACGCCTGTGCTCAAGGCGGAAAACTATCGGCATTATGTTGACCTTTTCAACTCCATGGAAGATGAAAATATTACTCAGGCCATACCAAATGCTGAGTCCTGGGAATGGATGAAAACCAATATCCCGCTTTTCGAATGTCCGCAGCATAATTTTGAGGAAATCTACTATTACCGCTGGTGGACCTTGCGGAAACATATCAAAGAAACACCGCTCGGTTTTGCTATGACTGAGTTTTTAGTTGAGCGGTCCTATTCTGATAAATATAACCTTATCAGCTGTGCACTGGGGCATCACATTGCAGAGTCCCGGTGGCTTCATGACGAGAAGTATATCGAAGATTACATCATAATATGGTATAGGGGTAATGAAGGTGAGCCCATGAAAAAGCTGCATAAGTTTAGTAGCTGGACACCTTATGCTACTTACGAGCGATTTTTGGTGAATAAAGACACTGCCTATCTGCTGGATATGTATCCTGATTTTGTTGCAGATTATAAACGATGGGAAGCGGAGTGCCGACTGGACAATGGCCTGTTTTGGCAACATGATGTCAAGGACGGGATGGAAGAGCAGATCAGCGGCGGACGCCATATAAAGAATGCCCGACCAACAATTAATTCCTACATGTATGGCAATGCACTGGCTATAGCCGAGATGGCAAAATTAGAAGGAGATCCGAGGATAGAAACCTTGTATCGGGCCAAAGCAGATACCATCAAAGCTCTGGTGGATACGGTACTTTGGAATCCTGAGATAAGCTTTTACGAAACCGTAAAAGAGGACGGCACTTACGCTGGAGTGCGTGAAGCAATAGGCTATATTCCCTGGTATTTTGAGTTGCCCACTGAGGATAAGTCTGTAGCCTGGCGGCAGGTCAGGGACACGGATGGTTTTCTGGCTCCATTCGGCCTGACCACTGCAGAGAGACGTCACCCGGAGTTTCGTACGCATGGCTGCTGTAACTGCGAGTGGGATGGAGCGGTCTGGCCGTTTGCAACTTCTCAGACGCTCACTGGCATGGCTAATCTGCTTAATGATTACGAACAGGATGTGGTTAGTGATTCTCTGTATTTTGACCTGCTGGAAACATACGTAGAATCTCAATACTACAGGGGCCGCCCATATATCGGAGAGTATCTGGATGAAAAGACCGGGTACTGGTTGAAGGGCGATCAGGAACGTAGCAGGTATTACAATCACTCAACTTTCAATGACCTTATCATTACCGGGTTGGTTGGGTTGCGGCCGAGACAGGATGATGTGGTAGAAGTAAGTCCGCTTCTGCCCGAAGATAAATGGGATTGGTTTGCATTGGATAATGTGAAATATCATAATAAGATCCTGACTATTGTGTGGGACCGGGATGGAACTAAATACGGAGTTGGAAAGGGTTTGCAGGTTTTTGCGGATGGTCGATTAATAGCTTCCTCTGATAAACTGGAAAAGGTAACGGGAAACCTCTAGGACTATGAAAGCTCTACCGATAGTAATTGTTACATTTTGTCTTGGGCTATGGTCCTGTGCAGAAAAGCCGGAATTACTTGAAAATGAGGCGATTAAAATAGTAGGCCTACGGACTGAAAGGTTGATTGATCCAGTCGGAATTGATACCAGTAATCCTCGTTTTAGCTGGAAGCTGGAATCGGACCAAAATGCAGTTTATCAAAAAGCTTATCAAATATTGGTAGCCACATCACCTGAAAAATTAACGCCTGAAGGTGCCGACCTTTGGAATTCCGGGATGGTCATTTCCAATGATAATTTGCATATACCATACGGAGGTGACTTGTTAAAGAGTCGTGACAATTGCTACTGGATGGTAAAAGTCCGGACTAATAAGGGTACTACCCAATGGAGTGAGCCAGCTTACTTTAGTGTCGGCTTTTTGCACTACAAAGACTGGTGGGGCAGGTGGATTGGCTTTCAGGAGCCATTTCCATGGGAAAGTGTCGAGAAGTTTCCAACGATGGGAGCCAGATATCTCCGCAAGGAGTTTGAAGCTAAAAAAGAGATCAAATCAGCAACGGCTTACATCTCAGGCCTGGGGCTTTATGAAATGTACCTCAACGGAGATAAGGTAGGTGATGCTGTACTGGCTCCAACTCCTACTGATTATCTGGAAAACGTCAAATACAATGTGTATGATGTGACCGATTACCTTAAAAATGGTCAAAACGCTGTAGGCGTAACGCTCGGCAATGGCAGGTACTTCACGATGCGGCCAAGATATAAACCTTATAAGATCAAGCATTATGGTTTACCAAAGTTGATCTTTCACATGGAGATAAACTACGCAGATGGCACCAAAGATGTGGTTTACTCCAGCACCGAGTGGAAAGGGACGGCAGATGGTCCGATCCGAAATAACAATGAATATGATGGCGAGCATTACGATGCCCGAAAAGAGTTTTCAGGTTGGACAATGGCTGGTTTTGATGACTCAGGCTGGCTGGATGTGGAGTATATGCTGGAGCCGGGAGGAGATTATGAGGCACAGATGAATGACAACATGAAGGTGATGCGAGAGGTGAAACCTGTAGCTATAACCCGGCTTAAGGCCGATACATACATAATGGACATGGGACAGAATATGGTCGGCTGGGTGCAGATGAAGGTTTCCGGAAAAAGAGGGGATAAGGTTACGTTGCGTTTTGCTGAGTCACTGAATGAAGATGGCAGCTTATTCATGACCAACCTTCGTGATGCCAGAGTTACCGATACTTATATCCTCAACGGTGATGGACTGGAAGTTTGGGAACCAACTTTTACCTACCATGGCTTTCGCTGCGTGGAGATTACAGGGTATCCAGGAGTGCCGACTGTAGATGATTTCATTGGAAAAATGATCTATGATGATATTGAGACCATTGGAAATTTTGAGTCATCCAATCCGGTACTGAACCGGATCTATCAAAATGCCTGGTGGGGCATAGCCGGTAACTACAAAGGGATGCCTGTAGACTGTCCGCAGCGAAATGAACGCCAACCCTGGTTAGGTGATCGATCAACAGGCTGTTATGGCGAAAGCTTTATGTTTGATAACGATCGTATTTATGCTAAATGGCTGGAAGATATCAGACATTCACAAAAGGCTGATGGTGCATTGCCGGATGTAGCTCCGGCTTACTGGAACTACTACAGCGACAATATGACCTGGCCTGGTACCTACCTCATGGTGGCAGACATGCTTTATAGACAAACCGGTGATAAGTCGGTCATTGAAGAAAACTATGCCTCCATGAAAAAATGGCTAAACTATATGAAAACCCGCTATATGAATGAAGATCACATCGTGACTAAGGACAGCTATGGCGACTGGTGTGTGCCGCCCGCCACCATAGAAGAAGCTGTAGGTAAAAATGCCGACGTAAAGCGTCCGAGCAAGCTTATCTCTACAGCCTATTATTTCTACTTCATGGGAATGATGTCACGGTTTGCTGAAATAGTAGATAGAGAAGAGGATATTTCAGGATATCAGGAACTACGAAAAAAGCTCGGGGAAGCATTCAATAAGACATTTTATCATGAAGACGGCTACTATGGAGACAATAAAATGACGGATCAGATCTTGCCTCTGGTTTTTGGCCTTGTGAGTGAGGAAAACCGGCAAAAGGTATTTGATAATCTGGTCAGGATCGTCGAAGAGGAGAACGATGGTAACCTGCGTACCGGGCTGATAGGCACTCAGTGGTTGATGCGTACCCTTACCAGTCATGGAAGGCCTGACCTGGCTTTCCAAATAGCCTCAAACACTACCTATCCCAGCTGGGGTTACATGATCGAAAATGGAGCTACCACCATTTGGGAGCTTTGGCATGGCAATGTGGCTAACCCCAAAATGAACTCTCAAAACCACGTAATGCTCCTTGGTGACCTGATAGTATGGTACTACGAAAGCCTGACAGGAATCAAAGCTATCGAGCCGGGGTTTACCAGGATTGAAATGAAGCCTGAGTTTAGTGTAGATGTAGAATATGTCAAAGCTTCTTATGAATCGGTTCAGGGACTGGTGGCCAGCCATTGGCAAAAAAAAGAGGATCAGCTGATCTGGAATATTACCGTTCCAGCCAACAGCCGTGCAATTGTATATTTCCCCACGGAGGATCAAAGTAAGGTGTCAGAGCAATCCGGTAATGGTAACTTCAGGTATTTGGAAACCAGGGATGGACGAATCCTCTTTGAGGTGCAATCTGGTACGTATGAGTTTGTGATTAAAAAATAGTCGCTCCCTAACAAACACGACTTTTTATATCACAATGAAGCGCGGGAGACCACAGGATGATCCAGGTTAAAAGTCCGTTTATCTTAGCTTCATTCGATTTAAGTTGGTATCTAAAATGACATTTTCTAAAAACTTTATTGCATCACTTTTCTTATGGGGAGGCCTTTCCGGTTCCTTGTTTGCTCAGACTGAAACCATCACCAAATACCTTTCCGGGAAAGGATATGGGGATGAAGTAATGTGGGACTTTAAAGTTTCAGAAGGGAGAAATAGTGGCGATTGGACCAAAATCCATGTGCCATCCTGCTGGGAGTTGGAAGGTTTTGGTACTTACAATTATGGTCATGCTAAAGATCATGAGCGAGGCAAGGAGGTGGGTTATTACAAACATGAGTTTAGTGTGCCTGCATCCTGGAAAGGTAAACAAATTGAGATTGTCTTTGAAGGCTCCATGACCGACACGGAGGTGAAGATCAATGGGAAGCTCGTCGGGGAGACTCATCAGGGAGCGTTTTACAGCTTCAGATATGATATTACGAAGTTGGTTGAGTTTGGGGAGTCCAATTTACTGGAAGTGAGGGTTTCCAAACACTCAGAAAATGAATCAGTGAATAAAGCCGAACGCTATGCTGATTACTGGATATTTGGTGGGGTCTTTCGTCCTGTTTTTCTTGAAGTAAAGCCAAAGCAAAACATCAAACGTGTAGCAATAGACGCTAAAGCCAACGGGAGTTTCACAGCGGAAGTCTGTCTGGAGAAATCAGGAGCTTCGGATCAGGTCCGGGTGCAGGTTTTCACCCTGGATGACCAGCCTGTAGGTGAGCCTTTTTCTACTGGGGTAGGCAAAAAAGACTGCAAAATTACCATAGCCTCGAGTATCAAAAACATCAACACATGGAATCCTGAAAAGCCCAATTTATACAAGGCACGATTTGAGCTGTTCAGCAAGGGTAAATTGGTGCACGTTACTGAAACACGGTTTGGGTTCAGAACCATTGAAATTCGCAAGCGGGATGGTATTTATGTAAATGGGGTCAAGGTCAGGTTTAAAGGGGTGAATCACCACTCTTTCTGGCCTGAGTCGGGTAGAACTACCAGTAAGCAGATGAGCATTGATGACATTAGGCTGATGAAGGAAATGAATATGAATGCCGTCCGAACCTCACATTATCCTCCAGATGCACACTTCCTGGATGTTTGTGACTCCCTGGGGATGTTTGTGCTTGAAGAGCTGGGAGGTTGGCACAATGCTTACGATACTGAGTCAGGAGTCAGGTTGATACAGGAGATGGTGACTCATGATGTGAACCATCCATCAGTGGTGATCTGGGATAATGGAAACGAAGGCGGGCACAATCCGGAGCTGGATGAAGTTTTTGGTCAATACGATATTCAGGATCGATTAGTCACTCATCCATGGGAGGAATTTAATGGCATTGCTACCCAGCATTACCGTCCTTATGATTATGGGGTTGGGACGTTTTGGCATGGGCACAAGATCACTTTACCAACGGAATTTCTGCACGGTCTGTATGACGGAGGGTCCGGTGCAGGCTTATACGACTACTGGGAGCTTATTTGGGATAACCCGATAGCAGCCGGAGGCTTTCTTTGGGTGTTTGCTGATGAAGGTGTGGTACGAACTGATCAGAATGGAAGGATTGATACTTACGGGGAAAAAGCTGCGGATGGGATTCTGGGGCCATTCCATGAAAGAGAAGCCAGCTTTTATACTATTAAAGAGGTCTGGTCTCCCGTTCAGTTTACCGAGGAAGACATTACCCTGGCTTTTGACGGCACCATTGAAGTGGAAAACAGGTATTTATACACCAACCTCAAAGAATGCCGCTTTAGCTGGAGGCTCACAGATTTGGAAGGCCCGAGCGGTCATCAGAAACTTGAAGGACTGACAGGCTCCATACCGGCAATTGCCGTACCACCAGGCGGTAAAGGTGAATTAAGCCTGGATCTCCCTGATAACTGGAAAAGCTTTGATGTGCTTTACCTCACAGCTTATGGCCCGGGTGGGGAAGAGCTTTATACGCATGGCTGGCCTATTGCTTTGCCAAAAGATATCATGGAAGATCTAATGCCTTCCGAAGTTTCGGAGAAGGTGACTTACACGGAAAATGATAGTGCTTATCAGGTGAGAGCAGGTTCGATAGCCTTCACTATTAGCAAACAAAACGGATTGCTTCAAAAAGTAGTCAATGAAAAAGGAGAGATCCCTTTTAATAATGGCCCCGTTCTCAGTGCTGGGAAGGTGGTTTTTAAATCGATCGGGATAGGAGAAGAAGGAGATGGACTCAGCCTGACCTGCTCCTTTGACGATAAGGAATCCCGAATGAAAGAATTCACCTGGACATTTTACCCCTCAGGTTGGGTCAATCTTGAAATCTACTATGTGCCTGAGGAATACGATGCGCATTTTGATTACATGGGTGTCAATTTCGATTACCCGGAAGAGCTTGTGGAAGGAGTAAGATGGATGGGAAAAGGACCATACAGGGTTTGGAAAAACCGTATGCAGGGAATGGAGCTTGGTCTATACCAAAAAGACTACAATAATACAATGACAGGTGTTTCACCAGTTGTTTATCCTGAGTTCAAAGGGTACCATGCAAACCTGTATTGGGCAGAAATTCAGTCCAAAGAGCAGCCATTTGTGGTGGGCACTTCGTCGGAAGATGTTTTTCTGAGGCTTTTTACCCCTGTGCAGGACAAAGACCCCAGGCTTTCACCACCTTTTCCTGACGGGGATATTTCTTTTATGCAGGCCATTCCGCCAATAGGTTCTAAAACAAATGATCCCTGGAATATGGGACCATCCGGAAAGAAAAACATGTTTTTCGATTATGGACCCTATGACTCCTGGAGAAAACGAAGTAAAGTGATGAATCTCTATTTTGATTTTAGGGGAGAGGAGTAGTTAATACCTTTAAATGGTAAGAATCAAGTTTTAGGCATCATATATTTCCGGAGGGAGTTAATGAAGCATCCATAATCCTTCAAGTTAGCCATTTGCAGGACTGGCCAATTCGAATTTCTGTACCTTATTGAATTCCTCATCTTTTTCAGCATGCGCATTTCTAAGATCATATTCACGTTGGAGGTTCATCCAAAACTCTTCAGTAGTTCCAAAGAATTTTTTAGTATTCTGTTATACCGCGTTTTTATGTATGTAGACCCATCAAATCATTTAATGAATAATCGGAATATTTATTTTTATCAGAATGCTGAAGTCTATTTATTTCGTTTTTTGCTTGTATCTCAATCCATAGCATTGGATCATGATTGAACAATCTGCCAAAAATCAATGCTAAATCATAATTTATTGAACGTTCTCCATTTAGCAGTTTACTCAAATTTGAAGGTTTTACACCAATGTAATTAGCAAACCTATTCTGTGGGATATTAAGCAATCTTAAAATTGCCCTTAAAAAATCGCCTACTGGCCTGATGTCATTCGTTTCAGAATGGATATAATCTTCCATTCTATATTTGAAAGTCGATAAGTCGATTTTCCTTTTCTGATTTTCAGAACGCTGCCTTGATCTGTTTAATATAATAGCCTGAAAATCATCAAATCCCTTTGTGCCAATATCCATTTTATCAGTCAAGGCACTTTCTTCTGGTTCATTAGCTCGTTTTTTCATGACTAATCAATTTTAGTTCTATTCAAATACTTCTCTATCAGCTTTTCTCCATTCTCCCAATCGATGAACATCCGCTGCCCAAGTGCTAGTTCGGCTCCATATTTTTCAGAATACCATTTGATCAAGCTTGTTTTAGATACAAACGTTAAAAAGCCTTGATAATCTCCAGGTATTTTAAAACTTTCTCTGCACGCAAATGCTATCAAACAACCAGCTACATAATCATAACGTTTATTTCCCCGACCAATATTATGAGGTGCCAATTCAAGTGCATCCATAATAAGCATTTCATATTCAATCCTTAGGCATAAAGCTCCTTCTATATTGCCTGGAGAATCAATTGTACGCAAAACATAGATTTCACTATCCTTTGAAAGTTGCCTCCAATTAAATTTCCACCCATCTTTTTTAAGTGGAAGTGTTTTTGTATCTGGTACTACAATTTCGGATTTAACTAGTTCTCCATTTATTGTATCCAAAATGTGCATCACAGATACAAATTTACTGATATTTTATCAATTATGTATAATTTACGTATAGGATATTTCCAAATGAGATAATTATTTATTTGCTTAATAGTGGTGTGGTTTATGAATTAAGGAGGATAGAAGTCATGTCAAAATTTTGCAAAGGATAGAGCAGGATACATTTTCAGGATTACAGGGCTAATTTGGCTGGATAATTAATCCGATATTGTTAAGTTATATTGAATGATCATAGTAGAGTATGGGTTTGATACAAATTGCAAACTTGACAAAAGTAGAATTAATCAGTTTTTTAAATCCGAAAATCAAAAAATGACCTACCCAAAGAAGCTTGTATTTCTATTAATCACATTATTGCTCATTTTTGGCTGTAAGCCGGATAAAAGAACCGACTGGAAGAGTGGCATCCTAGTAGATGAGTTTGTCTATGATACTGCTTCATTCCCATCGTGTCATGCTTCTACCATAGCAGAAACAACGGATGGTACACTTGTGACTGCTTTTTTTGGAGGTACAAAAGAGCGTAATCCTGATGTATGTATATGGGTTTGCAGAAAAGAAAATGGCAACTGGACTGACCCCCAGAGGGTGGCAGAGGGATTCATCGAAGGGGATACCACAAGATATCCTACCTGGAATCCTGTTCTTTATCAGGTGCCCGAGGGTGATCTTTTGCTGTTTTATAAAATCGGTGCTCATCCTTCCAGGTGGTATGGTTTTATGCGGCGGTCGTCAGACGGTGGCAAAACATGGTCAAAGCAGGAAGCTTTGCCGGAGGGCTTCATTGGTCCGGTGAAGAATAAGCCCGTGTTGCTTGATAATGGCACCTTGATTGCCGGTAGCAGTACGGAGGGTGATGGATGGAAAGTCCATTTTGAGCTTTCAAAAGACTTTGGACAAACCTGGGAGATGGTTGGACCAATAAATAAAGGCGAAAAGTACGGAGACCATGACGTGATCCAGCCGAGCATCCTGATCCATGGCGATGGAAAGCTTCAGATGCTGGCCCGTAGCAAAAGCCGCAGACTGGCTACAGCATATTCCAATGACTATGGTCAGACCTGGTCAGACGTGCAGCTCACCAGTTTACCTCAGAACAACTCCGGTACCGATGCTGTGACCTTGAAAGATGGCCGTCATGTTTTGGTTTACAATCATACACTTGATCCAGAGGGTCACTACAAAGGACCCAGAACCCCTTTACACATGGCCGTATCTGAAAATGGTAAGGACTGGTCAGCTGCATTGATCCTGGAAGATTCACCTATCAGTCAGTATTCATATCCTTCAATCATACAAACTTCTGATGGGATGCTGCATGTGGTTTATACATGGAGAAGGGAAAGGATCAAACACGTGAAGATCGATCCGTCTAAATTGGAGCTAACACCAATCGAATCCCTGGAATGGCCTAATCTCACCTTGAGGAGGGATTGAGAGGGGTGAAGTTATGTTAATAACACTACGAAATATCTTCTTCATTACCCTTTGCCTCAGTCTCTTTTCTAACTGCAGCCAGTCGAAATTGCAGATCGATGAGGTGACAGTGGACTATATGGAGAACCCCCTCAATGTGAGTTCCACAAGGCCTAGATTTAGATGGCAGTTGTCTTCAGAGGAAAATGGTGTCATTCAATCCGCATATCAACTTTCTGTATCTCAAAAGGGTAAAGAACTCTGGAACAGTGGGAAGGTTAATTTCAGCCAAAGCCAACGGGTGATATATAGCGGGAAAGCCCTGGAAGCTTCAAAGAAATATGATGTAGCAGTAACAGTTTGGGACCAGTCAGGGAATAGCACTTCATCTAAAACCACATTTAGAACAGTTCCGGAATCATTGAACGCACAATGGATCGGGGCGATTCGCCGGGAGAATGCACACTTGCCCAAAGGGCGTGGCTGGCATGCCCCATCCCTCAGGAAAAACCGCGAAATGTATGATAGCATTCCTGCTTTGGCTAAGCGTTCGATCATGTTGCGTAAAGAATTGAACGTGACCAACGAAGTAAAGTCAGCCATCCTGCACATTTCGGGGTTAGGTCATTATGAGCTGAGTCTGAATGGTGAAAAGGTTGGGAAAAGCCAGTTTGCACCGCTTTGGACGGACTATGACCGTACGGTGCTTTACAATACCTATGAGCTGACAGAGGAAATTCAACAGGGCGCAAATGCTTTTGGGGTCCACCTGGGAAATGGCATGTACAATGCTGTGGGCGATCGCTACCGCAAGTTTTGGGTGAGTTTTGGGCCACCCACATTGCTTTTCCAGCTTGAAGTGACTTATGAAGATGGCACTCAGCAGCAATGGTCCTCTGACATGAGCTGGAAATATGTGGAGAGCCCGATCATGTTCAATGATATTTTCGGAGGAGAAGACTATGATGCACGATTAGAACCGGAAGGGTGGAATATGCCCGGGTTTGATGATGAGTTCTGGAAGCCTGTAATTATTCAGGATGCGCCAAAAGGAAGCTTAAAACCTCAACATGCTCCGGCTGTGGAGATCCAGCAGCAGTTTAAAATCAAGCAATCTTACCATATTGATTCGGCCACTTATGTGTTTGATATGGGACAGAACCTGTCAGGCTTTCCCACCCTTACGGTGAAGGGAAAAGCCGGACAAACGGTAAAACTGATCGTCGGGGAGCGATTGAAGGATGACCATACGGTGACCCAGAAAAACACTGGCGGGCCGCACTTTTACCAATACACGCTGAAAGGAAATAGTAAAGAAACCTGGCAGCCACGGTTCAGTTATTATGGCTATCAGTACATCCAGGTGGAAGGTGTTCATTATGGGGAGGAAATCAATGAATCAGGTTTACCGGAATTGTTGGATCTGAAGTCCAATTTCATTTATAGCAATGCTGAGGAGATCGGATCATTTGAGTGCTCGAATGAGATCTTTACTAAAACCCACACCTTGATTAATAATGCGATGAAGAGCAACATGCAGGCAGTTTTTACGGATTGTCCGCATCGTGAAAAGCTCGGTTGGCTGGAAGAAATTTATTTGAATGGTCCCGGGCTGTTATACAATTATGATTTGACACAGCTCTTACGCAAGGAAATGCAGGACATGGCTGATGCTCAGCGACCCAATGGGTTGGTTCCGAATATCGCACCGGAATATGTGAACTTCTCCAGGGAATCCTGGGGAGCGGACTTTACGGATTCCCCGGAATGGGGCACGGCTGCTGTGATGGTTCCGTGGTTGTATTATCAATATTATGGAGACGCTTCTTTGGTCGAGAACTATTATGACGTGATGCGTCGATATGTGGATTACCTCACGTCCAGAGCAGAAAACGGGATCGTTTCCCATGGGCTGGGCGACTGGTACGACTATGGTGAGCATGCTGCCGGTTATTCAAAAAATAGTCCAATAGCTTTATCAGCAACTTCTCACTATTATGTGTGCATTCAAAAGCTTGCTGAAGTTGCCAAATTGACCGGCAAACGGAATGATTTCAGTAAGTACGCTTCATTGGCAGACTCGGTGGAGACTGCATTCAATCAGGAATTTTTCAATCCCGAAACCAATCAATATGGAACCGGAAGCCAATTCTGTAATGCCGTGGCGATCTACCTTGGTTTGGTTAGCCCTGAAAACAAGCAGGCTGTTCTGGATAACCTGGTAGCAGATATCAAAGCACATGGTAATCGACTCACCACAGGTGATGTGGGTAACAGGTATCTGTTCCAAACTCTGGCTGAAAATGGATTAAATGAATTGCTTTATGACATAGTCAATCATTATGATGTGCCGGGTTATGGTTACCAATTGCAGTATGGCCTCACGACACTTACGGAACAGTGGGATCCTGAACGTGGAAATTCCTGGAACCACTTTATGCTTGGACAGATCGAGGAATGGTTTTTCAAATCACTTGCTGGGATCAAGCCTGATCCTGAACGCCCAGGCTTTAAGCATTTTATCATCCAGCCTGAGATTGTTGGTGATCTCACATTTGTGAAAGCATCTACTCAATCGCTCTATGGGAAAATTGCCGTGGACTGGAAGGTCGAAAACGATCAATTTAATATTAGTTTGGAAATCCCGGTAAATAGCTCTGCTACCTTTATTGTACCTAAGGGATTAATCATGGGTGACCCTCAGGTTGATCTGCCTTCAGGTACACATGCTTTTTCATTCCCCATGCAATCAACCAGCAAATGAGAAAAGTCAGCTACATATTTCTGTTGATCAACTTGGTGGTAATCACGGCCCAGGCACAGACATCTGATCAGGACTATGCCCGACCATTGATGGAAGTGTTGGATGATTTGCAGGAAAGGTACCAGGTACGTATCAATTACAAAAAGGCAGATATTCAGGATTTTGTTTTGAAATATGCTGACTGGCGACTGGCGCCTGGAAATATTGAACAGAGTCTAAAGAACGTATTGGCTCCCTTTGACTACACTTTCGTGACCCAGGGCGAGGGAATATACAAGATCAAACCCTTTCAGTATCACCTGATCACACCGGAAGCAGGCGCTGCATCTCTGGAATACCTGAAAACGCTGTATAACGATAAGGCGAGCTGGGAAGCTCGTAAAGCTGCATTGAAAAGCTGCATGGTGGAAGCGCTGGGGTTAAAAGACCTCGTGCGGGCTGAAGATCCAAACGTAATTCTGGGAAAAAAGCGAAAGTACAAAGGCTATATAGTACAAAACATCGCGCTTGAAACCGTGCCCGGATTATTTGCAACAGGTTCGATCTTCCGGCCAGCTGCAGCCAATGGGAAAATACCCGTGATCATCTCTCCAAACGGACATTTTGGTGATGGCCGCTACAACAAGGATATCCAGACCCGATGTGCCGGTTTGGCAAAGATGGGTGCAATCGTGGTAAGTTATGATCTGTTTGGCTGGGGCGAATCTGAGTTGCAGGTGGGTTCCACTTCACACCGTAAAAGCATTGCTCATACCATCCAGACAAACAATGCCATCAGCTTTTTGAATTACCTGCTAAAAGACAGGCAGGCTGATGCTATGCGCGTTGGGATAACCGGTGGTTCGGGTGGAGGCTCACAAACCATGCTGGTAGCGGCAATTGATGACCGCATAGCTGTGAGTGTGCCAGTGGTAATGACATCTTCTTTTCATTCAGGGGGATGTCCGTGTGAAAGTGGCATGCCGATCCATCTCTGTGGCGGACGCACTAGCAACGTGGAGATTGCAGCCATGTTTGCTCCTAAACCCCAGCTGATCATTTCAGATGGAAAGGACTGGACATTTCAGGTGCCGGAGGTGGAGTACCCTTTCGTGAAGAGGACTTATGGGTTTTATGATGCTGAAAGCCAGGTGCAAAATGTACATTTCCCGGAAGAGGGCCATGATTATGGATTATCGAAGCGTACGGCCATGTATGAGTTTATGGCTGAAAAGCTGGGACTGAATCTCAAAGCGATCCAAAGCAAATTGGGTGAGATTGATGAGTCGGATATTGTGGTGGAGCCCGCTGATGCCCTGAAGGTTTTTGGTCCGGAAGGAAAGGCATTACCCGAAGGAGCCATTAGAAGTTTGGATGAATTGTATGAAGTATTAGGAAAGAAATGATGATGAATAAAATAACAAAAATACTATTACTGATACCGCTTTTAGTTTTTGCGTGCTCGCAGAAAAAAGAGCGACCGGAAAAGATGTCGGTACGCATGGCTGATTCGGAAATGGTACGGTTTCCCGAACTGTGGACGGTGGACGATATAAGGATTCCATTTTGGGGCTATACGCATGGGATCATTGCCAAGTCTATGCTCGATATGTACGATTATACCGGTAACAAAAAATATTTCGAGTATGCGGAGGATTATGCAGATACATTGATTCAGGAAGGTGGAGTGATCGTGACTTTCGACTCTGCCAGGCACAATATCGACATGATCAATCCGGGGAAGATCCTGTTTCCGATGTATGAATATACGGGGGAGCAAAAGTACCTGGATGCGGCAAAAACGCTACGGGAAGCAATGCGTCATCACCCGCGAACCAGTGAGGGTGGATTTTGGCATAAGAAGCGATATACGCATCAGATGTGGCTGGACGGACTGTACATGGGGGCGCCGTTTTTGGCCCAATATGCACAGGTATTTGATGAGCCGGAGTTGCTGACAGATGTAGCAAATCAGTTTAGACTGATTGATAAATATACCTATGATCCTGAAACGAGCCTTTATTACCACGGCTGGGATGAGAGCCGGTCGATGCTCTGGGCAGATTCTGTAACAGGCACTTCACCCAATTTCTGGGGTCGGAGCGTAGGCTGGTTTGCCATGGCACTGGTGGATGTGTTGGACTATTTTCCGGAAGATCACCCGGATCGACCCCTCTTGATCGAGATTTTAAATAAAACCGCAAGAGGCATCAAAAGCGTGCAGGATGAGGCTTCAGGGGTGTGGTATCAGGTGCTGGATCAGGGAGACCGTGAAGGTAATTACCTGGAAGCTACTGCATCGTCCATGTTCGTTTATTCGCTTTATAAAGGTGTACGCAAGGGATATTTATCTGAAGAATATCTGGAGGTGGCTAATAAGGGCTATCGGGGGATTTTGGATGAGTTCATCAGGGAGAATCCTGACGGGACCATTTCGCTGACACGCTGCTGTGCAGTCGCAGGGTTGGGGGGTGATAATAATCGAGATGGCAGCTTTGAGTATTACATTGGTGAAAAGATCCGTGATGATGATCCGAAGGGTGTAGGACCGTTTATCTGGTCAAGCATGGAATATGAAATGAATTCCCGCAGATGACGCAGATAAGCGCAGAGCAAGTGGAATGTTATTGGTTACTAAAATGATTGACTATCTGCGTAAATCAGCGTGATCAGCAGGAAGAATGTCTTAACATTAGTATTAATGAAAACAAAAAGAAAAGTACAAACTACCAGGCGATCCTTTTTATCTAAATCAGCACTGGCAACAGTTGCGTTGGCTACCGGACCGGTGGCGATGGCTGAAAGCAGATCGGCTGAATCTATGGTTGATCTCTTCAAAAAAGATGAGCGATACAAAGTCGCAGTATGCGACTGGATGATCCTGAAGCGTCAGAAACTGGGAGCATTTAAGCGTGCTTCCGAAATAGGAGCTGATGGTGTGGAAGTGGATATGGGTGGTTTGGGAGACCGGGTGACCTTTGACAACAAACTTCGCAATCCAGTGGAGCGGCAGGCTTTCAGGGAAGAGGCTGCCAAATACAACCTGAAGATTTCATCGATTGCCATGTCAGGGTTTTATGCCCAGTCGCTGGCGGAGCGGGACATTGCCCCGATGATGGATGATGCCATCAATACAATGGTGCTCATGGGAGTAAAGACAGCATTTTTGCCATTTGGGGTGAGGGGCGATATGGTGCAGAACCCTGAACTAAGACCGATTTTGGTGGATAAGTTTAAAAATATTGTTGCCCCAAGGGCAGAGGCGGCAGGAGTGGTGATCGGTATAGAAACGGCGCTGGATGCTGCTGGTGAGGTGAAGTTTTTGGATGAGGTTGGCTCCAAAAACATTCAGAGCTACTTCAACTTTGCCAATGCTCTGCAAAATGGCAGGGATCTGCACGATGAACTGAGGACAACTGGAAAGGACCGTATCTGCATGATCCATGCTTCCGATGAGGACAGGGTGTGGCTGGAAAACAATGAGCGTATTGACATGCTCAAGGTGAAACAAACCCTGGATGATATGGGATGGAGCGGCTGGCTGGTGATCGAGCGATCACGAGATGCCAGCAATCCTCGTGATGTAGTAGGTAACTATGGAGCCAATACCCGGTATCTGAAGTCTGTATTCCAATAATTTGAACATATGAAATGAGCATGATGCCGGGACGCGCAGTCCAACCGGGTATGCCTGGCTGGCCGCAATCAAAATTGGGTGGGGCACGCCTAGTGGCAAACCGCTTATTTCAGTAGACTTTTGAACATATGAAAAAAATAGCAATATTAGTTTTTTGTCTGTTTGTGACTGCCGGGCTTGCGGCAGAAACTGAGATATGGGTAGCTCCGTCTGGTAGTGACTTGAATGATGGCACCAAAGAATCTCCCTATGAGAGCTTACACATGGCCTTACGAAAGGCCAGAGAGCTTCGGCGTACGAACGATCCTTCGGTAGCTGGTGGAATCACCATTTACCTTAAGGGAGGTACGTACCAGCTTAATGAACCTGTAAGATTGAGGCCCGAAGATTCCGGAACACCTGATAGCCCTACGCTCATTATTTCCGATGGAGGTCAAAGGCCACTGATAAGCGGAGGTGTACAGGTAACAGGATGGGAAAAAGCCAGTGATATGGACCGATTCCCTCAAAAAGCTCGTGGTGAACTTTGGGTTGCACCTGCTCCAAAAGTAGGAGGAAGACCTATCAGCTTTCGCCAGCTTTGGGTGAATGATGTTAAAGCCAACAGAGCCAGCAACTTGAATGATGGCGAGCTGGATCGGATCTTATCAGTGAATAAAAAGGACCAGTCTTTTTACATACCTGTTCCTGACTATGACTTTAAAAAAATCGGGCAACTTGAATTTGTCATTCATCAGTGGTGGGCTATTGCTAATCTAAGAGTAAAAAGCATAGAAAAAGAGGGTAATAAAGCCCTTGTAAAGTTTCATCAGCCGGAGAGTCGAGTGGAGTTTGAACATCCATGGCCGGCACCTTTCATTGATGAGAAAAAGGAGTTAAATGGCAATTCAGCTTTTTATCTCGTCAATGCTCCGGAGCTGCTGAATGCACCGGGTGAATGGTACCAGGATATCGAAAATGGCAAGATTTACTACTGGCCAAGAAAGGGAGAAAATCTTAATGAAACAAAAGTAATAGCCCCTTACCTGGAAACTTTAGTTGATATTTCAGGTCTACCGGATTTGCCAGTTTCGCATATCAATTTTGAGCGTGTGGATTTTGCGCATACTACCTGGATGAGACCTTCAGAGGCCGGGCATGTTCCCCTTCAGGCGGGATTCTATTTACTAGACGCTTACAAGCTGAAAATACCAGGCACACCGGATAAGGCTGCTTTGGAAAATCAGGCCTGGCTGGGAAGGCAGCCGGGAGGGGTGGAGCTGGAAGGAGCACATCATATTCGGTTTGAAAGATGCTCCTTCAGGCACATGGCTGCTACGGGGCTAGATCTGATTTCCGGCACACATCACAATGAAATTGTAGGAAATCTTTTTGAGGATATTGGGGGTACAGGCATTCAGATCGGTTTTTTTGGAGATGAGAAGTTTGAGGCACATTTACCTTATGATCCTACGGATGAACGTGAAGTCAGTCAGCACGAATTGATTGCTAATAATCTGATCACCAACGTGACCAACGAGGATTGGGGCTGTGTAGGGATCAGTGCGGGCTTTGTTCATGATGTGGTTATTGCTCACAATGAAGTAAGCCGTATCAATTATTCCGGAATTTGCGTGGGCTGGGGATGGACCAGGACAGTTACCTGCATGAAAAACAACCAGGTGTTAGCTAATGAGATCCACCATTTTGCTGAAAATATGTACGATGTAGGAGGTATCTACACCCTTTCGGCCCAGCCAAAAACGCTTATCGAAGGGAATAGTATTCATCATTTAGAAAAGGCTCCGTACGCACACATTCCGGATCATTATCAGTACATCTACTTTGATGAAGGTTCTTCTTTTATCAAAGCCAAGGACAACTGGACGGAGAAAGATAAGTTCTTTTCAAACTCACCCGGCCCGGGAAATGAGTGGATCAATAACGGTCCGCAAGTAGATAAAGGAATTAAGAATAAAGCAGGGCTGGAACCTGCCTATCAGTATTTAAAAGATTGGTTGAAGTAGAAACAGAAAGATTATGAAGAAAATAGTATTAGCAATTTGCGTATTTGCATTTGGGTTAACAACGTCAGCTCAGTACGTAGATATGGATCAGGTAAACCCGGAATACATCAAGGTGCTGAAAGACAGAACCCGGAAGTTTCTGGAACCCATGAGTCTTGGGGGAAAGTATGATGAAGTACAATCTATTGTCATCGAGCAATACTGTAACCTGAGCGCTATTCATGATACCTGTGGTGTGAAGAAGAAATCAGTCCGTCCACTGGACATTTCTACGGAAGAGAAAGATCAGCTGATCATTCATTACGAAAATGAAAGGGACGCTAAACTTTACATCCGGCATAACACCTACATCGCTCAGCTACTGGGAGTAGGGTTGACTTATGATCAGGTAGATGAAATCAAAAACGGAATGACTTACGGAGTGATGCCTAAGACCTATGTGGCTTTTCAGGAGATGCTTCCGGATCTTACCGAAGAGCAAAAGCAAAAAATATGGGTGTGGCTTTATGAAGCCAGAGAAAGAGCCATGGATCAAAGCGAATCAGGTGACAAGCACAAGATGTTTGGAAAGTACAAAGGGAGGATCAATAATTACCTTTCTGACGAGGGTTATGACCTGAAAAAAGAAAGCGAAGCCTGGCATAAGCGGATGAAGGAAGATGGGGAATAGTTTTGTCCGCAGATCCGCGGGAGAAAAAAGTTTGCCCGCAGATTACGTGGAAGAGCGCAGAAAAGTTGGTTTTTTAGAGAACATAAGGAAAAAAGCTCTGCGAGAATCAGCGCTATCCGCGGGAGATATATTTTGCCCGCAGATCTCGCAGAGAAACGCAGATAAGGTGGCTATTTAGACCACGTAAGGAAAAAGATCAGCGAGAATCAGCGCTATCCGCCGGAGAAAAAATATACACGGGAAAATTGATTAAGATCAAAACAGTATCTTTCAGGATTTACAAATAATTGAAAGGTACTATGAGCGAAAATGAAATATCCTATAAGGTAAGAGGAGCGATTTTTAAAGTATTCAATGAGTTGGGGCCCGGACTACTTGAGTCAGCTTATGAGGCAGTTTTGGCTTATGAATTGGACAAGCAAGGGCTTAAGGTGAAGACACAGGTTGCACTTCCTTTATTTTATGAAGAAGTACAGATGGATGTAGGCTACCGATTAGATATTTTGGTTGAAAATAAAGTAGTAATAGAAATTAAATCAGTAGAAAACTTAGCTGAAGTACATCACAAGCAAGTTATTACTTATTTGAAATTGTCCGGTCTGAAGTTAGGGCTACTGGTTAATTTCAACTGTGACCGTATTAATGAATCAATATTTAGGAAGGTAAACGGACTCTAAATAAGCTGTATTACGCTGAAAAGTGCAGACAATGTTGTTTGGAGAAATAAAGCTCTGCGAGAATCAGCGTTATCAGCGGGAGAAAAAATTTTGCCCGCAGATTACGCGGAAGAGCGCAGATAAGTTGATTTTTAAGACCCATAAGGAAAAAAGCTCTGCGAGAATCAGCGCTATCCGCGGGAGAAAAAAGTTTGCCCGCAGATTACGCGGAAGAGCGCAGAAAAGTTGGTTTTTTAGAGAACATAAGGAAAAAAGCTCTGCGAGAATCAGCGCTATCCGCGGGAGATATATTTTGCCCGCAGATCTCGCAGAGAAACGCAGATAAGGTGGCTATTTAGACCACGTAAGGAAAAAGATCAGCGAGAATCAGCGCTATCCGCGGGAGATATATTTAGCCGGCAGATTACGCGGAAGAGCGCAGACAAGTTGGTTTTTAAGACCCATAAGGAAAAAAGATCAGCGAGAATCAGCGGGAGAAAAAATAAATAAAATGAACAACTTTTATCAAATCATATTTCCAGTAGTTGTCATACTCTTTTCTGAATGTCAAACCAGAAAACCTGCCGTAGTGCCAAAGGAGGTTATGAACAAAATCTATGAGGAAGTAAAAACACCCTATAAATATGGTCTGGTGATGGCACCGGAGGATCAAACCAAAAAGATTGATTGTCCCACCGTATTTCGAGAAGGTGATAAGTGGTATATGACTTATTTCATCTTTGATGGGCGTGGATATGAAACCTGGCTGGCGGAGAGTGACAACCTGCTGGACTGGACAGTCAAAGGTAAAGTGCTGGCTTTTTCCGATAGTACGGATTGGGATGCTAATCAGAAAGCCGGTTATCCGAGTTTGCAAGACCCGAAATGGGGTGGTTCTTACAAGCTAGATATTTACGATGGCAAATACTGGATGCCTTATTTCGGTGGTAGCTCTACAGGTTATGAGAGTGGCCTTTTGTCAATCGGAATGGCTTACACCGAACAGGACCCAACCACGGCTCACCTTTGGGACAGGTTGAAAGAACCCATTCTCAAGGCTACAGATGAAGATGCTCGCTGGTGGGAAAATAATACCATTTATAAAGCCTGGGTGTTGTTGGATGAAGAGGAGACCACCGGTTATCCTTTTGTGATGTATTACAATGCCCGAGGGGATAGCCTTAATCCTAAGCGTGGAGCTGAGCGTATTGGCATGGCTGTTTCAGATGACATGATCAACTGGCAGCGCTTTGGAGAAGATCCTGTGATCAACCACCATAAGGGCATTTCTGGTGATGCTGTGGTGCAGAAGATCGACGATGTATGGGTGATGTTTTACTTCGGAGCTTTCTGGCCCACTCGTAAAGATCATGATGCTTTTAATCGTTTTGCCTGTTCGTACGACCTGGTAAACTGGACCGAGTGGGAGGGAGTGGATCTGATCGCACCCTCGGAGCCTTATGACAATTGGTTTGCCCACAAGTCTTATGTAATCAAACATGATGGTGTAGTTTATCACTTCTACTGTGCTACCAACAGAGACCAGGAGCGGGGAATTGCTGTAGCTACCTCCAAAGATCTGGGTAAGAGTGGTATTCAATATGTCAGAAAACCGGAGTTGGAGGAACCAGATGTAGAGTGAGCTTAGCCCTATTATTCTTCAAAGCAATGATTTAACTTTAGGGTATGAATCAATTAATGACTAAATATCTTTCTCTGAGTCCGGATAAGCAGAAGGAGGTGGATGATTTTGTTGATTTTATGCTTTCAAAAGAGGATAAGCCGAAGACTTTTGATATGAAGAAGTATAGAACCAAAATCAAGGATATATCGACCTGGACAGAAGCCGACATCAAGGTTTTTGAGGAGAATCGTAAACATTTCAGTGAATGGAAACCGGAAGAATGGTAGTAGATACTGGGATTTTTATTGATTATTTAAGATTTTCATTGCTGCAACAGCCTTGGTTCATCGTCTTCCCATTCTTCCCAGAAATACCAAACACTTTTCCCGTATCGAGAACCTTTCATTGATTGACATTTAATGTAAAACGTTACGGTATCACTTAATCAAACCAATTATTATTCATTGTGGATTTAACAAATCGAAGGCTCATTAAGCATCAATATTTATTTCTCACTACACTGGTAGTACTTCTTTTTATGTCATCATCTTGCAAAGAATCCAACCCACGTGAGATTACTGACTTCAATCGCAATTGGAAATTCCACCTTGGAAATGACAGCCTTGCCTTTCAACCTCGTTACGATGATGTAGAATGGCGAACCTTGAGCCTTCCTCACGACTGGAGCATCGAAGGAACGTTCAGCGAGGATCACAAAACCGGTCAGGCGGGAGGGGCGCTTCCGGCAGGTAAAGGCTGGTATCGCAAGCATTTCAAACTAAAAGAATCCGATCAGGGGAAGTCCATTTTCATTGATTTTGGAGGAGTCTACCGCAATAGTGAAGTCTGGATCAACGGATATTACTTAGGCAAGCGGCCATTTGGTTACATCTCTTTTCGATACGACCTGACGGATCACCTCAACTTTGGAGAGCAGGAAAATGTAGTGGCTGTAAAAGTGGACAACACCCCACAACCCAACTCCCGCTGGTACACCGGTTCGGGTATTTACCGAAAGGTAGAGCTCGTCAAAACACAGCCTGTCCATGTGGGACATTGGGGGACTTATATTACTACCCCGGAAGTTTCGGATAATAAGGCAGTTGCGGTCCTTGAAATAAAGCTGGATGGCGTGGATTCAACCACGAATGTTGAAGTGCAAACGCAAGTCGTTGATCCGGGAGGGGCCGTAGTTGCCAGTAACAATACCAAAGTCACCAAACCGGTTATAACTCAGCGGTTTGACGTTACCAAACCTCTACTCTGGTCGGTTGATGACCCTAATCTGTACAAGGCCGTCACGAGGGTATATGCGGAGGGTAAACTTTCGGATCAATATGAAACACCCTTTGGGATTCGTGATTTCAGGTTTGATCCGGAAAAAGGTTTTTTCCTCAATGGCGAATACCTTAAAATCTACGGAGTGAACCAGCATCACGATTTAGGTGCTTTAGGTGCAGCTTTTAACAAAAGAGCTGCCGAGCGTCAGCTGGAAATCCTCAAAGAAATGGGAGTGAATGGCATCCGCATGGCTCATAATCCCCCCGCTGAAGAATTGCTGGATCTATGTGATCAGATGGGATTCATTGTTGTGGACGAGTCGTTTGACGAATGGAAAAAAACGAAAGCGAAAAAGGGTTATCACCTCAACTGGGATAAATGGCATGAGCAAGATCTGGAGGATATGATCTTTCGTGATCGCAATCACCCATCCATTTTCATCTGGAGTATTGGCAATGAGATTCGTGAGCAATTTGATTCCACTGGCATCACGATAACCCGGGAGCTGGCTGATATCGTCAGGAAGCTGGATACCACCCGAGTGATTACCAGTGGGCTTACTGAAAATATCCCGGAGAAGAATTACATCTGGCAGTCCGGGGCCCTGGATCTGCTGAGTTTTAATTACAAGCATGAGGCCTATGCCGATTTGCCTAATCGGTTTCCGGACTATCCCATGCTGGCATCCGAAACCTCTTCGGCATATGCCACACGCGGGCATTATGATATGCCTTCTGATAGTATTCAGCGCTGGCCAAAAGCGTATAACGAACCTATCCCCAACGCTAATCCTGATTACACCATCTCTGCTTATGATATGATATCTGCCTACTGGGGGTCTACCCATGAAGAAACCTGGAAGGTGGTAAAGCAGCTCGATCACATGGCAGGAATATACGTATGGTCAGGCTTTGATTACCTGGGGGAGCCCTCACCATATCCTTACCCGGCTCGCAGTTCGTATCTGGGGATCATCGATCTGGCGGGTTTTCCAAAAGATGCCTATTACATGTACCAGAGCGAATGGACGGATGAACCCATGCTGCACGTATTTCCTCACTGGACTCCCGCCCGAGGCGGGACAGGTTGGGTGGAAGGCCAGGTAGTAGATATCTGGGCCTATTATAACAATGCTGATGAGGTGGAGCTTTTCCTGAATGGAGAGTCACAGGGTGTAAAAAGCAAAAAGGGTGATGATTTGCATGTGATGTGGAGGTTGCAATTCACACCCGGAACCCTGAAAGCAGTGTCCAGAAAAGGTGGTCGGGTAGTGCTGGAAAAAACCATCAAAACTGCCGGTGAACCAGCGAAGATCAGGCTCACCCCGGATAGAGACCAGATCAAAGCGGATGGTTATGACCTGTCATTCGTTACGGTTGACATTCTGGATGAAGGAGAAAATTTTGTTCCATACGCCAATAATGAAATCACTTTTGAAATAGAAGGACCGGGTAAGATTGTTGGTACAGATAATGGTTACCAGGCAAGCTGGGAGTCCTTCAAATCCAACCAGCGAAAAGCCTGGAAGGGCAAGTGTCTCGTGATTGTGCAGTCAGATGTTGAGGAAGGAAACCTTACCTTAACTGCGAAATCTGAAGGCTTGGAAAGTGATAGGATTCAGATAATAACTGTGAGTTCTGATTAGCTGATTGACGAGTAATCACCAACACGGCTGATTTCCAGATTTTAATACTTTTAGCTAACTTAGCTAAATACAGAAAGTGATGAGCTATGGAAGTGATCAATATGCATGAAGCAAAGTCCAACCTCTCCAAATTGGTGGAAAGAGTAATAGCTGGTGATACTATATATATCAGCCGCAGGGGCAAAGTGGTAGCACAGCTCTCATCCATAAGCAACCCGGCCAAAAAGAGGACAGGCGGAGTTTGGAAGGACAAAGTCAAGATTAGTGAGGACTTTGATCATCTTCCGGATGAAATATTAAAAGGTTTTACAGGGACGGGGGAGTGAATCTGCTTTTGGATACCCATATTTTGCTTTGGTGGCTTTCTACACCATCCAAACTATCAAAACAAGCTTTTGAGCTAATAGAAAATCCGGAAAACAATGTCTATGTGAGCGCCACCTCAATCTGGGAAATCACGATCAAAAAGAAGCTTGGGAAATTGGAAATCCCTGACGGGATCAAAAAAGTGATCGAAAATGAAGGTTTTATGTTTCTCCCGATTACAGAGGTACATGCCCTGGCATTGGAGAAACTTCCTGACATACATCAGGATCCTTTTGATCGAATGCTAATCACCCAGGCTATTTTCGAAAACTTGATCCTGGTTACCAGGGATGCTCAAATTATGGCTTATGATTTACCGTTGGTGAAAGGGTAAAATGCCTAACCAGGGTGGTTCAAATCCAATCAGCGAAAAGCCTGGAAGGGCAAGTGTCTGGTGATTGTGCAGTCTACCCAGGATGTAGGAGAAATCAAATTAAAGGCTACTTCGGAGGGGCTGGAAAGTGAGGAGGTGGTTTTAGTTTCTGGAAAATTTTAGATTATCCTAATTTGGGAGTACCCATTACATGCCCATCATACCCACTTACCTATGTGGGTACCCCCACCTCATAGGTACCCCTCCCCACTTCAAAGATGCGCTCTTGCATCTTTTACATCCGATCGCGTATGTTTTATATTCAAGCTTGCATCTATTACATGCGAAGACGCATGTTTTACATTCGAGATCGTATCTTTTATATGCGATCTCGCATCTTTAACATCCGAGTTAGTATGTTTTACACTCGCTTCCGCATCTTTTATATGCGCCACCGCATGTAAAAGGTCCGACGGGAGTATGGATTTGATACAAAAGGCAAAGGGGGGCGATGGGAGCTATGGGAAATTCATCAAACCCATTCTCCATTACCGCTTAATTGCAACTTGACAAGCAGGATTGGTTATATCCTATTCGTAATGTGTCCACATCCTGATCACCTTCACAATTTTTTCGTTTTCCAGAACCTGATACACTAGACGATGTTGAATATTTATTCTTCTGGAATAAGCTCCTGACAGATCACCAACCAATTTTTCAAAAGGCGGATAATCCAGAAAGGGATCATTCTGAAGAATATCAAGCAATTCGGATATTTTCGGTTTTAAGCCTGAAGAAGCAGCTTTTTTGGCATCTTTTTGAGCTTGTTTTGTATAAACTATCTTATAATTGCTCACCAGTCCAATTCTTCAGACGTCTCTGAAAGTGGAGTGTCTAATCCCTTTCTAATCGATTCACGCATTCCTGGAATGGATATTAAATGCAGCGTTTCCTGAATAGCTCTCCAATCATTCTCACCTACCAAAATAGCATTGTGTCTCTTTCCTGAAATTTGAATTGGCTCATGGGTTTCTGAAGCCTCATCTACAATCTTGTAGATATTTTTTCTCGCTTCAGTAATCGTTAGATTTTTCATAACACAAACGTACGTTATAGCGTACTTATTTACAAATATTAGTAAGGTTTATATGGCAAAGCGTCGAGGAGTTCTTAACCTCCTTTTTGGGACCATCACAGTACAGGTAACTATTCCGCAACCATTCAGGTACTTTTAGCCCTCAATTAAAAACCTATGAGCAGAATTACTAAAAGTACTCTTTATTTTTCCCTTTTAAAGCTTTCATTGGTCTTTTTACTGGTCACCACTCCGGTCCTGGTATCCCTGGCCCAGGTGGTCAAAGTGGACCTCAACTTCGACCAGCGGCAGGAATCTGAGGTGCATTCACCCGGATATTCCTCATGGGTCATCAGTAGCGGATCTTCAGCTTCTTTTGAAGAATCCGGGGTTACCTTCAAATTTGTGGCGGATGGATTTACCTCCAGCTGGTATAAGGCCGGAATTCAAAATCCCTATTTTGCTCAGCTGGCTAACGATGGCTTAGTTAGTCAGGATGTTACCCTGGAGATCAGTGGTCTCCCGGCGGGAGAGCATTCGTTCTTATCATTTCACAACTCCTTTGATAACCCTGAAACAAACACTTTTGCCAACATTGAAATATTTGTCGGAGAAACGCTGGTACATGATGAATTAGTACAATCCAATCGTGTTCTAAATGATGCTGATGCGACTACTGCATTTGTCACGTTTACGCTGGGTGAAGGAGAAACTGCAATGATCAGGTTTCGGGCAGAGCCTGAGTCTGGAGCCACAAAAAAAGTGGTTTATCTCAATGGGTTTGAGTTGAATACTGCAGATGCTGCCCGTCAGCCGTCTAATCCTTATCCTTTAGACATGGACCAGCATGCCAACGCGGATGATGGTACCTTAAACCTGCAATGGAAGACTGCCGAGGGTGCGCTTTCTCATAATTTGTATGTCGGGCAGGATGAAAGTGAAGTACTTGCAGCCGGCCTGGAAAGTCCTGTTTTCATAGCCAACCTTACAGACACCACTTACCAGATTGCTACGGAAGGGTGGGAGCCTTATTACTGGAGAGTGGATGAGGTGTATGAAGAAGATACGGTGAAAGGAGATATTTGGTCTTTCAGGCCGAGGCACCTGGCATTTGATGAGGCAGAAGGTTATGGACGTTTTGCAATGGGAGGTAGAGGTGGACAGGTAGTTCACGTGACCAACCTTGAGGATGATGGCCCGGGCAGCCTGAGAGAGGCTGTAACCAATAGCATAGGACCAAGGACAATTGTTTTTGACGTGTCAGGGATCATTGAGCTTGAATCACGACTGGTTTTAAAGGATAATTATGTAACGATAGCGGGTCAAACGGCACCAGGCAAAGGTATCTGTATAAAAGGTGCACCGTTTGGCATGAGTGGAGCAAAAGACTGCATCATTCAAAACATCCGCGTACGGTTAGGTGCAGGAACTACCTATGATGGTATGGGCATGCAGGGCAGTGATCATTCGATCATAGACCATTGCTCGATCAGCTGGACTATAGATGAGTCATTTAGCTCCAGAAGTGCAAAAAACATTACCCTGCAGCGCACTCTGATCAGTGAAGCACTGAATGTAGCCGGACATTCAAATTATCCGGATGGAACTAAGCATGGGTATGCTGCAACCATAAGCGGTGATCGAGGCACCTTCCACCATAACCTTTTAGCGCACTGCTATGGCAGAAACTGGAGCTTGGGCGGAGGTCTGGATGGCAATGGTTATTATGCTGGCGAACTGGATATACGAAACAATGTAGTATACAACTGGGGTCATCGAACTACTGACGGAGGCGCTAAGGAAGTTAACTTTGTGAACAACTACTACAAACCGGGCGCCAGCACTGATTTCTTTTATGCCTTCAATGCCCAGCATGAAAATGTAGGGATGGGCACGCAGCGATGCTATTTTACCGGAAATGTAATGCCCGGGCATTTTGATGAAAACAGTCAGGAAGCAGGTCGCAAAGTGTCATATTCCAATGGGGCTTCCGAAACGTATGAAACGTACGTTGAGGATCCGTTTTTTGAGTCGTACGTTACTACTCAATCGGCTGATGAGGCTTACAAAGATGTGCTTTCTGATGTAGGTTCTATCAGTCCGATATTTGATGAGCATGATCAAAGGATCATCCGAGAAACCCTGGAGGGTAGCTATACTTACAAAGGCAGTCGCTCTGGTCTGCCGGGCATGCCTGATCATCAGGATGATGTAGGAGGCTGGGAAGATTACCCTGATCTGGTACGTCCGGAAGATTGGGATTCTGATGGAGATGGAATGCCTGACTGGTGGGAGAATTATAACAGTGTGAATGATGCGAATGCAGACCCGGATGCGAATGGCTATACCAACCTGGAGGAATACCTGCAGTGGATAGGCAAACCGCATTATTTTATTACGGGTGATTCTACATTGACTGTTGACCCTGGCATGTATACCCGAGGGTACCAAAATAGTCCGATATATGAAATAATCACCGCCGAAAACGGGAACGCGAATCTCTCTGAAGATGGAATGATAGTGTTCAATGGTAATCAGGAGGGACTTGCCGGATATTCATACAGTGTGACTGACGCAGAAGGTAGTAGCAAGACCGTGAAAATCAATGTTGCAGTAGGGCAATTCACCCTTTCTGAAGAAATCCCCAATGAAGGCGAAGAGGAGGAGGAAGAAGAGGCAACAGTGCTCGAAGTAGGTGCAAAATCCACGACGATTGCTTATCCGAACCCTGTATCAGATATCATCAGCATTCAGAGTGACCGGGTTATTGATTCCGTGGAAGTGATCAATATGCAGGGAAAAAAGGTTTTTTCCAGGCATGGTATTCACACGTCTACTGTTGAGTTTGACATCAGCAACCTGCAGAGTGGAATGTATTTTATCAAAATTATTGGGCCTGCTTACGAGGAGCAAATGAAAATAGTGAAGTAATTACCGGTGGTACCTCGAAGTGAAAATAGGTATCGTCACTTCGATTTTGCATATCGTGAATTATCAGTTTCATAAATGAACCAAACCAACTATCAGCTTTTTGATTTTCTCGAATTTGACCATGCTTTGGACGGTACGGAGTTGCTGTGGAAAGCCTGCACACCTACAGCTATAGCTGAAAAAAATGGAGAGGTCCACGTGACTGTTCCGTTCCAAAGGCATCTGCCACAGCATGATATTATACCGGATGAGTCCTGTCCCCGAAAAGATTACATCCTGAAGTTGAAAGCCTATGGACAACGTATTTTAAGGGTTTCCATTGGCATAGAGGAGGATACTCGAGACTCTGAAATGCTGCAGCTTCATGAAGACGTTTCAGCGAGCCCATTAACTTATGAAATGGGTAGGGACCAGTGGGTTGTAAAAGACCTATCGGGGCAGGTCAAAGCTGTTTTTGATTTTACTGAGCCCGCAATCGATCATTGGAGTGACTTATTGCCAGCACCGCATGAAACGTTTAAAGTGGCTTTTTATCCTGATGGAAAACATCGGGTTGATACAAGTGCCCGGGACCAGTTTTTCCCGGCAAGGAATGATGCCATGGCTTTGGCTTTTGTAGAAAAAAAAGGGAAGCCGGATCGGATCACTTTTTCTGTAGAATCCAGACCCGATGAGGTCTTTGTAGGTACGGGAGAGCGTTTTGCAAAAATGGATCTTTCGGGCAAAACTTTTCAGCTGAAAAACCAGGATGGTCAGGGAGTCAACAATCGGCGGACTTACAAAAATATCCCGTTTTATCAATCTAGTAGGAGCTACGGGCTTTTTCTCCATACGGCTGCATACAGCAAGTTTTCCCTGGCAGATCATAGCACCAGATCAGTTCAGGTTTTGGTGGAAGAGCCTCTTCTGGATGTTTTTCTTATAGGTGGAGAAAAACCAGCAGATATCCAGCTGGGCTATCGTCAGCTAACAGGCTTCCCGGCCATGCCTCCGTTATGGAGCTTTGGTATTTGGATGAGCCGGATGACCTATTTCTCAGCAGAGGAAGTGGAGGATATCTGTGAACGGTTGAGAAAGGAGCGGTTTCCTTGTGATGTGATCCACCTGGATACAGGCTGGTTTGAGACAGACTGGCTGTGTGAGTGGAAGTTTAACAAAGAGCGATTCCCGGATCCAAAGGGATTTATTGAAAGACTAAGGAAAAATGGCTTTCGCGTAAGCCTTTGGCAGATGCCTTATATAGCCAGAGAGGCACAGCAGCATGATGAGGCTGTAGCCAATAAATACATTGGTCCCTTGCTGGAATCTCGTGAACAGGGCGGCTCTAATTTTAGCGCACTGGATTACGCAGGTACTATAGATTTCACCTATCCCAAAGCAGTGGACTGGTACAAAAGCTTGCTGAAGGAATTGCTTGATATGGGAGTGGTGTGTATCAAAACGGATTTTGGTGAGGAGATCCATCTGGATGCCGTTTATCACGGTATGGAGCCTCGGTTTCTGAATAACCTTTATGCGCTGCTTTATCAGAAGGCGGCTTACGAAATCACCAAAGAAGTAACAGGAGAGGGCATTGTCTGGGCACGAGCTGGCTGGGCTGGTTGTCAGCGATATCCCCTTCACTGGGGTGGAGATGCCGCTTGCACCTGGGATGGTTTGGCTGGTTCGCTGAAAGGCGGCCTGCACCTCGGCTTATCCGGGTTTGCTTTTTGGAGTCACGATGTGCCAGGCTTTCATGGTATTCCCAATTTTATGAATTCGGTGATTCCGGATGATCTGTACGTTCGCTGGACTCAGTTTGGGGTGTTTTCATCCCACATCCGTTACCATGGTACTTCTAAGCGAGAACCTTACGAGTATCCGCAGATTGCCGATATCATTCGCAAGTGGTGGGATCTGCGCTACCGACTGATCCCCTACATTTTGCAAGAAAGTGAAAAAGCCACGAAAACCGGTTTACCGGTGCTCCAGGCGATGATTTTTCATCACCCGGATGACAAACTCTGCTGGCACCTGGATGACCAGTATTTTCTCGGAGAAGACCTGCTGATAGCTCCCGTGATGAATAGTGAAAATCAGCGAGATGTCTATTTGCCGGAAGGTGAGTGGATCAATTTTTTCACCGGAGAACAACAGACCGGTCCTAAATGGCTCAAGGGTGTAAAAGTGCCTATGGAAGAAATGCCGGTATGGTGCAGGAAAGGAGCCAAGGTGCCTTTTTATCCTGAAAAGGTGAATTGCACGGATGAAATGAATTTAGATAGAACCATAGAGTTAAAAATAGCCCCTGGTTTCAAAGGAATCCTGGGTCATATTAAATAAATGATTCAAAAGTAAAAGTTATAAAATATGAGTGTTGCAATTACAAATGAGCAAATAGAGCAATTCCGTAAGAACGGTTTTGTGATATTGAGAGATGTGATCTCTCAGGAGATGATAGAGAAGATCCAGGATGAATGCGAGCGCTTCATCAAAGAAAAAGACGATGAGATGGACGCGAAAGGTGTAGAGGTGGATGAAATAAACCACAAGGGTAAGCGCTATTTCATTGCTATGAAAAATAAAAGCAGTCAGCCCATGCAGGAGCTGTTGTTTGGAAAGGAAATGGAAGCTATCACTCGAGCCATTCTTGGTGATGATGTGTATCTCTTTTTAGAACAATTTGTAGTAAAGGCTGCTGACAAGGGAATGAAATTCTCGTGGCATCAGGATTCCGGATACCTTGATTTTGAGCACAAACCTTACTTGTCCTGCTGGATGCCCCTGGATGACGTAACTGAGGAGAATGGTACTGTTTATCTTCTTCCATATGATGAGGCTGGTACAGACACGCGGATTGATCATGTTTTGGAGGAAGGCACCAATGATCGGATTGGGTATTTTGGTGATAACCCGGGAGTGCCAGCCATTCTTAAAAAGGGTGATGTAGCGCTGTTCTCCAGTACATGCTTCCACCGCAGTGGATCTAATAAGACCAATAAGTCGAGGAGGGTATTGCTTATGCAGTATTCTGCTGAACCCATCATGAAAGGAGAAAAACCGCTTTACCTGGCAGAGCCATTTGTGGTGAATGGGGAGATGGTAAAGTGATTTGGGATTTTCGGGTTGAGGATTTCGGGTTGAGGATTTTTTTGCAAAGGTTCTTTTTTTCTGGATAGGCAATCTATTGACCCTAAGACGGGAAATCGAAAAGATAAATTAACCGATATATTGAAAGAGTCTGATGAACTCACAGCTATTTTTATTGCGTCAGGAAAACAGCTAAAGGTAACAACAACAAGCAGGAGGATTTCGAATTTCCAAATCCACAATCCACAATCAAGAAATCCGAAATTAAGATAAATGGAAAACATCAACGATTATTTACAGACCATAGATTTTGTGATCGTAGGGCTTTACCTGGTGGTGCTGATTGGCATTGGGTATTGGGTGAGCTTTGTCAAAAAGAGAAACTCTGGCGATGAAAACCTGTTTCTTGCAGGACGATCATTGAAATGGTACAGCATTGGACTGACCATGTGGGGGACGAATGTCGGACCTTCTATGCTCATTGCTTCAGCAAGTATTGGGTATACAACCGGAGTTGTTGCAGGTAATTTTGGCTGGTATGCTTTTCCTTTTATTTTCCTTCTGGCAGTAGTTTTTGCACCCAGGTACCTGAAAGCAGATATCCAGACCTTGCCTGAATTTATGGGCAAACGCTTTGGACAAAGTACCCGAAACATTCTGGCCTGGTACACTACCATAACCATTTTGATCTCCTGGCTGTCGCTGACCTTGTTTGCCGGAGGTATTTTAGTAGGGCAGATCCTTGGTTTGCCCTTGTGGGCTTCGGTGATCATTCTGGTTTTAATTGCAGCCTTTTTCACCATCGCAGGTGGTCTGGAGGCCATTGCTTACACCAATGTCTTTCAGATGATCCTGCTGATCCTGGTCTCCGGGGCGCTTACGGTCGTAGGTGTGGTGAAAGCCGGTGGACCAATGGCGGTTTTTGAATCCGCTCCTTCAGGCTATTGGAACCTGCTGCTACCCATGGACGATCCCAATTATCCCTGGCTGGCAATCGTACTGGGATACCCGGTAATGGGTGTGTGGTTTTGGTGTACGGATCAGAGCATGGTACAATCCGTGCTCGGAGCAAAAAACCTCAGGCAGGGCCAAATGGGCGCCAACTTCACGGGCTGGTTAAAGATCTTTGATGTGGCGCTTTTTATTATTCCGGGTATCGTGTGCTTTATTCTATTTCCGGATCTAAATGACCCGGATGAGGCTTACATGACGATGGTTACGCGACTCTTTCCCGCCGGTATGACAGGTATGGTAATGGCTGTGCTGATTGCCGCCCTGGTAAGTACGATTGATTCCGCACTCAACTCTCTCAGCACGGTTTTTACTATGGATATCTACGTCAAAAAATACAGGCCTGAGGCCAGCCAGAAGGAGATCGTCAAAATCGGACGGATTGTGACCGTGATTGGCGCTGGTATTGCCATTGTTCTGACGCTGGCAATCGACAGTATCAAAGGGCTCAATCTGTTTGATGTATTCCAGGCAATACTGGGATTTATTGCACCGCCACTTTCAGTGGTTTTTCTGACGGGTGTTTTCTGGAAAAAGATGACCACCAGAGCAGCTAATGTCACGTTGCTGGGCGGTACGATCATTAGTATTGGGACAGGTGTTTTTTACCTCTGGATCTTCCCCTCAGCTGAGTATGACTTTTGGCCACACTTTCTACTGCTATCGTTTTACATTTTTGTATTCCTTCTTGGTCTGGCCTGGATAATTGCCAGCACAGATAAAGTGGGTCAGCAGGAAGAGCATGAGCTGGATATGACCGGCATTGAAAAACCTTCCCGACAGGTTTGGGTAGCCTGGATTGCATTGATTATCGTCATGGTTTTGCTGTATCTGATTTTTAACGGTCACTAACACTAAGTCAATGGGTTTGATAAAACAATATTCTCTTTTTAAAGCCAAAGCGAAGCTGGATGCACCAATCGCAGATTCTTCTCACACCCTTACGGAGATCTCTTTTATCGTTTTACGGTTAACCACCGATAAAGGGGTCGTAGGTGAATCGTACCTGTTGAGTTTCCAATACAGTCCGAATGCCATAGTGGGTGCCCTCAAGGATACCGGGGAGGCGGTAGTAGGAGAGCACATTCATAATACCGGCCTGGTTTTTGAAAAACTCAATGCTCTCAATGAGTATTTTGGTCAGGAAGGTGTGAATCGCTGGGCTCAGGCGGCATTTAATGTCGCTATGTGGGATGCCTGGTGTAAAGAGATAGGACAACCTGTATGGAAAGTTTTTGGTGTCAGGCGTAATTCGGTCCCTGTTTACGGGAGCGGAGGATGGCTTTCTTATTCCAGGGAAGAGCTGATCGGGGAGGTTACGGGATACAAAGAGCGAGGGTTTCAGGCGGTCAAGATCAAAGTAGGAAGTAAAGACTGGCGAGAGGATGTGGAGCGCTTACATTCCGTACTGGAGGCTGTGGGAAAGGACATTAACATCATGATGGATGCCAATCAGGGAATGGACCTTCCATCAGCACTGGCATTGGCCAAAGCCGCTGAAAAACTCAATATCCGGTGGTTTGAAGAACCAGTGGATCATGCCAATTTTCAGGGATACAAAACACTGAAGGAACAAACGGGCATATCACTGGCTATGGGTGAACGGGAGTATTCTTTGCTTCCGTTACAAGAGTTGATCAGGTTAAATGCATTGGATATCTGGCAACCTGATATGATGAGAATAGGGGGAGTAGAGGCGTGGCGAAATAGTGCAGCTGTTGCTCAGGCGAATCACATTGCAGTCTTGCCGCATTATTACAAAGATTACGATGTGCCATTACTCTGTACCATCCCTAATGGTGCCGGTGCAGAATCATTCGACTGGATTGATCCGCTCATTGATCATCCGATGAAAATCATTGACGGTATAGCCTACCCACATGATCGAGCAGGATGGGGGTTTAATTTTAAAGACTCAGTTTTAGAGGAGATTTAGGGTTGCGGATTTTGTGATTGTGGATTGAATTGATTTGGGGTTACCTTCAGGAAGACAAAACTGTCATTATCGATAGACAATCCCCAATCCCCAATCCCAAAATCTGCAATCTCTCAATCCCCAACCAGACACTACCGGATAGCTACTTAAAAGTAAAGCCTCATTTTTGAGATGGTATAAATCTGATGACCCAAATGGCTGTCTCAACTTCGATCGAGTTTAAAAAACCTGAAACTTCCTGTCCAAATCCACAATCCCAAATCTCAAAATCCCCAATTCAGCTTCCATTGCTCAGGATCACACAGTTTCTGATTCTCCTGTTGCCTGCTATTTCTACCACATTCGCCCAAACCGTAACAGGTGAGCCAGCAGGTATTCCACCAACGCTAAAAATATTTGAATTCAATCCCTGGGAAGACCCGCTGATTACCTCGCTCAATCGTGATCCGGCCAGGGCTACGGCCTATTCGTTTTCAAGTATTGAAAAAGCCCTGGAAGGGGACCGGGAAAAATCGGATCGGTATATTTCGCTGAATGGAGCGTGGGATTTTCACTATGCCGTAAACCTTAAAGAAGCGCCACAAGATTTTATGAACAGCAGGGTGAATGGTTGGGATCAAATAGAAGTCCCTTCCAACTGGGAACTGAAGGGCTATGATATTCCAATCTATGCCAGTGCGGTTTACCCGTTCCGGCCGGTTAATCCGCCTTATGTACCAAAAGATTATAACGGCGCTGGTTCGTATCAGCGCACATTTACGGTGCCCAGGGATTGGGATGGCATGAATATCACCCTTCATTTCGGTGGAGTGAGTTCTGCTTTTAAAGTATGGGTAAACGGACAGTTTTTGGGTTATGGAGAGGATAGCTGTTTGCCATCTGAATTTAACGTGACACCCTATTTGAAAGGTGGTGAGAACATCGTCTCGGTGCAGGTCCTGCGCTGGAGTGACGGGGCCTATCTGGAGGACCAGGATCATTGGCGGATGAGCGGCATTCAGCGGGAAGTCATGCTCCTGGCTGAGCCGAAACTGCGAATTGCGGATTTTCACTATCAAACGAAGCTTGATAAAGAGTATGAAGATGCCATTTTTAGTTTGAGACCCAGACTGGACAATTTTACCGGGGATACGGTTCGTGAAGACATAGTATTCAAAGCACAACTCTTTGATACTGAGGGTAAAAAGGTATTCGAGGAACCACTCTCCATAAAAGCTGCCGATATCATTAATGAATCTTATCCGCGACTGGACAATGTAAAGTTTGGCTTGCTTGAAGACTCGGTAGAAAACCCGCATAAATGGAGCGATGAAATGCCTTATCTGTACACTTTGGTAATGTCTTTAGAGGATACGCTCGGTCATGTAAGGGAGGCGAAAAGTTGCAAAGTGGGTTTCCGAAGTATTGAATTTGCAAAGGACAACAGCAAGTTGTTGATCAATGGAAAACAAACCTACCTCTATGGTATTAACCGGCATGATCATGACCCTGTAAAAGGTAAAGCGCTTTCCCGGGCAGATATTGAAGCGGATGTGCAGATGCTCAAGCAATTTAATTTCAACCTGATCCGCACAAGTCACTACCCGAATGATCCTTATTTCTACGAGTTGTGTGATCAGTATGGGATCTTCGTGATGGATGAAGCCAACCTGGAAACACACGGCCTGGGAGGTAAGCTTAGTAATGATCCGCAATGGACGAATGCTTTTATAGAGCGGGTTCAGCGAATGGTCTTACGTGATAAAAACCACCCGAGTATTATCTCCTGGAGTCTTGGTAATGAAGCAGGCAGAGGCCCCAATCATGCTGCCATGGCCGAGTGGGTACATGATTTTGATGTTACCCGGTTTGTACATTATGAACCGGCACAAGGCAATCACCGGGTGGAAGGCTACATTCCTCCGGGACATCCTGATTACCCCAAAGACCATAGTCACAGACTACAGGTTCCGGTGGATCAGTATTATGTGGATGTGGTGAGTCGCTTTTATCCGGGCCTTTTTACTGTAGATCTGCTGGCCAATCAACCAGGTGATAACCGGCCCATCCTGTTTGTGGAATATGCGCACAGCATGGGCAACTCTACAGGAAATATGAAAGAGTTTTGGGATGAATTTAGAACCACCAAACGCATCCTCGGTGGATGTATCTGGGATTTCAAAGATCAGGGGCTGCTCAAGCAGGATTCATCAGGGAATGATTTTTTAGCTTACGGAGGTGATTTTGGTGAAAAAAGACATCATGGCAATTTTTGCCTGAATGGCATTGTATCATCTGACGGCAGGCCAAAAGCTGCCATGTACGAGTGCAAGCGCGTTTATCAGCCAATTGAAACCAGGTATTTGGGTGATGGAAAATTTCAGGTAGAAAACCGGCATGCACACCTCAATAGTAATGTTTATGATGTGAAGCTGCATTTTCTGAGAGACGGAAAGGTATTTTCTGAAAAGTCTCTACCTCACGCTTCGATCGCTTCTGGTGACACGGTAATCATGGATTGGTCGGAACATTTTCCAAAAATGAGCGGGGACCATGAATACCTCGGACAGGTTGTATGGACCCTGGCGGAATCAACACCCTGGGCTGAGGTTGGTCATGATGTTGCCTCGAATGGTTTTTCGTTGACTGGTTTGCGCGCTTCTGAAGTAAAAGTCTCAATAGGAGCGGTTGAAACGTTTGAAAATGACAGTGTTTTTATTGTTGAAGAAGAGGATTTTAAAATCACTTTTAGCACAAAAAATGGAGCTCTCAGTTCCTACATAAAGAAAGGTGAAGAGCAGGTTTTTGCTCCGCTGTTGCCTCACTTTACGAGACCACTCACTGATAATGACCGAAAGGGATGGAAACCTCAAAAGCTGCTGAAACCCTGGTATGAGTCCGAACCAGGGCTGGAGAAAATTGAAGTGGGGAAATCCGATGAAAGTGCACATGTTTCCAGCGCTTATTCAATGATCAATGGAGCTGCCACTGTGAAAGTAGATTACAAGATCTACCCAAATGGTATTATAAAAGTAAGCTATCACCTTTCCGCCAGTGACACTTTGCCAAACATTCCCAGGGTAGGCATGCAAATGGGCATAAAAGATCGACTGGACCAACTCACCTGGTATGGACGGGGACCTTTGGAAAACTATGTGGACCGGCGGTATGGTTTTGATGCAGCAATATATTCCGGGAGCCTGGATGTGGTGAATGAGCCTTACCCAATGCCACAAGAACATGGTAATCTGACGGATGTACGTTGGCTATTTGCGCATGATAAGCAGAAATCAGGATTATTGGTTGTGGCGGATAGCTTGCTGAGCATGAGTGTTTGGCTCTATACTGAAGCAGACATCAATGAAGCAAGACATATTTATGAATTACAGAATCCGGGATATAATGTACTTAATATTGATCTGATTCAAATGGGAGTGGGGGGAAATGATAGCTGGTCTCCCGTGGCTGCCCCGTTGGAAAAATATCAAATCCCCGCAAGAGATTATTACTATGCATTTTACCTGGTTCCAGTTGAAGAGCAGGTGAGAGATGTTCAGAAAGCCATCCAAAAATATTTTGAGGAATGAAGGTAGCGATTGTGACAGGCGGAGGGTCCGGAATTGGTTTAGCCATTGCTTCCAGGTTTGTAAATGGAGGGTATCATACGGTCATTGTTGGTAGAAATGAAGAAAGACTTAAATCTGCCGTTTCAGAGCTTGACAGGAATGCTTCGTATGAAGTATGTGATCTCTCTTTGTTAGAGGCTATCCCTGCCTTCGTCCAAAAGGTTTATGAAGGATACGGGAGAATTGATGTGCTTGTCAATAATGCAGGTATCAATATGAAGAAGCCTCTGCTGGAGGTTACAGATGCAGATTTTTCAAGCGTCATCACCACCAATTTACTGAGTGTGTTTGCGCTTACCCGTGAGGTGGCCAGGGTCATGGTTGGTCAGCAATCCGGGAACATTATCAACATCAGCTCAATGGCGGCCCGGTATGGGATACCAAAGATCATTGCTTATACGGCTTCAAAAACTGCGGTTGAAGGGATGACACGCGCCATGGCTACAGAGCTGGCCCCGCAGGGCATCCGTGTTAATTGTATTGCTCCGGGCTATATCACCACGGAAATGACGGATAAAGCGCTCAATAGTGATCCTGAGAGAAAAAGTAAAGCCTTGGGAAGGACACCCATGGGGAGAATGGGACTGCCATCTGAGGTTGGAGACACTGCATTGTACCTGGCGTCAGATGCTGCAAGCTATATTACCGGAACGGTTATTCCCGTAGACGGGGGAAACTCAATTGGGTTTTGAATGAATAAAGGAGCCGGAAGGGCTACAACCATAATAAAAAAATGAGCGAAAGTTATTTCAATACATACAAAGGGGTGATCGTACCATTGGTTACACCTCTGAAAGATACGGACACATTGGACGTAGAGGGGCTGGAGCGGCTTGTGGAGCATGTACTTACTGCCAGGATCTCCGGTATCTTCATTTTGGGAACGACAGGTGAATTTTCTCACCTCAGTATAAAGCTGAGAGAGGAGTTGATAGATCGTGTATGCAGGTTGGTGAATGGACGTACCAAAGTCCTGGTGGGAATAGCAGATACATCCATTACCGAAAGTGTAAACCTGGCTAATAAAGCTACAGCTGCCGGAGCCAGCGCAGTAGTGGTAACACCACCATATTATTTCAGCACTTCACAGGCAGAGCTGACCTATTATTTCAACGCACTGGCTCAGCGGCTGTCTTTGCCATTGTTTTTATACAATATGCCTGTCCACACCAAAACAGTTATAGAACCAGCTACGGTCAAGGCTGTAGCTGAGGCCAATGAAAATGTGATCGGCCTGAAGGACAGCTCGGCAAATATGAATTACTTCCGTTCGGTACAGTTTCATATGAAAGGGCAGGATTTTCCATTGTTTTGCGGACCTGAGGAAATTACCGCTGATGCTGTCTTGCTGGGAGGAGCCGGGGGTGTAAACGGAGGAGCCAACATGTTTCCACAGCTTTATATAAAACAGTACGAAGCAAGTGCAAAAAGAGACTTTGAAAAGCTTGAGCTGTATAGAAATAAGGTGCTGGAAATCAGCTCATTGATCTATTCAATCGGAAAGTACGGTTCATCCACCTATCTGCAAGGGTTGAAATGCGCTTTGTCTGTTCTGGGCCTGTGTGAGGATTATCTTCCGGAACCATTTCAGCGATTTGACCCGGAACAGCGAAAATTGATTGAAGAAAACATTGAAAAGCTGGATATGAAGTCCTTTGAAAGACAGTATTTAGCTGATTAAGACTAATTTATCTCCTGCAGATGGCGCTGATTTTCGCGGACTCATTTTCTGCGCTGATCTGTGGCATCTGCGGGCGATTTAACCCCAATCCAAAATCTAGAAATCCACAATCCTTTAAAAATGAAGCTAAGCATCATTGATTTATCCGTTTTCCTTGTCTACATGCTTGCCATTGTAGCTTTTGGAAGTAGCTTCTATTTCCGAAGTAAAGACAGCAACTCATTCACTTCCGGCGGGGGTAAGGTGCCCTCCTGGGTTGTGGGTATGTCCATTTTTGCCACGTTTGTCAGCAGCATAAGTTTTTTGGCCATTCCTGGCAAAGCCTACCTATCTGACTGGAACGCATTTGTCTTCAGTTTATCCATTCCAATAGCTTCAATCATGGCAGTGAAGTTCTTTATACCCCTATACAGGAGTATAAATAGTATTTCCGCCTATACCTATCTGGAACAAAGATTTGGTTTATGGGCGAGCAGGTATGCATCCATTTGCTACATGCTCACACAACTCATGCGTACAGGCTCCATTCTTTACCTGCTGGTTTTACCGCTCAACCTCATGTTTGGGTGGAGCATCCCAACAACTATCGTTATTACGGGTCTGACTGTGGTTGCATATTCCATGCTAGGTGGAATTCAGGCTGTTGTATGGACGGACGCTATTCAGGGAATTATTCTGATCGGCGGGGCACTTACCTGTGCGATGCTTTTGCTGTTTAATATGCCGGCAGGTCCTGATCAACTATTTGCCATTGCATCTGCCAAACAAAAGTTCAGTCTTGGTTCTTTTGACCTGGGGGTTTCCGAATCCACTTTTTGGGTGATGCTGATATACGGTATTTTTATCAATCTCCAGAATTATGGGATCGATCAGAATTACGTGCAGCGCTACATGACTGCAAGGACTGATCGTGAAGCTAAAAGTTCGGCTCTTTTTGGTTCATTGCTTTATGTGCCTGTATCCCTCGTCTTTTTCTTCATCGGTACGGCTCTTTTTAGCTTTTATCAGGCTCAGCCGGACTTGATTCCGGATGGTTTGGAAGCTGATAAGGTTTTTCCTCATTTCATTGTAAACCAGATTCCTGTGGGGGTCACGGGGCTTTTAATAGCTGCCATTTTTGCTGCAGGAATGAGCACTGTTTCCACAAGTGTCAATAGTACAGCCACAATTATTTTGACTGATTACTATAAGCGAAAATTTCCGGGATCATCAGAAAAGACCAATATGCGGGTGCTTCGTCTCTCTTCCTTGATCTTTGGGTTATTAGGTATTTGTGTAGCACTGGCAATGATCGATGTAAAAAGCGCTCTGGATGCATGGTGGTCACTTGCCTCCATATTCAGCGGAGGCATGCTGGGGCTGTTTTTGCTGGGGTATTTTGCAAAGCGGGCTACACGATTTAGTGCTATGGTGGGTGTAGCTGTGGGGATATTGATCATCCTGTGGATGAGCCTTTCTTCCATGATCTTTACAGATGGTTTCATGGAATATCTCCATAATCCTTTTCATCTGAACCTGACCATTGTGATAGGTACGACCGTCATCTTTTTGGTTGGCTTTCTTCTGGCCAGTGGGATACCGCAGGATGGTGAAAAAAATGCTCAGGGCTAACTTGGAAGAAATTCGAAAGTTATGAAAAGACCATTAGCATGTATTATCCTGTTATTATGTGTAACATTTTCATATGCGCAGGAAACCTTTGAGTTTATCGGATCAGAAGTAGAGCCTCAACCGGAGGGGTTTTATATCGGGGGCATAGAGTTTGATTTCAACGAAGATGGAACTGCTGAGACTGAAAGTGGGTGTCCGTCAGTAGATGTGGACCCGGAAGACTATGAAAGAAGAGATCCACATAATGTGACCTACGATGCGCACAATGAAACCGGAACCCATCAGGGCTTTTCTTATAAAAATGTAATGATCCTGCCCGATTGTGATCATAAATATATTGATGATGAAGAGCAGATCGATCCGTTGGTCAGTCATGGGTTTGTGCAGCTAAGGCCGCTCATTGATACCTCCGATGTAGATATCGCGCAGAGTTACATCACCAGCCCTTATGTACGTAACTTGCAGTCGATAACCATTGAAACATCAGCTGATATCAGTATTCAGCCGGATAACAGATACATTCCTTACATCATCGAATATTCACTGGACAGTGGTGAGACCTTTGTTCAGGATTACTACATACTTGACCTTGTAGATGTAAGAGGGGGAACACGAAAAACATACGATGAGAGTGAGCCTAATTTTGAGCAGATGATGGCTGATTCCAAAGATAAGAATGTTCTGTTGCGCTTTACAGGTAACTATGACAACCCTGATCTGGATGCCTATAAAGGGCAATACGTAAATATCCATAAAATTTCTATCGTGGCAGATTCTGCTAAAGCGGAAGAACCTGAGGACAAGGTAATATTAAGCTCTAAAAACGTTCCGGAAGGGTCGTCAATTGGAATTACCAATGGGTCTGTATACGTGGAAAAAGGATCATTATCTGTTTTTACTTTGTCAGGTCAACTTGTAGGAAAAGGCCGGTCTGTTCCATTAAGAAAAGGCCAACTCTATCTGGTTAAAACTACTCTGGGTGAAACCAGAAAAGTATTCATAAGCCACTAATTGATGAGTGTGTGATCAAAAACTGCAATGACAGGACAGGAAACAAACCCTACTTAAGGTTTGATCTCAACTACTGGAACACAGCTGACTTGCCTGAGTTTTCTGCGGGGCCTGTAAGGGGTGATGATCCGGATAAACATAAAGCTATTAAAGAAGCCGGCTTTACCGGAGTGCAAGACGGAGATCCGGAGTTTTGCGAAAAAGCAGGACTTAGCCTCACCGGTCAGTTTCGAGTGAATGAAGTAGGTGATCTGGATGAAAAAATCAAGGAATGGACGTCCGGACCTTATGATTGTGCAACAGTCCATGTGGGCTGGGGAATGGAATCCGAACGGAAAGTAGATGCTTTGATTGGGTATGTGATAGGGCTTTCGGAAAAGCATGATCTCCCCATTTACGTGGAAACGCATCGATCCACTGTCACTCAGGATATCTGGCGAACGGTTGAGATTATTAAGCGATTTCCGGAGATACGATTTAACGGGGATTTTTCACACTGGTACACAGGTCTGGAAATGGTAAATGGGGGTTTTGAGAAAAAGCTTGATTTTATTCAGCCTGTGTTTGAAAGGGTAAGGTTTATTCATGGCCGGATCGGCAATCCCGGATGTATCCAGGTAGATATAGGGGAAGACACTGATATTCCTTACGTGCGGCATTTCAAAGAAATGTGGACACGGTCTTTTATGGGATTTTTAGCCACTGCTCAACCTGGTGATTACTTTATATTTACACCCGAGCTGCTCTCATCGGAGTACTATTATGCTCAGCTTGTCCAAAGTAACGGGAGCTGGGTAGAGGCAGGAGATCGATGGACCCAGGCTTTGCTTTATTGCGATATCGCCCGAACATGTTGGAAGGAAGCAGAAAAAGCTGTTTTAAACGTTTGATGGTTCAGGACACACCGTTTTTACTGGTCTTTGCGTCTCGACACCTCCGTGAAATCATTCAGTACCACACAAAAATCACTGCGGACCATCAAAAAATCATTCACAACCGGGTAAAAATCATTGCCGACCATGTAAAAATGACTTCCCACCATGTAAAAATGGCTCACGACCATGTAAAAATGACTGCCGACCAGTCAGTTATCATTCACTGTTGCTCCAAAGGTTCGAAGGGCTCTCAGGGGGGTCCCTTTGGAACAAATGCGCGCTAGCACTGAGCAATCATTTTGACCGGATTGTTTCTATCTCAGCTATCGTTTTGGCCACAGGCTGGCCCAGGAGTTTTGGTCCGTTTTCGGTGATCACAAAGTCCTCTTCGACACGTATCCCACCGAAATTCCTGAATTTTTCCAGGGCGGAATAGTTGATGAATTCAGCGTGTTTATTCTGAGATTTCCACAGATCGATGAGCTCAGGGATGATGTAGATACCCGGCTCTACTGTGAGGACATAGCCTGGCTCCAGAGCCCGACCCAGACGAAGAGACTTCAGGCCAAACTCTCCGGATTTTTTCAGCGCTGGAGTGTAGCCTACATTTTCTTCTCCAAAGTTTTCCATGTCGTGAACGTCCAGCCCCATGAGGTGACCCAGACCGCATTGGAAAAACATGGTATGTGCACCCTGACTTACTGCTTCCTCCGTGTCTCCTTTCGTTAGCCCGACCGCTTTTAATCCTTCAAAAAGCTTTTTGCAGGCCAGTAAGTGTATTTCCTTATAAAGCACTCCCGGTTTTAAAGCTGCAACCGCGCTATTATGAGCGTTCAGCACGATCTCGTACAGCTCAGCTTGCTGCGGAGTAAACTTTTCGCCCACAGGAAATGTACGGGTCATGTCCCCACTATACCCCATACTCGTTTCAGCGCCCGCATCACAGAGTACCATATCACCTTCCTTGATGGTATTTCCATGATAGTGATTGTGAAGCGTCTGGCCGTCTTTAGTCAGGATGACCGGAAAAGCCAGCTGACCTCCGTACTGGGTAGTAGCTCCGTATACTTTGCTGAGAACCTCATATTCTTTCATGCCTGGCCTGGTTGCGGTCATGGCTGCCAGGTGCATTTTGCCGGTGATCTCTACGGCTCTTTCAATCTCCGCTACCTCTTCTTCTGATTTGATATTGCGCTGGGCTGCAATAGCATGGATAAGCTCTAAGGATATGTTTTGAGAGATCTCCTCCTGATCCCACCCGGTAAGGGTTTTGAGTTTTGCCGTATGCTCAGCACGATAAGGTGGAAGCAGGTGGATTTTTCGGCCCGCATTGATGGCTGACTGTAGTTTAGACTGGAGCTTGTCAAAGGGAGCGGAGCTACTTAAGCCAGATCGCTCAGCCAGTTCATGAATGGACGTTTGGCCACCTGTCCAGATGATCTCGTCTATCGATGCGTCATTGCCAAACAATATTTCCTCACCACTTTCACAATCGATTACTGCGCAAAGTCCGGGGCGTGATATCCCAAAATAATACAGGAAGGTACTGTCCTGCCGGAATGGGTACCAATTGTCCGCGAAATTGATGCTGCTTTCTTCGTTGCCCGGAAAGAGGATGAGTCCTTTGTCCAGTTTGTTTTTAAGCGTTTTGCGTCTCTGTGTGTAGGTTTCTTTTGAAAACATAGCTCACAAGTTTCTTTTGATAAAATCAAACATGGTTTCATAAAGGTGCCTGGAGGTATTGTGGCCTTCATAGATCCCATGGGACCTGTTGGGGTAGGCCATAAAGGAAAATAGCTTATTGTGCCTGATAAGCTCATTGATCAGTAGCTCAGCGTTTTGATAATGGACATTGTCATCACCAGTTCCATGGACCAGCAGGAGCTTTCCTTCCAGGTTTTGAGCAAAGTTGACTGGCGAGCTTTCATAGTACTCAGCCTCTTTTTCTGAAGGCAGGCCGCAGTACCGCTCCTGGTAGATGTTGTCGTAGAGATGAATGTCCGTAACGGGGGCGACACTGACACCCGCTTTGTAGATTTCCGGGTACCTGAATAAGGCATTGAGGGTCATGGAACCACCACCGCTCCATCCCCAGATGCCGATGCGGTCAGCATCTGTAAATGGAAAGCGTTCAATGATCTTTTCAGTGACTGCCGCCTGATCTGCCGAGGAGATTACGCCCAGTTTGGTGTAGATGCTTTTTCTCCAGGATCGACCCTTTGGTGCTGGAGTGCCCCGGTTGTCAATACTCATTACGACATAGCCATTTTGGGCCAGCATCTGGTGGTAGAGGTAGCGTGTCCCGCCCCAGCTGTCCACCACTGTCTGGCCCCAGGGTTCACCATAAACATAAAAAAGGACCGGATACTTTTTTTGAGGATCAAAGTTTGGAGGTTTGATGATAAAACAGTCAAAAGAGAGGTTTTCATTTGTTTCAATGGAGAAAAACTCCATTGGGTTTATATCCAGCTTGTCCAGTTTTTCTTTCAGGTCCTGGTTGTCTTCCAGCACTTTTATGACCTTGTGATCAGGTAGTGAGATCAATTCTTCTACCGGAGGAGTACCTGCTTTGGACCAGGTGTGAAATGCCCACTTTCCATTGGGGCTTATATCATAGCTATGGGTGCCCGGCTCATCTGCAGGCGTCAGGCGTTTAGCTTTTTCCGGTTTATTAAGGGGATTTCGGTAGAGGTATCGCTGCGTGGCATTAGTGGGGGAAGCCAGGTAATATACCCAGCCGTTTTTGGTATCGATCAGCTCTACATTGATCACATCAAAATGGCCGGGTGTGAGGAGTCTCTCCCTTTGACCATCCCTGCTGATTTCGTACACATTTTTCCATCCGTTTTTCTCGCTCACCCAGGTAAATGCTTGCCCGTCTTTGAAAAACTTCAGGTCGTCCACCACATCCAGCCAGGCTTCATCTGTATCAGTATAGATGTTTTCTGTTTCACCTGTTTGCGCATTGCACAGCATGACTTTGTTGGTGTTTTGATGCCTGTTTAGCTGCTGGATGATCAGTTCCCGGGAGTTGTCCGCCCACTCCATTCTGGGGATGTAGTGATTGCGGTTGTCTCCGGGCACATCCATCCATTTTGTTTTTTTCGTTTGCAGGTTTAATACACCGACTTTACAGGCGGAGTTGGTGGTCCCTACTTTCGGGTATTGGATAGGGATGGTGTATGGATAGATGGAATCCGTGTTGTTGATCATCAGGAAATCCCGAATCCCTTGAGCGTCTAATTGCCAGAAAGCAATTTGTCTGCTGTCCGGGCTCCAGCGAAAGCCGTCTCTGCAGCCAAACTCTTCCTCATACGCCCAGTCAAAGGTGCCATTGATGATCTTATCCGTACCATCAAAAGTCAGTTGCGTCATTTGCCCGGTTTCCAGTGATTCCACATAGAGGTTGTTTTGGCTTACGTAAGCTATATTTTTATCATCGGGAGAAAACTTCGCAAACATTAAAGAGGATTTCGGGAGCGTTTTCCCCAGCTGTCTGAGGCTTCCTGATTTTAAGTCTTTTACCCAGTAATCCCCTCGGGAATTGACGCGCCAGACTCTTTTTGAGTTGGTGTAAATGAGGAGTTTGGTTTTGTCATGTGACCACTCGTAATTGTGGATAGGAAGAGGTGATTCGGCTCCAGCCGGAATCAAAGCAGATGGAGCCAGTAAGACCTCACGGTTTCCTGAGGAGGTTTTGTACTTTATAATAGCCGTACCCTCTCTATTTCTTTCAAGAGTAGTAAAGCCTTCGCCCTGGTCGATCCAGCGTTTTTGTCCCGAATGGCTGGTCCTGTATTCCTGATCCGTAATGATCTTTTCCAGAGTGAGTTGACTCTCCTGAGCGAACAGGGAAATATTGAGTAAAAGGACAGTTAATGTCAGGGTGTAGAATTTCATGTGTATATAATTTAGCTTTTAGCCCTTAGCTTTTTGCGAGAGGGACTTTGATGTTTTTATTCTCTAAATTCTTTTGTCTTATGTCTTTCATCTTTTTTGCCTATTGCGTTTTGCTTACTGCCTATTGACTATTATTCATATCGGTCTACTTTTAGCAATGACAGGTCTATGTCTTGAGACGCCCCTGATATAAATCGGGCAACAATCTCTCCTGAAACCGGACCAAGAGTCACACCCAGCATGGCGTGGCCTGCGGCGATGGTCAGATTGGAATATCTGTCTGGTTTTCCCAGATAGGGGAGCCCGTCCGGAGAGCAGGGTCTGAAACCTGCCCACGGTTTAATATTATCAAAATCTGACAGTTTAAACTGAGGTAAGAAACTCATTACGGTTTCAATGATCCCTTCGATCCGCTTGTTATTAATTTTTGGGTTGTCTCCGTCTATTTCCATTGTTCCTGAAAAGCGCAATCCATCCACAAGGGGGGACATGGATACTTTGCCATCAGCAAGGATAGCCGGGGTTTGCGGGGTAACAACGGGGGAGGAGATCGTGAAGCTGTATCCTTTTCCTCCCTGCATCGGTAATTTAAGCCCGAGTGGTTTGAGAAAAGTGCTGGTGCCGCTCCCGGCTGTTACTACATATTCGTCGGCCTGGAAAAAGTCCTTCGGGGATTCGATACCAATAATTCGACCATTTACAGCTTTGATTTTTGTGGCTTTGGTATTGAAATGGATATCCACACCTTTGTCCATCAGCGATTGCTGGAAACTTTTGATAAAAACATGCGGCGAAACCATCGTGTCATTCGGATAGTATACCGCGCCGACCATGTTTACTTCCAGGCCGGGATTGAGCTTTTCGGCCTCACTGGCAGAAAGTATTTCCACCTCCTGTCCAAAAGAGCGGGCTATTTCGGCCGTTTCCATTTCGTGAGAAAGCTCTTTTTGACTTTTACAGATCATGAGCAGTCCCGATTTGGTATACCCAACATCAAGGTTTCCTTCTGATATGATCTCCTCTGCCAGCGCCTGGCTTCTGGTGGTCAGGGCATGTAAGATCGGTGCAGCTTTTTCCACCCTCGCTTTTGTAGCAGCTTTCCTAAACTTCAGTCCCCAGGAGATCAGGTCTCTGTTGAGCCTGGGTCTCACATAGAACGGACTTTTCTCATCAAGCATCCACTTGAGTCCCTGAGTGATAATACCGGGGGAAGCTAGCGGCACCACGTGGCTGGGGCAAAAGAAACCGGCATTTCCCACAGAACAGTTTTGGGTGCCGTCCCCGGCGTCCAGGATAGTGACCTGATAGCCTTTTTTGCTGAGAAACCAGGCACTGCTTAACCCGACAATACCTGCTCCAATGATTAAAACCTTTTTTTCTGACATGAGTAGTGTTTAATTGCGTTTTACCATAGCCATTTTTTCTCTCCCGCAGATCTCGCTGATCCTCGCTGAACGTTCTGATTATAAAAATCTAAATCTGCGTCAATCTGCGTAATCAGCGGGAAATTAATTTCATAGCAGAAAACGTATCTACACAGAGGGATTTCTCGTTCTTTTCTTTGGACTTGAAAGGGGCATGTTTCCTTTGAAAGGTAGGTAGCAAGAAAGTCGTCCGACGATTCTTTCTGTGACGATATAGTCGTCGGATGACTCTTACCACTTCCATTAAGGATTCCTGGTAAAATGAGCGAGGCGACCAAAGTGGTCGTCCTCTCTGTTTTCTTTGTGTTCTCTTCCCTAAGGGACCCCTTTGGGGGTGGTTTTAAAGTCTTAGACATGATTGTGGGTTCATTTTAAATGACCTGAAATCCGTGTGCATAAGGATCTTCATCATCAATGATGATCGTATTAAACCCCGTGACCCGGGCCCAGCCCTGTATGCTGGGAACAATAGCTTTCCTGGAACCGAGATCAGTCTCCTCTTCAACTCGGCCTGTGAACTGAGAGCCAATGTAGCTTTCATGAATAAATGCCTCCCCAACACCCAGCTTGCCTTTGGCAAACCACTGGGCCATTCTGGCTGAGGTGCCTGTGCCGCATGGCGATCTGTCTATGGCCTTGTTTCCATAGAAAACTGCGTTTCTTGCTGTTGCTTTTGGGTCGATGGTTTTCCCGGACCATAAAATGTGGGAAACACCATTGATCGTAGGGTTCTCAGGGTGTTCGAAATGATAGACCTGATTGATCCGTTCGCGGATTAACTGGCTCCATCTGATGAGGTCTGCAGCCGTATGATTATGGATGCCTGAAAAGTGCTTTTGCTCATCGATAATGGCATAAAAATTCCCTCCGTAAGCCACGTCAAACACCAGCTCACCCAGTTCAGGGCATTCAACCATCATTCCCGAATCAGCCAGATAGGATTTCACATTAGTCAGCCTGACCCAGTCTACTTTTTTGCCTGTTTGCTGGTAGTCCACCAGGACCAGGCCTGCCGGAGTTTCCAGCCGGAGCTTTCCGGGAGTTTTGGGGATGATGAGATCCTGCTCGATGGCGATCGTCACAGTGCCGATGGTGCCATGTCCGCACATGGGCAGGCAGCCGCTCGTTTCTATAAACAACACCCCCGTATCGTTATCAGGGTCAACAGGAGGGTAGAGGATGCTGCCGGACATCATATCATGCCCCCGCGGCTCAAACATCAAACCCTTTCTGATCCAGTCGTATTCTCTGAGAAAATGTTGCCTTCGTTCACTCATCGAAGCACCTTCAAGCTCAGGGCCACCTGTTTTCACAACCCGTACCGGGTTGCCGCAGGTATGTGCATCTATGCACGAAAATGTAGTTATAGCCATTCTAAAACAGTAATAATCAATCTATTGAAGCCCTGGTTTGAATGCTTTCGTAAACCAATGAAGCTGCTGCCAGGTCTTCCAGCGCATGACCCACCGACTTGAAGCAGGTCACTTCTTCCGGGTGCTTTCGGCCTTTTTTACTTCCCTGACAAAGGGAAAACAGATCGGACCGGAGGTCATCCATGGTAATCGTTCCTTCCTTCAGGGGAATTACCAGGTCTCCCGTTTCCGTACTCGCACCTTCATAAGTATCCACATGGATTGAAACGTTGGAAATAAACTCATCGTCCACCTCTCTCATATCTGGTTTGTACGCTCCAACCAGATCGTAATGCTGGCCAGGCCTCAAATGCCTTCCTAAGATAAGCGGAGTAGGGCTTAATGTTGCGCAGGATACCAGGTCAACCTGCGAAATGATGTCTTCAATTTTCTGAACAGGTTCTACCTGAAAGCTACCCCCTGAAAAGGACTCTGCAATGCTTTTGGCTTTCTCAAAATTTCGTCCCCAGACATACACCTGTTTAATAGGTCTGATGGTTGCGTGTGCTTTGATCAGTTCCGTACTTAAAGCACCGGTACCGATCATCAGCATCGAAGCGCTATCGGGATTGGATAATAAGCTTGAGGCTAAAGCCGAAGCTGCAGCGGTTCTTTTGGTGGTGAGTAGTTTGGCATCCATCTGGGCTTTGAGCGTGCCGGTTTGCACATCAAAAAGCAGATAGGTACCCTGAATGGTCGGCAGGTTGTGTTTACTGTTGTTTGGAGAAACATTGACCACTTTTACGCCCAGGTTTTCTCCGTCATCCCAGGCCGGCATCAGCAGCAAGGTTGATTCCGGACCTTCTTTTGGGTTGGGGTATTGATGGTGGTGACGTTTTGGGAAATTATACGTTCGGGTAAAAGCCCTATGAAGCCCCGGGATCAGGGCTTCATACGATAAGGCAGTTGCCAATTCATCATTTGTTGGGTGTACCATTCAATAGACTCTTAGTTCACTTATCATGTGTTCAAGGTTGCTGAAACAAGCGGTTTGCCGCCCAAACTTGATCATACCCGGTTGGTGTTTCTCAATGTTTTGGATTGAGCATCATGCTCATTTCATGAGACATTGGTTTTTTTTGGTTATTCGGGCAGCTCATTTTATGGGTTCGTTTGAAACCTTGCCGTTCACCTTCCTCCAGATGTTGAGGGGGTTTTCGTCTTTCAGCTCATCGGGAAGTATTTCTACAGGTGCATCCTGATAGCTTACCGGTCTGACAAATCGCTTTATAGCGTCAGTTCCTACCGAAGTAAACCTTCCGTCTGTTGATGCAGGGAATGGTCCGCCATGCTGCATACTGTGGCAGACTTCCACACCCGTAGGCACGCCATTGAAGATCAGCCGACCACAGTTTTGAGTTGCCTGTCTTATAGTATTCTGAAAGTCAGCTACATCCTTGTCCGTTGCCATAAACGTATTGGTCAGCTGTCCCGGAAGCCGTTTAGTGATTTCCAGCAGCTCGTCCTGGTCTTCACATTCCACCAATAGGGAAAACGGACCGAAAACCTCTTCTGAAAGCTGTGGATTTTTCATAAAGTCCTTTCCTGGTACCGTTGCTACCAGGGGAGCTCCCTGATTTTCTCCAGCTTCTTTAATTTCTCCGAGAGGTTTTACTCCACCTTGCTCCAGCTTATGCTGCAGATTCTTTTGATAGGCAGATGCTATGCCGGGGTTAAGCATGGTTCCCGGCTGGATTTCTGCTATGGCTTTGGCCAGTGATTCAGAAAAGCGATCGAGGCTTTTTGATTTGATCCCGATCAATAACCCCGGATTGGTGCAAAACTGACCAATACCCAGTGTGACGGATCCCGCATAGGTTTTGGCAAGGGCCTCGCTTTCGTTGCTTAGCTTTTCAGGGAGCAGGTAAACCGGATTGATGCTTCCCATTTCTGCAAATACCGGGATAGGGTCTTCTCTTTTGGTGGCAATTCCATGTAGCGCCATGCCTCCCTTAAATGAGCCTGTGAAAGCTACAGATCTTGTCAATGGATGTCTGACCAGTTCCTGACCGATTTCATACCCTGCTCCAGTCAGACTGCTGAATACACCATCAGGCATTCCGGTCTTTTCAGCTGCTTTGGCAATGGCATCAGCTACCAGTTCATTGGTACCCAAATGCGATTCATGTGCTTTTACGATAACCGGATTACCGGCAGCCAATGCTGAGGCAGTATCCCCGCCCGCTGTAGAAAAGGCTAGCGGGAAATTACTTGCGGTGAATACTACTACAGGTCCTACCGGTACCAGTAGCTTCCTGATGTCTGCTTTTGGGATGGGTTCCCGATCCGGAATGGCCGTATCAATGCTGGCATCCACCCAGGAGCCTTCTCTGAGCAGAGATGCAAAAAGTTTCAGCTGATTGACCGTACGTCCCCTTTCACCCTGTATACGGGCAGGAGGGAGGGCAGACTCAGCTACCGCGCGATCTATCAGGTCATCCCCAAGATTCATTATTTCTTCTCCGATAGCCTCCAGAAACTCTGCTTTTCTTTCCCCGCTAAGCTTGCTATAGGACCTGAATGCTTCCGTTGCTTTGCTGAGCGCCTGCTCCACTTCTCTCGGGCTCACCGTTTGAAATGCTCCCGGTAGGGCTTCCTGTTTTACGGGATCGTAAGCATTTAATACGGTTCCAGTAGTTTCTATCAGACTATATCCTATTCTGTTTTTTCCGTGCATAAATCTGTCTGGATCTTGCTTTTAGTTTGGTTTTATAAATTTTTATAATCAGGTAGTTTTGGCCGGGTAGCCAGGCTGTCTTCTATGATCTTGATCACTTCCTTTCTTCGCTCTCCCTGTAACGGAAGCCTTGGAAGCCTCACGTTTTCCGAGCCTATACCCGTGTAGGTTTCTGCCAGCTTGATATTCTGAACGAGCTGAGGATCGATATCCAGCTCTGAAAGTGGCATAAACCATCTGTAGACCTGCAGTGCTTCTTCGATTCTGCCTGCCTTGGCCAGTTTATAGATGCATACGGTCTCGTGAGGAAAAGCACATACCAGCCCTGCAACCAGGCCATCTGCTCCTGCCAGTAAACTTTCAAGGGCTAGTGTATCCACACCACCCATTATCTTATACCGGTTTCCGAATCGGTTTCGCATTCTGGTGATGTTGGTAATGTCCCTGGTGGATTCTTTCACCGCCTGAATGTTTTCGCATTGCTGAAGCTCATCCAGCATATCCAGTGATATCAGTATTTTATAATCTACCGGGTTATTGTACATCATGATCGGTAGATCAGTAGCGTTGGCTATGGCTTTAAAATACTCCACCGTTTCGTGATCAGTGGCTTTGTACCGCATGGGAGGGAGCATCATCAGGCCATGAGCTCCATTGCTTTTCGCAAGTTCTGCCTGCCGAATGGCTTCTTTGGTTGTCTGCTCTGCTATGTTGACGATCACAGCGATCTTTCCTTCAGACACCTTTAATGCAGAGTGTGTCAATTGTCTTTTTTCATCATCTGTCAAAGCCGTAGCTTCTCCAAGGGTACCACCCACAATCAAGCCTTCAATCCCAGCATCCAACTGGACCTTAAGATTCTTTTCAAAAAGTGGAAGATCTAACTCATCGTTTGAGGTGAACTTCGTGGTGATTGCCGGGTATACACCTGTCCAGTTTACTTTCATCTTGTTCTTTTCTTTGTTAAAATAAATTTCTTCAAAATTAAAGAGAGAGTATGCGGCTATCTTTCAATATCTTGACCAGAAATGATACTATATTAACATATATACAGCCTAATCAAATCAATTTAAGGTATATATTAGATTATTTTTGATGGGACTTAATTGTCATATTGCAAATTGCATTTTGCCCTTGTTGAGTTAAGGGCTTTATTCCTAACTCACCCCTGGCCCTTTTCTGGAAACAGCTAGTCTATGCACACAAGTTTGTGAAGGGATGCGCCATGTACTGACGTACCTTGAAATAGTGCGCAGTTGGCGCATATTCCCTCTGATCTTAAATTTGCCGGGTTTCCTCCCGACGTTACAAATATTTGGCCCTTACAGGGCCTAAAGCTATTTTAAGATATGAACATAGACTAGAGGGGATTTTGACTTAACCTCAACAATGAAGGGCCAACTTGATAAAGGAGGACTATTACGATTTATTCTAAAGTCAACTTTACCTGTCTTTCTTTCTTTTTCAAGTCAATTTTGTAAGCATTTAATTCCTTTTCAGTATTTCCTCTCAAACTGTATGGCTCATCTATATCTGCTGGTTGTTCTATCCGTAGGTAAGCTGATTTTGTGAATGAGTCCTTTGGATACAGTGTTGCTGTGATTGCTTTGCTTTCTGTGTTGTAGGTTACAGATTTAAATTTACCGGCATCCAGGGTTAGCCAAACTCCAGCCGGAGCGATGTACACTTTTGATTTTGCTGCGGTGGTAATTTCCAGTGTGATATCATTACCCTCTTCTTTTACATTTCCACCAAAGCCTAACCAGCCAAATTCATCGTGTTTATATAGGTAAGAAGAAGTATTGATGGCATAGCCCAAAAAGCCTGTTCCGTAATCTCCCGAATAGCCATCGATTTCCAGCGTAGCGGGGTAGGAGTGGAAAGCTGCCGGCCCAAATCCATCTTTGGTGATATTAGCTATGGATCCCATCAACCCACCGTAACCTACCCTGAGCAGATAAAAATCCTCCGGATTTTCGCGGTATTCTGACAGAACAGGGATGGCATTCAGGCCTGAGCCGTAATGATGTAGCTGCCGTTCTACCCTGGATAGCTTGCCACCATAAAGAAAATCCCAGTATCTTCTGGCGCTTCCGTTGTATCCCCAATGTGGTACCGTGGGCATGTAAGCTAAGATGGCATTGAGGGTAACAACTGCTTTGGTTGAGTACCCAAAGTATTTAGACCACATGTATACCTCTTCCTGTCCGGTAGAATCCCAGGGCATTTCACTTCCAAACGGATAGTTTAAGGACTTCCACAGGTCTGCGCGTTTTCGCATGGCGTTTTCCAACTCTTGTGCCATCAGGCTGAGGCCTTCTTTTTTCAGGTCTTTCAGCAACAAAACAAATATGGTACCTTCCATCTGACCAAACTGTGCGTAATGCGGTGCCTGCTCCACCATGGCTATGGCGGTGTTAAAGGCATTCTCAAGGTACCATTCCCAGGAGTAGTCGGTGACCAGACCTTCATGATATCTTGCCAACCGGTACATGACCCAGTGGGCCGCTGCGACGTGAGGGTAGTTGTATGATCTACCGGTAGACTCAGCCTGCTCCTGATTCCATGCTGCCCAGGTATCATAGTTAACATCTGCTGAGTAAGTGCCTTCCTTCATTTTCTCCGGCTCATAGTAATACATACTCTTTCGGACTCCATATTTATTAGGCCCTTCACTGTACTGTATTCCTCCCCAGAGTGTCTTATGAACAAATTCTTTCAGCTTTTGGATTTCAGCTTTATCAGGCTGGATGGATTCTTTCATCATCGCTGCCAGCCAGGAGCCTGACCCTGCTTCATCGCCCAGCCCGGCGATCCAGGCCCTACTGTCATGGAGTACCTGTTTTTTCTCATCATAATCGTAGCTGATCACAGCAGGATTCCGGTTGAAGGGATCGTTTTCATTGTCATACCATTGCTCCGTGAGCAGGAAATTTCCAAAGTCATCGATGACCTGCTCTTCGCTTTTGATCACCTTATAATGGATGGTTTGTACCAGATCATCCTCATAAGTGATGGTTATTCTTGCTCTGCCCCAGCTTTTTCCATTTACCTGGTATTCAGCCCAGCCTTTCGGTGTATTTCTAACTTTTTCCAGGGATACAGCTTCTTTTGGTTCCACACTTATGGATCGGACAGGCTTATTGTAATTGAGAAAAAGCTTTGCATTTACGTCCATCGGCAGTACATAACCCGGCACCCCGATAGCCACGGGTCGTTCCTCCTCCATCAGTTTTTCCTCAATCAGTTTTACGGAGGGAGCCTGTACAAACTTTAATGCGTATTCTGCCTTTTCTCCGGGATTTAGCACCTTAGAAGAGGGTGTGTTCCAGGGAGTGGCTTCAGCCCAGTCGGTGAGGGCATGCGCTTTGCTGTGGATCATCCACTCGTGGAAGCCTTCGAAGGTGATGCCCCTGGGTGTAGGGTCATCATTCAGTGGGTTGTAGGCCTCAAATGCGGCGTTGGTTTCAGGAAGCACCAGCAATACAGGACCTTTACCGTGAAGCCTTACGGCCTGTAGGTAACCAGCATCTTTTCCTATGTATGGATCAAAGAAAACATTTTCTACATGAGCTTCATCCAATGACTTCCCTGACAGGATGTTATTGAATATCATCGGGATACCGAGCGATCCGATCTCTACGGACTGATCCGAAATGTTCTCAAAGGTAAACCTGAGGATCAGCTCTCCCTCAACGTTTTCCCATGAGCGAATGACTTTTACAGGAAGTTCCTCAGGAAAGGTAGCTTTCAGGTCTGCTGCGGCAAGTTGATTGCCTGCTGGCTCCAGGGCAGTAACGTTGCTTCTTTTAGCTGCTGAGGAATAGCTTTTCCATTCCTGATCATTGCCCGTTTTCAGCCGGAAGTTGATATCTCCCAGGTGGTATGCTCCATCTACATCCCTAAGCTGCAGCCGGTCGCCCGGAGTAAAATCAAATCCCGGTTCACTTTTGGGTTCGAGCATACTTACCGTTTGGGAACTTTTCACCAGTTGAAGGTTAAAATCCCTGGTGCTCAGGTTTTGAAAACCAAGTGTGGTATCCAGCGTGGCTGGCATTTCACCCATTCTTTTCCAGGCTCTCTGAGCTAAGCTGTCGGTTGGGTTTAGTGAGATCAGGATAAAAGAAAATAGAAATAATAAGTCTTTGATCTTCATTCTATTTTTAGTTTGGGGTCGGTTTGGTTTAAGCATGACTGCACTTCCTGTTAGTTAAATTTATTGAGTGATTACCTGAAAGTAAAGCTAGCCAATACCGGGTGCCCTGGTTTTCTCAATTTTGACGCTTTGTGATACTATTTTAGCAGGATATTGGGACCACTCCTGAAGAATGAGATAATAAAAACGATTTGTTATCGGATTAGTGATCTTAACCTAACATCAAGTGAAGTCCACCCTTTCCGATTTTAAGAAAATTCTGATTTTTTAACCCGAAATCGGATAAAATAGCACCATCACAAGTCAAAATAAGCAAAGACATCCGTTTTTGCCTGTGCTACCTTTATTTTTTGAATGATTATGTCATTAGGAGCGATCTCCGATCACTCGATAGATTTAAACTAACTTAAATAAATGATTAGGAGAAGTAAGTTGAGAGGCTTAGTAGTTATACTGGTCCTGCTGAGTTTTAGCCTACAGTCTGAGAAGTGTCTGGCGCAGGGGGCTGTGGAGGACTATAAGAGAGCATTAGCGCTTGATACATTATATAGAGGCAAGGTTTTAAATGCCCCCTCTTCATTTCATTGGGTAGAAGATAAGGCATTTTGCTGGTATCGAAATAAGGAAGCTGATGGAACAAAGTATCTGATGGTGGATGCTTCGAACAGGACCCAGTCCGAAGCATTTGATCATGCTAAGATGGCTGAGGCACTTCATGAGATCTTTGAAAAGCCTTTCGAGGCGTATGACCTGGATCTGGATGATCTGGACCTTGACCTTGATTCTGGTAAAGCAACATTTGAAATTGATTCTGCTAAGATTTCGGTTGATCTGGACTCCTATGAAGGTAAGGTGGTAGAGATCAAAGAGCCCGGAGGCAGGAACGGTCATGGCTACTGGGGGAACAGCCGAGACGAGTTAGAAAATGACCCTATAGAGTCACCTGACGAAAAATGGGAGGCCAGCATCAAAGATTACAATGTAGTAGTCAAAAATAAAGAGACTGAGGAGGAATACCAGCTTAGCTATGACGGCACGGAGGGTAATTATTACTCTGCTTATATGGAGTGGTCTCCTGATAGCAGGAGGTTGGTAGCCACAAGAATAGACCCAGGTGAAAAAAACAAGATCTACTTTGTGGAGTCTTCACCAAAAGATCAGCTACAGCCAAAGCTGCAGGAGCGGGAATATTTGAAGCCGGGAGACGAAATGACTCAACGCTACCCTCAGTTGTTTGACGTGGTGAACAAGCGATATCTGGAAGTCCCTGCTGATGACATTTTGGATCAGTTTACGCTGAATGCTGTCCGGTGGAGAAAGGATGGAAGTGGGTTCACATTTGAATACAATCAGCGTGGACATCAGAGCTACAAAGTGTTTTTTGTAGATACTTTGGGAAACCTCTCCACGATCATCAACGAAACCAGCCCTACTTTCATCGATTACAGCGGGAAGAAGTACCGATATGATATGGATAGTACCAATGAGGTGATCTGGGCTTCAGAACGTGATGGTTGGAATCACCTGTATCTGTATGACGGCAAAACAGGAAAAGTAAAAAACCAGATTACCAAAGGGAAGTGGGTCGTGAGAGACGTGGTGCATGTGGATGAAGCCAATCGTGAGATTATTTTTGAGGCCAGTGGGCTTGATAAAGACCAGGATCCTTATTTTATACATTACTGCAAAATAGGATTCGATGGGAAAAACTTCACCAGGCTCACCCGGGAAAACGGAACCCATGAGGCTACTTTCTCAGATGATTACCGGTATTTTATTGATCAGTATTCACGCATAGATGAACCTCCGATTACCTTCTTAAAAAGTGCTGTTGATGGGAAAGAGTTGCTTGCTTTACAAAGTGCGGATATTCAGAAGCTTGAAGATAATGGCTGGAAAAGCCCTGAAGTCTTTGTGAATAAAGCCAGGGATGGCAAGACGGATATCTGGGGGATTATTGTCCGTCCATCTAATTTTGATCTCGGTAAGACTTATCCGGTCATTGAATACATCTATGCCGGACCGCACAGTTCTTTTGTTCCAAAAAGTTTCAGGCCCTATTTGTGGTCGATGCACGGTATGGCAGAGTTGGGCTTTACTGTGGTTCAGATTGACGGCATGGGTACCAGCAACCGATCAAAAGCATTTCATGATGTCTGCTATAAAAACCTGAAAGATGCCGGTTTCCCGGATCGGAAGCTTTGGATAAAGGCTGCTGCCAAAAAATACTCTTACATGGATACGGAGCGTGTAGGGATATTCGGGACCTCCGCAGGTGGACAAAGCTCCGCTGGTGCTTTGGTTTTTCACCCCGATTTTTATGATGTGGCAGTTTCTTCCTGTGGGTGCCATGACAATCGGATGGACAAGATCTGGTGGAACGAGCAATGGATGGGAAAGATAGGACCTCACTACTCTGAATCATCCAATATTGTCAATGCTCATCAAATGAAAGGGGACCTGATGCTGATACTCGGTGAGCTAGATGATAATGTGGATCCGGCCTCTACGATGCAGTTTGTGAATGCTCTGGTGAAAGCCAATAAAGAGTTTGAGTTGGTGGTAATACCTGGAGCGGGGCATACAAGTGGAGGGGAGTATGGCGAGCGTAAGCGGAAGGACTTCTTTGTTAAAAATTTACTTGGTGTTGACCCTCCTTCATGGTCAGAAGTGTACACCGATTGATTTGTTTCTTAATTTAATATCATCAAAATGAACTTTAGAAAAGCATTTATACTACTTCTGTTTTCTCTTGTTGTGATACCACATATGTATGCCCAGTCTTATGTGCCTGAAATCGGAGAAACAAAAATGAAGGTAAAACCAAAGGTGGAGCTGGGAGCCTATTCGTTTAATCTGAGTGATGTACAGCTAAAGGAAAGCATCTTTAAAGAAGCCATGGATGCACATGTGAAATGGTTGCTGTCACTGGAGCCGGACAGACTTCTTTCCGGATTTATGTCCAATGCCGGACTAGAGCCTAAAGCAGAAAAATACGGTAGCTGGGAAAGTGGGGGGCTTGCCGGGCATTCCCTCGGACATTATTTGTCGGGTTTGTCTCTTTACTACTCAGTAAGCAATGACACGGCGGCATTAAACCGGATCAACTATACCGTAGATGAGCTTGGCCGGGCTCAGGAGGCAAAAGGTACTGGCTATGTTGCAGCTATCCCCGAGGGGGATGATCTGTTTTACCGTGTGTCTTTAGGTAATATCCGATCAAGAGGGTTTGACCTGAATGGCGGCTGGGCTCCGTGGTATACCCTGCATAAAGAGATGGCCGGACTGATGGATGCGTATTTGTATACCGGAAATGAAAAAGCCCTGGAGGTCAATATCGGCCTTGCGGATTGGGCCTATAACCTGCTTAGAGGATTGACTTATGAAGAATTTCAGGAGATGCTGAGGTGTGAGTATGGGGGAATGAATGAAGCCCTTGTTAATACGTATGCCCTTACCGGCGAGGACAAGTACCTGGAGTTATCCAAAAGATTTCACGATACATTCGTAATGGTACCTTTGCAGGAGCGGTTAAATCCACTACCAGGCAAGCACTCCAATACCCAGGTGCCCAAGGTGATCGGAGCGGCACGTCGCTATGAGCTGACAGGAGAGCGTGATGACTTTACAATAGCTGATTTCTTCTGGCATACCATGGTGGATCACCATACCTATGCTCCGGGAGGAAATTCGAACTATGAATACTTAGGCTCTGAGGATGAGCTAAATGATAAGCTCACAAACAATACGATGGAAACTTGCAATACGCACAACATGCTGAAACTCACTCGCCATCTTTTTGCTATCGAACCCTCAGCAGAGCTCATGAACTATTATGAAAGAGCGCTGTATAATCACATTCTAGCATCACAGGATCGTGAAAATGCGGAGGTTTGCTATTTCGTTCCGCTAAAGATGGGTGCCAGAAAAGGATTTCACAATTCGTTTACCTGCTGTGTGGGGACCGGAATGGAAAACCATGTAAAATACGGTGAAACCATTTATTTCAGAGGAGCAGATGGCAGTCTGTTTGTAAACCTTTTTATTCCTTCGGAACTCAACTGGAAAGAGAATAATACGGTGGTTTCATTGGATTCCAATATCCCAGAAGAAGCTGGAGTGACATTAACAGTTTCTCCTGAAAAGAAAACCACATTCACAATACGGATTAGAAAGCCGGAATGGGCAGAGTCTGAAATTCAGTTTAAGGTAAACGGTAAAAATGTGAGCGCATCTGTGGATGAGTATGGGTATTATGCTATCAACCGCGAGTGGAAAAAGGGAGACAAAGTGACTTTTGACCTTCCCATGGGACTCTATGCCCGGACTATGCCCGATAACGAAAACCGCATGGCTTTCTTTTACGGACCTGTGATGCTGGCTGGCGATGTTGGAGCAGAAGAGCCTGATCCGGCTGAAGGAATTCCCACGTTTGTCACCAATGCGGAAGAAGTTTCCGAATTTCTAAAGCCTAAAGGGAACAATATCTTTGCTTCAACAAACGTGGGCAAGCCCAATGATGTGGAGTTTAGGCCATTTTATGATTTCTATGAGGATTATTACAGCGTGTATTGGGATGTGTATGATGATGAGGAGTGGGAAAAAGCCAAAGCTGAGCTGGAAAAAGAAAGAGCTGTACAGGCTGCTTTGGAAGCCAGAACAGTGGACATCATGCGGCTAGGAGAAATGCAGCCAGAACGCGATCACAACCTGGAAGGGGATAATACTTTTACCAGAGAGGCCCATACCCGGAAATACAGGTCTGCGAGAGACGGTTATTTTGCTTTTGACTTAGCAGTAGATGCCAATGAGATAAACCAGCTAGTATTTACCTACTATGGTCAGGACAATCGAAATCGCCGGTTTGATATCCTGGTGGATGATGAGAAAATCGCTGACGAAAACCTGGGTAAATTCCATGGAGATAGATTCTATGATATCTTTTACAAGATCCCGGAAAAGCTTACTGAAGGAAATGAAAAGGTACGGATCACCATTAAAAGTCAAGGAAATAGTGAAGCCGGGCCGGTCTATGGTGTTCGTATGGTTCGTGGAGAAGATACCTCAGGAGATGAATCAGACGAAATACAGGGGAGATAGGTTTAAATATGCAAATGGCCAAATTATGGTCAAAAGTCAGGTGCAACAAGCAATAGACAAAAGGCAAGACCCACAAGACAACCGGTTCTCCGGGAGTGACAGTCTTAAAAATGTTCAAGGTAAGGGTCATTTTCCTTCTTTTAAAGTCATCCCGGGGGGGATCTTTAGCAATCTATGGCAGTGAGCAGTAAACCGGTAGCCGGTGTGTGTTGGTAATCAGGAATAGGCAATAAAATGGCCAAAGGTTAACAGTTAGCAGTCAAAAGTCAAAATGTTATGATTCAATTTTGATTCTCCCTTCCTCGGAATTGCAGCCGGGCAGATTCAACCCTTTCATTAAACAATAGTTTCACTTTTTTAAGTATTTGTACAAGTGTGTTAGTCAGAAATTGCTCTATTTTAACCATGTTTTCTTCTGAAAATGAAAATTTTGGTATAAATAGGTGCAATTTCAACTCATTCGTATAAATGAAAGTTCTGCCATTTAAAATACCCCGCAACTTCGGCGAGCCGATTATGGTCCAGCATGATCAGCAGAAATATCTCTACAATACACTGCATCAGCATCCTGAGCTACAGATCATGTACATCAGGGAAAGTTCTGGTACTGCAGTAATAGGCGGTCATATTGGGGAATTTCATCCGGGAGATGTTTTTATCATTGGGTCTAATATACCTCATGTCTTTAGAAATGAGGAAGCTTATTACCTTGACGAAACGGATTTTCAGGCTGACGTTATTTATCTTTTTTTGGATGAGAAGTTGCCCGGGAATGAGTTGCTGAACTTTGCGGAAGTGAGGGATTTTTTTCAGTCAGCCAAGCAAGGGATCAAATTAACCGGGGATCTGCGGGTGCGGATAGGGAAGCAGATGAATAAACTGCTGGAAATGAACTCACTGGATCGTTTTCTGGAGGTTTTGGAGGTTTTGAACGACTTGTCCAAATCATCGGAATTTATCTTTCTGAACAATGAGGTGATCAGGCAGCGCATAGATGAAAGTGATGGAAAACGCTTAAACGATGTGATCCAATACACCTTTAAGCACTATCACGATAAAATTACCCTTGAAGAGGTTTCACAAATAGCAAATCTCGTACCTTCAGCTTTCTGCAGGTTTTTTAAGCAGCGAACTCGCAAAACCTATTTTGATTTCCTAAACGAGATCAGGATACGAAATGCCTGTAAGCTGCTGTTGAACAAAGATCGAACCATCGTAGAGATCTGTTTTCAGTCAGGCTTTAACAACCTGTCTTACTTCAACAGAAAGTTTAAAGACCTTACCGGGTACTCTCCACTGAAATACCACAAAGCTCTTAAAGGTGAATAAGGATAGTTAAACCATTAAATGTAAAAATAATATCATTTTAGGTTTATTTCAGCGTAGAATTCTCATTATTAGCTACTTAGATTTAGACTAGCTATTTAAGAGTAATTTAAAGAATGTCCAGCTGGTTGTAATTACTGCAAAATAGCACAGTGAATTTTTAATTGAAATTAAGAACACTATGAAAAAGCTAATACTTTTATTCATTATGGGAATGGTATGTCTCACGGCATACGCGCAAAAGCAAATTTATATCCCGCAGGAACATCAGGCGGGGATCAATGATTGCTCCTCACAATATTGTATGGGGAGAAGTTACGAGACAGATAATCTATTTTTTTTATGGTCCAGTAGTACAACACCTAACTATGGTGCAATGGATGCATGTGAGACGATTTATGAATTTTTTTATGATGATCTCAAGTTTGCATCCACAGACCCTTCTGCCAATGTCAACAACTACAAATTTGTCATTATGATAGACCCTGCTACAGGCGGGGCCTTCGGGAGTGGTGTAGATGGAGTAATCGGGGCAATGTGGGTAACTCCTACACATTTGGCAAATTTTGTGTTTGCTCATGAGTTGGGACATTCGTTTTCCTATCAGGCAGGGGTTGACGGACCAGGCCAATATGGATTTCAGGATCAGCCCGGACCAGACGGTAGCCGGATCTACTGCGGACCATTCTGGGAGACAACAGCTAATTATATGGCATTTCAAGTACCTGGAATAAGCAGTAATCCTACGGGGGCGCTTGGTTTATACATGCGGACCTATAATTATTTTTTGACCCATGCCAGGAGTAGATACGAGGCATGGCCCATACTGGAAGCTTTTCAGGCTGAGTTGGGCCCTGGTTTTTTAGGAGAAACATGGCTACAGAGTCAGGATCCGGAACACCAGATTGAGACAATGACTCGCCTATTTGCTAATAATGACACGGAGCAGTTTAGCGATTTGTTTGCTAAATGTGCTATGCGTTTGATCAATTGGGATATTCGCCCGGAGATCGGCAATGCCATGCGAAACCACGTGGCGGCTAACCACAACGAGTTTTTACCAATCCATTTTCAAACACTCCTGAGACCGATTGATGTTTCGAAAGGCCGATATGCTGTTCCGGACAATTTTGCTCCACAGGAGTACGGTTACAACGCCATTAAGCTTTTTCCGGAAAGAGACAACAATGGGAATGCAACAGTATATGTCCACTTCAGAGGGTTGGGGATCAACAATAATGCAGGATGGAGGTATGGGTTTGTAACAGAAGACAACTCAGGAAATGTCCGTTACAGCCAGATATACAGTAGTGACCAGCAGATCATCTCAACCGAGATATTTTCAGATGATGTGGAATTGTACCTGGTGGTAGTTGGAGCACCTACAGAGCATACCAACTATGGATGGGAAGCTGGTTTCCCAAAAGTGTATCGGTACCCTTATGAGTTGGCATTGAAGAATGCCGTGCCAGAAGGATACGAAAACGATTTCAGAATGCCTTCCGGAGTTTCAGGATCGAATCATTTCAATGGTGGAGGCTTTGTAGCAAACTCCGCAAACGTATCATCAGGTGCTTATGTGGGTCCTAATGCGAAAGTTTTGGGGAATGCCACCGTAAGTGGAAATGCCCGAATTGAGGATTGGGCTGTGGTAACGGATAATGCTACTGTAAGTGAAAATGCTATAGTAAGGGGACATGCGATTGTTGGAGGCACTGTTTCGGTTTATGATGATGCTGTAGTAGCTGATGAAGCCAGGGTTTCAGGTTCAGCTAACATTTATAACAGTGCTCAAGTATTGGATGGCGCAACCATTGTCTCCGGAACCATTAACGGAAGTGCAATAGTAAAAGGGAATGCCTTTGAATGGGGACAAACCATTGGAGGTACAGCCGTTATGGGAGGTGATAACCAGAATACTTCGGCTACTTCCGGAGTTTACCTTCAAAAACCTGATTCAAATAATGGCCGGGAGGAAGGAGATGGTCTGGGAGCCTCACATGAGAGCAATGTAGACATCAATACCCTTTCTGCTCCCTACGCATCAGATGAGGAAATGGAAATTCCTGACGGAACTCCTGGAAACAATAATATAGCCCTGGGAGCTACAGCTTCTACTTCCTACGTATCCTCCTGGGAAACATTAGACGCCGTGAATGATGGGTCCAGCCCTTCAAACTCCAATGATAAATCAAGTGGGGCTTATGGCAACTGGGATAATCCGAACTCTACTCAATGGGTACAATATGACTGGTCACAACAGTATGAGATCACTTCTGTGGAAGTTTACTGGTTTGATGATAATGGAGGGGTTTTAACACCTACTACAGCCTATCTTGAATATTGGGATGGATCAAACTGGGTAAACGCAGGCAGTGTACCTAAGGTAAAGGACGCATGGAATGCACTTAATGTATCCGGAGTAACCACTGATCGCCTGAGACTTTCTATGCTGAATAGCAGTCAGTCTACTGGAATCCTGGAATGGAGAGTGTTTGGCTCAGCTGTAAGCACCTCTTCTAATATTGCTTTGAGTGCCACCGCCTCTACGTCTTACGTATCTTCCTGGGAAACCCTGGATGCAGTCAATGATGATTCCAGTCCTTCAAACTCCAACGACAAGTCGAGCGGGGCCTATGGCAACTGGGATAACCCCAATTTGACACAGTGGGTGCAGTATGACTGGTCACAATCGTATGACATAACCTCCGTAGAAGTTTACTGGTTTGATGACAATGGTGGTGTACTTACACCTACTACTGCGTATCTTGAATATTGGGATGGCTCATCCTGGGTAAATGCAGGGGATGTGCCCAAAGTAAAGGATGCGTGGAATACGCTTAATGTGTCAGGAGTAACTACTGATCGTCTGCGTCTTTCCATGCTAAATACAAGTCAGTCTACAGGCATCCTGGAGTGGAGAGTATTCGGTTCTTCCAGCTCTTCCAGGGTAATCAATGTGGCTCTTCCACAGAATGACCAGAAAGGAGTGCTCATTTTCCCTAATCCCGTGAATTCCGAGTTTACCATTGAGGTGAATGGATTTGCAGATCGGGAGAACGTTTCGGCTAAGATCCTGGAACTTTCGGGGAGTATTATTTCTGAATTTGATCTAGGAACCAAACGTCAATTGAAATTAAGCAAGAGTCAGCTGACACTCAACAGTAGCCTTTACATCCTTAAAATAGAGGGTGGTGGTAAGGTGATCACAAAGAAACTTATGGTTACCGATTGATATCACTATCGATGAGGAAAGGCCGGATTTTTCCGGTCTTTCTTTTTTCAATAAAGCCAATCAGTCCGAAAATCCCTTCTCTTGGAGTTTTGAAGGCAGACTGCCGCCGGTGGAGTAGTAATTCCGTACTTGTGAAAGCTGATGGAACTAGATACTTCTATAGTCTAGACAACAATTACACCAAAGGGTAATCTTTTATCAATACATCAAGTGGGATTTTTAATTTGCTGTGTAAGTTGCGAATCATTGTTAAGCTAAGTTTTCTCTTTTTGTTAAGGACAAGTGAAACTTTTGACTTGTCTCCAATTATTCTTCCGAGTTCCGTTTGATTCATTCCGGATTCTTTCATTGAATACTTGATGGCCTCAATTGGGTCCGGTTTATCAATCGTGTAGTTTTTTTCTTCATAATCTTCTATCAGAATCTCAAGAATTTCTGCACGATCGTATTCTTTCGAACCCTTTGGAGCCATGAATAATTCCCTTAGTTCATCAAGGGCAACACGGTATTCAGATTCGTTCCTGATTGGTTTTATATCACTGTGCATTTTCCTCTATTAATTTTTTTAACTTATTAGTAATTCCAAACAGTTTCCGGGTCAACTTTATCATATTCACTATGTGTTCCTATGAAACAAACAAAAACTGATTGCCGATCATAATTAACCTGAACGATCAATCTGTAATCATTTTTATTGATATTGAATATCACTCTACCTTTTCCAATTGGTCTGGCATGAGTAAACGTATTCAAGATATCATCAGGCTTTTCCCAGCTCGCTTTTTTTACTTTTTGTATCCAAATTTTCAATCCTGTTTCAGTTTCAGGATGTTCTGTATAGTACGTTTTTAATGTACTGGTCGCTATTAACCTCATCTATTGGAATAAGTAATAGAGTCATTGTCTTTTTTACAAAGATAATAAAAGTTTCCAAAACGGAAACAACGATACATGCTTTGCTTACCCCTCAATACGTGGTAACCCTAAGAATAGCCGCATAAATGTTGGGCTCCAGGTAAATTCTATCTGATTGTTCACTTGTGATGCTGTTCCAGTCATTGGTAGGGGAGACCCAAATTGACTTCTGGTTGTCCAGGATGACTTTTGCAGGCATAGCAAAGCCATCGACGGTATTGTTCCAGCGGAAAAACAGCTTTCCATCCTTGAAGTAATATTCCAGTACAGGGATACGGATATCACGCAAGTACTGGTCAAAAAATGGCTTAAGCTGCATTCCGGACTGGTCACTGATATAGTTTTCGATCTGTGCTGAGGTGACCGTCTGATGGTAAAAGGTTTTGTTCAACCCGCGAAGGATTGCTCTCCATTTTTCATCATCATTGATCACTGTCCTTAAGGTGTTGAGCATATTGCCACCTTTTACATACATATCCCCGCTGCCTTTGTCATTCACGCCATAATCACCGATAATAGTTGCATCATTTTGGATGCCGCGCCGGTTGCCTCGTACGTATGCCTGACCGGCTTCTTTGCCCCAGTAGTACTCTATGAACAAGCTCTCGGAGTAGTTCGTGAAGCTTTCGTGGATCCACATATCGGCCATGTCTTTGTAGGTAATGTTGTTGGCAAACCACTCATGACCCGATTCATGGATGATGATAAAATCAAATTTCATTCCCCATCCGGTACCGCTACCGTCTCGTCCCCGATACCCGTTGGCAAACCGGTTTCCGTACGTGACGGAGCTTTGGTGTTCCATTCCGGTACTTGGCACTTCCACCAGCTTGTACCCATCCTCATAAAAAGGATAGGGACCAAACCAATGCTCAAAGGCTTCCATCATGCGAGGAGCATCTTGGAATTGTTTTTTGGCTTTTTCCAGGTTGTATGGCAGCACGTAATAATCCATGGTGAGATCTCCTTTTTCTCCTTCGTAAATCTCCGAGAAGTGGGTGTAGTTGGCGATGTTTACATTGATCACGTAATTGCTGATGGGGTTGGACACAAACCAATGAAAGGTTTTGGTTCCATCCGGCAACTCGTCTACACCTCTCAGGCGGCCATTAGATACATCCATCAGGTGTCCCGGTACATTTACACTGATAAGCATACTGTCCGGCTCATCATAAAGATGATCCTTGTTTGGCCACCAGATGCTTGCGCCAATGCCCTGGCAATTGGTATGGATAAACTCATTTCCGTCCTTATCCACATCCCAGGAGAAGCCGCCATCCCAGGGAGGACGGACAGCCACTTTCGGCTTACCGCCATAATGGACCACTACTTTATTCACCTCACCTTTTACCTGTGGCTCATTCAATTTGATGAAGTGAGCATTGCCTTCGTGCGTTACCTCCAGCGCTTGTCCGTTATTTCCGGTGACTTTCGTGATCACCAGGGGTGGCTGCAGGTCGATCTGCAGCGTGTTATTACCTTCTAACACCTGATAAACCACATCCACACTTCCTGAGATACTACTATCCCCCGGGTTTACTTTTATATCCAGGTGGTAATATTTCAGATCCCACCAGGCGCGCTCAGGAGTAATGCTGCCTCTGATTGAGTCTTGTCTGGTATACTCCTGACCAAAAAGTTGGCTGGTTATTGCCAGTAATACGATTAAAAAGGATAGATACTTCATGTGCTTATTGTTTTGACTATTGACTAACTGACTGTTGACTGTTGGCCGTTGGCCGTTGACATTTTTCATTTCTTAAGTTTTGCCTATTGCAAGTTGCCTATTGCCTACTGATCTTTAGAGGATATCTGGCGGTTGATCCACTTATTCAGGATAATAAATGTAGCAATAACGACTGTCCATTGCAGCAGACAGGTCATCAGGCTGTAAGAAGAAAACGGATCATACCAGTCTGAAACCCGGGTGGCATCAGCCAAAAACCAAAAAACCAGGATAGACCCACCAATTGGCATAAAGAACTTTATGATATATTTCCATACAGGCCTTATTTTCCAATCGTCATTTCTGTTTTCATTTTCACTTTCACGGAGTTTTTCCAGTCCGTGTAGCGTCAAAACAATGGCGAAGAAAACTCCGGAAAGAAGCAATGCAACACCCCAAACAAAATCCTGGTTGCTCAAGATGTTTAAACTGAGCGCTGAGGGTATTCCTATGAGGTAGCTCACTATCCCAACAGTGAAAATGGCTCGTTTCCTCGAAAAACCAAAGTCAATAAAAATCCGGCTTGGGAGCTCCAGCTGGGCGATCAGCGAAGAGAACCCTGCGAATGTCAGTCCCAGGAAAAACATGATGGCCACTATGCTGCCGCCGAACATTTTAGCGAAGAGCTGAGGCATCCAGATAAAGGTCAGACCCGTGGATGCCGGGCCGCTGGTTTTTACAACTTCCAGGATTTCCGGCTTGCTCATATTCATTTCGCCTTTGAGCACAGCAAACACCGTCCCGAAGATAATAATTGCCGAAATCAATGAGATCAGGTTGTTACCGATCCCGGTAAAGAATGCGTTTTTCACAATGCCTTGTTTTGTGCTCATATAAGCAGCATAGGTGAGAAAAAGCCCCCATCCTGCACCGGTGTCCCAGGCGTTTTGGGTTAGCGCTTCGATCCATATTTTTGGGTTACCCAGTAGACTCCAGTCCGGCGTGAAAAGGTAAGTAATGCCTTCAAGCGCTCCATCCAGTGTTAAAGCTCGTACAATGCAGCCCACCAGTATCACCAGCAGGCTGGGTATAAGCACCTTATTGATCCGTTCAATAGAAGACACGCCTTTTAGAATAGCGAGCCCACCAACACTGAGAGCAACAGTATGAGTGACCAATGGCCAACCACTGTTTTGATAGTTTTCCCATATCATCAAAGCAGTCTGGGAGTTTTCCGGTAGCGAATGTGTGAGCATGTAGATGAAATAATAGATACACCAGCCTACCACCACGGAGTAGAAAAAGGTAATGGCTGTAGCTACCATGGCCATGAAGGCCCCGATCCAGGTGAATTTTCCATTAGTGGCTTCTTTTATAGAGCCGACCAGGCCCAGTCGAAATTTCCTGCCGATAATGTACTCCCCAATGATCAATGGGATACTCCAGACAAACAGAAAAAGGATCCAAACTGCAATAAAGGCCCCGGCACCCTCTTCTGTGCCATTTTGAGCAACTATTCGAGGGAATCTCCAGATGTTTCCCGTCCCAATAGCTATACCCAGAACACTCATCAGGAATGCCAGCTTTGAAGAAAACCTTTGATTTACGCTTTTGTCCATATCTTAAGAAGTATAGTTACAGTTTGGCCTTCACAAAGATATGAGCAGCGGGTACCGGAATATGCCAGTATCTTAACGATAAAGGGTACTATTTTAACTCAATAGAGGTCGCTTTAAGCTGAAGACTGTAAAGATCGGTACAATTAATCATCAGTTTCTGCCCGCTAATTTGCGTTTACAACAAAAGTATTAATACTATCTTAACCAATGATCCCCCTATATTGACTGTCAGGTGTCAATATCACAGCAGCTTCATTAGATTTACTCATAAGGCATTTAACTCATAGCAATAAAGTTTTGTCTTTTATGAACTTAAGAGTCTTTATTCTGCTGATATATATAGTATCTACAGGAGAGGTTATTGGGCAAGCTTGGAACCGATCTCAGCTCCTTGAAAACGAATCCATAAAAGGGGAAGTTTCGATCCGAGGTATGCGCATGTTGGTATCTCCCAAAGACACTTTTCAAGCCAATGTAGTAGGTAGTAGCAGATGGGGGAGAGCCAACGTGACTTACCGGGTGCCGGGAGGAGAATGGCTGTCGATCAATACCTACAATACGACTTTTGAAACTGCTGAGGAAGGCAAAGCCAGGATAATAGATAATCAGCCAGGTATGCCTCTGGTTATGGAGGAAACATTCACACTTAATGAAAAGGGTATAGACCTGGATATTAATGTCCGGGCTGCCATGCAGTTTCCCATAGAAATAGGAGATCTTTCAATCAGCTTTCCCTGGCAGTCTCCCTCGGGAGGCAGCCAGGAATCAATCTTTGAAAAAGGCTATACCAAGCATCAGTTTATTTCCGGTTATGGTTCTTTCATTTATTTCACTCGGCCATCTGGCAAAGGACCTTACCTGATGATCCTTCCCAAAGCGGGTACCAAATTTGAATACTATGAAAATGAAGGCCAGTTTGAGGTTTTCATCCACTCCAAAGTCTCAGGAGTGGATGAAGGCGGAACCTGGCGTCAGGAACATACAAGTATACACCTGAATAGTGAAGAAAAGCCAAAAGAAGTTACTTACGGTGTGCGTTTCTGGTGGGCTGACAGCTGGCAGGAAATGCGAGATATTATTTATGAGGAAGGCCTCTTTGATATCCGCGTGGTTCCTGGTATGACCGTGCCTTCAGATCTTTCAGCGATGTTTTCCCTTCACACTAAACAGGATATTGCATCCGTAGAAGCTGAATTTGCAGAGCAAACTGTAATTGAATATCTGGGTGAAAAGATGCCCGATCATCATGTGTACAAAGTGAAGTTTAACAAGCTCGGGGAGAACATGCTTACCGTCCGTTATGGCGATGGCTATAAAACCTATTTAGAGTTTTTCTCCACAGAACCCTTGGAAACACTGATCAAGAAAAGGAGCGATTTTATTGTAAACCAACAGCAGCACATGGATACTGCTAAATGGTACAATGGCTTATACTCTGTCTGGGATATGCGTACCGCTGAGCTGAGAGGTCCGGACAATACGGATGGATATGAGGGCTGGTGGGGTTATGTGCTTGCCAGCGATGATCCTGCCTTGTGTAAAGCACCCTATGTGGCTGCTAAGAATGTCTTTTTCCCCAATAAAAAGGAGATTGAATCGGTGGAATATTACCTGGAAAATTATGTGTGGGGAGGACTCCAACGAACGGATATGGATGATCCGTATCCTTATGGGATCTACGGAGTGCCTAATTGGAAAGTGGCACGAGACCCTTTAGCTCGGGCAGGTACAAGAAGTCGTCAGCTGGACCGTATGCAGGTATGGAGGACATACGATTATCTGCATATGGTCATGCTGTATTACCACATGTATGAGATTGCCAGAGCCAACCCCGAGCTGGTTTCATACCTGGATGCTGACGGGTACCTGGAGCGAGCATGGCAGACAGCCAAAGCCTATTTCATTTATCCGTACGAGATCTTTGGGGAATACTACGAAACCTATAAACATGGGTGTTACAACGAGCTGGTCATCGAAAACTTAATAGAAGACCTTGAATTTGAAGGTAGGCAGGAGGAAGCTGACTGGCTGAGAAATGAGTACGAGAAAAAGGTAAAATACTTCATTTACGATGATGACTATCCATACGGGTCAGAGTACTCTTTTGACCGGACGGCTTTCGAGTCTTCCTATGCATTTGCAAAGTACGGATACCTGCATGAGATGAAACCGGATACCAATCTATGGTATGATCAAAATGCGGAAAAATGGATGTCTCATCCTGAAGTAAGTAAAGCAGCAGCCCGGGATTTTATGGAGCAGCAGCACCTGGCTAATTTGGCAGTGCGAGGCTGGCTTGAAGCCAAATACTTTTTACTGGGTGCGGATTTTACCCGGAGTTCCGATCGCAATACACTCAGCTATATGGCCAAAATGGGCGGGTGGTCTATCCTGGATTACGGGATCAACTTCGCTGAGTCTCCTGATGACTGGTTGCAGTTGGGTTATGCTTCCTATTTGAGTAGCTGGGCGCTAATGAATACAGGAACAGAAGACTCAAACTATGGGTATTGGTATCCGGGAAAAGCAAATGACGGAGCAATGGGTTGGGCATTTACCACGGCTAAAAATGCCCGGGTGTGGATCAGAAAAGAAACAGAACGTGGAGCATGGATGTATGATGGTGAAGCAGATCTTGGTAATGGGGCCGCCATTCGTATAGCATCTACAATACTTACCAATGATCCGCTATTTGGCTGGATAAGCTATGGAGGAGATCTGAAAACCTCAAAAAAGCGTTTTGAGGTGGTGCCAAAAGATGGTATTCGATCGAGGTTTGCAGTAGTTACGGATCAGGTGAGGCTCCACCTCAAACTTGAAACCGATGGCTTTAAAGAAAATGAAGTTATACAGATTTCATCTGATCTGAAGAAAATTACTGGTGTTCTGGAAAATCGTATGGGCAATACCCACACAACCAGGCTTTGGATAGAAAATTACAACCAACAGGAGATGGTTCTGGAGGTGGATGGACAGGTAGTGCCGTTGAAAAAGGATCCTGATGAGGCGGGAATTTACTTTGCCAATCTTTACATCAGTGAACCGGACCATTCAATCACTTTGACAATAAAATAAATCAATAACACCATGAGTATTCTTAGGAAATTACCGTTATTCTTCGTTCTGATTGGTTTAGGCTCGTTACCCGTTATTGCACAGGAAGGGGCCAGTGAATTGTACTCATCCGTCAGCCAGTTTCAGGAGGACGAGTGGGCATTACGAAGAAAATATAACATTCGGGAGAGCGCGGAGTATTATGAGCGCTTTACCAGGTTGTATGCCGACTGGAGAGAAAATCTGGAAGCGGTCAACTTTGATGAGCTTTCGCTTCAGGGGAAAGCCGACTATGTGCTGCTCAAAAACCAAATAGAAGAGCGTGATTACTTTTTGCAGATCGAATATCAAAAGTTCAGAGAAATAAGCCATGTACTTGAGATAGCAGCCCCATTGTATGAATTTGTGAAGGCGAGAAGGTATGGAGCTATTCCTGACTATAAATCACTGGCAAAGTCCTTTCATGACATTGCCAACTCGCTGGAAGCTTCACGGGAGACCCTGAAGAAGAACCCATTTGAAAACTGGCTGGTGGCTGACAAAGCGCAAGAAGCCGTGCGGTCATTAAGCGAAGAATTAGAGGAAGCTTATGAGTTTTATTACGGGTATGATCCTGAATTTACCTGGTGGATGGAAAAACCTTATGAAGCTCTTAGTGCCTCCTTGAAGAATTACGGGGAGTTTTTACGGGACAACTATACTTCCGATTCTCTTAAGGATGATGGTAGTGGCATCATAGGGAAACCAATCGGGAGACAAGCCATCCGGAAAAGTCTTGAGTTTTCATTCATTTCCTATTCCGCAGAGGAGCTTATAGCTGCTGCAGAGGAGCAATTTCAATACTGTGAAGAGGAGATGCTGAAAGCGGCAAAAGAGCTGGGTTTTGGGGATGACTGGAGAGCTGCCCTTGAGTATGTAAAAGATACTTATGTGCCGGCAGGGGGGCAGCCAAAACTGATCGATTCGCTGGCATGGGAAGCGATCAATTTTATCGAAGAACGTGACCTGATCACCGTTCCTGAGCTAGCTAAAGAAACCTGGAGAATGATCATGATGACTCCAGAAAGGCAAAAGGTGAACCCGTTTTTTACGGGAGGTGAGGTGATCAGCATATCCTATCCCACCAATACCATGGAGCACGATGATAAGCTGATGAGTATGCGTGGTAACAACCCCAATTTTTCTACAGCTACGGTGCATCATGAGCTCATACCGGGTCACCATCTGCAGCAGTTTATGACCAGGCGTTATAAGCCATACCGAAGATTATTTAACACACCTTTTTGGGGCGAAGGTTGGGCGCTTTACTGGGAGATCAACCTGTGGAACAAAGGTTTTCCGGATACACCGGAGGAGCGCATCGGAATGCTCTTCTGGAGAATGCATCGTTGTGCTCGGATCATTTTCTCTTTGAGCTACCACCTGGGCGAGATGACACCCCAGGAATGCATCGATCTTCTGGTGAATCGGGTAGGCCATGAGCATGCCAATGCGGAAGCCGAAGTAAGAAGGTCTTTTACCAGTGGATATGATCCCTTGTATCAAATAGCGTATATGGTAGGTGGGCTCCAGTTTTATGCACTCCAGAAGGAAATGATAGCTATAGGGTGGACTGAAAAACAGTATCATGATGCCGTGATGCGTGAAGGGAGTATACCTGTTGAAATCCTCCGAAAGCTTTTGAAAAAGGAAGATATAAGTGATAATTTTAGTACAAAGTGGAAGTTTTCTACCGGCTTCAAATAACATAGGCAACATTTAACCCCAAAGGGCTCTCCCGAACGAGAGGGCCCTGAAAATTTGATGATTGAAAGACTGAACGTGGTGAAGGCAGCAGATGTCATTTTATGGTTTCTTTGTATCACTCTTGCCGGGCATAGAGCTTACGGGCAAACCGGTGAAATGCGTTTTATCCATTATACCAATCAGGACGGATTACCTTCCTCGTATATAAAGGATATTGAGCAGGATCGTTTTGGCTTTGTGTGGATGGCAAACCGGGAAAACGTATGCCGGTTTGATGGGTATAATTTTTCGAGTTTTCCGGCTATAGACGCTGAGGGGAATGAATTCAATCTTAGAGCCAATACATTATACAAGGCTTTGGATTCTCTTGTATTCTGCAGGTCGATCGATGGTGATTTTTACTATTTTGATTACGCCTCGGAAACATTTCGGTACTATCGGGAACTGAATAAGCTCGGTCCGGTACAGGAAGTGATCGTCTCATCATCCGGCGAAGGCATTTGGTACCTTTTGGATGGAGAACTGGATTACTTGTTGCTGACAGATAATGACAACACCCTGTCGAATCAGACTCCCAACCAAGAATTAAAATCGTTTTCCGGGATACAGCTTTTTAGTGTAAGAAACGGCAATATGGCTCTGATTCACACTGATTCTGCTGCTCAGTTGAAGGTAGTATACTTTCAGGAAGGTAATTCAAGGTCATTCAATGCCCCATTTCCCATAATTTCCATCATGTACCTTGATAGCAATGAGAACATTTGGGTGGGTAACAATGAATTGGGATTATGCAGAATTGACACCCGGTCAGGTACTTTTGAATTTTATTCTAAAGATCAGCCCCAAAACAGGTCTTTAGTCCACAACTATGTTCACGTCTTTGAAGAAGACCAGGATGGTATACTTTGGATAGGTACGGAGGGCGGGTTGTGCAGATGGAATCCCAATGAGAAAATATTTTCGTGCAGCGAACACTCTCTTTCTAATCCAAAAGGCCTAAGCTCTAATCCGATATATTCAGCGCTTTGTGATCGAAACGGCAATGTCTGGCTTGGAATGTATTTCAGCGGTATCAACCTCTGGAGTAATCAAAACAAGTTTTTCAATACACTGTCATCCGGGGTAGGAGAACAGTATCTGGGAGGAAATGCCGTCAGCTCATTTACAGAGGACCATCAGGGAAACATATGGATAGGCCTTGAAGATATGGGCCTTAATCGTCTGGATTGGGAAACCGGTAAGATCAAGAAATATCCGGTTGGGATGGAAGCCGGAGGACTCAGTTACGGTAACATTCATGACTTACATTTTACGGATGCCTCCCATCTGTGGATTGCTACTTATACTGGTGGGATTAACATTCTAAACACCAATACAGGGAAGCTTAAGTATATCAATACACAGAATACACCTGATTTGGTTTCTAATGATATTTACTCTTTCCACGAAGTAGGAGATACCATCTTCATTGCTACTATCAGCGGCATTAATGTCTACAATAAACCAGCAGGGAAGTTTCAGCCGTTTTTTGACCAGGTGTTTAATGGTATTTTAATAGAGAGCATCACCCAAACGAAGGAAAAAATATGGTTCTCCTCCAGGATCGGGATCTATTGTTATGATATGTACACAAAAGAGCTTTTGCCATTTCAGAAACTTAGCCATTTGGATGGCATTAACTTTATCAGGAGAGATAGCAAAGGCCGGTTATGGATTGGAGATAGTTATACAGGTCTCTATTGTTATGATAAGGTCACAGATGAAGTTAAACGATATTATTCTGAAAATGGATTTCCCGGTACGTGGATCTATGGTTTGCAGGAAGGGGCCAATGACTGGTACTGGGTAAGTACGGATAAAGGATTAGTCAAGCTGGACCCTCACTCCGGTATATCATTCCTTTATAATAAGGACTCAGGCATTCCTTTTAGTCAGTTTAACTATCGGGCTGCTTTTCGGGACAGCCGTGGCTTTATCTACTTTGGAAGCAACGAGGGATTGATCTACTTTGATGAGTACAACCAGACGCTTAGCGCCAAGGCAAACGATGTGGTCATGACAGGTTTCAAGCTCTTTAACCAACCTGTAGCGCCGAGGGAAGATAAGGATCGCATTCTCAAAAAATCATTGACCCTTTCAGACAAAATAGAGCTCCTTTATAAAGAGAATGTATTTACGATCGAGTTTTCAGCGCTCAACTATGTCAATCAGGGGAAATGTCATTATTCATACTATTTAGACGGGTTTGAAAATGAATATAACTACGTGGGTAACCGTAACTTTGCGACCTACACCAACCTCAGTCCCGGCACTTATACTTTTAAGGTAAAAGCTTCCCTTGATAACTCTACTTGGGACACACAACCAAGTGAACTAACGGTAGTTGTTCATCCACCTTTCTGGTTATCAAAGTGGGGTTATGCGTTGTATGCGGTATTGCTGGTCGGGGTGCTTGTATTGATTTCTTTCGTCAGTAGCCGCATCCAGAAGTCACGCGCGTTAGCAGAGATCGAGCGAAAAGAACGGGTTCATGCCGTAGAGCTCAACCAGATCAAGCTGGAATTTTTCACTAATATTTCACATGAATTAAGGACTCCACTCACCCTCATCATAGGACCATTGGCCAAGCTGATCGCAGATGAGAAGGTAAGCCCGTTTGTCAAAGAAAAGTTAAGCAGCATCAACCTGAATGCACACAGGCTTTTGCAATTGCTGAATCAGTTGCTGGAGTTTAGAAAAATAGAACAGGGCAAGGAGGAGCTAAAAGTGAGCAAAGCAAGTATTAGCGACCTGTTTAACAATCTGGAACAATCCTTTTCAATGACTGCAGAGGAAAGCCATCTCAACCTGAATTTTAATTGTGATGAAGCTACAGAACCTGTTTGGTTTGATCGGCCTAAAGTAGAAAAGATACTGATCAACCTTATCTCTAATTCTTTCAAATTTACCGACGCGGAAGGGTCTATAGATGTCATCGCGGAGTTGGATAAAAAGTTGATCAATAAAGAAGAAAAACAAGTGCTGAATATCACGATCAGGGATACAGGGAGAGGCATGGAGCCAAGAATCATAAACCGGATTTTTGATCGGTTTTATCAGTCTGAGTCAAATGGTAAACCAGATAGAGAGTACTATGGTTCCGGGATAGGACTCGCGTTTGTCCAAAGTCTCGTACAGCTGCATAAAGGACATATCAGGGTGCGAAGTAAACTGAATGTGGGAACCATCTTTAAAGTTGAACTTCCTGTTTCACAATCAGATTATCTTCCGGAAGAAATTGTCATTATAGATGTAGTAGAAACAGGTGATAAAAACCATATTCTTACTACAAAATTCAATAAATCAGTAGAGCTGGATCAGCCTGAGGATTTTTCTAATAAACCCAAGATACTGCTTGTAGAAGATAATCTGGAGCTTATGGAGTTTATCGCTGGATCTCTGATCGATCAGTATAGCATAGTAAAAGCCATCAATGGAAAAGAGGCACTTGATAAGCTTTCCGAAAATGCCGTGGACCTGATCCTTTCGGATGTAATGATGCCGGTTATGGATGGTTTTGAGTTTACCACCAGTGTGAAGGAGAATTTTGAAACCTCCCACATTCCGGTCATTTTGCTGACGGCCAAAAGTGGGCCGGATAATAAATATGAAGGACTGAAGACCGGAGCGGATTACTATATCGAAAAGCCGTTTTTAGCACACATTCTTCAGCAAAATATTGTGAATGTACTGAAAACAAGGAGAAACCTGATCAAGAAGTTTAAAAAGGATGCGTTTATGCCGGCATCTGAGCTAACGTATTCAGACTCAGATAAGGAGTTTATAGAAAAGCTTACCAAAATCATCAGAGATAACATCGATAAACCTGATCTTGATGTTGGTTTTTTAACCAGGGAAATTGGGCTTAGTCGATCGATGCTCCATATCAAGCTTAAGAAGATAGCTGATTGCTCGGCCACAGAGTTTATCAATACCGTCCGACTAAAACAAGCATTAAATCTGATGGCGGAAAAAGGATGCAATGTCTCCGAAGCAGCTTATCAGACAGGGTTCTCCAGTCCCACCTATTTCACGAGACGGTTCAAGCAGTATTATGGCCAGTCGCCAAGGGACTTTCTGCAAAGAGAGTTGATCCGGTAGCAATCCCTAACCCCCTCAAAAATCATTTAGCAGAAACTTGTTCGAAGCTGCATTCCCCTCTCTTTCAAAGAGAGGGGTTAGGGAGAGTTGGTCTGACGCTTCAAACAATACTATGGTCAATTATTCCCTAAAAAAAGGCTCAAAGACTCCCTATTGACTTCCATTGAATATTTGTTCTTGTTTTGTGAACATACGTTAAGCTTGTTGATCGATTTCAGGATTTGTTTTGTACTGCTGCAAACAAGCTGAAAATATTAACTTCAGAGGGAGTGTATAATATTTTCACTATTTTGTAGTTATGTGTAATAATTGTAGAGTTTTAAAGAAGATAATGAAGATCAATCTTGTCTCAGGCTTATCTATATTGATAGTTAGTGCTGTAATCTATTCATGTGTACGTTCTAAAGCTGACTCAAAGTCTGGTAATACAAGCGTACAGCATTTTGAATTGAAGGATGTGAAGCTGCTGGAAGGTCCGTTTAAGCGTGCCACGGAGCTGAATATCGAAATGCTTACTGAAACCTTTGAACCTGACCGTCTGTTGGCCAGGTTTAGAATGGAGGCCGGCTTAAAGCCAAAAGCGGAACCTTATGACGGCTGGGAAGCAGAAACCATCGCGGGTCATACATTAGGGCACTACCTTAAAGCCTGTGCGCTAATGTATAGCACAACTCATGATCAGCAATTTGCCGATAAAGTAAAATATATCGTGGATGAGCTTGCAGTGTGTCAGCAGGCAGATCCTGACGGGTACATTGGCGCATTCAAAAATGGCAAAAAGATCTTCACCACAGAGATTGCTAAAGGAGAGATCCGTTCGCAGGGGTTTGACTTAAACGGGCTTTGGGCGCCTTATTATACACAACATAAGATTCTTGCAGGATTGATTGCAGCTTATGAGCACTGTGGGTATGAAAAGGGCATTGAAGTGGCAAGTAGGTTTTCAGACTGGATATATACCATCGTAAAAGACCTGAGTCCCGTGGAGATCCAAACGATGCTCGACTGTGAGCATGGTGGCATCAATGAAACTTTTGTTGAGCTTTATGCCATTACCGATAAAGAAAAATACCTGAAGCTTTCCGATATTTTCTTTCATGAAAAAATATTGGATTCACTGGCCAACGGAGTGGATATTCTGCCAGGTAAACATGCAAATACCCAGATACCTAAATTGATAGGGTTAGCGCGGAGATATGAGGTGACAGGAAACCAAACCGATCAGGAAGCAGCGAGCTTTTTTTGGGACAGGGTGGTCAATCATCACTCGTATGTAACCGGCGGACATTCCAATCACGAGTATTTTGGTAAGCCGGATCAGCTGACTAACAGGCTCAGTGCCAATACCACTGAGACCTGTAACGTGTATAACATGCTGAAGCTAACAAGGCATCTGTTTGAGTGGAGCCCTTCAGCCGAAGAAGCGGATTTTTACGAAAGGGCTCTGCTCAACCATATTCTAGCCTCCCAGCATCCTCAGACGGGTAAAGTGATTTACAACTTATCCCTGGAAATGGGCGGGTTTAAGTCCTACCAAAACCCTTACTGGTTTACGTGTTGTGTAGGAAGTGGTTTGGAGACACACTCCAAATACGGTGGAAATATTTATTATCATAATGATTCTGAGCTCTACGTTAGTCAGTTTATCGCCTCAGCTTTAGATTGGGAAGAAAAAGGCCTACTGTTGACCCAGAAGACCAACTATCCGGAAGAACAAGGCACAACTTTGATTGTAAAGGTAGACGAACCACAGGCGTTTGCACTGAAAGTGCGTTACCCGTATTGGGCTCGGGAAGGTATGGAAATCATCGTGAACGGTGAGCAAATAGAAATAGATCAGCAACCAGCTAGCTTTATCAGTATCGATCGTGTCTGGGAAAACGAGGATGTAGTGGCAGTGAAGTTTCCATTCTCGCTTCGCCTGGAGAGTATGCCTGACAATGAAGACAGGATCGCTATGATGTACGGTCCATTGGTGTTGGCCGGGGACTTGGGTGAAGTGGATAACCCGAATGCCAATGATCGCGATTTTGTGCCGGTGATCATGACCGAAAACAGGAATCCGAAACATTGGCTGGAGGCAGTTACGGGCGCTCCGAATACCTTTCAGACAAAGGAAGTTGGCAATCCAAGAAACTTTACCCTAAAGCCATTTTACCAGGTACATGACAGGAGATACTCCATTTATTTCGACCTTTTCACTCAGGAAAAATGGAAAGCTCACCAGGCAGAATACCAGGCAAAGCTGGAAGCGAAAAAAGTCCTTGAGTCCAAAACCGTTGATTTCCTGCAGATGGGTGAAATGCAACCCGAACGAGATCACCAGCTTGAAGGGGATAGCATCTATGTGGATGAGTTAAAAGGTAAAAAGGCACGTGTGGCAAGCAGAGGAGGACACTTTAAATTTAAAATGAAGGTGTTACCTGATGAGGAAATGACTTTGGTGGCTGAGTACTGGGGTGGCTTTACCGGTTCAAAGACCTTTGACATTTTGGTAGATGATGAACGGATTGCTACTGAAAACATCTCCGACAAAAAGCCAGGTGAATTTATCGATGTACATTATAAAATCCCGGAAGAGTTAACAGCTGGCAAGAGTGAGGTTGTGGTAGCGTTTATGCCTCATGTGGGGCACCGTGCTGGGCCGGTTTTCTCCATGAGGACAATAAAATAAAGTATTTCTCATAAGTAAATTCGTTTAGAGTAGTGGGCGAGGGGAATTTCTCCTTGCCCATTTTTTAGATCATGCCGGTGCGATCACAAAAACCCAAAAACCTATGAAAAACCTTAGATATCTACTCTATTTCCTAATTGCAGCTATCCACTATCAAGGTATTGCTCAGTCGTTGGAAGGGGTTGGTCCGGCAGCAGGAAATCCAATCGTACCTGGTTACTTTGCCGATCCTACGGTAAAGAAGTTTGGAGATATTTATTATATCTACGCCACCACAGACAATGAGATGCTGGCTTCCGGTGTGCCTACAGTCTGGTACAGTAAAGATTTTCAAAACTGGTACAACTATACCATGGAGGTCCCTTCATTGTCTTCAGTAAATCTCAGGAATTTTTGGGCTCCGGATATTGTAAAAGGTGATGATGAGAGGTACTATCTATACTTTGGCAATTGCCAGGCAGGCTGTAATATTTATGGCTATGTTTCTGATTCACCGATTGGACCATGGACGAAATTGAACGAAGATGATACCCCGGTGATGGCACATGGCTATCCAAGGGAGGGTTTCCCTTCACTCGATGCGCAATTTTTCCGGGATGATGACGGTAAAGTGTATGCCTACTGGGGCACCTGGGTTCACTATAACGGAGGGTACGCTGTAGGTCAGCTAAATACTGAGACCATGGCCGAAATGATGGATGCTGAAAATATTCCATTGTCTCAAACTCCGGAACCTTTTGAGGCCGCTTACATGATGAAAAAAGGCGATAAATACCTATTGATGTATTCTGGTGGGTCGTGTCATGATGAAACATATAACGTTAGATATTCTTACGCAGATTCACCTTACGGCCCCTTTACTCCTGGTGAAAACAACCCCATTCTCAGTACGAATGAAGACCAATCCGTACACGGTCCAGGCCATCATTCTGTTTTGAAAGAAATGGATGACTACTATATCGTGTATCACAAGCATGATTACCCCATGACCAGGGGAGGCCTGTCACGTCAGATCTGTGTTGATAAAATGGTCTTTGAAAATGACTCGACGATAAAGACTGTGATTCCTACCATTAATGGGATAGATAAGATCATTGAATCGGATGTGCCGGAAGATATGGCCTTCAAAGCAAAAACATCAGCGTCATCTCATTACCATCTGAAATCCCTTCAATACGACTTTGAATATAAACCTTTGTATGCCACAGATGGTAACAATGCCACCATGTGGAAGGCCGGTGACAATACATTTCCACAGGATCTTACGGTTGATTTAGGTTCAGTAAAAAAGGTAAACCGGGTAATGACCCAATTCGAGTTTGCCGGATACTATTATCAGTACAGGATAGCTTATTCTAAAAATGGCAAGGATTGGCAATTGTACGCAGATCGATCGGATAACCGTACACCTGGTAGCCCAATGATCGATGATCGCGAGGTAAATGCCCGGTATTTAAAATTGACCGTTTTGGGAACAGAAAAAACGGGTCTTTTTGCTGCCGTTTGGAACATGAAAGTTTATGATTCACTGTTTGAGATTCCACTAGAGCTCGAAAATAAACCATCGGATGAAGGGCCAGGGGCTGTTAGCAGCAAGAAATTATTGGTAAAAATAGATGCCGGAGAAGTTTCAGAAGACTCATTTGAGACCATTTCCAATAAAGGATATGTAGGTGGGAATTTTGTGAAAAATGGAGATGTAACACTTGTACAGGACCAAAATGGTATAAAAGTATTCAATTTCACCAAAGGCTCCCTGACCCTTGACGTACCTGTTCCCAAAAGCCTCGGGTGGAACGGCGCCTATACCGTGGCGGCCTGGCTAAAAAACCCGGAGATTGGCAAAGAGGGTGAATGTATAGCTTCATGGTGCGACCGGTTTGAGTTTCAACTGGCCAATTCTTACAATGCCCTGTACTATAACAGCAGTAACTATGGTGCGGCGGCACATTTGGATTATCATTTTGACATGAAGTACAACAACCTGCCGGCCAGTGGCGAATGGCATCATATCGTTTTGACATTTGATGGAGTAGTGGAAAAAATATATGTGGATGGAGTTTTGGATAACTCACAAAACATGACTCTTGCATCTGCCATAAATAATGCTGAAATAAGGGTTGGTGCTTCTGACACAGGGGAAAATTATGCCGGTTATATGACTTCTTTATATATTTACGACTATGCGCTTGACCCAACTGAAATAAAGGAGCTGATGATGGGATCAAAGCCAAAACCATCAACGCAATAATCTTAAAGGGACCAGATGACAAAAGTTAGAATTTATGAAACGAACAAGGTGGCCAGCTTATCATTGAATATGCCTTGTAAGAAATATCTCCTATCTATTTTTTTTGCCCTGGTTTTTGTGCATTCAGGATTCGCACAAGAACATACGGTTTCTTCTCCAAACAACTTGATTAAAGCTGTTATAAGCCTGGAGGATGGGGTTTCATTTTCCCTTTCTTACAAAGGGAATACTGTGATCACAAATGCAGATATCTCTATGGAACTGGCCGACCGGTTAATATTAGGTGAAAACCCCACTCTTAAAAAGAAAAATACTGCTAAAGGACAGATATCCAGAAAACCGGTAGTACCCACAAAAGATGCTCAGCTCCAAAATGTATACAACGAGCTGGAATTGGTCTTTAAGAAGAACTTTTCACTTCAGTTTAGGGTCTTTAATGAAGGCGTTGCTTACCGGTTTATTACGGCTGATAAGCCTCAGAATGAAACACTGGTAGTGAATGAAGTCCTTGATATTGACTTTCCTGCAAATACCTGGTCATATTTTCCTAAGGAGCAAAGCCTCTACTCTCACTACGAGCAGCACTTTGAATACCAGCCGCTGGATTCCGTACCAGAGGGTGATTTTTGTGCATTACCAGTTCGGTATGACGTACCCGGAGGTGTTGGTTTGGTGATTACTGAGGCCGACCTGTTTGATTATCCGGGATTGTTTCTGGAGCGGAACGGAAATGGGTTTAAATCAAAATTTCCAAAATATATATTAAAAACAGAGCCCTTACCGAGTCAACCGGATCGATCGGAAATCATTGTAGAAGAAGGTAACTATATAGCAAAAACCGTGGGTGGCCGAAACTATCCGTGGCGACTTTTTCTGATCAGCGATGATGACCGCACTTTCGTGGAAAACGACCTGGTTTTTCAGCTATCGAGGGAGCAGGTTTCCATGGATTTTTCCTGGGTAAAACCTGGAAGGATTGCCTGGGACTGGTACAATGCCAACAATGTTTACGGGGTGGATTTTGAGTCAGGGATCAACAATGCTACCTATAAATACTACATTGATTTTGCGGCTGCATATGGTTTGGAGTATGTGATATTAGATGAAGGCTGGACAAAAACCACTACCAACGTACTGGAGTCCAATCCAGAGATAGATGTGCCTGAACTTGTAGCTTATGGTAAAGAAAGAGGGGTAGGGATTATCCTGTGGCTCCTGTGGCATCCGCTTGATCAAAATTTAGAAGAGATATTGAAATTGTATAGTGACTGGGATGTCAAAGGGATAAAAGTTGATTTTATGCAGCGTGCCGACCAGTACATGGTAAGCTCATATGAGCGTATTGCCAGGGAAGCAGCGAAAAACAAGTTGCTCGTAGATTTTCACGGTGCGTTTAAACCGGCCGGATTGCGATCAGCTTATCCTAACGTAATGACCTATGAAGGAGTGATGGGTAATGAAAACAATAAGTGGAGTGACCAGATCACTCCGGAGCATAACGTGACGCTCCCTTTTACCCGGATGGTTGCCGGACCGATGGATTACACTCCGGGAGCGATGGTAAATGCCCAGGAGAGAAACTTCAATATATCTTTTTACAGGCCAATGAGCCAGGGAACAAGGTGCCATCAGGCTGCCATGTATGTGGTTTATGAAAGCCCGCTTCAAATGCTATGTGATGCTCCGTCCGCTTACCTGGAAGATAAAGAAGCAACAAGTTTTATCTCCCGTATTCCTGCATCCTGGGATGAAACCAGGGTCTTGGAAGGGAAAATTGCTGATTACATTGTTGTAGCCAGACGAAAGGGTGATACCTGGTATATTGGCGCCATGACAGACTGGTCAGCCCGTAGCTTTTCGATTGACCTTTCTTTTCTCCGGGAAGGAACTTATAAAATGGAGGTCTTAAAAGACGGGATCAATGCCTCGAAATATGCAGAGGATTACAAAAAGGAAACGATCAGTGTGACTAATCAGGGTACAGTGCAGGCTGATTTGGCGCCTGGAGGTGGCTGGGTAGCGATTGTTAAACCACAAGAATAATAGGCTGGATCATGCGGGTTCCTGAAAGGATTTTGCCGGTTTTGATTTTTTTCAGTTTGTTTTATCAACAAGCTGCTGCTCAAGATCTGAAGGTACTGTCCACCTGCGATGATTATCCGGCAAAAGGCGAAGTTTTTATGGTGGTGGAGGACCCTCCGTATTTTGGAACGTGTGAGGAATTTGTCAAAACAAAGAAGTCTACCTATCAATGCTCTGATGGTAATATTCAGCGCTTTATCCGGGAACGCATTAGCAGTGAGTCATTCGAGAATAGCTCCGGAGAAGTAGTCATTCAGTTGATCGTGGAAAAGAATGGTTGTCTATCGGGTATTCAAATCCTGCGGGGGAATCAGGATGAAGCTGGGAAAAAGATTCGGGAGATTGTAGCTGAAATGCCCAACTGGTCGCCGGGAACCCAAAGAGGACGGACGGTAAGGGTGAAAATGCAGATCCCTTTCAGCTTTGAGTAATTAGGAAATTAAGTAGAACTTGTCTGTTTTGAACTGCAAGCTGGGCGATAGCCCTCGCCCGCTAAACATCTGTTCATGTTATTTAAACAATCGTATCAGGTTGCCGAGCATTATCCTTTCATTTTTGAGTGGAGGAATAACCTCCGTTTAGACAATTCATATAATCAATCGCTAAGAGAAATAAATGATGAATAACAGGAACTTACTACTGCTCATTTTTACTTTGCTTGCATTTTCCTGCACCAACCAGCCGGAAGAACCACTATATGACGGCCCGGTAGAAGAAGTGCCATTTACATCCGTGAAAATAACCGATAACTTCTGGTCCAGAAGAATAAGTATAAATAAGGAAAATACCATTCCACATACTTTTGGAAGGTGTGAAAGTACCGGGAGAATAAAGAATTTTCAAATAGCTGGCGGACTTCTGGAAGGAGACAGGTATCTGACAGACTTTCCGTTTGATGATACGGATCTTTACAAGATCATGGAAGGTGCCAGCTATTCCCTCCAAAGCGATCACGATCCCGACTTAGTAGCTTATATGGACTCACTTTTGGTCTTTATGAAAGCGGCCCAGGAAGAAGATGGATACCTGTATCCGGCAGGGACTATAGGAGAAGAATACCCTGAACAGCGACACAATTGGTTAGCAGACGAGCGCTGGGAGAAGGAGGAAGACCTAAGTCATGAACTGTATAATTTAGGTCACCTGATCGAAGCTGGTATTGCTCATTTTCAGGCCACCAATGACAGCACCATGCTTAAGATTTCCATGCGCTTTGCGGACCTGGCTGTCAGAGATTTTGGGTGGGGTAAAATAGAGAAAGCTCCCGGCCATCAGATTACGGAAATGGCACTGGCCAAGCTCTACAAACAAACAGGTAAAAAAGAGTACCTTGATCTTGCTAAGTTCTTCCTGGATGTAAAAGGACAAAGTGATATCGTCAAAAATAGTGAGAGAGGTCGTGGACCTGCATACAGCCAGGCTCATGCGCTGGTTGTTAACCAGGACGAAGCAGTAGGCCATGCCGTGCGGGCTACTTACATGTACTCCGGCATGGCGGATATTGCTTCATTGATGAATGATGAGGCTTACAAAGCTGCTACAGATAAGATCTGGAAAAATGCCGTAACTAAAAAGACCTATGTGACTGGTGGCATAGGCGCCTCCGGTAACGGCGAAGCTTTTGGTGACAATTACGAACTCCCCAACATGTCGGCTTACAGCGAGACCTGTGCTTCCATTGGCAATGTCTACTGGAACTACCGCATGTTCTTACTTCATGCTGACTCTAAATATTATGACGTACTGGAGCGAACAATGTACAATGCGCTTTTAGCAGGAATAGGACTGGATGGCAAAAGCTTCTTCTATCCCAATCCGTTGAAATCAGTAGGTCAGCACAGGAGAAGCCCGTGGTTTAACTGTGCCTGCTGCCCATCGAATGTCACCCGGTTCATTCCTTCAGTTCCGAAATATGTGTATGCCAGGCGAGGAAACAAGGCCATTTATGTGAATCTTTTCTTATCAAACGATGCAGAGATACAGCTAGGTAAAACCTCCGTTAATATTGTTCAGGATTCGGAAATGCCGTTCGGAGGTAAGACCAAATTCACGATCAGCCCTGAATCTGATAAGACCTTTGATTTATTAATTCGCGTACCAGGATGGGCCAAAGGAGACCCAATCCCTGGAGACCTCTATGAGTTTATCAATCCGGAGGTTGGTGACATCCCTGTGAAGCTGAACGGGACTGCTATTGACTATGAAACAGAGAATGGATATATCAGAATTTCCAGAAAGTGGTCGGCTGGTGATGAGGTGGAAATCGAGTTTCCAATGGAAGCCAAAACCATAAAAGCACATGAAGCAGTGGAAGCAGATAAGGATAAAGTAGCCGTACAGCGCGGACCGCTTGTCTACTGTGCCGAATGGGTGGATAATCCTGAAGGTGTTCACAATCTAATGATCGATCCCAATGCATCCTTTGAGGCTTCCTATCAGGATGACCTGCTGCAAGGCGTTATGACGCTTACTACTACTGCCCAGGCTTTTGCTTATGATGAAGACCAGAATTTAACAGGGAAAGAAGTAGAAGCAACGCTCATCCCTTATTACTCCTGGGTCAACAGAGGCTCGGGCGATATGACTGTTTGGCTGGCTACTGATACTGAAGCTTTGACCCCCATAAGACCTCCATCCGTAGCCTCAGAAAGTGAAGTAGCACTTTCAGACTCCAGAGGAGCTGTATCTTCTCTAAACGACCAGATCTTACCTAAAAACTCAAATGATCATGAGATCCCTTATTATCACTGGTGGCCAAAAAATAATACGACTGAGTGGATCACTTATGAGTTCAAAGAAGCTCAGGAGCTTTCACAAAGTTCGGTTTATTGGTTTGATGATGGTCCATGGGGTGGTTGTCGTGTACCGGCATCCTGGAAGCTTTACTATCAGGATGAGCAGGGAAACTGGGTTGCTGTTAAAAACACATCGGCATACACCATAGATAAAGACAAGTTAAACACGGTGAAATTTCAATCAGTTACCACAAAGGCCATGAAACTGGAGGTGGAGCTACCGGAAAAGCATGCAGCAGGAATGTACGAGTGGAGTGTTGATTAGATAGAACGCGATCAATAAAAAAACGACGGTGATCAATCAGCGGATCGATCACCGTCGTTTGGTTAGTCGACCGTGGTCATTTTTAAAATGATCGCGATCATTATTTTAGGACGCCTCAGTCATTAGCTATTTTTTGGTGGTCGGGAGCCATTTTTGTCTATTGTCTATTGCCTATTGTCACCCTTTGCCCATTTGGATTTTTATTTAACAATCAGCTTCTCAGCTCTATCTCCTACCTTTAGCAGGTATAACCCCGGTTTTAGCCTCTTATCAAAATCAACGCGAATTTTGTCCTGACCCGGGTAAATCTGTGATGTCAGTACCAACTTACCGGAGGTGTTGAAGAGACGGACTGTTTGTGGCTTCTGATAGCTCTGAGCCGGAGAGGAAATTATAAAATGATTATTTGCAGGGTTGGGAAAAATATCAAACCCTCTATCAGTTAAAGTGGCAGAAGTCACGATTTCCATAGTAGCTGAAATGTATTCGGATTCCGTATTATTATTGTAAGCTTTTACTCGGTAGTAAAAGGGGATGTCAGGAGAGACACCTCTGTCACGGTATGTGGTTACATTTTCACCTACGTTTTGATTGGTAGTAAATAAGAAATCTTCAGTTAAAGATCGTTCGATGATGAATCCCTCTTCATTTTCGGACAAGTCTTCCCATGCTAACCTTAGAGTTGTTGAGTTTTCCGGGATGATTGTAAGGTTTTCCGGAGGGTTTATAAAGTCCGGTGTAGTTATCAGTAGTGTTTCTGAGACGACTGAAGTACTGGTGGATTTTTCGCCTTTTATCCTGTAGTAGTATTTTGTATAAGGAACGACTGATTCATCTGTAAAGGCCGTGTTGTTCTGGGAGATAACAAATGAAACATTTTCACCAAAATCCTTATCCAAGGACCTTTCCAAAATAAAGTGCTCTTCATTGTTCGAATTATCTGACCAGGTTAAAGACACAGTAAAAGGCGTAACACTGGTAAGAGAAAGATCAGTAGGTTGTGCAATGAATTCCTGAGGGGTCAATTGGATCAGGTGACTGTATTCACTAATCAAGCCACCAGCTCCTACCGCCCGGACCCTGTAAAAGTAGCTCTCACCTGTCATCAAACCTGTATCCAGAAATGATCTTTGATCAGCACTTACTTCCATTTGAACAGAGCTTTCAAAATCCACTGTTACGGATCGTTCAATTTCAAAGTGGGTTTCAGATGAAGTCAGAAGGGTCCATGAAAACTGAACTTCAGTGAAATCTACATGAAGCAGCTGAAGGTTATTGGGGGTATGAAGAATGCTTTCGTCGGTGACGGTCAATACTTGATTTGCTGCAACATCCCCGAGTTTTGTTGTAGCTCCTCCTGGCCAGTGGATGACCACTTCATCTACAATGTCTGTACTGCCCACGCCGAAAAATGCTTCGGCAGGTTCCTGGGCATAATAGCTGATTCCTGCTGTAATTAACCGGGTAAGTGTTTTTCCATCTGTTTTTACCTGTACAGTAGCCCCAATTGCATGATGATTGGGCCCCAACATTCTGGGTTTGATAACGAGGTAATTTCCCCCGGATCCATTTTCCATAAGCTGATTTTTAAGGACCCTGACCGCAGTGTTTTCCGAAGCGGTCCACCGGCTGGTTTCGATAAGGTCCAGGTCCCCGTCCCGATCATAATCCAGAGCTATCAATGCATTGGCATCCATCACTTCTGTCAAGCCCACCTGATCGGAGATGTCTGTGAAACCTTCACCATTATTGATCCAGAATTTGGAGGGCATACGAAATGAGATGTCATACCACCCGTTACTCTCTGCCAGATCAAGAAATCCGTCATTATCCGCATCAAAAAAAGTAGCCCCCCAACCCCAGCCACCCTGATCTACTCCATAGTCACGGGCTACTTCTGTGAAAACCAGGTTTCCATCTGATCCATCGTTCCTGAAAAGCTGGTTGTGGGAATTGTTACCGGTAACATTGGTAATATAGATATCTATATCCCCGTCATTTTCAATATCTCCAATAGCTATGCCCATATCGCTATGATCACTATCCAGCTGTAGGGAGCCTGCAATCTCTTTGAAAGAAAAGTTGCCCTGATTGAGCCAAAGTTCATTTTTTCCACCATCCAGTGCAATCAGGATATCATTTAGTCCATCTTTATTGAGGTCATATATGATGGGTTGGAGGTAATTGTCTTTTCTGCCGGATAGTTCTTCCAGGCCAATTTCGGTGAATGTTCCATCCCTGTTATTAGCAAACAAATACGCATATCCGATCCAGTAATTGATCATAAGCTCCGGGTATCCGTCATTGTTCAGGTCTCCGGCAGCAGCACCTCCGGCATGGATAATATGATCCAGCCGAAAACCATGCAACAGGCCTGAACTGGCTGTAACATCCTGAAAGGAATGATCGGGCAGCTGCTTATACAGGCGAAGGACTTCATTATCTTCACAGTCATCCGTCTCCAGTCGGCAATCACCTACTACGAGGAGGTCAAGTAGGTGGTCAGCATTATAATCGAACCACAAGGCTACCCTTGCTTTGAGCGGCTCACCAACTCCCAGTACTTCGGCATTTTCTATAAAAGTTCCATCACCCTGATTGATGTAAAAATGATTCTTTGCATGTTCATCTGTGGGGACATAGAGATCAATATCCCCGTCATTGTCATAATCTGCAGCCACTACACCACTTCCTTCGGGATAAGCCGGACATAACTCTATTCCGGCTGAAACGGAAACATTGGAAAATTTCAACTGTGCTCTGGAAGTGGTATCGAAGAGGAGTAGGAAAAAGAAAACGCTCAGGATATTTCTGCTGTTCAACATGCACGTTGAATTTGACTACTTGAACAAGTTAGGATACTAAAATTGCTCCTGATTAGACAATTGTTCTAAAATCATGAACATATGTTTAATGCGTGTCAAAGTGGTCTTAAGTAAATTACTCCCTTTATTAATCATCAACGTTTTTTCAGAGGTTTTATGGAAAAGAATAGATCATTCCTGTACCGCATTTTTTTTGGTCTTTGTTTTTTGACCTGCATCCATGTTGTTGCAGGTCAACATTCGGTGGCTCGTATGTGGAATGAAGCACTACTTGAATCCATCAGAGGTGATTATGCCAGGCCTACGGTACATGCAAGAAACCTTTTCCATGTATCAGTAGCCATGTACGATGCCTGGGCGACTTATGAAGAAGATGCCAGGCCTTATTTACTCGGCAATACGGTTCATGGGTTTTCAGTTCCTTTCGAAGGTGTGACTCTAACAACGGATAAACAAGAAGCTCAGGAAATCGCTATTAGTTATGCCGCCTATCGGTTGCTTACTTATAGATTCAGAAATTCCCCGCAGGCCGAAAAATCGCAGGCTTACTATGATTCTCTGATGAACGAACTCGGTTATGATATTTCGGTGACTACAGTCAATTATCAGGATAGCCCTGCAGGGCTTGGAAATTACATAGCCGAATTTATTATTAATTATGGATTGCAGGATGGTTCCAATGAGCAGAATCAATATAAAAACACGTATTATGAACCCGTCAATGATCCATTAACACCAGTACAGCCCGGGAATCCCACTTTATCTGATCCTAATCGCTGGCAACCGCTCTCATTTGAATCATTTGTAGACCAAAGTGGGAACGTAATCGGAAAGAATACACCTGAATTTCTGAGCCCTGAATGGGGCAGTGTTTTGCCTTTTTCTCTTCAGGAAAGTGAACTAGACATTTATGAACGAGATGGCGGTGAGTATTGGGTGTATCATGATCCGGGTAGCCCTCCCTTTCTAAGTGACGAAACCACAGCAGATCCTGGTGAATATTACAAATGGGGCTTTAGTTTGGTTGCTGCCTGGTCATCTCACCTGAGCGCTGACGATCCCACCGAATGGGATATCTCTCCGGCATCCATTGGGAACATAGATATTAATGATATGCCTGCTGACTTTGGGGATTTTTCATCTTTTTACGATCGCATCAATGGAGGTGACATAGGTGAGGGGTGGGCTGTAAATCCCCGTACTGATGAGTCTTATACTCCCCAGTATGTAAAGCGGGGTGATTACACTCGTGTGCTTGCTGAGTTTTGGGCTGACGGACCTGACTCTGAAACACCTCCGGGGCATTGGTATACCATCTTAAATTATGTGAACGATCAGCCGGAACTGGTCAGAAAAATGGGAGGAGAGGGTGATGTTCTGGGCTTCCTGGAATGGGATGTAAAATCCTATTTTATGCTGGGGGGTGCAATGCACGATGTGGCTATAACCTCATGGGGTATAAAAGGATATTATGACTATGTGAGGCCCATTTCGGCGATTCGATATATGGCTGATCAGGGACAATCATCTGATCCGGGGGCGCCTAACTACAATCCTGAAGGCATACTTTTAGAGGAAGGATTGATAGAATTGGTGGGAGAAAGTGACCCGTTGGCTGTTGATCGTCCGGAGAATGTGGGCAAAATTAAGCTTAAAGCATGGAGGGGTCATGATTATGTAGCGGATCCGGCTACTGATGTTGCCGGAGTAGGGTGGATACTGGCGGAAAACTGGTGGCCCTATCAGCGCCCAACTTTTGTTACTCCTCCGTTTGCCGGGTTTATTTCCGGACATTCTACTTACTCCAGAGCTGCAGCCGAGGTGCTTACTTTACTAACTGGCGATCCTTTTTTTCCGGGAGGGATAGGGGAGTTTCATGCACCTAAAAATGAGTTTTTAGTTTTTGAAGAAGGCCCAAGCGAAGACGTGGTGCTTCAATGGGCTACTTATCGGGATGCATCTGATCAGTGTAGTCTTTCGCGGATTTGGGGTGGTATTCATCCTCCTGCTGATGATATCCCGGGCCGATTTATTGGTAGGTCAATAGGACAGGGGGCTTTCTTTTTTGCTCTGGATTATTTTGAAGCTAACAAATCGGTATTATCTGCTGACGTAAAATCTGAACTTGAAATCTTTCCCAATCCGGCTACTGATTTTCTGACCGTAAAAGTTCCTGATATGCAATTGCCTGTGTTGGTTCAGGCTTATAACCTATCTGGTCGAGAAGTTCTGCATGAGGTTTTATCATTCGAGAAGGGTTATTGGTTAGACCTTTCTGGCATACATGCCGGACATTATATTCTTACATTAAAGAGTGGGAAGCAGCGATTTTCGCGCAAGCTCATCATTCGAAAATAAAGTATCTGTAAAGCAGCTTTGTGGTCTCCCTGCTTTGAGCTCTTGGCAGAGTGTGGTGGCCTTATGCTCAAAGACTCATCCCGATCACGTTTTCTGCAAAACCTGCTCATCTAACAAGCGAGGAAACTCTGTCACTCAGCTGTTCTTAACTCTATATTTTTTTAAGGGTTTAATCGGTCTTTTTCTGGCACTTTTCATCTATGATTTTTAGTCATTTCAGAATGTTTAAAGCAAAAGAGATCAGCCGGGATAAACAGGTGCGTTAAGGAATTATTGTCGTTTTTTCATGAAAAATGGCGTTTTAGAGCGGGTTAGGACATTTGTGAATGCATATTCAACATTTGTGCGACTATAATACATGGTGATGAATAACCTTTAGAATGTGAATTTCAAAATAGAATACAATCACCAAACGTAACCAAATATGAAGAACACTTTACGAACCACTCTATTGCAATCAGGAACCGATAGTTTTCTGAGAAGCGAAGAATCAATACAGCTACTTATAGTAAGATACATCTAAGGAGGTGTGTCAGAGCCGCTGAGCAAATCTTGGCTCAGAAGGCAGAAAACGTAAGATCAGCAGGCATCAAAGAAAGCCAGCTTAGTTCAAACTTATTCTAAAAATTAACCTAATGAGTTTATGAAGCAAATTGACAAAATTTTTAATCACCGGATGTTACTGCTATGGGCGCTGCTCATAGTAGCTGCCTTGCCATATCCTGCTTTTGCTCAGGATATTGTGACGGGTACGGTAACAGACAGTGATGGAGAAACGATCCCTGGCGCTACAGTTCTGATAAAAGGAACTACCAGGGGTACGACTACTGACATTGATGGTCAGTTTAGAATTCAGGCCTCCTCTGAGGACATTCTTATATTTTCCTTTGTAGGGCTGGAGCGTAAAGAAGTAGAGGTCGGATCCAGGTCAGTGATTGATGTGGCCCTGGGTGTGGATGACAGCCAGTTGGAAGAGGTCATTGTAGTGGGATTTGGGATGAGGCAGGAAAAAGCAGCCGTTGTTGGTGCGATTTCCCAGGTTTCCGGAGACAACCTTCAGCGAGTAAAGATGGGGGGTAGTGTAGAAAACTCATTGCAAGGAGCTCTGCCAGGTCTTACGGTCATTCAGACAGACCCAACGCCCGGAGAAGAAGCTCTCGGAGGTCTATCGCTTTCCATTAGAGGTGTTGCTTCGATGGGCAACAACACTCCATTGTATATAGTAGATGGAGTGGAGAGACAGTTTTCAAACATTGACCCCAACGAAATCGAGTCTGTTTCTATTCTGAAAGACGCCTCAGCTACTGCTGTATATGGAGTAAGAGGTGCCAATGGTGTAGTGATCATCAACACAAAACGTGGCGTGGACGGGAAAATACAACTTGAGTACAGCTCCCAGGTGAGTATGAAAGAACCGACCATACTTCCCGAGTATATGAATGCTTACGAAACGATGATGCTCAGGAATGAAGCATATCGTAATGATGGAAACTGGGACCGTATTGTTTCTCAGGAAGCATTGGATCACTACCGGGATCAGGACTTACCATACCTGTATCCCGATACAGACTGGATGGATTTCCTATATGGTAGAGGCTGGGATCACCAACATAACCTAAATGCAAGAGGTGGTAACGATTTTGTCAGATACTTTGTATCGGTAGGTTATCTCCAGGAAGGGGACGTGATGAATACAGCAAATGCATTTCCTTACCAATATGATGATCTGAACGCAGGTTACAGACACAAGCGTTTCAACTTTAGAAATAACCTGGACTTTAGCATAACCAAAACCACTGAACTGTCCATCAGCCTTGGCGGTAACATCAAAGTATGGAGAAAACCTCAGGACACTTACACTCAGGAAAACTGGTTTGAGCCGGTAACGGCTCTACCATATTATCCGGAAGAGGCTCTGGACCTCTATCCTGACGAGCAGATCCCTTACGATCAGGATGGCAGAAGGCCTTACATTGATCCCTCCCAGGGTGAGGTACGGCTGAGCTGGAATGGTTCCTGGGGCTTTTGGCGCAATAAGCAAAATGAGATCCTGAGTGATATCAAATTAAACCAGAAGCTGGATTTCATTACCGAAGGACTTTCTGTCAATGGTCTGTATTCCTATAATAGTCAGATACGGTATCAAAAGAACTTTAATTTTCCGGATTATTTCGGCTATTACTTAGATCCTGAAACTCAGCAGTGGTCAAGATACAATCGCTTCCCAGGCAGTTTGGATTATGATACACCCACCTCACCTCTCATTGTAGATAATGGCGAATTTATTTCCAGCTCTTTAAAAAGTCACTGGATGCAGGCAAGTATTGACTACACAAGGGCTTTTGGTGAGCATAATGTGGCTGTTTCAGGGATTTTTCAGCGGAGAGAGGTCGCGGATGGGATAGCGGTGTTTCCATCATATCAGGAAAACTGGATTGGAAGAGGTACTTATAATTACGCTGGCAAATATTTCATTGAGGCAAGTGTAGCGCATTCAGGATCTGAAAAATTTGCTCCCGGATTGCGATTTGGTACTTTCCCTGCTTTCGCAGGAGGTTGGATGATCTCAGAAGAGGAGTTTTTCTCACCACTTAAACCAGTGATAAGCAACTTTAAAGTACGATACTCATGGGGTGTAGTAGGTAGTGATGCGGGTATCCCTAGATGGTTATACAGATCTACTTATAGTCAAGCCACCAATGTAAACACAGTTTTTGGTTTTCCACGTCAGGGATATGGCATCATCAATGAAGGGCCTGTGCCTGTAAATGACGCAACCTGGGAAGAGGCCACCAAGCAAAACCTTGGATTCAACCTTGGGTTTTTCAGTGGTCAGTATACCTTGAGTGTGGACCTGTACAATGAGCGCCGTACAGGAATGCTCCAAACCAGGCAGTCAGTACCGGCTTATATTGGTACAACCAGTGCCATACAAGGAAACCTCGGAGAAACCAAAAGCCATGGTATAGAGGTAGAGCTTGGTATCAATAAACCAGTAGGACCTAACATGTTCTTATGGGCTACAGCCAACATTGCTGCAACCGAAAACCGGGTGGTTTTCTTTGATGAATCTGAAAATGTGCCTTTTAACCTGAAAGCGGAAGGCAAGCCGGTGGATATAGCACAGCGACTTGGTAGTTACACACCTGGGACAGGCTTGGTCAATGATGGTTACTATCAGGATTTTGAGGAACTGTTTATGCTTCCTACAGCTGGTGGTAGTCCGATCGTGGGAGACTTGAAATTCATAGATTTCAATGGGGATGGAAATGTGGATCAGCAGGATTATGTAGTGTCACAGTATCCTTTGACTCCTCTGGTCAACTGGAATACGACTGTAGGATTTGATTACAAAAACTGGTCGATCAGTGCTCAGGTCTATGGGATTAGTGATGTGGCCAGGCCAATGCGACAAGGAGGAATGTTCTTTCTGTTCCCATTCTCACAAAATAAGAATAACGCTTATTCTGTGCATGCAGATCACTGGACGCCTGACAACAGAAACCCTGAGTTTCCTGCCGTTCACTCTCAAGCCGTTAATCAATACAACTATCAGATCAGTCAGTTTTCCATGGTTGATGGTAAGTATATAAGGCTTAGAAATGCTCGTCTGGCGTACAAGCTACAAGCTGATTTTCTTTCCCGAATAGGTGTGAGGGAAATGAATTTTGCCCTGATCGGTACTAACCTGTATACGTGGAGAAAACGTAAATGGGGCGGAGATCCGGAAGGGTTCAACTTCGGGCAGGACTTTGGAGCCTATCCGCAGCTGAGACGATACACATTTGAAGTAAGAGCATTTTTCTAAACCACAAATAGATGGAGATTATGAAAAAGATTTTAACAATAACATTAATAGCCGTATCTGCACTTAGCTGTGAAGACTATCTGGACAAAATTGAAGCTTCAGATGGGTTAGTGTCAGATGAGGTATTCACTGACTATCTGAACTATCGCCAGTTTGTAGATGGGATGTATCCGTACCTGCATGATTACCTGGCAGCTTTTGATTATTCATGGATAGCAGCGTTATCAGATGAAGGATTTATGAACTCCGAGTGGGAAACCATGGGGGTGGCTCAGTCCGGAGATTGGCTCAGAGCCTATAACACAGGTCAGGCTTTACAGTTTTACCGGATATGGGATGGTTGGGAAGCAGTCCGCCGGGCAAATATATCCCTGGCAAACCTGGGTATGCTCGAGGGTAATGCCACCCAGGAGCAGATCAATCAGCTGAAAGGGCAGGCTCACTTTATGCGGGCCTGGTTTCATTACGAATTTCTTCGGAGACAGGGTGGAATGCCTTATATCACTGAGGTTTTTGAAGCTTCGGATGATTTTACGAGAGAGCGGCTGTCTTATCATAAAACTGCCCTGAAGATCGCGGCGGATTGTGATACGGCCATGCAGCTGCTACCTAATCGATGGAACTCAGCTAACATTGGACGGCCTACAGAGGGAGCTGCAATGGCCCTGAAGGCTACAGCATTGTTATTCAGCGCTTCACCTACTAACAATCCCGAAAATGATATGAGTAGGTGGGAGCTTGCAGCAGAAGCTTCATGGGATTTGATAGCTATGGCTGAATCTACCGGCAGATACGGGTTACTTCAGTCCAATGGTACGGATCAGGTATCTTATGAGGTGCCTGGAGTCGGGACACAGACCATTTCCTATGCCAGTGGTTTTGATTCTATTTTTATGTATCAGCAGCTACATGACGAGATTATCTGGGAAAACTATGCAGCATCAAGTGCCGGAAACGGAACCTGGACAGTATTAACCGTACCTTCTATTGCTAATGGGGGGGTCATTCAGGGATTTAGCCCTTCTGCAAATTTTGTGGATCAATTTGAGACAGCAAACGGCATGGCTATTGAAGATGATCCTGCATTTGACCCACAGGATCCATTTGTGGATAGGGATCCCCGGTTTTACCATTCCATTTTGTTTAATAATGAAATATGGACTTCTACAAACAGGCCATTGGAGCTTTGGGAAGGTGGTCAGGATCGTGATCCGACTAACCAATTCTCTAATCATACCGGTTATCTCGCCAGAAAATTTTGGGGTAGAAATGTAGATAGTCAGTCCGGAATACAGGCTCCGATCACGCATAAGATCTACTTTAGGTATGCTGATATCCTGTTGCAATATGCTGAAGCTGCCAATGAAATAGGAGGACCGGGTTATGCCATCCCCGGAGCTACCATGACAGCATTAGAGGCTGTAAACATGGTGAGAGCACGCGTAAATATGCCTCCGGTCAATGCGATGTATACGGGAAGTACTGCAGATTTCAGAGAACGAATAAAAAATGAGCGTGCAGTAGAGTTATTCCTTGAAGGGAAAAGATTGTTTGACCTGTCAAGATGGGGTGATGCTCACAAAATAGAACATAAAGCGCTCTATGGATTGAGTTTTACAGAAGATCCCGGCCAACCTACAGGATATCAGATCCAAAGAGAGACTGGTCCTATGGTCATACTGGCATTTGATCAAAAGCATTACAAGTGGCCTATACCACTTGAAGATGCATTGATCTTCGAGGAGTTCGCGCAGAACCCGGGATGGTAATCCAGCGCTCTGATTTTATCATTTGATCTAAAGAAGAAATTATGAAACTAAAAATAATAAGCAGGTATCTCATAGCAGCAATTCTATGCATTTGTGGTCTGACAGATACTTTTGCACAAGTAGAACCAACATCATCTCTGGAAGGCAAGGTAGTTGATGATGAAGGTAATCCGCTAGCCAGGGTCCTGGTCGAGTCTTTTAATACCCAGGATCGTACATATACGACTTCAGACGGAGCATTTTCAGTAAATGTCACCAGTCTCGAGGATCAGTTAATTATAACCCTGGATGGGTTTAAACGACAGACGCTAACGGTAAGTAACGGACAGTTTGATGATGGCGAAACGATCAACCTGAAGGCTAATAAGATATTTGGTGAAACAAATGAAGTCGTACTTCCTTATCAGGATTTTAGTGAGACCAGATCTGTTTCAGCGACTAATGTGATTACCGGTGAAGAGCTATTGTCTTATCCTACTGAGTCACTTATAGAGGCGCTTTACGGGCGACTTCCTGGTCTTACGGTGAACAATGCATTTTCTGATGGTCCGGGTAGAAACACGTATTTTGCTAATGTAAGAGGCCAAAATGCTACTTTTTACGTAGATGGGATCCAAAGAGATCCGACGTACCTTTCCATTTACGAAGTAGACAGAGTATATGTATTCAAAGACCTTTCCAGCCGGGCTTCTTTAGGAATATCCGGAGCGGGACCTGTCCTATGGATCATTACAAAGAAAGGTGAGAGCTTTAACCGGCAGATCAATGTGAATGTAGAGTACGGTGTGAGTTCACCAACGGAAACTCCGGGCTATCTGGATGCTTACAATTATGCGGTATTAAGGAATGAAGCGAATGAGAATGATGGTCTGGCTCCGCAGTTTTCGGATGAGGCATTAGCAGCTTACCAAAGTGGATCAAATCCATTGAGGTACCCTAATGTGGACTATTACGATGAGTATCTGAAAAGTTCTACATCCTTTAGCAGAGCTAATGTTAATTTCTCCGGAGGGGACAGGAAAGTGAATTTCTTCACCATGCTTGATTATACTGGGAACGGGGGCTTGGAAGCAGTGGGAGAGGAAGCTACCTATGACCGGTACAATGCCCGGGCTAATGTAAACCTGAACATCACAGACTACATCAGCATGAATGTGAATCTGGCAGGATCGATTGTGGATACAAGATTTCCCAACTTTAACGGAACTGGTATTTATTACAATTTGTATGAGTACTTGCCGGGACTTCCTTCTAATGCTCACCCGAATAAATACGATGGGCAACTTTTTACGAGTGCTAATTATCCCACCAATGTAGAAAATGAACTGACCAATGGTTTTGGTGATGGTCAGACTTTAAATACACAAAACAATGCAACCTTAAATCTCGATTTGGGAAGTCTGGTTGAAGGGTTGACATTTTCAACTACGGGTGCATTTGATGTAAACAATCAATTGACCGAAGTAAAGGGAGGAACCTCGGATCTGTATCGCCTTACTCAGAATGGTCAGGGTGAAGATTCAGTATTCAGGTTCACTCAGGCTACGGTAGATCCTTCCCTGGGTAATGGTTATGACTTTTACCGACGGGTGACCTCATTGTATTCTCGTTTCAACTATAATCGAACGTTTAACAGGCATGCGATTAGCTCTCACTTGTCTTACTATCAGTCAGTGGATGAAACCAAGAATTTCATTGGGTCAGAGCAACCATTTAAGATCCAGGACATTTCTTTTCGAACCAATTATGCTTTGGATAACAAATACATTGTACAGTTAGACCTGGCCTACTCAGGTAGTATGAAGCTTCCTGATGGGGAAAGGTTCAATCTGTATCCAACAGTTGGCGCTGCCTGGGTAATCAGTGAAGAAGCATTTCTGAGAAATTCTTCATCAATCAATTACCTCAAACTATATGGCTCGTATGGGCAGATGGGGTACAATAGCGCTGGTGGATATACAATAGTGAATGGCAATATCATACAATCCGGGCTGGGAATTGGAGGAGTTAATGAATTTTACCTGAGTGAGACCTTATGGCAGCAAACCGGAAGTGGTTACACTTTTGGGACGTTCACTGAGCGAAGTGCCGGAACTAATATTTATACCATTTCCCAACAGGGGAGTGATGATTATGAGCTGCCTACCCGTAAATACCTGAATATCGGAGTTCAAACGGAGCTGTTCAATTTTGTTTCATTAGAAGCGAATTACTTCTATGAAAACAATTCCGGACAGCTTTCACGAAGAACAAGTCAGATCCCATTAATCTTTGGAGCCCCCAATTTTATCCCTGTAGCGAACTTTGGTGAGAGTACTCAGTATGGTGTAGATGGAATGATTACGTTCACTAAGAAAAAAGGTGATTTCCGTTACGCCCTGGGATTGAACGCAGTTTATCAGACTGGTAAGTTCTTAGTCGTTGATGAGCCAGTGGGTTTAGCTGATTACCGTAAACTAGCCGGAACTAACAGGGATGAAATAAGAGGATACCTGGCAGAAGGGTTATTCCAATCCGATTCGGAAATATCCAATAGGGATGTAACACAAAGCTGGGGAGCTGTACAGCCTGGAGACATTCGTTATACAGATATAAACGGAGATGGTGTTGTGAATGAAGAAGATATCACAACTACAGGTTTTCATACGCCTCGAATCAGTTATGGAGTTAATATTTCCATGAGCTACAAAGGTTTTGGTCTCATTATACTCGGTCAGGGTCAGGCGGATGGACACACACTTTTGTCAAACCCGAACTATTTTTGGATAGAGGGAGAGTTGAGCGATCTGAATAATTCTTCAAGTCCCAATTACTCTGAAGTGATGCTGGATCGTTACCCGGTTACGAACAATTATCCGCGACTTACTACCACTTCATATAACAATTTTCAGCAATCTACTTTCTGGTTAGCTGATGCATCTTACCTGCGGATAAAAAACATTGAGTTGAGTTATACATTGCCTGAGTCTGTTTCTTCGAGATTGGCGATGACAAAAACACGCCTCTTTGTGCGCGGAAGAAACTTATTTGTCCTTTCGGAATTGACCGACAAGTATGGAATAAGCCCTGAACGACAAAGTGCGGGCGCAGGATCTTATCCGATCATGAAAGCCATAACAGGAGGTATTTCCTGCAGATTTTAATCACTAAAGACACAACGAAATGAAAAGAATAGCAATAATACTTTTATCAGCAATTACGGTGGTGTCCTGTGAGTTTTTGGACCCGGAGCCTATTCAGGACCTGACGTCTGAAGAGCTGTGGTCACATAGCACTTTTGGAGAGGGGATACTAACCAATGTTTATGTGGACATAAACTCCAGGACTTACCCGGTAGAGATGGAATACTATACAGATAATGCAGTACCTCAAACACCCGGGGACAATAATCTGGCTCTTGGAGGCTGGACTCTGGAGGGTAATCCTGTCGGAAACTGGTCCGATGCTTATAATAACATAAAGCACCTGAACCTTTTCCTTGAAAACTCCAGGGATCTGCTGTATCGGGTCACAGACGATCGATTGGATTCTGCACTGAAGGTTCAACGGAGGGGTGAAGCCTTTTTTCTGAGAGCCTGGAATCAATGGGAGCTTCTCCAGTACTATGGAGGCCAGGTAGATGGTCAGTACATGGGGTTTCCCATTGTCACAGAGTATCTTGAAATTGATGATGATCTTAACCGCCCGCGCAATACCTATGAAGAGTGTGTAGCACAAATAGCACAGGATCTTGATTCAGCTATTGTAAGGCTTCCATTAACTTATAACGGATCATTAACCAATACATCTATTACAAACCGAGGGCGTGCATCAGGCCTGGGAGCTATGGCCTTAAAGGCTCGTGTATTCCTGTTTGCTGCCAGTCCTGCTTATAGTGATGCATCAATAGATAAATGGGAAAGAGCGGCTATAGCTGCCAGGGATGCTATTGATGCTTCCGGAGGTTTAACTCAGCTTATCCCTTATGGAAACTTCAATGACATCAACTCTTTCGATAACATATGGGTTGTTTCTAATAGAGGAATAAATCCTGCACAGTATTTTCCTCCCTCTTTATTTGGGAATGGACAGGCAAATCCAAGCCAAAACCTGGTAGATGCTTTCCCTGCAGCTGATGGATATCCCATTAGTACAAGTGCTGCTTATGATCCTGCAGATCCTTACGGCAATCGTGACCCTCGTTTCGAGCGGTTTATTTTTCATAACGGGGAAGTATTTAATGGTACTACCATTCAGACCTATACCGGTGGTACGGATGCTCCGGGGGGATTAAGCCAGCTGGGTACCAGAACGGGGTATTATCTGCAAAAATTGATGAGTAACAACATCAACCTCACACCTGGAAATATAGCCACTGATAACAATATGTATGTGATTCTGAGCAGAGCAGAGCTTTACCTGAATTTCGCAGAAGCAGCCAACAATGCTTACGGACCTACTGATGCGTCGCTTGGTTTCTCAGCTGCTGATGTTATGCAAATGTTGCGAATGCGTGCCGGAATTGATTCAGACAATGTGACTGCTGGATATCAGGATCAGTATCTGGATGATCAGGCGGCTGCCGGAACCAGTGCATTTGCTGATTTCATTGAAAATGAAAGAAGAATTGAGCTTTGCTTTGAGGGATTCAGGTTCTGGGATATAAGGCGTTTAAATCAACCACTTAATCATACGGTGCGTGGTGTAGTGATCGACAATAATGGTGGAACTTTCACTTACGATTACGTGGAGGTAGAGCAGCATACTTTTCAGGATTACATGAGGTATGTGCCGGTTCCTTTTAGTGAAACATTGATTATGAGTGAATTAGAACAAAACGATGGCTGGTGATCAAGTTAGGCCAAATCATCATCTATTAAAATAAGATAGTTATGAAAAAGATTTTAACGATTTTAATATTAACCGTATTCATTACTGCCTGCTATGATGATTTCAGGTTGGATTACGAATACACAACAGTCGCCTTTTCCAATGCTGATGGTGGCTCCAATATGGATGGTGTACTTTACCGGACTGCGGTCATGGGTGAGGGTATGCGTATCGATGTGGGAGTTTACATCGGAGGTGTTATAGAAAACCGGCAGGATCGAGTAGTGAATTTCGAAATTGATGAATCACTGCTGGCTGGTACGGGTTTTGAGATGCTGCCAAATGAGTACTACTCATTGAGCAGTGAGGGGCAGTTTGTGATACCCAAAGGTTCACACACCGGACGAATTACGGTCGAATTGGATTCGGCAAGATTTGCCAACGACCCATTGGCTGTTGAGCCACATTATGCCATTCCGTTTGTACTTACAGGTACAGATGATGCGGATTCCGTTTTGGCGACCAATGCTTCTAAGATCGTAGTGATGAAGTATATCAATGAGATGACCGGCTATTACGATCAGGAGGTTTCATATATAACCACTGATCCCGGTGGGGCGGAGCTTTCTAATTCAGAGCTTACCAACGTCATTGAGTTCAAAACTACAGGACCCATGGATTTGCTTTCAGATGGAATGATCTTCAAAGGACCTACTTACCAGATGGAAATTATGATTGCAACTGATAATACCGTATCAATGCAATATGTTCCAAATCCAAATATTGATACTTCTCCGAAAAACATAGCGAGAGAAGATCCGGCTGTTGTCGTATCTACTTCACAAGTTTCTGATTGGGAGACTTTAGAGGCTGTAAATACAGGAGAAGGAGATCCTTCGTCAGTTCCCGGTGAAAGTGATGGAGGGCAATATGGAAATTGGCCTGCGAATGGTGAATATCACTGGGTAGAGTATGATTTTGGTCTGTCGGCTTATAATATGACCATTTCCAGGATATTTTGGGTTTCGGATGGCGGTGGTCTTCTGGCACCAAATGATTCGTATTTGGAATACTGGGATACGGAAACTGAGGTCTGGGTTAGAATTGACGAACCAGTTGGTGTAGCCCTTGATCAGTTCAACGAAACTTCCTTTGATGTAACCACTACCAAAATAAGGATCTATTTTAAATCAGATGATTCCGTTGGTATTTCAGAGTGGGAGGTTATAGGTACTCCTGTTCCTACAGAGCCGGAACAGGCTATAATAGAAAGTGTGACAACTGGGAATAGCACATTTGACCCTGAAACCGGCACATTGGATATCACCTATACAATCAATTATGAGTTCCAGGATTATTCTACCGAAGTTAGTTCCAGGCTTGTGTGGCGAAACAGAATTCGTGACGGGGTGAACGAGTGGAGGAAATATGGTAATGATTGATTTGAAATGATATAACCAGTGGCCATAACTCTAATGGGTCACATACACTGGCAACTACTTCTTCATGTTTTACAGTAAAGAACAAAAAACTCCTTGATTTAGGAGTTTTTTGTTTTTCAGTGAGACCATATTATTGTTGTTTAAAACGGGTTTTACCTTATCTGAACTAGTTGGGATCACGCAAAATTTCTGTGGGAAGATTGTATTTATTCATGAAGAGATCCATTTGCAGAAGTGTAGAATGGACTGCCTTCGTTTATATGATATCCTTCATTCTTTTGCTCTCCCAAAAGAACGAACCGCAGTGGCGGACCGTCGAGTCCACGGTGGACAAGAAAAAGGAGCCCTAACCGGGCCGTCACGATCGAAGACACCTTTCCGGATTAAAGCCAATCGGCCTTATAGTGAAATGTTGCTTAGATAAGCATGGTTAAAATCCTCTCCCTTACCCTCTCCAAAAGAGAGGGACAATAGGAGCTTATCAAAGCAACATTTCAAGCGCCTACCATCCCTCCGCACATTTCGTTTCTGCATATGAATTCAATTTTTCTTCCAAATAGTATTTTCCCCAAGTGGTCCACAACTTTTTGGATTGATCCCTGTCAATTGCGTGACTGTAGATGATATAGCAGAAGTAGTTTACCATATAAATAAAAAAGACCGTCTCAGTTGCTTTTGAGACGGTCTATTAGATGTTGGTGGGCCCACCTGGGCTCGAACCAGGGACCCCTTGATTATGAGTCAAGTGCTCTAACCAGCTGAGCTATAGGCCCGTAAGATCAAAGCCAGATCTTACACTTTATTCTTTTCCTACTCGGGTGATCGCTCCCGAACCGGCGACTTTCACGCTTTCGGCGTGATGTCCCTTCCCAAAAAATAAACAGTCATAGAGGCTGCCTTTGTTTTGGGACTGCAATATTAGATATTTGCCGCTAATTATACAACGAAGTGACTCCAAGACTAAGCGAAATAGATACAATTATTTTTGACCTGGGAGAAGTCATCGTGGACCTTGATCCCCAGGCCGTAGTGAATGAGTTTTCAAGCCTTACCAAAGCAGATGGTCAGAAGATACGTGACCTCATAGTAAAGTCCAACTATTTGTACGAGTATGAGACCGGTGCAATGTCCGATTCAGATTTTGTAGCGGCAGTAAATGAACTCTTTTCGGCAAATGTTTCTGAAGACGATTTTAGAAAAGCCTGGAACCTTATGATCAAAGGAATCTCAACGGAAAGACTAAGTTTCATGAAAAAGCTCATGAAAACACACAGAGTGTTGCTGCTAAGCAATACCAATAAAATGCATGAGGAATACTTTGATCAGCTGGTCAGAAATGAAACCGGTCGGTTAATGAAGGACTATGCTCATGAGGCCTTTTACTCGCACCTTGTAGGCCACAGAAAACCTGAAGCTGTCATCTATGAACACGTCATAGAAAAGCAGAACCTGAACCCCTCTAAAGCTATCTTCCTGGACGATCGTAAAGAAAACATTGATGCCGCAATTGGCGTTGGTCTAAAAGCTGTGCAGGTCCATTTTCCGGATCAAATTTTCGAAATTCTTAAGAATGAATAAAGATCAGAAAAAGCTCCTTACCCATATTGGTTTATTTCTAATTACGCTACTGGCCACCACACTCGCAGGCGCAGAGTGGATGTACAGTAAATACCTGCTTTGGGTTGAGGAAGAATTCCAGATGACGTGGGATGATTTTACCGGAGGGTTTCATTTCAGTATCCCTTTTTTGTTGATCCTCAGCTTTCATGAGTTTGGACATTATTTTACCGCAAAATATCACAAGGTCAGAGTTACCCTGCCTTATTATATTCCTTTTTGGTTAGGTTTTTTACCAGGATTTCCTTCTTTCGGTACCATGGGAGCCATGATTCGTATCAAGGATCATATTTATTCGCTCAAGCATTATTTTGACATAGGTGTTTCCGGGCCAATAGCCGGTTTTGTCATTGCCATTGGGGTGATTTGGTACGGGTTCACCAATCTGCCCGAACCGGAGTATATCTTTCAGATCCATCCGGAATATGAGCAATATGGATTAGATTATGCTGAGCATGTATATGATGACGAGGAAGGAGTGGCTTTTAAGTTTGGGCCAAACCTTACCTACTGGTTTTTTGAAACTTACGTGGCAGATTCTGAACGCCTCCCACACCCAAATGAGATCATACATTTTCCGTATTTGCTTGCTGGTTATCTGGCTTTGTTCTTTACTGCCCTGAATTTGCTTCCTGTAGGTCAGCTGGATGGAGGACATATTATTTTCGGAATGTTTGGTCCAAAACGACACAGGGTCATATCGAGGGTACTGTTTACTGCTTTTGTTTTCTATGCGGGGCTGGGTTTTATTTCCATTTCAGATCTTGAAGATATTTCTATTCAAAGCAGTTTGGAGTATCTCCTCGTACTGGGGCTGTATCTCTATTTTCTTTATGCTACTGCCCGCTCTATGTTCAGAGACAGGCAGGAAAGGTGGATGTTTGCGGCTATCATGATGGCTTCTCAATTTGTGATCAGCTACCTGTTTCAGGTTGAGGGTTATAGTGGATGGTTGCTTTTTGCATTCATTGTAGGACGTTTCCTGGGTGTAGATCATCCACCAGTATTAGATAACAGGCCATTATCTACAGGACGGCAGATTGTAGGATGGATTGCGGTGATAGTCTTTATTTTATCGTTCAGTCCGGAACCTTTTATCCTTGAGTTTTCTGCTCCTACTGAATGACGATCTTCCTGATTTGAGTTTTTTTACCAGAAGTTACTTTGAGTAAATAAACCCCTTTCATGTACGTTTCTAATGAAATGTGATGTGTTCCGGCGGAGACGTTTTTCTGAAGTAATACCTGTCCGCTAAGGGTTAACAATTGTATATCCTGTTTGCTTTCAATATTCAGGATCAGCTGATCTTTGGCTGGATTAGGGAATATTTTTATTTTTTCATCTTTAGCCTCAAGCGACAGGATTACTGAAGTAAATTGTGTCAAAGAGTCAACTCCGCAGTTATTATAAGCTTTAAGCTTGACCTCAAAAATGTCTGATGCAGGAAATAGGTGAGTAGGGTTTTCCTCGGTAGAGGTTTCTCCATCACCAAAGTGCCATTCATATGATGTAGCATTCCGGGTGGTGTTTGTGAATGATACCGTTTTGTCCATTACCTGGAAAGTGAATGAAACATCCGGTAATACATCAGTAAATTCATATTGTGCAGGATAGGAGTAAAAGAGGTTGCCGTTTTGATCGGTCACTTTGCAGCGAATGGGTGTATTTACATAGTCCTCAATAGCTTTCATATCCAGATTTTGGCTGGTGGTTGAACCGATTAAACCGACGGACTCCGTAAGGTCTGCAAATCCGATACCATCAAAAAACTGCCATTGGTATGTAAGATTGCTTTCCTCATTGATCCCGAGTTCAAAAGATGTTTCAGTCCCCTCACATTGCGCTTTATTAGCGGGGCTTTTAGAAATTCTATGTTCCAGAGTGTCTAGTTTGATCAGGAACAGTCCGTTTACCATATCAGAGACGGCAATGGTGCCACTTTCAAAGAACGGGTAATTGCTCCAGGCACCGCCATAATGAATTTCATTTGCTTCAGGATACGTATCGAAGAAAGCTCTTTCTCTTAAAATTCCTTCAGCAATTCGGTCGGATTCCAGAATTCTCAGTCCACTTAAATAGTTGGATTCATACACCAGACCTTGATGAACATACAAATTATGGTCTACCGAGGCTTCTTCATTATAGAATTCGCCGATCAAAACAGGGTTATCGAGATCCTCTACATTCCAGATTAATGTCCGGGGGTTAAACTCAAACTCAAATTCATCCAACTCATCATTCATCAGGAAAAAACGATGATCTTCCGTTAACCAGCCCTGGTGACTATAGCGAGCTTTTTCATAACCTGTTCTGCTGACCAGATTCATATCTTCTTTATTATCCACGTCCACTATAGTGAATGTATCTTCGTTAGAGTTGAAACAGATTTCCTTGCCTTGATAATCTCCGTCCGGACCTTCGTAAATCACACACTGAGCATCATGGGTATATCCGTCTTCATCAAAACAACCAATGTACGCCGGGTTTAAGGGGTCCTGGATATTCAGGATGTGAAGGCCGCCTGCGTTGCAAGTAGAGCCCGTAGTGGCACCCACAATGTAGGCGTAGCCCGTTTCTTCATTGATGACGATGTTATGAGCAGAGTTTATCCCATCGTATCGGGTATCTTCCGCAAACTCCTGAAAAGTGGATCCATCGTATTCGCGAAGCCTCGTCAGATCAAATACCTGCATGCCATGTTCCGCATTGCCATCACTGACCACAAATACATGGTCTTTATAAACTTTCATATCCCGCCAGTTTGATTTGCCGTGTTGTACTTCCTGGGAAGCTGACATACGCTGTGCCGCTCCTGGAGGTTCGATGAGTTTACCAATTACTACCGGGGTAGCAGGGGAGGTAATATCCACAAATGCCACACCATCCGTTAGCCCGACGATGGCATATTCTTTTCCGGTTTCCTGGTCTGTCCAGCCCCAGATGTCATTGAGGTAGAATCCATTATTCTCTACTGCTCCCAGGTCTTGTGGGGATATCCTCGCATAAAAACTGACCTGATTACAGGGGTATCCCTCGGCCAACCCGTCCAAACACGGTGTTTGAGCGTAAACAGGCAGGGTGAAGGTAAATAGTATGATCAGAAATGAAGGTTTCATTTAATCGTAGCGAAGGCCTCTACACCTCCAATTAGACAGCGCACTTTTTCAAAACCCTGCTTTTTCAGGAACTTCCTGGCCTGATTGCTTCGCTTTCCGGATTGGCAATGAAGTATGATCTCTTTATCCTGAAGAGAAGCTATCATGTCTAATTTCATTGGGATCGTGGGCAGGGGCAGGAGTTTAGCTCCTATGTTAAACTCTTCGTACTCCCATTCTTCTCTGACATCAAAAAAATGAATTTGCTCACCTTTCTTCAGTCGGGTTTTTAGTTCTGCCGGGGTAATGTCTTTCATCATTTTCGGATAATCACTTTTTGGGTTGTAAGGGTGTTCCTGTTGTTTATTTGCAACAAATATATCCCATCTTTCAAAAAGTTGAGGTTCAGCTCTTTTTGGTTTCGGACACTGTGAACCTTTCTGCCCATTAGATCCAGAATGACCACTTCTTCCATTTGCTCATGAAAATAAACAGATCCTGTAGTAGGATTGGGGTAGAAAGCGGGTTTTTCCAATAGAGGTTTATTTCCCAAAACGATCTCACCTGCCTCATCAAAAACCGGTCGGATCATTAACACTCCGGAAAGGCGTGTGTTTTGGTCCCAGACACCCTCCACATTTGAGAACATATTTTCACTTCCTGAAATATTATTTCTATCAAATCCGATCCCAATATAGTTATCTATAAACTGCTGATACCCTACAAAAATGGTGTCTTTAACTAGCAGGGGGCGACTTAGCTCTATGCGAACGAATTGATTGATCTTTGCTGGTGGTTGAATATTGTAAGGAACCCGGATCAGTTCTCCATTTTCTGACAGGTTTCGCCAGACCACAATATCTACACTCTTTCCCGATGCATTAGGAGCGATGTTTGGAAAATAGATATCTACGTGTGTCATGGTATCCGGCTCGAGTAAGGCATATCTCATAGCCACTTGTCCGCGATTAGAGTTGATCCCGATTGCAAATTCCGCCCCTCCGTCATCATAGGCGTAGTAGTTATGAAGGGTATATTCACTTTTTATGGTGTCGTTGATACGTAGGTTTACAGGGTAGTAAATAGTATCGTTATCAGCATCAACTTCGTAAAGCAGACTATCACCGCTACTATATAGAAACTGTGACGAGAGCACCAATGAGTCACCTTCAAACGGTGAAATATTGAACGTAACATTTGCGGGGTTTGGACCAGTTGCTGGTTTTATTTCGCCAGGCTCCAGAGCTCCCACGTTGTTAAGCTGATAATTTAAATATGCTTCTTTTGTGTTTTCATTAGTAATACTATATCGCACATCTGCCGGCTGTACTTTATCATCAAGGTTACTTATCAGGATTGATTGTTGGCTGAATATTGTTTCAGGATCATTAAAAAAAGCCGAGGCTGTAACTTGATAGTACTGACCGAGGAGAGGTCCCGGAGACCCGGTAACACTATGATCTACTACGATGCTATCGTTTTGAGTTCTATTCTGATTAAGATAAACGTAATCAATATTCCATGTATCAAATGGTCCTGTCAGGCTACTGAATGATTGGAATTTGAACCGGAAGCTATCGTGAAAGTATCTTGACTGATTGACCTGAATATCCTCGAATGTAAAACGCTCTTTTACATTTTCAAGCCCTCCGGTCATTTGCCAGACGGTTTCCCAAACCAGGTTGGTGTCGATCTTTGCCAAAAACTGCAGCCTGATTGAGTCATCATCATCCGGGATTTCACCAAAACCTTTGGCTTGCCAGTAGAAGCTCAGGTAAACTGTGTTTCTGTTAAATGGGCTGACAGTGGATAAATCTATGGGCTGACTGATAAGGCTATCACCAGCGCCATTGAAATTGGCTGAAATGTTGTGGGCCTGGCCGGTAAAACGCAACCCGTCAAAAGTGGCCACACCCTGGGTAGGGGCATATTGTCCGAGTGTGTTATTTACAAATATGTCTTTTCCTGTCTGCCATAGTAATGTATCCGGAGTTCCTTTTGTCCGGGAAAAATCATCCCAGAAAGGCAGACCTACGGGAATTGCCACAGTTTGTCCTGAAGTTCGGGCATTGGGCTGGGTTTGCTTATCATGAATGGGGTGTACAACCCATTGCGAGTAGGCTGCTACTGTTGAGAAGACAAGGACTATTGAAACAATCCAGTGCTTCATCACTGATCCAGCAAAGTAGGACTTGTATTGAGAGAATCGGGACTGTATATCCATAAATCTATCATCTGACCCAGTCGCATTGTTTGTCCTTCATCAGGACTTTGTTTAAAAACAGCTCCAGGTGAGACATCTCTTTTCATGTAGTTTATTGTGCCATCTTCATTTTCTATTTCTATAACGGCCTTTCCCTCTTTCTCGTATGTAACATTGCCAACTTGTAAGCCAGATCCGATTATCGCAAATTGTGCGCTTTCCAGATCCAGACCAATGAGGTTCGGGGACCTGAGAGACTGGTTGCCCAGTCCGTCACCAGCTACAAGGTCTATCACAGATCCTTTTGGGATCTTTTCTCCTTCCAGCACTTCCCGGCCATCTAGCTTTTGACCATGTATGGAGTTTAATGCTAAATCCGGAATGTAAGTGATTTTTCCTACCTCCAGGTCATACGTTTTTAACACCAGTAAAGCATTTTTTATAGAACCTCCTACCAGGTTTGGCATACGCACCAATGGAGGGTTTTCGGCATTGAGAGTAACGTATATTTTTCTGTTTTCCTTAACCTTGGAATTTGGCATGGGAACCTGCTTCAACACGGACAGGGCGGGCTGGCTGGCAGAGAACCCTGAATCTTCTGTTACTTCGTACCTGAGATTGCGTGCTTCCAGAAACTCATCAAGGTCTTCCAGTGCTACCCCTCTTACATCGGGGACGGTGATGGTTTCACCATGGTTAGTATCCAATGGGAGGTATACATAGAAAAAGAACAATACTAATGAAACCCCGATCACTGTGATCAATCCCAGGTGAATAAGCAGGTCTTTCCAGCTTTTGACTTTAAGTAATTGCATAATTGACTAAACTGGTCTTAAAAAAACGAAGATAAGCAAAGTGAATTTATTGCCGCCTCTGTCTCGCGAATCCAAATTCAATAATTTTATCTATAAACTCATATGGTTTCATATTATTGAGTGCTGATTGATGAAAAATAGCGGTGGCAGGAGTCATCCCGGGCAATGAATTGATCTCGATAATTATTGTTTCCACATGGTCCGGATATATCCTTACAAAGGCGTCAATTCGGCAGTAGCCTTCTACCCCTATGATCTCAGCAGTTTTTCGTAAAGTGTCTTTCACCGCTGATGATATCCTTTTATATTCCTCCGGATCATTAGAAAACCTTGCTGGCGTAATGTTCTGACCTTCTCCGGCCAGGAATTTCTCCTCCAGAGATAGTACCTCTCCGCTTGCTAAAGCTTCTGATGGTTCAAATAGTTCATATGTCAGAGAACCGTCCTCATTGAGATGTGTGAGCATTCCACCTGTAATTTCCATAAACCGAGCTGCGCCTTTAGCGGAGATCAATTCTTCTACCAGGAAGAAATTCTTTTGAGGGAACTCTTCATTAGCCTTCAGATTTAAGGTTTTCATAGGAGCGCCCGGAAATTCCATAGTATCCCTGAACATCATTTGACAGAAGGCTTCAAACTCCTCCCTGTTTTTGATCTTCTTTACTGCGGACGAACATCCGTCATCAGCGGGTTTAGCTATAAATGGGTAGGAAAAACGCGTTTCAATACTTTCTGTCAAACCGGTCGGGTCTTTTTTATAATCTTCTTCTTCCACCAACGCATGATCTGCAATGAGGATTCCGTGAGCTTTTAGCTTTTCATTGGTTTCGTATTTATTGATGGATATTTGCGAACTCTCCACGCCAGACCCATTGTAGGGGACCCCATACCGTTCGAGCTCTTTCTGTACCGCACCATCCTCTCCCGGCCGGCCATGTAAAGCGATGAAAGCAAAGTCTACATCTTCAGAAAGGGTCTTATAATCAAGCTTTTGCAGGGTCAGGGCACTTTCGAAAGCAAATTTTTTCTTCAGACCTTCCGTTTGATTTTTTATAGCCTCAATCACCGGATGTTCTCTGTTCTGGTGATGCAGGATCTTTTCTTTGATGTCATCAGCGTTGTCCTTGAGCATAATGTTGATAGGCAGCTGGTAAAGCTGATGTTCCTGCTCGTTTCCGGTTAGAAATACGGGTACAGGGAGGTATTTTGTCGAAGATGAGAGTTTTTCAAAAATATTACGTCCGCTTTCTACGCTGATGTGTCGTTCGGACGAAAAGCCACCCATGATCACGGCTACCTTGATTTTATCCTGCAATTCCGCCGAAGCCTTTTTAAGGGCCTCGTTAAGGTTGTTTTTTAGATTCGAGATCCTGAAGAGCTGTTTTCCGGAGCTCAGACGTGCTTCCAGACTTTTATCAATAATGTAGGTAAGGAACTGAGATGGATTGAGGCCGATCTCTGCCGCCTGGTGAAAGAAGAACGAAGAAGGGAGCATACCGGAGGTGGTATTGGGGTCGTTCAGGTAGACCTGCTTATCTTTTGTGAAAAAGCCATCTATTCGGGCATATACCTGGCTGTTCAGGCTGGTAAAGAGTTTTTCACATTGCTTTCGTATCAACTGAATGTCTTCGTCCGGAAGGTTTATAGGGGTTATCTTCCGGCTTATTCCGGGCAGGTACTTTGATCGATAGTCAAAAAGCTGTTGGGATTTTCTAATTTCAGTAGGTGGAAGCGCTATGGGGGATCCATCCTCATTTTGGATGACTATGCACGAAAACTCCTGCCCCGCGATAAATGACTCTATAAGCAGTTTGGATTCGCCATCAGGTGATTCCAGGATTAGTTCATCATAGGTGTTTTCCAAAAGCTCCCAAAGTTCTTCCGGATGGGCTATCCACTGATTATTGCATAAAACCGGGAAACCAAGTCCTTCGCGTATATCGGTGAACGAGATGAGGAAATTTCGTCTGGCTTCATCAGTCATGCTTTTCCAGGATGCCGGACTGATTTTTTCAATAAAAAATGAGCGGTTGATCCCTGCTCTTAGCTCTTCAGTATCTTTTACAATAGACACTCCAATACTCGACCCCTGATGCGGTGCCTTGATCACTATGGGGTAAGAAAAGCCAGCTTCCAGTGATTTGATGATCTCTTCAGGATTATTCAGCCATTTCTCCCGGGATATAGCGGTATTTTCGGGGGTTTCAAAACCAGCTTCCCTGAGCAGTTTTCTTTGTATGACTTTGTCTATCCCGATGCTACTTGGCAATATGCCCGCACCCGAATAAGGAATCCCATTCCATTCCAGAATTCCCTGGATATTGCCATCTTCACCGTAGGGGCCATGGAGGGTCAGAAAGGCAAAGTCCATGTAGTCTTTCAATTCCTCAGGCTGGAGCTTTTTACCAATTTGCTCAATGGACTTTTCAATAGCCTCAGGATTGTCTTTAACAGACTCAATATATACCTGAAAGAAATGCGGACTCTCGGGTAAATGGTCACTGGATGGATAAAAATCCCGGATCGTACCCTTGTAAAGGTATTGCCAGTCGAGAAGTATAAACTGACCAAGACTATCTACAAATATGGGAACGGGAGTAAAAAGCGATTTGCTAAGATTGTCATAAACAGTACGTCCGCCAGCAAAAGAGATCTCCCTTTCACGGGATTGACCCCCAAAAATAATTCCGATTCTCATGGCTGGTAAAATTAACCCAAGAAAACACAATAGAAAACTTTAAAGTTAAGGTTAACAGATAAACCGTTGAGTCCTCACGGTTTGGAAACCGAATGCTGACGCACGTGACGTCCTGACCAGAGTCGTGTCAGGATCAGTAGCATCGTTCCGGCCTCAAATCAGAAAACTAATCTGTCTCTTTCCCGAGTGGCCTTTTTTCCCGCAGATCTCGCTGAATTTCGCAGAATTACATAGTTTGTTAGTGTTAAATCTGCGCCGATCGGCGTTCAGAAGATTCGGAATCAGTGGAAAAATTAGTTATATAGCAGGGAACAGAGTTACACAGAGGGAAAGGATAGATAACCTCTGTCCGATCTACCGTTTAATGTAAATCCTTCTGGTCAGCAATACATCTTTTCCAGTTACTCTCAATAAATAAAAGCCACTTTGGGAGGGAGCTCTAAGTGTGTAGGTCTGGTTAATGGTATTTGGGAAGTCCTGATCAAAGACTACACGTCCCGTCATATCAACCAAACGCATTCTGACTATCTGTTTTTCCGGAAGATTAAGTGCGACATTAAATTCCCTCGTTGCGGGATTAGGGTATACGTTAAGGCGGCTTTCAAACTCAGGGAGGGTTGGGTCATTGGTTGTCAGTACTTCGATATCATCCAGGTACAGGTTATTGCCATTTCCGTTTGTAAATACAATAGCAATACGAATGTCATCCCAAATAAGATACTCTGAGATATCTATAAAGGCTGTTTTCCAGTCAGAAGGAGTATCCGGAGCAGGTATCCATTCGGTAGTGGAGCTAGTCACAGCAAGTTGCTCGGAGTTGAGGTTAAATACTTCGGTATCATATGTTCGGCCACAGTTAAAGGAAAGCAAAACCTTCAGGTTATCATTAAAACCCAGGCGCTCCGCATACGAATATTTAAAACGTATAGCTGCTTCACGGTAATTTCCGGTGTTAAGATCTGGTGATACGATATAGCTTTGTGTTCCCGGCAGAATAGCAGTAAATGCTTTAGCCACCAGGGCCGTGTTATCCGATCCGGTGAATGACTCCAGCTCTACAGTATCCAGTATGGATTGATTCGTAGGGGATGTATAAGTCCAGGTAAGCGGGGTATCGTAGTTTTCCTTTACAGGGATGGTTTCTGCAGACTGATCCAATATAACCTGGTAATTCAATATATTATTGGTCATTTGTTCATCGTCCAGTCCATTGATTTCATCTATGGTAAACTGAAATTCATTTATCCCCGGATTGAGTTGGTTTTCCAGGTTCAATGGGAATGATTTGGTGAACCCTGAGAGCAGGTTGAGGTTAGTGTAACTGAAGTTTTGGACGACACCATTTACGGATACATTCACCTCTATATCGTCTATCTTCTCATAGCCAAAGTTCTTTATGTCAATGGTTGTATTGATTTCAGGGGAGCACGTGACTACCGGAAGCTTTTCAATTTTTCTAAATCCTACATCATACGCAAGTAAGTTGGTAGAGGTGATATTGATGTCATCGACAAAAATATTGTTTCCACCACCATTTATACCAATAAAGGCTACCTGCAGATGTGGGTGACCTGCGTAATTGGTCAGGTTAAGGCTTACCTCTTCCCAGTCTGAAAAAGAGTTGGTCGAAAAAGCTGTATCTGTTTCAGATGCAGTAGCCAGTTGTTGGCCGTATCGCTCAAATAAATAGTCAGTGGCATAAAAATCATCTCCACAGTTGGTAGATACTGCCACGATCAGCCCATCCAGGTAATAAGTATTAGTGGTGTTTTCAATGGCTCTTGCAGCATAGGCATATTTAAAGTTGATCTGTGCAGAATTGAGGGATGACAGATCCAAAACTTTTGTGATCAGTAGGTCCTGTAGACCAAAGTTTGACTCCTGCTCATAAAATGGCAAATAGGCTGCTTTATTGGTAGCTGAAGAATCCGTGGCAGTGGTGAAAGACCACAGCGAAGTACTTCCGTTTTCTGTGGTACGATACACAGTAGTAGTTTCTTCAAAGTCTTCTGAGAAGGGTAGAAGCTGACTGGAAACTGGTTGCAATACCACACTTTTTGAGTCGTTTTCGGGGTTTCCATCGGCTCCACCATTTACCCGGGTTATCTGAAAAGTGATTGTGTTTTTCTGACTGGCAGGTATTGTAAGTGATTCAAAGCTTACTTCAGTGGTTGCCAGACTGTCGAGAGTGGTAATTACTTCTTTGGTTTCTATAGAAAATCCGTTTAGGAGAAGCTGGACTCTAAAAGAGGTGATGTCATTTGTCCCGTAGTTTCTTACCTGAATGCCTGGCGTAAACGTATCTTCACATGTGGCCTGACTTGGATTAGAGATCGACTTGATCCCCAGATCATCTGCTACATAAACCGGCTCTGCGAGAGCCGGGGAGGTGAGGAGCGTTTTTCTCCTTGGGCTAAACTCCAGCACCGTACGCATCCTTTCCCGCTGGCACAGGGTAAACAAGTTCATGCACTCGTCATCCGTATAATCCATATAGTTCTGGATCATGTCCTTTGATCCGCAGGATTGTTTATCCAAATCACACCCGGAAGTTGAATTGAGCTGAAACGGTGTGTCATCGCAGAAGTCATCCGTAGTGCAGCTCGTTGGCGTATCGCCCCATATGTGTCTCAACCCCAGGTAATGACCAATTTCGTGGGTAGCTGTACGCCCATAACTGTCAAAACTCCCGGTTTCCGTATTTACACCAATCCACTGGTAATCCAGGACAACACCATCTGTGTGACGATAGTTTTCAAGCTCAGATGCAATGCCTTCCAGGTTAGAAAAAGGAAATTGTGCATAACCAAGATTACCACCGGAGAGATTGGTTATGTATATGTTTAAATAGTCTTCCGGAGGCCAGAAGCTAATAGATTTTAATTCCGCATCGTCTGATGGAGCATACTCCACTTCTCCGGCTACACGGACAATTCCTGAGGTGGGCAATCCTTCCGGATCTCTTTTAGCCATTACAAATTCTATTTCAGTATCTGTAGCTACCGGGAGAAACGCTTCCGGCGTATTGTCTGCATCTTCATTGAGCCGACGAAAGTCTTCATTGATGATATTCAGCTGTTCTATAATTTTTTCATCCGGAAGGTTTACACCATCACCAAGGTCCGAACCATCATGGATTACGTGGAATACTACGGGTATTTGGTATACCTGCTGAAGTGATGTTGAAGTGGCGGCCTGTTTGAATTGTTTTTTTAAGACCATACGGTCCTTGAGCCAACCTTCAAACTGAGTTTTTTGCTCAGATCTAATCTGATTAGCCGGGATTTGGTTTGTTGCACACCGGTCTTGTGCCAGGAGCAAAGTAGGGAGGAGACAGAGGTAGAAAATGATCCCCTTCATTTTACATCATGGTTTGAGGTAATCTTGCATTAGGGTCATCAGAGGAGGTAAGGTTTATCGCTTCCACACCTTCTACTTCCGGAACTGCCTTCTTTATCGCTTCTTCCACGCCTGCTTTCAAGGTCATTGAAGACATAGGACATGATCCGCAATTTCCCAGCAACTCAAGCCTGACAATGTTTTGATCTGTAATTTCAAGAACCTTTACATTGCCGCCATCTGCTTCCAGATAGGGTCTTATGTTGTCTAATGCAGTTTCTATTTTATCGATCAGTTCTTTGTTTGCCATGGGTTACGTGTTGATCTCTACTTTTTTTGTTTCAGCCATTGATGCATTTCTGATCGCAACCTGCTGAGCCAGGGACTGAGCCAGGTCCCGAAATGCCTGTGCTGTTACATCGTCTTTCAGCACGGCAGGATATCCTGAATCTCCGCTCTCCCGGATGGCTTGTACCAGGGGAATTTGGCCTAGCAGAGAAACATCAAATTTATCTGCTAAGTTTCTTCCTCCATTTTCACCAAAAATAAAATACTTATTATCCGGCAGTTCTTCAGGTGTAAAGTAAGCCATGTTTTCCACGATACCCAAAACAGGGACATTAATTTGTGGTTGTTTGAACATAGCAATCCCCTTTTGTGCATCTGCAAGCGCTACTTTTTGGGGGGTGGTGACGATCACAGCGCCCGTTACGGGTACTGATTGCACCAGGGTCAGGTGAATATCGCTAGTGCCGGGAGGTAAGTCTATCAGCAAGTAATCAAGCTCTCCCCAGGAAGTGTCTCCTAAAAACTGCTTCAGTGCCGAGCTGGCCATAGGTCCCCGCCAGACTACAGCGTTTTCCGGATCCGATAGGAAACCTATTGACATCAGTTTTACTCCATATTGCTGAATGGGCACAATTTTGTTTTTTCCATCCTCCTGAATTACGCTAGGCTGCTCGTACTCGCAGTTAAACATGGTAGGCACGGAGGGGCCATATATATCGGCATCAATTAACCCGACTTCTGCTCCTGTTTTGGCCAGGGCTACCGCAAGGTTTGCTGCCACGGTAGACTTTCCAACGCCCCCTTTTCCGGAAGCTATGGCTATGATGTTTTTGACACCCGGAAGGAGAGGGGCATTGTTACGGGTGGTCGTCACATTGCTGGACATTTCGATTTCCGTCTTAATATCACCGAAATGTTTTTTGATGGCATTCTCACAATCTTTTCTGATCATTTCCTTCAGGGGACATGCCGGGGTGGTCAGCATTACGGTAAATTTGATCAGGTCAGATGAGGTTTGAATATTGTGGATCATATTCAGGGACACCAGATCTTTCTTCAGATCAGGGTCCTGAACTTCACTTAGCGCTTTTAGTACGTTTTCTCTGCTTAATTCCATTCAAAAAAAGGTTTACCGTTTTTTCGGTATACAATGTTAATGAAGGTTCTACTGTTGGCAAACAATAGTTTACACCATAATGCTAATAAATGACTTTTAGTTTGAAAATGTAGAAATAAAGTGGTCATACAGGTCAATCCCTTGTAGGATTAAGTATGAAGCACTGTAAAACTGTAGTAGGATCATCAGATTTTAGGATGCCTCAATGCCTCATTCAGTTGATATTTCGGTTCATTGAGATGAGGTTTCGGCGCGTTGAGATAGTATTTCGGTACGTTGAGCAGACATTTCGGTGCATTGAGCACATATTTCGATGCATTGAGACAACATTTCGGCGCATTGAGCAAGCATTTCGGTACGTTGAGATGATGTTTCGGTGCATTGAGACGACATTTCGGTATGTTAAGCGTTTATTTCGGTGTATTGACGCCTATTGCGTAGGAAACGATTCGGTATCATTGTCAGTCCAACGGAATTTAGAAACGGATTCGATAACTTCATTTCTAAAGTAGGACTAACTTTATAGCAGTATGTATTTTCTCCTTTTTCAAATACTGCTCTATGCAGCTCCGGTAGTGGTGTCAGAAGGCACTTCTGAGATTGAGCTGAAGATAACAGATCTTGAATTTTACGAAGATCGAAACCGGTCAGTGACCTTTGACGAGATCAAAAGACCTGCATTTCAGAGCAAATTCAACAAGGACCTGAACTTTACTCCCCAGGATTACAATACCAAAGCTGCGTATTGGGTAAAGCTGAAACTTGTCCTCCCTGAAACGGATAAAGGATACCTGCTTGAGTTTTTTGATCAAACCATTGATTCCCTGGACATATACCTGCAGCATGAGGACGACACCACTTTCAGGGTCTTTCAGATGGGAGACTATTATGCATTTAAGAATAAAGCTTTAACGCATAAAAATTTTCAGATTCAACTACCAAAAGCAGGTAATTACCTTGTCTATTTCAGGGTAGCGAGTCATGAGTATGCAGATATCAGGGTGGCGGTACGTAGTTATGATCGGTTTGTAGGTTATGCCCTCGTAGAGTATTACTTGTATGGTATTTTCTATGGTATGATCCTCATCATCTCGCTTTACAATATGCTCATCTACTCGGCTATAAGGGAGGTGAAGTATCTGTACTACACCTTTTATATTATAAGTGTAGGGCTTTTTGCTATGAGTGTGGATGGGATCGCCTATCAATACCTTTGGCCAAACAGTCCCGGGTGGAACCAGATAGCGCATGGTGTGGCATTATTCTTAATAATATTCTGGGCCATTCTGTTCAGTAAAAAATTTCTCAACTTAAGTGCCAGAGCGCCACGGGTGGACAAACTACTCAATGTGGTATTAGGGCTAAGGATACTTTTGTTTCTGGCTGCACTGTTTTTTGAGCCTTCGTTGTTTCAATACCGTAATATTGAGCTTATACCCCTGGTGATCATTTTCGTGGGCAGCATCTTTGTGTTCAGAAGGGGCTACAAGCCGGCCCGTTTTTTTATTGTGGCGTTTGGGTTTCTTTTTCTTGGATTTATTCTGAAAGCTCTCCTGATGCTTTCCGTCATTCCTTTTTACATTCTATCTTATTATAGCTTACATATTTGTTTTGTCTTTGAAATGCTTTTCCTGTCATTCGCTCTTAGTGACAGGGTACGAATATTAAAGGACAACAGGGATCGGGCCACACGTAGAATCATTTTACAGCATGAAGAGAATGCCCGGTTGAAGGATCGGATGAATGCCAAACTGGAATCAGTGGTAGAGCAGCGTACCCTGGAGTTGAGAGAAAAAAACACCTTGCTGTTTCAGCAGAAACAGGAAATATCCGAAATCAATACCATTCTGGACCTTGATAACTGGAGACTTAGAAATAATATCAAATCAATACAGAGAGAACGTCTTCAGAACAAGGAGATGACTTACCCGGAGTTTAAGGAGGTTTTTTCCGGAAAAGAAGATTGCTTAAAAGCACTCAGTAATATGAAGTGGAAGTTGGGCTTTTCGTGTCATAAGTGTGAAAGCCCTTCGTATAGTGAAGGAGCGGTCCCATTCAGCAGGAGATGCAGCAGATGTGGTTATCAGGAATCACCAACTACGCATACCTTGTTCCATGGGATTCGGTTCCCACTAGAAAAGGCATTTTACATCCTCTACGAAACGCTTAACAAGGATCAGTATACACTGTCTGAAATGTCTGAAATTATCGATCTGAGAAAAAATACCATCTCAGACTTTAAGAAAAGGATAAGGAGCTGCACCAAAGAAGAGAAGCAAAAACTCAATGAAATCTTCTTAAACCTGGAAGATTTACCAAAGCCTGAAAAAAATATTTTGTAATATTTAAAGAATTTTTTCCTGCCTGTTTTTCTGTTATCCATCCGATACGGTAATCAAAAAAAATTGGATGATAGAATTTATATACTTATTATAATTGTTATCCAACCGATATTTTGACTCAAATATTTAGAGATGTAATTTCCATATTTATTGCATTATTCTAATATATAATTTTCCTAATTTTTTTGAAAATGAATGAAAATCTCCTAAAGTTGTACCGTGCAATCGTTGTCAAACTATCAATTTCACAAAAGAATGAAGAGAACTATTACAAGTTTAATTTTCTCTCTTTTAGTTACCCTGTCAATGGCTCAAAGTACGACCGTATCCGGAACCATAACGGATGGGGAGAACGGAGAGGCATTGATAGGCGCTAATGTTGTAGAGAAGGGGACCATCAACGGTACCATTACAGACATAGATGGAAATTATCAGCTTACCGTATCGAGTCCTGATGCGATTTTAACGATTAGCTATGTTGGTTACAAGTCAGTTGATAGGCCTGTTGGCAGTCAAACTCAAATTGACGTTGAGTTAGCATCAGACTTATCACAGTTAGAAGAAGTGGTAGTTGTCGGCTATGGTACGGTAAGGAAAAGCGACCTTACCGGAGCTGTATCCTCGGTAAAGAGTGAGGATCTGGTAAAGGTGCCCAATGCAAACCCTGTACAGGCCTTACAGGGTAAAGTTTCCGGTCTTCAGGTATTAAACACCAGTGGAGATCCCGGAGCCACTCCCGTAGTGCGACTAAGGGGTATAACTACCCTGAATAATAACAATCCGATTTTCGTAGTGGACGGAGTGATCATTGAGGAAGGTAACTCGCTTGATTTTCTTAATGCTAACGACATAGAATCGGTGGAAGTACTCAAAGATGCTTCTGCTACGGCCATCTTTGGCTCCAGGGGGAGCAACGGAGTGATTATTGTCACCACCAAAAGAGGTAAAAAGGGGGATGTGCGGATAAACTTCAGTGCAGAGCGGGGCTGGGAGTCCATTGCCAATAAGATCGGGTTGATGAACGGTCGCGAATTTGCAACCTATGTAAATGAAATCACTCCCGGAACCTACAATAACCTGGATGCCCTGCCCAATACAGACTGGCAGGATGAAATCTACCAAAGCATGACCCCTATAGAATCCTATTCGGCTTCCGTCAGTGGTGCATCGGATAAGATCGATTACTATTTTGGATTGGGGTATTTCGCTCATGAAGGGATCGTACCAAAATCGGGTCTCGAACGAATTACCATTAAGATTAACACAAACTATACGATAGTTGAAGGTCTCGACCTGGGGGTCAATCTTTCAGTAGCCTTAAAAGACAAGCAGAATGCCCCTGGGGTGGTCAATACCGCGCTCAGGGCCTGGCCTATAAGCGAACCGTACAACGATGACGGCTCGTTTGCTGAAGTACGGGGCAGTGCCAACGCTCTGGCGGCTATTGAATATTCCAATAGCAGTACCAAGAGCATGGAAAGTGTGGGGAACCTTTTTCTGAAATATGATTTTTTAGATGGCTTTTCGTTTAAAACCAGCTTTCAGTTCTCGTTTGGAATCAACAAGAATAAAAGCTTCACACCCGAATTTTTTGTAGCTCCTTTGCAGCAAAATGAAACCAGTGATATTTCTCAAGGGTATAGCGATAATAGTTTCGTCCTTTGGGAAAATACACTTTCCTATGTGAAACAGTTCGGGGTTCACAGGATCAATGCAGTGGTAGGATATACCGCCCAGGAAGTCAGGTCTGAGTTCCTGTCCGGTTCAGGACAAAACTTACTCCGGGAAAGTGAAAACTTTTGGTATATCAATGCCGCAGATGGAGATCCTTTACTACAGAGTGTTTCCAATTCAGGAGGTCATTCAGCCATTCAATCGGTTCTCTTCCGGGTAAATTATTCCTTACAGGATAAATACTTATTTACGGCGACCTTCCGACGTGATGGTTCATCGAAATTTGGCGTAGACAACCGGTATGGCTCATTCCCCTCATTTGCCTTAGGCTGGAACCTGAGCGATGAGGAATTTTTTCCGGACATCAATTTCATAGACAATGTCAAGATCAGAACGAGCTGGGGGCTTGTAGGGAATGAAAAAATAAACGGAAATGCACAGTTTTCAACTATTTCTTCCGGTAATGGAGCCGTTTTCGGACCGAATGAGCAGTTGTATCCGGGGGCCACACTATCAGGAGCAGGAAACCCGGCTTTACGATGGGAAGAGACTGAACAGTTTGATGTGGGGTTGAATTTTGACTTGTTTAACGGAAGACTGACTTCTGAGGTGGATTATTATGTGAAAACGACTAATGACATTTTGGTGGGTCTGGAACCAGCAGGTTATACAGGTATCGGGGCATTTCAAAAAATTATTCACAATGCTGCTACAGTTCAGAACCGGGGTTTTGAGTTCAATACCTCCTGGAGAGATCAGATCGGTGATTTCAATTATCAGGTAGGAGTGCTTGGGTCATTTGTAGAAAATGAGGTTTTGGATTTAGGGGAAGATATTGGAGCGGACTCTATCCTTACTGCGGGAGATTTGGGAAATGGACAACGCATAGCACAGACTGTGGTTGGGATGCCTATCGGGTTTTTCTACGGATATGAAGTGGCCGGAGTGTTTCAAAATGCCGGCGATCTGGACAAGTTTCCCAGGCTGTCACAACAGCAGGTGGGGGATTTTATTTACCGGGATACAAACGGAGATGGGGTGCTGAATGCTCAGGACCGTACCGTAATCGGTTCTTCTATTCCTGATTTCATATTTGGCTTTAGCACTTCGGTAGGCTATAAGGGTATAAGCCTGGCCCTCGACTTTCAGGGGCAGACCGGAGTGGACATCTACAATGGCAAGCAGGTCATCAGACATGCATTGTTGAATTATGAAGACAAATTTTACAAGCGCTGGACCGGCGAAGGCTCGACCAATGAGCATCCTAGAGCAAGTCAGGGTGGAGTCAATTTTTCTCCATCTGATTATTTTGTTGAAGACGGTTCCTTTCTGCGCTTGCGTACCGCTACACTGAGTTATAACCTGCCGGCAGCCTGGCTGAATACTATCAACGCACAGTCTGTGCGCCTTTATGCCAGGGGAACAAACCTCTTTACATGGACCGAATTTACAGGCTATTCTCCGGACCTGGGAGCAGGTAGCCCTTTGGATGGGGTGATTGACAGGGGGGTATACCCGGTTACTAAAGTCTACAGTGTTGGTTTAAACTTAACGTTCTAATCAAATGAATTACTTAAAATATTTATTCACTATTCTTTTTGTAAGCGTTCTCTTCTCTTGCGGTGAAGATTTCCTGGACCGCCCGCCGCTCAGCGAACTCACTGCGGGCACATTTCCGGAAACACCTGAAGACGCTGTACTGGCTACAAACGCAGTGTACAACTCCATGAGACAATGGCAGATCAATACCGGGGGGCCTCCATTGCTGGATATCATGTCTGATCATGCTACGAAGGGGAGCAATCCCGGAGATGGATCGGATTTAATAGCCTTTGAAGAGTTTTCGTATGACCCGTTTCAGCCGAGGCTCGAGTCATGGTACAAGACCATTTATCAGGCTATCCGTCGGGCAAACCTCGTTATCACCGAAGTGCCCGGTATATCGATGAATGAAAATCTGAAAACGCGGCTGATCGCAGAAGCTCGTTATTTGAGAGGGTATTTTTATTCCATCATGGCCAGGAGTTTTGGGGGTGTACCCATGGTGTTGGAAGTGGATCCGCCGCTTGACTTAGGACGGACTGATGTGGAAATCATCTGGTCAGAAATTATTTTCCCCGACCTGGAATTTGCAGCCGAAAACCTTCCGGAAAAATCCGAATATGCACCCGAAGATCTGGGGCGTGTGACCAGGGGAGCCGCCAAGGCACTTATGGCCCGGCTTTATCTATATCGGGGTAATTATACGGAAGCTGAACGGCTCGCTCTTGAGGTGATCAACTCCGGCCAGTACACACTTGATCCGAGTTTTGAAAATGTATTCAATGAGGACAATGTCGGAGGCACAGGCTCGGTATGGGAAATACCAGCCGCCCCATTGAATTTCGGAAATGGAGGAAACCAATTTGGAAATACACAGGCGATAAGAGGCACTCCAAACAGGGGATGGGGGTTTAACAGACCGGCTTATCCATGGATCTTGATGATGGAGGCCAATGATGACCCACGTATGGATGCCAGCGTCATTTTCCTGGGTGAGGTGCTCGATGGTGTGGAAACCATAGGGGAAGGACCTACGCCGGATACTACCTACAATGATCAGAACGAGATTATTGAAATTGAATGTTATAACCAAAAGGTTTGGCACCCGGGACAGGGCACACTTGAATCATGGGGTCACAACCGGAGGATTATCAGGTATGCGGATGTGCTGCTTATGGCAGCCGAAGCCTTGAACGAAAACAATAAACCTGACGATGCACTCACCTACCTGAATATGGTCCGTGAAAGAGCCAGAGGTGGGGATAACTCCATCCTCCCTGATGTTACTACTACAGATAAGGCGGCATTACGCCTGGCCATTGAAGAGGAGCGGAATTTTGAGCTGGCTTTTGAAGGGCTAAGGTTTTGGGACCTGGTAAGAACAGATCGTGCGGGGGATCTATTAGGACCACTTGGTTTTGTGGAAGGTAAGCATGAATTGTTCCCAATTCCCCAGGTGGAGATTGATGTTTCTGAAGGGAAGATCACGCAAAACCCTAATTATTGATAAAGAAGAATTTTACTCAATCAAATAATAATTATTTATAACTAAAAGAGAATGAAGTATGAAAACAATTAAAAATTTACTGGGACTTGTTTTGACGGCAAGTCTTATAGTATTTGTTAGCTGTAATAAAGACGATGACGGACCAGCAGCTTTGAGTATTGTAAGTATTGAAGCGACCGGAACCGATCTGAGTACAGGTGAAGAGACAACCGTAGATCTGAATGCAGCAACATCTGCTGCGGGAGTTCCTATTGATGCAGTCATTACTATTACTTTTTCAGCTGAGGTTGATGCTGCTACGGTATCATCTACTAGTGTAGCTTTATCAAGTGATGGTGGGGCTGTTGCTACGACGGTCACAGCTACAGGGGCTGCTGTTACGATCTCACCTTCGGAAATGCTGGAAGGTGGTACTGAGTATACTCTTGCCGTGGATGCTACGGTCAAAGGAAATGATGGTGGGGAGTTTACAACAACTTCCAGAACATTCACTACAGCAGGAAGAGCTGCAGTCGTGCCTCCAAGAGTAGATGATCAAGTACTTTATTTGAGTTTTGATTTTCAAGAGGCAGTAGATGGAGCCGGTTCACACACCGTATCAGCTTCCGGATTAATGTACGGTGAAGATAGGCTGGGTATCCCAGGTTCAGCGGCAACTTTTGATGGTACAGGTGCTAATATCGTTGAAGTTGAGGGTTCTGACCTTATTCCTTCGTCTATCACCATTAGCTTCTGGATGAATACATCTTCTTCTGACTATCATGGTCAAGATGGTCAGGATTTTCCACAGACCAGATTCTTAATGGGATTGGGTGCCGAAAGAGGATACTTCCTTGAATTGGGGCGAAGATCTCAAGACCCTACTGCTGAGGCTTTTGAGGAGTTCTTTTTCAAAGTTCCGACCAATCATGTAAATATTGGTAATAACAGTGAGAGTGTTCCTCAGGCCACCGCTTGGTCAGAACTTAATTCAAACCTGACAGTGAACGAAAATCCGGATGCAAGTGGATGGAGTTATGTACTGGAGCAAATCAAGGACAATCGAGATTACATTAAGAACGAGGCGGTTGATAGCTGGGCTCATTTTGTTATGACTGTTGATGCGGATGCCCAGACCAAGACAATGTATATCAATGGTGTGAAAATTGCCACTTTCCAATGGTTATCCTCCGGAACAGACTGGCTTTTCAAAGACCTTTCATTGAAGGATATTCAGAATGATGGTTCTCCGGCTGACGGTGTTGACGCAACATTAGCTATAGGTTTTGGAGCCGGTAAAGATCATACTGCCACAGGATTCATGAATTATTCAACTGAAATTGAAGAAACTACCGGAAAGTTGATAAACTTCTATAAAGGAAGTGTGGATGAATTCAGGATTTTCAGTGTGGCATTTACTGATACTGAAGTAACCACCCTTTACGATGCAGAAAAACCATAAGTAGATTTAGATTACTTGAGAGCCGGGGATTTCCTCCGGCTCTTTTTTAAAACTATGACTATGAGAAGAATATTCGCTACGATTTTGAGGGTATTAAAGCGGTCCGTTTTGTAAAAAATAACATTTCATAAGCCGCCATTCAGCTTCCCAGACAGGAGCCTGATTGTTGTTCTTAGAATTAAAAGTATGAATTACTTTAAAGTTTTTGTGATTCTGGGTTCCTTTTTTTTGGTGTTGATCTCCTGTAAGGACGAAACACCAGAGGATAAGCAACCACTGACCATGCAACTGACCGCCCTGAGGGTAGGGACCGTGAGCTTGCTATCCGAAACGGAAGAAATACCATTTGACCAACCCATCATTCTGTCTTTCAGCAATCCTATTGATAAAAATACAGTTGAGGAAAATGTGAACCTCAAAGGCCCTGATGATGAACTCCTCGAACTCTCCTTTGCTTACCTCGATAACGACAAGACCATATCAGCTGCTATTCATGAAGGTCTTCAGGTCAACACACCGTATACAGTGTCCGTCACTGATGGAATAAAAGGAATAAATGGGGAAACCTTCCCCGGTATTGAAAAGACATTCACAACCAGCAACCCGCCTTTCTATGTGCATCATGCAACAATTGATGAAACCATAGTGGATAAAAATATCAGGATCAGGGGCATTGACTTTGCACCAACTATCAGCGTTGCCTTTTCAGAAGCCATCTCATCTACTGTATTAGCCGACTTTGTAACCCTTACCAGGGGAGGAAACACATTTTCCTTAAATGCAACCCAGGAAATGGATTCTGTTGTAAGTTTTTCACTTGCAGCAACCGACCTTGATGGATATGGGAAGTACAGGTTCTCTATAAAATCCACCCTGGCAGGGGAGCTAAACAGGCCTTTTGATGGCTATCAATTTGACTTTCACACCAAACTCGACTCTACCCTCAAATTTCCCGAAATAACCGATGAAGCACTTCTCACAAAAGTCCAGGAGCAAACCTTCAAATACTTCTGGGACTTTGGACACCCAACCAGTGGCCTGGCAAGAGAAAGAAATACCAGCGGCGAAACAGTTACTTCAGGGGGTTCCGGATTTGGACTGATGTCTATCGTTGTGGGGATGGAGCGGGGATTTATTACCAGGGAAGAAGGAGTCAACCGGCTGGACAAGATTATTACTTTTTTAGGAGAAAAGGCAGACCGTTTTCATGGTGCCTGGTCGCATTGGCTGAATGGTACTACTGGAGAGGTTATTCCTTTCAGCAGCAATGACGATGGCGGAGACCTGGTGGAAACCGCCTTTATGGTGCAGGGGTTGCTCACGGTGAGGCAATATTTGGACCCTGCTAACACACAGGAAGCAACTATAATTGCTATGATCAACCAGCTATGGGAAGCCGTAGAGTGGGACTGGTATACTCAGGGAGGTCAGAATGTGTTGTATTGGCACTGGTCCCCTAACTTTGGATGGGAGAAAAACCACCGGATCACCGGATGGAATGAGGCCTCAATTGTTTACGTCCTGGCAGCTTCGTCCACTACACATGGTATTGATGCCGAAGTTTATACCGAAGGGTGGGCACGAAGTGGGGCCATGGTCAATACCAATAATAATTCATACTATGGCTACACCCTGGATCTCCGAAGCGATCGGGGAGGACCATTGTTCTTTTCGCATTATTCTTTTTTAGGGCTTGATCCCAGGAACCTTTCAGATCAATATGCAAACTACTGGCAGCAAAATGTAAACCATACATTGATCAATCAGGCATATTGCATTCAAAACCCTAAAAATTATGTGGGTTATGCTCCGTATTCCTGGGGACTTACAGCCAGTGACAATCATCAGGGGTATAATGCACACTCACCAGATAACGATTTGGGGGTGATCACCCCAACAGCTGCCATTTCAGCTATCCCATACACTCCGGAAGCGTCTATGAATGCCATCAGGCATTTCTACTACATCCTTGGTGATCGACTGTGGGGGCCACATGGGTTTTATGATGCATTCAACTTTACGGAGGACTGGGTGGCTTCATCCTACCTCGCTATAGATCAGGGACCCATTATTGTGATGATCGAAAACCATAGAACCGGGCTGCTGTGGGACCTTTTTATGAGTGCGCCCGAAATACAAAACGGACTGGATAAACTTGGATTTACGTATGAATAATTTTTTGAAATTATCACTTCTCATGTTGATTCTGATGGTGCAATCCTGCAACTGGAAGCAAAAAGAAGCTGTGAATAATATTACCACTATAGATGAAGATTCTCTTTTGAACCTTGTGCAGCGGCAGACTTTCCAGTATTTCTGGGAGCGTGCAGAGCCCAATTCAGGCCTTGCATGTGAGCGAGTACATATGGATGATGTTTATCCCAGCAATGACAAGAATGTTGTTACGTCAGGAGGCTCAGGGTTTGGGATCATGGCTATTTTGGTTGGCATTGAAAGAGGATTTATCACCCGGGAAGAGGGAGTGGAGCGATATGAGAAAATCCTGGATTTTCTGGAAACAGCAGATCGTTTCCATGGTGTTTATCCCCATTGGTGGTATGGCGATACAGGTAAAGTAAAGCCATTTAGCAAGAAAGATGATGGTGGTGATCTGGTAGAAACAGCCTTTCTCATGCAAGGACTGCTGGCTGTAAGACAGTATTTCCGGGAAGGAAGTGAACAGGAAAAAGCACTCGCAGAACGTATAGACAAAATATGGAGAGATGTAGAATGGGACTGGCATACAAAGGACACCCTTCAAGGGGGAGCAAAGGAGGATGTCCTCTACTGGCACTGGTCACCGAACTACGGTTGGGAAATGAACTTCCCTGTGGGAGGATATAATGAATGCCTGATCATGTACATACTGGCGGCATCTTCTCCTACTCATAGCATAGAACCGGAAGTGTATCACAAGGGTTGGGCTTTAGATGGTAAAATTGAAAGCGATGCTACTTATTACGGATATGACCTTGTGCTTAATCACTACGAGCATAATGATGCCAAAGTTGGCCCCTTGTTTTGGGCACATTATTCCTACTTAGGGCTTGATCCCAGGGGATTGAAAGATAAATACGGAGAGTATTGGACTCTGAATGAAAGTCATGCAAAAGTGCATCATGCTTACTGTAAAGAAAACCCGGAAGGCTATGAAGGGTATGGTGAAGATTGTTGGGGGTTGACATCCAGCTACTCTATGCGCGGTTATGCAGGCCACAGACCAGGAAATGATCTGGGCGTGATTTCGCCTACAGCCGCACTTTCTTCATTTCCTTACACTCCCAAAGAAAGCATGCAGATGCTGAAGTTTTTGTATGCTCCGGAGCGAGATTCCCTTATCGGGAAGTATGGTCCTTATGATGCATTTAGCTTCGAATCAGACTGGTATTTGCCCAGATATCTTGCTATAGATCAGGGACCTATACCGGTTATGATTGAAAACTACAGAAGCGGCTTACTCTGGGATCTGTTTATGTCTGCTCCTGAGGTGCAGGCAGGCTTGAAGAAATTAGGTTTTTATTATGAAAAATAGTCCGTTAAGCATATTGTTTTGCTCCTTTTTCATATTATCCAGTGGGCTTTATGCACAACCTGATACCGAGCTTTATGAACCAAAACAGTTTCATCAGGCGGAAGGTACGCTGAATTACAGGATCCTTTACCCGGAAAATTTTGATGCAGATCAAAAGTACCCTGTTCTGCTTTTCCTGCATGGAGCAGGAGAAAGAGGATCGGATAATGAGAAGCAGTTAATTCATGGAAGTAAGTTGTTCCTGGACTCCTTATTTCGTAAAGATTTTCCATGTGTGGTGATCTTCCCACAGTGCACTGCTGAAGATTATTGGGCGAATGTGTCTGTCGACAGGAGCAGCTATCCGCTGAACATAACCTTCAAAGATGAAGGCGACCCCACGCAGGCTATGTCCCTGGTAATGGCTCTAATGGATTCTATTTATTCATTAACCTATTCAAAAGATGATCAGCTATATGTTGGCGGTTTATCAATGGGAGGTATGGGCACATTTGAAGTTTTATGGAGAAAGCCTGAAATGTTTGCCGCTGCTTTTCCCATTTGTGGAGGAGGGCATCCGGCGACAGTTTCAAAATATGCCAGCCGGGTGAGTTTGTGGGTGTTTCACGGAGCAAAAGATGATGTGGTTCTGCCTTCGTACTCTACCGACATGGTTATTGCCTTACAAAAAGCAGGTGGAGATGTGAAGTATACCCTTTACAAGGAAGCAAACCATAATAGTTGGGATAGTGCGTTTTCTGAGCCAGGCTTGTTCTCCTGGCTATTTTCCAATAAGCAGAGGTAGAAGTTTTACAAATGAGAGAAGGGAAATCAATAATGACAATGAAAATTAATTTCAAAACACCGAACATACTAATGTTAGTTGGGCTCACCTTTATTTGCAGCTGTCAATCACCACAGGATAAATCAAAAGCATCCGTTTTTCGGCTTAAAGCAGATTCCATCATTCAGCTGATGACACTGGAAGAAAAGCTTGGTCAGCTTAATTTACCTTCAGCTGGGGAGATCACCACAGGCCAGGCTTCTAACTCAGATATCGCTGCAAAAATCAAAGAAGGTAATGTAGGTGGATTGTTTAACATACGGACTGCCGAAAAGATCAGGGAGGTACAAAAGGTAGCAGTGGAAGAAAGCAGGCTGGGCATTCCATTAATCTTTGCCATGGATGTGATCCACGGTTACAAAACCGTATTCCCAATACCCCTGGGCCTGTCGTGCAGTTGGGACATACCATTGATCGAGCAGTCTGCCAGGGTAGCTGCTCAGGAAGCTTCAGCAGATGGCATTGCGTGGACCTTTTCACCTATGGTGGATATAGCCAGAGATCCAAGATGGGGGAGAATTGCAGAAGGTGCTGGGGAAGATCCTTACCTGGGGAGCGAAATTGCGAAAGCAATGGTACGTGGCTATCAGGGTGATGACCTGTCCAGAAACAATACCATAATGGCTTGCGTAAAGCACTTTGCTTTATACGGTGCGGCAGAAGCCGGCCGTGATTACAACACAACCGATATGAGCAGGCTGCGGATGTACAACGACTATTTTCCTCCATACAAAGCAGCTGTAGATGCAGGTGTAGGCACAGTGATGGCTTCCTTCAATGATGTAGATGGTGTTCCGGCCACAGGCAGCAGGTGGCTGATGACAGAAGTTCTTCGTAATCAATGGGGCTTTGACGGTTTTGTCGTCAGTGACTACACAGGGGTTAATGAAATGATAGCCCATGGTATGGGAGATCTGCAGACAGTTTCTGCATTGGCGCTTAAAGCAGGTATAGACATGGATATGGTAGGCGAGGGATTTTTAACTACTTTGGGGAAATCACTAGAAGCAGGCAAGATCACCGAAAAACATATTGATCAGGCGGTTCGCCGGATCTTGATCGCAAAGTATGAATTGGGGCTGTTTGATGATCCGTACCGATACTGTGACCCTGAGCGAGCAAAAGCGGAGATTTTCACTGATGAAAACAGGCAAATAGCCCGAAGGATTGCAGCCCAGTCATTTGTCCTGCTCAAAAATGAGGGTTCTGCACTTCCGCTTGAGAAAAGCGGTTCTATTGCTTTGGTAGGTCCGTTAGCGGATAATAAGCAAAACATGGTTGGTACCTGGAGTGTGGCTGCTGATTTTGACAAAGCGACTTCTATAAGGGAAGGGCTGGAGCAGGTAGCAGGTGACCAGGTGCAAATTCGATATGTAAAAGGAGCAAATATCTATCCTGACCCTAAGCTGGAATCGCGGGTGAGTACTTTCGGTAAACCTACAAATCGAGATGATCGATCTGAAGCTCAACTGATTCAGGAGGCAGTCAGAGTGGCTGCTCAATCTGATGTGGTCGTTGCAGTATTAGGTGAAGCATCAGAGTCATCCGGAGAGAGTAGCAGTATGACTGATATTGCACTCCCTGAAAATCAAAGAAACCTTTTAAAAGCATTATTAAAGACAGGAAAGCCTGTGGTAATGGTTCTGCTGGCAGGTCGGCCCATGGCTATTAAGTGGGAAGCTGAAAATGTTCCGGCAATTCTTAACGTATGGTTTCCGGGGAGTGAAGCCGGGCTGGCCGTGGCTGATGTGCTTTTTGGGGACGTAAACCCTTCCGGGAAACTGAGCGCCACCTTCCCGCAAAATGTAGGTCAGGTACCCATCTATTACAGTCATAAGAATACAGGCAGACCTCTTCCGGAGGGAGCATGGTTTCAGAAGTTCCGGTCCAATTACCTGGATGTTCCCAATGAGCCGCTGTACCCTTTTGGTTATGGGCTTAGCTATACCTCATTTGAATATGGGGAGATTTCGGTATCCGCAGATTCATTGAAGGGTGAGGATTCCAGGTTAACAGTAAAAATTCCGGTGAGCAATACCGGGCAGGTAAAGGGTAAAGAAGTAGTTCAATTATACATACGGGACATAGTAGGCACGATCACCAGGCCGGTCAAAGAACTTAAAGGTTTCCAAAAAGTTGAACTGAATGCCGGGGAGGTCCGGGAGGTGACTTTTGAAATCGATACAGATGATCTGAAATTCTATAATTATAAGAACCCGGGAGGACACGAAATGAAGTTTGACTGGGAGTCCGGAGATTTTGAGATCATGGTAGGTACTAATTCCAAGAACGTTAAAAAGGTAAAAGTGCATTGGGCCAAATGACCATGCTGAAACTTAAATAGCTTATTTCGTTACAGTTTGTGTTTGTGGAATGACTCTTCAGGGAGTTATCCATTATTCTTTTTAATGGATGATTCAGACAGAATCCTCCTCGAATAAAAATGATAATATATGAAATATTTACTTCTATTTTCATCGGTGTTTGTTCTTCTGGGCTGCTCCAGACAATCGAAATCAGTAGAGGATAGTGTTAAAGATCAGAAAAATGTGGTGTTTATTCTGAGCGATGACCATCGTTATGACTTTATGGGGTTTACCGGTAAGGTTCCCTTTCTTGAAACTCCCAATATGGATCGGATGGCAAACGAAGGAGCCCACATTCAAAATGCCTTTGTAAGCACGGCTCTGTGCTCTCCAAGTCGTGCAAGTATTCTTACCGGCCAATATGCTCATAACCACCGGGTAGTGGATAATCAGTCGTTGGTACCGGAGGGTACTACATTTTTCCCTAAATACCTTCAGGAAGAGGCCGGTTACCAGACAGCATTTATTGGGAAGTGGCACATGGGCGAGCACCATGCCGGCCCGCGCCCTGGCTTTGACTTTTGGGCGAGCTTCAGAGGGCAGGGGGTATACTTTAACCCCACGATCAACTTTAATGGGCAAGAGCAAATTTTTGAAGATTCCGCTTATGTAACCGATGTACTTACGGACTATGCCATTGATTTTGTAAGGAACAGAAATAAGGAAAAGCCGTTCTTTATGTACCTGTCGCATAAAGGGGTACATGCGGACTTCAAACCTGCTCCCCGTCACCAGGGTAAGTATGAGGATGGAGAAGTTGCTTACCCGCCCACGATGTTTCCTCCGGACCACCCCAGAAGCACAGTGACTGCAGAAGAATACAATTACGAAGACTTACCAAACTGGGCCAAAGAGCAGCGCTATAGCTGGCACGGTGTGGATTATATGTATCACGGGCAGATCAGCTTTGAAGATTTCTATAAACGCTACTGCGAGACACTTCTGTCTGTAGATGAGAGCATCGGTGCGGTCCTTGATTACCTGGAGGAGGAAGGGTTACTGGAAAATACGATCGTGATCTATATGGGTGATAATGGCTTTTCATTTGGTGAGCACGGATTGATCGATAAGCGGCAGGCTTATGAAGAATCGATGCGAGTACCAATGCTGGCTATGGGTGGTGGAATTCCTGCCACTTCCAAAGTAGAGGAGGTCATTCAGAATGTAGATATTGGGCCTACGGTGATGGATATAGCAGGACTGGAGACCAAATCTCATATGAACGGCAATTCGTTCAAAGAACTTCTTTATCAAAAAAACCTGGAATGGCGGGATACGGTATATTATGAATACTTCTGGGAAAGACCATTTCCACAGACACCTACCGTACATGCGGTGAGGACTTCAAAATACAAATTCATCCGCTATCATGGCGTGTGGGATATAAACGAGCTCTACGATATTGAGAACGATCCAAATGAGATGCGTAACCTGATTCGCAACCCTGAATATCAGGATGTGGCCAATGGACTTAGGGATGCATTGTTTACCTGGCTGGAGGAGACCGGAGGAGAATCCATGCCACTGAAACCTGATCATGGGAAACGATTTGATCACCGGTACCGAGGAACTTATTGATTCACGCGAATATTCGAAACCCCGACTAAAAGTCTGACCGACCGTGTCTGACCGACCGTGTCTGACCGACCGTGTCTGACCGACTGTGGCTAATCTCGGCAACTTTCTGGTCAGGCTTTGGCCAGACCGAAGTTTGTTTTGAAAGAGGGGGAAGGTGAGTGTGATTTAGGGATGGGGTTTTGTAAGTGAATCACAAAATGGCGTAAACGATTAACCCTAAAATACCAGCTGTAGCCACCGTTAAGTAAACAATAAGAATGGAGCCTACCTTTTCAACTATATTTAGTCTCTTTTCAGCTATTTTATTAGCATGAATTAATTCGGCTGTCACTGTTTCTAGATCTTTCATTAAAGGCTATCTACGTTTCTTTCAAAAGGGATAAGTCCAATTCGAATCCAGGTAACACATCTTCACCAGAAAGTTTGGTGTCAAATGTTTTGATAGTTTTTTCCAATCCATTCGGGTTATAGACATATACTTCTTGCTTGTCTATGTCTATCAGCCACCCTAGCTGCACACCATTAGCTACCCATTCGAGCATTTTATCCTGTAGCTGTTTTAATGAATCAGATGGGGATTTTACCTCCGCTACAAATTCCGGGCATACCGGGGCAAACTTCATTTTTTGATCTTTGGTAAGCTTATCCCACTGTTCATTAGATACCCAGGAGACATCCGGTGATCTCATAGATCGGTCAGGTAATGTAAAACCCGTTGAGGAATCAAAGACTCTTCCGAGAGCTCTGGATTCATTCCAAACAGAGATTCTGGTAGCAATTTTGCTATTAAAATAACCGGATAGACTTCCGGTTGGCGACATTATAATGAGGTTTAGGTGTTTATCTCTTTCGATATTCAACTCCGGGTTTCTTTGACAAAACTCAAATAGCTCATCATCACTAAAAGCGAGATTTTCAGGGAATTCAAGTATATAGCCGTTTTCGAGGAGCATTCGTTTTAAGTTTTACCATTAACCAAATATACACAACAGAAGTTTGATTCGTCGTTTTTTCAATTGACTTAAAAAGATATTACTTAAACGGAAAAACCATTCGATCCCTTAAATTTGCCCTGACTTTTCAACCCTAAAACCGATCCATGATCAGTCCCGCTACTATTGAGGAAATAAAGAACAGAATTGATATCGTCGAGGTAGTTGGTGACTTTGTTACCCTTAAGAGATCCGGATCCAGCTTTAAGGCTTTAAGCCCTTTTACGAATGAAAAAACACCTTCTTTTTATGTAGTCCCTTCCAAAGGGATCTTTAAAGATTTCAGCAGCGGCAAGGGTGGTGACGCCATCACCTTCGTCATGGAGGTAGATGGGCTTAGCTACGTGGAAGCGCTCAAATACCTGGCAAATAAGTACGGGATAGAGATCGTAGAAGAGGAGCAAAGTGATGAGGTCCAGCAGGCTCAAAACAAACGGGAAAGCCTTTATATTTTGCTCAACTTTGCCAAGGACCACTTCAAAGAGCTGCTTTGGGAACATGAGGAGGGCAAATCCATAGGGCTTAGCTACTTCAGGGAGCGTGGTTTCTCTGAGGCTACCATCAAAGAATTTGAGCTGGGATATACCATTGATGCCTGGGACGATCTTTTGAAAGCCGCAGAAAAAAAAGGTTACAAGCAGGATCTGCTGGAAGAAGCGGGGCTTATCATCAAAAAGGACGATGGGAAGGTTTATGATCGATTTAGAAATCGTGTCATTTTTCCCATACATAACATTTCCGGGAAGGTGGTCGCATTTGGGGCGAGAACACTCTCTAAAGAAAAAAAACAGCCCAAGTACATTAACTCGCCGGAGACTGAGCTTTACAATAAGAGTAAAATTCTCTATGGGCTGTTTCAGGCCAAGCAGGATATCCGAAAAGAAGACAACTGCTTCCTGGTGGAGGGCTATACGGATGTGATCTCCATGCACCAGACCGGGATCAAAAATGTGGTTTCTTCTTCAGGTACCGCACTCACTGAAGATCAGATCAAACTCATCAAACGGTACACTGAAAATGTTACTGTGATCTTTGATGGTGATGAGGCTGGTATCAAAGCATCAATCCGCGGTATCGACATGCTCCTGGAGGGAGGACTGAACGTACGGGCTGTAGCATTGCCTGAAGGGGAAGATCCGGATAGTTATTCTAAACAACTGGGTACCAGTGCATTTAGTCACTTCATTGAAAGTGAGTCACAGGACATTATTCAGTTCAAAACCAGGCTTTTCCTCAAGGAAACCAAGGATGATCCGGTAAAGAAGGCCGGAGTTATAAAGGATATTGTCAGGTCCATTACCAAGATTGACGATCCGGTAAAGCGAAGTGTCTATCTAAAGGAATGCAGTAATCTGCTGGGCATCAGCGAGTCAGTGCTTGTGGCGGAGCAAAACAAGCTGCTGATAGAACAACGCAGACAGAAGGGTGGCCAAAAAACTTATGAGGAAATTCCACCTCCTTCTGCAGGAAGTCCGGGAGAGGAAGAAGTTTTAGAGGAGGCTGATTTACTTAAAATCATTGAGCTCCAGGAGCGTGAGTCCATACGGGTCCTGGTCAACTACGGGAAAAATACCATCAAAAATCAGGACTATGTGGATGAGGAGCTTATAGCCTATTTTTTATCTGAAGTAGAGGAAATACAGTTTACCAATCCCATTTATAAAGAGATCCTCGAAATTTTCAAAGAACGCCTAAACGCTGGTGAACTTATTGATGGAGATCACCTCATCAAGCACGGGTCTGAGGAGATCAAGAGGGAAGTTGTGGGCCTGATGACTAATAAATATGAGGTGAGTGAAAACTGGGAAAAGAAATTTCAGATTTACGTCCCGGAAGAGATTTCACTATTAAAAGACGTTGCTTACACCAATATTCTCAGGTTGAAATTCCGTGTTGTACAACACCTCATCGAGGAGGAAAATAAAAAGCTGAAATCTGTCACTGAAGATCATGAAATCGACCAATTACTTGATGAAATAAACGATCTGAAAAAGATTGAAATGGATATAGCGAAGATTTTAGGGAACGTGACGGTTAAGTAAATTGTATTTTAGGTGTCTAAACTTCGCCGGATGATTAGTTTTGGGCTAATAAACAACAGATAGTACCCATTTTAGCACTTTAAGCATGTCAAAAGAAACATTATTAGATCCTATAGAAGAAGCCATTGCCGATATAAGGGATGGTAAAATCGTTATCGTTGTTGATGATGAAGACCGGGAGAATGAAGGAGACTTCATTTGTGCAGCTGAAAAAGTGACGCCCGATATTATAAACTTTATGAGTAAGGAAGGTCGTGGCCTTATCTGTGCTTCTTTGGTGGAGGAGCGTTGTGAAGAGCTGGGTCTTGAGCTGATGGTAGGCAAAAATACGGCAGTCCATGAAACGCCATTTACGGTTTCTGTGGACCTCATAGGTAAAGGGACCACCACAGGTATTTCCACAGCTGATCGGGCTAAGACCATCCTGGCTCTAGTGGATCCTGACACTAAACCAGAGGAGCTTGGCAAACCGGGTCATATTTTCCCTCTCAAAGCAAAAAAGGGAGGTGTTTTAAGGCGTACCGGACACACAGAGGCAGCTATTGATCTGGCAAGGCTTGCGGGACTCCAGCCCGCAGGAGTGCTTGTGGAGATCTTAAAAGAAGATGGCGCCATGGCCCGGCTCCCTGACCTGCGGGAGATAGCTGATAAATTTGATTTAAAGCTGGTGGCAATCAAGGATCTCATCGAATACCGAATGAGGAAAGAGTCGCTGGTCACTAAACAGATTACAATCGATATGCCTACCGAGCATGGGGAATTTAAACTCACAGCATTTAAGCAGGACAATACCGGCGAACTTCACCTGGCTCTTTTTAAAGGGGAGTGGGAAGAAGATGAGCCGGTGATGGTCCGTGTTCATTCATCTTGTGTTACCGGGGATATTTTTGGCTCATATCGGTGCGACTGTGGTAATCAGCTGCACAGTGCCATGCAAATGGTAGAAAAAGAAGGGAAGGGGCTGGTGCTTTATATGAACCAGGAAGGACGTGGCATCGGTCTGGAAAATAAGCTGAAAGCCTATCAACTGCAGGAGAAAGGGATGGATACCGTAGAGGCCAATCTGCACCTGGGATTCAAAATGGATCAACGGGATTATGGAGTTGGGGCACAGATCCTTCGTAAAATGGGCATTAGAAAAATCCGGTTAATTACAAATAATCCGAAAAAAAGGATCGGACTTATGGGGTATGGTCTGGAAATTGTAGAGAATGTCCCTATTGAGGTGGTCCCGAATGTACATAACAAGCGATATCTCGAAACGAAAAGAGACAAGATGGGCCACGAAATTTTAAAAACCAGGAAGTAAGCAAATGCGAAAACTATTAATATCGGGATTCCTGTGTCTTGCTTTGTTTTCAGCAGACGCTCAGGAGTTTTCATCAGAAGTATGGCACAATGGCTACCTCATAACTACGGATGAAGATACTGTTCGTGGGCTTATCAAGTATGACATGGAGGCCAATATTGTTCAGCTTATACAAAACAATGTTGTTAAAACTTACAGTAGCCATAAAGTTTTTTATTTCGAGATTTTTGATAAGGTTGTTAAAAACTACCGGCAGTTTTATTCCATTCCGTATAATGTGAATTACAACTACGAGATTCCAATTATCTTTGAAGTATTATATGAAGGACCTCTTTCGCTTCTTTCCAGAGAAGCTGTCGTGCAGGAAACTGTGACCAGCAATACACCTTACTGGACCGGCGGTTCTTATGTAAGGGACCGTATGGCCTATACATTTTACTTTTTAGACAAGGAAGGAAATATGACCATGTATACCGGGAAACGAAACGATTTACTGGATATTATGGCCCGAAAATCCCGTCAGGTAAAAAGCTTTATCAAAGACAATAAGCTTAGAACTGATGAGATTCGCGACCTGATCAGGATCACAGCTTTTTATAATTCAATTTAAGCATCTAATTACACAAAAAGACAAATGTCAAAACCTCTGATTCTCGTTTCCAACGACGATGGAATTACTTCAAATGGAATTCAAAAGCTGGTAAGTCTGATGAAAAAGCTTGGTGATGTGATCGTAGTGGCCCCGGACAGCCCGCAATCCGGCATGGGACATGCCATCACGGTGGGTGATACCCTAAGGCTTAATGAAAATAGAATTTTTGGAGGTGACCTGCCTGCTTATGAGTGTAGCGGGACACCGGCAGACTGTGTAAAGCTGGCAAAACATCACCTTCTAAGGGAGCGAAAAATAGACCTGGTGGTAAGTGGCATTAATCATGGAAGCAATACCTCGATCAGTGTGCTATATTCAGGCACAATGAGTGCTGCCATTGAGGCGGCCATAGAAGGTACACCGGCTATCGGGTTTTCCCTTTGTGATTACCATCCGGATGCCAAAATGGATCATGTAGATGAGCATATTATTAAAATTGCAGATCAAACCCTGAAAAAAGGTATTCCAAAGGGTATAGCGCTAAACGTAAACATCCCTGCCTACCAGTCTCAGAATATTAAAGGCATAAAAGTATGTCGCCAGGCCAATGCCAGGTGGGAAGAGGACTTTGATCAACGTGTGGACCCGCACGGGAGAACCTACTTCTGGATGGTTGGAAATTTCGTTAATCACGATAAAGGGGAGGATAACGATGAATGGGCTATTGCCAATAATTATGTTTCCCTGGTTCCTTGCCAGTTTGATCTTACGGGGCATCACGCAATCAGTATTTTGAATGATGAGTGGGATGTGTAGAATTTCAACCTCTTTTGATTTCATTGTATTATAAAATACCTTAGAGATATGGATAAAGCATTAAATGAAATAGGTAAGCTTCGGAATGAAATGAAAGTTGAGTTTATAGAATTGGAGAATCAAATGAAGTCCAATACTGAGCGAGTCGTGAAGTCAATGGACAAGTTTTCCAGAAGTGTAGAAAAAGGGTTTGTTGCCGTTGAGGAAGCTTTGGATAATGACCTTAATGATCTAAATAAATAGATACTATCAAGAAGCGACTGGATGATGCAAATATTTAGTGCTCTGTTTGGGTCAATCTTATTGCATTGCATTAGTTCCTAAAACACATAAACCTTTAAAAACAGGTTTAAAGCCATGTTAGGATTGTTTACGGTCCTTCCGTATCCGGGGATGGTGTACACGTCATAGATCTCAAAGCGGTCATAAGTAGATAAAAATCTAGCCCTCAGGTAAAATCCCAGAGTAAAAAGCTGATTGATCTTTGCCTCCGGGTTGTCTTTATTCAATATGAGCTTGCTCTCGGAAGTGACCATTACTTCCAGCCACCTGGCTGATAAGTTATCCTCCTGAAAAGTGTTGGTGTAATCATCCTGTACACCACTGGGGCTTGATAGAAAAATAGCTCCACGATGTTCGAACATGCTCGACGCATAAAGTACCCCGATCCCTAACTTACTTTTGGGGCTGATCTGCTTCAGGTAACCTCCACCCAGTCGGTAATAGGATCCTTCTGAAGTGTATACTCCGTTTTTAAAAGCATTTTCCGGCTCCAGAACTCCTTGTCCATATTCTCCCAGGAGATAATATTGATTAAAAAACAGCAGCGTGACACCTGTTTCATATTTTTCATCCCAGCCAGCAATAGTGGTGGCCAGCTTTCCATAATCAGCATTGATAGAAGCCTGAAAAAAGACCTCTTTTTCCTTTTCGACCGTATCCTGTTCGGTCACTTTTACCGATACCGAATCTTTGGGGCTCATGGTGCTGTCCAGGGCCACCTTTGTGGAATCAGTTTGTGCATAAGCCTGGTATGACAGCCAAAGGCTAATAGATAGCAGTAATATTCGTCTCATTGCTTATGCAGTTATCATTTGGACAATTAAAGATCAGGGTATCGCAGGTGTAGCTCTCCGCAACAATATCCTTAGCGATGATACGAAAAACCCGGGCATCGTTTAGCGTTTCGTATGGGAGGTAACTCAATGTAAAACTAAAGGTTTTCTCCTTAATGGAGATTTCATAGGAGGTTTGTTGCGTTTCATTCGGTGTTCCTATGAGTAGGGGCAGGTTATAAACCTTCATACTGTCCTGGTAAGTTAGCTCAGCGCCATTATTTAAGATAGCGACCTTATCTACCAATAAAAGACCTGAATTTATCTTTTTAATAATACTGTTGTAGACATCCACGATGGAGTCCAGTTCATCTAATCTTGTCTCTACCGGGATCAATTCAATTTCAATGTTTTCTATCTGCTCGGTAACTAAATCGAGCGAATCTTCATACGCTGTATTTCCATTTTGTATGGAATCACTCATCCGGGTAATTTCATCTCCCAGTGAATCAATTTTATCATCTAGTGCCTGACTTATTGATTCATAATATTGAATGGTAGCACTGGTATCTGCTTTGGCTGTATCCAGAGCCGTGATGCTGTCCTGGTTAATAAACGTCACTGCGACTGTGGGCTCATAGAGCAATGGCTCACCACACTCATTACAAGGGTCGCATGAAAAGCTAATTAAAGCCCAGAAAATGAAAATATAGATCCAGTTTTTCATGGTTTCTATTGCCTACTTGTATTGTCTGTTGAATATCTGGTTAGTACAAGGAAAAAAAGAAAATGGATTGGTGTGATACAACCTCCTTCATCTCCTTTGGTAAGGAGGATTGATTGTATTTTCTTTCTTTTCCATCTTTCATTGCTCATTGCTTACAGATATCTCAAACCGGGTCAACATCAAACACCACTTTTACACTTTTATATGAACGTTGACTTTGCAACATATTACGCGAATTAAGCAGGAATTCTTTTAATGCTCGCAAGGAGACTCCCTGTTTTTCCACTTTTACCGTGATATCGTAAAGATACTGATTCCTGATCCTGCCAATAAGTGGCTCCACAGGTCCGATCACCCGCATATCTCCCAGCGATCGTTTCAGCTCCCTGGCAAGGAACTGCGCGGCATTCGAGGCGTTGAGCTTATCCGCATCTTTCACAGTGATGCTGATCATTCGATAGAAAGGAGGGTAGTGAAACTTTTCTCTTTCCAGGATCTCAGACTGGTAAAATGAATCATAATCGTGCCGTTTTACATAACCGAGAAGGAACTGGTCCGGATCACTGGTCTGGATTACTACTTTGCCCGGCGTATCTCGTCTGCCTGCTCTGCCACTTACCTGGTGAATAAGCTGAAATGCACGCTCATGAGATCTGAAGTCCGGGAAATGGATCATTCGGTCAGCATCAAATATGCCAACAATAGCCACATGATCAAAATCCAGACCTTTACTGACCATCTGGGTGCCCAGGAGTATATCTATGTCTCCGTTCTCAAATTCATCAATAATCCTTTGATAGCTGTATTTACTTCGCGTTGAATCCAGATCCATTCTCCTGATTCGTGCCGTTGGAATAAGTATTTCCAACTCTTCCTCGAGCTTTTCCGTGCCGAAACTCATGGTTCTGATCTCAGTGGAATTACACTGAACACATTCAGTTAACATACTGGTTTTGTATCCGCAGTAGTGGCAAATCAAAAAGTCCTGATGGATGTGGTACGTCAGGCTAACGTCACAATGGGGGCATTTAGGGATGTAACCACAATTATGACAGGACAGGTAGGGAGCATATCCCCGTCTGTTTTGAAAAAGTATGACCTGCTTTTGTTGATCCAGGGCTGTATTGATCTCTTCCAAAAGTCTGGAGGTGAAATTGCCCTTCAACTTTCTCTGCTTGCGTTCCTGGATCATGTTTGCAAACTCAATAGAGGGGGGGTTGACTTTACTGTATCGTTCATCGATTTTTACCAATCCATACTTCTCACTGAGGGCGTTATGGTAGCTCTCCAGGGAGGGCGTAGCGGTTCCCAAAAGTGTTTTAGCATGAAACAGGGTGGCCAGGTATATAGCCGCATCGCGGGCATGATACCTTGGAGCCGGCTCGTATTGTTTAAATGAGTTTTCATGCTCCTCATCTACTATGATCAGTGAAAGGTCACTAAAAGGCAAGAAAACAGCACTACGAACACCCACCACAAACTTATATTCACCACTCAGTACTTTTTGCCATACCTCTACACGCTCATTATCAGAATACCTGGAATGGTATACCCCAAACTGATTGCCAAATATCCTGGAGAGGCGCTTGATGATTTGTGTCGTTAATGCAATCTCCGGAAGAAGGTACAGAGCCTGACCTCCGTTTTCGATCACATCCAGGATCATGGATACGTAGATCTCCGTTTTTCCGCTTCCGGTGATCCCTTTTAGCAGTACTGTACTCTTCTTTTGAAACTCACTTAGTATTTCCTGTTTGGCCGTTTGCTGAGCAGGCGAAAGAACGGGATGCTTAGTAGCGGTTTCATCTATTTCAAACCGGGAAACTATTTTTTCCCATTGAATTAATATTCCGTTTTTGACCAAAGTCCTTACGGAAGATTCACTTACTCCGTGGTTGATCAGGTCACTTCTTGAAATGCCATTCTCATTGCTTATGGGTGACTCCAGTACAGGCACGTTTTCCAGGTACTTTACCAGCACGTCTATCTGTTTAGTCTTCTTTTCAAGCTGTTCCAGCAGGCTATCTAAAGCTTCCTCCTGTAGAAATTCCTCCGCCAGCCTTATCCTTGTTTCCTTTTTGGGGCTGTATTTGTCTTTGATTTGTTCAAAGACCTGGATGGCATTACTTTTTTTTAGGCTTTTAATGTAGGGGTATGCTGATTTAATGTTCAGGATAGATCCCACCTCATTTACCTTCAGATCTCCTGATTTCAGGTGGTTTAGGATCACATTTTCTTTTTCAGAAACCGGGATATCCTCCAGGTCAATTTCAGGGTTGAGGGAAATATAAGACTCGCTACTCATTTTGAGTCCGGCAGGAACGGCAGCATTGATGACTTCCCCCAGGGTAGCCATGTAATATTCACTCATCCATTGGAAAAAGTGTAGTTGAGTTGGTGTGACTATCGGGTCTTCATCCACCAGATCCAGAATCTCTTTAGGTTGAAAGTTTTTCGGTACCTCATCATGTACATGGTGAATGATGCCCGTATAGATCTTCCTTTTACCAAATTGTACGATCACCCTACAGCCAACCAGCTCATCTGTAGCAGTCCTTATTGGTAACTTATAGGTAAATGTCCCGGGTAGGGGGAGAGGTAATATGACTTCAGCGTATCTCAAATTGTAAATCTAACCCGGATGTCCGAAAGTAAGATTTACTAATTCAAAATATCTTTGCGAATCGATTTTTTGGGGTTTTCCTTTTTTACCTCTTGCTTGAGTTTGTCGTAGTTCATCATCAGCCGATCGATGATTTTGACCGTAACCGAGTTCATCTCAGTCATATCTTCAAATTTATCGATCAACTCGAGTATATCCTCCTGAGAAATATCTTTTCCGGAAAGGATCTTCTCTCTGAATTCCGTAAGGTATTTTTTCTCTTCGTGGTAGACGGTCATTACTGGTCTTTTGCTTTCTTTTTTTTGTTAAGGTAGTAAAAGCTTTGAATTCACACGCCCGAATTTCGATAGAACGGGAATAATAATGGTTGATCGTACGTTTTTTATTTATTACCGGCGTTTTTAATTTCTTTAATTGAAGACTTAGTCTCAAATACCGGTCGTTTACAGGTCTTGTTAAAGCAAACGAATATGGTTGTTTTTCCATCTATGGGCTCCTTGTATGATAATAGCGGTAAATCACTTTTTTCAGATGTGGCCATGATTACTTTATTGGGCAGGTATACCTGTTGTATTTCCAGCGCTTTTTGGTATGCTGAATCCCCAACCACAATGACTTCCGGAGTGGGGTTAGCCATCATAAGAGCTGTAACTCCCCAGTTAGACAAGTACTCCGGCTCCTGGATAATCATGTGATTAATTTTCTCAACCATTGACGTGGCCTTGCTCTTGTAATCTTCGTTATCCATCATAATGCCCAGGCGGTACAGGTTATGAGCCATCAAGGAATTGGAAGAGGGGATCACGTTATCGAAAATTTCTTTTTTGCGTGCTATTAACTCTTCCGATTCATCCCCCGTATAGTAGAAGAAACCTTCATCAGTATCGTAGAAGTCCCGAATAACAATTTCAACAAGCCTGTTGGCTTCCATCAGATAACTTTCGTCAAAGGTAGTTTCATAAAAGTTTATGAATCCTTTTATAACCGCACCATAGTCCTCCAGGAAAGCCATCGTTTCCCCCTGGTAGACCCTCAGGAGACCCTCCTTCTTAATCAGTTTTTTCTTGATAAAAGTTGCATTGTTTTTAGCTAACTCCAGAAACACATCCTCCTTTGTAGCCTGGTAAGCATCACAAAGCCCTGCTAATGTAAGTCCGTTCCACCCGGAGATGATCTTATCATCCAGTCCCGGCCTGATCCGCTTGCTCCGGGCCTTGAGCGCCTTATCATTGAATTTTTCTACAATGCTGATCAGCGAATCCAAATTGAGATTGAGGTCTTTAGTCAGCTGATCATCTGTCTCAAGTCTTCTGAGCACATTCCTGCCTTCCCAGTTTCCTTCTTTAGAAACGTCATAATACTCAGCTATGAGGCTGAAGTCCTCACCTGCCAGTTCTTTAACCTCCTCAAACGTCCATACATAGAACTTACCTTCCTCACCTTCACTATCTGCATCCAGGGCGCTGTAAAAGCCGCCATCCTCACTCATCATCTCTCTTTCCAGCCATTCAGCGGTGCCAGTCAGAATAGGTTTATAGTTTTCTTTCGGGCTTAATTTATATCCGGTAGCATACAGGCTCAGAAGCTGGCCATTGTCATAAAGCATTTTTTCGAAATGAGGAACATGCCACTCCCCATCTACCGAATACCTGGCAAATCCTCCGCCAACCTGATCATAGATGCCACCTTCGGCCATTTTATCCAGAGTGAACAAAAGATGCTCTAAGGCCTTTTCGTTTTGTGATAGATCATAATAACCTGCCAAAAATTCCCAAAGGGATGGCATAGGAAACTTAGGTGCCTTTTTTATTCCTCCCCATGCCGTATCAAAACGCCTGGAAAGGGTATCAAAAGCTGAGTCAAAAGACTCCTTTTCTACCGGGGTGGATGTATTCTGGATACCGTACTTGCTTATTTCACTTTGCTGCATCGCCTCTGCAAAACGATCTGCTGACTCTGAAAGCTTATCATAGTTTTTATCATAAGCTTCAGTGATGCTTTCCAGTAGCTTTTTCCATTGAGCAGGAGGGAAGTAGGTGCCTCCGTAAAATGGTTTTTGCTCTGGGGTAAGAAACACGTTTAGGGGCCAGCCCCCACGCAATCCCATATTCTGGACAGCTTCCATGTAGATCTGATCTATATCCGGACGTTCTTCTCTATCCAGCTTGATGTTTACAAAGTGTTTATTCATGTATGCGGCAATGGTGTCATTCTCAAAGGATTCATGAGCCATTACATGACACCAGTGACAGGAGCTGTATCCAATACTAAGCAGGATAGGTTTATTCTCCTCTTTGGCTTTATTTAATGCTTCTGTGCTCCATGGATACCAGTCTACCGGGTTTTCCGCATGCTGTCGAAGATAGGGACTGGTTTCATTGATGAGTCTGTTGGTATCCTGATTAATGGACATATTTTGATCACAGTTTGTGAGTATCAGTAAAAGCAATAAGAACGAAAAAGTTCTCATTTTTTGACTTGTTTTTCCAGCTCCGTAAGCTCATTTGAAATATCCACCTTGTTTTCGAAAGCCTTTAGCTGCCTGATGGTGGATTTCAAGAAATTCTGGTGGTCAGCCGAGTGTGGGTGAAATGCGCGGTGCGCCAGTGATTTTCTAATCCTGACCCACTCAGCAATAAATTTTTGAGCGTCTGCATCCATAAACGTCTCAGTAAAACGCTCCCAGATATATCGTACTGCCTGTTCATTTGGGTGGATCATATCTTCCTTATAAAACCGGTAATCTCTGAGAACATCGATCATGAGTTCATATGAAGGAAAATAGAAAGCCTCAGGGTCCCTTTCGATGATCTCACTTACTGACTGGAGTAACGTTGCCTTGCTGATGTTGTTTTGAATAAGTCCATCCCGGATATGCCTTACCGGACTTACGGTTAGTATCACCTTCATGTCGGGATTTATACTTCGTACCACCTCCATGGTTTCAAAATAATCCTCAATAATTTCGACTGAAGATAGGGACAGCTTTTCGAAATCTCCCTTTGGCGCCTTATGACAATTAGCTACGATCTTATCACTTTTCAGGTGTTTGTAGACGAAAATAGTACCCAAAGTGATGATCATCCACTTAGAACTCATCAGGCTTTGTTGAGATTCTCTCGCCCGGTTATCCAAAAGGCTTTTAAATGTGTCCATACTGGTCCCTGAAATGACACTATGCGTGTCCCAGTGGTAGTAGATACCTCTGATCTGAGCAAAATTATCTGGATCCAATCCCTCAGAGAGAATCAATCTTATGTTTTTAAATATGGAGTAGGGGTTGTAAATCGTACCCAGAGGATTGGAAAGCACGTCAAACTTATAATCCCGCAGACGATTCCCCATATTTTCAGAGAAGCAGGACCCTATGCAAAATACCGGATCTTTTAATCGGATTTTTTCGGGACTTTCCGGAATATTAAATGGTAAGACAAACACGGATCGAATATAGCTAAGAAACACAAAAAACCCTGACCATTTGCTGATCAGGGTTTTTTAACTAATGGATTCTTATTTTTATTCAGAAACTACGTTGAGCGTGATTTCATGGTGTACCTCTTTGTGAAGGTCCAAAACCACTTTGTATTCACCAAGCTCCTTAATGTTACCTGAAATATTGATTTTCTTTCTGTCGATATCAAAACCTTTTTCTTTTAGCGAATCAGCCACCTGAAGTGGTGTGATTGCTCCAAAGATCTTTCCGGTTTCTCCGGCTTTTGTTTTGATATCCAAAGTAAGATCTCCGATTTTCTTAGCAAACTCTTCCGCATCGTTTTTGATCTTCTCTGCTTTGTGAGATGCCTGCCTTACATTTTCCTCGATCATTTTCCTGTTACTGGTGCTGGCAATGATCGCTATTCCCTGAGGGATGAGGTAGTTTCTACCGTAACCGGGCTTTACGTTTACGATATCATTCTTATAACCTAATCCTTTTACGTCTTCTTTTAATATAATCTCCATCTTGTGCTTACTTTAAAGAGTCAGTAACATATGGCAATAATGCAAGGTGTCTTGCTCTTTTCACAGCCTGAGAAACTTTTCTCTGGTATTTCAGGCTTGTTCCGGTGATCCTTCTTGGCAGAAGTTTTCCCTGCTCATTTACAAAAGCCAATAAGAAATCAGCATTCTTATAGTCAATGTATTTGATTCCGCTTTTTCTGAATCGGCAGTATTTTTCTTTCTTCTGCTCTCTGTTTATTGGTTCGTTCTGCAGTGTCATGCTTTCACCTCCTCTTTCTTAGCTTCTTTTTTCTTGTTGAATGCTCCGTTTCTTCTGCGTTCGTTGTACTTCACAGCGTGCTTATCCAGCGCAGTTGTGAGGAAACGCATTACTTTTTCATCCCTTCTGTACTCGGTCTCAAGTTTGTCAATTACGGATGGTTCTGCCTGAAATTCAAAAAGATGATAAAAACCAGTGGTCTTGTGCTGAATTGGGTAAGCCAGTTTTTTAAGGCCCCAATTCTCCTCATTGATGATCTTGGTACCGCTACCGGTCAAGACGTTTTTGAATTTGTCGACAGCATCCTTCATCTGGGTCTCAGACAAAACGGGAGTTAAAATGAATACTGTCTCGTAATCTTTTACCATGATTAAATAAAATAATGTTTAAATTTTTCGAAGTGCAAAAGTAGGGAAATAATTGATAATGGGCAATTAATAATTCAACAATCCGATCTTCGTTTTTCATGCTCATTTTCATGATTTGAATTGTACTTTAATGCCCTTAAGTTAAGCTCCACCTGTTCCTCTTTGGAGAGGGAATAAGGGAGAGGAGTATCTAGCTTATTTGACTAAAAAAGTACCTTTTCCCATGAGATACTCATCAGTGTATATTTCTACCTGATGCAGGCCTTCTGTATATTCGCTTCCTTTGGTATAGAATACCGTTACTTTCTGGCTTTTCTTATCGTACAGGATCTCTTGCCTGGCCGAGTAAAACATTTCCCTGTTCTCAAACATAAAAGTTCCCGATCCGCGGGTTACATCAAACAGAACATTGCCATTGGGAGCAACAATGCGTATGAGCAGCTCCTTCCCCTCGATAGGAGCCACCTGATTTTCAGTTATGGTAAAGGTGATCTTAAGCTTGTCAATGTGCCGGTCTCTGAATTCACCTTCACGCTCTCTGCCATTTTCATTCACCGCAAAGACTTTCAGTCCTTCTACTTTCAGACGAGCTGCAAATGCTACTTTTTCTGACAGTTGCTCTTTTTCCTTGTTGATCTCCTGTATGGATTGATTGAGTTCCTGGGTTACGGTCTTAAGTTCATTGTTCTCGGTTATGAGCTGATCATTCATTTTTTTCAGTTGCTTGATCTCCTCATCTTTCATTAGTAGCAGCTCTGAGTATCCATCCACTTTCCCCCTCAGGGTAGAAATCATGCTTTTACGATTGTCGATCTCCGTCAGCAGTAGTTTTCGCTCTGTCTGAAGTTCATCTTTTATTTTTTGCAGGGTGTCCACCTGGCCGCCCAGCTCGGAGATGGCTTTAATGCGTTCGTCCAATTCACCGGAGATCGAATCTAACTGCAATATTGTATTGCTCAGTTCTTTAGCCTGAGCTTCCCGTTCCTCTTTCAGGTTGGCATTTTGAAAATAGAAAAAAATGATCACTCCTACCAGCAAAACGGAAAGCCCGATAAATAAAGGAGTTCTGTCCTTTTTTGGATTTTGCTGTGGTGAGTGATTGTATGAGTTTTCTCCTTGTTCGTTCATCGTACTGCTTATTTGGAGGCAAAAATAGTTTTATTGTTAGAATTTCAACGAAAAGTGCTGTTTTTCCATTGGATAGTTCGGAAAAATGACCCCGGCCTGAAACAGATCTAATGTTAATTTATAACGGGGATTTTCGATAATCTTGTTCCAGGTTTGCTTCATGTCCTCAGACCAGTAAATATCATGAATAACAATACATTTCACAGATGCACAAGCCCGGATTTTTTCCAGGTAAAATAAAATGGTTTCTCCCCGGTGATCTGCATCCAGAAATACCAGCTCCGGCTTATACTCAGCGAGAGATTTTTCAAACACACGCTGCACTGTGCCCCGGATCAATTTCACTTTGTCAAAACCCAATTTTCGCAGGTTTTCCCTGGCTAATTGATGCAATGTTTCCGAACCCTCGATGGAGACAACCTGCTCTGCACAAGACCGGGCAAGGTAGGCTGTAGTAATCCCCAGGGAGGTACCGGTTTCAAGCACTGACTTATAATCAAGGAAATTGACCAATCGAAACAGGAAATAAGAAAATTTATGTGAGGATGCTGATTGTACAGCTATTTTCCTAAGGGATTTTTTATGTGTCCGGGAGGTTTTAGGATCTACAAAAACCACTGTCCCTTTATTTTTGGTTAGCTGTTTTCTTAAAGCGAATAGATCTCTTTCTATCTGCCTGTTTTCCTTTCGTATCACCTGCTGATATAGCCGATAGATAAACGGGGAATGCAGGTCATGTGCATTTTGAGCCCTGATCCGGTATTTCAAATAAGCCTTTAAGGTAAAAAAGAGAGAGGACAAGACCTTAGCGATAAATTGCAAAAATGCGGTATACTAAAATGCTTTATAAACAGTTGAATAACAGCTTTCTGTGTTTGATGGATATTTGTGCCATTAGGCACTAGTTGAGCTTGAATGGGACTACCATTTCAAATTCAGGTATATTGACCAGAAACTGTTTCCCATCGACTAACCGCTCCATGGTGTAGTATCCAAACATTTTCCCCAGTCCGGACTTGAGATTACATCCGGAAACGTACTGATGCATTTGTCCGGGCTCCAGAATAGGCTGTTTTCCAACCACACCTTCGCCATCTACTTCTCGTTTTGGGTGAGTCAGGTCTATAATATCCCAGTGCCGTGACAGGAGCTGAATGGTTTTGTCACTGAGGTTTTCAATGGTGATCTGGTAAGTAAAAACGTAATGATCTTGAACAGGGTTGGAATACTCCTGCTGATACTCAGTGTCTACGGTAACTTTTATTCCTTTGGTAGTATCTGTGGTCATTACTGATCTTTATTGGGAAGAAATTTATAAGATTTATTTTTTATTTTGCCAACATTCATTGGAAAGTTTTCACTAAAATATATGAATGTTAAAATAGAGCCTTCCTGGAAGCAATTATTGTCCGAAGAATTTGAAAAGGATTATTTTAAATCTCTGACCGATTTTGTGAAATCCGAGTATCAAAACCACCGAATTTATCCACCGGGCAGTCAGATTTTCAACGCTTTTGATTTTTGTCCTGCAGATAATGCGAGGGTGGTGATCATAGGGCAGGATCCCTACCACGGTCATGGACAGGCCAATGGTTTATGTTTTTCAGTAAACGAAGGTGTACAGATGCCTCCATCTCTGGTCAATATTTTTAAGGAGCTCAAATCCGATCTCGGTAAAGAGATACCCCCTCACGGCAGCCTTGAGCGATGGGCCAGGCAGGGAGTACTACTATTAAATGCTACCCTGACGGTGCGTGCCAGTAGTCCCGGTTCTCACCAAAACAAGGGGTGGGAGGAGTTTACTGACGCAGCTATTCGCAAATTGTCACAAGCGAAAGAAGGACTCGTCTTTATTCTTTGGGGAGCATATGCTCAGCGAAAAGGGGAGGTGATAGATGCGTCTCGGCATTATGTCATTAAATCAGCTCATCCCTCGCCATTTGCTGCCAACCGGGGTTTTTTTGGGAGCAGGCCCTTTTCCAGGACAAATGACTATTTGGTAAAACAGGGGAAAGAAACTATTAACTGGTAAGATTATGAGTAGACATACAAGTCACCACTACATGCCTAGAAGCGAAAGTAATGCAAGGTTAAAGGGTTGCCTGGTACTATTTGGGTTCATAGCCATTATGTTTCTCTTAGTGGCTTTGTTTATGTATGTGTTTTCATGAAAAGGCACAAAAAAAACCTGCACTCAGCAGGTTTTTTACGTAAGCTTTTATTGGGTGTTCTACTCAATTCCGTCGAAAAGGCGACTCCATCTGACTTTACTAAAGAAGGATCCGTTTTCATCCAGTGACATCCAGATAAATGAAGCTTCCCCAACAATGAAATCTTCCGGAACGAAACCCCAGTACCTGGAATCTTCAGAGTTGTGCCGGTTGTCTCCCATCATGAAGTAGTAATCCTTTTTGAAGGTATACTCCGAAACTTCTTCTCCATTGATGTAGAGCTTGTCGATATCTATTTTCACTTCGTCCAGGTCTTCGTAGTTTTGAATAGTAGAACCATACTTAGCGAGACTGTATTCGTCTACCTGTATGGTTTTTCCTCTGCCTGGAACCTCCAGAGGACCATAATTATCTACATTCCATGGGTAATAGCGCGCATCGGGAAAAATTCTTGGTTCCGCTACGCCCTTTTTACTCAGCTGAACATTAACTGAGTCAATGAAATCAAAATTTTTAATCCTGTTTACCACATCTTCTGAGGTATAAACCAGGTAGCCTCTCTGGTCACGCCGACCTATAGTGATCTGGTTGTCGGTGAAAAAGCGGTCCGGGAGTGTCTGCCTTGTCCAGATAAAGTACAAATGTTGCATTAGCTCAGGGTTTTCTCCCTCCTCACCATTTATATAGACCTGGCCTTGCCTTACTTCCAGCACATCTCCGGGGACACCTATGCATCGTTTGATGTAGTGTGTTCTCAGGTCTTTAGGGTGTTCAAATTCCGGAGGGTAGTTGAAGACAACCACATCATTGCGCTCTACCTTGCCAAGTGAGGGGAGGCGGTACTGAGGCAATTGGATTGCAGAAATGTAAGAGGGGATCTCCGTGCCCCAGATCTTTGCATGTGTTAAGGGAATCTGTAATGGCGTTTTAGGAGTCCGTGGCCCGTAATTGATTTTACTCACAAAAAGGAAGTCACCAACCAGCAGTGATCGCTCCATGGAAGGAGTGGGGATCACGTATGCTTCCATAAATACCCACCGGATAAAGGTGGCCGCAAATACAGCAAATACGATTGCCTCAAACCACTCCTGGCTGATGGTACGGTTTCTTTTGGGGAGCTCTGTGGCTTTTCCTTGGTAAGTAGTATCTGAAAATGCTACATAAATCATGTAAAACGGAGCCAGAATCACACCGATGCTTTGATCGAGGTAGGAATACTTTCCAAAGGATTTGAGCAGGTCCAGATGGATCGTTAAGGCTATGAAAAAGTTGACCACCGGTACAAATAATAAAACAATCCACCACAAGGGTCTTCCTACAATTTCCAGGTGAACGTAATAATTGTAAAAAGGGACAAAGCCAATCCAGCCAGGTTTGTCGGCTTTCTCGAAAAATTTGTAGTAAGCAATGGATTGCAACAAATACCATCCGATCACAAGGATCAGTGTGAATGCCAGGCTAAAGTCGTTCAGGTACATTTATAATTGATTTTTTAGAAAGTCTTTAATTGATAAAATTCCAGTTTGGTTAGTCGTCCACTCAGCCACTTTTATTACACCCTCTGCAAAAACTTCACGATTGTGAGCTGTATGTTTGATCTCTATGGTTTCTAAAGGAGAATGGTAGGCTATGGTATGAGTGCCCGGTACATTGGGCTCTCGCAATGAAACGATTCCTACCACATCCTCTGCGTCGGTCTTTTCGTTGACCCATTTTGAAATATTTGGCGTCTCGCGGATGATTCCTTCCGCCAGGGTGATGGCAGTGCCGCTGGGGGCATCTTTTTTCTCTGTGTGATGGATCTCTTCCATGGCCGGATGAAAGCCCTCAAGACCACTCATTTTTTTAGCAAGCCATTCGTTGAGCTCAAAGAAGAGGTTTACGCCAATACTAAAATTAGAGGCGTAGAGGAATGTGCCCTGTTTTGACTCACAGCGTTTTACTATTTCATGGTACTTATCCAGCCAGCCTGTGGTTCCGGCTACTGTTTTCACACCCTGGCTTATCAAAGTGGAAATATTTTCAAACGCTGACGAAGGTTGTGAAAACTCGATGGCCACATCTGTATTTTCAGGACTGATCTTATTGATATCATCCTGGTTATCCTGGTCAATGATGTATGAAATGTCATGACCCCTGGATTTTGCTATGCTTTCGATGGCTTTACCCATCTTTCCATACCCAACAATTGCGATTTTCATTATTCTTCTACCTTATGGTTAATGAAAAGGAAACTCCTACAGCATGCGAAAATAATGGAGTTGATTGAATCGAGGGGTTTATATTCAGAGAAAGCTTCTCATTTATCTCAAACTCGTGCAAATGTGCTGAAACATGGGCATCTACCACATTGAGTAGATAGTAGGCTGCGGCGATGATAATCAGGAAGTCACGATTTCTCCGGAAAGCCTCCCTGTTTCTCGTTAGTGAGTTTTCCGCCATTCTACCCTCATATGGGTTTACAGTGTTGGGGTCATTGTCTTTTATAGCTCTGAGGGCATGATCAAATTCAAAATACAACTTATGGTTATAGTTGATGTAATGCCCAATGATGATTCCACCTCCGTAGATCAAAGGGATCTTCCAGTACTGATTGTTGTAAGCCTGCCCCAATCCGGGTAATATAGCTGACAAAAAAGCCGCTCTGTTGGGGTCCAGATCAGACAGAGACTGAAACGTTTCTATTTTATCTCTATTCAGAAAAGCTGAGTCGGAAGGGGTCTGCTGCGCCCAGCCAGCTGACGATAGCAAAAAAAACAGGGAACAAACGAGGGCTTTGGGGCCTTGCTTAAACTGAGAGTAACTCAAGAATACGCTCCAGGTCATCAGCAGAGACGAAGGGAATCTTGATTTCTCCTTTATTGTTTTGGTCCGCCTTGATATTGACTTTTGTTCCAAAGTGAGATGTTAATTTTTTCTGCAATTTAACAATCTCCGGGTTTTCTGAAGGCTGTGATTTGGGTTCTTCTTTTTTCTTTTCACCAAGACCTCTTACCAGCTCTTCAACCTTCCTTACCGAGAGGCCATCTTTGATGATCTTCTTAAAGATATTGAGCTGCTGATCTACATTTTCGATAGTGATCAGTGCTCTGGCGTGTCCCATACTCAGCGTTCCATCCCGAAGTGAGATCTGAATGTCTGGTGGAAGCTTCAGCAGCCTCAGGTAGTTATTGACAGTTGTTCTGTTTTTTCCTACTCGGTCTCCAAGCTCTTCCTGCTTCAGGTCACATTCTGAAAGTAAACGCTGATAACTTAGCGCTATTTCGATTGAGTTGAGATTTTCTCTCTGAATATTCTCAATGAGGGCCATTTCCAGCATCTGCTGGTCATTAGCTGTACGAATGTAGGCAGGTATAGCTTCCAACCCGGCAATTTTACTTGCCTGCAGTCTGCGCTCCCCTGATATCAGCTGAAATTCGTTTTCGCTTAGAGCCCTGACTGTAATTGGCTGGATGATGCCCTGTACTCTGATGGACTCTGCGAGCTCATTGAGCGATACCTCATCAAAATCAGTTCGAGGCTGAAAAGGGTTTACCTCAATCTGGTCTATGGGTATTTCATTGATAGCTCCACGGATCGTCGCTCCGTAGCCACTTATTTGTTCTTTTTCTTCAGAGTCTTCCAGTAGCGCGCCTAACCCTCTGCCCAGTCCCGATCTTTTCTTCCACTTTTTCTCTGCCATGATCTGATTTTATGCTGCTTTTACCTCGTTTTTTTGCATAATCTCTCTTGCCAGGTTGAGATAGGCAAGAGACCCTTTGCTATCTGCATCGTGTGTAATGGCAGGCAGACCAAAGCTTGGTGACTCACTTAGTTTGATGTTTCTGGGGATCAGTGTTTCAAAAACCATGGACTTGAAATGGGTTTTCACTTCTTCCACAACCTGGTTTGAGAGGTTCAAACGGGTATCATACATGGTCAGCAGGATTCCCTCGATCTCAAGGTCCGGATTTAGCCGGTTTTGGATGATCTTGATGGTGTTCAGAAGCTTGCCAAGTCCCTCCAGTGCGAAGTATTCGCATTGCACCGGTACTATCACTGAGTCAGAGGCTGTAAGTGCATTTACAGTGATCAGTCCAAGGGAAGGAGAACAGTCAATAATGATAAAGTCATAGTCTTCTTTGACTTCAGTTAAAGCCAGCTTCATTTTTTCTTCCCTTTGAGATACACTTACCATCTCTACCTCAGCACCTACCAAATCGATGTGAGATGGGAGCAGGTCCAGGTATTTGATATCCGTATTGACAATGCTCTTCTTGGCATCTGCTCCGTCTACCATGCATTCATAGATGCTTACATCTACCTCTTTTGGGTTGATTCCAACTCCCGATGTGGCGTTGGCCTGAGGATCAGCATCTACGATCAATGTCTTAAATTCCAATGCTGCCAGACTTGCTGCCAGGTTAATGGCGGAAGTTGTTTTACCGACGCCACCTTTTTGGTTTGCTATTGCAATGATTTTACCCATAATTATTCAATGATCTTTTTCAAAGGAAAAGGACACAAATATATTTAATGTAATTACAAGTTACAGAGGGATTCATAAAAGAAAAACCCCGAGAGGTCGGGGCTTTCTTCTAGCGTCTTAGTAATCAACTAATTAACATTCCGATTGTGTATAAATGGTTGATTACTTTTTGTGTTTACTTTTCTTTTTGCTTTCCTGAGCTTTCATTGCTTCTTCAAGTCGTTGCTGGAATGACGACTTCTTTTTATTGGCATTTTTCTTCTTATTTTCTTCCAGCTTCTTCTTGATTTTGTCTTCATCAATGAACTTTCTGAAGAGCGCAATCTGACCAAATGAAAAGATATTGGTAACAAAATAGTAGAAAGTAAGACCTGCTGAGTAGCTATTCAGAAAAAACAAGAACATGATAGGCATGATATACTGCAAAGACTTCATTGGTCCCTGAACGGTGGTCATCTGACTGTTTGACCAGGTGTAAAGAATGGTGGAAACAGTCATCAGAAGGGTAAAAAGGCTCACATGGTCACCATAAAATGGGATGGTAAATGGTAAGTCCAGAATACTGTCATAGGTGGAAAGGTCATGTGCCCAGAGGAAACTTTCCTGCCTTAGCTCAATAGAATTAGGGAAGAAATAAAACATCGCAAAGAGTATAGGCATCTGAAGCAACATTGGTATACAACCACTTAAAGGGTTGATCCCTACGCGCTGATACAGGGCCATTTGCTCTTGCTGGGCCTTTTGCATATCATCGCCATGCTTTGCTTTGATCTCATCCAGTTCCGGCTTTAAAACCCGCATCTTGGCCATCCCCATGTGTGACTTAAATGTCAGAGGTGCCAGTACAATACGAATGATTATCACCATCAGGATAATGATCACTCCATAATTGCTGATGTATTGCTCCAGGAAATGGAAAATAGGGATGATGGCAAATTTGTTAATCCAGGAAAGGATGCTCCAGCCAAGGTCTACGTTTTCAGAAAAGTCAGGAGCAACATCTTTTAAGATCGCATAATTATTAGGACCGTAATAAAATTTAAAATCAGTATTATTTGCCATAAACTGATCATAAGGCAGTTTCATGGACATGGTGACATTTTTGACCGAGGTGGTATCCTGTAGGTTTATACTGGAGGACACATACCCGGAAGGGAAGGGGGTGCTGGAGACCACAGCAGAGGTAAAAAACTTCTGTCGAAAGGAAACCCAGTTTGTAGGCAACTCTAGGTTTTCCTCTTCTTTCTCTTCAGATGTGGCTGAGAGCTCATCAACATCGCCATCTGTGTACCGGTATTTTACTGTAGACCGATTTCTTGCATCTTTGAAATCCATCTCCAGGCGGTTCATCTTTTGGTTCCAGGCAAAGGTTAAATCCCGTCCTATAATTTCCTCAAGTCCCCGCTGGTCTACGGTCATGCCCAGCTCATAACCTTTTGCAGGTATGGAGTATGTGTAAGTTAATCCGCGTCCTTCTCCTATATCCAGTGAAAATCTCACCAAAGTAGTGTCGTTATTCTGCACAACTTTGCTGGAGCTGCCGGTAAAGAAATAAAGCTCAGACAGATCTACTTTTTTAGAAAGGTGGTCAACATAAATGTGCTGTGCGGCATGTTGCTCATCTATAAGCACCAGTGGATTTCCCCTGAAATCCTCAAAGTCCTTCAAAGTAATCTTTTTTACGACTCCACCTTTGCTGGAAAAGGAAACGATCATGTTTTCATTCTCGATCGTTACAATCTTTTCGTTCCCTTCACTCGCAGACGAAAATAAGCCGTATTTTAATTCATTGAGCCTAATTTTTGCACTATCGGATAATGTTGTACCTGCCTGTGGCTGACTTACCTGCTCATCGGAAGTCCGGGGGGTACTCTCTGTAACCACCGTAGTTGAGTCCTGTGTGATTTCCGATACTTCCTGAGGTGTTGGTTCCGGTGCTAAAAAGGTGAAATAAATGGTGATAAACACCAGCATCAGAATCAAACCTGTTAATTGATTTCTGTCCATAAATCTTCTGTAATCTTTTAATTGATATCTTTTTCTTTTCTATACGATATTGCTGCTTTGACAAACTTTACAAAAAGCGGATGAGGATTAGCAACAGTTGATTTGAGTTCCGGGTGGTATTGAGATCCAATAAACCACGGATGGTCTTTGAGCTCCATGATCTCCACCAGGTTGGTGTCCGGGTTTTTTCCGGAAGCGATCATGCCTGCCTGTTCGAACTGCTCGAGGTACTTATTGTTAAACTCGTATCTATGACGGTGCCTTTCGGAAATCTTTGTGTGTCCGTAAACGTTGTAAGCCTTTGTGCCTTTTTTGATCTGACAATCATAAGCTCCTAAACGCATCGTCCCGCCCTTGGTTTTGATATCCTTCTGGTCCTCCATCAGATCTATTACCGGGTGTTTTGTCTTTGGGTCCATCTCCGTACTGTTTGCACTTTTAAGTGTTAGTACATTTCTGGCAAATTCTATTACAGCACATTGCATCCCAAGACAAATACCGAAAAATGGAATCTTATTTTCTCTTGCGTATTTGACAGTGGAGATCTTTCCTTCAATACCTCGCTCACCAAAACCAGGTGCCACCAGGAGACCATCCAGCTCACTGAGGTGACGTTCGGTATTATTTCCATCCAGTTCTTCTGCATGGACCCATTCTAAGATGACCTTGCATTCATTTTCAGCTCCGGCATGTATAAAAGACTCTGCAATGGATTTATAAGCATCTTTCAACTCCACATACTTCCCCACCAGACCGATTCTTACCTGGCTGGTAGGGTTTTTCAGGCGGCCCAAAAATTCCTTCCATTGCTCGATTTTAGGTTCGCGCTTATAGGAATGTTTAAACTTGGCCAGGACACGCTCATCCAGCTTTTCCTTACGCATCAGGATGGGTACATCATAGATGGTTTCCGCATCCAGCGCTTCTATTACTCCATTAATTGGTACGTTGCAGAAAAGGGCCAACTTCTTTCTGATTTCATTGGTGAGTGGAAACTCCGACCTGCAAACCAGAATGTCCGGCTGGATCCCGGCTTCCAGCAGCTCTTTTACAGAGTGCTGAGTAGGTTTGGTTTTCAGTTCACCGGCAGTTTTCAGGTAGGGGACAAGGGTTAAATGAATAGCAATACAGTTGGCCGGGCCAAGTTCAAGGCGGGCCTGTCTTACGGCTTCTATAAACGGCAGAGATTCAATATCACCTACACAACCCCCGAGCTCAGTAATGACTATGTCGTATTTGCCGGTCTCACCCAGTTTGTAAATGTTGTTTTTAATTTCATCCGTAATATGAGGAACTACCTGTACAGTTTTTCCAAGAAATTCCCCCTCACGTTCTTTTTGAATCACGTTGTAATAGATCCTTCCCGTCGTGACATTGTTAGCCTGGGAAGTGGATATACTCAAAAAACGCTCGTAATGCCCCAGATCCAGGTCGGTTTCAGCGCCATCGTCTGTTACGTAACATTCCCCGTGCTCGTAAGGATTAAGAGTCCCCGGGTCGATGTTTATATAGGGATCAAATTTTTGGATGGTTACGGAATAACCCCGGGCCTGGAGAAGTTTGCCTAGTGATGCAGAAATGATACCTTTCCCGAGAGAAGAAGTTACACCGCCCGTAACGAAAATATATTTTACCTTGGACATTCAGCGTGTTGTGATCTGTTATTATTGTTACGGGACACAAAGTTAGCTTTTTCCACCAAAATAAAACCAGATCGATCTATTTTAAAACCAGATTTCTTATTGCATTTTCAGATACAGTTTGTTGAATGCCTGAAAAGCTCTGTTTTTCAGTGAGTTGGCTTGTGTTATTTAACAGGTATCCGGTAGCTGATCGAAGCGCCAAAGTAGCCAATGGGGTCCAGCTCAATTTCTTCATCGGGGAGCTGAATCGGGATGCTGTAAGTGTAGCTGATCATAAAGGAGAAGTTTTTGACAGATACCATGACAGGGAGGCTGAAACTGTAATTCATAATCCCGTATTGGTTTTTCTCCTTGTCAAGAATATCATAAAGGTAATTAAGGACATCTTCGTTTGACAGGTAGATATTTAAGATCCTCAGACGCTGAAACCTGCTTAGGCTTCCATCCCTCGACCGCTGCCTGATCTGCATGACCTGTTGCTGCTCTTCATCTGTCAATAGTGAATATAATATTTCAGAATCAATATTTTGCCGTAGGTATTCGTTGGTTCGGAGTTCTTCCAAAAGGTCACCATCAAATCTCACTATCACCTTTTGGTTCCCAAAATAAGTACTTACCGAAGGTAGTATCAGTACATTATCAAAAATCCACCATTTCTTCAGGCTGACTGTTCCCGTCAGACTTCCGATGATTCGATGGGCGCTATCATTATCCCCGAATAAATAGCCATAATCTATTGTGGCATAGCCCATTTTTGTATTGTAAGTCAGCGAGCCTCCAAGACTATTTTTTAAAGGATTAGCTTCCCGATCAGTATCCGGATTGTGATAAAGCCAACGTTCATAAGCACCTGTGTATGTCCAGTGCTTTCCGATAGAATTCAGATAACCCGCAGAAAATACGGAAAAATTGTAACGGGGCACGAGGTTATTGCTCCAATACCCGGCATAATCGCCAAAAACACCGCTCTTATGATAAAAGCTCACTCCCGGTGAAATGCCGTGCTGATCTAACCCGTAATTGCGCCCAATACTAAGCACGTTGCTGTTATAGGACAGGCGAGCATTGATCTCTGAATATTTTTCATAGGAAGACCGTAGTACACTGTCAAGCATAAAAAAGATGGACATGGAGTCCATTTCGGCTTCCAGTTTAGCCAGTTGGGCTTCAAAAGAAAGGGTGTCCTGTTGGCCAAAGAGGGGTAAGGCTCCCAAAAAGAAAAATATAGCTGCTATGGTTTTTCCAAAGCTCAAAAGGCAGATAGGTTAAAGTCTGAGGTTTAGTTTTGTTTTCTGCGATTGTCGTTATTTCTCATACGGTCTCTACGCAGTTGCTCACGTTGCCTTTGTTGCTGGCGTACCCGCTCCATAAGCATCTCTCTGAAATCATCTTCAGCTTTTCTCAGGCTCATCAGCTGTCTGGTAGTGATCACCTGCTGCATGCGCTGAGCATAGGTCTTCTCCAGATCGAGCTGGCGTTCTTTTATCTGCATACCCATCTCCAGCATTTTTCTGTTTTCTTCTTCTGATGCCGTTTTGGGGTTATGTTTTGCTCTTAGCTGCTGAAATTCCTTCCGAAGCTCCATTTGCTTGTTAGTAAACTCCTTATAGATTGGCCAGAATTTTTCAGCCTGCCCCGGAGTAAGGTCCAGACGCTCTGTAATCAGAGCGATTTTAGCCGCTTCAATTTTCTCGAGGGTTTCTGGAGTCTGTGCATTTACCATGCCTGCCAGACTCATAAAAACCACTAAAATCAATGCCTTTTTCATAATTTCTTCTTTTTACAAGTATTCACTTTCAGTCTCAAGCTGATCGAGAAGCTCATCCAGATCTTCATCTCCCAACTCTATGTCTTCCAGGTAGTTTATCTCTTCTGTGAAAAGCGGTATGTCGTCTCCGGCCAGTGAGGCTATCTCACTTTCAGATATATCACTGTAAGCTAGGTAGGTAAGGATCTCTTCGTCTGAAACTTCAGCAAGCAACTCATTGCTGAAGTCTCCAGTGTTTTTCTGAAGGTTGCTCACTACTAAAACCCCTGAAATCACAACCACCAACAAGGCAGGTACCAGTGCAAGTCTCCACTTTGGAGCAAATACATGCGCTGTTTCCGTACTTACTTTCTCATGGATTTCATTCTCCAGTTGATCAAAGTAACCGTCAGGCACCTTAAATGGTGTCTCTATTTTCTTAATATCATCCAGGCTTACCTTTTTCATCGATTCTTTAGATTACTTTAAAGCTAAAAGGTTTAATCGTTAGTCAATATTTCTTCAATTTTTTTTACGGCATGATGATAGCTGGCTTTTAAAGCCCCAACACTTGTACCGGTAATTTCGGCTATCTGGTCAAATTTTAATCCGTCAAAATACTTCATATTAAAAACCATCCGTTGTTTATCTGGTAGCTTAAGTAGCGCCTTCTGCAGCTTAAGCTGGATCTCATCTCCTGAAATGTTATGACCGTTATCCAGCTTTTGACTGAGCTCTTTACTCACATCATTGATGGGCATGAAAAGACGATTCTTCTTACTTTTCAGGAAATTGAGGCACTCATTTGTGGCAATCCGATATATCCAGGTAAATAGCTTTGAGTCTTCGCGAAAGCCATCCAGATTTTTCCATACTTTAATGAAAACATTCTGGGTGAGGTCATTTGCATCCTCGTGATCTACAACCATTTTCCGCACATGCCAATAGACCCTTTCCTGGTAGGCTTTTACCAATAGGTTAAATCCGTATCTACGGGATTCTTTGTCCCTGATCTTTGCTATGATAAATGACTCTTCCAATCAATTTTCAGGTAGTACGGTGGTTGGACAATAAAAATAATGGATAGTTTAATCACCTTAAGATTTTTATTATTTAGAGAACATCTGTATTTTGAATGTCGTTACATTAAATGTAGTTGTAAATCCGCCAATATGGGTATTTCAGAAGATATAAAGCAATCAAAATTTAAAAGTCAGCTCAACAAAGCAGTTATCAATATCATTTATACGAATAGCTGGCTATTGCAGCAGCAGGTTGAATTATTCAAACCTTATGGACTGACCAGCCCTCAATATAATATTTTAAGAATCCTAAGAGGCCAGCACCCAAAGCCTGCTACTGTAAATCTGCTGATAGACCGAATGTTGGATAAGAGCTCCAATGCCTCCAGGATAGTGGATAAGCTGGAATCTAAGGGTTTGGTGTTACGCCAGCAGTGTAAATCTGACAGGAGGGCTGTGGATGTGGTGATCTCGGATAAAGGTCTTCATTTGCTTCAGGAAATAGACCAGCAGTTAACGGACTGGGAAGAGAATGTTCGTAACCTTACAGAAGAAGAAAGTGAGCAGCTCAATGTCCTTTTGGATAAGCTGAGAGCTAAAGATCCTTGATATATTCCAGAAAACCTGCTCTTTTTCCTTTTGGGCGGACCACCAGCATGGAAATCTCTGAGTCTACCTGGATGAGTCTTTCGGCTTTGCTTCCTATAAAAAGCGCTGTAGTGGCGGTTCGTCCCTTGGCACCAATTACAATCAGGTCAGCTTTTATTTTTTTTGCCGTCTTATAGATATCTGTGATGATATCCTCATCCTTATCCAGACTGTAGACCTCTTCAATATTCAGGTCCTTCAGGTTGATATCATTGATAAACTTCTTGTAATCGTTTTTTGCATGACTTTTCATGATATCAGCAAATTCCTTGAAGCTTTTACCGGTATAGTGATAACCAACAGGTACCTGATACACGTTTTGGATAGTGATCTTCGGATTGGTTTTGGCTTTTCTGGCCAGGGTTGCCACCTTTTCCATTGCTTTTTTGGAATAATCCGAAAAATCTGTGGGTACTAAAATATTTGACACTTTGAAGGTACACCCTTTAGGTATGACCAACAGGGAACACCCCGCGCGTCTTGCGATCCTGTTTATAAGAACTCCCCCTGATTTCTTTTCATTTTTTCTTCCCAGGACAATCAGGTCAATTTTTTCGCTGACAGAAAATTTCAGTAAAGACTTGGTAACCTGTCCCTGCTCTACAATGATGTTTACAGTGGTTGTTTCTTCATTGTATGAAAAGTATTTATCTATTTTAGCCTGGAGTTCGCTTTTCCGCTCCTCAATAGCCCGGTCCAGCAGGAGAGGAAACTCTTTCTGGAGGGGTTCCGGCAGGTTAAAATCCTTAATTATATTAATGAAGAAGATCTCCTTTGAGCCAGAGAGTTCGCTTACATAAGAAGCTGCTTTAATTAAGTTTTCGTCGGTCTCAGTATGATCAAGACCTACCAAAATTTTACTGTATTTATACATTAATTTCCTCGTTGCAGTGAATTAGGGCGCAAAGTTATAAGGAGTTCAATTTATTAAAACAAATTGGCTAAATAAAGTTCTCCAAATAATTATGGTTAACGAGGGAGTAAATCCTTATGATATATTGATCAGTTAGCGGATTTATCAATCAATAACAAATTTTATTTCATTAAAACTGACTTATAGTATCAGCTAATTGTTCGATGAGTTCTTTAGAATGCATCGGAAAATTCGCAATTCGTAAGTGACCTGATTTATATGAGCCGTATCCGCCTCCGATAATCCAGCCCTTGTCTGAGAGCTTTTTAAGCAGCTCTGTATTTCCGCCTTTAGCCTCTGCCACGATGACCGTTTTAGAGCGGTTTGCCTTTTCCGAGACAAAAGGGGAGAGGATGCTGCTTTCTTCTACAGCCTGATACAGGACTGTTGCTTTATAAGTGGTCTCATTTTGTATCGTTTTTGCAGACCGGAAAAGCATATCTTTTGCTACTTTACCCAGCAGGTAAATGCCCAGTGTGTTGGGGGTTTCAGGAGTTTGGTTTTTACTGCCTGATTTTTGTAATGTTTTTAACTGGTGGTAACTACCCGTAACAACCCCGCTTTTCTCGAGCTTTTCTGCCTTTTCATAACATTTTTCATTTACAATCCATACGCCCAGACCCGAAGGGAGCCCAAAGGATTTTTGAACAGAAAAATAAGCAGTGTCCACTTTAGAAAAATCAAAAGGCACGGCCGGAAAAGCGCTGACTCCATCTACGGCCAGTAGTTTGTCGGGATGCTGATCTCTGAGCTGGTAGACCTTGTCCTGCTCAAATGCATAGCCTATACTCGTCTCATTGAGTGTTACAGATATAAGCTCTGCTTTCTCCGGAACGGAAATGTCATTGAATGATTCCCCATCCTTAAGTGTAGTGGAGGTGGACTCCTTTTGATACTGCTGCGTAAAATCAAAAAACTTCTGAGCAAATGACCCATTTACAAAGTGGTGAGAACTTTGGTGCACCAGGTTTTGGATAATTCTTTCCCAGATCTCATTTGCGGACGAGGTGAAGTAAATATCATAACCATCAGGCAGGTCCAGGAGCGCTTTCAGGTTTTCCCTGGTCTCTGCAAATATTTTCTCAAATGCCTTACTCCTGTGGGAAATGGACATGACATCCTCTTTGAGCGCTGATTTCAGATGGTCAGCTACTGTGAAGTATAGCTGCGTGGGACCTGGAGTGAAATATATTTTCTGAGTCATTTATTTCTAAAGTTAAGTGCTTAAATTTAGGAAGCTTTTCAAGGAAATTGTTTTTAAACCTAACAGTAAAACAATACCAAGCTAAGTGGTGTGGCAAAACTGGACCTCATCCGCCGGCTGGCGGACCTCGTTTCACGACTGAAAACGTCGGGATTCAGGTTAACAGTGGATAGTTGACCTACGCTCACAGCTTAAATCCTGATTAATTTGGGGTTTAAATAACACACTTGAAAAGAAATAAGCTTTCGGAAATTCCGAAAGCTTTTTTTATTTCTGAAAAACTGATGGAAAAAGAGTGTGCGCTCAGGCACGAGTTTCCATCCATTTGAAAGTTCTGTTGACAATTTTAAGAGCGAGCTTGATCTTTTTTACACTGATCATGTCTCCGGTTTCGTCATACATCGTAACCCCATCAGCAAAAAGTACGATCTGAGGGAATTCGTGTTGAATGCCGGCCATTTGAGAAATCTCATGCGAGATTTCTTTGTCTTTTATGTCATCCACAATGTAAAGATCCACCAGGTCCTTTGAAATATTCCAGGTGTTCTCCAACTCTACTTTTTTCTCAATGCTTTCCGGAGACGAAGGTCTGTGCTTAAACACTAAAACAGGCTTAAGTCTGGACTGCTCCACAATTTCCTTGAGATCAGCTATGTTCTTTATGGACTTAAAATGCGGTGAATTCTGCGTCATTATATACTATCTACAACTTAAATTTAATCAAGAACGACTTATTCCTACAGCATTATTTGACAATATAAATAAAAAATGTTGTCTAATACAATACACGGAACCTTATTGTTCCCTTTATCTTCCTTAAATTTTTGATGACCTGCTCGTCATAATCCTTGTTAATGTCGGTGATAACGTAACCAATCTCCTCGTTGGTCTTCAGGTATTGTCCTACAATGTTTAAGTTATTTTCAGCTAATTCGTGATTTATTTTCGCTAAAACCCCCGGTTCGTTTAGATGAATATGTATAAATCGATGAGCATCCTTCAAAGTAGGTAAAACAATGTTAGGAAAGTTAACGCTGTTATTGGTGCTTCCGGTATTGATGTATTCAATAATTTTTCCAGGAACAAAGTCAGCGATATTTTCCTGTGCTTCCAGGGTACTACCTCCTATATGAGGAGTTAATATGGTATTTGGAAGTCCTCTAAGCTCAGAAATAAACTCCTCATCATTGCTCATGGGTTCTTCCGGATATACATCTACACCTAATCCGCGTACTTTGCCTGAGAGTACATTTTTCTTTAATGCAGCAATATCCACTACATGGCCCCTGCTAAGGTTAAGGAATATCACACCATCTTTCATCTGACTAAACTCCTTTTCGCCAAAAATATCCCGGTTTTCTGGTCGGCCATCCACATGCAAGGTGACCATGTCAGAGGTAGCCAATAGCTCCTTCATATTTTTGCACTGAGTTGCATTTCCAAGGGCAAGTTTTTCTTCCAGGTCATAAAACTGCACCTTCATGCCCACGGATTCGGCGATTACAGACAGCTGCGCTCCAATGTTGCCGTAACCTATGATTCCAAGGGTCTTACCTCGCACCTCAAAGCTGCCTTTTGCTGACTTATCCCATTTTCCTTCATGCATTTTCATGGTTTTATCCGGGATGTTGCGCATAAGCAGGATGATTTCTGCCAATGCCAGCTCCACAACTGATCGTGTATTAGAAAAAGGGGCGTTGAAAACGGCTACACCTTTTCGCTGACAGGTGACCAGGTCGATCTGATTGGTCCCAATGCAGAAGGCGCCTACAGCCAGCAATCGATTGGCATGCTCCAGGACTTTTTGAGTTACCTGGGTTTTGGAGCGAATACCCAATATGGAGACATCTTTAATGGCCTCACAAAGCTCATCCTCGCTCATTCCGGCAGGGTAAACCTTCACATTATACCCTTCTTCTTTCAGCTTTGCTATGCCATGGTCGTGGATGTTTTCCAGTAGCAGGACGTTGATCCTGTTTTTTGGATATGAAAGTGCTCTTTCCATTTTATTTAAATATAAGATTTCGTCAAGGTTAGGGGCTTCATGGTCCGCATTTTCCAACACATTTTCTCTTCGGACGTTTTCGGTGAAAGCATAAAATTTATGCGCCAGACCAGCCTTCTTTATTTCAAAATCAGTATAACCATCTCCCAAAACGTATACTTCTCCCTCCAGGTTTAGGGATTTGATCTTATTAGGTTTCCCGTTGTTTTTAGAAAGCAGGTTTTCAGGGTCAAAACCCACGATATTTCCATCCTCATCGTACGAAAATTCATTTGCAAAAACCCGGTCTTCAGAGATGCCATAGTGCTCCACGATGGGAACTATAAAATCCTTGAACCCATTGGATAAAATGTATATCTGATCAGCATATTTCCTGATAAACTCCTTGTTTCTTTTGAACGATTCAGAAACCTGTTCACTAAGTCTGGCTATTAATTCCGGCAGATGCGAACGATGGGCTTTGAGGATTTCTATTCTTTGCTCCAGAGATTCGCGAAATGAAAGTTTTCCTTCCATTCCCAGATCTGTAATGTCCTTGATTTTTTGTAATGCTTCATCTTTATCATCTTTATCCCGTAAAGAGATCTCACCCAATACATCCAATGCTTCAACACGTGTGAATGTACTGTCGAAATCTATTACGAAATGTTTCTGATTTTCCATAAGTTCGCTTTTCTCCATAGGCTGGCAAAATTAAGTAGCTAAATGGCATATAAAACAATCATTTTATTTTTATTATCAACATTTTTTCAAAATATCTGTCTGTCGAAAGGAGACTCCCTTATACTTTTAGGGAATTTTGAAAAAAGAATAGATAAAATTGTAAATATCGCAATTGAAGGGGATGCATTTCCCGGTTGTGTTGTATATGCTTCATATAAAGGTGATCCCTTTTACCTGAAATCTTACGGTTTTCATACGTATGATAGCATCCGTGCTGTTTCACATACGGACCTTTATGATCTGGCTTCTGTCACAAAGGTCATGGCTGCTACATTGGCGCTTATGAAGTTATATGATGATGGGCTAATCCATTTGGATGCACCACTGAAAAATTATGTAGACGGATTGTGGCTGAGAAAACTGGGCAAGGTTACCCTTAGAGAGTGCCTGGCTCATCAGGCAGGCCTTAAAAGCTGGATCAAGTATTATGAGGAGATCAGGAGGAGTAATGGAAAATACCGAAATAAAACCGTTTCAGAAGTGCAATCTGAAGATTATCCGTTTCGGATATCTGAAAACCTGTTTGTTCACAAGGATTTTTATAAAAAGATCAAGAAAATGATCAAGCGGGCCGATCTTAAGGAAGATCAGGGTTATGTTTATTCAGGGTTGTTTTTTTACCTGGTACCCGAAATCGTTCAAAAACTGACCGGACAAACCTTTGAAGCCTACCTTAATGAGTATTTCTACCTGCCTCTTGGTGCCCGTACACTCACTTTTAATCCCGATGAGAAATATAAAAATGATCACATTGTGCCTACGGAGGTTGATTCTTTTTTCCGCTATGAACCCATTCATGGGAAAGTTCATGACGAAGGTGCAATTTTGATGAAAGGAGTATCAGGTAATGCGGGTCTTTTTGGAAATGTCGGCGATATAGCTAAAGTGTGGCACATGCTGCTGAATGGAGGAGTGTATGAGGGAGTAACTTATCTCGCGCCCCAGACGATTAACCTGTTTACAACTTGCCAATACCCAAATAATGAGAACAGGCGGGCCCTTGGTTTTGATAAGCCACTTTTGAAATATGATAGCCTGATGAGTAGTGTGGCTCAATCAGTTTCTCTGAATAGCTACGGCCACAGCGGATATACTGGTACTTTAGTCTGGGCAGACCCTGATGCTGATCTGTTGTTTATTTTTTTATCAAACAGGGTTTATCCCGATCGGGAGCACCGGGCAATCTATGAGTTAAATATCAGGCCGCAGATCCATCAGATTTTGTATGATTGCATTGACGAAATTGAAAAATTTAAATTAATCAGAACATTATTGAACTACGGCTGTTGCTTTTAGAAAGATATTTTTTGTATATACCATAAAAGCTTTTAAGAGACGTTTTGAGCATTCACTGGATAGACCTCCTTGTATTTTTTGTATATATGTTAACGATGTTGGGGGTCGGATTTTTTTTCCTCAATAAGAATAAAAGTACAGACGATTATTACGTAGGAGGTCGGTCTATGAGTTACTGGCATGTAGGACTATCCGTAGTAGCAACAGATGTTGGCGGAGGGTTTTCGATCGGGCTGGGCGGACTGGGTTTCACCATGGGACTTTCCGGTTCCTGGATGTTATTCACAGGTCTTATTGGAGCATGGCTGGCAGCTGTAATTTTAATTCCGAAGTTAAGTGAGCTTCCACAGTTTAAAGAGCTGTTCACTTTTCCCCAGATATTTAAGATTTTTTATGACAAAAAGACTGCTTTCCTTGCCGGGATCATTTCAGCAATAGGTTATGCGGGTTTTACCAGCTCTCAGCTTTTGGCAGGAGCTAAACTCGCCAGCTCCACATTTGTGGATCTGTCACTGCAACATGCACTTATAATAATGGGTGTGATTGCAGTGGTTTATACCGTAATGGGTGGTTTAAAGGCAGTGATTTACACAGATACGATCCAGTGGGCTTTACTGCTCTCGGGACTGATTTTTATAGGACTGCCTTTAGGGTATATGAAAGTAGGCGGTTATGCTGAGATCAAAGAGATTTTACCAGATGAGTTTCTAACACTCTCCAATCTGACCTGGCAGGATATGGTTAACTGGGGAGTTACGATTATTCCTATTTGGTTTGTAGGGATGACGCTTTATCAGCGTATTTATGCTTGTAAAAGCAAGAAAGATGCCCAGAAAGCCTGGTATATTGCCGGCTTTTTCGAATGGCCTGTTATGGCCTTTATGGGTGTGCTGCTGGGGATGTTTGCGAGAGTGGGAGCTGATGCCGGCATGTTTGCTTATCTGGGGTATGAAAGCGCAGAGGGAATGGACGCCGAAACCGGGTTGCCCATGTTACTAAGGACCATATTACCTGCGGGATTAATGGGGCTGATGATGTCTGCATATTTTTCTGCGGTATTGTCTACAGCAGATAGTTGCCTGATGGCCTCTTCGGGAAATCTGGTGACAGATATTATAGGCTATAAGGGGGTTGACCAGAAAAAATTCCTCAGACTCTCACAGGTTCTTACTTTCGTAATCGGGGCTTTTGCATTGATCCTGGCCTCTACCATGCAGAGTGTACTGGAGCTGATGCTTTACTCTTATGCTTTTATGGTTTCAGGGTTGTTTATACCGGTTTTGGGAGGCCTGTTTATTAAAAAACCAAATCCCGATGCAGCCTTCTGGTCCATGTTGTTAGGCGGAGGCACCACATTGACGCTGATTTTATTGAATTCTGAGATGGATGTAACGCTTCCTTTAGGACTGGATGCAAACATATTTGGCATAAGTGCCTCATTGATTGTTTTTGTACTATTAAATAAACTAAAACGAAAATAAACGATAATAGCATGCTAAAAATAGATGTACTCAGGCCATCGGCCACTGTAGGCCTTGTAGAAATGCAACAGATCCGCGATTTTCTTTTTAACCATCTCGATGAGTATGGTGATACCAAGGAAGATATCATGAAAGCGATCAACTACTCTTTGAATAAAGGGATCACCCCCGGAGGATTTGTGCTTCGTGGCATAGATGAGGGGGAAATTGTAGGAGCTGTGGTGGTCAATAAGACCGGTATGGAAGGTTATATTCCAGAGAATATCCTCGTTTACATTGCCACACACCGGGAGAAGCGTGGCAAAGGTTATGGAAAAGCTTTAATGCAAAAAGCCATAGATACTGCCGAAGGCAATATAGCTTTGCACGTAGAGCCGGAAAATCCGGCAAAAATCCTGTATGAAAAACTGGGATTTACCAACAAATACCTCGAAATGAGGTTAAACAAGTCGTAATAAATGACGAAGGAGATTCTAGACGATGCAACGAAACTGAGAAAACATCTGCATCAACACCCCGAGATTTCCTGTGAGGAAAAAGAAACCTCTCAATATCTTCATGAAAAATTAAAAGAATGCAATCCGGATGAGCTGATTGTTTTTGAGCAATACGGGCTAGCTGCGGTTTATAAAGGCAGGCAGCCCGGAAAGCGAATTCTGATCCGTGGTGACTTTGATGCGTTGCCTATTGAGGAGATTAATGACTTTGATTATAAGTCAAAGAAACCAGGAGTCAGTCACAAATGTGGACATGATGGCCATGCTGCTATCCTGTATGCCCTTGCCAGAACACTAAGCCAGGACAGGCCCGAAAAGGGAGATGCAATTTTGCTTTTTCAGCCGGCTGAGGAAAATGGAGAGGGAGCTAAAGGAGTGATCAACGACCCTCGTTTTAAAGAGTTGAAACCTGATCATGCAATTGCTTTACATAATTTGCCAGGCTACCCCAAACATGCTATCATTTGGAAGGAAGGCACATTTACAGCCGCGGCAAATAGCCTAATCATTCGACTGAAAGGCAAAACCTCTCATGCTGCAGAACCGGAGTTGGGAAATAACCCGGCAGAAGCGATGGCCGAGTTGACCCAAAAATATCTTAGTGAGAATGTTCCTGACCTTGAAGACCCGGAGTTTAGAATAGCTACACCTATATATACTATAATGGGGGAAAAATCCTACGGAGTATCCGCTGGTTATGGAGAGTTGCATTTTACACTTAGAGCGTGGAATAATGATGTGATCAGGCAGTTTGAAAAAGCATGTGAAAAGCTGGCTCATGAGGTAGGAGAAAGGCATGGGCTTAAAATAGAAACGGAGTGGACTCAGGGTTTTTTTGCAAACCGGAATGATAAAAAAGTAATCGAATCTGTGGTGAGAATAGCAAAAAAACAGAATCTGGAAACTATTCAAAGAGAAAATCCTTTTAAATGGGGGGAGGATTTTGGAATTTTCACTGAAAAATTTCCGGGTGCTATGTTTGGTCTGGGAGCAGGCGAGGAGACACCAGCTCTTCATAATCCCGATTATGATTTTCCTGATCAACTCATTAAAACCGGATTGACTATCTTTTACGATCTGATAGCAGAACTACAATAAACCCTGGCTAATGTTTTCAACATCTACCATTGAGTTAGATCAAGCGGCTCTTGAAAACAACCTGCAATTTATCAGAAGCAGGTTGGGACAAGGGGTGCGCTTTTCTTCTGTGATTAAAGGTAACGCTTATGGTCACGGAATTTTTGAGTTTGTACCTATGGCTCAAGAGGCTGGAATTGATCATTTTTCGGTTTTTAGCGCAGATGAAGCTTTAGAGGTAAATAATATTACAATGAATAGCTCTTCCATTCTTATCATGGGCTACATCGGCAATGATGAAATCGAATGGGCTGTTCTGAATGATGTTGAGTTTTTTATCTTTGAATCAGATCGCTTAAAGAAAGCTATTCAAATTGCAAAAAAATTCAATAAAAAGGCTAAAATTCACATAGAATTAGAGACCGGACTTAATAGAACCGGATTCAGCAAAAAGCAGCTAACGAAAGTAACGGATATCCTAAAAAAGAATAGAAACTACCTTGATATAATGGGTACGTGTACCCATTACGCCGGTGCTGAAAGTATAGCCAACTACCTGCGGGTGACCAATCAGATAAAGCGATTCAGGCAGCTTGATAAATGGCTTAGAAATCAGGGGATAGAAGCCCCTATCAGACATACTGCCTGCTCTGCTGCCGCCATTAGTTATCCGAAAAGCCAAATGGACATGGTTCGTATCGGCATTTTACAATACGGATATTGGCCAAGCAGAGAGACATTTATTGATTGTATAAAAAACCATAGAGACAGAAGAGATCCCCTTAAGCGGGTGATCAATTGGAAGAGCAAGGTCATGGACGTGAAAGAAGTGGCAACAGGTGAATTCATTGGTTATGGAACTACCTTTATGGCTACTGATCATATGAAAATTGCCACAGTACCCGTAGGCTATTGTCATGGATATTCCCGGTCATTGAGTAATCAGGGCCGTGTTTTGATCAATGGTAAACGACTGGCCGTGATTAGTATTGTGAACATGAATCTGCTCATGGTAGATATATCCGAGTGCCCTGAGACCAAAAAAGGCGATGAGGTTGTCTTAATCGGGGACCAGGGAGATCAGTCCATATCAGTCGCCTCTTTCGGAGAGTTAAGTGATCAGTTAAACTATGAGTTGCTTACCCGACTCCCCAGAAACATTCCCAGGAGGGTGATCAACCAAAAAGAACTTGTAACCCAAAACTCAGAAAATGGCTTATTTAAAGCTTAAACGTAAATCTTTAGAACACAATTATAAATTCATTTCCAGGAAGCTTGATGCTGAAGGCATAGAATGGGGAGTGGTTTCAAAACTACTTTGCGGGACACGATCTTATATTCGAGAGTTGATTGATCTGGGAGTTAAGGAAATCCATGACTCACGTGTAAGCAATCTCAAAGCCGTCAAGCAAATTGATGATACCGTACAGACCGTTTACATTAAGCCTCCGGCCAAGAAAGCTGTCCCCAGTGTGGTGAAATACGCCGATGTAAGTTTTAACACAGAGTTTTCTACTATCAAGCTCCTTTCAGCAGAAGCCCATAAACAAGGTAAAACCCACAGGATCATTATCATGATCGAAATGGGGGATCTTCGTGAAGGTGTACTTGGAGAGCATTTGCTTGATTTCTATGGAAGAATATTTGAGCTTCCAAACATAGATGTAGTAGGATTGGGAACCAACCTCAATTGCCTGTATGGAGTCATGCCATCACAGGATAAACTCATCCAACTGAGTCTTTATAAACAGTTAATTGAAGCCAGGTTTAATCGTAAGATCCAGTGGGTTTCGGGAGGTACTTCTGTTGTTTTTCCACTCTTATTAAATAAGCAGCTGCCAAAGGGGATCAATCACTTCAGGATAGGAGAGATGCTTTATTTCGGAAATAATCTATTTACCGAAAAGCAGATAAAGGGAATGAAAGCTGATGTATTTACCCTCCATGCTCAGATCATTGAGCTGATTGAGAAACCCAAAGTACCGATAGGCGAGCTGGCCAGCAATCCTTCCGGAGAACAGTATGAAGTAGACGAAAGCGATTATGGAAAAACCAGCTACAGAGCCATTTTGGACCTGGGGCTGTTAGACATCTCCACCGACTTCCTGATCCCGGTAGATAAGCATGTAGAAGTATCCGGAGCAAGCTCAGATATGATCGTCATTGACCTGGGCAGTACCAAAGGAAATTACAGAGTTGGGGACTGGGTGAAGTTTAAACTTAAATACATGGGTGCGCTGGGTCTGCTCAACTCAAACTACATCGATAAAATTGTTGAATAGATTCTTTTAGAAGCAATCTTTAGCCAGATTATTTATAATGATTCTAAATAGCACTTTTTTTGAATCATAAAATGACTTAAATCATTGATATTCAGTGATTTTAATCAGTCTAAGTTATCCACATACGTAAATGCCAAATTTGGGTTGCAAAAGGGTCTTTGAAATACGTACCCACGGTATTACATTTGTACCCGTTTGATTTCAGAACGGTAGAAAATACATGTTGACAAATAAACAATCCATGTCCATAGCACCTAGATTTGTCTTAATAGCGATCATTTATTTCTTCTCTCTTACTTTATCATTTTTCACTTACGCCCAGGATGCTGAGGATGGCATACCCACCGACGAAGCTTTAGTTTCTGCTGGAAAAAGCCTTTTTCAGGCAAACTGTACGCAGTGTCATGCTATCCATGATCAGATCATTGGTCCGGCTTTGAAAGATGTACACCAGCGAAGGGAAAAGGATTGGTTGATTTCCTGGATTAAGAACTCACAAAAACTGATACAAAGCGGGGATGAAACTGCGGTAGCCTTGTTTGAAGAATACAATCAGACAGTGATGGCGTCTTATCCTTTTTCAGATGAAGAAATCACCTCGATTCTTGCGTATATTAAAGTGGAGTCAGAAAAAGAACCTGCTTCGGCAACCACAGAAGCCACAGCTGGAGAAGAAGTGGCGGCAGGTCAACCGGCGTCTGATAGTATTCCATCAGGTTATTTAACGGCAGTATTGATTGTCCTCATTGTCGTACTTGTACTGATTCTGGTGGTGCTGGGATTGATTGTATCCGTTCTTACCAAGTATATAAGAGAACAAAAAGATCTTGATGAGGATGATGCGGAGATTGTCAATCAGAAAACAGACGTTGCCAAAATTTTAAAAAGCGATTTTGTGATCGGTACGGTGATTTTCATCTTCGTAGCATTACTGCTGAAAACCCTGATAGATGGAGCATTTACTATAGGTGTACAACAAGGGTATCAACCCACTCAGCCGATTGCCTTTTCACATAAGCTACATGCCGGACAGTACCAAATTGATTGTAACTACTGTCATACTGGTGTCAGGAAATCTAAAGCAGCGAATATTCCATCGCCTAATATCTGCATGAACTGTCATGCTGGTATCCAAAACGTAGGAGGAGCATCCGGAGTGTCTGCTGAGATCCAAAAGATTTACGATGCGATTGATTACGATCCGTCTACCGGGAAATACGGAAACAACACCAAACCTATCGAATGGGTGAGAGTGCATAACTTACCTGATCTGGCTTATTTTAATCACTCTCAGCACGTGGAAGTAGGTGGACTGGAGTGTCAGACGTGTCACGGTCCTATAGAAGAAATGGATGTAGTTTATCAATATTCCACTTTGACAATGGGATGGTGTATCAATTGCCACAGAGAAACTGAAATAAATACAAAAGGAAACGAATATTATACCAGGTTGGTCGAGTTGCATGCTGAGCACAGTAAGGAACCGCTCAAGGTCGAGGATATAGGCGGGCTGGAATGTTCAAAATGTCACTATTAATCTAACTTGAAAAGGAATATAGTCCAATATGAAAGGAACTAAAAAATACTGGAAAGGATTAGAGCAGCTTGAAAACAAGCCTGATTTCAAAAACAGAGCGAACAAGGAATTCCCTGAGTACCTGCCAATTTCATCAGGAGAAAATGGCGAGTCTACCCGTCGGGATTTTCTTAAAATGATGGGATTTGGTATTGCAGCTGCTTCTCTGGCTGCTTGCGAAACACCTATCAAAAAAGCCATTCCTTATGTAAAGAAACCGGTAGAAGTAGATCCTACTTTACCAAACTACTACGCTTCTACTTTTGTAAATGGCAGTGATTACTGCAGTGTAGTTGTTAAAACCCGGGAAGGGCGGCCAATCAAAGTTTCCGGAAACAAACTATCCAGTGTCAGTGGTGGTGGAACATCTGCCCAGGTAGAAGCTTCAGTTCTTTCACTATACGATCAGGAGCGATTGAAAAATCCTCAGATTGAAGGGTCTACAGCCAGCTGGGAGGAGCTGGATGCTGCAGTGATGCAGGACCTGGCAGCAGCAGGGAATGTAACGATTGTTAGTAATTCTGTAGCATCTCCATCTACTCTTGCTGCCATTGATGCCTTTAAAGCAAGATATAACGCCACTCACGTAGCTTACGATCAGTATTCATTTAGTGGCTTACTTACAGCTCACGAGCAGGCTTTTGGAAGCCGAATGATGCCCTGGTATGATTTTTCCGGAGCTAAGACCATTGTTTCTTTTGGAGCCGACTTTCTTGGTAACTGGCCCAATCAGACCGGCGTAGCAAAACAATACGCTGCTACCAGGAAACTGAATGCCAGGAAAAAAGACATGTCCAGGCTCTATGCCTTTGAGTCTAACCTTTCTCTGACCGGGGCAAATGCAGACTACCGAACGCCGATCAAACCTTCTCAGGAAGGCGCTTACATAGCTAATCTCTACAATTTACTGGCTAAAAAATCCGGAGCGCCTACTGTAAATGCTCCTGCTGTAGAAGATGACGCTTACCTGGTAAAAGCGGCAAATGACCTGGCTAAATCTCAGGGAAAAGCTATTGTGTTGAGCGGATCCAATGACACAAACATTCAATTGCTTGTCATTGCTATCAATGATCTGCTGGGAAGTTTTGGCCATACCATAGATACCAGCAAAAGCGTCAATATCAGAAAAGGAGATGATGCGCAGTTTGCTGATTTTGTTAAAAAATTAAATGCCGGTTCGGTAGGAGGAGTGATCTTCTATAACTGCAACCCCGTGTATGATCATCCACTTGGGGATCAGATCCAGGCAGGTTTAAGCAAAGCTAAATTTGCTCTGTCTACTTCAGACAGGAAGGATGAAACAGCTTCTTTAGCGAAATACCAGGCGCCTGATCATCATTATCTTGAGTCATGGAATGATTTTGAGCCGGTGACCGGATATTACAGCCTTTCTCAACCTGCGATAAGAAATATTTTCAACACCCGTCAGGCGCAGCAGTCTTTCCTGAAATGGGCGGGAAACAACACTCCTTATTACGATTTTGTGAAAGCCAACTGGAACGAGAAGGTTTTTTCTCTGGCCAATACTGCAGAGTACTTCAACTTCAACGCTTTCTGGGATAAATGCCTGCAGGATGGTGTCTTTGAAGTAACTGTTGATGCAGAAGCAGCCAGACCTGCGGTAGATGTGGCATCAGCTGCTTCCGCTTTACCAAAAGGCGGTGGTGACTATGAATTAGTGCTTTACATGAATAGCAGTGTGGGAGATGGCACACAGGCTAACAACCCATGGCTACAGGAGATGCCTGATCCTATTACCAAGGCAACCTGGGATAACTACCTGACGGTCTCTCCTAAAATGGCAAAAGACTTAGGTATTGAGTTTGGTGACATGAGCACTCAAACCGTGAACTTTACTGCTAATGGGAAGACTGTAGAAGTTCCGGTCCTGGCCCAACCAGGTCAGGCTGAAGGTACCATTGGTTTAGCTTTAGGGTATGGTAGAAGTAGTGCAGGTAAAGTAGCTGATGGGTTGGGGGTTAACGCCTATCCTTTTGCATCATTTACTAATGGGTCTGTGAAGTACACTGTGACATCAGGTGTTTCAGTGGAGCCTACCGGAAACTCATATAAAATCGCCCAGACACAAACCAGTCAGACCTACATGGGGCGTGAGACGGTTATCCAGGAAACTGTATTAAATAAATACCAGAAAGATCCGCAGGCAGGACGTCATTTCCCTAAGATTGCTACTGCTGAGGGATACAAAAGGCCTAACGCTATTTCGCTCTGGAAAGGACATGAGTACCCTAATCACCATTGGGGAATGATGATCGACCTCAACTCCTGTACAGGTTGCGGATCATGTACGATAGCCTGCCAGACTGAAAATAATATTCCGGTTGTCGGAAAAGAAGAAGTGCTGAACCGCAGGGAGATGCACTGGATCCGAATCGACCGGTACTATAGTTCGTCTGCTACTGAAGCTGATGGGCGAAGGGCGATGGAAAAAGCTGCAGAAAATCCGGAGGTTACCTTCCAACCAATGATGTGTCAGCAGTGTAATAATGCCCCGTGCGAAACGGTATGTCCGGTGGCTGCCACTACTCACAGCTCAGAGGGACTTAATCAAATGACTTACAACAGGTGTATCGGTACCCGGTATTGTGCTAACAACTGTCCTTATAAAGTTCGAAGATTCAACTGGTTTAAATATCATGACAATGCCAAGTTTGCCAATAACACGGCCATGAACAATGATCTTGGCAAGATGGTGCTTAATCCTGACGTAACCGTGAGAGCTCGCGGTGTGATGGAGAAATGTACTTTCTGTGTTCAGCGAATTCAGGCAGGTAAGCTTGAGGCTAAGCGTGAAGGCAGAAGGCCACAGGATGGCGAGGTAAATACCGCTTGTGCGAGTGCATGTCCATCAGAAGCATTGGTATTTGGAGACATGAAGGATCCAAACAGCCGAATTTCTCAAATGCTTGATATCAAGCAGGAAGAGAAGATGGTTGAAGCACGTGAGCCAAGAGCATACCACGTACTTGAAGAGCTTAGAGTAATGCCAAATGTGTGGTATTTAACCAAGGTTAGAAATAAAGACGAAGAAGCAGAAAACGCTTAATTATAAATCTGAATTAAGATAAAGCATGATAGCAGAATCAGCAATTAGAGAACCTTTGGTAACTGGCGGGAAGACCGTCCATGATGTTACTGAAGATATTGCAGGTAGAGTAGAAGAAAAACCCGCCAGGTCCTGGTTACTTGCCATGGCTGTTTCCCTGGGAGCTTTTGCTATAGGCGGTTACGCTGTGGCAATGACGCTGTGGGATGGTATAGGCATGTGGGGACTGAATAAAACCGTAGGCTGGGCATGGGATATCACCAACTTCGTATGGTGGGTAGGTATCGGTCACGCAGGTACTTTGATCTCCGCCATTCTTTTACTTTTTCGTCAGCGATGGAGAATGTCTATCAACCGCGCAGCTGAGGCCATGACCATTTTCGCCGTGATTTGCGCAGCGATGTTCCCGGTACTTCACATGGGACGTCCCTGGCTTGGGTTTTACTGGGCACTTCCACTTCCTAATACGTTTGGTTCCCTTTGGGTGAATTTTAACTCTCCGCTTCTTTGGGATGTGTTTGCTATCTCTACCTACTTCTCGGTATCATTGGTTTTCTGGTATATTGGGTTGATCCCGGATTTTGCTACCATTCGTGACAGAGCAACCAATAAAATTTCAAGAGCTATATACGGAGCTTTAAGTTTCGGTTGGGATGGCGCTGCAAAGACCTGGTCAAGATACGAAACGGTAGCGCTGGTTTTGGCAGGTTTGGCTACACCACTTGTGCTCTCAGTACATACGATCGTATCGTTTGACTTTGCTACATCGGTGATTCCCGGATGGCATACCACCATTTTCCCTCCATACTTCGTTGCAGGAGCGATCTTTTCAGGGTTTGCTATGGTGCTTACACTTCTGATCGTTACCCGAAAAGTCTATAAACTGGAAGATTACATTACGATCCAACACATAGAGTTGATGAACATCGTGATCATCATTACCGGATCGATAGTAGGTGTAGCCTATATCACAGAGTTTTTCATAGCCTGGTATTCCGGTGTTGAACCTGAATTTTATGCCTTCTATAACCGGGCTACAGGACCTTACTGGTGGGCTTACTGGTCCATGATGACCTGTAATGTGATTTCACCACAGTTATTCTGGTTTAAAAAGATACGAACCAATATTGCGGCAACTTTTGTGCTGTCAATCATTGTGAATATTGGAATGTGGTTTGAGCGATTTGTGATCATTGTTACTTCGCTCCACAGAGATTTTCTTCCTTCTAGTTGGGCTATGTTTTACCCTACGGCCTATGATATGGGAGTGTATCTGTTCACATTCGGTTTGTTCTTCACCGCCTTCTTCCTTTTTGCGAAGTTTTTCCCGGTGATCAACATGGCCGAGGTAAAAAGTATTATTAAAGCTACAGGCGAAAAAAGTAAAGGATAATGGCTGAAGAAAGCAATTACTTAACAGGTGTCTACGAAGACGAGGATGTGCTTCTGGATGCAATCAAGAAGGTAAGAGAAGGAGGCGTCAAGATACATGAAGTTTATTCACCTTTTCCGGTACATGGAATAGAAGACGCTTTGGGATACAGAAGGTCCCGACTTTCCATAGTTGCCTTTCTATTCGGGCTGCTCGGTACTTCGCTGGCATTGACTATGCAGCTTGGGATGATGTCTGTGGACTGGCCAATGATCATCGGAGGAAAGGATTACGCTCCGATACCATCATTTATTCCGGTTACTTTTGAGCTGACGGTACTTCTGGCCTCATTTGGGATGGTTGGAACCTTCTTTGTCATCAGTAACCTGAAGCCATGGGGTAAGCCTAAGCTATTTGATAAAAGGATTACGGATGATAAGCATATCGTTGCTGTAGATTTAGGAAAAAACACACTCAAAGAAGCTGAAATCACCAGGCTTTTAAAAGACAACGGAGCTTCTGAGGTAAATAAGAAAACGCTTTGATGATAATGTTGAAAAATAACCTTAAAATAACCGTTTTAGGTCTCATTATAGCAGGTTTGGCAGGCTGTACTGCAGGAGTAGATGATACCGGAGTTGAGTATGCTCCTCAAATGTATCACTCTACCCCTTATGAACCACTTTCTCAGATTCAGGATGAAAGTGCAGGAACCTGGCTTGACTCTAACCCTGAAGATGAGCATGGAGAGTTTTATAACTCTAATCCATATAACCCCTTCAAAATGACGATGCTGGAGCCCGTAGAAGGTACGATCAAACGTGGAGAATACATTGATGGAAATGGTATAGCACCGACTGATTATGCTACTGCCGAAGAGCGGCTTGCTAATCCTTATGAAGGAGATGAGGGTGTTTTGAAAGAAGGTAAGGCGCTTTATGATCGATTTTGTATCCACTGTCATGGAGACAAAGGCATGGGAGACGGTAAAGTAGGGCAGGTATACAAAGGTGTGACAGCTTACACTTCAGCCACAGTAAAAGATAAAAAAGCCGGACATATATTTTGGGTAATAACTAATGGTAAAGGTCGAATGGGAGCACACGGGTCTCAGATCAGCGTGGACGACCGTTGGAAGATCGTTAGTTATGTACAGACTCTGCAAAAACAATAAAAAACTGATTTTTATCCATTTTAGATATGGTAGAGGAAAAATTTGAATTTACAGCAAAAGCCAAAAAGAATCTTTTCATATTCTTAGCCGTAGGAGTGTTGCTTACCATTATTGGGATTGTCGCACTGACTATGGGTGGCCATCACGAAGCAGGTCACGGAGGTGGAGAAGGTCATGCCTTTCACTGGACACAACGGTTATTTGCTAATCTTTGGATCAATAATGTGTTTTTTGCAGGGATTGCTCTTATAGGAGTTTTATTCTTTGCGATTCAGTATGCAGCTCAGGCCGGGTGGTCTGCGGGTATTAAGCGAATTCCGCTTGCATTTGGCGCGTGGATTCCTTTTGCCGGTATTCTGATGCTGGCGCTATACTTTATTGCCGGGCACGATCTTTTTCACTGGACACATCATGATCTATACCTTCCCGTTGAAGAGGGAGGTGACGCGATCATAAAACATAAAGCGGCGTATTTCTTCTGGCCTATGGAAGGAGGAACCTTTCCGGTATTCTTCCTGGCCAGAATGGTTATCTTCTTTGCCGTGTGGTATATTCTTTTCTTAAAACTTAAGAAAGCAGCCCTGGAAGAAGACGTGGATGGCGGAGAGCAGAAGTGGTACAAAATGAGAAGCCTTTCGGCTATTTTCATTGTCTTCTTTGCCGTATCATCTTCCATGTCGGCCTGGGACTGGGTGATGTCTATAGATGCACACTGGTTTAGCACCATGTTTGGGTGGTACAACTTTGCCAGCTGGTGGGTAGCGGGTCTTGCGCTCATAGCGCTGATCGTTGTGTTGCTTAAAGACAAAGGATATTTATCTATTGTCAACTCCAACCATATTCACGATTTAGGAAAGTTCATTTTTGCATTCAGCATCTTCTGGACATATATCTGGTTTTCTCAGTTTCTTCTAATCTATTATGCCAATATTCCTGAAGAAACGGTGTACTTCGTGGAGCGATGGAAAAACAGCCACTATGCGCCATTGTTTTATCTGAATCTTATTGTAAACTTTTTCCTTCCATTTTTGATTTTAATGACCAGAGATGCCAAGCGACATGCTAGAATTATCAAAGTGGTTGCACCAATGGTGATCATCGGTCACTGGTTGGATTTCTACCTGATGATCACACCGGGTACACTTAAGGAGAATGGAGGGTTTGGAGTATTAGAGCTGGGCATTATGTTCATTTTCTCAGGAGCATTTATGTTTGTGGTATTGACACAGCTTGCCAAAGCTCCTCTGTTTGCTAAGAATCACCCGATGTTGAAAGAAAGTTTGCATCATCATATTTAATAAGCGATTAACGAATTCGATATGTTGAATTTTATCATAGTATTAGCAGTAATTTTAGTGGTGGCCATTCTGATCTCTGTTTTCAGGGTGACTACTTTGGTGGGAGTTATCAGAGGGGATGATAAAAAGCCTGCTCCATCTACTAATAAATTGAACGCCGCTCTGATGCTTGCTTTTCTGGCAGCAGGGATAATAGGTTTTTTCTACTATTCTTTCGGAGGGCTGAATGATGACTATACTCAGCCTTTGGCTTCAGAGCATGGTGTAGTAACTGATCGCTTATTTTGGATTACCATGGGGATCACCTGCTTTGTGTTTATAGTGACACAAATATTCCTCTTTTGGTTTTCGTACAAGTATCAGCACAGGGAAGGTAGAAAAGCGGATTTCTATCCACACAATAATAAGCTTGAAGTTATCTGGACAGCTGTACCTGCAGTAGTCCTCGCTGTTCTGATCATTTCAGGATGGAAAGCATGGACAGATATCACAGGTCCTGCACCTGAAGATGCTGAAGTGATCGAGATAATGGGCTATCAATATGCCTGGGCATTCAGGTATCCGGGAAACGTCGATAACCAGCTGGGTGATTCTGACTTCAGAAAGATCGACGTGACCAATCAAATGGGAATTGATTTTACTGATAAGGCCTCATTTGATGATTTTCAATCCATACAGCTACATGTTCCCAAGGGTAAGCCTGTATTGCTTAAGATCCGCTCCAGGGACGTGATCCACAGTGTTTATCAACCACACTTCAGACTCCAGATGAATGCTGTACCTGGTATGCCGACCCGCTTTTGGTTTGTACCGACTAAAACTACAGCTGAAATGCGTGAGGAAACCGGCAACCCTGACTTTAACTATGAGTTGGTTTGTAATAAGATATGCGGTAAGTCACACTATGGTATGAAAGCGATTATCGTAGTAGATGAACCTGAGGAGTATGAAAAATGGTACAAATCTCAGGACGCGTGGTTAAAACAAAATCCTGATTACCTGTCACAGGTTCCGGAGGATCTAAAAGAAGTAGCTCGTATAGCTTCAGGCATTGACAATGATGAAGAAGTAGAGCCAGTTGGAAATTCAGTTGTAAGCAGCAGTAAATAAACGAATTAGAAATATGTCAGTAGCAGACATTCATGTACAGGGAGATTTAGCACACGGTGATCACGATCACGACCACCACCAAAGCTTCATTTCAAAATATATTTTCTCCACGGATCACAAAACGATTGCCAAGCAGTTTTTGATCACTGGTATTTTCTGGGCAATCATCGGAGGTGCTTTATCTATTATTTTCCGTTTACAGCTCGGTTTTCCGGACATGCAGCTGGAGTGGTTGCGGCCTGTTTTGGGTAAGTGGATCACCGAGGCGGGAAAACTTGATGCTGAGTTTTATCTTGCCCTGGTAACGATGCATGGTACCATCATGGTATTCTTTGTACTGACTGCCGGGCTCAGTGGTACGTTCAGTAACTTCCTTATTCCGTTACAGATAGGGGCTCGTGATATGGCCTCAGGTTTTATGAATATGCTTTCATATTGGTTCTTCTTTTTGTCCAGTGTGGTCATGTTTATTTCGCTATTCATTGAAACCGGACCTGCAGGTGGTGGCTGGACTGTTTATCCTCCGTTAAGCGCCTTGCCACAAGCTATTTTGGGATCCGGACTGGGTATGACGCTGTGGTTGGTTTCCATGGTGTTTTTCATAGCTTCCACGTTGCTGGGAGGTATCAATTACATCACGACGATTATCAACCTACGTACTGAGGGTATGTCCTTTTCAAGGCTGCCTTTGACCATATGGGCATTCTTTATTACTGCGATCTTAGGGTTGCTTTCGTTCCCGGTACTGTTCTCTGCCGCTTTGTTGTTGGTTTTTGATCGTTCTTTCGGGACGAGTTTCTATTTATCAGATATTTATATTGGGGGTGAGGCCCTGCCGCACCTGGGTGGTAGCCCTATCCTTTATCAGCACCTTTTCTGGTTCCTCGGACACCCGGAGGTGTATATCGTGATCTTGCCTGCATTAGGGATCACTTCTGAGATTATTGCCACCAATTCGCGTAAACCAATCTTTGGCTACCGGGCGATGATCGGGTCCATGCTTGCTATTGGATTCCTGTCCTTTATTGTATGGGCACACCACATGTTTGTGACAGGGATGAACCCATTCCTGGGATCTATCTTTATGTTCCTGACATTGATCATTGCGGTTCCTTCAGCAGTAAAAGCATTTAACTATATCACGACATTGTGGAGAGGAAATATTGTGTTTACTCCTGCAATGCTGTTTTCTATCGGGTTGGTATCCTTCTTTATTTCCGGAGGTTTGACAGGGCTTTTCCTGGGAAATTCCGCAGTGGATATCAACTTACACGATACCTATTTTGTGGTAGCTCACTTTCACCTGGTGATGGGTAGTGCTTCATTTTTCGGCCTGATGGCCGGTGTTTATCACTGGTTCCCGAAAATGTTTGGCCGAATGATGGATCAAAGGCTGGGGTCACTTCATTTCTGGCTGACATTCGTTGGAGTATACCTCGTATTTTTCCCATTACACTATATTGGTATTGCAGGATTTCCAAGAAGATATTATTCGTTTACCAGTTTTGATGCATTCAGCGCGTTTACAGACCTGAACACCTTCGTGAGCGTCGCTGCTATCATTACGTTTGGCGCACAGTTTATCTTCCTGTTTAACTTCTTTTACAGCATGTACAGAGGAAGGAAAGCGCCTGCTAACCCTTGGGGTTCAACAACTCTGGAGTGGACTACTCCAAGAAACCCCGGACACGGAAACTGGCCGGGAGCCATTCCAAAAGTATACCGGTGGGCTTACGATTATTCCAAGCCGGGTGCTGAGAAGGATTTTATTCCTCAGAACGTACCATACAGCCATACGCCTGAGTCAAATCTTCCGCATGAAGCAGAGCAGGCTAAGAGTGAAGATGTGAGTGGTGCGGAGAAAGCCAATGTTAAATAAAAAACCAGCCAACCGGTTTAATTTCTATACGATCAGTGCCGTCTACTTTTTAATCCTTGTGGGCGGCATTGTTCGTAGTATGGGAGCCGGGATGGGATGCCCGGACTGGCCAAAGTGTTTCGGGTCGTATGTGCCTCCTGCCAGTACTGCAGATCTTCCTGATAATTACGAAGAGATGTATGTAAAGGTGAGAGTTGAGAAGAACCGGAGGTTAGCCAATACCTTAAATGCATTTGGGTTTGATCAGCTGGCTGCCAGGGTATCTCAAGACCCCTCCATTTTGAAAACCACGACCTTTGATGCGCAGAAAGCATGGGTGGAATACATCAACCGTCTGGTGGGGGTGCTGATCGGCTTTCTGATCATACTGAATATGGTTTTTTCTTTTAGTTACAGGAAATCATCCCGGTGGATACCTATCCTGGGAGTTATTGGTTTTGTTCTGGTGGTCTTTCAGGGATGGGTGGGCTCACTGGTGGTATCGACCAATTTGCTTCCCGGCTTTATTAGTTTCCATATGATCCTGGCTTTACTGTTGGTGGCTGTTTTATTAATCCAGCAATATATGATGCAGGATAAACCTGCTCAATTGATGAGGGCTAAAAACTGGATAAGTGCATTACTGGTCCTTTTTACCATACAGGTGATCTTTGGGACACAGATCCGCGAACAAATAGATATGATCCATGCAAGTGGTGTAGCCAGGAGTAACTGGATAGAGGAGTTAGGTATGCTTTTTTATGTTCACCGATCCTATTCCCTGGTGATCGCGGCGATTATTGGCTGGATCTTTTATAAAAATTATAGAGCCGGAGTTAAATCTGTTTTGCTTTATGCCTTAGTGGGAGTTTTAATAGCTGAGGTGCTCCTCGGGGCAATTATGGCTTATTTTTCCTTCCCGGCATTTGCTCAACCCAGCCATTTGTTTCTGGGTACTATAGCCTTTGGAGTGATATTTTACTTATTTTTGTGGTCAAATTTTAATCGGTTAAGCGCTTAGATGGCATACATTGAAACCCAAAGTATTTCCACACTGCAGAAAGCAAGAAGTTTCTATGAGCTACTCAAGTTCAGGTTATCTTTCCTGGTAGCTTTTTCCTGCGGGTTTGGCTATTTACTGGGGCATCAGGGCGTGATCAACTGGTTTCATTTCACGGCATTGGTAGTCGGTGGCTTTTTTATTTCAGGAGCCTCTATTGTTATCAATCAGATTATCGAAAAGGACCTGGATAAGCTGATGACCAGGACGCAAAATCGTCCGCTGCCTACTGGTCGGCTGTCTGTAAATGAAGCTGTACAGTTTGCTATCTTATGTACTCTTGTAGGTTTCGGGATCCTGGTATGGCAGGCAAATCCCCTGACTGTAATTCTCGCAGCGGTGTCCATGGTTCTTTACTCGTTTGTTTATACACCACTGAAACGTGTGGGGCCTGTAGCCGTCTTTGTGGGAGCTATTCCCGGAGCATTACCTCCGTTGCTAGGCTGGGTAGCTGCAACAGGTACCATCAGCCATGAGGCGTTGATCATTTTCGGGATACAATTTATCTGGCAGTTTCCTCATTTCTGGGCCATTGCCTGGGTGGCGGATGAAGACTATAAGCGAGCAGGATTTAAGTTATTACCAGGGGGTGGAAAGCAAGACCTCAACACCGCAATCAATATCATGATCTATACGCTGTTTCTGCTTCCGTTGGGTTTGTTACCAACGTATTTTGGTTTAGTGGGAATTACAAGTGGGGTGATTGTCACGCTTTGTGGCGTATTGTTTTTGAGTCAAACATTTTCGCTGATGAAAGATTATTCAAGAAAGTCGGCATTAAAGATCATGTTTGGTTCATTTATTTACTTGCCGATCGTACAGATCGCATATTTAATTGATAAGATCTAAAACTATGGACAAGTCAGCAGATATACCGGTAGGAGGAAATGTGAGAGTGCGGTCCATGCACCCCAAAAAATTTGCATTGTGGCTGTTTATCATCTCCGTGACGATGATCTTCGCCTCATTGACAAGCGCATACATTGTAAAGAAAGCAGAGGGTGATTGGTTGATCATTGATTTTCCTTCGCTTTTTAATGTCACATCGGTGCTGATTATTCTAAGCAGTATTTCGATGCACTTCGCTTATATATCAGCTAAACGAAATAACCTGGCGAGCATCCGCATTGGACTGGCTATAACGGGTGTTTTGGCGCTGGCTTTTGTAGTGGGGCAGTACATGTCCTGGAATCAGCTGGTAAATCAGGATGTCTTTTTTGTAGGAAATCCTGCCGGATCATTTATTTACATCTTTACCGGGCTCCATGCTTTGCATTTGATCGGTGGAGTTATTTTCTTAGCGATTGTTTTGGTAAACGCATTTAAATACAAGGTTCACTCCAGGAGCATGGCTCAGATGGAAATGGCCACTACTTATTGGCATTTTCTGGGTGGACTTTGGTTGTATTTATACTTATTTTTAATCTTCAACAATTAGACCTATTTCACAATGGCAAACACTGCAGTAGTAGTCGATGAAAGTAAATCCAATGCCTGGGGTGGTGGAGTAGAGCCCATGAAGGCGAGCTATGGTAAGCTGATGATGTGGTTCTTCCTGCTTTCCGATGCATTTACTTTCTCCGCACTTTTGATCACCTATGGATTAATCAGGTACAGTCATCCGGCTTATGAAGGCGCAATTGAGGACTTTGCGTTTTCACAGGAATACTGGCCTATTCCTGAGATGGTATTTGAAGCTGTGCCATTCATGCATGGTTTTCATGCGCCATTGGTGTTTGTAGGTATCATGACCTTTATCCTCATTCTCAGTAGTGTCACCATGGTGCTTGCTGTGGAAGCGGGACACAGGATGGATAAAAAAGCCGTTGAAAAATGGATGCTGTGGACGATCCTGGGAGGGTTGACCTTCCTTGGGTGTCAGGCATGGGAATGGACGCACTTTATTATCGGAGCAGATCTTTCCAGCAATGTGGGAAGCAATATGTTGCAGGGAGCCAGCCTGTCTCAAAACCAATATGGTCCGCCAAACTTTGCTGCATTGTTTTTCTTTATCACCGGGTTTCATGGTTTCCACGTATTTAGCGGGGTACTGATAAACTTTGCGATCTTTTACCAGGTGACCGTAGGCGTTATGGAACGAAGAGGACACTACGAGATGGTGGAGAAAGTAGGGTTGTACTGGCACTTTGTAGACCTGGTATGGGTGTTTGTCTTTACCTTCTTTTATTTGGTTTAATTAAAAATATCTAGAAATAATGGATGAAAATATAGTACAACCGAAACCGGCCGATAAGGCAAAGATCTGGGGGATATGGAAGGTAATGCTGATCCTTTTGGCTGTGACAGCTATTGAGTTCGTTTTTGCCTTTACCATGGAAGCCAGTGCACTGAAAACGTTTATCTTCATTGCCTTGACGATCGTAAAAGCATTTTACATAGTAGGAGAGTTTATGCACCTGAGTCATGAGCGAAAGTCGCTGATCTGGTCAATTTTATTGCCGGTGATCTTCATAGCGTTTCTGATCTTTATCCTGATGTACCAGGGCTCAGCGATCTATGATGTTTTGCATTAATTCGCATTAAAAAATTATAAAAATCATGCTCACTACGGGCATGATTTTTTTTTGCCGGAAGGCGTATCAACTATTCAGATGAAAAGGAAGGTTTTAGTTGTTCTTTTTTTTATCGTGGTTTTTGGACTGCCGGTAGCCTGGTACCTTTTTTTACAGGCTTTTGGGGAAAACCAGTTTGCCTTGCCAAAGCTGGAAAAGTGGGATCAAACCTGCAGGACCATTACATCTCCTGCACTGGCGATCAAAGAGGCAGCATTTGCTGATTTCCCCAATCAATGGAAACGGGTGGAGAGCAAGCTTCAAAGCCAAAACCTTATCACGCTTGCGAAGGTTGACAACTGTGAAGTCTCTTATGATATCTATCTGGTAGATGCCGGGGGATGGGTGAGGGGACAGTTTACTGTTTCCCGCGAGGAGATCGATCGATTGTTAGCTGAAATAGACATTTACATTCTTAATAACCAGGATGAGTCAGATAAAGGCCAGTAAATCTTACCTGCGGTTCATTATTAGCATATCCATAGTGGTCCCGCTCACAGTGGCTCTGCTGCTTTTTGTGCCGCTTAACTTCTCTGTGGATCAGGATAGCTGGGTAAAGTCCCTTCCGTTTCTGAATGCTATCCTTAACTCCACTACTACGGTACTACTGGTTCTGGCTTTTATCGCTATCCGGATGAAGAAGATAACAGTACACCGTAACCTGATGACGCTATCACTGATCCTGGGAGCTTTTTTTCTGATTTCTTATATCATTTACCATGCCTCCAGTCCTTCTACGATCTTTGGTGATGCGGATCATGATGGTGTGCTCAACCTGGCTGAGAAAGATGCTGTGGGGACCATGCGAACGATCTACCTTTTTACGCTGCTTTCACATATTGCACTTTCTGTGGTAGTAGTGCCTTTTGTCCTGTTTGCATTCTACTTTGCGCTATCCGGTCAGATCGATCGTCACAAGCGGGTGGTTAAACTTACACTCCCCGTCTGGCTGTATGTGTCCATCACCGGAGTGCTGGTTTATTTGATGATCAGTCCTTATTATGGGTGATGGAGGTTATGAGGGATGAAATGTTCCGAACCTGTGGGTCTTACATGGGATTAAACGTCAGTAGTTATGGAATGTATGATTTAAGTAAAGATTTATTTAAAAGAAGTATTATTATTATTATTAATAAATAGTACAATGTAATATATTAAATTATATATTTGAGAAAAAACCACAAATTTTAAAGTAATGCTAATAGAATTTAGTGTTAAAAACTTCAGATCAATTCGAGAGCTACAAACTTTAAGCTTGGTAGCAGCACCTCTTAAATCAAGAAATCAGAACATTGATCATTCTAACACAATTCAGTATTCTAACGAATTGAATTTGTTGAAATGCGCTGCTATTTATGGAGCTAATGGAAGTGGCAAGAGTAATATGATATTAGCAATGATTCATATGCTAGTTGTTACAAGGGATTTGATGAAAGATGAAAAGCTTTTGGAAACTCTATATGATCCATTTGCATTAAATGAAAATTCTATTGGAGATCCAACATATTTTCAAATTCAATTCATTCAAAATGGTAAAAAATATAGATATGGGTTTGAATTTAATCAAGAGAGAATTGTTAGCGAATGGTTGTTTGGACTAGCAGAAAAAAAAGAAGTTTACTATTTTAAAAGAGATTTAGATAAGATTCAGATAAACATAAATCAATTTAAAGAAGGTAAAGATCTAGAAGATAAAACTATCCCTCAAAACCTTTTTCTAAATGTTGTAAAAACTTTCAATGGTACTATTAGCAAAGGAATTAAGGACTATTTTGTTGAGAATATTGCCATTAGTGGAGGAGTTACTGATTTTGGTTTAAGAACAGTAACATTAGGTATGATGAAAATTGAGAGTCTTAAGAACAAGATTCTTGAACTTTTAAATGTTGCAGACTTTGGGATTGATGATATATCTGAAGAGGAAATTGAGTTAGATCAGGAAAAAAGAATTGAAAAACTAATTCTATCCAAAAGACCAGTATTTGACGATAATGGTAATCCTACAGGTACATTTAGGATGCCTATGGATGGGAGCGAATCGGAAGGTACACGAAAAATATTTAATTACGCAGGAGCAATTCTAAGAGCTTTAAACAATGGACTGACCTTAGTATTGGATGAGTTTGACGCTAGGCTTCACCCAAGTTTGACCAAGAAGATTGTTGAAATGTTTAATTCAAGTTTGAATAAGAAGGGAGCTCAGTTGGTATTCACTACACATGATACAAATCTTTTAGATCCTGATTTATTAAGACGTGATCAAATCTATTTTGCTGAAAAGAATTCTAAGTTCGAGACCTGTTTTTATTCATTATATGATTTCAAAGGGATACGAAATGATGCTTCTTATGAAAAGGATTATATCAAGGGAAAGTATGGGGCAATTCCATACCTTGGAAATATTGACAAAGTGTTGAATTAATCGGAATTCAAAAGTGGTATACATTAAGAAAACCGATAAGAACAAACCATGGGCAATCAGAACGGCTAACGTAAGGAGAACTACCAAAGAACTTGAATTAAGAAATATATTTTTAATCTTTTGTGAAGGAGAGAATACCGAGCCGGAGTACTTCAAAAGCTTTCCGGTAAATACCGAATCAAAAGTGGAAGCAATTGGACTTGGTAGATCAAAAACAGCATTAATCGAAGAAGTTATTCAGCGTCTAGCAGATACCGAGTTTCTTCCTGGACAAAGAAATTATGACCAGGATCGTCAAATATGGTGTGTTTTTGATTATGATGCGAAAGGTCAACCAAATGAGGCAGAGGACTTTAATAGAGCAGTGGAAATTGCAGAACAGAATCAATTGAAAGTTGCGTACTCGAATGATTCATTTGAACTATGGTTCATCTTACATTTTCAATATCTAGAAGTAGCTATTACAAGGAACGAATACTATAAGATTCTAAGTGAACATTTTGGGTGGAATTACCAGAAGGAGGGCAAGAAAAAAGAAATATCGCAAAGTCTTTATGGTATTTTATTAGAAAGAATGGAGACTGGTATTGCTAATGCCCAAAAGCTTGCTCAATCGCATGAAAGTGAGGAAAATCATGCAAATAAGAATCCGATTACGTTGGTTTATAAATTAGTCAATGAACTCAATAAATGCCTAAAAAAGTAATTTTTTTAGAATCAAACAACCGACAGTATTGATAGCGACCTTGTCAGTACGCCTACGGATTGATGATACCCCAATAGTTAGGACAGAAATAACTCATTTTAAATCCTTCCGTCATTCTGATGATGACGCAGGAGGGGAGGAAAAATCTTCTTTTACGAAAGCTTCGTCGTAAGCATTCGTCGGCTGGCGTACCAGAGGCGTATCCTATCAGTACCACTGGTGGGGCCATCTACTCGAATGCAAGCCGTTTTTTTATCTAAATTGATTTGGTCTTACTCCTTTGGCAGCCAATCGTGTTATTTCTGCAATTCTCTTCTTTCTTGTTTCAATTCTTTTAGCAGTTACCACCCAATGCAACATGGCTTTTTTAATGGACTTTGACTGGCTCTGAAAAAATTGCATTGACCTTTCATTTTTATTCAATGCAATTCTTAAATCCTCCGGTATAATCAATTTTTCAATATCATCCATTAGTGACCATGTCCCATTTTGTTTAGCAGTTTTTATGCTGTCAAAACCTGCTTTTGTCATTAGGTTGTTTTGAATGAGTTTGGCAACTTTTTCTTTGTTTATTTTTGACCATGTGCTCTCAGGTTTTCTTCTGCTGAAATATTGCATATACCTTTCCTGGTCAATAGTCTTTCTAGTGCTATCTATCCACCCAAAGCAAAGCGCTTCATCAACTGCTTCACTCCAGCTAACAGAAGCAACTTTTGTTGATAACTTAAAACAAACAAGCCAAACAGACTGTTTTGACCGATGATTTTTTTCTAACCATTTTCGCCAATCTGTTCGGCTCTTAGGACAATATGTTTCGATTTCCTTTTTAAGCATTGCTTCCATCTCTACTTGAAACTTCTTAATAGAACCTCATTGCTCTTGCGGAATGTCGGGATTCCAAACCAGTGAATTGCATTTGTCATTTTTACCTATTTGATACAAACGTATTCCTTATAGTGACAACCTTATGTCATCAAGGATCAGTAAAAAATATCGTACTGGTCAAAATGCTCTTTTAAAGCCAAAAATCGAAATTCCTTCCGCAAACGACACGGTGCAACCAAAAGCCACTTTCCGTTTTTTTCAAGCCATTAAATAAAAAAGATGTAGCTTTGCCGTGAATTCAGTACGCATTCGATGAGAATATCCAATTCTTATCCGGAATTCAGCCAAACAAATTAATCGACTACACGACTGGCAGGGTGCGTCCAGCGCTCAATCGCAAACTCCCGATTTTGGGAATAAAAAATCTTTATGTCATTTGAATCATTAGGGCTGTCCCAGTCCCTGTTGCATGCTGTCAACAAAAAGGGATACACTAGGCCTTCACCTATACAGGAAAAGGTTATTCCAAGAGTTTTAGAAAGAAAAGATATACTTGCCTCCGCGCAAACAGGTACGGGTAAAACGGCAGGTTTTGCTCTCCCCATGCTGCAGCTTCTGTCGGAGAGTCCACAGAAGAACAAGCCGCATATTCGGGCTTTGATCCTGACCCCTACGCGAGAGCTGGCCGCTCAGGTTCATGAGGATGTGGTCAGCTATGGTCAGTTTCTACATCTCCGGTCAACCGTGATCTTTGGTGGAGTGGGGGCAGGGCCTCAGATTAAGACGCTACGGCGGGGGGTAGATATTTTGATTGCTACACCAGGCCGCCTGCTTGACCTTCAGAGTCAGGGCGTTTTGAGTTTAGACAAAGTGGAAATACTGGTGTTAGACGAAGCTGACCGCATGTTGGATATGGGGTTTGTGAGAGACATCAACAGGATCATCAAGCTTATCCCTCAAAAACGCCAGAGCCTTTTGTTTTCAGCTACTTTCTCTAAAGAAATCAAAGGCCTGGCCCGGGAGATGCTTCATAATCCTGTTTCAGTAGAGGCAACTCCGGAAAACACTACGGTCGAAAAGATCAATCAACGGGTCATTTTCGTCAACAAGGAGCAAAAAAATGATACCATTATTAAGCTGATAGCCGATGGTAATTGGAGTCAGGTGCTTATTTTCACCCGAACCAAGCATGGAGCCAATAAGCTGGGCAAAAAGTTGAACCAAAACGGGTTAAAGGCAGCTGAAATTCATGGGAACAAAAACCAGGGAGCCCGAACAAGGGCCCTGGCCGGTTTCAAGGATGGAAGTGTTCGTGTATTGGTAGCCACCGATATCGCAGCGCGAGGGCTGGATATTCCTTTGCTCCCATATGTGGTCAATTTCGAGCTGCCCAATATCGCTGAGGATTATGTGCACAGAATTGGTCGTACGGGCAGAGCAGGAGCCAGCGGAGTGGCCATATCGCTTGTAGCCGGAGACGAAATCGATTACCTAAAGGGAATAGAGAAGCTGACCAGTCAAAACATCCAAAGTGTAACGACCAAAGGTTTCGACCCGAACGTGGCGCCTGCACCAAAGAATAATGGTGGGGGTAGAAGAAGTAATCAAAACGGAGCTCCGAAATCCCGGAACCGCAAGAAATATTATAGTCGCTCCGGGGAAAGAAGCTGAGTGAATTAAGTGGCCGGTAAAAGCCGGGCTTCCGGATCAGAAGAGCAATCTGTTTTTACTGATCCATGCGTCGTACCGTAATAAAAACACTCCATTTAGAACAACAGGGAAGAGGCACTCCATCAGCTATCGCTGGTGGAGTCGTCTACTCGGTTATATGGCGTTCTTTACCATTTTCTCTAAAGACTCTGTTGTCAAATTGCTGTCCATTTCGAGTTCATCGTTAAAACGCAAAAACTGTTTGTCGTCCAGATCATCATACAGGCTTACCCAAAATTTCTTTCCGGTGTTCGTTCGCCCAATTAAGTCGTTATCTCCGTTCGTGTTGGATATGGTTATGAATTTTGTTCGTCCGTTCGAGGCAAATCCAACAATCTCATGTCCTTTTAAATTGTCTGTTAGCCATTGGATCAAAAAGTTGTAACCGTAAAATCCGTTCTCAGGTGTTTCTATCACAGAGTATTTGTTAGTTCTTGAGGTGTTTAGTCGTTCGATGTTCACCTCCGGACAGTACTCATCAGCCTCTTTGAGTTCATCCTCTATCTGTTTGGAGGTTGAATTTACGACTATGTACTTTTTGAAGTTTTGGAAATTGACCTGTTTTCGTTCCTTCGTTTTCTGTTTTGTGCCTGAAGCTTCTCTATTAATAAGTTTAGTCAGGTAAATCACTCCTAGCTTATCTTCAATAAACAGAATCAGTAATTCGAAAGGAAATAGTATTAATCGGACAAAATCCCAAATTCGTTTAAAGGGGAGTAATAAAGTGCCAAGAATTCCTCTGGCTACATCTTTAGGATATTTGATAACTGTTGCAATCAGTGCAACAATTCCAATAATAAATATTACTCCTATTATGTGCTCCATATTACATCATTCCTCCATTTACTTTGGGAGGTACATCGGTAATTCTATAAACCACTTGATTTGTTAATGAGTCAAGTACCGGAAGACATTCTTCTCTTCGTTGCTCTTGCGCAAGAACCACCATTGAGTTTAAAAGAAGTACAGTTAGAATTAATCTCATCATAAATGGCCCTGGTACGAGCCACACATTTTAAATTTACAATTCGTGGCTTCCCAATCCGACCATAGTATCCTGACCAATAAAACCCTATTCATTCATAAGTTTTATTAATTCAATTGACTTTTAGCTAAGAGTTGAAGACTTGCAAACTTTCCTCGAACTAGGTTCACTTCCTCCTTAGTTTTTTGTCTTGCCTGATAATCTTTATAAATGTTGATCCACCAGACAGGTAGTATTAAATACTGCCAAATCTGAATCTGAGTTCGTTTGTAGTTAATGTCCGGTATTTCGTTAGCTGCCTTTTTGAATTCTTCATTTTCAATTCGTTCGCTGACATATTTCTTTAGTTCAAGAGAGTACCTGGCAAAGGATTCTATCTCTTCAGCTGAGTCGTTTCCATTAATGATTCGTTCGGCAGTTGCTAGAATATCCGTTAGTTGACGATTCAACAAGGAGTAGGCTTTTTCTTGGTCCATGCGTTAAATTATTCTTGTTTTTTCATATAGACAAATACTTGAGATAAGACAAACGCATTTGGTATTCACATTTTAAATCTTGTCCTACGCTTCGTTCTTATACTAACAAGTGTAAAGTTAAGCATTGATTATCAGGTAGTAGAGGGCCTTTTATACAAAAGTGAAATAAATATATTACTTTTACTTTTGTATAGAATCTATATTTAAGAAATGGGCCATTCAAAAGGGGTAAATATCGGAGAGTTTGAAGAACTGGTTCTTTTGATCATCGGGATCTTAAAAGACGAGGCGTATGGTGTTTCCATACGTGACGCTATTCTAAAGGAAACCCAGCGGAATGTGAATATCAGTGCGGTTCACGAGGTATTGAAGCGCTTACATAAGAAAGGGTTTGTCCGGTCAGAGATCGGTGGAGCAACATCGGAAAGAGGAGGGAGGCGAAAGAAATTGTTTTTCATCACTGCCGAAGGCAAGCGGGTTCTGGAGCATTCCATTCAGCTACGGAACAGCCTGTATCAGCGGATCCCCGGTTTTAATCTATCATGAATTCCATGGACCACAAACCTCCCAAATGGCCCGACCGGCTGCTGAAATGGTTTTGTCGGGAAGACCTGTTTGAATTCATACAGGGAGATATCTATGAGCTATTTGCTCAAAGAGTGTGCGAAAAGGGTGTTGGGTATGCTAATAGGGCATTTTACTGGGATGTGATCCGGTTTCTCCGACCGTCAAATTTTCGTAGACCAACAATTTTAAACCAAACAATCATGATCCGTAATTATCTAAAAGTAGGGTTGAGAACCCTCCGAAAAAACTGGAGCAATTCACTGATCAATATTTCGGGGTTGAGCCTTTCAGTCGGTTGCGCCATTACCACCTTTCTGTTCGCAGACTTTTTCTTTAACCTCAATTCGATCCACGCGGACCTGGGTAATATCTATCAGGTGGTTAGTCATATTGATGATAATCAACATGAGGTCTTATACGGGCCTTCACCCACTATCCTTGCAGAGAGGGTCAGGGAAGACTTGCCGGAGGTGAAGGAATCTGTGCGGATACACTATAAAAATGCAAATGTGAAGTTTGGTGCCAATGTATTTCGGGAGCGTGTTCAATTTGCAGATCCGGCATTTTTTGAGGTGTTTGACTTCCCGTTACTGACAGGTCAAAAACAGAAATTCATTGATAATGATGTGTTTATCAGTAGTGAGATGGCCACCAAGTATTTTGGCAGGAGTGATCCCATAGGTAAGCGCCTGGACTTTAAGTTTGGTGAAGAGAAAAAATCCTTTATTGTGGGTGGGGTATTTGGGAAAGTTCCGGCAAATACCACGTTCAGGCCACATATTTTGTTGAATTTCAATACGTATCTCAAACTGGAAAATGCACGGGTTAACTGGATTGATGAAGCAAAGGCAACGTTTGTTTTACTGGATCAGGATAGCGATAGGTCGTATTTATCATCTATGTTGGATACATATCTTGAGTCTCAAAACAAAGCCAATACGAAGCAAGAAGTTAACAAGTTTGAGTTGATCTCCTTCCATGAGTTGAGCAACAGGGGTGACATCCGGGAAAAGGTGGTATATGGTAATGACAAAACCGGTACGATCGGGATAGCTGTAACAGGCATACTGCTCATCTTCTTTGCATGTTTGAACTATGTAAATATTGCCATTTCATCAGCCACAACAAGACTAAAAGAGATAGGTGTAAGAAAAGTCCTGGGCAGCTCGCGGATTGGGATTGCGCAGCAATTTTTAACTGAAAACTTTTTGACGTGTGCATTAGCTATGGTTTTAGGTGTAGCCGCTTGCTACTTTTTGTTACTACCAGGTTTTAATCAGTTGTCGCCAATAGCTATTCCTTTCTCCTTTTCATCACTTCCAACAGCTGTCATGTATTTTGTAGGGTTGTTTCTGTTGTTGGGGCTGTTATCAGGTAGTTATCCGGCGGTTTACATTTCCAGGTTTCAGTCTTTGAAAATTTTCAAAGGTGAAAAGCACCTTAAAGGCAAAAACTATTTTAGCAGGATACTACTTACAATCCAGTTTGCACTGGTGTTCATCACCATTCTTGGTTGTTTTGTGTTTACTGATAATGCTGACTATGTCAAAGATATCAGCTGGGGCTATGATCCGAAAGGAATCTTATCCATTCCGATTGGTGATGAATCACAACTGGAGCAAATGAAGTCTGTGGCTTCTATGCATGCAGATATTCAGTTGGTTTCAGCTTCCTACGGCCATTTGGGAGTTCAAAATCCATTGGTTTCGTTCGAGCACCTGGGAGATCCCTTTAAAGTACTTAACTATAGAGTATCTGAAGGTTATTTGAACCTGATGGGTTTGTCTTTAGTATCAGGCAGGTATTTTGAGAAAGAGGAAGATCAGCAGAATGTTGTAGTGAACCGATTATTTGTAGAACAGATGGACTGGAGAACGCCTATCGGTCAGTCATTTGAATTTCAAGGAAAACGAAGGACAGTGATCGGTGTGGTTGAAAATGTGTACCACGAGTTTTTCGATCAGGATATCCAGCGACCAATGCTCTTTACGTTTGCCGGTTCGAAACCCAATTTTCTGGTGATAAAGTCTACTCAGGAAAAGCTGATTCAAGTGAATGATTTTCTGGCAGAGCAATGGGAAGAGGTAGCGCCTTTTGACCCGTATGTGAGCTATTTTCAGGCAGATACATTTAACGGCCATTATGCGAATGTAGATGCCAATATTTGGTTTATGGTTTCGCTTTCTGTACTGACCATCTTTTTGTCCTGTCTTGGGTTATATGGTTTGTTGGCATTTACCCTGCAAAACAGGTTGAAAGAGTTTAGCATTCGAAAGGTCCTGGGAGCTTCCGAGAAGGATATTATTATGTTGGCAAACCGTGAGTTTATGTGGATTATGGTTATTGCGTTTGGAGTGGGGGCACCACTGGGAATTATCCTGATGCAGGATTTTGTAAAATCTTTCTTTGCCACCTCCAAGCCCCTGGGAGCGATTCCCGTTGTTATGGGGTTAGGAGTTACGATTGGTAGCATCCTTATTTCTGTTATCGGCCAGATACGTAAAGCCACTCGTGTTAATCCGGTAGATGTGTTAAAAAAGGAATGAAGGGTCCTTTACACTTTCGTCCGCTTGGTATCTTTAATTACTACTTGATGAAGCATTTGCAGAACATGCTGTATTTCAGGTTTTTACTATTTCGTCATTAACCAATTTGCGGCCTCATTCTAAGGAGGTTGGCCTCTCAGAGTGATGTCTGGTTTTGTTTTGAGGGAAGGCCTCTTAATCACCTGTAATAATCATAACCCTGCTTTTTAGTACCTTAATCATTACCTTTATTGATTATGAACCAGTTCGGCTATTTCTTGCTGGTTATATTATTGACCGGCTTTGGTGTATATAAAAGCGCAGGGCAAACTCAGTCCGGCCAATTGTCCATTCTGGCCGGTGCTACGCATGACCGCCTGATTGATGAAGCTTACACAAATAACCGGCTAAAATACACGGGGACAAATTTTTATCTTTATACCTCCTGGGAAAGAGTGAAAGCTGCCAGTTTCTTAAATGTTTCATTTCAGGGAAGTAAGGGTGATGTCCATACTTCTGATACGGAGCTTGAAGCGAATAATTACTATGCCAAGCTGGCCGTAAGTTATGGAAAGCAGGTGGCCAGCTATTCACTAGCTGATAGCATACAGCGCTTATACCTGGGTGGTCAGCTAAGCTCAGCGAATTATATTCTTGAGGATATCCTGGGTTCAACTGCCTGGTATACAGGTAACGTTACAGTCACCTTTAACCACACGCTAAACTTTTTTTTGCATCAAAGCAGGCGGTTGGGTAAAAAAGGAAGGGTGGATATTTCCCTTGTCATTCCGGTAGTTGGCTGGGTCAGGAGATCGAAATACGAGGATGGTATAAACCAGGAGCTAGAATGGGCATGGATTGACAAAAACATCTTTGAGATTCTCTTTGAGCAAGGTCAGTTTAAATTTTTTCGGCCATGGGCTATGCCGGAGCTTACGGTGAGATACGGTTATCGAATTGGAGAGCACGCATCGCTAAGTGCGGCCTATCAGTTTCGATACGTGAGCAATAAAGACCTTGAACCGCTCAATTTTTATTCGAGTGGGCTTACGGTCGGGTTTCAGTTTCATCTTAAATCCAAAAAATGATGCGATTTTTCAAATTAACCTTGCTGCTTTGTGTTTTTTGCACTTCATGCGATGAAGCACTGTTGGGGGAAGAAGGCCACATCCTGACCTATGAAGAAAATATACAACCTCCGGAACAGCTCAATGACGGGCTGGAGGTGTCAACCCTGGAAGCTGAAGGTATAGATGAGTCTGCCATTCACGATATAGTGGCTTATTTGCAGGAGAATGAATCGTTTTATTTTCGTGGGATGTTGATTGCCAGGAATAATAAGCTTGTGCATGAATCATACTACCATGGCTGGAACAAATATCGAAAACAAGACCTCCGCTCAGCTACTAAAAGTATTACCTCTACGGTAGTGGGCATAGCCATTGACAAAGGGTTTATAGAAAGCGTAGACGAACCTATCCTTAGTTTTTTTGATTATGAATCTTACGACAACTGGCATGAACACAAGGAAGAAATGACTATCCGTAATTTTCTGCAAATGCGTACCGGGTTAGCATGTAATGACGACAGTGAAAATTCCCCTGGAAACCAGCAATACATTTATCCTAATGAGGACTGGATCAAATATGTGCTTGACCTGCCTGTGTTACCATCTGGCGGAACGCCTTTTTCCTATTGCACAGGAGCGCCAATAACGCTTGGGGTGGTGGTGGAAAATGCTACAGGTATGCCTTTTGAGGAGTTTGCCCATAAGTATCTCCTGGGGCCGCTTGGGGCTACAGATTACAATTGGGAAATCATGCGTGATGGACGAGTAAGTGCCGGTGGGCAGATGAGCATGATACCCAGAGATGCCCTGAAGTTTGGCTTACTTATTTTGAATGACGGAGTTTGGAAAGGTCAGCGGCTGGTTTCCGAAGAATGGATAACCGAAGCTACACAGCCCTATGATAGTACTTCATCTCGTAGATTTGGCTATGGCTATCTCTGGTGGGTCAACACTTGGGAAGTACAAGGTGTGGAAATCCCGGCCTTTTTTGGTAGAGGCAACGGTGGTCAGATGATCGTGGTAGTGCCTGGTCTGGATGCGGTCATTTTGCTTACAGGTGGCTACTATAGCAAGAGCTGGATGCCATCCAGGCTTAATATAGTTGGCAGGATCTTGTCTGCCTTTAATTAGTGTCTATAAGAAACTAATACATTCCTGATTTACCGACGCTCACCCCTCGATCCTTGAAGAGTCCTCGCTATAAGCGGGTTCACTCCTCCTAAACGAAAAAAACGTTATAACCTCTAGAACAAAGGTTACAACGCAATGAAAATACACGTAAGTATGAATTGCTTGTTATTTGCTAATGGGCATTAAGTTCATCAATTTGATGTTTGTATTTTTCATCTTTGCTAAGCTTATAGGCTTTGGTGAGCTGCTCGATGGTCTTGGTTTTATCTCCCTGTGAGTGGTAGAACTCTGCTAACGCTTCACGTGCACCGGGGCTTTCAGGATAATATTCAGCCCCTAGTTCGAAGAATAATTTGGCTTTTTCTGCTTGTCCCGTTTGCATAAACATCTGTCCGCCCATAGTCAGGAGCTCTTCATCTGCAGGAGGAGCCGGGTATCCGAAATGCTCGGATAAGGTGTTTTCCCGTTCGGTGATCAGTGCCTTTAACTCCTGTAAAGAGGTTCCAGGGTCATTGTATTTGGAGGCATCTTTCAGCTGATACCACTTAAACTGTTCTCGCAATCCATCCAGGATAGATGGGAGGGCTACTGTGCCATGAATGTCATCAGGGTAGTATCTCCAGGAGAAGTTTAGCATATTCTGTTTTGTGGACTCTGCGGCTTGAGCAAACTCAATAACCGACCGGGCGAAGATGGAATGCTCGGATCCTTTTTCCATGACTTCTTCCAACCCCAGCGCTTCATTGGCTTTATCCAGTGGTGCGGCTAGTGACAAGTAGAGTGATTTGCCGGGAAAGTTTTCTTTTTCAAGCTTGTCCAAAGCATTGCGGAGAAACTTTTGATCATCCCAGTCCAGGCTCGGGTCAATAGCGATGTAATGATTAAAAAGCCTGGAATGATTGAGTAGCACGTTAATCGTGAATAGCCCGCCATAAGAGTGGCCGATCAGCGTACGGAAAGGAGCAGTTGGATAGGAGGTATCCACATACGGGATCAGTTCCTCTTCAATGAATCTGGTGAATTTCTCAGCTCCACCGGTTTTCATCTTTCCCATATTCACCTTTGAGGTAGTTAGATCGCGTGTTCTGTTACTTTGGTTCGAGATACCTACCAGTATCATTTTGGGTAGGTAATTGCCCCAGTAGTATTCATAGACGGTCGTCAAAGCGCTCATCTGCACACTGCCGTCCAGCACATAAACCACCGGGTATTTAACACCTGGCTTCAGGTTGCCATTATCCGGGAGATGTACCCAAATGTCTCGTTGTTCTCCCAGTATTTTGGAATGCAGGCTTGCCTTTATTCCGGTCCGGTATAAATACGTAGGGTCTTCATTGTCCTGGGATAGCCCAAGTAATGAATAAATTAGCAAGGCAATTGAAAAGGCTATTTTTTGAATGGTGGTTTTCATTTTTCTACTGTTTAAAATAATTACAAATCGTTTAAAATATGGACATAAGAGGGCTGTTATTCTGCTGGCTGCAGAATGGAATTACAGGCTCTCGAATGTTAATCAGGTACTATTTCTGAATGGGGAATTAATTGCTTTCCACAGGTTCCAAATACGGTGGAAGTTTATAGACGGACTCTTTCTGCGTTTTATTCATTCGACTGTAGATGTCTATTAGCTGGTCATACTGTTCCCTGTTTTCAATTGGTTTGATCACACCTTCTTTCAGGTCTTCCTCATTCATCGTTCCTGTTTTCAGGATTTCTTCCATATTGGCTGTATAGCGCCAGTAGTGGAGCATCTCTTTTCCGGTAACTCCTTTATTGTCCGAGCATGCCAGGATGATAAGCACAAAGACTGGAATGACAAGCAGTTGCTTGATCAGCAGGGTTTTATTTTTCTTCTTTGTCATCATTGAGAATCTTTTTTTGGTGAGTGAAAAATTCAGGCCGCTGGTTACGGTTATGGGCCTGGGTTTGCTTAAGTAGCTGAGGAGTATTTCCTGGTAGCGTTTCACATTTTGGTGCTCGGTGATTACGTGGTGGTCCGCCAAAAACTCATGATTCAGCTGCATGGCTTTTTTATATCCGGACAGCAACGGGTTGATCCAGAAAAATATTTTTACCAGCTCGATCAAAAACACGTCCAGTGTATGCCACTGCTGTACGTGGGTGAGCTCATGCCTCAATAGCTCCGGCTGGATATGTTCAAACTGGTCTTTGTGGATAAACACATAATTCAGAAAAGAGTAGGGGGGTGTGGGTTCTTCGGTAAGGATTATCGTAGCCCTGTCAAATACACGACGTTCAGCACCCCTGATTTTCCTGAACAGAGCAGAGACATCATGGGTGAATCGTACAGACAACACGAATGTAATTGCCAGATAGGTGTAAGTGATCCCGGTTTCCCACGGGAGAAGACTATGCTCAATACCTGGCTGGCTCTGCCCGATAAAGTTTTTGATCGGTTCGGATCCACCCATTGAAACAAGTGGTATGATCATCGAGACAATGATTCCCGAAAGCAGGTAATAGCGATTGAAGGTGTACCCTTTTTCCTTTTCCAAAAAGAACTTGTAAAAAGTGTAAAGTATGCCGAGTGAGAGGCTAAAGCGGATGATGTAAAGGATCATTTTTCTGTGTCTTTAATTTTGTGATCGATCAGGTCTCTAAGCTCCAGGAGTTCCTCTTTGGACAAACTGATATTGTTAGTAAAAAAAGAAGCAAACCGGCCAGCGGACCCCTGAAAAAAGGTGGATATCATGTTTTTCAGGTAAGAAGAGGAGTACTCATTTCGGTTGATCAATGGGTAATACTGGCGAGAATTACCGGTCAGGTTAAAACCAATTGCCCCCTTCTCAGACAGCCTTTTCAAAAGAGTGGCCAAGGTAGTGGGAGCGGGTTTTGGCTTTGGATAAGCATCCATGATCTCTTTCATGTAGGCCTTTTCCAACTGCCAGATGAGGTTCATGAGTTGCTCTTCTTTTTGTGAAAGTTTTATACGCATTCCTTCTATAGATATAGATGTTATTCTACAAATATAGAAACTGTATTTAATTCTACAAATGTAGAATGAATTTTATAAAATGAATCACTCTGTAACATGTGCTGTTGAACAGAGGATCAGAGCCAGCAGAGAGTGCTTTTTCTTGTATTCTTCAAAGTCCCTTTCAGGAGATTCTGAGTGGAAGGAGGGATTTCCCGGATAACCTTCATGTAAACAACTTGAGAGAAAGGTCGGTCCCTAAGTGTGCCAATCAATTCCCCATTTTTATAAATGCTGTAACGATCGGAAAAGACGCCTTTTTTTCAGGTGAATTCAGTTTTCATCACAAGTTTTCAGGTTAAAAATCAATTTTCAATAATACCTTTTATGGTTGTAATTGTACTTTGTTTACTGATAGTAATCCAATATTCTATCGGTCAACTCCTGATATTCCTTTTCACCCGTAAGTACCGAAAAGTAGTAGAATGCTCTCACCGTTTTTTCAACATCCACACCTTTTTCTTTACCAAGAAATGATTCGCCTCCAGGATACACGCGGGTATTTCCTTCAGTTGATATCTCACCACTAGCTAAAATTCTTGTTTCCTGCCACTTTGTAGCGCAGGTAAGATGGTTTCCTAACAGGTCTTTGGTTGGATGATCAGAAGGTAGCATGGTAAATAGCTCGAGTCCCAGCTTAACAGCCACTCCGTTATAGCTACTGTCCCAGCCACCACCTTCTATAAAATACCCCTCTTCTTTACTTGTCAGGCTAAGTGCATGGTTCAAAAATTCCACTGCCAGTGATTGGGCGTCCGTATTCCCGGTATATTTCCCAAGGCCATAAATGGCAATGGCATCAAAAAGCAACCTGTTTGGAGCTTCAGCGTCCACCTGCCTCAGAATGGACTCATTCTCCATGAGAAAAGTTAATGTTTTATCTATGTGCTGCTTATAGGACCCAATATCACTTTTGATCTCGGCTATTTCATCGTTGTTTTTATACCACTCCGAATTGTCCAAAGCATTGAGGCTAATGCTCAAAGCATAACCAAAAAAGGCAATAGCACTCACAGAGTCCCCTCTGGTCGGCGGATTCATCAATTCTTCCGGTGGAATCAATTCATAGCTCCCGTCCGGGTTCTGATGATCAAAAGCATAGGCTAATGCTTTGCTATACTCCACCAGGGCATCAGGTCTTTCCAGTGCAATGGCCACATCTGTTAGTTTAGGTATATTTATCTGAAACCTTACACTGAAGTACCCATCCTTATTTCTCGACAATGCGCCGTTCCCGTCAGGCTGCTCAGTGGTTTGTAGCAGAAACTCAGGATATATACTGCCAATGATGTCTTCATATTTCAGGTTTTTGTTCAGGTTTATATCCGCACAATCAGTCGGTTGGGCGGGGTCTTGCCCTGAATTACAGGAAGTCATCAATAATGAGATAAGTAGGATATGAACGGATGGCATATTCAGCTTATTCATTAAGAAAATTACTGGCATTTGACTAAAATTGGATATGATCAGGAACATACGTTTAAATGAAATGATAATCGTCCTTCACTAAATCGTAGCTTTTCTCTTTTTTGCTGTTTTTATTCCGAGTGTTAAAAGGACAATAATCAATGCTACAAAATAGACCGTAGTTGTCATGCTTTTTGTGATTGAAAAAATATTTGTGGATTTCATTACCGGTTGTGACATAGCAGGATAGCTGTTCAACATCGTGATAATCCCAAAATTCTCCAAATAATCTGATATTCCAGCAATTACAGGCAGGAAACACAGGTAGAAAAACGGTGTATCTAATTTGTCTATTTTTTTCAAAAAGTATCCGGCCAACAGGCAGTAGCTGGCTCCAAAGAGAAATGGATAGATCATATCAACGGGCAGCTGGTTATACAGATAGACATACCGTCCCTTTTCTCCTAATGCTTCGAAAAGAGCATTTATATATTCCGGATCATATCCTGTTGGCATCATATCCAGCAGTTTCATCCCATTTGAAAAACCCATTGTTTTTGGAATGGTTACTAACAGCATAATCGCATAGACCAGGTTTGTCAGGATAAAAAGCACCAGGACCTTTTTTCCGGTTGAATGTTTATGAATTATCTCCCTTATGCTCTTCATTTGTTAAATAAATAACTGTTAACTACGTCCTCCAAGATAACGGAGTCTACTGCACAAGTCAGATTTCTTTACCGGACAATCAATGCCCATGCTGTACATTCTCGCCACTCCAGATCTTTTTGGAGCTCCATGCTTCATCCGGTGCTGTCCAGAACGGATCATCTGCTGGTAGCCCTAAAGGCAAAAAGATGGCTGAACACAAATACAAACTACCGGTGTTGTTGTAGAAGTCGGCCAGGCTGTGCTGCTTTCCATAAAGCCCTATCGTTAGCCATCCGTCTTCTGTAAAAGTACCGGGTGCACTCAGCACTTTATCCATCACAGCCGTAAGTCCACTACGCACCTGGGCAGGAGAGAGGCTTTCGGGTAGTCTTTTCAATAAAGCCATGTTGGCCAGGTGATGAAAAGCTCCGGTTCGGTACACAATGGATCTTCCGTAGGCCGGGAAAGTGCCATCCGGATTGATGGACCGCTCCTGGATCTCTGCAAAGCGTGAATTGATCCGGCTCAGCTCATCTTTGAACCAGTTAAATCGGCGATCCTTCGGACTGACAGCATCCATGATGTCCATCAGGTAGGGCTGAATAACGTAGCTGTTGTAATAGTCGAGTGCAAATTTATTGCCGTCTGAGAACAGTCCATCCCCAACATACCAATGCTGGGAGAATTCACGAAATCCATACTCGATGCGGACCGGATCGTAGGGCAGATCATACTTGCAGAAAAAGGCCTCCACCATGCTGGAGAAGAGGATCCAGTTGGAATAGACCGGGACGGTAGCTCTGGATTTCTTTAGACAGTAAACTACATTTTGTTTCGTGGTTTCATCCAGGTTTTCCCACAACCAGGGGCAGCGGATCAGTGCCTGGGCAAAGAAAGAAGCGTCCACGAGGGGTTGACCGCCTTCCCATACCATGTAATCGTTTTTGGTGGAGTCTGTTGCATTGGCAATGGCTTTTAAAGTCCATTCACGATACTGTTTGCGAAGTGCAATTTCATCTTTTGTTCCTCCCTCACCATTGAGCCATGGAGCAATGCCACAAAGTGTGCGACCAAGAGCTTCCAGATAAGCTACCTTAGCCCGATGCTCCGGATTGTCTGATGATTCGGGAAGGTTTACAGGCATTTCAGCCTTTAGCTGATCTTCTGCCAGGTTGGACAAAACAGGTCTCGATATCTTGTCCATATGGTCCAGCCATATTTGCCGTGTTGTCTTTGCTTCTTGTGAAAGCGATGTGAAGGCCAATAGTGATAATAGGAAAAATAATGATGTGTGCCGTGTTCGATTCATGTCAAATAAGGTATTGTTGAAAATGAAGAGCTAAGATAAGAATTTTGAAATGCGGCAAATCATTAAATTCAGGTAATTTACATCAAACCAAACCTCTGAATAATGAAAAATACTGTTATCCTGACTGTCCTCTTTTTCTGTGTAATGTCCGGTTATTCCCAGGAGTCCAGCGCTGACCTGGGCGTTATGGCTATTGGTCTGGTGGTTTCGGATATTGAAAAGTCCGAGCAGTTTTATACGGAAGTTATCGGTATGGAACCAGCGGGAAGTTTCAGTCTGGATTCCCAGTGGAGCAGGGAGGCGGGAGCAGCCAATGATAAGCCTTTCGCGGTTAAGATGTTTAAAATGGTTTCCAGGAATACAGCCACTGTATTAAAGCTGGCCCATTTTGACGAAATGGAGCCCAGACCGAAGCAAACCGGAGTAGACGGGTATGCTGGAGTAAACTATCTCACGCTGCATTTCAAGGATCTGAAGCCGGTCCTGAAAAGGATAGAAGAAGCGGGTATTGAAAAACTTGGGTGGGTCAAACGGGATAGCTACCAGTTGGTATTTATTCAGGATCCGGATGGGATTTTTATCGAGCTGGTGGGGCCGCCGGAGAGATGAATATTTACACCATCAATCGATCGTGAAATTTCCATCATCCTTGCCTTTTGTCTCGTTTTCCCTATTATATTTGGCTGAAATTTTAAAACTAACCTGAACCTATAGTCTTGGAAACATCTTCAAAAACCAATAATCTGTATATCATTATCGTCTCCCTGGTGGCTGCTTTAGGAGGATTCCTTTTTGGGTATGATAGTGGTGTTATCAATGGTACGGTAAAAGGCCTGGAGTCGGCATTCGATGCAGATAATCTGGGTAGCGGCTTCAATGTAGCTTCCATGCTTCTTGGATGTGCCGTCGGAGCCTTTTTTGCCGGACGCCTGGCGGACTTATATGGTCGGCGATCCATGCTGATCCTCTCTGCTATTCTTTTTATCATATCAGCCTGGGGATCAGGTATTGCTACTACATCCCCGGAGTTTATTTTTTACCGGATTTTAGGAGGGCTGGCTGTAGGAGCTGCTTCGGTAATGGCTCCAGCCTATATCGCGGAGGTCGCTCCGGCGAGGTATCGTGGAGCATTGGCTACCATACAGCAGGTAGCGATCATCTCAGGCCTTTTTATGTCATTTTTAAGCAACTATCTGCTGGCAGATATTTCCGGTTCGGCAGAGAATGTATTGTGGATGAATTATGAAACCTGGCGATGGATGTTCTGGGTGGAGCTGATCCCGGCTTCTGTATTTTTACTGTCCCTGCTTTTCATTCCGGAGAGTCCTAGGTTCCTGGTGTTTAAAGACAAAAAAGAAGCTGCGTTAAAGGTGCTTAGTAAGCTTTATGGTGGTGGTGTAGGTCAGGGTAAGCTTGATGATATCAGAGCCTCACTTGCAAAAGACAAACACCGACCCAAGCTGTCTGACCTTTATGATAAAGTGAAGGGTAAGATCCGACCGATCGTATGGATCGGTATTGGTCTGGCCACTTTTCAGCAGTTTGTAGGGATCAATGTGGTATTTTATTACGGAGCTGTTTTGTGGCAGGCTGTAGGGTTCGGAGAAAGTGATGCCTTGCTGATCAATGTGGCTTCCGGAGCATTGAGTATAGCAGCGGTGGTTGTTTCTTTACTGTGTGTGGACCGGATGGGACGAAAACCCATACTGGTTATTGGCTCCATTGGGATGGCGATCACGTTGGCGCTGATGGTCATTGCCTTTGCTACAGGAATGCTTGTGACGGATCCGGCAACAGGAGAGACCACTCTGAAACTTAGCGATTCTATGGGGCTGTTAGCGCTGATCTCGGCTAACCTTTACGTGGTTTTCTTCAACTTCTCCTGGGGACCGGTGATGTGGGTAATGTTAGGAGAGATGTTCCCTAACCAGATCCGTGGGTCCGGGCTGGCGGTTTCAGGTCTCGCCCAGTGGCTTTCTAACTTCCTGGTTACGCTTACATTTCCGTTGTTGCTCGGGTCCATGGGGCTGTCGTTTGCTTACAGCATTTATACCCTGGGTGCGATACTCTCTGTTTTCTTTGTCTTCAAATTCGTTTATGAAACGAAAGGACGAGAGCTGGAAGAAATGGAGGGGTAGGGAATACCTTTTTTGGCTAAATAAAAAGATATATATAGCTCGTAATGGTTTTATGGTTTTAGAATAATGAAGAAGTCAACTCACATTTTTTATCTGCTTATTGTCCTTGTTGCTTGTCAACAACCTAAAGAAACGGATGTATCGGACCAGGACCTTGTTATTGATCAGGAAGCTAAGGAACGCCTTGATTCCGTGCTTCAGTCCTTCATTGCTGACAGCATCGTGGTTGGAGCCTCAGCGCTGATCTTTGAGAAGGGTGAAGAAGCTTACTTCAATGCTTACGGTTATGCAGACCGGGAAGCTGGTGTTCCCATGGCCAGAAACACGATTGCTACAATCTACTCCATGACCAAACCCATTACGGGGACAACTCTGATGACTTTGTACGAATATGGTGCTTTTCAGCTGGAGGATTCTTTGTCTACATATGCTCCCGAGTTTACCAATATGCAGGTAGTTACCGGACTGGATGACTCAGGGGAAATGATCCTTGAACCAGCTGACCGACCGATCACGATAGCGGATATTACACGGCATACTGCCGGGTTTTCCAGGCGATCTGATCTGGGGCTGGACAAGGTGACCGGAGATGCTGATCTTCTGAATATGGAAACTACACTGACGGACATGGCTGCAAAGCTGAGCAAAATACCACTGGGCTATCAGCCGGGCCAGCGATGGGAATATGGTATCTCCGTAGATGTGCAGGCATACCTTGTGGAGAAACTAACCGGTAAGCCTTTCGACGAGTACATGCGGGAAGTTGTACTGGACCCACTGGGAATGAGCGAAACCGGCTATTACGTGCCGGAAGAGAAGAGAGACCGTGTTGCAGCGATCTATGTCAAAACAGACAGTAGCCTGAACAGGGTTCCGGATGAGCAGGTACACACGATCAATTATGATAACTGGCCTATGAAACCCGGTGGGTGGGGGTTGAAAGCAACCATTGATGATTACATGAAATTTGCTCAGATGCTGGTCAACGAGGGAACCTACAACGATACGACCATCCTCAACCCTGAGACGGTCAAACTGATGGCCACCAATCACTTACCAGCTGTTGAGGATAGTCTCTGGCTACCAAGCAAAGGTCAGGTGGGCTTTGGAATTGATTTCGCTGTTCGTACCGCTCCTCCAAAATCTGCTAAAGAAAACAATGGAACGGTAGGGGAGTTTTTCTGGGATGGAGCCGCCAGCACGTTGTTTTGGGTGGATCCGGAAAATGAGCTGACCGCCGTACTTTTCGTCCAGGTATTTCCGTTTCAGGGAATTGTGCATAAGCGCTTTCGTGATGCCGTTTATGGTAAGTTTCAACCCGAAGTGGCGGAGTAAGCTGTGATTGCTTATGACGTATGAGGGTCTCCTCATCTTTATAGTCAGTAGGTAAGTCAGTCGCAAGTTAAGTGGTCCAAATAGTCCCTCGTTTAAAAGATATGTACTAGCGTAATGCCTTTCCCATTTTTTCTATGAAACCTTTTGGTTCGTCTATATGCAGTGCTATGACCCTAAACTTCTTTTTCACTCCATAAATGCCAACGAGTTCCCTCTCTCTGTTCAAGTGAATTATCATGTTGTGACTTTCTATTTCACTCAGAGGCGAAAGTGTTGTTGTTAATTCATCTTTAGCTAGTGGTTTCCTTGAAAATTCTATATTATCAATGTCTGAAAATGAGATCTCAACTTCATTTAAGATACCATACCTTAAAATCAAACTGTTTTGGCTGATGGAAACCAATCTTTTGGAGAGTGATTTTGCTACACCTAAAACCTGAATGGCAGTATAAATACTCACCGTTGATAAAACCCAGGCTGCAATTATATTCCAGTGAGCAAGCAAGAAGTGGACAGCAACCGTCTCTATTCCAATAATCAGGATAAAAGCGCCTAATAGTGCAGGGGTTCCGCTTTTTTTGTGGTAGGTAAATTCATTTTCCTGAGGTTGCCGGGTTTTCCAGGTAATAAAACCGTAATAGATCACAGCTATTTCCGTGGCAATCGGCATTACGAGTCTCTTCGGGAGAAACTCATAGCAGGTGCTTTTCAAAGCATTGAAAAAGTCTGGTGCTGCTTTCTTTAAAAGCGTATACTTTTTAATAGCCCTGCGGACTTTAATGATCATGTAAGTCAGTATGGATATTTCAATTACCGGCAAGGCCAAGGTTTTGAATATTGTTAAGTAAGTCTGACTATCCTTTGGTAAGAAATATGAACCAATTATTAATCCCGCTATCATAACAGGGATCACGGTGGTGGCAGGAATTTGTGTTTTACGAATAAGCAGAAAATAGACAAGTGGAATGGTTATCAATAAATCAACCGTGACCGCAAAGCTTAGCACGCTGTTTCCTGTCAGAAAAGGTGACCTCATTAGAAAAATCAAGACCCCTAAAAAGGATAAGGGTATGCCAAAAGTGATCAGGTTCCTGTTAAATTTTAAAATTCCCGTCATTGTATTTTTTTGAGTTACTTAAGCATTGAAGGTTTTTCATCCTTCGTTAGACTGAATCTTTGGTTTTATGATTCTGAAATTTATAAATAAACTTAACTATATGTACGTAGCTTCTGGCATACTGATCATTTAGTATTTGTTCCAGTGGTAGAAAATATGTTTTAGTGTTAAAAAGCTACGGCCTGAGAAGCTCTGGAGTCATTGTTGAGTGCTTCTGCTGAGTAATTGTTTGATCTCCTTCCATTGACCTTTAGGAAGGTTTTGAAATTCAGTTTGTTCTAAAATCATGTTTCTATCTTCCCACCTTCTCCAAATGAGGACTTTTAATATTCTTGCTGCAAGTCTTTCAGCTCTGTCATACCCAATACCAGCAAGCTGGATTGCAGCCTGAAACAATTGATCGTTAGAAATATCACCATAATGATCAATTGCTTTTTGTAAATACAATACAGCCGAATCTTCCTCTGTGCTATTGAGCTGGACTTTAAATTTTTTATAAAACTTTTGGGCCGACTCATAGGCATATAAAGAATCCTCTTTAGCTTTTTTATCGTCAGGCTCATGGTAAGTGATTCCATGGTAAAGGGCATAGACCTCAATGGGTTCCGGCAAGCCCAGTTGATAGCGCCTTTGATTAACGTGGGATGGGTCCGAAATAGGGTGAGGGGCTTTACGATTCATGCTGGCGCCATACTTCTGTTTTTGCCAGGTGTCACGAGCGATGCGATCATTGAGCTCGGCATAGAAGTTAGGATCCGTGTCATTTTTTTTCAATGACTGCTCTATCAGCGCAAGACACTTTTTCTTGAAGAAAATATCAGGATGATGTTGTGGTATGGCCCAGCTTATCTTAGCTCCTTCTTCCCCTACCAGGCGGTATCCCGGCCAACCGTGCTTTTCGATAATACTATCAAGTTTTTCTTTGTTATCCCTCCATATTTGCTCCACAGGTTGAAAGAACCTTTGGTGATCGGCCCAACGTGCCTGCTTACCCAGCGACCTCATGCTATCTTCGTATGAGCGTAACGCCGCCTGATCATTTTTCCACATTTCTTTTAAAAGTGAAAGAAGCTCCGGGTTTTCGATGTAATCCAGTTGCTGTTGATGATTTTTACCGGCCTTTTGAATCATTAACTCCCATCTGGGATCTTCATGCAATGCCTTTAGTTCGGTCAGTGATCCCAACAATTCAGGATCTTTGAATCCGGCTTCTATAGCTTTTTGGATAGCATCAAATGCCTTATCATGTTTATCAGCCGGAGCATAGATCGTTGCAACCACCAGGTATATTTCCGGGTTTTCTTCAGGCATTAGCTGCGCAGCCCTATAAAGTTTGTTAGCTGCAGCTACATCATGATCTGTGTGAAAATGCTTATACGCAATAACCAGACTATCTACCCATTGTGCATTGTAACCACCTTTACTTTTAGCATTCTGATCCGGATTACATGCTATTGTTATTATCAGAAACATGCAGATCAGAAAAGTATTGATTGCCCGTTTTTCCATATTAATTCTTTTCTCTGCAAATAAACACAAGAGATCAGGTGAAAAATAGAACAGAATTTGCCTCCGTCTAAATTTTCATAAACGCCCTGGGCAGGAATCCTGTAACAGATTTAAATACTCGGATAAAGTGACTTTGATCTGAAAATCCACAATGAAACGCAATTTCGGCGAGGCTGTGGTTATGAGACTTTATCATGCTAATGGCCTTATCTACTTTAAGCTTTCTGCAGTATTCGCCGTAGGTACTCCCAAAATACTTTCGAAAATGCTTTGAGATGGTTGTAGGGTGTACGTTGACTAGCTTTGAAAGCTCGTCAAGTGAAATGTTTTCCTTCCACCGGTCATGAAGTATATCTTTCATTTTCAAGGTCCATTCTTCAGGTTTAGTGCCTTTCAGCTTTTCAGTATCTCCCATTAGTTCCAGGAGCAGCATTTCCACTGAAGTGGGAACTGAAGCATCACCATAGCTGGCCTCACTTAACAATCTGATCAGGGGATGTGGTGCCTGGTGATGTCTGAAAGTGGAATCCAGATCGTGTTCGTTGTAACCGTATTGCGACAGGAAGGATGGAATTACCTCAAGGCTGATATGTGTGGAAGGAAAAACCTTGTAGATGTTTCGGTGAGGTTCATGAGCATGGTAAAAGTTAATGGACCCATTGGTTCGTTCAATCTTTTTTCCTTCACGGTATTCCAGGTTCCCTCCGTGCAGGACCAAACTGACAAAAGGGTTTTCATGGGTGTGCCAAAAACCAGTTTCAGTTGGGGTTTCATACCTGGTGATCCCAAGAGTAACCCTTCCGGCATCATAGGTCTTATTTACCGGAGCCAGAGACTGACCTTTCCTGAGGTTAAATACTTTTTTGTTCAAAGTCCTGAATTATTTTAGCTGAGTTTTTGATTGCTTATTTAGACCCATTTGGAGTTTGAGAACAAATAAAGATAAGGAAACCTTAAATCCAAACGACGACTTTTACTCGTTCACCAACCTGTAAGTTTTCCCGCTTTCTGATTTCAGCTTTCAAAGGAAGCAAATAAGCATTTTGTTTGGTGTCAAACCATATAGCTGTTTTCCGCTCACTATCCCCGATTTTTGCAGTTGCTTTTAACCTTCCGCAGCCTTCTTCTCTTTCCATGACCTGTAGTCCTTTGGTATATCCAGTTTCTTAAGTTTTTCCCATTCATTGATCGCTTCTTGTTTTGTCACACCTTTTTCGTTTGCTAAAAAGTCAGAAACAAAGTTTATGTAGCGACCTACTGCAACTTTTTCAAATTTTCCATCTGTTTGATTCAGCTTTATAAACTGATTTACCAGGTCACCATAAGTGATCTTTTTGCCTTTTGTGATCTGCTCGTCCCGCCATCGGTTTAGCCGATACCATACTCCTGATCTAATCTTTAGTTCAGGGACAACCTTGATTGCTTCTTCCCTGATGAAATTCTTTGTCTGTTTGTTGCTGGTATAATTGATAATCGGGAGGGAGGTTGTCAATCCTTTTTCAATGTCTTTTGTCCCGGTTTTCACAATATTTCTTCTGTTGGCTTGTTTGACTTGTCCGGTACGGATGTAATGTCTGATGAGCTCTTCCAATTCATCTTTGCGAAGTTTACTGGAGTTGGCAATGCCAATTTCTTTTGCAAATGCTTTTATCTCATCAGCATACCAATAGCCTTTGTCAAACGCTGCTTCGGTTATGTCTCTTCTAAGTTTAGGCATGGTCGCATAAGCCCCCTAAATTATTGATGAAGACACCAAAAGAAGATAGGTTCTGAGCTTATTGTATATTAGTATTCCTTTCATTAGCCTCAACCAATGCATTGTAAGCATTTACTATTCCACCGCTTTTTGAAAGTTCCGTGAACTTAATTTTCTTTCTCTTTTCGTTTGTTAAGGAGGGTCGTAGAACTTTTTTGGGTTTCTTGAACTTGAAAGAACTTTCCATCAAAATGTCTATAATTTCTTTAGGCTCTAGTTCCGGGAAATAAGATAATACAAGTGCTGCAACCCCAGTTACAACAGGTGCAGCAAGGCTGGTTCCACTATTTCGGCTATAGGTGCTTGTTGAATCAGTTGAAATAATGTCAACACCCGGTGCAAAAATGTCTACATGTTTTCGTCCGTAATTTGAAAATATGGCAACTACTTCTTTATCTAATCTCATTGTGGAAGCTCCGACATTCAGCCAGTTTGTAGCTTCAGATTTATCAAGATAACGATCACTAGGGTAACTTTCTTTGAGATCTATGTTATTTCCGGAATTTCCAGAGCCATGAATTATCAGGACTCCTTTTTCCTCAGCATATTTTACCGCATCATCAACAAATTTTTTATGTGGGGAAAACTCTTTACCAAAACTCATATTAATTATGTCAGCCCCATTATCAACAGCATAATAGATACTTAATGCAACGTCTTTATCTCTTTCATCACCTCTAGGGGTGGATCTTAAACACATAATTTTAACATTCAAGGCGATCCCATCTATGCCAATTCCATTATCTCTATTAGCACCAATAATACCTGCAACAGATGTTCCATGATCTGATCTTGGTCCTTTTACATCTGGATTACCGTAATCTTTATTATTAATGTCATTAGGGTTATCCCCTGTAAGACTCCTGGCTTCAAATTCTATATTTAAGAAATAATCTAAATACTCAGCGTTTGAATTAATTAAACTTTTTAATCGATCTTCGGTGAATCCTGCTGAATATTTTTCTTGCAAAAAGCTTTTAGCCCCAAGTACTTGTTGATCTGTTGATTTGATGGAATTTAAGTCTTCGGCAGAATTCACTGAAATTCCAACTTTGGATTTGATAATTAACTTGGCTTTGTTGTACACCTGTTCAAACTTATCTATGTTTTCTTTTTCCTTTCTGCGTTTTAGTAATTCTGATCTGTACAATTCTTTAGCAGCTTCCAGACTTGGGTTTTTGGTATCATTCTCTCTAACAATTCTGGTATATTCTAAATTTTCATAATAAATATTTTCTCCATTAGCATTACCAATAAAATTCCATCCATGAATGTCATCGATATATCCATTTTCATCATCATCAATTCCATTATCAGGTAATTCACCTTCATTTATCCATATTTTTCCTTTTAGGTCTTCATGGTCAATATCAACACCACTATCAATTACCGCAACTATTATTGTTTTTCCTTCCTTGGGATTGAGCTGGGTAAATTCATATGCTTTGTCTACACTAGTACCAAGAACTCCGACCGATTGGTAATCTTTGTTGTACCAGTTCAGAAATTTTGAATCAAGTTCATCCACCGATTGTACCTGGCCATTTGCCAAATTCAGACTGATTAAAAAGGATAAGAATATTGCTATTTTTTTCATGGATATTGGTAATTGCTCCTAACTATTTAATGAGCTTTCCTGATCGCTTTAACATTTTGTATTATACATTCACCCTCCAAAATAACAGATTCCACCGTATGAGTCAAGAAATTTTTTAAAGCAGCGTCACAATCATACTTTATGTTGCCCTAAACATGAATGAGAAGAAATTTCTGTGACAATTGACAAGAGCCTAATTGTTGGTCCGACTCCATTTTACTTTATTCAGAGTGGGGGTCTTTTTACAAGAGATTAGGGGATAAGCTAAAATTGATTCAATATGGAAGCAGGAATTCTTAGTTAAATCCAAACGACGACTTTTACTCGTTCACCAATCTGTAAGTTTTCTCGCTTTCTGATTTCAGCTTTCAATGGAAGCAAATAAGCATTTTGTTTGGTGTCAAACCATACGGCTGTTTTCCACTCACTATCCCCAATTTTTGTGGTTGCTTTTAACCGTCCCCAGCCTTCCTCTTCTGATCTGAATGCATTTCGTATCTCCTCAGAGAGTGTTTCCGGCAAAGAGACAAAGTGCCAGCCACCGGGACCGGAATGTTGCCAGGGTGTGGCAGTAAACTCATATTTTATTCCTTTGATTATCATTTAAGCGATCGTATCAGGCTTTCCCTGATCGGGCATTTTTTTGTTTTTCATTCTTCGAATTTAGCAAGGTAAAGGTTGTCATGAAAATGAGTTCAGGGGGAGAGAAGAGAAACACCAACAATGAGGATGAAACATTAAAAATCAAAATTTCGTGGTTCGCCTTTGGCTTCCCGGCCATCCAGGATATGCTGCGCCATGAGTTTACGGAGGCTTTCACCTCGCTCTTTCTTGTTAGTGGTCAGGGGGATACCAGAGGCTCTTTTCATCAGATATTCTTCATAGATTGTGGGAAGAATATCCGCTGTTTTATTCCTTTTGTGATGGACGGCTGCAAAATAAAGCGCTTCTTTCCAGTCACTATTTGCCTTGATAGGGACTTTCTCGGGATAGACGTCATGCAGGTATTCAAAAGCCCACTCAAAGATCAGGTCGGGTTTCTCATACAGCCATTTTCTCCAGTCTTTTATAAAGTTGGCAGTCTTTTTATCGCCAAACTTCTCTGCAAATTTGATCAAATCATCATCAAGCGCTGAGAGGTAAGGCTTCTCAGTTTTCTGCTTTTTTTGTATTGCTTTACTTCTATTGCCTACTGAATGACTGAGATATTCCATTTCTTTTTTGCCACGGATATCAGGGAGTAAGAGTAGACGCTGGCGACCCGTGCAGGTATTGTGAAAATCCGCGTAATCACACATGGTATGACCTTCTTCTTCATAGGCCTTTTTTGCACTCATGTAATCGGGGTATTCCGCATAGGAGAGAGTATAATATATAGTATCCATTGGCTTTCGCAAGTACTCCTGGTAGAGGGTGATGTCTTCCTTTGAAACAGGAGGGATGCCCTCATAATCCAAAATGTGATTGGTGATAACCTGGAAATCATAGCTGATCTCGACTTCAGCCAGATTTCTTACTTCTTCCGCCCGCCATCGGCACTCCATGTCAAACAGTTTTTTGTACTGGATGTCCTTCAGGCTGACCCACGCATCTTCATAGTGCCTGTCCATGACACGCTGGTGGTGAAATTGCGTATAGTCTCCATAAACCTCCAGGTTGGCTTTGTGCCTGGCATACTGCTTGATAAAATGATCAACAGAAGACTCCCGGTACTGGCTGAAATATGTTTTGTACCGGGTGTCTTTTTTCATTTGTTCGGAAATCCGCATTTGGGCTGCTTCCAGCTGTTCTTCAATATCTTTCTTTGCCATACGAGACAGGAATGATTAACGCCTGTGAGCTGTGATGATCTCAGAAATCGTATTGTTCAGCAGGTTGATGTTTGGTAAAATCATAAAAGATGGCCTAATAAATAAAAAAAGCGAAACTAACAGACATCTGGTAGTTATGCAAATTTTTATAACACATCAATGGTTTAATGATATGCTATTTACTGTTTGAGCACGGTAATTTCGTTGCTGCAAGTCTGCAGGAAGGTTTTGACGGAGAAGTAATTTCCGCGACAAAGAACTGGGCATTCGTTGCTTTATTCTTTTTTTGCTTTGGCTTCAAGTATCTGCTTCAGTTTTTTAAGGTCTTTCGTATTTGCTTTTCTCATCATTGTCGACATGAATGGTGCAAGTAGTTTTGAAAACCCGGTCGGCTGTCCGGTATTTCTCAAAGTCATGTGTGTCTGTCCGTCTCCGGTCTTGTCCCAGGTGTAAATTGTCTTCATCGGGAACGGCCCGTCAGCCGTTTGCATGACCAGTTTTTGTCCTGGAATAAACCCGGTTATTTCATAGGTGTATTCCAGTTTTCGTCCAAGAAATTGTGCGTTAAACTTCAACTGTGAACCAATTGCCAATGGTTTTGGTGTTTTCCACTTGACTGACTTGATATTTACATACCATTCTGATGCGTTGTCAGGGTCTGATGCATATTCTGATACCATGTCAATTGGAGCAGAAATGGTAGTCTCTGTTTGTACGTCAACTGTCTTCATGATTTTTACTTTTCATAATAACGATTTTTGTCCTCCGATTTGGACACTATTCTTGCTTTTTTGGACCAACTGACACCCGTAAGCCGAACACCCCTTCAAAATAACGGAATCCACTAAGCCAGTCAAGAAGTTTTTGCTAAAGCAGCAGAATGAAGCCCAAAACTATGGCCTCATTTATTACCTTTGCCGAAACCATAACATCCATCAAGCTGTTGATCTGGTATGAAAGTTTTGCGCTTCGTTTTATTGGCTGCCATCGTCCTGCTGCCCATGCTGGCTGATGCACAGTGTGTGATGTGCCGCACGCAGGTGGTAAACAATGTGAGTCACGGGGAAACGGCCCTGGCTGCCGGGCTGAACCTGGGCATTATGTACCTTTTTTTTACGCCCTACGTGGTACTCGGAACAGTGGCTTTTTTCTGGTTTAGAAACTCCAAAGTGAATGAAAGAAAGAAAAGCCTGGCAGGCCGTATTACAAGGTAAATGCCCCCAATGCCGGGAAGGGGATATGTTTCCTGAACCCATTCACCAGTCACCTCTGAAGATGAATGACCACTGTCCCAAATGTGGGTTGCAGTTTGAGCGAGAGCCCGGCTTCTTCTATGGAGCTATGTATGTGAGCTACGCACTCTCTGTAGCCATCTTCATTACTACGGTTTTTGTCCTGTATTTCATTGTGGGTGATCCTGGTCTGTTAACTTATATCATCACCATCTCCGTTGTGGCATTAATCTTGTACCCATTTACGTATCGGTATTCGCGGATTTTGTTTATTTATATTTTCGGAGATATGCGGTACAGGCCTGAAAAAGCTCAAAGCGAGTAGCCAAAATCATTTATCTTCGGAGCTATGCAAACGCATATGAAGGTAAACCTTTTGCTTTTTGTGTTGGCTGCACTCTCGGTGCTGGGACTCACGTTTATCACCTCATACCCGGATGACTCAGAGCTGGTATACCAGGAGATCGAGGATAATATTTTCCAGGCATTGCAGGACCAGTCAACCGACCTGGATCAGTTTGAAAATCAGTTGTCCGTTTATTCCAACCCGTTTTTTATACCCGAAGAATCCAGCTACGCCAAACGCGTCTTTGTCAATGGCAGCCTGGTTTACTGGAACAGCAACGAATACCTGGGTAACTACAGCCGACTGAAATCCAAAGACTCACTATATCTGTACCGAAACGAACACGGCCTCAAGATCATCCAAAGGAGGGAGGTAGTTGCAGACAGTGACCTGGTAGAGATCTACTCGTTTCTGGACGTGTATGATGATCCACAGGTAAAAAACCAATACCTCGTGCAGCGGCCCAATCCGGTTATTTTTGAACGCTACCCGGTAGAAGTGAGCGAAAACGGAAGCTACCAGTTTTTTTACCATGGGAAATCACTATTTGGAGTGACACTGGGTGAGGAGTCCAGTTTCTGGAATGAGCTGGTTAGCCTCAGCTTCATACTTGTCCTTTTTGCCAGCCTGAGCCTCCTTCTCCTTCGTTCTCAGCCGGTCAATAAGCTGGTTCCGGCCATTCAGCTTGCTATCCTGGCGGCAGTTTTTATTTTAGGCCGGGTAGCTATATGGTACTGGACCAAAGACCACCTGACCCACTGGAGTGTATTCAAACCGATCAACTTTACGGCCGAGCCCATCTTTTACTCACTGGGAGACACGATCTTCCACCTGGCGCTCTCGCTGGTATGGCTGGTACTGATCTACCGAAATTTCTTTCTCACTCCGCCGCTGAAGGCACCAGAGAGATTCGTTACCCGATTATCGATTGGCGGATTTCTCGTTGGGCTGGTCCTTTTAGCCAGCTGGCTTAGCTATGGCGCGATATGGATGCTGATGGAAAACTCACAGATCTTACTCGATGTGGCACAGAGCATCCGGTTTGATGAGCTGCGGATCTATGCATACCTGTACATCCTAATGGTAGGCCTCAATGCTATTATGCTTTTCAGCATGGCAATCCGGGTTTACAACTGGCTAAACTTTTCGCGTTACTGGCATTATGGGATCATTATTGGCCTTTACCTGACTTTTGGCTTTGTGGCGGGAAAGTACAGCTGGGTTTACGGAGGAGCGTTTGTAGCGGCATGGTTCATGATTGACTTTTTTGGTTTCAGCCGCCGGTTGCGGCTGTTTCGGTACCAGACCTTTGTATACCTGATCATATTGATCACCTCCTATGCGGCTATTTGTTCATTTACCATTTATAAACACACCGAAAAGGACAACCGGGTGGCTAAAGAAAAATTTGGGAACCGGTTACTGATCAAAAACGATATACTGGGAGAGCTGTATCTGAGTGAAATTATCAAGGATATCGAAAATGACCGGTATGTGAGGACCCGGCTCTTGAGCAGGTTGCTGTCACGGCAAAACATCCGTGAGAAGATCCAGCGACAGTTTTTGAGTTCCTATTTTAAAAAATATGATGTAAACGTTTACCTCTTTGATAACAACGGAGCTTCGTTGCAGACCGAGACCAGTCCGGACACCTACCAGCAGTGGGAGGAACGCTTCAGGAAAGATTCGCTGGCCACAGATTACGAAAAGATCTACTTCATCCAGGACCTGGGAGACAATGTGCGCAACAAGTACGTCTGTTTCCTCAGTATCGATGCATACGGCAGAAACGTCGGTTACATCGTTCTCGAGCTGACACTCAAAAAATACATTCCCAGCAGTGTATTTCCGGAACTGCTGGTAGAAAGCCGCTACTTCATGAGTAACGGGGACGAGTTTGATTATGCCGTTTACAAAAACAAGGAGATACTCTACAAACAGGGGCGTTTTAGTTTTGAAAACAAGCTTGCCAGTGAAGACCTCAGCCAGGAGCGGCTTTATAAAAAAGGGGTGGAACGAGACGGTGTTCATTACTACGGCATCAGAACCCAGGACGGGCGGCAGATCATCATCACCTCCGACACGTATGAAAACGGCGCCCTGATCGCCAATTTCTCTTTTGTTTTTCTGATTTTATTGTTCTCTTTTGGGATAGCCCTGTTTGGGTTCCAGCTATGGACAGATCAGTCCAGGTTTAATCTTTCTACCAAGATCCAGCTGTACCTGGGGCTATCCTTTGTCCTGCCCATGCTGATAGTGAGTGTGGCTCTACTCAATACACTGAACCAGTCGTACCGGGAGGAGATCGATCGTAATTTTCAAAAACGATCATACAACCTGGCAGAAAACCTTATTGACCCCACGGAGGCTTTTGTAAACAATCAGGTTAACATTGACGAATATGCCAATGCCATTTCACAGGCGGGAGCGCTGGCCCAGTCCGACATCAATATTTATGACATCAAAGGAAAGCTGATCACCTCCAGCCAGCCGGAGATCTTTAGGCTGGGGCTTCTTTCTCACCTGATTGATCCTGATGCCTATCGTGAGATCAGATACAAGCGTGAGCAAAACCTGATCACCGAAAGAACCATCGGGACACTGGATTTTAAGACTTCATACACTGCTTTACGCGCGTATGATGATGGTCGGTTGCTTGCTATCCTGGCCATGCCGTATTTTGACTCTAAAAATCACCTCAGAAGGCAACAGGTAGAGGTTTTTAGCAATTTGATCTCCATTTTCACATTGATCTTCCTGATCTCCATTTTTGCCGGCAACATAATCGTGGGCAATCTGATCCGGCCGCTTAAAAAGATCGGGGAGAAGCTACGAAGCACCAGCCTGGAAGAAGAAAACCAGCCAATAGAGTATGACTCAGAAGATGAGATCGGTAGTTTGGTGAAAGAGTACAACCTGATGCTGATCAAGCTGGAAGAAAGTAAGGCAGCTTTGGCTGTAAGCCAGAAAGAATCAGCCTGGAAGGAGATAGCCCGGCAGGTGGCTCATGAGATCAAAAACCCGCTGACACCGATGCGCCTAAAGATCCAGCGCATGATGAGCTCCTTTGATCCTGAAGATAAAAACTACAAAGCCTGCCTTACGCTCATTGACCAGGTGGATACGCTGAGTAGTATCGCAGATTCTTTCTCAGAGTTTGCCAAGATGCCGGCTCCTAACAGCAAACCTGTAGATATCTGTAAGCTTCTGGACAGCGTGGCAGGCCTTTACCAGTCAGAAACCGTCCATATCAAAAAATCCTTTCAAAAGGGGTGCCCGAATGTGTATGTAGATCCGAAGATCTTCACAGGGATTTTCACCAACGTTATCCTGAATGCTATCCAGGCACAGGACGGTGAGGCGCTGATTATATCCATCAGAGTGGAAGAATCATCCGCCAAAGTGCTGATCTCTATCCGGGATAATGGCAAAGGGATTCCGGAAGATTTGAGAGAAAACATATTTACCCCTTATTTTAGTACCAAAAGTCAGGGGAGTGGGATTGGGCTTGCCGTTGCTAAAAAAGGTATTGAAAACGCAGGAGGAAATATATGGTTTGAGACAGAAGAAGGAGCGGGCACCACGTTCTTCATTTCCCTTCCTGTACATCAGGGGTAGTGTTTTCACATGTCTATTGGTTTTTGCACTTAGTGTTTCAGCACAAAATTACAATTGCCGCAAGCTGGCTACCGGCTCGGTAGTTCAGCTGGACACACTTCCTGTTTCAGAAAAGAGCCTCTCGGTTACGCCTTTCGTTTCGTTTGAGTTTGATGCGGTAGCTAATACCTTAAAGCTGAGCGCGGCAGAGGTAGACAGTGTGGAAGTATGTTATCGCGCTATTTCTCCTCGGTTTTACGAGCCGATCTACCAACGGTCCATTGACACTTACTCACACGGGCGAATAAGCAGACAGCAAAAGAGAAGTCCCTATCAGTCAGCCATCCGGGAGGAAGAGCTATTCTCATTTAGTACGGTAGAAACCTACGGGGCCATTACCCGGGGAGTGACTTTTGGCAACCGCCAAAACCTTTTTGTCAACTCATCCCTTAACCTGCAAATGGATGGGCAGCTCGCCGATGACCTCAATGTAAGCGCTGTGATCACGGACCAGAACATCCCATACCAGCCTGAAGGCAATACCCAGCAGATCCGTGATTTTGATAACGTATTTATCAAGCTTTACAATGATGATTTTGAAGTAATAGCCGGGGATGTGGTCTTGCAAAATCCTGTTCAGGACAGCTATTTCCTTCAATATTATAAGAACGTCCAGGGGCTGAGTATGAAATACCGATACCAGCTTAGTGACCGCTGGAAAGCTACCTCCCAGGTGACCGGTTCCATTGCCAAGGGACAATTTGCTTCGGCTGTGATTGAGCCACTGGAAGGTGTGCAGGGACCTTACAAGCTTCGTGGCCCCAACGGGGAGCGCTTTATCATTATCCTGGCCAACTCTGAGAAGGTCTACCTGGATGGAAAGCTCCTGCAGCGGGGGTTTGATCGTGACTATGTGATCGACTACAACCTGGGGGAGATCACCTTTAGCAGCCGGGTGGTCATCACGCGTTTTTCCCGCTTACGGGTGGATTATGAATATGCAGACCAGTACTACACCCGCTCCAACATCACGGCGGTACAACAGATCCGGAGTGACCGGGCGAAGTTTTACTTTAACTATTATCGCGAAAAGGACAATGCCAGCTCTACGCTTGGTTTTAACCCAACAGAATCTGACCTGATATTATTGAGAAATGGAGGCGACCAGAACGGGCTTGCCCGCATCAGCGGGGTGGATTCTGTGGGGTACATTGAAAACTCTATCCTCTATGCACGGAAAGATACTGTGGATAATGATGGAAACGTGGTGGAAATTTTTGAATACAGCAATGATCCGGACCGGGCGGTGCTGCGGGTCAGCTTTTCGCAGGTGGGGCAGGGAAATGGCGATTATGTGCTTTCTAACTCTACAGCTAATGGACGGGTTTACCGGTGGGTCAGCCCGGCCAATGGCCAGTCGCAGGGCGACTATGCACCTGTTCAACAAATCCCCACGCCAAACCAGAAGCAGCTAATGGTGATCGGTGGGCAGGTGGATCTGAGTGAGCACGAATCTGTTTTCCAGGAGCTGGCTGTTTCCTCCTTTGACCAGAACCTTTACAGTAATCTGGAAGATGGCGACAACCAGTCTTTTGCCTGGAAGGGTGGCTTTCGCACCAAAGATCGATCGGTTGATTTTTTGGCCGACTATAAGCTAAGTGGTTCCATTGATTATGAGTTTGACCGAAAAGGATTTCAATCCATCGACCGGTTCAGAAGTGTGGATTTTGATCGGGACTGGAGCTATGATGTGTTTTCGGATACGCTGAGGCGGCAGGACCAGATACTCAATGGCTCGCTGCAGTTAAGAAAAGATACTCGAAACGGACTCTATTATAATTTTAGTCATCGAAACAGGGAAACGGTGATCAATGGAGTTCAGCAAGACCTCCGGCTCAACCATGAGCTGGGACCATTCATTATTCACTCTAATAATTTTTACCTGAACAACCGGCCTGATGAAACAGAAGCCAGCTGGCTCCGGCTCACTGAAACCATCAAGCTGACGCCTTTTCGATTACAACCGGGCTACACATTCAGCGTGGATCAGCACCAGCGCGTGACTGCTGCCAATGATAGCGTGATAAATACCCTGATGCATTTTACTGCTCATGATTTTTTTGTAGAAACCCCCGATACCTCTCGAACAAGCTTACGGGTTGATTATATCAGGCGAACGGACCAGTTGCCGGTAAGCGGCGAGTTGACAGATTATACGGAAGCCGAAGAGTTTCGTGTGCGCTTTTCCGGGACCTATTACAATAGCCAAAATATACGTGCCGAAATCAATTACCGAAAGGTGGATGAGCTTATTGGTGAGCGGGAGACCTCAAAAAACCTGCTGGGGAAAGTAGACTGGTCCGGTAATTTCTTCAATAATCTGATCCGCAACAATATCAGTTACTCCACAGCCAACAGCCGGGAGCTGAAGCGGGAATTTGTGTTTTTACAAGTCGCAACGGGAGAGGGTACACACACCTGGCGGGATGAGAATGAAGATGGTGTACAGGACCTGAGTGAGTTTTATGAAGCCATAAACCCGGATGAGAAAAACTACATCAAGCTGTTTACACCGACGGACGAATACATCAATGCCTATCAGACTACTTATGTACAAACACTGGATGCGGGTTTTCCGTCAAAATGGAAACAACGAAGCGGTTTTCTGAAGCTTCTTTCCAGGTTTTCCCTCAACCGAAACCTGAGGTATAACCAAAAGACTACGGATTCAGGGATTGGTGACCGGTTAGTACCTTTCCGGAAAGACCTGACGGATGAGTCTGTTTTATTTTTCAGGGGATTGTCCAGAAATACTGTATTCTTCAACAGAAATGCTCCCGGTTTTGGAATGGACCTTACCCAATCAGGTCAGAAAAGTAAATCACTCCTAAGCAATGGCTATGAGATCAATGAAAAGGAAGATTGGTCCGGGTCTGTCCGGGTAGGGTTTGGCGCAGTATTTACCATTCGCTCCACTGCAGGCGTTGGTAAAACGTTTAACTCTTCAGACTTCCTGAATAACCGAAACTTCAACCTTAACCGCAACTCCGGCTCGCTGGAGCTTATCTGGCAGCCGTTAAATTCATTTCGTGTTATATCCGGGTATGAACGAAGGGCCAAAGCTACCGATAACTCAGAGCTGACAGGAAGCTCTACGATCAATGAATACAAAGTGGAAACCACGTGGGTACGGGCCGGTCAGGGCAATCTGAATGCATCATTTAACTGGCTGGATATACAGTTTGAAGGAGAGCGTAATACTTTTTTAGGTTATGAGTTGCTGGAAGCCCTGCAACCGGGGAGTAATCAACGCTGGCGTGTAAACTGGCAGCAATCGATCGGGAAGGGGCTGCAGCTTTCCGTTCAGTACAATGGCCGGAAGTCATCTGAGAGCTCCGCAGTGCACACAGGCACCATGCAGGTAACGGCTTATTTTTAAGTTTACAAGTTGCGAGTTAAACGGGTTGCAAGTTGTCGGGTTTGGGGATTAAACTCGTAACTCGACAACCCGCAACACGTCTCACCTAAATTTCTTCATCATCCGGTTAGCAAACACAAAGTCATCCAGCTCTTTTACTCCTGAGTCGGTGATGTTTTGGTTGGTTCCTTCCCATAGCTTGCGGCCTTTGTAGAGGAACATGACTTTTTCGCCGATCTCGATTACCGAATTCATATCATGAGTTACCACCACGGTGGTGATGCCGTATTCTTCGGTTATCTCCTTGATCAGGTCATCAATAACCATACTGGTTTGGGGGTCCAGCCCGGAGTTGGGTTCATCGCAAAACAGGTAGTTTGGTTTGTTGACAATAGACCGGGCGATACCCACCCGTTTTTTCATCCCTCCACTGATCTCGGAAGGCATTTTTTTATTGACATTTTCCAGGCCTACTCGCTGAAGACAGAAGTTGACGCGTTCCAGCTTTTCTGCCAGGGGCATTTTTGTGAGTACATTCAGCGGAAACATCACATTCTCTTCTACATTTTTACTGTCGAATAAGGCGCTTCCCTGGAAAAGCATTCCAATTTCTCTCCGGATATCGGTCTGCAACTCCATATCCGCTTTAGTGAAGTCACGTCCGTCATAGAGGACATTTCCTTCATCAGGTCTTACCAGACCCACAATGCATTTTAGTAAAACACTTTTACCTGTTCCGCTGGAACCAATGATCAGGTTGCATTTTCCAGGCTCAAACGAACCGCTGATGTCAAAAAGGACCTCTGCATCTTCAAAAGACTTTGATATATTGTTGATCTCGATCATCCTAAAAGTAGTTGAGCTAAGAGATAATCAGCCAGTAGAATGGCAATACAACTATTGGTTACTGCTGCTGTGGAGGACTTACCCACCTCCAAAGCTCCGCCAGAGGTGTAGTATCCTTTGTAAGCAGAGATGGCAGCTACCAGAAAGGCAAAGACGAATGCTTTGATCATGGCAAAGAAAATATTGAACTCTATAAACTCATAGCGGATCCCGTAGATATAGTCCCTGTCTGAGATGATACCAGTAGCAATACTGGTGAGATATCCGCCGTAAATGGTCAAAAAACCTGAAAGAATTACCAGCATGGGATACATAAGCATTGAAGCGACAATCTTGGGCAGCACCAGATAAGACGTAGAGTTGATACCCATTACTTCCAGCGCATCAATTTGCTCGGTGATTCGCATCGTCCCCAGCTCTCCGGCAATGTTGGATCCTACTTTACCGGCAAAAACGATCGCAATGATGGTAGGTGAAAGCTCGAGGATGGTCATGTCCCGTACGACCAGTGAGATCACATAATCCGGAATGAACGGGCTTACCAGGTTGTAAGCGGTTTGTATGGTAGTAACCGCACCCATAAACACCGAAACGATCGTTACGATGAATAAAGAGTTATAGCCCACTTTGATACACTCATTGATTACCAGAGAAACATAGGTGGAAAAAGTTTCTCTTCTTACAAATAACTGACCTGTGAAAATTAAAAATTTACCTAGTGACTTCATGAAGGTTTCCCTGCCTTAGAAATGTTAGCTTTGCCGAAATTAATAATACTATTGCAAACCAACGAGGTTTGACCAATAGTTATAAGGGAATCCTGGAAGAATTGTTTAACTCGAATTTGTCAATACAAATCTGCCGGTGAAAAATGAACAAGTGTAAGATTTTTAAAATCAGGGAGTTATAACAAATTTTCTAGTGAAGTTACTTAGATGAAACTTAATATTTTATGGTCCGGACTTACCTCCGTGTCATAGAAGTCAAAATTTTAATGACTTTTTTGAGCTTAAGAATAAGAACTAATGAGTGAAAATGCTTCAAAACTTGTAGTCGTTACGGGTGGCACCAAGGGAATAGGAAAGGCCATCATTGAAAAATTTTCAGAAGATGGTTATGCCATTGCCACCTGTGCACGCAATGAAAAGGATCTGGATAATCTAAAAACTGAAATGGAAGAAAGGTATGGTAACAAGGTTATGATCCAGGTAGCGGATGTGTCTAAGAAAGATGATGTCAAGGATTTTATTGATTTCGTAACCCTGGCAGGTAAGCCGGTAGAGGTTCTGGTCAATAATGCCGGTAAATTTGTACCCGGCCAGGTCCATACGGAAGATGACGGAACCCTCGAAGATCAGATTGAAACCAACCTGTACAGTGCCTACCGGGTAAGCCGGGGGCTGATCCCTGATATGAAAAAGGAGAGAAGAGGCCATATTTTTAACATGTGTTCTACGGCCAGCATGATGGCTTACAGTAATGGTGGAAGCTATTGCATCAGCAAGTTTGCGATGTATGGCATGTCTAAAGTCCTCCGTGAGGAACTGAAAGAAGATAACATACGGGTGACTTCCGTAATGCCCGGAGCTACTTTCACTGCCAGCTGGGAGGGGGTTGATATCCCTGAAGAGCGATTTATGAAGGCTGAGGATGTAGCGGAGATGGTCTTTGCCACCTTCAAATTAAGCGATCGTACGGTTGTGGAAGATCTGGTGATCAGACCACAGCTTGGAGACTTGTAATCCGTGCAACTTTTATCGTTATTTAGTGTTTAGTGTATTGAAACTGAGATCCCTATGAATGCCGCAGATGAGCTTCTGACCAAAAAGGTCGATTTTTGCAACAGCCTCACTGAGTACAAGCGCAGAAAAACACGTGAAGTTTTTATCGGAGATGTGCCTTTAGGAGGAAATAACCCCATCCGTGTACAGTCTATGACCACCGTAGATACTATGGATACGGAAGGGTCGGTTCAGCAGGCTCTCCGTATGGTAGAGTCCGGTTGTGAATATGTACGGATTACTGCGCCCAGTGTTAAGGATGCTGAAAATCTGCGGAATATTAAAAATGAACTTCGAAAGCGTGGTTGCAACGTTCCCCTTGTCGCTGATATCCATTTCACTCCCAATGCTGCCGAACTGGCTGCAACCATCGTAGAGAAAGTCCGGGTTAACCCGGGAAATTATGCGGATAAAAAGCGGTTTGAAGAAATAGAATATACCGATGAAACCTATCAGGCAGAGCTCGACCGTATCAAAGAGAAGTTCACGCCCCTGGTAAAGATCTGTAAGGAGCATGGAACAGCCATGCGGATCGGTACGAATCACGGTTCCTTATCTGACCGGATCATGAGTCGGTATGGAGACACCCCACTGGGAATGGTAGAGTCCGCACTGGAGTTTATCCGTATCTGTGAGGAGCTGGAGTATTATGACATTGTGATTTCCATGAAATCCAGCAACCCGCAGGTAATGGTTCAGGCATATCGGCTACTAGTTAAAAAACTAGATGAAGAAGGGCTGCAGTCTTACCCGCTGCATCTCGGTGTGACAGAAGCCGGTGAAGCGGAGGACGGGCGTATCAAAAGTGCAGTGGGAATAGGTACGCTGCTGGAAGATGGACTTGGCGATACAGTACGGGTTTCGTTAACTGAAGAACCCGAAGTGGAGTCTCCGGTTGCCAGGATACTGGTGGACCGCCTGATAGGACGGGAAGGGCATGAGCCTATTGAGCAGACGGATCCTGATATTTATAATCCTTACGATTACCAGAAACGTGATACGGATGAGGTTCTCAACTTTGGGTTGGAAAATGTCCCGCGGGTTATCGCAGATTTTTCAAAGATCGATAGGGTAGACGTAAAAGATCTGAAGGGTATCGGCCATTTTTACATGCCTGAGTTGGACAAGTGGACCATGAATGATGTGGGCTGTGACTACATTTATTCCGGGAAGAATCCGATTGACTTTATGTTGCCCAATGGCCTGAAGGAAATTGTGGATATGGAAGCCTGGGATCTACTGGAAGATAAGAAAAATAAATTTCCATTACTTACTGTAAATCAGTTAGATAAAGCTTTCCATGAGAAGCTGAATTTCGTTCTTGCAGATACCACTGGGGTAGATAAAGTATTGCTTGAACAGCTGAAAAACAGAAGCAATATTGTACTGGTTTTGAAAACGGAAAATCAACATGCTTTTGCTGCCCTTCGAAATGCATTTTTTAAACTGATGAATGCAGGAGTAAAGACACCAGTAGTGATACAACGAGCATATGAAGATCTCCCGGATGATGCACTCATGATGTATCCATCCACGGATATGGGAGGCCTTTTAATCGATGGTTTTGGTAACGGTGCGATGCTCAGCATGGAAAAACTGTATGGGGACAGGCATTTTTACCTGCATAAAACCCGTCAGTACAATGACTTGCTTTTTGGAATACTCCAGGCAGCCCGAACACGGATCACCAAAACAGAATACATCTCTTGTCCATCCTGTGGTCGTACTCTTTTTGATTTACAGGAAACCACCGCAATGATCAGAAAACGTACGGATCACCTGAAAGGAGTGAAAATAGGCATTATGGGCTGTATCGTAAACGGGCCGGGGGAGATGGCTGATGCCGATTATGGATATGTAGGTTCAGGAAAAGGTAAGATCACGCTGTATAAAGGCAAGGAAGTGATGAAACGAAGTGTGCCTTCGGAAAGAGCACTGGATGAACTGATAGAATTGATCAGGCAAGATGGTAAATGGATGGAGCCACAGGCGGTAGAAACTAGTGCCAATTATCCATGAAAACATATGGGAATACCACCCGACTCATAGTCAGTGAGTTATATATTTTCAATGATTAATTCCCGGATTATCCGGGCTAAGGATATGGAAAACCAAAAAACAGAATCAAACGAAGAGAAAAAAGACCTGGGGTATTACTTTAACCTGAAAGAGGTCCTGACCTATTATTTCAGAAAAAAAGATCCAAACAGGCCTACCAATACGAATATAAAGATGATGCATGGGATCAATAAGATCTCGATGATCATGTTCCTGATCTGTTTGATCGTGATCATTACAAGATTTATTGTCCGAGCTTTCTAACAAATGAATATTGAATCCTACCGAGATTACTGCTTAGCCAAGCCTGGTGTCACCGAAAGTTGCCCGTTTGGACCTGACGTGCTGGTATTCAAAGTAATGGGTAAAATGTTTGCGCTATGCGATATTGAGCGATTCGAAAGCATCAATCTAAAATGTGACCCTGAACTTGCAGGGAGGCTTAGGGAAGAATATGATGGAGTAAAGCCAGGCTACCACATGAATAAAACGCACTGGAATACTATCATGATGGATGGGTCTGTCCCTGATGCCAAAATCCAACACTGGATCAACCACTCATATGAGCTCATAGTAGCTGGCTTACCAAAAAAACTGAAAGAAGAACTCAAAAAGCTATGAGAATGCTGGTATATCTGTGTTTATTTTGGCTGATAGCCTGCAATGATCCTGATGACGTTGCTGACCAGGGTACCTCACAAATGGAAGAAGACACTATCGATATGAACGATACTCCAGACACAGGAGAAGACCATGAGGAAGATACTACCGATACCGGTACGGATTCTTTGACATTTTTGGCCCTGGGGGACTCTTATACCATTGGAGAAAGTGTGCCGGAGGACCAAAGGTGGCCTGTGCAACTCAGAGACCTGCTGGTAGATAGCACTGAAACTCCTTTAAAATCACCAAAAATCATTGCGAGAACGGGGTGGACAACCGGTGAGCTTCAAGAGGCGATAAATGGAGCTGATATTGAGGGACAGACCTTTAGCATGGTATCATTGCTGATAGGGGTAAATAATCAGTACAGAGGGTACCCTGTAGACCAATATCGTACCGAGTTTCCTGCCCTGCTAAATCAGGCATTGTCGTTTGCAGGAGGAGATGCCTCTAAAGTTTTTGTGGTTTCTATCCCTGATTATGGCGTGACTCCTTTTGGTCAAAACATGGACTCTGAGAAAATAGCTAAGGAGATTGACCTGTATAATGACCTGGCAAAAGGTTTTGCTGAGCAGTTTGGAGTTACTTATTTTAACATCACGCCGATCTCCAGAGAAGCCGCAGATAACCCGGATCTGGTAGCGGAAGACGGACTTCATCCTTCAGGAGAAATGTACCGTAGGTGGGTAGAAAAGATCTATCCATGGGCCGAAGACATCTTGGATCAGTGATATTCGTTTTTAAATCAATCTTTATTGGGTTACCAGAAATACCTTCATTTTTATTTAATTTAGACCTGAAAAGACTATAAAGTACAGGTTGTCGTTTTATTAGGTAATAATCAGATTCTGTTGGATTATTACAATAATTGATCGAATAAGCTTGATGAAATCAGCATTTTTCGGAGTATTTTATGGTTTTGTTTGTCAAATAGTGTGTTTGTAATGCAATTTTGGGCAGAAATAGCTCTATTTTAGGGCAGATTTTTTGCACGGCCGTTAACCTATGAGGCATATTATCGCATTTGTGTTAGGCATCGTCCTGGTCTCAGGATGCAGGGATAAGATTATTTGTCCAGCATTTCAGAGTACTTATATCCTTGATGATTCGGTACGAGGTGTCTATTACTCCTACCTCTGGAAAATTGATAAAGACGAGCGTCTCAAATACCTGGCAGACAGAAGGCCTGTAGCGGATACCACTACTGTAATAGCCGGACTCACACCCAATGCGACAGACTATTTTGCCTATGTAGAGCCTTATGTGGTGCCCCCAAATGAAGTAAGAAAGTCCAGGTTCGGCATTGTGAAATATGAACCATACTGGTTGAAGAATTATGAGCTGAAAACAGCCCCGATGGAGAATGTCCTTTCACCACCACCTCCTGTAGAGGAAGATACCGTAGTGGATGTCGGTGAGTTTGTTGCATCAGACTTTGGGGATTCCCTCTCGGTAGAGCCAGTGTTGGATTCAACTGCATTAGCCGTTTCGGACACATCTGCTCTTGATACTACTACGTTTGAGTTGCCGAAGATTGCACAGGCAAAACCACCCGAAACCCGGACAGAAACCACCTACCTCTACCGCTATGATCCAAAGGATGAAATGCTTAACGTAGAGCAGGAATATTACAACTGGTATTTTGGAGAGCAGCTTGTAAGGACCCGTCAGGTGCCCGTTAATCCCCAGGTACAGGAAGCCGTTCCGGAAAGCAATTTCTGGGCGAAAATACAGCAATTCTTCACATTTAAATGGTTATTTAACAAAGAGGAGGGAACTGATTCGCTTGAGGCCGGTGTAGAGGGCTCGGTGGAAGCCGGAACCGATGCAGAACCAACAGAACCAGTGGATCCTCCGGCTGAAGAAGCCGGCGAGGAAGGGGACCCGGATGATGGTTTTTGATTTCTTATTACCATTACAATATATCAGCCAGTCAAGCGTAATAACATTGCATCTATCGCCTTGCTATGTTAAAACCGTTTTTAATTTTCACCATCAGTTGGTGTAGTATCTTTTCCTGCTTTTCCCAGTCAAAAAAGAAGTTTGTAACCTATAAACCCGTCCACTTTGGAATAGTCCAGGGTATCGGGACGAATGGAATACATGATCTCAGGGTTGAAAACAGCTTCTCTTTTAACCTCTTTTCAGGACAGTCCTATAGCAATAAGGTCTTTTGCCTGGCTGGGATCAGTCATTATCAGATTCAGGAATCTTATGGTATAAATGTCGCCGGAGTAGCCAATATCGTGGGTGGTTTTCCTTTTGTAAGGCCACAGGATCAAAAGGATACACTGGCTACATTCAATGCGCTGCAATTCTCAGGCTTGATCAATGTAGCCAATGGAACCGGGCTGGGGGGACAGGTAACCGGAGGACTTAATGCCATAGCTAAGGATCTGAATGGTGTCCAGATTGGCGGGCTTTATAATTTTATTGGCGGCAACTTCTCCGGAGTGCAATTATCAGTCGTTGCAAATAAGTTTAATCGTTTTGGTCTGGGTGTACAGTCCGGGCTGATCTATAACTATGGCGGCTGGCTTAGTGGTGTACAGCTATTTGGTTTAGTAAATGTGGCTAAATATGAACTGGATGGGTTCCAAATGGGCATCTGGAATTATGTCGGAAATGGACAAAGTGTCACCTACAGGAGAAACCGATTTTACTGGATGCAGCTGGGGTTGTTTAACGTGGCCCTTAACAATGGCGATGGAACACAGCTTGGACTAATTAATTTCGGAAAGGATGTGGGTTTTTCCCAGGTGGGCCTCATCAACATTTCGGATAAAATGCCTCAATACCCTTTTGGGCTCTTAAATCTTGCCAGCGATATGGAAGGGTTTGTTCGGGCGCATACTGACCGTTTTTTCCGGTATAATTTTGAATTGGCTACCGGCTCAAAGAAAATCCTGAATGGTATTTCATACAGTTTTGACAAGCAGAAAAACAGGTGGGGATTGGGTTATTTTCTGGGCAACCAATGGAAAGGCGGATATAAAAAGAACCGATATTTTGTGGATGGGTTTTTAACGGTTAAGCAGATCGTATTGGATGACAAACGTTTTCTGGACCCAAATCTTTTGTATGGAACTAAAGTTGATTTTGGTTACAATCCGTTTTTAATGACCAGGTTTATAGACATGTTTTTCTTTATAGGGATCGAAGGAAACTATAAAAGGAGCAAAGGGAATGAGCCATTATCCGATAGCTTTTTATCCTTTGGTAATGAGAAAAATGAATGGTTGGCTAATTTTAACTTTGGGGTTCAGTTGTAACAGATCAAAGCCTCACTTCATCGTCAAATTCAACGGGCACATCGTAAGTGAACCCGTAGACGGACACTTTGATAGACCCCTTGTAATGAACTTCTACTTTCTTACCACCTAATACACTGATAATTCCATTTAACAGACCGATATCCCGAATATCAAACGTGGCGTCTAATGGCACTTTAAATTCATCCATGGCTGGTATTTTGGTTCGCATGGATTGATTGATCACACCTATTCGTTTCCCTTCCAGCTGGATTTCAATATCCACTTCCTTTAGCTTCATCCGTACATCATTGGGGTTGAAGAAATACGCATCAGCATTGAGTAAAGCTTCTTTACCTGTCACATTGGTTACTTTGATGTTATCAATTCGAAGAAACTCCGGTTCCTGCTCAGGTTTATTACAGGCTGCTAAAACAATCAGGAGTATAAAGAATGGAACGCGTTTCATATTTTTCATTAACGGCCTACTATCAGGAATAATGCCAAAAGCGCCAAAAATAAATGGCAATTTATTAATCCTTAAAAAAAGCTCTTGGTGTTTTTCCTTTTACTTTCTTAAAAGCACGGTTGAAAGTGGGCTTGGAGTTAAAGCCTACACTCAGAGCAACTTCAAGGTAGGAGGGGTTTTGTGATTCCTGAATTCTGCAGATGAAGGCATTCACCCGATAAGAATTAATGAGCTCCGAAAAGCTTTTGTGATATTGCTCATTGATGATCCTGGAAAGGGTATGGGTAGCGGTAGGTACCATATGAGCAAGGCGCTCAAGTGTAAGGTCCTGTTGCTCGTACACTTTCTCCTCATCCAATAGCTGTTTCAGTTTCCCCAAAATAACAGATACCTCATCAGCTTTCAGTTCATAGTCCTGGTATTTTTTCTTTTCCCGTAATACTTCAGGATGTTTTACAGCATAGTAGGCTAGCGCAAAAATGATGAAAGAGAAAAAGAGCCAAAGAACATCGATTAAGTTTTCAGAGAGGTAGAGCAGGTCTTTGCCTATAAACTTTCCGGTAATGTAAATCAGCACGGTCAGCGCCCAAAGCCCAAGGTAGACTGCTTTTATAGAAAGAACACCTTTCAGAAAACCGGTATACTTTCTTTGCTTTTCCGAAAGGTGATTTTGTTGTTTGTACTTAAAGATCAGGTTTTTGCACCCCCACCAGTAACCTGCATTAAAAAACAGCGCAATGACTCCCGTTATAGCAAAATACGGGAAGAGCTCCTTATCGATCACCCGAAAAATAAAGGTCTGGTTTTCCATAGGCAGGTAAGGAACATACAGGGAGATGTGAACCAAAGCAGGAACGAAATGCATCCAGCCCCATTTCCATGAAAAACGAATAACCAGGAGCTTATGTATGTAGAGGTAAAATAGTGGCCCGTAAGTAAAAAGGATCAGCTCCGGAACAAAAAGGAGCTTTGGCTGCCAGTTGAAAACCTCCGGATCAAAGGTGGAAGCTCTGCCCAGCAATGATACGGTGATCAGGATCAGCAGGATCGAAAGTATGGAGTTTGCAGTCTTGTTTTTATTCCTGATGGTGTTGATGGCCACAACCAGGAGCAGCCCATGTATAGCTGCCACCAGGAGAAAAAACATGTAAACGGTATACGGGTGGTAAGAGATATCCTCCCAGGCATCTACAGATATCTCCACCTCTTCATATTGTTTCATAGCAATAAAGAATCGGTTAGGGCGTGCTCTTCCATTCTGACGGGCTTCCACCGCATCCCAGTTGCCACGGGTCAGCTTATACTCGATGGTATCCTGATAGTGCTCTACCAAAAGTTCGTACTCACCGTTGATCCTTTTTTTGAATTTTCGGTGAGACAGGTCTGTAGCCCAACCATCCATGTCTGAAGCCAGGTAGATGGAAGCGTCATGAGGGGTATTAGCAGGTATATGTTTTATGACAAACAAAGTACGGTGCAGTGTATCGGAGGCCGCACCAGGCAGCACACACCAAAGCCAAAAGCAAACCCATAAGATGATCTTTCTACTCACCGCTGTACTCATTTATGAATTTCGTAATTCAATTGCTTATGGAAAGTTAATCGCTATTGAATTTATAAAGAGGCACCACCTGTATTTTAAAAGTTTCAATTTATAAAGTGAGGCGATTGCGTAATTAAAAATGTGAATATTAGTTGCTCAATATTTCTAAAAAATTAAACCTAATTCATGCGATGACAAATTTTATACACAAATGGAGTCAGCTGTTTTCAGTAGCTTTTGCTTTTATTTTCAGTGGAATATTACTTTTCTCATGTGAGGAAGAGACTGCAACCTCACTGCAAGATCAAAGAGATGACATTCAGATAGTGGACGTAACCACTCATGATGGTCGCCCATTTTCTACGCAGACAGGAGATGCCTCTTCCCGATTTACAGCCGGTCCCGGAGGCGGAGTGATGATGCAGGCTTTTTACTGGGATGTTCCGGCTGGCGGTACCTGGTGGCAGGCTATCGAAGGGAAGGTGGACGATTGGTCCACTGCTGGTGTGCAGTCCATCTGGCTTCCACCAGCTTCTAAAGCACAAAACGGAGCATATTCTATGGGCTATGATCCTACGGACTACTTTGATTTTGGAAATTACAACCAAAACGGGACGGTGGAAACCCGCTTTGGTTCAAAAACCGAATTACAGTCCCTGATAGGAGCAGCACACTCTGAAAACATGGAAGTGTATGCGGATATAGTTCTCAACCATAACAGCGGCGGCCAGTTGGAGGCTAACCAATATACCGGTACCAATACCTGGACTGATTTCACCGGAGTGTCGTCTGGTAAGTTTACCCGAACTCAGCACGATTTTCACCCTAACTGGGTACATAACAATGATGAAGGATATTTTGGTGGTTTCCCTGACCTGTGTCACGAAGTACCTTATGTACAAGACTGGTTGTGGGGACGATCTGATGGTGTTGGTAAATATTACAAAAACACGATGGGCTTCGATGGTTGGCGATTTGACTATGTCAAAGGCTTTGCTCCATGGGTGGTAAGCACCTGGAACAATGAAGTAGGAGGGTTCTCAGTGGGAGAGCTGTGGGACTCAGATGTCAACTACCTCGAGTGGTGGGCCAACCAGGCTAACAGTTCTGTGTTTGACTTTGCCGCATACTACAAAATGAATGACGCCTTTGATAATGGTAATCTCAACCTGCTCAATGACGATATGATGTGGAAGCGAAATCCGTACAAAGCGGTAACCTTCGTGACCAACCACGATACGGATGAGATCTGGAATAAGATGTTGGCGTATGCCTATATTTTAACCCATGAGGGTTATCCATGTATCTTTTACCGGGATTATGAAGAGTGGCTGGATAAGAACAAACTGAATAATCTGATCTGGATCCATAACAACAAGGCCACAGGAAATACGAGCATTCTATATACCGACAATGACGAGTACATCGCTCGCAGAAATGGCTATGGTGGTAATCCGGGACTGATCGTATATCTAAACAACTCCGGCAGTTGGGTAGAGCGATGGGTGCCCACCAACTGGAGCAGTACCCAGATCAAGGACTTTACTGGTCACTCGGGATGGTATCCTACTACCCAAAGTGGCGGCTGGGTGAAGATCCATTGTCCACCAAACAGCTATAGTATCTGGTCACCGAATATTTAAGAATGTAATGAGCGTAAAATCAGAGGTTGTGCCGAATTGGTTGCAACCTCTTTTTTGTTTTACTTTTCTTTCAGTACTTCCGGTGATTGTCTGGTACCAACAATATCCATAACCATAATGGTGTTTTTGGATTCTTACCAGTTCTCAGCTTCTTTTTCCAAATCTTCCTGGGACAGATAATCCCCTGAGGCTATTTGCTGCTCCGCCTTCTCCAATCGGAGATTGTAGTCTTTTTTTGTCAGAGGTGCTCCTTTTGCTGTATAACCTACAATCATTTCTTCTTCCAGCAACTTATCAATCTTTTCCAGTAACGATTCGGTCGATACATTCATAATTTTTTGCATCACCTCCAATTTTACGGCTTTTAAGTCCATATCAATAATCTTTTCTACAAAGTAACGATTTATTACTGTTTTTCAGTTCGTCCATGCGAATGAAGTAGCAAATCCTCCGCTCTTTTAGTAATGAGTCTGGTCACCAAATATTTAGGCATCAAAGGAACTCCCACAGATTACGCTGATTACCGCAGAGGGTATTTTTCAGCGAAATTCAGCGTAATCTGCGGGAGACCTACACCACTACATTTACGATCTTCTTCGGTACGATGATCACCTTCTTGGGTGCTTTGCCTTCCAGCCACTTCTCTACGTTGGGGTGAGCGAGAGCCTGTTTTTGGATCTCGTCCTGAGCCAGGTCTGCCGGAAACTGGATCTTCGCTCGCATTTTACCATTGACCATGATGGGATACTCAAAGCTATCCTCCTTGAGATACTCTTCCTTAAACTCAGGGAATGAAGCATTGAAAATGGTATCCTCATGCCCCAGCAGACTCCAAAGCTCTTCCGTCAAATGAGGTGCATAAGGCGCTAACGCAATGGCCATCGGTTCCAGAATAGCCCGCTTATTGCATTTAAGTGCCCCCAGCTCATTAGTAGCGATCATGAAGTTACTCACGGAGGTATTCAGTGAAAGCCGATCGATATCTTCTTCGATCTTTTTCAGGAGTCCGTGTAGCACCTTCAGCTCGTCTTTTGTTGGCTCAGCGTCAGAAATGCTAAACTGATTGTTGCTGTGAAACAAGCCCCAGAACTTTCTCAGGAACTTATAAACCCCTTCGATACCGTTTGTGTTCCATGGCTTACTCTGCTCGATCGGTCCGAGGAACATTTCGTACATGCGTAGGGTGTCCGCTCCGTACTTTTCTACCAGGTCGTCGGGGTTGACGACATTGTACTTGGACTTGGACATTTTTTCGATTTCTGGAGTACATTTTACAATTTCAGGAACGAAATAATGATCCTTAAATTCAGGCCATACTTTAATAAGATCATCCTTGCGAACCATTTCGTTCTTTACAACCTCAATAGGAATACTTCTATGCCTTTCTACTTCAACTCTGGAACCTGTCCATAATCCTTTGCTTATATCAATTTTGTACTGTTCCTTTAAATATTTTTCTATTTCAGCTGTGGGGGGATCCGATTTTAGATAATCACCTGAGGCAAATACTTTGATGTGATTTTCCCTGTTTCTGAAAATAAACTCCCAAGCATACATTGACCGCCCCTGGATCATCCCCTGGTTGACCAGTTTCTTCGCATACTCGTCCACTTCGATGTAGCCCATATCGTAAAGGAACTTGGTCCAGAAGCGGGAGTAGAGCAGGTGACCGGTTGCATGTTCGCTACCACCCATGTAGAAGTCTACCTGCTTCCAGTATTTCAGGGCTTTTTCCGAAGCAAATGCTTTATCGTTTTCCGGATCCATGTACCGGAAGAAGTACCAGCTGGAGCCGGCCCATCCAGGCATGGTGGTCAGCTCGTACGGATGTCCGTCCTTTGTTTCCCAGTTTTCAGCTCGTCCCAGAGGTGGCTCACCGTCCTCAGTAGGTAAGTATTTATCCACTTCAGGAAGCTGAAGGGGAAGCTCATCATCTTCAAGCAAATAAGGAATATCATTTTTAAAATAGACTGGGATCGGTTCGCCCCAGTACCGCTGACGACCAAAGATGGCATCACGGATGCGGTAATTAACCTTGGCTTTACCAATGCCCTTATCTTCAATAAACGCTATCGCTTTCTTGGTAGCTTCTTCATAGTTCAGGCCATTCAGGAACCCTGAATTGATCATTTTACCCTCTTTGGTAGGGTCAGCTTCCGTATCAGTGACCTTTTGCGCATCGAGAATTTGGGGTTTTTCCAGTCCAAAATGCGTAGCAAAATCAAAGTCCCGCTGGTCACCGCTTGGCACAGCCATTACTGCTCCTGTACCATATCCTGCCAGCACATAATCAGCAATGTATATGGGTACTTTCTCTTCATTAAACGGATTAACTACATAACTACCTGTAAATACACCGGACACGGTTTTCACATCACTCATCCGCTCTCGTTCAGAGCGGTTTTTGGCCGCTTCTACATATTCCTCTACTTCTTTCCTACGATCTTCCGTGGTTAGTTCGGGTACAAGTTCATGTTCGGGAGCGACGACCATAAAGGTTACTCCGTAGATGGTGTCGATCCGGGTAGTGAAGACGGTGATTTTTTTGGCCTCATCCCCATCTTTAAGGTCTGGGGAGAGAACCTCAAAGTCTACTTCTGCCCCAAACGACTTGCCGATCCAGTTGCGTTGCATCTCTTTGATAGGCTCAGGCCAGTCCACTTTATCCAGGTCATCGGCAAGTCGATCAGCATACGCAGTGATCCGCATGCTCCACTGTGGCATGGTCTTTTTGACTACCGGGTGTCCGCCTCGTTCGGAAAAGCCGTCTTTTACCTCATCGTTGGAAAGTACCGTCCCCAAAGCTGGGCACCAGTTTACAGTGGTCTCTGCGATGTAAGTCAGCCGGTACTTGAGCAACATTTTCTGCTGATCTTCCTCAGACCAGCTCTTCCAGTCATCCGCAGTAAAAGAAGGCGTGTCTTCATCGCAGGCAGCCTGTACCTCAGTATTTCCTGAGGATTCAAACTTCCGAATAAGCGTATCAATGGATTCCGCTTTATCGGCCACTTTGTTGTACCAGCTATTGAAAAGTTGCTTGAAGATCCACTGGGTCCATTTGTAGTAAGACGGATCAGAGGTTCGGATCTCCCGGGACCAATCATAGCTGAAGCCAAGGCCTCTGAGCTGCTCTTTATACCGTTTGATGTTTGTCTCCGTGGTAATCGCCGGGTGCTGACCGGTCTGGATCGCATATTGCTCAGCCGGTAAACCAAAGGCATCAAATCCCATCGGGTGGAGAACATTGTATCCTTTCAGGCGCTTGAAGCGAGAAAGGATATCTGTGGCAATGTATCCTAACGGGTGCCCCACATGCAAGCCTGCTCCCGAAGGATAGGGGAACATGTCCAGCGCATAAAAAGTGGGTTTACTTTCATCGATGGATACTTTGTATACCTGCTTTTCGTCCCAGGTTTTTTGCCATTTTTTCTCTACCTCTTGATGGTTGTATTCAGCCATTGGTCTTCGTTGGATTTTTAAGGTTGGCAAAGTTAAATGATGGGAGTAAAAACGAGCACGAAATACACACCTTTTAATGGTTCAATGATTTGGAGCAGAGTATGTAGCTTTGCAGATTCATCAGCTTTTGGAATTTTATCAATGATTGCAGCGCTTAGGGTTTTGTTTTGTGTGGGTTGGAGTATCTTCTGGATCTCCCTTTCCATCATATTATACCTGTTCACTTTTCGATCTTCCGTTCCCGTGGCAATGGCCAGAACCTGCTGGGCTCCCGGTATACTCTGGGCCTGTAGAATTAAGCTGGAACGTGAAGGGGTGGCAAATATTGACACTTCCAAACCTTTTGTATTTATATCCAACCATCAGTCCTTCCTGGATATTCCTGTGCTGTTTAGAGCCATTCCCCAAAACCTCTACTTTGTCGCTAAAAAAGAGTTGAAGAGGATCCCCTTTTTGGGGTGGTACATGCTGGTGACCGGGATGATTTTTATTGATCGCTCAAATAGGCAAAAATCAATTCAGAGTTTGAAGAAAGCCGCCTCTCTCATAGCTAAGGGAAAGTCTGTGCTTATGTTTCCTGAGGGGACCAGGAGTAGCGAAACGAATATCGGGACATTTAAGAAAGGTCCATTCATGCTGGCCAAACAAGCTGAAGTGGAAGTGGTTCCCGTAGGAATTAAAGCGATAGGAGAGCCCTTTTCGATCAATAAGCTCAGCAAAACCACGTTACACATCGGAGCAGCGGACCCTGTGCTTTGTGAAAATCAGGTAAATGAATTGATTGAGGAAGTGCGGGAGCAAGTGTGTCAACTGGCTGGTAAGTCAATGGGAGCAATGGCTTAGGCCTTCAGTGCCTTTAGCGCTTCTTTAATGTGACGTGTAGCCTGGGTTGCTGAGTTGAAAGTGGAAACAAGCTTTCCGTCATCGCTAAAGACAAACGTTACTCTTCCTGGTAGTAATCCAAGAAAATTTCGAGGAACTCCGAATGCCTTTTCTGCTATTCGTTTTTTATCGCTTAGCAGGGTAAAGTTTAGGTTGTGCTTTTCAGCAAAGCGTTTATGGGAAGCTACGGAATCACCTGAGATGCCCACAACCTTTGCACCTGCATCCTGAAAATCTTCGTAGCTGTCCCTGAAGCTGCAAGCCTCTGCCGTACAGCCGGGCGTATCATCTTTGGGATAAAAATAAACGACTAATGCCTGCCCATTAGCGTGATCTTGCAGACTGACCTTCTGATTATTTTGATCCGATAAAGTAAGGTCGGGAATCGGATCTCCGGGTTGTATTGATTTACTCATGATCGGATAACGCTTTGTTCCTTTTCTTGTTTGAAACGGAGATGAATTTCTTTTTTCAAAAACTTACCAGAAAGCATGAAAAACGAAATTCATCGGAGAGCGAAGCGATTCCTGAACGAATAGGATGATTCGCTAAACTTCCAAAGCGAATCAGGCTTTTTCGGAAGAATAATGTAAAAGTAAAGGCAGCAGGGTAAGGTCGGTGATCAGTGCCACAATCAGCGAGAGGCTCATAAACAATCCCAGAAAATAAGTAGCCCCAAAAGAGGAGAAAATAAATAACCCAAATCCTGCCACAATGATCACCGTCGTGATGATTATGGCTTTACCTGCAGAACGAAAGGTCTGTACCATTGCTAAAACACGATTGGAGAATTTTGCTCTCTGTTTCTGATAGACCGACACAAGGTGGATCGTGTCATCCACAGCAATACCAAAAGCTACCGCAAAGATGATAGCGGTAGTCAGTTTCAGCGGGATACCCGTGATCCCCATAAAACCAGCCGTGAAAAGCAATGGAATAATGTTGGGTATCATGCTGATAATCAATATCTTAAAGGATCTGAAGTAAAGGCCAAGGATAAGAGAGATAACCCCAATGGCAATCAGTAACCCTTTGAGCAGGTTATCCGACAGCAGTTCGTGACTTTTATCGATCAGGTAAGTTGTTCCTGTCAACCGATACTGTAAAACATCTCTATTGATATTCTCATTTAAAAAGTTCAGTAAAGCCTTATTTCGCTGAATGGTCTCGTATGACCCATATTCCGGGATGTAGCCAGCAAACCTCGCATAATGTTCACCTTCAGCTATTAGTTTTGGTATTTCATTTCGCTGAGTAAACTGTCTGATCGCATGTCTTGACCTGTTGTAGGATGACTCATTTGGATACTGAAAAGCACTGTTTACCCCTCCGTTGATCATCTGATGGCCGTACTTCAGAAAGGTAACAGGCGACCATAGGCGGTCGATCGGGTATTCTTCATTTAGATACTGCTGCATTTTTAATGCCTCATCCATCACCTCCTTGTCCCAGATGGTTTTAGAGCTGTCCGTAGACCAGTAAGCCAATTCCCACGGTTTTGACCCGGCATACTGCTCGTCGACGAACGTAAAATCCTTTCGTACCTGAGAATCTTCAGGAAGATCTTTTAATAGATAAGCATCTGTTTTCAACAATGAAAAACCATAGATGGAGCCGCAGATCAGAAGAACCGTAGTGATCAAGATAGTTCGCTGGTGATGAAAGACCCACAACACAAGTCTTCTTTGCTGCTTTGAAGGTTCCCGGGCGGGATAGGACTGCCTGATAAGCAGTGGTCCGAGACCAAATGTGATAAGGAAAGCGAAGATCACTCCGATACCGGTAAATATTCCGAGATTTTGAATCGGTACGGTGTTGATGGAGATCAGGCTGAAGAACCCTATGGCTGTGGTGACTGAGGTCAGGAGCGTGGGAGCGAAGACTTTATTTACAGACTGTTTCAGACGCGGTATGAATTCACGTTCAGGATTATCTCGATATGAATTGATCAGGTGAATGGCATCTGATGAAGAAACAAACAGTATTACCGGGGGGATCAACGAACCCAAAATCGTAATGGGGTATCCAAGCAGACTCATCAGGCCGAGCAGCCATACCAGAGCAGTTATGCTGATCAGATAGGGGAGCAGTGCAATCTTCACCGACCGAAAAATGATTACCAGAAGGAGAAAACTCAAAATGAGCGCGGCTACCAGAAACAAGGTAAAATCTTTGCGGATCAGATAAATGAACTCATCCTGTGCTACCAGCTTTCCGACGATTCGCATGTTGTCAAATGAATGACTGTCAAGGATTAACCTGATCCTGGCCAATAACTGGTCAGATGCTTGCGGATCCCCCAGGTGATCATGGATTAGCTGCACCATCAGAGACTGACCGCTTTTGTCGAAAAAGGATCGATAAACAGGATGCTGAAAAATTCTGGTGCTGTCGGTGGAGTACCTTGAAGGACTGTCGGGGTGAATCAAAGGTATGGGTGTAATTCCCAATGGTCCGGAGATCAGGTGCTTAAAATCGATTGGGTTAATGACTTGTTTAACCCCGGGAGTAGCCATCAAACTATCTGCTAACTGATTTACTGAGTTTAAAAAGGACTTTTCAAAAACTCCATTCTTGTTCTCCAGTATCAGCAGCAAGTAGTCATTATCATAGTTGAATTGCTCCAGGTGCGATTCATAAAAAGCAATATCCGGATCATCGGTAGGGAAGAACTTTTCAAACTCAAAATCGGGGGTGAGATACCGAAGCTGATAGCCAAAGAAGGAGGTGAGCAGAAGCCAAATAACAATCACCAGAATTTTGAAATTCCTGTTTTCGAAACGCTCGTAGAAGTTATTTAGAAAAGGCCTCAGTGTTTCTCTGTTTTAAGGGTTAATTTAGCGAAAGTAATAAAGATGGAGTTGCAAGTTAGAAGCTGGAAGCTGGAAGTTGGAAGTTGGAGGTATAAAAGAGGTTTTCTGGTTACTTCAAGCTTCCAACCTTCCACATCCAGCTTTTGTTAAGCGGAACCTGAATTGAATTTTAATTTAATCCTACAAGCACGAAAAAATGAAACAATACCTCGACCTGATGCAACATATTTTAGATAATGGAGTGGATAAAAGTGACCGCACAGGAACGGGTACAAGAAGCGTTTTCGGCTACCAGATGCGGTTTGATCTACAGGAAGGGTTCCCATTGGTGACAACCAAAAAGACCCACATACGCTCCATCATTCATGAGTTGCTTTGGTTCATTCAGGGTGATACCAACATTCAGTACCTGGTCCAAAACGGAGTGAATATCTGGAATGACTGGCCCTACCAGAGTTACCTTGTACAAAATGGTCTGGAAGAAGAATACCCTAAGTACTCAGATGCCTGGAAAGCCAAAATGAAAGCGTTTGTGGAGCAGATAAAGACAGACGATGCCTTTGCCAGGAAATGGGGAGAATTAGGGCCGGTTTATGGCCATCAGTGGCGCAATTTTGAAGGGGTAGATCAGATCACTCAGGTGATTGAAGACATTAAAAACAAGCCTGACTCCAGGAGGCTGATTGTCTCAGCCTGGAACCCGAAAGATATCCCGGTGATGGCCAAATCGGGACTACCTCCATGCCATACCTTATTTCAGTTTTATGTGGCTGAAGGCAAGTTGTCCTGCCAGCTGTATCAGCGAAGTGCAGATGTATTCCTCGGCGTGCCATTTAACATTGCCTCCTATGCCCTTTTTACCATGATGGTCGCTCAGGTTTGTGACCTGGAATATGGAGATTTTGTACATGCTTTTGGAGATGCTCACCTGTACTCAAATCACTTTGAACAGGCCAGACTTCAGCTTACTCGTGAACCAAGACCGCTCCCTCAAATGAAATTAAATCCGTTGATCAAAAATATATTTGAGTTCAGCTACGAAGACTTTACCTTAGAGAATTATGATCCGCACCCTCACATAAAAGCTGCCGTTGCGGTGTAATTTTTCACAGTAAAATACTACTAATAAAATAAAGGGTATCGAAATCATTTTTTATCCGTATAAAAATCAGGAATGTCTGAAAGAAGTAGTGTTTTCGATATGATCGGTCCAGTAATGATCGGTCCATCCAGTTCTCATACCGCTGGTGTAGTTCGGATCGGCAGGGTAGCTCGTCGTATCCTGGGAGAAGCCCCCAAAGAAGCTCATATCACTTTTTATAATTCATTTGCCAGAACATACGAGGGGCATGGGAGCAATCGTGCTATTCTTGCCGGACTCATGGATTTCAAAACCGATGACGAGCGCATCAAAGAAGCCCTTGACATTGCTGAAAAAGAAAAACTGGTATACAAATTTAAATCCGTGGGGAATGCATCCGTTTACCACCCCAATACAGTAAGATTAAGCCTGAAAGGAGAAGAAAATACGGCTGAGGTCGTTGGAGAAAGCAGAGGGGGTGGGGTCATACGAATTAAGGAGGTGAATGGATTTGACTCCTCCTTTAGCGCCAGCGCTCATACGCTGATCGTCAATGCAGATGATCAGAAAGGCAGCATTGCATTTATTTCTGATGTGATCTCTCATGATGATTGTAACATAGCAACAATGACAGTATCCAGAAAAGGCAAAAATGAATTAGCCTGCCTTGTTTTTGAAATGGACTCAGGAATAAAACCTATTTCTTTGGAATATATCCGTAACCTTAGTTGGGTTAGAAAAGTCATCTATATACCTGACATTGATAAATAATCTTAAAACTCCAGCCAGCTATCTTTTTGATCATAACATCATAACAGCTAGTAACTGAAAACACATGAAAAAACTCATTTTTACTGCAGCGATCAGCTTCTTCGCGTTGGCTGGATTTGCACAGCAGGATTCGGTCATTGTACTCAACTTACAGGAATGCATAGACATTGCCATTGATAACAATCTCAGTGTAAAACGTAGCATGCTTCAGAAAGAACAGGCAAAGATTGATCTTACGCAGTCCAAAGCTAACCGTCTTCCTGATCTGAATATTGGTGGAAACTATGGTTACAACTGGGGTCGGTCCATTGACCCTACCACTAACCAGTTTATAACGGAGCAGATTACTTTTTCCGGGTTGAGCGGAAACTCAAGCGTAACATTGTTCAACTGGTTCAGGCTTACCAATGCCGTAAAGCAAAATACATTGAACCTGGAGACATCAGAATACGATGTAGAGAAAGCTCAAAATGATATCTCTCTGAACATTGTCACTTTTTACCTCAATGTGATCTTCAACCGTGAGCTGCTGGAAAATGCTCAATACCAGCTGGAATCAAGCCAGGGGCAGCTCGAGCGTACAAAAAAGCTCGTAGCTGGTGGAGCCTTGCCCAGAACCAATGAGCTGGAGCTGATCTCTGAGGTAGCTACTAACGAAGTAAATGTGATCAATGCTGAAAATAACCTTAACCTTGCATTGCTTAATTTAAAACAGGCTATGCTTATCCCCGTGTCTCAGGAAATAGACATCATAGTGCCTGATCTGGAAGTAGAGCAGGGTCCTGACCTGAAGATTACAGTTGGAGAAGTGTATACAGTAGCTCTGGAAGCCATGCCGGAGATCCAAAGCGCTCAGCTGCAGGTGGAAAGTGCTGTGATGGGGGTGAAAATAGCTGAAGCAGGATATGCACCCTCTCTTTCTTTAAGTGGAAGTTTCAGGACTAACTACTCCTCAGCATTTCAGCAGTTTATTCCCGATGCAGATAATCCCTATATAATTGATACGGATGAAAATGGAAACCCCATTACCGATCCTACATTTTTCGTTACTGAAAATGGCGCTGCTGTAAGACAATATTCAGTTACTCGGAATGGGTCAGTTGAAACTGTTGGTTTTAACGATCAGATTGACCAGAACCTGAGCCGTTCTCTTTCATTAAACCTGTCGGTACCCATTTTTAATAACCTGCAGGCAAAATCCAATGTGCAGCGAGCTAAGATCAACCTGCAGCAGGCTGAGATAGCGGTAACCGAGCAGAAAAACAATTTGAGGCAGGTGATCGAGCAGGCATATAACGACGCTAATGCGGCCTCCAAAACCTATGCAGCTTCTCTGAAACAAGTAGAGGCCCTGGAAGAAACTTTCAGGTCTATTGAAAATCAGTACAACCTTGGCGCTGCCAATTTTACTGATTACCAGGTAGCATCCAATAACCTCTTTCGAGCTAAGTCAGACCTGGTTCGAGCTAAATTTGACTTCATATTTAAAAAGAAAATCCTTGATTTCTATCAGGGTAAAAACATTACATTCTAATCACCATGGCTAAGAAGAAAAAATCAAAAAACAGAATCCTTTATATCCTTTTAGGTGTAGTTGTGTTTCTGATCCTGTTTGCTGTTATCGGCAGATCTCAGGGGTGGGTAGGGCAGAAAAAAGCTATCCAGGTAGAGGCTGCTACAGCTAAGAAAGCTACTATCATTGAAAAGGTGAGTGCTTCCGGCTCGGTGCAGCCCGTTGTGGAGGTGAAGATCAGCCCTGAAGTTTCAGGTGAGATCATCAAACTGACAATAGAGGAAGGAGATTCCGTTGTGAAAGGGGACTTTTTACTGAAACTCCGTCCCGATAACTTCATTTCAATTCTGGAAAGGACCAGGGCGAACCTGAACCAACAAAAAGCAAACCTTGAAGATGCCAAAGCACGTGAAGCACGAGCTCAGGCTACTTTTAAGCGAAACGAACTGGAGTTTAATCGTCAGCAAAAGCTTTATGATGAAAAAGTGATCTCTGACGCAGATTATCAACTTGCAGAGGCTAACTACAATGTGGCCAAGCAGGATCTCCTGTCTGCGCGGCAAAATGTAGAAGCAGCACGATACATCGTGCAAAGCGCCCAGGCATCTGTAAATGAAGCTTTAGAGAACCTGCAACTTACCGAGATCAATGCGCCAATGACGGGTATCGTATCCAAGCTTGATGTAGAAGAAGGAGAGACTGTGGTAGGTACTTCCCAGATGCAGGGTACGGAGATGCTTCGGATAGCCGACCTGTCCAACATGGAAGTCCGGGTCGATGTGAATGAAAATGATATTATCCGGATCGGTAATGGAGATACGGCAATCATTGACGTGGATTCATACTCATACATGGATAAGACATTTAAGGGAGTGGTTACGCAAATAGCCAACACGGCAAATACCAAAGCGTCTGCGGATGCGGTAACCGAATTTGAAGTACGCATTAAGATCCTTAATTCCTCTTATCAGGATCTCGTCAAAGAGAAAGGATTGCAATACCCATTCCGTCCCGGTATGACGGCAAGTGTGGATATTATTACTGAGACTAAAAAGGACATCCTTACCGTTCCGCTTTCAGCAGTGACCACCCGCAAAGTTGAGAGTGAAGGAGGAGAAGGAGGGGCACCATCAAACGAGGCAGCTGACGAGGAAAACTTATTGGATCAGGAAGTAGATGAGGTGGTCTTTAAACTTGTAGATGGGGTAGCAACCAAAACGATTGTGAAAACAGGGATCAGCGACTTTGAACGCATAGAGATCACTGAAGGAATAGAAGAAGGAGATCGCATCATTTCAGGACCATTTCTGGCTGTATCTAAACGCCTGAATGACGGTGACCAGGTAGAGGTTACCAACGAAGAAAAGAAGAAGCCTCAGAAAGAAAAGCCAGCAGAGGAGGATAGCGAAGATTAATTTTAGTTCACTTCTAAATATTGAGAGATTGCCGGCTTTGTGCCGGCATCTTGCACCCCTTATGTAAAATGATTGTTAAACTTGGCCAAAGCACCCTGCGAACAAAATTTGGAGAGTATAAGGAATACCTTTACTATGACGGACAAAAAGAAACCATTGCCATGGTTCTGGGAGAAGTAGAAGAAGGTAAAGATATTTTATGTCGTATCCACTCATCCTGCATTCACGGTCATTATTTCAACAGTCTGGAATGCGATTGTCAGCAGCAGATGGAAGCTGCTCAAAAACTCATAGAGAAAGAGGGGAAAGGGATTATTATCCTGATGGATCAGGAAGGTAAAGGAAATGGACATTTTGCCTTGATAAAAAGCATAGCGCATAAACGAAAGGGAGTTAAACAGGCAGATGCTTATTTAGCTGCAGGTTTTAGTAAAGACAATCGGGATTTTAGCGCTGCAGCAAAGATCCTCAAAGACCTGAAGGTAACATCCGTGAAACTCATTACAGACAATCCTAAGAAGCAGGAATCCCTTGCCCAATACAGGGTAGATGTAAGTGGGATGGCAGGTTTTGGGAAATAGCCAAAGTCTGTTGAAATTATTGTTCTATTTATATAGGTTGTGATAAAAAAACATGATAAAATACTTATTCTCTCTTCTTGTTGTTATATCATCCATTCATTCACAAGCTCAAATAAGCGATAGTTCTAAATATATAGGAGGCTCATTAGGTTATTTCCAATCAAGTAAGAATAGAGATTTTTTGATAAGCGACAATATTGAAAGGTCCCAGGAAAAGTCTTTTGTTATATCACCAAAGATTGGTTTCTTTTTGAATAAAAACATAAGCTTAGGCATTCAACTAAGTTATAGTTATTATCAGAATGAGTTTACAGTAAGAAATCGATTAAACCCATTTGCCGTATCGTATGATGATAGGTTAAATAGTAATTTAACAACCCTGTCTATCCCGGCCAGGTTTTACAAATCTTTATCTAAAAGTTTTTATTTATACATTGAAACATCTTTGTCAGCAGGAGTTGGAAAAATCAAGTTTGGAACAAATCAAGGTTTAGAAGCAGATGTCTTAGAGTATAGTATTCTTGCAAGACCTGGCGGTATACTATTTATTAATGATAATTTGGGATTAGAGGCATTTATTGGACAGTTGGGATACAAAGCCTCTAAAATGACTAGAGAAACTGAAGATTTCACTCAAGAAAACACTGAAAACAGTTTTGGTTTAGAGGGAGGACTTGAAACGCTTCAATTGGGAATACTTTACTATTACTGAAAAATTTATTTTAAAATCAGATATGTGTAATGCTCAAAGACCACTTCTCTTCCGATGCTGATAACTACGCCAAATTCCGCCCGGATTATCCACCCGCGTTATTTCAGTATATCAACTCAATTGTCCCGGAAAAGGGAAATTGCTGGGACTGTGGTACTGGAAACGGTCAGCTGGCAAAGGAACTTTCCAAAAGCTTTGAAAAGGTGTTTGCTACTGACATCAGCGCCCGGCAAATAGCACAGGCACCAAAACTTCCCAATGTCCGGTATTCCGTTCAGCCGGCAGAAAAAACCGGGTTCCCGGCAGATTTCTTTGACCTGATTATCATTGGACAGGCTATTCATTGGTTTGATTTTGAAGCCTTTTATCAGGAAGTGAATCGGGTAGGAGCTCCGGGGTCTTTTCTGGTAGCTGCTGGTTACGGACTTGTAAGAATAGATTCGGCAACAGACCCGATCATTGATCATTTTTATACAGAAATAATTGGAAAGTTTTGGGACCCGGAAAGAAGGTATATAGACCAAATGTATCAGACAATACCATTTCCATTTGAGGAGATCCATCCCCCAAATCTTCAAATAGCTTATCAATGGACTCGAGATCAGCTTCTGGGTTACCTGAGCACCTGGTCAGCTGTGAAGCATTATCGGGATCAGCATGGTACAGATCCGGTGGAGCGGATCAAGGATGACCTGAACTTTAATTGGGGGAAAGTCGAGACTAAGACAGTCCAATTTCCTCTGCTGCTCCGTGTAGGTAAAATTAAGCCTAAAACCCCATTGGCGACATGAATATCACACTGTTTGCACAGATTTTTGACTTTTAGGATGGCCTTGCGCTTCTTGATTTGAGCCTGAATGACAGGCCTGAGAAAACTCAGAAGAATGAAGATTATTTTTTCATTTTAACTGAAATCTTATTTCGTATGAATCATGAATCTTTGGGATTTTGAACCAATAAGTTATATCAATCTCCTTCTTACATTTGCAGGATAAACTACTGGATTTATGATCAATGCAAATGATAATAATCTCTTAAGTATCATGTATGGACAGGTTTTGAAGTTCATAACAACTTCTTCCACAAGTTCCGCCATATAGTTCTTTGCCAATTACAGAATACTTCTCAAAATCGATATCCGGTAGGTCGTTGACTGGCATTTCGGTGGATGTAGTATCAAGTCTGGTATTGTATTCTGAATCATTGTTGAATACATAAGCAGAATCTCGTTCTATGCAACACCAATCAATTGCCAACTGCTCATATTCAACAGATTCGTAGCCTTCCGGCAGTTAGCACCCGTCATCTACTCCCATTTCTTTACAACTATGAAATGTGGTAAAAAATAACAATATTTGAACCACATAGATAGATTTAATCACAATCTTTATTTCCATCATTTTACTTTTAACTGGGAAGGTTTTTTTCATCCTGAAGCACCTAATGGACATTAAGCACGTAATGGACATTCGTTGGAAAAATGGAAGTCCGTTGAAAAATTTAGAGAGTGATTCATCCAATACGCAAATTTAATTTATGATTTTTATACAATAAACAAATCAAGTCTAATTATTAATTTTTTAGAAAGCATTAACTTACAATACAATCTCCGCAAAAGTAAGGATGAAAAAACAAGAGAAAATCAATCATTTTCAACCAGATGTTTTAACAGAGGAAGTGTTTGATGGGATCTATCACAGCAATTTTGACCATCTCTTTGTTTTTGCAAAGTCACTCACAAAATCAGAAGAACTCTCCAGGGATGTTGTTTCTGAGGTATTCCTGAATCTATGGAAGAACAGAGCAGAATTTTCTCAGGTCAGGGAGATAGAATCTTATTTGTTTATTGCTGTTAAAAACCATTCTATCCGGGCATTAACCAGTGCCTACAATAGAAAGGTTACTATTGGATTTGATAATGCTGTCAAAATGATTGATCAGGTTGATCCTGAGGCAGTACTATTGGAAAAAGAATTATTGCAAGAAATTGAGATGGTCGTATCTGACCTCCCTGATCAATGTCAATTAATTTATCGAATGGCCAAAGATCAGCAATTGAAATACAGAGAAATTGCTGTTAATTTGGGTATATCGATTGCTTCTGTTAAAACTCAATTGGTAAAAGCAATCGGCATTATTCGCAAAACCATTAGAAAAAAATATGACAGCCATTCGCTGGATACTCCAAGTAGTAATGTGGCCAATGGTATTTCTATCCTTCTTGTCCTGGGTTGGGTATGCACTTAAATATAACCCGATCAATATTTCCCTATAGGTATCATATTTTCAATGATTTTAACATAAATATGTAAATTCATTAAAACTTTGTGGTCTATTAAGGGGATATTGTATTTATTTCAACATTCTTCAACCGGTTTGCATTCAATTTGATCTTTAATAATACATCCGCTAAATAAATGTTGATGGATCAGATTATTCTTAAATACTTGATGGGTGAGCTCACTTCTGAGGAGCAACACAAACTTTCGGCATGGCTTGAGGAAGATTCATTGAATCATCTGGTACTTGAGAAATTTGAGCATCACTGGAAAACAAGAATGCCGGATTTAAAAGAACAAAGAAGTGAAGTATTAAAAAGAATTAAATCTGAAATTAAGGATGAATCATTTACAGCACCCAAATCAAAGTTCAGGATCCCGATTAACCTTTTGAAATATGCGGCAATTCTTTTTATAGTTTTTTCAGGGACCTATATCATCTATGAACTTTCTGAAAAAGCCCAGCTTTCAGCACAAGTCAGGTATATAGAAAAGACCAGTTTAGCAGGTCAGAAGATCAACCTGAAATTGCCTGATGGTAGTACGGTAAAGTTAAATGCTGATAGTAAACTGATCGTCCCGGAAAGATTTAGCAGCGATAGACGAGAAGTTGAATTAGTAGGTGAGGCTTTTTTCGATGTAGCGAAGAATGTTGATAAGCCTTTTATCATAAAGATGAATGATTTTACTGTGGAAGTAAAAGGCACTTCATTTAATGTAAGGTCTTATCCTAATGAGGATAATAAAGTAGTGGCTGTAAAATCTGGTGTGGTAGTCGTATCCAGCAACCGGGTGGGGAGATCTGTTGAGATCGTTAAAGATGAAATGTCAGTAATCTCCTTCTCTAACAATACCCTCGAAATAAGCCAAATTATGGATTCGGATTTGATTTTTGGTTGGGTCGATCAAAACCTTGTATTTAAGAATCAATCTTTACCTGAAGTACTGAGGACGCTTGAAAAATGGTATGGTGTCAGTGTTGAAAATAAGAGTAAGCTGACAACTCAAAAGCTTTATACGGCTAAACATGAAGATAATCCAACCTTACAGCAGGTGATGGAAAGTGTAGCTTTTGTATTTGAAATTGGATTTGAAATAAAAGGAAATGACTTAATAATAAAATAAAGGAAAGGGGGCCGAAGAAACTTTGGAGAGTGATTCGGCCCCCTGATAACAGTTTTAGTAACTAAACCAAAACTATATGAATGTAAAATTACACAAATTCGTGATTCGCATGTCCAAACTGGGGATTTATGTGATAATTATGTTCCAGTCACTATCCATGTGTCTGGCAACAGAGATAACCGCACAAAGAAAACTTCTTAAGGAGATCAGCATTGAATTGAATGGTGATCAACATTCAAGATCACTTCTTGATTTGATCAATGAAATTGAGTCATTGACTGATTTCAGGTTTGCTTACTCTAAAAGAGAGATAAAAGATAAGACCATTGAGGTAGAAAGTAGAGTTTGGAATTTAAATGACCTGCTGAAAGAAGTCTCTACTCAGGCTCGTATCTCTGTTAAAAGAGTGAATGAGTCTATCTCTTTTCTGGAAGCAAAAAACCCGGATCAATTACCACAAGTTGTGGAAAATGTTGATGTTCAGTTAAGTGTGAGTGGTAAAGTAACCGATGAAAACGGGGAGCCCTTACCAGGAGCTACAGTCATAGAAAAAGGGACCTCAAACGGGACCATTACGGATATAGAAGGGAATTTCTCCCTCAATGTACCCGAGGATGCAATTTTGAAGGTTTCATTTGTAGGATACGTATCCGTTGAATATCCTGTAAATGGTCGATCACAGGTTGAAATCAATCTTGAGGTTGATGTATCTGCATTGCAAGAAGTAGTGGTCATTGGTTATGGTTCAGTAAAGAGAGAGGATTTAACAGGAGCCGTTTCCTCCATTGGGCCAAAGGATTTCAACAGAGGATTAGCTGTAGCTCCGGAGCAACTGATGCAGGGTAAAGTGGCCGGAGTAAATATTATCCAAAACAGTGGCCAGCCAGGAGCTGCTACTACGGTGCGTATTCGGGGCTCCAGTTCTATCTCTGCCGGTAATGATCCATTATATGTCATTGATGGTGTGCCCATGCAATTCAGTACCGCTAATGAATATGTAAATGTAGCTGGAGAATCGTCCACCTCTCCATTTTCATCTGAAGGCTCAAATCCTTTGAATACGATCAATCCTTCGGATATAGAATCAATTGAAATACTGAAAGATGCATCAGCTGCAGCAATATACGGATCCAGGGGCGCTAATGGGGTGATTATTATCACAACAAAAGGACAATCATCCGGAGAGGCAATTACTTACAATACGTATGTAGGCGCTTCATTTGTCCCTAACCAACTTGAAGTCTTATCGGCTTCAGAGTACAGGAATTACGCTGAAAGTAATGGCCTGGCATATCCGGATGAGGGAGCCAACACCAATTGGCAGGATGAAATATTCAGAACAGGCATTAGCCAGAACCACAACCTGTCTTTTGGGGGTGGATCCAATACATTAAATTATCGGGCTTCTGTCGGTTACAACTCACAAGAAGGAGTGATTAGATCTTCAGGAATGGAGAGATATACTGCACGCTTAAATGCCTCTCACACTACAATGGACGGGAAGTTAAAAGCGGATGTTAATTTAACCTATGGCAACATCATTGATGATATTGTGCCAATTTCATCCAATATTGGTAATGAAGGTGGTAATGTATTAAAAGATGCAATTCGCTGGGCTCCGACACTCCCTGTTAAGAATCCGGATGGAAGCTTTTACCAGATTGGAGAACTGCGGGTTAACCCTGTTTCGTGGGCAGAGGAAATTAAAGATGAGCGAAACACAAATTTGTTCCTCGGAAACCTAAACCTCAACTATGAAATCCTTGAAGGTTTAAATATAAGCGTCAATTTGGGCAGAAACGATCAGGCAATCAATCGCTACACAAGCGTACCTGCTGACCATCCCATAGGCCAGGCAGAAAATGGAAGGGCATCAATTAGTAAGTTGCTCAACACAAGTTCCTTAATTGAGACAAACCTGACTTATACCAAAGAGTTTGCAGGTAATAGTGTACTGACTATTTTGGCTGGTTACTCTTATCAGCGGTTTACTACTGAAAATACCTTTTCAGCAGCCAATCAATTTGTGTCAACTTCAGTAGAATGGAATTTACTACAATCCGGTAATACAATCGCTAATACCTCTTTTAAATCAGCCAATCGTCTGGCATCTCAATATGCCCGGATAAATTATAAATTGTTAGGTAATTATTTGTTTACAGCTACTATAAGAAGAGATGGCTCAAGTCGTTTTGGTGGCAATAACCAATATGGCTTGTTCCCCTCAGGCGCTTTTGCATGGAAAATATCTGATGAGGCTTTTTTCAATAGTTCAACGATCAGTAATTTGAAGCTTCGGCTGGGTTATGGTGTTACTGGTAATCAGGAAATTCCCGATAACCTGTTTCGTGAGCAGCTTTCTATTTCCGGGTCTTCTGTGTACGTTTTGGGCGGTCAGACAATCCCGAGTGTTTTACCTAGCAATTATCCAAATCGTGATCTTAAGTGGGAAACTACCAGCCAAACAAATGTGGGTCTGGATTTTGGATTATGGGGAGGCCGTATATCCGGATCAATGAATTTCTATAAAAAGCATACGACAGATCTGTTGTTGGAATTTTCCACCGCAGCTCCCTCAGTAGTAGCCACTCAATGGGCCAATGTTGGTACTGTGGACAATACGGGATTTGAATTGACTTTAGATGGAAATGTCATTAATACCGATGATCTTCTTTGGAAAATGAATTTGAATTTTTCAACCAATAAAAATGAAGTTATCTCCTTATCCAATGATGAGTTCTCAAGGGAAGAAATTCTGAGAGAGAGTACTTCTGGAGTAGTAAGTAACGGTGTAAATATTCAAATTGTTACTCCCGGAGAAGAGCTGGGAACTTTCTATGGCAGAAAATATACCGGGCTGGATGCTGATGGTATGGAAACCTACCTGGATGTGGATGGAGAGGATGGAGCAGACCAGGTTATACTGGGCACGGTAAATCCTGATTTTACTTATGGATTTAGTAATAGCGTGTTCTGGAAGAATTTTGATTTGTCAGTCTCTATTAGGGGAGTAGCCGGAAACAAAGTATATAACAATACAGCTGCGGAATTTTCTTATGTAAATGCTGCACCCGGTGTCAATGTGCTTAAATCAGCGCTTGATCTTGGTATGAGCCGTGATCAAATCTCACAATTTTCCTCCCGATGGATCGAGAATGGAAGTTATTTGAGGCTTGACAATATCAATATTGGCTATACCTTCCAAACAGATAATATTGACTTTTTGTCCAATGCACGGATTTATGTGACAGGCCAAAACCTGTTTGTCATTACAAAATATACCGGATTTGATCCGGAAGTGCGCACAAACACAAACAGAGGAGGCACACCACCTCTTGGTATTGATTATTTATCCTATCCAAGACCCAGAGTCTTTATGCTAGGAGCAAGCCTCTCATTTTAACTGTTATTGTGAACATTAAAAGAATTTAGATATGAAATTTTTAAATATATTGATCAAACGGAAATTCATTTTAAGCATCACTTTCTCGATGTTACTTATTTCGGGATGTGAAGTTGAGGAAGATATCTATTCAATTTATACCCCGGATAGTTTTTACTCAAATGAGGCTCAGGTACTGTCTTCTTTATCAGGTGCTTATCGTAATTTTGCTGGAATTCCAACCTTTGGAGTTGAGTACAGAACCCTGGAATTGTGTACAGACCAGGTAGTCGTACATGGAAAGATCCAAGGGTGGTGGGCTAATAGTTCTTTTGAACAACTGGCCGAGCACAAATGGGAAAGTGACCATGGCTACATAAGAGGTTTTTGGAATACTTTATTTCGTACCGTAGGTCAGGCCAACGCTTTAATTGCCTCTCTTGATGCATCCGGACTGGCAGAGGAAAATATAGTTGGAGCAAAGGCAGAGTTAAAGGCATTAAGGGCCTATGCATACTTCTATTTGATGGACCTCTTTGGTAATGTACCAATATTCACCTTACCAAAGGTTGATCCAAATAACTTACCTGAGCAAAATACCAGACAAGAGGTCTTTGATTTTGTGATAGCCGAATTGAATGAAGCGGTAGTTGATCTGCCGTCCCAAAATGATGTGGGTGGCGAATATTATGGTCGGCTAACCCAAGAAGCAGTCTATGGTCTGTTGGCATTGGTTTATTTGAACGCTGAAGTATACACGGGAACAGCCCAGTGGGATAAGGTGATTGAAAATGCTGATCTGGTAATTAATTCAGGAGCATTCAGTCTGTTGGATAATTATTTTGACAACTTCGCCCATGACAATGAAGGGAATGCAGAAATGATCTGGGGAGGTGTGTACACCCCTCAGATCACAGGAGGTATTGGTCATCCAATTGTTCAGAAAGTGCTTCCCGGAATAGGCCCTGCGCCTGGCGGAAGCGGTAATGGGTTGTTTGGGCTACCTTACACTCCACAAAATGGCTTTGGAACCAGACCTTCAGTGCCCGCATTGTACGAACCCGGGGATGACAGAATGGGAATGTATATGATGCCCGGGGAATTGGTTGACCCTAGAAACGGTGAAACGGTGATGGTGGAAGAAATAGTACCTGATGGTAATTCTTTCTTGTATGAAGAAGGAGTATCTGAGAAAGGACCGGTACCGTATGAGATCATATTAGCTACTGGGATAAGAAATCAACCCATGAATGCCGGGATCAAATGGATCAAGTGGGGGCTGGATCCTGATACCAACGGTGGTAACGCAGGAAATGATATTGCTTTCTTAAGACTGGCTGATGTTATCCTGATGAAAGCCGAAGCACTTGCTCGTGACGGACAATTTGGGGCAGCATTGCCATTGGTTAATCAGGTTAGGGAAAGAAGCAATGCATCGACTCTAACTTCAGTGACATTGGATGATATCTTTGAAGAAAGAGGTCGGGAGCTCGCTTTTGAAATGAAAAGACGTAATGACTTAATTCGTTTTGGCAGGTTTAATGATGCCTGGGAATTTAAGGAAGCATCAGAGTCTTTTCGTACCTTATTTCCAATTCCTAAAGCAGCAATCGACGCGAATGATAAACTACAACAAAATCCAGGTTATACCGAATAACCTAACCGTAACGTAACACAAAAAAGTCGGAAGCATGTGCTTCCGACTTTTTTTTGTGTTTTTTCACCTTTATCCCTTGCCTTCTTTTCAAAACTACGGATCTTAGATGTCAGTACAATATTGATCATGGCAATAGCGAAATACATAAGAAACATCAGTACATCTTCCGGCGATCCCACATGAAAAGTAAATTTTGGCGGGATAAAAAAGAAGTTCCAGATCAAAGCACTGAAAATAGCCGTGACCAAAACGGGGTAAATATCAAATGTCATGGCCAGTAGCAGGATAAGGGCGATCACCCGGTACTCAAAAAGACCGATGGTAAAATAGGAAGTAACAGCAATAACACTGATCATGGATAGGCTAATCAGGTATTGACTGAAAAGGCTTCGTCTTTTTACATGGAAAAACACTCTGTGCTATTTTTCATGCAAATTTACAGTCCAGGGTATAAAGATTTCGTAAGGATGTCCTGATTGATACAATATAGTTTTATGAGATGGGAGGAAAGCGTAACTTAAGAGGCCTCTATTCCAAACTCTCCCGTCAACACCTCATAAACCTTATGTGTAGGTAAACCCATCACATTGTAGTAGGAGCCTTTGATAGAGCTGATCCGGGTCATACCGATCCACTCCTGGATGCCGTAAGCACCCGCTTTGTCAAAAGGCTTGTAAGTTTTGATGTAATGATTTATTTCTTCTTCGGTAAGGCGGTCAAAAGTAACTTCCGTGGTGTCTGAGAACGCAATTTGCCTGTTGGGTGCAGAAATGCATACTCCACAGATTACCTCATGAGTATTGCCGGAAAGCTTTGAGAGCATCTGGTAAGCTTCATCCGCATCTGCCGGCTTGTTAAGCACTTCGTCTCCAAGGACAACTGTCGTATCTGCTGTAATGATCAGTGCATCAGGCTTTAGCGGTCGATAGCTCTTGTTCTTTTTCACTGCCAGATACTCAGCTACTTCTTTTGCTGCGAGGCCTTCCGGGAATGATTCATCAAAATCCCATACAAACACTTCAAACGCAAAACCGGCCTGACGAAGCAGTTCCTGCCTGCGTGGACTATTGGAAGCGAGAATCAAAGGGTGTGTGAAATTCATCATCTTTTATGGAGCTAAATAAAAAGCCGCAAATAACCTTTGGGTAAAAATAAGTGGATTTCTGTGGCATGGTATAGCCACTATAGCAAACCTGCTTTACGGTATCGATGGAAATATCCTTTGTGATAACAGCAAACTGTGCCTCACCCGTAACAACTTCCTTCAGGCACTCGGTGAAATTACGCTGAAAGCAGATATTCCGTACTTCCGTTTGCTTCTTTCCAGGAATGCCCATGATTTTTTCAAAGATAAAATAATGCATTACGGTAAGGTCCAGTTCATTTATTTCACGGGGAAAATTCCAGGTGATCTGGTCAATTTTTTCTGGTTTAAGCCGGATCTTGTATGCATTATCACCTACCAGCAGCCCAAATGCCCATTGTTTGCCCAGAATAACCTCATTCACATCAGGAGCATTCTGTATCGGTTTGATGATGAAGTCTTTCTCCAGCTTTTTCAGCAGCCACTCTTCTGAAAAATCCTTCAGATCCTTTACGATCCTGTGGGTGGGCAGTATCCTCAGGTCTTCAGACTCGGTATTGGTCAGGTACATCATGTGGAAGTTATAGCCTTCCTCGCCAGTATGGTTTGGGTTTTTAGCTCTCTTCTGCTTCATATACTCCAGTGAACCTCCATACCGGTGATGACCATCCGCCAGGATGATCTGTTTGTCTTTAATGATCTCGACAATTCTCCTGATCACGTTCACATCATGGATAGCGCTCATAACGTCCTTTACGCCCTGGTAGTCTTCTGATTCATAGATCGGGCTTTTCATGCTTTCATCCAGGTAGGACTCGATCTCCCTGGAAGGGTCCGTATAGAGTCCATGAGTAGGAGAAACGTTAAGCTGTGTCTGGTCCAGGATGTTAATGCGATCATTCACTGAAAAGGGCATGGTGCTTTCGTGCCTCAAAAGAACTTTTTCCGGCCAGTCATAAATGCGGATGTTGCAGACAAAGCCTTTTCGGCAAAAGATATTGTCAGATCCTGCTAATGAAAAATACTGGTAATACACGTAAATGGCCGGAAGCTTATCCTGTACTAATACCTTTTCTTCTTTCCAGTGTTTCAAAGTTTTCTCCGCTGAATGAGCAGCCACATCACCTTCCGGTACGGAAAGATGAATGCTGTTGAGTGGATTTCCGTACAATGCTTTTCGTTGTTTACCAGAAACGACATCAAACAGGGGAGAAGTAAGCTCTTCGATCTGATGTTTGAACCGTGGATGATACCGCCAGGCGGCCAGGGGACGAATTTCTGCCATTTACTAATTCAATCTTTTTCTCCAGGCTGAACTTTTTCGGCTGGTGTCCTTTTGGACAAAGTTTTGTGATCTGTTTTTGTATTGCTCAAAGGCAAATAGTGCAGCCACCTTTTTCATATCTTCTGAAGGCTCTTTCCTGAGCTTTTCAGGAGTGAAGTGCTGCTCTACAAATTTTGTAGTGAAAGAGCCGTCTTTGAAGTCAGGGTGATCCAGCACAAAATCACAAAAGGACAAGGTGGTTTTCACCCCAATGATTTTATACTCGGCGATAGCACGCTTCATACGAACGATAGCTTCTTCCCGGTCTTTGCCATAGGTGACTAACTTACTGATCATCGGGTCATAATAGATCGGGATATCCATACCTTCTTCATATCCGTCATCTACCCGTACTCCCGGTCCCTGTGGCCTCACATACGTCTTAAGTGTACCCGTATCCGGCAAAAAGTTATTTTCAGGATCTTCTGCATACACGCGTGCTTCTATGGCGTGTCCATTAATTTTAAGGTCTTCCTGTTTTACGGATAGCTTTTCGCCCTGCGCAATTTTTATCTGCTCCTTCACCAGGTCTATACCTGAGATTTGTTCAGTAACCGGATGCTCCACCTGAAGTCTGGTGTTCATTTCCAGAAAGTAGAAATCCAGGTTTTTATCGGCGATAAACTCCACTGTTCCCGCTCCGTAGTAGTTGCAGGACCGGGCTACGTTGACGGCAGCTTCGCCAAATTTCCGGCGTTGCGCTTCATTTAGGACCGCTGAGGGGGCTTCTTCGATAACCTTTTGATTGCGGCGCTGAATGCTGCATTCCCGCTCAAATACGTAGATCACATTGCCGTGCTGGTCTCCAAGTATTTGTACCTCGATGTGCTTGGGAGAGGTGATAAATTTTTCTATGAACACTGCATCGTCCCCAAAAGAGCTTCTGGCTTCACTAACCGCCCTGTCCATCTGTTCTACAAAGTTTTTTGGGTCATTTACGATCCGCATCCCTTTGCCACCTCCGCCGGCACTGGCTTTGATCATAATCGGATAGCCAATGGTATCGGCTATTTCCCTGGCCTTTTGTACATCACTTATAGGTTTGTCCATCCCGGGTACCAGAGGAACGTCAAACTCCTGCACAGCCTGTTTAGAGGCTAATTTATCACCCATGACCTTGATGGCCTCCGCAGACGGACCAATAAATATAATCCCTGCTTTTTCCACTTTTTCAGCAAAAGCTGCATTTTCTGATAAAAAGCCATATCCGGGATGTATAGCATCTGCACCGGTAGTCTTACATGCCTCGATGATTTTGTCCATCACCAGGTAGGATTTGGCAGATTGGGGTGGTCCTATAAGGATGGCTTCATCAGCGTACCTAACATGGGGTGCGGTGGCATCTGCTTCACTGTATACGGCTACTGTTTTAATGTTCATCTCGCGGGCCGAGCGCATGACCCGGATGGCAATTTCACCGCGATTTGCAATGAGTATCTTCTTGATTTTCATCATTTATCTGGGGTAAAGTACAATGCTAATGAATATTTTTAACATGAATGATTGATGATGAAAAGACGTTTGGAGGGTTTGTGCTATCTCGAATTAGTGTTAGTTTTGCGTTGTACTTTAGGTAAAGGTTTATTAACAGTCAATAGATGGATTTATTTGAAAAATTACTTCAGGATCGGGGCCCGTTAGGTTCGCACTCCTATTATGATGACAATTTCTACATGTTCCCAAAGCTGGAGGGTGAGATTGCTCCGAGGATGCAGTTTAAGGGAAGGACAATGTTGACCTGGAGTCTGAATAACTACCTGGGTCTTGCTAACCATCCCGAAGTAAGAAGGGTTGATGCGGAAGCAGCAGCAGAGTGGGGGTTGGCCTACCCGATGGGAGCGCGGATGATGACTGGTAACACCAAATATCATGAGCAGCTGGAGACGGAGTTGGCACAGTTTGTTAAAAAAGAGGCTGGTATGCTTCTGAACTATGGTTACCAGGGTGTGATGTCTGTGATCGATGCCTTGGTAGACCGTAAAGATGTGATCGTCTACGATGCTGAATCACATGCCTGTATCATCGACGGCTTGCGTATGCATATGGGTAAGCGCTTTGTGTTCCCTCACAATGATATGGAAAATCTGGAACGTCAGCTGGTGAGAGCTGAGCGACTGGTAAAAGAAAGTGGCGGCGGTATCCTGGTGATCACAGAAGGTGTTTTCGGCATGTCCGGAAACATGGGTAACCTGAAAGACATTGTTAAGCTAAAAGAAAAATACAATTTTCGTCTCCTTGTAGATGATGCGCACGGATTTGGCACTATGGGATCTACAGGTGCAGGTGCGGGAGAAGAGCAGGGAGTTCAGGATGGCATTGATATTTACTTCTCTACATTTGCAAAATCAATGGCAAGCATCGGCGCATTCATTGCGGGTGATACGGATATCATTGATTATTTGCGATATGTGGTCAGATCACAAATTTTTGCCAAGTCGCTACCTTTGCCTATCACGATTGGCAACCTGAAGCGACTGGATATCTTAAGATCAGAGCCTCAACATAAAGAAAAGCTCTGGACAATTGTTAATGCCATTCAAAATGGATTTAAGGAGAAGGGCTATAATATCGGGACCACACAATCTCCGGTGACACCCGTGATTATGAATGGGGACACCATGGAAGCTGTGAATCTGGTAAAAGATCTACGGTTGGAACACAATATTTTCTGCTCCGTTGTAGTTTATCCTGTAGTACCAAAGGGTACAATCATTCTGCGAATTATCCCTACTGCCGTACATTCCTTAGATGACGTGAAGGAAACTATCATCGCATTTGAGGCTGTAAAAGAGAAATTAGACAGTGGTGTGTATAAAAAAGCAGGTGTAGCAGGGGCAGCGATTGCTCAGATTTAGCTTTTTTAGCTCATTATGCTTGATTTTTGAACATTTTTTATAAATTGCCTCATCGAATAATTATCAGTAACCTTTAAGATATTATTAATATGAAAAGATTCGAACAATTAAAAGAACTCGTTGACTCACTAGAAGGAGACTTCAGTAAATTTTATGAAAAGCAAAATTCCGCAGCAGGAACTCGAGTAAGAAAAGGAATGCAGGAGCTTAAAAATATAGCTCAGGAAATCCGAATCGAGGTCCAGAATATGAAGAATTCTTAATTTCAGATTTCGTTAAGATTATAAATAAAAAGGGGCCTTGAGCCCCTTTTTTTATGTTCTAGCGTACAACCCAACCCCTCTACATGCAGATTATGCTCCGGTCAATTCATAAATAGAGCATGGAATAGTATTTTGCAATGAAAAATTTGCTATTTTCCAATTACAACCAAACCTAAACTCATCATTATGAATTTACCTAGCTATTTAGAAAGTCTTGTACACACGGTAAGTACAGCTCTTCCCGGGGTATTTGGAGCTATCGTTGTATTTATTATCGGCTGGCTACTTGCTATCCTTATACGAAAGATCGTTCACGGCCTTATGAAGAAGACAGAGTGGGATGAACGATTATTAGGGAACACTATAGTAGATACGAATAAGTTCATAGCCAATCTCGTCTATTACATCCTGATGGTGGTAATCTTACTCATTGTCCTGGAGATGCTGGGTGTAAGCTATGTGCTGGACCCTATCAGAAATATGCTCAATGAGTTTTTGGGATTTGTTCCAAATATTCTTGCAGGACTTGCTATCATCTTTATCGGGTATATTCTTGCCAAGTTTGTTTCCAATCTTGTGAAGATGGCCGGTAGCTTTTTCGACCGCTTTGCTAACAGCATGGGCTTTAAAGAAACCGATAAGTTCGTTTATTTCATTCAGCAGATCGTTTTCTTTGTTTTATTTATTCCGTTTATCATTCAGGGACTGAATGCCCTGGAGCTGGATGCCATAACCCAGCCAGCAAACAACATCCTTCATCAGCTGCTGGATGCCATTCCAAGCATTATAGGAGCGATATTGATCATCACGATTTTTGTTATAGGAGGGAAGTTCATAACGGCCTTCCTAAAGGACCTGTTGACCAATATTGGTACGGATGACCTTACCAGGAAACTAAAACTGGAATCCCTGATCGGTAGAGATCAGTCACTCTCCGCCATCATAGCCAATATCACCTTTTTCTTCCTCATCTTTTTCGGTGTGATCTCAGGAATAGAAATGCTTGGTTTTGAGCGATTGACTCAGGCGCTTAATGCTATTCTTAGCCTGTCCGGAAACATCTTGTTTGGCTTATTGGTGATGGCTATTGGTAATCTCATTGCCTCGATGGTTTTCAATGCACTGAATACTTCGGAGAACAATCGTTTTACTGCAGGGGTCGCCCGGGTAGCCATTATAGGGTTATTTCTGGCAATTGCCCTGCGTACCATGGGAATAGCTAACAGCATCGTGGAGCTGGCGTTTGGCCTTACCTTAGGCGCCCTTGCAGTAGCAGTAGCCTTGTCTTATGGGCTGGGAGGCCGTGAAGCCGCAGGAAAGCATATGGAGAAGATCCTGAAGCGGTTTAATAAGGATGATAAGTAGGGAGACGAACGGAAAAGAAAAGACTAAACAAAAAACGCCGGTCATAATGTCGGCGTTTTTTGTCTGTTTATTTTATTTCTTTAAATAGGCTTCAAATGCTTTCTTAAGATTATCGGATCCTTTGTACAGTGGTAGCCGAACATCATTATGGATCAGGCCAAGCACCTCCAGTCCGGTCTTTACGGAAACGGGGTTCCCTTCCTTGGTCATTAGCTCATAGCCTTCAAGGAGTTTCACATTGATTTTCCGGGCTTCTTCGTAATTACCTTCCAGTGCGGCTCTGACCATTGAGGAAAACGGCTGTGGCTGCAGGTTAGCAATGACCGAAATAACTCCCGATCCTCCAAGAGAAATGATAGGCACCGTGAGTGCATCATCCCCGGAGATCAGTAAAAAGTCTGCGGGAACTTCCTCGAGAATGTTCGAGCACTGGGTCAGATCACCGGCAGCTTCTTTTGTACCAATAATGTTTGGATGAGCTGCCAGGCGCACAGTGGTCTCTGCGGCTATATTGGCAGCTGTACGGCCAGGTACGTTATAAAGTAACACCGGGAAAGGGCTCTTATCGGCGAGGGCCGTATAATGCCTGAAAAGGCCTTCCTGCGATGGCTTACTGTAGTATGGGCTGGTGCTGAGCAGTGCTGTAACAGGGAAGTCCTTCAGGTCTTCCAGTTTTTCGATCAGGTCTGCAGTGTTATTGCCACCATGACCAAAAACGATGGGCAAGTCTTTGGCATTGTTATCAAAAACAAACTGCAGGACTTCCAGCTTTTCCTTCCAGCTGAGTGTTGGGGATTCTCCGGTAGTGCCAAGCACCACCATGTAATCTACTCCGCCAGCGCTTACGTGGTTTAATACCCGCTTGAATCCATCAAAATCTATGGAATAATCATGATTCATTGGTGTGACCATCGCCACTCCTGTCCCTTTCAATTTCTCGATACTCATACGCTTTGGATCATTTTCAGGTATCTCAAAACTTCTCCACTCAGCGCCGTTTCACTTTGTTCGGCATGTACCATCATTTCAAAAAGTTTGTCTCTGGTTGGATGCATGAAGCCTACCCGGCATTTAGCTTTTAACAGCGAAAATATATAATCTATCAAAAAGTGATTGGATTCATCAAGACATAGTGCAAAATCGTACTCTTTATTCAGGAAATTAGTCAGGCTGTCATTGTGGATCTCACCTGTCATGGATATGTCTTTGGCTGTGAAATGCGGGTGTTTGGTATTGACTTGCTGAGGATTATGACAATAAACCAAAACACGGGTCTCTTTGCCTTCAGCATTCAGGTCACCGACCAGTTTATCTATGTTTTCTTCCTTTTCAAAAAGATCGGAATAAAGGATAGCTATCTGTTTACTGCTTTTGAAATCAGCGTTTGTCTGAAGAATCCTTTGCTTTAGGTTTTTCCTGGTCTTTAATTTCAAAATTGTTTTCTTCAGCATGCTATTCGATCATTGCTTTGAATTCTTTCTCACTCAGTATAGTAGTGCCCAGCTTTTCTGCTTTTTCCAGTTTTGCCGGCCCCATATTTTCACCTGCAACTAAAAAATCGGTGCTTCCGGAAATAGAGCTGGCCACTTTTCCTCCGAGGTTTTTGATCAGTTTTTTGAGCTCCTCTCTCTCATAGTTTTCAAAAACCCCGGAGACAACCAGTGTCTTTCCTTCAAATATCTGATTTTGTGCGGAATTTTCAGCGTATTCTACCTCAAATTGTAATCCCGCTTTTTTCAAACGTTCCACTAATGTGACATTTTCAGGATTTCCAAAGAAATCAACGACACTCTCCGCGATCCTTTCGCCAATCTCATGAACGGCTACAATCTCTTCAAAATCAGCTTTCATAAGCTTGTCAATGTGCTTGAAATGCTCGGCAAGCTTCTCAGCCACCGTTTTACCCACATACCGGATCCCCAGCCCAAATAGTACACTTTCAAAGGCGATGTTTTTTGAAGCTTCCAGCGAATCAATGATATTCCGGGCTGTTTTGTCTTTGATAGACCGGATTTTTACCTCTCCGGTCACTTCATCTATGTCTTCAAATTTTAAGCCATTCAGATCATCAAATTTTAATGTATAGAGGTCAGCAATGCCGGCTATCTTATTCGCTTTAAACAACCCTCTGATCGTTCGGGGACCCAGGTGATTGATGTCCATAGCATTGCGGGAGATAAAGTGCTCTACGCGTCCCTGTACCTGTGGTGGACACTCATCACTATTCGGACAATAGTGGACAGCTTCACCTTCCTTACGGATAAGCCCGGCTCCACATTCAGGACAGTTGGTGATGTATTTGGTGGATTTTGAGTTAGCGGGCCGTTTCTCTTTGTTTACTCCGGTTATTTTAGGGATGATCTCTCCGCCCTTCTCTACAAATACTTCGTCACCTATTCTTACATCCAGTCGTACGATCTCATTGGCATTATGCAAAGATGCCCTTTTTACGGTGGTGCCGGCCAGCTGCACTGGCTCCAGCTCAGCTACCGGTGTAATTGCTCCTGTTCGGCCTACCTGATAGGTGATGCCGTTTAGTCGAGTCTGAGCTCCTTCAGCTTTGTATTTATAGGAGATAGCCCATCGCGGGCTTTTTGCTGTGTAGCCAAGCTCTTGCTGCTGATCAGAGCTGTTTACCTTGATGACAATTCCGTCCGTTTCCACAGGCAGTGAATGCCTGTCCTGTTCCCATTTTTCTATGTAGGCGAAAACCTCTTCAATGTTTTTACATTTCTGGTAAGTAGGGGAAACGTTGAATTTTAGTTTTTCCAGGAAGTGAATTGCATCGGAATGATTCTTTTCTTCCAGATTTTCTCCAAGCAGTGTATAGAGGTAGCAGTCCAGCTTACGACTGGCCACTACGGAAGAGTCCTGCATTTTCAGGGTGCCAGAGGCTGTGTTCCTCGGGTTAGCAAGCAATGATTCTCCATCTTTTGCACGCTGGTCGTTGAGAGCGGCGAAGACCTTTTTAGGCATAAAAACCTCTCCGCGTACTTCAAAGGATTCAGGATATTCCCCGGAGACCCGGAGAGGGATGGTTTTGATGGTTTTTACATTATTGGTAACATCATCGCCTTTCACGCCATCCCCGCGAGTTACGGCCTGCTTAAGCAGCCCATCTTCATACAGGATGCTGATAGCCACTCCGTCAAACTTGAGTTCGCAAAAATATTCATAGTCAGTCGTCCCCAGGCCTTTCTCCACTCGCTTATCAAACTCCACAAGCTCTTCTTTAGAGTAAGTGTTCCCAAGGGAGAGCATCGGATATTTGTGATAAACCGTATCAAAACTCTTGGTGATGGTGCCTCCAACACGCTGGGTAGGGGAGTCAGCTCTTTTGAGTTCAGGGTATTTCTTTTCCAGCTCCTCTAATTGCTTCAGCTTCTGATCAAACTCATAATCTGAAATCTCAGAGCGGCTTTCCTGGTAATACAGATAATTATGGTGGTTGAGCTCTTCGGTGAGCTGATCTATCTTCTTCTTTACTTCGTTCATTTTGCGGTTAGATTGCTACAAATCTAACAATATGGATCGTTCTTGAAATTATATTTTATGGCTTAATTTTGCGGTTCAACTCAGCCAGCAAAATGAATAGAAGGGAACAAATAATTGATGCCGCAGAGGTATTATTTAGTGAAAGAGGCATACGTGACACAAAGGTAATAGATATAGCCAATTACCTGAAAATCAGTAAAAAAACCATTTACAAACACTTCCAGGGAAAGGATGAGATCATCCGGATATTGTTTCGGACGAAATATACCTTTGTAAACGCTGAGGTCGAAGCTATTATCAAATCAGAATTATCATTTGTCGCGAAACTTGCTTCTTTGGTTTTATTTTTCAGGATGGTATTTGCCAAAGCTAATCAAGTGTACTTCAAAGATATGAGGGCTTTTAACCCCCAGGTGAATCAAATGATAGAGCGATGTATCCAGCATGCTGTATTCAATCGTTTCAGGGTGTTTTTAACAGAGGCGATTGAGGATGGAGTTTTGAAGTCCGGAACCAATATCGACTCAACTGTCTTGTTGTACCGGGATACCATTTTTTCATTTTACACCATGAGAGCCAGTGAACGGTTACCGGAAAACCTTAACTACTTAAAGCCCGTTGATATTTTATGTGAAAATTTGATCACAATCTTTCGAGGTATTTTAAATAATAGTGCTGAGAAAGAGTTTAATTTGCTTTTGACAGGCAAATAATATCGTGCCGCCTTCCAGCGTTATTACCTTTTCAACCTTTAAAGTCTAACGAGTTCATGAAATAGCCAGCTAGAGACAAATATCGAGACCGCCTTTTTGTAAGTTTTTCACCTCAAAAAGTTGCGAAATTGAGAAAGTTACAACCAACCCTTGGTCTCATTTTAAGTCTTTTTTGCTACGAGTTGTTTGGACAGTGTGGAGCCATTCGTCAGCAAAGAAATATTACGTTCAATACGGATAAGGATTGTGCGCCGGTAACGGTTACAGACTTTACGATCACTTATTTTTTCAACGTTCCTCAGGATCCGAATGACATTCGCATTCGGTTTGAGTGGAACGACCCGTCTAATTCCGTAGATGAATACGGAGTAGGGGATCCGCAATTTTTGGTAGATGCTACCAACACAGAGTTTACTGCCACGGGTACATTTACCTATCCTGAAGATGAGAACTGTGTTTTTGAACCCACATCACTTGTCATAGCGATAGGGGATGTGTGTGAAACTTCCGAACAGTTACAGCTGGTCACTTCCTGGGCAGATGATAACAGCTTTGGAGGTGTCATGGATATTAACCCCAATTTCTATGATGTCTGTTACGACAATGCAATAGTTGATGCTGTTTTTGCTGACAACTCCACGTTTAACTGCAACATCAATCAAAACCAGGATACACCCAATCGTCAGGAGCGCTTTACCCAGTTTGTATATGGCACCAACCACGATGCGGCTAACTCCATAAGAAACCTTAGTCTTGTGGATGGTGGCGGAAGCACGGTTAACCTGACAGATGGAACAGCTAATCTTTCATCCACAACCACCGTAAATGGTGTGACCGGGGCTTATTTCGGGCCTGTTGAAAACATACCATTCCCTGCAGACGGGCCTATATCCGTTACTTTCCCCATCAGTGCACCGGCAGATGCCAATAATCTGGTAGGAAATGTATTTGAGGTAACATTATTTAATTGGAACATTTGTAACCCTTACAATGGAAACCCTGCAAGCCCTAACTATGCTGATGCCGTACAGACTCAGGCTTATCTCAGGATTGTGGATCCGCCGGTCCCTGACTTTCAGACCAGAATAAACGACGCATCAGGTACGCTGGAAACGGTCTTTTGCCTTGGAGATGACATTTATTTTGAAAATCTCTCTACGGATGCTACAGATTACACCTGGGAGTTTTATGACGATGCTACGGGCACAGACCTGATCACAACCTCCAATGCGGTAAATCCGACATTCAATTTTACAAGTTCTGGTGATAAGCTTATCAGACTTACTGCGGATAACAACGGTGCCAATGGAAACTGTGAGGTGTTTATTGAAAAGACTATTTCCCTCTCACCGGCAGCTATGGCGGCTATTGGTTTTTATGACCCTACTTTAACCAACGCAATCTCTCCTGTATTTTGCTCGGTGGACGGCACCCAAATGATCACTGTAGGCTTTAAGGACGAAACCACTAACATCGAACCACAAACGGAGTGGCGTTGGGAGTTTTATGATCAGAACGAAGCCCTTCAGGAAAGCTATCCTTCCGGAGCAGGTGCATTCGGGGCTCAGGTAACTGATTTCACGCGGGATTATACCAGCCATGGAGAATATCCTGTCCGGCTAATTGCCCGAAACAATACCAGTGGTTGCGAGTCTATTGCTGAAGATACTATCCGGATCTACGACACCCCTGAAGCTACTTATGACTTTGATGATGTGTGTGTGGGTGAACGAACTCCATTTTATAACCTTCCTGACTCTGTGCTGAGCCTGAGCCCCAGAATCAATGGCGATTATATTACAGCCTACGAATGGGATTTTAGCTATGACGGATCAGTATTCAATGCCGAAAGAACTACTGCAAGTGATGACGATTTTTCTTTTTTTCTCAGCGGTAATGACCTGCCCCCTGGCACTGAACCTGCCAACTCTGTAGCAGGTACTAATACCGTGGCTCTGAGAGTACGAACGGCCCTGGGTAACTGCAGTGACATCATTCAGCACCAGGTGACGGTACACCCCCTTCCCGAGCCTATACTTTCTTCTGATTATACACAGCCCATCTGTCCGGGAGAGGTTTTGTTCTCCAATGGTTCAGACCTTTCCAGTGCTTCGTTTAGTCTGATCATTACAGATAGTATCAGCAGTGATACGCTGAGCTTTGATCAGGCAGATCTACAAGTGGACTTTCAAAACGAGCTGGATACGACTAAAAACTATTATGTGAGCATGTATGCGGAAACCAGTGCAGGCTGTGAGGCGACGGATGGCCCGATAACCATAGAGGTTTTACCTTCTTCACTATCCGGGTTTGAGGATCCTTACTATGTGTTTTCCGGTGCAAACTGCTCTGTCTGGGAGAGTGTTATGCAAGTGGACGAGTCTACTCAAAATCTGGATCCGGATACCTATACCTGGACCATTAGTGATGCAAATGGTGTGCTAACCGGCTATCCGGTCACAAAAACTTCGGGGGATACTGAATTCCATCAACTGGACTATACGCTCACGAATAATACTGCCTCTAACCAGGTGTTTATAGTCAATCTCGAGGTAGAAAAACCCGGCATATGCATCACAGGCAGTCAAAGAGAGTATTTGATCAATCCTTCTCCTGACAATGGGTTTAGCGTAAGTGTGATTGACTCATGTGATTTTGAGGTGGTGACCCTTGAGGCGGATCAGCCTGGTCTTTCGTCTTATCAATGGAATATTACACCTACACCTGATGAAAGAGTGGATGATGGCAGTCGTCAGGTGTTGACCTACTACCGGCCTGCATATGGCAGCCCGGACCTGACGGTGGGTATTTCGCTGGTTACGGAAAACCTGGCGGGCTGCGCCGGTGATACTGCAGAAGCTCAATTAGCCATTGAGGCTATGGAGCTTTCTCTGGTTGCAGATTTTCAGATAGAGAACAATACAATAATGCAACCGGATAGTGTAGTTGAAATAACGAATCTTAGCTCCAGCTACACGGGTGTAACTTATCAGTGGGACTTTGGCGATGGCACAAGCGATACCGCTTATGATCCTGGCAGTCACATATACTCCGAAGCGGGAGAATATCAGATCCGCCTTACGGTAAACAATGCTCATTGCAGTGAGCAAATTAGTCAGCAGGTGGTGGTACAACCTGCGGATCCCATTATTGACTTTTCAGCTGATCTTCGGCAGGGATGTAGTCCGCTAACTGTTCAATTCACCAACTTATCGCGCTTTGCGGTAGCTGGTTCTTTTGTGTGGGATTTTGGGGATGGGAATACCTCTACTGCCATCAATCCGGTTCATACTTATGCGCGCAGCGGGGTTTACACTGTTTCCCTGTACGGTGAAAATAATGTTGGGAATGGGGCTGACACAGTGAAAACAGACTATATCGAAGTATTCAGTCAGCCAGTAGCCAGTTTTGAGGCCAACCCTACAAGGGTAAAAATACCTGGCCAGGAGGTCTACTTTAGAAACAACTCTCACAATGCCACTGCTTTTCGGTGGGATTTTGGAGATGGAAACACTTCGGAAGAGGAAGCCCCCATTCATCAGTATGAAACGATAGGTACTTATGATATTCAGCTAGTAGCTTCAAATGATTTTGGGTGCTCGGATACCTTATCTGTTCCTGCTTTTGTAGAAGCTATAGCAGGAGGAGAGGCTGAGATCCCAAATGCCTTTTCACCCAGCCTGAACGGACCTGGAAGCAATGGAGGAAACTCAGGAGAGACTATAAATGATGTATTTATTCCACACGTGGAAGGAGTCACCGAGTTTCGAATGTTGATTTATAATAAGTGGGGCGAGCTTCTTTTCGAAAGCAATGATCAGACTGTAGGATGGGACGGGTATTATAGGGGGCAGCTCCAGCCATCGGACGTGTACGTCTATAAATTGGAGCTCACCTATACAGATGGTCGGGATGGAATAAAAGTGGGGGATGTAACGCTGGTACGATGAGGAAATTTCTACTAATTGTTTTTTGTTTAATATCGGGTGTGAGTTTGTCGCAGGACATTCAGTACTCACAATACTATGCTAACCCATTGTACTTAAATCCCGCATTTACCGGGGCAATACCAAATCACCGGGTTACCGTTAATCACCGCATTCAGTGGCCATCCTTACCGAGAGCTTTTAATAACTACAGTGCTTCGTGGGACTATAATGCTGAAAATCTAAATAGTGGCTTTGGGATACTTATGAATGCTGATCGTGCCGGATCAGCTAATTTGCGTAACACCTCTGCAACGTTCAATTATAGCTACACGGTCAACTTTGATCGCAAATTTATTTTCAAACCTGCCGTCTCTTTCGGGTATGTAAACCGAAATATAGATTACGATAAATTGATCTTTGGGGATCAGATAGACTTTGGGGTGGATGGCGCTCCCTCACAGGACCCTGCCGTGGGTGCAATAGAGTCTACTTCCTATATTGACCTGGGCACGGGTTTACTTATGTATACCGAAAAGCTATGGGCCGGAGTGGCAGCTTTTCACTTAAATGAACCCAATAATTCAATTATCAATGGTCAGAATTACGTACCTATGAAGATCTCGGTACATGCAGGAGCGAGATTTGAGCTGGGAAATGAATCATTTAAGGATGTCAAAAAAGTCAATATAGCTCCGAGTTTTATTTACAAACGCCAGGGAGAGTTTCAGCAGCTTGATCTGGGCGCTTCTTTCCATTACGAACCCATTATTTTCGGGGTTTATTATCGAGGTATGCCTTTTATAGAATCTGCAGTACCGCAAAGTATAAATCATGATGCGGTGATCGTGTTGTTCGGAGTGGAGTTTAACAACTTCCAGTTTGGCTACAGCTTTGATAACAACGTTTCCGAACTAAGTACTGATACAGGAGGAGCTCATGAGTTTTCCCTGCAGTATTACTTTGATATTCGCAGCAATCCCAACAATGTATCCCGAAGCAAAAAGTTTTTACCATGTCCGGCCTTTAATAACAAGTCATTCCACTAAGCCATTTGAGCTAATGTTATAATTTTGCCTCAGAGATGGTGCAAAAAGTTCTAGATAAGTCGGTAGCTAATCAGCCGGTCATAAAAAAAGTGGGGGAAGTCGCTCAACAGCTTGGTTTGAGGACTTTTATTGTTGGTGGTTACGTCCGCGATCATCTTTTAAATCGCCCTTCCAAAGACATTGATTTTGTATGTATAGGTAGTGGCATTGCGCTGGCTGAAGCCATAAAGAGCCACTTAGGGAGTGAAGCTTCTTTGTCGGTTTATAAAAACTTTGGTACCGCGGCGATCAAATACCATGATTTTGAGCTGGAGTTTGTTGGCGCCAGAAAAGAGTCTTACAGGAAAGATTCCCGAAAGCCAATTGTGGAAGACGGGACCCTGGAGGACGATCAAAACAGGAGGGATTTCACCATCAATGCCCTGGCTATTAGTCTGAATAAAGAAGATTATGGTGAGCTCATCGATCCTTTCGGTGGTATAAATGACCTTGAGAGCAAGCTCATAAAAACTCCTTTGGAGCCGGAGGTTACTTTCTCAGACGATCCTTTGAGAATGATGCGTGCCATTCGGTTTGCCAGCCAACTGCGGTTTGATATTGCTCCGGATACATTTGAGGCTATACAAAGTCAAAAGGAGCGCATTAAGATCATATCTCAGGAACGCATTACCGACGAGCTTAACAAGATTATTTTATCCAAAACTCCATCATACGGATTTAAGTTGCTCTTTACCTGTGGATTATTGGATTATATTTTTCCTGACATGGTAAAACTCCATGGTGTAAAAAAGGTAAATGGTAAAGGTCACAAGGATAATTTTTATCATACGTTGCAGGTTCTTGATAATATCAGTGAAGAAACGGATAATCTATGGCTGAGATGGGCGGCGATCCTGCATGACATTGCTAAACCTGCCACGCAGCGATTTTCTGAAAGTGTCGGATGGACATTTCATGGTCATGAAGACCTGGGAGCCAGATGGACACCTAAGATCTTCAAAAAGCTGAAACTGCCATTGAATGACCGTATGAAGTACGTTCAGAAGCTTGTAAAATTACACCTGAGGCCTATCGCCCTGGTCAATGAAACGGTGACTGACTCAGCCATAAGGAGATTATTATATGAAGCGGGAGATGATATAGATGACCTGATGACGCTTTGCAGAGCGGATATCACCTCTAAAAACCCGGACAGGGTCCGTCGGTATCTTGCAAACTTCAAGAAGGTAGAAAAAAAGATCAAAGAGGTGGAAGAAAGGGATCATGTACGTAATTTTCAGCCGCCTGTATCCGGAGAAGAAATCATGAAGACCTTTGGAGTGGAGCCATCTCGAGTGATTGGAGAAATTAAATCAGAGATCAAAGACGCAATCCTGGATGGCAAGATCAGAAATGATCATAGTGAGGCCTACGAATTGATGCTTGAAATTGGAAAATCAAAAGGTTTGAGGGTCAATTCATAGTAATTCCTATTTTTGCATCTTTGTATAAAGTTAAAAACGTTAATTCAAAAGATACAGGTCTTAATATTGAGACCTTCAAGAAACTAAAATCATAGCATGAAATATCTATTTTCTATTGTCCTTTTGTTCTCTATCCTTGCTGTAACTGCACAGAAACAGCAGGTAGAATCAGCTGCACCTGCGGATTCCATTCCATTAGAAATCCGGAAACAGGCGTACATTTATAATCTGGCAAAAAAATACAACGATCCGGCTGTAGCGCGAATGGCGCTGTACAACCTTGTGGCCTCCAGCCCAAACAGTCTTCACCTGATGGATACGCTGGCTCTTTCATATCTCGAGTATGAGCAGTATGCTTCTGCGGCACTGATTGCTCAGGATATCCAAAACATTAACCCTAATGATCTGTTTGCAGCTGAAATAGCTGCTGTAGCTTTTGAGAGTCTGGGTGTGAGAAATAAAGCAGTCACCTATTATGAGAAGCTTTACCTGAACAACAATGATCTGAATACTCTTTATAAGATTGCTTTTTTGCAATATCAACTAAAGCGATACGGTGAAGCTATAAACAATGCCGACATCATCATAGAATCATCTGAATCTGATGAGGTCCAGTTGATTTTTCCTACTGATGACAGAAAGAACCAGCAGGTATCTATGAAGGTAGCTACGATACGACTGAAAGGGATGATCGAACAGGATAGGGGAAACACATCACTGGCCGGAGACCTGTATCAGAAAGCTCTTGACATGCAGCCTGATTTTGAGGTGCTGAAAAAGCAGATTGCAGAACTCGAAAAATAAGATTATTTCTTTATTTCAGCCTCAGCACGTTGCTTTAGCCTGGACAGCCAGTTGAGTAACGTGCTGTGTAGTTTTTGGTGACCAAAGAAGAGTGTAAGGAAGCCCTGAATGGATTCTTCTGTAGAAACAATGGTTTGGTTTACCTCCGTTTCTTCAAGTCGCCAGACATGAATGGCTTTCACGCCCAGAGCAGATCCGGTCCAGCTGATTAGTTCAGGCTCACTGATCATCCTTAAAGTAGATGTAATATTTGAGCCATTGATGTTCCACTTAAATTCACTTCCGGGCTCAAACTTATCCAGTTTTACTAAGCGGATATCCTGATTCCAGTCCGGCCAGTGTTCCATATCAGCCAAAATATCCCAAACTTTTTGAATTGGAGCATTGATAATCGTAGACTGACTATCTCTGATACTGGCTTCTGCATTGATCTTTCCTTTTTCTGCGAGTGGTGCTAATACTTTCATCGGACGGTAGTTAAAAGTGGATACAGTAAACTTACGATTTTCTACAATTTTTCAGAAGTACTAAACGATGTAATTGTAGATATGGACGATAAGATGCAGATTCCCTCTTTTAACCGTTTAGTCTAGGAAGCTGATGCAGCTGCTGTTCCCTGTAAATTTGCTTCATGATCCTTCCGTTGAAAAATATGGAAATTATACCCCCAATAACATAGGTAAGGGCTATAGCTCCATAAATACCTTCTATATCAAACAGGTAATTACCCAGATGGAGGGTAGGAATACCGATTACCAACATCTGTATCATTACAATGAATGAAGCTGAAATGGGCTTGTTAAGGGTATTGACATTACTATTGACGACCTGCACCATTCCCTGAAAACCAAAACTGACAGGAACGATGGTGAGAAAAAGCCTTGTTGCTTCTATTACCTGGAGGTCTGATGTAAATATGGAAGCAATGGGCCTTGCCCATACATACATTACTGCTGCTGCCACCAGTCCCCAAACAATGCTGAACACATTTCCGAATTTCACACCCTTGTATATCCGCGCGATATTCCCCGCACCAAAATTTTGGCCGGTAAACGGACCTATAGAAGCTGATAATGCAAAAAGGAGACTCATGGCTAAAAACTCCAGCCGTGTACCTACACCATAAGCCGCTACAGCATACTCTCCATGAGTAGCCAAAAGCGCCGTGATCAACCCTGTAAAGAGTGGGGTGATCATCCGGCTTAATCCGGAGGGCAATCCGATCCATAAAATAGCTTTCCAGCAACCTGATAACACCTCCCAGCTTGGAATATTCCAGACGATGAGTTTTTCTCGATAGTTTAGAATAAGTATGGCCAATACCATGGTCATGCCCCGGGATATAGCTGTGGCTATTGCAGCTCCTTTAAGTCCCAGCTCTGGGAATGGCCCGTATCCAAAGATCAGGAGCGGATCAAGGATGGCATTAATGATTACAGCAAAGATCATAATAAGACTGGGAGTCATGGAGTCACCGGTAGACCGGATGGCGCTGTTTCCCACAAAAGGGATGGTCACAAAAAACAAGGCAAAGTACCAGATGGTCATGTACTCGGTAACATATGGTAAGATCTCCTCACTGGCACCGAGCAGTCTGAAGGTCGGCTTGACCGTAAGGAGTCCGATGAATATAAAAAATCCGGATATAGCTACGGAGAGCGCCAGACTATCTGTGGTCTCCCTGGCTGCCTTTTGGTGGTCATTCTTGCCTATGGACTTGGATATCAGTGCTGTTGCTCCGATCCCGAGTCCCTGAACGATGCTGAAGATCACCATAATAACCGGGAAAGTAAAACTCAGAGCAGCTAACTGCAGGCTGCCAAGCTGCCCCACAAAATAAGTGTCGATCAGGTTAAAGGCAACGAGGCTTATGATCCCAAACATCATGGGGATGGTCAGTGCGGTAATCTTTTTGGGAATAGATCCGGTGGTAAGGTCTCTCTTGTTTTGTTTCAAAATGCTTCGTTGATGTTGATATAAAATCCGTCAGTATGGTATCCGCGAGCATAATCTATACGGATTCTGATGTGCTCCACATCATTGATTTCATATCTTAGACCAACACCGTAACTACCCAAAAGTTTCTCATAATCACCAAACTTTTCAGTGACTGAGCCGACACCTCCAAAGGCCGCTAAAACAAACCTTTTGAAAACATACCTTCTTACTTCTCCCTGGAGTACCGTCTGGTGATGATCTCTGAATGCACCTTTGTAGTAACCCCGCATCAATTTGCCACCTCCCAGAAGCGCATAGTTATAGAAAGGCGGATTTCCGATTATGCTTTGATGATACAGCTGGATGCCTGTTTCCCAGGTATCATTCAGGTGAAAATACTTTCGAACATCCAGGTAAGTATCGGTAAAAGCAAAGTCTCCAATGGCTTTGTTTTCATACCTTAAAAATCGACCTTCGAAATAGTATCCGGAATATGGACAAAAAACATTATTTCGCTTGTCCAGAATAAATGAAAGCCCGTAACCAAACAATCTCCCGGGTGATATACCCAGTATGTTTTCTGACTGCAGCTGACCGTTTTCCTCCGTGTCAATCTTGAAGTACTGATCCAGAAAGAGGGTAGGTCCCAAATAAAAGTCCTCTTTTAAACGGCGAAGGTAGTTGGATTCAAAGCGTAGATAGTCTGCAGTATAAAGCTCGGCATCCTGCTCAGCGATAGAAACATCTGAACCAATTCCATAGTACTCATATGGATAAATATATAAACTGAGCTCACCTCTTAACCAGTATTTTTCCTGATCCAGAAAGATACCGTATGGGTTCGTAAATAAGATTTGATTTTCCAGTGTATAAATGAAAACACTTTGAATATTGGAAGGTCGGTAGTTTTGGGTGGTATCCTGATCCGTCCGGAAATAAACCAAACCTGCACCCCCAAACCCAAGGCTGGTCTCTGGTGAGAAAAAGATAGCTGGCAATATTACCAGGCCATTTTTTTCAGATGCTTTACTTAAAGAGTCAGCCTTTTGCGCTTTAACGAGAAGAATACAGGTAGAGAGAAAAGCCGCAAATATTAGCTTCATGAAGTGACTATTGATAGTAGTTGATTTTCAGGGTCCGCAATTTAAACCCCAAGCAGGCAATATACGAAGTATTGTCTACAAGAGAAATCAGACGATTCGGTGGACGTTCGTTTTCAAGACATGAGTGTGATTTTTTTCACCGTGATGGAAAACAAAATGAAAGTTTGCCTTGTTTTGAGGCTTGAATTGATTGATAAATGGAAGTAATAACATTAGGCTCAGGATGCTTCTGGTGCACGGAAGCAGTATTTCAGCGATTAGAAGGGGTAAAAAGTGCAGTCTCCGGGTATTCCGGGGGCAAAACCAAAGATCCTTTTTACCGGGAGGTGGTCACAGGAAAGACCGGGCATGCTGAAGTAGTACAGGTCACTTTTGATCCTGAGGTAGTGTCTCTGGCGGAGATCCTGGAAGTTTTTTGGAAAACGCACGATCCTACTACGCTAAACAGACAAGGAAATGACGTGGGCACCCAATACCGGTCCGCTATTTTCTATCACACAGGACACCAGCGAGAGGTTGCAGAGGCATTGAAGGCTAAATTGGACGCATCAGGCGCCTGGGGAGACCCGATTGTCACAGAGATCACCAGATTTGAGGCTTTTTATCCGGCAGAAGATTACCACCAGGATTATTTCAATGAAAATACCAATCAGCCATATTGTCAGTTTGTAGTAGCACCGAAAGTAGAGAAATTTAAACAGGCCTTCGGAGACAAGTTAAAGAAATCGCACAACAAGTAACGGAATAGTGGAATAATTGAGATTCACTGAAAATACCTTTGGTGGGAACACCGAAGATATTTATTTTTACTATCAAATGATATTACCGTGAATCTGAAAAGCACCGCCACTTGCCTCTTCCTATTCACAGTTTCTTTCGCATTATTGGCACAAAAAGTACGCCTGAATGGTGTAGTGAAAGATTCTGTAAGTAGGGAACCGGTCCCGTTTGCACATGTAGTAGTGGGACAAACTGTTACGCTTACAAATGTTAATGGAGCGTTTGTATTATCATTTGATAAGATTCCTGTAGAAAGCCTTCAGGTATCTCATATGGGATACCATCTGCATAAAGAGGAAATTCTCACTGATAACCAGACCTTTGAAGTTTACCTAAATCCTTCTGAGCTGATTTTAGAAGAAGTGACCGTAACGACGGGAAACAGTCTTATGGATAAGGTATTCAGGAGGATACCGGCAAATTATGAGCACCAGCCACAAAGCATTCTGAGCTACTATAAAGAAAAGCTTTTGGGTAATAATTCCCTTTATTATTTAGCTGAGGGCATTCTGGATATCTATCTCCCTTCAAATGTTTCTAATGAACCGGTAAGAGTAAGCCCGATCAAAACCCGCAAAAAAACTGTAAGATCCATAAACCGCGAAGAGGTAACAATGATTAAAGGACATGCCTCAGATATGGCAAAATCATCGATCTGGCGGGAGGGTTCCTTTTTAAGTGAAAAGAATAGAAAAAATTACGATTTTGATTACTCGGGGAAAAAGCTTCTGGGTGAGCGTGATGTTTACATTGTGGATTTTACGCCAAAGAATAATAAGGGGTATATCTCCGGAAATATTTATATAGAAGATGGCACTTATGCTATCTTAAAGCTGGAATACCACCCCGATGCGGATAGGAGTGGGTTTTGGAGTGAAATTAAGTGGACTGAGGAATTTGACAGCTTTGATGGCATTTATCATCTGGTTCGCACTTCTTATGAGGGCGTATGGAAAGAGGATGACGATGAGTTCGTATTCAGTTCTTTACTGGTAAATAACAAGATGCAGACAGTCGATATGCAGCCGGCTATGGGGTTATACCTTGGTGAAAAGGATATCTTTTTTGAAGCTGCAAGCAGTGACTTTTCGGAAAGTTTTTGGGAAAATTATAATTTTATCAAGCTGGAGGACGAGGAGTTGACTTTTTGATTTGATCGCTCACTTGTACTCATAACTGATTTATTTACAGTAAGATAGGTTGATTAGTGTTATCTAATAGTTTGTCTTGTAAATTCACCTCGAAAAAACTCCCGATCATTGTCAGAATTGACTTATTGATCGATTATTCTTTTGATTGGCACTGATTGTTTCATTACTTAATGGTAAAACCAGTGTGATGACAGCAGTGAAATTGAAGTTTTGGGGGTTAGTTATTTGTATTTCCTGTTCTGCCATGTTAGTAGCTCAGCCACATCATATTCGCGGAACGGTGATCGATCAACAAAGTGGGGAACCGGTGTCTTTTGCACATATTTACCTGGGGAAATACACAACGGTGACCAATGCATCTGGCGTATTCGTGTTATCATTTGATAAAATACCTGATGACAAACTTTCGGTATCTTGTCTGGGGTATCATCCATTCAAAATGGATTTTGATCCGAACAAGAAGGAATACCAAATTAAGCTTGATCAATTTGAAGTAATACTGGAAGAGGCTTCTGAAGCAGCTGGAGAGAGCATCATGCTCAATGTATTCAGCAGATTTCCCCTCAATTACGAACAGCGATCCAAAACACTGCTTAGTTATTATAAAGAAAAACTTACAAGTAATGGTGAGTTGTGCTACCTGGCTGAAGGCATTTTGGATATTTATCTTCCATCAAACATTTCTAAAGAACCGGTAAAAGTAAGCCCGATAAAAACACGGAAAAAAGTGGCTCACAAAGATGTGGAGCATGAGATCACACTGATCAGGGGGCATGCCTCAGATATGGCCAGGTCTTCTGTCTGGAGGTCAGACTCCTTTTTAGAAACGAATGATTTTTTCACCAGGGAGGGCAATTACACGTTTAAGTACACAGGTAAAAAACTCCATGGGGAAGAGGATGTGTATATTGTAGAGTTTCATCCGAAAAATGCAAAAGGCTACGTATCGGGTGTGCTTTACATAGAAGATGAGACCTTCGCCATAAGAAAGATGGAGTATTACCCGTCAACTGATCGAAATGGTTTTTGGGATCAGGTGAAATGGACTGAGGAATTTGAAAGACAGAATGGAATATACCACATGGTAAGCTCTACCTTTGAGGGGAAATGGCATGAAGGTCAAAAAGAGTTTATCTTTCGGGCGGTCTTAGCCAACAATAATATTTCGGTTACGGATGGTCATCCGGCTGCTACAGACTATCTGGATGAAAAAGATATGTTCTTCCACGCAGCCAGTGATAATTTTTCAGACAGTTTTTGGGAAAACTACAACTTCATAAAGCTAGACGGTGTAGAGCGATCCTTTTAAGAGCCGTTTATAAACACAAAAAGCCTGAATGTCAGGCCTTTTGTGTTTGAGTTTTTTCACGTGATTATTTCTTACCTCGCAGTTTCCACATTTTTGCCTGGATGTCTGAACTATCAAACCAGAAATTTTGCTCCTTACCAGTAGTAATGGCTTTGTAATAAAGTTTCATAGCTTTTTCACTTTCTCCAATGGAGTTGTAGTAGTCACCTTTCACCTCCAGGTTGAAAGGATCCTTGTTGATTTCGATAGACTTATCAATCCACTTGAGTGCTAAGTCTACATTTTCGTTCTTTTTGAAACACACCTGAGCGCTTTCTGCTAATGTTCGCCAGTCATAAGGCGCAGCTTCTTCCACAGCTTCTTTTGCTTTTTTCACTGCATTGCTATCTCCCGAATAACCGAGAGCCGTAAACGAACACGCTGCAAAAATGGCAGCCATCCAGTACATTTTTTTAATTGATTTCATACCCGCATTATTTTAATTAAAAATATTTTACAGACTTTGATGCTTCAAGATTGTGCCAAAACCACTAAAGCGCTGATTTACAGTGCTTTAATAAAAGTGCAACAAACTAATTCTGTCCGAGAACGCATAAAAGCGTGCGCATTTGCGGACACTCACCTCAAAACGGACACTTTAAAAAGTTACGTTTTTAGCAGTTTTTAACGCTTTTTTAAGCTGAATCGGGATATTTGGATACTGAATCGGATGCGCTAAAAAGTGGCGGAAACTAGTCAAAGAGCCTTAGTTGGTTTTTGGCTGGTCTTGCCCAGCCCTTTACAGTCCTGCCACCGTACTTGTGAGAATCAATACGTTCCTGCTCAATCACCTTTTTAAGATCCCCTTTTGGGGTAAAGCCTTCCTCCATTTTTCGGGCAGCATCAGAAAGCGACCTGATAGCTTTCATTTTATCGGACCGATCAATTTTGGCTTTTTCCACTGCATTTTTAAGTACGGAGATACTCTCATCGTATACTTTAGTGGGCACAGGAAATGGATGCCCGTCTTTGCCTCCGTGAGCGAACGAGAACCGAGCAGGGTCACTGAAGCGGGAGGGGGTCCCGTGAATCACTTCACTCACCAGGGTGAGGGACTGCAGGGTTCTCGGGCCGAGCCCTTGAAGCAGTAACAACGATTCAAAATCATGGGTGGGTAAGTGCTGAGCCAGTGCCAGAATGGTTCCCAGGCGTTTGATGTCCACATCTTTTTGCTGTACATCATGATGACGTGGCATGCTGATCTTTCGTATTTCGGCAATCATTTTATCCGGATTTTCCCTGGCGATTTCCAGGATGCCCGTTTTTGTATCACGGGCTTGAGTATCTGTCAGATTGAGTATTTGCCCCTGGTTTTGACCATAGATGAATGTGTGTGGTGTTTCCGTAAAGCTTTTTAGACCTGCTGAATGCCAGTGATACCTTCGTGCATAGCCGGAGGCGCCGTTCATGCCTTGCTGTACTACGGCCCATTCACCTTCATCTGTGAGGATGAAAGAGTGGAGATAGATCTGAAATCCATCCTGAATGGCTGTATTGTCCACTTTTGCAGAAAGTCGGCTGCTTTTCACCAGCTCATGACCGTTCAGTCCGGTTTGTTCAGCAACCCGCAGCAGCTCATCGGGTGTTTTACGGCTGTGCTTACCACGGCCGCCGCAGATGTAAATGCCGAGTTCTCTGGATAGGGGGTTAATTGCCGACTTCAAAGCTCCCATGACGGAGGTAGTGATCCCGGAAGAGTGCCAGTCCATACCCATAACGCATCCCAGCGACTGAAACCACGCCGGGTCACTTAGCCGACGGATCATTTCGGATTTCCCATACTCCAGCACCACAGCCTCGGTAATGGCTCCACCAAGCTTAGCCATGCGTTCTGCCAGCCAGCGGGGCACCCGGCCATTGTGTAAGGGTAAATCTGCATGTCCGGATCGTTTCATTTCAATTCTACTCTTAAGTGCATTTCCTTCCTCTGATCCTCATATCGATCTCTATAAGGCAGCTTATCCATCCAGCTTACCTCGATCATCGGGTAGCCAAAGTCTTCTACCACCTTTCCTCTCAGCCGGTAAAAACCTCTGCCGCGGAAAGGATAACGCTTAGCCACAGGAGGGAAGTTCACCGTATCAAATACTTTCCCTTCCCGGTCGTAAAACGTGCCGAAATGCATGCGTTTACCATCTTTAGTGCTGGTGTCTTTGGTACATATCAGATAACCTACCATCATTACGATACGCCCCAGCTTATTCATCAGATCAACAGAACGTGTGTCTCCCAGATCACCTGTCTTCAGCAACAGGAACGGGTCACACAGCGGAAAACCCAGTAGTTCGATCTCAATGAAAGCATCTTCCAAAGGAGGGGTGTCCAGTACTGGAAGTTGATAATCTTCCGGAACCTCTTCAAACAGGTCCGTTCCGTACTGGTAGTGATTTTTCTGCCCCTGGCCAAAGTATAGCTGAGCGGTCCACAGGAGTTCTTTCCTTGTTTTTCCCGTAAACCGGAAAGCGCCTATCTTGATCAGTATGCGGATTTGTTCCAGACCAACAGGTATTCGGCGTATAAAATTATCGAGACCTTTGTAAGGACCATTCTTTTCTCGCTCCGGACCGATCCGCTGAGCAATCTTTTGTTCCAGATCTTTTAGGTGGATGAACCCAATGTAGATGGTTTCTCCATAAATATTAGTCAGGTAATCTGAGTAATTGATGCAGGGAGCCTCAATCTGTGCGCCCCACATGCGTGCTTCGTGAAAATAGAATTCTGTCTTATAAAATCCTCCGAAATTATTGATCACACCGACCATAAATTCCAATGGATAGTGAGCCTTCAAGTACAGACTCTGATAGCTTTCTACTGCATAGCTGGCTGAGTGTCCTTTGGAAAAGGAATAGCCTGCAAAGCTTTCGATCTCATACCATACCCGGTCAGTTACATGCTGTGGGTAGCCTCTTGCCTTGCAGTTATCAAAAAACTGATCTTTCACGAGGTGGAATTCCTTTCGTGATCGGTACTTCCCGGACATTCCGCGTCGTAGTACATCTGCTTCCGTGAGCGTAAGTCCACCGAAGTGATGAGCCACCTTGATCACATCTTCCTGATACACCATCACTCCATAGGTTTCTTTCATGAGCTCATCCATTTTTTCATGGATCGACTCGTAAGACTTGCCTGCATTGGCTAAATGGTGCCGCTCGATATAAGCCCGCATCATGCCTGAGCGAGCCACTCCGGGCCGAATGATCGAGCTGGCCGCAACGAGGGTGAGGTAATCATCACACCCCAGCTTTCCGAGAAGCATACGCATGGCAGGAGACTCCACATAGAAGCAGCCCATGCAGTTGCCCTTTCTGAGCAGCTCTTTGATCGCATCGTCTTTTTTGAACGCATGAAACCGATCGACATCCTCTTCAATACCCCGATTTTTAGAAATGATCTCTATTGTGTCTTTGATGTGTCCCAACCCACGCTGACTCAGAATGTCAAATTTATAGATACCAACATCTTCTGCATTATGCATTTCAAAATGAGCAACGGGATAACCTTTGGGCGGCAGGTCCAGCGCCGTATATGCGTAGATGGGTTTTTCAGTGATCAACACTCCGCCTGCATGGATAGAAAGGTGATTGGGCATCCCTTTGATCAGTTCAGCACACCTGAAAATCAGTTGGCTGATCTGGTCTCCTTTGTAATAGTCCGGGTAGGGGTAAGCCACGATCTTATCAATTTCTTCTTTAGGTAATCCAAAGACCTTTCCCAACTCCCGGATATTAGAACGCTTCTGATAGGTCGTATGGGTGCCGAGTAGTGCCACATGGTCATCATGATACTTATCAAAGATGTATTCATAAATGCGGTCCCGGTCTTTCCAGGAAAAGTCCATGTCAAAATCCGGGGGAGAAGTACGTTCGGGGTTTAAAAACCGCTCAAAATACAGATCCAGCTCAATGGGATCAGTATTGGTAATGTCCAGGCAGTAGGCGATCAGGCTGTTGGCTCCACTGCCCCGACCTACGTATGAAAACCCTTGCTGTTTGGCATGCCTGACAATGTCATAGCTGATCAGGTAATAGGCTTCAAAGCTCTTTTTTCGTATGATGTCTATTTCCCGCTGAAAGCGTTCGCGGGATACAGGGTTGTCGCGCTTTCCGGTGTATTTTTTATCAAAGCCCTCCTGCGCTTTAGTAGTCAAAAAGTTGATATCATCTTGCTTGCTTCCCTTAAAATACATTTTGTTTTTATCCTCGCCCATCTTCATGTCAATGGTACAGGCATTTACAAGGTGAATAGCATTTTGGATGAGCTCGGGAAAATCACTGAATGATGCTTTCAGTACGGGCTCGGGGAGCATGATTTCGGATGGGTCAGCCTGAAATTCCTGTGGCAGTTTACTGAGCAGGGTGTTTTCACTGATGGAGCGTAGCAGACGGTGGATGTTGTAGCTGATTTTGCTGGCAAAAGGACCATCTTCCGGCTTTCCGGGAGGAAAGGTTACCGGATGCCAGGCGACCATTTTGCTTTTCAGGTGGCGAAAAGGAGAGAAGAGTATCTTTTTTTGTTCCTGCTGGCGGATACCGATGTACTCATAATCCCGAAGTGTTTTGGGAGCGTTAGAAAGCGGGTAGATGATGTAGGCATGATTGAACTCCGGGGCTTTTTGAAGGAGTGGCGTTTTTTCTCGCTTATGATAAGAAAGGTAACGGTTTAGCTCTTCGAATCCTGCATTGTTTTGGGCCAGGCCGATGTAGAGCAGCTCGTTTTTATTTCTGAACTCAATTCCCAGCGCAATTTCCAGCAACCACTCATTTTTCCGCTCATCACAGACCCGCAGTAGTTCGATATAGCCACAGGTATTATTGATATCGGTCAGGATCAGCTTACGCACACCATTTCGCTTCGCCTCATCAAACAGCTGATGAATGGAGAGGGTCCCGTATTGGAAGGAAAAATATGTGTGGCAGTTGAAGTGCATTTAGCTAATTTAATTGGTAAAATTACTAAAAAAATTAGCTTAACTGAAAATGATTTATTAAAATTGTCATAGAAGGGCTTAAATGTGTCACCCCTTCGGGGTTGGTGAAAAATTGGTTATCGGTCTATAATCATTTCATCCCTTCGGGATTTAATTATTCAGGAATTTGATAGCTAAGAACTTTAAGTTTTCTGTCTCACAGCTTCTTAGTTTTTCCAGCCTTTCAGGGTTCAGAAGCTGGATTATTCATTTGAGAAAAATCAGGTGTCTTGAATTTCCGAAGGGGATGAAACATTGTTTAAAATCGAAGAGGTGAAAGTTTTAGTTTTGCTTATACCGTACTCTTGGTTTTCAACCCTTCAGGGTTATGATTACCTGAAACCGAAGGGATGAAACATTTATGGATAAGTTCAAACAGATCGATAAACCCCGAAGGGGTGAAACAAACCCCAGCTAATCAACCATATCTGCCACTAAACACATTCTTCTAGATTTTCTGTTAAAACTTTTGGCTTCCGGCTATTTTAGCTGTTCGCTAAATCAAGAAACATGACCAGACGCCTACTAACATTTCTTTTATCAGCTGTTGCAACCTGTTCCATCGCACAGCTAAAATCTCCAAAAGACTTTCTCGGCTATGAGCTCGGCGATCAATTCACCCGCCACCATCAGGTAGTCGACTACTACAAGCATGTAGCCGGGCAATCCCCCAAAGTACAGCTTTCAAAATATGGTGAAACCTACGAAAAACGACCACTTTACCTGGCTTTTGTATCCTCTGAAGAAAATCTGACTCAGCTGGAAACCATCCGGACCGATAACCTGAAAAGAGCTGGCCTGATGAATGGCACCCCTGAAACAAACATTAGCATTGTCTGGCTTAGCTACAATGTGCATGGCAATGAGTCCGTTTCCACAGAAGCGGCTTTAGCCACTATTTATGAGTTGGTCAGGCCAAATTCGGATAAAGCCTCCTGGCTGGAAAACACACTGGTCGTTTTAGATCCCTGCATCAACCCGGATGGGAGAGCCCGATATGTAAATTTTTACTGGGAAAAGGGCAATCAGCCATACAACCCTGATCCCAACTCCTGGGAGCATCATGAACCCTGGCCTGGTGGACGTGCCAACCATTACCTGTTTGACCTGAACCGTGACTGGGCATGGCAAACACAGATTGAAAGCCAGCAGCGAATGGCCGTTTACAACCAGTGGTTGCCACAGGTCCATGTGGACTTTCATGAACAGGGTGTAAACTCCCCGTACTATTTTGCCCCGGCTGCTGAACCTTTTCACGAGCTGATCACTGACTGGCAAAGAGATTTTCAGACCCGGATCGGGAGAAATCATGCTAAATATTTTGACGAAAACAACTGGTTTTATTTTACCAAACAGTATTTTGACCTGCTGTATCCCAGCTACGGGGATACCTATCCGACCTACAATGGAGCCATTGGGATGACTTACGAGCAGGGTGGATCAGGCAGGGCAGGACTAGGTGTGATCAAGCAGGAAGGCGACACCCTCACTTTAAAGGATCGTATTGCTCATCACTACACGACCGGCCTCTCAACCATCGAGATCACCTCTCAAAGCAATCAAAGAGTTCTTGATGAGTTTCAGCAGTTTTTCAGCCAGCCGACACCTGCTAAATACAAAAGCTATGTCCTGAAGTATGATGGAAACATCGATAAGTTCAACAAGCTGAAAAAATGGCTAGATGCTCAAGGTATTCAGTATGGCTCAGCACAAAGCTCCACAGGCTTTAGTGGATACAACTACCGGGCAAAGCGAGAGCAATCTTTTACGATCAATCGAAAAGACCTGGTAGTAAGTACAAATCAACCAAAATCGGTATTGACGACCATTCTTTTCGAACCCAAAACAAAATTGGCTGATTCCCTGACCTATGACATCACGGCCTGGGCAGTGCCATATGCCTTTGGTGTGGAAGCCTATGCTACCACAACCCCGATCAGTGTTAGCGGGGATTCACCACTGACCACTTTCGATCCGCTTCCTTTAGAAAATGCATATGGTTATATTTTCAAATGGAATAGCCTGGATGATGCTCGTTTTCTGGGGGCTTTGCTGCAAGCTGATTTCAAGGCTCGATACACTACACGGCCTATTACTATATTGGGTAGTACTTTCGAGCAGGGCTCGTTTATAGTAACAGCTCGTGATAATGAAAGGCCTGATTTTATAGAAAGGCTCACCAGTCTGATCAACGAGCATGAGGGGATTGCCACAGCCATCCCCTCCGGTTTTGTAAGCGGTGGTCCGGATATTGGATCCAATGATATTCGCTTCATTGAAGCCCCTAAAGTAGCCCTGATAGGAGGAGATGGAACTTCTTCACTGGATTTTGGGGCTACCTGGCACTTCTTTGAGCAAAACCTGGAGTATCCGGTTACGACGATTTCTACTGATTATTTCAGCCGGGTAGACCTCAGCGAGTATGATGTGCTGATCATGCAAAATGGCTGGTACAGCAGCTTTGGTGAGTCTGAAATGAAGAAGGTAAATGACTGGGTATCTGCCGGAGGTACGCTGATTGCCGTTCAGGGGGCACTTCGCAAGTTTACTTCGGAAGAGAGCTTGCTAAAACCTCATAACTCAGAGGAAGAGAAAAAACAATTTGAGCAGCTGGAAGCAGAAATAGAAAAAGAAATGCAGCTGATTCCGGAAAGCGAAGAAAACCGCTACCAAATACGCGAATACGTAGCAGGAGCCATTTTTTCCGTAGCATTGGACAATACCCATCCCCTGGCTTATGGCTATGAAAAGACTTATTACTCTTTAAAAACTTCAGCTCAGCGCTATGGGTATTTACCGGATAATAACGTAGGGGTGATCACCTCCAGTGATGCACATTTGAGTGGCTTTGCCGGACAGTTTGTTTTGGAAAAGGTGGGGGAATCCCTGGTTTTTGGGGTAGAAGAAAAGGGACGAGGACAAATCGTTTACATGGTAGACAATCCGCTTTTCCGATCATTCTGGGAAAACGGAAAGTTGTTATTTGCCAATGCGATTTTTTATGTTAGCAATTAATGGATCTATTCTACTTAAAACATAGCTGGTTAGCGTTTAAAAGAGACCCTTCTGCAGGTCAGTATGGATTAATTGCTATGATCTCTTTTTTTCTGGTTATAGCAATTAACTCTGGTTTGTATTTTGAGCTGGATAACTACCGGCTCATGGCTAAAAGTTGGCTGGGTATCGCAAATCCGGCTAAATTCCTCTGGGTAGCATTTACGGTATTCTGGCTGATAGACCTGCTTACCAAAATTGCACTACCGGCAACAATTCCGAAAACCAGGCCTTATTTGCTTTGGGAAGTAAAACGGAGGGATTGGGCCTTTTCATTCTTGCTGATATCAGCCACAAAATTTTGGAATCTCTTAATCCTGCTTTTTCAAATTCCCTTTTTTATCAAGTTTTCTCAGTGGTCGCTGGCATTTCCATCTCCGGTGCTTGCTTTTTTACCGATCATGATCGCTTTTGCATGGCTGACCAATCACTACCTGGCTATTGCTGTAAACCTCGTTTCCAACAAGGTCAAGGTCATTGCCATTTTGGTGGTAGTACTAATAGCATTCATTCTATCGCAGTTTGGAGGTCACCTTTTGGTCAGCTTTCTGGAAAATGCATGGAGTATCCCTGTGATTGTTATCGGATTAGCATTAGCTGTCACTTTTGCATACTATACTACATTGCATTACCTCAAAAGATCCCGAACTGAAGAAAAGAAAGAAAACAGCTTTGGGCAGTCATTCTATTTCAGCATCTCTAAAAACCCGCTGATCCAACTGGAATGGGCCCTAATTACCCGTAACAAGCGGGCCTATACTAACTTCCTGGCAGGGTTATTAGTTATCCCATATTTTTTCTATGTCATGCCCATGTCGAATAAGAGCGAACTGAATTTTGCTTTTCTCTTAATCGGGATAGTCTGTACCGGTTTCACCCTTGTTCAGCACGGAGTGTATACATTAGCATGGGAGGGGAGCTTTTTTGATCTGCTAATGACCCGAGTCAGTATTCGGGACTTTTTGAAGCATAAGTACAACTTCTTCCTGTATACCTCACTCATTGCCTTAGCCATTTGCATGATCTTTCTCATCAATCAACCCGTAAGATTACTGGTCATCATAGGAGCTTTCCTGTTTAATATTGGGTGGAACCTTCCTGTGATCCTCAATAACTCATTGAAAAATACTACAAAACTGGATCTGGGTAAAGGCACTTTTTTTAACTACCAGGGACTGAATGGGACCCTCTTTCTTACATCCATGCTTGTGATGATAGTTCCTGTCATTTTATTCACAATATTGACTCTTTCTTTGGGTGAACTATATGGCATTATTGCTTTTGCAATACTCGGGCTGACAGGACTGCTATTAAGAGATTTTTTTATACAAAAGATCACCAAAAAGTTCGAAAAGAGAAAGTATCATTTATCACACTGTTATCGCAATTAAATGAGCATTATCAGCATCAGAAACATTAAGAAGTGTTATAATGAAAAAATAGCCTTGCATATCGAATCCCTGGATATAGAAGAGGGAGAGTCTGTAGGGATCGTAGGAAATAACGGAGCTGGAAAAACGACCATGTTCCGCACCATCCTGGATTTGCTAAAGCCTGATGAAGGAGTAGTATGGGTAGGAGATGAGCTGGTTGCAGGATCAGATCACTGGAAAAACATTTTGCACGCTTTTATTGATGAGTCTTTTCTGATCGATTTTCTAAAGCCAATGGAGTATTTCTATTTTATTGGCAAAACTATTGGGCTGACGGAAGAACAAACCCAAAGTCAGATCGAGTCGTTTTCGGAGTTTTCAAATGAGGATATCACACAGAATAAAAAGCTCATCAGAAACCTGTCGACTGGCTCTAAGGTGCGTGTTGGCTTGCTGGCAGCTTTTCTGGGCAACCCCAAAATCATTTTGCTGGACGAGCCTTTCGCCCATCTGGATCCGGGCTCGCAGGCTAAGCTCAGTAAAGTTTTGAAGCGGCTCAACGAAGAAGGCAAAACCATTATTCTCTCCAGCCACAACCTGCACAATATCACCCAGGTGAGTAAACGGATCATTTTGATTGAAAATGGAGAGATTATCAAAGATCAGCAAGCGGAAGGATCAACTTTAACAGAGCTGAGTAGCTATTTTGAAGCCTGATGAATAACCTGTTCAAAAAACACATCACCAGCCCCATTATCAATGCGCTTGGACAGAAAAAGGAGCAGAAACATTTTACCAGAGCTCCAATTTTCATAGGAGGCTGTGCTCGTTCGGGAACTTCACTGCTACTTTCGATCCTGTCAGCTCACCCAAAGCTCTTTTGCTTTCCGAAAGAAACCGACGCTTTTACTGAATGGGAAGAGAAGGATGGTAAACTTCGGCCTGTCAGAATAGATCGCATGTATAGAGAGTTGCTTAAAGCTCGGGTACCGAAAGGAGCCCATCGCTGGTGCGAAAAACGTCCATACAATATCCACCATATTGCAGAAATTTTACAATACTTTGGATCTGAGGCTCAGTTCATCCACATCGTTCGGGACCCCAGAGCGGTTTGCACGTCTGTGCATCCGGAGAGGCCAGGTGAATACTGGGTAGAACCGGAAAGGTATGCTAGAGATGTAAGGGCCGGACTGGCTTTTAAAGGCCATCCGCAGGTATTTACACTTCACTATGAGGATGTGATCACAAACTATGAGCCTGTTATCCGGCAGCTGTGTGCTTTTCTGGATGAAGAACCTCATGACCGACTTTTAAATTGGTATAAACATGCTACAGTCCGTTCCAGTCGTGCCTGGTTTACGGACCTGAAAACCTTACAAACCGATTCACTCGAAAAGTGGAAAGCTCCCGGGCATGCTGAACGAGTGAGCGAGGTGGTAGAGAATGAAGAGATTAGAGATTTGATGAAGGAGTTGGGGTATTAAAATTGTCCTTTTATATCTCTGTGACCTTCCAAAACTCTGATAATATGAATACCATCTTCTATCGGAACGTAGTAAATAGCGTAGTTCCCATAAGGGAACATCCGTAGATCTTTGTGATATTCATTTCTGGAGGCACCAATATTTGGACTTGTAGCTAGACTTATAAATTTACCGTGGAGCTTATCTATAAATTTATCTGCGGCTTCACGGCTTCTGTTTTCCACTGCGATAAAATACCAGATATCAAACAGGTCTTCATGAGCAGTATCTGAAATTAAGATGTTGTTACTCACTTCCCTCAATTTGATTCATCCGCTGGTGAGCCTTTTTTAAAAAATCATCTTTATCCCATTTGGAAGATTTGCTTTTTAAGCCCTCATTTATTTTAGACTTAAGCAGTTGTTCTTGTTCTTCTAATTCACGCAGACCCTGTCGGACTACTTCACTGGCATTTTTATATCTCCCTGATTTCACCTGTTCTTTAATGTATTTTTCAAAATGCTTCCCTAAATAAATATTCATATTCATTGTATTTGCACTTAAAGATAATATTTATGTCTAAAATAGACATACTAATATTGGCTGATAAACTATCCCGCAAACATATTATTATCCATCCTGATCCTGCCATCCAGTCCCAGTGAAGCAGCCCGGGTCACTTTCTCCACTCCATGTTTTGATTTGATCAGGTCCAGTGCCTGATACAGCCGAATTGTCTCTTCCGTATCTTCAAAAAGATTGATCTGATAGTTACCATGTACTAAATGGCTTAGTCGAACACCAACCAACCGAAGCAACATCCTTCGGGTATAGAGCCTGTCAAAAAGATCCATGACCTCCTTGATGATCACCTGGTCTGAAGAAGTGTAGGGGATGTGTCGTTGCTTGGTCTCCGTATCAAAGTTGGCATAGCGGATCTTCACGGCCACACAAGAGGTAAGCTTTTGCTCTTTGCGCAGCTTGTGACAAAGCTTTTCCACCATGGTCAGCAGGAGAGTCTTCATCTTTTTTACATCGATCGAGTCTTCTCCAAAGGTGCACTCCGTAGAGATCGATTTCCGCTCACTGTATGGCTCTACAGGTGTGTAATCTACAGCATTAGCTTTATTCCAAAGAACCCGTCCATTTTTACCAAAGGCTTTTTCCAGCATCTTCACAGGCATTTCTCTGAGAATATGAACATGTGTCACACCCATCTCTACGAGAAACTGTGTCGTTTTTTCACCCACCATAGGGATTTTGCTCACATGGAGAGGTGCCAGGAAGCCCCGTTCCTCACCTCTGGGCACATACTTTTCACCATTGGGTTTAAACTCTCCAGTTGCCACTTTAGAGACCAGCTTATTTATGGAAAGCCCCATGGATATAGGAAGACCGGAGTTATCGATGATCTTTTGGCGCAGCTCCTGGGACCACTGGAACGTACCAAAAAACCGATCCATACCACTCACATCGATATAAAACTCATCGATGGAAGCTTTCTCAAACAGGGGTGCATCTTCTCTGATAATATCTGTGATCAGCCGGGAATGATAACTGTACGCCTCCATATCACCGGAGATTACTTTAGCATCCGGGCATAGCTGCAGGGCCATACGGGTAGGCATAGCTGAATGCACGCCAAACTTACGTGCCTCATAGCTGCAGGAGGCCACTACACCTCGTCCGCCGCTTCCTCCAATGATCAGCGGAATGCCCTTGAGACGATTGTCTCGCAGGCATTCTACTGATACAAAGAAAGCATCCAGATCCATGTGGATAATGGCCCTGGAGCCCAGGTTGGGAGCCTGACTGGTGGTTATATGGTGGTTTATACTTTTCAAGCAAGTCAGAGGCCAAAATGATAATGTAGACAGTGAGTTTTCTTTTCCATACACATTCAGACACCTGATAACCTCATTAGGCTAATATTATTGGCATTTTTTCGTTTTCATTATTGCTTTTTACTAAAATTATGATCAAATTTACTAAATAAACGAGCAGGATATGCAAGAAGTTGCTAATAATTTTAGGGTAAAAGATTTGCAGACTATGAATGCAGATGTGACTTTTGATGATCATTACAAACTCAAGCTCACTTCTAAAAAGCTGAAATCAGGCAAGTGTCAGGTGAAGTTTTTTGCCTCGGTTCGGGAGCGAAAGGATATGTACGGCTATGTACTGGTAGATGCAGACAAAACGTTAAAAGATGTAGTTGTCAATATCAAAGAAAAGCTCCACACGATCAGGCAGACCCGGGATTTTCACCATTTGCATTTATATTCTATCGGAAAGAGTGGGAAAGATGACCTGAATTTTATCATCTTTGACTCATAAAGCTAAAAAAATGAGCATAATAGCCGAAAATATCAAATACCTGCGTAAACAAGCTGGTTTTACTCAGGAAAAGTTTGCTAACGAAGTTGGGATCAAACGATCTGTTGTAGGTGCCTATGAAGAAGCACGGGCAGAGCCTCGTTTGCAAACACTAATGAAAATCGCCGAGGTACTCAATGTTACCTCAGATGATCTGATCAGCACAGACCTGACCAAAGGTGTACCCGCATCTGCTCAGAAAGAGCGGGTAAAGATCCTATCCATCACCGTGGATCAGGAAGACCGGGAAAACATAGAGCTTGTGCCGCAAAAGGCTGCTGCAGGCTATCTCAATGGCTACTCTGATCCGGAGTACATCTCTGAACTACCCAAGTTCAAGCTACCAATGCTTCCGCCAAATGCTACCTACAGAGCATTTGAGATCTCAGGAGACTCTATGCTGCCGATCATTTCAGGATCAATCATTATAGGGAAGTATATGGAGTCGATCAATGACATTAAAAATGGAAAGACCTATGTGCTGGTCACCGAACAGGAAGGAGTGGTCTACAAACGCGTATTTAACTACATAGAGGAAAAAGGTAAACTTTTCCTGGTTTCTGACAATAAGGCTTACTCACCTTATGAAATTTCTCCAAAAGAAGTCCTGGAGATCTGGGAAGCCAAGGCCTTTATCAGTGTGGAATTTCCCAATCCTGAGGCTGCTAACGAGCTTTCCATGGAAAAAATAGCAGGAATGGTCTTTAACCTCAAGCAAGAAGTAGACGAAATGAAGAAAAACATTCGTTAATAAACCGGTTTCTGCAGAACAGAACCTTCATTTATTCGTAAGAATGTTTTTGTTTTGCGGATGTTTACCGCTTTGTGAAATTAACAGATGCTTCCTTGAGCAAAAATACGTTACTACTCGCTTTCTTTCTGCTTATCTCAATTGTTGCCAGTGCACAACTTACTGTTGTTTCAGGCAAAGTAACTGAAGCAGCTACAGGTACCCCCATCCCTTTTGCTAATGTGGTTTTTACAGGCACACAGGATGGGGCAATTACCAACTTTGAGGGAAATTTCACAGCCAGGACCAGCCAACCTGTAGACTCTATAGAAGTTCGTTACATCGGATTTATAAAAAGAGTCAAGCCCCTGATCCGGGGGGAAGATCAGATCATTAATTTCCAACTGGATGAAGATGTGCAAACACTTGGAGAAGTGGTTGTATACGCCGGAGAAAACCCTGCCTTCCCGATCATGCGAAATGTGGTTAGAAATAAAGAGCTGAATGATAAAAACACTTTAAGTGCTTATGAGTATGAAAGCTACACGAAGGTAGAATTTGATGTAGATAACATTTCTGACCGCTTCAGGGATCGCAAGATTGTGAAAAAAATCACGAATGTACTGGACAGTATTCAGCAGCTGGCTGGTGATGACGGGAAACCCATTCTCCCGGTATTTATGTCTGAAGCCATCTCCCGGTTCTACTATAAAAAGGACCCAACCTTCCGGCACGAAAACATCATTAAAACGAAAGTCAGTGGGGTAGGATTGACTGATGGAACCACCACTTCGCAGGTAATAGGTTCTACTTTCCAGGAATACAACTTTTACCGCAATTGGCTGAATATCGTCAGCAAGGAATTTGTTTCCCCGATAGCTGATGGCTGGAAGCTTTACTACGATGTCTACCTGGAAGATAGCGCCTATATTGCAGACGATTTTTGCTATCGACTGGACTTTTACCCTAAGCGGGAGCAGGATCTTGCTTTTACCGGGACCATGTGGATTACCAAAGAAGAGTATGCCCTTAAACGCATTGATGCCCAGGTGCTTAAATCAGCCAACCTGAACTTTATTGAGAAGATCAAAATCCAACAAGACCTCACACAAACTGACGCAGGTCCCTGGCTCCCCGAAAAAACACGTGTGGTCGTAGATGTTGCCCAGCTAACCGATCAGACAGCCGGAATGCTCGCTAAGTTTTATGTCTCCACTAAAGACCATGTAGTCAATCAACCAAAGGATAATAGCTTTTACCTGAATCCCGTAGCTATGGAAGAAACCATACAGGACTATGATGAAAGCTACTGGGCCGAAAACCGGCATGACTCATTGACCGAAGCTGAGCTCAATGTCTTTAAAATGATTGACACGTTGAAAAAAATTCCGATAGTAAAAACCTATATGGATGCCGCAAAATTTGGCTTTACAGGGTATTACAAGGTTGGGTTTATAGACCTGGGACCTTATACCACATTTGGTGGAAAAAACAACGTTGAGGGAATCCGTGTCGGATTTGGAGCGAGAACCAATTTTGCGTTTAGCAAGCGATGGACACTTGGTGGACATGTGGGCTACGGTTTTGATGACGAACGGTGGAAATATAAATTTTATGTGGATCGCATTCTGGATCGACAGCCGTGGACCAATATCCGGTACGAACAACAAAGTGAAGTAGAGCAGGTTTGGATGCTTAATGAGCAAATCGAGCCCACCAGCCTTTTTTATACGCTGAGCAGGTTTGGATCACTGGTTCAGCCCTTTTACATTAAGAAATACCGGTTAAGCCTATTCAGGCAAATCAGTACAGGTTTAAGTGGACAGGTAGCTGTAAAACATGAATCTTTCAATCCGGCGTTTGATTTTCAATATTTCGAAGAGCCGGGAGATACTGAAACTAATAGTGGATACAAAGTCAGTGAGGTCACGCTGACCACACGTTATGCAAAAGATGAACTTTTTGTAGTCAATGATAATGAACGACTCAGTTTAGGAACCGTTCGCTGGCCAGCCTTCAACCTGGATTACACCTATGGCTTCAGGGGAGTGCTTGGGAGTAATTTTAGTTATCACAAATTCAAGCTGTCCGTTGAAAAGCGTCAGAAGATGGCTCTTTTGGGTGTTTCAAACATCAAACTTACCGGAGGCTATATTTTGGGTGATCTGCCGTACACCATGCTATACAATACCATAGGAAATGAGACACCAATTTATGTGAACTTTGCCTACAATCTGATGGATTACTTTGAGTTTTCTACAGATAAGTACCTGGAGCTGCGGTATCGGCACTCTTTTGAAGGGTTCATTCTAAACATGATACCTCTTATGAAAAAGCTCAAATGGCGACTGATCGGAAGCGCCAATATGCTTACCGGTCAGATCAGTGATAAAAACATCAATATGGCTCAGTACAAAACCAATCCTGATGGAGAAGAGGTGATCCCTTTCAATCGCCTCGACTGGCGACCCTATGTAGAGCTGGGCTATGGTGTGGAAAATATCTTCAAGGTTTTTTCTGTTGAAGCTTTTCACCGTTTGACCTATCTCGACCGGCCGGATGTTAGTAAGTTTGCTTTAAAGTTTAGCGTCCAAATTATTCTGTGAGTGAGCCGGTTAGTTTTTATAATTATAGTACTTGTTTTTTCCGCATGTAGCCATGCTGATAAGGTTCCGATCGAAGAAATGGATCAGGACGCCGGTTTTTATATTCTTCAGTTAAACCATGTTAATGACCAGCTTAAAAAAGGAAAGAAAGAATCCGAATTACTCTATAAGAAACTCTATGCTTCACAACATCTAAACTGGCCTGAGGACGTAGAAAAAGAGATACGGCTACTGATAGACCGTGACAAGCTTAATTTTGAATTGTATAATTATGCTGCTGACTTCTATATTACTCACAGTAAGTATGAGGCCTTAAATGACCTGGTTGACAACTGGCTAGAGAAACGGTCTGCTACAATCGACGATTTCAGATGGAAGATCATGGCGCTGAACGGACTCCAGAGAAGTGTGGAAGCCAGTGATTTTTTATGGTCTTTACTACAGGGGAGTGATAAGTCTGAAGATCAGCTTTTTGTAGCTCAGACTTACCTGCAGTTAAGAGATACAGCCAGGGCTCTTTATGCTTATACGAAATTTGCTTCTGGAAATCCGGGCCATCAGGCCATATTGGGTGAGTATGTACCAGTCCTTTTGCAACAGGGATATCCTCAAAAGGCAAAAGATCTTTTGACGAAACAGAGCAACGCAATAAAAGGATATGAAAATACAGCCCTTTTAGCCCGGACTCTATATTCGCTAGGTGAAAGGCACAAAGCTATTGGGCTGCTAAAAGGATACGACGAGGAAGAAGGATCCCTTCTCCAGTTAGCGCACTGGTATCACCAGTTAAATAATTGGGATTCAGCAGTTTATTATACTGATAAATTAATTGTAATAGATTCCACCAGACAAGCACTTTATAAAAAAGCGGAAATCCTTGAGGACCGCGGCTGGCTCAATGCTGCCCTTGGGAACTATCATGCCATCACCCGATTAAACCCTCATGATTCAATTGCTATTTCCCGGGCTCAGATAGTTGAACGAAAAATTGCATATTTGCGGAGATTTCGGGAAAAAGAGAATCCTACGCCCGTTTTAGATATTTCATCAAAGAAATCAACAGAGAATGAGTGAGATAAAGATCACTTTACCAGACGGAAGTGAGCGTATGTATCCTAAAGGAACTACATCCCTGGATGTGGCTAAAGACATAAGTGAAGGCCTTGCCAGAAACGTGCTGGCAGCTAAAGTAAATGGTGAGGTACGAGATGCCTTCAGGCCTATAGAAGAAGATGCTACATTGAGTCTTTTAACATGGAATGATGATGAAGGTAAGTCCACTATGTGGCACTCTTCAGCGCACCTGATGGCTGAGGCTCTGGAGGCTTTATATCCGGGTGTTAAACTGGGTATAGGACCACCTATAGAAAATGGTTTTTACTATGATGTGGATTTTGGAGATCAGGAATTTGACTCAGAAAACCTGAAAGCCATCGAGGATAAAATGCTCGAACTGGCGCGGGAGAAGAATGAATATAAACGTCTGGAAATCAGCAAGAAAGATGCTGTAGATCACTATCGGAAAAAGGGTGACGAATACAAGCTGGAGCTACTTGAAGACCTGGAGGATGGTCAGATCACTTTTTATGAGCAGGGTAATTTTACGGATCTTTGTCGGGGACCACACATTCCAAATACAGGTTTCATTAAAGCTGCCAAAATCCTTAATGTGGCCGGAGCATACTGGAGGGGTGATGAAAAGCGCAAACAGCTCACCCGCCTGTACGGCATTACCTTCCCCAAGCAAAAAGAACTGAAAGAATACCTCGAGCTACTGGAAGAAGCCAAAAAAAGAGATCACAGAAAAATCGGGAAAGAGCTGGATCTTTTTACCTTTTCCGAAAAAGTAGGGAAGGGGCTTCCGCTTTGGTTGCCTAAAGGGGCTGTACTTCGTGAACGGCTGGAAAATTTCCTGAAAAAAGCACAGGTAAAAGCCGGATATGAGCAGGTCGTTTCTCCACATATCGGGAGTAAAGAACTCTACGTAACATCAGGTCATTATGCCAAGTATGGTCAGGATTCTTTCCAGCCGATACATACTCCGGCAGAAGACGAGGAATTCCTGCTAAAGCCAATGAATTGCCCACACCACTGTGAGATCTATAAATCTCGCCCAAGGTCTTATAGAGAACTTCCGGTGCGCTTTGCAGAGTTTGGAACAGTGTATAGATACGAACAAAGCGGTGAGCTTCATGGTCTTACTAGAGTCCGTGGCTTTACCCAGGATGATGCGCATATCTTCTGTCGCCCTGATCAGGTAAAAGAAGAATTTGCAAAAGTGATCGATTTGGTCATGTATGTGTTCGGTACTCTGGGCTTTGAGGATTTCACTACACAGGTTTCCCTACGTGACCCTCAGACACCTGATAAGTACATTGGTAAAGATGAAGATTGGGATAAAGCGGAGCAGGAAATCAAAGAGGTAGCTGCTGAAAAAGGATTGAAGACAGTGGTAGAATATGGAGAGGCAGCTTTCTATGGCCCTAAGCTGGACTTTATGGTGAAAGATGCACTGGGCAGGAGCTGGCAGCTTGGTACAATACAGGTCGATTATAACCTTCCGCAACGTTTTGAGTTAGAGTATACAGGTACTGACAATCAGAAACATCGTCCGGTCATGATTCACCGGGCACCGTTTGGGTCCATGGAGCGATTTGTGGCCATTTTGATTGAAAGTACGGGAGGGGACTTCCCATTATGGTTAGCACCTGAACAAATTGCTGTTCTGCCGATCTCTGAAAAGTATCATGATTATGCTAAGGACCTGCACCAGAAGCTGCAGGAACAGGATATTCGTGGATTCATTGATGAGCGTGATGAAAAAATCGGGAAGAAGATCCGTGATGCTGAGATTAAAAAGATACCTTTCATGCTCATCGTAGGAGAGCAGGAGGCAGTAAGTGGGTCCGTGGCTTTAAGAGCGCACGGTAAAGGTGATCAGGGTACCATGAAAGTAGAAGATTTTATTAAATTCTTTGACAAAACAGTTGCTGAACTGGTAAATAATTAAGAATTTGAATTTTTATAAAAGGAAATAATCGCGATATTTGCGTTTTATTTTTCTATGGTAGGACCAAAAAAGGAGGAAAACAATTAGTAGACCATTTAGAAAACCATACAGGGGACGCGTAGAAGAACCCTATAAGGTAAACGAAAAGATCAGAGCTCGGGAAGTCCGGGTAGTCGGAGATAACGTGAACGTGGATGTTTATTCCATCGATAAAGCGTTAGAAATTGCAAAACAGCAAGGTTTGGATTTAGTGGAGATCTCTCCCAAAGCTGACCCGCCTGTTTGCAAAGTAATAGATTACTCAAAGTTCAAATACGAGCAGAAGAAAAAGCAAAAGGAGATCAAGGCGAAGGCTCAGAAGACGGTGGTCAAAGAGATCCGTTTTGGTCCCAATACCGATGATCATGATTTCAACTTTAAGCTGAATCATGCCATCAAGTTCCTCAAAGAAGGTGCTAAGGTTAAAGCTTACGTTCACTTCGTAGGTCGTACAATTGTTTTTAAAGAGAGAGGAGAGATCCTTCTTCTCAAGTTTGCACAAGCACTGGAGGAGTATGGTAAAGTAGAATTACTCCCTAAGCTTGAAGGTAAGCGAATGTCTATCATAGTAGCACCGAAATCAGTAAGTAAGAAGAAATAAATTGTAGGGAAATGTCGAAAGTAAAAACAAACTCCAGTGCTAAAAAAAGATTTAAGCTTACAGGTACTGGAAAAATTAAAAGAAAGCACGCTTTTAAAAGTCACATTCTTACCAAGAAGGAGACAAAGCAAAAGCGAAATCTTACTCACGCTGCTATCGTTCATAAAAGCGATGAGAAAAACGTTAGGCACATGCTTAACATCTAATGAATTGGTTTTAAATGTTTAACCCGATATCTGGCTTTTAAAGATTCTGGGCTTTCAGAACGCCATTTGTCAAAAAAGAAAATGAAATGAGATCAGTAAATCACGTAGCTTCAAGAGCCCGACGAAAAAAGGTAATGAAGCAGGCCAAGGGGTACTTTGGTCGGAGAAAAAACGTATGGACCGTAGCGAAGAATGCTGTAGAAAAAGGCATGCAGTATTCATACCGCGACAGAAAAGCTAAAAAGAGAGAATTTAGAGCACTATGGATCCAGCGGATCAATGCAGCAGTAAGAGAGCATGATATGTCTTACTCTCAGTTTATGGGGAAATTGAAAGATTCAGGAGTAGAAATCAACAGAAAGGTTCTTGCTGATCTGGCAATGAATCACCCTGAAGCTTTTAAAGCTGTCATTGATAAAGTAAAGAAATAAATAGATTTAAAAGTACTTACTGATATTATAAGTCCCGGGGAGGTTTCTTCGGGACTTTTTTGTTTTTATTAAATTATCTTTAGTGTAAGATCACTGTAGTAATGAATCGTAGAGAGTTTAAGCAAGAGTTAGAACGACACAAAAGTCAGATTGATGCAAGTATTAAGTTCTTGCAAAAAGGATTTGAGGATTTGAATCGAAGAAATTATGAATTCTATGAATTCATTGAGTCCAACTATTGCGACCTGGAAGAAAGGCTGACCAGACTGGAGAAGAAGATTAAAGATATTGAATAGATCTATTGTCTTAATCTTATTCTCATCAGATGCATGTGGGTAGTCATATACAATATAGATTGGTCTTCATTAAAAGCGCAGTTAGCAGTTAGCTGGCCTGTAAGGATGGTGCCCAGGTGCTTGCCCTCAGGCGTGATAACCAAAACACCCCCCGGACCTGTAGCAAACAAGTTGCCCTGATCATCCACCTTTAGCCCATCAGGCAATCCGGGTTTTTCTTCACTTATCATATTCGTCACATCCAGCAACACCCGGCCGTTTACTACTTCCAGGTTTTCATCCAGATCATATGCATAATACCTTGCACGATCAGGGTCTGATACGGCTACATACAGTGTTTTCTCATCAGGTGAGAGCGCTACTCCGTTTGGCCTTGTAAGACTATCTACCTGTAATGAAACCACACCCGCTGTGTCCACTTTATAAACCCCCTGAAAATCTATCTCTTTGACAACATCCTCATGAAGGCCATACGGTGGGTCCGTAAAAAAGAAATCCCCACGCGAGGTTTGAACTACGTCATTCGGGCTGTTAAACTTTTTTCCCAGATATCCATCAGCTATGGTTTCAAATTCCACATCCGGGTTTGAAACAGAGGAAGTCATTCGTGCAAGCCTTCTGTCTCCGTGTTGGCACAGAATTAACTGATCATTATGGTCAATAATCAGCCCGTTTGACCCCATTTCCGAACCTTCTCTCGATTCAGTACCTGTGTAGCCTGATGGTTTCAGATATACAGAAACACTATCTTTCTCAGACCACTTGTAAACAGTATTTTCAGGAACATCACTGAATAGCAGGCTGTTTATTTCAGTAACCCATACAGGCCCTTCAGACCAGGTAAATTCTGAAGCCAATACCTCAATGGTAGCCGATTCACTTATTAGCTTATTGATTGCCGGGTCAAGTTGTTCGATAGAGCCGGTCGTTTCAAAAGTTTCTGTTTTTTTCTCTTTTTGAGTTGGACCTGAACAAGCACTCAGGATTGATACTGCAAGTGACAGGTAAAAAGTTGTTCTTTTCATATAATACATCCGGATAATAATAAGATTAAGTTAGGGGTTTTATATGGATTAAGCTCGTTATTTAAAGGCTATCTTACATTTACTTAAATGTACTTAACTGAATGATAGTGAGTTAAGTCATTCATGTTAGAAATTTATCCACTTATCGAATATATTTGGTTGTACATAGAAAACTGTGGAAGTTCTTGAATAATTAAATATGAATTGGTTAAGATTTTTTTGTAATTTACTAAGCCATTAAACAACCTTTTGCTATGCTGCCGACCTTTAAAAAAGCAATTTTATCGCTAGCCCTGTTTTTACCTTGTTTACTTTGTGCCCAACAATTTGACATTCAGAATATTTATGTAGATAAGGGAAAAGTCTACGTGAACTTCAAAGTAGACGAAAAATTTGAACACGAAAGATACCGGATCCAGCTTTACAGCTCTCATAATGGGTTTAGTACCCCACTGCAGAATGTATCGGGCCCAATTGCTCAGAGGGAGGTAAATGCTACCGATCAGCAGATGCAGGTAGTATGGGATGCACAAAAAGAGCTTAGAGAATTTGAGGGTAACATTCAGCTTGAATTACGCGGTGAGGTTTCGTATATACCGGTACACACTGAAAATTCTAACATTAGCGCAAAGCATAAAAAGACTACCACAATAAGCTGGGAAGGTGGAAGCCCTCAGGATCAGATCCGGATAGATTTAATAAAGCTTGGTGATGTAATAGAAAGCCTCGGCCAGGTGTCTAACTCTGCCGGCCAGTACACCTGGCAGGTCACCAAAGACATCCCCAAAGGTGATAACTACGCAATTAGGCTTACCAATTTGAACAATTCCGGGGAAGAATACGAGACAAATACTTTTAAGATAAAGTCAGGAGTGGGGTTAGCCGTAAAATTAGCCCCGGTTGGCGCTCTGCTTATTGGCGGAGGTGTTTATGCTGTTACTAGTGGGTTGATAGGCCCGGGTGGTGAAGACGGGACACTTCCTGAAGCTCCATCACCAAATTCAAACGGACAATAATTACCGCTATGGAAAGTATTTTAAAAAGTGAAATGAAAAAGTATTGGTTAATCATTGCCCTGGTAATTGTTTCTTTTTTCGCAAACGCACAAAACTGGACAGATCTGTCTTTGCCGGATGGTGGGCGTGTAAATAAGATCGTAAAAGTACCGGACCCAAGTGGTGAACGTTTATTTGCCGGAACCACTCGTGGTCTGTATGAATACAATAGTGGACAGTGGGATAAGATAACCGGTGATGCAGGTTTCAATTTTGAGGATGATTGGATAAATGAATTGTATTATAGTGAAGGACTTGGTATCCTCTATGCATTATCCGGGAGATATATCAACTATTCTTACGATTACGGAAGCACCTGGCAAAATGTATTTCCTGACTACTATGACTATTTCGGAACTTTAATCACAGGTCAAAATATCTACCCCAATACTATGGAAGAGTTTGGTGATGGGGTTGACCAGTTCCTTCTCAGTGGTAATGGCCTGGGACTTTTCATATCCTTTGATGAAGGAATTTCATGGGATAAGTTAGTGGATCTTGATACGGCTGTTAACGATATTGAGGTTACTCCTGATAATAGTACAATATTCTTCGGAGCAAATAACTATTTGTATTCCTATGAGTTGGAACTGGATAACCTGTTAAACATATCTTCCCAAATATCAGGTTATACTTACGGATCAACTGATGGAATGACTGTCGCAGGAGATACCCTTTATGTGGGTTCGTTTGATGGCCTGTATGCATACAGTATCTCGACTCAGACAGGGGTGTTAAGAAATAATGATCAGGAATCGTTTGCCCTGTATTATGACGCATCAAATAATCGGATTTTATCCGGGTCCTATGATGGTGCTATCAGCGCTTACCCAATCAGTTCCGGTTTGAGAACCACTTTACAATTAGGAAATACCCAATTAGGTAACGTAATTGATTTTGAAATTGCCAGTGGAAAGATCTATGCAGCTCTTGAATCAGGTAATAGTATATATTCATCTTCTGATGATGGAAGTTCATGGAGTACTGATTATACCGGGATCAGAAGTTATAACCCTCGAGCTATAGCATCCATTCCATCCACAAACCAGGTCTTTGTAAGTAGTGACAATAATAGTTTGCTAACTACTTCCGATTTGGGAACCACCTGGATCTCGCTTTTTAGTAACTGGAATGGTGTTGAGGTTGGTTACAACCCTACCACAGGATACCTTTATCATGGAGGTGTCTATTCTACAGATTTGGGTGCAAGCTGGTTCAGCTTAACCAATCTTCCGAGTTTTACTTATTTGCCTTATGCATACAGCATCAATTTTTTTGGATTTACTCCTACTGCAACTTTTGGGTATATCTACACGGGTACCGCCGGCCAGCATTCGATCATAAAATCAACAGATGGTGTGGATTTTCAGTCTGTTGATACACAAACTCATAACGATTTTTGGAATAAGGGATTCTATTATTCTTCAACTAACAGTAGTATATTTATTATTCGTCCCAATGGAGGTGATAACTCTCCGTCAGCCCCATTAGTATTAAGATCTACAGATGATGGTGCTAGCTGGACTGATGTATCCCCAAGCCCTTCCAGCTTTAATTATTACCGGTCAGCTATAACAGGTGATGGTGCAGGAAATATTTATTTGATGGGATATGATGGTCTGTATAAGTCTACAGATAATGGAGCTTCATGGACATACCTTGATGATAATTTGCAGATAGAGGTAGCATCACTTGCCTATTATAATGGTATCCTCATCGCGCTTACCTCATCTTATGGTGTTTATACTACTGTAAACGAAGGAGCCACCTGGAAATCAATAAATGGTACCATCCCTGAGATCAGATATGCTGAAGATATGGATGTTTCAGATACGCATTTGAACATACTGATGGCCCCGGATGTTTACTCCCTGGCGCTTTCGGATATTTCGGATCCGGTTTCTGCTCCATCGGATTTTCGTGCAGTTCAAAGTGCCCCGGATGAGGTGCTGTTGACATGGACTCCGGATGCTAATGCCACCCAATATGAAATCTGGGAAAGCGTAAATGGTGGTGAACTTTCTTTAGTCACAGATACCATTACTACCACTCGTTCTGCAATCATTCCCCTGGGAACTGGTAATGAAGTAAGCTACATGCTCAGGGCATCAAATACTTTTACCAGTGATACTGTCACTTCTACTGTAGTCCACAAAGTATTAGATACACCTATCGTTGAAGTGAGCCCTACAGGTTTCACAATGGATGATGAAATTACCATTACTTATTATGCAGACAGATCGTATCCGGTAGATGATTTGGTTGGAGCGACTGAAGTATATTTTGAATCCGGAACGATCAATACAGATGGAGAAGGCTGGCTGGATTTTATCGGTACATGGAGGGATGGTGATCCCACCAAGCTCATGGCCAATACCAGCGGGGATATCTGGGAGATTACATTCATACCCCGGGAATTTTATAATTCTGGTAATTATGCTACGGGTCAGCTGGCTTTCGTACTAAATGATGGGCCAGGAGGTAGTGGAGAAGGAAAAGATGCCTATCTGGCAGATTTTTTTATACCAGTTACCGATTATTCTGCTTCCTATACACTGGATGGCGATTTGCTTGATGATTCGGGAAATGGCCTGGATGCAACATTTACCGGAAATGTGGTCTTTGGTACGGATCGTTTTGGGACCAGTGGAGTGGCTCTTGAATTTGATGGGGAAGATGGAGATACGCTTAAGACCCAGTTCCTTCCCGGTCCAAATCAGCAATTCTCAATCTCTTTTTGGCTTAAGAATAATTTAAACCGAAACACACACCTTTTCGACTTTGGCGAAACTTATGCTTTCCTCTATAATGGTGACATGTTATTTTACGATGGTTCCAACTATTCCTTTCTGGGCCCCGGACCTGATGAACTTCTTGATTGGAATCATTACTCGTTCATATTTGACGGCTCTGGTGGGATATCGGTTTACCTGAATGGTGTCAGCGTATGGGTGACCAGTGGCATAAATGCAAGCTATACGGCATCACTGTCTTTTGGAAATCCCGACCCTAATGCTTATCCGGTTGACGGGACAATAGATGAAATAAATATAGATTCCTATAGCCTAACCTCTGATCAGGTGTGGGAATACTATCAAAACTTCCACGCCCCGACAGGTCTCAGTGCTATAGGTTCCAACAGTCAGGAAATACTGGTAACCTATGACCTGATAAACAGGGCTGGAGTCACCTATGACCTTTACAGAGAAGATATAGGCCTGATCCAGTCAGATGTGGACCTGGACTTTTTCTACGACACACCGGTTACTAACGGTCAGGTTTATACTTACAGGGTGCAGAGTATTGATGATCTGGGTTACGCGAGCCAGCTGTCTGGTCCTGTTCAGGGTATTACTTATGATGGTCTGGAAGCCGTGTTTGGTATGAATGAAGTGCCTCCTGTAGATGAAGGCCCATTCTTTTACACGGCAGAATATAGTGGTGATGTAGCGATCGGTCAGGATCGGTTTGGTGATTTTGCCGCTACTTATTTCGACGGAGACGGAGACTCGATCAAAACCGACCAAACCTTTATTGATAACGCAGCTTTCTCTATTTCAGTATGGGTTAACTGGTCTAACGTCACAGGAAATCCTTATCAGCACATTGTATCATGGTATGATGGAACATTAGCATCCAGGGCTTATCTGGGACCTGCTGCTTCAGGTGAACTTCGATTCACCGACAACTGGCCGTCCACGGGTGTTTTCATTGAAGAGGGTAAGTGGACTCATTTAGTTGCCACATTTGATGGAACAGGCACATACACTATTTATAAAGATGGGCAACTTGCAGGATCAACTACCAGTGCCACCGGATTGCAATTTGCTGAATTGTTCATTGGATCTCAGGGAAATACAGGAGAATATTTTGATGGGGCTATCGATGATTTTACCCTGTTTAATCGTGTGATTACCTCGACGGAAGTACAGTCATTATATTCGTTAAATAACTGGCCCGGAACCACCGTAACCACACTTACCGGTGAAGACAATAAAGTGTCAGCTGGGGCCACGGATTATCCCTTTTTAGTACTGGAGATTACGGCACCCGATTCCCCATCAGAAGGCTTAATAGATCTGTCAATCGATCATATAAATCCGGATGTTGCTGAAAACCTAAGACTCTATCAATCTGATGACGCCACCTTTGACGGATTAGATACTGAGATATATTCATTTCCTAACGAGGAAAGCCTATTGTATGCCGAAGGGTTAAATATTGCTTTAAATTCTACTCCAAAATATTTCATACTGGTAGGGGACCTTTCTGTTGATGCAAATCGTTCAGGTGGATCATTTGAGTTTAGACTGGACGAAAGTTCTGTGGTCACCATACAGGATCAACTCTATACATTTAGCCCGATCAGTGCAGTTTATGATCCAATAGGGGTAGATGATGATCTTTATGCCTATTATCCATTCAATGGAAATGCCAACGACGAATCAGGAAATGGAGCTGATGGAACCGTAGTGGGAGGGGCTACCCTCTCTATTGATAGAAATGGGAATGCAGAGCAGGCTTACAGCTTTGATGGTGTGGATGGGCAAATAACCACTCCTCTGAATGCGCCACCATCAGGTGATTTTACTATTTCAGCCTGGGTAAATTTTCAAAATACAGATGTTACAGGTAATAAGACTATCCTGGAATTTGGCGATGACAACCCTCTTCTCGGAGTTAGCAATGGAAATTTAAGTGTAAAAGGTGTTGTTTCCTCACCAAACAGCCTGCCTCAAAATACCTGGACCATGGTAACAGTTTCCTATTCTGATGACCAGGTCACCATTTATGAAAACGGTGCTGTAGCGGTTACAGCCAGTTATAGTACCCTCTTTACCGGAAGCGGACTGGGCATAGGATTCAATACCGGAGATTCATATTTTGAGGGATTAATTGATGATGTGAGGATATATGATAGAGGATTGAGCGCTGAACTCATTAACTATCTGTATTTGAAATCCAGAAATTCGCTTGTCGCCTATTACCCGCTGGATGAAAATGCCAATGATTCTTCATACCTGTATGATAACCACGGGATCATCAATGGCTCACCGATCACTGAAGCTGAGGATCGTTTTGGTACTGCAAGAAAAGCGATGTATTTCGGAGGTGTGAGTGATTACATTGAAGTAGCTGACGCCGCTCAGCTTGATTTTGAAAATGAATTTTCAATCGCTTTCTGGATAAACACGGGATTTTCCGGACCTGTGCTAAATAAAAATATCGGTGGTGCCGGATTTGTATTTGATGTGGAAGGAAGTGGCTTTTTAAATTTTAGCGTGCAGGATAACCTGGGCAATGTGGTATCTGTATCTTCCACACAGCCGGTAAATGATAACAAGTGGTATCAGGTAGTAGCTATCAAGTCTTTTGATGAAGTAATCATGATCGTCAATGATGAACCGGTCTTTGGTAGTGTAGCAGGACTGGGATCTGTTGCTTCTGACCAGCCAATGTATATCGCAGGAGATGGTGGCACTACTTTCTTTGAAGGGTATCTGGATGATATTCAAATATTTGATTGGGGCCTTTTTAAAAATGATGTGCTAGAGCTTATCAATGCCTCCTCCTCGGGCTTTATTTACAATTTGGATCGAAACCTTGCCTTTTGGAATATCGGAAGTTCGCAGGCTGAATTAGCCAATTCGATGGTTCTGGATACATTAGATAATTCCATTGTCTTAACCGGATATGGAGTGGGGGATGGCCTGTCCACTTCCTATGGAGGCGCGGACCTGAAAGTCATAAAGGTTGACACGGAAACCAATGAGGTCCTTTTCAGTAAAGGTTACGGTGGATCTGATACGGATTACGGGTGGGACGTGGCCCCCACAGCAGATGGGGGTTACCTTGTCACAGGCTATACGTCCTCCACAGATGGCGACTTTATAAGTAACGGAGGTCGGGATATTGCAGTGATAAGACTATACGCAGACGGGACAAAAGCATGGAGCAGGACCATCGGAGGAACGTTTTATGACACTGGCAGGGGCGTTGCTGAATTAGATGATGGGACAATTGCGATCGTAGGTACTACGGCATCAGACGATGGAGACTTTACAGGAAGCCTGGGAGAACGTGATATATTTTTCGTCCGACTTTCTGCTGATGGAAGTTTGATCCTTAGCAGCTATCGATACGGAGGAACCAGCAGGGAAGAAGTATGGAATATGACTAAAACCTCTGATGGGAACATTGTGGTGGCCGCCCAGACTTTTTCAGTAGACGGGGATATCAATAGCGCAAATACTTATGGAGAATCTGACGGATGGGTAGTTAAGTTAAATGCTTCAGATGGATCAATTATGTGGCAAACACATATTGGTGGGTCAGACTACGATGAAGTAGATGGAGTGATAGAGGATGACGATGGAAATATAATAGTGTCCGGATATAGTTATTCATTTGGGACTTCTGCTGAGGGGAATATTACCACCAATTATGGAGATGGAGATGCTTTCATGGCCAAATTAAGTGGAACAGATGGTTTAGTGTTCTGGGTGAAAAATTACGGTGGCTCAGGAAGAGATCTTGGAGATAACCTTAGTGTCACCAGTGATGGTTATGTACTGACCGGCTACACGAATTCAGGGGATCAGGATTTTGCAGGAGAAAACTCAGACTCGAACCAACAATTCCTGATAAAAACGGATTTTGATGGAAACATAGTATATAGCTATTCTTACGGTGGACCGGGTCCAGATGGAAGTAACGATGTGGCTGTTGCATCGGATTCCAGAATTTATACAGTTGGTTATCAGGAAGATGCCGGTGGAGATCTTACTGTTTCAAATGGAGGTATAGATATTCTTATTACCAACCACTTTTCTGATCAGGCCGATCTGGTATCGTTTTCTCTACCTGAGCAAAGTGGGCCTGCTTCCATTGATTTTGTAACTAACACCATTGATGTTAATACTGTGGTGGGAACCGACCTGACAAGTCTCATTCCAACCTTTGAGATATCACCACTTGCCTCAGTGAATATCAATGGGCTGGAAGTAGAATCAGGTATAACAACCATAGACCTGTCAGCTACATCCACTCTTGATGTGGTTGCTGAGAATAATAAGGTGACTTCTTCTTTTACGCTGAATGTAACCAGGACACTGAGTGATGAAAATGATATTCTCACTTTTGAGGTGGATGGCCTGATAGATCCTGCTAACATTAACATCGATAACCATACAGTCACTGCCACAGTATCCACCACCATAGATATAAGCTCTTTAGCACCGGTTATTACGGTTTCCCCGGATGCCGTAATTGATCCGGCATCCGGAGTGGTCCGCAACTTCACTGGAACAACCGGAACCGGAGGTGTGCCTCTGAAGTATACTGTTACTTCATCTTCTGGTATTAGCCAGGTATGGACTGTGGCTATTGGAACAGATGTGAGCGATCAGGCTAATATTATAGACTTTACTTTCGAAGAACAAGTATCATCTGCCACCATTACAGATAATGGCACAGATGGTGTCATTGATATTGAGGTTGCCCCATCTTCGGACCTGACCAGTTTGATCCCAACAATCAATCCATCTGCCGGTGCCACGATTTCTCCTGCATCCGGTGTGGCTCAGGATTTTTCAGTGCCTGTAGTCTACACGGTTACTGCTGAGGATGGCACCACCACCAAAGACTGGACCGTCAATGTAACCAGGCAGCAAAGCGCTGAGGCTGAGATTATTGACTTTGGTATTTCAGGTATGATCTCAGGTACATTGGTAATCAATTCAGCAGATGCTACAATTACAGCTGCTGCATCTACTTCACAGGACCTTACAGCCGTAGTACCAGGCTATACATTATCCAATTATGCTACTTCGAACTATGATGGTGTATCCACAGTAGATTTTACCAACCCGGTAAATGTAACAGTAACAGCTGAAGACGGTACCACCAAAGTATGGACGATCACAATTACTAAGCAGGCAAGTCCTGATGCTAATATAATCAGTTTCACATTTGATGAGATATATGGGGAAGTGACTATTGATAATAACGCTTTAACTGTAGTAGCAGAAGCAGCTTATGGTTCTGACCTGACCAATCTGACCAATGCTTCTATAGAGGAATCGGTGGGGGCTATCATTACTTCGCCATCTACCGTACCTACAGATTTCAGTTCTCCGGTGAGTGTTACTATCGTCTCGGAAGATGGATCTACCACCAATACATGGACTGTTACAGTGACAATGGGCCCTAACACAGAAACAGAAATCCTGGATTTTACTTTTGGGATCTTAAATGAATCGATCTCTATTGATAACGTAACTTCCACCATAAGCGGTGAGGTACCATATAATATGGGGTACCCCAATCTGACTCCTGCGATAACACTTTCTGATCAGGCTACCGTTTCGCCGGAATCCGGGATACCTTTAGATTTTACCAATGACGTGACCTATACAGTGACTGCAGAAAGCGGAGATTCTCAGGAGTGGACGGTTTCTATTAGTGAAGCTCCGGGAAAGGAAGCAAATATTGAAATTTTTGAAATTACGGTAGGTGAAACAACTTATGCAGGAGTTCCTACCCCTTCCGAACTTGTAGTGGAGATCTTGCTACCTAACACAACAGATCTGAGTTCTCTGGAACCTATGATCATTGTATCCGGTGATGCAACATATTCCCCCACAGGGCCACAAAATTTCAATAATCCAGTAGAGTACACTGTGCTATCGGGTGATGGAGAGACAGAAAGGTTATGGACCGTTTATGCCCGATTAGCTGATGGCTCGGGGGGAGTAGGGAGCTCCAATTTTGGAAGTGTTCAGGCCCCCTCTACATATACAAAAGGTGATGGCGGTTTTGAGGCAACTACAGAGGTTGCTGATGGTTCTTTTGATAATGTTAATGTGTATGCCAAAAATATAGAAGATCCGGATTTTGGGTCTGGCCCAATAGGTACAGCCGCTATGAATGAATTTGGAACTTATGTATACCATTTTAATGATGGTAATGTTAACAACATTGGCTTGCAATACTATTTTGAAGGTGAATATACCTTTGCAGATAGCCCAGCTATAGCTATCTCGGACACAATGACTACTTATGTGGTATCGGCTCCCGAAGACAACACCAATATTATTGAATACAATAGCCCGGGAGTCTCCATTTCAAACTATAGTATCATTTCATTTCCTTTTGAAGATCCGGATATAAGTCAGTTTACAGGCGTCCTTCCTCAACAGAAGGATAGTGAATGGAGGCTTGCAAAGTGGGGAGGTAATGGATACACTTACTATAATGGATTTAATTCGCTGGACCCTGGAGTGGGTTATTTCTTTATTTCAAAAAATCACACTGATATCCCTCTGGGAGGTCAAACGGTTAACCTGATAAATGATGCTTTTGTAATGAGTTTGCAGAATGGCTGGAATTTAATTGGAAATCCATTCTTACGGGGGTTGGATTGGAATGAAGTAATTCGCCACAATACAGAGAAGGGTATAATTGTCTCAGGAGATATAAATGATGATGGTAATGGACTAAAAGTTTTCCATGGAGGTTTCAACAACAGCAGTAACATGGATGCTTATGAAGGAGCATTCATTTTTGTAAACCCATCCGGTGGAATTTCAGATTTCGAAATACCTACCTCAGCGATGATAACCTCTTCCGGAGGAAGAAGCGATAACAATGCCAGACAAACAGTAAATCTTGATAAGGTGGAATGGACAACAGATTTCTATTTAGAATCCTCAGACATGACCTACAGGATTGCGGGAATTGGGGTGAAAGCTGAGGCGAAAGATGAGCTAGACCGTTTGGACCTTACTCATCTTCCGGTGTTTGATACCTATATCCATATGGACATAGAAGGAGTAGCCAGAAACTTTAAAGCTCCGGGTGATTTCAAAAAATGGACCTTTACCATTCCAAATAACCTGTCAAGCAACTCCATTAAGCTCTTGTGGGATGATCTGGCAAGTTCATACAACACTCTGATCCTTGTTGATGGAACGAGCAAGCGGATCACCGATCTAAGCAAACAGTCGTCCGTGGATCTGCTCAATGTTCCGGGAGCCGAGCACACCATTTACTTTGGCAATAAAGCGGATATTTATGCCAGGATGGATCTTGATTTCATTGCTTTCCAAAATGTATATCCAAACCCGGTGCAGGACGACCTCAATGTAGAATTCTATTCACCTGAATATGGAGTGGTCAGCTATGAGCTTTTATCCATAGATGGTAAGACCAGTTTGATCGATAATATGGTTGTTTCGAAAGGGATCAACCGTTTAAAAATAGAAAATGCGGGTAGCGATCTTTCCGATGGCTTATACTTCTTGAAAATAGAAGGCTTTGATAATCAGACAGTAATGACTAAATTTATTGTAAAATAGAACCATAATGTGGTTTAAACTACCCTAAGAAGATGAAAAGATTAAGCATTTTAATTCTTACAGTTCTAATGAGCGCCCCGCTTTTGGCGCAAAAGTTTAGTGCGAAAACGGATCCGGTTTATCTAAAGCTGGAAGCAAATGCACCGGAATTGCAATGGATCAACCCTGCAGATGAAAATCTGGTGAGTGTGAATAAATCCCTTACCGTTCAGCTTGGGGTTAAATCCGAAAGTCCCATAACAGATGTACAGTTCACCTTAAATGGTAGTCCGGTTCAGCTGTCTCGAGGCATCAGCTTAAGCGGACAAACGGCAAAAAGATCCGTCATCGACCAGCAGATCATGCTGGAACAAGGTAATAACCACATAGTTGTCACCGTGGAAAATGAAGCCGGGGGTGTTGCCGAATCAAGTCGTACAGTATCTTACAATGTGATGATCACAGACCGCACAGATTACGCATTGATCTTTGCAGTGAATGATTATGATGAGTGGGGAGACCTTAGCAACCCGGTATTTGATGCTAAGGCAGTAGAAGATGAGTTAAGCTCTTATTATGGGTTTGAAACGGAGCTGGTACTCAACCCTAAAAAAGTAGAAGTGCTTACCAAGATCCGGGAGTATGCCGGAAAGAGCTACCAGGAAAAAGACCAGTTGCTGATCTTCTTTGCCGGGCATGGTAAGTTTGATGAGATTACTCGTATGGGTTATCTGGCAGCCGTAGATTCGAAAATAAGCGATGTTGTCAGTGATTCTTACATTTCTCACTCAGCTTACAGGGATTATATAAATAACATCCCATGCGACCACATTCTTGTGGTCATAGACGCTTGCTTTGGTGGTACATTTGACCAGGTGCTGGCCCGTGCAGGGAGCAGGGGAGCAGATGCACAGTATTATGAGCTTACTAAAACTGAATTCATCGAACGAAAGCTGAAGTACCAAACCCGGAAATATTTAACCTCCGGAGGTAAAACATATGTGCCTGACGGGCGACCCGGAGCTCATTCGCCTTTTGCGCGAAAGATGCTTGAGGCTTTAAGAAACTACGGTGGCGGTGACAAGATCCTGACTTACACTGAGTTGCTGACCTATTTTGAGGCTTTAAATCCACAGCCAAGAAGTGGAGAGTTTGGTGCGAATGAACCTGGAAGTGATTTTATCTTTGTTGCGCAGTAAATTATTTTACTTTCTTTTCTTAGGGTTAGTTTTCACCACGCAAGCTCAGACAGAGTACGTCACAGGTACGGCTCTGGATGATGCTACGTATGATTTTCACGAGCAGTTTGATATTACACAGTATACCATCTCTCTGCCCCAGGTATACTCCATGAACCAGTTCGTACCAAAGGTAGGGAATCAACTTAAATTTCCCCACGATATTGGGTGGTCTGTAGCTACTGCAACTACCATAGTAGACGCAGTATATTCCGGTGATTTCAACAAAGAAAATACAATATCCGAGCTCAGGTCTCCTTATTTCATAAATATGCTTTGGTCAGATGAGTTGAACCCATGTAAGGAATCCATGTCATTGAGCAGGTCCATCGATAAGCTCAGAGATACTGGGATACCGAAGCTCCAGAATTATGTGGATCTATGCCCTTCCGGATTGGATTCGCTTGTCATAGAACTGGCTAATGACCAGGATAAATACCGCTATGAAAAAGTCTTTAACCGGGATGCTTCAAACGATGAAAAAACCTATCGAATAAAAACCAAGATAGCCCTGGACCGTCCCGTCATCATGGCATTTCATTGTCCACCTTCCTTTGTGAGTGCCAAAGATTTTTGGTCGCCTAAAGAAAAGATGAATGAGGATTTTCCCCTTCACTCTGTAGTTGTGGTTGGTTATGATGATGAGCTGTACGGAGGATCATTTCAGATCTTAAACTCCTGGAGCAAGAGATGGGGCAATGATGGGCTTATGTGGGTACGTTATGATGATATGGACTTTGTCAGATATGCCTATTCCGTAGGCTATAATGAAGGTGCCAGGGGAGAAACCTTATCCATAATAAAAGGAGAACTCTCTTTTCAAGACGCCATTACTGGAAAAGCACTTTCTTTTAACCGCTTTAATCCACGAGGTTTCTATGAGTTTTCTGTGGGGGCAGAAGACCTTCAGTTCAACCTTAAGGGGAACGTCAGCAAACCCTTTTACATCAAAATGTATTATAAAAACGGAGATGAAATTGTCAGGATCTACCCCATGGATTCGTGGCGAAGTTCACTGTTTGAATACTCGTATATGGGTTTTGAGATTCCGGGGGAAGGAAATTATTACACGATAGAAGAAGACCTTTTTTCAAGTATTTATGTGTTTATATCTCTGAAAAACATAGATAAGATCGACTTTGAAGAATTAGTGAGAAACTCGGAAACCATCTATGACGTCCTGTTTAGTGAAAATCACACATTTTCCAGGGAAGTAATATGGGACAATGACCGTACTAATTTCTACGCCAGGCTGTATGATCAAGAGATTATTCCGCTACTGATCGGACTGGAGTTTAAGTAAACCTACCAGAGATTTACCAGAGAATTAGCGCTCTTACCTCGGTTTTTATTTCAAGCTGCTTAGATTTGCTCACACTTGTAGCGTCATTTTTCAAGCTGCTATTTATTTTTTAACAAGCGTATCAAAAACAGCTGTGATTAAAACGGTGGAAAGAGAATCAAAACAAAGGTCAGCAGAAGCTCAAAGTAAAATAAATGAGGCTCTGCAGGGGCTAAAATTATTAGTTAAAAGCAGAGGTTTCTATGTTGCTGTGGTAATACTGGTAGGGGGCATCTACCTAAACATGCTGTCCCAATGGTATTTACATCAATACATCAATGAAGGAAAAACTTTGCCGGTTCTTTCTGATCTGATACTGGACAATATTCCGTACCTGGACGTAGACTACCTGTATGACTTCTTTTCCGTTGTTGGGTTTGGCATTTTTACCATTTACATTGTCCACCAGAATAAGTACCGGGAAGTACCATACTACCTGATCCTGATCGGTTTATTCCAGACCACCAGAGCGATTTTTATCATCCTCACACCGTTTGGGAATCCACCCATGTTTGATGGCACAGATAGTGTTTTTGAAGGGTTTTCCAATTATGAGCTGGGGGTATATCCTTCCGGCCATACGGGCGTAGGATATTTGTACTTCCTCATGGCAAACAGAACGTATCGTTGGTTTTTACTTGTGTCTTTCCTTGTCATAGTGGTATCGTTATTCCTGGCGAGAGGACATTACAGCATCGATATTTTATCGGGTATTTTCTTCGCTTACGCAATCAAGGCTTTTGGAGACAAGCACTTTAAGCACAAGGTGTTAGCAGGTTAAATACCAGCTGCTCTGTAACTATATTCCTTCAGTCGTGTTATAACCAAAAAAGGAACCCCAAAACATGTCTGAAGAATCACACACTGTAAAGATTTTTAAGGTAGAAAGACTTACTCATGACGTAAAAAGGTATGTCGTTGAAAAGCCCGTAAATTATTCTTTTGAACCCGGACAGGCTACGGAAGTTCGTATCAATCAGGATAAATGGAAGGACGAGCCGAGACCCTTTACATTTATAAACCTCCCCGAAGATGTTCACCTGGAATTTACCATCAAATCTTATTTTGATCATGGTGGAGTTACCAAAGCCTTTGATGGGCTGAAAGCAGGAGATGAGCTCATCATCGGAGATGCCTGGGGTGCTATCACCTACAAGGGGCCTGGCTGGTTCATTGCAGGTGGGGCAGGAGTAACCCCTTTTATAGCCATTTTTAAAAAACTGGCCAACGAAGGTAAGCTGGATAATAACTACCTACTCTTCTCTAACAAGACTGCTAAAGATGTAATCCTGGAAAGTCAGTGGAGAGATTGGTTGGGAGACCGGTTTATTTCTACCCTCACTCAGGAGAAAGCAGCGGGCCACCACAGCAGACGAATAGATCCCGGTTTCCTGAAAGAATACATAAGCAACTTCGGAGTACACTTTTATGTTTGTGGGCCGGACCCGATGGTGAAAGGTGTAATTAAAGACTTAAAGAAATTGGGTGCAAAGACTGATGAGATTGTTTTTGAGGAGTAGGAGGCCAACTCAATCCTGTAGACTTAAAAAATGGTTGAGAGTTTCCGAATACAGAATATCGGTACAGTACAAAAACAAAAAGCCTCTTGATTCCTCAAGAGGCTAATTTTTCGCGGTATGGACGGGATTCGAACCCGCGACCTCCTGCGTGACAGGCAGGCATTCTAACCAGCTGAACTACCACACCGTTTGCTCAATTGCGTTGCAAAACTATACGCTTCCCCTTTTAAATCCAACACTTGAATTCAATTATTTGTGGGAGATTTAATAAAAATTCAAAAACGTGAAAAGGTGATTTCTTAATACCTTTGTCATCTAAAATTTGAGGCATGCATTTAGAATTCGAACAACCGATAGTAGAATTAGAAAATAAGCTGGCAGATATGAAACAGCTGGCTAAGCAAAGTGATGTAGACGTATCCGACGCTATATCAAAACTGGAAACTAAAATCATAAAACTCAAAAAAGATACTTTTAATAACCTGACCAGGTGGCAGCGTGTTCAGCTATCCAGGCACCCGGAGAGACCATACACCCTGGATTATATTTATGAGCTGTCTGACGAGTTCATAGAGTTGCATGGCGACCGTGCTGTTAAAGATGATAAAGCCATGGTAGGCGGTTTTGCAGAGATTGATGGTCAGACCGTCATGGTGATAGGTCAGCAAAAAGGAAGAAACACCAAGCAGAGGCAAGAGCGAAACTTTGGGATGGCCAATCCCGACGGGTACCGAAAGGCTTTGCGTCTCATGAAGCTTGCAGAAAAGTTTAACAAGCCCATACTTACCCTGGTAGACACTCCCGGAGCTTACCCCGGAATAGAGGCTGAAGAAAGGGGACAGGGAGAGGCTATAGCCAGAAACCTGAAAGAGATGATGACACTGAAAGTACCGGTCATCAGTGTAATTATTGGAGAAGGTGCATCCGGAGGCGCTTTGGGGATAGCCATTGCAGATAAAGTGCTCATGATGGAAAATACATGGTACTCGGTGATCTCTCCGGAATCCTGTTCATCCATTCTCTGGAGAAGCTGGGACTACAAAGAGCAGGCAGCAGAAGCTCTCAAGCTAACTGCAAAAGATATGCTTTCAAATAAGCTTATTGACGGGATCATTGAAGAGCCTCTTGGCGGTGCCCATACGGATATGAAAGCAGCTACAGCAGCACTGAAGAAGGAAGTCATGAAGCAGTTTAAAGCCCTCGATAAACTAACAACGGAGAAACGGATCGAGCAGCGCATCGATAAATTTTCCAACATGGGTGTTTTCCAGTAAAAAAATGAAAATCGGTCTGGTTCTTTCAGGAGGCGGCGCCCGGGGAATCGCGCATCTTGGGATCATACGGGCGCTCGAGGAAGAAGGAATTTCTTTTGAATGTGTATCAGGGGTAAGTGCAGGAGCACTTATAGGGGCGTTTTACTGTTCCGGATATTCACCTGATGATATCAGGAAGATCATAGAAAAAACGAATTTCTTCAATGCATTAAGACCGGCTTTTAACTGGAGAAGTCTTCTGAATATAGAAAGAGCCTCTGTGGAACTCAGGAAATATTTCCCCGAAGACTCCTTTCAGGCCTTACAAAAAGACCTTTTTGTTACTACCACAGACATTTCCAAGGGAAAAGTAAAGGTTTATAAAAAAGGCCAGCTGATTAAACCCATTCTCGCTTCCTGTGCAATTCCGGTGATCTTTGAGCCGATCAGGATCGGGAAAAGGACCCTGGTAGACGGTGGAATATTGGATAACTTACCAACAAGCCCTATCAAAAAGCGTTGTGACAAGATCGTAGCGCTTCACTGCAACCCAATTGATAAAGGATATCTTGTGGGAAACTGGCGAGACCTTATGGAGCGATCCATGATGCTGACTGCTACCAGCCTGGTACATACCAAGAAAAAGAAAGCAGATATTTTTATAGAACCGGAGGGGCTTAGTAAATACAAGATCTTTGACTTCAAGCGAGTAAATGAAATCTATGACTTTGGTTATCAATATATAAAACAGGAAATAGATAAGGGATTACTGGAACCATTGATGGCGTCCGGGATAAACCAGATTAACCCATGAAATGAGCATGATGCTCAACCCTGATATTGAGAACACCAACCTGCCTGCAGTAGCCACTTTCGGCAAAGGCAGGCCGGGTATGATCAAAATTGGGTGGCAAACCGCTGATTTCATCAATTTTAAACACATGAAAAAAGCATTCTTCAGTTTTTGGTTTAAGGTTTTCGGCTGGAAAATAAAAGGGAATAAGCCTGATCTCAAGAAATATGTGATTATTGTCGCTCCTCATACCAGTAACTGGGACTTTTTCGTGGGGTTGGCTGCCAAATCAATAATTGAAATCAAAAGTCATTACCTGGCCAAAAAAAATCTTTTTGATATACCAATTGTTGGATGGTTTCTCCGATCGATCGGAGGTCACCCGGTAGACCGATCCAGAAAGACAAACATGGTTGATCAGGTAGTAGAGCTCTTTGACAAGCATGAGTCTTTTATTATGACAGTTACACCTGAAGGGACTCGCTCATACAATCCTGACTGGAAGACCGGGTTTTACCGGATAGCGCATAAGGCGAAAGTGCCAATCGTCATGGTAGGCTTTGATTTTGAAAACAGGGTAGTGGAGTTTAAAGAACCCTTTCTAACAACAGGGGATATGGAGGGTGAAATAGAAATGATGAAAGCCTACTACCGAACTATCAAAGGCAAAATACCTGAAAACGGTGTGAGGTAACCCTTAATGGAGCTATAGTAGAGGTTCCAAAATACCCTGTGATATCCAGTTAGGAATTGCTGCTTCACTTTATAAAGAAAAACCCCAACCGATCTGGCTGGGGTTATGTACTTTATTTTGACCTGGATGTGGTTCTTTTTGTCCTTCTTTTTGGCTTTGGATCCTCTTCGATCTCATCTTCCACATCGGCCAGTATGCGACCACAATGTTCGCAAATAATGATTTTTTTCTTCTCCCGGATTTCAGCTTGCTTCTGAGGTGGCACGATGTTGAAACATCCGCCACAGGCACCTCTTTTTACAGGCACTACTGCCAGGCCATTCCTCATGTTTTCTCTTACCTTCTCATAAGACTTCAGAAGTCTGTCTTCGACATTCTTTGCAGCCTTTTCACGATCCTTGAGGAGCTTTTGCTCATCTGATTCAGACTCTTTCGTGATGGTTTCAAGTTCAGATTTCTTAGAATCAAGATCTTTTTTGCGCTCGTCAAGAATTCCTTTAGTCTGCTCGATCTCTTCCTTTTTCTTGTCGATCTTTTCGTGCGCTTCCTTGATCCGCTTTTCCAGGATCTGAATTTCCAGCTGCTGAAGCTCTACTTCCTTGGTAATCGCGTCGTACTCACGATTATTTCGGACATTCATCTGCTGCTCCTCATATTTTTTTATGAGTTTCTCAGCATCCTTTATTGCGCTCTTATTCCCGGTTATGCTTTCCTCGAGTTCGCTAAGTTCCTGGTTTTGTTTTTCTACTCTGGTTTGGTATCCCGCGATCTCATCCTCCAGGTCCATCACCTCGTCCGGCAAAGCTCCTCTTACCTTTATTAATTCATCGCGTTCTGAGTCAATGGATTGTAATTTTACCAGGTTTTCGAGCTTTTTCGCTACGGTATTTTCCATGCAGTATTACAAATAATTGATTGGATTCGTTTCTACCTCCGTCAAACGGAGTGCAATATTAGTGAATTTTTCTCGTAATATATCATAAAGCAAATCCTTTGTGAATTGTTCACTTTCATAATGCCCTATATCGGCAATGATCACCCGCTGATCCGCCTCAAAAAAGTCATGATATTTAAAATCACCCGTAATAAACACATCAGCGCCTGACGAAATAGCCTTTCCCAAAAGAAAGCTTCCGGCGCCTCCGCAAACAGCAATTTTTGAAACCTTTTCCTTATGAATAGCTGTATGCCTGATCAGGTCAGTCTGCATATCCATTTTTAATCCCCTCAAAAACTGCACTGCTTCTACAGGTTCGGGAAGGTCCCCGATCATTCCCGACCCCACTTCCTGATTTGCATTACTCAGCGGAGTAAGGTAATGTGCCACTTCTTCGTAAGGATGAGCCATGTTCAGTGCATTCATAACCTTCACAGTTAAATGTGCAGGGAATATTACTTCCACCCGCTTTTCCTGAACGGTTTCGTCCTGGTTTTGGGATCCAATATGCGGGTTGGTCCCTTCTCCGGGCCGGAAGGTACCTGTACCTTCTATCTGATAACTGCAATGGTCATAATTGCCCACTTCCCCGGCGCCTGCGGCATAAAGCGCCTTAAGGACTTTATCTGTGTCCTCGTGTGGAATAAATGTCACCAGCTTAGTCAGGGTATCTTTTTTGGGGCTTAGAATTTGTGTGTTTTGTAAACCGAGCTTCTCACTGATCTTTTTGTTTACCCCCAAATGGACATTATCCAGATTGGTATGAATGGCATAAATAGCGATATCATTTTGAATGGCCTTTATCACACATCGTTCCACCCAATGCTGACCTGTAAGTCTTTTCAACCCCTTGAATATCAAAGGATGGTGTGCTACTATCAGCTTACACCCATGTGCAATCGCTTCATCGATTACGGCTTCCGTCACATCCAGTGTCAGAAGAATTTCACTCACTTCAGCCTGGGGGTTTCCTACCAAAAGCCCGGAATTATCGTAAGATTCCTGGTAATTTTTTGGAGCGATCTGCTCTAAGTGATTCGTTATATCTTTGATTTTCATAGGTGAAGTTTATGACTTGGTGGCAGTATCTTCTTTTTCCTTTTGCTATTCTGTATGACCTTATTACAAGGGCCAGAAACCGGCTTTACGATAAGGAAATCATCAAGCCGATACATTTTGACACAAATGTAATTGGTGTGGGGAATCTTTCCGTGGGCGGAACAGGAAAAACCCCGATGGTAAGCTACCTGGTAGAGCAATTCAACAGAGTCGATGCCCGGGCCAGTATTTTAAGCCGGGGTTACGGGAGAAATACCGGTGGTTTTCGTCAGGTAGATGCTGATGATACCCCTGCGACCGTAGGTGATGAGCCATTCATGTATTTCCTGAAGCATCCGGGGACCGGTGTTTTTGTAGATAAAGAAAGGGACCTTGCCATACCCCAGTTGCTTTTTCACAGTCCTGACACGGATGTCATATTGATGGATGACGCCTTCCAGCACAGAGTTGTACAGCCGGATTTACAGATCCTGCTCACCACCTTTCAAAATCCGTTTTACCAGGATTATTTATTACCAGCCGGATATCTACGGGAGCGGAGGTCTGAAGCAAAAAGGGCCGGGGCTGTAGTGGTCACCAAATGCCCCGCGAATTTGGATGATAAAATTCAGAGTCAGATTATCCGTGAGATCAGAAGATTCACCCCGGCTCCTGTCTTTTTCTGCTCAATTGAATTTTTGGACCCAAAACCTTTCTTTGAAAATAACCTGTCCCTGAAGCCTACACAGATTGGTATATCGGGTATAGCACGGCCAGAACCATTTGAAGAATACCTGGAAAAAAACTTTCGGTGCAGGATCATTCACCATTACAAAGACCATCATAAGTATTCAAAGCTGGATATCAGGCATATAACCAATGAGTTGGGCGACCATGTCAGCTTACTTACCACAGAAAAGGATATGGTTAAGCTAAGAGAATTCGAAGATCTAAAAGCTTTCTCATGTTATTATATACCTATTCGTATGAAATTTTTGAAAGATGAAGCGTTATTCTTATCAATAATTGACTCTCATTTAAAACCTTCCTGAAATTCCGTTTTCAAAAGAAAAAGGGTGCTATTGAGGAAGATCCATTATAATTTTGCGCGGTGAGAAAAACGCTAGTCCTTCTATATTCCCTAATTAGCTATGTAGCATTCGGTCAGTTGACGGATGATTCCAGTAAGCTGGTATACGGAGCTAATACTACCCGGATCATTTACGAGCACGACCTGAAAAACAACAAGGAGGTTGAGCGGCATCCGGATACTACCCTGTATAACCTGGAAAGCTACATGAAGATGGATATTGAAGATCATTATTACCAGGACCTTGGTAATAATGGTACGGCGATGATGCCTGTTTTTTATCCGGTTCCTGAAGAAATAGGCCGCACATCCGGGTTTTACGGATATGACCCTTTTTTTAAAAAACCTTCTGAATTTAAGTATTACGATAGCAAATCTCCATTTATGTCTATAGAGGTGGTCTTTGGAGGTGAAGGCAGGGCTGTGGCTGATTTTAGCTATTCGCAAAATGTAAATGAACGATGGAACATTGGCTTTGATATTTTTCGGATCACTTCAGACAAACAGATCGGTCGCTCTTCGACGGGAGATCGAAACGTGGTTAGCACCAGCTTTGATGCCTATACTTATTACCAACATGAAAAGCTCCCTTATTCGGCTATGTTTCATGTGATCCGGATGGCACATAATGTAGAGGAAACAGGCGGTATTTACATCGAGGATCTGGCTACTGCCGATCCTACGGATCTATTTGAGTACCAGGATTCCAATATCCGGCTCAATGAGGCCCGGGTTAGCGATGAGCGGCTCAACTGGCACCTTTACCACCAGTATGAATGGCAGCCGCAGCTGGAGTTTTACCATCAGTTTGACCTGAAGTCTCAGACAGTGGGCTATCAGGATTTTGTAGATGGTGCAGCTGGCAGTGGCTTCAATACATACACGGATTTTTATAACCAGTTTTTGCTCGGAGCAGACAGCACTTACTCCAGGATGGACTGGAGTGAACTGGTCAATGAGGTGGGTATTAAAGGAGACCTGGCAAATCTTTTTTACCGCATTTACCTTAAGCGCAGAGATATTGATATAAACTATTTGTACAGCGACCCTTCAGACCGGTTCAGCGAAAACTTTCTGGGCGGCTATACCCGATTTGACTGGCGGGATAAGTTCAATATAGAAGCCAATGCCCGTATTTTGCAAAGCGGAGAATATGAATTGTCAGGAAAACTAAATTCTGACCTCCTTTTTGGTTCTTATACCACCATACGGGCAAAGCCGGCTTTTATTTATGATCAGTGGTTTGGCAACCACCACTATTGGGATAATAGCTTTGAGTCGGTTTTTAATAATGAGATCAAGGCCGGGGTGCAGCTTAAGCTGAACTGGCTTAAGGTCAGACCACAAGGACGCCTGCTAACCCTGGATAAGTTTTTATATTTTGATGAAGAGATAACGCCCCGGCAAAGTGATGACATTGCCTTACTGACTTCATTGGGTGGGGAAGCGGATATCACAGTATATACTAACCGTGAGCTCAACCATGCTCTCCATTTTGAAAACGAAGTATACTATACTACCAAATCCGGTACAAGTGCCGATAATCTACGAATACCTCCTTTGTTTTATAATAGTCGCCTGTTTTGGAGAGGAGCCTTGTTTAAAAACACCATGAATGTAGAGGTAGGCCTGGATATTCATGCCAGGACCAACTACTACGCAAAGTCATTTGCTCCTGAGATACAGCAGTACTATTTACAGGATGAATTCAGGATTGACAGCTTTATCACCGCAGATGCATTCCTCAATATGCAGGTAAATAACCTGCGGGCTTTTGTTAAATTCACGAATGTGAATCAACCAACTGATGGCGGTTATTTTGTTACACCTTATTACCCCGGCCAGTTTCGGGTTTTTGACTTTGGTGCAACCTGGTTATTCTTTGACTGATATGGGTGAACAGAAAACGACACTGGGACTAAACCTGCCAACCGATCCCCGATGGGTCAATATTGCTGAAATGAATATTGAGGATATCCTGGTAGACCATGCCTACTGTGAGCAAAAAGCTGCCTCTTCCTGCATATCACTCATTGTGCAGTATCCGGAGCGTGAAGAGCTTGTTGAGGTTTTAACTCCCGTGGTAGCTGAGGAATGGGGGCATTTTGAGCGGGTGATCGAACAGCTCAAAAAACGTGGCTATACACTCGGGAAGATGCGAAAAGATGAGTATGTCATTGCACTTGGGCAAATCCTGAAAAAAGGAGGGAGCCGAGAACAACAACTCGTAGAAAAGCTCCTCATGAATGCGCTGATAGAGGCTCGAAGCTGTGAACGATTTAAACTGCTTTGGAAAAACATCCCCGACGAAGAGCTGCAAAAGTTTTATTACGAACTTATGGTTTCAGAAGCCGGTCATTATCACAATTTCATTGAGCTGGCTAAAAGCTACATGCCCGAAGATTATGTGAATGAGCGCTGGAAAGCGTTTTTAAAAGCAGAGGCAGAGATCATGCGCACCCTGGAGGTGAGGGGAGACCGGATGCATTGAGGTTTTGTAGATTTGGGATTTTTGAAATATTGCCAATTGAATATAAACCACCGAAAACGGAGAGAACAGAGGAGAGATTGCAGATCGGAGATTCTGTCCCTCTGGAGGGACTACAGGGAGGATTTGTTTTACTCATTGCTGACTATTCATAAAAAAACACCACCCCGGGGAACCGAAGTGGCATTTTAGATTGATCTTTAATGCGTATATTCCACTTACGCAGTAGCAGGTGACGCCTGAGCGGCTGCCGGGCCCTGGTAGGTGGATCCTCCAAACCCAAGAATGGGCCAAAATATAAATGGAAGAAGTAGGAGCCCTATTGTAAACCCTACTCCATTTCCAAAACTTTTAGATAAGAGGTTAATTGTCCATATAGCAAATATTAGATTCACTATTGGAACAATCAGGATGATAACAATCCACCAGGCAGGCTTACCTACAATTTCAAGTAAAACGATAAAGTTGTAGATGGGTATAATGGCTGCCCATCCAGGCTTACCTGCCTTTGTGAAAACTTTCCACATAGAAGCAATCATTAAAACGATAATTGCAACATAAATGATAATTCCTACTGTTCCAATCGCCTGGAACATTCCACTATCTGCAGATTCGTACATAATTAATAAGGTTAGGGTTAAATAATATTTCTTGAAAGTATGAAAAATCTTCTGCAAGTGCAAAATAAAATGTGAGATGTTATACTTTAAAGGCCCTATAGCTCGGATACAGGATTTTAATTTTTAATTGTAGTTTTGACAATTATAATTTAAAAAAGCTCTATGACTAATCGTTTCCCATTTCTTTTCGCTTTATTATTTATTATACAGAGTTGCTCGGCCCCAAATACCAACTACACACAAAAGGTGGTGACAGAGGATTCCTTAGAGGTGGTGAACAAGGCAAAGGAAATCAGGGAAAACATCCCAATCACTGTGGCTGAAGGTATGGAGGTGGATCTCTGGGCCACGGACAGGCTGGCCCCGGACCCTATAGCTATGTCTATAGATGACTATGGGCGGGTCTACCTGACCAGGACTAACCGGCAAAAAAACTCGGAATTTGATATTCGTTCCCACCTCAACTGGATAACAGAATCCATAAGCCTACAGACTGTGGAAGACAGAAGGGCTTTCTTACGAAAAACTTTTGCTCCTGATAAAAGTGAAGAAAACAGCTGGTTGCCGGATCTGACTAACGATGGCGTTCATGACTGGAGAGACCTTGCTGTAGAAAAAGATGAAGTTTGGCGGATTGAGGACCGGAATAAAGATGGTGTAGCGGACATCTCCACCCGGATTTTAAAAGATTTTAATGAAGAGATCACCGACGTTGCAGGAGCTCTTCTGGTCAGAAGAAACGACCTTTTCGTAGGTATAGGCCCGGATATGTGGCGCATTACTGACAGTGATAATGATGGCATTCAGGACACTAAGGTCTCTATCAGTCACGGGTACGCCGTGCATGTAGGGTTTAGCGGGCATGGTATGTCGGGAGTTGTGGAAGGACCGGACGGAAAGCTCTATTGGGGGATAGGGGATATCGGCGCAGTGATCACCACTAAAGATGGTGTAACTCATAACTATCCCAATCAGGGTGTTTTAGTTCGTTCCAATCCGGACGGAAGTGACTTTGAGGTATTTGCCGCGGGCCTTAGAAATGTGCATGAGTTTGCTTTTGATGAATATGGCAATATTATAGGAGCGGATAACGACGGGGACCACAGAGGGGAGCGGGAGCGCATCCTGTATATCGTAGAAGGCCACGACGCGGGCTGGCGGACTAACTGGCAATTCGGGAAATACACCGACCCAAAAAACAATGATTATAAAGTGTGGATGGACGAGAAACTTCACCTGGCGCGCTGGGAAGGACAGGCAGCTTACATCATCCCCCCATTATTTAACTACCACAATGGACCTGCAGGTATGGTATACAATCCGGGGACCGCTTTAAGTTCAAAGTGGCGTAATAAGTTTTTCCTTGTTGAATTTACCGGCAATCCATCCCGATCCCCCGTTTGGGCTTTTAGTCTGAAGCCTGACGGAGCATCGTTTGCATTTGAGGAAGAAGAAAAGGTGTTTGAAGGGATATTGCCCACAGGCATCCGGTTTGGTCCGGATGGAGCGCTCTATGTAGCGGACTGGATCAATGGCTGGGGCACTAAAAACTATGGGAGAGTATGGCGCCTGGATGTGAAACTCTCAGAGAATGATATCATCCCGGAACGGGTCAGGACGAGAAACCTCATGAAGGATGATTACACTTCAAAATCCACAGATGCGCTATATGAGCTATTGTTTTACCCGGATATGAGAATCCGTCAAAAGGCGCAATTTGAGCTGGCTGATCGTGGAGAGGAAAGCCTTGAAGTGTTTAAAAAAGCCATTACCCAAACTGAAAACCAACTGCCCCGGATACATGGGGTCTGGGGAACCGGGCAGCTGATAAGAATGGGAAACGTATCTGCTGAAGTGCTCCTGCCATGGCTGGATGATAATGACCCGGAAATTGTGGCCCAGGTAGCTAAAGTGATAGGTGAAGTGCGTTATCAAAATGCCGCAAGTTCCCTGGTGCCTTTGCTCGGAGCTGATAATGACCGGGTGAAGTTTTTCGCCGCCCAGGCATTGGGTAGGATAGGTTATAAAGAAGCTGTTCCGGATTTACTTGACCTGATCAAATTGAATAATGATGAAGATGTATACCTCAGACATGCAGCCGTTTTAGCCCTCTCCCGAATTGGAGCCAGTGACGCAATGGTCTCCTTAAAGGGTAATCCGGACGCATCATTACGACTGGCGGCTGTGCTTACATTACGAAGATTACGGGACCCTCGTGTCTCCGGATTTCTCAAGGATCCCGACCCTTACATTGTGACAGAAGCCGCCCGGGCGATCAACGACGATTTCTCCATCCCGGAAGCGCTCCCCGACCTTGCAGCTCTGCTTGACAAGCCTGCTTATTCTAATGAACCACTAATAAGGCGAGCCATAAATGCCGCTTCCAGAGTTGGTGGAGAAGAGGAAGTGGATCTTTTAATCGGATTTATCCAAAATGTGAATGTGGATAGTGAACTCCGTGCTGAAGCGCTGGAGGTCCTGGGGACCTGGGCAAATCCAAGCGTACTGGACCGGGTAGATGGAAGGTATCGAGGTGAGGTAAGCAGGGATGATACCTACGTGATAGCTCAGCTAAAGCCTCAGCTCGCTGGCCTGCTCCGGTCTGACGATCAAAGGGTAGTGCTTTCAGCTGCCCGGGCTATAGGCTCATTAGGTTTATCCGGTCTTTCTGAGCAGCTTGTGGCCATGACTGAAGGCCATGAGTCAGAGGAGATCAGAGCCGAACTGATTGGGATTTTGCATCAACTGGGGTACCCGGAAATGATTTCGATCATTCGTAATGCACTAGGCAGTGAAAGTGAAAATGTGCGGTCAAATGCGCTGCAATATATCGATCAGCTTGATCTGGACAGTACGGAGCTGATGGCTATCATTGAACCTGTATTTGAAAAGGGTTCACTCCGGGAGCAACAGCAGGTACTCAATGTGCTGACGAAACTTCCTTTAGCCACTACTCAGCCTACCTTTGAAGCGCTGATCGACCAATGGATTAAAGGAGAGATACACCGTGGAGTAACACTGGATTTGCTCACCGTCGTAGATTCAACCCATTCTGAGGAGCTCATGGCCATGGTGGCACCTCACAGATCCTCAAACCAGGTGAATTATGAGGAAGTGCTCTACGGAGGTGACGCCAGAGAAGGCGCTAAAATCTTCTTTAATAACTCCAGCGCACAATGTATCAGATGCCACTCGTGGGAAAAAGATCCGAACTCCGTAGGTCCATACCTCAGGAATATAGGCAACCAGCTTACGCGGGAACAGATCCTCCAGGCCATGATAGAGCCCGGCAAACGGCTGGCTCCTGGTTACGGTACGGTATCGCTGACCCTGACAGACGGAGCAAAAGTATCGGGCACGCTGATAGAAGAAACCCATGAAGAGCTTATACTAAAAACCGGTGAAGCTGAGCCTCTGGAAATTCCATTACAGCGTATAAAAGAGCGAAACAACTTCCCTTCAAGCATGCCAGCCATGGGCACTATATTATCCGGAAGTGAGCTTAGAGACCTGGTGGAATTCCTGGCAAACCTGAAGGAGGAATGATGACCTGATCACCTGTACCAGGTAAAACCCTTTAGATACCGGAACTCAACTGGGATGGCATAGTCTCCGTTTGAAAGTTTCGAGCACTTTCTATTGTACAGGAATCAACCCGGCTTTGTCCTTACTTTTTGCTACGATACAGTGTATTTCTGCGTCGTGCAAGCTCCAGTCAAGGACAAAGCAGGGTCAAAACCTTTTCCTATGTCAATCCTCCTTCACGATCGATTCGATCTGCTCCATTTCTTTACTGATAGCCCCTCGCTTGATCAGGGTATACTCTTTCACTCCGATTTTGTTGAACCAGTCTTCCCAGATCCCCATAATCCGGTCCCACTCCAGATCCTTTTCTCTCGGAGAAGCTTCCAGCAGTACAATATGAAGGTTAGGAAACCGGTCTTTCACTTCCCCAAGTTTTACCTGTGTTTTCCCAACGATCGGATATCCATCAGTGAGGATAAAAAGGTAATTATTCACCAGTGTATCTTGTGAATAATCCACCTTGAGATCTTCGTAAAAATACTTCCAGATGTCCGCCCCATAGTAATCCTCCGGATCATTGCTAAACACCGCTTCATCGTATAACGAATCCAGATTAGCTATGAAGTTATTTCGACGTTCCTCTTCATTCTTTTTTCTGAAAATCATTTTGATGTTATCCATATTCACATACAGCCGGTCTTCAAAAATATCCTTCCTCAGTCCTGAACCTCGCTGCGGCGCTATGACCACTTTCATCTCATCACGAGATTTAATGAAAAGCCCGGCTTTTACCCGATCCTCAAAAAGGGAGTAGATGTGTTTAACGATCTTTTTGTCCCTTTCCGGCTGATTTTCCTGCACAATCAACCGGTCTGAAAGATCAAGCAAAACGATGTAATTATGCTTGGTTCGTAATTTTCTTTCCTCTTTAGGTGGTACCTGACAGCTTATCAAAGTACCAAGTATAACACTCAAAGCCAATAGTGAGTATCTCCTCTTTATTGCTAATTGCATGATTTTTCTAATAGTTTATGTGATAATAATATACAAGTCAGGAATCAACCGCGCTTGCTGACTACTTTTACCGTGCCTGGTTTGATGCCATGTTTTTCCTCAAAATTCTTCTTGAGAACTTTGCATTTCTCTTTCACATCTTTCATGTTAGCAGGGGAGAGGTAGGAGATCCACCCGGAGGTAAATTGATCTATGTGCCGTTTTAGATTTCCGTGCATTACCGTAGCTACATCCTCCCGGTAATCTGCAATTTTGTTTTCGAGTTTTGCTGTATTGGTCAGTTTGGATCTCAGTATCTGAATATCTTTTTTCTGATGGTTAATGATCTTTTTAATATTACCTGTCACATGTTTTTTATCCCACTCACGAAGCAATGAGTCTAACAGGATACTCCAGATGATGTATACCAGAAATCCTAAAAACAGGATGATATAAAAGGTGGAGCTTTGCGCCCAGGGAGTAGTGGATAATCCCATCAGCTCTTTGGCATTCTCTGTATTATTATGAATGATCATGGCCAGTAAGAAGTCTACAACAAAGGTCACGCAGATCAATCCGGAAAGCAGGATGTATCGCTTGTTTCCTTTGGTTTCTAATAACACATGAAATGCCCACCCAAAAGCATAAAAGACGAACGGGATCAGGATCAGCATAAAATTAAACTGAATGGCTTCCGCAAGTTCTGCAGCATTGGGCATAATGCTGCCCGTACCTCTACCTTCCGCAATGCCTTCTGCTACAGCCTCAAAGTCCACATACAAAGCTTTGAATCCTGCTGATACGTAAAAGAAAAACAGGTAGACAGAAAGGGCCAGCAGGATGAACAGGTTAATGGTAAACTTAAACACACTGAAACTTTCCTTTTTGAGCTTTTCGGTATCGTTTGCTCTTGATTCCCTTATTTTCAAGAGGTCGTCCCGATGCTCTTCTATTGTTTTCTCTTTGGCCTTGATTTCGGTATTGATCCTGGCATTTTCAGACTCAACAGTCTTGAGCTCTTCCTCCAGTGCCTGGATATCCTGAATCCTTTGCTTTTTTTCCTCATCGGTGATTCCCCGATAATTTTCCTCAACCAGATCGCCATTAACCATTCTATCAAGATAGGTGGCCAGGACATCCGGATCTCCTTTTACATTACCCGATTTCTCATAGCCAAAATCGTAAAGATTAACGCGGTCTATGTTGTGAGTTACCACAACGTTTTCATTATTCCCATTTGCTGATGTTTCCATAATATGGTATTTAAAATAGAAAAAGTTGAACTAAACTAATAAAAATTGATGCAATTCCAACACCAATTACCCGATTATAATAGATGCCGATTTTATAACCCCATAGCTTAGGTAGATACGAATGAACTACGCGATAGTTGGGGAGGGTACAGATAACCCTGCTTTGTCCTATTACTTTTATGCAGGCCTCAGCATACTCACCGAACCTTTAGACTCATGGGAAAACCTACCGCATTTTTGAAGCATTATTTTGTGGCTATTGTACTTCTGTGGTCGCCACAATATTGGGGTTTTCCCCAGGTCGAGTTTTAAGAAACTCTGCCTATGTCTTTTGCTTCTTCTGCTTTGCTGCCGGAAACAAAATGTTATTGAGAATTAAACGATATCCTGGTGATTTTGGATGCAAATTAAGATCTGTGGGTTGCTCATTGACAAAGTGCTGATAGTCTTCCGGGTCATGACCTCCGTAAAAAGTCCAGAAACCTTTTCCCATTATACCATGGATATACCTGGCTTCACCAACGGACCGGTTTTCACCCATAATAATCACATCTGATTTTACAAGCTCCTTTCTGAAAGCAGTTGTCTGCCCCATAAATCCTTTGATGATCCGTTCGTGGTTCTGCGTCAGCATAGTGGGTATGGGATCCCATTTTGCAGAAAACTGAAACAAGGAGAAAAAATCATTTTCCTGTCTTAATCCACGTTCACGGGTCTGCATGTCAATATTAGAGTACTCATATTCGTAAGGATTTTTTTCCAGTATGAAATTTTCAAAAGCAAAAGTATCATCAAAGTCCAGCTTGCTTTGGGCATTTGGATCAGCAGGATCTCCATCGTACATAGACTCCACAATATCCAGCCCCTCTGCAGCGAGAGCGATATCATAGGTATCGGTTGCAGAGCACATGGCAAAAAGAAAGCCACCACCGGCAACATAAGACCTGATCTTTTTCACCACAGCCAGTTTTAAGTGGGAAACCTTGGAAAACCCGTGTTTTTTCGCCGATTCCTCATATTCTTTTTGTTGCTGCTGGTACCAGGGGAAGTGCTGGTAGTTTCGATAAAACTTTCCATACTGTCCGGTAAAATCCTCGTGGTGCAGATGAAGCCAGTCATACTTGGGGAGCTCATCATACATCACCTCATCATCAAAGATCACATCGTAAGGAATCTCCGCATAGGTAAGGACCAGTGTAACAGCGTCATCCCAGGGCTGTTTGCTTTTTGGTGAGTATACAGCGATTTTAGGGTATTTTTCCAGCTTCATGACGTCCATGTTGGAAGTCGGACTGCCAATTTCTTTGAGAATACTATTGGCCTGAGCGTCTGAGATTACCTCGTATGATACCCCCCTAATAACACATTCATTTTCAAAAGTCTGCAGATATTTGACCATGAAACTGCCGCCACGATAGTTAAGCAACCAGTCTACAGGCACCTCTTCAGTCAACATCCAATAGGTGATACCATAGGCTTTCAGGTGGTTGGTTTGTGTTTCATCCATCGGTATAAGGATGTAAGCGCTTTTTGCCTGAAAACAAATAATCAATAAAAGGCCCACTAATATTTTCCGCATACTGAATCTCAATTTGTAATTACAACGTTAATCAAAACGGATCGTTCTCATTAACTTTCCGAATCTTTAATATTTAAAGATAAATGATCGAGATCACAAACTTCAGGCAACCCCAATCTAATCTGCTATATAATCCATGAACATACGGGAAAATGTAAAAGAGGGAATAAAATCCATCAAAGCTAACAAGCTCCGAACCATCCTCACAGCAGCCATCATTGCCATTGGCATTACTTCACTGGTGGGTATCCTCACCGCCATAGATGGTATTCAGGCTTCCATAAACAGCAGCTTCAACAATCTTGGGGCAAATACCTTTGATATGGAGAGTAAACGAACGAACAGAGGCTCCCGGGAAGGCAAGACCGCCAAGGTGTTTCCACCGCTCACTTATGATGACCTCCGGAGGTTTAAGGAAAAATTTACCGGCGGGACGGTGAGTATCAACGCTTATGTGACCGGAATAGCTGAAGCGAAAAGAGGTTCCAAAAAAACCAATCCAAACACCAGGATACAGGGGGGAGATTACGATTACCTTGTTGTGGATGGCTATGACATCAAAGAAGGAAGGGCTTTTTCACAGGCAGAGACAGAAAATGGTGCATTGGTAGTGATTATCGGAAAAGAAATCCGCGATGCACTGTTTGAGGATGCTGAAGACCCCATCAATGAAAATATATCCTTCATGGGATCTAAGTTTAAAGTGATCGGTGTCCTGGAGCCGCAGGGTGGCGCCAGCGGTAATGGCAGCACAGACAGGATGTGTCTGGTTCCCACACTGACTGCCCGCAGGCTGGCGGCAGGACAGGGTTTAAACTATGAAGCAACCGTAGCTATAAACGACCCCACACAGGTAGAAAGCGCCACGGGGCTGGCTACCGGACTGATGAGAGCAATACGCAGGGATCCTGTAAAACAGGAGAACTCATTTGAGATCAATGTAAACCGCTCTCTTGCTGAACGCCTGGGAGACATTACCGGTTATCTCAGGATCGGTGGCTTTACTATTGGGTTTATCACCCTGCTGGGCGCTTCTATAGGTCTGATGAACATTATGCTGGTGTCTGTTACCGAACGAACCCGTGAAATAGGAGTCAGAAAAGCCCTGGGTGCTACGCCATTAAAGATCAGGCAACAGTTTCTCATTGAAGCTATTGTCATTTGTCAGATGGGCGGTGTAGGAGGTATAGTGCTGGGAATCGCAATAGGCAACCTGACCTCTACACTGATCAGTAACAGTGGGTTTGTTGTCCCTTGGGTCTGGATAGTCTTTGGAGTGGTGGTAGGGATGGTCGTAGGTCTCATCTCCGGATACCTTCCTGCATACAAAGCCTCTAAGCTGGATCCGATAGATGCTTTACGGTTTGAATAATTAGTAGGCACCCTGAGCGCTATAGTGTAGTATTTCCAAAACACGTATCTTCCCTCGGAAAGGGATTATAATAAGGCTGGTAAAAGCAAAACCTATATTTTTGCAATGATTTAACTTCGGCCGGATTACAGTAAGAAATTATGATAAACCAAAAACTGGAAAAAACGATCAGGACCATTCCTGATTTTCCAAAACCAGGCATTCAATTTAAAGACATCACACCGGTACTTTCAGATCCTGAGCTTAGTCAGGAGGTCAGCCAGTCCTTTTTTGAATATTGGAAAGATAAAAATGTAGGTGGTATTGTGGGTATAGAATCACGGGGATTTATCTATGGTCTGCAACTGGCTCATCAGCTCAATGTACCCTTTATTCCGGTACGAAAGGCCGGAAAATTGCCATTCACCACAGTAAAGCACTCCTATAAACTCGAATATGGGTCTGCGGAGATTGAAATTCACACGGATGCCATTAAACCCGGCCAAAAGATCCTGATCCATGACGACCTGCTGGCTACAGGGGGCACTGCCAGGGCCGCAGCAGAGCTCATTCAAAAAATAGGAGGAGAGGTGGTAGGTTTTTCGTTTTTGGTAGAGCTGGCTTTGCTGAAAGGTCGGGAAAAGCTGAATGCAGATATTCATTCCCTGGTTATTTTTTAAACGCGGATAATGCTCTGCGGGAACCCTAAACTAACTTCCAAAGCACAATCCCCGGGTTTTTCCGCATGATCCTTAATATTCTACAATCATCAACTCCTTCACCCGATCTAAGGCATCAAACCGGATGCTGAGGCGCTGGGCAACAGTTTCACATTCATCTGAAAAAAGCGTCAGGTTGTAGTAAAAAAACTTCTGGTTTCTTCGATAGAGCTCATGTTCATCGGGTTGTCCAAGTAAAGCCTTGACTTCTGCCTGTCCTTCCCCCAGCAGATTTTCCTGGTGGTCAATGATAGCCTGAGCCTGAGAAACCCTGGAGCTTTCGCAGGTAGTGAGTTCGGCTGACCACTTTTCCCTGTCAAATCCGGGGATGTCCGGTACGGAGTAACACGCTGTGAGAAATAAGCTTAAGGTAATTACTTTTAAATTGGTCATGTATATATCATCTGTTACTTATCGGTCACCGTTTCGCCGGAGCGATGAAATTCAATAAATTTTATTCCTCCTTCGGGTTGGTATATTAGGGATTCTAAAATTTATGCTCATTCACGCTTTACTAACCTGCCTCTTCGTTGAGAACCTGGAAACCTGGAAAAACCAAACAGCGGAGACTAGCGCGTACAGTCCGGTACCAAGCAGCGCAATATTACCAAACCCCATAAAGTAAACCATGAGTGCGGTAAAAGTCAGGCGAATGTACTCCAGCAGAAACCATTTTTGCCTGTTTTCCAGAAACAACCCAAGCTGGGCTACCGACCAGACAATGTAAGCTGAAAATGCAAGCTTCATTGTAAGTGCGAGCTGATCTACCTGGAAAAGAAAAAAAGAGGTGAGCGCCAAAACGATAACAAACTGGATCAGGACATAAACAGCCACTTTCACGGCGGGATGCTCGTTGTACTTGTGGTACGCAGACTTGTCCACTTTCGGAGCTGCCTGATAGCCACCCAAAGACTCGGGCCTCCAGCCGGGCTTATTGAAAATGACACCTAATTTATTTCTCAAACCGGGCATTTCCTTGACCTGATCAGCCATTTCCACATAATGCTTGAGGTTGGCCCACACAGGATTCCAGGTGTTTATAGGTTTGGTAATGCCATAGGTAGGCCGTTCTTCTTCCTCCTGGAAGGTGCCGAACATCCGGTCCCAGATGATCAGGCTGCCGGCATGGTTTTTATCAATGTACTTGGGGTCACGCCCATGATGTACCCGGTGGTGGGAGGGCGTGTTAAAGATAAACTCGATGGGTCGGGGCAGCTTGCCGATGGTCTCCGTATGGATCCAGAACTGGTAAACGGTGTTAAGCGCAGAGATCAGCAGAAAGGTGACGGTATCAAATCCCAGGAAAGCCAGCGGAATGTAAAACCAAAACGTCCACAGGACCTGGAAAGAGCCTTGCCTCAGCGCTACCGAAAAATTATAATCCTCACTCTGATGATGCACCACGTGACCACCCCAGAAAAGGTTGATCTCGTGACTCATCCGGTGTGCCCAGTAGTAGCACAGGTCCACCAGGAATACCAGCAGGATCACTGACCACCAGGTGACCGGTACCGTGGTGACAGACCAAAACTCATACACATACTGGTAGACCGCTATAGTACCTACTTTGAAAAAAGCGCCTGTGATCTGCTGCGTAATGCCACAGGAGATGTTGGTGATGGCATCATTGAGCCTGTAGATCTTCCGGTTTGCAAAAAACTGGATCAGCAGCTCTACCGCAATGAGCAGAAAGTAAATGGGGATGGATAAGATGATGGGGTCAATGTCCATACATCAAAGATAAGTGAAAAGGATTTTTTTTGTCGCCTCCGGTTAATTAACCTCAATCTCCCAATTCTCTGATATTATCCTCCAGTTTCTCCAGATACTTCCCAAAAGCTCTTTTATTAAGCCATTTGGCTGTCCAGTGTCCTAAAATGGTGAACAGAATGATCGTGACGATCAGTACCACCCACTGAAAGGACCGAGTCATGATCTCAGCCTCCCGGTCTACGATCTGCATGCCCAGGAAAAAACCTCCGGAGGCAGATACCGGATATAAGGTCAGCCCGATCGCCTCTTCATAGCGAATGACCCGTTTGATCCTGTCCCGGTAAGATTCCAGTCCCTTCAGGAGGTTTTGGCTCATGTCCACACCTTTGTTAAGGACCTGTAGCTCCTGGTGGAGCAGGATGCTGCCGACCAGGTAGGCCACTACCAGGATGGTCAGTAATATCTGTGACGCCAACGGCATTGCAAAAGGGATGATGATGGCAAACAGGAGTGTAAACGTAATCGCATAGATGAGCTTCGCTTTTACCTTCTTGCGGAGCTTTTCGATGATCCCCGAAGGTCGGGCATAGTTGACCGTACTTCTGATCTCTTCCTCGGAGAGGTTCGTAAAGCCCTCGCTTTTACTTTTTATAGAACCCCATGCTTCTTTCAGTTCATCCATTGGGTCTGCTGATTATTTTCTTTTTCAAATGCTCTTTTATCCGGTGGAGCTTAACACCCACGTTGTTTTTAGAGAGACCGGTGATTTCACTGATCTCCCCGTTATCATAGTCCTCCAGGTGCAGGGTGATGATCGTCTTGTCAATATCATTCAGGCCCCTGACCGCTCTCAGCAGCAGGTCAGACCTGTCCGACTGAGCTGTTTCCTCCTGCCTGATGTCATACTCAGGCAGAGGACCTGTAACGACTTTCTTTTTGCGTTTGAATGTAAGTACGGTATTTAACGCCACCCGGTACAGCCACGTACTAAACTGAGAATCGCCCCTGAATCGTTCTTTGGCTTTCCAGGCCTGAAGCTGAATTTCCTGTTTCAGGTCCTGCTTATCTTCAGGAGTATCCACGTACAGGTACAGTACCTTATGAATGATACCGGAGTGTTGCTGCACCAGATGTATAAATGCTGTTTCAGTCAATTTTATTTAGGTTAGGTGACCTACTTCTGCCTTCGTTAGTAGCAGGAGAGGACTGGAAATTACAGGGAGAGTGAATTTCCATCACATTGGATAATCGTCAATCAACGATTCCCCCTTAATAAAGGGGACAATGGTATTAAGTTAAGGTTTATTGCTCCGAAAAGATCAGTCATTCCAGTGATTCCATCCGGGATTCCATCCGGGATTCCATCCGGATAGGATCTATCAATTATTGAAACGAAAATGCTCAAATACCCAAGACTCCATTCTGGAGTGACCTTAACTTAAGAGTATTGATAAAGGGGGACAGGGGCTGTTCCGCCAACTGACCTTCATTGTAAAGGGAAATAGGGGGTTGTATTGCCCTTCCACCGGGTATCTTCACTCTACCCAATAGATCATGATCATGAAGAAGTTTTAAAGCTGGTAAGCATCTTCAGTAAAAAATGGAAAGGCTGGGAGTAAATAAGCTTCATCCATTTGATGATCCGGAGGTCAAAAAGACCTGGCCAAACTCCCTGATAATTTCCCGGTCAACCACTAAACATTTTCCCCTGCTTAGCATATTTTTGCCGACATTATTACCACCACAGTCTACGGACTACACCACCCGAAAAATATTATGCTAAAAGCAGTCAATATTCTCAAAGTTTTATCCGTCGTATTATTTCTTGGCACCTTATTAATTGTATATGCTTATGCTCCGGTCATGGTAAAACTGCGTCCGGAGACTACTGAGTTGCAATTGCACAAAGAATCGTTTTTCTATTTCTTCATCGCTGTCTTTGTAATTATAAACATAGCATTGCTTGCCTTTGAAAAGCTTTATGAGAAATCCATTCAAAAAACAGAGGTAAAAGCATGGGTGAGAGGGTTCACCTTCATCCTCAATTTCTATTTTGCACTGATCACAGGCTTCATCGGAGTGATCAACAATACACAGCATCTTAAGCTTTCAGGATTTGCTTACCTGAACTATATCGGGCCGATCCTCATTTTTTCATGGATTATCGGCCTGATTTATTTGGTTGTAAACAGGAGCTAAAACTAATTGATTAGCAATCTTTTATAGGTAGTTGATTCAATCAGAAACCTAAGTACAGGCATTTTTAAAGATCTTTTTAAATCTATTTTTTTGTATAAATTCCGATTTGAGTTTATGTCAAATCTTCAAATACTTAACTGATTTTAGGGAAGCGTATGGCAGAAGTACAATATACGGAAGACAGCATTAAGTCACTGGACTGGAAAGAACACATCCGGCTGAGACCGGGGATGTATATCGGGAAGCTGGGAGATGGGTCTGCTCCGGACGACGGGATCTACGTATTGGTAAAAGAGATCATAGACAACAGTATAGATGAGCACATGATGGGCCATGGCCGCAACATCAACATCAAAGTAACTGAACACCGGGTAGAGGTGAGGGACTATGGCCGGGGCATTCCTCTGGGTAAAGTGGTAGACTGTGTAAGCAAGATCAACACCGGAGGGAAATATGACTCGGGTGCATTTCAGAAGTCCGTAGGTCTGAACGGAGTGGGTACCAAAGCGGTAAATGCATTGAGTACTTATTTTAAAGTACAGTCATTTCGTGATGGGGAAACCAAAGTAGCTGAGTTCAAACGGGGAGAGATTGTCAATGATGCTAAAGTGGGCAAAACTCAGGAAAGAAATGGAACGGCTATCATTTTTGAACCTGACGATACCGTATTTAAAAACTATCATTTCATTCCCGAATATTTGGACGACCTGCTGTGGAATTATGCCTTTCTGAATGCCGGCCTGACGATCAACTTCAATGGAAACAAATACCATTCTGAAAAAGGGCTTCATGATCTGTTGACCCGGAAAACAGACGAAGAAGCCATCCGCTACCCGATCATCCACCTGAAAGGCGAAGATATAGAAGTAGCATTAACGCATGCTAACCAGTATGGGGAAGAGTACTATTCGTTTGTCAATGGGCAAAACACCACCCAGGGAGGCACGCACCTGGCTGCTCTGAGGGAAGCGCTTGTGCGGACGGTGAGGGAATTTTACGGAAAGAATTTTGATGCGGCGGATGTGCGGGCTTCCATTGTAGGCGCCATTGCCATTCGCGTACAGGAGCCCGTCTTCGAAAGTCAGACCAAAACCAAGCTGGGCTCACAGAGTGTAGCCCCGGAAGGTCCTACTATGCGTACGTTTGTCAATGATTTTATCAAGCGGGAGCTGGACAACTACCTGCACCGGCACAGTGATGTGGCTGAGGCCATGCACAAGCGTATTCTGCAATCTGAGCGAGAACGCAAAGAGATCGCGGGCATTAAAAAGCTGGCCAATGAAAGAGCGAAAAAAGCCAACCTGCACAACAAGAAGCTTAGAGACTGCCGCATCCACTACAGCGATAAAAAGCTGGATGAAGAAACGCGGGAAAACACCATGATCTTCATTACGGAGGGAGATTCTGCCAGCGGATCCATTACCAAATCCCGTGATGTTCAGACACAGGCCGTTTTCAGCTTGCGCGGTAAACCCTTCAACTGCTTTGGTCAGACCAAAAAAGTGGTGTACGAAAATGAAGAGTTTAACCTGTTGCAACACGCTCTGAATATTGAAGACGGGCTGGAAGGATTGCGATACCGCAAAATCGTGATTGCCACAGATGCCGATGTGGATGGTATGCATATCCGCTTGTTGCTGCTGACCTATTTCCTTCAGTTTTTTCCGGAGCTGGTGAGGAACAACCATGTTTACATCCTCGACACGCCGCTTTTCAGAGTCAGGAATAAAAAGGAAACCATCTACTGCTACTCTGAGAGCGAGCGAAAAGCAGCCATCGAAAAGCTGGGCAACAAACCGGAGATCACCCGGTTCAAAGGTCTGGGCGAGATATCTCCGAGTGAGTTTGGAGAATTTATTGGGGAGAATATCCGCCTGGAGCCTGTAATCCTGCATAAGGACACCAAGATCAAAGACCTGCTGAAGTTTTACATGGGTAAAAACACCCCAGACAGGCAGGAGTTTATCATTGACCGGTTGCGTATCGAAAAAGATACTGAAGAAGAACTGGTTGCCACCTAAAAACCAAAAGTAATGATACCCGGAACCCAAAAAAGATCCATCACCCTTATCCTGGTAACAATTAGTTTACTGTGGCTTCCCGGCTGTAGAGATTCGGATACGGTGGCTCCCGGCCGGGGAACGGTTGATGAATATGAGTTTGATTTCCAGCAATCAGCGTCCAGGCTGAGTGTGTTTATCACCGCAGCTAACCTGGATATTCCCACAGAAGCGCTTAAGTACGACGTGGATCTATACAGGCTGACATATTATACAACGTACAAGGGTGAGGTGATCAAAGCATCCGGTCTGGTTTTTATGCCCAGAACTACTGATGAGGTTTCCACCATCAGCTTTCAGCACGGAACTATTGCCAGCAATGCGGAAGCTCCCTCACAACTTCAAAGTGATAATACCCAGCTTGTGCTGTATGCAGCCTTAGCCTCCGCCGGGTTTGTTACGGTGGTTCCGGACTTCATTGGTTTTGGAGCGTCTCTCGAGACTATGCATCCTTATTATGTAGAGGATATGACGGCAGATGCCATCGTGGATAACATCCTGGCCTCCGGAGAAATGGCCGGGGAGCTTGAACTCAACCTCAGCAACAGGCTTTACCTTGCCGGCTACTCTCAGGGCGGCTATGCCACTATGGTTGCCCATAAATATGCAGAAACAACCGGCATTCCCGGTTACGAACTGCAGGCTTCGTTTCCAGCTGCAGGAGGTTACGATATTAAAGGAGTCCAGGATTTCTTTTTTGAGCAGGAAACCTACGAGCAGCCTTATTACCTTGCCTATGTAGCTCAGGCTTACAAGGTGTCTTTTGATTGGGAGGGTGACCTTTCATTATATTTTCAGGAACCTTATGCTTCTGCGATCCCGGGCCTTTTTGATGGTTCGTTTAGCGGTGGTGAGATCAATGCCCAACTGACTACTTTTGTTGCGGATCTACTCAACCCGGATTATTTAGGCCATGAGCCCTCTGACCCGGATTACCTGGCCGTAAATAAAGCTTTTGAAGAAAACAGTCCCACAGATTTCACCCCTGCAGTTCCCCTTTACATGTATCATGGTGATGCGGATATAACGGTTCCATACCAAAATTCCGTGGATGTTTACCATCATTTTATCGATCGCGGAGCTTCCGAAGAAGTGGTAACGTTTGCTACCATTGAAGGGGGTACGCATTATTCAGCATTTATACCATACCTGGAACATTTCGCACCGGAATTAATAGACATTGAGGATAGCAGAAAATGATACGACCAATTTTAGCGATACTGCTTTCGGTTTATGCACTGACTGCTTTCACGCAGTTCAATAAAGAAAATCCGCTCACTCATACCTATTCCATAGTAGCGTATGATCCTGAAACCGGTGATCTGGGTGTAGCGGTGCAATCGCATTGGTTTTCGGTAGGTACTATAGTGACCTGGGCTGAAGCCGGAGTGGGGGCCATCGCTACACAATCTTTTGCCAATCCGGCCTTTGGTCCCCAGGGGCTCGCCTTATTAAAAACCGGGCTGGATGCGGAAGAGGTACTCAAGGCATTACTCCAAAGCGATGATGGCCAGGCATACAGGCAGATAGGGATCATTGATGCCAGCGGGTTAGCTGCAGCTCATACAGGAACGAAAAACATTCAGGCGGCAGGGCACATTGTAGGAGAAAACTTTGCAGTACAGGCCAATTTAATGGACAATGATCAGGTTTGGCCTGCAATGGCAAAAGCATTCAGGACCGCTGAGGGACCACTCGCCGAACGGATGATACAGGCGCTGGAAGCCGCTCAAAAAGCCGGAGGAGACATAAGAGGAAAACAATCTGCTGCCGTACTGGTGGTCGCAGACCAGCCAACCGGTAAAGTATGGATAGACCGAAAGGTAGACATCAGAGTGGACGATCATGAAGATCCGCTCAAGGAGCTCAGAAGACTATGGAAAGTACATCAGGCCTACGAATACATGAACCAGGGCGATGTAGCCGTAGAAGCGGGAGATTTTGAGAAAGCGGGGAGGCTTTATAAGAAAGCTGAAAATATGTTTCCGGACAACCTGGAAATGCAATACTGGCACGCCATCAACCTGGCCAATACCGGAAAACTTGAAGAAGCGCTGCCTATGTTTAAAAAGATCTTTTCGAAAGATCCCAACTGGAGGAAATTAACACCTCGATTGATCGACAATGGGCTTTTAACCGTTACAGAGGCCGAATTGGAAAGAATTACAAATCAATAGTTGTACAATGGTCATCAGCCTATGAAAAAGGAAAAGACCCTGTCATCCAGGTATTATAAAGCCTACAAAGTCGGACTGCTGGTGTTTATCACCAGCCTTTTAGTACTTTATGTCATCGCAGGAGTTAAATCCCGGATGCCCTGGTTTACTTTAGGAGCAGTGGTAATTTACCTGGCGCTCCTGATCAAATTCTGGCTTCCTTCATTCATGGAAATGCTCAGAGGGTTTAAAAAAGTGAAATATGACAGCAAATATTTATATGTGGAAGAGAATAATTATGATATAGAGATCCCTCTTTATCAGATCAGGGATGTAGAGTTAATTTCTTTAGATGGTATTTATAAATTTACGCTTTATAACGAAGATCAATTTGGGAAAGCCATTTACTGCAAGCCATCCATGTGGTACCCATTTAATTTTCCCGGAGTAGATAAAGAATTAGACCGGATCAGGTCTTTAGTAAAAAGAGAAAAGGAGCGGATGTGGGTAGCTGATCAGGATACAGTTACCCTTTCCAGTCAAAATCATGAAGTGAAATGAGCGAAGAGAACGGAAGAAACGACGAAGAGCTACACGACTCGATTGCCGTATCAGGCATGTATGAAAACTGGTTTTTGGATTATGCCTCTTATGTAATCATGGAACGTGCTGTTCCGGCTATAGAAGATGGTCTGAAGCCTGTACAAAGGAGAATTTTGCACGCTTTGAAGGAGATGGATGACGGTCGCTTTAATAAAGTTGCCAACATCATCGGTAGCACCATGCAGTATCATCCCCATGGTGATGCTTCCATTTCTGATGCCATCGTAAACCTTGGGCAAAAAGACCTGCTGATCGAAACCCAGGGAAACTGGGGTGATGTGCGGACCGGAGACAGTGCCGCGGCAGCACGATATATAGAAGCCAGACTCTCCAAATTTGCCCTGGAGGTTGTCTATAACCCTCAGACTACCGAATGGCAGCTATCTTACGACGGACGTAAGAAGGAACCGGTTACTTTTCCCGTAAAGTTTCCGCTCTTACTGGCTCAGGGTGTAGAGGGTATTGCTGTAGGGCTCTCCACCAAAATCCTTCCTCATAACTTTTGTGAGCTGCTGGAGGGAGCTATCAATATCCTCAAAGGAAAAAAGGTAAAGCTGTATCCTGATTTTCTCACAGGGGGTAAAATTGACGTTTCGGATTACAATGATGGAAAACGCGGGGGCAGAGTACGTGTGAGAGCCACCATAGAAGAGCTGGATTCCAAAACGCTTGCGATCCGGGATATTCCGTACGGGACTACTACCACTTCATTGATTGAGTCGATCATTAAGGCCAATGACAAGGGGAAGATCAAAATCAAAAAGGTCATCGACAACACCGCAAAAGATATTGAGATCCAGATACTGCTGGCACCCAATACCTCTCCGGATATCACCATTGATGCGCTTTATGCATTCACAGATTGCGAGATTTCCATTTCTCCGAATGCTTGTGTGATCCATGAAGAAAAACCTCAGTTCTTAGGTGTTTCTGAAATCCTTCAGCACTCAGTAGACCAGACCGTAACTCTGCTGGAGCGGGAACTTGAGATCAGGAAGGGCGAGCTTATGGAGAAGATCCTGTTCTCTTCACTGGAGAAGATCTTCATTGAAAACAGGATCTACCGGGATATAGAGGAGTGCGAAACCTGGGAGGCTGTGCTGGAAACGATCGACAAGGGGCTGGATCCATTTAAGTCACAATTTTACCGTAAGATCACACAAGAAGATATCATCAGGCTTACGGAGATCAGGATCAAGCGTATTTCCAAATTTGACTCCTTCAAAGCTGATGAGCTAATGCGCAAGCTGGAAGAAGAGCTGAAGGAGACCGAATACAACCTGGCTCACCTCACTGAATTTGCCATAAATTATTACCAGAACCTACTCGACAAATACGGTAAAGGGAAAGAACGGAAAACAGAGATCACCAACTTTGACACCATTTCAGCCAACATCGTAGCGGCCAATAATGCCAAGCTATACGTCAACAGAAAAGACGGATTTATAGGCTATGGAATCAAAAAAGATGAGTTCGTATGCGAATGTTCGGATATAGATGACATCATTGTTTTCCGGAGAGATGGTGTTTGCCAGGTTACCCGGATCCAGGAAAAAGTCTTTGTAGGAAAAGACATCATCCATGCCGGCATCTTCCAGAAAGGAGACGAACGGATGGTTTATAACATGATCTATACCGATGGGAAATCCGGTCGTACCATGATCAAGCGTTTCCAGGTGCTTTCCGTAACCCGGGATCGCGAATATGACCTGAGCAAAGGAGGAAAAGGGTCTAAGGTGCACTATTTCTCTGCAAACCCAAATGGAGAGGCTGAGGTAGTAACTGTCTACTTAACGGCAGCAAGCAAAGCCCGGAAAAAGGTCTTTGATTCTGACTTTTCGGAAATTGAGATCAAAGGGCGAGGAGCTGGCGGAAACATCCTGACCAAGTACCCGGTCAGAAAAATACAATTTAAATCTGCCGGTGTATCCACTTTGGGCGGGCTGGATATCTGGTACGATGAAACTGTGGGCAGACTAAATACAGACGGAAGAGGAAAGAAATTAGGAAACTTCCTGGCAGAAGATCAGGTCCTGGTGTTTTACAAAGACGGAAGCTACGAACTTACCTCATTTGAGCTGACCAACAGGTATGAACCAAATCAGATCCTGGAAATCCAGAAGTTTGAATCCGATAAGCCTGTAAATGCCATTCACCTGGATGGCGAAAGTAAAACGACTTACGTGAAGCGTTTTATGATTGAAACCAGAACTCCAAACAAGCGATTTGGGTTTATTTCCGAGTCAAAGGGATCCAAGTTGCTGTTTGCGACTAACAGTGACGTCTCAACGGTAAACGTAACCTATAAGGACGGTCGTAAGAAGGAATCCAAAGAGGTTGATCTGGCAGAAATCATTGATATCAAAGGGTGGAAGGCCATAGGGAATAAATGCCCGGTACAAAACGTTGTAGAGGCTGAGGCCGTAAAAAAAGAAAAGAAAGAGGATCTTGACCTGGAAGAGCTAAAAGACTCCATCAAGCATGAAGTAGAAGAAGAGGAGGAAAATCAACTGGGTCTCTTTAAGGATAAAAACAAGGATAGCGAGGAATAATCACCGGCAGGAAAGGGGATAGCTCGGCAAAATTGCCATATATGATTTTGAAGGTATTGAAATACGTGCTGGTGGTAGTGGTATTGGTGGCTACTCTGATCCTGGGAGTCAACTTCTGGATTGTTTCCTCAACTCAGGACCACATATATTATACCCTGGATGGTATTCCTCCCCGGAAGGTGGCATTGTTGCTGGGAACCAGCAAACGTACCAGTGCGGGTGGAACAAATAAATACTTCAAAGAGCGGATAGAAGCTGCAGCAAGGCTCTACCACTCAGGGGTAATCAAACACATTATCGTGAGTGGGGATAATCGGACTGTTTACTACAATGAGCCCCGGGATATGCTCAATGCCCTGGAAAAGCTGGGGGTGCCCCAGTCAGCGATCACCATGGATTACGCAGGCTTTCGTACGCTGGATTCAGTAGTGCGATCAAAGGAAGTTTTTGGCCAGGAAGAGCTTCTGATCATTACCCAGGACTTTCACTGCTACAGGGCGCTGTTTATCGCAAGACACTATAATATTGATGCGATCGCTTTCTCAGCGGATAATAAAGACGAGCTCCCGGCAGGTTTGGCAGTGCGCGAAATACTGGCACGCTTCAATACCATTCTGGACCTTTATGTTTTCAGCCGCAACCCCAAATTTTTAGGAGATAAAGAAAACCTGATTATAGATTAAACTCTTTTTTCATATCAGATAAGGCCTGTTGACAGCTTTTTTTGATCGTTTCTATTTTTTCTGCTGTGACCTTGTCCGGATGATCCTGTATATCCAGGCAGGTATCGTAAGTTTCCAGCTTCAGCATTTCCAGCGAGGGTTTTAGCTGATGAGCTTGTTTACCCAATGCTGCATAGTCTTTAGCTGAAAAAGACTGCTCCATTGCCTCTATGAGTTTAGAGGTATTTTTATGAAAAGTATTGATAAACTGGGCGATAAATTCTTTATCTCCATCACTGACGGAAATCAAGTATGAAAAATCCATGGTTTGTTCTTAATTACACTTAAATATACTACTTGCCTTCAAAATAACTGCCCCAATGACCAAAAGGATTTTATTAACCATTGTTGGTATTTTTTTAACTGTTTTTATTGCCCTTTTCCTGATCGGATCATCTGGCAATCTTCCCCGGGAAGAATACGAACAAGTCCGCCAATACCTTGTCCCTCCAAGAAAAGAGGGATCCGATACCCTGACAGTCATGACCTATAATGTCGGCTACTTATCGGGGATGACCAATAACCTTCCGGTAGCCCGTTCCCCAAAACTTTTTCAAAACAACCTTGATAAAGCTCAGGCATTATTAACGCAGCTTTCACCTGATTTCGTCGGTATCCAGGAAATAGATTTCAGGTCAGCAAGGTCATACCATGTAAACCAGCTGGTTAGTCTCGCGAATAGTGCGGGGTATCCTTATGCCTTTCAAAGTGTAAACTGGGACAAGCGATACGTACCGTTTCCATACTGGCCACCTTCAAGACATTTTGGTGGGGTCATTTCCGGGCAGGCCATATTGTCCGGGTATCCGCTAAAAAGGGATACAACGATCCGGTTGGTTAAGCCACTCAATAGCTCCCTGATCTACAATGCATTTTACCTGGACAGATTGGTTCAAATAGCCACGGCAGACGTTAATGGTACGGCAATAAAGATCATGAACGTCCACCTGGAAGCATTTGATGAAGATACGAGGGTTTCCCAGGCAGAAACACTTGTTTCCCTGTACAACCAACTATCTTTTAAAATGCCTGTGCTTTTAATAGGCGACTTCAACAGCCGCCCCTCGGTAGAAGATTCGCTTAATGGAGCTATGGTTAGACTTTCTGGGTTAGATAATTTGGAATCTGCCATATCAAATGAGACTTATCAGTCAAACCCGGATAACTATTACACTTTTAATTCCAGGGATCCGTACCAGATGATCGATTATATTTTTTATAACCCAAATTTCATAGAAATGATTGAAGCAAGGGTGGTGCATGAAGCCAGTGAAATTTCAGATCATCTTCCGGTTATTATGAAGTTTAGGTTTAAGAATTAAATTGCCGGGGAATTCCTATAATTATCCATCCATTTTTTACTAATTTCGAGCAAATTTCTAGCACATGATTAAAGAATTTGAGAACCTGAAAGAAGAAGAAATAGATGTATTGCTCAAAGCGCCTATTCATGTGGCTATACTGATAGCCGGCGCTGACGGAAATATTGATAAGTCAGAACGCAAGGAAGCCATAGAAATAGCAAGAAGCAAGCAAAGCCGCGCCCGTGAGCAGCTGGTGGATTACTTTAAAGAAGTAGGAGAAACTTTCGAGACGGAGTTCAATAAAATGATCGATGAGCTTCCCGGTGACGCAAAAGAAAGAGAGAAAGTTATTACTGCCGAACTGAGAAAGCTTAATTTCGTCTTTCCGAAAATTGACAAAAACTTCAGCATCAAGCTCTATGCTTCACTGAAGGAACTGGCCAAGAAAATTGCAGAAGCATCTGGGGGAGTTTTAGGGTACCTTTCCGTAAGCTACGAAGAATCCAAGCTGGTAGACCTGAAGATGATCCAGGATCCTTCCAAATAGCACTTGTAAAAGCCTAAATCATTCTAAAGCTGCTTCATGCAGCTTTTTTATTTTATCTTGTATTCATGTATAGAAGCAGTATAGTTCCCCCATTACGTCTGCTTTTTCTGATGTGGCTCACCTTTTCCATTGAGCTCTACTTACAGGTAGACCTGGGTTTTTTTGGCATATTACCCAGGACCATAAATGGACTTCTCGGGATCTTTACTGCCCCGCTGATCCATGGAACCACCGCACACCTGATTTCAAATTCATTTCCACTACTCTTTCTGGGAGCTACCTTATATCTCTTTTATGACCGCATTGCCACCCAGGTGTTTTTTCAGTGCTACTTCTTCACCAATTTTTTGGTTTGGCTGTTTGGTAGGCCATATTATCACATAGGAGCCAGCGGACTGGTATATGGCCTTGCCGGGTTTCTGATTTTTTTCGGGATTTTCAGAAGAAATCTTCGGTCCATTATTATATCAGCCATTATTATCATATTATATGGTGGATTGTGGTACGGGATCTTTCCTCAAAACAGCTACGTGAGCTGGGAGTCTCATCTAATGGGAGCACTAGTGGGCATAGGAAGCGCTTTCGGTATGAGCAGGATCAAAAAAGTAAGTAGCTAATATTTTTAGTAAAGCTAAAATAATTAGTATTTTTACCTTATGCTGAAAGGTAAAGGCGCCCAATACAATCCATCAAATCCATACCTGAAAAATTCGCTTAGTTATGAGCATGACGAAGGTATAGACGAGTACACTCAGAACGAAAAACCTAAGATCCAGCTCTTTTTTGAGAGTCCTAAAAATGTGGTCAGTAAAAATACCAGTCCTGACCTGAAGTGGTCTTACTCCGTAAACCCGTACCAGGGCTGTGAGCATGGCTGCATTTATTGCTATGCCAGAAACTCTCACACCTATTGGGGGTTTAGCGCAGGGCTTGATTTTGAGAGTAAGATCATTGCAAAGGAAAATGTAGCTCAAAACCTGGAAAGTCAGCTACTGAAACGCACGTGGAAAGTACAGCCCATTATGCTCTCCGGAAATACGGACTGTTATCAGCCGGTTGAGAAAAAGCTAAAACTCACAAGGAGTGTGCTGCAGGTACTGCTGAAATACAAAAATCCGGTAAGCATCATCACGAAAAATGCTTTGGTCCTTCGTGATATTGACTTGCTTCAGGACCTGGCTAAAGACTCACTGGTCCATGTCTATTTCTCGATTACTTCTCTGGATGAAAAACTAAGGAGCGTTCTGGAACCGCGTACTGCCAGTTACCGCAAAAAGCTTGAGGCCATAGAAGCACTTTCATCAAAGAATATTCCTACGGGAGTGATGAATGCTCCGATCATTCCCGGGTTGAACCACCATGAAATCCCGGAAGTCTTAAGACAGGCTTCCGAACAGGGAGCGCTTGCAGCAGGATATACCGTGGTAAGGTTAAATGGTCAGGTAGGAGAGTTGTTTGACGACTGGCTACACAAGACTTTTCCGGACAGGGCGGAGAAAGTAAGCAATCAGATCAAAGCAATGCACGGTGGAAGGGTAAATGATACAGAGTGGGGCAGAAGGCTGAGAGGTGATGGAGCTTATGCTGAAATGATCGATCAGCTTTTCACGAAATCATTTAAGAAATACTTCAAGGACAAAGAAATGCCCCCTTTGAACGTAAATGCATTCAGAAAAGGGGGCAATTATACTTTATTCTAATTTTTGAGATGGCCACTCATAAAGAATGCTGCACCAGCTAATGCAGTATCTTTCAGAAACATGGAAGTGGATAATTGATCTCCGTTTAAAAAACCACTGAGATGAATCAGCAGTGCAAACAGCAACAGCATGACGCCAAGCAACATAGTGGCCAGTTTGGCTTGTTTACCTATGATAATAGCAATTGCTGCCAGTACCAGCGCTAAACCGGTGAGATAAACCCAAAATATGGGAGCCGGTAAAAATGACGGCACCATGCCTGTCATACTGGAGGCACCCATAAAATGGAAAAATCCAAACATTGCTAACGGTAATGCATAGAGCAGTTTACCAACAAATCCTAAGTTTTTCATGGTAAGTTTCTGGTTGTGGTTTTACAAATACTTTAATGTATAAACATATAATTTAGGTATTTGTGTAATTAAAAACAAGTTTTACCCACTCAGGATACTGAGAAGGGTTTTCTCCACTTTAGCCCCATGCTTCGTATCCATATCCACCACCCGCTGGTAACCGGAAAGCCCATCAGGGTCCACCCAAAGTCCATCTTTTCCAGGTTTTTGCTCAAATCCGTCATGAAAATCCAGTGAGTAAAGTTCACTCATGAGCGTTTGCATAACCTCCCAGGGGATAGTCTTTTCATTCACTTTACAGGTCCGGTCTGTAAAGGACCCTTCTAATTCGTAAAATGTTGATTTTCCATTCAGCCTGTGAATGAACCTGATTTTCAGCGGCATTTCCACATCAGCTTTCTCATAGATAGCCTGAATCAATTCCTGTAGAAGGAAGTCCCAGGTTTCAAAGTCTTTTACGTTTCCTTCTTGTTTATTTGTTTGTATATGTATCCAGAAAGGATCGTTATCTCCCGGTTTTCCTAGTCGAAAAGACTCCAACAGGGGCTTTAAATGCTCTACCCAGGAAGAACCCAGCTCCCCTTTCCAGGCAAAGTCATCATTTGGACTGAAGCCTTCGTTCAGGATCTCCTCTTCGGTGACTGTATCACGGTTCAGGTACTCCAGCTGAAAATCCACTTTTAACCCACTTGCTCCCAGCTGCAAATCCAGCGTATAAGCAAAAGAAAAAGGTGGCGGTACCTGAAGTGTCTGATAAGAAATGGAAGCCTTCATGAGTGAATGAGATTTTTTGTTTTTAAACGATCAATTTTCCCGGAACCTGTGACTGCAAATTTGGGTAAAAAGATGATCTTTTTGGGTTGCTCATAGGGGTGCAAACCATCAAAGTTTAAAGCTGGTCCGGTTTCATTTCCTTCAATCACCAATGTGACCTGCTGCCCCAAAGTGGGATGCGGCAACCCTGTAATAATAAACCGCTCCCTGAGCTGCGAGCTGAGATGAGCTTCTACCCGCTCAGGATGTACCTTGAAGCCACCGGAGTTGATCACAAAATCCGCTCTGCCAAGCCACCGGAATTTATCTTCTGCTACCAGCTCAACGATATCATTCGTTTGAATCCATCTGTTTTCAGTGACTGTTCCACACAGCCGCAGGCAGTTTCTTTCATCCTGCGCGATCCTCACATCACCCATTGTGCAAAAAATTCTATCCTCCTTCGAAAGGTCATCCAGGGCGATATGGGATGCTGTTTCAGTCATACCATAGGTTTGATAGACTTTAGTATTGTCCTGTTTCCCGATATCCGGCAGGTATTTTTTATTCAAAGGTGCGCCACCGATCAGTACCACACGAAATTGGGAGAGGTTTCCCGGGTTATCCTCCAGGATAGATTGCACCTGAAGCGGAACCATGGAAACCAGGTCAAACCGCTGACCACCCATGAATGAAGCTGGCCGGGATGATGGTTCGACCACTGTCAGTTCCAGACCATAGACCAAAGCCCTGATCACAACCATCATTCCTCCAATATAATCCGGGTTGATGCATAACAGGGCACTTGTAAATTGACTGTGGGGGTCCAGCACGGACATGCTGGTTTTCGTGCTATACTCCAGTGTTTTCCGGGTTAACACGATCTTTTTTGGCTTACCTGTAGAGCCAGAAGTGTTAATGGTGAATTTTTTCTGCCCTGAAAGCCATGCTTTTGCTAGCTTTATCACTTTAAGATCATTCTCGGAAAATTTATTTTCACTAAATTTTCCGGATTCAAGGTCTGCTGGAGTCAGCTTTTGATTTTTTATGTTCAATATCATTAATCCCAACTGAAATTTTGCAAGACACTGAGCAAGTATTGGTGGAGCGCCTGCGCAACAAAGATAAGAGGGCCTTTGAACTAGTTTTTAACAATCACTATGGTTTATTAAAATCTTATGCGCTGCGGTTTCTGGATGAAGTAGAAGAAGCAGAAGAAGTTGTTCAGGATGTCTTTGTGAAATTCTGGGAAAAATGCGATTCTCTGGCCCCGGACTCTTCCATTAAAAGTTACCTGTTCCGTTCTGTTCACAACACCAGCCTCAACTATCTGAAACACCAGAAAGTGAAGGACTCTTACCGCCAATATGTCATCACTTTTATGGAAGAGGCTTCTTCTGATCATCCTAGTGAAGGATCCCAGGAAGACCTGCAGGACCGTGTGATGCACGAAATCAATAATTTACCACCCCGATGTGCCGAAATCTTTAAATTGAGTAGGTTTGAAGGACTGAAGTACAAAGAGATAGCTGAGCACCTGGATATCTCCATCAAAACGGTGGAAGTTCAGATGGGTAAAGCGCTGAAAGTACTTCGCGAGAAATTGAGCGATTTAAACACATAGTATGAGCAGGGTATGGCTTATTACTTTTCTTCTGATCGCCAGCCTTACTGGTTTTTGTCAGGAGACCAGATCTCATTTATCAGTAGACTTTAAAGATCAGCCCCTTGAGGTTATCCTGGACAGCATTACTTACAAAACCGGCTATTTCTTTTCTTACAATGCTGATGCCATTCCTGAAGGGAGCCTTTATACGCTCAAAAGAAGTGCTATTCACATTGACTCCCTGGTATCGCTGCTCCTTATCGGTACGAAGCTGGAATACCTCAAAGAAGACGATCAGATAATCATCAGGAAACTCCCCCAAGATTTTTCCTACAAGGTTATCAATGATGGAAATAAAAAAAGTACGCTGAAAGGCTGGGTGAGACATCAGGATGATGACGAACCGGTGGTAGGGGCCAATGTCTTTTTGAACGGTACCACCATTGGGGGTGTCACCGATAAAAACGGAAATTATACCATCCGGGAGGTTCCTCCGGGCACACATCAGCTGGTGATCTCGCACGTAGGCTATGAAACAAATGCCTATCAGATCAAAGCTTATGATGGTAATACGTACGTGCTGAACTCCTTCCTGAAGTTGAAAACACAGGAACTGCCTTCTTTGGAGATCATCTCAAAGCCCCTTGTGGATAGTTCCGAATGGAGAACACATTACCGAACATTTGAAACGGAATTTATCGGATATTCATACAATGCATCCCGGTGCAAGATCCTGAATCCTGAGATTTTAAACTTTACCTATGATAAAAAAGAAGACCGGCTAAAAGCCTATGTTGAGGAACCCCTGATTATTGAGAACAGGACTTTGGGTTATTTAATCAGCTGCCAGATAGAGTCATTCGAAAAGCTCAGATCCGTCACCCGGTTTCATATCAGGGCACGCTTTGAAAATATGGATTACCGAAACAGGCGGGTAAAAAGACGATGGAAACGAAACAGGAAGATCACTTATGAAGGATCATCCACACACTTTTTCAGATCCCTGATAGCTGACAAACATAGAAGAGAAGGTTTCCGAACCTTTTTCATTGGAAATAACACCTATGTAGAAGCCAAAAGAGATGACCTGATCAAAAAAGATGAGCATGGGTATAACTGGGTTTTAGCATTTGACAGCACACTCACAGTGCATTACCTGAAAGAAACTGAAAGCCCGGAGTATCTTGAATACCTGCACAGGATCGAAAATTCTACCGGTGACGAGCTTTTAAATTATAGTAAACCCAACAACGAGCCCGGAGTTCAGGTTTCTGTAGTGGAACTATTGAAAAATCAGGTAATTTTGTTCAGCAACGGACAGGTAGAAAGCCCGGAAGATATCGTTCGCCTTGGCTACTGGTCCTGGGAAAGGACAGCTGACCTGATGCCCATAAACTACGATCCAAAAAATGATGATTTTTAATGAAATTCAGTAGGGGCAAAACAGACGTTAGGTGTTTAAGAGTAAGAGTTAAAGATTGAAATGGAAGAACTATTAGCAAAATACTTTTCAGGAGAAACCTCAGAGAAGGAAAAAGAAGAGATAGAACAGTGGAGAGGAGCCAGTGAAGAAAATGCCCGATCCTTTTTAGCTTATAAAAAAGCGTGGATAGAAAGCAATATTGATCAGCCCGATCAGTCAGTGTTTTCCGCCATCATGGGAGAGGGAGAAGACAATACGGAGGAAAACAGCCCCGTAAAAGTAGTTCCTCTCTGGAATCAAAAGCTTTTCAGAATAGCTGCGATGCTTATTGTGGCTATAGGGCTGATCTTTACCATACTTACAGTTACTTCTGAGCAGCCGTACGGTCAGTTGCTGGCCGAAAAAACCACATTTAGTCTGCCTGATGGTAGTAAAGTAACCGTTCAGCGCGGCGGAATTCTCACGATAGGTGCATTTGAAGAAACCCGGGAAGTAACCCTTTCAGGCAAAGCATATTTTGAAGTGGACAGAGATAAAAACAGACCCTTCATAGTAAAAACAAGAGGTGCGCTTGTAGAAGTGACGGGGACATCATTTGTAGTGAAAAGCTATGAAGATACACCTGTAACAGAGGTTATGGTCAATAGTGGTTCTGTGTCGCTAAGCCAGAACCCGGAAGTGTTTTCAGGCCAATCATTAAAGATAAAGCTGGAAAGAGGAGAAATGGGAGAGTTGGAGATCGGAAAACAGGGTATCCGAAAGCGAAAGATCAATGACGAAAATTACCTCGCCTGGAAAACTGAGATCATCACTTTCCGACGAAGCTCACTCAGAGAAGTTTCTTCAGTGATAGAAGATGTGTATAATGTCAAACTCGCATTCGACAATCCGGCACTGCAAAACTGCAAACTCACAGCGTCATTTAAAGAAAAATCTGCTGATGAAGTGGTGGGGATCATAGCGGAAACATTTAAGCTTCAGCTGGATCAAAATGGCAGCACTTATACGCTGGCCGGAGAGAGTTGTAATTAATCAGCGATCCCTTTCTTCACTTCCTGGTAAACCTGCTTATTGATATCAGGGTCAGTGAATATTTCAATGAGTTTTGGCGCATTATCCTTACTAAAGGTTTTACTCAGTGCTTTTGAAAGGCTGTTGGTATCATCTACTCTAAAGTAATCAAAGCCATACTCCATAGCTGTGAACTTTGCAGAATGGTTATGCCTGGTTTCAAAGTGCTGCTCCAGCTCGGGAAGCTGGGAAGGACCATTGATCAGACGAAATATACCTCCGCCTCCATTGTTAAATACGATGATCTTAAGGTTATTCAGGTCATAATGATGAAAGAAAGCATTGCGATCATAGAAAAAACTCAGATCGCCGGTAAGCAGTACGGTGGTCCTTCCACCCACTAAGGCATTACCCACGGCAGTCCCATTTGTCCCGTCTATTCCACTGGTACCCCGGTTACAAAAAACAGCTGTTTTAGGAGCTAATCCCTGTATGAAATTTGCAAACCTTACAGGCATGCTATTTGCGAGATGAAGGTCAATGTCTCCGGGGAGTACATGCATCACTTCACTAAACGCACCAAATTCCGAAAACTCTGCATTTTTCAAAATCCGATTCAGTGATCTGTTGGTCTTTTGTTCTTCTACTTTCCAGTTTTGGATAAAATTATCCCTGAGCTGCCGGCTGAACTCATCAACCGAATCCTCCGTGTCACTCAAAGATTCGAAAAACCCATGTGGTCGACTCTGGATGATCCTGGACATGCTCTTAAACGGATCTGCATGGACCATGCCTTCATCAAAATGCCAATGTTCCGAAGCGGGGTATTTGCGTAGGTACAGTTTCAGGCTTTTTGAGATGACTGACTTTCCATAAGATACGATCAATTCAGGTCTCAAACTTTCCAGCAGCTGCTCTGAATTGCCCGCCAGGAAAAGATCATGATGACTTACAGCATGTACTCCGGTGTTTGCTATCACATCTGATACCACTACCGCCTGCTTGCTCAATCCTTTCAGTGCTTTGCTCAGTGCCGCATCAGGGTGGTGCTGACCGCAAATGATCATCCGTTTATTGTACTGCTTCCAGAGGGGGATAAGCGCTTTAAAATCCACCTGACTTTCAGCATTAAGCGGTTCAATGAGGTGAACCTTATCACTAAATTTGAGCTTCTGGTCCCTGGCCGGGTAAAACGGCTCCCTGAATGGAATATTTATGTGAACAGGACCTTTTGGGGTAATATTCGCCAGGTTGATAGCTTCATTGAGTTTGCGCGTGTACTCCCAGGTCTCTTCAGGACCGGAAAGCTGAGCTGGCAGCTCGAAGGTCTTTTTTACGAAATTATGAAGTGCGCCGGGCTGCTGTATCGTTTGTCCGTCTCGTTGACCCTGCCACTCCGGAGGACGATCTGCTGATAATACAATCAGAGGGATCTCCTGGTAATACGCCTCAGCCACTGCCGGAGCAAAATTGAGCATGGCCGTACCGGATGTGCAGCACAACACCACAGGCTCACCGCTTTTTTGAGCCATCCCGAGGGCTATAAAACCTGCAGAACGCTCATCAATGATGTTGTAAACCTGTATATCCTTATTACGGGCAAAACTGATGGTCAGGGGTGCATTTCGGGAACCCGGAGACAATACCACTTTACGAATTCCCTTTTCTGAAAAGATCCTGGAAGTATCGAAAATAGCCTGGTGCATCATTTCTTCAGCACGTTCAGTAGGGTTTGCAATTTGAATTGGGTCTCCGCATATTCCTTCTCCGGTATCGAGTCCTCGGTAATGCCCGCTCCGGCATAAAGGCGAGCCGTTTTTCCCTGGATCTTCATGCACCGCAGATTCACAAAAAGCCTTGTATTGCCCTCAAAACCTACCGGCCCTAAAAATCCTGCGTAAAGCTCCCGGTCATAACCTTCCGTAGCTGAAATAAACTGATTAACGGTATCCAGCGGATATCCGCATACCGCAGACGTAGGATGGAGTAACTCCAGCATGGTGCTACCCAGCCTGGGGCTGTTTGTTGCTTCCATATCTACTTTAAACGCTGTTTTCAGATGAGCAAGGTTACCCGCTTTTACCGTTTTAGGTCCCAATTCGTCAAATTCCCTTAGCCGTATTCGCTTAAAACAATCGATGATGTAGCGACTCACCATGGCCTGTTCCTCGATCTCCTTTTGTGTCCAGGCTACCTGAGACAGGAGATCCTCTGACTTCAGAAGCTGTGTACCCGCCAGGGAATCTGTGAAGAAATACCTGTTTTGGTCTATGGCTATCAGCCGCTCTGGCGTAGCTCCAATCCAGGTACCATAAGCAGTGCTGGTTACGTGACAAAACGCATTTGGATAGACCCTGCACAACTCATCAAAAAGATCAACAACTTCAAAGTGTTCCGGCAAGTCATGATCTTCAAACCTTGATAAGACAATTTTCCGCGCCTTTCCTTCCTTGATCTGGTTTACTGCCTCGACCACCTTCTTTTCAAAGATGTTTTGACTGTTCTTCGAAGAACCCGAAACAACACTTGCCGAGGCATTTGATTTCCTGACATTCTCCTGAAAAGCTTCTAATGATGATGAAGAAAGGGTAGGACTTACTGCCACGTCTGGCTTTTGGTCCGGCGCTATCGTGATGATAATATCTCCCTGCAAAACCGTCGGAGCAGGAGGGTGACTGTCGCTGTATTTATTGATCACAAAGCACCTGGTAAGATCTTCAATATCCCCGGTTTTGTAATCCTGAGTGATATCAATCAGGGCATAAATTTTGTCCTCGTTAGGAAGTCTCCATACCGCCACGTCATATGGGCTATCCAGGGCTTGTTTTATAAAATCAAATGCCTTTTGTGAGGTCTCTAATTCAGGTAATTCCTGCTCTGCTTTATACTGCATTTATTTATTTCTTTCCAATATTGCCATAGTGATCCGGCTTGTTGCCACCAGCTTATCCTGCTCGTTTTTAATATCAATATTCCACACCTGAGTACTCTTTCCTACGTGTACGGGACGAGCAATACCCGTAACAACTCCTTTTTTTACAGATCTGATGTGATTGGCGTTGATTTCCAATCCTACAGCATAGTGCCGGTTATCCAGCAAAATACTGGCGGCTACACTGCCCAGGGACTCAGCCAGAACAACCGAAGCTCCCCCATGTAACAAGCCGAGTGGTTGTCTGGTTTTGTCATTTACGGGCATAGTAGCCTTCAGGTAATCCGTGCCTACTTCCGTAAACTGAATGTCCAGAAATGAAACCATGCTGTTGGCACAAAAATCGTTTAGCGACTGGGGGGTGATGCCTTCCGGAAACATGTATTAATTATTTGGCCGTAAATCTAAACGGAAAGCTACCAAAAAACACAAATTCCAATCCAATCGTCGAAAGAACCCTGAAAAAAATAATCATGCTTTTAATTTTAAATGGTGGAATCGAGCGTAATAAGAGCAAGAGTGGAACGTAAACTTCAAATGATGCCTGCCGAACAAAAGGTGGAGATCTTATGGGACCTGATATGTTTGTACCGTCAAAACCATCAAATTGACCTTGATGACATGCATTTTTTGAGGCGAATAGCATTGAAATTGCAAATCGATAAATCAATTATTGAACTCATGCTAAAATAAGTCCTAAGTTTGAGGCTGTTTTTTTGTAACTCAAATCACAGTTTTTTGAAAAAACTATATATCCTAAGACACGGACAAACAGAATACAACAGGAAAGGCATGGTACAGGGGAGCGGAATTGACGCTCCGCTAAATGATACGGGTGAGGAGCAGGCGGAAGCGTTTTATCGAAACTATAAGGATCATCCATTCGACAAGATCTATCTTTCTAACCTGATTCGTACGGAACAAACCATCACAAAATTCATCAGGCAAGGTATTCCTTATGAAAAACTCGAGGGATTAAGAGAGATCAGCTGGGGTATTCAGGAAGGCGTCGCATTCACTCCGGAAACTTCTACGGCTTATCAGCAGATATGTGAGGAATGGAGACAGGGCAACTACGAAATAAAGATAGAAGGAGGCGAAAACCCTCTTGAAGTAGCTGAAAGACAAAAGACAGCCATGAACCTGATCCTCTCGAGGCCCGATGAAAAAAACGTACTGATATGTACGCATGGGAGAGCCATGCGCATTATGTTATGCTGGATGCTCAACTATCCATTTAATCAAATGGACCATTTTAAGCATACAAATACCGGTCTGTACGTGGTAAATTACACGGGAAGTCAATTTTCTGTTGAAATTTTCAACGAAACTTCGCATCTTGAGTATGTATGAAATTCGGAGCACCGGAAAATTTAGACGATCTGGATAAACTCGATCTGGGTTTGCCCCCGGATCACCCCTCAAATGCCTCTGTGGTAAAACCCGGAGGAACTACCCGGATGTACGTAGGTTGCAGCGTCTGGTCACACGATGCCTGGGTGGGCGATCTGTACCCGGAAGGGACCAAAAAGAAGGATTTTTTGCAGGAGTACATCAGTAGAATGAGCTCCATTGAACTCAACAGTACCTTTTACAATATTAAGAAAGCATCCATGCAAAATTGGGCAGATGCTGCCCGGGGAAAGGATTTTAAGTTCTGCCCAAAATTTAACCGCAATATCAGCCACATCAAGCGACTCAAAGAAGAAGTCTACGAGCTTACCGACTATTTTGTGGAGATGTGTATGGGGTTTGGTGAAAACCTCGGTATGACCTTTCTTCAAATGCCTGAAAATTTCGGGCCTAAGTGGTTTGACAGGGTGAAAGCCTTTGTGGATCATATTCCTAAAGATTTCCCCATGGCTCTGGAGCTCAGACATCAGGAATGGTACGAGGGGGAAGCTTTTGATGAGCTGTTTGCTATGCTCCGTGAATACAACAAAACTGCCGTAATCACCGATACAGCTATGAACCGGGGGATTATCCATCAGCGATTTAGCAATGATAAGGTGTTCGTACGCTTTGCCGGCTACCAGGAGCACCCCACTAACCACACACGCCTGGATGCATGGGCGGAGCGGCTAAAAAACTGGATAGACCAGGGAATTTCCGAGATCTACTTCTTCACAAAACAAGATGACGAAACCTTCGCTCCACGTCAGGCTGATTACCTGATAAAAAAAATGAATACGCTTACCAAATTAGGACTTCAGTCTCCGTATGAAATTTGACAAGATCGCTTCTGGTGTCGTGCTCCCTTGAGGGGTCTGTCGTTCCCGAAGGTGCCAATGCAAGTCATCCTGAAAGGATCTATCATATTTGGAAGACTAATGAGCATAGATTCCTCCGGAATGACTTTCGAGGGCTTAACTTAATAGAGTTATAGGTGTAGGTGGGAGCCACAGCTAGTGGTGTTCATGAAAAAAGAGTTTTTTGTAAACCCGCTGAAATAAAGAGACAGTGCGCAAGATTGCCCCTTTAGGGGTTAGGGGTGCGCGGGAAGTTGACATTTTATCTTTGACAAAACTCTAGTGGAGTCCATTCCTGTTCATCCGTTCATCAAGCTCACGGATTTTATTGTAAATAAGATGCAGCTCCTCATCGTCGACTTCCTTCAATTCTTCAAACGCCTGATCGTGTAATTTTGAGTGATCCCTCAAATATTTCAATTTGGCATCCGTAACTACTCTCATTCGTTTTATCTTATCATTTAATTCATCAATCGTCATAATTAAAGATATAAATCTTTCAACAATCCATTAGTTTCTCTCCATGGCCAAACAGAAAGTTCATGTAGAAGTCGGAAAGCAAAAACTAGAGCTCTCAAACCTCGATAAGATCCTGTACCCGGATGATGGCATCCCTAAGGCCCAGGTCATTGAGTACTATCTAAAGCTGGCTCCAACCATACTCAACCACATCAAAGGTCGTCCGCTTTCATTGGTGCGTTTCCCGGATGGGATCTACGGTGAGCAGTTCTTCCAAAAAAACCGCCCGGACTGGACCCCTGACTGGATCGACTATATCCGGCTGGGAAAAGAACGGAAAAAGGAGTACATCGTAGCGCGGGAGGAAGCTACGCTTGTTTGGCTGGCTAACCTGGCTTGCCTCGAACTGCACCAGATCCATAGTTTTACCCAACATGCCGACAAGCCAGACTACATCGTTTATGACCTGGATCCACCTGAAGGAAAGGATGATTTTGAAGAGGTAAAAGACCTGGCTTTTAAACTAAAAGAGGAGCTGGAGCGATATGACTATCACGTTTTCGTAAAGACCACAGGGGGGAAGGGGCTGCACTTACTTACGCCTCTGGAAACCAACTATACTTTTGATGAGTGCTTTGAAACCGCAAAAAAAATCGCTGAAGGATTTATCAAAAAACATAAAAACACCACGCTACACCTAAACAAAGAAGCCAGAAAAGGAAGAGTACTGATCGATGTGTTTAGAAACAGGACCTCACAGACCATAGTAAGCCCCTACAGCCTGCGGGGAAGAGCAGGAGCGCCTGCTTCCACACCACTTACATGGGAAGACCTTTCAGCTATAAAAAGCCCAAAGGACCTGAATATTGAGTCCACGCTCGAAAAAGTCCTTAATGAGGGCGATCCCTGGGAAGCAATACGCGGATGGGCAGTACCTCTGCATACCGACGAAAAAAGAAAAACCAGGCACAAAGAGCATCCGGAAAACCCCAGGCATAAATCGCCGGAACAACTTGCAGATTATGAAAAGAAGCGGGATTTCTCCAAAACTCCCGAACCTTACATTCCTGAGGATGACGGCAGTGGCAATCGTTTTGTGATCCAGCGGCATCATGCGTCACATTTACACTATGACCTGCGTCTGGAGCAGGACGGGACCCTGAAATCCTGGGCAGTGCCACGAGGGTTGCCCCCTTTCCCGGGAGTGAAAAGACTGGCTGTACAAACAGAGGATCATCCCCTGGAGTATTTATCCTTTGAGGCGGAGATCCCGAAAGGTCAGTACGGAGGGGGTATGATGTGGATATACGCCGCAGGAAGATATGAGATCACTAAAGAAAAGAAAAACGGATTCTATTTCCGCGTCTCCAGCCCACTGATCAATGCAGAATACCGGATGCACCTGATGAAAGGAAAAGAGTGGCTCCTGGAGCGCGTAGATACGCCTCAGCAGAACCTGCTGGCCCAGGAAGTACAACCCATGATGGCAGAATCCCTCAAAAAGCCTCCGAAAGGAAATTACCACTATGAAGTTAAATGGGACGGGATCCGGGTTATTATCCACTTAAACGAAGGTGAACTCACCATCCGGAGCAGGAATATGAACATCATCACAGATTCCTTTCCTGAACTCAATATCCCTGAAGAAGTTTTCCGGGTTAACAATGGCATATTTGATGCTGAGATTGTCTGCCTGGACAAGGAGGGAAAAGCAGACTTCCGCAAGGTAATCAAGCGGTTGATGACCAAAAAACAGATGGAAGTGGATTATCAGGTAAGAAAGAATCCGGCCTGTTGCTACCTGTTTGACGTGCTTTACCTGGATGGCCGCTCCCTGCTGAGCGACCCCTGGTTGCGCCGAAGAGAATGGCTCACTGATTCCTTCCGTAAAGGAACCCCTTACAGGCTCAGCGAGGCTATTGAGGATGGTGAAGGGCTTTTTGAGGCCACAAAGCAAATGGGTGTGGAAGGGATTATGGCCAAAGAGGTAAATGGTAAATACTACCCTGGCAAACGGTCAAACACCTGGTATAAAGTAAAAGTCAAAAACCTGGCGGATTGTTATATCATAGGGTTTACTAAAGGAAAAGGAGACCGGGAACGATCTTTTGGTTCACTACAGGTGGCTGAAATAGATGACGATGGCCAACTCATCTACCGGGGAGGAGTAGGTTCAGGCTACTCGGATGCTTTATTAAAAGAGCTGACAGACCTTATGGAACCCCACAAAGGTGCGGATAAACCCATAGAGGAAACGCCTCTAGAGCCTGCGATCTGGCTTTCTAAATATTTCCCCTGTGAAGTTGAGTATAGCGAACTCACAAAGGATAAGCATTACCGGGACGGTGTTTTTAAAAAGTTGCGGCTGGATTTGATGGGTTAACCTACAACACCCTGAAACCAATATTGGCAAAAAGGAAGTTATTTCTTAATGCTGAATTAGCGTTTTCTAATAACGGAGTGATCGTTGGACTAAAACCTGCCTCAAAGAAAAGGCGGTCGTAACGATACCCGACTCCAACCATTCCGGCAAAGTTCCAGTTCCTCAAGTATTCGCTTGAAATATGATCCTCTACGGACGATCCGTTTGGGTTTTCCCATTCATCAGGCAGGTCATGCTTTAGCAGCCGCTCATTTCTCAAGCCCCAAAAGCCATACAGCTCATCCTGAAGAATGAAGAGCTTCATCACCTGTTCAAAAGTTACATACCGAAAGGTAACAGGTCCGTTTGGTTCCGGAGTGGAGTACGATTCTTCCCTCACTGTCGCTCCGCTGAAACCTCTTTGCGAATAACCCAGCCTATAATCAAGAGAAAGCAGGCGATTGATTTCCAATTGATAGGATACGCCACTTCCGAAGCCTTCTTCCATCGAATAAGCAAACTGACCATCCGAAGGTCTTTGAGGATTTGAAGCGAGTACGGTTCCGGTATTGCCCTGGACAAAAACGCCCAAATTCTGAGCGCCGACCAGATAGGAAGAAAGTAGTACGATTAAGCAGATCAGGTTTTTCATTACGGTAATTATTGGTTCAACAAATAACAAAACGGCGCACAAACGAAATATTGTATTTTGATGTTAAATACACCTAAGCAGATAAAAGAGGGGAGAGCTTTTACAACAACAGATAAAATTCACAACCATTTGATTAGCAATATTTTAACATTATATACTTGTTTTATTACTTTAAAATTGGTTAACTTTGGATAAAGTTAACTTCCTTAATCATGCGTGCAATCTGGAAAGGTCACATACGGTTTTCTCTGGTTACGATACCCATCCGTATCTACAATGCCATAGACAACCAGCAGTCTGTTAAATTCAATCTTCTGTCAAAAGAAACTCACAATCCGGTAAAGTACGAGAAGAAAGACAAGGTTACCGGAGAAGTCCTGCGCGCGGAAGACATAGTAAAAGGGTATCAGTATGAACCAGGTCAGTTTGTGATCGTGGACAATGAGGATTTCGAAAAAGTCAAGTTAAAAAGTACCAAGGTCATTGAGATCGAAGGGTTTGTAGATGCCAGCGAGGTGCATCATACACTGTTTGACTCACCATATTTTGCAGGACCGGATGGTGATGTAGCTGCGCAAACCTATTCGCTGCTCTGTGAGTCGTTACGGGATTCCGGCAAGGTAGGCGTAGGCAAGGTAGTGCTGAGAGACCGGGAAAATGTAGTGCTGCTTACTCCGCATAAAAAAGGGATTTTGCTCTACAAGCTCAGATATCCGGAAGAAGTGCGGGACATCATGACCGTGCCTAAGCTGGACCAGGAAGTAGAAGCCAACAAAGAGCAGCTCAAAATGGCAAAAACCCTGATTGACAGCATGACAAAGAAGTTTGAAGACATTAAATTAGAGGATAAATACAATGGTGCTCTCAAAGAAATGATCACAAGCAAAATAGAGGGCAAAGAGATTGTATCTATTACAGAGGAAGAGCCTGAAGTAGTGGACATCATGACTGCTTTAAAGCAAAGCATCGAACAGGCAAAATCAGAGAAAAAGCCTATGGAAAAGGCTAAATCAGCTGATAAGAAAGAAAGCCAGAAAAAGAAAGCCAGGAAAGCAAGCTAAATAAATGGCCAGAGTTGTCAAATTTCCTGTTACCCCTCCGGAAAAACTCGGTCCCAAGAAGGCCCGGCGGAGAAGAAAGCCCGATCCTGAGGATTTCGGACAGCTCAACTTGTTTAATCAGCAGATCAAAGAAGCCAGAATCGTCAACCTGCCTCAATCGGACAGTTTTTTCGGAGAAGCCCTTACCCTGGACGAGCAGGGAGATCCCGAAGCGGAGAAATACTACCTGTTGGCCATCAAAAACAAGGAAAGTGAGGAAGATGCGTATTGCAATCTGGGGATCTTAAAATCGCAGCAAGGGGAGCTGGCAAAAAGCATCGATTATCTCACCAAATGTCTGGAGTTGAATCCCAGACATTTCGAAGCGCATTATAACCTGGCCAATGTGTATTCGGATATGGGCAATTTCGCACTGGCAAAAACACACTATGAGGTCTCTATCGAGTTAGACCCTGAATTTCCCAACAGCTATTATAATCTGGGGTTGGTCCTCATTTCACTCAAAGAATACAGGAAAGCCATAGACGCCATCAATCAATACATTGACTTGTCACCCGACAATGACCATAAAATAGCTTCAGAACTCATTAAAACCTTAAAATCCTTTGCCTGATGACTCAGAAAAACAAAGCACTGCAAGACCATTTCGAACGACTCAAAGAGTTGATCCCTGAGGTCTACACTCAAAACTTTCCTAAAGAAGAAGAAAACGAAAAAACCAAACTCTACGCCATCCTGAAAAGGAGCTTGCGAATCATTGAAGCAGTCTACCTTCAGGACCGTGAAATGTTTCATACAGCCCGGATAGAAGAGTACGGACGGATCATCAATGATCTCAAAGCCCTCGGATACGAATATAAGGGCAATGAAGAGCTGCTGGAAAAAGCCACCGGACAGCTGATCATGGCAGCCAAAAAACCCATGGAAAAAGCCAAAGGGAAAGCGAAAAGAGCCTCAGACGACCGAAAAGCCATGTAATTCAGCTTGCTGCTTTGGTTTGGAATGATATTTGGGATTTGAATTCCAAATCAATGGATAAATATGAAAAAGAAACTAAGATTGATGATCTTTGGAGGCGCTCTGATCGCTTCCGCTTTTTTCGCTGGCTGCGGGGATGAGGATGTTGTGGGGACTTGTGCAGGGTGTAAGGCTGATGCCCCCTGGTCAGTATTTGGGTCAGAAGCCTGCTATGAAACACAAAATGATTGCGAGGTGGCGGAAGGAACCGACTGTGAGGTTTGCACCTGATTTTTTAGATCACCAAACTAACCTATTATGAAATCTCTTCTATTTCTGTTTTTGCTTTTCGCAGGTACTCTGGGAGTCGTCTCCTGTGATGAGGACCTGGATGACACCAAAGAATGTACAGGCTGCCCGAACGATGCACCTTATGGCACGGTAGATGGCGGTTGCTATGCTACCTTAAGCGCCTGTGAAAGTGCGGAATCCGGCAACTGCGTCATTTGTCAGTGATCATGGTGAGGACTTCTTTTACAATCTCCTCCGTCAACACATCAGCGTTCACCGCCTCCAGTTGAAAGGTTCTGGCCTCCTGCTGATCCTTTTCAACAGTTACTGTCCCTTTAATTAAACCACCTGTATCTTCATAGCGTCCGTGTACGGTATAGGCTCCGCTAAAACTTTTATCATCTACAAACACAAGCTTCGGATCATTCTTTTTACTCAACTCCAAAAGCTTCTGATCCAGCAGATCACTAATATCCAGATGATCGTAAATCACTGACTGATCCTGGAACCGGCTGTGTACGAAGACAGGCTTTGGGGCCTTTAACATGATCCGGTCACGATCCGCATCCTCCAGCCGACCTATATCAAAGCTTTTGCCATCTTCGGGCAGCCTGAGCTCAGGCTTTTGAACACCTCCTATTTCTTCCGCAAGTTCGGGCACCTTATTGGCTGCAAACTGAAACAACTCCAAAACATCAATAAACCCATCATCTCTCAATGCAGCTCCTTTCATACCAAAAAGCAATGAATAGGTGAGGAGCCCCTGTCCGAAGAGGGTGGTTTCATAGCTCACTGCATCTGCTGCAGAACCCGCAAGCACAAACATGCCTGTACGGTCTTTCATACGCTCCAGCGCCCGGATCTGGGTTGAGCTCATGGCGCTCCTTGTAGCGGCCAGAGAGCTGGCCAGGCGTCCCGAATGACACGCATCTATTACCAGGATCTGCTTAAGCGCCGGTACGGCCTTGATGTATTCCGTAAACTCAGCACTGGAAACAGCCGCATTTTCCCGTAATACAGTATTGTTCATATCGCCGCTGCTTGCCGCACTCGTCAGGTAGTAAAAATCACTCTGATCACCAGAGTGATTCACACCATGCCCCGATAGGTAAACCAGAAGGATGTCTTTTGCAGTGGCCTCTTTACTGAATTGCTGGAAAATGGCAGAAATGTTCTCTTTGGTAGGCCAGGCAGACTTCTCCTGATCTGTAGTTAAAAGGTGAACAGACACATTTTCCTGTCCCAGGTATTTGGTAGCGCTCATCTCTACGGCATTGGCAAAGTCAGCGGCATCTTTTGCTGCATATTTAAGGTCGAGCGCATCACCTTCATAGTCAGACGTCCCGGCTATCAGTGCGAAGAGCTTCGGCTGCTCCACCACTTTCTCTTCACCAAACAAGTAAATGCTTTTGGCTTCACTGCTTAAAGTACCATCCTTGTTAAAGGCTTTGATGGTCACTTTATTCACCCGGTCATTGTATAAGAACGGATGGCCCTCTATAGCATAATCAATCTCCATATTTGACTGATCCTCAAGCGTATTGGCCGCTCTTACGTCACTGGATACTTCCTTGCCATTGATCAGGATAACAATACGGCCGATCCCGCCACCATTGTCACTCAGGTTGATGCCGAGCTTTCCCTCATTTTTCAGCGGATGAGCGATGTTCAGCTCCGGATACAGGTTCAGGGAAGAGATCGCTGCTACGGTCTTCAGAGGCTCTTCATTGTACCCGAGGATCTTGGAGAGCAGGTTGGGTTCATAATATTCCGTTTTCAACTGCTCCAGCGCAATGATATTTCCATCTTTCACATAATGAAGCTTTTTCATCGCTTCAGGAGTAGCATCAAAAAGACCAATGGATGTGGTTACCACATATTCAGGACCATCCAGGGGGATCAGTGAAGCTTTGTATGGCTCTTTATGCTCTACATCCCAGATCTTAATTTGCCCATCCGAAGAAGAGGTAAAAAGAAACTGATCTTTGACGGACTCCAGAGCAGTAACAAATCCCGAGTGCCCGGGGAGTTGCCTCACCAGTTCTCCTTTTTGACTGATCACTTTGAGTGTAAAATCAGGCTGAGCGCCTCTGGAAACGGAATTTCTATAGCCGATTTGGTAATCACCTATTGCAAATACCTTATCTGAAGCAGCGGAGGGTGGTAAAGTAGTTTCGGTTATTTTTTTCAGGTCCTTACCGTATTTCTGAAGAGTAAGATCATCTTTTAGCAAAACTGAAAACGACCCATCCGTGTGAAAAGTAAAATCCTGAAGATTTGGAATGGAAAGCTCTCCAAGCTCTTTTACCGTCACGGGATCATAGATCTGAATGCCATCTCTTAGTTTGAAAAACAGCTTTCTTCCATCAGGGGAAAACTGAAAGTCAGTCCCGTTTTTAACCTTGATGGTACGTGGGTTTTTCCCTTTAAAATCGTAAAAGTCAAAAGCCTCATTGCTGCTTTTTCTGAGGATGTAGCGTCCGGTGGGGTCAAATGCTATCGGAGTAGTGGAGTAATCCCCCCTGGCTTTTAGTGTGAAAACGGCCTGTTTGGATATTACGTCCCTGACCAGGATTCTTTCATCCAGTCCGTAGGTAGCTATAAGGGGATTGACCGGGTGAAAATCGATGGACCGTGTGCCCTGAGGATAATCTTCCAGGAGCAGATCCCCTGAAGCAGCCGTAAGATCAATGATCTTTACAAACTCGTGTCCTGATGCAACAGCAAGCTGCTTTTCATTAAAATTTACCGCAAGATCGTATACGGGAGCTGCCAACCCACGGAACGTTCGGCCAACCCACTTCCTGTTTTTCAGGTCCCACTCACGAATTACCTGGTTATAATCCGCAATCAGCAGCGTTGAGTCCGTCAGGGACATAGCGCTTAAGCCAAAAGAAAATGCCTCTGATTCCGGATCGGCCTCAAAAGCAAACGGCTCAGACTGAGGGTTGAGCTCTCTTGAAAAGACCTTAAAATTCCTCTCAGTATCTCTACCGACAGTATAAATTAAATCATTAGCTACCAGCACTTTATAGTTTCGTATCTCGAAAGCCTTCTTTGTTTTGATTTCACCGCTTTCCCGGTATATGCTCAGTAGGTTTCCGGCGTTGTTTCCCGCAAGCAACAGCTCTTCATCAGGTGAAGCTGCCAGGGTGCCGATCTCTGATTCACCGGTCATATAGGTATTTTCGACGCTGGCCTGAGTTAGATCAACCTGTAGCACCTCTCCATTTTTACATCCCACAAAGGCTGTAGACCCGGAAATGGCCAAACTGGAAGCTGACCGCTTAAGCGTCGTGGATGAGCGCTGTTTTCCATCCTGAGCTGACCAGATATCTAAGGTAGACCCGGTCAGAACCACTAGATCATCATTGACAAACTGAACATCCAGAACAGGACGGGCAATCTCTAAGGTCCGGAGGATCTTACCGGCAGGAGACCATACAATAACGGATCCATCTGATCCGGCTGAAACCAGTTTTGATTCTTTCTTGTGAAAATCCACGAGCGTAACCTGGCCCTTGTGGCCCTGAAGCTGATACTTTTCTTCACCAGTAGGGTAGTCCCAGATTTTGACATGATCAGAACCGTCAACGGTAGCTAACCATTCTCCATTGGCTGAAACATCCATATCCGATACGCGCCGGGAATGGCCCAGGGGCACGATGAGTTGGAGGTCCTGGGCAACTGTGGTGGCGCAAAGCAGTAATAAGAAGATCCAGGTAGTAATTTTCATAACGGTCTAAATTTAGACAAAATTGATTTCCATTTCGCTTCAGAAACGGAATACTCCCTGGATTACAATTTCTATACCATTGTGGTGTCAGCTCCAAAAAAGTGAAACAGACCTTACTCGTATCTGATGCTATCTACCGGATTGGATGCTGCAACTCTAACTGAACGAAAGCTGATCGTCACTAAAGCGATCACCAGGGCAATACCTCCGCTTATCAGATAGACATACCAATAGTTTTCAGGGTTGATTCGATAACTGAAATCCTCCAGCCATCGATTAATGAAAACCCAGACAAGGGGGATGGAAAGGATAAACGATATACCAATTAAGATCAAAAACTCTTTTGAAAACAGTGATAGGATCTGCCGGGTAGAGGCACCCAACACTTTCCGGATACCGATCTCTTTTTTTCGTCTTTGAGCAGAGTACGAAACCAACCCAAATATACCTAAGCTTGCCAGGATCAATGAGATCACCGAAAAAGATGTGAACACAGCATGTTGTTTCTGTTCTGTCTGGTAAAGGTTATGAAGCGAGTTATCGAGGAACTTATACATACATGGGTAGCCGTCTATCAGTTCACTCCATACAGAGGTAATATGATCAGTACCTTCATGAATAGTGTTAGTTTGGAGTTTTATCGCAAGCTTTCTTGGCCGACCTCCAAGCATGATACCCAAAGGCTCAATAGGCTGTTTCAATGACTGGAAATGGTAATCTTCTACTATGCCTATAACCTTTCTTTCGTAATCGTCCCAGATAGGCACCCTGATGGTTTTTCCTAAGACTTCTTCAGCAGTCATACCTAGCTCATGCAAAGCTTTTTGGTTCAAAATCACAGCCCCGTTCATGTCTTCTCCATAGCTCTTATCAAAATCCCTCCCCTGCAAAAGGTTAACATCAAAAGTCTTTAAGTATTGGTAATCAGCGAATAATGTTCTGAACCTTATCTTTTTGTCCATACCAAGGATTTCCATAGTTGAAGCATCATGGAAGCCCCCTGGTTCGCCGCTGATAGCTGTAGTCTCCAGGATATCAGGATAGTGTTCCAACTTCTTTTTCAGCACATCTATCTTTTCCCTGCTTTCCTGGTTATTTAAGTCCAAAACCACGATTTCCTCTTTTGTAAACCCAAGATTTTTGCTATCCACAAAATGCATCTGGATGGCTACTAAAAAGGTCACTGCTACCAGAAAAATGGAAATAACAAACTGAGTGATCACGAGCCCTTTCCTCAAGTAGATGTTTTTCTGCTGGTCAAACAGCTTACCCTTAATGATCCTAAGCGGTTTAAAGGAGCTCAGCAGCAATGCCGGGTACAGCCCTGACACCAGCGCAACCAGCGCAATTATGGCCATAAAGAACAGGCACACGTTGGGATCAGACCATTGGTACTGGACCTCAAGACCAAAGGTGCTATTTAGAAAGGGGAGAAGCACCTGGCTCAACCCACCAGCAAGTACTACGGAAAAGAGGATCAACATTAGCGACTCGCCTATAAACTGAAGGATAAGCCGCACCTTGCTTCCACCCATGATCTTACGAATGCCCACCTCTTTACTTCGCCTGAAAGCCAGTGCAATGGTCATGTTCATGTAGTTGAAGCAAGCGATGAAAAGAATAGCTGCGGCCACCAGGGACAGGATCAGTATATTCTTGATATCGCCGTGTTTGGCTTCATCGTAGCGGGTGTCATTATTGAAGTATACATCGGCCAGTGGCTCCAGAGTAAGTCCCATTTTTCCACCGGTTCGCTTAAAGTCTTCTCCAAAATACTTATCCATAAACTCCTGAGAGTGGTCTAAAATATAAGCGGCATCCTGAGGATCTTCAATTTTAGCATAAGTGATCAGGCCATTGTTCCACCAGTTGTTCATCCACTCTTCATCGTCCACAAGCTCCATTGATAAGAGAAACTCAAACTCGAGATGGAACTTATCGGGTAACTCACCAACGATCCCTGTAACCTCAAAAGAATGTCCGCTTACCTCAATAAGCTTACCCAGTGGATCTTCATTATTAAAGTACTTTTTAGCCATCGTTTCAGTCAGCACAACCGAATTGGGGTTTTTTAATACGGTTTTTGGGTCACCCGATTTCAGCGGAAAGGAGAAGAAAGTAAAAAAATCAGGATCAACCAGTAAGATCTCCTTTTCATAGAACCGATGATCCTGATACTCCACCAGGTCCTCGGAAGGGAGCGCTCTCATGGTTTTTACCCGGTCTTCGCCAAAATCATTTTCCAAAGCCCTGGCATAAGGGCCTGAAGTCACACCAATCTTGTAAGCATTTCCATTATTACTGGACAATCTGAGCACCCTGTAGATGGATTCATAATCCCTGTGAAACCGGTCGTACTGCAACTCCTCCGAGACATAGAAATAGAGAAAGAACACGCAGGTAAGGCCTACAGTGAAACCAAAAATATTGATCACAGCATTTGTTCCTTGTTTTTGGAGGTTGCGAAATGCCAGTTTTGGGTTGAAATTGAACATGTGAAATCGATGATTAAAGGGATGAATAGGTTTAAAAAAAGTGGGACGGAGATACTTCAAAACTTCTATCCAGATCCTCAATCTGCTATTGGCATGCAGATGACAGTATTCTTCCAGGTTTCCAAGAATTTCTTCCTGAAGCGACTCTCTACAGAAGAATCGAATGATCCGTTCGGCTAATTGTGGAAGCTTAGATGCCATAAAACTCAAGTGAAAAATTGGGAACTTGTTTCCATAATGATTCTCGCATTTCGCGGGCATGATTCACGGCCATTTTACCGTCAGCGGAGAGCTGGTAAATACGTTTGCGTCTTCCTCCACGCTCAGTAGTAGCTCCACCCATTTCAGAAGTAAGAAAGCCTTTATCTTCCAAACGGCTAAGGCTGGAATGTAGCGCACCCATAGATGTATTTCGACCAACCTGATTTTTTATTTCCTCCTGGATTCTTAGTACATACGCCTCATCTTCGAGGATAAGCACTATTAGCAAGAGCAACTCTTCAAATTCACCGAGATTTGTTCCTTTCATGGTATTTGTTTCTACTTTGCATGATCAAACGTAAATAGATTCCTTTTGTTCTGAATAATAGAAACAAATTTAATTTCCCAACCCCTTTTGGTGAGAGTTCATTTCGTGTTGAACAAAACCTATCTTCGCTAAGTACTACGATGTAAACGTCAAACCTATGAAACTAACAGTACTTGGTTGTGGTGATGCCTTTGCCGCCGAAGGCCGGTTTAATACCTCGTTTCTCCTGGAAGAGGAAGGCGAAATGATCCTGGTCGATTGTGGAGCTACCACTTTAGTACGATTGCGTCAGCACAGGGTCAACATTGGTGAGATCAATACCATCATTATTTCACATTTTCATGGTGATCACTATGGAGGACTACCTTTTCTGATGCTTACCAACTCCTTCAAGTACGACCGTAAACATCCCCTCACCATCATAGGCCCCAAAGGAATTCGGGAAAAAGCTTACCAACTGCAGGAGGCCCTGTATCCCGGTACCAGTAAAGTAATAGATGATCTGGGTGTCCGGTACCTGGAATATCATGCAAAAGAGGCGCTTTCTCATGACGGAATTTCCATTTATGCTCGTGAAGTCACTCATGCACCACCATCTAATCCGCATGGAATCAGGCTGACCTGGAAAGATAAGGCCTTCGCTTTCTCGGGAGATACGGAGTGGAATGATTCGCTTATCGACCTGGCAAATGAAACAGACCTGTTCATAGTAGAATGCAATAATTACCTGACCGATTCTCCAGGCCACCTGAGCTATAAAACCATTATGGAGCGTAAGGAAGATTTCAAAACGAAAAGACTTATGCTCACACACATGGGATCAGAAGTGATCAATGAGCCAAACCTGGAAATTGACAGGTTAACCGATGGGATGGAGGTGTATTTCTGAGGAATAGGCAGTAGGCAAGTAGGAGCAGGAGGCAGTAGGCAGTAGCAGGAGGCAGTAGGCAAAAAAGACAATAGACGTGAGACGAAAAATTAAAGAATAGCGACAGAGAATAGAAAGTGAATCAATAGGCAAAAAGAAAATCCCGAAGGGATGAAATAACTATAGCTCCTGGCACATGAACCAAAACAACCCCGAAGGGGTGATATAATGGCAATAGGCAGTAGCAGTAAGCAGGAGCAGGAGGTAGTAAGCAGTAGGCAACCAACCATAATTTTCAGATCCTCAATTTCATACTCATTTAAAAGAACAGTAACCCAATCACCTAATAACCTAATCACCCAAGCACCCCCAAATACTGCCGAACAAACTCCTCCTTCCGTTTAAGCCGGTACTGCATCACCCAGCGAGGGTGGGGAACGGTTTTGATGGCTTCAAACAGGTTGTATTCCTGATTCAGGTATTCCAGAAACTTCAGGTTCTGCCCCTGACCGATACAATAGGCCACCTTTCTGCTAATGGGAAAATTAAACTGTTCCCTGATCCGGTCTACAGCATACTTTTCAAAAAGCTTTTTCCAGCCGGGAATATCGTAATAGTTCAGGTTTTTGCCGTCCTTGATGAACCCCAGGGGAGATACCGCTGAGATGAAAAACTTACCATAAAATCTTTCGGGCCCACCATAAGCATGTACCACCTCATAGATAAACCTGGAAGAAAGCTCCGGTCGCTTGTCAAAATCGTTGGGAATGTTGCAGTCCTCTTCCATCTTGATGGGATCAGTAAACGGGACTCCGGTGATCCCGCCACCAAACCTCCCCGGATTGATGCCAAAGAGAATATGCCGCTCATCCATGTCTCCATAATATTTGTGGTAAAAAATGGTAGAGAGTTCACGCGCTTTTTCATCCTTGTAAGGATTCATTACCATAACCTCCCCGGGAAGTTTGGTCGGAGGTTTCAGTGAATCGTTAAACTGTATGATCTTCTCTGCTACGGTCATAGGCGTGAATCTAGAAAAGATCTTTCAGCTACTCCTCTTTTTCACCGTAAAGAGTGGTACTATCCGGAGGGTTTTGTCTTTTTAACCTAAAGTCAGGCAGGTCTGACATTTCCTGGTAGGGCTGGAAGACCGGAAGCTTCTTTTTCAAGTTCCTGAATGCTTTAAACAATCCTTTTGAAGGGTTGCTGGAGAAAATGCTCACCCCTTCAGGCCCCTCAACATACACTTTGTAGCTGTCCGGACTACTCACTGTAGGTGGCCCAAACCCAGCACGAACTAACTTTCTTGCATTTCCCACATTCTTCATTGCATTTCCCTCAGACTTTGTTTCAGTGATTTGTGTTTCTAAGACCATTTTTTTGAATTTCTCCTCTGATGGGATACTCCGAATGGTTATTTCATCCAGAAGAATGTCTCCGGGATCCAGAAAAATAAGCAGAGAATCCTGCTCACGGATGGCCAGCTGATAAGGTTCATAATTCACATGAGAAAAGTAGATGGTATCTCCCTTGTCTACGGGGATTCTGAATTGACCCTCAAGATTTGAAACGGTGCCTTTTTTTGAAGTAGCTACATGAGCAAAAGGAACAGGCTCAAAAGTGCTGGCATCTTGTATCTTGCCATAAACCATGGTTTGCTGAGCCATCAGGAAAGGAGTTAAGCAATTAAATGATATGAGAAAGAAAAAAATCTTGATCACAGAATCCACAGATACAGTTCACTCTAAATTTATTACTTCTGTAAACCAACTCCCTTCTTTTAATATTTTTTAACCTTTGTGCCTATGTCGAAAAACCTGAAGTATTTCATCATCTATAAGCCTTACAAAGTGCTGAGCCAGTTTACCGATGAAGAGGGTAACCCCGGCCTGGGAAGCATTTTTAAGCTTCAGAAAGACGTATATCCCGTGGGCAGGCTGGACCTGGATAGTGAGGGGTTACTGATCCTCACCAATGACAAAAAACTCAATGGAGCGCTTTTGAACCCAAAAAATGAGCACAAGCGGACGTATTGGGCAGAGGTAGAAGGGGAGCCGTCAGAGGAAGCCCTGAAAGAAATGCGAAAAGGCCTGGAAATCAATGTAAAAGGGCTGTACCATACATTACCGTGTGAAGCGAGGATTATCAATCCCCCGGATCTTCCGAAACGTGACCCATCCGTCAACTACACCAAACATCCGGAGCGAACATGGCTGGAAATACGACTCGTAGAAGGAAAAAACAGGCAGGTACGCAAGATGACCGCTAAAATTGGTCACCCTACGCTCAGACTTATCCGCGTAGGGATTGAAGACCTGTCCCTTTTTCCTTTAAAACCGGGAGAGATCACCCAAATCAGTGAAAAGGTGCTTTACAAAAAGCTCGGGATAGTCAGTTAAAGTTCATAACCAATTGGATAAACACGCCAATCAGTAGGAGTCTATAAGAATATGATGGGTTCCCCTTAATAAAGGTGGCAATGCAGTTAGTTAACGACTTCTGATTGGGCACAAGACCAACCAGGGCGGCCGACTGCACATCCGAGCCTCTGTTGGAGTTGTTTCCAACAGGCTAAAGAGCTTAGCTTATTACTCACCTAAAAGAAGACTTTTGCAGCTATTAATCAGCCCGGGGGTGCAACTATTCCCAATCATCCTTTATAATTGCCTCATCAGATCAGTAAACGATTGACACAGCTACCACCCGATTTTATTCAAGCAGTTCAGCAGCAATTTGATAAGACCACCAGTCAACAACTGCTCGAAAACCTGAAAGACCAGTCAGCGCCTGTAAGCATCCGTATCAACACGGCTAAGACTCAACCTCCTGCCGGGCTGCAACAGGTTCCCTGGTGTGAAACCGGTTACTACCTTGAGGAGCGGCCTGTTTTCACTAAAGATCCCATGCTCCATGCCGGAGGGTACTATGTACAGGAAGCCAGCTCCATGATCCTCGGACAAGTCTTTCAACAATCCCGGCCAGAAGGAGCCATTCGAATCCTGGACCTGTGCGCCGCCCCCGGCGGAAAATCAACACATCTGCTTTCGCTGATGAAAGAAGATGACCTGCTGGTAGCCAATGAGGTTATCAGGTCACGGGCGTCCATTTTGCAGGAAAACATAACCAAATGGGGCAATGACAACTGCCTGGTCACCAGCAACGATCCCCGGCTTTTTGCGGGCCCGGAAGGCTTTTTTGATGTAATGGTGGTAGATGCACCATGCTCCGGGGAAGGGATGTTTCGAAAAGATCCGGGCGCAATAGAGGAATGGTCCGGCGCAAATGTGAGCTTATGCTTCGAACGCCAGCAACGCATCCTTACAGATGCCTGGAATGCACTGGCTTATGGTGGTATACTAATCTACTCCACATGCACATTCAATAAGCAGGAGAATGAAGAGGTTCTTAACTGGCTGACAGGGAATTACCAGGTGGAACCTGTCAGCATAAGCTTTCCGAAAGAGTGTGCGCTCAGCCCATACGAACAGTCCGGATTTAAAGGGTTCAGGCTATTGCCCGGAATGGTAAAAGGAGAGGGGTACTGTTTTTTCGTGGTGCGAAAATCCGAAGGACCTGATCGCTGGGAACCGGCTCCCGCAAAGAAGAAAAAGAGAAAAAAAGGACCCGAACCCAAAAAGCATAAAATAGCAGGCATCAGAAATACCGATCGAACGACTATTTTTGATTGGGACAACAAACTTGTTGTCAGCCGGTTTGAGAAAGAAATGGAATACCTTAAACAGCATTTAAACATCCTAAAATCAGGTGTGCTTGTCGGTGAAACCAAAAAGGACAAGCTCGTCCCTTCCCATGAGCTGGCATTGAGTAACATAATTGATAACTCCCATTGGCCTGCCCTCAACCTTACCTATGAACAGGCACTGCATTATCTCATGAAAGAACCCTTTGAGCTGGAAGCGCCGGAAAGAGGCTTTCACCTGGTTTCCTTCGAAGGAACACCTCTTGGGTGGATCAATCACCTGGGTAACCGGTTCAACAACCTGTACCCCAACACCTGGAGAATCCAAAGAGATTTCAGAAATGAGGAGCCGTTTTCTATCTTGCTTTTATGAAGATCAAACAAATGAAGAACCTCCTAACCATTCTAATAGCTGTTACCCTTTTACAATGTAATCAGCCGATGACATCAGAAAAGAGTAAAATGCCCCAAAAACCAGCAATACCCCGGATAACTCACCCTGAATGGATCAAAAACGCTACGATATACGAAGTAAATATCCGCCAGTTTACGCCGGAGGGAACCTTCAAAGCCTTCGAAAATCATATACCCAGGTTAAAAGAACTGGGAGTGGATATCCTTTGGCTTATGCCTGTACATCCCATAGGTGAAAAGAACCGCAAAGGCTCGCTGGGATCATATTATGCGGTAAAAGATCACCAAAAAATCAATCCGGAGTTTGGTACGGAAGAAGATTTCCGCCACCTGGTGGATGCAGTACATGCCGCCGGTATGAAAGTGATCATTGACTGGGTGGCAAACCATACGGCCTGGGACAACTGGCTCACGGAAGAACACCCGGACTGGTACCTGCGTGATCATAAAGGAGATTTTATCCCCCCAATTGGCTGGAACTGGTCAGATGTGATCGTTCTGGATTACGAGCAACAGGGTCTGCGGGATTACATGAAAGAATCCATGCTTTACTGGGTGAAAAACTTTGATATAGACGGATATCGATGTGATGTGGCCGGATATGTACCCATCGATTTCTGGGTAGATGTCCGGTACAGCCTGGATCGGGAGAAGCCGGTTTTCCTGCTGGCCGAATGGGAAGAGCGGATCATGCATCTGGCTTTTGATATGACCTATGCCTGGGAGCTGGAAGAAGCCATGGTAGACATTGCCCGGGGAGAAACCAACGCTACGGCAATCAACGCCTACATCGCAAAGCAGATCAACAGCACACAGCTGAGCGAAATCCGAATGCCACACACCACCAACCATGACAAAAACTCGTGGGAAGGTACTGTATTTGAAAGGTTTGGGAAAGGCGCTGAAATGTATGCCGCACTTTCCTACATAGTGGAAGGCATGCCCCTGATCTATTCCGGCCAGGAGGTAGGCCTGAACCGGTCGCTTGCTTTTTTTGAAAAAGACCAGATCTCCTGGGGCGACCACCCATTTAACACCCTTTACGCCCGGCTCAACAAACTGAAAGAAGATAACATAGCCCTGTGGAACGGGGAGTGGGGCGCCCGAATGCTACCCATACAGACCACCGCCCCAACTCAGATAAATGCAATCTACCGTGAAAAAGCGGGCAATCGCGTACTTGGCCTGTTCAACTGCTCACCGAAACCAGCTAAATTTTCACTGAAAGAAAGCCTGTATGCAGGCAGCTACAAAAGCTTTAAAAGCCGAAGCAGTGTTGACCTCTCTGGTTCTGAGGAGTTCACCTTGCCTGCCTGGGGATATGAAATTTATACCGGAAAGCAAAGTGAGTAACTATCCGCATACCAAAATATTAGATATCTTAAGCCTTCTTCAAATACAGGTAAGATATCCACACACATACCCGATACCATAGGCCAGAGCGAGACCTCCTAAAGCGGAGTAAACAACCCAGTTAAAAACCTTTAGATTCTTTTGTTTCTTCATTTGTTAAATATAGCATTTAACTTCAAATAGTAAAATTTCAGGGGCTTCATTGCCCATCATACACCAACCGTGTCACATACGGGTGACTCCCTTTGGTAGTACAGTCACAGATCAGGTTTACCGGTCCCTTTTCATCAGAAAGATCGAGGTAAGACTCTTTATTTGCCATGGGCAAAACAGTTACATAATCCGGATCGGGGATCAGGTAGCGGTTATTGTAAAGTGATCCTTTGTAAAAGCGTACTTTATTACAATCGGGTGTTTCGATGACCAAAACCTTCCGTCCATTACGGATAGCTTCTTTCAGCTTAATCTGAGGCAGGTCTTTGGGAGTTCCGTTGGTAAAATATTCTTTGAGGCCCGTACCGGGATAACCGCGGTAGTAGGGGACTTCACCTTTCAGCTGCCCGTTTTGATAGTAGGTTTTACGAATCCCGGTTAGCTCATCATCCTCGTAAGGAGTGATCGCATAGACCTTTCCGTTTTTGTAATACTTGATTGATTCACCGGCTCGCTTCCCTTGCTCATAATTCATCTCCAGCATCACCTGGCCATTGGAGTAATAGACATAGGATTTTCCGTCTTTTACCCCATGATCGTAGGTCACTACGGTATGAAGGTTTCCAAACTTATCGTAGGTCTTGACAGGACCGTGTCTCAGACCTCCAGCCGTTTCCTCAGCACCTTCAGCTTCTCCCGCAGGAATTAGCTGCAGGCTGATCAGATCAGTCTTTACCAGGAGAGCAATCAGTAACACCCCGCCCAGAAAGTACCACAATATGTTGTTATGATTCATTATACCTAAGTTACAATGAATAAAGAAAATAAGCCCCTACTTTGTCAAATTGCAATTAAGCAGCAAGGGAGTATATATCAAAGGATTTATCATTTTTGCAGTATTCCCGCCTGGCGGGTGAGGGGTTCCACAAGGGGTTTGCCTGGTACACTTACACCGGAGGTTACGGTGCATAAAAAGGCGGAGGGGTTTTCACCTGGCAAAGCCGGGCACCCCTCCTAAAACAGAATTACCACCCCCAACCCCTCCTAAAACAGGCCCTAAAACAGGAGGGGAGTTGGTTTGCGGTATGATTGGTAGCTACTTCCATCCATTTTTAGATACTTTATAATCTTTGCAGTACATGCTGCTCCCCTTCGAAGGGGAGCTGTCCGCAGGACTGAGGGGTTTGTCCGTACACCTTCGCTAACTGCGTACCTCGAAGCTTTAGCGAAAAGGTAAGCTACGGATAAATATAAAAGGCGGAGGGGTCTACGCAGGGGAGCTCCCGCCAGCGGGTGAGGGGGTTTTCAGGAGGAATCAACCAACCCGCAACATTTTCGCAACCCTCAACCTCGCAACTTACAACTCGCAACCCCCAACCTAATCCGCCCTCACCTGTACCACGGAAAATACGAGATTGATCACATTTCCTGCTACACTGATCCCCACAGCCGGATCCTCACCTGTATGATTTTTCTGAATAAGTACCACCTCATTGATCCGATCGTGACTTAATTGATCGCTGCGAATGGTAATAGCGGCAGATGAGCCCATCTGTACGGAATCCATCCGAAGTTTTTCGGTAAGCCCTTCTCTTAACAATGCTCCGGAAAGCATGGATAACGTGGTTGCTACCAGGGAAACTCCAAGCTGACGAGGGATTGAAATTAATGGATCATAGTTTAGGTCTGGCAAAAAGGCGCCACCACTTTTGGCCAGGTTGTAACGAGCCAGCTCGCGTCCCGAGACAGCAATTTCAGAAAGCAGGGTGGTCGTGGCGGGATTAAACACATGAATGAGGGCATCCAGGGCGTCTTCCATATCCTCGATGCTTACTTCCAGATTATACAAGTGACTTTGACTTGCTTCCAGGGCTTCCTTGGTCTTTTGCATGGCAACTGTCCGGTCCTGAAAGCTCCCCGGGTGATGCAGAGCATACTCCACCATTTTCAGAAAAGTACCCACCTCTACAGTGCTCATATAACCGGATGAAAGGGCTGATTTCAAAGGCACCAGGCTCTTCTTTATCTCAGCTAGGGCAGGATATGCCGTCTCCTGGATCAGTGAAGAACCCGACCTTTTACGCCTTTGGCTTAGTGAAGCCAGCCGCATGTTGACCAACCCGGCAAGCTTTCTCAGGTTATTTTGCTCCTCATCAGAAAACGTTCGTGGTTTTGTATCCAGGACGCATAATGCACCCACTATGGTATCATTTGCCATGATCGGCATACCCAGGTAAGAGCGTATGCCATACTCATCAACCACGGCCTGAGGCAACCGGGTATCTTTACTCGCATCCTCTACGACCAGGGGAGACTCATTATTAACCACAAACTGGCAAAAGGAAATATCCCGATCCGTGCCCCGCGAATGATTAAGATCTTCGGGCAATCCGTAATGGGCTTTAAAATACTGGATATGCTCCATCACCAAAGAGACCAAAGCAATAGGAGTCCTGAGGTCTCTGGCGGCTTCTTCTACAATGAACTTCAACTCATCGTCTTCAGCCTCTGCTAATAACTCCCTGGTAAATGCTTTATGACGGTCAGGACGATGACCCAGTCCATCGATCTTTTTCATAGTTAAGCTTTAATGGCCGTTGACACGAAGATAGGGGTAGAAATTGAAAAAATTCTGAAGTTGAATTAATGATAATTGCTCCTTCAAGACCAATTATCTACTTTCCAGCCACTCATATGCTTTATCTGCAGTAGAAAACACCTCCAGCTCTACGCCTAACTCGCTGTTTTTCTGGATAGATGAAAGCTTAAACATTTCCATAGGGTAATCCGCAAAAATATCCGAGCCTAAAATGACGGCATGCACTTTTACCCCTGCATCCCTGAAAATCAGGGGATCCCATTCATCGTCCAGCCAGGTCTCGTCACTTTCAGAAAGCTCACCGAGCTTCACAGTATCAGCCAGCCACTTCAGGTTATTAAAGGACGACTTGTGTTTTTTGTACTGATCCAGTACCTTCAGAAGGGTAGACCTGAAATCATCTGATGAGGGTTTCTTTTTCCATGTATGTTTCATAATAGAACGCTCGCTATCAAGTTCGCAGCAAACAAATTCATCTTCAAAAAGTATCTGACTCATGGGGTTTTGGGTTAATTCTTTAAAAAATTACATTTTTTTTTTTGAGAGATAAAACTGCCCGGTCGGGCTTTACCTGTTTTTTCACGAGTAGCCCTGCAATTAATCCCATGTTCATACTTATTCAGAACCTAAATACCTACGTTTAACGATTAAACACCGAATTAATTTAAAGGATGATTTTATTTCGCTTAATTATATATGTTTTCCACCCCAATCTTAAACGTTATGAAAACCCTGAGTCCATTCCTATTACTGATCGCATGGTCAGCCGTTTTCGGACAAAACGCTAACCTGAAGTTTAAACAACTCAATACCGAGCAAGGTCTTTCCAATGAGAACATCACCTGCATCTACCAGGATAAACATGGGTTTATGTGGTTTGGAACAGATGATGGGTTGAACAAGTACAACGGATACGAATTTTCCGTTTACAAAAATGATCCGGGAGATTCTTCCACCCTTCCGGACAACCGTATAACTGCAATTGCCGAAGGTCCCGATGGAAATTTATGGGTTGGTACGACAAGGGGGCTGTGTAAGTATATTCGAAAAAAAGAGACTTTTGAGCGGATCTCCATAAATCCGGACAAAGCAGCGTATGAAGATGTAACGGTCAGTAAACTATTTACAGACAGCAAGGGTCGTCTTTGGATGGGGTCTTATGCGGGTCTGACGTTCTATAATCATGAGGATACCACCTTCACTACTTACCCGTTGCCCTCTGAAGAAAATCCCACTTTAAGCGTCATTGTAGCCGACATCAGTGAAGACAGCAGAGGAAGGCTCTGGTTAGCTACAGGAGAGGGTCTCTTTATGATGGAAAGAGAAGGAGCCTTCGTCAACTACAGCAAACAGGGCAAAACACAAAGCTCCAATATCATTTCGGTCTATGTAGACGATCAGGATAGGGTATGGGCTGGTCATTTTACTGCCGGAGTTAGCCAGATTGATATCAACAGTGGAAAAGTCGTCTTTTTGACGGAAGACCAAAACAACCCTAATTCACTGCCCAACAACTATGTCTACCAGGTGCTTACCAGTCCCGATGGCAACACCTGGGTAGGTACGGATAATGGGCTGGCAAAATACCTGGGCGGAGATCGCTTTACTACCATCAGGCACCAGCCGGGAAACGATCAAAGCCTGAGCGGGAACATCATCAACGAAATTTACTTTGACAACCATGGAAGACTCTGGGTGGGAACGAGACTGGGGGGAGCCTGCATGTATGATGAGCGGATGTACAAGTTTAACCACATCAAAAGCAACCCGCTGGATCCCAGAAGCCTGTCAGGCAATACGGTAGGCGGATATGCTGAGGATGCAAGAGGCAACCTCACCGTGGCGGTAGATGGCGGTGGTGTTAACTTCTACAACCGGCAAACCAACACCTTCAGACACCTGCGGCATGACCCCAACAATCCAAACTCACTCAGTAGTGACAAAACTCTGGCGCTGGAGTGGGACAACTACGGTGAACTATGGATCGGTACCTGGGCTGGAGGGCTGAACAGGTACAACCCCGGAACCGGGCAGATAATCAAGTACAGGGCCAATGAAGATAACCCCAAAAGCCTGGCAGGAGACCACATCTTTGACATTCATGAAGATCAAAACGGAAATATCTGGATCGCTACCTGGGGAGCAGGAATAAGCAAATACAACCGGTCTACGAATGACTTTACCAACTATCAGCATGACCCGAATGATCCCAACTCAATCGGCGCATCCGGGATCAACAAAGTAGAAGTAGATAAAAACGGCAATATCTATTTTGCCACAGAAAGCGACGGGCTTAGTGTCTTTAACCCGCAGACAGAAACCTTCCGCCATTTCCGGGAGGGCGAAGCTCAGGGCTCATTGAGCAGCAATTCGCTCTTTAGCATGCTCATCGACTCAAAAGAGAGAATGTGGGTTGGAACAAATGGTGCAGGACTCAATTTATACATCCCTGAAAGCCAATCATTTAAAGTATTCAGACAGGCAGACGGACTGCCCAGCGACAACATCACCGGCATCCTGGAAGACGACGCAGGCAATCTCTGGCTGAGCACCTTCAAGGGGCTTTCCAAAATGGATCCGGAGGCTGTGACATTTGAAAACTACACCCGGAAAGATGGACTGCAAAGCAACCAGTTTATGCCAAGAAACAGCCTGAAGCTTTCTACAGGCGAGCTGGTGTTTGGGGGGAATAATGGCTTTAACCTCTTTGATCCGGCTGACCTTACGGCTAATCCCATAAAGCCTCCGGTATACATCACCGGATTCCAGCTTTTTAATGAGGAGGTGCCGGTTGGCCCAAAATCGGTTTTATCAAAAAGCATCATGTTTACCGATGAAGTAACGCTCAATTATGACCAAAACTTCATCTCATTTGAATATACCGCCATCAACTATACTCAGTCGGAAAACAACCAGTACCAGTATCAACTGGAAGGCCTGAATGATGACTGGGTAATGGCCGGCAATCAACGCGTAGTTTCATTCACCGACCTGGACCCGGGAGATTACACATTTAAAGTAAAAGCCGCTAATAACGATGGAGTCTGGAATGAAACACCTGCCACGGTCCACCTCTCAATCGTTCCTCCGTTTTGGGCTACCTGGTGGTTCCGGGCCATCGCAGCAATTCTGATAACCGGCGGAGTAGTGTTTTTATACCGGTATAAGATCAACCAGGAGCGTCAAAACCAGCGCAAACTGGAAGCGATGATCAAGGAATCTACCGAGCAGGTAAAAGCCCAAAATGAAGAACTGCAGCTGCATAGCAGTAACCTGCAGGCTGCCGTACAGGAAACCAAAGAAGTGATCAAAGAGGCCGTGGAGTCCGGAAACTTCCAGGCACGCATCAACCTGGAAACAAAAACCGGCGAATGGCGCGAGCTCGGTGAAAACATAAATGAATTGTTTGAATCGATCATGAAGCCCTTTAATGGCATCAATCACATTGTAGATGGAATGGCTCACGGAGACCTGTCTTTACGGTACACCGGAGAAGCTAAAGGGGATATTTACAACCTGACAAACAATCTGAACCAGGCCCTCGACAACCTCTCTGAGCTGCTGAACGATATTTCCTCCCAGGTGGACGTGATCGGCAACTCGTCGCATGAAATGGCCGCTACGAGTGAAGAAATGAATGTGAGCACCGGCGAGATTGCTGCGGCCATCTCCCAGATGAGCCATGGCGCCCAGAGCCAGGTAGCCAAGGTGGACGAGTCATCCAATCTGGTAGAGGGCATTCTGGGTTCATCACGCGAGATGGGAGAGCAGGCTCAAAAGATCAATCAGGCAGCCAAAGAAGGATCCGACAACAGTGAAAACGGACTCACATTGATCAAAAGGGTAGGATTTAGCATGAAAGACATTGTGGCATTTTCTGATGATACGGACAGGTCTATCCAGATCCTGAACAACCGCTCCAAGGAGATCTCACGCGTACTGGGTGTGATCACCGAAATCGCATCTCAAACTAACCTGCTGGCACTCAACGCCGCTATAGAAGCAGCTCAGGCAGGAGACGCCGGACGCGGGTTTGCCGTAGTGGCCGAGGAGATCCGCAAGCTGGCCGAGGACTCTAAAAAATCTGCCAAGGAGATCGAACAGCTGGTGGTAGACGTACAAAAGGACATGACCACAACTTCTTCAGCAATAGATATGATGAAAAAGAGCGTGAAAAGTGGGGAAGAGGCTACCCAGTCAGCGTCTGAGGCATTCACCATAATCACGAGCTCCACCACTGAAACCCTGCAGATGTCAGAAGAGATCCGCAAGCGGGTGGATAAACAGCTGGAAGACATCAAAAATGTGGTGAACATCACGGAGTCTGTGGTGGTGATCGCGGAGCAGACAGCCAGTGGTACTGAAGAAGTAGCCAGTTCATCCTCAGAGCTCTCCTCAGGGATGACGGAATACAACCGCCGTACCAAGGAAGTGACCGAAATTGTAGAAAACCTGAAAGCTAAAATGGAACACTTCAAGCTCAAGAACTCCTGAACCTACTGACAACTCCCTTTTGTAAGGTTATTAAGTTAAGAAATGTCATCTCGAGAGGCCAACCTCTTTAGATGAGGCCACAAATTGGCTGATGACGAATTTGTAAAGCCCTGAAATACAGCGCCTTTCATAGATGCGTCATTGGTACGTGAGGAGAGAGCTTCATCCAAAACAGTTTTGGTTAAACTTGAGTAAGATTTCTCGTCCCTCGAAATGACAATTAATTATGTTTGGATCTTAACTTAATAGCATTGCCACCTCCGGAATGCCGGACCACCTCAAGGGAGCACTTCAAATTGGTAGTTTTCTAATAAATAGGATTATGGAAGTCCCTGGTAATAAAGCCTAAACCAGGAGGGGAGTTGATTAGCGTTATTAATTTTAATCCACTCTAACCATTTTCAAAGTATTTATAATTTTTGCAGTGTCTTCTGCTCCCCTGACCAGGGGAGCTGTCCGCAGGACTGAGGGGTTTGCCGGGTACACCTACACCGGACTACGGTGCATAAAAAGGGCGGAGGGGTTTTTCCCTGACAAGGGGAGGTCCCGCCAGCTGCCGGGTGAGAGGTTGTCCAAACATCAAAAGAGAATGAATTTCCTTCCCATTCGATAACCTTCCAATCAGGGATTCCCCCTTAAAAAAGGGGCGCCACACTGTCGCTAGAGCTTCAGAGTAAGAGACCGGCCAGGGGGACAGGGGGTTGTATGAAACCCTTGTTTTCCTTTAATCTTTTTGTCAAAACTTACATTTAATCCATGGAACCCTGTTGCCCCGGCCATTTCTCCCCATGCATCTCCTCAAAATGCTTTGGAAACCAGGCCGGCTCCTCGATGACATTATCATAAATATAGGATGCAATACGCCGGACCTGTGCTTCATCCATGGGCATTTCAGGCATCACACCAAAGCGCTTCACAGGACCTCTTAGCAGCGCTTTCTCATTAGTAGGCTCCATCACAAAGCTGACTATGCGGTCTACAAAATCTTCCTTACGAGTGTATACTGATTTGTATTTATACTTTACAGCCACCAGGGGTGGAGCTATAATGTCATTTTCGGACCTGATCCGTGGATTATGACAAACGTAACACGTGAGCATAAGCGCATCCAGCACTTCATCTGAAACAGCATCATCACTGAGCTCCGGCTGTGCAGTGGTAACCTGGGAAAAACAGGTACTGGCCGCCAGCAGGGTCATCATCAAAAAAGAAATAATCCGGGTTTTCATCATTTTGTGAGCCAGGCTCCTTTAGGTTAAATGTTATCATGCAGCACCAGGCTGTATAAACAGATCTGAATCTAATCGTAAACACCTAAACCCCAAATGACCTAAGTCATATGTAAAAGTGAGTTGAGTCGGGAATACAATTGCAGGGGCCCGTTCCGGCCTCCCCATATTCGATAATCTTCAATCCAGGGATTCCCCCTAAGGTAAAAAAGGGAGACAGGGGTGCATGGCTTAGGGGGTTGTATCGGATTGTCATTTTCCCAATATGATTTATAGAAGTTCCCTTGGCAAACGGAGAATGAATTTCCTTCGCATTCGATAATCTTCAATCCAGAGATTCCCCCTTAATAAAGGGGCGCCCGGCCAGGGGTCAGGGGTTTGTTTTGCCAACAACCTTCAATGTAAAGAGAGACAGGAGCGCCACACGGCCCCTAGAGCTCCTTGCTTCGCTGAAGCTTCCATCGGCCGCCAGAGGCTTACCGACGGCACGGCGCGAAGGCACAGCTAGCGTAAGAGACCGGCTTAAGAGGTTGTTCCGTCAAACACCTTCAAAACCCGCCAATCCAGGGATTCCCCCTTAAAAAAGGGGGCAGGGGGTTGTATCAGACGGACTCGTCCTAAAACAGAAGGGAATTAGCCTTATCATTTCATCCCTAATCACCTCCAGCAAAAGCAGCCTCATAAAGCTTCAGAAACTTCTCCGGGATGCGGGTAGGCCGCTTACTTTCAATATCAATGAAATAGCCACCCTGTACGCCACTGGCATACAGCCGCTTATCTGTTCTGATCTCAAACGAACATTCCCATTTGGATTTGGAAACTGAGGACAACCAGACGAGCCCCAAAGGCGAATCGTGAATAGTCAACGGATACCGATAGCACACCTGCGTTTCTGTCAGTACCGGAGATCTGTTCTCCCTGTACAGTTCCTGAAAAGGATAATAAGTATCCAGAAAATACATTCGTAGATCCTCAAACCACCGTACATATACGATATTGCTCACAATGCCAACGACATCTATGTCATAGCCATGGATCTTAATCGGTTTTTTGAGCAGGAGGGGTTTGACAGTTGTTTCCATAAATTAACTTCATCAATAACGGAAATAAATTTATATATATCCCATCAGGATTATTAACCCTGCCACAAAAAAAGCTGACTAAATCAGAAATTATCCGTAGAGTGGCCCATGAGCACGCCCGGCCAAATGACCGTTTTTGGTTTTTTTATTAAAGTGCTTATGTCGAGTTCACGTTAATTAAATGACTTCCTATCTTTATAAAGTTGTGAGTGAGATCGCTGAAATATTGAAAAACGGGTTCCACAAAGAATCCATTGTCCGTAGACTCAGGGGAAATCCCGAAGAGCTCCTGCAAACCATTCAAATCACACTAAATCCGGATCACCCTCAGGGCTGGCGATCCGCATGGGTCCTGAAAGAAATACTTGGGAAAAATGATCCCCGGCTAACACCACATATGGACCGGTTGCTCCGGCAACTCGCTGACCGTCCGGACGGCCACCAGCGTGAACTCTTTCACCTGATCATGAAATGCGACCTGACCGATGACCAGGAAGGATGGCTGTACGACGCCTGTGTAAAGATCTGGATGAGCATTCGCAAATCATCGTCTGCACGGATCATGGCATTCCGCCAGCTCATCAGGCTTGTGAAGAAATACCCGGAGCTGAAGCACGAACTGAAGATACTCACAGGGGAGGAATACGTAGATGCGCTATCACCCGGAGTTAAGCATTCCTGTCAGAAGCTCATCATTGAAGTGATGTAGGGCAGGTTGCAGTATTTCGTTTTATTTTTATAAACGAAATCAAAAAACCGACCTATGAAACTTCCCGTATTGGGGTGGAGCCACCCTTTGATCAATTATATCATTCAATTCATCTTTATATTCAGCAGCGTCTTTCTGGCCTTTTACCTGACGGATGTTTACGAAACAGACAAACTCCGCACGGTAGAACACAAAGCCATCACAGCCGTCTATCAGGAGCTACAGCAAAACCTGAAAGCACTGGAAGAAGCAGCTCCGTATCACGAGGAAGTCCGGGATATGCTATTTGTCTTAACGGACAGTCTGAACAGAAACCTCATCAACGTTTCCGGGAAAACCACCATCGATATTCTCCAGCAAAGGATCAGGCGTCAGGCAAACAGCCTGGGCATTCCAAATCTTCAGGACATATCCTGGAAAACCTTCCAGGGCACTGAAGCACATGTATTGCTGGATTATGAGGTTGCCAGCGGACTGGGACGTCAGTATCAACTGCAGAAAATAGGTGTAGAAGCTACTTCAGAAAACCTGGGGGAACTCTTCACAAGCCAGGATATTTTTGACCCGTCTATAACCGCTACAAAACTTCGGCAATGTTTCTGGCTTTTCAGGGAATTGCTTGGGCAGGAGACATACCTGATCATGCAAACCTCCGAGACCCTGAAGCTTCTCGAAGAAGCCTATCCGAAATTACTCGCTCCAAAAACCGAAGACTGAGAATTTCCTTCGTATCCGATAATCTTCAAATCAAGGATTCCCCCTTAGAAAAGGGGGATAAAAGGGGGTTGTATTTGGTATTTAAGAAAAACTTTCCGTTAATAGTAATAAAACAACTACTGCTGCTCCCTTACCAGGGGAGCCGCCCTCAGGGAATTAACGGTATTTGTAAAAAACCCAACTGACAGCAGATGAAATCCAACAGATTGAGCTATAATAGCTGAATGGAACATGTCTATGTTTTCCTTACGCTCGCTGCTTCCCTTGGGCTCTTTGTGTGGGGCAGGTTAAGGCATGATGTGGTCGCCTTACTGGCCCTTTTTTCCCTGGTTTTGTCCGGGATCATTCCTGCCGACGAGGCATTTACTGGTTTTGGACATCCGGCGGTCATTACCGTGGCTGCGGTGCTGATCATTGGAAAAGCCCTGGAAAACTCCGGCGTAATTGAAGTCCTGGCCCGATGGGTGGCCAAAGTGGGTGACAACCTGTCCCTGCAGATACTTACACTCTCGCTGCTGGTAACCGTGGCCTCAGCATTTATGAACAATGTGGGAGCCCTGGCTATTATCATGCCCGTAGTGCTTCACATAGCCAGAAAAAGCAATCATGCGCCATCGTACTTATTGATGCCTATTGCCTTTGCGTCCCTCTTTGGAGGGATGATCACGCTTATTGGCACTCCACCAAACATCATCATTGCCTCACTACGTGCCGATGAAACAGGTGCCTCCTTCGGTATGTTTGATTTTGCTCCTGTGGGGTTAGGGTTGGCCTTAATGGGGGTGCTTTTCATAGCGCTGATCGGGTGGAGACTGCTGCCAAAGCGGGTGGCTCCCGACCAGGACGCAGACTCTTTTCATATAGATGATTACATTACGGAGGTGCGGGTCACCAAAAAGTCCAAAGTGGTTGGAATGACCATTGAGGCATTAGGACAGAGCACCAAAGGGGGTGTGCAGATACTGGGACTGATACGTAATAGCCGACGGATCCATGCACCGGATCCCCAGGAAGAGCTACAAATTGAAGACATCATCATTATCGAGTGCGATACCGTGGCACTGAAATCGCTTGTGGAATCCACCGGGTTGGAGTTAGTGGGTGATCGCAAATTTCGAAAAGACGCCAAAGGTTCACACAGCATAACAATCATGGAAGCCATTGTAGTCAATAATGCAGCGATCACCGGACGTACCGCAGCAGGCCTGAGGATGAGGACCCGCTATGGCATCAATCTGCTGGCCGTTTCCAGGCAGGGCAAATCCATCCATGACCGGCTGGACCGGGTTGTATTTAAAAAAGGGGATGTGATCATGGTGCAGGGCCGTACCCTCAACATGGACGAGGCAATACGCTCCATGGGATGTCTGCCGCTGGCACAACGCAAACTACAATTGGGTTACAAAAAGAAAATAACCCTTGCGCTCACTTTGTTTATAGCTTCCATTGCAGTTGTGATCCTGGGGTGGTTACCCGTACATATTTCTTTTTCGATGGCTGCCGCAGGCCTCGTGCTTAGTGGAGTATTACCTGTGAAGGAGACTTATACCAGCATTGACTGGCCGGTGATTGTACTACTTGGAGCCATGCTTCCTGTGGGAAAAGCACTGGAAACCTCCGGAGGCGCTGAACTCCTGACTGAAAAGATACTGCTCTTTGCTGATGGGTTGCCTGTGTGGGCCACTCTGGGATTGCTTATACTGGTGACTATGCTGCTGAGCGGGGTGATCAACAATGCCGCTACGGTGATCCTGATGGCGCCCATTGGTATTGGGATAGGGGTTGGCATGGGGTTATCCGTAGATCCTTTTTTGATGGCCATTGCTGTGGGAGCGTCCGCATCGTTTCTCACACCCATCGGACACCAGAGCAACACGCTGGTAATGGGACCAGGCGGATACAGGTTTAGTGATTACTTCAGGATGGGACTACCGGTGAGCATCATCACCATCTTGCTGGCCGTGCCACTGATCCTGTATTTCTGGCCGGTATAGCAGATTGGTGTATTTTTATAGCCCAAAATAAAGGTAACTATGCTACGACGACTCAGCATGTTTAAAGACGCTTTTCACAACCAGGACGAGATCATCCTGCGAGACTACCTGGCGCTGGAGCGCACTAAACTGGCCAACGAACGCACACTGCTGGCTTACATCCGCACGTCGCTGTACATGATCCTCGGTGGGCTGGCTTTTTTGCAGCTGCGCGACTTCCAGAGCATCCGGTGGATCGGGTATGTGGCCATTAGCATCAGTGCCATCATACTGGTGGTGGGGCTGTACCGATACCTGCAGATCCGCTACCGGTTGATCCGGTTTTACCGGGAGAGCCAGGAAGAGCCAAAGGGTCGTTAGGCAGAGGCAGTAAGCAGTAAGCAGTTTCCTGACTGGTAGGTATTAAACCAAGGCTTGAGGGAGACTTCAAGTAGAATAGATCATTCACACAACAAATCATAAGAGACTGATATAGAGAAATATAAGGGTATAGGTTGAAAATACTTTACTTAACATAATATAAATTATATAACTCGCTGGCGCTCGTTAAATAATAATGTTATGCTAAATAGCTTTTGAAACGATTGAGAATCGAGAAATATTGTTAAGTCGACATCTTGGTCTTAAAATCTAAAATTTTCTCAGGAGAGTTAACTGTAGCAGTACTTTCTATTTTTAGATTTGGCGAATGAATTATCTTTCAGAAAACGACCTGACAGTGTTTTTCGAGAAAAACAACAACAGGTATATAAATGCTGTCGGCATGGAAATTGGATGGACAGAGAAAAATGGAATTTGGACTTATCTCGTCCATCAAACTTATGACCAGGGACCCTGGGAAGTTACTATTGCCACAGAATTTGATACTCTGGAGACATTTACTTCCGGGTTCAAACTGGAATCGTTTCAGGCCATAGACAGGCTGAATTACACTAACTCATGGATGCGTTACCTGAATGGTGACGCAGAAATAGTCATTAAGCCTTTGGAATTGGGAATTCCGGTCTCTTTCAGAATTCATAACTATAAGACCATCATTTTCAGCCTTGAAAAGCACTTTTATGATGAAGAACACAGGCACCTGACTATACCTGAAGATTTTGAGGAGTATTTTAATCAAAATGAATACCTTCTGAACAAGATCAACGAAAGAAATTTGTAAAACGAGTTTAGTAAGTAGAGTCTTAAAATCAGCTTTCTTCATCGTCCAACTCATCCAATAATTCATCCAGCGAAACAGTGTTTCTTTTCCGCTTTTCAGGTGTCATTTTTTTATAGGCCTCTACTGTTACCCGGCCATCTGCGTAACAACCGTCTACATCCACGTAGCTCCCGTCTTCTTCATTGACTTCTGTGAGACGGACGCTATGCCGGACTCTTCGGAGGTTAAACTCAGTAATTGCTCGTACACCTCTTGATACGCATCGATCTGCGCCCTCTGATCCGGATACAACCTGAGCAGTTCTGCCTCAATGCTGAGCCAATGATGATTAGTGATGAGGTCGCGAAATGTTGTGCTAATATGATCCATTTTCAAACACTATTCTGTTGTACCTTTTCCAAATCATAACTCGCTAAAGCAAGTTGTACTAAGCTTTTGCCAAATCTTTTTTGGAATTCATCAGGCTGGCATTCCGGTATTGTTTGTTGACATCTGAGGACAATTTGTAAGTACGATTGAATGCGTCCTGGCGAACCTTAAACCTATCAGAGAGAATGCGAATGACATTCTTGGATAGACCCTTTTTATAACTGAGGATATCAGAAACATGACCCTTGGAAATCTTTAGCAATTCAGCAAGGTCATTTTGCTTCATCTTGTTATCAGCCATTAAGGACTTTAGTAGTTGGATTGGATCAAGCTCCTCCATGGTAGAATGCTCCTCATCATACTTTTCTATTAAAAGTGTAATCGTCTCAATGAGATCATCGAGCTCATCGGATGGCTTTTTCTGGTATTCGGAAGTCAGCTTTTCCAGATCATTGCAATAAGTCCAATATTGGTCTTCAGATCGTATGATTGTATATGCTTTCATAATTCCCTATTTTTCAACTAAAATCGTCTACAGTATACTGTAAATTTTGCTTGCATAATTTTGAGTATTCAGCATGAGTACCGATCCATTTTACATATAAATGAACCATCTTGGGTCCAAACCAATAGCCGCAAATTAAGCGGTAATTGTTACCTCCAATATTAAAAACTATTCGGTCATTGCTGATCAAGTCTGCTGCTCCAAAAGTTTCCTGCACATCATTAATGGATTCCCAATCTGCTTTTTTGATACTTTCTCTGAATTTCTCAAACGAAACTTTAGATCTGGCATGTTCAAAAACAAATTCTTCAATGGATTTCCATTTGATTATATGTACTTTCATAAAACATCAAAGATGAGGAAAAGTTCGCGAAAAGCGAATATATGTTCTATTTATCTTGGCTTAGATTTTTCGATGAAGTATGATTTCCCATCCTCAACCGCACACCTGCCCGTCCGGTCAGGCGAGCATTTGGCATTCCCTTTCTAAAACCACCCCTAAAAATGCCAAAAGAGCCGTCGTGGAACAGTGCCCCCATCTTCCTCGAATGTTAAGGATAAAGAAAAAACCTCCCCTTAAAAAACTTTATCCCCTCTCCCACGACCCAAAGCTATATTAACGTCATTCCGGAAGTAGCGCAGCGGATATTCGGGCGCACGGCTAGTGAATCTCATCAATGTCTTTAGCAGAATCAGAACAGCTCACCGGTTGTCTTTCTTTTATCTGTGTTCGCTGTGTGTCGCTCAGGCCGTGCTCCGTCGCTGAAGCTTTGGCGCAAGCGACCAGGCCCATACCGGGGCGCGCAGCCTTTTCCATTGCCCTTGCCGGGCGCATGAAAAGTATGCAAAAATCTAGCGCTCCACGCCGGACGGTTCCCCGCCGGGACAAAATAATCACTTCCGACCCACAGCCTACCGCGCCCCCGGTATTTTGCCAGGCCAGCCCGCCTGGACGCAAACCGGATTCTACTTAACATAATATCTACTCAACCAGTTTTGGCAGATATGCATGTGGTCCTAAATAATTATAACTAAGTCTATATCTAATTCTCTGATTATTCTTATCCACCTGAAGTTGATTGTTGCTCAGAAATACAAAAGTTCGAGTACTGAATCTTTCTGACTTTAAGTAATATCCGGAAGGAATAATCCTTACGACTTGACCAGTCTCTTCCATATCCTGTGAAGAAAGGTATCTAGGAATAGAGTATTTGTTCTGTTAGTATTTCAAATGTAGATTGAAATGCAGGAAGTTCGGAGCTGCAGAATGGCCGAACTGAAAGGAGAAGTAAGCGAGGAATCTAAATTACTTAAAACAGGGGAAGAGAATCAAATAACCTAATAGCCATTTCACCGACTGATTCATCAAATCACCCATGATGATTACCAGTAAAGTATGCAACTTATTCTAAAAGATGTATAAGCCATTACATTGTAAAAATGCGCAACTTAACACCCAAATAATTTAACCAATGCAATGAAAACAAGAATAAATTGGATTGGAAGAAATATCTTCCTATTGACCATGGCGATATTTTTATTTACTGCGTGTGCAAAAAAAGTTACCTTTTTAAATTCTGCTATTGTACCATCAGCTGAAGGTACGATTACGATTAAACAAGGTGATAACAACAATTACAACATCGAGTTAGATGTTAAACGATTAGCTGACCCTGGCAGACTTACGCCACCTAGAACCATTTATGTGGTATGGATGGAAACCGCACAAAGCGGAGTACATAATATTGGCCAATTGAATACATCCACTTCGGGGCTTTCTAGTATGCTTTCGAGTTCATTAAAAACAGTAACCCCATATCAGCCAACAGGTTTTTTCATTACAGCTGAAGATGACGCTACCGGGAATTATCCAGGCCAGACAGTAGTGCTTAAAACAGGTACTATTGCAAGTAAATAGTTTTTCGTGTTTGTTGGGTGACCTATCTGCTTCGAGAAGAGGATCGTGGATTATTCGGTGTAAGCTGACAATGCAGCTTAGCGGCTGTACCATTATACCTATGGTAAAAATCTGCTAGGTGGTGCCTGGTGCAAGGGGTATAAAAGCTACGGATTTTCCTGTAGAACTGCTTAATTAATTTTTTTGGTTTTCGATCATCTTTCGAAGTGCAATGATCTCTGTTCTCAGTTCTTCAATTTCCTTCGATCCGGCCACAGGTGCATCTTTTTCCTCGGCATCACGACCGATGAAATAGGAGGCAAAAGTCGCAGTGACATAACCAAAAATGCTAAATCCGAAAACGGCAATTAAAAAACCTAAACCACGGCCTTCAGTTGTCATCGGACTAAATTCGTTACCTGCCGTTAAAAACTGCCCTTCTAATCAACAATTCTACTTAACACGCTCCTTTGAATGAATTTCTTCGCAATCTTTTTTGGGGACGCCTGGTACAGCTTAGATTCTATACAAATATTTGCCGTTGATATTCTGATACGAACATTGAATAGCAATAAACGACCATGAGATCACAGTTGATTACACCCCAGGGAATGGAACGTCTTAAAGAAGAGATTAATCACCTCTGGCGTGTGGAGCGGCCAGAAACCACCAGAAAAGTTTCCTGGGCGGCCAGCCTGGGGGACCGCTCTGAAAATGCAGATTACCATTACAACAAAAAACGTCTTCGTGAAATTGATAAGCGCTTGCTGTATTTGCGCAAATGCATCGATAATTTCAAAGTGATCGAATACCACCCTCATCAGGAAGGTAAAGTGAATTTTGGGGCCTGGGTGGAAATCGAAAATGTAGCTAAGGGACTGAAAAAGCGCTTACGGATCGTGGGATATGAGGAATTGATTGGGCATAAAGATTACATTTCCATGGACTCCCCCATGGCCCAGGCGCTGCTCCACAAAAAAGTGGGCGATGAAGCGATCGTTGAAACCAAAGTGGCGAAATTCGTATGGCGCATCAAAACCATTGAGTATGAGAAAAGTTAGTCAACGGATTTGTTGATGTTCAGTCATCCTTTAATAACCATGTGAGTGGACTAGCTATCGGGACAACCGCAACCGCGCTTGCCATGACCGAAGCGTTATGGGTATTTAGCTATTGTAGTACCAACTTCCACTTATCTGATTCAGCGAATTCTTTGATCGTTTCATTCCGTTTGATTAAGAGTTTGGTCATATACCTCTTTAAAATGATGACATCAACCAGCTTACCAAGAATCCCAAACGGTGATTCATAGTCAAATTATTCAAATAATTCCGGTTTACTGGTTTTAATCTCAAGTCAAAGTATCTCCCAGTGATCCAATGATCTCACCGTACGCTTTATTTTTTGCTTCTTCTGAAGAGATAAGATCAATGAATTTGAATGATGTGAGTAATTTGTTAGTCCTGAATAATTCATTTTCAACCACATCTGATTCTTTCTTCACTTTGGAATAAAACAAAAATGCTGTTCCTCCCAAAACCCCAGGAACAATACTGGATATTGAAGTAATTATGGTGATAAGATCTGCACTTTCCCCATTTCGAAAATTTATAATTGCCAATGCAATACTGATACCTAACAATAACAAGGCCGTTGCAATTGAAATCAGGCATAAATTGTAGATCTTGGTGAGTCTGGATTGTTTGTCTTGATAAATCTGCTTCAAACTCACCAATGTGCTGGCTATCGCATTGTATGCTTTTTGAGACCCGGCTTCATCGTAGACAATTCCGTCCAGAATAACTTCTTTGGGATCACCTCCCATTTCAGCCTCATGAATCTTATATAAGTTCTGATCAGTAAGCGCCTCTCGCACTTCATCTAAAAACCACTTGTCGCCAGAGCTTGACGTGATCCATTCCTTTAATAAGTTTGCATTATCCATTCTTTATAAGTTAAGAAATTCTTTCACACTTTTCGCATAGGCCTCTTCCATCTCCAGAGAGTCCATATATTGCAGCCAGGTTTTAATAAATTGAATACTTGTATAAAATGGCATCTTCCAATGGGAAATACTAATATAACTATTCGTATACTCCGTATTCTTTTTGATCTCCTTTAATTCGGTACTCTCACAAACGAAAAAGAATACAGATTTCTGTGTTTCAGAGGATTTTATAAGATCAACAACTTTGCTAAACGCGTAACCTCCATCTGCAAACTCAACATATGAGACATCCTTCCTTTGAAAGTGATGTGCGACTAAAAATATGTACTCCAGTTCAGTTGCTGTTATTGCCTTTTGAAAGTCTCCGAATGTAACATCATAGTCAATTACACAATCAGACTGGGTATGAATGTCATGAACAGACGCAATTGCTCTCATAGCAACATGCTTTTCATAACGATCCCAGCCCTCTCCTAATCGAATGACCTCTGTTTTTAGGAAGTCTTTTTCTTTAGCAAACGGATTATAAGATCTGATTTTGCTTAAATCAGAATCGTACCTCTCCCGGGTAAGTGGGACAGTAATTTGCAAAATGCAAGAGGATGTATTCATCCAAATCTAAAGTTAGACGTTGGTTCAACAATTATCTCACATTTTAGTGTCGGTATTGCCCTAAATTTTGATTTAAATTCTGTAGGCTGAAGCTTAATCTTATCGAGCTGATCTTTTTGATAGTTTTCAAAGAGCTGGTTAATTGATTTTGGTTGATAAGCACCGTTTTTCTTTCTCCATTTTTTTAAAAATTTGCTACTTAAACTTGATTTTTCTTCTGAATTAAGCTTATTAATATTGACTCTGACGTTTTTTGCTTCTACCCTTTCAATTGCCTTTTCTGCACCTTCCTCCCCTATTGACGAAATCTCTTTCTGCCAATGTTTTGTTTTAACCCAGCCGGACTCTCTGTAGGGGTTTAACAAGTAATTCAAAGCCTGATAGCTTGCCAATAGAGACGATTCATCTTGTAAGAAGAAGGTACTGGTGTATACATGTTTGAAATATTGGCTGCTGGCAAAAAGATCTCTGATCAAATCGGACTCATTTGAAATGATGTAGATAAAATCTTTTTTCTCACCGGAAAACTTATAGGCATTAATCAATAATTGCTCCACCGCCTCATAGCTTATTGTATTATCCGAAAATACAAGTCCATCCTCATCACCTCGAACGGTGAAGTAGATTTGATCAAAGTCCGAGTAATACATCATTTCTCGGAATTCATACGTAGTGATGCTTTCAGAAATGTTTAATCCAGCTTCCTGGATTAGTTTCAATTGGTCATTTATTTGACCGTAATCAGTACTTATTTCCAGCGGAATGGTGGAGAAGAATGCTGAAGATGAATAATCCAATTCTATGATTTCGTTGGCATTTGACACACTGGTATCGACATGATATGGGTCATCAGCGAAGATTTTGAGCTTAGTTCCTCCATGATAAGAATAGATCTTCTGAAGATCACCGAAATCTCCCCTTGTGATTATCCTATCAACTCCTGTTGACTCTAATTCAACCAAAAAATCATAAATCAGTCTGGACCTCTCTCTGAATATTACTTCAGCATCCGAGCTTGTCAAGTTTCGATTTGAAAAGATGGATCGGATGTCGGCCAAATAGTTCTCTAGCGGTTCAGCAAGTTTAGTAGCAGATGTCTTGAATACAGGGATATCGCTTACTCCGCTTTTGAATACATACTCAATATTTTCGGTAGAGTTTAGATTAATACTAAGTAAACCTTCATTCGGTTTTAAGTTTCGTGTGTTATTGAAGTAATAATAGTTTTCACTGGTAGCGAAATCTGCAACGTTTTTCATTCTTGAAAGGTCTGTCGGATCAATTGGGTTATATTTCCACAGGTCTTTGTACTTAGGATCCAGTTCCAGTTTATTGCCTATTTCTGTCAAGGAAAAATCGTCCACTTTTGTACCGCCTCTTGGATCCGGTATACTCATCGTATTTTCATTGACAAAACGCACTTCATTGTTATTGTTGAAGATTACATTTCGCACCTCTTTTTCCGGGAGCGAATTCAGAACGCGATTCGCTTCGTCTAATTGAACTTGGGTAATTCTCTGTTGACTAAACCCTAGTCTTCTTCCATCATCACTCACAATTACTCCGGAAACCTCATCACCCTGATTGCGGAGAAAATCGTCTGACTTTTGAATAATTTGGCTTACTTCTCCATCTACTTTATTCGGGAGCACCCAATTAGTTTCGGATTTTACCGCTTCAAAACTCGTATTCCCATCACTGAAATTTACTTTTTTACCCTCAGGCAATCTCCCATTTGTCAAAACCACGGAATTTTCGCCCAAAATATTCTTCTCAATGGTTATCCATTCGAATCTGGAGGATAGCGCCGATGCTTCGTTTGATGTGAGTGGGGCAACATCGTAATAGCTTTTAGAATCCATGGATAGCCTTAGGAGGATGTTTTCATCCATTGGAGCATCAATAGGACCTGCTGGTTTTGGGGTTTCTCTGATGAAGAAATAGCCGTCTGATTCTTTCAGTTTAACGAGGTATTTATTTTCATCGCCAAGTTTTTTTGCGTCCTTCACCAGGTTACTTCCGAAGATTTTGGCATCCCCTTCAGCAGACCAACCTCTATTGGATTCGATTACATCTTCTAACAGCTCCCGAATATTAGTGAGATCGCTCTTCTTCATATCCAGTGAAAGCGTACCTCCTTTTTGTGAGGCTTTAAGTTCTCCGAGGTGAACAAAACCATTGGCTTTCTGGGAAACGACATTTTCAGCTATCTCACGTTCAAGCATCATTTTCCCAAATTGTGCATCTTTCGTTGCGCTTCGTGAAACTTTAGTATTCGAAAGAGTTACTTTAAACTCATCGGTACTTAAGCGAGCAATTTTTCCATCAGTTTTGATCAATGTATTGAATGAGGAACTAGAAAGGTCAACTTTTGATCGATAGAAACCACTCCTTCCCAGCCGAGCGTTGACGAACTTTTTCATACGATCAGTCAATTTTAAACGACTACCCAGGCTAACTCCACCCGATAAAACATAACTGGAGAGCTCATCATAGTAGGGAGCAAATGGCTTTGACTCCAAAATGTCAATACATTCTGTCTTTTCGCCAAGGACTTTTTTGTCCAAAAACTGAATCTCAACATTTGTCTTGAGAGAAGTATTTGTTTGATACCATTCTTCAAAATCAAGATTTCGTTTGATTGTTATGTTAGATTGGTCTAGCCATGTAAAAAGTCCATTTTCTTTGAGCCAATTAACTATTTGAGACCATTTTTGTATTTGATTTAGCCGACTAAATTCAGGTTCATATTCAGCCACAGCACCATAGTTCAAATTCCACCAGCTTGCGAATCGATGGCTTGTGAAGTTAGCCTCTACCTCTATCCCTGGTAACAAATCATTACTTGAAGCATTGAATATCTTGGTACAATAAGGTTCAAAGTAAATTCGATTTCTCCCATGAATATTATAACTGTTTTCATCGAAGGCTAACCAACTTCTTGTCGATGGATTTGCCTCTTCAGCTTTCTTATGAGTCTCATCAATAAGGTAGTTGGTCTCCGGATAAAAACCACTGATGAATACGGGTGCACTTCGCTTATAGTCAAAACTCCAAAGTTTCATCATTAGGTCAGTGTAATAAAGGGTCATACCCACTTCAGTGCCTTGCAAATAGCCATCATAACGCGCTTTTTGGTAGCTGTTGACATGGCGTAGTTCACGTAGGAGACTGTGTAAATTCGAGTAGTTGAAGGTTTGCAAAATAGAAACGAAATAGTGTTCCTCCAGAAGCTTAACCATGAGCTCATTGTTAATCCTTCCATTTGGTTCTATGCCGTGGTTTTGCTGGAAAACTGTTATTGAATCCTTGAGTTGGGGTGAATAAAGTGAGTCTTCTATTAAAAAGAAGCTACTTACATCAGCAACGATTTTACTATATATCCATTTTTCATAGTCTTCATAGGTACTACTCCTTGCGAATTCCTCATTGAAATCATAAAACAACCTATCTTGACAGTATTGACTAAGCGCATAGAAATAGGTAAGTTTTTTCGAAGATTCTGTACTGCTATAGATTTGATCTCTAATATCAATCAATTGGTCCCGATTTTGTCTTAAGGCGCTATATAGGCTTTGCCTGTACAACTCGATTTCTGATTCAATTTCGTCTTCAGTAATTTTCGAGGTTTGCTGGACATAGGAGTTCAAATCAAAGTCCTGCTCATCTTTCAAATAGGTACCATTTAGGAAAGTAGAAAGCGAACTTTCAAATTTCAATTGACTGGAATAGCTGCCTAAACTCGCATCACTTTTAGCTTCCTTTAGCTCACGAATTACTTTATCTCTTTTTTTCTTTCTGACCTTTGTCTCGAACCAATTTGAAAAGCTTAAAGAATCTTCAAGAATGAAAGTGATATCCCTCGCCATGCTTTTTTCTTGAATGGTTGGATCCAGGGAGAAGCCAATGTTAGTCTGAGACTCAGGAGGTATTATGTTTTCAACAAAATAATTGAAGTATGCACGATAGGACAGGAAGTTTCGGAAAAAACGAATATTCTCTTGTGCGATTGCGATCTGTTCCTCTATCTCTTTTCTGACAACAGGAACCTGAAGTCTGTCGCTGGGAGACATTCGGTAATAATTAGCCTCATTCTCTCTGATGATCTCTCTTCCTTCTACTATGAATCTTCTTTCATCGTCAATGAGTGTTGGAATTGAGGAACCGTATTTCTGGATAAGGGCATTTTTTTGATTGATGAATTCACTATACACCCCACGTTTTCCTAGCCTCTCCAAATACTGTTCTTTTGCATTATTATCCGCCTGGTATAAGACATAGATATCTTCAAGGTTTACTGTTTTTGGGGCTGTGTTTTTGTAAAACCTGCCACCTATCAAAATGGAATTATTGGCTTTACTTAAAAAGGATACATCGTGTACTTTCGATAAAAAATCTGATAACTCTTGGGCGTTACTTACCCGCATCTCGGTATATCCGTATTCAGGAGTAAATAAGGATTCACCTTGTATAACTTTATCCTTTCTGAATGAAATTTGAATTTCAGGACTTGTTTCGATTTTGTAGTAAATAGGTAGTACGTTATTAACGATTTTGCCTTGCCCAACTCTACACTTATCTGCGATATTGGCGAGATAATTTGTATTTAAAGCTGAATTATCAGGTAACAGGGCAAACAGTGTATCCTTTGCAAGGAAGTATCGATAGGCTCCATATTCAAAATCTGAAATAGATTCAATTTCCTCATAACGAACAGGGTTAAAATCATATAGTAATTGAAACTTTGTTTCTTTACTGAAATTAAGGCTCTTAATGACCCCATACTTGATCCAATCTCGACATTGTTCTAACTGATCAGATGCATCAAGGCTTTTCAGATACGTTTTCATATCTGTACTCAGTTCTATGGAATTCCAATTGACAATTGGTGCGTTATTAGCAACACTAAATGCTGAGCTTAGTACAGAGAAAGCTAGAATCAGGCTAGGAAGAAATTTGGAATGAAACATATTAGGCGATTTTTTCCTAATTTACTGAAAATGATCAGCAAACTAAATACCCACTTTTAGGTATTTTTCATATACCTATATGATAATAAGAAGAACTTGTTGCAGTTTGAATTCCGGTAGTTCAATTCATTATTTACATAATACTATTTTCGAAATATTACAATGAAGGCAGCACACATTTGCCATTCATTCCCCTTACTTCTCCTACTGCCAAAAATGGCAAAAGAGTGCTCGTGTGTACGAAGAATTGAATTGGTTGCTATTAAGACGAAAAAGGCCTATTAGTCTCCACCCTCAAACCAAAGCTATATTAACCGGGGCGCGAAGGCATAACACAGGCCATTATTGTTTTTCTTTAGCCACAAACCCATAACAATTCCCACTGATTTATAATTTTCATTATTTTGAACTGTAACCAAATCCCACAATCCTATTTTCTTATATCCCTGCTTTCAGACAGACGTTTTCCATCAGGGTATACCGTTTCAGTTAATGAATGTTCGAATACCGCTATGGCTTATGGTTTTCAGGTAAATAACGGTGATGCTGCAAGCATTCTGCCTTGTCTTGGAAGAAATCAGGAAGCTGGCTGTTATACCATGGAATTCTTCTTTCCTCATTTATACGCACCATCTTACGATTTTTCATTTATGGGCCTGGCCGGTGGTGGTGCATTGATATTGTTTGGGCTGTTGATCGGACGCATTGGGAAAACCTCACCTTTGGTACCTGTACAGCATACCAGTCACTCAACGATAACGCCAGCCGCTGAAGAAGTGGTTGCCCTTGGGGACTTCTTTTTTGATGTGAGGAAAAAGCGATTGTTATCAGGCAGCAAGGTGATTGACCTTACGGATAAGGAATGCAGGATTCTCGAATTACTCGCACAAAACCCGGGTGAATTGATCCCCAGGCAAACGTTTATGGAGGAAGTGTGGATCAACGAAGGGGTTATCACGGGTCGCAGTTTGGATATGTTTATCTCTAAGCTGAGAAAGAAGCTGAGCAGTGATCCCCTGCTGAGCATTACAAACGTCCATGGGAAAGGCTATAAATTTGAAAGCCGAAAGTAATTTTATTTTTTCTGCCACACTACTTTTTTTGAGCACTAAACGTGTAGTTTACTTTGATTCCGGATACACCTTAAGCCTGGCGAGCTATTTTTTGGTATTTTGTGTCGATCGAGTTCACAAACCGGACGGTACGCTCGACCGCTTTTCATCTGAATTGATCTGGTCTTACTCCTTTAGCAGCTGATCGTACTATTTCTGCAATTCTCTTCTTTCTTGTTTCACTTCTTTTTGCAACTACAACCCAATGCAGCATTGATTTTTTAATTGATTTTGGCTGGCTCTGAAAAAATTCCATCGAACTTTTATCCTTACTCAATGCAATCCTTAGATCTTCTGGCATAATCAATTTTTCAATAGCATCCATTTTTGACCATGTCCCATTTTGTTTAGCAATTTCTATGCTGTCAAAACCTGCTTTTGCCATTAAGTTGTTTTGGATGAGTTTGGCCACCTTTTCTTTGTTTATTTTTGACCATGTGCTATTTGGTTTTCTCCTGCTGAAATATTGCATATATCTTTTCTGGTCAATAGTCTTCCTGGTACTATCTATCCACCCAAAGCAAAGTGCTTCATCCACAGCTTCACTCCAGCTAAGAGAAGGGATCTTTGTGAATGACTTAAAACAAACAAGCCAAACAGACTGCTTTGACTGATGGTTTTTTTCTAACCATTTTCGCCAATCCGCTCGGCTTTTAGGACAATACGTTTCTATCTCCTGGTCAGGCATTTCTATTTATCAACTTCTTTTTGATTTCTATAAGTCAATTATTCCTTGTGACAAACCTAAACCTGACGAGTGACAACCCTATGTCATTGGGCAAATTACGCCCTAATCAACATTTATCAGGTTCAGGCTGCCTTCCACCTTTTTATTGATTTCCGGTGATCCTGAATACTTCACAGTAGCGCTGCCCTGTACTTTGATAGAAAGCGCTTTGCTCACGGCTATATCTATATCCGCACGGCCATTTACATCAACCGAAGTTGTGCTGCTTTGAAACTCCGCATTTCTGATCTCTCCGTCGCCAGACACCCGTATATGTTGTGTTTCTGCATGACCGGCAAGGGAGATCTCCCCTTTTCCATCAATTTGAACAGTGAATGCATCGAGGATGAGCTCACCATTGCTTACCACTTTGGACGAACCGGAAACATACACCTCGTTGATATCCGGGGTGGTGAGATGAACCCAGACGCCATGGTCGGTTTCAAAACATCCGATATTTCCTTTAAAACCAATTTCCAGCAGTCCCTGTTTGCCGGAGTACTCAAGTTCCTGCATCATTTCAGGCTCTGCAACGACTTCCACGGAAGTTACAGAATCCTGCGTGACGGACAGGTTTACGGGGCCCATCAGGGAAACTTTCCGGATAGACTCAACAGGGAGCTCGTAAACGTAGGCTTTGCCGGACCCAACGAGGCATACAGCTTCTTCGTCACAGCTTGTGATAAAGAAAATAAGGCATAGGGATAACCATATCAGTTTTTTCATGATAATATTTTAATTGAAAGGAAGTAGTTAAGTAAAAGGTGTAGTTAAGTAATCAGAACTCCAGGCGATAGCTAAGGACGGGGATTATACCGGCCATTGGATAATCCATTATTTTGTCCGCCTCCGAATCGTAATACTGGGCCCAGGTGTTCAGGCGATTTGTCGCATTTTGAATATCCAGTGAAATGACATGTTCTTTATCCTTTTTGAAAAAATGCATGCGTAAACCCAGATCAACCCTGAAATAATCCCTGGTTTTTATGGACCATGGACGGTTTTCTAAATAGACCGTTTCTCCATCAGCACGGGACTGATCCAGGTCTATTGGCAGCTGTCTTTTGCCGCCTGACCACATCACCCTGGCGTTGATGTTCAATAACCCGTTTTTATTAAGGGTCCACTCTTTCCCTGCCACAAAATTGTTGACATATTGTATGTTATATCTTGTGTTGTACCATTTCCCGTCCTTTGGTTGATACCTGGAGTCGAACAGCGAGCTGGTGATGAGGAAATAGTATTGATCACTGAAAGACTTTTGGAGTGTCAGTTCCAACCCGTAGTTTCTCCCTCTTCCCGCATTGACCAAGGTATCTTCGTCATCAAATCCGCCGAAAACAGGTGAGTAATAGCTATTGGGGTTGTCGGGCACAGGTAGCCTGTCGATGAGCTGGTAATACGCCTCCGTTTTGAAATGCAGGTTTTGATTGAAGGATTTGGAGTAGCCAAGCACGAAATGATGAGCCCTGGTTAGTTTCAGGTTCCTGTTTGGCAGGAATACATTTCCATCAGCATCCTGAGTCTCTACAAAATAGACAGGAAGGTTTTCATGCCTGCTATGCATGCCGTAACCAAAGGTTAGCTTTTGTCCCGGCTTTAATTCATAGGAAAAACCGATCCGGGGTTCTGTGACAAAGTCACTGTTCAATTCAAAATACGTAAAGTGTTCTCCCAGAGTGGCCACCAGTTTGTCACTGAATTTATACCTGGCCATGACGTATCCCTGGTACATGCTTGTTTTGCCCTTGCTATTGATTTCCGTTCTCCATAATCCAGTGTCATCATCGACCTCTTTGGAATAGTAGTCGTAGTTTAACCTGCTGATAATCAATCCATACCGGGTGCTTAACCTGCTGTTGTGCTTGCGGTTGTAATATGAACTCAGGCGAAGGGACCTTTTATTAAGGTGATCATAGAAATAATCACTCAATTCTCCGTCATCGTCAATCTCTTTGTAATCCTGGGAGCTATAGCTTTCAGAGCTGGACAACACAGTTTCGAAGTACGATTGGTTATCCAGGAAATACGTGTGGGTGATCCCTGAGGCATACATGCCCGTTTTCGTAAAGTCGTCATACCCATTGTCAAAGTCAGCATGGGTGGAATCCGGCAAATAACTTTCCGAAACATCCGAGATCCCGCCTACTCCCCAGAGTGAGAACGTTCCGGCCTTTTTGGTCGGCAGGTTCACTTTGAATGAAAGGTCCTGGTAATTGGGTAGTGCATTTTCAGACACTTCAATATTCAGATTGTTGAGCACGGATAATGTTGAGTAGCGATAGTTGAAAAGATAAGAGCCGGAATAGTTTTTATTAAATGGCCCTTCGGATGCAATATCAAATCCCAGCATCCCGGCCTGGAAGGTGTGCTCCCAGGTTTGGTTGTTGCCGTTTCTGAGTCGTAAATCAAAAACCCCGGATAGCGCATTTCCATAATCTGCCGAGAATGCCCCGGTGAAGAAGTCTGAGCTGCCAAGCATGTTGGAGCTTAGAATGCTGATCGCTCCGGAGGAATATCCTTCCTCTGCGAAATGGTTAGGACTTGGAATTTCCACCCCTTCCAGCTTCCACAGCAGCCAGTTGGGAGAGTTGCCGCGAATCACGATTTCATTGGATATGTCATCCGTAGCGGCCACTCCTGCAAATACCTGGGCCATACGCGCCGGATCGCTAAGACTGGCAGCATATCGTTTGGTCTCCCCGGCATCAAAAGATTTGCCACTTACGATGGCCATTTCATTGAGCATTTCATCATTGGCAGTAGTGACTACAACTTCTTCCAGGGAAGTAAGGCTCTCAGTCAATGGGACAGTAAGAATGGTCTCCTTGCCTGAGCCCAGTACAATTTCTGACAGATAAGCATCCTCATAGCCCACAAACGAGACCATTATGCTGTATCGACCCAGGGGAAGTCCTTCTATCTTGAAATTGCCATCAAGATCGGATGTAGTACCACGCATGGGATCAGCATCTATCACCTGAATGGTCGCAAACGGAAGCGGTGCCCTCGACTCCTGGTCAATGATTTGTCCTCTCAGGTTTTGCTTCAAACCCGGTGCCTCCGGCATGGGGTCTTCTGTAGTTTTAACCGGGGTAATGACAAAGGTGTTATTGATTTTCTGATAGGTAAACCCCGAGTTGTCAAGAATCAGGTTGAGTACTTTTTCGATCGTGCTTTTCTCGACAGTCACATTGACTTTGGGCGCATCCCTGATCATCTCATGATTGAAAATGAGGTCAACATCCAACTGCTCTTTGAGTGTTTCCAATGCCTTTTCCAGGCTTGCGTCTTTGATTTGGAAGTCAATGCGCTTGTCATCCTGAGCCTGTACAGGCGATATAAGTAGCAATATGCCAACTACCAACCCTGTAATCAGGAGCAAGGTTCGTATTAACCCATGTAAACGGGAATGGCTCAAATAGTTAAGTTCTTTTTTCATAAATTTAATTGTTGAAAGATTTTAACAGGTCTTTTAATTGATTAATCGATGGGAGATGTGGCAGCATCTCCCATTTTTTATTTGATGATAATTATGTTTTCTTTTAGTTCAAATTGTATGTCAGCGCTGGCTTCCAGCATCTGAAGAATAGATGAGATCGGCTGTTCGCAATCCACCCTGCCGGTAAAGTGATAGTCCTTTGCCGGGTCATTTTCAAACTCATAGTCGAAATCATACCACCTGGATAGCCGTTTGATCACCACGTCCATATTGTCTTTATTGAATTCAAATTTTCCGTCTATCCAGGAAGTATAAAGGGCAGTGTTCACGCTTTCTATCCGCAGGGTGGATTTTGTTTTATTCAGGATGGCTTGTTTGCCCGGATCCAGGGTCAACCGGTCCTCTCCGGATTCGATCCGGACCTTGCCCTCTACCAGCGTGGTGGTAATCAGCGCTTCATTGGAATAAGCCGAAACATTGAATTGAGTGCCCAGCACCCGGATATTCTGCTGCTCACCTGACACTATGAAGGGAGTTCCCGTGGTGGTCACATCAAAATAGGCTTCACCTGCCAGGTACACCGTTCTGGTGCTGTCGCTAAAAGTTACGGGGTACCTTAAATTGGAGCCTGCATTCAGGGTCACGGTAGTTCCGTCTGAGAGGGTGACCCGATAGCGCCCTCCGAAAGGCGTTGTTAATTCATTGTAAATGACCTCCTTGTTACCTTTCTGACCAGGTGCGGAAGGACCGGACGAATAAACCAGTCCGGTGTTTTCCTTTTTTACTACCGCAGTGCCCTGATTGACCAAATTGGCAGGTCCGCTCTCCTTGAGGTTAACAGTACTGCCATCTGCGAGGGTTAAGGTGGCTTGCTGAATGCCAGGGAAGATTTTATCATCAATCCCGGCAAGCGGGTCCGCAGGTGTGCGGAACATGAAATAGTAAATCATCCCGGCAGAGACCAGGACAGGCAATAAGATCGACGCAGCGTATCTCAGGTACCTTCCGGGTTTCATTGAAACAACCCTGGTTTCTCCGGCCCTCTCTGACACCTGCTCAAAGGCAGACGTAGCATCCAGTTGTTGGTATAGATCCACATGATCCAACAAAGATCCATGAGAAGAAGACAGCCTGTCAAAGAGCGCTCTGTTTTCCTCGCTTTCCTGTATCCACCGATCCAGAATTTCTCTTTCTTCTGCAGAAGCAGCTTGTCTCAGTGCTTTGACAATCAGTTTTGACATATTGAATGACTGGTTCATAATTCCCTTGTTACGAACCTGAAACAACTACTCCCTGAAAGCGGGTGAAGACCCACCCGATATTTTTTAATAAACATTTAGAGGGTTAGCAGAAAGGAGAATAGTTCCGGCTTTATTCTGGCCTTTAATTTGGCATAAGCGATCTTCTTCTGCGTTTTGACGGTATTTTCAGAAATGCCAAGTGTCTCCGCTATCTCACGGTTCTTCAGGCCTCTCAGGACGAGCAGCATGATCTTTTGCGCAGCTTCCGGCAAATCCATCACTTCGGCATAAAGCTGGCCGTAGACTTCTTCTTCGATCACCTTGCGATGAAAATCGTCATCATTTTCCAGTTCTCTGGCCAGTGCCGGCTCATGCTTTTGAACAACCAGCTGGTGTTTGACATGATTGAGACACTTGTTTCGCATGGTGGTGTACAGAAATGATTTCAGCGCCGGTTCATTTTCGAAATCAGCCCTTTTCTGCCATAAGCTCACAAAAGTATCCTGAACCAAATCTTCGGCTACCTGGACATCCTTCAGGTACTGATAGCCAAAGGCACACAACCGGTGAAAATACTGGTTGAATATATGTTCGAAACTACCCTTGTCTCCTGATTTGAACCCTTTTATAATGTCCATCGAAAAAGTTGTCAGGGTAAAATTAAGAGATTGGGTGGATTTTTGTAGCGGTTGTACCGGAAGCGTTTTTCAATTATTCCAGCTTTAGTCTAATCATACAGGGTTGAATCCTTTACGCGATTCTAAGGGTGTGCTTAGGTTATTGATGTATTTAAAGTGATAGCGTACCACCCCCACCAGGAAGGTAAAATCATGTTTGGGGCCTGGGTGGAAATCGAAAATGTAGCTAAGGGACTGAAAAAGCGCTTGCGCATCGTGGGCTATGAAGAATTGATTGGGCATAAAGATTACATTTCTATGGACTCACCCATGGCCCAGGCGCTACTCCACAAAAAAGTGGGCGATGAAGCCATCGTCGAAACCAAAATAGCCCAATTCGTATGGCGGATCAAAACCATTGAGTATGAGAAAAGTTAGTCAACGGATTTGGTGCTGTTCGGTCATCCTTTTAATAACCATGTGAGTAGACATAGCTATCGGGACAACCGCAACCGCGCTTGTCATGACCGAAGCGTTATGGGTATTTTGTTTAGGCCAGTCCTTGATAATTCAACTTTGACTAAAAAAGCCTAATTCAATCTACTATGAAGGTTTTTCTAACCATGGAAGAAACTTCCTTTACCTCAAAACAAGCCATTTATTGCAAATTTTTGAGGTTTTAAGACCGGCCTTGATCGCAGCGGCGAACCGCTAAATTTCTAATAGAAATTTATTCACAGCCTTGATTTTTTTGTCCACCGTGGACTCGACGGTCCGCCGCTGCGGTTCGTTTTTGCATTAAGCCGTTCCCGGCCGGGACAAAAATGAAGGGCCAGACCGGCCTGAGGTCATTCAATGGGAATAAACAAGGAAACCCAACCCTAATTACCTATCTCCTTCCCCACCGCATGCATTTGTTGTTCAAATTTTGGGGTGATCACTGACTTATAAACCGTATAGGCCAGCAACGCATATCCCAGAGGCATTAGCAATAATGAAAAGAGCACCATCGAGCAAAAGATTGTAATCTTTCGGATAAGCTCCCTGCCCCCATCATGAATGAGCATTCTCAGGTGAGTAAATTCACCTTTGATGGATGTTTTCGCCTTTTTTACATCATAAGAAATATCCTCCTTCAGCTTTTTGAAAAACACAAGACCTTTTTTATCTCCATTGCTGATCTCTGTCAGGTTCCTGGCATGTTGCTGAGAAAGTTGTGATTTTTCTTTCTTGAGCTCATCAACCGACTGGTGAAGCTGTGTATAGTAAGCCTGACCGTAATCGATCGAAGCGCTGGCCGACAGCTGGCTCATGGTCACCGAAAAAAGCTGTAAGCCGGGATTTAACGTCAACGCAAGAATGAGTAGCTTGAAACTTAATGAACCTGGTTTTCCGAAAACGGACAAAGCGAATAACACAAGAATGACCCCTTTGATCAACCAACTTTTAGTTATTCCCAGCAGCATCAATTCCATGAGAGAGATTCCATTGGTTATGAGCAGATAATTTTCTGCTTTCCCAAGAGACTCATTCAAGGCCCCGGAATGACCCTTCAGAAAGGGAATCAGGTCGCTAATGCCTGAAAGGATGAACTTTAGTTCGGTAATAAACCCCAAAAATCCAATGTTCTTCTCTGACACCTGCTGAATATAGTTGTAGGCCATTTCCTCAAGCATGCCGGTCAATGCTATCAAAACCAACAGGCCGGAGATTATTAAAAAGGTTAAGGGTTTTCGGTTCATAGTGATTCTACCTGGATTAAATCATTCAGTCTGCCTTTAAAAATATCAAGGTCCATAACCGTGGAATGATCCGAGTATCGTTCGCTTTTCTGCCAGATCAAATATCCTTTGTCCTTCCAGGTGTCAGGTACGGTGGGCTTACTATTGGTGTAATCAGCTAACCAAAGCTCATAGCTGCCAAATACTGGATCTTTCAAATAGGTATTGGCGAATGATGGATCACAATAGATCATAGGCCTTCTGCTAAGTTTGGATTCAACCCTGGATAGAAATGCTTTAAGGTCTTTCTGCATCTGCTTTACATCCACGGTTGATGCAAGACCACCCTCCTCTACATCCACTACCGGGGCAATGTCTGAATTTTCCAGGCCCTGAATGTTTTCAAGAAAATGATCAGCTTGCTCCACCGGATCATCCTTAAACATATAAAAATGATAAGCACCTCGAATGAGCCCCTGCTCTTTGGCCGCTCTCCAATTGTTTCTAAAGTCGGGATCTACATACGTTATGCCCTGAGTAGCCTTGCAAAACACAAAGTGCAAAGTGTCTTTTGAATTTAGTTTTTCCAAAACATCCCCCTGATAGTGGGATATATCCAAACCGTAGTAGGTTCCGGGTTTCCCACCATCAAACCTTTCCACAACAGACTTTACTTTATCTGAAGTTATGTTTTCATCTTCTCCCAAATCCATCAGCGACGTATTTGACGGCTTCTTGTCACAGTCACAGCAGGAGTATAATAGTAAAAGCAGTAAGGCAAAAAATGATCCTCTCATTCCGTAATGTAAATAACTGATGGAATATAACCATAAATCGAGTTATGGCTGTTGGAGTCTGGCAATTCCAAAACCTAATCGTATGATTGACGATTTGCAATCAAACACAATGTCTCTCCTGTCTGATAGTGCAACTCCCGGAAGTTTATTCTTTTATGAGTCTGAAAACAGCTGTCTGCCCCCTATCATTCTTCACCGTTAATAAGTAGATTCCGGAAGGTGCGTTTATATCAAAACTTACTTTTTCAGAATGACTAAATTGATTTGCGTCAATAAGCTTACCTGAGATATCCCTTATTTCCACTTCAACTTTTTCAATTTCATTATCAAAATAAACAGTCAGCTTTCCTGATGTAGGATTGGGGTATACATTTATTTCCTGATCAAAAGAATTGGATAACATTCCCATTATAACCACTGATACACACTTGGATTGCAGAGTGCATTCACCCTTAGTAATCTTTACTGCATAACTTCCGCTTTGCGAAGCTTCAAATGATGCATTCGTTTCATCAGGAATCTCTGAGTTATCACTACAGTCAACCCACTGAAAAGCTACATTGGTTTCATGGGCCATAAGTGTGAAATCCGAAACGCTAACTGTTGTATCAATTGAATTTATCACCAAGTCGACTGTTATGAGAGAATCACAGCCATTTGAGTTCATTATGGTATCCAGATAAGTTCCTGTTTCAGTCCACATTTTACCACTTGGAGATATATAGTTCAGACAGCCTGTATCAGTGACTGAAGAAGCTGATGATTCGAGAACAGTTAGGTCAACTGTAATGACAGAATCACAACCTAAATGATTGGGTATGGTGTCCTTATAGATGCCATTGGAGGTCCATTCCAGGCCGCTTGGAGATATATAATAATTACAGGCACTCTCAACAATTTCCGTCTTTGTTGAATTTATGATTGATAAATCCACTGTGATGACGGAATCACAACCTAAATGATTGGGTATGGTATCCTTATAGATACCACTGGAGGTCCATTCCAGGCCACTTGGAGATATATAATAATCACAGGCACTCTCAACAATTTCGGATGATGACCAGTTAATCTTAAGCTCAATGGTGATCACCGAGTCACACCCTACAGCATTGATCAGGGTATCCAGATAAGTTCCTGTAGACTCCCATACCTGACCGGAGGGTGAGGTGTAACTGTAGCATTCAGCAGCGGCTATATCTGAAAAAGTAGACCGTAGTATCGTAAGATCAATGGTCATTACAGAATCACAACACATTGAATTAGGAATCGTGTCCATATACACTCCTGACTCAGTCCACACTTTATCACTGGGAGAAATATAACGGTCACACGCAGTCTCAGCAAAGGATCGAAATGTATGGGTACAATTAAACTTATAAAAATCACCCACTATTCCTTCTCCGCTACACCCCTCGACGATATATCCGGTAGTACGGTCAGGAAAATGAAGAGCGACGTTCCCGTAAATTTCACTATCAAGAGCTACCTCACTCCAGGAATCACCTCCATCCGTTGACTTTAATATCAGACTTGTGCCACATCCTGTCGGCCCATAGTTAAGACCTGAAGCAAAACCAACCGTCCGGTTGAGAAACTGTACATCCAGCAACATGGCATCCGATGACAATGACTGTGACGTCACTAATTGTGATGACCAGGTACCACCGCCATCATCTGTTCTAAATACTACACCTGATTGAATGGAGAATGATGCAGAAATGTTTTCACCTACTACAAAACCCGTTGATTCATTGATAAAATGAATGCCCCTAAATTGAATTTTGGTATCGGAAGATGGTATTTCCAAAGAAGTCCAGCTGGCCCCGGCATCTGTAGTCTTTAATACTACACCCTTATTCTCATTGAAATTTGATCCAGCAGCATATCCCACATTCTCATTTACAAAATCAACGGCAAACAGCGTTGTTTTTGCATCAAAGGTTCCTTCAATCCAGCTGGCTCCGGCATCTGTTGTTTTGAGGATAGTGGCATTCTGATCTGTATTTTCAGCAATCCCTACTGCATAACCTATCTCAGGGCTTGTAAAATCAACACCATACAGACTCCCGGAAAATGGCGTCTGCTGCATCCATGTTTGTCCCTGATCATAGGTATAATAGATCGTGCCGGATGCACCTACCGCATAACCTGTATCTGTTGTTGGGAAATGTATATTGTTTATTTGACCAAAATCGGGATTTCCGATCGAATCCCAGGTTATTCCCCCATCGTTTGTTTTATAGATCATCCCCGCACCTCCGGCTACATATCCTGTATCCGCATGAGTAAATGAAACACCCTTAATACCTCCAACTCCGACACTGCCTTCAGTCCATTGGGCATTTAGTTTGTAACAGTGTGAAATCAAAAACAGAATGGCTGAAAACAGAAATAACAAGGACTTGTAAGAACGGGACATAAAAAAATGGTAGATATTTAAAAAAAGTTCCGACAAATGTGAATGTTTTTTATCAGTAAATCAAATAGGCACTGAAGATATGAATTTGCCAATCGCTGGAATTACCTTGATTTTTAAAGCACCGAGGGTATGGGATTTGCCCGTTGATACACTTTGCTGGCAACACTAGCATTAATACTGAAGATTGCCGTCAAGCAGATTACAAGAAGTGTAAATGCAAATGCTCACAGAATGATGTATTCTTTTGGTTCAATTGAGATTCTACTTAACATAATAAAGGAAAAGAATTAGCCGACAAACTCAATATCGAAGGAATTAACATTATCGCTCCTGCTAAAATAGTCTAGCTTATGATACTTGGTTTTCATCTTTTTCCCATATACATCATTATATTTTACTTTTAAAATTACTGGTGTCCGACTAAATTTTAAATGTTCAAAAAAAGTACGTTTAAACGAAATGAGAAAAGATTTTTTCGATTTCCTAAAACTACCCCCTGCCCCTAAAGGGGTGATCGAAAGTCCCCTTTAGGGGATTTAGGGGCGCCCGGCTTAGGGGTAAATTTTGACGGATTTTCTTCGAAACCAAAATCTTTTCTCGGACGCTACTATTTTAAAATAAGAGTACAAAGTTTCTTCCTTATTTTCTCGCGAATATTAATCTGCTGTTCCTTGTTTTCATCTAAGTTTAGCTTGATCTCAACTAGTACATGTGTATCTCCTGCCATCACTGCAAAATCTTTATAAAGGGAAGAATAATATGAATAAATCATATGTTTGGGCAATTTCTTAGGGAGCCAATCATAAATGTATTTTCGGAAGCCCCTCCATCTTCATAAACTTCTATGGTGGTTATCAAAGCAGTACCTGATCCCACGTTTTTAATATTTACTACAAGCTTGTTTTCAAAATCTCAGTATCCAACATGAATAATTGGACTCAAAGATTTTCTGAAATGGATTCTTTGTAATCTAAAAGTCAAGAACAATATTATTGCACTAGCAACAGTAGCTATTGTAACAAACAATGTACTTAAGTCTGGTGAATTGCTCATGATTGCAATTTGTGGATTTTTCAGCAGAATCTGTAAACAGCTGATTCGGTTCATTCCAAACTCTGCTAGGAATCCAAAAATCATCCCTTAAGCCTCCTTCAAGATCAAATTTAGAAATAAAAGCATAATAGTTTTTCTCAATATTGATCTGACGACAGAGAACGAATCCTTCAGAAGGTTTTTTTAATTGTTCTGTATCTGTACCACTGGTTATGCTGCCTGATCCATCTCTTCCATCTCCTCTTCTACATCTTCTGCTTTGGGTTCCGGCTGTGGCAGGTTGTAAAAAGCCGCCCGTACCGGGTCATCTTCAAACACAATGTCCGTAGCCCTGTCCAGCTTTAGTAGCCGGTCATAGATGGAGTTTAGCGCCTGTACCCGTGCCTGTGTGGCATTGGCTCGTCCGCCCTTGCTGCTTTCCAGGAAGGATAACGCAGTTAAACCTGAAATATGAAACAGAAAATCTATTCCAGACCTAAAACACTTTGATTCTTAGTGCTCTGTTCCAATTACTTCCACCTCGACTCCCTTCAGCCAGTATTTTTGATCATCCTGGTAATACAGGTAAGCAGAACTGGCTCTTCCCAGGTAGTTGCCCGGAATTTCTGCTTTGAGGTCTAATGGGATTTCAATCTTCTGACCAGGTCCCAGTTCTTTGAAATAAACGACCAAATCCCCTTCCATAATTTCATAGAAATCAAATAATCCATCATCCAGATACTCCCTCAGCTGCCATGTCTGCAAGCTCAAACCTCCGGGTATCCCCAGCCTCGCAATGGTCATAGGTACTCCCTCACCCTGAGTGTTGATCACGGAAGTAGTGAGCCGGACGGTCTCGTTTACTTTGATTTTAGAAGTGCTGAGTTTTTGTCTCAACTTAACAGGATCATCTGTTGATGCTTTGGGTGTTTTATCGCGCCATTCGACAGCCATATAGTAGGGCAAACTCGCATCGCTATAGGGAAATTTAAGCGTAATTTGGTTACCTCCATTTGACCGCAGATCGGAAGAGAAATCAGGGCAAATCAAAGGATCCTTCATTCCGGATTTGTATTCCAATTCACTTGTCAATTGTCCGTTTATCCACACTTCCATGGTGCCCGGAAATGCTTGCTGAGCCGAAAGCAGGTTATATTCAGTGATTGCCTGTAAAGCCAATGCTGTCGCCTGTGTCGTCCCGAAGCGAGCACCATGACGCCTGGACAGCAAATATTCAATCAGATTAGCCACGATGGAAATATCCGTTTTCTCTTCCTTTAAATATGCTAACGCCCATAACGCCGCTACTTCGATGTTCAAATTATAGCCATAACTTCGAACCACCGAATGGTCGGCTCTTAACGAATCAATTGACTTAGTCGCTAATTGTTGCTCAAAGTACGCTTGCAATGTCGCGTAGCTTTCCAGGTCGCCCAGATTATAAGCTGCACTGGCTAAGAGGGCCATGCGGTACAGGTCTTTGCTTTGAAGCACTTCTGACAAAGCCTTGTCATACTCCTTCCCGATTTCGGAAATGCCGATTTCAGAAAGGGCATAAGTGATATAGGCATTGTTCACTTCTTTTGAAGCGGCGGAAAACCCATATTTCCCTTTATATTGATCAAAACCACCCTTTCCATCTCTTCGAGATAGTAGCCACTCCACGGAACGCTGAATCAGCTTTTCGTTAACTCCATCGTACACGTTTTTCATTTGATGGAATTCCAATAAGCCAAATGCGGTTAGCGCTTCATGTGCAGGCTTATGACCGAACCATTCAAAACCACCTCCCTGGATTTCATAAGCTTTGAGTTTTTTATATCCGGAAGCTATATAACCCAAAGCCCTGGATTTGACTGAGGGATCACCAGAGCCGGTTGACTTGAGATACCTCAAAGCGAGGATGCTGGGATACAGAGTAGATGATACCTGTTCAAAGCAGCCGTGAGGCTCGCGAAATAATGATTCTGCAGCAGACTCTAAATCGCTTATCACATTGGGGTAGAGCACCAGTTTGGTTTGAATGGTGCCTGCTTCGACATTGGAAAAATCGAAACTAAACGTACCATTTGGGTTGCTGCCGGAGTGTGACAATGTAGTTGGAAAACCCACCGGACTGATGGTGATTTCTCGTTCCAGTTCATCGGTAAATCGTTTGCTGGAAAATGTAAAGCGGATCGCATGCTTACCGGTTAATTTTTTGGGTTTAATGGTCACAGGCACTGTCAGCTTTTCAGCAGGGGAAAGTACCATGTGATTTTCCAACCGGATATCAAAAGCGTCTGATGTTACCAACAACTCACCGTCAACTTCCTGATCAGTCTCGTTTGTTAAAATCACGTTAGCAACAGCCCGATCTTCCAGGCCCATTTGAAAGGGCAACTTCAAATCAATGCTGATCGGTTTCAGTGATGTATAAGTCTCTTCAGACCTGCCGAGCTTTCCGTTAGGAGAAAAACCTTCGGCGGTGATTCGGAAATTGGACGTTTGATCATTGGTAAAAAAAGTAAGGTCGGCTATACCATCTTCATTGGTAATGACCTCAGGGTTCCAGTAGACCAACTCCTCTATATACTGCCGTTTGGATTTCGAATGACCTTTCCGCTCAGGCAATGAATAGGTGTTGCGCACCAGGGAAAATTCACGACTGGTTATGACGACCCCATTATACTTCCCCTGGCGAGTTACCTGCTGATATTGATACAGCGGAGAAACAGAGGATTTGCTGGTAATAAATAATACCCCATTGACCGCTTTTCCCCCATATTGTAACCTTGCCTCAGGCGAATCCATATAAGTGATTCTTTCTACCTGATCAGGTGTAAACCGGTCGGTCAACAGGAAATTCTTACCAACTGAGGGGCTCATGGCAAACCCGTCCACAACGATCAAAGGAGCTCCATTACCGTAAGCCATGGATCTGGCCTCGCCAAAAGAAATGGATGAGGCAATTCCCGGATCGTTTCCTGCTGTAGTAACATACACTCCGGCGGCCTTACCCATCACCGCATGGAACGAACTAAAATCGGAGATGTTGTTAGTGTTAGTATGGACCTGGACCACGGAGCCAGTCAATCCCCTGACCTGCTGTGCACCATACCCCACAACGACCACTTCTTCCAGCGAACTGACATCTTCCTCCATGGAAACGTCAAACGAGCCTTCAAAAGCATCTACCTCTGATTCAACATCCGGATCGCGTTCATTATCGAGTACCTCAACATCCTCAATGTAGATTTCCTCCGGGATAACCTCGTAACCATAGTCCCGGTAATACTGGTTGCTCACTACAGGAGTTTTGGCTCTCGCATCATCAAGCTTAAGTTGATTTGGCTTTTTTGTGAAAAGGAAAAGCTCTGCAGCAGGATCAAAATCACGAACGATAAACTGTCCGTTAGTAGTAGTTTTAACCTTGATCATTCGTTGCTTTCCGGTCTTTTCGAGTGCATAAACATGCCCCTCTACGGGCTTACCTGTTTTGTCCAGCAACTGACCGGTAACCAGCCGGATCTGTTCCGGTGGATAAATAATCGGATTTGTGTCTAACTGCTTCCAGGAGTAGTTTGCCCATCCTTTGGTTAGCATCAGAAGGTCAAGAGCCTCAAACCTGTCGGCATTTTCCGGAGCGAAATAATACCCGGGTTCATTGATTTCCGCTTCTAATTCACCAGACAGGTAGAAGTAAGACAGGATATGATCACTTCTGTCATCGGCAAAGGAGATTAACTGATCGTCTACCACAGCGACCCCAAGCTTGGATTGTATCGGTTGCCCGTTGGCATCTTCCGTTTTGACCTGAAGTTCCACAGGCTCGCCTGGTAAATATTGGTCTTTGTTGGTAGATAAAGTGATGCGCATGGCCTGATCCATATTGACAAATACCATTCGCTCCGAAATCGGGTGATCGTGCTCATCATAAAGCACAAAGCGAGTGATCCCGATGGGAAGTGATGCTTTTGCCACTTCTATTTCCTTCAAATTATCATTCTCCTGAGCAAACACTTCCTCGCCCCGACTATACCCTTTTAAACTAAAGCCCTCACCTTTCCCCAGTACCTCAAATGTTAATATGTCTTCATCCTGCCTGCTAAGTGAAAGCGTGGGTACTTCTGAAGGAACAGGTAACTCAAAATACTGATCGATATCGGGTGAAGTAATTCGTGCTTTGTAAGATCTGTTTGGTTCGAAATTCATCCAAAACACACCCATACCATCATGTAAGCTTTCAAAATCGGTTACCAGCTCACCTTCATCGTCTATCACATGGCCCTTGATATCTGCACCCTTTCCGAATTCATTTGTCCCTTCAAAAGCCATGAAAATGGGTTCGCCAACTATAGCATGACCACCTTCAGGATAAAAGCTGAGGGTTATCTTGTTTAAAATAATGGGAATAAACCGGGAGATGGATTCGGTAATACCCTGATAGCTAACGATCGCCGTAATCAACACATCGCTGGATTCCAGCGTTTTATCAAGTGGATACCGAATCCTGACTTTACCCTCTGCATCAGTGGAAACCTGGCCGCTATCAAGCTGCGATCCCTCACGCTGAATCTTGTAATCCACTTTTGCATTGGTCGCTGATAAACCTTTAAGGTCCCGGACCTCCAGGGTAAACACGGCCGTATCTCCTGGCCCATAGTTCTCCTTTTCAAAATCCGGAGTAAGCAGTAAACGAGTAGTTAGCACATTCTGAACAGGTATCTCTCTCAGCAAGGGTTGAATATCCTGAAAATTTCTGGACCAGGAAGTGTAGGTTTTTAAAGTATAAACACCTCCTGCTGCAGGCAAATCAAAATCACCTTTAGCTGTTCCTTTTTCTACTGGCAGTGTGAGTTTCTTAAGTACAGATCCTCGCGGATCAATTAATTCTGCATAGACCACGTCACTGGTCTTGGTGGGCAAATGAGTACTGGCATCCAGAACGGTAAGACTAAACCGGATGATATCCCCTTGTCTATAAAATGGCTTATCAAGCTGAACGTAAATCTTTTCCCGGACACCTTCCAGCTCTTCTGATTGGCCATAAGATACCAGTGAAAGCGGTCCTAATAGTATGAATAGGATTAATCTGAGCATCTTCCTCATAGCTTGACAATGATTTTGAATTCGTAACTTCTGACGGAAGGCATATTGAACATATCCAAACCTCTGCCTAATGAATACCCAAATAGCCGGGTTTCGGGATCAACACCAGAATATGGAGTGATCTGAAAGAAGTTGCTCCCAATGAGGGTCAGTGAAATTTCCTTGAAAGTTGATTGGTTCAGGAGTGGTATGGAGTAGCCAAGAGTGACTTCACTCAGCCGCAAAGAGGAAGCATCTTCAATGTATTCTTCAGTCACCCCTCCCCGCCCGTATCGGACCCAGCGATTAGCGGCTATCGGTAGCGTGGCGTCATAGAAATTCACGGGCTGAGCATTTTCCACTCCATTCATATTCACCCCTTCAAAGATGTAATCACGAATGTTGCGACCTGAACCTGTTTTTGAGGAGCGCCCCACGTAATCAAGATAGGCTGCAGTGCCATTCCAGATTTCTCCTCCATAAGACGCTTCCATCAGTATATTCAGCCGCCACCCTTTCCAGGCCAAAGCCCCGTCAAAGCCCATCATCCAATCAGGATTTGGATTGGCAAGCGGTTTGGTCTCTCCACTGGAAATGGGAAAACCCTCATCTCCGATGACCAGGTTGCCCTGTTCATCGCGTTCATAGTACGTTCCATAAACACTTCCTAAAGGTTGACCTTCGGCAAACGCGCTATAGGCGTTGGTAAATCCTGCAAGCGAAATTACCTCTCGGCTACTGGTGGTAGAAATCACCTCCGGGACACTTCGCATCCAGTAAAGTCCTATTTCTACCTGAGGACCATTCCAATACCCAAAGAAATAATCAGCAGAAACCTTATAATTCGTATTGGCTAACTCTCCTACATTATCGAGTTCATAATGATCAATGTTATAGACAGGAAGGATGTAATCGTGTATGGTTTCATAACTAGAGTTGAAGGTTAAATTAAAACCATAGAAGTACTCAAAGCCTACATCCAGGTCAAACTCAAACTTATCGGTAATTTCCGGTCGAAGGCCCGGGTGAAATGTTAATTCAGAGGACTCAAACACCTGGCGAAAATCTCCTGAAGCTAGCCTGGTTGACCTATAGGCCCAGTCATTGTATAGCAGTGACGCCTCCCGGGCGGATCGGGAAAAACTTAATTTAGGAGAAAGAGTAAACGGGTATGGATGTAAGTCCGCCCGCATCCCGATGAAAGGAAGAAAATTGGTAAAATCACTATAATCAATGGTATTGGAAAAGTAGTAAGCATGTCCCAGGTGGATGCGATAGTCGTGATCATAAACAATTTTATGGGTGTTGGTAAGCAGGTGTGAATATCTCGCTCGTTGGTACCTAAGGTCATTCGTAGTTGCGGCTTCTTGCATTTCAGGTTTGGAATTGTCGGAAAAGCCAAATCCATTTTGTCTATAAAGGGACTGATTGGTAGCAGAGAACGCATAGTCCATGTATACTTCGTACTGCCAATAGCCACCACTACTCCTATGCTTAAAATTGGGAGTCAGCTTAAAATCACCCTGATGCCTTTGCTCGGTTCTTTCACTAAAAATACCCTGAGGAAAACCGGCATATCCTGCTGGAACGCCAAATCGTGACATATAGTCCTGTAACTGGTAGCTTCCTTTAGCATCGATTTTCCATTGATTTCGATAGTTATCGTCAGACAACCGCCATTGATAATCAACACCTGTAAAATAGTGGTTAAGTTGATCTATATCCGGGCTGGTCGCCGCCAGTCCATAGGGGTTATTGGCACCACCCGGAGCAAAAGATCTCACCCCGGCAGTATTGAGTTGATAACTGCCTGGGTTATCAAATGCCTCCTTTCGCTGGAATCCATTAGAGGGATCAAAGGTGATTGGAGCGCTCCAGAGGTCCCCGATTGTTCTGGCTATATTCGCTCCATGCGGAAGTAATGTTCCGTCTGAATGATCATACATGGCTCGAACATCCATTTCGCTGTGTGCACTCACAGGTATATCTTCCAGGTCCAGGTGAACGCTCAGCTGCTTCTCATTAGATCCGGTTATGATACCCGAATTGCCCCTGTAATTCAGCCTACTATTGATGTTCATGCCATTGAGTAGGAACTGATTGTACATCAAATGGTGCTGGTGCATAAATCCATGTTTGAAGAAATCCGGAGAACCATAGTTGGAAGCCGGGATTCCGTTTCCGGTACCCTTAGGCACCAGCCTTCCTCCCTGGTCATATGCATAAGTACTGCCATCAAATTCCAGGTTTCGAATGTTCGGTCCCCAGGAAAAAAGTTCCTGATTATCGGGGCCTTGCCACGCCAGTGACCCGTTAACTGATCGGCCCTGAGCATAGACAGATTGTAGCTGAGGGGTCTGAGTGAGATGTGAAAAGCCTATCACCTGCGTGTACTGTATCCCAATTCCCTTTCTAACGTAGGGGTCACTTATTGATTTGATCAAAAAGTGATTTCCGCGTTCAGCAATCCTGATAATTTTCGGAATTTGTACTGATGAAAATGATTTATATTTTTTTGCACTATGGGTAAAACGGCCCACACCCGATTGCCCATTGGTGGTATCGCCTAGTAGATTGACAGGAAAAAATGGAGCCTCTTTTGACTGGTCATTTGACCTATTCAACCTGGTCTCGCCTACCTTCACCTCTCGCGTTGAAAACCCCACCCCGCTAAAAACCAGTGTGGATCCAATGGGTGCATTGATGGAATAATAGCCATCAATATCTGTGACCGTTCCCCTTGAAGTGTTTTTAATCGTAATCGTAATGCCCGGGAGTGGGTCACCGTTGCGATCCGTCAATCGGCCGGATAGGGTGCGTTCCTGGGCGGAAACCCATAAACTAAAAAAGGTAAAAATAAAGGCGGCTAAATATCTCATAAGGTTGTATTTTTCCTTTGAGATGACATGATACTAATAATTCCATAAAAAAATGTGAAAAATTTATGCGATGTGGGATTAGCGTTTAGATTCAGCAGTCAATTAAAACTTAAAACTCGTGTTTGTTGTCACCCTGCCTGCCTCTGTTGATGTATTCCAGCAAGCCATCCAGGTTTACCGATTGCACTTTCTCCGTATCAAAATCCTGCTCCTTCAGCTTCTCAAAATCCACTATACCAGTCTGGTGGAAGAGGTCAAAAAGCTTCTGACCGTTCCCTTCTTCCTGGTTTACAAAACTGCTCAGCCGGTCGATGCGCCAGTACGTAATATCATGCTTGCCAAGCCCAGATATACGGGCCAGCTTATCCCCTTCCGGCGTAAACCGATGCGTAATGAAAAAAAAGGTCCGGAACAGCAGTTTATCATCTACCACTTTTGCCATGAGGTAGCCCACTTTCACGTCAAACAGCTTCACCGGCAGCAGGAAATACCCCTTATAAACTTCAAACTGACTGATATGTTGCCAGATCAGGTAGTTGATCGCCCCTTTGTCCAGCAGATCAAGACGCTGCGACAGGCGCTCAATGACGTGGGACTGGATGTATACCTTCAGCTTAGCACGTTCAGAAATTTACCTCTTAGTCACTGAAGACTCGGCGAAAGTGACCCACTCAACCCAAACCTGTCTGCCGAAGCTTAGCGTAGACAGAGCTATATTATCCGGCACGCGTAGTGATAACGCAGGCCACCTCCCTGACGGCAGTCAGGTTATATAACAATACGTATCATTCGAGCAATGACTTAATAGTAATAGTCCATTGGTGGAACAAAAGCAGGAGTTCATGACTCAAAAACATCGATTAATCTAAGAGATGCATTAATGTGTATCATTTGATAGTATTTTGAACGAAATTTATTTCTTGATGCAACTGCCAATACCCCAATATTACAAACCGCTTAAAAGTCTATGACCACCATCCTTAAATTCCGGAAAGTCCAGCTAGTCGTGTTATTTTTAACCATTCCGTTTTTGTCGTGTAAAGACAATGACATTCCATCGGCTATAGTTGATGAAGTAGATCAGGACATGGAAATAGCTACTCAGATGGCCGATGACTATCTAAAATCAGTCATTGAGCTTCAATATGCAAATGGTTCTACCTCAAGAAATGCAGACAATATTGATGACATTGATCTTATAGAAAAATCCATTACTGTTCTAAAATTTGTCAATAAACAGTTGGTTTATAATACCAATACAGATACAATTAAAGGGTATCAAAGCGTTGTTGAGACCACTATTACAGCCTCAGCACAACCCGGAGAATACATTTTTTGGTTTGCAGGAGCAGGTATAACCTCCCTTGACAGCATCGACTTTGACAATGAATCTGCGGAGTTTTTGGATCAATTGCCGCTCGAAATTCGAAACTACCATTCCTGGGTAGTGCAGGTTCCTATAGACTTTGATCCTGAACGTGATTTCTTAAAATATGACATTGTTTACCAAACCAGAGAGAGCGCTGGTGTTAGTATCCGTTTGGACCCTAAAATCCAGGTGGTAAATGCGGAAGAAAGGAATGGTGCTAATTGATGGTTTTAAATGAAAAGCATAAAATTCTTCCTTTTCTTTTTCTTTATAACCAGCATTAACGCATGGGCTCAAAACCAGATTAAGGCTGATAGTATCAAGAAAGTAATTGACCAGGGAATATTGTCCCCTAGCCAGGAGCTTAATGCATACTACTGGGCTTCTACTTATGCCAGTGGAGCTTACGAAAAACTCGAATATGGTGAGAAGCTACTGGAGTTGGCTGAAAAGGCCAATAGTCTCGAATATCGGATAAAAGCCAATTGTAAGATCGGTATCGCACACCGGTTTATGGGCAATCTCAGTCGCGCACTGGAATATTTATTCAAAAGCGCTGAGGAAGCTGAGGGCAAAGAGCAGTTTCGAAATATACTCGCCGAGGACATCTACAGCGAAATATCAACGTGCTACACCCAGAATGGAGACTCAGAAAATGCATTGTACTACGGCTCCAAAGCCATCAATATCCTCCGTAAGACCAATAGAAGGCAACGTCTGGCTTTAAGTTTATTAAACCTGGGATACGATTACTATCTCATAGGTAATTACGATTCTGCCATGTCATACTATAATGAATCTGAGGCCATCTTAAAAAACATGGACATGAAGATTGGTATGGCCTATATTATCGGCAACCGATCATTGATCTACTGGAAACAGGGAGATTACGAAATGGCTAAAAAAGGTTTGTTTGAGGCCATAGGATTGCTGCAACCGATCGGTGATGACTATGGGATGGCTGATTACTACAATCACCTGGGAAAAATTTACCTGGAAGAAAAACAAGACCAGGAGGCCTTTACCTATACTTTAAGAGGATTGGATCTGGCGAAGAATGCCGGACTGAAAGAACAAGTAAGGGATGCCTCTCAGATTTTGTATCGACTTTCGTTGAAAAAGAACAATCTACAGGATGCGATCCATTATCAGACGCAATACTATGCTTATAAAGACAGCATCCAAAACCTGGAAACCACTCAATACCTTGCGGACCTCAGAACGGAATACGAAGTAGGCCTTAAGCAAAAAGAGGTTAACCTTTTGCTGGAACAACGGAAAAACACAGAAATTGTCATCATCACCGGAGCATTGTTATTGGTTGCGTTTATCATTCTCATCTTTATGGTTTATATATCCTTTAAATCCAAAAAGCGGCTTAGTATACAGCTTGAGAAGCAAAATGAAGATCTGGAGGTTCTAAATCATGCTAAAGACAAATTTTTTTCTATCGTTTCACATGACTTAAGAGGGCCGGTGCATACATTATCCGGTCTAATTACTGTTTGTCAGATGTATCTGAAAGATGGTAACCCTAAACAAATCATCAACATTGTAGATCAAATGGGGGCGAGTGTGCAGCGATTGGTCATGCTGCTCGATAATCTGCTTAACTGGGCTATGAATCAAAGAGGCCAGTTTCCCTATGTGCCCGAGAAACTTGACCTGGGTGAGCTTACAGCCAGGGTAATGGAAATGTACAATGATAACGCCATAGCCAAGAATATTGACTTGAAGTATGAGATAGAGGATAATTTGTACTTATACGGCGACAGGAATACGATCTCTACCATTCTCAGAAACCTGGTGCACAATGCAATCAAATTTACAAATACCGGAGGACAGGTGGAAGTGATTGGCTCAGCCAATAAGGTTGACGGCTTTTGTCGAATAAAAGTATCTGATAATGGTGTGGGTATGACGCCAGAGAAAGTTGATAAGCTTTTCCAGTTTGATGAGTCAGTCACCACCCATGGAACGATCGGTGAATCTGGTCTCGGTCTCGGTTTGCAGCTGGTTTATGAATTCGTTCGAAAGAACAAGGGAAATATAGAAGTGAGTAGTGAACTGAACAAAGGCACTACATTCATTATATCCCTCCCCCTGTTTGAAGCCTGATTTTTGACTCCCTACTTTGTTAAGTTGATTTTCAACGCAAAAATATGCGTATTTAATTCTAAACATCCCTGGCCGGGCGCCCCCCCTTTTACCCTCTTCCAATGTTATTAAGTTAAGACCTCTAAGTCCTTCTTCTTTTGGGAGAAGGATTTTGAACCTGCTACATTTGACCGGACAGTAAGTTAAGCTCGGGTAGCTAAATTTACTGATAATGAAAAGAGAAAGAAGAAACTTCGATAAGGAGTTTAAATTAATGGCAGTGAACCTGTGTTATGGGGATAAATCCACAAAGGAGGTTGCTGAAGAACTTGGAGTCAGACCGGAGCTTGTCAGACGGTGGAAGCGTGAACATGAACAGTACCAGAGTGGTAGCTTTTCAGGCCATGGAAATGCAAACATGACAGCTGAACAGAAGGAAATAGCCAAGCTCAAGAAAGAATTGAAAGAGGCCCAACTGGAAAGGGATATCTTAAAAAAGGCAGTAGGCATCTTCTCCAGGAACGACAACAAATATTCCGGTTCATGAAGGATCACCGCCACAGGTTTGGTGTCGAGAAGATGTGTAAAGTCTTCAATGTAAGCAGAAGTGGTTATTATGATTGGTTGAATAGAAAGCCTTCCAGCAGACAGCTTGAAAATCAACAGATCACTGAAGAAGTACAGATGGTTTACCAACAGAGCAAAGGTCGTTACGGCAGCCCCAAAATAACTGACGAGCTTAGGGATAGAGGATGGAAAGTCTCTCGCCCCAGGGTAGCCAGGATCATGCGCTCAGAAGGGCTTAAAAGCATTGTCAACAAGAAGTTTAAAATACTTACCACCGATTCCAGGCACAACTTGCCAGTGGCCGAAAACTTACTTGACCGGGATTTTGTAGCAGAAGCACCTGGCCGGAAATGGGTTTCGGATATCACCTACATCCCAACTCGTCAAGGATGGATGTATTTAACCATTATTATGGATTTATATGATCGGAAAATAATCGGATGGGCATTAAGTACTACTATGACCGCCAAGGATTCGGTATTGGCTGCCTGGAAAATGGCAGTTCTGAATAGATCTTTTGTCCCTCATCAATTAGTTTTTCATTCGGATCGTGGAATCCAATATGCCTCATCTGCATTCACAGGTAAGCTTAAGCATTATCAAGTGATACAAAGCATGAGCCGGAAGGGCAATTGTTGGGATAATGCAGTGGCGGAAAACTTCTTTAAAACCCTAAAGTCTGAATTGGTCAAACACACGAACTTCAACAGCATTCTGCAAGCAAAAACAGAGTTGTTCGAGTTCATCGAAATTTGGTACAATCGCAAAAGAAAACATGCATATCTGGGGTATAAAACTCCGGAACAATATTGGAAAATCAATTATTCAAAATGCGCTTAACTATTTGTCCAGTTTTTTATTGCAAGTCCAATTAGGATGAGGCCAGACAAAACAAAATCCTTAACTTAATAACATCATTGACCCCGTTCAAAGGGGGATTTAAGGAGTTTTTACGTAAGGTGAGTTAGTAATGATCAGCATGTTATGAATTTGGTTACTATCAAATGATCAGAAATTACAGGAAGCCTATCATTGCTGATCGATCCAGCCAAAGAGAAAGTATCCGTTAGTGAGGGTTCAAACCGGAATCAATGCCGTTTAGTTAAGCATGGTTTTCTTGTATCCACCCCCTTCACCCCCGCCCGCGGGGGACAAAGGGGAGCTTAACCAAACGGCATTGGATCAGGGATATTCATTTCAATCGGTAGATGTTGGTTGATTCAGGAATTGGTTCAGAACCAGTAACAATTCAGCCTTCACAATCGGCTTGGTGATGTATTCTGAAAATCCCATCTTTAGCCCGTTCGCTTTTTGCTCCGCAAGGGCATCGGCAGTCAGAGCGACTACCGGTAGACTACCCAGATTCATTTCGTTGCGTATGTAGCTTAGCGCTTTGATACCATCCATAACTGGCATGTGTACATCCATAAAAACCAGGTCAGGGAGTTTGTCGTTTTTCAAAGCTTCTTTTAAGAAATCGATAGCTTCTTTGCCGTTTGAAGCAATGGTAAAATGAATATTCGTCTTTGCCAAAATTCCTTTAATCACCAGTTGGTTCATGGCATCATCCTCAACAATCAATAGATGCTTATCCGAGGGTAGTTCATTGACTAAAGCACTGCCATCCGAATAATCAGTAACATCCATGCTGGCCTCATCATAAGGGATAAGCACAAAAAATGTCGAACCTTTTCCGGGTTGACTAATTAGTGTGATATCGCCCTGGAGTAGCTCGGCCATTTTCTTGCTAAGTGCTAGTCCAAGACCACTTCCTCCAAACCGGCGTGTGGTTGTGTTATCAGCTTGCTCGAACGAATTAAATATTGCTGATTGCCGGTCCGGAGAAATACCAATTCCCTCGTCGGAGACTGCCAATAGTAATTTTTTTTCCCGGGAATGAACCTGGATTGAGACGGTTCCGGATTCACTGAATTTAATGGCATTGGCCACCAGGTTGTTGAGAATCTGACTTAATTTAATCCGATCAGACAGGATGAATTCCGGAAGCTGGGCATCTATAGTATATTCCAGAGTGAGACCTTTCCTTTGGGCTTGTTGGAGATGTAAATGATAAACGTTTTCAATCAGCCTGCGCAACCTGAAAGGTTGCTTGTACAATTCCATTTTACCTGCTTCTATCTTGGATAGATCCAGCACATTATTAATGAGCTCAGTGAGGTGTTCTCCTGCGTTTCTGATATAGCCTAAAAGCTTTCTTGAATTATCCGGAAAACTGAATTTTTCGCTTTGCTCTTCAAGTAAGAGGCTGAAACCAATGATAGAATTAAGCGGTGTCCTGATCTCATGGCTCATATTGGCTAAAAAATCTGTCTTAGCCTTGCTTGCTTTCTCTGCTATTCGTTGCCTTTTAATTAGCTCCAGTTTATTTGCTTCGATTATTTCATTTTTATGTTCAAATTGAAAAAAAACGGATCTCGTGGCGGCATGCATCCCGCCAATGATAATATTCGCCAGGTTAGTGGTGAAAAAACTTTCATAAACCTGCTGCATGTTGTCAAAAGAAAAGTCTGTAAAGAAATAGAACAGGCAAAAAATAGCGATGTATGACAGGGGAAATAAAAACAGTCCTTTTAGTGGGTCTGCAAGCAAGGCATACAAAGTGACTGCCATCAGGAGGGCCATGCTCCAATAAGGATTCAGTTCATTGGCAAACAGCATGACAGTAAAGGAAGCTGGTAAAGTGACTAACCAAACTCCTTCCAGATACCAATATTCAATTTTTTTGAGCTTCCTTTTTCGGGGCAGGATTAAAAGTGCTGAAAATAATGCAATAGCGACTAGTCTTAACCATAGGTATTCGGTATAATCAGTGAAGTACTCGTGGAATATAAAAAAAAAAGCATTGCTCAATATTCCCATCACTGCGAACAAAGAAAAAAATCTTTGATGCACCTTGTAATAGGGAGTATCGTACGCTTCAATAATTGTACTTAAACTACCGAAAAGCTTATTCATATCACTTAATTAGGGTACAATATAAGAATAAGTGTGTAGTTAAAAAAGATGGATGAATTCAACCCTTTTCCCATATCCCTGTTAAACAATCAAAATGGAAATCCTGTCTAACACCGCAGGCCGGGCGTCCTCCTACACCTCCCTGAAAGGAGGACTAATTATGCCTTCGCTTCGCAACAGCTAAAGCTTCGCACACAAAGGGTATTTTTTGTGAACCCTTCCCGTTAATCAAGGGTTGATACGACACTAGCCGTTCGCAACTAGCCGTTCGCAACTAGCCGTTCGCAACTAGCCGTTCGCAACTAGCCGTTCGCAACTAGCCGTTCGCAACTAGCCGTTCGCAACTAGCCGTTCGCAACTAGCCGTTCGCCTCGTTACTACAAGAAATGATGTGTACGTTTTTAGTTGATGTTAGAAGGCCAAGACCGGGTCGCGTAGACCGGGTCGCGCAGACCGGCCGTCCTCCCCCGCTTGTCGTTCTTCAAAATTTCGTTATTCGGGTACAGGTTAATTGTCTTTTAGATGTGATCAAACCACCCAAACCCCTAAGCCGGTCTCTTACGCTAACTGTGCCTTCGCGCCGTGCCGTCGGTAAGCCTCTGGCGGCCGATGGAAGCTTCAGCGAAGCAAGGAGCTTTAGCGACAGTGTGGCTCCCCTCCTTGAAAAAAGGAGGGGAGCCGTTTACGGTATGATTGGGAGTTTACCGTTAATTTTTTTGATGATCTATAAATTTTGAAGTGCACGCACCTCCCCTTCACAAGGGGAGGTGCCTGTATACCTTCGCTAACTCCGTACCTCGAAGCTTTAGCGAAGAGGTAAGCTACGGATGCATATATGCTCCTTCGCTGAAGCTTCGGCGCAAGCGAAAGGGCGGAGGGGTCCATAAGGGGAGCTCAGTTATACTTGAACCCCTTTTTAAGAAAAAAAACTATATTTCAGATCCTAACCAAATTCAGTCGAAAGCATATGAGTGTACATTCGGTTACCTATATTAGATATTACTTCCCAAGCGGTTTAAGGTGGGTTCTTTCCGTCTTCCTCTTACCCCTGGCCATTTACCTTATGATCATTTACTGGTTTATCGGTGCTCTTTTTTGTCTTATCACAGCTGTCAGCCTTTGGACATTCAAGTACGTGACCACCATTGATCGTAAGAAAAAATTAATCAGTGACAGGTTTTACAGACTGTCCATTCCATCCGGACAAACATACCCGTATACAAAACTGGAAAAATTATTAGTAACCAGGGAAAAGAAAAGTTACAAAGCAGCTTCGAGATCAAGGGATTACTGGGTCAATTACATTGAATATACCTTACACCTGCTGTATGACCAGAACAAGCAGTTGCCTCTATTCACCATCAATGATCATGATACATTTAAAGAACAGGTAGAAAGGTTTGCGAAAGAACTGAACCTGAGTATCGAGAGTATCTGAGCTACCCAAGTTATAGATAGCTCAATGGTCATCTTTTTTTATCTCCGTTCCATGCAGAGTCTCCGGCAGGGACTCTGCGAATAGAGCAAATGAAGGGAATATATCGAAAGACTGGTCTTGAAATCAGTTTTCTGAAATTTTCTCAGGAGAGAGTAAAGGCAAAGGCAGCTTGTTGGTCCAGTTTGATTTTTGTAAAATCCTATTTTTAAAATACTGAACTGAAACTAACCTTCAACAAATAGATTAAAACTATAGTAAACTTTCTTCACTGGTATAGCCCCTTTTTGTACCCAACATCATTGGTATAAAGAAAGTCCTTCGTATTTTGAGATGAAATTTTTGTACCAACCAGGTAATTCCTTCGAATGAAAATCACTGTGTACGTCCTTATATTCATGCTGAGCCTAAAATTGCCTGCTCAGCATCGGTATCCATCTTATCAGGCTGTGGTAAACACCTTTTTCAAAAAATACACCGCCAGTTCTTACGATGACTATAAGGAAATAAGCTTTCAAAAGAAAATAACCGGCTGGCACGTAGCAACTGAGATCTATGAAGATGGAAAATACCGGGAAGCCAAAAGTGAGCTATTCTGGGACCGGAACTCCGGTAGCTTTAAATCGTTGACATTTGAAAAAAGAGCAGACGATCCATCATCAGCGCTTAACCGGTCAGCTGACCTGCTGTCAGAAGAAACGGATCCGTTCCTTCAGGCATGGGATGCATCGCTTTTCGATATTTATCCATACTTCAACTACGATGGTTGGGATAGGGATATCATTAAAGACTATGGTGAGAAGGAGGCCACGCTATCCGATACCACTTTATATGCGCTGGGAAGAGCCTATTCTTCTTATGCATCTCACCGTCTTGGGTTCTCGGAGAGCAATGATCAGTTTGCGCTTGCAAGGCACGAAAAGTTGAGCAAAAGCCAATTACAGGAATATCGAAAGTATCGCCATGGAGCCATCAGGTCATTTGGCAGATTAAAGGATCGTAATCCCGCTTTTCAAACAATTATCGGTTCTATAGGTGTCAAATGGGCCAATGAACATGCCACCTCCTACATTGATCTGATGATGTATAGCGATGAGCAGGAGGCCCTTCGTGAATTGAATGACGATATCTATGACGATTTTCACATGGCTTTGGCAAGAAATTATCTGAATTCATGTGCCCCAAACGCTGTTTTGTTTACCGGAGGTGACAATGATACATTTCCCCTTTGGTACCTTCAGGCAAAATATGGTTATCGTCGTGATGTCACGGTGGTCGTTGTTAGTTTTCTAAACACCAACCGATTCATGGATTTAGTAGCTAAAGAGGACACTCACATTGAACCTCTCAGTTTTTCCATAGACATGGAAAATTATGATATCAATGGGCCCAATGCCTATCTCCCTCAAATTGATCAGGTGGAAGGTCCCATTGATGTAAAATCGTATCTGAACCTGATAAACAATGGCCATGAAGCGCTAAGATTAGATGTGGATGAAAGTTATTACAATATTCTCCCCTCCAGTGAACTGAAAATCCCGGTTAAGACATTTTTTGAGCAAAAATCCCTCCCGGAACCTCTTTCAAAATTTGCATTGGATTCCATCATGCGCGTTTCCGTCAAGACGAAGGGTATTGAAATGAGAGATCTGGCGATTTTGGACTTTATCACCACAAATAACTGGGATCGTCCCATATACTTTAACAATACCTCTCTCCATCATATAGCGCTCGATTTTTCCGAATATGTCGTTCAGGAAGGATTGTGTTATCAACTTTTACCTGTGCAAAAGGAAAATGCTGTTGATTACACGAGAATGTACGACGTTGTGAAAAACACGTTTGATTGGGATTTTTTGCCGCTTACTAATCCGGTCATAGAAGAGGAACGGAATTTCGTGTTAAACTACCGATCCATGATCAATAACCTGGTAGAAGCTTTTCTTGCCGCAGAGGATCAGAAGAAAGCCAAAGAAATATTATTGGCGAGCTATTCGTGGATGCCTAAAGATGTCTTTCCATTAGACTATTTCAATGCTAAGCAAATAGATTACTTACTTCAAATGGATGAGAAGAAGCTCGCAATAAAAATGGCAGATGAGCTATTTTATCAGGCATCTGGTAAACTTGAAAAACTAACATCCGGCGGAACTGAAAAGCCAATGGTCCCAAAAGATATTATGGAAGCACAAAAAAACCTTTATACCATTCGATTGCTAATTGATTCATTTACCAAACATAACATTAATGACCTTGTCAATAAATATGAGTCAACACTTCAAAATTATGAGGTATTGTTCTTTTGATAAGGATTGCTTTTAGGGATATGCTCTTTGGAAAATGATCCCCCTGCTTACTCATCCCTCAGGGTATTTGCAGGATTTTGAACTTCCCATTTAAACTCTTCTCTACTCCAGGGACTAACTCTGTTTTATCAATTTTAAAGAGATAATCGATATAAATGAGGCCCATATGTAAAAAAATATTACTGCTGTTAACGCTTTGTAAACGGTCTTGCCCTAGACGATTTGTAAAGGATTTGTAAAGCACACATCTTTGAAAAGTCCACTATACACGTAGCAAAATCATATTTTTTAACATATAAATAACTCTAATGAATCCTTTAAAAATTATAACATTATTACTCATAATCTCAGTGTCAATGGGTGTCCGGGCACAAAAGGTCGAAAATGGCACATACTACAGAACTGCGAGCGATGGCACTGTAGAGATTTCCAATGTTAGTGATGGAAATAAGTTTACCCTAACATTCAATAATACAGATGGTAGCAAAAAGGAGAGCGAGATAAAAGTGGTACAAGGTACTGATGGACTTTATTTACATGTCGGTGACGGTTTTTTCTACTTCATCACTGTTCAAAATGGCTACCTGGAAAGATATATCTTCAATGGTGAGGTGAATTATGCTACCGCTAAGCCATGTGACTACTATGAAATACTGGCAATGGATAAAAGCGTCGTTAATGCCAAAAAAAGTGCAGCAGAAATGAGAAGAAAGAAACTGGATGACGGTAAAGAAGACCTGTACTTCCCGAAGCTGTTAGCTGAATATGCAAAAGTCCCTGCAGAAGAAAGATTCCAATTAGAAAACGCATACAAAGGCATCTATGCTGATGGTGATAAATCCTTCATGCACCTGGAGCCGGAAATATGGGGTAAAAATACCTTAGGTGTAATAACAGGATCAAGAATAAGATTTGTTGCCAAGAACACCGGTGAAACTAAAGTTTACTACAGACACCACCTTGACCCAAACATGTTTCAACATTATGAGTCGGCTGAGTATTGGGGAAGAAGCACTCCTGCTGAATATGTTTATTTCGGAGATGATGGCCTTAACTTCATGTATCATCCTGGTAGCTCCAGCGTAAATAGCATTTTCATATTTGTAGAAGACAAGAAGAAAAAATGGACACAGGATGAGTTGGATCAGGCGTCCTATGCGGCAGAAGAAAAAATCAAAAGTTTTGAAAAGAAGATGGAGATCTTTGCGAAAAGCATGAACGAAAAGCCTAAAGTGCCTGATGCTGCGATGACAGATGAAAGCATCAGGTCTGCCGCCTTAAAAGCACTTCAAAAACATGCAAAATCTAAAGGCTGGAAGGAAAACATTACCGATGTAGTGATAACTTCCAGTAGCTGGAATACTGTAATTAAAAGTTCGTATACCGGAAGAAGCATAGAAGTAGCTGCGGTGGCTACATGGCCTGACGGGCATTGTTCTTTTCAATATTTTGATCTTATATCCATGTACGAAGGTGGCAGCTTCTCACCTGAACTAAACTTCTATACTGCAGGTAGTCAGTTTGAAACCGACTGCAAATAAAATCATACCAACTAAATTAACGCTTAAAGGGATCGGTAATCATGCCGATCCTTTTTTCTTCTGGTACAATGAAATGAGCATGATCAAAATCAGGAAGCAAACCGCCAACTCGGCCCGGCTGATTTCGAAATTTTTTGAACAAATGAAATACATTATAGCTTACTCTTTAGTATTCATATCAGCAATGATTGCCCATGTCAGTATTGCTCAAAGCAACACTTTTACTATTGATATTATTGCTACCCAGGAAGGTCCTTCAGTTGTAAATGTGTTTGATTCCCTTATATACGAACGACTAACAAAAATGGAATTATCCGTTACGGGTCTAAACAACCTGCCGAAAAGTAACAAAATAAAAATAGCGCTGGCATGTAAAAAGGCTGCCGGCAGTGTCAAAGCTAATAAACCGAATAAGTACCAGATTGAATTTGAATTGGATCAGAATGACAAACCCCTTGATTCAATAAATCTATGTGTTTTTGATATAGAGGGATCTGATGATTGCAGTAAGAAAAACAAAAAGAAATTCAGGAATTTTAGCATTGCCCCTACTAAAAAAAGACACAGAGAAATTTGGGCAGTTTATGAATACAGTTTCATCGTTTACTCTTTTAAGAATAAGAACGGCGCAGAAGACCCGAACGCTTCCACAACCAGTAGAATAGTGGCCATGAGTAAGCCTTTTTACGTGATTTCAGAAAGACGAAAAAAGCAGAAGACTAATGGGTTCTGAATATTAATCTTTCATCCTGTATAAGAAGGCTACTGAGAGAGTAGTTAGATTTAAGGTTTGCAAAAAATACCTTCTTCTCCCTTCCCCTACACCAAGCCAGAACCCCACAAAATCCTCCTTTGGCACGCATTTTGGTTTTTAGCCTTCAAACAAACTTTTTATATCATGAAAAGAAGTATCCTTATCTACTCATTAGTTTTCAGTGCCTTGCTGGTCATGGTAAGTTGTAACAGAAAGCTGAAGCAGACCGATAGCAATTTCAAGAAAATTGATTCGCCATTTGATGGTTCCAAGTACTTTTCGGATAAAAAACACTACCGGGCCACCGGTCAGGGTAAGTCCCTGGACCTGACCGTCGCTAAGCGCATTGCCGAAACCAATGCCAGACAGGCCATGGCCTCCCAGATTGAGGTCAAGGTGAGAAGCGTGGGTGAACAGTTTTTGCAAAACAGGCAGATCTCCAACAAGATCGAAACGACCTCCAAGTTTGAGGACCTTACCCGAACCGTCATCGATGAAACGCTGACCCAGGTCAAGATCATTGATCAGCAATCCTATCAGAACAAAAAAAGAAAATCAGGAGAATACATCCATTATGTAGCCATGGAAATGCCTACTTCGGCTATTGCAGATGGCATGGTTGAAAAAATTTCTGTGGATGATGCGCTGAAGCAGGATTTTGATCTGCAAAAATTTCGTGAGATCTATGAGCAGGAACTAGAGGACTTCAAAAATGACTACTGAGAATTCCCACATCCGGGAATTCCTTCTTTTGCTCCTGTTGCTCCTGGCTTCCCTGGCTTTTAGCCAGCTGAAGAAAGCACCACAATGGGTTCACAAAACACCCTTGACAAATGAGGCTTACTTCGGGATGGGCTCTGTCAGTATGAAGGTGTCTCCGGAGTACCGTACAAAAGCCAGGAAAATGGCGCTCCGGGAGATTGCTGAGAAGATCTTTGTATCGATCAACTCCGAGTCCACCCTGATCATGACGTATGAAAATGATCAGGTGGACTACCTGCTGGATGAAACCGTTTCGCTGGCCTCTACTAATTTCCTGAGCGGGTACCAAAAAGTAGATGAGTGGATCGACAAGCGATCCGATACGTATTACGTACTGTTCCGACTGGACAAAGATGACTACAAAGCCAAAAGGGCCCTTTATTTTAAGTCGCTGGAGGAGCTGATCATTTACATGCAAAATGAAGCCACCGCCCTGTTTGAGCAGGGTGAAGTGGCTCGTGGCGTGAGTAAGCTGAGCGAATCCATCATCCGACTGGATGCAGAGATGGATCGCCTCGTAGAGCCGGAATATAAACTGGCTATGCAGAACTGGCGGCTGGCCAGTATCTATGCCCTGGAGCAACAAATTGATCAAATTGGTTTTGACCTCCGGAGCAGATACCCTTTTCATCCCATTTCACGAGAGCCGCTTACCATCAGCGGTTTCCTCATCGACAAAACCAGCGGGACTCCGGTCAATGGGCTAAACCTCTCATTAAGGGTGATCCAGGGAGATATTTTCAGGTATTCATTCGAACATGATCAATCGGAAGCCCTACGGATCTACGGGCTGTTTCCGGAAAACCGGTCAGCGGTCTTTCAAATTGTAGCGGAACTGCGACTGCAGGACCGGATCAGAAGACTGCTTGATCCTTCCATCAGAACCCAAATAATATCCCCTCCCGTATCCATCGACTTTGTTCCTTACAACATCACCTTCTACCCAAAGCCAACTGCAAGCTTTTCTGCTACACAAGTGAATGGAGCCATTGACTTTTTCAGGACCATTACCAGGGACCTTGGGCTTCAGGAAGTGAGCCAGGAAGCCGACTACCACATCAACATCCAACCAAAAGGTGACCTGGTAAGACGGTCCAGAGGATATTATCAGGGATTCGTTTCCCTGGATGTGACTGTTTACGACCCAATAGCCGATCGGAAGGTCTTCGGATATGAACTCCCTCAAACGGAGGTACGCGTAAAAAACCCCCAGGGTGCCCTGCCCTATGCACTTGAAAAGTACTTCAAACGATCAGATGAATTTCTGGTCAGCTTTGTTACGTTTTTATGCACTTTGCAATTGTGAAGAGAGAACTCACAACAACAGGCGAAAAGAAACTGGTTAGTGTTATGAAACGAGGGAAGCAGGTTGCGATATAAATGTTAGTTTACCTGTTGATTTTTGGATGGTTTGTAATCTTTGCAGCAAATGCTGCTCCCCTTCGAAGGGGAGCTGTCCGCAGGACTGAGGGGTTTGCCCGTACACCTTCGCTAACTGCGTACCTCGAAGCTTTAGCGAAGAGGTAAGCTACGGATGCATATATGCTCCTTCGCTGAAGCTTCGGCGCAAGCGAAAGGGCGGAGGGGTTTTTGAGCATTTGAAGGAGGATTCAAGGTGACAACACCAACAGCGAAAAAGGATAAAACCCGTCAGACGGGTAGTCAATAACCACTGCTGGCGGCACTCCTAAAACGTGATCAAACCACCCCCGAACCCCTCCTTTTCCAAGGAGGGGAGTTGGTTTGCGGTATGATTGGGAGCTACTTCTATCCATTTTCAGAGGACTTATAATCTTTGCAGCCAATGCTGCTCCTCTTCGAAGGGGAGCTGTCCGCAGGACTGAGGGGTTTGCCTGGTACACCTACACCGGAGGCTACGGTGCATGAAAAAGGCGGAGGGGTCCATATCCTATATACCTTAAAAGCTGTTGGTAGACCGCGAAATACATATCAAAAAAAGCAATTTGGAGTTTTAGATTTAATGAGTGAATATTACAATCATCGGAAAACTTAGCTGAAGGCAAATGAATTTGAGATTCGATGACTCCCTGGGTTTTCCTCAACCTCTTAAAGATTACCATGAGTATTTTCAATATCATTACCATCCTGATCATCCTTTCGGCCATTTTTGCCTTCATCAATACCCGGTTCCTGAAACTTCCCTTTACCATTGGTTTGATGATCATTGCGATTGTCTTCACGGTCGGGATCACCATTCTTGGTAGTTTTAATCATTACCTTCTGGATGAAGCCAGACTACTGATCCAATCGGTAGATTTTGAAACGGCACTGCTCGATATCATGCTGAGCTTCCTCCTTTTTGCCGGGGCATTGCATACCAAACTCGACGCACTCAAAAGGCAAAAAGGCCCTATCGCCTTATTTGCAACCATAGGCATTATGCTGTCTACTTTTCTGATCGGTACCATGATGTATTATCTGTTCATTGCTTTTAGCTACCCGATCAGCTATATCTACTGCCTGCTTTTTGGAGCGCTTATCTCCCCTACCGATCCCATTGCGGTGCTGGGCATTTTGAAAGATGCCAATGCCCCCGGAAAGCTTGAGACCAAAATCGTAGGTGAGTCGCTGTTCAATGATGGTGTGGGTGTGGTGGTTTTCATCGTCCTTTTCAAAATCGCTCAACAAGGCCTGGATGCCATGAGTTTTGGTGATGTGAGCTGGCTGTTTCTAACGGAAGTTGCAGGGGGCCTTATCCTTGGTTTACTGGCGGGTTGGGGTGTTTTTCAATTGATGAAAGTCATTGATAACTATGAAACGGAGGTCATCATTACCCTGGCCCTGGTCATGGGTATTTCTGCTTTGGCACATTACTTACACGTATCCGGACCGCTGGCAGTAGTTGTGGCGGGGATCTTTCTGGGCAACAAAGCCCCAAAGATCGCCTGGTCCAAAAACACGCATACCTATGTGGATAAATTCTGGGAGCTCATTGATGTCCTGCTCAATGCCATTCTTTTTGTGTTGATAGGGCTTGAATTATTAGTCATTTCTATGAATGGGAAATACCTCCTGTTTGGCTTGATGGCCATTCCTTTGGCGCTTTTGGCAAGATTCATTGCTCTATCCGGCCCGGTAGCGATCTTTAAAACAAAGCTGGACTTCATCCGCAAAACCAATCTGATCATGACCTGGGGAGGTATCAGAGGAGGTATTTCTATTGCTTTAGCGCTGTCCTTAGAACCTCAGATGAATCGTGAACTCTTTCTTACCATCACCTATGTGATTGTCGTATTCTCTATCATCGTTCAGGGATTAACGATCGGACCATTGGTAAAGAAGGTTTTGAAGGAACCGAAATCCACATGAGGGGTCCATCCCCGTATCATCCTATATGTCTTTAAAGCTGTTGGTGACGATAGCAACAGCGACGAAGAATAGGTGAAGCGCCTTGCTTCGCTATAGCTTCCATCGGCCGCCAGAGGCTTACCGACGGCACGGCGCGAAGACAGCTAAATCCGGATCATACAGCTTACTTTCGGCGTCTCCGGCTCAGCATTTTAGCAAATTCCATTAATCTATCAGTGAGTTCAGCTTCTGAAGTGATACCTTGATCAAAATTGGCTTGCAAATACAAGTCAAGGTCATCAATGGCGGCATTTATGAGGTTCATTTTCTCTGTGAGTATCCCAATATCTTCGGTATGCCAATAGCCACCCCCGTCTTTCACCTCGATGGCACTAAAATATTTCTTTTCCAGGTACTTTAACAATTTACAAAGACAGATATGGCCGTAAGGTCCGGCAAACTGTGTTTTGGTACTGGACCACTTTGCCATCATTTTAAAATCGATACTATGTTGTTTTGTTTCAGCCTGTCCACCTGCGGAAATCTCCGTAACTTCCAAAGTCTCGCTTTCCTGCTGACCGGAAAAGATATTAAATGAAGGCAGCACGCTAAAATTAATCATCTGGCCGGCCTGGTCAAATATCAGGTTGACAGGCTCCATTTCTTTTTGAATAGTTAGTAGAACGCCTTCAGCCTGCACATTTGGCAGACCAGGTAGATTTACTCGTTCCTGCCCTATGCGGTGAACCTTCCACCCAGCTTCTTCGGAGAGATCCTCCATTTCATCCAGAAGGCCTGGCAGTAAGTCCGGGGATTTTAATGTAGCCGTGTAATACAAAGTGACTCCCATGACTGGAAATTTAAACGATAATGCTTTCTCATTCTGATTTTATCAATCGTTTTTTTGATCAGAAATTGGAATATGAAAGTCATCCGATGACTAAGCGCGGGGTTTAAATTTTTGCAGTGCATGCTGCTCCCCTTCGAAGGGGAGCTCCCGAAGGGTGAGGGGTCCATCAGTATATTATCTTATATGTTTTTGTCAAAATCAAGGTTGCAAAGCTGTGACGCGCTACCCGTCTGACGGTTCTGAACCGTCAGACGGTAGTCAATAACCACTGCTGGAGGGTACTCCTCCTAAAACGTGATCTGACCACCCCGACCTCCGGCCACCCCTCCTTTTCCAAGGAGGGGAATTGGTTAGCGTTACTGATTTTAATCCACTCTATCCCATTTTCAGAGGATTTATAATTTTTGCAGTGCATGCTGCTCCCCTTCGAAGGGGAGCTCCCGAAGGGTGAGGGGTCCATCAGTATATTATCCTATATGTCTTTACCGCGGCGAAAGTTGCGATTACACCGTAAGAGAGTATGGGTTTGATAAATTTTTCTATAACCCCCATCGCCCCCTTTGATGAAAAAGGGGGAATATTTGTATCAAACCCATACTCCACTATGAGCATTCAATATAATTAACTTGACAAAGGAATAATGGACTTTACCTGAACTGTGGGTCCATGATTTCCTATTGAACCCGCACTTCCAACTCTACCGCTAGCTGTTCCGCCAGACTGACCACATAATCCTGAAAGTAATCCGGATCATCAAACCCCTTGTCTGCAGCTAATTCCCAACCCGCTACCGCGTAATACGTCAGCGGTGTATTGTCAGAAATTTCTAGTTTTCCATAGTACGTATTGGTCAATTTCGCCGTTGGAGGCGCCTCTCCTGACCCGAGGTAGTTTTTCTGAGGTAATATCAGCGCCATGCCGATGATCCACTCTCCGTTGTAACCCTGATCTCCATGTGTCAGTAAAATGGTCCATTCATCCCCTACCGTCACCTCTATTGGCTGTATTTGAGGCATTGTCTTTACCAATCCCACGAGCAACGATTCATCCGTAATGCCCGAAATTTCGACCGTATTCTGATAGGCGTAGATGCCCGGCCATATGTGCACATTTTCCTTCACCTCAAAGCTTTTTCCTGCCATGGGTTGCCAGTCTTTATAGTGTAGCGAAAAAGACGAATGGACCGGTCCCTCTGTATTGATCCGGAAAATGGACTGTGCCACATTGGTAACCGTATCGCCACTCAGACAACCCAATCTCAGGAGGCTATCACCGGCCATCAGGCCGATTCCACCCAATCCGGCTGAGCTGCCCACCGGCAGGATATCCCTGCCCCAATCTCTCATTTCATGGTAGTTATCCTCTACACCGCCAGATGCATTAATGCCCACATCTTCCGGAGAAATGGCAGGTTTCTTTTTACCAAAAAGGTCCTTTGCGTTCCTGCCATCAAAATAGTGCCGAAAGCCAACCTTGTCATTCTCCCAGGAAGGACCGTCGGCCTGGTACGGCTGATAGCCCAGGCGGGCATGTATCTGATCGGCATATAAGGTGTCACTGGTTCTGGGTGAGACGGGTTGATCTTTGGCATCTCGTTTCCCAAACCTTATGCCGGTCCTTTCAGGATAATCAATCGGATTAGCTGTCCAGGACAGGGAAAGTTCTAAAGAGTCATTTGCATAGATATCAACGACGAAAGTCAGGTCGTCCCACACCTCATCACCATTATGGTCTTCCAATTGTGACGGGATCGTATCTCCATTGTCATTGGTGATCAACGGGTATTGTGCTTTGCTGTCAATATCTTCAAGGGAGGTCCTGCTTATAATGACAGGCTTATCCTTGAGTTCAAGGGGCGAAGGATTGACAATAGTGATAACCGTGTTGTCTTCAGGCACACAAGAAGTGCCTAATAAAGCAACGGCTCCCAGGATATAGATTAGGTTTTTAGACATGTTAGTTAGGTTTTTTATGAAAAATTCGTTTTGCTCTGGCTACTGGTTCTGTTTGTAAATCCGAAAATCATCTATGACCTGTCTGGACTGGGTAGTTCTGAAACCAAAATAGCCAACGGTTAATGGCTGTGGGTCTTCATAAGAAAAAATTAAACGATCATCCATATAGTACTTCGACGTACCATCTGCCACCGTTATTTTGATGGTGTACTCTTTGTTTGGCTCCAGGAGATCTTCCTTGTCAGTCAAATCCTCTAAAAGTACGCGGTTTCCGTCCCCGGTATATTTTCTGAAACGCGTGGTGGTATTTGTATTACCCCCCACTCCTACATAGTATAGTGACAGTGAATCGTATTGCTCGAAAACGCCACTCCTGGTAAATAAATTTTCGTTTCGCGGATCAGTAGCCATCCAAAACTGATTGAGATCGGATACCCTGTCATTCTTGCCATCGTCCAGAACCACCGTGCGCTTATACTCGATAGTAAAGGGAGCTGATAACTTTTTATCCAGCCAGATGGTGGCGCCCGCATCCACATCAACAACCAATTTGTCGTCAACAATGCCAATGGAAGAATTGGGTGAGGAAGGCCCCTCTATTACCCAGTTGTCCAGCGATTGGTCAAAATCATCTTTGTAAATTAACGCTCCCTGGTCTGTACTGCTTTGACAGGCAGTCAAAAAGCAAACCGAAAGGAAAACTAAGTCATACATATTTCGAATATTCATGTGGATATAATTTGGCTATTGACTATGACCATTGGCCTTTGACTATTGGCTTTTAGCTGTTGGTCATTGGCTATAGTTTTATTCATTCTCAGTTGGTATGCCATCAGGCTTATGCTCATTTCATGTGTTCAAAGTTGTGAAATTAGCTATTTGCTTCAACCCTTTGATTGCGGCCGGCTAGGCATACCCGGCCTGCCTGCAGTAGCCACTTTCGGCAGAGGCAGGTTGGCCTGCGCGGCCCGGTATTCTCAATATTTGGGTCGGACCGCGTAGGTTGAGACTACGCGTCCCGGCATCATGCTCATTTCAAAATATATTAATGTCTTCAAATCGATCCGGGTGAGCAGAAATTCCCTTAAAATTGTTCATTTCCAAACCTGTGACATCTTCTGCCTCCAAGGCATGAGTGTAGTATTCGGGAAGATTACTCCCCCATTTTACACTGCAGTTATTCAGGATAATTTGGTCCACAAACCGGAGGTGAAACCCGGGATTATGATGCTGCTCGATTTCAGGGTAAACTTTTGTCGGTCTGTTGTCAAAAAGCCCTCCCTTATAGTTGGTATGTCGACTGAGCGTCAGGTTTACGTTATTCAGATGAACGTCCCTGATCCTACTTTCCTTTGATCCATTGATCCTGGCGCTGTTTTCTGATTTCCCGGATATATTCTCAAAAGAAATACCGGTTATCGATCCCAATTTGGTATCAGTTGTTCTGGGATAGGCCGTCAATGAAATAGCCTCGCCCCGGCCCCACCAGGGATCTGAATGATATCTGGATACGAATGAAATATTTTTGAAAGAAATATCGCTAACATTTCCTTCATCGCGCAACTGAATAGTAAGTCCGCGGCAGCTGGTTAAAATTTTGCAATCCCTAAATTCAATATTATAAATATCCTGTGTGGTTTCTGTGCCAATTTTTAGTCCTGAATCCTGAGTTTCAAGGACACAATCAGTGACCAAAATATCGGATGACGGTCCATAATTTTTTTCCTGTCGTGTGGTCTTAATGACGATGGCGTCATCACCGCACACAATATGGCAATTGCTGATGCGGACATTGCGGCAATGATCCGGATCTATGCCATCACAATTAGGAACATCCAGGTCATTTCGAATTTTAATATTATCAATGGTGACATCTTCACATCCCAACAGGTGTAAACTCCAGCTCGGTGCCTTGTAGATAGAAATATCATGTATTGCCAAATGGTTGCAGGCCGTTAGCATAAACAATCTTGGTCGCCATTTTTTAGGTCGCCACCATTCATCTACGGTATCATAGTGACTCATAAATTCCATGGCCCGACCATTGATGCTCCCGGTTCCACTGATAGTCAAGCTATCAGCGCCATCGGCGACAATAGCAGCCCGACCGGAATAATCCGAAGGGTTGGCGCTGACCAACAACTCCGCATCTCCCTCCAAATGAAAATCAATATTTCCTTTGAGTTCCAAAGTGCCTATCAAATATTTGTAACCTGATTTCACTATCACCCGGGAACCTAACCCTATTTCCGCAGCGGCATCAATCGCCTTTTGAATAGGCAGCGTATCCAGCGTGGCACCATTACCTGTAGCTCCAAAATCCATCACATTAAACACACGCTGTCTTTGTCTACAACCTGCCATCAGGGTGTAAGGTATTGTTTGCAATCCAATGGCTGCACCCAACACCATTTTATTGCCCAATTCCAAAGCACGACGCCTGTTTATAAGTTTGTTTTTTTGTCTCATGGTATCCCGGATCGTTTGTTATTCAGTAAACACGACATGGTCATCAGGAATCTGGTCACCTACTAATTCCAATAATTCAATGGCATTGAGGCACCACTGAGCGGTGTGGTTCGTAGAAACATTTTCTACTTCCACTATAGGCTCCAAACTCTCATGTCCGGTGACCGGCTTCATATCGAAGGTGGTACGCCGTGGTTTTTCATTGGATCCAAGGAAATAACCCCAGGCCTTTTTTGCGTAAGCCTGATCTCCTTTAGCATAGGCATAGTACGCTGGGAGTCGGGCATACCATGGTCCCGGATCTCCGAGCTTTACTTCTTGTCCAAATTCCTTCTTTATTTCTTTGTCAGTGGCCCCGTAAAATTGACAATACTGTAGCCATAACTTATTCCATGTCTGATCCGCGAGCAAATCCGTCAGCTCATAGGCCACCTCCGGTCCCCCCATCAAGACCGCCAAATGTGAGTATCCCATTTCCGTCCCGTCAATTTTAAATAATTCGTGTGAATCCGGATCATACCCATATGCAAAACCGGTAAAGAAGCCCTGCGGCATTTCAGAGAAGTTATTGACACCCGTCATAATCTTTTCGCGGTACTTAGTATCTCCGGTTCGTTCCCAGGCTGTCATCCAGTTGCCGGCAAGCGCCAGCCAATCGGGTCCTAACCTGACACGTGTCTTGAAATCGGTCTCATCAAGCACCATTCTCAAGGGATCCAGATTACCAAGGGCCTCATTGGATGCCTCTACACTGGCTTCCATCAGATCTCCTGTGCGCTCATCGGTGGTCAGGTAATAATAATACCGGTTAAGCGCGGCCTGCGCAACCCTTACTTCTTTGGAGCCATCCCCCCAGTGTCTCACATTGTGGCGTGACCCCAGTCCGTTGAACCGGCCCAGGTGGTAGACGTCCACCTCTGAGTTGTGACGCGTCATAGCCTCAGCCATTCGAAAGATATCTTTCCGACCCGTCCGGAGGTAAGAAGTCCAAAGCCACATGTTGGGCATGAGCTCGGTATTGTCCCAGGCATACCCGCCAATATCGTATCGCCAAACGTGCCTGGTTTCGTCATAGGCATGCATCACATCACCGTAATCCCAGAAGCCATACCAATTTCGAGCATCAATCTCTTTTTTGTAATATTCGATGGCATTGTCTAACTGGTCTTCAATCCAGGCCTTACCCCTGGAGCTTCGATCCGGCAGACTCCAGATACCCAGAGCTGATACTTCGTGCATGTACTCCGGTGAAGCGGTGATCAGGGGCGGTGCTATAGCCTGTTCATTGATCTGATGCAGTTTTTCAAGGGTGGGAACGTCCGGGGAGGCGAATAGCAGGATTTCGCTTGTTCTGGCTACTCCGTGAGGTGTGCTAAAACCGGGCTGAACATCCTCATAGCTTGCTTCCAATCCATGACCATAGGCCAGCGTGTCATAGGGCCGCAGATCCATGGCCTGGCCATCCGGTGACCAAAACCAGGCACGTACTTCAGCGAGATCTGTCCGGGCATTTCTGACTTCCAGGGATGAAGGAACGGACTGCCAAAAATCTTTGACCGCTACGGAAAGGCCACCCGACACATCGCCTGCAAATACCAACCCTCGTGAACGTCCCCCTGCCCCGGCATCTATCCAGGCACTTGCAGTATTGGTTCTTTTCCTGATCGTAAAGCCATCGGCATTACCCTGATACAGCTTGTAGTCGTTCCATGCAGCGAAATCATCGATCAATCCCTGATCCCTTGGCGAAAATGCTGCTCGATTGGGTACACGCTCGCCGACTACCTGGTCCGGATACGGATTTTTACCCTCCTTATCGGTAATCCTTCGACGACCCACTAAGGGCTTAACTGGTTCATCCCAAAAGCCCTGATCTTCACCAGAAAAACGGACATGTCTATTCTGAACTTCCTCATTCATCGGGACATCAAAAATCACTCCGAGACCAGCAATGAAATCCTGATACTGATCGCCATCATAGATGATGGTATGGATCATTTTGATCGTCGGCTGGTCTACATAAAAATATAACCGAACCACAAAAGGCAACCATTTTCGTTGATCAGACACGTGCCTGCCTTCGAGTTTGACGACCGCTCTCACCGGCCCGTTTTGCTCAAGGGTTACTTTGTCAAGCTGACCTATGAATCGCTCCCGTGGCGGTTGAGCACCAAACTCAACATCAGGGCCATTTTGCAAGATGCAAACAAGCCTTCCTCCGGACGAGATCACCTCTTCTCCGATCCGGATCGATGACAGGATCGCATTCCCTGATTTCGGAATTTCACACGAAACAGCGCCGGTATTGATCCGGATACTCTTTTCATTTTCGGTAGCATCCAGTTGCCTGATCGGATCCTGTGTCCCTGTCTGTTTGGTGCTGAGGGTAAATCTGGTCGTCTCCTTACCGCTGGTGACTGTACTAAACCCGGCCCATTTCACTGACCCATCCGGCCAAAAAGCCAAAGGCCATGTTTGGAGCGGCAATTGGCCTCCATCCTGATCGGTGAGCCTGTATTGGTCGCCTGGCTGTATTTTGCCTTTTGCGAAGGGGACGCCCCAGCTCACTCCTGTGGAAGAGCCGGGTGCCTCACCTCCTAGCCAACCAAGGTCTACCTGATCCGTACTTTGAGAATGCGCAACGGTGCTCAATCCCAGGAATACCAGGCAGATCATCAAAATTCTTTCCAGTTTTATGCTAATGCTCATTGCAGCCAGGGTTTATATCGATAATATCCCTGAACATACGATGCCTTATTTTAAAAACCGTCCTGTGCTCTCCCGAATGTGAATTTCATATAGAGAAATTCAACAAACCTGCTCCATTACCGCTTAGTCGCTACTTGACAAAAGACTACTCAGCCTCCGGTGGATATTCCGGTGATACGAGCCCCCTAAAGCGAGGTTAGTCTTCAGTTGGAACTTTTCCAATGGAATGGCTATGCCAAAACATATACCTGCAGGCAGGTTGTGAGCATTCAAAGAATACTCGGCTATAATGCTGTAAAGCTAAAATAAGCCAGTTGCTATTCCGCTACTGACCCTGACGGTGAGCACAGACTCGTGCACAGTCGACCAGGTATCTCCACCCCTACCGAAGGACCTTCCTGATCGTAAACGCCTGAATATCAGTCATTTTTAAGTGATAGATGTAACTCTTTCTTTTTAGTGTGTAATGCTTAGGTAAGTGAAGCATATGACCTTTGTGGTTGTAACAATTACACATTTTAAATAAACAAATTATGAAAATTCAAAAAGGACTGATGGCATTTATTATGCTCTCACTTTTAATTATATTCAATACCGGCTGCAGTAAGGATGCTGATAAAGATCCGGATCCTATGGTGCCGCCTACTATTGCTTCAACGGATCCTGCCAGTGATGCAACCGATATCTCCAGGGATAAGTCGGTAATTATCGTTTTTGATGTGGTCATGGATTCGTCCACCATAAACACCAATACGTTTACGGTTAAACAAGGCACAACATTGCTAGCGGGAGCAGTAACCTATGACGGAACCACTGCTACCTTTACACCAAATAGTAATCTTGCTGCCAGCACAACCTATTCGGCAACCATCACAAATGGTGCAAAGAACCTTGACGGAACAGCTCTGGCACACAATACGACCTGGGACTTTACCACAGGCGGCTCTTCTGAAGTGTTAGGCGTTGTGGAACTTGGTGGTTCGGATAATTATGTGATCCTTGCAAAAACTGCAATCAACAACAGCTCAACTTCGACGATCACGGGTCATTTAGGACTAAGTCCTGCTGCCACCTCATACATTACCGGTTTTGCTTTGGTTGATTTTACAGGTTATGCTACCTCATCACAGGTGACAGGAGAGGTATATGCTGCAGATATGGCAAACCCCACTCCTGCTACGCTTACAACGGCTGTAAATAACATGATTACTGCCTACAATGATGCTGCCGGAAGGCCTTCTCCGGACTTCCTGGAACTTGGTACCGGAAACATCGGAGGCATGACGCTGACTGCCGGCCTGTATCGATGGACAAGTACGGTTACAATACCCACAAATTTGACGCTTTCAGGTGGAGTTGATGATGTTTGGATCTTCCAAATTGCTGGTGACCTGGCGCAAAGTGCAGCGGTAGCCATCACCCTGGAAGGTGGTGCACAGGCTAAGAATATTTTCTGGCAGGTGGCCGGTGAAGCGACTCTTGGGTCCACCTCTCACTTTGAAGGGAATATCCTCTCCATGACCGGAATTACCTTCTTATCCGGAGCTTCCATCAATGGACGCGCTCTGGCTCAAACAGCGGTCATTCTGGATGCTAATACCATTACCAAAGTCCAATAGATTAATGCGGATCTTCGCTTACTATCAAAAAGCCACCCACAATAAACCGGGTGGCTTTTTTGATGATAAATAGGGCCACCAAATCCCTATTCAATTAGCTGTTCCTTCTTAAGAATTTCGTAATGCTAATATTTCCTGAGACTTTTACTAGTTCTTTGTCAAGTTATAATTAAGCAGCAAAAGGGGTATGGGTTTGATGAATTTTATATAACCCCCATCAGCCCCCTTTGAAAAGAAAAGGGGGAATATTTGTATCAAACCCATACCCCACAATGATCATTCGTCATAACTTGACATAGGGCTAGTGTCATGATTCTTAAATAGGCCCACTAATTCATGCCATCACTAGTTGATGAAAACCCCTGTTTTATAAAGCAAAAAGTTGAGTGATGGCATGAATAGTTAGTTTACTTTCTTTGCAATCCCTACACTAGTCCTCATACAATGTCGTTTAATTAAGTCCATTTTATCCCTCTCAAGAGAGGGCAAGGGAGAGCGTCAAAAAGTTCCTTAACTAAACGACATTGAATCCTCACATGACAATTTTATTTATATTAATTTCATAGCAGGTTATTCATATTAGTATGGAAACACAATCAATGATCGGTTTTGAGGAACCAATTGATTCCTGGAGTCACTTACTTGGAGCCGTGGCGGTAGCTGTTCTTGTGGTCAAACTATTCAAAAAAGACGGAATGGGCAGAAGACATCCGGTTCCGATATTGATTTTTGGGTTTTCATGTATTTTCCTGCTTTCTATGAGTGGTGTGTACCACCTGCTGCAAAGGGAGACTACTGCCCGATATGTGTTGAGGATACTTGACCATGCAGGGATTTTTTTACTGATTGCAGGGACATTAATCGCTGCGCATGAAGTGCTGTTTTCAGGGTTAATGAAGTGGGGGGTTATCATTCTTGCTTCAACAATCGCCACCCTGGGCATCACCTTTGGAACCATCTATTTTGATGAGCTGCCCGCTTACATGACCCATACAGTATTTATTGCGTTTGGATGGCTGGGGTTGGTATCTATTATAGGGATTTGGAGATTAAAGAATGCCATATCCGTCAAGTACTTAGCCTATGGTGGGATTGCCTATACAGTTGGGGCCATTATCGACTGGATTGGATATCCGGTCATTTTTCGGGGCTATTTAGGTGCTCATGAACTCTTCCATATAGCCGTATTGGTGGGTGTTACATTTCATTGGATTTTTCTCCTAAACTCAATTAGGAGTATTGAGGAGAAAAGATGAGGTGGCTTTATTTTGATTCCCGGTGAGAATTAATACTCCAATACCCAAACCCCGTTTCCATAGACACTAAATGATGTTAAAGCGGCCTCCGCTTGCTCCCTGGTATCATAATCACCAAGTGACACCCGATAATAAAAATGATTAGGAGCATCATGCTCAATGATTTTGACATTATTACCTTCTTTAGCCAGTTTGCTTGCATAATCCATCGCCAGATCATCATCTATACTACTGGATACGATAATGTAAAAACGTCCGGTACGCAAAGAAACTTTTTCAACTATTCCAGCTGCTCTTCTAGCCTCTCGTGCTGCTATTTCATCCAGTTTTGCATTGACTAATGCCAATTGGTCCTTAGGGTATTGTTCGTTTGGAAAGAGGGATGATGCTTCAGTGTACAGGGACTGTGCTGCTTGCCAGTTCTCCTGTTCAAATTCCACATCGGCATCTTTGATCAACTGGTCATATTTAGCTTTGTTCTGTTCGGCTATTTCCTTTGCTTTTTTCTCAGCCTCTTCTTTTGCAATTTGCTCCAGACGTGCTTTTTCTTTTGCCTCTTGTTCAGGCTTATACATGAACCAATACCATCCGCCTGCCAGTCCAGCCAGAACTAATACCAGGATTACAATGACTACTGCGGCCTTACCGCCTTGGTTAGAGTGCTCACTCATTAGCTTAATTAACTTTTTAGATTAAAACCCAGACAAGTCAGATATCTCATGGGATCATCTGACCCTTATGGTAAATTATGCATTAGAGCATAATTTAGGTTAAAGGTAACTAAATGGTAATAGATTGTATCATTATCCTCACACATCGCTCTTATATAAGCTTGTCCGTGTTGGATGATATAGATAAGTGATTGAAAGAAAGGATTTGTGAACAAGAGCAGTCCTTTGCTCAAAACACTTCCGAACCAACCATCTATTCGTGACTCATTTCTTCCGGATCCCTCTCCTGAGCCAGGCTAGCCCAAATGCCCATAAGGCCACCGTCTCCCCCCAGAAAACCCCGGTTTCATAGCCCTGAAAAAATGCAAAAATGGCAAACGCCAATCCGACCATTACCAGCATCCCCGTTACTTTGTAAAACATCCTGAAATAAGGGGCATTTGCAAATTTTAAAAGCACAACCAATCCCATTAAGAAAAGAAAAAGCACGGCCGAAACATTGTGGATCCATCCCCTAATGGAATCATTATGGACATAAAAGATCTCTGGCAACGAAGTACCTTGAAACTTAGTGGGAACAAGTGCCACAATCAACGCAAATGCTCCTCCAGCGTTTGTAAGGACATTTTCACTAGGTTTTCCTGGCGAAGATTCGGTACCCCGATAGGTAACTAAAATAAGCGCGAAGCTGATAAGTACTCCCGTAAAGACCGTGCTCATTTTTGTATAGTAGTAATAGCTAATTGATCCTTCCACGTAGAATTGGTTCCCGATGATCAGCAGGATGGGAAGGGCAATTCCAAGGATACCAATAGCCCTCCGGAGGGCACGATAGGAGTAGTTAATGGTTTGCATAAGTAGGTGTGGTTAAAGTGCAGTAGTTCTTAATCTGAATTTTTTTATTACAAGATATCCTTTGAGTAAAGAATATCCAATACCCACTTTTAGGTATTTTTCACTTAACAATATGATCTACAGAAGATTAGGTTGTACTAAATAGCGGTATGGAACAATCTGATATCCGGCAAACACCATTATATATTCAAACCCGGAAATTGGATTATAATTTCGTATATTTATTAAGCTGAAATCATGCAAAGACTTCTAATGAATAATCCGGGTTAAAACTTAAAATTTGACCGAAATGAAAACGCAGGTATACAGTATTCCGGGTAAAATGATCGGTGAACATGATACCGACATCAATGGGATGATCGATACGTGGACGGATTTGTTGGTGTCTTTAGAAAGCTTTAAATCCTGTATCTATGATATTGGGCTGTCGTATGCTGAGGAAAACGGGATAACCACCTGGATAGTCGATACAAGCAAAGCTAAGAATGTTTTCAAGAAAGAGGTTCAGGAATTCATCGAAAGCACAGTAGCTCCAAAATGTTCGGAAATTGGGATCAGGTATTTCTTCGTTGTTTTGCCGATGGCGGCATTATCCAGGATATCCGCCCGGCACGTAGCAAAAATCAATGCAAATCAGAAGAGCATGCAAACCATTCAGGTAAGAAGTATCGATGAAGCGCTTGAACTGCTGGCTCAAACCAGCTGAAGCTTTGTGTTCAGGTGTGGCATGGTAAACCTTTTGAAAGTCATCGGATGACTATAGCGCTAAAGGAAAGAGTCATCCAATGACTAAGGGCGGGGTTTAAAAGCTGTTGGTGACAACCCGCCTGCGGCAGGCAGGCACCAACAGTGCGAAAATTCAAATAATAAAAAGCCTTAAATTTGTAATTATACCATGAAAGATTATCTGCAGTACATAAGTATCAATCCGGAAATACGCTTTGGCAAACCTTGTATTAAAGGAACACGCATTGCCATTATGGACATTTTACAATGGTTGGCTTCTGGCATGACAGAAAAGGAAATCCTGAAAGACTATCCATCCATTAAAAAAGAGCATATACAGGCAGCACTCTATTTTGCTGCTAATCGTGAAGATATGATTAAAATGGTTAGCGCCTGAAATGAAATTACTGCTTGATGCCAACCTTTCCTGGAGGCTTTGTAGGGATCTCGCACATCATTTTGATGAGGTAAAACACGTTGACAATATTGGTCTCGAAGTACCAGCAAAAGATCATGAGATTTGGCAATGGGCTTATCAAAATAACTTCCTGATTGTCACGAATGACGAAGATTTCCTTGATCTGCTTATGGTTAAAGGATTTCCACCTCAGATTGTTCTTCTTCGCACCGGAAATCAAAGTAATCAATTCATTATGGATCTTTTGATTCGACACAAGGAGGATATTCTGAGTTTGTCGGGATCGGATCATTATGGTATTATTGAGATTTATTAGATGAAGGACAAAACCACAGCCGTATAGCAAAGGAAAGAGAAGGGAAATCACCCAAAGAGAACCTGGAGTATTAGGAAGCTGATGGTGACAACCCGCCTGCGGCAGGCAGGCACCAACAGCGGCTAAAAGGGCGGGTTCTTACCCTAAAAGGCTTATGGTGACAACAGCGACTAAACGCGTCTGACAGATATCACCGGAAAAAAAATCACCGCAACAACCCCAACAGGTCTTTCCTGGAAAGTGACTTAAAAAATCCATTATCTGATGTAACGAGCCCACCTGCCAGCGCTTTCTTGGCAGCCTGAAGCTGCATGATCTTCTCCTCTACCGTGTCCGGGCAGATCATGCGGATGGCGGTAACGTTTTTTTGCTGCCCGATCCGATGTACCCGGTCTATCGCCTGATCCTCTACAGCAGGATTCCACCAGGGGTCTACCAGGTACACATAGCTGGCTTCCACCAGGTTGAGGCCGGTCCCTCCTGCTTTCAGGCTGATCAGAAATACCCGTTTCTCATCCCTGGACTGAAATGCATTCACCACCGCTTCCCGGTCCCGGGTGCTTCCGGTGAGTATGGTATAGCCGATATTCCGCTTCTCAAGCTCAGCTTTGATGAGCTCCAGCATGGTAACAAACTGCGAAAAAACCAGCATCTTGTGGTGTGGGGCGTTGTCCTCGATCTGCTCCAGCAACACTTCCAACTTGGCGGCCAATCCCATGCCTTCCACCTCGCGATCATCGATCAGTCGCGGAGAGTTGCAGATCTGGCGTAACTTGGTTAATCCACGTAGCACGTACATGGTCTGCTTATCCACGTTATCAACTGGAGTAGCTTCCAGAAAGTCTCGAAATTCCTTCTCATGAGCATCATAGATCTTTCGCTGCTCCTCCTTCATCTCGCAGTACAGCACCATCTCGGTCTTTTGCGGTAGTTCGCTCGCTACCTGCTCTTTGGTCCTTCGAAGCAGAAATGGCTTGATCTTTCGCTGAAGCTCTTTAGCTCGACGATCGTCTTTGAACCGGTCAATGGGCACCGAATACAGCTCTTTGAAAAACTGCTTGCTCCCCAGCAACCCCGGACAGGCAAACGAAAACTGACTGTAAAGGTCAAACGTGTTGTTTTCCACCGGTGTACCCGTTACAACCAGCTTATTACGGGACTTCAGAAGACGCGCGGCTTTGTAACGTTGTGATTCAGGATTCTTAATCTGCTGGGACTCGTCCAGGATCACGTAGTTAAACGCATAGTCTTTGAGGAAATTGATATCCGTGAGCAGGTTGTTATAAGAGATCAGGATCACCTGATGCTCATCAAAACCGGAGGTGGTTTTTTGCCGGTCCGGTCCGTGCTGGCTATGGACTTTCAGCGCGGGCGCAAACTTTGCGAGCTCTGCCCGCCAGTTAAACATCAAAGTGGTAGGCACCACCAGCAGGTTCGTGTTCTTGCCGACTTTCTTTTGCTGGAGCAGGAGAAATGCGATAAGCTGAACGGACTTACCGAGTCCCATATCATCGGCCAGGCATCCGCCAAAGTTGAAGTCGTCGAGGAAATTGAGCCAGCTAAGACCTTCCCTTTGGTAAGGTCTTAAGGTGCCGTTAAGCTCCTTCGGAACTTCCGCTTCTTCTATAGCGCTGAAATCATTGATTTTCTTTCGGTAAAGCTGCAGCTCCTGGAGCACAGATTCATCCAGCATCCTGTCTTCAAACAGCTGCTCGATGGATTCAAAGTTGACTTTTGGGATACCCAGCGTATCATCGTCGATGATCTCTGCGGCATTGAAGTAATCCGAAAACTTATCGACCCATTCCTGTGGCAGGATGCCAATGGTCCCGTCACCCAGCCGGATGTATTTATTTCGGTTCTTAACGGCAATATGCAGCTGCTTCAGGGAGGCTTTTTTCTTGCCAAATTTCACGGCTATTTTGGCATTGAACCAGTTGAAGCCGCTTAAGACCTTAATGTCTACTTCTCCTTTCTGCGGATTGAATTTATTCCCCGGGATCTCATTGAAACCCAGCACGGTGATCCCGTGATTTTCCCATTCTTCAAAGACATTTAAAAACCAGGTGTCATCCAGAAAGTCCCGCTTATGCAGGTAAAAGTGATCGAGGCTGTTTTCCAACTGATCTTGAAAATCCGGATGCTGACGCGATACCAGTGAAAGCATGGCAATTTCAAGCTCTTTGTTTCGTCTGACGAAAAAGGACTCCCCCTTGTCGTCAGTTACATACACCTGCTGCTTTGTGCGAACAGAGATCTCGGACTCACCATAGCGTACTACAGGAACGATCATCACATGCTGCCCAAAATCCGAGAGGTAAATGAGCTTTTCTGTTTGATTATCAATCAGTTGCAGCTGTTCAGCGCTGGCCTCCGGCAGGTAATTATAAGTCACCGGTACCTTATCGTCTATTCGCTCCAGAAAGTGTGCCTTAAACTCCTGAAAACGAGACGCATAAACGGTAATACTTCCCTCCTTCTTGCGAAACATGCTGATCAGTCCAAGCGAGGCAGGATTGTCCACCAGGTAAAAGGTGCTGTCGATCTCCAGGAAACAGCCGTAATGCACCGGGATGTCTTTCAGGTCATAGTTCTTTTTACCGCGTGAGACTTTGGCCTTCAGCTCATACACTTCATCTGTTTTGGATACATCCAGAGTTACCTCACCATCAAGGATACTCACCTGGACCAGTCGCAGAGACGTTGCTGTCACCTTTTCGGAAACATCCGGGAGGTGGTAATAAATGGGATAACGGAGCGGATTCCGGATGATGGCCCTCAAAGCCGTGAGCTCCTGGATGGACAATGCTTCTTCTGAGCGCCGCTGAAAGCGAACAAGTCCCATCAGGAACTTAAGCTCCTCCGGGTCGGTAGCATTCCAGAAGCGCTCCTGTGCATTGACCTGCCCGATCGGATTTTTCAGTTTCCCGTCTTTGGTCTGCTGAGCCTGATGCAGATCCACTACCAGGTATTTGTAGTATTTATGGTGTTTGAGTACAATGAGATTATCACCGCCAGTGCTGACGACTTCCGGAGGTTTGGAAAGACTGTTTGGAAGGATCTGCTCCTGTAGCTCGCCAAGGCTTTCCCTGGTGATGGGGATTAGTCCGGCCTTTTTCGGTGAAATACGCGCCTTGCCACGAACGAGCTCCACCTGGAAATGCGGATCCAGGTCTTTTTCTTTTTCCAGCCCATAGTCAGCAGCTATCCGTCGCATCCGGTCGTTACGCAGAGACGAGTTGAAGAAAAGCTGCAGCTCCTCACCCATCAATGCATTCAGCGCCTCGATCTCATGCGGGCAAAGCCTGCCGGGATCACTGTCACAGTCACAGAAAAGGATCGTCTGCCCCTCTGCCAAAGGCATGCCTCCGCACTGCTGAACGATGGTGACCAGGTGTGACTTGTTAGCCTCCGGGATCAAAAAGACGGCCTGGTTGATGGAGATGTCTTCCGGGTAAAGCTGACGAGCGCTGCCTCCTTCGGCAAGAGGTGGAATGTGGTAAGCGGGATTATCTCCCTGGTCAAAGACCGGGAAATCAAATACAAACCGATGTTTTTGGAAAGAAGAGCCGGCTATCTGGTTCATTGTTTACCACAGGTGTTTCTATGGAGGGGACAATCTAGTAAAAAGTGGTTAGGTATTGAATGGTGTGGTATGAAAAACCCCTGGCAGCTGAAAGGTTCAGCTAAAATGCAAAACAACAATGCCAATAGCTATGTCCACGAGTGGGTAGCTATTGGCATTGGAAGTATGGCTAAATATCAGTGAAGCCTAAAAGTAATAGGCAGTACCATGCGCACCTTTACTTCTCGTCCACGTTGCTTGCCTGGATTCCACCTGGGTGAGTTTTTCAGCACCTCTGCTGCTACCTCGTCGCAGCCTGCACCCAGCCCTTTTACTACTTTCACATCAGTTATAGAGCCATCCTTATCGATGACAAACTCCACAAAGACTTTACCGGAGATGTTTAACTTCCTGGCCATATCAGGATAAGTAATATTTTTGGATACATACTTGTAGAAAGCATCTACTCCTCCCGGAAATGAAGGCATGGTTTCTACGAATACCATTGTCTCGTCTACAATTTCTTCAGGAGGACCTTCTATAATATCCACTAGTACATCCAGGTCCGGATCCAGGTCCACCGACACTTCTTCTTTTACAGATTCCGGAAGTTCATCCACTACGAGTACGGATTGAGGATTTTTGACCTTTGGCTTAGGGGGCATTGGTTTGGGTTTTGGAGGTTTTGGCTCAGGTATTTTTGTGATCGGCACCTCAAAGATGTCTTCAAACTCATCCGCAGGCGCGTCCAGATCCATTCCTTCAATTTCCCCTTTCCAATTAAAGGCTACAATGACTACTGATAGTGCTACTACCAAACCGATGTTGAAGAAAAGTGGTCGCTTTCCTTCCAGATCATGTGATTCATTTTTCTTTTGTTCCATTATATATTGGATTTAAATGGTTATTGATTTCAGAGCATGGAGATACTCTTTTTATTGCTATCAATCCCGATTTTCTGAAAAGTCACATTAGATGTCGGTTTCTCGCCCATTACATATGTAAAATATTGGAGGTTCTGTGTAACATTTTAGACGGTGAGAACGCTCACCTTTGGTTCGGCTAAGCCTCTGTTCCTTAAAATAAGGGATAGGCCTCCTGAGCCAAAAAAAACTAACATATGCATATGAAACTCTTCCAAATTATTCTTATCGCAGCAGCCATCATGGTTACGACTACTGTAAAGGCTCAGCGTTCAAATATAGGGATTAAAGGTGGCCTGAATTTGTACAACCTTGTCAATGAAAACAGTAACACGGGCAAAGCTATTGTGGGTATTCACCTGGGTTTGATCAGTCATATTCACTTAAATGATCAATTTGCTATTCAGCCCGAAGTTGTTTTGTCTACCCAGGGATCGGAATTTGAACCCGGTGGTTCTAAAATGCGCTTAAACCTGAATTACATCAATGTACCCGTATTACTACAATACATGTTTGATAATGGCTTCAGGCTTCAGGCTGGTCCTCAGATTGGTTTTTTGGTAAACGCAAAAACCGAAGTGACAAATGCTGAATTCAACCACAAAGATGACTTTGAAACGATTGATGTAGGAGCTGGTCTCGGCATGGGTTATATTAATCCTGGCTCTAACTTCGGAGTTGATGCCCGGTATAACCTGGGGCTTTCTGACATCAATAAAAACAGTTCGGTCATTTCTTACAACCGGGGATTTCAGGTGGGTGTGTTCTACCTTTTCAGACATAATTAATACGCCCCGGTCACCTGGTAGATATAGGGATACCACATCAGGTCCCTTTTCTGGCAGCTATCTATATTCATAAGTATTACTAAAACAAACCGATAATTTTATGACAAAGCTCCAAAGGAGCGGTATCAATAGCGGAGGGCAAAGCCCTGCGATAAAGATACATTCCCGTAGCAAAGCCCTGAAGGGGCGTAATCATTGGAAGCAACTCAGTCCCAAACATACCTTTCATCATATTCCACATCGTATTTCTTTAAAAACATCCGATACTCCTCCTGGAAAGTCTTCTTTGTATGATGTTCGTCCTGGTTGATAATGTAATTTCTAACAACTTCAATTTCCGTTGGATTAATTGAAAATGCACCATACCCGTTTTGCCAGTAAAAATTAGCGTATCGTTTTCCTTTTGTTTTCATCCATTTGGAAGAGTGAGCCTTAGTTTCCTCTAACAGTTTCATCAAAGCAATTTTTCTGGATAGGAGGCAAAGTATATGAACGTGATCTTTATGCCCTCCGACAATGATAGGATGGCACTCCAAATTTTTACATATACCGCCAATATAAGCATATAATTCATTTTGAATTTCTTTGTCAATAAGGGATTGCCTGTTTTTTGTTGAATAAATGATATGAATGTAATTTTTGACTAATGATTGTGGCATAGTGCACTTTATTACACCCCGTTGGGGCTATGGTTGAACATTGCAATAACTTTGGGCTACACCCTAAGCTATTTGATTCCGCTCCTTTGGAGCTCTCATAAAACTACTATTATTTTCTTAAGTAACGACTATAATGAAACACAAGCCCAGACGGCGATGTTAAACTTGACAAAGTAGGATTAAAAAGGATACCCAAAGGCAAAATTGAAAAGCAGCTCGTCGATACCAAACAGGAACCTGTCCCCTGCGGGCCGGGTAGGTTTTCGGATCGGGAATGCAAAGTCTCCCCGGATGACAAAACCCTGGATATCTACACGTAGGCCTACGCCTGTGCCCATACCTAACTCAGCCAGGAAGTCGGATGAGAATTTTCCACCGGGCAGGTCTTCGTTAACCTGCCTTAACCACACATTGCCGGCATCTACGAAGGCCGCACCGTGCAATATGCTGATGATCGGGAAGCGGTACTCTATGTTGGCTTCCAGCTTGATGTCCCCCGTCTGGTCGAAGAAGGACCCCACATCATTGGACTCTGGCGAGTAGGTGCCGGGCCCAAGCGCCCTGATCCGAAATGCCCTGACACTATAGGGCCCGCCGGAAAAGTATTGCCTGGAATACGGCATGGTTTCCGAATTGCCATAAGCAACACCTATACCACCGAAAAGCCGGGTAACGATCTTTTGGCTTCCAAAGGTGAATTGGTAATGAATATCTCCGTCTACTTTGGAATACTGAGCATATTGCAACCCTAGAAATTCTTCTTTCCCAGTCAGGCTCAATAAGCCGCCGACCGTTTCAAACGTACCAATAATGAAAAGGGGGTTTTTGATCTTATTATTACTTAGTTCACTGTAAGTAAAGCTGTAGTTGAGCCCGCTGATGAACCGCTGGTCGAAGCTGCTTGCCAGAAAAGAGTTGCCTTCAAGAATGTCTTCAAATTCGGGTGTGGTATTGGACAGTTTTACCACATTCACATCTACAGGATTCAATTGATGATAAATGTATTGGGAGGCATTCCAGGTATAGCCGAATGAACCGCTAAACGTCTGCAGGGTGTATAATTGGCTGCGGTTGAAATACTCCACACCCAGGGATATTTTTGTTTTTGGAACTTCATATTTATACTTATCTACAGGGTTTATGGGGATCAGGCGTGGTAATATGAGGTTCGTATTCAACCCAAACTGAGTGCTGCTAAGCCCGGAATTTTTACCATCAGTGAGTTGGGTCAGGTAGCCTACGTTCCCGCTAATGTTGAGTAATTCGCCACCTTTGAAAAGGTTTCGGTTGGTGTATGTGAGCAATAAGTTTGGCCCTGTAAAGTTATTGGATTGCATTATGGCCTGCATTTCCGCGCGGATGGAGCGTTTATTCAAAGGGGATAAGAATATCTTGGTATTTAAATAACCAAGGGTATCGGTAGAGTCCGGTTTACCTACCTCTTCATAGCGGATGTTGACAAATTTGTAAGTACCAATAGTAGAGAGCCTTTTACTGGTGACTTTTGATTCTTGTGGATCGTATTTTTCTCCCCCATCCAACAGGATGTAAGTAGTCAGGCGTTTGGGTTTGAAAAAGATTCCGTTTTGAATGAATTCGATGTTTCTGAGGGTGATCGTATCCATGCCGGAGGTGGTTTGACTTTCCAGCGAGTAGTTGGGGTAAACTTTGATGGAGTCAAGCATGTAGGGAATGGTTGACTTATGCGGCACTTCATTTTTCAACCGCAGGAAGAGGTCAAACTGACGTGTTTCATATTGGTTGGTATCTACCTCGAAGATCAGAAAGTCCGAATTGAAATTGTAGTAACCATTGGATTTGAGGTATTCGTCTATCCGCTCCCGCTCGGATTTGAATTTTTGCAAGTCAAACCTCGTACCCGGCTTTAGCAGGGTTTTTTCCATGGAGTTTTTAATTTCGGCATGTATCCGGCGGGCAGAGGTATCGAGGCTGTAGGTCTTTAATTCGTATGGAGGGCTTACTTCCACGTCATAGTTTACCCCTGTAAAATGCTTTCCCGGCCGAGTCAGTGAGTTTACCTCGCTTCGGAAAAACCCACTATTTTCCAGTCTATTGGAGATGAGTTCTTCTGTTTTTTGTATGTCTATATCCGAAAAGTATACGGGTTCTTCACCGATCTTCTTATTGATGAACTTTGTGATAAAGCTCCCTTTGTCATGCCGGACCCTGTAGTGTACTAGTAGCGGAAGCCGCCATCCCAGGAACTTCGAGTTTGGTTTTGGGTACAGCAGGTTTTCCAGCTCGCGCTGTATATCAGACTTGTCTTTTGCCTTTTCTGCAAAAGAAAGGTTAATATTCGCGCCCTTATAGAGCTTTTCATCCTCGGGGATGTATTTGGTCACGCTACAGCTAAATACCAATGGCCAGAGCAGCAACCAGTACATGTATTTTTTGGAATTACTTTTCCGAGTCATTTGCAGCTTCTTCTTTTTGCTTATCCGTATTACCCCACAGGTCGCTGAATGTGTTGAATTCCCTGTTAAAAATAAAACCTAGTCCGGTAACGATCAGCTGGCCGTCGATCACATTTTCAAACTCGTTTTTGCGAAACCCTTTAAGTCGATAGCGGCCATTTTCAGTGAGCAGGTATTCCAGGCTGACATCTCCCAGCATAGGCACTCCCTGCGAAGTTTCCTGGCCACTTCCTTCAATGTTTACTTCACTGCCTACTTTTACAACGAGCCGGTCATTAAAAAGCCTTTGCTGGGCGCTCACGTCCAGTTCGGTCCGGGCCTGACCATCTCCCTGGGTGTATGAGCTAAGCCCAAAATCCAGGTTAAAACCACTATCGCCGACCAGTTTGTCCGATAGGGTGTTGAGCTGGCCGGAAAGGATCTTGCTCACATTGTCCCGGGCGATGGATTCTGCCCCTCCTCTGCTGCCATCACTTCCGGATGCCGGAAAGAAACGGTTCATTACCAACAGGGCAAAGACCTGCTTGTTCAGTTGCTCTTCCTGACTGTTGATCTGCTGGATGCGGGCATATACCTGACCGCCCAGTTTCCCCTGCTCGCCCTCAGGCATATCCAGCCGGAAGCTAAGCGATGGCTGTAGAAGGGAGCCTTCCACATTGAGGTAGACCAGAAAGGGCAAACGCTCCTGGTAACGTAGAGCTTCCGTTTCACTTGCGGAGGAGGTCTGGGTAGCCATCAGGGGGGCGGCCGAAGTGCTCACCTCATAGCGGGCAGTTACATTAAGTTGTGCTTCTGTCGGTTCGCCGCTCCAGGTAATGCTACTCTCCGAGTCAATACCGAAGCGTCTCTTCACCAGGTTGTAAAGGCTGGCCTCATAATGTCCGTCACTGATGTCATATCTGCCATACAGGGAGGTGCGCCCATTCGGATCGATATTCATGGCAAAGTCACCGGTGCCGGATACCTGGAAATTGTCCCCGGTGCGTTCATTGATCACGATCTTAAAAACGGAATTTTGCTCCACCTTCAGCTCTATATCCACATCCGTGCCTTCCAGCGCTGCGGAGGTGGTCTGTTCTTCTTTTATCCGTGTGAGGATGTCATCCGGGTTTTCCCTGTTGACAAACAACACCACCCCTTCACGTTCTATCACCTGAAGCTGTGTTTCAGGTACTACAAAGGTAAAATTTGAACCTTCGTTTACAGTGGCATTTCCACGAACGATGGGAACATTGAGATCACCACGGATGGTAAGGTCTGCGTTCAGGCTTACTTTACCGTAAAACAATTCAGCAGCTTTGTCACTGGAATTTAATACCTGGAACCTGGTTGCTTTCAGCGAAAGGTCAAATCCGGGATTTGTAAAGGACTCGGTGGTGATTTGCCCGTCCAGGGTAAAACGGTTTTTGTCAGCATCCAAAACCGTGAAGTTATTCAGCGTGATGGCTGCATTGTCAATGCTCAGTTGCTCAGCTGGTAAAGTAAACCGGGTACTGACAGCAGTAGCTATAAAAGTAGCCTGGTCGAAGTTGATCTTCCCGGAATACTCCGGAGATCCCGGGCTACCCGTGATATTCATGTTCCCGGTAATGACCCCACTGGCTTCAGAAATATGCTCAGGAGCAAATTTTTCCAGTACCTTCACCTGAACTTCGTTGAGCGCCAGATCGAGATTTAGTGAAGTATTTTGTTCATCTACGATATAAGAACCCTCCAGCTCCAGCTCGGCATTGCCTCCTGTAAGGGCCATGTTGAAGTTGTAATTATTTCCGCCTGCTGAGGACCCTTTCATCGAAAGTGACCCCATATCAGCCTGCCTGATCTTAAAGCTGTCAATCCGCAGATCTGCCAGCAGGGCTGATTTGTTAAACACATCTTCCACTGTTATTTCCCCGTGTAGCATGCCGTTGGCAAGCGGTTCTTCCTGGTTGAGGTAGTTCGTAAGTGTGCTCAGCTTAAAGCCCTGGAATGCTATGTGGATATCCTCATGGCCGTCATTTAAAGATCGTTTTACTTCCACTTCCTGTCCATTACGGTGGAGCCGGAAATTCCGGAAATCGATGTGATTATCAACCATGATGATCCGGTTGTCCGGCGGTACTGACCACTCTTTTTGGCTAAGTAGCAAGCCTTCAGGCTGGATGTGGAAGTAGGTAGTGTCCCCGGATAATTCAAATACGGACTCAATGCGTGAGAATGGTTCTCCGTCATCCAGCGCATGCAGGGCCACATGGAGCTTTTCCTGGTCCAGCTTCCCGCTTAGAAAGGTTCTTTCGATCATCAACGGCGCGGCATCAATGGCTGTCCATCCGGCCTTAAATTCCAGTTTGCCGCTGTCTCCCTGTACCTCAAGACCCAGGCTGTCTATCACATTGCCGTCGTAATCAATGTACGGGGCGCTGAAGTAAGCGGTGAGCTTGTTTTTTGCCTCCTGAAAATCCATTGACAGGACTACTGGTTCGTACCTGTTCAACCGGGTCAGGAATACATCATTGATAAGCGGGTCCTGCTTGAGGGCGATGTTCGCCTGCATTTCGACCGGGTTTCTCACCGAGTCGCGTTTAGTGTCCGGGTCCAGGTATTCAGCTAACTGGCTCCGGACTGCCCGGTTGATTTCGGTTGGGCCTGCATTTGAAAACAGGTTGATATCGATCAGGCGGCTTGTCACTTTGATGCCCGTGGTGTCCTCGCGGATGTGCAGATCAGCCGTTAGTTGATCGAACGGGTAGGAATCCCGCTGGTAGACGACCAGGGCATCTGCTACGGTCATATTTGCATCAAATTCCTCCGGGTTTCCAATAAAGTCTATAGTAAACTTCAGCTGGGTGCGGATATCCTGCCGGGTGATGCCGAGTCTTTTCAGATCAGCACCTTTCAGGTTAAGGACCAGGTTTATATTGGAGCTGGAGGAGTCCAGGGTAAACCTTGAGTCCAGGTCCATATCGAGGTTTTCATCCTTGTAATTCACGGTGACTTTTCCATCACCATTTTCCATCTGTCCCTGGAGAGCTAGGGCCGAGAAGTCATACCCGTTGAGCTCCAACTGGTGGAAATCAGCTGTCAGCCGGGCATCCAGGGTGGCCAGCTCGGTCCCGCTTCCTTTCAGGTTCAATACTGCAGACACTGCTCCCACTTGATCGTATTGGAGGATCCTATCCAGTCGCAGGGAATCCGTCTCCAGCCTCAGGTCAAATGAAGTGTTGTCGTTTTTGTTTTGGTAATCGCCACTTAACCTGACTGTACCCTCGGAGGTGTTCAGGGTGTTTTCCGTGTGGATCTTGTTGAGCGCGCCTGCGGCATTGCCTGTTAGTTGAACTTTAGCAGGCACCGAAATACCCATACTGTCAGGCAGAAAGGTCATCAGGTCCCCTTTGGAACTGGTGATGGAGTACCACAGCTTGTCCAGCATAAGCGTATCAGGCGAGGTGATATTTCCTATCGTCCCGTCAATGGATATTTCGGTGGCACTACCCCACTTGATGTGGGTTTTTTGTGTAGTTATTTGATTGCGGTCGCCGCTTGCCTGAATGGTAGCGTTCAGAGGTTTGGCAGCAATTGACCTGAAATAGGTGTTTCGGGAAAGGGAGGGTGCAAAATAATAAGCTTCCCCGATGTTGATGTCAGCCAGGTCGAGCTTTAGATCAAAGGACGCTGCTTCCGGGCTTTTGATCACCGCGGCAATGGACGGGCAGGAAACAGTGACAGCTCCGGTGACCTGGTTTCCTTCCGTAACAAGGTGCAGGTCCGAGACGGCCAGCTTTTGGTCGCTTATGTCGAGCTGGAGATCAAGGTCTTTCAGCATGAACCCGCTTCTTTCCCAGAAATTCAATGAAGAGATGCGGACGGAGGCCTGCCGGTCTTGCAGGGACAGGTCTGCTATTTCAACCCCAAATCCATTTACGGCAAGTACCGAAGGCTCAAACACGCCGGGTGTAGGGCGAATGGTATCGGTATGAATGTGGATGTTGTTGTCCGATAGCGTAATGTCTTTAGCCACTACCGTCCAGTCGGGCCATTCAAATGATGAGGAAGAAGTGACTTTAGCGGTATCCGCCGAAGTAGACGTGGCAGCGGTTCTTAGCTTGAATTCCGTGTTTGCCAGGAAGAGTCGGTCAAGGTCGATTTTCTGTGAAGCAATGTCTGCCAGGGGCAATTCCATTTCCAGCTCCCCGATGTGGGTGTCTGCATGAAATTGGTCCGGCGCAGCGCTATAAGTGGCTTCTACGTTATAGATGTTGAGTTCTTCCACCATAAATACCGGTGCAGTGGATCCGGAACTGGCGTCAGTAGATGCAGGTAGCGATTTGTGCTGTTCGTAGGACATCCGGGAGTTTTTCAAAGTCAGCTCCTCCACATCGAAACGCATGCCTTCCAGGTCAAGCTCATTCATTTCCAGGAGCAGATTCCCCAGGCTGAGTGATGCTTCTATTCCCATTTCCTTGTCTATAAAGGACAGGTCAAAATCGGAAAGGGAGATTTCCCCAACCTTTATTTCCGGGTTGGATGCGCTTTTTGAAGTTTGGTTGTCCGTAGTGTCTGATGGCGCAAAGGCCTCAACAATGAAATAGAAATTGTACTCACCAGCCTCTGGCCGGGAGACGTTTGCGGTAAGCCCCGACCAGTCCACGAACTTCACATCGATGGTTTCGCCCTTTATCAGGGGGAGCAGCGCCACGGATACTTCCAGCGACCGGGAGTACACCAGGGTATCTCCCTGCTGATCTTCCAGATAGAGCCCTTCCAGGTAGGCATTTCCCGTAAAGGTCAGAAACAGCCTGTCAATGGAAAATTTCGTATCAATCTTCCCGGATAGAAAGTCTGATGCTTTGGATACGATAAAGTCCTGTCCCCAGGAACTTCTGATCACAAGGACCAGGGTGATGAAAAGGATCACCAAGCTCATGACGATCCATCCTAATATCTTTAGGGTCTTTAGCGTATATTTTTTTAAGATCCTTCTTGCTTTGGTCATATATGAGTCACAAGGACTATTGGTCAATTAACCTAAGGTACCATCAGATATGATAAGAATTTTAAACCGTATTTGTTTAAGCGCGGTTGCTTCTGTGATGGCGTTTAACGCGGATTATGCATTACAATTTCGTTATAGGGGTTAAAAACCTTAACAGGATTACCAGATAGCCTGTAAAGCTGAATTAGTATTACGATTTGAACTGTAAAGCCAATGAAGGATTAACAACCTGCGCCAGACGAGAAGCAAGCTGCGTTCTGGCAGTTAATACCTGAGGCCTCCGCGTGGTATCCTGCGTTCTCCGTGTTATAAGCTGCGTTCTCCGGGAAGCAACCTGCGCTGTACGAGAAGAAGGCTGCGTTATAGTAGCTAATGCCTGAGGTCTCCGTGTTGAACACTGCGTTCTACGAGAAGCAACCTGCGTTCTCGGGGTTATAAGCTGCGCTCTACGAGAAGCAACCTGCGCTGTACGAGAAGAAGGCTGCGTTCTCCGAAATGTCGCCTGCGTTACATTTAGGGGGCTAGCTCTATGGGATCGTATGTGGGGCGGGACAGGCTGGTTATTGCTGTTGGCTTACGGATAAAATGCGAATAACATTTTTTGAAAGGCCTTTCTATAACTGAGGATATCAGAAACATGACCCGTGGAAATTTTTAGCAATTATGGTCCCTTAAAGCTGATCGATATTAGAAAGTGGGTGGAGTTGGGACCATTTGTTCATGAAACAATTTCTTTGCTAAACGATTGCAGCGATTTCTGTTCGTATTTCTGATTGATTCAGTAAAGGGATATTTTTAACCCCACCCATAAGGTTAATCTTTCTGAGCAACTCTCTTCTCTTATCCTCTTTTTCAAGAAATAGCTTATTTTCTAAAAGAAATTGTAAAATGGATTTTCTAATGTTCTCACTAGATCCCAAATACCTTTCCAATAATCCAGCTATAAGGTCCGCTCTTGACGCTAGAACTCTCGTTAACTCATACTTATCTTTTCTTGTCTCATCAACAGTCAGATATGCAATCCACCATAACCTGGAGATTCCATTTCTTGATAAATTGTTTAGAGAAAGGTTTCTTAAGTGGTATCTATTGTTAATGCGACTTTTCATTTTCTGCTTATCAAGACCCTCTAAAGGCCATCTTTTTTTCATATAACTCCAAAACATGGTATGAGTAAGACAAGTCCAGAGCCTTGGGTCAGATGCTGTGGTTAAATTGATGTCCAATGCTTCAAAAATTTTAATTGAGTTGTCAATATCCTCCTTTGGTGATCCTGAAGAATTATTAATCTCATCCAATGTCTTTTGATCAACCACCAACCCAGTTTCACCAACAGCATAAGAATCATTTTGAAAACTATTTTCTTCGATCATATATGAATCGGGATTCTGCTGAGACTCAGTATAAAGCCGCTCTATAAAGCTGTTTGTAAAAACTCTTATCTTATTCATGTCAGTAAATCATTTGAAGTTCTCTCATAGAGTTAAAAGTACGCCTTAAAGGTAATTCCAGTATTTTTTGAGCCCTTGCTAAAGAGTCTTCCTCACTTTGATTATTTAGTATTTCACTCAGAATTCCATACCAAGTTGTATGTTGGTAGTCAATAGACTCTTCTGTGTCCATAAATGTAATAACCTGCTGAAGGGCTGGTAGTACTAGTGACGAATGAAGGATTGCCGCAAACTTTTTCAGCTTAATTTCCTGATACAATTCATAGTCTTCCAGACATAAGTATATGGTTATCTTTTCATCACCATAATCCAAATAAAAGGAATGATTGGATTTCCCATCAGTGTTAATATTCATTAATGATGAAATTGATGTGGTTTCCTGGAAAGTCTTATTGGCGAAAAACTTTCCTTTGCCCAAATAGGCCAGAATATCACCTTTACTTAGGTTAAATTTTGTGTCATCGTAATCATCATTACTTTCTTTGTTGTAGTATTCGTTAATATCTTCTTTTGCACAAACGAAATAGTCCAATTCAACCTCTCCATTAAGATCAGATGACTTAATTTTTATAGGGTCAGTTAATTCTTTGTCGGAAGTGTAATTAATTCTGAAAAATGTTCCGGCACAGGTCAAGTGTATGGAGTAGCAAGCCTTTTTTTCTTCAATTAACTTTAGAAGGTCTTCATTATTAAGGGAAAATGTATTTTCCAAAACAATATATTCAGAATCAGAAGAAACTTTAAGTTTAACCTGAACATCCCCATTGATATCATCTCCAATTCCAAGTACCGGATGTGGATAGTGTCTATTATTGTAAATCATTTATCTGAAGTTTAAGGGATAGTTTAAATTTTGATTCCAGTTCAACATAAATTTTTTTCTTCTGCTCCTTTTCTAGTCTGAGAAGGGAAATTGTGCTGTTGCTAAACCTCAAATCAACGTTCTGCTCGTCTTTAGCGGACCTTATAATGATTTGTTCCTCTCCTTCTTCTCCTACTGCTGACAGTTTCAAAGAACATTTTATGCTCTCTTTAGGATTAAGGACGATGGCATATTTGAGAATTGTTTCATTCTTATCAACAACAAATGATCTGGCTTGAACCGGAGAGTGCCGGATCGCTGGAGTGTCACCACTTCCACCACCTTTTCTTTTTTTCTTTGTTGTTGTCTTCTTTTTCTTTCTTCTAACAACAGTTCCATCACCACCTAATCCCTTTTCAGGAGAGTTCAGAATAGAAACAGAATAGGGGTTTATTACAGGAAAGCTTTCGAATATATTTTTCTTCTGCATCAGAGAGACGGTTTCTTCATCAGACTCAATTTCTGTTGTTTCACTATCACCTCTGTCTTCACTTTGATTATCATCATTAAAAGGGAGGTATTTTGAAAGACCTGGTATTTCCTGAAAGCCTGATGATTGAATTTCTCTTAGCTCTTTTAGCTTTCCACGAATCCAATTACCAATTTCTTCTATTATTAGATTACCATTTTGCTCATTTCTTTCCGGATCCCATTTGTCATGAGCGGGTGGCTCCATTTTTCTTAATTCATCATTCCCTAAAGTATTATCACATATAAAAACCCCGGCAAATGCGTCAGGGTGTCTGTATTGTTTGGAATAGATTACCATATGAGATTTTCTAATCATTGCAATATGATTAAGGTGCTCAGTGGTTTTATAGAAATAGAAAAGTACCTTACCAATGACTGGTAATTCAGTTTCAAAAGGCTTTCCTTTAGTTACTGCCTCATAATATGTTAATGGGTTGCCTACTGGTTCGATGTGATCTTTAGTTGGTTGATCTTCAAAATGTTGAACAAGCAACCTTTCAAGAGTATCTTTTGAGATTTCAATATCTCCTACCTCGACAATCAACTCATTTCTGTAAATAGCATACCAAAAGTTTCTAAGAACTGATTTGATCAATTCATCAGACTGATTTTCGTTTAATGTTGCACCAACTATGTAAATATCCAAGCCCATTTCCTTCCTAAGGAAAAATTCGGGGATATCAATCGGATTCTTGATAGAGCCATAGTTACTTGAACCAAATGATCCGGTACCCCTTCTTGGGCTTTCAGATTCTTTGAAGGTGACAAGCTCTGCTATACCCTGAAATTTTCTAAATCCGTCTTTACTGTATGTCGAATAAAGTACAGTTCGTAAAGGAGAAGTTTTGAATGCAGCCCCTTTTCCTATTCCAAACGACCCCCCTTCTCCGGTTCTTTTTGAGCTAGCACCTCGTGACTTTACTAATGAGAACCAACCGCCAGTCATGTCATTATCTTGTCCTTCAAGTCCTACAGTATTATAATCTGATATTTTCAAAAGTGGCAATTCTGGTTTACTCAGTACATTTCTCGCTGTTGTTATGAATTCTTTCACCTCCGGGTTCTTGTCCCAGCTTTCAAGGCAGGATTTGAGAATATTATCAAATTTTTCTACCCCAGGGAAAAACTTCCTGGGAATCATTTCTTGAGAAAAAACAACTTTAACAGGTTTAGTCTTATCATTCGGAGCATCAATAGAATTCTGTATCACCTCTCTTGCCAAATGATAATACCCCCCTGAGAAATGTTCTATCATTGGATTGTTTAGGCCATCGAATAGACTAGTCCTTTCAAAATCCCAACTGTATTTTTCGTCAAACTCTCTCATAATATTGGATCCTTTCTGATTTCCGATGTTAATCTCAGATCTTTCTTAATATAGAACAGTTGTTTTAAAGTTAATTCAGAAATGACTGATTCTAACTTTTGATTCACTACAATTTTCTTTGGTGGTCTATTATTCATATGCTTTAAAATTTGAATGTTTTCTTAGTCTTCCTATTGATCTCCTCGTTGAATTTTGACTCAGCCAGTTTCACTTGATCTCGAATTACAGCGAACATTTTTCTTACATCATCTTCGCTGTATTCATAGTTATTTCTATTTGAGCAATTAGAAAGTAATTCCAGCTTGTCTATTATATACTGAACTCGTTTACTAGCAACTTTTTCAAACCTTGATCTTTTAGTTTCCATAGGAATAATATTTACACATGAGTAATATGTACGGTACAAATATAAAATAAGTTGCATAAACTTACTACATATTTAAAATATAGTAAATAATAAAAATGTGTATTATCCGAAAAGACTATAGACTAGCTTTGATATTTGAAAAGCTAGATATGGTGGGACAGCATTTCCTACCTGATGAAATTGTTGAGTTCTACTGCCTCTGAATAGATAGTTGTCGGGAAAGGTTTGTATTCTCGCAGCTTCTCTTACTGTAAGACTCCTACATTGCCTGGCATCATAGTGAATGAAGTAGTGCCCATCCTTTGAAATATGACTGGTTACTGTTGTGGCTGGTTTATTAGCAACTTGAACTCTAAATCGGTCTGTAAATTTTCCAGATTCAACATTTGCATGATCAGGAATCAAATCGGAATGGTGCTTGGCATAATCCTGAAGACGAGGGAAGGTTCCATACTTCTCAACATAAAGGCCGGCAAACATATATCTCATCAAATCCTGTGTCAGATGTGATCTTGATTCATGATTAGCTATTCCGTTAAGCTTAGGATCATGAAACCAGGATTTTAATGGATGATTATTATCAATTGTATCCGTACATTTGACAAATTCACTTCCTACTCCATTTTGATAAAGTGTTGGCCCGTTATTTAATCCGTTTAAAGGAATTTCTCCCCAGTTTTTGAGTTTGTCAATTTGACTTGATATCAGATCCAGCCAGGATTGATCATTGTCCTCAAGATTTGTGTATAACCTTTTCGGCAAACCATTTTTATAAACTTCAGTGTCGTGATATTTACGAAAAGAACGGTTAATCCCGCTTCTGATTGGAGGTAGTTTGTCAATTACAGATTGTAAATTGACATTTTTCGTTTTATCAAGGTATTTACCTTGGTGATTAAAATCATTCCTTACACCAAGTAGGATTACCCTGTGTCTTTTTTGAGGAACTCCATAATGTTCAGCCCTAATCAAAAAATCTTTATCATTCTCAACCGGCTTTACTAATGAATGAATCTTGTACAAACCATTTACCTGTAAATCATTTTTCATCCAGTCAAAGACTTTCTCATCTCCCACCTTGGCTGACAGAAGCCCTTGGACATTCTCCATTACAAATACTGCCGGATTATGCCTTTCAATTATCCTCAAATATTCCTTGTATAGATAAACCCTGTGATCTTCCGGATCGATACCACCAACTCGTGACCTGCCAACGTTTGAATACGCCTGGCAAGGAGGTCCTCCTATAAGAACCCATTCATTTGTAACTCCAAGTCTGTTTTCAATTAATTGATCGATGCGTTCTTTTGGCCATTCCTTAGAACCCAATTCCGCTAAAACAGCCTCGTTGCGAGCTTCTTCCCCTTCAGGATACTTGTCAAGCATTTGCTTAATGAGAGCTTCTCTTCTTTTCAGATCAACTTCTCGTATGGCCTCATAGTATTCTTCCGGAATAGGCCTTGCATTTTTTTTGAACTGCCTGTAAAAACTTCTTAATGTTAATGTCTTATGTGCATTTTCGTCTTTCTCTATCGATAGCTTTATATCAAATACAGAATGATCATTTTCATCAATCAGGCTCATAAACCCCTCTCCCAAGCCTCCTGGTCCGGCGAATAAATCTATTATAGGAATCATTACAAAAATTCAATCTCGTTAACTCCATAGGTTCTCGGAATAACCAAGTCCTGACGATTCCATTCATAAACTATTTCCGGAAGTTTTTGTCCTCCCAAAACTGTTTTGAACTGGATAAAATATGATCTTCTGTTTTTATCATTTTTGATCCTTCCTTCCTGTGTTACAATATAAAAATCAGCTGCACGAACCAAAGCATGGAGAAATGGCGTTTGACCCTTCCTCATCAAAACTGAATCGGAAATAATTTCGCCTCCATTCTTAGAGTAATTCTCGTCGCTAATGATTCTTGAATTTGAGGTGAAATTCGTAAATGTTGTAACCACAGCCACGTCATACCTGGAGAGGATGCTGTAAAGAAGTGGCCAGACCATATCTCTTTCCTGTAACACTTTGAACTGAAGAAATACATTGTGCAGCCCGTCCAAAACAATTCCATTGTAGGGCTCACCCTCCAAGATTGCACCGTCAAGTTTTCGTGTTATCTTGGCAACTAGCTCTTCGGGAGTTAAAAAACCAGGGTAAAAATTTATGAAATCTACTTTTCCTCTAAATGCCTGGTATGACTCATAATTATTCTGAATCCTATCTACAAGAGGATCATAGTATTCTTGGGGATACAGGAAGGACAAGACAAGAACTTTATTTCTCAGTGGTATCTGATTTCTCTTTGCATTAACTCGTTTATCTATTACGTTTCTTGGAGATAATAGAATATTCAGCGCCAATCCTGCCTTACCAGAACTGCCGTACCCATGGATCAGTATCTTAGATCGGGAGTAGAGATCCAGTCGGGACTTTTTATTGATAATCTTTTTATTATCGATGATGTTGAAAACATCCAGAATTAAGCTCTTATCAGGAAGAAGCGTCTTCAGGTTCTCTTTTTTATCTATCTGTGAAGGTACTTGTGGAGCCAAACTGAATCCAACATTAGCCCCTAAATGAAAGATATGGGCCCCTTGCCTTGAAACCTGATGACGGGTCTTGGTAAGCTGGAATATTCGTGCCGGTTTCTCACTAACATCATTGACACCTTTTTGTTCAAGGTGTATTGAAACATCTACCAAATAATCCAGATTTACTTTTTGTGGGATTCCCTCGGCCGAAAGTAAAACAACAATAGCGTTCAGCTTTCTGCATTTATCAATGAATTTCTGTAATTCTTCATATAGAATCTTTTCATCTGATCCAAGTACCAACTCAGTAATATTGTCAATGATAATGAGTGAGGGACAGATTGGAGGAAGTGAATTAGTATTATTTGAAGAAGATTCTGTTTTCTCTGATAGCTCATTAATTATAACTTCTTCAAATAGTTTCAGGCTCCAGTCCTCCTTCATTTCAAGAACGAAAAACCAATCATTGTCCGCTGAAGGATGAGAGTAAATTGTGGTTTTCTTGAGATAGGTAGGTATAAGATTGATCAATCTGTTTCTTAAGTCATTTTTTGATTCCTCCAATGTCAGATAAAGAGTTTTTGTTTTAAAAGGAGAAAGTACTGCTGCTAGATTTAAGGCAATTGAAGTTTTACCACTGCCGGGCTCACCACTAATACTAATTACCAGACTGGAGTCAGATGATAACTGGATTCCACCATGAAACAGAACATCAGCTCCTCTTATAGGAAGGGGTATGCCCCATAGCATGTTGATCAATTCAGAAAAATTAGGCAATTCATTGTATTTGTCTGACCCCCAAAACTTATAATCGGATTTAAGAAATTGATCTTCTATTTTCTTATATTCAAGAAATTGTTTTCTTTTTTTTGATGAAGAAAACCACAGATAACTATAACCTTTTGCTGAAAGAAAGTGACCAATTATGAGATTAGTTTTTTTCGTTTCACTTAGAACCTTCTCTTTGGTTTTTTCAGGTTCATCATCATCACTAAAATCATCATTATCTACTTTATCTTCTTTATCTAATTTTTCATTTACCAGACCTGTAGATTTTGGCCACCTAGCATATTCATTTATGTAATTTTCAAAAGAAGATAGTGCAGCTTGAATATTGTCAAGTTTAAGTTCAGATAAGTTTTTAAAGTCAGTTTTAAGCCTTGAAAAAGGTGGATGAATATTGAATAATTTATATAGTTGAGCCTTTATTGTTACAATGGCATATGAAGCTGACTGAGGTTCTTCTGGTACGGTTAGTGCTTTATATAATATTGAAAGAGGAGATGGTAACAAAAACAATTTACTGTCAATAATATCTTTATAGGACTCAATGGTCAGATTTGCAATTCGAGAGTATATACTGGATCTTGATCTATGAGTAGGTGGAAGTCCAGCTGTTATATGTTTGTCTTGTCCCCTTCTTAGTCCAGATTTATATCGGTTGTAAAGCTCAATGAAAGGAGTATAAAGCTTCTCATTTGTTTGAACTAATTCATTAGGGTCTGAATCCAAACATACGATTAAGCATTTGTTAATTGAATCTAGAATATCATTTACTAAAAATGAATATGGGAGTTCAGAATCACGTTTATCTTTCACATCCTTAGGTTGTGGCAAATTCAAGTAAAGAACTTTTATAATCTCTCAGATCATTAACATACTTTCTTCGAGTATGCCAAATGTTGTATCGTACCGATAAAGCAATGGGATTATGATCGTTATCAATTATACTATGAGCTCTTCCAAATTCCATTAGTTTTCTTTTATCAGTCTCAGTTCTCAGAGCACTAAGAAAGCAGTCAAAAATTCTTTGTTGTAATTCGGACTCATCAAGATTACTATTCCATATACTTTCAATCAAGTGCGAGATGTCGCCAAATTTTAACCTGAGTTCCTGTATAATCTTAGATATTCCATCCTGGAAATTTTCCTTTAGGCTACTTTCATCAGCATTGAAGAGCATTTCAAACCACAGGACCGGATAATGATTCTTCACCAGCCCTTCGGCCCTTAAATCAGACAAACTCAAAACAAATGGATCCAACTGGAGAATAGATTTTAACAATACTGCTCTCTTAACAATATCTTCTTCAGTTGTAAAATTCTTTCGAAGATAATTCTTGATTGATTTAGCCAAACTATTGGACTGGAATTCCGCAAGAGCCAAAAAATTTAATAAGCTGACAAAATCCCTTGGGTTGAGTTCTTTAAAATGTTTTACAATTCCAAGAGACAGATATTCAATTTTCTCAGAATCAGTGTGATCCTCTCTTATTTCCTGGGCGAGCTTAAGTAAATTAGTTTTACCTTTTGTTGTTACCTGCAGACTGTTTTCTTTAATAAGTCGAATCAGGTCTTCAGTAGAATTTATTTTATCTGACATTTTAAAATTTGGTTCCATCAGGAAGTAGTTTCTTTTAAATCAAGTAACATATCAAATTTAACAGGTTTGTGAACAACTTCATCCATTCCACCATCAGATTCACAGTTTGATGCCATTGGGATTGTTTGCCCCCCTGGACTCCATTGATCATTAAAACCAGCATCAAGAAACGTTGGTTTATTTAACTCTAAATTCTTACCTGGATATAATATAGCAAAATATTCACTTTTGTCAAGCCCCAATCGACATGACATTCCATTTAATTCAGCTCCTTTCTCTTCAAGGTAATTCTCATTATCAATTTTGTCTCTAAATGCCCACATTTGATAAGACCTAAACGAAATGCCGTCGTTTCCATATTCTAGTCCCAAGTCTCTCCATTTTTCAGTTTTAAATCTTCGCTTAATTGATGGAGCAGCTGCGACTTTACCAGACTTTAAGATTAACTGAGCAGCAATATCCTCAGAAAACTGGTCTTGATCAGAAAGGTGCCCCAATAATTCATCTTCACCTGTAAGCATGACCGGATCCCCTTTTCTTTGATTCTCTTCTTTCCAAAAAACGCGTTCATTGCATGTGCTTTCGAAACTGTCATAAGTTCGATCAGAATCATTGTATGTTTCTATTAGCTGATCTGAGTATTTTGCAGCATCATCTTCATTCTTAGATAAATAATGGCATTCACGAAAATTTTCCCACAGGTGCTTTTTTCCAAATGCTTCGAAAATATCTTTTAATTCATCCATATGTCTTAATCTTTTTGGATAAATCGATTAAAAAATCTTTAACACTTTTCGAGTTTAATTGACATTCCCAAACAATCAAAACATTATAGCCAATTTTTGTCAGTTTGATGTAGTTATTATTATCTCGTTTCCTGTTTCCATCAATCTTTTCCACCCACCATTTGGTTCTGGTTTTTGGGATTACAAAATACTTGCAGCCCTTATGCCCATGCCAGAAACAGCCATTTACGAATATAACTGTTTTATATTTTTTTAAAATAATATCTGGTTTGCCCGGTAGTCTTTTGTCATGTAGCCTAAATCGAAATCCAGTAGAATGAAGGTATTTCCTTACCAGAATTTCTGGTTTAGTATCCTTACCCTTTATTTGGCTCATGTTATAGCTTCTCACTTCTGGTGAGTGAACGTCAGACATCTCTATTGCTTACGATTAAATCTTTAACATCAACATCAAGAATATTGGCTATTTTATTCAAATTTTCCAAACTAGGCTGCCTCCTATTCTTCACGTAAGAATTCACCATATTATAACTTTTACACAGCTTCTGCCAGCCAGATCTGTTTAATTCCTTTGGATTCAAGGACTTCCTTAAATCCGGTTCATCGTCTCCGGTGTTAATGGAATTTTAAAAATATGAAATTGAGATGGGTTTATCTCACTCTATGGGATATTAATGAAATGAGCATGATGCTCAACCCAGATATTGAGAACACCGGGACGCGTAGTCCAACCGCACATGATCAAAATTGGGTGGGGCACGCCTAGTGGCAAACCGCCTACGCGGCGCGGCTGATTTCATCAATTTTAAACACATGAAAGTAGAATTGGGCGTCCCGCCAGCTGCGGGTCAAACCAAACACATAAGCCCCTTCAAATTACCGGAAAGAAAAATAGCGCTGTCTTAGTTGGCGAAGAAGAGTTAGATTATGAATACGCCGACTCAAATAGATTTTGATTGCGTGACCCGTACCATGATTTAGGTGATAGCTTATATAATAAGTCCGTTTTGGCTATTTTGCCGCTATGCTTGCAAGCGATATTTTTTTAGTTATTGTCAGTGGCCTGGGTGTTATTCATGGGTTGTTTCTGGCTGCATTTTTATGGAGCTATAAGAAAGGCCGCATCCTGTCCAACAGAATACTGAGTATACTACTGCTGGTGCTTTCATTTCGGGTGGGCAAATCGGTTTTTCTTGAGTTTGCCGAACATCTGCATGTAAAACTCATTTTTACCGGGTTAGGCACCCTGATGGCCATTGGCCCGCTTTATTATTTATTTGTGAAGAGTTGTAGCGACAGGGCTTTCCGTTTCAGGCAGAAACACCTGATTCATTTTATTCCGGCTGTTTTAGGTATCTGTTTTGGTTTATGGATTGAAGAAGGTCATCTGAATACACTTCCCCTGTTGCTTTTTGTAGCCGTATTTACCTCCTATTACGGACATTACCTTGTTTATCTTATTGTCAGCCGGTCATACATATTAAAACAAAGCAGAGCCGGACTAAACAAAGACATCTATCACTTGCTTACACTCATGTTTTACGGACTGCTCGTTATTTGGGTGGCCTACGTGCTGAATTTACTCGATGATATTGTTCCTTATGTCATTGGGCCGGTGCTCTATTCCATGGTAGCCTATGTCATTAGTTTTATAGTGATACAGCAGGGCTACATCCAAAAGGTAGACCAGCAAAAGTATAAGACCACTCCCCTGCCGGAAGAACAGATCGACCGGATCTTTCACAAGGTTGTAGAACTTGTTGAAAAGGATAAGCAATATAAGCAGCCCTACATTTCGCTAAACTCACTTAGTCAAACGCTGAACGTCAGCCCACAGGTGCTGTCGATGGTTATTAATCAAAAGAGTAAAAGGAATTTTAATGCATTTATCAATCACTACCGGATAGAAGAATCTATTCTGCGCTTGCAAGACAAGCAATATAATAACCTCACCATTGCCGCCATTGCTTTTGAAGCAGGGTTCAACAGCCTTTCCAGTTTCAACACCGCTTTTAAAAATCACACGGGTAAAACACCCGCAGCTTTTAGAAAGGAGCTGACAAAATGATCTTTTACGCTTATCAAATGATCATTTCGGGAGAAAAACTGCCTACTTAGCCTTTTAATTGCCATAAAAAAACAAAAAAAAATTTATGGCAAAGAAGAAAACAATCATCAAGTGGTCATTGATCACGCTGGCAGGTTTAATTGCCGCTGTTGCAGGCTTTGGGTTTTGGTTTATGAGCTTGCTGGGGCCTGCACCAGACACCGCTGTTTTAGCAGCAACCACTCCGAAAGAAATACCTTATCTCACGACTGACTCTATCGCCAACAGAGGCAAGGTACTGGCTGTGGTTACAAGTTGTGCTGTAATGGGGAGCAGCGGCAAACCTACCGGTTATGAATTGAGTGAACTGGCCAGGGCTTATTATGTATTTATGCACAATGGCTTTGAAGTAGCCATTGCCAGTCCGCTTGGCGGAAAACCACCGGAGATCCGGGATGATGAAGACATGGGCATTTATGATTATGCTTTCCTGAACGACCCTGCAGCTCAGCACAAGGTGAAACACACCATCGCTATGAAAGATGTAGATCCCGAAGATTATGCGGCGGTCTATTTTGTAGGCGGTAAAGGGGCGATGTTCGACTTTCCTGACAATAAGCACATTCAGCAGTTAGTTCGTGAATATTATACTTCAGGAAAAGTTATCGGGGCAGTCTGTCACGGACCCGCGGCTTTGGTAAACGTCACCCTGGACGATGGAAAGCCCATGCTCGTCAACAAAACCGTTTGCGGATTTACCAATGAAGAAGAGTTGTTTTTGATCCCGGAGGCTACGGGCATCTTTCCTTTTCTTTTGCAGGACAAGCTTGCCGAACAGGGCGCCCGCTTTGATGAAGGTTTTATGTACCTGGAAAATGTAGTGCAGGATGGAAATCTGGTGACCGGCCAAAACCCATGGTCTACCTGGTCGCTGGCGGAAACGATGATCAGACAGATGGGCTATGCACCAAAAAAGAGAGCAAAGACGGATGAGGAGAATGCCGTAGTAGTGCTAAAAGCCTATACGACTAGCGGTTATGGTCATGCAAAGCAACGTCTGACTGAATTGTATTTAGACGAGCAGAGGTATGTAAACAGAGAGCTCATTGCCATCCACGGCATTGTAGCAGCCATGCAATGGGACCTTGGTAAGGCAGTGGATCTAATTCGTTTGCTGGCTTATGCTAAATCCGTTTATTGAATAGGGATATGCGGGTTGCTTTGTTTTTATGTCTTGAACTATGATTTTTGCTGATTTTTGATAGACTTTTGATTCGGTTTCATGACTCGTTTTGCTACTGAAATTGATTTGATCAAAAAATCACTTCTGAATAGCCTTAAAAACCAGCTCTGATAAAAACTCCGTAGTGTCATTCAACTGTGTTTGATCGATATCAGTCAAAGACGGTAAATGCTCGGCAAAAAATTTCTGATCATGTGAGCTCTCAATGAGTGTGGAAATAAGCGCCCGGGGAAACCTGTACTCCGGGTTGATCTCCTTGACGATAGCAGCTACACGATTACATAACCGTTTGTAGCTCATAAATAAGCCTTCCTTGTTTACCTTGTCTACCTCCTTGATCAGGTACACTTTAGAAGATTCAGACACCACTATCCGGTACAGGGCTGTTTCATCTATATGCTCAAAGTTTGGGTCTTCCTCTATAGGCTGAGAAAGAAGTCTGATGGAAATACGCAACCGTTCATCAGCAGAATCGATATTGTTGGTAGCCATTAACAATTTGTAGTCCATCCAATTCCAATACCAGGCAAGCAGGTACAGCAATAGCTTGTGTTTGCTCTCAAAATACCTGTACACAGAAGGCTCCGTTGCTTTTATGCGAGAAGCCAGTTTCTTGAATGTAAAAGCTTCAAACCCCATTTGGTCAATCATCTCAATACTAAACCGAATGATCTTTGCCCCAAGCTCTGAAGAGTTCGGATCTTTGAGATAGAGCTTTTCATCCATATCAATATGGATCCTCACTGGCTTGAACGTCTTTTTTTGTTTTACGTGCTCCATGATATCTAGCCTCCGGGCAAAATTAACACAACATCTTCGTTGTAAAGTTAAAGGAAGTACTAACAAACACTTGGGTGTACGCAGTTTTGTATCTCGTGAATTTCCGCTATCCTGAGTTAATGAGCTATTGGATTAATAAGTTACTGAATAACCAAGCAACCTAATAGCCTAATAGCCCAATAACCTAATAGCCCAACAACCCACTTCGTCCATCGTAGCCTTGGCGAAGATGGAACAACCTAATAATCGACCATTTCTGCAAGGTTTTCAGCTGTGATCATCTCCTTTTCATAAAACTCAACCAGACCCGTCTGCACATCATACATCGCTCCTACTATGGTTACTTCACCATTTTTTATCATTTCAGCGAGTACATCGCTCTTTTCTACAATTTGTTTGGAAACCATGTGCACATTAAGCTCGGCAACATGCTCCACAAACTCAGGGTTGCTTGCGTTCCTGTTCTCCTTTGTGGCTACTTCGGCGCGGATAGCGGGCTCTATTTTATCAAGAAGAGTAGATAAATTCCCCATTCTCACTCCATCGCAGGCCCCTTTTATAGCCCCGCACCTGGAATGCCCGAGAACGACAATGATCTTGGAACCCGCGACTTTACAGGAAAACTCCATGCTGCCCAGAATGTCCTCATTCAGGACATTTCCGGCGATACGGCAGCTAAAGATATCCCCAAGACCCTGATCAAATATAAGCTCCGCAGATGTACGCGAATCAATACAACTCAAAATACAGGCAAAAGGATGCTGACCGTTTGAGGTTTCATTTACCTGCTGCAGAAGGTTGCGGTTTAGTTTCAGGTTACCAACAAATCGCTTATTCCCTTCCTTTAGTAATTCAAAGGATTTTTCAGGAGTTAGCTGATCTTGCATTTCTTTTGTTAACGTTCTCATGTTTTCTTATTTTTTTGTTAAAAGGTTTATTAATCTCTGCTGGCAGTGGAAAGGTGTATGCCTCTTTCGGTCACTGCATGGTAGTCATTTTCATCACTAATTTGCTCAAGAAGCGGTATGCCCTTCACCTCTACCTGGATATCTCTGTTTCCTGCGTTTACCATAAAGTCCCGGATCACTTCAATCACATCGTGATCGATCACCCTGGATCGGGTCCCATCGATCACCACATTAGCCTCGTCAGGTAAAAGTTTAAGTGTTTTCAGAAGGCTGCCTTTATTGAGAAAAGACACCTCTTCTGCAAGCATGACGGTATGAATATCTTTGCCGTCCACCTTACTGAGTTGAAACATGTAAGGGTTTTTGTAGTGGCCGTGCAGGATAAATACAATAGCGAACACCATTCCGATCCCAATCCCTACCAGCAGGTCTGTGAAGACAATGCCTACCACAGTCGCGACGAAAGGCACAAATTGATTCCATCCCAGGCGGTACATGGATTTGAACAATGCCGGTTTAGCCAGCTTATAGCCCACCACAAACAGGATACAGGCCAGCGTGGCCAAAGGGATCATGTTGAGGACGTGTGGTATGGCCAGGGCAGAGATAAACAGGAAAAAACCATGAATAATGGCTGAAGATTTGGTCCTGCCCCCGAAAGTGATATTTGTTGAGCTCCTTACGATTACCTGTGTGATGGGGAGACCGCCTATCAGGCCTGATATCATGTTGCCCAATCCCTGTGCCTTAAGCTCCCTGTTGGTAGGCGTAATTCTTTTATAAGGATCAAGCTTATCCGTAGCCTCAACACATAGCAGCGTCTCCAGACTGGCTATGAGTGCCACTACCATGGCCGTTAAATAGACCTGGGGATTAGTCAGGTGGCTCAGGTCCGGAAAGGAAAATTGTCCAAAAAATTCTGCCGGAGAACCAGCCACCGGAATATTGACAAGCTGCTTACCCGTAAGGCTAAATGGAAGCACGCCCTTCTCAAACAACCAATTCAATAGAATACCCACGATCACTACCACCACAGGACCCTGGAGGAGCTGGAAAATGCGATGCTTTTTAGTCAACACGGCTTCCCATAAGATCAGGAGAAACAACGAAACAGCTGAGATGATCAAAGCGCCGGGGGTCACAAGCTCAAAAGCAGCTGCCAGATCTTCAAATGTATTACTGGACCCTGCAGTTTGGAACGACAGGTCCCCTTCATAGTCGGCATCATAACCCAGGGCATGGGGTATTTGCTTTAAAACGATAATCAGGCCGATACCTGTTAGCATGCCTTTTATGACAGATGTCGGAAAGTAATAGGCAATGATACCCAGCCGCAGATACCCCATTACCAACTGTATTATACCCGCTATTACCACAGATAAAAGAAATGCCTCCCACGAACCCAATGCGGCAATGGCCGAAAATACAATAACAGCTAGTCCTGCCGCAGGCCCGCTCACTCCCAAAGGAGATCCACTGGCTGAGCCTACTACAATACCTCCTACTATACCGGCAATGATCCCGGCAAAAAGCGGAGCGCCGGATGCCAAAGCGATGCCCAGACATAAGGGCATAGCAACAAAAAAGACAATGATACTCGCGGGTAGATCGTAACGTAAATTTTCAAAAGATTCTTTTAGCTTCTTCATAGCTGACTACTTGAAATTGTTAGTAAATGAAGTATTTACGTTAGTAATACTAACTAAGTTCAAATGTATAACTATTTTTTGAGATTCTTAATTTTTTTTCGGAATAGCTGTGCGACCGAAATCTTTCTGGTGCACATCCGTGATCAGCCGAAAAAGCCCTTTCAGTTCTTCCAGATTGTCTTTTTTGATCACTAACTGGTTTGGGTTGGCCCGGCCATCATCACGAACCGCAAAGGCTTCGCAACCCCAAAGCAGCTTAGCCCCGCTACGCCCAAAATGTTCCCATCGTCTTCTGGTGAATTGGGTGGGCTTCCCACACCGTGAGACCTAAAAAAGTCCGGCATACCCATAAAGGTAAAAGCACTGAAAAGAGCTGCAGAAAAAGTGGGGAATCCCAGCAATGCACCAATATTCGATCCGGCAAACATAAACTCCTGTGAGGACCGGTTTTTAGATTAGGATCGGTATGCGGCAAATGCCAGTGCCCCAAAAAACATGGTGAAGAAAACAATAATCCAGAGCGTCATTGATCCTTTTCCTTAAAGGGAAAGATCCTGTATCCAATATAGGTCAGAACCACAAGCGCTACTGTAAGACCTATTCCCGACCAGAATACTACAGGCAGATACAAGAAATACGGTTCGATCTGATTTGGTCTGAAAACAAACAGAAAGGAAATCAGGGTTGTTATTAGGACCGCACCAATTAAAAGGTGCCAATAGGTTATTTTCGTATTGTCTTTCCAGTTAAAGATAAAGCGCTAATTTCTGAGTTAATAAAAATTAATTCCATTTAAATGCAAAGTACGAACATGGCTCATCTGTGGCATTTCGGATACCATGGATCGATCCTGAGTTTGCAAAATAGAGATCTCCCGCCGAGGCTTTGTATTCTTTGTCATCAATGGTCATTTCTGTGGTACCGGAAAGTACCAGGATAATTTCTGTTTCAATATGCTGATGCGGATTGTGACTCGGCCCTTTTTTATCCAACCGGGTAACATGCATTTCAAAGCGTTCGCACATGGCTGTAGACCGGTCAAAATAAGCTCGACCTCCTCCTTTGCTACTGGGTCTAAACACCAGGGAATCTGCATTAAGCGTCAGTGATCCTCCGGACAATTGTCCCCTTTCAACATTCATTTCCTTTTTGGAACGATACCGCATCACGTAGTATGTAAGATTACTATCGCCCACGTTTTGCAGCGAATGCATCTGCATGGGTAATAAAAGGATCACACCTTCCGGCCCTAAAATGGTGCTTTCCCCCTCTATAGTCACTTTCATCCTACCCTCTTTTACGATGATTACTTCCTCTATATCCTCATTTGCATGAGCCTGGCTTGGTTCGGCTCCTGGGTACTGAGTGGTCGCATGCATTTCCAGATATTCAAAATGTGGGGATACTCCTTCAATTATTTTCCTACCTTCTCTATCATCCCCTTTTTCAACTGGGAAATCGGCCCACCGATAAGCGCCTGATGATACAGCTGGCAATTGTGAAAATCCAGGAATGGTGATAAAACTGATAGTTAGCAATAGAAGAATTTTCATGGGGAAATACCTTTAGGTGTACATGGTTAGGCCAACAACTATGGATGGTATCATTTAAGCATTACCTATAAATATAATTCAAAAAGGAAACCGGGCAATGAAAAAATCATGTAACATCTTTCTTCCCCTTCGGGGCTAGTGCCAGGTCAACGGTAAATGACGGGTAAGGCAGCAGTAGGTTTTGAGATAGGCAAGGCATAAAAAATGAGCATAGCCATAGCTACGACTGGCTGTCCGCGTGAGTCTTTCTGTAACGCCGGAATGGCTCAAAAAACACCCCGGATTACCGTGGGTTTAGGCTGCCGATGACTTGACACTGGAGCCTTGATAACCCGCATTCCAGAATCCGGGTTAAGAGCTACCGAATAAAAAAGGGCAGCCCTTTCCAGAGCTACCCCCACATTCAATTCACCGCAATAAGGTCTTACTCTATAGTTTTCCTTACCACCACCTCATTATCCAAAACCACATTGGTACTCCATATAAATACGGCATCCTTCGCAGGGTCATCGAAAATATCAGTATAGTTGGTATAGCTCGATTTATTGTCCACCCCAATGTCATCATTGGAATAGGTAGTAGCCTCAGGCCAGTCGCTATCGTCAAAGTCTCCGTTCATCCAGTTGTCCGGAAGCTCCCAATGCACCGCATAATAGCTACTGCCATCATTGGAACCATCTGTATTGCAGCTTTCGGACAAGCGGGAGGTTCCATCTTCAGACAGGCAGGATAGATCTTTTACAGGCGAGGTATAAAAGGTCTGGGCCTTCCAGCTACCATCAGTAATGCCAATGATCCCTCCTGCTTCATCGGTGAATATTGCTACCATTCCTCCATCCCCGGGGTGATGGCTAAACCCTCTGTTGTCTTCAGTACCTACTCCCAGGTTTTCTTCCCAGTCGACCAAAAGCATGGCCACTGTAAATGGCCTGGCCACCCGAAAGCGTACTATGTCCGAATTGAATTCGGTGAAAGGTACGTTATCCTTCCCTACCGGTGTGCCATTGATATACATCTCAAAGTAGTTATCCGCAAAAACATAAACAGTAACAACCTCGCCGGAAGCATCAATTTCTACAATGTCGGAACCATCCAAAGCCGCAACAGCCTCTGCTCCAGATCCGTACTGAACTCCACTGCAAGGATTATTCAGCTCTGAAGCAAAAGGAAAAGTATCATCCGAATAATTGACTGGTGCAGGTACCGTCCACTCCGAATCATCCATGGCAGTGATGGTACCCACTCCGGCTACTCTGCCACAATCCAGCAGGTTAGCTGTGACCGTAGTAGCCAGTCCCTGGGTAACCGACCCAGTACCGCCATAGTTTAACTCCGATCCTCCGATATCATCAGGATCATCTTTAGAACAACTAAATCCCATGGTCAGAGACACGGCTATGATTAAAAAGAAAATTAGGTTTCTCATAAAAGTTTTTGGTCGTTTAGTAATTCTAATTGACATCACTGAAAACAAGGGTAGCCTCTTCTATGATGGTTACATTGCCAAAAGCAGATTGCATAACATCCCAATCCACATCTATACTGCTCATTTCAGGTAATGAAGCAGGAGTCTCCGAAAGGGCATACAGTTTAATGGTATACTCATGCGTACCGGCACTCGGGCTGCACGGAGAAGTGTATGAAACGGCCGTCCCGTCTTTGTTAGTCCCCATGTACCACGGACCATCATCCGCTTCTCCGTAAGGAATTTCTGTCACAGTTGGGTCGATATCCCACAGGATCAGATATGTATTAGGGGCCTTGGATTGATCATCCGGATTAGGATAATGATACATGATAATGGCCAGTGAGCCGGTGCTTTCAGGTACATTTGACCAGGCCAGCGGAAGGGAGTTCTCTATATCATTGGTTTTTTCCTCACACTTGTATTCGTCCAGAAGCTCCCCATCCGAAATAGCAATGCTCGTCAAAGTAAAACCAGAACCGGTATCATCATCATCGGAATCATCGGCCACATATCCCTCCGGCTGTTCACATGCACTGATGCTTACAGCCGAATTGCCTTTGCCATCTCCATCATTATCTTCGTACCAGGTGCTTTCAGTACAGCCAGGTTCGTCATCCGAGCAGCCATAAGCAAGCATGGTGCAGGCTACCAATAGGATCATTAGTTGTTTCATCTTCATTGTTTAAAAAATCAGGTTTAAGGAAAAATTATCGTTGCCAGGTTTCGGTGGTTGTGGTTCCATCCACATCGTGAAAAATAAAGGTAAACAGTTCGTTTTCGTCCCAGCTATATTCCACAGAACCATCTACACCATTACTGGTATACTTTAGCAGGTATCCGTTTTGGGTTTCATTTTCGATCAGGTCCGTGATGATCAGGTTTTCTGAACTTATAGGATGAGGATCTCCTTGTCGCGGAGGAAATGCTCTCGCCTGGGGAGTAATCTGGTCCTGAGGAGCGTCTCCTTCCAGTGTAACCTCGCCACGCATGGCAGCAATCAAATAAGGGTAAGAATCCGTACCGTGATAATGATAGCCACCTTCCCCATCGGTGTGTCCATGGTATTCGTCAAGGTCTTCCATAGCTGAGCCATCCGGTTCAGTAGAACCGTATACCGCAAACCCATCCAGGGCATAAGCTATTGGATTCGTTCCTGAGGTGGCTTCCAGATGTAATGGAGCCGCATGATAGTGATAATCATCCCCTCTGCCAGAATGTCCACCAAAATCGTCCAACTCGCCAATTTCTTTAGAGATCAGACCAGAGGCATTTACAGGGTTAAAGATCGGGATACCATTTGCAGCAATAGCAATGGCACCACGCTGAAAATGGTCATCAATGCTAATGGGGTCTTCTGCATACTCCGGATCAAGGGGAATAGACCAAGCATTTTCGCCGGAATAATCATGGGGCACAGGTACCTGGGCAATCCAGGCCGTAATGTTGACCATCATCTGATGGTTGGCTATTCCGTCAGACTCTACATAGTAGTAATCATCATCTGACCAGGTAGTAACATGGGAGTACGGCGCAAATGCCCGGTCCATTTCATCGGGATCGTTGGGTGTCGGGGTACCAAGCACTTCATCGATCATATCTTTGGTTTCCTCATCCGAACAGGCATAAAATATCGTGATGGCCAGTAAACCTGCACAAAAGGAAATGAGCGGTTTGTTCCTGGCCTTAAAGACAAGCGCAATAGCACCGATACTGATCAATACTGCCAGGATAGCCAGGATGTTAGTCCCGCTTACCGAATGATCATGATGAGAGGTAATGTTACTGTTAAGTGCTTTGATCCTGGCTACCCTTTCAGCCACGAATAGTTGATCCTCCTTCGAGAGATCTTTTAAGCTAACGGCTAACAGTTCTCCTTTTACATTTTCCAGATAAATATCTTCACCTCTGACAGACAGCAATGAAGCTTTTACAGGTGCCTGACCTTCGATCTGCCATTGTTTTAGCTGGGTTGCTTCCCCATGCCCTCCGGAATGTGCAATAGCCGCCCCTGATATTAGCAGGGAGCAGACAAACATTATGATGTTAATTTTCATTTGTTGATTATTAGTTATTCTTTTTTAATGATTTGGACCTGGTCTTAACTACCGGGTTTTCTTAATTAATTTAAAGGAACAAACTCTTTCTTGATTTGGCTTCAGTATTATAATATATTGATTATCTGGTAATTTTGATAAATTGATGTTCAGTATATTCTGCTGTGCCGTCTGCGCAAATACCTCCTGACCCTGCAAATCTACCAGGACTATTTCTCCCTGAAAGGGTTTAGTGAAATTGAGCATATCTGCTACAGGATTTGGGTAAACCATGTAATTGTCTGACATGTCCCCATTTGAGAGCCCCAATACAGGTGACACTGAAACCCCAAATGAACCCGTATCAACAGCTCCCGCACCATCATCAACTGGTGATTAAGAAAGTGCAGCAAAATACTAGCGGAAGGAAACGAAGGGTTGTTCTCAAGGTGATTAAAGCTTTCATATTTGTCCGTCTTGATGATATCCCAAAGCTCAGGAAATATCCTTTCACCTGAAATAGCTAATTGTAGACAAAGTGTAACAGCATTTACCAGAGCATAGACAAAGAGTCAACATCCCTCCTTTTCGGACTTTTTGTATCTTGCAATACACGATTTGCAAAAGCCTTGAAAGTAAGAAAAATTCTGATAGTAGATGACAATCGGGAGATCGTCAGTGCAATCAGCAGGGAGCTGAGCTCAAACAGTGAAAATTACGAGATCATCAATGCTGGTAATGGTCAAATGGGTGTGGAGATTGCAAAGATCGAGCAGCCGGATATTATTATTATGGATTGGGATATGCCGGTTATGGACGGGATTAAAGCAACCAGACTCATACGCAACACAGAAGCTACATCACAAATCCCCGTGATCATATCCTCCGGGAAAATGACTACCTCTGAGAACCTGTTAGTTGCACTTGAGGCCGGAGCCATCGACTACATTCGAAAACCGATTGACTTCATTGAACTACGAGCACGGGTAAATACGGCAGTCCGGGTAAAAGAACAAAATGAGGCCATCAAACATCTGCTGGAAAATGAGATAGACCTTAAAAACCGACAGCTCAGCTCAACCTCCATGCTGATGGTAGAGAAAAATGAATTGCTGCAGAATATGCATAATCATATTTCCATGCTGGAAAAAAAGGCTAAGGACTACCCAAGCCTGGCCAATGACTTAAAAACGCTCAACAAGCGAATACAAAACCACCTGGAAACAGATAATAGTTGGCATACCTTTAAGGTTCATTTTGATGAGGTTCATCCCGAGTTTTTTCAGAATCTCCATTCATTGCAAGCTGATATTTCACATAAAGACCTCAAGATCTGCGCGTACCTGAGGCTGGGCATGGATAATAAACAAATAGCCCAGTTACTAAATATTACAGCGGCAAGCATGCGGACAAATCTTTATCGGCTGAAGAAAAAACTCAACCTGAATGAGGAAGAAAACCCCAGAGACTTTATCATTTCACTTTAGTCGCTTGTTTTATCCAGCATATCAAGCTGATGGTCGTAAGCTTCCTGGTTTCCTGAATAGGCTGAATCAAGTAAGGAGTTCTTAAACTCATCATTTTCCAGCCCCAGTTCTTCCAGGAGCTTTTCTATTTTATAAGCATTGTGCAAATGATATCCTCGAAGCTCCTCAATGACTGAAAGGACCTTTGACTGGTCTTTATCATTTAACCTAACCCTGAAGTCATTTTCTGTCAAAATGATCGTTTTGTCATTGGCATCAGAATTTGCGGATGGCAACTCGAAGGAGAACGTAGTTCCCTCTCCCGGTGAAGATTCCACATGGAGTGTAGATCCATGCGATTCCACAGCCAGTTTACAAAACGTAAGCCCAAGACCCGTTGATTGGATTTCGCCAGACTTTCTCGGATCCAACTGAGCATAAGGCTTAAAAATATGTCCTAACTCCTCCGTAGCTATACCGATTCCAAAATCCTGTATGGATATCCGGATGTTATCTCCTATCCAGGATGCGCCTATGATCAGTCTTCCTTCTACTGGCGAATACTTGATGGCATTGGTCAGCAGATTGATAAGCACCCGGAAAATGATCTCGCGATCTGCCATCACCTGAATGTCCATGGACATTTCTTTTACAACCTGGATGGATTTCTTCTTCAGGAGTCCTGAAACATTATCAATGCACTCATTTACAAGTTGTGAAAGTTCTACTTCGGATCTGTTTAGCTTGACCTCCGTGGTCTCAAATTTATGGACCTGCATCATGTCGTTGATCATAGTAACCATCTGCTGCACAGTCTGTCGTACAGGTGAATTCACTTCAGTGTTGCTCAGGATCGTATTCAACGGGTTTTTCAGGTCATGAGCAAACATGCCGGTCATGCTTTCTTTAAACTGACTGAGTGCTTCTAATTCCTTCCTTTTGCGTTCTTTGCGAATAAGAATGGTCCGAGTGATCAGGAATCCGACAACTAAAATTATTACAACAAATACGACGACTAAAACAAGACGAAGATTGGCTGTTTTCTCTTGTGCCTCAGCTAAAGCTATTTCCTGCTGTTTTTCCAGCTCTATCCGCTGTTTTTCTTTTTCAAATTCAAAATTGGCATTGTTCTGAACCAATGTTTTCAGTTTATCCTCATTCAGCATTGAATCACTATACACCATAAATTTATGCTGATAGAAATAGGCCTCTTTATACTGGCCCAATTTTGAATAACACAGGTATAATACCTCTGCCACATCTTTCAGATCTATCAACGTTTGTTCTTTTTCAGAAATGTCAAGAGCCTGAAGGTAATAATTCAGTGCCTCTGAACAACCTGACAGTTTTTCCTTTGTTCGTCCGATAAAATAAAGCGACCTTCCTTCAGCGTTTGAGTAACCAATTGTACGGGCTTGTGCAATCGCCTTTTCAAAGTAGTCCATGGCGGTAGAATACTCCTCTCTATTGAAGTTGACTTGCCCGATGTTCATTAAATTTTTGATCTGGCTCCTCTGTCTTCCCACCTTTTTATTGATTTTATAGGCCTCCTCAAAATTGCTGATTGCTTTTCCCCAGTTTTTCAGATCCATGTAGGTAAGACCTTTGTTGTTTAGTGCCATCCCAAGAAGAGCCATATCATCTGTTTTGTAACCGATTTTAATAGCGCTATCCTGAGCTGCCAGCCGCTTCTGAGGTTCTTTTAGCTGTTTATAAATATTTCCAATGTTAAGCCATGCACGGCCTTCAATGTTTTCATACCCAAGTCTTTTTGATTCGAGCTGTGCCTGGCTTTGATAATGAAAGGCTTCATCAAAGTTTCCTATTTTATAAAACGAGAGCCCCAAATTCACATAAGTGCTTACCACATGCTTTTCGAAGTTGTTGGCTTTCATGATCTCCAGCGCCTGCTGGTAACTCTCAAGAGCTCTCAGGTTTTCACCCTGCCGGGAATAGATCAAAGCCATGTTATTAAGGAGACCAGACATCCTTTTTACATCCTGGATCGAATGACTAACCTTAAAAGCCTCTTTATAAAACATCAGCGCACTATCCAGGGTTCCTTTGCTCCAATGACCGGCTCCCAAAGAATTGTAGGCTCGGGCCAGACCTTTTTTAAAATCAAGCGTAATAGCCAGATCTACCGATTGTAAACCATACGCGATACCTTTATCGACATTGATTTTCGAATAAGTAAAAGCCAGATCATTCAGAAGGTGGACTTTCAGTGTATCCGGTTGGGCTTTTGATAGTTCTATCTCAAGACTATCAATACGTGTATTCTGGGCATAACAAATAGCCGTATTTGTCGTAACCCAGGTGAAAACCAGGATTTTCCATAATGTAGAAACCTCAAAGCCAGTGATAAGACGGTAATTCACGGGGGTTTATTATAAATATTGTTGTTAACCATGCCTAAGCTGGTTGATAAAGGTAACAGGTTCTTTTCTAAATGCTTTGATAAGCATTACCAATTAGGATCCACTTTATCCAATGCCTTGATCTGTGCCAAATACCTGGACGGCAAAATAAGATCCTTTAGCATCCACCCGAGCTTTAAGCTGCGGATAGCTTTATAAACCCCAAGCAAAGGACTTAAAAGGGAGATACTTCTAAAACTGAGCAATTCACGTACTTTTTGTGGCACCACGCTGGTCTGTGCTTCCTGAAGCAACCAATACCGTACTGAACCCAGGTGCTTTTTGTATTGGCTAAACAGATCTTTGGTATAATAACTGTAATGCAGATCCTGCTCCAGGTGCTTATGTCGTACCGGGACCCAACCTTTATAAGTTTCAGGTAAATCTTTCAAACCCATCCGGATACCCACCTGATAGAATACATGGTATATTTCTTGTTTCTCATCAGCACTCAGTTTCCGCTCCAGCATTTCAAAGGACCTGGTGGAGTAATCAATAAGCATAAACAGCACATCCCTGTAGGCCCATTCAGGAATTTTAGCTCCACGTTTTGCTTCTACTTCGGCATGAATAGCAGCCATCGTATCAATGGTCTTTAGCGTAGTTTGTTTTTCAGAAAAAACAATCTTTTGAGCATACGAAACCGTGGAAAAAAGGCGTCCAAGTGGATCTGCCGGGAGACGACCGGTAAAGTACAGCCAGTCTACGGCTTTGTTGAGGGCAAATTCAGCAGCGGCGCCAGCAAAGATGAATAGAATGGTATCACTCTTTCCCCAAACCTTCCGCACTACCGAATCCTTATGCACGAAATATTCCCCACTCATACCAGCTCTTTTACAATACCACTTAATAAACTATCCAATCACTCAAACGAGTTTCCTCCCATCGATTCCTTTAGGTTAACCGTCCGATTTATCAAGTGATTGCTGGTGTGCTGCGTAACGAAACAACGCTCCTGCTACTGCAAACAATCCGGCAAAAAAAACATTTACGCCTATTATCTCATTTACCGAGCTGCCAGGATATTCACCCATTCCAGCCAGCAGGGCAATGACAGCAAGCAGTACCAGTGAGAATGTTACGGCATACATCGCACGCTCCATGCCCGCCGGGCTAAAACGAGAGAGCACCGTACCGATAATTCCCACTGCCACTACTCCGATGTACATCAGGTTGCCCAGGTGAGGCCCTGCACCAATTAGGCCAACGCCAAGGTTTGCCCATACCATAAAAAGCATTGAGCCCAGTGCAACACCAATGGCCACCCGGTACACAATATTTGAAGTATACCTGGTAATCAGTACGAATGATACCCCGGTACCAAATAAAAGAGCACTGATAATTATGAAATCAGCTATACTCCAGTCTACCTCATCTGTAAACTGCATAGCCACCAAAGGGACCATTAGAATTGCAACTGTAACAAGCGCAACCATAAGGATTGGTTGTTTGAGTTTTCTTTGTTTTTCCATGATAAATGTTTTTATCGCATTTAGTCACTGATTTTATTTCCAAATCAGAATTTCAGAGAACTTTGCAGTTCAAAGTTAAAGTAAAATTTTCGTAAAATAAAAGCACTTTGCATTTCAAAGTTAATTTCCTTCAAGGAACATTCTAAAATTCAAATGTTGGAGGCTTCCAACTTGTCCGGAGAAGTTTTCTTTCACTTTTACATGAACAATTTAAAGCCACTGACTCTTAACAGGTTACAGAATACTTCATTGGATGCTCAGGTATCATTACAAAATAATAAGCCAATATTTTACTATCTTATATAAGTCATTAAGTCTCTGTACTATCTGATTTAAACCAAGAGAAAAATGAACCAGGATCAACCTTTTCATCACTTAGAAAACATACTGGATTATGCAGGGGTACGGCTAAATGGTCCAAATCCATGGGATATTTCAGTCAAACACCGAAAATTTCCCACCAGAGTGCTGAGTGGAGGCTCTCTCGCTTTGGGAGAATCCTATCTGGACGGCTGGTGGGAATGTAAAGCCATCGACCAGATGATCACTCGTGTCCTGAAGGCGGAACTTGATAAAAAGGTCAGAGATTCCTTCAGCTTGTTGTGGGCCATCCTAAAATCCAGGATGATCAACCTGCAAACCAGCGCCAGAGCATTTATCAGCGGCAAAAAACACTACGACCTGGGTTATGACTTATTTAGCCACATGCTCGACAAACGGATGATCTATAGCTGCGGATACTGGAAGGATGCACAGACCCTGGATGAAGCGCAGGAAGCCAAGCTGGAGTTGATTGCCCGGAAGCTCCACCTGCAGCCGGGAATGACAGTCCTGGATATCGGGTGCGGTTGGGGCGGATTAGCAGAATACCTGGCCAGGCATCATCATGTGAAAGTTACGGGCATCACCGTTTCTGACGATCAGACTATGCGCGCCAGGGAAACCTGTAAAGGCCTGGATGTTACGATTAAGCAGCAAGATTACCGGGACCTGGATGATCAGTATGACCGGATCGTTTCCGTAGGTATGTTTGAGCATGTAGGTCACAAAAATTATCCTGATTATTTCAAAACTGTCAGGAGATGCCTGAAACTCGATGGATTACATTTACTGCACACGATCGGTTCTAATGAATCCAATGGGATCGGAATGGACCCCTGGCTTGATAAGTACATTTTCCCAAATGCCAGTCTGCCTACTGCCAGGCGGATCACAAAAACCATCGACCACCTTTTCAAAATAGAAGACTGGCACAACTTCGGACATTATTATGATCAAACGCTCCTGGCTTGGCATTCGAATTTCAATCGTCATTGGGACAAGCTTTGCCAGGCATACGATGAAAGGTTTTTCAGGATGTGGAATTATTATCTGCTCATGTGTGCTGCCACTTTTCGATCAGGTGTCAATGGCCTCTGGCAAATTGTACTAAGCCACAAGGATTCGGGACTTTGCTATGAAAGTGTCCGGTGAACAGCTTTCGAATAAATATAGCCCTCATATTTACCAGGTTTCACATTAAACATGATTCAGAAGGATTTAAACAAATCAAGCCTCTTCCATTGCTGAACGAGGCTTGATTTGTTAAGACGTAAGTGGCCCTGACATATTCTCTACTATCGTCTTCATTGCTTGACCACTTTTATGATTCGTTGGGTTTTGTTATCTCTGGTCAAACGAAATAAGTATACACCTGATGGTAAATCGTCTCCATAATTCAATAATTCGTGCGCTTTGATCTCAAAACTGTCAACCTCTGCCCCATTTAGGCTTTGTACCGTAACAGTCGCATCATAGTCAGAATAGATGCTGACCGTCTGCTCAAAAGGATTTGGATAATGCATGACTTTCAGGTTGTCCTCTTGAGGCAGTTCACTGCTGTTCGCAAGTCGTGCTCCCGTAGAACCAACATCCCCTGTCAGATAAATGGTGAAATAGCTTTCATCCCAGTCATAAAAGACAGGGATGCGTGCTAATGCATTTTTCACGCCTTCTGAGGTGGGTAGATAGGCAATTGTAAATGTAGTCGTCTCACCCGGATCGAGGAATATAGGTAAAGCAGAATAGTCTACCATAAATTGCCCCCCGTCAGTTCCCTGCAGCCATATTTTACTGCCACTTGGGTTAAATTTCAACGGCCCGTCACCGAGGTTTTCTATAACGAATGTATGTACTTCAGAGGTGTCGCCTGACGCAACCGTTCCAAAGTCTACAGTACTGCTGTCGTTTATAAGATCAACCCCCAGGTATTGGACGTTAATGTCCCCACTGACCATATTCGCCCTGATGTTGACCTCATAAGGGTTATTCTCAGCGTCATTATTCGGGATGGTAAGTGTGGCTTCCCTGACCCCTGGCGTATCTGCCAGAAACCACAACCTCTCTGAGGAATTAGTCCCCGGTGCTATGGTGTCCGCTAAAGTACCACTCACCTTAAAGTCCGATGAGTCCGGACCGCTAAAGGTAATCCTGGGATTTCCGGTGAGCACCAGGTCTGCATCTCCATAGTTATAGGTATATAGCCATTTGATTGGGCTTCCGATCGGAACATCGCCAAAATCATAAGTTCCTCCATTTGCCACATCTGTAGCATACACCTTGAATTGCATGTCCGGTTGTGGTTCTTCCATTACACCTCCGGCTAGGTCAAACTGAAAATTCGATTCGTCCCAATCTTGCAAAACAGTGATATAAGCGTATGCCGATCGTTGCCCAACCGAGGACGGAGTAAATGTAATACTGAATGTCGTGGTGTCTCCGGGGTATAAATAGTAAGGAATTTGACTGTAATCGGCTGTAAATTCATCTTTATGGGTCCCAAAAATATTCACCTTGGTTGAGGATGAAAATTTAAGAGGCCCATCCCCAAGATTCTCGATCACGAATATTTGAGGCTGAGATGATTGCCCTAGTTCAACTGAGCCAAAGTCCACCTGATCATTACCATTCTCCAGGTCACTACCCAGGTACCGAATGTTAATGTCCCCACTGACCATATTCGCCCTGATGTTGACCTCATAAGGGTTATTCTCAGCGTCATTATTCGGGATGGTAAGTGTGGCTTCCCTGGCTCCTGGTGTATCTCCCAGAAACCATAACCTTTCTACAGAATTGGTCCCCGGCGCAATGGTATCTGCAAAAGTACCACTCACCTTAAAGTCCGCTGAATCCGGTCCGCTAAAGGTGACTTTTGGGGACCCTGTCAGTACCAGGTCTGCATCTCCGTAGTTATAGGTATATAGCCATTTGATTGGGCTTCCGATCGGAACATCGCCAAAATCATAAGTTCCGCCATTTGCCACATCTGTACTATAAACCTTCAATTGCATATCCGGTGAAACATCCATTCCCTGACCTGAAATATTAAACTTAAAATTAGGTTCATCATGGTCATAATAAACCGTCATATAAACCTGCGAGGCACGGGAATCAACGGCTGTAGGTTTAAATGTCACGGTAAAACTGGCCGAGCCTCCCGGTGCAATTGAAGAAGGAACCTGACTGTAGTCCACTTTAAAATCCTCGGTATTCCCCCCTTGAATCCGTATTTTAGGGATGGAGTAAAATCCCAGAGGACCGTCGCCCAGGTTTTCTATGGTAAATGATTTAGCCAGACTGTCCCCTACATATACCGCTCCAAAATCTACTGTGCTGCTGTCATTGACCAGATCAGCTCCATCCGACACAATATTGATATCTGCAGTAACAATATTGGCAACAAAATCAAATGTATATGGATTCTGATCCTCGTCGTTATTGGGGATCGTCAATGAAGCAAATACAGGTCCTGCATGTTCTTTTGGAAAGTCGATGAAGAAGTTATCCGATCCACCTGGAGGAATGGTATCAGCCAGAGGACTTGCATCTACACTAAGAATAGATGAATCCTGACCATGCAGTTCAATCTTTGGGTCTGAAGTGAAAATAAGGTCTGCTTCTCCGGTATTATGAATGTAGAGATACTTTTTGCCGGGCGTTAAATCCCCAAAGTCAACAGATGCTTCATGATAAACAGCATCATGCGCATATTTGACCAGCATTTTCGGTGAGAGTGCGGTTCCGTTCCCATTCAAATTAAACCGAAAATATGGTTCATCCACATCGTGTGATACCTCCATATATACCTCAGCACTACTCGCTCGTACAGCTGTTGGTTTGTATGTCACTGTAAAATCAGCTGTTGATCCGGGCCCTATGGACGAAGGAATTTGGCTAAAATCAACAACGAAATCCTCCGGATTTTCCCCCTGAATGATCATTTTTGGGTTTGAATAAAAGCCCAGATCCGTTTCACCAATATTTTGTATGGTAAAGGTTTTGATCAGGCTATCCCCTACCAGGACATCACCAAAGCCAATGGAACTTCCATTGTTTACCAGGTCAGCGCCATCGTGCTGGATATTGATATCTGCAGTAATGATGTTGGCAACGAAATCAAATGTATATGGGTTCCGGTCCTCGTCATTGCTGGGGATCGCCACCGAAGCGGATACCGATCCTGCATATTCTTCAGGAAAGTGGATGGAAAAATGATCCAATCCACCCGGAGGAATGGTGTCAGCGAGCAGACTTGCATCTACACTCAGGATCAATGAATCGCGACCATGCAGTTCAACCTTTGGATCCGCAGTGAAGATAAGATCTGCTTCACCGGCATTATGAATATAGACATCCTTTTGCCCGGGAATAACATCGCCAAAGTCAAAAAATCCTTCATGATAGATGAGCGAGTCATTGTGCTTAACAAGCATATTCGAAGAAGCACCTACACCTTTCACGACTATATGAAAAGGTGATCTATGATTGCTGAAAATGCTTAAGGTATCCTGAAACACCCCTGCAGTGGCAGGCGTTAGGGAGACCGTGAAATGAGTCGTGTCACCTACATGCAGTGTGTCTGCTACAGATTCCAGGCTTGAGACAAAGTTTGTCGTGTCAGATAGGTTTAGGTCATGGAAAACAAGCGGATCGACGCCTGAATTAGTGAGGGTGATCCAGATTGGGTCAGACGAACTGCCGGATAGAACATTCCCAAAATCAATTGTCGAGTAGTCTTCCTGAAGCACTTCATTCCACATTACGGACAATTCCGGTTTTATTCTGTCTTTGAGGACTAAAGCAGGCTCCAGTTGCCAGACCACTTCATGGTCAAGCGAATTTCGCATAACCACTTTAAGATCTGCCGGCCCTTCTTTTCCCAGCCCATGCAATGTTGCTTCATAAAGGTCACCATTCATGACACCTACTTCATGTGGAGCAATTTCGGTGGTCTCCAGCCTGGTCCATGTAGTATCGGCAGCGTGCCTGGCAAAAATGCTATGCTGTTGGCCATTACTAACCGAATACCGGATACTGGCAGGCTCTCCAAGCTCAAAAGTATCAGCCGGGATACCTTCCTGATTTCTTACCTGAAAAGAAGTCAATCCTGCTATGGCAAGGTTCGTTACCGTAGTATTGATTGTAGCCGTGTAGGTACCTTTCCCCGGAATGCCTGCCACCGAATAGCTGTTATTCACCACCTCCAGTTTGTTGTAGCCAAGCTCCAGGTCTGATGCATTGAAATCCACCATCTTTCCTGAATCTTTCAAAACCCCAGATTCGTCAAAGACTTTGAAACTGGAGTTCAGGCTTTCCTGCAGTCTTCGTTCCTTGAATTTGCCCTGAAAAAGTACCTGCCAGTTAGCATAAAGAGAAGGTTCCGGAAAGATCAATCCTTCTCCGAAAGCCATCGTTCCGCCTGGAGGTGATAGATAAAGGTCTTTTGATGGAGGCTGAAGGGGAAGTTGGCTGGCAAAGATCTTATCTTCCAATCTCACCAGGTTTGGCGTTTCAATTACAGATTTCGAATCATCAAGGGAAGATAATTTCAGCATTATCCCCGAGCTTATAATGTTCTCCGGTGCTTCTGTCAAATACAGGTCTCCAGTCCATTCCCCTTGCTCAATGTAGCCTCTTGATTTTTCCACACCGACGGAAGAGCTTCCGTAAATGTGCCTGAAAATTGTTTTGAAGGCGTACGTAGTGTCCTGGGGAGCATGCAACCTGATATGCTGATGCATGTAATCCCCGGGTTCTATAACCACCTCTTGTGAACTGGAAATACCATTTAGCTTTGGATATTGAATGCCATAAATTGCTCCTGTGTCAGAAACATCAATCTGCATTTCGTTTGCAAAAATCTGGAACCTTGAGGACACGTCGGAAAAGTAGTGCTCATCATAGGTCGAGCTATTCAAACCTGCAATTACAGCACGCCTAAGGTTTGAATTTTCAGGAAAGTCAATAACCCAATCCTGATCTCTGTCAGTAAGGATTTCTCCATTAATGTTTTTTGGTGACAGTGCAACCTGATGCACTGCATCCGAGGTAAACAAAGAGATAGTGTCCATATCACGGACTGCTACCCTTTCCTTAAATACCCGGTAAGGCAAATCGATCATTACAACATCCACCGTATCATCAACGGGCGCAAATTCGAGCAAATAACCATCATTATAATAGATGCCGTTTTTGTCGGTCAAAGAGCTTTTTTCCCCGGTGACATAGACCAGATAAGGGTAAGGCACGTCAAATTTGAGGAGGAGGTTACGACGTGGTGAAATGGCCCATGGCAGGTGTAAAGTGTCTTCAGAAGAATAAAACTTTACTTTACCAGTATAACTACCTGAAGGGCTGGGCTCCGGTATCAGGTCCATATCCACATCAAGTTGAAAAACAACCTCACTATTAGTGCCGGGAGCTACATTAAAGGTAGAAGAAGAGGCGGAAAGGCTAATTCCATTTGGCAGGTCGCCAATTTCCACGCCATAGCTACGACTAGTGGTGTCACCATTAAATATCTGAATGGTATCGATCTTCGATATGGTGCCACTTACCTTAGATACCTTACCAAAATTTAACGCAGCGGGGTAAAGGTGAGACGTAGATGTGGCAGCTTTAAAAACATTTATGAGACCTGAACCCTGCGCCATGGGGTCATAACCCAGGTCTGTTGCCGAAACCATGAGCGCGGATTTGAACTGCTCCGGTGTCCAGCCCGGGTGCAATACCTTTAGCAAGGCTATTGCTCCGGCTACATGGGGGGTTGCCATAGAGGTGCCACTTTTAGTGCCGTAACCTCCACCTAATATCGTAGCGTTGATATCCACTCCCGGAGCAACTACTTCCGGTTTTATGGTATAAGACTTTTTATTGGGCCCTTTAGAGCTGAAAGAAGCTATGGCTCCTGCATTGTCACTCGCTCCAACGGTAATCGCCCGCTCTGCAGTGCCCGGGCTGGCAATCGTATTGTAAGAACCATTATTTCCCGCAGCTACACAAACTACTATCCCCAGATCTACCGCATTATCAACGGCCACAGACTGCGGATCATCCGGATGACCAGACCCTCCCAGACTTAAACTCAGTACGTCCAGATGGTCAGCGTAATCTCCATCCGAGTTAGGGTCAGAGGCCCACTCGATGGCAGCTATTACATCTGCGAAAGTACCCGAACCACTGGAGCTTAAGGCTTTTAGGGCATAAAGGGAAGCCTCTGGTGCTACACCTAATAGATTAGTGCCGTCTCCTGCCGCTATTCCAGCACAATGGGTACCGTGACCATGATCATCCATAGGATCGGTATCATCATTTACAAAATCGTAACCTCCTTTTACTTTAAAGGATTCTCCAATACCCCCTCCTAATGCCGGATGCATGTAATCGATGCCTGTATCAATAATTCCGATGGAGATGCCCTCTCCTTTTGATCCCAGATTATTCCAGACAGCATCCGCCATGATTAGCGGTACGCTGTTATCCAGAACAGCTTTGACCTCACCATTGGGGTAGACTTGTTTTACATAGGGAAGTTTTTCTAGCTCATTTGCTCCCCTTTTGGTGATCGCTACCTCTCCTCCGTAAAAGGTTTTATGGAAGCTTCTTTTTAGTGAGGGGTTTTCTTTATGCTTATTTCCGATTTTTTTCAGATCGGATTTGAAACCATTGATGCCATTTCTATACTTCGCATTAGATCTGGCCAAACCCGGGTTATCCTTTTTCTCAACGAAAAAAGGTTTTTCTTTAAATTCTACAATGTAGCTACTGACCGTTGCGTCATCAGCAGAATTGGAGCTGGGGTTGGATTCATGAGTTGAAAACCAATCATCAAAACTCTGTACCTCACCACTTCGCAAAAACAACTTCTGCTGAACATGGATTGAATCGGTAGGGTTGGTTTGGCTTTTGGATTGAAAAAAAATGCATAGGAATAGCGCAAAGAATGCGCTCATCTTGTGAGTGTTCATGTTAGTTTAGACTGTTTAGTTAGGCTGTGATTGAATGATAACTGATTAATCAGTTGTAATAATAACAATAAAATGAAGTAACTTTTAAATGGGTCAGGTAATTTATTGCGTGAGAGGGTCAGTAGCCAATCGGTTATTCTAAAAGCACACAAATCAAAGGGGCGGGATAATGAAGGTTTCTTTTACTCCCCAAGCATAGGCAGGTGTTTTACCTTATGATAAGTAAGAGCCAATGTGATACATCTTTTCAGGGCATCTTCCGGAATGTCTTTTTCCAGATCCAATACAATAGCGCGGTTCCCTTCAAAAGTAAACTCATCACCGAAAATGAACCGAAAAGTATTCACCAGTTCTGTATTGCAGATAAAGTACAGGTAATACTTATCCGGTGTTCTCGGCTTCCAGTCCATTCGGATGGTGCTACCAGTCTTAGTGACATAACTTGGTTCGCCCCATTTGGTGGTCTCTGCAAGCTTCCTGACGCCTTCAGTATCTTCAGCAGTATCCACAATCAGTTGCCGCAGTTTTATCAGTTTTTCTGAAGCTTCCTTAGGATAACCCGACAACAGGTTGGTTACTTTTTGGCTAGTGACAAATTCCATAATCAACTAAAATTGTTCTAGTGCAATTTAACACCAGAGAATGACAGCTTCATGTCACTGGATAAGAGAGTTTTACTCTGATTCTGAACAAAAATAGTTATAGCAGTAGACTAACAAACTTTTTACGAGATTTTTAAAAACCTGACAATATATTGAGAAACCAAATATATCACCGTCTATGAATGCCCCAACCTATAAACTCTTTGTCATCCTTTCTTTACCTTTTGTAAGCTTCCTGTCACACGCTCAGGTCCTTCATACGGAAACCTTCAATGTCATTCTGGATACCTCAAAGGTGATTAAAGGAAATTTCATCCCCAGTATACGCTACCGTAATGTAAAAGCGAACTTCATCGAGATAGAGAACACATCAGACATCTCCATCCGGATGGGCAATAATGGTATTACCGTTGCTAACAAGCTGGAATACGCACGCTATGGCGATGAGGATATTATGAGTGGCGGGTTTGTGTACCTGGAGTATAAAAGACTCTCTGATACAAATAACTGGGCGCTGGAACCATACCTGCTTATGCTTTGGCAGGAAATCAGAGGCCTGGACATGAAATATGCGGGAGGTGTTAATTTACGTGGACGCTTATACCAGCAGCAGGATATGGGATTCTTTGCCGGTGCAGGTGTATTTTATGAGTCCGAAAGGTGGAACTATGCCGGGACGTCAGACTCCACCCTGATTCCCGCTGATCCCAGACCTGTAGAAGTGAAAAATATACGAGGCATGCTATATGTCAATTTCAAAAAAGAATTTGCCACGAGGTTTGACCTGGATGTTAGTGCCTACTATCAACCAAAGCTAACCTCGCCTGAAAACTTTCGATTGGCAACCAGCTCACAAATAACCTTTAATTTCACTGAACATATAGGTATTACCGCTATGTATCAAAACATCTATGACCCTGAACCAATAGTTCCTATTGATGAGCTCTTTAATGACGTGACACTGGGACTTACACTTTCGTTTTGATCAATATTATAAGAAGGTGGAGCTTCTTTTGAAAACGGCCTTACACCGCTCTCCTCTCCTTTCATAAGCGGTGTGAATGGCCCTTGAAAATTTATTTTCGATGAACTGACACAAGTCATTGAAATTCACGGTTCTATGTCGGAACTTGTATTGACAAAATACATACGGCCATGAAAAACTCTGCTTTATTCCTGATCCTCATTTGCACCTTTTGCTTAAGCGGGTTTTCTCAGTTTAGATCGGGAGAGCTTGTGTCTGTTGATGAACCGTACAACGGAAATCTGTATGTCGCTGGAGGCACAGTAAACATAATTAAACCTGTATACACGATCAGATAAAGCAATCAAATTAGATCAATGGAAAAGCCTAGCTTAAACAACCAAGATGAATACCCCGATGATAAGGTTTTAAGTCGCCATCTGGGTGATGTAAAAGCGGCATGGGATCATTTTATAAACCTACTGACCACAGATCATCCGTCATTTTCTGCTGAATGGCGATACTACAAAGATGGTAACAACTGGCTCTACAAAGTCACCAAAAAAGCCAAAACAATTTGCTGGGTCTCCATATGGCCGGGTTCGTTTAAAACCACTTTTTATTTTGGAGATAAAGCGGAACCATTAATACTGTCCAGTGATTTAAAAAAAGAATTTATTGACCAATTTACGAATGGAAAGAGGTATGGTAAAATAAGAGGGATCACCGTTGAAATACACAAAGAAGCTGATTTGGGTGCCACAAGTGAGCTGATAACCATTAAGGAAAGAGTTAAATGAGCAATTTATCTGCGGAATTTGGTCATGGATAAGTTGTTTTCCTCATTTTGCGGATCACATGACTCTGTAGCTTAGCTGGTAGAGCAACTGACTCTTAATCAGTGGGTCGGGAGTTTCAATCTCCCCAGGTCACAAAGGTAGTTTGGGCTGCGCGCCACCCTTCGCCAGGCAAACTCTCCGAGACGCTAGTGTCAAGTCAAGCATGCTTTATTGGGGCCAAGCTTTGTTCTTTTTCGCTTATACTGCGTTGAGAAATACTTACATAGCTATGGCTATCCGCATATTCCTCGTCCCGGCGGGGAACCGCTTGCCTGAACAAAAAAATAACTGCAACTTACCCCAAACAGCACACTGGACTTGACACTAGGGCTTGGCATCTTTGCGGTGAAACCCTTTCTCAAACCAGGTCATAGCGTCTTCTATGGCTGTGTCAACAGAATGATAATCCACACCCAGCTCCTTTTTTGACTTCTCATTTGAATAAAAATTATTGACGCATAGTATTTTCATATTGGTGGAGCTTATACTGGTCTTGAACCCAATGGACCGAAAAATATCCCCAAAAAAACCCATGATCACCAGCAAAACCCTGGGGATTTTTACCAATACCGTACCCTGCCCCGTTATTTTTTTCATTTTCCTGAAGAATTCCTCATAGGTAAGGTTTTCATTCGCAATGACATATTTCTCTCCGCTTCGCCCGCGGGTTATGCTCTTTAATATAGCTCGTGAAACATCCCTTACGTGAACAAAATTTTTTCCACCCGGTGGATAAAGTACCAGCTTCTTTTTCAAGGCCATTAAGATAATCTTCCCTGAGCTCGGCCTGGTATCATAGGCACCCAACATAAATGTGGGATTAATGATCACAATATCCAGGTTACCTGCATTTTGCAGCAGCTGATTCTCGGCTTCCAGTTTGCTTTTGGCATAAAACGATGTATCAAAAGGAGGCTTTATTTTCTTTTGTTCATTTCCCGGATCATCCGACGAACCAAAACCCAGCGTATTGGCGGTACTGACAAATACAAATTTTTTGATCTTGCACTGCATGGCCGCATTCAGTAAACTCATTGTACCATGTGCATTTACAGTCAGATAATTCGAAAAGTGGGTCAGGTTTTGCCTGGTCTCAGCAGCCACATGAATGACCACATCGGTTCCCTCCAGAGCATCTGACAGGTCATCAAATAGATTACCTTCAATAAGCTTCAGGTTAGCATGGTTTATGCCTTTGTATTTGGACCTGTCACGAAGCAAGCCCCTTACCTGAAAGCCACTTTGCAGTAGGTCATATATAAGGTTTGTACCCAGTAATCCACTTACACCGGTAACGAATATGGTTTTCAATTGTCCGCCTCCCTTTTCATCCTCCTGGTCATTATAGGCAATTTGATCCACAGCGGCAACCACTTCAAAAGCAATCTGCCCGGATTACTGACTCTGATCACCGGGTTCCGGTTATAAAGCTGGGTCAATGACGTTTTAGCAATGTTTTCTACATTGGACAAAGCCAGCTTCCCAAGAATTCCCTGCTTTTTTAACCTCCTGCTGACTCCACCATTAGTAGCCATAGGCCCCGGGTTTACTACACTGACAAACACAGAGGTGGCTTTTAGCTCCTCTGACAACCCTCGCGAAAAGTGGTAAATAAATGCTTTTGATGCGGGGTAAACCGTCTTAAACCCCATGGGGCTAAAAGCCGCCAGGCTGGATACGTTGAGAATGTACCCTTTCGGTTGTCGCAAAAGATTAGGCAGAAGCTTATGGATTAAAACAGTAGTGGCGACAATGTTTACCTGGATAATATTGGTCAGATATGAAGTTTCTACTTTAGTAAATACTTTTGATCCACCGATCCCGGCATTATTGATCAGCATGAATATATTAAACTGTTGGTTGACCTGTTTAGCCAATGTCACCACATTCTCAGTAACGGAAAGGTCTGTTTCAAAGCAATGGGAATCTATCTGATACTGGTCGATGAGCTCACAGTTTAGAGCTTGCAAATTTTCATTTGGTAAGCTCACCAAAATGGTATTTATCTTTCGCCTGGCCAGTTCAACTGCAAAAGCCTTCCCAAGCCCCTGACTCGCTCCGGTTACTAAGGCATACTGTTTCATTAATCTGTGAGTATATTATTGTGCATTGCAATGTCGTTTAGTTAAGCAAAATCATTTCCTTAAGTTAAAGCATATAGGATAACTATGATTTTCACTTAACGTAAAGGACAAATTTAATCAGTATACTCACATCGGCTGGTACAGGTTTCTTCTATAATGACTTTTTTCAATCGAATACCGCGTGATTCATCATTAACCAGAGACCTCCAGCTGTCAAACAAAAACTTCGCAACCACTTCAGAAGTGGGATTATCGGTAAACCGGCATACTTTCCATCCGTTATGTTTGCATAAACGGATCAGCTCCTCATCCCTCCCATTGGTCAGGAGGGCGTGATCCAGGTCCTTCACCATCGGGGCAATGATCTGCTTCAGATCCGCATAATCTACTCCAAATCCCTTTTCATCCAAACGGACACACTCTACCACAATAAACCCCTTCCATGAATGACCATGAAGATTTGCGCATTTACCCTGGTAATCAACCAACCGGTGGGCGGCTTCAAACCGAAATTCTTTACTAAGTGTAAACATTGAATCAGGCTATTTCCTGACCGAAGGTCACCTTTTTTAAACGTATAATTTATGACCTGGATCATAAGCAAAATGATTTTGATCAGTTGCGGATAATTCAAAAGTCTTTTACATCCGAAAACAAAAATAAACCGTTGTATATGCGAGGATGACTTTTATCATAAAATAAATAAGGAACGTCGTTTAACTTTTGACCATATAAAAGCGAGATGATATCTCTGAAAAAAGTGAGGTCTGAAAAGGACCTGGACAAATTCATGAAATTTCCCCTGCATCTTTACTACGGGAACTCCAGGTACGTCCCTCCTTTGCTGAAAGATGAGCGGAATAACCTTTTATCACATCACAATGGAGCCTATCCGGAAATTAAAACCAGCTACTGGCTGGCAGAAAAGGACGGAAAGGTAGCCGGACGGATTGCCGGGATCATCAGTCAGGAGGCTCATTCAAAAGAAGCCCGTTTTGGGTGGCTGGATTTTATAAATGACCAGGAGGTTGTCAGGCAATTGTTTGGTGCCGTGGAAACATGGTGCAGGGAGGAGAACATTAGCTCCCTGCATGGCCCACTGGGCTTCATTTCATTTGACCGGTCTGGTGTTTTGGTTGAGGGGTTTGAAGAGATGGCTACCTCTTTTTCCAGCTACAATTACCCCTACTACCAGAACCTGATCGAAAAGGCCGGATATTCACGGGAGTTTAATTGGGTAGAATATCGCATTCAAATACCAGAACAGGTCCCTGACAAGTTTATCAGAGGCTCAAAAATGGTGCAACAAAGGTATGGACTTACATTAGCAAACATTCGAAGCAAGAAAGAACTCATCAGGTATACGGAAGAGCTCCGTAACCTGCTCAATGAATCCTATGCTCACCTGGAGGGGTTCACTCCTTTGTCGGCAAATGAATTCCGTAAGCTCTATGAGCAATTCATTTCGTTTGTTTCCACTGATCTGATTGCTCTGGTCAAAGACGCAGATGGCAACATTGTGGGGTTTGGACTGACCATGCCAGACCTGGCAGAAGCCCTCATCAAAATGAAAGGACGTTTTTTCCCCTTCGGACCCTGGCATATTTATCGGGCATTACGCCAAACCAATACCCTCGACCTCTTGTTGATAGCTATAAAGCCTGAATATCAAAATAAAGGGGTCCACGCCTTGATTTTTGAAAAAATACTGAATGCTGTTATCAGAAGAAAGATCAAATATGTGGAAAGCACAAAGGAGTTAGAAACCAATTTTAATATTCGGAATCTTTGGTCTGAGTTTGACTACCGGCAACATAAGATCAGTACTTGTTACATAAAAAAACTAAACAAATGAGTGCTCATTTTCAATTGCAAAATCCCGCCTCCAAAAAAGACGGAATGAATAGCCAACTGCTCCGCTCTCCACTAAAAGGCAAGGTGGTTATTGTGACCGGTGCATCTTCAGGGATAGGTCGAGCCATGGTAGTCCATTTTGCCAAGCTGGGCTGTAAACTGGTCCTGGCCTCTCGCAACTACCTGAAGCTGGAGAAGCTTGCATACGATATCCACTCACTGGGTGGCACGGCCTCTGTAGTAACCACTGACGTGACCAGCAAAGCAGACTGCAAAAACCTCATCGATGAAACGCTCCATCTGTATGGTAAGCTGGATATTCTGATCAACAATGCCGGTATAGCCATGAGGGCCAGTTTTTTGGATGTACGACTGGAAGTGCTTGAGAAGGTGATGGCTACCAATTTCTGGGGTACGGTCTATTGCACCAAATATGCCCTGCCATACCTGCTGGAATCAAAAGGCAGCCTGGTAGCTATCTCGTCTATTTGCGGGATCACTCCCTTACCGGGCAGAACCGGATATTCCGCGTCCAAGCATGCCCTGGATGGGTTTATGGATACGATACGTGTAGAAAACCTGAAGAAAAACCTACACGTACTGACCGTGCATGCCGGTTTTACGGCCTCTGAAATTCGGAAAAACTCCCTGAACAAAGACGGTATGCCCCAGGCTGAGTCTCCACGAGATGAAAAGAAAATGATGCCGGCAGAAGCAGTGGCCACTCATGTAGCTAATGCCATCGTGACACGTAAAAGGGATATTATCCTTACTATGCAGGGAAAGCTTATCAGCTGGATCTTTAAACGTTTTCCTGCAGTAGCCGAAACGTTAATCTACGATGAGCTGGTAAAGGAAAAAGACTCACCGTTTTAAAGGGTAACAGCAAATGCTACGATTTGAGAGCCTCTTACTCTTTACCCGTAAAATGGTCATACTGATCGCTGTCCATAAGCGCATATTCCAGGTTTTGCTAATTTTAGAGGATGAAAAAAATATTGAGTATCAGGTGGATCACCTATCACTTACAAACTCTTATGCAGTACCTGCTCCTGTTTCATCCCTTTCAGATACGCAAGAGTACCTTCCCTGTAAAATTCAGGCCCGGATCGCCTTTCGGCACCTTCCTGGTTGGTCTGGTTAGCTTGTGCTGGGTTCTTATTCCTGTTCTTATTTTTGTCCTTACCCTTATAAATGCCCATATCCTTTTACCTCCCGAGACATTTATCGTTTCAGTAATCGGTCTTGTTGTAAGTATTTTGTGGCGGAAGGCGCTGGACCCTCAAAGTTACATTGTTTTCGACCGTCATCAGATGCACCATACCACGTACGGGTTTTATGAAAAACACTCGGAATCGTTTGACATGCAGGACTTAAAAGGACTGACTTTATTAAACGAAAAAATGGAACGTGGCTCCACGAACTTTAAGCTTTGCGTGGTACTGAACGATGACCGGATGATCCTCCTGCATCTTTCTATTTTTGGGAAAAAGACCAGAAGGCTTTATCGGGAGTATGCCCAGTTGCTCGGGCTAAAAGAAATAGAGAAGCCACCGTCCGGACTCCCTGTCAATGACCTGTTTGTAGGCCGAAGGAGTACCTCTGACGATTGATAGTGTGAAAAGGCGTTACAATCAGGAGACCGTCAATAAACCTTAATCTCCACTTTCTCCTGCCCTGCTTTTCCCAGTGCAAAAAAGTAGGCATCCATAAAGGTGTTCATATCCACCCAGGATTTTTCCATCATATGAGAGATCCAGGTAGATTCTTTCAGACGACCAGCCTCGATCAAATACGGTGGATCGTCGTGCTCCAGATTCCCGCTTACCTTTACAGTCCAGTCCCCAAACTGTACATCTTCGGCTAAAACTTCCGGATTGTTTACATCATGCTCCGGCTCCCCAAATACTGCGCCGAATGGTTTGTCAATGTTTTTATAGTAGTCGATCATAGCACTTTAACGTTTTAAAAAGGTTTCACTTCATTACTGGTATGTACCTCGCCGTTGGACTATCTAAATTTAGGGATTCTTAAATAAAATTAAGCTGACATTTGTCATTCGGTAAAAGAATATACGTCCACTCCCAGATTAACGATCGTTTGTCAATAACAAATTGTCCGGCCGTTTCTGGATCAACCTGATAATTGCCTATTTTCACCTAAAAACCTGTAGTATATGAAAGAAGTCTTTCGTGCTAAAACCGGACCGGGCGCCTATATTCCCATCATTATTGGATTCATTATTGTCTTCTCTCCCCTTTTGATCTTTGTGTTTGCTACGGACGAAGGGGCAGATCTTTCTTTCGGCTGGGTGGTAATTTTCCCTTTATTGATCATGATCCTTTTTCTCTATGTACTTATTGGAGCAACATTAAGGATGTTTATCTCCTATACGATCACTTCGGAGGGTGTTTATCTCAGAAAACCACCTTTTCACACCCGGTTTTTCGAGTTCAGTAAAATAGATTCCGTCCGGTACCTAACACCCGAAGAAACGCGTCGGCAGGTCGAAACATCTGTGAAAGAGCACGACAGCTACGGTGAAAGTGCGGACCTGGCAGGCTATATACGCACACTAAGGGAAAAATCTCCGGAATATAAGTATTACACAATTGCACCGAGGGTAAAAGTCAAATCGGTTGGAGCAAAAGAGCGTATCACTTCCTTAAAGGCCAGCAAAACAGGGGGCTCTGTTTTATTGGAGCTCAAAGATGGTCGGAAATTTTATCTGACCCCCGCCCAACCTGAGCGGTTTAAGCATTCATTTGATACAATAAGCAATTATCGGGTTAGGAAAAGGACCTAAACCTTAAGCAGCCCCTCCGCTTATCGTATGATAATAAACCTAAGACACGCTGACTGCCGTCCCCGAACCGCCTGATCCCTGACAATGAGCCGAAACCTTCTTTGATGTTCTCAAAAACCGGTACGGTATGATTATATTTAATAAACTAACGTAACCTCTAATACTTATGAGTGCAAAAAACCGAGTACTGGCAACCCTGGTGGGATTTGTCGTGTTATTTCTGCTGGGATCGCTGTTTTATGGCTTCCTGCTGATGGATTTTTATGCCGCTAATGGTGGTTCTGCTACCGGCGTGTACCGGGAAGAAGATCAGATGATCTGGTGGGCCCTGATAGTGGGCAACATTCTACAGGCCTACTTTCTGGTTTATATTTTTGGTAGCGTGGGTGAGGTCACCACCTTCATGGACGGCTTAAAGACCGGAGCGGTGCTGGGGCTGATCCTGGGACTGGCTATCAACCTGAGCATGTATGCTACCAGCAACATCATGAACCTGACTGCCGCACTGGTGGATCCGGTAGTTTCAACAGTCATGATGGCCATCACCGGCGGTGCGGTGGGCTACATGCTGGGAAGAAAGTAGTAATTCACTGAATGACAATTGCATTTTTGAAACCCGCCGGGATCTGCCAGCGGGTTTTTTTTATGGCTGTGAGAAAGACGACTTTCCTCCCCAAGGTCAAACATTTGCCCTACAAATGCTTATTATAGAAATCATCGATGGTTTTATTAAGATTTTCCAGACGCTTTGTTCGGTATTTATTCAGGTATTCACCGGTCTCATTGAAGGAGCCAATGGCATTGTTATAGTCATTGATCGATTGGTTATATTCATCTATTTCCTGCTGAGTGGGGTTCTTTTTTGACTCAAAATTCTTGACCAGAGTCTCCATCCGGTCTTTTTTAGTGAAAAAATCGATCTGTTTAGGCATATAGCGAACTGCCTCACCGAAATAAAACTCTACCATTTCGTAGCAAGCATTCTTTAAAGAATGATCTCCATGGTATCCATCTGTTTTTTTGATAGCTTCCATCCCCTCTTTACTGGTTATTTCCAGGGTTTGCCTGTACTGTTCTATGTCCCCCACATTTCCAGTTGCGACCGCTTCTAACATTTTTCCTTCATAAAAAGCGCTTTTATAAAAAAGTAAATAAACTCTATTGTAATAGCTGTTGATCTGGCCGGCATTATTCAGTTTCCTGGAAATCCTGGAGTCCTCACTGGTAAGCTGAATGTTATACTTACTGGCAAAAGTCGTTTGGGCCCGATTAAGCTCCTCCTGGGCAGAGTCCATTTTTAGGTTTACTCGCTCCTTTGTAAGCAGGTAGGCCTCCATAGCATCATACGACTCTTCGGCAATTCGCTCCAGATCCACAATTTTTCTGTAATTATCATTAATTACGTGATACGAAAGATTCAGATAGTTTACATAAGCTTGCTTCAGTGAGTTATCGCCTTTGTATGGTTTTACACGACTGGCCTCATACTTTGCTTTTCGCAAGGTCTCTACCAGGTCTCTACGCCTTTTTTCAATCCTGTTTGCATTTTTTCCACGAGATACCTGACGAATATAATCCCAGGTATCTTTATTGATCTGGTCATAATTTGCGGCAAGCTCACTCATGTGCTCTGCAGGATGTTCCTGGGCATGCACGACAAACAAAATACTAATTGATGCTATAATTAAGACAATTCTCATAACTATTCATTGGTTATTGAAACCCAATCCTTAAATATCTGAAAGGTTTCCTTAAGAAAAGGGTCTTTGGATTTTAAGACTTTTATTCGTTCGCTTTCACTTAAAAACGTCTCGTTGCTTTCTACGGGTATAATTTCAAAATCAGTGGTTGGTTCAGACAATGGATTATCCAAATGCCTGAACACATGATCAAAAGTTCCAAACCGAAGTGAGACTACGGTGGAATCTGACAGGCCATAGCTGATCACACGACTCAATGAATCAATGGCAGCCAATGAATTTCTTTGGGACACTTGCCTCCGAAGGTGATCGATCGGTTCGTTTCTATTCCTAACAGGCCTATATGACTTTCCCACTCTTTTGTGCTTCAAAGGATGACTTAGCAAAGATTCACTCACCAGATCCCTGGATAATAAAGTTGGCAATTCAATGTCCGGCTGTACACCTGTTCCCTGATAATTTGATCCGTTGAAACGATATATTTTCAAGTTGGTGACAACTACTGCCCCTTGAGATTCTTGTGCATATTGGGTCCTTACCGGCACTACTACCTGGCCGGTAGCTTTACCGAATGTTTGAGACCCTACGATCAGCGTATTGGGATAAGACTGCATAGCCGCAGCCACCAGTTCAGAAGCTGAAGCAGAAAGGGAATTTACAAGAAAGATCACCTTCCCATCGGTCAAACTACCTTTTTTAGTGTCCTTTACCAGGCTACCTGTCTTATTTTCAGAGGTTACCAAGGTAAATAGAGGACCGTAATCCGTAAAGTAGCTGATCAGCTCGTGGGCTTCCTGAATAGAACCTCCGCCATTGTTTCGCAGATCCACAATCACACCATCCAACATTCGCTTTCTAAAATCAAGGAGAATAAGCGCCAGATCTTCAGAAGAACTCCTCCCCTCAAGTGTGACCGAAGCATAAAAAGCCGGAAACTGGATGTAGCCCAATTGAATACTATCGTCCCGAAGGAGAAAAGAGTAAGTATGATTTAAGCTATTGTTGACCAGTCCCTTGGTTAGTTCGAATCGCCTGAACTGCCGGTCGTGTGAAGATCTTAGCTCAAGTTTCAGTTCACTTACATCTTCTCCGTAAAAAAGTCTGTCCAGTTCTTCAAGGGTAATACAGGAAGGCGCGACCAACTGGTCCTCCACAACAATTCCTGTAATCTCATCCCCCTCCCGAATCTCATGGTTGCTGGCATCACTAAACGGGCTCACCTGGGTGATTACATACTTATTTCCATCCTTCCTATAGGTGATCCCCGCCCCATAATACTCACTCGACAGGCTATAAATGAAGTTTGACTCTTCTTCAGGTGTCAAAAAATCACTATGCGGATCAAAACTTTGGCAATAAGCTTTCAGGTAAGCATTCAATACATATCTGGATAGCCGCTCCTCAATGAGCAATGATTCTACTTTGCAGAGCTCAGACCGGATCTCAAAATTTACGCGATCATTCAGATAGCGATTCACCTCAGCGGGTGAAGATTCCAAAATAGCAGAGTCTTCCTGATACTTATACAATACCTGCAACTTTAAACGTCGCTTCCATTTCTGCTCCAAATCCTCCTTGTCCTTAGCAAAAACCACTGAGTCCTGACTGACAGACAGCAAGACACTATCCGGCTGAAAAAAATCCAGCTTTGGCAACTCCTGCATCAGTTCTTTAGCACCTTCTAAGCAAGACTTAAATATAGACCTGATAGTTTCCAACTGTGACCGGGAATGGTCAGACTGAACTCCAAATTTTTCAGCGTCAAACAGGTCATAGATCTTTCCGGACTCAACATCCGTCAGGTAAATTCCTGCCGGATCGAGCTGCCTGGTGAGGTTGACAGGAAATCTGGAGGCTACGAGCGGCTGCAGTACTTCATAGTCAATGTGGTTTTCCTGAAGTGTCTTATCCACTAACCGAACAAGCTGAAGGTCCTGTGATGAAAAATGTTGCTGAGCCAGGATATGGAATGAAAGTATCGAGAGAAAGAAAACTATGGTAATTCGGAGGACAATCATTAACAGCGTTAGGCGGTTATCTTCAATTTTAGGCTTGCTAAAATACCAAAGCCTTCGGATTTTTCTAAAAAATGTGTGATTCTTTTCCCATCTTTTAATGTAATTCCACTTCTTCTCCGTCATCAAAAGATCATTATCTTTGATAACCACCTCTTAATCTATTGTATTTTGAAAAGAAGAAAATTCATCAAGCAAAGCAGCCTGGTCAGCGCCGGGTTCTTTAGTCTGCAGTCTTTTGTATCACAATGTGTCAGCCCACAGAAAGAAGGCGTCAACTACAAATCTTTTCCCTCAGCGTTGAGCGAAGGATATGGTCCGCTTAAAACGGATCCGGATGGCATCCTGGAACTGCCGGAAGGTTTCAGGTATAAGATCATTTCCTCACGCGGCAACCCAATGAGTGATGGCTTGCTTGTTCCGGGAAATCCGGATGGCATGGCGGCATTTCCAGGAGAAAACGGAAACGTTATCCTTATTCGCAATCATGAAGTATCTCCGGGAGATAACATCAATGGCTCATTTGGTGAAGATATGGGCCTTCTGAGTAAGGTAGATAAAGCCGGGTTTTACGACTTTGGTAAAGGCGAAGCGCCAGGGCTTGGTGGTACTACCACAGTGATTTATGACCCTGTGAAACAAGCGGTTATTTCCGAGCATCTAAGCCTGGCAGGAACCATAAGGAACTGCGCGGGTGGGCCTACCCCATGGGGCAGCTGGATTACCTGTGAAGAAACTACCCTCCGGGCCGGTGATATCCTGGAGAAGGACCACGGATACAACTTTGAGGTGCCGGCAGGAGCTTCATTGGTCGAACCGATTCCTATCACTCAAATGGGCCGGTTCAATCATGAGGCCGTTTGCGTTCACCCGGAAACAGGCATTGTCTACCAAACAGAAGATCGCCATGATGGTCTTATCTACCGGTATTTACCAAAAGAAAAAGGAAAGCTCCATAAAGGCGGAAAGCTGCAGGTGCTGGTGATCAAAGATAAACCTTCATTTGATACCCGAAACTGGAAAGATCTTGAAACGGAACGAATGGAAATAAGCCGAAAGTACGACGTAGTGTGGCAGGATATTGATGGTATAGATGCTCCGGATGATGATCTGCGATTGAGAGGTTTTGAGCAGGGAGCTGCGCGATTTGCCCGTGGTGAGGGCATGTGGTATGGAAATGATGAGGTCTACTTTGCCTGTACCAACGGCGGTTATGAAGAGCATGGTCAGGTTTTTCGATACATACCGAGCCCTAAAGAAGGACAGATTGGAGAAAAAGACAGTCCCGGTCAGCTGGAGATCTTTGTAGAGCCCAACAATACTGAAATAGTATCAAGCTGCGATAATGTTACGGTAGCGGGGAACGGCCATATTGTACTCTGTGAGGACCAGTCCACGCCCCGGATCGTAGGGATCAGCCCTGAAGGTGAGATGTATCACATTGCCCGAAATGTTGGTTATAAGTCCGAATTTGCCGGAAGTGTATTCTCCCCGGATGGCAGCACCCTGTTTGTAAATATCCAGGGGCCTGGCTTAACGCTGGCTATTACGGGGCCCTGGGAGCGGATTGGGTGATTAAATACAACCCCCTTCCCCCCCTTTGTTAAGGGGGATCGCTACAAATTATCATTTTTCAATAGAATTGGCGAAAAGTTCTTATAATTTAAAAAGGGAATAAATTATCCTTTCGATAACCTTCAAATCATGGAAGTCCCCCTTAGAAAAGGGGGAGAAAGGGGGTTGCAAGTCCATCGCCATCAGAGGAAAAGTCAACGTCAACAGTCAAACTTTCAAATCCATCGGCAGCTTCCTGATCCGCTTGCCTGTGAGGTCAAAAATGGCATTCGCCAACGCTGGAGCTACCGTTGGTAGACCGCTCTCCCCTGCTCCATCCGGATCGGCATCACTTTCGATGATCTGGGTCACGATCTCCGGACATTGACCAATGGTCAGCAGCGGATACGTATTCCAGTTTTGCTCTTTGATCTTACCTTCTTCGATAGTCAGCCCGGTTATAGCGGCTGTCAGCCCCATAACGATCGAACCTTCGGTCTGGGCTCTCACCGTATCCGGGTTCACACATATACCCAGGTCCAGCGCCGTGGTGATCTTCACCGGTTTGATCCGATCATTCTCTTTGACCACATCTACAACCATCGCAAAGTGGGCTCCTGAGCGCTCACAGATCGCCAGACCTCTTCCCATGCCAGCAGTCTTCTTCCCCCAGCTGGCTTTTTCACGAACAGTTTCCAATGCTCGCCTGAACCGCGGATGACCTTGCATCATAGCCAACCGAAACTCAAGCGGATCTTTTCCTGCTTTGTGGGCCAGCTCGTCGATAAAGCTCTCATGAGCAAAGGGATTGGTGGAGTGATACACTGCCCGCCAGTACGAAATGGGCACGTAATGCTTTTGCAATACCCCTTTTACCGAAAGGTTGGGAATACTGTACTCGGTATTGATCCCACCCATCAGCTGTCGCCCGGCGGTCATGTCGTCACCGGTTTGGTTACGGATCTCCTGGGCGACGACTTTATGCTCGAGCGCTTCTACATTCCCATCCTTATCCAGGCTGCCACGGCAAACGTTCAGCGAAGCAGCGCGGAATGGTCCCTGTGTCTGGTCATCCTCTCTTGTCCACATTACCTTCACCGGCCGACCGCTTTTCCGTGAAAGGTCCGCAGCTTCCTCCGCCACATCGGTCCGTGAACGCCGACCAAAACCGCCACCCATAAAGGTGTAGTTGATCCTGATGTTGGACTCGGGAATGTCCAGCATGCGGGACAGGTAAGAACGTGTACCATTTGGATTTTGGGTAGAACCCCAAAACTCTGCCGAACTCTCTTTTACACTAACCACCGCATTCATCGGCTCCATGGGCACATGGGCCTGGTAAGGCATTTCATAAACGGCTTCCAGCACGTCCGTAGCGTTGGCCAATGCCTGTGTAGCATCTCCTGAAGCATACAATTCATCTCCGGGTTTCTTACTAGCTTCTTTGTAACGGCTAAAGATCGTTTCGGTAGACTCTTTTTCCAGTCCTTTCTGATCCCATTCTACTTTCAGGGCTTTCCTCCCCTGTAGTGCCGCCCAGTAGTTTTCTGCCAGCACGGCCACTCCTTCCCGGTCATGACCAAACAGGTTGCGGGAGGTTTTAAAAACATGCGTCACTCCCGGCACCTTCAGCGCGGCGGTATCGTCGTAGCTTTTTATGGCACCCAGAAACACCGGAGATCGCTCCACGGATGCATAAAGCATGTTGGGAACCGAGATATCAATCCCAAATTTTGCTTCTCCGTTCGTTTTCAGCGGGATGTCCTGGCGTGGTACGGGCTGACCGATGATCGTAAAGTCTTTGACGGACTTCAGTTGGGGATCGGCGGGAGCTTTCAGCTTGGCCGCATCAGCCACGAGCTCACCGTAGGTCAGCTTTTTTCCGGAAGGATGCGTAACAACTCCATCCGCCGCTGTGCATTCGTTCATATCCACCTTCCACTGATTAGCAGCTGCCTGACGCAGCATGTCACGAGCAGCTGCGCCCATCCTTCGCATGTTGGTAAACTCACTCTGAATGCTGTGACTCCCCACCACCATTTGTCGGCCATAGAGCTCAGGGTTAGCGGCAGACTGTTTGATCTGTACAGACAGGATGTCCACGCCCAGTTCCTCAGCAAGGATCATCGGGATGGACTGGAAGGTACCCTGTCCCATCTCCGGACGGTGGTTAAACAACGTGACTGCTCCGTTCCCATCTATGGTGATAAACTGGTTCAGATCCAGGGGACCGGCTGACGAAAGGTTCTGAACCTCATTTCCCTGGCCAGGTGTGCACCCGATCACCAGCAATGCGGCCGATGCAGAAGATACCTGGATAAATTTCCTTCGTGATACGTTCGTTTTCATAGCTCAGCTGGTTTAGGTGTTTGCGGCTTTTTTGATGGCTTTTCGGACTCTGGGGTACGTCCCGCAGCGACAAAGCACGCCCCGCATAGCGGTATCAATGTCTTCGTCTGAGGGATTGGGATTGTTCTCCAGCAGAGAGATGGCGCTCATGATCTGTCCGGACTGGCAGTAGCCACACTGCGGCACCTGCTCGGCGATCCACGCCTGCTGGACAGGATGATCGTTGTTCTCCGAGATCCCTTCGATGGTCGTGACGGACTTGTCTTGCGCAGCGGATACGGGCAGCACGCAGGAACGAACCGGTTCGCCATCCAGGTGGACCGTACAGGCCCCGCATTGGGCAATGCCGCAGCTAAACTTGGTGCCGGTGAGCCCGAGGAAATCCCGGATCACCCAGAGCAGCGGCATCTGCGGGTCTACGTCTACCGACTGCTGTTTTCCATTCACTTTCAGGTTGATTGTGGCCATAGCTTTTCAGAGTTGGTTTATAGAACATGAACTAACAGAAAAGGTACGAAATTTCTGGGAGGAATGGGTTGTGTTTTTTTAAACCATCCCTGATAAAGCATGCCTTAGTTTTTCTTCACTCTGGTAAACTCTACTCCATTAGTGAGCCTTAATGACTTTCTTCAGCAAGGTTTTATCACCAAACTCAACCTTGATCAAATAAACTCCGGGAAGCCCCGAAACAGGGATTTCCGTCTCGGGATTTGTATAAGTATGCCTTGAAAGGATCTTACCGGAAACGCTCATCACCGTCACCTGAACCGGTTCATTTATCCCCGAAATTTGAAACCCAGTTGTTGCAGGATTGGGGTAGATCTCCAGCACGCTTGTCGGTTTTGCACCCAGGATAACCACGTCTACTGCCACACATTCGGACATAGCTGTACAGGCTCCGTTTGATACACTCACAGCAAAACTCCCTGAGGCCATTGGTGTAAATTGCGAATGCGTTTGATTTCCGATAGGTTCATCCTTCTCACAATCGTACCACTGATAGGTGGCTCCCTCCTGCTCCTGAACAAACAGGACCCCATCACTTTCTGTCACCGTGGGAGCAGATGCCTCCAAAATGGTCAGATTTAATGTAGCCGTACTGTCGCAACCTCCGGAGCTGGTCAGAGTCAATGTATAGGTCCCTGATTCAGTATAAGTGGTCCCTTCCCAGTCATAGCCCCCGCAAACCTCTACATCCTCAGAACCCGGGGTGGCAGTGTCCGTAATGGTCAGATTTAGCGTGGCTGTGCTATCACACCCTACGGAGTTGGCAAGGGTCGCTGTATAGGTACCTGAGTTGGTATAGGTAGTACCTTCCCAATCATAGCTTCCGCAAACTTCCAGGTCTTGAGAGCCGGAGGTACTTTCCAGGATCGTCAGGTTTAAGGTAGCGGTACTGTCCCCGCCGGTAGAGCTGGTCAGTGTAGCAGTATAGGTACCAGACTCAGTATAGGTGGTGCCTTCCCATTCATAACTTTCGCAGGCTTCTACATTCGCCGAACCGGAGGTTGGGTCTCCCGAATCATAAGACGCCCCCACATACCTTGCGATCGATTCGTCTGCAAACTGACTGAGCTTTCCTTCATCAAACCCGGGGATATCATTGATCAGTCCCTTCCAGGCGCCAACCAACAAAAAATGCTCATCAAAGAAGGTACCTGGGGATCCGGAGCTTTCCACATTCTCGGCGTGAGCATGATAATGATATCCAAAGCCATCATCATGGTCATGCCCTCCATATTCGTCCAAAGCGATATCGTATCCAACCATGGAGGAATAGTCTGATTCGTACTTCCCAAATAATGCAATTCCATCGTGAGCCATGCCTATCACCGGCGGATGATCATGCCCTGCATAGTCTGTAAGGTTATACAGGTTGATGCCGTTTCCGTTGAAACCATGGCCGTCTGCGTGGTAGTGCAGTTCAAGACCTCCTCCCACATGAATACCGGAGTGGGTCACCTCGCCATCCTCCACGGCAAAGCGTAGATTGTTGTTATATCCGGGATAGATGGTCACTCCATCTATAGCCACACCGATGGAAGCTACGCTGGCATAGTTGTAAACATCTCTGGTAGTAGTGGTACCGTGCAGGTCATCAAAGTCTGTGGCCAGATCACCGTATGCGCTGAGGTCATTATCCTCAAGGTTTTCTATCAGCCCATAGTCCTTCAGGGGTATTTTAAGCAGAAACTCACCAAGTTTTCCATGTCTTGTTACCGTGCTTTCGCCATAGCCAACACCCGGCTCGGCTCCCGGAGGCCGGCTAACGTCCAGCAGTTGATTGGGCCTGGTGGAGACCGCATGAGAGCCGATCACCATAAAAGGGTGTGGTACACCGCTATCATCTGATGCGTTGGTAAAATATACATGGGGAATGGTATTGTAGTCCAGCCGGGCCCCATAGATATCCGTACTTGCAATGATCTGTGATAACATGCTTTCGCGAAGGGCGAGGTAAAAGGTTTTGGGATACCGTAGTGAAGCACCATTTTCTGTCAAAGTGGTTTCGATCGCATCGAGCATAGCGCTTGCCGCATCGGAAGCGCTTGTGGTAGTGCCCAGTTGATCCACATAGTCGGTATCAACCTTCATTTCAAGCTCGACAAGTAGTTTACTGTTTTCTATGGCATCTATTTCCGGCAAGTCCGCAGTAGCATTGGTCTGGTAGGTCTCGCTCAGAGGATTGAAATCTGCGCCCTCTTCAATGGTAAGGTCGATCAGGCCAGTGGCATCAGCCAGGTAAAAGCTGCTGGCATCAGCTTCTGTGGTGGTCCAGCTGAGTGAAGTGCCGTCAATCTTCAGCCACTTCGTTGTCCAGCCACTAACCGCTACGATGCCTCCTACTGTTGCGCTATATTCCCATTGGCTGGAAGCTTTAATTGTGGTTGAGCTGGCCGTACCGTCAAATTCCACAAGCACATAACCTGTATGATCTTCTTCACCAATGTAAAGGGTTCCTGCGTCTGTGCAGGTGGCACTATTGTCCGTGGCAGCATTAATGGCATAGTAGCTATGCAGCATCGGGTTAATGACGTACTTGCCTTCCAGTGCTGTTTCGTCATTATCAAGGTGCGTGTTGATATCCACCAGTTGAAAGATACTGCGCAGCAAAGAACTGTAAGTCGAGCTGGCTCCATGCACATTGTCCACTTCTGTGAAATTAAGGACCGAAATGTTGCTTTCACCTAACATAAGCGCGTTCGTTTGAGTCGCTGCATCCAGGATCACCACATATTTTCGGTTTTCAATGGATGAAATAGCCGTGGGACTCCATGCCTGATCAAAAGAATTATTCAGGATTTCATCAAATGGTTGCGGGCCGTAAAAATCAAATTGTTGTGCACTTGCCCAGCTTGTTGCGAAGAGCAGGGCGGCTAGTAAGAATGTTTTCATGTACTTTCTTTTATCGATGATAGATTCATTTATTTAAAAGGGCAAATGACGAAACACCCTACTCCGTAAAAAATCTAATGCTTATCATGCTCAGCCTTCAGCTGATTTGAAGAATCCTATTCGTAAGTGCATAAAAAACACTCCCTCCTTCCAGGGAGGATAGGGAGTGTTTTTTTAAAAGCCCTCACAATCCGGTAATTCTATTTTCCGGTGAGTATAGTGGCAACTTTCTTAGCTGCTACCACAACCTTACTTTTTTAATATCCGCAATGACTTCTCCCGTCCTGCTGTTTTCAAGATGACCAGATATACACCTTCCGGGCCATCTATGCTAAGTTCACCAGAGGTTTCCACAACACCTTGCTGCATGATCTTACCGGCTAAATTGGTCACCAGGTAATCTGTCGGGTCGTCACCCAACCCTGAAATGGTTACCAGACCATTTCTTGTAGGATTTGGATAAACATTAAGCGCTTGCTCCATACTCGCCGAAAGTATCGCTACTCCATCCGAATTCATACATACTGAGGTTACCGAACAGTTGGCATTGGTCACGATCACCGCGTATTCACCTGCGTGGGCAGGCGTCAACTGCACTTGAGTCTCTCCTTCCAGTGGCTCATTGGTAGCACAGTCAATCCACTGATAAGTGACTCCCTCCTGCTCTTCGGCAAATAATACAATGTCATTGATGGTTACCTCTGCGGAAGGCGCCTCCAGGACTGTCAGGTTCAGGGTAGCCAAACTGTCGCAGCCCGATACATTGGTCAGCAAAGCCTCATAAGTCCCTGAAGTCGTAAGAGCCTCTCCGTTGAACTCATAGCTTTCGCAAGTGGAGATGCTCGTTGTAGTTGGTGTGCTTTCCAGGATAGTCAGGTCAAGCGTAACGAGGCTATCGCATCCTGCTGCATTGACCAACACCGCCTCATAAGCACCGGAAGCAGTCAGTGTTTCATCATTGAACTCATAACTCCCGCATGATGAAGTGGTAACTACATTTGAAGTACTTTCAGCTATGGTAAGGTTAATCGTTAGCAAGCTATCGCATCCTACGGTGTTTGGAATGGTATCCAGGTAGGTATCAGAGGTAGTCCAGGTATAGTTACCACTTGGAGAAGTATAGCTGTCACAGGCAACCGCGTTGATGGTATTGGTTGTCTCCACACACGAACCGGTTTTACCATCCTGTATGGTGATATCATCCAGGCCCACGCCATCTCCCCCAGAAATGGTTATTGTTATCGAAACCGTTGAGCTGATCATTGTGGAAGGTAAGGCAACTTCCATCTGAGTCCAGGCGTCGAGACTCGAAAATACCGTATCCAGAACAGATGTGGTATCGCCGTTATTGAATTCCATTTTTATTCCGGTGAGTCCCCAGCCAAGCCCGGAACCGATAAAATAGCGACATTTAAAATACAAAGAATCCACACCACTTAAATCCAGTGTGTCACTTTCCAGATATGCATGGTAATAACCACCACATGGCGATTCCGGGTTAACACCCATAAAATAAGTTGAATTTTGATCGCTGTTAAAATCAACGTTTGTAGAATTAAAATCTGCGGTATTCCCTCTGGATGCCCTTTCACAAGGTGAAGAGCCATCCGGCATAGTGTCGTCAAACTGATTAACGAAGGAGGTAACCGGCGATCCTTCAAAGTCTTCCTGAAACAGGATTGATTGAGCTTTTATACTTGTATTAACGCTTATAATAAACGTTAACAGCAGAAAGGTAGTGGTGCGTAAATAGTAGTGTGTTTTCATTTGTGCCTATTTTGGTTATAAAACTGGGGGAAGAATAGATTCTGACGAACCCCTTGGTCATCATTTTAGGGTTAATTTTTGCTTTTGCGACTCATGAGAAGAAATAAAGACCGGTCCCCTGGGAACCGGTCTGTGCCCCGAAAGCCATTCAGGGCTGCCTTAGTTTATCTTTTATCTAACAGGAGCACCAAAGATCTTTTCATACTGTTCAAAAGTGGTTGCGTTACGGCTATAAAACGGGTTCACTTAAAGGAACCCTACTCGGGGTTTTGTCCGGACCAGCATCAGCCGACAAGAGCACACTGAACGTGAATTTCAAAATGAGGCCGCAGTAACTTGTGAAAGAGGAACAGAGGGAGTGGCAAAGGGGGCACAGCGGAAATAACATCGGTATAACCTCCCTTTAGCAGATGAACGGGAAAAACGTATGATTTTTTTTGATCAGGTATGAGTGAAAGGCTGTATGAATATAGATCACCCGGCCGGAGCCAGGCGATTGCCGAGATTATCAGCAAGCTCCACCGGATGGTAACTATTTTGCCAAAAGCTGAGCTTTCTGATGTTTATTGCTTTTTTCCAGAGAGAACCTACTCTCCCACCCGGACCCATTCACCGGAAAAGTCCATATTTGGTGTTCTGCCTTCTTTATAAGCTACATCCTCTACCGTCCAGGTGCCTGTGTTATAAGAAAAAGTTAGCTTCAGGTCCGCATAAGTCACCTCGGAACTGTCCTTAAAAACATAAACGTCCTGCTCTTCGGTTGATTCATCAAGCTCTGCATAGTCAGCCAGGTTGGAAGACACCTGGTCATTGGTTGCGTAAAACTGGAAATCAATCTGCTGCGCCACCGGACTTTCATACTCCTTTACCCAAAGAGAGTCCGAGCCTCGGGCAAATGTACCGTACGGAGAAGGTTCATCGGCTGTCTCCCGGGAACCGCTCCCCTGCTGTCCACATGAGATGATCAGGCAAGTAATGGATAAAAAAACAAGTAGTCGCATGGTTTAGGATTGTTGATTTCCTTCAAATTACAAAAAGAATTCCAATCGGCATCCGTCACCATTGGATTATCTAAACAAATTGAGGCTCAAGCCTTCCTTTTGCAGTCGCTCGATTTTGTGCAGCCGCACCGGGCCTGACCTCTATGCTGTGGGCTTGCTGCTCGCGATAAACAGCCAAAGTATAAATGGCTGGAGCTGAGCTGAGAAGGTGCGGGCATTCCTGCACGCTGCAGGATGATTTCCGGTAAGGGGGATGACGCCCTGCGCCCTGCAGGACAGTTTCCGGTAAGGGGGATGACGCCCTGCGCTCCGCATGGAACTTTCCGGTGAGGAGGATGATGTCCTGCGCTCTGCAGGACAGTTTCCGGCGAGCGGAAAGCGTGCTGCGCTCTGCAGGATAGTTTCCGGTGAGCGGAAAACGCCCTGCACTCAGCATGGAACTTTCCGGTGAAGGGATGACGCCCATTTAAACGTTGACCTGACACCAGGTAGGCTTGTGAAAAGGTAATAAAGCAGGCAGGGTCGCCATTTAAACCAGGAATAGAGAACAGCCTTCTATTGTAAACGAACAGTTCCTCACTCCTTCTCAGCATCCGAGGTAGTCAGGCAATAGCCTTCCATGGTTTCTTCTGCTAACTCATGGCCCAGATCCGCTGCTTTATTGAAATCACTGCATGCATCAAACCTGTTATTCTGGAGCTTACGTACCATGCCTCTGCGGTAATAGATCTCCGAATCATCCGGATATAGTTGAAGGCTTGTGGTAAAATCCGTAATGGCTTCCTGGTATTTCATAAGCGCCACATGCACATCTGCCCGGTTATCATAGTAAGTTGCATTTTTCGGATTTATTTCGATGGCCTTGTTTAAATAGACCAGGGAAGCATCCGGATCTCCATTGCTATTATAGGCCAGCGCCAAATCATTTAGCAGGTCATCATCATCCGTTTTTAGCTGATATCCCATTTCCATGAAACGGATCGCCTCTTTGTAGTTTTCAAGTTGCATATAGGTATCTCCCAGATTTTTCAGGTACTGATACTCTTCCGGGTATGTTTCCAGGGCTTTTTTAAAATAAGCAACAGCTTTTTCATACTCTTCCAGGCTGTAGTAAACCACACCTATCCGGTTTTGAGTAACCGCACTATCTCCATAATCTAGCTTTAGAGATTTTTGATAATCGCTTAAAGAGGCTTCGTAATTGTCCAGCTCTGAATGAATAGACGCTCTGTTGTAATAATATTGACCCATGGTTGAGTCTAAGGCTACAGCTTTGTTGAGATAGTGGAGAGCAGAATCTTTATCATCAAGATTATACAAACTGAAAGCCATGTTTTCATAGCTAATATCCATGGCGCTGTCCAGTTGGATTGCCCGATCAAAATCGGCGGCTGCATTCACATAATCTTTTAACCTGTACTTTACCAGCCCTCTTTTGTTATAATAAGATGCATTTTCAGCGTTCAGACTGATCGCCCGCTCCAGGTCCCCAATGGCACCATAATTATCTCCAAGCTCGTATTTGGATGATGCCCGCATGTAATAGTACCAGGAATTGTAAGGTTCATTATCAATCGCCTTTGTATACAATTCTATCGCCCGCTGATGGTTACCAGCGTTGTAGGCTTCACTTGCCAGATCTGAAACCGTTACCTTTTCAGAAGGCTCCAGTAAATACTTCAGGGACCCGGGAACTTCAAAAATCTCGTGATCTAATGCATTTCCTACTTCCACTTTATCAAAATGGAATTTTGTTACCTTACCAGCCTCATGCATTTGCCTGGCTTGCGTAGGAATCCAGAATCCAGCCGTATTGGTATAACCACCATACTCATCGATTTGAGTAGAGAGCTCTTGTCGAATGATGTGATAGTCAGACTTACTAAGATAAAAAGCCTGTAAATCACCGTCTTTATGAGCCACCCTAACCCTGTAAGCAGGGATGTCATTTACCAGGGCATTTTGTACCGTCATCTCAACGTTCTCCCCATCCACAGCCTTCAAAAACTTGTTTTTAAACTGGTCCATTCCTTGCCCGGAATCTTCTTCTTCTACTTCATCTACGTCCAGCTTTTCATTCACAGGGTCGTACTTCCAGGAAACCTCTCCATTGTTGGCTGCTTTAAACTTAACTTCCTGAAAACTCATCTCCATGTAATACTTTTTAGGAGGTGCCATAGCCGCATACATCGGTAGATTTATCTGGGAGATTGTTGTAGTGCCGTAAAGCTCCAAGGTGGTATCTATTGATTGGTCTTTTGTCATATCACGATAGATCTCCACTAATTCCGTCGCCTCCACTTCAGCGTCTTCCATGATCAGGGTAGTACCATACTTCTCCTCTAATGATACGATCTGTGATCTTGTAGTGGATAGTTGTTGGGACTCCATAGCACTTGAACGATAAAGAGTAAAAGTTGCTACCTCTTCTCCATAAGCACTTGCAAATCCCTTCAGCGTATCCGAATGGGTAATCAGCAATGAATAGTCTGCATAATCAATGGCCATGATCTTCCCCTGGGTGATCTCCGTCTCAATGATCCGGAGACTATCACCTTTCATGGTTCCCTCAAATGTTGTCCTGGTATTGAAATAGTCCGGCCAGTGAAAAACACCCGCTATTGTACATTTTCTCACATCAGTCACATTCATGTACATCTGAAATGTGGTGCCGGAATAGAAATTAAACTCCCCATACCACTCCCCTTTAAGGTGATCAAGATCACACTTGTCTTTGGGGGATGCATAGGTATAGCAGGACAGGCCAATGAATAAAAGCAATAAATAAACGCTGCGCATGGGTTGAATTTTTCTTAATCAAACTAAAATACCAAACAGGTGGGATTTAGCAAGTAATATTTACGAAAAGGTTTTTCGTCAGGACACAAAACAAACCTCATCTAAAAATCTTTCAGGCTGACTGAAGTTTTACCTGTTGGAGTTGTCTCCAACAGGCTCGTGAGCTTAACTTAAGAGCATTGGGCGGGGGATAAAAGGGGGTGGAGTACAAGTTTCAAACATCCGGATTATTTTCATAAGGCACGGAACAAGACAATAGTTGAATTACCTTTCAAACTCCAGCTGACCTATCTGCTGGGTGTCCTTGTCATCCACCAGCTGAACAGCCAGTCGCTCGGATTTTTCGTGTGAGGTGCCATATCCTGTGTACAAGGTAGTATACACCGTCACGGGCCCGGTAATTCGCTGCCTGGAATCACCAAAGTAGTTTACAAACACCGTATAGGTCCCTCTCTCGGCATTCTTCAGCGTAAACTCCTCAGGACCATACCCCATCGTAAAGTCAGCGCTGATCTTTCCTCCCATTTGTGTCCGAGGGTGGGAATAGAAACATTTCTCGCCATTCGGGTCTATGACCCACAGGTCGATATCATTGTCATTGCTGCTCCAGTCAATAACTATACGTACATCCAGCGGCATACTCCTGATGTAGTCCTTATTTACGCCTTTTAAGCTGACTTCAGAGCTATGCCTGGAAATCAGGCGGTTTAACTCATTGAGTACCACAGGTTTTATCTCCTGAAACCTGTTCCAGTTATGGTCCAGTATATACACATACATGTCCAGCGCCTCCTGGTACCGGCCGGCGGCCTGATAAGCACTGGCAAGATCCCGGTACGATTGGGGCTCCTCTGGTCTTAATGCTTTGATTTCCAGAAAGATACTGACGGACAATTCATGCAGACCCTCTTCCATGAGTCTACGGCCGGCAACTTTGAGCAGCTCCGGGTTTTCCAGGTCCAGCTCAATGACATTTGACAGCACCTGGGTGGCCATCGCTTTATCTCCTCTCTCGAAAAAGAGATCTGCTACCTGGACGTAAAAAGAAGGACGGGATTTATGCTCTTTTTTCAGCTGATAGTAGCTTTTGATAAGCTCTTTGTCTTCTTTTTTTCTGAGCTCGATCATGTAAGGGGCATCAGGCATCCATGACAACACTTTGATGGAGGATGGATCAGACTTATTTCCACTTTTGGCAGCCACCTGAACTCCCGCTGCCCGGCCTGCCAGCTGATTAACTACCTCAGCGGGGGCGCTTTCATAAAATACCTCATCTGCAGATTCTTCACTGAATACGATCTCCTCAATCTCCACACCTTCAGTAACCTCCACATCCATCTCTACCTCTACCTCCTGTTCATCAGGAACCTCCATAAGGTTAACGTCTCCGGATTCCTCAGCTTTCTGTCTGGGTGTAGGCGGCTCAGGGTTTTCATACCAGCTGACAAGCCGGTGGAGGGATTGAATGTTTTGCTGTTGGATTTCCTCTAGTGACGGGGCTTTGACAGGTTGTTTTAATTTCATCAGCCGGTCGTATTCTTTTCTTAATTCTGAGGGCGGAACGATCTCATGCTCCACATAATCCTCGACCCTGTCCAGGACCAGCAATGACGCATTTTGGGTAACAATATGGTGTTTGCGGCCAAGTGCCAGGATCTGCTTTTGATGTTTATCAAAGTCCCACTCCAGGTATTGGATCTTTTTGCCGGCCCATATCCGGGAGATCGGAGCATCTTTGGAGGTTTTCTGTATTTCGAAGGACTGTGTTTGAGTGGTTTGCCCATGCTTTCCATAGTTGAGCGTAATGGTCGTACTGGCAGACCTCAGCATCCCCACTACCTCTACGGTATTTCCTACCAGCATGGGTATCCTGGGGTAAACTTCATCCAGCCCGGTACCGTGGGTTACGGAAATCAGCTTTTCTTCCGAACAGCTCATCTTTTCAAGGGCTGTCCCGACTGTCATTTTATTCAGATCAATGTATGCTCCATCCGACTGGATCGCGGTTTTCCTGAGAAGGTTGTAATTGGCACCGGAGCCTGAGGATATGGGATAAACAGGCACAGCTGATTTTCTGAAAAGGTCCTCTCCTATGGTATTTACAGCGTCCGTAAATAAAAGGATCTCATCAGCCGAGGGTGTAAATGAGATGTGGTCAAAACGGGTGGCTCCGTCATTTTCAAACTCGCGAATGCACCGGATCAACTCGCCCGCATCCCGGTCTACTGTAAATTTCTGGGGTGCCCCCACTTCATGGTTGAAATCATAAAGGTCTATCGTTTTAACTCCCGGAAGATCTTCCAGATACTGACTGAGCAGTGAAAGCTCCTTTTCGATATTTCTTGCTGAAGCCGAATGCGATCGATCCCAGTAAACCGAAAGCTTTACTGGTGTTTCTTTATTGGTTTTTTGCAATACAGGAGGCTTTACGGTCAGGTAGAAATATGTTTCTCCGTCTACGGTTTCCGTAAACAGCTGAGAATCACTTTTGGTAAAACGTGGAATCGAAAACTTCAGGGATTCGGACAGGGTGTAGTCCTCACGCTTAAAAGAGAGCAGGTAAACATCATCCTGCGTATCGAATAGCGTATTATCCAGACCTGAGTCCGGCTGCTGAGAGTCTCCTTCTCCCTTATAAACCTTTACAGACAGATCGAACTTACCGATTTGCACTGGCACCCCAACGGGCAGCGTATAAAAATAGCTTTTCTCATCAGATGAAAGGGTCTCTACCATGCCGATAACCATTCGTTTATGGCCTTTTGCGGGAATCGGGTAGATCCTGGTTTTGAAAAAATTCCCTTTGGTCCTGCTGACAAGCCCCGGATCTATCTTCTGACGGACCACCGCCTCAAACGTCTGCCTGGCCTTGACCTTTTCTACAATCACACCTTCTCTGAGCTTACCGTTCACCTCCAGGGCGTATCGGGAGATCTCCTGCCCATCATTCAGGGGAACGGAAAGCTCACCCTCCAGCACCCTGCCGTTGGGGTTGTAAAAGGTCATGTCATAAGTGGTAGTAGCTACATTGCCTACTACTTCCACATCAATACGAAGTTGTGATAGCTCAAGTGGTCGCTCGTTGGAAGTAAGGACACTGTTCAGGTCTGGGATCTGAGCAAAAGCAAGTGGACCGGAAAGCAAGCTGAAGATAAGGGTAAGGTGTTTCATGACGTTGGGGAATTAAGGGTTTTCAAATATAGAATACATGAACTTTCAAAAAGTCACATCTATGATGCATTCATTTCCCGGATTCCATAAAAAGCAATGAACGGTTTTTAGGTAGCAGAACTACGGTAACTTCCTGTCGTACCATTGGGGAGTTTTTTGGAGTTTGGGGGTTAGAAAAAAATTGGGAGGCATGGGGTTTGGTTTATATCCTCATTAGTATCCAAAGCAAATAAGACTTTGTTAATTCGATATACTCAAACAAATACAACCGATCTGCAATTATGAATACCAATTCTCCATTAAATTGATCTTTGAGATTTAGATATTCATTCGATTCAACGTATCGGATTAACTTCCTCTCATTCTTCGAAATCATTGAAGAATTATGGATAACCTTATTTCTCAATTGTCGCGCAAAAGTCAGCTGACCCCAATATTCATCAATTTCAGATAAATCTAAGCCTATTTCCTTCTCGATGAAACTCTTACACTTTTTAGTGATACTTTGTGCCCCCAATTTCTTTGGATTGAAGGATATTTTTTTAGTTTGAGCGGCATAAAGACAAACCTCAATGAAGACAGTCTCAAATAAGGAGTAAGTAGATGCCAAAATCGAGTTTAGCAGGATTCCTTTAAAATGTTTGTCATAATTTTCATAATGCCTCTCATAAACCCAGTTTGTCAAATTGTTTGCTTTGGGAAACATTATCAGCTCCTCCTTATGCAATTGCTGGAGTTTCTGTTTTTGACCTTTAAACATATTGGTCATATCACCAAGATATGTCCACATTTGGTCAAACTTTTTTCCTCCCAGATGATCAAAGATTTCTCTCACCTCATCACTTGGTGGTGCGTATGTATCTAGTTTCATAGGTGATACAACTCTTTGGCATTACAACTTATTTTAAGCAAGGGACGAGGAAAAAATTGCATGTTTTTTATTTCATATTCTTGTTTAATTCTTGGAGTATTTCCTAAAAGAGTTAGACGACTGTAAGCTAGATAAAGCTCATCTGTGAAATCTTCAGGCAATTTGAGCAAGTCAAAATAAGGTTTAGTTTGCCCATCAACAGTCTGATAGGTTCTACGACCTATTATTTTGTCCCATTTAATATCTTCCTTATCGTCTAAAAACTCATTTTGTGGCAACATGATAATTGAATCAATATCATTAGGAGGAGAATTTGAAGTATCCAAATAGCTACCCCCAATCAATATGTTTATTTTTTCCAGACCATACAATTCAGCGCAAAGCTTCAGACCTTCCAGAAATATTTCGAATAACTTGCCTCTTTGATCAGTATTTCCAATTAATGAAATAATGGCTTCCATATCTGTATCCCGAATATGGGGCATTAAGGGAGAGCCGGAATCTGATAACAGCTTGTGTTTCCACTTTACAAATGAGTGATAATTATAGTCCCATCGGTTAAGACCGCTTGTTACCCTTAGGCTTTCAAGAATTTTGAAAATTTCCTTACGCTCTCTTTCTGATAGAACCAATTGGAGGTTAATCTGCTTTTCCTTCCTAAGGAGCATAATCAAATCCTCAAACCTTTGCTTGCTAGGTATTTCAACCTGTGAATGCAATTCATAAAACCTCAATCGATCCGAAACAGGAAAAACAGCATCGAATGAATTGTTTATTAGCAGGGTAGCTTTAACATTTTCATCTTCAACAATTGAATTGACATGCTCGAGTATTCTATAACCTAATTCCTCATATTCATTTTGCATATGCTTTATTTGTTGTGTGATCATTTCAGAAAATATAAAAATGGTTATGTATGTTTAGGAAAGCTTATGCAGGCTAGTTTTTTAAACGTTTAACAACATTAGGCTAAAAACCTCTCATACCTCATCGCCAACCAATCCTTGTTCGGTCTTTCACGACCAGACCTAGGAAGTATCAGTTTCCTTCCTTTCATTTCTTGCAGGCCATGTTTGAGCATCGGTCCATCAATTTCCTCTAGCACATCCTGACGAATTTCCACAACATAATCCGGGCTAATGCCCATAATGTTCTGATCATATGCCGCATGATGGATCTTACACAGTGATATTCCATTAGATACTACCGGTTGACTATATCCTACATTATCCGGAATAATGTGAGCGGCATCCAGCAGGTTACGGTGTTTGAGATTACAGATGGCACAATGATCACGATACGCTTTTAAAACACGCTCTCTAAAGCTCCTTTGATGAAGACGCTGTACCACTAGTCTGGTCTGATATTTTCGTCGGTATTCCATCTCAGGTTCTGAAGCAACCATTGAACTAACATCACTTTTTGAAATGAAATCTTCGCTTTCTACCGAAACTGTAAAGACCAGATTTTCAGGGTCGTCACCAATGATAAATACAGGCCAGGCGACAAAGTATTTTCCTTTGAGGATTTGATGAAAGTAGATCAATGGGATCTTTTGCTTCATGCATTCTCTCAAGCCGACATTATCAAAGTGATTTAGATCTGTGCCCCGATAGCTATATAAGATCCGATCATTGCTAAGGATTTCGTCAGAGTAAATGCTTTTCTCTACCGAAGTAATGGAAATAGGATACGACTGGACACGTTTAGGCTTCCAAATACCCTTTGCTCCAAGTAATGGAATAGGTTCTGCATCCACCATAAATCCCTTTGTCAGGGTATTCCAGTCCATCACATAATCCGAGAGGATTGCCATTTCTTGCAACCATTCAAAAGCAGCTTGTCTGACCCTGGAGCTAGCTAGATCTTCCATCAGTATTCAAATAATGCTTTAAAATTGGCTTGTCCGCCTCTGCCCAATCCAATTTCCATAAATCCGCTTTACTCATCCATTTTATATTCTTGTGAGTGATTGCTAAGGGTCTTCCACTCTCAATAATACATAGAAAAGGGATCAGCTCAATGGAGAAATGATCATATTGATGCATATTAGAAGGTAGCTGACTAACCACTTGTATGCTTACTCCCAGTTCTTCCTGAACCTCTCTTCGGATAGCCTGTGAATAGGTTTCTCCGTGCTCCACCTTCCCTCCCGGGAGTTCCCATTTCAGTGGCAGTTTCATGTTTTCGCTTCGCTGGGCACAAAGAATTCGATTATTTTCTTCAATAATCGCACAGGTAACTTTCATAAATTAAAGATAGGATTTCTATTGCATTCCCTCTACACCGATCACATTGATATTCCCTGTTTAAACCTATCCAACTTTATTCTCCACACCACTCCTGGCATTGCTCCATGGTCTCAAATGGGACGTTGCCCGCACACCCACCCCATACGAAGGACTCACATTCATAAGTCTGCTGGTTGTAATAATATTTGATAATATGGGCTCGACAAACGCCACCGCTCGGTTTTAAGCTGCAGAGATCAACTCGCTCATAAGTATCCTGTGACCAGGAGCTCTTAAACTTTAAGAGATGATTCGGTTGGGCTTTGATAATCAGTTCATCGGCATTTTCATCGGTGATCATCATGCCTGCCAAAAACTTCTTCATGAAAAACCCTATGGAATCAAAATCACATGGCCGCTCCTCTAATTCATAACCTCGGGGAATTATGAACTGACCACTCCATTTGTACCTGCACCTCATAGTACCACAGCTCGATATGATTGTGTGGTATTCATCATCCAGAAAAACCATCCGCATAAATGCTGCCCTGGGAAGAAAGGACGTTTCATGGGTTTCCTGATCCTTTATCTCTACCAGGTCCCACACCAAAATACTGCCAGGCTCCTGGGAATACGTCCGAAATACGAAAAGCCAGAGAAATAGGAAAATTACGGATGCTCTAATCATAATGTGGCGAAATACGGCAACTTAAAGATAGTGATTTTGCCTACTTTACTACCAACCAGGCAGCACAGTCCACAATACTGCCCTTCCACCAACAACCCAGCCACCCCCGCTAATACCACTGATAGCTGAGAAATAACAGTACCCTTTCGGAGGTAAGGTTGGGAATAAATTTTCATCCGTTTTCAGGGCAACAATTAAGGACAACTACCTTGTACAACCCCCAAACCCCCTGGCCGGGCGCCCCTTTTTTAAGGGGGAATGCTTCGAATTGGTATTTTTTTATAGAATTTATAGAAGTTCCCTTGATAAACGGAGAATGAATTTCCTTCGCATTCGATAATCTTTAATCAAGGATCTGGGGGTTGTTTTTAGTAAGGACACAAAACAAGGCGGTGAGTGATTCTAAAGAATTCATTATTTTGCTGCTCCCGTGACAAAAAGCCATTCGCAAAACAATCATAATGACAATGAAAACGGATAAAATCGAGGATGAATCAAACGACCTGAGTTCTCAGCAATTCTATCATGGCACTAAGGCCAACCTGAAGGAAGACGACCTGATCGAGCCTGGTTTTAATTCAAACTACGGTAAGCGGAAGAAAGCGTCCTATGTCTACCTGACCGCCACCATGGATGCGGCTATTTGGGGAGCAGAGCTTGCCCTGGGCGCAGGGCGCGGTAGAATTTATATAGTAGAGCCCACAGGTCCGATTGAAGATGACCCCAATTTGACGGACAAGAAGTTCCCCGGAAATCCCACAAAGTCATACCGCACGAAGAGTCCACTACGGATCGCTGGTGAAGTGGCCGACTGGCAGGGTCACCCGCCTGAACAACTCAAAGCAATGAAGGAACACCTTGAGCGCCTTAAGGAACTTGGCATTGAAGCAATCGAGGAGTGAAAATACCCTTCATATCACCCGATCCGGATGCGCAAACTCCCGTAAAAAAGCTCACTTCTTCATCAAGAACTGTTTTAATAACCTCGAAATACCGATCAACACCTGAACCCACCCTATTCCCGTAGCAAGCTTCAAGCCCCAGACAATCACCTCAGTTGCAAAACGAATGGCTGGATAAAGCGATTCGGCACGAAGATTTATGGCGTTGACATGCTGATTAATATCATTTGGCTGTACAGAAGATTTTAGATAGGTAAATCCGTCAAAATCAAAATCGTAATCCGAATAGACCTGATCATTGGTATCGATCCTGCGTTTGCCAAACAGAAATGAAATGCCTCTACTGAACGTCAGGAAAGCCTCTTTTACCCCTTCGAAAATGAACTTGATTGACTTTTTCACAATGTCGATTAACTTCTTTATCAGGGCCACAAGCTTTTGAAAGGTATTCTTAACAAAGGAAACCATTTTGGCTATGAACTTTCTAAAACCATCCTTTCCTTTATACAACCTTTTTGGCTCTTTTAGCCCAATTAGCTTTTGTGTATGATCGATCATTGATCGCTCAATCTCCCGGTTCAACTCAGAGGCTTTTTCTCTAACCTCTTCGTTCTCATGGTTCTGAAAATCACCCTCAATGATGGGAAAATAATCCTCCAAAACATTTTGTCCTTCCTCACTGCTTTCTATTTTCATAATATGCTCTTCAAGGAGGTATTGAAAGTTTATCACACATTGCTGATTGTTTATGATGTAAAGGATATTTTTCAGGTCATCCTCTCCCCCATCATTTTCCTTGTAGATAAGCCGAAGGAATTGTTTCAAAGCATCCATTGAAAGCGGACCAAAATCATGATCTAATTTCCCCTGGTATAAACCCATCACCCATAACTTGACCTGAAGTACTCTCAGCATAAATTGATTCTCTCGGCTGGCTATGTAGTTGTTTACCTGATCTACCGGAGAATTTTTGAGTACGGGAGCAAGTGCATTCCTCAATTTTGCAACCCGGATGTTGGGGAGGAAATCTTTCCTTTTGGTGAGTTTTATCTTTTCTCCTGTGAGCTTATTTAAGGTCCTGGCTTTCTTTTTTACTTTAAAAAAGAAAATTGGTCCTATGAAACCCTCCTGACTAAATTTAGAGTTTTTACAAAAATCACTCAACCGCTTTTGGTCTCCCAAAATATTGAGAAACTCAGACAGGTTGTTGCCAGCTTTGTATTGCTTTAAAACCTCTTCAAATTTTGAAAGGTGTTGATTAAATAGATGCTGTTTTGGGGTAACATTAGAGTGAATGAGACTGTAAACCCGAAAACGGTAATAGGCAACACGACAACAGACTTCCAGCTTTTCAGGAAATTTTCTGAAAATCAACTCCCCTTCCAATCCTGAAAGCGTTTTCAATAACAATATTTCAGTTTGAGACAGACCGTCACTGTACGTATCTTCCTCCGTTATCAGGGCCTCATCCCAAAGCTCTTTAAAATTGGTAGATCCCTCATCTTCAAGAGTGATTTTGCATTCCCTTCGAAACTCTTTAACAGCTATATGGTACTCATCATTCGTTATTATTCCATCATCATATGCAGATCGCTTCAGATACCCAAAGTCACTCAAAAGCTGGTGGGCATCAATCTCATCCTGCTTTTCAATCGCCTGTGAAAAATTGGACCGCTCAGATTCAGGAATTAGTTCCAGAACGTCTCTCATAAACGTTTCATTAACCAATTGTAAGCTCTTTTCAACCCCGAATAAACCCGGAGTACCCGATTGACATTGTTGTCCTCATGAATGTACCCGTCTACCTCATTCTCCTCAATTTCATAAGTGCTTACAGCAACTGCCTCAGGGTTCTCCCTGATTTCTTTCTTCCACCATGAATTAAATTTTACGATTTCTGTGGGAACAAGGGTCTCAGGAGAGAATTCATAGAATAGAATTTTCATCAAAGGATATCCTGAATTGCTTTCAATACAAATTCAAAGAAGTCTTTTCTTGTTCTTTGGGCTCCCTCTACCAGTGTATTATGTCCATCTATCAGGTACTTTTTACCTTCTCCCAAATCGCTATTCAGGTAGTTTAAAGTATCACCCTCTATTTCAAATCGGGAATATCCAACTAATGTGGAAGTTGGCAGTCCTTTCCTTATTGTTTGAAATACAGCTTTTGATTTGTACTCACCTTTATCAACGGCTCCACTCAAATCAATTTGTGATCCTGTAAAAGATGCTACCTCCAGCGTTGCCAGGTCATCGGCAGCTTCTTCTACTTTGGCTTTCAGGTCATTTAATTTTTTGCTCATGATATAAATTGTCTATGTTAAAATTTGAATCAATGCATTCAAAATACCCGTTCTTGAAACAATGGCGGCTTCAAAAGCCTGATTAAAGGCATCCACAACTTCAGGATCAAGCTTTTTAGAAGTCTGAAAGATTATGGAATCTCCAGCTACTTCCTGCTTTCTGTATAAAACTACTTCCTGCCTGCCATCTATTTCCCGGATGAAAGCATGCTCCACAGTAGTCAGATCCTCTATACCTTCTTCTATATCTTCCTTCAGCTTTTTGAAAAACTCCATCTCCGGTTAAATATAACAGATAAGTAGTGCCTAATGGCACAAATAATCAACCAAGACGAAAAATTCCTCTTCAAAGAAATTTTTGTCAGGGTAAATAGAAACAACAAACTGACAATCAACTATTTGCGACACATTTTAATGTAGTTTAATTCTGCAACTTAACAGTAGTTATAGTTACAGCTTTGACCACTGAGGTTTTTTAACCTTCAATTGACCTTGTTTTCTGTACTGATACACGGACTTAATTCGCTCCCAGGTCCACAATCCATCTATTTCCCACCAGTTGTCCGGGGGTTCAGGATGATCTTTAATATTTCCGATCATTCGATATCCAACACCATTTAGCCTGTAAGCTGAATTGGATTCAAGGGTAAGTACCTTGTCTGTATTGCAATGATGGCCGACGATTATGAAAGTATGGCCTCCATTCCATTGCTTTCGCCAGCCCTGAATGACCGTCCATGGTGGTGGAGCATCATCATCATTCTCGACTGGTGCGGCAATAGACGATTCCAATAAACAGGTAACCGGAGAGAAATAATCATCACGGGAAAAGATCATCATCTGCCCATGTTTTTCCCTGCTCCACTGGTAATCCAAAGCATTCTCCCAGGCTTTTGCCACGAGGCCTTCTACGAAGGTGCAACAATTATTGGTACTGGGTGGCATTACAGGTGTTCTGAATCCACTGATCTCAAAAGGATATCTGGCTCTGTCTAAATCATAGGTAAAAGGGTAAAATGCTGGCAAAAGATCTACCAACGTTTGCTCATCAATAGCCATTGGGTCGTCCCTGAAATCCGGACCTGGCAACGAAGCAATAACCTTTGTCTCAATGGTGGCATACTCATGATCCTTCCATCGTGTACAAATCCACGTTTCTTCATCTCCAAGTGCAGGTACTTCCAAATGTGCGTAATCAGTTTCTTCGGTAGGGTAATTTTTTTTATACTCAATAACCCGATACCTGCCAGGAGCAATCCGACCCTCTACCTGTGATGAAGTGTCGGGCGCTTCAAATCCTTTCAGGGAAATCGATAATATGGCATACTGGTTTTCAGACATATCTTTTACGGTTAGGCGTTTAATGTTTATTCTTAAAGATCATCAGTATACCCGATTAATCCAATCCCCATTTCTAGGTATTTTTCACTTAACGCTATAATATTTCGAAGATTAAATTATACTTAAGGAAGAATATTCCTACTCTGTCAAGTTGCGATTAAGCAGTAAGGGAGTATGGGTTTGATAAGTTTTTCTATAACCCCCATCGCCCCATAAACCTGCCTTTCAGCAGGCTAAAAAAAGGCTCAGTCGGCAAGAGCCGAGTGGATTATGAATAACTTTGGTAGGTAACTTTACAAAATGAATTAATTACATTAGTCGTTACTTTTAAAGATTCAACTTTTTCAAATGATTCGTAAATTTTTGTATCCTCTTTCAACTCTATTCTCAGTGTTCCTCTTCAGTTGCGGAACGGAACCTGAAGATGGGGATTTATTTCATGAACAAGTAACAGGCTTTGTACAGAAAGGCCCTTTTATAAATGGTACTCAAATATTTTTGTCTGAACTGAATGACAATCTGGAACAGACCGGAAAGATATTTAGTACTCAAATCAGCAATGATCAAGGATTATTTACCATTGACAATGTGGAATTATCCGCAGGTTTTGTGGAATTATCAGCGAGTGGTTACTACTACAACGAAGTGCAGGGGAAAATTTCGGACGGTACGTTAAACCTTTTCGCATTATCAGATCTTAATGACTCAAGCAGCGTAAACGTAAATATCCTAACCCATCTTGAAAAGCAACGTATTGACTATCTACTAAAAAATACCGGAATGGATTTTGTAAGTGCTAAAACTGAAGCTCAATCAAACATCCTTTCCATTTTTGGTTTCCAAAGCGAAGAGATTTTAAATTCTGAATCATTGAATATCACTTCATCGGATGAAGGAAATGCCATACTCCTTGCCATTTCAATAATAATTCAAGGAAATAAAAGTGTTGGTGAATTGACAGAGCTACTTTCAAACATCTCCAATGATATTAGTGAAGACGGACACCTCGACAATACTACTATTTTATTTGAAATACGGAATACTGCTATGTCACTTGACTTGGAGTCAATCAGAGAGAATCTCATTAATCGTTTAGAAGACTTAGGTATTGTTGGGAGTATTCCAAATTTTGAGTTTTGGGTAACCAATTTCCTGGAAAACAATCCCCAACCTCCCACTATCTCAACCGTGGAATTTGGAGAAATACAAACACACAGTGTTATTTTGACTGCTGAAGTACAACCAAATAATGCATCTACATCAGTTCATTTTGAATACGGTTTAACCAATACATTTGGAACAGTTATGGAAGCTGAAGAAAGCCCTGTTAATGGACATACTAGTCAACAGGTGAGTATTAATCCTAATGAGTTATCCCCTGGCACCAAATATTACTTTAAAGTGGTAGCAGAAAACTCTGAAGGTTTGTCTGAAAGCAATGAATTCACGTTCCAAACACTTGGCTCAAGTCCTACTATTACTTCACTTCAGGTTGACAAAATTACCGGATCAGAAGCGTTGTTGTCAGGGTACGTTCATCCTAACCATCTGAACACCTCAATAATTTTTGAATATGGAGAGACAACAGAGTTTGAGAATACGGTGATTTATAGCGGATCAATCGAGGTTGACTCTAACAATTACGTAAATACAACTATTGAAGTATTGGAACCCGGAAAAACATATTACTTCAGGATTGTTGCAGAAAATGAATTAGGTTTAACAACCAGCCAAAACATTCAATTCGAGACTAAGCTAACAGGGTTATCAGGTACGTTAACAGACTATGATGGCAATACCTATCAAACCATAGGCATAGATAATAAGGTTTGGATGGCTGAGAACCTTAAAGTAACTAGCTTCTCGGATGGAACCCCTCTTGAACTGGTGGTAAATAATTCCGAATGGATAGCAGATCCTTACAACAGTTCACGATTCAGGTACTCATATTATGATAATGATCAAAACAGTGGATATGGAGTATTGTACTCAGGCTTTGCTGCAAGGAGAGGTTCAGGAGTAGAGTACCCTGCATCTAACCCAATCCAGGGAGTTTGTCCAACTGGTTGGCATTTGCCTACTGTTTCTGAGATTGAAGAATTATTTGAATTTATTTCTTCAAATGGATATGAAGGAAATGATGGAAAGGTTCTTAAATCTAAATCAGGGTGGAGTAACGATGGAAATGGAACAGATATTTACGATTTTTCAGCATTCCCAGGTGGAGTAAGAGATGATGGTAATGGAGCTTTTCATTCTTTGGGTGAAAAAGGATCATGGTGGTGTACCGATGGAAACCCAGACGGCTATTCACTCCGAATTGAATCTGAATCTAGTAATGCCATAGTGTCAAGCTCCTATTTTTCTCCTGCTGGACTTTCAGTACGATGTGTGAAAGACGAATAAGATCAATTATCCACATTATAACCTACCATTTAATTTCTACCCCCAAAAAAACATGTACGTAAAACGCAACTATGGCTTCTGGATGACCATTAACTGGTCCAAAAAACCCTTTATCCTGGGACTGATCTACAGCGGTGCAATTTGCTTCCTTTCCTTTTATTTTGATAAGCAGGTATCCATCCCCTGGAGTGGAATAACCATCATCGGTATTGCGGTGGCATTCTACCTGGGGTTTAAAAACAACAGCTCGTATGACAGAACCTGGGAAGCCCGAAAGATCTGGGGAGGCATTGTGAACAGCAGCCGTACATTTGGGAATGCAGTAGTGGCTTTTGTGAAAGGATCAGATGACAAAGCCGTCCAACGGGAGCTGATCTACCGACACTTGGCTTGGCTTACGGCATTGCGGCATCAGCTGCGTCTCAGCAGACCCTGGGAGCATACGGATGAGCGACTCAACAGGCTGTACGCCCCTACTGTCTGTGAGGACTACAATAACCAACTGGAGGGAGAGCTGAGCGTGTTTCTTTCTAAGGCAGAGCTTAATGGACTGGAAAAAGTAACGAATAAAGCCACACAGATTCTCAAAATTCAATCCATACGGTTGCAGCAGCTCAGGGACGAGGAGTACTTTGAAGATTTTCGTCATATGGAATTCCACCATCTCATTGGCGAGTTTTATGACAACCAAGGCAAGTCTGAGCGCATCAAAAACTTTCCGTTTCCCAGGCAGTATGCATCTACAGCATTATGGATGACCATGGTTTTCAGCTTTTTTGTGCCGTTTGGCATGCTTGATGTATTCCAGGATATCAACGGCTGGTTTTATTGGGCATGTCCCTTTCTTTCTGCCCTCGTCATCTGGGTATTCTTTCTTATGGAAAAGATCGGGGACTATTCGGAAAATCCTTTTGAAGGCACCTACAATGATGTACCCATTACCAACATTTCCAGAGGGATAGAAATAGACCTCAGGGAGATGATAGATGATGAAAACATTCCTGAACCCATCACGGAAAAGAATGGTTTTTTGCTGTAAGGCGTATGAATTACTCCTTATTAAGCCTGGAAACGGAAAGGGTCTGATCGCCAACCGCCACTTTCAGCAGGTAAATGCCTCTGGGCTCACCCGACAAGTCTACCATCAAGAGCCGGGGGCCTTCGAGCTTTACTCGTCCGTGAACCACACGCCCGGCTAAAGTGTATAAAATCGCACTGGTAGCATTCAGATCCACATCAGCCTCCACATAAAATTGTCCCTGAGACGGATTAGGGGAAACCTCAAAATTTCTCACCCCCTGATCAAACCAGACGAACACAATATCTGAATATGAAAACTGTCCGTCAAAATCGGTTTGTTTCAACCGGTAATAAGAACCGCCAACCAGTGGATGACCATCAAATCGCTTATAAGACAGCGTTTGTTTGCTGTTTCCCGCACCGGGTACCTCTTCCAGCTCACGCCAGCTTACACCATCCCATGAACGCTCAATGGTAAAGTAATCATTGTTTGTTTCTGAAGCCGTCTTCCATTCTATGACTATCTGCTGTCCGGCTGGCCTGGCAGAAAAAGCCGTCAACTCAATGGGCAATGGCTGGGAAACATCCGTATTGCCCAACGTAAACTGATCCCCATCCTGAAAATCCACATTGGAAAACACGGCTATATCATTGGAAACAGACCCCTCAATCGGAGTAACATCATTGGTGGAAAAGTCCCCATCCCGGTCGATCAGCAGACGAAGGTTAGACCCCAACGGATTCCCACCCACACCGCTAAAATCTATGGAAACGGATATTGCACCTAGATCTCCTGCTTCACTGACTGCCCATATCCGGCTGAGCCGCTGCTGTATAACCGTACCGTCTACCTCTCCGGGATCAGAGGTAACTGCAGTGATCGCCGTATTGTCATGACCGACCATCAGGTACTCCCCATTGTCCGGATCTGAAGGATTCCATATTCGCGCTACACCCGGTCCGCGGCTGTCCAGGTGATTGGTGCCGTCAGAAGCTTGTCCTATACCTATGACCTCAAAATCAAAACCGTTATCATCCTCTGTATACACATCATTCGCCGTAAGCGAAATAGCATACTTCGCTGCCAGATAGTTTGTAATGATAATGCGCTGTGCTTCGGTCATTTCCCCGTCGTACATGGCTATCTCCGCTATACTTCCGGTGAGTAGGAAACCGGCTCCTGTAGATGGAGCTGTTTGTCTACGAGCTCCAATTAATACATCCACCGCGCCAGTCGTATTTGTACCTATTGCGACACCAGTAATATCCGCACCTTCATTGGTCCAGGAGCTTCGATCAGCGGTATTGTTACTATGGGAAGAAACCACCCAGTTTCCAGTGTTTGCGGTAACAGATCCATCTTGAAAACTACCCCCTATAAATGAAGTGAAATATGAATCAGGGGCTCCGGTATCATCTATCGTATACTGGTAGGTTCGGTCACCATTTACTGCGTCTGCTTTTGCAAAAAAAGTACCTTGTGCTGACGGTGTTGGGACATTGTAGACTATAAAGAAAGACCAGCTATCCGTACCTGGTACAAAGTCCAGACCGACAGGCTGACCAAGGTTGAGGTAATCTCCCCCATCGAAGCTAATGGAAGGCAAGCTCGTATTTACCGTATTGGCATTAAAGGTAGGCTCAGTACCCGCACCTCCATCTGCATTGGCCGTGAGGCTGTTTCCTGATGCATCAGACCAGCTCGTTAATGAAGATCCATCAGTCAGGCTAAGATCATCAGCTCTCAACCATAACTGAAGATTATCAGAGTCCCCAACACCTCCAAGGCCTGTATTTCCGGAAATAAAAGTACCCGTACCACTTGCTGGAACTCCGGTACATGTTGAGGCGCATGTCACCGTAAAAGCTGCACAGATCTGTGCGTCCGTAGCTCCATTGAAATATTGAATGGTAGGAGTTCCACCTCCATTTCCAACGTTGTAGTTACCATCACCACACAAGGTAGCATCCGTCCACTCAATGTAAAGGTCATCCGCACCACCGGAGGTGTTGTTCATGACGGTGACGCTATTGCCCGTAAGGATTAGGTCATCATCTGTGTCAAAGGAAGCTGTAGAGGACATTTCAAGATATCCCAGGTTAATAAAATCAGTAGTGGTACTGAAAGCTCCTCCATCCTCTATATAGGTATACCCTTCAACCATCACTGGTTGGGAGGCATTTAAAGTGCCTCCGTTTGATATCAGAATATCTCCGGTATGATAGAAGTTCGCCACACCGGAACCTATAAATGGATCAGCTCCATTTCCAACATTGGCTCGCCCCAGGTCATCGGCAGAAATACCACAAGAATTGTTGTCATCAGTAGCATTGATGGTAATGGTATGGGTGTTTTGAATCACTACATTGTCATTGCGACCTGGCCAGATCCCGGCTCCCACAGCTCCGCTTGATCCATCCGAAGTAAATGACCAGGAAACATTATCATCCCAGTCTCCTGAAGCGAAAGAGTAAAAAGTTCTTGAAGACAATTCACTGCTCACGCTCAGAAAAGTAGAGCTTTCACGTTGATTGTTGTATTCCGTTTGGATCCATTCTGCTGAAAAAACTTCATTAGAAAGGCGGGCATGGTCCAAATCTCCGCCCCAGCCTTCATCTCTTGCATTATTAAGGCGTCCGTCATTCCCTATATCCATGTAAGTTTCCAGAGTGCCAAAATTGTTGTATCCTTCAGTATGTTCCAAAACGCCATTAACATAAACATAGCAATCAGATCCATCCCATGTTAAAGCAATATGATACCACTCGCCAGTATTTAATGTAACGATTCCCTGTTGAAGGTTATGGTTGTTACCCATCCCCAGGTCAAGACCTCCAATTCCATCATCCACATAAAGTTGCAACCGGTCGACCCATCCATTGGGATCTGAAGTATGACCATATATATATTGTACCCCGCCGAAACCATCTGAATAAGCCCATATGGATACAGTCCCCTGGGCCAATGATATGGAGGAAGTGGGGATCTCTACATAATCAGTGACTCCAAAAGTCTGCCCGTCACCAATCAGTGCTGGTGATGCATCTGTACTACCAGTATTTGTTCCATTATTTCCATTAGCGGTGTAATCGTTAAAATCATCGTGAAGGAAATAAACCGCATCATAGTCAGCATTCCAGACGTTGGTGGTCGAGGGATCAGCTGAAACTGCACAATTCCCGTAGTACATATAGAATTCTGTATCTGCTGAGTTACTTAGGGTCGGGATACGCACCCAGGCAACATATTCTCCGGTAGTACCATCAAAATACTCGATCTGGTGGTCCAGAACTGTGGTACCAGCCTGGTCAGCAGTGAAGATGATGTCATACCCATTGGCATTTTCAATATGACCTCCGTTGGTTGTCGTTTGAAGGTCCGCATCCGCGTCAGCGCCCATAAACCGCACCACGACGGGAAAATCAGTCAACGAACTCGTCCCTGATACTTCTGTGGCATCTATAGTGATTAGTTTACCATAATTATACCCTGCGGGCTGAGCAAAAGACGCCTGCGCCAGTAATGCCCACAAAATGATAAGTGGTCCTTTAAAAGATGATCTAAAACTCGCACAGGCCCCCTGGCCCATGTGTGTCTTGCGGATATTTAGGTTATTCAAAATAATCAGTGGTTAATTTGGACTGCCAAAAGACCACTACTCAGCGGCGGATTCATCTACTAAAAAACAAATTATTTACCAGAAGTACAAGCAAAAGCATCTGATAATAAGTCAGATAAGCTTATTATACGTTGTGAAGCATATTTTGAGTTTGAAAAGCTTGATTTTTACTGCTTTTGTACACAAACAGATCACACATTTGTTTGACCTGATTTCAGTAAGCAATTTTATGACCTGCTCTTAAGCTCCACCTCCACAGGCGTTTTCGGACGCAAGGTCAACAAAGGATTAAACGGAATGTTCCTGGCTGATTTCGGTCGGACTTCATATTTCTTTATGAATTGGATCAACAGGATCATGATTTCATATAAGGCAAAGTTATTTCCAATACAAAAACGTCCTCCGCCACCAAATGGAAGGTATTGCATTTTATGTTTCAGGGTATTATTCCCTTTCGAAAAACGTTCCGGATCAAACATTTCAGGGTTTTCCCATAGTTCAGGGTTGTGATGCAGTAAGTAAATATTAAGCATGAGTTGTTTTCCTGCAGGGATAAAATGCTTCCCAACCTCATGATCTTTCACCGCCTGCCGAACAATATTCCAAATGGGCGGATAGAAGCGCAAAGATTCTTTTATAACCTGTTGAGTATATTCCAAGCCTTTAAAGTTCATTTGATCGATATCTTCCAGACGATCTATTGATTGGATCTCTTTGTATAACCGATCCTGAATCTCCGGATGATGAGCCAGTAAATGCAGAGTCCACGTCATAGCAATTGCAGAAGTCTCATGCCCAGCCACCAGGAAAGTAAGCAGCTGATTTCGGATTTCAATGAACCCTTCATCCGGATCATAATGCATCATCAAAACTGACAACAAGTCTTCCACGTTTTCCTCTTCCGCCTTTCTATTATCCACGCAGGACTGAATGATATCATTGGCGTCCTGCATCATCTTGTGGTACTGCCGGTTGGTTTTTGTTGGCACCCATACCGGCCATTTAAAGGGAGACCGAATCCTGTCAACAATAAAATCCTGGCCAAAGAGAATATGCTCGCTCATTTTGGAAACCAGCTCCTCATCCTGATATTTTATCAATGAATTGAGCAAAATGGTCATTGTGAGCCCACTCATTTCGGCATCAAGATGTAAAGTAGTCTGCTTACCAAGGCTTTGAAGGTATTGCTCACCGGTCTTCCACACCGCAGGCAATAACTTGCGTAGCTCATTTTGATGAAAAGAAGGTTGTAAAGCCTTACGCTGTTGGTGCCATTCCTCTCCTTCAGCCGTCAGCAGCCCATTCCCCAGCACCAGGGCAATTTCTTTATACCCACGGCTTTTTCGATAGTACTCACGTTCGTTGGTAAACACCTCTGCAAACTGATCCGGATCATTCAGGATCACAAAATCACCCATAGGTAGGTTCAGATCTACCGGAGAGCCTTGCTGCTGAACACTCTGCTGCATATAGCTAAGCGGATCTTTCCGGAAGATCTTAAGGTTTTTGAATTTGCTGTTCTTGGGAAAAGCTTTTGGAAGGTGCATCGTATCAGGAAGTAAAAAAAGTTACATTAAAAAAACCCGTTTCACTAGAAAAACTGGGTTAACATACTGAAATCCACTAAATTAATTTTAATTTTTATATGTTTTTGACTTTAAAAATTGCTTACTCTTAACCTAAAAACTTATTATGATCCACCCCAACCAAAAGAGCATTTATCATCCAGGTCTGATAGCTCTTTTTCTCTTATCAATATTAACGAATGTCGCCGTAGCACAAGAAGGTTGGTCAATAGTAAATGGACAGGTAATCGATTCACTCACCAACCAGCCAATTACCGGTGCAAATATCCATACGGAAGACGGATCTGCAAAAGTACTTGCAGATAGAAGCGGAATGTTTTCCATAGCAGTGCCCACAGGAACAACCTCCCTTGAAATTGAAACCCGGGGATATAAAAAGCAGGTCATTCCCATAGATGGGAGAAATAACATTACCATCGCACTGAAAGAAGAAGTAAACACCCCTATTAACCTTCCTGAACAGGGATATGGGACTATCCGCAAGGATCAAATTACCTCAGCAACCGCATCACTATCCCACGAGGACTTCAATCGAGGAAATATAAATGATCCCAATATGCTTTGGCAGGGAAAAGTTGCTGGTTTTGGGATTTACAATAAAGGAGATGACCCAAACAGCTCAGCCGTGCTACGTATACGTGGGCTCACCACCCTCGGCAAAGGTGTGAACCCATTAATTGTAATAGACGGAGTAATAAATGCCTCTTTAGAGAACGTGGATCCAAATGATATTGCAAGTATACAAGTCTTAAAAGATGGATCAGCGGCAGCCATATATGGCATCAGAGCATCACATGGTGTTGTCCTTATCACCACCAAACAAGGGGAAAGGAATTCAGGAGTTCATGTAGATTATAAAGGGTATGCAGCAACTGCTGAGGTAGCAAGATACATGCCCGGCATGGACAGGGTCGAATATCTTGCGGCAGGTGGCAATGACCTTGGTACTGAAACAGATTGGCAAAAAGAAGTGACCCGGACGGCTATCTCGAATGTCCATCACCTTTCCATTAGTGGCGGCAGTGAAAACACCCTTTACAGGGCATCAGTCAATTTCAGAGACATAAACGGAGTTCTCAGTAATTCGGATCTTGAAAGAGTCAATGTAAGAGCAGGACTGCAGCAATACGCCTTCAATGACCGATTGAAAGTTTCATTTAACCTTTCATTGACTGAAAACAAGAGCAACTTTTCATTTTACGAAGGTTTGAGGTACGCCATAGTGTCCAACCCAACAGCTCCTATCAGGTTTGAAAACGGTGATTATTATCAGGCAATCGTGTTTGACAATTTCAACCCGGTAGCGCTTACTGAATTGAACACCAACACCGGTAAGCGAAAACTCCTCAATTTCAACACACAAATAACGTATAAGATAACCGACAAGCTGGCCATCACCGCAAACTATGGTCAGCAAAACAGAAATGAATTAAATGCTGAATACTATTCCCGGCAATCTTTTTTCAGGGGCTTTAACCGGGGCGGCCTGGCCAGAAGATATGTTGCTGAGAGTCAATTCAGGTTACTGGAAACTTATGCTTACTATTCTCACTCCACCGGTAGTCTCGCTATGGATTTTACAGGAGGTTACTCATTCCAGCAAGACGAATTTGAAGACATCTCCATTGAAATCGGGGATTTCCCTAATGACGAGCTAGGGTATCGTGATCTGGGCAACGCCGCAGACAGGATATCCGGTATAGCTAATAATGTGGGACTCAATAGCAGTACCTCTCCAAAGAACCAGGTTATTGGCTTTTTCGGGAGAGTGAATTTGATGATTAATGAAAGCATTTTTCTGAATGCTTCCCTGCGCAGTGAGGGTTCTTCCAAATTGGGTAGAGAAAATCAGTGGGGGTTATTCCCGGCAATTGGCGCAGGAGTTAGCCTTGATCGGTTCTTAAATACCGGAAATTTAGACTTACTAAAATTTAGAGTAGGTTATGGTCTCACCGGTGGATTGCCAATAAGTTCCGGTTTGTCCCAACCACGCTACGCGTACATCTTTGATAATGGAGGAACGATCACGCTGGATCATCAGGGAAACCCGGATCTGGGTCATGAAGTAAAAAAAGAGTTCAATATGGGGGTAGACTTCAGTATCCGAAAGAAATTCAACGGTTCATTGGATGTTTATCAACGCAGAATAGAAGATATTATATTGTTTCTTTCCGGACCGGATTATCCCGAATCTTTCTATGATAATAGCGGCGCGCTTCAAACCAGGGGGATGGAATTGACATTGCATTATGATAATCTCCAATTCGGAGCGTTTAACTGGTCTTCCAGTCTCATTTTAAGCTCATATAAGACCACTCTTGAGCGATTTACAGTAGATGAAGATCTGAGGGCTAATCTGGGCGCTCCAGGACAGGGATCAGGACGGATGATACGAATTGCAGAGGGGGAAGAGATCGGTCAGTTCTGGGGACCGGTATTTACCGGAGAGGTTGATCAGGATGGATATCCGGTTTTTGAAGATGTGAATGGCGATGGGGAACTTAACCCATATTACGGGTCATCACTTGCATCAAACAGTGATACTAAGGAGCTCGGCAATGCATCTCCTGACCTGGAAGCGGGATGGCATAATGTGATATCCTACAAGAGATGGAACCTGAATTTGTTTTTCAGAGGGGCTTTTGGACACAGTTTGGTCAATATGTTCAGGGTTTTTTACGAGCCTGTTGACCCCGGAGCAATCAATTCCTACAACCGGGTGATAACGGATAAAGCTGTAGAAGGATTAGCAGTATCATATTTCAGCTCCCTTTATGTTGAGAATGCCAGCTTTCTCTCGCTGGATAACGCCACCATTGGATACAGTTTCAACGTGGATGAAGGTCGAGCCTTCCAAAAAATAAGATTGAATTTTACCGTCCAAAATGCTTTTACTTTAACAAATTACACCGGATTGGATCCTGATCCTGTCGTACAGGATCTTGGACCTATTGACAATGGTGCATTCCGTTATCCAGCTCCACCGGATGTGCTTTCGCCAGGTATTGACCGACGAAACAACTATTTTAGTGCCAGAACTTTTTTAGTGGGATTAACAATGTCTTTTTAAAAACCGTGATGAAGGACTTAGACTTTTTCTTACAAAACCCTATTCTGCCGGCAGTCACCATCGAAAACGCTGACCATGCGGTAAAACTGGCACAGGCCTATTCACAAAGTGACCTGAACCTGATGGAAATCACCTTTCGCACATCTGCTGCTGCCGAAGCGATCAAGACTATTCGGTCAGAAGTCCCCGATATGATCATTGGAGCAGGTACTATTTTAACTCCTGAACAAGCTGAAGCTGCAGCAAAAGCAGGAGCGCACTTTGGGCTGTCACCAGGATTTAACCCTCACATAGTTGAAGCTGCTCAGAAGCTAAAATTACCCTTCATCCCCGGAGTGATGACCCCTTCTGAAATAGAGATGGCATTTGAAAAGGGCTGTCATATCCAAAAGCTTTTCCCAATCAATCTGCTGGGTGGTACTAAATACCTTAAAGCCCTTAGTGGTCCTTATGGCCACACAGCCATTCGGTTTATTCCTATGGGAGGAATCGATCAGCACAATATGCTTGATTACCTTCCCCTTGGGAATGTCATTGCTGTAGGGGGCTCCTGGTTGTGTGATCAGGAAAAGATCCGGGAAAACCGGTTTTCTGAAATCCAAAACCAGGTGAAGGAAACTTTTGCGCTGCTAAACAATAAATAAACTAAGCAGCAGGGCCATCCCAAAGCCGGTGAAAGCGATGATAGTTTCCATCACCGTCCATGAACGCAATGTTTGTTTTTCAGTCATCCCCAGGTATTTATTGACCAGCCAGAACCCGCTATCATTTACATGAGACAAGATTGTGGAACCGGCCGCTATGGAAATGACGATAAGCGCCTTATGTGGATCCGAAAGCCCCAATTCACCTATAACCGGGGCCATCATACCCGCAGCAGTGATCATAGCCACCGTAGCGCTCCCCTGAGTGATCCTGATAACACAAGCAATAATAAAAGCCAAAACCAATGGTATTATCTGGTAAGCCAATAGGGTTTGAGCCAGCGCTTCTCCCACTCCGCTGCTGATCAGTATTTGTTTAAAAACCCCTCCTGCACCCGTAACAAGTATCACCAATCCCGCCGGAGCCAATGCTTTATCGGAAAAATTAAGCAGTTCTTTCCCTGAAAACCCTTTTCTCACACCCAGGAAGTATCCGGCTATCAGTGTAGCAATGGTCAATGCGCTAAACGGATGACCGATAAACTGAAGCAACCGGACCAAGAAGAGTTCTCCATCTATCGCCCCTGCTTTTACGGAAGCCTCCAAAAACGTAGATATCAGGATCAAAAACAATGGAAAGAAGATAACAAACAGAACCATTCCAAAATCACCTTTCGATCCGGGTTTCTGTTTTCCCTCCTCCCACTCAATATATTCAGGAACGGTGAGGTGGATTTTTTTAGCAATGTATTTTCCGAAGATCGGTCCAGCGATTATAGCAGCGGGAATTCCGGTTATAGCTCCTACAAGAATAACCCACCCCAATGGCACATTCAGGATCTCCGATACAGCCACGGGTCCGGGTGTAGGAGGAATAAATGCATGCGTTACAGCCAGACCGGCAAGCAAAGGGATCGCATAGTGCAAAGTAGATAACCCCGACTTTTTGGATAAAGAATAGATGATAGGGACCAAAATAATGAACCCTACTTCCAGGAATACGGGAATGGCAATGATAAATCCTGTGATCGCTAGTGCCCAGGGAGATCGCTTTTCACCAAAGGTCTTCACAATCCGCCCGGCCAGGGTCTCCGTTCCCCCGGAAACTTCCAGCAACTTTCCTAAAATGGACCCTACACCAACAACAATAGCAATGTATCCCAATATGCTTCCCATTCCCTCCTGAATACCCTTCAGTAATTCCTGAAAAGACATACCGGCCCCCAGCCCGACAAAAGCACTAACCAAAAGCAATGAAATAAACGCGTGAAGTTTTAGCCGAATTACCAGCAAAAGCAAAAGCAGAATAGCTAAAAAAGTTACAAGTAGCAGATAAAGTGTCTGATCCATGATTATAGTTAGGTTTTTAGGTGTTTCAATAATTGTAAATGTCCAAGAGGAATAGCCTGGTCCATCAGCTGTAAATCGAGAATCCGATCTTCTGAATTTGGTCTTAGATAATTCAATGCCGCCTCATATCGCTCTTTGAATGCTGAAGAAGCACACAAGGTCACTGCTTCTTTCAAAGACCTGAGTGCACTCAACTCATAACCGATCAGCATCCCGCTCAAAAGGTCCCTGGAACGCTTTTCCTTGTGATGCACCGATTCTGCTCTGATCTTGAAAAAGGAATTCAGCAGGTTATCAGTAACCCCCTGCTCTACTCCCTTTAAAAAAGCAGCTTCATCAAAGGTTGAACTCGATTTTAAGGTGTTTTGCAAAATACTCTGATCAGCCATCAAACCAAATAGTTCTCCGGTCATAAAAGTCTTAAAATCGGTTATTTCCCGGTTTTTTAAAAGTAAATGCTTGGAGTGGGTGCCTGGAAAGACATACCATCCATCAATTGTATCGATTTGATCCAATAGCCCTATCATTTGGCACTCTTCTCCACGCATGATGTCTGGTGCGGTACTCTGGACTCCTGAAATCAGTACCGTATCATGAGGAAAGTCCTTCTCTGAAGGTATAAAACGACTTACAGCCGCTTTCCCACTCAGGGGAAATGGCAATGAGGCATAGGGCAATTCGATCCACCCAATGGATGATGTCACCATCCCGGAGGCCATGAGAGGCACTCCGGCCAGGTCAAGATTACTTTTGGCAGAGAGCTTTTCAATTTGCCCGGTTAATACATTCTTAAATACCGTAGAACTCTCCTTTCCCAAAGACTGGTTGACCTTATTCACCGTTTTGACCCCTTCTGTTGATGAAATTGCGTGGATCACTTTGTAACTCACCCGGTCTACCAGATAGAGTCGCAAAGAAGAAGTTCCCCAATCACAACTGATCATGTATGCGGAGCTCCCTTCTACCATTCTGTTATACTTCCGTCATTGTTTCTCCAGATAGGATTATGCCAGTCGTGTCCTTTTTTTGCAACTTCACGAACTTTCTCCTCATCAATGTCCACCCCCAGGCCGGGAAGGTCATTCCGGTGAATGTAGCCCTCCACAACTTCAAAGACCTCCGGGTTTTTCATATAATCGAGAAGGTCATTACTACCGGCGTGATAGTGGATCCCTACGCTGCATTCCTGGATCAATGCATTGGGTGTGCAAAAATCCATGTGCAATGAGGCGGCAAACCCGATCGGTCCGAGCGGACAGTGTGGAGCTATCGCTACATCGTAGGCTTCAGCCATAGCTGCAATTTTACGTGCTTCCCAAATTCCACCACAATGACTCAGGTCTGGCTGGAGAATATCTACATAGCCGGATTCTAAGATCTTTTTAAATCCCCACCGACCGTACATCCTTTCACCGGTAGCTATTGGGATACTGGTAAGAGATGACAAAACATGAAGGTCATCCAGGTTTTCTGCCAGTAGCGGTTCTTCAAAAAACATAGGCTTAAATGCCTCAAACTCCTTGATCAACTGCTTTGCTAACGCTTTTCTAACTCGCCCATGAAAATCCAGTCCTATACCCAATTCCCACCCCAGAACTTCACGGATCTTTTCTACAACACTAACGATCTCCCCTACCCTTTTGGGACTTTCAAGCCAATCGACTTTTGGAACAGCATTCATCTTGATATGGGTAAAACCAGCATCCAAACGTTTTTGGATCTCAGCAACCACCTCATCTGGTTCGTCGCCCCCTACCCAGGAATAGACACGCATTTTATCACGAACCGCACCTCCCATCAGGTCATAAACAGGCACCCCAAGACGCTTACCTTTGATATCCCAAAGGGCTTGCTCTATCCCGGAAATAGCACTCATAAGGATCGGTCCGCCCCTGTAAAAGCTCCCCCGGTAAAGCATCTGAAAAATGTCTTCTATGGCTGAAGGGTCTTTTCCAATGAGATAAGGTTCAAATTCTTTCACGGCTGCACCCACGGTATCAGCTTTTCCTTCCACAATTGGCTCGCCCCACCCGACCAGACCTTCTTTGGTAGTGATTTTAAGGAAAAGCCATCTTGGCGGTACTTTAAATAGTTCCAGGGATTGAATGGTATCCATCGATATCTTTCGGTTTTTAAAAAAATAAAGGTCAAGATAGGTCTAAGTCTCGTGAAAGTCAATTGTATAAAAAGGGACGGCATCCACCTACTTCCGGGCAGGAACTCAGGGCAATCGCGTTTAAAAAATTTCAGCAGGCAAAAACTGTATTTTATAGATAGAACATCTCCCTTCACCCTCTTCAAAGAGGGAATATAGGTGTTTTTGCTTGCTGAAATTTAATGAACTACTCAACTTATTCATAAATGCGATTGCCTTGCCAGGAACTTTATAATATTGCAAGCCTTTACGGTTCGGCCACTCGTCTTCTGATTAAATTCAAACCACTAAAGTGATGAATCCATTTATGATATAATGCTTTAATCAACTGATTTCACTAATCTTGCTTTCTATAAGATCTCAAAAACCATGTCAGATATTGCCCCCTGTCCGAATTGCAACTCCCCTTATGCTTACCCAATGGATGCCCTTCTTGTATGTCCGGAATGCGGTCATGAATGGAATCCTGAAGAGCAAACAGAGGAATCTGCCACCTCAGTAAATGATGCCAATGGGAATCCCCTGCAGGATGGGGACACGGTAGTGATCTTAAGAGACCTTCCGGTAAAGGGATACCCACGTCCCATTAAAGCCGGTACGAAGGTCAAAAACATCAAGCTGACAGAAGGTGATCATAACATCGATTGCCGAATCGATGGTTTTGGGTCCATGGGGCTGAAATCTGAATTTGTTAAAAAAGCCTGACAGCCTAAAAGATAGATCTGCCCACCTTGGTGGTAAGCATTTCCAATGCTTTCATGCCTTTATTGGAATTTCCTTTTTTATTAAGTGGCGGGCTCCAGACGCTTACACAGTACCGGAGCGGATCAAGTGCTACGATCCCGCCTCCTACACCACTTTTACCGGGTAGCCCTACCTCAAAGGCAAACTCGCCGGACTCATCGTAAAACCCACATGTAAGCATCAGGGCATTGATGCGTCGGGCCTGACTGGAGGACAACTTGTAAGCGCCGTGTCCGAATGGCCTGTCAGTTTCGGCAAGATTCAGGAATGCCTGAGTCAGTTCAACACACGTCATCTCCAGGGAGCATTGTAAATAATAGAAATCCAGTACATCTTCCACCTCATTTTGCAGATTTCCCTTTGATTTGATCATATAGGCCAGAGCGGCATTCATATACCCAACGCTCTTTTCAGATGCCGCTACCTGCTCATTATACCTGATAGTTGAACACTGCGAGAAGCCCTGCACCAGTTCCAGAAACTCAGACCCTGGATCTTTGAGATGACTCAGTAAAATATCTGCTATGACAATAGCTCCTGCATTAATAAACGGGTTTCTGGGGATGCCATTTTCATATTCGAGCTGCACGATAGAGTTGAAAGGGTTACCGGATGGCTCTACCCCCACGCGTTTCCATATATCCTGCTTCTGCAGGACCATCGCCATAGTCAGTGAGAGGACTTTTGAAATACTCTGTACGGAAAATTTCTCCCGGGTGTCGCCTATTTCGAATAACTGACCATCCAAAGTAGTCAGGCACATACCAAACTTATGGCGATCTACCTTTGCAAGCTCAGGAATGTAATCAGCCACCCTGCCATGATCCTCAAAACTGGCCAGCTCCAGATTGATCTCATTCAATATTTGCTCATAATCACTTTGCATATCTTCGATATCACTTCATTTAAATCACGCTTCTTATTAGAAAAAAGAAATATACAGACGCCTAAGGTCAGCACCAAAGCTTGGGTGCACAACAGTTTTTCATTTCTGAGTGTTCCCAACAATTTTCACACAAAAACAAACTTGCTTATAAACATTCCCCTACGCCCCTTCCATAGTTGTACGGCGGACAGGCCTTCGGCAAAAGGGAATATTGGTGTTTTTGTATGGAAATATCTTATACGCCAGGGGCATTTTTCGCAAAACTGTCGTACACCTCCAAAGCTCAATTTCCGGTCCCAATTTAGGGTGCTTGTTTTTAATACTGATGAGATTGGTCGAATAGTCCCAAAACAAAAAAATCAGGATGCCATGAGTATTTTTTTGCCAGGACAGTGCTGAAAGTCTTACAAATCATTACTTTCCCCGTAAACTAATAAGTTATTATCTTAGACAATCCGGCTTAGTTACCGACCTTACTATGAAGTACCCAGCGCCTCAATCCCTATGCTTTCTTTTGCTTATTCTCCTAAGCACTTTTCAAGTGAATGCGCAAACAGGAGATTTCATACTTACCCATCATGCGCCCAAACATTCTGAGATCGATAATATCAATTTTGAGATCACCGCGGACAACAATGGGATCATCTGTATCGCTAATCGATTTGGAGTCCTGAAATACGATGGACAGGAATGGGATTTTTACCAGACCAATTCCTCCGGTCTTTCTCTGGTCACTACTACCAACAACATGGTCTATGTTGGCTGTCTTGGAGAATTTGGCAAGCTTGATCATGTCAATAATGTATATCAATATGTTCCATTAATAGAAAATGATTCCATAACTGATCATTTCCTGCAGACATTTGCGGTCAACGATTCAATTTACTTCTTAAGTGACAGGCACCTTTATCAGTACCTGCCCTCAACAGACCGGGCCACTCAATTGCTGGAGGGAAGATTCCTTAATGGCTATGTACGAAACGGTATCCTGAACATCAATACATATAATGATGAAGTCATAAGGATAGCCAATGGACGTATCGACACGGCCTCAGCGGATGAAAAACTATGGGGACTGGTCAGTGAATCCCCTGACGGACAACATGAATTTGCAGTAGATCTGGACGGAGGACTATTTCAACGTAAAGAAAAAGAAGGTCGTCCGGAGCCCCACTATCAACATGATAAGCTAAAAGAAGCGGACATCATCATCACAGATCTGGTTTGGGTCAACGACACCCTACTCTCATGTTCTACACTGGAATCAGGCGTCATTTTTCTTCATGCAACTGATCCGCAATATTTTGAGATCACAGATTATCATTCCGGACTTCCTGACAATGAGACCCACGATATCTATGCCGATAACAATGGTGGTGTTTGGGTAGCTCATGAATTTGGGTTAACGAGAATAGCACCTCTGTTCCCGGCTTATAGCTACACCAATTTCCCTGGTTTGGAAGGTAACCTGATAGAAGCCCAACGGCTACATAGAGGTCTTTGGGTGAATACCAGCCTGGGGGTTTATTACTTTTCCCAGGACACCTCTTACCGAAGCAGAGTCTATGTTCAAAAAGTTGAGGAAAAGACTCAAAAAGAGGTGAAGCAAGCACCGCAAGAGCCCCAGGAAGAAGAACAAGAAGAGGCTGAGGACGAACAGCCAGACCAAAAGAAAAAAAGGGGCTTTTTGAGCCGGCTCTTCAATAAAAAGGATCGTGCAGAGAAAACTCAGGAATCTGAAGAGGAGAAAGGATTTTTCAAAAAGATCTTTTCATCAAAAGATGGGGAGTCAGAAAAGGAACCTGAAGACAAAATGCACTACGTCAGGCGTGTAGAAAAAATTGTGACCGGGGTAAGCTACCAGTTCCACCACGTACCGGGTACGGATGGTAAATTTCGGCAGCTTCTGGCAGCAAAAGACAGAATACTGGCAACAAGCCACACCGGAATTTATGAGATCACAAAGGATGCTGCTCAGCTAGTGATCAATGAACCCATTCAGTATGCGTACATTTTACCGGAAAGCAATCAACTACTGATCAGTACGGAGGCTGGGTTTCTCAAATATTACCGGCTAATAGAAAACATCTGGGTGGAAGTCTCCAGCCAGTATTTTGAAGATGCGATACTTAATGTGTATCACGACAGTCATGGGGAAGTTTGGCTGGCCGGAACCACGCACATTTACCAGGGGGCTTTTAAGGACAATACCTTCCAAATCCTCCATGGATATGAGATCAATAACAGATTTTACGATGAGCTAAGTATATGGGAGCATGGAGGTACACTCTACTTTATTAATTCTCAGGGGTATTTTCGGCTGGATCGGGAAGCAGAGCGTATTGTCAAAGACCTGGAGCTGGAGAATCAGCTAGGAGAGCCTCACCACCACCTACACAACGAAAAAAACAGGGTGTGGCTTTACAATGGCAAAATATGGAGCTTGCTCCTGCCTGACGGAAGTGTAACCGATTTTCATTACCTGGGAGTATTTCCCAACCTGAAGTACATCAACTATGACGAAGTGCTCGACAGGTATTGGCTGATCACTCAGGACAATCAGCTTCTGGCCTATAAAGCGAGCCAGGTCCCGGAGTTAAACAAAACCTATTCGCTTTTCATAAAGAGGCTTATCAGTCATAAAGGTGAACTAAGGGTAATGAAAGATCTAAAGCTGGCGCACAATGAAAATACACTAAGCATCGAGTTACTCAAGCCAGATTACCTCGGTTTCCTAAACCCGGAATACCAATACAAACTGGCAGGACTAAACTCTGATTGGTCTGGCTGGACCCAGGCCAACCTCATCGATTACAGCTATTTACCACCGGGAGATTATGAGTTAAAAGTTCGTGTAAGGGACGCTCTCGGGCACCTGGAGGAGCTTGACCTCTTGCAGCTGCATGTTGCTACCCCCTACTGGCAGCAGCCATGGTTTTACGCTGTTCAGGTTTTTATTCTCGCCATGGTTATTGGTATCACATCTCGCCTGGATGAGTCAAAAATGCATAATCGCATCATTAAACATGGTTTGAGCATCCTGACTTTGATTGTAATCATTGAATTCTTACAGGCTGTAATCAGTTCTTATTTAAACATTGAAAGTACTCCGGTTATTGACTTTCTGATCCAGGCAGGCATTGCAGTGCTGATCTTTCCCCTTGAATGGGTTCTGAGAAAGCTGATCCTGGATGGTGGGTTGAAAGTTTCAGGAACACGAAGGAAAACAGCACTATGAAACCTCCGGAATGCGTAGCTTCATTCAGGTTTACCAGCATTATTTAACTTAATCCAACCATGCAACGTCCCACCTCACCTGACATAAGAGGATTAAGCCTTTGTCAAAGTTGCTATTAAACCGGTAATGGAGTATGGGTTTGATAAATTTTTCTATAACCCCCATTGCCCCCTTTTCCGAAAGAGGGAATATTTGGATTAAACCCATACTCCATTATGATCATTCAATTTAACTTAACAAAATAGGATTAAGCCCGGGCTTTTTTCTTCTCACTATTTACCCAAACAGAGATAACCACAAGCTGTAAAAAAATAAACGGTAACGTCACAAAGAGTAGCTTTTCCCATCCCAGTGCAAAAACTACCCAGCCTGCAGATAAGGATGCTACTGCCTGGCTCCCGAAAACGATAAATTCGTTCAGTGCCTGGACTTTGTATCGCTCTCCGGCCTTGTAAGCCTGAGGTAATAAGACAGTGCTGCTTACAAACATAAAATTCCAACCTACACCCAGCAGGATAAGAGCCAGCCAATAGTGGTGGATCATGTGGCCTGATATGGCAAAGCCAAAACAGAGCATATAAGCAAAAAGCCCTGCTACCATTACCTTAGCTACACCAAACCTTTTAATAAGTCCACCGGTAATCAGCGATGGCAAAAACATGGCTACAATGTGGCTTTGGATCACCCATTTGGTATCTGCAAGCGAATGATTATCCATCACATGCATACTTACAGGTGTAGCAGTCATGATAAAAACCATCACTGCATAGCCAACAGTAGCTCCCAGGACGGCCGTCCAAAAAACCGGCTGACGACTTATTTCATTCAATGTACGCTGTGGAGCATCATTTTTTTCTTCCGGCAGCTCGGTATTTTCATAAAAGATCAATACGGCAAATCCGATCACAAACAGCCCTGCAAGCAGAAGATATGAACCACTGAACGCTGACTGTAGCAAATCCCGGCCCCAGAGCCCAACTTCAGGACCGATAAAAGCCGCTGCTATTCCCCCCAGCAGCACAAATGAAGCAGCTTTGGGTACACGCTCCGGGATCACACTCTCCATAGCCGCAAACCGAAACTGCATGAGGCAGGCGCTGGTGACGCCCAGCAAAAGCGTAAAAAAGGAAAACAGGTAAAAGTGCTCAATGGAAATGGCATAAGCGGCACATAGAGCAATTATTACGGAATATAAGGCCACGAGCAAGAAAGTCTTCTTTCTTCCGATCTTTTTCATCAGCATAGACATAGGCACTGTCGCCAATGCCATTCCTACCACTATGCTTGCTACAGGCAATGTGGCCAGGCGTTCCGTAGGAGCAATCCGGTTGCCCACAAGTCCTCCCACAAATACATTGAGGGAGTTCAGGGACATCATAAAAGCCTGAGCGATGGTGAGTATCCAAACATTTTTATGCATTCCAGTGATTTTGTTTTGCCAGGCGAACTTAGAAACAAATTGGGATAGTACGGATATTTAGATAAATAAGCTGGGGATTTACAAGGTACAAGGCAGTTTTCAAAGGCATCATGCATTCATGAAGCCCACTTAATTAACAATCTTTACCTGTTCAGATTACCATATGTTTGAAACTTCTATACCTTTGCAGGGAATTTTAAGCTAGTGAAGCGAATAACCGTCATTTTCTTATTTTCCCTGGTCGTTATAATGGCCTGGGCCATATTTCCCGATGAACCTAAAAGCGAATTATCTGCTGATCGTTTTTATGCTGGAACCGCAGTTCCACCCCTCTGGCCCAAGCCACCTGTAAAAGATACGATTTACGTCCCATCCACAACCACCTCCTTAATTGTAAAACGTTTTACGGTAAAGTACGGAGACACTTTTAACGATATCCTCAAATCTATGGGCCTCCCCTCACAAAGGGTAAACCAGATCAACAGACAGCTATACCGTATTTTTGATCCGGCTGAATTTAAGGTCGGTATTCCTTATCACGTATTTTACTCAAAGGAGAAAAAAGAGCCTGTACGGTTTGTTTATGAGATGGATATTCAGCGGCCACTGGAAATTGACCTGGAAAAAGGTGAAGCGGCTATTGTAGAGAAAGATGTGGCCGTGGAGATTGAACGAATACATGGAGTTATTAATTCTTCATTGTTTGAAAGCGTAGTGAAAGCCGGTGCTCCGGAAGACCTGGCTGATAAAATTCTCAGCATTTTTGCCTGGAAAATTGACTTCAACAACCTCAGGGAAGGCGATTCCTTTGATGTGTTGTATGAGCAGGCTTTTGTGGATGAACGATTGATAGGAAGTAGAAATGTTCTGGCCGCCACCTTTACACATGAAGGAAGCGAATACCGGGGATTTGCTTTTGACAATGGAGACGGAATAGAATATTTTGACCAAAACGGACAGAACCTAAGCCACGCTCCTCTTCAGTTTGACCTCATTACTTCCCTGTATGACAGGAAAAGATTCCATCCGGTACGAAGAACCTATCGCTCTCACCTGGGTATGGACTTTGAAGCTGAGACCGGCACACCGGTAGAAGCTCCTTTTGACGGTATAGTGCTGGAAGCCCGGTATGGCCGGGCCAATGGCAACTTTGTGAAAATCAAACACACCGAAGATCTCACTACTCAATATTTGCACTTTTCTAAAATCGATTCTACGGTGGCTGTAGGTAAACCGGTCAAAGCCGGTCAGAAAATTGGAGAAGTAGGATCTACCGGATTATCCTCAGGTCCGCACCTCTGTCTGAGAGTATGGTACAAGGGCAAGCAACGAGATCCGCTTGATTTTGATTTTCCCAGACGGGAGGATGTTTCCGAGGAAAATATTCCTGCATTTGAGGAAGTAAAAAACCAATACCTAAGTCAACTGGGAGAACCTGCTCTTTAAGTTCTACTCTTTTTTGCATACCATTTTAAGGATCTGTTCGTTGTGCCTTATCTGAAAAAGGCACGCAACATGGGCAAGATTTACGTTTTAATTGTATTTGGTTTCCTGAGTTGTCATAACCTCTCCGCACAAAAGTATGGCACCACCTTTGGCCTCAGACTAGGAAACGACCGCTACAGGACGATAGGACTCACCCTGGGGCAGCGAATATTGAAGTATACGACCATTGAAGGTATCCTTCAGTCTGACCTGACCAGAAACACTTCGGCTCATGGGTTAATCAAGCACCACATTCCGCTCATCACCAGGCGCTTAAATGTATTTACGGGAACGGGGGTTTCATTTGGTGACGAAGAATCGATCTCCCAACAACCCATCAGCCGGGAAGTAATCACGACTTATGGCAACAAAACCATTGGAGTGGATTTGATGGTGGGTGCGGAGCTGACATTGTTGGGTTTAAATGTGTCCCTGGACTACAAACCAAATATCAACATTATTGGGCGAGAAAATTGGTACAAGGGCCAGGTAGGCATATCCGTCCGGACTGTTTTGATCAAAGACAAAGAGCTCAAAAAGAAAAAGCGACGAAAAGTGAGAGAGAAAAGAAGGAAGGAACGCACAGAGGCCAGAGCCAACAGCAACTAACCATGACCCCTTAGTGTGATCTTCTCCCCCGTTGTAAGATGTGCTAATCACAATTACTATCCGGCAAAGAACAAACTCCTGTGATCATTCGGATACTTACAGGATGCAATGATAACGGATTTTCTTCCCAGGAATCCCCGGAAACAGCCACATATAAGGTGTCACCTGTTATACTTGCAGTGATCCCATTGGGTTTATTAAATGTGGCTTCAGAAGCTATACCATCCTGATTGGTAAAGGCAAATGACTGTCCTGCAATCTTTAGAGTTTTGCCTTCAGGGCCCACCCTGTAAATTTCACCAGCACCAATGGTGGCCACAAAGAGCCAACCATTTTTCCAAATCAGGTGACCATTCCCAACATCCCTGGACTCACCATCCAGAATGGGAAGTTCAGCTATCAGTGAAACGGCACCCGATTTATCGATCTTTAAAACCTTCCCGTCAGAGAAATTACAGGCATATAAGTTACCTGCATCATCCTGAGTAAGGCCATTCGGGCATTTAAACAGGTCAGATCCAGCAAATACCGCATATTTCCCCTCAGAAGATATCTTTCCGATGTTATTCAATCCGCAATTGCAGACATAAACATTACCGTCTTTGTCTCGCTCCAATCCTATGGGAGTCTTTATACTACCTTGAGCCCACTCAAGGTCTACGGTTCCATCAGGGGAAATTCTACTAATTCTATGACCGAATGGATTGGATTGATAAAACACCCCCTGATCATCAAGAAAAGATCCTGAAGCGCCCAGAAAACCCGAGGCATATTCTGTAAGCTCCCCAGTCCTGATATCCAATTTGTAGATACTGGTAGACGATTCCGGATTGCCCAGCATAGGCCCGAAATCACTGATGTACAGGTTTCCCTGATGATCAGTGGTAAGCCCTCCACTACCCTTTATGGAGTCAATTAAGGTAGTTACATAAAGATTTTGGCCTTTTACGATAAATGTGACTAAAAAAAGCGAAATGAATAAGGGATAGATCAGTCTCCTCATGGTAATAAAATTGGTACAGAAAGAGAACAAATCAAACCATAGATTCCATTATCGTTTTTCACACAATCGCCAAAAATACTGATCAAGACCGGGCAAATAAATGCCCGGCCCAACCCTGGTCCTTCTTTATCGTCTTCTCATACCAAAATACGAGATTATGGCTAACGCTAATGATGAGAAAAAGATTGAAGAACCACTAGTGCTGGCCCAAAACCATCCCATGGTCACCTGGTCCCAGATCACATTCCATATGCTGCCAACGACTGGAAAGCTCATACCAATAAATAGTAAAAGCAGGTCGATGATCAATGCGGGAATGGATATAGCAATACCCAGCATCAAAATCACTACGATCATCAGTATCTGTAGTATTGCTAAAAAGGACTCGGTAAGTGAGATATAAGTAAAACTCTCCGTAGATATCTTCCCGGTCACCAGTCCTATCACAATAAACAATAACGACGCGATAAAAAGGAACTGGATATACCTCTTCATATTTAAAATCATGGCTCTTGGTGTTTAAATTTAAAGAAACTGGATATTCTGCTTTCTAAAAAGCCAATTTGACGCCCAAACCGGGGTCCAGAGATAGCCATACGTAATCAGCGGTGGTAAACTCGATAAATGGCTTTACTTCCAAACTGAATGCTAAAGGTATTTGAGGGATCTTGTATTCCAGCCCAGCCATGGCATCAATGCCAAGGCCAAGATCTCCATCATTGATATCCCTGGGACCTTCATAATACCACGCAGGATCACCTGGTCCTCTGTACCTGGCATCATAAAAGGTGGCGTGAGCTCCTACACCAAACAACCAATGGAGATTCGGTGTATCAAAAGCATTGGGATGTCTCTCATAAAGACCTGTTACGGAGAGTCCGTCATTCCAAAACCCTATAATACCTTCTACTGCAGAATGAGAAGAAGTAATTGACTTTAGGGTAATGCCTGAGGTACCGCCGGAGCGAATACCTACGGCAAAATTGTATTGCGCTTGAGTAGTAAAAACTATAATCAATAAAAAGGCGGATAGTGCTATTAACTTTTTCATAACTGGCTATTTTTAAAGTTACACTTCCTTTATTGACCAGTAATTGATACGGTTGAATATTAAAATAGTTTAATAAATTCTACATTTTGTATAATTTAAATGAAAAGTAATCAAAAGGCAATTACTTTAACGTCACCTCAAGCACCCTGTCAGGCCCGTTAAAACCTGCTACCGGCAACTGTATTACCGTGCCGTACGCAGTTTCCTTATAAGACAATGGTTTTTTACTTTCAAAAGCCACGATACTCTTTACCTGACCATCAAGGATCGGAAGCAGAAAACTATCATCCGCCCAGTCAAGGATGTGCACATACACCTTGTTGGCTTTCTGTGTAGTTACCCCCCACACCTGCGGATCGATTGGTCCACCTCTTGTGCCGTAGATGGTCTCGCCATACTTATCGGTCCACTTTCCTACCACTTTCAGCGTATCTACAAATTCCTGTTGGATCTTACCATTGGGCATGGGCCCTACATTTAAGAGGAAGTTGCTGTTGTACCCGGCCGCTTTCACCAAATACCGGATAAGCTCGTCCGAGGATTTATAAGCCTTATCCTGAAGCGAAAAGCCCCATCGTTGTGCCATGGTTTCTGCAGTTTCCAATGGAAGTTGTCCAATCTTGGATTCTCCACTAAAACCAGCCGTATTATGCCCTGGCAGATCTTTTTCGAACATCTGAAAGTCTTCTCCCGGCTTTGGAGCCTGGTGATGATTGCTACCGATCATGGTTGCCGGCTGCAGTGAATGGATCAGCTCATAGGTCTCCTGCAAACGCCAGTCGGCCTCCTTTCTATCCCACCAGCCATCAAACCAGATACCTGTAATATCCCCATAATTGGTTAAAAGCTCAGACAACTGGCCATTCATATAATCAATATAGGCATCCCAATCTCCGGAATCGGGCCTGCCAGTACTGTGACCGGTTCGGCCTCTTGGATAGTAATCATTCTGATACCAGTCCAGCTGAGAATAGTAAAAGAAAAGTTTCATATCATGTTTTCTGCATGCTTCCGCCAGCTGCTTGAGTACATCCTTTTTGTAGACCGTACGATCCATAATGTCCCAATCGGTAAGTTTAGAGTCAAACATGGCAAAGCCATCATGATGCTTGGATGTGATCGTGATGTACTTCATCCCGGCTGATTTGGCCATCACCACCCATTCTTCAGCATTAAATTCAGTAGGATTGAAAAAGGTGGCCACTTTCTGGTAAGTAGCCTTATCAATTTTCTGGGTTTCCATAACCCACTCTTGTACACCCAGCACTGAATAAACACCCCAGTGGATAAACATCCCGAATTTTGCATCCTGGAACCACTCCCGGTTTTCGAGGTTTTCTTTGGTTGGGGTGTAGGTTTGAGCAAACAGTGAGGAAAGGCTAGTAAGTGCAATAAGAAGCAGTAATAAAACAGGTTTTAGTCGCATGATCCGGTCGTTAAAAAATGGTTTTGATTCTAAACTGTGGAAAGTTACGGAATCAAGCTGAAAAACCGAATAATGGTCACTCGATAGATTTTCTACTAAACTTCAACAACTCTGCCGTAGGCGCTATAACCGTCCTGTTTTCCCACATTTCGGGAGAATAGACATATTCTTTTTTAAAAGGGATCAGTCGTGGTGGATCTATTTTGCTGAAAACTGACTGAGATAATGGGGTCGCCCCCAGGACCAATAGCTCCCATGAGTTATCCATGTCAAAGCGCATGTCCACCGTAAATTCCATCTCATTCAGGGTCTTGTCCCATAAAAACCGCTTCTCCTTTTTCATCACACTAAAATCTCTTGCGATGTGAGCTCTTTCCTGCTGTCTGGCAAAAATGTATTTCAGGTGATATCCCCGCTCACCCCTTTCAAACAGAATATGTCCTTCCTTATATTTCATGGAATGACCAACACCAAAAAGCTGAATATTCTCACTGCTTTTACCTGATGCGTATTTAAAATCCAGTCTTAAAACACCATAAGTTGACATGCTTACGTAAAGCTTTCCCTGAAAAAGGCCTCTCTTCTTTGGCGAAAAGGACAAACAATAGGCAAGCTCATCATTTACTACCGTCAGCTCCTCTCTCCTAAAACGATACTTATTTGGATCTGTAATGAACTCCCAGTTTTTACCAAGCCTCCCATAATCATTCAGGAGAAAACGTATCGTTCCTGATACCTGATTTGCAGGTACTTTGTACAAGGTGGAATCATCCTGGGTCAGACCGGTAGAATCCAGGGTATCGTCAGCTTTCATACTTAAGATCCCTGTACGGAACTTATAGTAGGTTTCCTCATCCCTGTTTGTCCTTTCAATATCCTCAAAAAAGTCGCTCAGCTCCTTCTCAAACTCCCGCTGCAGGGCTTTGGTTGATCCTTCTTCCAGAGAAATGGCCTGCTCCGGTACAAGCTTATCTTCAGCATCATACTGAAACCAATCAAGGACCACATCCTGATATTCAACGAATTCATCCGGTAGCTGGCGGAAAAGCTGATTGAAAGTCGCCTCATCCAGGCCAACAAAATCAGATTCATTTAATACCAGTTTGTTTTCTTTTGGAAACCGGGCCTTCTCAAACCTATGCAGGAAAAGCTTCCTCCCGGAGTTTGTAACCGGATGATTATCAGAATAGTTATCCCTGACCTTCTCCAGAATTTCTTCCGGGGTAAGATCCTTTGAGTAAATAGCTACCTCACTCAGAGAAATTGCCGCTGGAACCAGGTAGATCTTTTTATTTCCTGCCAACTCTGAGACCGAGATCCTTAGGGTCTCATAGCCGACATGACTGAACAATAACGTATCTTCTGCTGTTAGGCTTTTTTGATTGAGCACAAAGTAACCTTCCGCATTGGACACCGTACCAAAGGATTTTCCTGAGACAGCAATGCTGGTAAATGGCAGCGGCTCTTCCGTATCCCTATCTACCGTGATACCACTAATAGCAGCTGTAACCTCAGCAACCCGAAAAAGCAGAAACGTCAACAGGTAATATTTCATTTAATTACTGATCTGTATGACCACTTTGCCTCTTACATGCCGTGAAGCTACCTTTTCCATAGCTTTCGAGGCTTCTTCCATTGGATATATTTTTTCAATTACAGCTTCTATCTTTCCGTCTCCCATCAGCTCTCCCAGAAACCTGAGATCCTCCGGGTTTGGTTTGGCCGGAACCATTTTTATACGCTTCCCTCCAAACATCATAGTTTGGATCAGTAATTTATAATTGGTATAACCAGTTACAGCCACTTTTCCACCTGGCTTCAGCAGGCTGCGGATTTTGGATAAGGGGAGATTTCCAACATTATCCATCACCAGGTTATATTGTCCGATGAGCTCCTCCTTCATGTAATCAATCACGTGATCCGCGCCAAGCGAACGAACCAGCTCTACTTTGGAGGTACTACTCACTCCCGTCACTTCTGCGCCAAAGTATTTAGCCAACTGCACGGATATCGTACCAATGCCTCCGGAGGCGCCATTGATCAAAATGTGCTGACCTTTTTCAGGCTGACCATGGTACCTCAATCCCTGCAGCCCGGTAAAACCTACCATAGGTATGGATGCCGCTTCCGGAAAGGAAACTGTTTGTGGCTTTAAAGCCAGTCCTTTTACGGAGGCAGATACATACTCCGCAAGAGCCCCATATCCCACCTCGCCAAAAACCTCATCTCCGGGTTTAAACTGCTTTACATCTTTACCAACGGCTTCTACCAGACCAGCTACATCCGCTCCAAGGATATTGTTTTTTGTTGCTCTGAATAATCCCATACCTAACCTGATGGGGAGCATGCCTCTCAAGTGATGCCAATCATAGGGATTAAGTGATGCAGCACGTACCTTGATCAGGACTTCATCATCTTTAGGCTTTGGCTTTTCTACCTCCCTGATTTCCAGGTTTTCCGGGGAACCGTATTTTTCAAAATATATCGCTTTCATTTCTTATCACATTTTAGTCGGGAAGGTCTTCGCATGAAAACCCCCATGAGTTAATTAATTTTTTCACATCTATTTCGTTTAATGCTCCGTTTGTTTCAATACGAAGCACATTGTCTACATCGTCTATGTCCACAAACCAATCCCGAATGACCGGGTGATTATCTAATGCATAAGCCAGAATATTGACCTTCATCATTGAACTAATATCGGTTTTGAAAACAAGTACTTCCATAATTTCAATGGTTTTATCTTAATGACCCTCTCACAAATACTCAGTATAAATACCTGTGATGGTGATACCCAAATACAATAGTCCGACTATCTTGGTATTGCGTTTTGTTAAGTAAGTTGTTTCCATATGATTATAATTTAGGTAACCAAAAGACCATAGTAGCCATAAAGATCCCGAGTCCCATGGCAGTGGCTAGCGCTAAAAGCCCCGTAGCAGCCAGCTTCTTCTGAAGTTCTGACTTTCCATCCTTCACTCTTAAATAGATCTCGAGCAATGCCACCGGAAGCAATGTATGTGCAAAGGCCAGGAAGATGTCAAAAGGTCCGTCAAAAGCATCGGTATGACCGGGAGCTCCCTGATTGATCAATATCCAAAAGCCAAACCCTACACGATAAAACCACACACCAGCAGCTAAAACATAAAGCCTCAAAGCCCACCTTCTGTGATTCAGGATCTCTCGTTTCATGGCAAAATACCCGGCAACAATTGCACTTAGCATGATAAGTGAGGCATTGAGGGTATTGCCAATGGCCATGAAAGTGCCTCCTACCACTCCACGAACGAAGATCATATAAAGACCTGAAAGACTGATCACTATGGCAGTAAACAAATATATCTTCCCATTCCAGCGATGAAATGTTCTCGCTTTTATCTGAGTATATGGAATCAGTTGGAATGCCCCGCCTACGATAATAATAACCGCCAAGATCAGGTGAGCAGCCAACGCTACGTTTCCCATTGTATCACCATTGATCCACCCATGGTAAAGGATCTCATTCCATCTGGCTAACTCGCCACTTAAAGCCGTACCTCCATAAAAATGGATAACGTGGAATACAAATAAGCCCTGACCAATAATAGCAACTCCAAACCAAAGTTGAGCAGCCAGCTCCAGGAACCGATCTCCCCGGAGCTGCTTTTCAGTACGAACAGATCGCTCAGCCGTGATACTCATGCTCCCAGCTGCTTAAACCCTTCAAAAACCAGGAAGGCCGGCCATACAAGGGCTTTGAGAAAACCTAATACACCTCCCCAAAAGCTTGTGGCTGTAGAAATAAAGTAGACGCTGGACCCTACAAGTCCCAGGAAGTAAACACAACTCGGACCCGAACCGGTAGACATTTTATGTTCTGCGCTTTTCATAACTTTGTTTTTTTTGGATTAAATAAATGAATATAACTTTCTGTATATCAGTTGATTTTACTTTGTGAATTCCACCACATGAGCACTAACTGTCACCGTACGCCTGGTGAAGAATGGTGGCAGTCCTCCCACATGCTCTTCCGTAACCAGGTTAACCAAAGCACGGGATCCTTCTGATAGATTCGCTTTGTCTACCATGTCCGAATAGGCATTATCAAAAAGCTTTTTCTTGCCTGCCCCACCAAAGATCAGAACATAAGAGACATCAGCACTTCCGGATACTTTCTCCACCACCTGGTAATTCTTTTCAGACAAGTGTACCTGAGTGCTGTTTTGGTTTTGGTTTAGCAAATACGCATTATTGATACCACATGAAGTTAATCCTGCAATAAGAATGATAACTAATGGATTAATTATTGACTTTTTCATTGTTCTATTATTTTGAGTTTATTCATTAAAAATCAGTGTCGTATAGATTAGAAATATACCCGATACATCAGGTTGGGGAACAACCCGAATTGAGACATATTGCCCACATTGTCGGGTTCGTCTTCATCATAAAATTCTCTGATATTCCCCCGGGTATTGGTGATATTATCCAGATTGACAAATAGCTCATGAGTCGCTTTGGGCTTATTCCACTTATAGCTTGCCGATACAATGACCATATGCAGGTCATCCAGGGAAGTCTCATAGGCTTTATCATAATCCCAAAACTGTCCTTCTTCAGGGTCAACCGCCAGCTTTCCCTGCTCATCTCTGAGTAGTGGGATGATCTTACGACCTCCACCAAAATACACCTTGGCATTTAGCCCCAGTGTCTGGTTATCCTTCTTACCCAGCCCGGTAAATTCCTTTCCAAAAAGGACATTCACCAGGTATTCGCTACTGTACTGCGTGTTGCGTTCTACCCCATCCAGCGGGGTATATTTTGACTCGAAAAGTGACCCATTGACCAGGAAGTAGTAGTTGTCACTAAAAAAACGCTCTACGGTTAGTTCTACTCCATAATTCCTACCGGTCCCTTTATTGACCAGGTCTACATAGCGAAACTCAAGTCCCTCATTGATGGTGGCATACAGGCTAGTATCACTGTTCTCAACGGGTAGGTTGTAAAGGTCTTGATAGTATACTTCTACTTTGGCTCTTACATTGTTCGTAATTCTGTTTTCATAACCAAGTACATAGTGATGGGCTCTCAGCAACCCCAGATCTTTATTAGGCTCGATAATCGAACCATCCTCCCTTTCTATTTTCGTGAAGTAGTTGTGAACAGCCTCCATGGTACTGTGATTCCCATAGCCTGCACTCAGCGTACTTGTAGGGTTTAGTTGCCAATTAATGGCCAGCCTGGGTTCCAGCGTGCTCTTATTGTTGTAGAGCACATTCATGTTGTGAAGGCCCGACACAATCGTGATGTCATCATTGACACGGTGCTTCCAACTGATGAAATTATTCAGGGTACTTATACTTCCATCAAAATCCACCAATGTAACCCTGTCAGATGGGTCTTCTACATAATGACTCTGATTAAAAGAATAATCATAGAGGGCATATCTGGTACCGACCTGAAGCTTGTTCTTTGCATCCAGTTTGTGATGATAGTTCACCGCTCCCTGGTAGGTAGACCGAACTAAACGGCTTTTGAAATTGGTATTTTCGCTCACGGTGGAATCCCTGATAAACTCCCCGTCCTCATCGTAAAGTTTTAAGACCATGTGCTCATACACATCATCATCAATCCCTTCTCTGGAGTAAGCTATAGTTGTATTTAAATAGCTATCCTTGCTGAGGTTTATGGAATGGTTGAGTCCGGTATTCAGCAAATAAGCGCCTTTTTCATAATCTTCCGTAATCTGCTGCTGCATGCCTCTGTCTCCGGGAGTTTCCCATATGGATGGTGATACATCTTCAAACAGGATATCACTCAACCCTGTCAATCCAAACAGAGAAAAAGAACCAGATTTCTTAGTGGGTAATACCACCTTAAAGGAAGCATCCTGGAATTTCGGGATTCCGTTGACCTCATCAGGAAGCGCTCCTACTTTATCCAGCACAGCTGCGGTAGAATAGCGGTAGTTAACAATGTATGAACCATTATATGACTTACTAAAAGGCCCCTCCACTGTCAGATCTGTCCCGAGAAGGCCTACACCTAAAACCGCTTCCTGCTTCTCGTTATTACCTGTTCTCAGCCTCACATCATACACTCCGGATAAAGCATTGCCGTGTTCAGGAGTAAAGGCACCGGTATAAAAATCCGAAGCGGCCAGCATATTGTTGTTTAGGGTGCTCACCGAGCCACTTACTGCGCTCTGGTCAGCAAAATGGTTTGGATTGGTTATTGGCACTCCTTCCAGTCGCCATTGTACATATTTAGGAGAGTTACCCCTCACAATAATATCATTGCTACCATCTTGCGTAGCTGTCACTCCCGCAAAGTTTGAAACAATCTTTGCAGGATCATTGAATCCTCCGGCGTAGCGACTGGTCTCCTCCGGGGAAATAGATCTGGAACTTATAATAGCCATTTCATCAAGTGGTTCACCTTTGTTTTTATTGGCTGTGACAACAACCTCTTCCATTTTGGTTGTTGACTCTATCATATCCAGGTCCAGCACTACTTCTTTACCAGAGTTAACCAGTATATTGGGGATAACTTTTGGCTCATAGCCCACATAAGAGAGCTGAAGGGTGATCCTGCCGGTCGGAACCTTTTCCAGCCTGAAAGAACCATCAACATCAGTTATAGTACCAATTACCGGATCGGTATTCGCTACCACTATGGTAGCCCCTATCAGCGGCGATCGACTATCTGCATCGGTGATTGTACCTCGCACTGTTTGACTATAGTTTTGAGCGTACCCAACCATCCCGAAAAGACATAGTAATCCTGTTAAAAATGTGTGTTTCATTTTTTAAAATAATTAGCGGTTTATATTCTGCTTAGTTTATGTTATATTTTTTATTAATTATTGAGCATAGGTATCTCATTGCAATTTTTAGCGAATCAAGCTTGTTATAATTGTCCGGACGTACTTTTCTCATTGTACTTTCAGCACAAGCTTGCCAAATAGCAGTTCAAAATGGCTTAGTGTTACTTACTCATTAAGCTTTCCTAGATAAAAGTTCAGATTGGTTAAATCATAATATTTAACTTATGTTATACATTACTCCATTGGGTCTCTGATAAATTCTAACCTGGAATTACCGGAGGTTTTGATCGATAGTCTGATCAGCTTATTGCCGAACGTTTTGAACCATACACTATCCTCCAGAAAAACCTGTGTTGAATCAGAATCTGATTGAAAAGACTTCAAGAAAATGTCCGTATTCCCTTTTGCCCGAATGAGCTTAACCCTGGGAGTCGTGACTCTTACCTTAATCTTATCAGCCTGATACGCTGAATCAATACGGAACATCAACATTCCATCTTTGTTTTCTATCTTAAAATCTGAGTCGAGTTGTTTGAGGTTTCCTACTTCCACCTCCTGCACCCGGCCCTGTATCAATTCTACAGACCAGTTACTTGAAAAATCAAGCGATTGAAACGGCTCTGTAACGATTTCTCCATATTCTATAGGCTTATAATCATCTGCTACCTTTTGTAAGTCCACTCTCAGTATGATCAGACTGGTAACCAGAAATATGATTAAAACAGCGCCGATTGAGATCAATATCTTTTTACTTATCTGCATGAGCTTCGCTGTTTAAATAGTTTTCGTAATATCTTTTTATATCGGTGAGATCCAGGTTTAAAAGCTTCATTTCTTTGAAGATCCTGGGTAGTTCCTGACGTACAAAATCTTCTTTCCTAAGGTCCCGGGTCTTTTCAAATCCATTGTCCGAGACAAAATACCCAATACCCCTTTTATTGTAAATAATACCTTTTTCCTGCAGGTAATTAAATGTTCTCATCACCGTGTTTGGGTTAACTTCAGTTTGTACAGCCATCTCTCTCACAGAGGGTATCCGATCACCCTCGTTCCATTTTCGTAATAAAATGTTTTCACAAAACAGATCTGCAATCTGTAGGTATATAGGCTGGTTGTCGCTAAACTCCATACTACACCTCCTGCCCTTTAAGCCCCAAATAAGCAACACCCCATGTAAGAGGCGCAAGCACATACCAGAAAAACCCCTGGATGATACCCCATATGGGATGTACTACAAATGCATTTATCAGTCCACAATCTACATTTCCATCATCCAGGATAACGCAATAATGATCTCCCAGGAAAATATCCTTGAGAGAAAAATAGATCAGGGTACCACAAAAGGCAATAAACAGAATAAGTACAAGAAAGGTCTTTGGGAAAACGTATCCTTTGAAATGAGCAGCGCCAACAAGAAAAATACCCTGTAAAGCAATGTAAATTTTGATAAATGTTACCGTGGAGGCTTGCAGGGGATTAAAATCCAGGAAAGTGACCTTACTGAATATCATTTCCCCCAGTGGGTTAGCCAGCCAGGTATATATCGTAAAAATGATGGTGTAAACGACTACCCACCCTACTGTAGTGAGCAACCACATGCATAAAAACTTTTCAAATGCCGAAACCGGCAACAGCAGATAATTATATCTTTTAAGGACGTTACCCAGATCATGGAAAGCCAGACTGCTCACCACAAGACCTCCGGCAATCAATGTAAAAGCATATCCATCTTCGTGTTGGAAAACAGTGGTATGTTGCTCAACCAGAAGACTCAGGAGCAAACCCATAAAAAAGAGCATCCCGAAAGTAACCGCGATAACCATAGCGATCCCCTTCCGGCTCTTATAAAGCTCCAGCCTAAGAAATAACCAAAATCTCCTGATATCGAAAAAGTTACTTTTCATGTGTTTCAAATTGATGAAATCAGCCGAGCCGCGTAGGCTGTTTGCCACTAGGCGTGCCCCACCCAATTTTGATCATACCCAGTTGTTGTTCTCAATATCTGGGTTGAGACTACGCGTCCCGGCATCATGCTCATTTCATTGTTGACTAATCTTTTTTAAAGATTTCGAAGATCTTTTCTTTACTACTGACTACTGCATTGAAGAGCATCTCCAGATTTACCGGTGACTCTTCCCGACCCTGGTTTTTCTTAACAACCGTATACCCTCCCAGGTGAGGCTCTGAATAAATCAACAGGTCATCATCCGGAAGGTCCTTTTCTCTGCTGATGGTTATATTTTTTGCAACTGCCTCATTATTCTGGTAAAAAACAATCTCTCCCTCGTCCAAAATGATGATGGGATCAATGAGGTTTTCCATATCCCGAACCTGATGAGTAGAAATAACAAATGTCCTTTCATCATGAATAGCACTGGCCACCACCTTTCGGAATTTACTCTTCGAAGGGATATCCAACCCATTCGTAGGTTCATCTAATATCAAAAGCCTGCAATCTGTAGCAAGTCCGAATGATAGTAAGAATTTCTTCTTCTGTCCGTAAGAAAGGTCTGATAGCTTCTGGTTATAGTCAAGTTGAAATTCATTCAAATGATCTTTTAAAGCGTCGTGATCAAACCTCGAATAAAATGGACTGTATAAATCTATAAACCGGTCAATGCAGTATGGCGGTAAATAAAACTCCTCATTTACCATGTAGATCTCTTCCAGAAAGTGAGGAGATCGATCTTTTGGACGGAAACCCACAACCTCTAGTTCGCCATTCTGAGGAAACAGCAGACCAGACATGATTTTCAGTAAGGTGGACTTCCCTGCTCCGTTTTTACCCAGAAGGCCATAGATATTACCTGACTGTAGCTCAAGATTCAGCCCGCTAAACACAGGTCTTTTCTTTCTGTAGCTATATGAAACATCCCGAATGTCTATCATTTCTTAGCGTTCAACTAGTGTACTATGTAACTAATACACTGCAACAGTAAAAAAGGTTACGTTCTTTTGCAAGAAAATGCTAATAAATTTATCGATTAAGGTTTTAGATAGGTTGGTCAGGGTCAATCTGAGAGGTTTACTCCCTGCAATACGGTTTTTTTAATCTCTTCAACATCAAAGGGTTTTGTGAAATACCTTTCAACCACCTTGTCAGAAATAGCCTGTTGGATTTCATCATTGTACCCAAAACCTGTGAGGATGTAATAGCAAATGTCATTGTGCTTCTCTCTCGCCCTTTTGATAAATTCCACACCATTCATTTTAGGCATACGCATATCACTGATCACTGCAGTAACTTCATTATGATGCTTTTTGAGAGTCTCAAGAGCTTCGATAGGAGATGAAGACGTAATGACCTGAAAAAGCCTGTTGAAATTAGCTTCAAAGACAAAAAGGTTATCCTTTTCGTCATCCAGGTATAAGATAGTAATATTTGGATACTCAACCATTATTGTTCCCCGCTAAAATGTAACGTAAATGTAGTACCTTTTTGGGGTTTGGAGGTCACTTCTACCCTACCATTAAACTCTTTCACAATAGAATAGACAATAAACAATCCTAAACCGGTCCCTTCTCCCGGTTCCTTAGTCGTAAAGAACGGATCGCTGATCTTATCCATGTGCTCCTTGGGAATCCCTATGCCGTCATCCATTATCTCTACCACCACTCCATTTTTCTTCGAACGCTTAGTCGAGATAGTGATGGTACCTTCATCTTCAATAGCCTGCTCTGCATTGGACAGTAAGTTGAGAATGACCTGATGTAGTTTGCCTTCATTCCCTATGATTATCAGATCCTCCGGTGCGTAGTCTTTCTTCACCTCCGCGTGATACCGTAATCGGGCACCAAGCATAACCAGGCAGTTATCAATCACTGCATGTAACCTGCATTTTTCATTCATAGACTTTACCTGTCGGCTAAAGTGTCCAAGGCTTTTTACAATCTGACTTGCTCGTCTCACACCATCATTGATGATATCAAAAAAGGGTTTCAACTTTTCTATATCACCATTCTGGTGCTTTAGTTCTTGCATCAATCCTGAACATCCGTTTTGAATAAAGTTGAGAGGATTATTGATCTCATGGCCTATTCCGGCAGCTAACACCCCAACAGATGCCATTTTCTCAGTCTGGATCAACTGCGCCTGGGTAGACTTCAGGTTTTTAATGGCTTTTTCCAGCTTCAAATTCCCCTCCTGAAGTTTTTCATTTTTTTGTTCAAGCTCTTTGGTCCTTTCCTGAACCAGTTGCTCCAGGTTGTGCGTATAATTCTCCAGCTTTTTCTGAGATTCGCGCAACCTGGTAATGTCTTCAATAAACAGGGAAGTCCCTATAATTTTGTCGTCCTGATAGATGGGATTATATGCTGCAAGAAAATAAAAAGTCCCGGCAGATGTGATATACTCCTGGGTTACTTTAAATTTTTCCCCTTTTAAAGCCCTATCCTGATTCTCACTAAATGTCTTTGCCAGATCAGGATCTATCTTATCCATCAGATCCATCCCATGAGATAATACCAGACCCGATGTTTGCATTGCATATTTCTTGAAGGATTGGTTAAACTCTATAAGACGTTTATTGGTATCAAATAATCCAATGATACTGTTAGTGCTCTCAAATATAGCTTTCAGGTTAGCCTCTCTTACCCGCAACTTATTTTCAGCAATTCTGTGCTCTGTACTATCAAGAATGATTCCTTCGAGCATTCGGAGCGTATCACCATCATATACCCCTTGCCCATATTCATCAAGCCAAACCCACTTGGTGCCTCCTTTTTTTCTGATCCGATAGGATAAATGAAATGGTTTTCGTTCTTCTAATGCCTTGTCAACCGTTCTGAATATTTCTACCTTATCATCCGGGTGATACAGATCCACGAAGCTAATTGAACCATTCAGGAAGTCCGATTTTTCATATCCAGTGATATTTTTCACCTCTTTATTGAGGTAAATCATGCTGTAAGTCTCGTCGTTGTGACAGAGATAGACCACCCCTGGAATATTGTCTGCTATACCTCGAAACCGCTGATCACTATCTTTGAGTTGTAATTCGGTGTTCTTAAGATCAGTGACATCCCTCGACCCTGTCAGTAATGATTTAATCTTCCCCCTTTCGTCTTTGATTGGTTCGTTATAGGTGTCTAGCCAGATATAACTACCGTCTTTTTTCCTAAACCGGTACTGAATATTTTTGGTAGCTTCTCCTTTCAAAGCAGGGTCATGAGAATCCCTGTGGATACGTTTCACATCATCCGGATGGAAGTAATCATAAGGATCCTGGCCAATCAAATCCTCCGAATCATACCCCGTCAGCATCTTGACAGAAGGACTTACATATTTGTACGTTCCGTCGGGTTCGTGAATGCAGATCAACTCCCGGCTCCTTTCAATCAGGTAGCGATGCTTTGCTTCGTTTTCAAAAATTTCCAGATCTACATTTTTATCAGAATGATTTTGATCAGGTATTATTGACTTGCCGTTAAAAGAAAATTGAAGTTCTGCAGATATCAGGTATACACATCCGGGTTTTATATCCTGAGCATAGGATAATTTAACCCGGTTTAACTTTATCTCAGCGTCATCGAGTTTTTCAATAAACTGTAAGTGAGTACCCGACAGGTTGAAAAAAATAAGGGGAACTTCCAAAGTGGCTTGTTCCAGATACTTTCTGATCTCCTTCTGCGACTTACCTTTCGTATCAATAAGTTTTATCTCCATTCCGGGCTAAAAAGCGGTAGTACCCTATTAAATTACAAAATATCTTAAGAATAAGGTAATAACACCTAACCCATTAAGTGGTATCCAGGGCAGGTTTACCCTTAATTGCTTGCACTATGTCCTCCAGGATCAGGTATAAACAGGGAACTATGACGAGTATAATTGAGGTGGCAAAAATGACCCCAAAACCGAGTGAAATGGCCATTTTGCTCATTTACCAAAGCCCGCTGGGTCACACTGTATCGTATTCTGCCCCAAAGATCCAACTCATAGCTTGCGCCAGGAGAAAGCTGCGTAACCTCCCCACCCACCATAAAAAAACCAAAAATAGCTATTCCAGCAAAACAAACCCGCTCCAGTAATACGGATGGGGATACTGCTTCCTCAGTGCGTTTTTAGCCGTTCTGAAAGCTTCGTGAAAGTCATTATTTTCCGTCCATAGCTGGTAAAAGGCGTTCATCAGTTTCTGAGTAGCTTCATCGTCTACCTTCCACAAGCTCATGATCACATAATCTGCTCCGGCTATCTTGAAAGCCCTTGCAAGTCCCTGAACGGACTCCCCGACCACCAGGCTCCCTTTGCCGGTCTCACAGGCGCTTAGCACAACCAGCTCAATATCCCTGAGGTTAAGGCTCAAAGCCTCATAAGCTGAAAAGAATCCGTCATGCAAATCCTGAAAAACGGGTCGTTCGCTCTTAGCCTCAGCAAGGATCAGCCCTGACTGCAGGTCGGGTCTTTCTGCCAGGGTATGCAACGGACCTCCGGTATTCGTATCTTCTAAAAAATATCCGTGGGTAGCTAAATGCAGGATACCCTGTTTCCCGCTCGTTTCTCTCAGTTTTTTTTCAGTGGCAGACCTGTCCGTGTAAATAGAAGTGGAAAAACCTTTGGTTTCCAACATCTTACCTAAGGCATCTACTTCCATCAAAGCTCCGGGAAGCAACGGAATACCCTCGTGATTAAAATGTGGAGCGCCCATCAGGGTAGCTTCTTTGAATGACGACCTTTTAGCACCAGCTTTAGGCTGATTCAGGTCTGTTAGATAAATGATTTCAAAATTCTCAGCCAGGTATTTGCCTTCGCCGTTTTTAAGACCTTCTACATTGATGAGGTTATAAATACCATCATTTACCACGTAAACCTTCTCTATTCCGGTCAGGTAGTTAGCTAAAGGTGACCAGTATTTATCATAAGACCTTAGATCCTCGAGCTGGTAATTAATACTATTAATGTATTGGCTGTAAAATTGGTCCTCCAGTAAATCCCCTTTATTCAGACCTACTACTTTGGGAGTTTCGGATTCTGAGTTTATGATAAACGCATAATACCTGGCCGTATCCAGGTAATCGATGTGCTTATCTATTTTGACAAACTCTATAATTGCCTCTCCAGGACTCAGCCGGTTTTTCAGGCCACTAAATGTGATCGTATCAGGAGCAGTGATAAAATTAGCAAGGGCTCTTTCTACCTTTTCCAGCTCATCTTTTATCTCCGTTTCACTAAGGGAGTTTTTATCGCGATCAGCGTTATCCAGATTGTACTGTATAAGCAGTTCTTCCCGTAAAATAACCCATTCGTTAAAAAGCCGCTGTAACTCAGGGTCATTACTTTCATTGATGGCTTTCCTAAGTTGTGTGGATGAGGAAAACAACAAACCCTTTGTCTGAATTCTGAAATTCAGTGCAGGAGCAAGCCACTCAGGATAGCGCTCCGCATTTTCCAGGGCAAAGTAAGAGTACAGGTCAACATGCGGTTTGATCTGTCTCCAAAAGGCTTCTCTCTGAACCTCACTCATCGTGGAAAAAAGCTCAGATTTGAGATCAAGGTAGTTGGTGGCAAGGGTCCTCAAATGTTCTTCAGCTTTGTCAAGGTCACCTGTTTTCCACAGGCATAAAGCCATCATTCTACTGGTGGACAGGTAATCATAGCTTTTTCTGCCCTTCGTGTCCCGGTAAATCTCATTTGCCAATTTGAAATCATCCAGAGCTTCTTTATAGGAGCCCATCAAAAGGTTATACCTGCCTTCCAGTTGAAGTATATCTGCGTATGCACTGTGATTTTTGGAGTATTCATCTTCTATCGTCTCTTTCACAGCGTTCAAAAAAGCATCTAACCTGCCTGCCTGGTCAGGGTCTTCTCTCATGATATCCAGATAAAGGTCACCCAGAAGGAGAAGCGTCAGGTTATAATCAGGTAATGAAATCTTCTCCCGGCTTTTTAAGGTCTCCAAAGCATTTATGTAGGTCTTCATAGCCATATCATACTGGCGGTTATGGTGAGCCAGCAATGCCAGGTTGATACGAAGGCGTACATCATCTATGGAATAAGCAGGGGTCACTTCTGAAACTTTTTCTTCGAGCAACTTTAGACGATCCTCTGCCTCTTTAAACGAGCCCATCCGGGCTGAAAGCATTGCCTGATTGTTTCTAACCACATATATCACAGGATGATCCGCTCCTTTAAAGTTGGTAATACGGCTGCCGACCGAATTCAAAAGACTATCCGCCTCCCGGTAATATCCGGTCTCAAACCGCAACAGCGCATAGTTGTGCTGCAGGGCTAAGGCTACTTCAGCATCTTCAGGAAGGTGATGTCTGCAAATGGACAAGCCGTACTCATATAGAGAGCCGGCTATTCTATGTTTTCCTTTGTTATGAAGAAAGAGTGCATAGGTATTTAGGTAGTCTGCCAAAACCCATTGATCCGGCTGCTCATAATCTGTAGTATCCAGTGCCTGAAAGAGTCTGAGTAAAAAGGGGCCAAAAGCAGGACCTCCAAAAAGTACCTCGGCAGGAATCTCAACTTCTTCTTCCTCAGGTGGAGCCAGATACTCATAAGCTCCTTTCCCCAACATAAACCCTGCGTACCCGTAATTTCCTTTGTAAATAGCACGGGAAGCTTCATAAAGGTGGTGCTCAGCACTTTCATAAGAACGTCTTAAAGCCTTGATTTTTAGCCCCTCACGATGAGTCCCGTCAAACCCAACCTGAACACTATTTCCCACCAGCATACCATATTTGATGTTTCTGTTGGCTTCCAGGTCAAATAGCTCCCGGGTCATTTCAGGGTCACCGGCTTCTGTAATATTCTCAACCTCACTCTCATAAATCACCTCCACACTGCTATCCAGCGACTCTGCAAAAAGAAATATTCGCCCTCCTCCTACCAGCTTTTTCTGTTTTAAAAATCCATTTTGTCGGGAACCTGACCTGGTCAAAATGACCGGAATGAAGTTCTCCGTAGTGTCTTTGGCAAGATTCCTGCCACCCAGCATTAGCTGTCGCGGCGAAGCTATTTTTCCCAATCCGATAACTTCCGATGGAGCGAAGGACTCCCATCTCCTTTTTTTGATCTTAACCTCACTTATGAACTCCTCCGTTACTTTAATTCTCAGCTTACCGTAATGAATTGTATGATCGCTAAGGATAACATAGCCCGGAACAGGTTTACTTCTTATGGTGACGATCTCATTGGTATAGGAAACAACTCCTGACCATGGAAACTCGTTTAGCTGTAAGTGCTCTTCAAGTTGAGCTTTGAGAGGAGATGATGAGAAAAAAATTACTCCCCAAATGGATAAAAGTTTTAGGCGTTTCATTTGACCTTTCAGTATATGCGAGTTAAAATACCGAAAATATCTGATTACTTCCTCAAACTGTACTGGACTTTTCGATCTTTATTGTCAAGTCTTAGCTCTTCTCCATAGAACCAAGCATTCCAAACCATATCCTCATTCTCAAAAATGATTTTCCGATGCCTGGTATTGATTATCACATAGCCATGTTCCAATATTCCGGTCAGGTCACTGATCGAATAGCTACCATCTTCATCGATGGCAAGCCACGTATTACCGAGGCGCTCTATATCCTTCCCTTTTCTGATTTTGTACAGCTCCCACCTACCGAGAACCCGTGCCTCAAACTCATCAAAAGACGGGATGAAATCAATTCTGGTAAATTTTAAGATTGTCACCTTATAGCCAGGCTCCAGGCCTTTCAATTGCAGATGGTCCACGAGCTTACGAATATCCCAGTTTGTACCGAACCATTTGTCATCCTCACTAAGAAACTCAATGGTGTTATCTCTCAGACGGTAAATTCCTGCTACATCCCCTGAAACCCTGGAAGCGGCAAAACTATTATTTGTCTTCAGCTCGATGAATGTGGGAGAAACGGCTTTATCATATCCGTCAATATTGACCTCCGAAAGTTCCCATAATCCCACTATGTCTTCTTTTTGAGTCTGATCACATCCTGAGAGCCCTAAAACAAGAATGACCAGCGGCCAGGATTTAAAAATGTTTCTCAAAACCAGAATGATTTACTATTGCACCAAAAACCATGAATGTATCCTGAAAAACGAAGATTATCATACCACATTGCAACACAGAGCGACAATAATTTGCAGGCCGGTCAACCTAAATCCGGTAACTTCCAGCCATTATGATAGCTTGCTTTCAGTAGTTTATTAGCTTCCTTGCTGTCTTTAAACTCACCTTTCTTCTGATCCCAGAATACCTTCTGGCCTGTACGGTACGCAATATTTCCCATTTGAGCATTAATCGCTGCCAGGCTGCCAAGCTCAATGGGTGTATTGAGAAGCGTCGGGTCATTTTTTCTGACTGCTTCAATGAAATTACGCGTGTGCAGGTCCAGGTAGCTGATATCAGCAGGCTTGTTGACGGCCGCTACAGAATCCATCTTGGCCGTGGTAGTCATATCGTAGCCTACTGACTCTTTTTCAACCAAAACTTCATAACCACTTCGGTTCACAACTAGTGTCCCATTGTTGCCGATGAAAGCAATGCCTTCCCGCCTTCCATAAGGCCCCAGATCAATGCCTGTTGCATGCTCCCACAGCATACTGAAGTTATCAAATTCAAATACTGTCTGCAAAGTATCCGGAGTTTCTGAAGCGTCATTTGGGTAGGCAAACTTCCCTCCGGATGCCATTACCGACACAGGTGCAACGGCGTCCATACCCCAAAGTGCAATGTCAATCTCATGAACACCCCAGTCGGTCATCAGGCCGCCGGCATAGTCCCAGAACCACCGGAAGTTGAAATGAAAGCGGTTTTCGTTAAATGGCCTCATGGGTGCAGGTCCAAGCCATGCCTTGTAATCTACCCCGGCAGGCGGCTGAGAGTCAGGAATGACCGGCACGGGTTTCATCCATCCCTGATAGGCCCAGGCTTTTACAAGTCGAATACTTCCCAGCTTGCCTGATTTCGCAATATCTATTGCTTCCCGGTAGTGTGGGCCGCTCCTTTGCCACTGACCTGTCTGAACGACCTTTCCATATTGCTCAGCCGCACTCACCATCAGGTTGGCTTCTTCAATGGTATTAGCAACAGGCTTTTCCACATAAACATGCTTACCCGCCGCTACGGCATCTACCATCTGCTTGCAGTGCCAATGATCAGGGGTTCCGATGACCACTGCGTCTATCTGTTTATCTTCCAGGAGGTTTCTGTAATCACCATAAACCTTCGGCTTGTTCTGACGAATAAGCGCATAATCCTCCATCTTTTCAGCAATGACCCGCTGGTCAACATCGCAAATGCCTGCCAGCTCTATTTCGGGGATCTTCAATAAAGAAACCGTATCAGCCCAGCCCATTCCATTGCAACCTATTACTCCTATTCTGATCTTATCAGAGGGATTAACCAGTGAAGAAGCTTTGAGAAATGAACTACCTAATGAAGTAGCAGCAATGATCGCCGAGGACTGTTGGATGAATTTTCTTCGTTTCATTTCAGATCTTTTAGTCTTAACTAAGATACCAAAATACCTCTTTGAAATTAAGCCGGATCCAAACTTTGTGTCTTATCTTTCAATCAAAGAATGTAACCGGTAGATCAACCTTATGAAAATTAAATCAGGTAAACGAAAGTGGCTGAAGCGTCTGCTGATCAGCATGCTATTAATCCTACTGATCACAGCAGGCTGGTTCACCTATTTCTTTATTTTTAACCAGGCGCCCATAATCAATGGTAAGGTACTTTACCAGATCCCCTACAAGAACGACCTTAAGCTGGATGTTTATCTTCCCACACGGTCCAGGTACGAAAAAACACCGGTTATCCTGTTTTTCCACGGAGGTGGCTGGATTACCGGACGAAAAGAATCCATCAACTTCAACCGGTTTAATGAAGCTGTAAACACCCTCAGGGATGAAGGCTATGCTTTTGTTTGTCCGGAATATACGCTGGCCAGGGATGGAATATCTCCATTTCCGGACTGTATTGGCGATGCATTCGACGCGTTGTATTGGGTGGAACAAAACGCGGCAAAATATAACTTCGACCTGCACAATGTAGGCCTGTTTGGCGAATCCGCAGGAGCACATATCGCCCTGATGACAGGCCTGGCTCCGGCAGAGAAATTTACAGATTCAATACCTACCTCAGAACCCGGCTATTTGATCGATGTATACGGGCCAAATAACCTTGAAGGGCTGTACCATATGAACACCATTGATTCGCTTCAAAGGCTTCTGGCCAGGTTACCCGGCCCCCTCCAGGATCATTTTGATATTACACAGCGACTCTTTGGTTTTGATCCGGACCTGGATACCACGAGAGCTAAAGCGTTTATGCGTACTTACTCCCCTTTATCTTATTTGAGCGAAAAAGCTCCGCCAATGCTGATTATTCACGGGAGTGAAGACCAGCTAGTGCCCCTTGACCAGTCTACTTACCTGGCCAGCCGTATGTCCACCTTTAACCGTCCGGCAAAAGTTCGCGTGTTAGATGGTGTAAATCATGCCTTTATCGGCGCTACAGAGGATCAGAAAAAGAAAATACAGGAGTGGATTATTGAGTTTGCAAAAGAGAATTATCGACGAACAAAACCGTAATTACATTCATTCAAAAACCTCAGAAAACAGAGCCGTACGGTTAATATATTCATAATTACCACATCAAAAGTTTACAAATACTTTCAATTCGCCGCTTCTTGACTAGTTTCATTTCTCAACATAATAGAAAATGCTCCATATGTCAAGAATTTTAAGATCCGCATTGTTAAGCTTATTGTTCCTTTTATCCTCCATTTGCCTGTTTGGGCAGGCAGAAGTAACAGCCTGGGGAAACATCGAAGGTATACGCATAGATGGTCAACTTATGGAGTTTGGCTCTGCTGTGGTGGTTGTGGGACAGGACTGGAACCAGGTTCACGTGACCGGAAAGGAGCGTCAATACTCGCAGTATGGTAGAAAGGGACCTGTACAATTTAGTGATGTACGGATAGACAGTCTTTTCTTCAAACATCGTATAGAAAATACTGGTCGTGGGAAAGTTGAAATCGGGCTGGATTTTGTCTCCCAAAAGGATACCAGCCTTACGGGGGTTTATTACGGAGTAGAGCTACCTGTAGACATTTACGAAAACGGAACCATGGAACTGATCGAACCCTCACCTATGCCCCTTAGCCGGACTCAGCCTAGTGCTGGTGATGAGATTCTCAGGGTTTTTGCCAAAGGCATCCGCTTTTCATCCCCTACGCAAAATCTTGAAGTAAAAATGGATTCTGCTACCCGCATTATTGCCAAAAGCATAGAAGGTCCATGGGGAAAATCACTTGGTGTTTTACTGGAAATAGCTTCCGACAGCATAAAAAAGGCCGAAGAGTTTTCCAGGCAAATTACAGTCATAGCTGATGGCGAGATGGATACCGAAGAGGTCAGTCTCACACTGGACCCGACTGCACCAGGCAGGAAGTTCGACGGCATTGGAGGGAATTTCCGTTTACAAAACCAAAGAACCGACCCTCCGGTCATCGATTATTGCCTCGAAAACCTGCGGGTATCCTGGGCGCGGGTAGAACTGCCATGGAGACTATGGCAGCCGGATGAAAACACCGATCCGATGACTACCGAGCTTCACCCCCATGTCAGGCGTTCTATGGAACTGGCCAAGCGTCTCTATGATAAGGGAATCCCTGTGATGCTGGCCGACTGGTCTGCTCCGGACTGGGCCGTAATAGGAGAATACAGCAGCCGCCCCCGAAATGGAGTCTGGGGAAATGAGCTGGACTCTACCAAAATGGACAAGATCTACGAATCATTAACCAAATACATGCTGTACCTGAAAGAAAACTATGGTGTGGAAGTAGAAATGTTCTCATTCAATGAGTCAGACCTGGGAATCAATGTAAAGCAGACCGGTGAAGAGCACGCCAGGCTTATCAAAGAAATGGGAGCTTACATGAAATCAAAGGGATTGAAAACGCGGTTGTTGTTTGGGGATACGGCGGATATTCGGGGTTGGCCATTTCTAAAAGCAGGAACGGATGATCCGGAAACCCATCCCTACATGGGTGCCGTGTCCTTTCACTCCTGGCGTGGCTGGGAGGATGAAAACCTCCTGGAGTGGACCAAGGTCTCCCGGGAGCTGGACCTCCCGCTCATTGTAGGAGAAGGTAGTATAGATGCTGCCGCGTGGCGTTATCCGGCCATTTTTCTGGAGCCGCTTTATGCCCGTAATGAAATCAACCTCTATGTGAAGATCATGGCCCTGTGTCAGCCGCTAACCATTCTGCAATGGCAACTTACCGCTGATTATTCTGCGCTGGCGGGTGGAGGTATTTTTGGCAACGATAGTACAGACCTCCACCCGACTCAGCGCTTTTTTAACCTCAAACAGCTTGGTAGTACTCCGAAAGGATTAAAGTACCTTCCGCTCACCAGCAGTAAGGAAAACATTACCTGTACTGCTTTAGGTGACGAAAAAGGTAAGCAATACGCGATACATGTTGTCAATAACGGAGCTACCCGCAAGGTAACGCTGGATGGTCTCCCCCGAAAGGTGAAAAAGCTGCAGGTATACAAAACCTCCGAAACCTCGGGTATGGAAAAGATCGACGAGATCAAAGTGAAAAAAGGAGTAGCCGAGTTTACATTAGAGGCGGTGAGCTTTGTAAGTTTATTTTCTGAAATATGATTTTTATAAACCCAGGTAAATGCTTCCTCCAAAAACAGTTTTGGCTAACCTTGAGTAAGATTTCTCTCCACGATAGCTATCGGGATCAAAATGACAATTAATCATGTTTGGTCTTAATAGCATTGGTTATATAAAATTCATCAAACCCATTCTCCTACTTGATTCGCAGCTTGACAATAGGACTAAAACAACAGTGAATTCAAAATACTAATCTACTGACAAATGAAAAAGGTTATTCTACCATTACTCTTTGTGGCATTTTCGTTCGTTTCTTTGGCTCAATCACAACTGCAACTCAATGACCTGGGCTACTTTGAAATGCCCGGCCTGAACGTCACGGTTTTTAGTGACATCTATCCGGATGGACATCAGACCGGTGTAACGGTAATACAACACGGGGTACGAACTGCTGCGAATGGAGATCTGAGACTCGAAATATCTCCGGGACAGTGGTCCCCGATGCCTAAAGGAGGCCCTCAAACCATTGATAAAGCTACCAACACCATCACCCAAAAGCTTTGGTACCCGGATTCATCCAAAAATATGAAAGGCTTTAATCCCATTAAATACCCCGACCTTCAATTTAAGTATGAGGTGGCCGTATCGCCGCTGGAGGGAAATAGCTTTAAGATCACTGCCAACCTGGACGAACCCATCCCGGACGAGTGGGTCGGAAAAATAGGCTTTAACTTTGAGCTATTCCCTGGTCACCTCTTTGGCAAAACCTACCGGATGGATGGAAAAACCGGTATGTTTCCGGTGCAGCCAAACGGACCTTTATTGGAAGCAGACCCCAGCGTAGCAGAGCCACTGGCTACCGGCAATAAGCTGATAGTAGCTCCTGAGGAGGACCTGCAGCGACTGACCATCACCAGTGACCTCACCCTTGAGCTTTGGGATGGGCGCACCAACCACAACAATGGCTGGTACATCGTGCGATCGGCCATTCCGGCAAGAGAAACCGATAGCGCCCTGGAGTGGGTCATTACCCCAAATGTCGTTACGGGATGGCTCTATAAGCCAGTCATCCATGTTTCACAGGTCGGCTACCATACCGACCAGAAAAAACGAGTCCTGGTAGAGGTAGATAAAAGCGTCACGGAAGGAGAACCGCTTAACCTGTACAGGATCACGGATGAGGGCAATCAACTTGTATCCTCAGAAACACCACAGCTGTGGGGGCAGTTTCTCAGGTACAATTACCTCTTATGGGACTTTTCTGAAATCAGGGAAAGCGGCATGTACCAGTTCAGCTACGGAGGCACTCAATCCAATCCCTTTCAGATTTCGGACAAAACCTATGACCGGCACGTCTGGCAGCCCACTTTGGAGTATTACCTGCCTGTACAAATGTGCCACATGCGGATTAATGAAAAATACAGGGTCTGGCATGGGCTGTGCCACATGGATGATGCGCTCATGGCTCCCCTGGACACCAACCATTTCGATGGGTACGTGCAGGGCTCCTCCACTTTGACGGACTTCCAACCGCTGGAGCCCGTCGGTCAGCTCAATGCTGGCGGCTGGCATGATGCTGGCGATTATGACCTTCGGGTCGAATCCCAGACAGGTACAGTCTGGAACCTGGCCCTGATGATCGAGGAGTTCGGGCTGGACTATGATGCCACACTCATTGATCAGGAAAACAAACTGGTGGAAATCCATGTGCCCGATGGGAAGTCAGACGCTATTCAGCAAATCGAGCATGGTCTTTTAAGTATACTGGGAGCCTACCATGAGCTGGGCCGTCTGTACAGAGGCATTATATGCTCAGATCTCAGGCAATATACACTGCTGGGCGACGCATCGGTGATGACAGATAACCTCCCGTATGACAAAGACCTGAAACCCGGGGAACGGAAAAACGGAAGATCAGGAACGCTGGATGACCGGCTGGTATTCACCGAGGAAAATCCAAACCGGGAGCTTTATGTGGCGGGAGGACTCGCTGCGGCTTCACGCGTACTCAAAACAACAAACCCGGATCTGGCTAAAGAAAGCCTGGAAACCGCGCTGGCCATCTACCATGCTGCATCTGCAAAAGCGCACCCCGGCACGAAGATCGTCGCCTTGTCCGAGCTGATACTCGCTACAGATGACCAAAACCTGAAAGATGCTTTTGTGGACATGCAGGATGAAATCATAGCGAACATTTCCAGAAGCGGTTGGGCTGTAGGGCATGTCATTGACAAAATAGAAAATAAAAAATTTCGAAAAGCTGTGGCTGCAGCCGTGAAAGCCTATCAGGAAAAATTGAACGAAGAGGCAAAAACCTCTCCTTTTGGAGTGCCTTATGAACCCAATATCTGGGGCGCGGGCTGGAGCATACAGAAATTTGGCCGGGACCAGTACTTTTTCTACAAAGGATGGCCTGAGCTGACCAGTGACAGCTTTTTCATCAATGCCCTCAACTTTGTTTTGGGAGTGCACCCCGGAGAGAATACCATATCGTTTGCCTCCGGGGTAGGCTCCGAATCTGCCCTGGTAGCATACGGAGTAAACCGCGCAGACTGGTCTTTCATTCCCGGTGGGGTAATCTCCGGAACAGCTCTGATACGCCCGGACCTGCCTGAGCTGAAAACCTGGCCCTTTTTCTGGCAGCAAACAGAGTATGTAATGGGTGGGGGAGCGACCAATTTTATGTTTTTAGCCATGGCTGTGCAGAATCATTTCCTTCCATAACCTTATTCAGCAAGCTTACTTATGTTTATATTTGCAAATATGAAGATTGTAAGAAGCTGGAGAGAACAGAGGATCATCCTGAAGAGATGGTTCCCGATTCTTGAAGATGAGGATTTCCACTTTGAAGAGGGCCATAAAGAAACAATGCTGGAAAGGTTAGCCGCCAAGCTTAACAAGTCCAGAAAGGAACTGGAGCAGCTCTTTGCTGAAGTTCAGCTGCACTGAGCCGTAAGCAACAAGTAATAAATAATAAATCCCTTAATTCGTTAAAGTAAGGATAGTTCGGTATACATTCGTATTTAATACTTAGTGTATGCCAATATCTCTTCTCATCACAATAGGCGCCATAGTGGCCGGGTTGTGGATTTTGTTGTTCATCTTCCCCATCAGCCTGTGGATTTCGGCGATTTTCTCCGGAGTCCGTGTCAATCTTATGGACCTGGTCTTCATGCGTTTTCGCAAAGTCCCCCCCACACTCATTGTAAAATCGCTCATCCTGGCTACCAAAGCGGGCATCAAGGGCATCAACACTAACCTGCTGGAAACCCACTACCTGGCGCATGGAAACATTATCAATGTGATCAAAGCGCTGATCGTAGCAGATAAGGCCAATCTAAACCTGGAGTATAAACAGGCCACAGCCATTGATCTGGCAGGCCGGAATGTACTGGAGGCTGTCCAGGTATCTGTGACACCCTACATCATCATCGTACCGGCCATCACCGCCGTTTCTCCCGATGGTATCCAGCTAATAGCCGAAGCACGGGTGACCGTGCGGACCAACCTCCAGCAGCTGGTGGGTGGAGCCGGTGAGGAAACGATCAAAGCCCGCGTGGCCCAGGGGATCATATCCAGGATCGGCGCGGCAGGAAACTATTCGGAAATCCTGGAAAACCCGGAGGAAATATCAAAACTGGTGCTTAAAAACGGCCTGGATGCAGGCACGGCCTTTGAGATCCTTTCCATAGACATTGCCGATATCAACATTGGCTTGAATATAGGCGCCAGACTGCAGATCGATCAGGCGGAAGCGGACCTGGATATTGCCAATGCAAAAGCCGAAGAACGAAGGGCTATGGCAGTGGCTCTGGAGCAGGAAATGCTCGCCCGTATCCAGGAAGCCAATGCGAGAGTCATAGAAGCAGAGGCGGAAATACCGGTAGCTCTATCAATGGCCTTCAGAAAAGGAAGACTTATGAGAGGGATGTGATCTGAGTTGTGCAACAGCTACGTCTGTTGACATCCGTTTTAGTTCGTTAGTGCCCTTTTGATGGAATTAGCGGGTGTTTGAATTTCGGGAATTTATTTCTGAGTTCGTAAAGTTCAGCTACTTCCTGATATCCAATTTCAGGGTCGTAAATGTTGTCCTTCCCGAAATACAAATGTTCTTCATGGAAATAGAACAAGCACCAGTTATTAGACTTGTCAAATATCACAATATCATCAAGCTGAAAGAAAATATCTGGTGAGTACTTAACCACCATCTTCCAAGTTAGCAAAACAGGGTCTTCATGATAGTTTGGCAACATTAATACCCAATTTTGAAAAGGAATTCCTCGATTGTATAGCCATTTCTTTAATTCAGATTCATTATCGAGATTGGTAAACTCTTCAATTGTTCTGAAATTACCTTTCTCAAATGGGTGCCAAATAGGGCCAGTTATCAGCTTAATTGAGTCCAGATATTCGTACAGATATTTGTTAGCAGTTCGATCAAGAAAAAGTATCTGGTCCCTGTGTTCATCCGGCATGTTCAGATAATCTTCAGGAGAGCCAAAGGAATTCCAACCTGTTGGTTTGTCCAGAGCAAATTCTCTTATGTTGTCTAGTTCGATCATGCAGTGATATGGATGCCAACGTCTAACTAAAATGAGTATGCGCCTCAGTTGCTAGGAGCAATTAGGTTTGATGATTTCATTATCTTTTCATAAAGCTCAGTCCGCATATTCATTTTAGTGCTTGCTATCGGCTTTTTTAATAGGTAAGAAGTTGTATTCATCAAGATAGCCCACAAGGTAGTCAGGCTCTTTTTCATCCGTCTCGAACAGTTTTATTTGTTTCTTCATCTCACTGAGGTCGTTATGAATTTTGTTTGCAGTTACTTCATCAGAGGTTATAAAGACAATCACCAGTTTGTCGAAATGATTGGTATAACGCGGAATTATTTCTATAGCGCGTTTTACTCTGAATTCAATCATTCCCAGACTATCTGGGCGGATATACTTTACAATGAATCCCTTTGTTTTTCCATCATGCTGCAATAAAACAGCATCTACACCACGATCAAGCCTTCCTTGTGGCGAAAGTATTTCTCCGTCATCAATATACTCTTGATTTGCCCAATTTAGAAAAGCGTGTTCTGCAGTAAATCCGAACCATTGGATGGATTTGCTTTTCACCTCGGATATTGCATCCTCTTCTATTTTGGCATTCAGAATTGTTTTAGATTTCTCTAAAAACTGACTTGAATCATACATCCAGAAATTAACACTAGCTACAGTTTCAATCTCGTCAATCAGTTCTTCTCTTGGTCCAGCTATTGTTTTCTTGTCTTTGAGGATCCACCAGTCTTCCTTACGATCATCATTAATAAAAATGATGGGCTTTTTATTCTTCTTTGCGTAATGAAGAATTTGTTTCCAAATAATCAAATCCCCGAATATTTGAAATCCAGTTTTATCAGTCTCATCCATATATCCTGGAGGGATTGAATTTCGATATCTAAACTCTCCTTCCTTAACTATTTCGGTTATTTGATGATAGTCATATTGTTCTCCGACTTCAAAAAATGAATTAAACCCAGAAAGTAGAGTATCATTTTTAGACATATTCTCTATCTCTATTATTTGAGATTCAATATCCTGTTCTATGGCATTTTTAAACTTTCCAAACTGTTCTTCAAAATCCTGAATTGGTTTCGGATTTAAGTGAGGGTGTTTATTGCTGGTTTTGGTTTTGTTTTTAATTTGAGTCAAATGAGACTCAATAGATTTTAGATGTTGTTCTTTAAGTTCAGAGTAATATTTGTTGGGCTTTCTAAGCGTCTTTTCCCTATTTCTTAAAAATTCTCTATTAACCCAATCTGGAATCCAAAGTCTATCTTTAAGAGTTTTAATAGTAGTCTCAAAGATGCTTTTCCTTGTTGTTTCAGAATATTCATAGAAGTTTAAAAGAGCTGAACTATCAAAAACAAAGACACATTGTTTCCAAAGTTTTATCTCATCCTTTTCATTCAATTCATATTTTGATTTATTCGCTTTCACTTTCTAGATATTGCCGCCAACGCACATCTGTGATGAGTGGGGATTAGAATTCACTAACCTATCCTTCTGCTCATAGCCACACGGATTAATAAATTTACAATTAGTGACGGACTTTCCAATCCCCACGAAAATATCCTGACCGATAAAACCCCATTCATTCATAGCATTTGTTATAGGGCTTTACTTTTGGTTTTCAATGCGTTTGATGAGGTTAATGTTGTATATGTCATACGCAGTTAGTTTGCCCGTTACATTTTCAAATTGAGGTTCATACCAGTCTGTATCCTCGAAGTACTTTCTCAAGTCGTCACCTTTGAATATATAACCTAAGCGGGCAAAGAATTCATTCCTTTTTATTCGGAGTTCAGCTTTACTAAGTGTTCTGAGTTCAGATTCATTAAGAATTGTTTGTTGGGGTGAAACCTTATGTATCTTTCCAGATTTTTGAATCACGTAGTGTGTATATTTTGTTGTTTCTATTACTTCAGTTGAATCCAAATCGAACAGTTCGAGAGAGTCAGGCATCATGTAATCATAATTTCTTGCTTTCGTGGTTTGATCAAGTACTCTAACTAACGAGTCTGCAAAAATCCTAAAGCTCTGGGAAGAATAAGATGTTGAGGAAAGATCCATGTCCGATGATTGAGCCACTCCGATATAATCGATCCTTTTTCCGTTAGAAGTGAACGTTGCTAGTATTGTTTCTCCTGCAACTCCATACATGGATACCTCAAAGGTTAAAACATAGTTGTCATAGAGTTTGTAATGATTTGTTTCTTCACTGTAGATTTTTCTATATGGGTCATTTTCATCGTCCCAATCTGTTCCAATGAATTTATCAATATGATATCTTGGGATCTCCTCGATGAGGTTATCAGACAGTTGTAGCAGATACTCAAAGCTTTGAGTGTCAATTTTTTTCGTTTGTTCAACTGCCTCTTTTACCTGAGCTTTAGTTTTGTTTTCAGTAGGTTGTTCATCTTGGACATTGGTAGAATTGTCCACTGTAGAGGTGCACGATAGAATTGAGGAAAGAAGAAGGAGTATCAGATTTTTCATGAGTTTCTCGTATGCCCTAGTAGAGTAGAGCCTGCCAGCTCCACTTTTTGCTATAAATATAACAAAACAGAACTGGCAGCGCCCCCTACATCAAACCGTGCATAAAGTTTTCCCTCATACGGCTTACCGATGAAGTTCTGGTTAGGTGTTAGCACATTTTCCCTCATGATTCGGTTTCTGTATTTAGCTAAAATACCCTGATATGGAAGCGCTTGTTACCTAACTGTTAATTTTTCCTTGAGACGACGGAATTTACAATCGGCCAAATTAAAGAAATCATCACTAGATAAATTAATAATGTTAGTAATCTTGAAACCCAGGATGTCGATTTATAATATCCTTCTGGATTAAATACAGAACGGTACAGGTTTTCGAAAACAAATATTTGCCAGTTCATGATACCTTCAGAAGCGTCCTTTTTTGCTCTAATTAGTTCCTGAATTTTTTGCTTGTACTTTCTCTTAATTCCTAAAACTGAACATGAAAAATCCAAGTTCTCGACTTTCTCTGGGTTTGTGAAAAATGAAGTAAATAAAGCGCTACAATCTGAGCCAGAGTAGGAATTGAATCTTAACTTCATTCCATGATAGAAATATGCAATTGCATAGTTGAAATCATCTCCTTCCGGCGACATTTCAATTCTGACGATATGTATTTTAATCGAATCATTGCTCAATTCGTAACCCAAGGGTAAAGTAGGGCCACTTCCATAGTCTTTTAGGTTCAGATTGAATACCGTATCTGGAATAAAACTATTTGTATTTAGTTTAATACCATTTAAAGCATTTAGTCTAGTCTCAAAGTCTGCAATTGCATTATTAAATTCAGTTGTATCTCTCTTGATTTCTACGTTTATGACATCCTCATCAAATATGTAGGAATTTGGCATGTAGAGGTTTACAAAGAACTGTATAGTTCCCAAGGCGATTGCAGAAAGCATAACCATTCCAATCAGGGTTGGTACGAACTTTATATTTGACTTATACTTTTTAGTTTTTCTAATTCTGATATAGCTTCTAATAAAGAAGAATAACCCAATAGAGCAAAGGGTTAATAAGAGTATTGGCAGAATTAGGTTAATACTGCGATATTTAAAATAGTAGTAATAATCATTTTCATCATTAAAGTATGGGATTGATCCAGACTCGGGTCTAATTAGCAAGAAAGTCAAGCCAACACCCCAAAAAATAAGAATGGGGATCAGTTCTTTAATTATCCTTTTTTTCATGGATCAATACTAGATTTCAGGAGAATGGAAGGTAACAACTATTGCATAAGTACTATTATGCTTACCTACCTTATAGCTTTTCCTGAATTTAACTTACTGAAAAACAAGTGGTTAACTTTACATCCTTGCTTCTAGCCGTATTTATCCGTTTAAGGATACAGATATCTACCATCAGGAAAACCCCTTTTCATGACAACCTACAAAAATCTACCATTTATCAAAAAGCCCTTTTTCGTCATGGATTAGATGCAACTACCCCTACTTCTGGCGGGGAAGCAACTTCCACGTCAGTGGGCAGTATTTGAAATGTTCTCTTGTGACATGCGAGTAATTAATTATAACGGTCTATGTAAGAATCGTAGCTTTGGTTTGAGCATCAGCCTTGTGTTACTATGATTTCTTACATTAATGTTGTAGCACGTTAATGTTTAAGTCAATCATGCTAATAAAACCTCTGCTGGTATTTTTAATCCTTTATATAAAGACTTTATCATCCCCAAAGTCAAACTTCTTTTTCTATTTAGAATCTCGCTCACTCTACTCTGACTGCCAAGATATTTTACCATATCAGCTTTGGTCATTCCCATCTGCTCCATACGAAATTTAATCGCATCAATTGGATCAGGCGGTGCAATGGGATAATGTTTCATCTCGTATGACTCAACTAAGGTTACCAATAAATCAAGTTCGTCACCTTCTAGGGTATCTTTTTTTGCTCCCCACAATTCTTCAATCCTTTTAATAGCAGAATTATAATCTTGTTCAGTTTTAATTGGTCGTATATCCATAATCAAATCGTTTTTGCATCAATTTTATCATATTGTTTATGTGTCCCAATAAATCTTATGAAAATCACCTGAAATTCATAATCAATCGCAACAACTAATCTGTAATCATTGCCTTTTATATTAAAAACTACTCTTCCGTCTCCGACAATACTTGCATTTTTATATTGACTTTTCAGTTCATTCGAATTTCTCCAATCAGCTGTTTTTGCATCGTGATACCAAGCTCTCAATGAAATCTCGGAATCTGAGTATTCTGGTTTTTCAAAAAACTCTCTGATGGTTCTAAAAGCAATAATTCTCATATTGCAAATATATATGAACAAACCTGGATTTCCCGATTTGGGATATTTCTATTCGGTTAGGTGGTTTTGTGCCAATGTGCTACAACAAAATCATAACACGACCGGTCATGTTATTTTACTTATAATCCGAAAAACCAATCGGTATACCCCCTTTATTGATTTCTCTCTCCTAACCTACGAAAACTTACCATTTAACCGAAATTATGCAATAAGAATCTATTGCATAATCAGACGATCCTGACGTTTACTGTCAGGATGTCTGGGTTAACCCCGTGACGTTTCAGTCAGAGCGTGACCTTTAGCGTCATCGCCTGACAAAAATGCTTTTTGGAGCATTTTTCGTCAATTATTCATTTTCTAATGAATAATCCGGGGTTAATGCAATTACCTGTCCGGGAACCACTACCTTTCCCCTGGATCCGCAGCACTGCCCGCTACGACCAGCCCGGACTCACAAATCACTCCAGATCTCCTCATTTTCATCCTGACCTCTTTTGATATAATCCATCAGGCCGTCGAGGTTTACAGACTGCATCTCATCAATACCAAAGTCCTGTTCTTTCAGCTTCATAAAATCCTCGATACCTGACTGGCGGAATAGCTCCAGCAGCTCCTGGTAGTTTGCTTCGTCGAGGTTTACAAAGCTGCTCAGCCGGTCTATGCGCCAGTAGGTAATGTCGTGCTTGCCCAGGCCCGATAGCTGCGCCAGCCTGTCCCCTTCCTGAGTAAAACGATGGGTAATGAACAGAAACGTTCGAAACAGCAGCTTATCTTCTACAATTTTCGCCATCAGGTAGCCCACCTTCACCTGAAACAGCTTTACGGGCAGCAACAGATACCCCCTGTGGATCTCAAACTGCGTGATGGTGTGGGTATTTTCCCATATCAGATAGTTGAAGTGCCATTAGCACACTCAGTACCAGCCGATGCTAGCGTCTGTTTGTCCCCCTCTTGAAGCTTCGGCCCTGTCTCCCTTTACATTGAAGGTGGTTGGCAAAACAACCCCCTGTCTCCCCCTTTATTAAGGGGGAATCCTTGATTTGAAAATTATCGAATGCGAAGGAAGTTTATTCTCCGTTTGTCAAAGGAACTTCTATAAATCATATTGGAATAATGCCCATTATCTAAGCTGGACCGGGTCGCGTAGTGCTTGTGTTAAATGTCTGAATTTACCAGACTGTCCAATAACTTATCAAGTTTTGGGTCAATTGGCCGAAAAACATTATTCACTAAAAGCTCACCCGATTGATCAAACAAACCATGATATGGATAAGCAGTTATCTTATCTTGCATATTTCCATTCAAATCAAAAAAATGAGTTCCAGTTTCGCCATACTTAGAAATATACTTATCAAACCTTTCTCCAGGTATGCTTGTACAAATATTTAAAAACTGAATTTCATCACCATATTTTTGTACAAAGTACTTTTGCTTTTCAAAATCCATTGCACAACCCCTACATCCAATAAACCAAATATTCAGGTATGTATATTTATATTTTTTAATCTGGCTCAATAAATTTATTTGTTGGTCAATTCTGTCATATACAGTTATATCCTTGTCAATTTGAAACTCTAGTGATCTTAAAGAATCACTTAATTGGCTATAGTAGTCCAGTATTGGGTTATCATACCCTTGCGCTCGTTCATAGCTTATCAAAGAGTCAAACCTGTTCAAATTATGTTTTGCATAATTGTCAATGATTTTCGATTCAAAAATTTCTTTTACAGTCCCTGATAAAAGTGAATCCGAAAACCTTAAACGACCTTCTAAAAAACCGTCAAGTCGAGGTATACCGATTTCATTAGGAATGTCTTTAGTATTGAGTGCATCTGCTGCATCAGATAAGAATCGGTAAAGTTGGTGGCTATTTCGAAAGGAGGAATCCCGATAATTTACCTTGTCTAAAAAACTAAAATATCCTTTAGGAACGGGGGTTGAATCAAATCGCAGATATTTTCTTCGAATAGGTTCTCTGGTAAGATCACCAAGATAATGATACTTCATTTGGTTTAATTCATGAGCGACAAACTCTTCATTTAGTTGTAGTCCAGTAGTATCTTCCGAAAACCGTCTTTGCCTTAGACGGTATACCTCATATGTCTTAGTCTTAAAGTCCATGTAGTCCCCATTTGATGCCTCGTACTTTAGATCACCAATTTGCGTTGTTAGTGGGTTCAAAGTTTTGCGTTGAAAATACCTGTATTGATCAGCGCTCTTTCCACTAAATTTTATTTTCCGAACAAATTCATTATTGTTTGAAGAAACAGAAGCTACTAAATAGACTGAATCTCCTGGATAAAGCCATCCTTCAAATGTGTTGGGTCCAACCTCAAGGCGAAAGTTGTTCGGGATCACCTTTGTAAACTCAAAGGTGAACGTTTCAGTGGAGTCTGGTTCAAATTCAAATTCAAGGGATCTTTCAGTAATATCTGTCCTTGTCTTCAATTTTACATTTCTCCAATAAGATCCATTGATTTTTCCACTGATAATGATTTCTGTTGTTTCAGGTGGGTTTTCATCTGAATAATCACATGAACTGAGCATAATGCTCAAACCAATTATTGAAAATACCGGGTTGCATAAACCACCAAGTATGGTCCGGGTATCCATGCCTTTGGCAAAAGGGTTGTTGCAAACGGCTGATTTTGAAACCTTGAACACATGAAAAAATATCAAAGCGCAGATAGATAAGATCTTCATAAGCAATTATACTGACTAACGTAAAAGTAAGAATTGATTATCAGATAGTTACAAAAGGTGTTTTCATGCTAAATTTGTTTTATTTCCAATCGCTTTCCTTTTTACATTAACCACTGAAATCTCACTTCTGGCGTGGGAAGTTAGAGGCTGCGAGGGGATTTTCGTATATGAAAATTATTAACCTGCTATATCTTGAGCATTACTATAATCTACCTGTGTGAAAAAATACCTTCTCACAGTGTTGGTACCGTCTTCCATTTCCAACTCATAGTTTTCTTCATACAGAATGTTTCTTTCGGAATACGTTCCTATGTAGATCAACACTTTTTCGGCATCAAATTCTATGCGAATTGAATCTCCTTCCAGAAAATGATCTGGCGACAACAACTCACCTCCCGGTTCAGAAGTCTGAAATTTCTCAGATTCCCACTTACTATCCCGGTTTAAGAGTTGAATGGTTTTCTGAAGCCTCTGACTCTCTCTATCAAATGATTTCAAAATCACCTCATAATCAGAGCCATTTATAAGCTCATATCTTGAGAATGTCTTTTTTTCTCCATCACATGATCCCATGATAAGGGAAGCTGAAAATATAAATATTAGAATTAGCTGTTTCATATTGAGTTCAATGCCGATTTGCAAAATAATTCGTTCAGGCAATTTTCAGTAGCATTAACATGGCAATTTCACTTCTTACGCGGTAGTTACTTCCATGTCATCGCCTTTTTTGACACACCTGCACCCTGGCTGGAAGCAGGTCTTTCCGGCCCCTTTTCGGTGCTTTCTCCCCTTGGATAATTGGCAGTAATCTATATGTAATGTTTTTTTAAAAAGCAGCTCAGGACCATCAGAACCTCGTTTTTCGCAAGCCGATGTAGCCTTTTTATCCACGTTGGTGCTTCCGGCTACAGCAGCTTTCAACTTATCGCAAGAAAATCGCGTAATTTTAGAAAAATCCCAACGGCTGCCCCGGTTGCTTTGGCATTGCATGTTTTACTCCTAAAAAACAATAATGACTCTAATTGAACAACTCAAACGTCTTGAAAGCGAAATAAAAGTAGCTATCATTGGAATTGGTTCTATCGGGAAGGGACTGGTATATCAGTGCCACCTCACTCCGGGAATTAAACCTGTGGTAATTTGTGATATCCGCATTGAAAAAGCCATCCAAACAGCCGAATGGATAAATGCTGAGTACGCTATAGTGAACTCGGTAAAAGAGCTGAACGAAACCCTCCGCAGCGGTAAGGTAGCCGTATGCGACGATGGCGAGTTGGCAGCATCCTCTGAGCAGGTAGATGTTTTAATTGAAGCATCTAACGCCATTTTGCAGGGCGCCAAACATGTGCTTAAGGGCATAGCATATGGGCAGCACATTGTCATGATGAACTATGAAGCTGAAATGATGTATGGCCCATACCTGCTGCAGAAGGCCACTGAGGCCGGCCTGGTCTATACCTGTGCCGATGGCGACCAGCCCACTGTTATTAAAACACTGGTAGATGAAATGACCCTTTGGGGCTTTGACCTGGTAATGGCCGGCAATATGAAGGGCTTTATGGACCGGTACACCGACCCTGTTAAAATTGCTCCTGAAGCCGATAAGCGCAGTCTGGACCACAAGATGTGCTCCTCCTATACCGACGGAAGCAAACTTTGTGTAGAAATGGCTGTTTTGGCAAATGCCCTTAATCTAAGAGCCGACGTGCCCGGTATGCATGGCGCCAAGATCAAAAGCATTTACGATATCTTTGATCATTACGATTTTGAGGCGATATACAAAGACAAGAAAGGCGTAGTTGACTATGTGTTGGGTGCTGAGCCAAAAGGTGGCGTATTTGCCATAGGCTATACCGAAGACAAGTTTCAGCAGTACACACTAGACTGGTTCCCGCCGAATATGGGCCCCGGACCTTACTACCTCTTTTACAGGCCTTACCACCTGGGTCACATCGAAGCAATGCCATGCGTTGCTGAAGCTTACCTGCACAAGTCTGCTAGACTCCAGCCTGCCTACGGCATGAAGACCAACGTATTTGCCTATGCCAAAAAGGACTTAAAAGAAGGTGATACGCTCGATGGCATGGGCGGATTCGCCTCCTATGGTCTCATTGAAAACCTGGAAGATGACAGGGAAAACCCCGGAATCCCCATCTGCATAGCCGAAAATATGAAGCTGAAGCGGGCAATTTCCAAGGATGATAAAATAAAACTTAAGGACGTAGCCTTCGACCGGAGCGATCCTTCCTTCCAGTTGTATCTACAGGCCTGTGGGGACCTTAAAGTAGCTTCACCTATTTTAAAAATTGCTTCAAAGGAGTTGGAGTATTAGTTGAGCAGCATATGGAACACTCTAAAGACATTCAAAACAATAAGCCGTTGGTCACGGTGGTGATCGCCACCTACAACCGTGCAGATACGCTGGAGTATGCCATTAAAAGCATACTCTGGCAAACTTATACCAACTTTGAGCTTTGGGTCGTAGGCGACCGGTGCACCGACCACACGGAGCAGGTAGTACAAAAGTACCTTACTGATAGTCGGGTACACTGGTATAATATGCCGGTAAACAGCGGGTACCAGTCACGCCCCAACAACGAGGGTATAAAAAGAGGAACAGGAAAGTACATTGCCTACCTCAACCACGATGACATTTGGCTGCCATTTCACCTGGAAGACACCATCAACCACATTGAGCGGTCCGATGCTGACTTTGTGTTCTCCATCTTGCAGTGGGTGTACTCATTTACCTACTCAAAGCCCGACATACCTTTATTTCCCAATCTGCCAAGGCCGCCGGAAGCTACTGCTGTGGTACACCGCAGAGACGTGGTGGATAAAATCGGATACTGGAAGGACATACATGAAACGTATGCCTACCCTCGCACTGAGTTTTTCAGAGATGCCCTTAAGGCAAAGCTGAAATTCGAAATGGTGCCTTCTCTCACCGCGCTCAAGTTTTTGTGGGATGAAGAAAACTACCATGACGTGGGTCCGCAGCCAGTATACATGAAAAAGATAATGGATGAGCCAGACTACCTGAATAGAGAGCTAAGCAAAATGCTGATCAAGGCCTATGACGAATTGGGCCGTTTGCCTAGTCGCAAGCGCCTGAAGACGCAGCTGAATGACCGGATCAGATCGCTGCTAATCGGCTTAAACTTCGACCCGGCAAAACTGCGGTTCTGGATGGGAAAAGGTGGCCAAATCAAAGTATGGCGTAAAAGACACCATTTGGCACCGGAAGCGGAGGCAGTAAGCGCTTAAATACGTCTATCTTCCGAAAAATTTCGTTTTCAAGTACCGTACATAAAAGAGAATAGGAACAGCACGAACTAAAAAAAGAAAGCCCCAAAAAGATCAATTATCCTTTTGAGGCCTCTAAAATTAAATACTGAAAAAGTTCTATTTAGTCAATCAACTCTACGTTGACTGCATTCATTCCTTTTTTTCCTCTTTCTAAATCGTATTTTACACGATCGTTTTCACGGATCTCATCTACCAGACCACTTTCGTGTACGAAAATGTCTTCTGATGAATCTGACGGTTTGATAAATCCAAAACCTTTTGAATTGTTAAAAAACTTTACTGTTCCTTCGTTCATTGTACTGTATTGTATTGTTACTAATTAATGTTTTGATAGCTCCTTTTTAACACTTATGCCTAATCATGACAACAATTGTTTACGTGACACTTTTATACACGTGCTTCTAAGAATGCTAATCGATTATAAGGGAGGGGTAAAAATCAAATATGGGATCTCAGGGATCAATATGGGAAAGATACTCCATCTTAACATTGCAAAGCTACAGGTATTTTTTACTATTTCCTAATCCTGACACGACTGTAAGGAAAATGTATTTAGAAATATATTTTTTTTGGTAAAAACCGGACTGACCTGTGCGCCACACAGCCGTCCAACTAAAGAAATATTGTCATTTGGGTGCCATATGGACACACCTATATTCCCTCTCCCAGTGCAATTGGTCCAGGTTCCTCTTAAAAGAAGTGCCCTGACTTAAATAAAGAAGTATTTATCGCAATTTTAAATCCGCATATCGGGCTGAAATATGCAATTTTATCTATATTTATTCATACATCACCAGTTTTAACCTTTATGAAACCAACTCCTGAAAACTACAAAGAAGAAAAATTTGACATCAACAAGAAGGAATTGAAGTTTTTCACTTTCGGAAAACTTCTAAGACTTTTCTTTTTGATTCTGCTTGGATTTTTTGGCCTCATTGGCCTGCTGCTAATCGTAGATGTGACAATTTACCCCGAACTGGGAGTAGTGGAAATGGCCGTAAATGCCCGAAACAAGACAGACCTGTGGCGAACAGCCAAGGAAACTGACCTGGGGCATGAGGCTATAGCATTTGAGAATATGCTTGACGCATTTGCCGTACAGGGTGGGGATATCAGCCACTCTATCGACACACTTACTGATGAGTTTACACCAGCTAACTGGGCTGAGCTGCTGGAATATGATGTAGACTACTTTCTAAGTCATGATGAACTTAGCGATTCCATAAAAATGAATGGCATGTTGCATGCAGCCAAGCTTCTCTATATCTCCGGCCATTATGACTTGTTTAAGCAGGCTTTTAAGATCCTCGACCAGCGGTTTAGCGAGGGCGAGGATTATCTTACCATCTATCGCGAACTCATCCAGCTAAAACCCACTCTGAGGTATGACGATGAAGAGGAAAAGCAGGAACTTGAAATCCTGTATGAGCTGGAGCTGAGAAGACATCTCAAATTAACCTCCAGCAAAATTGTCATGGCTATAAGTGGAGGAGAAATAGGTGAAACAGCGCTACAACAGTTTCTGGAAAATATGAAAGCGGTCATCGAGACGGAAAGCGTTCTCATACAAAAAGGAGAACGATTTATAGCACAGGTAAATGCAGACCTGAGCCACATTATCTCTCTGAGCAATGAGCTGGCAAATGCTGGCAATAACCCGGGGCTGCTAAATGCCGGAAATCAGCTGGCAGCAGTATTGTCTGAAAGAGGACCTCAAGCAGCCTCCTAGTGTCTACGCGACACTAGCATTTTTTTAAAAACTTCAACTCTAAGCCTCCCACTGTTTTCGGGAGGCTTTTTTGTGTCCAATAATTTCAGGAGCATAGTGTTTCAGATAGAAAATGACTTTCTTTCTCGTGAGTATCAGGCAAAGATCAAAAAATATTACCTGTCTATAGAGGATGTCAGGCTATGCACTGAAGGAGAAATGCTACTAGAACCGGCTACCGGTGGGTTATGACTCAATAAAACTCAAAAAATTTCTCATTTCAGATGCTTTCATCACCTTGGGTGTTTTGACCTGTCCTCCCATTTTTTGCTTTTTTTCGAGAAAACCATGGTACATTTCTTTCCCGATAGCCCTGACCTCCACTGCGGCCAGCGCTTTGGATCGGGCCACTTCATAGTTTTTATTGATGTCCTTCAGCTCCAGATCCAGCTGCCGGGCGAAGGCTTGCTCCTCCACTGAATTATTTGATACAACTACCCACTGATGCACAAATTTGTTTTCACCTACCTTCAATGCTGCCACGGCGTATTCGTTTACCGTGATATCAAACTTTTCTGACGATTTCACGATGGCCTGATCCATCTTTTCTTCAGACAGCTGTGAGCCGACCACATTGAGAAAAAACTTCGTCCTTCCGGTCAGCATTATTTCATAGGGATCAAGTGATGTGAACTTAATGGTGTCACCGATTATGTACCGCCAGGCCCCCGAACAGGTAGTGATAACCAAAGCGTACTCCTTCTCCTGCTCCACCTGCTCCAGCGTGTGGCTCTCCGGGTGATCTAATAAGCTTCCCCCGTCATCTACCCCCCTGCTGTCAAAAGGGACAAACTCATAAAAATAGCCGTGTGAAAGCGCCAGCTCCATAGCCAGTGTGCCAGGTCTTGATGTGTAGGAAAAAAAGCCCTCTGAAGCCAGGTAAGTATCGATCACCGTTATGGGGTGAGCAGAGATAGCTTCAAAATCCTTCCTGTAGGTATCGAAGGCCACCCCTCCGCTTGCGTAGACCTGGAAATTGGGCCATATGTCATGAATGGTATCCAGCCGATGCGTCTCAATCACTTCCTGAAGCATCACAAGTACCCATGAGGGGATGCCGGCTATCGCTCCGATATTCCATTCCGGCGCTTCCTCCACAATCCGCCGGATCCGCTTATCCCAGTCATCAATAGCTGCGATCTCTTTCCCAGGCCTGTAAAAAAGGTCATACCAGCCGGGAAAATTGCGGACATTGATCCCGCTTATTTCTCCTTCCAGATGCCCGCTTTGGCTTTTTTTAAGGTTAGATGAGCTACTGAGCATAAGGATCTCGCTTTCAAAGAGGACTTCCGGAAAATCAAAGTTTGGCAATGACCTGATCAGGGAAGTGCTTACATCCCTGATGCTTTGCAGAAAGTCTTCTGATACAGGTATTCGCTTGCTTTCCTTGCCCGTAGTTCCGCTACTCAGGGCGAAAAAACCCGGCTTCCCCGGCCAGGTGATATCCGGATATTTTTGCTGCCGACTCCACCAGGCTTCATGAATAGAATTATAATCGTGAATAGGAACTCTTTCCCTGTAAACGGAGACAGGATCCCCGGACTTTATAATAGAGTTGAAATCGTAGTATTTACCGAATGCTGTATGTTTTGCTTTAGCAAGTAGATTAAGCAACTGCTCTTCCTGACGCTCCTGTGGGGTTTTCAGCTCAAAGCTGAGTTTTTGATTTAGAGAAATTCCCGTTTTCACAAGCGATCCAAGAAGTGTCATAAAAGAGTGATGTTCTTATTCCTCTTTATAAAATCAATTCTTTGACGGTTTGTTTGAGATTACTTTAATCCGGAAAATTCTCATGAATTTTCCGCCCTCTGGGCCGACGATTTACAAAATTCTGATTGTGAGATTGCTATGTTAATAACTCGCATAGACCAGTATTTAACCATTCCACAAATTTTGGGAATCCATGCCTTTGACAGAGGGACTGGAATTTTGTAAATGTCGGGATTAACCCTGACATCCCGACTGTAATGTCGGGATCGTCATTATTCACGATTTTATCTTGAATAAAGCGGGTTAATCCGCTAAGCCTGAGCCATCGCGATCAGAAAAAAAGCTACAAAAAACTGAAAGATACCAAGAGTGAGCACCCAGTCCTTATACCTCCTGTGCCTGATTAAAACCAATGAAATGCCGAGAAGCAAATACGTGAAAAAATTATTAAAGGAATGTAAGGTCCCGGCAAAATGATGGTAGGAGATTTTATCTACACTGATCCCGACCGGGATATTAAAAATTCCGGAAACGTGGACGTAAGCCACCTCAGACTGGCTTTTGACAAACTCATAAAAGAAGTCCCGGTCGGTGGTGAAACTCATAGATCCAATACGCCCCCCAGCTTCGCCAAACCGATTGATCTTTACCTTTTCTAACGGGTACGGGCCTGATGCAGGTGTATAATAGTAATCTACAGTATACAAAGTGCCCATAAAGAGGAAAAGAAAAGCAAAGTACCGCTGGTATTTATAAAACTTTACCTTGGTCTTAAACAAAAGGTACCATCGCTCCTGCTCTTGCTGACGCTTCTTTCGTACGTACTCTCTTCGAAACTGCTCTCGCGCATCTACCCGTGGTTCCGGTTCTGCAGGTGTATGCGTGATGCCGCTCAGCAGCTGCCAGTCGTATGCATTTCGTTTGTTTGGGTCAGAAAGGATTTCATAGGCTACTGTAATTTTACGGATAAGCTCTTTCGCTTCAGCTGAAGGGTTAAGGTCCGGATGATACTGTTTGACCAGCCTGCGGTAGTTGTGTTTAATCTCTACATAATCCGCGTCAGATGAAACCCCTAAAATTTCGTAATGAGTCACGCTTTTATTAATACATTAAAAATAATCGCTAAGATAATAGCATCATTTAAAAACATTTAAAAATAGTCTTTGCGGGTTGAGGGTTACGGGGTTGAGCATTCATTAGGAAAGGAGGCAATGTTATTGACATAGCATTCCCTTAAAGTCATCCTGAAAGGATCTATCAAATTCTATAGACTAATGAATAACCTTCTTACGGGTTATGGGTAAAAAAAGCCTTGTCCGAACGAGCGAACAAGGCTTTTTCTATACTATTACTTATACTCAAACCTAAACTATTGTTTCACAAATTTCCTGGTAAGGGATTTTTCTCCGGAGCGGAGTTGGATGATATAAGTTCCGGGGCTAAGCTGACTAACTTCTACTTCGGTGCCATTCAATTCTCCGGCTTTTACCAGTTGACCAGACATATTGATTATCTCGAAAGACACTTTCCTCCTGTTGGTAGCAATATTAAGCACATTACCAACCACAGGGTTAGGATATATATCATATCGAGTTGCCGATCCCGTAGAATGAGTGGTAGTGGTATAGTAACTGGAAGTTCCGCTTCCCACACAGAAGTTTGTGGTCTCACTGGACCCAAAAGATCCGCCGGAAGCAAGAGTAGTCCCACCTGCGGTCAGCGTATAAGATCCGCTACCATAAGAGCAGCACATCCCATCTCCATAGGAATCGTAAACCACCAGATCATAACACCCTGCTGAGAGAGAGATGGTTTCAGCCAGTGTGGACCCGTCAGGTTCTGAACCATAGGTGCCACCTGATGCCACCACAGAGCTTCCATCCAGTACTTCCCAGCTTGTCTCTTCAGGATAATTATCAAACGTCAGGGTAAGGGTGGCTTCTATCGGACCTCCGGCAGTTAGTGACACATCGTCTATGGCCATATCACCTTGCCAGGTAGAGCCTGTGGTACCTACATACCTTAGTTTGATGGTTTCACCGGCATAAGCATCCAGGTTTACATTCGCCAACTGCCAGCTATTTCCCTGGTTTCCGCTACGTGACCAAATGCTGGTCCAGGTAGATCCGTCAGTGGACACTTCAAGGACCAAGCCACCCATAGAAGAGGCTCCATACATATGGTAATAGAATGAAAAAGTAGCTGTTGACTCACCGGAAAGATCAAAGCACGGGCTTTCTAAAACGGTAGAAAGGCTCGGATAATTCGGGCTGGATGATTCTACATACAGGTAATAACTTCCTTCCTCAGCGCCTGAAGGGCCGGTATTGCTTGAAGGAGTAGACCCTGAGTTTCTTGTCCAGTCAAAGTCATCGCCGGAGACGTTGGTCCACCCGCCAAAACCTGACTCATAGCCTTCTGAGTAAGGGATCGTTTCAGTAGTGGAGCAGCTAATGCCACCGCTCTGGGTTGTTACATTCACCGTATTACTAAATCCGGACTCATTTCCGGCAGCATCTTTGGCTGTCACGCGGAAAGAATAGGATGTCCCAGCAGTAAGACCGGTAACATTGAATGAAGTAGTGGATGCACTTCCAATCACAGAAGAGCCCTCATACACGTCATACCCGGTTACACCTACATTATCCGTAGAAGCCGTCCAGTTGAGTGTCAGAGAAGTCTGGGTGACGGATGATGCCGCTAAATCTGCCGGAGCTGTAGGCGCTTCAGAGTCCCCTGCTCCAATGTTAACGGTATAATCTTCTACTTCACCGTAATCAAAAGATTCGCAAGATGTCGGTATGCCATTGTATTTCATGGATACCCGCATGCGGGTTGCTCCGTCCGGAGCGCCTGTAGGAACGGTGAAGCTACCGCTGACAGGTGTACTCGTAGTGGCCGCTTGGGTAAACACCTGCTCTCCGGAATCCGTGAAGTCTCCGTTTTGATTGTAGTCAATCCATACACTGTACCCTTCACTGTAGACTGTACCCGTCCAGGTCGGTGTAATAGTGATGCTTACACTGCTGCCCTTAGACACACTTGTAGAAAGAGAGGTAAAGTCTCCGTATCCACCGGAAGAAGCACCCGTAGAATTATCAATACTTCCCACCTGCACTCTGCTTATGTACTCATCGCTGGTGTTGTTTCCATTGGACGAGCAGTAGGTAATGACCACTTCCGTAGTTGTGAAATTAATAGAGCTGCTGTAAGCTGAATTTGTACCATCAGAACATTTGCTTCGGACCTGGGCTTCGTACTGGGTCTCCGGCGTAAGGCCTGAAAGGCTCGCAGATGTACCGCTTACAGAAATGGTAGTCCAGGTGGTTGTACCTGTCTCACGGTATCTCAGGTCGTAAGTAGCTCCGGTTACCGTGTCCCAGTTTAATGATGCGGTACTCGAACCTACATCGGATGTAGTCAGTCCTGTAGGAGTAGTTGCATTACACACTGGCGGAGTACCTGTGATTCCGGTGACGATAAGTGTGAAGTCCTGGCTTCCACCACTCAGAGAGCCCTTATGCGTAACAGTAATCGTATAAGATCCGGATGCCCCGGAGACATCTACTCGTTCGTACGGATCCACATTATTATCACCGGTCCCGTTTGAGTTCACGCCTGTAAGTCTGTAAGGTTCATAGGTAGATCCTCCCTGTGTAACTCTGATGTCCAGGTCATTGACCAAAACCGGAGTTGTAAGATTTGCCGTACCTGAATTGGCCGTTCCGGCCGGGTCTGTCCAGGAAATGGACGCCATTAAAGGATTAACTCCATCAGCATCCACGGTTACTGAATACGTTTGCCCGGGACTCAGTGTAAGCTCGTCCACCTGAGAAGAAACACCATGCTCACTGATTACTTCGGCTGCTGCTTTGGCATTTAAAAGCCCCCAGCCATAAACGGCATCCGGCCCGGATATTCCGGCATCATCGGCCGTATGCAGTGCCAGGCCTTTCAGTGTAGCTGCACGCATGAAGGTTCCGTTCACATTGTTGGCATGCTGCTGTAAAAGCAACAGGGTACCTGTGACATTTGGTGAGGCCATGGATGTACCTGAAATGGAGTTGTAGGCTGCATCGCTGTTGTCATAGGTTGAATAAACCCCGGTCCCGTTCCCGGTAATGTCCGGTTTGATCCTCAGGTCATCAGTAGGTCCTTCGCTACTGCTGCTATTGATGGTTACAGCGTTAAATGACCCGTCATTATTTACATTAGCATCCTGACCATTAGCGACTACTACATTGTTTTTAGCCGTAGAATGTCCGCTAAGCTTATCATAGGAAGATGCTCCGTTTAGCGGAGCGCCATTTGAGGAGTTGTCGTTACCGTCATTTCCTGCTGCTACAACCATCAGGTAATAGGGCGAATTGTACATCAGATCATCCCAGTCCCTGGATTCTTCGATATATGCACCAAAATACCAGTCAGGTATCTGATCTGCCCGGTATCCGTACGAATGGTTTGACAAAAGCATTCCCGAAGCAGCCTCTGCTGTGGCTTCTGCCAGGTCATTGTTCCACTCATGGGTAAGGGCGTCTGCCTGTGGGGCCATGCCCTTTGCGGCTGCTACCACCCCGGAAGCTACAATGGTGCCGGTGACATGTTGAGCATGAAAACTGTTCCCGTTAAGACCGGTCACACCGTCATTAATAGTAACCCGGTTACTTCCTCCTGGTCCGTCAAATTCCTGGTGTGTGGTTCGGGTAGGTCCGCCATCCCAAACGTGAGCAGTCATGTTTTGGCCATCTAATGATAAGCCCAGCGAGCCACCAATGTTCAGGTGATCAGCTCTGGTAGACCGAGCAGCATCCACGTTGTAAATGGTGAGGTATAGAGGTTTCCCGTCCCGGGACACCGCCACCAGCTCATCCACTGATCCGTCTTCATTTTTACGAAACACTTCCCAACCCCGCTGTGCAGCGATTTGCAGGGCTTCCTGTTTCCGCTCTGTTGATTTTCTGGAAAACTCTCTGTTAAGTTGGTCCAGCAGTGGTAGATTATACCGTTTACTGATCTGTTGTCTCTGTTGCTGTGTTTGTGCAAATGCACAGGTAGTAGATACTAAGAAAGCCAGCAACATAGCTTTCCAGCGTAACTGTTGTTTTTTCATAATGAGTAAATTAGGTTAACAATTGCGCATAATTTAAGTGGATTTATTAACACGGAACACGTAGGCATGAAATAAATTTGTAATTCGAAAAATCCTAAAAGCTCTTAGTATATTCACCAAATATTATTTTATAAATCAAGTAATTATAACTTACCATACATTATGAATAATCTCTTTTACAAACTGCTAATCGTGAGTCTGTTGATTGAAAGTATGGTATGCTGTAAAGCCCAGAAATTGACCGGGGAAAACCTGGGTGTACTAAAAGGCATTACGGGGGTTTATACAGGTAACTGCATGCCTGCTCCCAATAAACCTCCCTGCAAACCAAAGCCAACTTCTACGACGGTCTATATAACTCAACTAGCTGAACACTACTCCTCCGAAAAAGTGGTGGATTCCGTAATAAGCAACTCCAGCGGTAAGTTTATGCTAAAATTACCAGCGGGTAGTTACAGCCTGTTTCTGAAGGATGAGCAGCAGGTGGTTTGTCCGGTTACTCAATGCGATCCCCAGTGTGCCTGTATGCCCGTCAAAATACAAAAGGATTCCATTACTACCGTAACGCCAAATCTGGACCGGGCTACCTGGTAAAAATCAGAAGACAGGATAAAAGTCATGGGATACTGTTGCCCAAATTCGATTCAAAATGTATTTTTACCTTGACGCAACTGTATTAACCGTACATTCTGTAACAAAAGATCAATGAATGTACTCCTGGTAGATGATAATAAAGCTGCCCTGAAACAACTGGAAACTGTAATAAAACAGGTTAACCCCATGTGTACAATTTTCCCGTGCGAAACCATAGAGGAAGCCCTTAAAGTATTGGAAGCTTACCCAATTGAAATTGCCTTTATGGAGTTGCAACTACCGGGGGTGAATGGAATGGATTTAATTATGATTATTAAAGGCAACCCTGTTTTCGGTAAAGTGCGTCTTGTGGTAGTAACTGATACGGGTGAAGGTTCACTCTTACAAACAAGCCTGAATAATATAGTCGACCACTATTTACATAAACCTGTAAGTAATGAGCATATTTTGAAAATATTTTATTAATATAGCGTTATGGGCATTATAAACTTTGAGGCTTTAAAAGAAGCATATGAGGAAAATCTGGAGGAGCTGCTCTTGGTTTTTAAGGAAGATGCAGACGATGACCTGGAATCTTTAGTAAAAGCCATTGAAGATAAGGATCACGATCAGATAAAAAATTATGCTCACAAGATGAAGGGGTCATCCATGGTCGTAATGGACGATACGCTTCAGCAGCTTACTTCAGAGATTGAAACCAATCACACTGATATGGAGGTTATTAAACCTATGATCGAGCAACTTAAATCTCACTACCCCCTTATCAGCAAAGAAATAGAAGATTTTCTCGGATAAGTACAGCTACTCGGATTTTTCTCCTTCTTTAGACTTCAAATATTCTCCAAAAGGATTTTCAGGACGGTTATCCTCTATCTTAAGCTCAGCCCTCCGGTTAAGTGAATGGTCCTTGTCATGGCACTCCACGCCATCGCTGCATTTATTGATCAGGAGTTCTTCTCCAAACCCTCTCCAGATGATTCTGTTTTCAGGTATTCCTTTCCTTTTTAAATAATCCACTACTGCGAGAGCCCGTCTGTCTGAGAGAGACTTATTGTATTCAAACGTTCCCTGAGCATCTGCATGAGCACTGATCACTATGTGTGTCTCCGGGTATTTTTTCATAATCCTGATCATGTCATTTACCTTAGAGATAGCCTGAGGTTGTAGTTCTGCCGCATCAAACCCAAAAAATACCACATCCTTATCACGATACATCTCTTCCAGAACAAAATCATTTCTCAGTGTATCCCCATCTAATCCACCGGTATTCAGGACAAACTCCTGAGAAATGTGCTCAGGCATTTCAGCACTGATCTGATACTTTTTATCAGACTCCAGTACAAAGAAGTAAATACCCGTCTCATCAAGGTAATCCACGCTGATACTGTCATCAGTAAGGTTATGGATAGTAACTTTCGCTCTGGCTAAAAGCTCATGGGTCTCATTGCTAAAGACCCTGCCTTCAGCAAATAAGGTGTGCTTCCACATGTAGACCGTGACCGTATCCGTCTCAAAACGGTTTCCACCGGAACTGACAGCCGTATACCCCTGCGGAGAATACCCGGCTCTTGTTGCTTTCAAACTAAATTTAGAGTCTAGCAATAAGTCAACTGTAAACATTCCTTTATCATCAGAATGGCTTATCAGTGGCTTGTTTTTAGTGGAATCGTAGACGGTGATTTTAGCATTGGGAACTGGTTCTCCTTTTTTTGATTCTACGACCTGTCCTGCTACATTCAAGAACCTGCGATAAAACTTATACACATCATCGCTACCCTTTCCCCCGGATCTATTGCTACTGATAAAGCCGCTTCGTCCGTCCGCATCTAAATTGAAAGCAAAATCATCCCTGGAAGTATTGAGTGGGTATCCGAGGTTTTCAACACGGTTGTAAAGATTCCCATCCGGGTAACAACGATAGATATCAAGACCTCCAAAGCCTCCGTGACCATTTGATGCAAAATACAGGTTGCCATCATGAGCTATAAACGGGAACATCTCATCCCCCGGCGTATTGATATCAGGGCCCAGGTTTACAGGCTGACTCCAGTCACCGTTTTCCCACATACTGTAATAGATATCACTCCTGCCAAAACCGCCGGGCATGTCTGAGGAGAAAAACAAAACCTTATCATCAAGACTCAAAGATGGGTGAGCCATTGAATATTCATCATCGTCATAGGGAAAGGGCTCAAAGTCGGTCCAATCATTATTTTCATCACGAGAAGTGAAATAAAGCTTAAGTTTGATCTGGCCATCTTTGCTTCTTCCTTTTTTATTATGATAATAGTTGTTACGCGTAAAAATGACTTTTCGGCTGTTATGAAAGAACGCTAATGGCCCCTCGTGAAACCTTGTATTGATACTTTGGTTGAATTTTTCAGGAACACTGTAAGAGGTATCATTTTTAGAAGCAAAGTAGAGATCCAGACGAGCCTGGGTCACTTCCTCACCACCTTCCGAATCTTTGTATTTGATAAAAAGGTCCTCATCCCGCGCACTGAGAAAAACGATCCCATCTTCAAAAGGTACGGCAGCAAAATCCGATTTCTCTGAATTAACAGGCAGATGTTCTATATAGAATAATGAAGAATCCCGTCTATAGAAATCTAACCGATCGATGAATGCGATTTTCTTTTTTGGCCTGACATCCTCCGGGTTTAGATCTGAGTAAGTCTGATACCACCTGACCGCCTCCTCATACCGGCCTGCAGTACATAGCGCCTGCGCATATTGATAATAATGATTGGCTTCCAGGTCTGCGTGATCGATGACCATATCATACCACTGCACGGCATGAGGAAGATCATTCATCGCCATGTAACACTCCGCTATTCTGAGTTTTGCACGAAATTCATTTGGATTCTTATCCAATACCCGTTGGTAGAGCTCTATGGCATTTGGGTAAGCGCCATCCTTGTAGAGGATCTCCGCTTTTTGCAGATCGCTCTTAAAGAAATTGGCTATATCCGTAGTCTGCGAATGTCCGATGAAACTAAAGAACAAAAGTGAAAGGAAGGCGGCGGATTTTCTCATAACTTACTAAAAGTATCTCGGTGATATCAAACCATCTTTCGGAGGAAACTCAAACCTGTAGCTCACCATCAGTTCGTGTGTGCCGATATTAACTGTTCGTAATTCATTGGTGATCATGGTATAAGCGTATCCAAACCTCAGTTGTCTGGTCAGCTTCAACTGAGTGAGGAGATCAACGGAATTTATTAACGTAGCAGATACCCCTACCCAAAGCACATCATCAAAGGACAACTGCGCATTGACATCCACCTCCACTATCTGCCCTCCGACAAATTTAATCAGTGTGGAAGGTCTGAAATGGATGGCTCTTGTAATTTTCAAAATATATCCGGCATTTAATATGATTGGATTATCCTGCTTGATCGTTTGCAGATCCGGACCCCGGGTAAATACATTATTGGCCATCTGGGGAATACTGAGCCCGGCAAAGAGTACATTGGTTTGATAGTAAACCCCCAGGCCGAAATTGGGCCTGGTAGACCGAATGTCCTCCTGAAAGGCCGGATCATTTGGGTTTTGGGCCAACAGCTGTGAGTAATTTGCGGAAATGGTATTTACACCTACCTGCAATCCCATGGATAAGCTGGAAAGCTCATTAAATTTTATGCGATAAGCATACGCTCCACTTACAGAGTATTGATTGATGACGGAGATATTGTCCCGGACTACCAGCAGCCCTACTCCTATCAATTCGTTCAGCAACGGAGCATGAGCCGCAAATGTCTGTGTATTAGGAGCACCTTCCAACCCCAGGCTTTGATACCTTGCCAGAGCGGTAGCAGTAAGCACACCCTGAGAACCAGCATATGCCGGGTTAATAGCCAGACCATTAAACATGTACTGACTAAAGGTGGCCTGCTGCTGGGCCTGTAAATATCCACCAGTTATCAAAATGAAAATTAATATGGTATAAATCCTGATCATTCCGTTTTCAGCACTAAATACCCACTGATGGGCTTTTCATTGAATCCTAAGCTGATGATATAAAAGTAGGTACCAGTCGGCAGGTCATTCCGGATAAGCCCTTTGTTGGTTTGACCTGCCCATACCTTATCCTGATTGTTGTACCCGTTCATTTCGAAAACCACCCGGTTATACCTGTCAAAAACCTTCACCTGGTTATTCGGATAGTTTTCAATCCCTTCAATAACCCAGTGATCGTTATAACCATCTCCGTTTGGAGAAATAGCCTCATACACTACTAGAGGATCCTCCACATGAATAAAAACAGAGGCTTCTGCACATTCTGAAGGATCCCCGCGATCGCATACTACATAGGCAAACCCGTCAGTACCTTTATATCCTTTTTTCGGTTTATAAGTATAATTCCCATTTTCTGATAAGGATAGCTCACCATTAGCAGGGCCTTGCTCCAGGACCGTCACGACAAAGAGCTCATCGTTTTCAATGTCAGAATCATTCTCCAGCACATTTCCACTGATGGAATAATATGTGATCACGTATACTGTGTCATTTACAGCTATCGGAGTGTCATTTACAGGTTCAATATCAATCTGAAGGACCAATACATCACAATACTCCGGCATACCACCATCACAGATGGAAAGTGTAGCATATTCGGTTCCGTTAGCGTTTTCATCCGGATCAAACTCAAAGGTGCCCTGACCGACCTCTGTGTAGCTACCCAGGCTTGTTTCTGAGTCAATGGCTGTAAAGGAAAGCTCGTCACCGTCAGGATCATTGACCTCCAGCTCAAAGGAAACCGGGGTGTCTTCCCACGTACTGATGACCAGCGTATCTCCCAAGCCAACAAAGAACGGCGGATCATTGACGGGAAAAATCGTGATTGCCACTACTACTGTATCGCAAAGAACCGGTGAACCATCATCACAAACGACAGCCTCTCCATAAACCTCACCAATAGCGTTTTCTGCAGGTATAAAGTCAAAACATAACCCGCCGGAAGCATCAAAATCCGCCTCAGTACTTTCTGAAGAAATAGAAGTAAGTGTCACTACATCCCCATCTACATCCTCTGCGCTGAGACACAATGCTGTGGTCTCATCCTCGCTAACATTATAAAATACAGTATCTGCAGCCTCTCCGGCCTGAAATACTTCGGGAGCATCATTTACCTGGATAACATCCACAATGGCTACCACCGTGTCACAGAGCGCAGGACTCTGGTCGTCACAAACAATCAACTTTGCACTTACCTGCCCGGAAAAATCTGCTTCCGGTGTATAATTGAAACACAGGTCACTTGCATCGCCCAGCTCCATCAGTCCGTTTGGATTATCCGATAATATACCTGTCAGGCTAACGGAATGCCCATCAATATCCGTAGCCTCCAGACAAAAGTTTGCTGAAGTATCCTCATTGAGCTCATAATAAACCGTATCAACTTTCGTCCCTTCTACTTCTATCTCTGGTTCGTCATTCTTTTCAGAAATATCCACTACAACCACCTGACTGTTACACAAACCACCATCATCACATATGGTTAGTTCTCCGATCTCTCTTCCATAAAAATCCGGGTCGGGGACGAAATTAAAACAAAGACCATCGGGGTCAGAAATGCTGAAAGTGCCATTTCCAGTTGTGGATAATGCCCCTGTTAGCGTAAGCGGATCTGCATCCGGGTCCGATGCATTGACACAAAAGTCAATAGCCGCATCTTCCTCCGTCGCAAAAAACAAAGTATCAAACGAAGTGAGTGGGTTAGCAGCATCATCTTCAAAAAATGGCTCATCATTAACAGGAGTAATCGATATTTCTACTACCACCGTATCACATAAAGCCGGTGATTGGTTATCACAAACAACTACCTGCCCGTAAACAACACCATTCGCATTCAGGTCACTTTGAAAGTTAAAGCAAAGATCCCCCAAAGGATTTGGCTCAAAAATTCCGGGGCCTTCAAGGTTCTCTGCGGAAACTACCTGAATCATATCCATGTCAGGGTCTTCTGCAGTCAAACACAGCTTTGTTATTACATCTTCCAGTGCTTCAAAAGACACTGTATCTGTTGCTGATGGCTCCACCTCTATGACCGGAGAGTCATTTACTGGTAAAACATCCACTATGGCAACCAGGGTATCACACTGAGTAGTACTCCCCTGCTCACAAACTACCAGATTTAAACTATCCGTCCCATTGAAGTCTTCATCAGGTGTGTAGGTATAACATAAACCTGATGCATCATCAATAACAACAGATCCATTTGAAGTAGTAGAATAAGCATCTGCCAGCTCCAGCGGGTCAGACTCAACATCATACGCAGTAATGCACTGGCTAATTGGTACATCTTCATCTGTGGAGAAGTAAGCGGTATCAATAGGTACATCCGCATCATCCACTGTTTCAGGAATATCATTTACCGCAAGGATATCCAGAGCCACCACCACTGAATCAAACTTTTCAGGAGAAGCTCCATCGGTGATTTTTATTTTGATGTACTCTTCTCCAAAGTAATTTTCCGTTGGTGTGAATACAAAGCACAGGTCATTATCCGGGTCAAAATCCACGGTGCCCTGCCCGTTTTCCAGACTCGTTGATTCAATTGATACAAAATCCCCATCCGGATCTACTGCATCAATACAGGTATCAAGAGGAATATCTTCCATCATGGACACGTAAATGGTATCGGGTAGCGGATTCCCGTCACTGTCTACGACATCAGGCGGAGCATTAGAGGAAGTAATATCAATGAATCGGTTAAAGACATTGCTGGAATCAGTACCGTCAAACACCCTAAACCGGACGGTTCTGGTCGCCTGGTTGGTAATGGTAGCGCTGGGATTAAAGTACTCAACGGACCTGAGAGCCGTAATATAATCAGCAAGAGTGGCCGTCCCAGTTAAATTAAGTGTCCCGTTCGCATCATCAAATGAGGCTGTGATACCATTCTGATCCGTGAATTGCAAGGTATCTTCTGTCAGGTCATAGTTGACGCTGATGGTTATCCTGGCTCCCTGCAGCTCCGTGTCATCTACATCGCTAACCGAGATCGCTTCGTCTATGGCGATGGCCGGACCAAGCTCGTCATACGATACCAGAGAACCTGTAGTTCCGGAAAGAACCGAGGCGTCATTGACCTTTACCGGTGCCAGGTCTCGGTTTAGCATATTGCTACCTAACAACCCATCATGGACCTGTATGGAAAATGACCTTGTAATTTCTGTGGGGTCTTCACTGGAATTACTGTATGTAATGCCCCGAATAACTGATTCATACGTGGATAACAGCGCTTTTCCATAAATCTCCACGCGATTGAGGGCAGCATTCCACGAGATATTCAACCCCTGATCAGGTGGTAAATTGATTTGATCCTGAGACGCATCGTAATTGGTTGTGACAGTGAGCCAGGCAGAATCTATTTCGGTATCATCCACATCAGAAATAGAAAGGTCGCCGAAAATAGCCAGTGGGCTATCGTTTTCATTATAGGTAAGCGCAGATGTGGTAGCAGAAATTACAGGTGCCTGATTGATGATGGCCACTGCATAGCTGAGATCTGACTCTGAAATACCTGATGAGCATGTTCCTTCTAGCTGAGCACGAGCGATGATGGAATCTTCCATATTCAGTGGGCTGGTCAGTGTGATTTCCCAGTCCCCCACTTCATCTACCACGGTGGTCACATCCTCGACCAAATTCCCATCCACATCAAAAACAGTCAAAAAAACGGAGGCTGTAAGCTCAGCTGACCCCGTGATCATGGTTTCTCCCACTTTTACAGGCTGATCAATAACAGGCTTTTCTGTAGAACCTATCGCAAAACCACCGCAGGTCTGACACAGATCTTCAAGTGCAGTAGGGCATTGGTCTGTAGTAAGGTCCAAAAACATCTCCTCAAAAGAAGTGTATTCAGAATCATCCACTCCCCCTACATCAGATATTGCTCCGCCCATTGCGCAGGTAGCTGACACGTTTGTAAGCGCAATAAACCGCAATTCAGATTGAGCAGTGATCCCGAATTCATCTGTCAGCATCTGAAAAGGAACGTAGAAATCATAGAAGTAATCCGCATCATCACAGGAGGTAGTTCCCGCCACTGAGTTTTGAAAATGGGTACTATATGGGTAAGAAGCTATTGCTTCCGGGCAGGAATCTATTCCATCCAAATTATAAACAAAGACTCCTTTGCTTGCATTTTTGATGAGTGTAATATCCACTTCAAAACCCGGATTATCAGCTGAATAATTGGGATCTTCCGGTCCGATCAAATTATCAGTGTCAATAAGGACGGTATAAGCTTCCACACTGGGACGGTCACCAGCCAGGCGAAACCTAAAGATCAGGTTATCACCCTCTAAAACTCCGTAAGCAGAAAAACCTGTAGTATCAGTAGCGAGATCGGTATTTGTACAACTTTGAGGGCTATCTCCTGAAGTTTCTCCCGCCCCTGCAAAAGGGAGTCCAAACATATTTAGCTCAAACTCATCTACGTAATAGCCATCAATGGAAAACCCGTCAGTGGTTTTTGACACATAACCATCGCCATTAGGATCGAGGACCGCATCTCCACTTTTGATGATTTCTCCCCTGGTCTGACCCAAGGAGACAACAATAGATGCCGTCCATAGAAGAACGAATAGCAAATACTTATAAGGCAATAGCGACCTTATAAAGGCGATAGACGGTACGGTTTTGGCGGTCATTTGTCCTGAAATATAAAGAGAATTTAAAACAATCCCTCTAAGTTATATAACCGGCTGGTAGGTAAAACTCCTACTTGAAATACGTAAGTATATTTAGCGTAAGTGAAATTCTAGCTGCTGATATCAGACAAATGCTTGAATTTTTTATTCTTTTTCAATCCATTATAACCATCTCATTATGAGCCAATCGATCTTTAAAAGTGAAATAAATGCGATTTATAATGACACTATACATGGATCTACATACCTGCTGGAGTGTATTTTGCAAGCTTTTCTCAAGTATCAACCAAAGAAAGAGCTAACTCAATGGGCATTTTCCCGGCTGAAAAAAATCGACCAATCCATGAGGGTCATTCATCATTTTCTGGAAGCCCTAGAGCCCTCTATTGGCACCGGGTTTGATGAAGCTTTAAGAAATTACCGGCAAAAATGGGAATCTTTACCAGCTAAAATGGCTGATAGGCTGGCAGAACTTCTACCTGCTAAAAAGGTCACTTTACTATTACACAGCCATAGTGGCGTGGTTATTCAGGTGTTAAACTTATTAAAAAAGCAGGGGTTTCAACCTGTCGTTCTTCAGACCCATTCGGTACCAGGCGGCGAAGGAAAATTGCAAGCACGGGAATTGGAAACTCATGGTATAAATGTCCAACTAATCCGGGACGATGAAATTGATGAATACATTTCCGGGATTCATGCAGCTTTCCTGGGCACAGACCAGTTTGATGCTTTTTCTTTCGTAAACAAAACAGGTACTTCTAAGATCGTAGACCTATGTAAATGGCATACTAAAAGTGTGTACTTAGCCTCTGATCCGAGAAAGAAGGTAGACAAGGCTTCTGCACACTCCGGACTTTTTGAATTGGTGGGGTTAGCACCTCATATCTACCTTCTGAAATAAAAGGCACCTTTAAAGTTATTCTTCGAGCTTCCTGAGCATCTTCTCAAGGTTGTTTTTCCGGGCTACATGGCATTTCTTATGCTCGATCAAAGCGGCTATAAAAACGACGATAAAAAAACCTGATATTGCAATTAACGACCACATTGAATTCCCGCGAGCCCACCAGCTGATGAAAGTCAGAACAGCAACAGGTATAAAGTAAATCAGCAGCATAAGGGACAGTCCTACCTGATATCTGGCATTGGATAATGCATGCTGGAGGTCGCCCAGCATGGTTCGCTCAAAATTATCCTCTCCTTTCAGCCGTTTCAGCCGCCTCAAATAAATGAAAGTAGCTGCACTTAACATATAGATACCCAGGATAAGTCCTACTAAAGCAAACCCATCCCAGAAAAGATCGCCTATCAGGATGCCCCCTGCAAACAGGTTAGAGCCCATAGCCAGCCACTCCACCTTATTGACCACCCTGCTACTACTTCTCTTTCTATGCATAATGGTGTCGTGTAACTTCTCCTCATCAATAGCATAGAGATATGCCTGATTTTGTTCGTCCCATATTTTTTTCATATCCTCAAACTTCATGGTCTTGATACATTTTTTTTGATTGAGCAACCAGATGTTTTTTTACACGGTGGATCTTTACCGCGACATTACTTTCTGAAATCCCTAAGATCTTAGACATCTCCCTGTAGCTGAAATCATCAAGTAATAGCAGACATAAGGATCTGTCTATTTCATTTAAGTGAGCTATTTCTTCATACAGCCACTCCAGTCGCTCGTCCACCAAATGTTGATTTCCCTGTAAAACATGTGAGGCATAGTCTATCGGACTTCTTCCTGATATATGCTTCTGCTCTCTACTCTTCCACTTCAATGCAGTATTAAGTGAGATGCGATAAAGCCAGGTAGTTACCGCGGATTCCTGCCTGAAATTTGGGATAGACCTCCATACCTGTAAGGTGATCTCCTGAAAAAGGTCTTCCTGATCCTCAGCAGTAAATGCATAGGCTCTCAGGATTTTAAACAAGAGTCCCTTGTGCTGATCGATCCATCCATCAAATATTTCTCGCTGTTTACTTTCTTTCATTAAAAAGAAGAAGAGTTTACACCACTAGTCCGGGATGCGTTTTAATTTCTTACAAAGTGCTCACATTTTTTCAATAAAAAAACCTGCAGGTATTTACCCACAGGTTCCATTACACTTTTGAGCTAGTGTTGTGACTCTTAAATAAGGACACTAATTCATGCCATCACTAAGTTGATGAAATCCTTGTTTTATAAGTAAAGAAGCTGAGTGATGGCATGAATAATTAGTTTACTTTCTTAGTAATCGTGACACTAGTGCCTAGTGGCACAAATAATCAACCAAGACGAAAAATTCCTCTTCAAGGAAATTTTTGTCAGGGTAAATAGAAGCAATGATCTGGCAATCAACTATTTGCAACACATTTTAAATGTAGTCTAATTCAGCAACTTAACACTAGTGCCGCATTAAGCATAAAATTGTCGGTATCGGATGTCGCAGATAAACGCAGAAGTGCATTGAAGATCAGCGTAATCTGCGGGAAATAATGAGAGTGTATTGCTACACCATGCTGAGACATTATATCGTTAACTTAACACTAGTTATTAAAAGGACCTTACTTAGTCTTCTTTTTGGTTTGAGTACTCTCAGGCTTTTGCTCCTTATGAGGCCTCCTTACACCAAATGATTTTTTGAAGATTTTTCCTTTCCTGGTTTTTCGATCACCTTTCCCCATAGACTATAAGATTATAGTTATCAAGTGTTTATACTTTCATAAATGGAGATATAAGTTACAGAAAACCGATTAATAAAGCAAGATTATCAAATTCAAATTGGTGAAAGGAAGACTCCCCTATCGCTGTAGTAGACAAAAAAACATGAAAACTTGCTGATGTAGTATTGTTGAGTTCAAACCACCTTTTCGGGTAATTAATTGCTTTTTGGAGAGAATACTACAGGTACCTCACAGAAGTATGATGTAGTTTTGATGTATTGTAAAATTTTGAACATGATGGCTTATATGGGATCTTTAGAATGAATAAATGCAATCAAACACTAATTGCATTCGAAATTTTTCATTTTAAACGATAACCTATGAGAATTAAAGCTATCAAAAAACTCAACACGCTACTCAGGTATTCGCTCATCTTCTTTGCTTTGACTGCAGGAACAATAGTGAATGGCCAGATAGGCAATGTCCTTTGGGAGGACGACTTCAATACCCTAAACACAGACATCTGGGAACCGGATATCGGAGACGGGTGTCCTAACCTGTGTGGCTGGGGTAATGCCGAACTCCAATCCTATGAATCCGGCAATGTATACATCGAAGAGATACCTGGCGAGCCGGGAAATAACGCATTGGTCCTGGAAGCCAGAAATGAAACTTCCGGGAGCAGAGCCTTCACCTCAGGTAAAGTAACTACTGAGGAACGTCTTTCTGTTCACTATGGATTGATAGAGGTCCGAATGCGCGTCCCAAACCTGGAGACAGGACTCTGGCCTGCAGCATGGCTTTTGGGCACCACTAACCTGGCCTGGCCCGCAAAAGGTGAAATAGATATGATGGAAATGGGGCACGCGTTTGCCAGCCGTGATGAGCAGGGTTACCCAAACAGCACCGTCAACAATTATGTAGGTGGTAATGCCATTTTTCAAACGACTGATGGTAGTTACGGAAGTATTGCCTATGACGTCAACTACAACCAGCCCTACGTACCTTCCACTCCGCTGAATGATCGATTCGTAACCTACAAGCTCTACTGGGAGCCAACTCAGATGCGCTTTGTAGTAGAGGATAATGGTGTAGAATACGACCTATATACAAACCCTCTTCCTCTGGACCCGGAAGGAAATACCGCAGCGTTTACCAAGCCATTTTTCCTTCTTTTAAACCTTGCGGTGGGGGGTAACTTTACTGATGCAGCTACAAACGGACAGGTTACAGCTCCCCTTCCGGGAAAAATGTACATAGACTACGTTCGGGTATCTGAATGGAATGGGCATGGAGAAGTAGAACTGAATTACGGAGAGGTACAACCTGAATCAGGCACATTTGGAGTTTATACAGACACCACTCCTACCTCCAATGACCTTACTTTCGGAACTGACGGAGAGATCTATGGCTGGGGGGGCACTGTGCAGGAAGGTACTACGGCCCCATACGAGGGGGACAATGTAATTGCCTGGGAAACTACCGCTGCCAACAGCTGGTTTGGAGGCGGAGTAGTAGCTTCCTATGGGAAGAATATGTCCAATTTTGTAGAAAATGGTTCTTTAAAATTCAGGATCAAGATTCCGGCGGATGTATCCTTTAGAATTGGCATTACAGATAACTATACCAATGAAACCTATATTACCTTCCCCGCCAACCAGGATCAGTATGGGCTCGTGAGAAATGGTGAATGGGGTCAGGTGGAGATCCCACTGGCTGAATATGAAGGGCTCCTGGCTTTCCAGGATATAGGCTATATGTTTGCAATCTCCAGTGTGGATGGAGCCCTGCCTACCTCTACATTCCAGTTTGCTATAGATGATATAGTCTGGGATGATGGGAATGGATCTACAGTGAATGTGACCGGAGTTAGCGTTTCCCCTACTACTGGAAATTTATCTCCGGGAGATCAGTTACAACTAACAGCCACAGTATCCCCATCGGATGCATCCAACCAAAATGTTAGCTGGTCCAGCAACAACACGGGTGTGGCTATCGTCAATTCCACAGGACTGGTAACCGCACAGGGAGATGGTTCAGCAACGATCACCGCAACTACTGTAGATGGAGGCTTTACAGCCACCACAAACATATCCGTATCCTCTTCCACCGTATTACCAAGCCCCTGGGCAAGCGACGATATAGGTTCTGTTTCAGCCACAGGCTCTGCCAGCTTCTCCAATGGCACCTTTACACTTGAAGGATCAGGAGCTGATATTTGGGGTAGCTCAGACGAGTTCAGGTACGTATATCAACCACTGGACGGAGATGGTACCATCACCGCACAGGTAAATTCGTTGACCAACACCGATACCTGGGCGAAAGCCGGAGTTATGATCAGAGAATCGCTTTCAGGATCATCCAGTCATGCGATGACGATCATCACTCCTACGGGGGTAAGCGGTTTTCAAAGACGCACAACCACAGGAGGTTCCAGCAGTCATACCGCAGGACCTACTGCCAATGCACCTTATTGGGTAAGACTGCAACGATCAGGGGATGATTTTACCAGCAGCGTATCAGCAGATGGTAGCTCCTGGACTATTATAGGGACCTCCACAATCTCGATGGCTGGTTCAGTATACATCGGGCTGGTAACCACTTCCCACAACGATGGAACCTTGTGCACATCCACCATCAGCAATGTGGATGTAAATACAGGCACTACCAACAATGGCATTACCATCCCTGGAATAGTGGAGGCAGAAGACTACAATGAAGGCGGCGAGGGAGTAGGCTACCACGACACAAGCGCAGGAAACTCCGGAGGGGCCTATCGCAGTGAAGATGTGGATATTGAAGCAACGGGTGATACCGGTGGTGGATATAACGTGGGCTGGACAGCAGCCGGAGAGTGGTTAGAGTACACGATCAATGCTACCGCCAGCTCAAACACCTATGACCTGAATTTACGGGTAGCATCGCCGGACGGAAATGGATCAATCCACGTAGAAATAGACGGACAAGATGTAACCGGCTCATTATCCATGCCTGTCACAGGCGCGTGGCAAACTTTTGAAACCATCACTTCGGAAAGCATAACCATCGGCCAGGGATCACATACCATGCGCATCTATTTTGATGCACCGGGGCTTAACCTCAATTATGCAGAAGCTGTGGAAAGTACCGTAAGCAACCCTACCGGATGTACTCAACAAGGTCCTAACGGAGATTATACGGTAGAAATATCAGAAGATTCCAGTAATCCCACTTTGACTTTTATTCCCGGGCAAAGTGGCATTGGTGATCCTACTCTCCTGCTCTACTACAGCACAGATCCAAACAGTACTTTTCCTGGTTATGGAGGGGACCCTAATGTACCATTCCAGGTGAATGCAGCTAGTGGTGAAACTGTTTACTTTTACTATACCTATAGCGTACCTGAAGGAGGCGAACGCAACTCAGCAGCCAATCCGCACAGCTTTGTAGTAGGAAACTGTAGCTCTTCAGCGAGAAAAGCAGTTACAGTTGAGGGCAGCCAAAGCCAATGGAACCTATACCCTAACCCAACAACTGACAAGATTAATCTCGATATTCCAAATGGGTTCAAGGCATCATCAGTTGCAATCATGGACTTGAGCGGCAAGGTCTATGAGAAATTAACCGGGATCTCAGGGAACCAAATAACTATTGGACTGAAAGGTCTTCCGGCAGGCACTTACTTTCTTAAGGTAGAAAATGGTAAGGATTCTCTCATCAAACGATTCATTAAAAAATAGGACTCAATGCCCAACACATAAAAAAGGGCTGCCGGATCGGCAGCCCTTTTTAGGTTAGGTTGACCACCCCATGTATTCTATTTAAGGATCAGTTTCTGATCCCGATATTGAGAGCCTTTATACACTCTTAATATATATATTCCCTTTTTCACCTCCCTTAGATCTATCTCATCAAGTTCATTGTGCTGAGTCAGAATAACTCTTCCATTCAGGTCAAACAGTTGGACCTTGTCAGGACCACCATTTGGCAAAGAAACGGTAATATAGGAGCTAGTTGGATTAGGGTACATTACCAACCCGGGCATTCTATCTCCGATACCCAAAGCAGTTGAATCTCTTAGGAATACGATATTAAAGTTCTTACTGATTGATAATCCATCCTGATCTGTGGAAATGATGGTCACACTAACAGTTTCATTTTCATATCCGTCAATATATCGGGTAAGTAATTGATTTCCTTCAACCTCAAATAACAGACTCTCAGCAGTATATGTAAAATGTTGCTCAGTTTCATCCGGATCAGTGGTGGTTAGTTCTCCTACCAAAGTACCTTCTTCCACCCCAGGATAGACCTCATTAGCTGATAGCTGGATGTCCGTAGGCGCATCGTTTGCATCTGTCACTGTGATCTCAAATGCCTGTGTTGCAGTAAGTCCGCCCTGGTCGGTTACCTGTACATTGACAAACAAGGTAGCTCCGGACTCAAAGTCAGTGTCTGAGACTACCAATTTACTTCCATCAATTGCGAAAAGTAAATTATCAACATCGTTAGATCCGTCTCCGTCCACTATTTGGTAAGTGTAATTGTCATTTTCATCTTCATCAATGGCTGAAAGCGTACCTACCTCTACTTCAGCGGCAGATTCAGCAACGGTAGAGTTGGACAGCTCAATACCAGTCGGGCCATCGTTTACATCATCAAGATATATGGTCACAGTTTCCTCATAAGAATCACCCCTCAAGTCTGTGGATCTTACACGAATACTGTAATCGCTTGAATCCACCTCATAATTGAAGGTATCATTTGTAAATAATGAATCCCCTGTAATCGTAAACTTATCGTTTTGATAAAGTGAATCTGGTCCAACTAATTTGTAGACGAAGCCTTTATCGTGATCAGGATCGAAAGTATAGAAACGTCCTATGTAAGTACCGGATTCCTCATTCTCATCGAAATCATCATTATCGATATACAGATCGTAAGGAAATGAATTTGGCTCATGGTATAAATAAAAACTGTTTTCGTATGAGGTGGGTGAAAAACCATAACTTCCCAGACCTACATAGGCGCTATCTCCCACAACAAAAGAGACCGCATTTCTTCTGCTATCACCCAGGCTTAAATGATCCCCGAGACTGGTAACTTCGTTGGTTTCAGGATCATATTTTGTTATTTGATCTTTGCTGCCGTATGCGATGTACCCCATTCCATATAACGAGAATGCAGTTGCGTCTGTAAAGCTTAAATTAACACCATCGGCAAAGATCTTTTCCGTCCACACGTCTGTTTCAGGATCATACTCATAAATATCACTTAGCTGTGTACTGAAATCATCGAAATACATTCCTCCACCTACGTAAGCTTTGTCATTAATGACGAAGGCAAAGGCTCCTCTACGCTTATCAGAATCGATATCTGCTACCTGAGACCATGTGTCAGACGATGGATCATATTTCCAGAAATCTTTTTGCTCATCTGTTGAATTGATTCCAGTTCCCACATATCCATAATCATCAATAGCAAAGGCTACCGCATCGTACCGTGCTCCTCCGCCAAAATCAGCTACCGGAGTCCAGCTGTCAGCAGACGGGTTGTATTCGTAAAAGTCAATCAGGTGATTTCCGGATTCATCGATCCCGAGCCCAACATAAGCCTTACTACCTATAACGAAAGCCACAGCTCCTCTCCTGGCCACACCTGGAAAATCTGCTTTCGGCACAGTGAAATCATAAAGCTGATCTCCAGCCCAGAAATCCGAAAAATACGTCGATCCATCGCTGCCAAGACCGAAGTAGGGCATCCCATCTACTGTAACCGCTACTGCGTCACTTCTACCTGAAGCAAGCGGAGAAACGTAAACTTTTACATTATCCAACACCAACATATCACTGGAACTCGATTCTTCTTCACCAAACCTGATCTGGGTGAATTCTGAAAAAGACTGACCATACCGATCAAGTGAATCAGATATATTAACCCTGCTTACATCTACCCAGGAATAAGTATCACTGTTGGCAACCCAGTCGTAAACGACCACCCAATCATCAGATTCACTTCCTTTTACATAGATCTTATTGTTAGTGAAAGTACCCTGATACCCTGTATAAAAACTGAAATCCAATAAAACATCATCTACTGCAGCAGTATAATCAGAAAGGTCAATTGTCAGGATTAAATCATTTTTTACCGTGTAGTAGTAGCTCTTTCTTCCTACTTGCAAAGCTCCATTACCCGTCCTCGCAGTTCCTTCATAGGCTTTCATTTCTCCATAAGAATTGTCGGTTACAAAGCTAAAGCCACTGACCCCGGATATTTTTGGTTCAAACTGAGATGAAGTGGTATCAGTATAGCTTTCGAACCCTTCAAAATACGGGAGAGCTCCAACATACCGATCTAATTTACCGGTTTCCGCTACCAAAGTGTCATTTTCTGTATTCTCATCCGTTTCCAGTGCTGAAATAACCGAAACCGTGTATATACCAGCTGCTGAAAAATCAAATGGTGTAGTGAAAGCATAGATGATCGAATCCATCTCATTAAAGGTACCAGTCACAGTTTCAGTAACCTCCTGAATTCCATCAGGGCCATCTACAACAACTGTCAGAGGAACAGACGTTTCAGTAGCTGAGGCATAGTTGACAGCCTTGATATTTATAACCTCACTATTAGTCAGTGATGCTTTGGGGTCAGGGATAGAAACATCTACAATTCCAATATCATGATCAGGCTGGCGATATATTTTGATGTCATCCAGTAAAAGAAAGTCATAACTTGAATATTCTTCCTGAGCAAATTTAATCTGGAAGCTTTCTGAAAACTCCTGACCATTAGCTGCCAGACTATCTGAGATATTGAGTGCCATCAGGTCAACCCAGATATTACCGCCTTGAGATTCTTCATACCAATCCTTCAGGAGGACCCAATCATCACTAAAACTACCTCTAATAAATATTCCGTTTCCATCATAACTACTTGCGTAATTGTGGGTAAAACTAAAATCAAGTAAGATTGGATCAGAGGCTACCTGATACGTAGACAGGTCCATTGTTAGAATCAGGGCATTGGTGGTTGTGCTGTAATTTTCTGACCTGTTCATTCGCAGTGATTTGCTGCCTGACCTGAAACTAAAATCATAAATATCCAGGTACCCGTATGGTTGATCTGTCACAAAGCTAAAAGATTCCAGGCTGTCTATCTGAGCTGTAAAATTCCTGTATGTGATGCCAGAAACACCAGTTTCAAAACCCTCATAAAAAGGAAGTCCTTCAGAATAGGTAAAAGAATGACTCGTATAATATTCGGCCGTATCATTACCTAAGTACTGATCAGTTTCTAACACTGAAAATGCCTGCAGACTATGATCTCCTTCTACGGATAGATCAACTCCGGTGAAGATAAAATAAGCCGTATCCAAAAGATTAACAGGATCAGTCAAAATACCATCCAGAACCTGCACTTCTCCATTACGGTTTGTCACCTCCAGAGTCAGCGGAGTACTGGTTTCCATATTTACACCATAATTTATGAGGCCAACTGTTACTTCCTCATTAGTAGATAACAACGGAGAAATCTCCGGTCCTTCCACTGAGAACACGGACATATTGTGATCTAACGGCTCTGCGATCAATAGATCATCCACGGTGACCCCTGACATAGTATAAGACCCGTCAGAATCAAAAACAAATCTGAAAATCACCCTTTCCGACCCTGCTAAACCATCAAAGGTTACATCTTTGACGGACAAAGTGCCTGAACCACTCCAATTGTTTCCATCATTGTAACCCAGATTACCATTTTCTGCGCGTACATAGGTAGCTCCGTCATCTAAACTGTATTCCAACCACAAATCGTCATAGCCGGACTCTAAAACAAAACTGAGATCAAAGCTAATAAACGGATCATTTGAACTACCCGACAGGTCAAAAGTAGGAAGCTGTAGATACGAATATTCGTTATTATTATAATTCCCATCCAGATTGGTAGCCCATACACTATCCTCGCCGATAGCTCCAAACTCCCAGCTCGAGATTGTGCCGTAAGTAAACAAACCTCCATCGTTAATTTCAAAATCCTGCTCAAAAGGCAAAATGCCTTCATAAATAGGGAAGCTTTCCAATCCCCCTACCCTCAGTGTATCATTTGTGGTATCCTCATCAGAAGTCAAAGAAGTGTAGGCAAGAAACGAGTAGGTGCCACTTCCTGAAAAGTCAAACTCCTCAGTGAAAGTATATGTCAATGTATCATTGGTGGCTAAAGAGGCAGATATGGTTTCGCTTATTTCGAGTGTGTCTGAAGGGCTGTACACCCAAATACTAATTGGAATAGTGGTTTCCGTAGAAACTCCTGTATTGACAAGAGTAGCCGTTATTGCTTCCGTTGAAGTTAGATCAGTACCTGATGCAGGTAATCCAACACCCGTCAAGACTAAATCATGTTGTGGTCGTTCGTAAACTGAAATATCGTCAAGGTAGAGATAATCATAGGGTCCATTTTCTTCCTCTCCAAAACGAATTTGGGCAGTAGAGGTAAACTCCTGTCCATGGGCATCCAGTGAATCAGATAAGCTTAACCTTTCTACATCTTTCCATACATAACTGGTAGCATTTTCGGCATACCAGTTATATAGTTCAAACCACTCATCATTTTCTGAACCCCTGATAAATACCCGGTTATTCCCATAATTATATGCTCCAATAGGCATGTAACTAAAGTCCAGTAAAATATCCGAGCTAGCTACCGAATAAGCTGAAAGATCCAAAGAAAGCATAAGGTCATTCTTTACACGAGATGTATACTCAGTCCTGGACAGAAATATTGACTTACTTCCTGATCTGTGATAAGATGAATTAAAGCCCAACCTGCCTAAACCATCAGTATCAAAGCTAAAACCACTGATGCTATCTACCTTGTAAAGTACCTGGGAGTAAGTGGTGTCTGTACTCCCTGTTTCAAAGCCTTCAAAGAATGGCAACAACCCGGTATAGAGATCGAGCTTTCCGGTGATACCGGATGTGGAGTCATTATCAGAAAATTCGTCAGTACTTAATTCTGTAAAAGCAGTTACACGGTATTCACCCATCGCAGAAAGATCAATACCATCGAAAGTATACACCAGGGTATCATTGGTGGCCAAAGAAGTAGATATGGTTTCGTTCACTTCAATTGTCCCTGTTGGCCCATTAACCAAAATACCAACTGAAATAGAGGTTTCCGTAGAAACTCCGTTATTTATAATGGTAACAGATACTTCTTCAGATGAAGTAAGACCAGTACTCTCAGCAGGCAATGCAAGCTCGGTTAAAGCTACATCATGCTGTGGTCTTTCGTAGACTGATACATTGTCTAAATAAAGATAATCATTAGGAGCATCCTCCTCTTCTCCAAACCGGATTTGGGTACTGGCCGTAAATTCCTGACCATAGGCCGCCAATGTATCAGAAAGGCTCAGTTTTTCAACATCTTTCCACACATAGCTGTTAGCATTTTCGGCATACCAGTTATAGAGCTCTATCCACACATCGCTTTCTGACCCCCGAATAAATACACGGTTATTTCCATAGTTATATGGAGATATAGGCATATAGCTGAAATCCAGTAAAATTTTAGCAGTAGCAACAGAATAGCCGGAAAGGTCCATAGAAAGTACCAGATCATTCTTCACTCGCGAGGTATAATCTGTTCTGGACAGCGCAATTGACTGATCGCCCGATCTTGAATAAGATGTACTGTAATTCAAGCTACCTAAACCATCGGTCTCAAAGCTAAAACCACTGATACTATCTACCTTGTAAAGTACCTGAGAGTAAGTGGTATCTGTACTCCCGGTTTCAAAACCCTCAAAAAATGGCAGGGAACCGGTGTAGAGATCGAGCTTTCCGGTGGTACCGGATGTGGAGTCATTATCAAGAAATTCTTCAGTGGCTAATTCTGTAAAAGCGGTTACGTAGTACTCTCCAGTCGCAGAAAAGTCTACATCAGAAAATGAATAGTAAACGGTGTCCAGAAATACAATCGGACCGGCAATAGTCTCACTGATTGTGGTAGTTTGCCCATCCACCACTATTTGAAGTTTAAGAGGAATGCTCGACTCGGTGCTTGTTCCAAGATTCCGTACTCCTACGGTCACAGACTCGTTACCAAGGCCGACTCCTGAGTTCGGCAGATCAACAGATATGACATTCAGGTCATGAGCAAGAGGTTCTTCGATCTTAAAATTATCTAAAACCATTCCTTCATACTCTAAGTAGGAGTCTGAGTCCAGGACGAACCGAAAAATGACATTTTCTTTTCCAGACAGTGTATCCAATAAAAGCTTGGATACTGTAAGGTTCCCTGTACCGGTCCACAAATCATCATCATTTTGCATAAGCTCCGGGCCGGTTAACCTTGTAAAAGTCTGAGCATCATCCAAACTGAATTCTATCCAAAGGTCATCGTAAATATTTTCGAGGTTGTAGTTTAAGTCGAACGAGAGATAAGGATCAGCACCCAGACCGCTAAAGTCAAAAGATGGTGTTTCTAAATAGGAATACTCGTTTTTATTGTAGTTACCCTCTAAAGCAGTTGCCCATCCGTTTGATCCCTCGCTTGTCAGGCCGTATTCCCAACTGGAAGCCGTACCGTATGTCCTGAAACCACCATTATCGGTTTCAAAATCTTCCTCATAGGGGTAAGTTCCGGTATAATTGGATAGTGATGTAATCGTGACAGAGGAAGAATCATTACTTTGGAACTCATCTGTCGGCAGGCCGGAAAATGAGCTTATCTCATATGATCCGACACCAGATAAATCCAATGTAGAAGTAAACAGATAATACGTTGTATCTCCCGGAGCTAATGATCCTGTAAATGTCTCTGACGCCGCTTGTGGAGATCCTACTCCTTCTACATTGAACCCTACAGGAATGCTTGTCTCCGTATTCGAGCCTCTGTTAACCAAGCCCATGGTTAAAGCTTCCGAACTGGTAAATTCTGCACTTTGGTCTTTGAATTCCGTAGATACAAAAGTATGAATATCATGCGCTGGTTTTTCATAGAGCCGAATATCGTCTACCAATAATATTTCAGAACTATTAAATCCGCCGGAAATAAATCGTACCTGAGTCGTAGGAGAAAAATTTTGTGAATTATTTACAAGAAAATCACTCAGATCTAGCTCATGGACCGGTACCCATTCATAATCATCACCTCTGTTTGCATACCAGTTGTATATTTCAATCCAGTCATCCCCTTCGCTCCCTCTCACCTGAACCCGGTTATTGCTGCGATTATGTACATCGCTCACAGTAAACATAAAATCAAGGAGGACCTGATCTGTACCAGCGTCTAATGCAGAAAGGTCGATGCAGAGAGTCAGAGCACTTGAGTTATAAGTGCCACTGTTATATGATCTTCCTAGGAAAATTGACTGAGATCCATCCAGCCCATTGGAGGTATTGACCTTGATCTGACCATTTGCCTGAGACCTGGTAAAGGAGTATCCACCAGCGCCTTCTATGACGGGCTCATTGCTATTGGAAGAAAAGCTTTCGTCAACCGCTTCAAAATCCTGGAGATATGGCAACCCACTGGCATATACATCTTCCTTACCGCATGTGGTAATAGTAGTATCTTCGGATACGTCAGCATCTCCTGACAATGTCGAGTAAGCTTTTACCTCATAATTACCTGTCAAAGAGAGGTCAAACAAATTGGTAAATGTGTAACTCGCCGTATCAAACCTTTCCAGGGATGTAGAAAAAGTCTCTGAAACGGACTCTACTGCTCCCTCAGGCCCGGTAACCTCAATAGTTAAAGGTATGGATGTCTGTGTCTCTAAACCTAAATTGACAATGCCCAAAGTGATCTCCTCATCACCCAAAGTAGGACTGTTTGCCGGGACCTCAGCACTGATAATCTGGACATTATCCTGAGGCTGTTCATAAATCGATAAATCAAAAAGCCTCAGGTAATGATACCATCGGCTAAAGGTTCCTCCAAATCGAACCTGGAAGGTTGAACTGAAATCCTGGCTATTTGCACTAAGCGTATCGCTGATGGCTAAATACCGTTTGTTCAGGTTTGTTTGACTAGCACCTCCCTGATGATAGTTGAAAAGCTTTAACCACTCATCATCTTCACTACCGCGGATATAAATATTGTTATCATAAGAATCATAATTATCCACGCTGTGCCGATAATTTAGATCCATTAGTACATATGAATCGGCGACACTAATGGAAGAAAAGTCCGCTGTAAAAATCAGGTCCGAAACTACATACTCGTTCGAAACCTCACTTCGCATTTCCAGGTAGCTACTCTTTGCATCGAGTTTCCCATTTGTAGAGTTAGCGTAAAATGAGAATCCATCTGCCTGCTCTATATCTCCGACTGCCTGACTATAGTAAGTATTGATGCTAAAATCCAAACTATTATATGCTGGTAATCCACCTTCATACCTGTCGAGCTTTACTGTGGTGGCTTCATATGATTCCGAATCACCACCATCTGGCCCTATCCCTGTGAAAGCGGTAAATGTGTATTCTCCTAGAGTGGACAGGTCAAACTGATTTGATAAGGTATACAGTAGGGTATCATCAGAAACCAATGAAGTTGTGACTGTTTCCGACACAGACGATTGCCCATTTTCACCGTCTACCGAAACAGTGATCGGGATGGATGTCTCAGTAGTTGAACCCCTGTTAACCAAATACACACCAACGTCTTCTGTAGAAGTATACCCATACTTCCCTTTCGGTAAATCAAATCCGATTACTTCTACCGAATTGGAAGGTCGTTCGTATATAGAGAGATTATCAATAAATGTTCTGGTATAATAACTTCCTGAATTGTGAAATGCAATCTGACTGGTAGCGCTAAATTCCTGTCCGGCGCCAGCTAACGCATCAGAGATATCAACATAATTAACAGGGGAATAGAACATCAGCTCCGTGTCTTCAGCATAATCATTTATGTTCACCACCTCAACCCACGAATCAGTATCAGACCCACGGGCATATAATCTTCTTTCATACCCGCACGTTGGATCCGAAGAGCACCAGCCTGATGCCTTGAAATGAAAATTAACAAAGATCTGATCCGAAGCAACCGCGTAAGAAGAGAGATCAAGGTTGAGAACAAGAGCAGATTCGCTTACATCATCACTGGTGGAAATGTCCTCCAGTAAAAGGGATCTTGATCCGTCAATACCGGAGTTATAAATAGACACCTGAATACTGGTGGTCTTGACAATTTCAAAACCCGGTAGCCCGGTGATGTCTGTTGTGGCTTCCGAATAGTCCGCCTCCGCAGCCCCTTCAAAATCCTCGTAATATGGTATCGTTATTTGTGAAAAAGAATAATAAGAAAATACGAATAGTAAGGCGGTAAGAGTGTACTTCATTATAGCGGTTACAGAATTTGGTTAGGGTAAAATTTACTGTCACGAAGGTAAAGATCAATGATGGTAATTCGCAAACAAAAATTTGTGTTTTTCTAATAAAAAAGCCAGATCACCGAAAATGGCAACCTGGCTTTTCCCAGATAAAATACTTTATATCAGACGTTTATAGTTTAAAACTCTACAATCTCAAACTCCGTACGCCGATTTTTTGCCTTGCCATCAGCTGTGGCATTATCTGCTATGGGCTGTGATTCCCCATACCCTTTAGCTCTAAGGCGTGCTTCAGGAATTCCCGCAAGTTTCATATATTCCATTACGGCATTAGCCCTTTCCTGCGACAGTTTCAGGTTCAGTGCATCTGACCCTACATTATCAGTGTGCCCACCAATTTCAATAACCATTGTGGGGTTTTTTTCCAGCAGATCCACGGCTTTATTAAGCTCCACATAGCTTATAGGCTTTAGCTCTGCACGTCCACTTTCAAAGAAAATGTTATTCAGGACAACCTTAGTTCCCTTCTTGATGGGTTCCAGGGCAATGTCCATGGTAATCTCCTGATAGCTTGTGTCTTTGGGGATCTCAAAACTCTCAGAATAGAAAAAGAAGCCTTCGCTATTCGCTGAAACACTGTAATCACGACCGGCAGGTAGTACAACAAGATACTCTCCACTGGCTGAGTTACTTTTATTTACGGCTATCAGCTCCCCGGTATTGATATCCTCAATCAACACAACTGCTCCAACAGGGTCAGAGGTTTCCGAATTGCTAACCACACCCTGGATGACCACTGTAGGTTTTGGCTTCAGGTAATCCGGAAGCTCTACCTGATAGATATCATAGTTGTTTGCATCCAGCCTGGAGGATGCGAAATAGCCGATCCCTTCTGCAGAAATACTAAAATTGGTATCATCACCCTCGGAGTTAATAGGTGCACCAACATTGATGGGTTTGGACCATTTACCATTATCAAACAAACAATAAAAGATATCAGTGCCTCCTAATCCGGGATGACCCTCGGTGGCATAGTAAAGCGTTTTACCATCCGGCGCCAGGTACGGACTGTTATCATTAAGTGGTGTATTTACCGTACTTCCCAGGTTTTGAGGTATGCCCCATTCTCCCAGGTGGTTCTTTTCTGTCATATAAAGGTCAGAACCCCCGTAGCCTCCTTCTCTGGCGGATGTAAAAATGATACGGTTTCCGTCTGAACTGATAGTAGGCTGGGAATCCCATTCTTTACTATTCACAACGTTGCCCATATTTACGGGCTCAGACCATTCTGTTCCTACCAGTTGCGTAATGTAAAGATCACAGCTCCCCACGCTTTCTTTATCTCCACAGCGTACGTAAACCATAATCTGTCCATCTCCGGTAAAGGCTGACCCAAAATCATCATCCATGGAGTTGATCGGTGGAGGAAGAAGCTTCGGCTGACTCCAGTTACCCCCTTCCATTGTAGAGAAGTAAACATCTTCACCCCAGTCATTTCCGGACTTGTTCGTTTCGTCCAGCCTGTCAAATCCCCCTTTTCGAATGCTTGTAAAATAAAGGCGGGTACCCGTGGGACTTACCTGAGGTGTATAATCACCAGCATCACTATTGATAACCGTAAGTGGAACAGGATCCGGCATGTCAATGGGTTTTTGACGTATTTCGGGGCTTTGCTGAGCATAAATCAATCGGTTTTGGCCCATATGCAAACTCAACGTATTTGTTGGAGTGTTAGGAGTTTTTGCCAGGAACCTTTGAGCGGCTTTTTCAGCCTCTTCCAAACGGTCCAATTCTATAAGGGCCTTGGAGTACTCGTAGTAAAACCATGGATTGTAGCCTGGTTTAATATCCTGTAATCTGGAGAATGAATAGGCCGCCTCTTCGTATCGTTGAGTGAAATTAAAAGTCCTTCCCAGGTAATACCAGGCATCTGCAAAATTATTATTAACATCAATGGCCTTTTTTAAACTAACAATGGCCTCATCATAATTTTTGTTGTTAATGTGACGCATCCCCTCATTATAGGCCTCCAGGTGACTTTGTGCACTTATTGAGAAACTAAATGAAATAAGGATTGTAAGGGTAAAAAGTAGTTTTTTATAGCTGTTCATGATTACATCGGTTAAGCAGGACTTTAAATTAGGAAAATAATCTTAGGAAATAAATATTATTTCTCATTTTTGTTACATACCAACCCAAATATCGAATCAAGCCCCTATATTTCTGTAGAGCAACCGTGTTAACATAAGAAGATAATTTATCATCTACCGCCACCCGGGACTTCAGGAGTAATTTTAAGAGGCCTGAGTAAAAACCAAAAGTGCTAATTAATTAAAACACCCACAAGTTTTAGGACGATCCACTAAACATCTCTCCACAATTGATTTGAAATCAAAAAGCACTTAAGTACCTTTAGGTAGAAGGTAAAATTGTTCCTTTAACCCATTAACCCAAAACCACCATGCTACAGACAGAACATTTCTTCAATTGCCCCTACTGTGGAGCAGAGATCTCCCTGCTACTGGAAGTTTCCGATAAGCCTCAAAAGTATATTGAAGACTGTGAGGTATGCTGTAACCCGATTCAGGTCAATTATGAAATTGAAGAGGAAGAAATAGCGACTTTTGATGCTGTTTCTATTGAGCAGTAATCAACTGAACGAAACTTCTGACTGATCCAGTTCCTGTAGAATTCTGTTCACAGTGGACTCCACCTTTTCAAGTGCCATATTCTGGTTTTTTACAATTTCGTTCATTTCTGCATAGATCTGAATCTCATGGTCTTTCTTAGTGCCTTCTGAAAGAACAAGCGCGTTTTTCACATGGTACATGGCATACCTTAACGCCTCTCTACACTTTTCCTCTTCATTTTTCTCCAGAAAACCCTTAGCTGCTTTTACCTGGCTAAAGGTAAGGGCCAAAAGCATATTCACGCTTGCCCGGTTGATCTGATCTTTAGGTACCTGCTTGTCAAGAGCTCTGTCGTAAACGTCCTTTAGCTCAGCAAGCGCTTTTGCAACTTTATCTTCACTCCGCGGATGGATCTCTTTTCTTAACCGGTCTATCTGCTCAATCCCTTCTTTAAGCTCACCGATACTTCTGTAATAGCTATCTTCTTCGAAATAGAGCTTTGAGTTCACCAGATGTATGGACGGTTTTATGGCTTTTTGTGTAAGGGTGATGGGCCTGCTCCTGTGATGGTAAAATTGCAGGGCAAAAAGGATATTAAACATCACCAGTAAGACGGCAATATAGGATAGTGCTCTCATCAAGACCAATTTAGTTAACCTTAATTAAGCAACACCATAGTGGAAGAAATGTTGCATTTTTCTGAGTTTTTCCGGCTAAAAAGCCGGAAAACTCAGTGTAGCAAAAAAGATTATTTCTACTTATCAGATTGCGATTAAGCAATAAGTGGAGAGTAGAATCATTCAATATAACTTGACAAAGCAGGATTATTTAATAATCAGCCTTTCAATGCTATCAGACTGACCTCCATTGATCTTCAGGAAATACTGCCCTTTGGACAGGCCACTGGTTAGCGCTCCCAGGTTAATTACTCCCTGAGCGTCTGCTTTTACCCATTGCTGTCCACGCAAGCGTCCCGTAAAATCATAAATCCTTACGGCTATCTCCTCAGTCTCACCCTTTTGATCTATCCTGTCCTTTTGATATATCCTAAGGTTTAATTTTCCCTGGTAAGATGGATTTGGGTATACTTCGTAGGAAAGGTGACATTCATCATGGTTATCACCTGACTGTGCATCTTCCGAAACAGGACAAAGTTCACCCCCGTTCCTGCTGGCCCCGGCAACTACCCGAAAATCACCTGCGATCAAACCTGGCCCGATAGGTTCGGAACAGCTCGTGTGGATCCGAATACCGGATTGATCTGTCTTTACTATGATTTCAGGACCTAAAGTGCCAGTCCGATCCTCACCCCAGAAGGTGAATGCTTCTCCCGAAGAAACCAAACCTTCAAATACAACCTTTTTATCGTTTCGCTGCATAACCTGAATGTTTGACTCCTGACTTCCCAGATACTCCAGAGTAAGCCAGGTTACTTTACCATCACAGCATCCATCAGATGTGATGGTATCCTGAGTGGTCTCACATGAATCCGGAGCTACCAACTCAAAAACTTCCGAACCAAAGCATCCGCCGGCATCATATACACCTACCTCGTAGCTACCGGCATGGAGGCCTGATACTGATGAGGTAACTTCTCCGGAGCTCCAGTCAAAAGTGTATGGCGACTCCCCCCCGGAAATACTCAAACTTATGCTACCATCACCACCGTCGCATGTAGGATGAGCTATTGATGAAGAGATTGTCAAAGTGGTTTGCGGCCTTACATAAAATAAGCGCGACTTTTCACAGCCTTTTTGATCCGAGACAGTGACTTCATAGTAACCGGATCCAATACTATCAAGGGAAGCGGATGTAGATCCATCGGACCATAGATATTCGTAAGGCTCCTCCCCTCCGGTCACCTTTAATTCAATAGCTCCGGAAAGAGAGTCACTGCAATCTAATTGTGTTATCGTTCCGCTGATATTTAGTGGCTGAAACGGCTCAGAAACCTCAATAGAGCTGGTGGCTTCACAACCGTTGGCATCCACCACTTCCACTGTGTAAGTTCCTGCACTGTCAGGTGTAATAGCATCTGTTCCAGGTACACCATTCCAGGTAAAAGTATATGGAGAAGTACCTCCACTTACAGTTGCCTGAAGATCTGTGTCCAGGCAGAAATCATAATCAAGGGTCACCTGCAGTGTAGCAGGTTCCTCAATGGAGAATGTTTTTGTCACAGAGCACCCCAGACTATCAACTACAGTCAATACATATTCCCCGGCCGCTAATTCTGACCTGGTCAGGGTGGTGTCTCCGGAATCCCAGAAAATATCAAAAGGACCTGTACCTGATAACGAATCGATGATAATAGCCCCGTCTACATTTCCCGTGCAGGAAATTTGATTTACCGTTGCATAAATCTGAGGCTCTGACGGAGCTGTAAGCTCAAAAGAAAAGGATTCGCTACAGGTCTCACCCCTGGAATCAGTGATTGTCAGATCGTAAGCCCCACCCCCCACGTCTGTAAGGTTTTGAGTCGTATCTCCTGTGCTCCACAGGTAGCTAAAGGATCCGTGACTACCTTCTACTGTCAACTCTATAGCTCCATCAGTCCCGTCATAGCACGTAGGCAATACATAAGAGGGAGTGGCCTCTACAAACGCTATGGCATCAACAGTCAATGAATCAGTGGCCTGGCAACCATTAATATCTGTAACAATCACTGAATAAGCTCCAGGCTCAGAGACTGATATTTCATCTTCAGTGGAGCCTCCAGACCACATATAGGTATATGGAGATGCTCCCCCGGAGACCGCTGCACGCAGAGAACCATTCAGACATTCGTTTTCCTGGATCACAACAGAGAGATCATTTATTTCTCCTATTTCGTAAGTTTCTAAAATCATGCAGCCATTATTGTCTGTAACCTCAAGAGTGTAGCTGCCACTACTCAGCCCTGAAACTGTCTGAGAAGAATCCCCTGTTGACCAGGAATACACATATGGTGATGTACCTCCTGTGGCTTCTACTGAGATCTGTCCACCTGTATCCTGCCCACATGTCAGTATTGTTTGCTCTGAGGTAAGCTCCAGAACTGGTGGACCGCTTATAGAAAAAGTACTGTCCACAGAATTACCGCTAGCATCCTGAATACTTACGGAGTAATCGCCTGCAATCAGGTTGGAACGATCTTCTGTAGTGGCTCCATCACTCCATTCGTATACGTATGGAGGAAGGCCTCCACTGACCGTTAAGCTGATCGCTCCTAAACTATCTCCGAAACATTGATTGTTAGTTATATCCGCAGATAGATCGAGTGATACCGAACAGGAATGACCAAAGGCATCCTGGTAAGCTAAAACTGTGAAGTATCCCTTTGTCTGGTTGAGAATATCTTCTGAACAGGATGTGTGAAAAGTCACCTCGGAATCGGGTATTTCTTTTACCCGGAAGTAAGTCTTGGTCTTCACACTGCCGTGTAAAAAATCAGATTTGTCTACAAATAACTGATCACCTGAGGACACCTCCTCAAACTCCGTTACAAGATCCTTTTGCTCCCGGGTAGCAAAAACCTGGATCGTTTCTCCTGATGGACCATCATACCTCACCGTCATGTATTGAACACCAAATTCACATAAACAGTCTTCTGAACAGTCTTCATGATCTTCATGATCTTGATGATCTTGCCCAACAGTTTGAAATGTAATTAAACAACAAAGTAAATAGCCAAAGAAAATTGGCCTTCGGTAAATTTTTCGCATAGTCTGGCTGATTAAAAACTTTTATTTGCAGCCTACAGCCAGATCAATGCCAGAAAACTACTTTTTAAGAAAAAGCCTGTAATTAAGTCTAAAATTCCACAGTCCCAATAAGTTAGTCTTTCGTAAAGAAATATACCTTACAAAATTTTTTTACCAGTTCAAGAAAATTTTTATCAAAATGAAAAAATTGAATCAAACCCAAAGCCGATTAATTAGCATTTCACCAAACTTATTTGGGTCTTCTTTATTTACTATTACCTCAGCTTAAACTAATATTACAACATGCTCGAACTCGCCAGTATTTTTGTGCTCGGAATTTTCGCACAGTGGCTTGCCTGGAAAATCAAGCAGCCGGCAATCCTTCCGCTGATCCTCATAGGTTTAGCGATCGGTCCGGTCTCTACTTTTTTTACTCCGAATGGAGAGAAGCTGATCAATGGAGATGCGATCTTCTCCGGAGATCTCTTATTTTCTTTTGTCTCCATTGCTGTGGGCATAGTTTTATTTGAAGGAGGACTTACGCTAAATCTCCGGGAAGTCAAAAACCTGGCTGGAACAGTCAGAAACCTCCTGACCATTGGGGCGCTGGTTACTTTCGTTGGTGCTGCCATCACCACCCATTACATCATGGAGCTCAGTTGGGAGATGTCTTTCCTGTTTGGCGCTTTGATCATCGTCACGGGCCCTACTGTGATCATGCCCATCCTCCGAAATGTCCGGCCAAACTCCAATGTAAATACAGTTCTGAAATGGGAAGGTATTCTCATAGATCCTTTTGGAGCACTGGTCGCCGTATTGATGTATGAATTTATCATATCTTCTCAGCATGGATCCAACTATGGGATAGAGGTTTTCCAGGACTTTTTCATCACTATATCCGCCGGGATCGTATCCGGGGGACTAGGTGCCCTTTTCCTGTATTCACTCATCAAAAATAATGCACTACCTGGCTACCTCAGAAATGTCTTCACATTGGCGTTGGTTATCTTCACTTTTGCATTTTCTGAACTGATCCACGCAGAAGCCGGCCTGCTGGCTGCCACCGTGATGGGCATTGTCCTGGCTAACATCAAACTGCCAGAAGTCAGGAAGATCCTCTCTTTCAAAGAGGATGTTAGCATTATTCTCATTTCCGTTTTGTTCATTTTGCTTTCATCCCGGATCGATATTATCCAGATCGAAAAGCTGGGGTCAGGAAGCCTGATCCTGTTTGCAATAGTCATTCTGATCATCAGGCCTTTGGGAGTGTTTTTGAGCACATTCAAGTCCCATTTGAACTGGAGAGAAATCTTGTTCGTGTCCTGGATCGGCCCCCGGGGGATAGTAGCTGCAGCTGTGGCTTCCCTCTTTTCGCTAGACCTGATCAAGGAAGGAACTTATGCAAAAGAAGCAGAGCTGCTGCTCCCGCTGGTATTCCTGATCATCGTAGGTACAGTCATCCTTCAGGGGTCCACCGCCAAGCTGGCAGCCTCACTACTCGGCGTAGTAAGATCCGTGCCAAACGGTATCCTGATCGTGGGCGCTAATGAACTGGCCCGACAGATCGCTGTGAAACTGCAAGAAAATAAAGTATATGTGTTACTGGTGGACACTTCCGCCCCTAATGTAAAGGAAGCAAGGAAAGCAGACCTGAATGCCCTGCAAGCCAACATCCTATCAGACGCTATCTTTGAAGATGTCGATCTGTCTAAGATCGGAAAGGTAGCAGCTATGACATCAAATTCCGGATTGAATGACCTTGCCTGTAAATGGTTTGAAAAAGACCTTGGTGAGAAGAACACCTACAGATTGGCCAGTAAAGAAGAATCTGATAACCCCAATATACCTCTGCCAAAAAACGTGCTTTTCAACTCAAGAATAGATTTTGTAAGCCTTGTTCAACTACTTCGTAAAAAACAGCCTTTTGCTGAAAGCACCTTTGAGAATCAGGCCGCTTATGAAGAATTTGAAGAAAAAAATAAAAATAAGATCGTCCCCATCTTTTTTAAGGGTGAGGCAGAAGACTTTGAATTGATTTCCGGATTTAGCCATAAATCGGAAAAACAGAATACATTAATCTTTCTTAAGAAAACCAATTTTAACCTGGATAATGAAGATAATTAGCCAAACTTTTAGATACGGTAAATGGTTAATCCAACTGAAACAATAACAATAAGGCAAAGATGATAGCTGTACTTTCACCTGCAAAGACACTCGATTTTGAAACGGAAATAGATTATACACCCACCAAACCCAGGTTACTAACAAAGTCAGAAAAGCTCATCGAAGTACTCAGAGAAAAAGACGAATCTGAGGTACAGGAGCTTATGAACCTCAGTGAAAAGCTTGCCTCACTCAATGTGGAACGATATCATGCTTTTTCTCCCAGGCATACTAAAAAAAATGCCAAGCAAAGCATATTCGCTTTCCAGGGAGATGTGTACCAGGGACTTGAGGCTGAAAATTTCAGTGAGGAGGATGTAGATTTTGCACAGACTCACATCAGGATGCTTTCCGGCCTTTACGGGCTCCTGAGGCCATTGGACCTGATCCAGCCTTATCGTCTGGAGATGGGTACTAAACTCCAGGTAAATGGTCACAAGAACCTGTATCAATTTTGGGGAGATGAAATAATAAACCTTCTTCAGAAAGACCTCAAAGCACAAGGTGACAACATCATCATCAACCTGGCCTCTAACGAATATTTTAGATCTATAGACAAGGATAGCCTCAAAGCCAATGTCATGGAAGTGTCATTCAAAGACTTCAAAAACGGTAAGTACAAAATCATATCCTTTTATGCCAAAAAAGCAAGGGGGATGATGGCCAGGTATATCGTCAAAAACAGGATAAAAAATATCGAAGAGCTTAAAGGGTTTGACTATGGAGGATATCAGTATGATGAGCCATCGTCAGATTCCACAACACTTTCATTTTTAAGAGGTTAGGGAAAACATTCCCTGAAATCCTGACATGAAAAATACGTCATTTTTTCATGTAAATCTGTCACTACTCCATTACTTATCATTTAAGAGCACAAATTGATTAATGGCATACTCTTTGCTCGGTTTTGTGTGGTTATGAATCTTAAAATGAAAGGAGTAATGATTATGAATTATTGGAAAGAAAAAATTCTAAAAGTGAACTTACCGGTTTTATTGGCCATCGTTGGTCTGATAGGTTTCACATCATGCGACAATGACGATGAGGATGACATTGAACCCGTGTCCATAGCGTATGTTTCATTATATAACGCCTCACCGGATTCTCCGGGATTAGACATTTCAGTGGATAACAGGCAAATCAATGCTTATCCATTTGATTATGCGGATAACACTGGATATCTGAGGTTTTATACCGGAGAACGAAACCTGCGATTTTCTCCATTTGATGCAAGTAATGTTACACTGGATACCTTAACCACCTTTGAACAAGGGAAAGCATATTCAGTGTTTTTAGCAGGAGAATTTCCGGATATGGAAGCTTTGATCTTAAATGACAATGCGCCGGAACCTGCAGATGGTCACGCCAATATTCGGATAGTTCATCTTTCACCTGATGCAGGTAATGTAGATCTGGAGACAGCCGGTATGGAAACTCCGGTCTTTGAAGATCAGGCTTACAAAGACTATACGTCCTTCTCCGAAATAGATGCAGGGAGTCATAATTTTGAGGTCCGAGCTGCAGACGGCTCAGAAACTGTTTTGGAGATACCTGACGTATACCTTTCCGAGGGGCTTTACTATACTATCCTTGTAAGAGGATATAGCAACCCTCCAGGTGGTAATGAAAACTTCTTAAGTGCGCAGGTTTTAGTAAACTGAGTATAAAAAACAGGGGCTCAACAATGGATGTTGAGCCCTTATTACTATCTTAATTTCGCTCAATCCAGTACCTCTTTTACTCTGCCTACCTGACCATCATCAAGTCGCACTTTAATTCCATGTGGGTGTGTGGGCATTCTGGTCAGGACATCCTTGACAACTCCTTCTGTAAGTGTACCGGTTTGTTGGTCCTTTTTTAGAACGATCCTCACGTGAACACCTGGCTTGATAAATGTTCTGTCTGTTTCTTTCATAAATGGCCGTAGTAAGATACGAAAGCAATTAGTTATTGGCTAATAAATGACCTAATTTTGCGCTCTTAAATTTTTCTAAGAAATGATCTCAACTGAAAATATATCACTGCAATTCGGAAAACGTGTTCTTTTTGAGGATGTAAATATCAAATTTACCTCAGGCAACTGCTACGGTATCATAGGCGCTAACGGAGCGGGGAAATCCACGTTTCTCAAAATATTAAGTGGTGAAATAAATCCCAATGCCGGGCATATACATATCGAGCCGGGAAAACGAATGGCCGTTCTGCGGCAAAACCACAATGAGTTTGATGAATATACAGTATTAGATACAGTGCTCATCGGGCATAAAGAGCTATGGGAGATCATGAAGGAGAAAGATGCCATCTATGCCAAACCTGATTTTTCAGAGGCCGATGGCAATCGCGCTTCCGAGTTGGAGGCAAAGTTTGCTGAAATGGACGGCTGGAATGCCGAATCGGATGCAGCCGCTCTTTTAAGTGGTCTGGGCATCACTGAGAGCGAGCATTACAAACCCATGGACCAGCTGAGCGGTCAGCTCAAAGTACGTGTTTTGCTTGCCCAGGCCCTCTTTGGTAATCCCGATATACTTATCCTGGATGAGCCAACCAACGACCTGGACATCAAAACCATTAACTGGCTGGAGGACTACTTACTGGATTTTAAAAACACAGTGATTGTGGTATCTCACGACAGGCACTTTCTGGATACGGTATGCACACACATCGCAGATATCGATTTTGGAGCAATCAAAATTTTTACAGGAAACTATACCTTCTGGTATGAGTCCAGCCAGCTGGCCTTAAGTCAGCGAGCTACAGCAAATAAAAAGGCAGACGAAAAGAAAAAAGAATTGCAGGAGTTTATCGCACGGTTCAGCGCCAATGCTTCCAAATCCAGGCAGGCTACGAGTCGCCGGAAGCTTCTGGATAAGATCAACGTTGAAGAAATCCAGCCCTCCAACCGGAAATACCCAGCCGTCATTTTCAACCAAAACCGGGAAGCAGGAGATCAAATCCTTGAAATCAAAGGCTTGACAAAACACGTGGAAGGAGAACCCCTGATTAATGGTCTGGATCTATTTGTAAACAAAGGAGACAAGATTGCCTTCGTAAGTGATAACAGCACGGCAATTACTTCACTGTTTCGTATTTTAATGGGTGAGACTAAAGCAGACGGTGGTTCTTTTAAGTTTGGTCAAACGGTAACTACAGCTTACCTGCCCCAGGATAATGAAGAATACTTCCAATCTGACGAAAACCTGATTGACTGGCTCAGGCAATACTCTGACGGAGAAAAGGATGAGGTATACATTCGGGGTTTTTTGGGAAAAATGCTTTTTACAGGTCAGGAAACATTAAAAAAATGCAAAGTGCTCTCAGGAGGTGAAAAAGTACGGTGCATGCTCTCCCGAATGATGCTGCAGGGAGCCAACCTTCTGATTCTGGACGAACCCACAAACCACCTGGACCTGGAATCTATTACTGCTCTGAATAACTCACTAAAAAGCTTTCCGGGAACCGTATTGTTCACTTCTCATGACCATACATTTACGCAGACAATTGCCAGCAGGATCGTGGAGATTTCGCCAGATGGTTTTTCGGATAAGTTAGGTACGTATGAAGACTTTATAGCCAAAAAACAGTTAGAATTAACCAGCTAAATTCCGGCTTTATAACGAATCTTCTAGGGTCATGTAGTATTTCACCCCGTTCATAACTGTTTATTAGCAATTTTGGTGGTTTTTAGGTTATTTACGAATGCCATAAAAGAGCCATGCGGTACCTAGCCACCATAATGCTTGTTTTGACCCTCTCCTCAGCCCCTGGACAGACAAAGATCATCGATAGCCTGAAAAATGAACTCGATCAGAAAACAATCATTGATGAGTCGTATGTAGACCTGGTTAATGAAATTTCCTTTCAGTACCTGCTGGCAGACCCATCTTCTGCTAATGAATGGATTACTAGAGGCGCAATATTATCCGATTCACTAAACTATAAGAGGGGAACAGTTAGGGCTGTTGTAAACAAGGGAAGTAGTTACTGGACGGTCGGTTTGTTTGATATGGCCCTGGCAAAGTACCTGGAAGCTATCTCCCTGGGTGCAGATTCCGTCACTTACATCATCCTCTGTAACAATATTGGTGAAGTCTTTAAAAAGAAACGTCAATATGACTCTTCATTCCACTATTATTTCAAAGGGATGCAGGTTGCGGAAAAAATTCCCTGGATATTTCCAGCAATGCTTCCGGCTAACATTGGGGAGACATATTTTATCATTGGCAAATATGACTCAGCCAGGCACTATTACCAACAGTCGTATGACAGTGCCAGTAAACAGCAAAATGACCGCTCTGTTGCTTATGCCCTATCCGGACTGGGAGATATAGCTTACCAGGAAGGCAGGTTTGAAAAAGCGATTGAAAACCACCTCCGAGCATTGGAAATCAGAAGAAGTATCAACGATAAGCGAGGCATTATCCAGTCGCTTCAGACCTTGGGTAAGTATGAGCTTGAATCTCCTGCACCTTCCAAAGCGCTTACCTACTTCAATGAAGCCGAAGAACTGTCAAATGAAGTGGATGCCAAAGACCTGCTTAGCCAAACCTTTAAGTTGAAGGCCGAATACCACCGGAAAACTGCGGACTTTGAAAAAGCTATCAAATACCTGACCAGGCACCAATCACTAAAGGATAGTGTCGAGGTTGTGGAGTTTTCGAATAACATTGAAAATATCAAGGCTGCCCTCAATTCTGAAGTAAGAGAAACAGAAAACAAGCTGCTAACGGAGCAACAAAAGAAACATGTAAATTCCCTGAAAATACAGGGAGTCATGCTGACGGTCATTATTTTCATCGTAATTGTCCTGATCGTACTGTTAAATAAATACTTCAAAAGCCTGCAGTACTCTAAGCAGACCAGCATTAACCTGGATAAGCTCAATAAGGTGATCCTCAATAAAAACAAAGAAATAAAAGACATCAATGAGCGCCTCGATCAGCAACTTCTTACCACCAACAGACTACTCAGTGAAAGTGAGCGGCTTTCTAAGTTAGGAGGATGGAACTATGACATAGAAACGGGTGAAATGTACTGGACTGACGAAATGTATCGTCAGTTACAACTGGATCCAAGTGAAGTTATGCCCTCGCTGAAAGTCCTCAGGAAAAGACTGGGGAAACAGGAGTATCACAAGATACAATTGGCTCTACGCAACCTGATCAAAGAAAAAAAGCCGCAAAATACGGATGTTTTTCTCAAAACCGTAAGGTCTTCTAAAACCCTCAGCATAAAACTGATACCTGAATTTAGGGATGGAAAACTATACAGGATCTACGGGTCAAATCACGATATCACCGAAGCTGTAAATACTGAGAAAAAAGAAGTAACCATACTTCAAACACTATTCAGGCTATCAAAAATGGCCAACCTCAAAGAAGTCAGTTTTAAAACATTTATCGAGGACCTTCTTAGAGAATCTGCAGTCACACTTGAAGTAGAGCGTGTGAGTTTTTGGCTATACAACAAAGAAGAAAAGGCAATCTTCTGCTACAGTAGATACAATCACACAGACGGTTCTTTTCATTCGGATGACATAATGAAAGAGCAGGATTACCCTATCTATTTTAGTGCAATGAAACAAAATCGTGTAATTGCCGCTCACGATGCATTCAAAGATGAAAGAACCACCGAGTTCACCAGTTCCTACCTGCTCAAAAATCACATCCGGTCCATTATGGACGCACGTATTTTGTTACACGGAGAGCTTTTAGGGGTAGTTTGCTTTGAAAAAACTGTTACGCCTGTCACCTGGAGCTATTCAGACCAGAGATTTGCCGGTACCATCTCAGAGCTCATTTCAAATGCATTTTCAATCAGTCAGAATTTACAGTTGGAAAAGGAAAAGGGAGAGCTTATTAAAAGGCTGTTAAAGCGCAATCAAAACCTTAAAGAATTTGCATACGTGGTTTCTCACAACCTTCGTGACCCGGTCACCCAGATATTAGGCTTGTCCTCTATCTATGACAAACCGGCGGGTGAAGACCTCTCTGATGAAATAATTCCAAGGATCAGGACATCAGCCGGCAACCTGGACAAGGTGATTAAAGACCTTACAATGGTCCTCAGACAACAAGAGGATTCTAAAGAAGCTCCTCAGGATACATTGCTGATAGAAGGCTTTGAGCTGGCCAAGAGCAACATAGAGGCGGAAGTAAAAGCTATTAACCCTAAAATTAATCTTCAGTTTGATAATGATTTTACCCTTACCATCCAACCTTCCGTGTTGTTTAACATTTTATACAACTTACTGTCCAATTCGCTGAAATACAGAAAGGACGAGGGTGAGCTTGAAATTACACTTACCGCAGAGTCTGCTGAAGAATCAGACATTATTACGTTTCGGGATAATGGCAAAGGAATCGATTTGGAACGGTTCGGGGAAAAAATGTTTAAAATGTATGAACGCTTTCACCTGGATATAGAAGGAAATGGCCTGGGACTATACCTGGTGAAAAACCAGATAGAAAATATGGGTGGAAGTATTGAAGTAAAAAGCAAGCCCGGCGAGGGTACTACTTTTATCATTAAACTACCAAACAATGAATCTCACCTTTCAAAAGAACCGGGCAAGAATATCATCCAACATTTCGTAAGTTAATGGTTTGGTAATAAACCCCGCTACCCCATCCATTGCCTCAGCCTTTTTCCGATCATCAGGGTTGATGCTGGAAGTAAGTATGATCAGCACTATGTTTTTCCTGATTTCTTTGGGGAGCCCACAAAAGGCTTCAATAAATTCCCAACCATTCATTAAAGGCATGTTGATGTCCACAAAAGCAAGGCTTCGTTTACCATCAGATTCCTTTTGAAGGTATTGGAGAGCCTGTTCTCCGGTAGTAAAAAGCACCACCTCCTCTACAATCCCTGTCTGCCTGATAATCACCTTATTCAGGTAATTGGTAGACTCATCGTCATCTATCAGGATGACCCTGGGGACAGTTTTTGTTTGAGCAGTCATTTTTAGAGCGACTTGCGAAATCATGAAGTAGTCACGGTAAATACGCATAACCTTATCTATAAGTTAATAAATCCACGGATAATTTTTCAGTTTATCAATTTGATGACTCCCATAAAATTTGAATAAATGACATTGCATCTATTCATTTTTACACTTAACTTGAAAGGAAACCCGATAAATTATGAACTGCATCAGAGGTTTCATTTCCGTACTATTCTCCTTTTGGTCATTAATAGTGGTTGGTCAGCTTGATTCGCTGGAATTTTACAAGGAAAAGCTGGCACAAACACAGCATCAACTGGAAGCTTTAAGGTACACCGAGCTGATTCAGTCCATGTCTCAGCGATCACAACTTACACCTAATTACATGACAGAATTAAAGGCCCTTATTGCAAGACAAGCTTATAATTTCTGGAAGGAAAGCCCGGAGGATAAATACGTTTCACACCTTACTATTTATTCTGCATTGTATTATGCAAACAAAGTGCTGACCAGCGAGTCCAAGGATCTTGACTTTTACGGGATGATGAGAACCCCCATTGCTTACAATCAGGCTACTGGCCACGAAGAGCATGTTACTTCCATCCAGTTTGGCAGTGATCCCAATTATTTCTATTCAGCCGGATCAGATGGAAGGGTAATTAAGTGGGACCTCTCCAATATTAAGAACATACCAGAGGTTATCTATGACGGGGATCACCTTATCACATCTGTGGACATAAGCTATGATGGCAACTGGATGCTTATCGTTACCAAAAAAGAGGGCATAATCCTGCTAAACCTGAATACTGTGGGTAGTGAATCTCCACAAATGGCGATAGACCCCTCTCCTGCCCAGGCTGCCGTTTTTATGCCTGATGAACTCAAATACCTGGTGGCAGATCAGTTTGGTAAAATACGGATCAAGGATTTTTCAAATCACAACAGGGAAGTAGGAAGCTCGGCTTCTAAGGTGCTCAGCTTTGCGGTGAAGGAAAGTGACAATAAGATTTTTGCAGGCACAGAGGAAGGTCTCGTCCATATCTGGAAAGATACCATGCATTCTGTACTGTATTCTCAAAAGATCAGGGCCATTCACTCGTTGGCGATAAGTCATGACCAGCAATACCTGGCTTTAGGTGATGAATTTGGAGAAGCTATAATCTGGGATGTAAATGATCGCGAGATAATAAGAAAGATATCAGGACATTCTTCTGCTATCACAAAGGTGGAATTCAGCCCGGATGACCGATCGTTACTTACTGCCAGCAGGGACGGAACGATCAGGGTCTGGGACTTGCAAAATACCAAACGCCTTCCACTGGTTTTGGATGATCACAATGGCTGGGTTCTTTCAGCCACGTTCAATACCACAGGTGATATGATTATCTCCGGGTCAGCAGATAAAAACATCCGGGTGTTCCCAACCACTCCTGAAAAGCTGGCAGAGCGAATCTGCAACCTGGTCAGCAGAAACCTCACTCACGAAGAATGGCAGGAATATGCAGGAGATGACATTCCTTATCAGAAAACCTGTCCGGATATCGAATAATAGAATCATTCTGATAAGAAACTGACATACAGGGATTTACCTTTCAACAAGCCGGTGTAACCTCTGGTCCAACATAAGCCATCAAAACAGGCTCATAAGGTATGAGGTTGATTATCAGTCATTTACTAAAAACTATATCTCTTATTACTGCAATTGGTCTTTTCTCCTGCGAAAAGGTTCCACAAAAGACCTCAGTTATTGATCCTGCAGAGCCATTCACATTTGACCTAAAGGACATTAAGAAGCGAGATACATTAAGGGTGATCACTACCTATTCTTCTCATAGCTATTTTCTATACCGTGGAGAAACTATGAGTTATGACAATGAAATGGCCAGAAGGCTTGCAAATGTCAGAGAGATCTTTGAGCGGTACAACTACTACAAGGAGTTTGTACCTGATCAAAATTCCGAACTGATTGAGAATTAATCGTCAACCACATATCCCTTCCCAGGGAAAAATTCAGGCTGACAGCATCATGCCGGTACACGTGAGGTGTAGAATCCGGAAATTTCCTTAATTTGACGGGAAATTAAATCCATGCATATGACCCCATATTTTGCTGAGTTTATAGGCACGTTTCTTCTACTGGTTCTGGGTAATGGTGTGACAGCCAATGTATCTCTTAATAAAACTTATGGTAATAATTCCGGCTGGATCGTTATTTCCATGGGTTGGGGACTGGCAGTATTTATTGCTGTGTTTGTTGCCGGCTCAGTGAGCGGGGCACACATTAACCCGGCCGTCACATTGGGCTTAGCTATCGTCGGCAAATTTCCATGGGAACAGGTAGCCGGATATATTTTTTTTCAAATGATTGGGGCATTTACCGGCGCCTTTGTGACCTACGTGCAATACCGCCCACACTTCAGTGCGACAGAAGATCCGGATGCCAAGCTGGGGCTGTTTTCTACAGGCCCTGCTATCAAAAGCACATTCGACAACTTCCTATCGGAGGTTATTGGCACATTTGTACTGGTTTTCTGTGTGTTTTTCCTGGTTAGCGGAGATGGACTTGGCTCTCTGAGTGCTTTACCAGTTGGCCTGCTGGTAGTAGGCATCGGTTTATCGCTTGGCGGAACTACAGGTTATGCCATCAACCCGGCCAGGGACCTGGGCCCCAGAATATTCCATGCCCTGGCGCCTATCAAAAATAAAAGAGATAGTAACTGGCAATATGCCTGGGTACCGGTTATTGGTCCGTTGACAGGTGCTGCGCTGGCCGCTTTACTCTATTTACTCGTAGAGAGCTCTACATAACATCAAAGGCAGACACGTAACTATTGCCTGAGTCCGGCAGGGGAGTTTCTACCGACTTTGCCACCACAACGAAGGACCTTTCCTTTGATATTTTTGGCATAAATCCCCGGTTTATTTTCTGAACGGATCGATAAACTGCAGAATCCGGATCAAGGCATAAGACAGCCGTGTAAATGCCCATACGTGCCAAAACATCCTCCATTAAAACCTGGAGATAATGCTCTTTGCCCTTTTTACAATAGATCCCTTCTATGGAAAGGAAATGGAAGTTTTTTTGAAACAACCTGTTCAGAAACGGGATCTTGGATATAATATTCAGCAAAAGCTTGCCATTAGCTCCCGGCATCTCCAGCACTTTCCAGTACTCCGGAGCAGCCTGGATCCCGGCAACTATCTCTCCTTCCTTCTTACAGACAAAATAGTTACCCCGATAAAACAGGTTCTCAAAACTCAAAAAATTATGATCAACATACGTTTTCTTCAAAAGGTCAATGACCGTTTTCTGCTCACTTTCAGTAGCTTTTGATACCCGATCACTCCTCTTCGGAAAAAACCGACTAAAAAAAACCGTATTAAATATGCCAACCTTTTCAAAACCAAAACGCGTAACCAGACCGATAGAGCGTTCATTGTTTGGGTCTATGTATGCATAGTATATATGTGGACCAGAGTCACCAAACAGCCTCCCCTCCAGCAGATCCTTCACCTCACTTTTAATTCGGGTTTGCCTGTCTTTGTTACTGGCTGGTGAAGACCGGAACCGATCTCTAAACGTAAAATAACGGATATAATAAGCTTGAACCGGGCGACCTTTCAGATAAACCTTTCTTTGACAAAAACAGCATGTACCGATTAAGACATTCCGAAGACCCACCGAGACAAAATGTGATCCTGTAAGGTGGTCAAGTTTTTCATCCACCTGCTGGTGCTGATAGACCAGACTTTTACCGGGAGTTCCGATCAGATTTTCCCGAAGCAAAGCTCTGAGTTCCGGATTAGAAGAGGAGTCCTTTTTTAAAAAGTTAAAAATCACCTGATGATCAGCTTTCCTGTGTAAGTCTTATTTGTATCTTCCAGTCTGTAAAAGTACAATCCTCCTCTTAGTTTATCCAGTTCTACTGACTCCTGTCTGGTAAATAAGGTATAGCGCAGTACTTCTCCTCCCTTTTGGTCAAACAACCGAAAAACAGGGTGACTACTTTCCAGCTCTTTGGTGTAAATATTCAGGAAATCTGACCTGAATAAAGGGTTTGGAAAAACCAGCAATGCTTTTTCAGTAAGGTAGTAAGTATTGGAAGCGGTAGCAGTTATTTGTTGTCCGTTTTTCAGGTTTATGAGTACCCGGTGTTCATTATAACCCTGGTTGGGCGCATCATCAAGGACCCTGATCCGGTTGGTATTTGGTAAATCTACATGAGCCACCAACCCGGGACTATCACCAGCCAGACGCTCAAAGGCCACGCTTTCAATTCCATAGCTGGTGGTAAGATTCAGGTTCAGGTAAATACCTTCATCAGGAACCACCTCCTGGAAGAAAGAGATCAGGAAACAGCCTGATCCCTGGAAATTATAGTCAAAAGTATACCCCTCGATCAGTGGCTTATCGTTTGCTGAAAAGGCCTGAACAGCCAGGTATGGATCTACCAGCGCACTCTTTGCTAAAATTAAAAAAGTGTCCTCTGTAGCATATAAAGGAGTCATTAACCCATTGTCCAGATGAGATACTTCATACCTGCCAGCTCCGGCTACCGGTTCCCATTGCAAAAGCAGGGAATCTCCGCAGTTAAAACCTATGGATGTCTCAGGAGGTCTGGAAATAGTAAAGGTATCTGTCGCAAAGGTCTGCCCTCCAAACAGCATTTGTGCTACAGCAGGTGACTGGAGGTTCGGTATATTTTCCCACCTCCAAAAACCCCTGGAAACAGGCACTGAGTTTTCCAATACAACCCAGTCGTCTGCCCCTGCAGTCTTATACCTCAAAAGGCCTTCCTGACTGCTGTAAGTACTGGTCCATCTGAAATAGGTATCAGTTTCTCCATTATATGGCATATTATCTGCTCCTGTAGGGTAATCCCACTCAAACTGGTCATCAAACCTCCAGGAATAGGTTATATAAAATGGCTGTTTTGCCAGGGGAATGTCATACCCATTAACGATCAGCGTATAAACTCCGGGCTCTGCCAATGTGTAGCTGATTTGCTCTACATTATTCAGATGATCTTCGCCTCGTGTAGCGGGTTGTGCCAAAGCTGTACTATCCGGATCTACAGACAGCACCCACGGGTTTAGGGTATCCGTTTCCGGTGTTACCAGCTTCAGATCCAGGTCATTTACCAATGCCTTAAAATTATCTATTTCTCCGGGGGGATCGGTCCAGCATAATGTAACCTTCAGGTCCCGGGAAGCTGGCGGGATGTTGATTTGAAAGGCGCTTGCTTCACCTTGCGAGACGGTATCTGAAAAATAATACCCATTTTCCATATTTGTCAAAGCCCGATATGCATCCACAGAACCAAATCCGGTAATGTGATCCGGTCCCTCGGAACCTGCATCTCTGGCTGTATTTATAAGAAAAGCTTTAAGCAAAGCCGAAGGTATCCGGGTTTCCTCCTGCTCAAAATACTTTTCCTGCAGTAAAGCGCTGACACCACTTGCCAACGCTGCGGAGTTGGAGCTTCCTGCCATGCTATACCCCACCAGCTCTGGCTTGACGCGTCCATCATATGCAGGTCCGCGAGATGAAAGGATAACCTGCCGATATGTAGTGTCCACCGCTCCTATCACTAGAAGGTTTTTTGCCATTTTAAAGTTACCAGTAAGGTTAGCATATCCGGCTATTCCAGCATAAGTGCCCGATGAACTAACGGTGTTTCCTGCATTCCCACTCGAAAAGACATGAAGTAAGTATGGGTTTTCATAGCAGCTTTGATCAAACGCCCGGGCCTGGATCCCGTAGAAGCTTTCCTCCTGAGTTCCATAAGAATGATTTTGCGTATAAATACCAAGCTCCTGGTAATCCCCGGGAGCATCGGGAAGTGCATCGGAGAAGTCTGACGAAGTGATTTTTGCTCTGGGGGCCACCCCTCGTCCTGTAATAAATGAATTACCTGCACCAGCAATAATAGTTGCCATCTCCGTAGCATGATTGCTTTGACCCTCAGCAGCCAGATCACTGGGCACTGAGCGACCTACGAGATCCAGATCGGTCTCGTCAAAACGCTGCTCCTGGATACTTACCACTTGTGTGGACCCGGTAAGCTCAGGGTAATAAGCACGTACCTTATTAACGTAATTGGGATTAAGATTCATATCGATCACTCTACTCTCAACCGCCGGAGAAGTACCCTCCGCAGAGATAGCTAAAATGAGCGGTGACTCGATCAACTCCATCAACATGGCCTGTGTTGGAGAACTTACTTTATAAAGGTGCCTTTTTATATCAATTGTTTCAATCGGGTATTTATCCGTTAGTAATGTTATATCATTTGATATAGTTTGAATAAATACAGAATTTTCTTTTCCGGTTTCTTCAACACTTTTTTCTCCTACGAGCTTCCATAGATTATTGGCCGGCCAATGATTTTTCAAAAATTGAACTTGAGAAAGATTGCTTTTGGCAGAAATCAAATAGACTCCTTCAGCAAACCGCCTTATCCATTCTATCCCTGAACTTCTTATAGCACTGGTTTTTACTGATTTTTCCACTTCAATAATGAGATAGTCAGCCTCAGAAACTCTCTGACCAGACGGATCATCAGAAATGTACTTTTCCCAGTCATACTGCTTTTGTGAAAGAGCTGCCGGAGATAAAGTCAAAAGGATAAATATGCCAGTAATCAACCGCTTCATCGGGCTCAAATTATGGAAATTTTTGAGATTTCCTTCCTCCGGGAAAGAAAAGATTAGAAATAGAGAAATCTGATTTCACTGAATTCGAAATTGTGAAATTTTCAATATTATATTCTGAATTTATATAATAATCATAATATTATTTGTTATATCAAATGATAGTACATAAAAAAAATAATATTTTATCTTTTCAACGATATTTCATTGTGTTTATATTTAGGGGAATAACTAAACCTAATTCATTATGTACAATTCAAAATCCGCTTTGTCATTTGCGTTAATAATGACACTCTCATTTGCTTTAATCACCTCCTGTACACAAGATGTAGCGGAGCCCAAAACAGATGAGATTTCTGATGAGGTACTGACCAAGTTTGAGGAGCTTGGTTTTGATGTAAGTGATATCGAATTGGTATCCGGCAAGAACCCACTGACCGGAGAGGTTGGTCCTAAGAGTTATCTATTGGAGGGCGACATATTAATCAGTGGCCCTCAGCTGGAAGAAATGCTTTCCAGTGGTTTACATCATGAGGGACCATGCGGTGAGCAGTACAGAACCTATAACCTGGTCAGTACTCCACAAACAATCAATGTTCTGGGCTACACGGGCGGTAGTAATGCTCTTGACAACACAATGAGGAATGCGTTATCATGGGCCATTGACAATTACAACGCCATCAACACCAACCTGAACTTTACCTTATCATACGGCACCAACTACAATGCATATGATATTGTAGTGTATCGGGTAAGCGGAGGTGGCGGAGGGTCTGCCGGCTTCCCAAGTGGTGGAGCCCCCTATAAGTGGGTGCAGATCCAATCCGGAACGAGTAGCTATGGAACGAATACCACCGAGCACGTGATCACTCATGAGATTGGTCACACACTTGGCCTTCGTCACACAGACTACTTCAACCGGTCCCTGTCTTGCGGGACTGGTGGAAATGAAGGCAGTGGAAGCGTAGGTGCTGTACACATACCTAACACACCAACCGGTTTTGATGCAAACTCCATTATGCTTTCCTGCTTCAGCGCAAGTGAGGATGGGGAGTTTGGGTCTTATGACGTGACAGCTTTGGAATACCTCTATTAAGACAGGAGTCAGAGAGACTCATTTTAAGTACCAATCAGAATGAAAGGCCGCCCGTTTGGGCGGCTTTTACTATTTTTTGCGAACCGGGATTTTGAACTGTATTTTTTCCCAGGAAATGATCACGTCCACTCCCCCATCCGCAGCTTCCGTGGAAATGGTAAACTGCTCTACAAGACTTCTCTCTTCCACGGGGACTTTTATTTTTTCCACATCCAGCGTGTAGTCCGGCTCAAGTGCTCCCCACTGCCCTAATTCACTATTAAGGCGGATTTCAAAAGTTTCTTTTCCGGGAATGGCATACATCCGGTAGGTGCCCTTTTTCACTTCTTTCCCTGCGAAGAGAACATCTTCACTAAAAGTAATTTCTGTGGCTTCATTGGCTCCTAACCGCCAGTACTTCCCGTAAGGGACTAAAGCCTTATCTTCATCAGGGTCAAAGATCACCCGATCCCGGACAGAAGGGCGGCTGTAAGTCACCTCCACAGTGAGGCCCTCATTTGTCAGAGAGGTTTCACCCGGAGGACTTAAGGTACGGTTACGGTAATTCAGGTAGAAGAAGGCTACTATCAGTAGCACAACCAATATACCTGCGGCTATCAGTATTTTTTTTAACATTCGGTTTTTTTTATTAAAGCTACACAAGTCATTACTTTTTTGCCAGTGCCTAATGGCACAAATAATCAATAGAAACAACGAACTGGCAATCAACTATTTGCGACATATTTCAATGTAGTTTGATTCTGCAACTTAAATTACCAGTATTCGCTTTATAGTAAGAAATGGGTAAGTTTGACCTTAATATGAAGATCTTAGGAATAGACGTGGGGGGCTCCGGAATTAAAGGAGCCATTGTTAACACCAGGAAGGGAATACTTAAAACCGAACGTCACCGCATTGACACGCCGCAACCAGCCACACCCGAAGCTGTCATTAAAACAATCACCGATATTGTCGATTTTTTTGAGTGGGATGGCCCCATCGGAGTTGGTTTTCCGGCGGCTATCCGGAAGGAGATCATCAAAACTGCCTCCAACATTGATAAATCATGGATCGGTGTGAATGCAGCTGAGCTTATTCGAAATGCTACAGGCTGTCCTACTCACCTGGTAAACGATGTGGATGCAGCCGGACTGGCTGAAATGAAATTTGGCGCCGGTAAGGATCAGAAAGGCGTCACCATGATGGTGGCGGCAGGGACCGGCATTGGTACAGGGCTCTTTATTGGGAAAAAACTGGTGCCAAATACGGAGCTGGGTTTTATTAAGGTAGCAAACATCGCTGGTGAGCATTATGCAGCCAACTCTGTGCGTGAGGGTGAGGAACTATCCTGGAAAGAATGGGGCACACGCCTTAACGAATACCTGCAACGCCTGGAAAGTCTTTTTTGGCCCGACCTGTTTATCCTGGGTGGCGGAGTAAGCAAGAAGTATGACGAATATAAAGAGTACCTGAAACTGGATACACCTCTGGTTCCGGCTGAATCCAGAAATCATGCCGGTATCATAGGCTCTGCATTAGCTGCCAAACAGGTAAGAATTCACAAAAAGTGATCGCGTTTGTTTTAGTTGTCATTTAGTCCTTGTCATATTTAAAACCATCGCCTTGAGAGGTGTCTTCACGGTCTGTTTTATCAGCATAGAATTTCGTAGAGACACGAAATTGGGCGCAATCTTTGAAAGATGCCAGATCCTTTCAGGATTAACTAAACATAGTTGAAGCTTAGTTTATTAAAGTAACTACCGCGTAAAAGGCCAATATAACGATATTCAAGCCGGTGGCCAGAACGGTAACAGGACTTTTTGATTGCTCAAGTTGCTTAAAGAAATACTTCGTAATCCTTGTAGACCTGTAAAGCAGGTATATTCCCGCATAAGCCGAAATAAACAATATCCAGAAAAAGGAAGTCAAAAAGGTCGTCAATAAAAAGACCTTACCAATCTTAAGGCTTATAAAACCTGTCAGGCTTTCAAGGCTTAACAGGCTGATGTTATCCGGATTCACGACCTTTTGAAAAGCTGGCTCACTGTTTGTCGCTACATGTCCGAAGACCATAAAAACATAAAAGCCAACCATGAATATCAGGGAGGTCAAAACAATATCCACAAGCACCAGTAAGAAAAGCACCCAAGAAGGCTTACCTTTTGCAAAACCCAGAATCAATCGGGTTTCCAGCAATGAAAAATAATCCGGCAGGATATTAAAGAACAAAGGAGAAATCACCGCAATAATGGTAATGACCGCCGTATGGCCGGTAAACTGGACACCAGTGAAAAAGAGTGAATTAAGCTCCTCGCCTATGGGGTTGATTCCAATTAATACAGTAAATATAACCATACCCACAAGCGAAGAAATAATGGACCTCTTCAATCGCTTTTCAGAGTAATGATCTTTATCATATACAAAGTCAAAAAGCTCACAAACCAACTCATTAAACCTGGTAGTCAGTTCTTTTCGGCTACAGTTTTCTTCGAGCATATTTGTAAGCTTGCTCAAGCTACTGCGCCATTGTCCCAACTCTGGCTTTAAAAAGTACCGGTCGAGCCAGCCAGCCACGAAATAAATGATAATAAGGGTAACTATGATATTAACCATGCGAAGGACTTTGATTTTGAACCTTTGCCAACTCAATGGCTTTACCAAGCACCACTGAAGCATGAATAAGGCCATAAATCATCTTAGGCCATCCTACTGCCACAATTATGACCGAATACCAGTCTGCAGTATCCGGAAGCAACCAAATACCCAACAACCCTACGACATATCCTAAAAGGATGAACAGCAGCTTCTTTCCAACCGTATTAAGAGAATAAGGAGATGGTTTATCAAGAAATACAGGGGCCAGGACTACACCCAAACAACTAAAAAATCCCGCAAGAGGCTCCGTAGCATACAGCATAGCCACTTCAAACTTTTTTGTTTCGGTTTGTGCTAAGTCCGTTACATCAACCACAGTGAGGATTGTGTGCAAGTCTCCAAAGGCCGCAAAAAGTAAATCAAAGGAAAAGGCGGTCATTCCATCAGCAATTTTAGCTCTTAATGATTCCAAGTATAGAAAAATGCCCAATGGTAGTCAATTATTGGGCCGTTTTAAATGTATTTACATTGGAAAAATACTATTCTTTGACGGTTAAGTATAAATTTCCCCATATCGTTTTGGTGATTTGAAGATTAATCCCACCCATTCATTTGTATTTAGTAAGCTGTCTTGAGTAGATTTAGATTTTGAACTAACACATTACTCCACCTACCTATGAAAGACTTCCCGTGGTTTTCTCAATATCCCGAAAGCGTACCTCGCGAAATAGACCCCGACCGATACCATACATTGCTGGATTTTCTGGATGATTGTGTGTCAAGATTTGGTGATCAGTCGGCTTTTGAAAACCTGGGTGTAGAGATCACCTTCAATGACCTGGATGAGTTTAGCACTGCTTTGGCTAACTACCTCATACATGACACAGATCTCCAGCCAGGTGACCGGATAGCGCTCCAGATGCCAAATGTGCTTCAGTATCCTGTGGCACTATTTGGGGTGCTGAAAGCTGGTATGGTGGTCGTAAACACCAACCCACAGTACAAACCCTCGGAGATGGAGCATCAATTTAATGATGCCGGAGCAAAGGGGATCATTTTGTTAAACACGTTCGCCTATAAACTCCAGGAAATAATCGGGAAAACCCAGGTACAAACCATCATCATCGCTGAGGTGGGTGATATGCTGGGAACGCTGAAAGGCGCCATCGTGGACTTCATGATCAAGCGAGTCAGGAAGATGGTGCCGGAGTACAATCTACCTGTGGCATTGAAGTTTAACGACATCATAAAGAAAGGCAAGCAGTACGATTACCTAAAACCTGATCTAAAAAACACAGATCTGGCCCTGCTTCAGTATACAGGTGGTACTACCGGCGTAGCAAAGGGAGCAGCCCTCAGCCATCGAAATCTCGTGGCAAATATCGAGCAGGTAGCTGCCTGGATGAAACCAGGCATGGAGGATGGGAAAGAGGTAGTCATCACGGCCCTTCCGCTCTACCATGTTTTTGCCCTGACCGTCAATTGTTTTGGATTTCTGAAAATTGGGGCAAAGAACATCCTGATCACGGACCCCAGAAACATGAAGGACTTTATCGGTACCCTGAAAAAGCATCCCTTTTCAGTTATTACGGGTGTAAATACACTTTTCAACGGGTTGGTTCAGCGAGAAGAATTCAAAGCTGTCAACTTCAAACACCTGAAGGTAGCAGTAGCCGGGGGCATGGCCCTGCAGCAGGCAGTCGCTGACAAATGGAAGAAAATAACCGGAAACGATATTGTGGAAGGCTATGGACTTTCAGAAACCTCCCCTCTCCTCACCTGCAACCCCATCGATGGAAACTTCAAACCAGGTACTATCGGCATACCTGTACCATCCACTGAGATCAAAATCGTAGGTGATGATGGTGAGACCAAAACTACGGGGGATTTTGGAGAGATCTGGGCCAAAGGCCCCCAGGTGATGACCGGCTACTGGCAGAACCCTGAGGAAACCAAAATCGTCATGGAAGGTGAATGGTTCAAAACGGGTGATATCGCCTACTTTGATGCTGACGGATACATCAAGATCGTGGACCGCAAAAAAGAGATGATCAACGTCTCCGGAATGAAAGTGTTTCCGAATGAGGTGGAAGACGTAATCGCTCAAATGCCTGAAATCATGGAAGTAGGTGTGATTGGCGTCCCTCACAAAAACTCCGGTGAAGTAGTCAAAGCTTTCATCGTCAAAAAAGACCCCAAGCTAACCGATGAAGCGGTCATGAAACACTGCAGGGATCACCTGGTTGCCTATAAAATACCTAAGTTCATCGAGTTCAGAGAAGAGCTCCCCAAATCAAATATTGGAAAGATCCTGCGAAAGGATCTGCGAAAAGAAGAAGCTGCGAATGTCACTTAAAATTGTTGTTTTAGATGCAGTCTATGCTAACCCGGGCGACCTGAGTTGGGATCCGTTGAAATCTCTGGGAGAGGTCACACTTCATCAACGCACACCTCCTAATGAGGTGCTGGATCGATCAAAGTCCGCAGAAGTTCTGGTAATTAATAAAGTGAAGCTGGGAGCTAAAGAATTTGATCAGCTTCCTAATCTCAAAATGGTGGCCATCTCTGCCACGGGCACGGACAATGTAGACCTGAAAGCCGCAGAAGAACGGAATATTGTGGTCAAAAATGCTGAAGGTTACAGCACAGACTCGGTAGCACAGCATACCCTCGCCCTACTGCTGGAGCTTACCAACCGTATCAAAGATCATAATGACAGTGTGAAGCGTGGTGAATGGAACTCAGAAAAAGGGTTTAGCTACTTTCTTTCGCCCGTCCCGGAGCTAAAAGGAAAGAAATTGGGAATCTATGGTTTTGGTAAAATAGGTCAGAAAGTCGCCAAAATAGGTGAAGCTTTCGGGATGAAGATTTATGTGGTGAGTAGGCATGCTAAGGAAGAAGATTATCCATTTTACCGGATAGTAGATCTCCCTACACTTTTTTCAGATTGTGACGTGGTTAGCTTGCATAGTCCACTTACTGACTCCAACAAAGGTATTGTGGACAAAAAGCTGATTAGTCAAATGAAATCCAATGCCATCCTGCTCAGTACGGCTCGTGGCGCCCTGATCAACGAAGACGACCTGGCAGCAGCACTGAAAAACAAGAAAATAGCTGGAGCTGGGCTGGATGTACTTGTTAATGAGCCCCCTCAACCGGGCAACCCACTCCTTGGCCTTGAAAACTGCATCATCACTCCACACATGGCCTGGACTTCCACCGAGTCAAGAAAAGAACTGATAGATATCGTAGCGGAAAACATCAGATCTTCAATGAATTCACTGAAAGATCAGCCACCAGGTAAAACCGGCTCCTAAATAACCAAATAAAGCCGGCAGTGTCCCTTTTTTCAGGTATTCGATAAAGCCAAACCCGGAAACCTGACCCATGGCAGCCACACCCGCAGCTGAGCCGATCACCAGGATACTTCCTCCGGTACCGGCCGTGATTGCCAGTAGTATCCAGTACTTAAAATGGATGGCTTCCGGAAGCATATCAATAACCGCTGCTGTCAATGGAACATTATCAAGAAAAGATGAAATAACCCCCAACAACAGGTGCCCTGTAATAATGGATTCGGGATGCGCTCCAGGCAGGTCTCCAAACAGGAAATTGGCGATCTGTTGTAGTATTCCAGCGTAGCCCAAAGCATTTACAGCAAGCAAAATCCCAATAAAAAAAGTGATGGTGGACATATCTATGGTCTTAATGACATTCACAATCCGATTGGCTTTTTTATGTAGCTTTCCTCGCTTCAGTTTATAATCGATTACGATAGCTGCTACTGCAAGGCCAAACATTATTCCCATGAAAGGGGGCAGATGAAACAGGTTGACTAACACAGCAAACCCAAACGTAATCAGCCCAATGATGATTATACTCCACTGCAATGGCAAGACCTCCTCATTTTTCCGTGACTCTCTGTCTTCATAACGTATTCTGCTGGTTAACATAGCCTGAGGAATAACCCAGGCTACCAATGAAGGTAAAAACCCATAAAACAGGATTTGCCAGGCCGTAAACTTATCCGCCAGCCACATCATAATGGTTGTAACATCTCCCACGGGTGACATGGCACCACCTGCATTGGCAGCAATGACAGTGTTGATCACAAAGTAGTTGAAGTTGGCCCTGCGGATATACAGATGCCTGCCCACCTGTATCATGACCAATGTGCTGGTCAGGTTATCCAGTAGCGCTGAGGCACAAAAGGTAATGAACCCCAAAATCCAAAACAGGGTTTTATTAGATATCTGTAGTTTAAGGAGCTTGTTCTCTATCCAGGTAAAAAACCGAAAGTGTCCCATCATCTCTACGATGGTCATTGCCCCCATCAAAAAGACGATCAATTCAAATATCTCAGAAGAGCCCTCCAGAATGGCTTCATTCAAAGAGTGGGCATCCTGCCCTACAGCTACCACAATCCACATAAAGGACCCGGCAAATAACGCTACCCAGCTTTTATTGATTTCTAGCTGATGCTCGAGTGCAATGGCCATGATGCTGCCTGAAAAAATAACAATAAGGAGGACATGCTGCCAATCCATAATACACAATAATCGTTAGTTTCCAGGCGCAAAATGGAAGCTAATAAAAGCAATAAAGTATGAGCTAAATCATCTTTAGGAATGTACCTTAAGCTTTTATTCAATATCACTTTTAAGTAAACAAAGGAACTTATTTTCCATGCAGAAAGTACTAACAAGTGCTACCAAGTCACATTTATAAAACTACTCATTATTAAAATCATTCGTTTAGAGGGGTTCAATCTAAATGGATACCATTGAACTCAACCAGACAGCTTCCGCAGCTTAGGAAGCATTGGAGCATTCTTATCCTGATATTCCTCGGAGCGCACAATAATTTGATTGAGCAGTTCTATAGCTTGTACGATATGAGGCCCCTTATTCAGCATCACACATTCGGCTTTGGTTGCATTCACTGCGTCGGTTATCTCAGACCGAGCAGGTAATCCTTTTTTGGCGAGGTTTTCCAAAACCTGCGTAGCCCACACAACCGGAACATGACAGGCATTACAGATCGCAAGTATTTCCCGCTGCACATCTCCTATCCGATCCCAACCCACTTCTATAGCCAGGTCTCCCCGCGCAATCATGACCCCCAGCTTACTGCTTTTCATGCCTTCCAGCAAAATATCCGTTAGATTGTTATAGCCTTGCTGGGTCTCTATTTTCAGGATCACTCCCAGTTTATCTTTTACCCCAAGTTTTTCGAGCTCATTTAAAATATCCGACACGTCACGGGGTGTATTTACAAAAGAAAAGTTTACCGCATCGGCGTGCATGGCTATAAACTTCAGATCTTCCTTGTCCTTCTCTGTTAGTCCCCGGATTTTCAGACTGGAACGCGGAAAATTCAACCCCTTATCAGCTCTAAGCTTAGCTCCTCCGGACTTCACCCGGGTTATCCGGATCGCTATATAGTCTTTATGCTTTTCGTTAATCTCGCCCTGAATCTTCCCATCATCAAAAAACACCGATTCTCCCACATGTACATAATCCAGCACTTCAGGCAGGGTAGTGCTTATAAAACCAGGGATCAGAATTTCCCCATTTTTATTATATGTGGCCGGACTACCTTTGAGAGGCATTCTGTACAAGTGCAAAATATCACCCTTCCGAAGAAATATTGATTGATCAATGGGTGGTAACTCCCCTACTTCAGTTGCACCATGCGAGGCCTCTAGCTGTGTGCCGGTCTCAATATAAGCTGAATCCTGGCATTCTGTAATGATGCTATGAGCCAGGATTTCCGTAACAACCGCTCGTCGTTTCTTACCGCGTGTATCCGCAAATTTTATTTCCTGTCCTTCAGTCAGGCGCTTTGACCAATCCGTGGCTACCGGCAAATCATTATCTCCCAGGTGGGTTTTATCCGGACTCACCAGCCTGATGACTGCCGGGTGGACCACCTGGCCATATTCATTTCTCACCGGTTGAAAGACCTTTATTTTAGGGCCATAAGCAAGCTCTCCGGTCCTGATCTTAGGTCCTCCCATATCCATGGTGATGGTTACTTTTTTCTGCAGCTTATCTGATGCCAGCCTGATATTAGCGATCACCTCAGACCATACTTTTTGGTTGTCATGCGCACAATTAATGCGTGCACAGTTCATCCCCCGAGACAACATGTCCTCAACCATGCCGTAATCATGTGCACTTTTAGAAGGCATGGTGACCATAATGCTTAGCCTCCTGCTTTTTGGTTTTTGTCCTAAAAGACCGGCAGTGTGCTTTAGTAATAACTTTTCACTTCCCTTTATGGAAATTGCGTTTTTCACCGGAAATTCCGCAGGCTCGTTTAGAAGCTTTTTCAGGTAAAAAAGAGTTGTTCTCAGTCTTACTTCCACATGTGCTTCTGCCCGGGCAAGACGGGTCATTCCCAAATACCCAAGTTTGCGCTGAAGCTTACGAATATCGTAAGACCTTAATGACTTGTAATGAATGAGATTACGGGCACTCTTTCGGTATGCATCACTTACATGATCTAAAACAGACATATTTTCCTTTTCCCTGGTCTGAATGCCGTCGATGAGTGCCTCCAGGTTGGCTTTGATTTGCTGGATCTTGTGAGCCTTCATGGCCTTTTAAAAGTTAGAAGGTAAAGCTGGTCAAAGACCATCATCAAAACAATGACCGGAATCATGCCATTCCATGAATATGTTGACTATTTTCCTGAAAAACAGGGAATTAAATTTTCCAGGGGAGGTTTACATCAAGTGCCGATAGACCAGTAATGCGATCGCTATGAGCGCAGGCAATGCCTGGACAAAAAAGATCTTCTTTGAAGCGGTAGCCGCTCCGTAAATGCCGGCAACAGCCACACAGGATAAAAAGAAAAGACTTACATTAACCTGCCAGGACGGATCTTTGATTAACAGCCCCCAAATGAGACCGGCAGAAAGAAATCCATTGTACAATCCCTGATTAGCTGCCAGGGTTTTCGTTCTCTCAAAAAGGTCATCCGGAAATTGTTTGAACACTTTCCTGGCATGGGTGGTCCACACAAACATCTCCAGCCATAAAAAATATAGGTGAAGTAGCGCTACAAAACCTATCAGAAGCTTAGTTATCAGATCCATCGGATAAAATTAGGCCATCCATTTCTGAAAAACAACCCGGATCATGGCAAAAATTATTCAACTAAAATCACGGCATTAGAAACACGACTTCCTCTTCCTTCCTGGTTAAACGCCCTTACTTTCAACGTTGCGGATTCCTGCAGGTCTATCCCTCCTTCGTACTTGTCGGAATTCATATCAGGCTCGCTTCCATCCAACGTGTACCGCAATTCGGTCACCTTCGCAGGGTTTTCCAGCAGCAAGGCCTCTCCTGCTTTCAGTCTGACTGTATCCGCAACAGGAGGATGAGGAATGCGGTAGTTGACCCCCAGCTGGTCATACCGCAAGTATTGTTGATCCATTCTTGACTGGAAATCTGTATAGTCTTTTTGATCCTTTGGTGTCCAGGTGATCTCAGCAAGAGCTGAGATGCGTGGCATCATCATGTATTCCAGATGCTCCGGCGTAGCAATGTATTCTGACCACATGGTTGCCTCAGCCCCGATGAAGTATGGGTGAAACTCAGCCGGCACGGTATCGGGGGTTGGATTAAATCCATAGACTTTTTCGGAATTTGTCCAGCAATATCTTTGACCGTAAGGCTCCATTTTGGCACGATCAGGTTTCACATGGATCCCGTCAAAATAGAGAAACTGGTTGGGTGACATGATGACCTTATGTTTTTGTTTGGCAGCCTCTATACCGGCTTCCAGACCAAGCCACGACTGAAGCATCGCATTGGGAGCTATTCCTCCTTCCATGATCTCACTCCACCCGATCAGGATTTTGTCTTTGGAATTGATGTGTTTTTCCATCTCACTGATAAACCAGCTTTGCAGTTCATGCTCATCTGCAAGGCCTTCTTCTGCGATCCTCTCCTGACACTTAGCACATTCCTTCCACCGGTCTTTTGGGCACTCATCCCCTCCGATGTGGATATATTGAGAAGGGAAGAGCTCTGCAACTTCATCAATCACATCTTTCAAAAAGACAAAGGTGGAATCATTGCCGGCACAGAACACCTCTTTAGATACTCCCCATTTCTTCAAAACGTCAAAAGGTCCGCCGGTACAGCTCAGGTGAGGATATCCTGCAAGAGCAGCCTGTGCATGTCCGGGCATCTCAATCTCCGGAATGACCTCAATAAACCGCTCTTTCGCATACGCAACTACCTCCCTGATCTCCTCCTGGGTATAAAAACCCGCCACCGGTATGGTATCATATTTTTGGTCTTCCCAGCTGGTCTCATGGTTGAGAACGATCGTACCATCTCTCCTCGAACCAATGGTGGTAAGTTTTGGGTATTTCCTGATCTCGATCCTCCAGCCCTGATCTTCTGTGAGGTGCCAATGAAACTTATTTAGCTTATGATAAGCCATGTAGTCCAGGTAGCGCTTGGTGGTTTCCACCGAAAAGAAGTGCCTGCACGGATCCAGGTGCATACCCCGATACGAGTATGTCGGCTTATCCGTAATCTTAACCCTGGGAAGTCTGAGGCTTTCTTTCAGAGGCTCACCATTATAAACTTCCGGAGGCATGAGTTGCAAGAGTGTTTGAACACCGTAAAAAAGACCCGCAGAGGCATTGGCGGTGATAACTACCCGATCGTTCACTTCCAGCTGGTAGCCTTCAGCACCGAAGGTTTCATCAAAAGCTGTGGTGAGCATAAGCTGTATATGCCCGTCAGACCCCGTTACAACCTGACCGGTGCCCAGCTCTCCTTTCAGGTAATTCGCAACAGATGCCAGACTATCTGTGGTAGTGGCTATCACCGGATGGGATGGTAAAGTGATCGTACCGCCTGTGGGCGTTACGGAAACAGGTTTTGGAATGATGGAGGTTTCAACGGTCTCAGTGGTTTGCTTACAGCTGAAAAAAAGAGTTAAGATTAAAAAGGTTAGGATTGGGTTTTTCATATTCAGGGGTTTTGTGCTTAGGTGAGCATCTAAATTAAGGAAATTTCAGGCACTTGCATATGACTTTTGATAGTAAATGTGGTTTTATAAAGGCCTATAGTTTCGTATATTGGGAGCAGAAATCCTTTGTTCACAAACAATGTTGCATTGCCGCATCCTCATAGCGGGCCTACTGGTCACCTTATCCTGCAGTTCCCTCACTGCCCAGGTCCGGTTCAATGTAAATTCTCCATTTACCCCAAATGTAAACCTGAATCAAAAAAAACGGGAGATCAAAGACCAGTTTAAGCAGATCAGGAAAGACAGCCTCGCCAGGCTGGAAGCACGCATGGAGCAGATAGAGCAGCAAATTGAGCGTCTGGAAAACCTGGATTCTACAGATCTACAGGTGGATTCCACACTTTTTGGGGTCGACTCATCTCTCGTGGAAGTGGACACCTCTAAAGTCCAACTGGATTCACTCTATGAGGCACTTAAAGAAACAGACTATATCCAGGAAAAGCTGGGAAGGGAACTTGATTCCATTGACCGGCTCAAACAAATGATCAAATGGGACAGCCTGGAAGAGCAGTATGTGGCCGAACAGATGAAAAGCTACTTCCAGTCCAAAGGCTACTTACCTCCTACGCCAACCTCTGACGACCCGGTCAGCGATCTGAAAAACTCCATGAAAAATGAGCTGCCGGGTATGCACCTGAACCCGGAGAGCTTTAAAAGCAAAGAGGCGCTCTCCCGGGAAGCGGCTAAGCACCTCAACAAGCTGAAGAAAAAATACCTGAAGGTGGATGACCTGCGCTATCCGGAACAAGGAGTGGAAAAGCCCAAACCTTACAACACTTTTACCGACCGGCTGATCTTTGGCGGGCAGATCAACCTGACCCTTTCCAAAAAGCCCACACTGGATGTAAAACCCAATGCAGGGATCATGCTGTCTAAGCGTATCCGGCTGATGGTGGACTACAGCGCTATGTACTTTATGCGACCGGAGCTTACTTTCCTGGAGCGCAACGAAGAGAAGAAACAGCGGATTGGTTCTTTTCTGGATGTGGACATCACAAAAGGATTTTTTGTGCGTGGCAAAGCTGAAAAAGCGTTAGATGTGCCTCTAAAAAGCACCAAGGACCTGGATTACTTTATCGGTGTGGGGAAAACCCTGACCCTTTACAAAGGGTTAAAAGCCCAGGTGGTTTTCAGTCATTCCTTTACCCCCAATGAGCAGGGCAAGCGGTGGTTTCTGGAGTACGGCATCCAGCAGCAGGGTATTAGCAGGTTATTTGGGAAGAAGGAGAAGGAATGATTCTAGATATTAATTCAATTATCGGGTCCAGTTTAGAGAGAGTTAATCAGAAACTTGGAGAACCAACTTCTAAGGAATCGATTAAGCCTTCCGGCTTAATTAAAGATGCCCGAACGGGTACTGAATACGCCTCAGCTGTCTCTCCGCCTGATACCAGCCCAAACCCGCTGGTTACTTCATCGGCTATTACAAAGCTGCTGCTGTTGCTGCCCGGTGTACCCAGGTATTTGGCATAGGCCTTCACCTTCACCGTGTCCCCGGCATTTACATACAGGCTCAGGGTCGGGCCTACTACTTTTCCTTCGTTTACATTCAGCCTCGATGACTCATTCCCAAAGCCATGCACCAGGTGGGTATGGTCATAGTTAACATCTAGCTGGCGGGTTTTTCGGTCGCGTTACAAACGCACACGAACGGGGAAGCGGCAATGTAAAATCTACCTAATAATCCTAACACTGTCCTTCTTAACTTCCTCGAGCTTATTGTCTTTTATAGCAAATATGGTGACAATTGAATCTTCAATCGTCTCATACTTATCTTCTTCTTCATTGTATGCTCCAACAAACCCATTGACTGTCGTTTTGGTTAAAATACTGTCATTGAGCATCTCAGAGTTTGAGTCAGTAACTCCCCCTGAAGCAACACTATTTTCGGATATCACAATTCTATTTGATGAAGAACTAACCGATGACAAAAAAACAAGATAAGCTACGATTGAATTTATTCGATCATCTTTCTCTACCAACACTAAAGCACAAGCATCCTCTAAAATTGAATGTGCATATAATTCAGTCTCATTACAACCGTAATCAAAACCTTTACTTTTCAAAAATTTGGTGAAAAATTCACATCTAATTTCTGATAGCTCATGTATGTTGATTTTTGAGACGTCTATTGATTCAAAATCACTTAACGGTAAACGTAGTTCATCCAAAATATCACAGTTCGGGTTTTCAACAGCTACTGAATCTGACTGTAAATCAGTAGATTCATGTTTACTTGCAGGAACATTAGTGCATGATAGTAGCACTAGCATCAATCCTATAGCCTTATTTTTCATCTTGATTTAATATTTCATCCACTGAATTATAGATATTTAGTAAACTCTCATTTATAGCAAGTCTGGATTCTAATATTTCTACGTCTTTCCCTTTGGCCTGCTTTCTTGCAATTTTAGCTTTGAGTCTTTTTACCTTAGACCCAAGATAATCAATTTTATCACTTAAAGAGGGGGTATTTGATTCCCCAGCAGGCCTTCCTGCCCCAACGAAAACACTGGTTATGTCTGTTCCTCCCAGAATAACCCCGTTCCACAATGTCCCCTCTGAATTTGTCTTTTGATGATCATTTAAGCTTTTTCCACCACCGTTTTTCGTAGATTGCGCTATTGTCATTCGACCTTTTTCATCTTTTGCAATGACTAACCCTGTATGGGTAATTCCTTCACTACCCTTCATTTGCCAAAAAGCAAAGTCACCAATACGCACTTCATTTATATCAGTAACCCATTCGCCAGATTTCTTATAGTACTCAGCTTGAGCTCCTGTCCAGTTGCCCGGATCATATCCTTCTTTCAAAGCGATCTCCCGACAAAACTCCGAACAATCAACATAATTGTCTGTATACCTTGAACTTCCAGTAACCTGCTTATATTTCCGTAAATCAGATTTAACAGCTTTTTTTGCATTTTTTACTCGGTCTCCTGGTCCTAATCCATCAAAATCAACATATCTAACTGGGTTATTTTGGGTATAGTTATAGGGGGAATATGCAGGAAACATATCTACCATAGGATCAATTTGCCAAAATCTTCCCAAAACTTTATCATACATGCGGTTGCCATAATCTAAAACCCCCATCTCTGATTGCTCCTCCTTCTCGTTGTACAAGTATCTATTCGGCTTACTCAATGTTCTTTTAAACTCTCCAAAGGGAAGACCAAAGGGGTAAAACGACTGAGCCTGCACTATCGGCCCATAGCTATGCTCCACCTCCAGATCGTCAAAGAACACATTGAAATCATCCTGGGTTTCATTCCCTACATAAATATACACATACCCCTGCTGATCGGCTGTCAACTGTAGGGATAATTCTTCAAAGGCTCCATTGCTGGCGCTGCTCACCTGCATAAATCCACTGGTAATGTAGTTATGATCGGTATCAAAGTAATGGTAGGTGATGTAAGCTTTCGGTAGGTCCGGATCACTGGAGAAGCCCAGGAAGCCGGAACCACTACCCAGTAAACTATTGATAGCTGAATAGGCTTCAGCAGTCTCTCCACCGGATACCAGCCCAAACCCACTGGTCACTTCATCGGCTATCACAAAGCTGCTGCTGTTGCTGCCCGGTGTACCCAGGTATTTGGCAAAGGTTTTCATTTTTACCGTATCCCCGGCATTCACATATAAGCTCAGGGTCGGACCTACTACTTTGCCTTCGTTTACGTTGAGTCTTGCTGCTTCATTTCCAAAGCCATGGACCAGGTGCGTATGATCGTAGTTTAAGTCCGTCTGCCGGGTGGCAGCCACATTACCAAACAGTCCTTCTTCTTCGGTAGCCAGCTCGGTCTCCATGGTCGCCAGGTAGGTGTAAGACTCGGTTTTGGAGGTGAGGGTCATGCGGACATTGCCCAGGTGGTCTTTCAGGTGGTATTCATAGGCCCATAGCGGTCCCCCCTCGGTCCCCGGGATGATGCGGCCCTCACTGTGTTGGATAAATTGTAATGTGTCGTTCTCAAACACCAGTGGTCCCTGGTAGCGGGTCACGGTAGTGTCATTACCGGAGATGGTGGTTTTCTTCAGCTTTATGCCTGCTGCATCGTAGGTGTAGAATACTGTCACGGTATCCAGGTAAACCGCCTCAGGCAGGTTCAGGTGATTGTACCGGATGGAGTCGATGCCTTTGTTTTTGTCTGCCGTCATGCTGCCATTAGCGTCGTACAGGTATTCATCAGTCACTGATGCTCCATTCTTAAACCCTCCGTCATCGCCACCGTCTTCTACCTTCGTTAGCTGGTTGCCGCTGTAGGTATAGATCAGGTTGTCAAGGGTGACCGAGTTGTCATTGGCATCCATTCCCTCTCGCTGAAGCCCCAGGATGTTGCCATTCGCATCGTAGCTGATGGCCGGAACATCGTAGGTGGTAGCCCCCAGGGTGCCGTTCTCTCCGTAGTTGGCGGCTGTGAGTCTGTTTAACGGATCATAGGTATAGGCATATTGCAGATCGTCGGTATCCAGGCTGGTTTTCCAGAGCATTCGCCCGATGTTGCCGTTGTGCTGGGCATAAGTGCTCCCTGCATCGTCGTATTGCAGCTGCATGCCAAAGTGGTCCATGCTGCTATACTCATTACTGCCATCTGCGCTCAGATCGGCTTCATTGAGCTTGGTGAGCCAGCCCCGGATGTTGTATTGATAGTCTAGTGATTGTAAAACACCCCCCGGACCTCCCCCGGCCCCTCCAACTGGAGGGGAGACATGCAGATTTTTTTCTTTCAGCTGGCCTATTTCGTTGTAGACCTGTTCGCTGATGGTAACGGTATCCTCACTGCCGATCTGGTGTGCTGCTGTGATCAGCCGGTCGGCATGGTCGTAAGTGAAGTACTCGGTGATGGGCTCCGTAAAGCTGCCGCTGAGGTGCTCTGTTTTAGTGGTCAAGACTTTCCCAATGAAATCGTACTCATTGGTAGAGCGGGTGATGCTCAGGTCATCATTGTGAGTAGTGGTTTGGATCACCCGGTATTTATGGTCATAATAGATCACAGTATTTAAGAAGTTGGCGGTGCCCAGCACCCGGGTCTTGCTGCCAGTCACCTGTCCTCTTGCCGGGTCCAGCTGATCTCCGGAGGTTAATCCCACAGCCGAAACAGGTGTAAAATCAAACTCAGTCGTCCAGCCGCTCAAAGACAAATGATCATAGGTATCGTAGTAGGTTACGCTTAAGATATCTCCAAGCGTTCCCGTACCAATGTTGGTAAACGGATAGGCGCCATCATCATACCCGTGTGTACCACTGCCATCGTAAGTGAGGGATCGTTCACTAAGCCCCATAATGTAGGTCTGTAGTGTGGCCTGGTCTAGGCTATCGGTCAGGAAACCGGTGATCACAGGGCGGTTCAACCCATCATAGGTAGTGAAGGTCCATTTATTCGAGGTGCGTTGCACCGCGTCCTGGGTCAGCACCAGCCGGTCCCACTGGTCGTAGACCATAAAGACCGTATCTGCCCCCGGGACTTTTTTGTAGATCATGCGTCGGTATTCATCATATCCATAGATAAAGCTCAGCTCCTGGATATTTGTGCTACTCAGCGGACTTGTTGCTTCGGACTGCTTAGGTGGCAGCACAAACCTGAGCTGGTTGAAGTCGTCATACACGTAGTGCGTTTCATGTCCTTCCACAGACTTCAGGACGGTCTGCCCTTCCTTATCCGTGTAGGTCACCACTTCATGGTCTTCTTCATCCGTGACGGTCGTTACCCATAGTTCATTCGCCGGATAGTCTCCATTCCGGACCAGCTGATCATTGTCCACTTCATAGAGTGGCACTTCGCTGGAAGTATTGGTTCTCCAGCTGTTCTGTACCGTGTGGTTGCCCGGCTGCCAGGCCTGTCCGGGAGCCCCCTGTTCGGTAACCCGGTTTAGCGGACTGGCTTCAAAGATCTTTTTGGCAAAAGGATAAGCATCCGTAACCACATCGTTTCCTGTGTTTTGGTAAAAAGCAAATTGATCGCTGTTGGTATAATTGGTTGGGTCAATAGCGTTGGCTTTATAGCCCCCGTCATTTCCTCCGGTGTAAGGCAGGAAGCTTACCGAGTCACGCCCAAACTGATCATAAATGATCGGCTGAATAATGTCCTGATGTGAAGGGGACGCTCTCCACCCTACCGTCTGCATGGGTCGCCCGAGCCCGTCGAAATATTGGATGGAAACCGACTGCTGTTCTTCACTGAGGCCTGTGACAGTTGAGACATCTGTTATTCCTTCTTCTTTTATAGCATGGGAAATGATGTAGTTGTAGTTACCAAAAGCGGACTGGTCTTCCGTTATGGTGACACTTTGGCTGGTACCGGATATTCCCTGGCCGTCTGTAAAGGTCACATGGTAGGTGCCCGTACTGGTAGTGGTATGGCTGTTTTGAGTAGCTCCGGAAATGGAGGTATTGTCTTTATACCATTGGTAATTGGTATACCCATCAAGCGTTATCGTCACCGACTCGCCCAGAGAAACAGAAGTGGTGCTTGGCGTGGGTATCGGATCAGAGACTACAGTGATGGTCTTTGTATCGGAGTTGCTGCAGCTATTTCCGTCCTGGTAGGTATAGGTGACTGTGAATGATCCTTCACCGGATTGCTGGGGATTAAACTGGTTGCTGCTTACATAGGTGCCACTCCAAGTGCCACCGGAGGGAGAACCTCCGGAAATGGTAAAGGTTGGGGTGCTGGCATAGACTGTAATATTTGAGCCTGCCGAGACGGTGGGATTGTTATTGATGATCGCAGTGATGGCTTTACGATCTGTATCAATACAGCCGGTCGATGAATTGTAGCTGGCCGCATAATAGGTTGTTGAGCTGCTCAGGGTTGGTGTGGTGTAGCTGGTGCCGGTATACAGTAGGCTGCCTCCACTACTCGCACTATACCACCGGATCGTATTGCCGTTATTTCCTGGACTGGCGGTTAAGGTAACTGTACCACTACCACATCGATCCTCATCACTGCCACTGGCAAGGGAAGGTATGGGATCTACTATTGCTGTTATGGCTTTACGGTCTGTATCAATACAACCCGTCGATGAATTGTAGCTGGCTGCATAATAGGTCGTTGAGCTGCTCAGGCTTGGCGTGGTGTAGCTGGTGCCGGTATGCAATAAACTGCCCCCACTGCTCGCACTATACCAGCGGATCGTATTGCCGTTATTTCCTGGACTGGCGGTTAAGGTAACTGTACCGCTACCACAGCGGGCTACATTACTGCCACTGGCAAGGGATGGGATCGGGTCTATTACGGCGGTTATCGCTTTCCGATCCCCATCGATACAGCCCGTTGATGAATTATAGCTGGCCGCATAATAGGTCGTTGAGCTGCTCAGACTTGGCGTGGTGTAGCTGGTGCCGGTATGCAATAAACTGCCTCCACTACTCGCACTATACCAGCGTATGGTATTGCCGTTACTTCCCGGGCTGGCTGTTAATGTAACCGTACCACTGCCACAGCGAGCTGCATTACTGCCACTGGCAAGGGATGGGATCGGGTCTATTACGGCGGTTATCGCTTTCCGATCCCCATCGATACAGCCCGTTGATGAATTGTAGCTGGCTGCATAATAGGTTGTTGAGCTGCTCAGGCTTGGCGTGGTGTAGCTGGTACCGGTATGCAATAAACTGCCTCCACTACTCGCACTATACCAGCGTATGGTATTGCCGTTACTTCCGGGGGTAGCTGTTAATGTAACTGATCCGGTACCACAGCGGGCTACATTACTGCCACTGGCAAGGGATGGGATCGGGTCTATTACGGCGGTTATCGCTTTCCGATCCCCATCGATACAGCCTGTTGAAGAATTGTAGCTGGCTGCATAATAGGTTGTTGAGCTGCTCAGGCTTGGCGTGGTGTAGCTGGTACCGGTATGCAATAAACTGCCTCCACTACTCGCACTATACCAGCGTATGGTATTGCCGTTACTTCCGGGGGTAGCTGTTAAGGTAACTGATCCGGTACCACATCGGTCTGTGTTGCTTCCGCTGGCAAGCCCGGGGATCGGATTCACTGTAACCTGAGTAGATGGTGTATATGTGGCACAGGATCCGCGCTGAACCACTGCCTGTATTTCCCAGGTTCTTGTCCCACTTGACCACTGGCTAAGTGAATGAGCAATACTGTAGTCATTATCTGTTTCCTGAAAAGTGCTCCATGTACTCCAGGAACCACTTCCATCTTTGTAGCGCTTTTGCCACCTATGAATGGTCCCTGTTTGTCCGGATATGGAGAAAGTTACATTGCCTGTCCCACATCTGGAACCTGCACTACTGGATACAGTCCCCGCTACTGTTTGCGGATATACCGTAACCTGGGTGGAAGGGTAATAAGTAGCACAAGAGCCTCTCTGAACAACTGCACGTATTTCCCAGGTTCGGGTACCATCAGCCCATTGGCTGAGGGAATGAGAAATGCTATAGTCATTATCGGTTTCCTGAAAAGTGCTCCATCCGGACCAGGACCCACTACCATTTTTGTACCGTTTCTGCCAGCGATGAACCGTACCACTCTGACCTGATATTGAGAAAGTCATGTTACCAGTTCCACAGCGAGTCCTGGGACTGCTGGAAACTGTTCCTGCAACCGTCTGAGGCTTAACAACTACCTGAGTGCTGGGGTATAGGGTATTGCATTGAGAGCCACTTTTCACAACGGCTCTGATCTCCCAGGTCCTGTCTCCGTCAGACCATTGACTCAAAGAATGAGCAATACTATAGTCATTATTTGTTTCCTGGAAGGTGCTCCATGAACTCCACGAACCTGATCCGTTTTGATATCGCTTTTGCCAACGATGAACAGTCCCTGTTTGTCCGGATATGGAGAAGGTCACATTGCCGGTTCCGCACCTGGAGCTAACGTTGCTGCTCACTGTACCGGCAACAGTCACAGGGTCCACGGTTATGGTCTTGGTTGGATATAATGTGCTACAGGTCGATCCACTTTTAACAACGGCCCGTACCTGGTAGGTACGCTGACCACTGTTCCACTGCGATAGGGAAAGACTTTTGCTGGTTACATTATTTGTTTCTTCGTGAGTAGACCAACTGGTATAACTGCCCGACCCGTTTTTGTATCGATATTGCCATCTATGAACGGTCCCTGTATGACCTGATATTGAAAAAGTTTCCGTACCACTACCACAACGATTGCTGATCCCTGAGATGGAACCTGCAACAGTCGCTGGCTCAACGGTGACTTGCTTTGCACTAGAATATGTTGAACTACAAACCCCGCTCTTAACCTGCACCCTCACCTGGGCATATAAATTTTGAGAACTACTATTGGTTATTGTTTTGCTTCGGGTTGTAGAAGTGCTTGTGCTAAAAGTGGACCATGTAGACCATGAACCTGATCCTATTTTTTCCCGGTATTGCCACTTTTGAATAGTACCACGCTTCCCTGAAGAAGTAAAAGTCACTATAGACGAGTTGCAGAAAGTAGTAAGGTCTGAACTCATACTGCCCCCAATGGATGTCTCCCAGGACTTAGCCGTAACCTGAGTACGGCTCGAAGCTGCGCAACCAAACGCAGTTTTCAGTAATACCCAATAGGTTTTTGTCTGCCCTGGGCTGATGCTGACCGTGTAAGAGCTCCCTACATGAACAGGTGATCCACCGGTAGAGCTCGTATACCACTCGTCTGTTGAGTGATAAGATCCCATTGTTATGCTACTTACGTTACATGCTTCAAACAAGGTGGTAGACAAAGTTGCCGGGGGATCAGAATCCCACCCTGGCACAAAAACAGAAGTAGCACTGCTCCATCCTACTTGATTTTTTGCTCTTAAATAATACCACCCAGAAGATGTTATCATCCAGGTGGATGAGGAGTTTGAGGTACTTGTTCCTGTAGAAGATGTTTGCCAGTACCAGGTTGTACCGGATGGTGGTGAACCATTGAATTGCAACTCAGCACTTGTACAGTGATATTCGTATGATGGCGTAGGTGGAGGTGACGGAGGACTCAAGATAGTAATATCTTTACTTGCCGCAACATAACCACCTTGAAGAAATTCCACTCTCCCACTGCTACTGTGAGTCCATTCTACAGTTACAGTCTTACTTCTTGGGCTTTGAGAAATAATTGTTCCACCGGTCACATTCCATTCTGCCGGATTGTTGTCTAACAATGGACACTCACTACAGTCATAAGTATGAGTAGAATACCTTTCTACCGTACTAGGGCCAGTCATACCGACCAAAGGATTTTCTAAATCTGAAAAACCAGGATTTAAGAGAGTGGAGATTGCTATTAATAAAAACATTTCAGCTATTAGTTAATTGGGCGAATGGTTTATTCTATGGGAGTAGAATTGAAAAAATTATATTTATACGTCTCGATAATATTTCCATCGGAATCCTTCGCTACAGAAAGTCTTCCGAAATCATCATATTGATAGTGTATGCACTCCCTTCCCGGTGACGATTTTGCGACAATCTGATAGCGATTATTATAAGTGTACCCTTCCAGAGTGGCATTTTCAGGATAAATTTTGACCTCATCAAAACGAACTGACGCGCTGCTAACATCAATGGACATAGAGCCACCTGAGTGAGTCAAATTCCATTCAAGATATTCCCAGTCATTGGCGACATTTTTCCAGTTTCCTCCATTAATACCAACTTGTCCACTTGTCCCTTTTGCCCAAACCGAAATCACATAATCCCCCGAGGGAAGCAATGGAGAACTTATTGAATTATTCATAGCATAATTCCCAGTGTAGCCATTGTTGATCGGTGACACACCATTTAATTGCCACCCTTTTTGCGTGGCCTGGTCGAAACTATGAAATGCCACCTTGTCATTTGTGGCATTAGTCGCCTTCCCGATGATATTCACCTCATCACTATCCCATAATATAACCTGACTTATACCATCAGCACTTTCGTATTCAATGGGCTTAGCACAATTGGAATACTCTGTAAACCTCACTTGCTGATCAAATGAATAAGATGGAGTAAAAGTCTCAATTAATCCCCCTGAACCAACATTCTGAATAAAATTGCTAATCGGTGATCCAGTGATCAATTTAGAACTATAATCAAGCACAGGCTTATTGTCACTCAGTCTGTAAGCACCTACCCTCGACTCCACGGCCTTACCATCAATGTATTTAACAGAAGCGATGGGTGCTGCGTGTCTGTTTTTGCTCAGTAGAGAATCAATTGCTGGAAGAGTATTTCGGTCATACTCAAAGGCATAGTAGATTTCCTCTTTTATCTCATTTAATTCACTGTTGGTATATGTAGTTGATTTTAGAAGGTTATAAGTAGAGTCATAAGTATAGGTTACATTTCTCAATAACTGGTCTTGTCCGTTCAGATCAAATTTCTTTTCCTTAGACTCCGATAGCTCTAGCCATAAAGCAGGCAGATTATAACGTACTATATAAAAACCTAATGGAAGCCCGTTTTCTACCAATCCAGAATGATAGACCACATTCATTCCCCTAGGTGTTGTAAGACTATCAGATGAATTATTAGACTTGAAAGTATGATAACCACCCAACCTGATACGATAGGTATTTTTTCTTTCGCTGATTAATGAGTCGTCAGAGTTATAATGTTGTATTAATTTTTCTTTCCCAATAACTGGAAAAATATTTGGTAAAAGTGTTCCTGGAAAGAAGTAAGATGTAAAAGCAGGTGGAAATGAATGAGATATTGAAGGTGTGCCATACTCCTTGAAAATTTCGAGGAGAGGATAAGTATCTGAAACCTCGAAAAAAAGATCATCAAATTTTGAGTATTCATTCCCTGACAGGAACATTATGCTCATAAAATCTGATGGGGAAGTAAATGTAGTCTCTGCATACCCATTCTTAACTCCAGCCCTATTGATGTCTGTTACTCTGACTTTTCGATAATTGATATGAGAATTACCCCATGAATACAGCTGAGGATTAGCATGAACCTTTACCTCATTAATAAAATAAGAATCTTCACTAAGTTCTGAACAATCAAAATAACTAAAAACCTGACTCCAGTCCAGGGACGTCTTAATATTTTCGGGCATATCAGGATCAATTCCACAGTGATGATCCACATTATAGTCAAGGGTATTTGTTGAGTAAAGGCGTTCTCCGTAGGAAGTCCCATTTGAATCCTCATATTTAAACTGCCTTACTAAACAGTTATCTGTTTCCGCACAATTCCTTATTTCCTTTATCCTAAGACCTCCGGTGTATTCATTTGTATTTAAAACACCTAAGTTATAAATGTGATTAACTGCAAGACTTGCTACATAAAAATTAGTTCCGCTAGTAATTTCGGTATCACAAACTTGGATCTCTACTCTGTAAGTACCTGGAGGTAAACTTATGGAAGATGAATTTGATACATCATTTTGTCCACCATAAACGACAAATTCTAATGTGTTTGTATTATTATCAAATACCTTAATATTGAAACTGGAAGTAGGGCATGATGGATCACCTGTAATAAAGGAATCAAAGTTTACTTCTTGCTCCTCATTCACTGTAAAATAATCCGTGATCTGATTTTGAGGACTCCCTGCAATTATCCCAAAAGTTTTATTTCTTTCCTCACAATCATATCCTCCACCACACAAGTATGTTTTATACGCATAATGCTTTTTAACAGAATAGTCTTGATTGGCAGAGTTAAACCTATTAGGTTCATATTCATATTCCGTAAACCCACCAGTGGGATAAACAACCTTTTCAAGTATACCAGCTTTAGTAAAATTCCCGGTCGTATCAATGGACTTATCCGCATTACCAAATTCTCTCACTTGATCGTCACCCACACTACTGGGATTTTTAAAGTAAACTTTCGTCTTCTCTATATAAGAGTTATTAGAGTTTTTCCCATTATAAAAACCCCATCTATCCTGACCAGTGCTTATTCTTGAAGGAAGAAGTGTTGAATTATAGTGAAATCTCCTGTATGGAATCGTTTCTGTATCTGAAGTATTTACCTGGTCGATCCCATCCAAAAAAAGCCTGTATGCATATCCGGAACTCCCCCAGTTGTAGTAACTATTGAAATATGAACTTCCTGCTGTATTTTGTGTTTCACTATAGAGAAATCTGTACCATGAAATTGGTGTTAAAGTATTTTTGTTTTTTGCTTTAAGCTCATCCAAACGTGGGGCACCCTGTGCATCATTTCTTGTATCAGTTGAATAAATAAAATCAACGCTATATTTCGTTGAAGTGATATTGGTAACATATTTCCCATCGGATGTATTTTCATTTTTACAGATCGACCTTTGTATACCGTACCCATCCGCGAACTCATTTGGCTGCCAATCAAACTGGTAATTTGAGTTACTGTATGTAAAATAAATCGAGTTGCAGTTTGGCGATTCAATCTGACTTAAGTACCAAGCACTGTTATATTGGTTTACTCTAATATCTGTACCTGAATAACCACACGAAGAAGCTGATTTTCTTGTTTTTTCAACCTCCGTAAAATGATAAGATATACCCCTGTTATCTATTATAACAAACCCATTCTCAGGATCGCCTGAAATACTGACGTCCTGATATGGATAAGTGGATATCGATCCATTATAATGGTATATGAACGTGCCCCCACCTCCGGGATAATAAAAATTAAATATATCTGGTTGAGCATCGACCTTATTTGCTGCTACGTCACTCAGGTAGTTTGAATAGTCTATATCTGTCCCTGAAAAATCATCAATCTTGTTTCCTTCGGTAAAATAACCCCCTGTAGCTTCGTCTGGTAAACCTCGGACTGTTCGAGTAACAGCACCTCCAATGTTGATAGACCACCCAAGCCCTACTACTCCCGAAATATCTGACACTTTGATCCCTCCGGAATTATAACTTAAGGCCAGATCAATGGCAAGGTCATCCTCCTGTAAGGAGAAGAGTGGGACCGAGATCGGAATTTTACCACTTGCTCCTGGGTTCGAAAATCCGGAAAAGTTCATAAACGATTGGGCTGTCGGAGATGGTGGAAGACTGATGTTTTCTAATCCGGTGGATTGGCAAAATGCACAAAAAGAAATCGCGATCCCAATAAAGAAAATCGTAAGTTGGCGGTTCAAGGTTAATAATTAGTTAGGTTTTCAATTCAGTTTTACCCAACTAAAAAAACATTTTTTATTGAAAAACAACAGATTTCTCGAGAAACTTATTGAGTTACCTTAAAAGATTACACCTAAATAATTAAATAGTACAAAAGCGTCAGGTATCACCTACCCTCCACCTTCACCCCTACAGGCTTCTTCACAAACACCACAGGTTTCTCTGCTGTGGCTTCCAGCAAAGGCTTCAGGACCAGCTCTGCGTTTTGGGTAGTCTGCTCCAGGATCCCCGACTCCAGCGCTGCATCCCTGATCTGCTGTTCTGCTTTTCTATAGCCTTCCTGTATAAATTTTTTTGCATCTACTCTCCTGCCTGTCGTCAAAGCATAGATATGGGTTTCTTCCATATTAAGCTTATAGCTGCATAGTTCAGCATCCGGTAAGTGTATATAGACCGTGTCGTTCTTTACGGTTATATTCCCTTCTTTGATCTTTCTAAGGTCGATGCATCCAATGGCCGACCCTACGCTCACCAGGGCCATATTTGCATCTTCTCCCCAGTTGATGATATCAAAATAGTCCTTTCTCCCTTTCTTTTCCAGCTCGGTAATATCCCTGAAGTGATACCTGACCAGCTCGAGCTTACCCATGGATTCCACTTCGGTAAGGATCGTGTTTTGAGTAATGATGGTTTGGGACTGCTGACTTTGGAAGGCTCCGGAAGTGTACAAAAATGCCCCCAATAGTATTGCCAGCACCGCAGAAAGTACCCAGGGAAGGAGTTTGATGATCAAGCGAATGGTTAACACAGCAGGTTCTTTTTCCCAAAAGATACTATATATCCTTTAGTTATGTGCATTTTCCGTCTACCGGCTTTCTCTTCAACGTCTAAATTCTTATTTTTGCGGCCTTAATTCACCTTTTTAGTCATGAGATTGGGTCAGCTTTCGCGGAAACTTGAAGTAACTACCACAGATATCAGTAACTATTTATCAGAAAATGGTTTTGATGTAAAGGATCATCCTAACGTAAAACTTGATCCGGACCTGGAAGAAAAGGTGGTTGCTCATTTTTCAGAAGAACCGCTTATTGAGGATGAGCAGCCTGTAGCTGAACCGGAAATGTCTGCTCAACTGGAGGAGGAGTTTTCATCCGCGGAAATGGAATCTCCGGAAGAAGCCAGGTCTGAAGCAATACCAGCTGAGCAAAACGAAACTCCACAGCATGAAAAACAGCCTGAAGAAACGCTGAATGAAGGCACTGAAAATGATGACAGGGATGACGGGGGAGATGAAGAACCTGAGGTCATCCGTGCTCCAAAGGTAGAATTACAGGGGTTGAAAGTGGTGGGTAAGATTGACCTGCCGGAACCAACACCTAAGGATAAGGAGGAAGAAGAAACCGAAAAGCAGAAAGAAGAAGAGGATCCTGACCAGGTAAAGGTAGTACGACACAGCAGAAAAAACAGCCGGAAAAAGCTTACTCCCGAGGAACGTGAGGCCAGGAGGATCCGAAACAAAAAGGCCAAAGAAAAGCGACTCAAAAAGCAACGGGAGAAACAAAAGGAACGTGAGCTACGACAGCTAAAAAAGAAAAAAGAACAGCACTATAAGCAAAAAATCAACAAAGATCTTCCTGCAGCTTCAAGCAAAGTGAAGAAAAAGAAAAAAGAAAAAAAACAGGCCATGGAGGATACCACGCCAAAGCCTAAAACCCTGATGGGGAAGTTCTGGAGATGGTTGAATACTTAGGGATCGGTAATCGGTGAAACAGTGATCGGTGGCAGTAAGCAGTAAGCAGTGGCAGTAAGCAGTAGCAGTAGCAGTAAGCAGTAAGCAGTGGTAGTAAGAAGTGGCAGTAAATAGGCAAAAAGAAAATCCCGAAGGGATGAAATAACTATAGCTCCTGGCACATGAACCAAAACAACCCCGAAGGGGTGATATAAAGGCAGTAGGCAGTAAGACAGTTGTCGGTATGTCTGATTCTTAGCAGATTTGCGCCTCTGCGAGAAAACACGGGAGTCGGTGAGTCAGTGATCGGTGGCAGTAAGCAGTAGCAGTAAGCAGTGGCAGTGGCAGTGGCAGTGGCAGTAAGCAGTGGCAGTGGCAGTAAACAGTAGATGATTGGTAATCGGTGAAATGGTGGGCAGTGAGGCACTCCCGCAAACCCACAACACGCAACATTGTAAACCTTTGACTAACACGCAACCTGCTCAACCTCGCAACCCGTACCCCCACTACTCAGGGCTGACAAATGCTGGTAGTTCCATAGTCCCCTCCACCTCAAACGTTTCCTCCGTTTCAGGATTGACATAGGTGCCGGAAAATTTTCCACGAACGATGTAATCTATATAGCCATCGTCTTCTGAAATTTTTGTGACAGAAAAAATAGTGATCTCATTCACGGTGCTCTCATCCGGAATAACTGAGATCTCATCCATACTCATCAGCAGCCAGATCGGGTCGTCATCATTTTCCAACGTGAACACCTCACCTGACAGACTTTCAATGCTTGAAATGGTATTCTCTGTTTTTATTTCCACTTCGATCAGATCAAACGGACCTTCGCTTGGTTCTGCCCGGTATGAATTAAAACAATTTGTAAAGCACGAACCTCCATTGATCAATATATCGGGATCGTCGAGTTCAGCAACAGAAGTTGGGACCTTATAAAAGTACGATGCACCATTTACGGAGATGGTCAAGCCACTTCCTTTAGGCTTCTCTTCATCATCATCTTTACAAGAGAAAGCCACTACCAGGAGTACCACAAGGCCGCATAGTTTTTTTACCTGATTCATTTCCATGGTTAATTATTCCTACTTCAAGTTGCAGGGAGAATATTTGAATCAAACCCATGCTCCACCATGACCATTCAACATAACTTGGTGAAGTAGGATTATTTACCTTCTCCCTCTTTTTATTTCATCGATAGTGTTTACTGCTGTTTGCAGCTCACGCTTCAGCTTTACCTGCTTCTCCCTGGCTTTATCTTTATGAGCCTCAAACTCCGCACGTAAAGACTCCAGCTCTTTTTTTGATCTGGTGGTTACTTTATTGCTACGGATAAACATCAGGTAAGCCAGAATTCCTAAAACAGCCAAAGCAACGATAATAGCCCATACTAAAATATGGTAACCAAGCTTTGTAAAGGGCATTCCGACAAAATAAATGGTGTCATTCAACGTCTGGCTCTTATCTAACTGCGCCCGAACGTCAGATAGTTGCGTCCTTAGCGAATCCAGTGATGCCTGCTGAGCAGAAAGCCGGGAATTTAACTGTGAGATGGTCCTGGTATCCTGACGCAGCGAATCATTTACTGCTGCCCAGAAGTTATTCAGGTCTGTTCTCGGTATTACTTTATACTGTTGGAAGGTTTCCGTACTTTCCAGAAGATTCTGATACTTCTCTTGTAAAGATTCCTGACCGATGGACTTTGCTGAGAAAAGTACAATCAAGATCAGGCAAAAACTAAGTTTGATAACTTGTTTCAGGGTATTCATTTCGCTTAAGCTGGATTTTTAAAAAGTTAATAATAATTCACCTCACATTCCGGAAAAACCTCTTTGAGATCTTCGATCTCGCGAGACCTGACCCGGGTATTGTAACATACAAGTGTTTTCAGATTGCGAATATCGTGCAGTCTGTCCAGTTGCCAAACTCTTGTATTACTTATATTTAGATGCTTTAAGTTAATCAATTCTTCCAAGCCTTTTATCCGTTTAAGGTTTGTTCCTGAAGCATTGAGGGTTTCCAGCGAAAGTAGTGGTCTTAACGGACGTAAATCATCAATGGCTGTGTTGGAAATATCCAGCTTTTTCAGGTTTCTGAGTTTTGCCAGACCGTCCAGCTCAAAAAGCGGGCCGTTTTGACAGGTTATTTCTACCAGCGTTTCATGAGCAGCCAAATCGATAAGGCTGGTGACCCCGGTATTGTTTATGGTAATCTTTTTCAACTGGATGAAAGGGTCCAACGGACGAAGTGACACAACCGAAGCCCCTTCTATAGCCAGCTCCTCGCGCTCGATCAGCTCGTGCAGTTCCAGACCTGAAGGCTCTTCTGACAGATCAAAAACATCTCGCCAGGCATCAGACAAACCTGCCCACCAGCTTTTCAAAGCAGAGGTCTGATAAAGCACTACTACCCGGGGGTTATACGCTAAAAATCGCTCTACTTCACTTTCAATGATCGGCGTATCGTCCAGGTCTACGATCCTGAGTTTATTGAGATTATTCAACGCTGTAATATCAGTCACCAGGGAGCCCTTAAAGGAAATGGCTGCCAGGTTTTTATTGTTTTCCAGGCCATCCAAAGATTCCACCGGCAACTTCTCAGCAAAAAGCACCTCCAGGTACTGAAGCTCATCCATAAACTGAAGGTCCGTAAACAGATTGTTATCAATTACCAGGTGTCTGAGCTTCTTAAACTTGGTCAGTGGGTCGCTTTCTACCAGTCGCTGCCCAGCTAGGTTTAAAGAATCCAGGTTTATGAGCTTGATCAGGTCTTCCTTTTGAGGGTTCGAATTTCCGGTAAACGGTACCAATGCTCTTTTCCATGAGCTGTTCAGTCCCTCCCACCAATCCATCACCTTTTGGGTATTGGCGATGATCAGCACCTGTTTGTTTTCAGACATAAAATCCATGGATTGATTCTCAGTAACGCCCGTATTGTCGCAATAAATTCGTTTCAAATGCTCCAGCCCTTTTAGCGGTTTAAGGTCAAAGATCTGAGTCTGGTTGACCTTTAGCGTCTCCAGGTTATTCAGGCCGCTTAATGGCTTCAAAGTAGTGATGTAAGTTTCTGAAAGGTCCAGGTATTTCAATGCTTTCAGCTCGCTCAAATAGTCAATATTGGAAATCCCCGTTCTGGACAGGTCCAGGTATTCCAGAGCAGGGTTGTTTGAGAGCAATGCAGGATAGGAAAACGCCGTGTTAGACAGGTCTGCATACCTCAGCCCATTCAAATGCTGAAAAGCATCAAATACAGTAGCGGACACTGAGGAAAGGTTTACCCACTTCAGGTTTTTCAGGCGACCGATTGAAGACAGATCCAGCACAGGAGTGTTGTGAAGATCCAGTTTTTCGAGCTTTTCAAAGTACTGGAGCAAACTGATATCATCTACTCTGCTATTACCTGCTACCAGCGTTTGCAGTTGCATGGCAAAGCGAATAGGTTCCAGGTTATCGATCCGTGTGTCGCTTATATTGAGGTATTTCAGATTGTTAAGAGCGGAGAGTGGTCCAATATCCATCAGGTAATTGTTGCCTGACAAATCCAGGCTATCGATCGCTGCTATCTTAAGCAGTTCATCTTTCGTAGCGCTATCCCCTTTGACATACGGTCCAAATATTCGTGACCACTCGTAGGAAAGACTCCTCCACCAGAGGCGAAGCTCTTTCTCTCTGCTGATTTTGGTACTGTAAACGCTAACAATCTTTAAGTCATTTTCTTCTTCCTGAAGGTTTATTTCAACGTACCTTTTTTTTGTGCTGCTGAAAGGCTCCCCTTCCAGCGTTGTAGCTTTAATAATACTGTTAAAAGAGATGAGGTAGTAATCCGCTCCATTTTCCCTGGTGGATTTCTCCACCTCCATGTCCGTAAACTCAAACTGAATATCCTGAAAGAAAAAGTCTACATCACGCAGGTAGGCCGGTACATTTTTGTTGGTAATGGCATTTCGATTCGGCAAAAGGTCATCTTCGATTTGCACTTCAGCATCTTTAAAGACCTTTTTATAGCTTTCGGTAATGATGACCTCCTTGTCGCGGTTCGGGGTATCAGCATCCCCCACCGTATTGAGCATATACTTATAAAAGTCAACCAGGCTTTTGACCTGGTCTGTGTTATCATCCGGTGTGGTATCCTGCGCTCTTGCTACGAAAACAAAGGCTACAAGAAAGCATGCTAAAAAGCGATAGTTCATGGTCATCTAAAGTGTATCTGATCCGCTCTAATTTTTATCGTAAATGTAGTTTTTCAGTTGTTTTTTCTCCCGGTCACTGGCTTTCACCAGGTTGGAGATCAGCCAGCCGGAATTGTAGCTGCTTCGATTGAAATTTGCGATCTCAAAGTACCAGCCGTCAATCCCAAAAAAGTGAAACTTCACATTTTTTACCGTTTTGAACCTCATATTGCCTCGCTTTATTTCATACAAAAACAAGGTTAAATAATCCGGCGTATAATCTCTGGCAGTAAACGACTCTGGGTTATTTTCTTTCTGAAAAGCTTTCCTTAAGTTCATAAAATCCAACTCATGGCTCATCGGGTGGATAAACTTCTTGGATTCGGAAGTATCTTTATCAAACATCTGTTTGAAAGGATCAAAAGCCACATCGTCTATAACCCATTCATAGCCTTTGCCTTGTTTTTGAATTTTCATGTAAAGCAATACCGACTGTTCTTTTCCGCGATAGCTAAATATGGTGTTGACTTCCGCAATCCACTTACCGGAATGAAAGTCCAGGTAGGACGGTTCTTTTCGATCGGCCACATCTTTTACAAAATCTTTCGCCAGATCCGATGAAACATAGCCGGTTTCCTTATCAAAAAGATTGGGAAGATACTTTTTGCGAAGCGTTACGCTCCTGTAATCTTTATCTCCCGGGTAGTACCTGTCGCCTTTTTCGTCCTCTTCACCATTGAAGCGTCTGAAAAACTGGTTGATCTGCTTGGTAGAAGCATATAGCTGCTCCTCGGTGTCCTTCATGTCATCAGTAAGCCCACGCTGGGCCACTGATGAATAGAAGGTTACTGATAAAAAGGTTATCGTTAGTATTCGAATGCTGATCATGCGGAAGTTTCAGTTACGCGAATATCGCCAAGTAATACATCCCAAAATTCGATGGTTCTCCCGGCAATTTGCGTTTCTTTCCGCTGAACATAAATAGTTATATCCTTTTTTGTGGTGTCTTTATAATTTAATCCATCATCAGATGTACCTTCAAAACGCTGATAGATGGTAATCACTCCCACGTAGGTGCCATCAGGTTGTCTTTCCAGGTCACTGATGTAGTGAATATCATACCATTTGATGCTCACCTTATCATAGTTCAGCGCCATCAGCCGCTCAAAATACTCCCGTACTTTGTAGTAGGATATCTCCTCCCGGCTAAGTGACGAGACACCCATCTCGCTGTCAGGAGCAAAAAGCTCCTCCGCACGATCCATTACACGCTGGGCTTCTGAAAACTGGGTCTTTTTATCACCTATGATGCTGATGTATTTACTCAGGTCTTTTACTTTTTCCAGAGCAAGAGAGTCTATAGCCTGCTTACGCCTGGGGTCTACATTATCCTGGGCTACACTCACAAAAGCTGTAGCCACGAAGGCCACAAACATTATATTTTTTAATGATCTCATGTATCTTCTATTTTGACTTGGGTAATTATTTCTTTTTAAGGACCAGTTCTTTGATCTTGCCATAGTCATCCATCACCATCTCCTCTACTACAGCGCTGTTGTTCCTGGTGTCTTTCAGGTATTCAAGATACCGCTTGATAGTGGTGGGTTCATCATAATCAGTGGTGCCATTTGCGCTATAGATGACGATCAGGACAGGAGCATCCGGATTGCTAAACATGGTCAGCGTCTCGCTAATACTTCCGTTAGCTGACTGAGCGCTGGGGGCTGAAGCTATGGCTGAAAAATAGTTTTCCAGTTTTTGCGAAGCGCTGGTTTTTTCGGCTACTCGTTCCGGCTCCTCCTCTTCTTCCTCATATCCGGCTATCTCCTCCTCTATCTGTTCTTTCACTTCGGTTGGATCAGAGAGTTCCCCGGCTTTTTTCTTGTTTTTACAGGATGAAAACCCTACAACAAGAGCTAAAAATACGAGCATGTAGGTTTTCAAAAAAACTAAATTTCTTTTCTTCATTTCAATATATGTTTAATAGAGTGCTTTAACGTTTTATATAAATAAATGATGTGGCTTATCCATAAATATTTTACTGCCTGGATTATATGTGCAAATAGCATTCCAAAAACGGCAATTCATGTGAAAATAGATAAAAATTAAATCTAATTATCAAAATGAGAAAGGCAGCGCCAAAACGAGAGTTATTTTCTCAAAATATTGAGCCCCGGACAGCGACCCATCAAGGGCGTATTTAGAAGCTCAAAGTTCGGATATGATCGGCAAACTATTTAACTTTTGGATATTACTAAACCCAATATGAAATGAAACTTATAGCAGTCCTTGTCCTGATACTTGCACTCCGGCTGGATATAGAAGCCCAGATCCCGGATGCTAAAACTCAAATCGAACAGGCCATCATGGCAGCTCCTGAAGCTTACCAGCAGGATGCAAAAGTGTACGGGTATGATGAAGACGGCGCATTTGTCGTACTAAGGCAGGGGTCTAACCAGATAGTCTGCCTGGCCGATGACCCAACAAAAGAAGGTTTCAGCGTGGCTGCATATCACGCAGACCTGGACCCTTATATGGCCCGGGGGCGCACATTGAAAACGGAAGGGAAATCCTTCAAAGAACGGTTTGAAATCATCGAAGAAGAGGTAAAGGCGGGGAAGCTCAAAATGCCGGATAAGGGTACGTTATATGTTTTGAGTGGCAGCTTTGACGAAAGCGGATACCCGACGGACCTGTACCTGAGGTATGTGGTCTACATTCCTTATGCCACTGTGGAAACGACCGGGCTCCCCCTATCGCCTGCCTCTGAAGGTGGTCCCTGGCTAATGGACCCCGGTACTCATAAGGCACACATTATGATCAATCCTCCTAAAAAATAGGACCAGGCAAACATTTTTAAGAACAGGTTTGTTTTAATTAATATAACTCCCTGAAAATTATTAATTTAGCATTTGGAGTTTCTTTCATCAATTAAATTATAACAAACCAAGCGATCTATGCTTCAACAAACTAGAAGTAAAACTTCTTACGACGAATTACTTTCAAATGTAATCGAAAAGATAAAAAAACAAGGTTACGACAACATCAGAGCTGATCTGAGCGATTATGAAGCGCCTTACCAATTAATTGGGCAAACAAAAAAAGTGAATTTTACGCCAGACGTTACAGCTACTAAAAATGAAGGGAAAGCGTACTTTGAGATTTCTTCTAAAGTTGATAATCCAAACGATCTGATCAATAAGTGGAAGCTATTGGAAACACTTGCTACCATGAAGAATGGCACGTTCAAAATATTTGTACCACATGGCCATATGAAATTCACACAAGAGCTGGTAAAAGACAACAATATCCATGCGGAACTTGTAAAGCTCTGATACCTTAGGCCGGGGTTTTTATCAATTGTTCACGCAATTAATAAAAACTCCGAACTATCCTTCCTTATTACTCTCCCCTTATCTCCCCTCAGTAACAATACTTTAAGTTAAGTCCTCCTCGAAAGTCATTCCGTAGGAATCCATGTTCATTAGTCTTCAGAATATGATAGATTTAACTGCTCAAACACCAACCCACAACTCGCAACAATTTAACACGCAACCCCGCAACCCGTTACTTCAACCTGATTCCTTTCTTTTCCATTACGATCAGGCGCTTCTTATACAATGCCCCGACGGCTTTTTTGAAGTTCTTTTTACTCATCTGAAGCTGTCCCTGGATCTCCATAGGATCGCTTTTATCATGCAGAGGTAAAAACCCGTCATTTTCTTTTAGCTCTTTATAGACCCGGTCTGCATTAGGCTCTATACTTTCATAGCCCTGTTTTTCAAGAGTTACGTCAATTTTTTTGTCTGCCCGTATTTTTTTTACAAATCCTTTAGTATGATCTCCGGGCTCAATGTCCCTGAAAACCTCATTTCTAAAAAGCAACCCCCGATACCTGGTATTGATGATCACCTGATACCCCAGGTCTGTCATGTCTCCAATCAGCAGGTCCACCTCCTCTCCTTCTTCCAGCTCTATGTTTTCATGCTCCAGAAACTTATTGAGATGGGATGAAGCTACCAGCCTGTCAGTCACCTCATCCAGATACATGTATACCATGTAAGACTTCCCGGGCTCCATTTTATGACGCTGCTCCTTAAATGGCACTAAAAGATCTTTTTCAAGCCCCCAGTCAAGAAAAGCGCCGATGGAGGTCACTTCTTTTACCGTGAGGTAGGCAAATTCCCCCAGTTGGATTTTAGGAATAAGTGTCGTGGCGATCATCCGGTCCTCCGAGTCGTTGTAAATAAACACATCCAGCCAGTCTCCTACCTTGAGGCCTTCGGGAATGTATTTATTGGGTAAGAGGATCTCTTCCACCTCATCTCCCACATAAAGTCCCTGCTCAGTTTCCTTCAACACTTCCAGGTGATTAAACTTCCCGATTTCTATGATTGGTATACTCATAAAGACAATTTATCAGCCACAAAGTTATCCCAATTATCAGGCTGTCCTTAATTTAGCAGTCCAATTAAAATTTAACGGATGAAAAAAGTAGAAATACACACCAAAAGGGGCGTAATGAAAATCGAATTCTTCGAAAAAGATGCTCCTAATACGGTAGATAACTTTATTTCGCTGGCTGAAAAAGGCTTCTATGACGGGCTCACGTTTCACCGGGTTATTCCCAATTTTGTGATCCAGGGTGGCTGCCCTGATGGAACTGGCGCTGGCGGACCTGGCTATTCGATCGATTGTGAGCTGGATGGCGATAATCAACACCACGACCGTGGTGTCCTCTCCATGGCCCATGCCGGTCGAAACACCGGCGGTTCACAGTTCTTTATCTGCCACAACCGTGAAAACACTCAACATCTGGACAGGAATCACACAGTATTTGGAAAGGTTGTGGAGGGTCTGGAGGTAATCGAGGATATCCGGCAAGGTGATGTCATGGAAAAAGTAGTAGTAACCGAAGCTTGATTTTATGAAATACCTGGTTGACGAAAACTTACCCCCTGCACTTGCAGAATTTATTCGTCAATCAGGTTTTGAAGCTCTTCATGTCAATGCTTTTGGAAATGAGCTGCCCATCAGTGACAATGCGCTAAGAAAATTTGCCCTCCATAAAAACTGGGTCATTATCACCAGGGACGATGATTTTGTGAAAAGCTATGTTTCCCGGAAGGTTCCTGAAAAGCTGATCTACGTTTTTGGATTTGAAAAGAAAAAAGAAATAATGGAAGGCTTTCAAACACATTGGCCTGCCCTGATCCGGTTTATTACCGAGTTCGATCTGATAGAGATCAACCCTTCCGGTGTTAAAACACACTTCTAGGAATCACCGTATTCACTTAACTTCTCTTTCCAAAGCCAAAAAGTGGGTCAACCTGTTCCTTTTATCTGTTAACGAAAATATCTCCACCCTGCATACATATTCCTCTCCATTCTTGCGGTAGTTGATAATGTGTTCGGCAAAAGAATGCTGTTCAAAAAGACGTTCACGAATGTACTTCACTGAATTTTTTGAGGTGTTTACTCCCTGGAGCATTTTCGGGTTTTTGTCTTTCACCTCCGCGGGCGTGTATCCCGTCATTTTCTGAAAACCATCGCTCACCCACTTGATCTTCACTGCGCGATTTGTGAGAACTACTGCGTCATACGGCCTCAACAGGATCTGTCTGAAATCCACTTGCCAGCCAAACTGCTCCTGAAACTGCTGTAAGACCTTCAGATCCCTCGCTTTTTTCCCATTCTCCAGGTTTTTGGCCATTTCCATCGCATAGATGTCCCAGCTCTGTAAAGGCAGAATGATATTTGTCTTAAGTGATCCTTTTATATCTATATTCATTATACTCCAAAGTTATTTCATGATCCAAAGTTATTTCCAGGCTTTTTTAGTTTTTTCACCCCTGATGAAGCTTATGCTTTTCGGCTATTAAGCACTTTGCACAAAGACAGTCATCGTATTTTTCTTTTAGACAGATTCTTTCTTCTTCATTAAGCGGAATATCCCAGCACTGACACAGGTGAATAGAGCCAATCTTGCATTCAAATTCGCTTCCGCATCTCAAACAGACCTTAATCTCATGCTTTGCCATGATCAGTATTGGCGGACCTGGCCGGTCCGCCAAATTATCAGGTTAAACAACTTCAGGTCTGGAAGCTCTCATTTCCTGAGCTGCTCCTACCATTTCCTTAAGGGCTGCCCTGGTTTCTTCCCAGCCTCTGGTTTTCAAGCCACAGTCCGGGTTTACCCAGAGCTGATCTTCCGAAATTACTTCACGTGCCTTATCCAGGAGTTTTACCATCTCCTCCCTTGACGGTACTCTGGGTGAGTGAATGTCATACACTCCGGGTCCGATCTCATTCGGATAGTTAAAATCCCCAAATGCATCCAGCAGCTCCATTTGTGATCGTGAGCACTCAATGGTGATCACGTCCGCATCCATGGAGGCGATGTGCTCAAGGATATCATTAAACTCCGAATAGCACATGTGAGTGTGGATCTGTGTCTCGTCTTTCACGCCACAGGTAGCTACTTTGAAAGCTTTTACCGCCCAGTTCAGGTATGCTGTCCAATTGTCTCTGCGGAGCGGAAGTCCTTCTCTGATAGCTGGCTCATCCACCTGGATAATCCGTATCCCGGCCTTTTCCAGGTCCAGTACCTCATCCCGGATAGCCAATGCGATCTGAAGACTCGTTTCCGATCTGGGTTGGTCATTTCTTACAAACGACCATTGCAGTATGGTTACCGGCCCGGTAAGCATTCCTTTTACCGGCTTTTCAGTTTGAGACTGAGCAAAGGAAGACCATCGGACGGTCATGGCCTCCGGACGGCTCACATCTCCATAGATAATCGGTGGCTTTACGCATCGGCTTCCATAGCTCTGTACCCACCCAAACCTGGTAAACACAAAACCCTGGAGCCGCTCACCGAAATACTCCACCATATCGTTTCGCTCAAATTCACCGTGAACCAGCACATCCAAACCAATCTCTTCCTGTATTCTTATCGCTTCAATGGTTGCTTTCTCAATTTCCGCGTCGTACTGATCCTGAGTTAACTCACCTTTTTTAAATCGTGAACGAAGCTTTCTCACTTCCGCAGTTTGTGGAAAGGAGCCAATGGTGGTAGTGGGGTATTGCGGCAGGTTAATACGCTTCTTTTGAAGCTCCCTTCGCGCGGAAAAGGGGCTGTTACGAGATGCATCACCCTCGTTCAAAGCACCCAATCGGGTCTTTACTTCCTGACTGTGTATCAGATCAGAAGTTTTCCTGGAAGCCACAGCCTGTCTGTTTTCCTCGAGCTTTGACTGTAACACCTCGGAAGTTTTTCGCTCAGCCAAGCTGGCGATAGTCACCACCTCGTCCAGCTTTTGCCTGGCAAACGCCAGCCAATTCTTAATTTCGTTAGGGAGAGCTTTTTCATTGGTTTCCAGCTCCAGATCGCAGGGCACATGCAACAGCGAACATGAAGGACCCACAAAAACGCGCTCATAACCAAGTTTATCAACAGTCTTTTCGATCAGTTTTAGAGAATGCTCAAAATCATTTTTCCAGATATTCCTCCCATCCACCAGACCAAGGGATAGTGTAAGGCCTTCCGGAGCTAAGTCCAGGATCTTATTAAGCTGATCCGGATCGCGCACCAGATCAATATGAAGTGCGCATACCGGCAATGAAGCAGCAACTTCCGCATTATCCTCCAATCCATTGAAATATGTGGCTACAAGTGTTTTGAGGGTTGGAAAACGTTCTTTGATAAAAGAATAAGTTTTACGGAAAGCTTCTTTGGCTTTTTCGTTCAGGTCCAGACCCAAAAAAGGCTCATCCAGCTGCACCCATTCACCCCCCACAGTTACAAGATCCTGTAACAGGGCCTCATAAGCGGACAACAGCCTGTCCAGAAGATCCAGTTTGTCAAAACCATCTTCTTTTTCCTTGCCCAGCAGCAAATAAGAGACGGGACCTATAATTACCGGTTTGGTAATGATCCCGCATTCGACCTTAGCTTCCAGAAACTCATTGGCGAGTTTGCGTGAGTGGACGCTAAACGTCTGGTCTTTCGTAAATTCCGGAACGATGTAGTGGTAATTGGTATCAAACCATTTGGTCATCTCCATGGCAGTGATGTCATGACCTTTCTTTTGAAAGCCACGGGCCATTGCAAAATAAAGATCCAACTCTGTGAAATCCCCCAACATCAGGGGTTCGTATCGTTCAGGGATAGCCCCCAAAGTCAGGGACATATCAAGCACCTGATCGTAGTAGGAAAAATCATTGGAAGGGATGAGGTCGATCCCCATTTCTTTCTGAAGGTTCCAGTTGGTTTTTCGGGTTTTCTTACCAACAGCCAGCAATTCTTCAAGAGAACCTTTGCCTGACCAGTAGTTTTCACAGGCTTTTTTAAGCTCCCGATGGTTCCCGATTCTGGGGTAACCTAAATTGTGTGTGCGCATTTTTAAAGCTTTTAAAAAAATTGAACATGATTTTAAAAGCCCTTAGCCTAACTTCACAATGCCTTATAGGAACGGGTAAAAGAGGAACGGGATAAAAGATCCCACAAACTGAAAAGCCTCTTTGACCTGCTTCAAATAACGCGAAAGCATTGTCAAATCCCCCGTCAAACAGCTCTGACAGAGGTCGAAAACGGCAGGTCTCCTGGCTTATCTGATCTTCACTCCCTTCTCATCCCGTCTCAGACGAAACAATGGTCTTTTTTGTGAAGACATAACTATCAAGGCATTTCTCCCTGATCAGAATTACAGTTGCGCGTCAGCTCATGATTCCCAACCACACCTGGTCGGTCACATGATTCCCTTTTAATCCCAATATTCTAATAGTAAAATACCGGAACCGCAATCGATTTTGATTAAGAAATCAAGTAAAGAACTTACTCCCAAAGATAACTGAACTGCAACTTTCAACCAACTGAAAGCTACTAAAGATCAACCCTTTCTCCGTCTGGAAAAAGACCGGTTACTTTTTTTATGGCTCTTACCTCCTGATTTTTTCGGACGCTTAAAGTCTCCTCCGGATCTTTTGCCGGAGTGATTAAACCCTCCCCTGTCCCGACGGCCTTTACCTTTCTTTGGAGCATCTTTATAAAAATCTTCCTTCTCGTGATAGGGTTCTTCCAGCTCTTTGCTCTTCTGATCAATCTGTCCCATTTCCAATGCAACCAATCGTTCAATAAGTTCCGTTTTAGAGAGAGAGGACAGTTGGGCTTCCACTTCGTCGGTGATCGCTTTGTCAGGTAGGTCCTGCACAGACTTCACCTCACTTACCCATTTCATAAGGCGCTGCTGTGAGATCTCAACAACTGAAGGCAATTTGGATTTTTGCAGCCCAAGCTTCAGTTTTTTGTCAAACTGATTGATTTTACGTAAGTCGCCGCGGGTAGCCAGCGAAACAGAAACTCCCTTCTCTCCGGCTCTGGCTGTTCGTCCACTTCGGTGAGTATAGTACTCTACATCATCCGGTAGGGAGTGATGGATCACATGCGAGATACTTTTTACATCTATTCCCCTTGCGGCTACATCTGTAGCAGCAACCAGCTTGATCTTGTGGGTTTTGAATTTGTTCATCACCCGGTCACGCTGGTTCTGATTCAGGTCTCCATGCAGAGCCTCCACCGGATATCCCCTGCCTGATAGCTCATCGGCGAGCTTTTGGGTATCGCTCTTGGTCCGGCAAAAAATGATCCCCAGCATGTCCGGTTCCGCATCCAGCATCCTGACGATCGCTTCTGTTTTATCTTCCCGGTTGATCAGGTAGTAATGGTGAGAAATGTTTTCGTTAATTACATTTTTTGGGGTAACCCTTACTTCCTGAGGGTCTACCATGTAGGTCTTTACGATCTGCCGGATCTCCGGCGGCATAGTGGCCGAAAACAACCAGACCATGGATTCTCCTGAAGTAAAAGAAAGGATGGTATCAATGTCCTCCTTAAAGCCCATGTTCAGCATTTCATCCGCTTCGTCCAAAACCAGGGTTTTGATCTTACTGATGTCTATAACTTTTCGCTTCATCAGATCCATCAGACGGCCTGGTGTAGCGATGATGACCTGAGGAGACTTGCTTTTGATGGATTTGATCTGTACCTGTATGGGCGCTCCTCCGTATACAGTTTCCACTTTCAGGCCTTTGATGTATTTGCCAAATGCTTTCAACTGATCGCCGATCTGCTGCCCAAGCTCTCTTGTAGGAGCGAGCACCAGCGTCTGGGTGTAGTCTTTAGTGGTGTCTACCTTTTCTATTAGTGGGAGACCAAAAGCCGCGGTTTTACCGGTACCGGTCTGCGCCAGGCCTATGAAATCAATGTCCTGAGAAATTAATAACGGAATTGCTTCAGACTGAATTTTGGATGGTGTTTCAAAGCCTAACTCAGATACGGCTCTGAGGATTGAGTCGGAAAGACCCAATTGAGAAAAGTTATTCAAATTATTTTTTTTAATACGCTACAAAGGTAGCTCATTTCTGCTGATTATTTAGCAACAATGAAAATATATATGAATCGTGACAGCCTGTACTATAAGTATAATAATATTAGGGTAATAGTATCAACAGGGTTAAATTAAGGCAACAAGCCGCCTATGCGGTCCAGCTTGTTTTAGCAACATATGAACATGAAAAGATACCTCTATGTATTTAGCTTATTTTTTCTAAGCTCCATAGCCATAAAAGCTCAGGTAGATTTCCAGTCTTCCAATCTCCCTATTATCATCATTGATACTGATGAACAGGAAATCCCGGACGAACCTAAAGTTTTTTCCACACTGAAAATCATCGATAACGAACCCGGGGTGATCAATCAGGTAACAGATCCTGCAAATGATTATGATGGATATGCAGGGATAGAACTAAGAGGACAGTCCAGCCAGTTTTTTGATAAGAAAAGCTACGGACTGGAACTACGAACCATCAATAATGAAGACACGTCTGCCATGGTGCTCGGGCTTCCTAAAGAAGAGGATTGGGTATTATACGGCCCCTACTCTGATAAATCGCTGATGAGAAATCACCTCAGTTTCTATCTCTGGTCCAGGATGGGCTGGTATGGCAGTCGTACCAGGTTTTGTGAATTGGTTATCAATAATGACTATAAGGGAGTTTATGTATTTATGGAAAAGATCAAACGCGATGGGGACCGGATAGATATAAGTACCCTGAATCCTGATGAAAACACCGGGGATGATCTGACCGGTGGATATATCATTAAGATTGATAAAACAAATGATGGCGAAACTGTAAAAGGTTGGGCCTCCTCCTTCCCACCACCAAACAGGGAGCAGGACTATCAGGAGATTTTTTTTCAGGTAGAAGAACCGGACCCTGAAGATATTACTTCTACCCAGCTAGACTACATCAGGACTTATGTTTCCGGCTTTGAAGAAGCACTGGCAAGCAGTCAGTTTACTGATCCTGTCTATGGTTACCGGCGATTTATCAATATCCGGTCATTTGTAGATTATTCTCTGTTATCTGAGATAAATCGTAACGTTGATAGCTACAGACTGAGCACCTATTTTTATAAAGATAAGGACAGTAATGATGGCAGGTTAGTCATGGGGCCTCCCTGGGATTACAACCTGGCATTTGGTAACGCTGACTACTGTGACGGATGGGAAACCGACGGGTGGGCCTGGAATTTTAATCAGATTTGCCCCCATGACTATTGGCTGAATCCATTCTGGTGGAATCGGTTCATGCAAGACCCTGTCTATATAGCTCAACTCCAGGAAAGATGGGAAGAACTTCGATCAGGCCCCTTTTCCACAGAAGCTATTCATGCCTACATAGATTCACTGGCCATTGAACTGGAAGCTCCCCAGCAAAGAAACTTCGAGCGCTGGCCGATCCTGGGTTCATACGTATGGCCCAACAGCTATGTGGGTCAAAGCTACAAGGATGAAATAGACTTTCTGAAATCCTGGATTGAGGCTCGAATGAGTTGGCTCGATATTACTATTAGTGACCTGGAGGTGGTTTTAGGGAACCAGCAAGAAACCATATCAGATATTAAGGTCTTTCCTAATCCTGCTTCCGGGCACCTAAAAGTGACCGCTCCTGAAAACCTTATCCATTACCGGTTAACGGACCTGAAAGGCAGGTTGTCTGATTCCGGAGATATTGCCAACAAGTCTGAATTTCTATTGGACATCAGCGAATTACCACAGGGCATATACGTACTTAAAGTAGTTGATTCAAATCATAGAAGTCATATCCACCTGGTAAAGAAAGAATGATATTAAGTTAAGGTTGTAACTTCACAAATCAGTCATTCCAGTGATTCCATCCGGATAGAATCTATCAAATTATTGAAGCGGGAATGCCCCTTTTACCAAAGACTCCATTCTGGAGTGACCTTAACTTAAGAGCATTGACCAGCGCCCTGGTCTGATCATTACAAAGCCGGTACCAGGTTTAAAACGGACTCAGCAAACTGATATGTACTGTTTCTGACCTCCTCTACACTATTCGACTTGACAGGGTTTGCTATGACGTGCTCTCCTGCTCCAGGAAAAGCCCTTAACTCCTTTTGATCCTCGGGTGTGCTGGTTTGAGAATCAAATCGCTGAATAGCTTTTACTGAAATGACCTTATCCTGTTCTTCTTCATTTTTGTAGTAATATCCTGCAAAGTAAGGCTGCTCTACTGCTCCAAACACTTCAGTGGTCATGGTAGCATCCAGGAGTGTTTGCAATGCCAACAATCCTTCATTGCGATAGGTGGTGGTCCAGTACTGATGTCCTTCTGCAGTGGTGGTAGAATCAGGAAAACGATATTTTCCAGCGACTGTCAGAACTATTTGCTTACCCCACGGACCTGTCATTAGCTTTGCCATAGGGTTATATAGTTCAATGTTAGGCGAATACATGATCATCGCATCGATCATTTCCCTGTTAGCGCCTGCAAGGTAAATAGCCAGGGTACTGCCCGTACTGCAACTCATAACGATCACATCCTCCCCGATCAACTGTCCGATTGCTATAGCTTCTTTAGCATCTTTTACCAGGTCGTTAGGCTCCAGAGTCAAAAAAGACTCTTTGTCATCTTGTCCGTGTCCTGCAAACAACGGAGCATAGAGATTCATCCCGTAGCGTTTGGCAAAGTCAAATGGAATAGGGTTACTTTCCATAGGGCTGGCAGAAAACCCGTGCAGATAGACGAGGCTATATCTGGTTTTACGGATACTATCTGCCCAGATGATACGGGATTCATTGTTTGGCTTCAGGTTTGGTATGTCAGCATCCTTCATGTGTACATACAGGTCTACGCTATCCAGGGAGATATCCCATGCCGTGATTTGCGGACCCTCTATCGGCTCAAAAGAAACCTTCGGTCCCAGAAAGAAAGCAGCGATAAACAAAAAACAGACAACTACGACGATTAAAGGAACTTTTTTCATGGGAAGATGTTGGGTTTAGACATTAGACTTCAGAGGTTAAACTTTGGCTCTTTAGTTAAGACCTGGGTTTTCGAATACTTGTTAGTCATTGTAAAAATAGAGCTAAAACAATAAATGGATCTTAGACATTAGATGGATCTTAGACAATGCAGTCTTAAATCTTATTATCTGGCGTCTCTTGCCAGACTAACATTAACAATCTTTTTTTGACTGCAACAGACTATTGACCAAATAAGGGGTTATTTTTGCGCTCTTTTATAAAAAGGACTATGACTGATATTAGAAATATTGCCATCATTGCTCACGTAGATCATGGCAAAACGACCCTGGTAGACAAGATGATACACTTCTCTAAGCTCTTTAGAGAAAACCAGGAGTTTGATGACCTCATCCTTGACAATAATGACCTGGAACGCGAAAGAGGCATTACCATACTTTCCAAAAATGTTTCTGTAATATACAAAGACGTAAAGATCAACATTATTGACACTCCCGGTCACTCCGATTTTGGAGGTGAAGTAGAGCGGGTACTTAAAATGGCAGATGGTGTACTGCTCCTGGTAGATGCTTTTGAAGGCCCTATGCCTCAAACCCGGTTTGTAATGAGCAAAGCGCTGGCGCTCGGCCTAAACCCTATCGTAGTGGTCAATAAGGTGGATAAAGAAAACTGCCAGCCTGAATTGGTCATGGAGCAGGTTTTTGACCTGATGTTTTCACTGGATGCTTCAGAGGAGCAGCTCGACTTTACCACAGTATACGGCTCCAGCAAAATGGGCTGGATGGGCTCGGACTGGAAACACCAGACCGAGGACATCTCCCACCTGATGGATGTGATCCTGGAAAAAGTGCCTGCACCAAAGGTAGAGGAAGGTGTTCCTGCATTACAGATCACTTCTCTGGACTTTTCAAATTTCGTAGGACGGATTGCTATTGGAAAAGTGATTCAGGGTACCCTGAAAGAAGGCGCACAGCTAGGCCTGGCCAAAAAAGACGGGTCTGTGAAGAAAATTCGTGTGAAGGAACTTCACATTTTTGAGGGGCTGGGCAAAAAACAGGTAAAGGAAGTGCCCTGCGGAGACATCTGTGCCATCACAGGCATTGAAGATTTTGATATCGGAGATACGGTGACAGACTTTGAAAACCCCACCATACTACCGAGAATTGCCATAGATGAACCTACCATGAGCATGCTCTTCTCGATCAATGACTCTCCTTTTTTCGGAAAAGAAGGCAAATACGTGACCTCCCGTCAGATCAGGGACCGACTGTTTAAAGAGGTAGAACGAAACCTGGCACTACGAATTGAAGAAACCGGATCTGAAGACAAATTTCTCGTTTATGGCCGGGGGATACTTCATTTGTCCATTTTGATAGAGACAATGCGTCGTGAGGGCTACGAACTGCAGGTAGGTCAGCCACAGGTGCTGATCAAAGAAGTAGACGGGCAAAAACACGAACCAATTGAGCACCTGGTAGTGGATGTCCCGGATGAGTACTCCGGAAAAGTGATCGAGCTGGCTACTCAGCGTAAAGGCGACCTGACGGTCATGGAGCCTAAAGGAAACATCCAGCACCTAGAGTTTGATATTCCTGCAAGAGGGCTGATCGGTCTGCGTAACAGGATGCTTACTGCTACAGCAGGTGAAGCAGTGATGACCCACCGTTTTAAAGCCTACGAACCAATGAAAGGCGAAATACCAACCCGTAACAACGGTTCGCTGGTAAGCATGGAACAAGGCGCCTGCACTGCTTACTCCATTGATAAGCTCCAGGACCGGGGAGTCTTCTTCATCGATCCGGGAGACGAATTGTATGTGGGTCAGGTGATCGGAGAACACACACGTGGTAATGACCTGGTGGTGAATGTCATTAAAGGCAAGAAGCTGACCAACATGCGAGCGGCCGGTTCAGATGATAATGCGAAAGTAGCTCCAAGACGACAGTTTTCGCTGGAGGATGCACTGGAATATATCCAGAAGGATGAATATGTGGAAGTAACACCCAAGTCGCTAAGGATGCGAAAGATCCAGTTTAAGCCTTAATGATTTTGGGGTTTCGGGCTTAGGCCTCGATTTGACCCTTCATTAACATAGCCCTAAAACACTTAAAGGCCATCTTAGCAGGTTTTTGTAGACTATAATCTGTTAATCAAGGGGTTGACATGACACTACTCTCCACAGGAGATTAGCGGACATACCTGACATTCGATAAAACCAACTGATCTATCTCATAAAAAACTTATTGCGAATCAGATTAAATCTCCAGATTTCCTTCAGATTCTCCTCGTTTCTTTATATAATAATAGAAAAAACAAACCGTGTAAGTCATGGAAACTGTATTTTCATTTATTACTGATTGGACAGGGGAGATTGGTTTATTCTGCCTGGGAGTAGCCGTCTTGCTGGTTCTTATTTATGAGATTGGGTTGGTAACTACTACTAAACAAACTTCTAAATATGAGTTTGCGAGCAAGTACGAGGTGCGATTTCTTAAGAATGCTTCTACCTTTTTCTCGATTGCCGTTACGCTCCTGATCTTTGACTTCATCACTCGTGTAATTGCCAATGTAAAGATCTACGAGTACTATTTCATTGCCTTTGTGGCGCTGGGGATCGGTTTCCTCTTCGGGTATGGTCTTACCCAGTATTTTAAGGTTTACTACCCTTTTATCCTGGAGAAAAAGCTGAGCAAAATTCGGTTTAAACCGCGTAAATCACCTGAGACGGGTAAACCCATGAAGCTTCTCAATGAATTGGAAGAAGATGCTCACCTGACGGAAGAAATGATCGAGCATGAAGAAGCCTTTACGTATGACTATGATGTATGGCTGGATGAAGAAACCGGCTATAAGCTGATAGAACGCTATGATGGCCACCTGCATGCGCTGGTTTGCCCCAGGTGTAACTTCAGGACGCTGAAGGACTATAAAGAGGAAGTGATCAAATCACCCACAGCCAATGAAAAAGGGCTCTTAAAAAAGCACTATAAGTGTTCCTATTGCAACCACGAAGAGATCAAGGAAGTTAAGATCGCCTCGCTGAAGGAAGAGCAGGAGCTCATAGCATAATCTTTAAATAAAAGGTTCAAGCCATGAAGAAGGAAGTCGAATTGAGGGTAAAGATTATAAGCTGGACTTTTGGTGTGGTTATTTTCTGTGGCATCATGTTTCTGATGATGGACGTATTGCGGGAAAAAAACCAGTCGCACGAAGGAGCACTGATGAGTGCCGCATGCGAGGACATCAAATCTCATGAGACACTGAGAGCTAAGAATGACTTTGACCAGATTGTGGAAACGATCTCTTCACACCTTCACAGCTATCGTGATCAGAGTGACACCATTGTAGCCCAGGCGGTAATAAACCTGCGAATCCTTAAGGATGAAGCGGTTTTTCACAACAATGATCTGCAGATCTATCACAGACATTTTGCACATACGCTGAACCAGCTCTCTTATCTGGAGCTGGAAGATGCGATCTACCTGACAAAAAATAAAAAGCTGAAAGAGGCAAAAGAAGCCATAGGAAGGGCGCAACATTACCTCCATGATGCGCTAAATTTCACTAAAAAAACGAATTATAATGAGCAATTGGAACTACTCCATGAGGTTAACCAACTCCATTTATCCAAACCGGAAAGTCAGGATATTCAGCGGTCACTGGAGAGGGTTAGAGAGGTAATATAGTTTTTGAATCTCCGGGAAAGTAAAGAGATGCGGGAAAGTCTGTATTCCTTTACCTTCCCGATAGATTTACTTTAAACCAGACTCACTGAAAGTGCTTTAAAGAGCTTCCCATCTGATAGTTGACAGCCGGACTGTGTCATCTCAAAGAGCTCCTCTTCGCGGTTTTTTGAATAGGGCTTTTCTGAGGAAAATACTTCCAGACCTTTTGGGGGATCCTCAGTCGCCCGCTGAATAAAGGATGGATCTGTAAAGTCATGCTGTGGATTAGCCGTTTTCATTCCTATCAGGATGATTTTTTCTTTAAGACACTGAAACGTTCTAACTTCATTTTTTGAAATGTAATCCAGAAAAAGGAGCTTTCGCATGATCCCTTCAAAAACCACGTCGCTAAACAAGGTGATAATGTCCTCTGCTTTATCTTTCTCATCTTCTCTGAGCTTTACCCAATCGTCAGCAGTGATCCCATTTACGATCAGGTATTCGATAAATTCCTTTTCTAACGAATTCAGCTCTTCGGTGGTTAAATGTCTGTACTTCGGAGTAACCGGCATAATAAGTTTGTATAAATGCAATTCAGAATTATGGACACAAAGATAAAAGGCCTATTTTAAAGCCAGAATGAAAGTCAACCTGTTTCCCGGAAAATCAAAACTGAGTAAAATACTCTCCGAACACCTGCTGGTCAATCCCCAGCGAATGATACTGCTGAGTTTTCTGCTGGTCATTATATGTGGAACGATACTTCTCTCCCTTCCTGTCGCGACTACTGCGAAGGGATCATTACCGCTTTTAGATGCCCTGTTTACCGCCACTTCCGCCACATGTGTTACCGGCCTGATCGTTACAGATACTGCAAGCACATTTTCCCCTTTCGGCCAGTGGACGATCCTGATCCTTATACAGCTTGGAGGTCTGGGGATCATGTCATTCAGCACATTTTTCATGTTCTTGCTTGTGGGAAGGCTGAGTATCTACGGACGGGATATTCTGATAGACAGATTTAGTCAAAAACCGATCTTGGGGCTAGGAAACCTTATCAAAACAGTCTTTCTTTTTACCATTACACTGGAGCTGATCGGAGCAGCTTTACTTACCGTTTCATTTCTGCAGGATTATTCCCTGGCTGATGCACTATACTATGGCCTCTTCCATAGCGTTTCCTCCTTTTGTAATGCAGGCTTTTCTCTACTTGGAAACAGCTACATGGATTATGCAGGAGACTGGTATTTCTGTATAACAAACGTATTACTGATCATCGCTGGCGGATTGGGGTTCATTGTTATTTTCGATATCAAAGTCCAGCTATCTTATTTTCGATCGGGAATTCTTTCCAGACTCAGTCTTCATTCCAGGGTTGCTCTCAGTACCACTGGTTTACTTATTGCCATAGGCACCATAGGTATTTTCCTGCTGGAGACTCAGCATTCATTAGCTGACCACCCATGGCATGAACAGTTTCTCATTTCTATTTTTCAGTCAGTTACCACCCGCACAGCCGGATTCAATACGATTTCCATAACCAGCTTATCCTTACCGACACTTTTTATTATGCTCATCATGATGGTTATTGGGGCATCACCCGGATCATGTGGAGGCGGCATTAAAACCACTACATTCACACTTTTTATTCAAAACCTGCTCAAGCAATTTTCTAATAACAAAGACATCAATGTGTTTAGCAGACGTATTCCGTCAGAAACACTCTCCCGCGCTATATCCATCGTCTTCTTTGCCATATTCACTATATCAGCATTTATCTTTTTGTTGCTTTTAAGTGAAGACTACTTCGGACTTCACCAGGGAGTCCCGCCGGAGTTAATGGATATTATCTTTGAAGTTGTATCTGCTTTTGGCACTGTAGGGCTGAGCACCGGTATCACTGAAACATTGAGTCCCGTAGGAAAACTATTGATCACCATCATGATGTATATCGGCAGACTGGGTCCCCTGACTCTGGTTTTTGCACTGAAAACCAGAAAAGCATCCAGTCTACGCTATATGAAGGAAGATATTCTTGTAGGATAATCACAATGACTAAAGCTTATGAAAAAGAAAAAACGTATAGAATCCTTTATGCTAATCGGCCTGAGCACCTTTGGAAGGTTTCTTGCCAGGTACCTGCATGAAAGAAATTTTGAAGTGATCGCAGTAGATCAGGATGAGGAAAGGGTCGAGAAGGTCAAGCCCTACGTAACCAAAGGGATTATCGGGGATGCCAGGGATGAGGGGTTTCTCCAAAGAGCCGGGGTGAAAGATGTAGACTCCGTCATAGTAAGCCTTGGTAGAAAAACCGACGACAGCCTGCTGGTTGTTTTGCACTTGCATGAGCTTGGCGCAAAGAACATTCACGTAAAGGTAGTGGAAGAAGATCATGCCAGAATTTTGCATAAAATCGGTGACTGTGAAGTGATCTTTCCTGAACAGGAAAGTGCGCTTCGGCTGGCCCAGAGGATCGATAACCCAAACGTTCTGGATTATATACCCCTGACCGAAGATTACTCCATCATTGACTGGACTCCCAGCAAAGAGTTTGTGGGTAAAACACTCGGTGAGCTCAATCTGAGACATGAATATGGCGTTCAGGTAGTTTCTATTGAAGATGGTGAAAAAGAGGTTAAACTTGTCCCAAAAGCAAACCATAGAATAAAAAAAGGTGACGTATTGGTCGTAATTGGCGAAAATGAAAACCTGGAAAAACTGAAAGAAACAAATTAGCTGGCAAAAAGCTGATTCATGTCCTTAAACGCCTTAAACTCAAGGGCGTTTCCGGACGGATCTTTGAAAAACATAGTGGCCTGCTCCCCTACCTCGCCTTTAAACCGGACATAGGGCTCTATGATAAATTCCACGCCTTTGGTTTTCAGCTTTTCAGCCAATGCCTCCCACTCATCCATGTCCAATACCACTCCGAAATGTGGCACAGGTACTGCATGACCATCTACGGGGTTGTGATACAATGCTGGCTTCTCTTCATGGGGCTTCAGGTGAATGACAAACTGATGCCCATAAAGATCAAAATCCACCCAGTGATCCGATGAGCGACCTTCCGCACAACCAAGCACATCCCTGTAAAAGGCACGGGTTTCCTTCAGGTCATAAACAGGTACAGCCAGGTGAAATGGGTTGATTTTACTCATGAGATTCGTCTTTGAGCAAAAGTACCCGCTACCGCTCAAACATAGAATAAGAGCTTCACATTTTAAATGGGGTGTTTTATCCTGTTTTTTCAGGGGAATCCGGTTTAAATTGGTTCTACTGAAAAACCTTACGATGCAACGTACCTGTGCCTCATTCTTCTTCCTGATTATCACCTTGTCTGCCGCTGCTCAGATGGACAGCTTACAGTCTTACTATCAGCAGAGCATAGCTGCTTACAAATCCGGTGATTATAAGACCTTCCTGAAATACGCCAGCCTGGCTAACGATATACGGCCCAATCACCCCACCCTGGCCTACAACATTGCTTCTGCTTATGCTTTGAATAATCACAAAGAAAAAGCCATCGAAGCTCTCAAATCCTGCATCAGCATGAATGCTACAGATAGTTTCCTGGAGGATGAAGATTTTGCCAACCTGCATGGTGATCCTCGTTTTAAGGAGCTAAAAAGCTGGCTGCAGGAAAAACAGAAAAGAATAACCAACAGTAAAATCGAGTTTACAATTGACCAGAAGGATATTCATTTTGAGTCGATAGCATCAGGTAAGTCCGGAATATTTCTGGGAGGGGTTCATTCCAAAGCCATTTATCGATACCGGAACAACCAGTTGGAGCCATTTATAAAACCGGATGAGGCGGGGTTATATTCCGTAATGGGACTTGGTGTGGATGATAAGCGTAAGGTCTTATGGGCTTGTACAGCCGCATTACCCGAAATGGAAAATTATACAGATTCCCTGCAGGGAAAATCTACCCTCATGGCATTCAGCTTAAAGGATGGTAAGCTATTGAAATCCTTCAGGCTGGAGAAAGCGATACTTGGCGACCTGATTGTGACCAGTAGAGGCGATGTGATTACTTCAGACGGGATGTCTAACCGACTATTCATAGCTGATCCGGACAGCATCCAATTACTGCTGGACCTGTCGGAAACAGTTCTTAATCTTCAGGGACTGGCTATTGACGAAAAGCGAAACAGGCTTTACATCTCTGACTACCTGACGGGCATTTACCGGGTAGACATTGGCACTAAAATGCTCACTAAGGTAAACCCTAACAGACTTTATTCTGACAAAGGTGCAGATGGACTTTTATTCAATGATAACCGGCTAATTGCTTTTAAAAACGGAACATCACCCAAACGAACCATTGTGATTACACTAAATGAATCCGGTGATATGGCAGAAAAGGTTAAAATCATTGATCAAAACCTGGAAGGCAGCGGAGAGCCCACACAAGGCGTGATCATTGTGGGTTCCGTTTACTATATTTCAAACAGCTCATGGGATGCTTATGAAGATGGAGTATACAACAGGGAGCTCAGTGATAGCCTGAAAGTTCGCTCGTTTCAACTCAGAGATTAGGATAGATTTTATCACTCACTTTGTTATTTTAGGACGCCTCAAGAAATCTTATCTCAATGCACCGAAATAAGCGCTTAAGGTACCGAAATGCCATCTCAATGCACAGAAATATCCTCTCAACGTACCGAAATGCTTGCTCAATGCACCGAAATGCTTGCTCAATGCACCGAAATGTTGTCTCAATGCACCTAAATATGTGCTCAACGTACCGAAATACTATCTCAACGCGCCGAAACCTCATCTCAATACACCGAAATCTCAACTGAATGAGGCATCCTAAAATAACTTGATCCGGCGTGGAGCGCAAGTTTTTACTTAATTCCTGTTTAATCCCTATCCTGATAGAGCAGCTCATCGTTTTGGAAGTCATAGAGGGTTAGTCTTCTCAGATCAAAGTAAGCATTCCAGTATGACCTCAATGCATTGATATAAGCCCTTCTCGCCGTGTCTTTTTCCTCCAGGGCAATGTTGAGGTTTGTAATGTCGATCTTGCCGATCAGGTACCTGTTTTGAGCTACATCATACCTTTCCCGGGCCACCTCATTTGATTTTTTGGTAATCTCCACCTGTGATTGCAACACCTCAAACCTGGATACCAACGTGATGATCTCCTGCTCAAATGCCTGGACGTCCTGGGCAACAAGGTATTGGGTCAGCTCCTGATTAGCCAAAGCGGTCTGTACCCTGGACTTTGTTCTTCCCCAGTCCAGAATAGGTACTTCTAAAGTAAGGTTTACCCGCTGCTGATTATTGGGATCTACATAAGTATCCGGTAGCTGTGCAGCGGCATTGTTTAAGCCGAATGAAGCAATTAGGTTTGTCTGAAAACGTGAGGTTTTAGCCCTGGCTACTTCCCTGTCGGCTTCAGCTTTCCTTCGCTCAAACTCAATGAAGTCAGCCCGGTTTTGCTTGGCATATGACAGTGCTTTGATCAGCTCAATGTCAAACTCGGGAAGTTCTTCAGGTAAAAACAGCTCCAATGTGTAGGTAGAAGTGTCCTGCATGCCTATGTATCTCCTCAGATCCAATCGAGAAGTTTGCAGGTCCAGCTGAGCCTGGGCTACATCCTGCTGTGACCTGAGCAGCTGCAACTCCACCTGCAGCAGTTTGTCTTTGGAAGTAGTACCAATATTGTATCGCCCCTCTTCGATGTTATAGATCGTATCATTATTAGCCAGATTAAATTTGGCAATCTGTAAATTGATCTGGGCATCGAGGTAATCGAAAAAGCGATCAGTAGCTTCGCGAGAAATAAACTCCATCTCTTCCACATAGGACCGTTTAGACTCCTCATACCTCAGCGGCTCTGTGCGTTTATCCCACTTTAGCTCATTAAAGCCAAATACAGGCTGTATCAAGCGCACGTTAAACAACGTAGTGTTGTATCTGGTAAGATCCTGGTTTATATCGTTAAATTGATTCAGGCTACTGTTTACACTGATCATTCCCCCGGTCCATGAGATCGGCTGCCTCAACCCCAGCTCGAGTTGTGATGAAAGCTGCTGGCGCTCCTGGAAAACGATCTGTCCGTCATCCTGCCTGTTACCAAAAAAGTCCCGGTCATAGCCAGGGATATTTCCTTCCAGGTTAAGTGACGGATTGTAATTGGCCCTGAAGGTACGATACTGCCAGTAAAAGTTCTTTTTCCGTGTCTCAGCAGCCTTTGCCGAAGGCGATTGTGCTTTGGCCAATTCGATAACTTCTACAAGGGACAGTTGACGTGTTTGTTGCTGGGCAAAAACTGAAACCGAAAAAGCAAACACAGAAAAGGCTGCTAAAATAATCTTATTCATATCTTAGAGATTCAATAGGGTTTTGATTAGCGGCTTTTCTTGCTGGAGCAATCCCAAAGATAAGACCTACTCCAGCAGCCACACCAAATGAAAGAAGAATTGAAGTAAAGGTGATTACAGTGGGGATTTCGGCAATAGAGCTTACTAATAGTGCGATGGTTATTCCTAGAAAAACACCAATGAGCCCCCCGGAAACACTGATCATCACCGCCTCAAACAAAAATTGATTAATAATATCAAACTTCTTGGCCCCCAGGGACAACCGCAACCCGATTTCCTTAATACGCTCAAGCACCGAGGCAAGCATAATATTCATAATACCTATGCCCCCAACCAGCAGAGAGATACCCGCTATGGCCCCCAATACATAATTAAAAATATCATTAGTGCGTTGCTGTTGTTTCAGTAAAAGCTCAGGGATCTCAATCTCAAAATCGATGACATCATAATGTTTTCGCTCCAGCATTCTGGCAATTACATCGGCAGTAGGAGTCATCAACTCGGTTTTATCTACCTGAACGACCAATCTGTCCAGCTGATGATAGTTGGTTGGTCCGGTGTTTTCATTTCCTGCCTGGTCTGTTTGAAAAAATCCCCTCCCCCGACTACCTGAATTGGCACGTCTGAGCATTTCTTCAGTTACTAACGCCCTGTTTTTATAGCGAATGAGCATGGTCCGAAGAGGCACATACACATCCATATTATAGTCCCGAATACCCAGGTTGGAAATACTGCTGGAGGAAATCAGCCGCTCTTCCAGCATACCGATGACCTTGAGCCAGTTGTTTCCACATTTGATATACTTGCCTATGGGGTCTTGAGTAGGGAAAAATTTTGCTTTGATAGACTCTCCAATAATACAGACCGGTTCCCCATGCTTGAGGTGATAATCCGTGAACATACCTCCCCTGTCCAGATTGAAATTGAAAATATCAAAATAAGCGGGCTCCACTCCTACCAGCTTGGCCGTCCTTCGTATCCCGTTGTTGATCAAATAGGTATCCAGAATGATTTCGGGGCTTAACCTATTGATGCCGGGAATCACTTCCCGAATCCCCTCAACATCCTGGGTACTGAGTCCCGGAGACCATTTCTGCTTCTCCTTTTCATCCTCTTCCTGCTCTTCCAGGTTTTCCTCGCTCTGAGGCACAATAGGCCTGATAACGATATTATTGACGCCTACCAGCTTGATCTGCTCAAGGATTTCCTGCTGTGCACCGTTACCGATGGCCAACATCGCAATGACAGCAGCTACTCCAAATATGATTCCCAGCCCGGTAAGGATGGACCGCACACGATTAGCCAACACCGCTTCTGAAGCGATGTACAGATTCATTAAGACTTTTTGGGAAATCATGACGTGGGCTTCTTTCCTCTGACTCTTTGTTCTCCCGGTGTATTCTGAGCAGGACTCTCCTTAGAGCCTCCCTTGAGATTACGCTTACCGTCCAACTCAGGAAGCAGTGAAATATCGCCTAATTCATCGCTATTTCCATTAGGAGTGGAGAGATATACATCATCAGAAGCTGATAATCCAAGTAATATCTCTGCCTGGTCAGCGTTAGTGGCCCCCACCTGTACTTCCTGCTTTCGGTAGTTTATACCTACTTGTTTGTAAACGTAGGTAATACTATCCTGGAAACTGTGCAGACATTCCAGCGGAACAGAAACGGCACGCTCTATTACATGGGTATAGATCTTGTTGCTGGTGGTCATACCCGGGCGAAGGTCACCGTCTACTTTATTTAACTCAACGGTAACCTGAAAAACCTTAGCTTCAGAATTAGGTCGCTGCTCCCCAACATTAGCAACCCTTGTCACTTCGCCAGTTAGCATTTTGTCAGGAAAGGCATCCAATCCAATATCCACTTTTTGACCAACCGCAACCTTGCGAATATCCACTTCATTGATGTAGGTAATGGAGTTCATAGAAGATAGATCCGGCAATGTAGCTACCACAGGATCCCAGGCGCTGATCTGACTGCCTTCTTTCATCGGGCGGCCATCGTATCCTTTCCGGTAGATGAGCATGCCTGATTCCGGCGCTGTAATGGTAAATTGGTCCAAAAGAGACTGCATGCCATCGTATTCCAGCTGATCCTGCCGCAGGTCAATAGACACCTCCTTCATTCTGGCTGCCAGCTGCCTTTTCTTGATCTGGTAGGCCTCCTTGGCCTGCTTGAAAGCTCGTCTGGCCTTCTCCACTTCAATCTCGGCTTGCTTGATTGTAGCCGGAGGCTCAAACTGAGACTGCTCCAGGATCAACCGTTTTTCTTCAACAGCGTATTCCAGGTTGGTCAGGTTATCTCTGGCTTCCCGTAGCTGAAGGGTGGTGTCCAGCTGTACCTGTATATATTCAGACTGTTGCTCTTCTATCTGAAGCTCTGAATCCTTTATCTTGGTATTAAGCTCCGAAGGATCAAGCCGGGCCACATACTGCCCTTTTTCCACATAAGTTCCTTCATCAATGATATCCTGGATGTTTACCTGATAGATCCGGTAGTTGCGCAAACCTGACGGACCTGTGATATTTGTGGAATTTTTAGCTTCGAGCTCCCCCGAAGTATTAATATCCACGACAAACTCGCCTTCAGTCACACTGACAATGATATCAGATTCTGGTCCGCCACCGGACCCGCTTAGAAGAAAAAAGAGGATCAGTAAGGAAACTGAAACTCCTCCAACAATTAGTACTCTTTTATTTTTTAGCATTTTGACAGTAATTTCACTACAAAAGTATACTTCAGGTTAAGGACATGGTTACCATTTATATAAACCCATGACCAGCAATATAAAATACCTCAACTACTAACTAACGTTTTAGTTGTTAATTATTGTTAAGCATCTTTTTGAAGCGTAAAATTAAGTTACTAACCTGAAGCAAATTTGAAGTTGTAATTAACGCTTGGCCCTGAAAAGTCCGATAGTCTAAAGCTTTGCAACAGATACTCTGAAGCTAGCACTAAAATGTTCTCCCTGGTTAAGAACTTTCAGCCCCTGCCCATTATTAAAAGCATTTACGTTACAGGTCATAGGCTCTATGGCTACCGTCTCATCGCCCGGAGGAGTAAATACCTGGATGTAATCAAAGTCCTCTGATACTTCCATTTTAAGACGCACTCCGGATTTTTCATCCAGCAAACTGTAAGTACGATCGCCGTTTACAATCCTGAACCCATTATCCAGTTTAGTGGCTTTCAGATCAATCAGACGATTACTATATGGAGTCTCTTTACCTGTTGGTATGGCATTTTGATCCAGCTCGATGATATTTACCTCGGGCAGCTCCAGCTTATATGAATGAATGTTATTTTGATCTATCTGAAAGTAAGGGTGCCACCCTATCCCGTACGGCAGGGGCCTGTCTCCTGTATTTTCCACATCAAATCTCACTTCCAGAGACCCGTTGATGTATGTATAGGTAATCGTAAACTTAAATGGAAAAGGATAATAGTCTAAGGCACCGTCATATTTATGAGTCAGCGATACATGTGCCTTATCATCTCCTGCCTCCTGGCTTGTAATTTCAAAAGGCACATCAAAAATCAACCCATGAAGCTGATTCCCTTTATCCGGCTCATTGATTGGAAACTGGTAATCCTCTCCTTCAAAATGATACCTGCCTTTGGCTAACCGGTTTGGGTAGGGAAATAATGCAGCGCTCTTGTACCAATCATTTGTTTTCAGGTCTTCCGCACTCATCCCCCACAAAGTCTCATGGTAACTCGCATTACTTTTTAATTTAAGACTCACAAGTTTAGCGCCATGCTCTGGCGCCACACTCAGGAGTACTTCCCGGTCATCCACGAGGTTTATATAGGTGATGCCCAGATCCTCTCTTGTGATAAACTTCATTCTTAATTGTTCGTTGAAATGTATGGAATTAAAATAAATTTCGTTTTTGTTCGAAAAAGGTCCTCAAGATATTATTTTTGGAGACTTAATTTGAACAATCATTAAAAAATCCATCCATGAATAATAGAGTCAGTATTGCACTTATTATTATCCTAGGTTTAATTTTTACCTACTGTAGTAGCGGTAAAAAGGGATCTGAAGAAGCCGAAGAGAAAAAGAAGGAGTTAGAGGCCTTTGTCGAAAAGCAGTTTGAATACCCTATACCTACGGCATTTGAAGTAAGTAAAATGCTACAGGACGCTAACGCTTCATATATAGCAGATCTTACTAATGATCCGGAAAATGTGGATCAGTACGTGACCGAATGGCAAAAGGCTCTGAATCTTGGCGTATACGGAGCGGACCTTAGTTATTCAAGCACATTTGACAAGCAGCAGGAAACCGTAGCATTCCTTGAGTCTTCCAAAAAACTGATCGATGACCTGAATATCTCAACAGCTTACAACCAAGCCCTGGTTTCCCGAATTGAAGAAAATCTGGAAAATAAAGATTCATTGATCCTGATCATTACTGAGTCATTCTATGATACTTACAACTACCTGAATCAAAGCGGTGACGAAAAAACCTCACTTCTTGTAGTAGCAGGAAGTGTAATCGAAGGTCTGTACATCACCACCAACCTTATTGAGTCAAGTGACTACAACGCTGAGCTAATGCGTGTACTCGCCAATCAAAAAGATCAGGTGAGTAAACTGACTGAGCTTATGGAAAAGCACGCTGAGGATGAAAACGTGAATAAGGTTTTACCATTTCTGAGATATGTGAACCTGTTTTACGATCAGCTGGGCGATGACGGTGAGATCAGCAGAGGACAATTTGATGATGTTTCCAGCAGTATTGCCGATATGCGAAGTGAAATTGTTAGTTGATATATTAAAACTTTGATAGTAATTTAAGCCTCTCCCTGTAAAACCGGAGAGGTTTTTTTATATTCAATTCCCAGAAATGACAGAATCCATAATTAATGCCCTTGTTCATCTGTTTGCTATCATTGAAAGCGTGAAAGAAGATCTGGATGTTGTGGATTCCGGTGAAGTCATTGTAAAACCCTACCTCTCTAAAACCCTCAATCATGAGCTAACCTCAGAATACCTGCGACTGTTCTACGATTACCTGTCTTTTTACAGGGAGGCTAACACGGACCCTTCGGGAAATCACGAGTTGGGCATTGACTCCACGAGCATTCTCCAGGTAGCCAAAATCTGTAACCAGCTTAATAAAGAACTTCTCTCCAAGGAGCGATTTATCGTATTGCTACAGCTTCTTGAGCTTATTCATACTGATCAGCAGGTCACCCCTAAAGAAAACGAATTTATCAACCTGGTAGCCATGAACTTCAACCTCAATTCCAAGGAGGTTGAATCTCTGAAGTCCTTCATTATAGACCCTGAAGTAAAGAAAATTGAGAAGGATAAAGCCATGGTCATCGACAATAAGATGACTGAATGGCCGGAAGAGGTGGCCTGGATGATGCGAAAGAAGCGCAAAAAGGTACCCGGAGGTACAGAGTTTCACCACATGTACGTGGAAAATCTCTTTGGCAAAATACTGGTGATGCACATCGAAAGCGTGGATACCTACATTTTCAAATATGAAGGACCACTGAACCTGTATGTGGAAGGGAATCGCATCACGCCAAAGAAATTTTACATCCTGAAACCCGGCTCTATCATTAAGGGCCCCAATATTCGATCGATATACGAATCTGATATCATCCGCCACTTTCTTAAGGAAAAAAGCAAGGTAAAAATTGTTCTGGCTGGTGAGGACCTGGAATATCACTTTAAAAACAGTGATAACGGAATCCAGAAGTTTTCCTTCTACGAGGAAAGCGGTAACCTGGTTGGCGTCATGGGCGGTAGCGGAGTGGGCAAATCCACTCTCATCAATCTGCTGAATGGAAAGCTCACTCCAACCGGCGGACGAGTGCATCTAAACGGGCATTCCATTCACCGGGCAAGCAGTGAGGGTGTAATCGGTTATGTACCTCAGGATGACCTCTTGTTTGAAGAACTTACAGTCTATCAAAACCTGTATTACAATGCCCGTATCTGCTTCAGTGACTTTTCAGACAGTCTGCTAAACAAAACAGTAGACAAAGTGCTGGATGACCTGGACCTGCTGGAAATCAAAGACCTTCGGGTAGGTGATCCATTAAATAAATTTATCAGCGGTGGTCAGCGAAAGCGGCTCAATATAGCCCTGGAGCTGATGCGGGAACCATCGGTGCTTTTTGTAGACGAACCTACCTCAGGTCTGTCCTCCATGGACTCTGAGAAGGTTATGCTTCTCCTCAAAGAACTGGCACGCAGAGGTAAGCTGGTCATTGCAATCATCCACCAGCCATCATCTGACATTTATAAGCTCTTCGATAAATTATGGATCCTTGACAAGGGTGGTTACCCTGTATATAACGGCAATCCAATAGATGCTGTGGTGTATTTTAAAACAATGAGCACCCAGGTAAATGCCGCGGAAAGTGAGTGCCCTAAATGTGGAAATGTCATTCCCGAACAGATCCTGCAGATCATTGAAGCCAAAGAGATCGATGATAATGGCAAGGTAACTCATAAACGCAGAGTTGGCCCGCTCACATGGTACCAGAAATACAAGAGCAATCTGGAATCCAGACTCAAAAAGATCAGGTATGAGGAGCGCCTGCCTCCTACTAACTTTAATATTCCCAGCCTTTTCCACCAGTTCAGGATATTCTCAGAAAGAAATTTCAAATCCAAGCTCTCGAACAAGCAGTATATATTTATCAACCTGCTTGAGCCTCCAGTGCTGGCCATGATCCTGGCGTATTTTTCCATGTATGCCCCACATGGAAACTATGTGTTTGCCGATAATAAAAACCTCCCGGTGTACTTGTTTATGTCCGTAGTGGTGGCCCTTTTTATGGGCATGTCAGTAAGTGCAGAGGAAATCTTTAAAGACCGCAAGATACTGGAGCGCGAGTCCTTCCTCAATTTAAGCAGGTACAGTTACATCAACTCAAAGATTATGTTCCTGTTTTTGCTCTCGGCCATTCAGACCTTATCTTTTGTGCTGATCGGCAATTATATTCTGGAAATACAGGGGATGACATTTTATTACTGGATCATTCTGTTCTCTACGTCCTGCTTTGCAAACCTTGTAGGCCTCAATATTTCCTCGGCATTAAATTCCATTATAACCATTTATATACTGATCCCATTTATCCTGGTTCCTCAGCTGCTTTTGGGTGGGGCTATGATCAAGTTTGATGAACTGCATAAAAATATATCAGGACAGACGTATGTCCCTCTCGTAGGAGATATTATGACTTCCCGGTGGGCCTATGAGGCCCTTTCCGTGGCCCAGTTCAAAGACAACAAATACGAAAAATACTTTTTTGATGCTGAGAAAGAAATGAGTGAAACTTCCTTTCAAAGGTCTTATGTGATTCCCCGTCTGGAAAGCATCACCCGTCAGATCATCAAAGACAGTACTAATTATGGAGCTTACAAAGATGAGTTTACCCTGCTCAGAAATGAATTGGAAAAGCTTAATCAACGTCATGAGGTGAGGTCATTTTCTTTTACGGCATCATTAGCTCCCGAAACCTTCAGTACATCCACAGGAAACCGGTTCCTCAACTTTCTGAAAAATCAAAAAAATGAATTTCAGGAAGACTACAAACAGGCCGTTGACAAGAAAGACTCCATATATGAGGCTCTGGTAAGTAAAATAGGAAAAGAAGGTTTTATAGAGCTAAAAAAGAATCATTTTAATGAAAGCATTTCTGACCTGGTAGAAAACAGAAATGAGTTTAACAAAATTGTCAGAGTTAACAATCACCTGGTGCAGAAAAAAGATCCCATTTTTATGGACCCGTATACAAAAATAGGCCGGTCCCATTTTTATGCGCCAGTCAAACTGATCGGTAGCTGGCGAATCGATACAATAGTCTTTAACATCGCCGTTATCTGGGTAATGATTATTCTGCTGTATATTGCCCTTATCGATAACACACTGAAGAAGGTCATCTTACTTTTCAGCGGAAAAAAGAAAAAGTAATCACCATCCTGTTCGAAGGGCTCCTTCTACCGCTTTTTTATACTTCTGCTTGTCGAATTTGTACAAAAGCGGAGCTTTATGTCTTCCCCCTCTCCTACGCTCATTGGTTGAGATGAGGATATCATAACTAAGTATTTTTCTTCTGAAGTTTCTGCGATCCAGAGATCGCTCCAGGATGGTTTCATACAGTGACTGAAGCTCCGGCATGGTAAATTGATCCGGCAGCAGATCCAAACCTACAGGATGGTAATTAAGCTCCTTCTTCAATGAGTCATGAGCCTTCTCCAGAATCCGGAGATGATCCAGCATCAGGTCAGGCAAATGGTTAATAGCATACCAGTCACAGGACTCGGAAGTCATATCCGGAGATGGTTCTCTTACTTTAGAGTACTCAACCAATGCGTAATAACCTACAGTAACAAACCGCTGCTCAAACCAGTCCTGAAATTCTTTAGGGATAACATCATGATTCACGAGGTTGCGCGCATGATCAGGATCATTACGGGCTACATCACCAAAAAAATGAAACTGCCTGAGAAAAATATTATCCAGTCCTGTTCTTTGCTTAAGAATGCTAACAGCTTCTTTATCCACATCTTCCTCTTTTCTAATAAAACCTCCCGGTAAAGCCCACTTATTCAGGCCTTTTAACTTGAGCAATAGTACTTTAAGCTCATTTTCGTGGAAGCCGAAAATGACACAATCCACGGACAATCCCGGCTGATACTTATCTGGTTCAAACATCCTCTATTCTTCAATTCTCCCTCAAAGTTGAATAAAAAATCCGAATTGTTTTTTTATGTTTGTGTCAATACGACACAATAAAGATATGAAGAAGCACATTACAACATTTATCACCATTTTGCTGGGAATTACCCTGACTGCTAATGCACAAAGCAACTACCGTGACCTGAACGGAAACGGTAAAAAGGACAAATACGAAGATCCGGATGCATCCATCAATGATCGTGTGGACGACCTCCTTTCAAGGCTTTCACTTGAACAAAAAGCAGGTTTAGTGGTAGGTATGGGAATGAGTATCCCAGGCATATCCCAGGCAGAGCAGGAAGAAAAAGTCCCGGGAGCAGCAGGTAGTACCATGCCTGTTCCTGAGCTGGGAATACCTTCCATCGTATTGGCTGATGGCCCGGCCGGGTTGAGGATAGCGCCAGTCAGAGACTCATCCACCAATGAGACTTTTTATTGTACTGCATTCCCAATTGAGACGTTAGTAGCATCTACCTGGGACCGGGACCTGGCTCGTGAGCTGGGCAAGGCCATGGGTAGTGAGGTGATGGAATACGGAGTGGACATACTGCTGGCACCTGCCATGAATATCCATAGGAATCCCCTGGCTGGAAGAAATTTCGAATACTTTTCGGAGGATCCTTACCTGAGCGGACACATGAGCGCCGCTATAGTGAATGGTGTAGAATCAAATGGTGTAGGAACTTCTGTGAAGCATTTTGTAGCTAATAACCAGGAAACTAACCGAATGATGATCAATACGATCCTAAGTGAACGTGCCCTGAGAGAAATTTACCTGAGAGGGTTTGAAATCACGGTAAAAGAAGCTCAGCCCTGGACCATCATGAGCTCATACAATAAGGTAAACGGCACCTATACTTCACAAAGTGAGGAGCTGCTTTCCACCCTGCTGAGAGACGAGTGGGGGTTTGAGGGACTGGTAATGACCGATTGGTTTGCCGGTGAAAATGCAGTGGAACAGATGGTAGCCGGAAATGACCTGCTGATGCCCGGCATACCTCCACAGCGGCAAGCTATCCTGGAAGCCGTGAAAAATGGTGATTTGGACGAAGCTGCTTTAGACAGAAATGTAAAGAGAATTCTTAAGGCTGTATTGAAATCCCCTGCTTTTGCAAAATATGAATACACCGATGCTCCCGACCTGCAAAAGAATGCGGCTATAGCCCGACAAGTAGCTGCTGAAGGGATTGTCCTTTTAAAAAACAACGAGACTTTACCCATAAAAGACACAAGCATTAAAATAGCCGCTTTTGGTAACGGCTCTTATGATTTCATTGCTGGCGGGACTGGCAGTGGCGATGTGAATGAAGCGTATACGGTTTCACTAGTGGAGGGACTTGAAAATGCCCAATACTCAATAGATGAGGAGCTAAAGTCAATTTATGACCAATACATTCAAAATGAAAAAGCCAAACAGCCTGAAAAAAGGTTTTTCTTTGAATTACTCCCTCCCATCCCGGAAAGACCTCTCGAAAGTGAGGAGGTTAAAGAAAAAGCCAAAGAATCAGATATTGCCTTTATCACTATTGGAAGAAACTCGGGAGAATTTCAGGACAGGCAAAAAGATGGAGACTTTTACCTGACTCAGGCTGAAACAGACATGATCCGAAAGGTTTCTGAAGCATTTCACAATGAAGGCAAGAAGGTTATCATGATCCTGAACATAGGAAATGTCATCGAAATAGCCAGCTGGAGGGAGCAGGTTGATGCCATCGTATTGGCATGGCAAGGTGGACAGGAAGCCGGAAATGCGCTTACAGATGTGCTATCCGGGAAAGTAAACCCTTCCGGAAAACTCCCCACCACATTCCCAATAACTTATGATGATACACCCAGCGCTAAAAACTTCCCGGGAAAAGAACTTCCGGGCGCACAGGAGCAAATGATGGGTGGCTTCTCCAGAGGCACTCCGTCTGAAGTGACCTACGAAGAAGGAGTATACATTGGCTATCGGTATTTCAATACATTTGATAAGCCAACAGCTTATCCGTTTGGGTACGGGCTCTCCTACACCACTTTCGGCTATGAAGATCTCAAATTAGGTTCTGCCACTTTCGACGAGCAGCTACAGGTAAGTGTTGCTGTTACCAATACCGGAGAGGTTGCCGGTAAAGAAGTGGTGCAACTGTACCTCTCTGCTCCCGGTAAGTCACTGGATAAGCCCTCAATGGAGCTGAGAGGATTTGATAAAACCAGACTGCTGAAGCCTGGCGAAAGTGAAACAATCACGTTCACGCTATCTCCAAAAGATCTGGCTTCATTCGATTCTAATCAATCTGCATGGGTTGCCGAAGGTGGCACCTATACAGTCCATATCGGAGCATCCGGTAAGGACATCAAGGTGAATAAATCGTTTACATTGCCAAAGGAGCTGATTGTGGAAAAAACCAACAAAATACTGAGTCCCAATCGTAAGATTGAGGAATTTGCTACTGCAGATTGATATCGATGAAAAAGACACTATTTACTTCGTTTGTGTTTTTCATGCTCCTGTCCGCAACGAGCTACGGACAGGGCGTAATGCTAAACACCTACACGGTTGAGAACAATATCGTTTGGGCTTCTCCGGGAGGATTTGATCTCATTATGGATATCTACACTCCTGAAACAGGAAAAAAGAAATTACCCGTGCTGATCATTTTTCATGGCGGTGGCTGGCTCATTAACAATAAGTCCATCATGGACGAAATGTCCAAATATGTTGCGGAACAAGCTGATTATGTAGTCTGTAACGTAAACTACCGGCTACTCGCAGATGATGAGAATACCGTCACAATGAATCAGATCATAGAGGATGTTTTCGGGGCTGTGCTGTGGATTAAAACCAACATTAAAGCGTATGGAGGTGATCCTAAAAAAGTGGCCGTAACCGGAGATAGTGCAGGCGGGCACCTGGCCGAGATGATTGTTGTGCTGGGGTCACGTTTGTCCGAATACGGATATAGTAAAAAACCTCTGGGATTTAGACCTACTTACCTTCCCCCTGGTAAAAAGGTGGCCAAAATCATTAAAAAGGATCTCATGAATGTCCAGGCGGCAGTAATTAGCTATGGAGCATTTGATATTTATGAAAACTGTAAAGGGAATTTTGAAAAGCCTTCAAATTTTTTCTGGCAAATGGGTGGCGCTAAAGCAAGACCAATCTTTGGTGACACGATCAGTGTATCCGAAAATGAGGAATATTACAAACTGGTATCTCCAATTTATAACATACCAAAAAGGTCAGAAAGGGAATTGCCTCCACAATTATTTACAGTAGGCTCAAAAGACAACCTGACTACACCTCAATCTGTCAAAGCTTATGCAGATAAGCTTGAAGAAGCTGGTCAACCTGCTGAATATTGGGTCTATGAAGGGAGGCCTCATGCTTTTTTGGATTCGGGGTCCAATGACTATCTGGGAACCAGCTTTGACAAGGATGCTCCTGAAGCACTGAATAAAATGATCGAGTTTCTGAATGGAATTTTCTATTAAGCTTCTATATTCTTGGGCAAGCCTATGCGATCATTTTTCCAGTATAGTCTGAATCGTTTGTCGCAGCAGGATCTATTTCCAGTTCTTCACAGAAGTAATTAAAGCACCCCAGCTGCTTTTCTTCATTCAGATCACTCCATATCGTTTTAAGTGGCCTGAGTTGCGGAGCTACTGAATCTGCCTCCATATAGCTCTTCAACCGCTTTAAATTAAAGGTTTTGAAAACACTCTCACCATCCATTAAGTCATCTGCATCAATTACCTTATCACAGACTGCTTGCAAAGAGCGATCAAGGTCATTTTTTAGGAGCTCCATTTGATACTCCATGGTATCATGGTCAAGCTTAATGCTCCCAAGGGCTTTGTAGTCGCTTTTAAGCTTACGGTAAATGCCGTTTAGCTCGTCGATTCCTTTGGCGGAAATTTTAATCAGTCCCATAGTTTTACAATCCACTGAATATACATGTCTAAATATGCTCCATATAATACTGCAATTCCAGATTACTGAAGCGATCAGGAATAATCCTGTACTAGAATACTACTATGATCGGTGGTTTATAAATTGCCTGGAACAGGCTACACTATGACGATATTTGAAAGTAAAAGAAAAAAACCGTCCTTAAGCTATCAGAACGGTTTTTTAAATAATATTCTTGAAATAATTATACTTATTCTAATTTAGATTGCATTTCTTCTGCTTTCTCATTCATACCAAGCTGCGTATAAATGTAAGCAAGTGTCTCGATAGCCTGTGTCTCATCTGGCTTTATTTCATACACTTTCTCCCATTGAGGCATCGCTTCTTTCAGCTTCTCTTTAATTTTTGGCTCTAGTGTTTTCGCTTTTTTCTGATCTGCCCTGGATAGTCCCAGGTTATTTCGTTCTTTGATGATTTCATTAGCCTTATTGATCAGTATAACGCCATAGTTGAAGTTGGATTCAAAGTGATCCGGATCTGCTCCTATAGCTTTTCTGTAAGCCTCCGCAGCTTTATCCAGACTATCTAATTCTTCATAAAGTACGCCAAGAGTGAAATACAGGTTAGCATTATCAGGCTCAGCCTCGATCGCCTTCATCAGGTCTGATTTGGCTTCATCTATTTTCTCCAATCCTATAAGGACATTAATCCTGTTTTTCTGAAGTGTTCCGTTTGCCGGGAATTTTTCCAGGGCCTCATTAATCACCTTCAGGGTCTTTTCATTGTCTTTATCTATCGAAGAGAGGATATTAATGTAGTTATAATACAGGTCCTTGCTTGAAGCACCATTATCCAGCGCCAACCGGTAGTGTGTCTTAGCTTCATCCCAAAGTTCGCCATTGTGTGCAGCAAATGCAGCATTGATGTAAGCGTTGGTATCTTCAGGAACGATATAGTATGATTTTTTAAAGGCCTCTACAGCTTCTTTAAATTCACTGTCCTGGAAAGCCGTCACAGCCTGATTGTAGTAGTAAGAATAATAACCATCTATCTGCTGCGTTTTGGTAATTGGCAGTCCAAATTCTCCAGTAATGTAGTAATCTTTATCTTTCTCACCTAAAGAATCAGCCATAGCAAAAGCCTCTACAGATTGCTGAAGTGCATTTTCTGCAAGGCTGCTGAATTGCTCATTGGGAATAGTATCGAGCGTGGCATAGATAAGTCCTCTGTAGTACCAGGTCTTACCGTCATCTTTTGTTTTCTCATGCTCTATGGCTCTATCAATAATGTCTTTCGCTTCCGCCAACTCTCCATTTTCCCAAGCCCTTAAAGCCTTATTTATTTTTGGTTTTTTCTGGGCATAACCTGCAAACGTCAGGGCGAATGCCATTATGATTATGGATAATCGTTTCATGGTTAATCTTTATAAGTTTATATTTTGTTCAGTTAATTTAGTCAACATTTTCATCTTTCCCCTCCTGATTATCAGCACTTTCCGAATTTTCATCAGCAGGCTCTTCTTCTCCCAAATTTGAGATTTTTTCTACTGCGGAAATCTGATCATCGTCATTCAAACGGATGAGTTTTACTCCTTGTGTAGCTCTACCCATCACCCGGAGGTTACTTACCTCCATTCGGATAGCGATCCCTGATCTGTTTATGATCATCAGGTGATCCGAATCCACTACATCTTTGATAGCCACTAACTCACCTGTCTTTTCTGTAATATTCATGGTTTTAACACCTTTACCACCTCTTTTGGTTATCCGGTAGTCTCCAAGGTCAGATCGCTTGCCGTAACCATTTTCCGAAACAACCAGCAAATGCGGCGGTTCCTTATGGTCTACACAGACCATGCCAACCACGTACTCCTTATCTTTCAGACTAATTCCCCTGACTCCTGCAGCCATTCGACCCATCGGACGAACATCAGACTCATGGAAATTAATCGCACGACCCGTATTAGAGGCTATGACGATATGATTATCCCCATTAGTCAGCCGCACATTCAGGAGCTTATCTCCTTCATTGATGGTGATTGCATTGATACCGTTGGTCCTCGGTCGGCTGTAAGCTTCCAGTGAGGTCTTCTTGATAGTACCTCGCTGAGTGCACATCACCAGGAAGTTATTGTTTATGTAATCCGGATCTTCCAGGTTGATCACGTTAATAACCGCACGTACTTTATCCTGGGGATCAATATTGATCAGGTTTTGTATGGCTCTGCCTTTTGAGGTTTTTGTACCTTCAGGAATAGCCCACACCTTATGCCAGAAAACCTTTCCAAACTCTGTAAATATAAGGAGGTAGTTATGGTTTGTGGCAATAAAAAGGTGCTCAGTGAAGTCATCATCCTTGGAGGTAGCAGCACGTGACCCTACTCCACCTCTTCCCTGGGTTCGGTATTCGATCAAAGGAGTACGCTTGATGTATCCACCATGGGAAATGGTAATAACCATCTCATCATCCGGGATCATATCTTCAGCGGTAAACTCATCAGCAGAGTGCTCAATGTAAGTTCTGCGCTCATCTCCGTACCGATCCTTCATTTCGGTCAGCTCATCCTTAATGATCTGCATTCGCCTGTCTTCATCAGAAAGAATGGCTTTGAGTTCTTCTATCAAGGCCTTTACCTCTTCATATTCTTTTACGATTTTCTCCCGCTCCAGACCTGTAAGTCGATGAAGACGCATATCAAGGATCGCACGAGCCTGAATCTCAGAAAGATCAAACTTCTCCATCAAACCAGTTCTGGCGATCTCCGGATCACGCGAACTCCTGATAAGAGCTATGACCTCATCAAGATTATCCAGCGCTATGAGATAACCTTCCAGGATATGTGCCCGCTTTTCTGCTTCTTCCAGCTCATACTGTGTACGCCGAACAATTACCTCATGCCGGTGCTCCACATAAAAGTGGATCAGGTCTTTGAGGTTTAAAGTTTTTGGTCTTCCGTTGACCAGAGCGACGTTATTGATACTAAAAGAAGACTGTAGCTGAGTCTGCTTATACAGGTTATTAAGAACGACATTCGGAATGGTATCCTTTTTCAATTCATAGACAATCCGCATTCCTTCCCGGTCGGATTCATCCCGGATATCGGAGATACCTTCTATTTTCTTGTCATTGATGAGCTGAGCAGTCTTCTCGATCATTGAAGCTTTATTGACCATGTAGGGGATTTCCGTAACGATGATCTGCTCCCTCCCTGATTTCATGGTTTCTACCTCAGCTTTGGCACGCATAACTACCCGTCCTCTTCCCGTTTCATATGCTAACCTGACTCCCTGGTAACCATATATAATCGCTCCGGTTGGGAAATCGGGCGCCTGAACATGCTTGGTTAGTTCATCAATGGTGATTTCACGATTATCGATGTAAGCATTGATACCATCTACTACTTCAGACAGGTTATGGGGAGCCATGTTTGTGGCCATACCTACTGCGATACCGCTGGCGCCGTTCAATAGCAGGTTTGGTACTTTAGCGGGAAGTACTGTAGGCTCCTTAAGACTATCATCAAAGTTTGGCTGAAAGTCAACCGTATTCTTGTTGATATCCGAAAGCATTTCCTCAGCGATACGCTTCAGCCTGGCTTCCGTATAACGCATAGCAGCCGGAGAATCTCCATCCACAGATCCGAAGTTACCCTGACCATCTACCAGCATATATCGCAATGACCACTCCTGGGCCATACGGACCATGGTATCATATACTGCAGTATCTCCATGCGGGTGATACTTACCCAATACCTCCCCAACAATCCTCGCAGACTTTTTGTAAGACTTGTTGTAGTTTACGCCAAGCTCCTGCATTCCATAGAGTATGCGCCGATGAACAGGCTTAAGGCCGTCTCTGACATCAGGAAGGGCTCTGGAAATGATGACCGACATTGAATAATCAATGTACGCGCCTCTCATTTCATCTTCGATATTTATTGGGATAATATTCTGACCTGATGATCCGGCTCCTGACTCTCCTTCAGGTAGGTTTTCAATATCTCCGTCCGACATGAAATATCATTAAAAAGGTTTACCTAAAAACAAGTCGCAATTTAAGGAATTTTTTCGTGCTAAAAGTGTTTAATACGGGTGTATTTTTCGGCGATTTCTCCACTTATAACGCCATAGCCTTCGGTGGTTCTGACCCACCTTGGGATTTTGTACTTTCCAGAATGGCTGTCCCCTTACTTCCATCAGTCTCCCGCTCTTTGGATCTGTGATCACATGCTTCAGCTGAACATGATCACTTTTCAGTGGTGAGCGTGGTATCTCAGGTATGTTGATGCTTACTCCCACGTTTATAAGAAAAGCCATATTGCCATGCCTGATACTGGAGGCCTGATCATCAGGAATGTTAACTACATAGCTTTTAAAATCAATGCTGGGCCTGACTACCACTCTGAGGTATTCTGACACATTGTGCTCAATATTGACTCCTACATTAGTGAAGAAGTTTTGGCCTATGGCAAGAGCATTGGTGTTGATCTCTTTCCCGGCTTTGGATCGCCCGGCACGGACCTCCAGGGCAAAGGTGTAGCTCCACCACTCGTAGAACCGATATCCAACCATACCGTATATCTTGGTGTTGCTTGTTTTATCAAACTCAGGAAGGTACTCCCTGACCACAGTGCCTTCAATGATCTCTACTGAGGGCTTCAACGGGTTCATAAAATGCCTCTCCCACTGAAGTCCCCCGCCGATTCTGAAGTTTCCAAAACTGTAGTGAACACCCACTGAAATGGGTACAGTAGTGGACAGAGAAGAAAACGATAGCCCGATGGAATCTGCATCAATGGGCAAGATGGGTCCTCCCCGTCTTAAGAGAGGATTATTTACCGGGTTATCGATAGGTCGATATGGCAGATCGTAAATATCATCGAGTGTTAGTGTAGCTTCAGTAATGTTACCACTCAACCAGTTTTGATAGCCTGTAAAGAGCGCTCCCTGATTTCCATTGCTTGAAATGTATTGTCCAAATGCATCCTGAGCAAAGAAAAATCCTTCCAGGTCGTGACCATAGTTAGTACCGCCTATCCCGGAGGTTACGGTCCAGGAAAACTTATTTAAGAATACACGAAAGGGATTTCTGTAGATATTGTATTTTTCATAGATGTCCTGCGCATGGACAGAAAACCCTTGCAACCCCGCAATGATAAAGATGATTAGAGACAGTAATTTGCGCAACACACACCTATTTGGAGTTTAAAATTAAGCATTAATTGATACTGAGCAATTCTAATTCGACCAAAATGATCTGATACGGGGGTATTCTGGCCACATAGGTAGGTAAAACCTGTTCGGTAAACAATGGATTACTTTCAATAGAAATAACCGAAGGGTCAGCCAAGTATCCGGGAATTACCGCTGCACTATAATAGTAAGCGGCTTTTGACGGCAATACCAAAGTGGCCCGTTCATTAAGCTTCATCTCTTTCACTGCGACATTCAACCCCAAAATAACCGGAGTTTCACCATCCACTATAAAAACAAATGGATCAGCTCCTCCCACTGCATCAATTTGCTGTCCGTCAAGCGAACGGATAACATAAGAAACTGAAACCGTATCTTTTGTAATAACTGCAGTGCCTGAAACTCCCGGCCTTGTAGTCTTCATGCGCATATTCAAGCCCTGGGGAAGCGTCCTGACGGGTTCATTCCCATCTTCAAGATTATCTGCCGCGTATTCTGCGATAATATCTTCTTCATCATCCTCCATAGTATCCTGACTCCTTATTTTTACCAATGTAATGATAGCGTGTAAAGTGACATTATCCGGAATCCCGGTAAGTGACAAATCAGCGTAGGCAAGCTTTGTAGGAATTACAAATCCTCTTGTTTCTCCTGCATTCATATAACTCAGAGCCAGATCGATACCGGGAGGATACACGGCTCCATAACCCTGCTTGAGTATTACAACTGTATCCTGTGTATTATCCGTCACACTATCTATCAGGTCACCCCCGAGTTCATAAAGTTCGTATTGAATGCTGTAGACATCACCGGAATTATTTAATGACGGATCGGTGTTTGGGGTAATAAGGTACTGATAAATACCATTTTCATCGCTTGAATAATCCACACCAAGACTATCCAGGTAAGCTTTTATCTCAGCTTCCTCATCCGGTTGTGGATTATCATTATTGCAGGCAGTAAACAGGAAACTCAACCCAAAAAACAGTAAAACAAAACGCATGTTAACTAAACGCATGAAAGTGCGAAACATTATACCCGTAAAAGTAGCGGATTTAAACCTAAAGGGTTTGCTGATACCTGATCAGTAAATGAAGTGACAGCAACTTATGCCTTCTGATCAAAGGTCTTGCAAAACATCTGAAAAACAGGGATCTTATCCAGCCCCATCTGTTCCCCTATCTTTAACATTTGTAGATACTCATTACGACCTATGTGCCGGTTTTCACTGATGACATCCTCATCGTTTTCCAGAAAAAAACTTGCTATAAACCGGATCAGAATATACGGGGTATTGAGCACTGTACGTTTATACTCAGAGTAGCTTACCTCCTGATTCTCATTAAAAGGTTTACTTTCGATCTTCTTCAGATCAAAAGTAGCGTGCATGGTAACATTGAGCACATGAAAAAACTTTTCACACCATAGATCATATTTCTTTAGGAGAAACTTCATGGCATAAACTACCGGGTCCTTTTTCATGAAGTACCCACCCTTAGACAACTTCCTGGCTTTTTTATTCAAAGCAAGTTCTTCAAATAAGCTTACGGTACCATCTGCAAGTGCAATGCCGACCGTAGGAGCCATCATTATCAGAGAAAAGAAATCATGATCACTGATATCGAGATAGGGTGCCTCATTCCTGACAAAATCCTTTTTGAGCGCTTGAGTAGCCTCCAGCACTTCAGGAATTTCTATCATGGTTTCAATTTCGTACTCCGTAAACATTTTTCTCCGTGGGTTAGGTCTAGCAAGACCTGAAAATAAGCACTCTTGGCGAAATAAAAAAGAAGCCATCCGAAAACGTGGATGGCTTCACTATTTTTACCGATGTTATAAAGGGGTTACTTATCAGAGCCCGCACTGTTATCACTCTCGCTTACACCCATCTCCTTTGTTTCAGCTTCAGCCTCTTGTTTGGATTCTTCTCTCAGGGCTGCTTCAATCTCCTCATATCGTGCCTTTACTTCTTCATCAGATTTTAAGGACTTTCTAAGTCTGTTGTAAAGACCTGCTCCAATATCTTCTTTGATCCTGGTTTTGTAAAGCTCTACAAAGTTGTTAGTCTTTTCATCAATCCGCGCTTTGATCTCTTTATATTCATTTAGCTCTGTCTCAGTAGCTTCAGCGGACTCCAGGTCTCCTTTTTTATCAGCTTTACTCAATTCATTGTATTTTGAGTTTGTTAGCTCTTTACTCTCCAGCCAGATACTGACGGAATCACTAACAAGCCGACTTAACGATGCTTTCTGATTTTCCGCCCATACCATCACAGTAGCATATGATTTCAATTCTTCATCAGTATAGCCTTCTTCGTCCTGAGCCTTCACAAAAAACACCCCGCAAAGCATCAGGATCATTAACAATGTTTTTTTCATAATTCGTTCGTTTTTATCCAATCCTTTTTACAACAACAGGCAAGTCTAATAAACGGTTAGTAAAAAATCCACAAAAAAAGCATTTATCGACGCATTTCAAGAGATTGATAGGTATGAAAAACCGTTTCCCCTTCCGAAATGTCAAAAGAAAAGTTTTCCCGGGAGCTGGTTGGTAGTTGGGAACTTTTCATTTCTAATGTAACGGTGTTATTGCCTTCGTGGAGCGGTACTCTGGTATAAAATATTCCATGCGGAATGGTCTGCCAGTTTCTGGTATCAGCTTTCTCCGTTACCGCATTAAAAACACCCACAAGTAATGAAAGGCCACCTCTAACAGCCTCTTCCTGCTTTTCTTTGTCAGATTTCTCTTTATCTTCTCCCGAAGAATCTCCTCTTACAGCCATTTCCACAGATTTTTTGATTGCGGCGCGCAACAGACCCTTTCCCAGCTCCTCAAGCATCCGTTCCTCCAGTGTTTTGAAAGCAATACCATTGACTGGCTCTGCTTTTTCCAATGTAAACCTTTGGTCGTTAACTGTAAGTTTAGCCTGATCAAACAGGGGTTTTCTTTCCACATATTTGGGAAAGGCTACCCGAAACAATCGCAGATCAGTCAATTTGGTCTTGTCTTCACTACTTCCTACCGAAAACGGAAAACTCATATTGTGCTCTTCATTCACAAAGGTCACCGCACCGGGTCCTCCATCCACCACCGTAAAATTAATAGACCACTCTGCCTTCACAGGCCCTAACCCATTGTGCCAAAAAAATACGAGCTCCCCTGCGGAATGAGCCGGCTGATAAGTTCTGTCAAACTTTTCTTCATAGAATCTCACCTGATCCTGAAAGCCTGTCAACGCTGCAGAACGAATCAGATCATCTTTAAGCTGACCTGGCGCATCAACTCCAAACATGGGCAGGTAATCCTCCTCATAAATGTTGTAAGCATTTCGGTAAGCAATAAAAGCATTGTTATAGTCTCCGCTGGCCTCATAGATAATCCCCATCAGGTTATGAATGAAGGCATCACGTTTATACTTACTATCGGATCGGTATTTATCACTGAGCTCATTCAGGCGGTTATTCAACCTGCGACATTCTACTAAAGCCGCATTGTAATCCTTCATTTTCAGGTAGTTGATGGCCTTGTAATACAAAAGCAGCAAATGCTCATGATCTTCCCCCGGATAGACAATTGTGTTAGGGTTTACCAGGAATGAGGCTGCAATATTACCGGCATTTTTATGGTAATCCTCTCCAAAAATATAGGCCTTCTCCAGCCATTCATTGCTTTCCTCAAGGTTGCCAAGCATCGCGTTGACTACTCCCTGATTGGCGTAGTACAAAAACTGAACTTTACCCTTTCCGGCTTTCTTGTTATTGTCGAGAACCTCCTCTGCCGCCTGCAGATTTCCCTGCTCAAAGTTCTGATTGAACTCTGCGTTGATTTGGTAATAAGTAGCACAGGAGCAAACTACCAATGCCAAAAACACCGGCAGTATGCACTTCATCATGATTAGCCTCAAAATTTAAGTTTAATTCTTAATATATTTCTTGATCTCCTTGTCTCCGATCCAGACCTTCTCATTGGTTTCAAGGTTAGCGAGTTCAAGATTTACTTTGTAGTTGACCACTTTTTCGTTTTTGTACTGATCTGTAACGGAGGTCATCACACCAAACATCATGAAATCAGCTCCGAGTTCACGCCCCCACTGACTTTGGGTCTCTGGTGAAGCAAATTCTCCCTGATCTGCTCGTTCTTCTCTTAGCTTTTCGCGAAATACGGAATTTTCAACCACTCTCACCATTCCGGAGTTGATAAATTCACGCTCTACGTCTTTGATAAATGTTTCCGGTTCTATGTGTTCACTGGTACGGTTTTGGATCATTCCCACAATTACTACAGGTTTTCGGTTGGTGGCCTGGTAAAAATCTTCTCTCCAGGGTCTGTTTAGCACATCACGGATCATTTCTTCCGCTACAAGCTTCGAGTCGGTATCATTCCAGCGTCCGCTTAGATCTATTTGCTGATCAGGACTTACTCGTGTTACAGTACGGTTAGCACATGAACTGGCAAAAAGAATAACAGCTAGTAAAAGCGATGAGTAGGTTAATTTTTTCATTTCTTAAAGTATGATTTTATTAAAATTGAAACCGCAGATATAGACGTAAATCACTCACTAAAGTTCTGCTGATAATTTGATATTCAAAAACCTTGCCGAGAGTGAATTTGGAATGGCAAATTGATTGCCATTTACATCCTCAATCCAGGTATATGAAAGGGTGTTATCGGCAGCAAGGGCATTTAATACTTCTACACGCAACCAAAGTTTACTAAATAAATTATTGATCGAGACATCAAAGGACTTGGAAAATCCTATATCCACACGATAGTACTCATCACCACTAAATGCATTTCTATATCTTTTATTTTCAGGTGGCCCAAATGGATAGCCGGAACCAAAAACCATATTTAAATATACCCGAAGTGTTGGATTGCCAGGCATGTGATCTTCAAAATAAGCAGCAAGGTTTATGCGTTGGTCTGTGGGTCTCCGCAGATAACCAATAATATTTTCAATAGTATCAGAAACATTTGCAAACTGAGGTGTTCCGGGGAAAACTTCATCTCCTCCATCATCATAATAAGCAGTATATGAATCCCCCTCTATGTCCTCCCTGGTTTGCAACACTCCCAGACTAAACCACGATTGTGTACCGCGCACAAACTCACCATGTATCCTCAGATCAAATCCCCTTGCAAAGGCTTTTGCATTGTTATCAGCATGATACCTCAGACGAACATTATCGATATCATACGGAATCACATCGTAAAGCTCTTTATGGTACACATCCCCGCTAAAAAGAAACGAACGGCCCCACATGTAAAACAACCGGGTGAAGCTCCCGATGAAGTGAATGGATTTCTGAGCCTGTACGCCTGTACGAATCTGCCCGTCAAAACCTCGCAACTCCCGATAAAATGGCGGCTGCTGATAAAGTCCTGCGCTAAACTTAAACGTGGTGGTTTTCCCCCATTTCGGAGCAAACCGATACGTTAGTCTTGGGCTAATAAGTACCTCACTATTGTAGTCCCAATGGGTAACACGTACGCCTGAAGATAAGGCGTGAACAGAGTCCCTCCACAGCAAGGTGTTCTGGATGTATCCGTAGTATTGCTTTGGGTCTAAGCTTATATCATTGAAAGTGGACTCTGTAACACTGACATAGTCTGCCGAATCAATGAAGGAATACTCATTGATCTTGTCCTCTATTTGCTGAAAATTTAGTCCTACTCCTGCTTCCAACACATGATTTACATTTAGTAGGTATTCGTATCGGTTTTCTATGGTGTATAGCTGAGCATCAAGTGAGTTTCTACCGTATTCATAGTTAGTGCCAATTCCCCGAACGATCACACAGTCATCAAAAGAAGATGAACCAGGGTTTGTATTGACATCACATAATTTATATGCCCCTTCCACATCATACTGTTCTTTCTCCTGAGTATACAGAGCAGAACCAATGAGGTGAGATCTCAGCCGCTCGTTGAGTCGATGAGTAAACCTAAATCCAGCCTGATAGGTATCATACCGTAAAATTTCTCGCCCTTGAAAACCGGTCTGCAAACGGAAAGTCTGTTGGACAGACCCAAACTCCGTAGACTGAGATGTGGGTTCGGTCAGGTACCTGTTTCTACCATAGCTCAACAGGATATTGAGTTTGGTTTTATTGAGAAAGTTTGATTTTTTACCTGAAAGATCAAAAGTCAACAGGGACTGAACATCGGTGTAAGTAGGAAAATACTGTCCTTTCGTTTCCAGACTATTTAGCAAATACCTGGAGTCTCTGTGTCGCACTCCGAATAGATAAGAAACCCGATCGCTACTACCACCAGTGTAAGCGGTACCACCGAGGAGACCCACCGTAACAGCCGCTTCCAGGCTATCGGGTTCCTTATACTCAATATTTAAGCTACTGGATAGCTTATCTCCGTATTTTGGTTCCCAGCCGCCTGCATAAAACTCGATATCCTGGACCAGGTCAGGATTCACAAAGCTCAATCCTTCCTGACGTCCGGCATTAGCCAGGAATGGTCTGTAAACAGGAATGTCATTGACATAAACCAGGTTTTCATCAAAGTTCCCACCCCTTACAGAGTAAGCAGAAGAGAGCTCATTGTTACTTGAAACCCCCGGCAGTGTGACCAGGATCTTATTGAAGTCTCCGAAGGTAGAGGGAAGGGACTTTGCCGACCGGGCATCAATGGGCTGGAAGTTGGTGATCTTCTCCTGATAGGCTCTGTCCGAAATTTCAATATCTTCAAGCTGTTGACTGGTCTCTTCCAGCTTAACATTGATTGCTCTATTTGAATTTGTATTAAAAGAAACCTCCTCGCTCTTAAAGCCCACGTGAGTAAAAACCAATACCCCTTTACCGGCAGGTACACGAAGCTCGTATATTCCTCTTTCATTGCTCACCGTCCCAAGGGAAGTCCCTTTGAGGGAAATATTTACTGAGGGAATGGGATTATCCTCCTTATCACTAATTGCACCACTGATCAACACTGACTGTGACAAGGCAGTAATTTGAAATAAAAAAATGAGGACAAGTACCGGGAAATATCGCATACCGGATACTAAACGTTCTTAAGTGATTTAATTGTATCGATGGGGTTTTCAGATGTGAAAACAAAGTTGCCGGCGACAAGCATATTTGCTCCCTTTTGGATCAGCTCGGCAGCATTGGACATGGATACCCCCCCATCTATCTCTATCAAAAGGTTTGGATTTACCAGCCTGGCCATCTTTCTGAGTTTTTCCACTTTGCTGAAGGTATTGGGTATAAATTTCTGCCCCCCAAAGCCAGGGTTGACAGACATGATAAGGACCAGATCAATCCTATCAATAATGTCTTCCAAAACATGAACCGGAGTATGTGGATTTAGCGCTACACCTGCCTTTACCCCCATATCTTTAATGGCAGTAACAGTACGATGCAGATGATCACACGCCTCATAATGCACAGAAATGATTTCCGCGCCACTTTCCTTACAGGTTTGGAGGTATGGATCGGCATGCTTGATCATCAAATGAAAGTCCAGTGGCTTTTTAGCGTATTTAGCAATAGCCCGGGTTACGGGGAAGCCAAATGAAATATTGGGAACAAAAATCCCATCCATGATATCGATGTGGATATAATCTGCTTCACTGGCATTAAGCATTTCTACTTCTTTCTGAACATTTGCAAAGTCAGCCGCCAGCATGGATGGTGAAACCAATACGCTCATGTGTTCTTTTTTTAGCTCGCTCAAAATTAATCAAAGCTACCAATCGGCCGCACCCGGGAAAGGATTTCTTAAATCTTGATGAGTTTTACTCTTTTTTCGAATTTGCGAGAACGTAAGATAAGAAAGTAAATGCCCTTTCGTGTAGATGAAAAGTTCACTTCAAACTCCTGTGGGATTTCCTTATGCGATATTTTGTCTGAATAGATCTCAATTCCCCTGGAGTCAAGCAGGCGGATTTCAAGGTTTTGATTTATTTCAGCTCCTCCAAAATCAATATAAAGCGTGTTCTCCGAAAAGGGGTTTGGATAAACCGTAATACGTTCGCTTAAAATATCAGCTGCAGATAAGACAACCCCCTGCACGGCATCAATGTAATTAGGAATTCCGTAACCAATAAGCGTATCCGGATTTAGAGCCTGACTTGCAGAGAATTTTATAGCATTGAAAAGCTCTTTACTGGTCCATGTAGGGTTAGCCTGTAAAATACCGGCAGCTAAACCGGCCACCTGCGGGGAAGCAAAGCTGGTACCACTCCCTGTAGATATTTCACCATTACCATTTATCATTCGAAAGATAGTCGTGGATGAGCCCATAGCAGCCACATCTGGTTTGATCCGTCCGTCGGCAGAAGGCCCAAAAGAACTAAAACCGGATTTCTGGCCAAACATAGTTACACTACCAACGGCTAAAACATCCCTGGCATCTGCCGGAGAGGTGATGTATTTCCATGAATATGGCCCTTCATTTCCTGCGCTTACGACCACTGTGATCCCCCGATCAGCAGCCATTTGTGCTGCCCTTGCCACAATGGTTGTTTCCCCATCAAGCTGTGAATAGATATAATCCATTTCATCGCTATTGAAAGTGGAATATCCAAGTGATGAATTAATCACATCCACACCTGCGCTGTCGGCCAGCTCCGCAGCAAGAAGCCAGTTGTACTCTTCTATACGAAACTCACTGGAAACATCCTCAGTGACACAAAGGATAAAGTCTGCTTCAGGCGCTGTACCGGAAACATTACTTCCATACTGGGCAGCAATACAGGAAAAAGATGAACTACCATGATCATCATACTGAAAAACATTACCGGAATTTTTCACAAAATCCATGCTAAGCAACAACCGGTCTTCATCGAAAATATGCTGGAAAGGTTTGTACTCATTGATCCCTTCAAAACCATCATCAAAAACTGCAATGATCACCCCATCACCTTTGTAGCCATCAGCATGCATCTTATCAGCGCCTATCATTGCCAGCTGAATGTCAGTATCATTCTCCACCTTAACAGGGTCTAAAAAAGTATCCGGTATGACTGCCGGGGATTGTTCGGTAGAAAGCTTGGCTCCCGGAGCAATAAACTCTACCTCCTTCACAAAAGATAAGGCACTAATATTAGCGGTATCTGGTGATTCCATTTGCACCAGAGCCCCGTTCATCCATTTTGTGGTAAAATACACCTCCGCGCCTTCAGCTTTCAGCCCATCTACATATTCCTGATTCACAGGCAGATCAGCTTCTGTAATGGCTACATTGTTTCGTAATCTCCGGTCAATCGCTCTTTGACTTAAAAAAGCCTCCGGCTGATCAACTGAATAGTCGGAATTATCTTTATCTGTAAAAAAGACCATGAACCGGTCCTGGGCGGTAAGAGTCAGTGTACTGACCCATAAGATCATCAATATGATCAGCTGCTTAATCTTCTTCTCCATACAAAATTAATACCTGACTTAATATCCTGCCTTCATCTATAACTCCCACATCTTCACAGCCAGAGCCGGGTTGGTAAAACGAAACACAAAGTTAAGGCATCCAAATTGACTGAACAATAATTTTACATAACTAGCCCGTTTGAGGGTTAAACATTATTTTTGATAAATAAGAAGATGCCAATTACAAGGAGGATCAATCAAAAACCTATTAGACTCAAAACAAAAACATAAGAAGAGGACAAACTTACCTCTAACTATCAGGTTTGTTAATATTTTCTCACAAGTACCTTAATCACCCTATCTACTCCTTTATCTGTTTGAACCTTTAATAGATACATACCACTAGGAAGGTCTGAGACATTCACTGATTCCCGGAAAGATGCACCCAAATGATCTACGGCCCATACCTCTTTACCCATGAGATCTACAAGTCTGAGACTCATACTCTGGTCTTCAGTAAATTCAAGAGAAATAGTAAACAAGTTATTAGTTGGATTTGGATATACTGTCATGAATGTTGTTGAATCAGAATTTGAAATATCAGCAAATTCTTGATCAACAGCACCAAACCGTAAGGTCAAATTATGATCTTCGCAATTCCCGCTATTAATGATGGCTTTGAAATTTGAACCAGGTTTTGCGTGAAACCCTGGCTTTAAAGTAACTAAGGTTTTCGCTACGAGGGTGAGACTCTCACCAGGATCTAAATCCACTGAGCAACCTTGAGATACTGTTATATTATTACCAAAGAAAGTCTCATGCAAATCTTCAATATCTGAACCACATAAGAATAGGTCCTGATCACTGATTTTATCCCTATTAAGTACCATACTATAAGTAGGCCCATAATCATTAGCAGATGGCTTAATGTAATCTACCACTAGATTACTCCCATGTAAAGTAGACCCAATCAGATAATCAAGGTCCGGTTCATAAATGCTGTTTTCTGAAATCTTATTTCCATCAAAATCAATAAGAATTACATTGACATTGGAGTTATCTTGAGATACGAGGATTAATGATCGTTCTAATGGTTCGATGGATCTGAATTTAAGATCTGAAGCACTTGAAGATACTGTCTTACTCCATATTTGATTCAGGTTTTGATCATACTTAATTACCTTCAATGAATTAGAAGTATGATTCTTAATTAGAAATAAATTTCCATCTCTAAAGACCATTTTTGAATTGGGTAGAGCACTGGTATTTGTTGGGTATACTGTACTAACCTCGCTCAAGGTACTTAAGTTTAACTTATCGATTCTAGTGTAATACGAAGACGTACCGGAGAAGGAGAACGTACTTGCTACATATAAATAGTTTCCATGAATCTGAATATCATTTAAGCTAAGATCATAACCTCCGGAAGTAATTGTTTTAGTTTGGGTTGTATTAAAAACCCCACCGCCTGTCACCCTGTAAATTATAATTCCACTATAGCTTGAGCTTATTTCATCACATGATGCTGCAACAAAAAACTCATCATCATTAATCCTGGCCATAGATACAGGAGAATTGGGGTGTACTGGCACCCCACCGTAGTGAAATCGTTTTATTGAAACGCCAGTAACCACATCATAACTCGGATCTTTCATTCCAATGATTTCAAGAAGTGGATCAGACCAAGAATCTGGTTCTTCCATTATGCCCCCGGAAACCTGAATTTCATACCCACCAATATCTAATGAAATTAGTGAGGTTGGATAAAAATTTCTCTCTGTTGAATGATTAGTGAAGCCCCCCCCCTCAAAATGGCTATAATCTTCGTTCCAAGATTCAAAAAAGAAAACCCCTACTTCTGAACCATTTACATAATATCTACCATCAATTGTGACTAGCTTATTGAGATAATTTACTTTTGAAACATTTCCTCCATTTCCTTTAAAATAATTCTTATTATTAATCAGAGTCCCGCCTGATGCCCATGTATGTTCAAAATCTAACTCCTTGGCAATATTCAATCCTGCCACCGCACAACTATCATTTGTTACTCCTATGAGGTTATTCTTTAGATCATATGCCTTTACTCGATAACAATATTCCTTGCCTCCTAGCAAACATTGATAATTGAGGTATGCAGGCTGATCAGAATCAGATGTTCCGACAACTTCCCAGGTGGATCCTCCATCGAACGAGCGCTCTACTACAAAGTATTTTTCGATAGAATTATCCACCCACGATAAATCAGGATATCCAAATTCATCTATAGTAACAACAAGGTCACTTGGAGGATCATTCTCGACAATTATCTGGACATTTCCACTTGCACTACAGTCTCTAAAACTTGCGGTCACAGTGTAGGGAACTGTTCCACCTGTCAAAGGAGGAGTAAAAACCGGGTTTGGGGATTTTGGATTATCCAAATAAGAAGCAGGTGACCATAGATATTCATAAGAACGACCATCTCCTTCAAAAGGAGCAGGTAAGGTAAAGGCACCGGCTCCAGCTTTAGTTGAGAGTTGAATAGTGGAAGTCGGTTGAATACCACCAACTGTTACACTAACATTTTCTTGTGAAACACAACCCGATTCAAGGTTAGTGACGCTAAGCGTATAATTATAAGTTTCATCAGCCACCATGGCAGTAAAGATTGGATTTGAAACAGCGGTAGATGAGAGGTACTGGGTATCGTCCCCTGTCCACTGATACGAATAGCCTGACACAGGTGGAATACCAATACTTGCGGAGGCACCTTTACAAAGTTCCATTCCGGACTCCACTTCAAAATCCTTAGGTCCGTCTAACTTTATTTCATATATCTTTGACTCAATAACCCGACAACTAGCTCCATCTCCACAATCATAATGCACATCCACCTTCAAATGGGTTTCATAAGGAAATGAGGATGGGGTATTAGCTGAAGTCCAGTTCAAAGCTCCATTACCAGAGGCAATGACATTGTTGGTAGTAAGGTCAGTTACACTTACATAATCGTAATCACAATTACTGTTCCCGAGTGAAATATTTATTGGAATATCGGAACCATCCCAGCAAGTCTTTCCTAATGAAAAACCAGAAATTTCTGCCCAACACCGGGAAATATCTGATGCATAATTAGAGATTTGCACATAACCATATACAACAACTTGGTTATCGCAATATGCTCCCGACTTTTTATACTCTATTCTCCAAACATCACCCTCTTCACCTGGAAACGAAAATGAATGTGGACCCTCACCTGAAAATTGTGGACAACCTCCAATACAGAGCCCTTCTTCAGGAACTATCTCGTAGTAACCTCCTTCTATATGAGTGCCGGATAAAACCTTTGTCGCATCATTTATAGTAATTGGTAAGCCTGAAGTCACTTGACGAGTTATTGGGTAAAAGGTGTCATCATAGCATGTTTCGGGGTCACCGGGAACCCAAAAAGCTGCCTCAAAACCATTAACAGTAAAGTTTGGTTGCTGAACTGCAGGGAAATCATCTTCATCGTACTCAACAATACAATTCGTAGTGTGACACCTTGATGCATCACAGACCGTTAAGCTAATTGTGTAACGTCCCGGACTTTTATAAGAGTGGTTAATAACGGAGCCAGATTTTGAAGTTCCATCTCCCAAATCCCAATAATAGGTTTCATTACCAGGAATATTATCACCTTTCAAAAAGCTTCCGGTCAAGCCAATATATCCATCCCAACCACCTCCGGAACATCCGCTTATTGAAGCCTCAATTGGATTTGGGTAACCGGATACATAAATAAACCCACTTTCCGTTTGAGTGACACACTGGTTATCATCACAGATGGTCAGGCGAACTGTTTTTAATCCTTCTGAAGAGTAAGAAACTGTGGGAGTAGCAGAATTCGAAGTAGTATAGTAAGCCCCATCCCCGAAATCCCATTGGTAAGTAACCGTACCCTGAGTACCACTCAGATTACTTATTGAAAAACTAACATCTCCGTCTATGCCTACCGTAGTATTATCTGCAGAAATATCAAAGGTAAGAGGGGGATTTACTGCCCCAACATTGATAAAACCAGAAAATGGAAACACCTCTCCATCTACTGTAACAGAAATATCCTGAGGACCCCTTTCTGAATAGAAAACAGTCACTTCTTCCTCATCGGTGTTATCGGCGTAGTATTCAGCTTCGTCACCAAAGTCCCATGAAATTGTAGAATAGGTGCCAGTCACCAGGGTAAAAATTACCGCTTCACCTACCTCAGGATTCTGCTTGGTAACCTCTATGTCCACATACTGACAACTACTGCTTTGAGCAACTAGCGTACGTTGACCACTTGGGGCTATGGGAGGGGTACAGCTGTTTTCAGAATTAAACACATGATTTAAATCATTACCGGGAACTGGTGTAGGTACCCAATTTGTCGCATCTTGCCGAATTGAAATAACACTGGGGTTAGTTTGCAATTGATTGCCATTCGAGTCCTGACCTTTAATCACTAACTGCAAGTCCTCAGCTAAATTTGAACCTAATGAACTTAGAGTAAAATAAAATTCTCTATTGTCCTTTGAATTTGCAACTGGATCGATAAAACCTGAGTGTATGTTTTCAATTTTTACACCCACCTCATCAATATCTAGCGGTTCACTTGCAGTCAATTTTATCCATATATTATCCGCAGATTCCAGTAAATTCCAATGATCAATGTATTGCCCTAAGGCAGCGCTTTCATATTTCCAGTTCGAACTATAAATAACTCGCCCATCTTCATTATTGGCCTTGATCAGAACATTTTTAATGTGAGGTCTGAAGTTGTCAATCACCAATGTACTAGGACCATTTTCATCAGGAAAATAGTCCCCATGCACATTTTGAGCCTCCGATTTTAAATAATAAATACCATCCGGATATCTTGCCTCACTAATCTCCGCTGCCATAAGCGGACTATCTCTACCATAATTATCATCTTTATGAATTCTGGTGGGAAAATCATTGAAAAAGTAATCGTCCCATGGACCAGGGGTTGGATTTGGATTGTAATTCGAATTAACCCATGTTGTGGTTGATCCGGTATAAGCAAAGCCAACTATTCCTGTTTTACGAGGGTGTCCAAATCCGGCACTTGTACCTGTAGCACCAGTAGATGTCTTGTAGTGCGCAATATCAATTCCACTGGTAGTTGGCCAATCCGCATTACCATCTGCATTCCCATCTCCTCCATCTGTATTATTGAAAGGGTGTTCATGAGCTGGATACCTTCTATCATACCATCCGGTAGAAACTGAACCATCAGAAATATATGACCGGAAATAAGCACCTTTGATCAAATCATATTCACTATCCGCATCTGTATTCTTTTTTATATACAAAGACATTGCATTGAGGTTTCCAATCGGCCTGTTTGCCCAATATTGACCATTTCTACCATCTTGCCAATCATCATCATCAAATTCATGGGTCATATCTGCTCTCAACCTGAAAGAGGGGTTGACATAATAATCCCCATCAGTCTTTATCTCTTCAATAGTAGCATGATAGTCAGGGCTTGTGTGGTCCAGAAACTCTAATGGATCCTTTAAATTACTCCACCTTCTGGTTTGATAAGCAGAACTTGCTGAGTTTAAATCCACGAAAGAGTAAAGGTGAATGTGTACAGCATAAGAATCCCTATCAGTTCCATCTTGATTTGCACCACCAGAATCCCCCATTGGTGCTATTACCTGACCCTCATCTACTCGATTGGTTAATGTGTAAGCACCCTCTGTATCCAAAAAAGAAAAGGTGTAATCCGTTCCACCTTCTGAAAAAGTAAATGTCCATTCATTTTCCGGGTCAGAATTAGGTAATGGATTTGGAGGAACAACTTGAGTGAAGGCAATTTCCTGATCCAAGTCTAGAATCACATATGTATTTTGAGCAGACCAATAATAAAGTCTAAAATCATAGATTTCATCATCCCCCCAATCGAAAATATGACCGTACCCAATATTACGAGTACCACTTATGCCAATCCAGTGATAGTGGCCATCACCTTCTATTCTGACTATTCTGCCATCTTCTATAGATTCAATTTTATAACCTCTATCGTCATCGCCAGGACCACCTGTAACATCCACACCATCATGCCATTTATTAGTACATGTACATTCTCTTCTTCCAAAATCTCCGGCAATGTGATTTGAATTGAGTTCAACTTGTGTGTAATTTCCATTATTATCTCTGGACTGCCAAGTTAGTTCTAAATTTTGCCCAAATACCAAACAATGAAAAAGAATTGAGAATAGGAAATAAAGTAACTTTCTCATTTGATTCGATTTAGGTCCACGAAAGAAAACCGTTCATTATTATATTTAAAAGAACCATATCCTCCTATGAAAAGATTATTGGGACCTGGGACACTTATTTCATAAATAAATCCAGTTTCCTGATCTAAGATGACTGACCGAAGACCATCTTGAGAATAGGTCCCTATTCTGATCATTCCGTACAATGAACCAATTCCACTTGTTTCCCCTTTTTCTTCATAATGTAAGGTTCCGGTTTTTGTATCATATATATGAAACATAGGTTCTCCGCTGAATGTAGAATGCTCAAGATACTCGCCGGATGAAAAAGCCACATATCTGCCATTTTCAGATATTTTAGCACTGTAGATGTCTATCGGGAGGTCATTTAATGCGAATATTTCTTCCCCCTTTTCATTTAAGGCCACTAAAGTACTTGACCGTGCCTCTTCCAGCACCTCTCCCTGTGACCTCACAACAGAAGTATAATTGACTAAGGCATAAGCCCCCCTCTTGATGGCCTTGCTGTAACTATTAAGGGTAGCATCCTCACTGATAGGAAAATCGTCCTTCAACTTGAATTTTTCTTTTATTTTTTGAACTCCGGATCTTCCAAGTGAGTAAGTTTTATTGCCGCTATTGGAAGTTGATTTAATGGATAGTCCAAGCTTATTGTACGGATTATTCGCCTCGATATCGAACTCTTTTCTCTCTTTTCGTACCTGGGCAGGTTGGCCAGGGGCTCCTGCTGTACGCTCTTCGTATTCAAAAACGATGGATTGATAACCACTCTGACTTTTGTCTTCATAAGGTTTCAGCGTGATCTTATTTTGCGAAAGAGACTGCTGCGTGACTGCAATGCACAGACACAATAGCATAAAGTTCAGGCAGGTGTTTTTCATGATTCCTGGTTAAATCGATTTATAAAAAAATGATATCCTTTCTTAGATACTTTGAGCTACGACTATTCTCGGTGAATGGAAATATTCAAGCGGTGAACAGGCGGAAAAAAGCGACAAAAGGAAAATCTTTTCGAAGAAAGCGGATATTATATTAAATTTCAAGTAATGTTTGATAAAATTGCTCCGTTTTATGCATTGATCGCATTTTGTTTAACTTAAACATGTAATTACCACCTAAAACCTAACCTTTATGATATTGCGTAGATTATTTTATACTAAGCGTGTTATCCTCCTGATCCCTTTCATTTTTGCAAATTTTCTTTCTTATGGACAATGGGTAGAAAACAGTGCTGGAACCGAACTTCAAACGGATAATGATATAAGAGTTACTGGAAAGATCAGAAGTTTTGACGGCAGTGATTACTTATTTCTTCAAACCAGTGATGCTAATAATTATTCCCAGATCCAATGGGGAGATAATGGTGATGACCGGTTAAGTTTTTTTTATAATTATTACAATGGGACATCTTCCGATAAAGAAGTGATGACCCTCCTTCCCAATGGGAACGTAGGAATTGGCATTACTAATCCTGGTGTAGCATTGGATATAGACGGTGATGCCCGAGTTAGCTATGGAAATAAATTCCTAATCGAACGTACAAATTATGTAACCTCAGAAATGTTCATCACCGGACATGGTCAGGGGGCAGGCTGGATGATCAATGCATCCTACTCAGGCTCAGGTAATCCACAAGGAAATGCCGTCTTCGATATAAATCAGGGAAATTACAATACCAGCGCCGGGTATCTGGATTTTGACGGAAATGCGCGGGCATGGTCCCTGAACGTCTCCGAAGGAACCTCCGTAGTTGGAGAACCGGTCACTTTTAAACCATTAGCTGCTTTTCGGTACAATAAGTATGTAACTATTAGCGCTAATGGGAATAGTAAAGATTTTTATATGAAACCCGGGGGCAACATCGGCATAGGCACCACCACTCCTTCGGTAAGGCTGGAAGTAGATGGGAAAATAAAAAGCGAAGAAGTAAAAGTGGAGATCATAGAAGGAACCGGCCCGGATTACGTCTTTGAAGAAGACTACCCGCTCCTACCTCTCGAAGAAATCAAATCTTATATCTCCATAAACAAACACCTTCCGGAAGTCCCCTCAGCTAAAGAAATGGAAGCTAATGGAGTAGAGCTTGGGGAGATGAATATGTTGCTGCTTAAGAAGGTGGAGGAGTTGACGTTGCATCTTATTGAGCAGAGTGAAGAAATAAAAATGCTAAAAAAAGAAATCACCCAACTTAAAAGTAACTAATCGTTAAAATGAAAAGCTTAATCCTACCATCATTTATTATTCTATCACAAATAGCACTTTGCCAAAACAACAATTATCCAAGTAGTGGAAATATAGGCTTTGGAACTTCCACAATTCCAGCTAAACTTAACATAAACCAGAACGCATCAAGCTACGAATCAATTCTTAACTTAACAGTTGACGATGCAGCTTCAGACTATTTCCGAGTTGTAAACTCAACTGGAGTGGGAGGTCAGTTTATTCCTCATCTAATTGGCTTTCATGATTCGGATAATCGTCAAACCCTCATCATTTCAGGATATACAACACAGGAAAACGACAATGGGGACAGGCCATTAGTATCATTTATAGGTCGGTTACAAAGTGGAACTCCAATAGTTACCAGACCATTATTTGAATGGAGAAACCATGATCAACAAAAAATGATCTTAGGAGCCCAGGGGAATCTTGGTATCGGAACCTCCGATCTTTTTGCTCGATTGAATGTTCGGCAAAAAGCAACGTCATATGAGAAGATTGCTCGGTTTACAGTTAGTGACGCAAATTCTGATTATTTCAACATAGAGAATGCCACAGGTTCATCAAGCCAACTAATACCGCATTTAATTGGGTTTCACAATTCGGATAATCGTCAGAGCCTGATAATATCAGGAAGAACGTCCCCAAGTCAGGATACTGGAACTCGTCCTTTGGTTTCTTTCACGGCCAAGCTGGAAGGAAATCTCCCAATCAACACTCGTCCATTATTTGAGTGGAAAAACTACAATCAGCAAAAGATGATTTTAGATGCCAATGGCAACTTGGGGCTCGGAGTGAACTCCCCAACCGCCAAACTCGAAGTAGACGGCAACATCATCTCCGAAGAGATCAAAGTCCAGGATGTGACCGGAGCAGATTACGTCTTTGAAGAAGATTACCCGCTCCTATCACTCGAAGAAATCAAATCTTACATCTCCGTAAACAAACACCTTCCGGAAGTCCCCTCAGCCAAAGAAATGGAAACCAATGGAGTTGAACTTGGTGAGATGAATATGCTGCTGCTTAAGAAGGTGGAGGAGTTGACCCTGCATCTTATTGAGCAGAATGAAAAGCTACTATTTCAGGATAGTGAGATTAAAAAACTAAAAATGGAAATCAAAGAATTAAAATCACCCTCAAAATGATCCTAAAACATTTACCCTTATTTCTGATTATTTGCACACTTCAAACACATGCCCAAGTTTACCCTGACGATATAGCATCAGGGGGTTCGAACTCCTGGATTTTCCATACACCTGATGATGGAAGGAACTATATGCATATAGCACCTGGAGTTAATTCTTCCAGTTGGCAATGGTCTAAAGGGACCCTTTTTTATAATTCTGGAACGGTAAAATTTCAAAACAAAGTAAATATTCACGGGTCTCTGAGTCTTGGGAAGGTAGGAAGTTCCGGCAACCTGCTAATTAGAAGAGGAGGAGATGGTAACGCAGTAGGCTTTTTTGGTTTTTTGGGTGGAGGTAATGAAGGTCACAACCTAACTATCTCCTCTAACTCCGGGGGTGGATATATTACATTCCGAACTAACTATGGAGGTGTGGACGAAAAAATGCGCATAGATAATAATGGAAACATAGGAATTGGAGTTACCACCCCCTCCGCCAAACTAGAAGTAGACGGAAACATCATCTCTGAAGAGATCAAAGTCCAGGACGTCACCGGAGCTGATTATGTCTTTGAAGAAGACTACCCGCTCCTCTCTCTGGAAAAAGTAAAATCCTACATTTCTCAAAACAAACACCTTCCGGAAGTACCTTCAGCTCAAGAGATGGAAGCTAATGGAGTAGAGCTTGGTGAGATGAATATGTTGCTGCTTAAGAAAGTGGAGGAGTTGACGTTGCATCTTATTGAGCAGAGTGAGGAAAATCAAAAATTGAGTAGAAAAATAAAGTACCTTGAAATGGAGGTAACCCATATGAAAACCCAAATCAGTAATAAATAAATAAATAAATAAATAGAAATGAAACACATACTAACATTTCTCCTTGGCCTTTTTACGATTTTAGTTTCTAAAAGTCAGTCCACGGAGAATTTAATTATTAATAAAGATGTCGCAACCATTTATCTCGGTCAAAATGGCGATGTAGGACCTCATGGAATTATTTTTGATGACCCAGAGGGATCACTTCTTCAATTTGTATATAGAACTACCCCAAACAGATTGACTATTGAAAACAGCATCTCTGATAAGCAATTGTTCTTCATAGATGCTGACAATGAGAATGGATATTTTTCAGGTAGACTGGGTATTGGTAATGCAGAGCCTTCATCAAAACTCCATGTTGCTGGGAATATTCAATTGGACGAAGGATTAATAGGAACAAAGTTCAGCATTGATATGAATGCAGGAAATAACCCTAAAAAGATTACTTCAAATGCCATTGGAGGAGGTTCAACAATGGAATTACAAACCTATAGTTACGCCTCATCATCTTTGCAAACAAGATTTCTAATTAGAGGAGGTTCTGTTAGCGATATAGAGTTTTATGATAAAGATCAGCAACTATTTGTCTTTTTCGATGGTGATTCCAGAAATGTAGGAATTGGAGTCACTGACCCCTCCGCCAAACTCGAAGTAGACGGCAACATCATCTCCGAAGAGATCAAAGTCCAGGATGTGACCGGAGCAGATTACGTCTTTGAAGAAGATTACCCGCTCCTATCACTCGAAGAAATCAAATCTTACATCTCCGTAAACAAACACCTTCCGGAGGTTCCTTCTGCTAAAGAAATGGAGGCTAATGGCATTGAGATTGGGCAGATGAATATGCTCCTGCTTAAGAAGGTGGAGGAGTTGACACTTCATTTGATTAAGGAAAATCAGAAAAACAAGCTTCTTAAAGTAAAAGTCGAAAGGCAATCAAACCAGATAAACGAGCTAATTAAAAGAATCGAAAACCTTGAATCCAAATAGGTAAACATATGAAAAAGTTTTTACTCATTTTTTCGACCACTTTTATTCCCATTACTCTAATTGCACAAGCTGAATGGAGTGGCTCTACTCCAGGGGATATTTATTATAATGAGGGCAATGTAGGGATTGGTGTTTCTAATCCATCTCACCCCCTTGAAGTAAGTGGGACCGCATACTTTAATAATTATCTTCATGTAAAAGGGGGTCGCTTATATGCCTACAGGGATTCAGATAATTGGGGTGTAGTGTACAGCAAACACCTAGATAGCCCATCCAATAATACACTTTTTTTGAATTATTATTCTTCAGGCTCAATTGTTTTGGGAAATGGCGGTGGAAATACTACAATAAAAGGTAAGCTTGATATTACATCTTCGAAAGTCTGGATAAGCAAAGCAACTAACATTGACGGAGCTTCACCGGGACTAACTTTAAGGAACAATAACGATGATTTCACCTATGATGACGCATATTTAAACCAATACGGATTTGGTTTTCATGGCTACCAGGACGGAACTACTTCTTTTTCAGATCCGACAAATTCATATATATCAGGGCATTTTGGCATTGATTTTTTTACTGGTAGTACCCACAGAATGCGAATAAGCAGGAATGGAGAAATTAGTATTGGAACACCTACTCGACACCCTGGCTACTTACTAGCCGTGAATGGCAAGATAAAATCTCAAGAAATTAAAGTACAAGCCTCCGGTTGGTCAGACTTTGTGTTTGACGAAGAGTATAACCTGAGATCCCTGGAAGAAACCGAAACCTTTATTTCTCAAAATAAACACCTCCCGGACATTCCTTCAGAAACAGAGGTCCGGGAAAACGGGATCAACCTGGGAGAAATGGATGCCAGGCTACTTCAAAAGATCGAAGAGCTCACTCTCTACCAAATCCAGCTCCTAAAACAGCTAAAAGCACAAAGCAAAAAGATCAAGGAGTTGGAAGAAAGACTTTACGATCTGAACAACTAACCTCCTTTTGGCTTGATCTGTTTCTTACCCATTATCTATTGTAGCAGTATCATTCCAACAACCAAAATTAAATCTCTTGAAGACCTCGGGTGTAACAAATTGGATATCCCGTTCACCAACTGCTTAATCTTCTTCTCCATACGAAATTAATACCTGACTTAATATCCTGCCTTCATCTATAACTCCCACATCTTCACAGCCAGAGCCGGGTTGGCAAAACGACACACTAATATAATCTTTTTGGACAAGACCGATCCCCTTTGCGTAGATCTCACTTCGCTCATCCTGCTCCACGAGGTTTTCGGGTATGTCTGATATTACTACCTGTATTGTACTGGCCAATTGCATGCCATCAATTTCCACTGCTCCGGATTGTTCATAATAATAGGTATCCTCTCCCTGAGTATTCAAAGCATTACCATCCCAGGTAACACCTGCCTCCACAGGAAAGGTAAGTTTAACAAATGGCACATTATTTTCCACTACTATGGCCTGATTTTCTGTTTTCCTGGCTGTCCACACAGAATCCAAATTCCATGCCGCAGTGGTATCCGTTGTTTTATATCTATAGACCAAATAGGTAACCTGTCCCCCATTCACAATCGAATCTTCCAGAACTTCCTTTAAAAAATAATTCGAAGTATCAGGAACAGCACCTGTAACAAGTATTTCCTGAACCTGAAAGGTACGGTACTGACCAGAACTTAAGGGAAAGAAGTCGTATCCCTGATCAATGGAGATATCAGCTTCCTGATTACAGGAAATGAGCAAGCTCAACACAATTATTGGGATCATCAGCTTCCGGGCATGCTGAAAGCTGAGTAAAAGGCCCCTGATTTCGAAACTTTGAGCAGGTGAAATCAGGAACCCGCCATGCCCCAAAAACAGAAAAACCATATGGATGAACTTTTCCAATCCTATATTAACGAACAGCTTTTATTTCAGGCATTGCATTTGTCTTCTCCTTACTTTGATGAAAACTGGCACTGATCCATCCTCCGCCGATCACATCATTCCCTTCGTAGAAGACAGCAGCCTGTCCTGGTGCTATGGCCTTCACTCCTTTCCCGAAGAAAACCTTTATGGTATCACCAACCTGCTCTATGACTGCAGGAGTACCACTATCATTGTAGCGTACTTTAGTGATCGTATCTTTCCGCTCGCCCTCGATTGTCGGATATTTTTGCATGGTCAGATTCTTAACGTACATGCCGTCTCGCGAAAGCTCGTCAAAAGTACCTAAAACCACGCGGTTTTTATCCTTTTGGATTTCAGTAACATACACCGGATATCCTAGTGCTATTCCCAGGCCTTTTCGTTGACCAACAGTATAAAAGGGATAACCTTCATGGGTACCGACTACCGTTCCGTCTTCCAGCACAAACTCTCCGCCTTTCACCTCTTCTTCCAGACCGTCCACTCTTCTTTTCAAAAAGCCACGGTAATCATTATCCGGCACAAAACAGATTTCGTAAGACTCGGATTTTTTCACCAGCTCATGAAAACCACGCTCTGTGGCCATTTCCCTGATTTGAGACTTGTGAAGGTTTCCCAATGGATATTTTGTCCTGCTCAGGCTTTCCTGAGATATACCCCAAAGCGCATAAGATTGATCTTTATGCTCATCCTTTCCCTTTGAAATCACGAACCTTCCGTTTTCCTCTCTTACATTGGCATAGTGACCCGTTGCGATATGCTCACAATCCAGCTTATCTGCCCTTCTTAGTAGAGAATCCCACTTAATATGGGTGTTACAGAGTACGCAAGGATTTGGGGTCCGACCATTCAGGTACTCATTGGTGAAATGGTCGATCACATAATCACCAAACTCCTCCCGGATATCTACGATATAATGTGGAAAACCAAGACTCACGGCAATGTTTCGTGCATCATTGATAGAGTCCAGGCTACAACAGCCTGTTTCTTTTTTAGAACCACCGGAGGTTTGGTAGTCCCAGGTTTTCATGGTCATGCCAATGACCTCATAACCTTCTTCATGTAGCATCACTGCAGCCAGTGAGCTGTCTATGCCGCCACTCATAGCGACAAGAATTCTTCCGTGTTTACTCATAATTCGCTTCGCGAGGTTGAAAGCCTCGTTTACGGTTCGACAAAATTTATTAACAAACGAAACAGCAAACTGGTCACTTTGATTCGTCCATTAAATATTCGGACGAAAAAATGTCCGGATTGCTTTTAAGTACTCTAAAAAGCAAAAAAAACGGAAAGGTTCCCGTTCTGGTGCAAAGGTAATGAAATAAACAACTTGCAATCAAAAACCTCCCTTTGCAATGCAGTGTTTTTAGTAAACCAAACTGAGCACCAAGAGAGGTTTAAAATATTCAGTCGCCATGATCAAATACCCTTGAGCTAAGTGTAATTATTTATGAATTTTAAATTCATTTACCCTGATTCTAAATGTCGATGACATATAGATCAACCAAATTAAACTTACGATAAAACTGATATACTATATATTTAAACTCTATCAACCTATATTTATAATGATGAAACTAATACTTATTGCCGCCACTTTACATCTAATTCAGCTTAGCTCATTCGCACAATATGTGGATGAGACTTTTGAGGTGAAGATCCGAGATTACCCATCAGTATACCGATCAGCCTTACAAAGTGATGGCAAAGTTCTGTTATCAGGAAGTATAAATTATCTGAATGACATACCTGGAGGCCCTCTTTTTAGAATTAATGCTGACGGCTCAACTGATACTGAATTTTACCCTCCTAATGATTTAATTGGTGATACCCCGGTCAATAATATTGTGACTTATGGAGATAGTCTGATCATTGTTTCAGCAGAAGGAGAAGGTTGGATGTTAAATCAAGATGGATCAATCTGTCTGTCTACACTTGACATTGCAAAGTATGGCTCAACTGTGGTTAATGCCATTAAAACAAATGATGGGTTTCTTCTGGTTGAATTTGGAGATGGAATGGTCAAAACAAACAAATACAATCTTAATGGAGAGATAGATGAATCTTTCAATGAAATATCAACCAATGGACGCCCTATTGACGCAGCAATTCTATCTGATGGTAAAATTCTACTTGTCGGAGAGTTTTCAGTCTTAAACGGTATTAGTGTTGGATATATAGCTCGATTAAATAGTAATGGAACCATAGATCAATCCTTTAATCCAGGTGACGGAGCTGATTCATATATCAAAAGGATAGAAATCGATAATAATGACAATATCTATATCTCCGGACCCTTCAATAATTTCGATGGGATCGCAACGAGTGGTATCACGAAGCTGAACTCAAGTGGAGGAATTGACCCTATTTTCAACTTATCAACCTTTTCAAGTTACAATCCCTGCTTATATCATACTTTGGATAAATCAAATGGCCTGTTGTATGCAGCATTCTATAATAGCCGAGGAACCAGTTTATTGAAATGTAACTTGGATGGTGACAATGATGAGGCATTCAATGTAACAGGTCAAAATATATCAAGTAGTGCATTTGCCAGGATTCACCTTCTTGATACTGCCATCCTGTATACTGGTTCATTTGGCCGGTTAAATGGACAAGACATTAACGGTGTATCAATAATCAATCCTGCAGGAGAGTTTGTTAGTGGATACAACCCTACTGCTGAATCTATCCCTAATATTGAGCAAGTTGACCGGACAGACGGCAAGATTATTTTATCCGGTGACTTTTATAAGGTAAATGGCAAAATAAGATCATCAATTGTCAGGTTAAATGCTGATGGGACTATTGATAATGATTTCAACACACCTTTTGAAAGTGAGAATATCGACTTTGTAAAACCTCTATCTAATGGTAAAATTCTCGTCATTGGTAACGGAATAAATACCACAATGCTAAATAACGATGGAAGTATTGATGGTACTTTTGCTATTCTACCAGGGTCTATAAACACTTTCATGGAACTAAATGAGGGCTCCATTTTATTAGGAGGAAGCTTCAGTAGTATTCAGGGTTCTGAAGTTCAAAGTTTAGCAATTGTAGAACCAGACGGACAACTAAACCAAGCCTTTAATCCTGACAACCTATTTGAATCTAAAGGAACGTCCTTTAACATTTTTTCTTTGGACACCCTTCAAAACGGCAATATTGTTATTGGAGGATATGATTATGGTGTGGGTGCTGGTTTTTTAAAGATTATCAATAATGATGCTACATCAGAATTATACAGTGATGACACGTACAATGAACTCATCAACACCATCAACACTAGCATTAGCGACCGTGTAGTTTATGGTGGTTTCTACAGCAACAGTCCAAACTACGTAAGACAAATTAGTTTTGACGGAACCTCAGTAGGAGGTACAATTCAAGTCACCAGTAATGATTCCAATATTAATGAAATTATAATACATAATGGGGATTTGATTGTTGGAGGAAGATTCACAGAAATTAATGAAGTTGAAAAAAACGGGATAGCTAAAGTAGCATTAACAGGTTCTGTTGATCAGAATTTTCAGTTAGAATTCGGAGGTGTCGAGAGGTTTGAGGTAACAAGAATTTTAAAAAAAAACACAGATACGGCCTATGTTTCTGGTTTTTTCAGTCAGATCAACCAGTCATCCATTGGAGGATTCTCGAGAGTTATATTAAAAGATGGTATTCCTCAACTAGAAAACCTGATCAGTCAGCTTTCATTCTCTGAAGATGAAACGCTTGAGTTTCTATTGGATCAATTTCAATATAAGGCTTATGGAAACAATCCTAATGAAATAGCAGTTACAGTTTCAGAAGGCGCGAACTACACTGTAGATGAAAATGTAATTATCCCTGACCAAAATTTCTATGGCACTCTTGATGTTGAGGTAACATTAGAGGCAGAAGGAGGTAGTAGTGAACCACTACAATTTCAGGTCGAGGTAAATCCCGTAAACGATGCCCCTGTCATTCTTTCTCAAACAGAGGTACCTATTATCCGTAAAGGAATGACCTATGATATTTCGCCTTCTCTTTTCGAAATCAGCGATGTAGACAATGAAGATGGTTTTGAAGTTGTTGTTTCGGAAGGAAGCAAATACACTTCTTCTGGTACAATTTTAACTCCGGATCCTTCATTTATTGGAAACCTTATCGTTCCGATCACCATTACAGATGGTGAACTGGAGAGTGAAGTTTTTGAGGCGGAATTTGCAGTGGAAGAACCACTATATATTTCATTATCAAATGGTCTATTGATCAGGCCCAATCCGTTTCATAATGATTTATTTATCGAAGTGCCTCAAGATTTTGTAGGCGGCCTATTAAAGGTTTTTGATCTCAGTGGAAAGGTACACATCCAAATGCAAAATGCAAACAAAGAAATGACCATTCGATTAGGTGAACTTAAAAACGGAATATACCTAATCGAGTTAAGTCATAACGATGAGATCTTAAGAAAAAAAGTAGTTAAAAAATAATCAAACCACCAAATGTTCCCAGCTTCCAAATAACCAATTGCCATTCTTAGACTCGTCATCACTTCTAAAAAACTGCTCAACAGCTGTGTAAAGCTCTTCCTTACTAATGAGGTCATCTTTATTCAGATCGATCTTGGTAAAGGCCTTTGCTGAATAACGAACCTCTAACCTGAAAGCCATGAATAAGTTGAGGTATTCCTGGAGGGAGATGTAATTGTCTTTGTTTTGATCAAAAAGAAGGAAAATGTGCTCTACTACTTTATTCAGGTATTCGTCATAAGATTCCTTGTCACAATTTACGATCTTATCATCAGCATACCTTAGCCATTCATAAAATGAAGCTTTCTGATCATTATTGGTATCTACATAGCTGTACAGGTCAGCCCATACCTGACGACAGGCCTCAAAAATAAGATCATGATACGGATTATCTTCCGGGATCTGTAACATTAAACAGATATTTTCTCCGATACTCTCAAAATCATCCGGCTCTACAAACCCGTTACGATCATAATCCAGGATGTTAAAAAACAGGCGGAGTTTAGTTTCCTGAAAGGCAGATAGCATAGCTAAAAGTTTTATTCAGCTTGTAATTTATACTAATCTGACAAAAATCCTTCTCACCAATAAGCAATATTCGAAAGTGACTTTTTCAACGACAATTTCTTTTTACTAAAACAACTTTCAAAGTTCCTTGTAACTGTTTAAGCAATTGTAACCTCTATTTTCCTTTAAAAGGAAAACAATCTCCCTCTTAGTGATTTTTTAAAATAAAAATGAGTTTCAAAAGACAATTTTTGGTTCCTTTGCCTTCTGTAAAAGAAGGAGAATGAGCTTAAAGACCTTTGTGAAAATAGGAAGCATTAATAACCTGAGTGATGCACGGTATTGTGCGGGAATGATGGTGGATATTTTAGGATTCAACCTTGAAGAAGGTACGGAGGGTTTCGTAGACCCCGAAACTTTCAGGGAAATCTCCGAATGGGTGGCCGGCGTACAGTTTGCAGGTGAATTTAAGAATGCTCAGCCAGCAGAAGTAAAACTTGCCGCAACTAGCTATAAACTGGATTACATTGAAGTTCAAAATATTGATTATCTGGAGGGGCTTAGCCAGGTTGATCAAAAGCTCATCCTGAAACTGATAATTGATTCTGAAGATGATTTACAAAAATTACCTTCAAAAATTGGCTTTGCCGCCGGATTGGTTGAATACATCATTATACACTGCCTGAAGCCTTCCTACTCTGAAGAGATCCAAAAAAAACTAAGCGAGGTACAAGAGGAAGTAAAACTCCTGAGATCTTACGGACTCAGTGAAGCATCAGCGCCAGCTATAGCGGAGGATACAATTTATCATGGCATAGAACTGGAAGGCAGTCCTGAAGAACGTCCGGGATTTAAAGATTATGGTGAAGTTATGGACATCCTGGAAGTTTTAGAAGAAGACTAATCCAACGTAACCTTCTTTAGCCGATAATGCCCAAAAAGCGGATGAACTATATTCCCATCCGCTGCTCTGTGAAGAAACATGACCGTCTGTCCGGTATATTTCTCTGAATCTTGCCACAGGTCAAATTGATTTCTCCTGGAATTGATATTGAGTGCCGGCACCCACTCTTCCAGATAAAAAGTAAGCAGTGATGCCTCCTGATAGCGGTTTGTAACGATGGGCAACCCCTCACTGGCACCTTTTACTTGCTGTGCAAACTCCTTGTGTCCATGAAACTCATAAAGCCGATTCCCCTCTCCTACCGGAAATAGCAAAAGAATACGAAAGACAACAATGAAAACAAGCCCGGAGTAAGCTAATTGTTGATGAAACGTGTTCTGATCTATTTTTTTGAAACCCAGGATCATAGCTGGCACCAGAACAGGTAAAGTCCAGTTTGCTTCTACACTGCCCCGAAAAGACATGAATAAAAAAAACAGAAAAAAGCCAATCAAATTGACAAACAAACCCCTCTCATAAAAATCAGTCACAGAACCTTTAAAACTTTTCACAAAAAGTGGAATAAACATAAACGGACCATTGAAAAAGAAGAATCCGAGAATGTACTCTATGATCCCTGGAACTCCGAATCCCCTGCCCTCCCGTTCAAAAAGATGGTAGGAAACTGTAATAAAATCATTTTGAAAGAGCCACCACAAGTGAGGCAGATACAATACCAGGGAAAGGACAACCACCGCATAGAAACTGCGACTTTTGAATAACTGTGGGTTAGAGATCACGGTAAAAAAGACGACCAAAATCCCGTGATACTTACTGTAGAGCATCCCCGCAATGGCTATTGAAAGAAGGATAATACTTGCAATGCCGGGGCTGTATAAAAACCGCTTATAAAATAAAAAAAACAGCACTGTGAAGAAAAGTAAAGGAACATCTGGGAGAGCCATAAATCCGATTAGCTGAATCGGGAACAAGCCAGCGACAATCAACCAGAAAAAGAGTTTATTTTCAGGCCTCACCAAAGCATATAACACCCCGTAGCAACAAGATGTAAGGAAAACAAAAAGCAACCTCACTCCCACTTCGCCATTGAAAAGGAAGGTTCCAGCCCGGGTTAGCCATGCCACCATTGGCGGGTGATCAAAATAACCAAAAGCCAGGCGCTGGCTATAGAGAAAGTAGTAAGCCTCATCTGCGTAAAGCTCAAGTAATGAAGCCCAGATTAAATTAAATAGGGTAATAAAAAGGAGTGGCCCTATGGGCCACTCCTTGAATTTAAAGTTTCCGTTAAGGGGCAATTAATCTACTATTGAATTAATAGTGACGTTATATAGCAGTGGCGTACTACCATCGATACTTGCTGAACCGCCTGCTCTGTAAGCAAAATCTGACGGGATAAACATGGTAATCGTACTCCCTACTTTTGCGTACGGTAGCAATATCTTCCAACCCTCTACAGAATAGGTATCTAATTGCACCGCCACATCGTCAGCCTGCAAGATAATTCTATCGTCCTCATCCTCTATAATTTCTCCATTTTCATCGAGAATGTACCTGACATCAAAATCTACATTTACCCGGTCTGTAGCCTGAACATAATCACCAGAACCCTCCGGGTTGATTATGTATTTAAGTCCCTCCACTGTATCTGCTTCTACAGTCAGCCCTTTTTCTACAATGTATTCATCAATCCTCTTTTGCTCATATTCAAACTGTGATAATGCATGGTGCAGCTTTACCTCAAATACCAGGGGCGAGTTGGCCGGAATGTCTTCTGAAGAACTTTGGCCAAAACCATAATAAGAAGGAATGAACATAACCATTTCTCCGCCTTCTCTGAGATAAGGCATCAAAATTCGCCAGCCCAGGATCGTATTAGAGAGTGGTAAGTAAACACTATCACCCTCACTAAAAGTTTTCCCGGTTATAAGTTTTCCGGAATAATTTACATACAACCAGTCGCTATCAATCGGGTAGTCACCCGTTCCCGGAGAAGTAATGACATATCGCATTTCAGAGCCTGCGGTATCCGTTTGTACATTACTATAACCTTTGTTTTGTATATATTCTGTAAGAGCTTCCTGATCCTTTTCAAACTGCTCTGCAGCATCAAAGGGTTCCTCCGTATTCAGACAACCTGAAAGCCCCAGGATCATGATTCCTACCAAAGTCGTTGAAAACGACCGAAATACTTTGTTTCTCATTTTTCTTGAAATTGAAATTTTAAATACTTGATTTTTTCACCTTTTTCCGTCCAAATACCTTCATATTTAGTCTTTATTCCATAATGTTCGTGTAGCAGCTCAGACTGATAGAGATCAAAGGTGTACTCCAGTTTTTTCACCGGAAACTGATTTTCCAATACTTCTAACGTAAATTCAAAAAGTTGGGTATTGTCTGTCTTAAACTTAAACCAGCTTCCCGGACCAGAAAGTCTTTCGTAAATTTCCAAAAACCGTGGATGACTGAGCCTGCGCTTTTCATCTCTTTTTCTGGGTCTGGGATCAGGAAACGTGAGCCAAAACTCATCCACTTCTCCCGGATCAAAAAAATTCTCCAATTGATGAACTTTCGTTCTCAGAAACCCTACGTTATTTAGGTTGTTTTTGATCGCATAAGTACTACCCTGATACAGACGATCACCTTTAATATCCACTCCTATGAAATTTCGATCCTTTTGAATCTCGGCCAAACCTACGGTATATTCCCCATCTCCACATCCAAGCTCCACGGTTAAAGGACGCACATTTTCAAAATATAGTTGGTTCCAGTTTCCTTTTATTTTTTCATAAAGCTCTTTTCCAGGCTCCACGATATTTTTCCGCTTAGCGTTTTCAGTAAATCGTAACTTCTTCTGTCTCACAAATCTTCTATTTCTGACACCACAAAAGTACTACCGCAGATTAAAATAAGGTCTTGATCCGAGGCTTTCTTTTTAGCCTCCTGAATAGCAGCATTGACATTTTCATAAGCCTCGCCCTCTATACCAAAAATTCCCGCCTTTTCTTTTAATTCAGCAGCTTTCATAGAACGCGGCACGTCAGACTGGGTGAAATAAAAACCACTATTTGCTGGGAGTACGGGAAGGATTCTTGCCAGGTCTTTGTCCTTCACTACTCCAAAAACCAAATGTATTTGTTCAAAGGGCATTGAATCAACCTGTGCAAACAGGGACCTCAGCCCAGGCTCATTATGACTGACATCCGCTATGATGTACGGCTTCTCTGACAGAATGTGCCACCTTCCCTTCAACCCCGAGTTTGTTTTGATCTTATCAAAGCCCGCACGGATTGCATTATCTGAAATTGCCCATCCTGCGGAAATCAGCACATCACACACCGTTAAAATTCCCGGCACATTCCGAACGAAATAATCAGCGGTGATATCAGTCTTTAGCTCAGCAAACCTCACTTCGCCCCCATTGGCCACCTTTAGTAGCTGATGATCCGGAGCCTTACTAACTACTTCCACCACATAATCCCTGGCCAACAACATTTCAGAACCTACTTCCATCGCCTTCTTTTCAAATACCGGCAAAAGGTCTGGCTGATCCGCCCCGATCACTACAGGCCTGCCAGGCTTCATAATACCCGCTTTTTCTCCGGCTATAAGCTCAAGTGTATCTCCCAGCATATCCGCATGGTCCCAACCAATCATCGTTACTAATGCTACCTCCGGATCAACAACGTTTGTACTATCCAGTCGCCCTCCCAGCCCGGTTTCTATGACAGCAATATCCACCTCTTTTTCCCTGAAGTAATCAAAAGCCATAGCTACAGTAACCTCAAAAAAAGAAGGACTTATCTCCTCGATCAGTTCGCGGTTTCGAGTCACGAACCTGGCTACGTAATCTTGCGATACTTCCACTCCACTGCACCGTATCCTTTCAGTAAAAGACTTCAGGTGTGGAGACGTGTAAAGACCGGTCATGTATCCCGCAGATTGCAGGATAGATGAAAGTGCATGAGCTGAAGTTCCCTTACCGTTGGTGCCTGCTATATGAACAGATTTAAAATGATGATGCGGATTATCAAGCCCCTCCAGTAAACGAACGGTATTCTTCAGGTCCTTTTTAATAGCTGCTGCACCAACACGCTGAAACATCGGCAACCGCTGGTACAGATAATTTAGGCTCTCATTATAATCCATCTTTCGATTTTAATGGTTGCAATGCTTTTATTTTAATGACTTGTGCGAAATCCGGATGATCGGGATTGAGCAAAACATTTCCTCGCTCCGTGGAGCTATGCCTGGACTTAACCCGCAAACCCACACCCTGTCGTTTGGACACAAAAAGATCTCCAATTAATTGGGTTTTGTGAGATGGAGGTACCTTATCCCATTGATCAGGATAATCCAACTCATCAAGCTCCAGGATCTGATCGTCGGTACCAGCAACTTCAATAACCATCAAATACGGATCAGGTAATAAACCAACCGGTAAATAGCTGCTCATTTCTGCTAAAGCCAGCTCCCGGCTTTCAGATGTGTAAATGATTTCTGTCCCCTTGCTGTTCCAGCGGTTAGCTTTAGACCTGGCTGCACCCCTGCCATTTAGTACAGCATTTGCACGCTTTCCAACTACTCGATACAAAAGCATATATTAAGCAAAAGCTCCGGCCTGAATGGTTTTTAGCAACTCAAGAATATAGCGGGTACCGGAAATTGTATTGAGAAAATCAAAAGGTTTTTGGAAGTTTAGAGCTTCCAATTCCATATGAAGCCAGGTACCAAAACGATCCGCCTCTCCAAAAGTCTCAATACCCTCTTGAAGTAAGTTAAGCAGTGTAATCAACATCTCGGCTTCCATACCCTTAAATGGTTGGTTGTTTTTTAGGTGATTCCTGTACGAACGGTCAGACATGTGTAACAACCCGGCAATCTGCTTTTGAGAAAGCTTAAGGTATGAGGCGATCAATTCAGCAGCTTCTATATCTACTCCCTTCGCAGCAATAACCGGAATATAATAATCAGAAATAGCCTCCATTTCATTACCTGCATAAACAACCGGGGGCTCGGACACCACTCCGCTCAAATTGTCACGAGTGGCCATTTTATGCAGGCCAGAAAGTATTTCTTTCAATGATTTTTTACTTTTTTGTGTGGATGATTGGCTCTGTACCATGTCCGTATTCTTGAATTCAAATATAGGAATTTTTTCCTAATTAAAAGGAATTTTTTCTTATTATTTTGAACGGATAATAAAGGTAATGGTTCCGCTGGAAGTGGGTGGTGCGGGGGTATTGGTTGTCTGGCTAAAGGTGATCTTTTCTACACTTTGCCGGTAATAGCGCTCTACTACTGGAGATACTGTGCTGGAGAGAAGTTCAATATCAATGATATATCCTGAATCATCGATTTTAATTTTGTATACAATTTTTCCTGACTCTGAAGAGTCATCTTTAGGTTTTGGCTTTGTATCCCAGGTCCAACCTGCCATATTGAGATTGGCACCGTCAGAAGCTCCCTGCTGTCCCATCAGTGCCCTACCATCGATGGTCCCTTCCTCCTTACCTTCATTACCTTTTTCTTCGGTAGTACCCTTACTTTCATTTGTTTCGGTGCTTTTTTCAGTTTTGTGCATGGAGGCATCCGGATTTAGTTCATTCTTTTCTTCTGCTTTAGATTCCTCTTTTGGTTTTTCAGCTTCTTCTACCTTTTCTTTCACCACATCAGGGCTGGGGGTTTCGGTCAGAGGGGTTTCTGTTTGCTCTGGCAAGGTTTCATCAATAAACGCTTCAGCATCTTCTTCGGTAGGCTCGTCCGCGGACTCATTTTCACTATTCTCCTGTATTTCCTGCACAGTTTCTTCAGGAACCGTCGGAGAAGTGACTGGCTGCTCTCCCCGCCCCTGATCTTCTATCCCGAAACTTAACTCTATACCGTATGAAGGAATTGGAGGAAAAGGCTCCTTCCAGGCAATAAGAAAGTAAAACAGGACTAACAATATCACCTGAGTACTTATTGAAGTGATCCAGCCAATTCGTTTATGTCTTTTGTCCTGATCCTGTCTCATCGGTTCAATTGGGTTTGGTTGCTATAGACACTCTGGCCTCTAAAGCTGTAGCTATCCCCGCAACTTGTACTACATTCTCCACGGGCACACTCTTATCACAATGAAGTACAACCACTCCTTCTTTACCTGAAAAAGCACTTCTCAAACGAGCTTCAAGCTGATTTATACTTACCTGTTTATCGTCCACATAATATTTCAGATCCTCAGTGATCGTCACGCTTACTTTTTGGATGACGATCTCAGAGCTCTTGCTTGAGGGTAAGTTTACCGGTAATCCCGACGGTGTAATAAATGAAGCCGTAAGCATAAAAAATATGAGCAGCAGGAATATTACATCAGTCATAGATGACATGCTAAACGCCGCTTCCACTTTATGTTTTGATTTCAGGTTCATTTCTGAGGCTCTTGTAATAAGTCAACAAAATCTATGGAAGTATATTCCATCATGTGTACAAGTTTTTGCACCCGGGTAACCAGGTAATTGTAACCCAGGTAAGCCAGAATACCCACAAAAAGGCCTGTAGCGGTAGTGATCATAGCTTCGTAGATCCCACTGGAAAGAAGCTTGGGACTTACGGCCCCTTCTTCCTGAGCAATCGCAATAAATGCCTGGATCATACCGGTCACCGTACCCAGAAACCCGATCATAGGAGCAGCTCCGGAAATGGTGGCCAGCATGCTAAGGTTTTTCTCTAGTCTGTAGATCTCTATCTTTCCCGTATTTTCTATGCTTACCTCAATATTCTTTAACGGGCTACCGATTCGCTCGATTCCTTTTTGGATCATTCGGGCTACCGGGGTATTTGTCTGGAAGCACAGGCTCTTTGCTCCTTCCACATCTCCTGAAAGCACCCGCATCCTGATCTGCTCTTTAAAATCCTCCGGAGTTTTTGAGGAGGCCTTTATAAGACTTAAACGCTCAGCGAAAATGTATATAGCTCCAATAAAAAGGAGAATAATCGGGATCATCATGTAACCGCCATTGAGCAAAAGCTCCAGCACAGTGATGGTTTCCAACCCTTCGGCAGATTCTACTTGTAATAGCATATGGTTTTTATCAATGGGTATAAACAAAAAAATCGCACAATCCCGCGATTGTAACGCGGGATTATACGATAGATTGCAATTCTAAGTTAGTTTAATATCTAAGTGGCCATATCTCCTGACCATACTCAGCTTTATAGCTCTCTACACTGGCTTCAGCATCCCTGAAGGAGTTAAATTCAGCAATCGCCACCCTGTAGAACCGATAATCCTTAAATGGAGGTATGATCATCGGGCTCTTGCCACTGGCAGCCAGTTTACTTGCATGATCCTTGGCCATGTCATCATCAAAGAAACTAGCTACCACGATGTAAGATTTGCCTGTACGCTGCTCCAAAACAGTAATTTGCCCCGGAGTAGTACTATTTGGCTGAGGTTTCTTAGCCACAGGCTTTTGTGTAGGCTTAGGTTCTTCTTTCTTAACAGGCTCCTTCTCCTCGGGAGTAGTATCAGTAGTCTCTGCCGGTGGTGTAGTTTCCTCTTTCTTAGGCGGCTGTTTCTCTTCATTCTGTGCCACTTGTTTTTCTGGCTCATCACCACCCCCACCAATGTCTCCGGACACTAGCCAGAAAACTATTGCTATCACAGCAAAGAGTAAAGTTCCAATGACAACTACCCTGGCAAATTTGCCTTTAGATCCCGAATCACCGGTATCATAAGTAGGTGCATATCCAGCACCAAATCCACCTGTTTGCTGTGTCTTTGGAGCTTCGGAAGCTGCCGGAGCAGTGGTTTCTTCTTCAGGGCTATCAGAGCTAAAGACAGAATCGCTGGATTCTCCTGCATCCTCTTCAGCTGCTGCAGCCGGTGCTGGAGTATCCTCAAACTCATCGTAGGACTCTTCCTCATAAAAAAGGTCATCCTCGTCACCAAAGTCATCTCCGGACTGCAACTCTTCATCCAGCTCCTTTTCCAGCTCTTTTTCCCAATCTTCGGTCTCCGCATCATCTACATCCTCCACATCTCCGATATCGAGATCCTCGCCAAGATCTTCCTCTCCCACAGGCTCTTCTACAGACTCCTCTGATTCACTTTCTTCAGATTCATCCGAATCATCTGAGTCCTCTAGCTCAGCCTCATCGTCAAAATCATCATCATCCTCATCAAGCTCCTCATAATCGAGATCTGGCAGACCGAAATCTTCATCATCATCAAACTGGTCTTTTTTATCCTCTTCCGGATCTTCGTCTTTGTTCTTTTTAGCCATTAGATTAGATTTAGTTAAAGCCAAGATAGCAAAAACTTCATTATTCCAAAACAATGAGTTTTTAATTTACTTGGCGAATATCTTATTTAAAATCGATATATAAAACCCCCTTTAGCCATGAATCCACGAACAGGATAATTAAGATACCGTTCGTAATTCCGTGACAGCAGGTTATCAAACTCCAAAAAGCTCCCGATATGATCGGTGAAAGCATACTGGCCTCCGATCCCAAGATCAGCTATGGGGTCCAGCTTCACTACGTCATCTACCAGAGGGGCTGGCGCTTTGATTCCCGCTAAAACAAATATACTGATATCCATTGTAAATTTATCCCCAAACTTCTGACTACCAGTTAGATCCATATCAAAGGAAGGCAAATACCAGGCCTCCTCCAGCTCTCCGGGATTATAAGCCGTATAGGCTGCCATCAAGCTGAGTGAGGTGCTTTTAGCTGCGATATACTGACCTTCCACACCAATGGAAAATTCATTGAAATTGCCAGCATCATAACGGACAGCAAACCTGGAGGAATCCTGCTCCGAATGCACAAATACAGCTTTATTTTTAGTCAACTTATAACGGATATAAGGCCTGAACAGCAATTTTTCTGAAAAGCCCAGCTCCAGCCCTCCTTTAAAATGTACCGGGATCTCCAGGTTCAGGAAAACAAGACTATCCTCAAGGTAGCGATTTTGGATCCTCAGGTTATTAAGTGTTACGGGTTCCAGGTCTCCTCTAAACTCCGCAAACAGACCAAACCCACTACTTAACTGATAACTTGCTGCTGCATCCAGGTACAAGTAGTTCCCTGATACTGAATCAGGACTGCTGTTGGCTTTGAAAAAACGAAGACCTCCTCTGAAGTTGAAGTCTTCGCCTTTAAAATCCATGTAAGGATTGGCCTTAAAAATGCCTCTGCTTTGATCCGGACCAGTGTACTCCAGCGAAGTAAATGCTGAATTTACGCCTATCACAAAATCCTCGTCAAAAGCAAATGAAACATCTCCCATGATCCTAAACAAATGCTCCTGATTAAAAGGATCTTCATCCTGAAATTTCATAGTTGTCAATTGGTATTCCGGGCTAAGCTTTATTCTCCACTCATCGGAAGGTGTAAAGCTGACAGGCACACCTGCTCTCAAAACACTTGCCCCGACTTTACGATCCTGATAATCAAAATCAACATCCGTAATGCTTTCAGGGTCATAACCATATGGGAAATATCCCTCTCGCTGGTAATACACATCCGGGTTCACCTCCAGGTCATATCCCTGCCAGTTTCCGTTCAGCAAAACCTCGGTAAAGCCAAATGCACTTTCTTTATCCCTTATGGGCCCTTTCCCGAAAGATTCATGGTTCACCCAAAGCCCGGCCTGACTGTCATCACTTTTGTACCCCAGGTACCCCTGAAGCAACGGTGAGTTATAGTTGCCGTATCCCGCTTTTATAAAATTATCATAACCCTCAGCACTGCTTCTCCCCTTTGCTGCAAAGCTTTCAAACCTAAACCCCGGTACATATTGCTGAAAGCGATAAGTTGGTTGAGTAATTTGGTATTCCAGCTCCTGAGTCTCGGTAGTAATGGATCTCACATTGGTTCTCTTGTAGATTCGGTTAGCTTTAGGAAGTGTAAGCTCCTTATCTTTCTCAATGATGATCTGGGCATCTTCTATTTCTCCACCCGGAGGACTATCCTGAGCAATTACGCTATTCCAGCAGCCTATTACAAAGAATAATATGAATAGTACGTCTCTTCTCATTTGATAGAATCTTCTTTAACAGAATCCTGAACCAAAATTTTCTCCTCTGCAGCTTTCACTTTGGCGAGCTTAGCCCTGGCCGATTTTACAAATTCCTCATTGCTGGCATTCTCTATAATTGAGTTGAGGGTGGCCTCTGCCTGGAGGAGCTCATCCATAGCAAAATAATTATCCGAAATGAGCAAAAAGGACTGGCCGATCCAGTAGGAGTATGATCCGTAATTTTTATTCAGATCAAACAGAGTCTCAAGAGAACGCTTATAATTTCCCTGCTCATGATAGACCTTACCCATCAGGTACTTTGCTTCAGCGCCCTGCTCATTTTTTGACTCATTCACTACCTTCACAAACTCATCCAAAGCTGCGGAATAGTTCTTTTGTTTTAGAAAAACCTTTCCTTTGGTGATCCAGACCATAGTTTGCGCTACAGCTGGCTTCCAGTCATTCTGCAAGATCTGATCAGCATAATACAAGGTGCTGTCTGACATGTTTTTAATATCATACGCCTTCATTAATCCTTCCTGAGCCAGGTATATGTCTTTTGGTGTGGTACCCAACCGCTCGAGCCTCCTGTAGTTTGCTATGGCCTGATCTTCTCTGCCCATATTCATCAGTGCTTTTCCTCGCTTATCCAGTGCCCGGCTCAGATAGGCAGTGTTATCAAATGTTGTTATCTGCTGAAAATACTCAGCAGCCTGTGACCAGTCCTGGTTTCGGTAATAGGAATCCGCCAGGAAGTAATAAGCATCTTCCTTAAACCCACTGGACGGATATTTTTCAATAAAGCTCTTTAGTGAGGATATGGCCTCCGCATAGCGCTGATTATAGTATTTACCCTTAGCCGATTCAAAAGCTACCACTTCCAGGCTGCCATCATCCGGATTGGCCTGCTGATACTTTTCCATGTACTGATCAAATCCGGCTACATTCTCTCCTTTTTTTACCACCTCCTGTAACCCCAGTAAGGCAGCATTGGCGGCCGGGTGATTGATATTGTTATCTAAAATGTACTCATAATCCCTTTTAGCCCTATCAAATTGGCCAAGGTTGAAAAAGCACAGGGCGCGTCTGGAGCGGGCATAAGGGGCGATATTGCTATTCGGATATTCACTGATCAGTTGGTTAAGGTAGCTGGCAGCATCCTCAAAATTCCCTTCCTCTACAAAGGTCTGGGCCAGCTGAAACAATGCATTATCCGCATAGGCCGAGCTTCCCTGATTGAGCACATTTCTGAAAGCAATTCTTGATTGTGTATTATCCCCCCTCAGGTTGTAGGCGAGTCCCAACTGGTAAAAGATATAATCCCGCTGGTAACCTGTCTGTGATTTTACTTCGTCATACAATTCGATTGCTCTGCGATAATCCTTTTGGACGTATTTACAATCAGCCAGACGAAGTTTGCCATCCAGGTAATAGTCGCTGGCCTTACTGACACGGTCTATGAACCGGTTAAAATAATCTTCCGCTCGTTTATAGTTCTTTTGATTGTAATACAAATAGCCCAGTCCGTAATCGGCATACAGCGCCCAGGTAGACGCACCGTAGCGTTTCACACGTTCATAAGCAGAGGTAGCCCCTGAAACGTTGCCCAGCTGTGAATAGCATTCTCCCAGCAAATAATAAGCCTCACCTGCCACCTCTTCGTCAACCGGAAATGAAACAGATTTCTCAAAAGTTCTGGCAGCTTCCCGGAAACGAGCATCATTAAACTGCAACTGCCCTTTCTGAAAGGTAACCTTCTGATAAGCCTTTTTCAGCAGAGTGGATTTATTACTGATGGTTTCCAGGTGCTCTATAGCCTGGTCGTAGTTGGAGGTGTTAAGGTAAGCCTGTGCCAACAACTCGTTAGCTTCTCTTTTCCAAAGACTATTGGGGTTTCCCTTGACAAAACTGTTGAGATCTGTAATTGCGTCTGCATACTGCTGGCGGTCAAAATTGATCTTACCAACTAAAAAAGCGGCTTCCTCACCCATTTTTCGATCCTCCCCACTTTGTATAACCTGCCTGAAAGCACTGTAGGCATAGTTAAGGTTATTCGTTCTCAGATACAGCTGACCAAGATAGAAACTGCTCGCCTGTCCCAGATTTCCTTTTTCAAGTCCGGCCAGCTTAAAATAATCAATGGCCTTTTGGTTATCGCCATTCTTGAAGTAAGCAAAAGCTAACTTAAAGTAAACCTGCGCCTCTGCCTTGTTCCCGGAAAAGTCAACATGACGCTGAAGGTTTCTGGCCGCCTGGGAATACTTTTCCTGATCAAAATAAGCTTCACCGACTAACCTGCTCAGCGTCTTGTTTGCCTCGTTTACCGAATTAGTCATCCGCTCATCAGCATACTTATAAAGACGATTGTAATTGCGCTGCTGATAATAGCTGCTGGCAATCAACCCTACTATTTGATTTGAGTACGGAGAGGAAGGCTGATCAATTGGCTCCAGTACTGTAAGTGTAGTCGAATAATTTTTTTGTTGATAATAAAGTTGTCCCAGGTAGTACGATGCATCTTCATAAAAATCGCCCCGATAATCCACTGTCCGTTCAAAAGCCTGCTGAGCTCCCCGCTGATCTTCCGTTATCAGATAGATATATCCTTTTTTAAAGTACCATTCTTCCTGCTCCGCAATGGACAGCTGATTCTCAGTGACTTTTGTAAAATACTTCAAAGCTTCGTCAAACTCCTTTTGATCAAAAAAATGGTTTCCGAGCACAAAATAACCTGTGAGTGCCAGGGGGTGATTTTTTTCGGTCTTGATGAAGTATTCAAGCTGCTCTATTCCGGTTTTGTTTCCGGACTTTAGCTGACTGTAAGCCAGGTAATACGAGGCCTCTGATTGATGAGAAGAAAAGCCTGCGTCAAGGTATTGATCAAACAGTCCGGCAGCTGAAGCGTAATGCCGATCATTATACAGGTTTAAGGCTTTTGTATAAAGCCGCTCTTCTCCATCCTGGCTGACCGGCTGCTGTGCAACTGCTATTTTGATTATTAGAAAAAAAGAAATACCTGATAGAATATACTTAGGCATAGATGGAATTGCTTTTGTAAGCCTTGAACGTAAAAATGCCGGAAAATGTATCAATGCATTAGTTTAAAAATCAATTCTCGCAATATATCTCCCTCCTTCATTGGTGAATACCCAATACCTTTTGATTGCAGGTCTGCCTGATGGATAAACTGAAGATTTCGTATAGCAATGTGAAGCGGATAATTGCGGGCCGCCTGCATATATTCCGTAGCGAAGAAAGGATTTACACCTATTGCCCTTGCTACAGCGTTTTTATCATTAGCTCCCTGATGATGGATCAGAAGGATCTTAGAGTAGTACGCATAAAGGTTGGCAATAATAAGGATCAGAGGATTTGCCGAAGGGTTTGATGCAAAGTAATTCACGATTTTATGAGCTTTAGTCTCATCCTTTAGTGCAAGCGCTTTCTGTAGCTCAAAGGCATTGTAGTCTTTGCTGATGCCCACGTACTTCTGGACAGCCAGATCATCTATCGGCTGTCCCTCTGCCAGGCTTATCTTCAGCTTATCTATTTCATTAGCGAGGCGCTGGAGATTGTTTCCGATATTTTCCGAAAGGATCATGATTGCCTTATCAGTAATATTGGCTTCTTTGGCCCTGGCATAGGACCGGATCCAGTCCGGGATCTGATTGTCATAGATCCTTTTTGAAACAAGAAAAATCGAATTTTTTTCCAGGACTTTGGAGATTTTGGTCCTTCCATCCAGTGTCTTGTATTTGTATGCAAAAACCAGAATGGTGGTTGGCAATGGGTTTTCAAGATAAGATGCCAGTAAATTTTGCGCATCTTCCTTTTTCCAGTCCCTGATCTCCTGTGCTTCTTTCACGATGACCACCTGTCGCTCACCCATCATCGGGTACTTGCGAGCCACATTCAGAACATCTGTGAATGCGATTTCCTTTCCATAAAGAACATATTGATTGAAACTTTTCTGGGTATCATCTAATGCATTATGCTCTATATGCTGGGTGATGTTATCAATAAAAAAAGGTTCGTCTCCCTGGAGAAAATAGACAGGAGCATAAACACCCTTTTGTAAATCTTTAATAATCTCTGAGTACTCAGCCATGGGGTAAAGTTAATAAACCCAGTGATTGTAACCAGAGGTAATAATTCAACTTACAGCATGCTTTACCGGACAACATCAACAAAACAAAGGAACACCTTTTCCCTCCACCACTACTACTTGATCGATTCTGCAATAAGTATCATCAATTTTTCGTTTAACAGCGTTAATCTTACATACAAAGTAAACTAAACCACGAGGTTTACTTTTACCATTTTTTATCCTTATGAAAAATTTACGTATTCTTTTTCTCTTTGCCATGTTGCTGATGTCTCCACAATTGATGGCACAATACGATAAAGCACCTTTCCGAAAAAACCTGATCCTGGTCACCGCAGGGCCGTTCTCTTACGGAGGATTCTACGAAAGAAGGGTAATATCAACTGGAAAGGGAGGCTTTTATGCAAGGACAGGTGTTGGTAATGTTAGCTTCCCGGATTATTATGGCAATCTTTACCAGTTAATGGGTGGCTATCTTTTCGGTACAGGTGCCCATCACCTTGAAGTGGATTTAGGTGCTGGCCTTTTTGTGGCTAATGACCGGGATTTCAGGGAAGCTTCCGGAGTAGGTCATCTGGGCTACAGGTATCAGAAGCCAAAAGGACTGATGATGTTCAGAGCAGGGTCTGGTTTTCCTGAAGCATATTACATAGGCCTGGGCGTGGCATTTTGACTTGATTATTACCTTGTTGTGAAACCCCCACTACCTGGTATTTAAGATGATAATAATTTTTTACATTCTCCCTACTTTGTCAAGTTATGACGAATGATCATTGTAGGGTATGGGTTTGATACAAATATTCCCCCTTTTCTTTTCAAAGGGGGCTGATGAGGGTTATATGAAATTCATCAAACCCATACACCTTTTGCTGCTTAATTATAACTTGACAAAGTAGAATTCTCTTCAATCTGATAAAAACTTCAGGAAAGCCGGGCATCCATCAAAGGAAGCTCCACCACAAATACAGCGCCCAGCCCCTCTTTGCCTTCATACCAGATCTTACCCCCAACCAAATCTACGTAGCGTTTCACCAGTGATAAGCCCAACCCGGTAGAGCTCTCTTCCGCTGTGGGTCTGGCGCTCAGTTTTGAAAACTTTTGGAAGAGCCTGTTTTTTTCCTCCTCTTTGACCCCGGGGCCCTCGTCCTTCACTCTTACCTGCACACTTTTCTGATCATCTGCTACGACCACATCCACTGTCTTACCCTTATCGGAAAATTTAATGGCATTAGACAAGAGATTTTCAAAGATCTGCGTGAGGTAAACTTTTTCCGAATGGATGATGTGTTTTTCCGCATGATTCTTAAAGTTTATCATGATCTGCTTCTTTCGGGCCATTTCTTTCATAGACCTGACCAGTTCGGAAAGGATAAACACCAGATCAACTTCTTCAAAATTGACCTTAAGGCCCTTCTGCTCTGCCGTATCCATTTCCAAAACCCTTTTGATCAGGTGCAGAGCATTACTTGCCGCCTGCTTCACCATGTCAATAAATTCTTCACGCTGATCCACATACTCTTTGTTCGTCATAAGCCCGGCAAACCCTTCAATGCTGGCCAGTGGATTTCGCAAATCATGCGCCATGATCCGGATGATGTATTCCTTTTCTTCGATCAGCTGCTCCAGGGAAGTAGACTGATTGGTGATAGTCGTTTTTTGGCTTTCCAAAATCTCATTCTTGCGCTCCAGTTCGTTAAGCGCTCTGGTTTGCACTGATTCAAATACAAAACCGATAAATAAGATGATCAGTAATAATCCGGGTAATACGCTTATATACCAGAGAGTTCTCATCTCAGCATTGTACTCTACGGGAAGATCGACCCCATTGTAGGCCAAAGATCCAAACCAGACCATAAAACCAAAGGAAATAATTCCCCAAATACCTGCTGAAAGTTTGTTAACTACCAAAAGAGCCAAAACAGGGATGGCCACAATCCATGGGTAAATGGCGGACCAGACCCCTCCGGAAAAATAGGTTAGGACAATGATGGCAAAAGCTCCGAAGAAGACGTAAATATTCCCAAGCCAGGAGATCGGCAACTTCGTGCGCGCCAGAAACGGGAGCAGCAGAAAACCCACCACATTCAGGATCATCAGATACACCCCCTTCTCATATCCAAAGAAAAGGCTTAACCAAATATAGGAATTAGAAAAAAGGCTGGTCAGCAGACATCCGCGAACAAACAAACGTGCTCTTCTTAGTTGCTTTGGCTTATCGAAATACTCCTGGTGTATGAAGAAATCAACTATTGCATCAACCTTCATTTCATGACGTTTTAAACCTGGTATCAACTTTTCCGGCTATGTTTAGTGAAAATATTTACACTTTAACATAACGGCAACCTTCTGACTTACCCTCCTAACCCGAGATCATTTCTACAAAATTGTAGGCCAAAACTGCACTTAAAAATATCCAAACTCCCTCAATCGCTCCCAAAGTTATTGTTTTTGCTACCTTCTGATGTTCCGAATAATTGATCAACACAGGTAATGATAGTGAAATAAGTGCTTCACAAAAAATGACATAAATCGGCGCATTAAACACCATAGGCACATTCATGTTGTACCACCACCAGCCTGCATCCTTAGCCAGATGCTCATATACAGGGATGTACATTCCCCCTGCGATGCAAAGGACTACTGAAGCTACAATCAATCGATACTTGCTCGTCAAAAGTACTCCGATGAAACTAAGTTGTAGTAGTACATTTGACCAGGCAAATGGCATGTATGCAGGAGAGCTCCAGATCATGGCTTCCCCACCGGGATAAACAAGGCTGTCGATCGTGTCCACCAAATAGTGATCAGCAAAAAGCTCCAGAATCCCGGCAATGGTACCGAAAATCAAAAGCCTGAGCACCAGGGGATTCTTTGTGAAATAGACATAAACCCAATAGAATACATACAAAGCATAAGTTATCAGGCTGGCTGATATTGGTCCGGCCTCCAAAAGTGAACTTCCAAAGGACCAGGCAAGTAATAAGCCTGCAGATAATAAAATAACAATAGTTGACTGGCGGTTCAGTCCAGGAATAGCATTTGTTTCCATAAAACTAAGCGGTTGGTTTGGTTATGATTTCCTTCTTTTTCTGCAAAGACAACCGGGTACCCAGCAGGGATGGGCTGGAAAGGAAATCTTCCCATTCATCCGTCAGACCCCAATCGTTTTGAAGCGATGGTGGCAGGAAAAAATGCACACCTTTACCTCCATTGAAATGATAGATGATACCACGAAGTAGCCGCCGATTAAACAGTTGGGTGATCTTTTGAATGAATTTATGCTCCTCCAGATTCCCCAACTCTCCTGTCACATACCTGGTAATTGCCAACACAATCCTGTCTTTATGATCAGGGGTCACTTTCAGCCCAATGCATGCAGAAAGATCCTTTCCTGACCTTTTAGAGAAATCCTTAAGAAAAAAGTCAATCAGATAACCAGGTATATAATCAAAGGCGTTTCCGGGGATGATGTAATTAATGAATTTGATACAGGAGTTGGTAAGGGCTTTGCCGGCCTCTGACGAATCTGCCTGATGCGCCAATATCCTTGAAGCCAGTCCCATTCCTTCATCATAGGTTTCTGGCAGCAACTCCGGCTGAATACCCATAAGGTGGCCTACTACCTTCCAGCAATGAGAGTAAGCTTCTATTTCACTTTCAGAAAGGTTAATATTGAGGTGTTTCAAGCCTGTCAAAATAACCGGCGAAAAGGACATTAATGTGCCTGCCAGGTCTTCCTGGTTGATTGGTTTACCAAAACGGTCAACATCCCAGGTCTGGTCTTTAAACTTCCCATTCAACAGATAATAACGAATACAGGCATGAATAAGCCTTACCTTCTGAATGGTAATAATCCCACTTCCATTTGGACTTAATCCTCCCGATGACATCACATTTACGATCATCTGGGCAGTCTCCATGAGACGCCTTGCAAGCGGATCTACATTCCCTTCATGCACCATGAGCCTTCCCGTATCATACAGGACCCAGGCTCCTTTGGCACAGGTATAGCACATAGGGAGTGAGCTGACATTCAGCAGCATAAAGATCTCCGGGCCAAAATCGGTAAATATCCGCTCCGCCTTTCGAATTTTTTGATCATCAGCCCAATCAGGAAGTTGGCCACTGGTCACAAAGTATTGATCAAGAACTTCAGAAAGATCTGGTCCGAGCTCAGCAAACTGACCTTTTTCAAAGCTGCTTGTTTTGACCAGTTTCATAAAAACCTGATTTATATCTTTCTCCTTTCCTGAAGAAAGAATGGCAGCCACTGTATCATCCGCCAGTGGATCTGTTATAAGTCTGAAATTCTCAAGACCGGATTCGTCCAGCTTAGATAGGTCAAAAAGGTTAGGCATTGGTTGATTAGTCTATCCAAAAGGTGAATATAAGCCGTCTTATTTATCCAAAACAAATCCTGATGGAGAAAATAACCTGTCCGCCAATTATGAAAAGTCCGTTTTTCTCCGGTTGATTCAAAAGCTAGCGGTATACATAAAGCAGCATTATTTGATGCGAATTTGCATTTAAGGTGTTAATTTGTAAAGAAATGAGCAACATCCTATAATGCAGCTCGAGATTCATCATCATACATCGTATAAATACACTGATGAGGTTGTTGCAGAACCGCATCACCTTTACTTCTACCCTTCATCCCGAAACTATTTCAGGCTTTTAGATTATGCAATCACATTGCACCCTGAGCCGTCAGGTATGTCCCAGCGGATTGATGCGGAAAACAATGCCTATTACCAGTGCTGGTTTAACGACAAGATCCGCCACCTGACGATTGACGTATCTATGCAACTGGAAACCTTCAATATCAACCCATTTAGCTTTCTCCAGGAAGAGAACCCTAAAATAGATCACCGTAAAGCACTGGAACTTTACCTGGAACCTGTTTCTATCCGAACAGAGATTGACGAGTGGGTGCGGGAAATCAAAAAACCATCGGGCTCAAATCTTATTACTTTTCTTACCTTTCTGAACAAGGAAATTCATGCAGACTGGAAGCATAACGAACGTTACACAGACCATGTCCTTACCCCGGATGTCTGCTTTTCACAAAAGGAAGGCTCCTGCAGAGACCTGGCCTGGATGCTCATTCAAATGCTCAGAAACCTGGGAGTTGCCGCCAGGTTTGTTAGCGGCTATGCCTTTAACCCCAGGCTGAAAGAAGCTCACCAGTTGCATGCCTGGGTGGAAGCCTGGATTCCGGGAGGCGGCTGGGTAGGGCTCGACCCCAGCGCCGGTCGGTTAGCGACCGATCATTACATTCCCCTGGCCACCAGCTACAAACCCGAAAACACCTTTCCTGTCCAGGGTAATTATCGTGGTGATGCTGCATCCGAACTAACCTTTGAAGTGACCATCAAAAAGCTTACAGACTAAATCCCTGATGCATCTCAAGGTTTTTTGAAACATAGATCATAGGTAAAAGTGGATAAAACTGGGTAAATTCAATACCTGAACAATATCCAAAACTATGAAACCCAAAATAGATGATTCGAAGAGTGAGGTAGTCATTCACTTCGCGGGAGATTCAGGTGACGGCATCCAGCTTACCGGGGGCCAATTCACAGAAACAGTGGAGCTATTTGGGAATGACATAACTACTTTCCCTAACTACCCGGCTGAAATAAGAGCGCCTATGGGTACCCTGTCCGGTGTATCCGGATTTCAGCTGAAGCTGGGTTCCATAGAAGTATATACCCCGGGAGATCAGTATGATGTATTGGTGGTGATGAATGCTGCTGCACTCAAAGTAAGCCTTCCTAACCTCAAAAAAGGTGGAATTATCATTGCCAATACAAGCGGTTTTGACTCCAAAAACCTGAAGCTGGCTAAATACGCCAATGAAGAAAACCCCTTGAAGGACGGGTCACTTGATGGATACGAGGTGCATGCCATGGACATCACAAAGCTCACACAAGAAGCGCTTAAAGACAGCGGACTCTCAATAAAAGAAATCGATCGATGTAAAAATATGTTTGTCCTGGGCTTTATCTATTGGATGTTCAGTCAAAAACCTACCAATACCGCTCGGTTTATTCGTAAAAAGTTTGAGAAGAAGCCTGAACTCATCGATGCTAACATAAAAGCACTCAAAACAGGCTATCATTTCGGTGATACCAGTGAGACATTTACCACACGCTTTAAGGTAAAATCCGCTAAACTGGCACCCGGAAGGTACCGAAACATCAACGGCAACCAGGCCACCTCTTTGGGGCTGATCGCAGCTACCCATAAAAGTAAACTGGATCTCTTCTATGGAAGCTATCCCATCACTCCTGCTTCGGATATTTTACATGAGTTATCTAGCCATAAACACATGGGTGTGAGAACGTTTCAGGCCGAGGATGAGATTGCGGCTATTTGTGCAGCCATCGGAGCTTCATTTGGAGGTTCATTGGGTGCTACAGCCTCCTCAGGACCAGGCATCGCGCTCAAAGGCGAGGCTTTAGGGCTGGCCACCATTCTGGAGATCCCTCTTGTATGTATCAATGTGCAACGTGGAGGGCCTTCTACCGGCCTCCCCACCAAAACAGAACAAGCTGACCTGTTTCAGGCTATGTATGGAAGAAACGGAGAAGCACCGGTGGTAATAGTAGCAGCCTCATCCCCTAAGGATTGTTTTAAAATGGCATATGAGGCCTGCCGGATTGCTGTAGAGCATATGACACCAGTTCTTTTGCTTAGCGACGGATACATTGCCAATGGCGCTGAGCCATGGCGTTTTCCAAAGGCCTCAGAGCTGAAACCGATCAAAAAAGTTGAAATTCAGGAGCACAACAAAGATGAAAGCGGGCAGTTCCTTCCCTATCATCGAAATGCTGACCTGGTCAGAGCCTGGGTACCTCCCGGCACGAAAGGGTTTGAACACCGAATAGGTGGGTTGGAAAAAGAAGTGGAAACGGGGAATGTCTCTTATGACCCGGAAAACCATCAGCTTATGACCAATATACGTGCTGAAAAGATCAGCAGAATAGCTGACCACCTGCCTGAACAAACATTCGAACGGGGAGACGAAAATTCAGAAGTTTTGGTCCTGGGTTGGGGGTCGACTTACGGATCCATTGAAACTGCTGTTCGTGAACTCCAGGAAGACGGAAAGGATGTGGCTCATATTCATTTGAAACACATTTACCCCTATCCGAAAAATTTAGGTTCCCTGCTCAGGCATTTCAAAACCATCGTTGTTCCGGAACTCAACAATGGGCAGCTCGCGAAATTTATTCAGCAAGAGTTTCTGATTGAAGTACAGTCTTTTTCCAAGGTAAAGGGATTACCCTTCCATGTCAGTGAGATTAAAAATGAAGTACTAAAAACATTGGTCCCATGAATAAGCAGATACAATCCAACGGCAATGGTTCGCTGACGGCAAAAGACTTTGCCACTGACCAGGAAGTAAGGTGGTGTCCCGGGTGTGGTGATTACTCCATACTGAAACAGGTCCAGACAATACTACCCACATTGGGTGTGCCACGCGAAAATATAGTATTTGTTTCCGGGATCGGCTGTTCGTCCCGGTACCCTTACTACATGAATACTTACGGTGTACACGGCATTCATGGTCGCGCCACTGCCATAGGGAGTGGGCTAAAGGCTGCACGCCCGGATCTGGATATATGGATTATTACCGGTGATGGAGATGCACTTTCAATAGGAGGAAACCACCTGATTCACATATTACGGAGAAATTTCAATGTCAATATTCTATTATTCAACAATGAAATTTATGGACTGACGAAGGGCCAGTACTCCCCCACATCACCTAAAGGAAAGATCTCAAAATCAACACCTTATGGATCATTGGATCATCCATTCAACCCACTGGCCCTGGCCCTGGGGGCGGAAGGGACATTTGTAGCCAGATCCATAGATCGCAACCCTCAGCACCTGCGGGAGGTCATAGCAGCTGGGCACGGCCATAAGGGTTCCAGCTTCATTGAGATCTACCAAAACTGTAACGTATTCAATGATGGAGCTTTTGGAAAATTTACGGATAAAAACCTGAAAGATGATCATACATTATACCTGGAAACAGGGAAGCCACTGGTATTTGGTGCTGAGCGGCAGTATGGTATTCGTCTGGATGGTTTTAAGCCACAAGTTGTAAAGCTTGGTGAAGAATACAACCCCGAGGATTGTTGGATACATGACCCCGCCGATAAGGTTAAAGCATCCATTCTTACCAACTTCTTTGACTATTCGGAAAAACAGGGAGAGCTTCCAAGGCCATTTGGGGTCTTTTACCAGACAGAACGTTATACCTACGAAAACTTAATGGATGAACAAATAAATAATGCTAAATCTCAAAAAAAAGCAGATCTCGACACATTGCTAAGCGGCGATAATTTCTGGGAAGTCAAATAAGTGACCCGAAACATCACCAAACCAAAAACAATACTGATAGCGGAAGGATTACTTCTTTATGACATCATACGTAGATCAGATCGGATCGCAAAAAGGCCGGACAGCAATAGTCACTGGCGCTAACGTAGGACTTGGATTTGAGACTGCCAAAGCACTGGCTTCAAAGGATATGCATGTTGTGTTGGCCTGCCGAAATCAAACCAAAGCAGAAAAAGCCATAGACCGTATCAGTAAAGTTTACACAACGGCCAGTCTGGAGTTTATGGAACTGGACTTAAGCAAGCAGCAGTCCGTAAAACAATTTTCCACCACATTCCTCAGGAAACATAAACATCTTAACCTGCTGATCAACAATGCGGGGATCTTCCTTCCTCCTTATACCCTGACCGAAGATGGATTTGAAAGTCAGCTGGCAGTCAACTATTTGGGCCATTTCACTTTAACAGGTGTGCTCATGGAAATACTGCAAAAGACCAAAGGATCCCGAGTGGTTTCCCTCAGCAGTCTGGCCCATGACTGGGGAGATATCTACTTTGATGATCTGAACTTTAAAAAGGGCTATGACCGACGAAAGGGCTACTCACAAAGCAAGCTTGCCTGCCTGATGTTTGCCTATGAACTTCAGCGAAAGCTGGATGATCAGGGGTTTCAGGTCCGGTCATTAGCTGCTCACCCCGGAGTTTCCATCACCAACCTGGGCCGGCATCTTCCCTCCATTGCCAATGCTCTTGGAAAACTGGTCCAACCCCTTATTTTTCAGCCTCCGAATAAAGCTGCCGAGCCGATTCTTATGGCTGCTCTGGATCCTGATGCCAAAGGGGGCGAATACTACGGACCCAAAGGTTTTAGACAGTTCAGAGGCAAACCCGGAAAAGTCGGATCCAATCGTAATTCCAGAGATCCGGAAAAAGCAAAGAAACTGTGGAAGGTTTCCGAAGAGTTGACAGGGACTGTCTATTTCTGATCAGGTACTTTCTTTTACCACAAAAAAACCATCCTCTCCACTAGGCTGATACAGTGGCATAAAGATCATCCCATCCATTGGCGCGAGGACTTCCCCCTGGTTGTCCAGTGCCAGCAGCTGTCCTTCATGGATTGGCTGAAAGTTATGAAAGCCCGGGAGCATACGAAATCCGTCCCCCTTTTCTATCGTATGTCTGTAAACGATCTCCACCTTTCGGGGAAAAGCAGAAGCAACGCTTTCGAGGTTTCGGTAATAATGGTCCTCTGTTTCATGATCGTGGTGTGAAATACACCCTGCACTGTCCAGAATTTCCCATAACCCGGAGGTATGTAGCCTGTACGCTTCCTGTGAACCTATTACTCCTCCCTCAAAAGCAAATGAGACATAACCTCGCTCATGGTAATAAGACAACAAGGTCCCACTCAGATATTTGTGCAACCCGATCACAACTGGCAAATGAAGCGCTTTGACTACCGGATGATCTCCCTCATCATCAGGTACTACCACAAAATTTCCCTTATCAGATGAAGTAGCATGAAGGTCCGCCAAAACCTTTAATGGGAAATCACCGTCACTCTCTCGTTCGATTATTTCATAAAGTTCCTTGACCTCCTCATTTTCAGCTCCTTGCTGGTAGGTATCATCCAGAATGGATTGGATCATAGGCGTTGTCCAGCATCGGTTCAGATCATAATCCAGAAAGCGTACATTGTTTTCGATGGCCTTCAGGTTGCCTGCCAACCCCACCAGCTTGCCCTTGAAAGGTATGTTATGATTGATAATAGATGAGTGTACATTCCGAAACGCATGGATCCCGATTTGCTCATTGCCGTGAATGCCGGCAATGCAAATAACCAGAGGACCGGGAGAATCACCAGACAGGACACCAAGAATTCGCTCCATTTTTAGTAAAAATAGGTATTAGCCTTATGAATCACCAGTTTTCAGGCTTTTCAGCAAGCTTGCAGCAATATTCAGGAAGTTGCCTTCGGTGATAATCCCCACCAATCGCTGATTTTTCACTACAGGAAGGCAATCTGTCCTTTGCTCTTTCATGAGTTTTAAGGCCTCCTGGATAGTAGCCTCGGGATGTATGGTAGGCGGATCTTTGTCCATCAGGTCTTTGACAAGTATACTTTCTCCCGTATTTACATGGGTTTTTCCACTGTAGTGCTTTAGCAGGATCCGGTAATTCAGTACACCCTTCAGACGTCCTTTATCATCCTCTATCGGTACATGCTTGATCTGCCTCCAATTGATAATATCCGCTACCAGCTCCGGTATATCATCCTGCTGAGCGGTAAAAATATCAGTCGTCATAAATTCTTCAACGAGCATCGAGTATGGATGCCAGTTGGTAATATCATCCAGGGTTGCCAGCTTCCATTCATGAATAGGTTTTCCCTCCTTTTGATTTTGGATCATGCTCGAAGTAATGGCAACCAGGATCTCTTCTCTCGTGGTCTCCTTTACCAGATTCGTGTAGGAATTGACTACCCACTGAGCGCCCGTTTGTCGTTTGTCATTACGCTTTTCGATCACTTCCAGGTACTTATCGATATCTCGTGGATCCACTTTGTTTTTCTCCAACCCCCTTCGGGCTATTGGTAACAACTCTCTCCTGATCAGCTTCTGCACATCTACCTTTTTACCATTCACCCAGGTAAAGTCCGTATTGAGTCCGTCGCGGGCTGCAGATATAAAATTATCCTTTGCGTGATCAAACTCCATTACCCTGGTGATGTCCGGGTACTCTTCATCAAACGCATTCATGAGGCCAAACCAAAAGGCTGCGTTGGCTACCTCATCAATAATGGAAGGACCGGAGGGTAACACGCGGTTCTCAATCCTCAGATGAGGTTTTCCATTTGGGCTAATGCCGTAGCAGGGGCGATTCCAGCGATAAACGGTACTGTTATGAATGGTCAGGGCCCGGAGCCCTGGGGTAAGGCCATCGTCAAGCATTTGCATGACATCCTGCTCACAGTCTGCCATGAGCATAACCCTGAACCGGACGATGTCTTCTTTATACATATCCACTATAGAGTTTTTCAGCCAGCCTTGCCCGAAGGTAACCCGCGGACTTCTGTCTCTGATATGTTCTCCGGGGATCCGCGTATCAACAGACTGCTGAAACAAAGCCACACGGGTTTCACTCCATAGTCGCTTCCCGAAAAGTATAGGTGAGTTGCAGCTGATGGCCAGCACGGGAGCTGCCAAAGCCTGAGCAATATTGTATTTCCTGACAAAATCTTCAGGTCTGACCTGCAGGTGAACCTGAAAAGAGGTGTTGCAGGATTCCAGCATGGCTGAATCAAGACGAATGTTCAACTCATCCAATCCTGTGATCCTGAGCTCATAAGCTTTACCGCGCATTTTACTGATAGCTTTCAGTAAAGCATGGTAACGCTCCAGTGGAGTCAGGTTTTCTATTTCCAGATCAAACCTTCGGATGGTTGGGAGGATGCCGGTCAACACAAAATTGAGTTTTTCCGAATCTCCCACAGCCCTCAACTCAGCCATTAGTGTGTTAAGGTTACCTTCCATCTGACTCAGGCAGTCCCCGGTAAACATCAATGGTTTTAAATTCGCTTCTATATTAAATAACGCCAGCTCTGTTGTAAAAGCATCATTTTTTAGCTCCTTTAGCAGGTCGAGAGATTTAGGAGCCGGTTTGTAATGTTGATCGACAATGCAGATCTCCTGCTCAGCACCAATATGCAGGGGGTTGTCGTTAAACCAACCTTCTTCCAACATGCGCTCCAGGGCATGGATATCTTTCAGCAAATGACGAGTAAAAGTATTGAGCTGCTTCTGGCTGGAAATAACTTTGACGTTTTGCTCTCCCATAGCAGATGATCCGTTAGTCTTCAAAAATAGACAACAAATCAGCCTGATGAAAGAATAAAAATCAGAATAAGAGTTGATTAATGAGGTACTATCGTTCCCTCATGACAAGAAAAGGCTCAACCAAGCAATAATACCCAAATCACTAAGTAAAATTCAAAAGCCCTCCTATTTTTGCGACAGTATTTAAAAAACGATTCCTTGATGAAAGATTTTGTAGCAGAACTGCAGTGGAGAGGCATGGTCCATGACATGATGCCTGGCACGGAAGATCAACTCAAAAAAGAGATGACCTCCGCTTATATCGGGTTTGACCCTACAGCCGATTCTCTCCACATTGGTAATCTGGTGCAGATCATGACATTGATGCATTTTCAACGTTGCGGCCACCGTCCTATAGCATTGGTAGGAGGCGCTACCGGTATGGTAGGCGATCCTTCCGGTAAATCTGCCGAGCGAAACCTGCTGGATGAAGAAACACTCAATCACAACCTCAACTGCGTCAAAAAGCAGCTGGAGAATTTTCTTGTTTTTGAAGGAGAAAATGCTGCTGAAGTAGTGAATAACTACGATTGGTTTAAAGAATTTGGTTTTTTGGAGTTTATTCGTGATGTGGGTAAACACATTTCCGTCAACTATATGATGGCCAAAGATTCCGTGAAGACCCGATTGGAAACAGGCCTGTCATTTACCGAGTTTTCTTACCAACTTGTTCAGGGGTATGATTTTTACTGGCTATGGAAAAATAAGAATGTGAAACTGCAGCTTGGTGGGTCTGATCAGTGGGGAAACATCGTGACCGGTACTGAGCTGATCAGAAGAAAAGCCCAGGGCGAAGCATTTGCCATGACCACTCCCCTCATCACCAAAGCAGATGGCTCCAAGTTTGGCAAATCTGAAGGAGGTAACATCTGGCTGGACCCGGAAAAGACCTCCCCTTACAAGTTTTACCAGTATTGGTTCAATGCTTCTGATGAAGATGTAGAGAAATACATCAAGATCTTCAGTACCTGGGAGAAAGAAGAGATCGAAAGCCTGATCACGGAACACCGGGAAGCTCCCCACCAACGAACGCTGCAAAAAGCGCTTGCCGAGGAAGTTACCGTACGCGTGCATTCACAGGAAGAGTTGGATACAGCTATCAGGGCATCGGAGATCCTTTTCGGAAAATCTGCTACGGAAGAATTAGGGTCCATCAAAGAAAAAACTTTACTACAAGTCTTTGAAGGTGTGCCTCAGGCAGAGATCAGCAAATCTCAGTTTGAAGGTGCGGCCAACGTAACCGACCTTTTGAGTGAACTGACTGGTGGAATGGTGTTTCCCTCCAAAGGGGAAGCTCGGCGAATGATCAAGCAAGGAGGCGTCAGCATTAACAAACAAAAGCTTAGCTCTGCTGAAGATGCAGTGGACTTTAAGCTCCTGCAAGGCAAATACCTGCTGGCGCAAAAAGGGAAAAAGAATTACTATCTGATCAAGGTGGTTTAATGATATTTTGAAAAACTCACCTGTTTCACCTTTCTACAACCTCCTCCAACCTCAACTTCGCCATATCAGTGATCAGCTTTACAGGCAAAGGTTTGTTGTAAGGGAATTGAACGGCGCCTTTTGAAAATTTGTAATCACTAAGCGCACTCTCAAATTTATCAATAGGTGAAGGTGTGGGATAAAATCCCAGATGATGACGACTTGCCGCATAGTACACCAGCACTTTCTCCTGCTTAAAAGCAGGCATATTATAGCTGATCACCTCTTCGGCTTCCGGGAGTGCTTCCCGGAGTATTTTTCGTATCTCCTCCAGGTGAGCCAGAGCTTCCTCAGGAGCTTGTTTGAAATATTCATCTACAGTTTTAAATTTCATGTCTTAGAAGTTTAATCGTTAACTAAATTCAGCACGAAGTACATAAGAATCCATCCGCTTAATGATGTTCTTTCCGGCGCTCACAAATTCGTACACATCACAAAAGGCATATCGCTTCCCTTCCATGATGACTTCTCCATTTACCGTAGCTTCTTTACCGTGCGTTATGATCCGGTGAATGATCAAACCCTCGGGCCTGTAACAGGCCATTTCAGCCACGACTTTATCAAAAGACGTCTTTCCAATGATCCGCTTATCTCCATAGATATTCCACTCAATATCATCTGCTACCGATCCGGTGATAAACTCCACATCGCATTTTGCAAAAGCAATATTGAAATCCCTCAAAAAGGCTTTTCTGGGAGCATTACCACAATCCTCAGGGATGGTTAGTTTCACTTCATTCATTTTATAAGTTACATTTTAGGTTGTAAAATTACTGCTGCGGTTTCCTTCCGTATCTCTAAAAGCGACATACAATCCTGTGCCGAATTATTTTAACTTTCCTGATCAAAGGTCAGGTAAAACCATAAAATATTTATTGTGCATTTGCGTCTAAAATGGGGGCGGTTTACGACAAGTTGAGTTTTGATTGTCAGGAAATTGCTTTTAGAATTAAATTGCATCTAAAAAAACCACTCAGGAATCAGACTATGAAAATTGTAAAATGGATCGTACAGGGGCTACTGGCCCTGTCATTTTTATTTGGGGCGAGTTTTAGGCTATTTACCCCTTATGAACAGCTACTTGCCATAGAGGGCTTGGAATGGATCAATGACTTCACACCACTACAGATCAAGGTCATCGCAGCCTTAGAGATACTCGGAGCTATTGGGTTGATCGCTCCGATGTTTGTTCGCAGGTTTGGTTTTTTCGTACCCCTGGCCGCCATAGGCCTGGCACTTACCATGATAGGCGCGGCTATTACCCACATACTCAGAGGTGAACCCATCATTGTGAATGCAGTACTTTTCCTAATCGCCTGTTTAGTGGCTTACTGGAGAAGGGATATGCTTAAAGAAAAAGCTTTTTAAAGCCTTAATATCTTCTTTCAAGGTCAAAATATGTATGAAAGGCCGCTTCATGTGAACCACCCTCAATAGGTAACATAATCGTAAAATAATACCTGATTAAAAGCTCTTCCAGATTTAGAGCCAATACATCATAGGACCCATCCTGGAGGGATAATTTCATAAGCTCCGGATCATAGTTATAGAACTCAACCCAACTTGTATCTGCATTGGATACATACAGACTATCTTCAGTAGAAAACCTCCAAATTAGCCCGGAATGATCTGAAACCCCCGGCTTAATCTGACCCATTTTCTCCTCTGCTTCTGTCTCGGAGAACCCTAATTCCTCAACATAGAAAGTCATAGGATCTATATCATCAATGGTATAAAGCTCAATCCGGGAATCAACAAATTCCCACTCTCCAACGATCGTTATTTCATTTAAATCTTCAGAGGTATCATCACACGAAATGAGCATGATGCTCAACCCAAACATTGAGAACACTAACCTGCCTGCAGAAGCCACTTTCGGCAAAGGCAGGCCAGGTATGATCAAGCTTGGGCGGCAAACCGCTTGGCTCAGCAACCTTTGAACTAATGAAATGAATAAAAGTAGGATAGCAATAGACAGTTGACAGATTGAATTTTGTGATCTCATATTTAGAACGGTAATTTTTTCTCAACCTACTAAAATCTTGCATTAAGCACAATTAATTGAATAGTGTGTCTCTCCAACATCATTATCTTTGGGTCCGAATTTTAATCTATGCTGGGATTATTTAAGAAAAAGAACAAAGAAAAAGAAATACCCGCCATTCTGGACCTGGATGGTCATCCCATTGAAGTTGGAGCCCGGGTGAAATGCCTGCGCTATGACCTTGGAGAATGTATCGTGGAGCTGGAGGGAAGGGAATACTTCTACGTGTCAGTAAAAAATGGCCAACGTGTCAGCTATACCAAAATGTTTGATGCAGCTACCAGGAATCAGAAGGTGGAAGTGATCAAAGATACTAAGCTGCGCAATTATGAAAGTGCACCAGGTTCCGGAGTACTAGCCGACCTGGACCGATTCTCCGGCAATGGCACAAACTCATCAGCATCTGAAGGAGGTAGCTGAATACGCCCTGCCTTCCAGTCAGCTTTGGCCTGCTCAATGCGTTCTTTGGTGGAAGAAACAAAATTCCACCAGATATGGCGTTCACCCAGTGCCTCTCCTCCCAGAAGCATCAATGTGGATGGCTCCCTGGCAACAATCACCGGGTCTACTCCTTTGGTAAACACCATCAATTGCCCGACACTGTAACCCTTCCCCTTTATCTCCACACTTCCTTTCGCCACATATACTCCCCGTTCTTCATAACCCTGGGGCAGACCAAACCGTCCGCCCTTTTCTAAGACCACATGCAGATAAAAAAGTGGAGAATGGGTTTTTACCTCATTTTTGAGATTAAAGGCATTACCAGCGATCAGGCGCATCCATACACCTTTGTCCGTAAAGATGGGAAGTTGATCAGGCTGATAGTTTTCAAAAGAGGGATCCGATTCCTCATCTTCTTTTGGCAAAGCTACCCAGGTCTGTATCATCTCCAGCTCACCACCAGCCAGTACTTCCGGGTCTTCAAACCGCTCAGAATGCGCGATACCCTTGCCTGCAGTCATCCAATTAACCTCTCCGGGTTTAATGACCTGCTCTACTCCAAGGCTATCCCGGTGAGTCACCTGTCCGCCGAAAAGGTAGCTTACCGTCGACAAGCCGATGTGCGGATGAGGAAGCACATCCATGTTGGAAATTTCATTGGGATTGACCTTTACCGGACCCGCATGATCCATGAATATGAATGGTCCGACCATTCGTTTGAGTCGAAACGGCAGAATACGCTTCACGGCCATCCCTGGCGCAATGGAAGCATTCCTGGCTTCTATTAGGTGATCTATCATTAGCATTAATTAGTGAAGTGTTCACAAATAACTTGGGTAGACTTGTTTTGTTAAAGGATTTTTCAAGCTATTCATTACTGCCTTTCCAGTGTCAGCTTATTTGAAAGTGGGACTTACGCTGCCAGCGTTTCCAAACTACAAAACCTTCTATTTAACGCAATTAAAAAAAACAGATCAGGGGGTAGTGTAGATCCCATTTCATGCGTTACACCTATGCGTCACTCAATGTGACGGAGGGACTAGTATGCTGATTTCCCAGATATTTTCTTTTTAAATAGGCAGATATTCCCATTAATTTGCATTATTTAGAGGTGCCCTAAACTTTAGTTTGAATTATTTTACAGCTATGAAGACATCCAAGTTATTGATATTTTTAGGCCTGGCTTTTTTCTATCTTTCCACTCCTCTCCTTGCCCAGGAGACGGAAGAAGACCCATACGCAGACTATTCCTACCTGTGGGAGGACTCTAAAGCCAAGAAAAAAGAAGCCAAGCGCAAAGCAAAAGAAGAGCGTAAGCGCCAGAAACAACTGGAGAAAATGCGGAGAAAAGGCCTTTTGCCAGATACCACAGTCACACAAGATAGTTTGGATGTGCCTTCAGATAGTCTGCAAGAAGAAAAGCAGATGGAGATCCGATACAATGTGCCCTCGGATACCCTTCGCATGCCATCAGATAGTACCGTAACTCCTACAGATACTTTGGATCAGGAGGAAGAGGAATACTCTTATCCTGGAGAGGAGCTCGTAGATGAAGGACAAACCGAAGAAGGACAGACCAAAGAAAAGAAAGAGAAAAAAGACATTTCAGGTCCACCTGTTGAGGATTTCCGCTCAGGAATGAGCTCGGGAGGTGGTGGAAGCACCGTGAACGGAGGCTTCACTTTCACGCAGATAGAAGACCGGTATTATGTAGGCATGACCATCAACCCTGAGCTCAACCTGGGCAAAGTGGGTGTGGGTCTCAATATTCCGATCCTGTACGGACTGGAAGAAAAATCCATACGTACCGAGATGTTTGAAGACGGTGTGGGTATCGCCCGGCTGATCACCTACCTGCGTGTAGGTGTACAAAAAGCGGATCCGGTTTATGTCAAAGTGGGCCAGTTAAACAATACCATGATCGGTTTCGGCGGTCTGGTAAATAACTATACTAACACCACCAGCTTCGAAAAACGAAAAGTGGGTCTTCATTATGACTTCAATCTAAAAGGTCTGGTGGGTATAGATGGACTTTACAGTGATTTCAACTTCACTTCCATGAATCTACTGGCCGTTCGACCGTACGTACGACCAATGGCGTGGACTTCCATCCCGATCGTTCGAACATTCGAGGTTGGTACTACTTTCATTCGAGACAGAGACCAAACAAAACTCACCAGGAGTGATAGTGCTTCCACCTATGAGCTCACTAAAGATGGTATTGGAGCCTTTGGTGTGGATGCAGGATTAACTTTGCTGCGTGTTCCATTCATTCAGGTCGACCTCTTTGCAACTTATAGTAAGCTGAAAGTGCAATCTGACGCTCTCGATCAGTTGGCTAACTTTTTCACAGCTCCTGCCCTGGAGGATGGCTTTCAGGACGGTACAGGTTTCAGTGTAGGGATGAACTTCAGGTTCCACTTCATTGCTGACCTGCTTTCTACTGATGTACGCATCGAGCGCCTCAACTATTCCGAGCATTATTTGCCGCAGTTCTTTGATGCTACCTATGAGATCAATAAAGACGAGCGAATTTTTTCACTACTTTATGCTGAAGAAATGAGCGGGATCTACGGAAGTCTTACCGGTCACATCCTTAAGAAGGTACAATTGGGAGGCAGTCTCATGATCCCGGATAATATTTCAGCAGAATCCCCGGCCACCGTACGTGTCCACGCCGATCTGGAGCGGCTTGCAGACAAGATTTCATTACACGGTAGCTACATCAAAGGAAACCTGGATGACCTTGGAGATGCATTTACCTTCGACAGGCGATCACTGGCAAAGCTGCGGTTTATCTATCACATGAATAAATTCCTGGCCGCAGGGGTGGACTATTATTATTATTGGGAACAAAATGATGAAGGGGAGTTTAAAGCCACCAAATATGTACAGCCATATTTTGGGTTGAGTATTGCATTTTGAAAAAATAGATAAATAATCAAAGCTCCATAAATACCCCTATTCCTAAATTGGGTGAGGCGAGATTCTTCCTTCCGGAGAAAGCAAAACCGGCGGAAGCAGTAACTCCCCAATTCTCCTTTATCGAATAAGCGATCTCAGGGGTAAAACTGAAGTACTCCGTATTATTCGCAAACCCAGTATTGGACTGGTTGGCATTATCCGGACTATTGTTAAAAGAATTCCTGCTATGGAGTTTTATGTTCGCATAAAACCGATCGAGGGTATAGCCCACTTCCAGACCATAATGATACTCTTCAGAAAAGCCATTTGTGCGATTGTTAAATGCCACAAGTGCACTTACATAAACAGGAACAGGATGAAAAGAACGACTAGCCTCCACTTTGATCATCTGATTAAACTCTCCGTCACCCGTCTGCAGGATTCGTTCTGAACTGACCTCTGAATATCCAAATGGTAATCCAAACATCAGACTTACTGCCATTACCACAGGCTTATCCTGGAAGAAGCCATATTTAAGACCAATGTCCGTATCCCCAAATGAGTTGACCTCATCTCCTTCCGAAACTACCATCCCGGAAGGATTCTCCAGCTGATTCAAAGTAGCACGCACAAAAAAAGGTACATAGGCCACAGCGGTCAGCCGATCTGTGATACCATATTCTCCATAAAGACTGGTGGTGTAAAGACTGATCTTCTGTGGCAGATCCACCACATCTCCGGTCGGGCCGAAATAGGCATTTGCCCTGATCACATTTTGTGAAAGCTTAAAATACCCTTTTCCTTTTTGGTAGGTCCATCCTCCTCCGCCAAAAACATTTTGGGTAACTACCAGGAAAGCAAGGGACAGCAGTAATAATTTAATTTTTTCCATTTTTTGGTCAAGGCATAAGTTCAGCATATCCAAAGGTAATACTGGCAGGTTTACACAAGATAATCACGTAATCGTAAGTATTGATCGTCACACCAGAATCAACTGCGGATACATTAAACTCTTTTGCGCCATTGGTAGTGATCTCTTCCAGCTCCAGTCCATTGGCTCTTGTCTCTCCACCATCTATGCTGTTACTCAAATAAATGAAAGTCCCCAGGGCAAAACTTGTCTTGAAGTCGCTGCTAAAAGTGAGAATAAGGTCACCACTTTGATCATACATCAGGGTGGCAGTTCCTTCCGCTGTATACCCGTTCTCAACAAAGGTCCCGGATCGGGCCTGGTCCCCTACAGTGAGCATAAGGGGCTTACTTGTCACCTCATCCACTGTAGCAGTGATCTCAGCACTCCCGTCCATATGAGCAGTTACCAGACCTTCTGTGTCTACAGAAATGACCCCCGAAGCGGAAGATTCCCATGTAATTTCAGACATGATCTCAACAACTCCTCCATCCAGATTTTTAGCTTCAATGTTGAGCTGTATCTCTTCACCTACGTCCAAATTCGTCTTGGGTGTAGAGATTTCCACACTGGCAATCTCATTCGGATCGGTGACCACCTGAATATCATGTGATGGACTGGTTGTGCCTTCATAAGATGCTGTAATACTAGCTGCGCCTTTAGATATACCCGTCACCAGCCCGTTTCCATCCACGGTAGCATGCTCACTGTCACTAGCCCACTCAAAATCCACTTCTTTTTCAACACCATTATCCAGATAATGAGCAGTGAGTTGCAATGTACTTCCCACCATTACAGCAGGCGCCGCATCATCTATTTCGATCATCGGTCCCGCATCATCATCGTCCTTAGTAACATCTGATTCTACACAGGAAGCAAGAAATAAAAAACTCAATATGGCTACACCTAGCAAGTATCTCATAATCAACTAATTTACATAATGTACACTTAATCACCTCAGGTATTGTCAGCAAACGGTCATTTTACTGAAAAATCCCTAATCAAAAAAAACCCACCCCATTAGTAAGGCAGGCTTTCAGAATTAACAGATATTCATTTATCAGAAAAACACACCATTGATCTCAATTACACAAACCAAGCATAAAAAGATTATGCAGACATCACGGAGAGTTAAACTTTTTATCACAGGATGCTGCTTTAAGATACCTCTCAAACAGCCTGAAAAGTTGCCTTCATCAGGTAACCGCTGCGACTTTGGTACCAGATTCTCATGGCAAAAGATAGGGGTTCAGGATCCTTTGTGACTTTTTTGTGATAATTAGTCATTTAATTGCAAGCACTATGGATAAGCGTAAGGTTGTCATCATTGAAGACGATCAGGAGATCTGTAATCTTTTGGAAATCCACCTGAAGGACCTTTCATGCGAGGTAGTATCTTATCAGGACGGCCAGCAAGGCTTTGAGTCAATCTCCTCCGAACATGCGGATCTTATCATCCTGGATATCATGCTGCCATCTTTGGATGGGATTGAGATCTGCCAAAAACTCAGGGGCCGAAATATCAATACTCCAGTACTGATGCTTACGGCCAAATCTGAGGAAATAGACAGGGTTCTGGGGCTGGAAGTAGGAGCCGATGACTACATGGTAAAGCCATTCAGTGTGCGGGAGTTTATTGCGCGGGTTAAGGCCATTTTTCGAAGAACCAGGATGATCCGTGAGTCACTTCTCGAAGGCAATGCCAAAACGCTGGCCTTTGATGATCTGTTTATTGACATTGACAAGCGGAAAGTGTTGATATGCGGTCAAAAAATAGACCTTTCGCCAAAAGAGTTTGAGTTGCTGGTGTTGATGGCCTCAAACCCCGGAAAAAGCTACAATCGAGCCAGACTACTCAGCCTGATCTGGGGCTATGACTTTGAAGGTTATGAACATACGGTAAACTCACATATCAATAGGTTAAGAGCCAAAATAGAACCTGACATGGCTAACCCCAAATACATTCTGACAACCTGGGGTGTGGGCTATAAGTTTAACGAAGACCTTGCACAACCCTAACATGAAATGACCATGTTGCCGGGGACTAGCCGTCCGCACACGTAGCCTCAACCCAATTATCTTAATAGGCGGTAGGCAATTAGCAATAGGCAAGTAAAGGCTATAGACAAAATGATGAAAGATTTAAAAATGATGAAGTCAAATCATCAAAAAGCCAAAGGCTAAGAGCTAAAAGCCAAATTACATACACATGAAGAAGTCAAAAACCATCTCGCAACGCCTGACCTACAAAATCATCGGAACCTTCCTGATGCTGATCCTTGCCGTTGGGTTGAGTTACACCTTTATCACGTTGTATTTTACTGACAAGTATTTTGAAGAAACCTCACAAAAACTAAACTCCCGGATCGCTAATCACCTGATCGAGGAGAAGTTTAAAAACGCCTCCCCTTTTATGGAGGATGGATCAGTAAATAAACAACTGTTCGGAGACATCATGCATGATATGATGGCCATAAACCACAGCATAGAGGTGTACTTGCTTAGTGAAACAGGTGAGGTAGATTATTCTGTAGTACTGGATCATGATAAAGCTGGCCAGGACCCGCGAAAAGTGGACTTGGAGCCAATTCAGGAGTTTATTGCCTGTAGTGGCAATCGGTATATCTTAGGTGATGACCCGAGAGAACCGGGATCGAAGAAGATCTTCTCTGCAGCTCCCTTTGAAGTGGATGGCAGAAAAGGTTATATCTACATTGTCCTGGCAGGTCAGGAGTTTGAGCAGGTACAGGAAAGCCTGCTGGCAAGCTACTACATGAAGCTGGGGCTGGGAGCTTCGATCATTACCATCCTGTTTGCAGCTATTATAGGTTCCCTGGCTATCTGGTATATAACCAAAAACCTGAGGCGGGTGATCTTTGCTGTAACGCGATTTAAAGAAGGTGATATGAACTCGCGGGTGGAGAACGCTGAAAATATGGATCTTTCTGTACTCGCTACCACCTACAATGAAATGGCTGACACCATAGTAGGAAATATTGAAAAGCTTAAATCCCTGGAATCACTGCGACGTGAGCTCATCGCCAATGTATCTCATGACCTGCGAACGCCACTTTCGATCATGCAGGGGTATGTAGAAACCCTCCAGATAAAAAAGGGAAGTCTTAGTGAAGTGGAGAGTGAAAAATATCTGGAGATCATCCAGCGGAGTATCGAGAAGCTTTCCCACCTGATCAATCAGCTCTTTGAGTTTTCCAAGCTGGAAGCACGGCAGATAGAGCCGCAAAAAGAGCCTTTTCAACTAGCGGAACTTGCCAGGGATATTTACTCCAAGTATGAAATTCTGGCTGAAAGGAAAAATATTGATCTGAAGCTAAATGTGGACGAAGGCCTGCCGCTGGTCTTTGCAGACATAAGCCTTGTAGAGCGGGTATTGCAAAATTTGATGGACAATGCCCTGAAATTCACCCCTGAAAACGGAGCGGTTTCCATAGTGATCCATGCCGATAAGCAGCAGGTAGAAGTAGCCATAAAAGACAACGGTCCTGGAATATCGGAATACGATCAGAAATTCATTTTTGAGCGATTTAAACAAGCTAAAACCAACAATAAAGACAGCTCGGGAGCAGGACTTGGATTAGCAATAGTGAAAAAGATCATGGAAATACACGAGTCCACCATCAAAGTCATGAGCAAACCCAATGAAGGCACTACCTTCCAGTTTTATCTGCCAGCCTATCAGGGCTGATCACATCACTACCGGCCAGAAGATCACATCTACTCTCCGATTTCTGAGACGCCCCATATGTGTACTATTGTCGTATACGGGGTTGTGCAACCCAAAATCTTTGACCTCCATAGCCTCCCTTGAAAACCCCTTTCTTTCTAAAAGCGTGGAAACCATCTCACTGCGCATCCGAGAAAGCCAGTCATTGTAAGCTTCCCCTCCTATGCTGTCAGTATGACTGTGAATAGTGACTGTATAGCTAAGTGCATTGGGGATGGAATCAATAAAGTGATAAAGCTCATGAACCTGGTAAGGATCTACATAATAACTGCCTCCTCCGAAGTAGATGCTTTTCATCAACCGATCAGCGTCCTGAGCAGACACAATACCCGAAACACAAAAAAACAATGTAGGTAAAAGGCTTCTCATAGTTTCTAAAACGCCAAAAAGGAAGTTTAGTTATTTTTAGATTAGTCTAAACTTTAAATTAGATTTGTATATTAAAAATGATATGCACTATCTTTGTCAATACTTAGATAAATCAACCATCAACTATTAGACAAATCAATCAATTGTTTATGCTTAGGAATACTTTTACGGTTTTGGGATGTATATGGTCTCTGACGATAAGCGCGCAAACAGGATTTAAGGGCAACATTACTTATGAAGATGAAGGAATACCCGGAGCGACTATTCAGGTCAAAGAGCTGGAAGAAGGAACCGTTACCGATCCAAATGGATATTTTGAAATACTCGATATACCACCAGGGCATTATACACTTGAGATCCGGTCTATGGGATATAAGCAAAAGAGACTAAAGCAGTCTGTAGATGCCGGCAAAGTGAAAGACATTAGCACACGAATGGAACAGAACGAGCTCGGTCTGGATGAAGTTGTCGTTACCGGCACAATGAACCCTACCATGGTGACCGCCTCTCCTGTGAAAGTAGAAGTAGTGACCTCTAAACACCTGAATACTTATATTCCGTCAGCTTCCTCTTCAATTATAGAAGGCATCAAGCTTATAAATGGTGTACAGGAAGTCGTGGCTTGTGGTGTTTGTTTTACCAATAGTATCAGCATCAACGGACTACCCGGACCTTACACCTCCGTGCTTATGGATGGCAGTCCTATCTATGGCAACCTGGCAGCCGTTTACGGTCTAAACGGCATTCCAAACATGATCATTGACCGGTTTGAAGTGATCAAAGGGCCAAACTCTACACTCTACGGCTCTGAAGCCATGGCTGGAGTTATAAACATCATCACCAAAGACCCTGAGGACCAGTCAAAATTCTCAATAGATGTTATGGGAACGACTCATCTGGAAACCTTTGGAAATATAGGAGTCACTACCAATACCAAAAACTTTAATGGCTTCACCGGACTTAACTATGCTATCATTTCTGATTTTGATGATGAAAATAATGACGGGTTTGGTGACCTGATCAACCTGGACAGGTATTCGCTTTTTAGTAAGTGGGCCATGAAACGGCCAAATAATAAAAAGTTTACGATTACGGGCAAACTATACTACGAGGACCGTAGAAACGGAGTGGAAGAATACCTGAAAAACCGTAATTACAAAGAAATCAGGGGAAATGACTCGATTTACGGAGAAAGCATATACACCTATCGCGGTGAGCTCTTTGGTACTTACGAACTGCAAACAAGTGAAGACCTAAAGATCGATTATTCATTTAGTCATCATTTTCAGGATAGCTACTATGGAGCAGACTACTATGAAGCTCAGCAGGAGATCGGGTTTATGAATTTTATATGGAAGAAAAACCTGGGCAAGCATCAGTTGGTGACCGGCCTGACAAACAGGATACAACTGTATGATGACAACACCACGGCCACCGAGGATTCAGTAGCCGGCAGAGGTCTGGTCAATAAACCGGATAATCAATGGATACCGGGGATCTTTGTTCAGGATGAATATGAGGTTTCCAATAACCTCACCCTTTTAGGCGGCCTTCGTCTGGATCATTATAAATCGCACGGGTACATCTTCTCTCCTCGCCTGTCTACTAAGTACAAGCCCGGAGAATGGACCACTGTAAGACTCAACTTTGGAACGGGCTTTAAGATTGTCAACCTTTTCACCGAAGACCACGCATTTGTCACAGGTCAGCGTGATGTGGTGATAGAGGAAGCACTCAAACCGGAACGATCACTAAATGGATCATTTAACCTAAACCATGTATTTACATTGGGATCAAGCCAGGGAATGATCGATCTGGACGCCTACTACTCCTATTTTACCAATAAGATCATCCCGGACTATGACACGCCCGGTCAGATCATCTATGCCAATGCTTCAGGCAGTGCTATTTCAAAAGGAATCGGTCTGAACTGGACGCAGGACTTTCTTTTTCCGCTATCCGTCACAGCAGGTGTTAATCTGCAATCAGTGAAAGAAATTGAAATGGATGCTTCGGGGAGAGAAGTAGAAGATGCTGTAGAATTTGCACCAACATGGAGCGGCATCCTCAACACTAATTATCAGTGGAAAAAAGCTGGAATAACCCTGGCATATACATTTAGGATCACCGGGCCTATGGCCTTGCCGGAGGTTTACGACCTGGATCAAAACGGTGACCTGAAACAACAGTCTCGTCCGGAACAATCCAACCCGTTTGCCCTTCAAAATATCCAGGTGTCTAAACAATTTAGCAAAACCTTCTCTGTGTATGGAGGCGTCCAAAATCTGGCAAACTACATTCAGGAAGAATCCCCTCTCATTGGTTTCAATGATCCCAATGCACCCACCGGATTCGGTCAGTACTTTGATACATCTTATGCCTACTCTCCCATTCACGGTAGGGAGTTTTATCTGGGTGTGCAGTGGAGCTTGAAATGACGTCTTTCAAAAAAGACTGAATATCAACTACTTATAATTATGTCATTAGTTGCTTTGTGGCCTTGAATTACCAGGGCTTAGCCTTTAAAGTGATCCTTCTATTCTTCACCTATAAGAGAAACTAACTTTGACTTTAGTGGAAAAAGCCAACCTGCCTTTTGCGCAGGTTGGGCTAAAGTACTATACGTTCTCATTCAAAAGATCCTCAATCTGATCCCCAATATCTCCGGAAGGTCGAGCTGCATTCGGATCAATGATATTTCCATTACGGTCGATGAGTATAAACCGGGGGATTCCGGTTATCATGTAATCCTCCACAATGGAAGAACCCCAGGCATCCGGTGCAAAAAGGTGAACACCACCCAGCTCTTTGTCTGCGACCATCTTTTTCCAGGGTTCAGGAGAGTTATCTATGCTAACAGCAATAAAAGTCACGTCCTCTCCTTCAAAACGTTCCTGTAATTTCTCCATAGACGGATGCTCTCTGATGCATGGTCCGCACCATGTAGCCCATACGTCAACGTACACAAGCTTCCCTTTAAAATCAGCAAGGGTTATGGTATCGCCATCAATACTGGCGTAACGGAATCCCGGAGCAGAATTCCCGGGAGAAAGCTTTTCCCACTTCGTAGCTTTCTCATCCATTTTAACCAGTTGATCAGGTTTCGGATTCAGCTCATCTTTCCAGTAAGAGAGCATTACACTTCTTATGCTGTCTTCCAGGTAAGTAAAGCTTTGATAGACCATATCATAGAGTATATCTCTTTGTACGGGTTTAGCTGATGCAATTTCTTTAAGGGCTCCTAGCTGCAAAGCATAGTATATACCTGGGGTCTTCTTTTCCTCTTCTGATAAAACTTGATATTTTTCTGAGGTAGCTTGTTGCACCAAACTCCTTATATAAGAAAGAAAATACCTGTTATCCAAAAGGGTTGTATCATTCACATCAATGGATTCTTTAAATGAATAGTAATCTTCCGAAACTTCAAATGAGTCTAATCCGGCATAATGTTGATGGGCTGAAGGATAACTCAGTTTAACATTCGAATCATAAAGCATCATATTGATTTTAGAATTCTCGATAAAAGCTTCATCCTCTATCTTAAAAGAATCCATAATCCCAACCTTAACGGTGTATATTGAATCCAATGTATTGAGAAATTCCTCTTCTCCCAGCATCATCATGTCTCTATAGTTAGGCAATGAGTCATTCAACAAAACCAAAGCAGCTTTATAGTTATTGATCTCAGCGGCATCACCCTCAAATGTCAGCGTTTCATCAAATGCCTCTGTATCCAGAGTAAAGGAAAGATTATCACCTGGCCGCAGATAGATTCTTCCATACTCACCACCATGACTAAATGTGATTTCTGTGGCTTTTTCTATATCAAAAGTAGCAGTAAAATTCCCCGCTGAGTCGAGGGTATCCTCTACCGTTTGTTCCTCATCGTAACTAAAAGTGATCATTTCTCCTTTCGGATTTAGTACCTGTCCGGTGACAGTTGTGACAGCCTTTTGATCTTCATCCGGGGTACAGGCAAAGAACAAAAGCATTAGGAGTCCTAAAATTGATTTTTGAGTGTTTTTCATGAGCAAAATTTTATTTACAGATACCGGAAGATAATAGAATATTCTCTTAAATGAAATTTTAAAACCCAATTACCTATTGAATCCTAAATAGAAAAAACGATCCGTTGGCTATTTAGTATTATAGATAAACATAAAAATCAATGAAAGTACTAGTCATCGGCGCAAACGGAAAGATCGGGAAAAAAGTCACCTATAAATTAAAGAAAAGTAAACACGAGCCAATAGCTATGGTTCGAAAAAAAGACCAGATAGCCGAGTTTCAAAATAAAGGAATAAAAACGGTAGAAGCGGATTTAGAAAAGGATTTTGAACATGTCTTTAATGGAGTAAACGGAGTGATCTTCACTGCTGGATCAGGTGCGCATACCGGAAAAGATAAAACACACCTTGTAGACAGGATCGGCGCAAAAAAAGCAATAGACCTGGCTGTAAAACACAAGGTGGATCATTTTGTAATGGTAAGTGCTTTTGGTTCTGATCTTTCTCCTGATCAGTGGCCGGAATCTATGAAACACTACTACGAGGCAAAAGCAGATGCAGATAAGCACCTGATGCAGACCAACCTGGATTTTACAATCCTGAAACCCGGAAGACCAACGAATGAACCCGGCACAAATAATGTGCAGCTTGCCGATGAAACACAAGACCGGGGTGGTACAATCCCCCGAGCGGATGTAGCTACCGTAGTTGAAAAGATCCTGGACAGACCAAATACATTCAGAAGATCACTGGAATTACTCAGTGGAAGTACCCCAATTAAAGATGCAGTCGCCCAGGTATGAACATTACGACAAAACTCTCTTAAAAGACCAACCAGGGCGATGGACTGTGCACATCCGAGCCCCTGTAGGAGTTGTCTCCAACAGGCTGATGAGTTTAGCTTGATAGCATTGCATTCCCACCAAACCGGTGGGGTTTTTTATTGCATTTTTATAAAGCTTATTGACCAGTCAAGTAAAACTCAAACAATACTGCGGGTATTTTATTTTAGGTTTATGTAAATAACCTAACTGAATATGAAACGATACCTGATTGCACTAATCACTGTCATCCCATGCATGCTTTTTGCCCAAAAGATGGACATGGATCTTTTAAAAGGCATGAAACCCCGCAGTATTGGCCCAGCTGGCATGGCCGGACGCGTTACGACCATTGATGTGGTCAACTCCGAGCCTGACATCATCTATGTGGGGACCGCTTCCGGAGGAATCTGGAAATCCGAAAACGGAGGTATCTCGTGGGAAACGATCTTTGATGAGCAAACTACAGCATCCATTGGGGCCATAGCCATTCAGCAGTCCAACCCTTCTGTGATTTGGGTGGGAACCGGCGAGGGCAACCCCAGAAACTCTCTTAACGGAGGAGATGGTATTTATCGTAGCCTTGATGCCGGAAAGACCTGGAAGAAAATGGGACTGGAGAAAACCAGGCACATCCATAAAGTCATTGTTCATCCCAGTGATCCTAACACCGTATATGTAGCAGCTATTGGTTCCCCCTGGGGCATCCATCCCGAACGAGGTGTATACCGGACCACAGACGGGGGTAAAACCTGGAAGAAAATTTTATACAATAACGAAAAGACCGGTGCGGCAGACCTGGTCATGGATCCTACAAACCCAAATAAGCTAATAGCAGCTATGTGGGAGCATTATCGACAGCCTTGGTTTTTTACCTCAGGAGGTGAAGGCTCCGGATTGTACATCACCCACGATGGCGGTGATACCTGGGAAAAGCGCACTGAAGATGATGGCTTACCCAAAGGAGAGCTTGGTCGTATCGGACTGGCTATCGCACCCGGTGATCCGGATATTGTTTATGCCCTGATAGAATCCAGGAAAAATGCGCTCTATAAATCTACTGATGGAGGCTTTAAGTGGGAGATGATTAATGACAAGTCTGAAATAGGCAACCGTCCATTTTATTATAGTGACATTTTCGTAGATCCTGCGAATGAAAACAGGGTCTACTCAGTGTTTACTTATGTAAATGTAAGTAATGATGGGGGCAGGTCATTTGAAGAGCTGATGCCGGCTTACGGTACCACCAGAGGAGTGCACCCTGACCATCACGCCTGGTGGATACACCCAAATGACCCTGATTATATCATTGAAGGTAATGATGGCGGATTGAACATTTCAAGAGACCGAGGCAAAACCTGGCGCTTCGTACAAAACATTCCTGTTGCCCAGTTCTATCACATAGCAGTAGACAATGAGCTACCCTACAATGTTTATGGAGGTATGCAGGACAATGGCTCCTGGGCTGGCCCGGCTTACGTATGGAAGTCTCAGGGCATTCGAAATAGCTATTGGCAGGAAATTTCGTTTGGTGACGGATTTGATGTGGTTCCGGACCCGGACAATAGTCGTTACGGGTATTCCATGTCACAGGAAGGGTTTGTTGCCCGCTATGATCGGGTAACAGGCTACAACGAGTATGTTCGTCCTACAGCACCAGAGCTGGATACCAAACTTCGTTTCAACTGGAATTCAGCCATAGCTCAGGATCCATTTGATAACAATACCATTTACTTTGGAAGCCAGTTTGTGCATAAGAGTACCGATAAAGGACAAACCTGGACCATCATTTCACCCGACCTGACCACCAATGATAAAGAAAAGCAAAAGCAGGATGAAAGTGGCGGACTTACTATGGATGCTACCGGGGCAGAAAACTACTGTACCATTCTGACAATCACTCCCAGCCTTTTGGAAAAAAATGTGATCTGGGCCACTACAGATGACGGGAACATCCAGCTGACTATGGATGGAGGAAAAACCTGGAGCAATGTGGCCAAAAACATCAAAGATCTTCCTGAAAATACCTGGATACCACAGTTGAGGGTATCAAACAAAAACAAAGGTGAAGTACTGGTGATCATAAACAACTACCGCAATTTCGATTACACTCCATACGCTTACAGAACCAGAAACTATGGTAAATCCTGGGAACGCATCGTAGATCAAAATGATGTGGTAAGCTATACCCTGTCCATTATCCAGGATCCGGTAGAACCAAAACTCATGTTTCTGGGCACAGATGATGGCCTTTATCTATCTATAGACGAGGCTTCGACCTGGACAAAATGGACAAATGATTTTCCCACGGTAAATGTAATGGACCTGGCTATTCATTCCAGAGAACACGACCTGATCATCGGTACGTTTGGAAGGGCTGCCTGGGTACTGGACGATATCAAACCCCTCCGGACTATGGCTTCCCAGGGAAAAAACGTGTTGGATAAAACTTTACAGGTTTTTGACCCTCCTACCGCCTACCTGGCCGCTAATCAGCAACCTACCGGATCACGTTTTGGAGCAGATGCTATGTTTAATGGTGAAAACCGAAGTGATAATGCGAGAGTCACTTACGTAATTAATAAGCCGGAAAAGGAAGAAGAAAAGGAAAGTGACGAAGAAGATAAAGATGAGGAAGAAGAAAGCAAGATCTCCTTTGACTCCCTGAAATTGGAGGTTTACAATCAAAAAGGTCAGCTGATAAGAACACTCACGGAAAAAGCTCCTGACGAAAATGGTATCAATAAAATGGAATGGCGACTGGACGAACGAGGTGTCAACAATCTCACCAGGAGAGAATTGGATCCAAAGAGAGAACCGGGCGGAGTAACCGTTCTCCCTGGTACTTACAAACTCAAACTGATTTTTGGAGACCAGGTAAGTGAAACGTCTATTGATGTAAAAGCAGACCCACGACTATCACTTACGGAAAGAGACATGCAAGCCAAATATGATAGCTTAAAAGCACTGGAATCTGATAAGGAGTTTGCACTTTTTCGGGTAGAAAACATCAAAAAAAGCCTTGGGACTATTGATGAGCTGATCAAACGAATGAAAGATAAAAATGAAAATGGTTTTAAGGAAGAGATAAAATTATCCAAAGCTACCAAAGACACATTAAACAGCCTTTTGGATATCTACCTGGGAAAAGAAGATGATCGCCAGGGTATCACGGCTGATCAGCCCAGCACAGTCGAAAGCTACTATGGCAATGCTGAGTTCTATTTGTCCAATGCCCTTCATGCCCCTACCCGCACAGAGGTCGCTTTGATGAATAAATTCCGCTCAGCAATGAAGGAAGCAAATGAAAAAGTAGATGCTTATTTTGAAGTAGAATGGCCTGCTTACAGAGAAAAAATGGAGGCATTAGACCTTAGCCCATTTAAAAATTAAACTTTTACTTTGGAGTTATCGCATACATTGTCATATTTTATACGATAATGCATACGATAACTAACCATGAAAGTCACAGCAATTATTTCAGACGACCTGATCGAAGAGATCAAAAAGGAAACAGGAGGCCGAAATATTACGGACAGCCTTACCATTGCCCTAAAAGAGTACCTCCGAAATAAAAAACTGAATTACGTCCTGGAAGAAACAGACAGGGAACCTTTTGTCTTTGAAGACGGCTTTCACTTCATACAGTATCCGCAAAACCAATCGTGACCGATGATTTTAGTGGATACCTCAGTATGGATCTCTTTTCTGAAAAGAGATGATGAGGATTTAGTGGATATGCTAAAACCCTACCTGAAAAGAAACGAGATTTTTACTGTCAGTGCGGTCTTCGGTGAGCTTCTTCAGGGTGTTAAAAATAAACGGGAGCTCGATGTTTTAGAAATACTCTGGGAAAGTTTACCTAAACTCCCCGAGCAGGATTTATTTCTGAAAGCAGGCAAACTCTATCAAAAACATAAATTTTATGCTCACGGCATAGGATTGATTGATTGCTATATTTTAGCAGCAGCCATTGGAAATAACCTGGCACTCTGGACCCTGGATAAAAAATTAGGGGATGCAGCAGATAAATTAGTCACATCCCCTTAATTTTTTAAGGTCAAATCATATTATCCGGTATTTCTCATAGCAGATGCAATACCATTGATGGTCAGCATAAGCTCCGTCTGGGTTTCTTCTGCCTTCGTATCTTTTTTGCCTTTTTCTTCTCTCCACTGACGCAGTAGTTTTACCTGGCGTTTGTGTAGATGCACCATGAGAGAAGCCCGCAACTTATTGGAATAATAGTGATTTTTACGTCGCTTCTCTATGCCTTCTTCCAGAAGATCCATCAGCATTTCCCGGGTTAGCTCTAATTCATTGAGGAACATACCCAAAAACTTCTCTTTCACCTTTTCATCCTGAACCAGAGAAGCATACTCCGTCATGATCTCCTCATCAGTAGCAGCAAGGCTGGTATCCACATTTGTAAGTACATAGCGAATAAATGGATCAAACTTTACAGCCTTCTTAAACTCTGCATAAGATTTTGAATCCTCTTTTCGCAGGTTATCCAGCGCAGAGCCAATACCATACCAACTGGTCATGTTGTAACGTGACTGGCTCCAGGAAAATACCCATGGAATGGCACGCAGATCATCCAAAGTGTTGGCCCCGGTTCGTTTAGCAGGTCTCGATCCAATCTTACTTGATTCGATCGCATCAATCGGGGTAGCCTCCCGGAAATAAGGTATAAACCCTTCCTCATGCATAAGTTTTTCATAAAAAGACTTACTTTCGGTTGCAAGCCTTTCCAGTATGTTTGCCAGAGGGTGGGCTTTACGCTCTGTAAATTGACTCAAAATAGATTTGGCAGCCGTAGATGCTGTCAGCAATTCTATATTATACTCAGCATTGACTTTATTCGCATATTTCTGCGCGATAGTTTCTCCTTGCTCAGTCAGTCTGAGATCTCCACCTATACTCGAGTGCGGAAGAGAGTTGATGAAATAATGCGTAGGGCCGGCACCGCGACTTATAGATCCCCCTTTACCATGGAAAAATCTGATTTTCACATCAAAAGAGTTTCCAGTCTCATACAACCTGGACTGAGCTTTGTAGAGATGCCATTGACTGGCCATAATTCCTCCATCCTTGTTACTATCGCTGTATCCCACCATGATCTGCTGTATTGGCTTAGGCGTACCTTCCAGTTCCTGAATGTACTTTAAACTTCTTTCAGTAAAAGGATGAGACAAAAACCCACGCATAATCTCCGGGCCATTCTCCAGGTCTTCAATGGTTTCCAAAAGGGGCACAACCGGCAATTGAGAAACCAGCCCCTCATCAGTCTGAATTGTTAATCCCGCTTCCCGGGCCAGCAGGTAAACAACCAACAGGTCGGATACTGAACGGGTCATGCTTACGATCAGCGATCCGATAGACCCAGTTCCATATTTGCTCACATGAGCCTCCAACACTCTGTAACAGTTAACCACTGCTTCTGCATTAGGACCCAGCTTAATTTTTTGATGAGTAAAAGGCCTGTTAGACTTGAGCTCATTGTTGATAAACTCAAGGCGTTTTTCTTCGCTCCATTCAGGGAAATTAGTATCCTCAAAACCGGCTGCTTCCAAAAGCTGCTGAATAGCCTTATCGTGGAAGGCACTGTTTTGCCTCACATCCAAACGCGCAAGGTGAAAGCCGAAAGTTTCAACGGTTCGGATAGCTATATGGATATCATCATAGGCAATCGTCTTTGACCCGTAGGAAAGCATCGTTTTTTGTAAAAGTTTCAGGTCTTCCAATAGCTCCTTAGACTGAAGGTAACATCCCGGGTCCTCCATGATCTCTGTGGCATGGCCTCTCTTGGTATCTACGGGCAGCTTCGTGATCATCAGGTTTACAAACTGGCGAAAAGCCTCTCCTCTGTTTCTGGAAAATGCTTCATCTCCACGTCCCCCGAGCTCCTCCTTCATTTCAAGCAGACGATCTTTAAAAGACTTATCCAGCTCCTCAATGTCGGCTGTAAAGCTCAAGTGCCTCACCAGGTCAGTAAGTCGGCGTCTCACTACCACAATAGAATTGAGCCTTAGTGTCTTCAGGGTCTCTTCTGTCACCTTATCTGTCACTAGCGGATGACCATCCCGGTCGCCACCTACCCAGTCACCAAACGAAAGTTTGGGCCATGCCCCCAACTCATAAAGTGTCTGAGGATCAAAGCCCTGATCCTCCCATGCCTGGACCATCCTACGATCATGAACCGGCACCACCTCCGGAAAAACATTGATGAGGTAATGCATGATATTCCGAAGCTCTGACGGCACATCGGGCTTTTCAACAAAGATCTCCCCTGTTTTCCATAACCTGAAAAGCGCCTGCTTTATATTATGTCTGATATTGGACAGCTCTTTCCTGGTATACATCTGATTCTCACGCATGACAAGGAGCAGGTATAGCTCTCTGTGGTGCTCCAGAACAGTAGCCCGCTTGGCTTCAGTCGGATGGGCTGTCAGAACAGGCTCCACGCGAATGTCCTTTAGACGGATAGCAATATCACGCTCATCTATTTTCTGCTCTTTAAGTTTCTTAAAATTATTCGCCCATAAGCCATTTACAGAGGCAAGATCCTCGTCTTCCAAAGCACGGCGATTCTGTACAGCCCCGTTAACTTCTACCATGTTCACCAGTTGAAATACCAAAGAATACAGCTGAATGTGCTTTTCTGTCAGCTCCCGGTAAGCCAGATCAGGCAGTTCGTTGATCCATGGGATCTGTTCAGCCATTTCTTCTTCCCCATTTTGAATCAGAATCTCTTTCAGTGCCTCAAGCAAATATTCCAGATCTTCATAGGGCTTTCCTAACGTGTCTTTGAGCAGCTTTAGAGTTGATTTCATGCGTCTAGTTTGCGTTTTTAGTTTAGTCGATCAAAAGGATTCAAAAAACAACTTTTTGGGTAAATCAGCCAGGTAAATTCAGGGGTATTTTTGGTTTTATTTACCTATTCTGATTTAATTGCAATTTACAATATATAAAGCTGCAAATTAATAGATTGTTTTCACTAAACGATAAAAATTATTGAATATTTAACAATAAACCGAATGAACTTCGGAATTTGACTTAAATATGGATCTGGTTGTTAACTTTGTGTTCACCAAAACCCAAACAACAAAATGGATAATCGAAAATATTTACCAATAATCATTATCACAGCTGTGATTGTAATCGTCTTTCTGGCATTATCAAGCAGCATCATTTACCGAGTAAGCTCTGGTGAACGAGCGGTCATTTTCAACTCTATAACCGGGGTTTTAGACAAAGACAACATTGTAGGACCTGGCTTTCATTTGAAGGTACCATGGAGTGATGCATACATCTATGATGTCACTGAAAACCAAATTGAGGAAACCATGGATGTCCTGGATAAGAATGGCCTGAACATCAATGTAGATATTACCGTAAGGTTCCACCCTATGTACGACAGTATCGGAGAGATCTACCAAACTTTCAGAATGGATTATATACGAAGACTTGTAATCCCTGAAGTAAGATCTACCGTCCGTCAGGTCATGGGTCGATATACCGCTGAAGAGATATACTCTACGAAACGTCCGGAAGTAGAAGGTGCTATAAAAACGGAAACGGACGACATCCTTGGAGCACCTGGAAACAATATTGAAATGCGAGCCCTGCTGATCAGGTCTATTAAGCTGCCGGAGCAGATCAGGCTGGCTATTGAAAACAAGTTAGAGCAAGAGCAGGAAGCCCTGGCTTATCGGTTCCGTCTGGACAAAGAAAAAAGTGAAGCTGAGCGAAAGCGGATCGCTGCAGAAGGTGAAGCCCAGGCCAACAAAATTATAAACAGCAGCTTAACGGATGAGCTCCTGAAAATGAGGGGGATTGAGGCAACACAGGAACTTGCTAATTCTCCAAATACAAAAACTATAGTAATTGGTAGTGGAAAAGACGGTTTACCGCTAATTTTGGGTGGAAACTAAAAAAACCAAAATCCACAACACCGGTTAGTAAATAGATCACAAGAATTTTAAACCATTTTTTTATATCAATATCCACAAAATAAAAACTCAAACAGATGTCGAATTCAGCTGAAATAAAAGTAGATGGTAAATCATATGAATTACCGCTCATCGAAGGTACAGAAAAAGAAAAAGCGATAGATATTGGTAAACTCAGAAGCGAATCAGGCCTGATCACCCTGGATTTTGGCTTTAAAAATACTGGGTCTACCAAAAGCGCAATTACTTTTTTAGATGGGGAAAAAGGCATCTTAAGGTATCGTGGATATCCTATTGAACAATTGGCAGACCAGTCTTCATTTTTAGAGGTTTCATACCTGCTAATCTATGGAGAACTTCCTTCTGCTTCCGATCTTGCTTCTTTTCAGGATGAGGTCACACACCATACACTTATCCATGAGGATTTTCATAAAATCCTTGAAGGCTTTCCATCCGCTGCTCACCCAATGGGCGTACTTTCCTCTTTGGTAACGGCGATGACTGCCTTTTATCCGAAAAGTCTGGATCCAAACCGATCCTGGGAAGAGGTACGACTAAGCATTATCCGGATCCTTGCTAAAATGCCAACACTGGCAGCCTTTGCTTATAAAAATAAGATCGGACACCCGCTTGTTTACCCAAGCAACAAGCTGGACTACTGCACTAACTTCCTGCATATGATGTTTGGGCTGCCTAGTCAGGAATATGAGGTAAACCAGACGGTATCCAATGCGCTGGATAAGCTACTTATACTTCATGCCGATCATGAGCAAAACTGTTCTGCATCTACCGTACGGATCGTGGGATCATCACAGGCGAGTCTTTACGCATCCATCAGTGCCGGGATCAATGCACTTTGGGGACCGCTTCACGGAGGTGCCAACCAGGCTGTAATCGAGATGCTGGAAGGCATCAAAGCGGATGGTGGTGACACTAAAAAGTGGATGGAAAAAGCCAAGGATAAAAACGATCCGTTCCGTCTGATGGGCTTTGGGCACAGAGTCTATAAAAACTTTGACCCAAGGGCTAAGATCATTAAGAAGGCAGCTGATGAGGTACTGGCCGAGCTTGGCGTAAAAGACCCTGTTTTGGATATAGCAAAAGGTCTGGAAGAAGTTGCACTAAGTGATGAATACTTTGTGGAAAGAAAGCTCTATCCAAACGTAGATTTCTATTCCGGTATAATCTACCGTGCGCTGGATATACCTACAGAGATGTTTACTGTAATGTTTGCTCTCGGACGACTGCCTGGCTGGATAGCGCAGTGGAAAGAAATGCGTGAAAACAAAGAACCAATTGGTCGTCCCCGTCAGGTTTACGTAGGGAGAAATGAACGAGATTATGTGGCTTTAAATAAGCGCTAAAATGAAATCATTCTCAATAAAAAAGAGGCCGTCTCAAAAGCATTTTGAACGGCCTCTAGTTTTTTGTAGAAGAGAATTTTCTCAGGTAGGTACCCGAATACGTTTACCCTTTTGAGACACCCTCTTTTTTATTTATCACAAATTAATAATTTCCTCTAATACTTTCGGTTTAGGATCTCACTGAGCACTATCGCCTTCCTGGCATCCTCAGGGTTGCTGAGAGCGCTCCTGATTTCAGCAGCAAAAGAAGCTTCTCTCTCTTCCGCTTTTCGCTTGAGCTTAGACGTAAAATGATCATCTCTTTCAAATTCAATCTTAGCTCCCTCTGCCCTGGCAATGGATTCTTCATAAACCCGCCTGCTCTCTTCATCAGAAAAACGTCGTGTTTTACCTTCTTCTATGGGTTCCGCCTGCTCCATTTCATCGAACTCTTCCACAGTCTGATATTCTACCTCCTGCTCTTTCTTCTCCTCAAATTGATGGTCACGCTCATGGCTCAATGCTTTCTTGCCCTCTGTAAACTCCTTCAGTAGCTCGTCAAAGGATACAGGTTTTCGCTGTGGTCGCTCCTGATCGGGCGAAGAAGCAGGCCTGTTTTTAGGCTTTTGAGGGTCTTTCTTTTTTAATCCTCTGGATATCAAATAAATAGCCGCAAAAAGTAGGTATAACCAAAATTGAATGTCGTCCATATAACATGTAAAATAATAAAATTACCTCCAATTCCGCAATCTGACAGAATTTGGTTTTCGGCTATCGAAAAGAAATTTTTGCTCCATCAGAGGTTAAAACCAGTAACGAAATAATCAGAGGAGACCAAAAATCCTAACCGATTGATTTTTTCATCAACTAAGCCCTAAAATAACTATTGCTTAATAAGGGATTAGTTCTAAATTTGTTAGCTTCATTCAAGCTTAAAGTCAGGCTCACTTCATGCAGTTAACACGTCTAGAAATTAAGGGGTTTAAGAGTTTTGCTGATAAAGTTACCATAAATTTCGACGAGGGAATTACGGGTATCGTAGGCCCCAATGGTTGCGGCAAATCCAACGTTGTGGATTCTATTCGATGGGTGCTAGGTGAGCAGAAAAGCCGGGTGCTTCGGTCCGATAAGATGGAAAATGTCATCTTTAATGGAACCCGCACCAGAAAACCCACGCAGCTTGCTGAAGTCTCGCTGACTTTTAACAATACCAAGAACCTCATCCCCACGGAGTATTCTCAGGTGACTATTACTCGCCGGTATTTCAGGTCCGGAGATAGCGAATACCTGCTAAACGGCGTCCCCTGCCGCCTGAAGGATATTACCAACCTTTTTCTGGATACAGGGATCGCTTCAAATACTTACGCCATCATAGAACTGAAAATGGTGGATGATCTCCTTAATGACAAGGACAATTCGCGAAGGAGCTTATTCGAGGAGGCCGCTGGTATCTCCAAGTTTAAAATTCGAAAGAAAGAAACCCTACGTAAGCTTAATGATACAGATGCAGACCTGGACCGTGTTGAGGATCTTTTGTTTGAAATAGACAAAAACCTGAAGTCACTGGAGCGTCAGGCCAAGCAGGCAAAAAAATACTACGAGATCAAAGAGGAGTACAAGCAGTACAGCATTGCACTCGCCAAAAAGTCGATCGAAAATCAGCAGGAAACGTACGAAAATATCAACAAAGAGATCACGCAGCAAACCGATAAGAAAAATGCGCTGAATGCTCAGCTCTCTGAGAAAGAAGCTAGCATCGAAAAGACCAAAACAGATCTGATCTCAAAGGAAAAGCTCCTTTCTTCCAGGCAAAAGACACTAAATGAGCATGTAGCCAGGATCCGAAACTATGAAAGTGAGAAAAAAATCAAAAGTGAACGCCAGCGTTTCCTTCAGGACCGTATCGAAAAGCTACAGGAGCAAATAACTCAGGATAAGCAAAGCAACGAAAGGGCGGCTTTTTCGCTGAAAAGCCTGGATAAAGAGCGAGACAGTGCGCAGGAGATGCTTTCTGAAATGAGCAAACGACTGGAGAAGCTTCAGGAAGAATACGACAACCAAAAAGCCAAGAATCAGCAGTCACAGGAAGTGCTGGACGAATACAACCGACAATACAGCGCAAAACGAGAAGAAGCCTACCAGGTCAATAAAGAGCTGGAGATCAAGGAAGTGCAGATCAAATCCCTTCAGAATGAATTGCACAAGTCTCGTGAAGATTCTACGCAGCAGAGCGAAACGCTAAAGGACTTTGAAGCAAAGCTGGAAGAAACAGCCCGGGAACGGGAACAAAAACAGGAAGCTTTTCAAAAGCTGAAATCAAAAGAGGCCGACCTGAAAGAAAAGATTGAAACCTATCAGAATCGCATAGACATCATTCGCGAAGAGCTCACCCACATCAACCGTCAGCTGGACTCAAAGCAAAATGAGTATAACCTTACCAAATCACTGGTAGACAGTCTGGAGGGTTTTCCTGAAGCGATCAAGTTTTTGAAAAAGAGTGATCAGTGGAAAAACGCTCCACTCCTTTCAGATGTAATCGCCTGTCCGGAAGAATACCGCATCGCCATTGAAAACTTCCTGGAGCCTTACATGAACTACTATGTAGTCAACACTCAGGAGGACGCCCTGAAAGCAGTAAACCTGCTAAGCGACGCCTCAAGAGGCCGGGCTCACTTCTTCATCCTGGAGAAGCTGGAGGACTATAAGCCCAAGTCAACCCATATCTTCGAAAATGCCACGCCGGCTACTGAGGTAGTAGAGTACGATGACAAGTACAAAAAGCTAATTGCTCATTTGCTGGATAATGCCTATATCTATGAGCATGAGCTTCCTGCTGAAAAAAGTGAAGAGGTCGTTTTTATAGATAAGAGCGGAAAGATCACTCATCGCAGGTTCAATATCTCCGGGGGTTCTGTCGGCTTGTTTGAGGGTAAGCGAATCGGTCGGGCAAAAAACCTGGAAAAGCTTGCCCAAAAGATCAAGGAGCTGACCAAAAAGCAGGAAAAGGCTACCGCAAACCTGCATGAAAACCAGAGCGAGATCGAGAAGCTGAAAGCCGCTGCTCAACCTTCCGAGCTGGAAGAGCTACAGGCTGAGATCAATCACATCAATGAGACTTACGTTTCGGTTCAGACAAAACAGGAACAGTTTAGCAACCTGCTAAACTCCAACGAAACCAAGCGTGAAGATATTGAAGAGCGCATAGAGCAGTTGACTAAAGAGCTGGAAGAGCTCCGGCCGCAAAACAATGAAGCTGCCAGCCTCCTCAGTGAGCTTGAGATGCAGGTAACCAATCAGCGCGAGGAAATGAATGAGCTCAACGAGCTTCTTTCTAAGAAATCCACTGCATTCAATGAAGAAAATGTGCTCTATCATCGTCAGCAAAACAAGCTGAATAGCATAAAGCAGGAAATCAGCTATAAGCAGGAGGCTCAGGAAAGCAGTGCAGAGCGAATAGAAAAGAACAATGAAGAGCTTCATAAAACCAGCAAGGATCTAAGTGAGCTGGTGAAAAAGTCAGAAGAAAGCGATGAAGACCTCATTGCCATGTACGATGAGAAAGACTCTATAGAATCCGGAGTAAATGAAGCTGAGAAAGAATACTATCAGGTTCGCGGAAAAATAGATGAAGATGAGAAGGCCCTCCGGGAAATACAGCGGATGCGAGAAGCTGCAGATCAGATACTCATGGAGTGGCAAAACAAGCTCAATGAAACAAAGATGCAGCTCAACAGCATCAAAGACCGACTCACTGTAGAGTTTAACCTGGACCTGAACCAGGTGGAGATCTTTGACAATGCCGAACTCCTGGAAAAAACTCAGGAAGAGCTGCGAGAGAAGGTAGACAAGTTCAAAAACAGGCTCGATAACATGGGACCTATCAACCCCATGGCTATGGAAGCCTACGAGGAGATCAAAGAGCGGCACGACTTTATTTCCGGACAAAAAGAAGACCTTCTTCAGGCAAAGGAATCACTTTTAACGACCATTAGCGAAATAGATGAAGTAGCACGGGAAACCTTTCTGGATGCCTTTAATAAAATCCGGGAAAATTTTATAAAAGTATTTCGAACGTTATTTACCGAAGAAGATGACTGTGAGCTTAAGCTTACCGACCCTGACAGCCCACTGGATTCTTCCATTGAGATCATGGCCAAGCCAAAAGGTAAGCGACCGCTGACCATCAACCAGCTGTCCGGAGGAGAAAAAACCTTAACTGCCACTTCCCTCCTGTTTGCTATTTACCTGCTGAAGCCGGCACCTTTTTGTATCTTCGATGAAGTAGATGCACCTCTGGATGATGCTAATATTGATAAGTTCAATCAGATCATCCGGGAGTTTTCCAAAGACTCACAGTTTATCATTGTGACACATAATAAGCGCACTATGGCCAGTACAGATGTGATCTACGGAATTACGATGATCGAACAGGGCGTTTCGCGAGTGGTGCCCGTCGATCTGCGAGAGCTTGCATAACGCAATCAGGTGAATTTTGAAACGACTAGCCAGCATATTTTTATTATTTTCACTGATGCTACCTCTCCTAGGTACTTATACCTGGTTTAGTCTGGAGAGGTATCTGGTCAGAAAGCAAATTAAAAAACAAATAATTGCCGGCATAGATAAATCTGATCTGATTTTCTTAATGTTTTCTAAAGAGGAATCTGAAAACCTTTCCTGGGAGCATGAGGGAGAGTTTGAATTTCATGGCCAGATGTACGATGTGGTCTACCGGGAACAGGTGCAAGACTCCATGTATTACTGGTGCTGGTGGGATCACGAAGAAACCCGGTTAAACCGTGAGCTTTCTGAGCTGGTCAACAAAGCCATGAATACTGACTCTCAATCCAGGAAAAAACAACAGGTTCAGCTCTTCCTGAGTTTATTATTTCATGAAAAACCTGGTCTTTACCTCGTTAACGATTTAACCGTCACAGATAAAATTTCTGCACACTACTTCAATACTTATCAAATGATGAGCAACCCACCCCCTGTGCCTCCTCCCCGGTGTTGATTAAACAATATTTTCTCTAAACAGCCAGGCTGCGACCTGCTAATACGTTTAATCTCTAAACCAATAAGAGAATGAAAAGATCTTTCATCTTTTGGTTGGTTGCCTGTACGGCCCAATTGGGGATGACCCAGATACTGACTATCCGGGAAATAGATACAGGCCAACCATTAGAACTTGCTGCTGTTGCCAGTAGTAAACCCCGTGCATTTGTAATGACCAATTCGCACGGGCAGGCAAACATTGATAACTTCAGAGGCTCTGAAAAAATTGAAGTCAGACTGGTTGGATACAAGACAGTCACTACTTCATACCGGAAGCTGGAATCCAACCGTTTCCTTTTGGAAATGGTCCCTTCTGAGATATCCCTGGACCAGGTAGTGGTGTCTGCTACACGCTGGAGCCAGACCCAGGATGATGTTCCGACAAGGATCACCACGATCAAACCCAGGGACATTGCCTTGCAAAACCCTCAAACAGCCGCTGACCTTCTGGGCGCCTCGGGTGAGGTGTTTATCCAAAAAAGTCAGCAGGGCGGTGGTAGCCCAATGATCCGTGGCTTCTCCACTAACCGGTTGCTCTACACCATTGATGGAGTTCGCATGAACACAGCAATTTTCCGAAGCGGAAACCTGCAAAACGTAATATCACTGGATCCTTTTACCATGGAAAATGCCGAAGTGTTGTTTGGCCCAGGATCCATCATTTATGGCAGTGATGCCATCGGAGGTGTGATGTCTTTCCAAACGCTTACACCCCGGTTTTCCCTGAAGGATAAGCCCTTGATCAGTGGAAAGGCTCACACAAGATATGCTTCCGCAAACCAGGAAAAAACGGGTCATTTTGACATCAACATTGGCTGGGAAAAATGGGCCGTGGTTACAAGTGTTTCTTATAATGATTTTGGTGACTTACGCATGGGTGAAAATGGTCCTGATGAGTATTTAAGAGACTTCTATGTACAGCGTCAGGATACTACGGATGTAGTGGTGCGGAATAATGAACCAGAAATCCAAAAACCAACAGGTTATTCACAAATTAATCTGATGCAGAAGGTCCGGTTTAAACCTAATGAAAACTGGGATTTAAACTATGGTTTCCACTATTCTGCTACAACCAGTTATCCAAGATATGACAGACTGATACGAACCAGGGATGGAATACCCCATAGTGGTAAATGGGACTATGGTCCCCAGGTTTGGCTGATGAATACCCTAAACATCACGCACAATCAAAATAATGGGATCTATGACCATGCCACATTGCGTCTGGCCCTGCAGGCCTTTGAAGAAAGTAGGATCAGCAGGGGTTTTAATGACCCCATTCAGTCCGTCAATGCAGAGCAGGTTGATGCATACTCTGTAAACGCTGATTTTCAAAAGATCTTCGGCGGCAAAGCCAAACTGTTCTATGGATTGGATATGATATGGAATGATGTTACCTCCACCGGAGAATTAACCAATATTGAAACAGGCAGCACCACTACCGGACCGTCCAGATACCCTTCAGCTACGTGGTCCTCTTATGCGGCCTATGCTACCTACCAGTATGACCTTACAACCAAACTGGTCGCACAAGCGGGTGCTCGTTACAGTGTATTTTCTCTGGCTGCGGATTTCGCCAACAACCTCCCCTTTTATCCTCTTCCTGAATCAAAAGCATCTATCAATGCAGGCGCTTTGACCGGAAGCCTTGGAATGATCTACCACCCCCGGCCGAGCTGGTCTATCAGCGCAAACCTTTCCACTGGGTTTAGAGCGCCAAACGTAGATGATATTGGTAAAGTCTTTGACTCTGAGCCAGGTTCAGTAGTGGTCCCAAACACTACACTGGATGCTGAATACGCTTACAATGCCGAAATTGGGTTAGCCAAAGTGTTTGGCGAGTCTGTAAAGCTGGACCTGACCGGATACTATACCCTGCTCAACGATGCTATGGTACGAAGAGACTTTACGCTGGATGGGCAGGATAGCATTGTTTATGAAGGGGAATTAAGTCAGGTGCAGGCCATTCAGAATGCCGCTGTATCAAAAGTATACGGCTTACAGGCCGGTTTGGAGGTCCAGCTCCCCGGAGGATTTGGGCTTTCTTCCCAATACAATTTCCAAAAAGGCGAAGAAGAACTTGACGATGGAACAACCAGCCCCTCAAGGCATGCAGCTCCTGCATTTGGAGTTACGAGACTCTCCTACCATTCGGGAGGATTGGACATGCAAATTTATATGGCCTACAGTAGTGAAAGAGCATTTTCTGATATGCCGGAGGAAGAAAAAGGGAAGCCCTACTTATATGCTACTGATAATAATGGCAACCCCTATTCGCCTGGGTGGTATACACTAAACTTTAAATCCATGTATCAGCTAAGTGAAGTATTTTCTATCAGCATGGGAGTGGAAAACCTGACTGATCAACGGTACAGGCCCTATAGCTCCGGACTGGTAGCTCCTGGCAGAAACTTTATTTTTGCTTTAAGAGGTAAATTCTAGGGTATGAGGGTCGGGCCGAGTGGCCCGACCTGTACTCCCTATTCCAGGGTCACTTTTTCTTTTCTGGGATATTTTACTTCATAAGCCAGCTCCAGCTCTGTTTGATCCTGGGGATTAAGATCAAGCTCCCAGGTTACTTCTCCGGTACGATCTTCCAGTTTACCACCTGTGAGTTTTGTCGGCTCAACGGATATATCGCTAATCACCGGTACGGGAATCTGATCAAACAACGTGAGCTTTACAGGTTGGGATTTTTTATTTCTGACCAAAATCTTAAAACCCCTCGTCTCCAGTTTATTAGCACCCAGGACTCGTCGCCTGGAATACTCATCTATTTTCTTTCTGCCGATCACAATGTTCTTATCCCTTCCGAGCGATATATTCAGTGTATCACTCAATGCTTTTGCGTCCAAAACAGACCGGCCTACATATGCATCTTCAAAGTACAGATTGGCCTCACCTTCCAGCAAATTATACTGATCCCAATTAACTAAACGAGCAATTAAGAATGCATCTTTGTCCAACTTTGGAACAGCGAAATATTCATATACTGCAGGTATATCAAAACTGGTTAGGTTCACAGTCAGTTTCTCACCATTCGATTTAATAGAGTACGGTTTATCCACTTCAAACTCAACCGTAGTTTGATTTTCCACTACAGTGGTCGTAATGGGTTTGGCTTCTTTTGCCAATGAGCTGGTACCTCTGATTCTCATGTTTGAAGGCCTCTCTGAGCCATAGCCTACTACAACCACCTCAGATAGTTGAGTAACATCCTCATTGAGACTGATGTCAATATTTGAAGAAGTAACAGGAACCTGCTGAGCCTCATATCCTATAAAGGAAACCAATAACTCAGAGTCACCATTAGGCAATGTCAATGAGTAATTCCCATTGATATCCGTAACGGTACCTATGGTAGATCCTTTTATCATCACATTCGCTCCTGGTACTGGTTCGCCATTTTCTGCAACGACCCGGCCGCTAACACTACGTACGGTACCTGAAGCCATACCATATAATGCCCGGTTAAACACGGTATTCCTGGCGAAGTTTAGATGCCAGGTCCTAAGCTGGGGCGCAACACCACTTTGGTTCGGATCACCATTGGAAAAGCTGAGCTTCACATTTTTCCAGTCCACTCCTGTATTTTGATACACATCAGCCTTGTAGGTAAGCTCAAGTGGCTGGTCCACACTTTCCACACGAATATCATACTGGGGATACCACCCAGCATTAGATACCAGGTATGTAACGGTAAAAATACCTGTAGCCCGTTCATCTGACTCTACTCTGACCTCCACCTCTCCTGTAGGCAGATCATCTTTTACTAATACATCTGCTACATGCTGTTCAATCCTCTTTTTCCTTTCCTCGAGCTCTTTGATCCTTAGCCGGATTTTCAGCTCCTCGCTTTTGATTGAAGTTAGCTGCTGCTCGTAAAAAGACACTGCTTCTCTCAGCTGAGCTACCGAAACACCATTACGCTCTCCTCCCAGGCTTTTATTTTCATTGAGCAGGCTGTGCTTTTCTGAAAGCACCGCCAGACGAGACTGCTCTTTAGAAACATCCTGATCAATCTCCTCAATTAAAGTCCGGAGACTGTCGATCTTTCTATCTTTTTGAAGTTTATCCAGGTAATTGAGGCGATGATTGACAGAAAGGAGCGTAAAGGCTCCATCGGCTTTTACCTGCACACTCTTTCCATCGATGTGTGGTGAAAGACCCTTTATCAGAAGTCGTGATTTTCCCGGTGCAATGGATAGCTTACCAGTTCGCATCACCTGGGCTCCCTGCAGGAAAACAGTCACTCCCGTAATGTTGGTTTCCAGCGTTTTTTCCTGGAAATTTTGTGCGTAGGCAGAATGGGCATACACTAAACACACCCATAATATCAGGCTGAAATATCTCATAGTTTTATTGTTTTTACTTATGAGATGGTACCTGCTTTATAATTCCATAAAAAAAATTAAAAAAACTTCATTACCACTGTAATGGGGTGTAAGACCTCCCCACCTTTACTTTTTGCCCGGAGTTTAAGACGACATATTCGTCTCGTTTGTGACGTTCCTTTCTTACAATGGAGTTTCTGTTGACCATGTATTTGCGGTGTATCCGGATAAAATCAGGCTTGAGCTCATTGGACATCTGTTCTAAAGATGCTCGTTTCAGAAGCGACTGTCCATTGATATGAATACGTAAGTAATGGTCATCTGCCGCTATCCAGTGAATATCACTGGCATTGACTATCACCTCTTTACGACCAAGGGTTGCCCGAACCTTTTTTCCCTTACTGGCTTTCTGAAAATAGTAGCGATACACCCCCGTGCCCAGCACCACCAGAACATGAAAAAAAGCTTCTCGCCCAAAATAGCTTCGGGCATACTGAGAAGAAATCAGGTGGTCATAGTACCCTAACAGGTAGATCACCACTCCGGATACCAGGTAATACCCTAGCATAATCACGGAAGAAAGGCCAATTAAAAATATGAAATACTGTTTTGGAGATTTCCGGAGCCTTTTACCGCACCACTGATAAATGAATGGAATGAATCCGGCGAACAGCAGCACGGAAACCAGGAGATACAACACTGAATTCCATATGTTATATCCTTCATGAATGCCATACCGAATGAAATTCTGAATAAGGGCCACAGAAAACACACACAAAAGCAATAGCAGTGTAACAGAGAAATACTTTCTGGGTGTGGAATAGGCTATTCTCATTCCTGTAAGGTAATAAATTCAGGTTTTAAGGTTTAATCAAATACCCCCTCAAACTTGTTTTCTATCAACCCCTTCTCCAGTAAAAATGCTTCTAACACACTATCCTCTCCTTTCCGGGCATGGTGTAACAGTGTAAATCCGTGAGGTCCGGGGGCATTGATGAGTCCAGGGTGATCATTTACTACCTTCACAATAAAATCTGTGTAACCCAGAAAAGCGTAGTTGAACATATCCAGGCGGGCACCCTTAGCGACCAGCAGATCAGCAATGTCTCGATTTCCTACATGTGAGGCTCCTCCTACGCCCGTCTCAAAATCACCTTTGCGTAGCTGATTGGTACAGTTGATGATAAGCGGTTTTTGTTCAAGGATCTTAACCGTTAAGTCAAAGTCGCCATGGGCAGCTAACACAAATTCACTTATCTCCTCTCTGGTAAAAATACTTTGGTCGGCTGATGATAAAAGATGCGGCGAAGCTATCATAAGCCCTGCACCTACCAGTCCTTTCCTTAAAAATGATTTTCGTTTCATATGACTTTTTTACCCTTGAAGAACGGGGCAATAATCTACCAGGTAAACTGAAACGATCGATTTTTCGTGAAATGGCCTTTGGATGACGTAAACGGGGCTAGCCCCCATCCCCGGAGACGGGCTAAATTAATTCGGGGAGACTTTACAGCCACCCCGAATGCCACGCTGGTATAGTCCCCAACTTTACTGCCAGGCGTTTACTTTTTCTTTTGCGGACTCAGACACATCTTTAAATAAGAGCATTTCCGAAACCTTCGCTGATCCTCCATCATAAAAGCCCGTCGCTCCCTGGTAATCCTTTGGGTTTTTGAACGTTCCGAAGAGGTAGTCATAAATGGGAAAATCCGAATAATTATACTTATGAACGCCCCTCGAATGATGAACGGAATGCTGCTCCGGTCGCTGAATGAAATACCCTACCCATGATGGAGTCTTAATATTGGCATGCTGAAAAATGCTTAGAAAATTGAGCACAAGAATTACAATGGTAATCGCCTGTGGAGATAATCCCATAACCAGGGCAAAACAAAGACTGCCCAGTAAAGTAAAACCGATCATATCCATCGGGCTGAAATAGAAAGTGCTTGGTATGTCTATGCGTTCAGAACTATGATGCATCTGATGGAATACCCTCCACAAAGTATCGGAATGATGCATACTACGGTGCCACACATAGAGTAAAAGCTGATAAAACAGCAACCCGATAAGTATTTGCACACCTGTATTTAAAGAGGATAAGTCTACAAGCTGGTAACTTGCCAGATATCCATCTGTAAATATTGGCAAATACGAGCTGAGGTAAAAAAACACCACAAAGGCTATAATACCCCGTAAAGTTGCGTACCTGATCGCAGGAAGATGCCTGTTTCGTGGGAAGAATGTTTCCCAAAGATACAGCCCTATATACATCATGATGACTGCTAATGACACAGGGTCAATCAATAGCTCCAAAGGAGACGGTAAATTTTCCATAGTAAATAAAAAGTTTTTAGTTAACCAGCAGCGAAGTTAGGCTGGTGATTATTGACTTTTTTATTTACCTGGTAGACGAAAGGTGTACGACTTTACTTTACCGGGTGATCATATGGTAAGCAAAAGGGAGCTAAATCAGGCTGGAATGGCTTCTACAGTCTTTACTCGCCCCAAATAATAAAGCATCCTGCCATGATACAGCATGGCTGACCGAAAAGAGGGATAAGACTTGTAAGGAATGTTAAACTCTGTGGCTGTTTTCTTTACGATCTCAGAGATTTTACGATAATGCACATGACACACATTCGGAAACAAGTGATGCTCTACCTGGTAATTTAACCCTCCCACAAACCAGGATAAGAGTCGATTGTTCTGAGCAAAATTACTGGTAGTGAGCAGCTGATGTACGGTCCAGTTACTTTCTATATTGCCTTCTTCACTAGGCATGGGAAATTCATTTTCCTCCAGTACGTGTGCGGGCTGAAATACCACCGCAAGAATAAATCCTGCTACATAATGCATGACGAAAAACCCAATAAACACCTCCCAGAAAGCAAGGGGTGTAACCACTGTGGGAAGTACTAAAATATAGCTGAAATACACCAGCTTGGTAACAATCAGGACTACCCACGCCTTGTTGACCTGCATCTGCTTTTTCAGCATACCATCTTTGGTGTAGTTAGCCAGTTGTATAATATCTTTCACTACAATCCAGTAGAAAGTCATTAAACCATACACAAACCATGCGTAAATGAACTGGTACTTGTGATGTCCCTTTAATTCTGAGTGAGGAGAAAGCCTGATGAGTCCGCCTTTGGGTGAAATATCTTCATCATGTCCATGGATATTGGTGTAGGTATGATGCTTCACATTATGCTGGATCTTCCAGTTAATCACATTTCCCCCGATCACATTGAGAGAATAGCCAACTAATGAGTTGGTCAGTTTCTTCCTGGAATAAGCGCCATGATTTGCGTCATGCATCACCGAAAGTCCTATGCCGGATTTTCCTAATCCCATAACAACCATAAAAAGGCAGTAGACTCCCAAAGATCCTACTGGTAAAGAAACAGCTACTACAAAAGGAACGATGTATAAGAGCATCATGAAAACGGTTTTAAAAACCATTTCTCCATTTGCGTACCTTCCGGATTTTTTTGTTTTGAAATATTCGTTGATCCGTTTATTCAGAAGCTTTGAAAAATCAGAATTTAGCTGATTATTGAATTTAATGGGGGTAAACGCTGGATTGCCTAAGGACATGTAGTTGAATTAAATGAACTGTAAATGTACATATTATTTACTAAAAGAATGGAAATACATACGCATCACAGGGGTTAACCAGTTGCTACGTTGAGCATAAAAAAATAGAAATAGCATTGCTATAATCAACGGTCCAGCCATGCTTTAAAATCCGCTACCCGCTCTCTGGCAACTATAATCTGTTCTTCATCGTAATGGTTCAGCCGCACCTCCAGCCTGGAGTTTGTGAACGCTATCATATCGGTGATATAGCTGATATTCACCAGAAACTTTCTGCTTATCCTGAAAAATTGTCCGGGATCAATAAGCTCCTCAACCTTATCCAGTGAATAGTCAATAAGGTATTTTTTGCCCACCCCATCAAGGAGATACGTCGCTTTATCCCGGCTATAGATAAGCTGTATGTTTTTGGTCTCAACGGTCCTCAGGTGTTCGCCGACCTTTACTACAAACCGCTCTTTTCCTTGGGGTTGAAGCGACCTCATCAGCGCTTCAACTTCCAGCTCATTGGAAGTGTTCTGCTTTTCAAACTTTTCTATGGCTCCCATAAGCTCTTCCGTATCAATTGGTTTCAGCAGGTAATCGATACTGTTGGATTTAAATGCCTTTATAGCATATTCATCATATGCCGTAGTAAAAATAATGGGCGTTTCCAGTTTTACCTGATCTAATATGTCAAATGAAAGCCCATCAGCCAGCTGAATGTCCATAAACAGAAGATCCACTTTTATAGCAGGAAGAGATACAACCGCTGACTCCACAGAGTCCATGGTCAAAATGCATTTATAGTCCGGGCGGATCTCGGCCACCAGTTCCTTGAGGCGGTTTGAAGCAAGTTTTTCGTCTTCCAGTATAATGTATCTCATTTTTTCAGATGTAGTATGGGAAGTTTTACGGTAAAGGTCTTTTGGTCATTCATGATCTTCACCTCTTTATCAGTAAGGTGATTGTAACGGGCCAGCAAATTACTTAAGCCGATACCCGTAGAGTCCTTCGTTCGCTTCTCCTGAATATTATTGGTAATGATCACCTCATTTTCGGTGACAGTGAGCTCAACTTTGAGCGGCCTGGCCTCTGACACAATGTTGTGTTTGATAGCATTTTCAATGAGTAGCTGAATCGCCAGTGGCGGAACATATCCTTGGCTCCCCGAATGATTGGTTACCAATCCAAAATTTTCACCAAACCGGATTTTTTGCAGGTAAACATAGCTATTTACAAATTCCAGTTCCTCGGCAAGCGAAACGAGCTCTTCATCCTTTTTTTCCAATACATAGCGGTAGACATCAGACATTTTGCGGATAAATGCCACTGCTTTTTTCTGATCATCATAGACCAGACTGCTCAGCACATTGAGAGAGTTAAAAAGAAAGTGCGGATTAACCTGGTTCTTTAACGACTCATACCTGGACTTAAGGCTTTCGCTTTTCAGTTTTTCTTCTCGAAGCAAAGCTTTTTTCCAGTTCAGGTAAAAGGCTCTACCGTGGAAAAACATGGTGATGATCAGGGTGATCAAAATAGCCACTGTAAAATCACCCGGCTCTATACGACTCAAGGTCACCCATGGATCCTTATCTGCAAAAAACCAATTGAGGCTGACCATGACAGTGGCAAAAGCCAGGACTGTGTATGTCATCATGGCTACCATACCCACTGTCACCCGTAGAATTGGCCTTTCCACCCAGCTTATTTTTAAATCTATGAGATCCACTATATAGCCGTTACCTTTACTCAAAGAAAGCCAGACAAGTATGGAGGCAGTTATGTTGTACGGATTAACTGGGTAGAGCACCACATTAAAAAGCACCCCCACCATGCTAATGATCAATATCTCAATGAACTCTCTCCTTACAGTCCTGGCAATTTTTTTCACTGGCTATAAATTACTGATTACAATTTTTTAGAGAAGCCTGTGCTGTCCCTTTACCCCAGGTCGGATAAATGGTGTCCTCATCCTGCTGCGTCTCAAAGATATCATAAGCCTTTTGAAGATAACCACATGCTTCTTCAAATCCGCTACCAAAGAATTGAGCCGTTCCGTAATGCATCTGACCAAGAAAAAGCATCGCTCTGGGATTCTCCGGATCCATATCCAGCGCCTGATTAAACAAACCGAAGATCTTAGGTGAGAGTGTCTGACCTCTGGTGGCCGGATCCACAGTAAGCCTCAGCATCTGCACAAAGCCTTCCAGGGCTATCAACTCAGCATGCTTATTGATTTTTTTGGCTTTGCTGATCAGCTCCAGGGCATTGTTCAGACGTTGTTCTTTTTGGTCAGCAATCGAGTCATTACTTGCCTGGAAGGCCAGGCATTGAGCCTGATAATAAATTGGTAGCCATTCACCTTTTTCCTTATTGCCTATTCGTTCGAAATAATTGGCAGCTTCCTGAAACCCTGCCTCTCCTTCAGCATCCCTGACCATTTGCTTACCTTTTAAGATAGCCCGATCAAAAGCAGCATTTTGTGCGAAAAGACCAAAAACACTGCAGCAAAGTATAGTTACGATAAGTTTACGCATGATCTTTTAGTTTAAATGGATAGTATGAATCGTTTCATCTGCGCTTATCGCAAAAACAGCATCTTCAAACTTAGCCGGACCAAACATCCCTTTGGCGTTGTTAGAAAAGGCGTAAGGTTCTGTGGGAATTCCGATCGCGTTGGTATCCAGATCTCCGTCATTGTCTAAATCCTGGTAAATGGAGATCGCATAATCTCCCGCTGGAATGGAATCAAACACCAGGACAACTTCTTCCTTACTGTAAATGACTGTATCAGCTTCCGCAAAAGACTTTTTCAGCCATAGATCAGCTGCATTGAATAAGCCAGCTCTAACTTTTCCCTCATCCTGATCAAAGTTTTTGATCACCAGTTTTAAGCTTGAGACCTCCTGACCAAAAGCCATCAGAGAAAAGCATAGTAATGTGATTGATAACAGGTTTTTCATAATAATTATGGTTTAAATGGAAATTAAAGATTTTCAAGCTGCTTGTTAAAGGCGCCTATCGTGATAAAGCACCCCAGGAAGACAAATCGCTTTGCCGGAAGCCGAACTGCTTCTGATATGTATTGCCCGGACTCATTAGGTGACTGACTGTATTTATACCCAAATACCTGATCAAGCCCCAGCAGGTTAGTAGCTGAGAAATAGATGATCACATTAGCTGTAGGTAGGTAAGCAGCATTAAAGCTTAGATCATGGTATCCTTTGGTGCGGCTTTCATTGAATCCATCCAGGTTTGGGTTTTCATAAGGTCTGCCTGAGGTAAATGAATAAGTGGCTCCCATCTGGGTTTTAATATCTGAAAACCATCTTTTTACCACCAGGGAGAAGTTATGAGCGCTGCTGAAGCCGGGAGCTGATTTTTCCGGATAATCCCTGAATAGCCGCTCACTTTTCATCCAGGAATATGACACCCAGTAGTCCAGGTTTTTAATTCCTCCCCGATCCCTCCAAAACACATCCAGACCGTAAGCATATCCATGACCTTCATTATCAAATGTCGACTGGTCATAAAGATCCTGATAGGTCACCAGCTGGTCATAATCCTTGTAGTAAGTCTCAATACGAAACACCTTTCCGCTCTTTATTCGCTGATAGTTTAGAATGTAATGAGTGGCCCGTTCCTGCTCCAACTGATCATTTACCCTGAGGTAATCAGCCTCAGGCTTTTGATAAAAAAGACCAGACGCAAAAGAGAGCTGCTCAAAATCACTGAGCTTATGAGCCATAGAAAAACGAGGGGAAATTTTTGTCTCTCCCAGTAAGCCAACATGCGAAAGCCTCGCTCCCGCCCTAAACATCCACTCCTCTGTGATGTATTGATCGAGCTCAGAATATACCGCTGCAGTCGCAGTGTGATAGTCCAGCATAAATTGATCAATGGTGTCAGAAATAGATACATTATATTTCTCGTAAAAAACCTCCGCGCCACTATTCAGAACAGACTTTTTACTGATTTCATGAACATATTTTGTTTTAAAATGATGATTGAAAGTAGGCTCAGCCACCTGGGTAGCATTGATCTCCATGTCGTTTCTGTTCCAGTTGCCGGAGACTCCCACATATGCATAATCTGTTTCCCCGACAGGCATTTCCAGATTCGCTGTTCCAAACACATTACCATTATCCATGGAAATGGCATCATAGCCCCGGGGATGAAGTATGGTTTCCTGCTCCAGGGCAAATTCTGAAAAGTTACCCATAGCAAGTGTCTTGAGCTTAGCTCCACCCTCGAATCGCTTTTTGTAGGTTAATATTCCATCCCAGGCAGTACTACCATTGATCCAGTTTACCCGCTGATCTACCAATCCGGTATAGGGGTTTAAATTGAGATAACCCAACCTGGCGTAAAAGGACTCATCTTCGGTACCTCTGGTAATGGAAGCATCCAGACCTACGGACATCAGTGAAATGTCTATCTGGTTGAGTGGTTCGGGATCAAGGGTATTCAGGATCAGTGCAGAGGATAGCGCCTGACCATATTCTGCAGAATAGCCGCCGGTACTGAAAAAAGTACCTTTAAAAAGAAAAGGTGAAAACCGGCTTCTCGTGGGGATGTTTCCAGTAGAAGCACCATAATAATTGGCTGCTTCTGCCCCATCAATGTATATCTTCGTTTCCCCGGCAGTCCCACCCCGGACAAAAAGACGTCCGGATTCTCCCACAGTCTGTGTCCCTGGCAGCGTATTCAAAGCTCCGGTAATATCTGCAGTTGCACCCGCAGTAGTAGCAATGTCCAGACTTTGTAGTACCACTACCTTCTTCTTATCGCTGGCCTCAAATGATCCCGCAGAGATCGAAACAGCATCCATGCTGTTAAAGGCTTCCTTCAGTTCCACAGCAAAGGTTAGATCACCTGTAATTGTAATGTCCTTTTTTATGGTTTCAAAGCCCACAAACGAAATAACCAGCTGATGATCCCCCGTTTCATAGGTATCAAAGCTGAAACGACCGTCCACATCCGTTGTGGCTCCATCATAAGTGTCCTGCAGATATACATTGGCACCAACCAGGGATTCACCGGCTTCACTAGTCACTTTCCCCGACAATACATGTTGTGCTGATGCAGTCAGACTCAAAAAGAGGTAGAGGTAGCATTGAAAGAATCGGATCACTTGTCTTTGACTTTTAATGACAAGCCAAAACTGATCAGGTATCTCTGCATTATAAAATCAGTTAAACTCAGCTGTCAGGCTTTTATGATGAATTGTAGAATAGCTCTGACGAATGGAAATCACCTCTTTTTTCATCCTCAGAAACCTGTTTAAGCCCTTACTCGTTAATTAATTTCAATTTATTATGCATGCATAACATTTTTTTATATATTTGAGATAGTATGCATGCATAACAAAATTATAGAAGTAAACCATATTAATTCATCATGGAAGCAGTTGCACAAAAATCAGCGATAAAAGGCGGTGAGTACATCGTCAGAGAAACCGAAGCAGACGAAATTTTTATTCCGGAAGAATTTTCCGAAGAGCAAAAGATGATGGCAGCAGCCACTCAGGATTTTATTGATAAAGAGATTTTTCCCAATATCGAGCGGATAGACGGTATGGAAGAAGGATTAATGCCTTCCATTATGGAAAAAGCCGGCGAGCTGGGATTGCTGGGTGTAGCTGTACCGGAGGAGTACGGGGGGCTGGGTATGAGCTTCAACACCAGCATGCTGATGGCAGATATTATTGCTTCATCAGGATCTTTCTCCACAGCTTATGGCGCCCATACCGGCATAGGTACGCTTCCTATCCTATACTACGGTACTGAAGAACAAAAAAAGAAATACTTACCCAGGCTGGCATCTGGTGAATGGAAAGCATGTTACTGCCTCACTGAGCCGGACGCTGGTTCTGATGCCAACTCGGGGAAAACCAAAGCAACATTAACCCAGGACGGCAAACACTACCTGATCAATGGACAAAAGATGTGGATCTCCAATGCGGGATTCGCTGACCTGTTCATTGTGTTTGCCAAAATAGAAGATGATAAAAACCTTACGGCATTTATTGTAGAAAAGGATTTTGGCGGAATCACCATGAATGATGAGGAGAGAAAGCTCGGGATCAAAGGTTCGTCTACCCGCCAGGTCTTTTTCAATGACTGCAAAGTCCCTGTAGAAAACATGCTTTCTGAGCGTGAAAACGGTTTTAAAATAGCAGTAAATGTGCTGAATGTAGGCCGGATCAAGCTAGGCTGCGGAGTGATCAATGGCTGCAAGTCCATCGCTACCCAATCCACCAACTACGCCAATGAACGCAAACAATTTGGTGTATCTATCTCCAGCTTTGGCGCCATCCAAACCAAGCTGGCGAACATGGCCGCCAAAACCTATGCCACCGAGTCAGCCTCCTACCGTGCCGGACAAAACATAGAAGACCGGATTGATTCCCTGGCGGCTGAAGGTATGGACCCAAGCCAGGCCAAGCTAAAAGCCCTGGAGCAATTCGCGATAGAATGTGCCATCATCAAAATTCATGGGTCTGAGTCCCTGGATTACTGTGTAGATGAAGGAGTACAGATCTATGGAGGTATGGGCTTCTCAGAAGAGGCACCCATGGCCAGAGCCTATAGAGATGCCCGTATTACCCGTATTTATGAAGGCACCAACGAGATCAACCGTATGCTGCTGGTAGGGATGATGCTCAAAAAAGCCATGAAAGGGGAAGTCGATCTTCTCGGGCCTGCCATGGCAGTATCTAAAGAACTGACTTCCGTTCCTTCTTTTGAAACGCCGGATTTGAGCTTACCGATGGCTGAAGAAAAGGATGTGCTGAAAAAGCTGAAGAAAGCAGCCCTGATGGTGGCGGGAAAAGCAGCTGAAACATTCGGTCCCAAACTCAATGATGAGCAGGAGATCCTGATGCACATTGCAGACATGCTCATCGAGATCTATGCAGCGGAATCAGCTATTCTCCGGACCGAAAAACTGATCAGACGATATGGCGAAGAGGGAAGCAAGCTATACGTAGACATGGCCAGACTTTATCTGCATGATGCTGTGCAGAAGATTAAAAATGAAGGAGATGAAGCTGTTGCCTGCTTTACTGAAGGAGATGAGCTCAAAGTAATGCTCATGGGTATGAAGCGGTTTACCAAAATGAATCCGGTAAACACCAAAACCCTGAGGAGAGCCATTGCCGGCAAGATGGTTACTGATAACAAATTTCCTTATACACTTTACAGTTAAATGTTGTTTCACCGCAGAGACAATCTGAAAACCCCGGTTCCCTTAGGATCGGGGTTTTTTATCATTTTTAATAGTCCCTGACGATTGTCAGGAATTTGGCAACACAATTTCTTTTTTTGATGTTAAGGGAATAAATCGTTTTAATTGATCACCTTATCTGATAATTTTAACCATCGAAAGGTCAAAAATTTCCTTATGGAAACGTTTAAAAAGCTCACCACAAAAGAAAAATCCCTCTCCCTGAATTTGGATGACAGAATTTACGGTACGATAGCTGAAATCGGAGGTGGACAGGAGGTTGCAGAGTGGTTTTTTAAAGCCGGAGCTGCATCCGGCACGATAGCTAAAACCATGTCTGCCTATGACATGACATTCAGTGATGCTATTTATGGCAAAAGTGAGCGATATGTCTGCGAAGAAAAACTCATGAGCATGCTCAACCGGGAGTACTCCCTCCTCTCCCAGCGACTCACACACCGGGCCAAACGATCACACTTCTTTGCTTTTGCTAACACCGTAGAGATCATCAACTTCAACAGAACCAACGAAGGTCATGGCTGGATCGGCCTGCGATTTCAGAAACACCCCAACTCCGACCCAAATGACTGTGTGATCCATGTCCTTTTGAAAGACAATGATCCCCTATGGCAGCAGCAGGTTCTGGGGATGGTAGGTGTCAACCTGATCCATGCTTGCTTTAATAAGACTGAGCCGGAAGACATTGTAAATTCACTCATCGATAACATTCACCACAGTCGCGTAGAGATTGACATGTTTCGTATCACCGGACCGGACTTTCATCATGTAGACAACCGGCTGATGAGCCTCAAGCTGGTAAAAAACGGATTAACTCATGCTGCCATGTTTGACCCGAAAGGAAATGTATTGCAACCATCAGCTGCACTTTACAAGAAAAACATCTTCGTGCTCAGAGGACGCTTTCGCCCGGTCACCCATGTCAATGTGGATATGATGATTGCCGGCATGAGGACCTATCGTAAAGAGGAAGATGTGAATATAAAAAATATTGTGCCGCTGGTAGAACTCACCCTTAATGACCTGACACTTGAAGGTGAAGTAGACGAAACAGACTTCCTGGATCGGGTGGACCTGCTTTGCTCTCTCGGGCAAAATGTGGTGATTTCTAACTACCAGGAACACTATAAGCTGACCTCCTACCTGGCCAAGTTTACCAAGCAAAAGAAGCTGGGTGTAGTCCTCGGCTATTACAACCTGAAAAGCATCTTTGACGAGAAATATTACGAAAACCTTAATGGTGGAATCCTCGAATCCTTCAGCAGGCTTTTTGGCAGCAATGTAAAGCTTTATGTGTACCCCACTTTTAAGCCGGGGACTCAGGAGTTAAGGACTTTGGATACCTTCCAGCCGGCTCCTCACCTCAAAAATCTGTTTCAGTACCTCCTGGACAATGACAAGATTGAAGACATCAAAAATGCCAAGACAGAGCACCTGCATATTATCTCAGACGAAGTGTTGGAGATGATCCAGCGAGGAGAAGTGGGGTGGGAAAAATTTGTCCCCAACAAAGTAGCAGACTCAATCAAAGAGAATCACCTTTTCAGCTACCCCTATGAAGTGCCCATTGATGAGGAAGATCTTGATATTCCCTCTTAAGAACAGTGCATATAAAATCAAATAGGTGAGAATAAGCAGGTACTTTGCATCTTTTGCTATATTTGACGTTTTTAACCCAAATAATCTCACGAGGGAATAAATAAACAACGTCTTTTAATCAAAAAACATGAGTAACAGAGGTTCTTTCTCAAGTAAAGCCGGCTTTATTTTAGCAGCTGCAGGATCAGCAGTAGGATTAGGAAATATCTGGAAATTCCCTTTCGAGGTAGCCGGCGGAGGTGGCGCTGCCTTTGTTATCATGTATCTCATTTTCTGTTTTATTCTTTGCTTTCCGGTCATGGTGACGGAAATAGCAATTGGCCGTAAGACGCAGAAAAATCCCGTTGGCGCTTATGAATCCCTCGGATTTCCTAAATGGAAGTTTCTGGGGAAAATGGGCATTCTAGCCGGAGTATTGATCCTTTCGTTTTACAACGTGGTGGCCGGCTGGGCATTTGGCTACTTTATCCAGATGGCCATTGGTAATTTTGAGATTGGAGCTCAGTTTAGTGAATACACCCAGAACATAGGGCGGGTAGGTTCCTATGGAGTGGTTTTTATGCTGGCTACGGCTTATGTGGTATCCAAGGGCATTTCCGGAGGTATCGAAAGAGCCTCCAAAATCCTTATGCCGACCCTGGTTGGAATGATGGTGCTTCTGGTGATCTATTCATTAACATTGCCCAATGCCTTCAAAGGCGTCTCGTTTTACCTTGTTCCGGAATTTTCTGAGATTACTCTCGATGTAGTCTATAATGCCCTTGGTCAGGCTTTCTTCTCTTTGTCATTGGGAATGGGAGCACTTATTACGTACGGTAGTTATGTGTCCAAGCAGGACAACATTGTCAGCTCAGCTGCCATGATCACCATTGCGGATGCAGGAATTGCCTTTCTTGCCGGCCTGATGATGTTCCCGTTTGTAGCGTACCTTACTAATGGTCAAATGGATGTTGCCGGAGGTCCGGGTCTGATCTTCGCCACGCTTCCCGGCGTATTTGAATCTTTCGGTCCTGTACTGGGGCGTGTCGTTGGAGCGTTCTTTTTCCTTTTGCTCTCTTTTGCTGCATTGACCTCCACTATTTCCCTACTTGAAGTTCCGGTAACTTATGCCGTAGACGAGCTTAAAGTTAAACGAAGCTATGCGGTTTGGTTTGTAGCAATGTTTATTTTCCTTTTAGGAGTACCGTCGCTCGTTTCCAATGGTGATTCCACGTTCCTTACCAACTTTATCACGTACCTGGGAGATGAAACGCCTACTACCTTTATGTCCTTTGTGGAGCATATTGGTAGTGACACACTCTTACCATTAGGCGGATTGCTGATTTCAATTTTTGCTGCATATGTTTGGAAAAAGGGCAACCTCAACGCTGAAATTGAAGAAGGAAACCCTGGGTTTAAGGGCTCCCTGGTAGAGAAATATATTGATTTTGCGATCAGTTACCTGTGTCCGGTAGTTCTTGGTATCATCTTTTTACTCACAGTTCTTAACCGGTTCTTTGGTATCTCGGTACTGTAAAATTATTTCCTGGTAAATAAAGTCGGATCCTTACCATCAAAGTAGATAACATAATCTCCTTTTGGCAGGCCGGAAACATCAACCTGACTGCCTTTTCCGTTCATAACCAGCTCGCCTCCTGCATCATAAATATCATATGAGGCCGGACGAGAGAGGTTCAAAAAAGTACTGGTGGCTTTAGGTGTAAAGGTTACAGGGTCCGGATAAAAGTGCAGGTCCAACTCATATGAGTACAGGTAATTTCCATTCGGGAAAATATATTTTATCCGGTACTTATTGGCTCCCTCTTCAAAATCCGGATAATACACGTACTCAGCCCCTTCAAACTTCCCCTTAGACTCTACAGTGTCCTCTTCCAGCCAGAGCCCTCCCTGATACTTTTCTACTAAATATGAGCCGCCTCCTTTGTCTCCCACAGTTCTCCACACTAAAGAGGTATCACTCAGTACCAGTTCCCGAAAAGAAAATGTGCTATGAAAGAAGATTGCATCCGGGTTGATCACTATTGGGTTACAGCTGTCTTTTTGTATGATTTTGATCGAAACAGGAGTGTACATGTCTATCCCTTCAAAATCAAGCTTGATGGCGCTCAATTGACTCCTACCTCCCATTTTCCTTCCATTGACATAGACAGACTGAATGCAGAAAGCCTTACTGACAGGATCAAAAGGATTCTGAATAAAGAGGGTCTTCCCCTGATAAACACCTGTTATGTGTGTTTCAATGGACGGCTGTCCACTTAATAAGGGCAGCAAGATCAGCAATGTAGCAAAAAAGCCCGGCACAGTTTTATAACACAAATTCCCAACAATGAAGTTAAGAAAAATACCCATACTCCGGCTGATATTAGGGTTAAATTTCACCGATGTTATGTTTGGTAATTATTGGATTTTATCGAATAATATTTTAACTTATTAGAGCGTCAACCCAACAATTAACCCATGAAACTACTGAACCCCAAAAACCTGCTAGTTCTGGTATTAATTTTCGCTTTCTGGAAATGCGAACAAAGTCAAGAAGAGGATCTCAAAAGCCTTGAAGGATCATGGAATCTGACAGAATATATCCCCGGCTCCAATAATGCCACTCAATGGACCACTTACGGAGATTCTATCCTATACCAGAAGCACCTGTCCCCGGATCATTTTGTCTGGTTTAAGTACGATACCAAAAGCAGCCAACTACTTGGCATGGGAGGTGGTACTTATGTTATAAAAGACGGCAAATACATTGAAAACATCCAGTTTTTCTATCCACCAGGCAGTAGTGAACTGGGGCAATCTATCCCATTTCATTTTGATCTAAAAGGCAGAACTTGGTATCATAAGGGGTATTCCAAAGTAATGGAAGTCAACATGGAAACCGGGAAACTTGAGGTTATAGATTCAAACAAAATAGAAGAAAAGTGGGTCAAAACAACCTCACCATCCAACGAAAACAAAGCGCTTGTGGGAACATGGGACCTTATCTCTTACCGAGATAGTCTGGATGCAAAATACACCCATTACCCTGACTTTATTGGGTACATGAAGCTACTCACACCAACACATTTTACGTGGATCTACTATGACATAGATGGTGATGAGATCTATGCTGCGGGGTCTGGTGAATACACATACGATGACGACATTTATAAAGAAACCATAAAGATGATCTACCCGGATAACACCGGCCAGGTGGGCGAAACAATCAAGTTCAATGCAAAAATTGATAACAACACCTGGAAACACCTTGGATATCTCCCCATAGTATCAATAGACACCAATACGGGGGATATTGTGAGAGATTCCTCTTTGATTGATGAGCGATGGGAGTTGCATGATGACCATATATATGATGAAATTATATTTTAATAAGAAAAAATTTAAATATTTCCATTAATAAATGGTTACCTAATCCCATATTTCAGTATTTAATAATAGTAAAGAATATTTTGGTTCCACCGTCGAGCAATCGGCAGCCTTTTTAAATTGTATGGAGTTTATTTGGTATAACCCCGATTTGGACATCTACCAAAGAGGTACGATGCGTGAATATGATCTACTGCTTTCTATCAGCGCCAACAGAGATCGATTTGACATTCTCTATGAGTTTTCTGAAACCTCCGAAAAAATCATTGATAAGATCCTGTATTCACTCAATGCTGTCAGAGAGTCAGAGCTTGCGCTAAACTAGTGTTTAAGTTACAGAATTAAACTACATTTAAAATGTGTCGCAAATAGTTAGATGTCACCTTGTTGTTTCTATTGATTATTTGTGCCATTAGGCACTAGTTTAAGAGTTTGATCGTACTTTTACCATATGATCAGATTCATTTCAGTAGTCATTTTTGCTTTATTATATAGTGGGTGTTCACCCCGAATCATCCAGTTTGTTAATGATGATGCCCGGTTTGGTATATATCAGACTTTTTTGGTAGTAAACTATAAGTCTGATACAGAAGGGCTCTCTCCTCAGGGGGTAGAAATTATGGGTACTATCCGCAACCTGATAGGAGGTCAGATGGAAAGGCGAGACTACACAGTGGACCCCAATGATCCTGATTTACTTGTCCGGTTTGAGCTGATCTCCAACCAAAGAACTGAAACAGATGTGGTAAGAGACCCTTTTGCTTACAGGGGTTATTATTACCCAAATCAATATTTCAGAACCCGGACCTACCTGGAGTCTGCACTTCTGATAGAAATCACCGATCAGAAAACACGAAAACTGGTATGGCAAGCCAGTGTAGACTTAAATAAGTATACGCGTAAAGATGACGACAAGGAAATATTACAAAAAGCAGTAAATCAACTTTTCAACACTTACCTTTACCGCGCTGGTTCCGGTAACCCGGACGAAACACTGATTGTTGAATAGCACATGACTTCAGACAACTTCGGAATCTTATCCATCATCCCTCCTCTTGTTGCCATTTTATTAGCCATCCGAACCAAACAGGTCATTGTTTCATTACTGCTGGGACTGCTGATCGGTTATATTATCATTACAGGTGGAAACATCTTTTCCGGCACCCTTAATATGCTGGACGCTCTGGTAGATGTATTTAAAAGCGCCAGCAATACACGAACCATTCTTTTTACGCTGCTGATCGGCTCTCTTATACAACTCATAAAATACTCCGGTGGAATACAGGGGTTTGTGGAGCATATCAGAAAGCTTGTCGTGAAAAGTAAAAATCCACGGTCAAAGCTACAGGTAGCTGCGGGGTTGACTGGCTTTCTCATTTTTATCGAATCCAACATCTCAATCCTGACTGTTGGTACTGTTTTCCAATCCCTTTTTGAACGTTTTAAAATACCTAAAGAAAAACTGGCTTACCTTGCTGACTCCAGCTCAGCACCCTCCTGTATTCTATTTCCGCTAAACGCCTGGGGAGCCTACATCATTGGGTTACTGGCCGCCTATGAAGGCGTATCACCATTCAGGACGCTGCTATACTCTATTCCATTCAACTTCTACCCCATCCTAACCCTTATCCTTGTATTTTACCTAGCTGTTTCAAACAAGAGTTTCGGACCTATGAGAACCTTCGAGCTGGAAGCCGCAGAGGAGGAAGATAATGATGTAGAAACAGAAAGTAAATCCGGGCATCGTGCCAGATATATGTTAATCCCATTAATGATCATGATTGGGTCCATGCCCTTGTTTCTGGTCTACACCGGATGGAGTTCAGAAGTAGCTGGCACATTTACTCACAAGCTTTGGACAGCTATTGGTAATGCATCAGGATCTGCAGCGGTCCTTTATGCAGTGAGTCTGGCTGTTGTTTTTTCCGGCATCTATTTCGGTATTAAAAAGCTCGTGTCCCTTAAGTCATTTATAGAACAATCGATGGAGGGTATGAAAGACATGCTGACAATGGCGACACTGATGATGCTGGCTTTTGCTATAGGTAACTTATGTAACGAGCTGGGTACGGGGGTTTATGTAGCCTCTGTGACCGAGGCCTGGCTCTCTCCCGCGCTGGTTCCCGCCATTGTCTTTTTGACCAGCTGTTTTATAGCGTTTAGCACGGGTACCTCCTGGGGAACCTTCGCCATTATGATATCCATAGCTGTACCGCTGGCTCAGGCCACGGACTTAAACCTCTACCTGGTGGTGGCAGCGGTACTGGGAGGTGGAGTTTTCGGAGATCATTGCTCGCCCATTTCAGACACCACACTCATCGCTTCCATGGCATCCGGCACTGATCATATCGATCATGTACGAACACAGCTTCCTTATGCGCTGGTCACAGGCGGACTGGCATTGATCGGTTACCTGATTATGGGTTTTTTAATGACTTAAGTCATCTGAATAGTAAGGCGCCGCCAGATCTCTTGCGTTATAGCTGTTTTTCATCGTTTCGCCATAAGCTCCGGCAGACCTGATCGCAAAGATATCTCCCCGCTCCGTTTTGGGAAGCACAATGTCCTTACCAAAAGAATCAGAAGACTCGCAAACCGGCCCCACGACATCATATGTGCTGGCCGCTTCCTGATCTATTTTAGAAATGTTTATCAGCTTATGTTGAGCTTGATAAAGTGCCGGCCGCATTAGATCCGTCATCCCGGCATCCAAAATCACAAATTTTTTAGAGCCACTTTCCTTGGTATAAAGTACCCTGCCTATCAGGCTTCCGCATTGACCTACTACTGCTCTTCCCAATTCAAAGTGCACTTCCTGACCAGGCAAAAGCTCCAGATTTTCATGAAACGTATCAAAATACTGCTTAAAGTCCGGAACAGGATTTCCTACGGGGTCTTCGTAATCAATTCCCAAACCACCACCTACATTGAGGTGCGGAAGCTCCACCCCTTTATCTAAAAGTTGCTGCTGAAGCCGATTGACTCTTTTGCAGAGGTTTTTGAACTTGGTCAGATCCATGATCTGTGAACCTATGTGATAATGAAGCCCGATGAAATGTATGTTTTCAAGGGACTTTATCCATTCAATGGACTCCAGGAGGTCCTCACCTGATACGCCAAACTTGTTTTCTTTAGCGCCTGTAGTGATATAATGATGGGTACCGGCATCAATTGCGGGATTGATGCGCATAGAAACATTTGGAGTCTTCCCTTTCTTTTTAGCGATCTCATGTATGACTTCCAGCTCCTGAAGAGACTCTACATTGAAGGAAAAAATGTTTTGATCGATTGCGTACTCGATCTCACGATCCATTTTCCCAACACCTGCCAATACAATGTGCTCCGGCTTAAAGCCATTCTCAATGCCTATCTTAATTTCATTTCCACTGACACAATCTACACCCATTCCTGCATCTCTGATAAAATCCAGAATACGGGGATTGTTATTAGCTTTTAGCGCATAGTGTATGTGGTAGCCATATTTGTTAGCTGACCGGATCTCATCGAGTGTTTTTCTCAACAGGCCCAGATCATAAAAGTAAAATGGCGTATCTATCTTGGAAAAGAAGGGAAGCAGTTGGTCCAATTTTCTAAACAGGTTTTACTTGCAGTATTTCTTTTGAATGGCCTTTGATTCAGGCACTTCAAGGTTTACAGCTTTTTGAATATCCGCACAAGCTGACCGGGTTTGTTTCTTAAAGATCTTTAAAGCTCCCCGATATAGATAAGCTTCTCCGTAATCGCGATCTATGTTTATCGCGAGCGAGTAAGATTCTAAAGCACTCTCCAGGTATCCCAGCTGATGCTTGGCTCTGGCTACCCAAAAGTGTCCCCGGGCAGAGTTTTCATTGATCTCAAGTGCTCTATCAGCAAAGACTACTGCTTTATTGTAGGCTTCTCTCTGATAATAAACCTTAGACAAGCTTAATAAGGCACTTACATTTTTCTCATCTAGCTCAATAATCTTCAGAAAATCCTGTTCAGCTTTATCAAACTGTCTTAGCTCCTCATAAGATCTACCTCGATTGTAGAGGGAGCTAATGTTTGAAGGGTCTGTTTCCAGTACATCATTGTAGGCTTCTATCGCCTCTTTATACTTTTTATCATTAAAGAGCCGATCTCCCCTGGGAACTTCACTTCCGCCGCAGCTACAAATTAATAAAGGAAGTAAAAATAGAATGTACCGCATATTATTTTGTTGAGCTCGCAAATATAGGCCATGACTACTGATAATCCGGACCGTACTTTAGATTTCTGTATGAAATCAAATCACAATAAGCACGCCCAAAGAACATTTCAGCCTCAATACGTAAAGGCAGATGGTTGGAATCAGCAGAAACCCATGCCACAATACCTTTTTCTTCAGGGAAAAGATCACTCGGTGGAATCAGCAGATACAATTTATACGCCCAGATATTCCCCACCTTCGATTCAAACATCTCCTGCTTATCCAGCAACAATTTGAAATGATAAAGCTCATCCTCATAAAAGGTATCTATGGTAATAGTATCCCCAATTTGGTAATTGGAAAAATCGATATTCCGCAAATACAGGTAAGCGCTCATAAGATCCTTTACACCCTCCGGAGTATCATAAACCTTCGGAGGCTTGGTGTGGTTTTCTTTTCTTGGATCGTACCTCAGTACCTCCACCTTACCTTTAGCATGATCAAAGTAGGTTCGCTCTACCCGAATATGTCTTCCTTCCTGAATGTCCCTGTATGCATGCAGTGGCTTTAATTCATTCCGCGTCACATAGGCGCCCCAGGAGTCGTTGACATTGGTAAAAACACCCACCAGGCCCGCTGTAGACCCTTTGATGTCCACCTTATAGCAAGGCTCATTTTCATACTCATGAAACCGTCCGTCAATGTTAACTTCAGCTTTGCCTACCGTAAACCAGCCATAGCTAAGCTTAAAATCAAGCTGCTCACCACGCCTGAAGTTATGCGTTCGGTAAGTAGCCTTCTCTACCGGCTCCGGTTGAGAAAGCCCGGTAAACGAAGCTAGATAAAATAATATATACATCATATGCTTTTCCAATCCATCCCTCATCCTATCACAACATATGTGCCAATCCATTTATTGTCTTAAACGGAGACGCTGTTTTCACGGAGTGCTTCGTTAAGGGAAGTTTTTTTATCAGTACTTTCTTTTCGCTTTCCAATGATCAATGCACATGGCACCTGGTATACTCCCGCAGGAAACTCCTTCGGGATGGTTCCTGGGATCACCACGGATCGTTCCGGGATGTACCCTTTATATTCCTTTGGTTCGTCACCGGTTACATCAATGATCTTGGAGCTGGCTGTCAGCACCACATTGGCGCCAAGCACAGCCTCCCTGCCCACTCTGATTCCCTCTACCACAATACACCGGGAACCAATGAAGGCATTGTCTTCAATAATAACGGGAGCGGCCTGTACCGGTTCCAAAACTCCGCCGATTCCTACCCCACCACTCAGGTGAACATTCTTGCCAATCTGAGCACAGCTTCCTACCGTAGCCCAGGTATCTACCATGGTACCTTCATCCACATATGCTCCTATGTTTACATATGACGGCATCAATACGGTATTAGAACTAATATAAGCTCCATACCTCGCAATGGCATGAGGTACTACACGCACTCCAAGCTGGTCGTATCCTGACTTAAGCTTTATCTTGTCGTGAAACTGAAAAGGACCTACTTCGATAAGCTGCATCTTCATCAGTGGGAAATACAGAATCACTGCTTTTTTGATCCATTCATTTACTATCCATCCATCTTTGGTTGGTTCAGCAATACGTCGTTTGCCAATATCCAAATCATCAATGAGTGTTTTGATAGCAACAGATATTTCCTTTTCATTTATCAACGACCGGTCTTCCCAGGCCGACTCTATCAGGTTTTTTAATTCCATAAACTTGGTGTTAAACAATTGACCGGACAAAACTAATAGCTCTTATGAGAAATGAATTCCGCCGGCGGTTTTTTTTACAATTCTTGGTTGATTTTTCAAAAATGAAAACAAACAAATAAGGAAGTAATATCATAAAAAAGAAAGAAATATTTCCACTCAAACTTTTAGCCGTCAACAAAAGGCAGGTTTAATTCAGTGCTAAAATAAATCAATTTTTAATTAAAATAGATAGTATTAAAAATCTGATTAACAATTATTTATACATTATAAAAAATCTAACATTAAAAATATTTTTAGATATATCTAAACTATTTTTTAACTTTGAAAAGTTATGAAGCTTAGCCTCACAGAAGAAAATTATCTCAAATCCATCTATCATTTATCTGAAGGTGGAGAAATAGAAGTTTCTACCAATGCTATTGCTGAAGACATAGCAACAAAACCTGCTTCGGTCAGTGACATGATTCGAAAACTGGCTAAGAAAGGTGTGGTCGTTTATCAAAAATATCACGGGGTGCAAGTATCTAAACAAGGTAAAAAAATCGCCCTGGAAGTCATTCGAAAACACCGGCTTTGGGAGGTCTTTTTGGTAGAAAAGTTAGGCTTTAACTGGGATGAAGTACATGATGTAGCCGAGCAACTTGAGCACATCAAGTCCCCTCTCCTCATCAAGCGACTGGATAAGTTTTTGGGTTTTCCTACGATGGATCCTCACGGTGATCCCATCCCAAATGAGGATGGAGAAATCACCATAAGTCCACAACTCCCTTTGGCTGATTTTGAACTGGATGACGAAGGGATTGTGGTAAAGGTTCCGGATGGCGATCCCTCATTACTCAGGCACCTGGACCGGATCAAAATGCGGCTGGGCTCGCGTCTGAAAGTCAAGGACAGAGTGGCGTTTGATAATTCTGTTTTGGTGGAGGTCGACGGGGATAATGAAGTCTACATCTCAGGCGAAATTTCTAAAAATATAATGTTGGCGAAGAAATGAGAAAACTAATTTTCTTAATGGGAATTCTGGTATTATTATGGGGATGCCAGAACCGATCGGGACAAGGCTATAAGAAGATGCGTGTAGTTACCACCACGGGTATGCTCTATGATGCCGTGATCAACATCGGGGGTGATTCAATAAATGCCGAAGCGCTTATGGGCCCGGGCGTAGACCCGCATCTTTATAAAGCAACGCAGGGAGATCTGAGTAAGCTCAACCGGGCAGATGTCATCATTTACAATGGCCTCTTGCTCGAAGGTAAAATGGGTGAAATTCTGGAAAAACTGGGCCGACAAAAACCGGTCTATGCAGCTGCTAAATCCGTGCCTCGCGAAAAGATACTGACTTCCGTCCAGTATGAAAATGCTCCAGACCCACATATTTGGTTTGATGTGAGTCTTTGGAAAAGTGCTGTGACAGAAATCTCGAAAGCTTTACAACGGGAAGATTCGGCAAACGCATCATATTACCAGAAGAATACGGCCAGGTATCTGAAAACACTGGATACACTTCACCAGTATGCCATCAAGCGAATTCAGGAGATCCCTGAAAATCAACGCATCCTCGTAACGGCCCACGATGCTTTCCGGTACTTTGGTCAGGCATATGGCATTCGGGTAGTGGGTATTCAAGGAATCTCTACGGTTTCCGATTTCGGATTGAAGGATATTTCAGAAATCACAAACCTGATTATTGCCAATAAAGTGAAAGCCATTTTTGTTGAAACCTCCGTATCAGACCGGGCAGTGAAAGCAGTGGTTACAGGCTGCCGGGGAAAGGGACATGATCTGGTCATTGGAGGTAAACTGTATTCAGATGCCATGGGACCATTCGGAACCTTTGAAGGTACGTATGTAGGTATGGTGAAAAAGAATGTAGATACGATTGTAGAGGCTTTGAAATAATTCAAGATGGAAGCAATTAAGCAAGTAGATAACCCTGCTTTGGAAATACACGACCTTACGGTCAGCTATGATAAGAAGCCTGTTCTCTGGGGTATTGACCTCAGCATTCCCCGGGGGGCTATTACCGGGATAGTGGGACCGAATGGCGCTGGCAAATCCACACTCATTAAGTCCATTATGGGCCTGGTGCCTTTGAGCTCCGGTTATACAAAGATCTTTGATAAGGAACTGGACGAAGTTCGCGGACAGGTGAGCTACGTACCTCAGCGGGAGTCGGTAGATTGGGACTTTCCGGCATCAGTGCTGGACGTGGTTTTAATGGGCCGGTATGGAAAGCTGGGCTTACTGAGACGCCCAAGGAAAGCAGATGTAGAAGCCGCTCTTTTTGCACTAAGCCAAGTAGGCATGGAGAAATATAAAAACCGCCAGATATCTCAGCTTTCCGGCGGCCAGCAACAAAGAGTTTTCATCGCTCGTGCTCTGACACAGCAGGCGGATATCTATTTTATGGATGAACCATTTGCCGGTGTGGATGCAGCAACTGAGAAAGCCATTATCCAACTGCTCAAAAAGATTGCTCAGGAAGGTAAGACGGTGGTAGTCGTGCATCACGACCTGCAGTCGGTTTCTACTTATTTTGACTGGGTGATCATGCTGAACCTCCGTCTGGTAGCTTCAGGTCCCACAGATGAAGTTTTCAATCAGCAGTTGCTGGAAGAAACCTATGGTGGTAAGCTTACGCTTTTAACGGAAGTAGGTGAATTGATGAAAAAAGGTGAATATCCAACAAGAGAAACGTGATGGATACTTTGATCGAGTTTTTTTCATTTCAAAATCCCAATGTACGGTACGTCGTCCTGGGATCAATACTGCTATCCATAAGCTCAGCCATAGTAGGTTGCTTTACCTTTTTGAAAAAGAAAGCATTACTTGGTGACGTAATTTCTCATGCGGTACTTCCCGGCATCTGCCTGTCATTCATTGTCAGTGGTACCAAAGACCCTTTCCTGCTTATAATCGGAGCGTTTTTTACCGGCTGGTTATCCATTATAGTTATGGATTACATCATTATGCATTCCAAGATCAAGGAAGATACAGCTACAGGGTTAGCGTTGAGCGTATTTTTTGGGATTGGGATACTTCTGCTTACTGTCATTCAGCACTCGGGAAATTCTGCGCAGACCGGACTGGATTCCTTTCTCTTCGGTAAGGCTGCAGCTCTTATAGGAAAAGACCTACTGGCTTTTAGCCTGATTGCTGTGATCATTTTAGTCGTTGTATTCTTCTTTTACAAGGAGTTTAAGCTGGTGTCCTTTGATCCGGAATTTGCTAAAGCTATCGGTATACCTATCAAACGGATCGACCTGCTCCTCACCTCTATCACTGTAATGGCTGTTGTTACGGGTATACAGGCCGTAGGAGTGGTACTGATGGCTGCTATGCTGATTACCCCTGCTGCTGCTGCGAGGTTTTGGACCGACCGTCTTTCAGTGATGCTTCTTCTCTCCTCGATCTTTGGAGCCTTCTCGGGGATTGCCGGCGCTTTCATCTCCTATACTGCCCCTGCGATGCCCACAGGCCCCTGGATCGTTATGGTAATTTCGGTTATTGCTGTCTTTTCTTTTTTTGTTGCCCCGGGCAAGGGCATCCTGATCAGGCTGATCAAACAGCGAAAAATACAAAACCAGCTACTGGAAGAAAACCTGCTGAAAAGCTTTTATAAGCTGGGTGAGCTAAGTGAAGATTATAAATCCGCCAGAAGCGATGAAGAGATCAGGGAAATCAGACGCTTCTCCCCTGCTCAACTAAAAAAAGGTCTGACCAGGCTTTCGAATCAAGGCTTCATCCAACGGAAAAATGGAAACTGGTCACTTACTACAGAAGGCTTCCAAAAGGGAAAGCGCGTGGTCCGGCTACACAGGCTTTGGGAGCTGTATTTGACAAAGTATTTGAGGATTGCTCCGGATCATGTGCATGAGGATGCGGAAACCATTGAGCACGTGATCACCCCGGAGCTGGAAGAGCGGCTGGAAAGGCTGCTACAGTACCCGGAAGAAGATCCGCATGCTTCTCATATTCCGTATAATTGAGAATGGAGAATTAAGAATGGAGAATGAGGAATTGAAAGGAATTATCAATTATAAATTTTCAATTATCAATTAAGAAAGAAATGGATTCACTAATCATCATAACGACCGGATCGCTTGTTGCCATTTGCTGCAGCATACTGGGGTGCTTTCTCATTTTAAGAAAAATGGCGATGGTTAGCGATGCGATCTCTCATGCTGTACTTCCGGGGATTGTTCTTGCTTTTATGCTGGGTGGTGACCTGGATTCCGTATGGATGCTGGTGGGTGCCGGCCTTGTGGGTGTATTTACCACCTTCCTGATCGAGTTTTTTCACCGGGTAGGCAAACTCCAGACCGACGCCTCTATCGGTGTTACTTTTACCTGGTTATTTGCTATTGGGGTGATCATGGTAACTTATTATGCCGGAGATGCGCACATAGACCAGGACTGTGTATTGTACGGAGAGATTGCCTATGTCCCGATAGACCCCATCATCACCTCTGACGGAACAGTATTGGGCCCGAAAGCGTTAATTGTGCTGAGTGTCGTACTGGTATTGATCCTGTCCGTTATTATTCCTTTTTACAAAGAGTTGTTTCTCACCACTTTTGATCCTTCTTTCGCTGCAGCCATCGGCATTTCGGCTACTGTATGGCATTATGTGATCATGAGCCTGGTTTCCATTACCACTGTGGCCTCTTTTGAGTCCGTAGGGGCTATTTTAGTGGTAGCTTTCCTTATTGTGCCTCCCGCCACAGCTTACCTGATCACCACAAGGTTACATTATATGATCCTCTTGTCATGTTTATTTGGAATCTCCTCAGCAGCTCTCGGTTACCTTTTAGCTTATATTATAGATGGGTCCATAGCGGGCGCCATGGCCACTATAGCCGGCGCACAATTTGGAGTGGTGTTTTTTGTAGTACAATGGCAACAGAAAAAAACTGTTAAGAAGGCCGTTCTGATGAAAAGCTTATCAACGTAACACAACCTTCTTAATACTTGTCCCTTTTTGTGTATCTACGATGAGATAGTAGACCCCACTCTTAGAATTAAGGTCCATCTCCAGAATTTCAACCTCAAGACTTTCAAGTCTTTTGATGGTCTTCCCTGCAGCATTTAATACGCGAACGGATTGAATAGATGATTCACTGGATATAAAAATACGGCCATCGGTAGTTGGATTTGGATGTATCTTAATATCACCATTCGCCCCTAATCCAAGCACATTTTCTCCTTCGTCTACATCAAGAATTTCTATCGTAATAATTGCCAGGTCGGACAAACCAAAATCATGAGCTTCTACGATAAAGCTCAAAGTATGATTGGCTTCATAATCCAATGCCTCTTTATTTACGACGGTAAGCTCTCCACTAAGGGAATCAAGACCAAAGGTGTTTTGAGAATTACCAGAAACAATTGAATACTCCAAATCATGACCATCCTGATCTGAAGCCACTATTGTACCAACAACCGTACCTGTAGGTGAATTCTCTTCCAAAACAAATGTTTGGTCAGCAATAACCGGAGGATGATTTACTGACTCATCTATGTCTATCACATTTATAGTCACGGTGGCAGTATCACTAAGCTCTCCATCACTAACGGAGACCAGCAAATTGAATACCTCATTGACCTCAAAATCTATGGCAGCAGAGTCTTGAATGGTTATCGTTCCATCGTTCTGAATACCAAAGAATTCAAATCCATCATCTGAAATCCCAAATGTCAGACCATCCCCATCTTCATCGCTGGCTAATATCACTCCTATTACTGTACCGCTCGGACTATTTTCCGTTACTTCAAAGGTGTGATCTTCAATTACAGGTGCATGATTCATGGATTCATCTACATCAATAACGCCTATTGTAACGGTTGCAGTATCACTAAGCTCTCCATCAGAAACACCAATTATGAGTTCAAAATCCGAATTGAGCTCGTAATCAAATGCAGCAGAATCTAAGAGGGTTAGTACCCCGGAAGTTGAAAGTGAGAAAACATTGTCCTCATTACCTGATATCACTTCAAACAACAGATCATCTCCCTCCGGATCAGTTGCCGTGAGATTTCCAAGTAATGCACCCTGGGCGCTGTTTTCAGCCAATTCAAATGAGCTGGTCTGAATAGATGGGGCTTCATTAACGTCCAGCACATTGATTGTGATGGTAGCAGAATCAACGGAGATACCATCACTAACCACAACGGTAAAATAATGAGAGGTTGTTAATTCAAAATTGATGGAGGCTGAATCTGCAATTGTAAGTGCCCCTGCCCCTGACAGGCCAAATACTCCCCCTTCATTTCCTGATCCAAAAGTAAAGGTCAGTGGATCATTCTCCTGATCTGTAGCCGTTACTAAGCCAATCAAGTACCCATGCGGGCTGTTTTCAGAAATATCAAATGTCTGATTCTCTATTCCCGGGGCAACATTGTCAGACACTCCCGTTCCGGATAAAGAGACACTTACACTGGACTCATTAGGGTCATTGCTCAGAATTGTGATATTTCCTATCTGATCAGACACCTGATCCGGAATGAACCTAACCTGGAGGTAAGTGCTATCATTCATGGGGATTTCATCTTCAATGATAGAGGCCAGGAATACAGCATTGTCAGAAATCACGGAAGCAATGTATAGCGTGTCCGTTCCAAAATTGGCGATATTCAATTCCCTTAATAAGGTATCCCCCACCTGTACTTCTCCAAAACCGATATTGCCTGAAGCAAGGCTGATATCCGGAATACCCGAAATATCCATCGAAACAGGCACATTAACTTCGGGATTTAAAGGATCATTGGATTGTACGGTAATGGAGCCCTGATAATGACCTATCCCCAACCCTCCGGTTAAAAGCTGGATGCCTATATCAGTTGTCGATCCTGCACTGATTGTATCTGTGGTGGTTGTGGATGATAACCAATCCTCATTAGTCGTTATTGAGAAAATAAGATCATGGTTTCCGGTTTCATTACTAACAGTAATGGAGGAAGTTGTCATTTCCCCTGCGATCAAATCTTCGTATAATGATGCAGGCGATACTTGTAGCACCGGTGGTAATATTCCCACACCTGAAAGATCGATAGTCACCTCTGGCTCATCAACATCATTACTTTCCAGGATTATCGATCCGGAATAAGAAGTAGCTTCTGAAGGTTGGTAAGTTATCTCAATTTCACCTGTTCCTCCGGAAGGAATCTCTGTCAAAGAGGAAGAAATTGTAAAGTGCTCATTTGTTGAAGTTATTGAAATGAACTCCAATGGTATCGAGCCATTGTTAAGTACTTCTAAGGTCTGAGTCTGAGCGCCTCCGACGAAAACTTCTCCAAAATTAACCTCACTTACTTCTACCTCAATATCAGCTGCTGCAGTAACTTCTAATGAAACTGGTATAGAAATTTCAGAAAGGAAAGGATCATTACTGCTGACCGTTATCTGGCCGTGATAAGTTCCTCCATCCAGTTTTGCAGCATTGAAAAGGATAGGATAATCCTCTTCTGACCCGGCTGGTACACTTCCTGAAAGGGTGGTCGCATCCAACCAGTTCAAGCCGGGACCTGTTTCAAATCTCCCAAATCCAGTACCAGCTTCACCTTCAATAAAATGGATGCCCACATCAGCTCCGGAATAATAGACCAGCCCCCCATCATTAACCGAAAAGAACGGTATTATTGAGGTGATCCATTCTCCGGTTTCCATATTATATTCATACCAGTTGGTTCCACCATAGCTACCATAGCAGTAATACTTACCCGCAACCGGATCAATTGCTGCGCCCAGAACGGCACCTCCCGGCACTGATGCCAAAGTCTCCCAATAGTCCCCTGAGATAGAATACCTTGCAAACCCCGTATTGCCGTTACCTTGATGACCATACAAGTATCCGTCATAGTATTCTAACCCACCCCAGCTATCAAAGTATATTGAAGAGGTGGCTAAATATTCCATTCCACCTGTGTCCGGGTTGAGGCGAACTAGCGAAGAGGAAACAGCTAAGAAAATACTTTCTCCATCTGTTGCAATATTCCCTGTGCTGAAGGGTCCGCTAATCTGCGACCAACTATCTGATGAAATATCATATACCCCTATATAGGAATTACTTGTATAAGAGGTATAGATTTTTCCATTAAGGTACACTGCTCCTCCATTATTTCCGCTGTATATGGGGCAGTCAGTTAATTGCTCCCAGATACCACTACTTATAGAGTATCTGTAAAAATCGTAACCGTCATTTCTTTGCGCATAAATGGTCCCATTGGATTTATCAATTGCCAGACATGTAAGTGTAGCCGGACTGGATGGTAGCGTAGTAAAATCACCTAATGCTTCCATTACAGGACCCTGTACATTACTGGAAACAATCTGACCGGAATTATTCTCTCCCTGATAATTTTTGATATTCGTCACTGGGCTGCCGAAAAAAGCTCCACCGGAGTACAAGTTCATTTCCCACTCCAGAACACTTCCACCATCAAGATTCCCGATGGTCAATAGCTTTGTGCTTTCTTGTCCGGTATACAATGATTCAAACAAACTATCGGGAGAAACCTCCATAACCGGCGGATCAATAGCCGCAGCCTGGAGAATGACAGAAAGTGTATCCTCATCAGGATCATTACTAACTACAAATAGCTCCGTATCATCTATACCAGACGCTAATGGTGCATAATTGACCTGAAGAACCTGAGAATCCTCAGGCGCAATGGAAAAATCAAGAATATCCGGACTAAATGCCTCATTTTCACTAAAAATATCAGATACGTACAAAGTATCAGTACCATCATTTCTGATGGAAAAATTGAGCGCACTTTCAGTACCCACATACAAAGAGTCAAAATCCAGAATACTTGCGGAGGAAACAATGTCAGGAATGCCCGTAACATCTAAATGAACCGGCACAGTAAATTGGCTATTTGCAGGGTCATTGCTTTGTATAAGGAGGTCCTGCTTATACACACCTCCATACAGTCCTGTAGCGTCAAAACTCAAAGTAACATTGGCAGCATTCCCTGCCGAAACCACCCCCTCATAAGGATCAACACTAAGCCATGAAGCCCCTTCCCCAACCACATCCAGGAACGTATCCATTATTGTTAAAGTGGTAGCATTATCTATGTAATCACCGGAAGCTCCCGCATACAATAAGTAATAAAGCCGGTCTATTCCTCCCAGACTGTCAATCTGATGAAAATCGTTATCAGTATATGTATCAAACTGCTGAGAAACAGAGCCATTATCTTCCACTATAATTAAGTGGTTTACGGATGGATCTCCGGCATTATATACACGCTTAACAAACCCAATAAATGTTCTGCCTGACTTTGAAAGTGTCAAAACTGCTCCATCCACAGATCCTCCACCGTCTGCACCCAGGTTACCATTTATTGAAAAAGTATTCACTTCGGATACATCTGCAGCAAACACAAATAAGCCCTCATACTTTGAAGTAAAATAAGATTTATTATCCAGGTAAGCAGAAGTTGATAATGAAGATGCGGAATAAGCTATATATCCACCAAGTTCAGTACCAAGATAATTTCCTCCATCATACATATCACCTCCTCCATCACTGATACCCGTACCTGATTCACCTCCTGAGAAATTATACCGATTTGGCACTAGGTTACTTACCTGTACATACTCTTCGTTTAAATTATCAAGCACTTCGCTTAATCCAACCGTACTTCCTGTAAATGGCTGGGCCAGTACATTTTCCTTTCTGGAAAAGCTGAAAAGATCGCCACCAAGCTTTATGGCTGTTTTGTTAATATCGTCAGGCTGAACTTCCCCTCCTTCAAAGGTCTTCTGGTCCAGAAGGCTGGATTTAAGGCTGGCACTCTGAGCTATCGAAATGGAGTAATTGAGATCGCTACCCCCTGCACTATTGTCTATTGTAAGGTTTTGGGTTGAGATATCGCCGGAATAAAGCGCTTCCCAAACACTATCAGGAGAAACAGCTAGCACCGGAGGCTTTACTCCTTCTCCCAGGAGCTGAATAATTGTTGAATCATTTTCAAGCTCATTACTGACTAAAAGGAGTTCTGCTTCGTAGGCGCCTGCTACATCAGGACTGAAGGAAACTGTAAACTCATAAGCTTCGGTTGGAGAAAGGACAATTTCTGAAGAATCGATTGAGAAAGCTCCATTGGAAAATTCCAGAGCTAATTCAAGGTTATCCGTACCTTTATTTGAAACTGTAAAGGTCAGAGTGTCTGAGAAATCAAGATATACCTCACCAAATAACAGGCTGTCAACGTTTACTTCTTTAATTGGTGTCCCCGTGACCTCTAGTCCTACGGGGACTAAATGCAAAGAATTACCAGGATCATTACTGGAAACTTCTATTTGAGCCTGATATAACCCACCATAAAGACCTGAGGCATCAAAAAGCATTTCATAATCTTTGGACACTCCTGCGGGAACGGTATCAGACAAGACAGGCAGTTTAAGCCAGTCATTAGACAAAATCCCCATCGAATAAGCAATTAGCTTAGCAAGAATCATTTCTGAATTATAACCAGCCGTAGCCAGGTATTCCACAGTCATTCCTGTCGCAATTACTGTTCCGGCTCCATAAGAATACTCAACCATGGTAGGCACATTTGAAGATTGTGTTTCTACAATGATTTTTGCACCTGCTGGTAGTCCGGTCAGGTAGTTATGATTTGCATAGCTGCCTTGCAAATCGATCTCCAACCCATCCACTATAGGATGGTTCGGAAGCAATACAGTATTGTAATCTTCAGAATTTCCATGAACCATTTGGCTGTTACCGACTAGATTAGTTGTTTCCCCAAAATTTGCCAGCTGATATTGCAATACACCTCCAGATTCCACAAAGTCCTCCAGCCTTTCTTTATTCGAAGAAATAATACTATAGTAAGACGAACTCTGGGCTCCGGTGGTAATAATAAGGTCATAAGATCCCAGGTTCTCATCGGCGAGTTCAAACGAACTAATAGTCGTAGTAGGGATCCCAAAATTTGTGAGTATAAATTCTCCCATAACCAGTCCCCAGGCACTATTATCCTGAATAATCAAAATGTTGGGTGCCTCCGTAAAATTAGCGGAGGATTTTTGATTGGAAATGATTATTTCATCACCTTTTGCTGACGAAGTAAAGGTTCTTTCAGGTAAATATGCACTGCTGGTAAAAGTCTCATTTGGTAAGTAATCTATACCTAAAGCAAATATCAGTTCACTCCCGCCTGTCGTATTATCTATCGTTAGCACCTGCGTGCTGCTATCTCCGGTAAAAAGTGCCTCTCCAAGGCTATCAGGTGAAACAATCATCACCGGCGGATCGACTCCCATCCCCAACAATTGAACAGGAATGGTATCGTTATCGGCATCATTTGTTAAGATCAATAATTCTGCAACCTCCTCTTTGGCACTATCCGGGAGGAAATACACCTGAAACTCAAAAGATTCTTCAGGAAGGATCACTACTGTGGATGTATCAGCACTAAACAAGCTATCTGAAAAAGCCAAAGACACTTCCAGGTCATCCGTACCTTCGTTTTCAAGGGTAAAAGAAAGAGTATCTGCAAAGCCGACATAGGTATTACCAAAATCCAGTGTATCCTTTTCGAATGTTGCGACAGGAGCCCCGGTTACATCCATCACAACCGGAATAGAGACCTCAGGATTCAACGGGTCATTGTTTATGACTTTAATATTCGCTTTATAAAGCCCTCCATATAATCCTTTAGCATTAAACGATACATTGATATCCTGTGAGTCGCCCACAGCAATGGTATCAGCTTCTGTATCCAGCGACAACCAATCTGAACCTTCTCCGGAGTAGACAATCGCGTTGGCAATAAGCTTAGCGGCAGCATCATCATAATCATAATAATCGTAAGCGAGGTAAGCAATGAATCCTTTACCTAGTTCCTTGACTCCTGCCACAGTATAACTTTCATATGCCACTAAAGTGCTTGATTCCGGATCGGTCATGCTTACAGTATAAGTTGCACTTAGTCCAACAAAGGATGTTGGTACACCTTCAGTGATAAAATGAGTTGAATCTACAACTGATAATAATGCTCCATTTGCACTTTGCCCGGAACTCATTGTTAGTAATCCACCGGCATTCAATAATTCATAAGTAGCTCTTGAAGGGCTTGATCCACACATTACTATCGAACCCCCTCCATTTACAAAATCATAAAGCACATCGGCAAACGCTAGACCTAAAGTAGAGAAAGTAGAGCTACTACCCCCCTCCTGTTCCGGGATCAAAAACACATCGGCAGACGCAAGAAGACCTTCCAGCTCTGCAGGATCCGTAGTAGTGGTAGTAGAAACAGTAAAATCTGTAAAGTACTGCGAAATTGCGTTCAATGTATTCGGATATTCCCGCGAAAGATCTGCATAAGGAATCCAACTTAGAATCTCTTTTGTCCCTTCTAAGGAATTAATAGTTTCTATTGACAAAGGCCCAACTTTCCCATAGCCCTCATTATTCCCGTCATCTTCCATGGAATAAGAGATTAAATTTTTATTCTCTAAATACAACGCAGTTTCCTCCAGCTCAAAATCAAGTTCAGCCACCCAGTATAGGTTATCTCCGCCATCCGTATTTTCAATCGTAATTACCTGTACAGAGCTATCTCCGGTATATAACGCTTCACCTAAAGAGTCTGGCGATATAGCAATTACCGGAGGCTCCGCTCCACTACCAAACAGCTTAATAATAAGAGAATCTTTATCAAGGTCATTGGTCACCAAAAGCAGCTCAGAGGGGTAGCTTTTAGCTGAATCCGGCTCAAAATAGACATCCAGTGAATAAGTCATCTGAGGAGAAACTACAAAGTCCGCAGTGTCAATTGAGTAAACACTGTCTGCTAAGAAAGCTTCAACGGTCAAATCATCCGTCCCATCATTGGCAATCTGAATAACAAGGCTGCTTGTAGCTCCCAGATAAGTGTTTCCATAAGACAAAGTATCTTTATCTAATGCTACTGAAGGAGCTCCGGTAACCGTTAGACTTGAGGGAATAACAACCTGAGGATTATCCGGATCATTTGCCTCAACAGTCAAGTTAGCCTGATATTCTCCACCAAAAAGATTAGAGGCATTAAAATAAACTTCTACATCAACAGATTCACCTGCTGGAATTGTACCTTCATTTAAATTAGCAGATATCCACCTTGTGGAGGCAGCTTCATCTCCAGCCAGAGCCGACAGAGTACCTGTATCAAAAGAACTATTCAATGTCCAGTCATCGGGATCATATGCTTTCACGGAACCAGAGGAAGGGTCAGCGATGAACAGTAAGCCAAGCTGATTTGAATAAGCCACGCCATAAATAGAACCCAAAGAAGGTGATTCATTTACTACCTCGTGACTAACCCCATCCAACTCATAAATTTTAGAGAAATCTGCAACAAAAATAGACTTCCTTGAACCTCCAAAACTTATTCCTCCAGCAAATGGAAGATCTAAATCAATTATTTCAGTAACAGCTTCTCCACTAAAATCAATTACATAAATAACTCCTGCAGAGTAGTCAGTGGCATAAAGGTCATCACCAGAATGACCAAGGCCATCCACAGAAGATAAACCATCTATTATCGCAGAATCAAGGACAGTACCTGCTTCAGGATCCATTTTGAAGATGACAGAAGTTCCAAATGTGCTTATCTGATATAAGTATTCCCCGTCATAAGCTAATCCATCTGGTCCTCCCAAATAATCGGGAGACGAAAAAGAGTTAATAACAGCTCCATCTGATGGATCAAATTCCAAGATGACGCTATTGTCCATATCTGCACCAAATAATTTACCTCCTAATCCTTCTCCAAAAGACTCTTTATACCTGTATTCATGTGATTTCTCAATTAATTCCGGGTATTCAAAATGGGAGTCCTCTTTTAATGAGGCTTTAAAGGCCGAAATATCTATAGGCTCTGTTTCATCTACTAATTCAATAACAAGATCAAATTCGAGGTTTGATGCCCCTGTATTACTAATGGTCAATACCTGCATGGAGGAATCCCCTGTATACAACGATTCCGAAAGTGAAAGTGGAGTAACATCCATTACCGGAGGCTCCACTCCCTGCCCGTATAATGTCACCGTAACCGTATCTACATTGGTATAAAAAACCGCATGAGCTGAAGTATCCCCCAATGACGTGGGAGTGAATGTGAAATCAAGTTCAAAAGTCTCAAGTTCTCCGATAGAAAAAACCGTGTCAGAGGACACAAAAAGGTCATTATCCAACTGGATATCATAAATGTGCAAAAGACCAGTACCCTGATTAGAAATTTGCATTGATTCTACAGCCGGATAACCCAACGGCACCTCACCAAAAGACAGAGAATCCGCCAGGGAAAGGAAAGGCTCTGCTGTCGGAACTCCCACTGCGTTCCAGGCCTCCTCCACAGCCAGATGCTCAGTGCTTCCGGCACCAAACAAATCAACCGCTGACTGCTCTGCTCCAGCCCGGGCATCAACGTATTCAGAGGTAGAGGTTAAGTAAACCGTAAGGTTCCGGTATGCAATCTGTTGTGCCGCATCCAGGCCAATAGAGGCAACATTATAGCTATATCCATTATCATTTACTCCTGTTCCCCCTTCTACCAAAAGGTAAAACCAGAAATTCTGCACTCCACTGTTGTAGTGAACGCCACCATTATCTCCTGAGCCCGTATACCAGTAATCCCCCAGGTAAGTATCTGGCTGACCCTGAGAATTCGGGTCGTCCATAGAACGGATCATACTTACTCCATCCAGGTAAATCTGATCAGCCAGACTCCAACTTGCAGTTTCCGGGAAAGCTTCAAACTCAACCGATTGTCCAAAAATGTCACTAAAAGACTCATTCAGGGCTCCGGATTCATAAGAGTAAACCAAACCGGCACTGTGTTGCGTAACAGCATGTGTAATCTCATGACCTACAATATCAAGTGAAACTAAAGCAGTGGCTGTAACCCCATCACCATCACCATAGGTCATTCGCGAACCATCCCAAAAAGCATTAAAATAATTGGTGGAGTAATGCACATAAGAATTAATAGCCGCACCTCCCCCATCAAAGCTGTTCCGCCCAAAGTTGTCTAAAAAGTAGTCATAAGTAGCTGCTGCTCCAAAATGAGCGCTTACCCCGGCATCATGGCCTGTTTCATCAAAATGATTATCTGATTCATAAAAAAGCTCAGCTGCAGCATAATTGGTTCCATTGAATAAATCATAGGTATAGATGCCTTCTCCTCGAGAATCTTCAGCTAAATAATAGTTAGAACCATCGTAATCTACGGAGATATTAACTGTCCCGTCATACAATGATTCGCCTGTACCTGTAGTAGTAACTGAGTGGATCTTATTGTAAGCATTTACTACCTCACCTGTATGGGCATTGATTTCTACATTATATCTCCCTAAAGGCTTCTTTGCATAAACATCAAACTGATAGGCCAGTTCAAAAGATTGACCCGTATAATTTTCACTACTTATTACTAACCTCCCCGCCGGAAAAAACGTTGCTGAACTGTTTTTAGATTCTTTCCTTATGAATTGCTCATTCTGAGTATCCTCCCACATATATTCTTCCGCGCCAACTTCCTTTAAAGCAAACAGGAGAGCATCTTTTTCTGAAAGCTGAGGCTTGGTATCAAGGTCCAAGTTTTCAATAACCCTACCATTTGCTGAAATGATATCCCGCCCTGACTGGTGAAAAATGTACTGGGCTCCCAAAATTTCAAGTCCTTTGTACTGCTGAACATAACGAATATGCTCCTGCCCCTTTTTATCAATTATTTTTGATTTAAGCTTAAATCCGGATTCTTCAGGCAGATTTAAAAGTCGTTTTTTAAAAGCAACCGAAGTATCCGGGCTCGCACTTTTTTCAAAACGAATAAATCTCGGCGAAGACTTTTTATCTACTATAACCTCACTCGCCTGGGGAAACCTCTTTTTCAGACCCTGTTTAGACAGAAGGTTACGTTGACCGAAAACGGAAAAAGCTGATAATAGAACAAAAGATAGTACTAAGGATTGAGAGATGAACTTCTGGTATTTCACAAATTGGCGGTATACGTAAAAAATTGATTTAATTTTTAAAACTAAGTATCAGCCAATTAAAAATGAAGTGATTTTATGATTACTTACTCGGTGTTATGTCAATCCTACTGATTTACAGATAGTTACATACCACCTGATTAAGTCATATAAAAATGTCTGGCAAAGAACGCTACCAAACATACCCTACATTAACCCTATTACTTAAAAACATACCGGGCATTAAAGCCAAAAAAGCCAAAATAAAGGTCTGTAGTCTCTATAATAGTAAGCGTTGGTCTCCAGTCCACACTCAATGAAAAAGGAAAGTCCTCAAACCGATATTCTACACCTATTTCGGACATTGCTGAGAAAAAAAGCGGGTCATTGAGGTATATACTGGGTCCGGCTCCTACGTACCAGTTTAAATAGCCTTCATCAAGGTCTGTGGAGATAGGACGATAAAGAAAATCCCAGAGCACATCTACTCCTACTCCACCCCCACCAAAGGATACGTCACCATGAATTCTGTTAAACTCACCGGTAGAAAAAACGCCATCAATAGCTACATCCCCTCCGGTCACATCACCTACCCTAATACCAAGCTCCTGGGCATTGGTTGCAAAAACTACTCCTGCTAAAAGGAAGCAAAAAGTCAATAGTCTCCTCATTCTTTTATCTTTTGGTTAAATGACATTTAAAATACTTGCGAATATCACATAATGTTTCAAAAATGTAATACGATTCGGGTGTCATTTTTGAAGTTTTATCCCATCCAATTGTCGGTTAACTTTGCCGCATGAACATGGATACCATTGTGGCATTAGCAACCCCACCTGGAGTAGGTGCTATTGGCGTAATACGCGTTTCAGGTGCAGAAACCATAAGTATAGTTAACGGCGTTTTTAAGGGGAAAGACCTTACATCCGTAAAAAGTCACACCATACATCTGGGCACGATCCGGGATGGTGAAAAAATCATTGACGAAGTGCTGGTATCCATTTTTCGGGGTCCAAACTCCTATACCAAAGAAGATGTCATAGAGATCTCGTGCCATGGCAGTCCTTTCATCATCCAGCAGCTCATCAGGCTGTTACTTACCAGGGGCGCCCGCCTGGCCAAAGCCGGTGAATTTACACAACGCGCATTTCTGAACGGCCGGTTTGACCTGGCACAGGCTGAAGCGGTGGCCGATCTCATTGCTTCAGAAAATGAATCCATGCACAGGGCTGCCATGAACCAGATGCGTGGCGGCTTTTCACAGGAAATAGCCCGTCTGCGTGAAGAGCTGGTCCACTTTGCCAGTATGATCGAGCTGGAGCTGGACTTTTCCGAAGAGGATGTGGAGTTTGCCAGTCGGGAAGAGCTGGAAAAGCTTATTTATAACCTTAAGGAGATTATCAGCAAACTCACCGAAAGTTTCACACTGGGAAATGCCATCAAAAACGGGATACCCACTGTCATCGCCGGAAAGCCCAATGCCGGTAAGTCCACCCTGCTTAATGCATTACTCAATGAGGAAAAAGCGATCGTTTCGGATATTCCCGGGACCACTCGTGATGTGATTGAGGATGTGATCAATGTAGATGGCATTGCGTTTCGGTTTACTGATACGGCCGGTATCCGAATGACCGAAGATAAAGTAGAAGCTATCGGTGTGGAACGCACCCACGCCAAAATGAAGCAGGCTTCAGTGATCGTGTACCTCATCGATCTGACAAATGACACTGCAGAAGAGATTAGTAAGCAACTGGACTACCTAAAAGAGCTCCAGGTCCCCTATCTGCTGGTGGGTAATAAAATGGATGCAGCAAATGCTGAACTAAAACACCTCCTTGAAAAAGAAAAGGCACTTTTCATCTCAGCCAGCCAGAAGGAAAACCTCGAAGGGCTTAAGGGAAAGCTTAAAGAGGTGGTCTCACTCAAAGACTTCAAAACCGGTAACACCATGGTCACCAACCTCCGCCATTATGAGAGCCTGATCGAAACCAATAAGGCGCTGGACCTGGTATTAGAAGGCATTGACAACCAGGTGACCAACGACTTCCTGGCGATGGACATCCGCAACTCACTACACCACCTCGGTGAGATCACCGGAGAGATCACAACAGATGACCTGCTGGATAATATATTTTCGAAGTTTTGTATCGGCAAATAGATAAGGATCATTAATGATTGATAAATATTACCAAATATAACAATATTGGTCATTAAACAATAATAAGGCCAATTTTAATCTCACCTTGTTAATCTCTTTTCAGCCTTGCTAATCAAATAACTGTACCCTGTTTGTACCTCATTGATTATATTTGTACCTCGTTGTATCATAAGGGAGAGATTATGACACAATAGGACACATAAAGACACAATCCGACTCAATGAGTTCAAATATATACATTCAGCGAATTTGCGAGCAATGCGGAAATGAGTTTACCGCCAGAACCACCGTAACCAGGTACTGTGGAGATGCCTGTGCGAAGAAGGCTTACAAGATCCGGATGCGAAACAAAAAGGTCGCAGATAGCAATAAGGAAACGGCTCAAACTAAAGAGCAGCCGTTGAAGGATCTTCAGACACGCCAGTTTCTGAGCGTCCGAGAAACCTGCACTCTCCTGGGGATCAGCCAAAGGACCATTTATAGAATGATCGAGCGAAAAGAATTGAAACCAGGCAAAGCAGGCCGCCGAACAATCATTCCACGGTCCCAAATCGATCAGATTTTTAACCACCACCATTACTGAATAAGACATGGCCACACAAGTAAAACTACGAACCAAAACTATATCCAAGGACCGCTTAAGCTACTACCTGGACTTTTACCCTCCTATACCCCACCCCGAGACTGGTAAACCTACCCGAAGGGAGTTTCTGAACATTCATATCCTTGAAAAACCCAAAACCTACGAGGATAAAGAAACCAACCGGAACCTGAAGAGCCTGGCTGAAAGTATCCGTGCTAAAAGACAACTGGAGCTAACTGAAGGGGATTTTGGTTTTCTAATCAAAAGAGACAAGTCTGATCCTGACTTTATTCAATTCTTTGATCAGATGTGCGAGACCAAAAAACGCACCACCAGCCAGAGCAACTGGAGCAATTGGAAAAGTACTGGCAACCACCTCAAAAAAGTCTTCGGGAAAATTAAGCCGATGAGCCAGGTCACCGCGACCATGTGCCAGGAGTTCAAAGAACACCTCACTAATACCCTGGCGCAAAACTCCGCCCACTCCTATTTTCTCAAGTTTCGTGAGGCAATTAATGAGGCGAGATCCGAAGGACTGATGACACATGATCCGCTCCACAAAATCAAAATCATCCCAGCGGCAGAAACCAAACGGGAATTCCTGAGCCTGGAAGAGCTGCGACTAATGTCCAATGCAGACTGCCCGCTGGAATGGCTGAAACGAGCTGCATTGTTTACCTCCCTTACCGGATTAAGGTTTGTGGACGTACAAAAACTAAGATGGTCAGACATTGAGCACTCCACCGAGCTGGGCTATTATATCAGGTTCACCCAGCGCAAAACTAAGGGAACCGAAACCCTGCCCATCACCGACCAGGCCTTTTCTTATCTAGGTGAAAGGAAGAATCCGGATTCAAGAATATTTGAAAGCATCCCCGAAAAGATGGGAAGCTGGGAAAACATCCGACTAAAGCAGTGGGCTTTGAATGCCGGTATCACCAAAGAAATAACTTTCCATGTCTTCAGGCATACATTTGCCACCCTCCAATTGACCCTGGGAACAGATATATACACAGTCTCAAAAATGTTGGGCCACAAAAACCTGAAGACCACACAGATCTATGCCAAAGTAATCGACGAAAAGAAGCGCGAAGCGGCGAACAAAATTAAGATATGAAATAAATTACACATTGTGTAACTTTACAAAAGCAATTGAGTAAATGAGGATAGTAACATTCCGAAGGATAAAGGAATACACCGAAAAAGTACCGGAAACAAAAACAGCATTGGAAGAATGGTACCACAAAACCAGGAAAGCGCAATGGGAAAATTTCCGAGACATGAAGCAATCCTTTAATAGTGTGGACCATGCCGGCAACAACCGGTACGTGTTCAACATCAAAGGGAATAAATTCAGGCTGATCGCCATCGTAATATTTGCTTCTCAAAAGATCTACATTCGGTTTATCGGTACGCATTCGGAATATGACGATATCGACGATTACTCAACCATCTAAACGAAAACAGATTATGATCACAGAAAAGGAATATGAAAAGCACCTGGCCCGGATCGAGGAACTACTTAATGTCGTGGGCAATGATACAGCTCCGGAAGATCCTGCGTTCATCGAACTGGATGAACTGTCTGACCTGGTAGCTGAGTATGAGGAAGCACACCTACCGGTACCTACTCCAGGGTTGATCGATATGGTCCGCTTGCGGATGTCTGAAATGGGTCTGAATCAAAAAGAACTGGCTGAACTCCTAGGAACTTCCGCCAGCAGGGTAAGCGAGTACTTGAAGGGCAAAAGGGATATTACCCTGGATATGGCTAAAAGAATACACAAAAAGCTGAATGTCGATGCAGACATTATCTTGCAATGAACTCATTTAGTGCATTCATCCACATTCGAAAATGGCCAAAAAAAGCAAGAGCACACCCGATACATCAACCGATGAAAGGCAAAGGTCTCTGAGGACGCTTGCAGAGATAATGTATAATCATTATACCCAAACTACAGACAAAGGATTAAATAAGGAACCTCCATCCAAGTCTGATCCAAAGCATAGCACTCTGAAAGACGAAGTTGAGGAACAAAAAAAGCATATCATATCCAGAGGCCCCTACAGTGACTATGATATCAATTCCAAGCTTCTCACTTGGTTAGTAGCAGAAAAAAGCCCTTTTAAAGAGAAGTCTCCCGATGAAAAGGACTTCTTACTGGAGTTGTACGAAGAGTTCAAAAAAAGAAATCGTATATATAAACAAGGATCAGAACCGCATCCGCTGGCCGCGGGGTACTTCATACAAAAAGAGGGAGCGGAGATCCGGGATCGGCATATCAAGAGAGCAGGATCAATTGAAGGCTACACAGATGAAAAATGCGCGGAAGTACTGGGATATATTTCAGCATACTTTGAACTTGTTGATGATTTAAGGGGAGTCAGAGAAAATACCCTCAATGGTATCAAAGTAGATACCCCAGATGCATCCCGACTCTCTCAAAACCAATTTGCAATTTTCATAAACCTTCTTATCGAGAATTGATGAATTTACCAAAGGCCAAAAGACCAAACAACTGGAGTCCTACGTCCAAACCTATTCTCCTAAAAAAGAGCGATCGATCGATAAACTGTCCAACTTAGTCAATACCCTGACAAATAATCCTATTAATTGGAAAAAAAGTGATACAGAAGCTGTTATAAAACTCATCCAATCAAACCCAAGTCTTAAGGACAGTATTAGCAATACTGAATATCTGCTACAAAAAGCTAAATAAACTACCCCGTAGGCTACCCCGTAGGTAATGCAAGAGTGCTTTTTGTAGCTCATAATTGCCCCTATGGAAGCAATCATAACTACTACCTTATCGCCGGCTGAACTTGAAAGTATAGTCTACCAGGCCGTCCGAGCGGCTACGCAGCACTTGGAACATATCCCACAGCCGGCTCCTGATGTTCGGCCAATGACCGTTGATCAGATATGCGAACTGACTGACCTTGCCAGGCCTACTATCTACCGACTGGTACAACAACAAGATATTCCCTACTTCCGACGAGCTAAGCGAATTTATTTCGATAGAGAAAAGGTATTGGAATGGATGGGTAAAAAACAAAAAAGGAGCTAAGTCCCCACTTAGTCTCCTTTTTAAAATTCTTCTTAAATGACACACGAATATACAAAAGCGTACGCGTTCTGGCAAAGCCAGAGCCTACAAATTAGCCAATCTACAGCGTTTTTAATCGAAAAGTACCCGCCGCGTACGCGTCCCGCATGGGTTTGTGCACGCATCCGGAAACTCCAACGGTACCGCGAGGCCTGCCGGGGTCAACTCTACCGACTCCAACCTAATCACCAAGCATGGCCACTGGAGGGGCTGGCAGCATGATATCCACCTACCATACGGCCCTGGAGCAGGCCCACAAACAATGGCAGGTCAGCTCCATCCTCCTCAACAGCCAGATCAATGATCTGGAAGACCTTAAACAGAAGATCAAGACGCCTTGGATGCAACAAAGGATAAACGAGCACATTGACTTCATAATTGACCTCCATAATAGTATTGATGACTATGTTAACCAGTCAGGGCATCTAATCCGGCTTCAGCAATTTAACGCTAATGTCCTCAATGAAAGCATCCAAGCCTATGCCTCCAAAGATGTGGAGCTATTCACAACTATGATCCAAAAACTCAGACCATGAAAATTACTAAGCGACCAGCTCCGGCCACCAAAGAGCCCAATGATCGCGATCTCAGCGAGATGAAACCAGTGGAGAAAATCAAAGTGCTATTCTCAGAACACCTGGCCGACCTCAAACGAAACGTCATCACTGGAGAATGGGAGATCAAGGGCAATCCTCTTACCGAAGAAGATATGAATAGCCACCTTTTAGATTTCCAGGGCAAAGCCACCGGAATAACGGAGGCTTTATTTTTCAGATTCCTCAAATCCAATAATATCAATTCATACAACCCCATCCTCAAGTTTTTTGAGACTCACAAAAAAATCAAGAAACCCGGACTGATCAAGGCCCTTGCGGCCACAATTGGGACTGACACTGGCATGACTGACAGCCAGTTTTCGCCAAACTTCACTGAACACTTCCTGACTAAATGGATGGTGGGGACAGTGGCCCAGGCACATGACCGGGGCGTGAACCCCTTGATGCTGATCCTAGCAGGTGCCAAGCAAAATACGGGGAAAACTCACTGGTTCAGAGAGTTGCTTCCTAAAGAGCTACGTGAGTACTTCGCGGAACCAAAGGGAATGAGTGACCTCAAAGATGCAGATCTGGGGATGCTTCTTACTGAGAATTTCCTGGTGCTGGATGATGAAATGGCCGGGAGAACCTGGAAAGATTATCAGAGAATGAAGAGCATGCTTTCGATGGCCAGTTTCACTATGCGGAGGCCATACGACAAGCGCCAACGTAAGTACCCGCGCCTGGCCAGTCTTTGCGCGACCAATAACAACCTGGATCTACTAGGAGATCCTACAGGCAACCGACGGATGATCCCGATAAATGTACTGTCAATAGATCATTCTGCATATAACGCCATCGACAAAGTGGGTCTATGGATGGAGGCCTATCACTTGATGGAATCCGGTTTTGATCACAACCTGAAGCAGGATGACATCAAGCTGCTAAATGATTGCACTAAAGACTTTGAAGTGGTTGACGAGACGATCGAGCTGATCGATGAGTACTTTCTAAGTCCTGACGAGAGCAGCTTAGGGAGAATGACTGCCACTCAAGTTGCCCAGGTACTCATGCGCTATTCCCCCTTTAAAAATTTGCATCCAAACCGCATCGGGGAACGATTGCGAAAAATGGGCTACCAGCAACGCAGGGACAATTCTACTGGTTCGCGGACGTGGATAATCGAACCAAAATCAGACTATCGACAACAATGATCTTACTTTTCATAATATATACTGTCAGTACTGTCAGTAGTAATACATATAGTAAGGTAACTCACTGTAAATCAGTATCAAAAGTTACTGACACCACCACTGACATCACACTGACACCAGAAATTATGCTGTCAGTAGAACTTACTGACACCACTGACACCACTGACACCACTTTTCAGAAAAAACTAAAAGTTTCTAAGAAACCTAAAGGATGCCTGAGAAGATAGACCATACTGCAAATAATACTGATCCGTATGCACTACGTACATGGAGCAAGTCTGCCGTTGCGGAGTCTCTTGGTATCTGCACAAAAACCCTAAAAAAAAGGCTCAAATACCTGGGAATAAATCATCCTAATAAGACACTGACCATCCGGGAAGTTCGTACTCTGTTTGATGATTATGGATGGCCATCCGATCCTCCAAAATAAAAAGACTTCGAAACCTACGGAGGACAAATCACATCCGCTAAATGGGTCTCGAAGCCTTTAAAAACAAAATTAAGCTTCAAGGGCTACGGAGGACGAATCACATCCGCTAACAGGCCCTGAAACCTTTGAAACAAAGTTACCAAAAAAGCCGAAAAGAACCCAAAACAGAATTATTCGGAATAATTGAGGAAAAAACTCCCTGATACGGAAGGAACCGGAAAGTCTCAATCTCAAATGTGACAAATTAGCTTTTGAACGAACAAAATCTCATTTAAGACATGAAAAAGCAATTCAAAGAGGTAATCAAACTCCACAATCAGGGACTTACACCTGATGAGATAACAGAGCGTACTGGCTTAAGCCGTGCAACTGTGTACCGATGGATCTCACAGCACCAGCAAAGCCTGGCGCTAGCTGGCCTGGATGAACCAGGAGAGGATGACGATCAGGATTATTTGGGTGATGATACTGAAGAGGACATTGAAGAAGATTTAGAGGGACCGTCTCTAAACGGTTTCGGAAAATTGGTGAATACACTGGAGCGTGAAGCCGAAATCAAAACCAAAAGACTCCAGCGGGATGCTCTCAAAAGTTTTCACAGGATACTGGAGGGTCTGGAAGAGCATATAGCCGGCAGTACCTGGTCTAAGGATGATCTCAAAAAGGTACTGTCCGAAATCGATAGTGTGCTTGAATTAGTAGACGAGGCCTGCGGGTTTGAAGAGAAAGAATATAAGGATCTGAGCATTCATATCATAGCAAGCCTTATCAAAGACCTTTTCAAAAACTATCTTTACAATTTTACCGATGGGTTCAGGATACAATGGAACCAGCCGAACCTGGAAATACTTAAGGCAGGCTTGCAGATCGATGATTTTGATGACACTGACTTTGATGAGCAGGATTACAATCGCCAAAAGGCCTGGCTTGTTTTCAATGATTTTATTGATCAGATCCTTAAGCTGCAGGGAGTACTTAGTGTCTCCGAGGTAGACCAATGGGTTTCTGAACTGAAGCGGACCCGGGAAGTACTCGACGAGGATCTTCCGGAGGATCTGAATGGTGAATTCGACGAGGAGCTGCAGTTGCTGGACAAACTGCAAGAGTTCTTTAGAGAGCACAGAATCCGGACAGATGAAGCCATCTTTGGTAAGCGCTTTTCCTTGCCTGATGATCTCACCAAAATGATCAATAAGATTCAAAATCAAAATGAGGAAGAGGAATGAGACATCTATCTACCTATCCTATAACTTATCTCAATGGTCCTCCTATGATCAAACCAGGTATAATGCAAGGTATTCAAAACTATAAACTAAATACCAAACCAGGCTGGGTACAGCTGCGTCACAATATCCTTCAGGGTATTGAGCCGGTACCAAGTGGGGAAACTGTTGCTGAATTCTTAAAAAAGCTGGATCTACTGATCCTAAACTGGGACAATCCGGAAGTTCGCGAACACGTGATTGAAATCCTGATCTTCACGGATGAAAATTCCCGGTTGAGCGGGTTGGAAGGTGGGTTTTTCAAGAAGGTTTTTAAAGGTGTGAAAAAAGTGGCAAAAACTGCCTCCAAAATCGGAAAGTCACCTCTGGTAAAGACCCTGGTTAAAGGGGCGGTGCAGTTTTTGCCGCTTCCTGAAGTCGCCAAAGATCTGATCAGCAGGGGACAAAAAATTAAAAAATTTGCTAAGAACACAAAACCTTTTCAAAACCTGGTAACCCAAGTCCTTTCAAAGGGACAGTCGACGAGTTCTATTAAACCAACTGCACCAGTACAAAGCCATGTACAGAATGTGTTGCCAGCCCAAAATACTTCAGCCTTGCCATCTGAGGTTAAAGAGGCCTTCATTCGTAGAGAATTTCAGAAACCTAAACCATTCGTACGAGAGGAACTTACTGAAGATACCTATGTTCCGGATCCTCAACCACCAAAGAAAGAAAATACAACTGCGTACACAATTGCAGGCGTAGCGATGGGTGTCATTGGAATAGGTCTCATTGCGATTACAGCGTCTAACCAAAAAGATAAGCCGACTGGTACGCCAAGTGTACAAACTTGATACGCAAGAACGGTACATCATACGTACGGTTTTGCGAACTCTGGTTGTTTTTCGTTTATTGTTTTGAAAACTCCCCTTCCGGAAGTTCCGGAGAGGGGAGTTAATTTTTCAGTACCTGTCTCGTTGTTCCAAGAGTATTTGATTCATTTTGTGGGAGTCTTCAAGAAGTTTATCGGCACTATCTAACCTTCTTTCTAAAAATCCAATGAATTTCTTTTGCTCTTTTACGAGTTCCAGAACATCCAAGTCTCCTTCAATGATTCTATAAACAGTGAGCGCTTCTTCCATGGAAGGAAATGCAATAGTAGCAGATCCGTCCTGATTGATTTTTATGTTCATGTGATCTTATTTTTTTGTTGCGAGCAATTCTGCGGTGTAATTATATGCATCATACTCGTTATTGTCATAATCAACAAAAAAATTTATTTCCAGCTGTTTTCGACCTGAATCATAAAATCCGTCATACCTGACGCCATCAAGCTCAAAAGTCTTTATCCCACTGACTGTTAACTGATCACCTCCATCATCAGTTTGTTTTAAGTTGGATATATTAAATGCATACCCATTACCAGCTGGCTTTAAGAGAGAACTGGTAATTACGGTTTCATCGTTTGTCCCAGCATCGAGAATTATTCTGATCCTGGATCCGGTTTCCTCTACTTTCAGTGTTCCATTCTCAGTTTCGGTCATGTTCTGATCCTCCACAAGAGTGAACATAGCAGTATACGAGTAATTTCCCAGACTTTCAGCCTGATAATTAGGTGTCTCTTCCTTCTCTGAGCAGGAAGTCATCCATAGGATTGCCAATAAAGGCAGATACAATTGTTTTCTCATAATTTTTGCTTGTTTTGATCCTCATTTGTACCTCAAAAAAGCAAAAACAGCTTTAAATCATTATTAAAGCCAATTTTCACTTATTGTATCGGGAAGTAACCCCACAAACAACCCTTGTGATCTCTTACACTGATCAGGAGCACATCGATCCGGTCCAGGCGCTCATTCAATTCTTGAAAAGGGTTTCCATCACAAACATTTTGAGCCTCAGTCTACAATATTTCGAAGTGGATAATTGTGGGTTCTTAGTTTTGGGATTGAAATTGCAGAAGATGATAAGAAGAACTAAACTTTCTTATATTCGTAATATATTATAATATAACATATTCGGTATGAATATATCCGTTTACTTACCAGATACGCTTAAGAGTCGTTTCGATTCTTATGTTAAGAAAAAAGGAATGACTACTAATGGTGCCATTCGAAAAGCTGTTGAATTGCTGTTGAAGACTGAGTCTAACAAAAAATGGGGAGATTGGATCAACCAACTGGAACCAGACCCTGACTTTCCTGACATTGAAGATCTTAGAATGGATTTGAAACCACCTAAGGAAGATCTCTTTTAGCATGATCTACTTGTTAGACACTTGTGTCATCATTGATCTTATTAAAGGAGACGCAAATACTATTCAAGCAATGAAGTCCAAATCTCCTGATCAGGTAGCTATATCGACAATTACAGAATTTGAGTTGAGGTATGGTATGGAACAGGCTTCAAAATTGAAGAGTAAATCCAAAAGCATATTTGAAGCTATGCTATCGGAAATCAATATGCTGAATTTTGAATCAAAAGAAGCTTCAAAAGCTGCAGAAATCAGAAATCACCTGAGAGTTCTGGGAACACCCATTGGTCCTTATGATTTTCTAATTGCCGCCACCGCATTAGCCAATGATTTGATATTAGTGACATCAAATGAAAAGGAATTTACAAGGATACAGGAACTGAAAACAGAGAACTGGAGGTAGCGTTCTTAATCAGCCTAAATCAAGCAAAACAAAGAAAAATAGTTAAAAAAAGGCTGCCCTTTTGGACAACCTTATTAAAAGCCTGATTAATGAAAAGTGCTAATTGGAAGTGGCGCGAATGAACCGCTCTATTTTTCCTGGCTGGCCGGGAGGAAGTTCCTCCAGGAGGTCCGGCTTCACGATCGGTTTTCCAACTGTGTCCATCAGGAAGGAGAAGTCCCCGCCCAGGGTCGTCTGTGCCACGCCGTGACACCCCTGACATCCACCCATACTGAAGCGCATCTTCTTGCTACTGCTCAGCGTGTTGTTTTTGTGATTGTGGGGGGTGCCAATTCCGCTTCCGTGAAAGTCATTCAGCGTCGTGTCAGACTCAATCACGTAGTTGGCCAGGAAGAAACTAAAAGATGTAGAATCGTTCGTCGGCTGTCCCTGAACTCCCACCAGCTGATAATTGAGCCAGATGGAGTTGGGATTTTGTTCGCTTATTTGTGTATGTACTTCCTGTGTAGATTGTTTCACAATGGCTGGAATCTCCCTGTATCGGTTATAGTTGGAATAGAGGGGACCGGTCTCCCTGCCTCCCGAGAGCAGCCGGTAGCCCATGTTGCTCTTCGTCACGTTCTTATGCTCCCACGTAGCAAAGACAAACTCCTGGTTGTTTTGTGTCTTGTGGATGATATGTATCCCGATGAGGGCAAATTCCTTGTTGGAATAGGTAATCACACCGGAATCGTCCCTGTCATAAAAGATTGCATCCCTCGTAAAATAAAGAGAAGCTGTATCCTCAGGAACCAGTAACCTCCAGGCGGTCTTTACTTCAATGGAGCCCACCGTTTGAGTGTTGTTGTTTCCACAGGGCAGACAAAGCACACCTTCTGAGGGAGGGCAGTCGCATGAACCTGATGCACCTTCATAATAAGTATTGTAAGCCTTGATATTGTTGAAGGTGTTGGTGGTAGCTGCCAGGAGTTTCTCTTTCGCGTTGTAATTATTGTAAATGTATTCGTATTCATCACGGTTCACTTTTGCCTGGTACAGCACCATGAGTTCCTGATCATACTGGTTGGTGCGAGCATACAGGTCGCATGAGCCTATCTCATTGTTTTCGTCCAGGTTGTGAAACAGGGTGAAGCTGGCTGGTTGTCCACCGGGAAGCGTTTCGGGAACCAGCTTTGCCCCGAAGCTGTAATGTGGCGGATTGTCAAATACCTCCATGCTGTCAGAATACGGCCGTAGCTCGGATCTGTGAGCATAGGTTTCCCAGACCAAAAGATCGGAGTATGGAGCACTGGATGAACTCCAGTTCCAGCTTGTATCCGGATTATCTCTCAGTCCCGTAGTATTATAAGAGGATTTCCAATTCAATGCGATGAACTCCTCCCACGCAAATTTGATCAGGTCAATGCTATCTGCATTGGGTGGCACGTCATAAGGGGGAGTTGGGCTAAAATCAATCGAAAATTGCAAATCTTCTGCTTCAGAAAGTGTTTCACTTCCAACATTTTGAGTACATGTGCTTAGTAGTATCATAAACAGGATACTTACGATAGCGAGTTTAATATTCAACATAGTAGTTAGGTGTAGTTATTAATTAGCTCGTGTAGGGATGGACCATAAAAAATCCGTCTTTGTATTATTGGAAAAACGAAATGAATCAGCCGGGTCGATAAATCCATTTGGAGTATAAAAACTCCGTGGATATGCGGCCATCCGGTGACAACTCATACAATTGGTAAAGACTCCATACCACTGTACTGAATCTCCAAGTACAGTTGGTGTTTTTACCACTTAGGTTGGTTTCCAGGTACGGATTGTAGCTGATCAATGGTTCACCACCTTGCTCAGTTCCCGGAGGGGCCACCATGTAGTAAGCAGTTCTCATATTGTAGTTGGACCAGGGAGAATTGATGGTCGAAGGTCTGTCAGCTCCGAAGACCGGGTTTTGGTTATCCGGCGACCACCAGAACGTCTGCCAGGTCCAGTTTGGTATCTCTTTTCCAGTCACGTGCATGGCTACTAACAATGCATAGTTGCCGGGCCGGACCATGATAAGGATGTCTTCTTCGCCTGTTTGATTCTTCTTACCCACATCGTCACCCGATTTTGCGGCAAATTCACTGAAATTGATCGAATCCTCAGCGGTCAGCTGTATGGCGTAAAAATCATCAATGGACACAACCGGCCATTCCTGTCCTTTGATTGAGTAGTTTGAACCAACAGGTAATTTTCCACTCGGATCAATCACCACAAACTGCTTCCATGTGTGTGGCTCAGGGTTCGTAAGATCACTGGTTGACTGAGGCGATACCCCGGCCCAGTAAGGGATTGCAACAATTGAATCTTTACTGATGAATTGAAAAACAGGCTTTAAGACAATGGACAATTGATCTACCGTATCAATTGAGGTTTGAATTTGTCTGTTTACGACTGTTGTTCCAGTGCTATTAAATGAATTATTGATACTATCCAATACTGCTTTTTTATTAAATCCTTTCTCCCGGATGACATCTGCCACGCTTTTAGTGAACCTGTTAAATGAAGTTGGACGCTCAAAGGGATTTTCGGGGATGTCCGTCAAAACTGAAGTATGAACGAACTGAGTGGGGAATTCAAAGTCCCGGCTTATGGACCGATCGGTAATGGTATCCTCAAAAAGCTCGTATCCCGAATACCAGGTTTCCCATACCGGTAGTCCCACATCTGTAGGAGTGGTGATGGATTCCCACATATCCCAGGCATGGGCACGGATCTTCTCATTGTCCAGGTCGTTGATCCACCCATTGATCTCTTCCATGGTAGAAGGGTAAGACCTGACCGGGGGAGGATCCGCATAAAAAAGTTCGTTGACTTCCAAGACAAGGTCCTTCCTGGTTTTGTTTTTTGGTTCCGTAGGTGTGTTGCTTTCACAAGCGATGGCAAAAACGAGAGTTGTCGTCGCAAGCAGGTGTATTGATTTCATATGTAAATGGTTAGGTGTAATGGTAAGTTATATGAATATTCTTATTTATACAAAACGGAACTGTTTATATTTAATAAATAGTGTAGGCCGATCGCTCTCCCACCTGATCTTCAAAGGAGGCTTGGGCCAGTTTACTTTTTCTCTGGGAGAAAAAAGGAGAGTTTACTTTTTTAGTAAACCATGTTATCTAATTTCCCTGGCAATACTAATTTTCAGATGTTTTCTATAAAAAAAGCCCCTTTCGGGGCTCGTCAGATTATTTATTCAGAGATCGGATTGGTCTTCCCTGCAAGTCAGCAAAGGATACTTCATTCTTATTCCTGTTTATACACTTCCTTCAGAAAGTCGGAAAGCGACTGTGGCTTCCTGTCAAGTATCTGCTCCAGGGTATTGCCCGGCAGATCAAAATCATTGTTTTTCATCCCTGCAGCAAATAATACAGACATCTGCACTATACCTTCCGGCAAACCAAATTGCCTCAGTGTGGCTTCAAATTCTTTCGGATCGGGACTGGTATAAGGTATCTCTTTACCGGTAATCGCAGAGAGTTCGCGGGCAATGTCAGCAAACGATACCGATTCGGGACCTGTGAGGTTATAGGTCTTATTCTCATGTCCCTCCCCGCTTAAAAGAGTGGCCGTGGCTTCAGCCAGATCTGACCGGGTGGCAAAGGCTACCTTACCTTCTCCGGCAGGGAAGTAAACACCGGTTTCCAATACCTTTTCCCCTAAAAACATCGGGATTACGTCGTAATACAAGGTGTTTTGAAGGAACGTGTAGGTGAGTCCTGTTTCCCTGATGTAATCTTCGGTCCGGAAATGATCTTCCAGCAAAGGCTTTAAAGCTGAAGCGTTAATATCTTTCATCGTTACACCGGTATAGAATATATGTTTCACTCCTGCTTTCTTAGCTGCATCAACGACATTTTTATGCTGTCCCAACCGGTCATTAAAGTCGGATGACGAAACCAACAACAATTTGTCAACACCCTGAAAAGCAGCTTCCAATGAAGCCGGATCGTGATAATCCCCTACACGGATGTCCACGCCTTTGGCTTTCAGATCGGCCGCTTTACTTTGGTCACGTACCAAACCTGCTATTTGATCGGCAGGTGCTTTCTTCAATAGGTTTTCAATTACCAACCTTCCTAAATGCCCGGAGGCTCCTGTTACTAAAATCATTTGTTTCTGTTTTTATGGTTCAAAATCTATTTTAATGTGTTTAGCGGTTAGCGAACCTTCAAGCGTCCTCAAGGTCCTTGTAGCGTTTAAAGAATGACGCTCCATTTTGACGCTTGCAGGTCTTTCGCTCCGCTACAGACGCTTCAAGGTCACTCCGGCAGATGTTCCTTTTTCCAATTCTCAAAAGTGGTTTGTAACATGCTGGCGAAATCAGCTACCGGCATGGCACCACTAAATGAAGCCTTCCTTCCGATCACATAGGAAGGCACTCCCCTAAGCCCGAGATTTTGCGCCTCCCGGATATCAGCCCTTACTTCCGTGGCATATTGGTCGCTTGCGAATACTTCGCTGACAGTTTTCTCCTCCAGGCCTACTTCTACAGCTATCTTTATGAGTGTAGCATGGTCCTCCACGTTTTCGCCATTGGTGAAATGAGCCTGAAAGAGCCTTTCTTCCAGCTGATCAGCTAACCCGACTGTTTTGGAGTACTGGATCAGGCGGTGGGCATCAAACGTATTGGCCCAGACCCGTACATCCATGTTATAAGTAAGCCCTGAATTTTTCGCCATGGCGGTAACCCGCTCGTTCATCATTTTTGCCTGATCCACCGTGGTGCGAAGGTGTTCGGCCAATGCCTCGTCATTGTCCATACCTGGCTTATATCGAGCATCAGGCATCAACTGGAAGCTTCGCCAGACTACTTCTACTTTGTCTTTATGAGGGAATTGCGACAAGGCCGTTTCAAAATTGCGCTTGCCGATATAGCAGAACGGACAGGCAATATCTGACCATATCTCTACTTCCATTTTTTCTTGTGCTACTGCCATATTATCAGCGTTTTGGTTTTGACTGTTTTGGGAGGAAGCCATTAAGCTGTACCCCACCCATAACAGTGCTAGTGTTACCTTTTTACCGGTTTGTATGATATTATACCTTTTCAAAGTCAATCGTCCTTTTAACCTTTTCGGATTTTCCGGAAAAACCACTTGACAAAAGTACGGGACAGATGGTTTCCAGGATACACTTGTTACCTTTTGGTAACCAGTTACTAATTGGTAACTACGGCCAATTCTTTTATCTTTGCAGGCTGTTAAATTGTAACATTGATTACTAAATTTCAATGCGTACCAAAACGCACAAAGACGATGGAGAAAAAGCAAACAGAAGAATTATCGGGCCATTGTAAGGTGTTGATCCAGGGAATAAGGGATACCCAGGACCTGTTAAGTGGCAAATGGAAAACAGGGATCATTGGCGCGCTGTATTACCGCGGCAAGATGCGGTTTATGGAGTTGCGAAGGGAACTGGAGGGTATTGCCCCCAAGATGCTGTCGCAGGAGCTAAAGGATCTGGAAATGAACCACCTCGTGACACGCACGGTCTACAATACCATGCCTTTGACCGTGGAGTATGAATTGACTGAACACGGAAAAAGCCTTAACGCTGTTATTGAGGCCATGGGCAGCTGGGGTGTTAAGTACAGGAAGCAGATAGTGGAGATGTAGTCATTTGTTGGCAATCCTATTAGATTGATCAATGATAGAAATTAGCTGTAGGGATCGTTCTGATTTTGCTGCAAGAACTAAAAAAATTCTGGAAAATCAACCTTAAAGATCACCCGAACCGGCCATCCTATAATCAATGCTTTATATAACTTCCATCCCATAAGATTAGATATTTATGAAATGAGCATGATGCTCAACTTAGATATTGATCGGACCGCCGAAGCGGCCATACCAACCAGGTATAATCAAAGAGTTGCAGCAAACCGCTAATTTCGAAACTTTGAACACATGAAAAAACGCCTGGCTATCTTAGTGCTTTCTATACCTGGCACTGTTTTTTTCCTCTTTGCACAAGAAGGTAATCTTCACAAAAGGTCCTCCGCCTATCAATGGCCGGAAGATCCAATGGTGCTGGAAAAACTGGATACCTGGCAGGACCTGAAATTTGGAATGATTATCCACTGGGGACTCTATGCCGTCCCCGGCACTATTGAATCATGGGAGCTGTGTTCAGAGCCCTGGCTCAATCGACCGGACAGCATGACCTATCATGAATACAAGCAATGGTATTGGGGACTCAATGGACAATTTAACCCGGTGAACTTTAACCCCGAACAGTGGGCTAAAGCGGCTAAAGATGCTGGCATGAAATACATGGTTTTCACAACCAAGTACCATGACGGTTTCAATATGTTTGATACCCGGCAAACCGATTATAAGATAACCAACGGGCCTTTTGCCTCCGACCCAAGAGCCAATGTTGCCAAATATGTATTCGAGGCATTCCGAAAAGAAGGCATGATGGTCGGCGCTTACTACTCCAAGCCCGACTGGCATTCTCAGTACTTCTGGTGGGACAAGTACGCCACCCCAAACAGAAATGTGAATTACGACACGCGTAAATTCCCGGAACGATGGAGCAGGTTTAAGCAGTTTGCGGCAGCTCAGATCCATGAATTGGCCACAGAATACGGACCAATCGATATTCTTTGGCTGGATGGCGGATGGGTACGGCCCAGGGAAACGGTGAACGACGAAGTAAGAAGCTGGGGAGCTCCGATACCCGATTACGATATGAGTATCGATATTCCAGCTATTGCAGAAAAAGCTAGAAAGCATCAACCGGGGATGCTGATCGTAGACCGGACCGTGCATGGAAAGTTTGAAAACTACCAGACACCTGAACGATCTATTATTGAAAAGCAGCTTGCCCACCCCTGGGAAAGCTGTGTCCCCCTGGGTAATAACTGGGGGTATGTTCCAAATGACGAATTAAAATCCGCGACTGAAGTCATTCATCTTTTAGTGGAAACGGTTGCCAAAGGAGGCAATCTGCTTTTGGGTATTGGTCCCAAACCGGATGGCACACTTCGTCAGGCAGATATTGAGATATTGGAAGAGAACGGAAAATGGATGGAGGCAAACGGTAAAGCTATTTATAACACCCGGACCACGGAGCACTACCAGGACGACAACATCTACTTCACTGCAGGCGAGGACGGAAAACTTTACGCCCTGATCAATTTAACGGAGGGTGAAAAAATACCTTCCAGGATCACCTGGAAGGGCAATGTACCTAAGGACAAATCCACGATCAAACTGATAAGCACAAATCAGGCGGTGGAATGGCGTGTAAATGGAGTTGAAGTAACGGTAGATGTGCCCCGAAGCTTTATTTCTAAAACTAACACCTACCCTTCCCTGGTATTTGAATTCATCCCTGCTGAATGACCGTGGAGTATGAATTGACTGAGCGCGGAAAAGCCTGAACGCTGTTATTGAGGCCATGGGAAACCGGGTGTAAAAAATAGGAAGCAGATGGTGGAGATGTAGGATTCCAGGACAGTTATCACAAACGTTAACATTACTGCCACATGCTCCTTTCCCCATGGCAGCCGGTCATACTTTGGTACTATTTTTTATCCTCCACCCTCATTTTGGTACCAAAGTATGAACCCGATCATATCGGTAAATCATAGGTTTACACAAAAAACCAGGCGTATGAAACCAGTCTATGCCTGGAAAAGTGAAAAAGGAAAAACCTACAAAGCCATGACTCTTAAAGAAACTCTAACCAGGCTCAAATCGCTCAGCAATTAAAAAATGCTTGCTCATAACCGCAAAAATGGTGCTGGCGACAATCAATATGGTGTCAAACTGGGTGACATACGAACGGTCGCAAAAGGAATAAAGACCAACCATGAACTGGCCGTGGAGCTGTGGAATACCGGAAACATTGATGCTCAGCTGCTGGCTATCCTCGTCGCAATCTGGATCAATGAAATGGTCCGCAGGCCACGCTATTCGTAGAGTTTCTCTACGAATTTCAGTTTCCCGGAGCCCTAAAGACTCCACAATCATTCACTTGTCTCTGGAGCCTTCAAAAGCCTACAATGGTATCGTATGAATATTTAGCTTCAGTTTTTGATATTCAGCCTATCGCCGGAAGGAAACTGTTTTTCTGTGGGTGATGATGGACAGGCGCACAACTGATAGTGACATTCATCACAACATTGAAAAACCCCGGAGAAAAAGAATAACCAAAAAGGGCCGGATTCAAGTATCATTTCAGTGTCAACCCCCTTATTTAATAGACAGAGTAAGTAAGTTCTCTTGTTTTTGTTTTATTGATTGTGAGTCACATTTAGAGGGTTTTTATGAGAAAAGGATTTTTACTATTGAGTACATTGATGCTGGCTGTTTTGATCATTGCCGGCATTTTCAAATCAGTCAACAGGACTGAAACTACTGACCTCAAAGTGGAAAAGGAAGACAAGCGCGAAAACAAAGGACGTCCTGATCAGCCTGTATTGTCCGGCGAAGAAAAAGAACATTTTTTAGCATACCTATACCTAAAGAACAGACAGGAGCAGTCCGGACAATCCTCGGCCCGGACCTTGAGTGAGAGCACTTATGCAAATGGGAGGTTAACCGGAACCTGGTCGCCGAAGCTGTCGCAAAGCGGGTGGTTTGGCTACCGGGTAGACAACTCTGCCTACGACTCCCTGAGAGACGTCTTTTATGTAGTATCCTATGCCGGACACCTGTATAAGCTAGAATACCAGGACGAAGTGAAATGGACACTGCTAAACCACAAAATAGTATTAAATCCTCCCAGTAACTCTTCTCCAAATCCGGTATTTCTGGGTGTTTTGCTACCCGATGCTACCTTCAGGCTGCTTCGTAGCAATGACGAACTCAACCGCATGGAATACTCTGACGATGAGGGTATCACCTGGAATGCAAGTACGGGGGCCAGTGTCACGCAGAGCCCTTCCAACCAGGCATTTGTCATTTCGGACAATGGGGAGAAACGTATCGTTTTGCATACCTACCATGCCGGAAACCACCATCTCTACTTCTCTGATGACCATGGCGCTACCTACACAGAATCTTCCCACAGTATTCCGATCTCGACCTCCGATATGAGGATAGCAAAAACGTTCAATAAAAACGAGGCTTTTATGTGGGTATGGAGCAAATCAGCAAAGACCATCGACTCCTATAAGTACAATCCGGCCATTGATGATTTTGAGCTGACTACTGAATCTGCCTCCACACTGGAGGGCACCAACCTCTCAAGTGTGGCTGCCACCTACCACAACGGAACCTATCACTTTTACCTATCGACCATCAACTCCACGTATACGGTTTACTACTCCTCTGATGAAGGAGCCACCTGGACACAAAAGAATGCTGGCAGGGACAAGCCCTTCGAGGTAATTTGCCCCAATAAGCCCAACATACTTATCAGTGGCTTTGAGGATATGAAGATATCAACAAATTATGGAGCTAGCTGGACCGGCTATGGACATAAACTGGGATGGGACTTGCAGCACATGCGCACTTTTGAAAAGGCCGGGGGCGGGCATATCACGCTGGCCGGGCTTGATTTTGGCTGCTACATATCAGAGACACCCGAAGATAAAGACTCCTACAAGTGGTGTAACAATGGCGCCTGGTATGCCATGCACTACGATGCTGCCTCCAGCCAAAACTTCAACTCTATTTACATGGCCAACCAGGATCGGGGGAGTACTGCTTATTATGATTCCGGCACCAAGGTTAGTACTAAAGATATAGACGGCACAGATGTCCTCAGGGTAAGCTTTGCCAATCATGAGACGTCTGTATGGACCTGGTTTTACTATGGCCGCATTCGGCACAGGTATAATTTCCCTACCGGTAAAACCGCAACTGCAGTATATGACGGACTGGGCAACTGGTGGGCGGCTCCCATCATCGCCTCTCCTGATCCCTCAGAGGATGCGATCTATGCCGCCTATGGCAGTAATCTGCAAAAGTTTAGCTACAATGCATCTAACAACACCATTGCTAAAACCGCACATCCTTTTGATTTCAAAACGCAGTTTGGGGACGAGCTCGGTGGGTTTGGGTATTCTGAGCTGAACAGGGACCTGTGGTACGCTGCGCTCAATAATGGTGATTTTGTGTATTCAAAAGACGGAGGCCAGACCTGGACCAAATCATCCTACACCGGCCAAAAACCCAGGGCCAATGATCAGGCATACAACTTCGCCAAAAATCAGATTGTCATCAAAGCATCCAGGCTGGACACCAACAAAGTATACTATGCTGGTGTTGGCAACTCATTTCTGATCTCAGAGAATGGAGGCGAGAATTTTGTGCTCAAGAATAATGGTTTAAACATTTACCGCATGCGTGACTTTGCCCTTTCACCGGATGAGAGGTTCATATTTGCGGCGTGTGGGTATGGGGGTGCCTGGGTGTATTCCGTGGAAGACGATAGCTGGAGCCAAATGAGTGACGACCCGGTACCAAGTGTTGATTTTACAGATGTGGAGTTTATTGAAAGAAAGAACTGCGTCAGGTTCAGCACCTATGGAAGTGGAATTATAGAACTTACCCTCAACAATAGCTTCAGTATCCTGAAGGCACCGGATAGCCTCAGTGCAAAGGTAGTATCCATAGCAAATCATGTAGCACTAAGCTGGGCAGATGAGTCTACTAATGAGGATGGTTTTTACATCGAAAGAGCAGCCTCCGATGGGGATTTTGCTCAGATAGGCACCATCCTGTCCGACAGAACCAGCTATACCGATACCAGCGCGGCGTATGACAAGACATATTATTACAGGGTAAAAGCCTTTAAAAATGATTCCGTTTCTTATCAGTCTAACATCGCCATCGCATCAGTGCCTGCGGAAGGTCAGCTAAGTAAGTCTGGCTGGTCTGTAGTGTCATTCAGCAGCGAAGAGGTAGAAGGGGCATATACTCCGGCGAAATATGCTATTGATGATAAAAAAGACACTTACTGGCATACCCAGTGGGATGAGGCTCAGCCCTCCCACCCACACCACATTGCCATTGATCTGGGGCAGGAAGCGATGATTTCCGGTTTTCGCTATCTGCCCAGGCAGGATGGTAACTCCGCTGGTTCAATCGCAGAATATGAAATCTATATTTCCAGCGACCCGGAGAACTGGGGCGACATTGTGACTACAGGCCAGTTTGGTTCAGGCTCCGTATGGAAAGAAGTGTTGCTTGAACAGCCAGCAATGGGCCGGTATGTGAAGGTAGTCGCTTTGTCTGAGGTAGACGGAATGGCCTATACCAGTGCTGCAGAGATCGATGTGCTTTACTATACCGAAGCTCCGGAAACACCGGCAGAGTTTACTGCTACGATTATTGATGAGGGTGATGTGCATCTCTGGTGGCGTGATAAAGCAGAATACGAACTGGGCTATATGATTGAGCAGTTGATAGATGGAGCGTTTGAGCAAATTGCTTCGATTGGCCCAAAGAATCCCTATTACACGCTATATGATCTTCCTCTTGACTCTACTTACCAGTTTCGTGTGAGGTCCTATAACAATGCGGGCCCTTCAGCTCCCAGTAATGTTGCCGAGGCAGATCTAAGGAGCAAAACTGTTTTGGCTGCCGAGCCGGAGCTGGGCATCAAAGTCTTTCCAAATCCAGGCTCAGCCTACATTACGGTGGAAATGCCCGACCATTTGCATGAGCCTACGCTGAGGGTCGTCAGCCTTCAGGGAAAGATACTTTTCACAAAGCATCTCCCGACGGGCAGCACTTCGATCAAAGTCTCACTCATGGACATTCCGAAAGGGATCTACCTTGTTGAGCTGTTTGATGGTCATCACCGGATCACCCAAAGGATAAGGAAAATTTGATGCAAGCTGGCTCTAGGGTTATTAATATTGAGATGAAAGGAGTCGCTTAACACGCTATTCGTAGAGTTTCTCTACGAATTTTAGCAGTTTCTCGGTTTTGTACAGCCAGGCCGAGTGACCGCTATGTAGTGGCTTGCAGCTTACGGTAAACAGCCAAAGGCTGTATGAATATAGATCACTCGGCTGGAGCCGAGCGATTGCTGAAGAAACCTGATAAATTTTACTTGCTTAATTCTCAGCAAGCTCACTCAATTTTACCTCCTCCTCTATCCTCACACTACCATCTGCAGCTATGGTCTGCATTTTAACTATGGGATCAGCTACACCCCAGTTTATATCAATAAAACCAAAATTTGGGCGGGCATAGGCCTCTCCTATACGATATGAATTCACGGCTTTTGACCATGACTCTACATAGTTTGTGATACCACTGGAAGTGAAGTCGTACAGCGGATAAGGGCCTTCATTTGTTTTGGATATCTCAGAAAAGTGGACATCACCGCTGACAAACAGGACACCACTGGCATTGGTTTTATCAATCAGGCGAAACAACCTTTTCCTTTCATGGGGGAAATTACCCCAGGACTCCATTCCTTTTTCATAGGGTACTACCTGTATACTGGATGCGATAATGCGCAGATCCGCCTCTTTTCCAAGCTGTTCCTCCAGCCATTTCCACTGGGCCTCTCCCAGAATAGTGGTTGTGGTATCATCAGTAGGTAGATACCACCCTACAATATTCTGCTGCTGCTTAATTTCGTTACTGGCTGTATTGGGTAGCTGCTCATCCTTAAAATAGCGTGTATCAAGTAATATCACCTGGACTTTCCTGCCCGTCTCACCAAATATTTGAGCGCCATAAATGCCGGGTCGGGTTCTTCTTGGATCATTTTTATCAACATTAAAAAAATCGAGAAATATAGCTTCGGATTCTTCCTTTTTAGGATAAGACGCTCCTCCGTCATTCACCCCGTAATCATGATCATCCCATATCGACAAAACCTTACAGGTGTCTATAAGCTTTTGATACCCGGGTTTAGCGGCCAGTTTAGCATACTTCTGTTTCATAACCGACATATCCTCCGTATCCGCATAAATATTATCCCCGATAAAAAGGAACAGGTCCGGCGCCTTGCTGACAACAACATCCCAAATGGGTTGGGGATTATTCTGTGAAGCACAAGACCCAAAGGCAATCCTTTGGATCACTTGCTCCTGCTCTTTGGGAGCTTTACAAGCTGACAAAATACCTGTTATGAATACGACCATGAATAAATTGACTGACTTCATACCTTTGGTTTGTGCTGAATGAATAATTTGGAGGCTACCCTAAATTAGGGATTAATACCTCGTTTCAGCTGAAAATAGGGCAAAAGATTAAGGGTTTTATAGCAGTTGCCCGGTTTTGTGCAGCCAGGCCGAGTGACCACATTATGTTGTGAGCTTGCAGCTTACGGTAAACAGTCAAAGGCTGTATGAATACAGATCACTCGGCTGGAGCCGAGCGATTGCTGAGAAAAGTCTAATTTCTCAAGTTGGTTTTTCTGAGCAAAAAGATTGTTGTTCGTCTCTTACTCATATTTATACGTCTTCAACTATAAAAATTGCATTATTATTCAAATCGTAGAATCCAAATTCATTGGTATTCCAAGGTGTGTTTAGTCTTAGTTTTTCCTTTTTAACTGTCCCTCTATCTACAAATTCATCAAGAATTGGTCTAATATTATTGACAAATATTTTAATAACTGAGCCTCCAAGAAGTGGGTCATCTTCTGTATCAGCATGCCATTGTAAATGGACGCAAAGATTCTCTCTTCTCAAAACTGCATACATATTGTCCTTATGCAAAAGTTTAAAGCCTACGTATTTTTCGTACCATTCAACATCTCTGTCGATATCTTGACTTGGTAATACAGGTGATATCTCTAATAATTCAGTTTTCATGTTTTTTAATGTGCTAGTAGAGTAGAGCCTGCCAGCTCCACTTTTTGCTATAAATATAACAAAACAGAACTGGCAGCGCCCCCTACATCAAACCGTGCATGAAGTTTTCCCTCACACGGCCGGGCAACGTTTGCTTACCGATAGAGTTCTTTGCTTGACATTCACAGAAATCTACCCTTTGTAGATCATAAGGTTATTGACGAGATATCCCTACTACAAAATCACTTCCTGCTTGATCAACCACATAGCAACATCTAGATTTAACTACTCTCTATTCAGCCGATAGGACAATGCCAGTACTGATAGTATCAAATCTATATTTGCTTCTCTAAAGTAGAGCCCCTTCCCTAGCCTGAGTTATGTTGTCTCAGATGTCATTGGTATTATGGGCTCCCCCGTTCGAGCGCGTTTGTAACGCGTTCGTATCTATCTTTTCCATGCAGAGCGCAGCACGTTTTCCGCTCACCGGAAACTCATCGATGGGGACAGTGAGCTGATAACCATTATGGACGAGCTGTATCTCACGGACTATTACATGGCCATGAAAACCTCCAACCAGGAGTTTGATGCCACATACCTGGAGCGCAACAGTGAGTATGCCAGCATGCCGGATGAGTCGCTGACGAGCCTGCGGGACAAGGCAGAGGAGTCGTTCAGAGAGCTGGTGAAGCACCTGAATGCACACCTGGTGCTGGCCGAAGATCCGGCGCCTTTCCGGGAGCTGGCCGCAGAGATAAACACCCTGCTGGAGTCTTACTATGAGGTGGTAGAGCGCCGAAAATCCGGAGGTGGAGCGCCTGCCGGGGATACCGATGAGGAAGCCCTGGATGCTGACTTTGAAGAAGCCGCCACAGAAGAAAATTTAGCCGAAAAATAATGAAAAACAGTACAGGCCGGGAAACCGGCCTTTTTTCTGCTTTGTATTAAAATGTTCACCAGTCTTATTTCTGGCACGGAAGTAACTTTCACGCCAGTTGGAGTACCACCAAAGTATTTTGACTGATAAAACCCCATTAATTCATAGGCCCATTGGATTTGTACCACTTCGTGGCACACCAACGATCAGATAAGCTCAGTGAGCATATCCTCTCAATTTGATTCTAAATTTACTATTCCCACCGAAAATTATTGACGGCTCAGTTTGCTTATTGAGCTTATCATTTGTTATAATTCTTCTTATCTTTATGATGGTCGTCAGTTGGTTTTGCTGTTGTAGGGCCTTTAAGCTGACGACTTTTTTCTCAAATCTTGATCTGCGTTATTGAAAATTTTCCCTCATCTGAAATATCTAGTAAACTAGAAGTACCTAAACTTCCGTTCAACTTTTTCAGTATCTCAGTTTTTATGGAGTTTTTAACTGAGGCTGCCTGCCCATAAATACTCCCTGTCAGTAAATCAGTTAATTGGAGAATGTCATTTTCTTTTTGTTTAATCCAATTAATGGAAGCGGAGGTTTGAAAAAAGGGCATTTCAGTTTCCTCGATGTTTCTCCGTTCGACATTCAAAATGTCTGACTTACTAACCATCAAATCATCATGGAGTTTTTGATAATTTGATTTATAGATATGGTTAAGGTATTCAAAATAGTCATCTCTTTCAGCACTAAGGTTTCCTAAGATCAATCTTGAATGGAACGATAGGGAAGGTTCGTTAAAAAAAAAATCAATTAAATCCAGTGCATAGGAAAGTTTATACTTATCACGACTTCTATACTTTAATTCACATCGATAGTCATGTTTTTGGCGTAACAAATTTATTACTGACAAACATTTGTTTTGATCTACACATTTCACAGAACCAATAACAAAAATACCGTCACCGGGTAGAGTACCGCTCTCATCGAAAAATATGTTACTAGGTTCTTCTATAACTGGATTCATTTGTCCATAACCTATGTAAGGAATACTTATGGTGATAGCTCCTAGTACCTTTGTGAATTTACGTCTTGTTAATTTCATTCTAAAACGGCAGTTTGGTTTTTGAATCTGTGATGGATTTATTTAACTGATCTTTTTCCAAGCCAATAACTGAAGTTAAATCTGCACCAGAGAGGTTGGTGCTATCCAGCGTTACATTTGTGAGGTTTACACCAACAAGATTCGCCTCTGTTAAGTTAGAATATGAAAGGTCAGCACCAGTCAAATTGGCTTCTTTCAAAAGGATGAGATGTCCATTTATATTTCTAAGGTTCGCATCCGTAAGGACTGAACCCGAAAGGTTCGCATAATTCAAGTTTGCTCCAGATAAATCTGATGAATTCATATTGCATCGCTGGCAATTCGTTCCATAAAGTTGTACCTGATTAAGTTTTGCATTGGAGAAATTTGAATGACTGAAATCAGCGTTGAAGAGCAGTGAATTCATGAAGGTTGATTTACTGAAATCCAATCCACGAAGCGTCAGTTCTTGAAGTTTGATATTTTTTAAATATTCTTCCTTCAGAAACGGGTTTTTGGCTATAGCATTTATACAGGCCTGTATTTCTTCCTTTCTGATCTCCTTACTTCCTTTTGTGTATAATCGTAAATGCGCTGAAAGTAGTTGAATTACTGCTACAGAATAAGATTCCGACTCTTGAACTATATCACTTAAAACGTATATACTTCCTAATCTTATCTGAGGGTCATCACTTCCAAGTTTTTGGATAGCGTCTGCATATGATTCACGAATGAACCTTCGTTCCGATAGAATTAGTGAGCTTTTAGTAGATGTGATTTGATTCCATGTAAACCCCAACCCTATGAGAACATATACCCCACCAATAATTTGGGCGATCGTCTTCCTATATTCATTAACGAGATTTAAAAAATCTTCAAGCTTTAGATGACTTTCATTTGCTTTTAGTACCCAGATTGGCACTTTCCAGACGGCTAAAACTGATAAAAATAAAGTTAATATGATGATCGCATATAGCATTGCAATAAATTATAACGACCAACTAAAATGAGTATGCGCCCCAGTTGCTCGAAGCACTGAGATTACATGCTTGCATTTTTCTAGCAAATAGCTCAGTTCGCATATTCATTTTTAGTGTCTGTTATATTCTTTTAGTTTTTGTTGAGTAGCTCAATTTTCTTTTCAAGTTCATCGATTCTGGCGTTCTCGTTCTCGAGCTTCTCTAGTCGTTCCAGCAGTTCAATCTGATAGAGTGTCAGTTCCTCAATCTTCTTCAAAAGCCGCATGTTCATATCTCCAAGATCGATTCCATTCTCGCCAATTTCAGCAGCCGACGGAATCTCAGGTAGATGTTTGTTTTCATTTATGTATTCTTTTGTTTCCTGAAGAGTTCGAAGTTCATAATCTGATTCAAAAACATAATCTGGCACGCTAATATCTGCTAGTACTTTTACTTCGGTCGCACGGATTTGACCATCAACAGCAAGTTTCGATTGAGGGTCAGCGGTGCCAATCCCAACATTATTGTCCACAATAAAATTTCCATTTGATTCAGACCTGTAAAGCCAATTTACCGTTGGAGTTACTTCTGTTAGTGAGGGTTCAGTAGCAGATGATATGTCAAGCCACTTTTTATGAACAAGTTCACGTGATCTAATACAAATGCTTCGCCATGATCCACTTGGAATTCTAACACCAATGATATATTTATCTGTGGAATTAGAAGCTGCACCATTATCATAAATAACCAATTCATGACCACCCACCTGACCGTTATTTTGGTAGGCATAAACTTCTAGACCGTTTCTTGAATCAATTAAATAGGTAACCTGTCCAAACGAACCATATCCTCCTCCAGAAAGTTCTAACTCTATTCTCTCAGAATTACCTAAGTAACTATTACCAGCAAGGAGTTCATCCAACTGAACCCATGTGCCGTTCTGACTTCCATAGCAAAAAGCAGCAACAGAATTGTCTTGAGCAACCAGTAAAAAATTACCAGCCAAAAGTATTATTGAAAATATTGTCTTCATGATCTAATAGGTTGAACCAATTTTAAATGAGATATTGAATATAACAATAAAAATAAGTGCCATTGCACTTATTTGCCTTATAGCTTTCCTTGAATCTAACTTACTGAAAAACAAGCAATTAATTTTACAACCTTGCTTCTAGCCGTATTTATCCCGAGTTAAGCAATAGATTTTTCATTTAAACAATATAAAAAATCATATTGCTTAATGACGAAAAAAAACCTAAATGGGATTTTTTGTCAGGATTAGGTTAATCCGTTTAATAATACGGATAGCTACTATCAGGAAAAGCCCTTTTTCCATCCCCAACCTACAAAAATTTCCTATTTATCCCGACAAAAAAGTCCTTTTTTAGTCATGGATTAGACGAAACTACTCTTGCTATCGAGTCTCTTAGCCTGTTTTCAACCAAAAGTCGAAGCAACAGCCCATTGCACTTGCCGATCTTTCTATGCAATTTTAAAGTAACGACCTGCTTTTTTCTATGAAGTTAGACAGAACCTACGATCCCTGGAAAATCAAAACCGATTAATCAAAACCTATGGTCACAAACGAAGAATTCAGAGCTTTGGCATTATCCTTTGAGGGGACAGAAGAGAACCCTCACTTTAACAGACGGGCTTTTAAGGTCATCAAAAAGCGGATATTTGCTACCATCCACGAGCCCTCCGGGTCAGCTAACCTGAAACTCCCGCTGGTTGAGCAGTCGGTATTTTCTGATTTTGGAGAGGCCGTCTACCCTGTGCCTAACAAATGGGGCCAGCAGGGCTGGACCACCTTCGAACTGAAGAACATTCCGAAAGAATTAATCACTGATGCGCTCGAAACGGCTTACAACGATGTGTTAAAACCTAAGAAATAGCCGGTGGATTGTTGGAAAAGAAAACCAGATATACATCCGGGGAGTTAAAATAAAAAGGATTACAAATGGCCGTAAAACCAAAGACCGTAGACGAATACATCAAAGCAGCCCCCGGCTGCTGCACAGGAAAAGCTACATGAGCTTCGCACTATCCTGAAAGAGGTCGTACCCAATGCCACGGAAACTTTGAAATGGGGATCACCGGTATTCGAACAAGACCGAATCCTTTTCGCCTACACGGCCTATAAGTCACACCTCAACTTTATGCCCACCGGACCGGCCATGAAGCCCTTCAAAGAGGAGCTGTCCGAATACAACCGGTAAGGATACCATCCAACTACCTTATAACAAGCCCCTCCCAAAAGCGCTCATTCGCCAGATCGCCGCTTACCGTGTTAAAGATGTGAAAGAAAACGACGCAAAATGGATGTATTAACTGCTCCCACCGAAACCGGAATGCTACTAAGCTAACGTGAGTTCGACATAAAAATCAACTAACCTGCAGACCGTTAACTCTAAGAGTATTAGAAACCTGCCTTTAGGCTTTTGAAATAGGCTCCGGCCCACTTCAAAGTTGTCACAATGCACCCTCTTATAGGCGTTTTCGCACCCTCAAAATAGTCTAAATGTGAAGCACCTTTGTATAAAACAAAAACATTAAAAAAGGAAAAGATGCCGGATGGATGCGTGAGCATATGTCTCAAAACCGACTGGCCATCCTGCCAAACCTTACCCACTATGACATCTTCCTTCACCAAAGCTGGCAAACACGGCCCGGCCTTTCCTCAACGGCGAAAACGAGCCCGGCAGCTGGGCAGATCAGACAGGGAAAAATGAAAAGTAAGGTGAAACAGCTCTTTGAAAGCTTATGAAACATATTCCTAACGATCCAGCCACTGTTTAAAATCAGGTACCTTTTCGCGGCTCACGATCAGGTCCTGATTGTCAAATTCACCGATTCTTACTCCCAGTCTGCTGGATGAATAACGGTATATGTCCCGGATGGAATCTATGCTGACCAGGAAATTGCGGTTGATCCTGAAAAAACTTTCAGGATCAACCAGCTTCTGAACCTGATCCAGGGAATAATCAAGATCGTAATGCTTCCCGTTGGTGCTCAGAAAAGTCGCCCGCTCCCGGATAAAAAAACAGTCGATATGACTGACCGGAATGGAGTGAAAGTGATTCCCGATCTTCACAAAAAAGCGGGTTTTATAGGTTTTAACCACTTTTTCAAACAACCGGGACAGCTTGACACTGTCAGTTCCCCCATGTTCAAACAGACTCCTGTACTTGTCAAGCGCCCTGGCAAGCGCATCTTTCTCTATAGGTTTAAGCAGGTAGTCAACACTGTTGACTTCAAACGCCCGGATCGCATAGCTGTCATAAGCCGTGGTGAAGATCACTGGAGTCGTGACCTTTACGGCTTCAAATACTTCAAAGCATATACCATCATCCAGCTGAATGTCCATGAAAATCAGGTCCGGTACCGGATTTTCACTCAGCCAGTTGATAGACTCCAGGACCGACTGCAACCTGCCCGTTACTTCCACATCAGGATCAATACTCAGGAGCATGTGCTCGAGTTTTTCTACAGCAAGGCGTTCATCTTCGATAATCAGGACTTTCATGAGGCTGTCTTCATTATGGGTAAATGAACACAGAATGTATCTTCTGTCCTGATGATCTCAAGCTCCTTGTGCATGACCAGCCAGACCCGCTCCTTTAGGTTTTTGAGCCCGATCTTAGATGATGATTCCATCTGCATTTTCGGCTGTAGGTTATTTTCCACCACAAGTACATCATTACCTTTCGGATAAACGAGGATTTTTAGTGGAGATTCCATTGTAGCCGCATTATGTTTCAGCGCATTTTCGATCAATAGCTGCAGTGAGATCGGTAAAACCTTATAATGTTCCTGAGCATCCACGTCAATTTGAAGGTCAATTTTCCCATTATCCCGTATCCTTTGCAGGAAGAAGTAATTTTTCACAAAGTCTAATTCTTCAACCAGGGATACCATTTCCTGATCCTTCTTCTCCAAAATATAACGATATATTGATGAAAACCTGCTGATGAATTGCTCGGAAAGCTCCGGATCTTTCGATACCAGTGACGACAGTGTGTTCAGGCTGTTAAATAAAAAATGAGGATTCACCTGATTTTTCAGCGTCTCGTATTGAAAAATAAGCTTTTCTTCATTTAGCTTCTGCTCCCTTTTTAGAGATTTCGCCCACTCAAAATAAAAAAATGCTAAAGACCCAATACCAATACCTACCGCCAGCGAAATCAGAAAATTTCTCAATTCAAAGGACACGAAATGGTCCAGAACGTCTGAAAAGCTTCCACCTCCGGTCAATATACTCACAGAAATAACTAAAAACAGAAAAGCAACAGCAATGACCAGTACCAGTAAATAAAAGCCTGCAAGCCGAAGCAGTATTTTACGCTTATATTTCTTACCCCGTTCCACTTGGGGAAACATTCTCGTGGCAATCGCCATGAAGATCTCAAGCTGTATGAAAGTCAAACCCAACATATACCAGAACTCACCAGAAAAGGGAGTGCCACGCCACATCGTATTGAAAAACATGATGATGAACACACTACCCAGCACGATCTTGACATGATAAGCCGCTCCGGCAGGCAAATAAAGATCTATTAATCCTCGGGTCCGCATAACTCCCTAGTTAACTTTTTCAAAAACGATTTTACGTGTGGCATCCACCAGGTTACTGGGCTGATCCCCTATTTTAGTGTCCATAATCACATCCTCGTACAGTTCTGCGTATTCGATCTGCTTATCCTCCAGCGATACCCAGACAGTTCCCCAGTAGTGACTCCTTCCTTTGATATTTAGCTGTTCCGTTGCTATAACCAACGGATTATCCATGGTTCGGTATTCGATCAAAGCACATAGCTCAGCGTTTACCTTTGAGATGCCGATCCACTTAAGCTGGATGTCCCTGTTTTCAAAAGTCCCCTGGCCGGCAAGCTGAACAGTCCCATTGCTCTCTTTTGCCCGGAAGAGTTGGTTGAGCTTCAGTGAATCAAAATACTGCCAGGCAAACATCTCTATGCCCAGCATGTCCCACACGAGGTTTTTTGCATGAAAGCTATTAGGTGGGAAATTAGCAAAAGAAGATGCATCCACCATCTTTTCTGAAGGTGTATAAGTGAAGTTTTCCATGTAGTCTATCATGGAAAGGGCATCGAAAGCTCCGTCACGGGTAGTTCCGTTAGCTATTTTCACATTGTTCCATTTCACAGTCCCGTCCTTAAATCCCCTTCGATACTCCCCTGTTACCCGGGTCTTATTGGCAAAGTTTCCGTAAATGTCCCCATTGAAATAGTCTGTAGTGACCAGGTATTTCTGTGGGCCGTTTTCGATCAGTTCCAGGTCAGCTGGTAATTTTTGAAGGTACTGATTTACATCCTTTTGAGCATACAAAAAGTGATTACCCAAAATTATGAGCGCAAACACGCTTGTTAAAAGCTTTGTTGATGAATTAAAAATAGTTTTTTTCATATGTTTAAAGTCTCCAAAATAAGCGGTTTGCTGCCCAACTTTGATCATACTTGGCTGGGATTCTCAATGTTTGGGTTGAGCATCATGCTCATTTCATGGCATTCAAGTGTTTTGATTTATAACTATGATCAAATTTGAATGCCGGGACTCTATTACTGAAAAAAGACTTGCAGAGTCGTAGATTTTGGGGGCTGAGTTGTAGGGAATTTGTCAACAAAATTATTTTAACTGTCAGACAGTTCTTGACTTTTTAATGATTCTTGTTTGTACTATTTTCTTTAAAAAAAGCTAACTTCATCAGACCAATAAGATTGAAAATGAAAACATTTTGCTCTACACTCCTGCTACTCGTTCTCATTTTTGCATTTCTAGTAACATCAAACTCTGTATCTGCTCAAGAAAATAAAAAACCCAGAAAATACCCCTGGGATAGCCTGGAATATTTAGCAAAAGACAACCCACTCTCCTTTTCTGCCGAAGACCTTTGGATTCTTAAACAAAAAGGTTTTTCTGTCACGGAGTACTCATGGGATAACGAAGAAATTAATTCACTCCTCTTAAAATCAAAAAAGTTATACTCTAAATTTCATATAATACCAACTGTCTTTATGATTGGAGGTGCTGGTGCATTAATAAGTGCAGTCCCCGTTCTGATTAATAATGCTGAATTAGCATATGACCTGGCAAGGGGTGGCGCAATCGCAACTGGAATAGGAACATTTATTTTATTAATGAAAATGGTCATCTACAAATCACATATAAAGAAAGCAGAAAAGCTTAGGCAAGCCATCCAGCCTCCAGGATAAAGTTCGGTCAGTGTCTTTCCAACTTACCCAAGCGTCGTTTGCCTAAAAATCCTATAGAATTGAGAAGTCACCTTTAATCCCACACTTTCAGTTTTACAGTCTATAACGAATAACGTAGAAGAAGAAATAATTCAGTAACTTACTGGTCCGCCTTGATCATAACTAAACTTCAACCGTTATGGAAGCCAATGATTACAATGCTTTCGACTGCATGCTTGAAGGCATACAGATTATTAGTCCCGATTTCCGATACGTTTATGTTAACCAGGCTGTCCTGGATCATGGTAAAACCACTCGTGAAAAACTCCTCGGTCATACCATGATGGAACAATATCCCGGTATAGAAAAAACGGAAATGTTTTCGCATTTGAAAGACTGTATGGAAAGCAAGCAGGCTCACACAATGGAAAACAAATTCACGTACCCGGATGGGGAAATCCGATACTTCGAATTGAGAATGCAGCCCATTCCCGCAGGAGTATTGATCATGTCGCTGGACATCACTGATCGTAAGAAAATGGAAATCGAACTCAAAAGAATGAACAATTTGCTCGACGAAATGGTAAACGAACGAACGAACGAGTTGCTGCATATATTGGATAAAGAAAAACGAATAAATGAGATAAGTTCAAAGTTCATTTCTCTGGTTTCTCATGAGTTCAAAACCCCGCTGGTAGCCATAAAAGTAACAGTCAATGCTCTGCAAGACCTGGATAAAAAAGCTGATCGGGAAACACTCAAAAAACATCTGGCCAACCTCAATACATCCATCAACGATATGTTTGAATTGCTGGATGAATATTTATCCATAGATAAGATCAATCCGGATAACATCTTTTTTGACCCACAGGTCTTTAGCCTGAAAGTCATGGTTGAAAAAGAGGTAGCCAATCTCCGAGAGCTATGCAAAGAAGGTCAGAAGATCAATATTGATTACATAGGAAAAGGCGAAGTAAAGCAGGACCAGAAGATCGTCAAAAGCATCCTGATCAATCTGCTTTCCAATGCCATCAAATATTCTGACGACACCATAGAGTTGATAGTGGAGTTAGACGTTGATAGAATCCAACTGGATGTCATCGATCAGGGAATAGGTATTCCGGAGGAGGACCAGGTGAAGCTGTTTCATCAATACTTCCGGGCAAGCAATACCGATAGCATTCAGGGAACCGGCATGGGGCTCAATATTGTGAAACAGTACGTAGAATCACTCAAGGGATACATAGGTTTTTACAGCACACCTGGAGAAGGCAGTCATTTTACGGTTACTCTTCCAAACTATGTATATGCCGAATCATAGGATAACTATAAGGCACATCTACTGAGTTATTACCCTTCCGCGGTTGTGTAAATAGTAATTTGTCCTGACTGCTGGCAGAAACCCTAAGAATACGTTTCAGAGACTATTTCATGAATCATTTTAAAACCTTTTGGATAATAAACTACCTTCGCAGAAAGGGACAAACCCATGAGCCACTACATCCCACTTGCACGCATAAAACCAGACATACAACTCACCACAGCCAGAAGTGGCGGTCCGGGTGGACAGCACGTAAACAAGGTGGAAACCAAAGTGGTATTACGACTCAACATAAAGGCAGCCCCCACCCTCACGGATCGAGAAAAGGAAACTTTACTGAAAAAGCTCCAAAACAAGCTTACCAAAGATGGAGAGCTGATCGTGACCGCAGACGGAAACCGCTCTCAGATCAAGAACAAGGAGCTTGCTTTCAAGAAACTAGACAGGATACTCGCAAAGGCCTTCAGAAAACCCAAGGCCCGGAAGAAAACCAAACCTACCAAAGCCTCCAAAGAGAAAAGGCTTAAGGAAAAGAAAATGAAGGGTGAAAAGAAAAAATGGAGAGGTAAGGTTTAATTACTCTCAGAACTCTTCCCCTTCCCGGTTATTGATGCTATCAGCAAAGCAAGACCTGCTCCCCGGAGCTTACCGGCCCGTTGAAGACTTTCAATGAAGGAATGGATGCCTCCGGGTATTTATTGCCATTGGTAAAAGCTATTGAGCTGGTCCGAGGGCTGGCATTTATAATAGGTCGGTTCGTACTTCTGGCCACCGCTATCATCTTCCCTATCTTGGTAAACATTGTGCTTGTGCACTCCTTTCTTGCTCCTGCTGGCCATTATCAAAAGTATTACCTCAAAACCTCCCGGTCTGGGTCTTACCATCGCGTATTCCCTGGTGGAGCAGCACCTGAGTAAAATCGATGTAAAAAACCTGGCTCACAGAGTACGATTTACGATCCTGATTCCCATGGAGAGATTGCAACATCTATAAGCCACAATCACCAGGTCTCCCCGGCAGGACCAAACATCTATCAGATCATCTTATCATACTCTTCCTCCAGCCTGCTGTGTACTTTCCAAAAACCTTTAGGGATGCGTCCATTCATTTGATCCACCAATATATCCAGATGCGTGTGCCAGCCACCAAAAACACCGAGCCTGAAATCCCGGTCCTCTTTAAGCTTCTCGTGGGTCAGGGTGAGCTTTACTTCATCCCCCACCTCCTCCAGACGAAAGGTGACTATCCCGTCCCAATCAATCATCAACAGGTGTGGTGGTTCAAAAGTTAAAACAGTTGCTGATGATTTGGAACCATTTTCATGTTCTTTGTACTTCTCCGGTACCGGATCTGGTTCAGGTGACAAGGTAGAGTGGTCAAAGATCAGCAGCATTGTTCCACCTTTGTGCATATCCATTGGTCCCGAGGCAAACCACTTGCCACGCTTTTCATCATCTATAAGGTATTCCCAAACCCGCTCTATCGGGCCTGGAAGTAAACGTTCAAATTGTAGGGTATCAGAATTGATAAGTTCTCCGTATTTTTTCATAGGGTTTATACTTTTCGGTTAGTCTTTATTTTCATTTCTAAGTAAAGATTCCAGCTTGTCGAGGCTATCATTCCAGAACATTCGGTACTGATTCACCCAGAGTGCTACCTCCGCCAGAGCGTCCAACCGAACTTCGCAATAGCGCTCCCTCCCCTCCTTGCGGATAGCTACTAAGCCACACTCACTAAGTATACGCACATGCTTCCTTACAGCCGGGCGACTGATCTCAAATTTCTCAGTGATATCATTGATGTTCAGCGCTTTGCCTGAAAGTATATGAATGATCTCTCTCCTGGTAGGATCGGCAATGGCCGTGTAAACATCTCGCTGCATAATATGAAACCTTTTGGTTTCAAATATAACACAATAATCATTATAAAACCAAAAGGTTTCATTTTTAGATAAAGAAAAGATTATGACCTGGTTTAATAAATTAAGCCGGTAATCCGCCAGTCCACCGTAGCACGGTTTTAAAGCCCCGGTGGAAAAAATCAGCATTATCCACAAACATCATTGGGCAGGCTCCATCAATGAAATTGATCTCTGGTTTATCCTTCATGTATTTGCTTGCCTCATCAGACCGACTTCCGTGCCCTATTCCCTTATGTACCCAAATATTCATAATTCCGGCTTCTACACATTCTTTTACAGCATAAGGTGTGACTTCCGGATGCGTAAACACGATAGCCGCATTCACACTTTTTGGAATATCATTTACATGTTTAAAACTTTTTTTCCCTTCTACTTTTTCATGATATGGGTTAACCGGAAAGACCATAAACCCTTTGCTTTTCAAGGTTCGGAAGTTATGGTTTGCAGGTTGGTTTGGGTCATTACTGACCCCAATGACGACAATAGCCCCGGAATTAAAAAACTGTTCCACTTTATCCTTTAATGTTGAGTAACTCATAGCTTTCTGACATTAATCATAGTAAAGTAGATCCGAAAACCATAACCTGCAATGACACCTGGGACTAACCGACCTGATATTCATCAACTTGCAGACCAAATCCCCAATCATTATTGAAACCAAAGCAGAATTTACACCAGTAGCTTTCCTTAATTTCGAGAATAAATTTATTAGCACATAATGCATTGGTATTGGTAATGCGCAAAAAATCTCCTACATTCAGGAGCAACAAACTAAACCAAATGATGAACAGAAAACTCGCACTGGCTGCAAATTCTAAAAAGAGCTTAAAACCTTAAAATCACAACAAGAATCCCGAAGGAATGAAACATTTATAACATTTTAGTCTCTTTCCTTTTAAACCCTGAAAGGGTGAAATATGTCACCCCCTCGGGATTTCACTTAGAATGAAATGAGAGGCTTTTTTTGAGATGAGTGAAACGGACTTTCAGTTAATTCACAGCAAAATGCAGGAAGCCTGATCCAAAATTGGATTATACCTGTCCCTACACCATTTTTGTCTCCAATCAAAGAGGATTATGAATTTCAAAACACCGATCGGACGGCTCAGGATCTTTGCTATAGCAGAAGGCATCAGCTTTTTACTTTTTGGCATCACCATGCCACTGAAATATGGCTATGATATCACCGAGCCTAACCTGTATGTAGGAATGACCCATGGATGGCTTTTTATTATTTATACCATCTTGTGCATTCAGTGCATTTTGCTTTATAGTTGGAAAGCTAAAACGTCTGTAATTGCTCTTATTGCCTCACTCCTTCCATTCGGTACTTTTTATGCGGATGCCAAGATCTTTAAGCATCAATCACCTTAATTAAGAATTCCAGCATCCTGCTTACTCATTTGGTATGGTATTTTGTGATCAAAGCATCACAAACAATCTGAAAATGAGTTTTACATTTTCACCGTTTTATTAGATATTAGTTAATGAGCAAGTAATTTTAACCAATGAGTCAACTACAGGATTTAGCTGAGCTGGCAGCCAAATACGTCAACACCACTGATAAGCACATTTTCCTTACCGGCAAGGCAGGCACGGGCAAAACCACCTTTTTAAAACACATCATACAAAACACCTACAAAAATGCCGTGATTGCTGCACCTACAGGTATTGCAGCCATAAACGCCGGAGGTGTTACCTTACATTCGTTGCTGCAGCTGCCTTTTGGTATCTTCATTCCTGAAAATATCCCGTTGCAGGAGGGCTTTTCACCGGTCAATACCCCTCAAACCCTTTTTCGAGAACGAAAATTCAATGCATCGAAAAGAAAGCTGATACAGGAGCTGGAACTTCTCATCATCGACGAGGTGAGCATGCTCCGGGCTGATCTGCTCGATTGTATTGACCAGATACTTCGCTTCCTTCGAAAACGCCGCCACGAACCTTTCGGCGGACTGCAGATCCTCTTTATCGGAGACCTGATGCAGCTGCCCCCGGTGGTGAAAAGAGAAGAAATGGAGCTGCTGCACAAGTATTACTCAAGCGCTTATTTTTTTGAGGCTCGCGCCCTGCAGGACGACCCGCCCGTGTTGGTGGAGCTGCAAAAAGTTTACCGACAAAGCGACCAAAATTTTATTGACCTACTCAACAGGTTTCGCTTCAATCGCCAGACCCGGGAAGACCTGGAACACCTCAATAAACACTACCAGCCTGATTTCCAGCCGGAGCATTCTTCCGGCTATATTTACCTGACCACTCACAATAAAAAGGCCGATCAAATTAATCAGTCGCGCCTGAAAAGCCTGGATGCTATTCCGTTTACATATCACCCTCACATCGAAGGAAATTTCCCCGAAAACATGTATCCAACCGGTGAATCGCTCACACTAAAGAAAGGTGCGCAGGTAATGTTCATTAAAAACGACCCGAGCGGTCAGGGACAGTTTTTTAACGGAAAGATCGGGGTGGTCTCTTCTCTCACCCCGGACGAGATCAGGGTGTGTTTTGAGGATAAGTCGGAAATAGAAGTAGGCAAATATACCTGGGAAAATAAGCGATATGCGCTGAATAAAACCACCAGTGAAATAGAAGAAAAACAGTTGGGCAGCTTCGAGCAGTATCCGTTGAAGCTAGCCTGGGCGGTCACCATTCATAAAAGCCAGGGTCTCACCTTTGAAAAAGCCATTCTGGACCTTTCCGGCACCTTTGCCCCCGGCCAGCTATATGTCGCTTTGTCCCGACTTACTTCTCTTGATGGGCTGGTACTTTCTTCTCCCCTGCCCGCTGACCCGCCAGATACGGACACCTCCCTCACGACATTTTCCGAAGGCTTTAAACCTTATGAAGTACTGAAAAGCGAACTTCAGTCACACCGCAAAGATTTCTTACGAAAGTTTGCCCGCGAGGCATTCGGATTTGAGCAGCCGGTGAGAGAACTTCGTTTTCACGAAAAATCCTTTGACAAACAAGAAGCTCGTTCCATCAAACAGCAACACCTCCCCTGGACGCAAACGCTGCTGCGTGATCTACTCTCCCTGCAAAAAACGGGACAGAAATTTATCCGTCAGGTAGAGCAAATCCTGGAACAGAAAGCTTACCTGCCTATATTATCAGAAAGAATGGAAAAAGCCCATGCCTACTTTGAAAAAGAGCTGACCGCAATAATCGAACGGTTCGGTGAGCACAAGCGTAAAGTCAAAAAAGAAAAGAAAGCAAAAACCTATGGCAAAGAGCTGGAGGAACTGGGAAAGCTCTTTGATCATCAGCTCCGACAAATAACAAAACTCAACCTGCTGATACAAAAAGCCAAAGAAAATAAAGTATTGAAAAAAAGTGATCTAAAGGCCAATCAAACTGTATCCCCTCAAAAGAGTAGAAAAAAAGACAAAACACCCACAGCACAAATTTCCTACGACATGTACCGGCAAGGAAAGAACATGGCTGAAATAGCCAAAGAACGTGGATTGGTTACCGATACCATTGCCGGGCACCTGGCAAAATATGTGGAAAAAGGATCGCTGGATATAGCCGAACTCCTGCCAGAGAACCGGCTGGAAAAAATCATAACCAAATACAGAGAAGGACACACCCAACCAGGCGCGATAAAAAGCGCCCTGGACGAGTCCTTTAGCTATGGGGAGATCAACCTGGGCCTGGCTTACGCCCGGCTACAATACGTACATCAGGATGCACCTTCCTCTTAAATAATATACCTGATCTTACCTCGCAGAAGGCGGCACACTTGGCCTTACCTCTATCTTGCTTGGTAGAGTTCTTGGATTCAGTTTTAGCAGGTTTACTACCATCTCACCGATATCCTCAATCTGGATCTTCCAGCCGTCTTCCGGAGAAGGTGTATGATCATTGAAGTAAGTAGCTACCGATCCTGGCATGATGGTACTTACCCTTATACCATACTTTCTCAGGTCCAGCATAACTGCCTGGGTAAATCCCGTCAGGCCAAACTTACTGGCATTATAAGCAGATCCTCCGGCAAAAAAGTTGGTGCCGGCAAGGCTGGAAATAGTGATAAAGTAGCCTTTGGATTTTTTAAGCTCATCCACACTGGACTTAATCGTATTGAATACGCCCGTAAGGTTTGTATCAATGGTCTGGTGCCATTCTTCCGGGGTCAGCTCCTCAATGGAGCCAAATTTCCCAACACCTGCATTGGCAATAACCACATCCAGGCCACCCCACTCTTTGATCACCTGACCGATCGCAGTTCGTTCTTCTTCCAGGTTTTTCACCTCAGACTGAAGCGCCAGCACTTCACCCCCACTTTTTGAAAGCTCATCTGCAGCTTTCTTTGCACTATCGAGTGATCGGGATGTAATGGCCACTTTCCCGCCGACTTCTAAAATGGCTTTTGCTATTCCATAACCGATCCCTTTACTTCCTCCTGTTATGTATGCTCTTGTATCTTTTAAACTCATAGATTAAAATTTAAAGGCTGTGGGTGACAACACCAACAGCGACTCAATGGATAAAAAAAGTTTGACTTCATTGATTGAACTGAGATCATTCCTTTTGGTTTACCATAATACTTCATTTGTCAGACCTTTAAAGGCTGTTGGAGACAACAGCGGCTCAAAATTCTCCCTGTCTTCTCATTTCTGAGTCTCTGTTCACTTCTGAGGTAAGAATTTATGAAGCCCCTTTTTACCAAGCTGCTATGCCACTGCTTTCTGATACTTATTTCTGTATTCCACCGGGGTGAGTCCGGTGATCCGCTTAAATACGGTTCTAAATGCTTTTGTGTCCGTATAGCCCACATCAAACATCACTTCCGTTATATTTTTACGAGTAGACTCAAAACTCCTCTTGGCAGCCTCTATTTTCACACGCTGTATGTATTCCACTACCGTATTATTGGTGGCTTGCTTAAACCTGCGCTCAAAACTCCTCCTGCTTACCGCTACCATATCAGCCAGGTCGCCTACTGCCAGCTTATCATGGTAATGCTCCTCAATGAAAATCTGGGCTTTTTTCACTTCATCATCATTGTGGTCTTTCTGGCCCTGAAACATCATAAAAGTAGCCTGGCTATCCCGGTCAATATCCACCGCAAAATACTTAGACGCCAGAATTGCGATATCCCGGTCCGTATACTTCTCCAGCAGGTACAGCAACAGGTTCCAATACGAGTTTGCTCCTCCACTGGAGTAGATCCGATCTTCCTCCGTGATGATGCTTCCGTCCATCACCTCCACATCAGGGAATGTCTCTCTGAATTCATTATAGATCACCCAGTGAGTAGAACACTTCTTGCCCGTGAGCAGACCTGTACTGGCAAGCATAAAAGCACCCACACATAAGGAAGCCACCTCCGCCCCTTTTTCATATTGACTGACGATCCAGGGCAGTAAAGCCTCATTTTTCGCCACGGCCGTTTTCATATCGCCGAAAAGGGCCGGGATGATGATCAGGTCCGTCTGCTCCACCTGGCCTGTAGTCACATTGGTCTTCACCGTGGAAAACCCGTCATGCACGCTCACCTCTGTTTTTTCGCCTACCAGCTGCACATCAAAAACAGGTTCCTTACCCGCAGACATTAAAAATTGGTTAGCCGCCATAAACAGATAGCGGGGATTAGATACGGACTCTGCCACGGCAGATTCAGGAACGAGGATTGATATTTTCATTTTGTTCTAAAGTTCAAGAGCAAGTGGTTTGATATCCTAATAGATCAGTTCGATTTTAATGTCCCGGCATCATGCTCATTTCATTTCACTAAAATACCGGAAATCATTGTCGTAATCAACCCTTTTGATCGCCGCTTTTGCACCCGTAAATTAAAATAGCTGTACCGCACCTTTGTAGTGTACATTTAAACATTACAATCATGGAACCAAATACAATTCAAATGAAAGAGATCACAGTAAAAAATACGATCAACTCCGATATCGAGCTCGTGTGGACGATCTGGACCACTCCTGATCACATTACAAAATGGAACAGCCCCAGCAATGAATGGCATACCCCCAAAGCCACCAATGACCTGACAGTCGGTGGAAGGTTTGTAAGCCGAATGGAAGCCAAAGACGGAAGCATGGGTTTTGACTTTGGCGGCCATTATACGGAGATCATTCCCCTGAAATGGATTGCTTACACTTTGGACGACGGACGCAAAGTCACTATCTCCTTTGAGGAAAAAGAGAATGGTGTAGAGGTGGTGGAAACCTTTGAGCCCGAAAATCAAAATTCATTAGAACTACAGCAACAGGGCTGGCAGGCCATCCTTGATAACTTTAAAAAATACGCGGAAGAACAAAAATAGAAATGAATAATCAAGTCAAGTCATGGCATGACTGCTTGATTTCCAGTGTTTATTAGCACCAGGCAAATGAGTCATGCCATGACTAACCCTGGTTTAAGCAAGAACTAAAACAGAAATGAATAAAATTGTTGCTTATCTGACCTTCAATGGAAACTGTCGGGAAGCTATGCACTTCTACCAGAGCTGCCTCGGTGGAGAACTGGAGATCCAGACGGTAGAGGAATCACCACAAGGTGAAAAGCTACCCGACAGCATGAAGAGATTTGTTTTACAGGCTGCTTTGAAAAAGGATCAAACAGTCCTGATGGGTACGGATATGAGCGATGGAGAGGTCTCTTCAGGCAACTCTATTTCAATTTTGATCGAATGCAGTACAAGCCAGGAGCTGGAAGAGTTCTACCGAAAGCTCTCACACAAAGGCCATCGGTCTTATCCGGTATCCAAAACCCATTGGGGATCCCTGTTTGGAGGGCTTACTGATCGTTATGGAAAGCAATGGCTTTTACTGTATCATTCAACTAAAACCATTAACCATTAATTTCTAAAACTCATGAATACTTCTCAAAAAATCACTCCATTCCTCTGGTTTGACAATCAGGCGGAGCAAGCTGTAAATTTTTATGTTTCATTGTTTGACAATGCAGAGATAATTACGTTAAAAAAATGGCCGGAAGAAAGTCAGTTTCCATCGGATACCGTTCAGATGTGTACTTTCAGGCTGGAGGACTTCACCTTCAGTGCATTTGATGCCGGGCCTCAATTTCAACTTAATCCTTCCATCTCCTTCTTTGTCAACTGCGATTCCGCAGACGAAGTAGAAAGGTTTTGGGCCGGACTCATCGATGGAGGTACAGCCCTGATGCCCCTGGACAAGTATCCATTTAGTGAAAAGTACGGTTGGGTATCTGACAAATACGGGGTCTCCTGGCAGATTATATTATCTGACGGCTCTGCTCCACAAAAGATTATGCCTTCTCTCCTCTTTGTAGAAGATCAGGTAGGCAAAGCAAAAGAAGCCATGGAGCTTTATACGTCGGTTTTCCAAAACGGAAAAATAAAGCAGATAGCAAAGTATGGCCCTGGAAACCCTCCAAACCATGAAGATCACATTGCGTTTGCAGATTTCGAGTTGGAAGGCCAGCTATTCGCCGTAATGGATAGTGGACTGAAACATAACTTTACATTCAACGAGGCGATCTCATTTTTCGTACACTGTAAAGATCAGGCTGAAGTAGATCACCTCTGGGGTAAGTTAACTGCAGACGGGGGTCAGGAAAGCATGTGTGGCTGGCTGAAGGATAAGTTTGGCGTGTCCTGGCAGATCGTCCCTGAATACTTCTCTGAAAAAATGACCGGTGGAGACCCGGAAAGAACAGGCAGGATGTTTCAGGCGCTCATGAAGATGAAAAAGGTCAATATCAAGCAACTGGAAGAAGCTTACAATCAATGAAACGAGAAACCATCGCAATAGAAGTTTTCAGAACCAATATCACTTCTGAAAGGAAAGCAGCCCTGCTAAAGGCAAGGCTGCTTGCTATTTGTCCGGATTTCGAAATAGACTTTGACCTTCAGGACTGTGATCACATCCTGAGGATCGTGGGTGATGTACAGAACGACAGGGTCATTGAGATAGCAAAGGAGCTGGAAATTTTTGTAGCTCCGTTATGAGTTTACCGGTTTTCGAAAATCCATAACAGGGTTGCGAAAAGCCAGGCAAATCCTGTAATTTCGAAAAGAACTCAAACCATAACCCACTTATGAAAAAGCTAACCTCAATGATTGCTGTATTGATGCTGATCAGCTGCAGCAAGCCTCCCAAAGAAAACACTGAAATCTTTCTGACGGACTATACCGACACGTTTCTGGAGCTCTATTACAACTCATCATTGGCATCATGGGATGCCAATACAAAAATTGTGGAAGGTGACACGATGAATGCCTACAAGGTGCAGGTAGCAGACGAAGCTTTGGCCAGGTTTACAGGAAGCGAAGAGAACATTACAAAGATCAAAGGTTTCCTTGCTCAGAAAGATGAGCTCACAGACCTGCAGGTTCGCCAGCTGGAGGCAATGCTGTACGCTGCAGCAAATAATCCTGCCACCATCCCGGATGTGGTAAGTGCGCGTATTAAAGCGGAAGCAGCTCAAAATGAAAAGCTTTTTGGTTTTGATTTCAAAATTGATGGTGAGTCTGTAAGCACCAACGAGATCGACCAGCGACTGGTGGAGCTTACTGACGTAGAGGAACGTCTCAAAGCATGGGAAGCCAGTAAAGAAGTAGGAAAAACATTAAAAAATGGTCTCTCTGAGCTTCAGGCTCTGCGAAACAAGACGGTAAAAGCTTTGGGATATAATGATTACTTCACCTATCAGGTTTCTGACTATGGAATGACGACTGACGAGATGTCTCAGGTATGTGATCAGTTAGTAAAAGATATCTGGCCCCTGTACCGCGAGCTTCATACCTATGCCCGATACACCCTGGCTGAGCGCTATGGTGAAGAAGTACCGGCCATGCTGCCTGCTCACTGGCTGCCCAACCGGTGGGGTCAGGACTGGTCAGAAATGATCGAGGTGGAAGGGATCGATCTGAGTGGCGCGCTGGAAGAAAAAGGTCCCGAATGGCTGGTAGAGCAATCCGAACGTTTTTACATTAGTCTGGGATTTGATGCCCTTCCTACAAGCTTTTATGAAAAGAGCAGCCTGTATCCCCTGCCCGATTCTGTGGACTATAAGAAAAACAATCATGCCTCTGCCTGGCACCTGGATCTTCAGGATGATATCCGTAGCCTGATGAGCGTAGTACCCAATGCCCGCTGGTATGAAACCACTCACCACGAGCTGGGTCATATCTATTATTACATGGAGTACACCAACCCTGAAGTTCCTCCTTTACTTAGAGGTGGAGCTAACCGGGCTTTCCACGAAGCTGTAGGAAGTATGATGGGACTTGCAGCTATGCAAAAGCCATTTCTGGAAGGCGTGGGACTTATTCCTGAAGGTGTGGAAACCGATGAAACGAAAACCTTACTGAAAGAAGCTTTGAACTATGTGGTTTTTATTCCGTTCTCTGCCGGGGTGATGACCAATTTTGAGCAAAGTCTGTACAAAGACGGGCTATCGAAAGATCAGTACAATGCCAAATGGTGGAGCCTGAAGGCTCAGTATCAGGGTATTGTTCCGCCATCAGAACGAGGCGAAGCGTTTTGTGATGCTGCCTCTAAAACACACATCAATAATGACGCAGCGCAGTATTATGACTATGCCTTGTCTTTTGCACTACTGTTTCAGCTTCATGACCATATCGCAACCAATATTTTGAACCAGGATCCACGGGCTACAAACTATTATGGCAATAAGGAAGTTGGTGATTTTTTGCATGAGATCCTCTCAGTAGGTGCCACCAGAGACTGGCGAGCCTTGCTTGAAGAAACGCTGGGGGAAGGTATCAGCGCTAAAGCCATGCTTAACTATTTTGACCCGTTAATGGAATACCTGAAAAAGGAAAACGAAGGCAGAGAGCATACACTCCCTGAAAGGATATAACATTTCAAAAACAGGATCCCGGATTTCTTGCATGGCCGGCAGGCAGAATCCGGGATCCTCCTCCCTTACAATTACAAATGCTAATGACCAGGATTGCTCCAGAACAGAAACTCATATTGGAGTCAGGGCCATCGTTCATTCCGATACGAAAAAAGCCGTCCCCAGCAGGAACGGCCTTTCACCTTCTTCATACCCTATACATTTAGTTTATTATCAGTCCGTGATATTGAACGTTCCCGTCATAGATGCATGAAACTCACAATTGTAAAATAACTGGTCAGGAGCATCATTTGGCACCTCAAAAGTGATCGTACCGTCATTAGCTCCATTACCCGTCACACCGTCATTGTAAGCATTATCTGTTCCATTACCCTGTACTGACTTGATCCAGAATGGATGACTGGGAGCATTTACGGTAAACGTATACGTTTGTCCTCTCTGCAGGGAAATATCCGGATCCGTAGCATTCGTCAGATCATTCCCATTGAAAGTAAAATTTTCCATATCGGCTGCAGTAACATCGTAATTAATGGCTTCATTACCGCCATTTCCTCCACCGTCACCAGCATTGGCTCCTATATCTCCCTGAGCAACCAGACCACTAAAATCAGACTTGTGTACATTGATGTACCCATCGAAGGCTATTAGTTCAGTGTAGGTAATAGCGCTACCATTGTTAAGGGTATCAATGTGCGTTTTACTGCTTCCTCCGGCTACATTTTCAAGATCAATAGCAATACCTCCACCCTCTGCCGCAGAGTTATTATGGATATGTGACGGATAGTTGCTTTCAGCCGGAGCTCCGGAAAGGCTAATTTCCACCAATGTTGCCCCACTGACCCGTTCAGAAAAAGTAGCAGTACCTGTAATGCCAGCTACATGCACTTCATTCAGTGTGTACGTTTCACTTTCACCGGTTAATGCATTCTGCCCGATATCGCCCTGAGCTACAAAAGTTCCTGGATCTTCCGGGCTGTTATGTATATTGACATACCCGTCAAAAAGTATCAGTTCATCATAAGTTATAGCTGTACCATTATCAAGAGCAGCAACATTTGTCTTGCTGGAACCAGCCACCACATTCGTAAGACTGATTGCTATACCTCCGCCCTCTGCAGCGGAATTCATATGGATGTGAGTGGGGTGATTGCTATCATTAGCATCTCCTGTCAGGGCGATTACTACCAAAGTTTCGCCACTCACTCGCTCAGAAAAAGTAGCTGTACCTGACAGACCAGAGTCGTTCAACTCACTCAAGTCATAAGATTCAGACTCACCGGTAAGTACATTAACTCCGATATCACCTTGTGCAACTAAAGTGCCAAGGTCATCAGCACTGTTGTGCACGTTGATATAGCCATCAAATGAGATCAGGTCATCATATGTAACAGCTGTGCCATCATTCAGAGCTGTAACATCGGTTACGCTCTCACCTGATGCACCATCTACATTGGTCAGATCCAAAGCTATGCCACCACCTTCAGCGGCAGAATTCATATGGATGTGAGAGGGATGATCTCCACCCGCTGAAGTACCATTTAAAGAAAGCGTTATTCGAGTCGCATCATTATCCAGGAGTTCAAAAGTGGCCGTCCCAGTGACTCCCGAACCCGAAACACTACTCAGCGTAAACTCCGTACTGGTTCCTGTAGGCTGTGGTTCATCTTCTCCATCATCGTTACATGAAACTACTAACAACAATGGAACTGATAGTAACAGCAAAGCGGTAACTTTAAATATTTGCTTTAAGTCTTTCATAAATAATTAATTGGTTTTTCAAGGCTATACCTTGAAAAGACTCCAAAAGGTTGCCAGACCTAAAAAATACCTTAGACACTGAAAAGATTTTGGAAATATTCTGATCATGAGTAAGATACTTTTTCCTAGATTACAGGGTTAAATTCCATCAATCACCGCCATGATTAATGACTTTCAAACCAAAAAGCTTACCCACCTATTCAAAATCATTGATTTTGATCACAATGGATTACTTCAGAAATCAGATTTTGAAGGAATAGCTGACAACATCTCCATATTTACCGGCATCATAGAAAACACCGAAAGAGATACCCGGCTGAGGGAGCAGGCTGATCTGATTTGGGGGTTCATTAAAGCATACTTCGGGGATGAAAACCTCCAGTTTATTGATCAGGAGCAATGGCTGGAGTTTATGAAAACTCACTTTTACCGCCCTGCTGAAGAAACGATCGACCGAAATATCAACACCGTTATAAGACGGATACAGGAAGTATTTGATAAGAACAGCGACGTTCAGATCTCACGGTTAGAGTTTATGAGCATTTTCGTTTCATTTCGTGTGGAGGTGCGTTTTGCAGATAAATGCTTTAAAGCCATTGATGCCAATAGTGACGGCTTTATCAGCGAACAGGAATTTATCAATGCCGCAATGGAATTTTTCAAAAGTACCGAGCCAGAAGACTCGGGCAACTACCTTTTTGGGGAGTTGGAGTCTGTATTTTTTGAAACCAGGAGGACACTTTATTAGTCCATAGTTTCCCATGGATTGGATTCCCAGTTTCCAAACACCCAATTAGCCCGATCCTCAGCATCATCTGAGGTAAGGAATGTTTCGATGGCATGTTTGATTTCATACCGAGATAGCTTCCCATCCAGGTTGGCATCCATATTTTTAAACCCAACCTCTGAATATTTAGCCCCCACCCCAAACGTGGAAAATAAATCCGTATACTCATCCCGTGAAATAAATCCGTCATTATTTTCATCAGTGAGACCGAATACATACCCCATAATAAGCTCTACATACTCATCAAGGACCAGATCATCATCACTGTTGATTATTTCTTTAGTGAGAAAATCAAACCACTCCTCACCAGTAATCTGCTGCTGGCTTTTCTTAGCCATATCTCTCAGAAGCTTATGATAAAACTTCACACATTTTTCCATTACTGCCTGGCATTGCCTGGAATTGGTCTCGAATCCTCGTTTTTCACAGATCCTCACTGCTATATCTGAGAAATCATCCAGCTGCAAGTAGGTATTCTTGTTGAAATCAAGAAATTTAAACAAGTAACCGAGCTTTTTACTTTGAAATTCAGTTATCATTATAACTCTTTTGACGTTAGTGTTTGAGTATGCCAAATGCTCACGAAAAAACTAATATGAATATACAAGTATATTTTAAAAGGGGCTAAAGAGGCTGTTTATTTTTATTAAAACTTAATCGAATGCCATTAGGATAAGGTTGAAATTTCACGGAATTAGTCATTCCAGCGATTCCATCCGGATGGAATCTATGTATTATAAAACGAAAATGCTCAATTTGATCAAAGACTCCATGACTGGAGTGACCTTATCTTAATGGCATTAAAACTTAATCTATGATGGGCTATAAAGAAGGTTATCTACAGGTAGATCATGATTTCATAACTTCACTAAAAGAAATGCAGGCTGGTAAAAAACATGGCAAAGTTCATTTCTTTAATTACAGAGGCCAGCTCGATGATGCTGTAGGGGATGTGCCTGGCATAAACCGAAATGATAATGGAGAATTTATTGAAGTAGATGGGAAAATGATCCGGCTGGATAAAATCATTACAATCTTAGGGAAACCCGGGCCGGCTTATGAAGAATATGATCGCTATGCAAATGCCTGTCTGACGTGTGAAGATCTGGATCAGTTTTAAAACAGATTCTTTCCGAACAAACTGCTGAGGATGACCGTTTTGATAAAAAAACTGCAGACAATATTCTCATCTGCAGTTAAGGCTTTTTAACTAATGGGGCTTTTGAATACCGAATTTTCGGTGCACCAACTTGAGTAAAAAAGTCAGCAAACTTTCATGTTTTGCTTCTTCTTCCTTTCTTTTCACCTGTCTGTTCATAAGCATAACAATTTATAGTGGTTTAATAATTATTGAACGCCCGGACAATTCTTCTTATTGTAACTCCATAAATAATTTCATCATTATGCCATACCAACTCATCACTTGCGGTCCTCTTGGGAAAGAGCTAAATGAATACATAAATGCATCCCATAGCGATTTGGCTCATAGTGAATTTGTAGAAACTCCTGAACAGGAAGACCTGGCAGGCAAAAATGCCCTTGCAGGATTTTACCAGTTTGATGACCTGGACCTGAGCCACTTCGAATGGGTCCATGCTTTTGGGGCTGGTGTGGATGCCTACCTTCGTCAGCCAACACTGCGCTCCGAAACCATTCTGACCCGTACCCTGGGGTATATGGATAAGCGAATCGGAGAGTTTTGCCTCGCCTACATTCTGGCAGACCTGAAATACCTCTTTCATACCTATGAAAATCAACAGAATAAGATATGGAAGAGGAAAAACCTCAATGTGCTTTATGATAAAAAGGTCTTGATCTTCGGTACCGGTTTTGTCGGCCAGGGCATTGCAAACGCATTGAGCGGTTTGGCTAAGACAGTAGATGGAATCAGTCAGTCAGGAGGACTTAAGCCCCCATTTAAAACCATATACCCATTGACCTCTCCTCCGGATTTCGACTCATATGATATTGTCATCAACGCCCTTCCGCTCACCAGCAAAACCAGGGATTTTTTCAACATTACTTTCTTTAAAATGCTGGAAAACGCCCTGTTTATCAATGTAGGCAGAGGTAGATCCCTTGTAGAAAATGACCTGATCAGCGCAATAGAAAAAGGTCATATACGAAAAGCCGTTCTGGATGTCTTTCAGGAAGAACCTCTGCCTGCTTCCTCTCCCCTTTGGGCACATCCTTCTGTGGTAATCACTTTCCACCAGTCGGGGCTTACTACCTTTGAAGATCTTAAAAAAAGCTTTGATGAGGTGGCTAAGGCACTTAAAGCTGGAGTCAGAAACGAACTTTTCGTAGATTTGAAGAAAGGGTATTGATCATGAACTTTACATCCACGCTTGAAAAATTCACAGACAGGAACTCCAGTGTCTACGGACTTCACTTTCCGGTCCCTAAACCAATCGCTGAGAATTTTATAAATGGAGATAATCGAAGGATAATTTGTACCGTAAATGATTCCGAGCAGTTATCTACCGGACTAATGCCTTTTGAGGAATACTGGTACATTTTAGTCAATCAAACCGTAAAGAAAAAACTGGGAATCGAGATTGGAGACAAGGTAAACCTGCACCTGGAAAAGGACACTTCTGAATATGGAATGCCCATGCCCGAAGAGCTGATGGTCTTACTTGATCAGGATGAATCCGGAAATAAATACTTTCATGACCTGACTCCCGGAAAACAGAGAAACCTGATCTATATAGTAAGTAAAGTAAAAAATACAGATAGCCGTCTGAACAAAGCGCTGGCCATAATAGACCACTTAAAAGAATACAATGGAAAGTTGGATTTCAAAGCGCTGAATAAAAAGATCAAAGAATACAATCAGCGAAACAAAATGAACTTCTAGAAATGTCTAAAGTAAGGCTTTACAAGGTTTTTTCTAACCCCGCCCTAAATTTTCAAGGCAACACCAGCACGGTGATATTACTTCAAAAACCTCTTTCTGAAGAAGCAATGCAACGGATAGCTGCTGATATGGCTCAGCCGGCCACAACCTTCCTTCACCCGCTGCAAGAAAGCGGTTCCTTCGGTGTTCGGTGGTTTGCTCCTGATGAAGAGATTGACATTTGCGGTCATGGAGCAGCGGCTGCTATTGCTTTTTTAGCTCTACACTTTCACTCCAAAGGTCCTTATATAATTCATTATAAAACAGGCTATTTGACGGGGCAGCAACTGGATGATAATCGATTGCGGCTGGACCTCCCTGCTTTCATGGTAACTGAAGAGTTGTCCATATCAGAAGCATTAAGAAATGGATTGGGTATACCAATAGCTACGCACTTTAAGACTGAAAACAAAAATATAGTGCTGGTAGACAATGAAGAGATGGTTCGAAGTTTAACTCCGAATTTCAATATCCTGAGACAGGATGGTTCGTTTGGTTATATCGTCACTGCTCCGGGTAGTAAAACAGACTTTGTAAGTCGCACTTTTGTACCCCATGTTGGTCAGCTGGAAGACCCCGCCACAGGATCTTCCCACGCTACTCTAACACCTTTTTGGGCAGAACGGCTGAGTAAAAACGAACTCACTGGGGATCAGCTCAGCAAGAGAGGCGGATCATTCCACTGCCAGCTGAACGGAGATCAGGTCATACTATCCGGTTTTTTTGAGTTGATCATGGAGGGGGAACTAGCTAGTCCCTAAATAGGCCAGTGTGGTCTTTTCCCGCAACTGAATACGATTTTAGCTCACAAACAACCTTCCCTATTTTCATGTAAGCTTCTATCTGTAATGGAATGGTCATTTGATTCCTCCTTGTTACCCATACGGTGACTGCTTTTTCTCTTGGGAAGGTCCTGCTGACAGGAAAAAGAATATAAAACTTTGATGTATTGACTTTCTTTCCTTCAAACCTGATTACATCCTCTCCTGCATACTCCATCCCAAAATCATAAAGTTTCTTTTCAAAAAAGGTTTTGGTCAAAATGGAATCACCCACACTGTAGCCTCTCCAGTCCCGACTCCTCAGGAATAAATAGGTACCTAAAATATCATAGGTATTTTCGGTAAGGTCTACTTCCCATTTCTCCCTCTTACCATCCTTAAGGTAGTCCACGGAGCGGGCATACACCTTCATATTTTCCCAGTCAAATGCATTCCACTGATCAAAGTTTTCCTTTCGCTGACGCATTTGTTTTTCGGTATATGCTGGCCTGTAAGTATCAGTACTGATAAAACCTGTAAAGGTATCTTCTATACCTGCCAGCCAGCTAAAAAGTCCTATGGTACGCGCAGTAACTTTCGTTTTATAGTACGAATTCCCATTATCATAATGCAGTGAATCATCAATTGAAACAATGGCTTCCCCAAGAGAAAACCAGCCGTAGTTAATCCTAAACCGCAAGGTTTCATCCAGTGGAAACTGCTGTTTGTCCTGGGCAGGCAATTTTTTGACTCCAAAACAGATAATCAGATTCAGAAAAAGTATTTTTTGTAAGTTTCTCATTCATCGAAAGATTCAAGTACTAGTTTTACCATAGTGCCTATTTTGGATGGTTCCAGCCACCGGGTCACAATAAGCAGCTCCCTGGATTGGTCAATGACAATAAAATTACCGCCAAAACCAGCTGCATAGAAGATATGCTCATCCTCTACCTGCTCCCATTTCCGGGGTCCCCGATTCAGCCACCACATATAACCATAGCTTTCATTAGCCTGTGACGGTTCCTGAACGGAATCAACCCATTCTTCAGCGATCAGCCGTTTTCCTTTCCATTTTCCATTATTCAAAAACAGAAGTCCAAAGCGCGCCTGGTCATATGTATTTACAAACATTCCGCCTCCGGAATGTCCCCCACCCGTAACAGATTGCATTTTAATGCCATCTACTATCGTCCAGGCATCATCATAACCTTGCCACCTCCAGGTGGTAGATGCTCCGATCGGGTCCATGATATAGGTCTTCAGCACTTGTGGTAATGGTTTTCTCCACACCTGTAGCAAAGAGTAAGCCAAAACATTCACACGTACGTCATTGTACTCAAAAACGGTTCCCGGTTTATTTAATTGTCGAAATTTCCAATCGTCGATATCTCCTTCCGAAGGAGGACGATCGGCCCAGTCGTGAAGCCCAAAGAGACTCCCCGACCAATCTGAGGATTGATTCAGCAAATGGTCCCAACCGATGGAACGGTTGTGTGCCCCGTCAAAGGTGCCATCCCAAACATAGTCAGCTACCTTATCCTCCACATGCTCAATGAGCTGGTGATCCAGCGCCAAGCCTGCGACGGTAGACAGATAGCTTTTGGTAACGCTAAAGGTCATATCCACCCGTGACAGGTCACCCCATTCAGCTACAATGTATCCGTCTTTGATAACAACTCCTGCTGCCCCTCCTCGTTCTTTAACCGGGCCCAGGATATCGTGATAGGGCTCATGACTGAAACCTTCCAGGATGGCTACTTTTAAATCCCGGGAACCTGAATATTCATTGCTGATCGCAAAATCTACAGCCGATTGCAGCTGTAGAGGATTCAAACCGAATGCTTCCGCCGATCTGCGTTCCCAGGTACTTTTTTCCGGAAAATACTGTGAGGTAGCGTAAAATGATGGGGTGAAGAGAAAAAAATAAAGGAGTACTCTTATCATGATGCTTCAGTGGTAGTTTTGGAGCACCAAAGTAGCTAAGAATACCGAATTATGTGCAGATCAGGTGTTTCAATCCAAGTAATAACCGGAACATCAATAGCTCCAGGATAAGATTTAACAGCTTCCAGCAAACAGTAAATGCAAGTAGCAAGGCGGCTATTGGAGCCAATATGAAAACCGCAATCAATTGAAGTATGTGCATAGGACTCTGGGTTTGGAATTAATCAAATATCCACCTCTTAACAGAATCAATTGGTCTTATTTCGTTGAGAAGTCTTAAACTTAAGTTAAATAGCAAAAATGCTAATGAATATGGATCGGAATATACTCATAGAACTCACCACCTATGAAATGCCATTTGGCAAGTATAAAGGAAGTAAAATATGCAACCTTCCGGAGCATTACCTGGTATGGTTTCACAGTAAGGGATTTCCTCAGGGCAAACTTGGCATGCTGCTCAATACCATGTATGAAATACGTGTAAACGGACTGGAGGAACTACTAACTCCCATAAAAAAGGATAATTTCAAGAAATTTTAAGATTTATCAAATATATTAACTTTATATTCGTTTATCCGTTATAATCCACGTTTGGAAGAAAAAACTTACTTTGATTTCTATTTTCCAAGTAAATTGGATTATAATTTGCTAATCAGCAATATGACAGAAGTATGAAAAGAATTGTATTTGTATTTGGGTTATTACTTCTGGCTACCTATGCAGGGTACGCTCAGGAAGAGGGAGAAGAGTCCCTGGGACAAAAAATAGACGACATTACTTATGATTGGGATCTGAAAGCCGATGAGATCAACAATTATGAAGGGTTAAGCAATTTTTGTTTAAATGCAGACTACCGTAACGAGATCCTTGTGTTGTTGAAAGACATCCACCACTATGATTCAGTGCTTTATCATCGCCTTTCCAAAGCCGCCCGATTCAGTAATGACCGGGAAATTAAAAAGACCATAGAGGACATTGAGGAATTTGAAAAGGAGTATGATATGCACAGCTTCATTGGCTTTCTGAAAGAAGAATGTGACCGCAGAAAAGATATTGAGCATAGTGCCGATGATTTAAAAAGTGATATTGGCGCTAACTCGTACGACGGTCAGATCTACCTTGTGGAAACTGAACTAAACAAATTTATCAAGCATATCACCAAGCGGGTGGATAATATCAGGAAGCATGTACATCACCTGCACATCAATTAGGTTTGTTGGGGGATTAGGTTATTGGGCTATTAGTTAATTGGTGATTGGTGAATGGTGAATGGTGAATGGGTGCAACTCGTAACCTTCGCAACCTGCAACAACAATAGGCATCCCGAGGCTTCGAGAAGCGGTGATCTGTGAAACGGGTGATGGGTGAGATGGTGATCGGTAGTTATCTGTCTGTAATGAATCCCCTTAGCACCTTTGTAGCTTTGCGTGAAAATAAGTCAATACCCCCCGTAACTTCGCAACTCGTAACCTTCGCAACCCGCAACAACAATAGGCAAAACACAATAGGCAAGTTAGTATAAGGCGGAGCTGACAATGACCAAATCACAAATCAACCAAATTATCACCTCTGTGCTCTCCGTGGTTATCACCAATAGGCAGTAAGCAAAAACCTGTCCGCCGAAGCAAAGCGTAGGAGGAGCAGTAAGCAAAAGTCCGAAATATCAACTCAGCAATCTGCAGCTCGAAAAAACCCTCCCTGTAGTCCCTCCGGAGGGACAGAATCTCCGATCTGCAATCTCTCCCTTGTTTACTCAGCTTTCTCCACGATTTATCATCAGTAGGCAGTAGCGTTTTGTCGAGACTTTTGTCACATTGACTCGCAACCTCACACCTCGCAACCCGTCACCACCCGTAACTTCGCAACTCGTAACCTTCACAACCCGCAACAACAATAGGCAAAACACAATAGGCAAGTTAGTATAAGATGGAGCTAGCAATGGGCTAATCACAATCTACCAATTATCACCTCTGTACTTATCCATCAATAGGCAGTAAGCAAAAACCTGTCCGCCGAAGCAAAGCGTAGGAGGAGCAGTAAGCAAAAGTCCGAAATCTCAACTCCGCAATCTGCAGTTCGAAAAAAATCCTCCCTGTAGTCCCTCCGGAGGGACAGAATCTCCGATCTGCAATCTCTCCCTTGTTTACTCAGCTTTCTCCACGATTTATCATCAGTAGGCAGTAGCGTTTTGTCGAGACTTTTGTCACATTGACTCGCAACCTCACACCTCGCAACCCGTCACCACCCGTAACTTCGCAACTCGTAACCTTCACAACCCGCAACAACAATAGGCAAAACACAATAGGCAAGTTAGTATAAGGCGGAGCTGACAATGACCAAATCACAAATCAACCAAATTATCACCTCTGTGCTCTCCGTGGTTATCACCAATAGGCAGTAAGCAATAACCTGTCCGCCGAAGCAAAGCGTAGGAGGAGCAAGTGGCAAGTTAGTATAAGACGTAACCCGGCAATGACCAATCCTACTCTGTCAAGTTGGGATTAAGCAGTAAAGGAGGATGCAAGTCTGAAATCTCAAATCTGCAAACTGCAATTGGAAAAATCCTCCCTGTAGTCCCTCCAGAGGGACATAGTGCTAATCACAACTTTTCTCCGTTCTCTATGCGGTTTACCAATGAGTAACAAGTGTATAGTAGGTCAAAGCCTAAAAATACACACACCTACCACTGATTACCCGATCACTGGCCACCGATCACAAATCCGCAATCCGCAATCCTCCTTACTCATGTATAATCACCAGCCGCTGTGGCTTCCACTCTGCATCTTTGTTGAAGACGTGGAGGAGGTAGATGCCCGATGGCAGTTCCTCCGATGAGAACTCAATGGATTTCTTCCCTGCAGGAATATAGCCTTTCACTAATTCTCTACCTACCTGGTCGTATACCATCCAGTCCATATCCGTAAGCACAGGACTTCCAAGTTCTACATTTACAGTTTCATCTGCTGGATTTGGGTAGATGGCAAAACCAGTTTTTGTCAGGTCAAAGCCAACCTGGATCTCTCCTACCGGAATAGGGTCCAGTAAAATCTCCTCTACCTGGTACACTTCCCTGGTGTTTTCATTCTGGATAAAGACCACCACACTGACGTCATCCGGGTTATACAGGTTTTCAACTTTCCAGGTAACCGATTCAGTAAAGCTTGTATTGGTAGCCACTGGTCCGGTTTTTATGATACCGCTGGCCGATGGCAGGATCTTTCTCAGCACATTGTACAATGTATCAGTCGATGCATACTCTCCATTTTCAATGCCTGTTATATACTTCTCAACCACCATAAACCGTATGGAAAGCTCGGTGTCTTCATTCTCAATTGCTGATAAAGCGGTAAATGTAGCCTCTGCGGTTAATGCTCCTTCTTCTACATATGCTGTATCTATTATAGAAAAGCCTCTGTCTCTGAGAGCAGCCTTGTCCAGGTTGATGCCTAAAACTTCTGGTTTCTGATTGAGCTTCACATCTCCCTCAATGATCACACTCGGAACCTCCGAAACACCGTAGAAACCAGACCTTGCTGCCGGATCAGAGGTATTTCTGCCATTGATCACATCTATTTCTGCCACACCTGTCAGACCGGTATAATAATTCACCCAAACGGTGCTTGCCCGGCCAATGGTATCAAATGCGATGGCAGATGCTTTACTTTCCGCCGACAATGTGCTTGAAAATGTTTCAAAAAGCACTCGCTTCTGACCATTGTAAATCCTGAAATCATCAAAAGCAAAACCTTCGTCATTCGCATCAATGTCTCCTGTATTTGAGCTCATCGCAAAGCGGAAACGGATATTACTCAAATCCACATCACTGGTAGTAGGTAACTGGTGACTGGACTGTAGCCATCCATCATTTGAAGCATTAAACTTATCCTGTCCTTCAGACCACCCAATACTATTCAGGTTAAACCCAACACTTGAAACTCCATTAACCCCAAGTGTCCCGGGCCCGGAAGGAATGTCTGAATTGGTGTACCAGTTGAGTCCTCCTGTAGCCAGATCAATTGCTTCTGCAGTATTTTCACTGATTAGGGTATTAAAAGATCCAATGGGTTTCCAGGATTGTCCATTATCATCTGAGTATTGAAGAACCACCCCATCACGGAAATCTGCAAAGTAATGCTTATGAGCAAAGCTTATGATCGGCAGATCAATGCCGGAAACATCAAAAACAGGAGAGTACACCCAGGACTCCTCATTGCCCTGATAATTACCGGTCAAATTGGTCACCCATGCGTTACTTCCTGAGGCGGCATCAGCAATTTTAATACCAGATGGTACACCTACCTCCCAGGAGTTTGGTTCATCAATATTGGATTTAACACGTGTATCTGATTTCCCATCATCCGAACGATATTCCGCAAACCAGCCGTGCGAGCCATCCTCAAAGCTCTCAAAATAATCCTCATTATCTAAAACCCAGGTCTTAAGGATAGTAACATTCCTGGTTGTATCCACGATACAGGCTTCACTGGTCTGCATAGTCAGCGTTATAGTGTAATTACCCGGATTGTCAAAGGTAAAATCATCGCCCGGCATATAACCAAAACCATGAATCTCTTCGGTTTGTGTCTTAGCAAACAAACTTGTCTCACTGTCATCAAAAATTTCATATTTAGTCAATGCAACATCAGTTTCAGGAACTTCTATATTTTCCTCATAGAAATTAAATGTAGTTACCTTACCTGCCGTAATACCTTCCCAGGTTAGTGTAGGAACAGGGGGTTCTCCTACCTCTATACGGACCTCTGTAAAGTCTTCACTTTCACAGGCTCCCTGACCTACTGCCAACACGAAAATGGAAACTGAACTGGCATTATCAGGATCTAGATCAGGAGTAGTGGCAGCTAATACTTCAGCAAAGGTTATGGAAACACCCTCTTTAATAAGCGGGCTACTTGTATTGTCATCCTCATACCAACGATACACCACATTATCAGAAGTATTGGAAACTTCAAAATCAAAATCCTGATCAACCGACCTTTCACAGAAAAGAAATGTGTAAACATCGGCAGAAACATCAACTGTCCCCTCTTGGAGTATTTCAGGGGTTTCAGGAATTTGATATACAATTGCTCTTACCGGAGTTGGCTCGCTAAAGGAACCGTCAAAACCTTCATTTGGTAAAATATTATTTACCTGTCTTACATAAAATGTAGTATCAATATTCCTTAGACCTGCATCAACCAAAGATTTAAGGTCTATACTTATCACATTTTCAGTGATTGGACTTTGAGGGTTTCTGATAGCTTGAGCATCTTCAGCCAAAATATCCGTTTCTTCTGCATACCAATTGAATGAATAGTTTCCAACGTCATTAGTTACTCCAGAATAAGTAACTGTTGTGGAACCTTCTGTCACATCCACATCACACTGCGTTCCGGGCTCAACGACAACAGGAGCATCAGGGATAGCAAAAACTGTGACCTGAATTTCCAGGTAGTCACTCTCACAACCTATAAATGAAGGCACGCCGGAACCAATATCCTGAGTCTGGGAAACTAAGAAGGTATAAACACTGTCTGCTTCAGTAATTCCCAGTGTGGCTGCAGTAGTCACAGATATACCATCAACAGGAGTTTCCACAAAAAGCTCTGCACCATCCGGAATTCCGTCCTGATCAGCATCAGAATACCACCTGAATTCAGCATCTGATTCTCCAGTAACACGAACATCATCTATTACATCTCCATCATTGTAATAAAAAGTAACCTCCGGGTTTTTATCTGCATCATCATCAGGATTTTCAGGAGCATCAGGCACATGATAAATGTTAATGGTCACAAGGGCCATATCAGCTTCCTCTGTTTCACAACCAGAGAAGTTGGATCCATTTGGCTGGATATAATTGGTTTGCGAAACTCTGAACCTCCGCACCCCTTCCTGAGCAGAAAGTATTTTCAGGTCTTCACCTGTAACAACAATTGATCCGGTATTGGTCCCCTGTGTAATAACCGGTGTAGTATTAGAAACAGAACCATCCGTACCTGCCGTATACCATCTAAAAACCGTAGAATCGGATGACACATCTCCAGTAACCGTGAAGGATGTATTGAGGTCTCCCTCACAAAAACTCACTTCCAGATTATCAGTTGCACCACTGCCATTATCAATTAATGGAGCAGCAGGATCAGGAAATACAGTAATGGCTATCTGTGATGTTTCACTAATACAACCATCGTAACCTGAAATATTATTTTCATCCCTGGTCTGGGCTACATAGAAATAATAGGTAGTATCAGTGCTGCCTGTTCTGATATTACTGAAGCCTTCATCTTCTAACTCCAATTGAGTTACAAACCGACCCGCAAACACGGTAACATCAATTTCATTAGTTGATGGTTGAGTTGGATCAGAAGGGTCTGCTGTATACCAGGTATAAGTACTACCTTCCAGTGATGGTGTCTCTATGTTCGACAAATCATCTCCTGAACACAGATAGTAGTCGGTTCGTCCACCTGAGAATGCCGTAGTATCGGGAGCATCAGGAATCTCATATACAAACACATCAACCTGAGTAAAGTCTTCGCTCTTACACCCAGCAAATTGTGCGTTGGATGATCCGGACCCGTTCACGAATGTACTATCCTTATTAACCTGTTTAAAGAAGAATGTAGTATCAGTTCCTGCTAAACCTGAATAGCTAAATGGAGCAGATGTCAGGTCCAAAATATCAGAGGTTGTAAAGCCAATAGAATCCTTATCTTCATTGTAAAGTATAAAGTAGGATAACCCATCATTTTCCAAAGTTGAAGTCTCCAGACCTTCACTCCCTTCTCTCAAGTCGATCGTCTCTAAAGTGGTGGTCTGCCCGGGTTGCTCACAATATTCAAAAACATATTCACCAACTCCTGTTTCTGCACCAGCTGTGGTAGTATTAAGATTTACATTAGGTCTCTCCGGATTAGAAATGATTTTAATAGTCACCTTTCTTACAGAGGACTCACACCCTTCAAATCCGGAACTGCTTATATCCACATCTGTGGTATTTGTAAAGTAAAATATTTTGACAATGCCCCCATTAGGCGTAGTGGTACCGAAAAGCTCTAAAGGAGTAATATATTCTCCACCAGCACTGGCCACCTCTATCTCACCTGTGTAATCAGAGTTGCTATACCATCTTATGCTATCCCCCGATCCAAATGTTGCTGTTAAGTCAGGAATTACATCCCCTGCACAAAACTGCAGGAAATAGTCATCATTGATTCCATCATTATTTAGATCATTACTATCAATTCCTCCAATCCCGGTCAAATCGTCGTTCAGTGTTGGCTTGCTAGCCTGCGGTAAAATCTCAAAATCAACAGTCTCTGTGCTATCACAACCTGCTGGTGTTAATGAATTCGTGGTGTACGCTAACTTATACTGTCCGGTACCATAAGTTGCCGCGAAAGTTGTAGGATTAAAATTTGCATTACCACTTGAAAATGCCGGAGTTAATGGATTCCCCAGGTTGTCAAGTATTTCATAGCCATTTGTAGCATTCTGAGTTATGCCATTTACTGTTACTGAAATATTGAAATCACCATCGTTATCACAGTAGTATTCGTTCACATTTTCAATTTCCACAGTAGGAAGGGAATACAACTGTATAACCTCTGAAGCATACTCATACGAAGATAAGAAAACATCATCCGTAACATTAATCACAAATTCTACTTCAACGTCATCTGTTGTTAGAACGTAAGCTTGATCCCCGAGAGGGTCAGGGTTGAAAACCCATCCTGTTGTGTTTGAAGGTGTACCCAGGATCGTACTTGGCGTTTCAACCATCACACCAGAGGTAATGTTCGCTACTCGACTTCCTCCGCTATTCAGGAGGTAAACGCTGATATTATAAAAATCCGGATTACTGGTATCGGTCCCATCAACATCAATACCATCTGGCGCATTGACGGAAAATGCATTATCAGCATTCTCATTACAAAAATCAGTTGATGAAAATAGGTTGTTAACAGCATTAACCGTAAAGGTTACCTGATAGGTAGCCAATTTTCCTGAAGTCCTGTTGGTTAATTCATAAGTTATCGTGTGAGGAGATCCATTAGATGTTGCAGCGCTTGGAATAAAATCTGTAGTACTGTTCCCCCCCTCATTGTAGGTAATCCCCTGAAGTCCATTACCGGTATATATGGCATCATATCCTGTCGGGTGGGAAATACTTAAAGTAGTACCCTCATCATCTGCCTCAGAAAAAACGGTAGTACCTTCACTGTTATTAGCTTCAACAATTGCTATATAATATTCCAATGGATCACTTTCGCATGTAGTTGTGGTGTTCGTCTGGGTAATATAAAAAGTATGAATTCCCAGGTCCGCAGTAGTCAAATCAAAATCATCAAGATTAAGGGTCTGCGTCGTGGTAAAATCAGATCCCGACACTTCTGTGGTCAACGCGGCATCCGAATAGATCTGGATATTGTTACCTGAGGTTGCTACCTCAATAACTGGCACTAAGAGAACACCACCTGCACCCGTTATTGCGCTTACTGTATACATGGCTAAATCATCACCGGCTGTATCTCCATTTGTTCCTGTGGATTGTTCAGTGACTTCCACTCCAACTGACAATGCAGATGGCAGATCGACACTGGTCACGGTACCAAACACCGGATCATCTTCGCCTTCAGCACCAAAAATCACCGCCGTACCTCCGGATCGCTCTATATTTTGAGCAGAAGCATAGGAAGTACTTCCCACAGCTACTATCCGTAAACCGGAAATTTGCAAGGCATCCTGATTAGCAAGGTCTGGTGAACCGTCTACAGTAAACTCAACCCTAAGGGTATTATCCGCCAGGAATGAGGTACCTACAGGAGTAATATCAAATAAGGTTCCCCCAAGTGATGGGGTGGAATTGGCTACATCAAACTCAAAACCTGTAGGAGTCTGCAATCTTAAGGTGACATTGGAGCCACTTCTGAAATCATTGCCTATCCCCTCAGTGATGGTAATCGTAGAAAGGAGTCGGTTAGGCCCTTCCAGGCACAACGAAGAGGTTGTCGTTCCCTGGGTAATCACCACTCCGCCTGTCTCAATAGCGACAGACTGGACAGTCCCCTGGTTCCCTATTGCATCTTCAGTAAAATAATAAACCGTATACGATGTATTTCTGCTTAATACTTCATCTACGCTGAAGTCACTGGTAATGGAAGTAACGGAAATACTTCCTGAAGCATCTACCTCCAATGTACTGCCAGCTCCATCCTGGCCATTGATTATTTGTGTTTGGTCCGGATTAGCAGTAGCCAGATCGGTCAATATCGCATAATAAATGGTACCCGTTTCATCCAAATTGTATAATAGACTGGCAGTTTGCCCCAGTACTGAAAGTGTCTCTGTATCAAAAGCCGGAGGAGTATTATCAATCACATAAAAGTTGTTATTGGTACCCGTTGAGGTCGTATTTGTCAAAGAGTTACCTCCTTCATCAGCAATATTCTGTCCTCCGTCAAAGGACAAAGTAACTGTACCATCATAACTGGCCAGGTCTCCGCCTGTAACATCTACACGCCAGGTATTCCCGCTCGAATTCACAACATTGGTAGCGTCACCAGTTGTTCCACTAGCATTGAAATCATCTGCTGTGACATTTAAAACCGTTTCAGAAAAAGCTACATCAAAGGATAAGGCATCCACATTGGTAGGTGAGTTAGTAGGTGAGTTTCGGTCAATACTTAAAATAGTGGGGGCCGTATTATCTATGGTATAAAATTCATCCGTTGTTTCGGATCCGGAAAAAGTATTTCCAGCTTCATCTGATACCACACCTGTAAAATTCAGTGAAAGAGTACCGTCCCCATCAATGTTTGTGATTGTTACGGTAAACTGACCTCCTGCACCCTCGGTGATTGACTGAATTAAAGCGGATGAACCAACAGGCTCAACAATAGCTAAATCAGCCGATGTGAAAGAGGTGGCCTGAATATCTTCATTGAAATCTGCGGAAAAATTAAGCGTATTGGCATTTGTACGATCGCCACTTGCGGCCACATCATCCACGGTGATGTTTAGTGTAGTTGGACCGATATTATCAATTCCGAATGCAGAGGAGGTCTGCACCGATCCTAGCGTGTTTCCGGCCAGATCAGCTATGGAGGCATCCAGCGAAATACTCAAATCACCATCACCAGCAATATCACTGATATTAAGGGTGTAATTCTGATCATCTCCATCGTTTACCAGGCTTACTGAGCCCCCAAAAGTCCCCGTCCCTGTGGTCAGGGAATTCACCGTTACGGTTCCGGTAACAGTCACTGTAATATCATTCTCATCGAAACCAGCATCATCCATCACCTCATCAAAGGCTATATCGAAAGAGACCATATCTGCATTGGTGGTGGTGATCGATCCCGTGCCAGGGGTATTTCGAGTAAGAGTTACCCCGGGATTCGTTTGATCAATGGTCAAACCATCGGTGATTGACTCAGTGTACTGGTTACCTGCTTCATCAGTAACCCGGATATCTACATCATAGGTACCCGTACTGAGTCCAAGAGGTGTCGTATCATAATCCCACGATCCGTCACCCGGATTAGTAGCTGTATTATATCCACCACTGTTTATTTGTATCTCCACCACGAGATTGGCGTTCGCTGTAGTATTATCACTTAAGCCATCCCCTTCTAATAAAGGTGTGGCAGATGATGTAAATACAGGTACAAAAGCATTGGCTAATGGGTTGGTCTTATCAATATTTATAACCAGGGTACTGTTAACGGTCGTATTTCCTGAAGGGTCAGTGGCTGTAAAGGAAATAGTAGCATCTCCTTCATTCATGATTGAAACATCTGCCCCGTTTGATCCGGTATGATTATCTCCACCATTGTCCGTAAGCTCAAAGGCTGAGTTAAAAGCGTTGTTCAGTACTGAAAGGTCAACTGTCACCGTTGCTCCTTCGCTCATATCTGCTTCGAAAGTGATGGTTTCCCCTGAGCGGTAGTTATTATCCCCGCCATTATCATCCACATTAAGGAAAACAGGGTCTGCCGCATCTACATATTCATTTGGTGTGTCAGTATCTGCAATCTCGGCACCTCCGGCAGAAGCATTGATATCTCCGGTAGCTGTCGCGTTGTAAGTAATGGTCAGGTTAGTAATTCCGGTACCAGTTATCGGATCAGCACTAAATGGGAATCCCATGGTGGTTACACTGGTATAAACGTATGTAGCAGCATCTATAGCATGGTCTGTGCTGCCATCATTGATAGTGAAATAGTCATCCAGTCCCGGATCGGTTAATGTCACTGCTTCTCCAAATTCAACACTTACCGAATCAATATTTCCATCCAAATCATCATCAAACCAGGAAGCTGAAAGTATCTTAGGCGCTGCTCCATCCTGAGCAGCAATAGGAGTCCCGGTGTCTGCCAGCTGATTTTGTGCAGTAGCAATATCCACAACAAAACTACCATTATTGGAATATCGAACCTCGTAAGCCCCGGTTCCCTGAGTATTAACAGGAGTCCACTTAAGGGTAATGTATTCGTCATTGTTATCAGTATCCGAGCCACCGGGAAGATTAGATGCTGAAGATGAAAAGCCGGTGATCGCATCTATTTCGGTTGTAAATCCATCAGATGAAACCTCAAACCCACCGAAAGCATCTATGAGGCTCAAGTCATCAATTGATTCGGAAAACTCAACTTCCATCCGGTTCACGGTACCATCACTATTGCTATCATAAGACCATGCATCTACAATGATCGGAGAAACACCGTCTTCTGTTCCTGAAAAATTTTGTGTTCCGGTTATGGAGTTTGAAGCTGCATCCACTATTAATCCTGATCCCAATGAAATAGCAGGGGTAATACCAGAGTCAGGTGTACCACTTTCATCAAAAGAAATGATCACCACAGCATCATCACTGGTAGTAGTTACCTCCGTTTCATTGATATAAGTACCTACGTCAAACGTTTTCGTTGATCCTGTTTCATTGATATTTTCAGAGAATGTGATCGTTACACGATCTATTTGACCATCAGCATCATTGTCACCAGTTATCGCAGAAATGATGGCTGGTGCAGCCTCATCTATTGCGGTAATAGAAGCATTAGTAGATGCAGCATTTGGTGTGCTATAATTGTCCGTTAGTGTTCCTGCTGTATACGAAACATCAATGGATCCTGTAGATGGAATGTCTACTTCAAAGGTAAAATATTCATCGTCACTGCTATTTGGATCAAGTCCATTGTTAAAAGTAGAAAGCACACTAGTCGGAGTTGTGCTTTCTACGGTAAAATCTCCGAGCGTGATCGTTGCATCATCCACCGGCTCGCTCATTTGGATGACGACCTCATCCACAGTACCATCTTCATCTGTATCAAAGTAGGTAGCATTGGTAAAAGTAGGTGCTGTGAGATCCGCTGTAATATTGAACGGATCACTGGCTGCCGCGTCGGTCAGCGCTCCGGAGGTAGTTCCCAGTGTAATGGAAGTTTCATTATTTCTAAAGAACACATCACTGGGTGTTCCTACTCCCTGGCTCCAATCAGAGGCATTAGCTACAGACGGAGCAGACGGCGTGACATCCAATGAGGTTCCTGTTGAGGTGATCTGCACCGCATCGGTTACATTATCATAATCCAGATCCCTGTTTCCGTAAGTATCGGTAGCTTCCAGTGTAACAGGTACTGCAGTGTTCGCTTCGGTATCTACCGGTTGTAGTAGAAAACGGTATTCGCTGGCATCTACACTTACAGTAACAGAGCTTGTAATATCAAATGAAGAATTATTCTCGTATGAACTTCCGGTGTAAACCCTATCCACTTTATCTCCACCACCATTCCCATCTATGTCATTAGTACTTAAAGTAAACTCCAAAGCCTTTCCGTCAATATCGACTGCTTCAGCACCCAAATCTGTCTTAAACCAGACTTTCAGGGCATACTCTTTTCCAATATAGGTACCATCACCTCCATCATCATCTCCGGGAAGATAGCCCACATTATCAGAATTGTCAGATAATGTATTGAATTGAATGTAATCGGAAGCTATGACATCCGCAGTTTCCGACACTCCGTTATCGTCAATGAGTTCTGCTCCGTCAAACACAGCGGACCAGTCTATGTCATCACCACTACCCCTTCGGAAAATAAATTCAGCTAGTCTTTCAGTAGATCCTGAGCCATTTGTCAAATGAAAATGGAAAACAGCAAATGAGGTCGTTTGTGTACTCGATATGGAAGCTGGATTGTTGTTACATTGGGAGGGTTCCAAATGGCCTTCATTGTTACCTGTACCATCTACGTTATAGACAGTATGATAATCAAAGGTACACTCAATTGGTGCTATATTGTCTGAAGTGAAATTCAGATCGGTATCATTGGCAATTCCCGCATACGAGTTACTGGATGCACTGTTATCATCAATAGCTGTAGCATCAATCCGGATCGAATAATCATCTCCAAGGGTAAAATCCGAAGTAGGGTCAATGGTAATGGTACTGGTAGGACCAGCCACCAATGACCCGATGGCAAATTGTTCAAATTGGACTACGTTAGTCAGATCATTGATCGTAATGTTCCCGGTTCCTGCTACTATGTCCTCTGAAAAAGTCAAAATAATATCATTTGCAGCAGGGAAACTAATGGAATTATCAGCAGGTGAAGAACTGGAGAGTATAGGGTCTGCACTATCTGTAATTGTCTCAGAATCATCGCCAGTGGCTATAATCGCATTTCCTGCAGCGTCTTCCCATAGACCGGCAAGGCCATCGATATCAGTGGATCCGGCCGCTGTGCTTATAGAATAATTCTCATCTGTAGAGGTGATGCTAGACACAGAAACCACATTTGATGAAGCAGCCGGATCGGAGATGGTAGCTGACGTGGCAACTACACCATCAGGAAGTGTCAATGTACCCAGATCTGCAAATACGGGTGCAACTCCATCATCTGTATCAATATTTTCACTGAATGTTACAGTAAGGCTATCAATAAAACCATCACTGGTAGTATCGAAAATTTCCAGGTCTACTACTATCGGAGCAGCACTGTCACTGGTTCCTTCATTATCATCGGGGTTACTTGTAGTATTGGTCCCGTCTGTCCATTGATTGGTGATGCCATCAATACCAAGGAGACCAACGGCCGTATTCGCTGTTAACTGTCCACTAATTCCGGTAATACTAATCACAGCGCTCGCCCCTGCCGGATCATCGAATACAGCTGAACCCAGATCAGCTGTCTCACCATCAGGTAAAGTGATCGTACCAAAATCCGCAGCTACCGGAGCAGAACTATCATCTGTGTCTACATCCTCACTCCAGGTAACATCGATACGATCAATTAACCCATCAATATCTGTATCATAGATGTCAAGGTCCGCGATTGTTGGTGCGGCACTATCACTGGTTCCTTCATTATCATCAGGATTACTCGTTGCATTCGTACCGTCTGTCCACTCGTTGGTAATCCCATCGATATCAAGTGACCCAACTGCAGTATTCGCGGTTAGCTGCCCGGCGATCCCTGTAATACTTACTAATGCACTCGCTCCGCCAGGATCACCAAATGCAGCTGAACTCAGATCAGCTGTCTGGCCATCCGGCAAAGTAATTGTACCAAAATCTGAATCTATTGGTGCACTACCATCATCTGTATCAACATTCTCACTCCATGTAATATCTATTCTATCAATTAAACCATCAAAGTCCGTGTCAAAAATATCAAGGTCTACGATTGCAGGCGCAGCTCCATCGGTAGCTGCTGTGGTTCCTATATCTGCTAATATGTTACTGTTACCATCCGCTATATCGTCCGATCCTGCCCCATCATTGGTATATTGATAACTAATTGCTCCGGTTCCAGTATCCGACACATTGGATGCTGTAAAGGTTAACGTTATATACTCATCATCGGCATCACTATCCGTTCCTCCTGATACAACAGTTGTCGTGGTACTAAACCCACTGATCAAATCACTGCTCGTAAAACCATCGTCTGATACACTCCAGTCGCCCAGTACGCCAGCATCAAAATCCGCATCGGTCACCGACTCACTAAACTGAACCTCAAGCCCATCTAAAACTCCATCTGATGTCCCATCAACCGAATATACATTCAGTACTATTGGGGCGGCTCCATCATCTGCAGCAGTAGAACTAATATCTGCCAATACATTGGAACCATCTGATATGTCATCCGAACCTCCGCCATCATTGCTATAAGCATAGTTGATAACCCCTGTCGTCTGAACATTACTTGGACTAAAGGTCAAGGTTACATATTCATCGTTAGCATCACTGTCTGTTCCTCCTGATACAACAGTTGTCGTAGTACTAAACCCACTGATCAAATCACTGCTCGTAAAACCATCGTCTGATACACTCCAGTCGCCCAGTACGCCAGCATCAAAATCCGCATCGGTTACCGACTCACTGAATTCCAACTCCAGGGATTCTGACTCGCCATCTCCTCCATCCAACGTGATCGCCTGGATAACTACAGGTGCTGCTCCGTCAGTAGCTGCTGTGGTTCCTATATCTGCTAATATGTTACTGTTACCATCCGCTATATCGTCCGATCCTGCCCCATCATTGGTATATTGATAACTAATTGCTCCGGTTCCAGTATCCGACACATTGGATGCTGTAAAGGTTAACGTTATATACTCATCATCGGCATCACTATCCGTTCCTCCTGATACAACAGTTGTTGTGGTACTAAACCCACTGATCAAATCACTGCTCGTAAAACCATCGTCTGATACACTCCAGTCGCCCAGTACGCCAGCATCAAAATCCGCATCGGTCACCGACTCACTAAACTGAACCTCAAGCCCATCTAAAACTCCATCTGATGTCCCATCAACCGAATATACATTCAGTACTATTGGGGCGGCTCCATCATCTGCAGCAGTAGAACTAATATCTGCCAATACATTGGAACCATCTGATATGTCATCCGAACCTCCGCCATCATTGCTATAAGCATAGTTGATAACCCCTGTCGTCTGAACATTACTTGGACTAAAGGTCAAGGTTACATATTCATCGTTAGCATCACTGTCTGTTCCTCCTGATACAACAGTTGTCGTAGTACTAAACCCACTGATCAAATCACTGCTCGTAAAACCATCGTCTGATACACTCCAGTCGCCCAGTACGCCAGCATCAAAATCCGCATCGGTTACCGACTCACTGAATTCCAACTCCAGGGATTCTGACTCGCCATCTCCTCCATCCAACGTGATCGCCTGGATAACTACAGGTGCTGCTCCGTCAGTAGCTGCTGTGGTTCCTATATCTGCCAATATGTTGCTGTTACCATCCGCTATATCGTCCGATCCTGCCCCATCATTGGTATATTGATAACTAATTGCTCCGGTTCCAGTATCCGACACATTGGATGCTGTAAAGGTTAACGTTATATACTCATCATCGGCATCACTATCCGTTCCTCCTGATACAACAGTTGTCGTGGTACTAAACCCACTGATCAAATCACTGCTCGTAAAACCATCGTCTGATACACTCCAGTCGCCCAGTACGCCAGCATCAAAATCCGCATCGGTCACCGACTCACTAAACTGAACCTCAAGCCCATCTAAAACTCCATCTGATGTCCCATCAACCGAATATACATTCAGTACTATTGGGGCGGCTCCATCATCTGCAGCAGTAGAACTAATATCTGCCAATACATTGGAACCATCTGATATGTCATCCGAACCTCCGCCATCATTGCTATAAGCATAGTTGATAACCCCTGTCGTCTGAACATTACTTGGACTAAAGGTCAAGGTTACATATTCATCGTTAGCATCACTGTCTGTTCCTCCTGATACAACAGTTGTCGTAGTACTAAACCCACTGATCAAATCACTGCTCGTAAAACCATCGTCTGATACACTCCAGTCGCCCAGTACGCCAGCATCAAAATCCGCATCGGTTACCGACTCACTGAATTCTAACTCCAGGGATTCTGACTCGCCATCTCCTCCATCCAAAGTGATTGCCTGAAGAACTACAGGTGCAGCTCCATCAGTCAAAGTCACAGAACCATCCGGATCACTTGTCTGGTTGGTTCCGTCTGTCCATTCTGTGGTGATACCACTGATGGCTGTTGACCCCAATGCCGTATTGGCTACCAATTGATCACTTATATTGCTAAGAGTTACTGTAGAACTACTCCCAGTTGGATCAGTCATAGTCGCTGATGATACTGTCTCTCCATCTGGTAAGGTGATCGTACCAAAATCATTCACTACAGGTGATGCTCCGTTATCAGTATCCACATTCTCACTGAATGTCACTACTATCTGATCAATAAATCCGTCAAAATCTGGGTCCTCAATACTTAGACCTGTTAGGATTGGTGCAGCACTGTCACTGGTCCCTTCATTATCATCCGGGTTACTCGTCGCATTCGTGCCGTCCGTCCACTCATTAGTAATACCATCAATACCAAGTGACCCTACTGCAGTATTTGCTGTTAACTGTCCGCTAATTCCGGTAATACTAACTACAGCACTCGCCCCTGCCGGATCATCGAATACAGCTGAACCCAGATTAGCTGTCTCACCATCAGGTAAAGTGATCGTGCCAAAATCAGCAGCTACAGGTGCACTACTATCATCTGTATCAACATTCTCACTCCAGGTTACATCGATACGATCAATCAAACCATCAAAATCTGTATCGTAAATGTCAAGGTCGGTGATAGCAGGCGCTGCTCCATCAGTCAAAGTCACAGAACCATCCGGATCACTTGTCTGGTTGGTTCCGTCTGTCCATTCTGTGGTGATACCACTGATGGCTGTTGACCCCAATGCCGTATTGGCTACCAATTGATCACTTATATTGCTAAGGGTTACTGTAGAACTGCTCCCACCCGGATCAGTAATTGTGGCTGACCCTACAGTCTCTCCATCTGGTAAGGTGATCGTCCCAAAATCACCCACTACAGGTGATGCTCCATTATCAGTATCCACATTCTCACTGAATGTCACTACTATCTGATCAATAAATCCGTCAAAATCTGGGTCCTCAATACTTAGGCCTGTTAGGATTGGTGCAGCACTGTCACTGGTCCCTTCATTATCATCCGGGTTACTCGTCGCATTCGTGCCGTCCGTCCACTCATTAGTAATACCATCAATACCAAGTGACCCTACTGCAGTATTTGCTGTTAACTGTCCGCTAATTCCGGTAATACTAACTACAGCACTCGCCCCTGCCGGATCATCGAATACAGCTGAACCCAGATTAGCTGTCTCACCATCAGGTAAAGTGATCGTGCCAAAATCAGCAGCTACAGGTGCACTACTATCATCTGTATCAACATTCTCACTCCAGGTTACATCGATACGATCAATCAAACCATCAAAATCTGTATCGTAAATATCCAGGTTGATGATCTGGGGCTCAGCACTATCTGTATACCCGGAAGCCACAGATGCATCTGTTACTTCTGAGCTTGTACCCGTTTCAACGATCTGTGCATCAGGATCAGATGTATCATAGGTTATTGTAAGACCTGAAATCCCTGTTCCCGTTATTTCATCTCCAATAAAATCCAAAGTTAAGGTAGCAGTATTGGAGGCAGAATAATCAGCATTATCTATTGTCTTATTGCCACCATCGTTAATCAGAATACACCCCAGTCCATCGGTAGTCGTAGCAGTATCTCCAACGTCTACATTGACACTGAATGTCAACACGACCCGGTCAATGTTCCCATTCCCATCACTATCAATCCACTCAGCATCTGTAATAGTCGGCTGTGCAAGCCCTGCAAACCCAAGAAGTCCAAAAAAAGCGGCAATTATAATCTTCTTCATAAAGATTGGCTGGTAAAATCCATTTAAAATTCCTTTTCTAAAACGTTTAGTGCTCATTATTACCCTACTCTTTGAGTTCGCCTTTATCGTTCATTTTCATCAAGGAGAAGAGTGAAACCCCACTCCCAAAGTCTATCGTACCTCCAATGACAATAGATCCGTCAGGAAGAGATACCACAGCAGCAGCTTCATCATCCCCGCTTTCCGTGCCAAAGTTTCGGCTAAACTGCGGTCTGGTAGTACTAAACTGATCGGAGCGGATAAACATGATCTCATTTCCCTTAGTCAAAGCATTTCCACCTTCTTCGGCCTGGTCACGCCAGTTTTCAATCGTCCCAACGACTACATGATCATTTGCAAGCGTCTTTGTAACCCCTGTACCAAAAGAATTTCCAAGGGAAAAGTTTGAGGTAAGCGTGTCTCCGTCTACAAACGAACCTCCCTCCGTCACAGTCATGATAAACGGAGAGCTGGACGGACCAAAAGAAGACGTCCCCGCTATTACCAGATTACCCGTATTTGGATTTGACCGATAAACGGCCGCCGGAACCTCATTATAATTCATGATATCACTACCCGATATATCCGTTATTGTAATTCCAAATAATGGAGCATTATTCTGAGCTGTTAGTTGCGCATTAAAGTACATTGCGCAAACATTGATCCCGCCATGACCCTCTCCGGATGCTACATTTGAAGCTGACCCTACGAGGATGATAGAACCGTCAAACTGCTCAAAAATAGCCACAGCAGTCTCATCAGAGTTGGAATAGCCCGCAGTTTTGGTCCACCGGACACCTCCATCCCGGGATGCTTTTTGTACCAGCATTTGCTTTTGCTGATTACCGGGCTTGGTGAGCTCATTAGGCGCCACTACATCCGAATAGCCAAGAACCAAAACAGAATCATTTTGAGTCAATAGAATATCGGTTCCAACAATTTCATCCTCGGGATCAGCAGTGGTATTAAGAGCAGATGCCGACAAGGTCATTTGACTTAAAACCGGGTTCCTGTCACCTGTCAAAGTATCAAGAGTCAGATCTTCTGAAATATGTGCCCAGTAAAGCTTTTTAGCTTGCGGTAGCAATGCATTATCCAGATCAGCTACATGCCCTACTATCAAATATCCGTCATCAACAACCTTTATTTTAGCTGCAATATCTTCTGTGTGATCTACATCAAGAACCAGATCCTGCAACAAGTTTCCTCCGGCATCAGTATGTGCTATATAAAAGTTTGAGCCGAATAGATCCCCATCTACTTTACGGGTACCGAAAAGTACAAACTCGCCATTATCCCGTACGGCGATATCATAGAGTCTGTGAGTACTCAGATCCCCGTAATACTTTACAAAAACGGCCTCCGGAGCAGGACTGTCATCACTGGAAGGTGCACAGGCTACCAAACTTATGAGCCCGATTATAGTCAGATATGTGAGCCAAGTAAATTTCATATTAGTCTCTGTATTCTTTAAGCTTTTGCGGGTTGTATATACTGTGTGTCCATCCCAGGGAAAAGGAAATCAGGTCAAGCCCAAGGTCATCTTCCACAAAAGAGGCATCAAAAACAGACTCCTGGATGGTCCACCGGTTTTCCGGGTTGATATACTTCAGCCTGCTATTGTCATAGCGGACCTCCACCGTTAAAAAATGCGTCTTGATACGCACTTTGGTACCTATACCGCCTATGATGGAAACATTTTGTTTGTTAACTACCCCGCTATTGAGGAGATCAAAATCCGTCACGTTATAAGTGGTACCCGGGGACCGTTCTCCATTGGAGTAGCTGGCCTGGATCAGCTGATCATAGCTGGCGCCCAAAAAACCATAAGGCAAAAACACCTGGTCCCGGTTGGTATAAAAGAAATTGTACCGAAACATCAATGGGAACCGCAGGTATGTCTGCTGGTTGGTCATGGCAGTTCGCAAAGGCGTCATGGTACGGTCATCCCGCTGAATGGACTCCATATCTATGTTGTATTCAGACAATCGCCATTGTATCCCGGCTATAGCCTCTATTCCTTCCCATAAGTGCCGCTCAATCGTCAGCTCAGCATTATAGCCTACACCCTGACCACTTTGAAACTCACCAATACCTCCTTCTTCTTTCCCATTGTAAAAGGTATTGAGAAACAAACTGTTTCGGGTAGAATAAGACTGCACCACATTAATCCGGGAGATATTTACACCCGCTTTGAAGCCAATCCGGAAGATCGGAGCAGTTCTGAACTGCTCATACAGGAAAAACAGCTCAGCCGGATCAACCTGCGGATTCAGCCGGTGTTCCGGATCAGCTCTCAACAGGTTGATCAGCGCCGTTTCAGCCTTTCCCTGCTGGTCTGTAAAAATATAAACAAGTGTCAGGAGCTTACGAGCCCTGATCTCTTCCTCTTTGGAGAAGCCTTCATCGTCGAGGCAAAGCTGAATGGTAGAAGGGATATTCAGCAAACGTCCTGCTTCATAATCATCCTCAGCCTGATTAAGCCGTTGTGTACAGGTCTGACTGTAAGCCCCGGAAACGAGGCACAAAAAGGCGGTAATAAGTAAAAGGTTCTTCATAAGTTATTCTGCTTCCTCTCCTTTAGGTAATCCTTCACAGGTATATACATATGGGATCTCACGTTCCTCAGCCACGTACTGTCTCCATTCTGTCGGGCTCATATTCTCTGTCAGTAACCCACAGATCTGATCTGCGTAGTAATCAGCCTTTGTATAAAACAATCGGATCACTCCGGACTCAGAGGCGGTCATAAACCTGTTGCCTTCCGGGTGAAAGTCAATATCCCAGATCCAGTCCTCATGGTCGTCAAAGACTGTAGGCAGGTCATAAATGTTATTCAGGTCCCACATACGGGCTGTACCATCAGCACTTGCGCCCACCAATAAGCTGTCGTCAGGACTAAACTGTACATCCGAAACCCCACTGATAAACCCTGTGAGTGTTACACCCCATTTATGCTTTTCCTCCAGGTCCCAAATAACAATATCGCCTTCTCCATCACCCATTGCCAGGCGTGTTCCGGTACTATTGAAGTCTAGTGAATGTACCTGCCCTCCCTCGCGACGATATACCCGTCTTGGTTGTGCATCCTGGTCATTCAAATCGATCAATATCACCTCTCCCCCGTCAGTACCAGCCGCTAGCGTATTTCCATCGGAAGCAATATCCATAGCCTTCACGAATGACCCTGTCCTGAAGACCTCAGTATTTGACTTGGTATTCATGGAGTGCATCAAAATACGACTATCTGCGCCAGTGGAAAGTAGCTGATTATCGTTTACAAAAACCAGGTCAAAAATAGTTCCCCCTACATGTCCGCGGAGCACTGTAGGTTCTGCTGAACGATTTTGAAGATCAACCACCATGATATGATTTTGATTCGTCCCTATAGCTATATATCGTCCGCTTGGACTAAGTTCCAGGGTTCTGATCAGAATGTCCTTATCCATAAGATCCTTAAAGCTATCTTTGGATTCTCCACTCACATCCCACTCCACAAGACGGCCGTCACTACCCACAGAATACATGGTATTGCCATCATTGCTGTAAGCTACAGCACGCACTCCCACCTGCTGCTCCTGGCCAAACTTATTGACGATCGGGAAATGTCCCCGGTACTGATTAAGTAATACGTCGCCTATAAACCGGTCATCTGATTCGAGGTAATCCTTATCTAAAAGTCCTCGCAATCCATAATACACCCCGGAATGAATATCACCGTTGTATGGTTTATGTTCATCTTTGTACTCTTCATAAAAATCATACGCCTGCCGGGCCACCACACCTTTCAGCTCCTTATCCCCCAGGATCTTGGTGGCCTTGATCGCCATGGACTGGGCAATGGACTGGAGACGAAGCTGGTCGGCTCGTTCTTTTGCAATTTTTGCCAATCGCTCTTGCTCTTGCGCATTATCACGTTCTTGTGCCGCAATTTTTTGTTGCTCCTGGGCTTCATCTTTTGCTTCTTCGGCAGCAATTCTTTGTTTTTCGGCTTCAGATCTTTGTTCCTGTGCTATTATAGTTTGCTGTTCGGCTCTGTCTCTTTGCTCCTGAGCAATTTTTTGCTCTTTCTCTGCCAATGCCTGTGCTTCTACTGCTCTTGCTGCCTCTCTTTCAGCTCGATCCTGGTTTGCTGCAGCCTCTGCTGCAGCCTCCTTAGCCAAAGCTTCCTGCTTAACTGCCTCATTGGACCGGATATTCGCCAACACCACCAGGAATAAACAGATCAGCGTGGCAAGACCAAGCACCACCGCAAAGATCCGCATGTTACGCACCTTCCGTTTCTGAAGGATCTCCTGGTTTCGCTGGTCAGTAAGGTAAGCCTTCTCAGAGGTCTCCAGAAATACCATCGTCCGCTCGAAAGCCGGATTGTAGCGCTGCCCCCAAACGAGGGTCGGGTTGTTTTCTTCTCTCCAGTTAAGCGCGAGCTGTAAGTCAGGCATTTTCCAGAGTGATGCTTTTCCTTCCTGGAAGCGCTCTGCAGCCTCTGAAAGCTTCAGATACATTTCAGAAGCCTTGGATTCTTCATCCAGCCATCGTTTCAGCCGGTCCCAGATACGCATCAGACTCTCGTGGGAGATATCTATTACGGTATCAGCCTCCAGCCTCACTCCATACGGTGGCATCAACAGGGACCTGCCGGGCTCGCGGAATTTCTCCACAACATTGATGACTTCATCATCAGAAACTCCTGCAATACTGGCAATCGTACCTAATTTGGTCGGTCGACGAATTCCCTGATTTTCACTACCCCGCTCCGTCAGTGCCTTAAACATGACCTCCGCAATCTCCTTCTCACGTTTGGACAGGTTGTCATAGGCTTCGTTTGCATGCTGAGAGAGGGCCTCTTTCAGGGTACCTATGGAGTTATAATGCCTTAGATCCATTGGTTCCCCGGTTTTACGGTTTTCCACCCAGTAAGACCAGGTCCGCATCAGCGCATGCTGAAGGATGGGAAGCTGATCAGGGTTATCCCCTACATCATTAAGCAACTGCTGAGTGAGTCGCGAAGCAATCTTACCACCTCCTACAGCCACCGGGCCTTCAATAGCCGATCGCTTCTGATCCCGGGTCATCTGAGGGATGAGGTAGTGTGAATCATTGATCACCTGGGTGAGATCAGGGAATTTGGCACACTCGCCAATAAAGTCTGACCGCATGGTCAAAGCGACGTAGATAGGTTCTTCATATTGATGAATAGCCTCCAGCAGCAAATTCACAAATGCTGACGATTCATCCATATCTGAGGTAGCAGCCTCCAGCTTTCTGAAACGGAATAGCTCCTCAAACTGGTCAATTACTACCAGCATATTCTGATCGTCATCGGTTTTTAGCTGCTTGATAACCTCAACCAATCCCAGCGAGCTACTACGCAAAACAGTACCTATGATCGTTTTCTTGATCAGCTTATCCTCTTCTGAGAGATTGGAATAGGCTTTATCTTTGATCAGCAGGGCTTCGGCCAGGTTGTCGATCGGCCCGCCTCCGGGGCGCGCTACCACGACCCGCCAGTTGGAACCAGCCTCGGTCATAAATCCGCCCACCAGACTGGGCACCAAGCCGCAGTACATGAAGGAAGACTTACCGGAACCCGATGCGCCCAGTATTCCTACAAATTTGTTTTCAGCGAGCTTTACGAGCACCTCATCACTCTGGCCTTCCCGGCCAAAAAACAGGTGACCTTCCTCAATTCCGAACGGCCTGAGACCGGGAAACGGGTTGATCAGCTCCGTAATATCTACGATATCCTGACCTTGCTCGATGTTTGTTTCTTTTTCACTCATGACTTTTCTAGTTGGGTTAGAAAAGGTTTCAGATGTTCGGGTTTAAACCCGCCATTATTGCCTAAAACCAGGGCATTGTTTTTTTCATAATGTTCTAAATCCACGCTCTTTGGGCCATCCATATAGACGGCTTTAGCCTGGAGTTTTTTCTCCCTTCCAAACCCGGGAGCCTTTAGCAAATCCTGTAGTTTCGTTTTTATCCAGGCTTCTTTGGCTTTTCCATAGTAAATAATGGAGGCGTCACAGCGACGCAGGTTTTCCTGATGGATATACCGAATATCCACCAGATCGCCATCAAAGCTTGGCTCTACCACTTTGTATCCTGTTTTTTCCAGGTAATCATGTAGTGGCTTAGATTCTTTTTTGTCTGACCTGTCGTGAATCAGGTAGATAATCTTGGAGTCGCCTTCTTCTGCGGGCTCATATCCTTTGATCTCACGCTGAGTATTGAAACGACCGCCCGTTACCAGCTCTTCCCGTATAATCGACTTGAGTTCAGGCAGGGTGATCTGCAACACTTCGGCTTCTTCAAGAGACGCAGCATCGCTCTTCAGGTCTTCAATAAATATTTTTTGACGCTCAGTCACATTTTTAAGATCGGGAGACAACCAAATAAGCCTGCTAAACAGCTTCTTTTCGCTCGCAGTTTTATTGTACTCCACCATGTCGTAAGTGTGGTTGGAGGCTATCCGGTTTTGGATATCTACGACCGAGATCTCTGAGCCTTTTGGCCTGTAGCCATAATCCTCTCCTACGATGTGTATAGAGAGCCGGCACTTAACCAGATCCTCTTTGATCATCTTCTCAAGGGGTTCTACCTCCTTAGGTAAGGTGTGCTGAGGCAGCACTTTATATCCGTGGCGGATCAGCTCCCGCTTAATAATATCTCGCTGGATAACCATATCGACTCCTGTGCTGGCCAGGTACACCGTCTTTTCCCTGGGCACCGCATCAGCCTCGGTTTTCTTCTTTGCCACCAGGGATTCGGTAGACAGGATCTGGTTGATATCATAAGCCATATCTACCAGCTTCATCCAGTAGGAGCGTTCGGCATCACTACCGAAAAACCGTCTGAATTCCTGGGCTTCGCCTGAAAGCGGGTCCACCATGAAAAAGTCGTACGAAATAAGGTTTTGAAACCGGGGAAAGTACAAATCCTCGTCAAACGGAGCCTTGTGGACTTTAAATATCCGGGGTATCCCCTCTACCATTAGCTTATCAGAAGAAATGAGAGACTTACCGTAATCATTTATCTCCTTCAGAAAATCCTTATTCCTTGCTAATGCTGGCGTACATACCAATATTACAACGGCAAATTCGGACAGATCCACCTTCTCAAGCTCACCTTCTGAAGCAAGATGTATTTCAGGAGTTTCCCTGGAGATCTGCGACAGCAAGGTGGACAGGAACTTATGGAAATTAGAGACCCAACCTTTCAGTCCACCTTCTATAGGCTGGTTATCCTCCTCCGAGAAGCATAGAAGTATCCCGTTTTTTAATTCCATTTCTTTTTAGTTAGGCAATGAGTTTTTTTTCAATTATTAACTTTTTTAAACACTTAGCAGAATGTCTGCAATTTCTTCATGCTCTTCTTTTAATTCTTCATGATTCAAAATCGCCAAATAGGATTCCATTATCTCTATATACTTAGACATCAAATCCAACAACTCTTCTTTTCTGAGTACCAGCAGCGTACATTCTACCTTTGCCAAAGCCGTGTAATCAAACTTATTGGTTGCTAACACCAGCTCATGACCAAACACCCCTTTTCGTTCTTTTTCGGTAACAAGCTCGTCCCCTTTGTAGATGCTTACTGTACCGTTTAATACGATATATAAAGGAGCGTTACCCGGCTCCCCCTCTTCTATGATGGAAGTGCCCCCCGGTACGCGTATTTCCTCCAGCGCTTCCGAAAGGTAAGTCACCATCTCTCCGGGTATCCTGGTAAACTCCGGCATGCTCTTTAATAATAAAACACGCTCAATAAGTAAAAGCTTTTGGTGATAATCTTCATCTTCTCCACGGAAAACAGGCGGCAATATGGCGCGATCAAGTTCTTTCTTCATTGATGGCTTCAGCCTGAGCGTGTGGTGATGATAAGCTTCTTTATCTATGTGATAAATCGTATATGCTGCTGTCTGAAGTAATAGCGGATCCGGGTTAAACAGGTTAGCAATCAGGTCAGCTGTAACCTCATGCCCCTCCATTCTGCTGATCTTAAAAAAGGCAAGCGCCTTTGTGTACCGGTTGATACGGTTATAATCCCGGTTAATGATCTGGAGGAGTAGATCCTGATACGATTCAAAATCTTCCGGTGGATAATAATTCTGGAGTTTAGCCAGCCGATCCTCTACTTTTAAGTCATCCATTACCGGGATCAGCTTGGGTTTTAGCTCCTCCTCCACAAAAATATCCAGCAGCTCTACTGCAAAGGTAATGCTCTCAGTAGTTCCATCCTGAATGTTCTCTTTGACAAGCACTACATTCTGAGGGTCATAGATCATTCCCAGCAACATGAAAATGTTGTCGTAATTCCGCTTGTCTTCCTCCCTGAATGCATCCCGGATCATCAGGTCGAGATCATCATCTTCAGGGACATCCTGCACTGCCTTGATGTTCCAGGCAATATCTCCTATCTCAGATTCCACCGCAATTTTTATTCGGGCAGCCTGAAAATCCCGGGCAGCAAAACCGATGTAGCTGAGTGAAAGGAGTATTTCTGATACAATCTTTTTATCCGGAAAATCTATTTTTTTCCACAGCAGATCTATGGCCCCTTTACCCCCAATACGGCCTAGCAACTGAACGATCCTGATCATGGTAGCTTTATATTGACCGGTCTTATAAAAGGAGGTATCGATGGTATGGAAGGCAGCTTCTCCTGAAATGGTCAAAGCAGCCATGGCCGCATTCGAGTAAGTAGCCAGGTGCAGGTTTTCCACCAGTATCGGCCATATTTCAGGTCTTCTGAGTTTTCCTGCTGTAGTCATAGCTGCGGTGCGCACCTGGGGATTAATATCCCTCAGGAGTTCGAGAAGGTACGGCAGATGCTTATCCTCTGTGGACTTCACCAAAAGCCTGGCTCCGCGGACACGGTCTTTAGCTTCTGTGGAGCGGATCAGCTGGCGAATGCTTTCGTCTGTTAGCTGAAAAGCCTCCGCCGCCTCCAGGTTTTTGATGCACCTTTCACCCGCCTTCAGCGCCTCCTCATCTCCCTCTGTTTTCACATCCGTTTTGATGATGTCCAATGCGTTAAAGGCAAGGTACTCATCCAGCTTTTCATAAGCATATTTTCGTACTGTAGCCTGCTTAGAATTTAAAAGGTCAAGCAAAACATACTCAAACTGTATAGGCTCCAGCTTTTCCAGTACGCGGAGCGCTACTATGGTTTTTTCAGCATCTTTTTCAGTAAGCTCATTTTTGACAAGATTTATAGTGCTGTGTTCATTACGCGTGCCTTCTCCTTTCAGCGCTTTTTTCTGCTGCTCCAGTGTAAGCTTCAGAGTCTTTTTATATTGACTAAACAGTTTTCCGGAAAGGAATACAACCATCCCGGCCAGGCCGAGAATGAAATATGAGTAATGAATGAGCTCAAAGAAGGTGAGTAATCCCAATCCTATCTGTATGGCGCCGGCAACCAGGGTGGCAAACTCGTTCACCACACCTTCTATACGAGTCTGAATATCAAAACGGATCTTGATGTCTATCGGAAGGAAGAAGAGCTTAAATGCCGGACTTTCCAGGGCATCTTTCAATGCCGCTGTAAAGGCTTTCGCACATACGGTAAACATGAAGAAGAAAATGAACACTTCGGTTTTAATTTCATATCCGTATAAGTGTCCGGATACGATACCCCCTATGGTAAAGAGGATCAAAATGAGTGGCATAGTCATAAGTGCCACCTTGAGCCCAAACCGCCCGATAATGATATCATTGACAAAGCTTTGGATCAGGAAACTCATGATCATGACGGTTCCGCTAAAGAAGGAAAGGAAGTTCGTCAACTCCACTTCATCCGGATACATGATTTCTGTGGCTGAGTAGAAGGTATAGTCCACGAAAACACTTGCTCCCATTGAGAATACCAAAAAGAATGAAAGCAGCCGAAGGTAAGGATCCTTCATAAGGTCAAAGAAGTTGACCTCCCTGGGCTTCTCTTCACCTTTATCTACTTTGGTAGCTCTGTCAATATTAAAATCTTTTACAATCCATACCGTAAAGAAAAAGACCCCGAAAGAAGCCAGCGCAGAAACGAATAATAGATCGTAAGTCTCATCAATAAACGGCAAGCGGGTAATAAACGGAATAGAAAAAAATGCAAGAATAGTAGCCGTCAATGCACCGGTGTCTATCCCCCCAATGATCCGCTTGGATGCTCTCAGATCAAACATCCGTCCAAAAATCCCCCAAAAACCCAACAATGTAATAGCTGAAATCGGTCCGATCATCACAAACATGATGAATGGAAGAATTTGAAATTCGTCCTTAGATGCAGTTGCAGAATCATAGCTTGTAAAGAAAAATGCAGCGCGCATTACTCCCATAAAAAGGAAGATCAGGAACAAATTGGAGACAATGAGGGTCGAGTAGTTTATCCGTCGCTGAAGAAACACAAAAAGGACCGTAGAGAAAATACCCAATCCACCAGCTGTGAAAAACGCAACATCAAGATAGGACTCTCCTAAAACATTAAGGAAAAGTGTCTCGGAACCGATCTGATAGGTGGCGAGAAAAATCCCCATAAAGAACCCCATGCCCAATAACAGGAGCATTGGCTTTTCTTCACCGGGCTCACCGCCAAGGAAAGCTAAAAATGACTTAATCACAGTTGCGCAACGTTTTCTAAACTAAAAGTACCGGCATAAAACCGGATTTATTCTACTCTCAATTTAATTTTTTTGAGAGTGGCTTGTCTCAGGCTGGGTCGTAAATCTAGTTTCTTTTCTTCTAATATCAACAAAGAACCGACGAAACAGTGATTTTCTTCGATGAAAATATTCCAGGTCTCGATGTTTTAAAATTGTATTTTTTTAATATAAAAATGTGTATTTCCGATAACTCGTATTGAATAATGGATCTAAATTGAAAGAAAAGTGGGTATAATACGAATGGCTAAAAAAACAAATCCTGCGCCATCCTGAAAGTATTTGTATGTGCATTGACAATATCACTCAGCCTCGCGGAGTATCCCCCTCCCATACTGGCCACCACCGGGATCTTATTTCTTTTACAATGTAAAAACCTTCGGGTCAGCCTTAAAAATACTGGCAGTCCCATTGCCCTGGTGCACATCCAGGTCCACGATTAAAATCCTGGATGCCAGATGATTTGCGAGAAAATAATTAGCGGTGATCGCCAGGTCATTTAGGAGACAAAACCATTCTCCACGATCTTTAAATGCATGATGCGTTCCACCGGCTATGTTCATAGCCACTCCATACTCTTTAGCAAATAATGCACAGCGTAATGTACCATTCATGATAATGATCTCCCTTTTCACCAACTCATGAGAGAGTGGGAAGCCCGTTTTTCGTTCCTCAGTTCTTGTGAGTTTTTGACCCTTTAATCTTTGGAGATAATCCCGGTCATGGGTCTTCAAAATAACCGCTTCATCAAGCGCCTCAGGTTCAAATAAGTTTGATGGGCCGATCGTGCCCTTATACAGAAGCTGCCCGGGGATCAGATCATATTTGATCATGGGAAAGCGGTGATTTACGGGCAGAGGGTGATTATAAACTGGCGACCAGGCTATTTTCAGCATAAACGTGTTTGAGTTGCGGGTTACACGGGTTACGAGTTGCGAAGTTACGAAGGTTGCGTGTTGCGAGTTGTTACGGTTGCGAAGTTACGCACCTATATCTATCCCCCTGGGGGATTATCAATGGTATTAAGTTAAGGTTTATTGCTCTGAAAAGATCAGTCATTCCAGTGATTCCATCCGGGATTCCATCCGGGATTCCATCTGGATAGAATCTATGAATTACTAGAACGAAAATGCTCAAAATACCAAAGACTCCATTCTGGAGTGACCTTAACTTAATACCATTGGGGGGATTGATCGACCACTGATTACTGCTTACCTATTACTCCCTGCAAATTGCCTACTGCTTACTGTCTGTGCCTACTGCCTACTAATCACTGCCTATTGTTGTTGCGGGTTGCAGGTTACATTAACCAATCACCAATTAACCAATTAACCAATCACTAATAACCAATCACCAATAACTAATAACCAATAACTAACAACCAATCACCAATAACTAATTATCCTTCTTAACTCGCCTTCTCTTCTTATTGCTCTTATTGCTGAGCTTATTGGTACTGGATCCTTTTCGCTGAAGCTGCACATCGTACTCAAGCAGGTAGGCTATGGAAATCGAAAAAATATTTTGGCGATATCGGAAATTTTCACTGTAGGAGACAAACCCATTGAAATCGGGATTATTGTTAAACCCAACATTGGAATGACCAAATGCATACCGAAAGTCAACGCTCAGTCTGGATCCACCCCGAAGATCCAGGAAATAACCTGCATTAGCTACCAGGGCATACTGAAAACGGTTTGCCGCCGGGACCGCCAGGCGGGTAGTACCATTGCTTTTGGACTGACGGAAAACAAACCGATAATCCTTGGGCTCGCCACTGGCCTCATCAAACTCATCCAGGTCTAAAAGACCGGTGCCTCCAAGGAAATAACTGATCTTAGGCCCCCCACCCACATAGAAGTGAACAGGCTGGTGGCCAAAGTTCCATCGAAGTGAAAATGGGATAGAAAGGTAATTATAGTTTGATTTGCTGTATACCGGGATGTCACTATCATCTTGTTCAGTCACTACCTTGGTCAGTCGCTCCCAAAGCAGTTCCCCTTTTACCGCATACTTATCCGTGGCCTGGTAGATCACTACTGCCCCGGCGTGAAATCCATAGTCAGCCCTTACATTAAACGAATCTTTCTTGTAATCCTCATCGTGATAGATGAAATCAGTCCTTTGCAAGCCCACTTTAGGACCTATCCAGTATTGGGCATAGGCGCTCGCAAACCCAAACAACACTATTGCAGAAATCAAAAATCGCATCAACACAATTTATCTATGGTGTAATTATAACAAAAGAGAAACAGTAATTAAGGTTGGAAAATAGATTTTTTACAGAAAAAATATCAGCTTACTAATATTTATAAACTGTTTATTGTTAGAAAAATTACCCTAAAACCGTCAATTATTTCATAATTTAGCTGGTTATGGTGCGTTTGAGTCAAATAGCTCACTTTTTACTAAATTACCAGTGCGACAAAACAGGTATCTTTCGTGTATGAATAAACTATTGGGGATAATCGTGTTATGTGTTGTATCGTTTGCCGGAGTTGCCCAGCAACTCCCAAAGGTTTACAACCAATTCTTTATGAACCCCTACATCTACAATCCCGCTTACGCCGGAGTAGAAGGACATACGGTTATGTTCTTTACCTACAAAAAACAGTGGGCAGGGATCAGTGACGCTCCAACATTGATGAATGCTAACTTTCATGTGCCGCTGAAGGGAGGCATCTCTATTGGCGGACTGGCCTACAACGAATCGGCAGGACTTTATACTCAAAGTGGCGGAAAACTCTCCGGTAGTTATCTGATCAGCCTTGACAGAGAGCATTTTTTACGATTTGGCTTATCTCTGGGAGCCGGAAACAACACACTGAATTTTGGTGAATTTGACTCCCCTACTGATCCGGCTTTCGCTGACCTGATAGACAACCAGGTTTTTTACCTGGGGGATTTTGGAATAACCTACCATTTTAATCATTTTAACGTTGGTGTGTCACTCCCATCATTATTTAGCTATGACCTGATCACAACCGAAAGCGCCACGCCCGTTCGGGTTACTCCCCAGGATAATATGCTTTTTAAAATGAATTACAGAGGTCACATAAGCGACGACCTGGCTGTGGAACCTCATGTGATCTACCGGTACCATAAATTCCTGAAAGACCAGTATGAAGCCACACTGATTTTCCACCTGTATCACATTGTATGGGTGGGAGGAACCTACCGGCAGGATGCAGGGTTTGTCGGGTTGCTTGGAGCCAAATTATTTGAAAAAATCGGTATAGGTTATGCCTATGAGTACGGAAACCCAAGTACAGCATCCCTGGCAGGGCCCAGCCATGAAATCCATATCGGGTACCATTTAGGGACCAGAAAAAAACATGCAGAGCATGTGTCTTCGTTCATAAAAAGTCATCGAAAGTCGGCTGAGGAACGGGCTCGTGAAGAGGAGCTGGAGCGTCAGCGCCGGTTGCAGGCCCTGCAGAGAAGCCGGGCGGCTGCACAGGAGACCTCAGACGACGATGAGCTCAGTATCGTACAGCAGGATGAAACAGAAGAGCCAAAACCTGAACCCAAAGCCACCAACTGGAGCTATGAAAAAGAAAATGACCCGGTTGAGCGGATCAATAAATTTGGTGAGACCGAACGGGGTATAAAGTTTGACCGGACCAATGAGCAGGGAGAAAAAGAAGTAGTATTTAGCTGGCTTCCACCCCCTCCGCCAGGCGTCAAAGTAGAAACGTATGAAATTGCCGACCCTACGGAAGAACCGCTCATCAGAATCAAACCCGATGGCACAAAAGAAGCGGGAATAAAATGGGTTCGTACGTTTGATACCGGTGAAAAAGAGACACTGATCATCTGGGATGAGATCATGTCTGAACAAGAGGCGGATGAGCTGGATCATAATGTTTCTACAGCCATGTCTATGGCCAATGCCAGGATCACAATAGAAAGTGAAGCAGAACCCGTGACTGAACCTGAAGAAGAGCCTGTCGTAGAAGAACCCATTGTAGAGAAAGAACCGGAAACAGAGGAAGCATCTGTAGTGGATCAGCAGGTCGAAGAAGAGCCCGTAGTGGAACCTGAGCCTGAAGAGGTAGAAAAAGGCGACCCGGAGCTGACAAATGATTTCAGAACTACGGAAGAGCTCGCAAATTCAGACAAGCCACTTGAGGTAACCCGTGGCACTCATCGCCTTGAATTGCCTGCAGGTAATTATGTAGTGGGAGGCGTTTTTGAAAGCTTCACCAATGCCGACAGCTATAGTGATGAACTATTCCAGAAAGGTTTCCACGAAGTGAAATTAGGATACCTCACTGCCAGGGGATACTATTATGTAGTCATCTTTGAGTCTGACAACATTGAGACAGCCCTCAAAGAAAAGAACCGAATTCGCAAAAATTCAGGTCTGACCAAGGTTTGGGTTTTAAAGGTAAATGATTGATCTCTCCCCCTCTTCCGGAGGGGGCTGGGGGGTACAGTCACTGATCTAAAATATATAGAAACAATAGAGATAAAATGAAAACAAACAGCTACAGCCATTATAATCCCATTCTAAAAGAAAGAGCTGGTGCTCTTCGGAAAAATATGACCAAGGCTGAAGCATGTCTGTGGAAATATGTACTTAGAGGAAAGTCACTGGGATATGGATTCCGAAGGCAACGACCGGTTGGAAAGTATATAGCAGATTTCATGTGTATTCCCCTGAAAATAATTATTGAGGTTGATGGAATTACACATAGTTATGAAACAGTAGCTGAAAGAGATGAAATCCGGCAGAGCGAATTGGAAAAACCTGGCTTTTTAGTTATTAGGCATGAAGATGAAGAAATCCTGAATCATATAGAAAGCGTCAGAAGTCATCTTCTTTCAGTAATTGAGAAAAGGGAACAAGACCTCCCCCTTAATCCCCCGACAGGTCGGACCGCTCCAAAGGGGGACACTGTTCAATCTTAAGCGATCAATAAGGAATGGTAGAAACAACAAATATTAACGAAATCACCCCCTCTTCCTGAGGGAGCTGGGGGGAGTTCAGTCACGGCAGTTTAGTTAACTTTCAAACAGGAAAAAAATGAGCTACTTAAAATACTTACTGGGAATAAGCATCTGGATGACCTGTATCATCACGATCGCGCAGCAGCGTCCGGTTATAAACAGCCTCAGTAAAACCTCTGGCGCAGTAGGTGAAACAATCACGATCACCGGCTCGGGGTTTCCTGCAAATACGGGCGATGTTCAGGTGAATTTTGGAGCCGGAGTAGCAACGGTTACGGCCGCTGCAGCCAACCAACTGGAAGTGACCGTCCCCGCCTCAGCAACAGTAGCTCCTGTTACCGTATTGGATCTGACGACCGGGCTGAGTGGTGGTTCGACTCAAAAATTTGCCATTAGCTATGGAGGAAGTGATTTCGTTACTTCAGGACTTGATGCCCAGCAAAATAATAACACCGAAAGTAACCAAACCTATGATATCTGCACTTGTGATTTTGATGGTGACGGTTTGGTTGATGCAGCCTTAAGTAACCTGGATGATGTGGATGTTTCCATCTTTCGAAACACAAGCACCGTTACCGCTACAAGTTTTACCCGAACAAACATCTCAAATGGTCAAAACACCGTCAACACCGATTGTGGAGATTTAAACGGAGATGGTCTCCCCGACCTGGTTTTTAGTAACAACAATGCTACAGCTACTCAAAGTGTCTTCGTTTTCCGAAACACCTCTACACCTGGGAGTATCACAATAAACACAAAAGACTTTGCTGAGAAAATTCCCACCCTCGATAATGGAAATAACCGGAATGCCAGAAAGATTTTAATTGCTGACATTGATGGTGACGGAATGAATGATCTCGTGGTAGGTAATGATAGTGATAACAGCATATTCATTTACCTGAATACAACCAGTACAACAGGAGGAGCTATTAGTTTTAATACAACCCCTTCGCAAGTTGTGGTTCCTGGCCCGTCATCCACAGGATCTCTTGCTGTAGGTGATATGAATGGAGATGGCCTGCCTGATTTGATTACCACAACTTTTGACCCTTTCGGGCAGGGTAATTCGGACCTATATATACTAAAGAACATAAGTTCTGATGGTAGTGTGAACTTTTCATCTCCCATAGGTGCAGGTGTCTCAGTAAGTGGAGTGGAGACAGTAGTTGTTGATCTCAATGGTGACAATATGCTTGACATTGTAACGACCGACCGGTTAGATAACGATGTTTTTCTTATTCCCAACACCACTTCAGGAGGAGCACTGTCATTTGGTACAAGTGTATTGCTTACTGCTACAACCCCATGGGGAATAGCGACAGCTGATTTCAATGGCGATGGACTAACGGATATAGCAACAGCATCTGTGTCAGGCCAGGTTGATGTTTTTATAAATACTTCATCGGGATCTATCTCATTTGATCCTGCTGTGCAGGTATCAACCACCGACAATGTCAGAAACATAGACGCTGTTGATTTCAATGGTGATGCAAAACCTGATTTCGGTTTTTCTCATAATAGTATTACCGATTCCCCAGGGCAATTTACTACCATCATCAACCGAAACTGTTTTAGCCCTGCCATCACTCCCACTGATCTGACCTTTTGCACAGGTAGTCCTTTTACTGTATATGCCACTAAAACTGTAGAAGCGACTTACACCTGGAACATAGTCAGTGGGGATGCATCAATAACCGGGAATGGTGATAATGCGGATGTTACTGTTAACTCCGGATCAACTGCTACTGTTGAAGTAACCATCCAGTCTAATGACGGAAGCTGCGCCGGAGCAGGAGAAAACACGTCACAGCAAGTATTTACCATAACCGGAGGAACTCCTCCGGCTACCCCTACTATCTCTAATAGCAATACGGGTACAATCTGTAGCGGAACTGATTTCACGCTCTCAGGTCCGGCGGGAGAAACAACTTATTTCTGGACCCTGCCAGACGGCACGGAGTTGGAGCAATCAACCAATTCGTTGACCATATCCGGGGCTTCTTCTGCTGATGCAGGGGAGTATAGTTTGAGAGTCCAGGGAACAGGATGTGTGAGTGATGAAGGAACAATCACCGTAGCAATTGATGAAAATCCCACGGCATCCATTGGGAATTTGGGCTCAGACAACTTTTGCGCCGGAGGAACCACTACCCTTCAGGTTCCTCTATACGACGGATTCACCTACCAGTGGGCAGATGGATCCGGGGACATCTCCGGAGAAACTTCCAATACATATACTGCAAATACAACCGGAGATTACTCCGTAACCATGACGAGTAGCGCTTCCGGGTGTGAATCCGTCACCCCTTCCTACTCAGTAACTTCCGTACCTGCTCCTGCCAGCTCCTTTACTGCTGCAAGTGAGATATGCGTCAACGTAGATCTCGCTCTGTCAGCAACCTCAACCGGAGAGTCAGGATTTGCTTTAGATTATACCTGGGATTTCGGAGATGGGAGCCCAACGGAAAACGGAACAGATGTAACGCACGCCTATGCAACAGCTGGCGATTTCATAGTTTCGCTCACTACAGACTACACCGATGTAGATGCGTGCTCCGATACAGAGACCTTTACGGTAACCGTTTCTGACCTGCCCGCTGCTGCAGACCTGGAAGCGCTCATTACACCTGATGCCGGTTCAAGAGAAAAATGCCCTAACGATACCATCACTTTGCGCCTGCCTTCAGGCTATCAATCTTACCAATGGATGACAAATGGAGAGATAATCAGTGATCAGGATACGGCTAATGCCACAACAGCAAGAGGTGAAAGCACTGTAACACTCACTGCGGACGTAGTAACTGACATTGGTTGCACGGTATCCGGGATCACCGCGCAGGTCTCCAACTACGCCAACTCACAAATAACAATTAGTTCCTCTGGTGCCGAGATCATAAACGATACCATCACCCTGGCAGACGGCACGGCTTCAGTGACGCTAATGGCACAAAATGGATCCGATTACACATGGACTCCGGCAGAAATTCTAGACAACACTACCACAGAAACCGTTACAGCCATTCCTCGTGCTGAGTACACAACTATAACTGTAACAGGAACCGATGCAATAAACGGATGCGAGACTACCGCTACAATAGTGATCAGAACTCCGGGAGTTATCCCCAGAAAATCCTTTTCACCAAACGGCGATGGACTGGGGTTTGACTGCTGGGAGATCCTGAACACCCGGGCGCTTGAAGGCTGTACTGTTTACATCATGGATGAAAGAGGCCGGTATGTTTTCAAAGGAGACTCCCCTTTTGAGAACAATTGTGTCTGGAATGGCAACCTGGATAATGGCAGTTCGCCGGCTCCTGAAGGAATTTATTACTTTATTTTAAAGTGTGAAAATAGTGACAACAATCAAACCGGTTCCATTTTACTGGCAAGATAGTATCCCTATTTTATTATAATTCAAATAGTCTATTTAACTATACCAAGATTACAAACTTCAAATAATACAATTTTTTATAAACATAATCATAGTTTTAATCTTTTACTATCTTTGCTTCGTCGAGTATTTCTTTCGGTTTAAAGTGCGTTTTCGTACATTGCCCGATGGGTTACTTGTACCAGTATTTCCGTATGTATGGGTATATTATCACCTCAACAGTTATGAAAAGTTATTGGAATAAAGTTCTACTATCCGTTTTTTGTCTTCTGTCATTCCAGCTCGTTCAGGCCCAGGAGAACTGTACGAATGGGGTCGATGATGATGGAGACGGATTCATAGATTGCTATGATAATGAATGTTCGGGCGGAGCCAGCTGTTCGGACTTTTATTTTGGCAATAGTGTACTATGTCAGGACACAGCCTCTGTCACCAGCTTCACCATTCGCACCGAATGGGTTTCGGCAGACGAAACAGCCAACAGCCACGCCACCCCTACCGTTGGTGATATCGACCAGGATGGCACACCGGAAATTGTTGTAACAAACCGACAGGCGCAAACAGTAACTGTTCTTGATGGTGTGACGGGAAATACGGAATTTCAGATCAACCTGAGTTTCGAACCGGAAAACGGGTTGGTTTTAGCAGACCTTGCAGGTGATGGGTGTGCTGAGATCATAGTGGTTGAGAATTTAGGTAATGATATAGCCGTTTTTGACTGCCAGGGAAACCCGGTGTGGTCCGGAACATCCACCCGGAATAATATAGGTCTGCCTGGTGTGGCTGACTTTGATGGTGACGGCAGTGCGGAATTATACTATAAAAACGAGATTAGAGATGCTCTGACAGGCACCATTCTGGTGACAGGCAGTGGCAACTGGTGGCGAGACTATGTGCATGGTCCTATTGCCATCGATATAGTAGGTGACTCTGACCTGGAACTCATCACTGGGGATAACATCTGGTCAGTAGATCTGGGAGCTGGTACGCTGACCAGCGTAAGGGATATGGATACGGATCTGGCTTCCAGTGGTTATTCAGGATCTTACCACCCAAAATACTACTCCTCCTGGAATGACCAGTGGAGCGCTATTTCCGTTGCAGACTTTAACCTGGACGGAAATGTGGATGTCCTGACATCCGGCGCACTCGGAAGCGGATACTGGGGACAGACCTCAGTTTTCTTCTGGGATGTTACTAACGGAAACGTAGAGGTTTACCAGGATGCTAATTTTGCACGGGGAACCGGAAGGATAAACATAGCCGACGTTGATGGCGATGGTTTTCCGAATGCCACCTTCATCATGGATCAGATCCTGTACTCCCTGGAGTTGGATCAGGTCAGTGGGGACCTGGTAGAAACATGGACAATAGGAGTAAAAGAAGGTTCATCAGGGTTCACAGGATGTTCCCTGTTTGACTTTGACGGGGATGGCGCTTTTGAAACCGTATATCGAAGTGAAAAATCACTTCTGATCATTGATGGTAAAACGGAAGCCATCAGAAGCGAACTTACCTGTATTTCCAGAACCCAGGAAGAATATCCTGTTGTAGCAGATGTGGACGGTGACGGAGCTTCAGAGATCTGCGTTACCTGTTATACCAGTGACGCTACTCCCTTTGACCCGTACAGCAATACCCAGTATGCCCATGTAAGGGTCTTTGGCGCTGACGGGGGTGATGTATGGCAGCCATCCAGGTCCGTATGGAATCAGCACGGCTATTTCAATGTAAACGTCAATGACGACCTTACCATTCCTGTATCACAGCAAAATCATACACAGGTATTCTCAACTGATGTTTGTACCACAGGAGACAACAGGGTACTAAACACGTTCCTTAACCAATCTCCCCTGGTTGATGATGAAGGATGTCCGTCTTATGTCTCTCCTGACATTGACCTGGCCGGAGATAGCCAGATCACGCCAACCAATTCCCTATGTCCGAATACGGAATTTGAAGTAAGTTTTCAAATCACCAATTCCGGGGACGCAGATATATCCGGACTTTTGCCTATCTCTTTTTATGCTGGTGACCCAACTACAACAAACTCCACATATTTAAACACAGAAAATCATGTGCTGAATAATTTTCAGATTGGCGAAACCGAAACCATCACAATGACCGTAGAGGGTGTTGGCGGAGAGTTTGAGCTTTTCATTGTTGTGAATAATAACGGCCAACAGCCCCCTATCACCCTGAACTCATCCGGAATCCCTGAATGTGATTTTCAGAATAACATTGATTCAGCACCGGTCACTTATGATGTTTTCCCGCTGACTGTCAACAAGTTAAGCGATAACTTAAAATGCGTAGATAGTTTAGCTAATAATGGTTCTGCTGAAGCCTATTTTGAAGGGGAAGCCGGAGGCGAATTTGAAAATATCTGGTTTGAAGACTTTGATAACCTGGCCGACGGAACACAAAATGACAACTCCGACGACTCGCAATGGAGCTCCTCTCCTACCAGCACACCAAGCTTTTACGGGGTGGACGAACGGTCCGGAAATAAAGGCTTCAGGGTATGGAATACCGGAGGACAGTATGAAGCCAACCCATTAACCTGGTCATCTGAAATGATCGATATATCAGGACATACCGATGTATCCATTAGCGCAGACATGTTTGCTGATGGTCCTTTAGAAGCTTCCGGAAGGTGGAGGGATGTCATGCGGGTTTACTACAGCCTGGATGGCGGAGCTAATGTCTTAATGAGTGAAGGCTATGGAGATTTTGGATTCCAAAGCGCTTCGGCATCAGGCCTAAACGGATCCACTTTGCAGATTATTGCAACGATGCACTCCACAGCAGACAATGAAAAGTTTACACTGGATAATGTTGAAATCTCAGGGACAACAGCTTTGGTTAATAAGCAATGGACAGAAGCAGATGGGTTTGAGTTTGACTGGTACAACCAGGGTGATTTTTCTACTGTATTGCATACAGGTAGTGTTTATTCCACAATGGCAGAAGGAACTTATTCTGTAATAGGTACGGCTCCTACTGTCAACCCCTGTCTCTCAGATACCGTAGAAATCACCATCATCCGGGAGCAGATCACCTATGATGTAGAAGTATTCGAGATATCCCCGTTGACAGATTGTGCAACACCAAATGGTATATTGTCTGCTTTTGCTTACACGCAAACCGATGGAAGTGGAAATCCGATAGACACACTAACTGAGGCGGATGGTTTTGATTTTACCTGGTTCATTACCTCTGAAGGTGTAACTCCGGTTGGTACCGGGGATACGCTCACTAATTTGGAAGCAATTGGGTACTCCGTTCAGGTAGTAAACAACAATAATGGCTGTACCGGAGCCAGTTCTTCGCAGGTTGTTACCTCCAGCTTAACCATCCCTGACCCTGCGGATATCGATGTAGACTTCACCCATGTCACTACCTGTAACGGCACCGGTGAGCTGGCAGCCAGTGTAGATGGCGACACGGACGGGTACAGCTTTGAATGGTTTGAAGGTTCAGGAGGAGGTACCTCGGCCGATTACTTTACGGCCACCATCACCGGTATCTATCCCGGGTTTTACTCGGTAAGAGTAACCGACCAGTCTTCTTCCTGTACCAGTGATGTAAAGATCGTAGAATTACTGGATAACAGTACAGCTCCTCAGCCAGCGCTTACCATCAACTCGCATAACACCTCGTGCGATACAACTGCATACACCGGATCAGTATCTGCAGACGGGGATGGGGCAGGAACCGTTTCAGGATATTCATTTAAGTGGTATTCAGGAACAACCACCGCACAAGCTAATTTACTTCCCGGGGACGAAGTGCCTTCAGCAACAGTATCAGGTAGTGAAGGAGAAACACTCAACGGGTTGCCGGACGGGATCTACACCGTAGCTGTTAAAAAAAGCGGATGTGAGGTAACCAGAACCGTAGAGATCCTCGATCAGTCTGATGCTCCTTCGTTCAATGGCATTACCCAGGTAAATGCCGGATCCGCCATCAATTTCAGTAACAAATCCTGGATTGAGGTCCCTCAAGCCATAGACGGCTGGACAGAAATTACCATCTCATATTGGGCCTACCTAACCCCGTCACACTATGGGAATGATAATGTGATCTTCACTTCCGGAAATGAGGACATAGCTCTTTGGACAAGTGATGCTCTTGGGATAGCCTTTGCTATAAGAACACAAGGCGCTGGTACTTCTGGTTCGATACAGACGGGCTACAAGCCTACTGGTTGGACTCAGCTTACCGGTGTCTGGAGTCTTAATGATCTTGATGGGGATGGGATCGCCGGAGACATGTTCCTGTATGCAGATGGTGTACTTATCGGCACAGACAATTACACAGGAAATGGAAATGGCCTGGCAAATGGTGGGTCTATCATGTCCATTGCTTATGATTCAAACCGGGGAACAAACAAATTTGAGGGACGAATTGATGAGTTCCGGGTGTATAACCGGGCATTCTTACCAGATGATGTCCAAAATGCCGTATGTGAAGATACGGATGGAACTGAGGATGGACTGGTTCTTTACTATGATTTTAATGGACTATCCGATACAAGTGACGGAGCAAACATTCCAAATGTTGGAACATCGGTAAATACTGAATCCACTGTTGCCAACGGCCAGTCCGGGGCCTATTTTGATGGAACAGTGCAACTACAAGCACAGGGATCTATAGCCTATGCTACCTCTAACATCAATTGTCCGCTGGGGATATCTACCCCAAACACCACTTGTGATGTATCCACTCCAAATGGAGGAATTGACCTGACAGGCCGTGTAGACCCTACAGGAGCAAACTATAATTACATTCTCTATGATGGCTACACAACTGATGATACGCTTGCACAACAAACCAGCCCGGTATTCACAGGACTGGCTTCCGGGTTTTATGCCGTAGAAGTAGTGGATACGGATACCGATTGTAGTACCGGTACTTTGACATTTGCTATTGTAAATGTGCCGGACTTACCTGCCATCAACCTGACTATCACAGACGATGTGGGATGTAACACCACCGGTCTTGGTGAGATCTTTGCTCAATCATATTCTGATAGCAGTGAACCATCCTCCTATACTTATGAACTTTTTGATGGAGCAGCATTTACCACTCCTATCGGGTCTCCGGTAACCGTTGCTGATGGATCTGCCGGACATACCTTCACCGGTCTGACTGACGGTACCTACCGGATCCGGGTGACCAATGATGACACTCAATGTGATTTTTACGAGGATGCGTTCATAGACGATGTTCCTGTCACACCTACCTTCCAGTCCATTTCAAAATTTGATAATACTGCCTGTGTAGGTGGAAACGGACTGATCTCTGCTCAAATGACGGGAGGCAACGGTGACTTTACCTTTACCTGGTATGAAGGATCTACCACTTCAGACCCTGTACTTACGGACTCTACGTCTAATGAAATCACAGCATTAAACGCATCAGGCGCATCATCAGGTACTTACACGGTAGTGGCTACCAGCACCATTACAGGATGTTCTACAGCTCCTCAAACCCGCACCATCATCAATAATCCTACTTATCCGGATGTGACGGTATATGAAGTGCAGCCACAATCAGGTTGTGGATCAAGTGCCGGTGCTTTAAATGGTATTGCCGCTGCATTCGTAACGGACGGGACCCTGGATTCGCTTACGGAGGAAAATAGTACCTACGTATTTGAGTGGTTTGATGATAGCATGGTCTCAATTGATGATTCATCTACAACTACAACCGGATTACAAGCTGGTATTGTATATACTGTGAGGGTAACCCACCCTGCCACAGGTTGTTTTACTGAAGAGACGATCACTATCAGTCAGGATCCGATTGCACCTGTACTCTCCGAAACATCTACCTCGCCAAACACAGGATGTAATACTACCTCTTACGATGGTGAGATCCTTGTAGGTGTCTCTTTCGATGGCTCAACAGTTACATCTCCAAGCAGCAATGGATACACCTTTGAATGGTTCTTCTCTGATGGAACCCAGGTGACCGATGGAGGAACAATAACCGGAAGCAGTACTGAAAACCCTACCGGATTATATGGAGATACCTACAAAGTAGTCACTCAGGCGCCGAATGGATGTGATGCTGATACCTTAACGGTGATCCTCGGAGATTCACCAGCCATCCCCGCTGCCACAGCCAGTGAAGAAGAGCCCAATACCAGCTGTCTTGTCGGCAATGGACAGGCAATTGCCGATGGTGATGGATCAGGTGGAGTAGCAGGATACACCTTTGAGTGGTTCCTTGGCAATAGCACGGACCCTGCTGATTCACTCCCCGGAACGGCAAACCCTAACGCTTTTTTGGTGGACGATGCTCCATACCATTTAGGAGGCCTCGACCCTGGCACTTATACGGTACAGGTTACCAATAATACGAATGGATGTTCTACAACCACCACAACCCAGGTTACAGATGCCAAAGAAGATCCGCTGGTCGTAGATGAAGATTCCATAGTGGTCACCAACCAGACTTCCTGTGATACTACCGCCTATGGTGGCTCGATAGACATCTCTAATATTGTGGATAATACCACCTCAGCAGAAGTGGGAAATGAAAACGGAAGTTTTGAGGATCCAAGCATTATCAACAATCCGAATACAGGTGATTTTAACCCGGACTCCGGTTCTAACAACTGGTATGGATTCCCTACCGATATCAATAATCCCGGAGCAGGATACTATTCAGAGGACATTATCCCTGGCTGGGTAACAGACGACCCATGGAATGTACTCGAGATCTGGCGATCCGGAAACACAAGCAACGGCTATACTGCTTATGAAGGCGACCAATGGGCCGAACTGAATTCTGAAACAAATAGCGCATTATATTTTGATGTCAATACGGTTCCGGGGACAACTATGATCTGGCGTTTTGCCCATCGCGGACGAAATACTACAGATTGTATGGATTTAAATATCGGTTCTTCACTGACCCCGGGAAGTCTCGTCAACCAGGGTAATTTCTGTACAGGTACGGCCGATTGGGAGGTTTACGAAGGTACGTACACCGTCCCTGACGGCCAATATTCTACTCGTTTTGAATATCGATCAACAAGCGGCACTCCTCAGGTAGGAAACTTTATCGATGGAGTCGAATTCTTTATCGATCCGTTTACCTTCGAAGGTGAGTTGGCTGACGGTTCAGGTACCCCTATCTCAGACCCGGAAAACGATGGGTTGTTTGAAAATCTACCGGCAGGTAACTATCAGTTTACTGTAAAAGATAACTATACAGGTTGTGAATCTGACATCATCTATGTCACTGTAGAGGATGACACAGAAAGACCTCTGTTTGAATTTGATGCTACCAACTCTCAAGACAACACTGTATGTGACTCAACCATAGCAGGTGGCTACAACGGACAAGTGGCTGTAGCCAGACAAGATGGCAACCCGGATATAAGCGACTATACATTTACATGGTATGACGGAGCGAACACCTCCTCTCCTACCATATATGATGACAGTACACCTGGCCTCCTGCAGAATATCCCGGGAGGTACTTATACAGTGACTATTGAAAATCTGACCTCTGATTGTGATACAACATTTCAGGTTAGTATTGTGGATGATGAAACGGATCCTACTTTTAATGATCCTGTAATAGATGTAACAGCCGTAAACATGACCGACTGTGATGGTGGACTTAATTACCCTAATGGTGGGCTGACCATCGACCTTTCGGCAATCACAGGTTCAGGTAACTATACCGTAAACTACTACTATGGTGGTTCGGTGCTCCTTGCAAACCAGCTCACTGTGGATGGATCTACAGATATCTTTACTGAAAAAGGTACTGCCGGTACGGCGAACATCAACATCTCGGAAACTACCGATAACTCCACCTCGGCTTCCATCACAGGAGTTGATCCGGGGGATTATACCATCGAAGTAATTGATAATGGGACAGGATGTATTGCCGCGCCGGTTACTGTGACAGTAGGCACAAACCCTGCCGTAATCTCTGTCAATGGCACTATTGACCAGCACCTCACCGTCTGTGTGCCGAGCACAGTAGATCCTAACGGTCAGATTACTGTTACTCCTACTACTGCCGGTGGTGAACCGGCCGGAGGATACGATATCCAGTGGTACTTTGGTTCCGGTACTTCCAATACACTAGATCCTTCTGATCTGACTGATGGGGATGCACTGGGTACTTCAGCATCAGCTACGGGAGTCACCACCCTGACCACTACCGGACTGGAAGATGGCACTTACACTGTAGAAATAATCAATGTTGATACCAGGTGTTCCGAAACCGAAGAGTTTACGATCAATGACAATTCTACTGATCCGACATTCGCGGCTCCATTAACAGATGTAACAGCCGTAAACATGACCGACTGTGATGGTGGACTTAATTACCCTAATGGTGGGCTGACCATCGACCTTTCGGCAATCACAGGTTCAGGTAACTATACCGTAAACTACTACTATGGTGGTTCGGTGCTCCTTGCAAACCAGCTCACTGTGGATGGATCTACAGATATCTTTACTGAAAAAGGTACTGCCGGTACGGCTAACATCAACATCTCGGAAACTACTGATAATACTACATCGGCTTCCATCACAGGAGTTGATCCGGGGGATTATACCATCGAAGTAATTGATAATGGGACAGGATGTATTACCGCGCCGGTTACTGTGACAGTAGGCACAAACCCTGCCGTAATCTCTGTCAATGGCACTATTGACCAGCACCTCACCGTCTGTGTGCCGAGCACAGTAGATCCTAACGGTCAGATTACTGTTACTCCTACTACTGCCGGTGGTGAACCGGCCGGAGGATACGATATCCAGTGGTACTTTGGTTCCGGTACTTCCAATACACTAGATCCTTCTGATCTGACTGATGGGGATGCACTGGGTACTTCAGCATCAGCTACGGGAGTCACCACCCTGACTACTACCGGACTGGAAGACGGTACTTATACCGTAGAAATAATCAATGTTGATACCAGGTGTTCCGAAACCGAAGAGTTTACGATCAATGACAATTCTACTGATCCGACATTCGCGGCTCCATTAACAGATGTAACAGCCGTAAACATGACCGACTGTGATGGTGGACTTAATTACCCTAATGGTGGGCTGACCATCGACCTTTCGGCAATCACAGGTTCAGGTAACTATACCGTAAACTACTACTATGGTGGTTCGGTGCTCGTTGCAAACCAGCTGACCGTAGATGGAACAACCGATATCTTTACTGAAAAAGGTACTGCCGGTACGGCGAACATCAACATCTCGGAAACTACCGATAACTCCACCTCGGCTTCCATCACAGGAGTTGATCCGGGGGATTATACCATCGAAGTAATTGATAATGGGACAGGATGTATTACCGCGCCGGTTACTGTGACAGTAGGCACAAACCCTGCCGTAATCTCTGTCAATGGCACTATTGACCAGCACCTCACCGTCTGTGTGCCGAGCACAGTAGACCCTAACGGACAGATCACGGTCACTCCTACTACCTCAACAGGTGAACCTGCGGGTGGATACGATATCCAGTGGTACTTCGGCTCGGGTACTACCAATACCCTCGATGCTTCTGATCTGACTGATGGGGATGCACTGGGTACTTCAGCATCAGCTACGGGAGTCACCACCCTGACCACTACCGGACTGGAAGATGGCACTTACACTGTAGAAATAATCAATGTTGATACCAGGTGTTCCGAAACCGAAGAGTTTACGATCAATGACAATTCTACTGATCCGACATTCGCGGCTCCATTAACAGATGTAACAGCCGTAAACATGACCGACTGTGATGGTGGACTTAATTACCCTAATGGTGGGCTGACCATCGACCTTTCGGCAATCACAGGTTCAGGTAACTATACCGTAAACTACTACTATGGTGGTTCGGTGCTCCTTGCAAACCAGCTCACTGTGGATGGATCTACAGATATCTTTACTGAAAAAGGTACTGCCGGTACGGCCAACATCAACATCTCGGAAACTACCGATAACTCCACCTCGGCTTCCATCACAGGAGTTGATCCGGGGGATTATACCATCGAAGTAATTGATAATGGGACAGGATGTATTACCGCGCCGGTTACTGTGACAGTAGGCACAAACCCTGCCGTAATCTCTGTCAATGGCACTATTGACCAGCATCTCACCGTCTGTGTGCCGAGCACAGTAGACCCTAACGGACAGATCACGGTCACTCCTACTACCTCAACAGGTGAACCTGCGGGTGGATACGATATCCAGTGGTACTTCGGCTCGGGTACTACCAATACCCTCGATGCTTCTGATCTGACTGATGGGGATGCACTGGGTACTTCAGCATCAGCTACGGGAGTCACCACCCTGACCACTACCGGACTGGAAGATGGCACTTACACTGTAGAAATAATCAATGTTGATACCAGGTGTTCCGAAACCGAAGAGTTTACGATCAATGACAATTCTACTGATCCGACATTCGCGGCTCCATTAACAGATGTAACAGCCGTAAACATGACCGACTGTGATGGTGGACTTAATTACCCTAATGGTGGGCTGACCATCGACCTTTCGGCAATCACAGGTTCAGGTAACTATACCGTAAACTACTACTATGGTGGTTCGGTGCTCCTTGCAAACCAGCTCACTGTGGATGGATCTACAGATATCTTTACTGAAAAAGGTACTGCCGGTACGGCCAACATCAACATCTCGGAAACTACCGATAACTCCACCTCGGCTTCCATCACAGGAGTTGATCCGGGGGATTATACCATCGAAGTAATTGATAATGGGACAGGATGTATTACCGCGCCGGTTACTGTGACAGTAGGCACAAACCCTGCCGTAATCTCTGTCAATGGCACTATTGACCAGCATCTCACCGTCTGTGTGCCGAGCACAGTAGATCCTAACGGTCAGATCACGGTCACTCCTACTACCTCAACAGGTGAACCTGCGGGTGGATACGATATCCAGTGGTACTTCGGCTCGGGTACTACCAATACCCTCGATGCTTCTGATCTGACTGATGGGGATGCCCTGGGAACTTCGGCTTCCGCTACGGGAGTCACCACCCTGACTACTACCGGACTGGAAGACGGTACTTATACCGTAGAGATAATCAATGTTGATACGCAGTGTCCGATAACTGAAGAATTTACGATCAATGACAACTCGATTGACCCGACATTCAATGATCCTAACGTGGATGTGACGGCTGTAAATATGACTGAATGTGCCGGAGGTGACGAATATCCTAATGGAGGATTGAGTATAGATCTGTCTGCAATCACCGGGTCTGGTAACTATACCGTAAACTACTACTATGGCGGTTCGGTGCTCGTTGCAAACCAGCTCACTGTGGATGGATCTACAGATATCTTTACTGAAAAAGGTACAGCAGGTACGGCTAACATCAACATCTCGGAAACCACTAACAATACCACCTCGGCTTCCATTACAGGAATTGATCCCGGGGATTATACCATCGAAGTAATTGATAATGGGACAGGATGTATTACCAATCCCGTTACTGTTACAGTTGGATCCAACCCGACGCTACCTGCATTCCAGGTTGACCCGGGAAATACAAATGATAATTCAGTTTGTAACGTATCGTTAACCAGCAGTGGTGATTACAATGGTCAGATCACTGTGGAAACAACAGATGCAACTGCTGAAAATCTCTACGCTTATGAATGGTTCATTGGCGCTTCAACTGACGCCTCGGATGACCTGATGACCAATGTGCCAACAGCCAGTATTTCCGGAACAGGTGATGTTGCTTCTGAGCTCCCTGGAGGTACTTATACGGTTAGGATCACGGATATGAATCCGGGTGGAAACACTTCCAATAATTGTTCTACCACCATCACCCATACGATTGATGATGTACCGGCCACATTTACCGTAGGTGGAACCCCTAGTAACGTAGACGTTTGTACCGGTGCGCCGAGCTATCCAAATGGTGGAGTTACCGTAACTCCAGCAGGAGGATCAGGAAATTACACCTATGAGTGGTATTATGGAGGAGGCGTGAATTCTTCAAGACTTCTGGATGACCTGTCTGATATTTTCGATCAAAAAAGTATTGCAGGAACAGCATCCGTAGATGTTTCGGGATCAGCTGCTGCTACGGTTTCAGGTTTGAACCCAGGCCAATACACGGTTAGGGTTTTGGATACGGATGTTGGATGTTATTCAACTGCTACTTTTACGGTTGGAGAAGACCCACATGGATTATCATTAGGTGCTTTTACCGGTATTGTGGATCAATATTCATGTGATTCTTCCACTCCTACCGGTGCTGCAACTGCCAATGGAGCTGGGGCTACTGGTACTGAAACTTACGAATGGTACGCAGGAACCAGCGCTTCAGGGCCAGTAGTAGCAGCCACACAAACTGCCACAGGCCTGGATGCCGGGACTTATACCGTGAAATACATTGATGATGCTACCAATTGTTTCGTTACTGCGCAGGTAACAATAGATGAGTTCGAGGTTATTCTTACTCCTGCAACCAGTACCAATACACAGACAAACTGTTCTCCAAATGGAGAAGCACATGTGGATAATACCGTAGTAAGTTTTAACCCTGCCGGTCCTCCTTCAAACTATCCAGGAGCCACACTAACATATCAGTGGTACTATGGCCCTGGAACTACGATGCCTATGACCAATGGTGTAGACCCTGGCAATGGTTCCATACCTGCCGGTGTTACAACAGCTGATCTAACAGGGCTTGTAGCGGGAACCTATACAGTAGTGGTTACAGATACCGAATCAACCTGTACAAGTACTACTGAAACAGTAACAGTTTCGGATGGCGTTTCCGCTAATGCGCCTGATCTTGAATTTAATCCAATCATCATTCCAAACAGTTGTACTGGCATTGGGTCTTTCGAATTTAGAATGGGGACTAATCCTTCCGGAAATTTATTTGCATTTGAAATCTACGAAGGAGCTCAGGACTTTGCCTCTTTAGTTAGTTATCAAGATACTGACAGTCTGACCACAGGCGAAGAACTGGCCTCTAACCCTGGTCAGGCAATTACAGTGACTACTGTGACTGAAAGTACATTTGGTGGCTCTTATAACAACTCCATTGAAGATGTTGTTGCCGGTCTTTATACGGTAGTGGTTACTGATCAGACTACGGGATGTAGATACCAGGAATATTATGAATTACCTTACCTGAATCAGCAAACCACCACCACCATCACGGTAGAAAATGTGGATGAGTGTCCGGATAATGGAGTAGCGAGAGTTGGATTACAAGATGACCCTGGTACTCCGGGATACAATGCAGATGACGTTGATGACATTGATGAGTATATACTTTATCTATATGCCGGAACCGGGGTCCCTGCAGACCGTACAAGCCCATACACCTATGATGGCATACGGTTCCCGTTAAAATACGATGCGGCAGCAGGAACCATTGTGGATGGCGATGATGCTCCCTATGCAAATGGTAATCCACCAGTAAATCCACCCCCGCTGACTGCTGGTGACGAGGCGGAGTTCCACGGATTACCAGCCGGGCCATACATTGCCGTGGCAAGAGAAATACAAAATCCATCCTTTAACCCGATATCAACCGATGAATGCTGGTCTCAGGCTTCATTTGATCAGGAGATCATCGACCTGGCCTATGAACCATTGATTGATGACTTTGACATGGCCCCCAACTCCATTTGCGATGTGGCCACATTTGGAGGAAACGGACAATTATCTGCAACTGCGGTTGAGGACCCTGCTGAAAACATGAATGACCCTGAGTTCCAGCAGCCTGCCGGTTACCGGTTCACCTGGGTGCGGGATGCTGACCTGTTCACTGTGCATACTGAAGATATCTTCACCGAGTCTGCAACATCAACAACCAACGCAGACCTGGAACCTGGAGACTATACTGTAACCATTCAAAGAGCATTTGAATTGACGGATATTACCTACACAGCTGGTACGGGTACATTCAATGAAGGAGAAACGGTAGACTTCATAGGTAGTGGTGCTGTGGGGGTAATTATTACGGATGATCCGGGTGTGGAAATGAACATTTATGTTACTTCAGGCACACCGTTAGCAGGTGATAATATTAGCGGACGGGCATCCGGAGCTACAGCTACAGTGGACCCGGGTGGCGTAACAACCGGCTCAGTTTATTTAAATGGCTGTGAGGTATCGGATACATATACGGTAGATGATGTTCCTGAGACTCATAACATTGTAAATGCTACTGTAGTTGCCTATGATAACTGTGATGCAGACCCTGCCAGCACAATTACCATAAATAATGGTGATATTGAAATTGATGGTGCAGGTCAGCCAGTGGCAGATTACACCTTCCAGTGGTTCAAAGGATCTCTCTCAAATGAGATTACAAGTGAAGTTGGTGTTGGAACAGACGAAGTGATTGACATGTCCGCAGCTGTCACTGCAAATAGTGCTCTAGCACCAATAGCTGATACGTACTTTGTTGTGGCAACCAGCACAGTAGATGGTTGTGTAACTCCTGCGTTTGAAGTTTCAATAGCTGATAACACATCTGAGCCAACTATTTCAATTACAGGTACAACTGATGATGGCAGTTGTGATAGTGATCCGAATGAGGGTGACGGAAGTATTACGTTCCAGGTGGATGCACCTGACTTAGGTACTGATTATGATTTCCAATGGTACGATGACACACCTGCTGCCCTTGTTGATAATGGCACTATTTCCGGCTCTAGCGGCACACTGAATGGAGGAGCTGCAGGAGACTATGTGGCAACACTTAGTGGAATATCTGAAGGTACCTATACACTGGAAGTAATAGATGGAACGGATCCAAACCACACATGTGCCGTAACAACCACGGTGACAGTAAATGAAGTGTCGATTGATCCTACCATTGAGCTCACACCAACATATGTACTCATCGAAGACAATGATAATTGTACTCCGTCTAATGGTTCAATAGAAATTATAGCGGTGAAAGAAGGTGGAACTGATGTAGCTGTTACAGCCGGCAATTACACTTTCCAATGGTTCGAAGACCCACAGGGAGCTAATAATGACATCACTGGATCAGCTGTAAATGGATTAACTGTTGTAGGTAACGGCAATAGGATTCAGGATCTAGCTGGTAATACCTATGGAGTAATTGTTACCAGCACCTCCACCGAATGTTCAAGTGTAGCGACAATAGAAATTGAAGTTGATGCTTTACAGGTAGATCCGGTGGTAAGTTTGTCTTCCAGATCAGCCGATACATACTGCGACGGTACCAACAACACGGGTGATGGTGATATTACCATCAGCATTACTGAAGATGGTGGTTCAGCAATTACACTGGCTGACTACTCCGTGGAGTGGTACAGAGGTTCTTATACAGTAGCTCCGGGTACCGGGGATGCTGACTTCATAGCCGATGATGGGGACGCTGATGATACTAACTCCGGTAATGCCAATGCAGGCTCTGCCCTCGTCAATGGTGACATCCTTTCCCTTGACGGATTGGAAAACGGTACTTACACTGTATTTGTCACAAAAGACAATGGTGACGCCAGTGGAAATGGTAATGAAGGCTGTGATGCCTTCGCTACATTCACCATTGGAACAGACCAGCCGACACTTACGGTAAACCTGACTACAGGGATGACTGTCGTGGATAACGACAACTGTACCCCTGCTGATGGATCCATCACCATCGATGAGATTACTATAGACGGAACACCTACCGCTCTCAATAATACCAGTCCTTACACCATCACATGGACAGCTATCGGGGGTGGTGTAGTTGGGACTTCAGGCGCTGGAGCTATCACTGATGATCAACTCACTGGTGTTGATGCTGGAACTTACTCTTTCTTTATCACTCACAATACTACACAATGTGCTACCGGTACAATCAACGTAGTAGTTGATGACCTGCAAGTTGATCCCGTGATCAGCCTGTCCTCCAGAACAGCCGATACGTACTGCGACGGTACCAACAATACTGGTGATGGTGATATTGCCATCAGCATCACTGAAGATGGTGGTTCGGCGATCACACTAGCTGACTACTCCATCGAATGGTACAGAGGGTCTTATACCGATATCTCTTATCCGGGTACCGGTGATGCTAACTTCCTGCATGATGATGCCGGTACAGCCAGCGGTGCTAATGTTGGCTCTGCTACTGTAGGTGGAGACATCAGAACCCTTAATGGCCTGGAATCAGGGACTTACACCGTGTTCGTCACTAAAGACAATGGCGATACTCCGGGTACCGGTAATGAAGGTTGTGATAACTATGCTACGTTCACCATTGGAACAGATCAGCCAACGCTTACTGTAAACCTTACTACTGGTCTAACCGTAGTGGATAATGATAACTGTACTCCGGCCGATGGATCTATCAGAATCGATGAGATCACTATAGACGGAACACCTACCGCACTCAATAATGCCAGTCCTTACACTATCACATGGACAGCTATTGGGGGTGGTGTAGTTGGTACTTCAGGCGTTGGAGCTATCACTGATGATCAACTCACTGGTGTGAGTGCTGGAACTTACTCTTTCTTTATCACTCATAATACTACACAATGTGCTACGGGCACCATCGATGTAGTAGTTGATGACCTGCAAGTTGATCCGGTGATCAACCTGTCCTCTAAAGCAGCTGATACGTACTGCGATGGCACCAACAACACTGGTGATGGGGATATTACCATCAGCATCACTGAAGATGGTGGTTCAGCGATCACACTGGGCGACTACTCCATCGAATGGTACAGAGGTTCTTACACAGATATCTCTTATCCTGGTACTGGCGATGCTAACTTCCTGCATGATGATGCTGGTTCTGCCAGTGGCCTTAATGTCGGTTCCGCTACGGTAGGTGGAGACATCAGAACACTCGATGGCCTGGAAGCAGGCACTTACACTGTCTTTGTTACTAAAGACAATGGAGATACCCCAGGTACCGGTAATGAAGGTTGTGATAACTATGCTACGTTCACCATTGGAACAGATCAACCAACGCTTACTGTCAGTATGACTACAGGTGTGGCTGTAGTGGACAATGACAACTGTACTCCGGCTGACGGATCTATCACCATCGATGAGATTATTATAGACGGTACGCCTACTGCACTCAACAACGCCAGTCCGTATACCATCAACTGGACTTCTATAGGCGGCGGAGCTATTGGAACTTCAAACCCTGGTGTTTCTATTGCCAATGACCAGCTTACTGGTCTGGAGACAGGTACCTACTCTTTCAACATCTCACATAACACTACACAATGTGCCACAGGCACCATCGATGTAGTAGTTGATGACCTGCAAGTTGATCCGGTGATCAACCTGTCCTCTAAAGCAGCTGATACGTACTGCGATGGCACAAACAACACTGGTGATGGGGATATTACCATCAGCATCACTGAAGATGGCGGTTCAGCGATCACACTGGGCGACTACTCCATCGAATGGTACAGAGGGTCTTATACCGATATCTCTTATCCTGGTACTGGCGATGCTAACTTCCTGCATGATGATGCTGGTTCTGCCAGTGGCCTTAATGTCGGTTCCGCTACGATAGGTGGAGACATCAGAACACTCAATGGCCTTGAAACAGGCACTTATACCGTCTTCGTCACAAAAGACAATGGTGATACTCCGGGTACCGGGAATGAAGGTTGTGATAACTATGCTACGTTCACCATTGGAACAGATCAGCCAACGCTTACTGTCAGTATGACTACAGGTGTGGCTGTAGTGGACAATGACAACTGTACTCCGGCTGACGGATCTATCACCATCGATGAGATTATTATAGACGGTACTCCTACCGCGCTCAACAACGCCAGTCCGTATACCATCAACTGGACTTCTATAGGCGGCGGAGCTATTGGCACTTCAAACCCTGGGGTTTCTATTACAAATGACCAGCTTACTGGCCTGGAGGCAGGTACCTACTCTTTCAACATCTCACATAACATTACACAATGTGCTACAGGCACCATCGATGTAGTAGTTGATGACCTGCAAGTTGATCCGGTGATCAACCTGTCTTCTAAAGCTGCCGATGCCTACTGCGACGGTACCAACAACACAGGTGATGGAGATATTGCCATCAGCATCACTGAAGATGGTGGTTCGGCGATCACACTGGCCGATTACTCCATCGAATGGTACAGAGGTTCTTATACCGATATCTCTTATCCGGGAACCGGTGATGCTAACTTCCTGCATGATGATGCCGGTACTGCAAGCGGTGCCAATGTCGGATCTGCTACTGTAGGTGGAGACATCAGAACCCTTAATGGCCTGGAAGCAGGTACTTACACCGTATTTGTCACAAAAGACAATGGTGACCTCAGCGGTAACGGTAATGAAGGTTGTGATAACTATGCTACGTTCACCATTGGAACAGATCAGCCATCACTTACGGTTAGTATGACCACTGGCGTTGCTGTGGTAGATAACGACAACTGTACTCCGGCTGACGGGTCTATCACCATCGATGAGATTATTATAGACGGTACGCCTACTGCGCTCAACAACGCCAGTCCGTATACCATCAACTGGACTTCTATAGGTGGCGGAGCTATTGGAACTTCAAACCCTGGTGTTTCTATTGCCAATGACCAGCTTACTGGTCTGGAGGCAGGTACCTACTCTTTCAATATCTCACATAACACTACACAATGTGCCACAGGCACCATCGATGTAGTAGTTGATGACCTGCAGGTTGATCCGGTGATCAACCTGTCCTCTAAAGCAGCTGATACATACTGCGATGGCACCAACAACACTGGTGATGGGGACATTACCATCAGCATCACCGAAGATGGTGGTTCGGCGATCACACTGGCTGACTACTCCATCGAATGGTACAGAGGGTCTTATACCGATATCTCTTATCCGGGTCCCGGCGATGCTAACTTCCTGCATGATGATGCTGGTTCTGCCAGTGGTCTTAATGTCGGTTCCGCTACGGTAGGTGGAGACATCAGAACACTCAATGGCCTTGAAACAGGTACTTATACCGTCTTCGTCACAAAAGACAATGGTGATACTCCGGGTACCGGGAATGAAGGTTGTGATAACTATGCTACGTTCACAATCAACAACAACCCTCCTACCATAACCATCCAGGATGCTGACTACACTACGACCCACAATACAAACTGTAGTGGCAGCTACAATGGTGAAATAGTGATCAATCAGATCAGGGAAGATGCGACCATCAATGCAACACTTACTGATTACTCATTTGACTGGACTGGACCTAATGGTTTTACTGGTAATACCAGCACCATCTCTAACCTGGAGCCGGGCACATATACTTTGAATATCGAAAACCTGACTACCGGATGTCCTCCAAGTGATAATAATTATGAATTCACTATTGAGGATCAAAGTGTACAGCCGAATCTTCAGAGGACTGCCAGAACTGCTGACACTTTCTGTGACAATGGAGCTGGTGGTAACGAGGGTGATGGTTCGCTGACAATCAGAATTGTAGAAGACGGAGCCACCGCTACTCTGGGTGAGTACAGTGTAGAATGGTACAGAGGTGCAACTGCCGGCGTACCTGCTGACCCTGAGTTCCTTGCGGATGAAACTACTGCTACAGGTACAAATTCAGGAAATGCGGATGCCGGAACATCAGCTGTTGGGGCAAATATCCTGACCATGAATGGCCTAAGTGCCGGACAGTATACCGTGGTGGTTCAAAAAACCAGTGGAACGGATAACCTCTCATGTACAAGGACAACCACCTTCGAGGTACTCTCCGATCCGACTAACATGACCATCAATCAAGCTTCGGATATCTCATTTGACGATAATTACAACTGTAACAATCCAAATGGCTTTATAGAAATACTTTCGGTAAGAGAAGACAATGCCATTGTCTATACTATTGATAATTATTCTTTCTCATGGTTGAAAGACGGGGTAGCATTTGCCGGAACAATAACTTCCACTAATGGCAGTACAGACAACAGGATCGAAGATCTTGAGGGAGGTACCTACACGGTTACAGCCACTAACGATGTAACCGGATGTACCAACAGCACGGCGATCAACATCACCATCGATGATGTATCTGTGGATCCGCTGATCCAGCTTGCAGGTAAAACCCCTTCTACCCTATGTAACAATGCAGCCAATGACGGAAGCGGTTCACTGGAGGTCTCATTACTGGAAGACGGTGCGGCAGCAGTTATTGCTGACTACACACTCACATGGTATAGGGGAACCTCTATCTCAGCAGCGAATGAGATCTACCCAGTAGATGCGGGATCGAGAGGAACTGCAAATGATGCGAGTGGAGACCTGACTACTCTTGATGGGTTGAGTGAGGGATTTTATACGCTCCACGCTCAAAAAACCGGTGGCTCGCCTAACGATGGTTGTGAAACGATCAGGACATTTGAGATCCTTCTTAATGAGGATATTCCGGTAATCAACATCCCGGATGCACAGATCACGCACAATACCGACTGTAACAATCCTGGTAACGGAGCAATCCAACTGGACGCAGATGACATAGTTGTGGATGGTGTAACTCAAACTGACCTGTCCAACTTCACATGGAGCATTAGTTCTGCAGGTGGTTCAACCATAGATGGTAATGCATCTCCTTATACCCCTGCTTTGGCCGGAGCTTCAACCACCTTCAGTGATCTGAGTGAGGATACCTACACCATTACAGCTACTTCTCTGAATGGCTGTGCCACAACCATCAATGTGAATATCCTGGATCATAGCGTCAAACCGATCATCGACTCCCTCAATATGGTGCCAAACACCAACTGTGTGGATGGAACAAATGCTGTAGGCTCTATAGAGATCCTTTCTATTAATGGAAATGCAGCCAACAATGGAGACTACACCTTCTCCTGGGTAGACGGTGGAGGAACTCCGGTAGCAGGAAATCAACTGCTGGCTGATGTTCCGGAGGATACCTACACAGTGACCGTCACTGACATTACTAACAACTGTACCTATACACAGGAAGTGGATGTAATTAACGAACCTGATCGTCCTGTCTTAATAGACTACTCCACAAAAAGTAACTACTTATGTACTACTCAGGGAAGTGGTGGCTTTAAGATCCTTAGAGTACGTTATCAGGGGGTTAACCTGAGTGTCAATAACTCGGCAGACTCACTGAACCTGGTGAACAACTTTACTGCAACGTTCTATGAGTCTGATGGCACCACTGTGATGGTAGATCCTGTTCCGGGTACACCATTGCGCATGGATAGCCTTTTAGCGGGTACTTACTTCGCTTCTATCAGACTAAATGATTCCAATTGCGAATCGCAACTGGTGCAATTTGACGTGGTAGATGACCTACTGACACCGGCGGTGAGCATTGCACAGGTACAGGCAGACAGTACCTGCTCAGCTACAGCAGCGCCGAATGGCATCTTACTGGCTACCGCCGATAACATAGTGGTGGATTCGCTTTACACCTTTGAGTGGTATGCAGTAGACGGTTCCGGTAACAGAACCGGTGGGGTATTAAGCACGGATGACTCATTGACCAGTCAGGCTCCGGGCAGGTATGAAGTAGAAGTGACCAGCCTCATCTCAAGCTGTAGTGCTACAGGGCAGTTCACACTGCAGAATGTACCTCAAGAGCCGCGCATTGTGGCAATAGATTCTGCCGGGATGACCAGCTGTAATCCATCTGATGCCTTCTACGAGGTTACTCAAATGAGTGCAGGTACTTTGGCGGACTATACTTATGCGTTTTATGATGCTGACCCTACGCTGGGAAATGCTCCTGTACAGGATAGTGCAAACCCGATCCTCTCTTTTGCAGCCTCAGGTTACGATGTAACACCTGGTGATTATTACGTGATCGCCACAAGCATTGCTACCGGTTGTCAATCTGACCCTTACCAGATCACCATTGAGGATAATACCACACCTCCGGTGATCACCATGGTAGATTTCTTACCAAATGAAAACTGTGATCCAAACAATCCGAACGGTTTTATCGAGGTAGCAGCAAATGGTTCTCAGGACGGCAGCTTGTATGACTTTGAGTGGAGAGATTCAGTCGGAAACGTAATCGAGCCTGATAGTATAGCTGCAGTAAACCTGGCTGAAGGTACTTATACTGTAACGGTTACAGACCTGGCTACAGGATGTACCAATAGCAGGGACTTTATATTGGGTGCGGATCCTCTAAGCCCTATCCCACTTGTTACCTCCGTGTCAGGAAATACAAGCTGTATCAACCCGAACGGGAAAGCAGCGGTCTCCATCAACGTTGCATCCGAGGAGCTGCTGCGTAGAGGAAAAGCAAGATCAGATTTCAACTTCTACTGGTTTGATGGGCGGCAAGTTTACGATGATTATCAAAACAATGGAACCGTACCAACAATTGGATCAGCTGACTTTACAGGTACATTGTATGAAGGCCTTGCCGGAGGGGAAGAAGTATATTACACTGTATATGTAACTGACAATACCGATGCATTCTGTACGGGAATAGAGCTTGTTCATATGCCGGATAACTCTAAATTCCCTGTATTCCGGGTAGATATTGTCAATAACGTTACCATTTGCTATCCGGGAATGGAAGATGGCCGGGCAACCATAGGTTATTCAGATAAACCATTGTCTCAATATCGATTTGACTGGTATTTAGGAACTGGAGCATCCATGTCCCTCCTTCCAGGTGGCGATAGTGATGATGTGACTAATATTACCTCAATGGATTCATTAGCGATCGGCGTTTACACCGTAGTGGCTACTGACATTTCTACAGGCTGTACGTCCGAGGCAGAGTTCAACATGATGGATGGAACCAAACCACCTGCTATCCCATCCATTACCGTGGTATCTAACCGAACAAACTGTCAGGTGCCGAATGGTAATGCAATTGCAAGAGTAGATGGCCAGGCAACGGGATATGAATTTGAATGGTACAGAGAAGATGATCCTAACACGTTAGTAGATACTGGTAGTGAGGTCTTCGCACTGGATACCACCACATATCTCGTAAGGGCAACCAACATTCGTACCGGTTGCGAATCAGACCTGGGACGTGTGACCATTACCAATGCCATCATAAATCCTGACTTCATTATAGATGTGACCAATTCGTCGTGTATCAGGGATGAATCAGGAGGTATCGTTCAGCACAATGGAAGAGCATCTGTGCTTCTGGACAGACCTGAAAACTGGCCGGCAAGTGAAGAGTTGGGCATCAGCTCAATAAGCTGGTATGATCCTAACGGAAATCTGAGACTTGAATCTACCAGCGGTGATAAAAATCTGATTGATGCCGAGCCGGGCAGGTGGTTTGTAGAGTTTACAGTGACCAACGGGTGTACCTATTCAGGGGAGTTTGAAATACCTACGGCTATCAAAATCTACAACGGATTGTCTGCCAATAACGACGGAAGAAATGACTACTTCTTTATCGACTGTATCGAATATTTCCCTGATAACAGAGTATCCATTTACAACAGAGATGGATCGATGGTATGGGAAAATAAAGGATACAATAACATCGATGTTCGGTTTGAAGGGCTTAGCAACGTGGGAAGACAAGGATTGAAGCTGCCTGTCGGCACATACTTCTATTTCGTCGATAAAGGCGATGGATCTGATGTAGTTCAGGGTTATTTAGAGTTAGTTCGTTAAATTAGGAACTCAAATGGGTGTAAAGAGATATTTATTTGCAGGAATTCTGGTTATCTCGGGGTTTGTTGCCTCTGCACAACTCCGGGCTTTAACCTCCACGTATCCATTCAATGGACTGCTGTTGAATCCGGCTTATGCAGGGAGCTTAAATGTGCTTTCCGTTATAGCCGTTCACAGAGAGCAATGGATCAACATAGACGGTGCACCTGTCTTTCAGGCATTTACAGCACACACTTCGCTAATGTCTAACCGGATCGGAGTAGGGCTTCAGGCTACCAGAGATGAGATTGGTGTTCATGAAAACTACTCGGTTTACGGTAGCTATGCATACAAGATCAAAACCGGTGTGGGTATTCTTGCAATGGGGCTTCAGGGTGGGTTTGACAGCAGAACTTCAAATTTCAATAACCTCGACCTGTTTGACCAGCAAGACCCTACATTAACCGGAGTACAGAATCGATTTACACCAAACTTTGGTACCGGACTGTATTTTGCCAACCCTAATATGTATTTGGGCATTTCCGTACCTTATATATTGGAAAACAAAGCCTATGTGTATGACGAAGCAGGTTCTGATATATCGGATGCCAGGGAAAGCCGGTATTACTACGCTACAGGAGGGATCATCTTCCCTATTGCCAGCAATGTAAAACTCAGCCCTTCGGTACTGATAAGAGCGCAGGAGCAAAACAGACTCGCTTATGACCTTACTGCGATAGCGATCTTTGATGACATTGCTTATGCGGGGATCAGTGTCAGAAACTCGGCTGAGATTACGTTTATTGGCCAGCTCATCCTGAATGAAAACCTACGGGTAGGCTATGCTTATGATGCTAACACCAGTGAAATCACAACTGAAACTACGGGCTCCCATGAGATCCTGCTCAATTACCGCATCAAGCTGAGAAATTACAAGAAAGACCCCGAGTGTCCCGTATACTTCTGACGCTGGCTATTGGCTTCTGGGTGTTGCGGGGTTGTCATCCTACATCTATCCCCTTGGGGGGATTATAGGGGGATTGATCACTGACTCACCAATCCCTAATCACCAATCCCTAATCACCAATCCACTAATCACCAATCACTATCCACCGCTCACCGTTCCTTATTCGTACCACTGATATCACTAATAAGTGCATTTGTCAATGAAAGCAACAGGCTAAACAAAAGCGCCCACCAAAAACCCTCTACAACAAATCCCGGAACAATAGCATTCGCTAAAAGGATCATTAAAGCATTGATTACGAGTAAGAATAACCCCAAGGTCACAACCGTAAGTGGGATAGTGAAAATAATTAGTATCGGCTTTAAAGTAACATTGAGCAGAGAAAGCAACAGAGCCAAAACCACTGCCGTGAGAAAACTTTCAATGTACACTCCTGGCAGGATATAAGAAACAATGATAACCGCCAGGGACGAAAGTAGAAGTCTTACAAGAAAATTCATAGGTTGTTAATTTAAGAATTAATACCATTAAGATAAGGTTGAAATTTCACTGAATCAGTCATTCCAGCAATGGAATCTATGTATTATAAAACGAAAATGCTCAATTTGATCAAGGACTCCATGACTGGAGTGACCTTATCTTAATGGTATTGATTTAAGTATTTTTCTTTCAGAATAAACCAGTGATGCTCCAAATGCCCCGCCAAAATGTAGATCAGAGCACGCACGGAAAAAACCACCTTATTTGCTTCTCCGGTATTGGAAGTTTTCTCAACCGGAAGCGAACTAATGAGCGCTATATTACTTAACCGCAAATGATGAAATTCATTCACAAGGGAAGATAATTCACGCATTTTAAAATCACCCCTTGCGACATATTCATTTTGGTCAAACCCGGGCATCGAGGTTTTATCTTCTCTCGAAAAACGTAGAATTCGGCTTGCCATAATTCGTTCCGTATCTATGATATGACCAATAACTTCCTTAACAGTCCACTTGTCATGGTCATAAGCATAATCCAGCTTACCTTGAGGAATTTCCTGAATAAACCTGCTAAACTGAAGCTCCTGATCCTTCAAGATCTCTATAATGTCCCCTTCCGGAACAGCGTCTATATACCCTTTGTAGAAATTAGAGTACTCATTTGCCTGCGGCCTTTCTATCATTTTTTAATCCATTTAAACCAAAAACTAAACTGACCATTTGACCATTGACCACTAACTCAATCAACCAATCACCAATCACCAATCACCAATAAACCAATCACCTAATCACCAATCCACCAATCACCAATCACCAACCCACTAATCACTAATCAACCAATCACCAATAAACTGCCTACTGCCACTGCCTACTGATCACCGACTTTTGACCTTTGACTATTGACTTTGGCCCCACCACTGCTACTCATCACTGATCACTGATCACCGACCACCGACACACCAATAAACCAATCACCAATTTACTGCCTACCAATCACTGATCACACACTGATTACTGCCGACTGCAACTGCCACTGCCTACCGATTACTAATTACTAATTACTAATTACTAATCACTAATCACCAATCCACTAATCACCAATCCACTAATCACCAATCCACTAATCACCAATCCACTAATCACCAATCCACTAATCACCAATCCACTAATCACCAATCCACTAATCACCAATCCACTAATCACCAATCCACTAATCACCAATCCACTAATCACCAATCCACTAATCACCAATCCACTAATCACCAATCCACTAATCACCAATCCACTAATCCACTAATCACCAATCCACTAATCACCAATCCACTAATCACCAATCCACTAATCACCAATCCACTAATCACCAACCCACCAATCACCAACCCACCAATCACCAACCCACCAATCACCAACCCACCAATCACCAACCCACCAATCACCAATCACCAATCACCAACCCACCAATCACCAACCCACCAATCACCAACCCACTAATCACTAATCAACCAATCACCAATTAAACTGCCTACTGATCACCGACTTTTGACCTTTGACTATTGACTTTGGCCCCACCACTGCTACTCATTACTGATCACTGATCACCGACCACCGACACACCAATAAACCAATCACCAACCCACTAATCACCAATAAACCAATCACCAATTAACTCCTACTGCTTACTGCCACTGCCTACTAATTACCGACCACCGATTACCTACACACCGATTACCAATCACCAATCACCAATTCACCGATCACCAAACCACCCGGCATACTTCACATAATTATTGGCAATTCTAAGAAGCATCTCCCGGTTTTTTCCCTCCACCTTCTTCACTTTCCTGGCCGGCACTCCTGCATAGATCGTATGCTCCTCCACGACAGTACCTTCCAGCACTACGGCACCTGCAGCAATGATCGCACCTGTCTTTACCACCGCGCCATCCATGACCATGGCACCCATACCGATCAAAACCTGGTCCTCCAACGTACAGCCATGAACTATGGCGTTGTGTCCTATGGAAACATCATTCCCAATGTTTGTAGGAGCTTTTTCGTAAGTACCATGAATAGTCGCGTTATCCTGAATATTGGTCCTATCCCCTATTTTTATGTAATTAACATCGCCTCTCACTACCGCATTGAACCACACGGTGCATTGTTCGCCCATCGTCACCTCTCCTACTATAGTAGCATTAGGCGCCAACCAACAATTTTTACCAAAAATGGGATCAAAACCTCTAACCGGAACTACCAGTGCCATAAATATATCATTTTTAATAAAACAGAACTGACTAATTGATCGTTAAGGTAATGTTTTTAAGACCATAAAACCAACTGATCATGAGAACCAACTTCCTGAACGTATTGATAACGCTTATAATAATTTTTGGAGCGATCGCATGTGGGCAAAAGAAAAAAGGACAGGATGCTGAAGTGGGTGACGCGATAGAGGCTTCTGACATTTCAGAAGCTGCATTAACGTACGAGGTGGACACTAAACAATCTGTGATCACCTGGATCGGAAGCAAGCCAACAGGCCAGCATAATGGCATCATAAACCTATCAGAAGGGTTCATAGCGGTAAATGATGGGAAGATCACCGGCGGAAGCATTACCATAGACATTAAATCCCTGGAAGACAAGGACCTGGAGAAAGGAAGTGACAATTACAAAAAGCTAACCGGTCACCTGATGTCAGATGATTTTTTTGCCGCTGAGCAATACCCAGATGCCACTTTCGAAATAGTGGAAGTGATACCATTTGATTCTACGATCAATATTCAGGATAAAGAGCAATTTGAGTCTGATTATACTCCGGCTACTATGAGTGAGTTTATGATAAATAACCCTACCCACTACATAACCGGAAATCTGACAATGCGGGGTACCACAAAAAGCGTAAAATTCCCGGCAAAGGTCAGCATGGGTGGAGATCAACTCAAAGCAGAGGCCAAGTTCAATATCGATCGCACAGATTGGGGGCTTATGTATGGAGATGAGGCTTCTGTCATGGATAAAGCCAAAGATAAGTTCATATACAATACTGTAAACGTAGGATTTAGCCTCTCCGCTTCCAAAGAAGATAACCCAACGTAAATTGGCGAGTTGCGGGTTGCGAAGGTTGACGAGTTACGGGTTTGCACCTTGAGCATTACATCTAGTCCCCTGGGGTGATTATGAATGCTCTTAAGTTAAGGTTGTAAATTCACAGATCAGTCATTCCAGTATGGAATCTATGGATTATTAATGCGGGAATGCTCTTTTTACCAAAGACTCCATTCTGGAGTGACCTTAACTTAAGAGCATTGGGGGATTATAGGGGGGATTGATCACCCACCACTACTGACCACCGACTCACCAATTACCGACCACTGACCTTTGACTATTGACTTTGGACCAATCACCAATTAACTGCCTACTGCCTACTGCCACTGCCTACCGATTACTAATCACCAATCCACCACCTAATCACCAATCACCAATCCACTAATCAACCAATCACCAATTAACTGCCTACTGCCACTGCTTACTGCCGACTACCCACACTGCCTACTGTCTGATTACCGATCACCGACACACCGATCACCGTTTACCGAATACCGACCACCGACATACCGATCACCGTTTACCGACCACCGGTTACTGCTTACCGATAAACCAATTCACTAATCAACCAATTCACTAATCAACCAATTCACTAATCAACCAATTCACCAATCACTAATCAACCAATTCACCAATCACTAATCAACCAATTCACCAATCACTAATCAACCAATTCACCAATCACTAATCAACCAATTCACCAATCACTAATCAACCAATTCACCAATCACTAATTAACCAATAACCAAAACTGCCCACCAAATTACTGACAAAATGTCACTCACTTCCGATTGATCCTTTATCTTTGCACTCCGAATTAAAAAAATGAGTATGACACAGGTGATTGCGGATATCGATATCCTGGATAAAAAAGAGGAGAACAAGAATGATGAGAGCTGTGGAGTAAAGATCTCAGAGGAAAGTCATAATCAAAAAGCCCGGAAGCTTTACATAGAAAGTTACGGGTGTCAAATGAACTTCTCGGACAGTGAAATCGTAACCTCGATCCTTAAAAAGGAAGGTTTCGACACCACTGCATCATTTGAAAGTGCGGATGTGATCCTGCTCAATACCTGTTCTATCCGCGAAAAAGCCGAGCTTACCGTCAGGAAACGACTTAATCAGTTTAATAAAATAAAAGAAGAGCGTCCTGAGATCACCATCGGAGTACTCGGGTGTATGGCGGAGCGATTAAAATCCAGGCTGCTCGATGAAGAAAAAATCGTTGACCTGGTAGTAGGTCCGGACGCATACAGAGACCTGCCTAAACTGGTAAAAAAAGCGGAAGACGGAGAAAAAGGAGTAAACACTTTCCTCTCCAGGGAAGAAACCTACGCAGATATATCCCCCGTCCGGCTTAACTCCAACGGAGTGACAGCTTTCATTTCCATCATGCGGGGATGTGACAACATGTGTTCATTTTGTGTGGTGCCATTTACCCGCGGACGTGAGCGGTCCCGTGATCCGCATTCGATCGTGGCTGAAGCACAAGACCTTTTCGATAAAGGATACAGAGAAGTTACTCTTTTAGGCCAGAATGTAGATTCATACAAATGGTCTGCAGAAGAAAACAACAAGGCAAAGCTTGAAAAGCAAGAGGTAAGCGAAGTGATCAACTTTGCCAATCTTTTGGAAATGGTGGCCAGGGTTCACCCTGATCTCAGGGTCCGGTTCTCCACTTCTCACCCTAAAGACATCACTGATGAGGTGCTTCATACAATGAAAAAGTATGAAAACATCTGTAAATACATCCACCTGCCCGCGCAAAGTGGCAACTCTCGAGTCCTTGAACTAATGAACCGCACCTACGACCGGGAATGGTACATCAACCGGGTAGATGCGATCAGAGAAATCCTGGGGGATGGTTGCGGCATCAGCTCTGACATGATTGCCGGTTTTTGTACTGAAACCGAAGATGAGCACAAAGACACGCTCACACTTATGGACTATGTCAAATATGACTTTTCCTACATGTTCTTTTATTCGGAAAGGCCTGGTACGCTGGCAGCAAAAAAATATAAAGATGACATTCCCCCGGATGTAAAAAAACGTCGCCTGCAGGAGATCATTTCCAGGCAGCAGAAACTATCCCTGGAGCGAAACAAACGTGATATTGGTAAGACTTTCAAAGTATTGGTAGAGGGTACAAGCAAGAGGTCAGAGAATGATCTCCAAGGAAGAAATTCGGCCAATAAAGTGGTCATATTTAAAAATGACGGTACCAACAAAGGTCAGTATGTACACGTTAAAATTTATGACTGCACCGCTGCCACACTATTTGGTAAAGTAGTTTCTGCGCAAGCAACCTTACAACATGGATTATAGAGTAGATTCGGAAATACAGTCTGTAAAGCAGCGCTTTGAGATCATAGGAAACTCCCCCAAACTCAACAATGCCATTCGCATTGCCATGCAGGTAGCCCCTACTGACATGAGTGTGCTTATCAGTGGAGAAAGCGGAGCAGGGAAAGAGTCATTTTCCAAGATCATACATAGCCTCTCCCATCGCAAGCATGGTCAGTTTATAGCCATAAACTGTGGAGCAATACCGGAAGGCACCATAGATTCCGAGCTTTTTGGACATGAAAAAGGCTCTTTTACCGGAGCCCATGAATCCAGAAAGGGTTATTTTGAAGTGACCAATGGCGGCACCATTTTTCTGGATGAGATCGGTGAAATGCCTGTGAGCACCCAGGCCCGTCTTCTTCGTGTTCTTGAAAACGGTGAGTTTATCAAAGTGGGGTCATCCAAGGTTCTGAAAACAGATGTGAGGATCATAGCAGCCAGCAATGTAGACCTCTCGGAGGCCATTCGGGAAAATAAATTTCGTGAAGACCTCTATTACAGACTTAATACGGTACCCATTGTAGTGCCGCCTCTACGGGACCGGGGCAATGATGTCCTGTTGCTCTTCAGGAAATTTGCAACAGACTTTTCGGAAACATACAAAACCAAACCCATTTTTCTGGATGAAGCGGCCCAGGATATGCTGATGAAGTTCAGATTTCCTGGAAATATACGGCAATTGAAAAATCTCGTGGAACAAATGAGTGTCCTGGAGATGGACCGGGAGATAGACAGCGACACCCTGCTGAAATATTTACCAAAGACCACCTCCTACCTTCCGGCACTGGTTGATAAAAAGGATAATACCGAAAACTTCTCGGAGCGGGACCTTCTCTACAAAGTCCTCTTTGACATGAAAAAGGATATGGCCGAGATGAAATCATTGATTCATGATATTCTAAGCGGAAACGTATCACGAAGCGAAATTTTATCTCAGCATGAACGTTTACTAGGGGATGTAGACTCTCCGGTGTCTTCAGAGGAACCTTCAGCTGATAACAGCTACAAACCACTATTGATTGACTCAAATGGTGAGGAAAGAGATCTGGGAATAGAAGACATTACCCACGAAGCTGAGGATGAAGACTCCCTTTCGTTAGAGAAAAAGGAAAAGGAGATGATCATTATGGCTCTCAAAAAAAACAACAATAAAAGGAAGTATGCGGCCAGGGACCTTGGAATTTCTGAGCGTACACTTTACAGAAAGATAAAGCAATATGAGATTGATAATAACTAGTCTTCTGATTACAGGGTTGCTGGGACTTCATGGATGTGGGGTTTATAGTTTTACGGGCGCTTCCATTTCTCCCGACGTAAAAACAATCTCCATTCAGCCCTTTTATAACAACGCCCCGCTGGGCCCGGCTACTATGAGCGCTACTTTTACTGAAAAGATTAAGGACTACTATCAGCAGAATACCAGCCTGACAGTGGTAGAGGAAAATGGAGACTTGCAAATAGATGGTTATATTGAAGATTATACAGTGACTCCAGTATCAGCTACAGCTTCAGGAAATAACACCCGTGGTGATGTATCTGCACTATCCCGGGTAACTATCACCGTTTTCGCCAGTTACATAAATACTAAGGATGATGAGTTCGACTTTGAGAAAAGATTCTCATTTTTTGTAGATTATGACCAAAATACCACAGACCTTTCTTCAAATGAACAGGAGTTTGTTGAAGAGATATTTGACCAGATAGTATTGGATATCTTCAATGCTTCTGTGGCAAATTGGTAATTTTTCTTAATTTAGATTTAATCAAAGACCAATTTTTCACGTGAATAAGCAAAGATTCATTGAATATCTGAGAAAACCCGCAGATCTGAACGATCAGGCGCTAGAAGACCTGGAAGATATCATTACGGATTTTCCATATTTTCAGAGTGCCCGTACGCTTTTAGCCAAGGCTGGTAAAATAAAAAAAACCAGGCAGTCAGGTAAATATATCAGTTCGGCTGCCATATATGCCACGGATCGGGCTCTCCTCAAAAGATACCTCAATGACGAGCTTATTTTTCTGAGCCCTATAAGCGTGCACGAATCGCACGAGGCAGACCATGAACGTGATCGCTCAGCAGAGATAAAAGAAAAGAAATCAGCTTCGATCCAAAGTAAGATCAAAAGCAACCCCAGAAGTGACCTCACCCCTCCTACCCGGAGCACTGTTTCAAATGTAGAGGTAAAAGGGGGCGATGTTGATAAACCTTCAAAACCTAAACCTTCAAAACCTAAACCGGAAACGAGGACCAAACCGGAAAGAGAGGTCCCTGCCGGGAAAAAGAAAGAAACTCCCAAATCCACTTCTGAACCAAAAACAAGACCTGTCTCTCCACAAGATCAGGATTCAGAGAAGTTAACCGACGGACCTTCGGCAGCCGATCAAAGCAATAGCCTGGATCAACTGATTGACGAGCTTTACCGGGATATGGAAGAGCTGAAAGTAAGCAGGGAGAAGTTTATGGAGTATGAGCGGCAGTTCGAAGAAGAAGAGGCAGTAGATGAAGCGCTGAAGAAAGCTGAGAAGAAAGGCCAGTCACCAGTAAAAAAGGAGAAGCAGGAAGAAAAAGATAAAGAAGATGAGCCCCTCAGGAAGGCTGCTGAATCACGCTCTGCCAGAGGCAACCGACAAAAAGAATCACCTGCTAAAAGTAGTAGTTCCACTGCGCCTACCAAAAAAACCAGTACGACAAAGAGCACAGCCAAAAAGAAGCCCTCCGCTACAAAAAAAACAACCTCTACTACCAGCAAAGGGGCAGGAAAGAAGACAGGTTCTAAAAAAACGGATAGTAAAAGCACAAAGAAAGACGATAAGAAAGACGACAAAGGCGATCCCCGAAAGACTGATCAGAACGCCATTATATCCAATTTTATAAAAAATAACCCTTCCATTTCCCCGGCGGGCGGCAAGACAAAAAATGAAGAAGACTTATCAGGAGAAAGCACTGCCTTCCATCCTGAAATTGCCTCTGAATACCTGGCAGAGATCTATTTGCAACAAGGAAAAAAAGAGCGGGCTTCTGAAATTTACAAAGCATTAATGTTGAAATTCCCGGAAAAAAAATCTTACTTTGCGGGTCTCATTGAGAAATTAAAGTAGAAGATGTACGGACTGATAGTTATTTTAATCATTTTAGTGGCCCTGTTGTTGGTTTTAGTAGTACTTGCACAAAACCCCAAAGGTGGTGGGTTGAGTAGCCAATTTGGCGGCGCAGGCTCTACACAGATCATGGGTGTAAAGAAAACCGGTGATCTTCTGGAAAAACTGACCTGGGGATTTGCTATCGCCCTGCTGGTTCTCACCATGTCTACAAACTTCGTGGCTTCCAAACAAGAGAACAATATTCAAACCTCTCCTAACCTGGAGAATGCACAGGAATCTATCCTGCCACAGTCTATCCAGCCAACTGACGGATCTACCAGAGACCAGTCACTGGAAGACCTCAATATGGAGAATACTGAAGGAGCAGGCGAAGACCTCAACCTGGAGCCGGCAGATTCTGCTAACTAATTAACTAACCCCCGTAACAGTACGAACCAGAAGACGCTTCGCTACAGGCAGCAGCGTCTGAGGCATAGGGAATTTCATCTTGCTTACTATGAGGTAAGTGGCTGGATTGGGTAATTCTGTAAATCGCTTAATGAGATCCAGCTTGATTTGTTCGCATGACCTTGAAATGTCCCTGAAGTCATCGCTAATATATGTAGTGCTAATTCCCCTGTACGTCTCATTGGAATTTTCAAAAACCGATACCTGGTACCTGAATACATTCACCTCCCGCCCGGCATCCTGATTGATCAGAAAATAACCTTCCTTTAAGTAGATTGGTACCAGGCCCACAGGAGATATTTCCAGATTTTCCTCCACAAACTCATAGAGCTCTTTTCCTTCATTTATAGTATTCTCAAGCTGAGGTATGGCAAATGCTATGATATCCTCTATTTCTTTCATCAACTCATCGTCTTTAATCATTCGGTTATAGCTGAATTTAAGCTTCCTGAAGTCCGCCTTACTGATACTTTTCGGAAAGCTCTCATAAATGACCTCTTTGTTTTCCTTTATTTTCTGAAGATTACGGTAATGAAACACAAGGTCTGAAAGAAAAGGGTAAAGTTCAGTCAGATTAAATCGCTTCTTAATATCCTGTATATATGCAAGCAGTACATATTTTTTGTACTCATAATCAATCATTCCATCAGTCAACCAGTCATGTTTTAATTGCTCCATACTCGCATGTTTTGATATAAAATTTACAGTACAAATCTCTAAATGACAATACTGACAGGCAGTCTGACACATTTTTTTCGACGAAACTGATATTTTGTCAGGTTTTTACCCTGAAAAACTGACACGGAGACGTTCAGCCAGTTTGGCATATTTAATGCTACCATAGCATTTGTCAAACATTAAAAATTAACTAACCATAAAAATTAATAACAATGTCAAAAGTTAATTTCAAACCACTTGCCGATAGAGTTCTGGTAGAACCAGCGGCAGCAGAAGAAAAAACTGCTTCAGGTATCATCATCCCTGATACCGCTAAAGAAAAGCCTCAAAGAGGTGAGATTGTCGCAATTGGTACTGGTAAGAAAGACGAGCCCATCAATGTAAAAGTAGGCGACCATGTACTTTATGGAAAATACTCCGGCACTGAGATCACCATCGATGGCAAAGAGTATTTGATCATGAAAGAAAATGACATCTACGGAATAGTATAAACATCAAACCTTATTTCTAAAACTTAAAATATAAAAAACAATGGCTAAAGATATATTCTTTGATTCCAAAGCAAGAGACAGCATCAAAAAAGGTGTTGACATCCTTGCTGATGCGGTAAAAGTAACCCTGGGACCAAAAGGAAGAAACGTAATTCTTGATAAGAAATTTGGTGCACCCACTGTAACAAAAGACGGTGTATCAGTAGCTAAAGAGATCGAGCTGAAGGAGCCAATCGAAAACATGGGTGCCCAGTTGGTGAAGGAAGTAGCTTCTAAAACGGCTGACGATGCAGGAGATGGTACTACCACAGCGACTGTGCTTACACAATCTATCTTCGGTCATGGTATCAAAAACGTAGCTGCCGGCGCTAACCCGATGGACCTTAAAAGAGGTATCGACAAGGCAGTAATAGAGGTAGTCAAAAACCTACGTTCCCAGTCAAAAGACATCAGCACTTCTGAAGAGATCTCTCAGGTGGCTTCCGTATCAGCTAACAACGATGCTGAGATCGGAAAAATGATTGCCGATGCAATGGACAAAGTAGGAAAAGACGGTGTGATCACTGTAGAGGAAGCAAAAGGTACTGAAACTGAAGTGAAAACTGTAGAAGGTATGCAGTTTGACCGGGGTTACCTTTCTCCATACTTTGTGACCAACACTGAGAAAATGGAAGCTGAGTTAGAAAACCCCTACATCCTGATCTACGATAAAAAGGTTTCTAACATGAAAGAATTGCTTCCTATTCTTGAAGCTACAGCTCAGACAGGCAAGCCCTTGCTGATCATTGCTGAAGATGTGGAAGGTGAAGCTCTGGCTACCCTGGTAGTCAACAAGATCAGAGGCTCACTCAAAATAGCTGCAGTGAAAGCCCCTGGCTTTGGTGACCGAAGAAAAGCAATGCTGGAAGACATAGCCGTGCTGACAGGCGGTACAGTGATCTCTGAAGAGAGAGGTTACAAACTGGAAAACGCTACCCTCGACTACCTGGGTACTGCTGAGAAGATCAATATCGATAAAGACAACACTACCATCGTAAATGGCGCTGGTAAAAAAGAGGATATTGAAGCCAGAGTCAACCAGATCAAATCACAGATCGAAAACACTACTTCAGATTACGACAAAGAAAAACTGCAGGAAAGACTTGCCAAGCTTTCAGGTGGTGTAGCGATCCTTTACATAGGTGCTGCTACTGAGGTAGAGATGAAAGAGAAGAAAGACCGGGTAGACGATGCCCTGCACGCTACCAGAGCTGCTGTACAGGAAGGTATCGTGGCTGGAGGTGGCGTAGCGTTTATTCGTGCGCTTAAATCCATAGAAAGCCTGGAGCTTGATAACCTCGACCAGACAACCGGTGTGAAAATCGTTTACAATGCGATCCAGTCTCCTCTGAGAACCATCGTTGAAAACGCTGGTGGAGAAGCTTCTGTAGTGGTAAATGCCGTGATCAGTGGAAAAGATGACTATGGATTCAACGCTGCCACCGGAGAATATGTAAACATGTTCAAGGCTGGTATCATCGATCCTACTAAAGTAACTCGACTTGCACTGGAGAACGCAGCTTCTATTGCTTCACTCCTATTGACTACCGAGTGTGTAGTAGCAGATCATCCGGAAGAAGAATCAGCTCCTGCCGGAATGCCAGGTGGTGGAATGCCAGGCGGCATGGGCGGAATGATGTAAATTCAATTCCAACATAATATAGATCATGAAAACCCTCCACTTCGGAGGGTTTTCGCTTTTTGAGGCAATTGCTCCACAATTGATCGTGCCATTTATCGGTTTTCCATCTTCATTCCTTCCTTAGAACAATTATATGCAAAATTTATTATCGAGGTAATTGAGTTAAATTAGAATATTAACCAAATAACCTTTTTAAACGATGAAAAAACATGTCCTATTACTTTTCTTAACTCTCCTGACTCTTTCGCTATATGCTCAGAAATACAAAGTGAAAAAAGGAGAAATCCAAAAAGACAAAAAGCTGGTAGCAACCTATGAAGGAAAGCTCAGCCTGATAAAAACAGCGGACCTGGCAGTAAACAACAAAGCTGGCGAAACCATCCTTACCGTGAAGGAGGACTATTATTCTACTGACTACCCGAAAACAGATCAAATAGGATGGTTTACCTTATACTTTCCTCAGCTTGATAAAGAGATGATCATAGAAAAGGAACATTCTTACATAAACGAAAAGCAGTTTTTTAAATATGTGTTTGAAAAAAGAGGTATTCATTTCTATCCTGAGGGGTTTGATGAAGATGAACTCATGATGTTTAAAGACTACAGTCAGCAGCTCAATGAGGATACACTTGCTATAGAGGAGAAGATCAAATTCTATCAAACAAAGCTGACCAGCGGAGATATAGAAAGGGATCGCGCCGGGGAAATCACTTTTGGATACTTTAAAAACTCTGACTACAAAGCAATTTTCCAAAAAGAGGTAGAAGAACCTAAAACAGCTTATGAGCGAGAATTTGGTAGTAATGAGGAAGAAGAGAAAAAATCAACGCTTATCGGAAGATATCTACGGGACAAAGTAGAAGGCATAAGCTCAGTGGACCCTGCTAAAAAGGATGACCTTTACATCTACAAACTATTACCTGAACCGGTTGTCATTGAGGGTGAAGAAACCCGGTATGTACTGGCAGGGTATGTAAATCTTGAAGAGCTGATGCCAGATCTGTTCCTATTCCAAACCGGGAAAAATGCTGATTATCGATTTCAAAGCAGAGAATACAATGATATAGTTAAAGAAGCCTGCACTTTTATGGTTCAGCAGGGCTTTCTTTAGCAACCATCTCTGAAACAGAAATGAAACTGAGGCTGCGTTCCTATATAGAAGACAGCCTCTTTTTTCCAGACCATTAATCGCCTGAAGGGAGGATGCACAACAATTTTGCAAAAAAGACCCCGGCGCTATAAGAGGTTTTTACACAAAAACACCAATACTCCCCTTTAGAAAAAGAGGTGTAGGGGAATGTTTATAAGCAAGTTCGTTTTTGTGTGAAAATTGTTTGGAACATTCAGGAATGCAAAACTGTCGTGCATCCCTGAAGGGGGACGTCTCCGAATAAACTAAAAATTTCTTAACTTCATCTCGATCTAATCATCATTAAACAATGGGTAGTTTTTTCTTTATAATAACCATAGGCCTCTTTGTGATATGGCTCATTTTACTAGTTGAAGTCATAAAAAGTGAATTCCAAAACCCCAATGATAAGGTACTGTGGGTTTTGTTGATTGTCCTGGTACCGTTCATTGGCTGTATATTATATCTTGTTATTGGAAGAAGCAGACGTATAAACTCACCATATTAGCCATGCCCAGGATCTCTTATTCTCAACTTGCCATAGAGTTTCTGTCAGTCGTTTTTGCGGTATTGCTGGCACTGGGTCTAAACGCCTTCAAACAATCATTAGATGCTGAGGCAAAAGCTGAGACCATCAAAAATGCTACTCTCAAAGAGTGCATAAAAAACCAAAATGGATAAAGTATCCCCTTAATAACACCGCATTGTCATTTTATTACAGCATGAGTGTGATGAATAGCTCAGCCAATGACCTTCTGGGAAAATATGAGGCTTTTCTTGAAAAATATGATAGCAAATCATTGGATTAACCTGTAATCTGTTATTTTAGAACCGCTAATCTATTTCGCTTAACTAATATTATTTTATCATGATTGCATTAGGAATTATAGCCCTCCTGTTCGGGCTTTTTATGTTTTATCTACGTCCTAACCTGGCCGAAAAGGACGAGTTTGAAGGAGAATTAAGAGTAAGACGAAAAGCTCCTCCTTTTCTGCTGATGTTTAGTAAAAGAGTTTCTCTGGCTATCAGTTCGGTAGGGTTACTATTTATTTTACTCCCTTATCTATTCTTTTGGGCAGAACCCGGATATCAGTATTTTCTGGTTTACCCTACCGGCAGCACAGATGTGGTAATGACACAAGGCATTAAGTTTCGTGGATTTGCAAAAGTCATCCCATGGCAAAAGTACATTGATGTAAAAGTCCTTGAAAGTGAAGAAAGCAATCGGGAGATCGAAGGAGTCATGAAACCTATCCCGATTCGTTTCATAGACCAGGTAACTGCAGAAGTAAAACTTTCCGGACGATTTCAATTACCAACAGACCCTGAAGACTTTATTGCTCTTGCCATCAAATACCGAAGTATGGAAAACCTGGTACAGAACACTTTGATACCTACTGTACGAGAACAAACCAACAATACCGGATATATGTTCGCTGCGCAAGACTACATCTCAGGGGAAGCGCAGAGTTTTCGACAGACCCTGGACGAGCAGCTAAAGGATGGAGCCTATGCTGTGATCAAGATTGAAAACAAGGATACGGTATTCAATGACATACAGAAATCGGATGACCTCCGTACCATTAAAGAAGTACGAACGAAATATACTGTGGAGAAAGTAATAGAAAACGGTGTCCCTAAACGGATTCCTCATGAACTCACAGAAAACAACATCATAGTTTCTCAGGTAATCGTAGATGATGTAGTCCTGGAGCCGACCTTTAAAAAACGGTTAGAGGCTCAAAGAGATGAATCTGCTAAACGTCAGATTGAGCAACAAAAAGTAGAAACTGCAAAAGCCGCCCAGTCCAGGATCATCGCTGAAGGTGAACGAGATAAAGCAGCTGAACGAGTCACTCAGGAAAAAGAACAGGTAAAGCAGCTGATCGCCATCGAGACGAAGCTTAAACAAGAACGGACAAACAAAGAACTAGCTGCCATCGCACTGGAAACCGAAAGATTGAAAGCTCAACAGCGAAAGGTGACCGCTGATGCCAAAGCGTATGAAAACGCAAAACTGGTATCGGCCGGGCTTACACCTCAGGAGCGTGCCGAGTGGGAGTACAAAACTTCTGTAGGCGTAGCAGCAGAGCTGGCCAAGCTAAACTTCCCGCAGACCATGATCACCACCGGAGGTAAAGAAGGCGGCACTCCATTGGAATCCCTGATCGGAGCGGCAATGGCCAAACAACTAACCACCGGCGGAAACTAATCTGGTGGATTAAAAGATCAAAAAGAGCTGTTCCTAAGCGCCTGCTTTGGAACAGCTTTTTCATGCCAGCCTTATTACACCGATCCTTATAGCTCCTATTCGGATTTCGATTTACATAATTGCGGTTAAAACAAATTTTCTTCTACTTTCCTGCGCTTTTTATATAATATTACGAGTGATTAAAAGGAATTTAACAATCTGGTAATGTTTGAATCTCTGACCAAAGAAACTTTACATGAGTATCCTTCATTCAAAGTTGCCCTGTTTTCCATTTTACTGGCTTTTGTTTTAAGCAGTGTTATAGCAGTTACCTATCACCTGACTAACAAAGGCCTCCCCTTTTCTCGTAACTTCTTTCAGGCCATGGTACTCAGTTCGGTGGTGAGCTGCATGGTCATTATGGCCGTGGGAAATAACCTGGCCGCTGGTTTCGGGATTATTGGCGCCATTGCGATTATCCGTTTCCGGGTAAACATCCAAAACCCAAGAAATATCATCTTCATATTCGCCACGCTATCTGTAGGTATCGCTGCAGGTGTATATGGTTATTCGATTGCTCTCTCGGGAACTATTGTCTTCTGTCTGATTGCCATTTTCCTGTATTATTCACAGTATGGAGGAGATATTTTAGGGAGGGAATTTACCTTTCTGGTTACTGTGGCACGTGAAGTAGACGACGACCATGTATTCGGTTTTTTAAAAGATAACTGCCAGCATTTCCGTTTAACAAGTATAAACAGTACTCGAACCGGAAGCAGGCAGCGCTATTTTGTTATTCTGAAGAAAGAAGTTAGTAAAGAGGATTTTTTTCAGCTGAGCACCCAGGTAGAGGGCCTATCAAACATCAGACTGGAGCGAAATGATAACCTGGATAAAATCTAACCAAAATGAGTAAATACCTGGTATTCATTTTTTGGGGGATTGTAACTCTTTTTCTTTTGGTTGTATCCGTGACTTCAGAGTCCAGCTCAGCCATACTGGCTGAAGTGGAGCCACAACGTTATGCAGTTAGTTTTCCAAAAACAGTCCGGATCAAAGACTTTTACGTTGTGCCTGGTCAGCAGGTAAAAAAAGGAGATCCGTTGATCAGGGTGGAGCGTCCGGACCTGCTGTTGGATAAGGAAAATAAGCGCAAAAAAATAGATCTTCTCAAGTCAAACCTTGAAAAGAAGGAGCTACAAAAAGACAACAAACTCTATCTCAATGATCTGAAATTTGATCTTCAGAAGCGTGAGATACAAAATGAAATTCAGCAGCTGGAGCTTTCCATTGTGCAGCAAGACCTACTAGCGGACGAGCTTAAAAAACTCAATTTTTCAGCGGCTCAAAGTAGAGATTCGGTAAATCGAAAAAGACTGGAGCTACTGGAAATAGAACTCGGAAATTTACGGGAGGAACAACTGATAAGCAGAAAGGAGATCATAGCCCTGTTTGAACTTGAAGAATCCGGAATAGAAGCTGAAATAGAGCAATTGGAAAAGGAAGAAGCGCTACTTATACAGGAAGAAGCAGAACTGATCCAATACGCTCGTGTGGATGGCGCCATCGGAAATATCTACGTCGAACTGGGTGAACTGGTCCCCTCATATACAAACCTTATTTCCGTCTACGAAAACAACCCCACTATAATCAGGGCTTTTACCAATGAACATGATCAACTTGAAATAGAAAGTGGCGCTGAGGTAGTTGTAGAGTCCACAAACAGACAATACCGGATAAAAGGAACCATAATTGAGGTAGGCTCCAGGATCATCGAGTACCCACAGCGCCTGCGTACCTTCGACCAAAAGCCATCCTGGGGCAGAGAACTGTTTATTAAGATCCCGGAAGAAAGTACGTTTCTGAATGGAGAGAAGGTATTCGTTATTCTTGAGAATTAAAATCACTTGAAGCTAGCACTCTACATATCATTTTGCTTATGGCTACTGAAAAGTAATCCCCAGTCCATGATCAGCGATTACCTGAAAACAGCGACTGAGGATCAGCGGCTCGAACGTTTTCAGGCAGAGCTCAATTTCCTCGAGAGCAACTCAATGAGACCTTCTCTGATCCGTGAAACAGAGATCAGGATTGGCACGGAAGGTCTGAATACCACCGTGGAAGATTACCGGTTGAGGGTATCCCCAACAAACCCGTGGGAAATCAAAGCCAACAGCAAATACCACCAGCAGCTCCTGGAGAATACACGAACAGGGTACCGGATCTCTTTGAGTAAGGCGCTCAAATCACGGTATGAATTGCTTGTGGAGCACTACTACCTGACCAAAATGATCAACCTCTCCCGGGATGAGATCGACATCAGAAAAAAGCTGGCAGATAAGATGATCCAGTTGACAAACACCGATCTGGAAGATCTCATCAGTATAGAGTCGGGCTTAAGTAATGAAGAGTTGAAGCTGGCCGAATGGAAAGCAGATATACACGAGGTGAATGAGCTCATTGCCCTGGACATCAGTAGCGACATAAACTGGGATGACTTTAAAATCATATCACCCCAAAAGATCATAGAATACCTCAACCGGACCGATAGTCTGGAAGAATGGAACCTATACAAATTAAAAGCTGATCAAGAACTCGCTCTGGAAGAAAAGACATACCAGGTAAACAAGACTGAAGCTTTCAGTAATATTGGGTTTCTCCAGGCCAATTATGAAACTGATCAGGGAGATTCGTTCCGGGAACACCTGGGTGTACAGGTAGGGATCACTCTCCCTTTAGCTAATCGGGACAAAGCCGACCTTGCCCGGGATCGATTTGAATTGATAGAGGCAAAAAAAGATAAAGAGGTAACCAACCAAATGATCGATCAGCAGATCCGGCTTCTCACCTCCAAATTGGCGAACTTTTATGAAATGTATTCTCTGATCGATGAAAAGCTGGATCGGCTTGAGATATTAAAACCAGAACTGACAGAAGAGATTGATCTTCAGGCTTTTGTTAAATTTACCACCTACCACGCCTCACTTTTAAAAAAACAGCAGGAATTGCATAAAGATATATTAGAGAATTTCATTGACTTAATGGACATCCAGGGTCATCTGGTCAGGTCTCCATTAATAAATTATTTATCAGGTGACTTACTCCAAATGGAAGAGTGAAAAAATTAAACCATGAAGAAACCCAAAAAAAGACCCGTAAACCTGCCTTTAACATTAGCAACCCTCATTTTACTGTCCGTCGCCTATCCTGGTATGGCGCAGGACCTGGTGATCAATGAGGTGATGTCATCTAATGTGCAGACCATCAAAGATGAAGATGGAGATACTCCCGATTGGATAGAACTTTACAATGCGGGTGATACGGATATAGATCTGGATGGATTTTCATTGTCAGATTCTTCCGGAGCTGATCAGCCGTGGATCTTTCCGGCCATGAACATGGCCGCCGGGGAACACCTGCTACTTTTTGCTTCTGATAAAGACAGAAATGACCCGCCATTAAGGTGGGAAACTGTCATCGACTGGGGTGATGACTGGAATTACCTGGTTCCGGACCAGTCAGTATCTGAATGGAATATGCCTTCATTTGATGATAGCTCGTGGAGCTCAGGTCCCAGCGGGTTTGGGTATGGTGACAATGATGACAGCACTGAGCTCAGCAATGTTTTATCCGTCTTTATTCGAAAAGAATTCACTGTAGAAACGCCTGAGGATATTGAGGAGATCCTGTTTCACATCGATTATGATGATGCGTTTGTTGCTTATCTGAATGGAACAGAAATAGCACGTGCCAACATCACTTCAGACGGCCCCCCTCCTTTTGATCAGCCTGCTGATAATTATAATCATGAAGCTCAGATGTACCAGGAAAATCAACCGGACCTGTTCGTTATTTCCGATGTAGAAGGGCTGCTGACCGGGGGGACAAATCTGCTGGCTATACAAATACACAACCACAGTACAGGCTCATCCGATCTCACAGCCATACCGTTTCTGACATTGGGCAGGAGTAGTTCGGGTAGTGGGCTATCAGAACACCTTACATCTGGCACTAAAAACCTTCATACCAATTTCAAAATAGCTTCCGAAGGAGAATTTCTGCTTTTGAAAGATGCAACTGGTAACCTGCAGGACTCAGTATTTTCCCAGGACCTCCCGGCTGATATATCCATTGGCAGAAGCCCTGACGGGACCGGTGAGTGGATGTATTTCAGTGAACCCACACCCGGAGAAGCCAATACAACCTCCGGATATGTATCCTTTGCCGGCGAAATTTCTTTCTCTGCCGATGGAGGCCTTTACAACACATCCGTCCAGATAGAGCTAAGCGCTTCCAATGCTGAAGATGCGATTTACTATACATTAGACGGCTCTTTACCTGCTACTGGCACGTTATATTCAGGTCCCATCAATGTAAGCGAAACCACGGTAATCCGTGCCCGGGTAATCAACCCGAATAGCCTTCCGGGACCCATTGGGACCCAGACCTACCTTGTCCAAACCGACCATGACCTGCCTGTCATCTCACTTTCTACTCACCCGGATAACCTTTGGGATTTCAATGAAGGCATTTATGTAATGGGACCTGGCGCAGAAACAAATATTCCACATTTTGGAGCAAACTTCTGGCAGGACTGGGAAAAACCAGTTCATATAGAGATGTATGAACCAGATGGCGATCAGGCCATTTCCCAGGATGCCGGTACTAAAATATTTGGAGGGTGGTCCAGAGCACATGCTCAGAAATCCCTTGCCATTTTTGCCAGAAATTCCTACGGGGATGACGATTTTGACTATGAGCTGTTTGGAAGTCAGGGGCTGGATAAATTCTCAAATTTTGTATTGCGTAACTCAGGCAACGACTGGAATAACACCATGTTCAGGGATGCGTTATTGACTTCTTTATTTCATGAGTCAGTTGATAAGCAAGACTACCGTGCTGCTGTCATTTACATCAATGGTGAATACTGGGGAATTCAGAATATCCGGGAAAAAGTAAATGAGGATTACCTGGGTAACCATTACGATCTTGAGCCTGATAGCATTACCATTCTTGAAGGTAATGCACAACCGGTGGAAGGTGATGAACAGGAGTATGTGGACCTGATCAGCTTCATCAACTCCAACAGTCTCACCAATGACGAAAATTATCAATATGTGGAAGACCGAATTGATGTATTCAATTATATCCAGTACCTGATCGGAAACATTTACATAGACAATAAAGATTGGCCAGGCAACAATATCAAATACTGGAAGTCTAACCAGCCAGGCGCTAAGTGGAGATGGATCATTTACGACACTGATTTTGGATTTGACGTCTATAACGAGGGCAATGTCACTTTCAACACGCTGGATTTTGCGTTGGATCCGGCCGGACCGGACTGGCCAAACCCTCCCTGGTCTACCCTCCTTTTCAGAAAACTATCTCAAAATCAGGAATTTAGAGAGCTATTCATCAACGCATTTATGGACCGGTTAAATACAGCGCTCTTACCGGAGAATGTACTTGAAAAAATAGACGAATTAACTGAAGGAATATCTTCAGAAATTGTTCAGCATCTAAACAGATGGGATGGTGATTATGGCTATTGGGAAGAAAACATCAATAGGATGCGTGACTTTGCACAAGACAGACCGGCCATTGTAAAACAGCACCTTAGGAACAAATTCAGTCTCTCAGCTGCACAAGACATCATGCTGGAAGTAAATGATGGAGCCCAAGGAGAGATCCGAATAAATACCATGACCCCTGAAACCTATCCATGGACCGGTGAGTATTTTCCGGAAGTGCCCGTTGTCCTGGAAGCCATTCCAAAGCCGGGCTTTAGCTTTCTCAGATGGGAAGGCGATATCACACAAACTTCTAAAACCGTAGAAGTCAACCTGGAAGAAAATATGACCGTAAGAGCTGTATTCGAAGAAAGTAATAGTGAACTGAATTCTGTTGTGATCAATGAGATCAATTACAATGCTTCTGATAACTTCGATACAGAGGACTGGGTGGAATTATACAATAAAGGAACAGAAACCATTGATCTTTCCGGCTGGATATTAAAAGACAATGATGACAGCCATGAGTTTGTGTTTGAGGACGGGACACTTCTTGGCAGTGATGAATACCTGATAGTATGCAGAGATCAGGATGCCTTCAATTCACTGGTCTCAGGAGTCACTACGCTTGGTAATATGGACTTTGGTTTGTCTAGTGACGGAGATTGTGTAAGGCTGTATACCTCAGATGCTGTATTGACTGATGAAGTTTGCTTCCTTGCCGAAAACCCCTGGCCATCACTACCCGATGGAAATGGAGGAACTCTTGCCCTGAAGGATCCTTCGCTGGATAATGCCGACCCGGGAAGTTGGTACGGGCTTGGAAACCATGGTAGCCCGGGAGAAAGTAACAAAGTTAAACTAGGCGTCCTGGGTGTAGAAAACGATCCGGGTGTACTGCTTTACCCAAACCCTGCAAAGGAAGCGGTCACTCTGACCTACACATCTCCTAAAAGCGATAACATCAGGATACAACTGCTGGATATGAGTGGTAAAGTTTTGAAAGACTTATTTGAAAGCAAAGTCAAAGCCGGACCAGCAGAGTATCAGCTCAATTTACAGGGAGTCCCTCCGGGTGTCTATATAGTGAAACTACAGAGCTTTTCAGTGAATACGCGGATCAGGTTAATCCTTGAATAACCAACTATTGAAATCCTCACACCATAACAGACCCAGGCCATTTGGTTAACTTAGTCAGAAAATTTTGATATGCGAAAAAGCATTTTAATACTTTTCTTCATCATTAGCGCTACTATCTCATTTGCCCAGGGAGTCTCATTTTCCTATCTCATCCCGCAAAATGGCTACCTGTCTGCTCCTGTAAGCCCTCTCTCAGTAAGAGGATTTGGCTTTGGCAGCTATGTAGGCGCCGAAACAGGATTTACCGTTTACAATGTTCCGGGGTTAGCCATGGAGTCACTACCGTTTGAATATGACAAACCCTTGACCGGACCGCATTTTGCTTTATTGATTCCTGTGGAAGCATTTCTGAGAGCCCCGCTAGGTCCGGTCACCATTAAGGTTATGGGTGGTGGTTTTGGCTGGTGGAACATCAACACCCGCATCAATGAAGGCAACATGGATCGTGCTTTCCGGGCGTATGAAGGCTGGGATGTACTCAATACAGATTTTAAACTGGATGATAAGATCGGTTTCGGCTGGATGGCCGGAATGGAGATCGAGTTTCCGGTCAATGATAAATTTTCAGTCATTGTTGAATCACAGTACCTGAGCGGCGCTGCAAAATCGAACCTTTCCGGTTCTTACAGTGGAGGAAATGTAGGAGAAAATATTCAAATGCGATCAATAGAAGTTGACGATGCAAAGATTGGAATTCGTGGCTTGGAAATATCCCTTGGAGTTCAGCTTAAACAAGGAAGATAATGTAACCATAGTTTAACTGAAATTATTATCTTGGCGCATTAATCAAACCTAACTTTGATGTTCATAGCAGTAACCCTGACCTACATTCTGATACTTGCAGGTATCATCATTTACAAGAGCCGATTTGTTAAAAACGAAGAGGATTTTATAGTTGCCGGAAGAAATGTACCCGTTTACTTACTGATAGGAACCCTGATCACCACCTGGATTGGTTCCGGAAGCCTCTTCGGGACTGCGGGGCTTACCTTCAGGACCGGATTTTCTGAGCTCTGGTTTTCCATGGGCGCCTGGATCGGGATCATTGTGGTGTATTTTATCGCTGCCCGGGTCAGGAAAATTGCTCAATACACACTTACAGATATCCTTGAAAAACGATATGCCCCTATAGCGAGATTGTTGGGGACCATTACCATTATCCTGGCTTACCTGATCATAGCCGGATATCAGTTTAAAGGCGGCGGCCGCTTCCTTACGATCCTTACGGAAGGGAGTATCTCACCGGAGGCAGGCACCCTTATTTCGTTCGTGGTAATAGTCATATTCACAGCCCTGGCTGGAATGGTGTCCATTGTTTCGATCGATGTTTTCAACGGGGCAATCATGATTATCGCCATCATCATTACCCTGCCGGTCCTGCTGAGCCAGCAGGGAGGTTGGGGAGAGGTCTCCGCCACCATCAACCAGGTAAGTCCGGATCACCTGTCAATGACCGAAGGTCACAGCTTTTACTGGTATTTAGGTATACTACTCCCTACTTTGCTTTTGTTACTGAGTGAAAGCAGTATCTACCAGAAATTCTCTTCAGCAAAAGATGCCAGCTCCGCTAAAAAAGCCGTTTTCGGAATGTTTGTTGGCGTTGTTCTGATCGAATTTTTGATGTGCGCCATTGCCGTAGTGGGCTTTGCAATCTATTCGGATGACCCGCGATTCTTCCTGGAGTCAGGAGAAATCAACGGAGCTATGTCTGAAGAAATTATCCTGAGGATCGGATTTGAGCAGCTTCCCCCAATGTTAGGTTCACTCCTATTCGCTGCAGGAGTTGCTATTATTCTTTCCACGGGAAATACTTTCCTGATGGTCACCTCCACAAACGTTTCACGAGATCTGATAGAGAAGTACTTTATTAAAAACCTGGACCCGAAGAAGAAGATTTTACTTCAACGGATCTCTATCGTTGTTTTGGGCTTTATAGCTTATCTGGCAGTCACACAGTTTGAAACCATTTTAGAGATGGCATTGATTTCCTACACCATGATCGGAGCTTCCCTGGCACCCGCATTGCTTGCAGCCTTTTTCTGGAGGAGGGTTACCAGAGAAGGAGGTATTGCCTCCATCGCAGGTGGAATGGGAACCGTCCTGCTCATCACCTTTCTTAATTGGGTATATGAAGGTTCATCTCTCGACCTGGGAATAATGAGCTTCCCTTTTGATATGGACTATATAGCCCTTCCTGCGTTGTTCGTGTCTCTTTTTCTATTGATCGTTGTCAGCTTATTAACCAAGCCAACTCCTAAGGAAGTTGTGGCTCCCTTTTTTGAAAAAGATTAAAGAAGCGGGGATAACCCACTAAAGCTTTAGCGACAGTCTGGTGCCCCTCACCTCTTTTTCAAAGGGATTACAGGAATTTTTGCTGTTCAAAATTCTTAAATACGTTTACCCGGGGATAATCCATTAAAAAAGCTTTTTTCTTAAGATGGGCGTATTACCTTTGCTTGCAAACGATTTCAATATTTAAAAATCACCCTCAGTCCTGACCCAAATCAGAAAATCAACATAAATAAACAACGAGATTTGAATTGTAACCAATTGAAATCCAAACACCCAAAATCATGCAAGAATACGGATTAAAATCACAAAAAGCCGGTTTGGAGACCGCCGGAATTAAGGTAAAAGAGGCCTATTGGAACCTCACTCCAGCTGAACTCACAGAAACAGCTATTCATGAAGATGAAGGACACCTGACAGATACCGGAGCACTGATGTGCGATACAGGTAAATTTACCGGAAGATCTCCTAAGGATCGCTTTATTGTAAAAGATGACCTGACCAAAGATAAAGTGTGGTGGGGAGACATCAACATTCCCATTTCCCCGGAGAAATTTGACCGGATCTACACAAAAATGATTGGCTACCTGGAGGACAAAAAGGTCTATGTAAGGGATGCCTATGCCGGTGCAGACAAAACCCACCGTTTGAAACTCCGTGTTATAAACACAGTAGCATGGCACAACCTGTTTTGTTACAATATGTTCATAGCTCCTCCTGATTACAAACTGGAAGATTTTGAACCCAATTTCACGGTCATTTGCTGCCCTGATTTTGAAGCGGACCCTAAAACAGATGGCACCAGGCAGTCAAACTTTGCTGTTGTCAACTTTACCAGGCGTATGATCCTCATTGGTGGTACCGCTTATTCCGGCGAGATAAAAAAAGGGATTTTCTCTGTGCTTAACTTTCTGCTCCCTACCAATGACGGGGTATTACCGATGCACTGCTCTGCCAACATGGGTATGGAAAAGAGAGACACTGCGATCTTTTTTGGTCTTTCCGGCACAGGTAAAACCACACTATCTGCAGACCCTGACCGCTTGCTGATAGGAGATGACGAACACGGATGGACCGATAGCAACATTTTTAACTTCGAGGGAGGATGCTATGCCAAGGTCATAGACCTTACTGAAGAAAATGAGCCTGATATCTTCAAAGCAATTAAGTATGGGGCCATTCTCGAAAACACAAGGTTTATCCCGAACACCCGAACAGTAGATTATAGCAACACGGAGGTAACCGAAAACACCAGGGTATCCTACCCCATCGATCACATAAGAAATACCGTAAAACCCTCTATCGGTGGCTTACCCAAAAACATCTTCTTCCTTACCTGTGATGCTTTTGGGGTGATGCCTCCCATTCTACGACTATCCAAGGGGCAGGCGATGTTTCACTTCATTTCCGGATATACCTCTAAAGTAGCAGGAACTGAGGCAGGAATTACGGAGCCAGTTCCAGTCTTTTCTGCATGCTTTGGCGCACCGTTTATGCCTCTGCACCCAACAAAATATGCGGAGATGCTGGGTAAAAAGATGGAAGAAAATGAAGTGAAGGTTTGGCTGGTGAATACGGGATGGACAGGAGGACCTTACGGAGTAGGTTCCAGGATCAAGCTTAAATATACCAGGGAGATGATCTCCGCAGCGCTTTCAGGAGTTTTAGATAATGTAGGGTATAGAAAACACTCTATATTCGGAGCAGAAATGCCGCTCACATGCCCCGGAGTACCAAATGAGATCTTAAGTCCACGTGAAACCTGGAAAAACGATACGGGATTCTATGAAAAAGCCAATGAATTGGCTCGTAAATTCCAGAAAAACTTTGATAAGTTCAGAGAATATGCCAGCGAAGAGATCCTTGCAGGTGAACCCAAAGAGAACCTTAGGTACGTTCGCAGAACAAGCATAGGTGAAGAACAGAGTTAGGTTTAGTCAGTAACCCGAAAGAATACGGCAGCCCACATGGGCTGCCGTTTTTATTTTGAATTAATCGATGCTCAAAAGCGTTCTAATTTAGGTAGCTAATACCGTATCTTTATTGTATGAGGGATAATCCTATCATAGGGCGAATCAAAAAAGCGGTAAAAAAGGTAGATCCCAATGCAGAAGTGATAGTGTACGGATCGTATGCCCGTGGTGATCAACATAAAAATTCAGATATCGATTTATTGATATTAGTGGATAAGCACCCAATAACCATCCAGGATCAAAAAGAAATAGAATACCCCATTTATGAAATAGAGTTCGAAACTGGAATTCTAATTCAGCCGATCGTAGTATCCAGAAAAGAATGGCATTCCAGACACAGAATCACCCCTTTTTATGAAAATGTAACAAAAGAGGGGCTTCTTTTATGACTGAGGAAGAAAGGGATGAGGTGCTTAAATACCGAATTCGAAAAGCCGAGGACACGATAAAAGAAATTGAGCCTCTTATACAACAGGGATTTTATAATACTGCGGTAAACAGACTATATTACAGTTGTTTTTATGCTGTAACTGCTTTTTAGTCAACCACAAAATGGAGACGAAGACTCATTCAGGCGTTCGAAATAAATTTGGACATTATTTCATAAAGGAAGGAGTTATTTCTCAAAAAGTGGGTAAAGCATATTCTAAACTTTTCAACATGAGGCTTACGAGTGATTATGGTGACTTCTTTGATTATACGGAAGAGGATGTCGTTGATATGCTACCAGATGCTCGGGAGCTTATAATGGAAGTTAAAAGTCTAATTATATCAAGTTAAGTGAAAATCGCAATCATAGCTCATGATGGTAAGAAAGCAGAAATGGTGGCTTTCTTGCTCAAGTACAAAGAATGGCTCGAAAAAGTAGAGCTTGTTTCCACCGGTACCACAGGCTCTCATGTAGAAAAAGCCGGGCTCAAGGTTCATAGATATTTATCCGGCCCACTTGGAGGCGACGCGCAAATTGCCGCCGAAGCTGCAGAGAAAAAATTAGATCTGGTGATATTTTTCCGTGACCCGCTGGACAAGCACCCTCATGAGCCCGATGTACAAATGCTTATGCGCATATGCGATGTTCATGACATTCCTTTAGCTACCAATCCTGCAGCAGCCCGGTTGATGATGGACGCTTCTTTGAAAAGGATTTAGGCCACCTGGCGGGAGCAGCATGCACTGCAAAAATTATAAATCTTCTGAAAATGGATAGAGTTGGATAGAGTGGATAAAAATTAATAACGCTAACCAACTCCCCCTTCGCAGGGACTAGTCTATGCGCATATTTTTAAAAATAGGGCTTATAGGCCCCGTAGGGGTCAATTATTTTTTCGCCCATGTTGGTGTTTTCACCAACATGCATAATGCATCTTGAAAATGGGATTGTTGGTCACAAGACCAACAACGGCGAGACCAACAACGGCGAAATGTCTGTGGGTAATCGAAGCTAAACCATCAATGCCCCGGCTATGGCAGCAGTCATCATGGTAGCCATTGTGGCCGCTAGTAAAGCTCGTAACCCCAGTTTGGAAATGTTTCCCTGCTGGGTTGGGGCCATCCCGCCTATTCCACCTATCTGAATAGCAATAGAACTGAAATTAGCGAACCCACAAAGTGCATATGTAGCTATTACAGTAGATTTTTCATTGAGTGCGCCATCGGCTACAAATTCAGATAATCCCAGGTACGCTACAAATTCATTAACGACTACCTTCTGCCCCAGTAAACTTCCCACCTGAAGGGCTTCGCTCCATTCTACACCAATTAAAAAAGCAAAAACCCTGAATACCTGGCCCAAAATATACTCCAGTGAAAATCCATCAAAGCTGCCATTGGTAGAGTTGACGATCATTGCATTTAGTCCGGTGAAATCCCCTACTGCCATGAGGATATAATTAATAGCGGCAATAAGGGCTATGAAAGCCAGGAGCATAGCGCCGATATTCAAAGCTAACTTTAGCCCCTCAGACGCTCCTCTCGCCAATGCGTCGATAAGATTGACGCCCATAGTATCGGAGGAGACTTTGAGATCGGTATTTATTTTCTCCTTATAAAGCTCCGGCAACATGATCTTGGACATCACAATAGCTGCCGGTGCATTCATGATGGAGGCGCTAAGTAAGTAAGAAGCAAAACGCTCCTCCTCTGCCGGATTACCACCTCCCAAAAAAGCTACGTAACCGGCCAGTACACCTCCGGCTATGGTGGCCATACCGCCGGTCATCAGGCACATCAGCTCAGATTTGGTCATCTTGGGCACGAAAGGTCTGACAAGCAGTGGCGCTTCGGTTTGGCCCAGAAAGATATTACCAGCTGCAGAAAGTGATTCTGCACCGGAGAGTTTCATCGTTCTGGCCATCACCCAGGCAATACCTTTTACGATGTATTGTAAGACACCCAGGTAATACAGTCCTGAAGTCAGGGTAGAAAAGAATATAACAGTGGGTAGCACCCTAAGGGCAAACACGAACCCTACGCTTTCCGTATCCATAAGGTAGTCACCAAACAGAAAGGACGTACCGGCCTCAGAAAACCCCAAAAGCACAACAAATTGCTTGCTTATCCAGTTGAACGCAGCTTTTACGACACCCACCTGGGTGATAAGTAATCCAAAAAATACCTGGAGAAGAACACCTACAATTACCAGCCGCCAATCAATAGATCTACTATTGCTTGAAAAAGCAAATGCTATACTTATCAGGAAAAGAAGGCCAATTGCAGCCCGGAAAATGTCCATTTCGCTAAAATAAGAATTAACCTCAAAAAGAGCAGCTATTTCATAAAAATGGACAGGCATATGCAATACCTGTCCATTTTGATTAGCCCTGCTTTTGTCAAGTTGCGATTAAGCAGTAAGGGAGTATGGGTTTGATGAATTTTTCTATATCCCCCATCGGGTCCCTTCAATGCCATCTTTACAGAAAAGGGGAAATATTTGTATCAAATCCATACTCCACTATGATCATTCAACATAACTTGACAAGTAGGAATAGCATCGAGTAGGTTAATTTCTCTTGTTGATCTCATCCCGGATTTTAGCAGCCCGCTCATAATCCTCTTTCGCTAACGCCTCATCCAGCATCTTCTTGAGCTGATCAGAAGGCAGGTCTTCCATCTTTTTAGCGACTGGTTCGGGACGACCGGATTTAGAGGCTTTCTTCTTTACATCCGTTATTTCTTCCTCTTCATCAGTAAGCACGATGCCCGCCTCAGTGAGAATGGATTCGTTTGTGAATATTTCAACATCAAATCGCAGCCCGATGGCTATTGCATCTGATGGCCTTGCATCTACCTCGATGGTTTTCCCATCCTGGGTACAAATGATCTTGGCAAAAAATACCCCTTCCTTCAGGTCAGATATGACGATCTCTTTGATATCATATCCGAAGTTGAACGCAAAGGATTTAAATAGATCATGGGTCATAGGCCTGTTTGGTGTGATCTTTTCGATCTCGATGGCTATTGCCTGTGCCTCGAACATACCTATGATGATGGGTAGCCTTCTATTTCCGCCCACTTCTCCTAATACCAGGGCAAAAGAACCTGATTGTGACTGACTTGATGAAAGTCCCAGTATTTCCAGTTTGATTTTATCCGCCATTAACCTTGCTGTGCCTTTATTGCTTCAGTAAGTTTCGGTAAGACCTCAAAAGCATCTCCTACTACCCCATAATCTGCGGCTTTGAAGAATGGTGCTTCAGGGTCTTTGTTTATTACCAATATATACTTTGAGGAGTTCACTCCAGCCAAATGCTGAATAGCTCCTGAAATTCCTACTGCAATGTATAAAGAAGGACTCACTTTTACACCTGTTTGGCCCACGTGTTCATGATGAGGCCTCCATTCCATATCTGAAACCGGTTTACTACAGCCGGTAGCTGCCCCGATCGTCTTAGCCAGCTCCTCAAGCATTCCCCAGTTTTCAGGACCCTTCATTCCTCTGCCCCCGGATACTACCAGATCTGCTTCAGGTAACAACACTTCTCCTGTAGCTTTCTCCCTATTAATTACCTTCACTTTAAAGTCGTTATCATGGATTGTCGGTGAAAACTCTTCCACGGAAGGTGAACCTCCGTCTTCCTTGACAGCTATTGCATTTTTCTTCAACACCAAAATTTTCTTGTCACCCGTAAGCTTTGTCACTGCGAAAGCTTTGCCGGTATAAATGCTGCTCTTCACCTTGAATCCATCAGAAGTATCCGGCAGATCAGCAACATTTGCTGCCAGTGAAGCGCCCGTCTTTATAGCTACCCTCGCTGAAACCGGATCACCAAGTGAAGACTTGGCCAGGACCAGAAGACTACTTCCTTCTTTATCCATAGCTTCAGCAATGGCCGAAGCGTAAGCCATTATGTTTGGAGAAGCTAGTTTATCACCGGACACATGCAGCACCTTTTTAGCTCCTGCAGCACCGATTTTGTCAGCTTCACCATCCTTCATCTCTCCAAAGACAATTGCTGTTACTTCATTCCCCAGTTCAGCTCCATAGCTGACTGCCTCCAGAGAGGATTTTTTTACAACTCCTTCGTCTAATTCTACAAATGCTAATGCCGACATCTTATAGTACTTTTGCTTCGTTCTTCAATAATTTCACTAGTTCATCCAGATTATCAGGATCAATGAGTTTTACCTCTCCTTTTGGAGGAGGAAGCTCAAACACCTCTACCTCTGCATTGGCCTGATCACCGGTAGGCTCTACCACATTGAGGGGTTTGGAGCGGGCTGACATAATGCCCCGCATGTTGGGGATCTTCCATTCTGCTATGGGTTCCTGACATCCGGCTATAAATGGCATCTCCAGCTCCATTGATTCCTTTCCTCCCTCGATCTCACGTTGGATTTTGGCAGTGTTACCTTCTACATCCAGTTGCATAACCGGAGAAACGGAAGGAATGCCCATAAGCTCGCCAACCATGCTGTGTACCTGACCTCCGTTAAAATCGATGGATTCCCTTCCCATCAGGATCAGATCATATTCACCTTCCTGAGCCACTTTAGCTATTTGCTTAGCGACAAAAAAAGCATCGGTGGGGAACGCATTGATGCGGATAGCATCATCTGCTCCGATAGCAAGCGCCTTGCGAATAGTGGGTTCGGTTTCTGCCTCTCCTACATTGAGGGCCGTGATAGTACCGCCATGGGCTTCTTTAAGCTCCACGGCTCTGGCTAACGCATAATCATCGTAAGGCCCGATGATAAACTGAACACCAGTCTTATCAAATTTGGTGTTATTGTCTGTGAAAGAAATCTTAGAGGTTGTATCGGGAACATGCGTAATACAAACGAGTATTTTCATTCTGTTTATCTTAAAAATTAAGGGTTAATATTGAGGTTTCGAAGTTAGTAAATAATATCAACAAAGGATGAACACGGATCGCATCAAAAAGCTTGAAAAATTCATCAAAGAGGACCCTTCTGATCCCTTTCCAAAATATGCACTGGCACTGGAACATCTTCAGATAAATAAGAAAAAAAGCCGCGAATTGTTTGAGGATCTACTGAAAAATCATTCGGACTACATCGGCACGTACTATCATGCTGCTGAGCTATATGCTGAACTTGGCATGCGGGAAGAGGCAGATAAAACGTACCAGGCAGGTATCGAAAAAGCAAAAATGCTTAATGAAGGCCATGCGCTGAAGGAACTTCAAACCGCTTATATGAATTTTCAGTTTGATGAATAACAGAAAACCCTATAGGTATTAGGTGAATTGCCTAATTGTCAAAATCGGATTTTTACCGTTGTGATGCTAAGCCGTTTGAAAGATCTTACAATAAGATTTTCCCAGGCCATGACAAAAAAAGTACTAACCATTGCAGCCATTGTAGCTATACCAGCTATAGCTACCGCATATTACTCCTACAGCAATTTCGAAAATCTTGCTCTCCAATACCTGTGGCAGGCTCAGAAAACCATCCCTCAGCTCTGGATTATTGATACCATGCCTGTTTGCTGTCTTCTCTTGTTATTTGCATTTAAGAATTACCAGAACACCAAGCTAAATGCGTCAGCTGAAACATCCAGATCACTCTTCATATACCCTTTAACAGGTTTTTTACTTGGCATCATTCTTTTTACCACATGTTCCAGCGCCATAATTTATGATGATACTGGTCAAATATCTGCCGCGTTATTTATCAAATACACCAAAAATGATCCGATGACCTTAAGTCTCCTGCTTGCTATCCCTTTTTTCACCTTTCTGGGTTATTTCGTTGAAAAAATGAATAAAGCTGAGATTCAGAATCAACTAAAAAACCGTGAGATCAAGCAGCAAAATGAACAACTGCAGGAAGAAATAAAACGCAGAGAAGAAAGGGAAAATGAACTTATCGAAGCAAGAAAGGAGGCGCTGGCAGGTGTAAAAACCAAAGACCAGTTTCTTTCCAACATGAGTCATGAGATCCGTACTCCTATGAATGGTGTGATCGGGCTTACCAACTTACTCCTGGATACCAAGCTCACGGAAGAGCAACGAAAATATGCCACGGCAATTGACTACTCGGCAAAAAACCTTTTAGTGCTCATAAACCAGATACTGGATCTCTCTAAGATCAATTCTGAGAAGTTGACCCTGGAGCACATAGACTTTGACATCAGAGAAACAATTCTTGCTGTTGAAAACACGCTGGCATCTATTGCCTCGGAAAAAAGCATCATTCTGCGAACCATTGTTGATCCGGGAGTGCCTGAAAGTGCTTGCGGGGATCCCGTCAGGATTAACCAAATATTGCTAAACCTCGTAGGAAATGCTATAAAATTTACCGAGGAAGGCGGAGTAGATCTGATAGTGAAATCCAGCCAGACCGATGACGGTCCCCGACTGTCCATCCAGGTAAACGATACCGGCATAGGAATACCTAAAGATAAGCTCGCTACCATCTTTGAAACCTTCAGCCAGGCAGGCAGCGAAACCACAAGAATGTATGGAGGTTCAGGTTTGGGTCTAGCCATTTCAAAAGAATTAGTAACCCTTTTCGGGGGCACATTAAAAGTGGACAGCCGGATTGGGAAAGGAAGTAGTTTTTATTTTGACCTGCAGCTAAAGCCTGCTGTGGTCACTAAAAAAACACGCGAAAAACAACCCAAAACACTGAGTTCTAAAATCAACCCTGAAAACATAAAAATCCTTGTAGCGGAGGACAACCGTGTCAACCAGATGGTAGCCAAATCTACACTTACCAAGGCGGGCTTTCAGGTGGATATAGTGCCCAATGGCCAGGAAGTGATCGAGCAAATTTATCAAAAGGAATATGATGTAATCCTGATGGATGTGCAAATGCCGATCATGGGAGGATTGGATGCCACGCGGTTTATCCGCAATGCTACAGAGCCCCCGCTTTCAGAAATCAAGATCATTGCGCTGACGGCCTCTGCAATGAAGGAGGACATTGAAAAATGCTATTCCGTAGGAATGGATGACCATTTACCCAAGCCATTCAAATCCGCTGAGCTTATGGAAAAGCTTAATAAACACCTGGTGAACGAATAGCTTACGTTGATCTGCTCAATGCGGTGATATATGGGAATGACGCTAAGTGCTATTAGTGATAGAAAAGGAAGAAAATAATTTTTTTTCTGAACAACCTCCTCACCTCCTTTATTAAGGAGGAATCGGGGTATTTTCTTTCTTTTCTATAGGTTTTTTTGTCCCTGAGTTACCAGGATCATCCATTCATATCCTTAGATACTCGGGTTAAACCAGGTCAAGCGGTAAATCGAATTACCGTCTTACCAAAGTGGGTGGAGTTCGCCAGCGAGTTAACCGCTTTTTCGCTTTCTTCCCAACTCCGAATGTTATCGATCACGGGCTTTATTTTGTGTTGCTTGACGAATTCAATCATTTCACTAAACTCATCATCATTGCCCATCGTGGAGCCAATGATAGCTGCCTGAGACCAAAACAATCGAAAAACATCCAGACTCTCTGTTTTACCTGTTGTGCTACCGTATACCACTATTTTGCCGCCAGGTTTAATGATTCTGAGATAATCATTTAGTGCATTGCCCCCGGCGCTATCAATAATGCCATCAAACGTACCCGTACGCAACGCCTGCTTCCACCACTCGGGCTCCTTATAATTAAAGCCTCCCCTGGCTCCCAGTTCCAACGCCTTTTGCAGCTTTTGGTCACTGCCACTACTTACATACACTTCAGCTCCTGCCGCCACAGCAAAAGATGCCGCAAACTGAGAAACGCCACCCCCTACGCCGGTCACTAATACCCGATCTCCACTTTTCACTTTTGCTTTGGTGAATAAGGCCCGATAAGCAGTAAGACCTGCCAGCGGAACTGCAGCAGCCTCTTCATTCGTCAGGTGCTTTGGTTTTTCAACCAGGCGATCCGTATTCACGCTTATGTACTCGGCAAACGTGCCATCGGAAGGCAACCCGAGAATTTGATACTGTTCGCCCTGATGATCCGGATGATCTCCCCAGTGGATATTGGGATTAATCAAAACTTCTTTTCCAACCCATTCAGAGGGGCCTTCCACTACCGTTCCGCATCCGTCAGACCCCAGCGTTACCCCGTCTTTGATCCCGGGGTATTTCCCTTTACTGATCCAGTAGTCCCGCCGGTTAATGGCGGCAGCATGCATTTTAATAAGGCATTGCCCCCTGCCCACCTTCGGCCTGGGTTTATCGGTTAGTTTTAAGGTTATATCCTGGTTTACTGAAATGGTTAATGCTTTCATCAGAAAGGCATTTCTTCATCATCATCTTTCTTATTGGCTTTGCTCGGCAGGGTGATCGTAAAGTCAGCGTTTCCTCCTCCTCCGGAAGGTAATTTACTTCCGTATGTAGCGCTGGAGTCCATAGTGCTGTCCAGATCCTCAAACTTGGTAAACTTACCGATGAACTTAAGCCGTACATCCTCGAGCTTACCATGCCTGTTTTTAGCGATGATCACCTCCCCAATACCATTGAGCGGCATACCGTTCTCATCCTGTGTCATACCATAATACTCCGGACGGTACAGGAACATCACCATATCGGCATCCTGCTCAATAGAACCAGACTCCCTAAGGTCGGAAAGCTGTGGTCGCTTATCGCCACCCCTTGTTTCCACGGCCCTACTCAACTGTGAAAGAGCGATCACCGGCACATTCAACTCCTTGGCTATCCCTTTCAGCGCCCGGGAAATGGAGGCAATCTCCTGCTCACGGTTTCCCCCGCCTTTGGAGGTATCGCCGGTCATCAGCTGCAGGTAGTCAATTACGATCAGCGAAACACCATGCTGAGCAACCAATCTCCTGCTTTTGGCACGAAGCTCCAGGATACTCAGAGCCGGCGTATCATCTATAAATATGGGAGCCTCAGAAAGCTTACCTGTTTTACTGATCAGCTGCTGCCATTCGTAGCCCTCCAGGTTTCCTCTTCTGAGCTTGTCGCTTTCCAGCTCCGCCTCAGCGGAAACCATCCTGTGCACCAGCTGCACAGAAGACATCTCCAGTGAAAAGATTGCTACCGGAGTTTTGAAATCGATGGCTGCATTTCTGAGGGCAGATACTACAAATGCAGTTTTTCCCATCCCGGGCCTGGCCGCAATAATGACCAGGTCAGAACGCTGCCAGCCGGAGGTTACCCGATCGAGCGCAGTAAACCCACTGGCAATACCGGTAAGTCCGTCTTTTTGGTTTTTGCGCTCCTCTATCTCCTGGATAGCCTGATGCATCAGGGTGTTCATCTTATCAAAGTTCTTACGGATGTGGGACTCTGATACATCAAAAAGAGACTGCTGGGCTTTGTCCAGTAAATTGAATACATCGGTGGTATCCTCATAAGCATCCTGCTGGATCTCTGAGGAAATGTGGATCAGCTCCCGCTTAATGGATTGCTCGGCAATGATCCGCGCATGCGTCTCAATATTTGCTGCCGAGTTTACCTTGGTAGTAAGCTCCGATACATAATGAGCGCCGCCTATAATTTCCAGCTGCCCGTTTTTACGCAGCTGGTGCACCACCGTTTTTATATCTACCGGCTCGCTGTTGTTAAAGAGCTGGACGATGGCTTCAAAGATCATCCGGTTTTGATCCTTGTAGAAACTCTCCGGCTTCAGGATCTCGATCACATTGGTCAAAGCATCACGCTCCAGCATTAGTGCACCCAGAACTGCTTCTTCGATCTCTACAGCCTGGGGAGGGATCTTCCCCAACTCCCGGGAAAGGTCTGATACCCCTAGTCTTCTGGTTTTTGATTGTGCTCTTAGTGCGGATGATTTTTCCTCCATTGGGTGATCTTTGAATTTCAGGAACAAACTTACGACGGGTCACGGAATAACCCGGAACTATTACACACATCTTACTAACAAAATATCCTTACATGAAAAATATCCTGTGGATAATTTATAACGATGGCTAATTCATGAAAATATTTGTCACGGGAGCAAATTCCTTTATTTTTGAAACCCGTGGAGCCAACAACCCTAAAATGCAAGTAAATACAGAACTAATCAAAAATAAACAACGTATCCTCATCAGCGGAAACCGGGATACGGATAAAATTTTTCAGATCGTTAAAGCGGTTTTAAATCGCATCAAAAAGCCCGCGGATTTTTTGGACCTGAACGGAGAAGCTGAGCTGACCGACGCGCCTGTTGTGATCATAAGGGGCGGAGACGAGCTGGTCAATGGAAAAGCTTACTTTCGTGAGTTAGATATCCACATTCTACTGCTTCATAAAGTCGTAGATGACCTGCCGGAAGGGTACAATTCATTCAATGAATATGTAAGCCAGTATGAGCAGCTCGCCGATGAGCTCCCCAAGGCGGGTTCCTACATATACAATGAGAAAAATGATGTGGCTCTGATGATGGGCAAAAAGGAAAGAGAAGACGTAAAGAACATTGAATACTCCCTGCTAAAACCAAAAGAAGCCGGTAAAGATGATAAGGAATTTCTGGCACACGCAGCTGCGGCCAAAGCTTTATTGAAAAGGATCGGCGTAAGCGATGAGCAGTTTCAGGCAGGACTGAAAGCACTATGATAAAACTAAACCTAAGGAACCCCCTGGTCATTTTTGACCTGGAAACTACAGGAACCAACATTTCAAATGATCGTATCGTGGAGATGGCTATGATCAAGGTGATGCCGGATGGCAGTGTGGAGGAGAAATGCCGAAAGATCAACCCCACCATTCCTATTCCGGAAGAAACCAGCATGATCCATGGCATCTATGATGAGGATGTCAAAGATGAGCCCACTTTTAAGCAACTGGCAAAGTCTTTGGCCAACTGGCTGGAAGGATGCGACCTGGGTGGGTACAACATCCTGAAATTTGACGTGCCCATGCTTGTAGAGGAGTTTCTCAGGGCCAATGTCGATTTTGAGATTGATAACCGGAAGCTGGTTGATGCTCAGAAGATTTTCCACATGATGGAAAAACGAAATCTCACGGCGGCATATAAGTTTTACTGCAACAAGTCCCTGGAAGATGCTCATAGCGCAGCGGCTGACACCCAGGCCACCTACGAAGTGCTCCTGGGACAGATAGAGCGTTATGAAGGGGAAACGGTGACTGATCTGCTGGGCAAGGAAATTGGGAAGATTGAGAATGATGTGGAAACGCTTCATAAGCTCACCAATAAAAAAATGGTTGATCTGGCGGGCCGGATCGTTTTCAATGACAATGGTGAAGAGGTATTTAACTTTGGGAAGCATCGCGGGAAACTGGTAACGGAAGTACTCAAAAATGAACCGAGCTTTTATGACTGGATGATGAAAGGAGACTTCCCTTTAGACACAAAAAGGCGATTGACAAAGATCCGTCTCAGAAACTTCGGGTAAACACCCCTGCCCGTTTCCCGGTTGAATTACCGGATACGTCCGAATGTCATCCGGGGATTTTTGACCTTAATCAACCGTGCTGTTCACCGGGATTCCGGTGAACCATTGATATATTTATAAAAAACCGCAAATCATGGCCAAGACGATTATCGTATCAAATCGATTACCCGTAAAGATCACTCAGGAAAATGGAGCTTTTCAATACAAACCCAGTGAAGGGGGACTGGCAACCGGGCTGGGCTCTATCTATAAGGAAGGAGATAATATCTGGATCGGCTGGCCGGGTATGCCTGTATCAAAAACCGAAGACCGGGAGGAGATCACCGAGAACCTCAAAAAGGAAAGCATGCGACCTGTTTTCCTTACGACAGCTGAGATTGAAGATTTTTATGAGGGATTTAGCAATGAGACGCTTTGGCCAAACTTCCATTACTTTAATCAATATACCGTATACAACGAGGACCTCTGGAAAGCCTATCAAAAGGTAAACAAGAAATTTGCAAAGGAAATAGCAGCCGTTTTAGAGCCTGAGGATACCATTTGGGTGCATGACTACCAGCTGCTGTTGCTCCCGGAGCTGCTGCGCGAGAACGCACCCAAAGCAAGCATCGGCTTTTTTCTTCATATTCCTTTTCCCTCTTATGAGTCATTTCGTCTGCTGCCCTGGAGGCGCCAGTTACTCCACGGCATGCTGGGAGCAGATTTCCTCGGTTTTCATACCTATGATGACATGAGGCACTTTCTGTCATCGGTAAACCGGCTGGCAGGATTAGGAAATAGCAATGGCCAGATCAATGTAGACAACCGCAAGGTCATGGTAGATGCTTTACCAATGGGTATAGACTATGACAAGTATGCGGAGTCTGCCGCCTCACCTGATACCCTTGCCCGGGAGGTGCGTTATCGCACTTCCATCGGTGACCAGAAGCTGATCCTGTCCATCGACCGGCTGGACTACTCCAAAGGGATCCCGCAGCGGCTCAAAGCTTTTGACCTGTTTCTCAGCAGATATCCCGAGTACCGGGAAAAGGTCTCTTTGCTGATGGTAGTGGTCCCTTCCCGGGATTCGGTTGGCAAGTACAAGGAATTAAAAGAAGAGGTGGATCTCCTGGTCGGACGGATCAACGGTCACTACGGTCGGATAGACTGGACCCCTATCCATTATTTCTACCGATCATTCCCACTACACGCCCTCTCTGCTTTTTACCGTATGGCCCAGGTAGGACTTGTCACGCCCATGCGGGATGGTATGAACCTGGTTTGTAAAGAGTTTATCGCCAGTAAGCTGGATAAAAAGGGAGTGCTGATACTCAGTGAAATGGCCGGTGCATCCAAAGAGCTTTCAGACGCTATTATCATCAATCCAAACGATATTGAGCAGCTTGTGGAGGCACTGAAACGAGCGCTGTCCATGCCGGAAAAAAGCCAGATAGCCCATATGGAAGTGATGCAAAAATCACTGAAACGGTACAACATTCATCACTGGGTAACCCTTTTCATGAAGCGACTAGACTACATCAAGGAAGAGCAAAAAGCATTGGAAACACAGCTGCTGGACGACCAGATAACCAAACAAATACAGGCCACCTACAAAAAGAGCAAGAAACGGTTGATCTTCCTGGATTATGACGGCACACTGGTGGGATTTCACAGCGATCCGCTGGACTCAAAACCCAATAAAGAGTTGCTGGTCTTGCTGAGAGGGCTCGCCGCGGACAGGAAAAACCGGATAGTTATAATCAGTGGCCGGGGGCGTGAAACGCTGGAAGAGTGGCTGGGACACCTGGACATTGACATCATTGCCGAGCATGGTGTCTGGATCAAGGAAAATAAAAGAAAGTGGAGAACGCTGACCAAGATGAGTGACTCGTGGAAAGATCCGATCCAGCAGGTACTGGATGGCTATGTGGACCGAACTCCGGGTAGCTTTGTGGAGAAAAAGGATTACTCACTGGTGTGGCATTACCGTAAAGTAGAAACCGGTCTTGGAGAGGCCCGGACCCGTGAGCTGACCAGTCACCTGAAGTACATCACTGTGGACAAAAACCTCAAAGTCCTGGAAGGCAACAAAGTGGTAGAGATCAAAAACTCGGAGATAGACAAAGGACGAGCCGCTACAGTATGGCTCAATAATTACCCGTCTGACTTTGTGATGGCCTGTGGCGATGACTGGACGGATGAAGACACCTTTAAGGCCATGCCTCCGGAGGCATTTACCATCAAAGTGGGCAGCACTTCATCAGCAGCGAAGTATAGAGTGACTGACTATCCGGAGATCCGGGCACTGCTGAAGTCACTGCTGTAGGGATTTAGACCAGACTATAGACGGAAGATATAAGACTAAAGAATATGATCAGCCTTTAATGCTTCGTTGTGGTCATACCTATGTTTATCTGTCTCTACTGAGGGAGTCTATGGGGTAAGACAAAAATTATGATTGATCATTCATTAGCGATTTTTATTGATCCTTAACCCTGGATGAGAGCCCCTATTTTATAGCCCATCGTCCACTCAGAATCACCTTAAAAAGCCTGAGGGTAGCAAAGGACTCTGGGGCTTCAAACCGATGTTGGATAATCAACCTTTAGAATTCAATCTCAGAGTCCTTTTTCTTCCCCTCCTTCCCTTCTCTAAAAGTGACTCTGTGAGGAATGAAGAACTAATCCTTTGTCAAATTGCAGTAAGGGAGTATGGGTTTGACAAATTTTTCTATAACCCCCAATGGCCCCCTTTGAAAAAAAGGGGGAGTATTTGTATCAAACCCATACTCCACTATGATCATTCAACATACTTGACAAGTAGGACTAAATAAATAGCACTCACTTAAGTAATGGACGAATTTATATGCAAAACTCGAGCAACATTTTTAACTTCCGTAGGGTTCTTATATTTGTTTCTGTGCATAACCTACAAAACACGGAGTAACTTCCGGCGCTTGTTGAGGTTTTAAGCCGGGTGACCGTGGCCTCCTTAAGCCTGGACTTGCAATAAAAAACTGGACAAATAGTTAAGCGCATTTTGAATAATTGATTTTCCAATATTGTTCCGGAGTTTTATACCCCAGATATGCATGTTTTCTTTTGCGATTGTACCAAATTTCGATGAACTCGAACAACTCTGTTTTTGCTTGCAGAATGCTGTTGAAGTTCGTGTGTTTGACCAATTCAGACTTTAGGGTTTTAAAGAAGTTTTCCGCCACTGCATTATCCCAACAATTGCCCTTCCGGCTCATGCTTTGTATCACTTGATAATGCTTAAGCTTACCTGTGAATGCAGATGAGGCATATTGGATTCCACGATCCGAATGAAAAACTAATTGATGAGGGACAAAAGATCTATTCAGAACTGCCATTTTCCAGGCAGCCAATACCGAATCCTTGGCGGTCATAGTAGTACTTAATGCCCATCCGATTATTTTCCGATCATATAAATCCATAATAATGGTTAAATACATCCATCCTTGACGAGTTGGGATGTAGGTGATATCCGAAACCCATTTCCGGCCAGGTGCTTCTGCTACAAAATCCCGGTCAAGTAAGTTTTCGGCCACTGGCAAGTTGTGCCTGGAATCGGTGGTAAGTATTTTAAACTTCTTGTTGACAATGCTTTTAAGCCCTTCTGAGCGCATGATCCTGGCTACCCTGGGGCGAGAGACTTTCCATCCTCTATCCCTAAGCTCGTCAGTTATTTTGGGGCTGCCGTAACGACCTTTGCTCTGTTGGTAAACCATCTGTACTTCTTCAGTGATCTGTTGATTTTCAAGCTGTCTGCTGGAAGGCTTTCTATTCAACCAATCATAATAACCACTTCTGCTTACATTGAAGACTTTACACATCTTCTCGACACCAAACCTGTGGCGGTGATCCTTCATGAACCGGAATATTTGTTGTCGTTCCTGGAGAAGATGCCTACTGCCTTTTTTAAGATATCCCTTTCCAGTTGGGCCTCTTTCAATTCTTTCTTGAGCTTGGCTATTTCCTTCTGTTCAGCTGTCATGTTTGCATTTCCATGGCCTGAAAAGCTACCACTCTGGTACTGTTCATGTTCACGCTTCCACCGTCTGACAAGCTCCGGTCTGACTCCAAGTTCTTCAGCAACCTCCTTTGTGGATTTATCCCCATAACACAGGTTCACTGCCATTAATTTAAACTCCTTATCGAAGTTTCTTCTTTCTCTTTTCATTATCAGTAAATTTAGCTACCCGAGCTTAACTTACTGTCCGGTCAAATGTAGCAGGTTCAGCCTCCGGGGAGCGGCAGTTATGCTACTACTTTGCTTACTGATTCCAAGCTTGACAGCATGATGGACTTCAAGAACCCTCTGAGGCTCAAGTCTTCATCCAATTCCGGCCAATGAACTCCCGTCCTGCTGATTTCGTATTGTTCCAATTGAGATTGGGTAGCGTCTTGTAAAAGTTTATACTTGCTAATCGGTTCTCTCAAGACCATTTTGTTGCTTAAAACGATCAACATCAAGTCCATTTCCCGATCAAAAAATAACTTCCGTATTCTCAATCCTCCTTCAAAAATCATTTGATCAATCGGATCAAATCGCTTTCTATTTTCCTTTGAAGTATTCATTCCATTTCTCAATTAGGTAATTCTGATTTTCTGCCACAATCTTCCTTATCTCTCTTTTTTCCTGAGCTTTAAAATCTTCTAAATATTCTTCTTGTAACACAGGTTCTAACCATATCTTTCCATCTCCTTCCCCCTTCTGCACATGGATATGGCAAGGCTCATCGCCTTCTGATGAATAAAAAAAGAACCTGTACCCCTTAACTTCTAATACTTTTGGCATTCGATTGTCTAATTTAACACTTTAATCCTTGTTTCAATTCATCCCACCGGATGATATTTCTTGATGGCCTGTCTCAATGCTCAATGCTTCCGGTTTTATATCGCTTAATGCTCGTATTTATCATTTGCATTGCCGGTGATGCGCTTACAATGCCTGAAGTCAGTGCAACCGGATCAAAGCCATCAGTTAAATTGGATTTAGCATACACATCCAGCACAATTTTGTCACCTGAGTTCATAAATGTATTTGTAGTGGTCCGGGTTTTTAAAGTACGTAGTCTTAACTCTTTCATACACAAGTGAAAAACACTTGCGTGATGAGGGGGTCTATGTATGGATAAGACAAAAATTATGATTGATCACTCATTGCGATTTTTATTGATCCTTAGCCCTGGATGAGAGCCCCCTATTTTATAGCCAGGAATGAAGAACTAATCCTTTGTCAAATTGCAGTAAGGGAGTATGGGTTTGACAAATTTTTCTATAACCCCCAATGGCCCCCTTTGAAAAAAAGGGGGAGTATTTGTATCAAACCCATACTCCACTATGATCATTCAACATACTTGACAAGTAGGACTAAATAAATAGCACTCACTTAAGTAATGGACGAATTTATGGCAAATCTTTGCTTACTCTGGATCTGATCGCCTCTGCTACAAAATTGTTCAGTGAGGTTTTTGTCTCCATTGCCAAAAGCGCTGCCTTTTGGTGTAATGATGCTGGTATCCTTACGTTAAAACTGCCTTTAAATGGCTTCTCAGGTGTTTTCCCTGCTTCCTTACAATCAGCCAGATAAACATTAACAGCCTCTCTAAAATCATCTTCTAGCAGCTTCCCTGTCTCTCCTTCATAAGAGATCAGTCCCCTAATTCCGAGTACTTTCCCATAGAGTAAATTATCCTCCGGACTGTACTCTATACTGCCGGTGTAACCTCTGTATTCCAGATATTTCATAATCCTAAAATTTCTTTTACTTGTCGTATTTGGTATTTCTTCATGATTCCACTTGGATGTGGTTTATGTAGCATGATTGGAACTCCCTCTGCATTTTCGAACTTCACCCTCGATCCGGATGTCTTTCCTTTTTTCACTTCTTCAAAACCAAAGTGTCCAAGTAGTTTAACCATCTCATCGTAATGAAAATCTGATGGCATACTTAAAAACCTAGCAATAAGTTTTTCTTTCTTAGACATAACCCAAAGTAACTATATTTAGTTGCATTTAACAAACTCTTTTCTTTTAACCCCGGCGGATGGTATTGCTGCACTTCTCCTTGAGTTCTCCATTTTGTTGCATTTCCCTTTAAAACTCCTCTGACCTAAAGGGATGGAACCGGTCTATGTCCTGCTGCAGGCTCTCGGTTTATATCATTTTTTTGAAATGGGCATCATACCGGTAGAAGAAAATATACCATTTTATCAGAACGGGGAGAAAGTGACTATATGCCGCAGTGGACTTTCTCTCTCGCCGTGGGCCTCAACACTCCCTGGGAAGGACTTGTCATCAGCCGGAAAGAGGTTGTACTGTACGGGATTGAGGTTGCAGGCTGCCGCACTCAACTTGCAGGCCTGCAAATTGGCCCCCGGGCCTAACAAGTACACTGCGACGACCAACAAGTTCGTTCCGGCAGACAACAAGTTAAGTGCGGGGAGTAACAAGTTTGTTCCGGCTGATAATAAGTTGAGGCCCGGGCACTACAAGTTGATTGCAGCAAGTTCCGGATGCAAATCCGGAACAAAGGACTCATCTGTTTTCTGAACGATTTTTCATAGTCCATTCCTCTTATCATTGCATTTTCAAGATCAAACCAATTCATTTTTTATTTTCAATGCGGTCCTACCACACCCTGCTCAAGGAAGCTATCCGGCTAGATAAATGTCCTCAAACAATCATTCAGCAGTTCAGAAAACGAATTGAAAACTTCTCAAATCTCCAAAAAGAGGTGGATAGTTTCTTTGATGAGTACAATACCGAAAGACCTCACTATGCCCTGCATGGGTTCACACCAGATGAAATTTACGAAGGTCAGCCATTGGTCAACAACCCTCACCAACAGCAGATCAGGGAGGCTATGCAGAAAAGAATAGCCAGTAACCAACAAAACTATTGCCAGCTATGTGAATAACAGAAATACATTCGGTCAATGACCTGCTTGATGGGATGATATCAGAAAACCAGGTGATGTGACCAATAAACAATCACTAATAATATCTGATCAGAATAACTAACTGACATTCATCTTATTCCCAATATTGGGAAGGAATTGGATATGAAAGACGAGGGTGTTGCTCGGTAGATCACCAAATTTTATTCTGTGACCTCCGAAAATCGGGTTTTTACCGAATTTTCATAAGTATAATTTACGTTTAAGCTCAGGCTCTTATTAACCTAGTTGGAATTTGAATAACTTTAATCATCTCCCTTATTATTCAAATAATATTGGAAACCAATTCGAAACGTATTCAAACTTGCATTGAGTCCATACTTATTGGTGACGTTCTTTGGATCCTCTGAAAGGCCAATATCTGTTGTCAGCTTTTCTTGCTTATGATGGTAAAAGATCTGTCCGATGCTGCCCTGTAGCGCCCATTTATTGGAAAGAAAATATACCAGCCCAGGCGTTGCATTAATCCGGATTTCAAAAATATTGCTTTCTACCTCACCATTCTCCCCATATTTCACCTTACCACCTCCGACCAGCAGATTAACTGATGTCGTGAAATAAAACTTATCTGTCAACTTGATGAATTTGGTTAAATATGGATTAGCTAAAAAGACATTGTTTTTTTCAAAATATGGGAGGCCTGGATCTCCATTTATAATATTGTGTTGCTCATGATAGTAATATTCATAGTTCAGTCCTATACCCAATAGCAAGGATTCGGTAACGAAAAAACCAGCCTGAGGCTGAACCGCTAAAATGTCTTTTTTATACTCATTAACTAAAAATGAACCTATCGCTACAAACTCATTGGTTGTATTTTCGTGATTGTAACCTACATTTCCACCCAATAAGATTGTCCCTTTCTGCATCTGAGCATTTGCACTAGATACAAAGAGAGTAATAAATAGAGATGCTAAGACTTGTTTCATTCAATATAATTATGATTTTGCTTCGATTAAATTATTCCTGATTTTTCATTCGAGTGAGGCATTTGTCATAAATGTTGATTATCAGCTCGGTATCTTTTCCCCTGAATTGCCCATTTAAAATTCCTTGCTCTAAAAGTTCACAATCACTAAAAACTTCAGCCCTCTTTTTTCTCCCATACGGAACATAAATTACTTCGTCATCAGAATCAAACTCTTCAATGTAGTATGAGTAAGCCGTAGAGTTGGTCATAACAGAACCTCCAAAACCTGTACTCATACTATTTGTAACGGTATATTCCACTTTATAAACCCAAAAATTTTTATACCTTATCCTATTTTGCTCTTGCATCAACCGATAACCATCTTCCCCTATCAGGTCTTTCCTTACAAAAGTTTTATAATCATGTTTCATTTTCCTTATGTCATCCGGATTTACCCTTATTTTGGTTCCAGTGGACTCAGACTTTACGATGTAAACATAGCCTCCATATGTGTTTTTTTCCTTTATATAACCTTCTATTGTATCGTTCTTTAATGTTATGATGTACTCACTTTGAGCGTTGACATTTAAGGAAGCTATGATTAATAATGAAGAAATGACGAGTGCTGATTTCATAAAGTATTCGAAAATTTATTGGTTTATCAATTGATTCTTCTTCAAGTGCCCCACCTGTTTTAATAATCTCTAACTCATTTTTCGAAGTAGTATCTTAGCTCCACTCTAATCAGAAGCCTTAACCTGACAGCTATGGTTGCAAACGAGCGCTGAGCATGGAGAACTGAGCGAATCCTAGAGGAGCTTAGTTTTCAGTTGATATTTCAAATCCTTAAAATTATTCAAAGCTCTATTCATCACTATTTTTTTTCCGCTAGATTTTTGAATCAAGAAAACCGTAGAAGGAGTTGTTTCGCTATATTCAAGATCTTCAAAAGAATAAGTTTTTTCTACGTTGTTAATAAATTTCAAGGTTATGGCATCTCCATTAATTATTACCCTCACTATAATACTGTCCGGTTCAAAAAAGATCTTATAAAGTTTAAAAACTGGTATTACAATAAAAATGAACAAAGGATAAAAACTTGATCCAGTCCACATAAATATACCTACTACAACCGATATAATTAATAACATTATAAATATCACAATGGTCTTGTAATGCTCAATTTGCCATACACTATATGTTTTACTTCTTTTCATTGGGATTACTTTGGGCTGATAGACCTATGAAAACATGCTTGGTTTACTCTCAAATAGGAGCTGATACCTGTGGTCAGCGCGGTTAAATCACACAAAGTATGTCAAATACTAAAATTGCTATTGCATAAATAACATAAGGGATTTTATTATTATCATTCCAGAGAAATGAACCTGCTACATTTGACCGGACAGTAAGTTAAGCTCGGGTAGCTAAATTTACTGATAATGAAAAGAGAAAGAAGAAGCTTCGATAAGGAGTTTAAATTAATGGCAGTGAACCTGTGTTATGGGGATAAATCCACAAAGGAGGTTGCTGAAGAACTTGGAATCAGACCGGAGCTTGTCAGACGGTGGAAGCGTGAACATGAACAGTACCAGAGTGGTAGCTTTTCAGGCCATGGAAATGCAAACATGACAGCTGAACAGAAGGAAATAGCCAAGCTCAAGAAAGAATTGAAAGAGGCCCAACTGGAAAGGGATATCTTAAAAAAGGCAGTAGGCATCTTCTCCAGGAACGACAACAAATATTCCGGTTCATGAAGGATCACCGCCACAGGTTTGGTGTCGAGAAGATGTGTAAAGTCTTCAATGTAAGCAGAAGTGGTTATTATGATTGGTTGAATAGAAAGCCTTCCAGCAGACAGCTTGAAAATCAACAGATCACTGAAGAAGTACAGATGGTTTACCAACAGAGCAAAGGTCGTTACGGCAGCCCCAAAATAACTGACGAGCTTAGGGATAGAGGATGGAAAGTCTCTCGCCCCAGGGTAGCCAGGATCATGCGCTCAGAAGGGCTTAAAAGCATTGTCAACAAGAAGTTTAAAATACTTACCACCGATTCCAGGCACAACTTGCCAGTGGCCGAAAACTTACTTGACCGGGATTTTGTAGCAGAAGCACCTGGCCGGAAATGGGTTTCGGATATCACCTACATCCCAACTCGTCAAGGATGGATGTATTTAACCATTATTATGGATTTATATGATCGGAAAATAATCGGATGGGCATTAAGTACTACTATGACCGCCAAGGATTCGGTATTGGCTGCCTGGAAAATGGCAGTTCTGAATAGATCTTTTGTCCCTCATCAATTAGTTTTTCATTCGGATCGTGGAATCCAATATGCCTCATCTGCATTCACAGGTAAGCTTAAGCATTATCAAGTGATACAAAGCATGAGCCGGAAGGGCAATTGTTGGGATAATGCAGTGGCGGAAAACTTCTTTAAAACCCTAAAGTCTGAATTGGTCAAACACACGAACTTCAACAGCATTCTGCAAGCAAAAACAGAGTTGTTCGAGTTCATCGAAATTTGGTACAATCGCAAAAGAAAACATGCATATCTGGGGTATAAAACTCCGGAACAATATTGGAAAATCAATTATTCAAAATGCGCTTAACTATTTGTCCAGTTTTTTATTGCAAGTCCAAAACTGAAAAGTTGTACGGAAATATAGAGTATGTCTTAGTATGGCAATCAAGAAGCTTCCAACTAATAAGATTACAACTATTTGGTTCCCAACAGAAGTTAGTTTTACGCTAAAGATCAGCTTTCTTAAAAGAAAGTATATCCAAAAAAATATCAGAAAATTATAGACTGCTTTAATATAGATTTTCACCTCGAAATATGATAGTTATACATTTGCTCATATCCACTCAAATTATTTGAATAAGCTCACATGTGAAAAACACTTGCGTGATAAGGTTCAACTAAACAACTATTTCCAAGATTTATCTATTAGTCCACATGAGGTATCTTCTATTGTGTTTTGATTCATTCTATTTAACCAAAAGCATGTTGGAAATGAAAAAATACTTATTTGTATTTTATTAGCGCCTGCTAAAAGGAGAAAATCACCTGATGGATGCCAAGAAATTAAAGAAAAATCATAAAACAATCCTGATTTTAAAATCCTTTTATTTCTTGAATCTCCATTCACACATAGCCATAAATCTCCATCATTCAAATATGCAATTTCATCATATTTAGGATTCCAGGAAGCCTGAATTCCACTCTCTGATACTCTAAATAATTTACCGCTAGTAATATCTAAAACGTAGATACCTGAATCATTGGTCGACAACACAACCTTTGTACCATTAGGGTTCCATGGAAACCTAGTAATAGAAAAACTTAAAGTATCACTTAAGCTATACTTGCTGATCTCAATGAAATCATTCTCAGTAAGTTTAAAGACTCTAATGTTCTGATTATAATACACTGATTGATTGACCTCTTTACAAAGTATGCTTTTAGTAAGGACAACAAGTAGAGAATCGCTAAATAAGGAATAACCGATTACTCGATCCATGGAATCTAATTCTATTAAATCTCTTTTTCCAAGGCTATCTATAACCGAAAATTTATGTCGGTTCTGCAAACACCTATCCTTATAAGCCTGACCTGATTTAGTGATTTTTCGTACACTATGTACTAAAAAACCATTGCCAGATTTAAACCAAATCACATCTTTAGCTTCAAATCTATCCAAATGATGGTAAAAGCATCTTCTATTTGTATCTGAAATTACACAAATAGAATCACCAAATACAGATACCACCTCAAAGTCAAAGAGCCTATATCCCTCATTAATATCAGAATGGTTTGAGTGGCACGAATACAGGATAACTAATAGCGTAATTATGGCCAAAAAGTTTATTATTCTTGACATTAGCGTTTTGGGTTTGAAATTGTCCTCGTAAAATCAAAATAGAAAACATCTGGGAGAGGAGAATACCCTCCAGCTTCCCACACATCTAAACCGTTTACATTAAACCCTCCAGCTTTTAATGCCGCCATACAGAAATGCTTGCAATTATTATCTGAGGCAATGTAATCATAAGGTTGATCTCGCCTTTCATTTAAAAATTGCATCAATCCAACTTTATCTGGCACCCAAACTGTTGCGACTTTTAAATCTCCCCGTTCCTTTCCTAATGGCCTCAGGTAGGTCCAAAATTCACTTGTCTCCTCTAAATTATCAAATCTGTATATTTGACTTTTTGGTCCTGTTCCATTAGCCCAGTTCTCGTATCCACTTTCTATACCATTGGCTCCACTAGGATTATGAGCCTCCCATACCTCACCAGTTGATGCAATTTGAATGAGGGCATGACCTGGATATCCATTATCTTCATAAATGTAGTTTACAAATGCTCCAGCTGATATTTGTTCATCAGAAAGCGTAATATTGGTATTGAATAGACCAAAAAAATCTTGGTGCCACCGTTCGACGCTTCGTCCTATTTCCTCTCCATTAGAATTTCGGTAAATTACATCCTCTCCATCTGGATCAACACCATTCATAGGATTATTCCCCATACCCACATAACTTGAAGCAAACTGCTTCTCCGGATCCACCTGTAGCCACCTCCCAATCACCGGATCATACATCCTCAGCTCAAAACCGTTCCACCCAGTAGTAGAATCAGCTTCCGCATATTGTCCCTGATACCCATGCCTGTACTTCTCCTGCTGTGTCTGGTCAGGATTGTTCCACTGTTTCGCTAATGCGCCAAAAGGATAGTAATCGGTTTTTCTTATCGCTCTGGTACCTAACACCTGAACGGTAAAGTCGTCAAAGAATACATCTAAATTACTCTCATTAACCACGTAAGCATAAAGGTAGCTATCTTTTATATCCTAAAACAAAATGCTGCAACTCAGAACTAGAGAGAGGAAATGTAATCCTTTGTATTATTTACTATTCTGTATAAATATTCTATTTTGTTAGAAGCTAGAATAAGTGTAAAAAGAATAACCATAAGTGTAAGTAACAAAATCAAGGACCATTCAAACCATCCTAATTCCTTATAAATACCTAAAAGGTAAGGCAATGCTACGGCTATAAAAAAAGGAATAGAGATTTTCAAATAGTTAGGTTTAACCTTCCCAGTTATAATATTATATCCACCCTCTTTGCGGAATGAACCTTTACATTGTAGAAAGGAAAGATTGCCACTCCAGAAAAATAAGCTGAACTCAGATTCTGAAATAGTCAAATTATACAATTTTAATTTATGCAACTTCAACTGTGCAACCAATGAAGACCTAAAGTGATCTATGCTTGTTATTTCAAAATAAAAGGATTTCTCTAGTTTCAACATCATTTAATAAATTATTGGAATACCACCAGGTAAAAAACCATGTAATTGATACTGATAGATAACCGGCTGTACACTTACGCCAACATTGTTCGAAATTCCAATACCAAGTTGTGTTTGATTTCCATCCCAAGATTTTTCTCCTGATACGATCATTCCGGAAGAAAGTGAAGCTCCTGAGGATGGTAGGTTAGAATCTCCAACTTGAAGCCCAGTTTGAATATCAATTGTAAGTGGTATAGCTGTTGGAGTCACTGCATATCCAACATCCATTCCTCCACCAATGAATATACGGCCATCATCCATTATAGTAACTTGTCCAAAACCTGCACCAGATAAATCATTGGTACCCCCCTTGCCAAAAGCTACAGTCACATAACCATCGGCATTTGCTATTTCCAATTTATCTAGAGCATTTGCGTAGCTGATCGCTCTTTCCGCTTCATCCATTTCTGCATAAGCTTGAGATTCCGCTTGAGGAAAGTTAAACCCTAGTACATTCATTATTAACGAAAGAAACCCTTCTGTTTCACATGGAGGGTTATCACAACCTCCATCTGGATCAGTACGTGTTAATGGATTATTACCCATAGATAAATATGGACTAGCATGCTGCCTCTCCGGATCCACCTGCAGCCACCTACCAATAATCGGATCGTACATCCTCAGTTCAAAACTGTTCCAACCCGTTGTAGTATCCATCTCTGCAAACTGTCCCTGATACCCATGCCTGTACTTCTCCTGCTGTGTCTGGTCAGGATTGTTCCACTGTTTCGCTAATGCGCCAAAAGGATAGTAATCGGTTTTTCTTATCGCTCTTGTACCTAACACCTGAACGGTAAAGTCGTCAAAGAATACATCTAAATTACTCTCATTAACCACGTAAGCATAAAGATAACCATCCTGTATACCCTAAAACAAAAGGTTCAAGCGTCCGTTTGAACCAGTTTTTGTGTATATGCTTGTTGGGGAAGCATTCTCATTTGGTAACTATGAAAGAATCAAAATCTTTCTCCAAGCTTTTGAGCAAACTCAATACGGAGTATCTGGCTTTAAGTAATTCTACTATTAAAAGTATCAACACTACAATTGAAAGAAAAATTGACCCAATAAAAAATTGATTACTATTTACGCTAATATTTTGAAGTAAAAACAAAATGAAAATCACACTTAAAATTAACGGTATACTAAATAAAATTACTCGTAATTTAGAAATTCCTTTAACAGACAATTTAAGGCTTACACTGTCATTAAAAGTCGATAAAGATCCTCTAACAAAACTTCTATTCAAAGGTACGAACCAAAAATAATTATTAAGTCCGATAACAAAGCTTGATGAAGAAAAATCAACTCTGCCCACGTATTTTTTTGAAGAACTTTTTAAAAAAAATCTTTCAATAAAAAGAAGTATTTTTGGAGTTTCGACGTTTTGACTCAAAATTTCTAAAAAGCTCTCAATACTAATATTAAGAGCGAACTCCTTTTGTTTCAATAACCCAACTTGAATTAAAATTTTTTTCATCATTCTATATGACTCACTTTCTCAATTCAATAGTTTCTTGCATCTCAGGTGGTATAATTCCTTTAGGGATATTTAGCCAAACATTCCCTTCAATTCCAAATATTTCAGCGACTCCCCAATCTTGACCTATTCCTATAGACCCATCATTTCTATGAACTAAAAAAGTGAGCCCATGTTCATCTTTTTGATCACCAACATAAGTACTCAAATATGACATTAAACCATCCATTGTGACCGGCTGTTGTAAAGACTCAAGTAAGTTTTTTCCATCCCACTGGTTTTTATTTCTAACAATTCCTAAATCAAACTTCAATTCTGCATTTGCATGTAATTGTTTATTCATTAAATCTGTTATAATACCATTACCCGCAATATTGTATAATATCTCATTATTATCTACATCATAATAAAAATTAACTCCAATCGATCCAATCATTATTGATCCGGCATCCACCTCAAAACCTAACAAACCAACATCCAAACCAACTTGCGCGCCAACATCAAAATGACCTCTAATCTCAAGGTTAACCATTGTTTCTCTCATTACATCAGTAACCGTGTAAACGTGCCTAAATGTGGGGCATGTTTCACACCCTCCAGTCGGATCAACCCTATTCATAGGATTGTTTCCAGTTCTGTATGGTGAGCTAAACTCTCTTTCTGGATCCACCTGCAGCCACCGACCAATGATCGGATCATACATCCTAAGCTCAAAAGCGTTCCAGCCTGTAGTGGAGTCAGCTTCCGAGTAATCACCTTGGTAACCATGCCTATACTTCTCTTGCTGCGCCTGATCAGGATTGTTCCACTGTTTAGCTACCGCACCGAAAGGATAATAGTCGGTTTTACGAATAGCTCTGGTTCCCAATATCTGAACAGTGAAGTCATCAAAAAAGACGTTGATATTGCTTTCATTTACCACGTAAGCATAAAGATAACCATCCTGTACCACATCATCCTCAAGCACCAGGTGCTGCCAGCCATCCCCGGAACTGATGGGCCTTGCGTCCGAGCTGACATACCCAAACGACGCATCCAGCAGCACATACTGCAAATAGGCCTTTGGTGAGTTGGTGTTACTCGTCACGGCCATAAGGCCATTGTCAAAAATGTCAATGATCCCATTGGTCAGACCACTTCCTTCTATGCCCACCACCACATCATTTACATTGCCAGTGATAGCACTTACAATGCCTGAGGTTAATGCGGCCGGATCAAAATCATCAGTCAAATTGGATTTAGCATATACATCCAGCACAATTTTGTCACCTGTACTTACCTTCATGGTAGTGGTCGGACCTAAAGGCTGAGATGGGTTCGTCAGGGAAGCATAACGACCGGTTTTGGCTTCTACATTTCCTCAAATACCACGCTTCTCTTACATGTCTTCCTCCTTGAGGAGCCTTTCAATTATTTTTTTCGGATCTATTCGATTGCCTTGCAAGGTTCTCCTGCACAAAATATATACCTTCCTTTTCTTATTTCGAACTTTATAAACTATGTTAAGACTTACTTGATTCTGTTCAATCAAGTCTTCTTTAATGTCTAAAACTTGACTTTTGTGAACCTTGTCGTTTAAAAATAAACCCCTGAAATGAAAAAAATTCTCCGAAATTCTACAACTCACAAGTCTCAGTGAATAGTATGTTGCCAGAGCTAAAAAAACTAGCAGAAGAGAAATTCCTAATACTTTAAGCAAAGTAAGATAATTCCCTGATAAGATCAGGTGCCCAATTGACAGACCCGGTATCCAAAAAAAGAGTGCTCCAAAAAATGATAATGCTCGGGTCTTCTTAAATATTTTGTTAATATCCTCCATGAAACACATGTTGCCAACTAGTTAAATCAATGGTTCCTCCATATGGTGCAGCAAATTGAACATTGAGCTTGCCTGCTGGTTCGCTATTACTATGGGCTGATAGACCTATGGCAAACATGCTTGGTTTACTCTCAATAGGAGCTTCAATTAGCATTCCAACTGGCCCTAATTGAGCACCTCCCTTAAGATCAAATCCAGCATAATCCAAAAAATCTAATTCCCCACCAGAACGATTCCAACCTGAAGCTATTGACCCCTCAAATTCCCACTGATCAGGATCTAACAATGTTGCTTCGAACGACGGCATATAGTGCACTTTTTTTGTCTCAAAATCAAGAATTATTACAATAGCTCCTCTTGTCCTGGAAAGCTGACCTAGACCATTCAATCCAAACTCGACCTTAATAAAATCTGGAACTGGATCAGCAATGTCAGGCATAGGCATATCATCAGTTAACTGTTGAGGAACCTTTCCCGGTGTATATCCTAATACCCCATTCACAAGATCGGCAACCCATTGATACGGATCAAAACTTGGCAAATCCTGGGGAGGATCACTTGGGGAAGAACAAGGTGGATCATCGCAACCACCATCCGGATCAACTTTTTTCACTGGGTTATTACCCATGGACAAATAAGGACTAGCATACTGCCTCATCGGATCCACTTGCAACCACCTCCCAATAATCGGATCGTACATCCTCAACTCAAAAGCATTCCACCCAGTAGTCGTATCCATCTCTGCAAACTGCCTCTGCCTACGTACACTTCGGCAGACAAGCCTGATATCCGTGACGATACTTTTCCTGCTGCGTCTGATCCGGATTGTTCCACTGTTTCGCTAAGGCGCCAAAAGGATAGTAATCGGTTTTTCTTATCGCTCTGGTGCCTAGCACCTGCACGGTAAAATCATCAAAGAATACATCTAAATTACTCTCGCCTGCCTTGCCGGTAGGCAGGTTAACTACGTAAGCATAAAGATAACCATCAAATTTTACTTCATCTGATCTTAACAGGTACTTCCAGCCATTCTCATCTATCCCCTTGTCTACAGGAATATATCCGTCTCCCTTTACGGTTAACGAATCGTCAAATAAAATATACTGTAGGTAGGCTTTTGGTTTACCCTTAGAGGGTGTAGCTGCTGCAAGCAAATCAGCAATATTGGTACTAACAGCGCCGGTAAGAGCTCCCCCTTCCACTCCCACTACCGCGTCATTTACACTATTGGTCAATGCTTCCGCAAGACTGCCATCTACCACCTGAGGGGTCTCCGTATCATCATATTTAGCATATACTTCCAGGTTGATCTCATCTCCTGCTTTTACACGGAGTGTAATGGTTGGTCCTGCCGGGTTTCCGGGGTGGGTATAGGCGCTGTGCTTTCCACTATAACTATTGGCCGCATCCAGCTTTCGGCTTGCTTCCAAATTATCAAAATACTGCCGTTCGTATTCATCATTTTTCGGTTCCATACTGGCCGTGGCTTGCAAGCCCAGCTTCGTTACCAAAGCCCGTACGCTGCCTAAATGATCAGTCAGCTCGTAGATGTATTTGTAGTGGTCCGGGTTTTTAAAGGCCATGCCCAGCTTACTAGCTCCATAGATGGGTAGCTCAGTTTGTGAGATAGCGGTCCCGGCATCAGTATCCCGGTGGTAGATGGCCATCACCTGGCCACCGGCATCACGGATGTACCACTCCTCTATGTTGTCTACCTTTTTCATCATACGGAAACCCCGGTCGTCATAGGCAAACTCGATGACCGGATCTCCGGTTTCCAGGTCAGATACCCGGGTCACTTTGCCGGTCACATCGTACTCGATGCGCATGTCCGGCCTTTTGGGGTTGTCCGCATAGTCTATGACCGTCACCTGCCCTCTTTCATTGTACAGGATTTCGTCTATGTAGCCGGAAACACTTCTCAGCCGGTGGATATCTTCAACAAGATGCAATTTTCAATGACAAACCCCTAATTATCTTGAAAGTCAAAATTAGGTTTTTTGGTGGGTTTGGGTCTTTCTAATTCAGGTAGAGGCTTTAGGTTACCCCCTGAAATAGAAATCAATGAATCCCTGTTTCTTCTGAAATATCTTTTTTGTCCTGAATTCAATATATTATAGTCATTTAAATATTTGTAATAACCTTTAACAAATACAGTATCAACGCCATTGATTTTTTGTTGAGTATAAAAATAAATGACTGTATCGCATTTCGATAGCCTGAAATTCAAATATGTATTGCCCGCTACTTCAGTATAATATCCATGAAATAGTGAATCCTGACCAATTGACAAATTCAGGTGAGCATTTATATCCCCTAGACTTTCAAGCTCAACTAACATCCCCCCACCCCTAGCTACCTTCCACATGAAGGATTCATTGTTAATGTAATTGAGGTCAGGACATTGTTGAAAGACTTTATTTAATAACTGTTTAATCTCATTACTGCTAGAGTTTTGTGCGCATGACATATTCCCAATGGTCAATATGTAAGCTATTATTAAAACTCTAAAGTCCAATCGCATTCTTATAATAGTGAAAATCCATAAGATCCAGCTATTGGGATATCATTATTTAATTGTAAGTGGATACTCAAAAACTACATTTCCATAAATCTTATTATTGCGATCCAATTCAAGAATTGTCAGGTTAAGCTTATTTGTTGGTGACAAGTCAGTCACTTCAAACTTAACCTCCATTTTTTCAGTCTCCTTAACATCTAAGGTATCGGAAGAATGATCTGTTAGGATATACACAAAAAAAGGATCTTCAATTGCAGTATAATTTAATTTAAACTTCAAAGTAAGCGTGTCTCTTTTTGAATACACTCCACCTTTAGCTATTTCACCACTTGATATCCCTGTAAAAAAACTATTCTCAATTTGGCCTGAGGAGGATATCCTTTTCCAGTACCAAACAGTATCATTCCTATAATACCCATAGTATTTTATATCTCCATTTTGAAAGTAAGATTTAACCACCCCATTCTTAAGACCATCTTTATAATTCAAAGTATCACTAACTGTTCCGTCAGGAAAATAAACTACCACATTCCCCTCAACTAATCCCGAATCTAGACTTCCTTTTATTCTCTTTCCTCCACTTTTATATGAAATTAAGAAATTCCCGTGCGGAATTCCATTTACAAATTCAACCTCCAAAGTATCATTCTCCAATAAACCTCTTTGTATTGAAAGATTACTTAATTTGGGAATTTCGAAATGATACCCAGAACCTCCATCCTTTATAAATTGATCTTCAGCTTCTTCCTGTTCATTTGAACTTGATGAAACACAAGAAAAATTTAAAATTAAAAGTAAGGTTGAAAATCTAATCAAGTACATTTTTAACGTCATCAACTCCTGCTGGTCGTCTTTTTCCATTAATATTCCAATGATGTCTTAAATCTCCTCCCTGAGAAGTACCACGAAGGATACTGTCTCCATTTGGGTTCAGCATTATTTCATATCCATTCATAATACCTCGTTCATCATAAAATTTATTGATTCTTGGAAACGGAGCAAACATTCTGGAAGAAGCTCCAATATCCCATGCTTCTAAAGCCTTAGCTAAAAACTTAGCCTTATCAAATACATTACTAAAATCCATACTCGTCTTCAAGTCCACAACAGTAGATACATGTTTCAAACTTGAAGGATTATCCCATTCCTCAAATGGACGACTAAACATATCTGTAGAGAGCACTATCACACCTTCTCTTTGAACAAAAAGCTGATCCATCCAACTACCAAAACTTTCACCAACTCGATTTGCATAACCCAAAAGAAAAGGGCTATCGCTAAATTTTTCTTGCATGGCACCACCAAATCCATACGGAATGTACTTAAAAGCTCCAAGTCTCTCAAAATTTTGACCATCAATTTGAACATTTTCAGCGGTAACACCCTTGAAAAAATATGACTCTCCATCTTCTCCTCTATACCAATCATAATCTGTTCCCCCATCAGGATCAGTACGGGTTAATGGATTATTACCCATAGATAAATATGGACTAGCATACTGCCTTTCCGGATCCACCTGCAGCCACCTCCCGATAATCGGATCATACATCCTCAGCTCAAAACTGTTCCACCCAGTAGTAGAATCAGCTTCCGCATATTGTCCCTGGTATCCGTGACGATACTTCTCCTGCTGCGTCTGATCCGGATTGTTCCACTGTTTCGCTAATGCGCCAAAAGGATAGTAATCGGTTTTTCTTATCGCTCTGGTGCCTAGCACCTGCACGGTAAAGTCGTCAAAGAACACATCTAAATTACTCTCACCTGCCTTGCCGGCAGGCAGGTTTACCACGTAAGCATAAAGATAACCATCAAATTTTACTTCATCTGACCTTAACAGGTACTTCCAGCCGTTCTCATCTATCCCTTTATCTACAGGAATATATCCGTCTCCCTTTACGGTTAACGAATCGTCAAATAAAATATACTGCAGATAGGCTTTTGGTTTACCCTTAGAGGGTGTAGCTGCTGCAAGCAAATCAGCAATATTGGTACTAACAGCGCCGGTAAGAGCTCCCCCTTCCACTCCCACTACCGCGTCATTTACACTATTGGTCAATGCTTCCGCAAGACCACCATCTACTACCTGCGGAGTTTCATCATCATTATATTTAGCATAAGCTTCCAGATTTATTATATCTCCTGCTCTTACACGAAGTGTAATGGTTGGTCCTGCCGGGTTTCCGGGGTGGGTATAGGCACTGTTTTCCCACTATAACTATTGGCCGCTTTCGGCTTGCTTCAGAGGCACCGGCGACACGGTGGCTCTAGCATGGAGAATCATTGATATGACTATTAACATTTACCCGTTCCATACTGGAAAGTAATTTTCAATCTGCCATTTATCCTCTTCATTGTTTAAAAAGATTATATAACCTTTACTGCAGTTATTTCCACAGTAAACCCCAATGTAAAAGCAGGCTAGTGTATTATGTTCATTTAAAACGGTTTTTGTCAAACTTATTGTTCCGAAGAAATTAGGTTTATCCTTGTAAATACTTATAGAATCTGATGGCAGAATAGAAAATGTTCCACCCTTTATTGACCTCAGGCTAATTTGTTGAGTAGCAACTTCTTCCAGTTTTTCTATTAAACCAAAATAGTCAGAGCTTTTTGTGTTTGATGCGAGTATTTTTTTTATAACATAATATTTCATGCTGTCTTGCTGATTTTCGTAGTGAATAAGAACTTTATTAGCCATGTCATAGTCCGAGTAGAGTGAGTCCACTACTTCGTAAATAAAATCATCAACAAAAAAATCATTTTGAACATCTCTCGTGGGAGTACAAGCAAACAAAAAAAGTAGGATAAGGTATATTAATCTTTTCATTTGATGATTTTATTATTTCCCATCTCTTGATGGCAACTGCATATTGTCAAAAAAAACAGTGTCAGGGTATTTCAAATAACTAGGTATGTAGAATGTATCAGGATCAAAAACATTGGGCTGCCTTTCTTTCATCTGAATGAACATTAACTTGGTATCCCCTCCATGATATTTTTCAAAAATCTCTTTCATTATCTCAGCAATCTTTGCAACGTTTTCTGCACTCAAATTAATATCTTTAAGCCTATCACTTGTATTTCTTTGTATTTTTCTTCTCCCAGAAGATTCCACCCGACCTCTGGAGGAGGGATCACTCTTTGAAAGCATTCCCATTATGCTCGTGAGAAAATTCCAATCTTCATAAGATATGGTAACTATTTCCATTCCAGGAGAGGCAGGACTTCCTAAAAAATCATCCGCACCACGTCCCATAATCATAAAGCCCAAATTTCCGCTAAGCATATCTGATAAATCATCCCAAACAGCACCAATACCTGGCGTAACAATAAAATTCTCATCATGATTATATGCAGCAGCATGATACTCCGATAAACCTGCCTCATAAGCTGCTTGCCAGCAAGGATAATCATCATCAGCACATCCTCCATCAGGATCAACTACAGCAGTAGGACGATTACCCATTGCCATGTATGGACTATAGTATTGATGATACGGATCAGGAGCCAGCCACCGACCAATGATCGGATCATACATCCTAAGCTCAAAAGCGTTCCAGCCTGTAGTGGAATCAGCTTCCGCATATTGTCCCTGATATCCATGCCTATACTTCTCTTGCTGTGTCTGATCCGGATTCTGCCACATCTTTGCTACAGCGCCAAAAGGATAGTAATCGGTTTTTCTTATCGCTCTGGTTCCCAACACCTGCACGGTAAAATCATCAAAGAACACATCTAAATTACTCTCACCTGCCTTGCCGGCAGGCAGGTTTACCACGTAAGCATAAAGATAACCATCAAATTTTACTTCATCTGACCTTAACAGGTACTTCCAGCCATTCTCATCTATCCCTTTATCTACAGGAATATATCCATCCCCTTTTATAGTAAACGACTCGTCAAACAAAATATACTGTAGATAGGCTTTTGGTTTACCCTCGGAGGGTGTAGCTGCAGCTATTAATCTCGCAATATTAGTGCTTACAGCACCTGTAAGAGCTCCCCTTCCACTCCCACTACCGCGTCATTTACACTATTGGTCAATGCTTCTGCAAGGCCACCATCTACTACCTGCGGAGGTCGGTCAGCTCGTAGATGTACTTGTAGTGACCGGGTTCCTATAGATGGGTAGCTCGGTCTAGAGTAACGGTGCACTCGTTGCAAACGAGCGCTAGCTTGGGGAGATTATCATCACAAAAAGTATTAAAAACCGGTTCATTTTTTTATAGTTCTTATATTATATTAAGGTTAGATCAAGAGGTGGAACTTAAATAAAGAAAAAGCCAACCCAATGCAAACAGAAGGATATAAGTGGGGCCTTCAAGTTTCCAAAATTTAATTCTAAACTTATTCAGACTCCTGTATTTATCAACCTGTTCCAGATAGCAAGGATTAATAAGAAACTTATTGTGAACAATATTTCGGCCGCTAAGCTGTTTCATGGTAGGGCTAAACTTTTTAAGTGTTATGGATTGCATTTCTTCCGTTGTTTTAGCATGTTTCAATTGATTATTTAGATAATGCAATCTTTGGAGGCATCTCGCCATTGGCCAAGTATAATAAAAAGAATATCTAAAAATAAAACTACCCAAAGACAACACCATAATGAAAGATGATATTGATTTGATATCCAACATTTTTATTTGGTAATTTGATTGGAAATTGCAATTCCCCAAAAGGTTTCAATCTCGTACCCTGCCAAAGGACCGGCTGAATTAGATCTGTCTGCAGCCGCGCCGACTACAAACAGAAAATTAGTACTATTGAAATCAAATAGAGAATTGAAGTTAGATTCAGAGTTAGTTCATTCTTACCCTTTTTACCTTTTAAAATAAAAGCAGGCATTAAAAGCTTTAAAAACAAAGCTGTCATCTCTATGGCATTTTCCGGTTGTCTCGCATATTCACTTATTTGAAAATGAATTAGTGTTGGATACTGTCTTAAATTTTTGTCATTTAGCTGCAAAATTTTCCAGTGAAAATGAATTTTAACAATCAAAATCACAATCAAAAAGAAAAATAGAGAATACAAATCCATTATTGAGTAATAATTTTTACACCTAGAAAATAACTACCTTTTACTCCTAAAATTTGCCCGAACCCAACATCCTCCTGTGAACCAACACTCAAAACGGATCCGTTTTGCTCAGTCTTCATTTCGAAAAATGGTGCTCCAACGCCAACTTGCATATCATGATACTGCAAGTGTTGATTGTTCATTTGACCTTGAGCCTTAAATTTCAAATCGACAATTGGTCCTCCTTCGCCTAACGGAAACTCTGCTGTTGCTCCAGTTTTTACTTTCCAGTAATCTCTATCTCTAAAATCTGATTGAATTTTCCCATGATTTAGAGCTCCCGAAAATAAGCCATATGACCCTTCATATCCGTATTCTGCTAACTCAACACTCAATATATCAATTTTACCCCCAGTAAAACCAAAATCGTTATAAAGAAGGGCTCCTGCATTTAACGTTCCCCGAACTTTCCCGCTAACCTGAATATCAAAACCTGGATTGAAAGACCTTTGATAACCAATCCCTCCTTCAACGGAAAACTTTTTACCAACAAACCATTGCTGACGATCTTCAGCCCACTCAACATCCCCACCACTAAAAAAAGCGTGTATTTGAGCCATCCATTTCATAGCATATGCCCCATCCGGGTCAATCGAAATTGTCGGCCTGTTCCCCATCCCTAAATAAGGGCTGGCATACTGTCGCAAGGGATCATCTGAAAGCCACCTACCAATAATCGGATCGTACATCCTCAGTTCAAAACTGTTCCAACCCGTTGTAGTATCCATCTCTGCAAACTGTCCTTGATATCCGTGACGATACTTTTCCTGCTGCGTCTGATCAGGGTTGTTCCACTGTTTCGCTAATGCGCCAAAAGGATAGTAATCGGTTTTTCTTATCGCTCTGGTGCCTAGCACCTGCACGGTAAAGTCGTCAAAGAACACATCTAAATTACTCTCACCTGCCTTGCCGGCAGGCAGGTTTACCACGTAAGCATAAAGATAACCATCAAATTTTACTTCATCAGATCTTAACAGGTACTTCCAGCCATTCTCATCTATCCCTTTATCTACAGGAATATACCCGTCTCCCTTTACGGTAAACGACGACTCATCAAACAAAATATATTGCAGGTAGGCTTTTGGTTTACCCTTAGAGGGTGTAGCTGCTGCAAGCAAATCAGCAATATTGGTACTAACAGCGCCAGTAAGAGCTCCTCCTTCCACTCCCACTACCGCGTCATTGACACTATTGGTCAATGCTTCCGCAAGACTGCCATCTACCACCTGAGGGGTCTCCGTATCATCATATTTAGCATATACTTCCAGGTTGATTTCATCTCCTGCTTTTACACGGAGTGTAATGGTTGGTCCTGCCGGGTTTCCGGGGTGGGTATAGGCCATACGGATACCGCTATGGCTATTGGACATATCTTTGTGTCTGCTGGCCTCCAGGTTATCAAAATACTGGGCCTCATACTCATCAATGCCATTCGGGTCATCATCCTTTTCCATACTGGCGGTAGCCTGTAAGCCCAGCTTCGTTACCAAAGCCCTTACGCTGCCTAAATGATCAGTCAACTCATAGATGTATTTGTAGTGGTCGGGGTTTTTAAAGGCCATGCCCAGCTTGTACAAAGGTATGCCTACGGCGCTGGCTCCATAGATGAGTAGCTCGGTCTAGAGTAGCGGTGCTCTCGTGCAAACGAGCACTAGCTGGGTGCCCTGGCACCATGTTTAATAGAAAATCAGTACTTTTGCTAAAAGGCAATAAATGATATTAAATTATTCAAGTGACCTTTTCTTTGAAAAGATGAAAAGTCTTACAAAGCCAATCAACCCAAACATTTATTCTAGTCCTTTAATGTTTTTATTCATAGAAAGTGATTACTATAAACCATTTGTCGGAATTATAAAGTCATCAAATTTCATGATAACCAAAAACACTAAATTCTTTCCTTTTTTATATAGTAGCTTTAAAAGGTCAAATAACAAGAGAAGGAAGTAGTACAAAGATAGAGCTAAAACAAAAAATTCTATTATTTCCCGCTCTTCTTTATTCCTTTATAACGCTATTACTATTAATATTAGCCATCTTGGCTTAGATTAACACAAGAGAGCTTGAATTCATCCTCATCTTTTTTATTCCCAGTTCACTTGTATTATTAATAGCTACCTTAGTATTTAAAACCCAAAGTTTTAAACTAAAAAAACTTTTCCTTGAGAAGGTTTCGAAGTTAACTTAATCTGCAAGTTTTTTTTGAAAAATAATTCAAATTCTAAGGACATCCATCCCGACTCATATCAAACTTCATAGTATTATTTGATTTATTTTTCACCATAACAATGAGGCTACCGGATTCCTTAAAAATTGAATCACCTATTTCGACGTATTCCCAAATGGAGCTTTTACTTCCTGGCATCAGGAAAATATTATCAAGCGAGGAAGCAGAATTATCGAATAAGATTGCTTTTTCATTCTTATTCCATTCATGCTTTCTTTTCTCAGTTACTATCCCTTTGATCTCACTATTCTTGAGATTATTAAAGTAATCACAATAGTCACATGAAGTAAATAAAAGTATTACAGTTAAAGTTTTTATTATGTTTTTCATTTTTTATCTAAAGATTTCAGATAAATTAATAGTATAGCCTATTGCAGCATGTCCAGCAGTAGCACCCATCCCAATACCATACTGGGTAGCTCGAGCCGAATTATATGGAATATAAGGAGCTGCTGGATTAGGCGCAATTGAATATGCTTGTGTGCCTGAAACCATCCCTGTTCCTAACCCGAAGTGAACATTCAATCCGGTAATGTGATCAGAGGTCAGAGGTCCATTAACTACAGGTCTATAAGTTATAGCATGGCCTTCAAGACTTATATCCAAACCAACTCCATAACTGCCTGTAAGGTATAAGTCATTATTACCATCAGCTGTTTGAATCCTATCAAATGAAAATGAGACCCCACCAAAAGGAGTAAACCCATTTAATCCAACACCACTCCCATTGGACCTTGAGAGGTTTCTTTCATAATATCCATCCCACCGGATCATCTGACCTCTTGTGTTGAGGAAGGGGTCATTAACAAAAGCGCGTTCAAGTGGACTAATAGATGACATAAATCTAAGGTCTTCCCAGGATCCTTTTTTAATTGGTGATGCCGTTATTGTGACAGCCTCTAAATCGTGACCCTGATAACAAGGATCACCATCAGTACATCCTCCATCCGGATCAACCATATAGGTAGGTGCATTTCCCATTCCCACGTAACTCGAAGCATACTGCCTCATCGGATCCACCTGCAGCCACCTACCAATAATCGGATCATACATCCTCAGTTCAAAAGAATTCCATCCGGTAGTCGTATCCATCTCAGCAAACTGCCTCTGCCTACGTACACTTCGGCAGACAAGCCTGATATCCGTGACGATACTTTTCCTGCTGCGTCTGATCCGGATTGTTCCACTGTTTCGCTAAGGCGCCAAAAGGATAGTAATCGGTTTTTCTTATCGCTCTGGTGCCTAGCACCTGCACGGTAAAATCATCAAAGAATACATCTAAATTACTCTCGCCTGCCTTGCCGGTAGGCAGGTTAACTACGTAAGCATAAAGATAACCATCAAATTTTACTTCATCTGATCTTAACAGGTACTTCCAGCCCTTATCATCTATCCCCTTGTCTACAGGAATATATCCGTCTCCCTTTACGGTTAACGAATCGTCAAATAAAATATACTGCAGATAGGCTTTTGGTTTACCCTCGGAGGGTGTAGCTGCAGCTATTAATCTCGCAATATTAGTGCTTACAGCACCTGTAAGAGCTCCCCCTTCCACTCCCACTACTGCGTCATTTACACTATTGGTCAATGCTTCCGCAAGACTGCCATCTACCACCTGAGGGGTCTCCGTATCATCATATTTAGCATATACTTCCAGGTTGATTACAAATCCGGAACAAAGGACTCATCTGTTTTCTGAACGATTAGTTTCATGGTCCATTCTTCTTATCATTGCACTTTCAAGATCAAACCAATTCATTTTTTATTTTTCAATGCGGTCTTACCACACCCTGCTCAAGGAAGCTATCCGGCTAGATAAATGTCCTCAAACTATCATTCAGCACTTCAGAAAACGAATTGAAAACTTCTCAAATCTCCAAAAAGAGGTGGATAGTTTCTTTGATGAGTACAATACCGAAAGACCTCACTATGCCTTGCATGGGTTCACACCAGATGAAATTTACGAAGGTCAGCCATTGGTCAACAACCCTCACCAACAGCAGATCAGGGAGGCTATGCAGAAAAGAATAGCCAGTAACCAACAAAACTATTGCCAGCTGTGCAGTGATCCGGTTGCGTAACTTAGTCATGCCATGACTTCTCCTAACCACTCTAAAATCACCGGTCCTTTTCGCGGAGTTTTGGCCATTCATGCATCAAAGAAAAACTTCCGCTAGTCATGGCATGACTTTGATATGAAAGTACCTGACATTCAGCTGATTCCCAATATTGGGAAAGAATTGGATATGAAAGACGAGGGTGTTGCCAGGCTGGAACCAGTTCTTTTATAAATCTCTTTACTTTCCAAACGGAAACCCTGTCACCCGATACCCTATTCGCATAATGAACGGTCTTGGATGTAGGTCATTATTCCTGTGATTGAAATCATACAGGAATGTGGCTGTTAGATCCAGGAATTTGAAAACTTTAAAAGAGCGACCTAAACCAAGCAAATACTCATGCTGCCAATCTGCTGATTTATTTGATTCAGTTACCAATGGAGCATTTTTCACAGTGGAATACTCTCCATAAACATAAAATCCTTTGAAAAAATCATAAGAAACAAACCCATTATAACCATGAGCATTTTCAGTTACACCCAAAACTGAGTCTTTTACAAAAAATGATTCTCTCCATCGAATTCCAGCACCTACCGTTAGCTTCTTATTTAATTTAAAACCTAACTGAATATCGGCATCCATAATCAAAGGGTCTGTTGATTGGATGGCTACATTCCCTCCCAGGTGGATCCTGTCTATGAGCGGTTTTCCCTTCAGCGAATTCCGCTTTATACCCTCTTCCGGCTTACTTAGATCAGGAATAGACACATATTTTTCCTTAAGCTTTGTAAGTTTTTTCTGAGCCTTTAGTAATTGATCTTCTTTTATATTACCCGCTAATTTCTCTACTGCATCCCTGGGATCCTGCTTCATCAAAGTGGGATCAACCGGAAGTCGATCTGCCGGGTTCGTAGTTGGATCAATGGGAACTTCATCCAGGTGGGCCTGCTTTATGCTATTAAAATCTCCACCCTCCAATCCCAGATCCTCCGGAAGATAGTCCCTGGCTATGATGTTATCTACCATAGGCTCCAGGTCCATGCTATCGAGTTTAGGGATCATAGAAGAATCCATTTTGGAAACCCTTTCATAAACCTGGGCGATTTCCTCATTTTTATTGTAGGTAGCCAGGGTATTCAGCGCCCACTCCAGTGAGTCTGCCCTACCGGAGGAATCCGGTAAATGACTGGTGATCAATGTAGAGTCATAAGGAACCTGATCAAGTGCTACATTTTCAAGACTGTCCCGGATATGTTTAGCCTGCCTGGCGCTATCTTTTTTCAAAAGCTTTTTATAGCGCTTGAGTTTCGTCTTTACGTCTTTGGCTTTAGCTACTTTTTGTTGGTGCTTAGGTGATAAGGAAGCCTTAAAAGTCACCTGGCCATTTACTGAAAAAGCCGCCAGGATCACAACCGCTATAGCCGCCAACCGCATCATTTCTCGCAATCAGGATGCCTATAAACAGTAAGCCCTACCAGCGGGGAGTAATAGGTATTTCCACAAGTATCCTTTACCGATAGCCTTATTTCATGATCTCCGAAAAAATTCAAGATTTCAGATGGTATTTGCACCATGGGATCATCTGTCCCAAAATCCTTCCAGATTGTAGAATTAGCACGTCTATGTTCCCATATAAATTCACTAATAGAGCCACAAATTGCTCCATCCGTTGATAAAACTCCCACATACCCTTTCTGAACAGGGCCAGTACAGCCCTCTCCTGAAAACTCTTCTGTGCATTGATCATATATAGTTCCATTCACACAAATTTCAGGAGAAAACGTTTCTGCATGGATTCCCAACCCACCACTCTTAATTAGCTCCTTACTTTCATACTCAGGGTTAATAAGGTTCACCTTAACCTGGTAGGTACCTGTCTGGTTATAGGTATGCTGAATTTTCTCATTAGTAGTCTCTTTTACCGTTCCGTCATCAAAATCCCATACGAATCGTGTTACTCCATAAAAGGGATGGTCATGCTTCACTTCAAAATTAAGTGACTCCCCCACGAGGTTAAGGCCGGTAACAGAAATCTGGCCGGAAAGGGTTTCATCCTGTCCACTGTAATGGTAACGATACCGTTCTATAATATTTCCATTATGGTCCCGGGCAAGCTTCAGCCGGTTATAAGGATCATATTCATAAGTAGTCTCTCGACCATTGGGGTCAGTGACTTTACTCACTCCAACCAACGGGATATGCTCATAAGTGGTAGTGAGTCCTTCAGTGGTTTCAGAGGTAACCAGGGAGTTATTGTAGCCGTAGGTATAGGTGGTAGTAATATCGTCCCGACCAGTAAATGCCCCAATGTTGCCGCTCAGGGTAGGCGTAAAACTCCCTGTCGGTTCATAATCACTATCCATCGTAAAGGTGTATGAAGGTGACGCTCCAACATTTACAGCAGTATGACTGGAAGCAGGGTTGCTAAGTGATAGTGTATAATTTTTGTATGGTGCAAGAAAATGTGTAAAGCTCTGAAAAGTTCTTAGTGTCCCACCTACTATTTTAAATGTACCTTCTTCGGATGGTTTGTAGTAGGTTAGCTCTTCAATTGGTGTAGACCAAATATGATTCTCACGCATATCCAGGTAGGCATATGACTCTACTCCTACCACATCTTCCTCGATAGGCGTGGTGATGTCGAATACGTAGCGATATGATGACTTAGTTTGAATGTTGCTTTGAAGGTTTTCAGTGATAGCATCAGATACAAAAGTAGGGCGGGATTCGTGGTATGTGTAATCAGTTCTGGTCACTAATGTTTCTCCTCCTTCGAAAGAAGTTTCTTCAACATAGTCCAGGAAAACAGGGGTATCAGAAATCTTAGAGCGAGCTATAATGAAAATATTGTCATCAATATTATAGAAAGCTCTCTCTGTAATAAAATTTGGTTCTTCACTAATGCTGTACCTATAATCTTTTATACTAATGATTTGTCCGTAAGAATCTTCAACTCCAGTATGCCTAATCATCGAATAAGATGGATTTACATAAGGATAAGAAATATACGGGCCCGAAATCTTCATTAATCCCTCACGAATATAAAACCAGCTCCAAAGCTCAACAGAGGTATCAAAGTCATCTAGATTCCAATTATCCAATGGTCTGACTTCTTTATCTAATGAACCATGACTTACAGGATTAAAAGTTACATAAGTAGCGTTTCCTGTTAAATTATTCTTTGTGGTAGCTACTCTGAAACCGTTGAAATTGTTGTAGTCAAAAATTGAATTGGGATCTGACAATACATATGTACTTTCACCTCCAGCTATATAATATACCGTGGACCGTTTTTGTGGTCCACCAAAGGAATAACTTGTTGAGGATACCAAATTTGATGATTCATCATATGTATTTACAGAATTGATAACTACTCCCGTAACACCCGAATGAGAATAGGTAAGCTTCTTCTTCCCACCAGTTGGATATTTTATTGTAGACAGCAAGTTAGCCTTAGCATAACCATTTGTTGATCGGTTGGACCCCGGAATGTTAACGTATGCATATTTTTCAATCCAGGCTGCTTCATCTGTTGAGCCACCAACCCAATCATCGTCAACAGATAAAATAACTGGTAAATCTTCATCATAAAGGTACCTTACTTTGGCAAATTTGGACTCTACGTCCTTGTTATAAAAACCTAAAAAATCTACCCGTTCAGATTTTTTTGATGGCAATTCCAAATGAGGAGATTCTTCATTTGTGTAAGTAAAGTCTCTAAAAAAAGCTCCATTTTTATCAATTGACTCAAGTTTTAACCTTTTGCATTCCTCCCAATTGGTACATGGCCCGTCAATGGGATTAGCATCAAAATACACATAGTGAAGGTCATACACCCAGACATCTTCAGCGTCAGTATTTCTAATAACAATCTTGTCCACCTTAGTAATTCCGGAAACATCTATTCTGCTACTATTGTCAAAGGTAGCCGTTCCCATTTTTGTGGATATTTCATCTAAATACGACGTATTTATGCTAACATCCGTATACACTTTCTTTTCTCCATAGCTTTGATCTAAAACCGGTTCTTTTAACGGATATGCCCTTTCCTCATGATCAGATGGGTAATGTAACGTGTACACAAAACCATCCTCAGCGAATAACCTTTTATTATAGTAAGGTTGTATCGGATCGTAATAGATAGTCGATGGATTCCTATTTATACTCTTCCTGAAGCATTGTGTACATTCTGCATCAAAATGTAAAGCATTATATCTATAAATATGATTATCAACAGTTTGGTCATATTTTTTAGTGGACGTATAAGTGCTACTAACCAGATCTTGAGCATTCTTTTTGTAAGTAAGTGTTACCTTGTCTGATGCCGGGAAATTCGGATAAATTATTTCCTCCAGGTACCACGTAGAAATATAACTCCAATTCTGATTGGCTTTTGGGGACTCGCCTTCATCATATGTTTGGACATTTGTGGTCTCTCTTGCAGTGCTTTTCTTTCCAAAAATGTACTTAACACCGTTAGTACTCGTCAGCTCCCAATAAGAATCGTTTACACTGGTGTAATAAAACCGAATCCTCCAGTCTGTATAGGGTAGACCATTAAAGTCAGAATTAACCGCGCTGGTCATAGTATTTGCACCATTTATAAAGCGACCACTTCCGCCCGAACAGCTATAGTAAAATATATCTTTCTGGAAATCATAGCCCGTTTGTCCATCTATTTCCTTATCCTCAAGTATATCCGGATTAACAGTGTTTTGAAAAGTAGATTGCTCGTCAGGCTCATCTCGCATCACCCTGGTGATGGCGCCTCCGGCTACCATATTCCAGCCAAGCCCCACAGGCCCAGCTTCTTCATCGACTCTAATGGCCTTAGTTTGATATACCAACTGAATCGGAACAGTATGACCACCCCCTGCTGGTAAATTGAATATTGGTACTACTTCAGTTATAGCACCTTTATATAGATCCTCCTGGGTTCCGGCGATGGTCCCCATAGCAGCGGGAGAAGGCGTGACCTGGCCATACAGGCCATTTATTAAAAGTAAAAAAAGGTGTATGAGTAAATATTTTTTCATGATCGGTGATTTGTAAAAGAACCTATTCATAAGATTTTTAATCTTAAAAAAATAGAAGGCCCTATGATGAAGGATATTTAGATTTAAAATTCATGTTTTATCATTCTCGTATTTTTCGCAGGAGCTTCTTCGCTGTTGTGACAAGAATCATTTAACAAATTGATCAATTAGCTCAGGTCTCATTCTTTGAAGATATTTTCGCGCAATTTCCACAGGTAAGTAGTATTCCTCCTCAATAGCATCTAAAGAGTCTTTGTTATCAAAATAAAAATCAAGATCACTAGGGCTATAAAACCCCTCGCTATACAAAAAAGTATAATATCCCTTGAGAAAATATATACTATCCGAATTTATACTATGAACATAATAAAAAGCAGTATCCCAATCATTCAACCTTATATGATGCAAGACAGAATCATTGATGAATTTAACATTGAAGTTGTATAGGCGATAGTCAGTTTTTTCCAAAAAATATCTGGCAGAAAAGATAGTGTCATCATTTTTCTTTTCAATAAAATTTTCAGCTCCAAACTGATCAGTTATAGATTTCTTTAAAACCCATCCATTCGGGTTGAAGTAGCTATACTTAGCTGATAGCTTGTCCAAATCTTGCTCAAAAGAACTTTTTTCTTTACATGAGACCATGGAAGCAACTACTATAAGTAAACAAAATAAAAATTTAGTTTCCATACACAAACCTATAAGCCTTTAACAAACTTTCTTTACTTCCAAATTGCAATGTAATTCTACTAGTTCTACTATTACCGGTTACCACATTTAAAGACCAAAATGAATTTCCTTTATAAGTTGCGGTTCTATATTCTACATCATCATACCACTCATTAAAGCCTCTAACTGAAGGCCTTACAATCCATGAAACTCTTTCATCAAATAGAACTCCTGCACCCTGCCAACTTCCATTATTAAACCCACCTATTAAGTCGCTTCTATTACCATTCCAATTATATCCACCTTGCGCTCCGTAAAGAACATCTCTAGCTTTCAATGCTTCGGACCCATTCCGAACTTCATACATTACTTGAAGAAGATTTCTTAGAATATAATCTTGGTCACTACTGTTCAAGTTAACATGATTATACTGCTTCTTACCATTAACTTCTGGATCAACGAATACATCATTCAACCCATCACAACACTCCCCATTCTGTCCTCCCAATGCCAACAAAGCCTGATCAACATCATCAGGAGTCCATACCGCATCTCCTGTACTGAGTGTACCACCAAATACGGAATTTGGATTTGGAATACCCGGCAAATGCATAGATCCTGCTAAGGAATAATAAGCTTCTTCATTTGCATTAAAATAAGAATACCCACCCGTATATATGCTATACTCCTGATTGATCGGTTGGCCATTTATATTAATAGCACCCGGGTAATTGTATAAATACGAGTTGCCAGCTGTAAAACCTCTGCTATTGAATGACTGTTTGAAATCACCTCCATTAAGAGCATCCACCCCACTCTGTGCAGCATTTTTACCTACGTTGATGCCAAAGTCTATTATCAGTCCAGCCAGCCAATTCCCTATTGGTCCAAATATTGCTCCATCAGGATCAATTCCATAATGCGGCATGTTCCCCATACCTGTATAAGGCGATGCAAACTGACCCGCCGGGTCGGCTGAAGTAAAACGTCCTAGATAGGGATCATAGGATCGTTTCAGGAAATCATACTGCTGGATCAGGCTGTCATAATGTGCAAAGGAGGATTGGTATCTAAGGCCTGGATCTAAATACCCATCTTCTTTCCAGCTGGTAGCCATGGCAGCTCCGAAGGGGTAGTAGTCATTTACCTGGGTGACTCTGTAGGAAGTCTCAGGTGACTCATGTATAATTTCTATATCATCAAAGAATACACTGTATCCGTTATCCTGCTCATTAGCCAGATAAACATATAGGGTTCCTTCCTGGTCAAAATGCTGTACTTCCGGGCTTTTCAGGAGGATGTACTGTCCCTCTGCATCCGACGAAACTCCCAAAAATCCGGATAAGGACTCCACCCACTCATGATCAGCATTAAAAAACAGGTAGTTCAGGTATGCGGAAGGCCCATTGGAGTTGCTGCTGTTTCCTGTGGTCAGTATCCCCGAAGTGCCTCTAATGGTGGAAGTTATACCTGCCTGTGTTGTTTCTCCTATTACACCTGTAGCAGCAGCAGAAAAAGCATCCAAAACCAAAGTTCCCAGGCTATTATCGGTCCAGGTAGGATCTACGGCCCAATACTCAGCCCAAACCTCAAAGCTTAAATCATCTCCCGGCTGTATGGGAATTACCTTTGCCGCTCCTATCACTTTGCCCCTTCCCCCGGTCAAATTATTGGACTTTGTACCACCATTTGTGTGATTGGTTTCGTCATAAGTGACGACCGTACCTTCCGGAACCGTAAAATCCGGCTCATCCACCCCCTCTTCAAAATCGCAGCGATATACCTTCCGCTCTGGAAGAATACCAAAGGCCACCCGATTATTTCCCTGGTGGTCCGTGATCATGTATTCATAATGAAAAGCGTCGTTCTGATAATAAGCCCGTCCATCGTCGGTGTAAATCTCATGAAGTTCATCATCCTCGTAGGTTACAGCTCCCACGTAATCTACTTTGCCCAGGATCTTCCCATCTTCATCTTGTAAAGTCTTACTCAGGCGGTTCCCCACTGCATCATAAGCATAGGTAAGAGTCTTTCCACCATAAAATGTCACTGATTCTATAAGCTGGAGATGGTTATAGGTTATGTCAATAATTTCTTTGTTTCCATCGGCAGCAAGATTCCCTTGTGTAGTATAGCTATATTCTCCATCTCCTAAAGGGAGGTCTTTAAAGCCGGAGTTACCATCCCCGGAATCAGCCACATTAGTAATGCGGTTTGTATTCGGCTCATAAGTAAATGCCAGGTCATCAAGTGGTGTGGCATTGCCTTTCGTTTTTCTGGTGATGGATTCAATGTTCCCGTTATCATCTGCATAGGAGATATCGACATTGTAGTGCTCATAATCATTATAAAAGCCAACTTCCGTACCTCCACCACCATACGTAGCATACCTGGCTTCCCTTAAGAAATTTAAATCGTTGTACCGGTACCCATAAATAGCTCGCTTAAAGCTACTCACCCCGCTATTGCTATTTTGCCACTCCATGCCTGCCATGGCCCCGTCATATCTCCCCGGGGTCAAAAACCCACCGATATTTAAATCATCAGTGTAGTGATATTTGGCTCCAAATAAGTCAGGTTTTGTCTCATTAGCTGTTCCATCATCTGATAAATCGGATTCATTGATGGTTTCCAGCCAGCCCCTGATATTGTACCTGTAATCCAGCGATTGTAAGAAAGTACTACCATTGTCGGTTGAGTGTAGATTTTTTTCAATCAGCTCTCCCAGCTCATTGTAGTTATAACTGGCGGCCAAAATCTGGGGTTGTTCGTTGATCTGGTTCCAAACCTCTTTCAGCCTGCTTCGGTCATCGTAGACAAATTCCTGCTCATAAGTGAGGTCACTTTCTTCAGTCCCGGAGTGGGTTAGTTTGGACTTTAGGGCATCTCCTGTGAAATTGTAAGCTGTAGATATACGATCATATCCTCCCAAGTGATTTTCGGAAACAATCTGAATGTCTCGTAAATACTCATCATAGTACACCACTGTACTCAACCACTTATTTGTACCAAGTACTTTTACTTTGCTTCCAGTGATTTGCCCAAGCACATCATCAGTTTTACTGATATTCAATCCATCAGCAGCGAATGTAAAGTCTATTCCTTCTAAGTCCCAGTTAGAGTACCCAGTAAAAGCATAATCATCATAGTAAGTAACTGTATAAACTTCATTGATACTTGTTGGCAACGTTTTGTTGGTAGTATATCCGTAGCTACTACTGGAATTACTGCGTACTTCATACCGGGTAGAGAATGTTTTATGGTTATCCCACCATTCTTCAGGAGTTGTATTTTTAGTTTTCTTTCCAGTCATAATCAGCCGGTTTAGCTTATCATATTTGTAAAAGGTCCAATCGTTGGATTCTCTTTGAGAAGCATCCTGGGTCATCACCAGCCGGTCCCACTTGTCATAGCAATGGTACACCCAGCCGGATCCGGGAGCTTTTTCTTTGATCAATCTTCCTCGCTTATCATAGATATAGGCAAAGGCCAGCTCTTCTATTTGCGTTACGGTTGGTTCTGCAACATCAGCCAGCACCGGAGTAAGGATAAACCTTTGCCTGCCAAAATCATCATAGATGTAATAAGTTGTAACCCAGCTTCCACCTTTCTTGGTTCGTTTAGCTACAGTCAAACCCCTGCTGTCAGTTATCGTTTGAGATACTGTCTGAGTTAATTGATCCTTATAAACTGTTGCCTGAGTAATTTGTAACTCACCCGTTCCATAGTATCGTACTCCTCGTCCCGCTTCTTTTTTTCTGGGTCTTTCAAGTTCTTTATCAGCATTTGTCACTATTTCCCATTCCGGCACCCTATTACCAACATCCAGCTCATCATATACCAGGTATTCGTATGTAACCCCCTTATCCTCGCTTTCATCCTGCCAGGCATCTCCTGCCCCTACCTTTTTTTTCACCCTCCTGCGTGGAGAATCTTCATAGACCGTTTTTGAATAGGGATTCGGGTCATTAACCCGGTCTGTGGCTCCATCCGTATAGAAAGCCAGCTGATCAGGGTCTACATCAGCTACAGCATCAGGCTGGTATCGTCCCGGCTCATCACCACTATCAAAAGTATATGCCATGTAGCTGGTATCCTGAAGGCCGGTAGTTTTATTGTATTTGTACGGCTGAATGATATCTCGATATGTCGGTGAAGATTTCATCTGAACAGCCTGTAGAGGTCGCCCCAAACCATCATAATAACTGAATGAGGTTACCTTATTTGAAAATTCAGAACTTGCAAAAGTATTCTCATCTGTAATAGGGCTTCTTGCCACCTCCTTGCGTACATAGTTCTTATCCAACGTGGGTGGAATATTATCATCACCGTGAGTGAGCATAACAGCTGTCCATTTACCGTCATTGGATGATATATGTTGAGCAGAGCCATCTGACTTACGTTTGACGGTCAATGAGTTTACTACCCGATAGCTCCTGTCAACCGTATAGTCTATGGTTTTGGTGGTAATTACTTCCTCTTTTGAGTAATCTATGTCATTTAATGGGGGTTTTTGTGCCCACATAAAACCTGACATAAAAAATAGTAAACAGCCTGATAAAAAAGTCTTAAAGCAATTCATCAACATTTAAAAGTTTAATTGTTGCTTACTTTGAGTTCAAGGACTCAATTTTCTTTTCCAATTCCTTAATCTTCTTCTGCTGCTCAATCATATGCAGCGTCAGCTCCTCGATCTTTTTGAGTAGAATAGCATTCATCTCGGCCACCTGAATTCCTTCTTTTTCCACTTCCCTGGCTGAAGGCACTTCTGGGAGATGTTTATTTTTGGTAATAAACTTTTCTATTTGTTCCAGGGGCAGGAGCACATACTCTTTTTCAAACACATAGTCAGGCCAATCCCAATCGCTCGGATTCTGGATGGTGATCTCATTGGAAATAACATTTCCGGCAACAGCCAATGCATAATTAGAAGGAGTTTGATCAACTCCGATGGACATAGTTTGATTGGTTATTGCAATATTGGTCTCCGACCCACCTAAAGATTGGAATGATTCCAGACTCCTGGAATAAACATTGCCACTGGCATCAACCACCAGGAAGGATTCTTTATCTTCTCCTGCGGTCAGGTTGGAGATGGCCAGGCTCTGGCTGGTCAGATCTCCGGTATTCAGTGATGCTGAAGACAAATCTCCCGTAATGCTAGCATTTCCGGAAACATTCAGGTTCTGACTGACAGTAGCATTGTTGAGGGTCACATCGGAAATACTCAGGTCTCCTGCCTTAACCTGCCCGGTGATATGAAGGTCACCGTCTATATCCAGGGCTACAGCAGGAACTTTCCCAATGCCCACATTCCCATTGACCAAAAGCTGATTACTCACAGTCGCATTGTTCTGAATGGTGGTATTACCCGTTACGGACAGGTCACCGCCTAAAGTGGAAGCCCCACCTACACTTAAGGTATTGGTTACCTCCAGATTATCCGAAGAAAATTCATCAGAATTGATCGTACCGGCAGTCAGCGTCTGGCTCACCTTGGCATTACCCGCTACTTCCAGCTTTTCTACTGGTGATGCTACTCCCAAGCCCAGGTTTCCATTCATCGTAGAGGTACCTGCCACGGAAAGACTTCCGCTTAATGTTGTTGCGCCACCCACACTCAGGGTATTGGTTACTTGCAGGTTTTCTGAGGAGAATTCATCTGCATTAATGGTGTTGGCCGTAAGCGTCTGGCTCACTTTGGCATTACCCGCTACTTCCAGCTTTTCTACTGGTGAGGCTACTCCCAAACCAAGATTGCCGCTCATCGTAGAAGTACCTGCCACAGAAAGATTTCCGCTTAATGTTGTTGCGCCACCCACACTTAAGGTATTGGTTACCTCCAGATTGTCCGAAGAGAACTCATCTGCGTTGATCGTACTGGCCGTCAGCGTCTGGCTCACCTTGGCATTACCCGCTACTTCCAGCTTTTCTACTGGTGATGCAACACCCAGTCCCAGGTTGCCGCTCATTGTAGAGGTGCCCGCTACGGAAAGATTTCCGCTTAATGTTGTTGCGCCACCCACACTCAGGGTATTGGTTACTTGCAGGTTTTCTGAGGAGAATTCATCTGCATTAATGGTGTTGGCCGTAAGCGTCTGGCTCACTTTGGCATTACCCGCTACTTCCAGCTTTTCTACTGGTGAGGCTACTCCCAAACCAAGATTGCCGTTCATGGTAGAATTACCTGCCACGGAAAGACTTCCGCTTAATGTTGTTGCGCCACCCACACTCAAAGCATTCGTTACGTCTATGTTCTCAGATGAAAATGATTGGGTGCTGATGGAATTAGCCGTCAATGTCTGGCTGATGTTGGCATTCCCCATTACATCCAGTTTTTCACCTGGAGTAGTCGTACCTATACCAAGGTTTCCATCGATCAAAGCATTCCCGCCTACAGAGGCTGTTCCTCCTAGATTGAGGTTATTGTTTAGTGTAGTTAAGCCATCTACGGTCAAGGTGTTTGAAACTTCCAGGTCACTTGTTGAAAAAGTCTCTGAGGAAATGGAATTGGCCGAGAAAGCTCCTGAAACCTGTCCATCGCCAGCTACATCCAGTTTCTTTGCCGGAGTTGCTACACCCACACCCAGGCTCCCGTCAATAGTCGTTGTTCCGGATACAGATAGCTGATCATTCAAGGTGGTAGCTCCTCCTACAGTTAAGGTATTATTTACTTCCTGATCGTCAGCCGTTGCTTGTTGGGAGGTTATAGCATTCGCTGTTAGTGTCTGACTAACCTTTGCATTACCGGTTACATCCAGCTTTTCTGATGGTGCGGTGTTGCCTATGCCTACATTGCCGCTGATGAGCGTATTGCCGCCGATATTCACTTCCGTATTGAAGCTGGAAACGCCGGTCACATCCAGAGTGCCTCCAAGGGTTTGGTTGCCGCTGACATCCAGGTTGTTATTTAAGGTAGTAACTCCCTCCACATCCAGGGTGCTGCTGATTGATGCCGTTTCACTGCTCAGCTCTGAAGTGGTTACGGATTGGGATAGTAGCGCCTGCGTTGCTTTGATGTTACCACTTACTTCCAGCTTTTCCGTAGGGCTGGCTACACCTATTCCTACAAGTCCATCAATGATCGCATCTGAAGAGAAAGACGCAGCTCCACCTACAGTAAGCGCTCCACCTATATCCCAGGTATCTGCCACTGACCCCAGCGTTGTTTCTACGGAGTTGGAAAGGAGCTTGTCACTGGCTTTGATATTGCCACTGACATCCAGGGATTCAGTAGGTGTCCCGCTAATGCCTATACCTACCCTTTCAAAGTAACCGTAACGGCCTACAGATAAGTCCCTGCCTACCGTGAGGTCCTCTCCAAACTCGGCTGAGAACTGAACGTTCAGGTTTTCAGCAAACACAGTACCCCGGGTTTTCAGGTTGCCGAAAATATCGAGCATCTCGGTAGGTGAAGTGGTTGAACCTATGGATACGCTATTATTAAAAAACGACAACCCTTCTACTCTCAGCTGTCCGCTCAGCTCGGTGTTCTGCAGAACGTACAAATTTTTATTTACTCTTAAGTTTCTGTGCTGAACGAACGTGTCATTTCCTCCTCCGTTGTTTCCGTTGTTCCCATTGTTGTTATTGCCCTGGGCGCAGAGAACTTCAGCTGCTGACAGCAGGATGATCAAGACGGCAATTCTTTTCATAGTAGTATATAGTTATACAGGTGTAACATCAAAATAAATATGGTAGCTAAGTATGTATAGTAAGGCAGCTAACGTGGGAATTCCCGTTCGTTTGAAAAGCCTGCACTATTTTTTGGGGTGAAGTTGTGAGTAAATGCTGTCAGAGATAGCAGCATTAAAACCGGCGGTAATAGAATGTAATTCATTATGGCTAGTTAGATGATAGAAATATTATTGCAAGAAAAAGCCCAGAAAATGCCCTCGCAAATCATTCGTCGAAGGATAAGGGGGTTTCGTCGAATAAAAACAACAATTTCATCATTTCAGCACCGATCTGACAAACGGTCGATAAAGAAATCCACCGGAATAATAATACAACGAACGGTGAAAAGGTGAGCGGTGAGCGATGATAGCAAGAAGTAGCAGTAGGCAGTAAGGAGTGAAAAGTGAGGAGTAGCGGTTGGGTAGTGAGGAGTGAGACTCGCAACCCGCAACTCACACCCCGATCAACACGCAACCTTCGCAACCCGCAACCCTCCACACCTACAAAAAATCCGGCTTATCGATCTTACGAGCGATGCGGCTCGCAGCGTTAAGTAATCCTACGTGGCTGTACGCCTGCGGGAAGTTGCCCCACATGCTGCCATCCTTTTCATTGACATCTTCGCTGAGCAATCCTACGTGATTGGAATAAGACAGGATCTTTTCAAAGTGCTTTGCCGCCTCATCCACTCTGCCCACACATGCCAGGGCCTCTACATACCAGAAAGCACAAATGAGGAAGGTCGTTTCCGGCTCACCAAAATCATCCTGATGCTTGTACCGATAAAAAAGCCCGTCTTTGGCGTGAAGCTCTTTTTCCAAACCGATCAGGTGATCTTTGGCCGCCTGGGTATTTCCGTCCAGGTAATTCATCATGATCAGTTGCAGCGTGCTGGCATCCATTCGGTCTACCCCTACGGCCTGGGCATAAGCCTTTTTAGAGGGCACATAGCATTTCTCGATCATTTTGGCAGAGCGTTCTTTTAGTTTCGCTGCCTTCTCTCCCATCTTCTTGTCGCCTATAACTTTGGCTATTTTCACTGCGGCACTGCTCCCAGCCCAGTGAAACAGGTAAGTATAGCAGTGATGCTGACTCAGGTTTCTAAACTCCCAAAGCCCTGCATCTGTCTCATCAAAGGTTTTCTCAATCATATCCAGGGTCTTCGTTACCAGCTCGGAGGATTCAAACCGCTCGGTAAAAATGATCCGCTTGTCTTCATAAAGTGGCAACAATGAGATCAGCACCTGCCCGTAAACATCATTCTGGATGTGTGTATAGGCCTGATTTCCTATCCTCACCGGCTGATTTCCATGATATCCCTCCAGAGGTATCTCTTTTTCGTCGAGCAGCTTCTTCCCGGTAATTCCATACAGTGGCTGGTACCTGTCAGATTCTTCAATGGTGGTGTTCAGGATGTAGTGAAAATACTTTTCTGACTCCTCAAAGTGACCGATGTTGTTAAACGCATTGAGGGTATAGTACGTATCGCGCATCCAGCAGTAGCGATAGTCCCAGTTTCGGGTGCTGCCGGGAGATTCGGGCAGGCTGGTCGTGGCAGCGGCAATGATCGCCCCGGTATCTTCATACTGGTGGATCTTTAAAATGAGGGCCGACCGGATAGCTGCCCGCTGGTAAAAGTTGACGATGGCGGCCGTCTTGATCCAGTTCCTCCAGTAATTTTTGGTTTTGGAAAGGAAGATCTCCACCGTCTCACCCAGTGAAGCCTCCAAAGGAGGTCCGTAGGTCAGCACCATATATTTGTCTTCGTTTAGAACAAAACTGTCCTCATTGATCACATAGTTGAGTGAAATGTTGGTAGTCAACCGCACATGCGCTTCCAGCCCAAGGAAACGAATGTGATTACTACCCATGGATGATTCCGGCGTAATATTTCCATAATCTCCCTTTGGCCTGCACTTTACAATTACCCGGGGATTGCCCTGTACGCGCTCAATCTTTCGGATCAGCATCAGCGGCCTGTAGTACCGGTCCGTCTGGAAGAACCTGGGCGCAAAATCGGTAATTCTGTACCTGCCTGTTTCAGACTCTACTTCCGTACAGAGAATGTTTGTGTTCTCTACATAGTATTGGTTGGTCTTAAAGTCCTTATCCAGAGGTTTTATAGAGAACTCCCCTCCTTTTTCATTATCAATCATCTTTCCGAAGATGAAACTGCTGTCAAACCGGGGCCAGCACATCCAGGAGATATTTGTATCTTTATTGATGTGTGCTGTAAAGGCACAATTTCCTATAACACCGTAATCGTAGGTATGTCTTGGCATGAATGAACTTTTACTTTATCTTAAAAAAGGGTAATTTTTTGTTAATTTATAAATTAAATGGATAATTAATTATAAAAGAAATAAAATTAAAGTGATTTTATTGCTACGGCGACTATTTAATCAATTTCTTTCTATCAGATGGAATTAATTCGCTTTGAAAATGTTTCAAAGTATTTCGATAAAAGCCCGGCTATACGAAATATTACACTCACGATAAACTCAGGAGATACGGTAGTTCTGCTGGGACCCAGTGGTTGTGGCAAGACCACTTTACTGAAACTGATAAACAGGCTACTCCTCCCCAATGAGGGCAAAATATACTTTCAGGGTAAAGACATCAGCCAACTCAACCCATTAAGCCTGCGCCGTAAAATGGGATACGTCATCCAGGATGTCGGGTTATTTCCTCATTTAACCATTGAAGAAAACATCTCCATCCCCATAAAGATCAGTGACCAGAAGCCACGAGAAGGCCGTGTTACCGAGTTGCTAAACCTGGTTGGCCTGGACGAGGAATTTGCACGGAGGTACCCGCGGGAATTGAGCGGCGGCCAGCAGCAGCGAGTGGGCATAGCACGCGCTCTGGCCAATGAACCGCAGCTGATCCTCATGGATGAGCCTTTCAGTGCACTCGACAATATTACCCGCGCCCAGCTCCAGGACGACTTTCTGGGACTTGAAAACCTACTAAAAAAGACCACGATCCTGGTTACCCATGATATATATGAGGCCTTCAAACTGGCCGACCAAATTGTTCTCCTCAACCAGGGAGTCATTCAACAGACAGGTCCCCCTCTTGCTCTTCTTCACAATCCGTCCAATGATTTTGTTGGCGAATTTCTTAAAAAGGACAAGCTGCTCCTGGAAATGCAATACCAGGAATATGAATGGCAGAAAAATAAATCATCGACGTTTATGGAAGCAATTGAAAATGATGCGATTTCGGCAGATGGTAAGGCTGCCATTTTATGGAAACTGCTGGAAGACATGAATAAGTACGAGTGAGCTTCCGGAACTATATATTTTCCCACAAGGGCGAAATTGTAGACCAGACCCTTGAGCACTTGCAATTGACTATCCTCTCAATGGTTATTGCTTCCCTGGTGGGGATTGCATTGGGTATTTTCATCTCCAGGTATACCAGGATCTCAAAACCCGTACTGGGCGCAGTGGGGATTATTCAAACCATCCCAAGCCTTGCTTTGCTGGGATTTTTACTTCCGCTTTTTGGGATAGGTAAAGTGCCTGCCATCATTGCGCTTTTTCTTTATGCATTGCTCCCTATCGTCCGAAACACCTATGTGGGGATTATGGAAGTGGAAACCTCCATCAAACAAGCAGCTGAAGGCATGGGGATGAGTCGGTTTCAGCTACTGCGATTTGTGGAGATACCGTTGGCATTTCCTGTGATCCTGGCTGGCATAAAAACCTCCACAGTGATCAATGTGGGGGTAGCCACACTCTGCGCATATATTGGCGCCGGTGGATTGGGAGAGTTTATATTTAGAGGGATCTCCCTGAATAACACCAATATGATCCTTGCCGGGGCTATACCTGCTTCTCTCCTGGCCATCCTGCTGGACTTCCTACTGGGAATTGTACAGCACAAACACCAAAACCGATGGCTGATCTCCGGGGTTTTCACATGCCTGCTATTGCTGATGCTTGTCAAGCCATTGCTTGGTTTTATGGATGACAAAAATTATAAACTTACTGCTGGTTTCAATTCCGAATTTATAGAACGTGAGGATGGTTTTAAGGGACTGGACAGTTTGTATAATCTGCCCCTGGAGATCCGGGAAATGGAAATAGGGCTAATGTACAAATCACTCTATGAAGGCGAAGTGGATGTGATAGACGGATTCAGTACAGACGGAAGGATAAAGGCCTACAACCTGAAACTCCTCGAGGATGATAAGGGATATTTTCCTCCTTATCGTGCTGCACCGATCGTACATAATAACACACTGAATAAATACCCGGAGCTGCTTAAAGTTTTTAACCAATTCGAAAACCTGATCTCTGACGAGCAAATGGCCGAACTAAACTATCAGGTGGATCAGGAAAAAAGAGCGATAAGCGAGGTAGTCTACCGGTTTCTGAAGGATAAAAAGATTCCCGCCAGGCAAAATGCCGGAATCAGCAATGCCCCTGACCTGATCATAGGTTCCAAGGCTTTTACTGAAAACTACCTTCTGGCCCACTTATTTGCACAGGCTATAGAAGGAAGTACCCGACTGAAAACACAACTAAAACTTGGGTTTGGGGGAACAAAGCTTGTTTTTGATGCCCTTCGAACGGAGGAAATAGACATATACCCTGAATATACAGGCACCGGACTCCTTGTGATACTTAGCATACAGGAAAGCGCCAGAAAAAAATTAAAAACGCCCATAGCAGTATACCATTATGTTGACAGCTTGTTTTTAAAAAAGTACAATATAAACTGGATGCCACAGCTTGGCTTCAGCAACACCGCTGCGCTCATGATGCGCAAGGATCAGGCTGACTCACTCGGACTCACGACAATCTCTGATCTGTCCCGATACCTGAATCAGTAATTAATCAGTAATTTCACTTATGACGAAAGCAAAAGCTTTTACTTATATTTGGAGTGATAGTATCATCATCGCATGTTCAACGAATTCATTAAAAACAAGTCTGCTCGCGTAACGATTGAGATTTTCACAGGGGTTCTGATCTATTTTATATTGATTTCAGCCCTGGTTTACGTAGAGAAGGATAGCGCTCAGTCTTCCATCCGCGATTACCCCAATGCCATCTGGTATTCCATTGTCACGTTAACTACAGTGGGGTATGGCGACTTATTCCCGGCAACCATCTATGGCCGGGGTATCGGGTACATCTTTATCATGGGAAGCTTAATTTTTTACGGTATATTAATTGGTCAATTCACTACGCTTATGGCGACAATAAAAGAGAATAAAAAACTAGGCTACAATGGAACCTCCTTTGAGGATCATGCAGTAATTATCGGATGGAATGATTATGGCAAGCTCGTTTTGGATCAGCTAATGGGAGTTGGTAAAAAAATAGCAATTGTCACTAACAATAAGTCGGATATTGATTTCATCAAAGACCAGAATGGCAGTAAAGATATCTTCACCCTCTATGCGGACCTAACCAGTTATGACCTGCTCAGGAAAGTTAATATTGAAAAATCATCTATCGTCTTCGTAAACCTGACAGACGATACGGAAAAACTGGTTTATATCCTGAACATGAAGAAATACTACCCGGATCTGGACTATGTGGTAACATTGGATAACGGTGATCTGAAAAACACATTTATCAGCGCCGGGGTAACAAACACCATTTCAAAACACGAAATCTCTTCAAAGCTCCTCGCTTCATACATGTTTGAGCCCGATGTGGCGTCTTACAGTGAAGCTATTATGTCCTTTGCCCGGGCTGACTCGGACCATGATATTAAACAGTTCATAATCACACCTAATAACCCCTATGTAGGTAAATCCTATCAGGATGCTTTTTTTGATATGAAGCGGAGGTATAATACGGTGCTTATCGGCATCACCAAAAGAGATAAGTATGGGAACAAACGTCTAATTAAAAACCCTTTGGGCGACCTGAAAATAGCGCCGGGAGATTATATCATCATCATTGTAAATGGTAAGGCATTTAAGCTGCTCCGTAAAGTTTTTGGTGTAGATGAGGGGATTATCAAAGAAAAAAACAGCTAACCAATGAGATCCATTAAGAATTACTTATTCCTGAGCTTACTTGCTTTAAGTATTTATGGCTGTCAGAATCATGATATCAATGAAGGCGAACAATTTCGTCCAAGAGAGATCCATGACAACTATGCCAACTCACATTTTACCAAAATAAAAGTAGATGGCATAGAGTACCTGATGATGGAACGGGACAACAACAACCCTCACGAAGGATTTGGCTTTATGGCCTTCCGGGCAAACGATCTTATGGCTAAAACGGACACCTCTCTGGCCTACCTCAAATCAATTAATGAAATGCAAGCGCTTATTTATGCCAGGCTTTACAACGTTTCTGTTGAAGAAGCCCGAGCCATAAACAAGGAAATATTTGACCGCCATATCAAAGATGCGGAGGCTGAATTAAACCAGCTAAAAAGCGAGACCTTCATGGTTATTGATATTACTCAGAGCCCGAACCTGGAGAAAGACGAAGAAGAATAGCCTCTAAGCTTGTGGGTTTAGTTTCCAAAGTATTTTTTCAAAGTTACCAGGACTCCTGAAATCTCAGGGCTAACAACCGGCGACTTTACAATATCCTTGGCTACTTTCACCGCGTCGATGAGCTCGTCCTTATCTTTGAAGACCTCATCCAGTATATCACAGTCATAGATCAGCGACATGAGAATAACAAACGAGACACTTGGTTTTGCATTTTTAAATACAATAGCCCACAGTGAATTCCGTATTTCCTGTTCGAATGCATAGTTAGCGTTATCCATCCGCTCAGAAAGCGGTATCCACATCAGCTTGGTGGCTTCTTTCCTCAATATACCTCGCTGTACCAGAAGCTCATTCAGATCTTCCTGGATATCCTTAAAATGATGAGCCAGGTTATCAACGGTTTCTACAAAATCGGATCCGGATTTGAGTTTTTTAAGTACATTATCCAAGATACCATTGCCTGTTCCTGTAGAATCCTCAATGGTAATTTTTCCCTCTGAATCAATGTTAAGTTTCTTAAGTAAGTGCAACTCCAGGATCATGGCACTCACCAATCCCGGTACGATCTTCTTTTCTGCCGCTGCCAGCAGCCTTCCCTCCTCATCATCTAACGCTATCAAATAAAGTCCTTCTGCAATGCTGATTTTCATAAAAAAAATAATTAACCTGTTTAATTCTATTTCTTAAGTAAACGTCCAATAGTCAATCCCTGTACAAGGATTGAGAAAACCACACAACAGTACGTTGTAAACAAAATAGTTTCCTTTACGCTGTCTTGTACCCAGGAAAGCTCTGTCAAAGAAAGGGCAAGTGCAATAGAAATTCCACCCCTTAAGCCTCCCCATGTTAAAATAATTATGGTTTTCGGTTCAAATTTCCGGAAAATTGACATGATTTTGATCGGAACAGAAACGCCTATAAACCTTGCTGTCAGTACAATGGCTATTCCACTCAGGCCCAGCCATAGATTGGTAACGGAAAAAGTCCTGGCAATAACCAACATTTCCAAACCTACAAGGATAAAAAGAATGGCATTCAGCGCCTCATCCAGCAAGTGCCAAAACTTAAAAACATACTCTCCGGTAGCGCTGGCAAGTTTTTCATCACGGCCTTCATTACCAATGAAAAGTCCCATAACGACCATCGCAAGTGGTGCAGACACATGCAACAGCTCGGCAATACGACCGCCGACCATCACCAGGGTTAACGTCACCAGCACTTCCAGCTCTACATGATCATTGTCAATATAATTAAGCGCTTTAAAGCCCAGGAAACCAAAAACAGCCCCCATCAACAACCCTCCAACAACTTCCTGGCCAAATAACAACCCTACCGAGGTAGCTGTAACTTCTCCGCCATGAGCACTGTGGGCTGCAGCTTCGCCTCCAAAAAAGCTCTGTGCAATATTCAGGATTGTAAGGAATACAACAACTCCTACCCCATCGTTAAACAGGGATTCACCGGCTATCTTGATCTCAAGATTCTTGGAGAGGCCAACCTTCTTTACAAGTGCCAGTACCGCAATAGGGTCGGTAGGTGAAATCAGTGCGCCAAATAACAGGCAATAAATAATGTGAAGCTCGATACCAATGTACGGAAAAAGGTAATACACCAGAAAACCCACAACGAAGGTGGAAATAAGTGTGCCGCAGGTAGCCAAAATGATAACCGGCCACTTCTCTTCCATGAGCTTTTTAAGGTTTACTGACAACGCTCCTGCAAAAAGCAGGAAATTGAGCATGACATTCAGCAATACATCCTTAAAGTCAAATTCAGCAATGATGTGCTCAGCCCCGCTCACTACCCCCGGGAAAACAAAGCCCAGACCCAAAATGACCACAGACATCATCAAGGCAATAGCCATCAGCCCAATAGTACTTGGGAGCTTTAAAACCGTGATGTTGATCAGCGTAAATACAGCTGCAAGAAAGATTAAGAGGGTGATAAGATCGAGGATGCTCATTCGGCGATTGTTAATGGGTTATGTAAACTCCATATTGGCTGTGGCAAAATAAAAATAAAAGTATTACAAAAAAAATTCCATCCAGGTTATTCATTGCCTAAAAAATCCTGAAACTTTTAATTAATTAAAAATAAAGCCGATTTTTGCGGACTAATATGACATTTGAAATAAAAGGAGTAATTGGAATATTTTATGTTTGCATACTACTCTTTTCTGGGTGCAAATCAGTAAAAAACTTTCAGGCCAAAGCTAGGGTCAAAAAAACACTCAGGTCGGAGGTATTTACCAACCAGTTTACGGGACTGGTCTTATTTGACCCTGAAACCAATGAATATCTGTACGATCAGAACGGGGATCTCTTTTTTACACCCGCATCAAACACCAAAATATTAACTACTCTGGCCTGCCTGGAGGCGTTCAATGACTCTATTCCAAGCTTATCCTACTATGAGATCGGGGATACTATTTACATAGAGCCTTTGGGTGATCCGACCATCCTGCACCCGGACTTTCCCGCGCAACCGGTGATCGGGCGGCTTAAACATAAAACGGTTAAAGTGCACTTCACAGACGAGCCATTATCCCACTTCGGACCAGGCTGGGCCTGGGACGATTACCAGTTTAGCTTCCAGCCTCAGATAACCTGGTTTCCGCTCTATGCCAATGAGGTTCGCATTATCGGGGGCATAGATAGCCTGAAAGTGATTCCGGACTTTTTTGAAGATTACATCAATGTGTTTGTGGGTGAAAAACCCGGAAATTTTATCTACCGGGAGCTCAAATACAACCTGTTTAACATCTGGATGGAGTACGACACCTCCGCGTTTGAACGAAAGATCCCTTTCGACTATAGTGAAGAGTTAGCCCTGCAGCTTCTTTCAGACACGCTAAATAAGGAAGCGATCCCGATAGAAACTTTGAACGTGGGGCTTTACGGCACCTTATACAACCAGGCCACGATCCCTACCGTGGCTCTCATGATGCTCAGGAGCGATAACTTCCTGGCAGAACAACTGCTTATCACCGCAGCACGTGAATCGGGCTATAAAAACCGGCAGGCCTACCGCAATTACCTCATTTCAAAATGGGGTCTGCCATCAGGAGTCCAGTGGGTAGATGGGTCCGGCCTCTCCAGGTACAACCTGTTCACCCCAAAAACGCTGGTGAAAGTACTATATAAAATCTACCAGCAGCAGGATTGGCAAACGCTTAGGTTTATCTTCCCCACAGGGGGGTATTCGGGAACCATAAAAGACTGGTACGGTCATGTCCAGCCGTATGTGTTTGCTAAAACCGGCACGCTGAGCAACAACCATTCGCTGAGTGGGTTTATAAAAACCCGATCCGGAAAAACCCTTATTTTTTCCCTGATGAATAACCATTATACCCGTCCTGTAAAGGAAGTAAAAATGGAGATGCAACGGTTGCTGGAAACGATACGGGATCGCTATTAATCGTGGTTTTTAACCAGTCCTCCCGTTAGTCTCATCAGCTCAACTTTAGACTCCTTCAGGTCATAAAGGGCCTGGAGTTTTTGAATAGATGCTGATAAATAATTATTCTGGACCACTCTGAAATCAAAAGAGTTGATGCTTCCGTTCTTGAATTTTTCCTGAGAGATCTCCAGATTCTTAGCTGCCGATTGCTCTCGTCTCACATTGATCCCATACAGCTGCCTACGTATCTGATATCTTTCGTAAGCTTCCATGAGGTCCTGGCGAAGAGAAAGCTCAAGCTCATCTATTTGCAGATTACCGATATCTTCCTGCACTACACTGTTGCGTATAGCGCGATTTACACGCCCACCATCAAAGAGGTTAAAGGACAAAGTGAAATTGGCAAAAACAGTCCCTGTCTTTGAAACCAGAGGTTCAGGTGGATTTTGATAATCCGGGTTCGGGCCAATATACTCGGCATTGGTTAAATCGGCAACATTCCGGTTCCATTGATAGCCCCCGTTAAACGTTAGCGTAGGAAGCAGGTCTGCACGGTTTTGCTTTACCTGGGTTTCCAGGATAGACTGAGAGATATAGATCTTTTTCAAATCCACATTATCAGAAAGCATCTCCTCCTCCATATCTTCATATTTGTAGTTTACTTCTTCAAATTTCATGGTATCAAGAAGCTGATAATCTTCATTCAGGTTATCATTTACCAGCAGAGTATTCAAGTTTCTGATGGCGTTGTGATAAGTCAACTGTTGATTGATATAATTGGTAGAATCGGTGAGATAGTTGTTCTCTTCAAGTAAAAGATCAGAACTCACTGCTCCTCCTATATCATACTTCGTTTTTACATACTTATAGCGATCTCTACTGAGCGCCATCTGTTTTGCAAACTCATCCAGTCGCTCCTTCTCTAAAACGGCCATGTAGTATGCTAAAATGATCGATTGCAAAGTATTGGCAACCACCACATCCGCATTTTGCATGGATTCTGCTTCCAGTTGTTCCAGTCTGCGCTTACTGATAATGGCTTTGTTTCCCTGAAACAAGGTCCAGTTTACCTGAGCCGCAGGTGTGATCCCATAGGACCGCTGATCGTTTAGCTCATAACCCGGAAACAGCTGCCCTCCGAAAAACTGGTTATCAGACTGCTGGTTTCGAATGCTGTTCTGACTTTGCAGATCTAAAGATACGGTGGGCAGAATCCCTGCCTGTCCCCAGGAATTATTATTCTGAGCCACGATCACATTTTTCTGCTCAATACGGATATCATAGTTTTTCTCCAGGCCCCTTTCAATGGCATCACTTAGTGAAAGCGGCTCCTGTGCAAACCCCAAAAAGCCTGCTGATATGAAAATGATGACGAATAAAGTCTTTTCCCTCATTCCTTTTTGCTCTAAAAAATTTTCAAATAATTAAGCTGATTCTTTGTATTCCTCCAGGCGTCTTTCATCGAGTATGACCCGCTCCACCTCTTCTCGTGTAGGTTTCTGGCCTGTCCAAAGCCATTTGAGCGCCCTTCTGATGTCATTGAATATCAGGATCAACACCGGAAAGAATGTCAAAATGATGAATGTACCGATCAATACTCCATAGGCTACAGAAATGGCCATTGGGATCAGGAACTGTGCCTGAAAGCTAGTTTCCTTGATCAATGGATACAGCCCCAAAACAGTCGTTAGGGAGGTCAGCATGATCGGCCTGAAACGTGATATTCCGGCTTCATAAGCTGCCTGGTAAACGGTCATTCCATCCTCTTTCACCATCTGATTGAATTTGGCCAGAAAGACCACAGCATCATTGATGATCACACCTGACAAGGCTACCATACCCCAGACACTGAGCAGCGAAACCGGTAGCTCTCTACCACTGATCCAGGACTCTACACCATGCCCCAACATGGCTCCAAACCACCCTAAAGGAATCATAAGGATGATCAAAATGGCCTGGTAAAAAGACCTGAAAGTGATCATAAGGATAAAAAAGATCATCAAAAAGGCCCCGCCAAAATACATTCCGATTTCCTGACCAGCTCTGGCGCTCTCTTTAGACTGACCTCCATAATCAATGCTGACAGAGGGAAATTTTGCCTGAAGCTGAGGGATGATATTGTTCTGAATATTATTGAGAATGGGAGGCACCTCCGCAAACGGGTCCACAACATCAGCCTCTACAGTAATCGCACGCGAAGTATTGTAATGGCGTATGCCCGAAACACCACGCTCTATTCGATAATCAGCTACCTGAGTCAGAGGGAACTCCTGTCCTGACCCTGCCTTTACCTTCATATCTTCCAGCTGACCAATGCTCTCCCGGCCACTGTTTGGATAACGAACCCACACCCTGAGTTCATCATTGCCCTTCATAAACCGCTGGACCTCTTCACCAAAGAAGCCCTGACGCATCTGCGTAGTAATGTCATTATGAGTCAGACCAAGGAAATAAGCCTCGGGCTTCAGGTCAAACAACATTTCACGACGACCGATCGGTACGTTATCCTGAATTTCTTTCAGATCCGGAATGTTAGCCAGCTCAGCCTTGAGGTATTCCCTGGCATCCCTAAGCTCCTCGTAATTTTTTCCCATCAACATAACAGAGACGGGTTTGCCCCACCGGTTTCCTCCTCCTACACTGAACTTTTCGGCATCCGGTACAGGACCGATCTCTTTCCTGATTTTGTCAATCAGGTCAAACTGGTTGATCCCATAATCATCCAGCTCTTCATACATCACGTTTACAGACCCTGCATGCGATCCGCTCTCCCCATCTCCTGAAAAGCCAACGTTGGTAAAAGTATACCTGATGATATCATCTTCCGTACTTAGCTCTTCCTTCAGGTCTTCGTTTACCTTCCAGATGGCATCATTGAAGTCTTTCAGGTGAGCCTCGACCTTCTGTTCCCGTTCACCGGGTTTAAAAGATAAGTTTACATTAAAGCTGTTGAAAGGGATCTGCGGGAAGAAGGTCGCTTTGATCTGTCCACCCTGCAGCAGTCCCACTATTACAAGAAGAAAACCGAATAATGCTGCCATAGAAACGGTCCTGTACCGCATCGTGTACTTAAGCAGGTTGCCATACATCTTGTATTTCATGAAGTCGATAAAGCCATTGATCTTCTTCCGGATCTTATAGCTACGTGTATCCTCTTTTTTAACGGAAAGTACCTTTTTACTGGCCAGGTGGGCAGGAAGCACAAAGAATGCTTCAAGGAGTGAAAATCCAAGGCTAAAGATCACCACATAAGCCATGTCTTTAAGAAACTCAAATCCACCGGTTAGTAATAACAGTGGTGTAAATGCCACAATGGTGGTAGTGACCGAGGTAAAGACAGCTGGTAATACCTCCATCGTTCCTCTCACAGCTGCTTTGATCGGATTGCCGGATTTTTCAAAGTGAGCGTAGATGTTTTCCGCGATCACAATACCATCATCCACCAGAATTCCGATCACCAGGATCATTCCAAATAAGGATATCATGTTGATGGTCAGCCCTACAAAGGTTCCCAGGATAAACATCCCCAGGAAAGATGAGGGAATACCCCATGCCACCCAGAATGACAACCTTAAGCTGAGAAACAGTCCCAACGAAATCAACACCAGCAATAACCCCGTCAATCCATTGGAGGTCAAGAGATCCAATCGCTGGCTAAGCATATCATTAAAGTCCCAGGTATTGGTCAGCTTTACGGCATCATGAGTTTCGTTGAAGTTTTTCACATAGTTTGATACCGTCGTTGATATCTCTTCAAGGTCTTCTGTTTCCAGCTTTCTGACTTCCAGAAATACTGCTTCCTTACCATTAAGCAACCCTTTGTTCGGTTGATCAGCAAACTGTTCTTTGATAGTAGCAATGTCTCTCAGCAATAGCTTGCTGCCCTCCGGATTACTCCTTACTACAATATCCGCGATCTGATCAGCGTCTGTTTCCTTAGCCCTTGAGCGAATAAGTATTTCCTCATTGGGAGATTTGATGGATCCTGCAGAAACATCCCGGTTGTTTAACCGAACAGCATTGGCCACCTGATCGAAAGTAAGGTTGTACCTTCTCAGGTCCTGCTCTGTTACCTCAATAGAAATTTCCAGGGGTGGAAATCCGGATACATTGATCTGACTGATTGACCCTGTAGCCATCAGCTCATCCTCGATGTTTTCGGCATATTCTTTAAGGGTCTTCAGACTTACATCACCTGTCAGTCCCAGCCATTGGGCTGTAGACCGCTGGCGTTGTTTGAAGATGATGGGTTTTTCCGCTCCTGCAGGAAATGATGAAATACCATCCACTGAATTCTTTACCTCCGTGTAGATCTCATCAATGTCATAGTTGTCCAGTGTCACTATGGTTATGTTACTGGAATTTTCAGATGAGGTGGAAATAATCTCATCAATCCCGGCAATGGCCGTAAGGGACTCCTCGATTTTTGTAGTCACTCCTTCTTCCATCTCTTCCGGAGAAGCCCCGGGGTATGCTACGGTAATATTGATATTCCGATCTGCCCGTGTGGGAAAGAAAGACTTCTTGGTGTTCAGCAAACTTGCCACCCCGCCTACCAATGTGAGGGCGATCAGGATATTTGCCAGGATCGGATACTTAACGAAGTATTCTACCAGTCCTTTAATAAAACTCATGAGATAAGGGGGTTAGTTTGATGCTACATTTCCAGATGCCGAGGTGCTCTCTTCTTCAGCAACACCTGTTTCCAGATCAATATCCTTCTTCTCCTGCTTATAAACTACCAGGTTGTTATGTGCATTGACCAATGGCTCAATCACAAGATCACTTCCACTTTCCAGGCCACTGATGATGGCCTTTTCTTCCATTAACCTGTGAACGCTTACCTGCTTTACTTTAAGCAAAGTATCTTCCACTACGAAGACCTCACCTCCATTGTAAAGGACATTTCGTGGTATAAGCATACCATCTTTTATGATCCTGGCAGGAATAGCTGCCTGAATGAATTGCCCGTCATAAATCTTTTGCTTACCAGGCTCAATGGCAATAAAAACATCCACGGACTGTGTATTTTGATTTACATAGTCACTGATACGGATCACTTCGCCTTTCCAGCTTTGCTGGGTCTCCTCAGAATACACTTCTACAGGCGCACCCATCTGTATCCATGGAATGTCCCTGGTCTCCACAGAGACTCTTAGCTCATGCAAGCCGGATCGCAAAATGGTCCCGATCTTTGTGCCGGGATTGATGAATGCTCCGGACTCCATGGTTACTTCTGAAATGCTTCCATCAAATGGTGCGTAATACCTGTGCTTTTTCAATCGCACCTCTGCACTCTTTATGGTGTAAAATGTAGAGTAAATGCCTTGAGTTGCCAGAAAGGTCTTTTCCTTTTCTGATTTTATCCTGGGCAGCTCCGGAAGATCCTCACCTATCTCGATAGATGAAAAATACTTTTCCCAGGCAGGGAAATTATCCGCATAATCCACTTTCAGATCAGGTAAGATACTGGCTATATCCCTGAGAAAATTACTCTTCTGAGAGCGGAGATTAAGCTTTGCTTCTGTGTCATCCACATAAAACAGCAGGGTCCCTTTGCGGAATCGTTCTCCCTCTTTCAGGCTCACCTGACCGGCGTACATTCGGCCCGAAACCTCAGATAGCAGGTCGAGCGAGTGAGCTGTTTGCACTCTGCCGTAAGCCACTACATGTGTTTTCACATCTTCATACGCTACAGGAACAGTAGAGACGTATTTCTTAACTACCGGAGGTTTCTTGATTTCAGGTTCTTCTTTTTGACTTGCAAAAAATGATTGCAATCCCACTGCTACCACCAGGACACCCAGTGTGGTGCCCAAAATAATCCACTGCCTTTTTTTCATTGTTTAGTTAGTCGTTTGGTTCCAAAACTCAAGCTTTGATCACTTGCAGCCTTAGACCGGCACTGCCGGTTTTTAACAGGTTTATTTAGCTAAAAAATCAGATCCAGGGAACTTTAAAGGATTTGACGAGATTTTGTTTCGTTATACGATGTATACTTGATGGACGGAGCAAAAAACTGTTTGAAACGTATATGAGTTCACTAAAAGGTAAAAATCTGATTTCAATGGGCAAAATTAATAAAACGGAAGAAGAATGGAAGCAGGAGCTTACTCCTGAACAATATCATATCCTGCGCGAAAAAGGAACCGAAAGAGCCTTTACCGGCGCATTGTTAAACAATAAGGAAACGGGTATTTATGAGTGTGCAGCTTGTGGCAACGCTCTATTTAAGTCCGATACGAAGTATGATTCAGGCTCCGGCTGGCCCAGCTTCTGGGAGCCTTTCCGGAAAAATGCCGTAAAGCTTACCATGGACAAGTCATTTGGCATGATCCGTACCGAGGTGCAATGTGCCAACTGTGGCGGTCATCTGGGGCATGTTTTTCATGATGGCCCCCAGCCTACCGGCGAGCGGTACTGTATGAATTCTGCCGCACTTAAGTTTGATAAAGAGTGAGGCTTTTCTTCATAATTTCCTCTTCTTAAATATCGGTCCTAGAGCCGATAATCAGAAATATCGGTCCTAGAGCCGATAATCAGAAATATCGGTCCTAGAGCCGATAATATTGGATATGGTATTTTAATCCGATATATTTGAACAACATGGTTGCGGTAATTACAGGAGATATTATCAATTCCCGGCAAGGTCACATCAATGATTGGCTCCCAACTTTAAAAAAAGTACTCAACCAATATGGAAAGGAGCCAAAGCAATGGGAAATTTACAGAGGCGATAGTTTTCAGCTAATCACTTCTCCGAAACAGGCTTTATTAACGGCAATTCACATCAAAGCCGCAATAAAGCTCACCAAACATTATGATGTGAGAATTTCAATCGGAATAGGTGAAGAAACCCATAGGGCCGGGAAAATAACCGAATCAAATGGCCCTGCTTTTGTTCTTTCCGGAGAAGGTTTTGAATCGCTTAAAAAACACACACTGGTTTTAAAAACACAAAGTGATCAAATCAATGAAGTTGTAAATGTAATGATCAGACTTGCATCACTGACCATTAATTCCTGGAGCACTACTGTGGCCAGGACGGTAAAGATTACACTTGAAAACCCTCATAAAAATCAAAAAGAGATAGCCGGAATCATCAATAAATCGCAAAGTAGTGTGAGTGAAACTTTGAAAAGAGGTGGATTTGATGAAATTATGTCAATGAATGACTATTACCAAAAAGTAATCGAAGCTGAATGATCACTCTAACGCTTAAACTATTAATCGCCCACATTCTTGGTGATTTTGTATTTCAACCAGATAAATGGGTAGCACATAAAAGGAAAAATAAATACCGTTCAATTTACCTCTATCTGCATGTAATCATCCATGCAGTGCTAATATTGCTGCTCACAAAACTAAACGAAGACGATTGGTGGACAGTGGCCATAATTGCTTCCAGTCATTACATTATAGATCTGATCAAGCTCCGGTTTGAGGGGAGAACCAATGAAATCACCTTATTTGCCTTAGATCAGGTAGCACATTTAGTCGTAATTGCCATAGTGGTCTTTACAAGATATTCCTTTACAATAGAATTAGATTTCCTGGATAATCCTAAAGCATTGCTTTTAACTCTATCTTTAATTGGGGTTACTTACGTCTCTGCAGTTCTTATTAAGCACATCATGAATACATGGAATCTGGAGGAGGACAGAGACGAGGATTCATTACCAAATGGAGGAAAGTACATCGGGATTCTTGAACGATTGTTTGTCTTTGGATTTATTATTCTCAATCAATGGCAAGCAATTGGGTTACTCATTGCAGCTAAATCCGTTTTCAGATTTAGTGACCTCTCAAGATCAAAAGACCGAAAACTGACTGAGTATATTTTGATAGGAACGCTACTGAGTTTTGGAATAGCCATTTTTATAGGCATCCTATACACCTATTTAATTGAAATAATTTAGAGCCGACAAACCTCCTACAACCCACAAACAGACATCAGCTTCCCGATCTGTACCTGCATGAGTTGGTTCAGGTCGGGATTTTCAATTAAAACACCCCGGATAATCAGCAATAATCCTGAGATCATTGCCAGTGGTGTCGTCAGGTTGGAAAGGTTTTTGGAGATCCTGGGCATATGATTGGCCGCCAGGGTAAGCCCAAGCAACATTGGGATGGTTCCAAGTCCAAACAGCAACATAAACTGAATGGATTTCAGAACCCCACCAGCCAAAACAGCGCCGGCAGCCGCCAGGTAGATCATGCCACATGGCAACAGGCCGTTGAGCATACCAGCTGCTAACCACCTCGCTCTTCCTTTATAAAAACCGGTCAAGCTTTCTTTCATGTGGTTGTAAAACCAGGAATGGTAATACCACCCTTCTACCCGGTTGCGTAATTTCGGAAATCCGTACACCAGAATGATTAATACCCCAAGAATAATCGCCCCAAACTTTTGGAACTGGAAAAAGAACATAGACATGCTCAGCACACCAAAGAGTAACCCAATGACACTGTAGACCACCAATCTGCCTGTATGGTAGATCATAAATGACAAGACAGAGTTTTTCTGTCCGGACCGGGTAAACGTAAGCATCAAAGGCCCACACATACCCAGACAGTGTATACTTCCAAACAGTCCGATGAGAAACGCAGCTATCACCTTAAGAAAATATCCGTTTCCTGGAAATACGGGGTTTTATCCACCTCCCAGTTGATCTTTATTTTGTAGTTACCTTTAATCAGGTCTTCCTTGGAAACAACCTGACTATTCTGACTGTCCAGCGTTATGGCATAGCGCTTATCAAAGAGCTCCCTGGAGGGATGATAAAAGTGGACCTCTCCTTTAGCTGAACGAAATGTGTCAGGAAAATTAAGGATCACCTCATTTTTAGTTTGCCTGACCTCCACGTTCAATCCACTATTTGCCAGGTTAGATTTTTCTTCTATCCGGTCCTGATAGGCCAGTTCATCTAAATAATACGTTTCCGATACCAGGTCTACATCTTGCTGAAAGGCGCGGATCACCACATAGATCACAAAAGAGCAAAACAGGATAAAGGAGATTACAATCCCTGTTCCCCAGTTAAACTGAAAGCCTTTTTTAGAAAATTTTTGATTGTTTAGTTGTGTCATTTCATAAATGATTAAATCGCTGGTCCAAGGAATTTTGTGGAGACAGTTTCTATAAGCTCTCCATTGGAGTACACGCCGACTTCCACTTCACTGCTCATTTTAGTGAGGTTCTCGGGAGGAATGATCACAAAGAACGCCCCTTCTCCTATCCCTTGTTTCTCGAGACTAATACCCGCTCCTACCATTTTTATCTCACCAGCTTCAGGCTCAAGTAATTTTAATGAAACGGGCAGGTCTTTATTCGTCTTATTGACGATCTTCACCTGGTAGAGATTGCTGATGCGACCATCCTCCATTTCCTGGTACATCATACCTGGAGTACGCAATATCGTTGTTTCAAAATCTGACCGAATAATAAGAAGAGAGATCATCACTCCTACCAGAACCACTAAAACTGTTGAATAAGCTTTCATTCTTCCGGTAAACCGGAAAGCCTTTTTCTCAGAGATATTTTGCTCTGATGCATACCTTACTAACCCTCTGGGCAGTCCCACCTTATCCATGATGGAATCACAAGCATCAATACAAGCTGTACAGTTCACACATTCCAGCTGCGTACCATTACGAATGTCGATCCCGGTGGGGCAGACGTACACACACTGCTTACAGTCAATACAATCACCTTTGCCTGCATCATCCCGGTCCTCTCCTTTCCTGAATTTTCCCCGTTGCTCTCCCCGCTCATGGTCGTACGCTACCACTATACTCTGCCTGTCCAGCAAAACGCCCTGAAGTCTTCCGTATGGACAAATAGTAGTACAAACCTGCTCCCGCAACCGACTAAAGACCCCATAAAACAGCCCCGTGAGTACCATCATAGCTGTAAAACCTACGGGTGACTCAATGGGGCCTGCCTTGATCATGCGCCACGTTTCCTCAACGCCAATGATATATGCCACAAACGTGTGCATGATCAGCAGGCTTATGAAAAGGAATATGAGTTGCTTACTTGTTTTTTTAATGATCTTTTCGCGATTCCATGGCTGCTTGTCCAGTTTTTTCTGAGCCATATAATCCCCTTCTATCCAGTACTCCACCCTCCTGAAGACCCACTCCATAAATATGGTCTGGGGACAGATCCACCCGCAAAATATCCGGCCAAACACTACCGTAAAAAGAATAATAAAGACCACCAGTGTGATCATCCCGATTACCGCCAGGAAAAAATCCTGCGGCCAGAAAACCTGACCGAAGATGATAAATTTTCTTTCGAAGAAGTTGAAAAGCAGTAAAGGCTCTCCTCCAATTTTTATAAACGGTCCTGCAAAAAGGATCGCCAGTAACAATAAGCTGACTAAAAGCCGGTAATTAGTAAACTGTCCCTTAGGTTTTTTAGGATATACCCACACACGCTTACCGCTTTCATCCACTGTGGATAAATGATCGCGGTAAGATTCCTCCTCCTCTTTATCTCCATAAAGTTCGCTTATTTTTGGCTCCATTTATATTCCTGCCTCTATTTCTTCCTGACCATCTTCTGCAGACACTTCCTGCCCTGAAGATGCCGGGTTCTCCCGCTCATACAGCTCACCCTGCGGTTCTTTGGGATTTGGCGGATTAGTCCCTTCCATAGTGTAGATATAGCTGGAAACCTGTTGCATCTCTTTTGGAGAAAGCTGTGATTGCCAGGCGATCATCCCTTTTTGCGGAACTCCGTACTTCACTGTTTTGAAAATATCCTGTATGCTCCCACCATGTATCCAGTACCGATCGGCGAAGTTGGGCCCTACACCTCCCTGACCCTCCTGACCATGACAGGCCGCACATTGTGAGATGAAAATCTCCCGACCAGCAACCAGATCCACTTCTTCTGTAGTTAGAGTCACACTGGATTCATCAATCAGGTTTTCCTGAGAGGCCAGGTATGATTCTACCTGTGCTTTGGCTTCAGCCATCTCCCGTTCGTACTCATCCTGCTGGAGACTACCGGTTTTAAACACATGATAGTGTAGCAAATAGGCCACACCAAAGATTATGGTCGCATAAAAGCCATACAACCACCAGGGAGGGAGCCGGTTATCAAGCTCCCGTATACCATCATAGGAGTGATCTGTCATTACTGTGGACTCCTGCGCTACCGGCACAGAATCATTGAGGCGATTCCAAAGCTTTCTCCAGAAACCAACACCCTCTTCTCCGTAACGAGCGGTTATCAGCTCCTGCTCAGCCTGGGGCTGGCTAAGTTTCAATACAGCTCTTAAAGCAAAAAGTACAGTGACCAATGCTACCAAAGCCAATACACAAACCAGTACCGCTACTCCCAGCACAATCTCTAGTTGATACTGACTGTAAAAGCTCTCACCTTCGGCCTGAGCATAAGAAATACCAGGCAAAGCAGCTAACCCTAAAAAGGAAAATATATATTTCAGATTTTTCATCTTAATCGTCGTTTTCATCCAATGGAAGTTGGGAAATCTCTTTGATCTGCTTTTTATCTGCCCTTAATACGTAGATGAAGAGCCCTACGAAAAAAGCAAAGAATATAATCAGGGAGATCAGCGGGAATATTTCGATTCCCGCGATCGTTTCCATATGGTGTTTTATAAATTTCAGCATCTTGTTTATTCTGTTTTGTCAGCTACACCTTCGATTTTACTAATGTCCGTCCCAATGCGCTGGAGATAAGCAATGAGCGCTACGATCTCTTTATCAGGCATCACTTTTACCCCCTGTGTTTCCAGCTCTGCAGCAATTGCAGCGGCCTGTTGCTCTGCGTCCGCAAGCGCCTGGTCTTCATAGCCTTCTTCATAAGGAACCCCAAGTGTTTGCATGGCCCTGATCTTAGCCGGAATGTCCGCTTTGTTCCATTCCTGATCAAATAACCAGGGGTATGGCGGCATGATCGATCCCGGCGACATGCTGGTAGGGTCCAGCATATGGTAGAAGTGCCAGCTGTGAGGGTATTTCCCGCCTACTCGCAATAAGTCCGGTCCGGTCCTTTTTGACCCCCACTGGAACGGGTGATCATAGACAAACTCACCTGCTTTGGCATATTCACCATATCGCTCAGTCTCAGATCGGAACGGACGGATCATCTGTGAGTGGCAGGTATAGCAACCTTCCCGCACATAAATATCCCGACCATTCAGCTCCAGTGGTGTATATGGCTTCACACTGGAAATGGTAGGCACGTTTGATTTGACGAGGAAGGTAGGCACGATCTCAACAACACCCCCGATACCTACGGCAATCAAACTCCAGACCAGCAGATTGACCGGTCGCCATTCAAAAATTCTTCGGTGCCAGTGTTCTGACCGGGGAGGCTTGTATCCCTTGATCAGTGGAGCCGCTTCCGCTTTGGTCTCTCTCAGGAAGCTGCCGCTCCTGGCTGTTTTTACCAGATTGTAAACCATGATAAATACTCCTGACAGGTAAAGGGCGCCTCCCAATGCTCGAAGCATGTACATCGGCAGGATCTGGGTGACCGTTTCCAGGAAGTTACTGTAGACGAGGGTTCCTTCAGGAGAAAACTGCTTCCACATCAAACTTTGAGTAAATCCGGCCCAGTACAGTGGCAACGCATAGAAAATAATGCCTAAAGTACCAATCCAGAAGTGCGTATTGGCCAACTTTTTAGAAAAAAGCTCAGTCCCATACAGCCTCGGGATCAGATAGTACAACATAGCGAAAGTGAGAAAGCCATTCCACCCCAATCCACCTACGTGCACATGTGCTACGATCCAGTCAGTAAAGTGAGCGATCGCATTAAAACTTTTCAATGAAAGCATAGGACCTTCGAAGGTGGCCATACCATAACAGGTTACTGCCACCACCATAAACTTCAGGGTAGGATCTTCACGAACCCGGTCCCAGGCGCCACGGAGCGTAAGCAGACCGTTTAGCATGCCTCCCCATGAGGGAGCGATCAGCATCACCGAAAACACCACACCCAGCGACTGAGCCCAGTCAGGCAAAGAATTGTACAGCAGGTGATGAGGACCTGCCCAGATGTAGATAAAGATCAGCGCCCAGAAGTGCACAATCGAAAGCCGGTATGAATAGATGGGCCGGTTGGCTGCTTTCGGTATGAAATAATACATTAAACCCAGGTATGGGGTGGTTAGGAAAAACGCAACTGCATTGTGGCCGTACCACCACTGAACTAATGCATCCTGCACACCCGCATACCATGAGTAACTTTTAAACAGACCTATTGGCAACTCAAAGGAGTTAACAATATGAAGCATCGCCACTGTGACGAATGTTGCGATGTAAAACCAGATGGCTACATACAAATGTCTTTCTCTTCTTTTGAGGATGGTACCAAACATATTGATCCCAAAGACCACCCAGATCACGGCAATGGCAATATCGATTGGCCATTCCAGCTCAGCATACTCTTTACCGGTGGTGAGTCCCAGGGGTAAAGTAATAGCAGCCGATAAAATGATCGCTTGCCAACCCCAGAAGTGGATCTTGCTCAGCAGGTCACTATACATGCGGGCCTTACACAACCGCTGAAGTGAATAATATACACCGGCAAAGATCCCATTACCTACAAAGGCAAAGATCACGGCATTGGTGTGGAGTGGACGAATACGACCAAACGTGGTGTATTGCAGTCCGAAATTGAGTTCAGGCCAGAAAAACTGACAGGCAGCCAGTAATCCTACAGACATGCCTATAATACCAAAGACCGTAGTGGCGATCAGGAACAAGCGAACGATCGCATTATCGTAGTAAAAGGTTTCCAGCCCACTACTTTTTTTCTGTTCCGTCTTTTCGTCGAGGGTTGCTTCCATTGATTGATTGTTTTGGTTCATCATCAAAAAGTATTCTTACAGATGGCGTATAGTCGTCCTCATACTGGCCACTGCGAGATGCCCAGATGAAGGCTCCGAGGAATCCGCTGGCGACCAGCAGACTAAAACCGATAAGGATGAATATGACGCTCATGATAGTTTTAGCAAAAAAACAGGGATAATGAGGGGTATCTTATGAGCGAGTTCAAGGAAAAACCTGATTTTTATCAGGAGAAAGATATCCGAAATGAGAATAAGGCTTTCCTGACATGGATACACAGAAATCCATGTCAATAAGTAGTCGGATTAAAATGTTTAGTTTTAGGGAGTCTTGTAGCAAAGGAGGACTGGATAGGTCCTCTTATGATATCATTAGCTGTAAAAACTCAATATGATAGAGTTCGATTATTAATAGAAATGGCATTATAAAGATGTGTAAAGGCAGCAACTAAAATGGCCAAAACACCAGTAACATTCGGAATTTATCTCCTTGGAGCAACCACAATTTGGGCAATTAGAGGATTTAAAGGCAAGGTTTCTGATTATTTACCTGGCCCCTATGAACAATCAAAAAGGAGAACAAATGCTTTAATTATTGGATCAATAATGACACTATTAGTCGTAATTATTGGAGTTAAAATTCACAAATTTTATCAAAGTACACAACCATATGTGATTCCTGGATTAACGCCAGAGGAAACACAACAAGTACTTGAGTACACAAATGGAACAGGGGAAATTGTCATTGAACCTGAGGAATTGGAGAGATTATTGAAGAAACCGGATTCAGTAAAAAAGGACTCAATTAATTAAAAAGTCAAAACATAGCAATCCGCATTTGCAATGCGGACCAATAAAAAATGGAAATTACGTTATCATGAGAGATTACTTCGAAGAATTTTCATTCAAAGATGTACTATCAGCACTCCTTTCAGCCTTAATGCTACTATCGCTCTTCTTCTTTTGTCGTCAATTGAATCTATTAGATTCCTATTATGTGCTGGCATCATTTCTTTTATTCCTACCAATGATTGTCGGTCATCGAGTATACTACATTGAGCATAAGCGAAGAAATAGGTTTCTTGGACGAATTGTACATGACTTAGTTGTGTCAGTCTTTACTATCCTAATCGCTATTTTAATACTTAAAATATCAGGCACATTTTATATGATTGGGTATTACTCCAACTTAATAACTTCGGTTCTGATCATAATCTTCATGGTGGAATTCATCCTCTCACTGATAAATTGGGTCATTCTAAAATTTGGATTGACATTATGGTGAAGTTTAAACTAGGCGGAATTATCCTTTCTATTATTTTATTATTAATTAGCTACATAGACTTCAATAATCATGGTGGGAATCCTGAGAGATACATCGATTGGCATCCTGATTCGGCCATGGTAATAGAGGATTTTAAGCAAAAAGAGAAGTTCTTTGGGAGAGATTTCGATGCTTCAATCGCCACGAATTTAACATTGAGAAAATTTAAAAATGGCACAATTAAGGCATTCACAACCATGGACAGGTTTAATTCATGGTTTAACGAAAATGTTCGAAGCAAAGAACGGCTATTGAAGCACGAGAAATATCACGCCAACATTACTTATATAGGCACACAATGGCTTAACAATTCCATCAAATCCAAAACTTTAAGTTATCATGATGCAAGTAACCTTCGTGATAGTATTCAAAACATAATAATTCAGATTCAAAAAGAGTATGATGCCCAGACAAACCACAGCATGAGAGAACCTTACCAAAATTATTGGGAATATAAGATAGATTCCATTCTAAACTCTCAAATTGAGATAGCAAATACTGACATTTTCAGTGGCGCTTCCGCGTTTTTCCCTGTTCAGCCAGAAAACTTGATACAAAAAGATACTTTTATTTTGAGAGAAGTATTTGTACTGGACAAATACCAAATGCGGTTTAGGTTTTTTACTGATTATGATTCATATATTGATACAACCTCTATTGAAGAATCTTACATTGATTTCCTGAAAACGGTATCGTTCACAGAAGTGGATTCAAAAATTAAGAAATGGAATGGACTATTTACACTAGAAACAAACTGTATTGACACAGCAAACAATAGACATTTTTACGATAGAATCATAGTAAACGGCCAAACATCGTATCATTTAACTTATTTTCATCCGATCACCACAAGAAATGAGGATGGATCAATATATATAGAACTGAGAGACAGATTCTTTAATTCTTTCGAATTAGTTGACAAAACAAACTTCTGGATAAAATACTACAATAAGGTTGGAATAAAAGAAACTAAAGATGTTACCTTCCACAAAAGTAGTGAATCGGATGATTATAATATATTAACTTCTCTCTCGCATAGCGATAACTCACTTAAATACCACTATCCAATTATTCACAATAATAAAGTAATTATCGCATTTCAAGCCGTTAGACATAGCCCCAAAGAAATAGACGAACTCCTAATTAAAATAAATGACAGTAAACTCCTTTCTCAAAAACCTGACTCATCATACCAACTAATGACTCTTGATTTATCTGAGTTTAATAGGACTAAAAATCGTATTCAATTTGGTTATACAATCAAGAGTGATTCAATAAAAGAAGCTTATCATTTTTACAGCACAGTAATCAATAATTTCAACACATCTGATGGACCATAAAAAACTAATCGCTGAATATATGATGAAGAAAAACGGTAAAAGCTGGTAATTAAGTAGATCAAATTAACTAACGGCCAGAGGCCTCGGCCATATTAGTCACTTGGCTGGAGCCGAGCGACTGATGGAGTTATTTAATCGATCTTTTCCCCTTTTGATTTTAAAGATATAGAAGGTGTAATACCTTTGATCCAGGGGTTTAAAATTGCCGAGTACTTAAAACTCAACTTATCAATAGGATAGTAAAGTACTGATCAGAATCAACCACTTACTTACTGTTAAGAAGATACTAAAATGTATATTCCCAAAACCAATATTTTAGCTGATAAAAACGAGGCAATCGACTTCATCAAGCGGTTCAGCTTCGGAACCATTATAACTTCAAAAAACAATGTCCCAACAGCAACTCATCTGCCTTTTCTTGTGGATTTGAGGAATGACAAAATTGTGCTAACATCCCATTTCGCAAAAGCTAATGATCAATGGAAGGACATAGAGGAAAACAAAATATTAGTCATTTTTAGCGAACCCCACGCCTATATTTCACCAACTAACTACGAGAAAGAACTAAATGTACCCACCTGGAATTACATTTCGATTCATTCTTATGGCGAAGGAAGACTTATTACCGATTCTGATAAAGTCATTGAATTACTGGAAAAAACCATAGACTATTATGAAGAGTCCTATAAAAAGCAATGGCATTCTTTGCCGGATGAGTATAAAACAAATATGTCCAAAGGAATTGTAGCATTCGAAGTAGAAGTATTCGAATTACAAGGGAAGAAAAAATTAAGTCAAAATAAAACAGCGACGGAACAAAAAAACATAATCAACTCTTTATCAAAAAGCGATAACTCAAATGAAAAACTAATCGCTGAATATATGATGAGAGAACAACGGTAAAAGCTGGTAATTAAGTAGATCAAATTAACTAACGGCCAAAGGCCTCGGTCATATTAGTCACTCGGATGGAGCCGAGCGACTGATGGGGGTGGTTAATCTTGAATAAGCAAAGGAACTCTCATAAAAACTGTCCGGTTAAAAAGTATGCAATACACACCCAAAGACGGCTTCCCCTATTATTTTAATCTGGTAGAAAAAGCCGATTGCAAGTCCCTTTTTTCATCACCAACGACATTTGAATATCTGGAGTCAATCAATGAAGACAAAGCAAAATACCGATACGCTCCAGGTAAATGGAACGTCAAGCAAATCGTTGGACACATCACTGATCACGAACGGATAAAGACATTTCGGGCTTTTTTACTAAGCAGAAATGAACCCGTACAATTGTGGGGATATGACCAAAACGCCCTGGTTGAGAATAGTCGATTTGAGGAACTGGCATTTCAGGAAATCGTAGATGACTTCAAAGCCCTCAGAAGGTCAACGGTTAGTTTTATTGAGTCCTTGTCCGAAGATCAAATGAAAATAAAAGGTCAGGCGAACCAATATGAAATCACCCTTGAACACTTCCTTAAATCAATTATCGGACATGAATTACATCATATAAACATTATCAGGGAAAGGTATGTTTGATGGGAATTGATCCCTTCAATGCCATAAGTCGAAAATTGAGAAAACAGACACTTGAAATAATCAAAATGACCAACGAGTTATCCATTAGAAGAATTGTTCCCAACATTTATTCAGATGACGTAGAAAAGAGCAAGCAATTTTATATCGGATTTTTAGAAATGGAATTAGCGATGGACATGGAATGGATATTAACCTTTGTCTCCAGGGAAAACCAGACCGCTCAAATATCGATTTTTAGAAATGAAAAGAATAAGCCTCTGGATAACACAGCAATATTTCTATCCATTGAAGTTTCGGATGTTGACCATTTGTATGAACGGGCAAAAGCACAAAATATCGAAATAGTATATCCAATTACTGATGAGCCCTGGGGTGTGAGACGATTTTTTGTAAAGGACCCGAACGGAGTAACCATCAATCTATTAACACATTTAAATTAATTCGAAGTATTCTCCCCTGGTCTTAACATCCCACTGAAACCTTATTTATTCATACTTTTGCCCCGCCATGAAAGACCTCAAAAACCGGCAGGATATCGAACGGCTGATCGATACGTTTTACAAGCGGGTCATCAAAGACGATGTGATCGGTCACTTCTTTACCCGGGTGGTGAAGCTGGACTGGGAAAAGCATATTCCTACCATGTATGACTTCTGGGAAACTACCTTACTGGGTAACGTGAAATACAAAGGAAATCCAATGCTAAAGCACATTGAGCTGAATCGAATAGAGCCTCTGAAGGCTGAGCATTTTGATCGATGGCTGGCCCTGTGGGAGCAAACGATTCAGGAAAATTTTGAGGGTCCGAAAGCGAAGGAAGCCATCACGCGTGCCCGACACATTGGCGAGCTGATGAAGTTCAAGATCAGGCAGGATGATAGCAAATAGGTTGTATTCCTACAGTGTGGAGTTCTAGCTTCTTCCCTGTGAGGGAACTCGTGAAAAAATTAAATCCATAAAATCCAGTAACTTTATACCATGGCAACTTTGAAAATTAACGATAGGTCACTTGCTAAGTATTTTGGATTTCTTAAAAATCTGGACACCCAAACAAAAAAACGGTTGATTATCCAACTAACAGATTCGATTGAAGCAAAAAAAGAAGATAAGAAAGGAATCGATCATTTATATGGAGCTTGGGAAGATACCAGAACTGCTGAGGAGATAATTGATGAAATTAAAAATTCCCGGACTCAAAACCGTGAAATTGAAGGGTTTGAATGAGTTATTTGCTGGACACTAATATCTGTATCTACTTCTTTAGAGGTCGGTACAACATTAAAGAAAAAATCAATTCTGTTGGGATCGAAAATTGCGCCATTTCTGAAATAACTCTTGCAGAACTAGTCTACGGAGCTGAGTACAGTTCCAACCCTGGAAAAAATTACAAACTCATCTCAGAATTAACAGATCAGATAGCGACAATCTCAATCTTTGACTCTATCCCGGAATATGGAAAACAAAAGGCACGGCTTAGATCTGAAGGTACTTTGATCAGCGACTTTGATCTTCTTATCGGATGTACAGCTATTGCTAACGATCTAACAATGGTCACCCAGAACATTAGAGAATTTAATCGTCTCAATGGGATTAAAGTAAAGAACTGGATAGATAAGAAATAATACAATTCACAATGGAACGCATCGTCATTGTCGCCTATAAGCCTCATCCCGGTAAAGAAGCAAAGCTAAAAGAGCTTATGAAAACTCACTGGGAGCTATTGAATCAACAGGGACTGGTTTCTGACCGAAAGTCCATCATGATGGAAGCTGAAGATAGTACCATCATCGAAGTATTTGGATGGAAATCCAAAGAAGCTATGGAATCTGCACACTCCAATCCCACAGTATTGAAAATGTGGGGTGAGTACGCAAAAGTGTGTGATTACGTACCCATTGGCCAGGTACCCGAAAGTCAAAACCTCTTCTCTGAGTTTAAACCATTTTCTGAGTAACTCCTAACCGACAGTATGAATCACTGGATTAAAAAATTCCCAAACAAGCAGTTAATAGGCAAACGACTGATCATGTCCTTCGCTGACAATAAAACCGGTCAACTTTGGGCCAGCTTTATACCACACTGCAAGACGATCAGGCATACTGTAGGAACTAACCTCTATTCCCTGCAAACGTATAGTCCGGGCTTTTTTAAAAATTTCAATCCTGCAACCCCTTTTGAGAAATGGGCTGCGGTGGAAGTCTCTGCAACGGATGAAATACCGAAAGGAATGGAGGTCTTTAACCTGACGGGGGGACTCTACGCAGTTTTTCCCTATATAGGCCACCCGGCAGAATCCGCACCATTTTTCCAGGAAATTTTTAAGTCATGGCTACCAAAGTCTGAGTATGATTTAGATGACCGCCCTCACTTTGAGGTTCTGGGAGAAAAGTATAAAAACAATGACCCCAGCTCAGAAGAAGAAATCTGGATCCCAGTAAAACCGAAGAATTAATGGAAATCACTGAGTTAAGAGAACGTAGCGAAGTTGCCGCTAATAAGAAGCTTTCCGGAAGATTCTATCTTTTGAAAAAACTACTGGAAGAGCTCCGAAAGAAGGACATTCCGAGCGATTTTATAAAATCTTTCAATACGACCATAGATGAGGTCAATCAGTTTTCCGGAACGGACAAAGAGCTGCTCAAGAAACTGAAAAGCGCAAAGAAAAAGATCCTCAACCCTGTGATCAAGCAACTTAAGCTGACCCCAAAGGGCTACTACATGAGTATTTATATGGCCGTGGGAATGAGTGCTGTAGGAGTACCTATCGGGGTTGCTTTTGGTGTTGCCCTGGATAATATGGGCTTTATGGGTATTGGTTTGCCAATGGGAATGTCTGTGGGCCTGGCTATAGGAATCGCGATGGACAAGAAAGCCGAAAACGAAGGTAAGCAGCTCGATTTATCCCTCGATAAGTGATATGGAAGAACTCCCTTACAAAAACATCTTTATGATGTGCGAATCCCTCAATCGAAAGGCACTAACTCCCCTACCTCATGGCTATCATGTACGAAGTTGCAGACGAGATGAGTTTAGTACCTGGAAAGCCATGCCTTTTGATGATGCAACTGAAGCAAAAACATTTGACAGCTTTATGGAAGACTTTTTTCAGGCCACTTATGGTGGAAAGGAAGATCAGTTCTTCGAGAACACCCTGTTTGTCTGCGATGAGCAGGACCAGCCGGTTGCAACCTGCCTGCTTTGGAAAGCTTACGATGCGTTCAACACCATACACTGGCTTAAGGTACTAAAGCCGTATGAGGGCAAAGGGATTGGGAAAGCTATTCTTTCGATCATTATGAAAGATCTGTCACACGATGACTATCCGATTTACCTACACACCCAACCTGAAAGTTTTAGGGCTATTGGACTGTATGCAGATTTTGGTTTCAAACTCCTTTCGGGTAAAAAGATCGGAATACGTGTGAACCATTTAGAGGAGTGCTTGCCTTATCTTAAACAACACATGGCAGAACATTTCAATAAACTGGAAATCATAGAGCCACCAGCCTCCTTTCTCAAAGCTTTGGAAAACGAGAATGAATCCAGCATTCAGTTCTAGTTAAAGCAACCGTTTCTCCTCCAGAGTGGCTCTGATTTCATTATGTTTCTCCCAAAATTTTTCCTCGATTTTATCCAGCAGTTTTTCAAATTTCGGATCACCGGCAAGATTATCAAAAGCCGGGTCTTTGTCCAGGAAAAGGATGAGCCAATACTGGTAGTTATCTTCCTCTGTAAATAATTCGATGTGGTGAAGAGCCTCCTGCTCATTCCCACTGTAAGCTTCATAAGCAGCTATGATCAGATGCTGGTAAATGGACTGGTTTTCATAAGCGAAAGCACGGTACTTTTCAATATACTCCTTCCCTTTTTTCGCATCTCCCATTTCCGAAAGCACTATTCCTATTTTCAGATCCTCGTGTGTGTAAATCTCCAACTGACGATCATCTCTCAACCGATTGAACTTCTTATAATAATGATACGCGGTTTCATAATCCCTCATATAAAAACTCACTTTGGCTACCTCCTGGATGATATCAATGCGAGTGGTATCTTTCTCAAGCTCCTCAATCAACAGCTCCCGTGTTTTCTTCATATCACCATCCCTTGCCAAAAGAATGAAGGCTTTAACATAACCGGAAAATGGATTATCCGGGAAATAGTCCATGGAGATGTTGATATTCTTAATAGCTTCATCCACAAAGCCTGTCTGGACCAATGCATTAGCGAGGTGCAGGTACAGATAGCTGGTCGTTGTAGAATCCTCTGCAGCTACCTTCAGCTTCATTCCTCTTAAGGCATATTCGAGATACTTAGACGTATTAGGGATATAGGTTGTATATAGGTCAGAGAGCGTATTGATCACCCACGCAGAATTTGGGTTGTACTCCAGGGCTTTTTCCAAATAAGGAACAGCCTCCTCGTACTCCTCTATCTGCATAAAATAAAAGGCCTTGGACATCAGGGTCTGCGGCGCCTGGGGTTCGTAAAGCAGGGCCTTATCCGAATGATTATTCAGCTCATCTATATACTGCTTCTCAGCCTGAAAAAGATCCAGGTAATAATAGGCAATGGCCAGGTAGGCATGGGCTAATCCAAACTCAGGGTCTATCTCAATGGCTTCTTTTAGATATGGAACAGACCGCTGAAGGTTATCCCCCTCCTCTCCTCGATTTACCAGGTCCTGCCCTTTCAAAAAAACGTCGTAAGCCTGGAGGTTTTCCGTAGGTATTTTTTCTATACGTTCTTTCTCCTCAGGAGTAACGATCACTTCCACCTCCTCTACAATGTTCTGAGCTATTTCCTGCTGCAGTTTGAAAATATCACTGGCTTCCCTGCTATACTGCCGGGCCCAAAGGTGCCGGTCATCAGCGCCTATGAGCTGAATGTTGAGCAGGATCTGATTACCGATCTTTTGGCCGCTTCCTTCCACAAAATAGCTTACACCCAGTTCTTTTGATATCTCCGGGATGGATTTATTCGCATAACGGTACTTTTCTACAGTTGTGCGACTGATCACTCGGAGGTCTTTGATCTTTTGGAGGTTATTGAGCGTAGACTCCATCAGGCCGTTGATCAGGTAAATGTTTGTAGAATCGTTACTATCGTTTTTGAAAGGAAGGACGGCTATGGATTTTTCCAACTGCTCTTCCTTTTCTGATGGTTTTAAAAACACATATCCCAGTATTATCATAGCAATGATTCCAGCCACCATTCCAATAATCAGATTTCTGCCTTTTCCAGCTTGCTGCGGCATATGGTCCTCTGCTAAAGGTGGCTTGCGCTTCCCGACCTCACCGGGAGAATAGCCATAATACTCCCGGAAGCATTTGATAAAATAGGAAGTGCTGCCAAACCCTACTTTGTAAGAAACCTCAGAGACATTAAGGGAGGTTTGCCGGAGCATATCCATCGCCTTTTTTAGTCGGACCTGGCGAATAAACTGGCTTGCTGAAAGTTTAGTGAGCTTTTTAACTTTTCGCAGCAAATTGGACCGGCTCATGTTTACAGCCTCAGCCAGCTCAGAAACACCAAAGCTTTCCTCAGCAATGTGCTCTTCGATGACCTTTTCCAGATTTTTAAGAAATTCTTCCTGCATCAGGATTGTGAAAGTGTAATGTCTGTCAGTACAAAAGAGCCGAATATTCCTTTAAGGAACAACTCGTCTTGTTTGCCCGTTTGCGTCATAATTTATATTAAATCCGCATAATTTCTATGCCTTCCGCAAACTTGATGTTTTTGGATGCAAACCTGATACATGCCGCATAGCTTCTATCCCGAGCTTTACACCAACAAAATAAAATCGAAATTTTAAATCATTCAAACCATGACAACTCCAATCATTTATTCCATTAATGCAGTAACAAAATTCGCATTAAGCCTGATCCTGATCACAACAATGGCGTGCTCTAATCAGGCACAGGAACAAGACAAACCAGCTACAAATACAGAATCAGCAGATAAGGTAAAGCCTCCAAAGACTGACCTGCACACTGCAGTGATAACCGGGAACCTGGATGCTGTAAAACAACACATTGCTGCAGGTTCTAACATAGACGAAAAAGATCCTTTTGGCGGATCAAGTCCCCTTATCACGGCAGCACTCTTTGGCAGAAAAGAGGTAGCCAGGGCGCTCATAGAGGGTGGTGCAGATATCGATTTCAAAAATAACGAAGGATCTACTGCCCTACACACAGCCGCATTCTTCTGCCGGGAAGGTGTTGTGCAACTCCTGCTGGAAAATGATGCTGATAAATCCATTACCAATAAGTATGGCTCCACAGCATTGGCATCTGTATCCGGACCTTATAGTGAAGTAAAGGGCATTTATGAGATGATGGGAGCGCAACTCGCACCCATGGGACTAACGCTGGATCATGCGAGGATCGAGAAAATGCGGCCTGAAATTGCCAGGCAATTAAAATAATCAACTGGAAAAAGCTTAGAAATGACTCCTTTAGAAAGAAGATATGATATTGATTGGCTCAGAGTGATCGCCATAGGACTGCTTTTGATCTATCACATTGCGATCGGTTTCCAGCCCTGGGGTACCATGATCGGGTTTATTACCACCGATCAGCCCCTGGAGGGTCTGTGGACCCCAATGACTGTGCTCAATGTCTGGCGTATCCCCTTCCTGTTCTTTGTGTCAGGAATGGGGGTGTCCTTTGCTATCCGAAAAAGGAACTGGAAACAACTCCTCCTGGAACGATCCAGGAGGATCTTCATCCCTTTCGCTTTCGGATTTCTTACTATTGTCCCCCTACACTTACTCATCTGGCAAAAACATTACGGAATAAGTCCATATTATTATCCTAATGTAGGACACCTCTGGTTTTTAGGAAACATCTTTGTCTATGTCATTGCCCTCTCACCGCTTTTCTTCTACCTGAAAAATCATAAAGATAGCCTGGTGAACCAATGGATGAACAAGCTCTTTAGTAGTCCGCTAAGTTTACTGGTAGTCACTGCTTTCTTTGTACTGGAAGTACTGATCCTCAAACCTCAGATCTTCGAACTCTATGCCATGACCTGGCATGGGTTTTTCCTGGGGTTGGTGGCTTTTTTCTTTGGTTTTTGTTGTGTCCACAGTGGTGTGGGCTTCTGGGAAATGCTGCTGAAATGGCGATGGGTACTCTTAGCCATTGCGGTGGCCCTGTACGGTATCCGGCTGGCCATTTTTCAGCTAAAACCACCGGGATACCTGATAGCAATTGAATCGAGTTTCTGGATCTTTGCGGTATTGGCTTTTGGACATAAATACCTCAACCGGCCCAGCAAAACATTAAGCTATCTGAGCCAGGGCGCTTATCCCATTTACATCATTCATATGATTTTTTTGTACCTCGGGTCCATGTTTATCTTTAGATTAGAAATTGCCGGCATCTACCAGTTGCTCTTGCTCATTGCCTTTACATTTCTGGGATGCTTCACGATGTATGATCTTTTGATCAGGCGGGTAAAGGTGTTAAGGCCTTTGTTTGGGTTGAAATGATAAAGACCTCAAATCTTTCAAAAGGCTTTTCAAGAAAATCCATCTTCTCCCGGAATTGAGAGAAGATGGATTTTTAATTGATATCTGCTCAGCATGAATGCGCATAAGCCAAAGGGTGTAGCTAATTCTACACGAACTGTTTTATCAACATAGAATTTCGTGAGGACACGAAATTGGGCGTTTATTATTAAATGGTAAGACTAAGGTAAATATTGCAATTACCCCATAACCTCTGTATATTAACTTGTAAACCACCTAACCTCACAATGAAAAAGCTGCTTACACCCCTTTTACTTACTGTGCTTCTCGCTTGTGGAACCAACAAAACTGAAACGCAAGAGCCCATCGGACCTGAAACGTTCGAGGCAGAAAACTGGGAGCTTATCCTCCCAGATACCAAATCAAAAGGAGTGCTCATCCTGGTAGGTGGTGGAGCGGACAGAATAAAGCAGGAGTTTGATATTGAGGGGATAGCTGAGGAAAATGGAATTGCCCTTCTGCTACTAAAATTTAATGAACTGATCCTGGAACTGGATGAGAAAGAAAACATCACCAACAACATCCTGGCAGCACTTGACTCAGCAGACCTGAAAACCGATAATGTGTTTTTTGGTGGGTTTTCGATCGGTGGTAACATGGCTTTGCTGGTCAGTGACTATATGATCCGAAACAATATTTCTGTGCAACCGAAAGGCATTTTTGTGGTAGATGCTCCGGTAGACCTGTACGGTGTTTACCAATATGCGCTCTACACCAGCGAGCAGGATGTAGATGAGGCTTCATTAGACGAGGCAAACTTCCTTATTAATCTATTTGAAGATACTTTTGGTAAAGGAGACTCCAGTATGATCAACTTTGAAAACAATTCTCCCTACATCACCCAAACCAACACCACCAAAAACCTGCAAAGCCTCAAAAACACAAAACTTCGCTTCTATACCGAACCTGATACTACCTGGTGGCAGGAAAACTTAAACACCCCTTTCGAATACACCAATGCCTACCGGATCAAATTACTTTCTGATCAGCTGGTCAAGGAGTTTGGCTCGGAGAAAGTCCAATACATCGCCACCAACAATCGTGGATATCGTGCTAATGGCGATAGACATCCTCACTCCTGGTCTATAGTAGATAAGGGAGAGTTGGTGAAGTGGATTTTGGAAGGAAATTCGAGTGAATAGGCAATAAACCGGAACAGACAACAAAGAAAAGAAAAAACTACTCCACGACCATTTTCATGCCAGCAACATACTCTCCTGCACGCATAGTATAAACGTAGAGGCCTTTAGGCAGGTCGTTGAAATCATGGGATACCGTATAAGAACCGGGTACAAACTGCTCATCTACCATCACTGAAACTTCACTCCCCAGCATATCATATACCTTGATAGAAACATGTGAATTGACTGGAATGCTGAATGAAATGGATGCATTTCCGGTAACCGGGTTAGGATAATTCTGAGAGAGAAAATAGCCATTTACCTCATTGGGATCACCCACACTCAGCGGTGCGTCAGCATCATACTCTAACAACGAGAGCATTTTTTCTCCATAACGCTTACCCAGCTCCCTGTAACCGGCAGCATTAAAATGCACCTTATCCTCTTTTGCCGTACATTCACTCGACGAAATAATGTGCGAATTGGGGAGCGCCTCAGGCAGTGCACCTATGATGGCATTCATGCTGGCGATAGTGCCACCCTGATCTTCATGTACCAACTCACCAGCCAACAGAGGCACTTCTGCAGGGTTCAGCTCCAGGTCTGTCATCAGGTCATCATAGATCTTTTTAACCTTCGCAGGCCACTGACTATCTCCGGCATTCGATTCCCCCTGATGCAGCAGGATCCCTTTTATAACACCATCTTTTTGAGCCGACTTAGCTAAATCCACCAGGTAAGCATACGGGTTGCCTTCGTATGTGCTGATAATGTCCTGGAACCAATCTTCCGTATAAGTGTCCGTGTAATCCTGATAAATATCCTTATCGAAAAGCTCAATTCTGCATCCACCTACGGAAACATTGATCACTCCGACCTTAACGTGGGAAGGAAGGTTTTCCACCAGTGTCCGTCCAAAATAATCCGCCGGAGAAAGACCATTCCAGCACCGACAAAGCGGCGGAATGGCTGGATACCAACTCCCCTTAGCTCTATCGATATTGGAGCACTCCACGGCCTGCATTACCTGAAAACGGCTATCCACAGTCTTATCCTGGTTCTCGATCGCTCCCTGCCCCTCCATATTGGACTGGCCAAAGCACAGGAAAATAAAAAAATTGGGATCTTGTGCACTACCAGTTAGCGAACAAAAGGACAGCCCCATAAACAAAGTGATTTTAAGCAGTATTTTCATAAATTTTAAATCGCTACAAACGATGGTTCATTAAAAATAGCAGAGCGTGATGTCAGCAGCCAAACAGGAAGACCCCTATTTGTGTATATATAACATTCAATACCTCAGGAATGTACATTTTAAGCATAAGGAGACTAATCGTACCCCTTTACTTAGTTCATTTTAAGTAGGAATGACTAAAGTCATACAGTTGAACATGGTTTTCCCGGTTTTAAGTATGAAATTCATATAAACATTCCTTCTCCTGATGTCATGGACGAAAAGCTCATAGAATGGCTGCTTCAGGGTGATGTTTCTATCCAATACCAGGTTTATCGGGACTTACTTGGAGAAGATCATTCGGACCTTCATAAGAGCATTGCCTTAGAAGGTTGGGGGGCCATGTTTTTAGCAAAACGAAACCCTAATGGACACTGGGGGCAAAAGTTCTACCAACCAAAATGGACCTCTACTCATTATACGCTACTCGATTTAAGAAATTTATGCATCCAACCTGATCATCCTTTGATCCGAGAAACCATAATTATGCTCCTGGAGCAGGAAAAAGGAGAAGATGGAGGTATGAATCCTTCTGAAAACATCAAAGCCAGTGATGTATGCATCAATGGTATGTTTTTAAACTACGGCTCTTATTTTCAATCATCAGAACATGAGCTAAAATCGATTGTAGATTTTACCCTTTCACAGCATATGAAAGACGGAGGCTTTAATTGCCGGTCTAACAGATCAGGAGCCATTCATAGTTCGCTACACACCACACTATCAGTTCTGGAAGGGATCACCGAATACCAACGAAACGGTTACACATATAAACTGGACGAGTTGGAAAAAGCGCAGAAAAGAAGCATTGAATTCATTTTACAACACCAGTTATTCCTTTCTGACAGAACAGGAGAAATTATCAATAAAGACTTTCTTAAGCTGGTGTATCCTCCTCGCTGGAAATATGATATTCTCCGGGCCATGGACTATTTCCAATATGCAGGGATATCATGGGACGAACGGATGCGTCCGGCCCTCGAAGTATTGATGAAAAAGAGAAATAAGAAAGGCACCTGGAATGTACAGGCAAAACACCCAGGTCAGATTCATTTTGAAATGGAAAAAGCAGGAAAGCCTAGCAGGTGGAATACGCTAAGAGCCCTACGTGTGACCAGACATTTTGCAGTTTAACACGGAAAATCAACAATTACCTAAACATAGTCAGACTTGAAATTCAATAAAACTACTTCATCTTACTCGCTTTCTAATTAAAAATTTGTGTAACCGAATAGTTACATATATATTTGTAACCAATCAGTTACATAATTATGAGACGAAATGTATTTCAGGCCATAGCAGACCCGGTAAGAAGAGACATAATCGAACTGTTGTCAAGTGAACCCCTGACTGTGAACACTGTGGCTGAAAAGTTTGACGTAAGTCGTCCAGCCATTTCCAAACATCTAAAAATCCTGCTGGAATGCGGACTGGTAGAAACCAGCCAACGTGGCAGAGAACGATTTTACCGCATTCAACCAAAAAGCTTGATTCCTGCATTTCTGTGGATAGATAAATACCGCGACCTGTGGGAAGACAAACTGGACAGTTTTGAGAATTATCTAAACGAACTGCAATCAAAAACTAAAAACACAAATAAAGATGAGTGATCTGAAAAACCGAACCCTAACCCTTGAAAGAACCTTCAATGCCCCGATCAAGCTGGTCTGGGAGGCCTGGACACAACCAGAGCATATCGCTCAGTGGTGGGGGCCAAAAGGAATAGAAACCAAAGTGCTGGAACATGACTTTCGTGAAGGCGGCAACTGGAAATATGTTATGGCCATGCCGGATGGCAGTGAATTTATTGCTGACGGAGTGTACTCAGAAATCGTAGCCTTTGAAAAGATCATCTCTTCAGCAAACTTCAAACCCATGACTGAAGGTGTTGAGATCCAGGCCCACTTCCAGGCAGAGGGCGACAAAACCCATTTTACTTTTAATGTAGTCCACCCTACCGAAGAATACTGCAGACAGCAGGAAGAAATGGGATTCTACAATGGATGGGGATCGGTATTTGAGCGGCTGAATGAATTTCTTCAAGAGGAGAAAGGTTAAGCGGAAAAACTTCCCTGGTTGATCCTTTCGTTTTTATGTATGAAACTTGTTATTGATACTCTAAAATAACCACACCCTGCCTATCTTCGTTGTTTGAAAAAGCAATGCTATGGAAGTCAGGATCAAGCGAGAAAAAGAATGGTACAACAAGAACTTTGAATACGAGATCCTCTTTGGAGAAGACGAAAGGATCGAGCTATCCACCGGGCAGGAAAAGGTAGTTACGCTCGATGTACCGATCACCATTCAGGCAAAACTGTGGTGGTGTGGATCTCGGAAAATTGAAATCACTGAAAAGGATCCGGTCAAAGAAATTTCAGTGCAGGCCAACCGTAGCATTCATGCGCTGCCCATATTTATTTTACCAGCTTTATTTTTGATTTGCATGGTGGTAAACTCTATGTATCCCGGGTTAACAGAATACGTTATCGGCTCACTGATCATAGCAATGGTACTATGCCTGGGGTTGCTCACTGTCTGGAGAAAAAAGTGGTTGACCGTCAGGTTATCCTGATTTGATGGACACTGAAACAGCCTGGAAACCCATAACAAATAGAGAGTCTTCCAGGTGATTGATTCTCGACTATTTTTTAGCCTTTCTGAAAAGTTTTTTAAGAAGACCTCCTTTTTCCTTGTGACCCGCATCAGCAAGCAGAAGTGCCACAGGTTTTAATTCATCATAGCTCTCAAAGACCACCTTTAGAATGGCCGCTGTTGGTAAGGCAAGGATCATCCCCGGGAGCCCCCATAGCAGCCCTCCCGCAATCAAAGCCACAATAGCAGCCAATGCATTGAGGTTAAGGTTACCCCCTACAATTTTTGGACTGAGGAAGTTGCCTTCCACAGTCTGTATAAACCAAAAGGTCAACACCACAGCCACCGCATACCAATAGCTGTCCATCGTCATCAAGGCATATAATGCAGGTATAAATCCACCCAGTGTCGTACCCACATAAGGAATAATGGCCAGGATAGCCGCCAAAAAACCAAAGAAAATAGCATAATCCAACCCAATGATCGCTAAGCCAATGCTGTTAAGAATTGCCAGGATCAGAATAAGCAATGCCATACCCGTAAGATACTGTTGTCCTACCTGCTGTACGGACTTCAGCATAGTGAAAAACTCTTTCCGCTTTTCTCCGGGTACAAACTGTGTAGCCGCATTTGTCAGGTTTTTATGATACAGAAGGATCAAAAAAGTATACAGGATGGTGAGTAAAAGATATGAGAGGGTGGTGCCAGTAGTACTGATAGTATCAGAAACGATAAATAAGCCACTATCCGTGAAAAACCGGGCGATACTCTCTTGCAAAGATTCCGCAGAAACTCCGGAGATAAAGGGCACCTTCTCATTCATAAATACAATCACCTTCTCCAAAAGGACACTGAGTTTGGTCTGAAAGCTCTCGTATTCCTCCACAATGCTCACCAGCTTAGCTGAAACGAAAAAGATAACCGCTGAGATGACAACGGTGATCCCAATCATCGTAAAGAGAATGGACCATACCAGTCCTGTCCCCTTTTGAGTAAGCCATTTGACCAGGGGGTACAATACCAGGGAAAAAAGTAAGCCGAAAGCAAGTGGAATAAGAAGCCCTTTAGCCACCCAGCAGATAAATACAATAATAGCCGCTAAAGCAAATGCAAAAAACTGTCGTTGGAAGGAAATGGTCATCGTTCGTAATTTTCAATGAAGCTAATGGAAACACAAAAAGCGAACAACGAACTGCCTCTATTTTTTCACTAAGTTTACATAGAAAACGAAACTTCCAGGGTCCGGATCTCCTTCATCACCTTTTTAAGGGCCTCTTCACAATGTTCTGTTGTAGTGACCCTGCCCTTGACGATACTGTTCATCAGCGAATAGATCTCCACCTCATAGTCCTTTTTTGTACCTTCAGACAGGATAAGTGCTTTCTTCACTATGTACATTGCCCTCCTTAGAGGATGCCTCACCCCGCCTTCGCCATCATCAGGCTGCTCCAGATTCTCGTAAGCATGTTCTACCTGCAGAAAAGACAAAGCCAACAACGTTTTCACATAAACTTCATTGATCTCGTCGGAGGTCACCTTTCCTTTTTCCATGGCTAGCCGGGTACTTTCCAGCTGTGGCAGTATAAATAATAACAACTCCTTACCCTGTTGGCTGTCCGTTTTCCCCATGAGCCACCGCACATGGACTATTGCTGATTCCAGCTCAGCTATGCTTCGCCCGGGCTCCTCTGTTTGCCAGTAAAGCTTTGAGTTGAACAGGTAGATCACAGGGGTCATAGCCCGGTCTGTAAGTTCCACCGGCATGACCTTTCGCTCCAGCCACCTGATGGCGAAAAAGAGATTAATGATTAAGAGAACAATGGTCAGGTATGTAAGCTCGCGCACAGGTTATTGACCTTCACCTCCTTTATCTGTGAGGGGTTTATAAGGCTCCACCTGATCCAGCGGGATAAGATGAACATGATCATCAATGGCGAGGAGTCGCTTGTCGATGTGCTTTAAAAACTTTCTGAGACCCGTTTCCAAAACCAATATCTGACCATCATAGGAGTACATGCCTGATTCATTCACAAGATCCTTCTTATTTCGTTCCAGGTCACGCCAGGTACCACAGCTCTCCTTCAGAAAGGAAATGAATTGTTTGATACTATACTCATCCTCAAACTTTTGAATATCCTTCACAGTGTGTTTATACTCCCGGTGACTCACATCCATTTCCAGCGTAGGATCCAACAGGATATCCAGAATAAGGGAATCATAATGGTGGACTAATTCCAAAATACCAGTGGTAGTATTTCTAAATTCCGGACTGGTACAAAAGTGCTCCAGCCCCTGATAAGCTTTCAGTTCTCCGGAGACCTTGAGCCATTCGCTGGTAAGAAAATCAAACTCTTCTTCAATGTTGTAATGGGCGTATTCCTGGCCCATTATGGGTTGCGCAGAGAAAAAGAAAGCGGTGATCCAGATGATTGGTCTCAGGGATTTTTTCATTGTTAATATAGTGTTTTACAACATCAAAGTTACCCCGTGATATTGCCTGCAGTTCTCATGAAAATCCGGTAAAAATCAATCGATAAAAAGCTATAGATCGGCCATCCGTATAAATGCTTAGGGATAGTCGGCGCGGCGGTAGTCAGTGGGCAGTGGCAGTAAGCAGTAATCGATGTGGACACACAAAGTAGTCGGTGGCCAGTGAGTGATGAATCACACTGCTCAACTTCGCAACTCGCAACCCGCAACCCGCAAGGCTGCTACTTCTTTAGCCATATATTCCCCATGATATTGACTGTAAGTGTAATAAACCCAACGACCGTAACGGAGCTGACCGGCATGAGAACTGCCGATATAACCGGGGTGAGATTACCGCTCACAGCAAACGACAGGCCTATCACATTATAAGCAAACGACAGCATAAAAGCCACGATCACTACACGGATCACTCCTTTTGCAAATCGAAAGATTCTGGGAATCCGAATCAATGCTTCCGCCTCAATCATCGCATCGCAGGCTGGTGAAAACTGGTGGATATCCTCACATACCGCAAAACCAACATCTGCAGATTTTAAAGCACCGGCATCATTGAGCCCATCACCGATCATAAGTGACCTTCCCTTTATCCTCCTTACATATTCCAGCTTTTGAGCCGGGCGTTGCTGAAAGGAGAGCCTGTCAAAATAAGGACTGAGACGGGTAGCCTCAGACTCATTGTCTCCGGAAAGCAAATGCAAAGAATGCGTCTGTCTAAGCTCTTGCAACATCTCAAAAATACCCTCGCGGTAATCGGAGCTGACTGCAAAGTATCCTCTATAATCATCATCCACCATCACATGAACCTGAGATTCATGCAGCTGGGATTTTGCGTTGATCCCCAAAAAGTTAGCTGATCCTACCTTCAAAACTGATCCAGCCACATTGGCCTGGATGCCCCGGCCGATCACCTCATCAAAATCAGTAACCGGAAGTTTTTCTACTTTATCACCGAGATAAGTCGCCACCAGCTTACTAAGGGGATGTGCAGAATTACCTGCCACCGTTCTTACCTTAGACTTTTCCTCTTTGGTCAATGACACACCATGATACCTGATTTTCATAGGATCATTCCTGGTTAGCGTACCGGTCTTATCGAAGATGATCTCTTTGATCTTTGCTATGGACTCTATGATATTGGCATTCTTCAAATAAACACCCCGGCTACCCAGTACACGCATCGAGTGTCCAAAGGCAAACGGAAGAGTAAGGGCCAGAGCACATGGGCAAGCGATGATTAGCACCGCAGTGACGGAATTCCAAACCTTCGCAGCGTCAGCTATCCCCCAATAGACTGCCGTACCCAGAGCCAGTAAAATAATCGTTATCGTAAAGTACTTACTGACACGGTCAATCAGGGCATCGTATTTATTGTTATCCTTGGCAAAGAACTGACTATTCCACAGTTGAGTAAGCTCACTGTTGTTTACTCCTTTGCTTAGCCTGATCATTAGCTCTCCTCCTATTTGGCGTCCACCGGCAAATACCTGCTCACCTGCTTTCCGGATCACGGGGTCAGCCTCCCCCGTTACAAAGCTGTAATCTATGCTACCGGCACCCTCCACAATGATCCCATCTGCAGGAATCAGCTCCTGATTATGGATCAGTATTTCATCACCCTTTTTCAACTCCTTGAGCAAAACGGATTGCTCAGTACCGTCCACCAGACGAGAGACCGAAATGGGAAAATACGAGGTGTAATCACGATCAAAAGACAAAGCCTGATAGGTCTTTCCCTGGTACCACTTACCTACCAGCAGAAAAAAGATCAGTCCCGTCAGCGAATCCACATATCCAGGTCCGGTTTGTGTAAGTATTTCAGCCACACTCCTGGTAAAGAGTGTGAGAATACCCAGTGAAATAGGTACATCAATGTTCAGGTACCGATGGGAGATTCCCTTCCAGGAACTTATAAAGTAATCTCTGGCTGCATAAAAAACCACCGGCAGAGCCAGAGCAAGGTTAATCCACCCAAAAAGGGATCTGAAAGGACCTTCAAGTTGATATCCCACGTCCAGGTATTCCGGCAAGCTGATCAGCATGCTGTTACCAAAACAAAAGCCCGTCACAGCTATTTTAATTCCTATGGAGTTATTCGACAAGCCCTTCCCGGACTTATCCATACTATCGAGATTGATCGTAGGCGGATAACCCAGCTTAGAGAGCAATACCGCAAGCTCTTTAAGGGAAACCTCACGGTGATCATAAGTGATCGTTACCTCCTTACGGATAAAATTCACCTCGGCTTTCAGAATACGCTCATCAATCTTTGGTAAATGCTCCAATAAATAAATACATGAGCTGCAGTGGATACCCGAGATGTAAAATCGCACCAGCGACTTAGCTTCGTCCTGGTACCGGATCAGCACCTTACTGACTTCATCCAGCTCCAAAAAGCTAAACTTCCGCTCAGCAGCCAGCTGATCTTCTATTTTGCCAGCCTTAAGGTCCTGATTTTCATAGTATTGGTGGAGATCACTTGACTCGATGAGCTCATAGACTGCCTTACAGCCATAGCAACAGAATGTCTTGTCATCGAAGTGGATTTCTTCATCCACACAGTCATCCCCGCAGTGGCAGCAGCTAACCTGCTCTTTCAGGAGTACTTCCATTAAGCAGGGACGTTTTGAGTTTCGATCTTATTAGGAACGATCAGTACCGGTGCAGACGCTTTTTCAATGATACTTGCTACGTGGCTGCCCGGATGGTTATCCAGTCCATTGCTATTCACCCCCATCACGATCAAATCAAAACCTTTCTCTGCAAGGAAGCCCAATATTTCGGATTCTACTGGTCCGGCGAGAATTACAGAAACCACTTTTGCTTTGGTCTTTTTCTCAAGATCTGCACAAAATTCCTCCATTTGTTTCTTTATGGACTCTATAGCCATTAGGTCCCTGTCATTCAAATCCCCTTTTTTATGGTCAAATTTTGCTGAATAAGGAAAGACATGGAGCAGAGTAATGTTTGACCGGTCATCCTGGGCCAGGTCCATGCCAATCTGTACAGCCCGCCAGGCAGCTCCTGAAAAATCGGTCGGGATCAATATGTTTTGAAATAGCGACATGTTTAGCATAGTATTCAAAGCAAAAGTATAAAGGTACCTACCAGCCATATCTGACAACAGTCAAGTTTAAAAATGAAATAAATCAGTCTGTCATTCTATGTTATCAATTCCCTTTATTAGGTTTAAACCCATAAAGTAGACTATAAGCAACATGACCATCTCTAATGATTACCTGACCTCCACGGAAGGTCTGGAGCTATTGAACAAAATTTTCCTGAGTGCCGGTGAAGGGATCATTATTGTAGACGGACACGGTAAAATCAAACTTGTCAATAAGCGTGCGGAAGAGATCTTTAACTACGAGCAGAACGAACTGACAGGGAAAGTCATTGAAGACCTCGTACCCCGGAAGTATCGTGGAAAACATGTGGAACACCGGCAGAAATATGTCAAAAAACCGGTTTCCAGACCTATGGGGATTGGCAGGCACCTTACAGGACTCAAAAAGGACGGCAGTGAATTTCCGGCGGAAGTCAGTCTGAGTTATGTGTCCCACAAAAAAGAGAATCTTGTAGTCGCTTTTATCACCGATATCACTAAGCGAAAGGAGCAGGAGGATGCCCTGACAGAAAGCCGGAAAAAACTTGAAGAATATGCCAGTGAGCTGGAATCAAAAGTAAAGGAGAGAACCCGGGAGCTGGAACACCTCAACCTGGGGCTTAAAAGCCAGATCCGTGAGCGAAAACTTGCAGAAGAGGCCCTGAAAGAAAGCCTTGAAGACCTGAAAAAAGCAGAACGCGAGATCAAGCATGCCCTGGAAAAAGAAAAAGAAGTCAATGAGATGAAATCAAGGTTCATTTCGATGGCCAGTCATGAGTTTCGTACCCCGCTCACCACCATCCTCTCCTCCGCAAACCTGATCAGCAAATATGATCAAACAGAACAGCAGCCAAACCGGGAAAAACACATTCACAGAATCAAAACTGCGGTACAAAACCTGACGAATATTCTCAATGACTTCCTTTCACTGGAGAAACTGGAAAGTGGTGCTATCCAACTGAAAATTGATCGTTTTGATCTGTGTGAATTGCTGGATGAAATCCGGGATGAATTTGATTCTACACTGAAGAAAGATCAGGTGTTGAGAATAGATATACCAAAAGATCTACCTTCCATTACATCAGACATTCACATTCTAAAAAACATAATCATCAACCTTACTTCAAACGCCATAAAATACTCCGATGAAGGCCAAACAATAGCTTTAATTGTAACCACAAAAGATCATATGATCTCCGTGGCCATAAAAGATGAAGGTATCGGTATCCCCAGAGAAGAACAAAAAAACCTTTTCCAACGTTTTTACCGGGCTGATAATGTGACAAACATCCAGGGAACGGGCCTTGGGCTCAACATTGTAAAAAGATACCTTGATCTCATTGACGGAAGTATTACTTTTACGAGTGTTGAAGGGAAGGGAAGTACATTTACAATATCGGTGCCTGTACATCACTCTTAAATTTCTTGAAATAACCTATGAAGAAGAAAATACTCGTAATAGAAGACCAGCAAGAAGTTCGTGAAAACATAGAAGAGCTTCTGGACCTGTCAAACTATCAGGTCATAACTGCAACTGACGGAAAAGAGGGAGTAAAAAAAGCTTTGGATGAAAAGCCAGACCTGATCCTGTGTGATATTATGATGCCGGAAATGGACGGTTATGAGGTGCTGTATCTGATCAGCAAAAATCCTGAAATCGCTTCTACGCCATTTATCTTCCTTACAGCTAAAGCTGAGAAAATGGATTTCAGAAAAGGCATGAATATGGGTGCGGATGATTACATCACCAAGCCATTTGAAGAAATGGAGCTACTGGGAGCTATAGAGCGAAGATTGATGAAGTATGATCGCTTATCTTCCCACGAATCGCTGCAGGAGTTTGTAGAGCGGGCTAAAAACTACAACGAGCTAAAGGACCTGGAAACCACTGGTAAAACCCGTAAATTCAAGAAAAAAGACATCATCTATCGGCAGGGTGATTTTGCTTCTTATGCCTATAAAATAAAATCCGGCAAAGTAAAAACTTTCCAGATAAACCCGGACGGCAAAGAGTTTATACATGACATACTTAAAGACGGGGATTTTCTAGGTGAAAATGCCCTGATCCAGGACACCGATCGCACGGAGTTTGCCCAGGCCCTGGAGGAAACGGAGCTTATACTGATCCCCCGGAAGGACTTCCAGGACCTTATATTCCAAAATCGTGAAGTCTCCGGTCAGTTTATCAAGTTACTCTCCAAGCACCTGATCGAGAAAGAAAACAACCTCATGGAGATGGCTTACGATACTGTAAGGAAACGTACAGCAGACTCCCTGATGAAGCTTTACAATACTTATAAAAATGAATCAGGCTCACCGCAATTTGAAGTAACAAGGGCAGACCTGGCCAGCATGGTAGGCACAGCTACCGAATCAGTAATTCGTATTTTATCCGAATTCAAAAAGGACGGCTATATCAAAATTGAGGGCAGCACGATACACATTGTAGCGCCTGATAAGCTTACTTCCATCAGGTTTTAAAGGAATCGAATTACCTGAGATAATGCAGTTTTCACTTTGACTTATCTCATAAGCCCTAAACTCCATATATGGCTTCTTTGCCTTTATGGATAGACTGATCAGAAAGTACAGCACGGCAGGGCCGAGGTATACTTCCTACCCTACTGTCCCCCACTGGGATAACTGTAATCACAATGAAGGTACCTGGAAAAAAACCCTCATCAATGGATTTTGGCAAAGCGGCAAAGAATTAAGTCTCTACATTCATCTCCCCTTTTGTGAGCGCCTGTGTACATACTGTGGCTGTACCACGCGAATAACTAAAAACCACGCGGTGGAAGAAAAATACATCCGGTACATTCTGAAAGAATGGAATATGTACCTGGATACATTACCCGCTAAGCCGATCATTAAGGAAATCCACCTTGGCGGAGGCACTCCTACATTTTTCTCTCCCGCAAACCTGGACCACCTGATTAAAGGAATTACCACAGGAGCTACTGTCGCTGATGACCATGAGTTTGGTTTTGAAGGCCATCCCGGCAATACAATGGAAGAACACCTGAAAACCTTGTCAAACCTTGGCTTTACACGGATAAGCCTGGGCATCCAGGACTTTGACCCGGAGGTACAGAAAGCCATCAACAGGGAGCAGACGGCAGACGATGTGAAAAGAGTGACAGCTCTCGCTGAAAAATATGGATTCACAAGCATAAACTTTGACCTGATCTACGGGCTGCCAAAACAGACAAGTGCATCCGTTTGGGATACCATTATAAAAACGATCAGTATCAGGCCAACCAGGATTGCCTTTTATGGTTATGCGCATGTACCCTGGATGAAGAAGGCACAAAAGGCTTTCGAAAACTTTCTGCCAACAACTGAGCAACGGCTGAAAATATATACCCTGGGGAAAAAACTGCTTACCTCAAACGGTTACTATGACATAGGTATGGATCATTTTTCGCTACCGGATGACCCGCTCTATGAGGCTTACCAAAATGGTACCCTTCACCGAAACTTTATGGGCTACACCACCCAGAAAAGCAACCTCTTGATCGGGCTTGGTATGAGCTCCATCAGCGACAGCTGGGCTGCCTTCAGTCAAAACGAAAAGCTGCTCACCAAATACTATGAGCGACTGGACAATGATGAGCTGCCTATCCTGCGTGGACATCAGCTCACCCCAGAGGACCTGATTATCAGAAGACACATCCTCAACCTTATGTGTCAATATGAAACCTCCTGGAGTGATGAGGAATTTCTTACCACAGGTGCAGGATTTAATATAGACCTTCTCGAAGAGCTGACCTCAGACAACCTAATCACCTGGACCGGAGACGGACTCAAGGTTACCGACCTGGGAAAACCCTTTATCAGAAATATATGTATGGCGCTTGACAGTCGGCTTTGGAAAGCTAAATCAAAGTCCCGGTTTAGTCAAACGCTTTAACACCCTGATGACAGATTGTTATTTCCTTGAACCCGAAAGTCATGCCATGACTATTTGATTTTGAATTGGTTACGAAGATTGGGAATATGAGTCATGGCATGACTATCTCGATGATTTCAGACAGTAAGAAGGATCATCTGCGGATTTTAGGTATTTCTTCTCCCCTTTACTCCAATATACCTATCTTTTGGTCCAAATTTTGAAGGTGGTAAATGGTGAAACAGCTTCTATCAATACTTCTGCTACTATCAGGTTTTCTGGCAAACAGTCAAAACAATCGGCACCAGGTGGAGATCGTTTCCAGCCGGTTTAATATCGATGGAAAAACCAATGTCAGCTCCTTCGAGTGTGGGTTGTTTCAAAAGGTGTCTGAAGGAATGCTGGAGGTATCCAGCGACTGGAACAACTTCCGGTTGAGTTTTGAAGGCCTGAAACTCCGGTACACAGCAGACCGGTTTGACTGTGGCTTAGAGCCTATGAACAAGGATCTGAGGGAGCTTCTTAAAACCGACTCATATCCCTACTTGTATCTGGAGATTCACAGTATCGCCATTGCCCCGGGCAACAACAGGATCGAGCGACTCAATGTGGCTGCAGAAGTATCCATCACCCTATCCGATGTGACCCGGATGTATCACATTACAGATGGTATCGTTATCAACCGGTCTGAAGAAGACCTGACCTTTTTGGGAAAGAAAACCCTCAAACTCACAGACTTTAACATAGAACCTCCCACTAAATTTTTCGGGCTGGTACAGGTAACCAATGAGCTAAAAGTGGACTTTGAGATCAATATGCATGTGGAGACATATTGACACGGACCTGTGACTTTAACCTCTGACAATAACGATAAACTCTGACTCTAACCTGCCATTTGAATTTGGCAAAGGGCTGGTTTAACCCGGCGATACCAGAACTCCCCCCAACCTGCGACCCAAGGCGGAATATCACATGTCTGGGAGCCACAGACCTTGGGCCAGGCCTGTGGAAATCATGATTTTTCACCTAAAAAAATTTTGCAATGTGCCGGTTTACGCCACAGAAATGAAAGTAAAAAAGCTCTGCGCGAAGCTCCAAAGTTTTTGGGAAGGACGCAGAAGTTCTGCATGGCGCTCCAAGAGTTTTGGGGAGTGCGCGGAAGTTCGGCGGAGAGCCCCAAAGGTTTTGGGAAGGGTGCAGAAGTTCTGCACGAGCTCCAAAGGTTTTGGAAGGGACGCGGAAGTTCTGCACTGAGCTCCAAAGTTTTTGGGGAGGACGCGGAAGTTCTGTATGGGCTCCAAGGGTTTTGGGGAGTGCGCGGAAGTTCGCTGTGATTCCGACTTTATGGTATGTAAAAAGATTCCTGGATGAGGCCAACAAAAAAAGCTCCGGAACCCCGAAGCTTTATAAAGAGAAGCCACCCCTCGAGGGGCAGCCTCTCAACACTAACTAAACAGGCACCCTCTAAAATCCAATGGTTGCCTCGATTACTATTCCGTCAAACTCTGCTCCCTGGAAACCTGATCCATCCCAGCCATCAGTATATGATTGCTTCACATATTCCAGTTTAGTGAGAACATTCTTGGTAAGGAACCATCCTCCGCCCACATTTACACGGTTGATCTTTTGAGTATCAACACCATCAACTGGTTCTCCACTTACGGTATTGTATCTTCCACCAATGAATATGTTTTCCGCTGCACCGAATCGATAAAGGGCTTCTGCTCCCACTTGAGTAAACGCACCCCCTACTTCATCGTCACCATTGCTGGATACTTCATATACACCAAAGAACTCAAGGCCTTTAAATTTCACAAAAGGGTTTACCTGAAATGCTGTATGGTATGCAAAACCAGGGCTGAATCGGCCTGTTCTGAAGTTACTGCTATTATCAGTAAGCACATGGTAGTATCTTGCACCAGCCCGGTCTCCTGCGTACAGGTTATCTCTGGTGTTTTTATCATTACTGAGGTACCATGATCCAGTCAAACGCACTCTTAAATCATCACTCAACTGGTTATCGTATCCAAGTTTTCCAAAGAAGACAAACCCATCGTCAGTGTTTTCCAAAACCTTCTGGTTCAGCCGGCCATTGGTTAAACCAACCACACCAAGGAATCCGGAAGACTGAACGGTAACTTCAGCAAATGGCTCTGTAGAGAATGCATCCATGATGTAGTTTCCTACAAACGGATTATAAATAGCTCTGGCGTTATCTGACCGACGGAAATGAGCATCACCGTAATTAAACTCATCCATACCAACTCTGATAGTAGCCACGTTCATAAAGCCGCTCAGAAACCCAGGCTGAATAAAGTCCAGCTTATCTATTTGGATGTAACCTCCCTTCACATAAGCTTCAGTGTGGTGTCTGGAAGAAAGATACGTTCTCAGGTGCATTCTCAAACCATCAGCTAACTGAACATCAAGGTTAAGGTTTGCTGTTGGTAAGTTGAAGTTATTATCCAGTTTCAAAGAATCAACGCCACCATCATTTGTTTGGCTTAGCCCTTGAAATTGCAGAGCAAAGTCTCCTCCTATTCGGACCTTTACTCCGGTAAATTCCACATCATTTTCTTTGCTGGTTTCGAATACGTTCAGTCCGTCCTGATCATTGGATCTGAAGTATTGTAACTCTGGTTGCTGGGCGTATATAGCCATTGCTGCAAACAGCGCAACAAATGCAAACAGGGGTTTTAAAATTCTGGTTTTCATGATTTAAAAGTTTATTTAGTGTTGGAAAATTTTATTAGAAATTAATTATTGCTAGTGTTAAGTTGCAGAATTAAACTACATTAAAACGTGTCGCAAATAGTTGATTGTCAGTTCGTTGTTTCTATTGATTATTTGTGCCATTAGGCACTAGTTGGATAAAAGGATGCTGTATTTTACAGTCACCTGGTCTCCGGTAGAAATTGAGCCAAACATGGCCGTAGGGGGATCTATTCCATATTCTGTCATTTTCAAGATGACTTCCCCTTCTATTTTAATGCTACCGGGTTTTCTTTCTACTACTTTGGCATCCACAGGAAGCGTCTTGGTTTCACCAGCCAGTGAAAGGTTGCCCTGCCCCTGAACCTTTTGGTCGTCAATAGTCAGTTCATCAGCGCTGAAGGTGATCAATGGGTGCTCTCCGGATTCGAGTGCATCATAGGTTTTACTATCCATGATGGATTTTCCACTCTTAATTGACTCTGCCTCTACTTTCACTTTCAGGTTTCTGATGATGTTGTCATCTACAAGTATTCCATTGATGGAAAAGTCTTTCACATCAGACTCCCAGTCATGTAGCGAAGAAGTACCAAAGATCTGCATTGAGCTTTGATCTGGTCGTAAGCTGATCTCTGTTTGCCCTGCAAATAGAAATGTGCTTAAGAGGATTAAAATTGTCGTTTTCATAATTTGCTTAGTCAGTTGTTTTGAGTGCTATACTAGCTGTTTCAAGCGCTAAATTAGAGGGATGTGGCACGGTGAAATATGACATTTAGCAGCATACGGATGTGAACTAAATCAAGGGGTTTTCTGATAAATGTTGGTCTGAATGCTGATAAAAGAGGAGTCAAATGTCATTAATGCCATTTAAACCGGATTTGGGAGGTATATTAAGGGTAATTCCAAACATATTAAAGTCATGAATAAAAACCTGAACCTCATCTTTTGGATAATCTTTCTCCCGGTAATAGGGTTATCCCAGGAAAATTATCAGCCAAAAACCAAAGTGGATCACGTGGCTATCGTGGTAAGTGACCTTGAAAAGAGTGCTGCTTTTTATAGCCAGATCTTAGGTCTTAAAGAGATCATCAACCAAACACAAAATCCGGACATCCGATGGTTTGCTTTCGCAGGAGGAACAGAGCTCCACCTCATCAAAAGAAGCAAGGAAGGTATACAGGTAAAAAAAGACCTGCACCTGGCACTGGCCATAGATGACCTGAACGCATTTATGAAACTGCTGGATGAAAAGGATGTATACTATGAAAACTGGCCTGGTGACGCTGGCACCTCAAGCGCCCGACCCGATGGAGTAAACCAGATATACCTGCAGGATCCGGATGGTTACTGGATCGAGGTAAATGATGCGGATAGGTTCTGATCACTTTAACCCTGGATCTTGCTGCCTGTTTTTTGACCAAATCCTTAAGATCATGCTCGGTTCCCAGCCCGACTTTTCTTTGGTTTTTGAAAGATCACCAATAAGTAGATCCACCTTTGCACAAGCTAGTAACAATGTCTTTCTACCGGGATTTTAATGCCTTCATTAGCTTTGCATACATTTTTTTATTTCTGATAATTGATGAGGAAATGAAAGCATTTAAACGCATTACGCTAAACCCGGAGGTGATGGGTGGTAAGCCCTGCATCAGAGGCTTGAGAGTCATTGTAGGAACTGTGGTAGGCTTATTGGCTTCCGGCTATTCCTCCAGTGAGATTTTAAAGATGTATCCCTACCTCCAGGCTGAGGATCTGCAAGAAGCACTGGCATACGCAGCATGGCGGTCTGAGGAGATCGATGTGCCTCTGCCGCCTGTATGAAAATCCTGATCGATATGAATCTGTCCCCGGATTGGGTCAGGGAATTCCAACAAGGGGATATAGAAGCCACACATTGGTCCACAATTGGTCCCTCCGATGCTCCGGATTCTGATTTGATGAATTGGGCAAAGAAAGCAACATGAGCATATTGTATTCACTCATGACCTGGATTTTGGCACAATACTGGCACTTACTGGAGCAGAAAAACCGAGTGTGGTACAAGTCCGTACGCAGGATGTCTCCGTAAAAAACCTGAGCAAAACGGTATTAGCTACTATAAAAAAGTATAAGGATTATCTTGAGCAAGGGGCACTTATCGTACTAGACGAAAGCAAAGGGAGACTTAGGATACTCCCTTTGAGTTAACATATACTTGAGGAAGTTAAGCAACAACCTGTATATACAAAAAGGAGAATCAGAAGTTATCATATAGACTTCTCATCCCTGCGCTCCTCTGCTTTCTCAGCAGTTAAAATAAAAGCTTAAAACCGCTTAAACCGTTCGAAGGCCTCACGCTCTAAAGTCTCCCTGTGGTCAGGGTGCGCAATAGCAATCAGCGATTTTGCCCGTTCTCGCAGGTTTCTGCCATACAATTCGGCTATTCCATACTCCGTCACTATGTAGTGAACGTGAGCACGAGTAGTTACTACTCCTGCACCCGGTTTCAGAAAGGAGGTGATTTTAGATTCTCCATTTTTAGTGGCTGAGGGTAAAGCGATGATAGGCTTACCCCCTGGCGAAAGCGAAGCTCCTCTAATAAAATCCATCTGACCCCCTACTCCTGAATAAATGCGGGTCCCTATAGAATCTGCACTGACCTGACCGGTGAGGTCCACTTCGATGGCACTATTGATGCTAATCATACTGGGCATTTTCCGGATCACTGCCGTATCATTCACATATTGGATGTCCAGCATCCGCACAATAGGGTTGTCATCTACAAAATCGTAGAGTTTTCTGGAGCCAAGCATAAACCCTGCAACAATGACATCTTTGTGCTTGGGTTTAAACTTATTGGTAATAATACCTTTTTCTACCAGAGGTACTACCCCATCAGAAAACATTTCCGTATGTACGCCCAGGTCTTTATGATTACCCAGACAACTCAAGACCGCATCAGGTATGGCTCCTATACCCATCTGCAGGGTAGCATGGTCAGGGATCATACCGGCGATAAACTCACCCATCTTCTTCTCTTCATCTGTCAGCGTATGCGGCTTCAGCTCAGGCAGGGGCACATCCACCTCGATGCAGGCATCAAACTTACTGATGTGAACCAATCCGTCTCCATGAGTACGCGGCATCTGCGGATTGATCTGAGCGATCACTATTCCAGCTGTATCCACCGCCGCCTTGCTGGCATCCACTGAGATGCCCATAGAACAAAAACCATGTTTATCCGGTGGAGATACGTGGATAAGGGCCACATCTATATTGATGATACCGTTTCGGATCATTAAGGGTATTTCACTCAAAAAACACGGAATATAATCAGCATAACCTTCATTCGTCGCCTGTCTGCAATTGGCCCCCAGAAAAAAAGAATTAACCTGAAAGCTCTTATTGTAATCCGGATTGGTGTAAGGGGCCTTTCCTTCAGTATGCAAATGATAAATTTTCACATTCCGTAACTCATCATGCCGAGCGGCCAATGCATCCACCAAAACATTAGGGGTAGCACCCGCGGTATGCACGAAAACATGATCATTTGATTTTATGTGTTGCACTGCCTGTGCAGGAGTCGTTGCGTTTTTCATATTGCAAAAGTCAGCTTTTCAAAGTACATATCTCAATGATGAATCCAAATCATAAACCTGATTTATATCAGTTTTCGAGACTTCAGGGCAGCTTCCAAAAACGTTTGATGAAATAATGAACCGAGATGCAGGTAGATATACTCCGGCAATGCTGGCAGAGTCCGGCGGTTAGTATATCAACTGGCTAAAAGTAAGCAGTACCGGAAATGCTCGCATTACAAAGAGATAGAAAAACAGTAACAAACGTGCATAATAAATAAGAAGACACCCGGTTTATCCATCTGATAGCCGGGCGTCTAAACGTTTGCGCTTATGATATTTTATTCCATTCTCAAAGTAAAATTGATGGGGACAGTCATATAAACCCTTACAGGATGCCCTCTCTGTTTACCGGGAATCCAGGCTGGAGAACTTTCAATCACACGGATGGCTTCTTCATCACAGCCCGCACCTATTCCTTTTACTACATGTACCTGGGTAGGTTTACCGTCTTTCTCAATCACAAACCGCACAAATACCCTACCGGAAACGCCCAGACGCCTGGCAGCTTCGGGGTATTTGATATTATCAGCTACATATTGGTAAAACTGGCTAATGCCACCGGGAAATGTAGGTTGATCCTCCACTACCTGGAAGATCTCTTCAGCCTTCTCCTCTTCCATTTCCACAGGTATATCTTCATAAACCACATCCTTCACAGACATCTCCTCTGTAAGCTCAACATCCAGGTTAATTTCTACCTGCTCTATGATCTCTTCATCCGGCACTACTTCGATGTTCATAACCTCTAGTTGCTTAGGAGGAGGTGGGGGTGGCTGGGTACTGACCGGTACCTCCAGCATCTCATCAAAGCTATCCTCCACCTGGCCTAAATCAATCACCCCTGAATCGTCAAAAGTCTTCCAGTTAAAAATTATAGTGATTAATAGTAAGCTGATACTCAGCCCGATAAAAAAGAAGAGGGGCTTCAATTCTTTATCTCGTTTTGCCCGCGCTCGTTTTATATCCATTAACCCCTGATACTCTTTTTTTGAGAGTTTTTCAGGATGCAGCACTTCCACTGCTTTCAGACTTTCTGCAAGGCTACCATCCGTGGGTTTAAAAGGATATACAGGATGATCGAATAGCGTTTTCATGGTTGTCCTTGTTTAGTTGATAGTACTAAGGTTAGCATTATCCCCCAGAAATCTTATGACGTTACTCAAGCACCTCATTGATTGTAATCATCTCCTTTTTTTAGTTAAGAATGAGCATAGGAACATGAGAAGTCTTCACAAGCTCATAAACAAGCCTTCCTTCTGACATCATTACATTGTGCCCGTGATCTCTTGTCAGCAGGGTGAGCAGATCGATGTGATGGTTCTCTACAAATTCATTGATGGCATTTACCGTGCCAGTCTCTACTACCGTATAATAATCATGATCTGTACTTTCCAGGTAGTATTCCAGTACGGGTTCTGTATGATCTTCAGCAAATGTCTCCCTGTCAGGATAAAGGTGAAATATGTAAACTTTAGAGTTAAACTTCTGCGCAAAATACCGGATGTTATCAAAAACTTCTGAAAATGCCACATCCCTGTGGTCATTGGCGTAAGTAATGCGTTTTAGCTGATGAGCCACATAATTTTCCGGTACGGTAATCACCGGGCACTCCAGGTTTTTCAGCAAAATCTCTGAGATGGAGGCATGAAATACCTGAGAGGCATCCTTGATCCCCAGTACAACTAGGTTTACATTATTATGCTTTGCAGCTTTGAGGATCTCATTCTGAGGATCTCCATTCACTACCGTCTGGGTGATCAAAAAGGGAGAACCCGATAACTCCAGTTTTCTGAGCCGTTCAAAATTCCTCTCTCCTTCCTCCTGACCATCCGTAGACTCATTAACATGAAGCAGCACTAACTGGACCCGCTCGCCTTTAAAGATCCTGGAAACATACCGCAACGCATTTTTGCTGGCATTGGTAAAATCTACAGGCATTAGTATCTTTTTGATCTGAGTTTTCATGACTATGATATATTACTTCCCTTTTTTAAACAAAGTAATTAGTCAAACACTATGAAAACCTTGATATGGATCACCAGAATATATGATTTAGAGCAAGGGATAAACCTTCATGTGCATATAATTTAGCTTTTTAGCTCTTAGCCTTTGGCTGTTTGATAATTTGACTTCATCATTTTTAAATCTTTTATCTTTTTTGCCTATTGCGTTATTGCCTATTGACTATGGCTTTTGGCCGAAAACTTATATTCATATTCAGTTGGACTACGTGTCCCGGACTACGCGTCCCGGACTACGCGTCACCGAGTCCTAAAATTGCTTCGGCCATGCCGATTTCATGCCTTATAAGTCATTAAATCGGTTGACTTCTATCATATAAACGACCTGACACGTATATTACATTAGAACCAAAATAAAATTCAACGTCATGAAAAAGATCTTAGTACCTACTGATTTTTCCAATGAGGCCACGAATGCCCATATATTTGCTAAACAGGTTGCAAAAAAGATGAATTCAGAGGTCCTTTTCCTTCATGTGCTGGAGGTTCCCTATGGATCGTTCAGCGTTATGGGAGAAGTAGTCACCAACTATTCTTACGAGCACCTGTATGAAACACAGCTGATAGATCGTTCAGAAAAACGCCTGGGAGAATTGGTAGAAGATTTCAAAATAGATGGGGTTTCTGCCAGCTACAAATTGATCTTTGGAAACCCATTTGTACACATAAAAGACACTATTACAGATCAAAAAGTAGATCTGGTGATCATGGGATCCAAAGGAGCCTCAGGACTTACAGAAATATTCATAGGATCCAACGCAGAAAGAGTCATACGCCATGCCAACTGTCCTGTGATCACTATAAAAGGAAGAAGTGACCTTGAAAACATTAAGAGCATTGCCCTGGCAACTGATACTACAGCTGAGCAGGATCTGATAGTTCCTGAAATCAAAAAGTTCCAAAAACTATTTGGCGTGAACCTCCACCTTGTGAGGGTGTGCACTCCCTATAATTACCTCACCGAAGAAAAAGCAAAAGAAGAACTCAAGGAGTTTGCCGAACGAAACAAGCTGGAAAACTATACCATAGGTGTTGCGCATGCTGATTTCACCGATGAGGGAGTGGTGGACTTTGCACTCAAAAATGATATCCACATGATCGCCATGGGAACACATGGCCGAACTGGTCTGGGTCACTTTTTTGGAGGTAGTATTACCGAAGATGTGGCAAACCACGCCCACATTCCGATTCTGACTTTTAAAATACCCAAGAAATAAACTTTTCTCCTGGTCAATAGATTGAATTCACGGACTTTTACTTTATTTAAGTCCGTGAATTATCATCAGATTTTTGCCCGCTTTGTACCCGAAGAAGCCGTCTCCTATTGTGTGAAACTCTGGGAGTACTTTGGCTTTGAATTTAAAATCAAAAAAAGTCGTCAAACCAAGCTGGGAGACTACAGGTACAACCCACAAAGCAAAAAACACAGCATCAGTATCAATAATGACTTAAACCAGTTTTCTTTTCTGGTCACATACCTGCACGAGGTAGCACACTTGATTACTTTTGACAAATATGGTCACAGGGCAAATCCACATGGCACTGAATGGAAACAAAACTTTAAACGAGTTGCCCGGCCTATCTTAAACGAAAAGGTATTTCCCGCACCGGTGCTTTTGGCGCTTCAGAGCTACTTCAAGAATCCAAAAGCTGCTTCTTGCTCAGATCCTGTTCTGTATAACGTTTTAAAAAAATTTGATGCCCCTAATGGCAAAATAGCTCTTAAACAAATAGAGATCGGGTCTGCATTTGACTTCAATGGACGAACGTTCAAAAAGCTGGAGAGGAAGAGAACGCGTGCCGTTTGTCTCGAACTAAAAACCAACAGAAGGTATCTGATCTCTGAAATAGCTGAGGTAAAGCCCGTTTCGGAGTAAAATATAATTATTCAAATAAGTATTATACCTTTTTCAACTCATGTTACGATTGTTTATATTTAAGGATCAATGCCTTAGGATATGTATCCGGAATGTATGCTCAGTCGGGGAATCTTTATTGAATTGAGCGTTTTCGTTTCAGTAATTTATGGATTTCATAGCGGAATGACACTTTCTGTGATGTTATAGACTTATTTTAAGAACATTGATTCAATAGTGAAAATTACCAGCCATGGCTAACACAATCTCCGTGTACAATTTTAAGGGGGGAGTAGGCAAGACTACTACGTCTTTAAACTTAGGGTTTAGTTGGTCGCGATCTTTTAAAGTATTGCTGATTGATTTTGATCCTCAGTGCAACCTCACCAATGCACTTGCAGTAGATAGCCCAAAGCATACACTTTATCATCACATAAAGAGCATCCTGCACGATCATCCGGTAGATATACGCCCGGTAGAGGTGTCACCTTACCTCCATTTGCTACCAGGCGATTATTCCATGGTCAATGCGGAGTCTAATAATCAGTTTATTTCTTTTGGCCCTACAATCATCCAAAAATTGATCTGGGCAGTGAAGAAAGATTATGACTTCATCATTATGGACTGCCCTACTAATTTTGGAATACTGGTGAAAGCTATCCTTGCGGGCTCAAAGAGTATTTTAATTCCTGCTGTAGCAGACACCTTCTCCATAGCCGGAGTACAAAAGCTCCTTACGCACCTGGCTAGCGTAGACCAGACCTACACCCTCAATATCTTAGGTGTTTTCTTCAATATGTACAATCCGCAGCTGCTTAGAAGTCAGGAAAAATTCAGGCAGGCTAAGGAGGCATTTGGGGACCTCATTATAGACCGTACGATAAGCCGGTCAATACGAGTGGGTGAAGCAACGGATATCGGAAAGTCTATTAACCAGTACGATCCTGAAAATCGTGTGGCTCAGGAGTTTATGGAGCTAAGTGATGAGCTGTTAGCTAAGTTTGACAGCCAGTTTTTAAAGTCAGATTACATCATCCCGGATCTCCTGGAAAAAGTCAGGTCTCAAAGCAACTAGCCAATAGAGAGTCTCCGCTGCATCATCTGGCTCACGATCTTATAAAGGCTTACAGGGGTCATCGTCCTCCAGTTTAGTATCTGAAGCTTCCCGCCAAAATTGATGTACTGGTCTATTTCGTAGGCAGCCATCTCCTGCTCCACAAAATCCCTGAAGTTAACCGCTGCTATCCAGCCGTCTTCCACTTCCTCAAACCACTCCTCATAATAGCTATCATCACTTCCGTGAAAGTTAAGGATGTTCTCCCCTACCAGTATAAACTTATTAATTCCCGATGACAGGATATGCTCGACAAGGTTTCGCTTCAGATGCATGATGTCATTGTTGATTGCATCGTTCCACTCACCGATGAACTCGATCACAATAAAACCCTCATTGTAGTTGGCATAAAGTATCTTTAGATAGAGGGTTTCCGAACCAAAGAAGTCCCACCCCGGATCAATAAAATAGCCATAAATATTTTCCGAATAGAGGTCATAATTGTACTCCTTTCCATAGAATGGAGATTCCGGGTCCTCGCTCGGATCATAGAACTGATTCCAACCGTAGTATGGTTCTATCTCATGCACACTGCAAAAGTAAAAAAGGTGCTGGAAGGAGCGTCTTTATAAGGGATTTATATGCGCTTAAGAATCTGATTTAATATTTGATTTAGGTTTTACGACGTTTGGAAATGTCATTATAAAGGATCCGCACTGCATACGAGGAGTGGATAGGGAATGACCCGACGCTATTGCTCCGCTTCATCCATCTCTACGGCCATCCAAATGATCCCGCCAAGAGCCAAAACCCCAAGGACCGCGCCAGCGCCCGTTGGTTCAGAAGTGTAAAAGCTCTGACCGAGACACATCAATGAATTAGGGTCTGATATGGATTGATGCGCTTCAGCTACCCAGAAATAGTGGTCATAATGAAAAAAAACCGAACTTTCATTCAGTCTGAAACTCAAATAGCTTCTAAATACAAGCGGGGTGTCTTCGGTGGAAAAAGTGTACCTCTTCGCTTCAATACCCTGACAGTTGACACGTTCAGAAGTAGTATTTGCGCCAAAATCCATTGGTTTTGTTATGACTTGATCCCATTTGACCTCTAAAGAAGAATGTGGCGGCACAAAACTGTCCTCCGTAGGCCTGGTGATAACTCCGGAAATGTTGAAAGCATAATCATTCGCATTAAACGTAGCCTCATCTCTCCAATGGGGTCTGGAATAACCATCAAGAATGATCGAGGACTTTTTCCAGTCAATGATCAGCGGAACATCCAGTTTGTTTGATATTTCGATTTGAACGGGCCCTCCATAACCACTAAAAGTATACTCTAGTAAAAGGGTATCATTTTCAAAAACAAACGCACCTTGATTATTTTCAGATAGTGAGTTATTTAAGGTATAGTACTGATAAGAAGTACAGGCAGACACAGCCAATAGCGGAATCAGGATCAGGAGTCGCATGTTTGGTTTTACACAAAAAACATACCAATTGTATGCAAAATGCTTGCTGCTCAACTTTGATTGCGGCCGGCCAGGCATACCTGGTTGGACTTGGCGTCCCCGTATTCTCTCCCGATAGCTATCGGGATTGGGTTGAGACTACGCGTCCCGGCATCATGCTCATTTCATGGGTAAGATGTGACAATATACACTGGATATCATGAAAACAGCACCCATCAGCTACTTAAAGAAAAAGACCCGACTTTAATCCAGTCGGGTCTTTTATAAACCTTAATATTTTCCTAGAAATTAAATCTCAATGTAGCATTCCATGTTCTGCCAAAACCAAACCATACGAAGTTTCTTTTATCTATCCCATTCCAGGTTTCAGAAGATGAATCAGCATGGATATTAGTATTGGACTCTGCAATGTAGGTCTCATCAAGAAGATTATTAACGTTTATTCTAAAGGTTCCATTCAAACCAAAAACGTCAAACCTGGCAGTAGTACCTACGTTTACCAGTCCGAATGATGGTAGCTTAAGCGCTCCGTCATTATCAGGATTTTGAAAACCTGAGTCTTCATCAGAAATATCATAATCCGCATAAAGGCCATCAACAAACCTGAAACCTAAATCCACATTTAAGAATCTTGCTACCCGATAATCTGCCTCAACATAAGAGGTAAATTGTGCTGCATCACCTACTTTAGCATCCTTGGTGTATAACGTACCTGTACCGATCTGCTGCTGGCTATCATCAAAAATAGTTGCTGAAAAATCTTTAGTGTATCTCCAGTCTCCCATGGAAAGCATTCCTCTCAGCTTAAGATTATCAATCGGCCTGTAAGTTGTTTCCAATTCGATTCCCTGGTGCAGGACATCCACATCCTTGAACTGGGCAGTACCTTCTACTGAGTTCCCACCTCCAACATCAACATCAAACGACTGGGAGATGAATCGGTTAGCCCATGAAGTAGAGTAAGCATTTAGATTAACTGTCAGGTATCTTCCGAAAAAACCATAACCTAATTCTACGGAGGTAATGATCTCATTTTGAAGGTCAGGGTTTACATCATTGGCGAACCCTGGGAATACAGCATCAAAAAGAGGCTGCCGTGAGATATACCCAGCATTGAAGAACACGTTTGATTCGCCACTGAAGTTATAGTTAGCTCCACCTTTTACGTATCCGCCAATCAGGCTCTTTTTCTCAGAAAGCGGATTACCTACCTGGTCAAAGAAATCTTCTCTCTGGAAAACCTGGTTAGAAACTCCTCCTTGCAATACAGCTGTGATTTTCGAATTATCATTGTATTCAATCAATCCGTTCACACCCTGCCAGTCAACATACCCTATATTGTAGTAGTCGATTTTAGGACCGTTTAACCCGGTATTTTTGAAAGGAGAGGCAGGAATGGTTGTTTCAATAATGAGACCACCGGAGTTTTGATTACCTGTAGAATAATATCCATCAAGACCCAGGAAGTCATTGAGAACTCTATAATGATATCCAGTATATTTTCGCAGATCAACACCAATGGAATATCTGAAATTACCAGCAGTGTAATCCAATGTTGAAATCCCACCAAACCAGTTGTGGGAGTTCATAGATGATCTCCTAATCAAAACGGCTCTATTTACACTATCAGCATTGTAGCCATTAGAACCTATCCTTAAGCCCTCATACCCTGAAATATCTCCACCATAAGGAAGAGTTGTATTTCGATTTACATTGACAACTTCATCAAAATTTATGAAACCATCAGCATCTCTTGGCCCTCTACCGTTTTCCTGGTAATGAGTTGTTAAATCTATATTGAAAGGTAGAATGTCAATATCTCCATTTCTGAAGTTATTTCCTCTAGGCCCCGTTCCTCCACCTCTACCAGCAGATCCGTAAAGTGACGTAGCTAATTTAAGATTGTCAGTAATGTCCCAATCCCAGTTAAGGGTAGCCAATGGTTTGTTGTAGAAATTACGACGCATATTGTACTCTTCTCCATTTAGAGTCCCTCCGTTGGTATTCCACCGGGGATCGATCCCGTCTTCACCAAAGTTTTCATAGTCGCGTATTGAAACCCATGCATCTCTTTGATGGTGCCATTGACCAGCACCTAATACTGAAAGGTTAAATGAGTGATCAGTACCTATTGGATCATATCCAACAGCAGCAAAATAGGTCCATCCCTCACCAGAAGTATTGTAAACATAACCATCGCCAGCCCACCTGCTCAATAAAAATGATGTGGCCCATCCTTTTTCATTTTTGCCTGTTGAGTAACTTAGAGAGGTTTTAGTATACCCATCATTTCCAACAATCTGAGATACAGTCCCATTTCGAGCCAGGTCAGCTGCTTTAGTGAAAATGGATACCGTACCACCAACTGAAGGAACAGCTAGTCTCGATGCTCCAAGCCCTCGCTGGATTTGAATGCCTGATGCAACATCAGTCAGTCCCTGCCAGTTTGACCAGTATACCCAGCCATTTTCCATGTCGTTTACTGGCTGACCATTGATCAGGAATGAAGTATTCCTTTGGTCAAAACCACGAAGAGAGATTCGTGAGTCACCATACCCACCGCCCTGCTTAGTGGCATATACACCAGGTGTACGGTTCATTATTTCGGGGAACTCGAGGTTTCCAACTTTAAGTGTAATATCAGCTGGTGAAATAGAAGAAACAGCCACTGGTGTCTCCCTGGTTTTCGCAACATCAATTACACTGGTAGTAATGACCACCTCTCCAAGAATGCTGGTTCCGGGATTCATCGTAATGGTCATGTTGTTTTCTGCCTGAGCTTCTACAGACTCAAAACCAATAAACGAAACAACCAATGTTGTGCCTTCAGGCACGCTTAGTGTAAAGTTTCCTTCTACATCAGTTATTGTACCTTGCTGTGTTCCTTTTTTGGTAACAGTGGCTCCGGGCAACCCATCTCCTTCATTATCCAACACCCTTCCGCTGACAGAAACGGTCTCCTGCCCAAACACGGCTCCAGATGCTACAAACATCATAAAGGTCAAGGCGAGATTTAGTAAGTTTTTCCTCATTTTGCGATTACTATTTTTGTTGTTAAGCTGTACAAAAGTAGAATTAAACTTTGCACACCTCTTAAGCTGTGAATTATTTTTTCGGTGTAAGTTGTCATGTTAAGTTAACATCTTCAGAGCATAATAGCTTACCGCCAAAAGAAAAATAGAAAGGGTGCAACAGATCCATTAGTAAATTTTGAAAACGATAAAAAGATATTTGTCAATTCCTCCGATATTCAAAATTTCGTACTTAATAATTTGATAATAACTGCTATTTTGAAAGGATTATTTAATGGTGGATTCAGCCTCCATTGCGGCTCTTACAGAACCGTATTTTTGAAGTAGCTCTGCAGCCCTGCTTTCATCTATCTCCAAAGCCTTCGAAAGCATTCTTGCGCCCCTTTTTTCAAGCTTCTTATTTGACAGCTGCATATCCACCATCCGGTTGCCTTTCACCCTCCCCAGCTTCACCATCAGAGAAGTGGAAATCATATTCAGGATCAGCTTTTGGGCCGTGCCTGACTTCATCCTCGTACTCCCGGTAATAAACTCCGGTCCTACAGCTACCTCCATAGGATGAGCGCCCTCCTTACCCAGAGGAGATCCCGGGTTACATGTGATAGCTCCTGTCAGCAGGCCCTTATCCCGGGCAGCTCGTACCCCACCGATGACGTAAGGGGTCGTTCCCGAAGCAGCTATTCCTACTAAAGTGTCCCTGGAGTCAGGTAAATGGTTCTCCAGATCCCTCCAGGCCTGACCGGGGTCATCCTCGGCAAACTCCACAGCTTTTCGGATAGCTCCATCCCCGCCTGCTATCAGGCCAATAACCAGATCATGAGATACCCCAAACGTAGGTGGGCACTCCGATGCATCCACTATGCCCAGTCTGCCGCTGGTACCCGCTCCAAGATAAAAGAGCCGACCACCCCCCTTCATTCTCAGGTAAGCTTCATCTACGAAAGTTTCTATTTCAGGAATAATGCCTTTTACAGCTTCCGCTACTTTAGCATCTTCCCGGTTGATGCTGGTGAGGATCTCCTGAGTAGACATTTTTTCAATGTCGTCATAGTTAGAGGTATTTTCTGTTACCGGAAGTTCAGCCATTTTTTTGATGGTATAAGGTTAACCCTGCGATCGGACTTTGTGCTATCAAATCTACAGTTAAGTTTTTATCCCGGGCAACCTTCAGGAGGACATTACTCAGCAGGTAGGCAACAGATCCTGTAAAGCGAATCTTTTCTCCCTCCAGTCTGTCAACATCACCAAGATAACTGGTAAAGAAAGTCTCGAAAGCTCTATAGACCATTTGATAAATGAAAGGGTCTGCCTGGTTATCAACCATAAAGGATGAGAAACCGGCAATGTATGTATTTCCCTTTCCCTGATAGGTATTTTCTAAAATGGCCGCTTCACTCAGCTGCCCGAATTCCTGAATGAATTTCTCTTTTATTGAAGATGGCAATTGATCCCGCAGGTATCCGGACAAAAGCTGCTTACCCAGATAAAAGCCACTGCCCTCATCTCCCAGGATATAACCTAAAGAAGGAATCCTTTTCGTGACCGACTGGCCATCATAGAAACATGCTGCAGAACCTGTGCCCAGGATACATGCTACCCCTTGTTCCTTTCCCAACAGTGCTCGGGCAGCACCCTGAAGGTCCGAAGCAACGTAAATTTCAGCTGTCTTAAACAGCGTCTGTAAAGAATTATCAACTGTGTGCTTAGTGGAGTCTTCTACTATGCCAGCTCCATAGAAATAAAGTTTTCCTACAGAATCCTGACTGATTGCATCAGGAATAATGTCCAGGATCTTCCCAGGTTTATCTACCTTGGGGTTATACCCCTCAGTTTTAAATTGCGAAACCTTCTGTCCTGTAAGTAACCTCCAGTCGGTTTTAGTGGCTCCGGCATCCGCTATCAGCATTACGTTTGTATCCATGGCTGCACTTAATAGCTCATATTAACATTCACTATCCGTTGTCTATTCCGATCAGAGTCAAACGAAAAATTTAAAGAAACAAATATTTAAATTAGTTCCAGATTCTTTATTCTTTCAAAATGTTTCTTGTTGAGTGTAGCAAGTGTCATACCGTGAGTCAAAGCTCTTTTTTCGGAAAAGATCAATCAGGATGGAAGAGTCTAACAAGATCATGCCATTCTTGAACTATTTAAATGGTCCCTGGCTTCTTGAAAATCTCCAAGCTCTTCTTCTGTCCAGGTAGGAGCGTTCAAGATTAACTTTTCCAGCGTTTCTTTTGAGGTTGCTTTTCTTACCCTTAATTCTGCCTGCAACGTTTTTGTCAACATTTCAAATTTATCCTGAGGAAGCTGTTGAATTAGTTTTAGGATCTGGTTATACTCCACATTAAGTTTTAATTCCATAATTGCTTCTTTACTTCAAAGGTACGAGGTTTGTTAAAATATGTCCAATGATTAATTAAACGAATATCCTCTAACTGAACCCATACAAATTATAGCATACTACACTTTAAATCAATAATTCATCAGTTTCCCTATCTGTTTAAACCGCTTAAAAACCTCATCGGTATGGGGAGCATCTGGTAGTTCTTCGGTCAGGTCCTGTCCTGCCCAATGTTCGTAATGCTTCCCTTCCCGCCACAATCCGGACCCGGATACATCATAAATAATTCCCTGATAAGCCACCCATACTTCATCTCTATCCTGTCCATTGCGTAGGGCTAGTTGTTGCACTGAATAAACATTCATCATTTGAAAGTTACCAAAGTAATCCCACTGCCGCCAAACTCAATATGCTCATCAACAGCTTTCTCCACACTGGAATGTCCCTTTAAGTGGGTGCGAATAACATCCCGCAATATCCCATGCCCTTTACCATGCAGTATGCGTACCTGGTCCGTTCCCAGAAGTAATGCTTCGTCAATATACTCATCAACACGAACAAGGGCCTCTTCCGCTCGCATTCCGCGAATATCAATCTCTCCATTAAATCGAGCCATCTTATCCGTAATATTTATTCCTCCAATCTTTTTTGATCGCTTTTCTTCCTCCCTGAGCTGTTTTGCGGAAGTTTTCTTTAGTTTTTTCAGGTCAATGAATGAAATGATATTACCAAACCGCACCTGCGCCTGCTTTCCCTTTACATTCATCACCTCTCCGGCCGTATCCTGACCATCGATTGTCACTACATCTCCCTGCTTTATTTCTTCTTTCTTTTTGGAGACCTGCTCTTTCGCGGGATCCAGTTTACCAGCCCTGTATTGCTCTAGAGCCCCTCTTGATTGTCTGGTCTTTTCTTTATCAGCTTTGCTTTCCCTGATCTCCCTGATCGTATTTTCAATCCTTTGATTGGCCTCAGAAACTATCCTTCTCGCTTCATCTTTGGCATTCCTTATGAGTTCCTTTCGCTCTTCCTCTACCATAGTCCTCAAAGATTCGTAATCTGCCTTAATACCTGCAATCTCCGTTTCCTCTTTTTCCAGCTTCTTGCTTAGTTTCTGGTATTTGGTTCGCTCCTTTTCCAGCTCATTGAGCAGGTTTTCATAATCTACCTGGCTGGTCCCGACCATGCCCTGAGCGTCTTTGATAATAAAATCCGGTAGCCCGATCTTTTTCGCAATTTCAAAAGCAAACGAGCTCCCCGGCTTACCTACTTCCAGCTCAAAAAGCGGCTCCAATGCGGCCACATCATATTTCATTGCTCCGTTAACAACGCCCTCATTATTTTCCGCAAACTTTTTCAGGTTTTGGTAGTGGGTGGTGATCACTCCAAAAGACTTGCGCTCACTAAGCTGAGAAAGTATCGACTCGGCTATCGCTCCGCCAAACTGCGGTTCGGTACCTGTACCAAATTCGTCAATCAAAAAGAGGCTGTTCCTGTCGGCACGTTCATTAAAGTACTTCATGGAAGTCAGGTGAGCGCTGTATGTGCTCAGATCATTTTCGAGCGATTGTGTATCCCCAATATCAAGAAATATACTTCTGAAAACCCCGAATGTAGACCCCTCTCCCACAGGCAGCAGAAAGCCGCTTTGAAACATATACTGAAGTAACCCGACGGTTTTCAATGCCACCGACTTACCTCCGGCATTGGGACCCGAAATAACCAGTATTCTGTTTTCCTGCCTGCTCAATTCCATACTCAGTGGAACGGTGGCCTGACCTGAAGCCTCATGAGCCAGCCACAGTAAAGGGTGCCTGGCATAGTACCACTTAATCACAGGATTTTTAGAAACTTGTGGTTTGGTTGCTTCTATCTCTTTTGCAAAAGCAGCCTTGGCATGGATGAAATCAATAAGCCCGATAAAAAAAGCTCCTTTTTCCAAATCTGCTATAGAATCACGTACCAGATCGGTGAGCCTGGTCAGGATCTTTGCTACCTCTCGCTTTTCCTGATACTGAAGCTCCCTCACCTCATTGTTAAGCTGCAGTGCTTCTGTAGGTTCTAAAAAGACTGTCTGACCCGTAGCTGACTCATCGTGTACAAATCCCTGGATACGACGCTTGTGTTCAGCTTTTACCGGGATAACAAGCCTTCCATCTCTAATGGTCACGGAACTGTCTTCATCCGTCAGCTTATCCTGAATGGCCTTTCTGAGGATCTTATTGATAACTACCCTCACAGCCTTTTCCTTTTGGATCAGCATTGCCCTGATGGCGGCCAGCTCAGGGCTGGCATTATCCCGCACCTGGCCTTTTTCATCCACAATCTGATCGATAGCATCAATCAGCTCTTTCCCAGCGATAAACCCATAGGTAAGACCACAAAGCTCAGGGTAGTCGTGCTGGTGTTTCTTAAGGTACTGCGTCCAGTCATAAAGCAGTATCAGGAGATTTTTAAGCGAAGCAAAATCATCGCCTTGTAAGAAACTGCCCTTTAATTTTATTTTTTTGAGAAAAACCTCAAGGTCTTGAAAATCTCTGGAAGGAAGTGAATCTCCGGATGTAAGTATCCGAAGCATTTCATCTGTCTGATCCAGCCATTTTCTGATATTTTCGGCATTCGAAGATGGACGAGCCTTAATCAGGAACCGCACCCCGGCATCTGATCTGCACTTCATCCTTATCAATTCGGTCAACTGATCTACACCGAGCTTCTCCTCAATATCTTTTGGGTAGATTATCATCAATAAAAATTCTCCGATTTACTCCTTGCTAGCAGACTGTCAGCTACCTCATTATAGATATTATGAAATTCTTCCATTTCACCTACATAAAACTCGAGGCTTTTTTCATAGTCCTCCTTGTCTATGTCCAGGTCATCAAAAAGCATCCTTTCATAATGGTTGTATACGGCAATGCTACTATCATGGCCCAGGTAGAGTTTTTTTACTTTTGCTTCAAGTAAATGTACGTCGATAAGTACCCGCACCATCTGATCATGGGTCAACACTCCGGGGGGAATTTCCGTATCTTTTTTGGAGCAGCCGAAAAGTACGAGAATCAATATAAAAAAAGATTTTTTCACAGGGTCTTAAGTCTTAGTGATATTTATAATTTTGTAAGGTTATGTTCCATACAGATTCCTTTCGGAAAAGTCAAAATTACGTCGCATGAACGAAATCCTCAAAAAGCTCCGCAAATATGAGATAAGGATCAGAAAAGCGATCACTTCTCAGATGCAGGGAGATTTTCACAGTATTTTCAAAGGTTCTGGTCTGGAATTTGACGATGTTCGGGCCTACCAGTATGGTGATGACGTACGCACCATCGACTGGAATGTAACGGCAAAAGGACACGGAACGTTCGTAAAAACGTTCATTGAAGAAAAAGAGCAGACCGTCATGTTTATCCTCGACGTGTCAGCCTCTCAGGAAATAGGAAAAGTCAACAGGCAAAAAATTGATCTTGGCAAAGAGATCACTGCACTTTTAGCCATATCTGCTATAAAAGAAAGCAGTCAGGTAGGCTTAATGTGTTATTCCGATCAGAGGGAAAAATACATAAAACCAGGCAAAGGCCTCAAACACTCTTACGAGATAGCATCCGGCATTTTTAATCTTAAGCCTACCTCCAGAAAAACAGATCTGGACAAGGCAATCCGGTATGCTCTTGGCTTACTGAAAAGGAGAGCGGTCATATTTTTTATCAGTGATTTTATAGATGAGGACTACATGCATAGCTTAAAAGGTATGGCACGTAAGCATGATCTTATCGTGATCCAATTGTTTGATGCCCGGGAATCCAGGATGCCCAACCTGGGGATTGTACCCCTCCTGGAAAAGGAATCCGGAAAAACCCTCTGGGTCAATACCTCGTCCGGGAGCTTCAGAAATGTTCTAAACAAAACTTATAAGAAAAACACATCAGAACTGGCAGATTTTTGCAGGAGAAACGATGTGAACTATGTGCCGATAGAAACCGGTGAAGACTATGTACCCAAATTGGTCAAACTCTTTAGACATAGAAATAAAAGCAATGTACAGCGTGCCAGGTAAGATCTCCTTTTTTATTACTCTTTTATGTATCTGTTTTCACTCCTCCGCGCAGGAGGTGCAAGTACGTGGTGGGTTTGTAGAAGATCATATGAAGCTTGGTGAAAATGTCCATTACTGGATGAGCGCACGCTACCCGGCCAGTATGGAACTCATCCTGCCCGATAGCAACTACAATTTCTCTCCCTTTGAGATCTCGGGCAAAAAGTACTACCCCTCCAGGATCAATGGCAATACCGTTCTGGATTCAGCCATATACACCCTTCAGAGTTATGAGATCGATCAGGTCCAGTACCTTGACCTGCCCGCTTTCATACTCAATAACGGAGATACTCTTACCATCAGAGCTCCTGAGGACTCCATTTTATTTTCCTCTTTAACAAAAGAGGTAACTGATACAACTAAACTAAGGGAGAACCTGGCCTTCCAGGAAGTGTCCACACAATTTAATTATCCCCTATTCTGGATCATTACCGGAAGTCTGTTACTCATAGCAGTGGTATGCTTACTGATCTTTGGTAAGAAATTCAGGCGAGCATGGAAGCTGAGAAAACTGAGAAAGGAGTATCTCCGGTTTTCAGACAGGCTTACGGATCACATCCGATCTCTAAAGAAGGAGCCGGAGTGGCAAACTGCTGAAGTGGCCATCAGTGACTGGAAGCGATTCCTGGAAATGCTGGAAAATAAGCCCTATACAAAGCTGACTACTAAAGAGATCATGGCATTGGAATACACCAAAGAGCTCAAGGAAACACTCCGGAATATCGACCGTAGTGTATATGGAAAAATGCCCAATGAAGAGCTATACAAGGAGTTTCAGGCGGTGGAAGATTTTACTCAGCATCGATATTCAGTAATTACAGACCAGATAAAGAATGGATAAGCAGATAAGCCCAATAGATTCATGGTTGTCATTTCGGTGGTTCAGACCGGATACGCTTACATCATTTGACTGGGAGCAGCCATTTTGGTTTTATGTTCTGGCAGCTATTCCTTTCATATTTCTGATACGTTGGTTGATCCTAAGTCAATTCAGGGAGCGGCTGCCCATCGCGCTGACCAGGAAAGATATTAAAAGCGACCCCATAAGTTACCTTAGGTTTATCCCTCCGGTGTTATTTCTGGTCAGCCTGGTGCTGATCATCACAGCATTAGCACGCCCACAATCAACAAACGAGCAGGTGGAGCAATGGAGCGAGGGTATAGATATCATGCTGACTATTGACATTTCTGAATCCATGCAGATCATGGATTTTCAACCAAACCGACTGGAAGCTGCCAAGGATGTAGCCCGTGACTTTGTAGCCGGCAGGTTTCAGGACCGCATAGGTCTGGTTGTCTTCTCAGGTGACGCATATTCCAGATCTCCCCTGTCTACTGATTACGAGTTATTAAACTCATATATTGATGACATCTCTTTCGATCTCATCGAAAATCGTGGCACAGCGATCGGGAGCGCTCTGGCAGTAGCTACCAACAGACTAAGAGAGTCGGACTCAAAGTCAAAAGTACTGATCCTCCTTAGCGATGGTGACAATACAGCAGGAAACATTGATCCAATAACTGCGGCAAAACTGGCCCAGGCATATGACATCAAGATCTATACGATCGCCATTGGCAAGGAAGGAAAAGTGCCATTTGGTAATGATTTTTTTGGTCGTCCGCGCTATGTGGAAAATACCCTGGATGAAACCAATCTGAGAGAAATCGCCAGGATCGGTAACGGGAAGTTTTACCGCGTTTCAGATAAAGAGGCTCTCCAAAATGTATTCAATGAAATTGATCAGTTAGAGAAGGCCGAAATCAAAGAAACCCGCTACAAAGACACTACGGATTATTATGTAATCTACCTGAGATGGGGGATCGTATTTCTTCTTCTCTGGCTGATGATCAAGAGCTCTATGATCACTAATGTACTTACTGACTAGTGTCATGACTCTTAAATAAGGACACTAATTCATGCCATCACTAAGTTGATGAGATCCTTGTTTTATAAGTAAGAAGCTGAGTGATGGCATGAATAATTGGTTTACTTTCTTAGTAAACGTGACACTAGCCTTGTAACCAGAAGGTATCAAACAAAAAGTAAACCATTTGCAATCCAAACAAAATCAGGATGACCCCCACTGATCGGTTTAATATCAGAATGGACCTTTGAGTGATAACTGTTCTAAACCTGTAAGCAATTAAAGCCTTGGTAATATCCGTGATCAAGATGGTCGTTAAGGCTCCCAGAAAGAAAAAGATCTGCTGATTTAGCGTAAAGTCATAGTTAACAGAAACAATCCCGATTATTCCCACCCAAAATACTACAATAAAGGGGTTTAAGCCATTTAAAACAAACCCCTTAGCCAGGTACTTCAGGTAAGACCATTCCCTTTTCCCTTCTATTTTGTTCTCATATACCCGGGGTTTCTTAAACCAGGAATACACCCCGTAAGCAAAAAGAACGATAGTCCCGACAATCGCCATCCACATCTTGAACACTGGTCTCTCCAGAAGTGAAGCTACTCCCATAAGCGCCAGAGCCACATAGATAATGTCACTTAGGGATATACCAAAAGCCAGAAAGACGGCTTTATGCAGGCCTTTCTGCACACTCGTCTGAACCAAAGCAAAAAAACCGGGTCCCAGAGAGAAAATAAAGACCAGTCCAAAAATAATTCCAGTAATATATGGGGGCATTATGAGGAAATCAGGTTTTTCTCAGCAAGATATTCCTTCCACTGCTGAGACTTTTCTTTTTTTAATACACGAGGGAATTTATTCTGTCCGCCTTCTTTACCCTGCAGCTTCATCCAGTCATAGAATGCAGACACCGAAAGAACATTCATACTTACGCTCTTAAGGGCATGCCCCCTTTCTACCCGATAGTCATCATTTAGCTTCATCAGTTTTGAGTCTATTGCTGTTCTCAGTTCTTCAGTATCCACATCATCATCTGTACCTATATACCAGCGATGACAGAATAGAGAACCATCAGGCTCTCCCAGTACTGTAAATTCACGGATATCAATATTAAGATCATCGCTTACCAGCTCTACTGCTTTATTCATATTATCCAATGATAGATGTTCACCGCACAGGTTCAGGAAATGCTTGGTCCTGCCGGTGATGAAAATCTCACAATCTTCTTTGGACGCAAACTTAATAACATCACCGATAAGATAGCGCCAGGCTCCTGCATTAGTAGTGAGAAGCAAGGCATATTCTTTATTTTCTTCTACCTGATCGATATGCAGCGTCTCGGGATTTCCCCGGATCGTCCCTTCTTCGGTAAAGTTCTGCTCATTGAAGGGGATAAATTCATAAAAAATGCCATTATTCAGTACCAGACGCATTGATTTGCGGTTTGGAAAGGCCTGAAAAGCAATAAACCCCTCACTGGCAAGATAAGTTTCCATGTAGATGAGAGGTTGTGCAAGCAGCTTATCAAAGCCTTTTCTATAAGGCTCAAAAGATACTCCACCATGGACAAATATCCTTAAGTTGGGCCAGATGTCATGAATGGTCTTTACCTGGTAGTGATTAATAATCTTTTCCATCAGTATTTGCAACCAGGCCGGCACCCCCACGATAATCCCGATATCCCAATTGGGAGCCTTTAGAGTAATTTCATCCAGCTTTTCTCCCCAGTCAGTTGTTTTGGCGATTTTCTTACCCGGCTTATAAAAATGCTGAAACCAAAAAGGTATTTGGGCTGCAGTAATCCCGCTCAGATCACCTTCGAAATACGTCCCATGCTTCCGGAGGTTCGTGCTTCCTCCAAGCATAAGAATGCCTTTTGTAAATTGATCGTCAGGCAAATCATACTTTGACAGTGTCAATATCTGCCGGACACTGGTTTTCTGTATTGACTTCACCATGTCTTTGGTGATAGGAATGTATTTTGATGAAGCCCCTGAGGTACCACTGCTCAACGCAAAATATTTGATCTTGCCGGGGTAGCAAATGTCTGGCTTTCCCTCCTTGGCTAGATGCCACCAGTCATCAAAAATCTTCTCGTAATCATACACCGGAACTGATCCCGTAAAGGCCTCATAAAAATGATCGCCGGTTTTACGCTTAAATGTTTTTAGAATGGAGTGAAAATCAAACTGCTTTCCAAATTTGGTTTGTTGACTATGGATAAGCAGTTTTCTCAGCTCTTGTTTCTGAAGGTCGAAAGCCGAAGTATATTGCTGCTCCAGGCTTTCCCTCAGAGTAATGCCTCTCTTCAGCAGAGTTCCTAGTAATGCCATGCGTTACGCTTTGTCAAGTACTTTGTAGTTTTGCTGGTATTGCGCAAACAATGATAATCATTCGGGATTAAACTTAGTCAATAATACTAAAATTAGCATGGGTCAAATCTCAAACAAAATAGAAGGATTAACAAAGGAGATAAGTAAACATAACGTAACACTGGTAGCCATAAGTAAAACCAAACCCAATGAAATGATCCGGGAAGCTTATGATGCCGGTCATCGGGATTTTGGAGAAAATAAAGTACAGGAACTCGTCAGCAAATATGAGGATCTCCCCAAGGACATTCGTTGGCACATGGTAGGTCACCTGCAACGAAACAAGGTGAAATATATCGTTCCGTTTGTATATTTAATCCACTCCGTAGACAGCATACGTCTGCTCAAAACCATAAACAAGGAAGGTAAAAAACATGACCGGGTGATCCAATGTCTCCTCCAGGTACATATCGCAGAGGAGTCATCAAAATTTGGCTTTGATGAGGCTGAACTACTGGAATTTCTTAACAGTAGTGATCTGGAAGAACTTACCCATATAAAAATTGTTGGTTTGATGGGAATGGCCACTTTTACAGAAAATGAGGAACAGATCCGGAGAGAGTTCAGTGGTCTTAAGTCCCTTTTTGATAAAGTAGCACAGGATTTTGTTTTCAGCAATTTTGAACTCACTGAGCTCTCTATGGGAATGAGCGGTGACTACAAAATCGCTATAGCATGTGGCAGCACGATGGTGAGAGTAGGAAGTTCAATCTTCGGAGAAAGAAACTATGGATAAAAGATACCTGATAATCGGGAGTGTAATGGCCGGACTGGCTGTAATAATTGGTGCTTTCGGAGCACATGCGTTGCAGCCAGTACTAGACAGTACGGGAAGGGCTGAAACATACAATACTGGTGTACAATACCACATGTTTCATGCCCTGGCGATCTTATTTGTCGGTCTCCTAATGAAGCAATGGAGTCACCATTTATTGAAACTGGTAAGCGCTCTGTTCACATTTGGTATAATCATTTTTTCAGGATCATTATATACCCTGTCTGTCACCAATTATACCATTTTAGGAGCTATTACACCTTTTGGAGGTGTCTGTTTTATTGCCGGATGGGTTATCCTGATCTATTATTTTATCAGAAATTAACCCTCACCCTCTTTTTTCAGCACATTCGCAGTGATTTTTATACGCTCTGTACTGTTGGATGCATTGGAGTAGATCGTTACTATTTTGTTCTGCATTCCCATTTTCCCGGTACTATTAAAGTTTACAGTAATGGTAGCAGTTTCACCCGGTGCTAAAGGTTCTTTGTTCCAGTCGGTGGCAGTACACCCGCAGGTTGTCCGAACATTAGAAATGATCAATGGTTCATTTCCGGTATTTTCATAGGTGAATATATGCGAAACTTTATCTCCCTGAGTAATATCTCCAAATTGATGAGCAGATTCCTGAAAAGTAATCTTAGCTCCGGAAACAACCTCTTCAGAATCCGTGTCTGCGGTCTGAGCTACCACGCCAAAACCAATACATAAAATGAATAAACTTGCTAAAACTCTCATATTTTACTGTAATTTTTTACCAAAGTTAACGAAGGGTCAAATGAATAGTTAATAAATTATGACCGAAAGTGAGAAAAAATACGGTGGACGTGTGCGGGTTAGAGTCTGTGGTCTCTTAACTGAAGGAGGCCAATTGCTTTTAATCAACCATAGAGGTCTGGGGCCTAAAGGTCGCCTTTGGGCTCCTCCGGGAGGTGGTGTGGACTTTCAGGAGTCAGCTGAAGAGGCGCTTACCCGGGAGTTTCGGGAAGAGACCGGATTGATCATTAAGGTGAAGGATTTCTTATTTGTCAATGAGTATCTGGATGATAAATACCACGCCATTGAGTTGTTTTTCAGAGTCAGCCGGGTGTCCGGAAGTCTGCATCTGGGATCAGACCCCGAATTGTCTAAAGAAAACCAACAAATCACCGAAATACGATGGTTTTCAGAAGGAGAATTAAAAAAAATGGATAAAAACGTACTCCACAATGTATTAGGCAGGATCTCCGCTGGTCAAAAACCAGAGGAATTAAGTGGCTTTTTTAAATTTGAAAACATTTCGGTAAAATAGCGTTTCGGTAGGAACCGAATTATCTTTATTATTGCAAAAAACCTAATATTAAATGAGCACCACAAAAATCTTAACCATTGTTTTTGGTCTAGTTGCTGCAGGATTAGCCTATTTTCTTTATTATTCCATCAACAATAGCATTGAAGAAACAAAAAGAATCGAGCGGTTAGAAAACAGAATTATTGAGCAGCTAAAAATGATTCGTGAGGCTGAACTTGCATACGAAGCTGTAAATGGACAATATACAAGTGACTGGGACAAACTTTTGGCATTTGTGGATACAGGTAAATTCTACCTGACAGCAAGAAGAGAAACAGTTATTCAGCTGGAATATGGGGCGGATAGTATACATGTGGAAATCGACACTCTGGGGACTGTAGGGGTACAGGATTCCATTTTCAGTAAAGCAAAATGGCCTAAGTTTAAGCTTTCTACCTTACCATATGTGCCTGGTGTAGATCCTCCAACAAAATTTGAAATTTGGGCGGATAAAATTGAAAAGTCCGGCAAAATGGTAAATGCCGTTGAAGTAGTAAACCCTAAACCTGTCAACCCGAATAGAGATCCCGATAGCGAGCTGAAGTCTAAACTGCCACTGCGGTTTGGGTCAAGAACGAGTGTGACTACATCGGGTAACTGGGAATAATATTTTGAGTGCAACCGTCACATCAAATTACAAACGAGTAAAAAAAATACAGGCGGCAAACTTCGACCCGGAGAAGTTGCCGTCTTATTCTTTGTGTCTGCAGATCGGCATTCGAGATTTTCAGTTTTGTGTCATCAATAAGCAGACAAGCAGGTGCCTTGTCCTTGAAGACTATAAACTGGAAAAGGTAAAAACCATCAATACCAGGCTGGAAACCATACAGTCGATCGTCGCTAACCACGCTCTTCTAAGGTCCCAAAAGTGGGATGACATCAAGATCTCTTTTAAGACGCACAAGTTTTCACTGGTACCTAACAACTACTTTATGGCAGAAGTAGCCAGTGATTACCTGGCTTTAAACTCTGAGATCAAAACAAAGATTGAAGAGGTTTATTATTACAAGCATATATCCAGCAGTGCTGTCAATATTTTTACATCCGATAAGAAGGTATTAGAGTGGGTTAAAGAGGTTTATCCTAAGAAAAGCATCCAGGTCATCCATCAGGGAAGCGCCTTCATTGAAGGGATTCTCTCCTATGATGATCATTCGCATGAAAAAACCATGTTTGGTCTCATAGATCGAGGGATTCTTCACCTTGCAGTAACGCAAAATGAAAAGCTGCTTTACTACAACCAGTTTGCAGCTCGTAAAAGTGAGGATTACCTGAAGTATACAATGCTTATTTTTAAAGAGGTAGGTCTGTCTCAAAAATCCAATAAGCTGATCCTATGGGGTATGATCAAAAACGATGGTCCCCAACTAAACTTGCTGAAGAAATTCATTCGAAATATTTCATTGGGTGCCAAGCCCAATTTCCTGAAACTACCGGAAGCATTTGATGATGTGCCGGAACACCGGTATTTTGACCTTTACAGCATATTCCTCTGCGAATAATGAATAAAAAGATTGCCATCTTTCCGGGTTCCTTTGACCCTTTTACGAAAGGGCATGAAGATATCGTTTTAAGAAGCCTCAAGCTTTTTGAGGAAGTAATTGTAGCTGTTGGGTATAATACCAAGAAGAAAAGGTATTTTGATATCGATATGATGCTTGACAAGATCAGGTCAGCGTTTGATCAAGAAGACCGGGTTCAGGTTATTGTTTATGATGAGCTGACGGCCATTTTAGCAGAGAAATATAATGCCAGATACCTGGTCCGTGGATTACGCAATACCACTGACTTTGAATATGAAAACAGTATCTCCCAGGTAAACAAATACCTGAATGACGAACTGGAAACTGTATTTCTTATCACCTCTCCGGAACTTGCTCACATCAGTAGCAGTATTATCAGGGAAGTACACAAATACGGAGGAGAAGTGACCCCTTTCCTGCCTTATAAGCTCTGACTTTTTACCTTTAGAAGTTTATGGTATTCCTGAATGACTACACGGATGGACCGATAACTTCCGTATAGAGCGGCTCTTAATTCTGTTAAAGACATCCATCTGACCTCATCAATGTCTTCTTCCTCCTGGGGCGCCATGCTGGAATCATCCAGACATTGCATCACATACCAGTGCGTTTTCTTGAGGACATACTTCTTATTGGTGACATACGTGTGCCATGTGGCAATGATCTTTTGTGATATCGCTACTTTTACACCAGTCTCCTCTTCCACTTCTCTTACGGCACAGTCCTTTTTATTTTCTCCTTTATCTACCTTTCCTTTGGGAATATCCCATCGTCCTTTTCGGTAAATAAGCAATATTTTACCATCTTTATCCACTACGCCACCGGCGGCCTCTATCACTTTAAACTTGCTTTTGATAAACTTAATAATGGGCTTCTTATCAAGGCTGGTAAACGTGATGGAATCTACTTCTTTAAACTTGTAATCTGTCATTAAATGGAGCAACTCATCTACATTATCAGGCGATGCATCCCGAATCAGCACATCATCCAAAAGAGATTTGGGTTTGATCTTTTTGACGGCCCCATCTATGACCATATCAAATTCCTTCTGCGGGTCAAGTTCAGAATTGTCAATGATTCTTACCGGGATATCGTTGATGAATATTTTCACAAGAAGCTTAGCTTTGCCTACAAATAAAACACAAAAATATTGGCGTGTAAAAATAGCGCCAGCAAGATTTCTAAAAATTAACATATAAAAAATGCCAATTCATCAATACGAAACTACCCTGGCCGAAAAGGTGTCAGAATCTTTAGTTGCAATTGGGGCGATCAAAATCAACCCAAAAGAGCCATTTACCTGGGCATCAGGATGGAAATCACCCATTTATTGTGACAACAGACTAAGTCTTTCTTATCCGAAAACCAGAAAACTCATTACTGAAAGTCTGACCAAACTAATCAAAGAAAAATATCCGGAAGTGGAAATAATCGCCGGTGTAGCTACGGCAGGGATTCCGCAAGGGGTGCTGGTAGCTGAGGCGCTTGATGTGCCTTTTATTTACATTCGGTCAAAGGCTAAAGGACACGGACTTGAAAATCAGATCGAAGGAGTAACTACCAAAGGAGCAAAAGTAGTGGTGGTCGAGGATCTTGTTTCCACCGGAATGAGCTCTTTACAGGCTGCTAATGCTATTCGATCTGCAGGAATGGAGGTTTTGGGCATGGCGGCCATCTTTACCTATGGCTTTTCCATAGCAGATGACAACTTTGCTTCTCATAATATGGACTTGTGGTATTTGAGCAATTACCATACACTGATCAACCTACTGGTACAAAAAGGGAGCATCCCGAAAGAACAACAGGCTACGCTGGAAGCTTGGAGAAGCAATCCGTCTCAATGGGGTGACCAGCAGGAGGCTGAGATTCAATAAAACCGCTCTTCCACCCCTAACCCAAAAAGTGCAAAATCATATTTAACCGGATCTACAGGGTCCAGCTTTTTCAGGTTGGCTGTCAGCTCCAGAGCTGTCAGCCAATCAGTTTGCTTTCGTGTGATCAACCCCAATCGTCGCCCTACACGGTCTACATGCAGATCGCAGGGACAAACCAGCTGACCAGGCAAAATACGGTTCCACAAGCCAAAATCCACTCCCTGCTCATCTTTCCTCACCATCCATCTCAAAAACATATTGACCCGTTTACAAGCGGACTTTCGCACAGGGTTTGGAATGTGTTTGTAAGTGCGTATGGGATGATCCTCCAAAGAGAAAAAATAATCGAAAAATCCTGTAAGATGTGAAGCCGTATCCCCGGCATCAGGCACCGCCCCCATTAAGAAGCCATCTTCCAAACTCTCATACCTTTGATAGTGATGCCTAAAAAACTCAATAAAGTACAAGGCATCGGTACCGTTGAATGTGCGGTGCTTAAAATTAACAAAGGGTTTTAAGTCCGATTCGTTGTGATTTAGAATAAAATCATGTGGAGCATTATCCATGAGCTGGAAAAACTCCCTGCACTTGTTGATGATGGTTTTTCGCTGGCCCCAGGCAAGTACTGACGCCACAAACCCGGCAATCTCAATATCCTGCTTCCTGCTAAACTGGTGGGGGATGGTAATGGGATCATTTTCAATAAATCCGGGACGATTGTACTGATCTACCTTTTCGTCAAGAAACGCTTTAATATCCTCCAAACTCTAGTCCTGATAGTATGAAACCTCTACCCTCGTCTTTGGGTCAATTACACCTAGTCGTTCAAAGCAAATGGGTGTCAACCGAACCAGGACCTTTTCATTGATGCCTGTATTTGGTAAGTTGCCTACCACCCGAACAAACACCTTTTGGTTGTTCATCAGGTTTCGAACCTCGATCAATGAGCCAATGGGAAGTGTCCGGTGAAGGGCCAGATACTTTTCTGTTTCCACGGAGCTATCAATTTTACTGGCCACCCCCTCTTCAAACACTTTCGTAAAACCACTGGAATCGGTTTGCTTTCGAATAGACGCGTAAGCTGTTTTTTTGACATTTTGAGGTTTGGATGGCTTACTTGTGTCTAATTTACCTTTTATAAGAAGTTTTTGTCCTATGGAGAGATAGGTGTTGGATAAGTTATTCCAGATAACAATGCTGTCTGGTTTTACACTAAACTTTCGGGCAATAGACTCCAAAAGTTCTCCATTTTGCACATAGTACTCCGTAAACCCGGAAGGTACTTTTTTCTTTTTATCCTCCTTTTTGACAGGATCAGGATCTTCACTTTCAATGCTATCAGAATCATTGTTCTCAGGTGGAGAAGGTTCTACGAAGGTTCCTTCTTTAGAAACGATAAGCTCCTGCCCGATAGCTATCTCATTGGAAGGCAACCCATTCCAATCTTTCATCTGTGCGACTGACACACCATACTGGCGGGATAATGAGTAAAGTGTCTCCCCGGTCTTTACCGTATGGTATACATTTTTTTGCTCCGGTTTCTCAGCAACTACTTGTGTGGGTTGACTGGTTACTTCTACAGGAATCCGAAGCTCCTGGCCTAACGAAATCTGGTAATCACCAATATTATTCTCCTCAGCAATTATTCTGATCTTAGCATTGTATCGCTTTGAAAGTGAATACAAAGTCTCTCCCTCATCCACTTTATGGATCACGTAAGACTTACCCCCATTCTTTTCAAGACGCAACGAATCATAAGCAGAAGCCCTGAGGCTCACTCCAAACAATAACACACACACTAACACTTTAAAGCTCGATTCCATTGATCTGATTCCTGTTTTTTATAAATACCAAAAGGTTATCTGATAGAAAAAATGCTCCCGAAGCAAATCCGTTCATCCCTTCATCCTGCACTTCGTGGCAAATTTCGCGATCTCCCTTTAGAACAAGAAGCTTTCTATCAAACTTTGTACCTAAACGTTCATAATAGCTGATTATGATATATTCTTCCCACTCAAAATATTCGCATCCCAAACCAGGGTCTTCTTTTTCCAGAAAATCAAACACCGTCCTGAAAGATGTAGTCCCCGGAGCATAATATACAGGATACTTTACCTCGCTTTTTCCTGAAGCCCGCAGGTCTTTTCCCAGCACCGCCAGATCAACCTGTTTCATGCTTGACTGGTCTCCGGGCTCATGTCCCTGCAATGCATCCCTCCCCACTTCCGTCAGCTGAAACTGCTCCACTTCCTTCAAAACTTCCCCCCGGTCCAGGTCATATATCAGTATTCCCTTTTTAGCAGGATCCTGAGGGTCCTGGTACGTCTCAAAAATCAGAATCGGGTAAACCAGCCTGTGTACAGTCGTCCACCAATCAGCTTTTGCCACTTTAAACTCACTGACCTGATAAGATTTCAGGTTTACCAGTCTGTAATCCATGAAATGGGTCTCCTGATCTCTGACTTCAAGAACCATTAAACCATGCGCCTCGTCGATGACCGTTTGCCAGATCAGTCCCGGTAAGGTAAAAGAAAAATCAAAAGAAGCTTTATCAGACAAAGTGATTGAAGTAATTTTAACAAACCTGATTAGCAAAGTTATACACACAAAAATGCCCAAAAAATACATTTATCTTTTCTTACTGTTGGTCTTCGCCAAAACGACCTTTGGTCAGTCTGATAGCACTGTACAGGTGTTTCATATGAAGGTGCTGTCAACCATAGACCCCAGAACCAACCGATATACGGAGCTGGGGCTTGAGGAAGCGCAGGAATTGGACGTGGACTATGTCATCCTGGAGCTGGACACTTATGGAGGTGCACTTAATGATGCGGATGAGATCCGAACCAGAATTCTCAACTTCGACCGACCCATCCATGCCTTTATCAATAAAGATGCAGCCTCTGCAGGAGCATTGATCTCCATCGCATGTGACTCTATCTATATGGCCAGAGGCTCAAGTATAGGAGCAGCAACGGTGGTAACCCAGGATGGAGCAGCTGCCCCGGACAAATACCAGTCATATATGCGGTCCATTATGCGATCTACTGCTGAAGCCAAAGGAAGAAACCCGAAAATTGCTGAAGGGATGGTAGATGAAGATATTGATCTGGATAGCATCGCCACACAGGGGAAGGTAGTAACCTTTTCCGTCTCCGAAGCGATCAAATACGGTTTTTGTGAAGCTGAGGTGGAAGGTATTGAAGACATCATGAAGCGAAACGGCATAGAAAACTACGAGGTGACAGAGTTTAAACTTGGAGCCACAGAGAAGGTCATTGCTTTCTTTTTGAACCCCTTCATCAGTGGGATTTTGATCCTGGTGATCATCGGCGGAATTTATTTTGAGCTGCAAACACCAGGAGTAGGGTTTCCTATCCTGGCTTCCATCGTTGCTATCGTCCTGTATTTTACCCCCTACTACCTTAATGGTCTCGCCGAAAACTGGGAGATCGTGATTTTCGTTGTAGGACTGGCATTGATAGCCCTGGAGGTGTTTGTAATTCCGGGATTTGGTATTGCCGGTATATCCGGACTCGTACTCACACTCGGATCTTTGGTGCTGGTAATGCTTAACAATGATGCCCTGGACTTCTCTTTTGTGAAAATGGACGACATCTTCCTGGCAGTCGCCACCACGCTTGCAGGATTGCTCGGCTCCATCATCATTATGTTTATCGGGGGAATCCGGCTTACAAATACCAAAGTATTTAAACGCATCGCCCTGGAGGATATTCAGGACCAGACACAAGGCTATACCTCCAGCTTTTACAAAAGCAAGTCCATGATCGGAAAAAAAGGGAAAACCTATACCATCCTTCGTCCCAGCGGTCGTGTGGAAATAGATGGAGAGCTCTATGATGCCTATACACGAGGCAACTACATAGATGCAGATACCGAAGTTGAAGTAATTTCCGATGAGGGCACTTCCCTGAAAGTACGGGAGGTAAAACCTTGAGTGTTCTGGGCATCATACCGGCACGGTTTGACTCTCAACGTTTCCCGGGAAAACCACTGGCTGACTGTGGGGGAAAGACCATGATCCACAGAGTGTATGAGCAGGCTTCAAAAGCCAAAACACTCCAAAAGGTCATAGTAGCCACTGATGATAAGCGAATTGAAGCAGAGGTTCGATCCTTTGGTGGAGAAGTATTTATCTCACAAAAAAAACACAGAAACGGAACAGAGCGCTGCGCTGAGGTTATCGAACAGTATCCTGATTTCGACCAGGTCATCAACATTCAGTGTGATGAGCCCTTTCTGCAACCGGAGGTCATCGCCCAATTATGTGAAATGCTTGAAGAAAATGCTACTTTGGCTACATTGGCCACCAGCATGACAGCTGCTGATGAGCTGAACAATCCCGGCAATGTGAAGGTGGTTTTCACCAATGGTATGAAGGCTCTCTACTTTAGCAGGAGTCCTATCCCATTTAGTCACGCAGATGCCGAACAAATCCACTATAAACACCTGGGTATATACGGATACCACCGCGAAATATTGAAAGAGGTAAGCAAACTGCCTCCTTCAAAACTGGAACAGGCAGAGAAGCTGGAGCAACTAAGGTGGTTGGAAAATGGCTACAGTATCCAACTTGGCTTAACTTCGCATGATAGTGTGGGCATCAATACCCCGGAAGACCTGAGACTGGCATTGGAAAAATTATGAGAAAATTTCTAAAGACAACAACCTGGATATTTATGATCCTGGCAGGTGTATTCTTTTGGATGGGACTGAGAGGTGAAAACGACCAGACCAATATGGAATACACAATCTACGCCCTGGTAATGATCATCATTGCCTGGGGTACCAATTTTTATCTGAAAAGGAGAGGATGATCTAAGTTTCCTTAAATTAACCTCATGAAGAAGCGCCGCAAAACGGATAAGTGCCTCAACTGTGGGAATGACTTAAAGTCTGCCTATAACTTCTGTCCTGAATGTGGCCAGGAAAACAATAACAATCAGGTTTCATTCGGTCAATTACTGAAAGATTTTTTCGCTAACTATTTCTCGCTGGACTCACGGTTTGGACGCAGTTTTAAGCCTTTTTTCATCCAGCCGGGTACCTTAACCCGGGAGTTTATGGAAGGGCGAAGGGTAAAATATGCTAATCCTATCCGTCTTTACCTGGTGATTAGTTTAATCCACTTTTTTGTGTTTTCAATCTCCAGTAATAATGAAGAAAGTGAGCGTTCCGAAAATACCGGAATACTTCAAAACATGGCCGAAGACTCCGTGGAGCGAAAAAATACCATCCGGTACTCATTTGACACGGATAGTTTAAACTTTACAGTAGACTCCCTCCCTACCTCAGTGCCGGATTCCGGGTATTTTGTTTTTGAGCAGAAAAACCTGGATATCATCAACGGTATGTCCGACGATTACGCCACGGAAGAGATCCTGGATTCACTGAACACACACATGCGGCCCTTTTGGGAGCAGGTAATTGTAAAGCAGATCATTAAAACCCAGAAGAAAGGAAACTCAACCTTCATGTCTTATGTGATCAAAAACATACCGATCCTGATGTTTTTCCTGCTTCCGATTTACGCCCTGATTTTGAAAGTGTTTTTCAGAAAAAGGCTTTATATCAATCATGTTGTTCACTCCCTGCATGTGCACTCATTTCTTTTTGTGGTGCTCACACCTTTTTGGCTATATTCCATTTTCAAAGAGCCCCCTGGGTTTCTGGGGTTGCTGATTTTTCTGGGCGCCTGGTTTTATCTGATCGTTTCTTTCAGAAATACGTACAATATCAGGTGGAGAACCTCCATTTTTAAAGTCTTTTTTAGCGGCTGGATCTACTCGTTTGTCTTACTTATTGCCATGGTCTTTATTTTCATCATTAGCTTCCTAACTTTTTAGATGCAGGATTTTTTCAATCAAAGGGTCAATCACTTCCACCAGAAATACCTGAAACATAAGCAAAGCAGCAACTACCTTTCGCTCTTCAGAGGGTTGGCTTTTATTGCAGGAGCCGTGCTTTTGATCCATTATTTCAGCTCGGATAGCATTCCCTCTTTACTGATTTCGGTCATACCTTTTTTAGGACTCTTTATACTGATCCACTATCATAAAAAGGAGGAATTTCAAACGGAATATTTCCTTACATTAAGCAAATTAAATCAAGAGGAAATCCAGCGACTTGATCTGCATTTGAAAGATTTTGATCCCGGAGAAAAATACAAAAATGAAGAGCATCCCTACGCTCAGGACCTTGACCTGTTTGGTCAGAGTTCACTCTACCAGCTCTTAAACCGATGTAAAATTAAGGACTCCAAAGACCTCCTGGCCAGATGGATGACCACAAAGGCCAACTATCAGGAAATATTCCACCGCCAGGATGCCGTAAAGGAGTTGGCCGATTCAATTGATTTCAGTCAGCAGTTTCAGGCCATCTCTAAAATCGAGGTGGAAAAGCGCAAAAAGAATGACCCAAACTTGCAACAAAGAGACCTGGAAAAGTGGACGGCAAATCCTGTACAATTTTCGAAAGGAAAATTATGGAAAGCCCTGACATGGATACTTATCATTATCATGATTTCAGCTGCAGGGCTATTTTTCTTTGCTGGTCTACCACACCATATTTTTTACCTGCCGCTTATCCTAAATGGGATATTCCTGACTATGACTATCAAATACCTCAGAGAGCTTACCCTAGGCATCGATAAGTCCTATTTCCTGATCTCCACTTACCAAAAAGCCATCGGGCTTACGCAACAAAGGAAATTCAAAAGTAAGTACCTGAACGATATCCAAAAGGAATTAAAGGCAGATGATGCTCATCAAGCTATCAGTAAACTTGCTTCTCTTACCCATAGGCTCAGCTCCAGAGCCAATATTCTCTATGGTCTCCTTGATGCTGTATTTCTCCTTGATGCTTTTTTACTTACAGACCTGTACCACTGGCGGTTGACACATCGGGACCATATTTTCAGGTGGTTTCAGGCTATCAATAAAATGGAATGTCTGATCAGCCTTGGGGGTTTTGCACAATCCAATCCCCGATATTCTTTTCCGAAGATAAAAAAAGATCCTTTCCATTTCGAAGCACAAAAACTGGGACATCCTCTGATCCATTCCTCACAAAAAGTAAAAAATGATTACCAGATCAGCGGATCCGGGCAGGTAGACATCATCACCGGATCAAATATGTCCGGTAAATCTACCTTTCAGCGGACTGTCGGTATCAATATGGTACTGGCACAAATGGGTGCTCCTGTAGATGCCGAAAGCCTGAACATGAGTCTCACACACATCTTCACGAGCATGCGAACCAGGGATAACCTGGCTGAAAATACGAGTTCATTCTATGCAGAGCTTAAGCGGATCCATCAGCTTCTTGAAGAATTGGAAAAACATCCCTCCACCTTTTTTCTGCTGGACGAGATACTGAAAGGCACCAACTCCGAAGACCGGCATAAAGGCGCCGTGGCATTAGCCGGAAAGCTTACCGCCAAACCTGCTTTCGGGATGATCTCAACCCATGACCTGGCGCTGGGTAACCTGGAAAAAACCGAGAAGAAAGTACGAAACTTCAGTTTCAACAGCACGATCCGGGGCAATGAGATCCTGTTTGACTACAAGCTTACACCCGGCACCTGTAAAAGCTTCAATGCAAGCAAACTGATGGAAAAAATGGGCATCATGTAATGGACCTGGTAAGCATCATCATGCCGGTAAAAAATGCAGCGCCATTTCTGAAGGACTGTCTGCTCTCCATTCAAAACCAGACCTATCGCGAGTGGGAACTGATTGCAGTAGATGATCACTCTACGGACAATAGCAAACATCTCCTCGACAAGTTTTGCGATTCAGATCATCGAGCCAAAGTCTTTAAAAACCCGGGAAGTGGTATCATTAGCGCTCTGCAACACGCATTTTCAAAATGCAAAGGCACATTGATCACCCGAATGGATGCAGATGACCTGATGGTTGTCGGACGACTGGAAAAGATGGTAAAAGCGCTGAATGATGCTGATAAACCGACCATTGTCACCGGCCTGGTTGAGTACTTTTCAGACTCACCCGTCAGCCCCGGATACAGACAGTATGAAAAATGGCTAAATGCAATAAACAGTAAGGGAGTACAGTGGGAAAACATCTACCGGGAGTGTGTCATTGCTTCGCCAAACTGGATGACCAGAAAATCGGACCTTTTAAGATCTGGTGGGTTTCAAAACCTGATCTACCCTGAAGACTACCACCTGGTACTGCGGTGGTATCAAAATGGTTTTGCTGTTGCCGCGATTCCGGAAACTACCCTTTTATGGAGAGAACACCCCGGCAGAACCTCCCGAAACTCGGAGAACTACAATCAGCAGGCTTTTTTTAATTTGAAAATCAACACTTTCATCGACACGGACTTTAGGAAAGAAAACCTGGTTATCTGGGGAAATAACCCCAAAACCAAACTCGTTGAAAAAACACTGAATGACCGCAATATCCCATTCCATTCAATGGACCTGACTGACTATAAAAAAATCGAAAGGCTTCGGAACCCACAGGTACTAATTGGGGTTTATCCTCCTGCTACAGAACGAATGAAAATCGAACAGTATTTGCAGTCACTAAATTTTACGATCGGGAAGGACTACTGGTTTTTATAATTATGTTGGTAAAAACCAATAATATAGAGTCATATCAGTATTGTTGTTGGTAAATCCCAACATAATACCACCAGATAATCGATTTTCAGGAAACATTTCACTATATTTATTGGTAAATACTATCATAAAGACATCAAAAAAGATATAACGATGGCAAATCCCAACGAATGGATTGCAATGAGCGATAGTGCTATAATCAATGCAATTGGCGCCTATATTAAACACCAGAGATTAGAACAAAATAAAACCCAGGCGCAACTAGCAAAAGAAGCAGGGTTGAATCGCTGGACGCTTAGTCAAATTGAAAATGGAGAACCCATAACACTTTCTTCCCTCATACAGATATTACGTGTGCTTGACTTATTGCACCTCCTGAAAATTTTCACAATTGAAGAAAAGATCAGCCCGATTGAGTATGCAAAATTAAAAGAAAAAAAACGACAGAGGTCGAGACCAGGCAGCAAAAAAACCAATATAAATGAAGATCTGGGATGGTAGACTATGCATATGTCAATATATGGAATACTTTGGTTGGTGTGGTGACCTGGGACGACAAGTTGCAAATTGCTGATTTCCAATTTGATAAAAACTTTTTAACCAAAAACTGGGATCTTTCTCCTGTAAAGATGCCAGTAAGCAATGGCGACCGTGTTTATAGATTTCCTGAATTAATACCGGAAAAAAACAGTGTTGGGGATACTTTTAAAGGGTTACCTGGTCTGCTAGCCGATTCCCTGCCTGATAAATACGGTAATTTATTAATAGAAAAATGGTTGGTCCAAAATGGACGTCCGCCTCATAGCCTGAATTCCGTTGAGATGTTATGCTTTATAGGTCGGCGGGGTATGGGGGCCTTAGAATTTGAACCAGCTCAACAAAAATCGAATAAAAACACATTCGCTATTGAAATAAAAAGCCTTATTGATGCAGCCAAAAAAATCCTTTCAGATCGTGATGGTTTCAAAGCGAATTTAAGTGCTGATGAACAGCAGGCTATGAACGAAATTTTAAAAGTCGGAACATCTGCCGGAGGCGCAAGGCCCAAAGCAGTTATTGCGTTTAATAAAAAGACAAAAGAAGTAAGGTCCGGTCAAACGAAAGTACCCAAGGGATTCGAACATTGGTTACTAAAACTTGATGGAGTTAGTGGAGTGCAGATTGGTGAAAGTTTCGGTTGGGGACGTGTAGAATATGCCTATCATTTAATGGCAAAAGAATGTGGTATAGATATGACTGAATGTGAACTCCTCGAAGAAAATGGCAGGGCTCACTTCATGACGAGGCGATTTGACCGAGAGGACAACAATACCAAACACCATATTCAAACTTTATGCGGTATCCGGCATTATGATTATAATAATTTGTATGCATACAGCTACGAGCAGGTGTTTCAAACCATGCGCTTATTGCGCTTATCTTACCCTGAAGCTGAGCAAATGTTCCGCAGGATGGTGTTTAATGTTTTAGCAACCAATTGCGATGATCACACCAAAAATTTTTCATTCCGGTTAAAACAGGGAGAAAAATGGGAACTAGCCCCGGCCTACGATGTTTGTTACTCGTATGACCCTAAAAACATCTGGGTAAACCAACAGACTTTAAGTATAAATGGTAAACACAAAAACATTTCATTGGGGGATTTAATGACCATTGCCAAAGCAAATAATATTAAAACGGGTGAAAAAATAATTCAGGAAATGAATGCCGTAATTAAAAATTGGGTGGACTTTGCCAGTCAGGTGAGTGTAAGGGATGACCTGGTGCAAACCATTCAAAGAAACCTTCATACCTTATGACCGCTTGTTTGGCACACAGTATTCCTCGATAACAGGTAAAAAATGAAATCTAGTGCCTAATGGAACAAATATTCACCTAATACATCAATCTGTCAATCAACTATTTACGTAGCATTTTAATATACTGCATTTTTACAATTTATTACTAGTTGCGAAATTCGCATACAGAAATACACAACATGTCAAAAGACCGAAAAGTAAACATCGGGATCGTACAGATGGAATGTAGTAGCGATCCCGAAGCAAATTTTAAAAAAGCACTGGCAGAAACCGAAAAAGCCGCCAGGGAGGGCGCGCAGATCATTTGTCTGCAGGAGCTTTTTAAATCGCTCTACTTCTGCGATGTAGAGGACTATGAAAACTTTAAGCTGGCTGAAGCGATCCCCGGCCCCAGCACAGAGGCCCTCTCTGAAATCGCCAAAAAACATGAAGTGGTGATCATTGCCTCTCTCTTTGAGAAAAGAGCCGAAGGTCTGTATCACAACACTGCCGCGGTGATCGATGCAGATGGAAAATACCTGGGGAAATACCGTAAGATGCACATCCCTGATGATCCCGGCTATTACGAAAAATTTTACTTCACTCCCGGTGATCTGGGCTTCAAAGTGTTCAAAACGCGCTATGCCAATGTCGGTATACTGATATGCTGGGACCAGTGGTATCCTGAAGCAGCCCGCATTACTTCGCTCATGGGTGCCGACCTCCTCTTCTACCCTACAGCCATTGGCTGGCACAAAGATCAGGATGAAGCTACCAACAAAGAGCAGCACAATGCCTGGCAAACGATACAAACCTCGCATGCTGTGGCAAATGGAGTACCGGTGGTATCTGTCAACCGCACGGGATTGGAAGGCGATATGCAGTTTTGGGGCGGTTCTTTTGTGACCAATGCCTTTGGCTGGGTAGAATACAAGGCTCCTCACAACCAGGAAGTTACCAACGTAATCCCGGTAGACCTGAGCAAATCGGACGGATACCGTACTCACTGGCCTTTTTTACGCGATCGGCGCATTGATGCGTATTCTCCCATCCAAAAGCGATATATAGACGAGGAATGAGTAAAACACCAGGAAAAGACGGTTTTCATTTCCCAGCAGAATGGCATCCCCATGTAGCAACGTGGCTCAGCTGGCCACATAACCAGGACTCCTGGCCGGGCAAAATTGAAAAGGTATACAAACCATATTGTGAATTCATAAAAGCAATAGCAACCGGTGAGAAAGTTTGCATCAATGTGAGGGATGCGGAGATGGAAGCTTTCGCTAAAATGGAACTGGCTAAAGTAGGTGCAAACCCGGATCAGATAGCCTTTTACCATCACCCTACCAATGATGCCTGGTGCCGTGATCATGGCCCGGCCTTTGTCATCAACCCCGAAGCTAAAACCAAAGCCATTATCAACTGGGGTTATAATGCATGGGGCGAAAAATACCCGCCCTACGACCTGGACAACCAGATACCTGCCAGGGTCAGTCAGCAACTTGACCTGCCGGTCTATGAACCGGGGATTGTGATGGAAGGCGGCTCTGTAGATTTTAACGGAGCGGGTATAGTGCTCACCACCACCTCCTGCCTTCTCAATAAAAACCGCAACCCTCACCTTTCCCAACAAGAAATAGAGCAATACCTGAAGGACTTTTATGGTGTGGAAACCATCTGGTGGCTGGGCGACGGGATCGTTGGAGATGATACGGACGGGCACATTGATGACATCACGCGTTTCGTCAATGAAGATACCGTAGTAACCGTGGTAGAACCTGATCCCGAAGATGATAACTACCAGCCTTTACAGGAAAACCTGGAGCTCCTGAAAAAGCTAAAGCTGCCAGACGGACGGCCCCTCAAAGTGGTAGAACTTCCTATGCCCGGTCCGGTCACCTACGATAACCAGAGGCTGCCTGCCTCCTATGCCAATTTCTACATTGCCAACAGTTGCGTAGTAGTACCAACTTACCGGGATCCGGAAAATGACCAAAAGGCTTTGGAGCTTCTTACACCACTGTTTCCAAACCGGAAAGTGATCGGTATAGACTCTACTGATATCGTATGGGGGCTTGGTAGCTTCCACTGTCTCAGTCAGCAGGAACCGGATGTAAAATAGAAAAGCGTGAACCCCTTAAATGTGAATCAAGATCGGCTAAAAATCAACGATCTCCTTCTTCCATTAGTCGTCCTCTACCAAACTGCAGGTACAGCATGGCTCCCACTATGGGCACTAAAAGGACGGTCAAAACCCACAATAGCCTGGTTTGAAGCGACAAAGAACTTCTGAAAATACTCACAAGGCAAACAACTGGTAATACAAATACCGCTAATAAAACAATCAGGATAATAGTCTGAATGATCAAAAGAGTTGATGTATCAGAGATGACTTCCATGGCGGATTAAAATGATGGTCTCCTCTAATGTAACGGAAAGTTACCTCACATCAAAGAGGTATTTGAAAATTATGAAAACATAAACTCATGAAGTGTATTAAATTAGTTCCTCTTAATAACCCTTACGGAGTGTTCAATCCCTTAGATTGCAGCAATGCTTTACGGCTATGACTCAATACATATCGCATACGTTCTACCTGATCATTGGTAAAAATATGTGCGCAGGAGTCGGGTATCCAATCCATATAGTTACCAACCATCGCAGGAGTGCCGTCACAGGCCTCAAAGGTTTCCGGACAACCGACTGTAGGGTCATCAACCGGCGGAGTATCATTGCAGTAATCATTTGTAGCGCAATCTCCATTTCCCCATAGGTGCAAAAGGCCCAGGTAATGTCCCACTTCATGAGTAAGCGTCCTACCCAGGTTGTATTCAGAGCCCTGTGTGGTCTCTCCGAAGTGCCAGGAGTTGATCAGTATACCCTCTGACTGCAAAGGCTCCCCCGGATGCATCAACTCTATGCCCGGCAGATCAGAAGACGGTCCCGTAGCCACCCCCAGGTAAAGATCAATGGTGGACTTTTCAAAGGGCTCAACCCAAATGTTCAGGTAATGGGTATAGTCCCAATAGCCATACCACGCGTTATAATCAAATCGATAATTACCGGAAACGGGATTGTCCAGCTTAGAGATATCTACCCGATTGATCCCATTAGTAGGATTACCCTCCGGATCCGTTTTAGCTAAAACAAACTCAATCCTGCTATCTGCTCCATGGGGGTGGGTATTGTAACCACGGGTTCCTTCCTTTCTACGGAAATCCTCGTTAAGGATAGCCATTTGTCGATGGATCCGCTGGCGTGAAAGATTAAACCCCACTCCTTCTGGTTCCCCGTGATGTAAAACATGCACTACTACCGGCACTCGTAAGACCGAATCCTCTTCCGGAGGCTCTTCGGGGGTAACAAGTGCATCAGGATCATGCTTTTCACAGGAAATGAGCATAAATATTCCTGCAAACACAATAACCGGGATCTTTTTCATAGCTCTTTGATCCAGTTTTGACGCAAATAAGCCAACTCAAACCCGGACTTTAACATGTTACGATAGCTTGGCACTGGTCTTCCCACTGTATCCTCAGCTGTTTCTGACACCATATACCTGCAGCCCGCCGACTGTGCTTCCTCAATCCGCGTTTTCAAAAGTAGCTTTTGTGCCCCAAGACCTCTGTATTCGGGCAGAGTGCCTGCAAACGCCATAGAAGCATACTCTCCATGCTCATGGTAAGCAGCGGCAGCCACCGGAGTATCTCCATAATAAGCGAGGAAATGTTTGTACCAGGACTTGCCTACCGTACCTGCCAGCCAGCCAATCAGTCGCTCATCTTCCCAATCAAAACTATTGAAGATAATGCGGGCATATAGTTCTGCTTCCCGGGATAAGACCCTCCTCACCTTCAACTTAGATTCTACCTTTGGCGCTGGCATATTTGCGGCCCTGGCCAGCTTAGCCCAGTTGTTGTGATGTCTGAATCCCGCATCGCGCAAGATGACTCTGGTAGCATCATCTACTGTATAAGGACTAAGCTGAACAAAAAACCGCACACTCCCGGCTTTCCGAAAAAAATGGGTCACCATGTCTAAAAGCGCCGGAGTTATTCGTTGATGAACTCCCAGGCCAATGACCCTGTTCAGGGCCAGGATGTCCATTTCGGGTACGGCGCAGGCTAATGCCCCGTCAATGACACTACGGTATGTTTTTAACGGTCCATCGTCTTCATAATAACGACTCCAGTAAACAGCCTCTGATAGTTCCAGAGCAGACAAGTGCTGCCGGTCAATAGTTTCAATCATTTTTACGCTTTTAAAAAATTCCTGAACCTATAATCGGGCGGCGTTGAGTAAAGGTTGGGCAAAAAGGGTAATCAAAAGGTGAACAAAGAGCTAAAACCCACAAATCATGCAGGCTCTACATGAACAAGGACATCCGAAATCTCGGGAAATTTTTCTTTTAGCGCTTCCTTTACCTGATGTGCTATGGTGTGTCCTTCGGAAACTTTTTTATCCCCATTTACTACAAGGTGCAGATCAATGTGATAATTGAATCCGGATTTTCTAACATAGCATTTTTCCGTACCCCTGACGCCTTCCACCTGTGTAGCCACCCTTCTGATCTCTGCTACAAAATCACTGTAAACATCCTCATCCATAATTTCACTTAGCGCCGGTCTAAAGATCAGGTAGGCGTTATAAATGATTATACCTGAGGCCAACAGGGCCGCCCAATCATCAGCAGTTTCATACCCTTCCCCTAAAAAAACAGCTATCGATATCCCAACAAAAGCCATCAATGAAGTGATCGCATCACTGCGATGGTGCCAGGCATCCGCTTTGAGGGAAGTGCTTTTTGTATTTTTCCCTCCTCTTGAAACGACCCTGTAAAAAACCTCTTTAATGATAACAATAGCACCCAGGATAATAAGTGTGTAAGTTTCCGGGACGCTATGAGGAGTATGGATATTTTCAATTGATTCCGTGGCAATAATGGTAGCTGAAATTACAAGAAAACCTACCACTGCAAAAGTGGCTAATGGTTCTGCTTTTCCATGTCCATAGGGGTGGTTTTTATCAGGTGGTCTGGTCGCATATCGCAATCCCACCAAAACAAGTATTGAAGAAAAAACATCCGTAGTAGATTCAATAGCATCTGCTATCAATGCATATGAATGTCCAAAGACACCTGTTACACCTTTGGCAATCGCCAAAAAAGCATTCCCGAAAATGCTTAAATAAATGGTTTTTACAGCTATTTGCTTATGTTGTTCCATAACCGCACACGTATCTCTATGTAAAAACAATTGAATCTGAGATGTATTCCCGATTCAACGGTCAACACTCGTAAAGTTCTTTGAAATAAGTTAATAATGAACCTTTTTTATCAAATTGCAGACAATGAAAGATGAAGCAACCTTTAAGTCCGGATTTGTCACCATCATGGGCAAACCCAATGTGGGTAAGTCTACTTTAATGAACCGACTGACAGGAGAGCGTATTTCCATTACCAGCAATCGCGCTCAGACGACCCGGCACAGGATCTTTGGGATCATCACCACTGATGACTATCAAATTGTGTACTCCGACACCCCCGGCACCCTTGACCCAGCCTACAGGCTGCAGGAAAGGATGATGGGTTTTGTGAAAAAATCACTGGAGGATGCGGATCTGATCCTTTACATGGTGGAGCTTGGTGAGAAAAACACCCACCAGGAGTGGATTGACATGGCCCGAAGCACCGGTATCCCCCTGCTGTTTGTCATGAATAAAACAGACCTGGGCAAAGGGTCTCAGGTGATGGACAAAGTTGCTTACTGGAATGAGGAATTGGATTGGGCAGAGCCTGTTGCTGTGTCTGCCGCCACCGGCGAGGGAATAGAGCTCCTTCAAGCAAAGATCATAGAGCATCTGCCGGTACATCCTCCCTATTTTCCGGAAGATGAAATGACCGATAAATCCGAGCGGTTTATCACTGCTGAGATCGTCAGGGAAAAGATCTTCATGCAATACAAACAGGAAGTCCCCTACAGCAGTGAGGTACTTGTCACTTCATTTAAAGAAGAAGAAAATATCATTCGAATAAGGGCGGAGATATTCGTGGAGCGTAACAGTCAGAAAGGCATCATCATTGGCAAAAAAGGAGAAGCGATCAAAAACCTCGGCATAGCAGCACGACAGGACCTGGAGGACTTTTTTGGAAAGCAGATCCATCTGGAGACCTTTGTGAAGGTGGAAAAGGACTGGCGAAAAGATGATCAGAAACTTCGTAGGTTCGGGTATTAAAAATCAATACGCATCAGTGAAAGCTATTTTATAATCCGTACCCTTTTCTTGCTCTTTTCCGCTTTTGCCCACCCGGATTATGGAAAGCCCTTCACAAACGAATCATCGTACTTTATTATGATTGACATCAGGTATTCTTCCATAGCAACAGGTGTACGACAGTTTTGCGAAAAGATCATCACGTTATAAGAGGTTTTCACACAAAAACACCAATATTCCCCTTTAGAAAAGGGGCGCAGGGGAATGTTTATAAGCAAGTTTGTTTTTGTGTGAAAATTGTAGGGAACATTCAGGAATGCAAACTGTCGGCCCCTGGCAAACAAATCCTCAATTTAAAAGAGAAAAAGGTTCTACCTTTGCGGCGATTATGGCAAACATTGTAGCAATAGTAGGACGACCGAATGTAGGTAAATCCACTCTTTTTAACCGGCTTATAGAGCGAAAGCAGGCCATCATGGATAATGAGTCCGGGGTGACCCGGGACCGTCACTACGGATATGCGGAGTGGAATGGAAAGCATTTTACCGTGATCGATACAGGTGGGTACGTAGAAGGGTCTGACGATATTTTCGAGGGAGCTATACGTACCCAGGTAAAAGAAGCGCTGCAGGAAGCCAATGTCATTCTATTTATGACCGATTGCCACACGGGGCTACACGGTCTGGATACTGACTTTGCTAATGTGGTTCGAGAGACTGGAAAACCGGTGATCATTGTTGCCAACAAGGCCGATAATGCTGAGAAATCCTACATGGCCAGTGAATTTTATCAGCTGGGTATTTCTGATTCCATTTACCCGGTCGCCTCCACCAGTGGAGCAGGGACTGGTGATCTCCTCGATGAGGTGGTTACGCACTTTGAAGATGAGCCTGAAACAACAGACGAAGAAGAAAGCATACCACGTATCGCCATCGTAGGAAGGCCCAACGTAGGCAAATCCTCCTTTCTCAATGCTTTGCTGGGCAAAGACCGCAGTATCGTTACAAACATTGCCGGAACTACACGAGACGCCATAGACAGCCGGTACAATCTATTCGGAAAAGATTTTATCCTTACCGATACCGCCGGAATCCGTAAGAAAGCCAAGGTAAAAGAAGACATTGAGTTTTACTCTGTGCTGCGAGCTATCCAGGCGCTGCAGGACTCGGACGTATGCATTGTAGTACTGGATGCGGAAAATGGCCTGGAAGCCCAGGATACGAACATCATCAACCTGGCTCATAAGTATAAGCGTGGATCGGTCATCATGGTCAACAAGTGGGATCTCTATCAAAAAGAGACCAATTCAGCCGAAGACTACCGCAAACACATTGCCGCTAAGCTCGGTCCCCTCTCCTATGTACCGGTAGTTTTCACCAGTGTGCTCAACAAGCAACGGATTTTTAAGGCCATCGAACTGGCACTGGAAGTAGCCGAGAACAAAAAGCGAAAGATCGCCACCTCCAAGCTCAATGCGGCCCTGCTGCCCGAAATTGAGAAGTACCCGCCACCGGCTGTCCGCGGCAAGCACATCAAGATCAAGTACATTACTCAGCTACCCACAAAGAGCCCCACATTCGCTTTCTTTTGCAACCATCCAAAGGACATCAAAGAAGCCTACGAACGGTTCCTTACCAACAAGCTCAGAGATCATTTCAATTTTTCGGGAGTACCTATAAAGATAGTTTTCAGGCAGAAGTGATGGCTATAAACCACCAATTTCAAAAATAATGTATCACGTTTAATGATTATTCCACTCCTAAAACGCTAGATTAAAAATTCTAATTTGGTTGACAATTTTAAACTTTCAAGGAATACGACTCAACCCCTTCAGTCCCAATTCACCCATTAGAATCAGACCATGGATGTTTAATGGTGTTGGAATCTGCAGCCAGATTAAAGCAATCACATAACACAAATAACATTATAATGCTTAGACTCTTTATTCTAATTTCTATTTCATTTTTATTATTGAAATGTAGCCAAAAGAATAGGACGCAAAAAATAGATAATGGCACTTGCACTAAGGTTTTTAAAAGTACTGAAGCCGGAATTTCATTAAAACATAGTGATATATGGCAGGTATATGACTATAAAAAATCAAATGACAATGCAGTAGGAGTAACATACTATGATACACTAAATTGGGATAGAAGATACGATGCTCAAATCGACATTGTAACTGGAATCTTTAATGGACTTGATTCGTCTCAGGTAATGGGTACTCATTATATGTATTTCAAACATTTGATGAACACAGATACCATGTTCAAGTTGATGGAGGACACTGTTGCTATAATTGATGATCAGAAATGGAAAAAAATAGAATACCTGGAATATAAGCCTGATAGCAAGCCCACTCGAAATTTTGAATACTTATTTTATAAAAACAGAAGAGCAGTCATGATGTCCATTTATATAAAGAATGGACCAATTGAAAATATTGAGAATGAGCTTGAATGCATACTTAATTCAATTAAATTGATTGAATAAGGAGATACCCGTCAGACGGTTCGGAACCATCTGACGGGTGACAGGTAAATATGTCGAGGCTTCCATGCTATTTTTTGCATATCAACTTTCTAGCCCACAAGCCGCCTATGTAGCTCCTTAAGAAACTCAAGGTTACGCAATTGATACTTCCTGATTTTTCGGACCGAAAAATATGCGACAAAAATACCCATTGGCGCCGCAACAATCAGCCCTATCACTGATTCCTCATTGTGTAATACTTCGATAAACGTTTTGTGTTCAAAGTAGACATGTATCGACAATACGGTCAAGACATAAAGAAATGGAAGCAAAAAGAGGTAAACCTTACTTGATTTACCCTGCAACCATTTAGACAACAGTTTGATTCTCATGCCCAACCAGCCTTCCAGCGGCTGATCATACCTATGATGACTCATTTTATACCATGAAAACAGACCTGAAATGAGAGCAACCATAGTAATAACTCCCAGGATTACATTATTGATCAGGTAAATGAGATCATCTTGCCTGTTTACTGAAGTAATTATCAGGTAAACAATCAAGCCCAGGCTGACCAGTGCAGATATGCCAATGATCAACACAAACTTGTTTACAGTCTGTTTAGCTTTTGAGGTAAGTAATAAATTCAGCTCTTCCCGGCTCCTCTGATTGATATCGCTATCCACCTTTTTCCATACTTTTATTAATTCATCATTTTCCATGACCTTATTGGTTTAAATTCTTTTTCAGCATCTCTTTGGCTCTATGGATCCGTACCCCAACGTTTGACTTTGAAATACCTATGATCTCAGCAATCTCATCATAGCTCTTTTCCTCAAGGTAGAGCAACATGACTGATTTGCTGATTTCATCCAGGTGATAGATCGCACTCAGTAATAACTGCAAGGATTCGTGCGTCGTGATCTCTTCAAAAAGATTTGAGCCATCAGGTAGTTCCGGTATGGAATCTTCATACCTCATGCGGGAGGTCCTTTTAACTCTGGAAATAGACGTGTTTATGGATACGGCATAAACCCACGACCCAATGCTCTGTTTATTTTTGATACTGGGGTATGATTTCCAAAGCTGATAGATAATCTCCTGAAGGTTATCCTCCCTGTCAGTTTTATTCTTAAAATAAACCAAACTGACCTTATGCAAAATCCCCTGGTAACTTGAGAGCATTTCCAGGAATTCTTCTTTGAGAGATTTCATCAGTGACAAGTTTCCTATAAAGTATCGTTTAAGAAGACTTTATTACAAAAATGTCTGAATTTTTGAAGGGAGTGTTGAGATTACCCCCCCTGGTGGTCGCCTGGGGTCCCTTATATGCATGTAGCTATCGCAGAAAACACAAGGGGATCGATTTGATTTTGCCCCGTTATTGGTCTTTTAACCAACAATCAAGATGGATGCAAGAAGCGGATTTTATTTTTCTTCCGGCACTACACTACCGATGACGCATTTTTAAAACATACTGTATTTCAGAGTTTTACAATATCGTCATCAGTCATTTGGTGGCCCTATCTAAAAGGGCTAAGCCCTTAAATTGACTTTACGGAAATGCTTACTATCTTCATGAGGTAGTTTATTAAAAAAAATCAAATGGAATCAACTAAACCTGTCAATGCCCTCAAAACGCTCAAGATCATCCATTGGGCGATTACCGGCGGCCCTGTCATTTTCGCTTTGGTCGTCTATATTCAAATTTCTTCATCTGCCGATCCACAGCTCATAGACCTGGAAAACATCCTGACCTTTTTACCCATTGGGTTTGCCGTTCTTCTGATCCCCGTATCCGTCTTTATGTTCAGCTCCACCCTGAAACAAAACCTGGAAGGCAAAACAGAATTGTCTCATAAGATAGCAGCCTTTCAAACCGCTCATATTATAAGATTAGCCCTATTGGAAAGCGGCGCTTTGTTCGCTGCTGTTGGCAGTTTCATAACCAACACCTATGCCAATCTTGGTGCGCTTGCCGTCCTCGTGCTCATTATGGTTTTATCAGCACCTTCAGTATTTAGTCTGGTAGAAAAGTTAAACCTGACACCCGAGGAATCGAAATTATTGGGGGGTTAGGAAAGACTACCCATCAGATGGTTCCTAACCGTCAGACGGGTAACAACTTTCTTCAATATCCCTTCCAGGCTTTGGAACCCTGGAAGGGATATCAATAAATAAATTCAACTCTGATTGATAAAGAAAATATGCCGGACTCACGAATACCATTAGAACCAGAAAAGACCTATCACATTTGGACACATGCCAATGGAAACGACAACCTCTTTCTTTCTGATGAAAACTATCGTTACTTTTTAGAGAAATATACCCATCACGTTTACCCGATCGTAGAGACTTTTGCTTATTGTCTGATGCCCAATCACTTTCATCTGATGGTGAGAGTACGGGAAGAGGAGGTGTTACGCTCCCTTCCAGGCTTTGGAACCCTGGAAGGGAGCGACCTTTTCAAAGCCATAAGTCTTAAGTTTTCACATCTTTTAAATGGTTATACCCAGGCTTTTAACAAGATGTATGACCGGAAAGGCAGTTTATTCATGGATCGGTTCAATCGCAAACTGATCAACTCGGATAGCTACTTCACTGCCTTAATTGCATACATTCACAATAACCCCATTCATCACGGTTTTGTAAGCGATCTTAATGACTGGCCGCATAGCAGCTGGCATAGCTACCTTCTGGACAAACCAACAAAGCTAGCCAGGCAAGAAGGATTGGATTGGTTTGGAGGAAAAAGTGAGTTCGTGAAGTTTCATCAGGAAATGAAAAAGAAAGATGTGATGCTCGAATTTGAAGATTAAGAGAGTGATCCCTTCCAGGGTTTGAAACCCTGGAAGGGATAAGTTTGGAACCCTGGAAGGGATAACGACCCTTAATCGTACCAGATTGGAATTGAAATGAAACATATTCCTAATTGATCATATCGCCTTTCTGTTCGACCACCCGCTTCAGTTCACTTTTGCTCTTATCCAGGTACAAGTGAGCCTCCAGCTAAGCTTTGATGTCCCCGTAACAAACCAGCAGATCACCTCTTTACAAAGTTCCGAACCGTCAGACGGGTGATACCAATCCCACCTGTACCTCTTAAGTATTTATTCTCTTCTTTAGGACCCACTATTATGAAAAATAATTTACTTGCCTTTAACGGGGGATGTTTGTAAGTTGTGGCGTAAACCGTCAGCTTGCCAAATGACCTCACCTGAAATACTGAATATTACCGGCCTTTCACTGGATATACTCGGGGTTACACTATTGTTCTTTTACGAACCTCCCAGGCCGGAAATTGGTGCCATTTTACTCGAAAGTGCTCCCTCTAAGGAAGAAAGAAATAAAACCCGAAAAGTCAAAAGACGCTTTTCTCGTTTAGGGCTTATTTTAATTATTATTGGGTTCCTGTTTCAAATAGTTTCAGCTGTCCTTGATCATTCATAGATCCAGGATAAAAAAATTAACAATGGCTAAGAAAAATAACAACAAAGAAGAGCCCCTGGCAAAACAACTCTGGAAAGCAGCTGATAAGCTCAGAAAGAACATTGACGCAGCAGAGTATAAACACGTGGTACTTGGGCTGATTTTTTTAAGATACATCTCGGATGCGTTTGAAGACCTTTATCAAAAGCTACAGGCAGGCAAAGGGGAATATGCCGGAGCAGACCCGGAAGATAAGGACGAGTATAAAGCAGAAAATGTATTCTTCGTTCCCAAAGTAGCCCGGTGGAATTACTTATTGGATCAAGCCAAAAAACCAACCATTGGCAAGTCTATTGATGATGCCATGGACGCTATTGAAAAGGAAAACCCTTCGCTTAAAGGTGTATTGCCTAAGGTTTATGCTCGTCAAAACCTTGATCCTGTTAGTTTGGGAGAACTACTCGATCTAATCGCTAACATCGCTTTAGGTGATACTAAGAAACAAAGTGCCGATGTACTCGGCCATGTGTTCGAATACTTCCTGGGTGAGTTTGCTTTAGCAGAAGGAAAGAGAGGCGGCCAGTTCTATACGCCTAGGAGTGTAGTAGAACTTCTAGTGGAGATGCTTGAACCTCATAAAGGACGTGTTTTTGACCCTTGCTGTGGCTCTGGGGGGATGTTCGTACAGTCTGAAAAGTTTGTGCTGGAACACCGGGGAAAGATCAATGACATTTCCATCTACGGGCAGGAAAGCAACCAAACCACCTGGCGACTGGCTAAAATGAACCTGGCTATCCGTGGTATAGACAGCTCACAGGTAAAATGGAACAATGAAGGTTCATTTCTCAATGATGCTCATAAGGATACCAAAGTAGATTACATCATTGCCAACCCTCCTTTTAATGTAAGTGACTGGAACGGCGATCTGCTTCGCAAAGACGGGCGGTGGCAATACGGTGTGCCTCCGGAAGGTAATGCCAATTATGCCTGGATACAGCACTTCCTGTATCACCTGGCCCCAACCGGCCAGGCTGGTTTTGTACTGGCCAAAGGCTCTTTAACCTCCAAATCTTCCGGTGAGTGGGGTATACGAAAAAACCTGGTAGAAGCCGACCTGATCGACTGCATTGTAAACCTACCAGCCAAACTGTTCCTCAATACCCAAATACCTGCTTCACTTTGGTTTATGAGTAGAGATCGATCCAACCATAGGTTTAGGGATAGACGAAAAGAAATCCTGTTTATTGATGCCCGTAACCTGGGACACCTGATCAACAGGCGCACCAAAGAATTTTCAGAAGAAGACATTAAGAAAATTTCCGACACGTATCACAACTGGAGAAATCCGGATGGTGATCCTGCCACGGCAGGCAAGTACGAAGATGTAAAAGGCTTTTGCAGTTCTGCCTCAATAGAACGAGTGAAAGAACTGGACTATGTACTCACTCCGGGCCGATATGTAGGTTTGGCAGAGGAAGAAGATGACTTTGATTTCGCAGAGCGGTTCACGCAGCTAAAGGCCCAGTTTGAAGAGCAGCTAAAAGAAGAAGGCCAGCTCAATGAAATTATTTCTGCTAACCTTAAAAAGATTAAGATTTCAAATGATTAAGTCTTTAAGCAGAAATATTCCTGAGGAACGGGAAAATGGCAATGACCGATTTCGGGTTGAGTACGGCGATAAATCAGATTTTGACGTCTTAGAAATATCTATAACCAGATCAAAGACTGGTGAGCTAAAGGTGTTTCATATAAACCAAGTTGATCTCCCAGAAGTAGATTCAGTTCACTTCTCAACTTCGATACAAAATGAGCATTTGATTATTAAGTGGGATCAAAAGATATCTTCGAAAATCAACGAAATTACTTTACCGGGTAAAAAGGATATTGAAGCTCGTCTTCATAAAGCTCTTGCTATCCTATATGAGAAGGATTCGTTCCTCCTGCAAGAAGCAGTCAATATTAATGAAAGAACTGTAACTCATAAGCTAGGAATGTATTTGGATAAGTTATTTCCTAATTTGGACGTGGATTGTGAATACAATCGGATATATAATGAAGATGTATTTGAGTACTTCAAAAAGGAAATTAATCTGCCAAGGATCGAAGGAGGGATAGAATTAGAGGATACAGAAGCCAAGACTGTTTATCCTGATATTATAGTTCATAAGCGAGGAACACGGATCAATCTGCTAGTCATCGAAGTGAAGATGGCGTGGAAGAATTCAAAAGGCGATTTTGACATTAAGAAAGCCATAGCCTATAAGAGTAAGAAATCACTTGGTTATCGGTATTCAGCCTATTTAGAACTTGGGCAAGAGGGTGTAACGAAATTAAAATGGTTATGAGTGAATGGATTGATTCTGATATAGGCAGGATTCCAGCACATTGGAACATTAAGAAAATTATTGAAGTAAAGTCTAACGACAAAAGAGCAATTGCAATGGGGCCGTTTGGCTCTAATATCAAAGCTGAGAACTTTGTTGATGCAGGTGTTCCTGTAATCAGAGGAACCAATATGAATTACTCAAAGTATGTTGACGGAGAGTTTGTATTTCTAACTGAAGAAAAAGCTGATGAGCTTATTGCTAGCAATTGTAAACCAAAAGATATTGTTTTCACTCATAGAGGTACAATTGGACAAGTAGCATTAATTCCTGAAGATAGATATGATCGCTATGTGATATCTCAATCAGGAATGAAACTGAGTCTAAATGAGGAATTAGTTGATGCGGATTTTTTATTCTACTTCTTTAAATCATCTCAAGGTCAATTTCAAATCTTAAAAAATGAATCCCAGGTAGGTGTTCCATCAATAAGTAATCCACTTACTTCATTGAAGGAGATTGATATTCCAGTACCTCCTCTAATTGAGCAAAAACATATCGCCTCCATCCTTTCCAGTTTAGACGACAAGATCGACCTGCTCCACCGCCAAAACAAAACCCTGGAGCAAATGGCGGAGACGCTTTTTAGGGAGTGGTTTGTGGAAGAAGCAACACAGGATTGGGAAGTTAAAAAACTTGAGAATATCCTTAACATTTCTTCAAGTAAAAGAATTTTTTACAAGGAATATGTTGGCTCTGGTGTTCCTTTTTACAGGAGCAAAGAAATAATCGAGCTAAGTAAAGGCGGTTCAACAAATTCAGAACTTTATATAACTGAAAAAAGATTTGATGAGATAAAGACCAAGTTTGGAGTGCCATCTGAAGGTGATATTCTGCTTACGTCCGTTGGCACATTAGGCGTTTCCTACCGTGTTCGTGAAACTGATAGATTTTACTTCAAAGATGGAAACCTGACTTGGTTTAAGGATTTTCATGGCTTATCTAGTGCTATTGTCTATTGCTGGCTAAATTCTAGTTTAGGAAAGGAAGCTCTTAATAACATAACGATTGGAAGCACACAAGCTGCTTTGACCTTATTTGGACTTAGAAATATTGAATTAAGCATACCTCCTAAAGTAATTCAAGAAAAACTCGATAATGAGTTGGAAGTCATTTTCAGAAAACGAAATCTGAATTTGGATCAAGTAAGAACCCTCGAAAATCTTCGAGATATGCTACTACCAAAGCTGATGAGTGGAGAGGTGCTGGTAGAAATTTAATATAGAAATGGAAGATCTAATCTCACCTAAATATAAAATGGAGCTGGTTCGGAAAGTTGAACAGGCTATCTGGGATGAATATTCTTCATATAGGAATGTCAGATTCTACATCGAAAAGTGGCATGAAGTGGTTGACGAGGAATGGAGTGATCGTTGGGAAAATTTCTCAATTGAAACTAAAGGAAATGGCGAAATTGATTTATCAGCAACTTTACATGGGATAGATGGTAAAACCATGTTAAGAATCGCTATCGATATAGGGGTTGAAACGCCCGATTTTATTCCGTGCATTCCTACGTTCAGAAACGAACTAAAATCTGATTACAATACCGCAAGCGCAACATTCGAAAAGGCTTTTAAGCAAATTGAATCTCATTCGGATACAGCTATTGGGTTAGCTAATTCAGCTTTGGAGAGTATTGTAAAAGAAATTCTAAAAGATGACCGAATCAAGAGCAAAACAAAGGGGAAGGAAACATTATATGACTTGACCTGTGCGATTTTGAAGGAATTTCAACTATTTCCCGGTTCAGATATGCCCATGGAGGTGAAAACCATTGGTAGTTCATTGATAGCAATAAATCAGAGTGTTGAAAAATTGAGAAGTGAAAAGACTCACTTTCATGGGAAAACAAAGGATGACTATGTAATAGAAGATCCTTTATATGCCTATTTCATCATAAATACTGTATCAACGGTGGGCCTTCTGTTAATCTCATTATATAAAAGTAAATATCCTAAGGAAGATGATAGCGATAGTATTTTCGAAAGTGATGATCTGCCTTTTTGATTTATGAAGCTTACAATAGAAGAATCGAATGGAACCGCATAACACACCTTCGGGACACTTTGCCGCCTAAGCTGATGAATGGGGAGGTAAAGATGTAAATGGAATAAGTATGAAAAGATTAATTGAGTTATCGGCAGCAGAAGCAAGAGGTTTTCTCTTAAAGGCAGAAAGCTATGTTAATTTTGACCTGCCACTGTATTTCAAGTTTCAAGAGCTACTAGATGCTGTTAGTGCCGAACTTAATGGAAAACTACTGTCGGACTATCGGTTATCATCCCCAAGAGGTTTTGATGACATAAACTACAAGCTGCTTACGAATAAGGATGGAAAATACGCATGGCGGCCATTCCAAATGATTCATCCGGCAATCTATGTTTCATTAGTAAATAGGATCACTGAGGATGACAATTGGGCAACCATTATCGACCGCTTCACCTTTTTTAGATCGAATGAAAAAATTGAGTGCCATAGTATTCCTGTAGTTTCAGAATCAGAAAACAAATCTGATAAAGACTCTCAGATTTATACTTGGTGGCAAATGATTGAGCAAAGGTCTATTGCATTGGCATTAGACTATCAATACATGATTCAGACAGATATTTCAGACTGTTATGGTTCTATTTATACCCATTCTATTGCTTGGGCAATCCATACTAAAGAGGAAGCCAAAAAGCGGGAAAACAGAACGAGAAATTCACTAATTGGTGTAGCAATCGATAATCACCTTCAGGACATGAGTTTCGGGCAAACCAATGGGATTCCACAAGGTAGTATTCTCATGGATTTTATTGCAGAAATGGTTCTTGGATATGTAGATTCCCTTCTGACAGATAAAATTAATGAAATGGGGATTACAGAATACCGCATTCTAAGATATCGTGATGACTATAGAATTTTTTCCAATAATCCTTTTGATTCAGACCAGATCGCCAAAGCTCTCTCAGAAATCCTCACAGAAATGGGGCTCAAACTTAATGCGGAGAAAACCGAGGCATCTGATGATGTCATTAAGAACTCATTAAAACCAGACAAACGCTATTGGATTGCAAATAAGCGAGTCACTGAAAACAAACAAAAGTGGCTTATCCAGCTATACCTACTTTCAGGACAATTTCCCAATTCAGGGACACTTTTCAATCAAATGAGAGATTTTCTAAGAATTGTTCAGTCAAGTGAAAGGAAAGACTCTAACATTCACACTTTAATCAGTCTTGTAGTTGAGATTGCTTACCGCAACCCAAGGGTAGCACCAACAATAATTGCTGTCCTTACCTTTCTACTCAATCAAATAGAAAATGAGGATGAGAAGAAATCAACCATACAGAGAATAAGGACAAAGTTTCAGCAGATTCCCAATTCTGGTTTACTCAAAGTTTGGTTGCAAAGGCTATTCTTGAAAATTGATGATACGATTGAATATGAGGAGAGAATTTGTCAGAAGGTAGTAAATGTTAATACTCAAATATGGAATACTGATTGGCTAAATGCTAGGTTGAAAAAAATTATTGACAGTACAGTAATTGTCGATTACGCAAGTATTGAAGCTTTACAGGGAGTAGCCTCAGAGGAAGAAATCGAGGAAATAGTTGAAGTCAAAGCGTATGATTATCAGGAATAATTGATGAATAAACAACATGCAACCCTATAACACCGACATCATCTTTTACTCCTCCCCCGAAGGTCACATCCGGGTGGAAGTTTTGTATGGCAATGAGACCTTTTGGTTGCCACAAAAGGGTATGGCTGAGCTTTTCGGAGTAGAAGTACCGGCCATCAGCAAGCACCTCAAAAATATATTTGAAAGTGGTGATCTTCAGGAAGATCAAGTTATTTCCAAAATGGAAACAACTGCCAGATATCTGAAACCGCAATATCTTGCGATTCAAAAAAACAGGAGAAAAATGACTGACCAATATCAAAATAAAACTGAACTCCTGACCTTGAAAAACCATCAGGAAACAATTTTATCAAGTATAATGGTTTGGGTGATAAGGTTAGAATTTAACGCTGGAAAAAAGCTAATAAAAAATCGTAAATTTGTTTAAATGGCTAAAGCAGACTACATCATATCATTGATCAAATCGCATTACAACAATGAGCCGGAACGGTTTACCACTGTTGCTTTGCAAATTGCTGCCCATGAGGCTAAGTTGGGGCATACATTGGTTGCCAACGACATTAAGGCCATAATAGACAAGGCAAAAGAGACAAAACACAAAACCAAAGCATTTACTCCTGATTTGCAAGGATTGATACTGGAAGATGTCCCAGCGGTCAATCTTTCGGATATAATTGCTTCTAATGATATTAGATCCAAAATCACTCGTATCATTTCAGAATTTATCCAAAGGGATAAGCTACGTAAACATGATTTGGAAAACCGAAGAAAGATTTTGCTTTCCGGACCTCCCGGAACAGGGAAAACCCTGACTGCTTCCATAGTTGCTAATGAATTGAACTTGCCTCTTTTTACCATTCTCATGGATAAAATGGTAACAAAATATATGGGTGAGACCAGTGCTAAGCTACGCCAGGTGTTTGATTTGATTGAACAAAAGCAGGGCGTATATCTTTTTGATGAATTTGATGCCATTGGTGGGGAAAGAAGCCGTGATAACGATGTGGGAGAAATGAGAAGGGTATTAAACTCTTTCCTTCAATTCATAGAAAGAGATCACTCAGATAGTCTTATTATAGCCATTACAAATAACAAGGCCCTATTAGACCAAGCCCTTTTCCGCAGGTTTGACGATGTTATTCTCTATCACTTGCCTGATGAAAATGAGAAGTTGGAATTGCTAAAGAACAGGCTCACTAAATTTAGCAAAAAAGTAAAATTTAATGAATTGCTGCCCAATATAAACGGCTTAAGCCATGCCGAAATTTCCCTTGCATGTATAGATGCCATTAAGGAAACAGTCTTAAATGAGAAACAACAAATGGATAACAAGTTGATCTTAAAGGCTATCAAAGACCGGAATGCAGCATATCACAAATAATTTATTGGCATGGCAGAACCATACAAGCACATTTTTATTACGGGGAATGTAAAGGCAGAAAAATATAAAGTTAGAGGCACTCCCGTTACCCGTAATCCCCTACCAATTCGTGATAGAATTGCACATAGCCAAAAACTTCTTCAACAATTTGATGCTATCTGGCAAGAAAAAGAACGGTTACAACAAGAACGTAGTGCAGAGAAAATTACGACAAGAGAAGGAACTTATCTTTCTTTTACCAGTGCCGCTGACCATGATTTAATTACCAAGAGTCTCGAAAGTACAATGGGGAAGAAGGTTGAAGATTGGATTCGACTTTTAAATGTAAGGACAGTGACCAATGCACTGGGTCAGGAGCAAACTCAGGCAGTGGTTTATATTCCAAATGGAAAAGAAGGACATTTTATAAATAAGATCAACTCTTACCAGTCTAAAAATAACACAGTTATAACATTTTCAAATAGGGAGGATCACAGTGTCATTTCAGACATAATTGAGAATCTTGGTAATGGTATTCGTTTACTAAAGATAAGAGATGTCAGGAAAGATGGGGAAGAACAAACCATAGCAAAGGTTTTTGTTCCAGGTGGGCAGGAAGAATTTTTAGTCAACGAAATCGATAACCTTGAACTTGAGGCAACTGTAAGAATAACCCCTGCAAATGCAGACCTAGTAAACAGCATTGAAGATGTAAGTATTGCTCTTTTGGAAGGGCTATGGACAGACAATCCTCAGGCAATCCCATCAGAAATTTCCAAATGGTGTGAAGTCTGGCTAAGCATCAATACCAAGGAGAGCAAAGAGCAGGAGCAAATTGCACAGTTCCTCACTACCCTTGAAAGCATTGGTATTAAATATAAGGAGAGTAGCATACTTTTTCCTGAGAGAGCAGTACTTCTTATTGAAGCCAACCGCAATCAACTAATTGAACTTATGCTACAAAGCGACCTATTGGCTGAATTCAGGGCCGGACAAGAACCTGCAGGGTTTTGGGTAAATGAAAGTTCCATTCAGCAGCAAGCATGGGTTGACAATTTGTTAGGGCGGATTGAACTTATAGATAGTAACATAAAAGTTTGCTTGCTTGATTCTGGAGTCAATATTGGACATCAATTATTGCAACCATTAATCGATGATGCAAATACTTTAGTTGTTGAAGCTGCTTGGGGAGCCTTTGATCATGAAACAAGATCTGGACATGGAACACTTATGGCAGGTATCGCAGGATATGGAAAAATGGAGGATGTATTGCTTTCTGCCAGTAATGTTCCGCTTACGCATAAACTGTGTTCGGTGAAAGTTCTCCCGCCTCCAACTACACAAGAACAAACCCCAAAAGAGCTATGGGGAGATATAACAGCTCAAGGTATTGCAAGGGCTGAAATACAAAACCCTGAGATGCTATTAATTTATTGCATGTCTGTAACCTCTAAACAAGATTCAGGGCACGGAAGACCTTCATCATGGTCTGGCGCTATGGATAAATTGGCTTTCGGTGATGGAGAGAACCAAAGGTTAATTATTATTTCTGCAGGGAATGTTCATGACGAGGAAGCATGGAAAAATTACCCGAATGCAAATTTCGTATCAACTGTTGAAAATCCCGGTCAATCATGGAATGCAATTGTTGCAGGCGCTTACACCGAAAAAATCCAAGTTAATGATGGAGATTTTAGGGACTACACACCATTGGCCAATCAAGGGGAATTGTCGCCATACAGTTCGACATCTTTAGTTTGGGAAAAAAAGTGGCCAATAAAACCCGACGTGGTTTTTGAGGGTGGTAATATCTTAAAGGCTCCCGATAACAATGTTACTCCTCATGAGGATTTAGAGCTATTGTCTACTTCTAAGTCTTTTAATTTAAAACCATTTGATACTATTAATGCAACGAGTGCCGCAGCTGCCCAGGCCTCATGGTTCGCGGCAAAAGTTGCTTTTGAATATCCGAATGCATGGGCTGAAACAATTCGTGGGCTGATAGTTCATTCAGCCAAGTGGAATAAGGCTATGTATAGTCAATTAAATGTACAGCAGGGAAATAGAGGTGATTTTAAGAGGTTACTAAAAGTATTTGGTTTTGGTATCCCGGAATTAGACCGAGCTTTATATAGCCGGGAAAGTGCATTAACATTTATTGCCCAGGAACATATTCAACCTTATAGTTATAATGACAAAAACCAACCTGAAACAAACGAAATTCATTTTTTCAATCTTCCTTGGCCACGTGATTTGCTCCTTAGTATGGGAGAAATCAAAGTTAAACTCAGCGTTACCTTATCGTACTTTATTGAGCCAGGAGCAGGTGAAATAGGCTGGAAAGATAAGTACCGCTATCAGTCGCATGGTTTACGGTTTGACCTAAGTAATGCTGGTGATACAGAAGATGAATTTAGAAAAAGGGTGAATGTTGCAGCACGTGAGGAAGATGAAGACATTAGTGCAAGTTCAGGAAATAAACGATGGGCAATTGGTGTCAATAATCGTAGTAATGGTTCCATTCATTCGGATTACATAGAATTGACAGCCGCAGAATTAGCAACATGTAATCTTATCGCTGTTTACCCCGTAATCGGCTGGTGGAGGGAACGAAAGCATTTAGCAAAAGTAGAAACCACAACCCGTTATTCGTTGATTATTTCACTTGATACTCCAGCAGAGGACGTTGAGTTGTATACTACCGTTAAAACCATGATTGAAGTGCCAATTGAAATAAGAACAGCATAAGATTAAATGACACGACTAACCGAAAATAAAATTGAGGAATTTGGCATTAAACTCTTAGAGCGCTTGGGTTATGAATATGTTTACGGCCCTGATATAGCTCCTGACCTGCCTTCGACTGAGCTACGGCAGGCAGGTAGTGAAAATCCGGAAAGAGCCAGTTATGAAGAAATTCTGCTTATCAATCGGTTGAGACAGGCTATAGCCAGAATTAATCAGGGTATTCCCTCAGACACGCAGGAAGAAGCCCTCAAAGAAATACAACGCATACACTCACCTGAGCTATTGACCAGTAATGAAGCTTTTCACCGCTTCTTAACGGAAGGCATTCCCGTTTCCAAGACGGTAGATGGAGATGAACGTGGAGACCGAGTATGGCTGATCGATTTCGAAAATCCGGCAAACAATGAGTTTGTAGTGGCCAACCAATACACCATCATTGAAGATGGCAACAATAAGCGACCGGATGTGATGCTCTTTGTAAATGGCATCCCTTTAGTGGTGCTGGAGCTTAAGAATGCTGCAGATGAAAACGCTACGATAAAATCTGCATTTAAACAGATAGAAACCTACAAATCTACTATCCCAAGCCTCTTTACCTACAATGCTTTTACGATCATTTCAGACGGCCTGGAGGCTAAGGCCGGTACGGTTTCTTCAGGAATAAGTCGCTTTATGGCGTGGAAATCGGCCGATGGCAAAGAAGAAGCCTCCAACCTGGTGAGTCAGCTAGAGACACTGATAAACGGAATGCTGAACAAAGAAACCTTACTGGATTTGGTAAGGCATTTTATAGTCTTTGAGAAATCAAAGAAAGTTGAGCCTGCGAAATCCCGATCCGAAGGCATCGGGAAAGATACCGAAAATGGAATAACAACCATATCTACTGTCAAAAAACTAGCTGCATACCATCAATACTATGCAGTCAACCGGGCTATAGAATCTACCCTGAGAGCAGCCGGTCAGCAACTGGAAAAAGAAACACCTGTTAGTATGGTCATGGCCTCAGCGGCTGCTGAAGACCCTGCCAGTTATGGAGTACCTGGGGTTAAATCCCAGATAATGGGGGATAGAAAAGGCGGTGTGGTTTGGCATACACAAGGAAGTGGAAAATCCCTCTCTATGGTGTTTTATACCGGCAAGATTGTACAAGCACTGGACAACCCTACGGTGGTGATCATAACAGACCGAAACGATCTGGACGACCAGCTTTTTGACACGTTTGCCTCATCCACTCAATTATTACGACAAGAACCTAAACAGGTATCCGACCGGAACGACTTAAAAGCCAAACTCAAGGTGGCCTCCGGTGGGGTGATATTCACCACCATTCAAAAATTTCAACCGGAAGAAGGTAACGTGTACGAGACCCTTTCCGAACGGAAAAATATCGTAGTGATAGCCGATGAAGCCCATAGAACCCAGTACGGCTTCAAAGCTAAAACTGCGGATGTAAAAGACTACTCCGGAAATGTAACGGGGCAAAAGATCGTATATGGTTTTGCTAAATACATGCGTGATGCACTACCCAATGCTACCTATTTAGGTTTTACAGGAACCCCAATTGAGAATACAGATGTCAACACCCCTGCTGTATTCGGCAATTATATAGATGTGTATGACATAGCCCAGGCAGTAGAAGATGGAGCTACCGTTCGTATCTTCTATGAAAGCAGGCTGGCGAAAGTCAATTTGAGTGAGGAGGGCAAACAGCTGGTTGAAGACCTTGAAAGTGAATTGGATGAGGAGGACTTGACTGATACACAAAAAGCCAAGGCCAAATGGACGCAACTAGAAGCACTGATAGGTAGTGAAAATCGATTGGCTACCGTGGCAAAAGACATAGTACAGCACTTTGAACAAAGACAGGAAGTCTTTGAAGGCAAAGGAATGATTGTCACCATGTCCAGACGAATTGCAGCAGACCTCTACGAAGAAATTATCAGGATCAAACCGGAATGGCATTCCGGTGATCTGGATAAGGGAGTGATCAAAGTAGTGATGACCTCATCTTCTTCTGATGGTCCCAACATGGCAAAACATCACTCCACCAAACAACAGCGAAAGACTTTAGCGGATCGAATGAAAGATCCTGATGATGAGCTGAAGCTGGTCATCGTTCGTGACATGTGGTTAACTGGTTTTGATGCTCCGAGTATGCATACCCTTTACATTGATAAACCAATGAAAGGTCACAACCTCATGCAGGCTATAGCAAGGGTTAACCGTGTTTACAAAGACAAACCCGGTGGCCTTGTGGTTGATTATTTGGGCATTGCTTCTGATTTGAAAAAAGCCCTCTCTTTCTACTCAGATGCCGGAGGAAAAGGCGACCCGACCATAGCCCAGGAACAAGCTGTAGAGTTGATGTTGGAAAAACTGGAAGTTGTCTCTAATATGTATCATGGTTTTCCGTATGAAGATTATTTTGAAGCAGATACCGGGAAAAAGCTCTCCATGATTCTGGCCGCAGAAGAACATATTTTAGGCTTAGAAGATGGAAAGAAAAGATACATCAACGAAGTAACCGCCTTATCCAAGGCATTTGCCATCGCCATTCCGCATGAGGAGGCAATGGATGTAAAGGAAGAAGTGTCATTCTTTCAGGCTGTAAAAGCCCGACTCTCAAAGTTTGATGGTACGGGTTCAGGTAGAACGGATGAAGAGATAGAAACAAGCATCCGTCAGGTAGTAGACAAGGCCTTAGTATCAGAACAGGTCATTGATGTATTTGATGCGGCAGGCATCAAGAAACCGGATATCTCCATTCTTTCAGAGGACTTTTTGATGGAGCTTAAGGGAATGGAGCATAAGAATGTAGCTCTGGAAGTATTGAAGAAACTGCTCAATGATGAAATAAAAAGCCGATCCAAAAAGAACCTTGTCAAGAGCAGATCTTTAATGGAAATGCTGGAAAACTCCATCAAGAAGTACCACAATAAGATCCTGACCGCTGCTGAGGTAATGGATGAGTTGATCAAACTCAGCAAGGAAATTGTCAACATGGATAGTGAGGCCAAGCACCTTGGATTGTCTGATTTTGAATATGCCTTTTACACCGCAGTAGCCGATAATGACAGTGCCAGAGACCTCATGGAGAAAGACAAATTACGAGAATTGGCAGTAATCCTGACGGAAAGAGTAAAGCAGAATGCTTCAATTGACTGGAACATCAAAGAGAGCGTAAGAGCGAAGCTCAAGGTGATTATTAAGAGAACCTTACGACAATATGGCTATCCACCGGATATGCAGAAGCTGGCTACCGAAACGGTGCTGAAACAAGCGGAGATGATTGCAAAGGAATTGATGATATAAAACCTAAAATACGCGCGTGAGCTAACATAAAAGGATTTTTAATTAAACTAGTAGAAAAAAAGCCATTGCGAAGCTCTGGCAAGATTCAGACGATTAGAGATACATTTATTGGCTTTCAGGAGTATTTATACCGGGGCGAAGCGGGGTAATTTTTTAAATATGATGCTATGGAACGTCGAGAATACTTATTAGATGATGTGGCTAAAGAGTTAGGACTATCTGAAATAACTCTGCGAAAGGCACTTGTTGATGATGCACCTTTAGATATAGTATTAAAAGGTTTAGAGAACCAACCAGAAACGATAGATCAGGATGGTTACAATTATCTAATTTCAAGATTTTATAGAAGCGAAGAATTACCGGAGATCAAGCAGGAGCTAATTAGGATTAGCAATGAAATTTTTCAGTACCTGCTGGAAAAAAGACAGCAAGATCCAAATCTTCGTTTTTGGTTGAGACAAAAGGATAGCAATCGATCAGATGAAGAAAGGCTTACAAAAGGGCAGTGGTTTCAGGGAAGTGATTACATTTTCGTCGGTTTTTCAGGCATTACTGATCAAAAAAATAAAACGCAGACGATTGGTGTTGTCGTTACCATTAACTCCTCATTGGCTGAAACTTGCTACCTGGAAATTGTATATCCTGCAGAAAATCGACCTGAATACTTGCTTTGTTATCAAAGTATTTTACAAGGTATTGCGTCTGACACAAGCTCTAAAATAGATCCAAACGCATCTAAGGCTCAGTTCCTTTATCGAGGAGACTGGCTTACCGCATTCGATGAATTCTTTACTCGACATAAGCCAATTATAGATAGTACGATCGAGAAAAACGGGTTAAAAAGCGGCTTTGAGATTCCTGAGGAGAAATTCCAGAAAATGTTAAGTAAGACTCTTAAGATTAGAGCAAATTTGTATTCAGAGAACGATGATTTTATTCAACAAAATGAACAGGTCAAACTTCAAACTGAAAGCCTTGATGTAGAAGACAAATTGGGCAGACAGTCCTTTGTCGATGCACTGAAAACCTACCTCCAAAAACTGTGGATTGAGAAAAAGGATGCCTATACCATTCATTTAGGCGGGGAATGGGGAAGCGGTAAGTCTAAAGTCTTGCAGATGCTTGCTACTGATTTACGGAAGGAAAATTGGGTAGTCATTGAGTTTAACGCCTGGCAAAACCAGCACATTGATCCGCCCTGGTGGATTTTTATGGACAATGTGTATAAAGGCATCCAAAGATCCGAAGGACATAAAGGCGGCATTTGGTGGAAAGAACGTTGGTGGCGCCTGATCGGATTGAATCAACATTATTGGCTGAGTTTTTTAGCGCTTGCGGCTGTTTTTCTGGCTGTTAACATCCCGACAGGTTTTACTTTACTCAACATTGGGAATCTTTTAAATAGTGATGAGGGAGGAGAGACTTTATCTGTCATAACTTCTTATGTTGCCCTAATCGGTTCAGTATGGGTTCTTTTTAAGGCTTTTGCCGGATCATTAATCCCAGCCTCTTCTAACGCAGCATCCGAATTTAAAAGAAACGTTCGGGATCCTATGCATGAACTGAAAACACACTATGGAAAAATCATCAACTATACTGAAAAGAATGTAGCGGTTTTTATTGATGATATAGATCGTTGCAATCCTGAATTTGTGGTGAGGATGCTAGAAGGGTTACAAACGCTATTCAGATCTGAAAAGGCTCTCTACATAGTTGCAGGAGATGGGAATTGGATCAAGAAATCGTTTGAAATCTATTACACCGAATTAGAGGGAGTGGTCAACAAACCCGGCCACAGTGTAGGGAACTTCTTTTTGGAAAAGACATTCCAAATGTCGATTAATTTGCCACGGATTTCTGATGAGACGAAAGAGATGTTCTGGAAATACTTGCTTAACGGGGAAGAGGATGTTAAAGAAGGAAACCTGGAACTGGAAGAAGAAATAAATGAAGCCGAAAACGAACAGGAGATTGATAAAGCACTACAAAAGGCAAAAACACCTTCTCAAAAAGTGAACGCCAGGACAGCGGCCGTAAAAAGAATGTCGGAAAAGGAGAATATCCTGAGGGATGTTGAGCACAAGCTTCAAGGTTACCATCAGTTGCTTGAACCCAATGCCAGAAGTATGAAGAGATTGATTAACAACTATGCACTGGAAAGAAAATCAATGATCCTTTCCGGCATTAACCTTAATCAGGTTTCAGATGAAAACTTAATTAAGTGGATCATTTTGAAATCAAGGTTTCCATTGATCGCAGATGAATTGGCTTTGAATCCGCAGGAATTGGAAAGGAGGATAAAACAAGATGTTTCCGGTGAATTAGCTAAACTTATGGAAGGTCTTTCCCCGGATGTAGTGGCTTATTGCGTAAGGAGATAGAACAAGATCAGTGGTTGTTTATTAAACCAGCTTCTACGAGCTAGTTCTTTGGCACTGAATTTTGCTGATTGATAAGATTAAACGATTGTTAGCCGAGAATCTTCTTCTTTGACTTGACCCACAAACCATGTAATATTCCGTAAGGGTTCCTTCCCTCTACCCAAAAAAAAGCCCGGAGCACAATGCCCCAGGCTTCATGAATCGAATCGCTGATATTCGCTTTCAACCTGACATAAATTTTTAAAGAGCTGAACCTTTCAAAAATTTATCGTCATTAATCACCGACTTTTTTGTGAATAAGCAGGTTAATCCACTATCGTGCGGGCAGACTCGTACCCATAGTAAAAGGTAGGCTCCGAGCTGCGGTACCGGCGGGCCAGCTTATCCATCTGATCATACAAGAGCTCATCACATTGGTCAAACAGGTCCTCAAGCTGGGCTACCTTTTGCGACATCTTCACCATGCGCGATCTTGGTCGCCCGTTGATCTCCTCAAAATCATCCAGCGAGGTGTTCAGGTCCGTGACCTGTTCTGCCGTCACCCCATAGTCACCCAGGTTTTCCAGGTGCTCCTCTACCACATCGACCAGGTTGACTACCATCGCAGGGAGCTTGGTATTTTGAGCTTTATAAAAATCACTCATGGTCAGGTCCGTTTTGTCCTGAAGCTCCGTGTTTCCGGTAATCGCCGCATAAGCATTGATCGCCACTGCCAGGTTGCCGGCCTTTTCAGCCACTGCTTTTTTCAGGGCATTTTTACTTCTGCCCAATGGCGTGCTCAGATCACTTTTTTTCTCCCCGGTCTCCCGGATCGATTGGATATAGTCATCCAGTTGATTTTTCAGGGTTGCCTGGATAGGAATGGCATTCCAAAGAGTAGTGTTCTCATCCAGAAGACTTTGTACCTGCTGGTACATCTCAAATTTGTTCTTTTGTTTGGCGTTCACTTTACTATGTATTTATTAGTTAAAAAATAATTTACATTAGGCGATTTGTGCCAGCCCTATCCTATTTCCTGCCAGCACATGGTCATTTCTCACCAGCACTTCCTTATTTCTCACCAGCAGATGGTTATTTCTCACCAGCATTTCCTTATTTCTCACCAGCAGATGGTCATTTCTCACCAGCACTTCCTTATTTCTCACCAGCATTTCCTTATTTCTTACCAGCAGATGGTCATTTCTCACCAGCATTTCCTTATTTCTCACCAGCACTTCCTTATTTCTCACCAGCAGATGGTCATTTCTTACCAGCATTTCCTTATTTCTCACCAACTTTATTTCTTACCAGCACTTCCTTATTTCCTGAATCCGTCCACTTTTTTTCACGCTAAAACAGGGAATTACCTCACTTCCAGTTGGTTGGTCACAAAGACCGGTAATAATTCATTGCTCACAATGCTTTACCTCTGCATAAATAGAAATAAAACATTACTTGTCAAAATAGTTTGTTGATTTTTATCAGCTATTATAGTAAATGCTGTGGCTATGTATGTGTAAATAAAAACCCATCAGGGATTTAGATCCGGGCCAGACAGCTCCTGCTGACAGACAGCTTCAAAGGTTTTTTTGGGGGATACAGTGATAAGGAAGCTTCAGATCGCACCCTCCTTCCCAGGCTGGATAAGGTCAAACCCGAAGCGCTATGGAAAAAACTAAGATTTAATAAAGAGCCTGCTCAACCCCCCTTTGGCGGAATTTTTATTTTGATCGGTTGGCAGTGCGCCGTTTCAGAACCGTCCTCCATCACCCTGGAGACCGCAAAAGTGTATTCCTTGTCATAGGTTTTGATCTCCCATTTGTACATGTTCTTTTCCAGCAGGCCTATGCTTCCTTCCAGAGCCATGGCATCACTCATGATACCGGGAGTCCACAGGTGATACCCGGCTGTGCCATCACCATTTCGCTTTGGATTCCACCGAAGAAAAATGAACTCCTTACCACGCTCCTTGATAACGGAGGCACGCAATCCCTCAGGGACCCCAGGCTTTTCCACTACATCCTCCGTAGCACTCCTGGCACGTACAGGAGTAGATTGCCCTGATGCCGGACTGGCAGCAGGGTCCCACTCGGCCACCAGGCTGGGTCCCTCTGTCTCAAAGAGATTGACCGGCACCGCATAGTAGGTCCACTTTCGGCCTGCATCGCGCTCTTTGTCCAGCTGGATCAAGTCTGTGGTGCTGCCCGCCATGTTAACCCGAATGGGGCGCTCGGTCAGGCGCTCTGCCGGAGTATTCAGGCCTTGTACATAGATATGAAACCCCACTACCTCTTCGGCTTTCAGCTCTGCAGTAGAAAACTTCCAGTTGGGCTTCAGTCCGTTCTGCCCCAGACGCTCTACGGAGCTACCGGAAGTAAGTGTGATGTTATCTTTTTGACCATAAGTCCAGTCGATCGTGTGCAGAGGCTCTGCTGCAGCTCCGGTAGAATAATAAACCGGAAATATTCCGTAAGTGTAACCGGATGCTTCCGGGATAAATGCATCCACATATGCAAAGCCATGAACCAGGGCAAAATCAAACTCTATGGTGGCAAGAAATTTCAAAAAGGGAATCCGTTCCTGGCTTGAAAGAAACTCGTCATACATCTGCTCATGGGTCATCACCTTGATCTTATTGTTGGTGACCAGGGAGTCATACACCTTTTTGAGCCGCTCCTGCTCAGTAAAGGAGCTGGTTACGTATTCCAGCCTTTCGGGATCATCTGTAGCCGGAGCTATTACATTTTTACTCAAAGTCACCCACCTGTCTGTCCCGGATTCCTTTCGCTTTACTAAAAACCCGCGAAGGTCCTCCGGCCACACTTCGGGCGCCCAAAAAAGCTTATAGGTGTCTCCTCCACCTTCTCCCCGAAAGTACACTTGTGGTTTTTCCTGTGCCTTTCCGAAACCGGATAAGATCAAAAGTGCAAACAAACCGAGCAGGCATTTTTTTGATAGATCGTTCATAGCTTAAAATGGATCAGGTTGGAAAATCAGAATGACTAAGAAACAAATAATTGATTGAGAACGCAAATAGGTACATAAAATACAGCAATAACAGGTATGATGGGTGGACAGACCCCTAAATCACCAAAAAACCCCTATCTCCTACAGATCACCGATTGATCTTCCCAATCATCTAAATAATGCCTGTGAAAGCTTTAAAAAATATGATGTTTGACTAATCCTAATGCTGTAAATGACCAAACACATGAAATGAGCATAATGCTCAACTTGGACATTGAGCCGTACCAACCGGGTATGATCAAAGAGTTGTAGCAAACCGCTGATTTCAACAACTTTTGAACACATGAAAAGACAACTATTATTTATCGATGACAATCCCATGATGGGGGCTTTCCTGACCAATCTATTTGAGAAAACACATGAGGTGATGTGGTGTACCAATGCTGAAGAGGCCCTCAGGTGGCTTAAGAATCAGAACATTCCGGACCTGATCATCTGTGACTATGAGCTTACAGGAATGAACGGACTGGATTTTCTGAAGAGAATCAAAAGCACTGGCTTTTTTAAAGACATACCGGTGATTATGCTCTCGGGGAAAGTTTCCAGCGAATGCCGGATCGAATGTCTCAAGCTTGGCGCTGAGGACTTTGTGGTCAAGCCATTTAACCCGGCCGAGCTCCGCCTGAAGGTAGAAAACCTTTTACGCAAAGTGGAGGCTTATTAACTGCTAACCAGATGAAATAAGCATGATGCTTAACCCAATTATTGAGCAACACCAACCGGGGATGATCAAAATTGGGTGGCAAACCGCCTATTTCAGTAACTTTTAAACACATGAAAGAGATTTTCCTAATCAATCAAGACCATCTCAGGGAAGGAATTAAGGAGTACGGATTTCTGGTAACTGACTTTGATTCGCAAGAGCTGGCAATCGAGGCCCTTCGATCCGGAGGTGATGCAGGCACCAGAATGCCTGCCGCTGTACTTTGCGACTATCAAATAGATGGTGCCTACAAGGAAATAATCAATGCAGCTAAAGGCATAAACGTCCCGGTGATCGTACTATCGCACATCACAGATGACCTGGCTAAGCAAGATGCATTCACAGCAGGCGCTACAGACTTCTTCACCTATGGTTTAGATCTCGAACAACTAGCCTACCGGATCAACTCCCTGGATGACTGGAGTAAGGAAGTGAAACGCCAACCAATAAAAGTGGACTATAAGGTACCTGCCGGAAAAAGAGTGTTTGATGTGGTTGTATCTATCCTGGTAATAACCCTTCTTCTACCGGTATTCATTGTGGTTGCGCTGCTTATAAAGCTCACTTCCAGTGGCCCGGTTTTTTGCAGTTCGATGCGGGTCGGAACAGGATATACTGTTTTCCCCCTGTACCAGTTTCGCACCGCGAAGCAAATGCAGGGTAATACAGGATCAAAAACCAAATTGCCAGGGTTTATAAAAAGGAACACAGCTATCAAAAAAGGAAAAAATGAGGAGGTGGATACAAGTCCGATGCTTGTAGGAGATGACCTGTATATTTCCGAAGAATATTACAGGGAAAAGCGCCGGATTGAAAGTCAGGAAGCTCTGATAAACAGTGATAATACCCCTGAAGTCACCGGGCCTGGGCACTTTATCCGAAAATCGGGAATATGTGAGCTCCCTCAGTTTTTCAATGTGCTCCTGGGGCATATGTCTATTGTAGGTAACCGTCCTCTTCCTTTGCATGAGGCAGAAAGGCTTACCTCTGATGCCTGGACACTGAGATTTCTTGCTCCGGCAGGAATTACGGGTCTGTGGCAGCTGACCGAATCTTCTGAAAACCACCGGGAAATGCTGGATCTCATTTACGCTCAAAAATATTCCTTCTGGATGGATCTGAAGATCTTATTAAATATACTGGACCGCACTACCAGAAAAAGTCTGGAAATGCATCAAAACTGACATAATCCTGGCTAATAGAGATTAATTAAGCGAGTCTTTTCATGTGGATCATTGCTATAGGCAATGGAGTAAGGGCATCCGGTTGGGTGCCCTTTGCTTTTTTCGGATGAGGTTCTTGAATCTACCTGTATTCGCTATCTTAGTAATCATGTCTACTACTTATAAGCCAAAGGATAAGATCACAGACTTCAAAGTACTGGAGCCTGAGGCTACCTATTCCTATGCAGATTATTTGAGATGGGAATTTGAGGAGCGGGTAGAGCTGATCAAAGGGAAATTATTTAAGATGTCCCCTGCCCCAAAAAGAAATCATCAGGATATCAACCTTACTCTCAGCGCTGAAATTTACAATTACCTGAAAGGCAAAAGGTGCAAAGTCTACAGTGCCCCTTTTGATGTACGTTTACCGTCTGGTCCCCAGGACCCGGATAGCAAAACCTATACCGTGGTACAACCAGACATCTGTGTGGTCTGTGACCTGACCAAACTCGATGATGCCGGGTGTAAGGGGGCTCCCGATCTGATTGTAGAGGTTCTATCTCCTGCTACTGCTGCCAAAGACCTTCATGACAAGTATGAATTATACCAGGAACATGGTGTAAAGGAATACTGGGTAGTGTACCCCGGGGAAAATGTGATGGAATTGTTCGAGTTGGATAAGTCTCTAAAATACCATTCCCGGGGAAAGTTTGTAAAAGGAGATACGATTGAATCTAAAACATTGAATGGGTTTAGCCTCAACCTGGATGAAGTGTTTAAGGAAGACTAAATCCGTTCCTGCCACTAATGGCCTCACAGACTCATAGAAGACTAAAAGCGCCCTTTTTTGAAGCTTAAACAGCTGATCCCTTTCGCTAAATGGTTTTGATCTTATTCATCAAAGTTGGCTTGTGAGCCCTGCTGATGGGGATCACCTTATCATGGATCACCATATTGGTCTCCTCTATGTCCACAACCTTTGAGAGGTTTACAATGTAAGACCTGTGCACTTTCAGAAAATGATTGTTTTTGATCTTATCATCTATGTTCTTCAGGGTAGAGTGGACCACATATTTTTCTTTGATGGTGCGGAACGTGACATAATCACCCAGCGACTCCACATAAAGCACGTCATCAAGGCTTAAACGCACATACCGTCCATCTACCTTGATAAAGATCTCTTTCATCTCACCCCCTGATTTTTGTGATGCCTGCTCCGTACGGGCACGATCTATGGCTTTGAGCAAACGAGGAAATTCCACAGGTTTGGTAAGAAAATCCGTGACCTGATGTTCAAAGGCTTCTACAGCATATTCCGAATGCCCGGTAGTAAAAATGACCATTGGCAGGTTCTCTACACTTTTCACCAGATCCATACCTGTAAGGTCAGGCATTTGAATATCCAGCAGCATCAGATCAACTGGCTCATTGTTTAAAAACTTAATGGCCTCCATGCCGTTCTCACATAACCCCACTACTTCCAGATCGTCAATCTTCTGGCACATAGCCTCCAGAGATTTCCTGGCCATTTGATCATCATCTACTATAAGACATTTCATGTTCGTGTGTGTTTGATCTTAAAAAAACCTAACTGGTTAAAGTTATTATTAGTTATCCAAAATGGCAGTCATCCTGGATAACTCTTTTTTAACAAGTTTAAGCTTATTTTTGTATTCCTGAAAAAAAACGGGAACAATTTCTCGTAACTCGCTCCCCTCCCCATTCTTTCCTAACCTCTCAAACTCCTTCATCAAATCCGTAAAAGGTGTCAGCCCCACCATGGCAAAATTGGGTTTTATCCTGTGAGCCAATGCCCCGAATTTCTCCCAATCCTCCTTTACATAGTATCGTTTTAGTTCTGCTATTTCTTTACTGATATTTCCCAGAAAAATCTCAAACATCAGTGCAGCACGTTCCAGGTCATTTTCATAGAATGTTTCGAGATAGGTATGATCCAGATCTTCGGAATACTTAAAAATACTTTCATTATCCTCTACAGTGATATTCCCATCACTTATCTCATTGATAGTCCCTAGCAACTGGTCCGGAGAAAACGGTTTGGTCAGGTGGAAGTTCATCCCTGCTTCCAGAGCCCGCTCTTTTTCATCTACTAAAGCTGAAGCTGTAAGGGCTATTATCGGAATGTCCCGGTTGGGGTTTTTCTCATGGTTTCGGATGCGGATTGTCGTTTCATAACCATCCATCACCGGCATTCTGATATCCATAAGCACCAGGTCGTAGTGATTCTTTTCTATCAGCTCCATCGCTTCTCCACCATGATTCGCTATGTTGTATGTAATGCCCCATTTTCTCAGAAGCCCCACCAGGTACTGTTGGTTTACCCTATTATCCTCCACTATCAGTACATGCTTTATAGTCCCTGACTCAAAAGCAGGTTTTTGTAGTGAGTCCTTTTCTTCAGAGGTGACAAGTTCTCCCTTTTTTAGTCTGAGCGTAAATGTAAACACGGAGCCCTTACCTGGTTCACTGTCTACTGAAATGGACCCATTATAGATTTTCAAAAGCTGACGAACGATTGAAAGCCCGAGCCCTGTACCACCGTATTTTAGCTTAGTCTGCTTATTGCCCTGATTGAAGGTATCAAAGATTTTTGTCAGTTCTTTTTTTGAGATCCCAATCCCCGTATCCTTAACAGCTGTTTCTATAAGGAAGTAGCCACCTTCCTCTGATAGCACCTTCGAACAGATGGTCACTTCTCCTTCGTCCGTAAACTTGACTGCATTGCCTATCAGGTTGAGGAGTATTTGGTTTATTACCGTAGGGTCCGCATAAACGGGTGCAGACAACCGGTCATCCAGTTCGTATGAAAACTTTATGTTTTTATCAGACGTCTTGAAATTATACGTTTTGATAATGGCTCGAATATTTTCCCCCAGCTCAAAGCTCTTTTCGTTCAGCTCCATCTTGCCTGCTTCGATCTTGGAGAGATCCAGGATATCAGATATAAGTCCCAGCAGGATATCAGATGCATACTGAATATTGTTGAGATAGTCCAGCTGCTCGTCGGTCAGGTGAGTATCATAAAGCAGGCTGATGATCCCGGTTATCGCATTGATAGGATTCCTGATTTCATGGCTCATGTTAGCCAGAAATTGTTTTTCAGCGTCTCTGGCATTTTCAGCAACTACCCTGGATTCCCTAAGATCGTTCTCCAGCTTTTTGCGCTCAGTAATATTGTAATGAATGCCAATGGAGCCGGAGAAATTACCCTCATCGTCATAAAACGGTGACCCGCTGATCAGCACCCAGATGAGCTCACCATTCTTGCGCTTCATCTGAACTTCATAAATACTTTGCTTGCCGGTCTGCCGTTTCGTATCCTGGAGCTTCATCATTTCACGATACTGCTTCGGGAAAAAAAGCTCATGTGTATCCTTTCCTATTAGCTCCTCTTTGGTATATCCCACCATCTCACAAAAAGAGTCGTAGGCTTTGATGATCTTATGGTCTCGATCCACCTCCAGCAGCCCCAGCTCCATGTTTTCAATAATACCACGATATTTTTCCTCGCTTTGACGGATGCGTTCTTCGTAGTAGTACTCTTCAGTTACATCACGAAATTGCCAGAGTTGCCCCAAATATTCCTCTGATGAGTAGACAGGGATAAAGTCCCGTTCGAGGACCCGTCCGTCTCTCATTTTGAGGATCTGGTTTACGGCAAGCTCTTTTTTCTCAACAAGCTCAGAAACCATGTGCTCAAAGGCATCGGGATCCTCAAATAACTCCTTCTTGAAGGGATATACCTCCCTGTAATCCTGTCCGATCAAAGTATCAGGATCATACTCCATGTTAAAGGTTTCACAGAATTTTTGGTTGATCAGAAGGATCCTTCTGTTCTCATCTTCCAGCAGTATACCTGAGTGAAGATTCTTAATGAGCGAGGATAGGGTATTGGTCCTTCGTTTGATGTTCTTCTCCAGAAAATCATTAAGCTGCATCAGCTCGGCATTGGTCTGATGCAATTCATCAGATTTGCTTTCCAGCCGGGCCTCTAAAGCGCAGCGGGCAGTTCGCTCCTTTGCCAGTTCGTTCCTGAGTTGGTCAACTTCTTCTTTTAACCTTTCTACAGCCCCTAAGTCATGCTCTGCTGCCATGATCTTTTATTGCATTAATAGTACACCGGGCCAAAAAATATAGACCATTCATACAAACAGACTGTTAACCTGAAATGATCATTTTGATACCCCGGTTCGTAAATTTCATTCACTTACGCCAGAGTAAAGCATTAACTTCGATGAACGGATAAATTCATTCGGTTATACTCACTTTATGAAGATAGGAATAATATCAGATACTCACAATCACCTCAATAAAGCCATTTTTAAATACTTTGATGCATGTGATGAGATCTGGCATGCCGGAGATATTGGTCAGCTGGAGATACTGGAGCAGTTGGAAAAGTTTAAACCAACCTATGCGGTATTTGGCAATATAGACGATCACAGAGTGAAAGCTGCGGCACCTGAAAATCAGGTATTGATCAGGGACGGACTGAAAGTTTTAATAACCCACATCGCAGGAAAACCCCCAGGCTACAATGGTCGTGTTAAGAAGCTGATAAGCGAACATAAGCCAGATATGCTGGTATGCGGACATTCGCATATTTTGAAAGTACAGCCAGACAAAATAAACAACCTGCTATTTGTCAATCCGGGAGCAGCAGGCCAACAGGGCTTTCACAAAGTAAAAACCCTCCTGAGAATGGACATTCAGGAGGGTCGGTTTCAAAACCTTGAAGTCATAGAGCTAGGCCCCAGGGGAATGATTTGACACTAGCTACTTTCCCTAATCGATTTAAACTCTGAGCCTTCTTTCCATTTTGGCCAAATTTCAGAATCACCAAGTTTACGACCAAGCCGGTAAAACAGCGTAGCATCCTGCAGCATGCCGCCAAATAACCACTCTTCCGGGTAGTATTCATCGGCCGGTCGGTGATATCTGTTGGTTTCGTACTCCATAGACTTCTCCTCAATGTATTTTACTCCATAATCCATGGACTCATATACCCCACTGGCAAAAATGGCCGGTATGCCCACCTTGGCAAATTGAAAATGGTCTGATCGGAAAAAATAACCTTTACCCGGATCGGGATCAGGCATGACATATCTTCCCTGTGCTCCGGCAATCTCTCCGGCAAGGTCATCCAGCTCAGACTGACCGTAACCTACTATGGTAAAATCTTTCATTAACCCATAGTAACCCACGCCATCCATATTAATATTAGCCACTGTCTTTTTGGGTGGGTAAACAGGGTTTTCTGCATAGTACTTTGACCCGAGCAGTCCCTGCTCCTCAGCAGTAACGGCCAGAAATATCACCGTTCTTTCGGGTTTTTCCGTAGCTGCAAATGCCCGGGCTATTTCCAGGAGGGCCGCAGTACCAGTAGCATTATCATGAGCGCCATTGTAAATACTATCTCCATCTACAGCCGGTCCTACACCCAGGTGATCCCAGTGAGCCGTATAAATGATGTACTCATCAGGTCTTTTACTGCCCTCTATTTTGGCTATCACATTTTTTGATACGTTTCGCTTAATTCCATTTTCCACAGAAACTGAAGCTTTAACCTGCAAAGGAATGGGTTTGAAATCCGCCTGTCTTGAGCGTTCCACAAAATTTCGCATATCTACCGGTGAGTTTTCAAAAAGCCGGATCGCCGCATCTCTGGTCAGCCACCCCTGTACTGCAGGCTTGTAGCTATCACCAGTCTGGTCAAGATACAGGCTGGCTCCGGACCAGGAGTTACGAACTACAGACCAGCCATAACCTGCAGGCGCCGTATCATGGATGATAAATATGCCGGCAGCACCCTGACGAGCAGCTTCCTCATACTTATAGGTCCACCGACCATAATAGGTCATCGTCTGACCTTTAAACAGCGTACTATCACCTGACCCAAACCCGGGATCATTGACCAGCACTATTACGGTTTTGCCCTTCACATCCAGGCCTTCATAATCATTCCACCCATACTCCGGAGCTACAATGCCAAATCCGGCAAAAACAACTTCTGATTCCTTCAGAACGTTCTGCTCCGCTACTCGCTCAGAGTACGCTACAAACTCCTCAGAAACCTTCAGGTCTACCGTCCCTTTTTCAGAAGCTAAAGTAAGGCTGGAAGAAGGTTTGGCATTCAGCTCCACCAAAGGAACTTCCTGAAAATACGAGTCACCATTCCCCGGAGATAGTCCGTATGAAATAAACTCTTCTTTCAGGTAATTAATGGTTTTTGTCTCCCCTTCTGTAAATGGCTTTCTACCCTGAAATTCATCGGAGGCCAGTTTTTTAATATGTTCTTCTATTTTGACTGTGTCTATTAATGACTTGTCTGCCTGCCCTTTTTGCGGTGAGTCACAGGCGACTACTGAAATGATGATTAGAGTAAAGATTGCTAAGTGCTTCATAGATTCATTTTTTTGAAGATGTGCATTTTTTGCAACAATTTAAAACTGCTCGTGATAAGAGGTTCTATTTATGTACAAACATGATTTTTTTTGAATTTGACCAGAACAAATACGCCCCTCTTTTATTTATATGCAATAGAAAGCCTAAATTTAGAAAAAAATAAAGCTATGAAATACCTGACCAAATCTTTCGTATTTGCTTTGGCTATGGCTATGGTTGTGGCCTGCCAAACGAAGAAAAGCGAAACAGCCAGTGATGAAACCATGGAATCCGGGAAGGAAATAACTGCTTCCCTGGAGAAACTATGGGAAACCGATACTGTACTTTCTACAGTGGAATCTGTATTGTATGATGAGGCAAACGATGTACTATACGCTTCCTGCATAGGAGGAGTCCCACCCAATGCCCAGGACGAGGATGGATTTATTGCAAAAGTATCGCCCAAAGACGGCTCGATCATAGACCTGGATTGGATTACTAAGATCGACGCTCCAAAGGGAATGGGCCTGTTCGAAGGAACTCTCTATGTAACTAATATTGATGAAGTAGTGGTAATAGATGTCGCCTCAGGTGAGATCACAGAAAGAATACCCGTGGAAGGGGCGGAATTTCTAAATGACATCACTGTAGATGAAAATGGTGACGTTTACTTCAGTGATTCCAATACTAACAAGGTCCACAAACTAAGCGGTGGCGAAGTAAGCCTCTGGGCTGAAGCGGAAGGAAGACCAAACGGTCTCTTTTATGATGGAGAGAAAATGATGATGGCAACTTTCAATTCGGGAAAATTCAATGAAATAGATGTAGCTTCCCAGGAGGTAACGCCAGTAGCAGACTCCATACCCGGAGGTGACGGTGTGGTAAAAGTCGGCGTGGATTTTCTCGTGTCAAACTGGAACGGTGAAGTTTATTATGTAACAGCAGGCTATGACAAAAAGAAAATCCTTGATACCAAAAATGTGGGAGATAATGCTGCTGACATTGAATTTATCTCTTCCAGCAATACCCTGTTGGTGCCTACATTTTTTGGGAACCGAATAGTTGCTTATAAGGTAACTAAATAACCAGGCCTTGCTGTAAAATTTTTTCAGAGCCGATTGCACAGTAATCGGCTCTTTTCATTTGCCCCATTAGAAATAATTTTTCCTAACTTCGGTGCATAAACCCAAAACCCTATGAAAAGATCAACAACCTACATTTTCTTATTATCCACGCTGATCTATTCCTGTACTACTCCTCAGAATGAATCAGTTGAAGAAGCACCCGGCAATGAAATGGCAGAAAAAGTGGAAGACTACAAAAGTGTCCGACTGACCGCAGACCTCAATCAGCTGTCAGAGAATGAAAAGCTAATGATCCCTAAACTCATAGAAGCTGCCAAAATCATGGACGAGCTTTTTTGGTACGAAGCTTATGGCAAAAAAGATTCATTGATGGATGCTGTATCTGATGAAGCAACCAAAGCTTATATCAAGATCAATTATGGTCCGTGGGATCGTCTGAATGATAATGAGCCTTTTATTGATGGAGTGGGCCACAAACCAGCCGGGGCTAATTTCTATCCGAAAGACATGACAAAGGACGAATTTGAAGCTGCAGAGCTGGAAGGAAAAGCCAGCCTTTACACCTTTATCAGGCGAGACAAATCAGGAAACCTCATCACAGTACCCTACTACGAGATGTTTGAAGAAGAGGTGAAAAAAGCTTCGGCTATATTGCTGGAATGTGCCGAGCTGGCAGAAGATCAGGGGCTGAAAAAGTACCTGGAACTTCGCGCGCAGGCACTCCTTACTGATGAATACCAGCCGAGCGATATGGCATGGATGGACATGAAGACAAATGGTATCGACGTAGTAATAGGCCCTATCGAAAATTATGAGGACAACCTTTTCAATTATAAAGCAGCCCATGAGGCCTATGTGCTCATTAAAGACAAACAATGGAGTGACCGACTGTCAAAATATGCGGCGGTTTTACCGGAGCTTCAAAAGGGCCTGCCGGTCCCGGACAAATACAAATCCGAAAAGCCTGGCAGCGATGCAGACCTGAACGCTTACGATGTGGTATACTATGCCGGAGACTGCAATGCCGGTTCAAAAACCATTGCCATTAACCTGCCAAATGATGAAGAGGTACAGCTTGAAAAGGGATCGAGAAGGCTTCAGCTGAAAAATGCCATGCGAGCAAAGTTTGATGAGATTTTAGTCCCGATCTCCAGAGTCCTGATAGCTGAAGAGCAGCAAAAACATATAACATTTGATGCGTTCTTTAGTAACACCATGTTTCACGAAGTAGCTCACGGACTTGGAATAAAAAACACGATCAACGGCAAAGGAACCGTAAGAGCCGCACTGCAGGAACACAGCTCAGCGCTGGAAGAGGGTAAAGCAGACGTACTGGGGCTCTATATGATTACCCAGCTTCATGAGCAGGGTGAGATCAATGGCGATCTGGAAGACTACTACGTCACCTTCATGACCAGTATTTTCCGGTCCATCCGGTTTGGGGCAGCCAGTGCCCATGGTAAGGCCAATATGATCCGCTTCAATTTTTTTAAGGAGTATGGCGCTTTTACTAAAAATGAGAACGGCACTTATTCTGTAAATTTTGACAAGATGCAGGAAGCGATGAATGCCTTATCTGAAAAAATTCTTACCCTTCAGGGTGATGGTGATTATGCAGGTGTGGATCAGCTGGTCAAGGAAAAAGGAATCATCGGTAACGAACTGCAGTCAGACCTTGATAGGCTGGAAGAACAAAACATTCCGGTCGACATAGTTTTTGAGCAAGGGGTAGAAGTACTGGGACTTTAGGTCATAATATTTATAAGTACCGTCCGAGAAAAGATTTTGTTTTCAAAGAAAATTTATCAAAATCTACCCCTAATCCGGGTGCCCCTAAATCCCCTAAAGGGGACTTTCGAACACCCCTTCAGGGGACGGGACGACGTGGAACGGGTAGTTTTGAAGGATTCGAAAAAATCTTTTCCCGGATGGAATCTCATTTTGTTTAAACGTACTTTTGTTGAATATTTAAAATTTAGTCGGACGACAGTAGTTATTTATAACAGGAATGTGGTCTTTTCAGATCCATTCCTTTTTATTTTTTATATCGGTCCCACTTTTTGAAGTCTCTCCATTAGTTTGCTTAATTTACGCCTCAAAATTAAGGACATATAAAGATTTGAAATTTTCAGAATTTGCTCTAAACCCTAAACTACTAGAAGGAATAGAGGCGATAGGCTTTGAAAACGCAACGCCTGTCCAGGATGCGACCATCCCGGTAATACTTCAAGGCAAAGACGTAATAGCAGCAGCACAGACCGGCACAGGTAAAACTGCGGCTTTCCTGCTGCCTATAATCAATAAAATACTGGAAGAACCGGATGATGACCAGATAAAAGCATTAGTCATCGTACCAACACGGGAATTGGCTGTGCAGATCGATCAGCAGTTGGAAGGGCTCTCCTATTACACTTCAGTGAGTTCCATTGCTGTATACGGAGGTGGTGACGGTCAGTCATTTAACCGGGAGAAAAAGGCACTCACCCATGGTGCAGATATTATCATAGGTACTCCGGGCAGACTGATAGCACACCTGAACATGAAGTATGTAAAGATCAGTCAGTTGAAATACCTGATCCTGGATGAGGCGGACCGCATGCTTGATATGGGATTTCATGAGGATATCATGAAAATAATCGGCTATGTACCAAAAGAGCGACAGTCCCTCCTGTTCTCTGCTACTATGCCGGAAAAGATCCGAAAACTGGCAAAGACCATTTTGAAAGATCCGGAAGAGATCAATATTGCCATATCAAAGCCTAATGAGAATATTGTCCAGGCGGCTTTTGTGGTATACGACACCCAAAAGATCGCGCTTGTAAAGCATATACTGAAGGCTGACTGGCTAAGAAGTGTGATTGTATTCTGCTCTACAAAAGACAGCGCTAAAGCACTTACACGAGAGCTCAAAAAAACCGACCTTTCAGTAGAACAAATTCATTCTGATCTGGAACAGAAAGAGCGGGAAGCCGTGCTCAGTCAGTTCAAAAGCAGGAAACTTACCGTACTGGTAGCCACAGACATCCTGTCGAGGGGGATCGATATAGAGGACATAGATATCGTCATCAACTTTGACGTACCAAATGATGGTGAAGACTACATCCACCGGATAGGACGGACAGCTCGTGCAGCTTCCAAGGGAGCAGCTTTTACATTTATCAATGAAAAAGAGCAGGGCAAATTCCTGGCAATAGAAGAGCTGCTGGGTAACCCGGTACTTAAAGCCAAACTACCTGACCATATAGGCGAAGGGCCGGAATATAAGCCACGGCCATTTCGGAAAGGACGCAGCGGCGGATTCAAAGGAAAGAAAAGGAGAAAATAGTATTCAGCATTTTTTACTACACTGATGCAACCCAATTAAAAAAGATTTCGCATATTTGTTATACAATAGTTAATTAAATATATGTATAATGGATAATATGAGCATCGGGTCTCTGGAGGAGACCATTCTTCTAATTGTACTGGTGATGCAGGACGAGGCATACGGAGTTTCGGTTGCAGAAGAATACCAGAGCAGATCGGGAAAGTCTATTTCCATACCAGCAATACATACCGTACTAAATCGCCTGGAGAAAAAAGGATTGCTTTCTTCAAAGATGGGAGGGGCTACAACTGAAAGAGGCGGAAGGAAAAAACGACTCTTTGAGATCACTAAAGCCGGCTATAAAATACTCACCGAACTAAAGGAGACTAGAGATGGGCTGTGGAGCATTGCCCCTAAGTTTAATCTGACATGAACGGAAACCCTCTCATATCTCCTCCTCGCTGGGCCGACCGATTCCTGGAATGGTACTGCCATGAAGATCTGATCGATGAGATCCAGGGTGACCTTCACGAAAAATTCAATAAAAACCTTGAGGCCAAGGGGTACGCCCTGGCAAGAAGGAAATTCGTCATTGATGTGTTTCGCTTCTTTCGTCCCTCCTCTTTCAAAAGAACAAAAATTCAAATGAACTTCCACATCATATCCAACTACCTGAAAGTAGCGTTCCGGGTATTTAAGAAAGAAAAGAGCTATACGTTAACGAATGTATTGGGGCTTACCCTGGGGATCACGGCGAGCCTGATGATCTACCTGTGGGTGCAGGATGAATTAAAATACAATCAATGGCCTGAGGAGGTAGAAAGGATTCATTATGTATTGGTAAACCAGGCGGAGAGCTCTGGTAAGATCTACACCTGGCGAACGACTCCCCAACCATTAAGGGAAGTGCTGGAACAGAAATATCCGGCGATCGAAAAGGCAGCCATAACCAACTGGGGGGCAACGCTGATCCTGAAAAAAGAATCAGATAACCTGGAGTTAAAAGGTCATTACGGGTCCGCAGAACTATTTGACATTTTCTCCATACCGTTTGTCCGGGGTAACCACCAACTCTTGTATGATCAACCTGAATCCATAGTGCTCTCGGCAAAAGCTGCATCCGGCTATTTTGGCGAAGACTGGCAAGACATGGATGTGATCGGGAAAGCCATTACCGACAAGTACGGTCGGCAGTTTACCCTTGCAGGGGTGTTCGAAAACATCCCATCAAGGTCTACAGTCCACTTCGATTTTATCATCCCGTTTGAGTACATGCTGCGTACCCAACCCTCGCAAAAGCGATGGGGAAACTATAACCACAACATGTATGTACAAATTGCGGATGGATATACGACCGAAACAGCAAACCAAAATGTGGTGAATGCAATCCGGGAAAACAGAGAAGATGTTACGGAGAACGCACCGATCCTCCTCCAGCCTTTCGAAAGCCTTTATCTGCATTCGAAATACGAAAATGGTAAACTGACTGGTGGCAGGATTGACTATGTGATCCTTTTATCTATCTCCGCTATCCTTATCCTGGTATTAGCTGCAGTGAATTTCATGAATCTTACCACCGCCAGGTCAGCCAAAAGATCCAAAGAAACAGGTATCCGAAAGGTGATGGGTGCATTTCGCAGGTCCCTCAGACTCCAGTTTATCCTGGAAGCCATTTTGATTGTCTCTTTTGCTGCTATTTTATCAGGCTTCGCAGTTGCTGTTTTACTCCCATACTTCAACATACTCACGGGTAAGGAAATTAGTCTGACATTTTTTACTCCTCAGTTTATCCTGCTAGTCATGGGGTTTGTAGTACTTATAGGTGTGCTATCAGGATTATATCCAGCATTTTACATGGCTGCCGTCAACCCGATCCTGTCAATGAAAGGTATTTTGAAAGCCGACAGGTCACACTTTGTATTCAGGCGTGGGTTGATCGTTTTCCAGTTTGTGATCACCATCACCATGATCGTAGGGTCGGTAACCATCTATAAGCAATTGCAATACGTATTCAATAAAAACCTCGGGCTGGACAAAGAGAATGTGATCATGCTTAGTATCGGGGATATGAACCTTCAAATACTGAATACCTACCGGGAGAAGCTCCATTCCATGCCAGGCATTCAGGGAATTGCACTATCAGATGGTAACCCTACCAGTGTTGGGAGCTCCACTTCTGACCCTTCCTGGCAGGGAAAAGACCCGGAAACCGAGATCTATTTCAAGGTGCTTGGAGTTGGCCATAATTTTATCAATATGATGAATATTCCATTGATAGCCGGGAGGAATTTTGACCCGGAAATTGCCAGTGATTCCACTAACTACCTGATCAACGAAGAAACTGCAAAGATGCTGGCATTTGAGGACCCGGTTGGCCAGTCGCTCGAGTTCTGGGGCAACAAAGGGAAGATCATTGGGGTGGTGAAAAATTTTCATATCAGCTCTCTGCACACCCCTATCAACCCACTGATCATGAGACTGGACCCCGAATCCTGGATGATCCTGGTAAAAACAAAGCCGGGAATGCACCGGGAAGCGATTGCATCACTGGAAACATTGCATCATGAGTTTAATCCTGACCGCAAGTTTGATTTTGATTTCCTTGACCGGGAATTTGAGAGCCGGTACAAAAGCGAGAAGTTAGTAAGTAAGCTAACGCTTTACTTCACGCTTATTGCAATTGTTATTTCCTGTCTGGGTTTACTCAGTCTGGTTGCCTTCAATACTGAGCTTAGATCCAAAGAAATTGGTATCCGAAAAGTACTGGGCGCATCAGTTCCCAACATTCTGGTGCTTATTATTAAAGAGTTCTTGATTTTGATCTCCATCGCATTTGCTGTAGCTACCCCCCTATCTTTTTATGTAATGCAAAACTGGCTCAATCAGTTTGCCTTCAGGATCAATCTGGACTTCCAGCTTTACCTGCTCGCTGCGATCGGGGCATTGATCATTACGCTGATCACCATTGGCAACCATGCGATAAGGACAGCAACCAGAAATCCTGTGGAATCCCTGCGAGATGAATAGTGTATAAATTAAAAAAGCCCCTTTATGGAGTATGGGTTTGATGAATTTTATATACCCCCCATCGGCCCCTTCATTTTCTGATGAATAAAAGAAAGCCCCCTAACCGAATCGGTTAGGGGGCTTTTCCTCCGTATAACTATGCCAACTGATTATCTATTCTATTTCAGGAGCTTCGGCTTCTGCTAACTGAGAATCATTCACTTTATCCCATGGCTTATAATTTTTAGCAGCCGGTCCCATCAATTTTTCCTTTGGAGCAGAAGTCTCCGCTACAATTGTCTTTGAGGTCATCTGCAATGGTCGTTGATTCTTGGCCTCAGGCCCTTTAACGTCCTTCTTTTTAACTGATATCATCACCGGTTCAGCTGGTTTAGGATTTTTCCAGGGCTTATAGTTTTTAGCCTCCGGGCCTTTTAACCCGCCTGTTTGGGCAAACCCGGCAAACGTGATCAGCAGACTCAGTGCGATTAATGTTGTGTATTTTCTCATGGTGCCTTGTATTTAGTTTTTGCTTAGTACTAAATACGCACAAATAACCCCTTCTGAAGCTCTGGAAAAAATGGTATTTTGCTATCCGTATTTTTACGGATGCTAGATGAGTTTTAGCTTCACTGCCTTCTTGATCAATTCTGCCGTATTCTGCACATTGAGCTTCTTCATCATATTTACCCTGTGTGTTTCTACCGTCCTGGTGCTCACAAAAAGCTCGGCGGCTATTTCTTTCGTGGTTTTTCCTTCGGATACTAAAAGCAGGATTTCCATCTCTCTGTCAGAGAGTTTTTTGTGACTATCTCCCTCCAGGGCCATATTGCCTACCATGAGCTGTGAGATCTCCTGATTGAAGTACTTTTTATCAAAAGAAACAGCCTTTATTGCCTCGGTCAGCTCTTTCTCATCGGCATTTTTCAGCAGGTAACCATAAGCCCCACTCCTTACAGCTTTTACTACATACTGTCCATCATCATGCATGGTGAGAACAATAAACCGGATGCCCGGATAAAGCTTCTTGCACTTACTAATGACCTCAAGGCCGTTTGTACCCGGTAGAGAAATATCCATCAACACAATGTTGGGACTCAAGACCTTAAGCGCCTCGAAAAGCTCATCAGCAGAAGCTGCCTCACCGATAATCTCAACATCATTATGAGCTGAAAAGAGTGATCTGATCCCCTCCCTGAAAAGCTGATGATCATCTACGATAATTACTTTTATTTTACTCATTTTATGGGTATTTCTACTTCTATCTTTGTACCGCTTTCATCTGACTGAATATCCAGGAGACCATCTTCCAGTTTGACTCTTTCTTTGATATTGATGAGCCCCCTCCCCTGGTAGTTCTGATCCAGGTTAAACCCTATGCCGTTATCAGAAATGAAAAGACTGACTTTGTCCTCAAACTCTGTAAGCGAGATACGAACTTCTGATGCCCTGGAATGACGAATGGCATTATTTAAAGACTCCTGGGCAATTCGATACAGTGCTATGTTAATACTTTTAGGAAGCTCCAGGCCTTCCAGGTTTTCATAGCGGTAAAGAATCCGCATTTCCTCTCTTGTCATGTGCTTCACAAGATTGCCAATAGCCTCTCCTGCCCCAAAGTCCTCCAAAACACTGGGCATAAGGTTATTTGACATTCTGCGGACTTCCCTGATGGTTTCATCAATGGCCCTGAATAACTCCTTGCGCATAGCATCCGGTATCTCAGCTACCTGCACTTTGATACGTATGGTAGTGAGAAGCGGACCCAGGCCATCATGCAGCTCCCGCGAAAGCCTGGAACGCTCCGTCTCTTCACCATTGATTATTGCCTTCTGATTTTCTATAACCAGCCGCGCTTCATTTTTCTTAAGTTTTTTGAGCTCATACTTCATCTGAAGCAGAGCCTGTCCGAGTTTATCATTTTTGCTAAGCAGTGAGTAATCTGCCTCAAAATTTCCTCCACCAATTTGCCTGGCAAAATCTACAGCCTGGTGCAACGCATTTACCAGTCTTCCAAGACCAGCAAACATTTTACCGATTTCATCCTGGCGCTTCTTTTCAGGTATACTCTGATCAATATTGCCTAATGACATCTCGGTTAGCTTGGACTCCATCACCAGAATAGGTTTTACGATCTGCCTTGCCAGCCAGTAGGATGCTGTCAGAATGAAAAGAATGATGATAAAAAGAATGATCAGGAAATTATCTTTTAGCCTTCCTAAGGGGATGAAGGCTTCCTGCCTGTCAATTTCTGAAAGGATGACCCATTCCAGTCCGTGAAAATCAAGCTTTTCATAAGAGCTGAAGACTTCTACCCCTCTGTAATCTTCTATGAGTCCGGATCCGGGATTGCCATTTAATGCTTGCTTTACACCTGTACTTTCCACCGTTATTTCCGTTGGCCTTTGATCGGGGAAAAATCTGGATGTCGAGCGCATAAGAAAGTCTCTGCCTACCAGATAAGACTCACCGGTCTCACCCAGCCCGGTCCTTTCCAGGAGCACAGACTGAATGTCCGGCTTGGCTAACCCCACCAAATATCCCCCCTCATAGCCTGTGATAAATGCCAGGGTGATAAGTCCGCTACTGTCCTGAGTGGTGAGGTCCTGCACATAAACTTCACCATTATTAAAATTCTGAGGAATTGAAAATGAATAATTCTCAAGAGGGGCAGAATTATCCAGCAGCCCTACATGAAAAAACTGCTGACCAGTAAGAATAGAGGAATCGGAGTGGTTTTTATAACTACGAATAGCTTCCAGGTGAGCATTCAGCTCATCTTTTATCTGGGAAACCTTGAGACGCTTTACTGAGGAAAGCTGCAATAAGACACGTTCCTGAACGGCAAGCTCAAATTGGTAATAAAAAAGGGAGGATAATAAGACTATCACCACTACGGACAGTCCTATCATCACCAATGCAAGCTTATTTCCTATTTTAAGTCTCATCAGCAATTTTTAAAACTGCCTGAAGTGGCTACTCTTCAGGTTATCAGCAAATATACAACTTCCTTACTATCTGCTAAGCAAGGAAGTTAGCGGCAGATTTTTCTGCTCCTGTTTTCATTTCATTAGTAAAAGCCTCTCTCGGCTTCAGGTTCAATGTCTGGAACATTTGCTTATCCTCGTTCACATCCGGATTAGGAGTGGTTAGCAGCTCGTCTCCGGCAAAAATCGAATTGGCTCCTGCCAAAAAACATAAAGCCTGCTCCTCAACTGACATCCTTACACGTCCTGCGGACAGACGAACCATAGCCTTAGGCATTAAGATACGCGCTGTGGCAATCATACGCACCATATCCCATACCGAGACTTTTGGCTGTTTCTCCAGGGGTGTGCCGGGCACAGGTACCAAAGCATTTACCGGAACAGATTCAGGGTGTTTTTCCATAGTCGCAAGAGTATGAAGCATTGCAATCCGGTCTTCATTGGTTTCACCCATCCCTATTATTCCGCCTGAGCAAACAGAAATATCCGCATTCCTCACATTATCGATGGTATCAAGGCGATCATCATACGCCCGTGTACTGATGATCTCTTCATAATGATCTTCAGAAGTGTCCAGGTTATGGTTGTATGCATATAAACCGGCTTCTTTCAGGCGCTTTGCCTGATCTTCGGTCAGCATACCAAGGGTACAGCATACCTCCAGGCCAATGGCATTCACTCCTGAAACCATTTGGATGACTTTATCAAAATCCCTGTTATCCCGTACTTCTCTCCAGGCGGCACCCATACAAAAACGAGTACTTCCATTCTCTTTTGCCTGTTTTGCCTTGTCCAGGACTAAATCCACATCCAGAAGCTTCTGAACCTTCACATCTGTATGATACCGGGCTGCCTGTGGGCAATAAGAACAATCTTCAGGACATCCGCCGGTTTTGATCGATAGCAATGTACACACCTGAACTTCAGATGGGTTGTTGTGCTTCCTGTGAACTGAAGCTCCTTCATAAATAAGCTCCAATACAGGCTTATTGAATATTTCTTTTATCTCTTCTTTGGTCCAGTCGTTCCTTATTTCCATTTGCTCTTATTTTCTTCTGGGAAGTTAATGAGGTTTAAATGATCACCAAAAATACCGCTTAATTTATTTCCAGATTTCCAGGAAGACGGGCCTGTAAACCGGTCATTCTTTGTAAGGATCTGATATCTTCCAGGTATGGCGTGACGGGCGTTCCCACACTAAAGTAGGCGGACCTGGCTCCACTCAGTTCTGTTAATAGCTTTTCCATCAGTGGTTTTTGCTTCGGATAGTAGCTTACCTTGTAATCATCAGCCACATCGGCCTTTTCTGCCGCCAGGGTAATGGCATCTTCCAGCGAGCCCAGCATGTCCACAAGCCCCCGGTCCATGGCCTGCTCTCCTGTCCAGACACGTCCTCCGGCTACCTTTTTGATCTCCTCCACGGTCATTCCCCTACCTTCAGCAGCCTTGGTTATAAAGGTATTGTACCCAGCCTCTACCTGGCTTTGGATAATGGAGCGCTCATAAGGAGTAAGTGAGCGGGTTACGGTTATCAGATCAGAAAACTCACCGGTAGTTACTTTATCGGTAGTAATTCCCAGTTTGTTATCCAGAAATTTTCCAAAGTTGAAAAGCATACCAAAAATCCCGATGGATCCTGTAATGGTATTGGGCTGCGCCACTATGGTATCGCAAGGCATAGAGATATAATAACCTCCCGATGCAGCCACATCTGACATGGAAGCAATGATTGGTTTTTTGCCTTTTGTAAGCATGATCTCCCTCCAGATCATATCGGAGGCCGTAAGACTGCCTCCAGGTGAATTGACTCTTAATACGATCGCTTTAACGGATTTACTTTCCCTGGCCTCCCGGATCTCTCTGGCAAACTGCTCCCCTCCTACAGCATCATCTACTTCGCCCATTACAATCTCTCCATTCGCCACAATCACCGCAATCTTGTTCTTTGAATAATTGCCTCCAACATTGGCCTTCATGTATTTCCGAATGCCTGTCAACTTCAACTTATCGCTTTCACCGAGCTCCATTTTTGATTTTATGGACTTAATGAGCTCATCTTCATAGCCCACCCTGGAAATCAACCCCACCTTGACGGCATCCTCCGGAAAACGGACCTCCATTTGATCCGATACGGATTTTAACCTTGGCACCTCTATTCCCCTGGAGTCAGAAACGTTTTGAAGGTAGGTAGAATATACGGAGTTGATCAATTCACTCAGCTGAAGGCGGTTTTCATCACTCATGGATTTGCGGATGAATGGCTCTACGAAACTCTTAAATTCCCCTACTCTGAAGATTTCAGGCTCTATTTCAAGTTTGTCAAAAAGACCTTTGAAGAAGGTCACACTGGCAGTGAGCCCATTAAATTCAAGGGAACCTTGCGGGTTGAGGTAAATGGAATCTGCCGTGGAAACAAGGTAATAATCTCCCTCACTCAGGTATTCACCATAAGCATAGACAAATTTACCTGTAGACTTAAAATCCAGTATTGCATCCCTTATTTCCTGTAAAGAGGCACTTCCGGCAGATAAAAACTTGGGCTCGAGGTATATCCCTTTTATCCGGTCATCATCTTTAGCCGCCTCAATCGCAGCTAAAAGGTCAACGAGACTAATCGGAGTTGGTCCCCTGCCCAGGATCTCTTGCAGCGGGTCATCTAAAGCTTTTTCCACCACCACTCCATTTAAGTTCAGGTGCAAAACCGAGGTTGACGGTATATCAGGAACGGCCTCAGATGAAGCAGATATTGCACTGATGATGCCTATGAGGATGAAAAAACCAACTATCGAAAATATAACCAGCCCGGTAAGTGTGGCTAATAGATTACGCAGAAATGCCATATTATTTTTTTAAAATGATGCTATTTTACAAAAGTAATTATACGTGAAATGAGCATGATGCTCAACCCAAATATTGAGCCACACCAACCACGAATGATCAAAGTTGAGCAGCAAACCGCTAATTTCACCAAACTTTTGAACACATGGAAATTAACACTGTCAATTGACCATAATTGTTTGATGAAAGGGATTTTTCTTCTTTTAGGAACCAATCTGGGGGATAAGTTAAAAAACCTGCAGCAAGCAAAGGATATACTGGAAGCTTATGAAATGAGTGTAGTAGACTCCTCCTCTGTTTATGAGTCAGCACCCTGGGGTGAAGAGGATCAGGATTGGTTTTTAAACATGGTCTTGCGAATAGACACCATCCATGCTCCGGAAAGTTTGCTGGATGCGTGTCTCAGGACGGAGCAGCAAATGGGTCGCGAAAGAATCAAAAAATGGGGGTCCCGGATCATCGACATAGATATTCTGTATTACAACAACCTGGAGGTCAAGACAGAAAACTTAATCATTCCTCATCCTGGCATTCAGATGAGAAGGTTTACACTTATGCCCCTGGTAGAAGTTGCTCCAAACGAAATCCATCCGGTTTTAAATATGAATCACCAGGAATTATTAGAAATTTGCCCCGATGATCTACCCTGTCATAAAACAGATCTCAAAATCACCGTATGACCTGGATTGATGCATTATTGCTTTTGGGAGCCGGACTGTTTACCGGAGTGATCAATACGCTCGCCGGAGGAGGCTCATTGATCACGCTACCCCTCTTTATTTTTCTGGGGCTCCCTTCCAGTGAAGCCAACGCCTCAAACAGGATTGGGGTTATGCTGCAAAGTGTGATGTCTGTCTCCGGATTCAGAAGTAAAGGAGTGAGTGCCTACCCTTACGCGCTCTGGTTATCCATCGCAGCAATTCCCGGATGTGTTATTGGTGCATTCTATGCCGTGGATATCAGAAATGAGCTCTTCAATAAGATACTGGCCATCGTGATGGTCATAGTGATCATCCTGACCGTTTTAAAACCTTATATCACAAAAAATGCCGGTATTGAAAGTTTCACTAAGAAAAGTAAAATTGCTGCTATTGGTTTTTTCTTTCTCATCGGTTTCTATGGCGGGTTTATTCAGGCAGGTGTAGGCTTCCTGATCATTGCTACGCTTACAGGTATTCACGGATTCAACATGGCTAAGACCAATGCTATAAAATCCTTTGTGATCGTGGCTTATACCCTGGTAGCACTGGGGATTTTCATGTGGGAGGACCAGGTGCGGTGGGATTATGGACTTACGCTCGCAGCAGGCAACTCCGCAGGCGGGTGGATAGCCAGTCGCTGGTCGGTGGGAAAAGATGATAAGTGGATCCGGCTAATTCTGGTGGTTACTGTTTTGGGATTGGCGATAAAACTTTGGTTCTTTGGCTAACCTGGATAATCCAGGCCGACGTGGAACGAATTCTTTATTGAGAACCTTTAACTTACTGTTAATTAATTCTTTAAGCCACAGGACCTGTAGTCTATGAATTAGCAAGCTAAATGGATTTTTCTGGCTACCATTCAAGATTTCCAATACTATCAGAATACACCTACCTGAATACAGCCAGGTACTGTGCCCTTCCATCGGAGGTTTCCTTCGCTCAAAAAAAATTCCTGGATCACGTTTCAACTCATGGAAGCTGGGGATTTGATCATTGGAGCAATCTTTATGAGGGTACCAGAACCAAAGCAGCTAAGCTTATCGGTGCAGAGTCTGACCAGGTGTTTTTTCTCCCGAATGTTTCCCTTGGGTATAATCTGGCAGCTCAATACCTACCCAGGAAGCCTGTAATCTGTCTGAAGGATGATTTTCCCTCGGTAACAATGACCTGGGGACCCCATGGTACAAGGTGAAATACATCATAATAAGAAACTGAAGGATTTCCTGATCAAAGGGCTGGAAAGTAAAACCAGAGAAATAAAATTTCATGATTCACGATCATCCATCACAAGTTTCCAGGCAAGTGAGACAGCATATGATCAACTCGCAGAAGCAAAAATCCAAACAAGCAAGCAGAAAGACTTTATTCGCGTATCTCCTCTTTTTTATAATTCAGAGGAAGACATAAACAAGCTTCTAGAAATTCTCCGCTAAATCTTTAACAGGTGATATTAGCTCTTTCAGTTCTTCTTGTGTGAGTCTCTCGGTAGTTTCAGAGCTGTAAACCAAGGATTCGTCAACTTTCGAAGCGCCATATTCCCTATGAATATCGTATCTGGCTGATTCATTAATCTCCGGAGAGATAATATAATAATGATCATTCTCGATGGTGTTTTTTAGCTCGCTCTCCGCCAACAACATCTCATGCTTCTTCTCTCCTCGCTTCAAGCCGGAAACAATGACCTCACATTTTGGGTCCACTGCTTTCACCATGTCTGATAATAAAAAGCTTTTAAGTTTTGGTACAATAATCTCTCCACCTACAGCCTTTTTAAGGGCATAATAAATATGTTGTACAGCATCGTCTATAGTCAGGTGAAACCGGGTATTCTCAGGGTTGGTTACATGAAATATCCCACGCTCACGATCCTGTAAAAGTAAAAACCGATGTACAACTGTCCCTCGAGTTCCGAATACATTGCCTAAACGAAGCGATAAAAATCTGGCATCTCCGGACTCATTGGCTTTTGTGATCATCTTCTCAGCCGTAAGTTTCCCTGAACCATAGTTGCTGGTTGGGTTTACGGCTTTATCGGTGGACAGGAAAAGAAACGTTTCGGGGCTATGCTTTCTTGCCGCCCTAATTAGATTTTCAGTTCCCAATACATTGGTCTTAAGAAACTCAGAAGGAAATAATTCTCCTTTTTCTACATGCTTAAGTGCTGCAGCATGGACCACTACATCATGCCCTTCCATTACTTCGGCCACCCTTTCCTGATCGCGGATGTCCCCTAAGATGCATCTGAGTTTTGCACTATTCAGGCGGTTTTCCAGTTCCCATTGCTTATGCTCATCCCTGGAAAATACTGTAACACTTCTGATCTCATCCCTGTGAATGAGATCATCAATCAGGGCCCTTCCAATAGAGCCCGTTCCTCCGGTTACTAAAACAGATTTTTCCTTCAAGGACTTCATGATGCAAATTTAAAGGATAAGAAACACACTCATCTGAGACTATGAATGGCTGATTTCAAGGTATTAACCACTATTTTGATTTCGTCAGCAGCTATTCCGGTATAGAAAGGCAATGCCATTATTTCTTTACTGACCTGCTCTGCTACAGGAAAGTCCCCCTCTTTATACCCAAACTTCTTCCGGTAAAATGGCTGCAGATGAATACAGGGGTCAAAATAGGCTTTACATTGAATCCCATTTTTGTTAAGAGAATCCACCAGCAAGTCACGCCACTGCGATCGCACCCTGATTGTAAACAAAAACCAGGAATGAACCATATTTGGAAACTGTTTTGGTAAGACTATTTCGTCTACATTCTGCAGTTCATCCAGGTAAAGTTCAGCAGCCGCACTTCGCTTTCTCTTAATGTCTGTTGTTTTCTCCAGCTGTGCCAGACCCAACGCGGCAGTAAGCTCACTAATGCGGTAATTGTAACCCAACTGGGTGAACTCCATTGTTTGCATACTGGAGCGCCCCTGATTTCTCAAACTCTTAATCGTACGGTACACTTCTTCATTATCAGTGACGACCATCCCCCCCTCACCCGTAGTAATTTGTTTATTTGGATAAAAGCCAAAAACGGAAGCATCACCAAAACTACCAATTGGCTTTCCATCATATTCTGCAAAGAGAGCTTCACAGGCATCCTCAATGATTTTCAGATCATGGTCTTCAGAAAGTTTAACCATTTCTGGTAAAGCCTTATTCGGTTGTCCAAACACATGAACCGGCAATATTCCTTTGGTCTTTTCAGAAATCTTACTACTTATCATATCCGGATCCATGCCCAAGGTATCCTCCTCTATATCCCAAAAAACCGGTTTGGCTTTTTCGTAAAGAAGACAGTTAGCAGAAGCTATGAAAGAAAAAGGGGAAGTGATCACTTCATCCCCTTCTCCCAGACCCAATGCTTTTACAGCAAGATGCAGCCCGGATGTTCCTGAGTTTACAGCTACTCCGTATTTCCTTCCAACCAAAGCTGCCAATCGCTGTTCAAAAAGTTCAGTCCCTGGTCCGAGGCTCAGAACGGATGATTCCAGTACTTCCTTTATAACTTCAATCTCACGGGTATCTGTGTAGGGTTTGGATAATGGTATCTTATAGTTCATGACCGGAATGCAACAAACGGTAGAATGTTTTCCACCCTGGCAAAGTAAATACAAATGATCAGTATGCTTTATACAAATCTTTAAAAGCATGCTATCCATCGATGATTTCCCAAATCAATAGCTTTTAAGCTTTGACCACATGAAATAAAATGCAGAAATTGCAAAGCTTTAAAAGATCGATTAAAAGAAGGATCTGAAGAAATATGGGTGTAGTCATCAGGCAGAGTTTTTGGGGATCAGCCATCATGTATGCTGGTATTGTAGTTGGTTATCTGAATACTCTGCTATTTATGCCTACTTATCTGGATATAGATCAGATTGGGCTTATAAGGCTTATTCAATCTAATAGCGCAATGCTTATACCGTTTGCTGCATTGGGCATGGGTGGAGCCCTTGTGAAATTTTACCCCCATCTAGAAGCTAATAGGGACCAAAAAAATCAATTCATTACCTTGCAATTGATAATGGTCGGAGTAGCTAACCTTCTAGTAGGATGTGTCATATTAGGATTTCATGATTTTTTTGCTGGTCTTTTCGAAGAGAAATCTTCAGAGTATATTCAATACATTCATATTTCTTTACTGATCCTCATATCACAATCTTATTTCGAGTATCTATTTTCTCTCAGCAGATCAGAATTAAATATCATTTTCCCTTCAATTCTCAAAGAAGTCTTCCTGAGAATTGGAAGCCTGGCTTTCATCATTCTGTTTGGACTGAAACTCATTTCTTTTGATATGGTCATTTACTTACTTACGGCAGTCTATTTTTTTAATACATTAATCTTCCTTGTTTTTATTTGTCTCAAATATAGGTTCAGACCATCACTTAATTTCTTAACATTAAACCAATCACTGCTTAAAAACTCATTTTCATTTTCAGCTTACAGTCTCGGCTTAAGCATAGGCATTTCCATAATGGCTAATATTAATCTTGTTTTAATCTCATCGTATTTGGGTCTTGAGGCAACTGGAATATTTACAATCTGCGCTTTTTTAGGTATTATTATTGAAATGCCCAAAAGAGCCGCCAGCCAGGTAATTGGTCCCCTGATATCTGATAACTTTCAAAAGAACGATATAAGAAATATTGAGAATATCTATCAGAGAGCAAGTATTAACCTTGGAATTATAAGTATTTTGATTGCTATCGGGATTATTACCAATCTCCAGGATTTGTTCAATTTGATACCAAAAGGAGATCAACTTCAAGAAGGCTATTTTGTGGTAGTTATAATCGGACTATCAAAAGTCATTAGTATGTTCTTCGGTCCGAATAGTGATATATTAATGTATTCAAATCACAAACAATATATGCTTTATTTTCTTCTGTTAAGCACTATACTATTAATTTTACTCAGCATTTCTCTAATCCCCGTATTTGGATTAAATGGAGCCGCTTTAGCATCATTAATTACTGTGGTTATAGACCAGTGTTTAAAATACTTGATAATAAAAAGAAAACTCGCGTTGAAAATATTTGATGCAAATCATCTTAAGTTGCTTTTAGTTAGCATCATTGTGGGTTTAATATTTTATTATATTCCATTAGAAATAAATCCAATACTGGCCATTGGAATACGCTCAGCATTGATAACAGTAGTGTTTATAGGTACTATATATTTCATAAATATTTCTAAAGAGTTGAAAAGTTTTGCGAAAAATGCGCTCAAAAAAGTCAATATCAGATAATAAGAAAAGTATTAAAGGGAGTCCAAATGAAAATTTCGATTTCGAAGACCTTTCAAAAATTGAAAAAGGAGCAATAGAGGACTTAAGAGATTTGAAAGAAGTTTTTGAATCCCACGGTCTTGAATTTTGGTTAATGAGTGGTACACTATTGGGGTGCATGACTAGAGGGAGTATATTACCTGGAGATCGCGATATAGATTTGGGTGTATTTGCCTCAAATAGAGATGCGTTTACTTCTGCTATTCCAAGGTTACAGCAAAAGGGATTCCTTATACAGGAAAGATTTGACCCCGTTAATAAGGAAATAAAAGGCATGGTCACTGTAAAAAGAAATACAATGCCTGTTGACATTAAATTCTATAAAGTAAAAAATAACTATATAATTAGAGCTATTCATAAAAGCGATAATTTGAGCACAAGATTTTTATGGGAACTCATAGATATATTATATTTCAAAAGATTAATGACACTGACAATCTTTAAACGGTTTAAGATCACTTATCTTGGTCTTTTACTAGCCAAATTAGCTAATCTCCTTTCAGAAAAAACGACTCAAAATCTAGTAATCTCTCTTTCCAATAAATGGATGAGGAGCAAAACAAGATATGGGATGGTTGTTATCCCACTTAGCTATTTTAAAAATTTGCAAACGATAAAATTTTATGGAATGGAATTTAATATTCCCTCTAAGGTTGAAGAATATTTCACAGAAGAATATGGAGAAAACTGGGAAGATGATGATCCTAATAGAGAAGGAGGCTGGTCAAAGAAAAGTCATATTGTTTATTCCAATAAGTTAATAGAAGAAATCAAAGATAACAAAGAGTTACTCAACAGATGTAAGGCAATAGCTTATGTTTAAGACTCTTGATTGTTGAAAGGGAAGCTAATCAAAAACATGATTTTTTAAACATGATTCTATTTCATATTGGTTATCCAAAAGCAGGTAGCAGCGCCCTACAAAAACAGTTTTTCAATCTTCACCCTGATATAAACTTTTTAGGAATTTACCCCACCCAGAATACCGGTTCCTCAGCCAAAATAGAAATAAATAGTAATTATCTAAATAATCAGCATTTAATTCAATTTCACCATGATTTAGTTCATCAAACTGACTTTCAAGCAGAAGTATACACCCCCTACCTGAAGGAAGAAATATCAACCACAGAAAAAATCAATGTTTTGAGTAATGAATTCATTACGAGTGTGTTCTTTTCATTTCCTAAGATCCATGATAAACTCTTTAGATTAAAGGAACTTAACATTGAACATATAGTGCTCATTTTCAGAAACCAACTAGACCTAATTAAATCACAATATAGAGAACATCCATTTGACCCTGAAAACTTGATCCATGGAAAACCATTTTCATTAGATCAATGGGTTAGGAAAACCAATTTCCTTGAGCACAGCTTCCTTGACTCCCTTGATTTTTTCAAAATGACAAAAAAATGTCAGGAACTTTTTGGAGTTGACCATGTCACTCCTCTTCTTTTTGAAGACATGATCCATAATCCTGAGAGATTCTCTTCAAAGCTGCACAAAGGAACTGGACTTGATCCAAAAATATCACTTAAACTATTAAAAAGCCTAAAGCCTGAAAACACAGGTGTTTCTTTGCGATATAATACTATTCGTAATATGAAGAAAAAAATCATGGGAGAGTTTCCTATTTCGAATTACATTCCAACACCATTAATCACCATGTTAAAGGAAAAAATGAAAAAAGGCAAAAAAGCTCAATATGAATTTTCTGGCTCAACGACGGCTTTTCTTACTAATTATTTTAGAGAGTGCAATCAAAATGTGGAAAAAGAACTCGACCTCCCACTTTCAGAATTTGGCTACCCGATGTAAAAACTCAAGCTAATGCTCAAGATAGCCCTTTACTTAAATGACAAAAACATTCATATAGATGTATCTAACCCTGAAAAGGGAAATCCTGGTATAGGTGGAACCCAGTTTAATTTCATTACCCTCCCCTACTACTTCAATAAATATTACCCTAATGAAATAGAATGGTTAATAATTACATTTGGAGCCAAGTGTCTGCCTAACGGTATCCGGAAACTGACCATCAATGATACCAGCGAACTCACCCAGATTTCCAAAATACAGAAGTTTGATTATTTCATTTGGAAACCTGGAGTAGAACGAATTACTGACTATTTGCCGGACAACCAAAAATGTTTAGCGTGGTGTCACAATATCCCTCCACCCCAAATGCTCAAATACCTTTCTTCATCTGACAAAATAAAGAGAGTCATATTTGCTGGTCATGAAGTTTTGGATATTTTGAGAGACCATCCTGTAATCCTGAAGTCTACAGTAATATTTAATGGCTTTGATACTAATCCTTATGCTTCCGGACAGGCCATATCAAAAGACAATAACCTGGTGGTATTTTTAGGAAGTTTGGTGCCCGCTAAACACTTTCATTTAATGGCAAAGGCCTGGAAAGAAATTTTAAAAGAATCCCCTGACGCAAAACTGTACGTCATTGGATCAGGGAGACTTTATGATTCTACACAAAAACTTGGAGAATTAGGCATTGCTGAAAAAGATTATGAAAACCTGTTCAGTTCTTACCTGAAGGATGACGAAGGAAGGATATTGGAATCTGTAAAATTTCTGGGCCTGCTTGGTGAAGAAAAAATAGATTATCTGAAAAAAGCTACTGTGGGAGTGATAAACCCTCATGGAAATAGTGAAGTATGTCCTGGTAGTGCTATTGAATTTCAAGCCAGCGGCACACCTGTTGTGGCAGGCAAGCGCTACGGAAACCTGGATACTGTTATTGATAAAGAGACTGGCTTTTTAGTGAAAAATGAAACTCAACTAGTTGAGAAGATTGTCTTGTTATTAAAAAACCCAGCCATAAGCCAAGCAATGGGCAAAAATGGGAAAGTATTTGTAACGCAAAAGTTCGCCCAAGATAAAATAATGAGTCATTGGAAAGAGCTCTTTGATCAACTGAAAAACAACAAAAGGACTAGTGTATATCCGATGAAAAAAAATTGGTTATACAACTATAAAATTATCTTTGAGATATTAAGAGTAATAAAATTTAAACTAGGGCTTTTCAGAAACTCACCCTCAATATACGAATACATTGGAAACAGGAAAAATGAATGAACTCGCACAATCCGATACTATCTATTATCACTGTAACATATAATGCTGAAAAATACATCAGTCCTACCATAGAAAGCATTATCAATCAGACATTTACTGAGTACGAGTACATAATAATAGATGGAGGAAGTACGGATAACACTACTCTACTCATTTCAAATTATGATCATCACGTGACCAAAGTAATCTCCGAGCCTGATAATGGAGTTTATGATGGGATGAATAAAGGCTTGAAGATTGCCAGTGGCAAATACATTCTTTTTTTAAACGCAGGAGATGAGCTTTATTCTCCAAGTACTTTGGAAAGTATCTTTTCCAAAAATGCAGACGCTGACCTTTTTTATGGAGAAACGATAATTCTCAATAGAGAGCGTCAACCAATAGGTAGTAGAACTGAACTGACAAGTAGAAAACTACCGGAAAAACTAACAAAAAAAGATTTCCTAAATGGTCAGGTAGTTAGTCATCAGTCTTTTATACCTAAAAGGTCTTTGTGTTTACAATATGACCTTACCTATAAGTGTAGTGCTGATATCCTTTGGCAATTAGATATACTTGAAAAGTGTAAGGAAATAGTCAAGATAGAAGATCCAATTGCTAAATATTTACAAGGAGGCATTTCAGATACTCAGCTATTAAAATGTTGGAAAGAGAGATTTTTAATTTTGACAAAACACTTTAGCCTCATCAGGGTGTTATTAATGCACTTCTATTTTATTTTTAGGTTTATTAAAAATGGAGCTTATAAAACTTCAGAATGATTATCAATAAGGTCTTGGTAAATTTCAAGATGTTTCTTCACCACTATCCCCTCTGAAAAACAGCTTACAACCTTGTTTCTTGCCAATTTACTAGCTGACGAAAGGTGTATTTTACTCTGATAAAAATGTAAAATCCCATCTGCAAGATCCTTGGAGTCCATGTTCTTTGCTAAATAGCCATTACTCAAATGATCAATCATATCATTCACCCCACCACAATCAAAGGCAACTACAGGAACACCACATGCCAATGATTCCATAACAGTGTTGGGTAAATTATCTTGAATTGAAGGAAGAACAAAGACATCTGCCAAATTGTAAATCTCGCTAAGCTTATTCAAACTACTTATTTGACCAAAAGAGATGTGTTCGATATCAGCAGGTAAAAGTTCATCATCTAATTTACCAAAAGTCAGGAGGTGAAGACTCGGGATTTCACTTCTAAGTACTCCTATTGCCTCCAAGAGATATTTAAAACCTTTTCGTTCATCAGCTAGATCCACTGCTCCAAATAATACATAAAATCTTTTTTCATTAAGTCCATAGCTATTCTTTAGACCACTTCTAGCTAAAGGCTTAAAGGTATCAGTATCAATAGGGGTACTTAGAACTTCGATATTTTGGGAGTTGAACAGTGTGCTTTTATTTGCACAATTTGCTAACCACTGGCTTGTAGCTACCAGTTTAAATTTCCTTTGTTTCCAAAGCTGAGTTTTTTTGGTAAGAACTCGATGAGACAATGAAGAGTTATTCCTTAAATAAAAGCAACTCCCACACTCTTTTTGATATAAATCACATTTTAAGGCATAATGACATCCCCCAGTAAAAGCCCACATATCGTGCATTGTCCAAATGACAGGTTTTGCTATAGATAACCTGGCGATTTCATTAATACTTACAAATCCAAAATTGACCCAATGTAAATGGATTATATCAGCAGACTTAACGAGAGGATTTTGCAGCAAATCATACCCTGGACTTCCAATAGAAAATTTATACAGCGATTGGTAATTTTTGATGGAAAACAGAACGACTACCCGTTCTATGATGAAAAAAAACCACTTCTTAATAAAGGATAGTAGGTTATTCTTAAGGAGAAAAACACTCTGTTTTCCATCATAAGCATGCATTACACCTAAGTCGACACTAACGCCGGATTTCTGTAAAGCTAGTTTCAAGCGTTTAGAACAAACCGCTGCTCCACCATAGTTACCAAAAGTGCTTAGGATGAGTACTTTCATTTATATTCTTACAGCAAACACATTAATTTGGACATCCATACCCGTCGGCCCCACCTTCCATTTCCCCATCAAGGGAGTTACCTGAGTGTTTTCATTTTCAATGAAGTATCGAAATCCTGCATTTTCAATTACGCTCAAAAGTTGAGAGATTTTCTGCTCTTTATGCACATTTGTATGCACTTCCACAAATAGGGTCTCTACTCTATTGAGGACATCTTTGCAATCATGCAATACATCAAACTCAGCTCCTTCTATATCCATTTTCAACAGATCAATTCGCTCATATTGAAGCAATAGATCTCTTAGTCTAATACTTTCTATCAAATCACCGGAACTCTCAGAGATGTGACCAGTATCTGAGCTGCCTTTTTGAAAGTGAACTCCTTCAGCATTTTTCCAAACTGCCTTTTTATGCAATTCAATATCAGTAAAACTTGAAACATTATGCTGGAGAAATGCAAATATCCGGGGGTCAGGCTCAAAAGCGATAACTCTACTTCCCGGATACCTTTTTTTAAAAAAAGTCAAAGACAAGCCAATATTCGCACCACAATCAATAATTAACGGTTTGTTTGACCGGGGAGTAAAGGCGTATGATCGTCGAAAAAATATCTCATGATACTGCCACAAGAATGACCAGGTATCCTCAATTTTAAATACATGCCCTGAAAACTTAACCTCTATTGGATTGTCTCTTTTTTTATCTCCTAATTTCCAGCAGAGTTTAAGAAAGGCTCTGCCATCCTTAGTCTTTAGTATTCTGTATGGTTCTTTAAATAAGACTTTAAAAGCGTATAACATGCACTCAAGCTAAAATAAATTTCTTAAAAGACGCAACCCCTTATGAAGCTTACTATTTGAAAAAAAATGAGTACTAACATGATAATCATATTGCCGGTCGACAGATGGTTCTAAAGGATGCTTTAGAGGAAACTTCAAACTAAATGCACGCTTGCGACTTACATAATCCTTCGTGGTATAATTTGCCCCGGATCCATCAGCTCCAATATTACTCACCAGACAGTAATTAGGAATTACCGATAATTGATTGCTTTTTAAAAGTGAGTAAATTAGCTTGTAATCCCAATTATTTTTTTCCTTCTTATAAAATTGCTCAAACTTTCTATACCAAAATTTTTTTACTGATGGAATGGATGATATCGATTTAAAAAAACCACTCTCATCTAATAATGGGAAATCTTTTAACCCGTGATCGAATGATTGCCACACTCTCTTCCAGGTAGCCCACCCCCATGATGCCGGGTATTTTGAAAAAAAATAAGAAGAGTGCCTTCTACCCTCGATAGGGTGACCAAAAAAATCAAATTCAAGATTAAATCCACATATGGTCCCTACCCGTTGATCATATTTATATTTTTCAAGCAAATCATCACAAAACCTAAAAAAAGAAACAGAAGGAATACAATCGTCCTCCAGAATAATTGCCTGTTCCTCTTTACTAAATATTTCATCAAACGCTGATGGAACCCGCACCGGACCTGACAGGTTTTTATCTGAGTAAATCTTGATTACTTCGCATGGCCAATCTATATTATCCGAAATTGCTTCCCGAACTAATTTGGTGTTTTCAAGATCGGCTGGCTTATTTGCTCTTGGGCCATCAGCAACTGCGTAAACCTTTTCTGGTTGTACTTTCCTCAAGGTTTGAATCAGTTCTCTGGTTTTATCAGGCCTGTTAAAAACGATTATTACAACAGGATTTTTACATTGATAGGTTAATTGGTCTTCCACTTACTTCTTGGTAATATCTTAGATTGATCCACTCTATGAGCATATTTCTCAGCTACGTTCATAACCTCTTCTAACAACCCTTCCTGTAAGAAAATAGGATTTAATCCAATATTCAAGAAATTTTTATTATCAGCTTTCAATGTGTTTTTAGAATCTTCTATTCGCGGATTTTCCAGATGATTGACTTCTACACCTGTAAGCGCAGAAATTTTCTTTGCGAGATCTATCAATGCGTGCGTTTCAGTAACCTGATTAAAGATCTTAACACGCTCTCCAATTTCAGGTGGATTTTCTACTGCTAATTGAATACACTCTGAAGTATTTTGAATATGGATAAAAGCTCTGGTTTGCTGGCCTGTACCATAAACGGTCAGTGGATATTTAATGGCTGCTTGCATAAGAAACCGGTTCAGTACAGTACCATAGTCTCCATCATAATCAAACCTATTAATCAAGTCCGGATGCATACTGGTTTCCTTGGTATTTGTTCCCCATACTATCCCCTGATGTAAATCGGTTATTCTAAGCTTATCATTCTTATTGTAATAATAGAACAATAGAGCATCCATTGTTTTTGTTGTATGGTATACGCTTCCAGGGTTAGCTGGATAAAGGATTTCCGTGGTTGCTTCTATCCCGTCTTTTTGAATGTTTACTTCAAGATATCCTTCAGGTACACTGATCCCTGCTGTACCATATCCATAAACACCCATAGTTCCTAAGTGAATCAAATGAATATTAAGACCAGAATCTACGATTGCAGTTAATACGTTATGTGTTGCATTAATATTATTATTAACTGTATAGCGTTTAGTTCCACTATTTTTCATAGAAAAAGGAGCAGATCGCTGCTCAGCAAAGTGCACAATTACATCAGGCTTTTCTTCCTTTATCAGATCTAGAAACCTATCATAATCAGTAGATAAATCCAGGTTATGAAATCCAATATCCTTCCCTGTGATTTCTTTCCAGCGTTCTAAACGCTTATCAATACTAACAATTGGGGTCAATGATTCGCAAAAAAGATCCAAATCTATTTTCCTGCGGGATAAGTTATCGATAATTGTAACATCGTAACCACTATTTGAAAGTTTGAGGCTGGTGGGCCACCCACAAAAACCATCTCCACCAAGTACAAATACCTTCTGACTCATTTTTTAATCTAAATTTTTTTGGGTTTCAAGACTCTCTCCAATCAAGTCCATTTTCATTTTCCGGCGCCAAATATAATCAATCGCCAACACTATGATTTTTTCCTAATATCTCTTGCTGCTCGTTTCCTTTTCGCAAATGCATAAACAAACTAAAACCTACCATTATTAAGACCAGTAGAGTGGAAATAATGATAATCACGTTTCCTCCTGAGACGCTAAAAGGTTGATACTTAAAGGTTATTTGATGTTCACCAGCAGGGACTTCCATACCTCGAAGTATATAGTCTACTCTTATATGATCAACCGGTTCATTATCTAAATAGGCCTGCCACCCGGGGCCATAATAGATCTCTGAAAAAACAATGAATTGTTTACCTGGAGAAGAAAAATCATAAACCATTTTTTCCGGATGATAACTAGCTAGTGAAACTGAACCCTCTCCCGAAAAATTTTGATCGGAAACATGATCATCAAATCTACTTCGATCTACAATGGCTTCTTTAGATGGATCTATTTCACCGACTTTTTGATACTCCTCATCCGCACCTTCTACATAACTAATACTTTCTACCAGCCAGGCATTTCCTAAGGCATCCTGATTTTTCTGGACAACCTGTTGATCATTTTGCCCCTTCCCTATAATGTATCGTGTATTAAGCATATCCAGAATGTTATCATCCATATTACGTATATACTTATTAATGATCTCCTGATAGCGCTGCATTTTTATAGCGCTGTACCCTAGTATCGAATAATGATGAAATGATGTGATACCATCACTAAAGGGATTCTGAGAGGTAAGGTTCATCACTCTGAAATAGCCCTGATCCTGATTAATCTGTTGATCAGCTCTGGTCGGCTGAAAAATCTGTTGGCTCATTTTTCTTTCAGTGCTAAAATCATCGGTGCCAAGATATCTCTTATCTACCACCCAAAGATCAATCACAACCAATACGGTTAAACCAATAACCAGGGAGTTTAGCTTAAGGATTTTTTTCACATAAAGCCACAATCCTGTACCGGCTAAAAGGACGAAAACTAAACTTCGAATAATGCTCGAAGTGAAAAGACTTTTTCTATCCGCCTCAACAGCACTTATCAACCAATCAGGAAATCCATATGCCTGATCATTAGCCCCACTAAAATCAAAAAATGCTCCCTTAAAAACCAAAAAGAAAAGCCCCAAACCTATAATCACTCCACCAGCTTGTATAATTTTCTTATCAGGTTTTGGGATGGTGTCAATCTGGGTGAAAAATTTATTTAAAGCCAGTAAAGCCATAAAAGGAACAACCAGTTGTGCTACAGCTAAGATCATAGTCACAGACCGGAACTTGTTATATAAAGGAACGTAATAAAAAAAGATGTCCGTAAACCACTCCATATTCTTCCCCATAGCTAGCAGAAGAGACAGGACAGTCAGACCAATTCCCCACCATTTCAATGGTCCTTCCACCACTAAAAGACTTAAAACAAACAGAAAACAAACTATAGCCCCGAAATAGATAGGTCCTCCGGTAAATGGTTGATCCCCCCAGTATAACGGCACATTATTTATTACATTTTGTACTGTCCTGGGATCAACCCTTCTTGATGATAAAGCTTTATAAGTCTCTGAATCATCAGAAAGTCGCTCTCCTGAAGCTCCTCCATGAAAATAAGGAAACATCAAAGTAAATGTTTCTAAAACTCCATTGCTCCAGTTTAAGGCATAATCTTTATCAAGGCCATCATTACTTACATTTTCTCCCTGCTGCTCTTTGAGATCACTTCCACCTCTTGTAGAATAATCCGAATACTCCAGTGTTGCATATAGTTTACTGAAATTACAACCAAAAGCTAAAATGGTGGCAGCTGCCAGTACTCCCGAGGCCTTAAAAAATAATGCCCAATCCTTACTTTTATAAAATCTATACAAGACCACTATTAAATAAGCCAACACCATGATAAGCAGATAATAGGTAATCTGGATATGACCAAAGTATAATTGAAATCCAGCAGCTATAGCAGTAAGTAAGCCCCCTCTAAGCAATTCGCCCCTGTATGCCAATATAACTCCGGCTAAAACAGGAGCCATAAAGGCAATAGCCAACACCTTATTATCATGCCCTACTTCTACACTTATAATGTTAAAAGACGAAAAAGCGTATGCAAATGCTCCAAGCGCTGATAACCACCTCGAAACCTTGAAAACCTGAAGAAGCCCATAAAATCCCAGAAAAAGCAGAAAGATCATCATCACTGGCTTTGGAAAAATGGAATTAAACAAAATACCATTTACAAACCGAATAGGATTATACTCAGATGACCTTAATAATGGAACTCCCGAAAATTCTTTATTATTCCAGTGAATCTGCTCCCCCTTCTCCTTGTACTCCTTGATTTCACTATTAACTCCTCGAAGCTGAATATTATCACTTTGCATCAAAGTTTTTCCTGAATACAAGGGCGCAAAATAAATACTCACGACAATGAAAAAACCGATAATAGGGATCAGATGGTAAAGGCTCTGTTTATTGAAGTTCATAATATAAAATCCTCAAGTTTTTTAAGATGATCACAAATGTAGGATATTTCTGCTTCAGTCAATCCGGGATAGATTGGGATGGAAACGACATGCTCAGAAAACCATTTGGAACTGAGTACATTCTCTTCGCTTTGACTGAAAGCACCTGGAATAGTAAACGGATAGTGAATATCAACGCCAATCCCAGCTTCACTCATATGCCGGATAAACCGCTCTCGCTTCGAAACCAATATTGGAAATTGATAAAAAACTGAATTTTCAAAATCAACCTGTTTTGATGATTTGATTACATTAAGATAATGTTGAGCTATTTGTTGACGGTTTCTATTCTTTTCTTCAAGAAAAGGGAGCTTCTTATTTAAAAAGTAGGCTTGTAATTCGTCTAAGCGACTATTACGCCCCACTTCAGCAAACTCATGCCTTGATGCCCTCCCGTAATCCCTGAGTGCCCTGAGTTTCTCAGCCATCTCTTTGGTATTGGTTACAACAGCTCCTCCGTCGCCTAAAGCTCCCAAATTCTTAGTTGGGTAAAAGCTAAAAATAGCTAAATCACCAAAAGTCCCAACTGCCCTACCTCCCACTTTTGCCCCATGTGCCTGTGCACAATCTTCTATCAATATTAAATCGTGTTTATGACATACTTCCCTTATCGATAGTACATCACATGGGTTACCATACATATGGATAGGAATTACTGCTTTCGTTTTGGGACTTATTGCCTCCTGGAAAGCTTGCAAATCAATATTCCCGGTTTGATCTTCCACATCCACGAAAACCGGAATCGCTCCTTTTCTTTTTACAGCTGTAAACACAGAGACCCATCCAAATGCAGGAATGATGACTTTATCCCCCTCTCCGACTCCACTAACTTCCAGGGCTAGTTCCAATGCATCTGTACCACTGCCGCAGCTTACACAGTGACTTATTCCCAGGAATTTGGCGAAAGCTTCCTCAAAAGTGCGAACTTCTTCACCAAGAATAAAGTCTCCCCTTGCAATCATTTTAACTAACTGACCTGCAAAACCAGTGTCTGTATATGCAATTTCTCTCGTTAAATCCAAAAAGGGAATGTTCATTTCTGGCTAAATTTGAAAAGTAAGATTAAAAAAAATGTTCCCTTCAATAGCAGGGGATTTTTCATTAATATTGGGCGCCGAAAGCAAATAAACAACATACCCCTAATTTTTAACAGAGAGAATATGAAAAGTATTGGTGTTTTTACATCAGGAGGTGACGCGCCGGGTATGAATGCATGTATCCGTTCTGTGGTACGAACGGGGTTGTATTTGGGTCTGGATGTGTATGGTATCAAGTATGGGTACAATGGCATGATCGATGGGGATATCTACAAGATGAAATCCTACTCTGTCAGCAATATTGTACAGCGTGGGGGTACTATACTCAAATCAGCCAGGTCCAAAGACTTTATGACCAAAGAGGGTCGTGCCAAGGCTTACGAACAACTTAAAAAGCGTGGCATAGAAGGCCTGGTGGCCATCGGTGGTGACGGTACATTCACAGGAGCAAACGTATTTTTTGAAGAATATGGTATTCCGGTAGTAGGTGCTCCCGGAACTATAGATAATGACCTGTACGGATCTGATTATACGATCGGTTTTGATACTGCTGTGAATACAGCACTGGATGCCATAGATAAGATCCGCGATACCGCAAACTCCCACGACCGTGTGTTTTTTGTGGAAGTGATGGGTAGGCATTCAGGGTATATTGCTATACAATGTGGTATAGGCGGCGGTGCTGAGTACGTAATGGTACCGGAAACTTCTACCACTATAAAAGAGGTGATCGATACCCTAAAAGAAGGCCGGGACAATCAGAAGACCTCATCAATAGTCGTAGTGGCTGAAGGAGGGGAACAGGGAAATGCCATAGAAATAGCCGGAAAGGTAATTGATGTATTACCAGAGCTCGATATTCGTGTTTCAACTCTTGGGCACATCCAACGAGGAGGATCGCCCACATCCTATGACCGTATATTAGCCTCCAGGCTCGGAATGGCAGCTGTAGAAGGGCTTATCAACGGAGAAAAGAATGTGATGGTAGGGATCATCAATGATAAAGTGACCTTTACCAGCTTTAAACTGGCAATATCTAAGTCCAAGCCGATCAACCAGGAAATGATGAAGCTGGTTGAAATACTAAGTATTTAGCAACTCTTTGATCATTCTGATGGCCTTTTCCAGGCCATCAGGGTGCATCCATATTATTTCGGGATCTCGTTTAAACCACGTCATTTGGCGCTTGGCATAGCGACGGCTATTCCGTTTTAATAAACGTACCGCTTCCTCCTTATCATACTCCCCTTCCATAAACCGGAAGATTTCAGAATAGCCAACCGTCTGCAGTGCATTGTGCTCACGATAAGGATAGAGTGTTTTCGCTTCTTCAAACAGGCCCTGGCCTATCATCTGATCCATCCTCCTGTCAATTCGATCATAAAGCTCCTCCCTGTCCATCTCCAGACCAATTTTCAAATTGATAAAATCTCTCTCCTTCTTTTTCCCCTTCCGGTAAGTTGAGAATGGCTTACCCGTACCTCTGGTTACCTCCAGAGCCCTGATCACCCGCTGGTGATTCTGTTTATCCACTCGCTCATAATACTCCGGATCACTTTTTCTTAGCTCCTCCAGAAGCGGATCCAGTCCAGATTTTTCAAATTCCCCATTCAGCTCATCCCTTACCTTAAGATCTACCACAGGCATTTCGTCCATCCCCTCCCACAGTGCTCTCAGGTAGAGTCCGGACCCTCCCACTGCTATCACCGGGTTGTGTTTCCTAAACAGGCCCTCCAACAGGTCAAGTGAATCCTTTTCAAATCTTCCTGCACTGTAATACGATTGAATACTGTGGGAATCTATAAAGTGGTGTTTCGCAGCAGCCAGCTCTTTGGAATCAGGTTTAGCTGTGCCTATTTTCATTTCTCTATAAAACTGACGAGAGTCCGCTGAAATGATCTCCGTCTGAAAAGCAGCAGCCAGCTCTATTGCAAAAGCCGTTTTACCGACAGCTGTCGGTCCCACTACAGATACGAGTATGTGCTTTTTATCATGCATTTTTCACTGAAAAAGTAGCATTAATTCTTTAATTTTAATCAGATGGAATCTGTGGATCAGGATATTAATGTACTACGAGAAGAAGTAGAACAACTGAAGGCAAAGTTAGAAACTGCCCAGAAAGACTACTATGGCCTGATCGAAAAAACCAACCATCACCTCCAGGAACTATTTGACTCCAGCAATGACCTGATTCAGATATTCAAGCCCAATGGTGAGTTTCGCTTTGTAAACGAAACCTGGAGAAACAAATTAGGTTATCGCGAAGATGAAGTATTTGACCTGAAGTTTGTAGATGTAGTCCACCCGGACCACCGAAAACAGACACTTCAAAACCTGCTTAAAATAACAGCCGGGAGTCGTCTTGAGCGTTTTGAAACTGTACTGCGAACCAAATTTGGCAAGAATATATATGTAATCGGAAAACTTACATGCGTTTTTGAAGGTGATGAGCCCATCGAATTTCGGTGTGTATTCTTTGATATTACAGAAAGATTCAGAGCTGAACGTGCCCAAAGCCTCTATTATAAAATTGCAAATATTACCATCACCCAAAATAACCTGGAGGATTTTTATGGTAAAATCTACCACGAATTAAATGAAATACTAAAAGTACGGAACTTCAGTGTAGCCATAAAAGAAGGTGGAGAGTATAACTACAACTACCGGATCAATGAACTGGAAGATGGTCACGCCAGACTTCAAAAAGATGTAGAAAAGCTCCTGGCAAACTATACCTTCGAACGAAGCAAACCACTGATCATTTATAAGGAAGGGATCGAAAAGATATCTCAGCAGAAAAAGGTCACACTTGAAGACCCCCTACCCAATATTTGGCTTGGAGTGCTTGTTCACCTTGAAAACACACCCGTAGGAGTTATTTCAGTTTACTCATATCAGGACCAGTCGGCCTATAATCACAAAGACCTTGAGCTCCTTGACTTTATCTCAGGACAAATAAGCCTTTCTCTGCAGAGGAAGCTAAATGAAGAAAAAATTCAGAATCAGGCAGCTCGTCTAAGCGCAATCTTCGAAAGCAGTACACACCAGATATGGTCCATTGATCAGAAGTACACTTTTACATCGTTCAATCAAAATTATGCGGAAGCATTTGAAGCCTACTATGGCAAGCAGCCTGAGATCGGGATGGGCTTCCCTGAAAACACAAAAGGAAGCAAAGGCAGTAAAGGCAGAGGAGCCAGGTTTTGGAAGGCCAAATATGATAAGGCATTCGAAGGTAAGATCATCAACTTTCAGATCAGCCAAAAAACCCTGGCTAATAAAAAAGTCTGGAGAGATGTCTTTTTAAACCCCATCTTTTTACCAAATGGTAAAATCGAAGAGATATCAGTCATAGCCAATGACATTACAGAAAAGAAACAGGCCGAAACCGCCCTGAAAGAAAGCGAAGAGAAGTTCCGAAATATATTCGAGTCATTCCAGGATATCTATTTCCGCTGCGACATGGAGGGAATAATTTCCATGGTCAGCCCATCCGTTCAGGAAGTACTTGGTTTTAAACAAAACGAAATTGTTGGCAACAAGATAACAGACTACTTCTTCTCAAAAACCAAACTATCTGACCTGTTTAAAAGTCTCTTTGAGAAGAATCAGGTTCAAAACTTTGAAGGTTCGGTTAAAACAAAGTCCGGCGATGAAATTCAATTTTTAAGTAACGTAAGGCTAATAAAGCGCCGCGCTAACAAATATGAAATTGAGGGTGTAGCAAGAGACATCTCTAAACTGAAGAAGACAAACAGGGAACTGAGAGAGGCAAAAGAACTGGCCGAAAGATCACTGCAGATAAAAGAACGATTCCTGGCCAATATGAGCCATGAGATCAGGACACCAATGAACGGAATCATTGGTATGATCGACCTGTTGGGTTCCACACAGCTGGACATAGAGCAGTCTGAATACATACGTACGATCAAAAAATCCTCTGACAGTCTGCTGAATATTCTCAATGACATCCTTGACCTGTCTAAAATAGAGGCAGGTAAAATGCAACTTCGCAAAGACCCAATGCGGCTTATGGACACTTTTGAAAAGATCTATGAGCTCTATTCCCAGCAAGCTCATCTGAGCAATAACTCGCTTTATTACCACCTGGATGAAAAACTCCCCGAATATATCCTGGGAGATGAAACCAGACTCATGCAGGTGTTGTCCAACCTCACGTCTAACGCCATTAAATTTTCACCCAAAAAAGGGAATATCAACCTGTCAATCAGAATATTAGAGAATGATAAGGACCAGTATAAGTTCAAAGTTTCGATCAAGGATTCCGGAATAGGAATTTCTAAAGAGGATATTGAAAAGCTTTTTCAGAGCTTTAGCCAACTGGATAGCTCCAGTAGTAAAAATTATGCAGGAACGGGGCTCGGTCTGGTGATCAGCAAAGAACTTGTAAAATCCATGGGTGGTGAAATTGGCGTTGCTTCCACCCCCGGCCTGGGGAGTACCTTCTGGTTTACATTTACAGCAAATAGTATCTCTCCGGAAGAAGCCCAAAAAATACTTCAAAAAGAAGACAATGTATTTGTGCGCCAATTTACTGATTCCAGCCCACGCATACTCCTGGTCGATGATAACCATATCAACCGAAGCGTAGCCAGTAGCATCCTGGCCAAATCAGGATGTGAAGTGGTGGAAGCGGACAGTGGCTATGAAGCACTGGAAAAAGCAATAGATGGCAAATATGATTTGATCTTTATGGACATACAGATGCCAGACATGGATGGGATACAAGCTACCCAGGAAATCAAAAAACTGAAACTCAACTATATGCCACCAATTGTAGCAATGACTGCCTACTCCATGGAGGAAGATCGTGCGAAATTCTTAAAAAACGGACTGGACGATTACATTGCAAAGCCCATTAAAGCCTCATCGCTGATCAATACTGTCAAAAGTTGGCTACATTTTGAGCCCAAGTCAGTTTCATCTGATATCTTTTCTGAAACAACAGAAGAGCTCGTTATTAACCAAAACACACTTAATCAGCTTTATAAGTATGGTGGTAAAGAACTAATCGAAAGTGTTTTAGAGGATTTTGATAATGAAGCTACCGATCAGGTAGAGAGTGCCCAGCGACTCTATAAAGAAAAAAATTACGAAGAAATGAGACGAGAATTACATACGCTTAAAGGAAATGCAGGAACATTTGGCGTAGAAAGACTATCAACTGTTGCAAAAAACATTGAAAAATCCCTAAAAGAAAATAAATTTGAGGGCCTCGACTCTCAGCTATCACTTTTAAAGATTAGCTTGGCTGAGTTTAAAGAAAGCTATAAAAATTTTATTAATACCTGAATCCGCCTCTCACATGAACAAGAAAATACTAGTAGCTGAAGACAGTTCAGTGATACAGAATCTAACGAAAAAGATCCTTTCTCTCCAGAACTACCAAATTAGCTCTGTGAAAAATGGAGCCCAGGTCCTGGAAAAGCTCAAAGCAGAACCTTTTGATCTGATCTTGCTGGATATCCATATGCCTGTAATGGACGGCATAGAATGCGCCAAAGCCATTAGAAAAATCCCCTCTGACATCCCAATAATAGCAATCACAGGAAATGCCAATAATTACAGCATGGATGATTTTAAAAATGCCGGGATTAACGAGTATTTGCCCAAGCCGCTAAACTACGATACATTAGTAGAAACAGTGAAAAGCTATATTGAGAATGGAGATTAAGTACACCAAGCATTTTCTAAACAGGCTGGAGGATGTTTTCTCAGAAACGAACTACATGCTCAGGTATGAGAAGGGTAATTTTCAATCAGGATATTGCATCCTTAAAGAAACAAAAATTGCGATCGTCAATAAATACTACTCCCTGGATGGGAAAATCAACAGCTTACTAGAGATTCTCAAAGTAATAGAGGTAGACACCAAGGGCCTGAGTGAAAAAAACCGGAAACTTTATCAGGAAATCAATCAAACGCAACTCTCGTTTTGACAATTACTTTTCTAGGTACTGGAACCTCACAAGGAGTACCCGTTATCGCTTGTAGCTGTGAAGTATGCACATCCGTGGATTACAGAGATAAACGAACCCGTACCTCTGTCCATATGGAGGTTGACGGAAAGAGCTTCATTATAGACACTGGACCGGACTTTAGAAGCCAGGTACTCCGAGAACGCATCAGGCATCTGGATGCGGTGCTTTTCACTCACGAGCACAAAGACCATACTGCCGGCATGGACGATATCCGAAGCTTCAACTTTGCACAGGAGGTGGATATGCCTGTATACGGTCGTAAATCCGTTTTAGATCAACTCAAAAAAGAGTTTTCGTACATCTTTTCTGAAGCAAAATACCCTGGAGTACCCCGGGTACAGATACACGAGATCAAAAATCACCCTTTCACAGTTGAGGGGATCGAAATCACCCCGATTGAAGTTCTCCATTATAAGTTGCCCGTTTTTGGGTTCAGAATTAAGGATTTTACTTACATAACAGATGCCAATTACATTTCTCCGGAGGAGCTGGAAAAAATAAAAGGCACAAAAGTCCTTGTGCTGAATGCACTGCAAAAAACTGAGCACATCAGCCACTTTACACTGCAGGAGGCTATTGATCTGGCAACTAAAACAGGAGTTGAGCACACCTACCTCACCCACATCAGTCATAGAATGGGTAAACACCAGCAGGTAGAAAAAGAACTGCCGGATCACGTAGATTTGGCCTATGATGGCTTGAGGATCGAGCTATAGCATTACCAGAATTTCCTATGTTTCATAATTACTTCTTTCTGAAGCGGCTGGCTGCTGCTCTCCATGAACAACTCGAAGGGCTGGCCCTGGTGGAGTGCTTTTCACAAAACAAAAATGAAATACTTTTTGCTTTTGCTTCACGTGAGGAAGAAATATGGTTACGTGCTAACCTGAATCCGCAAATAAGCCTGCTTCAGTTTCCAAACGATTTTAAACGGGCTAAGAAAAATAGCGTGGATCTTTTTAGCATGTTGCTAGACCATACAGTAACCGGGGTTCAGGTATTTGAGTTCGAACGCTCCTTTGCTATTTACTTCAATGAAGACTATCAGCTTATCTTCAAAATGCATGCTTCCAGGTCTAACATTATCCTGGTACACAATGAAACTAACGAAAAGATTTTCAGGAGTCAATTACCTAATGATCATGGGCTTAAAACAAAAGATCTTCACCAGTCATTAACCCCTGATTTTGACAGGTTTCAGGAAGTAAATGGAGAACCCGTAAAGTTCATTCCTGCCCTCGGTAAAGAAGTCAGAAAGTATCTCCAGGAAAAGAACTACCAGGAGATGGAACTGAATGACAAATGGAACCTGATGGAAGATACGTTACACAAGCTTGAAACCAATCCTGTATTTATCTTTGAGGACCATGGGATACCAAAACTTTCGCTACTTACCCCGGAAGAACCAACTTTGGAAACCCTTGATCCGATGGAAGCCTCCAATGCACTTTATGAAAAATATAGCTACTATTTCTACCTGGGAGCAGAAAAGCAACGAATTGTCAAATCCCTTGAAAGCAACATCAAAAAAACCAAAAACTACATTGCTAACAGTAAGCAAAAGTTAAGCGAAGTAAAAAACAGAAGATCCTATGAAGAACTTGCCAACATTATCATGGCCAACCTTCATCAAATCAGTAAAGGAGAAAAAAATGTCACCTTAACGGACTTCTATAATGATACCGAAATATCCATCAAACTAAACCCGGACCTCACTCCGCAAAAAAACGCAGAAAACCTCTACCGTAAATCAAAAAACCAAAAGATAGAGCTTGAGAAGCTCCAGGAAAATATCGCTCAGCGCGAAATGCAGCTGATGGAGCTGGAAGATAAACTCCGGGATGTTAAGGAGACAGAAGATTTTAAATCCCTTCGGAAAAAACACCCAACCCATGAACACAAAAAGGAAGATGTTTCAAAACCCTATCATCAATATACCTGCCGGGGGTATGATATTTTGATTGGTAAAAACGCAAAGGCCAATGATCTTCTCACACTTAAAGTAGCCAGTAAAGAAGATTACTGGTTGCATGCCAGAGATGTGGCAGGATCGCATGTAGTGATCAGACATCAGGCCGGAAAAAAATTACCAAAAGATGTTTTGGAAAGGGCGGCTGAACTGGCCGCCTGGTTCTCCAAACGAAAAACAGACTCTCTCTGCCCCGTCATACATACTCAAAAAAAATATGTCAGGAAGGCAAAAGGTTCACCTCCCGGACTCGTGATCGTTGAAAAAGAAGAGGTAATAATGGTAGAACCTAAAGGCTTTGAATAAAAAGTCAGGAACAGTAGCCAGAACCCGCTAACCCTTTCAACTCATTACTATTTAACCTGGCTCACACGCATCATATTTGTATGTCCCTCCCAGTGAAGGGGCATACCTGAAGTATTGATATAAACATCACCTTTATTGAGGTATCCTTCTTTCACCAGAAATTCTTCTATTTGATTGAGTGTTTCGTCGATTCCTTCAGTTTTATCATAATAAAACCCGGTCACTCCCCACACAAGATTCATTTGTCGCAGCAGGTGCTTTTGATTAGTGAAAAGGAAGATATCCGCTTTAGGTCGATGCATCGCCAGTCGATAGCCGGTATATCCGGATTTAGTCATGCTTATAATCGCTTTGCAATTGACATGATCTGACAGTCGGCAAGCCGATCGTACCAGGAGATCATTAAGCCGGGTAGTCGAATTGATATCCTCATCAGTGTATTTGGAGTAAATAGACCTGGACTCATATTCAATAGCGGCGATAGTCTTTGCCATTTGCTGAACAGCCTGAACCGGGAACTTCCCTGAAGCTGATTCTGCAGACAACATCAATGCGTCAGCCCCATCAAATACAGCATTGGCCACATCATTGGTTTCAGCTCTGGTTGGACGAGGATTTTCGATCATGCTTTCCATCATCTGCGTGGCGATGATCACCGGCTTACCCACGGCGTTACACTTTTTCACCATCCGTTTTTGCAGAAGCGGTACATTCTCAGAAGGAACCTCTACTCCCAGGTCTCCACGTGCGACCATCACACCATCCGTTTCAGCAATAATCTCGTCCAGATTTTTGATGGCTTCAGGCTTCTCAATCTTAGCTACTACTTTGGTGTTTACACCGGCACTTTTGATCCGCTCCTTTATTTCTTTAATGTCCTGAGCTTTTCTTACAAAAGATAACGCCACCCACTCCAGGTTAAATTGAAAGGCAAATTCCAAATCCTCCACATCTTTTTCAGTCATAGATGGTGCAGATACATTAGAGTTAGGCAGGTTGATCCCTTTTCGGGATTTTAACAGCTCACCATGGATCACCTCGGTGTAAACATCTTTGCCTTCTACCTTTATAGCCCTGAGTTCAATATTTCCATCGTCTATCAGAATGGTATCTCCGGGTTTCACATCATTGATGATTCCTTCATACACCGTGCTGACCTTTTCGCTGGTTCCCAGCATTTCTTCCGTAGTAATGATCAGTTGCTGGCCGGGCTTTATTGGCACCCCGTCATTTTCTACCTGTCCTACCCTTATTTTAGGGCCCTGAAGGTCCTGAAGCAGGGCCACATTTGATCCCAGCTCATCATTGAGCTCACGCACCATCTCAATGGTCTTTTGGTGATCAGCATGAGTACCGTGCGAAAAATTAAGTCGAAATACATTAGCTCCAGCCAATATAAGTTCTTTTAATGTTTCTTTATTTCTACTGGCCGGACCTATAGTGGCCACTATTTTAGTCTTCTTAAAAAGTGAACTTTTCATTTATGTATGGTTTTCTAAATAGGTTGTGTGAATCCTAAAAAAGTAAATTATCTTTCATTTTGACCTTGTTGATATCAATCTTCAATGCGTAATCAACTATCGGTATTTCTTTGAGCCTCAAAAGTAAATCATCTGCCCAGTTTTCCTCGGTTTGACTGAATAACTTCAGTAAATAATCAAATTGTTGTAGCTCCGGAATAAGATATTGATTCAAAGTAGCGTTGGTAGATACCAGCTTATTTTTAAGCAGATATACTTTCGTAAAGTCGGTCTCCTCCATAAGATTTGATATCCTGATTTGTCGGCTATCTGCAAATTCTATTTTTATATCTTCGTCTTTTACCAGATGGAAAATATTCAATTGGTTTAAATGCCATGCAAGTTTATACTCTTTAGAGGAAGAGACGATTCCAATAAGTTCAAAATTAAACGGATAAACAGTCGCTAACCGGTTCTTCTTCATCATCCTTGTCTATCTGGGCCTAAAAATACGGAAATCACTCTTTTCATACCATTTCTTTAGGAGTTAATTTGTTTTGATTTTAATGGTGAGAATGTATTTCTTTGCACTGGATTTTAACTAAATACTAGAAAAATGTCAGAAATAGCACAAAAGGTAAAGTCAATCATCATTGACAAGTTAGGTGTGGAAGAATCAGAAGTTACTCCTGAAGCAAGCTTCACCAACGATTTAGGAGCAGACTCACTTGACACAGTTGAATTGATTATGGAGTTTGAAAAGGAATTTAACATCTCCATTCCGGATGATCAGGCTGAAAATATTGCTACTGTAGGTCAGGCTATCTCATACTTAGAAGAAAACGTAAAATAAATCTTATTTCATCCATTTTATGGAATTAAAAAGAGTCGTAGTTACAGGAATCGGTGCGCTTACACCGTTAGGAAATAATAAAAATGATTATTGGGACGCACTTGCTAAGGGTGTTAGCGGTGCCGCTCCTATAACACGATTCGATACGGAAAAATTCCGCACAAAATTTGCCTGTGAAGTCAAGGGTTTTGACCCAAATGACTACATAGACAGAAAAGAAGCCAGAAAAATGGACCCAAACAGCCAGTACGGAATGGTAGCTACAGACGAGGCTATTACTGACTCCGGATTGGACTTAGAGAAAGTAAACAAAGACAAGGTAGGTGTTATCTGGGGAAGTGGTATTGGAGGTTTCAACACCTTTCAGTCAGAAGTAGTCGCCTATGCTCAAGGTGACGGTACTCCCCGGTTCAACCCCTTTTTCGTCCCAAAAATGATCCTGGATATCACACCAGGGCTTATATCAATCAAATACGGCTTCAGAGGTCCGAACTTCGCTACGGTATCTGCTTGTGCATCGTCTAACAATGCCCTGACCGATGCATTTACCTATATAAGGTTGGGAAAAGCATCCGTGATCGTCACAGGGGGATCAGAAGCAGCTGTCATTGACTCAGGCATCGGTGGGTTTAATGCCATGAAAGCCTTATCAGAGAGGAATGATGATCCTGCTACTGCATCCAGACCATATGACAAAGATCGGGATGGTTTTGTACTTGGAGAAGGTGCCGGAGCTTTGATTCTGGAAGATTTGGAGCATGCCAAGGCCAGGGGAGCAAAGATCTATGCTGAAGTTTTAGGTACTGGTATGTCTGCAGATGCGCATCACATCACCGCACCGCATCCGGAAGGCCATGGAATTACTCTCGTAATGAAAAATGCGCTGGAGGATGCTGGTATCAAACCTGAAGAAGTTGATTACATCAACACTCACGGAACATCTACCCCACTCGGAGATTCCGGTGAACTAAAAGCTATCCAGACTGTATTTGGTGATCATGCTTATAAAATGAATATAAGCAGTACTAAATCCATGACAGGTCACCTGCTGGGAGCTGCTGGTGCTGTGGAAAGTGTGGCATGCCTGATGGCATTCAAGCGAGGTATTATCCCTCCTACAATCAACCATTTTACTGATGATCCGGAAATCGACCCAAAGCTCAATCTCACCTTTAATAAAGCGCAAAAACGCGAAGTAAATGTGATTATGAGTAATACGTTTGGTTTTGGTGGTCACAACACATCTATTGTTTTCGGTAAATACAACGGTTAGTGTCTTCGATATTCCGGAAGTCACACGGCTATCTTAAATATCTCTTTTTCGCAAAAGACAGAGATCTCTACCGTACGTTTAAAATCATTACCGGCAGACGCCCTAACAACATCACGCTTTATGAGCAGGCAATGTCTCATGTCAGTGCAGCTGAGGTCAATGATCAGGGACTGAAAGAATCTTACGAGCGCCTGGAGTATCTGGGAGACGCTATTTTGGGGATGATCGTTGCTGAAATGCTCTATAAGAGATTTCCATACAAGGAAGAAGGTTTTCTCACGGAGCTAAGATCCAAAATCGTCAATAGAGAATCCCTTAACAAACTATCAATGAAAATCGGGCTGAAGGGCCTGGTAAAATATCACCGACATAAAGGTTCCAACCTCTCTCACAAGTCTGTCTATGGTGATTCTTTAGAAGCACTCATTGGAGCTTTATATCTTGATCAGGGCTTTAGATATACTAAAAAATACATAATCACCCGGTTAATTGGTCCGCATTTCGATTTTGGTGAGTTAGCAAAAACCACTACCAACTATAAGAGCAAGATCATTGAATGGGCTCAAAAAGAAAACAAAGAGATTAAATTTGAAATCATCCAGTCCAATGAAGACTCACGGGATAAACAATTTGTCGCCCAGGTATTTATAGATGAGAAAGCCCTTGAAAAAGGCTATGGGTTTAGCAAGAAAAAAGCTGAGCAAGATGCCGCTCAAAAATCAGTGATAAAGCTCAAAATAGAATAATACGTGGGTAGAAAACTAAGAATCGGAGGAGCCTGCCTCAATCAAATACCAATGGACTGGAATAATAATCTAAAAAATATTTCAGGTGCGATTGAGCAGGCTCGTGAAGAAGGCATTCAGCTTCTTTGTCTGCCTGAATTATGCGTTACCGGTTACGGATGTGAGGACATGTTTCTTAGTAATTGGCTCAGCTTGAAATCTCTGGATAAACTGAAAGAAATTGTCCCGATGACTGCCGGAATAGCTGTGGCTGTGGGCTTGCCAATACATCTAAAGGAGAAAATATACAACACTACCTGTCTTATTTATGATCAGGAAGTGCTGGGGATATATGCCAAGCAAAAGCTAGCCAATGATGGAGTACATTATGAACCCCGATGGTTTACTCCCTGGGAGTCCGGTAAAGTAGTTGATTTTGAAATCCAGGGCAAAAAGGTGCCTTTCGGACACATTTCACTATCACTGCTGGGTATCCGGATTGGATTTGAGATATGCGAGGATGCGTGGCATGAAGACCGACCGGCCTGTCACGTGATCAATGAAAATGTGGATCTGATACTCAACCCATCAGCCAGTCACTTTGCATTTGGCAAAGCAAACTTCAGAGAAACACTGGTAATCAAAAGCTCTGAACAGCTTAATTGTACCTATCTGTATGCTAACCTGTTAGGAAATGAATCCGGAAGAATGATCTATGACGGGGACATCATCATAGCTCAAAATGGGCAGCTGAAAGGAAAAAATGCACGCCTCTCCTTTAAAAATTTCAAAACGCTGAGTTGCGATGTAGACTTTGACAATCCCGGTGAGACAGAAGAAAATATCAGGCAGGATGTAAGCGGTCAATACGAAGAATTTTCCAGGGCTACATCGTTAGCGTTGTTTGATTACCTGCGAAAGAGTAAAAACCAGGGCTTCGTACTTTCTCTTAGTGGAGGAGCTGATTCGGGAACCATCGCCGTGATGGTGGCCGAAATGGTTAAAAATGGCATTGAAGAGCTTGGATTCGATGTTTTCGCTAAGAAATCCGGCCTCAACCTTAAGCATGGAAGTAACCGTGAGATTGTAAACCAACTTTTCTTTACTGCTTACCAGGGTACTGTAAACTCATCAGAAGAGACATTGCTATCAGCAAAAGAACTTGCAGAAAGCATTGGGGCTAATTTCTTTGAGTGGAAAATTGATGATGAAGTGGCAGCCTATCAAAAGTCGATAGAAAGTGCCCTGGGTAGAACGCTTAGCTGGGAAGAAGATGACATAGCTCTCCAAAACATCCAGGCAAGAGCCCGGTCCCCTATCATATGGATGCTGGCCAACATCAAAAAGTGTCTCTTACTTTCCACTTCCAATCGCAGTGAGGGCGATGTGGGATATGCCACTATGGATGGAGACACAAGTGGAAGTATTTCACCCATTGCAGCGGTCGATAAAAACTTTATCATCAAATGGTTGCGATATGCTGAGCGAGAGCTTGGCTATACCGGATTAAAGCGGGTCAACAACCTTTCTCCTACAGCTGAGCTACGTCCGCAGGAGATGCATCAAACCGATGAAACAGACCTGATGCCCTACGAGGTATTGGTGGACATAGAGCAGAAAGCCATCAGAGATAAGAAATCACCCATCGAGACATACGAACGACTGGTTGCAAAATGGCCGGACCATGTGCTCCTTAAAAAATGGATAACCAAGTTCTTCAGACTTTGGTCATATAATCAATGGAAGCGTGAACGAATTGCCCCAAGCTTTCACCTGGATGATTTCAATGTCGATCCAAGGACCTGGTGCCGATTCCCCATCCTTTCCAGTGGGTTTCAGGAAGAGCTTGAAGAGCTGGAGAATCACCAATAAACAGAAAACATCTGTATTATTTTGAATGAACGTCTTCTCGTATTATTTTTAGAGGTGTTTTTGTAAGTCCCGGAGGTAGCGGTGGATTGTGATACGGACTTCTTAAATATTTTCTGAAACATAAACCACCATGACCACCAACCAACCGCTTATTCAGGAAACGCCTGTTGAGATCGACGGAGCTGAGGTTATTTCAATCAACCATCTTTCCGATGAACAACGTCCCACAGGTTTTGCAGTCAACTTTGTTGTAGGCTTTGACCGGCTGGATCGTCTGGCCATTTGCAAGTACCAGCAAGAACCGGGTTATTATCTTTTCTATTGTGATTCAGAATGGAAAGTACTGAATGATGCCTATCATGGCACTAAAGAGCTGGCTATTGAAGAGGCGGAGCAGGAGTTTAATGGCACCCAGCATAATTGGGTTTAGTATACCTCAGCCCCCGGGTCACTTTGCAGGTATCTTAAAAAATGCGCCCCTATTCTCCTCTCGATCCATAGATTGCTTCACAATCAGATAAGCCGTAATGATGAGATTGCGAAGCTCCAGCAGCTGCGGAGATACCTGAGTCCTTTTGTAAAGCTCTTCGGTCTCATCATATAATACACCGATGCGGTTACTGGCACGCTTAAGCCGCTCATCAGACCTGACAATGGCTACATAATCATTCATCAACACCTGTAATTCCCGGCGGTTATGAGTGATCAGGATCAACTCTTCGGGCTTGGTTGTTCCCTCCTCATCCCATGGAGGAATGGAAGGCAGATAAGAAACACCTTCAATCATCTCCACGGATTTCAGATAGCTTTTGTGCGAAAAGATCAGCGCCTCCAGGAGTGAGTTTGAAGCAAGCCTGTTGGCCCCGTGTAGTCCCGTACATGCACATTCTCCACATGCATACAGGTTTTGAATGGTCGTTTGACCATACTCATTCACCACTACTCCCCCACATAGATAATGAGAAGCCGGAACTACCGGAATCATATCCTTGCTCAGGTCTATTCCCAGCTCAGTGCACCTGGTTTTTATATTGGGAAAATTTTTCCCAAAAGCTTCCTGATCCAGGTGTGTACAGTCCAGAAAAACACATTCATCCCCACTTTTCTTTAGCTCTGTATCTATGGCGCGGGAGACAATATCACGTGAAGCCAGTTCTTTTCGCTCATCGTATTTATACATAAATGCTTCCCCTCGTTTATTCCGGAGAATGGCCCCAAAACCTCTCACTGCTTCAGAAATCAAAAAGGAAGTACCAGTCTGCTCCGGAACATACAACGCTGTAGGATGAAATTGAATAAACTCCATGTGGCTGATCCGGGCCTTGGCACGGTAGGCCATACCGATACCATCGCCTGTAGCAATGTACGGGTTGGTAGTATTCTGATACACCTGTCCGATACCTCCGGTTGCTAAAACGGTTATTTTGGCGGCAAACAGCTCTACCTTTTCAGTAACAGCATCCAGCACATAGGCTCCATAGCAACGTAAATCATCCGGATTTTGGTGATCTCCCAGATGGTGCTCTGTCACCAGATCTACAGCAAAGTGCTGTTCATACACATCTATATTTGGCGTATGATGCACCTGGTGCAGCAGCTTTCTTTCAATTTCATATCCGGTTATGTCTTTGTGATGCAAAATTCTGTTTTGCGAATGTCCTCCCTCACGACCCAGCTTATATTGATCAGACTGTTGCTTATCAAACTCCACATTCCACTCAATTAACTCATTAAGTCTTTCCGGAGCTTCTCTTACCACCATTTCCACAATCTCCGGATCGCACAATCCATCACCTGCTTTTATGGTATCTTCTATGTGTTGTTGGTAGGAATCAATCACTTTGTTTGTAACCACAGCGATGCCTCCCTGAGCATATTTAGTGTTAGACTCACTTTCATCTGATTTGGTAATGATGGCTACTTTTTTATCCGGAAAATGACGGGCAGTCTTCAAAGCATAAGTCAGTCCGGCTATGCCTGACCCTATCACCAAAAAATCATACTGAGGCATAGCTGTTAGTTAGAAAGGTCAAGCATTCGCTGAATGGGCTTCAGGGCTTTTTTTATCATTTCTTCAGGAAGGGTGATTTCCGGAACTTCATTTTTGATACACAAGTACAGCTTTTCAAGCGTATTCACCCGCATAAAAGCACACTCACTGCAGGCGCAGGTATTGTCTTCTTTGGCAGGCGCAGGTATTAATGACTTATGAGGCACTTCCTTTTGCATTTGGTGCAGTAGCCCAGCCTCGGTAGCAATGATAAATTCCTGTCCGGGATCATTTTTAGCGAAGTTGATCATACCGGTAGTTGACCCGATATACGAAGCAACTTTTAGAATATGGGCAGGTGATTCGGGATGTGCTATAAATTTTGCCTCGGGGTGTTCTTTGTGGAGTTTAAGGATCTTGTCAATCGCAAAGGCTTCATGAACAGTACATGCTCCATCCCAGAGCACCATTTCTCTCCCTGTTTCCTTAATCAGATATTCCCCCAGGTTTTTATCAGGTGCAAAGATCAATGGCTGATCTTCCGGGAATGATTCTATGATCTTTTTAGCATTGGAAGAAGTGCAAATGACATCACTCATCGTTTTTATCTCAGCCGAACAATTGATGTAAGTCACTACCTTATGATCAGGGTAAGCGTCCAAAAACTTACGAAAATCTTCCGGAGGACAGGAGTCCGCTAATGAGCATCCGGCTTTCAGGTCAGGGAGTACCACCTTTTTATTCGGATTCAGGATCTTGGCTGTTTCAGCCATGAAGTGCACCCCGGCAAAAATAATAATGTCCGCATCCGTTCCGGCAGCCTGCCTTGAAAGCCCCAGACTATCGCCTACATAGTCCGCAAGATCCTGAATGTCAGGCTCCTGATAATAGTGAGCCAGCAATACAGCATTTTTTTCTTTCTTCAGCCTTATTATTTCTGCGATCAGCTCATTTCTTGTTTGAGGAATAATGTCTTCTAGCTGTTCCAACTCCATTGTTTCAGACCAATATTTGGTTAAAGGAACCAAAATTAAGTACATATATTGATATAGTGACCAAATTGTTAAGCTGATTTTAGCCAGACGACTATTGGCTTTAAAATTAAGAAATCAGGTATCAGAAATTAAGGCCCATAACCCACACCCACCAGAGCTGAAAGCACTACCAACCTATAACCAGATTCACCTGCCGCTGATCACATATTTTTTTGATAGCGCTAAATTCATAAATAGATTAGGGATGAATTGAAACGGAGCCCAATGCTCCTGAAAGCACTGAACAACTATGAAAAACCCATTAAAAATTCTCATCCTCGTATCTCTTTTCCTGGCTTTTCAAGCTTCAACATACGGCCAGCGAAGAGGTAAAACTTCTACCACCACGTTTGATAAGGCTTTTATTGAAGGGATCCAATGGCGAAATATCGGCCCCTTCCGTGGCGGTCGTTCCGCTGCAGTCACTGGTGTGAAAGGAAAGCCTAACCTCTACTACTTCGGGGCAACCGGAGGTGGTGTATGGCGCACTACAGACGCAGGAAATACCTGGGAAAATATTTCTGACGGATTTTTTGGCGGGTCCATAGGAGCCATCGCCGTAAGTGAGTGGGATCCTAATGTGATCTATGTAGGCGGAGGAGAAGTCACCGTGCGAGGAAATGTTTCCTATGGATATGGCATGTACAAATCTGTAGATGCAGGGAAAACATGGGAAAAAATCGGGCTGGATAATAGTCGGCATATTCCACGCATTGCCATCCACCCAAAAAATCCGGATATCGTATACGCGGCTGTTCTGGGAGACTTGTACAAATCTTCTTCTGAAAGAGGAGTGTACAAAAGTACTGATGGCGGAAAATCATGGCGCAAAGTACTTTACGCCAATGCAGATGCCGGAGCAGTCGACCTGATCATGGACCCAAACAATCCCCGAATACTCTACGCCTCCACCTGGCGAATAAAAAGGACTCCCTACAGCCTTGAAAGTGGCGGTGAGGGTTCGGCCCTTTGGAAAAGTACAGATGCTGGTGAGACCTGGACTGACCTATCCGGAAATGAAGGACTCCCGGGAGGCATATGGGGAATCTCAGGTGTAACCGTTTCCCCCGTTAACTCAGAACGTGTCTGGGCAATTATCGAAAACAAAGATGGCGGGGTATTCCGCTCAGATGATGCGGGGAAAACATGGAAAAAAACCAACAGCAACCGATCACTAAGGCAAAGAGCCTGGTATTACACACGGATCTATGCCGACACACAAAACGAAGAAAAAGTATATGTACTTAACGTAGCATATCATGTTTCAGAAGACGGCGGAAAAACCTTTGAATCCGGGTATGCCCCCCATGGCGATCATCATGATCTGTGGATAGCACCGGAAGACAATCAGCGTATGATTATGGGAGATGATGGCGGAGCTCAGGTAACATTTGATGCCGGAGAAAACTGGACTACTTACCACAACCAGCCTACGGCCCAGTTTTACCGTGTAATAACGGATGATGCTTTTCCTTACCGCATTTACGGAGCCCAGCAGGATAACTCTACGGTTCGGATCAGGCACCGGACCGACGGCCGATATATCACGGAGAGTGACTGGGAGTCTACCGCAGGCGGAGAAAGCGCCCACATTGCAATAGACCCGGAAAATAATGACATTGTCTATGGCGGAAGCTATGATGGGTTTCTTACCCGGTACAATCATAAAACCGGCGAAATCCGCGCTATAAATGTATGGCCGGACAACCCCATGGGTTGGGGAGCTGAGGGTATGAAATACCGGTTCCAGTGGAACTTCCCCATCTTCTTCTCTCCTCATGATCCAAACAAACTTTATACAGCCTCTAATCACTTACATGCTACAACTAACGAAGGTCAGTCATGGGAGCTGATCAGCCCTGACCTCACCCGGAACGATAGCACCAGGCTCAAAGCATCCGGAGGACCAATTACCAAAGACAATACCTCCGTAGAGTACTACTGCACCATCTTTGCAGCTGCCGAATCGCACCATGAAAAAGGTGTGATCTGGACCGGATCTGATGATGGTCTGATCCACATCACACGCGATGGAGGTGAAAGCTGGAAAAATGTAACTCCTCCAAACATGCCGGAATGGATGATGATTAATAGTATCGAGATAGATCCTTTCAATAAAGGAGGAATGTATTTTGCGGGTACACGCTACAAATCAGGTGACTACCAGCCCTACCTTTACAAAGGTGAAGATTACGGCGCTTCCTGGAAAAAGATCACTTCAGGAATTCCATCGGATCATTTCACAAGAGTGCTTCGAGCTGATCCTGCAAGAGAAGGTTTACTTTATGCAGGAACTGAAAGTGGCATGTACGTTTCCTTTGATGACGGAGCTGGCTGGCAGTCGTTCCGGATGAACCTGCCTATTGTACCCATCACTGATCTTGCTGTGAAAAATAACAACCTGATCGCTGCAACTCAGGGTCGCAGCTTTTGGATGATCGATGACCTCACTCCTCTACATCAGCTCACCACTGAAGTAAATACTGCATCTTCATACCTGTTTAAACCAATGGATTCCTATCGTCTGGACGGGGGAAATAGCGCTACCTCCAAAACAGCCGGAACAAACCATCCCGGTGGCGTTCTGACACATTTTTACCTGAAAGACACATCGGCTATAGACACTGTTTCTCTGGCATTTTACGAAAATGATGGCAATCTGATCAAGAAATTCTCCACAGCTCCTGACAAAGAAGCCAATGAAGAAAAACTTAAGATCAAGCCGGGCCTGAACACCTTCAATTGGGATATGCGATATAAAGATGCCCGGACCTTTGAGGGAATGATCCTCTGGTGGGCCAGTACGAGTGGCCCCACGGCTGTACCCGGCACATATAAAGTAAAACTGGTGGTAGATGGGAAGGAGATGACTCAATCTTTTGAGCTGCTAAAAGATCCCAGGTCCGGCAGCACACCTGACGACTATCAGGCACAGTTTGATTTCCTTATGGAGGTTAGAGACAAGCTTTCAGAAACCCATCAGGCCATTGCCAACTTACGTAACGCACGGTCAAAGATCAATGAGCTTATCGGAGGATTGGATAAGGAAGCAAATAAGGAAATCATTGAGCAGGGAAAGGATATAGTAGATCGTATGACCACCATAGAAAAAGCATTGTACCAGACTAAAAATGAAAGTGGACAAGACCCACTTAATTTCCCTATCCGTCTGAACAATAAACTGGGCCATCTGGCATCACTAACTTCCTATGGAGACTATCCACCTACTGATCAGGCAGTTGCATTCAAACAAGAGGTGACCTCCAAAATTGAAGAGCAGCTTAATTCACTTTATAAGATCTTTGACGGGGATATTGCGGATTTTAATGAAGCCGTATTAAATGCAAAAATAGAACTCGTAAAAATTGAGGAGTAAGCCAAATTAGCCCATATTTGCTGCCGTAATTGTATTGCTTATGTATAATGTAGTAGTCATTGGCGGTGGAATCGTGGGGCTTGCTTCAGCTTTAAAGATCAAGGAAGCTAACCCCAAGCTGCGGGTAGCTGTAGTAGAAAAAGAGACCAGACTGGCCATGCACCAGACTGGTCATAATAGTGGAGTTATCCATTCAGGGCTCTATTATAAGCCAGGCAGCCTCAAAGCCAAAAACTGTGTAGATGGCTACAATCAGCTCGTTAAGTTTTGTGATGAAGAAGGCATCAATTATGAACTGTGTGGTAAGATCGTGGTAGCTACCAATGAACATCAGCTACAGACACTGAACATGCTCTACGAACGTGGGCAGCAAAATGGTCTCAAAGGCCTGAAGCGACTGGTCCGCGACGAGTTAAAGGAACACGAACCCTACGTCAATGGTGTTCAGGGGATCTACGTCCCACAAACAGGCATCATTGACTATACAGAGGTTGCTTACAAGTATATCGAAAAGATCAAGCACTTTGGAGGGGATATCTTTCCGGATAATAAGGTACTGGATATCAAGGAAAATGGCAGTTTCATCCATGTAGAAACCAATCGTCAGACGCTAACCACTCGCCTGGTGATCAACTGTTCCGGCCTCTTCTCAGATAAGATTGCAAAACTGACCGGAGTAAAGGTAAATTACCGGATCATCCCTTTCCGGGGCGAATACTACAAGCTAAAGAAGGAAAAAGAATATCTGGTGCGTAATCTGATTTACCCGGTACCGGATCCAAACTTCCCTTTCCTGGGTGTTCACTTTACCCGTATGATCAACGGGGGCATCGAGGCAGGCCCTAATGCCGTCCTGGCTTACAAACGTGAAGGGTACACCAAATCACAGATCAACCTTGGGGACCTGATGGGCAGCCTGGGATGGAAAGGATTTCGTAAAGTAGTTGGGAAATACTGGAAAACTGGCTTTGGAGAGTTTTACAGGTCCTATTCCAAGTCGGCATTTACCAAAGCTCTGCAACAGCTTTTACCGGATATTAAGAAAAGTGATCTCGTCAAGGGCGGATCAGGTGTTCGAGCCCAGGCATGTGACCGAAACGGAGGCCTCATTGATGACTTCCTCATCCTGGAAGGCGAAAAGGTAATCAACGTAGGCAATGCTCCCTCTCCTGCTGCCACCTCCTCGCTTTCCATAGGAGAACATGTAGCTAACCTGGCTTTGGAACGGTTTGAAAAATAGAGTCAGGGCGACATTTCATCCCTTTACCTTTCGTTTGTGGCAAAAGAATCCAAACCTTTTGTTTGATTTGTAGTGTTAATAGGTAAACGGTACCAAATCATGAAATGAGCATGATGCCGGGACGCGTAGTCTCAACCCAATCCCGATAGCTATCGGGAGAGAATACGGGGACGCCAAGTCCAACCTGGTATGATCAAAGAGTTGGGGCAAACCGCCTACGCGGCCCTGCTTATTTCGAAACTTTAAACACATGAAAAGCTTAATAGGAATTTCGTTAGTTATTCTATTCGCCATAGTCGCCTGCGCTCAACAAAATGATCATCAGGGAACCGAGAACGTTAAAGTCCCCCTTGAAGTGAATAAAAATGGAAAAATAGAACTCTCCGAGTCTGAATGGAAGTCCCGACTTACCGATATGGAGTTTTATGTTTTGAGAAAACAAGGTACGGAACGAGCCTTTACCGGGGACCTTTGGGATAATAAAAAAGAAGGAACCTATACCTGTGCTGCATGTCAGTTGCCTCTGTTTAGTTCAGAAACAAAATTCAGATCCGGCACCGGGTGGCCAAGCTTCTATGAGCCGATCAATAAACAAAATGTAGGTGAAGAGAAGGATGCATCGCTTGGTATGGTTCGTACGGAAGTACACTGCGCACGCTGCGGCGGACACCTGGGGCATATTTTTCCCGACGGCCCGAAACCTACAGGTTTACGCTACTGCATTAATTCCGCTTCCCTGGATTTCAAACCAGCTTACTAAGCTGACCCTGTCAAGTTATTTTAGACGCCTCATCCAGCCGGCCGGCGAGTTCATTCTGACAATCGGCAACCTTACCCGGCCGACCCGGAAGTTCACCCGGCTGACCTGTGAGCTTATCCGATCAACCCCGGAGTTCATCCGGCCGACCGGCGAGTTCATTCTGACAACCGGTAACCTAGGCCACCCTTGTAATCACATAACTTACAGATACATAGATATTTACATCCTTGGTATTGGATAGGTAAACCCCGAAATCGGCCAAATATGGCTTTTTTCGGGGTTTGGTGTTAAATTACAGTTACGTACAAAATAATTCAACACTTGAAAGATAGCATGCAGCAAGCTCTTTTCCAACCTAAGGAGTACCGACACCCAAAATTGTATTTATTCAAGCAGACCAAACTTGGCCGCATCCATGATACCATCCCGTGGGAAGAGCTGGAGGATTGTTTGCCCGTCCAGGATACCAGCAAGCCTGGCCCGAAGCCCTGGTTCTCCAATAAGGGGATGTTTGGGTTGATGTTCCTAAAGCATTTGATCGATACCAGTGATGAAAAACTGATAGACCGTTTCAATACCGATTGGTCTTTGCAACTGTTCTGTGGCAAATTGCTCGGTGAAGGGGAGATGATCAGGGATCAGGCCATGGCCTCCAGGGTTCGAGGGTATATGGCGGAACATGCGGACTGGGAAGCTGTCCAGCAGGTGCTTTTAGAACACTGGAAGAAGGACATGGAGTCGTTACATATACTGTTTATGGATGCCACCTGCTATGAGAGTTACATCCGCTTCCCCACAGACGTAAACCTGCTATGGGAATGCTGTCAATGGATCTACGACCTTATTTTTAAGCTTTGCAAGCTTTTGGGCATCAAGCGTCCTCGCAACAAATTCATTGACCAGAAAAGGAAACAGCAGGCGTATTCAAAGTTGCGCCGGAAAACCTATAAAAAAGGGAGAAGACGCCACCGGTCATTGGTATACCTGCTTGAGAAGGGCCTGGACCAGCTGCAAGGGTTGTTTGATGACCACCCAATAGTACTTACTGGGAAGCAGACCATTTATTTAAAGACCATTAAACAGGTTTTATCACAGCAAAAAGTAATCCAGGAAGACTCCTCGGCCAAGATACCCGAGCGTATCGTCTCTTTGCACAAGCCTTATATACGCCCCATCGTTAGAGGGAAAGAGAACAAGCCAGTTGAGTTTGGAATGAAGGCACATATGCTCCAGTCAGGAGGGGTCGTCTGGTTTGACAAGATGGAGTTCAAAGCCTTTAATGAATGTAAATCACTCAAAACCAGCTTCTTCAAACATACCAAGCATTTTGGGTCGTGTTTCCAACTGGCTGCTGACAGGATATATGCCACCAATGAGAACCGTAATTTCCTAAAAGGAAAAGGGGTTTTTCAAAGCTTTGCCCCAAAGGGACGGCCCGTTAAAGATCCCAAACAAGCAAAACCGGAAGCTGTGCTCAGGGGAGAACTTAACAAAGTCCGGTCCACACACTTGGAAGGGGCTTTTGGCAACCATAAAAATCATTATGGGCTAAGAAAAGTCAAGGCTCTCAGCGAAAAGACCGAACGCATCTGGGTGTTTTTTGGAGTAATGTCAGCCAATGCCTCAAAAATCGCTGACAGGAGGTTTAAAACAAACAACAAAGAACCAGCCCTTCAATTAGCAGCATAAAACTACACCTTCACCAAAGGTGTACATGGGATAATTGTGCCCATACATGTCTTATATGCTTTCTGCACCTATTCTTAACGTTGAAATTGTATTTTTTAAAGAAATCAAATCCCCATGTACAACCACAGGTTATGCTTGGTCAAGGACAAAGCCCTTCAAATATACTTTACAAAAAACGTCTTGTTTGGAACAAAACCTAATTACAAGGGAGGCCTAACCTAATCCGGACGACTGGCAACCTCGTTAGGACGACCGGCTAGTTCATCCGGTCGATCGGTGAGGGCATTCTGACAAACCGGTAGTTTAATCGGGCAAGCGTGAAGTTTATCCGGCCAACCGGTAAGTATATCCTGCATTTGCCCTGAGCTAATAAGGAGCCATAACATATTCATCAAGGAAGGACTCGGTACGTAATTCCATATAGCTGTAGGGATTTCGGATGATCGAAAAACCGCAGTGCCCTCCCACCTGAGGTATTTCTAAAAAAATATTTCTAGTCTTTTTAGAGATTTCTTCAGGATAACAGTCACGACCAAGCATAGGATCATTTGCCGCATTCACAATTAATACCGGAACCTGAATGTTTTGAAGGTACTGATCACAGGTTGCTTTGACGAAGAAATCCTCTTTATCCTTAAAACCATGTAAGGGAGCTGTATACCGATCATGAAACTCATCAAAATCCCTAAGATCATCTATTTTATCCGCTGATACTTCCGGGTGATGTTCAGCTTTCACTTTGATTTTCTCGATCAGCTTTTTCAAAAACTTCTGCTCATACATCCTATTTTCCTTTTTCAGGAGCTGTTCAGCGCTATCCCGCAAGTTGCATGGTACAGAAAAGGTCACTGCTCCTTTGATCCTTGTATCAACTTTGCGCTCACCCAGATACTTCAGACTCATACTTCCACCCATAGAATAGCCAAACAACACTACCTCTTCGTATCCTTCCTTTAAAACCGTCTGAACCACAGCGTCAAGATCTTCTGTTGCTCCATGATGATAAAACCTGGGGAGACGGTTCATTTCTCCACTACAGCTCCTGCAGTTCCAGGCTGCAATATCCCAGTTACGCTCCTCAAAGTACCTGGCTGTACGCTTTACATAGTACCTGTTCGAGCTACCTTCCAGCCCATGTGATATTACCAGGCACCTCCTGCTGCCAGCCTTCACCCAATCAATATCTATAAAATCACCATCTGAAAGTTCCAACCGCTCCCGATCATAGAAAGACTCTTTTATTTTGAAAAACATGGACGGGATCACAGTCTCCCAGTGAGCATTGAGCATGTAAAATGGCCGTCTGACGTACGCTGAGGGTAATATAGGCATGATGTCAAAATTAAACCATTACCCACTAAACCAAAGAAAATCGATCAGTTGTTGGCCGCTACATCATCAGCCCAGCATGCTATCAGGTCTATTTCTTCGTCAGAAAGATCTGGCTCTCCCGGAGGTGGCATACTGCCTCTAGAGGTGTTTTCCTTAACAGCAGCAGCATTCTCCCGAACGACGCTTTGGCTGGTGAACCTGGGGAACTCGGTATCCAGGTGACAACTCGATACCGCACAATTATTTTCTATTATTGGCATGATCTGGTCACCCAGACTCACTCCGCTGAGGATAGTTACAGTAAGCGAAGTTGTACAGCCCTCCTCATCCTTTGCCTGAACAATATGCTGGCCCTGATCCAATCCGCTAAATGAGCCGGACTGACCAAAAGACCCTTCATCGATCTTAAAAGTATAGGTACCGATACCTCCGCTGGCAGAAACAGCCAAAGATCCGTTTGAATCACCGCATCCTGACGTAGTTTTGGAATCCAGGGCAAGAGTAACGCTACCACTTTCTGCACCGACGGTTGCAGTCGTGTTGACGGTGCATTCATTGTCATCTTTCACCACTACATTGTAGTTGCCTGCAGATAGCCCTTCAAAAACTGAAGGCGCCTGAAATACATTTCCACCCAGGCTGTACATCAGCTGTCCTTCGCCCCCGGAGGCTGTCACCATCAGGCTCCCGGGCTCACTGCAGCCGGCATTGGTAATAGAAATATCCGAAATCGAAAGTGTAGACCCGGAGCAATCCGGCTTCAGGTCGCTTTCCTTTTGAGAGGTACAGGAGTAAAGATATAATAAACCAAAAAAGGTCAGGAAAAGAATGGCTATACGCATGAGAATAACTTCAATATCAGTTTTAAATTAACTAACGAACACAACCAAAAATACTTATGGATTTGACAAAGGGTTGCTTCAGAAGTTATAATTGTTCCTCAGAATGTATTATCTCCCAAGTATGATCTGCAAGCAGCTGCACCTGGGCGAGAAATTTCTTAAAGGGAAAGGCCTTTCCCCATTCGTCAGGGCTTACCATTGATAGTGTATCTGTGCCGTCCTCTCGCTGATACAGGTAATAATATTTATTGTAAACGGGCTCGAAGTTGATCTTGGCCTGGTAGATGCGTTCGGAAACTTCCACCCTTTTCTTCAGAGATTCAGCTTGTGTTACCAGGGTTTCCATTTGCTGGTAAAGCTGCCTGAACTGCCTGCCGGTTTGCTCTCGCATAGCAGTCATAGCTTTACCTTTTATCTTACCCTTATCTTCCGGCTTAATAATAGCGCTGCCCACATTATGAGCATGATCCATCAGACCAGGAAGATCCGTAATCTTCTCCCTCTCCTTGTCCAGGTCTATTTTATCAACGTCTATTTTATTCCTGTCTCTATCCACCTTCATTTTCTATCCGTTCCTTCAGATTCTTTTTAGCTCCGGGCCAGGTAGTCCTCGTACTTATATCATACCCGATAATAATCATGATAATGAGAAAAATTGTCGCTATAATCAAAAAAATCTTCTTGGATCTTTTCATATACGTTCTGTGAACCACAAATTTGGGGAATAGTTTTAAATTGAGCCTATGACCATTGAAGGAAAACTGCTAGAGAAGTACGACACACAAGAAGTAACCAATTCATTCAAAAAAAGAGAGTTTGTGGTAGAATATGCCGAAAACCCTCAGTATCCTGAGTTCCTGAAATTTGAATTAATCCAAAACAACTGCCAGCAGCTGGATGACTTCAATGCAGGAGATCAGATACGAATTTCATTCAACCTGAAAGGACGAAAGTGGACCGACCCAAAAGGGGAAATAAAATACTTCAATAGTCTGCAGGCATGGAGACTGGAAAAAACCGGAGAATCCGCAGACACGGGTATGCCTGAAACCCCACCCCCTCCTGCTGATGAAGCCTGGATGAAAGAAGATTTTTCAAGCGATGACGATTTACCTTTCTAAGCGGTTTCGCTTCTTTTTGAAGGTAATTGGTATGTAGTCATCAGTGGGCAGACCAATATGAGCAAGATCCCAGTCTTTATCGTAATTATTAACCAACTGACGAATGCACTCTACCCGATCTTCAGTCGGATAGGGACATTCTTCCCAGTAAAAGATCTCAACACGATAATTGTATTGTTTTTTAATTCCATTGACTTTTACCTCAACCTCAATATCTTGTTCTTCGTTAAGTTGAGGAATTTCGATACCTATTATTCCCATGATCTTTCGATTGTTTCTTTTTCTAATAACAAAAAATATACCCTTTTGATTAAAAGCTTTATTTTCAGATAGTTACATATTTTAACAAACTATGCATGTGCCCGTATAAGTACATAGAAATGTTCAAGATCAGATCAGAAGTCCGCTATTTGGTTTTATTGGCAACTGCCATTAGTGTACTTTCCTGCACATCGGGAAACGAGAAGAGCCGACCTTCACCCCCTGCAAGTGACAGTATAGTGATTAACAATACAAAGCTGTCTATAGATTACTCCAGCCCGGGTGTGAAGAAAAGAAAGATATGGGGAGAGCTGGTACCTTATGGAGAAGTATGGCGTACCGGAGCTAACAAAGCCACTGTATTTGAAACGTCTGGTGATATCTCCATAAATGGTGAAAGACTAAACACAGGGAAATACGGGATGTTTACCATTACTACAGATAGTACGTGGACGATCATTTTCAATAAAGAATGGGACCAATGGGGGGCTTACAATTATGATAAGGAAGAAGATGCACTTCGCTTAACTGTAAAACCACGCAAATCAGATTACACGGAGCGAATGACATTCACTTTTACCAAGGAAGGCCTCAAATTTGAATGGGAAAACCTTTATTATCTGTTACTTATTGAAGCCCTTTAGAGCTGCCTCATGGCATCCATAGTGACCCGAACCATGAGGCGGGTAAGCTTATCGATCGTTTCATCACAGTCCTGGATCATAAAGCGCTTTACCATAAACTTGGGATCGATATACCCAATGTACACATCCGCATTTTCTTCCCAAACCAGAATCTCCAAAGGCAGGTCCAGTGCCGCTGTCTGTTGACATTCAATCAGTGCAGTAGTAAGCTCCGGGTCTTCAAAAAGAATGCTTCTGGTAGGGCTCAAATCCAATCCCCTGCTACTGGCAATCTCATCATGAGAAACGGTTTCAAAAAAAATAAGGTCACTATTATCCTTGATAATCTGAACGATCATTTGAGTGGTTTCATTTACACCCTTTTCGCTTCTGAAGATCGTCAGATTCTGAGCAGAAATAGTAACAGAAAATATTACCAGGAAAAAGAGTAAGGCGGATCTGAAGCTCATAGTAGAAAATTTGGCGACTTAGACTACGTAACAATATTAGCCAGTATCCCGAAATTTTCCATAACAATTGGAAAAAAAGCCGGCACACTGCGTAATTACATTATGATTAAGATATCTTAGAACTTTTGAAAGAAGTGATTGAAAAAGTCCTTATATTTTTGTGTAAAACCTGAAGCAGTCCAACGATGAACATCTACGCAAAGCTAACCTTACTATGTGTATTATTAGTGGTTTTCACTTCCTCGGTGCTCTACTATTTTGCTAATGCACGTGTGCAAAAAACGTTTAGAGAAGAACTTTTACTTAATGTTACCAAACAATCCGAAGGAACCATTTCTAATATTGAGCGATTTATTTTTTCCCGCTTAAATGACCTGAGGATGGCCGCAAAAAACCCTTATTTCCGGCCTGATGTTCCGCGCGAAGAGCTGATCAACAGGCTACAGGAGTTAGAAAATATGAACGACCTGTATTATAGTTTTTCGTTTTTTAACAATGACCGGGTCAGAATAGCCGATAGTAAACGGCTATCCATAGGAAAACAACATAGCTACAGCAACTACTGGACAAGTATCTCTCCGGAAATTAAAGCTGTGGTGGACATTTCACAGTCTGAATCGGTAGGTCGTGTGGTTATGCACTTCGCTGCTGTTGTGGAAGGCGATGAGGAACCACAGGGTGTACTCGTAGGCAGAATTCTGGTAAAAGAACTTTATCAGATTCTTGGAAACATTTCCATAGGATCGGATAGTCTTCGAAAGTTAAACGTTGCCCTTGTCAATAAAGACGGACTGATTCTTTATTCCAACAACGAGTCAAGTGTGGCTATGAAAGACAATTTCGAGGATTTTGATCTGATAAAAGACTTAACCTTTGAAGATCAGCGGGTAAAGTTCCTGGAAACGGAAGATGACCTGTACTTTGTAGCAAAAGAAAGAGGGTACCTGAATTATGCAGGGAATGACTGGTCATTGATCATTAATATATCCAAGGAAGAAGCCTTCCTGCCCCTGCAGGATATACAGGGACAGCTGTTATGGCTGATCCTTTCTGTACTTGCCGCATCAATCGTACTGGCCTTAATAGCGGCAAACCTGTTTGTAAGACCGATCGTCAGGCTCAGCCGTGCTGCCGAAGAAATTGGCGAAGGGAAGCTAAACACTGAGATCAAGATTAAATCCAATGATGAAGTAGGCAAATTGGCTAAACTGCTAACAAATGCCTCTCAGGTTCTCATCAAACGACTGGATGAACAAAAAGCTCTCAACCAGCAATTGGAAGATCAAAAAGACGAGATTGCTGATCAAAAGCAATTGCTCGAGCAGGTAAATAGCCAGATATCTGATAGCATAATCTACGCACAACGCATCCAGCGATCTATTCTACCTGACCTTTCGGTAATGTCTAAGCTTGTAAAAGATGCCTTTGTCATGTATGAACCTAAGGACGTGGTAAGTGGAGATTTTTATTGGTTTGAAAGGGTAAGACAGGGAAGATACGAATACCTGATCATTGCATGTGCAGACTGTACAGGTCATGGAGTACCAGGGGCTATTATGTCTATTATGGGAAGTAACCAACTCACCAATATCGTTTATTATCAAAACTACATTGATCCAAATAAGATCCTGGCCAGGCTGGATAAGGTCATTAAGTTTGAACTACAGCGGGACGATGATAATTTAAACAGAGACGGACTGGAAATTGGGATCTGCGTAATCAACCTGGATGACCTTACGATGGAGTTTTCAGGTGCGGGAATTCCTCTGTATCTGAAAAAGAAAGGAGAAAAAGAATTAACCATTTATAAGAGTCCTAAATTCATGGTAGGCGGAATAGAGGGTGATGAGAAGGAAGTGAGCTCAAAGCTCAATAAAGATGAAATCCAGCTCCAGGAAGGAGACATGATCTATCTGGCCTCTGATGGGTTCCAGGATCAGTTTGGCGGTCCTGCTGATAAAAAGTTTATGACCAAGAACTTCAAGAAATTGTTGGAAGATAATTCTGATAAACCTATGAAAGAACAGGGTCAGAATCTTGAAGAAGCCTTCAGGAAGTGGAAAAAAGAAACACCTCAAACAGATGATGTGGTTGTCATCGGTGTTGAGGTGTAAAAGGTCAATTAATTTTTACCTGAGAGGTAAGATTTTTTAATATCTGATAAGTAAACTTTCATCAACTGACATTTCATAGAGTTCCATCAGCGCATCATTTAATGCCTCCAGTAGCTTTTGAGGAATGTCAAAGTCAGGATTAGGGTCTTCCATCTGTTTTAAATTAAGTCCCTGATCTCTGACCTGGTTTACACACTTCAAACAAATCCTGGTCCATGATTGAGGACTAATGTTTTCAGTACACCAATTCTTATAATTACTTGCTTTTACTGCCATGAAACCAGTTTATAACTTAAAACCAATTATTGAAATATCATCGGTCAGCCCGCTCTCTCCTTTCCAGTCTTCAATCGTCTGACTAAGGAACTGATACTGATCCGCCAGACTCTTATCCTGAACAGACTTGAGCATTTCTTCAAACTTTTCCTGAGAAAATTTGACACCATCCTGATTATGCTGATTAAAATATCCATTGGAAAACAGATAATAAATAGCATCAGGCTGAATCTCAATCTTATCAGCCATCAGGTCATTCACATTTTCTTCTCCTTCTCCTTCCAGTACAACCATCTCATTACCATTAAAAATGATCATATCCTGGTTAATCCCACTAAACTGTAAGGTCTGAGCGTTGTTATCAAACAATGCAACGGATGCTTTCAGCTCACACTGGAGCTCCTTGGACCCCGCAGCATCCAATTCCTGCTTGAGTTCTTTAATAATATCCCCGGAATGGAAAATCTTCCGGTCTTGTATAAGATCATTCAGAATAGAATCAGCTATTAGTGTCTTTAATGACCCAACAATACCTTTACCATCAAACTCTATAAGAGCAACAACCGTGTAATCCTCAGAACGGAAATTGAGACTTGTTGTCCAGATGAACTCTTCGCTAAATAAATACTTTGATTTATACATCACAAAGTGCTCACTGAATATCCTGCTGAGGTATCGCTCATTAGGCAGCATAGACTGCTGAAGTAGTCCGGCATACCGAATACTGTCTATGAGGCGTTTGTTTATATTATTGAGTTCTTCAGTTCGTTCCTTTACGCGTTGTTCCAGCTCAACGTTCGTATCCTCCAGCTCCTTCACATGCTCCTCACTATCCTGAGACTGCTGATACGTCTCCATAGCCCGGTCCAGAACCCCTTTCATTTCATCAAAATTCCAGGGTTTTGTAATGTATTTATAGATGCCGCATCGGTTAATCCCGTCTTTGATAGCCTCTATGTCTGTAAATCCGGTCAGGATAATTTTGATGACCTCAGGGTGATCGGGGAGAATTTTCTCCAAAAACTCAGTCCCGGTCATTTCTGGCATCCGCTGATCTGTGACAATTACCTGAATTTCATTTTCTTTCAGGATATCTATCGCCTCAATTGGATTTGAGCTGGTATGTACATTAAAAAACTTTCTGAAATTCGATTTAAAGACACGTAGGTTAGTAGTCTCATCATCTACATAAAGAAGCGAATACTTTTTTGACTTCTTTGACTTGGTTACATCCGGTTGATCTTGAATTTCTTCCATCTCTTATTTGGTCGTTACTCCTCTTTCCTTAAAGAAAATTATTTGCTTTCTGCTACTTTCTTATCTTCTTGTTTTTTCTTTCTGTTCAAATTTTTCGGCAAAGTTATAGCAAACTCAGTTCCTTTCCCTTCTTCACTGGTTAGTTCAATCTTACCGTCATGTTTTTCAATGATACCATAGGTGATGGACATCCCAAGACCTGTACCTACACCTACTGCTTTGGTGGTAAAGAATGGCTCCCAAATTCTGTTTTTGATCTTTTCAGGAATCCCCACTCCATTATCTTTCAGGCGGACGACCACCTCATTTTCGAGTTCTTCAGTATAAATGGTGATCTCTCCATCCTTGCGGTCTTCAGGGATTGCCTGTATACCATTATTGAGGATATTCATGAATACCTGGTTAAGCTGACCCGGGTAACACTCAATATCCTTCATATTCTCATCATAGTATTTGGATACCTTGATCTTGTTCTTGGTTTTATTTCTAAGCAGCGTAAGGGTAGCATCAATGTTTTCATTAACATTCGCCATTTTAGCTTCTTCCTCATCCAGCCTGGAGAATACCCGAAGACCTTTTACGATCTCTATGGTTCTTGTTACCCCATAGTTTACATCCTTGATCAGTTCATCCAGCTCCTCAAGGATCTCCTCGTATTCATGTTCTTCTTTCAGTTCTTTGACGCTTTCAAGTACTTCCTTCACATCATCTCCCTCATCCAGTCGTGAGTACTCTTCTGCAATTTCTCTGAGTGATTCGATGGACATTTTAATAGACACCATACCACTCGAAATGAAGTTGATCGGGTTATTGATCTCATGGGCTATACCAGCTGTAAGCTGGCCAAGAGATGCCATCTTTTCAGAATGCACCAACTGGGATTGGGTGTTTTTCAGTGACTCTATGGCCTGATTGAGCTCTTCTTTTGCCTGCTGCTCTTTCTTCAGCGTCTCTTTTAGCTTTTTCTCTGCCAGGAAGAGCTTCTCGTTATCCTGCAGCTGCTTATCGGCAAGCTCTCTGATCTCTACCTCAGAATCCTGTAGCTTCTTATAAGCCTCATTCAGCTCACCCTGGGCTGCAATTAGCTGCTCATTAATTCGAATTTGCTCTTCAGAAGATTTGAGTAGTTTGGCCTCAGAATCCTGTAGCTTGGTATTTTTCTCTTCGAGCTCTTTCCTCGACTCATAAAGCTTTTTGTTAATGAGCTTTTGCTTCTTAAAGTTAATTTTCAGCTGCTCCTCTGACTTCTTGACCTTCACATAGGCCTTGTTTGCAGATAAGTAGTTATCACTTGCCAACTTTACCAGGGGTCTGAAAATGAATAATCCCTGAAGGATGATCAACCCAAAGAAAATAGCAAAAACAATTTTTTCAACAAGGTTAAAACCCTGTTTATGAAACTGGGCATTATCAACAAAATAATCGACTATATCTTCAGAAGCCGTTTGATACTTTCTGACTGTATTTATCAGGGTTTCGATCGAGCTTCTCAAAGCAAGCGCATTAATGTCTGTTTCACTTTGAGTATAGACAACATCAAGCAGATTGGTAGCATTGATGTTCATTTCATTGTAAAAGAATTTCAGGTTTTCCTGAAGCTGCCCATATTCAGACGAGGAGGGAGGACTGATCCCCATTTCTTCATTTCCATTAAGCAGTGCCTGATGCCCTTTCCTCCATTCCGGAAGCACCCGGGCAACCTCTGCCTGAAAGATGGAAAAGTTTCTTTCGTTTTTGGAGTACCCCATTCCTATTGCTGCCTTTACCAGGGTCTGACCCATAGTAGTTTGTCTGGCTGCCGCCCGTACGACCCGTGGGTCCTCATTAAAAATGTCAACAACATCCTTTTGCAGGAAAAAGATGTAATAAGCAACTGATCCTGCTACAATGAGGGCGGTGAGGATGTAGGCTATTGCGTAAACGTCCTTCTTTAACATAATTTCTTCTTGGTTGGTTGATCCGCTGGAATTCGGACTTAAATTTAACTAATCTTTTCATAAACCGCTCTTTTGGCTTATATAAGCGGTTATTGCCAATAAAAGATTAAAAATTTATCAAACAATAAGTATAAATCACTTCATTTTTTCGATGAAACACTACATAATTAGGATTATTTTGTGAATCATCAAAGATTATATAGATGCATTTTAACAATAATTTGACTCTTCTAAGAAGGATTTAACTGCAATTTGGTATTATAATAGAATCAATAAGCATAATATTGCAGTCAATAAGAAAGCCGTCGTATTTTTAATGAAAGGAGAAAAACAACCTGAAAGGTTATTTTTAATTAAATAAAATAAAGATTTGGTTTAATGCATAAATAGTCTTTACTTTTCAAAATTGAATTTTCATAACATCAAAAATGGATTACCTAAGGAGTTATAAAAATATCTATGATCAAAATATTATTCTTCTCTACAAGGGAGAATTGACTTTTGACTTAGTAACTTCGATGATAGCAACACTCGAGGAGCGACTCGAGGAATTAGAGCAAAACAGGAAAGTAAAGAAGAAATTTTACAATGTAGCTACTGAATGCATTCAAAACCTGTACTATCACCTGGATGAAGTAAACACTGATGAGATCAGAGTAAGTAGTTATGACTCGAGATCGGCTTTAATACTAATATCGGCCAGGAAACGATTTTACAGTTTGCAGACAGGCAACTACATTCCTTCTGACAAGACGGAGGATATCCAGCAAAGGCTTGACGACATCAATGGTGTTGAGCCTGAAGAGCTACGAGCACTTTATAAAAAAGCACTTAATGAACAAGAATTTTCTGACAAAGGAACAGGAGGTCTTGGTTTTATTGATATTGCCCGGAAAACAGGAGGACAGAAATTAAGATATAAGTTTCAACCAGTGACGGATAATGTGTCTTATTTCACATTACAGGTTAGGTTACCTAGAGACATATAGGAACCTACAGGATATAAGCTGTGAATTAGATTTATGGAAAAGTTTTTTATCGAACCAACAAGAGTTACTCCGCAGGTCAGTTTTGACCCGGATGAAGGCAAACTGGAAATTAAAGGAAGGTCCAGTCCGGAAAACTCTATACTTTTTTATCAGAAAATCATTGATAACCTGAACGAGTATGCTCAGAGTGATAGAAGCGAGTTTACAGCAAACTTCTCATTCGAATATTTCAACACGAGCTCTTCGAAGTGTCTTTTTGATGTGTTTAAGAAATTGGGCCAGATTAGTGAGAGCGGTAAAGACCTAATAATCAATTGGTATTATGAAGAAGATGATGAAGATATGATGGAAGCTGGTGAAGATTACTCTGATTTATTAGATTTGGAATTCAACTTTTTAGAAATAGAAGAATTCTGAGTCGTTTTACTGTATGGAAGGCCCAAAAGAACTCTATCATGAGGAGATAAAGAAACTAAAGGATTTCAGGTCAAAACTCGAAACCCACGCAATATATAAGGAAGATCTTGAGGGCTTTTCTGATGATTATGAAGAACTGGTAGCTCAAACCAAGGTTATCACGAGAGTATCTGACAGGCTCCAGAAAAAACTGGATAACGCCAATATTCAGATTCGCGAACAAAATGATGAAATAAAAAGCAAAAACGTTCAGCTGGAGGAAACCATCGTTCAGTTAGCAAAAGCCCGAATAGGTAGAAAGGCTTCCACTATCATGCTTTCTGTAGCTTTACTGCTCTTCTTCCTCGAACAATACTTCCTCCAACCTATCATCGAAGAATCAATACCAGGCTCCTACGGCTTTTTAAGCATAGGAGTATTAGTCGGCCTGTTTTTTATCGTTAAGTTTCTGGAATCAGCACTCGAAAAGCACTTCCTTAAGAAGGAGCAAAAACGAATACTGGCTGATAAAGATGGAAAGAAACTGGATTCTGCACTAGTCAATTAACACAAGAGCTTCAAGGTCGAAACTTAATTTCGACAAAATATATCATATGCAAGTCTGATTATTGCATATGTTTAACATAATCGCTAACATGCAAAAATTTTTTTAACAACCTAAGAAATAGTATGGAGTTTTCAACTGTAGACATTATAGTATTTGTAAGCTATGCTTTGCTGATAGTAAGCATCGGACTGTATGTATCCAGAGATAAAAAAGGCCATGAGAAAAATGCCGAGGACTACTTCCTTGCTAGCAAATCTCTCCCCTGGTGGGCCATAGGAGCATCTTTGATCGCAGCTAACATTTCGGCTGAACAGTTCATTGGTATGTCAGGTTCAGGATTTGCAATCGGCCTGGCCATAGCTTCATACGAATGGATGGCAGCCATTACTCTACTCATCGTTGGTAAGTTTTTCTTACCCATTTTTATTGAGAAAAAGCTTTATACCATTCCGCAGTTCATCGAGCAACGTTACAGTACAAATCTCAAAACAATTCTTGCTGTATTCTGGATTGCGCTGTTTGTATTTGTAAACCTCACAACGGTTTTATACCTGGGGGCTAAAGCCTTAGATACCATCATTGGCGCTGGCGATGGATCATTACTGGTAACGAGTATCATAGGACTTGCCCTTTTTGCTGCAGCCTACTCTCTGTGGGGAGGGTTATCTGCTGTGGCCTGGACGGATGTAGTGCAAGTGATCCTGCTAGTTATGGGTGGGTTGATCACAGCTTTCATAGCACTAGACCACGTCACTCCCGGAGGCGGCATCATTGCCGGATTTAAACACATTTACAGTGTAGCCCCGGAGAAGTTTTCCATGATCTTAGATAAGGGGGAGATTATAACACCTAATGGCAGAGATGCCTGGTGGGACCTTCCCGGCCTGGCTGTACTGATAGGAGGCATGTGGGTAGCTAATATCTATTACTGGGGCTTCAATCAGTATATTATACAAAGAACACTTGCAGCCAAGAGCCTTTCAGAATCCCAGAGAGGAATTGCATTTGCTGCATTTTTAAAATTGATTATTCCGCTAATTGTGGTAATACCTGGCATCATCGCTTTTGTAATGAACTCTAATGAAGCCGGGGAGGTAACCAAAGCTGTAGCAGACCCTACATTCTTCAACGAAAGCACCAATACGGTCATCAATGATAATGCTGCACCATGGCTGATCAGCAACTTTGTTCCGGCTGGTCTCAAAGGGCTGGTACTGGCAGCCCTGGCAGCTGCTATCGTATCGTCGCTGGCTTCCATGCTAAACTCAACAGCTACCATCTTCACAATGGACATCTACAGGCCATACTTTAACAAAAACGCTACTGAGAAGCAAACAGTAAATACTGGCCGGCTAACTGCAGCAATCGCATTGATAATCGCTATCCCTTTGGCTACACAGCTGGGAAATGTAGGGCAGGTATTCCAACTCATCCAGGAGTACACGGGGGTAGTGAGTCCAGGTATTTTAGCGGTGTTTATTACCGGATTATTCTGGAAAAGGGCGACTAATAATGGGGCTATTTGGGGTGTAATCCTCTCCATACCTATAGCCATGTTTTTCAAAGTAGCTCCAAATGGATGGAGCGATGCAGCCATCTTCCCTACCCTGCCATTTATGAACCAGATGATGATCACGTGTGTAGCTTCCTTCCTGATCATCGTGGGGGTAAGCCACATAGAAGGCAAAGGAAAAGCGGATGAAAAAGGGATTGCACTGAACAAAGGGTTATTCAGTACACCTCCCGCCTTTAATATCAGTGCATTTATTATAATGATCATTGTGGCTTTCCTTTATGCATACTTCTGGTAAAACATGAAACTCAACACAAGACAACAAAAACTCAAACTCCAGGTAACAAACTCCTGGAAGTTTGGGCTTTTTTTGTTGACCAGGTTACCCATGGGACTGATAGCCGGTCTCCGGATCAGAAAACTGGAACCCCAAGAATGCGTAACCTCTGTACCCTTCAAGTGGCTGACAAAAAACCCGTTCCGCTCCATGTACTTCGCTGTACAAAGTATGGCAGCAGAGCTTTCTACAGCAGCTCCGTGCATGCTGGCTGTTCAGGGAAAGAGACCTTCCGTCGCATTTATCATTGTAGATCTGAAAGCAAACTTCTATAAAAAAGCTACCGGAAGAACTTATTTCACCTGTTCTGATGGACTTAACGCTTTTGATGTCGTAGAAAAAGCTATAGAAACAGGAGAACCTCAGACCGCTACCTTCAGGACCACAGGTAAAATGAAAGATGGAACAATCGTTTCAGACTTTGAACTAACCTGGTCTTTCAAACAACGAAAATCATAGATCTTTTACCAGACGATTTGCTGGTGAATCCTTGATAGACCTGTCAATGTCCCGCACAACTTCCACAATATCTTCAAATCCCTCATTTTCTTCCTGCTGAGGGAGGTTGTTTAAGCCCTTATTTTCCAGGACATCAAAAACCGTAAAAACATCAATTTTGCTTATATCTCTTCCCGGTACGTAAAGGTCATCCTCTCCTTCATGACTAACGGAAAGGATCAATTTAGCCTGCTCCAGATCCCTCACAATCTCTCTCACAAAACGCCGGGGCATAGTCAGAAGCTTGCATAACTTTTCGAATGAGAGCGGTTCGTCTTTCTCTTCAAACTCCTTGATCACTGTTTTCATTACCAGCAAAGTCAGTCTTCGTTTGGCCTTACCGGTAATCTGAAGATCATTACTATCATACGACCAGTTTTTTACATTTTGTAGAGCGAAGGAAAACTCGGCACCAAAAAGTATAATTGTCCAACTCAGCTGCAGCCAGATCATAAATAAAGGCAAGGCTGCCAGGGCTCCGTAAATGTCGTTATACCTTGAAAGAAATACCTGACCATTGATCCACGCAAACTGAGTAAGCTGAAAAACAGTACCTGCCAGAATCCCTGCTATCAACGCAGGCTTGATTTTGACCGAAGTATTCGGGAAAACAATATAAAACAGAAACAACAGGAACCATATCAAAGTGTATGGAACCAGTCGGATCAGAAAGATAATGACCGGCTTGAAAAAACCGAGTAGTTCCATACTTTCTGTCAGGTTTTCAATACTGGTAACAATATATGCAGTTGCCGAACTGGATATGATCAGGAGGAACGGCCCTAAGAGAATGACAGACATGTAATCTGTTAATTTTCTCTTGATAGATCTGCCGCGCTTGGTATCCCAGATGTCATTAAAAGTACTCTCAATGTAATTGAGTAGTCTTACAACAGCATATAGGATAAAAACAGCACTTATACCCGTTACTATCCCTCCTCCGGAGGTAGACAACATCTTATCAGAGTAGGTGGTCACCATATCAATGATCTGCTCCTGGCCGCTGAAATAACTGGTTATCTCTTTTTTCAGGTACTCTTTTAAACCAAAACTCTGTGCGATTCCGAAGGCCATGGCAATCACCGGAACCAGAGACAACATGCTATAATAAGTAAGAGAAGAAGCCTTGTCCCCACATTTGTCTTTGACAAACTCAGAAAGCGTAATGGTCCATATCCTGATTAGCCTGTAAAAAAAGGCTTGACGCCTGGAAAGTCTTCCTATTTTAACTACCCACAGGTCATGCTGGATAAATTTCCTAATACGCCGAATATATTGCTTGATCATGATCCCTGATGTTCAGTCCGAATTTACTACAATATGCCTCTAAAATTGTTTCCTGAAGACCAATTCCTTTTCCTTAGTAAAACCTGAAGAAGGCATAGTTGAATATTTAATAGCTAAACTTAATTCTGAAATACAATACTTTGGCCTGAGCCGAATAGCCCTCCAGGTCAGTTTCAGCAAAATAAAACTGCCCGATCAAGTCCAGATCGAGGTTTTCCACTACTGAATACGTTACGGAGGGGTTGATAAAAAGTGACCCATCTGAAGGAAACAGAATGGCCGCCAGTCCGGTAGTTACCAGGGGATGTGCAGGATAAGAAGCCTGAATAAAGGTTGACCATTTGTATGGTGAAATAGACCGGACATTCAGGTTTGAGCTGGTATTATTAATAAGGGTAAAATCAGGTTCACTTTTTCCATATCCATTATAAAGAGCAGAACCATTCAGGTACAATGAGTTTGGGAATAAATAATCCAGGGAAACGGAAGTAAGGACTCCATCCTCCTCTACTTCAAAATGGTTTAAATAAGTTACCTCACCCTTAAATCCCATTCCGCCAATGCTCCCGGCCCAGCCGGTACCCACGGCCAGATTGTTATCCATGACTCCTCCAATAAACTGGATATCATAGTTCCATTTATTGATCTGATAACGAAAGGCTGAAGTAATGTCTTCAAACCGATCAGCCGCCTTGATCGCAAACTCCACTTCGGATGCAAAGCCGGTGTACCTTTTTACACGAAGAGCATCACTGCCCGGACGCTCTTCATAGTCAAAGTCAAAAAAGGAGTAGCTATTAAACAGATCATTGGGATTCCAGGCGAGGTTTACTCCCCAGTTTATCCTTTGCCTGCCAAGAGTGACTTCCCAGTCCTTCTTATTCCATTGCAGATAGGCACGGTCAATCATGGTATGGAGCACCACCTTATCCCTGTTTATAGGCATCCATGAGAGGTCAAAATAGTCATTATTCACATCAATCAATTCACCATAATTTGGTATGGTTTCAACCAGATCACCAATAAACAAACGGTTTCTAAACTCAAGTTTTCCTGTAAGGTGGTCTGTAGGGAACCAGGCCAGATTAAGCCGGTGATGGACAAGGTTATCTACAAAAGTAGAATCCTCACCGGCAAAGTTGAATGTGACCATATCTTTGATGTATCCTTCTGCTGTAAACTTTGGCTCAGCATCCTCGTCAGTCTGGGCGGCTACCAGAAAAGGAATCAAACCTAATAAAATGGTGATATGCTTCATCGCTTTTCATCGCTTACTATTCTTCCATCTTCCAGTGTGATCACACGTCTGGCTTTATCAATAACCCGTTGGTCATGGGTGGAGAAGACAAAAGTGGCCTCTTCCTCCCTGTTCATCTTGGCCATGATGTCCAGCAAAGCAGAGGTGGAGGTAGAGTCCAGATTAGCAGTAGGTTCATCAGCCAGGATAAACTGCGGCCTGGATGCCAAAGCCCTGGCCACTGCTACACGTTGTTGTTGTCCACCTGATAGCTGGGATGGCCGCTGATTGGCCTTGTCGGCAATGCCCATTTGATCCAGGAGCTCCAATGCGCGTTCATCTCGCTCCTTTTTGGCCTTTTTTTGCAAGAGCATGATAAACTCTACGTTCTCCTGTGTGGTCAAAACAGGAATCAGATTGTAGGCCTGGAAAACGAAACCGATGTTTCTGAGCCTGAAATCTATCAGCTTACTGTCTTTCATATTGGTAATATTGGTATCAGCCAGTAGCACCTCTCCTGTAGTAGGGAAATCGAGTCCTCCCAGGATGTTTAAGAGAGTAGTCTTGCCACAACCCGAAGGGCCAACGATTGCTGTAAATTCACCTTTTTTGATTTCAAGGTCTATCCCATTAATGGCATTTACAGGGACAGCCGTAGAAGTATAAACCTTGGTAATATTTGTTGCTTTTATGATGCTCATGGTCCTAATGATTATGCTTTTAAATTTTATGAAGGGCCTCCACAGGCCTCGTTCTCACTGCTTTTAATGCAGGGTAGATTGCACCGACAAAGGCAGTAACAAATACGCCAACTGCGACTGTTATGTATACATAGTCCTCCACATACGGGTACAGGATGGATTCATAACCCCAGGCTTCCAAACCTTCCGAGTACTCTGTCAGGTCTATTCCCGAATTGCTGAAATAGTTGATGGTGCCCCATCCCAGCAGAAGGCCAATAGGAGATCCTATCATTCCCAGTAAGATGGTCTCGATTAGGATCATCATGAAAACCCTCAGCTTAGTCATCCCCACTGCCATGAGCATACCCAGCTCCTTCATTCTTTCCAGAACAGCCATCAGCATTGTATTGATAATGCCAAAAACCAATGCCACCATGATGATCGCCATAAGGACATAAAGCATACTTCCGTACACTTCCTGCAAATACGCCAGTTGGGGAGCTATCTCCCGCCAGGTTTCTACCAGATCTTCGGAAAAAAGATCATTGTATTTTGATACAACTGTCTGTTCCTCGACCTGATCATCCAGGAGGATTGCTATTTCGTGTACTTCATTATCAAGCCCCAGTAGCCTGTTCAGATCTCTTTGCCTGACAAATGCATATCCTTCTCCGAGACTCAGGCTTGAACTCTCAACAATTCCATCTACTCTGAAGGCAGCAGCTGTAATATTTCCATTGGCATCATTGAATGTGAGGACTACCTTAGAGCGTACATCTACGCCCAGGTTTTCTGCCAGCTTGCCGCCAATCACTACGGGATTACGACTGACCTCTTTGAAGTAAGTGCCTCGGGTAACCAGAGAGTCCAGACGAGTGACAATGGCTTCATTTTCAAGGTCTATCCCCCGTATCTGAACACCAGCCGCTTTACGTGGAGAAGAGATCATACCTGTAACAAGCGACCGGGTGGTTGCGCCTTTTACATCTTCCCAGGAGCGGACTTCAGCGGCCTTGCGAATACCATCCGAAATAGAGAACTGAACGTCCTGATCCTTTTTAAATTCCGGGTGGTGAACCTGAATATGCGATATATCATGGTTGATGGCATTGGCCATATAGCCAACAATAAACGCATTCATAAAACCCGTCCCAAAAATCATGGCCCATACGCCCAGCACAATGGAGCCTACCACCACCAGGCTTCTGAGCTTGCTTCTCCAGATATTTCGCCAGGATATGATTAGTAACATATTCTTATTGTTTTATTTCCAGATTCATTATTTATGCTTCCCGCATGGCCTTTACAGGGTCCAGCCGCTGAATAATCATCAGAGGATAAAAGCCCAGAATAAAAGCCATAAAGAAAATAGCCCAGGCCTGGTTGTAAAAAAGCGAAGGCTCCAGCGAAAAGAAGTATGCAGCTTCCACCCCAAAATCCTCAATTGCCTTTGCTGACTCACCTGAAAAGTAGACCGGATGATGGTAGTAGTAAATAAGGAATGGCAAACTGATCATTACACCTACCAAAACTCCGATACTTGACATCATAGCCATTTCCAGGAAGATCATCAACTGCATCCTGAACCGTTTCATACCTATGGATAGCAACACACCAAACTCATACATCCGCTCGGCTGTCATCATGAGAAAGGTGCCAAACATTCCAAATCCAATCACAGCATAGAGAATCCAGATCATCACCTTTGAGCTAAGGTTATCAATTTCTATACCCTGTACAAGGTCAGGCATCAGGGCTTTCCATCCCATTACTTCATAGGTCTCCGTATCGATACGGCTTTTGATATCTGAAACAATCCGATCTACATGCTTAGCTTTATCTACCACAAACGCCAAAGTGGTTAACTGCTCACCTACACCATAGAGCCATTGAGCTTTTTGGAGTGGGATGTAAATCGTGCCTTTATTTTGCTCGGGTACGGGAAATTTCATAATCCCTTTGACCGGGTAAATACCGGCAGCATTGGAACCGTGATAACCCTGACCAATCAAAACAATGGTATCCCCCAGGCCTATCTTGAGGTATTCTGCTAGCCCTTCGGAGATCATAGCGGCATTATCATTTGCATCCAGGTACTCCCCTTCCACGATCTTTTCCTTTACACGGGTGAGCGCATCTTCCTTTTCCGGATCAATCCCGAGCACCATACTCCCCCTGGTCTTTTGATTATAAGAGGCCAAAGCAAATGACTCTATCCTTGGGACCACCTCTATTACTCCTTCCACAGATTCCACAGTATCAATCAAAGACTTGTGGTAGGAAAAGCTATTATCAATGGTTTTATCTTCCCAATACCCGGCCTTGTGCACCTGGATATACCCTGTAAAAAAACGAGCAGCCGATTCGATCATTCGTTCGTAAGATCCAAGCTGCATCGATCGCATCACACAGGCCAGTAAGACTGCAAAAGTGATAGACCCGATAGTGATAAAACTTCTACGCTTATTACGCCAGATATTGCGCCATGCAAGTGTGAGGTACATCATCTCAGTCGTTTCATATTTTGGATGGAAAAGAATGACTCATTCAGCTCTACGTTAAACTGAATATCGGCATATTCGATCACAGTCTTTTGATCAGGATTGTCTGCGGGTATCATCTCCAAAAGGACCGGGATTCTCCGTCCCCCCATCTCGCGTATATCCGACATAATCATGGTATTGATCAGGTAGCCGTCTTCATCGTAATATTTAAAGAGGAGCTGATTATAATCCTCCTTATCAATGTAAGCCTCCACCCGACCCCAGACAACCGGTGCATTCTCCTTAGGCAAGAGTTCTATCTTCCATGTTTCCATACCGCTAACCACCGTATCTTTCATGATGGAATGCGTATAGTCTTCTACCACAGATGATTGCTTCACCAGATCATCATTCGTAAAGTCGGAACCCATCCACGATTGCATCATCATCGAGGGGGGCATTTTGATCACCCTGTCAATGGTAGGCTGCCAGTTCCAGAGTTCTGTACCCCTTTTCAAGAACGCAGTACCGTTATCCCTGGCAGGGGCCGTAATGAGAACCAAACTATACGCTGTCCCCTTAGACCAGCTTTTCATAGATATTTCCCGCGTCCAGGTGGGTCTCACGATCTTCATTTTCATTTCTGCGATGTTTGATTCCCCCTGCATCTTTTGGTTCGCCCGGTCTATGATCTCTGTAGCTGTCTGTCCTGAAACAGAAAAACTCAGTATCAAGACACTGAAAAATGTAATCACTCGCATATTCAGTTAATTTATTTGCAGTATTTATTTAAAAGCATTTGTTCTATTTCATCAAGTGGATAATCCTTGCCCAGGACGATATATTGCATCCCAATACCATCAAATATGGTCGCCAGAATCCGAGCCTCCGTTTTGTGATCTGGAAAATTCATACCCTCCAGCATATCTTCAAGCATTTTGAGGTATTCGTTCATTTTCCCCACAGCCATCTCATGGATAAATGGAAACTGATCCACATGAAGACTAAGGCCAATAAGCAGCCGGTTTAATTTGTCATTCTTTCTAAACCAGTTAAAAATGGACCGAATGATCCGTTCGAGCATTTCTCTGGGATCATCAGAAGTAGCCTCTTCGATCATCTTCTCCCCTTCATTCATTATATCCAGGATCATCCCTTTTAGCAGCTCTTCTTTGCTGTCATAATAATTATAGATGAGTCCCTTGGACACCCCGGCTTTTTTAGCAATAGAAGCTATGGAAGCTGCTGTATACCCTTTAGTCCCAAACACCTCTAAGGATGCTTTATGGATCCTGTCCAGGGATTTTGCTCGTAACTCTTCAAATTGGGCTTTCGATCGAGGACTCATGTCACAAATGTAAAAATTAATATTTATTGACTGAACGTTTGGTCAATAAAAAAGTTACTGTTTTTTGATACCATTTTTTTGGTACTTTTAACCAAACATTAAATACCCTAGCAACTGTCATCTCTACTTTATTAACTTTAAGGACATGAACATCAAGGAAAAAATTAAGAAAAGAGTCAACGACATCAATGACCCTCGACTTCTGGATGAACTACTCAAGGAAGTAGAACCTGAGTATGAAATTGAACATGTGGACGAACTATCCGAACCTGAAAAGAACGCTATAGACGAAGGAATTTCAGATGCTGAAGCCGGGAACCTGCATTAGCTAAACAGACATAAAGGACTTTGATAACTTTTAAGCCCGTTTGAGCTCCAGTACAGTAATCTCCGGCAAAATCCCTACCCTGCCCGGATAGCCTAAAAAGCCAAAACCACGATTGACATAGAGGTATTGTTCTCCCGATTTATAGAGATCAGCCCACTGCTTATAGATGTACTGGGATGGGCTCCAGCGAAAATCTCCGATCTCAATCCCAAACTGCATACCATGTGTATGACCCGCCAGCATCAGGTCTATGTCAGGGTACTCCGGGCGGACCTGAGCATCCCAGTGGCTCGGATCATGGGATAATAAAATCTTGAAAGGTATGTCTTCTATTCCCTGATAGGTCCTGGCCAGATCACCATACTTGGAAAAGCGTCCGGCTCCCCAATTCTCCAATCCAAGGATTGCTATTTCATCCTTCCCTTCTTTCAGAATCCTGTGCTCATTGAGCAAAATATCCCAGCCCATATAGCGATGCATCTCATGAAGGTCACGGATATCGGCCAACTTTGCTTCTCTACTACTCCAGTTTCGGTAATCACCATAGTCATGATTACCCATCGTTGAGAAAACACCACGCTCTGCTTTTACCTTTTTGAAAATATCCAGATAAGGTTTAGCCTCATCACTCTGATAATTCACGAGATCACCGGTAAAAAACACCACATCCGGTTTTTGGTCATTGATGAGATCTACCCCGCCTGCCACAGCCGTCTTATTGAAAAAGCTGCCCGTATGAATATCTGAGATCTGAACCAGCCGCATCCCATCAAAAGCCTTTGGAAGATTTTTGGAAACGATCTCTCTTCTCCTGACACGGTAATCATGAGCTCCGGAGAGGATGCCGAAGCTAAATACCGCTATAGGTATGGTCCCGGCTATTAGTGCGGATTTGGAGAGGAATTCCGATCGGGAAAGGTCTTTGGAGGATTCGCTTTTTTCAGGAAAAAGACTTACAATATACGTCACCAATCGCCGTACATCATCTGCCAACAGGAATATCGCTGTAAACAGTTTTCCGATCAGGGTAATGAAAAAAGTTGTTGTAATGAATAACCTCAGGTTCTTGAAGGTCTTCGGGTCAATCTGATTGTAGAAAATCACCCCGGTAAACAAAATCAGCGAAACCGTAAAGTAAGCTATTGTGACCACTCTTCTTGTCACAACTGAATAATCTGCTATGACTACACGTAAAGCCTGGTAAATGTACCAGTCAAACCCCACGTATAGCAAAGCCAAAAAAACAATGAAATAAATCCTGCTCATGTGTAATCTATATTGCAAAAAAGAAGGGTCACTTCTCAGCGACCCTTCAACCTATCGCAATGTTAACTAATACCTAATCGCCTGTTGATCTTAGCAAAGAACAAATACATGACCGGTACGATAACCAATGTGAGGAAGGTGGCAAATGTCAAACCAAAAATGATGGTCCACGACATAGGTCCCCAGAAGATCACATTGTCTCCGCCCATGTAAAAGTCAGAGTCGTAGATGGTAAAGAACTTAATAAAGTCGAAATTGATTCCCACTGCCAAAGGAACAAGCCCCAGAATGGTGGTAATAGCCGTTAGCAGTACCGGGCGCAAACGTGTTTTACCAGCCGACACAATGGACTCAACCACTTCGGTAAAAGGAAGCTTGTCTACACCCATCTCATCACTTTTCCGCTTACGACTCAGCTCAATAAAGTCGATAAGTACTATAGCATTGTTTACCACAATCCCTGCCAGAGAGATAATACCGATCATGGTCATGATCACCACAAAGTCCATCTGGAAAATCACCAACCCAAGGAACACCCCGATGGTACTCAGCACCACGGAAGTCATGATGATGAATGGTGTAGTTATTTTATTAAACTGAGACACAATGATCAGGAAGATCAGGAATACGGCAAGTAGTAAGGCTCGACTCAGGAAGGCCATTTCTTCAGCCTGCTGCTCCTGCTCACCACCAAACTTATAGCTGTATCCGGCAGGCATTTCATAATCCCCCAACAGGTCCTTGATCTGGTTATTGATCTCGGTAGGGTTATAACCACCCAGCACATTAGAAGAGATGGTGATGATCCGATCCAGGTCTTTACGCTTCACAGAGCCGTAGGTTGAGCTCAATTGCGCAGTTGCTACTGCCGAAATCGGCACCTGATGCATCTTACCTGAGGTCTGGTCTCTGAACGTTATCTGTTTGTTCATCAAAGCATCCAGATCATATCTAAAGCGGTCCTGCAAACGCAGCTCGATATCGTAATCGTCCTCACCCATTTTAAATTTGGATATCTCTCTACCGAAAAGTGAAGTCCTTACTTCGTTGGCTACCGAATAGGTTGACAGCCCGAACCTTCGGGCTTTCTCCCGGTCAATATCCACAATCAATTCCGGTTTACCGGTTTCCAGGTCCGTTTTGAGTTTTTCAATCCCCTGAATCCCTGATTCATTGATGAGGTTTTTCATCTCCTCAGTAATAGCGATCAATTCCGGTAACCTCGGGCCGACCACTTCAATATTTACAGGTTTACCTGCCGGTGGTCCCGCCGCATCCTTATCTACGGTGATGGCCACTCCCGGATAACTGGGTATGCCTTTCCGTATTTCCTCCATGATATCACTGGTCATCACAAAATCACCGGTTGCCGGATCGCGTCTGTGTTTATACTCCACAAAGTTGACCGTGATCCGTGCTTTGTTTGGTGTAGAGCTTTGACCAAATGCACTGGGGTCATTAGGGTCAGCAGTATCCTCTCCTACCTTGGTGATCACGGATTCTACCAGAAAATCATAAGGCTTAACGATATCTAAAACCCGCTTTTCAACGTTCTTGGTAAACTCATTCGTTTCCTGGATATCTGTCCCGATAGGATGCTCAATAAAAACATTGACATACTTGGGCTCATTGATCGGGAAGAAAATCACTTTTGGAGGAAATGCAGACATGAGCATGAATGAAAAGATCAAAAGCGCGACCGTTCCGAAAAAGAACAAGTAGGGCTTCCATCCTCTTAAAGCAAACCTTAGCGTTTGAGAATAAAGGTTCTCTAACCAGGGTAAAAACCTTGCCTGGAAGCTTTTAGCCATAGGAGCAAGTGCATATACATCCAACACGATAATAAGCGCCAACGCCACCAAAATATTCCCCAGAGCCGTTACTCCGACCAAAAGGAAAAATATACCTACACCACCTATGATCCCTACATTTCTCCAAAGTTTTCTGTTATCCGGTTTTTGCTCGCCGTTTTGTACCTTCATGAAGGTAGAAATTAATACAGGGTTGATCACCAGCGCCACAAAAAGTGAAGACGTCAGAGTGATCATCACTCCTAGCGGAAGATAGCCCATAAATTGCCCCATCAAACCGGGCCACATCGCCAAAGGAAGAAATGCAGCTAACGTGGTAGCTGTTGAGGAAATAATCGGCATTGCTACTTCGCCAACCCCTTTTTTGGTTGCTGCCAATGCACTATAGCCTTCTTCCATTAGCCGATAGACGTTCTCAACGACCACTATACCATTATCCACCAGCATACCAAGCGCAAGGATCAATGAGAACAAGATCATCATATTGACCGTGATCCCGAAAGCTCCAAGGACATTGAAAGCTATAAACATGGAAAGCGGGATGGCTATCCCTACAAAGAGGGCGTTTCTTGTACCCAGAAAAAATAGCAGGACCAGTACCACGAGGATCACTCCTGAGATGATGTTGTTTTCCAGACTGGAAACCATCTCTTTCACGAAAGTAGACTGGTCATTCGTACGGGTGATCACAAGGTCATCAGGAAGCTGACTTTCCAGCTTTTCCATTGCTGCATCTATCTTTTTGGTGGCATTAAGCATATTTTCACCACTTCGCTTAATGACATCTACTGATACCACAGGTTTCTTTGAAAGACGTGCGTATGATTCCTTCTCTACATACCCAAAGTCAATCTCAGCCACATCTTTCAGGTAAGCAATATTCCCTTTTTCATGCTTGATGACAATATCCTGCATTTGCTGAGGATCCGTAAACTCCCCGACTACCCGGATAGATCTTCGTACACCATCTGTGAGGATATTCCCTCCTGATAACGTTACATTCTCGGCAGTCACCGCATTTTCGATATCACTAAAAGAGATATTTCTGGCCTCCATCTCGTACGGATTAACCATAATCCTTACCTCTTTGTCCTCTACACCGCGAATTTCCACTTTGGATATTTCAGAGATCTTTTCAATCTCATCCTCTATCAGCTCTGCGAAATCTTCCAGCTCAGCCACCGAGTAGTTTCCGGAAAGATTGATATTCATGATCGGAAACTCCGAGAAATTCATCTCAAAGACATTGGGGTCTTGCGGAAGGTCTGTGGGGAGCTCTGGTTTAGCCCGGTCTACGGCATCTTTCGCCTTCTGGAGGGCATCTTCTATATCCGTCTCGGCCTGAAACTCCACTATAATCGTAGAATAATCCTGTACTGAGGTGGATTTTATCTCTTCCACCTCGGAGATGGTATTCAGTTCCTTTTCCAACTCCCGGGTGACCAGGTTTTCCATATCCACAGGGGAGTTTCCCGGATATGGTGTACCCACATACACGATAGGTTGCTCTATCTCCGGGTAACTGTCTTTAGGTAACGACCGGTATGAGATGATTCCCATTATCACGATCAGGACCGCCAAAAAATAGACCGTATTGCGGTTTTTCAGAGAGAAGGTAGTCAGCCAGAATTGCTTATCTACCTCCTCGGATTGTACGCTCTTTTTGTTATTATCTTCAGACATTACAAATTCTTTTTTAAAAAGTGAAGACTTAAAGTGATGCCGTAGAAAGCGATATCTCTACCCCTTCATTCACATCTCGATACCCTTTATCTATGATCTTCTCATTCCCACTTAACCCGGTTAACACTTCAGTTTCATTGTTAAAGGTTTTACCGGTTTCAATTCGTATTTTCCTGGCAACTGCCTTGCCTTGCTGTGAGTCCAGCGCATAGATATATTTTCCCAGCTCGTCAGACTGGATAATCTTAGTCGGTACGCTTAGTGCACCCTCCTTTTTGTAATCCGTCAAAGTGAGTACCACCACTTGATTTGGTCGAAACTCCAGGGCTGACCTTGGAATGGACACCTCAATGGAAAAGGTCCTGTTCTCTTCATTGATCACCTTGCCCACAGAAGCCACTGTGCTCAGCATCTCAACATCCTGAGTCGGAAAATATACCTCCACCTGATCGCCAGCAGATACCTTTCCCATGTAAGCTTCTGATACGTCAGCATTGATGTACATTTCATGTTGGTTTACAATCCTTATCAAAGGCGAACCTGGCTGAGCCATTTCACCTACTTTCACCGGAATGGCCTCAACAGCACCTGAAAACGGAGCTCGAACATAGGCCTGACTCAGCTGAGCATTCAGCGTATTTAGCTTTCGTTCAAGTGCCTCCTTATTGTTTTTTGCTTCCAGGTACTGGATCTCTGAACCTATGTTTTGCTTCCAAAGGTTGGACTGTCGCTCATATACCGTAGCAGCAAGCTCCAACTGCGTCTTAACCTCTGCAATATTGTTTTCAAGAATATCTGCATCAAGTTTCATGAGCAAGGTGCCCTCCCTTACCTCCTGTCCTTCTTTGACAGGTATCCTTTCTATACGTCCCATAGTCTCTGCACTTATCAGTACATTTTTACGAGACTCCACAGCCCCCCGCACTTCAATCTGATGGATAAATGGTTTAGGTTCTACTTTGTATGTTGAAACCAGAACATTGCCTGACTCAGCTTTAAAAGTGGTATCCTCATTAGCAATCTCCTCTTCCAATCCTTTTATCTTTAGCTTCAGATCAGCCAACTCTTTTTTATGTTCCTCAAGTTGGGCTTTTTTCTCAGCCAAATCAGAAGAGCCTCCGCAGCTATACAGTACAGCAGCGGCAGTTATAGTTAAAAATAGATTTTGGATCTTTCTCATGACCAGTTTAGTTATTAAGTATTCCTAGTGCTTTTTTTAGTTCTAATTGTGCGATAAGTGCATCATACAATGCACTGTAATAGTTGGTTTGTGCTTCTTTTAGTGAATTGTCTGCCTCAATGACCTCCAGGTTAGAACCTACGCCCTCCTGGTACTTGATCTCAGTAGTATTGAATATCTCAGAAGCCAGCTCCATGTTTTCCTGTTGAACCTCCAGCTTGTCCAGCGCATTAGCCAGGTTCTTTTGAGAGCGCTCAATGTCCAGGTCGATGGATTTCTCCAGACTCTCAAACCCATTTTCTATCTTCAGCAGCGACAGCTTTTCCTGTTGTATCTGAAAAGATCGCTGAAGGCCTGTGAAAATATTCCAGTTTAGCCGCAGACCCAGAGTAGAGTATCCATACCACTTATCAGGACCAATACCTCCCACTTCATCAAAATCCGAATTGGTCACAAAAATTCCCCCAAATCCCGGAGACTGAGTGGAGTAACCAAGATTGGCAAATGCTGAAATCACAGGAATAGCCTCAGCATACTTGTTTTTGATATTAAGCTTCTGTAGCTCATAATTGGCTTTCATAACCTGATAATCAGGTCGGTTAGCATAGTCCCAGTTTTCCTCAGTGGGAACATCCACGGGTTGCAGTACTTCATCTTCAATTGACCCTTGAATTACAAGCTCTTTATCAAACGGGTAATTCATCTGAAACTTCAAAAGCTTAAGAGAGATCTCGGTGAGGTTCTCCAGATCAGCCTTATTCACTTTCAGGTTATTGCGGTTTACTTTCAAGCGATCTACGTCCAGTTTTTCAGCAAAACCGTTCTGATACATTGCCTCAGTATTGCGGTAAAGCGTATCGATCCGCATCAGGTTAGACTCGATCAATTCAAGGCGTTCCCGACTTATAAGTAGGTTGTAAAATGCTTTGGAAACATTCATGACTACCTGTTCATCAGTCTGATTAGCTTCCTTCACGGCCAGGTCTTTATAAGCATTAGCCGCTTGAAGGCCCACAAAATAGGACCCATTAAAAATCAACTGGTTAACACTCAAGCTGGCATCTCCTGATCCCTGTAGTTGAAAAAAGTTTTCAGCAGCAACTACATCGCCATTTTCAATTCCAATTTGCTGAGCCTGCTCGGGGGTTATAAAGCTAAATCCTTCCTGCTGATCAGAATACTGTGTAAAGAACCTTGGCTGAGTAGGGCTTTTCTGGACAGAGACTGCTCCAGTCACCTGCGGCAGCCCAATCCCTACCGTTTCCTTCACACGGGCAGCAGCTATCTCTTTATCTAGTTGAGCATTTCTGGCATCTACAGCATTGGTCTGTGCATACTCAATACACCGCTCCAGTGTGTAGGTCTCCCTGGTGCTGTCCTCCTGGGCATGCACCGAGGTATATAGTATGATTAGAAGTACGGTTAGTTTTCCTTTCATTTTGATAGCGATTTACTTTCTTGTATTTGGTATTGTTGATAGCGTTTTTTTCCTTCTTCTGACAAAAGGCCATGCACAAAGTGATCATACACCTGCATCTGCACCTCCACAAAATCAAACTCACTCCGGGGAAAGATCTGATCGTTGAAAACAAGCTGAACAATCTCCATCCTCAATATGGCGATCACTCTTGGATCCAGATCTTTCCGATAATTTCCCTCTTTTATTCCCCGCTCCAGGTTATCCACTATCTGGCCTATGATGAAGTTCTTCTTAAACTCCTGAAAAATGTTCCAGGCATCTGCGTGGTATTTCTGAAGGTCATATAACAAAGAGGGATTGATCTTAAATACATGTTCACGCATGCATTTTGATAAATTAAACAGCTCCTCAATCGCATTGGAAGAAGAGTTGGCAATGGATTCAAACTCCTTCATCTCCCCTTCCATATGCATTTTAACCACCTCTGTTACCAGCTCATCTTTATTTCTAAAATGCTGATATAAGGTCTTCTTTGACATGGACAACCCTCTGGCTACATCATCCATCGAAACAGATCGCACTCCGTATTGAATAAATAATGCATGAGCTCCTTCTATGATTTTATCTTTCAACTTCTCCAGGTCTAATTGCTTGATTTTGATTTTCGTACACTATGGAAACTTTAGTTATTCCAAAAGTTTCCTGAGTTTCTACGGAAGAAAAGTCTTAAGGTTGAGTTTTGTTTGAAAAAAATTTCACTTTTTTGACTGTCGGTAGAATAATAACGTTTTCATCATCTTGACTCAATCTTTACACTTCAGAAAATCCGGAAACGGAAAGGCTATCATGGTACTTTTCCACGGGTTTGGTCAGGACCATAAGGCGTTTGATAAACTGACTCCCATCCTGGAAGAAAAGTATACCGTTTACGCTTTTGACCTTTATTACCATGGCAGATCCCATCGCCCTGACAAACCGCTTACATTGACCAACTGGCGAGAGGCATTCGGTGAATTTCTGAATAAAGAGGGAATCGAAAATTTTTCAATACTGGGTTTTAGCCTGGGTGGCAGATTTGCTTTAGCTACAGTTGTTGGTTTTCACAACTGTATTAATGAAGTGTCGTTAGTTGCTCCGGATGGCATCTATAAAAATTTCTGGTACCTATTCGCCACCAGCTTTTTGGGAAACCGACTGTTTAAATACCTGATGCTGAATCCCAGGCATTTTGAGCAATGGATAAAGATATTTTCAAAATATCGCCTTGCATCTCCTTCGATGATCCGCTTTGCTCAGAAAGAACTCCAAAACCATGAAAACTGCCTTAAGGTGTACCGAACCTGGACATACTTCAGGCCCCTTCAGCAACCCGCAAAAAAACTGACCAAAATATTTAACCAAAAAAATATCCCTCTGAACCTCTTTTTGGGCAGTAAAGATTACATCATACCTACTAAAAAGGTCGTACCAAAACTGGAAGGAATCAGAACATTAAAGGTCATGATCCTCCCCTTAAAGCACCACCATCTGATTGAAGGTATAAAAGACCTGATCGCTTCTTCGGAGAATGCAAAAAAACTTTGATTTATTGTTCTATTTTTGCGGAATTAAATCAAGGCCTCACGCATGATCTATTTCTTTCAAAAAAACACTGATTCTCTTTTTGTAGTAGGTAGTAAAACCGAAATTTCGCCCGAAACCGAACAAAAACTCACCTGGCTCTTTTCCGGAGCTCAGCGCCTAAACGCCCAGCTCGTAGAAGGTGAATTTGTCGGTCCGCGCAAAGAAATGATCACGCCATGGAGCACCAATGCAGTGGAGATTGCTCAAAATGCCGGAATTGAGGGGCTCGAGCGGATAGAATTATTCACCGCAAATAATGGCCAGATTTTCGATCCCATGCTTCAGCAGAGGTATGACGGAATAGACCAGGACATATTTACTTTAAATATACAGCCGGCACCCATTCAATATATCAGTGACCTGGAAGCTTACAATGAAGCCGAAGGACTGGCACTAAGCGCCGAAGAGATTGAGTTTCTGAAAGAGGTGTCCCGGGAAATAGACCGTGACTTAACCGATTCTGAAGTGTTTGGCTTCTCACAGATCAACTCCGAGCATTGCAGACATAAAATCTTTAATGGTACTTTCATCATAGATGGAGAGGAGCAACCGATGACTCTTTTCCAGTGGATCAAAAAAACTTCTAAAGACCACCCCAACCAGATCGTATCCGCCTATAAAGACAATGTAGCCTTTATAAAAGGGCCAAAAGCGGAACAGTTTGCACCCAAAACACAAGACAAACCCGACTACTTTGAGGTCAGGGATTTTGACTCAGTGATCTCCCTGAAAGCAGAAACCCACAACTTCCCCACAACAGTAGAACCGTTTAACGGCGCTGCTACAGGGTCCGGTGGAGAGATCAGGGACCGGATGGCCGGAGGTATTGGCAGCTTCCCGCTGGCAGGGACAGCTGTGTACATGACCTCCTACTCCCGGCTGGAGAAAGGGAGAAAATGGGAAGAAAAAGTTCCTGAACGAAAATGGCTTTATCAGACCCCGCAGGAAATTCTCATCAAGGCTTCAAATGGTGCCAGTGATTATGGGAATAAGTTTGGACAGCCGCTAATTTGCGGAAGCCTCCTCACCTTTGAGCATGAAGAAAACGATGAAACAATTGGTTTTGATAAAGTCATCATGCTGGCCGGAGGTGTTGGGTTTGCCAAGCTAAAAGACAGCCTGAAAAAGAAAGTGGGTAAAGGTCAGAATATCGTAATCCTCGGAGGAGATAACTACCGCATAGGAATGGGCGGTGGAGCTGTGTCCTCAGTGGATACCGGAGCTTTCAACAAAGCACTGGAGCTAAATGCCGTTCAGCGTTCTAACCCGGAAATGCAAAAACGGGCCGCCAATGCTATCCGGGCCATGGCCGAATTGGATGAAAACCCCGTGGTTTCGATCCATGATCATGGTGCGGGAGGCCACCTTAACTGCCTTTCAGAATTAGTGGAAGAAACCGGAGGGATCTTTGATCTGGACAAATTTCCCGTGGGTGACCCAACCCTGTCAGATAAAGAGCTGATTGGGAACGAATCACAGGAGCGAATGGGTCTTGTGATAGATCCAAAAAATGCTGAATACCTGAAAAATGTTTCCGCGAGAGAGCGAGCACCATACTACGAAGTAGGGCAAACTACCGGAGATATGGAGCTGAAATTCTCCAGGCTCGGGCAAGACCAAAAACCATTTAGCCTCAAAGTCAAGCATCTTTTTGGTTCTTCACCTAAAACCATCCTGGAAGACAAGTCTCAGCAAAAAGTCTATGCAGACAAAGAATACCATATAGATAAGCTGGAAGAGTACCTGGAAAACGTCTTACAGCTGGAGGCCGTAGCTTCCAAGGATTGGCTGACTAACAAGGTAGACCGGTCTGTCACCGGTAAAGTAGCCACCCAGCAAACTGTAGGCGCCATCCAGGTCCCTCTCAATAATGTAGCAGTAATGGCCCTTGATTTTACAAGCAACAAAGGTATTGCTACCTCCATCGGTCACTCTCCAATTCCCGGATTGATCAATGCAGGAGCCGGATCCAGGCTATCCGTTACTGAAGCATTGGCTAATCTTGTGTGGGCTCCGCTTACATATGGACTGCAAGGGGTATCCCTCAGTGCAAACTGGATGTGGCCCGCTAAGAATGATGGGGAAAATGCACGACTCTACGAAGCTGTGAGGCAGATCAGCGAATTCTGTTCAGAGCTGGGTGTGAATATTCCTACAGGAAAAGACTCACTCTCAATGGCTCAAAAATACCCTGATGGAAAAAAAGTACTTGCTCCTGGAACGGTCATTGTTAGCTCTGTTGGGGAGGTGAGCGATATCCGAAAAACAGTTACTCCAAATCTGAAAAACCCCGGCGCTAAAAGTACGTTGCTCCGCATTGATTTTAGTGGAAAAGCGCTAACTCTGGGAGGAAGTAGTCTCGGACAGGTGCTTTCTTCCTTAGGCTCCGAGGCGCCTGATGCTGATGTTCGTCATGTGAAAAAGACTTTTAATGCCGTGCAGGAATTGATACATGAAGGACTTATCCTGGCAGGGCATGATATATCCTCAGGAGGACTCATAACCACGCTGTTGGAAATGAATTTTCCAAACGATACAGGTGGGATGGAAATTGATCTAAACGGATTTGTGGATGAGGACCTGATCACGGCATTATTTGCTGAAAACCCGGCCTTTATCCTCCAGGTAAATGATGAAGCCCGGGTCAATAAAATCCTGGATAAGCACGGAATCTCAGGCCTGAACATTGGCACTACATCACCAAATAGAGCAGTATCAATAAAAAAAGGAGATTGGAGCACTGAGCTATCAATTGATGACCTGCGGGATGTCTGGACAAAGACTTCACATTTGTTAGACCTTAAACAAACCAAACCAGAGCTGGCAGATCAACGGGCTGAAAATTTCAAATCTCAACCACTATCCTACCGATTCCCTGCGAATTTTACTGGTAAGTTTTCCCAATATGGCATTGACCCGAAAAGGAGAAATACCACTGGAGTAAAAGCTGCGATAATCAGGGAGAAAGGAGTGAATGGAGACCGTGAAATGGCATACGCGTTATACCTGGCTGGCTTTGATGTAAAAGACGTTCACATGACAGATCTGATATCGGGAAGAGAAGACCTTTCGGATGTCAATATGATTGTCTTTGTAGGTGGATTCTCTAATTCGGATGTTTTGGGATCTGCCAAAGGATGGGCCGGATCTTTCATCTACAACCCGAAGGCAAAAGAGGCTCTGGACAACTTCTATAAGCGGGAAGACACCTTATCCCTCGGGGTTTGCAATGGCTGCCAGGTAATGATGGAGCTTGGTCTGATCTACCCTGAGCTCGGCGATGCTCATCCGAAAATGCATCATAACGCCAGTGGTAAATTTGAATCCGCTTTTGTGAATGTAGATATAGCAGAAAACAACACGGTGATGTTCGAGTCACTTGCTGACACAAGGTTAGGTATTTGGCTTGCTCATGGTGAAGGACGATTTGTGCTGCCCGGAAAACCTGAGGATTACAATATCCCTGTCAAGTATTCATACGAGGCCTTCCCCGGTAATCCGAACGGCAGTGATTTCGCAACTGCCGCCGTAGCCTCCGGAGATGGAAGACATGTAGCCATCATGCCACATTTAGAGCGTTCACTCTTTCCGTGGAATTGGGCACATAATGAAGAAATCAAAGGCCATGAAATATCCAATTGGATAGAACCTTTTGTGAATGCAAAAAATTGGATAAAAAACCTGCGGGATAGTTAAATCAACAGAGGGTACGGACACTAGCGGCTTTGTCAGGTTGCGATTAAAGCAGTAAGGGAGTATGGGTTTGATACAAATATTCCCCCTTTTTTTCTTTAAAGGGGGCCGATGGGGGTTATAGAAAAATTTATCAAACCCATACTCCACTATGATCATTCAATACAACTTAATCAGGCAGGATTAGAAGGAAATCGATCTATCATCAGAGGTCGGGATATTTTTCTCTCAGCTCGAGCTTTTTTATGCGAGAACGAATTGCCCCATTGGTGCGTTGGAAATATTCAGCTAAAAAAGAAACTTTTTTGCCTTCGCAAAACATCAATTCCAGTTCTTTATCTTCATCTGAGGTCCATTTCTTGTAAGCATCCTGGTGCTTTTTTCTTACCTCATCATAAGTATAAGTCTTATTTCCATTCTCTCCACCTTCCATTCTTTTTAGCAGATCTTGAGAAGAAACCAGCACCGACTCCTCTTTTTCATTTTCTCTGTCATCCGCTTCTTCCAGGACATCAATCGTTTTACTTTTTACCTTAAAATTTTCAGGCACTAATCTGGCGGGAATATTAAGCCTGGCTCTGGTGCGTGTAGCAGCTACGTACAGTATGTTTACATCCTCTAATAATCTGGAATAATCCGTGATTTCAGGACTGTTCCTGTATTCCTTTATCTTTTCTTCACTTAAAAAATCATTAAGTAAAGTCACCTCATCATATTCCTGCCCTTTGGCTTTATGGACTGTAGAGTATACAATATCCGCCGTAGACTTTTCATCATCCGATACGTGATGGCTTTTTATCTGCTTAATCAGCTTTGGCAGGTCTCTTCCGTATTTTTTAACAATTTCAATGATCCCTTTCAATGGAGCATCTGAAGTGTCGTCTGCGTAATTTTCTAATTCGCCAAAGTCTTTAAAAGACCTGATCATTGGGTCTTTGATACCTTTTCTATACCCCGTATACAGATTCAAAACATCATACACGGACCCGCTTTCGTCAGCATAAGTATAGGTGTTAAAGTTTCCTTCAAAATAAACTGATTCAATTTCATTTCTGTCGATCAACCTGTCAATGGAGTCCACCAGTATACCTGCATTGGTCCGGCCAAGAACAGCCCTGGATGCTATACTTTGGCCTTTACCCTTACCCCGGATCTTTGGAACATGTGTCTCTTCCAGGATACTTTTTGTATCAAGTATCTTAGCTGCCAGCCCGGCTATGCTATCATCAAAGCGAAAACTTGCATTGAGATACTTTCTGTCAAACGACACATTTCGCAACGCATTGACGGCATATCTCCAGCTATAGATCTGCTGGTGCTCATCACCCACGATCAGCTTGGAAGCTTTCTGCTTCAAAAAAACATCCAGCATTACCGGAGAAGCATCCTGTCCTTCATCAAACAAAATGCAGTCAAAGTCCAGTCCCGGATCAGACATCTGGTACTTCTTCAGATAAAAATCATGCTCCATGTCTATTCTTCCATCCTCCATTTCTCTGAGAAACCTCCTGGCCTGATGCACCAGATCGGCATTGTATTTTGTAGCAAATGATTTACTATCATTATCAGTAAGTGTTTTCAGGTAATCTACTTCAGCCACCTTCCTGTATGGACTATTACAAAAGCATTTGACCAGCTGTAAAACATGCTTGCCAAACTTGATATCTGTGATTGCGTCATTGTATTTAAACCCCAGTATTTGCCTAATGTCATTAGCTCTGTAATTTTCCTTTACCAGAGAAAGGTTTCTTCCTGAGAAAAATTTGTAAGCCAGAGAATGCGCCGTTTCTACCTGTACGTTATTTATTCCTGCTTTTTTAAATTTTTGCAACGCCTCTATTTTTACTGCTTTATTAAAAGCCAGGTATAAAAAATTTATCTTTGGCCTCTTAGCCACGTATTCAACCAATGTGGATGTTTTTCCGGATCCGGCTACAGCATTGATGGCAATATTTCCCTCCGACTCAATTACTTCCTGTTGTTCTTCTGAAAACCTCATAAAAAAAGCGTTATCAGCAAAAAAGCATAACAATCTGGTTTTCTGCAAAAAATGAACGTCCCTTTCATCAAACTTGAAAATTTTAGGATTTTTTCACTGGGGGCCTTTTCTATTTATTAGAAATATTTCTACTTTTGCAATCCGTTTTGGCCTATGGTGTTCCTGAAAGGTATCTGGAGGCAATGCGGCTTTAACCTCAGTCTGAACGAGACTGGATTAAGTAAAATGATGAAATTCAGCTTAATGAGAATTTCATAAAATTGGCCTATGGTGTAACTGGCAACACGTCTGGTTTTGGTCCAGAAGAGTCTAGGTTCGAGCCCTAGTAGGCCAACATTGTTGGAAAGGGTAGTGGCGAGAAGCCCTGTCTGCCGAGAGGCAGGCTGTCCTGACAGAATCTTCGGGAAGCCCTGGACCAATAAAACAAAATCCCGATCCCGGTCCCGATAACCATCGGGACGGAGACCGGGCTTTTTTATTTATAAAGCATTTGCATGTCCTCAGTAAAACTATTTGCAGGAAAAGGAACCATAGATCTGGCAGAAAACATTGCAGAAATCTACGGAAAACCATTGGGTAAATGCACCTCCCAGAAATTCAGCGATGGGGAGTTAAACTTTAGTTTTAACGAATCCATTCGTGGAAGCGACCTTTTCCTCATCCAATCCACCAACCCTCCTTCCGACAACATTATGGAACTACTCCTGATGATCGATGCAGCAAGGAGAGCAAGTGCTAAATATGTAACGGTGGTGGTTCCATATTTCGGATATGCAAGACAAGACAGAAAAGATCGACCAAGAGTATCCATAGCTGCTAAAATGATGGCTAACCTGCTGACAGCAGCCGGTGCTAACAGGTTGATCACCATGGACCTGCATGCGGGTCAGATCCAGGGATTTTTCGATATACCTGTAGACCACCTGGATGCCACAGCAATATTTGTACCTTACATCCGAAATTTAAACCTTGATAATTTGATATTCGCATCACCGGATGTAGGTGGTACTGCGCGGGCAAGAAGTTATGCCAAGCATTTTGCAGTGGACATGGTTGTTTGTGATAAACACCGTAAGCGAGCTAATGAAATTGCCTCCATGCAGGTAATAGGCGATGTGGAAGGAAAAGACGTGGTGCTGGTGGATGACATGGCGGATACAGCGGGTACTATTTCCAAGGCAGCAAACCTGCTTAAGGAAAAGGGCGCCAATTCGGTAAGAGCTATCTGTACTCACCCGATCCTATCAGGAAAGGCATACGAAAATATTGAAGCTTCAGCACTGGAAGAGCTGATCACTACGGATACGATCCAGATGAAGCAGCAAAGTGACAAGATCACAGTACTAACGGTAGCGGACCTGTTTGCCAAAGCCATCCGTAAAGTACACGATCATGAATCTATTAGCGCATTATTCTTACAATAGAAACGATTTTTTAAACAAGTAAACTTTTAAACTTATAATAACTATGAAAACTGTTGAGATTATAGGGTATAAAAGAGCAAATCTCGGCAAAACTGAGGCAAAACGTCTTAGGGAAGAGGGAATGGTACCTTCAGTGCTTTACGGCGGTGATGAGCAGGTGCACTTCTACGCTCCTATGATATTGTTCAGAGAGATTGTTTATACCGACGAAGCACACTTTGTGAAGCTTAACATTGAAGGGGAAGAATACGAAGGGATTCTTCAGGACATCCAGTTCCACCCGGTTAGTGAGATCATCATGCATGCAGACTTCCTCCAGCTATTCAGAGGAAAATTCATCAAAATGAACATCCCTATCCGAACCGTTGGAACACCTCCTGGTATCCAGCAAGGTGGTAAGCTGATCAAAAAGCTTAGATTCCTGGCGATCAAGTCACTTCCTAAAAACATGCCGGAATACATTGAAGTAGATGTATCCGGTTTAGGGCTTGGTAAATCGATAAAAGTAGGTGAAATCCAGCCTGGAGAGTACGAAATCCTCAATAGCCCGCTTGTTACAATTGCAGGTATCGAAGTACCTAGAGCAATGCGAGGTAAATCCGCTGATGAGGAACTTGAGGAAGAGCTGGAAGAAGGAGCTGAAGCAGAAGGAGGCGAAGCAGCTTCTGAAGAGGGCGAATCTTAAAAGCTCTGTCATTTATATTAATGAATCAGAATCCTGTGCCCACGTAGGCACAGGATTTTTTAATTTTAGTACTATAATGAAATGAGCATAAGGCTAAATGGCAGTCCGGGACGCGTAGTCCGGGACGCGTAGTCCGGGACGCGCAGTCCCCAACTGAATATGAATATAAGTTTTCGGCCAAAAGCCAAAGGCTAAGTGCTAAAAGCTAATTTTTAAACACATGAAGTACCTGATAGCCGGATTAGGAAACATAGGATCGGAATACGAGTTAACCCGCCACAATATCGGCTTTTTAATTCTGGACCGCATCGCTGACACCAACGGCCTGACCTTTGAGCATGACCGTCATGCGTTTATATCAGAGTTTAAATACAAAGGCCGAACCATCCACCTGATCAAACCTACCACTTACATGAACCTGAGTGGTAAGGCTGTAAGCTATTGGCTACAGCAGCTGAAGATACCAAAGGAAAACCTTCTGGTCATCACCGACGACATTGCCCTACCCTATGGCAAGATCAGACTGAAAGGAAAAGGGTCTGCCGGGGGGCATAACGGACTGAAAAGTATTGAACAGTTAATGGGTGGTCAGGATTATGCGCGTTTGCGTTTTGGTGTGGGGGATGACTACAGCAAAGGAAAACAGGTTGATTATGTCCTTAGCCCTTTCAATAAGCAGGAAATGGACGAGCTGGTGTTGAATATGGATCGGGCTATCGATGCTATGCTTTCTTTCTGTACTATTGGTTTAGCCAGAACGATGAATGGGTTTAACTGAAACTTCTAACCTCTACCTTCTAACTATCTAACCTCTAACTATCTAACCTCTAACTTCTAGCTTCATGACCAACCATAAAATCACTCTCGGCATTCAGATTGTACCAAAAAGTAAAACACTTGATACCTATTCCCTGGTAGATGCTGCAATAGATGTCATTCAAAAATCAGGCGTAAAACATCAGATCACCCCTTTTGAAACGGTGATGGAGGGAGATTATGAAGAATTAATGAATATCTCGAATGAGGCACAAAAAGCCGTTCTAAACGCAGGAGCAGACGAATGCCTCGTATATTTCAGAATTCACTACCGAAAAGATGGTGATGTGACCTTCGAAGAGAAACGACTGGACAGATAACCTGCCTCTATTGAAAAAGACAAAGGAAGTAATAATAATAGGCGGCGGAGCGGCTGGCTTTTTCACAGCCATCAATATTGCTGAAAAACACCCGGAGTACCAGGTAACTATTCTCGAAAAGACCAATAAACTTTTGAGTAAGGTTAAAGTCTCCGGCGGTGGCAGATGCAATGTCACCAACGAAAGAAGTAAGCCCTCGGAGCTGATCCATTTCTATCCGCGCGGACAGAAGAAACTTTATCACCTGTTTCAGCAGTTCACTACCTCCGATATGGTCAAGTGGTTAGGAAAGAAGGGTGTAAAAACGTACGCTGAAGCTGACCAACGCATGTTTCCAACGACCAATTCCTCTCAAACCATTATTGATTGCTTTGTCAATACGGCACATGATCTAAAAATAAAGATTATTCAGAACTGTAGCCTGGAAAATCTAAACCAGGAAAAAAATGAGCAATGGGTGCTCACCACCAACCAGGGAGTATTTACAGCCAACAAAGTAGTCATGGCAACCGGATCATCCCCTGCTTTGTGGAAAACACTCGAAACTCTGGGTTTGGAAATCACATCACCTGTTCCATCTCTCTTTACTTTCAACATCAAAGATCCGAGGACTGAAGGTCTTCAGGGGGTGGCCTTCGAAAAAGTGAAAGTAAGGGTCACAGGTACAAAACTGGAAGAAACCGGCCCTTTACTGATCACACACTGGGGGCTCAGCGGACCTGCTATTCTCAAACTATCTGCCTGGGGCGCAAGGAAGTTGGCCGATCTTGCATACAACTTTGAAATTCTCGTGAGTTACCTGCCAGATCAGACTTTTGAAGGCCTTCAACAGCTCCTGCAAAAAGAAAGGACTGAAAACTCAAAACGAAAGCTGGTAAATCACCCGATCGGCGGACTTCCAAAGAGATTCTGGATACAGCTATGTAAGTACTGTGGAGTTAAGGAGCAAACCATCTATGGTGAGCTATCCAAAAAACAAGCCAACAAACTTGCAGAAGAGCTGACTCAGGGCCGATATAAAGTAGCTGGTAAAAGTACTTTCAAAGAGGAGTTTGTCACCAGCGGCGGAGTGCAGCTTTCGGAAATTGACCTCAAAACATTCGAAGCTAAACGCTTCAAAAACCTCTACCTGGCAGGTGAAGTTCTGGATGTAGATGCCCTGACAGGTGGCTTCAATTTCCAGGCCTGCTGGAGTGCAGGGTGGGTTATTTCTGAAAATATTTAAGGGAGTTCACAATGCATTGTCATAATATCATCCATTAAAATAAACCGAATATTTCCAAAAATCGTAACTTTAAGTATGGATTTACAAACCAAGAAAATAGCGTTCATGGAAGAGTTTTTGAAGGTTAAAGACTTATCCATTGTTGATAAGCTGACTAAAACTTTGCATAAAGCCATTCAAAAACAAAAGCATTCCTCCATAGAGCAATTTGCAGGAACCCTAAGCAATGAAGATGCTAAAATCTTTGAAGAGGCCTCTCAGGAATGCAGAAAAACAGACCATGATGAGTGGTGAACAGTATCTGCTGGACACCAACATCATTGTTCCCTTTTTGAATGGTGATCCAGCTATAATTAGGAAAATAAAAGCACTGCACACTATCCGGTTTCCTTTTATTGTTTTAGGAGAACTATATTATGGAGCCTATAAATCAACAAAGAGCAAACAAAAATGTTGCTAAGATCAAAGCTTTCATTGACGGATATTGTGAGGTTTACTACCCTACAGATACAACTTTAGAAATATACGGTCAGCTCAAACGATCTTTATCAAAGAAAGGCAAACCTATTCCGGAAAATGATATTTGGATAGCTGCTATAGCACAAGAATATGACTATGCTTTGATAACAAGAGATCAGCATTTTGGTAATGTTGATACACTCAAGACTGCAGAGTGGTAATAATTTACGCGCAATTCTCCTTAATGTCTCCAGTGAATACTGGATAATCATAATAATCACATAAAATCTGTAACTCCCTGATTATAAGTGTGATGATTTAAAATTACTGTTTAGTCAGAGCTTTTCACAGGCATATATACGCAACCTTTTGGTTGCTAAATAAGGTTAAACTATATTGCAACCTTATAGTTGCATATTGTTAACTTTAAACTCTATCACAATGAAAGACACGATTAGAAAAGAACAACAGATCGACTTCCCTATGAAGGAAGTGTGGAATGCTATTGCTAATGCTGAAGAGATATCAGCCTGGTTTATTCAGGCAGACTTCAAACCAGAAGTTGGCTACAATTACACCTTTACCCATGAAGACACTAAAATAACCGGAGAGGTGCTGGAAGCCGATCCCTACCATAATCTGGTCTATACGTGGATTGTAGGTGGAACAGGGGTGGAAACTACCGTAAAATGGAAACTGGAAGAACAAGACGGAGGAACCTTTCTTGTACTTGAGCACTCAGGTATCTCTAACTACCCTACCGAAGAAATGGCCACTAACATGTTTACCAGCTTCAACCAAGGCTGGACGTCTTGTGTAGCCAACCTGGACAAATATCTTAAAAAAGAAAATGTCAAGTAAGATCAATCAAATATTCAAAGCAATTGCGGATCCAACCAGAAGGGAGATTTTCCACATTTTGGTTTTGGCGAGTGCATCACTATCCATCACCCAGATATCCGATCACTTTGATATGAGCCGACAGGCAGTAACAAAGCATATTCGATATTTGGAAAATGCGGGGCTGGTGAATATCAGACAAAACGGACGAGAACGCTTTTGCCAGGCCAATGCACTCCCACTTAAAGAGATCAACGACTGGGTTTCTTTCTATGAAAAGTTTTGGGACGACAAGCTTGGAAAGCTGGTAAAACACCTGGAAAAATCGTAATTGCTTATTTGATTCTTGTCATTCTTTAAAAAATTTTACTCAATTAAGCAACCATAAAGTTGCACAAACACCTAAATCATGAAAACGTACTTTTCTTTTATTTATACACTTTTGTTTTTAAACCTTTCGATCCAGGCTCAGCCCCTTTCTAAAGAAGATCGAAAATTCGCATCAAACTACCTCCAAAAAACCAAAAAGGAGATTATTAAGGCCGTTGAAGACCTTACTGACCAACAGCTCAATTTTAAACCTGATGAAGATTCCTGGTCAATTGCTCAATGTGTGGAGCATATTACGCTATCCGAGGACTTCATTTTTGATCTATCACAAGGTGCTTTGAAAAATAGCGCAGAAGAAGGTGAATTGGCTTTTTCTAATGAGATGCTGATCAAGACGATAACAGACAGGTCCAATAAAGTAAAAACTCAAAGCGCATTGCAGCCTAATAATACTTTTGGATCTACTGAAGGGGCTTTAGAAGCTTTTGAGAAAAAACGAGATGCTCTTATTAGCTACATTAAGAAAACAGATGATTTGTTGCGAGAAAATTACTTTGATTTTCCATTTGGAAAAGGTGATGCCTACCAGGTGGTTCTTTTTCTTGCGGCACATAGCAAGCGACATCTTCTTCAAATAGAAGAAGTCAAAAATCATCCGGAGTTCCCAAAATAATATCCCTCTGCAGTGTGCCCGTCAGGCACACTGCAATCACCAATAATCCCATACTCTCACCGCCCAGTAAACCTTTTCTCCTTCCATTCAATCCATTTCCCAGGTCCACAGTTCTTTCACTAAATTAGGGGGCCAATTCTTAATCAAAAGAACCATGATATGAAGAAACTACCGGCTATCCTTTTTGTATTTTCATCACTTACCTGTTTTGCTCAATACTCCTCAGATCTGACTATCAAAGAGATCATGAAGGGTGAGGACTTTGTGGGATATCTTCCGGAAAGAATTGAATGGAGCGTGGATGGAAAATCCATCTACTTCAGTTGGAACCCGGAGCAGGACACGTTAAGAAACCAGTATAAAGTAAACATTCAAACAAAGGAAATCTCAAAGGTTAGCTACGAAGAGCAAAAGAGTCGCCCTGAAATAGGCACCTACAATGAGGACCGTAACCTTATGATCTACTCCAAATCCGGCGATCTGTTTCTTTACAACGTAAAATCCGGCACTAAAACCCAAATCACCAATACGCTACAGCGGGAAAGCAGCCCTGAATTTTCAGGGGATGAAAAGCACATTATCTATACTTCTGAGGATAATTTATTTGCCTGGAATATCGAAAATGGTACCATTCGGCAGTTGACAAACTTCAGAGAAGGCTCAGAAAAAAAAGACAAAAAGCTTTCCGAGCAGGAACAATGGCTCGAAAATGATCAGCTGGAACATTTCAATATCCTGGAGAAAAGGAAGAGAGAAGAAAAACTGGAAAAAGAAAGACGAGAAGCGCTTGAAGTGGATCGCCCTCTGGAAATTTATATCGGTGATAAATCTGTATACAATATCCAAATCAGCCCGGACATGAAATTTGTGACTTACACCCTTATGGACCGGGCTAATGGTGGACGTACGGAAGTGCCGGAATACGTTACGCAATCAGGGTACACAAGCCATTCCACTGCCCGGTCCAAGGTCGGATCACCCCAAAACACATACGAAATGGGGGTTTACGATATAGCCAACGATACTTCGTACACCATTGACACCAAACAGATCGAAGGGATTTGTGAAAAGCCTGAATTTCTGAAAGAATATGCGGGTGAAGACTTTGACCCTAAATACGAGAAACCCCGTGATGTGATCATTCACGGACCCGTCTTTTCAAAAGACAGTAAAGCCGTGGTGGTCGTTCGTTCTCAGGACAACAAAGACCGATGGATCATGACCCTGGATCTGTCTGGAGGTAAACTCAACCTGCTGGATCGTCAGCGGGACGAAGCCTGGGTAGGCGGACCGGGCATTAACGGGTGGAATTTTACTACAGGTAATATTGGTTGGCTTGATGAAGAGACCATCTGGTTTCAATCCGAAGAAACCGGCTACTCCCACCTCTACTCCATGGATGTAAATTCCAAAACGAAAAAGGCTTTGACAAAGGGAGCGTTTGAGATCCGGGATGCTCAGCTTTCCAATGACAAAAAACACTTCTACATCCAGAGCAATAAAGAGTCTCCACATGTGAACCATCTCTACAAAATGTCAGTGAATGGTGGCAGGATGACTCAAATTACTTCCAGGGAAGGAAATAATGATGTAACGATCTCCCCTGGTGAGAAATATTTGGCTGTGCGATACTCCTACAGTAACCAACCATGGGAACTCTACCTGATGGAGAATAAAGCCGGAGCAGAATTGACACGCCTGACAAACTCCACTACGGAAGCCTTTGATAGTTATGAGTGGATGGAGCCGGAAATCATCCGCTTTACAGCTTCCGACGGTGCTCAGGTACCTGCCAGGTTATACAAGCCGGAAAACCAGAATGGAGCAGCGGTCATATTTGTACATGGTGCCGGATACCTCCAGAATGTTCATAAATGGTGGAGCAGCTATTACCGGGAGTACATGTTTCACAACTTCCTGACCGACATGGGATATACGGTGATGGATATAGACTATCGTGGCAGTGACGGCTATGGACGTGACTGGCGTACCGGGATCTACCGGTTTATGGGTGGAAAAGATCTTTCAGACCAGGTGGACGGAGCTAAATACCTGATTGAGGAACATGGGATTGACGAGGACCGGCTGGGCATCTATGGAGGTTCTTATGGTGGGTTTATCACCCTTATGGCAATGTTTACCGCACCTGATGTTTTCCAAAGCGGAGCAGCTCTACGCTCAGTTACCGATTGGGCACATTACAACCATGGATATACATCCAATATCCTCAACACCCCTGTTGAGGACAGCATTGCTTATGCACGCAGCTCCCCGATATATCATGCCGCGGGATTGGAAGGAAATCTGGTAATGCTGCATGGCATGATTGATGACAATGTTCAGTTTCAGGATGTGGTCAGGCTCTCCCAGCGACTGATTGAACTCGGCAAAAGGGACTGGGATCTTGCGGTATTTCCGCTTGAAAAGCACGGTTTTGTTGAAGCCAGCAGCTGGGCTGATGAATACCGCAGGATCTACGAACTGTTTGAAGCAACCCTTAAATAGTTTCCGAATGTCTTTGAAAACTTATTGCAACTGGAGCAGTGGAAAAGATGCAGCGCTGGCACTCTATTATGCCCAAAAGGAACATCCTGTGGACCTGCTTTTAACCACGATAAACAAACACTATAGCCGGGTGACAATGCATGGCCTCAGAGAAAGCCTCCTCGATGCACAAGCGGCAGCTATGGGCATAAAGCTCGAAAAGCTATACCTTCCGGAAAATCCATCCATGGAAGCATACAATCACCTGATGCAGCAAAAAATGGATGAATTAAAATCTTCGGGGTATCAACAGGCCATCTTTGGTGATATCTTCCTGGAAGACCTTAAAAAATACCGGGATGAGCTTTTAACACCGTATGATATCAATCCCCTCTACCCTATCTGGAAGAAGGATACCGCAAACCTCATCAATGAGTTCGTCGATCTGGAATTCAAAGCCATCATCATTTGTATCAATCATGAATTGCTGGATGAATCTTTTCTCGGACAAACCATCACCAAAGAATTAATAGATGCCCTACCTCCGGGAGTAGATCCCTGTGGTGAAAATGGAGAGTTCCATACCTTTTGCTACCACGGTCCTGTTTTTAAACAAAAATTAGCATTTCGCCTTGGCGAAAAGGTTTTTCGGAAATATCCGGCCCCCACTCAAAAAGGCGGTGAAATCGAATTTGGATTTATTGATGTGCTTAGTACCTGATTAAATAAATAAACTTTGACCCATACTTAAAACTGAAATTCTAATAAACATACCTGAATATGAAACGATTCTTAAACATCATTACCCTGACCTGCGTCCAGCTTGTATGGGCTCAGGATTGGGATGTAACCACCCCTGTGGAGCCATTTAAAGAAACAACAATCACCGTCGAAGAAGGCACCTGGATGAACCTGGATGTCAGCCCGGACGGCAAACAAATTGTTTTTGACCTGCTCGGCGATATTTTCATCATGCCTGTGGCCGGAGGTGATGCCACCCCACTTCGAACCGGTCATGCTTATGAAGTACACCCTAGGTTTAGCCCGGATGGAAAATCCATTTCATTCACCAGTGATGCCGGTGGAGCGGACAACATCTGGGTAATGGACGTAGACGGCTCCAATGCCAGGCAGGTCACCAAAGAAGATTTTAGATTGCTAAACAATGCCGTGTGGACTCCGGACGGTCAGTATCTCGTTGCCCGAAAACACTTTACCTCCCGGCGCTCTCTCGGAGCTGGCGAAATGTGGATGTATCACGTCACAGGAGGCAGTGGGGTCCAACTCACCGAGCGAAAAAATGACCAGCAGGATGCCGGTGAACCGTGGGTATCCGGAGATTATGTGTACTACAGTGAAGACATGTATCCCGGAGGATATTTTCAGTACAATAAGGACCCGAACAGTCAGATCTATGTGATCAAAAGATATGATCGAAATACCGGCGAAACGGAAACACTGATCAACGGACCAGGGGGCGCCGTACGCCCGCAGGTTTCCCCGGATGGGAAAAAGCTGGCATTCGTGCGACGTGTACGTACCAAATCCGTCCTCTATATCCATGACCTGGCCAGTGGTATTCAGCGTCCGGTGTATGATGAACTTACAAAAGACCAGCAGGAAGCCTGGGCCATTTTTGGGGTGTACCCAAATTATAACTGGTTGCCAGACAATAAAACGATCATCCTTTATGCCAAAGGGAAGATCAGAAAGCTAAACACAGAAACCGGCGAAGCTACGATCATCCCATTCAAAGCCAGTGCAACCCACAAGATCACAGATGCCCTGGTTTTCAAACAGAACCCCGCACCTGAAACGTTTACCTCTAAGGTAATTCGAAACGCTACCACCTCTCCGGATGGAAAACTCCTGGCTTTCAATGCTGCGGGATACATTTATACCATGAAGCTGCCAAACGGCACTCCCAGGCGACTGACAAAAGGAACGGACCTGGAGTTTGAACCTGCTTTTTCCCCGGACTCAAAAACGATCGTCTACGTCAGCTGGAATGATGAAGACAAAGGAGCTATCATGAAAGTATCAGCCTCGGGCGGTACCCCAACAAAGCTTACCCCGGAAAAAGGCATTTTCAGGACACCGGCATATTCTCCGGATGGAAACACCCTCGTTTATCGTAAAGAAGATGGGAATAATGTACTGGGATACAGCTATACTGTGAAGCCGGGTATCTATACGATGCCTGCATCGGGCGGATCACCCAAATTCGTAACTGAAGAAGGGGAATACCCCGAATTCAATTCCAGAGGGAACCGGATCTATCTGCAGACAGGAGGTTTCCTGTTTGGATCCCTTGACAAAAATTATAAAAGTGTCAACCTGCAGGGAAACGAAGAAAAAGTACACTTTCATTCCAAATATGCAAACCAATATACCATCAGCCCTGATGGTAAATGGCTGGCTTTTGGTGAGCTGTACGATGTGTATATCATGCCTTTCTCTGATCATGGCCAAACCTTTGAGCTTACAGGAAACACCAAATCCCTGCCTGTGACCAAGGTGGCTGACGATGCGGGGATCAACCTGGAATGGTCCAAGGACGGTCAGAAACTTCACTGGACACTGGGCAATGACTACCATACCGTAAACCTGAAAGACTGTTTCACCTTCCTGGAAGGGTCACCGGACAGCATCGGTGATGTACCAAAAAATACAATTGACATTAGTCTGGAACTCAAAACGGACGTGCCTGAAGGGGATATTGCCTTCACGGGCGCTAAAATCATCACCATGAACGGAGACGAAGTGATCGAAGATGGCACTATCGTGATTTCTGAAAACAGGATCACAGCAGTAGGTAATTCAGGCGAAGTAAATATTCCGAATAATGCCAAAGTATATGATGTTTCCGGTAAGGTGATCATGCCAGGAATTATTGACACACATGCCCACCTGGGAGCCTTCCGGTACGGACTTAGCCCCAATAAAGAATGGTCGTACTACGCCAACCTTGCCTTTGGGATCACCTCCACTCACGACCCTTCATCAAATTCGGAAACAGCACTTTCTCAATCCGAGATGGTGAGAGCCGGAAACATGGTCGGACCCAGAATTTACTCAACCGGCACCATCCTATACGGCGCAGACGGAGACTTCAAAGCAGTAATCGAGAACTATGAAGATGCTCAAAATGCCATCAGCCGTACCAAAGCATACGGAACTTTTAGTGTAAAAAGCTACAATCAGCCTCGAAGAAACCAGCGACAGATGATCATAAAGGCTGCTCGCGAACAGGAAATCATGGTTTACCCCGAGGGAGGATCCACATTCTTCCACAATATGACCATGATCCTGGATGGTCACACCAGTGTGGAGCATAACATCCCGGTGGCTCCTCTTTACAAGGATGTTATCAAGCTATGGGCTGCCAGTAATACCAGCAACACCCCTACTCTGATCGTAAATTACGGAGGGTTAAACGGAGAATATTACTGGTATCAGCATACCAATGTTTGGGAGAATGAAAAACTTCTCAAGTACACGCCCAGAGCAATTGTTGACAGCAGATCACGCCACCGGACCATGGCTCCCCGGGAAGAATACGATAATGGCCACATTTTGGTATCCCGGTCCTGCAAAGCGCTTGTAGATGCCGGAGTGAAAGTGTGTGTAGGTGGACACGGGCAGCTACAGGGGCTTGGGGTTCACTGGGAGATGTGGAACCTTTCGCAGGGCGGCATGACCAACATGGAAGTGTTACGTGCTGCTACCATACACGGAGCTGAGTACATCGGCATGGGTGATGACCTGGGATCGCTGGAAGAAGGCAAACTTGCCGACCTCATCGTTTTGGATGCAGACCCGATGGAAGACATCCAAAACAGCCAGTATGTGAAGTACACTATGGTAAACGGACGGCTGTTCGATACTGAAACCATGAATGAGATCGGTAATACAGAAAAACCCAGAAGCAAATTTTACTGGGAGTTTGAAGGATATAATGACAACTTCCCGTGGCACCGGGAAACCCGAAGCTTTCAGGGAATTCACTGCAGCTGTCAGCATTAAATCCGCGAAGTTCAGGGTTTGAGGTTAAGGAACTTTAGACTTCAGACCCTGAATTTTGAACTGAAACCTTAAACCCACCTGACTTTTTTTTATAAAAAATAAAATATCCTTCCCGGTCATCCGTCTACCGAGGCATAACTCATCTTTTAGCTATGAAATGAGCATGATGCTCAACCCAGATATTGAGAACACCAACCGCACATGATCAAAATTGGGTGGCAAACCGCTGATTTCATTCAATTTTAAATACATGAATATAGCCTTAATACTTACGGAAACAGTCTCAGGTAGAAACAGTCACTTTTTAGCGTTGGAAATGGACGAACGGCTCGAGCGTATGGGAATGCAAAGCGAGATCATCGATCTGGCTGACCCCTCCTATCAGGTAAAAAATCTCACTGAGTTTGACGGATATTTACTTATAGGGTCAAACATGGGGCCTCTCTACAGCAATGAAACACACCAGATAATTACAAACAACCGGCAAATATGGCGTAACCGTCGGGTCGGTTCAGTGATGGTTTCTACTGAAAAAGTGCTTGGGGATGCAGCAGATATCCAGCTCAAGCTGGTACTGAAAACCCTGGGAGCAAACCTGCTGCCGGACCAACTAGTGGTCACAAATCCTGAAAATAAGTTTGATCAATCCCTTAACCTGATTGATCACTCATTAAATTCGAAAATCGATCAGTTCCTTTACCTTTTTGTATTTGGCAGCACGCTAAAAACCTCCGGGAAACTAACCGCCTGAAAGTCATGAGGTCGGCCTTCATGTACATGGAAAAGAAAAATGCACATATTGAAAAAACCGTCAATGAAGAGAAAGGCCGGTTACTCAACTTCATCCGAAAGTTTGTTTCCGGAAATGAAGAGGCCGAGGATATTCTCCAGGACGTATTTTACCAGTTTGTTATAGGTTATGACCGTATACAATCTCTGGAACAGGTCACCTCATGGCTCTTCAGGGTGGCTCGCAACAAGATCACTGATAACTACAGAAAAAAACGCCCTCAGTCATTTTCAGACTTTGAAAAAAAGAGCTCAGAAGACGGTGAGCCGCTGATGCTTGAGGATATCCTGCCCGATGTGAGGAGTCTGCCGGACCGCGAACTCATTGGTGAGCTGATCTGGGAACGAACAGAAGAAATGCTGGCAATGATGCCGGAAAAACAGCGTCAGGTTTTTATCTGGCATGAGTTTGAGCAAAAAAGCTTTAAAGAAATGGCCGGCATGACCGGAGAGACAGTGAACACCCTGATCTCACGGAAACGGTATGCCATCCTCACACTGAGAGAAGGCCTGATAGAAATGTACAAAGAATTGATAAACGACTAAGATGATGAAACGATTTTGGTTTGGAAAAGTAGCTGTGATGATCATATTCTTCTTCGCAGTAGTAAGTGCCATCGTGATGGCTTTGTGGAACTGGCTCATGCCCGAGCTTTTCGGATTGCCCGTCATCACCTACTGGGAGGCCGCGGGGCTGCTGCTGCTCTCCAAGATCATTTTTGGTTTCGGCAGAGGTGGCAAACCTCGTCACCATCACCATGGGCCGCCCTGGAAGCACAAATGGCATAACATGTCCGAAGATCAACGAGAAAAGCTAAAACGAAAATTTGCAGATAAGTGGTGTAGCAGGGAGGAGTCAGATGAAAAGCAAACCGAAGAAAAAAAAGAGGCTGAATAGACCTCCTAAAAATCGACTTCTCCCTAAAAACTGAAATAAAACCGCTTTATCGAAATGAAAAACCCCGGAATAATAAAAGCCACGATCCATCCCACTGCTTCAGTCAGCATCTGGTCATGAAGGGGAAGCAGCGAGCTTACATATGCTAAAACCGCAAAGATCACCCCACCTGCAATGGTAGGCCAATACCTGAGGATTGTCCCTGTAATTATTGTAGCAAAAGCGATAAGCACCATGAATACGGGATGCTGCAACTCAAAATTCACTTCTTGCAGGACATTGTATTGAATGATGTTAATCAGGCTTAAAGAAACCAGCAAAGCAATCCAAATGATTTTTAATGTCCTGTGATAAGGATGAAGGCTTTTAGGAGGACGGATAAGGTAATGTACCGTAAACACAACTGCAATAGCCCCAAACAGATAGGATCCATAGTTCAGTACCTCTCTGGTAGGATAGACAATCAGAAACCTGGACAGCAAAAACTCCTTGAAATAGTCGTAAAACATGGCTATACCCCAAACCAGAAATAGTATACCCCTCTTTTCGCGTAGTGAAATAATATAATTCCAAAAATCAGATTTCATGATCTTTAATGCCGGACGCTTATCCTTGCTTTATTATGCTTTTCTAAGGTCAACCAAAAACTCCGATATTCAAATGACTTACATCAGGGATGGTAATAAATTAGTAATTTCATGGTTTAAACCTCAGTTTTAAATGAAAAACAGCTTATCCCTTCTTTTACTCCCATTCATATTAAGCTGCACCTCTGAAGCATTTGAGTACGTAACGGATGATTCCGGCATTACCCTCAGAGGTGCTATGGAAGATCAGTTTATTCCTAAGGACTCGGTCCTTACAGAGACTTTGCAAACCGTTGATTTAAAAGCAGAAGCAAAGTTTCATCCGAAAGCCAGACTTTGGGGCATTGGTCAGCCCGCGATAAAAACAGCTCCAATAAACATTGATCAATACCTGGAAGGATGGTTTGTCCTGGAAAATGGTGCCATTGCCCTGGTTTTTCTATCAGAACAAAGCGAAGCAGTTTACTTTGAGACTACTATGAAACCTCCAAAGCAGGTGCTTCTGGTGGATAAGGTCCAATCAAGCGACCGACCGGAGGCTTTGCAGCATTTTGCAGTGCTACTTGGAACCGATGATGCTGATCTGCTGAAGGAGATTCTGCTTGATCACTGGCAAAAATAATTTTCATCAAAATCCTCTAAATTCACAAGATTACCAACCTACCCTAAAAATGAAACGTTTTGAGCCATTAGATGTCTTTCGGGGCATGACCATCTGCTTTATGATCATCGTCAATACCCCCGGGGACTGGGGAAATACTTACTCCATGCTTTTGCACGCGCCCTGGCATGGGTTTACACCGACAGACCTGGTTTTCCCCTCTTTCCTCTTTGCTGTGGGCAATGCCATGGCATTTGTATCCGCCAAATGGGAGCATAAAACGACCAGGGAAATTCTTCTTAAAGGGTTTAAACGAGGCGCCCTGATCTTCCTGATCGGGTTTCTGCTTTACTGGTTCCCATTTGTGCAGCTGGCGGATGGAGCCCTGACTTTTAAAGGTATTGAATCCACAAGGGTTTTCGGTGTGCTCCAGCGTATCGGTCTATGCTACATCCTCGCCTTACCTTTCATTTACTACCTATCTAACCAACGCCTTATTTATACCGGTGTAGCTATGCTTCTGGCTTACTGGGGCATTTTGATGATCTGGGGCGACCTTTCCATGGAAGCCAATGCAATCCGCTCCCTGGACTTATGGCTTATCGGGCCAAAACACATGTACCATGGTGAGGGTATAGCGTTTGACCCGGAGGGATTGCTAAGCACTTTACCAGCAACAGTAAATATATTCGGCGGGTACCTGGCAGGTATTTACCTGAGAAAAAACCCTATAGGCTATGAGCAGCTGACCAAAATACTGTTATCAGGAGTAGCTTTGACTCTGGTAGGCTGGATCTGGGACTTTACCTTCCCGATCAATAAGAAAATATGGACCAGCTCTTTTACCGTTTTTACCATAGGATTAGACCTTGTTGTGCTGGGAGGACTGATATACGTTATGGAGTTTACCTCAAAAAAATATCGATTTGGTATCTTCAATACCTTCGGCAAAAACCCACTGTTCATCTACCTGTTTTCTTCAGTTTTGGCTACCGCTTTATACACCATCCAAATAGGTGAATACAGCCTGTATTCCTCGATTTACCGAAATGCATTTATATGGATAGGCGGTAAGCTGGGATCTCTTTGTTTTGCATTAGCATTTACTTTAATCTGCTGGGCCATTGGGAAGTGGCTGGAAATCCGGAAAATTTATATTAAAATTTAGGCATGTGGAGTGCCATAAAAAAATTCACCAGTCAACTTGGACCGGGCTTTCTGATAGCGGCTACCGGCGTAGGAGCCGGTGACATGGTTGCAGCTACGGTGGGTGGCGCTCAGTTTGGTACGGTTATTCTGTGGGCATCCGTCGTAGGGGCCGTTTTGAAATACATCCTCAACGAAGGCATAGCCCGGTGGCAAATAGCCAATGGCACCACCCTGATCCAGGGATGGATCAACCATTTTCATCAGGCTGTTTCGGTCTACTTTATTACCTATCTCGTTGTCTGGACTTTCATAGTGGCCGCGGCTTTAATGGCTTCCTGCGGCTTGGCTGCCCATGCTTTTTTTCCACAGCTACCCATCGCCTGGTGGGGTATTATCCATTCAGTCCTTGCTGTCATTTTGGTTTTAGGCGGTCGGTACCACCTTCTGGAACAGCTGATGAAGGTTTTCATCGCTCTGATGTTTATTACCGTCATTACTAACCTGTTTTTGGTTGATGTAAGCTGGAGCAAACTCATCAGCGGCATACTCATTCCGAAGGTGCCAGAGGAAGGAACTCAGCTTGTTTTAGGAATAATCGGAGGTGTTGGGGGGAGCGTTACCCTGTTATGCTACGGGTACTGGCTTAAAGAAAAGGGCTGGACCGGCCCAAACGTTATCTCCACAGCCAGAACTGACCTGGTTACCGCTTATTCACTTACCGGGCTTTTTGGCATTGCTATCATCGTTTTAGCTGCCCAGGTAAATCCGGAAGTAGTGACGGGCAATAAGATCGTGCTCGCGCTGGCAAATAAATTAGGAGAAACCACCGGGATCTGGGGTAAGTGGATTTTCATGGTGGGTTTCTGGGGAGCCGTATTCTCCTCCATGCTAGGGGTTTGGAGCGGTGTTCCCTATCTCTTCAATGACTACTTCATCACACTACGTGGTAAAAAAGATGAAGATGCCAACACCAGATCTGCGGTCTACAGGTACTATTTGTTTTTTCTTGCTATTCCCCCAATGGTTCTCCTGTTCCTTGAAAAACCAGTCTGGATCATTATGCTCTACGCAGTGGCGGGGGCTTTTTTCATGCCTTTCCTGGCCGTCATGCTGCTTTGGATGAATAACACCATAAAATGGGTAGGGACATTAAAAAACAGGATCGTAACCAATATGCTTCTGGTATTGACCCTGATCCTTTTTGGTTATTTAATGATCACAAAAGTTTTGGAATATGTGTAGGGTGGCGGGTGGTCGAGGTTGCGAGACAAGTTGCGGGTTGCGAGGTTGTGAAATAAGTTGCGAGTTACACACAGTTGCCTGTTAGTTTAAATACCATTATTTTGCAATCAAAAAAAACATGTCTACATCTTACAGAGATCTGGATATTTATAAAGATTCCTTCCGGTTATTTATTAAAACGCACCAGGTTTCACTAAAACTACCTCGACATGAGTTATTTGAACTAGGTAGTCAATTGCGTCGGTCTTCTGATTCAGTAAACAGCAATATCGTGGAAGGGTATGGCCGAAAAAAGTATAAAAAGGATTTTATCAAATTTCTAACTTATGCTCGGGCAAGCAATGACGAAACCATAAATCACCTGGAAAAACTGAAAACACTATATCCAAAACACGACTCGACTTTCTCTGAATTACTGAACGAATACAATCTTTTGGGAAGTAAAATCTACAAGTTTATTGAATACGTCATTAATCACTGGAGGTCATAGGCATAGATCATTCAACAACTACGCAACTTCGCCATACCCGTAACCTCGCAACCCCAAACCTGTGTGTGTGACAAAACCCGAAACATCGCAACACGCAACACCGCAACAGTTTAACCCGCAACACCGCAACCCGTAACACGCAACAGTTCAACCCGCAACCCTAACTAATCCCCGCTCCATTCTCGGCATCCTTATCAGGACTCACTGCCTTTAGCGATCCATCAGCATTTTCTGCAAAGAGCAGCATACCCTGAGACTCGATACCCATGATCTTTCGAGGTGCAAGGTTAGCCATTACGACCACTTTCTTACCTACCATGTCTTCAGGAGTAAAGTGTTTGGCAATGCCACTGACGATAGTACGCTGATCCAGCCCGGTATCCACGGTAAACTTCAGGAGCTTATTTGATTTTTCTACCTTCTCAGCAGTCTTGATCTCCCCTACTCTCAGGTCCATCTTCATAAACTCATCAAAAGTCACCTCCTCTTTGGCAGGCTTAACATCCGGCGCTTTTTCAGCTGCTTCGTTCGCTTTTTTAGTGTCCATAAGCTTTTGTACTTGTGCCTCTACGGTACTGTCTTCTATCTTTTCAAATAATAATGTAGCCTCATTGATGGGTTTACCGGCATCAAAAAGTGAAATATCACCTGCCTTTGTCCAACTCATTTGCTCCTGGTTAAGCATAACTTTCAGCTTAGCAGAAGTAAATGGAAGGAACGGCTCTGACAGGATCGTCAGACTACCGGCCAGCTGAAGAGCCAGGTTCATGATAGTGCCTACCCGCTCTTCATCCTCTTTGATCAGCTTCCATGGCTCAGTATCTGCCAGGTATTTGTTCCCTTCCCGTGCCAGATCAATCAGGTGCGCTAAAGCTTCTCTGAATTTGAACTGATCCAGTGAACCTTCGATGCGGGAGAGAAAGGTCTTCATTGCTGCGATCAGTTCCTCATCCCTGGCAGTAAAGTCGCCCCTGTTTGGGATTTTTCCATCAAAATACTTGTGGGTGAGGACCACGGCCCTGTTGACAAAATTCCCGAAGATAGCCACCAGCTCGTTGTTATTACGAGCCTGGAAGTCTCTCCAGGTAAAGTCATTGTCTTTCGTTTCAGGCGCGTTGGCAGTAAGCACATACCGCAGCACATCCTGCTTGTCCGGAAACTCCTCCAGGTACTCATGCAGCCAGACAGCCCAGTTGCGTGAGGTGGATATTTTGTTTGACTCCAGGTTTAGAAATTCATTGGCCGGCACATTATCGGGCAGGATGTATTCACCGGAAGCTTTGAGCAATGCAGGAAATATGATGCAGTGAAAAACGATATTGTCCTTTCCAATGAAGTGGACCAGACGGGTATCTTCTTTCTTCCAGTAATCTTCCCAGTTTTTTCCATTTTGTGCTGCCCAGTCTTTCGTAGCGGAGATGTAACCTATCGGGGCATCAAACCAAACATACAGCACCTTCCCCTCGGCTCCTTTTACCGGAACGGGGATTCCCCAATCCAGGTCACGCGTCATCGGACGAGCACGCAAGCCATTGTCCAGCCAGCTTTTGCACTGCCCCGATACGTTAGGTTTCCACTCCTTGTGGTCTTTCAGTATCCACTCCCGCAACCAGTCTTCATACTGATCCAGCGGAAAATACCAGTGTTTCGTTTCCTTTTTTACAGGGATCTCTCCACTCAACATGGATTTTGGGTTGATCAGCTCTGCGGGGCTTAGTGTGGAACCGCAGTTTTCACACTGATCACCATAAGCTTCCGGAAAGCTGCAGGTCGGGCATGTACCTTTGATGTACCGGTCAGCCAGGAATTGCTTTTCTTTTGGGTCATAAAACTGCTCCGAAGACTGCTCAATAAACTTCCCCTCCTCATAGAGCTTTTTGAAGTAATCTGAAGCTGTCTGGTGGTGGGTCTTGGAACTCGTTCTTGAATAAATATCAAAGCTGATGCCGAGCTTTTCAAAAGAAGCCTTGATCTGATTGTGGTATTTGTCCACTACCTGCTGTGAGGTGATCCCCTCTTTTCGAGCACGCAGGGTGATCGCTACCCCATGTTCATCAGACCCACAAATGAAGGCCACATCCTTTCCCTGCAGCCGTAAATATCTTGCATAAATATCTGCCGGCACATACACTCCTGCCAGGTGCCCGATGTGAACCGGGCCATTTGCGTAAGGAAGTGCTGCCGTAATGGTATGACGATTAAATTCTTTCTGAGACATCTGCTAAAAACTATTTCGGAGGGCAAATATAGAAAGATTGCCACAGGGATTGCCAATGAATCCGGGATAAGAAAACAGCCCTCCGAATTTGCTTATCCGGCTATAAAAGGTTCCCCTGACCGGGCCTGCAGGTAAATGAAAAGCACATAAGAAAAATACATGATCCCTGAAATGATCGTCAACCCGATCGCATAACGCGAATGGACCTTTTCCTCATAAAACCACGCAAGTATCGGTAGCAATTGCAATCCATGTAAAGCCATAAAATGACCTACTCTAAAATCACCCCCAAAAAGGCTCCAGTTTAGAAAAAAGAGTCCGGGCCCGTCTTCAGGAGCGCCCACAGCATGCCCCACATTCGAAACCAGAATATGGCCCATATAGGCCCCTACTATCCCAAAAAACAACCCCAACACCAATCCGGCCTGCATATTGAGACTTATTCGTGGCATTCGCCTAAACAGCATCCAAAATAAAAAGAGGATCATGAAGACCGTATTCGTATAGATGAACGTACCCATCATGCCAAAGACAAAACTGTCAAAAGAGGTAGCAAAATTGAAATGAGAACCAACTCCCCGCACAGACTGCATGGTAATGAGCGCCATCTCCACAACCATGCTGATCATAAAAACCCAGCGCAGGACTGCCCGGAAATTGTTTTTTGGCACCACACTCAGATACAGCCCCATGGTCCAGAGGTAGACACCTATCGACAAAGCAAACTTCATTGGCTTGAACCAGATATTTACGCCTGTCACCATACGGTCATCCAAAAAACCAGCCACCAGTAGCAGGCCAAAAAGTAAAAAATGCGCTACCCCCAGCTTAAACAAAAGAGGCTCATTCAACTTTAACTGACGATACAAGGAACGGACCATAACTTTTTTTGCCAGGTAAAATACTGAATTCAGATATCAAAGTGGAATATTTTGTGGCGGATTGGTACAACCATTGATACATGGAGTAAACCTTTAGAGTAATAAGGTAAGGAGACTTCCAGGGAAATTTTCTTTCTTTGTCCTGCTTAAAAATTGGAATTATGATTAAAAAATTTGCAATAGTCCTTACGCTATTCTCACTGATTGCTGCCCAGGCTCAGACTGACAAGTACTCAGTGGAGATAGATCTCAACGGCACTGCTGATGATCAGGTGCCCGTAACCATTTACCCCCCGGCTTCTGATTCTGCCTTTGTGGAGTATCACATGGCCAAAGTTGTACCCGGAACGTATGATATCTCTGATTTCGGACGGTTCGTGGCGGACTTCACTGCTTTGACGAAAGCGGGTGACACCCTTTCCGTAGAAAAGCTGTCTACCAATCGCTGGAAGATCGAAAATGGAGGAAAGCTACACAAAATCATGTACCGTGTACATGACTCCTGGGACGACTTTGACGGATATGGAGACAATGTGATCTTCGAACCGGGTGGAACCAACATCGACAGGGAAAACAAAACCTACGTGATGAATACGTTTGGTTTCGTCGGGTATGTGAAAGACCGGAAATTCAACCCCTATGAGGTCACCATCCTCCACGATAAAAGCATCTACGGAGCCTCTGCTTTACGCAAAAAGCAGGTTTCTGACTCATCGGATGTCTTTTACGCTTCGGACTTCAACTTCCTGGCAGATGGCCCGATCATGTACAGCAATCCGGATACCGTAACCAGGAAAATTGCCAATGCAGAGATCCTCGTCTCTGTTTATTCACCTAATAAAGTGCTTTCTGCTAAAGAAGTGATGGACAACATCACCGACCTGATGGAAGCGCAAAGTCAGTACCTGGGAGGACAGCTGCCGGTAGATCGCTACGCATACCTGATCTATCTCAATGACAGCCCTACCCTGTCGGGCGCCATGGGAGCGCTGGAGCACTCGTACTCATCCGTATATTCTCTTCCGGAAGCCGGTGCTGACCGTATCGGGCAGACGGTGAGAGATGTAGCTGCTCACGAGTTTTTTCACATTGTAACACCTCTGAACATTCACTCCGAAGAGATCGGCAACTTCAACTACATCAATCCCGAAATGTCGCAGCATCTGTGGCTGTATGAGGGAGTGACCGAGTACAGCTCCATGCATGTGCAGGTAAAATACAACCTGTATGGTCCGGACAAATTTCTGGACGAGATCCGGGGTAAGCTGCTGGTGGCAGACCGCTTCCCGAAAGATGTGCCGTTTACAGTCATGAGCGAGAACATCCTGGAGCCGGAGTATGCCGATATGTACACCAATGTATACTACAAAGGTGCGCTGATCGGGATGTGTCTGGACCTGTACCTCATCAAATACTCTGACGGTGAGAAAGACCTGCAATGGCTGATGCGCGAGCTGGCAAAAAAGTACGGAAAGGAAGTATCCTTCAAAGACGAGGAGCTGTTTGGGGTGATCGAAGAGCTTACTTATCCCGAGGTTGGGGAGTTTCTCCGTACCTATGTAGGTGGTAGTGAACCGCTGCCCATTAAAGAAGTTTTTGGCTGGGCGGGGATCAACTATGAAGCAGAGCAAGACACGCAGATCATCACACTGGGCAACCTCTCTCTTAACCTGAACGAAGACCGGCAGATCATTGTAGAGAGCCTTGAGGATGCCAATGAGTTTGCCGAGGATCTGAAGCTGGAAGAAGGCGATGTATTGCTGAAGCTAAACGGAGAAGAGATCACATTGAGCACATTTCAGGATATTGTCACCAAATTCAAAGAAAGCGAGCCCGGAGATAAAGTGACTATGACCGTACTACGTACCAAAAAGAACGGCAAGCAGAAAGAGAAAAAACTGAAAGCCAAAGCCATGCAGGTAGACTCTACGGAGAAGTTTGTGATAGAGTTTAACGAAGAGGCTACTGAAGAGCAGCTAAAAGTGCTGCAGGCATGGCTCGTAGCGAAGAAGTAGATTAAGACATTCTATGTTAATGTCATCCCGAAGTATGAGGGATCTTTCTAACGTTTAGAGATAAATCACTAAAAGCCCGTGCAGTATGTGCGGGCTTTTTTATTGATCACATTAAGCCTGGATATGTTTAGTCGTAACTTTAGAAATGCTGGAATAACCGTATTTTTATTCGGATATAAACGAATATAAACGGAAGTATTCGGATAATAAAATGCTTAATAAAATTGATTTTCGGACTTTTGAACTACGTATCCGACTTATGTTACTTACTGGGAAGCAGTGAGGTAATTATCATTTATTTAGAAAACGGTATTAATCTGAGATACACCCAGGAGCTGATGGGCATGGCAGCCCAAAAACTACTGAGATCTATACACATGTGGCTCAGAATGATTTACATAAAGTGGTGAGTCCTTTGGATAAATTGGATTTAGAGGGGTAGATTTGATAGTGTATAAGTGTAATAGGCTTATACATTTGTTGGGAAGCATAATCAGAACGCGTATGAACCTCTCAGAAAAAAACAGAACAACTCTTTTGACTCATTTGCACAAGTCCATTGAAGAGACTGCTAACATCATGGCAAACCACTTGAACAACGGACGAACTAACCAACTCATTAACTATCCACCAAATGGGGGACTAACTGATGAAGAAAAAGATTCTCTCGAACAATTCAAAAATAATGACATTCTAAGAGACGCAATAAGGAAAGTATTTGCGAGCAACTCTGCATCGGTGCTTTTTGAACTCTTCAACATAATAGACGGAACTGGCGACCCTGACCCAGGAACTGGCGAATGGTCAGAAGTGATGCTCGTTGACAAGCCGGAAGATTTTGACGAGCATGTAGAATTCCTACATGACCAATTCTACGAAACTTATTGGAACTGGAGGAACAAAAGAAAAGCCAATTTCAAACTGGACCTGTACGAGGACTAAACAGAGATGCAGATTCGCAAGCCATTTTCTGAAAAATTAAAAGAGCGATTCAGCTTTGAAATACAGGATGACGAATATCGTCTTGCATTCAAATCTGAAATTGAATCTAATTTCGACCCGAACATGGTCGGACATGATCTAATTTTAGAAGAACTAATTATTGGATGGGATGATTTCGTCAACGAGCTCGAAGATGGATACGACATGACTTCATATGAGTTTGATAACGACATGGATATCTGGCGTGAACCTGTAGACTTGCTTGTAAATTCCCAACTCTTAAGGAAATTCCCTGAACACTCAACAACACTAAGAATAATAAACAAAATCGATAATCGGTTCAGAGCTATTAGTCAGGAACATGAAAAATTTTATAAACTGGAACCTTGGTGGCGCAAACGGTTTTTGCTTCGAGCATCGAGTGAATATTTTGATACTGTTGCGGTAGATTTAACGGACATTAAAATCGAAATAATTGATGAATAACGCTTCCCAATCGAGTAGACGGCCGTGAGCCATAAGCTCACGGTGCGCCTCTCACACCACCGTACGTACGGGTCTCGTATACGGCGGTTCACTGAATTTCGGGTTGCATCTTATGGTAATAGGAAAGCATCGATTCGTACCCTTTGCGTCTGAGTCGGGGTAAGGTAATAGTCGTGCCAAGAATAGGGCTTTGGGCTACCGCCCAGCCTCCCATGCGAGTACGACTATAGGCATATGCTCTGTCTTTACCCAGTCCCAGACGGATCAGGTTCTTACGTTTCCGCTCAGGTTTCTTCCAGTCATGCCAGATACAATACCGAAGGCGGTTCCTTAGCCACTCATCCAGTGCTTTGAGCTTGGCATGAATGTTCGTCAAGCGAAAATTGTTCACCCAACCTCTCCACACTTCGGCCAGCTTCTGTAACCGCTCATCGAAACTCATTGGTTTGGTCTTTCTGGTCAGATCCTTGAGCTTGCGCTTGAAGGATTGCCATGCACTCTTCTTTACTACAAGTTGGTATTGTCCCCTCGATCCCTTCGTGTATACCGGAACAAATCCATGTCCCAGCAACTCGAAGTTCACCGGTCTGCGTATCCCGCTTTTCTCCCTGTTGATCGGCAGCCTCAACTTATCCCGAAGGAAAATGTAGATGGCATTACCAATCTTCCTGGCTTCTGCTTTTGATCCAGCATAGATGCTGAAATCATCTGCATAGCGGACATACCGCAATTCTCTTTCGACCAGATATTTATCCAATTCATCCAGCAGGATGTTGGATAATATCGGACTGATCGGTGAACCTTGCGGCATACCTTTCCGACGTTTGTGGAGCCTTCCATTAATTGAAATGGGCGCTCTCAGCCACTTTCGGATCAACCGCAGGGTCGTCGGGCATTTTACCTTCTTGTGGATCAGTTGTAACAACACCATGTGGTCTACTTCATCAAAGAATCCTTTCAGGTCTATATCCACAATATCCTGATAGCCATCATTGATGTACTTCAGTGCCTGTGACACTGCCTGTTGGGTATTCTTCTCAGGCCGGAAGCCATAGCTATGGTCTTCAAAATTCAATTCGAATTTTGGGGCAAGTATTTGGCTTACCGCCTGCTGTAGCCATCGGTCCGTTACGGTTGGAATCCCCAGTAATCGGGTCTTTCCATTACCTTTGGGTATCTCTACACCAAGTATAGCAGCAGGTACATAAGTGTGGTTAAGAACAGAGGTCATGATACTGTCCCGGTTGACTTCCAGATACGTTGGAAGCTCCGCAACTGACATCCCATCTATCCCTGCCGAACCCTTATTCCGCAACACCTGCCGGCTAGCTTTGTAGAGGTTCTTTCGCTTAAGTACTTCTGCTATCATAAAACTTACTTCCTTGTCTGCCTAAGGATAGGCTATCTGCCAGTCGGCGGATTCCTACCCGAATTTGGACACAATTCAATGTTCGGCCCTTCCTCAACTTGTGAGTCCTCCATCTGTCTCTGATGGCTCGTGGCTGATGAGTACTATGACCTCTGCTGACTTCTCAGTCTGTAGCTCGTACAGTCCGAGACCTCCCCAGGTAAGGACATATTCCTTCCCCCAATATCCACTGGATCTACATGCCAAGTTCCTGATGGTTTCCCACCCTTTGGACGTCAGTATGATGTGTTACCTCATCCGACTTGACATGCCTCTGTATCCAGTCGCCCGGCGACCCGGTCCTGTTCGTTGGAACCAGGGTTTGCAGTCTCGCTTCCTTCACTCCATGTCTCACGACAAACGAGCTTGCGACTTGCTAATGCTTCGGGACACGACTCCCGCACATAAGGGACTTGGCCTTCTGCCGCACCCTCTGGAATAATTTGGTATCTTTAGATACCAGATGCCCATGCTGGGCACACACAAATGCTAAAATCCATAGACCTACTGAGGTACTTGCCAAGGTTTGATGGGATAAGATACTTTACCGATATTTACAGATGTCCAGCCTACGGATTTTAGCTGGTCGTTATGGCTCATCAAGGACAGAGCAAAGTGAAACTAACTCGAAAATTCATCATTTTTCTCCTGCCGATTGGACTGCTAATTGGATTCTATCTCTGGCCTGAACAAAAACTTCCGAATGGACTTACCGCTGATAAACTTGTGGTGAACAAATCCGAACGTAGACTAGAGCTATGGGTGAATAACGAACTCATTAAGACCTACAGAGTATCACTTGGAAAGACCCCTGAAGGGCATAAAGAAAACCAAGGAGATAGTCGAACTCCTGAAGGACTTTACTACATCAACGACAAAAACCCGAACAGTCAATTTCATCTGAACTTGGGAATATCATACCCTAATACCCAAGACAAAGTGAACTCTCCTAATCCAGGTGGAGATATCAAAATTCACGGATTGAAGAACGGAACTGGTTGGATTGGGAAATTTCATCAGACAATTGACTGGACGGATGGGTGTATCGCGGTAACGAACTCAGAAATAGAGGAACTTTATGAAGCAGTAGCTATTGGAACACCCGTTCAGATAAACCCATAAACGAGCCATAACATTGTGTATGGGCGCATGTGCTTACGTGCTTCTAGCCTCTTCTGTGCAACTTGACCGTGATATCTGCCGCTGAGAAACGGTAGTGCTTTCTACCATCTTTTGCTCGCAGGAGTTTTTCATCTTTCTGAACGCACTGTCTCTCGGATACTTTGGAAGCACCGGCAGATTCACTATTTTAGTACTATTAGCCACTGGGGCGCACACAGCGCCATACACGGGCGTTGAACGAAACCTCCTTGCGTCGGTAGTTGGGACATCATGATTAACTTAAGGATTCACAAAAACAGAATCATGATGAAAAAAAAGAAAAGTTAAGCCAGCGATTTGTCCGAGAGCTCAAGTTCCGCAATTATAGCCCTCGTACTGTGAAATGTTATTTGACCATGCTGGTTCAGATCACCAGGTACTTTAATCAGTCTCCTGATGAATTGACTACAGAGCAACTTAAGGCGTACCTCTATCACTGCAAGGAAAAAAGAGGCCTTTCCAATTCTTTCATTAACCAGACCATCAGTGCCATGAAAATCCTCAAGCAGGATGTTTTGGGGCAAGAATGGAATGAGAAGATCAAGGTTAAGCGTCCGAGAAGGGACAATCCACTTCCTGAGATCCTGTCAAAGCAAGAAGTAAATAGGCTAATCGAATGCACTGCCAATCCTAAGCATAAAGCTATTCTTGCACTGCTTTATTCATCAGGTATGCGTAGGGAAGAGTTGCTAAACTTACGGCTTAGTGACATTGATTCCACACGCATGGTCATCAGGATCAACAATGGCAAAGGCAATAAATCCAGGGATACATTATTGGCAACCAATGCTTTAAAGCTATTGCGGGATTACTATTCCAGTTCTTATCCAAAACCACAAACCTACGTTTTTGAAAGCTGGGCTCCCGGCCAACAATATTCTGCAGCATCAGTTTTAAAAATTGTTAAACGGGCTACAGAAAAAGCAGGAATTAAAAAGAAGGTTCATCCGCATAGCCTGCGCCATGCCTTTGCGACGCATATGTTAGAAGCAGGCTCTAACCTAAAGCTGATCCAGAAGCTATTAGGCCATAGTTCCTTACGTTCTACGATGGTTTACCTGCACCTGGCAGCTATAGATCCTTCTGTAAAAAGTCCATTTGATCAACCGGATGACTTGTGAAAGTGGACAACAAACGACATCCACTGGATGTAGCCTGCATATTCAAGGAGTATGGCAAGCAATTTCTGGACAAGCATAAGCTATGCAGCGACCAGTTCAAGGCATTTACAGCTATTGAACAATGTAGAACAAGGGCACTGGGTGGTCATGTTGAGGGATGTAATCAATGCGGTCATCAACGGGTATCCTATAATTCGTGCAGGAATAGGAGTTGTAATAAATGCCAGTACACCAAACAACTGGTTTGGGTAGACAAGCTGAAGAGTAGCCTGCCAGTGTGCCGGTATTTCCATATGGTGTTTACCATTCCCTCAGACCTACATAAGACATTCTACCTCAATCAGCGGGAGTGTTACAGTTTGTTGTTCAAAGCAGCTTCTGCTACTCTGAAAAAAGTGTCGAAAAACCCGAAGTTCCTGGGGGCACAAACCGGTGCTGTGGCAGTGCTACATACCTGGGGCCAGTCTTTAACCTATCACCCTCATATCCACATGCTCATTCCAGCTGGAGGACTTTCTGAAGATGGAATGGAGTGGGTGCAAGCAGGCAAGAAGTTTTTCCTGCCGGTAAGGGCACTTTCTAAAGTGTTTCGTGGTGTATTCTGGAGTTTGCTGGAAAAGCAAACTGCCAATAAAGCAGTCCGGCTACCGGACGATGTTGCTGACACGTCCACACTAAAGAAGCGACTATATGCCAAAAACTGGAATGTCTATACAAAGAAGTCATTGGCAGGCCCTCAGTCGGTAGTACAGTACCTGGGCAAGTATACTCACAGGGTGGCTATCAGTAATAGCAGGTTAGTTGCTGTCAAAGGTGGTAAAGTGACCTTTCGGTGGAAGGATTACCGGAAGAAGCTTCAAAAAAAGCAGTTGATGTGCCTGGATGCTGAAGAGTTTATCGGCAGGTTTATTCGTCATGTACTTCCATCTGGATTTTATAAGATCAGGTACTATGGATTATTGGCCACAGCCAATAGAAACAAGAAGCAGCAATGCTTTGCACTTATAGATGAACCTCTTCACGTGCCGCTGCTTCAAGGCATGCCTGCAAAACAGGTTTTAAAAGTTGTTACCGGAAAAGACCCGGATACTTGTCCAAAATGCAACAGGGGGAAGTTGGCACCAAAGACTGTACTGGACCCAGTGTGACACACAGGGCCTATACGCTCTTTGATAAATTGAAAAAGCATTAATGGCTAAACCGGCTGGCGTTTGGTAGGCCTTACTATGCCTTTTCCTGAGCGAAATGATGAAGAAAAATCAAAGAGATCACAGTAATTGGCTCAACGAATGGTGCCTTGTGGCTACTATCCGCAGCTTTTGGCCACAGCTTGCAGGTGCTACTCCCATAGGCCTGTAGGTAGAGGCACCCGTCCAACGATGTTTTATAGAATATTTGCTTCTATCTGGCAGATTCCTTCAATTGGATAAATTAGTCCTACAGGAAAATCTCGTAGGGCTTATCTTTAGGCAAACATTCTATAAAACACTATATTGTTAGTGGCAATTCCCCGAATCGCATATGCATAAGTTCCTGATTATTTCATTTCTACATCTTTCAATCCTTCATTGTAACGGCCAACAACCGAACAAACTCACAATCGGGGTAATTGATAGTATTTATTCGGAAGTTCTAAACGAACAACGTGAAATTTGGATTTCTCTTCCTAACTCATATGAACCTCAGACCAATTCTAAGTATCCAGTTTTATACCTTTTAGATGGTGATGCTTATTTTCATTCGCTTTCTGGGATAGTCAAACAATTGAGTTCATTTGGAACAACTTCGTATCCTGAGTCAGTTTTGGTTGCAATCCCAAATACTAATCGTTACAGAGATTTAATGCCTTTTGATCCCGATGACGAATCTTCGGATTCAACAGGAATTGAGAGATTTACTAAATTTCTTGAAGAGGAACTTATTCCTTTTATTGAAACTAAATACCCCACACTTCAACACAGAACAATAATTGGTCATTCATTAGGAGGCTCTTTTGTTGTGAATACCCTCATCAATCATCAGGAGTTATTCACAAACTACTTGGCAATTGACCCTGGACTCAAGTCTCACGATTATCGCTTCCGTAACTATGCAATTGACAAAATCAGAAATAACAACTTTGAAGGCAAGACCTTATTCGTGACAGTGGCTAACACAATGCCGGAAGGCATGGACACCCTCACAGTTTTACAAGATACGACATGGGTAACTTCAACGATGCGATCAAACTTGAATTTTGTCCAAGCAGTTGAAAGAATCAATAGTAGCGGCTTAGACTTCAAGTGGAAGTATTTTTCAAATGAAAACCATTTGAGTGTACCAACCATTTCAGGATATTATGGACTAAAGTACTTTTTTAGTTGGAACACACTTGATCTTGACAAGATCATCAGAACGAACCCAAATATTTCAGGACAGTCTTTCTTTGATAAAGTGACTAAACATTATCGCTTCGTGACCAAGAAACTAGGTTATGAAACCTTACCCAGTCATGAACAAATGAATGACCTTGGATACTACTACTTACAAAAAGAGGATTTTGACGGTGCAGGTCTCTTCTTTCAATACAACATCGACAATTACTCCACTAACTCAAATTCCTACGATTCGATGGGTGATTTTTTCTTAGCAAAAGAAGAACCTGACAAGGCTGTCGAAATGTTTAAAAAGGCAATTGAAATAGATGGCAACTCTGATTCAACTGAGAAACTTAAAGAACTGAGTAAAAGCCACTAATCGAGTAGACGGCCGTGAGCCATAAGCTCACGGTGCGCCTCTCACACCACCGTACGTACGGGTCTCGTATACGGCGGTTCACTGAATTTCGGGTTGCATCTTATGGTAATAGGAAAGCATCGATTCGTACCCTTTGCGTCTGAGTCGGGGTAAGGTAATAGTCGTGCCAAGAATAGGGCTTTGGGCTACCGCCCAGCCTCCCATGCGAGTACGACTATAGGCATATGCTCTGTCTTTACCCAGTCCCAGACGGATCAGGTTCTTACGTTTCCGCTCAGGTTTCTTCCAGTCATGCCAGATACAATACCGAAGGCGGTTCCTTAGCCACTCATCCAGTGCTTTGAGCTTGGCATGAATGTTCGTCAAGCGAAAATTGTTCACCCAACCTCTCCACACTTCGGCCAGCTTCTGTAACCGCTCATCGAAACTCATTGGTTTGGTCTTTCTGGTCAGATCCTTGAGCTTGCGCTTGAAGGATTGCCATGCACTCTTCTTTACTACAAGTTGGTATTGTCCCCTCGATCCCTTCGTGTATACCGGAACAAATCCATGTCCCAGCAACTCGAAGTTCACCGGTCTGCGTATCCCGCTTTTCTCCCTGTTGATCGGCAGCCTCAACTTATCCCGAAGGAAAATGTAGATGGCATTACCAATCTTCCTGGCTTCTGCTTTTGATCCAGCATAGATGCTGAAATCATCTGCATAGCGGACATACCGCAATTCTCTTTCGACCAGATATTTATCCAATTCATCCAGCAGGATGTTGGATAATATCGGACTGATCGGTGAACCTTGCGGCATACCTTTCCGACGTTTGTGGAGCCTTCCATTAATTGAAATGGGCGCTCTCAGCCACTTTCGGATCAACCGCAGGGTCGTCGGGCATTTTACCTTCTTGTGGATCAGTTGTAACAACACCATGTGGTCTACTTCATCAAAGAATCCTTTCAGGTCTATATCCACAATATCCTGATAGCCATCATTGATGTACTTCAGTGCCTGTGACACTGCCTGTTGGGTATTCTTCTCAGGCCGGAAGCCATAGCTATGGTCTTCAAAATTCAATTCGAATTTTGGGGCAAGTATTTGGCTTACCGCCTGCTGTAGCCATCGGTCCGTTACGGTTGGAATCCCCAGTAATCGGGTCTTTCCATTACCTTTGGGTATCTCTACACCAAGTATAGCAGCAGGTACATAAGTGTGGTTAAGAACAGAGGTCATGATACTGTCCCGGTTGACTTCCAGATACGTTGGAAGCTCCGCAACTGACATCCCATCTATCCCTGCCGAACCCTTATTCCGCAACACCTGCCGGCTAGCTTTGTAGAGGTTCTTTCGCTTAAGTACTTCTGCTATCATAAAACTTACTTCCTTGTCTGCCTAAGGATAGGCTATCTGCCAGTCGGCGGATTCCTACCCGAATTTGGACACAATTCAATGTTCGGCCCTTCCTCAACTTGTGAGTCCTCCATCTGTCTCTGATGGCTCGTGGCTGATGAGTACTATGACCTCTGCTGACTTCTCAGTCTGTAGCTCGTACAGTCCGAGACCTCCCCAGGTAAGGACATATTCCTTCCCCCAATATCCACTGGATCTACATGCCAAGTTCCTGATGGTTTCCCACCCTTTGGACGTCAGTATGATGTGTTACCTCATCCGACTTGACATGCCTCTGTATCCAGTCGCCCGGCGACCCGGTCCTGTTCGTTGGAACCAGGGTTTGCAGTCTCGCTTCCTTCACTCCATGTCTCACGACAAACGAGCTTGCGACTTGCTAATGCTTCGGGACACGACTCCCGCACATAAGGGACTTGGCCTTCTGCCGCACCCTCTGGAATAATTTGGTATCTTTAGATACCAGATGCCCATGCTGGGCACACACAAGCGCTGAAAGTGCATATGTCTGTCTGCTTCAAGCAGACTTCAGTGCAACATGACCACAAAGCTGCGCCTTCTGGTATTCCAGTGTTCTTCAGCGCTTTTGGTGCTTCTGGATTTAATTTTTCTCAACGCAGTATTTCATTGAAACAGTTGCGCGGGTGGCGCAGCTTTGCTAGTTTAGTTTTCCATCAGCAAAGTTCGGGACATACGCACTTTAGCTGTACGTTACATGGCATTACTGCACTACGCCCTAGATTGCGAACTCATGAAAAAACTTCTAATTCTTCTAGCTGTAGTTCTTTTCGGCTCAACTCTGAATGCACAGAAAGTGAAGGAAACATTTCACCCTAAGGAACACTATGAACAGCGAACTGACACTATAATTTCAGAGACCAATATCCACTGGATCTTCCGAACAATTCCGAACGAATTCATAACTCAGGAATACCAAGCCGACAACAAACTTTACAAATACAACTACCGTGATACGGAGCTGAAAATTGGAACTCCTGATTTCGAACTGACATTCAACAAGATGAACTTTCAGGACTCAATTGGCTTTGATCCCAAAGTGTTTAGGATGAGATTTCTTAAGCTTGAGAATTTTGATGAACGAACATCTGAACTTCAATTCTTCTTAACTATTAGCAAGCCAGATACTGATTGGACATATCCAATTTACTTGTATGTGAACCTGAACGGAACTAGCCGCTTCGAACTGCCAATTTTTGATGATGATTATTAATTATTTCATGAGAACATTAACTATTCTAATTCTATTTCTTTCGACAATTCAACTGAATGCTCAAAACAGGACCGACTTGCTAACTGGAACTTGGAATTGCTATCACAAGGAACTTGAAGACGGCACCACCTGTGGAGCAGATTTTATGGGGCAAGAATTCACGTATTCATGTAACGACTTAACTCTTGAACTGAGAGAAGATGGAACAGGAACGGAATCGCAGGGTGGACTGGAATTCCAATACGCTTTGGAAGATTCATTACTCCAACTAGGCAATCGGGTTTACGTCATTGAACTGCTTAACAAACGAGAATTGGTTATTCGTGATTATGATCCTGATGAAATGAAATTATCTATTTATCGGCAGAAGTTTCGAAAAGAAACAGAATAGCTATTCGAAAAACAACGCCATGTAACAGGCGTGGCTGTTGCACAACCCCTCAATTTATGGCCTTGCATATATAAATATAGCAAATAGCTCAATAAATAACAGAATGTTTCATTTTTTAATTATCTTGAGTTGTGCAACAGGCACAATGGATAGAGACGAATGGCCTAACCATTTCATAGCAATCTTCTCTGCAACTTGATCACTAAATCTGCCCTGAGGAATGGAAATGGTTGTCTGCTGAGTGATTTACGCAGGATTTTTTGTCTTTCTAGGCGTACTGCGAACCTGCCAGTTGCATCACGTGGCAGATTTTGCTACTTTAGATTTTCATAGTACCGGTAGGGCCACTCGCTCTATCCGGGTGTTAGAGAGTATTATGAGAACTAGCTATAATATTTTCCTTTTCCTAATCATCGTTACTTCATCCTGTTCAAAAAACAATGAACGAAGTGAAATGGACGGTAAACATATCTTCCTAAAACCAAATGGGGATACTGCTGAAGTTAAATATTTTGAGAAGAATGAATTAGTAAGAGTTGATAAGTATGGCTATTTCCAAGAGGAAGATAGTACTCCTGTAACCCCATTTACCCAAATCTACCTTACTGAATTATACGGAACAGACCAGAATTTCTCTAGAATCGAATATGATCGAACACCTAACTCTGAACATGCCTACTATTTCAAAGACAGCATTCTAGTAAAATCAATAAAGAAATCATACACCGATAGCGTGCTTGTTGTAAGGGAAGTATTTGATTCAGAATATCAAATGATAGACTTTAAGCAATATCATCAAAATGGCCGGATATTTATAAAGACAAGAACTTATGGAAATGGAATCCATGAGGTATTTGACACTCTAGGTGACCTTAAATATAAGGTAGTGTTTAAAGATCGTGAACCAACCGATACAATAAAGAACACTCTCTAACATTGAATACAGCCGAATGGCCTTTACTAATTTCACCACCAACTTCTCTGCCCACCTCACCACTAAATCTGCCTTGGGAAAGTGGGTGGTATCTGCTGAAAGATTTACGCAGACTGTTTGACTTTCTGGACGCACTGCGAACCTGCCAGTTGCATGGCACGGCAGATTTAGCTACTTTAGATTTTCATTGCACCGGGAGGGCCACTCGCTCTATCCGGACATTACCAGCAATTACCTTCATATTGCATAAGAACTCATGAACAAATTACTACCCTATCTCGAACGAGTTTTTTTGGCAACCCTGGCAGTAGCTTTTATACTCCAACTAACTGGATCTGAACTTTCAATTTTAATGACTCTTAGTCTTGCAGGACTTGGCGTAACATTCTTCTTAAGTGCGTACAAACCCCTAGACATTGAACCAATAGAGGGCGAACAAATGGGATTCAACGAACTTTTGGGTTTGTCGATTGTACCTAAAGTCCTATGGATTAGTACGGCAGTGGCAACAATTGGAATTCTGCTTTACACGCTACAATTGGGTAACGATGGCTATTTGAGAATGCTTTACATTGGCGGATCAACAATTATTATTGCATCTGTAATCATGCTAGTTCTTAAGGCAATTGGAACGAAGTACCTCAACGCAACATTTCCTGTCTACTCTCGAGCCTTGCCAACTCTACTTGTGGTCGCCTACATACTTTTCGGGTGAATCGGTAATTATGCGAACCTACATCATTCTCTTTCTACTTGCTAACTCCTACTTGGCTTTTGGTCAACTTGTAGATAAGTCAGAATTTGACAGACTGGTGATCGTTGACGAATACAACAATAACTACAGTATAATCTACGGGAGAGTATATAAACTAAACTTGCATGACAGCTTGCCAATGCTAACTCTAACTAACGAATACAAATCGCCAGATACTCTTCGTAGTTTTTATCAGGGTCGAATCCCGAACTGGGATAAAATTCAGAATAGTGAACCGAATGATACAATAAGCGAAATTAACCCTAAACTAGTTGACGAACTTATTGAAACATTAAACCAACCCAAAAGCTTAGGAAGCCTGTTAGACTATTACAGTATCGACAGTTCTTGGCACTTCTCAAACAAGGATCGACTAATTCATAACTGGTTAACTACTTACTATAACAGCGACAAACTTGAAAAGGAGTACGCTAAATATGTATTGAATGATTTTGAACAATTTCAAAGAATGGCCTACTATCATGTTCTTCAATCCAATACCTCAGGATATTCAAGCGTTACAGTTGCATTTGAAAATGATACAGATACTTTATTTGTTCATTCAATCGGCCAAGAATCATTTCTAATTCCTTGGGAATCCGACACAACTTATAAGAACTATGACCCTAAAGTTTCAGAATTAGTGAGTCGATTTCTACCAACTGACATAATTATCAACAAACAAACTCTGCGTCCAACTCTTGCGGAATTTGAACAAGGAATATTGAGAGAGCTTTCATTTAAAGTGAATTTCATCGATCGCAAAAAAATCAAGAAGTTTCTAAAAAACGGAAAAACTGATAACAGTCCTAAAAAAAAACTACGGAGATATTGACAATGACGGGTAACGACAGACATATCATGACACAGACCGACAGAGCAACCGGTCAAAGACACAGACGACTTATAAAAAAGAAAAAGCTCTCCCTGCCCCTTTCGAGTTTCATTTAATAAATTGCAACCTTTTCATGATGTAGAATCACCATGTACAATCAATTTGGTGCTAGCAGGGTACTAGCAGGGTACTTGAATTCAAGACAGAGTGCAGAAGGGTTCGATTCCCCTCCTCCACACCCGATAAATAAAAACGATATATGGCAAGAGCTGGTAAACCATTAAAAGTAGATTCTGAATTAGAGTATTTTGACAACTTGATAGTTAAGAATGATAAAAAATCGCTTAAGAAATTGATTAAAAAATATGGAGCCGATGCATATGATGGCAATAGACGGACTATTTTGATAAACTCTGTTGCGAAAGGAAATTTAGAGATTGCGAAATTTGCTATTGAAAATGGAGCGGATTTAAATTTCCAGGACAAGTCAGGTTACACATCTCTACATTTTTGTGCTCTTTATAAATACATTGAGTTGACAGATTTGCTTTTAGAAAAAGGGGCAGATGTAAATATTCGAGACGAACATGGAAATCCTCCTATCTGGACAGCGATATTTAATTCAAAAGGTGATTTTACGATAGTTCATAAACTCTTTAAAGCCGGAGCAGATATTGAGACAAAAAATGTTCATGACAAATCTCCAAGAGAAATGGGAGAAACAATATATCAGGATAAATTTGATGAATTATTAAATGGATGGTAGAATGACACGTTGTTTTTCTACCTGGAACCTCTAAACGGTCTCTAACGACCTTTGTGGACGCCTCACTTGCAGCCAAATCCGGAGCAGACCGTTACGACCTTTGTGCAGACCACTACGGGCTTTATGCAGACCTTTACGGCTTTATGCACGAATATCCGTCAATTTGAATTATTGGTTGGTTTGAACTATTTTAAGCGACAAAAAACACAACTATGATCGTTTACGGGTGGAACACCAAAAACATTAAACAGGCTCCATTAGAAGCATATGAATGTCCCAGTTGCCAACAGCAACAGTCTGTTATGGCCATTTTTGCACATTACGTACACATCTTCTGGATCCCGCTTTTCCCATATAAAAAGTCGGTAGAAATTGTCTGTCTGCATTGCAAACATGCAACGCATGAAGCGGAGATTGCCGCAGGCTCAAAGAATATTGTAAAAGGCCTTAAGTCATCGGCTGGCACTCCCAAATATCTTTTTTCCGGACTGATCCTGATTATTTTAGGGATTACTTACCTGACCTTTACGGGAATGCAAAATGCTGAATTGGAACAATCATATATTGATAATCCGCAGGTAGGCGATGTATACATCATCAAAGACAGTGAAGAACGTAGCGAATACAATCATTATCTGCTGAAAGTAAATGACATCACTGGCGATAGCTTGTGGGTTACGTTCAGCTCGTATTCCTACAATGGTATAGTGAGCTCCCTTGATCCCAATGACGGTTTTTATGACATGGCCTATTCCATCCACAAAGATGCCCTCAAAGCATATGATGAATCAGGTGAGTTGAAAAAGGTTTTCCGGGATTATCCGGCTACTTCCGGTTTTGACCGGATGATCGAATACCAAATGCCGGATACTTTGTCTACGGAGAAATGATCTCGTTTTCCTCGTCTCACCCCCTATCTTAAGTTAACGGTATTCTGGTTGGCACAAGACCAGCCAGGGCGACGGACTGCACACCCGAGCCCCTGTTGGAGTTGTCTCCAACAGGGTGATGAAGGGAAAAGGTACACATCTTCCGGACCCACTTTAGACTGGCCTGAAATTTATCATAAAGACCATAAGCTTTATCATTCTCCCTGATTGAGATCCCTCCGCTAAAGGATATAAAAATCACAAACGAGGATAATTGCCTTATATTGGATATTTTTCGTTCTTAATTTCCAATTTTTGGAAACTTTTTTAGTAGTTTTAATGTATGATAGTTGTCAATACAACAACTGGCGAAAGACATAAAGTGGCGATCGAAAAAGTTGAAAGTAGTGACTATCAAAAGATAACGAAAACGAGATACTTCTTTGATTGGAAGAAAGAAAAGACGAATGAAGTATATAAACTAAGAATAGTTGGTTCCAAAGATATTCTTGGACTCGTTTCGGCTGAAAGAATTCCTGAAGAATGGAGGATACATATTAGACTACTCACCGTATCCAAAGAAAATAAAGGAAGGAATAAAGAATATGAAAATATTGCCGGCAACCTAATAACATTTATCGCCAAAATTGCCGTAAGAGAATATGGCGAGCTTGCCTGTGTTTCACTAAAACCAAAAAGAACAATAGCCAGGCACTATATTGACAAATATGGCATGAATATCACTGGCATGACCTTAAGCGTTGAAATAGAAGAAATATTGGAATTAATAAGCACTTATGACCATGACTAGGACCAAAAACAAGATGAATGAAATAGAAGGAGCAGAATATGGGGTAGACTCACGGTATTCTTCACAACAGGAAAGGCTAAAAGACGGCAAAGCGCTAATGGAAGCAAGGCTTCAAAGAATGAAGAATCTTTCTTCCGGGAAGATCATTAAGGCCAGGCTATTGCAATTAAAGCTCCAAATGGAAGAATTTATCAAGGACCCCATTTATCAGGAAGAAAAGTGTTTCACAAAATTCTTAAAATCTTATATAGATACCTTATACAGCAAAAGAACAGACTTTGCCAGGGATATTGATATCACACCTATTCTATTAAGCAAGATTATAAATAATCATCGCGAGCCGAGAGAAGAGTTCATGCAAAGATTGATGATTCATTCTGAAAAGACGTATGAGAACATCTGCCCGTTTCATAAAAAAGCGTGGTATCAGGTATACTATCAGGAAAAGCTATATGAAATGATGGCCAATCAGAATGAATGGAGACCAGAGGTTGAGAGACATGTAAAAACACGCAACCTGATCAAAGCAACAGATTAATATACTATATCCGTAGGGGAAGGAGTCATCCGATATTATTCAGAATTGATGATTTAGGCTTTAGACTGGCCTGAAATTTATCATAAAGACCATAAGCTTTATCATTCTCCCTGATTGAGATCCCTCTGCAAAAGGGAATCTGCCATACGCAATGATTACCTTTATGCACTTCCTGGTTTAAGGGTTCGCCCAGCTTCAAAAATGAAGTTGCAAAGGACCGGTGACAATCGCTTTGAAAACCTTGACTATAACGAGAACTTTTAGAAAAGCTGTTCGTACTGATTTACGATATTCACGGAGATAAAAAATGCTGACAAAAGACCATTTAAGGATATATGATATGTATGAAGGTGACGAGGAGTTACTGGCCTCCTCCGGGTCCAAAGAGGAGCAGAACCTGCTTTCTGATCATGATTTTCAGATGATCCATGACCTGATCGAAAACCAGTATTTAGTGGATACCGTCAAGACCAGCGAAGCATTTAGAAAGCGACATGAGGAAATCCTGGAGCAATACCTGGAAGATCCCAGCCTGAAAAAATCCATTGTTTCTCTGTCAAAGAAATACGTTTACCCTAAAAAGTCGGTGCTGAAAAAGCTTAAATCCAGGATCGGGCAATTTTTCAAATAAAGAAACCTGAAATGACAATCAGGAAGCTGATATCTAATCGGCTCTGGCAAGTTGCAATCAAGCAGTAAGGGAGTATGGGTTTGATAAATTTTTCCATAACCCCCATCAGCCCCTTATAAGAAAAAGGGGGAATATTGGTGTTTTTGTGTGAAAACCTCTCATAACGCCAAGGTCATTTTTTTGCAAAACTGTCGTACACCCCATAACTTGACAAGTAGAACTACTTTGATACATTTTCGTATCTTTATCAGATGATCGAGCTAATTCTTATCCCTATAATCGAATTATTATCCTTCTACCTCCTTCAGCTACCCGGGGCAGTGATCCGGTGGTTATTAGCCGGTGGCAAAAAACCTTTAAAGGAAATTCTCGAAAAGGATAAAACTTACAAAAATGTGTTTGCAGGATTTTTCCTTTTCTTCGCAGTTGCTTTAGCTTATTCCCTGGTAAAATAGCCATTTGTCAAACTTCCGGGAACCCGCTCTGAAATGCCCAAAATTTCAAAGTCTCAGTCAAACAAATACTTTCAAAAAACGCCTTACGAAAAAAGACAGTTTCAACTTCGGCTTGGCCTGCTGGCCCTGATGCTGAACCTCACGTTTGGTGGCCTGCTGATCATTATTCACAGCTATTTTATTCCGGTTACGGCCTTAATGCTGGCATTTACTTTATCCATCATAGCTCCGTTTTATGATGTGCCTTCCCTGATAAAAAGAGGAAACTTAAAATACCACTCCCTGTTTCTTCTTGCTGAAAAAGAGAGAAAAGGAATAATCAAAATACACGGCGGCACCCTGTTTGACTACTACTTTTCACTGGATCGCCACCTGAGTGGCAAACAAAGAACGAACCTGATCATTTCTGAATACTTAAAAGGGTTACTGGACCTTGCCAGGAAAACAGAAGATCACATAATCGTAAAAGGAACCAGCTACATCATCAATGAACGAACGGCTGAAAAAATTGGCTTGCAAAAAGTGAAAACAGATCCTGTCCAGACCTTCATTCTGGTTTTCAACTACTTCAACCTGCTGGCTTCCATCTCCCTGGCCAGAAAGCAGCTTAGCTTCCCAAACATCAGCAACATCAAGACTTACCAGGGGACTGTTAAGGACATTAAAAGTAAGGAAGCCTTTATCAAAAAGCTTATCATATGAAAACGGAGAATACCAGTCACTCCTCAAGAGAACTGACCAGCATTACTCATTTGAAAATCACCAAAAAGGTTTTGAATAAAATAGCGTAACTCACTGATTTTCAATTCATCAATTATGCAATGGAAGCTCCATTGTATAATTTCGGTTAAAGCTCTATTTTCCCGGATAAGTCTGCCTGAGAGCTGCCTCCTACCCAGAACTGAAATTCTCCGGACTCAAAAACCAGCTCTCCTTTACCTGAATAAAAGGAAAGATCATCTCTGGTCAACTCAAAACTCACGGTCTTGCTCTCACCAGGCGCAAGGCTTATTTTTTGAAAACCCTTCTGTTCCCGGATCGGGCGGGTATTGCTGGCCACCAGGTCACGCATGTATAGCTGCGCCACCTCGGTCCCTTCACGGTCTCCGCTATTGGTCAGTGTTGCGGTAACATTCACACCGTCACCGCTTTGGGTTACTGAAATATCGGAATAATCAAAAGTGGTATAGCTAAGTCCGTGCCCAAAAGAAAGCAAGGCTTCTGTCGGCGTATCTGTGTAGTGCGACCAGAATACCAGACCTGCATCGTGAGCATTGGTCACCGGCCGACCGGTATTTTTTCGATCATAATGGAGCGGCTCCTGCCCTACATGATAGGGGAATGAAACCGGAAGCTTCCCGGAAGGATTGTAATCTCCAAACAATACATCGGCGATGGCATTACCTGACTCAGATCCGGCAAACCAGGCTTCTAAGATCGCCGGAGTTTTTTCAACTACCTCCGGAATAGCCAATGGCCGGCCGTTCATCAGTACCACAACTACTTTTTTGTTGACCTTGAGCAGCTCCATCAGTAGAGCTTTCTGACTACCCTTCAAAGAAATATCTGCCTGGCTTCTTCCCTCCCCTGTCTGGTAGCAATCCTCACCGATCGCCAATACCACCACTTCGGATTGTCTGGCAAGTTGAATTGCCTCACTAAATCCCGAACGGTCGTTTTCTATGATATTCAGCTCATGGATAAAGTCCCTGCGGCCTTCGACCAAAGTGTAGCCTCTTGCCACTCGTACTGTTGTGCCCGGACCCACTGCACTCCTGACTCCTTCCACCAGTGAAACGGCCGAGTTGGTCACCGCCTGGGCTCTCCAGTTTCCAAGGGGCACATCTTTACTTTCTGCCAGCTGCCCGATCACAGCGATGGATTTTAAATTTTTATCCAGAGGCAAAAGATTATTCTCATTCTTAAGGAGCACAATGGATTTGCGAGCTACATCCCGCGCACCTTCCAGGTGTTCTTTACTAAGCAGTTGGGCTTTTTCACGGTCTTCCGAGACATATCGATACGGATCATCAAATAACCCAAGGTCCATTTTTACCTTTAAGATCCGCCTCACCGCATCATCTATGAGTCTCTCATCTACTTTCCCCGACTTCACCAGCTCTGTGAGCTCTTTTTCGTAGATCAGAGACTCCATATCCATATCACTACCGGCAATGATGGCTTTCATCCCCGCATCTGCACTGTCCGCAGCAAACCCGTGTGTTATCATTTCGCCTATAGAGCCCCAGTCAGAAACGACAAAGCCGTCATACTTCCAGCTTCCTTTAAGGATATCACGTTGTAAAAGGATGCTCCCGGTAGCGGGCACTCCTTCATGTTCATTGAATGAGTTCATAAAAGTTGCCACTCCCGCTTCTGCTGCAGCTTTAAACGGAGGCAACACTACATTATAAAGTGTGCTGGCTGAAATGTCTACCGTGTTATAGTCCCTTCCGGCCTCTGCCAGACCATAACCCGCAAAGTGCTTGGCACAAGCGGCTATTGTCAATGGGTCAGAAAGGTCTTCGCCCTGAAACCCTTCGACCCATGCCTTTGCCATCACCGACGAAAGGTAGGGATCTTCTCCCGGTCCTTCCATGATACGACCCCATCGGGCATCTCGACTCACATCGATCATAGGCGCAAAAGTCCAGTGTACTCCGGAAGCGGCAGCCTCCTCTGCGGCAATCTTTGCCCCCAGTTTAGCTGCCTCATAATCCCAGGTAGCCGCCTGCCCTATGGGCACCGGCAGCATGGTTTTGTATCCATGTATGACGTCATAACCAAACAGCAGTGGGATACCCAGCCGACTGTTATTCACTGCCAACTCCTGAAATTCCCTGGTCTCTTTTGCTGTAAGAACATTCAACATTGCCCCGACCCTGCCAGATCTGATATTTTCTGCCTTGGCCTTACTATCAGCGCCTGCCTGCGGTCCGGTGTACTCACCGATACCATTGTACATATTGAGCTGCCCCACTTTCTCCTCCAGCGTCATCACGGACAACAGACTATCAATTTTCTGTGCGCCGGTAATCGCAGCAGAATCATCCTTTTGAGGTGTACAAGCCAACCCAATACAGGCTATTATAAAAAGGCTGAAATATTTCATAACAATTAATATTTTTAAATAATGACTTACCAACTTTAAGCGGAAAAACGATTTGAGACTACTGGTAAACACGCACATAGTCCACTTCCAGAGTCTGAGGCCAGATGGAATCGTCTACGCCATACTTACCTCCCCAGTTACCTCCTACAGCGAGATTGAGAATAAGGTGAAATTCTCCGGTAAATGGCCATCCTTCATGAGACTCTTTTCCTCTTTCCCATATGTAAAACGGCTTACCATCCACCATCCAGGAAAGCTGATTTTCGGTCCACTCCAGTGAATAGATATGAAACTTCTCATGAACGTCAGGCACGGATACACTATCCACTTTTTGAGTGCCGTATATGCCATTATATCGCTCTGTATGGGCAGCCCCGTAGATCATGCCCTGGTTGTAACCCACGTGCTCCATAATATCGATCTCTCCATCATCAGGCCACCTGGCATCACGATCCAGTGTAGGCATCATCCAGATAGCGGGCCAGGTGCCCCTACCCTCAGGAAGCCTGGCTTTCACTTCGATACGGCCATATTTCCAATCGCCCTTATTCCTGGAAACGAGTTTGGCGCTGCTGTACGCTCTGTTCCCCAAAGAATCCTTTAAAGCCCTGATTACCAAGACCCCATTATTGATTTCAAGATTTTTTTGTCGATTGGTGTAATACTGCAATTCATTGTTTCCAAAACCACAAAGATCCGGACAGCCGTCCCCTTCTATGGATTCCCATCTGGAAGTATCCAGAGAAGGTTGTTCAAATTCGTCTGACCAGACAAGGTTGGTGAATTTAGGGGCTGCCTGCTTTTGGTCCCGACTTTTGGAAGCACATGCAGAGATGAACACAATGAGTCCGAGTTTAATATAGTAATGCATTTTGACGATTCTGTTTTTTGCTCGGTTGAAATTAATTTGGCTGGAAGACTCTGATGTAATCTACTATAATATATTGAGGAAAAACCGTGGAATTATCCGGATTTCCAGGCCAGTTACCACCTACGGCAATGTTAAAAATAAAAAAGAATGGCGCTCTGAACTCGCTCAGCTCAGCAGGCGTGATATCTATCACATTGTACTGTACATCATCTACATACCAGGTGATGGACTCTTCATCCCACACGATGCTAAAGACGTGATATTCATCAGCAAATACTCCGCTGGTGAGTGAATAACCCTGACCATAGCTTGCGTATTCGCCCCCGTTAGACCAGTGTACCGTACCATGAACAGTCTTCTCCCGACCGCCCCCGCCGATCATTTCCATAATATCTATTTCTCCACAGCCGGGCCATCCGGCCTGCCGGAAGTCAGCTCCCAACATCCACAATGCAGGCCATATACCCTGCCCTCGCGGTAAAACAGCACGGATATCCACACGGCCATATTGAAACTCCACCTTATTCTCTGTTATAATTCGTGAAGAGGTGTAAGACTGCCCTCCCCGGCTCTCCTTTCTGGCTTCAATGATCAGGTTTCCCTCAACAATGGAAGTGTTCTCATTGGTATAGTACTGAAGCTCATTATTCCCCCAGCCATTGCTACCTGTTCCGATTTCGTAGGTCCAGTCATCCTCGTTGAGACTTTCTCCATCAAACTCATCCTGCCATATCAAAGTCATCCCCTCGTAAGAAGCTGGTGTGGAGTATCCGGTCTCGGGCAAAAAATCCCCGGGTTCCGGGGCTGGTATATTGATCTGTTCAGACCAGGTTATAAAATCAAGAGATGTAGTGTGAGCCTGAACAGTGATCACAAAATCCCCGGAAGAGTTATAAGTATAATTGATGGTTCCACCTGACTGTTCTTCAAAGCTGTCATCATCTCCAAAGTAAAACCGAAAGAAATTCACATTATCAGCAGTTGCGCTGATATGCACTTCTTTAGGGTCTTCTTCAGACTGTTCAATAGTTACTACCAGATTGCTGGGGAGCAATACCTCGTTATTAGAAGGAGAGTCTTCCCCACAAGATGTGAGGAAGACTATCATAATAAATGAAATTAAAAAAGAGTGTTTCAACATTAATTATTCAATTGGATATCATCAATATAAAACGTCCCGGCATTGGAAACATTCCATCCTGGAAAAATCACTATACGTCGGTACGTAGCTCCGGCAGCTGCAGAAATATCAAATGTAAGTTCTACCCACTCAGAAGCCGCATCCACATTCTGATCTACCTCTATGAAGTCCGTATTATCAGCAGTGTTTTCCAGTTTCAACCGAAACGTACCTGTCTGCGGAGCCCAGACCTTAAGGGTCAGGGAGGAAGTACCGGTAATGTCCGGAGACTCGCTCAGGTCGGTAAACAGTCCGGCCCATGTCTCTCCCCCATGTACAGTTTCCAGTACTCTTGCACTGGTATTGATCCCGCTTGCATCTGGGTTGTCAATATACTGATAGGTAGATCCTCCGAAAGTAGTAAATACAGGTTCTCCGGACTCAAAGGTTAACGGAGTCTCTACTTTCAGCTGAATATCATCCACATAGAAGGTTCCTGCATTCGCTACATTCCATCCTGGGAATATAACTACCCTACGATAGCTCTTGCCTATTACACCCGAAATATCGTACTTAAGCTCTACCCATTGATTGGCTGTATTAACAGCCTGATCAATTTCTATGAAGTCTGTATTATCAGCAGTATTCTCCAGTTTTAAGCGGAATGTACCAGTCTGTGGCGCCCACACTTTTAATGAAAGGGTGGTGGTTGCGGAGGGATCTACCGGATCTGTTAAATCAGTAAACAATCCCGCCCAGACTTCTCCGCCATGTACGGTTTCCAGAACCCTCGAACTGGCATTGATGCCGGAAGCATCCGGGTTGTCCACATACTGGTAAGTGGAACCCCCAAAAGTTGTAAATACTGGCTCTGTTGATTCAAAAGTCAGTGGAAACTCTACCAAAGCAGAAGCGATGGTGACAGACTGTGTGCTTTCTGCAGATTCACCAGCACCAGTGGCAGTCAGCGTAACCTCATAAACCCCATCAGCAGCATAAGTGTGTACCGGATTTTCTTCCGTGCTGGTATTTCCATCACCAAAATCCCATGAATAACTGCTGGCATTTGCAGAAGTATTGGTGAATGTCACGTCTGTGCCGCTCACCTCAAATGTAAACCCTGCTGATACCGGCTCGTACCCTTCGGGGATCAGGCGATGGTACCAGGCAAAATCCGTATTGACATTATCCCGAAATCTCAAAAACATTTCATTTTCGGATATGGAGAGGATCTGGTAAGTATTCACACCGGTGGCATAGCCAATGAAGCCTCCATTCGTCAGGTTAATAAATTTGTTTCCTTCAGGGTCTTCTGTGATAGAATAATTCATATCCTCCGGCGCATCATAAGGCGCTGTAAAATCACCTACTGGAGCTTCTGTGGCTCCGGGAAAATTACCGGTTTGTCCGCCATTCAGGTAAACATCCCCGTTTGTTTCCTGAACAAATACGGATTCACTGAGATAGAAGGTAAAGGTATCATCATAAAGTCCTCCTCCTTCTTTTTCATTGGCACCTGCCTGATACCAGTCCGGAGTAAAGGTGGGTCCGCCAACACCTTCGGTTCCGGGGCCTAAGCCAAAGTGACCCGCACGACCGGCGTCAATCGCCCAGGTTTTTCCCTCGGGATGATCACAACCTCCGGTCAGAAACTGAAGGACTTCTACGTTACAAATTTCAGGATCCGTATTTTCAATGGTAATTGTTTTAGAAGATGAAACTGACCCACCCTCTGTATAGACGGTCAATGTAACTTCATAATCACCGGCAAACGGATAATAAGCCGTAACTTCATTTCCTTCTCCGGAACTACCGTTACCAAAATCCCATTTTTTGATAAACCCATTTGATGCATTGCTGAATACAATGTAATTGGGCCCGTCACTACCTTCAGTGGCAGTAAAGCTTGCATCTTCCTCAGTCGGAGGCTCAGCATCCAACTCAAACTGCTCCTGGCAAGCGGTAAACAGCAGGACAGGAACGGCTAATAATATGATTATTAAATTCTTGATCATCACTAAAGCGTTTTAATTGTTGTAATTTGGATTTTGGTCCCAGTTGCCTCCTGAGAGGTCAATCTCCACCTGTGGAATAGGGAAGACTTCATGCTTACCTTCCACAAATCCTTCAATCTCACTTGCTGCCTGACCAGTTCTCACCAGATCAAAAAACCTGAGCCCTTCTCCTGAAAGCTCCAGACGTCTTTCTCTCCAGATTGCATTGGTAAGGTCCGTACCTGAGCCAGTCACAGCTGGCATACCCACCCGGCCTCTCACTTCATTCAGATAGGTTCTTGCTAAAGCATCATTAGGTGAAGCTTTTCTGTTGTGTGCCTCAGCTGCCATCAAGAGGATATCAGGATATCTGAGCACTCTGTGGTTAACCGGGCTGGTCAGGTCATCATCAGGCAGACCAAGCTCATCCTGACGCTTTAGGTATTTGTTGTTGTAATAACCGGTATGGCCGCCTCCGCCAATTGCATAGGTAATTTCGTCAGCGTTGGGCTGTACGGCAATAAAGGCATCAATATCCAGTACGGTACCGTCTCTTCGTATATCCGCAGGATCAAAGAAATTATAAAGCTCCTGGGTTGGGAGATTGTAGCTATTCCCATCTCCGTAAACCGGCCCCGTATATTGCCTGATGCCATGGAATCCTACGGCAAGGTTTCCTTCGAGGCAAACAAAGCAGCCATAGCTACCTCCTTCACCTCCTGTAAACTGCACCTCTAAGATTGATTCAGAATTTCCTTCCTGATCTACGCTAAACAGGTCGGCATATTCCTCACTAGAAGCAACCGTAATGGTACTATATGGTCCTTCATTGATCACACGATCCAGCACAGTTGCTGCTTCATCAAACTTATCCTGGTATAGATAGGCGCGGCCCAGAAGTCCCAGCGCGGCTCCTTTAGTAACCCGTCCCTTCACAGGGTTGGTCCAGTCAAGCGCATCAGCTGCAGCAATCAAATCGGCTTCTATCTGAGCGTATACTTCAGCTTTAGGAGTTCGGGCTATAGATGTTGCTTCCTCAATTCCCAGTCGCCTGTCTACAATAAGGGGTACATCTCCAAATACTTTGACGAGCTCGAGGTAAAAGTACGCTCGTAAGAAAGCAGCCTGGGCTAAAATTTCATCCTTACCCTCAAAGTCAATGTTATCCTTATTTTCGAAAATGAAGTTTGCCCGGGTTATCCCCGCGTAGTTGTAACGCAAAACATCTCGCAACTGTGGATTTACCGCATTATGAGTCATCTCATCGATCTCATGAAGCGAACGGGTATCATTTACACTTTCGCCACCTGCAATGGAGTTATCAGAGGCAATCTCCCCGATCCATAAAGTCATGTAAGATGTCTGAAGAAGGTCATAAGCTCCGGTCAAAGCCTGTTCATAGTCTTGCGGAGTCTTGAAATAGCTCTCTGCATCTTGTGCATATTGTGGCTCCAGATCCAGCATTTCATCACATGCCGGAAGGAAAATCCATCCCAGAGCAACTATGATTAATGAATATATTTTTTTCATTTCAATTAAAATTTAATGTTTAGACCTCCCATATAAACTCGTGCTTGTGGGTACATCCCATTGTCTACACCAGCACTCAGCGGACCAGCTGATCCCACATCAGGATCATATCCCATGTATCGTGTCAGCGTGATCAGGTTGTTGGCCGCCACGTAAAATCGAAGGTTCTTAATGCCGATTGATTCCGTAATGTTTTGAGGGAGCGTGTATCCCAGCTGAACATTTCTAAGCCTCACGAAAGAACCATCTTCCACATAAAAATCTGAGAATGCGGTGTTCTGAGTGGCGCCAGTGGTTAGTCGAGGATATTCGTTAGTACTTCCTTCACCTGTCCATCTGTTAATGTTGTAAGCCAGCTGGTTAGCATATGGCTGCTGACGCTCATAGTTTCGGATAATTTCCTGCCCCAGGGCCGCATAGATGTTTGCCGAAAGGTCAATTCCCATATACCCCAGGTTGAAGTTTAAGCCCATGGTGTAATCCGGTATAGCTGATCCAATGATGGTTCGGTCAGAATCATCACCAAAACTGATCACTCCGTCTCCATCCTGATCTACAAACTTCAGGTCTCCGGGCTGAGCTCCGGGCTGACTTACATCGCCGGAAGCAATCTCTTCTGCATTTTGAAAAACACCATCGGTTTCATACCCAATGAAATAACCGATCGGGTATCCTTTTTCAAAACGAGTGGCTGTATTTCCTCCTACACTGAATGCAGCGCCTGGAATGAAATCAAAGCCGTCTGGTACCCTGGTGACTTCATTATTTAACATAGTCACGTTATAATTTACCGAGAAGCTAAACCCGCTATTGCCACGGATGCTGTAATCCAGATCCATTTCTATTCCTGAGTTTCTCACGTCACCACCATTCACTACAGGGGGAGAGCTTCCAGCTCCGTAAGTTCCCAACACTGCAGACACTGCAGGCTGAAATAAAAGATCTTTAGTATTCTTAATAAAGTAGTTAGCTGTCAAATCCAATTGATTGAACAAGGTCAGATCCAGGCCAATGTTGGTTTGCTCAGTGGTCTCCCATTTCAGATCCGGATTTGCAGCTGCACCGATCGCTGTGCCCTGTACGATCACATCATCAAAAACATAGTGACCTTCTCCGCCCAAAGTGGCCCGGTATCTGAAATCGCCAATACGGTCGTTACCTGAAATACCGTAGCTTACTCTTAGCTTGGCGAAGTTGACTAAGCCAGGGGTAAAGAAGGATTCCTCAGTGATTACCCATGCTCCCGAAACGGAGGGGAAATAACCGAACCTGTTGTTTTCACCAAACCGTGTAGAGCCATCTCTACGTGCAATTGCAGAAATTAAATACTTCTTTTTATAATCATACTCCGCACGTAAAAAGACAGATGCTAACCGCGATTTCACCTGAAAAGATCCAACATTATTCAGGTATCCGTTTGCGGCCTGATTTGTGGAAATATCAGCCAGATCAAGCGAATTGTTAGGAATATTAAATCCAGTGCCGTTCAGTCCTTCAGATGACCTGCCAAAATAAGACACACCCGCCGTACCTTTCACGGTATGTTCATTATTAAATGTGTGAGCATAATTCAGGAATGCTTCCAGGTTATAATCCAGATAAGTATTTCTGCTTTCATAAACACTGGCTCCCCTTTCAAACTCCACATCACCTATGGTTACTATGACAGGGTCCAGGTCAGCATTAGCCGCACTGTTGGCATACTTGCCCGAACCGTACCAGACAAGCGGATTAAACTGCTTATAATCTACAAGTGCATAGTTATAGCCTGCTCTTCCTGATAATTTAAAATCATCATTTATGGAGTACTCTATCTCTTCTTTCCCGGTAAATTTGTTGACCGTATTCCAGTTGAATGAATTACCGATCTGCGGGATAGGGTTGATGATATCGGCAACATTTTCCAGGTAAGAGTAATGTCCGTCTTCCCGTATAGGAGCCGTTGGATAAGCATTTACAGTATTGTAAAGCACAGAACCAATACCATTTTCCGGTAGGCTGGTACTTTCTTCATGTGTGTACAGCGTAACGTTGGTGAGTTTAACCTTAGGAGCAAGCTCGGTCACAAAGTTGATACGCCCGTTGTAACGTTCAAACTCTGCTTTCTTCCCTCCTACGATCCCTTTTTGTTTGAAATACGATCCGCCAATGTTATAACTGGTCTTCTCTGTTCCGCCCGTTACACTCATATTGTAATTCTGGATCGGAGCTTGTTCGAATACCTCGTCCTGCCAGTCAGTACCTTCACCCAGCTCGGTGTTAGCAAACGGAGGAGTTAGCCCCCCCTGCACAAAAGCTTCATTCTTCAGAATCGCATATTCACGAGCATTGAGAAGGTCAAGCTTTCTGGCTGTTTCCTGTACTCCATAGTATCCGCTTACTTCAAAACTGGGTTTAGAGTTGAGTTGTCCTTTTTTTGTCTCAATCAGGATGACTCCATTTGCAGCCCTCACCCCGTAAATCCCTGCAGTCGCGTCTTTCAGCACGTTGACAGACTCAATATCTGATGGGTTCAGAGCATTTAGTCCGTCTGCTTCATAAACCACTCCATCTACAAGGATCAAAGGATTATTATTCCCATTGGTACTCAGCCCACGAATCCTGATATTTGAAGAACCCCCTGGTGAACCTGAGTTTGTAGTAATGCTTACACCGGAAAGCTGACCTTGCAAAGCCTGATCTAACCTCGGTACTTTGCGCTGCACTACTGCATCGCTTTTTATGCGTGACACAGCTCCGGTAAGTTCCTTAGCGGTTGTTTCACCATAACCTATAACTACAATCTCATCCAGCTCAGAAAGGTCGAGCTCCATATCTACATCAATGGTAGTTCGACCATTTACAGAAATTTCCTGTGACTGAAAACCGATGAAGGTAAATACCAAAGTGCCTCCTTCTGAAACGTTCAGACTGTAGTTTCCATCTGCGTCTGTTACTGTTCCATTTGAAGTCCCCTTTTCTAAAACTGTGGCGCCCGGTAATGGGGCTCCTTCGGAGGCGTCTTTCACAACCCCTCTTACTTCCACGGACTGAGCCATTGCGTTTCCACAAAGAAAAAATACAATTGTGGCCACAAGACCCATCCTAAATAGTCTTGTTTTTTGTGATTTCATCTAATCTTCATTTTAAAGTGCTTCATACTTTTATTTTTTTAATACCGATTCCCCAGCAACCTCTCTTTTATGAGATTCGCAATAGCAATCGTTTTCATACGACTTCCCAAATCTTCACTATTAATTCTCATTTCGGTCATTTCATACTACATCAATGCTACATCATCCAGCAAAAAAGACCTCATCAATACTACATCAACAGCCCTCAAAAACGTACTTAAATAGCTCTGAATAGATCTTTCTGTTTTTCTTTTATTATCTTCATTTTCACAACACACTCAACATGACTCTAAAAACCCACCACACAAGGAAAAGGAATAGTACAGGCAGCCTGATTCTGCTAATAATTATATTCCTCCTGCCATTTACAGGACTATCTCAACCTGACACCTACGCTTTTACAAAAGTCCCCATGACAAAAACCTTCCATACAGACGACTACCAGGGTGGGATTCAAAACTGGGACATAGCTCAGGACCAAAGAGGCTATATCTACGTCGCTAACAACTTTGGCCTGCTCGAGTATGATGGTAACACTTGGAGAAAATACCTGGTGGATAACAATACCCGGGTACGATCAGTATTTGTAGATTCAGATAACCGCATCTACATAGGCGGCCAGAATCAGTTTGGTTATTACGAGCCAAATGATCAGGGCTACCTTGTCTTTCACAGTCTTTTTGACCAGATGTCTGAGGAAGAGCGAAACCTGGAAGACATCTGGAAAATCTTCAAGTATGGGGATAAGATTCATTTCAGCTCTTACCAGGGGCTCGTAACCTATGATGGTGAGTCTGTGACCAAACTCACAGAACCATTTGATTTTGGGCTTGCTTTTAGTGCGGCCAACCGGTTGTTTATCTACTCTCCGGAAATGGGCCTTGGCAACTGGAATGGAAAGAAATTCCAAAAAATACCAGGAAGCGACTTTCTTACCCGTGAACTCGTTACAGCAATCATTCCTCACCGAAACAGCAGTTTCCTGATCTTTCAGAAAGACGGCAGGATCTTTCAGCACAAACAGGACCGGTTTTCAGAATGGGAAATACGTATTTCCGGTTTTTTAGAGAGTTCGCTGATAAACACAGCTATTCTGTTGGATAACAACAACATTGCCATCGGCACCCAAAACAATGGAGTCATTATACTTTCTCCCGAAGGAAAAGTACTTCAGCATCTTACCAAAGGAAAAGGACTAAACAACCGAACAGTTTTGTCGCTCCATGAAGACCAGTTTAAGAACCTCTGGGTAGGATTAAATAATGGGATCACAATGGTGGAACTCTCCTCACCCTTCACCATGATAGACGAACAGTCCGGACTCCCCGGAACGGGCTACAGTGCCTATTTCACCGATAACAAGATCTACCTGGGCACCAGTAATGGTCTGTTTTACCAGGAATCAAATCCTGATCCTATTGCCATGGAAAACCAATACAGCCTTGTAAAAAACTCAAGCGGGCAGGTCTACAATATTCAGCAGGTAAACGAAGAGCTCTTCCTGGCACATCACAATGGAGCATTTCTCGTCAAGGAAGACCTTGCCACTCCCTTTTATGAAGAAACCGGAAGCTGGAAAGTGGCAAAAACACCCAATGATGGACAGCTGCTTCTCGGCACTTATGATGGGTTCAGAGTATTTGAAAGGGGAAATTCAGCATACAAGCTTTCCAAAAACCTAAACTCATTTGGGGAATCGAGCAGGGTCTTTGAATTTATCAACGACTCTTCCCTCTTTATGACACATGGATACAAAGGGGTTTTTAAGGTTACTTTTGATTCAGACTTTGATCAGATCAGCGATGTCCGATTTTACGGCAAAGACAGCGGTTTTCCATCTAACATACTGATCAATGTATTTGACCTTGGTAACCAGCAGGTTTTTGCTGCAGAATTCGGCCTGTACACCTTCAACGATCAAAAGGACCGATTTTTTCATCATGACAAACTGGAAAAATACCTGGGAACCCAAAGTCATATCCGGGAGATGACTCATGACCATAATGGCAATATCTATTTTCACAGCGATACCGAATTAGGGTATCTAGAAAAAACGCCCTTTGGAGAGTATGAAAAACACACCGAAGTTTTCTCAAGGATGAGAAAATACCTCTCTGATGATCTGGAAAACATCAGCATTATCGATCACCAAAATGTATTTTTTGGAGCAAAAGAGGGATTCATCCATTACAACCCGAGTATTCGTGTTGAGGAAGACCACCCATTTAAAACTTATATAAGAGAAATATCAGCAGTCACCGAAACAGAAAAACTGCTTTATGGAGGTACAGGCGCCCTGTCCGGAGATGGTCCGTCACTTCCGGCATTTTTCTCGTCGCTGAAGTTTCAGTATGCTTCTCCCTACTTCAATGGACAGGATGAGCTTCAGTTTCAGTACATGCTTGAAAACTTTGAAAAAGACTGGTCTGACTGGTCTCCCATCACGGAAAAAGAATACACCAACCTTTCTGAAGGGGATTACACTTTTAAAGTGCGTGCCAAAAACGCTTTCAATGATATTAGTGAGGTGGCCAGCTTTTCGTTTCAGGTGTATCCTCCCTGGTACCGGTCAAAACTGGCCTATTTTCTATACGCTGCTTTGCTATTACTTGTATTTGGAGTCTCTATGTTTTTGCTGGATACAAAGCACAAGCAGGAAAGAAAAGAGCTGACCATCAGACAAAAACGGGAACTTGAAGCAAAAGAGAATAAGATAGAGGAAGTATCTAAAAAATCTGAAGAAGAGATCACACGGTTAAGAAACGAAAAACTAAGAGCTGAGGTAGACCATAAAAACCGGGAGCTTGCTACAAATACCATGCACCTTATCAATAAAAATGAGTTCATGGTAACCATTAAAGAATCCCTTCAAACCGTGGCTAAAAATGGCAAGGATCATAAGGATGCTTTAAAGAAGATCATCCGTGATATAGATCGCAATCTTTCAGAAGATAACGGATGGGATCAGTTCACAAAACATTTTGACCAGGTGCACGGGGACTTTCTGAGAAATATCAAAACAGACCACCCGACATTGACACCACAGGAGATCAAGCTGTGTGCCTATTTAAGGATGAATATGACTTCCAAGGAAATTGCCAACCTCCTCAATATCTCCGTTCGAGGTGTTGAGATCAGCCGGTATCGCTTACGCAAAAAGCTGGGCCTGGACCGGGAAACCAACCTGGTTGATTACATGCTGGAATATTCTTGAATGTAATACTTAAAGAAAAAGCATTTGAAAAACGGATTACTATTATTTTACGTAGATTTAAGTATGCAGATAGAAAGGACAGATAAAGAAATAATATTTAAAATCCCCAGTAACGTAGATACTTTGGGACTGCAAAGAATTATTGACTACCTGAAGTACAAAGAAGTCACTGCAGATAGCGGTAGTGACCAGGCTGCAATTGACAAAATTGCAGAAGAATCTAAAGCAAACTGGTGGAAAGAGAATAAGGGCAAATTCATTAGGTGAGAGTTGCTTACTAAAAGAAAAAGTATCCCTCTTACGATGATTTAAAACTTAGTCAACTTCCTTTCCTAAACCCCTTTTGTAAACTAACTTGAGCTCAAAAATCAGTAGCTCATGGATGTAGAAATTCTCTCCCGGATCCAGTTTGCACTTACCATTTCTTTCCACTACATCTACCCGCCTCTGAGCATTGGTCTTGGTCTGATCATGGTCATTATGGAAGGGCGATACCTGGCTACAAAAAATCCGGAATACAGAACAATGTCCCGGTTCTGGACGAAGATCTTTGCGCTCACCTTTGGTATCGGGGTAGCCACCGGAATCGTGATGGAATTTGAGTTTGGGACCAACTGGGCTACCTACTCCCGGTATGTAGGGGATATTTTTGGCAGTGCACTTGCTGCCGAAGGCATCTTTGCTTTTGCCCTGGAGAGTGGCTTCCTGGGTGTTTTACTGTTTGGGTGGAACAGGGTGAGTCCCCGTGTGCATTTTATCGCTACCCTGGGCGTATGGCTGGGATCGATGTTTAGCGCTATATGGATTGTAGTAGCAAACTCCTGGCAGCAGACTCCTGCCGGATATCACATCGTGGGTGAAGGGATGAATGCACGCGCTGAGGTTACGGATTTCTGGGAAATGGTTTTCAACCCATCCAGTGTGGATCGCATTTCTCATGTCTGGATCGGAGCATTTCTGGCAGGTTCATTTCTGGTACTTAGCGTTCATGCCTATTACCTGCTAAAGGGCCGACATGTCGAAATATCCAAAAAGGCATTCAAAATTGCGCTGGCCGTGTCTGTCATCGCCTCATTAGCACAACTGTTTACCGGACATCATTCTGCCAATGGTGTAGCAGAAAACCAGCCGGCAAAGCTGGCAGCCCTGGAAGGTCATTTTGATAGCCTGGCAGCGGCAGACATGTATATCTTCGGCTGGGTAGATAAAGAAAATCAGGAAGTCATCGGGGTTAAAGTACCCGGTGGGCTGAGCTACCTGCTGCATCAGGACTTTGAAAAGCCGGTTACAGGACTAAATGCTTTTAAGGAGGAAAACAGGCCCGGACAGGTCAATGCCGTTTTTCAGTTTTACCACATCATGGTGGCTATTGGGATGACTCTGATAGGCCTTTCACTTGTTGGTGTGTTTTTCTGGTGGCAAGGAACACTTTTTGACCGGAGATGGTTTTTGAAGCTGATCGTTATTGCCGTCATACTGCCTCAAATCGCTAATCAGGCAGGTTGGTTTGCAGCAGAGATGGGACGCCAGCCATGGGTAGTCTATGGACTGCTACGTACATCCGATGCACTTTCTAAAGTAGTCACTGCAAACCAGGTTTTGTTTTCACTGATTTTGTTTCTTGTGGTCTATACTTTATTGTTTGCCCTTTTTATCTATTTACTCAATAAAAAGATCCAAAACGGACCGGATGATGAGACGCTGATTGATAGCAGGCCAAAACAGGCAGAGATTGGCTCTGCTTTGAATTTTAAATAGAATGAGCATGTTGCCGGGACGCAATAGGCATAGGAGTAGCAGTAGGCAGTGGGCAGTAGGCAGTAGGCAGTGATTAGGTAAAATAGTAAACAGTGATCGGGGGGAAGGTGAGCCGTGAATTGGTGAGCGGTAATCTGTAATCGGTGTGAAAGGTGGCCAGTAGGCAGTGGATTAGTGGATTAGTGATTAGTGATTAGTTAAATGATAAAATAATTAATATGTCAAAAGCCAATGGTCAAAGCAATAGGCATAGGAGTAGGCAGTGGCAGTAGGCAGTAGGCAGTAGGCAAAAATTGAAAATGAATAATTGGGAATTGAAAAAAGTCAACAGCTAATGGTCACCCCGATGCTTCGTGAGCTAATGGCTAACAGCTAAAGGCTAAAAGCCAATGGGCAGTGAACAATAAGCAATAGGTAAGTGGTGAGGCAGTGGAGTGGCAGTAGGCAGTGATTAGGTAAAATGGTAAACAGTGATCGGGGGGGGAGGTGAGCGGTGAATTGGTGAGCGGTAATCTGTAACCGGTGTGAAAGGTGGCCAGTAGGCAGTGGATTAGTGATTAGTGGATTAGTGATTAGTGGATTAGTGATTAGTGATTAGTTAAATGATAAAATAATTAATATGTCAAAAGCCAATGGTCAAAGCAATAGGCATAGGAGTAGCAGTAGGCAGTGGCAGTAGGCAAAAATTGAAAATGAATAATTGGGAATTGAAAAAAGTCAACAGCTAATGGTCACCCCGATGCTTCGTGAGCTAATGGCTAACAGCTAAAGGCTAAAAGCCAATAGGCAGTGAACAATAAGCAATAGGTAAGTGGTGAAGCAGTGGAGTGGCAGTGGGCAGTGTGTTAGGTAAAATGGTAAACAGTGATCGGGGGGAGGTGAGCGGTGAATTGGTGAGCGGTAATCTGTAATCGGTGTGAAAGGTGGCCAGTAGGCAGTGGATTAGTGGATTAGTGATTAGTGGATTAGTGATTAGTGATTAGTGGATTAGTGATTAGTGGATTAGTGGATTAGTGATTAGTGATTAGTGGATTAGTGGATTAGTGATTAGTGATTAGTGATTAGTTAAATGATAAAATAATTAATATGTCAAAAGTCAATGGTCAAAGCAATAGGCATAGGAGTGGCAGTAGGCAATAGGCAGAAATTGAAAATGAATAATTGGGAATTGAAAAAAGTCAACAGCTAATGGTCACCCCGATGCTTCGTGAGCTAATGGCTAACAACTAAAGGCTAAAAGCTAATGGGCAGTGAACAATAAGCAATAGGCAAGTGGTGAGGCAGTGGAGTGGCAGTGGGCAGTGTGTTAGGTAAAATGGTAAACAGTGATCGGTGGGAAGGTAAGCGGTGAATTGGTGAGCGGTAATCTGTAATCGGTGTGATAGGTGGCCAGTAGGCAGTGGATTAGTGATTAGTGGATTAGTGATTAGTGGATTAGTGGATTAGTGGATTAGTGATTAGTGATTAGTGATTAGTGGATTGGTGATTAGTGGATTGGTGATTAGTGGATTAGTGATTAGTGGATTAGTGGATTAGTGATTAGTTAAATGGTAAAATAATTAATATGTCAAAAGTCAATGGTCAAAGCAATAGGCATAGGAGTGGCAGTAGGCAGTGGCAGTAGGCAATAAGCAGAAAGATTTTAAAATAATGAAGTCAAATTATCAAGCAGCTAAAAGCCCAATTATATGGAAACATTCTTAGGATTAGATTACCCAACCTGGTGGTTTTTAGTGATTGGTGGTGTTTTCACCGGTTATGCTATCCTGGATGGTTTTGATCTGGGTGCTGGCGCCTGGCATTTGTTTTTGAAAAAAGAAGAAAACCGACGAATCGCCCTCAATGCCGTAGGTCCGGTGTGGGACGGCAATGAAGTATGGCTGGTCATAGGAGGCGGAGCACTTTTTGCAGGTTTTCCTGAGGTTTATGCTACCGTGTTTTCTGCTATGTACATTCCATTTATGCTGTTTCTCCTGTTCCTGATCTTTCGGGCTGTTTCCATCGAGTTTCGGAGCAAAGAACCCATGAAATGGTGGCGGCAAACCTGGGATGTCTCTTATAGCATTTCCAGCATTATGTTAGCAGTGCTGCTGGGAGTGGTGCTGGGAAATGTCCTTCAGGGTATGCCCATTGACGAGCAATTCGAATTTTCTGGCAACTGGGTCTCCTTCATTAACCCCTACAGCTTAATGACCGGTATTACTACCCTCGCCCTTTTCATGATGCATGGAGCAATCTATCTCATCATGAAAACTGAGGGAAGGCTCTATATTAAGATGGGCTTATTGGCCAAAAGAGCAATTATCTTTTTTATAGTCAGTTTTAGTATAACCACGGTTTACACTCTGATCTATTTCCCTCATTTATCAGACCGATTTAAGGCAAGCCCCTATTTGTTTGTTTTACCTCTGATCGCCTTTTTAAGTATTGCAAACATTCCCCGGCTGATCAGCAAGAAGAAATACCTCCCCAGCTTCATATTTTCCTCCATTACGGTAAGTATGCTATTGATCCTTGTTGCAGTGGAGTTGTTCCCGGTGATGATCCTTTCCACAGGAGACCCTGAAAACAGCCTCACCATTTACAATGCGGCCGCCTCAGAAAAAACGCTGGGGATCATGCTGATCATTGCAGCCATAGGAGCACCGCTGGTAGCCATTTACACCGGATTTGTTTTCTGGACCTTTCGCGGCAAGGTGAAAATGGATGAACATGCATACTAATAAATAACATATAGCTCATATTTTCATTAAACTTGTTGAATTTCAATGTTTTCCATTGAATAATTGGTATTGTATGTTGCTTCCTGTTCATTTGTAGGATATCAATCAAAAAAAGTTTTAGAAACATGAAAAAATGGAATGGATTCTGGACAGTTATGCTCCAGTTGGTTTTGGTATGTGGAATAAGTCAGGCTTACGCTCAGCAAATGCCCGCTGCATCGCAGGCGCCGGATATAGAGGTAAGCGATGCTGAGTTAGAGACTTTTGTAGATATATCAAACGAAATAAGAACACAACAGCAGGAAACACAAACCAAGATGGTAGCTATCATCGAGGAAAGTGACATGGGAACAGAGAAATTCACACAAATTGCTCAGTCTTTTCAATCCGGACAGCAGCAAGAAGGTGATTTCACTGAAGAAGAAATGCAGCAGTTTCAGGAGCTCAATGCACAATTGCAGCCACTCCAAATGGAATCTCAGAAGAATGCAATGAAAACCATTGAAGATAATGAGATGGAAGTACAGCGCTTTCAGAGTATAGCAGCGGCGCTTCAGGCTGACCAGGATCTGCAACAACGCTATATGACCCTATTGCAGGCGAGTCAGGGCGGACAATAAGGCCAATAAACTCTTCGAAGATTATAAAAACTTATAAAAGCCACCCCAACATTCATCGCGGGGTGGCTTTTTTTACTTTTCAGACAGGTTTGTGTGCCGATTCGTCTAAGGAGTCCTTCAAACAATCTGTCTGACTGCTGAGCGAGTATTATTAGGCCAACACAGCAGCTATTTATACACCTATGGGAAGAAATTCTACCTGAATCCTTTTGGAATAAAGTATCCGAAATTGAACCCATAACTAGATGAAAAACGTTAACTTGTAAAGGACTATGAGCAGCCAATTAGTTACCATATCACCAGAGATATTAAGCGGAACCCCTGTTTTTTACAATACCAGAGTTCCTGTTAAAAATCTGTTTGACTACCTTAAAGGTGGTGACAGTCTGGAAGAATTTTTGATAGACTTCCCTTCGGTAACTAAAGACCAGGCATTAAAAGTTTTATCCCTGGCAGAAACAATAATCACTGTAAATCCCGATCCTGGTGAAGCTGCTGCTTGATGAAAATCTCCCAGTTCGATTAAAGCAAAAGTTCAGTTCTTCAATCTCGTTAAGTACAGTCAATGATGAAGGGTGGAATTCTATTAAAAATGGCGAATTACTGCATTTGATGAAAAGTAATGGGTTCACTATTTTAGTGACAGCCGACAGAAGTCTTCGTTACCAGCAGAATCTTGAAAAGCATGGAATTCTGGTTATCCTGCTAATCAGCCCCACTAATCGTTACAAGGATCTATTGAGTTATGTTCCAGCTATTGAAGCCATCTTGCCTCCTAAGATTACTCATGGAGTGATTGAAGTAGGTCCCGACCAAAAAGCTCAATAGATTTTCTCACTTCCGGAGGTGTAATTCTCACCATATCCCAAAAATTTATACCCGTTTTATGGCAAAAAAGCCACCCCGACATTCATCGCGGGGTGGCTTTTTTTATTTAACCTCTTGGTTTGTTTAGAACCGTCAGACGGTTAATGGTCTACAAATCCGGCTGAGGTGTCATTCGCAGATACGGCTTAATGACTTTGTGCCCCTTTGGAAATTTAGAAGGTATTTCTTCATCTTTCACCGCTGGTGTGATCACCACATCCTGGCCTTGCTGCCAGTCAGCAGGTGTTGCCACACTAAAATTGGCAGTAAGCTGCAATGAATCAATCACGCGTAAGATCTCCGCGAAATTCCTACCTGTAGAAGCCGGATAAGTGATAGATGCTTTGACCTTCTTATCCGGGCCAATAAAGAACACCGACCGTACCGTGGCGGTAGCAGAAGCATTTGGGTGGATCATGTCATATTTCGTAGCAACTTCCCGCTCCGGGTCTGCTATGATCGGAAAGTTCACTTCACAGTTTTGCGTCTCATTGATATCCTTGATCCATCCCTGATGTGATTCCAGATCATCCACACTGACCGCCAAAACTTTGGTTTTCCTTTTATCAAACTCATCTTTCAAAAGTGCTGTTTTACCTAATTCGGTAGTACACACTGGTGTATAGTCCGCCGGGTGCGAGTACAGCACTCCCCAGCTATCACCTAACCATTCGTGAAAGTTGATCGTACCCTGGGTTGTTTCCACCTGAAAATCAGGCGCATCATCTCCTATTCTTAATGCCATAATTACAATAGTTTATTTAAGTTCAATCGATTTGTGATCAACTCAACGAAATAAAATGATCAGGTGTTTAAATAAATCCAAAGAAAATACCAACCAATAAATGGATGGAACAGGTATGTTCAGCGGCTGACAAAGAAGCAACAAAAGGCCTGAAGGACGAAACTATTTCCTGAATTTCAGTTTGCGCATCCCCGTAAAGTAGGCCCACATCATTTTCAGCTTTGAGCCTCCTTTGCGAGACATTTCCATAGCGTCCCAAAGCTCCTCAGGCACCTGGTCCAATTGGTTAAACTCTCCGGCTCCTTTTAACCACTCCCCACCATCGATGGTGATCACTTCACCGTTTATATATGCTGAAAAGTCGGAAACAAGATAAGCGGCAAGATTAGCCAGCTCCTGATGCTCCCCTACCCGGCCTACCGGGACCTTGATCGCCGGATCAAATTTCTTTTTCAGGTCTCCGGGTAGTAACCGGTCCCATGCACCTTTTGTAGGGAAAGGCCCCGGTGCAATGGCATTGCAACGAATACCGTGCCTGGCCCACTCCACTGCCAGTGAACGTGTCATGGAAAGTACACCCGCTTTGGCGCATGCTGAGGGCACCACATACCCTGACCCGGTCCATGCATAAGTAGTAACAATGCTCAGGATGTTTCCGGGTTTCTTATCAGCTATCCAGTCCTTCCCCACAGCAAGCGAAAAATTGTAAGAGCCTTTCAAAACGATATCCACCACCGTATCAAAAGCGCGATGAGAAAGTCTTTCTGTTGGACTAATGAAATTTCCGGCAGCATTATTCAGCAACACATCGATCTGGCCGAATCGCTCTTTTGTTTTACGGATCACTTCTTCTACCTGCTCATACTCCCGCACATCACATGCCAGTGCAAGCACAGGTGAGCCGCTTTCCCCCTCTATTTCTCTGGCTGTTTCCTCCAGCACCTCCAGCTTTCTACTGGTAATAACGAGGTTGGCCCCTAGTTTTGAAAAATAAGTACCCATGGAGCGACCCAGACCGGTTCCTCCTCCTGTCACGATGATGGTTTTCCCTTTCAGGGCTCCATCTTTCAGCATACCATCAGTATAGTTCATGAGATCAATGATGTTTGATCTCAGAAAGATAATGAAAAAGCAGCCAGCCTCTGCCTACTTCTGCGGTAACTTATGGAAGACCGTACCGTAGACGAAAGTCCCAAGCACTGCCGCTAACCAGACAACAATGAATGTCAGAAAACCATTGCCGATAAGAATATAGACAGGCCCCGGACATGCGCCTGTAAAAGCCCATCCAAGGCCAAAGATACTGCCTCCAATCAAAGGCGGCCAGAAAGCTTTCCTTTTGGGCCTGATATTGATAGGATTGCCGGTAAAATCCCGGATCTCAAACTTTTTGATCATCCACACTGCAAGCATACCCAGCAAAACAGCTGAACCAATCACACCATACATATGGAAGGATTCAAACCGAAACATTTCATAGATACGAAACCAGGAAATGACTTCCGATTTAGTGAGTATTATTCCGAAAACAATTCCAGCCAGTAAAAATTTCAGATTTTTCATAACAAGAATGGGAGAATTAAATGTGTAACAATAAGTCCACCAATGAAAAAGCCAATCACGGCGATAAATGAGGGGAATTGGAGGTTACTAAGACCGCTAATGGCATGTCCTGAAGTACACCCCCCGGCATATCGAGTGCCAAAACCAATCATAAATCCTCCCAAAATCATGAAAACAAAGCCCTGGAAAGAAAGCAGGTTTTCCCAGCTGAAAATTGAAGTTGGTACATATTCAGCTCCCGGGTTTTCAATGCCAACGGCTTTTAAAGAGGCGATGGTTTTCGGATTTAAGTCAATGGCTATACCGGGTGAAAGAAATTCATTGGCAATGTATCCACCAATCAAAGCACCAAGCACAAAAAACAGGTTCCACGTTTTATTCTTCCAGCTGATCTTGAAAAAGGGACTTATTTTCCCTGCTCCGCCTATAGAGCATACGGTCTTTAAGGTAGAAGAGACGCCAAAGCTTTTACCAAAATATAGCATCATAATCATAACGAACGCGATCAATGGCCCCCCGACATACCAGGGCCATGGAGCCTTTATCCATTCCATATTTAACAGGTTTTAAAACTTCAAATTAACCCAAATTCCGCAATAGAGCAGAATTTACCCTATGGGATTAATGTATAAACATGAATTGCCGGGTAAAGTGTTCAATTCATTCTCTACCATCCATTTCACTGATCCACTCTTTCACCAGCTCAATGCCCTCTTCATGCTGCATTTTTCGACCTACCTCAGGCATCATTACGCCGGGATCCAGGGAGGTAATCCTGTGAACCAGTATTGACCGGTCGGGATTTCCTGGAACAATGCTGAATCTTAGTCCACCTGATCCTCTGCCGGCTGCAACCGGTGGTTTATTGATACCGAGACGGTACGGATCATCTTCATAATATGTGAGGTATAACCCGGTATTTTTAGCTGGTCCTTCTTTACGATGGCAGTGGGCACAATTGATTTCCAGCCAGGCCCTCGCCCGCTCATCCAGGGAACCTGTCTCAGGATCATCCCAAACCGGAATAACAGGCCATTCCTCTACCGGAGGCAACGCCTCAAGCATTCCTGTAGCTTCCCACTTTTTAAGTTGATTTGTGGTGCCATCAGCATATCGGTGAGGCCTGTTAAGCTGCCTTGCAGTGGGGCCTATAGGGACCAGCTTTCCGGACATCTCATGACAGCTCTTGCACTGGACCAAATTAGGTACTGAATAATTAACCGACCGTAACACACCGCTCTTGTCTTTCCAGCTTACCGGAACTGAGGCTCCGGCTATTTCCAAAAAAGCCTCTGTCTGCTCCTCATTCCAGATATAAGTCCAGGCATTCCATGAAGCCCCTTCGTTGACTAAAAGCCTCGTTTCTATAATTCTGCGCTGTCCTTCAGGCGCTCTAAAATCGTCCGGATAGTAAAAGTTTTTGATCAAAACCGTACCTTCAGGAAAATCCATAACTTCTTTATCAAGGTACCTGGCGCTTTTTCCTTCCGGGAGTTTTACAAACCGTGCCTTGTGCGCATAATCAGAAAATAAAGGTGTATTCAGATCATAAGGCAGAATGCCGGAAACGGGAATCATATCTTTCATCGGTTCCTCAAAAAGGTTCCATTCTGAAAGCTGCTCAGGTACATCCAGCTCAGCAGAACCTTTCAGCGATACCTCCTCCACCACGGGCTTTTTTTTAGCCTTTTGCTGGCAGGCAATTATCAGAATACCTAAAAGGATTAAACCATAATACCTCATGGATAAATCGGTTCTATGCTTTGACCTTCACAGTTGAAAACAGACCAATCCGCATTGAGGTTCGCAAAATCATTGGCTGCATCCAGATCTCCAAAGGCCAGTGACTCATCCTGGCGGATACAAAAAGAAAACTGCGACCGGTCAGGAGTTATGCCATCCCAGACAATATCCGGAGTAGCAAAGGGAAATTTCGTCAAAAACAACAAGCCAAAATCGCTTTCCATGGTAGGAAAGGTGTAACTGTTCTCGAAGATATTATTATGGATATAAACCTGATTGGGATATGGATCATATTCCTGGTCCTGCTGAGCGATCTCAATGTTTTCGTTTAGTTGCGTCTCTTCTTCTGTACCCAGCGCTTCCACCAGGTCATAACTTGCAATGGCCACACCTGCTGTCCTGTTGTCTATGATCTCATTTTCAAATAGCTCAATGTTTCTTGTGGCCAGTAACATGATCCCCGTACCGGGAGGTACTGTGGCTACAATGTTTCCCTTGGGGGCAAAATTTGTGTAATTATTCTCAAAAATCTGGTTATTAAACACACGTGTCGTGTGACCGTATTGCGTAAGTCCGGGCATGTCAAAAATCAAGATCCCTCCAGTATTGTTATGAGCATGGTTTTCATAAATCTCCACCCACTTCGAATTCTCACTTTCAATCCCGGCCACATTATAGTAGGCTTCATTATTTCTGATAATTACACTATCAGACTGGCCCACATAGATACCAGCGTCAGAGGAACCGATGGCTATGCAGTACTCCACCAAAACATGTTTTGATAAAACAGGATAAAAAGCATAAGCGCCATTTTCCGCTCTTGGCTCTCCGGTCCATTGAGACTTTATCTGCCTAAGCGTAATGCCCCTGGTATCTGTAATTTTGATATTGTCACCTTTGGCATTTTCTATCGTAAACCCTTCCAGAGTAATATTTACACCATTAGATACCTTGATTCCTTCTGCTCCTTCCTCCTGCATCTCAAAGGAAAGAATGGTTTGATCCATTCCTGCACCCCGAATGGTCAGGTGTTTTTTACCATCCACCAGGAGAGACCGGGTAAACATATAGCTACCCTCGGGGATACTAATAACCGAGCTGTCTCTGGCTGTGATCAGCTGTGACTGAAGGTCTTTTTCTATGGATTTCCAGTCCGTGCCCAGCTCCTCAATGTAAGGAGTACTGCAGGACATTAAAAGTAGGGTCAGTAAAAATGGGCTTGTTGTTTTCATCCCAAAAAGATAGTAAAATCTCAGATATTGCAAGGTGTGTCTGCTACGTCTTGCCAGGGCAAACGCATATAAAAAATAGATCATTGAAAGATTGACTATTTTAAACCTGCAAAAAAACAACTTTCTGTATTCAACATACCCCCGGTGGCCGGATGAGGCTGCCGGGCGTCAGAATGAACTCGCCGGTCGGCTGGATGAACTCAGGGGTTGACCGGATAGGCTCGCCGATCAGCCGGGTGAACTTCCTGGTTAGCCTGATAAGGTTGCCGGTTGCCAGAATGAATTCGCCAGTCGGCTGGATGAACTAGCCGGTCGTCCGAATGAGGTTGCCAGTCGTCAGGATGAACTCGCCGGTCGTCCGGATGAGGTTCAGGCGTGTCCGGATGAACTCGCCGATCGTCCAGGTGCGCCCGGATGAACTCCAGGTGAGGCGTCCTAAAATAACTTGACAGGTCTGGGACCCTCATTTAAAAATTTATTTCAGCCAATCAGGTTTTGTGGTACTCATATTAGCACTCAGCATATTCAAGAGCTGATAGAGTAGCGATGAGTGTAAAAATTCTTAGCTTTAATAAGCACAAACTACCCTGGCTATGAATAATCGTTCAGTTTCATTATCAATTGCAATCCTCCTGACCTCTTTCATTGCATTCTGCCAGACTACACCGAGTGCTTCCGCTATTTTGACTAAGGCTATTCAATATCACGATCCTGAAAATCAATGGTCAACATTTGCTGCTAAACTAACCTTTGAAGAAAAACGTCCTGGCAACACGCCACGAAATACAGTGATCCGGATCAATAATAGCAAAGGATTTTTCAAAGTGAACCGAGATGATGTTGAGATCCACGGGATGGTCATGGACTCATGCTTCATTGAAAAAGGAGATGTGGACTGCAAAAGAGCCGAAACACTCAGAAACTACTATTTATATCTATGGGGACTCCCAATGAAACTGAAAGACAAGGGAACCAACTTACTTGATGAAGTCAACGAGGTGACCTGGATTGATTATCCTGCCTGGGAAATTAAAGTGAAATACCCTACCGACCAGTGGTCATTCTACTTTGATAAAAAGCGTTTTAACCTGATAGGATACCAGTTTTACAAAAATGACGGAACAGGAGAAAAAATAGTCCTGGTAGGTGAAAAAGAGGTGAACGGCATCAAAATTCCTAAAGAGCGAAGCTGGTATACCCTGCCGGACGAAAAATACCTGGGGATGGATGTGCTGAAATCCGTATCCGATTTTTAGCTATATGAAAAAAGCCCCCCTAATTCAAGGGAGGCTATAACCAGCGGTGAACAGATACAGAAGTAATCTGTGAATTGTTTTACTAAGGTAAGGGGTCATTTTGCCAACCTCAATACCCTAAATAGGGTATTTTTCACTGTCCAAGTACCCTATTTCAGGTATAAAACGAGCAAAAAAAGAGCTCTGATCCTTTTTTATGACCAGAGCCCGGCAGATTTTATTGCTATGAAGGGTTACTTCTTACTTATTTTGACCACATACCTAAACGTCTCAGCTTCGTCAGTCAGCACCAGGAAGTAAACTCCTGATCCCAGATTGCCCAGATCTACTTCCGTCCTGTGGGTGCCCATTTGATGGTTAAGTGGTACCTCCTGAAGCATGAGCCCCTGCAAATCCAGAATTTGCATCTTCAGATCTGAAACGCGTCTGTAGACCGTATAGTCGGTGATCATCTTCCCTTTTGTGGGATTCGGATACAATACAAGATCCTTCACATAAGGCTTCTCAACACCCAGTATTTCATCAATATTCACCTTGATACCTTCCTCAGTAATGGTAGCATTGAGCTGGAAGGTCTGATTCTCAAAATCTTCACTGATCGTAAACTTGATCTGCGAGGTAGTATCCATCGGAACACCCGGATATTGAATATTGATCAGGTACTCTCCCGGAGGAATTTGGTTAAATGAAAACTCACCTTCGTCATTAGATTCCACATAAGCAAAAAGCTCATATTCGTCATTCTGACCGGTTCTTCCCCCACCGGAGCGGGTACGTCTCCTCAGTGAACATCCGGCTTTCTTCACTTTTCTTCGCGCCTCGATCCTTCCATCGCTTTCACCATCCTCAGCAAAATTCGTTTCCACCAAACCAACAAGTTCTCCCCCTGTTGGATCTTTTTCGGGAACAGGTTTTTCCTGCATGAAAATATCTATTCCCTGAGCTTGCTCCAGGAGGTATAATGTATCAGCCTCCACCCAATCATTGGTACTTACGTAGTAGGTTTGAAGTACATCAGGAAAGGCATCCACATCATTTTGAACCAGCAAAATGAAATCACCCAGAACTACCTCATCAATAATATATTCTCCAGTTGTAGCATCCACAGACGCACTATCTGTTAACTCAAATGGTCCGTCGAAGATCCTGTAAATATTCACCTGCCCTGCTGTGAGCGGGGTACCTTGATCATCGGCAAATACCTGCCCAAATACATCCGTTTCTGCATAAACTGAAAAAGGCTCTGTGGTTATGGTAAGACCGTCCAGTCCGGCTATCTGAGATACCGAAAGCGTGTAAGCCCCCATCTGAGAAAAATCCGCATTTGTGATCCCAAAGGTTTCGCCGGTACCGACATTCGCACCTTCCAACGCCCAGGTATAAGTAGCGCTATAACCATTCAGTTCGGGAAAACTAAGGGAATAACCTGAACCGGCAGGAATAGTGTCCTGATCTACCACCCCAAATGCTTTCTGTGGCGCATAGTCGTAGGTAAATGTGGTCCCCTGGGTGTTAGCCAAAAGATCCCCAATCCCCAATCGGTTATTTTCAAGGTTGAGGCTGGTCAGGTTAGGAAAGGAAGAAACATCGGGAAAACCGGTTATTTCATTGCTAGACAGATCAATAGTGGTCAATCCTGTCAGATCCGCAAAGGATTCGGGCACTGCACCATCCAGTCCATTACCAGGCAACTCCACTGCTGTGACACGGCCTCCGGTAACAGTCACTCCAGCCCACTGGGTGTCCGCCAGCGAATTGTTGGCTGACCAGTTGGTACTGGTAGACCAATTTTCGCCTCCTGTAGCATCGTATAAAGCCAGCAGCGTTTCCTGGTCACGAGCCAGGGTAGTTACCCGGATCTGTACGGAGGCATCGTCCGTAAATTCCACATCACTTACGCTAACATTCAGCGTATAGTCGGCTTGTGTTTCATAGTCAAGCTGTATGTTATCCAAAACGGTGATCTCGCCAGTGTTTTGCTGAATAGCAAAAGCGCCACTGGGATTCCCACTCTCGATAACAAATGTTAATAAATCGCCTTCCGGGTCAGTGGCCGGAACGATGCCCACCACTGTTCCGTTAGCTGCATCCTGGTCGACCCTGAAGGTTTTATCTGTAGCAACCGGAGCTTCGTTTACATCGGTAAGATTGACTGTGACTGTACCAGACCCGACATCCGAACCATTATCAGCCTCTATAGTAAGGGTAACCGTTTGAATGCTCTCAAAATCCAGCGCTGATGAGTCAGCTACAACCAATTCGTCAGACCCATTGATAGTAAAGGTACCGGGAGCACTGCTTGAAGCTATGCTCAGTGTAAGTGGTACATCAAAAGGATCTGTCGCTACGATGGGCCCTATTACCGTTCCATTCGGGGGATTCTCCGGAACGGAAAAGACCAGATTCTCGACAACCGGGACGGTAGACTCTACCACATCCTGGACATCTACCGTGACGGTAGCTATATCAGGCAGGGTACCATCCGTAGCCTCTATGCTCAGTACAAATTGCGGATTTATTTCAAAATCCACCTGAGCGCTATCTGCTATGGTTATCTCACCTGAGGTTCCATCCAGAGCAAATGCTCCCAGTTCGTTACCAGATAAAATGCTATAAGTAACAACCAGGCCATCCGGATCTACACCACTTACGGTACCTACTACAGATCCTGCTGCTGAGTTTTCAACAATGGAAAAGGTAAAGTCAGGAAATTCAACGGCTTCATCTATGTCGGTGATGTTTACCGTGATCGTTGCGGGATCAGGGTTGGTTCCGTCTGTGGCTTCCACTCCCAGTACAAACTGAGTATTCACTTCATAGTTAAATTGCGCACTATCAGCAATTAATATTTCTCCCGTACTGGTGTTGATACTAAAAGCATTTGTAGAATTTCCTGAAGTGATGCTATAGGTCACCCCAAGTCCTTCAGGATCTGTAGCAGCCAGGACTCCCACAACAGTAACTGCAGCGCTATTTTCATTGACACTAAATGTCCCATCTGCTAATAATGGCGCTTCGTCTATGTTATTGACATCAATAGTGATCTGAGCAGTGTCCGCTACAGTCCCTGCCAAGGCAGTTACTTCTAGAATAAATTGTGTGGTTGTCTCAAAATCAAACTGTGTACTGTCAGCCACTGTCAGTGCTCCTGTATTGGTATCCAGTGCAAATGCTCCAGACCCATTTCCTGATTCAATGCCATATGTTACAGTCAACCCTTCAGGATCTGTGGCAGCCAGGGTTGTGATCAATACACCTGAAAATGGATTTTCCGATATACTAAAAGTCCCATCTGATAAAGGAGGCGCTTCGTCTATGTCGGTGACGTTTACGGTGATCGTTGCGGGATGAGGATTAGTGCCATCAGTAGCTTCCACTCCCAACACAAATTGTGTAGTTGTTTCAAAATCAAACTGTGTGCTGTCAGCAACGGTTAGTTCTCCTGAAGTTGAATTCAGTGCAAAAGCTCCTGAACCATTTCCCGAAGTGATGCTGTAAGTCACACCAAGTCCTTCAGGATCTGTAGCAGACAGGGTTGTGATCAATACACCTGAAAATGGGTTTTCCGATATGCTAAAAGTCCCATCCGGTAAAGGAGGCGCTTCGTCTATGTTATTGACATCAATAGTGAGCTGAGCAGTGTCCGCTACAGTCCCGGCCAAGGCAGTTACTTCTAGAATAAATTGTGTGGTAGTCTCAAAATCAAACTGTGTACTGTCAGCCACTGTCAGTGCTCCTGTATTAGTATCCAGTGCAAAGGCACCTGATCCGTTTCCTGATTCAATGCCATATGTTACAGTCAATCCTTCAGGATCTGTAGCAGACAGGGTTGTGATCAATACACCTGAAAATGGATTTTCCGATATACTAAAAGTCCCATCCGGTAAGGGAGGCGCTTCATCTATGTTGGTGATATTCACTGTAACATTGGCCGAATCGGTTAACGACCCATCAGATGCCTGAACGACCAAAGCAAAACTGGTAGTAGATTCAAAATCAAACTGTGCACTATCATTGACAACCAGAATAGAATCATTACTTATGGCAAAAGCTCCTCCCGGATCACCACTTGAAATAGAGTAGGTCAAAAGGTCTCCATTCACGTCTACAGCTCGAAGGGTGTCTATCGCAGCTCCGTTTAGAGGATTTTCAGTAACCGAAAAAGTGATGTCTTCAAAGATCGGGGCTGCGTAAAAATCGTTAAACAGCACATATAAGCCCCGGTTTGGAGCGGTAGAAAACACATCCATATCCCCATCCCCGTCAAAGTCAGCCGCATTAAAGCTATAAGATGAAATGGCTGGTCCCCCTGTGTCCTCATTGAATACAAACCCGGTCGTTCCATCGTTTAGGAACAGTGAATTGCCATAAGTTTCATCAGCAAACAATACATCGATCTCTCCGTCCTTATCAAAGTCTTCGGCAATTACACCCTGAGTACGGTAGGTTCTGTTTATGTTTGTTTCGAGTGAAAAAAAGTAAGTGGAAGAATCATTCTTCATAATAGGGTTGTACCCTAAATAGGTCCCGTAATCAATATCATTAGCAACTGCTATATCCAGATCCCCATCGCCATCAAAATCTGCTAAATCAAAATCTACAAGGTCCATGCTACTACTAAGGCCTGCATTTTGATAGGAAAATGATCCGGACCCATTATTTAATAGCGTTATATTATTGTATTTACCAACGGCGAACAGGTCAATATCACCATCACCATCTATGTCTCCATAGGTTTCCATTCGTGCTACTCCGGATGCAGGATATACCGAATAATTTTGTACTCGATTAAAGCTGCCATACCCATCATTGTCCATGAAACTGATGGTCGGAGGACCATTGGAATTATCAATGAATGCCACCTCAAGGTCCGAATCCGCATCGAAATCGCCTATAGCGGCTGCATAGATTTTATCTCCCGTAGACAAAGTATCCGGAACCGGTACTGTGAAATTGCCAGCTCCGTCATTAAAAGCTACCTGGAATAATAAATACTGATTGGCATTATAATCATAATTCAGATCTCCACCTGTAAAGAGGACATCCAGGTCACCGTCCCCATCCAGATCACCAATATCCACATTTTCCGCAAGAAAGCCCATCTGGTCAGCAATGGTTTGGATCACACTAAAATTCCCATTCCCGTCATTGATAAATACCTGGTTAAGCTTATTCCCTATCATATCCGGGTCCCCATCTCCATCCAGGTCCGCAATATCTGTTTTTGTGGCAAATATCGGGTTGATCATGGCATCATTGGCTACCGAAAAGTTGCCAGTTCCATTGTTGTCAAATAAGGTGAGTTCGTAATAGGCTGCCCCGATCACTTCGAAATCTGCATCCGCATCAAAATCGCCAGGAAACAATGCATCAAAATCGCCAAATTTAGCTGGGAACTGCTCAGAAGAATTGGATAAGCTTCCAGCCGTATTAGTGAAAAGTACAAATTTATCAGATCCACCATAAGTTTCCATTAAGAAATCCAGGTCAGTATCTCCTTCAGCATCAATCAGTGAAATTTCATCCACAGACCCGGTATAACTCTGATAGGATCCCATACTAAAATATCCTGCCCCATCATTTTCGATGATACCAAGATATTGCCCTGAATAAAGACTAAAGCGCACCCCAAATTCAAGATCCCCATCACCATCAATATCCCCTTGCGCAATTGCATAAATACCATTGGCACCAGGCCGCGTCGATGGAGGCGAAAAAGTAGATATAGTTGTTGTAGAAAAATTCAGTGTGGAATCATTCCTGAAAAAGGTGAATTGCTCATATTGATAGGGTGAGCCAAAATAGGGTTCGGTAATTACCAGGTCATCGTCACCATCTGCATCAAAATCCCCAATAACCACATGGTTTGCAGTATTGATATCCACCAGCAGGGAATCAAAGGTAAAATTACCTGAACCGTCATTAGTAAGCAGATTCCAGTCATTAGTGCCGGACGCAAGACCCTCAAACTGAACCAGGAAATCAGGACTATTACCTACAGGGAAAAAATCAGCGACTTTGACATTGTTGATCTTAAGGGTATCGTTGTAAAATACCTGGCTGGAAGTGAAGGTACCTGCCCCATCATTTATCAACATCCGAATTTGATCTGTCGCACCGTATTCTTCAAAAACCATCACATCCAGATCCCCATCTCCATCAAAGTTACCAACAGCATACCCTCCAAGCTTATGAATAGCAGTTTCAATTAAAGTGCGGTTTTGGAGGTTTCCGCTTCCATCATTGAAAAATATGGTGTGATCGCCAGTCTGCACAAACGAAATTGCATCCTGATCTCCGTCTCCATCGAAATCCCCAAACGCAAAATCTTCGCTCACTATCCCTTCACTTATAATTTTTTCCGGCCTGAATGGAACAGTCTGTGCCTGGGCTCCTGCCACGGTGATAATCCCAAAAGCCAGTGCCATCGCCCAGTGCTTCAACCTCACCGTGGATCGGATACCCAACTGACGCTCGATCTGCTTCAGCTTGTTGACTAAATGGTATTTATCCCGATTGGTCTTTTCTGCAATCTTGCCAGTTTCAAGATTTTTAACAAAACGGGTTTTTAACTTCTGATAGGCTGCTTTTTTTCTGGATTTTAATATTTCTGCTAATGACTTCACGACGGTGTTTTTATACTAGAAAGTCCAATTTTTTTTGAAATTAATTCATAAAGATCGTGATTTTGACGCACAATCAAAAACATCCTACAGTAGTCAAGAAATGAGTTTGACGAGTATATTGAATGCCTTAACCTTACAAAACAAGCGTTATATCTCAGAACAAGCTTTAAGAATAAGCTGACCTTGATCTCCTATCTATTGACGGCTTTACTTTTTTCCCATCTTTATGACTAACCGGAAACTTTCTGCCTCATCTGTCAGGATAAGAAAGTACATTCCGGATTCCAATTGAGATAGATCAACTTCGGTTCGATGGAAACCCACTTGATGATCCAAAACCTGCTCCAGCATTTTTTGGCCTTGCAAGTCAATTACATCCATTTTTAGGTCATTGACTTTTCGGTAGACGGTATAATCAACAATCATCTTCCCTTTTGTGGGATTCGGATACAGTATCAGATCTTTCACATAAGGCTTCTCTACCCCCAGTACTTCATCAATATCCACCTTGATACCTTCTTCTGTAATGGTAGCATTCAGTTGGAATGTTTGGTTTTCAAAATCCTCGCTGATCGTAAACTTGATCTGCGAGGTAGTATCCATCGGAACACCGGGATACTGAATATTGATCAGGTACTCTCCCGGAGGAATTTCGGTAAATGAAAACTCACCTTCGTCATTCGATTCCACATAAGCAAAAAGCTCATATTCGTCATTCTGACCGGTTCTTCCCCCACCGGAGCGGGTACGCCTCCTCAGCGAACATCCGGCTTTCTTTACCTTTCTCCGAGCTTCGATCCTTCCATCACCTTCACCCTCTTCAGCAAAATTCGTTTCCACCAAACCAACAAGTTCTCCCCCTGTTGGATCTTTTTCGGGAACTGGTTTTTCCTGCATAAAGATGTCGATTCCCTGTGCTTCTTCAAGTAGAAATAAAGTATCAGCCTCTACCCAGTCATTGGTACTTACGTAATAGGTTTGAAGTACATCCGGAAAGGCATCCACATCATTTTGTACCAGCAAAATGAAATTGCCCAAGACTACTTCATCGATGATGTATTCTCCGGTAGTAGCATTAACGGTCGCACTATCCGTGAGCTCAAACGGACCATCGAAGATTCGGTAAATATTTACCTGGCCAGCGGTTAGCGGATCTCCGGTTTCCGAATCTGCTGTTACCTTACCATACACATCTGTAGCAGCATAGATGGTCCATGGTTCGGTGGTTATGCTCAACCCATCCAGTCCGGAAATTTGAGATATAGAGAGTGTATAAGCCCCCATCTGAAAGAAATCCGCATTGGTGATCTCAAAGGTTTCACCGGAACCTACATTCGCACCTTCCAACGCCCAGGTATAAGTAGCACTATAACCATTCAGTTCGGGAAAACTAAGGGAATAATCTGACCCGGCAGGAATAGTGTCCTGATCTACCATTCCAAAGGCCTTCTGCGGCTCATAATCATAAATATATGTCCCCTGGCTATTAGCTAATAAGTCTTCTATCCCCAACTTGTTGTTTTCCAGATTTAGGCTGTCCAAATTGGGAAAAAAAGAAACATCCGGAAAGCTGCTTATTTCGTTATCGGATAGGTCGATGTTCGTTAGTCCCGTCAGGTCCGAAAACAATTCAGGCACAGCGCCTGTCAAGCCATTGCCAGGCAAAGCCAGCTCCGTAACACGGCCTCCGGAAACAGTCACTCCATCCCATTGAGTATCTGCCAAAGAATTGGTTGCTGACCAGTTGGTACTGGAGGACCAATTTTCGCCTCCGGTCGCATCATACAGAGCCAGCAGTGTTTCCTGATCACGTGCCAGGGTAGTTACACGAACCTGTACGGAGGCATTATTGGTAAATTCCACATCGCTTACACTTACATTTAGCGTATAGTCTGCCTGGGTTTCATAGTCAAGCTGCGTATTATCTAAAACAGTGACCTCACCGGTATTTTCCTGAATGGTAAATGCGCCACTCGGATCTCCACTCTCAATGATGAATGTCAACAAGTCACCCTCAGGATCCGTTGCAGGGATTGTGCCCACTACCGTTCCATTAGCCGCATCCTGATCAACTCTAAAGGTCTTATCCTGAAGGACCGGAGCCTCATTTACATCGGTGACGTTTATCGTGATCGTTGCGGGATCAGGATTCGTACCATCAGTAGCTTCCACTTCTAAAATGTATTGCGTAGTAGCTTCGTGATCAAAAAGTGTACTATCAGCAACTGTCAGATCTCCCGAAGTTGAATTCAGTGCAAAAGCTCTTGATCCATTTCCCGAAGTGATGCTGTAAGTCACACCAAGTCCTTCAGGATCAGTAGCAGCAAAAGTGGTGATCAAAGCTCCATTACCAGGGTTTTCGGGAAAGTCAAATGTACCGTCTGCTAATAGTGGCGCTTCGTCTACATCGGTGATATTCACTGTAACATTGGCCGAATCGGTTAACGACCCATCAGAAGCCTGAACAACCAAAGCAAAACTGGTAGTTGATTCAAAATCAAACTGTGCGCTATCATTGACAACCAGAATAGAATCATTGCTTATGGCAAAAGCTCCTCCCGGATCACCACTTGAAATAGAGTAGGTTAAAAGGTCACCGTTAATATCCGTGGCTCGGAGTGTATCTATTGGGGAACCGTTTGCCGGGTTCTCAGCTACTGAAAAAGTAACATCATCAAAAATAGGTGCTGCGAGAAAATCATTGAAAAGAATGTAACTGGACCGATCTCCTTTTACACTGAAAATATCCATGTCCCCATCTCCATCAAAATCTCCTTTATTAACAGAGTAGGAAGTGCTTGTGGTACTATTTAAATCTTTTGCAAACGTGAACCCATTGGAGCCATCATTTAGAAAAAGCTCATCTTCATTGGGATAACTGGCAAAGAAAACATCACCCAACCCATCCGAATCAAAATCAGCAACAGCCACGTCTTTTGTGGGATTTGTAGATAAAAATGAGGTCTCCTGTGTTAAAATACTGGTCGTAGAGTCATTCCTCAAAACAAAATTATTGAGATAATACCCACTGGAATTATCAATATCATTACTTAAAACGGCATCAAGATCTCCGTCTCCATCTATATCTCCATAATCCAACCCTTTAGTATCTACACTTCCACTTATGCTCAACAGGTATCCATAATAACTGATTGATCCGGCTTGAGTTTTAAAAACGGTCGCATTGTCACCTCCTGTAAGGATATCCATATCTCCATCATCATCGAAATCTGCCACCACACCACCTCCAAAATTATTGATAGCATAAAAGCCAGATCCGCTACCAGCAATAACAACACTTCCTGATGGATCAATATCAAAATAACGAATGGACCTTGGACCTGAACTATAATCCAATACGAAAAGCTCTAATGTTAAGTCTCCATCAACATCTGCAAGTGCAGAGTAAAAAATCCCACCGGCACCCGCATCTGAAACGGTATCCAAAGGCTGAACCACCATGTTACCAGCCTGATCATTAAGCCCAACCTGGATCAGAGCCCCATCCGGCTGATTTAGCTCCTCTCCGGTAAAAACCACATCGAGGTAGCCATCCCCATTGATATCTCCTAAAGAAACGTCGCCTGAAAGCAGTCCGTTGCTGTGGGATATCGTCTGGGCCAGGCTGAAATTACCTAAGCCATCATTGTGAAGCACCTGACTTAAGCGGTTGGTAACGATATCTAAGTCACCATCATTATCTACATCTCCAATAGCTGATTTCTCACCAAATATGGGGTTGATGAAGTCATCACGATATAAGGAAAAAGTACCCGTCGAGTTTTTAAACAAGGCAAGTTCGTAATAACCAGCCCCCAGGATATCATCATCTCCATCACCATCCAAATCTCCGGGGATCAGTGCATCAAAAACACCTAACTTTCCTGAGAATGTCTGAGGATTTAGAGAGAATGTAGAGTCGGAATTATGAGTAAGTATTCGATCTTCACCATTGTAATTGGCTACCAGGTCGATATTGGTATCCCCATCTGCATCTATTGTTCTCAAATCCCCTACATAGGAACTAAAAAAACTACTTTTTTCGTCTATAAAATAACCGCTTCCATCATTCCTGAAAGTACTCAAATATCTTGAAGAATAATCAAACGAAGTGATGATATCTATATCTCCATCATCGTCTATATCTCCTACTGCAGTTGTAATATTACTTGGGGAAGGGTTGGAACTTGGTGTAGAATAGGTTGTTTGCGAAAACATCAAGGTGGAATCATTCCTATAAAAGGTGACTCCCAATGATCCATTGATACTCACAATATCGTCATCTCCATCCGAATCAAAGTCTCCTGTATAAATCTCGGATGTAAGAGCTAAACTAAATGCAGGTGTATTTAAGGAAAAGTTTCCAGCTCCATCATTCAAAAGATTTTGAAATTCGGGTGCGCCACCTGTATTTTCAAATTTGACCAGAAGATCCAAATCATTATCAGCATCCAGGTCTGCCGGATAAACATTCAAAATGGAGTAGTTATTCCTATAGTATGCCTGACTTGAAGTAAAGGAAGTGCCATCACCATCGTTGCTGAGTAGCCTAAGGTGATCATAATTCCCGTACTCTTCTAAGAACATAATGTCCTGATCCCCATCCCCATCAAAGTCACCAATGAATGCATCATCGAGCTTTTGATTAGCCGGCTCTACCACCGTGCGATTCCCTAAGTTGCCATTGCCATCGTTGAAAAAAATGGTATGATCACCATTGTAGACCAAAGACAGAACATCGGTATCTCCGTCATTATCAAAATCAGCATAGAGCATCTTTTCATCAACAATGCTCTCGGAAGGGAGCTTGGACGCTCGAAAAGGAACTGTAGGATCCTGAGCTGATGCAGTCATTGTAATCAAACCAAAAGCCAAAGCCATCGCCCAGTGCCTCAACCTCACTGTGGAACGGATACCGAGCTGACGTTCGATTTGCTTTAGTTTGTTGACTAAACGGTATTTATCCCGGTTGGTCTTTTCTGCAATCTTGCCAGTTTCAAGATTTTTAACAAAACGGGTTTTTAACTTCTGATAGGCTGCTTTTTTTCTGGATTTTAAAACTTCTGCTAATGACTTCACGACGGTGGGTTTATATTAGAAAAATCCAATTTAATGATGTTTAATTTATAAATATCGCATATTTATTTTACAATAAAAATACCAGGCAAGGGAAATATAGTTATTCCATGTGCAGTCAGGTAATAATAAAATTCAGTTAATAAATCATTTATAACCCTTTTATACACTTCCTGAGTTTGGTTGGTAAGATCCCTCAGTATCTAGCCCCCTTAAAGTAATAAACTTTCAAAGGATTTCCTCTGGGAGAGAACCCAATAAGGGTAAAACCAGTTACAGTAACCACATCCCTGATCTTTTGTAGCTGGGGACTTTCAACCTCTGCAAAGACCCCAATGGGGCTGGGGTTCATTTCTCGATGAATTGACTCAAGAAATTTAAGTGTAGCAGTGGTGAGCCTGATAAACAGGCCGGGAACCCGGTAGGATGGATCAACCAAGCCCCTGTAAACAAAAAAATAATTTTTTAACGGTTCATATCTGGTTACAACTGCTGTAGTGATTCCAACTATTTTCTCCTCATTATTCCTCGCTACAAATACCACCTGGCTAGCACGTTTACGAGGATTTACTCCAGGCGGTAATGCTTTTAAAGCCTTCCACCTGCTTATGATCTCCGATATCAGATCTTCGGATTTTTCACCCCATACCTTCTGGAGCCGAATGCCATATAACTGATCACCCTGACTATCCATCGATGCCCATTTTCATTGAAACAATGCTTCGAACAGTTAATTTCTGGCTAAAAACCGGCTCACCTGCAAGTACCATTTTTTCGAGCTTCGGGAGCATAGCTTTGATAATTTCGGTTGCCTCCACAAAAGCCATCTGACTTCCCAGACAGCGATGAATTCCATACCCAAAAGACAGATGGTCATATTTCGGCCGGTTAAGGTCCAAATCATCTGGCAACTCAAAATGAGACGGGTCACGATTCGCCGATCCCAAACAAATGGTAATTGTGCTGCCCGCAGGAATCACAAGACCGGACATTACAAGGCTTTGAGTTGTAGTGCGCCCTGTTAACTGAACAGGAGAATAAAGCCTTAAAACCTCTTGAACAAAATTTTCGATAACTCCCTCCTGCCTTAATGATAGGATTAATTTTTTTCTATTAATAAGCTGTAGCAAACACATACTGATCAGGGCGGAGGTTGTTTCAAAACCAGCAATAAATAAAAATACCAACAATGCTACCCCATCAATATCCTTATTTTCCTTTTCCTGACAAAATCGCTTAATAGCTCCAGAAATTGTTTCACCTTCGGGATCCAGTGATTGATAAACATCCAGCAAAAATGAATAAAGCCTTTCCCCGGCTCCTTCTGCCTCTTCCAAATCCCGAATATTCAAATAAGGATCAAGCAACCGGACCAGCCGAAAGCTATCAAGCATAAAAGACTGGCCTTCCTCTCTGTTTACGCCCAAAACATCACAGATCATCCACACAGGTAATTTTTTGGACACTTCTTCCACCACATCAAATGTTGGAGGTAATTGATCTGCAATCTCCCTGCTGATTTGAACGGCTTTCTCCCTGATTACATCTGCTGACGGCCAATAGCTGGAAAGCAACGAGTGGATCCTGGTGTGTTCAGGTGGATTTAGCTGGATCAACATCCCGGATATGGCTCTTTCTGAAGCTGGAAAAGCTATATTTCTGCTTTCTGCATAACTTGACATTTTTCTAACCCATGCTGCCCTCACTCCTGTTTTGCAACTTTTGTCCAGAAGTACTTGACGCGCACCCTCATAATCCATCACTACAAAATCACCAGTGTTTGCTTTGAAAACCGGAGCCTGTTCCCTGATCCGGTGATAATACGGAAATGGATTGGAAATGAATTCAGGATTCGAAGGCTTCCAAAGGTTAGCGGGGTCCATTTAACAAAGAATCAAGGTAAGTTGCAAATGATAATATAGTCGGGTTATCGTACAAACTCAGAGGATCAATATCGACATTAAAATGCTCTTCCAGATCCCTTAGCAGGAATATGGAGTTAACAGAATCAAGACCCATATCATAAAAAGTTGCTTCATCACTTATAGCACCGATATCTCTGTTTAATTCTTTCGAGATCAGTTGCCTGATCACAAGGGAAATTTCTGATCGGTCTGACATATGAATAATAAGACAAATTGTTTATTCTTTCATTTAAAAAGTAACAATTATTGGGATTGCTCGGGGATTTCGGGTTCATACCAAAAAACCTGATCAGCCGTGGATATGGTCCTTTGATGCAGTCCCTTACCCAAATTCATAATATTTGGTCGTTGTACCCCGTGTAAAACCTTCACTTCAAATAATTCCTCCACGGAATTGTTATATATGATAAATCCAACTTGCTTGCCGGTAGGTATGTACACAATACTGATCCCGCAAAAGACTGAGTCCTTAGCAACCGGAGCTTCCTTGAAAAGAGAGCTGCTCTGCCTCAGCTTGGACATAGCGATAAACAGGTAATCTCCGATCCGATCCATGCCTCTGAGAAAACCATTGAGTTTGGTCATCACTTCGTATTTTCCCTGCTCAGGAAATACATGAACGAGCTCCCCCGTACCGGAAAGCAGCATAAACATGCCATCATCATACAGTCGCGGGCTGTGTGGAACGGACAGGTCCCGTAAAATCACTTCATTGCTATCCACATCCATCAAAATCCCGGAAGTAAGCATCTTTTCCTTCCACCCGCGAGGGGTGTCTGTCTCTCCCAGAGCAGTGACATATTTCGGCTTACCTTCCTGCAGGGCCATACCATTTAGGTGGCACCGGTCTTCAGCCATCAGCTGAGTGACAAAATGTGGCCTCCAAATAGGTTTAAAGCTAAACTCCTCGCTGCTTTCCATCAGGCAGGAAAAAAGAGTATTGACTGCTATCAGCCTATTGCCAGACCAGGAAAGATCGTGGATATCAAGCGGACCTGTGTAGTAGGATGTACGGGGAACAAACATCGCATCATAAGTTTCCGGGTTTGGTTGGTAATTTTTGGCGAGTCCCGGAGCATTGGAGGTAACGATGATTTCACTTTGTAATGCTATAGCCCATTTGTTACCGCTTACAGCCATTCCCATGGGTCTGAGAAAATTCCTGGGAAGCTGGATAAGCTTGTCCTGGTCCTGTGGAGAGAAAATGACCACTTTACCCGTTTGATACGTGCTGATCGCCAGTGAAATATTCAGGCCCTGGAGCAATTCAGGCACATTCGGGCTAAATCGAAAACTAAACGGAGGGGGTACTTTAGGCGCTTCTTCCATATCTTGATGTTGGCTTAGCCTCTAAGATAAAAAAAGCGCAGGAATTACTGCGATGAGACTTCTAAATCTAGTAGACTCTCTCCGGATGACATCAAACACAGGGAGATTTAAGAGCTGATCACTATTACACTAACAGTCATGCCCGAAGGGCATCTATCCTTAATCAAAAAGTCTTCTATTCTGTATAGACTCCCTCCGGGAGTGACATTATGGGATCAGGAGCAATTTCTTTGTAGGGTAAAAAGCAAGCCCCGGCTAAACAGCCAGGGCTTCATTTTAATCATATAGATCGGCGTTGATAGCTTTGATTTACTTTCTGATCACTTTTATGTGATGTTTAAACGTTTCGGCATCATCCGTAAATACCAAAAAGTAAACACCTGATTGATATCCTGACATATCTATTTCTGCACGATAAGCTCCCATCTTGCTTTCTAAAGCTCTTTGAGCTATGGTAGCTCCCTGCAGAGTAGTTAGCTGAAGGTTCAGACTTTCGATCTTTCGGTTTATGGTATAATCAGCGGTCAGTTGACCGGCTGTTGGGTTCGGATAAAGGCTGACATCCTTGATGTACGGCTTTAGAACGGAAAGCACCTCATCTGATTCCACTACAATGCCTTCATCGGTAATAGTAGCCTTAACCTGGAAAACCTGCTCCTGCTTATCGCCTCCTATTGTGAACTCTACATCCGAAGTTTCATCCATTGGCACCCCCGGATATTGTATGTTCAAACGATAAACCCCTTCAGGGATTTCCGGAAAGACAAATTCTCCTTCATCGTTAGATTCCACATAGGCAAAGAGCGAAAACTCATCTTCATCCTGGTTTCCACGACCACCACCAGACCGTGTCCTTCGCCTAAGAGAACAACCTGCCTTCTTAACCTTTCTTCGGGCTTCAATCCTTCCGGCAGATTCTTCATCTACGGGATCAGCCAGGTTTGTCTCTACTGTTCCGTTTATAGTGGCCCCGAGCGGGTCCGTTTCAGGCTCCGGACGGAAAACCATCTGCAGATCAATGTTATCTACGACTGACCTCACCACTAACGTATCGGCATTTAACCAGTCCTCCGTGCTGACATAGTAGGTTTGGATAACATCAGGCCAGACAGTAAGGTCCGGATCACTTTTTACAATGAAATCACCAAGTACCAGGTCCTCTACCAAATAGGTACCATCGTTAGCAATCTCCGCACTGTCAGTAAGTATGAAAGGCCCGTCATTTACCCGGTAGATGGTTACTTGTCCAGCATCCAAAGGAGTACCTTCCCCATCCGCAAAAACAGTTCCTGTCAATGAGGTGGTAGCCCACAAATTTCTGTTACGGGTCTGGATTTTCAGGTCAGGAAGTTTTTCGTTAGAGGCAACCAAACGATAAGCTCCCATTTTATCATAAACTACCGAGTCCACCATCAGGCTGGTAGAGGTTGCTCCGGCCACAGCCACAGAATCCTGAGCACTGCCAAAATCATCAAAGATCCACTGGTAGGTATTTCCCGTTCCGGAAATACTACTTGTCAGCACCTTATCTTCTCCGGCCTGCACCGTATCATTCTTTGTTATCCCATATCGCTTTTGAGGAGCATAATTGTATGTTGCCAGCCCTGAATCCAGATTAGCGATCAGCTCTTTAAATCCGAGCCTGTTTTTTGACAGGTCAAGTGAATTCAAACTGGCCAATCCGGATAATGCCGGCACCATTCGCAACTCATTGTTGGCCAGATTAAGCGTCTCCAGTTTACTCAGGTTATTGATAACATCCGGTATGGAACCCTGAAGGAAATTACTGGAAAGGTCCAGGCCTACAACCCGTTGGTTTTCTACAGTCACGCCATACCAGGCTCCAACGTCTTCATTTGTTAACCATTCGGAATTATTTTCCCACTCCTCTCCCGTAGTAGCTGTATAGATGATTGCCAAAACGGTAGAGTCTTTGGAAAGCCCGAAAGAAAGAATGATGAAATTCCCTGGAATGAATCCGGGATAAATGGTTTCTGTAACTCCATTTGATATGGATGTGGTAGCTGATGGATCTCCAGCTACGGCAATGCTGCTGTAATCGCCACCTGTAGCTACACCTCCGCCCATGGAGGTGGTATATCCGCCATGCGCAAACTGTCCAAGGCCTGCCAATGGCATCAAACCCAGCATGGAGTACATTACAATGTATCTTAACTTTTTCATAATTGATACGATTAAGATCATTACTTACCTGCTCCTTGTGCTGATGTACCGATCAGAGCTTTTATGGCATCTATTTGTTTCTGAAGAGCTGCTACTTCATCGTTATGTTTTGCCTCCAGTGAAGCCTTTAAGTCTGCGTTTTCTGCCCTCAGGTCCGTGACTTTCTGATTCAATTCCTTGATCGCCTCAATCAGAACACCAACCATCTGAGCGTAGTTGACAGCTTTCATCCCTTTATCATCAGTGAGTACAAATTCAGGAAATACTTCTTCTACTTCTTGTGCGATCACACCTATTTGCCGTTTTTGAGATTTGTTTTTATCGATCCAGTTGTAAGAAACACCTCTCAGCTTGTTGGTATTGTCCAAGGCATTGTCAAGGGTTTGGATGTTTTCTTTTAAGCGACGGTCAGACGTCTGTACGGTGCCATCAGAAGATTGAAGAATGTTTCCCGCTACTGTACCTGTAGCAGTAATATTTCCTGAATTTCCTTGAATATTGATTGTATTAGCACCACCTGAGTACATTTCCATCAGTGGGCCATTGGTCGTGTCCATATTGATGACATAGCCATCCGTGTAGGCATCAAAGCCAGCAGAGATACTGTAGGCATTTAATCCCAGGTGTCCGGCGGTACCAATCAGGTCGAGCTTTCCTGTCCCAAAATCATCAAACAAAACAACCCGATCATTTGCAACCGAATCTCTTAAAATAAGTTGTCCGCCTTTGTTCATACCATTGCTTTGCAGGACAACTGTTTCATAACCAGCACCCTCAGTGGTCTTGTGTAGGGCTAAAACTCCGGCATCATAAGTACCATCAGAATAGACGTCCAGATTAACATTAGCCCGATACCAACCACCTCCATCGGTTTTAGAACCAAACATCTGGAAGGTAGGGTGGTCATTTTCTTCCCAGGGTTTACCTCCAATCTGGAAGTTGAGGGTTTCGGTTCCCCATAAAAACATTTCGGCACTCGTACCAGTGGGATCAATTCCCCCCGGATCATTAGCTGCCTGCACAGAAAAGAGACTATTTACATCTCCACTTACGTTACCCAAAGGTCCAAGAAGTTCCAGTCGTCCTGCAGTACCAATGGTGCCTACTGAGTCCACTCTAAACTGGCCTCTTACATCCCAATTGAGATCATTACCTCCTTTCAGCTCAATAAAAGGCTGCTCCTGAGGACTGATACTCATAGTGATACCGTTCGAGACTCCCTGTCTGACACGTTCGCTGGAGTTGATATTTATTTCTCCTTTGTGACTTCCTAATCCATCATCATAGGTGTTCAGGTGAACCAAAGGTGAAAATGGTCCGTCACCATTGTTATTACTTTCCAAAATCAATGAAGGCAACCCGCCGGGATGATACCCCAACATAGCACCAGTATTGACTCCTGCGGTATCATAACCTACGATTTGCATGATGCCACCACCTCCGTTATGGCCCAGCCATGCACCATTGAGGTTGTTTGAATCAAACAGAAGCAAATTGCCGTTTCCATTGCCATTTACCCGCAGGTTGGCTTTCATATTTCCACTCTGGTCCTCCAGAACGATATCTTTGGTTTTAATACTATCTGTTGAGAAATTGGAGCCACCGAAAGGCTCTCCGTTGACCATCAATGTACCATTGACATTCACATCACCATCAAACCAACCCGCATAATTTTCATTGATTCCATTATATGCTATACCATAAACTCCTACGTTCCTGCTGGCATTTTCTCCATAAGCAATTCCCTTTACTCCATAATGCTCACCGGTTCCTGATCCGTAAGCTTCAACAAATGCTCCTACATGGGCAGAGTCTGATGGGGTGCCACCGGAATTTGCCCGGCCCCATACTGCCCAGTTGGTACCACCTCCTCCGGCATAGCCCGAAAGTCCGACACCATGCCCGGGGCCAGTAGCTGTATATTGAGCCTGTAGAGCTCTGCCACCAACTTCTGAGTTACCATAAAGAGATGAAAGCTGACCTGTAGTATACGCCTGCGGATCAGTAAGCTCCGTCTGGTTATTAATACTCCGTCCATTTTCAGCGTACGCGAAAAGACCTGTGTTCAGTCCTTCTCCTTTAGCCTCTACATAAGCTCCTGTTCTGGATCCTGTTCCAAAAGAAGTACCGGTAGAATTATTTATAACTTGCAGAGCTGTAGTAGTAGTATCGGTAGACTCTTTAATTACAAACCTGCCTGCTTTGGCTCCATAAGGAGCATACAAGGTGACCGGAGAAAGATCCGTACCATCTACATTGATCCCCATAGATACCTCATCGGAATTATCAAATAAAGAATCCGGCAATGGAGTGATACTACCCAGTACTACACTGTAGAAGCCATCCAGGACACCAACATCGGGATGGGTTTCGGTCCACCCGGCACTGGCTATGGAAAACTCCAGTGTGACAGACCCGGAAAAGGGCTCGTCATTTTGGGTTAGTTTTCCCTGAAAAGGGATTTTCTGCGCTTGCGCAAATAATACAACGCATAATAAAAAGGGGGTAATTAAGATTTTTTGCATATTGAAAGTATTCGGTTTTGACATGACTAACTGGGTATTCGTTCCCGCAATGATCTCAAAAGATAGGATGTTTGTAGCTTCTTTTCGATGAATGAATGCTGCTAGCCGATTATTCTTTGTGGGTGCCGGAAATTCATTTGCGAATGAATTTCCGAAAAAGAAAACTTACCGAATACTCACCCCTAAACCCACAGAGGTTACATGATATTTCTGAATGGTATGTGAAACGCTAGCCGTTATAGCCAATAACTTAATGGTAATACCCATGGAAAGATTCATACTGCTATTCCCGTATTTGAAATCTATGGGGTCATCCGGCAGGTCTGTGTATTCATCACCTATTGGATAAGTGCCCAAAATCTGAGTTCTGGAACCGGCTCTACTATAGCCTACACCTCCAAAAATGGTGATCAGGTCAATGTACTCTTTAGAGGCAATAGCCTGTAGGTTCAAGCCATTTATTCTAAAAACTCCTTCATTGTTTTCAGTTTCAGGCTCATCATAATTCAACCCGGTTGTAACCTTCAACCGGTTAAAAGCACCCAGGAAGGATATGCTTATGTCCCTCACAGCCAATCGATCAAACCACTGAGCCAAATCATGCTGCACGCCTAATCCAAACATCGAAACTGTGGTCTCACCAAAAGTTAGTTTGGGAATCAACCTTAATTTCAAATCTGTCTTTTTAATGATGCCTACACCCACTTGAAACATGGGGACAGGAACAGCATTAACGCCAATCCTGTTTTTAAAGTCTATGGCTCCCGGTGGAGATGATACACGAACAAGTTCCTCCCCGTTTTCATTCCGGACCATCAGCTCCGGACGGTCGACCTTACTTTGCGGACCAAATAAGGTAGGGAGATTACCCTGTGTTCCATCCGCCAGCTGAATCTTATCAAACTGATCATTGCGAAACAGAAAAGTCTGAGCTTCCCTGGGTATAAATGCTACATTTCCCGATATGGAAATATCAAAACCAAACCTCTCGTGTGTTTCGGCTGTATTGTACCATCCACTGGTAAACCCATAGCCAATACCGTTAAAAAGAGGCTCCAAATAGCGTTGAAGGTATTTTCTGGCATCCTCATCTCCTATCTGAAGGTAGATATCTTCTTCATCTTCCTGTGCCCGACAAAAATTCACGAAACAAACAGCCGAAAAAAGTAACAGCAGAGCCTTCTTCATATCAAAAATCCAGTTGAGCGGCAACAGTAGTATCAAAATACAGAGAAAAAATCAGCGACCCGGGTTGCTGATCGCCTGTGAAGGTTAGCCTGAGTGTGATTTGTCCACTTTCATTAACGTCATTGGTTAACTGCTGTATCAGACTACTGCTTACATTTAATGTTACCAGATTAGTGGCATTAATTTCATAATCCTCCAGAACAAAAAATTCTGTCTCAGCACCATCACTCAAAACAGTTCCCCTGAATGTACCCCTAAGAGCTGTATTATCTGTCAGAGGTTCAATACTGAATGATACACCATTGACCCGGTAGCTTTCAGCATACTTTTTGTAATCATTAATAGCTGAATGGTCTTTAAAATCAAGGATTGCAGTAGTATCATACGCAGTGATATCGCTTTGATTTACCGGAAAAACAAAATCAATGTTTTTCGAAAAATCAAAAGCCCGGGCTTCTTCTTCACAGCTGCTCACCACGAACCAAAAGAGGAATAAGACGGTAATCTTCTTCACAAAGTAAGTTTTAGGGGTACTGATAAAGGTAAGAAATATGATTTAAAACCCGATATACTTGCATGAAATTCATTACTTTTCTATTTTGTCTATTTGTGTATCATTAAAAATATGTGACCGCTACCATGAAAAAACAACTACTATCACTTGCAATTGTAACCGTTCTATTTCAGGGAATTTGTTTTGCCCAGGGAATAACCTGGGAAGAGTATAAGTACATAACCAAAGGTTACCCTCAGAAGGATAAGCTTGGACTGGACATGAAGGACGGCTATTATGTGGAGAAAGATGTAAAAGGACACCTTACATCAGATTATATCTTTGAATTCGAAAATTTCTACAGAACGGCTGACAAGTCTTTTGTTGGGACTTATATGAAAATCTCCAGTACCTATAAAGAGGAGGTGCACCACATGTGCCTCCCTGCAATCAACCTGACCATAAAAGACCAGTCACATGATATTCTAAGGGATTTTCTAGTGCAGGTAGAGGACATGAAAGGCAAACTGGAAGATGAGATCTATCGTTACATCTTGCGTTACTTTGTTATTTATCAGACCGCCATTCAAAACAAAGCCGGTTTGGAAGGACTGGAAGCAATGGAGAAACTGGTGGAGAAATAACGGATCAGGGGTGATTTTTTGTTCGGAAGAAATAATGAAGAAGGTGTTTGAGACACCTTCTTTTTTTAATCATATTCCTGCATTAATCCCCCGAATCCGCACTGACCTAAATCAGAGATTTCACCTCGTCGATCAGCGACTGAATGGAACTTTTAGCATCCCCAAAGAGCATCCTGGTCTTTTCTTTGAAAAAGAGTGGGTTTTGTATACCTGAGTAACCTGTATTCATACTTCTTTTGAGGACGATCACATTCTTACTCTTCAAGATTTCCAGGATCGGCATTCCATAAATTGGTGATGAAGGATCATCAAGGGCAGCCGGATTTACCACATCATTGGCCCCTACTACCAGCGTTACGTCTGTTTCAGTCAGGGATTCATTCGCATCATCCAGATCGAGCAGCTTTGGATAGGGTACATCCGCTTCAGCCAGCAGTACATTCATGTGACCGGGCATCCTGCCAGCTACAGGATGAATGGCATAGTGAACGTTTACACCATTTTCTGAAAGTAAATTATCCAATTCCTTTATGGTCTTTTGAGCCTGTGCCACAGCCATACCATAGCCCGGAACTACCATCACATTATCTGAGTAGCGGAGCATGATTGCCACGTCATTGGCTGTAGCCTCCTTCACTACCTGCTCGCCTTCGCCTGCTCCGGCTGCTGCTGAGCTACCAAATCCGCCAATGATCACATTAAGCAATGACCGGTTCATAGCCTGACACATGACCACAGTAAGAATCGTTCCGGAGGAACCAACCAAAATGCCCCCAATAAGCATCATTTGATTATTATACACGATCCCTGCCAGAGCTGCCGCTACTCCCGTAAAGGCATTCAACAACGAGATAACGACGGGCATATCTGCCCCGCCAATTGGCTGAACAAAGGTTACCCCATACAAAAGGGAAAGGAGAAGAACAAGTGATGGAATGATAAGTAATGGATTTTGCGTCCATATTAAAAAACCAACAATGCCGAGAATTATAATCAATAAAGCAATATTTAGAATGCCGGCAGATGGGATTTTCCAATCCTTAATTTTACCTGAAAGCTTGCCGTAAGCAATGAGACTTCCCGTAAAAGCAACAGCGCCGATAAACATGGCCAAAAGGGTCGTAAGATGTTTGACAGGGTGTACTTCACCTCCCAGCTCCCCATTAAATATAAAGTGATAATTGTATAATTCTACTACGGAAATAGCTACAGCACAGGCTCCTCCAAGTCCATTAAACAAAGAAACGAGCTCCGGCATGGCAGTCATCTCCACCTTCTTTGCCATAACCAAGCCAATAACTGCACCAATAACGAGCGCTATAATGATCAGTAAATAATTATCGCCCCCTTTATCAAGGGGAGCAATCATAGAAGCCACTATAGCCAATCCCATACCAATTGCAGCCACGATATTTCCATTCCGTGCTGTAGATGGGTGACTCAGCCTCCTGAGGCCGGCTATTAAAAAAATGACAGAAATTAAATAGGATAGGTTGATGATTGCCTGCATAGTTACTCCAAGAAAGGCTTGCTTATTTCTTTTTAAACATTTCTAACATTCGGTTGGTCACAGCATGACCACCAACTACATTGATCATTCCCAGGATTATCCCTAAAAAGCCAAAACCAAGGGATATATAGTCATCCGATGCAGATTGCCTCACAAGGAGGATTGCTCCGATAATGACTACACCACTGATAGCATTTGCACCCGACATAAGTGGTGTATGAAGTACGGTAGGAACTTTAGATATTAGCTCAAAGCCGAGGTAAAAGGCCATGACCAACATGTAAAGGGTCATCGGATTTTCTTCGATGAATTGAATGATTTCAGACATAGTAAAAGCTTTAGATGGTTATTTCCGGCACTCCTGCTCCGGCAATGAGCGTTTTTGATACGATCTCATGATCATAAGGGATGCTTTCCACCCCATCTTTCAGGATAAATTTGAGGAAGTTGAACAGGTTATTTGCATATAAGCGGCTGGCCTCTTTAGGAAGCGAGTGAAACAATCGGGAGTTACCAAGAATTGTAACTCCGTTTACTTCAATCTGCTTCTGATCCTGGGAAAGTTCACAATTGCCCCCTGAACCGCTGGCCATGTCTATGATTACACTGCCCGGACGCATTTCTTTCACGGTAGCTTTCTCTATCAACAGAGGAGCTTTTCTGCCTGGAATATTAGCTGTGGTAATAATAATATCTGACTTGCTCGCTTTTTCATGAACAAGTTCCTTCTGCTTGCGGATGTAGTCTTCAGATTGCTCCACCGCATATCCACCTGCTCCCCGGTCCTCCGTTGCTCCTTCAACCTCAATGAATTTTGCTCCAAGGCTTTCCACTTCTTCTTTTACTGCACTTCTGACATCAAAAGCCTCAACCGACGCCCCCAACCGCTTAGCCGTGGCAATAGCCTGAAGACCAGCTACTCCGGCTCCCAAAACCAACACTCGTGCAGGTGGCACCGTACCCGCTGCTGTGGTCATCATTGGAAAGTAGCCGGGGAAAAGATCTGCCGCCAGAACCGTAGCTTTATACCCTGCTAATGAAGCAAGTGAGGAGAGTACATCCATTGATTGCGCAATAGAAGACCTGGGAACCATATCCAGGCTAAAAATCAAACGGTCGGCTTGCTTCAGATCAGCGATCAGTTCAGGATTGGAAAGCACATTGAACTTTCCGATCAGAATAGTATCTTCTCCGGTTTTTTGAAGCTCGGCTGATGAAATAAACTCGTCTAGTAAGATAACATCACTACCAGAAAGTACCTCATCACGCTCTACAATCGAAACTCCTTCCTCCTGATACAACTCATCCGAATAAAATGATGACTCACCAGCACCTCTTTCTACCTTTACTTCATATCCTTCTTTTATATACTTGGATGCCAACCCCGGCACCAATGGAACCAATGGGCTCGATTGGGATTTAAGAACACCTATTTGCATCAGCGAAATATTCTTTTAATTTTCCAGCAAAAATATAGATATTATTCGTCTTTAATAATTTATAGGACAAATCATTTATCCCTTTCTTAAAGAACAATTTTAAGGAGAATAACCTTGCCATATTATCATAAAAAAGACGGATCATCACTTTAATTTTCTTTCTTGGATGGTTTTTGCAACTTTACCGCATGGCACAAGAAACGTATATAAAAGCACTGGAAGAAGACAAAAACGGAAACTGGGAGCAGGCTCACAACCTTATTCAGGATTTAAACACACCGGAGGCTGCCTGGATACATGCTTACCTGCACCGAAAAGAAGGTGACAAGTTTAATGCAGGGTATTGGTACAACAGAGCCAATAAACCGGTGTTTGAGGGTTCTTTAGCGGATGAATGGGAGCAGCTATGGGAGCACTTCAGCTCCTGAGATCTTCTCGAAACTAAAGTCCGGATCATGAAGATTTCGGGTCAATATGGTTGGTTTATTCTTTTGCACTGTCCCCAGGATTTTCTCCTCCGGGTTGCTGGCCTCCGGTAATCCCATATTGAATGGCATCTTTTGTTGCTTTACTTTGTGATCCTGTGGTTTCATCAGGATCCAAGATACCCAGCGCAACTGCCCGTTTTTTCCATCGGTTCCTGGCCAGCAACTGCATGTCTTCCACGCTATCAAACTCGTCCATAATCTCGATTCCCAGTACTGTTTCCATCACATCCTCCATAGTCACCAAGCCGGAGACAGTACCATACCGGTCTGTAGCCAGGGCAATGTTTTCTTTGCTCTTGATAAACCTGTCAAGAACCTCCAATACACGCATCTCTTTGTCTACAAGGAGGATAGACCGTCTTATTTCACTGAGTCTCAGGTCATGTTTGTCTTTAGCAAGCATAGTCAGTACCTCGTGTTTATGGACATAGCCGGTAATATCATCCCGGTTTTTCCCATACACAGGAATCCGGGTCACCTTATCAAAGTCTGGCAACTTAAACAGGTCGGTGATTTTCAGGTTTTCCTGTACCATGACCATCACTGTACGAGGAGTCATGATGCCCTCCACACTCACCTGCCGAAACCTCACCATACTTTTTAGCATCCTGGATTCGGTGGAATGAAAAATACCCTCACGCTCACCGATATCTGCCATCGCGGATACTTCTTCGCGGCTAAACGAGCTTTGTTTCCCGTTTTTAGACAGGATACGTGTAATACCCTGGGATAATACAACCAAAGGGTACATTAGCCACATCAGTATTTTCAGGGTTTTTACGGTAAACCCACACAAAGACCTCCAATAGCTGGCACCTATGGTTTTAGGTATGATCTCTGAAAACACTAGAATGAGTAAGGTAAGTACAGCGGATGTCAGGCCCAGGTAAGCATCCCCGAAAATTTTGGCGGCCTGGGCCCCCACTCCTGCAGCACCCACGGTATGAGCTATAGTATTGAAAGACAAAATAGCCGCCAGAGGCTTATCTATGTCCTGTTTTAGGGTATTCAGACTTCTTTGCAATGCCGTCTTTCCTTCTTCTTTTAGCGCTTCTATATAGGACGGGGTGACAGAAAGTAACACCGCTTCCAGGATAGAACACAGAAAGGAAACAAAAATCGCAAGAACTAAATAAGTAATGAGCAACCCCATATTTGCAATTTACGGTTAAACCTTCAAAGGCGGCATTATCTTTAACTTGGAGTCTGGAGAATTGTCTTTTAAAAACCTAAAATAAGCACGGATTGCAGCAATTTGAACCAACACAAAACTGCGACTGATGCAGAATATATATACAAGTCCCTGGTAAACGCTTTCTACCGAAAGCCCGTTGACCTTATCTCCGCTACAGGTCTAATACGGACCTTAAGCTCTCATCGTTGGAGCGGACTATCTTATCTATATCCTTATCAGAAATCGCCGCACATACAAACAGTGTTTCAAACTGGGATGGTGCAAGATAAACTCCCCGCTCCAGCATTTCTTTGAAGTACCTTCCAAACAGCTCTGTATTACAGGATCTTGCTGTCTCAAAGTCTGTCACCTTCTGGTCAGTAAAGAACATGCTGTACATACTTCCAACCTGATTGATCGTATAGTTCAGCCCAAGGATCTCCAGTGTTTCTTTATAGCCTGCAACAATTCGCCTGGTTATGGACTCCAGCTTTCCATATACCTCTGGATGATCATTCAGATACTTCAGAATGGTATATCCGGCAGCCATGGCAACAGGGTTTCCTGAAAGGGTACCAGCCTGGTATACCGGACCTACAGGAGAGACATAATCCATGATTTCAGTTTTTCCTCCGTAGGCCCCTACCGGCAAGCCGCCACCAATAATTTTACCCAATGTCGTCATATCAGGTGTTACGCCATATCGTTCCTGAGCACCACCTTTAGCCAACCGAAAACCAGTCATCACCTCATCAAAGATCAACACAATACCCTCTCTGTCACAAATCGCTCGCAACTCCTCCAGATATCCATTTCGTGGTGCCACACAACCCATGTTTCCAGGCACAGGCTCCAGCATGATAGCAGCTATTTCACCCTTATGCTCTTTTACGAGTTTTTCAATTGCCTCCACATCATTGTATGGAGCTAATAAGGTATCCTTTGCGGTACCTTTCGTCACGCCCGGACTGTTTGGAGTACCCATGGTCATGGCTCCACTCCCCGCAGCTATGAGAAATGCATCACCATGCCCGTGATAGCAGCCTTCTAACTTGATAAACTTGTCTTTGCCGGTATAGCCCCTGGCCACTCGAATTGCAGACATGGTAGCTTCCGTTCCGGAATTTACCATCCGTACCTTTTCAATAGATGGCACCATCTGACAGATCAGCTCCGCTATTAAAACTTCTTTCTCAGCCGGTGCTCCAAACGAAGGTGAGCCCTGAACCGCCTCAATAATGGCCTCCTCTACATCAGGGTTAGCATGCCCCAGGATCATCGGTCCCCATGAGTTGATGAGGTCAATGTAACTATTACCATCCTCATCATGCATATAAGCACCTTCGGCGGACTTAAAAAATATCGGGTCCCCCCCTACTGCCTTGAATGCCCTAACCGGCGAATTGACACCGCCTGGAATAAAATTGTTTGCTCTGCTAAAAAGTGATTTACTTTTCTCAATCTTCATAATTTGATTTATTCACTACCTCAAGTACTGCATCCCTGAACCGGACAATGGGAACTACCTGGTTGTCATTCCCGGATTCGTACCTGAACCCTTCAAAAATCCTGCCTTCTTTAAATCCTCCCCCCTTTGTTCCTTTTTGGAAATACTTTCCGTGCTCATGCATGGCATTACCAACATACCATAGGAGTTCATATCCTCTAAAATGGTTTATGGAAGGATTTGTTTTAAACCTTCGGTGAAAACGAACTTTAAGCTCGTCAACTGTGTACTTATCATAATCAATAAAGTCCGGATGAGCAAGCGCTACCCCCAACCTGCCAAGCTGGTCATATGACAGCATGGTAAAGTCCAGCCAGTCTCCATATCCGTAAAGCCGGATACTGTCTGCTCGGGTTTCTACGGCACTGATCATGTTATTTGCATAAAGGTTACTTCTGGTGGCTCCCATGATATGCCCTATGCTATCCGGACGGATCGTATATTTCTTCTCATAATAAACGATTTCATTCTTTCCTTCATCATAGCTGACAGGCAATGTAAACTTTTGATCAGGTGGGATCAGATCATTATTCTGTTCTCTTTCCATCCTCCTGAACTCATCAGCCCTAATCCTTCTGTTTCGTACAAACCTGCCGGGCAATAATTGGATGGAATCAGCTTCTTCTTCAGTCAGGTATACATCGTACTGGGAACCAAGGGCATCCAGGACCTCCTTGGAATTTTCCCTATTCAATGATTGATACCAAACAACCTCAAAGCCCTCTTCTTCTATCCTTTGCTTATAGGTAGCAGCGAATGCAGAATCTCTCGAATTATCTTCATAGAAGATCATCGCACACCTATTGCTGCTATCTCCCTCCTGTATGGCAAGCTCTGCTACCTTCAGTGCCATGGTCTCATAGCTGGGTCTTGCTAAGTATGACAAAGGATTGCCTCCCACCACCTCGCCATTAGAGGAAATGGGGTTAATTGTATTTATCAGATGTTTCAATGAGAAGGAGTTGACCGCATCATTAGGGCCCGGATACAGTGGCCCTACGATCAGATCCAGGCTCTTTACTTCTTCTCTTTGCAAAATGCGCTCTGTAACTTCCTTACTTTTTTTCGTATCATAAGGCCATAGGTTTATGGGCCTTCCTCTGCCCTTAAGGTCCTCTGCTGCTAAAAGCATCCCCTGGTACATATCCATGACCAAAGCATTTTGCTCCACTACACTGGTATTATCCAGAGACTCAAACAGAAATGGAAGAAGCACACCTACGTCATATTCTTTTTTCCTGATGGTGGGTAACTCTACGGATTCTATCTCCACGACCTCAAAGTCCCACTTATCTATCAACCGGTCAATGGTTTGCGCATCTCGCTCCTCAAAAGGCATTGCATTCATCTTTCTTACCAGGATGCTGGCCAGTTCCCGGTTTTCCTGATTGCGCTCATAGATCTTTTGAACTCTCTCCACTGGCAGTGGCCAGATAAACTTAGAGATCATGGCATTTTCAGCCTCCGCATTGACGGTTTCCTCAGTAAGCTGTGAGGCAAAGGAAAGTCCCTGATGGTAATTGCCTTGTTGAAAATTGACATAGGACAACCAAAACAGTAGCTCCGGCCTTTGATCCCATTGTGGAAAATTGAGGAGAAGCTGCCTCCACATATCCAGCGCTACAGTAGTATCTCCTGAGTGATAAGCGCTCAGGCCAAAATAGTAACCAGCGTATTTTCCAAAAACATCGCTATCTGCCAAAGATCTAAAAGCTGCTTTGGCACTGGTATACTGTTGGGAATTAAAAAGTCGCTTAGCTTCCAGGTATTCCGCCTGGTCATTTTGCGCCAAAGCGGTCATCGAAATGACTAAAAGAGGAATGATTAGGGCTGTTCGTATCAAAATCAGTAGTTTGGTTGAAGGTTTTTTTAACGATTTACTCCCATTCGATCGTAGCGGGTGGTTTACTGCTAATATCATAAACTACCCGGTTAACTCCTTTTACTTTATTGATAATTTTATTTGAAACATTAGCCAGGAACTCATATGGAAGGTGAACCCAATCAGCGGTCATACCATCATGACTGGCTACTGCGCGCAGCGCAACAACCTGCTCGTAAGTTCGCTCATCCCCCATTACCCCCACGGACTGGACAGGCAGTAAAACAGCTCCGGCCTGCCATACTTCGTCATAAAGGCCTTCCTGCTTAAGTCCACCGATAAATATGTCATCTACTTCCTGAAGTATCCTCACTTTTTCCGGTGTAATATCTCCAAGGATCCGGATACCAAGACCCGGACCGGGAAACGGATGCCGCCCCAGAATAAACTGTGGGATCTCCAATGTCTTACCCACATTTCTCACTTCATCCTTAAACAATGTGTTTAATGGTTCCACCACTTTTAAATTCATTTTTTCCGGCAGTCCACCTACATTATGGTGAGACTTAATAGTCACAGAGGGGCCATTTACCGAAACCGATTCAATAACGTCGGGATAGATCGTTCCTTGCCCAAGCCACTTAACATCTTTTATTTTATGAGCCTCCCGGTCAAATACTTCAATAAATACTTTCCCGATCGCTTTTCTTTTGTCCTCCGGATCTGTAAGGCCTTTTAATGCTTTATAAAACTCATTTCGCGAATCCACACCTTTTACATTCAGCCCAAGCCCCTCGTAAGACTTCAACACATCCTGAAATTCGTTCTTCCTTAAAAGACCATTATCCACAAAAATACAATAAAGATTCTTTCCAATAGCCTGATGGATCAAAGTAGCTGCCACAGAAGAGTCAACACCCCCTGAAAGCCCCATGACTACTTTATCGTCACCGAGCTTTTCCTGTAGTTCTCTGACAGTATTTTCTACAAAAATATCGGGTGTCCAGTCTTGTGCAGCTCCGCATATATGTACAACGAAATTACGCAGGAGGGTCTTCCCATCCAGGGTATGAGTTACCTCCGGATGAAACTGAATCCCATAAATGGGCTTATTTTCGATCTTATATGCAGCGACAGGGATACTCTCCGTATTGGCTATAACCTGGAAGTCTTCAGGGAGCTCTGTGATCGTATCACCATGTGACATCCACACCTGGCTACCGATCTCTATCTCTTTCAACAGGTCAAAATGCGCATTGATATGAGCCAGCCTGGCACGACCGTACTCTCTGTGATCAGATGGCGTAACTTTTCCTTCATGCTTATAAGCAAGCAGTTGAGCTCCATAGCATACTCCAAGGATCGGATAATCCTCCAGACTCTTGATGTCAAGATCAGGAGCCCCTTCATCCAGCACCGAGCACGGAGATCCGGACAGGATAATTCCCTTTGTATATTTATCAGGTTTAGGAAAATGATTGAAAGGATGGATTTCACAATAGACATCCAGTTCCCTCACACGGCGCGCGATAAGCTGTGTGTACTGTGAACCAAAATCCAGAATAAGTATTTTATCTGTCATCCCGCAAAATTAGCAGAATCGATCAAACGCTAAATTGATTTTTTAGATCGATTTGAATTATCCTTAATTTTCTCTTGATTAGCCGATTAAAACAAACTAAAAGTCTCCCCATTGGTGGCAAATCGAGGCTTTTTTACATTTTTTTAAGCAAAGCAAGTTTTAATGAAATTTTTATAATGACCCGGGAAGAAAAACGGTTAGCGGAATCAAGAGAAGGCATGACCTGGAAGGAATGGGGACCGTACCTTTCGGAAAGGCAATGGGCAACAGTACGTGAGGACTACACTGAATCCGGCAATGTCTGGGAAAGCATTGTACACGATCAGGCACGCAGTAAATCCTACCGGTGGGGTGAGGACGGTATAGGAGGATTCTCCAACGCTGATCAGCGTATCTGCTTTGCATGGGCTTTTTGGAACGGAAACGATAGTATCCTGAAAGAACGCCTTTTCGGCCTTACAAGCCATGAGGGTAATCACGGGGAAGATGTAAAAGAACTGTATTACTACCTCGACAGCACTCCTACTCACTCCTACATGAAGATGCTATATAAGTATCCCATTCATGAGTTTCCCTATTCCGAGCTGGTGGAGAAAAATAAAAAGCGCTCTAAAAAAGAAAAAGAATTTGAACTTCTTGATACAGGCCTCTTTGACAAGGATGAATACTTTGACATTTTCCTTGAGTATGCTAAAGCAAGCCCTGATGATTTTCTTTTTAAAGCAGAGGTATGCAACCGTAGCGATAAAGACGCGGAAATAACCATTTTACCTACGATATGGTTTAGAAATACCTGGTCTTCCGGGAGGGACAAGGTTAAGCCCCAGCTTTCAGAAAAAGACAATCAAAAGATGTTGGTCGAGCATCACCTGCTTGGCAACTATCACATTTATTTTGATAACCAGATCATTGAGCAGGCATATTGTGACAATACTACCAACAGGGTAAGATTATATGGCTTAGCAAACAAAGAATCCAGTTACCCGAAGGATGCCATCAATGACTACATCACAAGAGGGGAAAAAACTACCAACCCTCAGAAAAAAGGAACAAAGGGAGCTGGTATATTTAAGCTTACCATCCCAGCGGGGGGATGTAAAACAGTAAAAGTCCGCTTTTCTTCCCATGAACAGGAAGAACCATTCAGCAACTTTGATGAAACCTTCGCTGAAAGAAAAGCAGAAGCCGACTCATTTTACAGAGCCAAGCAGGCAAAGATTGCCGATGGGGATTTAAGAAACATTCAGCGTCAGGCATGGGCAGGCATGATGTGGAGTAAACAGTTTTATTACTACAACATCAAAAACTGGCTTCACGGAGATCCCGGAAGGCTCAAGCCGTCAGAAAATAGAAAAGAAGGGAGAAATTCGGACTGGCAACATTTATTTAACCATGATGTTCTTTCCATGCCTGATAAATGGGAATACCCCTGGTACGCAGCATGGGACCTTGCCTTCCACTGTATCCCGATCGCCCGAATTGACCCTGATTTTGCCAAGGAGCAGCTTCTGACTCTCCTTAAAGAACGGTACATTCACCCTAATGGACAGATACCCGCTTATGAGTGGAATTTTAGTGATGTGAACCCACCTGTACATGCCTGGGCAGTATTAAGAGTGTATCAGATAGACCGGCAAATGCAAGGCAAACCTGATTACGATTTCCTGCAGAAAGCTTTTCATAAGCTCACTATCAATTTTACCTGGTGGGTTAACCGAAAAGACCAGGAGGGCAAAAACATTTTTCAGGGTGGATTCCTGGGATTGGACAACATTGGAGTTTTTGACCGAAACCACCCCATCGTGGAAGATGCTCACCTGGAACAGGCGGATAGCACGAGCTGGATGGCCATGTTTTCGCTCAATATGCTTCGAATATCACTGGATTTATCTGAGGAGTACCCCGTGTACCAGGATATGGCCATCAAGTTTTTTGAGCACTTCCTCTACATCTCAGGAGCTATGAACAACATAGGAGACACCAACGTGGATCTATGGGATGATGAGGATAACTTTTACTACGATGTGATGCACACCCCGGACCAGCCAAACCAACGAATGAAGGTTCGGTCTATGGTGGGGTTAATCCCTCTATTTGCCATTGAAATACTAAAAGCAGAAACCTATAATAAGCTTCCGGAATTCAGGGAAAAACTGGAGTTTTTTCTCAAAGAGCGTCCAAGACTGGCCTCCCTCGTGTCCAGGTGGGAAGAACCAGGCCAGGGAGAGCGAAGACTATTGAGTATTTTGAGAGGCTTTAGATTAAAAAAGATCCTGGAAAGAATGCTTGATAAAAATGAGTTTCTTTCTGAATTTGGCATCCGCGCACTATCCAAATACCACTTGAAAAACCCATATAAAATGGAGGTGGAAGATCACAAACTGGAAGTGTCTTACCTGCCGGGTGAATCAGATTCATCCTTCTTCGGAGGTAACTCAAACTGGCGCGGACCTATTTGGTTTCCGGTGAACTATTTGATCCTGGAATCGCTTTTAAAATACTCCTATTATTATGGCGATGATTATAAGGTAGAATTTCCGGTTGGAAGCGGACAGCAACATACGTTGAGGGAAATAACCCGTGAGATCTGTATGCGATTGATCAAAATCTTTAAAAAGGATAAAGATGGCAACAGACCCGTATACGGTGATCTCAAAAAGTTTCAAACCGACCCCCATTTTAAGGACTATATTCTATTTTATGAGTACTTTCACGGCGATAACGGATCCGGGCTTGGAGCTTCTCATCAGACAGGCTGGACCGGGCTTATTGCTGAAATGATCCACCGTTATTTCAACTGAAACAGTGAAAAATAACCTGATAATAATGCCTGAATAAAACCACTCGTTTACATTAGGCCTCTGGAAACAAAGCAGCATTCATGAAAAGCTCATTAGTACTTACACTTTTTTTAACTGGCGTATTTCATTTACCCGCTCAGCCTTCCAAACCCAAACTGGTAGTCGGTATCGTTGTGGATCAAATGCGTAACGATTATTTACAGCGGTTTGAAAGCAGATTCTCCACAGGCGGTTTTAAGCGCATGATGTCTGAAGGGTTTGAGGCTAAAAATACTCACTACAATTACATTCCAACTTACACCGCTCCGGGCCATGCTTCCATTTACACAGGAACCACCCCAAAATACCACGGCATCATCAGCAACAACTGGTATAACAGGGAGCTGGACCGATCGGTCTACTGTGTGGGAGACACTTTAGCAAGTAATGTGGGGGGAAGCGAAATGGCAGGAAAAATATCTCCAAAGAATCTGCAGGTCAACACCATAACGGATGAACTGAAGTTGACCACAAACTTCCGGTCTAAAGTAATAGGAGTATCAATAAAAGACAGAGGCGCTGTTTTACCTGCAGGCCATACTCCGGATGGAGCCTACTGGTATGATTCGCGTACGGGTGAGTTTATAACTTCCAGTTTTTATGCTGATGAGTTGCCAGGTTGGGTAGACAAGTTCAACAAGAAAAAGCTGGTTGATAAGTACAGCAATCAGGTTTGGGAAACGCTTTATCCTATTGATACCTACACACAAAGCACTGCAGATAACTCTCCATATGAAAGAGGCTTTGATGGCAAGGAAACCCCTACCTTTCCCTATGACCTGGAAAAATTAAGACTAAAAAACGATCCTTACGGGCTTATAAGGACTACTCCTTTTGGCAACAGCCTGGTGCTGGACCTGGCCAGAGCTGCGATCGAAGGAGAAGCGCTGGGCCAAAGTGAAAGTATGGACTTCTTAGCTGTCAGCCTTTCTTCCCCTGACTACATAGGCCACAATTTCGCTCCAAACTCCATCGAGCTGGAAGATACCTACCTGCGACTGGATCGGGATATAGAATCATTTCTGAACTACCTGGATGAAAAGATCGGAGAAGGAAATTACCTGGTTTTCCTGACTGCCGATCACGGGGCGGTGGCAAACCCGCAGTTTCTCGCGGATCATAACCTCCCCGGAGGATTCATTGATTACTCGGATGTTGGTCAGAAAATTCAGGAAGGAGTAAATAAACTCTATGGTAAAGGCAACTGGATACTGGATGTTTCCAATGATCAGGTATTTTTAAACAGACCATTGATCAAAGAAACAGGAAAAGACATCAGTGAAGTACAACGAGAAGTGGCTAACCTTATTCTGGAGTTTGATCCTGTCTCCGACGTACTGCTTAGCAGCGACTTAAACAGGTTTGATTATTCGGACCCGCTAAAAAAATTATTGCTAAATGGATATAACCGAAAACTATCCGGGGACATACTTATGCTAATGAAACCAGGATATCTTGGGGGTGATTATGGAAGTAAAGGCACCTCACACGGGTCCGGCTATACTTACGATACGCATGTTCCACTTTTGTTTTATGGTGTGGGTGTAAAAAAAGGACAAACCGTGCGTAAGACCACCATTTGTGATATTGCTCCCACACTCTCAATGCTCCTGAACATATCAGTACCTAATGCTGCCGTAACCGGCGAACCAATAAAAGAACTATTTGAATGAAAGATATCGGATTGATTTTTGACATGGATGGTGTTATTGTGGACAACCACGAATACCATTACATGGCCTGGCAAAAAATTGCTGCGAAACATGGTGTAACCATCGATGAGGAATTTTACAGGGAGAAGATGAACGGAAGGACCTTAAATAAACTCATGAAGGTGGTTTTCAACAGAGATGTACCCCCGAAAGAAGCTCACCAGATCGGATCAGAAAAAGAATCGGTGTATCGCGAACTATACGCCAAACATCGCACTCCCACTCCCGGCCTGATCCAGCTCCTCGAAACAGCTAAAGCAAAGAATGTTCCTATGGTAGTAGGCACCTCTGCTCCAAAAGTCAATGTAGAATTTACCCTGGATGATCTGAATCTGAGAAAATACTTCAAGGGTGTAGTGGATGACAGCATGGTGGTACATGGCAAGCCTGATCCTGAAGTGTACCTCAAGTGTGCTGAAATGATAAACAGAAAACCGGAAAACTGCATTGTCTTTGAAGATGCCGTTTCGGGGATCAAAGCAGGAACAAGTGCAGGTGCCAAAGTAGTGGCACTCGCTACCTCACATACACGGGAAGAGCTCCCGGCAAAATGGATTATTGATAACTTTACCCAGCTGGATTGGGAACAAATAGAGACCATTATCAGTACTAACTAAATGATGCGGCTACTTTTATCATTTCTACTACTTGCACTAAGTCTCACCTCCTCCGGTCAGCAGCTCCGCCTGGCCAAGCTCCAATATGAAGGAGGCGGGGACTGGTATGCTAATAAAACAGCTCTCCCAAATCTGATTGAGTTCTGCAACAAAAACCTGGGCACCAACCTGGCATCCGAAGAGGACATTGTAGCGGTAGGGAGCCCTGACCTGTTTTTGTATCCGTATGTGTACCTCACAGGTCATGGCAATGTGGTTTTCAGTGATCGTCAGGCGGAAAACTTAAGAAATTACCTGACCTCCGGAGGGTTTCTGCATATCGATGATAACTATGGGCTGAATCAGTTCATAAGGCTGGAGATGAAAAAAGTATTCCCGAACCTGGAGTTTGTGGAGCTACCCTTCGACCATCCCATCTACCATCAGAAATATGATTTTTCGGGTGGACTTCCAAAAATCCATGAGCACGACGGAAAACCCGCCCAGGGCTTTGGTCTCTTTTACGAAGGTCGTTTGGTGTGTTTCTACAGTTATGAATCAGACCTTGGCAACGGCTGGGAGGACCAGATCATCTACAATGACCCTGAAGCAGTGAGACAAAAGGCTTTAAAGATGGGCGCAAATATTATCAGCTACGTATTTACGGCCGAAAACTAAAGCTGAAAAAAGGAAAAAGGCCGCACCTTTCGGCGCGACCAACCTACCTGAAAGCCTTCAGGCATTCCATTTATAACCTTCTGCGTCCGTGCGGATAGATCTCTATTCGCTTACTTTCACCATCGATCGTTACTACTGCGATGTTATCACATTCGCCATCGCCAAAATCAATAGTTGCGATTTTATCTCCTACGGTTTTCTGGATCACACCTGCTACAGGAACAATAATCCTGTCAACCCGACATCTTCTGGTGAAAACCAGCTCCTCCAGAATCTGGATTCGATAGGTTTCCCCATCCCTGTTTTCACCATCAGCCTCACCCGTAAGTGTAGCATAGTCATCTAAACGGTCGCTGGTTCGGAACCAGTTTCTGGTATGCTCAGCCTCTCTGGTATAAGCGGTCCCGTCCGGAAATGTAAGTTTTCCGCCCGTAAGCGTCACATCAAATTTCAGAGTGCTTGTGGAGTCAGTGGTATTTTCCAGCTTACGAACTCCTTCTATTTGGACACTATCCACAGAGAAATTCTCAAAAGTGACAATGCGATAAGCTCCGGGCTCATACCTTCTCTGGTTGTATTCGATAATGATCTTACCACTTCGAACTACCCCATTCGGTCCTTCACACCCATCCCCAAAATCAATTGTAACGACTTTGTTGACGGTGTCTTTTTCCACAACTGCACAATTCAGGATCTCATCCCTCCGGTGCCTTCCTTCCGAGGACTCGCTGAGGGTTTCCATACCTGCTTCTGCTATGAGGTCTACATCTTCAAGGCTGGACTCAGCAGCCACCTCTGTATTTACATCGAGTTCTTCCAGTGCAGCATCGCTAAAGGTGTCTTCATCTTGCTGACAAGCGGTGAAAGAAAGTACTACCAGGGCAATTGATAAAAAAGCAAATCTCTTCATGATCTTATTCGTTTTAATTTCTTATTGATTTGCTCCTTGGACAGGATCATCACAAAAAGGTTTAATTCAATTGGTGAAAAAATTAAAAATTCTTACTTTCATTGGTACTTTTTTAAGAAAGATCAGGCAATTTGCCTCCGGCTATGGATTTCAAGATCACTTTTTAACCAAATATTTGACCATGCGGCTATTTTTAGTGCTCACAATTATTCTTAGCGCCCACACCTTGTTAAATGGGCAGGGCTGCAGTGATGCAGGTTTCTGTACCATGGGGGCTATGAAACCCGACCAGGATTACAGCAAAAAAATTGACTTCAAACTACGCTCCGTCGAGCTCAACTACTATCACGGGCAAAGCAACCTAAGCCCTGTTATCACTGTTTATACACTCGATGTGGCTGTGGGAATCAACGACTACAACTCCGTACAGGTGAAAGTACCCTACCAGACGGTAACAGGAAACCTGGGAGAAACACAGGGGTTAGGTGATATCTCCATCAGTGCCTCCCGTACGATCCCCTTAGAAAACAATGCCTCGCTGGGAATTACACTCGGAGCTAAAATTCCTTCCGGCAGGTCAGATCTTGAAAATACAAATACTGAACATGGGCCAGGTGGAGACTTACCTATGTACTATCAGGTGAGCCTCGGAACCTACGATGCTGTGGCAGGAGCTTCATACATTACAGAAAAGTGGCTGTTCGCTACCGGCATTCAAATTCCTCTGATCCATCAAAATGAAAATGACTTCCGGTGGGGTCAGTGGCTGGATTATCCTGATGAAAATTACCTGGAGAATAACAACCTGGCCAATCACCTGAAAAGAGGTACGGATGTGATGCTCAGGGTAGAACGAAATTTCCGTTTTCTAAACTACAATTTCAGCATCGGTCTGCTCCCGATCTACCGTATTACCAAAGACAGAAGATGGAATTTCAATACGGACAATGATGGGATATATGATGAAGCAACGGACGAATTGTTTAAAATAGATAATACAACTGGTTTGGCGCTTTCCGCACTGACAAGTGCAGGCTACCACTTCAACGTCAACAACAGTGTAAAAGCAATTTTTGGATTGAAGTTGGCCGATAGGGAAGTGAATCCCGATGGCCTTACCCGTAAACATGTATTAAGTTTTAGTTACGTTTACCGGTTTTAGTGATGAAGAGAATTATTCTACTGGGATTTTTATTAAAAGCATTCACAGTTTTCGGACAGGAGTCACTTCTGGAAAAAGGTCAGCAGTACCTGGAAATAGGGCGAAACGATCTGGCCCTGGAAGCCCTGACTGAGGCTGAGCAAAACCTCGCAGACCCCAATAGTCTTACAGCCGCTCAATGCTACAATAGCCTTGGTGTCATTTATTTTAACAACGGCAATCTCGAAACAGCTCTTGATTACCTGGAAAAAGGATTGGCTATTCGTGAAAATTTACTGGAATCCGATGCGCCGTCCCTGGCAGATTCGTACATCAACCTGGGCTTATTCTATACCGAAACTGACTTCCTTCAGGCTATTATTTATTTTGATAAAACACTGGATATCTACAAGAAAGTCTATGGTGAGAATCACGAAAAAATAGCTTTTTGCTACACCAACATGGCTTTTGCACATCGGTTTCAGAAAAATTATCAGGATGCGCTAGCCTACATGGACCTGACACTGGATGTCTGGAAAGAACTCTCAGAGGGAGATCATCCTAATAAAGCCCTGACCCTGTCTAACAAAGGAAAGATCTATGAAGAACAGGGCAATTACGATGAAGCTCTCGAGTTACAAAAGCAGGCGCTGGATCAATATAAAAGACTGTATGGAGAGAAGCACCCGGAAATTGCCAATACCTACACCCTGATAGGCTCAGTATATTTCAAAAAAGAAAACTATGAGCTGGCTGTAAAAAATTTCCAGAAATCTATTTACACAAACCTGTATGATCAGGATTATTCAACCATTTATGATCTTCCTGAAATCAAAGGCTTCTATAACGCTTCGTATCTCCTGGCATCCTTAATGGCCAAGGCGCAGGCGCAGGAAGCATACCACTTTGAGCACTCACTGAAACCAAGGGATATAGAAGGCGCTCTGGCTACTTACAAAAAGTGTGATGAGCTCATCACCCAAATGCGCCAATCGCGTCTCAGTGATAAGGACAAGATCCGGATCGGTAATTTAGCTGCGAAGGTATATGATAACGGGATCAGGATCGCACTATACCTGAGTGATAAAACTTTCAGAAAAAACACCTATAAAAAAGCAGCATTTACTTTTTGTGAGCGAAGCAAGGCAGCTACCCTCCTGGAGGCTATTAATGAAACCAAGGCTAAATCTTTTGCCGGTATACCGGACAACCTGATCCAACTTGAGGATAGCCTAAAGGGCGAGATCAGCTGGCTGGAGCAGGAAATTGCCCAGAAAGGAGAAGAAGCACCCAAACTAAAGGAAAAGTTATTTCAATATCAGCAGACATACCGTAGTTTCATTGACCAGTTAGAGGAAGAATTTCCGGATTACTTCAATCTCAAATACCAGCAGAAAGACATTACCATAGAGGAGATCCAAAGTGTGACCCCGGAAAAGACCGCTCTACTCTCCTACTTTACCGGTGATCAAACGATCTATGTGTTTTACATTACCAAAGAAGATTTTAGGGTTTTTGACTTCCCGAAAAATGATCAACTGATCCAGCTGGCAAGCGGACTGAGAAACAGTATCAAATACCAGATTTCAAGTGCTTTTGAGGAGTCAGCAAAAAAATTATACAAGCAATTGATTCCCAGGATTGATGATGAAATCAATCACCTGGTGATCCTGCCGGATGGAGTTTTGGGAACGATCCCTTTTGAAACACTGCTTACAGGGGAGTCTGAAACAGGCTATCATTACCTGATCGAGGATTATAGCATCTCGTATGACTTTGCAGCGTCCCTTTTTGTAGACAAGCAAAAGACTCAAAACGATAGTAGAAATGTCTCAGGTATTTTTCTCTCCGCGCCGGTCACTTTTGAAAACAATGAACTAAAAATGCCGGAACTTCCCGGTTCGGAAGAAGAAGTGCAGCAGATACGGTACTTGTTTCTCTCTGAAAAAGACAAGCCTACTGTCTGCCTGAAAAGTGAAGCATCTGAAGCCTCTCTTAAAACCGAAAAACTCTCAGACTACAAATACCTGCACTTTGCTACACATGGTATTGTCAACGAATCACGCCCTGAGCTTTCGAGGATCTTTCTTTCACCTGATGAGCAGGAAGACGGCAGCCTGTATTCGGGTGAAATTTATAACCTGAATATTAATGCGGACCTGGTAACGCTGTCTGCCTGTGAAACTGGCCTGGGAAAGATCGAAAAAGGAGAAGGTATCATTGGGTTAAGCAGATCGCTGACTTATGCCGGAGCTAAAAACCTGATCGTTTCTTTGTGGCAGGTAGCTGATGCATCTACCGCGCAGCTGATGATCGATTTTTACACTCAGCACCTGCACCACTCAGATAACCTGGCTTTCGCAGATGACTTACGTAAAGCTAAGCTCAAATTCATCAACGGGGAGAAGTTTAATGAGCCCTATTATTGGGCACCTTTTATTTTGATTGGGAGATAGGTCCACTTTCCCTAACTTTGCGGTCCTATGAAGCGTGTGGCCTTTTATACACTTGGATGTAAGCTAAACTTCTCAGAGACATCTACCATATCCAGGATGTTTGAAGACCGTGGCTATGTGAAGGTGGATTTCACAGACAGCCCGGACATTTTTATCATTAACACCTGCTCAGTAACTGAGAATGCAGATAAGAAATGTAAGAAGATAGTAAAGGAAGCTAAAAAGATCTCCCCCGGTAGTTTTGTGACCATCATTGGCTGCTACGCACAGCTAAAGCCCAAAGAGATCAGCGAGATCAGAGGTGTAGATGCTGTGTTAGGCGCTGCTGAGAAATTTCAGTTATTTGACTACCTGGATGACTTTACCTCCAAAAACAAACCACAGGTGTATGCTTCTGAAATCCAGGAAGCTAAATCGTACAACGCCTCCTACTCATATGGAGACCGGACGCGCACATTCCTGAAAGTGCAGGATGGATGCAATTATGGTTGTGCTTTTTGTACCATTCCCCTGGCACGGGGAAAAAGCCGTAGCGCTACCATCGAATCTATCCTGGAGCAGGCCAGGGAGATCGCCGCTTCAGAAGTAAAAGAAGTGGTACTCACAGGCGTAAACATAGGAGATTTCGGGATCCGGGACGGACGAAGAAAGGAAAAATTCATAGACCTGATCAAAGCGCTGGATGAAGTGGAGGGAATCGACCGGTTCAGAATTTCTTCTATAGAACCTAACCTGCTCTCAAATGAGATCATTGAGTTTGTCGCTCAGTCCAAACGCTTCGTTCCGCACTTTCACATCCCACTCCAGTCAGGAAGTGATAAGGTGCTAAAGGCCATGAACCGCCGCTACCTGAGTGACCTTTATGCGGACCGTATAGCTACCATCAAATCCCTCATGCCGGACTGCTGTATAGGAGTGGATGTAATCACCGGCTTTCCCGGAGAAAGTCACGAGGACTTCCTGGAAACCTACAACTTCCTGAATGAGCTGGATGTCTCCTATCTCCACGTGTTCACTTACTCCGAGCGTGCAAACACGCAGGCACTGGAGATGGACGAAGTGGTACCCATGAAGGAACGTCAGAAACGCTCCAAAATGCTCCGCTCCCTTTCAGAGAAAAAGAAACGCTATTTCTACAATCAGCAGGTGGGCAAATCACAGCAAGTGCTTTTCGAAGAAGATATCGAAAATGGCTACATGCATGGCTTTACCGAAAACTACGTTCGCGTAAAAGCCAAATATGATCCGATGCTCATCAATGAGCTGAAGGACGTCATGATGGTACAGGTAGATGAAACCTGCCATATGGAGGTGGAAGAAAAAGAGGAAATACTGGTCCACTAGCGCTTAATGACCCAATATTCATCAAACACAACAAGCAGTCATATAACTGTTTATAAAACATTTTTAGTATACTGCATTTTTGCAATTTATCACTAGCATGAAATGAGCATGATGCCGGGACGCGTAGTCCGGGACACGTAGTCTCAACCTACGCGGTCCGACCCAATTATTGAGCAACACAGGGACGCGCAGTCCAACTGATATAATTAAGGCATGTACCAAATGTCAAATTTTGAGACTTTAAACATATGAAAATCATCTGTATCGGGCGAAACTACGCCGAACATATATCTGAGCTGGGCAATGAACGCCCTGAAAATCCGGTCATCTTCATGAAGCCGGACACTGCAATCCTCAAAAACAACGATCCGTTTTATTACCCTGATTTTTCAAAAGACATCCACCATGAGGTAGAAGTCCTGGTAAAGATCAGGAAAGAAGGAAAATCGATCGAGGCTCAGTTTGCGCATAAGTATTATGATGAGATTGGCCTGGGGATTGACTTTACCGCCAGGGACATTCAGGCCAGGGCAAAGGAAAAAGGACTCCCCTGGGAGACCGCCAAGGCCTTTAACGGATCTGCTCCCCTATCGGATTTCATATCCAAAGATCCATTTGACCTTAAAAACCTGAACTTCAAGCTTGAAAAGAACGGGAAAGTTATCCAAAGTGGAAACACCGCATTGATGCTTTGGCCGATAGACGAGCTCATAGCTTATATCTCAAAATTCTTTACCCTTAAAACAGGAGATATCATTTTCACAGGCACACCGAAAGGCGTTGGGCCGGTAAAAATCGGAGATCAGCTTACCGGATATATTGAAGATCAAAAACTCTTTGATTTTCAGGTCAAATAACCCGAATAAAAGATAACAGGAACATAACTTTGGCGTTTCTGGTTAGCACTTTGATCCTTCTTTGATTTTATGCGATCCATTACATTGATTCTATTTTCATTTGTCGCAATTACCGCAGCAGGTCAGCCATTTACCTATGAGAACTATTATCTCTTTCCTATAAATCCGGGAGAGCAAAACTACCTGGCAGGCTCCATGGGAGAGATGCGTTCTTCTCATTTTCATGCCGGTCTGGACATTAAAACCGGTGGTCAGACGGGGCTACCCGTATATGCTACTGCTGACGGATATATCAGTAGAATTAAAATATCAACCGGTGGATATGGTTACGCATTGTATCTAAAACACCCTAACGGCACCACTTCTGTTTATGCGCATCTGGATAAATTCAGGGAGGAAATAGAAGAATATGTCCTCAAGAATCAGTACAAGGAAGAATCTTTTGAGATTCAGCTTTTCCCGGATGAGGGTCAGTTCACCTTCAGACAGGGAGAAGTGATTGCCTATTCGGGAAATACGGGTTCGTCCAGCGGGCCACATTTACACTTTGAGATACGCGACCTCAACCAGCGTATCCTGGATCCTTTGAAGTTCAACTTCAAAGAGATCAAAGACGATATCAGCCCCATCATGAAAAACATTGCTTTCGTCACCCTGGATGGGGGCGCCAGAGTAAACAGCACCTTTGGCCGGTTTGAATTTGATGTACTCAAAAACAAAAACGTCTACAACACAAGAGTGCCTCTAAAGCTAAGTGGGAATATTGGGATAGAGATCTATGCTTACGATTTACTCAATGGAGTCTGGAACAGAAATGGTATCCCAAAAATCACCCTGCTGATAGATGAGGATACGGTATTCCGGCAGGTAACATCAAACCTGTCCTTTGCCAACCAAAGAAATATTCTGGTTCACATGAACTATGAAGCATATGCAAATACGGGGAGGAAATACAACAAACTATTTGTAGATGATGGGAACACCAACGACTTTTATGAAGTGCCCTCAAAAGGTATTTATTTCTCAGATTCTGTGCATACGATCAAGATTTACCTGGAAGATAGCTACGGAAATATTTCTATCTTTGAAACAACTGTAAACGACCGGAAAGTTCTGAATCCGCCAGACCCAAAAATTGACAAGTTTGAAGTTTACCGAAATCACCTTCATTTTCGTGCTGAATACAAAGTAGTTCCCACTCACCTGAAACTTTACCTTGGAGGTGGTGTAGCAGATCTGTCTCCATACCGTGCAGATAGTAAGGCAGCCTATTACCTTTGGGACCTTAGGAGGGGATTACCCGATTCAGTAGATTTTTGTGGTGAGATCATAAAAACCGGAATTTACTCCATGATACCCTCACAAACGGAATTGAGTTTTTACAACCATGAGGTGGATATTTTCTTTAAAAAATACAGTCTTTTTGACACGCTCTACCTCCGCTTTGAGAAGGGATATGATTCACTTAAAAACCTGGAGTTATTTAAATTTCCTCATGGTGATTTTCCGCTTCAAGGTAGTGTTGAGATCAGGTTAAAACCTGCAAAAACCTATAATGAAAAACACCAGGTCTATTCCTACTATGCGGGTGACCTTAATTACATAGGTGGAGAGTGGAACGATAGCACCATTTCATTTTACACCAGGGATCTGGTGACTTACACGATTGCTCAGGATACTGTACCTCCTACCATTGAACCTCAGATCATTAATGACCGGGAAGCTTACTTTAAGATCGCAGACGACATGTCAGGCATACAATCATATCGCGCTACTCTGAACGGCGAGTTCCTGCTGATGAAATATGAGTACAAGCGCGACCTGATCTGGTCGGTCAAAAAAGATCCAAACATCCCGATCAAAGGAGAGTTTATACTAGAAGTAAAAGATAACGCTGGAAACATAAATTTTTATAACCGAACCTTATAACTATGCTAAAAGCAGGAGAAAAAGCACCTGATTTCGAAAGCGTCGATCAGGATGGAAACCCCATAAAACTTTCAGATTTCAAGGGAAAAAAAGTAGTTCTGTATTTTTATCCAAAAGACAATACTCCCGGATGTACAGCCGAATCCTGTAATCTCAGGGATAATTATGATGCCTTGCAAAATCAGGGTTATGTTGTCCTGGGAGTGAGTGGAGACTCTCCTAAATCACATAAAAAATTTATTGAAAAGTATGACCTTCCTTTTCCATTAATAGCCGATGAAGACAAATCTGTGCACAATGCATTCGGGACGTGGGGTGAAAAAAAGATGTATGGTAAGTCCTACATGGGAACTCTCCGGACCACTTTTGTGATTAATGAAGAAGGAGTCATTGAAGAGGTGATCGAAAAAGTAAAGACAAAGGATCACACTTCTCAGATACTAGCGTAATTTCCACCGAATAGTATAAAGAAGAAAGGCGCTCATTTGAGCGCCTTCTTCTTTTATCATTGGTCCTGATCTTCTTCCTCAGGACTATATTCCTCTTCATTCTCCGGAAGATCGTAATAATCTTCCAGGTCTATAGTTTCCTTTTCTTTTCGCTTTTTCGCATCGGGTCGTTTGCCAAACAAAAAGTTTATGCCAAATTTCACATTGACACCCGAAGCTTTGGGAATGTTGATGGTGTTAAAGATATTATCCACTGACACGTAAGTCTGGAAAAAACCACCACGCAGCATCAAACCCGCACCTACATCCACTCCACGCTGTGAAGCAGCTGAAGCCGATACGGAGGCCGCAAACCATCTGCCCAGGTTTTGAAGATACCCCACCCCGAAAGCAGATTTCACCCGCCCCTGGGTTACATAGTTAGAAACAGACGCTTGCGCATAACCATTTTTTGTCACCTGGTAGCTCCCCGTAAGGAAAGTTCTGGAGTTTAGTGAGGTTGTGAATTTAGTAGCTGTAGTATCTACCTCCAGTGATTCAATGGAATCCTGCAAAGCATCTGCAAACTGATCGAGGTTATCCAGGTCCATCCCCTCATAAGAAAAACTCACCCCATTGAATTTCGTCACTTCAGTCTGCTCTTTCCAGGTGATAAAACCCAGATCATTTACTGCCAGACCTACGGTCAGTTTACTGGTAATATCCATTTGAGCACCCAGATCCAAACCAAATCCTCCGTTTTGATTGAAAATGAAGTATCCGATGTCTGAAGCATCCGAGATCATATCCATTCCTGCTGACCTTACCAGCCCGTCATCCAGTGTTACTTCCAGAGAATAATCCTCCTCCCGGGTAAGAATAGACATGGACAGGTTGTTTTTTATACTACTGTGAAATACGCCGGTCAGGTACTTTAACCTCACACCAGCATTGGTATTGAAGCCAAGTATATTGAAAGACCGACCATAGCCAATTCCCCATTCTCTGTAATGGGTGAAATCATAAGAGATATCATCAATAGCATAGTTTTGACCTATATACGCACCGTTTCCTTCCCATAAAAAGTTCATAAGCTTAACCGGATAAAAAACCGTACCATCAATTCGCTCATTCACAAAGAGGGTAAAAAAGCTCTTATCATCCAGCCGGTATCCAAACATAAAATCCGTGAGACCTACCGATGCATTCAGATAAGCCTGTTCTTTCTGATTGGTTAGAAACCGATCAATATCAATCAGCGTAGAATCCCCGGTAGTTGTAAACACATCTGTCAATCCAAAGCTGTTATTTACAGAAAGATCGATACCGGAAATTGCCGGCAGACTTACAAAAACACGAGATTCAGGAAAGGCCGCAGCATTGTAATTGTTGTTCTGCGGAGTAGCATTTTTCAGATGGAAAAACCCAATATTAGCCTGACTAAAAACCTGGTAATTAACCAAAATGAATATAGAAATGATCAGTAGTTTTCTCATGATTAATTACCATTTAAGTTTACGGACAATTTACCTGCCAGAGACAGTGAAGTGATCAATTCATAATCAGAAAAGACCTGGACAAAAGTGCCCTGATCATGTCCGTAAGAATTGAGCCGGGTTACAAGCGTCAGGCTTGCAGCGCTTGTTAAGGATTCAATTTTTTCAGCATCAAGTATTATTTCTGTGGAATTTTCCGATGGTGCAGTAGCTTTTCCATTTGCATCGTAGCTTTCCGGAGCTCGGAATAGCACATTGTTCTTTAGCGAATCAAACCGATTACCGTTTTCATCCACAAAATACAGGTCGATTGACCCGTCAAACGGAAGCTCATTAGTAGTTCGGAAAAGCAAACTCAGCTCCTCCGTACCTTTCAGATCATCCAAACCATCCATCTCCACTTCTGACTCATACTCGAAAGCATCCAGCCTTACACTCAAAGGCAATGAGATAACTGCTCGTATATCAATCCGGGAATCTTCACTAACAAAGTTTTGATCTGTATTGTCCAGATTGGAGTATCCAACCAACGGAAGTACTAACCGATCCGGAGAGGTAGACAAAAGCTCTCTGAGATTAGAATTAGAGGAGTTGATACTTAATATTGACTCAACACTGGTTCCGTAATTTTCAACTGATGGTGCTGAAATCTCCTGAAAATTTTCAGCTATATCTCCTGAAATAAGCATATCATCCTGATCGGCATATTGGGCAAAAGCCTGGGAAAAGTCCATACTCAGAGGTATTCCAAATGAATTGTTAACCGAAAATGCAATTTCCGGAGATTTAAATTCAATACCTGTTCCGGAAAAATCATTAAACAGTCCAAGTGATATTCGCTTGGTAGGAATATCAATAGTATCCTGTCCCATAAAACCAAATACGGTTTCCGTTTCGGGATCTTGTACCTCAAGAGTAAAGTTCAGGTATTCATTACCAGAGAGGCTGGTCCCCGCAGGAATAAATACTTCTGCGTCAATTTTCACATCAAAATCATTGGTCCCACTATTTGCTTCGAGCAAAGTCTTGTAACCACTTAGTAGAACAGAACTATTATCATAAAATGGAGGTCCCTCTCCCTGCGATTCCAAAACGGACGTTACAGAGATCGACTGGTCTGTGACTCTGTCTTTGAATGCCTCCGTTGAAAAGGTGTAATTAACAGTCACTCCGGCAGGAAAACCGGAATTTAATTCAAGAGCAAATGTTCCGGACTGATAATACAAAGAATCAACATCTTCACCCTTAGCAGCAGGCAGGTTGAAGGTAGCTGCCTCATCAAAAGTAATTGTATTATCACTCGATGTAACAAAGGAGGATGATCCCAGCGGTGGATCCAATGGACTATCTAAATATTTTGAGTTGGAAAAATTATTGATTTGAACAAAATCATCACCCAATGTGAAGTCCGTCTCCGTTTCATATTGAAAAATGATCTCTTGATTTTCACCTTCCTGAATAGCGCTGCTATCGGTAATTGCCTCTTCCAGGAATTTACTGATAACAAGCGTATCTTTCACCAACAAAATGGCTACATTCCCTTTATATTCGGGTAAGTAAGTATTATCAAGATCCGGGATGTCCCCAAGGTTACACCCGGTTAAATAAAACGATAGACCCAGGATAAAAATCCGGGTTTTCTTAGTAAGATTAGTAAATAATTTCACGGTAGAGAGTTATAGTTAAAAACTTAACGGTTCCGGTAGCCAATACCCTACCCCAAAAGGAATCTATTTACTTTAAAAATGTACCAGTTATTGGACGAATCGACAATATTTCCCGACCAATTAATTGCGTAAGATACCCTGAGGATAAGAAACAATACTTTCATGACCGTTAATCCCGACAGTGGCCACTCCAAACAGGTAATTATCTATAACAATACCCTCCAGCGTAAACTCATTAATATCGCCTACAAATCGAGAATACTGCCATACAGGAGAAGTGGTATCACGCCAGTAGATTTTATAGCCGGCTACCTCATCACCACCTGCTTTTTCCCACGACAGTCGGGTACTTGGCTCTACTATTCCACCGATCTTCACATTTCCGGGCCTCGGAGGTGCACTGGCAAGACACGCTAATGCCACAGCATTGACAGCTGTCATCTTAGCACAATAGTCAAAATTCACACCGGCTACAACATCTCCATACTTGATTCCGTTTTCGGTACGCAAATCCTGATGTTGGCGGTTATAATTCTCATGAGCTTCCATAACCCTTACTCCGGGAAAACCAGCTTCATTAAAAGGTCTGTGGTGTCCACCCCTGCCAAACCGATCCAGTCTGTAAATCAAAATCGGGTTCATCTCCGGCAAGTAAGTCCGGGTGGTTTCATAAACATACCGGGCCAGCTGCCTGGATTCTCCGTCATTTTCACCTCCGTAAAATCGCTTCAGCTGAAACTCGCGCTCCGTTGTATTTTGATAATAGGGTTCCGAGAAAATCCTGAAACTCCGGTTGTCAATCACACCATCTACCCCCTCGATATTTCCGATCATATCATTATTCAGGATCCCCACAATTTCCCAGCCTTCATTTTTAGCTTTTTCCGCAAGGAATTTCCCGCCATACAGCCCCTGTTCCTCACCTGACAGACCTGCCAGCAGTACGCTGGATTCAAAATCATAATCAGAAAGCACCCTGGCCAGCTCGATAGCTGCGGCCATTCCTGTAGCATTATCATTTGCTCCTGGAGAATCATCCGTGTAATTCAGCGCGTCTGAGACCCGGGAATCTATGTCTCCACTCATCAGCACATATCGATTCGGATATTTTGTTCCTCTTTTGATAGCATAAACATTCACCACATAGGTATCTTTAGTGATACGAGTCTCCAGATCACCTTTCACCAGGGTCTTTTGTTCGTACACTTCGAGGCATCCGCCACACGCTTTTGATATTTTCTCAAACTCACGCTTAATCCATCTCCTTGCCGCACCGATCCCGCGAGTGTCAGATATCGTATCAGACATGGTATGCCTGGTACCAAAACCGGCAAGCTTCCGCACATCACTTTCCAGTCTTTCAGCACTTACTTTTCCGATGATCTCATACATGGCCGGATCAATCTTCAGGTCTTGTGCTTCCACTGAAAAGCTCAGAGATAATAAAAGAACGGGGATAAGTAGCGTATTGATTTTCATGGGTCTGATCGTTTCAATTCTTCAGTGTTAATAATACCATCTAGGATCGGATTGTTTTATTCCAGCAGTAAATTTTACATGAGTGGTAACAAGATGTTGTCCATTAAGCATTTTATACCTTTGCACTCGCTATGGTATCAAACAGACAATTATTCCTCAGCCACCTGGCCCAAACCACCGATTTCCCCCTCATGATCGAAATTGAGCGGGCGGAAGGGGTTTATATGTACGATCCTGAAGGCAAAGAATACATCGATCTGATTTCAGGCATAGGTGTCAGCAATATCGGCCACCGGCATCCTAAAGTAGTGGAGGCTGTAAAAAAACAGGTAGACCAGTACATGCACCTGATGGTCTACGGAGAGTTTGTCCAAAATCCTCAAACACAGCTGGCAAGAGCGCTGGCGGATACATTACCGGACCCGCTTTCGTCAGTCTACCTGGTGAATTCAGGAAGTGAAGCTATAGAAGGAGCCATGAAACTGGCCAAACGATTTACAGGAAAACCCAATACCATCTCCTGCATCGATGCATATCATGGCTCCTCACATGGGGCTCTTTCAGCAGGAGGCAATGAGATTTTCAAGCAAAACTACCGTCCGCTTCTCCCGGGGCACTACCATATACCTTTTGGAAAAAAGGACGCACTGAGTCAGATAGACCACAATACTGCAGCGGTCCTGATCGAAACAGTTCAGGGTGAAGCAGGAGTCCGCATTGCGGATGAGACTTATTTCAAAGAGGTCAAGAAAAGATGCGACGAAGTAGGCTCCCTATTGATACTGGATGAAATTCAGACCGGTTTTGGCCGAACCGGTACATTTTGGGCTTTCCAGCAGTACGAGGTTACACCAGATATCCTTGTCACGGCTAAGGGCATGGGAGGCGGAATGCCAATTGGCGCGTTTATCAGCTCAAAAGAAATCATGGATGCACTCAAGGAAAATCCCATCCTGGGACATATCACAACATTTGGTGGTCATCCGGTCAGTGCAGCAGCCTCTTTAGCTACGCTTAAAGTTCTTTTAAAGGACAGCATTATTGACAGTGTGGCAGAAAAGGCTGATCGTTTTCATGCGCTTCTAAAACACCCCAAAATAAAAGAGGTTAGGAATAAGGGCCTCATGATGGCTATGGAGTTTGAATCGTTTGAAGTATTAAAACCCATCATCGATCGGGCCATCGAGCTTGGTGTGGTCACAGACTGGTTTTTATTCTGTGACAATTCGATGCGAATAGCGCCGCCTCTTACTATCACTATGGGTGAAATAGAAAAAGCCTGCAACATCATATTGCAGGCTATTGAAGAAGTTTAGTATCTGGTAAGTTGAGAGGTCTTAGATTAACTCCGAAAGGTCGAGTGTTACTTCCTTCTCAGCCCCATTCTGAAGTACCTTCAGCGTTACTTTTTGGTTTACCTCCCTTAAGATCTTTCTTAATTCGGGTAGCTCGTATCCTGATGCTGGCTTTCCGTTTACCGACAAAATTTCTGCATCTGCCTCTAAACCTGCATTACCGGCAGGTGTATCTTCAAACACCCGGTGAATGAGTACTTTCTCCTTGCTTTTGTCAAGCTGAAGATTGAGGCCACTGGCATTAACCAGGAAGGGTTCTTCAAAGTTTTTGTTTGCTTCAAAGTATATCATATGATTTTTGTAATCATACGTGATGTTAAAACGCTTCAAAACTTTGTTGCCAATGATACCGGCCACTTTTTTATTATGCTGTATCCCATGCTCTGCCTGGCTGATACCTATCGGCATATTTTCAAAATCCACCGTTCCAAAACCAAAACCCGATACTCTGCCTTCATAATGTAACGTCTCCTTATCACCCAGTCCTGCAACCGGATATGAGTAATGTTCCCCGGTCTTTTTGATCACATCATGTTTCTTAGCAAATACGGTGTTAAAATCCATGGATGTACCCGCGCCGGTATTGATAAAAAACTCATCTGTATAAGTCTCTCCATTATTCAATTTCACAGAACAGGTGATGTGAGGTATATAAGAGTCGAGTTTAAACTTTAGTCCCTGGCCAATACCTGTGTAGGTAAAGGAGGAAGGGTCATAAAGCTTAAACATCATATCCTGGTAATCCACCTTTAAAACATAGTTTTTCAATAGATCATAGCCGATGATCCCGTCTATATTTCGTCCGATAGACCTTTCAAGATGATCCAGATCTGTGGAATAAAGCTCAATATCCTCCAGTTTCACATCATTAAGCTCAATCTTGTTGTGCTCGATCAAAACTCCCGTAACACTCCCCTGAGCACTGGTCTTGCTTGTCTTATGGTCCATGTTCAAACCCAGCTCTTTTGCCAGATCGGTATCAATGACCGCTAATCCGTCTCCTGTATCAAAAATAAAATCAACCGGATCGGAATCGTCCACACTTAGGGAAATAAAAATGTGATCACCATAAAGCTCAAATGGTGTAGAAGTGATCGGTTGTTGAGCGGAAGCTCCGAGTGAGAAAAATACTACTAAAAGTCCAAAAATGTTTTTCATGGTTAAGGGTATTTGTCGGCCAATTTAAAAACAGATTTTCTTCTTTGCTACTAAAACTCTTTAATTTTCCGGGGGCATTCGATATGGCTCACCATAGAAAATAAAAATCACACAATGCTGGAAAAAGTAAAGGAAACGGTCTCTTTTCTTCAAAAAGAAGGATTTGAGGAACCGGAAATAGGTATCATACTGGGAACAGGTCTCGGGGCGCTGACGGACAAGATAGAGATCATAATTGAGATCTCATACGATCAAATACCCCACTTCCCAATAGCCACAGTAGAGTTTCATAAGGGGAAACTCATCTATGGACGGCTGGAGGGTAGTACGGTAATAGCCATGTCGGGGCGTTTTCATTACTATGAGGGATATTCACTGCAGGAAGTCGTCTTTCCGGTCAGAGTGATGAAATACCTTGGCATAAAAAAACTTCTAATCTCCAATGCAGGGGGAAATATGAACTTGAACTGGAAAAAAGGTCAGCTGATGCTCATAGAAGACCACATCAACCTGCTGCCGGGAAGCCCTCTGAGGGGCAAAGAGTCCCCTGCATTTGGGCCGATATTTACTGACCTGAGTAGCCCTTATGATCGGGAGATGAATGATACCATGCGAGAAGTAGCCCGGAAAGAGTCCATTCCTCTAAATGAAGGTGTCTATGTAGCCGTTTCCGGACCTAACCTGGAAACCCGGGCGGAATACCGGTTTTTACGCAATGCCGGAGCAGATGTAGTGGGTATGTCTACCGTACCGGAAGTCATTGCGGCTAATCAAATGGGGTTACCAGTGAGTGCGGTCTCTGTACTTACTGATGACTGTGATCCGGATAATCTCCAGCCAGTGGATATTAATGACATACTCAATACTGCTGCTGAGGCTGAAAAATACCTTGTCAAGTTGTTTAAAGAAGTAATCAGAAAACTTTGATGCCCAAACCCCGGAAATGATGGATAAAAAAGAGATCAATGGTTATCCCCATATAAGATATCACGGTTCCCAGGTACCGGAAAGTGATGCCCCGAAAAGGGCCCGGGATTTTTATTCATTTATGGATAAACGCAGAACTGTTCGGGATATCAGCGACACTCCTGTACCTGAAGAAGTCATTCAAAACCTGATACTCACAGCCTCTTCAGCTCCATCGGGAGCCCACAAGCAGCCATGGACTTTCTGCGTCATCTCCAATCCCGATCTCAAATCAAAGATCAGGGAGGCTGCAGAAAAGGAAGAATATGATAGCTACCATGGCAGAATGAGTGACCGCTGGCTCAGGGACCTGCAACCCATTGGGACAGACTGGAACAAACCATTTCTCGAAAAAGCGCCTTGGCTCATCGTGGTATTTAAAAAAGTATATGAAATAGCTGGCAATGAAAAAGCTAATAATTACTATGTCAATGAGTCTGTAGGTATTGCCTGTGGCTTCCTGATCACAGCTATTCACAATGCAGGACTGGTCACACTAACTCACACCCCATCACCAATGAATTTTCTGAGTGAGATTTTGGATCGGCCATCCTATGAACGACCATTTCTGGTGTTGCCGGTTGGGTATCCGGAAAAAGAGGCTTACGTGCCTGAATTGAAGAGAAAACCTCTCGAAGAAGTGTCGGTATTTTACAAGTAATAGGGTTAAAATGAACATTTGATCTGATTTGGCAGTCAGGTTAAGTGATTTGGCAGGATTTGTAAAGTAAAACCAGCCAACTTAGCAATATCATAAGTTTTAAAAACAACTCCTGATTTATCAGGATTCTTGTCTATAGCTGGTTGGAACCCTGGGAAGTAAATTTCCAGGGTTTTCTTTTTTTTCTTAACTTCAGGGTTAAACCCACATTAACCCTATGAAAACATTTTTATCCCTTTTCTGCCTGATCCTCTTTGCTTTAGTAGAAGCGCAGGATTCCGGAAACTCAGCATCTCTAAGCAAAGAAAAGCCTGCAAAGTATCCATTTACCTCCGGAGTAATCAGCTATAAAATAACCGGAGACGCTACTGGCAGTTCTTCCTTTCATTTCGACAGAAACGGATGGAGGTCCGCCTTTTATAAAGAAATCAGCTTTACCCGGTACGGGGTAGAAAGTACGGAAACCACAAAAGACCTCATAGACGGGGATTACAAGTTCAGAATCAATATGGACTCAGAAAAGGGGACAAAAGAGCTGGATAAAAACTGGAGCTCGCTGATTTCCTACAAGAAGGCCCCGGAGATCGTTGCAGCAATTATGGAAACACAAGGTGCGAAACTGCAGGGAACAGATACGCTGATTAATTTACCCTGCAGGATCTGGAAATTTGATAATGGCACCACTTCTGCTATTTGGGAACACTCGGGGATACCGCTCAGGATAGAAAAAAGCCTTCCCGGGTTTTCTTATACCCTTGAAGCAACACAACTTGAAGAAAACGAGTCTTTCGAGCCTGATATCTTTTCTCTACCTGAAAATATTCAGTGGGACTAGGACACTACTAGATCTGAATACTGTCCGTTTTTGTAGGTTTTGCAAACCATCGCATTTTTTAGCACGGAAGGCTTCAGCATGGATTTCCCAAGTAACATTCGTCCACATTCCTGGATTCCCTCGATGATTGATGGATGTGGATGGATTAACTCTGCCAGCTCTTTGATCCCTTTGCCCATGGAGATTAGTAAAGCAACCGCCTGAATAGCGCTGGATGCATGTTCTCCTACTACCCGCATTCCCAAAATAAGCTGCTTATCATCATTGGTGACGAGTATCTTAATGAACCCCTGAGTATTACGCATAGCAATAGCCCGGGGAATACAAGAATAATCTATACTGACAACTTTGTACTCCAGACCTTTATCCCGGGCCTGAATTTCATTCATCCCTACTCCTGCTACCTCCGGAGAAAGAAACATGATCGTGGAGATGTTTTCATAGATCAAATCCCTTTCCGGCTTGCCGTAGATCCGTTCTATTGCAAACCGTCCCTCAAGCTCTCCTACGTTGACCAGCGAAATGTCTGCCGTGATATCACCAACTGCATAGATGTTTGGAACGGACGTCTGAGTATGATTATCGATAATACCCCGGTTATCAATTTTCACATTCACCCCATTGTCAAAAAGATTTTCATAGTTGGGCTCCCTACCTACGGAGACCAGGGCCTTTTCCACTCTGAATACCTCCTTGGTACCATCAGTATACTCAAGTGTATACTTCACCATCTCATTCTCTATTTCCATCTCAATGAGCCTGGAGTTGCGATGGATCAATACATCCTTGGCTTCAAGATTTCTCTCAATAACCTTCACCACATCTTCATCCTCAAATGGCAGGATACGATCCCCTTTATCAATCAAATGCACTTTGGTATGCCCAAAATTGGAAAAGATAGTAGCAAACTCACAGCCAATAACCCCGGCCCCTACAATCACGATGCTTTTAGGAAATTCTTCCAGTTTATCCAATCCGTCACTGGTAAATACATGCTCCTCGTCGATGGGGATTTCAGGCAGTTTTCTCGGAGTGCTGCCAGTAGCCAAAATGATGTAATCAGCTTCAACCTGTCTGGTATCCTCGAAATGATTAACTTCCACAGTGTTTTTATTAATCACCCGGGCACTTCCCTGTATGTACTCAAAAAGACCATCCCCTATAGATACGTTAATATTATGCATGTGATGTTCCAGCTGTTCCATCCGTTCCTGAACAGCTTTTCTCACCTCAGACTGAAGGCGTTTGTAATTAAACAGAATGTCTGTAGCATTAAGCGCAGAAGAGTGTTTACGCAGGGAATAAGCTTCGCGACTTAGTTCCCACCAGGTTTTGCTCCACAATGCACCATGGTGTATTCCAGCACCACCAAGTTGTTTTTTCTCTATCAGTGCTACCTTCTTCTTAAAGTCAACGGCGCGCATAGCGGCAGCATAACCTGCTGGGCCAGCACCTATGACGATAACATCGTACTTTTTCATTTTCAGGACGGCTTAAGACCCATCAATGTAAGAAAAAAAATACAATTAAGAAGGTTGGTGACGTTTTTTAAGTATTTTCACAACGTCTTCTAAGTATAAATCCTTAGAAGAAAGGAGGATCATGAGGTGGTAAAGCAGATCTGCTGACTCATTTAAAAGAAGCTCTTTATTGTCATCCATAGCCTCAATGACTACTTCCACGGCTTCCTCTCCTACTTTTTGAGACATCTTATTGGTGCCTTTTGCAAACAGGCTGCTGGTGTAGGACTCTGAGCTCGGATTGTTCTTGCGATCCTCGATGATTCCTGAAAGCTTTTTCAGAAATGCCAGTTCATCCGTATTTTGTTCATCAAAGCAGGTGTCACTTCCTGTGTGGCAGGTAGGCCCCTGGGGGTCTGCCTTGATCAGCAGGGTATCCCCATCACAATCCTCAATGATCTCTTTTACTATGAGATAATTACCGGAAGTCTCTCCCTTGGTCCACAATCGCTGTTTGGATCGGCTGAAAAATGTAACCTTACCCGTTTTTTTGGTTTGCGCCAAAGACTCTTCATTCATATACCCCAACATAAGCACCTTATTGGTTACCGGGTCCTGTATGATCGCAGGTAAGAGTCCATTCCCTTTGTCAAAGTCCAATGCCATCAGATTCGTATTGGTAAGCGTTTTTTCTTTAGTTCCTCTTTTAAATGATTGATCTCCACTTCTTTATAGTGGAAAATACTGGCTGCCAGGGCTGCATCTGCTGCACCTGATACGAAGATATCAACAAAATGGCTTTCATGACCTCCGCCACCGGAGGCAATCACGGGTATGGAAACTGCCCGGCTGACTTTTCTGGTAAGCTCCACGGCAAATCCGGATTTTGTTCCGTCATGATCCATACTCGTCAGCAGGATCTCTCCTGCTCCGCGAATGGTCACTTCCTTGGCCCACCAGATGGTGCCGATATTCGTTGGCTGGCGGCCTCCATGAGTGTGTACCAGGTCTTTTCCGTTAATGTTTCTGCTATCAATCGCTACCACCACACACTGCGCACCGAATTCAGATGAAAGCTGATTGATCAGGTCCGGATTAGTGACAGCTGCTGAGTTTATGGATACCTTGTCCGCACCGGCATCCAGCAGGTCCTTAACATCCTCCACTGAGCTTATTCCACCACCTACTGTAAACGGAATGTGGATAGCCGCAGCTACCTTACGAACCAGATCAAGAAGTGTCTTCCTTCGCTCTACGGTGGCCGAGATGTCCAGAAAAACCAACTCATCTGCGCCTTCATGCGTATACCGCTCAGCAAGTTCTACCGGGTCACCTGCATCTTTCAGGTCCACGAAGTTTACACCTTTTACCGTGCGTCCGTCTTTTATATCCAGACAGGGTATAATTCGTTTTGTCAGCATCAGATAGTTGTCAGTTCTTCCAAAGTTAGTTTTCCTTCATAAAAAGCTTTTCCTACAATTGCCCCGTAAAGCCCCAGGGCTTTTAACTGGTCCAGGTCATTTTTCCCTGAAACACCCCCACTTGCGATCAGGTTCAGTCCGGGAAATCTTTTAAGCAGCTTTTCATACAGCTCAAAAGACGGACCCTGCAATACCCCGTCTTTGGAGATATCGGTACAGATCACGTAGCTTATCCCCAGGCCCAGGTAAAAGTCGATAAATTCATACAAATCTTCACCACTGGATTTTTGCCAGCCGGAAACCATGATCTTTTCGTCCAGCACATCTGCCCCCAGTATGATCTTCTCCGGGCCAAACTCTTCAATCCAGTTTTTCACCTCATCCCTGTTGCTCACGGCAATACTGCCTGCCGTGACCTGCATTGCTCCAGCTTCAAAGACCTTCTCCAGATCTTCACGGGTCTTCACGCCTCCGCCAAAATCTACCCGGAGGTTTGTGGTGGATGTAATACTTTTCAGAGAATCCAGGTTTACAACATGCTTTGCCTTAGCGCCATCCAGATCCACGACATGAAGTCGGTTTATGCCTGCCAGTTCAAATTTTCGGGCCACCTCTGCCGGATTTTCCGCATATTCCTTTACCTGGTTGTAATCTCCTTTGGTGAGTCGCACACATTTGCCACCTATAATGTCAATAGCCGGAATGATCTCCATACTTACAGCTTTAAAAAGTTTTCCAAAAGCTTCATGCCTGCATCACCACTCTTTTCCGGGTGTGGCTGGATAGCGTAGTAATTGTCCTTTTGCAATGCAGCGCTGAAAGGCTCAGGGTAATGGCAGGTAGCCACTGTGTACTCACACATAGGAATGTAATAGCTGTGAACAAAATACAAATAGCTGTTATCCGGAACGTCTGCCATGAGTCGGGATTCCAGATCCGTGATATTATTCCAGCCCATATGAGGTACTTTCAGCCCTGCCCCATAAAACCGAAGACATTTTTCAGGAATGATACCAAGGGCCTCGGTGTTGTTCTCATCCGTAAAGGCACACATCAACTGCATCCCCAGGCAAACTCCCAGAAACGGTTGATGCAGGTTTTTAAGGATCTCCACCAAACCGCGCTCCCGAAGACTGCGCATTGCTGAGCTGGCTTCTCCCTGCCCGGGAAAAATGATTTTATCTGCTGTGCGCAACTCTTCAGGCACATCGGTGACAATAGGCTCTATTCCCAGCCTGTTTAAGGCGAAGGTAAGCGATTGCACATTTCCTGCGTTGTATTTTACTATGGCTAGTTTCACGTACTTTAAGCTAAAAAAGAAAAGCTGTTTCTCATATGGAAACAGCTTTAAAAATTTTCCAAAACTGTCCGGCAAAATGTCAGGCAGGCACCTCCTGCTTTTTCTCTATCATTTCTGCCAACACATCTTTTATTTCGGGGATGCTGTTGTAAAGCTGTTCGTAAGATTGGATCACAAAATAGCGATCCTGAAAGACATCTTTGCGATAGGGGGTGTTCGCAATGGTCCGCACGTCAAAGTTATACTTTGGCGGCTCATCTGACAAACTAAATTTTGTTTCTCCGGCAGAAGAAAGGATACCCGCTCCGTAGATACGCAACCCGGCTTCTTCCTGAATCAGCCCAAACTCCACTGTAAACCAGTAGATTCGGGACAGGAGCTCAATGGCATAATCATTTCCTACATAGTCCAACCCTATTTTGCTCAACGCCTCTAAAAAATTAACGAAAGACTGATTACTCAGCAAAGGAACGTGTGCAAACACATCATGAAACATGTCGGGCTCCTCCAGATAATCCAGCTCCTCCATCTTCCTGAGCCAGGTGGTAGCTGGAAAGCGTTTGTTGGACATCAGTTCGAAAAACGTGTAGTCCGGTACAATTCCGGGCACCACAGCCAATCTCCACCCGGTTAGCTCCTGCAGGATTTTGTTAGTGTCTTCAAAGTGTGGAATCTCATCGGCAACAAAGTTTACCTTCTCAAGCCCTTCCAGATGGGCCTTGCATGCTGCTTTTGGTAAATTCTTGATCTGGCGTTCGTAAAGGAGCTTCCATACTTCAAAGTCCTCCTTGTTGTAATTACCATAGATCTGTTTCATATCGCTTTAACTTGGGGTAATGGGTTAATGTTTGTACAAAGATAGCAAATCCATGGGAGGTAAAGTTCCATTTTAACTTTACCACAAACGTATTAAATACATTTACTACTTTTAAAGTCAGCAACTAACACCACAACCATGAATCACCTAAAAGCGCTTTTTACATACACTACTGTATTGATTGTTTTTTCATGCACTACCAATAACTCAAAACAGCTGGAAGCTAATGCTGAGGAATGGATCAGCCTGTTTAACGGAAAAGACCTGACAGGCTGGACACCAAAGTTTCACCATCATGAGGTGGGCGATAACTACGCCAATACATTCCGGGTGGCGGACAGCAGCATCCTGGTGAGCTATGACGATTATGAGACTTTTGATAATCGCTTTGGGCACCTTTTTTACAAAGACCCTTTCTCCTCTTTTCACCTGAAGTTTAGCTATCGGTTTACCGATCAGTATATGAAGGATGCTCCGGACTACATTTATCGCAACAGCGGGATTATGTTTCACTCCCAGGCACCGGAGACCATTTTGAAAGAGCAGGACTGGCCAATCTCCGTAGAGTATCAGATACTGGCTGATGCAGGAAAAGGCCCCCGCCCTACCGGAAATATGTGTTCGCCGGGAACAGATGTAGTTTATGAAGGGGAAATAGACCCCAGACACTGCATCAGCTCCTCCTCCAAAACCTATCCGTGGAATCAGTGGGTAAGTGGCGAGCTGATCGTGTATGGCGACTCCCTGGTACTGCACCTTGTGGAAGGTGATACGGTCCTTCAGTACAGCAAGCCACAGATTGGCGGAGAAGTAGCCAACCGCTATGACTCAGCGATGAAAGTAGACGGCACTCCACTGACGGAAGGGTACATTGGCTTACAGGCCGAGGGCCAGGGCATTGAGTTTAAGGATCTTTTTTTGAGGGAGTTGTAGGGTTTACTTCATATTGGCAAAAAACCCTCCTCTAAATATCGAGAATCTCCCAAACCTCCACAACCGTAGAGTTCCTAAAAAAATCCCCCTCCACAATTATGGAAATTATGGGAATCTGTGATTTTTTTGCTCTGCCATAAATTATGCATCTCCCCAGGATAAATTTCGTAAATTTGTAATATGGAAATAAAAGTCAATATAGGGTACAATCAGATCATAAAGTTGATAAAGCAAATGCCCGCCAGTCAACTTGCCAGATTGAAAATTGAACTAGATGACATATCTCTTGCTAATAAGTCAAAAACGAAAACCTCTGATTTACAACATTTCCTGCTTGATGCGCCTGTAATGACCGATGATCAGTATGAATCGTTTCTAGAAAACAGAAAAAGACTTAGCCAATGGAGACAGAGATAATCTGTCTGGACACCTCTGTCCTGATTGACTTCTACCGTAAGAAAAATAAAACAAAGGCATTTTTCTATCAGCTAACCAGTAAATACCAATTATTTGCTATTTCGACGATAACCGCTTATGAAATATACGCTGGTAGTTCCTTAGAGCAAGACAAGTATTGGGATAAATTCTTTCAATTAATTTCCGTACTACCATTTTATAATGAGGTGAATAAGACTGCAATCGCGATTAACCGTCAGCTCAAAAAAGATCGAAAACTAATTGATATACCAGATCTGTTTATAGGCGCAACGGCTGTCAGCCATGGACTCAGGTTAGCAACTTTAAACGCCAGGCATTTTGAACGGATAGATGGCCTTGAAATTATTAAAAGATAAAAAGTACCACCAATTTATTAGGGATGACCCATGATTTAACTGTTCCCAATTACTCGCCGACACATCCGTAGAAATCAAAAAATAATTTGCTCTGGCACAATTGTGAATCAGCCTCACTCAGTTCTATCCGTAGTTCATTTTTTAACCCCTTAGCGTAAAAACCAACAAAATTTCGATGGTTAGCCGGACTATCTTATCTTTAAACGCTTGACCTAACCTGTCTTTTATCATGCTTAAATCACTACCAGCTATTCTGATCTTCTGCACTATTGTTCATATCTCGAAGGCCCAAATGGAAAAAGGTCAGAAGTTTATCGGTGCATCAATGGACATAATTATCAAAAAGGATGAAGGTAACGATGAATTTGTAACCGGTACCAATGGTTTAGAATCAGAACGTTTTCGGATCGGCTTCTATCCTTACATTGGTGTCTTTGTGAAGGATGGCCTGGCTATCGGAGCAAAGTTGGACCTGTACCTGGAAAATCTCTCCTCCAGCAGCGAACAAACTACTACGGACCGGATGGAAGAAAGTAGATTTTCAGGAGAAGAAAGACAAATAGGGGTTTCTGCATTTATCAGAAAAATGCAACCTATAAAAGGCCGATTTGGCTTTTATATTCAGCCAGAACTCGGCTATCGCTTTGCTACTGACAGTAATTTCAATGAAAGGCTGGACGTGCTGGATACCACCAATTCACGGAGAATCACCTCGTGGAGCGAAGGAACAAATCATACATTTAACCTCAGGGTTTCAGGTGGGCTTTATTTCTTTCTGTCTGATCATTTTAGTATCGAAACAAATCTACTTAGCATTGACTTGAGAAATGTCAACTATACCAGTAACCAACGACAGCAAGTGATCTATAGTGATAACAGTAATAACTCGGCCAGCTACCGGGATCGTAATAGTCAATCCTGGGCTCTCATAACCAACCTTACCAACAACTTCTCGATCAGCAGGGTCTTAACCATAAACTATTATTTTTGATAGATAATAGACAATTCTCCCGAAACCGGGAAAAATTTTTCTGATGGTGGTTTGTTAGCAGCTATTTTCGAAAATCGGATTCGTAGCCTTGTAAATCCAGCCAACAATCCCATACTGCCCAGTAAAACACTCATTTTCAGACTCCGTAAAAATACTTATAACTGCTTGCGTCAAAAGCATAAATTTCTTAATGGTATAATTTCTTGTTAAATTAGGATACCGCCAAGATGAGCACCAGAAGGAAAATAGTAGACCTTAGCAGCGAATTGCTGCTTAATAATCCTGCCATCGCGGTTTTATTGCTGGACAACTCTGGTAAAATTTCAGGCGTCTCACCCAAGTGTACCGACTTACTGGGGGTTTCAGAAAAGGAAATTATCGGTAAGCCGATTGATGAATTGATCGATGGTGAGTTTCACTTTTCTGAAGATTGTGAACGTAGAAAAGAAGGTTTTTTTAAACTTCAGATTTCCGACAAAAAGCCCCACATTTTTTCATTCTCCTTTACCTACCAGCAAACAATAAACCACAGGAACTACCTGGGCTGCATGATCATAGATCTTTATGAAGAAACGGTCGATAAAAGTAATTCCTATGCCAATTTTCGGAAACTCTTTGAATCCAATGTACTCGGACTGGCAATTTTAGATGATACTCAAAAAATCGTATTGGTAAATGAGACGGTCACCCGACTACTCGGCTTTAGTAAAAGTGAATTAATGGGGAAAACCACACTGGAGGCTGGCCTTCTCAACTTTGAATACACGGAAGAAAGGGAAAAAATCTGGGGTGAGTTACGCAAAAAAGGCTATATCCGAAACCTTCAAAGGGAGCTACAAACCAAATCCGGTGAAAAAGTAACAGTACTCCTCTCGATAGAAAACACCATAATGGACGGGAAAAAGCTCTGGCTGGTGTCCATGAGCGACATCACCCAAAAGAGAAAAGTAGAGCAAGAGCTTGAAAGGGCTTATCAGCAACTATCTCATCACCTTCATAACTCACCGCTGGGAGTGGTAGAATATGATTGCAACCTCACTGTTACCGAATGGACCCATCAGTGTGAGCTGATTTTCGGGTGGAAAAGAAAAGAGGTTTTGAAGAAAAACATTACCGCCTTCGACCTGATATACAAAGAAGATCAGAAGGCTGCAGCCAAAGTAGCTGAGGAATTGCTTTCAGGTCAGGTAGATGGTAATATCTCTCACAACAGGAATTATACCAAGAGCGGTAAGATAGTAGACTGTATCTGGTATAACTCAACGGTAAAAGATAAATCAGGTAAGGTAATATCGGTTATGTCTCTTGTACAGGATGTCACCAAGAGTAAAATTCTTGAAAAGAGCATCCTTTACGAAAAAGCTTTATCAGAAAACATCATCAACAGCTTGCCGGGAGTATTTTATCTGTACAACAAAGAAGGCCGATTCATAAAGTGGAATGAGAACTTCGAAAAAGTTACAGGCTTTACGGGAAATGAAATAAGCAATATGCACCCGCTGGATTTCTTCCACGGTGAAGAAAAAGAGCTCTTAAAAAAGAAAATAGCGAATGTTTTTGAGTCAGGTGAGGATAATGTAGAAGCTGACTTTGTCACTAAGTGCGGAGAAAAAATTCCTTATTACTTTACCGGCACGGCTATCAACTATAAGGGAGAAACCTGTCTGATGGGTGTAGGGATCGATATCAGTGAGCGAGTAAGCGCTCGTAAGCTTTTAGAAAAAACCAACAAACAATTAAATACTGCTCAGCAAATAGCTAAAGTTGGTTACTGGGAGTGGGACTGGACACACGGACAAACCTACTGGTCAGAAGAAATGTACAGGATCTTTGACTCGGATCATATCATACAAGAGTCTGAATTCGCAAGAAGAGTTCACCCCGAAGATCTCGAGACAGTATATCATGTAAGGAAAAAGATCACTAAAGATTTCAAACCAACGGATGTTGATTTCAGGTTTACTTACCCAAATGGCATGATTAGAAACCTATTCGCTAAGGTGAACCCGGTTTTTGATAAAGATGGAAATTTCGCCCGGATAGAAGGCACACTGCAGGATGTCACACAGCAGCGGCTGGCGGAAAAGGAGCTTCAGGAGTTATCCAACAGGCTATTGCTGGCTACCACTTCTGCCAGACTGGGGATTTTTGACTGGGACCTTCAGACCGACAAGATTGTTTGGAACGAATACATGTATGAGGTATTCAGACTCAATCCGATGAAATTCAAAAAGACCTATGAAAACTGGCTCAAGTACCTTCATCCACACGACCTGGAGGTGTTTGATCAAAAAATCAAAAGGGCCATCAAACTTAAAAGTGATTTCAATCATCGGTTCAGAATTCTAACTGAAGAAAACGACATCTATCACGTTGAGGCTCAAGCCATAATTACAAGTGACGAAAGTGGCAAGCCGTTGACCCTGGTAGGCGTATGCAGAGATATCACGGATAGCATCAATGCAGAACAGCAAATTGCTAAAACCATTATATCTACACAGGAGCAGGAGCGCTTTGAAATAGGACGCGAACTTCATGATCATGTGATTCAATTGCTCATTGCCTCATTAATGAATCTGAATCATACCAAAGCTCAAATAAAAGAACAGATAGATGCGCTGGAAAGAGTCGGTCAGTACATAAATACAGCCATTGATGATATTCGGAAGCTCAGCCACCAGCTTGCGCCATCCAACCTTGATGAAACACCTTTTGCAGAAGCAGTCCAGGAGCTTCTAAATGGCATTAACTTAGAAAATCAGTTTCAAATATCATTTAGTCACGCCATCAGCCCAAATGCCCGACTCAGCTCAGAGGTAAAACTCAATCTCTTCCGGATACTCCAGGAGCAGTTAAACAATATCATTAAGCACTCAGAAGCATCCAGAATTTTCCTTGACCTCTGGGCAAATGAACGCAAAATTCTTTTTAGTATTTCAGATAATGGTATTGGTTTTGATGGCAAGACAGCCAAACGAGGTATCGGTCTGAACAACATCCGGAGGAGAATCGAAATATTTGACGGGAATCTTCAGATCCACACCGCCCCTAACAAAGGCTGTGAAATGATCCTTGAAATTCCCCTTGGTCCAGCCAATAAGCAATTATAGCTCTGCTAACGCTTTCATTTTTTTGATCAGCCTGGCGGACTCCTCAAAATCGAGTGTCTGCTGGCCGTCAGAAAAAGCTTCTTCGGGTTTTTCATGAATCTCAAAGATCACACCATCTGCACCCGCTACGGTAGCAGCTAAGGCTATAGAATCCACATGGTCCCGTATGCCTATACCATGAGACGGATCTGCAATGATGGGCAGGTGGGTCTTTTCTTTTAAAATAGGAATTGCATTGATATCGAATGTATTTCTGGAGGCCTTTTCATAGGTTCTTATCCCTCGCTCACAAAGCAACAGCCGTTCATTACCGCCCGCGAAAACATACTCGGCGCTGTACAGCAACTCATCTATAGTGCCGGAAATGCCCCGCTTGATCATGACAGGCTTGTCTACCCGGCCAAGCTCATCCAGTAGGTTAAAGTTTTGAGTATTACGAGCTCCTACCTGGTACATATCGATATAGTCATACATGGGTTCTATCTGCGAAACCTGCATAACCTCAGTCACGATCTTGATGCCATGTTCCTTAGCAGCCTGGTACCAGGTCTTCAAACCATCCAGACCCAGTCCGCGAAATGAATACGGAGAGCTCCTGGGCTTGTAAACACCACCGCGCATGATCCTCACACCATTGGCACTGAGATGTTCTATGGTTTTGTAAATGTTCTCTTCACCCTCTATGCTACATGGACCAGCCATGATAGCAAAATGGCCGTCCCCGATCAACACCCCATCTCCCAGATCGATGACGGTGCGATTTACCTTCCATTTCCTGGAAACCAGTTTAAAATCATCAGACACGATGTGAATGTCTTTGATCCCATCCAAATGCCCGATCTTTCGAACATCAAACTTCTCTTTACCAATGCCTACTATATATTCCCCTTTCTGAGTCCTGACTTCATTGGTTTTATATTTCAGAGTCGCTACCTGCGCCTTTACCTGTTCTTTCTGTTCTGCTGTAGCATTTTCATTAAACTGTATGATCATGATTTTGAGGTTTCACTGATTGAATAAAGTTTTTAATTGCCTCATCTGAAGCATCTTTTTCGAGTTGTTTGATAAAAGCGCTACCCACTATAGCGCCGTCTGCATATTCGCAGGCTTTTTCAAACGTTTCCTGGTTTGATATACCAAAGCCGATCAATCGTTTATTGGAAAGTTTTAGTGAGTTGATCCGATTAAAATAAGCAACCTGCTCCGCTGTAATTCCGGATTTAGCTCCGGTGATGCTGGCCGATGACACCATGTAAATAAATCCACTGGACAGCTCATCTATCTTTCGAATACGGCTCTCAGAAGTCTGTGGAGTTATCAAAAACACATTGTATAGCCCGTACTTTCGTAAGGTATCCTGGTACAGCTCTTCATACTCATACATCGGTAAGTCTGGTAAGATGAGACCGTCTACCCCTACCTCCTGGCATTTTTCACAAAATCGCTCAAAACCAAACTGCAAAACCGGATTGATATATCCCATAAGCAGTACAGGCACTGTCACCTGGTTCCGGAGGTCTTTCAATTGCTCAAAAAGCAGTTTGATCGTCATGCCATTTTCCAGTGACCTGGTAGAGCTGGCCTGGATAGTAGGCCCATCCGCAACGGGATCAGAAAAGGGCAAACCCAACTCAATGAGGTCCGCACCTCCGGCTTCCAGGGCTCTGGCTATCCGAAGAGTGTCATCTATCTGCGGATACCCCGCTGTGAAATATACATTCAGGAGATGATCCTTCTTATCTAAAAATGCTTTATCTATTCGATTCATCCGTTATTCCGTAAAGTGAACCAATTTCTTAATTCTTAATTCTTAATTCTTAATTCTTAATTCTTAATTAATCAATATTTCCCCCACTTGATATAAGTCTCCAGGTCTTTATCTCCTCTTCCAGATAGATTGACCACTACGATCTCATCTTCCTGAAAATCTACCTTATCAAGAGCAGCTATAGCATGTGCGCTTTCCACCGCAGGAATGATTCCCTCTGATCGACTCAAAAGTACCCCTGCATTCATGGCCTCTTCGTCTGTAATACCCACAAACCGCGCTCTTCCCGAATCAAAAAGGTGTGCATGAAAGGGGCCGATTCCAGGGTAATCCAATCCTGCAGAAATGGAATAGGGCTCAATTACCTGACCATCCTCTGTCTGCATAAGCAAGGTCCTGCTGCCATGCAGAACACCTTCCCTGCCCAACGCAGTGGTCGCAGCTGATTTACCTGAAGCATTTCCCAGACCGGATGCTTCCACCGCCACTAGTTTCACATCTTCATTATCCAGGTAATGATAATAAGCCCCGGCTGCATTGCTACCACCACCTACACAGGCAAATACATAATCCGGTTCTTCTCTACCCTCCTTTTCATCCAGTTGCCACCTAATTTCTTCACTGATCACTGACTGAAATCGAGCTACCATATCCGGGTATGGGTGGGGTCCTACCACTGAGCCTATGATATAATGAGTGTCAGTGGGATTGTTGATCCAGTGGCGCATTGCCTCGTTGGTGGCATCTTTCAGCGTCTTACTACCCGAGGTAGCGGGTCTGACTTCCGCTCCCAGGATCTTCATCCGCTCCACGTTTGGTTTCTGACGAGCCATATCCACCTCGCCCATATATACGACACAGTCAATGCCCATCAAGGCGCATACGGTAGCCGTAGCTACTCCATGCTGACCTGCTCCTGTCTCTGCAATGATCCGCTTCTTACCCAGCGCCTGAGCCAGGAGTATTTGCCCTACGGTATTATTTACTTTATGCGCTCCGGTGTGGCAGAGATCTTCTCGCTTCAGATATATTTTTGCCTTATACCTTTCAGATAGCCTGCTGGCAAAATACAGTGGCGTTGGGCGGCCAACATAGTCTTTCAGCAGCTGCTGAAACCTGCTCTGAAAAGAAGGATCCTCTGTTATTTGAAGATAATTTTCCCTCAGCTCTTCTACATTCGGATAAAGCATCTCAGGGATGTATGCTCCACCAAATTTCCCGAAGTATCCACGCTCATCAACATGGTATTTTGATCTTACAACACTCATAACAATGCTTTTAATTCTTTCAGTTTACTTATGTCTTTTAACCCCGGCTCCAGCTCAAACCGACTATTTACATCAATAGCTTCCAGCTTATCCAGGCCTAGCATTTGTATATCTTCAATGTCTTCCAGACTTATTCCGCCACTGAGAAAAAATGGTTTCTCCAGTGAGTATCCTGCCAATATGCTCCAGTCAAATTTCTGACCGCTTCCACCATAAGCAGGAGTTTTAGTGTCAAACAAAAAATACTCAATGTAGTCCTCATAAGGTTTCATTTTATCCAAAGGCAATTCATCTGTCACACTAAACACTTTCATCACTTTTACTCCCTTCTTATATAAAGCCTTCACAAAACTCGCCGACTCTCCCCCATGAAGCTGAATCAGATCAAGCTGATAATTTTTTATTTTGTCTTCAACCTCCCCTACCGCTGGGTTTACAAACACTCCAACCTTCCTGGTTTCAGCGGGCCATTTCTTCATGTCAGGTACTGTATTTACAAAGCGGGGGCTTTTAGGATAAAAAATCATCCCCATGAAATCCGGTTTGAGCTTGAGAAGCTCCCGGATATTTTCCTGATCCCGCATGCCACAGACCTTGAATTTCATTTCTTATTTTCCTTTAGCCACTGAGTAAAACAGAGCTCTTTATTTCCATCTTCCTTCTTCAACATAACAGGGTAACCTACTCTGAGGTCCTCTGTTTTCTCCGCGGTTATATCCCTTTTAACCACAGTTAATTTATTTCTTCAACTCTTTAATCTGTTTTATAAAATCACTACAGGCTTTCTCCGGGCTTCCCTTCCGCATAAAACTCTCACCTATCAAAAAGCCTTCGTAACCATAATCCATGAGCTCTACCACTGCCTCCGGGTCACTTATTCCACTTTCCGAGACCTTAACAAACTCATTCGGGATCTTTTCAGCCAGCGCCCTGGATGTCTCCACGGTAGTTTCAAAAGTCTGAAGGTTTCGATTATTTACTCCAAGTAGATCCACATGCTCGTTGATGGAGCGTGTCAGCTCTTCCTCATTGTGAACTTCCAGCAAAACCTCAAGACCCAGGGAATGAGCAAACCCGCCTAGCTTTCTCACTTCCTCCGGAGACAAGGCAGCTGCAATTAGTAATATCACATCAGCTCCGATGGATTTAGCCTCGATGATCTGGTATTCGTCTACAATAAAATCCTTCCTCAATATGGGACAGAAATTAAAATTACGAGCTGTGGTAAGATCTTCATTTTTACCTCCAAAGTATTTTGTGTCAGTCAGTACAGACAGGCCTGAGGCGCCCGCCTGCATATATCCGATGGATGTCCGCTCCACGGATGCTTTGGCGTTGATCATTCCCCTGGAAGGTGACTTTCTTTTAAATTCTGCAATGACGCCTACTTTATCTTCCCTCCTGATGTATTTCTTCAATGAAACAGGCTTTCCGTCGTAATACGTGCTCCTTTCGAGCAGCTTTACAGGATACAGGCTTTTTCGTTGCTCTACTTCTTCTTTCTTATCAGCTATGATCTGGTCTAGTATATTCATCTTATTGATTGACTGCTAAAAATTTCTTAAAAGATTCCTGTGCTTTCCCTGATTGAATGGATTCTTTTGCCTGAGCAATACCTTCCGTTATCGGAATTTGTTTGCCCACGGCAATGGCCAGACCGGCATTGGCGTAGATTGCTTCCATCTGAGCCTCTGTGCCTTCATTGTTCAGTATTTTTTTGAAGATATTTGCAGCATCTGCCACATCATCTCCTCCGGCCAGCTGTTCGGGTCTTAGTCGATGTAGCCCCAGGTCTTCCGGTTGATACACCTCCTCCTGCTCATTCATGATCACCTTAAAGCCACCAGTAAGCGACACTTCATCATACCCGTCCAGGGAATGTACGATCACAAAGTGCTTATCCGTATTTTGGTAGATGTAGCCATACAGCCTGGCAAGCTCCAGGTTAAACACCCCGACCAACTGGTTTTTAGGGAATGCCGGATTAACCATCGGACCAAGCATATTGAAAAACGTTTTGACCCCCAACTCCTTTCTCACAGGCCCCACATTTTTCATAGCAGGATGAAAAAGTGGCGCATGCAAAAAACAAATGCCTGATTCATCCAGACTCTTTTTAATGGTACCTATATCATTGGTAAACTTAGCCCCCAGACTCTCCAGGACGTTGGAAGAGCCACTGACAGACGAAACCCCATAGTTGCCGTGCTTCACCACATTCTGACCTGCACCTGCTACTACAAATGATGAAATGGTAGAAATATTGAAGGTGTTTTTACCATCCCCACCTGTGCCGCAAAGGTCAATGGCACTATACTCATCTACGGGCACTCTGACACAAAGCTCCAACATGGCATCCCGAAAACCTTCCAGCTCCTCTACAGTGATACTCCGCATCAGGTATACGGTCAGAAAGGCCGCCATCTGACTCTGGTTGTATTGGCCGGTTGCCAGGTTGGAAAGTATATTAAATGCCTCCTCTCTGGAAAGTGATTGATATTTAAAAAGTTTGTTTAATACCTCTTTCATTTGATTAGGTTGTCCTTAGTTTTTATTCTTCAATCCAGTTTCGGATGATTTTTTTTCCATGCTCGGTCATAATCGACTCGGGGTGAAACTGAACCCCCCGGACCTTAAGATCCTTATGCTTTATGGCCATGATGTTACCCTCCTCGTCAATTGCTGTTACCTGTAAGTCCGAAGGCAGAGAGTCAGCAACTACAGCCCAGGAGTGATACCGGCACACTTGAAATTCACCGGGAACTCCTTCAAAAAGGTTATCCTTTTGATCAGTAAGTAAAGCTTTTGTGGCTACCCCATGGAAAACAGTAGAAAGGTTAAACAGTTCAGCGCCGAAACACTCCGCAATACCCTGATGGCCCAGACAAACCCCCAGAATACTCTTGTCAGCGCTGAATTGCTTAATCACCTCAGGCATCACTCCGGCATCTTTCGGCAATCCCGGTCCGGGAGAAAGCAATATCTTTTCAAAACCAGCTGCATAATCCACCGGAATTTTATCATTTCTGTGCACTTCCATATGCTCATCCAGGCCAAGCTCCCTGAGGATATGCACCAGGTTGTAGGTAAAAGAATCGTAGTTGTCTATAACCAGTACTTTTTTCATTTGCCGTTCAAATTTTCTGCCTTATCCATAGCTGACTGTAAAGCCGCCAGCTTATTATAAACTTCCTGTACTTCACTTTTAGGGTCAGATTTAGAAACAATACCGGCCCCCGCCTGGAAGAAAAGCTGGTTAGCCCTGCTCAAAAAGGTTCTGATCATAATGGCATGGTTAAAATTTCCCTGGAAATCCATAAACCCGATCGCCCCTCCGTAAAAGCCACGGGCAATATTTTCATGCTCATCAATCAGCTCCATTGCCCGGTATTTCGGAGCGCCTGACAAGGTGCCAGCCGGAAAAGTACTGGCCACAATCTCCAAAGGATCAGCTTCAGGCCTTAGCTTACCTGTGACTTTCGAGACCAAATGAATGACATGAGAGTAGTACTGGATTTCCTTGTAGGTTTCCACGGTCACATCATCTGAGCTTTTACTGAGATCATTACGCGCAAGGTCTACCAGCATAATGTGCTCAGCATTTTCCTTCGGGTCTTCCAGAAGCTTCTTTGCAAGCTGGGCATCCGCCTCATCGTCCCCTGTGCGTCTGAATGTTCCGGCTATCGGATAAATAATAGCCTCACGGTCTTTCACCACGATCTGAGCTTCCGGGGAGGACCCGAAAATCTTATACCCGCCATAATCAAAATAAAAAAGATACGGAGAAGGGTTAATAGACCTCAGCGCCCTGTATACCTGAAACTCGTCCCCTTTGAACCTGGTACGAAACTGCCGCGAAAAAACAACCTGGAATACATCTCCAATGTCACAATGTTTTATACCTGATTTTACTATTTCCAAAAAAGTAGCATCATCAAAGTTGGAACTGACATCTCCCTCCTTCCGAAAAGAAAAAGAAGGGATATTTTGCTGAGATATAATAGTGAGTAGCTCATTAAATTTAGAATCATCCGGCTCTTCCTGGAATGTCTCAATCAGAAAACACTCGTTCTTAAAATGATCCAGAGCGATGATATACCTGAAAAGGTGGTACTGGATCTCCGGTATTTCTGCTGAAGGTGTTTTTTCATTGCCAAACTCAATGTCCTCAAAGCACTGCACCGCATCATAAGCCATGTAACCAAAGAGTCCGGACCTGATGAACTTGTCTGCGGTATCAGGAAGCTCAAACTGACCAATAAATGACCTCAACTCCTGTAAAAGTTCTTTTTTCTCATTTAACGCTTTAGATGAGCTGCTTCCGTCAGGCAGACCTACCTTTATGTTGCCGCCTTCCAGTTTAAACTCAGCCATGGGATCACAGCAGATGTAGCTGAAACTATTCTCAGCGCCGTGATAATCTGAACTCTCCAGAAGAAAGGATTTAGCATACTTATCTCGAATTTTTAAATACAGCCCTACCGGGGTTACAGTATCCGCCAGAAGCTTTTTTTGACGTATTTGAAGTTTAAATGGTTTTTCCATGAGTTATTATTCATAAAAAAACCCGCTGCGAAGAGCGGGTTCAAACAATTTCTTTTGACATACCTTGGCTATTCACAGCAATTAGCTATATGCTCTGTACCACCACCAGTATGTGTTTTTCATAATCATGACTGCTAAGCTAATTCGATATGATTAATATTTCCAAACGATTGTTAAAAAAAACCTAAATCCTTAGAAAATTGTAAGCGTATATGGCAATAAAAACAATTCAAAATTTTGACTTAACTTTCCACCCATGTTACCAATAGAAGAACAACTGAGTATACTTGTTCACCTTTCTATGGCCGATAAATTCATGGCAAAGGAAGAAAGTGGCCTGATCCATAAAATAGGTGAACGTAGTGGTTTATCTCAGGACCAGATAGAGATCATAATAGACAACCCCAAACCCATCCCGAGACTCAAAAATCTCCCTTCGGATGAAAAGTTTGAGTACCTGTTTAACGTAATCCAGCTGATGAAAGTAGATGGCAAGATTCACCAAAGTGAAATCTCATTCTGTGAAAAACTGGCTGTGGCTCTTGGGTATAAACCCGGAGTGGTGGCTGAGCTTTCTGCTTATATTTATTCAGACCCTAGTATAAACACCAAACAGAGTTATCTCAGGGCTATTGCAGATCAGCACCTGATTCCTAAAAAAGATTAGAAACAAAAAATCCGCCTCCTTCGGCGGATTTTTTTTACTTGTTTTTTAATGAACTCGTCAAATCATCCAACATTTTTTTGGATATCTTCCTTGGGTTGGATTTCTTAAATTTCTCCAGAGCTTTTTGAACCTTAGCTCCTTTTTCATATAACCCTGCCGGGTTACCATCATGGGCATAGCTACCCAAACACCACTCAATCTCAGAAACGAGTTCTTCCTCGATCCCGAGTGAGGTCATTTTGTCCTTAGCTTCGGTAAGAACCTTTTCAATTTTTAATGCTCCCATTTTGATCTTACTTAAATTCGGTGATTTATTATTTTTACGCAAAAATACTTCTAATAATATTAATAAATTAACAAACTAGATTAATTATTATTAAAATAACAACTAATAAGCTAATTTATTGAATTTGATAATTCTACTATTCATAATACGAAACCATATCGGTGGTATAGTAGCCAAAAGCATCATCCCAGGGTACCCGGTAGGCATCTGGGGGCTCTCCTCCATGTGTCTCAGCACCTGATATTTTCTACTGGCAATATAATGATGATCAGAATGCCTGGATAGTTCAAAAAGCATAACTCTTCCAACCAAATGGTCAGAATTCCACGAATGTGCAGGCATTACACGTTCATACCTTTCTCCTTCCCTGGTCCTCCTGAGTCCGTAATGTTCTATGTAATTTACAGTTTCCAGTAAAAGAAAGCCTATCACAGCAGAAGCTACGTAGAATGACAGGATTACCCAGCCAAAGAGGAACCAAATGACTCCCAGATAACCTACCTGTATTAGTTGAAGCTGAAGCATTTCATTTTCCGGAGACAGTGCAGGTTTATTTTTCTTTCTCAGACGTGCCGCCTCCAGCTTCCAGGCAGATAAATAGCTAAACACTACGGATCGTATCCAAAAAACATACAGAGATTCGCCAAGCCGGGCTGACGAGGGGTCCTCGTCTGTAGATACATTCTTGTGATGCCCGCGGTTATGCTCGATAAAGAAATGCATATAAAGTGACGTAAGCAATAAAACCTTAGCCATCCATTGTTCATATTTCTTTTTTCTGTGACCTAGCTCATGCGCCACATTGATGCCCATGACACCACACAAAAGTCCCATAGTAGTCACCCGCCCGGCAATAGTCAATGCACTTAAACCGGGCTCCTTAAGGCTTTGTAGAAATAACCATACAAAGATCAACTGTACAGGCAGGATGAGATACACCAGCAGGTCATAAAATCCATCATCCTTTCTCATTGCTTCTTCTTCCTCTGATATATTTCGTGGATCAGGCTTAAAAAAAAGCTCCAGCAAAGGAATAAGGCCAAATGCCTCAATCAAAGGAAGAAAAGTCAACCATCCTTCGGAATTAAAGGAAACGTATGCCAATGCAGGCAGGGTGAGCACACTGAGATATTTCAATGTAGCTATCCGTTTCATAATTATTTTACGTGCTACGGTTAATGTGTTGGGATGAGTAATTTACTCAAAATTCCATTTTCCCAAAAGGGATCAGGTAAGACACTGAAAAGCCTCCTGCATAGTGATTGGATAGATCCGGAATCCTGGTGTCAAAGGACCCGTAGTTAATCATACTACTGATGCTATATGTAAAAAACCCTTCTACCTGAAAGGTTCCTACAGGGGATTCATACCAGAGTCCGCCCGAACCGCGGGCGCCATACCCCAGCTTCTTATCACGAGTCTTATCATACGTATAAAACTCAAAGTTTCCGATATTATCGGTATCAGGCAAAGGACTTTGCTTCAGGTCCACCAGGTACTCCATGTACATTCCGAGGGTGAAGAAGACTTTCACCTTTCCCTTACCCCAATAAATAACAGCCTCAGCAGGAACTTCAAGGTAATTCATCTCACTGGTGTAAGGATCTTCTGTGGTTTCAGGAAACGTTTGCCTCCATCCCTTTTGCATATACAGTGCACTGATCTGAAGTCCGGCATTTGCTCCCTCATCCCGTTGATTGGTGAAAACCTTCCCTGTTACTCCTATATGGTAGCCCGGGATAGGCACAATGCTCATAAAAAGATCATAAATGGTGTGCTCTATGTATGCAGAAGAAAGCTGGCCCCCTCCTTTTACTCCCACAAAACCCTTAATCTGCGCCTGCAAACCAAAAGTCATACAAATCAACAAAACAGGGAATAATCTCTTCATTCTATGGGAGTAGTTGAAAACTTATGCTGGGCAAAAATACATTTCTATCCTAATCCTAAACAATATTTAGGAACATGATATTATATTTAAAACGGATAATTTCAGTTTCTGACTTTTTTAACGGTTTCAATTTTTCTTTAACCAAACTTTTAAAGCTTATGGAAAAACTGGAAAGAGATTTTGAGGAAAATGATTTTGAAGAGCTTGATGATGTCCTGGACAGGTCCTTTTTCTCACAGGATGCAATGGAAGATCCGGAAGAAGATGAGTCTGTCTATGAGGTCACACAGCAAGACCAACGACCACTCTCTGAATTGTGATCATTTTTTTGTGACAGACTTAAAAGATCAGGAAAATTCAGGCTTTACTTTCCTGTTAACCATTAATCTACTTAACTTTGCATTCGGCAAACGGATGCGACCAGCTCCTGCTGAATCCCCCAGGACCGGAAGGTAGCAAGGGTAGGTGGTCGTAGCGGTGCGACATCCTGTTTGCCTTTTTTATATCCCGTCTTTCCGGTAATTTTGTGACTCATAAAACCGGACAAAAAAAATGAAATTTTTCATAGATACTGCAAATCTCAACGAGATTAAAGAAGCGCATGAAATGGGCGTACTGGATGGTGTAACGACCAACCCCTCCCTCATGGCTAAAGAAGGCATTACAGGCCAGAAAAATATCCTCAGCCACTACAAAACGATTTGTGACATTGTAGACGATAATGTAAGTGCTGAGGTCATTGCCACAGAATACGATGCTATTGTCAAAGAGGGGAAAGAGCTCGCCAGGATAGATGATAAGATCGTGGTAAAAGTACCCATGATCAAAGATGGCGTCAAGGCAATCAAGACCCTGAGTGAAGAAGGTATCAGGATCAACTGTACATTGATCTTCAATGCCGGACAGGCCATTCTTGCTGCTAAAGCCGGCGCCAGCTACGTCTCACCTTTCATCGGTAGGCTGGATGATATCGGCAGTGACGGATTGACTCTTATCGAGCAGATCGTTCAGATCTTTGACAACTACGAGTTTGAGACAGAGGTACTTGCAGCCTCTATTCGTCATACCATGCACCTGATACAGTGCGCGGAAATTGGCGCAGATGTGGCCACTTGTCCCCTGAATGTAATCACCGGACTTTTGAAGCACCCTTTGACTGATAGTGGATTAGAAAAATTCCTTGCAGACTATAAAAAAGGAAACCAGTAAGCTGAACAGGTAGTTGGATGGAAAAACTGGTAAATACGGAAATGTATATTATTAAGGTAAGGGGTAAAGCCAAAATACCTGACTACATCCAGCTTCGTGATGACAAGTTCGTACTTATAGCTTATTTTAGAGCTGACAGACCACTCCAAAAACTGGAAAAGTTTGGACTGGAAGGTAAGGAGGAAAAGCTTAAAGCAATTATTAAGGCCCTTCCTTTTGGTAAACTCCAAAAACTTGAATTGTAAATGAAGGACTCTTTTTCGAATGACCCGCTGGTTAAAGTTTCTAATGCCAATATTTTTCAGGACCATGCCACGGTCTTGAGCGGTATTGACTTTGAAATTGAAAAAGGTGAGTTTGTTTACCTGGTAGGAAGAACCGGAAGCGGAAAGTCATCACTCCTGAAGACCTTTTACGCAGACCTCCCGCTAAGACTTGGTGACATTGTGGTGGCTGGCTTTAACATACGGGGTATCAAACCAAATGAAGTGCCTTTCCTGCGCAGGAAGGTTGGGATCATTTTCCAGGACTTTGAACTGTTTTATGACCGGAGTGTCGCTGAAAACCTCTTTTTTGTCATGAAAGCCACTGGCTGGAAAGACAAAGCAAAAATGAAGAGCCGCCTGGCTGAGATCCTGATGCGCGTGGGACTGGGTGCCGTTTCCTCTAAAATGCCCCATCAGCTATCAGGTGGTGAGCAACAGCGAGTGGTTATTGCCCGGGCCTTAATTAACGAACCGCAAATTCTCTTTGCAGACGAGCCAACAGGCAACCTGGATCCCGAGGTATCTGACGGGATCATGCAACTTTTCCTTGAAATCAACAAAAGCGGTACCGCTGTGGTCATGGCTACTCACAACCATCACTTCATTGAAAAGTATCCAGCACGAATCCTTAAATGCGAGAATGGCAAGATCAAAGACTCTAATATTGAGAAATTTGAGCTTACCGGTATTTACTAATCCATTTTGATATTTGGATCTACAATCTCATAATCATGCTTCTCCAGCATATGGTGAGGAATATTGTTCTTAATGTATTCTCCCAGTAAGTTAATGTACCGGCCTTTATCGTAGTTTGGAGTAACGATCATACTGATTTCCCTGGCTTTGGGCCTTCCGTATATAGTTTTCATGTTTTCTTCCTGATCAGCATTTAAGCTCAGAGTGGTCAGCTCCGGCAGGATTGTCATACCCCCATGAGTATCCACAATTCGTATAAGGGCATCGATCGAGTTGCTCTGATACACAAACTGCTTCCGCTCCCGGATCGTTTTCAGGTCGCAAAAATTATTGATCTGATCCCGAAAACAATTACCCTCATCCAGCAACCAAAGCTCGTTATAATTAATCTCCTCCAGTTTAACATCGCTGGTGCTGGGGGCCTGATGCGGAGATGTATAGACATAAAAGCGTTCGTAAAATAATGGTAAAGACTGGATACCATAAACATCTATCGGGGTAGAGATGACTCCCACATCCAGCTCTCCATTTCGTACATTATTTACAATTACTTCAGTAGTTTGTTCCTTTATGACCAGTTTCAGGTTTGGATATTGCTCAAAAAGGGCACGACTGAACAGTGGAACCAGGAATGGCGCCAGGGTAGCTATAATACCGATCTCCAAAGTACCGGTAAAGTCTTCTTTCAGTTCGTCAGCAAAGGTCATAAGCTGCCTGGCATTGGTTACCACCTCCTGAGCTTTGATCAGAAACAACTCCCCATCTCTCGTCACATCAAGCGGACTCGTTGCCCGGTTAAAAAGTTTTATACCTACCTCCTCCTCCAGCTTCTGAACCTGCACACTCAAAGCCGGCTGACTGATATGCAGATGTTCGGCTGCTTTTTTAAAGCTCCTGAATTTTTTCAGTGATAAAGCGTACTTCAGTTGAGCTAAAGTCATAATCAAAAATTATTGAGCTGTATATTTTTCTGAATATTAACCAATATGATCCTTACAGCAGTATTCTCAATGCTGTTTCGCGGAAAATATCTGGTAAAAGCTTTATTAACCTCTATTTAGTCAGCGAATATAGCTCAAGAACGAATTGATGGACTTAATCCGCTCGCCTAAAATTGAAGAAGATAGGAAATGATTAAAAATCACCTGATCTGATCTAACAAAATGGATGAAAGATGATTCAATTATTTACATCATAAACCGGATTCTCAAACTACCTGATTCTCAGGTCGCCATAGCTTGACTTTACAATGATCCTTTTACCAGGGTCACCTCCACTTATCCTTCCTTTATATTCACTACGATTGCCGTCCTTCACCTGGTAATAAAGGTCCACGTTGGTATTTGAAGTACTCATCTTAGCAAAGCTAAACTCAGCCTCAAGATCAGCTTTCAAACCATCCTCCAGATTGATTTCATAAGAGCTGAATTTTCCGTAGATCTCTACCTTGCTGAAAGATTTATAAAGTCTGCCTATCTCAAAATCAGATATATAGCTCGCCTCCATGTACAGTGATCCCGTAAGCTCTTCGATAGAAAAGCCTGAGAACTGAGCATCAGTATCTATATCTCCAGCCTTTCCTATTTGCACATTCCCGTATTTACTCTCCAGCTCCAGGCGCTTTATGTTTGCCAGCTCAACCTCTGAAAATTTCTGTTCCATTTCCATCTCCTCACCTGAGGCAATATAAAGCTCACCATATTTGACTTCTATTTGGGAACGTCCGGTTTTTCCAATCGACCCGCCCCCAAATGAAAGATTAAGTTCAAGAAATCCTCCGAAATCCTCCGCCTTCAGATTGCCGTACGCTACATGGACCTCCGCATCACCTTCACGGTCACCTAAAAAGGTATCACCAAACTTATTAGCCACATAAACAGGATTTTTCGCAGGGGCGCTGATAGTATAGTTTACCTCAAAGGACTCATCATTTTTATTGTTCATATTGGAGCCAAAAACGGTCTCAAAAGCAATTCGTGAGCTACTTTCATCAATCTTTACCGAAATCCTGTCCATAATACGCTGAGCTCGCTCTTCATTCTTACCCTTAGTGATAATTTCCACTTTCACTTGGATCTCCGGTTTCTCCCAGGTATCTATGTGAACTTTACCAAAAGAGTTAGTCACTCTGAAAAGTGTACCTGCATCTACTTTAAAGGACTTCTCTATAACCTTCTTTTTTTCCTCCAGAGTCCCTGCTATCCCAATGGCACAGGCCAGAAAAAGAGCGAAAGCCAGATTATATCGTAATGTTTTCATCTTCAGATTCGTTTAGTTTTTTTAAAATCATCAATTGCTGGTTTAGTATTTCGATCCGTAGCTTCAGGTTATTGACCATTGCATCCATTACCATATCGGTTGAATTCTGCTTTTTGTAGGTGGCTTTGAGCTCATCATACATCTGATCCAGACGCTCAATTTCCACAAGAAAAGAGCGTTTAAGATTGTCTTTATCATAATTTGTCAGCTCTGATTTTTTTTCAGCAATCAACTGTGTGTAGTATTTTTCTACTTGCTCAAACTCTGATGGCTCCTCAGCCAGCTCCACTCTTCCGTATGATCCAAAGCTCCGCTCCAGCGCCAGGTAAACGGTACTCATTAAAAGCAATACCGCTGCCACCTTCCATAGCTGTTCGCTTATTCCTCTTCGGTGTACCCTCCTGTGAATAGAGCTCCATACTTCCTCATCGGGCAGTTCTGAATCAAACTCCGTCCGATGACTCATTACAAATTTCTCCAGTTCGTCACCCATATTTCACCTCCCTGGTTAATAGTGTTCTCAATTTTTCTTTTGCTCTTTTGTATTGTGTCTTTGAGGTAGACTCAGAGATACCAAGTATCTGGCTTATTTCCTGATGATCATAGCCCTCAAACAAATACAAGGTCAGCACACTTCGAAACCCATCGGGCAGTTTAGTCAGAGCTCCCTTGATCTGGTCAACTGAAAGTGGGTAATCTACCATTTCACTATCCTCCGCCAGCTCTTCAGACTCTTCCACTATCTCCAGATCTCTTTTGGCTTTTTTTAGCTGCGTAATTGACTTATTGATAACAATACGCTTGAGCCAGGCTCCGAAAGACGCATCTGCTCTGAAGCTTTTAAGGTTTTTGAAAGCGCTCACAAAAGCCTCCTGTAAAACATCTTCGGCATCTTCCTGGTTGCCCACTATACGTAATGCAGTATTGAACATCGCTCTCATGTACAGCTTATACAGCTCATACTGAGCGATATGATCACCTGCTACACAACGATTAATCAGGTCAGCGTGTATGTTTATTGTAGAGCTCTCCAAGTCTTCAAAAACAGAATCATCTCAATGACCTGAGTAAATTAATAAGGTTGCATGATGGCAAAAAAAGTTTTCATATCACTAAGTTTACAGTATGGGTAATTTGTCCTCTAATTGTTTTTTACAAATGAGATCGATGCTTATCATCGTCGGTATGCTTAGCTGTATCGCAGCAAATGCCCAGGAGAGTTTACCCCAGGACTCCACCCACCAGGAATCAGCAGATACACTACAGCAACCGGAAAAACCGTATAAGGAAATTCATGGAGGCTTTTATATAGAAGCTATTGCAGAAAGTGTGCCGGGGCTGAGTAAGCGAAACTTCAGTCAGCAGTTTGGTCTGGGGTTGAAGTATGAGTTTTTAAGTATTGGCATTTACCAAAACCTTGCACTTGGCCGCATAGCCCGTACGCTGATATTTCCCAATGATTTTGAGTTAACCTATGGCTATGGAGGAGCATACCTTGATTTTGAAATGGTAAAGGTAAGGTGGTTATCCGGAGGAGTAAGGTTAAACTATGGACACGGCGACCTGGTTTGGGAACGAATAGACACCAGGGAGGACTTGCTTCGGGATACTTTCCATTTAATAAAACCCGAGGTGTATGTGAGCGTTTCACCTATTAAATACTTTAGAGGATTCGTTATGGCAGGTTACAGACGGTTTGTAGATGTGGAAATTGCCAATATAAACAACAGCGATCTATCTGGCTTTACTTTCGCTGTGGGGATAAAATTAGGTTATTTCAAATGAGAGCAGGAATCATTTTGTTGTTACCCTTCACATTATTGTGCTCCTGTTATGTAGGTGAGGAAGTGCCGCCTGATCAGGAAGTGTGGGAATATGCACTGCCCGGCTCCCTCAACATGGACCCAACCACACTATACGATTTGGATGAGGGCCTCAAGGGCGAAAGCTTTGGCTCCATCAAGGGGCTGATCATCATCAAAGAAGATAAGCTGGTATTTGAAAACTACTATGAAAACAGTAGCAGAGCAGAGCTAAGAAACATTGGAAGCATTACCTTTTCTGCGATAATCCTTGCCCTGGACCTGTTTATCGAACAAGGTCTGATCACTGATCTGGACGCTCCGATTTACGAATACCTCCCGGATTATCAGCAAATTTTTAACGCAGATACGGTTAAAAAACAAATCACCTTCAGACACATCGTTTCTCATAAAATGGGTCTCTCCTGGGATGAAGATGCCAGAGTGGTGGATGACTATAATCAAATGAGAAATACCGATGACTGGGTGCAATATATACTATCCAAACCCAGGGACACTCCCAATCCGGGTCAGCGTTTCGCTTTAAATTCCTCCGGCGGGATCGTACTGGCCAGGATCATGCAGAATCTCCTGAATGATGAATCATTGGAAAATTTCCTCAATAAAAACTTTTTCGAAAAGATCGGTATCAAAAATTACGCCTGGGAGACCAGCCCGCAGGGGACGCTCAATGCAGCAAATGGATTAAGCCTCACCACGCTGGACCTCACCCGTCTGGGCTACATGATGCTCCTGGAGGGCAGGTGGCTTGAAAAACGCCGTATTATTAACAGAGACTGGGTTTTTGATGTTTCCAATGCTCAAACTGCATTTAACAGCCGATTTAGCTACGGATATGGATGGAAAGTGCTTACTGATGAGTACAAAGAACAAATAAGGTTAGGTGAAACTACTACCTATTATGTGGATGGAGGAGCAGGCCAGGGATTATATATTATACCAGAATACGAAATGATTGTTAGTATTGCCGCAGAAAACGATTATCTCAATACAGAGAACATCTCTTTCACCCTGTTTTTTTATTCATTACAATCCTTACAACCCGCGGCTGTTAATTAAAAATGACCGAGCTTGAAGAAAATCTTTTATTCGAAAAAATAAAGAAAGGTGACCTCCATGCATTTGAGATGCTTTTCAAGCGATATTACTCCCCTCTCTACAGGTATGCACTTAGTATTGTCCGAAATACCACTGTAGCAGAGGAAATCGCCCAGGAAGTATTTATGTATATCTGGGAAAAGCGGGTTCAAATTGAACTAAAAACAGCACTTAAGTCTTACCTCTTTACCTCGGCTAAATATAAAGCTATCAATTACATCAAGCTGGAACTCCCCAAGCTGCAATCCACAACAGATCTGGAGGGCATACGGGGCTTTTCTCAGCCTGAAATGACCGCAAATGATACTGAGAGGCTCAAGGCAAAGATCCAGCATGCCATTGATCAGCTTCCTGAAAAGTGTAAAAATATATTTGTTTTGAGCAGATATGGAGGGATGACGTATGGTGAAATAGCTGAAGAACTGGAGTTATCAGTCAAAACCGTGGAGAACCAAATGACGATAGCTCTGCGAAAGCTTAAGGAGATGCTGAGTGAAGAGCTTAAAGAATTTAGAATAAAATGACTTTAAGAATTTACTACCCTTCTTTAGGGGTACACCTGTAATTCATTGACTTACCTATACCATGTCAGAGAGATGGATTGAAAAATATAACCAACTAAAATACGGTTCTTACCGCCAGGGTGAAAAAAAGGACGATTTTGATCTTTTTTACACGCTAAGTGAGGTTGATCATGTACGTGTAGATACTGATAGCGCATGGAAATCCGTATCATCCAGGCTGTCCGGTAAAAAGATGTCAGTTTTTCACGGAGTATGGAGGGTTGCTGCTGCAATTGTCATTGTATTTGGAGCCGCTTTTACAATTTACCAGCTTCAGTATGCTCCGGAGCATAATATTAGGTACGTATCCGAAGCAGCAATCCATGAGCAAAAAGCTATAAGTCTCCCGGATGGAAGTATCGTCACACTGGCAAAAAGCAGTTCGCTAGATTTTCCGGAAGAGGACTTTTTAAAGAACCGGAAAGTAAAGTTCCAGGGTGAGGGTTTCTTTGAAATCGCTAAAGGAAAACATCCCTTTTCTATAGAAACCTCAGAAGCTGTTATTAAAGTTTTGGGGACCTCTTTTGGAATCGACACACGTGAAAATACCCGTGTAATAGTTGAAGAGGGTACAGTTTCTATAAAAACCCCGAAAGAATCAATTAAAGTCACAAAAGGCAAATCAGCTCTGGCAAACAAGTCTGATGGAAAGATCAGTCTGATACCCACAGACCCCAATGCTTTATCCTGGAAAACAGGAAACTTTACCTTCTCCGACACCCAGCTTTCAGAAGCATTTACTTACTTAAGCAAGTACTACAATGTTACCTTCAAGGCAGGAAAATCACTCGAAGAATGCAGAATCACCGTCAAATTCAGCAAAGAATCACTGGATGATGTGGTGGATGTACTTGCCACAATTCTGAATGCTGAGGGAAACATTTCAGATAAAGAAGTCCAATTTTCAGGAAAAGGTTGTAATTAACCATTATTTTTGCGGCATTCACCACCGTCTGGGTACGTTTTCGTTAGAAGAGGTAAATGCCATTTTCTTCATTAGTTAAGACACTTTTCTTCTCCCTCGCCGTAGCTTTCCTCAATACAGGACTAGCCCAGGATACATATCAAAAATCCATCAGTATAGAACCAGGCTCCTATTCGTTAATTGAAGCTTTGAGGATTGCTGAAAATCAAGGCATTACGTTTGCCTACAGTGCAGACCTACTCCCCGAAACCACCTGTACTTTCCGAAACTCAAGGCTCAGCCTTACTGAGTTTATGAGCATCTTATCCAGAGATTCTGGAATAAAACACCGCCTTGTCGGCGGTCAAATTATAATAAGTTACAACCCACCGAAGCAGACTTTCACACAAAGGAGCCTGAGAGGGATCGTCAGAGACCGGGAAAGTGGAGAAGTATTGATCGGGGCCACCGTCCAAAAGCTAAATAGTTCTGATGGAGTTATCACCAATCGATATGGTTATTATTCTCTTACCCTCCCCCGCGGCACCCATGTGATCAAGACTTCCTTCATAGGCTATAAAGACCTGGTGGATACGATTTCTCTGATAGATAGAAACAGGACAGCTAATTTCATGCTTTCCCTGAAAACACAGGAATTGGAGGAAGTCACGATTTCAGCTATTGAGCCTGATTTTAACATTACAAGCCTGATCCCAAGTGTGAACACCCTCGACCTGAACACCAGGGGACAAATACCTTATTTTCTGGGAGAGGTGGATGTCTTACAGGGAGCGTCGCTGCTCCCCGGGATAAATACATTAGGCGAAGATGCAAATGGGTTAAATATCAGGGGTGGTAGTGTGGATCAAAACCTTATCCTTCTGGACGAAGCTACCGTTTATAATCCCAACCACCTGTTCGGTCTCATCTCCATTTTCAACCCCGAGGCAGTAAATCATGCTGAAATCATGAAAGGATTTATCCCACCTTCTTATGGTGGGAGAGCTTCATCCGTTATTACGGTACACCAGAAAGAAGGAAACGATCAGGAATACAAATTTACAGGGGGACTGGGCCTTGTTTCTGCCAGATTTATTGCAGAAGGCCCCTTACAAAAGGGAAGCAGCTCGTTTATCGTTTCAGGAAGGCAATCACTCCTGAATCTATCCCTGGACGATAATAACACACGATCTAACTTTCAGGACCTGAATGCTAAAGTCAACTGGAAAGCTGACAGAAACAATACGTTCTATCTTTCAGGATATTTTGGTAATGACCAAAACAGGAATGCCTTTGACCGGGTAAGAAACTGGGGCAATCGCAATTTTTCTGCCAGATGGAATCACCTTTTTGGACCCAGGATATTTGGCAACTTTTCAGCTATCATCAGCGAGTATAACTATAAAGTATCCCAGCCTCAGGAAGCGGCAAGTTTCATTGGAGAGTCACGAATTGTGGATTACACCCTCAAGTCAGATTTTGGGTATACCCTCTCTCCCCGGCACGAAATCAATTTTGGTGGAAGTACAATTTTTCATCGACTAAAACCCGGAGATCGAATCCCTTTTGAGGAAAACACCTCCTCCTCACAACCTTTGCTTTTGGACTCTGAACATGGAGTGGAGGCTGCTCTCTACATGAGCCATCAAGCGAAAATAGGCAATCGCTTCTCGACGCTATATGGTCTGAGGGTCTCTTCTTTGCACAACCTTGGCCCTGAAAATGTATACGTTTACGACCAAAGCAGGCCTAAGAGCGACAACACTATCCTGGATACTCTTGAGTTTAACCCCGGTGAGATCATCAAGTCCTATTATGGCCTGGAACCACGTATTTCCACAGTTTTGGAGCTTGGGAAAAATAACTCTGTAAAAGCGAGCTATAGCAGGACCTTTCAGTATCTGCATTTAATCAGCAACACCATAACTCCCTCCCCCACTGATATCTGGAAGCTGAGTGATACCTACATCAAACCCACAGCCTCAGACCATTACTCCCTGGGATATTATCATAATTTTAAAAAGAATGAATATGAGGCTTTTGTAGAAGGGTACTATAAAAAGATCAATAATACAGTCGAATACAAAGACGGAGCTGACCTGCTGTTTAATGAAAATCCGGAAACGGAACTTTTAGAGGGAGAAGGGCGGTCCTACGGGCTGGAGTTTTTTCTCAAAAAGAATACGGGTACACTTACAGGATGGTTTAGCTATACTTTATCCAGAAGTGAAGTAGTGGTATCCGGAGAATTTCCGGAAGAAGAGGTGAACAATGGTCAACACTTTCCTGCCAATCATGACCGCAAACATGATCTGTCCCTGGTGGGGATCTATGAATTTACCCCCAGGCTAAGCGGCTCACTTAGCTTTAATTACAATTCAGGACGACCATTTACACTTCCTGTGGGTAAGTATGAATACGAGGGAAATACGATTCCTGACTTTGGAGATCGTAATCAAAGCAGACTGCCGGACTATCATCGCCTGGACCTTTCATTGAAGCTAAGTGGAAAAAAATTTAAGAAAAATGGTGAGCTCAGAAAGATAGATGACTACTGGACCCTGGTAATTTACAATGCTTATGGTAGAGATAATGTATATTCTTACTTCTACGAAGAGGTAGACGGTAGGACTCAGATTGTACCTAATGCGATTTTTGACAGTGTAATACCTGCAATAACCTATCACTTCAAGTTTTGAAAAGATTTGTAATCATATTGATCATCATAATGGTCGGCTGTAAGGATGCTGATGTAATACCTTTCGGGATAAATGCTCCGCGCATTGTGATCGAGGGCTGGCTTACCAACCGGGTAGAGCAGCAGTATATACGGATCTCAGGGACGGTCCCTTTTACTTCAGAGCAGAGGAATGAAGTGATTTCAAATGCTACGGTAGAGATAATAGAAAGTAACACTAACACAGAAAATGAACGGTTTTCCTTTACTCACGCAGAAGATGGCTATTACTATTCTGATAGCCTTTTTGGTGGAGTCACCGGTCGAAACTATACTTTGATCATAAACTTACCTGACGGAAGAACCCTTCGGTCTTTACCCGAGACCATGAGAGAAGTTATGCCAATTGATACACTGGGTTACGATTTCTTCACCCGGGAGTCCGAAACTGATCCTAATACCGAACTTATTATCTACTATCCTGTAGCGCGGACTTCTGATCCCCCCGAAACCCAGGACTTCTACCGGTGGAAACTCTACAAAAACGACACCCTTTTTTCCGCTCCCGAAGAAGTATTTCTGTTTAATGACAGATTTTTGGACAGAGATATATCGAACTATCCCCAGCAATTTACTAATTATGAATATCGGTTAAATGACACCATTCGTGCAGAGCGCATTTCAATATCACGAGAGGCCTATGAGTTTTTGGATGAACTGAAAGCCCAAACCACATCCCTTGGTACTAACACCGCCGTATCACCAGCCAGTGTCACGGGAAATATGTTTTTCGATGATTCGGGAGACGCCTCATTAGGCTTTTTTGGTACTACTGCTATTACTTCAAAAGAAATCGTAATTACCGATTAAACATCAGAATAAAAACGAGCGGTTTGTGTTTTACTGATCAGGATTGTGCTTTCAGGATTTCTGATGGTTTCGCTCCAAACTTCTTCTCGAACTGCCGGCTAAAGGTCGTTACATTTTTCAGGCCAATACTCCTTGCTGCCTCTGAAGCATTTTTCACTTTCCCCTTTCTGATGAGGTATTCCACATATTTCATTCTAACTTCAGAAACGTACTCAAACGGGGTAAGTCCGGTAATCCTTTTAACCAGTCGGTAAACCTGTCTTTCACTGGCAGCCATCGCATCAGCCAAATCAAATACGGAGAGATTTTCGTCATCGATACGATCCATAACCAGTTGTTCCAGCTTGGCAAGGATATCCTTTTCCACTACCCCTTGTTGCTTTTTATCAAAAATATTGGCAAATGTGTTCCCCTGATTATTCTCCCATTTTTCTTTTTGCTGAAGTAGGTTATTAACCCTGAGAATGAGTTCTTTTTTATGGAAAGGCTTTTGTAAATAGTCATTAATCCCCTGAAAAAGAACCTTCTCCTGGTCTTTGTCTGAAATCCTGGCAGATACCACTAAAATCGGTATTTTACTAAACTCTTCATTTGCGTTAATAGCCTCTATCAGCTCAAAACCATCCATCCAGGGCATCATCAGATCAGAGATAATCAGATCTACTTTTTGCTTTTCAAGGATCTCCAGGGCTTCTATTCCATGTGCAGCTTCTACGACGTGAAAGTCATCTTCTAGGATCTGACGGATGTGATAACGTATTTCCGGATGGTCATCTACTAAAAGGACGGACTTTTTGTCTTCCTGATTGGGTAAACTGATTCCGGCTTTATCTTCCCGGTCCATTTCATCATAAAGATGTTTTCGCTCGGTGACATAGTCAGTAGTGGCTGGCTCAAAGGCCTCCATACCAGGCATATTAGCCCGGGGAAAAGTCATCTTAAAAGCAGTACCCAATCCCAGCGTGCTTTCTACCTCTATACTACCCCCATGAAGCTCCACCAGCTCTTTGACTAAAGCTAATCCAATACCAAGTCCTTCTCTTGACCGGTATTCGTTGTCTTTAGACTGATAAAACCGATCAAATACATAAGGCATACTCTCAGTTGGGATTCCATCTCCGGTATCGCTAATGTTCAACCGGACCTCCTCCTCGGTAGCATAGGCTTCAATCACTATCTTCTCCCCTTTAGCCGTATGCCTTATGGCATTGGAAATCAGGTTGTAAAAGATTTTTTCAAATTGTCTTGGGTCTATAGAAATCGTGTCATCTTTGGCCAGGTTATTAAAATACTCCAGAGAAACTCCTTTAAACTCAGCCGTACCTATAAACATTTCGGCTAGCATTTTGACATAGGATCCTAACCTGACCGGCTCCCGGTTGAGGCTGATCTTCCCTTCTTCGAGTTTGGTCAGATCACTGATCTCATCAGTCAGATAAAGAAGCCGTTTGCAATTCTTCAGACCTGTATCAAGGTTCTTTTTTGCACTGCTGGTGAGATATACATCATTATCTTCCTGAAGCAACTCCAGATTACCCATGATCAGGCTAAGAGGGGTGCGCAGATCATGAGATACATTTGCGAAAAATCTTGATTTCGCAGCATCCAGTTCACGCAGCTTGGTTGACTGATGTTCTATAAGCTCTTTATCGTGCTCAATTTTTTCTTTCTGGATTTTTATCTCTTTAAATAGCCTCTTTTCTACCAGGAAGGCCCGGATTGAAACGGCCGCTACAATCAGAAAAAGGATTACACCAACTACTGATAATGTGATGATGATCCTTTGACGAGCAATGATCTCCTGATTAAGCTCCGATTGTTTTCGTAAGAATTCGTTTTCTGCTTCCTGTTGCTCAATCTTGTACTGATTTTTAAGTTGCTCTATTCTCCTGATATTTTCTTCACTAAACAGCTGCTGATTTAATTCAGCATACATCACATGATATTTGAAGGCTTCCTGGTAATCTTTACTGTTCTCATAGATGTGACTGAGGTTTTCCAGGACATTCTTCTCATCATACCTGGAGTTTACTTCCCTGGTTATTTCTATGGCTTTAAATGCATTCTTTTCGGCCAGATCTATTTGCCCTTGAGACAGATAGATCTTTGCCAGGTTATTGTACGATACCGCGAGTAATCTGGGGGTATTGGTTTCTTGAATCCTTTTGATCAGATCCTGGTAATAGATTAGTGAGCGATCATACTCATTCATCAGCATGTAGACTTCAGCCAGGTCAATCTCTGCGGCCAGCTGACCATAGAGGTCACCCAGCTCTCTGCGGATATCAATGGCCTGCTTAAAGTATAACTCTGCCTGACCATACTCAGCAATACCTTTATATGATCGTCCCAGGTTCAAAAAACAGTATGCGACCATTCTCTGATTAGCCAGCGCCTGTGCCTGATCCAAAGCCTGGATGAAGTAGTTTATTGCTCCCTGAAAATTAGTTTGATACAGGTAAAGGTTACCCAGGTTAATGAGGGAGTAGCCTCGCTGCTCACCATCTCCACGCTCCTCAGCCAGACGAAGAGCCTCCAGGTACTTTTCAAAAGCTTTAGAAAAGTTACTCAGATTGCGATATGCAACACCCACATAGTTAATGGATTGTATTTCCAGGTGTTCAAAATTATTCTCGCGAGCAATGTGGAGTGCGGTATTTGCGTGATAAAGTGCCGAATCAGGACGGGAATCCCTATACGCCCAGGCCAGATCATTGTGAACTTCTACCCTCTTCCTGGCATCCTTTATATCAATATTTTCTAATACGGAATACAGGCTGTCTGTTTTGGATTCAAGCTGGCCATACACGACCACCCCAACCATAAAAAGGGAGAAAGCTGTTACAGCTCCTTTCAAGCTCATGTGTCTAAATTGCTGTTGGAAAGCTAAATCTAATCAAACGTATCCATATGATAAATAGGCAGTTAACTCTTTTACTCCTGCTATGTAATGGTATGTGCATACTCCTCAAAAAACTGAAGAGACTCCGGATTTTTCATAGCCCCGGGGTTAGCTGCTTTATCGATGGGTTTGCCCTGTAGAATTTTCTTTACCGGGGCTTCCATTTTTTTTCCACTTATGGTATAAGGTATCTCCTCCACTACCACAAAAGCGTCCGGTACGTGCCTGGGTGTAAAATCAAGTTTAAGCTGATCCCGAACCCGCCTTTTTAATTCACTTGTAAGATTACAACCATCATTCATCACTACAAACAGGGGCATGAAGTGACGCCCCCCGTCCAATTCGATATTTACCACCAGGCTATCTTTTATTTCTTTTATTTTACTCACAGACTGGTAGATCTCTGCAGTACCTATTCTGATTCCATGCCGGTTTAGTGTAGCATCAGACCTCCCTTTGATCACCAGGGTATTTCTGGAAGTGATCATAAGCCAGTCTCCGTGTCTCCATACCTCAGGGTACATTTCAAAATAGCTTTCCCTGTACCGACTTTTGTCTGGATCATTCCAAAAGAATACTGGCATTGAAGGCATGGGTTTCGTCACTACCATTTCGCCTACCTCATCCGTTACAGGATTTCCTGCTTCATCAAATGCATACATAGCACACCCTAAGGCTCTTCGCTGAATTTCGCCTTCATAAACAGGCTCAGTAGGGCAACCACCCACAAATGCCGAGCATACATCAGTACCTCCGCTCATGGAAACAAGCCAGACATCTTTTTTAACACTTTGATAGACCCAGTCAAAACCCTCAGGAGGAAGAGGTGAGCCTGTACTGCTGATCGATCTCAAAGCACTTAGATCTAAGGTGACTCCGGGTGATATGCCCGCCTTCATACTGGCAACAATAAAAGGTGCACTGGTGCCGAAATGTGTGATCTTTTGCTGCTCCGCAAATGACCAGAGGGTATTTAAATTTGGATAAGCAGGGCTACCGTCATAAAGCACAATGGTAGCTCCCGCAAGCATCGTTGCCTGCACGAAATTCCACATCATCCACCCGGTAGTGGTAAACCAGAAATACCTTTCGCCTGGTTTCACATCATTGTGAAAACTGACGTATTTCAAGTGCTCAAGCAGCACGCCTCCCTGAGAGTGAGTAATAGCTTTGGGCTGACCCGTGGTTCCTGAAGAATAAAGGACCCAAATAGGATGGTCGAAGGAAACAGGCTCAAAGTGTAGTTCATGTCCCGTGTTTAAGGCCGCCTCTTCCCAAAGCACACCATGCTCCAGAAAACGTTTCTCATCTAAATAAGGGATCTGTATGACTTGCTCTAAAGTAGGTAACTGAGAAATAATATCCGAGACAACCTCTACTTTAGAAAACGATTTTCCTCCGTAGCTATATCCATCCACAGTGATTAGCACTTTTGGCTCGATCTGTTTAAAGCGATCAACCACACTACTGGCTCCAAAATCAGGCGAGCAGCTGGACCAGATAGCTCCGATGGCACATGCCGCCAGAAAACCAATGGTAGCCTCCGGAATATTAGGAATGAAGGCAACTATGCAATCACCTGCTTCCACACCCATAGACCTGAAATAATGAGCGAGGCTGGCCACTCTCTTCTCCAGCTCTTCCCAACTGATCTCAATAGCAGGCTTCTTTTCACTACCGAAAATAATAGCTGGAATTTTGTCGCTTTTCTTCCTGAAAATATGCTCAGCGTAATTGAGTTTGGCTCCTTCAAACCACCTGGTGTCTGGCATGGGGTCATCCGAATGGATAAACTGATGGTCGCTGTAGGTTTTTACCTCAAAGTAATCGAAAACAGACTTCCAGAAAGCCTTGGTATCGTCTACAGACCAGGCCCACAGCTCATCATACGAATCAAACTGAAGACCATACCGGTCCTTCAGCCAATTGGAATAATGGGTAAGATTAGCATCAGATTTAAGTTGCTCCGTAGGGGTCCAGAGTACGTTTGGGTTCATGGTGTCGGGGTTTTGCACAAAACTATATAATCGGACTTAAGTGTACTTAATCTTTGTAGATTTCCGTGACAATTGCCAAAAAACACAAATTAATAACAGGCTGTAGCTTACAATTTTCATTGGCGGTATACAGATTAATGAAACTCATCTCGAATCATTTCCAAAAGCCATTTGGAAATATATCTTTGCAGCCCCATAAACCTTAAATCAAAATTTAAAATGAAAGTTTGGTACTCCTGTAAAGTAAAGCATAATAAAGAACTTGAAGACGGCATGCTCAAACAAGTAACAGAAGCATTTTTGCTGGATGCAGTCTCTTACACCGATGCAGAATCTCGTATGTATGAGATTTGCGAGCGAGATATTTCAGGAGAGTTTGCCATTACTCAAATCACTAAAACCAATATTGCCGAGGTGATCACCGAGGAAGATTCGGATCAATGGTACAAAAGCAAGGTAGTTTATGCCACCGTGGACGGAGATAGTGAGAAAGAGGTGAAAATAAACACCTACCTCCTGGTAAATGCCCCAAACGTGAGGGATGCATACGATAAGATAGAGGCTCACCTAAACTCCATGCTGGTACCTTATGAAATCCCATCGATAGCATTGACCAATTTTCTGGAAGTATATCCATATTCTGCTGAAGAAGATAAGATTCCTGCTAATCTGAAACCCATTTCAGAGGTAGAAAAAGAAGATTAACGGAGCTTTTTGATCCAGAACTCAGCCTCTCGCTGAGTTGCTATTTGTTTCTGAACCTCTTCTGATTTAAGAATATCGCTGGGTTCGCCTTTGGAGGTGAAGTGCCACTCACCACAGTCATCACACTGATAGACTGATATGGGCCCACTACCCTCCCGAAAGTGAAACCTTCCTCTTACTTCAATGAGAGCTCCTTCAGCCAGAGCCTTGGAAGCGTATCCGACCTTTCCTGATATGCACTTCATAAATTAGTTATCCTCTTCGTCAAGAAAATGGTGTCTTGTAAATACATTACGAGGTGTGATCTTATAGGTTTCCTGCTGGTCCCCACTCAGATACTGGATGATTTCCATATCGTCATGCCCGAATATGTAGATATTCATTTCTACATTAAGGTTGAGGTTATGAGTAAGCGCACGTTTTAGAAACCCCCAGGATTCTGTCATCCTCTTTCGTTCCTTCTTGGTAAGGTTGGTAGTATGGAGTGAAACGGAATTCGTAGAAATGTAACTTTCATGAAGTCTTACTTCTATTTCAGCTGCGGTTTGCCTGTTTTCACGCAACACCTGATTATACATATGCTTGGTGAGTAGTTCATGATTCTCAATAGCAAGAAGGCTTGACTTCACAGAATCGACGGTGATATCATAGCTATAATACTTCTCTTTCAGCCACTGATCGCTCACCTCCAGCACTGAAAAAAGTAGTGTATCATAAATCACCAGGGGATATATATCTACAGGTATCATCAGCATGGTAAAATTCTGATGCTCCGTGAAATGTTTTACATATATATCTATATCGTCACCGACTCTGACATCTTTCCTTTTGAGTTCCAGGCTTTCCACATTGATATGATGCCCCTGTTCGAGGAGGTACTTTAAAAAGATCCTGGATGTGGTAAATTTGTGAACGATGTCCTCAATATCTTCCAGGTGATTTTCCTGGATATATGCTTTCATGGATTCGCCAACTTCCACTACATCTTCTGACAGGCCAAATTTTTGTGCTGAAATAGAGAAGCAAGAACATAGGAATATTGCTACAAAGATTATACTCCGTACAATCATTAAATCTCGGTTGGGTGGTTACTAAGGTCTTAATGCTGTCAGTCAGCTGACCAACAACTTCAAAGATACAGAAACTTCCGAAAGTCTAGTGTCGAGTCAAGTGTGCTGTTTGGGGTAAGTTGCAGTTATTTTTTGTTCAGACAAGGCGGGGAATATGCGCATAGCTGTAGCTATGTAAGTATTTCTCAACGTAGTATGAACGAAAAAGAACAAAGCTTGGTCCTGATAAAGCATGCTTGACTTGACACTAGTTTATTCTTGAAATGTTAAAACTAGTGTGGTGACTCTTAAATAAGGATACTAATTCATGCCATCACTAAGTTGATGAAATCCTTGTTTTATAAGTAAAAAAGCAGAGTGTTGGCATGAATATTAGTTTACTTTATTAGTAATCGTGACACTAGTAGTCCTCTGCCAGACTTGATCCCAAATAATTAACTGAGAAGATTTACTTTCGTACTTCTATGCTATGTTTTCCAGCACATGTGGATCCTGATCATAAAAAGCAATAATAATATTGGTATCTAATAAACTACTACCACTCATCTTTATCTATCTGTTCACAGCTTTCTTTTATTGCTTCATCCATTGCTCGTAAATCTTCCGAAGAGATGCTGCACAAGAGTAACTTCCATGCTAGTGGGATTTTGCACTTGTACCTTCCCTACTTCAGGCCCCTGGATAGGATTCTCTAAGGCAAAAACACAAAATAGATCTTACCAAGACATTCGGATCGTATACCAAGAAATCCGGTCAGTTCACCCATTAAAATTGCTCATATCCAGCTTAAACTCAAAATTTGAGCGTACACAGATAGTTCGTTTTGCTAATCCGCTTAAACCGAAATACTATGATAAAGCTCAAATTGGTTTTTCTTTTTTTGATGGCCAGCTCCATCTTTTTTCTGCTTTCATGCGCCGAGTACGGCTGTACCGACCCTGAAGCCCATAATTATGATGAAGACGCTGAGAAAGGAGACGGTTCATGTACTTATCTCCGAAAATTCTATGCTTCATACGAATACAACGGATGGATTGACGTGTGGGTAGAAAAATACTCTCTCGAAGATGAACCTGAAGAAGGTAATACGCTGGAATATGAGGGAAGAATAGAATCCTTCATCTCCGACCTCCAGGAATGTGAAATGGTAGCAAGCGACAGTGTCCTGTTTATCGACCGGGCTCCGGGAGAATACTACTATGAGTATGAAACTCAGGAGGGGTCTTCCTATGGATATTATGTCGAATTCAGAGAGGAAGCCTGCCGAATGTTCAAGATCTATTAATCAAAGACTTTAAACGAATATGATACTTATGAAAAAAATTTACATCATTTTCCTTTTAGCATCAACCGTACAAATTGGTTCGGTTGTGGCGCAAACATGTGATGGCATCACCCGCCTGACTACAAACACCGGGACCATTGAAGATGGAAGTGGTTCCGGTGTTAATTATTCGAATAGTTTGAGTTGCAGGTGGGTAATCAAACCTGCAGGTGGTGGCCCGATAAGGATCAGCTTTGAAAGCTTTGAAACAGAATCAGGATATGATTACCTGAGGATCTATGAGGATACCATCAGCAGTGAAAATCTGATTGCCGAATTATCCGGTGACGAAATACCAGGTAACATACTATCGTCTGCAGATTCGGTCTATCTTCACTTTACTTCTGATAACATTTATACTGATGAAGGTTGGGAATTAAGCTATGAAAGTGGCTTTACCAACAATGCTCCATCCATTGATGATCAGTCATTCAGTATCAAAGAGCAAAGCCTTTCCGGCACTGTAGTAGATACCATAACAGTAAATGACTCTGATGGGGACCTGATACGCTTTGAAATTATTTCCGGAAATGAGGATGGCTTTTTCTCCCTGGGTGAAGAATCGGGAATCATTACGTTAGATGAAGAAAGCTCAGAGCTGGATTTTGAAACACAACCGACTTACACCCTTACTGTGCAGGTATCAGATGGTCTGTCTACAGCAGAGGGAACTATAACCATCAATGTGCTGGACATAGATGAGTCGCAGGCCCCTCAGATTGAAGACCAGCAATTCACCATTTCTGAAAACACTCCGTTTGGAACTCAAATCGGACAAATAATAGCCACTGACCCTAATGACGAATCCCTGACCTTCACTCTCCTGAACGGATCCGAATTCGTTAGTTTATCTTCTAATGGTATTTTATCTACCAGTAGTTCGAACCTTGATTATGAAAGCAATCCTCAAGTCACATACAAGGTAGGAGTAGCAAGCGAAGAGCTTTCAGCCAGGGCCGAAATCACTATTAATCTTACGGATGTAGGCTGCTCGGATAATACATTAACGGAAGCTTCAGGAACTTTTGAGGATGGTAGTGGAGATGCATTGTATGAGAATAACAGTGACTGTAGCTGGCTTATTGAACCCGAAAGTGGAGGCCCTATCAGATTAACATTTAATTCCTTCGCTTTGGAGAATAATTATGACTACCTGACCATTTACGAAGGTACGGACAACACCGGAACGGTGATAGCGGAGCTTACAGGAAGTACAATTCCGGGATCCATGCCAAGTAATGCGGATGCATTATTCATTGAGTTTACCTCAGATGGAAGTATCAATAGACAGGGCTGGGAAATTAGCTATGAGACCGACTTCACCAATGCTGACCCTGTGCTGGAAAACCAAACCTTTGGGGTACTGGAGACCAGCGACGAAGCTGAAACGTTTGCTACCGTGGATGTCTCAGATAGTGATGAGGATTACTTGCAGTTTTCTATTGTAAGTGGAAACACGAACGATGATTTTCTATTGGATGCTGAAACAGGAGAACTCCAAATCAATCCGGATAATGGCAACCTACTGGATGCTTCAACACTCTCAGAATATAATCTTGTGGTAGAAGTTACTGATAATATGGCTACCGTATCAGCTACTATAACGATCAATGTGATTGATGACGCAAGTGCAGGCACCCCTACTATAGAAGAGCAAACCTTTGAGGTTAGTGAGAACTCTATTTATGGAACCTCCATAGGATTTCTAACTGCCACTGATCCGGACAACCTGGAACTAACATACACCATATCGAGTGGGAACTCAGGAGGAGAATTCGAATTAACTGAGACGGGTGAACTATCCGTCAATACCAGCTCACTGGATTTCGAATCTACGAATATGTACTCATTTGAAGTAACCGCCAACAATGGGGTGAATACCAGTACTCCTGCTACCATCACTATCAACATCACGGATGTTGGATGTACAGGAGCCACCTTAACAGCTAACTCCGGTACATTCAGTGATGGAAGTGGCGCTGCACTATATGACAACAATTCCGATTGTGAATGGCTGATCCAGCCCGAAGACGGTGGACCTATAGAATTCACAATCAACTCCTTTGAGACAGAACAAAATTATGACCTTGTGAAGATTTATGCAGGGACTGATGACTCAGGTGATCCGGTAGCAGAACTTTCCGGAGATCTTGCCTCAGTTGATCCGATTGTAGTGGAAGCTAACAGTGCATTTGTAACATTTACATCTGACGGATCCTCTATCGATCCGGGATGGGAAATCAGCTACTCCTCGATAAACTTCGCACCGGAGGTCTCTGATCAGAGTTTCTCAATAGATGAAAACTCTGAAGTTGGTACGGAAGTCGGAACGGTAGTAGCCAGTGACCTGGATGACCTTACCTTCTCGATAACGGATGGCAATCAAAGTGGTGCATTCGCGATTGGGGGAACTTCCGGAGTTATTTCAGTAGCAGATCAGGAAGAGCTAAACTTTGAGGTTACAACTACATACACTTTAACTGTGGAAGTTTCAGATGGTGAAACTACAGTCAGCGCAGAAATTACGATTTCTGTACAGGATGTAAACGATGCTCCTGTTATTGAAGATTTCACCTTTTCAGTGGATGAAAACTCACCTCAAAATACACTTGTAGGTACTGTAAGCGCTACGGATGAAGATGAGGATGACCTGAGTTATTCGATAACCAATGGTAACGATAATGATGCTTTCTCCATAGAATCCGGTTCGGGGGACATCTTAGTTAATGACGGCTCTTTTCTCGACTTTGAAGCCACTACTTCCTTCACATTAACAGTTGACGCTTCGGATGGAGACTTAAGTACTTCAGCCCAGGTAACCATCAACCTCAATGATGTAGATGATCCGGTGCTAAGTGCAGCTTCTCCGGAAGAGACTGTAAAATACTTCCCCAATCCGGTAAAAGATAAACTAACGATCCATTTAAAAGCAGGGGGTGGAGAATATATCCATGTAAGAATTACTGATCTGAGTGGGAAGACCTTGAGCAACCTATATGAAGGTAAGTCAAAGGGTGACTCATTTGACCAAAGCTTTGATATCAGTGAACTCCCATCCGGATTATATCTGCTGATGATCAACGCTTCGGATGGAAGAATGACCTATAAGATCTCTAAGAAATAAAACCTATTTACGATTACTAATTAGCAAGCAGTGCAGTGGGGGGCCAGGCCCCTCGCTGCTTTTTTATTTTGCTATGATCATGTCTTAACCTCCGGATCCTAACAATTTCACCTCCATATTAAGAGATATGAAAGAAAATTCTCCCTGAACCCCCAAAATAGATTACTGATCATCTACCACTACACTTTTCTCACCTACCCCATTCTCATTGAAAGCTTCTATTGCGTAGAAGTATTTTTGATTTTTACTGAGTGACCTTATTATTACTGTAGTGTCTCCATATACCTGGTAGGTTTGATATAGTTTGTCGGGAGTAATACCATACCGGATGTTGTAACCGATTGCATCCAAAGCTTTTGACCAGCTTAATTTCACGATTCTGGAGTCTGCACTGTCTCTTTGCACTTTTAGGCCAGTTACTTTTTCCGGTTTTTCTCCATTTCCCTTACCGAACACCCTAAGTCCACTGATCGCAAAATACCCATCCGGGACTTCAATATTGGTTATTTTAACATACCGGCCCTCGGTTGGTTCGTCAAGCGGCAGGTACTGATGTGAGTTATCGGTAGTACTTTGTGATTGATCTACAAGTTTGTTCCAGTTCTTCTTGTCAGCAGAGTACTCCACAATATATCTATGGGACCTATCATCAGACCTTCCAAATAGTTTGGTGTTGTGTTCTGCAAAGTTGATTTGAAGCGCATACATCGTATAACTACCTCCAAGATCAATTAGCGCATATTCGTTTATGTTTCCACTTTCAGCAGCCCAATAGGACCGAATATCTTCATTTACCATGTTACCAGGTGGAAGAGAGTCAATTACTGAAGAGACTTCTACGTCTTTTTGATAAGAGATCAGCATCCAACCTGGAAAGATCTCATCGCCGCTGTTTATCTTTTTCTCAGGCAGGATTTGCGGGTAATCCCCAAATCGTGTATCGGTGTAGAGTAGTCCATCTTCATCGAAAAACGCAGGCCATATTCCCAGCCTTCTTTCAAACATATGTTTTTGAGAAATAGTCATTGTGCCGATGTGCCAATAGTTGCCATATCTGTCCTGGAAGGTGTTGCCATGACCAGCACCTGCAGCAAACCCTTCCGGTTTGTACGCAAATGGATTATGAGCCTGGGGTTCAAAAGGGCCCAGCGGATCTTCCGAAACATATACGCCATCGCTATAGCTTTTAAATTCAGTGCCTGGACCGGAATATTGCAAATAATACTTGCCATCGTGTTTATTCATCCAGGCTCCTTCAATCCACGGAGCCTGTCCCGGGATGGTGTTATAATCTCCCGGAACTTCCCAACCAAATTCGTCAGGATTTTGATGCTTGAGAACAGTGGGTTCACCAACAAAAGCAAAGTCTTTCTTATAATCCAACTCCACACCATAAAGAGGGTTGACATTGGAACAGCCCCAGTAGAGGTAGAGCTTTTTATCATCGTCCATAAATAAAGCCGGGTCCCAAACAGGTGTTTTCAGTTCTTCTTTGGCTACTTCCCATTTTCCAGACAGTGGGTCTTTCGATCGATAGATTGTGCTTTTTTCGTTGGATGAGGCGAGGAAGTACAAGGTATCACCGATAGGAATCGCTGTTGGAGCATACTCCTCTGTCGGGATCTCATCGGTTTCTATAAAACTCCACTCATTTAGGTCTGCTGAGTGCCAATAGCCTCCTGATTTGGAAGCAAACAAATAGTAGCGATCCCTGAACCAAACTACCGTAGGATCAGCTGCCTCACGTCTTGAGGGCTCTTCCAATTGAAACCGGTAATTGATATCAAGTGGGTTGATAAAGGTTGTTTCCTGTATTGGCTGAGGTTTCTCCGATTTCTCTGTTTGAGTGCAACTGAATAAAATGATACAGAAGAATAGGTAAAAAAATGGCTTGACAGAGATCATAAGTTTGTTCATTGAAAATGGGAAATCAGGATAAAGATATTGCATAATCCAAACTTAATGCCGTTTAGTTAAGCTCCTTTTATCCCTCTCTTGGAGAGGGCGAAGGGAGAGGACGTAGGAGAACCTGCTTAACTAAACGGCAGTGAATCCAAACTCATCGCTCATAATTTGTGTAATTCAAAATAGATTGATATCCGGAGGCCAGATAATTGAGTCAGGTATACTTTTATCACAGTCTTTGACCTTCAGTCTACCTAACTCTAATCTGACCACACAAAAACGCTCTCCAGGCTCTCTCCAGACACAAGTAAAATATACTTTCAAATAAAATGACTACATAGTCACATTTGTTCATTACATTTGTGACCAGCTAGTCACAACATGCCAAAACCGACATTCTTAAACCTGAAAAATCCAAAAAGGAAACAGATCACTGACGCTTTTCTACGCGAATTTGCGATCAAATCTTTTGATGAAGCTTCTTTAACGGTGGTAGTGAAACAGTTAGGAATTGCCAAGGGAAGCGTTTACCAGTACTTTGAGGATAAACTGGACCTGTTTATGTATTTGATCCGGGAATGCTCGGCAGTTAAGATGAAATATGTAGGCACGGTCAAGCGAAATGATTATCCGGACTTTTGGGCTTATTTCAAGACGTTATATGAACGTGGGTTTCAGTTTGACAATGAAAATCCACTGGAAAGTCATTTCCTGCATAACCTTGCTAACAACCTCAATTCGCCCTCAATCAAAAACCTTTATCAGGATATGCTGAATCAATCGGTTCTGGCTTTTGAGCAAATGGCTAAGGACGAAATTGAACTGGGTCTTTTTCGCAACGATATTTCTCTTAAAACCATGGGGTTTATGCTTTACAAGGTAGGGCTAAGTATAATGGAGCACCTGGAGTTTTCAGGCATTATCAACCCCGGAGAAAGTATTCAAAACAATACTCCTGTCTATCAGGGAAAAAAGCAAGAGTTGATACAGGTAGTGGATGATTATATCCGATTGGTAAAACCTGCATTTGATAACCCAAATTATGCATTAGAGCATAATTTGCCCAAAGGGCAGACGATCCCGACATAAAAGTCGGGATGTCTGGGTTATCCTGACAAAAATTTCTAAATAGGAAATTTTTCGTCATTACTCAATAGAATATTTTGTTTTGAAAATGAAAATATTCTATTGAATAATTCGGGATAAATCGTAAAAAAAATGATACAAGTAGAAAACCTGGTGTTTCAATACCCAAAGAACGACAGCCCTACCCTGAAGGGGTTGAATTTTGAAATTGACAAGGGGGAGATTTTTGGTTTCTTAGGGCCATCTGGTGCGGGAAAAAGTACCGCTCAAAAAGTACTTTATAAAATCTACAATGACTACCAGGGGTCTGTAAAAGTGGACGGTAAAAACCTCGGAGAATGGGATAAGAAATATTTCGAAAAGATCGGAGTAGGCTTTGAGTTACCCAATCACTACCTGAAACTAACTGGCAGGGAAAACCTGGAGTTGTTCGCTTCCTTTTACCAAAATGGAAAACAGAAAGACTTTGAATCGTTGTTTGAAATGGTGGATCTGGCAGACGCTATGAATAAGCCAGTGGAAGCATATTCAAAGGGCATGAAAATGCGGCTGAATTTCATACGTGCCATTCAGCATAACCCGGATATTTTGTTTTTTGATGAGCCTACCACAGGCCTTGACCCGGTAAATGCGCATAAGATCAAGCAGCACATTCTAGACTTAAAAGCCAGGGGAAAAACCATTTTTGTTACGACACACAGTATGGAGACAGCTGATCATATTTGCGACAGAGTTGCTTTCATTGTGGACGGGAAACTGGAAGCAACCGACACTCCCGAAAACCTGAAAAGTCAATATGGAAAAGAAGCCCTAAAAGTAGAGCTGATAAATGGACAGTCCGGTGAATTTGCCTTGCATAACCTGGGCAAAAATGCTGGCTTCCACGATTTTATCAGGCAAGATGAAGTAAGGCGGATACATACTCTGGAAGCGACCCTGGAAGAAGTATTTATTCAGGTAACCGGTAAATCATTGAAATCATGATCACATTTTTCACACATCTGAAATGGGAGTTTGTCCTTTTACAAAAGAACAACATCATCACTATCAGCTTTGCGGTCACTTTCATATACGGGATTATCCTGTTTTTTCTGAGGGATACGGGCAACCTGGATAAGTTTCTGGTAGCACTCGTTTTAATGGATCCTGCAGTTATCGGTTATTTCTTTATCGCGCTGGCTATCTATATCGAAATAAAACATGGTATCCTGGAGGCTATTTTCGTGAGTTCTTTGAATGTACATGTGCTACTCACCACACGGATCCTGTCTCTGTCTATCATTGGTACTGTTTGTTCTTTGTTAATGGCTTTTTCTGTCAAAGGGCTGGACTTCCATATACTGGAGTATAGCATCGGTTCTTTTGGTGTTTGTTTGCTTTCTGCCCTTCTTGGCCTTATCATGCTTCCATTGGCTTCAGAATTCCTGAAATTTGCATTGATCTCCATCCCGGCTTTTTTGTTATTCGTAAACATACCACTGGCAGCCTACCTGAATATCCTGGATCTGGGACCGCTACGGTATATTTTTCCGGTGCAAGGTAGCATAGACCTGATTGATTTTGCGGTAAGTGGAGCTGTGATCCACCACGGATATGCGTATGTTTCGATCATCTTTTTTACGCCGGTTCTTTACTATGTCGCCTACCGGTTATTTCAACGAAAAATTGTTCAGCAATAAACTCCAATACCATGCAGAAGATCATCAAACTGGCTTTCACCGATTTCAAACTTATTTTCAGAGATCCTTCTCTTTATACATTCCTGGTTTTGCCCACGTTGCTTTTTGGTTTGATTGTGTGGGTGGTGCCCTACCTGGTCGAGCGATTTGATTTCCTGGAGCCTTACATCCCACTCATGCTGGTGGTATGTGTTATCGAAAATACACAGATGTTTTGCTTTATCAGTGGCATGGTGCTTATTGACGAGAAGGAAAACAATGTAGCGGAAGTGTATGGGGTCGTTCCACTTTCAAACCTGCAGTATATGGTAAGCCGGTTTTTATTCCCGTATCTTTTTACGGTATTGCTGAATATCATCCTTTTTGTTGTCCAGCCTTTTTATCATTTCAGCTGGATCAGCAACATCACGATATCCCTGCTGGCTGCACTTGTAGTGCCTTTGTACGCTTTGACACTCAATATTCTTGCTAAGAACCGAATGGAGGGGCTTGTATATATTAAGGCGCTGAATATAGTGGTATTGATTCCCCTGATTGCCTTTTTTGTTCCGGAGGATTGGGCATACTTTTTTGGCGTGATACCTACTTACTGGGTTTTTGAAAGTGTGGAAAATGCAACAAAAGGGCTTTCAGCCGGATGAATGACAGGAGTAGGATATTTGTTATTTATCCTCCTGACCTGGCTTATATCCAAAGTGTTTATCAAAAGGCACTTTGTGTGAACATGGAGCTTTCAATTTTATGACACTTAACAAGCTTTTGGGGACGGTAGCACTCAAGAATACTCGATATTTAGCAACTATTGAGAGGTTGTGCATACATTATTACCACACGTTATTTCTTACTTATTTCCTGCACTACATAATCCAATTGACTGTCTTTTCCATCTATTAAGTCGTTTATTTTTAGAGCGATTTCAATATCAGGTAATATTCCACTCCCTTTTGGGATAGAATTATCAAGAACATATTTATCAATTTTTACAAATGGCATCCGTACCATTATTTCCGAATTTGGAAGTTCGTATAAGGCAGAATATTGAGCCGTATGGAAATAATAGCCTCCTCCAGTCTCTTCACCTACAAGAGTTATATTTTTGTCGTTCTTAGTACTCAAAGCAAAAGCACTAGCTGCAGAAAATGTATTGCCTCCAATTAGAACATATACCTTTCCCTTAAATGTTTTTTTATATGGAATCATTTCAGCCTGAGCATGGTCTTCTGTTAATATCCATCGCCCATCCTTTTTTTTAGCCGAAGCAAAATACATTTCAAAGAATTGAGTATAATCAGACATTGTATGGATAATATATTCTTCGTGAGGAAGCATATTTGTAATAACACTTTCTGATATTCTTTGCTTAAAGGGTTCATCCGTTAAAAAAGCGTACAGGTTAATGGCGTTGATTCTGTATCCTCCAATGTTTTGCCTTATGTCTATAATAAGATTAGATGCTTTTTTCTTCTTAATTTCTTTAAATAGATCAATCAGCTTTGATTTAAATTCTTGAGGGTCTAAACCAAATGAGTTCACCGTTAGTACTGCCGTATTTATAGAGTCTATGTAATAAACATATGGCCACTTTTCAGCTATTCTGGTTTTAAAGTACTCCATGCCATTTGCATCCTGGTGGTATGCTGCAAAATGAGAGTTCCTGTTCGGGTATCTGTTACCTATGCTTTCAAAGGATTTTGGAGCAATTTCAATTGTTTCAACTTCACCGTCTGTGGTCTTGTATTTTACAGAATAGCTTTCTTTACTTCCATATTCGTAATAGTGAAGTATGCCAAACTCCTTTTCTATTTGGAGGTATTTTTTCGTTAGGTTGAAACCATCTGATGGTGCATACTTCAATAAGTCTATTAGAATAGTTTGAGTAGACTTGCTATCAATAGACATTATTTCAGAGCCCAAAGGAATACCAAAATCATCTGTGTCGGTATAGAGTTTTCCACCTATGAATTTTACCAGTACTGGAAACATATTAGGTAAAGTGTCCATTTTTGGATGAAGAATGCTTAGGTGGCCATCTTTTACATGATCAGCCACGGCTGAAATAGATTTAAATAAGTCATTCGATGTTTTTACATCTTTTATTTCCTTTTGCTCAAACGTGCTAAAAATACTATCCCATGTAGTCCGTGAAGTATATTCATACAAGCTTGGATGTCCATTTATTAAGATTTCTTTGAAAATTGTATAATCCTCTAAAACCTGTTCACTTGACAATCCTTTCTGCCCAAAAATTGAAAGTGGGAGAAGTAGAATGATTGGTATGATACTGTATTTTTTCATAATGTGTGGTAACGTCTAACTATCACCGTAAGCTGGACCGGGTCCGTAGACTTTTCATCCCGATAGTTATCGGGAGCTTATGGATGATAGGGCTTGTGTCCGTTGTACAACTCAGATTTCTCCTAAGCGGTCAATCTACCCTACCCAAAAACCCAATTAAAAAGCTTTTGGGGACGGTAGCAGCTTGTTATAGTCGAAGTTCGATGGCGTTTCCCAACGTCCATCTTCGTCAAAGTTCGATAGCAATTTCCTTATTTCTGGAGTCATAATCATTACCTCCAACGCCCGGATAGAGCGAGTGGCCCTCCCGGTTCTATGAAAAACTAAAGTAGCTAAATCTGCCGTGTGATGCAACTGGCAAGTTCGCAGTGCGCCGAGAAAGAGAAAAAACCTTCGCTCTGTACCGGATAGAAAACACCTGATTTTCCCAGGGCAGATTTAGTGGTCACTTTAGCAGAGAAGATAGCGATGAAATGCTTTAGGCCATTCGGCTCTATCCAGTGTTAGATTTCGTTCTACAAGCCGGTTGAGTCTGGATGTTGCCTGGTATCCCAAACTCTTAAGATCTGAATTTCATCGGTTTCAATCCGATAGAAAATTTTGTAATCTCTCACGATTTTTGAGTACACATTCCGGTAATTCGTTCGTGCTCCTAAGTTCGGAAAGTTGGAAATGAGCTCAGCAGATTTTTCGAACAGCCGTTCGAGTTTTTCAGGGTAGATGTCCGATTGGTTGCGCTCAAGCCAATACTTGTAGATATTTGTTCGGTCAATAATAGAGCGGGTTGTCCACCTTATTTTTTTAGCCATTTCTTAACCAGTTGGCTTGCTTCTGAGTTTGAATAAAGATTTCCAGCTTCAGCATCTGAAATTCCTTCGTCTATGGCGTTCTTTTCAGGTTCGGATAGTTCATCCAAATGTTCAATTTCGTACTCAAGTTCAACTGCCTTCAATAGTTCATCCAAAAGGCGTGGATCATTGATGCTGTTTACCCGTTCCTTAATTTTTTCCTTAATATTCATTCCATAAAGTTAAGAAGTAGAGATGACAGTTGCTAGTGTACCGAAATGAAATCTAACATCAGGAAAAGTATCCCTGTAGCAGGTCCAACCTTTTATATTATCTACCATACAACTTACCAAAACCTACCCTTAAATGCAATTGGCTTATCCTGGAAGTCATGTCCATGCGGAGCGCAAGGCGTTTTCCGCTTACCGAAGCTCTTCCTGCATAGCGTAGGGTACCGTCTCCCTCACCATCTCCATAGTCTGTGACCACAGAGACCAGCTTTTTTGTACTTCATGGACTGACCTGTGAGGCCACAAGCCAGGGTGAAGGATTTTACTCGGAGATGATCAGTTTCATATCATTCGGGATTAAGGATAGACGTTCTAAAACGAGGTTCTTTATTTCAATAGGCATATCTTCCTTAATAAGTTGTCTTTTGAGTTCCCCTTTTCGATTAAATACCTGAAATCCATAATAATACCCCTCGCCTATTTTAAGTACAGATATCTTCTCGATAACTGTCTGATTTCTTGAATGCATCTCGACATAATATTGCCCTTCCTTGATAGGAAACTTCCTATTTGTTATTCCCTTATATTCGTTTGGAGGTATTTCTGGATAATGGGCAGTTAACATCTTAGCCTTTTCATAGTTATCCAATGATATGACTGGTTTATCCAAGGTTTCCACTTTGTAACAATTGCCTTGAATCATATCGTAATCAAAAAGCACTATTGATATGTTATACAAAGGGTAATTAAAATTATTATCGATTTGAATTAGAAACTTTGGTTGGTGATTTTGAACAGCAAATTCTCTCATATCTAAAAAAGGAAATGCATCTCCTCCTGTCAAAAAGTTCTGAATGTATTCAGCTTGATTCGCAATTTTTGTACTTTGATTGATTATTGTACTAGTCTGATCTTGGATTTTGGAGTCTCTTTCTTCGAGGGCTTTACTTAATTCATTCCTCTCCCTCCTTATCTCCTTAAGTTCATTTTTTAATTGGATATTCTCTTCTTTAGTAGTACCTATTATATCAGATTTGTCCTTTTGGGAACTAATTGATTGTCCAACAGCAAGCAATATTGCTCCAATACCACCTAAAAAAATTAGTATTAGAGAAATAATAGTTAGGAGGTTCATTTTAACGTTCATTCAACTTTATAAAAAATCATGAAGTATAATTCGCACCCTCAGAGACATTTAAAGATAACGTTTAGCTAAGGTGAGTGTGTCCTCCCTCACCTCAGCAAATGACATTGAAGATAGCTATTTGCTCTGAATTTCCAGATAACAGAAAGACACATTCACCATTGGTATCGCCTTTTATATTCATTCACCTCATTTTTCCTCACTCGTGATTTGTAGCAGTTTCTTTTCCAGTTCTTCCATTCTTTCGTCCTGCAGTTCCATCTTCTCTAGCAATTCTATCTGATAAAGTGTGAGCTCTTCAATCTTCTTCAAAAGTCGCATATTCATATCACCAAGATCAATCCCGTTCTCTCCAATTTCACTGGCTGAAGGAATTTCAGGAAGATGTTTGTTTTCTGCAAAATATTCCTTCGTTTCTTTTAGAGTTCGGAGTTCGTAATCAGGTTCAAAAACATAATCCGGTACGCTGATATCAGCTAGTACTTTTACTTCAGTCGCACGAATTTGTCCATCAACTGAAAGTTTTGATTTTGGATCAAGAGTTCCAATACCTACAAACCCGTTCTTTTTTATTGTTAATCTCGTTTGAGGGTAGTCAGTTAAGCCAGACGAAACAGCAAATCTGAAATTGCCTGTTGTCGGGTCTAGCCTAATTTCAGATGCATATCCATTTGGGTTAAGATCAGTTGAACCAGAACCTTTGCAACCAAACCCTAAGACTTCATGGCCTCCATCATGAAATGTAAATGCGCTACCAATCTGTAATTTTTCTTCCGGAGACGTTGTTCCAATTCCAATATTTCCGTCATGTCGCAGCGTTAAGCTTTTATTGGTTGAATAACCGATATCTAGATTGGCATATGGACTGTTATCTCTAGCTGTGAAAAACCAATCTGAGCCCGCATGTGTAACAGGTGCAAGGAACAAGCGTTTTATTTCTACCTCAGAACTTGGTGCTCCTGTGTGATCACTATCTCCAACTTGGAGAGTGGCATTGGGATTTGTTGTGCCGACACCTATGTTTCCACTAACAAAGAGACTAGAATTTTGGCCACCGTAACCTATAAGCACTGGCTGGCTTGTATTATAGTTAAGATATAATTGGTGAACCGATGAATTCTGATGGTGTTTTCCATCAATGTGACGAACTTTCAAATGATAATTTCCCTCTCCGCCAACATTAACATGCCCGTTTATTGTCACATCGTCAGACGTTGTTAGGGTACTACCATTATCATTCCATTGAGCTTTTGTACTGCTAAATACAAAGACAGCTAGTAATAGAAATATTATTTTTTTCATTTTGCTAAATTATGATCTTGGTGAAATTGAATATAACACTAAAAATAACCCGCAATAGCGCATATTTACCGTATAGCTTTATATTATCTGCCATACAACTTACCAAAATCCACCACTAAATGCAATTTTCGAAAATGAAATGAAACCTGGGGTTATGGAGTTCTCTCATATACAGCATATGAAAGAACCATCTATTCCGAGCTTTCACTTCTCGGCACACCGCACTCGAACGGGACGGGAAGTTTGTGAAATCTTCACCATGCACAATCTTGGCCAACCGCTATCAGCTGCTTGCCGGTCAAACCCGACAGATCATTTGCTGGAGGTATCAGATTACTTTTTACTCGCATCAGATTACTCCAATCCTCATCAGATTACTTTTCACCCCCATAAGATTACTTTCCACCCTCATCAGATTAGTCTAAACCCTTATCAGATTACTCTGAGACCCCATAAGATTACTTTTTACTCATATAAGATTACTTTTCACTCGCATCAGATTACTTGCTGACCTTTCCGGATTACTTTTTACTTGCTCCGTTTTGAGGCGTCCTAAAATAACTTGACAGGTTTTACATTAATTCTGATTGTAGTTTACAATAATAATTGATAATCCTAATTGTACTTTACCAGTATTGCTTTAATCCTGGGAGAAGTAGACAGGCTAGGATCTAGTCCTGCTTTGGGTTGTCATGTAATTTGTTATTCCTTCATTTGCTTTACAGTTTAAATGGTCATACTAATTCAGCTTTACTTGCTACCTAGTAATCCTGTTAATACTTTACGGGTTGTCAGATAATCCTAACAGGAGTTGACCCTTAAGGAGCTTAATCCTGACTGCTCTTTTCACCTTTTCTTACAGTCCTGTTTAAGCTTACCGATTCCTCAATAGCCTTAGCTGTATGTACCTGCTGTGGTGTCATTCCGTTCAGGCTATCATGAGGACGCAAACAGTTATAAGATGCTACTGCTTTTTGTACCGCCTCTTCTGCTTGATGAGGTGTATCAAAGGACTTCCCTAAGTTATAATCTCCTTTTAAGATACCGTTTACCCGTTCAGCAATCGCATTCTCATGAGGGCTCCCTCGGTGGGTCATGCTTATGCTTGCCCTATGGGTTTTCAGCATGTTTACATACCCCTGGCTGCAGTACTGCACGCCCTGATCACTGTGGTGGATCAGACTCTTCTCCACGTATAGCCTGTTCGAAAAAGCCATTAATAATGCTCTCATGGGGCCATCTGCAGAAAGGTTGTCCAGCAAGCAGTACCCCATGATTTTCCGTGAATAAGCATCTGTAATCAGGCTTAGATACATGAAACGCCCACCTACTGTCAGGTAGGTAATATCCACCACCCAAACTTGCTCTGCTCGCTTTATTTCCAGTCCTTTTACCAGGTTTGGATAGCGTCTAAAGCCATGTGTACTGTCAGTGGTCTGAGGCCTCCTGCGCTTTCTCTGCCGCACTTTCAAGCCATTACGCTCCATCACATCGAAGAGATAGTCCCGACCAATACGCAACTCGTTTTTCGCCAGCTGTTCATTAATAAGCGGCAGTAGTTTACGTGCTCCAAGCTTCTGGATACCGATATGATTACGGATGTCCTTTACCAGCTTAACCACAATGGTCTCTAGTAATGCATGGGATGTTTTGGACTGATGCCAGTGGTACCACCCTTGGCGGGTTTTGCCAAACAGTCGACAAAGGGACGCAAGCCCATTGTCTGGATATATTAATCGCATTATTTGGACTGCTTGGCCCCAGGCTTTTTTCGGATCTGGATGTTAAACTGGTCCTCAGCTACATCCACTAACGTCTCCAGAGCTGATACTTTCAGCATAGCCAGCTCTAAAGCCTTCTTCAGCTCTGCATTCTCCTTCTCCAAGGCCGAGGCGTCTTTATTTTGGTTAGAGCTTTTCATGTTGTTTAAAATACGAAAATATCCCAGATGCTCCAAGGCTTCCTGCTTAAAGGTGTGGACAGTATGGTTTTCCAGCCCATGTTTCCTGGCGATAAAGCTTGTGGACTCCCTGTCCATAACCAATTCTTCCAAAACCACTTGCTTGAACCCAGCACGATACAAGCGCTTACTCTTGTACTTTTTCTTGATTTCTAATGCTTCTGTTGTTTTCATAACTTGACTTGTTTGGTGTCAAGCTATTTCAGGACGGGACCGTTTTCAATATTGAAGGTGACCACTTGCTGACCCAGTGAGTGAGGCCCTAAAACCCGATCAATACAAACGGCGACCAATAGTAAGGATGGCTAAACGACTGGGATCGGATCAATTCGGTCTTAGAGCGGTGAAGCGCGGAGCTAAACCCACCGGTACTGTGATTTAGAAAATGCCTGTAGAAGTTAATCATCAGCTCAGAAGTGCTTCGGTCTGAGACTTTCCAGTAAGACATAAGGATATTCTCAGCTCCGGCGTATAAAAAGCCCCTGGTTAGTCCCACTACTCCCTCCCCTGTAACGAGTCTACCCAATCCAGTCTCACATGCAGAAAGCGTGACCAGCTCAGCGTTGAGATCTAAATCATACACCTCTCCGGAGTAGAGGATGCCATCTTCTTTCTCGTCAGATTGCGCTAACAATAAGCCGGAGAGTGATGGCTCCAGGGTATTTACAAAACCGTGCGTCGCAAAGTGGATAAACTGGTAGTTTTTCAGTTGCTGACGTTTAAGTGTACTTTCTTTTGCCTGCCTTCCAAGCAACAAAGTGGTTTTATACCCGGCAGAATCGAGTAAACTAACAATAGACCTGACTTCAGATGCGCTGCCTGGCAGGGGCTGCACATACCGCCCATCTTTCAAAAAGCCACGGGAGTTGGCAGATTCCAGTGATGTATACTGCGACAATGCCTCCTGATTGCTGGCCGAAAGCTCTGGCCCGGAAGAATCATCATCACTAAATATTGGAGCTAAGGCTAAAAATTGACCATTTGCTTTTTTGCCAGTTTGCAGGCTCTTAAAAAATGAAGCGGAAAGCAAGTAGGAAACTTTAAAATCTTTCACCAGATACGGGTACGTCTGGTACTCCCCTTCTGTCCTGACCTTTCCGGTAAGCAATGCCTCAAACGGAATGGTATATAAGTTTCCATCCGGAATGATGATCAGCTGGTCAATTTCTTTATCGAGCTTCGGGATCAACGTCTTTCCCAGTTCCAGTCCACTTTCAGCATAAACCTCATCCTGAAAATATAGAATCGAATTCCTGAAGCTTTTTATTTGTGACTCCAACTCACCATTCTCCATCAACACCTCATATTCTGCAGGGTCATTTTTTGTTATGGTAATCCTCAATAACTCATTTGGCCCATAAGAATAGGAAATTAACGCCGCGTGCTCCGGAAGCATGTCCTTGATCTGCCGGATGGTGTAAGGCTCTACGGAGCTGGAAGAAGCAGCATATTTAGGATAATTTTCCCGCAAGGACTTTTCAAGTGAAAGGAGTTCTCTCTTATAACCAGAAAGACTATCCAAATACGTATTGTCTTTTTCTGCCACTTTTCTTTTAGCATCCCTGATTTTAGCCTCCAGAGCCATCTTTTGGTTGATCAAGCGCTCCGGGATTTGACTTTGTCGAACGGCATTCACTTCTTTCATGGAATTCAACAAGGTGAATGCTTTCGTTTTTTCCATGTAATAAAAAGCCTGCTCTAACTCGGACTTACCTTTCACCCGCTTTTTACCCTTCATCAGCTGACCCAAAGCTAAAAGTCTGTCTTCACGGGTCTTGCTTGCAAGCAAAAAGCGATCTTCTTCGTGAATGAGGTTAGCAACCATCAGATCAACGTACCGGTCGTAATCTTCCATGGTGGCCAAAGAATCACCAAGGTGTTTCAGCTGTTTGAGGTGATGATGAAATAAAAGTAAGTCATCACAACGCCCAATCCCTTCGGCGTTAGACCCGTCCTCAAACTTCACCCAATCTTCGTATTCTTTTTGATTATCAGTGGGGGGCATGATCTCTTCGATGTAAGGAATGGTATACATGCTTTTGGCGAACAAACCCTTTCTCAAAACCTCTCCTGAGAGCACCAGGGAATTAAAATCCAGTATCTCCAATCCATCTAACAAAGCTGAGGCGGCGTTTTGCCAGTGATAATACCTGGCCAGGTCAGCTCGAAAAGCTTTCGAAAAATAGTTTAGCCTCTCCTCCTCAAGGTGCAAAACCTTTTGCTGGTAATAAAAGAAATCCTGAAGAAGGCCTTCATACTTCTTGGTGAGAGCTTTCCCTGACTCTGAGCTTCCACTGTAAGAAAGCCTTGATTCCAGGTCCTTTAACTCATCGTTTAGTCTCTCCAAAAAGGTATAATATGAAGGAAGTATGGCCTGATAAAAAGTGGCTATCTCTATGTATTGATCAGCCACTGTTGGGTGATAAGAGCCATAGGACTCTAATGTATATTCAAAGGTAGATTTATACCGCTCGGCAATGTCATCCAGGTACCTCTCATTCTCATCAAAATTTTCGACTATGACCTCAATATCCAGCTTTGTATCTTCCGTACTTTGCATTCTATTTAAGATCCGCTCAATACCTCCACTCAATCCTTTCCCTACCTTTTCCCATTTGTCTTCAATGGCCAGGTAAAATTGCTTGTTGGTTTCCAACATCAGCTTGTGGTATTGCCCCACAGATGGGTGATTAAACCCCAACCGATCCGCAGAAATATCAATCAGAGAATCGTAAAGGTCTAGCTTTTCAGTTAATCGCTCATCCTCCTTGTATTGGTTAGCCTCACCATACAACACACCAACCTGATCTACCTTCAGGTCACTTTCTGAAAACCGCACAGGATTAAACTCAAGTGCATGAAAATCACTGAAATAAATGGACGGATGGGCTGCCATCAGCCCTTCAGTTCTTATCGCCAGGGCGCTATCTGCCAGCACGTGCGATAGAGGTCTTCCTTCCCCGTCACCCCCTACACCTTCCATTTGCTTCATGGCATTGGCTTTAAGCGTCAGCGCATCAGCTAAACGTAGATCTGAGCCCTTGAGAATATCCCCCTTCATACTCAAACTTCTAGAAAACTCCTGATCTGCTTTCTTAAAATCATTAGACTGATAATGCGCAAGACCGATCAGTTCGTGCGTTCTTGCTGTAGCCAGTTGATTGGATAATCTGCTCCTTATCACCAATGCCTGTCTGTAGTGATCAAGCGCTTCATAATAGTTTCCCGTGAGGTAATAGTAATTCCCGAAGGTCTCCAGCCAAAACGCCTTTAGCTCAGTATTACCCTGCTCAAGCATGCTCTGCGCAGCATTGAGGTGAGAAAGCGCCTCAGAAACTCTGGAAAGTTTTACCTCCAGCCCGGCAGTTCTTATCAAAAGATCCGCTTTTGAAATGCTTAAGCTTCCATTGTAAAACTGAAGGCATTTTAAATAAGCAGATGCCGCATCATCAAATTTTCCTTGTCGCTTCAATACTTCAGCCAATATCAAGACCGAATCAACAGAGGCCTCATCCGTATTTTGGATTAATCCATCTATAAAATCATCACTAAGGTCAACCCGCTCATAGTCTGGGAATCCCTCAGCGCTGCGAAATTGATTACTCAGAGGCAATAGAAAGTCCCATTTTGAATAGTCAAAGCTTGAAGTCACCTGTCTTTTGACCTCCTTTTTAACCGGAGCTTCATCTGGCTCCTGCTTCATTTCTAAAAGTTCTGCTCTGAGCTCTTTGCGATAAGTATTGTAAAAGATCCCTACTCCTTTTTTCGGTTTATATTCCATTTGGCCCAAATAACCCAGAGCCTTATCCCGGTTACCCAGCCACCGGTGACCAACGGCCAGATTATACAGGCTGGCTGTAAGTACTCCCCAGTGTTTCTTTTTATCCCAACTGTATTTTTCCAGGCCTTCCTCCCAAAACTTCATAGGCTCCTCAAGCAGACTGTCTCCCTGAGTACCTCCGGTGGCTATATGTTTAATCGCTTTAAAACCCGGGATTATCCTTTTATCATACCCGGTAAAGTCATATTTCCCTTTTGAAATGGCTGCTGCAAGGTGAAGTGTTATTTTTTTCTGAACTGGTGAAAATTTTTCCAACTCCTCTTTGGCCTTTTTTAGTGCATCGGATAAGACGCTTCTTTGCATGATTGTAATGTCCCGGGAGTAATCTCCCAACATAATATCATAAGCAGAGTGATAACCGGACTGTGACTCTCCCTGTTCGTAAAGCACCTGATTAAGAAATTCGAACCCTTTTTTATCCTTCACCATAAAGCGAATGGGATAACTAAATTCCACTTGGAAATAATAAGCATGTTCCCCCCTGGAAGGGTCTTTCCTGAGCTCGGTATTAAGCATTCTGAAACTTCCAACCTCCATCGATATGACAAGGTCAGAAAGATCATGGTCTACTAACGCTTTCCCATCCAGCTTGAGCTGATTGATCCTGTAGGGGGAAGTCAAATATTCTTTAGTGTAGTCATCATTAGCAGTAACCCTGACACTATACGTCTGTAGACCATCAGGTAGCTGATAGGTAGGTTTTAATTCCGTAGAAAGGTAGTAATCTCTGGTAATAATCCGGTGACCCTGGCACGAGAAGAAGATGAGTGAAGAAAGCAGTAATATTAAACGCATAGCAAACAGCAGTATAAATTATTTTTCCTTTTTCATGTGTTCAAAGTTTCGAAATTAGCGGTTTGCCGCAACTCTTTGATTGCGGCCGGCCAGGCATACCAGGTTGGTATGGCCGCTTCGGACTCTTACGCTAAAGCTTCAGCGTCAGCGTGCGGTCCGATCAATATCTAAGTTGAGACTACGTGTCCCGGACTACGCGTCCCGGACTACGCGTCCCGGCATCATGCTCATTTCCTGTACTTTTCCATTATTTCTTCCATAACTTCAGGGATACCTGTTTCTATGTCCTTTTTTAATTCTTCCATGTAGGGGGCGTAATCATGTATGGAAGCAAGATTATCAATACTGATCAAACTATTTGGATCCACGTCAAATTTCTTTCCCCTTTCATAAACCACATTATAGCCAAGGGATTTACCGACACCTTTAACTCTTCCATTTTCCCGGGTGGTCACAAACCTTATCCCCACGCTTTTGACTACCTGTGCGTAGTTTCGTTTTTTAACTTCATGATAATCTTTTTCGTAAGTAACATTAAGGTCAGGAAGCACCAAAAAATCAATTCCCATAAGTTTCCACTCATAGCCATCTACCTCCACTTCTTCACCGAGAAATACGGTTTTTTTATGGGGAATATCCTCTATGGACATATAATAAAACTTATCCGTGTCAAATGCATCGTTTAATAAATCAACTATGAGAGCCCCGTATGTTTCCAGGACATCCTCATCAAGTGATATGGGTGTAGAATCATACTTTTCTCCGGGTAACTGTGAAAAAACACGCAGATTGATCAGTGTTGTTTTGGAAAAAGCATTAAAAATGACAGGGATCTTTTCAGACGCTTCTACCAGCTCAGGAATCTGAGGCTTTCTTACCTTTAGAGAGGTTGTGACAAGCAACAGAACCACAACAAGACAGGTATTAAATAACATTCTGAAATTCATAAGGGATCTAATTTAGTTAGAGTTACATAAGCTCCGGGAGCTGCGTTAGTGGTTTTCCCAATACCATTGATTATATTCTTTTATAATTCTATAGAGAGGTAGCTCAGACCCGGCAAAAGTATCTCTCAAAAGAGCCATTATCTTCATTGAATAGCCCTGCTTTTTTTTCTTTATTTTCTTTGCTAACTCCGGATAATCCTTGACGTACTTGCTCATCTTTCTTTTGAAACCACCCGGAAGAACCATCCACAAACCTGGGTTCACTTCATCTTCTTCCAGCTTTTGCATAGTCATGGTCTCGGTATATGTTGTGACTGGTGGAAACGAGGCGCCATTGGTTTTGGCAATGAAAAAGAGTAATTTGATGGGACCCGCAGCATATTGGGCTCGCAGAAAGAAATCTTCCTTCGTTACGATTTCCCGTTTACTTTTGGACAGCCATATTTCACCATCATACATATAACCCTTAATTTCTCCTGGCAAATACTCTTTTTCCCTCCTTCCCTCTCTAAACGAAACACCCATCTGTGGTATGTATTTCAGCTCATTGACCGCATTCAATGCTTTTGTAGCCTCCACACTTTCTACTCCTGAAAACTTACTGTACGCTGCCCGAGCTTCAGCTAATAGTTCCTTATAGGTTTCCATGTTGAGATTCCGCGTCTCGTGACTATCCCAATAGGCAAAGTTCATTTCATCAAAGAGAAACTTCACCTCTCCGTAAATTTTCTCCCCATCTTTAGTTACAATGTAGGAATACTCATCATTGGTGGTCCATATCTCATCAGCCTGTGCGCTTACTTCGCCGTAACTTAAAAGCAGAATAAAAGTGATTGCTAAAAGATATTTCATGGAGATTCTGGTTAAGAGGACTAAAAAACCTCTTGTGCAAAACTATCGAAATTAACAAATAGCACAGATCCGGTAAGCGGCGTACCACTGAACCGGACCCAAGCTATCAGAAGTGTATTTTTAGAAAGAGTAAGTATATCTATGTAGGTCACGCTAAATGTCATCATTTACAGGGTGCTTTCCTTCGTATGAAAACTTGGTAGCAGAACAAAAATTACACTTCAATAAGAAACCTAAGTTGAATCTTTCAATTATTCTCCCGGTGCCACTGGTTATACTCTTTGATGATTCTGTCAATGGGGGACTCAGATCCCGCATATGCATCTTTTATTAGAGATACCATCTTCATTGAATAGCCTTGTTCTTCATTTCTTACTTTCTGGGATAATTCCGAGTAATCGCTAACATAATCACTCATCTTTTTCTTGAAAGTTCCGGGAATGGCCAGCCACAACGTAGGACGCACCTCATCCTCATCCATTTTTTGCATTGTAACATCTTCGTTATATTCAGTGACTGGGGGGAATTTTTCTGTGTTAGCCGTTTTTGATACAAAAAAAAGTAATTTGATCGGACCCGGCGCATATTGAGTTTTCACCAGAAAATCTTCCTTTTTCAGAACCTCTCGCTTAGTTGTAGTGATCCACACATCTCCGCCATACATAAACCCTTGCAAGTCACCCGGTTCATATTCTTTTTCCCGTTTGCCATCACTAAATGAAATACCTATTTGAGGTACATATTTCAATTCATTAAGGGCATTTAATGCAAGGGCAGATTCTTCACTTTTAGCATCGGAAAATTGATTGTATTTTTCCTGCGCTTCAGAAAGGAGTTGTGCATACTTCGTCATATCCAGATCCCGGGTTTCTTGTTTGCTCCAATACTTAAACTTCATATCCTTGAATAGAAAGGTTACTTCTCCGTAAATTTTCTCACCCTTATCGGTTACAATATAGGATTGGTCGTCATCTGTGGTCCATGTCTCTCTGGTTTGAGCGCTTGCATTAAAACCAGCTATAATTAAAAAACAAATCGCAACGGTAATTTTCATTTCCAGTTGTAGTTTAGGTTATAAAAATGATAGGTTATAAAAATTATGCTGGTTAATGGAATCAAATAGGTACGAACCTAAATATTCCAAGATACAAAATTCATACTTCAATCGAAAATAAGGCTCTCCTTCATCTTTTAGTCCAAAAAATTGGAGAGCCTTATATGCATTAAAAAGAATAGGTATACCCTATAAAATACCTCATATAGGTCACGTTAACGTCATCATTTACAGGGTGCTTTCCTGCGTATGAAAACTTGGTAGCCAAAACAAAACCTCCAATTCTCAGGCCTAGCTCTGGCGAAAATCCAAAATTTGTTTTCTTTTCTGCCGGAACTACTACCTCTTCAGAACCATCATCATTTACTACGGAGATCTCGGGTGTCTCCACCTGGTATAATCCGGTAGCAATAGCTCCATAAGGTGTAAATTTTTTATCCATAAAGCTGTAATAACCTTTAACCAGGTAACCGGTCATACCTGTAGCATCCACATCACCAAAACCATCCCCTACCGTTACAATAGCTGAGGCATCGTATTCAATGCCTGCATCCAGTTTTTCATTAAACATATACCGTGCATTGAATGCATACCCGATACCGAGATTCGAATCGCTTCCAAAATCTCCGGTAGCAGTGGAGACTCCAAAATTTGCATGAAGTCTTACCTGACTAAACCCGAACATGGTTACGAACAAAGTCGAAATTGTTAATACTGTTTTTAACATAGTTTTAAGCGTAAAAAAGTGATTGTTTTTTGAATTATCTCAGGAAATTTAGAAGTTAGCCAGTATCCTTTTCAACTAAGATTTTTGAACGGATTGCTTTTCTTGGTGAATTGGTTAAAAACCTTGATAGAGGATTTTAGTGTCAAAACCCCTATATATAGGTAATTGAATAAAAACAACGGGACTAAAATCAGGTCAATCAAGTATCTTTAAAGTCCCAATCTGTTTGCTATGCCAGAATTAAAAGTCTTGATCGTTGAAGACGAACTGTTAATTGCTGAGGATTTACATAATAAACTCAAAAAATCAGGGTACTCTGTTACCGAGATTGTTGATAATGGTGTAGATGCTATAAAATCCATATCTGACAACCCTCCTGATATCATCTTGATGGACATTGGTATAAAAGGAGAGCTAAATGGTATAGAGCTTGCCGAAAAAATCCGAAAGAAGGTCCAGTGTCCATTTATCTACTTAACTCATTATTCAGACTCTAAAACCTGGCAAGAGGCTAAGAAAACAGGACCTAGTGCATACATCATCAAGCCTTTTCGTGAGCGAGACCTTAACATAGCTATTGAACTGGCCATTCAAAACTCCTATGACAAGCTCTCCGAAGGAGAAAAAAAGGAAGAAAGTGATGATGTATACCTACTAGAGGATCGTGTCTTTATCAAGCACAATCACCGGTTTGAAAAGGTAAACCTGAGGGATATTCTGTATCTCAAAGCCGATGGTAGCTATACCGAAATAAAAACCGTGGATAAGGATTACATCTTTTCGGAAACACTGAACATTTTTGAAGGAAAGCTGCCCTTCAAACAATTTATCCGCATCCATCGCAGTTGGGTCATCAACGTAGACCGAATAGAGGCTTTTGAAGAGAACTCTGTGGTTATTGGTAAGCGTACCATTCCCATTAGCAAAGTCTTTAAAAGCGAGTTTAAAAAGCGGTTTAGGTTTGTTTGATCTGAAGCGGGTTGCGAGGTGCGAGGTTGCGTGGTTATGAGTTGAGCTCCTACATCTATCCCCTTTGGGGGATTATCAATGCTATTAAGCTAAGGTTGTAATTTTATGAGATCAGTCATTCCAGCAATGGAATCTATGAATTACTAGGACGAAAATGCTCAAAATACCAAAGACTCCATTCTGGAGTGACCTTAGCTTAACAGCATTGGGGGGATTATAGGGGGGATTGGTTGCGGGTTTTTCCGTTGTGGGTCTCTCGGGTTACTAGGTTCACACCGATACACATACCGATCACCGAATACTGATTACCATTTCACCGATTACCGTTTCACACAGGTTGCGGTTTGTAGAAAGTCTATTTCTCTCCTTCAGTAACTTCTGGCCCTGATCCGGCCTATTACGAGTTGCCTATTCCTCGGTGATCTTCACAAAGGAAGCGTGATAAAGAACGCCGCTCCTCCTTCATTGGTCCGTGTCAAAGTGCCTTTGAGCTGTTTTATCAGGATCTGCACCATCTTCATACCAAATGACCTGGTTTCATCAGCAACCGGTTCTGAAAAGCCTTTGCCATTATCCCGGATACTCAGATCAACCGTATTGGAGTTTTTTCTGATTGAAATAAACAACTTGGGATCCTTTACATCCTTAAATGCATACTTAAATGCATTGCTGATCAGCTCATTGATGATCAAACCAAGTGGGATCGCCTTATCTACATTGAGTTTAAGGTCTTCCGGTACACAGTTATAATCCGTAGCTACCTGATGCTGCCCATAAGAGTCCTCAATGTTTTCGATCAATCTCTTGACATATTGCTGAAAATCCAGTTCCTGATTCTCATCCTGAAAATACAGGTCCTGATGGAGTAAGGTCATGGCCTGCACCCGCAACTCACCTTCTTTAATAGCCTCCCTGGCCTTGGTACTTTTCATTTTTTCTGACTGTAGGCTAAGCAGGCTGGACAGGATATTCAGGTTGTTTTTCACCCGGTGATGAAGCTCCCGCATCAGGAAGGTGATCTTTGCATTGGCTCGTTTCTTAATCCGGTAACGATTATAGGCAAGTCCGCTGAGTAAAAACAGCAGAACCGTACTGCCTACCAGCATATAAATTGAAATCTTCTGCTGACCAAGAAGGTCCCTTTGCACTTCATTGATCTCATTAAGCGAAGCAATGTCCCGCTCCTTTTGCTCGGTTTCATAGCGCACTTGCATCTCAGTAAGCGCTCGCTGCTTCTCAGCATTGAGAATGCTGTCCTTATAGATCGTATACAATTTATGATACTCCAGCGCATTGGAGGTCATTCCCATTTGCTCATAAAGCCGGGAAGTAAGCTCGTAGTTGTCTCTTAGAATTTCCAGCGTCCCCATTTCCTGTCCCAGAGCTTCCCCTTTTTCTAAGTATTCTTTTGCCTGACTATAATTTTTTTTCTGGAGATAAAGTTTACTCAAATCATTATATAAAATAGCTTCTGTTGGCCTATCACCAATTTCCATTGCCAGGTCCAGCGATCTGAGGTAGTGATCTTCTGCTTTTTCATGATTCCCCAACTTAAAGTAGATCTCGCCCAGGTTATTTAGAGAAGAAGCTATTCTTGCAGGATCACCAAGACGTTCTTTAATGGTTAAAGCCTTTGTGTGATAATCGAGTGCTGTGCTAAGGCTATCCATATCTTTATACACATTGCCAATATTATTCAGTGAGCTGGCTATTCGCACCGAATCATCCAAAGATTGCCTGATTTCAAGTGCCTTAAAGTGGTAATTCAGAGCTTCCTCACTTTCATTTGTATTATTATAAATGTTTGCAATTGCATTGTAACACGAAGAAAGGGAAGCTTTTCTGTCTAACCTGGAGAAGGCTTCAATGGCTTGTTGCAGGTAAGAAATGGAACGATCAAATAAAGACAATTCCTTGTAAAGAATTCCGATGTTAAGCAAAGTAGATGCTTTTTTGCCTTCTAATGTTAACTCTTCATAAATATCAAGAGATTCTTTATACAAATCCAAAGCCCTCTGATACTGGCCTTGACTGTAGTAAATCACACCACAACTCACCAATGCATCTGCGAGAAATTCCGTTTGTTGATTTTCCCTGGAATATTTAATTGACCTTTGACTATAATAAAGCGCACTATCGTAACCGTTATTTCGTAAATAAATGATCGCAAGCCTATTATAGAATATAGGGTAGTGATTTTTGGTATGCTCAGTTATGTACTCTAATGCATTCAAATATGTTTGCTTAGCCTCTGATAACCGTCCCCCAGACTCAAGTACAAGACCCAGCTGACTGTGTATTTGCAATAAAAAGTCTTCATCAACATTATTTCTTGAAATCAGTTCTCTTAAAATCTTCTCAGAATCAAGTAACTGATGATTAATATAGAGTTTCTGAGCCTCTTGCAGTAAAGAATCGGTATTAACCTGTGCAAACCCCGAAACAAACTGAAGTGAGGAAAGAGACAGAAGAAAGAAAATAAAATATCGGTTGACCATTATCTTCTTCTAAGATACACAGAATTTAATCTTGAAAATCATTCAATTTTACGGCGAAAATATACATTATAGTAATAAGAGAAGGAGCAAAAAGCTCCTTCCCAGATAAACTTTCCAAATCATCAATCTGCGGTGATACACCCGGAGCATGGAAGATCCGGATCTTCATCATCATTCCCATCAAAAGACCCTTTAAGATCATTCTTTTCAATAGAAGAATTCGGCTCTACAAGCTGCTCTTCACAGCTACTAGATCCAATGACTGTGGCCAGCATGATCATTACGATCACAGACCATTTCTTTAACGTTTTCATAACAAAATTGCGTTAAACGGCGAAAAACAAAAACTGAGAAATAACTGTGCTTTAGGCTGCACAGCAGTCATCGGAAGTAGGACCTCACCGGCCTGACCCATCAGAAAAACTTCCGAACTTTCCGGATGGATCAGAACCAGGTCCTGTGTAATGCTCACTCGTGATTGACCGGCTGATCGAATCACTTAAGCAAATTAACGGCAGGGTTACGAGGGGGTATTACTTAGAGTGTACTGAAGATTTACGCTTTTTTTACATAGTTTTTTCAAGCGTAAAATGGGCCTAAATGAAGCTTAATCGGTGATTTTTTGTAGAAGAGTAAACAAGGGATCTACGGGTCCCAGTCTTAATCGAGGTTTCGGATTGGTGGCATTGGCTAAAAATAAACGCTGAGGTTCTTCACTATTTCCATAGGTTACCTGGATCCAATATTCACCTCCATCTCCACCCATGGAAATTTCTTTTAAAGATCCCACATGGGAAATTTCGATCTGCAGATCTCCGTCAAAGTGCAGAGTGCGATTGTCGCGAAGTGACAAGACTCCCTGATCAGGGCTTCTCCAGATATCCCAAATTTTGAATTTTCTTTTGGTGCACCAAACTTTTAATGAGTCAGGGTTTGCCGTAGGTGGAGGAACTTTGTCATCCAGTTTGCCCTGATCAAAGTATTTTTGAAACTGGAAGAAATCATCAAACCCAATAAATTGCGCCAATTTATGTAAGTAGGTGGTGTTAAGTCCAATTTTGGCATTTTCATCAGATTCATTTTTTTCGATTTCTTTAAACAGGTTGTAGTACAGGTATTTTTGGTTAAAAACAGGTTCGCCGATATGTTCGTTTATTCGTTCACTGAGCACTTCCATTCCGGCATGATTCAAAGTGACTGCTGCTTTTTCAACAGCTCTTTCAAGGAGAGATCCCGCTACTTTGACATTAATCTTCATATCCGCTAACTTAACCTCATTTTACAAACCTAAGCCATGAGCTATCCATTTAAAACCGTTCTTTTTTCTCTAGTGTGCTGTCTTGTTACACAGGGCTTGTCCGGACAAGACCAGGATTTGACAGAAAATACCAAATTTTTCGAAAAGAAATTACCTGAATATAATAAATGGCTTGACCATTTCGGGCTTTTGAGTATCATAGAATTGGAAAAATTTGATGTCACGGAAAGCTCCATTACGTTCACCCTAAAAAGTAAAGGTAAGTATCGAAACCCGGAGTTTATGGCTCAGGCCTGGGTGGATATCAGAAAGGAATTTGAAGAAGCCTCTGGTTTGAGGCTCGAGAAAACACTGTTGGAAAAATTTGCCTACATCATGGAAGTAGCGCCGGATCAGTCCTTTATGGAAGTAGTCAGCGCTGTCCCTTCACTATTCCAAATTCAGGCTGGTTACAAGGCTGGGAGCTTTTATATAGAAGAAACGATGGGAGACCTGAGAGGAAATGATGACAGGATCAAAATAAATGTAAAAGACCTCAAAGCTTTGGGTAACAGGGAGCAATCTTATGGGAGCCTTGAATCAACGAAGATGCTTCTCCTAAGCAGCTTAAAGGATTTTTATCAAAATGCAGATTCCAAATTCGGTAACACACCAAAAGTAGATGTGCTGCTGGATCGTGATAAAGAATTCACACTGCTAATCTCCAACATATCAGATCAAATTATAAACACTTACTTTGAACTGATCAACCTGAATGTACATTTGACGCAGCAAGGTGATGAAATTGATATTTCTTACACGGTTTTTGGTAAATACAGTTCAGGGATCTTCTCTGCTCCCAGGGTCACCTCATCTGACTACCAGGACATGTATCCAAAGTATAGCGCAGAGTTAACACTCTATATAGATAAGCTTGGACAAAAAATTCAGGAGTACTTAAAAAAGGAAAATTGAGGGAAACACAACTAACCTATAGAATAAGTAAACTCATCCTGTTTCTTGGGGTTTTGTTTTTATTGGAACTAATTGTCTATTCAATCATAGGTGGTTTCACCGGAAGCGAATTCACAACCCTCCTGGGTATGTGTTTGCCAATGCTTCTACTCTACCTGACTGTAGTGATTAAGTTTGCTTATGAAAACCGCTACCTTGAATCCGGAGAAAAAGTAAGAACTATATTCTCTTATTTCTCCACATTCATCATACTGTTCCTTTTCATAGCAATGATGGTCTTTCTGTCCCTCAAAGCCTTATTTAACCTTATCCAATTTGAGCAACTAAAGCTGGTTATCCTTATTATCCAGTCAGGGTTTGGCATTTACGGTGGTTACATCGTTACCGAAATATTTGCTAAAAGGGTTAATAGTTAAAAAAACCAGCCAAAATTGACTGGGCTTTGTCAATCATATACGGAAAAATACGAGTGATCAGATCACAGGATTATCCTAAAAACTAATCTTCAGATAGGATGATGATTTCTGTTCGTCTGTTTGCTTCATGTTCTGAATCCGTGCAATCATCTCCACAAGATATTAGTAGGTCCTCTTCTCCCCTGGCTTTAGTTAAGATACGTTCTTTATCTATACCTTTTGCTATCAGGTATTCCCGGGCAGCATTTACCCGCTTTTCTGATAAGGTTTGGTTATAAACGGATCCTCCTCTGGTGTCTGCACGACCTGTCAACTCCACCTTAACTCTTGTGTTTTTACTTAAAAAATCCACCAGCTTATCCAGCTCAACAGAGGCCGTTTCGCTTACTGAATGCTCATCAAATTCGTAAGGAACACTACCTATAGCTTTTTCTCCAACAATATTTATACGCTCCGCCTCAAGTTTATCTTTGAGCTCTTTCAAATCTCCTTCAAATCCAATCCAACTGGTTCCATCAGAATAATAAAGCTGATTGGTAAGGCCATTTTTTGTAAAAGTATAAACCCATGTTTCAGCAATCACTTCTTCTTTCAGCTTCACCTCATACTCCAGATTTCTGTCATCCAGGCTCAGGGATTTTGTATCCACCATTAATTCGGCTACTCCATATCCCTCTGCCATCCCTTTTACGGCTATCTCAGCACCTCTCAACACTTTGATCTCGGCTGTAGAATTTTCCTGACGGCTTACAACCTTGTTTTGTGGTTGTTCCATAATCTCAATCATTCCGGAAAGCGGCTCACCTGTTTCAACATCCGTTAGCTTAAAGCTGAGCTGATAGTCAAACACTTTTACCTTATAAATATCATCGCTTCCTGAGCCACCTTCCCTGTTGCTGGAGAAGTACCCATCACGACTATCATCAGACCATACCAACCCAAAATCATCGAATTCTGTATTGATGGGATAGCCCATGTTTTCAGGCTTACTTTCTGAATCTCTAAGGTCTACCCTGAAAACATCGAGTCCGCCCAAACCGGCATGCCCGGAGCTGGCAAAGTAGAGTTTACCACTCTGAAAGAATGGAAACATCTCGTCTTTTCCCGTATTAATTCCGTTTTGAAGAGCTACCGGATCAGACCAATTTTCACCATCAAAGGTAACTTTGAAGATGTCCGTTCCACCACTTTCACCCATATCACTGGCAAAGTAAAGCTCACTTCCATCTTCACTAATCGCCGGATGCCCGCAGGAGTAGCCAGCCTTGTTAAATGGCAGCATTGTTGCCTTTTCCCATTTTCCATTTTCTTTTCGTTCTGAATAGAAAAGCTTTAAGTGATTGACAAACTCACCTGGCAATCGACTGTTGTCCCCCTCATATTGATTTCGGGTAAAGATCACTTTCGTGTCATTATCATAAAAAACTGCCGGACCCTCATGATACCTGGTATTTAGCCTTTTTCCCATTTCGCTGGGGGCCTCTCCATCTTTAATTTGGTAAAGGTCCAGGAAGCTGGAATTATCCCAGTTAAATTTGGGTGCAAGTGGATTATTGTCTGGTCGGGAAGCTACAATGACAAGGCCATCCTCATAAAACGCAGGGCTAAATTCTGATCCTGATGTATTAAAAATGGCCTCTTGAATAGTGTACGCTTCCTCATAGTGATAAAATGACTCCAGCGACTCAAAGCCCTTCACTTTGAATTGGACCCATCCGGACTTATCTCCATAATTTTTCATGATTGCACTGGCTTCATCATATCTTCCGGCACTGGCCAAAACCAATCCATAGTTAAGCATATGCTCTTCTGATAATTCTCCCATTTCAAGGGCTTTTTCATACCAGTTAAGTGCTTCCCCATGATCGTTTAGTTTCTGGTGGCATGATGCCAGCTTCACTGCGGTTTCCTGGGAGGAGTTAAGCTCAAAAGCTTCTTCATAATACCTGGCTGCTTTCTCAAAGGAATAAGCTTTAAATGCTTTGTCAGCAAAATTCAAGATCCGCTGATGCTTATTACCAGACAGTGTTTCCGGAGTAGACCTGGCAACAAATAACGCTCCTGTTAGAAGGAAAATAGAAAGTATATATTTCAGTTTCATAATAGGCTATTTTAAAAATATCTGGGTGTCAAAATTCTCTTGTTGACCTTTTCGATGATATAGCTAACCATGATCTCATGAGAGGTTGCGCCCATCTGATTCACAGTAAAGTCATGGGCATAACTCACCAGGAACCTTGGGTTGATCTGGATGCCCAGCAGGCCATCAATACTCTCAAATGACCGGTAAGAAACTCCCAACCAAACAACATTGCTAAAAAGGGCATTCAGGTTAAGGTCAACCTGAACAGGTGAGCTTTGAACTCCTTTCACTAAAATATTGGGTTTCAGATATAACTTCTCACTTACAGGGATCACCAATCCGGCACTTCCGTAGAAATGTCTGACTTGCTTTGCAAAAGAATTGTCAGGATCATCAAACTCTACTTTTTGCGCAAGCACACGAGGTACCGAAAGACCAACGTAAAACTTATCTGAATGCAATAGCAAGCCCGTCCCGAAGTTCACTTTGAAGGTATTCAGGTTTCCACTCACCTGAGTATCTCCCGGATCAAACAGGTCATTCATACCTTCCCCATAGTTCACGGAATAGTTGTGCAGGTTGGCCTGCAAACCCATGGATAACTTTACATTAGGAGCTACCTGTATCCGGTAAGCATAGGAAAAGTAGCCTCCAAACTGACTGGATATACCGATCTGGTCACGAAACAATGTGGCTCCAAGGGAGAAGTTGTAAAAACTGATCGGGCTATGGATGGTAAAAAGTTGAGTATTAGGGGCTCCTTCCACTCCCACCCACTGCTCTCTTGCCAGGGCACTGGCACTTATCCCGCCATGCACACCGGCATAAGCCGGATTCAGGAAAAGTCCATTATGCATGTACTGAGTTATCATCAGTTCCTGCTGAGCAAAACACCCAAAAAAAGAGGTTAATGCTAATAATGTGGTCAATAGTACTTTCATTTTTCTTTCTTTTAGGTTTCTTAATTCAGGACAAAAAAGCCCTTTTGTGGTTGCTCTCCCTCACGGATCAGCAGATAGAAGTAAGTTCCATCAGGTAATTCCGAACCATTGCCTGCTTTGTTGGAGATCCCCTGGAAAGATCTGCTTGGATCTTCATTGTCGTAGTTTTCCATTTCCCATACTACCCCACCCCATCGGTTGTAAATGATGACTTTATTGTTAGGGAATTTGTCTATTCCTTCAAAGACCAGGTTATCATTGAACCCATCATTATTGGTAGTTAGGATCTTTCGTGATTCCAGGTCCTGACAGCTATATGGATCCAGATAATCCGGAATACCATCTTCATCACAATCTTCTACTCCCTCATCCACATCATCAGTACCGTCATCATCCGAGTCGTTATCCATATAATTTGGGATACCATCGCCATCCGTATCGGCTAAGCCTTCCTCACTATCCGGAATTCCATCACTATCTGCATCAGATGTTCCATTTGGAATGAGTGGGAATTCATCTTCAACATCTGGAATCCCGTCATCATCATCGTCGGTATCTGCATTATTGCCGGTACCATCACCATCCGTATCTGTATCCTCATTTGGATCAAGAGGAAAGTCATCATCTCCATCAGGAGTACCGTCATTATCATCATCGGTATCTTCGTTATTGCCTGTGCCGTCTCCATCGGTATCCGTATCTTCATCGGGATCTAGCGGGAAGGCATCTTCAGTATCCGGCGTACCGTCTCCATCGTCATCTTCATCTGCGTTGTTACCCGTTCCATCTCCGTCGGTATCAGTGTCCTCATTCGGGTCAAGAGGGAAAGCATCTTCAGCATCCGGTGTACCATCATCGTCATCGTCGGTATCTGCATTATTGCCTGTACCATCACCGTCTGTATCTGTGTCTTCATCAGGGTCTAGCGGGAAGGCATCTTCTGTATCCGGCGTACCATCTCCATCGTCATCTTCATCTGCGTTGTTACCCGTTCCATCTCCGTCGGTATCGGTATCCTCATTCGGGTCAAGAGGGAAAGCATCTTCAGCATCCGGTGTACCATCATCGTCATCGTCGGTATCCGCATTATTGCCAGTACCATCACCGTCTGTATCTGTGTCTTCATCAGGGTCTAGCGGGAAGGCATCTTCTGTATCCGGCGTACCATCTCCATCGTCATCTTCATCTGCATTGTCCCCTGTTCCGTCTCCATCGGTATCGGTATCTTCAGTTTCATCAAACGGAAAGGCATCATCCTCATCTGGAGTACCATCATTGTCATCGTCAGTGTCTACATAATCGCTAGTGCCATCTCTGTCATTATCAGGATCTTTCCCGGTAATCGTTATTGTGATCATTTGTGAAGACCCATCAGATGCCGATAGGCTAATACTGTCTACTACCTGATCAACCGCATCCAAATGTTCTACAGCGGAATGTACCAGGGTATAAGTCCATGTAGTACCCGTCAGGCTAAAAGCCCCGTATCCGTTTTCTCCAGTTACACCATCTATTGCTGAGAACCCGGGGGTATCATCCGCATCTACATCACTAATTGAAATGCTTCCGGTAATCGTTACCTCCTCTTCCGGAAAGCCTTCGGTCACGTCTCCTGAAAACGTGCCAGAAATAACGGACAGGTCATCTGAACCTATAATTGTTACAACAAGCAATTGGGAATTCCCATCAGTAGCGGAAACTGAAATGGAATCAACGACCTGATCGCCACCATCAAGGTCCTGCACTGCATCCTGATCCAAAGTGTAAGTCCACACTCCGTCAGCTAATTCGAAAGAGCCATAAGCATTCAGACCAGAAATCACATTAAAATCACTAACCGCAGGTGTATCATCCGCGTCCGGATCATCAATACTTATGGTACCTGACTGAGTTGTTACATCTCCAGGGTCACCTTCTGTAACAGTTGCAGTAAATTCCCCGGCCATTTCAGAAGGATCCTCAGTTCCATTTATGGTAATCGTTATCGTCTGGTCCTTACCATCGGAGGAGGTATAGGTAATAGCATCCGAAACCTGATCGCCTGCATCGAGATCCTGAACAGTTGACTGATCCAGAGTGTAAGTCCATGATCCACTTTCCAGCACAAACGTTCCAAAACCTGAATCACCCAAGGTTTCAGACACATCTGAAAACTGTGGGGTATCATCCGCATCTACATCACTAATTGAGATCGTTCCTGTTATCTGGCTTTCATCTCCACTGTTTTTTTCACTCACGATTCCCGTGAAAGTTCCCGAAATGATTGAATTATCGTCTGTTCCTAAAATGGTTACCGTAATTTGCTGGGTTGTGCCATCGGAAGCAGTAAAAGTGATAGAATCCATTACATTATCACCAGCATCAAGATCCTGAACGGTACTTTGATCCAACAGGTAAGTCCAGATATTACCTGACAGTGTGAATGAACCATAGTTATTATCTCCCGAAGTTTCACCAACATCAGAAAAAGTAGGGTCCGTATCATCTACATCACTTATGGAAAGTGTTCCGGTTGCTGTGACCAAATCATTCTCATCCCCTTCAGAAACTGTATCGCTTACCTTTCCGGAAACTACCGCAGGATCATCTACCGCCTCCACTGAGACTGAAGATGCTATACTTAAAGAGCCGGTATCATCACCTCCATTGGCTATACCGCCACTATCTACCAGGCTGTTAATGGTCACTACCCTGTCCAATGTGCCTGGGTCTTCACTGGCATTTTCATAACTAAGATCATTAACCAGATCCTGTAGTTCTGTACTACTTAAAGCACCATTGACAAAGGAAACAGTGGCTGTTGTACCTGAATAGGACACACTTGCTTCAAGGCCATTGTTGCTAGTTGTGGTTTGTGATCCATCGAGTAGTAAAATGGTTGAACCATCGACATTTAACTGTTCTTCTATTCCATCAGTTACGTTTGTGATGGAAACAGTGAAAGTAGAGTAAGTCTGACCATCTTCTACGGTTGACGCGGAGGCTCCGGTAAATAACACAGCTTCAACGCCTCCTTCCATGAAAGCGGGGTTTGTGCCAGTTGCTGTTAAAGTTGGTTCGTCATTCACACTCACTATCGTGACCGTGGAAGCTACAGATAGGGATTGAGTATCATCTCCATCATTGGCAGTACCTCCACTGTCCTGGATGGAGGTAAGCGTTACCACCCGGTTGGAAGTAGAAGGAGTGTTGCTGTTGTTCTGATAGCTAATGTTGTCAATGAGTGTCTGAGTGGTGGACGTGCTCATGGTCCCGCCTGTCAGCGCTATAGTCGCAGTAGTGCCGACCACAGAGGTCGTATAGCTCAGGCTGTTTCCGGCCGTACTGCCACTGGTGCCATGGGTGAGGACAATGGCAGTACCATCAATGTTGATCACTTCGTTGATCCCGTTCACTACATTGGTGACGGTAAAGGTCAGTCCTTTGATGGTCTGGCCGGATTCGATAGTACTGATGCTGGTACTGCTGTACAAGCTGGCTGCGGATCCTCCTTCTGTGAAAGTAGGATTGCTGCCGGTCGCAGTTAATGTGGGTTCATCGTTGTTTTGAACCACTGTTACTGTAGAAGCAACTGCCAGTGAGCCGGTGTTGTCCCCACCATTGGCCGTGCCGCCACTGTCCTGGATACTGGTTAAGGTAACTACCCTGTTCGAGGTAGACGGACTGTTGCTATTGTTTTGATAGCTCAGGTTGTCTATCATGGTCTCTGCGTCCGTTAGACTCAGATTGCCGCCAGTCATGGAGACCGTAGCAGTGGTGCCGATGACCATTACACTGTAGTTCAGGCTGTTGCCTGCGGTGCTACCGTTGGTTCCATGGGTCAATACGATGGTGGTGCCATCGATGTTGATCCGTTCGTTGGACCCGTTAGTCACATTAGTTATGGTGAAGCTCAGCCCTGTAATATTCTGTCCGGCCTCTACCGTGTTGATGTTGGTGCTGGTGAATAAGCTGGCGGCTGATCCTCCTTCGGTGAAGGTGGGGTTGCTAGCATTGGCGGTGAGCGTAGGCTCGTCGTTGACGCCCACTACGGTCACTGTGGAGGCTACTGACAGGGATTTGGTATCATCTCCGCCATTCGCCGTGCCACCACTGTCCTGGATGGAGGTAAGTGTCACTACCCGATTGGAAGTAGAAGGAGTGTTGCTGTTGTTCTGATAGCTAATGTTGTCAATGAGTGTTTGGGTGGTGGCAGTGCTCATAGTCCCTCCCGTCAATGCTACGGTTGCGGTGGTGCCAACCACTGATGTCGTGTAGCTTAAACTGTTGCCTACAGTACTACCACTTGTTCCATGGGTGAGGACAATGGCAGTACCATCGATGTTGATCACTTCGCTGATGCCGTTCGCTACATTAGATACGGTGAATGTAAAACCCTTGATCGTCTGGCCGGATTCTATCGTGCTGATGCTGGTACTGCTGTACAAGCTGGCTGCGGATCCTCCTTCTGTGAAAGTAGGATTGCTGCCGGTCGCAGTTAATGTGGGTTCATCGTTGTTTTGAACCACTGTTACTGTAGAAGCAACTGCCAGTGAGCCGGTGTTGTCTCCACCATTGGCCGTGCCGCCACTGTCCTGGATGGAAGTAAGTGTGACCACCCGGTTCGAGGTAGAAGGACTGTTGCTGTTGTTTTGATAGCTCAGGTTGTCTATCATGGTCTCTGCGTCCGTTAGACTCAGATTGCCGCCAGTCATGGAGACCGTAGCGGTGGTACCGATGACCATTACACTGTAGTTCAGGCTGTTGCCTGCGGTGCTACCGTTGGTGCCATGGGTCAATACGATGGTGGTGCCATCGATGTTGATCCGTTCGTTGGACCCGTTAGTCACATTAGTGATGGTAAAGGAAAGTCCGGTAATATTCTGTCCGGCCTCTACCGTGTTGATGTTGGTACCAGTGAATAAACTGGCCGCTGATCCTCCTTCGGTGAAGGTGGGGTTGCTGGCTGTGGCAGTTAGTGTAGGTTCATCATTGACACCTACGACTGTCACCGTAGAAGCTACTGATAAGGATTTCGTGTCGTCTCCGCCATTGGTAGTCCCACCACTGTCCTTAATGCTGGTTAAAGTAACTACTCTATCGCTTGTACCAGGATCATTGCTGACGTTACTGTAGGTAATGGCATCTACTAAAGTTTGAGTTGCCGAAGTAGATAGTGTGCCCCCGGTAAGTGTAAGTGTAGCGGTATTCCCGGATACACTGACCGTGTAACTTAAGCTGTTTGTATTTGTAGTACCGTTGGTACCATGGGTCAATCGAATGTTTTTTCCGTCTACTCTAATGATCTCATAGATTCCATCGGTCACGTTGGTGATGGTTGCTGTTAGAGCGCTGATGGTCTGACCAGATTCGACCGTGCTTACGCTGGTTCCGCTAAACAAACTAACTGCCGAACCTCCTTCAGTGAAGGTAGGGTCGCTTCCGGTCGCCGTTAAGGTGGGTTCATCGTTGTTTTGAACCACTGTTACTGTAGAAGCAACTGCCAGTGAGCCGGTGTTGTCTCCACCATTGGCCGTGCCGCCACTGTCCTGGATACTGGTTAAGGTAACTACCCTGTTGGAAGTAGACGGACTGTTGCTATTGTTTTGATAGCTCATGTTGTCTATCATGGTCTCTGCGTCCGTTAGACTCAGATTGCCGCCAGTCATGGAGACCGTAGCGGTGGTACCGATGACCATTACACTGTAGTTTAAGCTGTTACCTGCCGTGCTTCCATTGGTTCCATGGGTCAATACGATGGTGGTGCCATCGATGTTGATCCGTTCGTTGGACCCGTTAGTCACATTAGTGATGGTAAAGGAAAGTCCGGTAATATTCTGTCCGGCCTCTACCGTGTTGATGTTGGTACCAGTGAATAAACTGGCCGCTGATCCTCCTTCGGTGAAGGTGGGGTTGCTGGCTGTGGCAGTTAGTGTAGGTTCATCATTGACACCTACGACTGTCACCGTAGAAGCTACTGATAAGGATTTCGTGTCGTCTCCGCCATTGGTAGTCCCACCACTGTCCTTAATGCTGGTTAAAGTAACTACTCTATCGCTTGTACCAGGATCATTGCTGACGTTACTGTAGGTAATGGCATCTACTAAAGTTTGAGTTGCCGAAGTAGATAGTGTGCCCCCGGTAAGTGTAAGTGTAGCGGTATTCCCGGATACACTGACCGTGTAACTTAAGCTGTTTGTATTTGTAGTACCGTTGGTACCATGGGTCAATCGAATGTTTTTTCCGTCTACTCTAATGATCTCATAGATTCCATCGGTCACGTTGGTGATGGTTGCAGTCAGAGCACTGATGGTCTGACCCGATTCTACTGTGCTTACACTGGATCCGCTAAATAAACTAGCTGCCGAACCCCCTTCAGTAAAAGTAGGGTTGCTGCCGGTAGCAGTCAGCGTGGGCTCATCGTTGTTTTGGACCACGGTCACCGTAGAGGCTACTGCCAGTGAGCCGGTGTTGTCTCCACCATTGGCTGTGCCGCCACTGTCCTGGATACTGGTTAAGGTAACTACCCTGTTGGAAGTAGACGGACTGTTGCTATTGTTTTGATAGCTCATGTTGTCTATCATGGTCTCTGCGTCCGTTAGACTCAGATTGCCGCCAGTCATGGAGACCGTAGCGGTGGTACCGATGACCATTACACTGTAGTTCAGGCTGTTGCCTGCGGTGCTACCGTTGGTGCCATGGGTCAATACGATGGTGGTGCCATCGATGTTGATCCGTTCGTTGGACCCGTTAGTCACATTAGTGATGGTAAAGGAAAGTCCGGTAATATTCTGTCCGGCCTCTACCGTGTTGATGTTGGTACCAGTGAATAAACTGGCCGCTGATCCTCCTTCGGTGAAGGTGGGGTTGCTGGCTGTGGCAGTTAGTGTAGGTTCATCATTGACACCTACGACTGTCACCGTAGAAGCTACTGATAAGGATTTCGTGTCGTCTCCGCCATTGGTAGTCCCACCACTGTCCTTAATGCTGGTTAAAGTAACTACTCTATCGCTTGTACCAGGATCATTGCTGACGTTACTGTAGGTAATGGCATCTACTAAAGTTTGAGTTGCCGAAGTAGATAGTGTGCCCCCGGTAAGTGTAAGTGTAGCGGTATTCCCGGATACACTGACCGTGTAACTTAAGCTGTTTGTATTTGTAGTACCGTTGGTACCATGGGTCAATCGAATGTTTTTTCCGTCTACTCTAATGATCTCATAGATTCCATCGGTCACGTTGGTGATGGTTGCAGTCAGAGCACTGATGGTCTGACCCGATTCTACTGTGCTTACACTGGATCCGCTAAATAAACTAGCTGCCGAACCCCCTTCAGTAAAAGTAGGGTTGCTGCCGGTAGCAGTCAGCGTGGGCTCATCGTTGTTTTGGACCACGGTCACCGTAGAGGCTACTGCCAGTGAGCCGGTGTTGTCTCCACCATTGGCTGTGCCGCCACTGTCCTGGATGCTGGTTAAGGTAACTACCCTGTTGGAAGTAGACGGACTGTTGCTATTGTTTTGATAGCTCATGTTGTCTATCATGGTCTCTGCGTCCGTTAGACTCAGATTGCCGCCAGTCATGGAGACCGTAGCGGTGGTACCGATGACCATTACACTGTAGTTCAGGCTGTTGCCTGCGGTGCTACCGTTGGTGCCATGGGTCAATACGATGGTGGTGCCATCGATGTTGATCCGTTCGTTGGACCCGTTAGTCACATTAGTGATGGTAAAGGAAAGTCCGGTAATATTCTGTCCGGCCTCTACCGTGTTGATGTTGGTACCAGTGAATAAACTGGCCGCTGATCCTCCTTCGGTGAAGGTGGGGTTGCTGGCTGTGGCAGTTAGTGTAGGTTCATCATTGACACCTACGACTGTCACCGTAGAAGCTACTGATAAGGATTTCGTGTCGTCTCCGCCATTGGTAGTCCCACCACTGTCCTTAATGCTGGTTAAAGTAACTACTCTATCGCTTGTACCAGGATCATTGCTGACGTTACTGTAGGTAATGGCATCTACTAAAGTTTGAGTTGCCGAAGTAGATAGTGTGCCCCCGGTGAGTGTAAGTGTAGCGGTATTCCCGGATACACTGACCGTGTAACTTAAGCTGTTTGTATTTGTAGTACCGTTGGTACCATGGGTCAATCGAATGTTTTTTCCGTCTACTCTAATGATCTCATAGATTCCATCGGTCACGTTGGTGATGGTTGCTGTTAGAGCGCTGATGGTCTGACCAGATTCGACCGTGCTTACGCTGGTTCCGCTAAACAAACTAACTGCCGAACCTCCTTCAGTGAAGGTAGGGTCGCTTTCGGTCGCCGTTAAGGTGGGTTCATCGTTGTTTTGAACCACTGTTACTGTAGAAGCAACTGCCAGTGAGCCGGTGTTGTCTCCACCGTTCGAAGTGCCGCCACTGTCCTGGATACTGGTTAAGGTAACTACCCTGTTCGAGGTAGACGGACTGTTGCTATTGTTTTGATAGCTCATGTTGTCTATCATGGTCTCTGCGTCCGTTAGACTCAGATTGCCGCCAGTCATGGAGACCGTAGCGGTGGTACCGATGACCATTACACTGTAGTTTAAGCTGTTACCTGCCGTGCTTCCATTGGTTCCATGGGTCAATACAATGGTGGTGCCATCGATGTTGATCCGTTCGTTGGACCCGTTAGTCACATTAGTGATGGTAAAGGAAAGTCCGGTAATATTCTGTCCGGCCTCTACCGTGTTGATGTTGGTACCAGTGAATAAACTGGCCGCTGATCCTCCTTCGGTGAAGGTGGGGTTGCTGGCTGTGGCAGTTAGTGTAGGTTCATCATTGACAGCTGTTAAAACAACCGTTCTGGTATCTGAGCTACTGGCTGCATTTTTATCAGTAGCGGTAAATGTAACCGTACGATTTGATGTACCAGGGTCATCGGTCGCATGATCATATCTAACTGATTGTAAAACTTCTTGCACATTGGCATTGGTGGCATCCGAATCAAAGGTGATAGTTAATTTTGTGCCTCCAGTAACGATCCCGCCTGAAGCGCTTAGATCTCCGATATCCGTTCCATTGGCAAATATGTTAGTCCCGCTTATCGTAATGGCTGTTCCATCCCCATCCGAGTCTACAACGCTTATGCGATCTCCAGCTACGGCATTTGCCGTAATTTGAACAGATAATGAACCTCCGTCCCACTCCGCATCCCCATCTGAATCTGAAACGGTGGCTGCTCCATCAATTTGACCTGCCGCACTTCCTTCAGTGTAAGAAAGGTTGGCGTCAGCTATAGAGATCGTCGGAAGGGTGTTAGATTTTGTATTCGAGAAATACAACCGGTGAAAGCCATAATTGAGCAGGTTGATTTCCGTTACTTCGGTATCTGTTATTTCTACGTCAAAATAGTCCAGGCCGGTGAAATTGCTGAAATCCGGGAGGCTACTCCACCCCGGATCCCCGGAAGCATTGCTTCCGGAAGTAGTGACGGTGGTACCTGATGGTTTATGACCGGTGAAGGTGACGGAAAATGATCCTGATGTAGACACCCCACCCACATATTTATATACCATAAAATCCACCAGGTCAAATTCTGCCAGGTCTGATCCATCCCCTGCCACACGAAAGGTGGCGGTCTCACCATTGGTGCTTCCGTTTACCCAAAACCCTTCGTCAGATGCTATAAGTGATATATTCTGTGAGGTTTGTTTAGTGATCGTCAGATTATCTGCGGAATGGGACCCCGCGGTAGTTAATGATGATGGCCATCCGTCTGCCGTGGTAAATTGGTATTCACCATCTTCCGGCCCCGATTCATCCTGATCGGTCAAATTGATGGTTAAGCTGGCCGTGGATTGATTGACACCATCATCCGCCTGAATAGTCAGATTGAAGGTGCTGGTTCCTTCGTAATTCAAGTCTCCCGGGTCATTAACGATTATTTTTCCGGAAGAGGCATCAATTCTGAAGGGTAGCAAATTGCTGTTTACCACGCTGGAACCATTGTCTGAATCCTTGTCTGTATTGCCAGCAGTAATACTATAGGTTACATCTGCATCCGTACTGCCACCATCTCCATCGTTGGCATTTACATCATATATGAGTTTACCCAAGGGACTGTTTTCGGATAGGCTAACACTATGTGATCCGTCACTCAGGTCTGATTCAAAGGAAGGGGCACTATCAGGCACTACGGCCGGGCCAAAAACAAATGTGTCGAAAATGTCAAAGAATCCTCCGCTGTTAGAAGTGATGATCATTTTGTCTACATTATCAAACAACGTATTACTCAAAGTCACGGTAGCCGTGCCGGAACTCGGGAAACCGGAAGATTGGGTGCCTACCAAGCTTCCATCTTTATAGGCTGCAATAGAGGATATGCCACCTCCATAATTATTTGTATAAAAGGAACGAAAGTCCATTTCAGAACCATCTACGGTTTCAACCGTGATGGTCTCTACCCCAGAATATTCACCTGAAAAAATAGCATTACTGCTATTTTCACCAGACGATGCATACGTATACCAGTTTCCAGCGCTGTAGGTGATACTGATATTACTTTGTGTATACGTATCGGATCCGTAATCTGCTCCGTCGGAAAAACTCTGATCATCAAAGTCGATGGTAGTTTCTGTCGCTGAAGCGCTGGAAACGATCCCCACAAATAGGAGGAATAAGAATGAGGGTAAAAGCTGTTTCAACATCTGTGCTATTTTAAGTTGGGGGCTGATCTGTTATTCCCAGTAGATCATACAACTAGTTATTAGCAAATGTATTTTGTACTTTTTTGCTGTACATCAGAAATAAACCCAAATTCAACCAATAGGTCTTTTACCTACTTTTATCCTGATTTTACTTAATTGAAAGCACATTATACACGTTTTTGCTGGTATTCGAGAATGAAACAACTTTCAAATCATCATAAAATACTACCCAACTCAATAGAAAGAAAATTGTACTTTTCTAATTTTGCAAACTAAGGATGAATGCTGCAATTTGCCCGATAAAGCATTCCTTTATCAGGTTGTTTGGTAAGATTTTATCGACAAGGCTTATAAAAGAAAAACCAGCCCAATGTAATCTTGGCAGGTTAGGAGGAAACCTGACTTCTTCGAGAAATTTGCTAGAGATTTCTACCGAGATTTATTGTCTGTAAGCTGCACTTTTCCAAAATAAAAGTACAACATCGATCCAACAATGGGAATAAACAAAACCACAATCACCCAAAGGAGCTTGGACTGAATCGTAAAAGAACTTCGAAAAATGCTGACCAGACAAATGACCGGTAAAACAAAAACAGCAAACAGGATAAGCAGGATCGCAGCCTGGATGACCATAAGCGTAGACTCATCAGCAATGACTTCCATAAGGCGGACACAGTGGTTTACACTCCCAAAATAAAGGATATTAACTCCTTATTAAAGAGTTATATGGTAATTTCTTCTCCAAACATGATCCGATGACCATCAATCGTCTGAATAGCAAACTCGCGCTGGCCCCATGGCTGATCATGCGGTACAGTCCTGATCTTTACTTCTTTCTTTTTAAACTCCTCGTATAAAGCATCCACATTGTCTACTTCTATATAAGCAAAATACGAGTGATCTCCGAGATCTGATACTGGCATCTCATCAGCACATTCACCCATCATAATGAAACACTTACCGCGTTCAACAAAGTGCCACCCCTCCCCTGACCATACCGATCGGAAGCCTAATTGGTTTTGATAAAAGTCTGCTGATTTCTGAAGGTCTTTTACGGCAAGTACATACCTCGTACCAATGATTTTGGACGGCTTTTCCATTAGAATTGATTTTTCTCAATATAACACTTATTGGCTTCCCAATCCCTTATATCCCAGATGGTTTTCCGACTGACTGGTGCTATTATTGAATTGCCTCTGTCATTCTTATTGTTCATTTAGATCAACGACTCTACCTATTCGGAAAGAGTTGCCAGAAGGTGCTGATATCGGGGCAATCAAAAAGATGTTTCTATCAATCCGCAGGCTCTACATGGATCAACACATCTGATATCTCCGGATAGGTTTCACGGAGTTTTTCCTTTACTTGATGAGCTACCTCGTGCCCTTGTCGCACCGAGATGCTACCATCTACAATGAGATGCAAGTCTACCAGGAAGGAAAGCCCGGATTTCCTGACATAGCACTTTTCTGTATCTACTACTCCCGGTACTTCACCAGCTTCTTGTCTTATTTCATCAATAAACTCGCCGTATACGTGCTCATCCATGATCTCACTGAGTGCTGGTCTGAAAATCAATAGGCATTGTATATGATGAATCCTGAAGCAACCAACGCAGCCCAGTCGTCCGCTGTCTTGTATCCTTTTCCCATGAAAATAGCAACTGAGATACCTACAAGTGCCATAAGCGATGTGATGGCGTCACTTCGGTGGTGCCAGGCATCAGCTTTGAGTGAGGAGCTCTTCGTCTCATCACTTTTTCGGGAAACGAAACGATAAAACACTTCTTTGATCACCACAATTACCCCAAAACGATCAGCGTGTAGGGCTCAGGCACTTTGTGGGGAGTGCGGATATTCTCTATCGATTCAGTAGCAATAATGGTAGCTGAACCACTAGAAACCCTACAACGGCAAAGGTGATCAACGGCTCGGCTTTTCCATGACCGTAAGGATGATTTTCATCGGGAGGTTTTGTAGAATAACGCAACCCTACCAAAACCAGCAACGAGGAGAATACGTCAGTGGTAGATTCAATAGCATCCGCTATCAGTGCGTAGGAGTGTCCAAAATAACCAGCGATCCCTTTGCATATCGCTAAAAAAGCATTCCCAAAAATGCTCAGCAAAATGGCTTTTATCGCTTTGTTCCTATTCTGGTCCATACGGTAATTATCTAAAGCAAAGTAACCTAATTTTGAGGGCGCTCCCTATAACATAAAATCTAGATATCCTTCTAAAGGAAAATCCTGGACCAGACTATCAAGCTTGACCTCCCTGCACAGGGAGGCTTATTTAACTACACTAAGCTCCCATTCGTCCCCTTCGTAAGTCCAGTTCACAGCAATCATATTATCCTTTTCATGCCTTATCAATTCAATGTCTATGTTTTCAGTACCCAAATCCAGATTCCTAATAGTAATTCGCTCGAGGTACTTCGGTAAAAGTGGTTTATGAAAGGATATCTGCTTCCTCGAATAACTAATAGAGACCTGTAATACCGATTGTAATAACAAGTAAACTGCTGCCACAGACCAAGCCTGCGGTGAACATGCCACCGGATAAGCAGTGGGCCCTTCTCCTTTACGACAATCCATCCCACAAAAAAGCTCCGGAAGCCTCTGAAGTTGAATAAATAACGAAGCATCAAAAAGTTCTGTCATCAGTTGAAGGGCTTGATTTTGATAACCATACTTACCCATGCCACATGCTATCAGGGCCACATCATGGGGCCAGACAGAACCATTATGATAAGACATAGGGTTATACCTTAACTCTTTTGAAGACAGGGTCCGGATACCCCAGCCGTAAACATATCAGGCTTCACAAGGTGTATCAATGAGTTGATTGGCTTTTTCCGGATCAGCGATCTCTGTAAAACAGTACCTGACCTGCATTGGAGGTTTTAATACGGCAGGACTGCTTATGGCCATCAAGAGCTATGACATAACACCCTAGCTCCTCATCCCAAAAATCCTCATTAAATTGCTGCTTAAGCAGCCTGGCTTCCTCTTTCCACTTGTCAGCAGCAGGTTGTTCACCAAGCTCTATAGCCAGGTTTGCTGCATGCATCTTCGCACTATACACATATCCCTGAACCTCACACAAAGCTATAGGGGGTTCTGCCAGGTTTCTGTTGGCATGGGATACGGAATCATGGCTATCTTTCCATCCCTGGTTCGTCAGTCCATTTTTTGACTTGTGGATATACTCAATATACCCATCCCCATCTATATCTCCGTATTGGTTGATCCATAAAAAAGGCAGTCACATTTCTGTAACTGCCTGATTATCAAGAGCCCCCTGTCGGATTCGAACCAACGACCTACTGATTACAAGTCAGTTGCTCTGGCCAGCTGAGCTAAGGAGGCTTAGCTTTTAAGTCCCTCCTCATTATGAGAAGGGTATTTTATGTCCTCAAGTCAGTTGCTCTGGTCGGAACGTCGGATTGCCGTATCACAAACCGCATCTGACCTAAGGAGGCCTAACAAGCGATAATTAATCGCTTTGTCTTAGTTCGCTTGTTTCAAAAGCGAGTGCAAATGTATCACTCCCATCAAATAATCCAAAGTCAAAGAAGAAAAAATTTAAGCCTGATTCAAAACATCTAATTGTCTCCTCAATTCCTCAAGCTCTCCTTCTGCTTTTTCAATCTTATCCTGAAAATCATCCTTGAGCTGGTCCGCATTCCTAGAGTCTGCAAAAAACTCCATATTGGTCTTCCAGGTACTTATATCATTTTCAATGTTGGCAATCTTTCGCTTGATGGCATTTTCCTTCCGATTGATTTTCTGATTACCATGAGGGCTGTTTTTAAGCTTACTGACCTGTACCTGCATTTTAATCTCTGCCTGCTGTTCATCGGTGAGCTCCTCCAGGCTGATCAACTCATTTGTGACTTTATCATACCGCTCATGAATCTTTTTGATCGCATTTCTGGGCACAAACCCTATCTCAGCATACTGATCCATCAAGTCATACACCTGCTCCAGATCAATAGTGTCTGAGTTGAGATAAGCCTCCAGCATTGCACAGATCTCTTCTTTCTTTTTAAGGTTTGTCTCATATTCTTTGTTATGCTCAGAACCTTTGGCTCTTTTTCGCTCAAAGAAATGATCACAGGCTGCCTTAAACTGGTGATAAACCTCATTCCTGTGTTTTTCCGGTACTGGCCCTATCTCCTTCCACTGTGACTGTAGTGACTTAAGCTCATTGGCTGTTTTATTCCAATCCTCGCTATCCTTAAGTATTTCAGCTTTTTCCAGCAATGCTTGTTTCTTTTTGAGGTTTTCTTCTCGTTGCCCTTCCAGGGTTTTGAAAAAAGCATTTTTATTGCTAAAAAACTTCTTAAAATTTCCCCAAAAGTGTTTATTTACCTCCTTGGCTCGCTCTCTTGGCAACCCGCCAACAGCATCCCACCGCTTCTGTAATTCAAGGATCTCCTTGGTCTTTTTATTCCACTCTGTAATCCTATCTGAATCAAATGCTGCAAAGACCTCAGCTTCATCACCCAAAGCAAGCTTCTTCTCCATGTTCTCATAGAGATCTTTTTTCAGGTGATCAAAGTATTCTTTTCGCTTAGCGTATATTTTGTCTGATGCTGCCTTAAATCTCTGCCATAGTGGCTCTTGCTCTTCCTTGGGTACAGGCCCAATATGCTTAAACTCTTCGTGGAGCTCGTTTAGCTGAAAGATGGCTTCCTTGATATTTTCATAATTATCAAGATCCTCGGCACGATGGCATAGTTCGATCTTAGCCTCAAGGTTTTTCTTACGATCGAGCTCCTTCAGCTCAAAATAGATACTTCTGTTGTCATAAAACCTGTCAAGGAGCGCATTGTAGTTTGCCCAAAGGCTCTTAGCATACTGCCCCGGCACCTGCCCGATACGTTTCCATTCAGATTGAAGTTCCTTTAAAGCACCTAGTGATGTAGTGCTTTCCTCCCCATCTACCAACTCTCTGAGTCGCTCAAGAACCTCATTTTTTCTCTGAAGGTTATCGTCTTTGGCTTTATTTAGCTGGGAAAAATAGGCCTGTTTTTTATCTCGAAGTTTATTGTACAGGTAGAAAAACTGCTGATCTATCTCATCTCCCTTGTAATCAAAATCCGCTTCATCGTTCCCTTCTTCTTTGAAGACTTCCAGGGCAGCTTCTTCTTCTTTTTTATGTATTTTATCAAAATGCGGTCTGATCTCCTTCAGTGCCTTATCCAGTACACGCATGTTTTCCACCGAGGAAAACTTTTTTAAATCCTGATAAAGCTCCTCTTTAGAAGCCTCCTCCAAACTAAGTGATTCAAGCAACTTTTGCTCTTCATCAATATCGTCATGATCCTCCTCATCAGCATCGTCCTGAGGTTCGCTTTCCTCAGGGGGAGTTTCTGCTTTTTCTTCAGACTTTACTTCTTCAGAAGATGGTTTCTCAGATTCCTCAGGAGAGGATGTTGCTTCTTCACTTACTCCTTCCTCCTGGTCCTGAGGTGCTGACGTTTCTGCTTTTTGCTCTTCATCGATATCGCGATGGTCCTCCTCATCAGTATCATCCTGAGGTTTGCTCTCTGCAGCGGGGGTTTCTGCTTTTTCTTCAGACTTTACTTCTTCAGAAGAGGGTTTCTCAGATTCCTCAGCAGAGGATGTTGCTTCTTCACTTACTCCTTCTTCCTGGTCCTGAGGTGCTGACGCTTCTGCTTTTTGCTCTTCATCGATATCGCGATGGTCCTCCTCATCAGTATCATCCTGAGGTTTGCTCTCTGCAGCGGGGGTTTCTGTTTTTTCTTCAGAAGAGAGTTTCTCAGATTCTTCAGCAGAGGATGTTGCTTCTTCACTTACTCCTTCTTCCTGGTCCTGAGGTGCTGACGCTTCTGCTTTTTGCTCTTCATCGATATCGCGATGGTCCTCCTCATCAGTATCATCCTGAGGTTTGCTCTCTGCAGCGGGGGTTTCTGTTTTTTCTTCAGACTTTACTTCTTCAGAAGAGAGTTTCTCAGATTCTTCAGCAGAGGATGTTGCTTCTTCACTTACTCCTTCTTCCTGGTCCTGAGGTGCTGACGCTTCTGCTTTTTGCTCCTTTCCGTCTTCTCTGGCTGATTCATTCTCAGAGGAATCGGCCTTACCACCATTTAATTCAGCTTTTGACTGAACTTCTTCCTGATTCTCAGTTTCGATATCCTGGTTTTCAGTCTCTTTGTTTTGCTTGTCTTCCATAATGGACCTTGTCTATTGGCTACCAATCTATAAAATTAATGAATATGAAGTATTATGTGAAGACTAATTGAGGCGCGGATCTAGCGGATAATTAGAAATTACCCGATATTTCCCACCCATATTTTGCAATACTTCAGCCCATAAGGCTTCCGGGTTTGGATTAAACACCAGATCAGGGGTTGCCTTTTTATAGACAATCCATGATTTGGCTTCCATTTCTTCCATCAATTGGCCCGGAGACCAGCCGGAATAACCTACGAAGAATTTAAGATCGGTCGGATCTACCTGATTAAGATTAATCGCACTTAGTAACCCCTCAAAGTCTATTCCCCAAAAAACACCTTTAGCAATCTCTCTGTCACCGGCGAGTTGCTGATCTTTTCGATGTAAAAAATGTAAAGTATTTTGCTGTACTGGCCCACCCACAAACACATCCGAGTTAAATCCATCAGCTTCTTCAATGAGATCAGGCAATGAAGCATCTGACTGTTTGTTTAAAACAAATCCAAACGAACCGTTTTCATCATGCTCACAAAGCAAAATGACAGTTCGCTCAAAATTCGGGTCCGGTAGGTAGGGCTCAGATATTAGCAAGTCTCCTCTTTCGGGCTCAATCAACTTGTCGGTTCCAAAGTAATCCATTAATGCAAAGCAGGTTTTAATGGTAAATTTTTTATAACCTCCGCCTCATCCAAAGTCATCTTCTCCAATCTAGTATAGACATCCTTTTCATCAAAATAGTTTAAAGCCATTTTAACAAAGATCTCCCCATGCCGAGCTTCAGACGCCCACAGCATATGATAAAAGTCTTTTAGTTCCTTATCTTCCAAAGCTTCATAAACCAGGCGAAAACGCTCCGCACCACGTGTTTCTACAAGTGATGCGAGTAGTAATCGATCCATAAAACGCTCTTCTCTACCACTACGACACTTATCCAAAAGCGCTTTGATATACATATCCTGACCTATCTCATGAGAGAGTTTAAGGCCACGCTTCTCCATGATCTTATATACGTCCCTGAAGTGCTCCAGCTCTTCAACTCCTGTCTCTATCAGCTCAGGAATGATCTCTACCCGGTCCGGATACTTTGCCACAAAACTCATAGCCATGGCGGAAGCCTTACGTTCACAATCCGCATGATCTTGCAGAAAGGAATCAAAATCCTTCATCACTGTATTGATCCATTCCTTACTGCTTTCCGCTGCCAGATCTATTCTCAATTTCATCAGTTCCTCTTTTACCTGTAGTTATTTGAATGAAAATCTTTTTTAGAGATTTACAACTGTGTTTTAAAACAAATAAAACAATTTTAAACCTTAATTCTTTATCAGACTAAAAAAGAACATTATCAGTGGATATTGCCTCTTTAAGAAAAGAATACACCCAGGCCTCACTGGATGTAGACACAGTAGATAAATCACCTGTAGAACAGTTTAGAACATGGTTTGAGGAAGCCACCAAAGCTGAGGTTCTGGAGCCAAATGCTATGGTCCTGGGAACCTCCTCTGCATCAGGTTATATAACCCAGCGCACAGTACTTCTGAAAGCGTTTGACGAAAAAGGGTTTGTATTTTATACCAATTACAACAGCAAAAAATCACAACAGATTTCGGAAAATCCGCAGGTCTCCCTTCTGTTTCCATGGTACGCATTAGAGCGACAGGTATCAGTTACTGGGACGGTAGAAAAAGTCTCTACCGCAGAATCAGTCAGGTATTTCCTAAGCAGGCCCTTTGGAAGCCAGCTGGGGGCGTGGGTATCTCACCAGAGCCAGGTGATCAGCTCAAGAAGCATCCTGGAAACCAAGCTCCATGAGATGAAGCAAAAATTTAAAGAAGGCAAAGTGCCATTACCAGACTACTGGGGAGGCTATCGTGTAATTCCGGATTCCTTTGAATTTTGGCAGGGCCGGTCCAGCAGATTGCATGATCGTATTTACTACTCTGATGGTCCTGACTGGAAAATAGAACGGCTTTCACCTTGAGTTCTCTCTACCTGAAACGCTACGCATGGCCAGATCCAGTCTTAGCGGACTACTCTAAGTATTCAGCCATTGAGATGGTAGTGGTAATACCCTGCCACAACGAGCCCAACATCCTTTTGGCTCTGAATGCACTTCACCGTTGTACCCCTCCAACTAAACAAGTACTGGTACTGGTAATAGTCAACGAGTCAGAAAAATGCCCTGAAGAAATATCCGCACAAAACGCTAAGTCTGTTCGATCGGTCAGTTCATTTAAAAGCTGGTTTCAGCTGGAAGTCAGCTACACAAAGCTACCTACAAGGAAAGCCGGAGTAGGCCTCGCCCGAAAGATTGGTATGGATGAAGCTGTCAGAATATTTCGGAGCGCAGAAAAAGAGGGGGTTATCATTTGCTTTGATGCAGACTGTCAGTGTACTCCAAACTACTTTTTAGCAATAGAGTCCTTTTATACAAACCCAAAAAACCAGCTGGGACTTATCTACTATGAACACCCGCTGGAAACCCAAAACCAGGATGCAATTATCCGCTATGAGCTTTTCTTGAGATATTATATTAATGCACTGAGATATGCGGGATTTCCTCATGCTATTCAAACACTGGGATCCTGTATTACTGTCAGGTCAGAGGCTTACGAAAAGCAGGGAGGAATGAATACCCGAAAGGCCGGAGAAGACTTTTACTTTATCCATAAGGTGATACCACTTGGTGGCACAGGTGAAATCAACGATGCAAGTATAATCCCCTCTGCCCGGGTTTCAGGCCGTGTACCTTTCGGCACAGGACATGCTATCAACAAGTACCTGAATCATAATGAGGAGATTGAGGCCTATGCTCCACAGACATTTGATGATCTAATGAAGGTATTTCAAACCGCTCACAAGCTCTTTGAAGGTTATGGCCTCTCTGAACTAACATTACCCAAAAGTGTGGCGGCCTTTTATAAGGAAAATCAATTTGAAAAAGCACTCAGTACCATTCTTGATCAATCCAATAACCTCAAAAATTTCAATAACCGATTTTTCGCATGGTGGGACGCTTTTCGTGTGCTGAAGTTTGTTCATTTTGCCAGGGACCACTTTTTTCCCAATATATCTCTGACCAGAGGAACAACATGGCTTGGTCAGGAGTATTTCAACACGAACCTGGAAAACGTCAGCATGAAGGATCGACTGATTTTTTACCGGAAAATGGACAGAAATGCCAGTTACTATATAAAGTGATAAAGATCCTTTACCCCCACATCGATCTTTGTGGTAAAACCTTCAGCATATTTTACGCCTATCCTATGCCCATATTCCATTGCCCGGGCTTCAATCATATCTAAAAACTCAGGACGGGAAATGTAAGTTTGAGGCTCCTGACTCTGCGGATCGTAGAACTGAGACTTATAAGCCTTTATGGCTTTCATCTTCAGCTCATGAGCTTCAGATATATCCACGAAGAAATCAGGCGTAATGGAAACACTCTGAATTGCGTGAAAGACTTTTTTTGGCCTCCAGGCTTCTTGCTTTTCCCCATTTTCACCGACGGTTTCTACCTTCTTAAGTCCGGCTTTGAAACACGCCTCTTCTACAAGAGCGCTGCCTCTTACGTGATCAGGATGCCGGTCATAAATGGCATTGGCTAAAATAATATCCGGCTGGTATTGGCGTATCTTAGTGATCAGCTTCATCTGATGTTTTCGGTCATTGACGAAAAACGAGTCCTCGAAATTCAGATTATCCCGAATGGTAAGTCCCATTATCTCAGCTGATGCTTCAGCTTCCTTCTCGCGTTCTTCAGAGGTTCCCCTGGTGCCCATCTCCCCTCTCGTCAGATCAATAATGCCGGTAGTGTAGCCTTTTTTCTTATGAGAGATCAGGGTCCCGGCACAAGAAAGCTCAACATCATCAGGATGAGCGGCTATAGCAAGTATATTTATCTTCATTTAAATGTGTGGAGTCTTGCAGACAATAGTAAAGCCTTTAAAAAAGAACCCGCGTTGGTGCGCGGGATCCGGTATTTTTATGATTTTTAAATTCAGACTATAATCAAACGGCAGCTTCCTGTCCGTGAGACTCCTTCTGCATGAGTTCTACCTCTTTTTCAGCAATAAATTTTTCTGCATCCAGTGCTCCCATACATCCGCTTCCTGCAGCTGTCACAGCCTGACGGTATATTTTATCCTGGGCATCACCCGTAGCAAAAACACCGGGAACGTTTGTTTTGGAAGTGCCTGGTATGGTTTTGATATAACCAGCCTCGTCCATATCCAGGTATTTTTCGAAGATATCAGTATTCGGCTGGTGTCCGATAGCCACGAAAAAACCAGTTACCGGTATTTCTCTTTTCTCTCCTGTAATCGTGTCTTTCACGCGTACGCCGGTTACCTCCTCATCTCCGAGTACTTCATCCGTCTCTGTATTCCAGAGCACCTCTATGTTAGGAGCGTTCATTACCCGCTGCTGCATAATCTTACTGGCCCGCATCTCATCTCTCCTTACGAGCATGTATACTTTCTTCACAAGCTTAGAAAGGTACGTAGCCTCTTCAGCAGCTGTATCACCTCCACCTACGATGGCTACTTCCTGGCCCCTGAAGAAAAAGCCGTCGCATACCGCACAGGCTGACACTCCTTTACCATTTAGTCGCTGCTCGCTTTCGAGTCCCAGCCATTTTGCAGAAGCGCCCGTAGATATAATCACCGCTTCAGCTTCGATCTCCTTTTTATTATCAACAGTCACTTTATGCGGCCATCCTGAAAAATCCACAGCAGTGACCATCCCGGACCGGATATCGGTCCCGAATCGTTCAGCCTGCTTTTGAAAATCCACCATCATCTGAGGTCCCATGATACCCTCAGGGTATCCCGGGTAGTTTTCCACATCAGTGGTAATAGTAAGTTGTCCGCCCGGTTGTCCACCCTGATACAAGACAGGACTCATACCTGCTCTTGCGGCATAAATTGCAGCTGTAAAACCTGCCGGACCAGAACCTATAATCAATACTTTTTCTCTTTCCTTAGCCATTATCTAAATCTTCAGTATTTATTATCTTCAGTATTTATTTTTTTGTAACAACGTCTTATTTCCTTTTTTGTAACAAAGAAAAAGCAAGAATGTCTCCAAATGTCAGAAGGATTACTATCCAAGGTAAGGTTTCAGAGACTTACTTCGCGTCGCATGCCTCAGTCGCCTGATTGCCTTTTCTTTTATCTGTCTTACCCTTTCTCTTGTCAGATCAAAACGTGAGCCTATTTCCTCAAGAGTCTGCGCTTGTCCTCCGTTCAACCCAAAATACAGACTAACTACATCTGCCTCCCGGGGTGTAAGGGTCCCCAGGGCTCTCTGCACTTCTCTGCAAAGGGAATCATTGATTAAAGTACTATCCGGAGTACTTACACCTTCATCCTCTAAGATATCCAATAAGCTATTTTCTTCGCCATTTGCGAATGGGGCATCCATTGAAATATGACGCCCTGAAATCTTCATCACATCCAAAACATCTGACTCAGATATATTTAAAACCTGGGCCATCTCATCTGCTGATGGCTCCCGCTCATATTTTTGTTCGAGCTCAGAAAATGTTTTGGAGATCTTATTTAGCGACCCTACCCGGTTCAGGGGAAGCCGCACAATCCTGGACTGCTCTGCAAGAGCCTGTAAAATAGATTGTCGAATCCACCATACCGCGTAGGAAATAAACTTAAATCCCCTGGTTTCATCAAATCGTTGGGCTGCTTTGATCAGTCCCAGGTTACCTTCATTGATAAGGTCTCCCAGCGTGAGTCCCTGATTTTGATATTGTTTTGCTACTGAGACCACAAATCTCAGATTCGCTTTTGTTAACTTTTCAAGTGCAAGCTGATCTCCCTCCTTTATCTTTCGGGCCAGCTCTACTTCCTGTTCGGCGGTGATTAACTCAACCTTACCAATTTCCTGCAAATACTTATCCAGAGATTCACTCTCCCTATTAGTAATTTGCTTGCTGATTTTAAGTTGTCTCATTTAGTCGGCGGTTAGATTAAAAGTCCGGTGTAAGTCTCTCACCGGACCTGTAACTATCGCCACTAAATTTAATCAGCTTTGTTCGTTTTCTCCGGCTTAGGCAATAAAACTTTTCGTGAAAGTCTGTATTTGCCGGTTTTCTTATCAATATCTATGAGTTTCACCTTTACTTCTTCACCTACTTCCAGTACTCCATCCATGCTTTCGAGACGTTCCCATTTGATCTCAGAAATATGAAGAAGACCATCCTTGCCTGGTAAAATCTCTACAAAAGCTCCAAATGGCATGATGGCTTTTACTTTGCCTTCATACACTTCACCAATTTCAGGTACGGCTACTATAGCTTTGATACGCTGCATAGCATTATCAAGAGCTGATTTATCAGATGCAAAAACAGTAACCAGACCTCCTTTATCTGTTTCTTCAATATTTACAGTAGCTCCGGATTCTCGCTGGATCTCCTGAATGATCTTTCCTCCAGGTCCAATGACTGCCCCGATCATATCTCTCTCAATCTCCAGCTGAACGAGACGAGGAGCAGATTCCTTCATCTCAGCACGAGGTTCAGAAAGGGTCTTGTTCATTTCACCTAGGATATGTATTCTTCCTCTGTTAGCCTGTGCCAAAGCTTCTGCTAAAACATCATAAGACAATCCATCGATCTTGATATCCATCTGGCAGGCAGTGATACCTTTTTCCGTACCTGTTACCTTAAAGTCCATGTCGCCGAGATGATCTTCATCACCCAGAATATCCGAAAGTACGGCGTACCGCCCTGTTTCACTATCCGAAATCATCCCCATAGCAATGCCCGAAACAGATCTTTTGATCTGGATGCCGGCGTCCATTAGTGCAAGTGCGCCTGCACAAACAGTAGCCATTGATGATGAACCGTTAGACTCCAGGATATCCGACACTATGCGTATGGTATAAGGGTTGTCTTCTGTGGGGAGCATCGGTTTCAAAGCTCTCATCGCGAGGTTACCATGACCTACTTCTCTACGTCCCGGACCTCTGTTCGGTCTTACTTCACCAGTAGAAAACCCGGGGAAGTTATAGTGGAGGATGAACTTGTTGTAACCGGAATGAATAGCTCCGTCGATCATTTGCTCATCCAGCTTTGATCCTAGCGTAACTGTGGTAAGGGACTGGGTCTCACCTCTGGTAAATACAGCCGATCCATGAGCTGAAGGAAGGTAATCTACCTCTGTCCATATGGGTCTGACCTCTTCAAGATCACGACCATCCAACCTCTTCTTAGTATCTAAAACGCAATTTCGAACGGCATTTTTCTGAACATCATGGAAGTATTTATTCACCAGGAACTCATTGAGCTCCTCCAGTTCTTCCTCCGTATAGGTTTCCAGAAAAGATTCTTTTACAGCATCAAACTCTTCTGCTCTTTGTGTTTTATTAGCAATGCCTTTCTTGGCTATTTCATAGCAAGCATCATAACAGTGCTTCTCAATCTTAGCCTGTAGTTCTTCGTCTTTCGGCTCGTGATCGTACTCACGTTTTTCAGTAGCTCCTACCTCCTCAGCCAGCTCTACTTGAGCCTTGCACTGAACTTTGATCGCTTCATGAGCTACTTTGATCGCTTCCAGCATTTCAGCTTCGGAGACTTCTTTTGACTCTCCTTCTACCATCATGATATTGTCAGCAGAGCCGGCTACAATCAGATCCAAAACTGATTCTTCCATCTGCTTTGGTGTAGGGTTGACGATATAATCATCTCCGTGTTTAACTACCCTGACTTCAGAAATTGGCCCGTCAAAAGGGATGTCAGAAACGGAAATTGCCGCTGAGGCTGCCAGAGCCGCCAGTGCATCTGGTAAAACTTCTGAGTCTGCCGAAATCAGGGAAATCATAACCTGTGTATCTGCATGATAATCTGAGGGAAATAAAGGTCTTAATGCCCTATCAACCAACCTACAGATCAGCACTTCGTAATCAGAAAGCTTGCCTTCGCGCTTAAGAAATCCACCCGGGATCTTTCCTGCAGATGCAAATTTTTCCTGATAGTCAACTGACAGGGGTAGAAAATCTACTCCTTCTCCAGCTTCTTTCCTGGATACTACCGTAGCAAGAAGCATGGTGTTTCCCATACGCACTACTACTGATCCGTCAGCTTGCTTGGCCAGGCGACCTGTTTCAATGGTAATTTCTCTTCCGTCAGGCAACGGAAATTTTTTTTCTGTGTATTGAGGCTTCATAATTGTGAATGGTTAAAATGATGTTTAAGGAGCCCCATATCATTACTTTCTTCTTCAGGCGCCTTAGACAAAAAAAGGGAATCCTGAGTTGAATTCCCCTTATGGTTTCTCTTGTTTTCTTATTTTCGGATTTTTAACTCCGCGATGATGCTTCTGTAACGCTCGATATCATTTTTCTGAAGATAATCAAGCAACCTTCTTCTTTTACCTACTAACTTCATCAGGCCCAATCTAGATGAATGGTCCTGCTTATTTGATTTCAAATGCTCAGTGAGGTGATTGATTCGGTAAGTAAAAAGACCGATCTGGGCTTCTGCAGAGCCAGTATCTTCCTTCCCTTTGCCGTGTTTAGTGAAGAATTCTTCTTTCTTTTCCTTCGTTAAATACATTCTTTATCTTTTCTCTTTGTTTGTCGCTTAAATCAAAGCGCAAATTTAGAGTTGTTTGTGGTGAAAAACAATATATTTTAAGATCATCTTTTGGAAAACCGCTCTTTTAGCTTATCGATCCATACATTGTAAAAGTCCGTATCGAATAACCGGGCATCAATCCGAGCCTGTCTGAGGAAAAACAATCCAATCGGTAAAAGCATCAGATCCGCTATCCAAACGGATAGGATCGGGTCCATAAGACCTTCTTTTGCCCACTTCTCACAGGTGATATTGATTACGTAGTAGGTTAAAAAGAACAAAATAGATACTATAACAGGCACTCCAAGCCCACCTTTTTTGATAATGGCTCCCAGAGGCGCTCCAATCAAAAACATAACTATACATGCAAAAGCCTGGCTGAATTTCTTCCACTTTTCGATTGACCACTTACTGACATCACGCTGGAGGTTATCTACCCTGGCATTGGTTGAGGATAAGTTTACTTTGATATTTTGGACCTGATTTTTGGCATTTTGTATCACTTCTCCTTTACGTGTTCCTATCTTGTTATTTAAAAAATCCCAGGTCAAGCTATCAAAACCTACCTTTCCATCCTTTTCAGCAAGCTTAGGCCTGCTTCGGGATTTCTTATACTTAACCAAATTGGTGGTATCTATTACTGCCGGACGCTCCCTGTCTATCTTGAGCCCGCTTTTTGGCCGGACCAATGTATCCTTTTGTATCCGGGATTTTTCTGGTGACCGTTGAAAAAAAGGAAACATAGAAGCTGTGATGGTCCCTTTTTCTATAGTTGTATCTTTTTTGATGCTGTCAGCTTTATTTTTCCCAGGGTCCCACCTGTCCAGTTCAAAATCTTTAAGGTGGTAGGTGAAAAAGCCTTTGGCATTGAGAATGAATCCCTGCTTGGCCTTGTAAATCGAATTATTCAATGAGTCGATATCACTGGTAAGCTCTTTCACATTTTTCATTTGGCGGTTGTTCTGAAACAACTCCTCCTTGGTTCTTTTTAAGTCAAAAGAGGAAAGGCTGAAAACCATATCCATTCGGTCAAAATTAGTCCGAAAGAACTGGTCTACGGGTTCTCTGGGTTGAGGTTCTTCACTATAGTAGTTGCCATCATATAGCTCAAGTTTCAGGTACTTTTCATTCAGGATGGTATACATCCTGCTGGAATCTGCCAGGATCACACGGTTGTTTCCCCTTCCTTCGGTATGGTCATATATCAGCACCTTTTTCATGGTTTTCCCATCAGGCAGTTTCTCTTTCACTTTGATATTATAATCAGGAATCCCATTATAAAAAACGCCCTCTTTTATATCAAGAGCTGGTTTTTTATGCTTAATATCATATAAGAGACTGTAAGCTTTCAGGTTTGCCGCCGGGACCACATGGTTATTGAAATTGTAGGCCGCAAAAGTCAAAATGACCACAAAAAAGAAAATGGGTCGCAAAGCTCTGAGGAGTGAAATACCTGCACCTTTAATAGCTGTCAGCTCAAAGTTTTCACCCAGATTGCCAAAAGTCATCAGTGAAGAAACGAGCACACCAAGTGGCAAAGCCACCTGAAGCATATTCAGACTGAAATAAAAGAGTAATTCTGCAAAGACTTCAAAACCAAGATCCTTCCCTACAAAATCGTCGAAATACTTCATCATGTACTGAATGAGCAAGATGAAAGTAGCTACAACGGTAGTGAGAATAAAAGGACCTATAAAGGATTTTATTATAAGAGTATCCAGCTTACGCATGCGTCACAAAGATGCTAAGAAATATCAAAAAGGCATACGAAAGACCTGGGCAGTTGGTTACCCGCCAACAATTTCCTTCAGGTCATGAATCAGGCTTTCGTATAGTTCTTCTGCTTCATCCGGGTCCATGTCACTGGAGTCAGTAACTCGAATGAAAACTTCCTGGGTTAGTTCGTTCATCTCCAGCTTAAACTCCACAAACGGAGGATCATCCGGATCCCCACCATCCAAAAACTCAAACCTGACATGAGAATTTGTCCTGCTTGATACCAACCTAGCCTTGTTCTCATCTCCATCCCAGAAAAAAGTAAATACTTTATCCTCATTGATGTTTACATCATCAGCAAACCACTGAGCTAAGCCCGAAGCGGTGCTCAGATACGGATATAGCATTTTTTTTGATGCATTGATGGGATACTCGCCAATAAACTTATCATTTGCCATGGGCGAAAAATTTTTTGATAAGGTAAATAAAAAATTGAAATCCCCAATATGCTGGGATAAAAAAGAAAACTTTTTAGATTTGCACTCCTTTTCAAATCCACCAGAGATACGGGCTGGATTTAAAGGGGAAATCGCGGGGTCCCGAATAACTATCGGGACGCGCCCCGGATGGTTAGAGCGTCGGATTCATATCCGCCAGCTGGTGGACGGCAGTTCGGTTAAAAAAGAGAATAAGAGAAGGCAACTTCTCGATTGAAATTACTAAAATGGCGGGGTAGCTCAGATGGTTAGAGCGTCGGATTCATAACCCGGAGGTCGGCAGTTCGATTCTGCTCCCCGCTACTTTTTCTGCTTCATGTACTATCACTGCGTCTATTGTATTTACTCACCCGAAAACAAGAAAATCTATATAGGGAGGTCTGAAAATGTTAAAGGAAGGTTGTTGAGCCACTTTTACTTCTCCAGAAAAGAATACACCTCAAAATTTAGACCTTGGAAATTAGCCTATCTCGAAAAATGCGATTCTCTAAAACATGCAATGTTGAGGGAAAAACAACTTAAATCAGCAAAAGGAAGGGAATTCTTGTGGAAAAGAATTCATGATCGGTTTAAAACCTAAGCGCCGGATTCATATCCGCCGGCTGGCGGACGGCAGTTCGATTCTGCTCCCCGCTACTTTTTCTTCACCTTTCCTTACAAAACTCACTAAAATCAGTGCTTTAACGTTAATCTACCATAAAGTCGGATATCTTTAAGGTAAAATTCTGAACAGTATGAAGCTGAACTCATTTTTGATTGGATTATTTGGTCTTTTAGCAATAGCAGCAATGGTCGCTTGCGGAGATGACGCTGAAAAGGAAAATCTTGCTAAGCTGGAGGGGTCATGGTTGGCCACCGCGTACCTACTTAGCGATTGTGATAACGAAGATCAAAACGTGAACAGAGTACTGGATTGCACCCAGCAGGAATGTATAAAATATACCTTCAGTGTTGACTCGACAGGTACAAGAACATATGTCAAGCAGGAAACTGTAGGCGGAGTAACTCAATCTGAGGCGGGTAAATTTTCTGTTGGAGAAAGTTCTGTTTCATTTTGCCAGGAAAATGATGGAGAAGAAACCTGTACCAAATCCAGCCTTGATATTTCCAAAACAAATCTTACTCTTACAACCAGTTTGGAAGACTCCGGCTGCACCGAGGTAATCCGCTTTGAAAAGGAAGAAGAGGAAGAGTAGTACGCCAAGACCCAATTTTTCATTACATTTATAAACACTGCATTTTAAAATCGCCGCCTGATGTCGTCTAATCAGACTAAAAATCCTCTGATGCTTATTTGGTATCGTCTGAAAAACCTGGACGATCTGAAGGATTTCCTGGAAACCAGGCAGTTTCAATGGACGATCATTTCCCTGATTATCCTCAATGCTATTACCATTGGTCTGGAAACCTCTCCTGCCATAAGTGATGCGGCAGGCCCCTGGCTCAATGAGATAGATAAATACATACTGGTCATTTTTACACTGGAGATCTCACTAAAGATCTTCGCTTACCGGCATAAGTTCTTTGCCAATGCCTGGAATATTTTTGATTTTTTGATCGTTGCTATCGCTCTGATACCGGCAGCCGGACCGCTACATATTTTAAGGACCCTAAGAATACTGCGTACAGCCAGGCTGATAAAAAATGTACCTAAGCTCAGGCTGATCATCGAGTCGTTATTGAAGTCTATCCCCAGCATTGGCTGGATTGCTGTGCTTCTTTTCATGATTTTTTACATTTTCGCCGTGATAGGCACAGACCTGTATCAAGACAGCTTTCCACAATATTTTGGGGATATGGGTAAGACTTTTTTTACACTATTTCAGGTAATGACCCTGGAAAGCTGGTCTTCGGGTATAGCTCGCCCTATGATGCTGGAAGTTCCTTATGCTTACCTGTATTTTGTTCCATTTATCTTATTGGCCACGTATACCACACTAAATGTGTTTATAGCTATAGTGGTTAACACAATGAACGAAATCAACCGTGCTGAAATGAAAAATGAGGAGGAAAGAGTTAAGGAATTTGTCCATACTGAGCACCAGCAAATGCTTGCCTACCTTAAAAATATCCAATCCAAGATCAATCGCCTGGAAAGCCGACTCGATGCACAAGAAAAACCTAAAGAAGTCGAAGAAAGATGATTAATCGATTTCAGGGTTTTTATCTACCAACTCACCATTTTCATACCTGTATGCTATAGAAAGGTTACCTTCCTGATCATACCACTTAGCAAGACCTTCCAACTGACCATTTTCATAATAAGATTCCTGCATGAGCGTTCCGTTTTTGTAGTACTTTATGAAAAGCCCATTTAGCTCACCACCCTGGTATTGCCGTCTTTCCACAATGTTTCTGTTTTCATACACCAGGTATTCTCCTTCCAACTGATCGTTGTGGTAGTATGCTTTTACTTCTATGCTACCTCTGTTATCAAAGTCCAGCTCAACCCCTTGCTTTCTCCCCTGATAGTAGGTGGTAGAGATCATTGGCAGTCCTTTTGCATCATGGGTAATCCAGGATCCATGCTTCAAGCCATTGAGGATATCTCCCTCAGATACGATAACTCCATTGTTTTTCTCTACAGCTTTCATCAGGCCTGGAATATCCTCGTATGGATAGGTTTCAGCCGTTAGCGGTAGCTCTGCGGTATCATAAACTGCATTTTCTGATGGTGAAGAAGTACACGATAAAATAATGACCATCAGTAATAAAAATAAACGATTCATTAGCGTAAAACTTAAACGTGTTTGATTTTCTTACTAAATACCTTAAAATTAAAAATCTATTTTTGTTATTTCCAGTGGCTTTGAAGTCATTTTTCTGCAATTATCTCTCTAAGGTCTTATGAAAAGAAATATTTGGTGGTACGGACTGGCGATGGGGTTGCTGCTACTTGTACTGCAGGTTACTCACTACCAAACACTTATACGAAACACAAGGATCGAACTTTTTGGCTTGATTGTAGCTACCATCTTCATGGCAATTGGCATTTGGTTTGGGCTGAGTATCTACAAACGGCAACAAAAAAGAAATCTAAGCAAGGTATCTTACAACAGCGAACGGCTAAGCAACAGGGAGCTGGAAGTACTGACACTGCTGGCAGAAGGGGATTCTAACCAGGAAATAGCAGATAAACTTTTCGTATCGCTAAATACGATCAAAACCCACCTCTCAAGTATTTATCAGAAATTGGAAGTAAAGCGAAGGACCCAGGCCATTCAAAAAGCACGAGAACTTGGAGTTATCACCTCCCCCGAAAGTATGAATTAAGGGAATCACCCGAAAGTGTGACTTTATTTCAAAAAAAATTGCTGTAATTGGCATCCTGAATCATTGCAAAGTTTACTAAAGCCAAAAATATGAAACAGTTTAAAACCGCATTGATCTATGGAGGTATCGCCGGTCTTATCATGACTAGCAGTTGGTGGTTATTTGCTCTCTTTTTCGGAGATAATTTAAGTCTTGGACAGCAGGAATTCATTGGCTATGCAGCCATGATCCTTGCGCTTTCTACGGTATTTATAGGTGTGAAAAGATACCGTGATCAAGAAGGGGAAAATGGATTTTCGTTTAAGAAAGCCTTCTTAACCGGACTTTACATTGTGTTGGTTGCATCTGTGATCTATGTGGCAGGATGGATGATCTATTACCCTAACTTCATGCCAGATTTTGCGGATGATTATGCTGCTGCACAAATCGCTCAATATGAAACTTCGGATATGAGTGCCAGTGAAATAGAAGTCAAAAAGAAAGAAATGCTTGACTACATGGAAATGTATAAAAATCCTTTTTTCATGGCTGGTGTGACTTTTATGGAAATTTTCCCGGTGGGTCTTGTCATCGCTTTGATCTCAGCATTCTTCCTCAAAAAGAAAACTGCCTAACTCCTAAATCGATCAAATTAATACGGCAAAACCTCTTTGGGAGTCAGCCATTTATCCAGGAGCTCTTTGATATCCTCGGATTTAAATGGCTTACTTACAAAATCATTCATGCCTGATTGCAAGCATCTTTCTTTATCTTTTTCGAATGCATGGGCAGTCATCGCCAAAATTGGCTTTGTAGCATTAGGACCCTTCTCAGACCGCACCATTCTGGTAACCAGGAGTCCATCCATCACCGGCATCTGTATATCCATAAAAATAATATCGTACTCATCCTGCATCAGCTTATCCAGTGCCTTGCCACCATCCTCGGCTATATCTATCTCATGTCCGAGTTTTAAAAGCGTCAATTTGGCTACCAGCTGATTAGCACGATTGTCCTCAACTACCAGTATTCTTGGCTTCACACATTCTTCATTATCTTCATTCACCGTATCGGATACGAAGCTGTTTTCGCCATTGATCGAGGATTTACTTTTCGTTAATAATAAGACACTCAATACCTCACTCAGCATCTGGCAGTCTACTGGTTTTGGTAGAGAGCCATAGACAGGAACATTATCCAGCAAAGTGAAAGCGCTTACATAAGGATCCATAAAAACGATCCTGCCCCCTCTGTTAGCTACGAAATCAAAATTTATGGAACTGCCTAAAGCCTTATCCAATAAGATTACATCAGGTTGTAACGCTTCAATTTTATGCTCAAACTCTGCCGGATCACTACTGGAATACATGGTAATCTTAGCTGAATCAAATGCACTCAGGATAGTTTCACATATGGTTTCCGACTCATCTAAAACCAGAACTACCCTTCCATCCAGTTTTCCTGCTTTACTCAGCTCCTGGCTGTAGTCAGTACTACCATTAACTACTTTTAATGGCACCGAAATTTTAAACATACTGCCTTTTCCTTCCTCACTCTCCACCTCTATGGTACCACTCATCAGGTCGATAAATTTTTGTGAAATAGCTAAACCAAGCCCTGTTCCCCCATATTTGCGGGTACTTGAAGCATCAACCTGCGAAAAGCTCTCAAATATCTTCGTGAGAAATTCTCCTGGTATACCTACACCGGTATCTTTTACATACATTTCAAGTTTTCCATCGTTGCAGGCTACTCTTAAAACAACCTCCCCTTTTTCTGTGAATTTTAAAGCATTGCCAATAAGGTTGGTCAGCACTTGCCTGATTCGTACGGGATCAATATGAATGTTTATCGGCACATCCGGTGCGACACTATATATTAGCTCCAGTCCTTTATTCAAAGCCTCCAGTTTAAAAGGAGAGATCGCTTCCTTAATAAGGATAGGCAGATTCACCTCCTCTTCATTCAGTATATATCTGCCAGCTTCTAATTTTGAGAAATCCAGAATGTCATTTATAATTTTCATTAGTGATTCACCAGATTGCAGGATTACGGACTGATATTCCCGTTGTTCTTCATTGAGGGTTGTATCCAGCATGATCTCACTCATCCCAATGATCCCGTTCATAGGGGTCCTGATCTCATGACTCATATTTGCCAGAAATTCACTTTTGGCTCTATTTGCTTCCTCGGCTTTCTCCTTAGCAAACCGTAACTCCTTCTCCTGGAATTCTAAAATTTCATTTTTATGTTTTGATTCCAGCTCCGCCTTCTTGATCTCACTAATATCCTTGGTCACACCAAGGATCCCTATGCAATGTCCTTTCCCATCGTAAAGCGGAAGTTTGGTGGTGACTACCCACCTTTCAGGGCCGTCCAAAGGTATGTCATGCTCCAAAATCCCTATTAATGGCTTGCCAGTAGCTATAATCCTCTGCTCTGCTTCATATTTTCTCTGAGCATCTTCAATCGGAAACCGGTCAAAGTCGGATTTTCCGATCAGCTCGCTGGCATCGCCTGAAGGTGTAACCTCCTTCATGGAATCACTTACCCGAATAAACCGGCTATTTAAGTCTTTGAAATAGATGTGATCCGGCACATTGTTCATGATCGCATCGAAGAAGACATTTTCATTCTGAAGTTCTGCAGTCTTAGAAGCTACCTCTAAAGCAAGCCTTTTCCTCTGCGCTGTGACGGCCATCAATCGTGAAGAATGTAAAACATAGATGGTGATCAGAATAAAAAAAACTATTCCTACCTTAAAATAGACCGTCTCCCACCAGTGCGGGTCGATTGTAATTTTTAGTTCTCTTGGTTTACTCCACGTAACGCCATCAGGAGAAGACTTAACCATGAAGGTATACTCCCCGGAGGGAAGGGAATTATAAGTAGCAATCCGACTGTTCCCTACCTCATTCCATTTGTCTTCATAACCCTCAAGAAAATATGCAAAGAAACTTTCTGTGTTTTTATCAAGATCCAGGGTAGTATAACTGATCATAAGATTTCGTTGATTTTCCTTCAGGTGGATTTCTTCAGTCCCTGCCAGGGAATTGGTCAGTATCTCCTTATCTCCAACTTCGGCTCCTTTTCCATTAACTGTGAGCTCCTTAAGCTGAATCATGAGTTTTTGGGGAGTTGTTTCTACGCTATCGGGATGAAACCTGATAAGTCCATTTATACCTCCAAAATATAATTCACCTGTTTCGCGGTTTTTCATTGCAGCTGTTACATTAAACGGATAGCCAAAAAGCCCGTCCTTTCCACTAAAATTCAGGAAGGTTCCTTGTTTGGGGTCCAGGCGCGATACTCCCTTATTGGTACCCAGCCAAATAAATCCCCGGTCGTCTTCAAGAATACTCACAACGACATCATCTATCATACCTGAAGCAGATGAGTTATAAGAAATAAAATCATTGGCGCTTCTGTTGTACTTGTTGAGGCCATTTTCAGTACCTACCCATACGGTACCATCACTTGCTTCCAGCAAACAAAAAATCAGGTCATTACTCAGTGAATTGGGATCTTCCGGATTAAAACGATAGCGTTCAAATTTCCCATCCTTCAGGCGGTTTAGTCCCCGCCTTTGGGTACCAACCCAAACCTCATCATAAATCTCCGAAACCAACACGCAGTTGGTCTCATCCTTACTTAAGGAATAAGGATCTTCAGGATTGTGAGTGTAAGAAGTAATCTTCGTGCCATCGATATGATGCAAACCTCCGTATTCACCTTCTGCAGTTACCCATATCGATCCGTCAGCTGCCTCTGAAAGCGTACTGAAATCTCCCAGATCCGGACCATAAAGATCAGCAATTCTGCCGCCCTCACCGTCAGAAAAATGGTAGATATGAGCATATGTTCCCAATACTCCCAACCAAACCTCATCTTTCGAGGTAATAAACAGCCTCCACAGGTCCGTAATTTTCGTGTTAGCATCTATCAAGCTAGACTGTATTTTGAGACTCTGCTCATCAGTCTTCCCATCTATCCTGATAGTACCATTCCTTAATCCAATCCACACGTTGCCTGACTGATCCTGACTTATTCCCGAGATATTGGCATTTGAAAGGTCCTGATGTTCTTCCGTATTGTAATGGTAAAAAGGGGTTCTCTTCAACATATCCAGTCCTCCCCCGTAAGTTCCCACCCAGAGGTGTCCTTCCTTATCGATCAGGGTTGACTCTATGTAATCACTGCTTAGAGAATTGTCGTTTGATGTGATGTGCTGAAATGTTGCAAACTTCCCATCTTTATAAAAATTAAGCCCTCCCCCAAAGGTGCCGATCCAAAGCCTTTCACCTCCATCCGTAAGCGTCAGGACCTTATCATCAGATAAGTGGCCTGCTTCCCTGGTAAACTGTGTGAAATGACCATTCTTGTAGCTGAAAAGGCCCATTCCCCAGCTCCCGATCCAAATGGTTCCATCCTGAGTTTTTGTTATAGTGCGGGCAATAGAAGCATTGAATCCACCTTTTTGTTGGGGGAATTGATAGATGCGATTATCTTCAATTTTACACAGACCACCATCCCATGTTCCCACCCAAAGTATCCCGGTTTCAGGATCATAATAGAGGTCTATTACGTTGTTACTACTTAACCCATCTTGCGTGGTAATCTGGCGCCAGGCATCATCCTGATAAACCAAAATGCCCTCACCCCATGTTGCTATGTAAAGTGAGCCATCCGGCATCTCAATGATATGTTCAATGGAAACTCCATCAGACAGTCCAAAATGTTTTTGCAGATTGAACCTTTTAAACTTTCCGTTTTTATAAGCGGCGAGCCCCCGGTTCTGAGTCCCCACCCAAATGGTGCCATCTGACTGTTCAAATATCACACGGACATAACCGTAAGGAAGGGAAGTAGAATCGCCCTGCATGTATTTGTAAGTCTCCAGGTCTCTCCCATCCCAGCGATGCAAGCCACCCCCCGTACCAATCCATAAGTATCCGTCGTTATCCTGATGCAGGGAGTAAACATTGGTATGTGATAACCCGTCCCTTACGGTAAAATGATAAAAATTATAATTATCATAACTTCCGGGCTCCGGAAATGCCATAAACGGCATTAAGACTAAAAATAAAGAAGCGAATAATCTTGTTCGTAGTAAGCCAGTCATATTGACTTATAAAGATCATGCTTCAGGCTGATATCCGGAACGGTATAAAACCGAATTTAGCAAATAGGTGAATCGCCTACACAATATGGAAAATACCTATAAAAGCGTCAGATCTTACGTAGTATACATGGAATTAAACATCACATAATCTGTGGTAAGATCCGTACCCCACCCCAGTGCGGAGGCCTTTCCTTCCCTCATTTTCATCTGGATAATAATTTCCGACTGTTTTAAAATCCGCTTCACCAGGCTCATATCAAACTCTACCGGGCGACCATAATCCAGCATCTGTACCTCTTCATTTTCATTTCCCAGAAACAGGTCTACCCTAGATGGATCGAATTTCACCCCTGACCGCCCCATAGCGGCAAGTATCCTCCCCCAGTTGGGGTCTCTGCCAAACATGGCTGTTTTCACCAAAGAAGAATCAGAGACTACCCGAACTATTCTGCGAGCATCCGCTTTTGTTTTTGCTCCGGTCAGCCGGTATTCAATAAACTTAGAAGCACCTTCACCATCAGATATAATCAGCTTGGCCAGGTGGATCATCAGTTCGTTAAGCTTCTCTTTAAACAGCTTGTAATACGGATCGCTCGCTGAGGTGATCATTTCATTGTCCGCAAGGCCATTAGCCATAATGGAAGCCATATCATTGGTAGAAGTATCCCCGTCTACGGTGATCATGTTAAAAGAATCATCCACAGCCTCCCTGAAAGCTCTATCCAAAAGCTTTTGATCGATGTTGATATCAGTAAAAGCGAAGGCCAGCATGGTGGCCATATTGGGATGGATCATTCCGGACCCTTTGGCTATCCCCGCAATATTGATAGTGTTGCCATCAATGTCAAACTCCACATAGCCCTCCTTGGCAAAGGTATCTGTTGTCAGGATTGCATTAGCAGCAAAGGAGCCTGCCCGGGAATTTTCTGAGATATTTTTTACGTTTTCTGTAATTCCCTCCACCACTTCTTCAGTAGGAAAAGGTTTTCCAATAATACCGGTTGACGCAATAAGCACCTGGTTCACATCTATGTTGAATTCTTTTGCGGCAGCCTCTGCCATGGCCAGCGCCCCGGCCTCTCCCTGCTTGCCTGTCATAGCGTTGGCATTGCCAGAATTGACAATAATAGCCTGAGCAATATTTCCGCTTTCTTTCAGGTGTTTCTGAGAAAGCTTTATGGGTTCTGCAACTACCAAATTCTGAGTGAAAGTAGCCGAAACTTTAGCCGGAACTTCCGAAAATAAAATAGCAAGGTCTCTGCGCATGGATTTCACTCCGGTATGCGCTCCCCAGCATTTTATACCTCTCACATTGGTAATATTTCTTATCATGTTCAAAGCAAAAGTATTTTAAGGTTGAATAGGTGAAATATTGAGTCCGGAAGCCTCATCAAAACCAAGCATAATGTTCATGTTTTGAACAGCCTGACCTGCGGCTCCTTTTACAAGATTATCAATAACTCCGATGGATATAATTGTATTGGTGCGGTCGTCAAAGGTAGCAAAGATATCGGCGAAATTAGTACCACGAACTTGTTTTAAATTAGGCAATGAGCTCCTCAGCCTCACAAAAGGTTCGTCTTTGTAATATTCCATAAATATGTTTTGCACCTCCTGCTCCGTAATATCTCTGTTCGGTTTGGTATAGCACGTAGACAAAATGCCGCGATCTACCGGCAGCAAATGCGGTGTAAACAATACGGATGAGCCCGAATTGGCATACAGGTTAATGATCTCCTGGATCTCAATCGTGTGTCTGTGCGTCTTGATCCCGTAAGCAGTAAAGTTATCATTCACCATGGGAAAGTGGGTATTGGGTCTGGATTTGATCCCTGCACCTGTAACACCCGTCTTGGAATCAACAATAATATGCTCTTTATCGATGATTCCCTCCTTCAGTAAAGGAGCCAAAGCCAAAATCGAGGAGGTTGGGAAACATCCTGGGTTGGCCACCAGATCAGCCGCCGCTATTCGCTTTCTGAAAAGTTCGGGAAGGCCAAAGACAGCTTTCTCAAAACCAGGCTCGAAGCTATGATCTTTTTTATACCAGGTCTCATAAATGTTCTTCGATGAAAGTCTGAAGTCTCCTGACAGATCTACGATCTTAAACGGCTTGTCATGATGTTTTTTGACAAAATCCATAGAGACCCCATGAGGCAGGGCCAGAAAGACCAGATCGGGAGCGTAATCCATGATATCATCAATTCCCACCAGCTGTGGTTCGAAAATATCCTGAAACTGTGGATGAACATCCGAAAATTTCTCCCCCTTCCGGCTTTCGGAAGTAATGGCCACAATTTCTACCTCCTGGTGGTTCAGAAGTATTCTGACAAGTTCAGAACCCGTGTATCCTGTTGCTCCAACTATCGCTATTTTCTTCTTTCCCATTTATCTGTGAGCTTTTATCGATTTCAACAATACGTCAATTACAATTTGCAAGTCTTCTCTGCTGATATTGAGTGGCGGAACCAGTCGTACCACGTTTCCGGCTGTAGGGCTTGCAAGCACTTTATGATCCATCATGGTTACAACCACGGGCTTAGACTCCATGGTGAGTTCCACTCCTATCATCAGGCCTTTACCTCTTACCTCGGTTATTTCAGGGTAATCAGCTTTGGCTTTGTTTAGCTGGTCCATGACCCATGCGCCATTCTCAGCGGCTTGCTCCATCATTTTCTCCTCTTCGATCGCCTCGATTGCGGCTAATGACGCTGCACAAACAAGCGGATTACCTCCGTATGTGGTACCATGATCTCCCCAGTCTATAGCCGAACCTACTTTCTCAGAAGCCAGAACAGCTCCGATAGGTACACCACCTCCGAGTGCTTTGGCCAACATCATAACATCCGGCTTCACTCCATAGTGCTCATGGGCAAACATTTTCCCGGTTCGGCCCAGACCGCATTGGATTTCATCAAAAATGAGTACCAGGTTTTGCTCATCGCAGTACTTCCTAAGTGCTTTTAAGAAATCAGGATCAGCCACATTGACCCCACCTTCTCCCTGGATCGGCTCCAGCATAATGCCGGCTACATCATCGTTTACCTTTTCTTTGATAAGGTCCAGGTCATTAAACTCCACATGACAAAATCCGGCAGGTATCGGGTCAAAACCATTCATCATGGCCTTTTTACCTGTAGCAGCCACGGTGGCCAGGGTTCTGCCATGAAAAGCTTTGTTCATCGCGATGATCGTCCCTCCTCTTCCGTTTTTGCTGGCGTATTTTCGGGCAATCTTGATCGCACCTTCAGCGGCTTCTGCCCCACTGTTGCCAAAAAACACCCTCTGCAGGCCGGAGAGTTCAGATAGTTTCTTTGCCAACACCATCTGAGGTTCACTGAGGTAAAGGTTAGAGATATGGATCAGCTCATGCGCCTGCTTAGCTATGGCGTCAGCTACCTTGGGATGAGCATGCCCTACGCTATTTACAGCAATTCCTGCCAGCGCATCAATATATTCATTGCCCTCCATGTCCCATAACCTGGAACCTTTACCTTTCCTAAAGGCCAATGGAAAGCGTTTAAAAGTCGGTAAGTAGTATTTCTTATCTAGTTGATGTAATTCTTCAGTAGAATAACTCATTGGTTTATTTAATAATAATTGTTCCTGTTGGTTGATTGTCTATTAAAGCATGAACTAAAGTATCTTCTCTGGTTCCATTGATGATCCTCGCAGATTTTGCTCCCTTGTCTAACGCTATCTGACAGGACTCTATTTTGGGGATCATCCCACCTACTATGGCTTTATTGATAAGGTTTTTCACCTCATCATATTTTAACTCAGGGATGAGTGAGGAAGCATCGTCTTTGTCCATTCTTAGTCCATCCACGTCAGTCAAAACACAATACTGGTCAGCCTGGACTGCGCCAGCTATGGCTCCAGCCATCATATCAGCATTGATGTTATAGGTTTTGCCCTCTTTATCAGGGGCCACACAGGCCACTATGGGAACGTATCCTTTATCCAGTAGATCGAAAAGCAACGTCGGGTCTACTTTTTCTACATTTCCTACCTGGCCAATGTCTACCTCTTTATCCCCGTCTAAATGATAACGACGCTTTGCAATAGCGAGCCCGCCATCCTTGCCGGATAGTCCAATGGCCTTTTTACCCAGCTTATTGATCAAAGTAACCAGACCTGTATTTACCTCTCCTACCAGTGTCATCTCGATGTACTTCATGGCTTCAGGTGTGGTTTTGCGATGACCTCCGATAAACTCTGAGGTAATTTCAACTTTTTCCAATATCCTGTTGATAAAGGGGCCGCCTCCATGCACCACAATGACCCTGTGACCTGCTTCATGAAGGGCACAAATATTTTTCATGACGGAAAGCTTGATAGTCTCATTGACCATAGCATTCCCTCCGTATTTGATGACGATTGTTTTCCTTGTCTCGATAATTTTAAGGGATATGTTAAAAAAAATTGGATTCCTTCGCCGCCCTAAATAAAAATCAATTTAGAGGGATTTTGTTTAATAAACTGTCCGTTTTCATCAGTATCTGATGGTTTTTAGTGCTGAGTTCGTATTGCCGCAAGTTACGATTTCTTAGTTGATTAATCCGAACGTTCTGGTGTTTAACTACATTTTCTATCTCCCTGATATTTTCCGTATTCCTTGAGATCTGTGTAGTCAGGATCAGTAACTGTCTGCTTTGCTGATGGAGGGAGTCAATGATTATTTGATTTAGCTCCTGGTTTTTCAGGACTTCTGCGTTTTCATTTTGAAGTTTGGTAAGGTTTACCTTAATGCCTCTTTCTATCATACTGTAATTGGAGTAAATATCTCCCAACCCAATGAGTGCTAAGATCAAAAAACCTACGATCAATGTTCTGATGAGTTGACTTTGCCATTTTGCAGTAGCTGACTTAAAATTTCTCTTCGCAAGAACTTCCAGACCATAACTCAGCGTAAATTTTTTGTTGCCCAGCCGGAGTAGATTAGACGCTACGGAAAGATCTGAAAGAAAGTATGGTTCATGACCATCTTCTTTTTCACCGCAAACCTCAGTGTTGTCTTCCATGGGAAAGGAATCCCAACTGCTTAAATACCCCCTGTATTCAAGGTGTTTGATGATGGCCAGCACATCCACCAGGTGACTCATTACGTCATCCAGGCGAGCTTTATCTTTTAGAAAAACCCTGACTGATTGCTGGAAAGTGCTGATTTCAAAAGCTCCTGCTGGCCATTGCTCCTTTATAAAATCTATCAGGGTAAATGTTTCCTTTTCTGCTTCAAGAAGAGATCTGATAATACTCCGTTCTTTCTTACTGTAAGGTCTCATCACTTAACGATTTTTCTGGGAATAGCAGCCGGTAGCCGGCTTAACATCTCATTGTTCAGCAATTGAGTGACCTGGGTAAATGAACTGATGTTGATGGTATTGTTCTGCTGCCGTCCAACCAGGACCACTTCATCACCCACTTCCACATCGGGAATATGGGAAATATCAACCATAAACAAATTCATATTTATCAATCCGAGTATCGGGGCCTTCTTTCCTTTGATCAATACATGCCCACGGTTTGATTGAGCCCTCGGGTAACCATTGGAATAACCAAGGGGCATAACGGCAACTTTCATATCTTGTGTCGCCTGGTACGCCGTACCATAACCAATAAACTCACCGGCATCTACGTCCCGAATGTCCATTACATCAGTCTTCCATGTAAATATCCGCTTCAGAGCTCCGTCAGATTGCTTGCCGATATCCTGGAGATGGAGATAGTAGATATCGGGACTGGGCCAAAAACCATACTGTGCCACCCCGATCCTTACCATGTCATAGACGGTATCTTTCATCGCCAGTGCTGCCGCCGAAGAGGCAATGTGCCTGTAGTGAGGCATGATGTCTTTTTTCCTGCATTCCTTCAGAAAGTCTTTGTATCGCTTGTGCTGGGAGTCGATTTTAAATCGATTTGAAAGGCTCTCTGCGCCGCCAAAGTGCGTGCATAGCCCCTCAAACTCGACGTGGTCTCTGTTTTTCTTCAGAAAGCTAAGGGTCTTAGGGAACTCCCTGGCATTCATTCCTGTACGGTTGGCGCCGGTCTCTACCTCTATATGTACCCGGGCCTTCTTTCCGACTTTCCGGGCTTTTTCCAGAACGATCGGCAGCCGGTCATAATTAAACACATAAAATTCTATGTCATTTTTGATAGCCCAGTCAATGTCCACATCATAAAGGATGCCCATGATCATGATACCGCTTCCGTTGCCTTTGGCCTCCAAAACCTCCTCCGCCTCGAATGCGGAAGCCGCAGCAAAATGATCTACTCCGGCTTTTTCTGCCATTTTCACAAACTGGTGTATTCCATGACCGTATGCATTTGCTTTAACTACAGAAGAAATACGAATTCCATCACCAACCTTTTTGCGAATGAAATTGATGTTTTTCGTTAAAGATGACTGACTTAGTTCTATTCTGGAGGAGTGCCTTACCATAGTTTCGTTTGTTGGTTCCAGATATAAGATTTTCCCCAGCTGTTTTTAGCCAGCTCTACCACCTTTTTCAGCTCACGATCAGGAACCTGGATCAGATGGCCTTTCACATCCAGAGAGCTGTAATGGAACGCATAGATCCTCGCAGCAAACTGGTAGAACGGAAGGGACGACTCCCCTTGCTTCTCTCCATGACCATATACAGAAGGCTTGATCTCCTGCCCCCAGTCCTGGCGACCTTCATTGTTGGGGTTGAGGAAATAAGCACGCATCTCACCTCCCGGGTCACGATCTACTCGCAAGAGGGAGATGGCATGAAAACCCACCATGTCTCCCCTGTTGCTGGTAATAAAAATACCAACGGGATTTGGATAAACCATTTCCCGGTTGCCATTATAGTCCGGATGAAAGGCCGCATAAAAGATGCGGATAAACCCTTCGTAATCGAGAATGGAATTGGTCAGGTAATCATAACATGAAGCAAAGCCCACTTGTATCCAATGGCCATACATGGCCGGATTGACCCATTTGTGCGGATCTTCTATTCTTCCGGAGGACCGCACCATCATTTCATTATAGATCTTATCCAGGTGCGGTACCAGTACCACTGAGACCACATCCAGGTTATAGTCAAACTTCTCTACCAATCCCTTTCCGAGCTGATTGGAAACCAGGTCCTGATTCTCAAATCGTACGATCAGGTTATTTTGTGTAGCTACCGTAATGATCATGTCGATCAGCTTGGCAGGTGCATGATGGCTCCACATGCTGATCCCGCGAGCAGACTGACAGGTGGGGTTATTTCCCTGCCCTACGCCAAGTGGCTGACCTAATACTTTAATGGTTCCCCCGATCAAATATTGCAGGGCAGTCACATCAGCATCCGGATTGATCAGTGATTTAATGATCCTTTTTTCTACCTGTGAATTGATCTTGATCTTACGCAGGTTTTCCAGCCCCACCCGCACGGGCCTCCTGGAAAACAGGTTCTTACCCAGCATCCTGGTCAATCCGTATATGCACTGACAGTTATCCGGGCTTACGGTCTCAATAATCAGGTTTGATACCAGTTCATGAAATTTTTCCCACTCGGCAATGCCGCGATCATTGAGATCAAGGCACAATGGAACAAGCTCTTCATGCTCAAGGACCAGTTTTTTAAGAAGGATAGGATGGTAGCTGCTTACCAAACCTGTAGCATTCATATACTCGCCCATTTGGGAGGCTTCCGCTGCTAATACCGTCTGGTTGGCATCATCTACAAACTGCTGATATTGCTCTCTGGAGGGATGGTTTTTAGTGCCGGAAGATGGCGCATAGAGTGCATTGATGTACAACCGTGCCGTCCGGTCTATCTCCGTATCACCAGATACATCAAAACGCTTGTCAACGAGGTTTATTAATTCCCTGACCTTGCGCGTCACAATGGGACGCTGCTCGCAGATCAGCCTGATCTCTTCAACCAGTTTTGTGTATACTCCTCGCAGATCGATCTCTGAAATTAAGAATCCAAAGAGGTTAAACGCTTTTTTCAGCTCCCGCTCAGACATGACTGAACGCGTCTCTTCAGTAGGCTCTTTAAGTGCAAACTCCAGGTTATACACCATAACCTCCTCCAAAAAACGCTGCGCATCCTCACGTGAGATACGTTCACTTTTCTGGTCACCATTGGCATATGCCAGCAAACGAAGTTCAGAAAGTATCTCAAAGCTGGAATTGGGATGGCCGGATTTTATGGTTCCTTTCACCAGAAACGGGACAAGCTTATCGGGCTCATTCCAGGCAGTACCTCCAAAAAAACCCGCCTGATCCAGTTCGCCACACTTCTGATAAAGGTAAGAAAGGCCATTTCTCGTAAGGCTTAGCAAATCCACCTGACTGGCCAGGCGCGTTGCTTTTTCCTGTTTAGTAATCTCAGCAGATTCCCTAAACTCCTTTAAGCTGGTCTCAAAATTGTCAAATATCCTATCTGAGGTTATTTCCATGAAAATTTCCCTAAAAAATCATTTCTATACATAAAAATCTACTTTTTGATAATGCTTAAGCAGCTCGGTCATCCTGTCCGGATCTTCTCCTTTAAAGTTTATCGTTCCAAAGTGGTTCCCGAATCCTCCCCGATCTTCATTCAGCTTCTGTCCTTCCATAGGGGGCACCAGGCTATGCTCCACAAAGTAGGGTTCATTATTTAGCTCTTCAGGGATCTCCAGCTTAGAAAACTGACGCTTGTGAGGATAGATCATCACATTGCCATTGTAATACTTTGGTTTGAAATCTTTCGGTGGGAATATGGTGTCAAGCTCCTCTTCCGTCGCGTTAGGATCATGACAGAGCACAAAAGCGGCAAGTGCATCAAACTCCCATGATTTGCTCGCAAGCTCAAGAATATGTCCTCCTGGTATCCTGCAGGCGGTTTCGCCAAAATTGAGTTCATCATTTTCAGTCAGGAACCACTCAGGGTGCACCATACCGTATTCTATACCAAAAATATCTACCAGTTTTTGAACATGCTTATGGATCAGCTCCCTTTTGCTTTCGAGATATTTTCCTTCCGGGATGAAGTTGGAATACCCCAGTTTAACATATTCCGTGATGTTTAAAAAGCGTATTTTCCCTTTGTGAATAAAGGCTTCACAGGAAAACTCTCTGCCAGGCAGGTGACTTTCTGCAAGACAGGGAAAGTCCCCATCTTCACATTGCTCGTCTATATCTTGCATAGACTTGAGCAATCTGTGCCCGACCGTACCCGCTGAAGCAAACGGTTTGATATGCACCCAGCTATCTTCTTCACCCTCTAGCTGCAGGTTAGCTTCATTCAGCCGCTTCATAAAAGCTTTTACACCTTCTTTATTGTAAACCTCCTCAAAAAGCCCAACGCGCAACCCCCCTATCAGTGCTTTGCGCTTCATCATCGCTTTGTTTCTGAAAAGAAAGGCCCGGTTAAGTACACGTGGATCATCTCGATAGATAGAATTTAGCGCTCCGGCCCACTCTACCGTTTCCTCATACAGTGGAACAGCCACATCTACGCTGTATGGTTTTAGCTTTTCCATCAGGTCAAGTGAATTGGAAGTATCACTCCATTCATCCAGTTGGTATGGCACGAACGGGATATTATTTTCCGCAGCATACTGCTGAAAATCCGGAAAGGAAACCACCACATAAGGCTTTCCCAATTTTTGCATACTTTCTATAACGGGCAGACTCCACCCCATCAATGCGAAACATTTAGCCATGATCATTATTTGGTTTAAGTGTTTGAAATGGATTAGAAAGGACAGACGTATCCTGTTGGGTCAAAAAGATTGGGCATATATGTCCTTTGTAAGATGAATACATCTAATTAAGTAAGCTCACAGGAAAGGGAATGTTCCTAAAAGTTTTACATTCTTGGGATAATACAGAGGTTTCTGAATAAAATGCAATGAGCATGCTGCCGGGACACGTAGTCCGGGACGCGTAGTCCGGGGCGCGCAGTCCGGGACGCGCAGTCTCAACCTACACGGTACCGTAGAAAATTTAGTATGCTAAAACCGCAGGCTGCAGCATGAAATCCGACCAGTCGGAAACCTTCCCGCAGACATCAGGACGAAATCTAGTGCACTAAAAACCTTCCCGACAGCTTCAGGGCCAGATTTAAACTTTTAAAAACGTTCCCGACTTCTGCAAGGTAAGGGAAAAAGGTATGCTGATAGTGGCGGGTGCCCCAATGCTATTAAGCTAAGCTCATCAACCTGTTGGAGAACTCCAACAGGGGGATATGCTATATAATTACCATTTTGAAATGTCAGATTTTTTTCGCTATTTCAATTCATAATTAATCAAACCTGATACTAAAAACTGCCTGACTCCCTCACTCAAGATACCTGCCTGGATATAAAATCTTGAACCCGTAAACCTATCACCTATGAAAATTTTTAAGATTCTGGGAGCAATTCTTGCTCTGGTTATTATTGTGGCTTTAGCCGGAATTTTATACATCAAAACTGCATTACCTGATGTCGGCCCGCCTCCACAAGTAGAAGTAAAGTCAACTCCTGAACTCATTAAACGGGGAGCTTACCTGGCCAATAGTGTATTGGTTTGTATGGATTGTCACTCTGCCAGAGATTGGACCCGATTTTCGGGACCAATTAAAGAAGGAACGTTTGGACAGGGCGGGGAGATCTTTAATCATGATTTTGGCTTTCCCGGTGTATTTACATCAAAGAACATCACCCCGATCGGCGTGGGCGGGTGGTCTGATGGGGAGCTCTACAGACTGATAACTACCGGGGTGAGAAAAGATGGAGCTCCGATTTTCCCGGTAATGCCTTACCCAAGCTATGGCAAGCTGGCTGATGAAGACGTCAGAGCTCTGATTGCCTACATCCGGTCATTGGATCCTATTGAGAATGAAGTAACTCCATCTGAGGCTGATTTTCCAATGAACATTATTCTTCATACCATCCCACAAAAAGCAACGCCCCAGGAGATCCCTGCTAAAACAGACGTTTTGCAATATGGTAAATACCTGACCACCGTTGCTGCATGTGGGGATTGTCATACTCCGAAAGACAAGGGAGCTCCTGTCATGGAACTGTTTATGGCCGGAGGTTTTGAGTTTAAAATGCCTGGATTTGGGGTGGTGCGCTCAGCAAACATTACTCCCGCCAAAAGCGGACTGGGAAACTGGACTGAAGAACAATTTGTGAATCGATTCAAACTCTATGCGGATTCCAGCTATGTTCCACATGAGGTCGGTCCCAATGAATTTCAAACGGTAATGCCCTGGACCATGTATGCTACCATGAAGGAAGCAGATCTAAAAGCTATTTTAACTTATTTGAAATCTTTAGAGCCGATCGAAAATACGGTTCAGAAGTTTACCTCTGAATCATCACTTGTGCAGGCTACGCAACCTTAGAGGGTAGAGTACACTTTTTAGTCTGACCTTGTAGCCAGAATAAAGCACCTTCAGGTAATTCAAATCTCCTTAACCGGGGATTTGAATTTTTATTTTTCAGTCGCTGCTGACAAGTTCAATGTCATCCGGGAAATCTGGTCCAAAACCTGTTTAACCTCTAGTTCTGCACCATTGAATGCCCGGTCTAATTCTTCTGATGAAACTCCCATTTCATTTGAGCTTACCAGCTCTCTGTAATAATTGATGCCTTCTAAGAGGTTGTTACAGAAGGTGGTATGATACTTTAATGACCTGGCGGTAGGGCTCCATTCCTCATTCATTTGTTCTTTAATGTAATCCACATACAATTGCAATTCTTTGACAAACATATGGGGCCGCTCACTGTCGGTTAAATCATGGGATCTCCCGTAAATAAAATCTGTGATTTCCTTCAGGGATATGATCTTTGAGAAATAAGCAATATTGGGGCCCGGACAAATATTGACGGACCTGAGACCTTTTACAAAAGGTTGTTTGTACTGTATGGCTGCTGAATTACTCAGGCCAATACAAAGACACTCCTTACTCAAAACCTCGTTAACCTGTTTGTTATACTCTCTTTCAGATAAGTCCGCAGCCTTTAACTGCTCCAGTTTTAGTTTCTGGTATTTCATAGAGGCTGTACAGATAGGGTCTTCGGTAAACTCTGTATTGGCCACCAGGTATTTTTCAGTGCAGGGGCTTCCGGGCACTCCTTTATTGATGCGGTCGGTTTTTTCCTTTTCCGCGCTGGTACCTTTCAGGTAGTTGAAACGAACCCCTAATGGGGAATTTTTACTCAAAAAAACATCTTTTGTTTTTGCTTTGCTCAATAAAACCAGGGTTTCATCATCCACTGTAGTAGCCTCCGGGCATAATAAAAATGGTGTTCCCCAACCGGTGCTGTCTACCGAATAGTAAGTATGGAGAAAATCATTTTCCTCCGGAGTACCTATACCTCCTTGCACCGTTATCCTCACCGGGTGAGGTTTGTCAAAGCAACTCTTGCCTTTAGCCTGAAGGGCCGCATTGTAGATAGCACTCAAGCTGGACACCAGCTCATCTCTTTTGGTTTTAAATTCTTCCAGAATAGGGCCCAGGAGAAGACCATCAGTAGCAAACGCATGACCGCCACAGTTCAACCCGGACTCAATCCTGAATTCGCTCACCCAGATACCCTTCTTAGCCAGATATTTACCCTGGATCAGCGCAGAACGAAAGTCACTTACTTTGATCACTACCTGCTTGTCAAATTCTCCCCAGCCTCTGGCATCAAATACATTGAGTGTTTCCAAATAGTTAAATAACCTTGGATTCATTCCTGCAGAAAAAATAATCGATGAGTTTTTCAGGTTGCTGTTTGCATAACCCCTCAGAGCTGCCACTGCATCTGAAGAGTCTTCGATAAGGGCGCCATTTTGGTCTGTATTATTCTTATCAAGCTTTGTCATAATATTCACCTCGATTGTCCCTGGTGTTATCTGCTTACGAAGCGTAGCCTGGGCCTCCTGCCGCTCTTCGGGGGAAGTCATGCGAACCATCCTTTGGTAAAGCTCCTGCAATGAATGATCCGTCGGCAACATCTCAAAATACTTAACCAACTCGGACCCAGACTCAAATAGACTATTCTTGAGTTTCTCTACTTTTTGGTGGACGATCTGATTAACCAGATTCAGATAATCGGTAATTCGTCTGGCCCTGTAATCCGGCTCAAACCTGGTAATGGGGATGTATGACTGATCTACCTGCTTATAATAGTACTTCCGCATCATCTCAATGAGGTTATCCTCAATAATCGATATTGCGGAATTAATGCCGTAGCAGGCCACTTTTATTGGTGAATCTACAGTATAAGCCAGTCCCATAACTGGTATATGGAATCTGTGAGGGGAATCGGTTTGCATGCTGTGTCTAGTTAAGCTGCAAAATTTACATGGAAAAATGTCTTAAAAAATGATATGAATCATGTGCTTATAAAACCAAGCGCCTAAGTACAACCATAAAAAAGTTTAACGGGTCCCCAAGGGTTAGCCGTCTGACCGGATCTCCTGCAAGGTCAGGCTTTAGCCGGACCGACAGTTCGGAGATCAACTGGTCAGACGCTGATCTGGCAGGGTAAGCTACCTCTTAGTATCCCAGTAGTATCAAAAAAATACCCAAAATGTGGTATTTCATAGTAACGCTATAAGGGATATATTTGAGCCGTTAAACCTTTATAAGCAACAATGTACCAGGCAACAACCTGTATGACCAAATTCACAGAGAATCCCGACAAAATCCTACTCCAGCTTCAGAAGGCACAAACGCTAAATGTATGAATCTGTAGCTTTGGTTTGTGCGTTTGTCTTGTGTGGCTATGATTTCATACATAATGTTGTAGCGTAATTTTTGTTTTTAAGTTCTGTTAATATTTGCTCGGCATCTTCCTGATCAATCTGTTTTCCAATCATTTTATTTTTACGACCATACTTAAATTGAACGTTAATGTTTGAAAATCCAAACATCGCAGTTCCAGCAGATCCAAATGAGTTAGAGGTATCTACAATTTTGAATTCCCCAATTTTAGTTTTTTTATACTTTTTTGAATGCTTTAAAAACCAAACACATTTCGTATGTCTTATAAAGTCATTATTTATTTCAACAATCTCATTTCCAAGAATTGCCCAGTAGAAATTGAAAAAGTTGTAATAAGCTCCCCAGAAAAAGAGTCCGAAAACTATAATAAAAAATAAATTGAAATTACCTTTTATTATTTGGTCAATTGACTGAATAAATCCAACAATGAAGCCGGCAAGAATCAAAGTGACGAATACTGCTATTCCTATAGGTTTATAGCTTGGAGTAATTGTCAAAATAGATGATTCCCCTTGCATTCTCTTTTCTATGTTCATTTTTATTTTTTGCTACCCAACCAGCTATCGGGCCCGGCTGATCAAGTTCAGATAAAAGTAGCAAATCCTCACTACAGTTTCCAGAAAGCAGTGGACGCGGACGGCTAGTCATATGCCCGATGAGCGTTGGCATTTCGTTTTTGTTTATTAATATATTCAGAGACCTGAATTTGCATTTAAAGTCTTTAAAGGAAAAGATTTTTACTTTTTACCAGCCGATATTTTCTTTTTTATGAAACGAATTATGCTTCCCAAAATTGGGATATTCTCATAGAACAACTCACCAGCATCAAAGAAGTCTCTTTGCTCGATTATTTTGTCTTCTCTGATTGTCAGAACAGAAATTCCTGATGCATTAACATTCTTTTTGGGTCTTTTTAACTTAAGATTCACTTTCCAGCATAGGTAGGCTTTATTATCAACTACAGATTCATCGGTGAACAGAAATGCCCCTTCAATTAAATTCTCATTCAATTTATCAAAGTATTGACGGAGATTTTCAATTCCCCGTATTTCGTGAATGGGGTCAGTGAAAACTATATTTTCTGAATAGATTTCACGCAATACTGAATCATTGTCAAAATCTATTTGAGAAAAATAATTCTTAAAGTTTTCAATGACTTGTTTATCCATAATCTATCCGAATGAATGCTAACGGTAAAACATAAGCGTAGTGCGGGTTTCGAAGTGATTCACTATCCACTCAATGTAAAGTTTATTAGGGCAAAAATGCTCAATTTCACCAGTTCAGCCTGTATTACGCTTATACATGTTGGCGGTAGTTTTTACTTCTTTACCTGTTAATTCAGTGTTCTCTTTTGGAACCCAATATTTAATTATTAATAACAGAATTACAGGGACACCCCAAAGCCCAATTAATGAAAACCAATCACTTATTATATTCCCACCTTCTGAAACTAGTAATCCGTTCCGTAATGGGCCTTTTGAAAAAATGGTGTTAAATGTAAAATTCCAACCGAGGTGAAGGCCCATGGGCAGAAAAATAGATTTTGTTTTTGAGAATGCTAATGCCCAGGCATAACCCATCAATCCAGTACCAATAAATACAAAAAACATTGGAATAATATTTCCAAATATTCCAAATGAAAACCAATGATAAATTCCAAACGCTACTGCAGAAATTATAATTCCTTTTCTTGCCCCAATTCTTTCTATCAGGATAAATAGCAGTGCACCTCTAAAAAGTAATTCTTCTGTCAACACAGATTTAAAGTCCCACCAGAACATATTTAAAATTAAGGACGCGCTAGAGTTTTCATTCAAATGCAAACTTGATGATCTCAAAAGCATTTCTAAAGATTCTACACCAATACAAAGTATCGCTGTAATTAAAAATCCGATTGCCAATTGCTTTAGTCTTTTTGTAATCGGTAAAAATCCCAGAGATAGGATATTTTTCCTCTCAATCAGATAAAGTAGTATCCACGAAATTATCAGTTCTACTAAAATTCCTATCATCAATTTTTTTGTTTTTCAAATTACCGCCAACGATCCAACTAAAATGAGTATGCGCCCTGTTGCTAGACTTGATAAAGTTGATTTTTGCAAATCCCGTTCAAAGTGCTCTATTCGCATATTCATTTTTAGCGTGTTTGTTGTAGAGCGTCTATTTTATCTTCTTGATTAAGTTGTCAAATTCACTGGAAAGCCTGAGGTATTCGTCCGACCAATCGTTAGCCATCGCGCACTCTTGAATAGGTGCAGTTGGTGCAAAAAGAGCTTTAAGATATTCCTTATCTATCCGTTCACCGTTCTGAAGTTGTTCAACGGCTATACCCAAGTCCATTCCAATTTCAGCAGGACTGAGTCCGTCAAAACTCATGTTATCATGTTCGAATAGTAACCCTTTTACTCTGTTAAGCAGTTCAATTAGGGATTCTTCTGAGTTAGATCGTTTAAAGCTAATCTTCACCTTCTATTGTTATAGGTAAATATTCAAGTCCTACGTTTAGAGCCATGTAAAAATCAATTGCTTCGTCATCACAGTCCACGATAATTAGCATATGAGGTTCTTTTTCAGAAGCCATCTCAACTTCCTCGATTCCCTTTATCCTCACTGTCATAGATAGGCTCGGATTGAATGGAATATTCACGAACCAGTTCTCTTCCACTCGTCCATTTTTTAGTCTCCCAATTAGATAAAATTGTTTCCTCTTTCTAATGGCGAAACTGTCTATTACCTCAAACATTCCTTCTGGATTTGGCTGTTCCATTATGCTCTACAACAACTGTACAAGCACTATGGTGCTTATACACTATCAAATCTACCCCGATGAATCCAATTTATCCAAAGGACCCACCACTTTATGTAAGTCACTTTGTGCCACATGGGTATAGATCTCGGTCGTTTTTGGGCTGCCATGCCCCATCAGCTCCTGTATGTATCTCAGGTTAGTACCGTTCTCCAATAGATGCGTACCGCTGCGCCTTCGCGAAGCTTCAGAGGAGCAAGGAAACTATGACGTAATGTATGTACAACCATATGTTTTTGAATTTTAGCTTTTTTTACTGCCCTTTCCAGCACTTTTGTAAATTGTACCCACTCAAAACCAGATGCCATGCAATTTCCCAGATATCCCGGGTCATGGCTAAGCAATACAAAGAGGAAGCCGGCCCCTGGAATGCTTATCTGAAGATTCTTAACCTGTAGAGAATTAGGAAATTTCCTCCACGAGCTCTTCCCAGCGTCCATTTAGCTTTTCCAGCTCTGCTTTCTTGCTGTTATACTTGTTGGTCAGTTTCTCAGCTTGTTGAGGGTCATCATAGACTTCCGGCTTTGCCAGCTCTGCTTCAAACTTTTGAACCTCCTGCTCCAGTACCTCAATTTTTTCCTCCAGCTGTTTTATCTCCTTTTCCAGATCCTTTGCCGCCTGGTCGTGGCGTGGCTTTTCACCGGTAGTTTTTGGTTTTTCCTTCTGAGCGTTGTTATTGGAGCCTGGCTCCTGTTGTTTTTTCTTCTCCTGCTCCTTATTCCACCACCATTCAAATTCCTGGTAATTACCCGGATATTCTTTGATCTCCTTATTTTCAATGTACCAGATCTTGTTAGCTACTTTGGAGATAAAATCCCGGTCGTGCGACACCAGTAGAAAGGTACCTTCAAACTGCCGCAGCGCTTGTACCAGGATGCTTACGGAGAGCATGTCCAGGTGGTTAGTAGGCTCATCCAGCATCAGAAAATTAGATTCGGAGATTAGGGTTTTTGCCAGGGCCACCCTGGACTTTTCTCCTCCGGAGAGCACTTTGATCTTTTTAAAGACCTCTTCATCAGTAAACAGGAAACATCCCAGCACATTTCTGAGCTCCTGCTCAGTCTTACCGGAACCGGCCTGTTTCAGCTCTTCCAGTATTTCATTCTGCACATTCAGAGCTTCCAGCTGATGCTGCGCATAAAAAGCGGTAGTTACATTATGTCCCGTTTCCACTTTGCCCTTGTGAGGCTCAGTACCTGCAACAATCCTCAGAGCTGTAGATTTACCTTTACCATTTGCACCGATAAAAGCGATCTTATCTCCCCGCTCAATGTGGGCGTCCGTATGCTTCAGGATTTCCAGTTCTCCGTAGGATTTTGAGATGTTATGAAGCCTGGCAACATGCCTTCCTGACTTGGTTTTGAAGTTAAACCTGAAATTGACCTGTGCCGTATCATCCACCACAGCATTTATCCGGTCCATTTTTTCAAGCATCTTTACCCGCGACTGTGCCTGCTTTGCTTTTGTGGCTTTTGCCTTAAACCGTTCGATAAATCGCTCCGCCTGCTTGATCTTCTGCTGCTGATTTTCATAGGCATTTTGCTGGATCTCATTACGCAGTTCTTTCTCTTCTACATAAAAATCGTAGTTGCCATTGTAAAGATTGAGCTGGTAGCCGGATACTTCCACTACCTTATTGATAGAGGCATTAAGAAACCTCCTGTCGTGTGAAACAATGATACAGGCGCCATCATAGGTCTGCAAATAGTTTTCCAACCACTGGATAGAAGGTAGATCCAGGTGGTTAGTAGGCTCATCCAGCATGAGTAATGAGGGCTTTTCCAAAAGCAGCTTAGCCAGCATCACACGCATGCGCCACCCCCCGGAAAACTCCCGGAGCGGCCGCTGAAGGTCTTCTGTAGAGAAGCCAATACCTTCCAGTATTTCTTCAGCTTTTGACTGGATAGTGTATCCTTCATTGGTTTCAAAACGCTCCTGAAGTTTAGCCAGTTTATCCACCAGTTCATCACGGTAGTTGGTATCCATTTCTTTCAAAACCGCGTCAATCTGCTCCTGTATTTTCATGGTTTCGGCGAAAGCCTGCATAGCCACGTGAAGAATGGAATCGTCTGACTGGTAGGATAGCAGATCCTGATTCAGGAAACCAATGGTCGTATCATTACTCATATTGATCTCTCCGGCTGTAGGCTCCACATCTCCGGTGATCATCTTCAGCAAGGTAGACTTTCCGGTTCCGTTCAGGCCTATCAGACCAATACGGTCCTTTGGGCCAATAAAAAGAGAAGCATCATCATAAAGAGGACGATCTCCAATGTAATAAGAGAGATTGTTGATACTGATCATGGCCGCAAAGGTAAATGGAGCCCAGGTATGTAAAAGGCATCGGACTGTTATTTTTTGATACTAAGAGAAATGGTCTTTCCTTCATCCAGTTATCACTCATCTAACTTTCAATAGTATTCTTTCAAGTTATTGGTTAATTTTATCTATTAATTGTTAAACAATTAACCAATTGCCGCTATGCTTAGTCCAAAACGCTTCTACCCCTTTTTTTTGATCTTCCTTGTCAGCCTGATCAGTATCAACGTCTCCACTGCCCAGACCTGGGAGCAGGTTTTCAAGAAACCTGAAAAAATGTACGCTAAAGGCAAGTACCATAAAGTGGAGAAAAAACTCAAAAAACTTCGCAAAAAGCACATCAAGAAGAAGTTTGACAATGATTCATCATTTTATGCCCTGGCATATATCATGGAAGCTAAAGCCAACCAGGCAATGGCCGAGTATGATAAAATGGAAAAAAATATTGAGACCGGGCTCAGTGAGCTGGCTAATTACAAGGAACATCCATACAGCTATATCATGGGGTTGCTTCGGACCGTAGACATTTACAATGAATATGGCAACCACAAAAAAGCCGACAGCATCCTGACTATTGTAGGTGAAGTTGACCTGGCAACTGTAAAAAGTGATCTCCTGGTACGGGAAATACAGATGAGGAAAGCCTTTACACAGATCAAACGCGGGTTTTTCAATGAAAATATGGCTGTAATAGACACACTGATCCAAGCCTGGACACCACAGATTGAAGCAAGCTATTTTGGCGAAGAAGTCACCCGGCAGGATGAAGAGTATAAAGAACAGATGCTGGCGAGCCTTTACACAGCGGAAGTTGAAATACTTCGATCCAAAGGAGAATATGCCAAAGCTGCCGAGGTGATTAATAAGCGAAATAAGCAGATCAATCGCATGATGGATGCAGATACGCCTGGGTATGTGGATTTTAAAATCATGGAGGTCAATAATGCACTGGAATGGGGCGACCTGAAGACTGCTGGCAAGATGAGCGGACGGTTATTACGCTTAAACCCTCCGGGCAGGCTTTACGAAAAAGCCGCAGATGCCGCTATAAGGATCCTGGCAGGAGAAGGGGACTATGAGGGAGCGCTGGCAATCGCCTATGATGCTGATAAAGCCCTGTCAAAATCCAAGGTGTCCAAAGCTTACAGGAAGTACAAGGAAGAATATTCCGAAATACTGGTGCTTTCCATTGCCAACCAGATCGATAAAAATGTTCTACCCAAGTTTGTAGCACTCGACAATAAACCTTTCACTATCATTCCTAAAGATCACCCTTTGAGGTCCCAAAACCAGAGTGATGCAATAAAGTACATCACCAACGGTGGCCGGTCCGAAAGTTTTATTGCATTAGAAGATCTGTATAAAAAGCTTGGAACCGGCCTGGAATTACGTGTTGGTAAAAATACGCTCCCCTACAAAACTTATAAAGTCAATTTTGCCGGTTATTACCTTAAGTATTCTGAGACCCCGGCAAAGGCCTTTAGCTTGCTAAGTGATAAGCCTTACAAAATGGTCCTGGAAGAAATGGCATCAATACATCCTGACTATCAGCGCATAGTCGATGACCTGATGGAGTATTTCACCCTTACAGGAGATTTTGAATACCCGATTCAGCTTACCAGGGAAGTCATCGAGTCTCTGAAACGTAACCCAAACACCACCCAGGATGAGTTAGGTGAAAAAATGGTAGATCTGGCGCGGTTGCAAATTCAGGCGGGATACTACAAAGAAGCAGAGCTAAACGTAGATGAGGCCATGAAACTCATCAGGCGCGGAGGTGAACGCAAATCTGAAAAATATGTGGAAGCACTGAATAGTGCAGCTTACCTCTACGGAACCATAGGACTTTACAGCAAAGCCGAAAGGTTACTAAAAAGATCAGAGTCCATTTTTGGAAAGATAGCATCTACAAATAAAGAATTAAGGCTAAAGAGCATTGTTGATCTGGCTTTTTTATATACCAGGATCGGGGAGTACTCTGAGACGGAAGAGCTGCTGCAAGATGTGATCAAGATAAGAAGTAAGATCTACGGACCTGAAGGTCGCCTGCTGACTAAGCCTTACAGTGCGCTGGGTGAGCTTTACCTGATAAGCGGCAACTACCCAAAAGCTGAAGAAAACATCCGTAAAGCTTTAAACATCACTGACCGGATCTACGGAGATACCACCCTTGTCTTCGCAGAGCATCTCAGTCAGCTGGTAAAGCTTTACCTGGAGCTGGGTAACTATGAAGCTGCCCTGGTAAATGCAGCAGATGTATTAAAGATCCGCGAAAAAACATTACGGGATAATCACATTCTCTTTGCAGATACCTACACAGATCTGGGGCATATCCACTACAACATAGGTAGTGATCTGAATATTGTAGAAAAATATTACACCCTCGCCCGTGATATTACCAAAGAAAACTTTAATGACAGGCACCCACTCTATGCCGAAGCTCTAAAGAATCTGGCTTTCGTCAATATCCAAAAAGAAAACTTTGACGAAGCGCTGGAAAACCTCAATAAAGCAGATGACATCTGGCGAGATGCCCTGGCTAACAAAAACCGAAGTTCAGGTGAAGTGGCCAGACTAAAGGGAGACATTCACAGCTACCGCGAAAACTTCAGGGAAGCGCGAAAAGAATATGAGAAGGCCTCACGGTATTTCAAAAGAATTTTCAGTGATGAGCACCCCGATTACCTTAATACTCAGAGTCGCCTTGCCCGGTCTTACTTTATCAGTAAAGAATTAAATAAGGTAGAATCAGTACTTAGCGAAACTACCGCATCTTACCTGACTTACACCAAGGATTACTTCCCTACACTGAGTGAAGATGAAAAAGCCAAGTTCTGGAACAAGATCAAACCGGATTTTGAGTTTTACAATACCGTAGCTATAGCCTACAAAGATGACAAGCCTAAGTACCTCGAAAACATGTTTGATTTTGCTCTGGCTACCAAGGGCCTTTTGCTCAACTCTTCTATCAAAACCAGAAACTCAATATTGAATAGTGGGGATACGGTCCTTATTGAGCTATTCAAAAAATGGATTTCTAAAAAGGAATACCTCACCAGTACACTGGCCCAGAGTGAGGAAGAGCTTGCCGAAAATGGTATCGACATTCAAGAGCTTCGAGAGGAGATTGCTCTTTTAGAAAAAGAACTGAGTGAAAAATCAGAGGACTTTTCAGATTCATTTGAATATAAGTTTTACAGCTGGAGTGACGTGCGAAAATCCCTTGAGGATAATGAAGCTGCAGTAGAAATGATCCGCTATAGAGAATTTGATGAGCAGTTTAACCAGAACAAAATCAGGTATGCGGCCCTCATAGTCACATCTGAAACCAGGAAAAACCCGATCGTAGTGTACTTCGACGAAGGTAAAGAAATGGAGAATGCACACTTCAGCTATCATAGAAATGCCACCAAGTACAAAATCACAGATACAGACTCCTACCGGGTTTACTGGAAGCAGATATACGATGTAATTGGCGATAAGGAGATCGTTTACCTGTCTCCGGATGGTATATACAACCAGATCAATGTAGAGGCACTCCTTATGCCAGATGGTGAGTATGTCATTGACAAGCAAAATGTAAGGATCGTGGGGAACACAAAAACCATAGCTGCCCAGCGGTCTAAAGAAGCAAGAAAAGCACGTAAGGAAGAGGAAAAAGAAGGCCGGTCCTTCTCTGCGTTACTTTTCGGAAACCCTACTTACTACGCCAACCAGGAAACAAAAGAAGAAGCGCAAGAGAGCTTGAACAGAGCGGGTAATTCCAAATATGTGCCACAGCTTCCCGGTACCGAGGAAGAGGTGAAAACCATTAGCTCTCTTTTGAAGGATAAAGGATGGAAAATAGAATACTACCTTGGCACCAATGCTACGGAAAATGAGATCAAGAATGCCAAAGATTATACGTTGATCCATATTGCTACACATGGATTTTTTGATGATGAGCCATTACCAAAGTCCTCTTCATTTCTGTTTGAAAAAGACGATAATCCACTTGACAGATCGGGACTTCTGGCTAAAAATGGAGGCGACGTACTGCTCAAAGCCACTTCTAATTACAACATAGAAGACGGGGTCCTTACAGCACATGAGGCCATGAACCTCAATTTTGAAAATACTGAGCTCATCGTGCTGAGCGCCTGTGAAACAGGCCGTGGTGAGATCCAGCAAGGTGAGGGAGTGTTCGGTTTACAGCGGTCATTCCTGGTAGCGGGAGCTGATGCTATCATCATGAGCTTATTCCAGGTTTCTGATGAGGTAACCCAACAGTTGATGGTAGAATTTTATAACAACTGGGTAAGCGGACAGGATAAGCGTACCGCTTTTAACAATGCACAGAAGACCATTAAGAAAACCTATAAAGACCCGATCTACTGGGGTGCATTTACCATGATCGCAAAGTCTTAACTTTAGATTACCAATCTAGCCCTTCTTTTGAGCCAACCCTTCCTGCCTTATGCGAGGGTTGGTTTTTTCGTGTCTGGTAATCCTTCGAGCGATTTTTGATGTGACAAGGATTCTGTGGAATTCCGTAATAATACGGTTCCCGGAAACCATTTATTTTCACCTCTTTTGCAATACCATAAAACCAATGGCACCCCCGGTCGTTTTCAATTTTAGTAATTTCAAAGACCATGTTTAGAAAAAAACTCGCACAGATCCTCGATAGTGACCGATTCCAGCAGTTTATCGTTACCCTCATTATTATAAACTCGGTTCTCATTGGCCTGGAGACCTCCCCTGCTTACATGAGAAACTTTGGCTATATAACGGACCAGGTTGATCTGGTTATCCTGGGAATTTTTGTGGTGGAGATCGTGCTCAAGCTTTACGCTTTTGGTTTCCGCTTTTTCAAAAGCGCCTGGAATGTATTTGACGCTTTTGTAATTATAATTTCCATCATTCCGGCTGCAGGTTCATTTACTGTATTCAGAGCTCTCAGGATCATAAGAACACTCAGACTTCTCAAAAACATACCCAAACTTAAGATCATTATCGAGTCACTTTTACATGCCGTGCCCAGCATCGGCTGGATTCTCGTTCTGCTGGTGATCATCTTTTACATTTTTGCGGTGATCGGAACGAATATTTTCGGACCAGACTATCCTATGTATTTCGGGTCCCTCGGTGCTACTATGTATACTCTTTTCCAGGTAATGACTTTAGAGAGCTGGTCCTCAGGAATAGCCAGACCTATGCTGGAACAAACCCCTTTTGCCGCAGCCTATTTTGTGATCTTTATCCTCATAGCCACCTATACTACACTAAACATTTTTATAGCAATAGTGGTGAATACAATGAATGAGCTGCATCACCGGGGGCTTGCCGAAGAAGAGAAGCATATCAAAGAATTTGTACACGTTGAAAATGAAACATTGATCAAGCGTATGGATGACCTTCACAAAGAAATTGCAGAGATCAAAGGTCTTCTGAGAGAAAATCAAAACAAATGATCCGAAAAAATCCTTATAACTTGTGAATGTGATTACACCCAAACTAAACCTGTCATGAAGTCTACTTTTCAATTTTTAATTATATCTCTATCCGTGATTGCCTGCACCTCTAATGTCCGTGAAAAAGAGAATCCCGATGTAACAGAGCTTAATGCAGAAGAAATTGACAGTATCAGCTATGAAGGTCTGGAGCTTGATCGTCTCCAACTTCCGGATGGCTTTTCCATTGATGTTTTTGCTCGTGTCAACAATGCAAGATCCTTGGCCATAAGCCCGGAAGGAACGCTCTTTATTGGCAATCGAGGTGGGGATAAAGTGTATGCTGTAAAAGATACTGATGGTGATTTTCAAGCGGACCTGATCTATACACTTGCCAGTGGCCTCAGGATGCCAAACGGAGTAGCTTTTAAGGATGGTGACTTATTTGTAGCGGAAATAAATAAGCTGTGGCGATTTGAAGATATCGAAAACAATCTGTCCACTCCTAAAAAGACCTTAGTCTATGACGACTACCCTGAAGACGGCCATCACGGTTGGAAATACATCGCATTTGGTCCGGATGGTAAACTCTACGTTCCGGTCGGGGCGCCATGTAACATCTGTGAGAGCAAAAACGAAATCTATGCCTCCATTACCAGAATGAATGCTGATGGCTCTGATAGAGAGATCTATGTACACGGTGTAAGAAACACAGTGGGATTTACCTGGCATCCTGAATCCGGTGATATGTACTTTACAGACAATGGCAGAGACATGATGGGTGACACCATCCCTCCATGCGAGTTTAACCATGTAACTGAGCAAGGCCAGCATTTTGGCTACCCTTACTGCCATGGTGGTTATATCAAAGACCCGGAATTTGGAGATAAGTACCCCTGTAGCGATTTCGTAGCACCGACCCAAAACCTTGGTCCCCATGTGGCTCCCCTTGGAGTGAAATTTTATACCGGCAATATGTTCCCGGATCAATATAAAAATCTCGCTTTCATAGCTGAGCACGGATCATGGAACCGGTCACCGGAAGCAGGTCACACAGGACACCGCATCACTACAGTGACACTGGAAAACGGAGAAGGTGTATCTTATGATCCCTTTATTACAGGTTTTCTCAATGAGGAGACCAATACAGCCTGGGGCCGCCCGGTAGATGTACTTTTCATGGAAGATGGTTCACTGCTGATCTCTGATGACCTTAGTGGTACGATTTACAGGGTGACCTATAACAGATAAGTTTATAGCCTCATTTGTGTAAGTAATTCCTGCTTCTTCGAAGAGAAGTATTCAGCCGGGAACTCAATCACGGGATGATGACTAATTACCTACGAGTGATTTTGAGTCGATTATATACAAATCCGTATAACCAAGCTGCGTTAAAAGCACCCAGGTTTCATGCGCATCTATAGATTCATAGGCAAGGAGAACTTTAGGTGACCCGGAGCTCAAAATTGATTTGTATTCCCCACTCAAAATATTGGATAAAGGTATATTAATAGCCAGGCCCACTGAATTCATCTCGTAAGTATCACGATCTCGAATATCAATAAGAATTGGCTCTTTAAGTGCCCGGAGTTGACTGGTATCAATCTCATAATCTACTTGTTGTATGAGTTTATGCATTTCCTTCCCGGTATACACAAATTGGCTCCTGTCAGCATAAAAAGTTGCTATCAGCAGGAATCCTAACAGTGAGATTACCACGATTCCGAGAGGTATTATGCTTGACTTCATGTGTTTAATTTTTTTTAACTGCAACCACCTTCCACTTTTTTCTCTTTCCTTCCCTGTACCGGGATGATCGGTGTAAACTCAACAGCCGGCAAAGCCTTTGCTCCAGTGAAATATAGCCTGGAAGCCATTCGTTTTTGGTACAGGTCTATTTCCGCTTGTGAGGCAGTTTGAGGGGGGTATTTTGGATCCAGGATGGTCTCCTCCCAGCCTTTCAAACCACCTTTAAGGAGGTAATTATTTTTATATCCTTGCTGTTTCATAATCATCCAAACCTGTGTAGCCACTTTATCGTCCTTTCCGTAAATGATGTTTTTGAAGACAGATTGGTCAAAGACATAAGCATTATCTTCATTGAAAAGACTGTCGAACGGGATGCTGATAGCTCGAGGCAGAGCATCTTTAAACTCATCAGCCGGACGAACATCTATCAACTGAATGGAAGGATCCCCTGAAATGAGTAGCTCAGCCAACTCATCAGCAGACACGTAATTTTTTGAAAGCAGCATCTCTTTCAATAGCTCTTTTTCATTGAGGGCTATGGAATCGTTCTTTTTTGTTGGAAGCATTGCACCAGTAAGTCCCAAAGTCACTACTACAACTGAAAATATAATTCTACCTTTCATTTTCTTTAATGATTTACAATTCTTTTGAAATGTCCGGTCGCTTAAACTTTCTTTCAGCCCACTCTCCCAACCAAAACATTGCCACAGCAGCGACAATTACTAATAGGGCGAACAAGCCATCTGAAAGTCCAATGATATCTGAGAGCTTTACCCCTCCGAGATAATTTTTCATATAAATATCCTTCCACAATGGATAGGTTTCTCCGAAAAGAAATATGCCAATTAAAGATCCTCCCAGATAGGCCATGGCATCTATCTTGCCTATAGCCGCAGCACAAACACTGGTACCCGGGCAAAAACCACCAACGATAAAGCCAATACCCATGATCACACCACCGATAATTGCTGAGTTGGCGTAATATTCGTTGACATAGACAATACTCATATCTATCAGTTCAAAATAATTGAGATATACCAGACCGGTCATTGCCACGATAGCTGCTGTGAAGAATACTTTTAACACGGTGGTGTCATAGCCATAAAACATACCAGCCAGCTTCCTGCTGGAAGAAAAACCCGCTTGCTCCAGGGCAAATCCAAAACCAATACCTATGATAAAAGCTACAAGGAAATTAAGCTCTTGAGATATTTCAAATAGTGGTATTACAGGTCCCATGCTATATCCAGTTTTTTCTGAAGAAATATGCAAATAAATAAGCCGTCCCGAAAATGGCTATCATCGTCACAAAACCCGCCAGTGACAAAGTAGCCATACCACTAAGTGCAGCTCCACTGGTACATCCACGACCAAACTGTGACCCGAAGCCAAACAAAGCACCACCGATGACTGCCAGAATGATTCGTTTACGCTTTGTAATAGAAGGAGAATGCTCCGTCTTCAAAGACAAACGACCTGAGAACGCCCCGGAAAGAAACCCTCCAACCAGCACCCCCAAGACCTGGAACACCAGCCAGCTGTTCATCGGACTGGTTCCATCTTCGATATATTTGCCATAAAAATCCGATTCCACAGCTTTTTCATGACTTACAGTTTCAACAGTAGTCACTACCACACTTTTCATAGCTCCACTTGCTCCCAGTCCTCGACCGGTAAGATAAAATGATAGCAGTAGTACTAACCCTAAAATGATTCCGGCCAGATAGGGATTCATGTACTTACTTTTTCCGGTGATATAATTATGATGTGACATGATCAATATAAATATCTGCTAGCCTGCCCGGCGTAGACAATGATGAACCTCAACATAATATTTCCAATCAGAATAAAAGTAACCGGAAGGATCACAGGTATTTTTTGCCCGCGTAGTTCCAGAAATTCCAGCAATGCCGGTACGATCATCCCAATGAAAACCACGAAAATCCAGAAAGGAAGCGTATAGGGTCCTCCCAGGAACAATTTCGCAGCTTCTATCTGTACCTCTGTACTTGCCATTAAGCCCATAAAAAGGTGGATGATAAAGAAAAGCTCCACACCAATGATGATGAGATCCAGCCTACTAAAAAGTTTACGTTCCGGCTTATTCTTACTAAGCCCCATGATCACCGCCGCTCCTGCCGATAACCCGGAAGCCAGAAACAATGGTCCCAAAATAGATGTGTTCCACAATGGCCTGGCATTGAATGCAGAAAGCAAAATACCAGTATAGATACCAAGGATCACGGAGTAAAAGATCATGACCCAGGCCAGCAACCTGCGGTATTTAATGAAAAAGGCCACCAGTCTATACAACCACTGAAACCTCCAGCTCCATTTTGGGAAAACTTCCCGCATATAAGTAGCGCTCCATATGATGGAAAGTGGAGTGATCACCAGCAATGTCCAGGCTCCCCATGACATTGGTGATTCAAGCCGGATCGTTGTATAAAGCCTCCAAAAGTACAGTTTGTGGTGAAGGTCCAGGAACAGCGCCCCCAGCCCAAGGATCAGGATAAACGGAGCGATCATTGGTGCCCATTTTACTGTAGCCGGATAGTCTTTTTCCTTCCCTCTCAGGTAGTAATATGAAGCAAAAAATAATAACCCGGCCGCCAATCCCCCTACAAACAGGTAAAAAGCAATTTCCCAACCCCATATATGGAGTGCTGGATCCACTTTATAATTCATTCGGCCACTTACGATAATCTCTTCTTCCATTTTTCATCATATTAAGAAATACAACTGCGGATCAGTACCTGCCTCGGTCTTGAGTCGTTTGTACTTTCTGGTTTTGATCTCTTTCGAAACTTCACTATTAGGGTCATCCAGATCTCCGAAGTAAAGACAATGGGTCGGGCAAACTTCCACACAAACTGGTTGCTCGCCCTTTCTTACCTTGTGAATACAAAACGTACACTTATCTACATATCCGTCAGGATGTGGGTAACGGGCATCATACGGACAGGAAGCTATACAAGCCCCACAGCCAATGCACATATCCGGGTCGACCAGTACTACTCCGCCTTCTTCGATATGACTGGCTCCCGTAGGACAACACCTCACGCAAGGTGCATTGGCGCAGTGATGACACCTTTCAGAACGAAACTCTAGTTGCAGATCAGGGTATGTACCACTTGTGGTTTCTACGATCCAATCCCGACAATATCCTACAGGCACGTTGTTTTCCAACTGGCAGGCTACTACACAGTCACTACAGCCTACACATTTTTTGGTATCGATGGCCATTGCGTATCTCATGACTGGTCTATGTTTTCAGGTTTTTCAGTCAGGAGGGTTACAAAATTTCCCCGCATTCCCGTACCGCCCATGATAGGGTCCAACATCACATTGCTCATTAGCTCAGTATCACTTGCGCCTTTTCCAAAAGCCCGGCTCAGCCTTTTTGCCGTATGACCAAAACCATGAACCATAAACACTGAGTCCCATCTGATCCTTTCCGTAATCCGTACTTTTATGGAGAAGGTAGAGACTATTCCGTCCTGATTTTTAAGCCACACGTACTGGCCATTATTCAGAGCCCAGAGCTTAGCCACTTTGGGATTAACCCAGAGTTCATTCTCTGGCATGATGTCCACCAAATTGGGGTTATTCGACGTTCTGCTAAAAGTATGAGCCGGTGCCCGACCATAATTCAGTCGATAATAACCAGGCTGTGGTTGCGGATGCTCTGTATAAACCGGAAGCGGATCAAATCCTTCATTGGCCATATCAGTCGAGTAAAGCTCGATTTTACCTGTATTGGTATTGAAAGTATAATCTTGTCCATCAATCAGGTAGAGATTGTCATACTCCCGTTTGAATTTTTTAACCCCTATACGCTTCATTTCTTCCAGCGAGCTACCTACCTGCTTCAGCTGCCAGTCCAGCACCTCCTCGACATCCTTAAACCTAAAATACGCATCCAAACCAAGTTCATAGCCTAATTGTTGCGCAATCCACCAGTCAGGTTTCGAGTTGTACTTAGGCTTAGCGGCTGGCATTCGTAGAGAGATGACAGGCTCCCGATGTAAGGAATCCCGAATGGCATCATAACGCTCGAGGTAGGTACATTCTGGCAGCACCACATCTGCATATCCGGTGATCTCCATAGGCATAGTATCAATAACTACCAGCATTTCCAGTGACTCGATGGCTTTGAGTGTATTGGCCTGATCGGGTAACGTATGAATGAGATTGGTGCCATTGACGATCCAGCCCCTGATGTTGCAATCCCGGGCGGCCGAAGGTATGGTAGCATCGCATAGCCCATTGGAGAGTATTTCTGTAGCAAGATTGTACTGACCGGGGAAAGCATCTTTCCAGGTACGCTTTGGCTTGGGATAAGGTGGATGGGGAAAGTCAGGAATAGTTACCTTCTCTGGGTTATAAAATCCTCCTCTTCTACCCCAGGAACCCAGCAAAGCATTGAGGATAGCTACTGCTCTGAGGCGCTGGGTATCATCTCCATACCATGTCACATGCCTTCCCGGGTGAACGATCACAGCCGGTGAAGCATTGGCCATTTCGCGGGCAGTCTCACGGATTATTTTAGGCTCAATAGTTGTGATCCCATAAGCCCACTCTGGAGTGAATGGCTGAACATGGGCTTTTAAGTGATCAAATCCGAAGGTATACTTCTCAACATATTCTTTATCGTACCACTCCTCGTTGATGATCACATGCATCCATGCCAGAAGCAACGCTATATCAGTTGCGGGTTTTATCGGTAACCAAAATTTGGATTTGCTTGCAGCAGTTGAAAACCTTGGATCCACTGTAATGATGCTGGCTCCTTTGTCGATGGCCTCCGACATTTCCTGGACCTGGCCATTGTGCATATTTTCACCAATATGACTGCCGATCAGCACCAGACATCTGGTATCGCGAATATCTGTACGCTCAGGTGAATAGACCCCCTCGCCAAAAGTCGTATAAAAAGCTACCTCGCGAGGACCTCTGCACTGAGCAAAGCTTGGTGCCGCAATATGCGGTGAACCAAAAGCTTTTAACAAGTGCCCCAGAAATTTACCCCCTGAACCGTGTGTGAATAAGGCAACACACTCTGGTCCATGCTTTTTTGCAATGGCTTTCATCTTGTCACCAATCACTTTGAAAGCCTCTGCCCAGGTGGCTTGCTTAAATACCTGTTTACCATTTTGTTCTACCCGGATAAGGGGATGTTTTAAGCGATCTTCATCATAATACATTCCCACCCCTCCGGTACCACGGGGGCATAAACGGTCATTGCAATGTGGATCATCATCGTGCCCTTCTACTTTCCATATCTCACCATCTTTATTTTTAGTGACCCACCCCGCACACTTCCAAAAGCACACTTCACAATAAGTAGGAGTCCGGTCAAATGCCCTGGGTTCTGGAATGGCATTGTTCAGCAGCTTGCCATTAGCCCAACTAAAAACAGAGCTACCTAATGTTGCTGTACCAATTCCAGCTCCTGATATTTTGATAAAATCTCTTCTACTGGTTTTCATTTAGGGAACTCCGAGGCATTTTGTTGGACTTGAAGTTATCTCCCTGTTCTAAACTTAAAAATGACCACTGGCATGTTACGGACTGATTTTGATTAGCCTTCACCTTTTTCAGACACTGGAGATCCGGATAAAAGTGAAAAATGAATAGATTTACCCATGATCGAGGACTTTACGGCCATAGACTTTGAAACAGCCCAGTGGGATCCTGTCAGCATTTGTCAGGTTGGGTTGATCCGGGTTGAAAATGGTGAGATTGTAAAGGAAATCGATCGCCTGGTTCGTCCTCCTCAAAACCGCTATTACCATAAAAACGTGGAAGTCCATGGCATCCGCCCTGAGGATACGAAAGATGCCCCGGATTTTGATAAAGTATGGTGGGAAATGAAACCCTACATTGAAGACCAGGTGGTGGTAGCCCACAATTCCGGGTTTGATGTAAACTGCCTGCGTAGCACCCTTGCATACTACGACCAGATACAACCAGTCTTCGAAGAGCGATGCACTCGTAAAATATACAAACGCGGTCTGGCTTACCTCAGCAAAAAATACCGAATCCCCCTGGATCACCACGATGCCCTCAGTGATGCACATGCCTGTGCTCAGCTCTACCTGAAGCATTTGAAAAGGCAGGCCCTGCCCAAGACCGGAACGTTGTTTCCTGAAATGACTTCTTGAGTAGACTTTTAACCAGCGTGACAGATAAAGCATGCTTCATCCTTTAATGAAGGTGCCAACCCAGCCTCCAAAAGGCTGGGTTTTTTTATACAATCAGGTATCTTTTTACAAATCCCGATGCGATAGTTGATCAGGAGACCGTCAAAATTTTTTCTCTATTCAACGAAACCCCGGACGCTTCATCCAGTAGCCTTTTAATCTCCCGCTATCAGAGGGTTCCCAAAAAAATGAATTTGTTATATTCGAGCCACAAATTGCAATTTGATGTTCAGTAAAAATTTATTCTCCCTCTTATTATTCTGTTGTATTCAAACGATCTGCTTAGGACAGGAAGATGAGCTCATCAAAATTCTAAAAGAGGAGCAGGAACGTGAATTCGAAATACTCACTAAGGAACCTACTCCTGTATATTTCATTAGCTATCGTGTCACGGACCTGACAGCGTATTACCTGGAAGCTTCTTTTGGAAGTTTGATGCGTACAAGTAAAGAACGCGTAAGATTACTAAACCCTTCTGTAAGAGTTGGTAGTTATGATTATGACAATACCCACAATTCAAAAAATAATTTTAATTACGGGGGAAACAACGCGATACCATTGCCGCTGAATAACGACCCTGGATCTATCAGACAATCTGCATGGCTGGCTACGGATCTGAATTATAAAATGGCATCTGCTGCTTATTCATTAGCCCAACAATCTGAAGATGAAAAAGAAAAAACCAGTGCCGATTTCACAAGAGAACCGGTGGTCAACTACATAGAAACCTTACCGGACTCAGGGAAAGTTACGCCAGAAGTAAATGTCTGGATTGAAAAACTGAAAAGCTGGTCAGCACTCTTCTTAGAAGGAGATGATTTTATTGATGGAGATATCATGATGCGGTTTACCTATGGACCAAAGTATTTCATAAGTAGCGAGGGAAGCGTCATTAGGCAAAATGAGCAACGCGCTGAGATACAGATAAATGCTTCAACCAGATCAAAAGATGGCAATGTAATTCCACTTCACCGAAGCTTCTTTGCACTTACTCCTGAAGAACTGCCCGGCGGTGATCTGGTAAAAGAAGAGATCAGGGAAATGATCAATACGCTGGAAAAAATGAAATCCGCTAAAAATGCAGAGCCCTACTCGGGACCAGCCATCTTTTCAGGTAGCGCTGCAGGAGTTTTCTTCCATGAAATTTTTGGTCATCGTGTAGAAGCCGATCGACTTAAAAAGGAAGAAGATTCACAAACATTCAAAGAAAAACTTGGAAAAAAAGTGCTCCCAAAATTTCTAAACGTCACTTTCGATCCTGCAGCAACTGAGTTTAACGGTATGCTCCTCACAGGAAGTTATAAATATGATGATGAGGGTGTGGCAGCACGGCGTGTAGAGTTAGTAGAAAATGGAGTACTCCGGGATTTCTTAAGATCCAGACGACCGCTTTCGGAAGGACAGCAATCCAACGGCCATTCAAGGGCACAAGGAGCGATGGATCCTGTAACCAGACAATCCAACATGATCGTGACTTCTGAAAAAACTTACTCTGATGAGAAACTAAGAAAATTACTGATCAAAGAATGTAAGAAACAAGGAAAGCCTTTTGGGTATTTCATCAAGCGTGTAGCAGGTGGGTACACCATGACTGACCGATATCAGCCCAACGCATTTAGCATCACGCCTACAGAAGTTTACAAGGTATTTGTAGATGGACGTCCGAATGAGCTGGTCCGTGGTATCGACCTGATAGGCACACCCCTTACTATGTTTTCAGAGATCAAAGCAACCGGCGAAACGCATGAGATCTTTTATGGGTATTGCGGTGCGGAATCAGGATATGTACCAGTAACAGCCATTGCACCTCCTCTGTTTGTGCGAAAAATAGAAACTCAGAAAAAGCCCGAATCAAGCCTGAAAAAACCAATCTTACCACAACCTAGCGCCTCAAAAGAATGAAACGATACTACCTGACAGGTTCTCTATTTTTTATATTCATACTACAGCTGTCGGCTCAGGATGCCGTGCTGAAAGCAATGAATGACGAGCTAAAAAGAAACATGAAAGAACTTTCTCTTGAAGGCTATGACGATCCCTTTTTTATTGGCTATGGGGTATCACAGGTAAAGACCCTTGCTATCAGCGCTTTGATGGGAGGCGTTCTCAGGTCTTCTCTGGATAGCTCACGTAGCTGGGACACCCGTGTAATGGTAGGAAGCTATGCGGTAAATGATGAAAATTATAATGACCCCAAGACTTCATTCGAACAGGAATCAGGCTACGAGGGAATGCCATTGGACGATAACTACCAGGGCATCAGACGGTCCTTCTGGATCTCTACCAACAACATCTATAAAGCAGCTTCTAAGCTTCATAAAAGTAAGTCAGAGCTATACGCAAAGCTGGGTATTGATAGTTTACCCTTAAAGGACTTTTCAAAAGCTGAAGTGGTAAAGCGAAATATGAGACAAGAAATCACACTGCCCGATCAGCATAAAACGGAGCTGGCAGTGGCTGATCTGAGTGAAAAACTTATGGATAAAAGGTTTATGCGATCCCATATTTGGTATCAGCAAACGGGTGCCAATTACTATTTTGTAAATTCTGAAGGAACGGAGGTAGTCATCCCACAAAAAATGGGTTACCTCGTGGCATCTATTCAGCTTCTAGACAACGAACAGTCCCTCTTCAATCAGAACATCACTTACCTGTTTCAGGATACATTAGATTATGAGATGATATTGAAAGACCTAAAAAAGGTAAAAGGATTCATCCGACAAACTATAGAACAGGAAAAATTTGAAGAGATCTACTACGGACCTGTACTAATAGAAGGAGGTCTGGTCGGGGAGTTCTTACTGAGCAATCTGTACTCCGGGAGCCAAACGATCATAGCCAAACGATCCGATTTATCAAACAACGATAAGGAACTCGTGAATGTGTACATTAACAACCTGGAAAAAGAAATCAGTCGCCCACCTCAAAAGATCGCCAGCAATGAACTTACCATAACTGCCACACCACACATCAAAAAGTATCATAAAAAACCACTATATGGAAGCTTCTCAATTGACGCAGAAGGTGTCATACCTCCTGACAGCCTGGTATTGATCCGGGATGGTCGGATGGTTGCACAGCTGAACGGCAGGACTCCTGCACCACTGGCCAAAAGATCTAACGGGCATAACCGAATTAACCTGAACTTCGGAGGCACATACAAATCCGTGTCTCCGGGAGTCCTGACAATTTCAGCCAAAAACCCTGTACCATCTAAAGAACTGAAACAGAAACTGATAGAAAAAGCCAGGCAAAAGGGGCTGGAATATGCATTGATTATACGTCCCCTGGAAATTGAAGCTGACCTTTCAACACTTTTTCGAGCTTTTAAAGTGGACGTAAATACAGGTAAAGAAACCCCAGTGAGAATGGATTATCTGAATTTAGCCAGCAACAACTCGTTGTTCAGGCTGGTGGCAATGTCAGATGAAAATATGGCCTGTACTAAAATGTGGGGTAGCGGAACCCAGGGCGGCATTCCTGTCTCCTTAATAATGCCTCAATCCATTTTGGTGGAAGCTTTTGAATACAACAACACAAGCCGTCAGTACAATAACTCAGCAAGATATGCTCCTACTGTACCTTCACCACTAGAAGAGTAAATTATTTGGTGAAAAACATTACACTATAAGCCGGGCCATTCCAACCATTGGCTGTTTTCCTTTCTTTACCACTACTTTTGTTCGCAGAAGAAAATCTAGCTCATTTGGCATTACTCACCACGCACTCGATCAGTAAATCATACGATCAGGATCATCCTGCTGTAAATAACATCTCTCTGGAACTAAATGAAGGTGAGGTACTGGCCGTAATCGGGCAGTCCGGTTCCGGTAAAACCACCCTGATCAAAATGATCGCCGGCCTGATCCAGCCCGACGAAGGAGAAATACGATTCCACGGCAGAAAGCTCGAAGGACCTGAAGATAAACTCGTACCGGGACATGAGGAAATTCGATTGGTTCACCAGGATTTCAAACTTCACCACCGGATGACTGTGGGCGAAAACCTTAACAATGCATTGCTGGAATATGTCCCGGGCTATCGAAAAGAACGAATCGACGAGCTGCTCGAGCTGTGCAGAATTACAAGCCTGAGAAATCAGTACGTTCATGAGATTTCAGGTGGAGAAAAACAACGTGTAGCCATCGCTATGGCACTTGCTACAGACCCCGAAGTATTGCTTTTCGATGAACCATTCAGCAACCTGGACCTGGTATCAAAATCCACACTTTTACAAGAGATTGAAAGCCTGGCCAGGGAAACCAATACTGCAGTGATCATGATCACCCATGATAGCAGGGATGCCCTCGAGATTGCTGACAGGCTGGTGGTTTTGAGAAACGGACAGGTAGCCCGTGAGGGAACCCCACAAGCCATTTACCAGCAGCCAGCCTATGCTCATGTAGCTGACCTTATTGGCTTTTACAGTATGATCAGTCGGGAAAAACTATTGGAACTGGCTCCAGGTTTTGCCCCGTCAAACAATGCCTCTTTTGGAATATGGGCTGAGGATATCAGCATAGGGCAAGGAGATCTTGAAGGAACAATTGACCGGGTAATATTTAGTGGCCCATTCCACAAAGTACGGCTAAAAGCAGGCAAGACCTGTCTGTGGGCTTATGACTATTCTAAAAAGTTAAGTTCTGCAGAAGAAATATCATTTGCCATTCATCATGAGCGGGTATTTCCCATCGAGTAGTATAGCAGAAAAACCTGAAGGATAAATTTGAACTTTATGAAGAGCACGGGTGAAGGAATACTGGGTGGTGTACCCGGGTGAAAGCGTTATGGAGGTTTTTGAACTGAATGATTCCGGAACATATGTCCCCAAAGGCAAATTTGTACGGGAAGACACCGTCAGGTCAAACCTCTTAAAAGGATTGGAAATAAGACTTCAGGATGTTTTTTATGAATAGCGGCTTTGTTAAGTTATATTGAATGATCATAGTTGCAAACTTGACAAGAGTACCGAATGAATCTATTTTATTTGATGGCGCGACGACTTTGGTGTTTATTCTATGTAATTGTGACACAATTTCCATTAACTTAAACCTCCAATAAAAATTAAACCAATGAGATCATTTTTAACCTTACTATTCACGAGTACCACATTAGCTCTGTCAGCACAAAGCTGGGAACCACTCTTCAATGGGAAAGACCTTGAAAACTGGGAAAAACAAGGAGGAAAAGCTACCTATGAGATTGAAGGTGAAGTAATTACAGGCACAGCAGTTCTCAACTCTCCAAATACTTTTCTGTGTACAAAGGAAAAATATTCTGATTTCATCCTGGAGCTGGAGATTATGCTGCCAAACCATTTAAACTCCGGCATTCAGTTTCGCAGCAACCTGAAAGAAGGCGGTGTAGTCAACGGTTATCAATGTGAGATTGACCCTTCTTCCAGAAAATTTTCCGGAGGGATCTACGATGAGCAGCGCAGAGGCTGGCTTTATCCGCTTAGTAGAAATACAAAAGCACAAGACGCCTTTAAGCTAGCAACCTGGAATACGATACGGATCGAATGCTTTGGTTCAGTGATCAGAACCTACATCAATGGTCAAATGTGCAGCTACCTGGTAGACGACCTCACCTCAGAAGGCTTTATTGGTCTGCAAGTACATAGCATTGGCAGCAAAGAGGAAGAAGGTTATGAGGTGAAATGGAAAAACATTCGGATACTTACGGAAGATATTGTACCATATCTGTGGGGTCCTGACCCACAAGTTTCCCAAATCAGCTACCTGAAAAATGAACTTACCCTCTGGGAGATCAATCATGGATGGCGCTTGCTCTGGGATGGGAAAACCTCCAATGGATGGCGTGGAGCCAAGCTGGATAAATTTCCCGAAAAAGGCTGGACCATAGCGGATGGAGTCCTGACTGTAGAAGCTACTGACGGTGGCGAGTCCACTGGTCCCGGTGATATCGTCACCACTAAAAACTACAGTGACTTTGAACTGGAACTGGAATTTAAAATTACAGAAGGAGCCAACAGTGGTATCAAGTATTTTGTAGACCCGACGCTAAACAAAGGTGCAGGCTCAGCAATTGGATGTGAATTTCAAATACTCGATGACAAAAACCATCCGGACGCGAAAATGGGTGTGATGGGTAACCGAACCATCGGGTCATTGTATGATCTCATTACCGCCAAAAACCTGAACACCCCGGGTAGAGGAAAACAATTTAAAGGAGTAGGTCAGTGGAACAAAGCCCGAATCGTATCAAAAGATGGGAAAGTGGAGCATTGGCTCAACAACGAAAAGACTGTAGAATACGATCGTTTTTCACAAATGTTTGAAGCGTTGGTGCATTACAGCAAGTACCAAAAGTGGGAAAATTTTGGCCGATGGTCTGAAGGAAGTATCCTCCTGCAGGACCATGGCAATGAAGTTAGTTTTAGAAGCATCAAAATCCGGGAACTATGATGGTAAAAAGCAGAAGAGATTTTATTAAGAAAAGCGCATTAGGGACTGTCGGGCTATCTATGGCTATGTCTGCATCAAGCTACAGCAGAATCATTGGCGCCAATGAACGCGTAAATATAGGAGTGGCAGGCATCCATGGCCGGGGCAAAGCTTTGGGTTCAGCTATAGCAAAAACTGAAAACGCTGCACTCCGATACATCTGTGATGTGGATAACCGTCAATTTGCATTATATAAACAGATGCTGACCGAGAGGGGTATTGAAGGGAAAACCAAAGAGATAGAGGATTTCAGAAAGCTTGTCGAAAAAAGAGATCTGGATGCGGTGGCCATAGCCACTCCTGAGCATTGGCATGCACCTATGGCTATCATGGCTATGGAAAACGGTAAAGACGTGTATGTGGAAAAACCATGTGCTCATAATCCTCGTGAGTGTGAACTCATTGTAGCTGCACAGAAAAAGTACAAACGAACCGTACAGATGGGCAACCAGCAACGCAGCGCTGCTACCTCCATGCAAACCATCAAAGACATTCATGAAGGCATTATCGGAAATGCCTATTATGGCAAAGCCTGGTACAGCAATGCGCGTGGACCAATTGGCCGTGCACAAAAAGTACCTGTACCAGAATGGCTCAACTGGGAGCTCTGGCAGGGGCCTGCACCCCGGCAGGATTTTGAGGATATCTGGGTCCATTATAACTGGCACTGGCACCGCAAATGGGGTACCGGCGAGATTCATAACAACGGTACTCATGAGATCGACATTTGCCGGTGGGCGCTCCAGGTAGATTACCCGACTAGGGTTAGTTCATCCGGTGGCCGATATCACTATGACGATGACTGGCAGTTTTATGATACTCAGATTGCTAACTACGAGTATAGTGATGACAAATTAATCTCCTGGGAAGGCAAAAGCTGTAATCCGGCGGAAATTTACGGACATGGACGCGGAGCTGCCATCTATGGTACTGAGGGTTATGCTATTTTAACCAGAAACGGAGCGATCGTTTACAACAAAGCAGGCGAAGTGATCAAGGAGCTAAAGGAAGGAGCCGCAAGCAATACACTGGACACTGTGGGTATGGGTGCGCTTGACATCAATCATATGGACAATTTTGTAAAAGGCATACGTGAAAATACACCGCTCAACTCCCCCATAGAAGAGGCTGCTATAAGCACATTACTCTGTCACCTGGGTAATATCTCCCAGGATATGGGAGAGGCGTTAAAAATTGATTCCAAAACGGGAAAAATACTGGACAATGATGCAGCCATGGCAAAATGGAGTCGCACATACGAGCCTGGCTGGGAACCAAAAGTATAATTTTTAGTGATGAAGAGAAGAACTTTTCTAATCAGTTCCGGCCTTGCCGCGGGAGGATTAACATTAGGACTTCATAAGACTGCCGGATTTAGCAAGAAAGACCCGATCAGGATTGGTGTAATTGGTACTGGCAGCCGGGGGCAAGGCCTGATGAGGTTGATACAGGAGGTAGAAGGAATAGAGGTGGCCGGTTGCTGTGATGTAATCCCCTTTCGCTTAAATGAAGGGCTTGCCCTGGCAACCGAAGCGGCGAAGGGCTATAAAGATTACAAAGAGCTGCTGAACAATCGGGAAATAGATGCTGTAATTATTTCCACACCTTTCGCCCTGCACGGATCAATGGCCATGGACGCTCTGGATGCCGGCAAACATGTATACTGCGAAAAAACCATGGTTGACGGAATAAGTGAAATCCAAAAAACCATTAACAAGGCCAAAGCCAACTCAGACCTAATCTTCCAGACAGGTCATCAGTATCATAGCTCGGAGCTTTACAGAAAAGTCAGGAAAATCATCCGTTCAGGGTACATCGGTGAAGTCACTGCTTTTCACTGTCAGTGGAATCGTAATGGAAACTGGCGTAGATCGGTTCCTGACCCTAAATGGGAAAGGCTGATCAACTGGCGGATGTATAAAGAGTACTCCGGAGGATTGATCGCGGAGCTGATGTCTCATCAAATTGACTTTATCAACTGGACAACAGAAGCTTTACCATCTAAAATCTCCGGATTTGGAGGCATAGATCACTGGAAAGACGGACGAGAGACTTACGACAATGTACACCTGTTGATGGAGTATGATAACGGCATAGATGCCTCATTTTCATGCACAACAACAAATGGTTATCAGGATTACCAGATTAAGGTATTGGGAAGCAAAGCCACCATAATCCTGGATTATGTACATGCTAAAATCTACCTGGAGGGAAAAGAACCGGGCGAACTGGGTCTGGTAGATGGTGTGTCAGGAGCCACAATACAGGCATGGGAACAAGGTGAGGGTGCTCCCATAGACGCAAATGGTGAAAACCCCTCAAAAGAAGCATTGATAGAATTCAGAAACTGTATTTTTGAAAAACGACAACCTGAATCAAATGTGTATACGGGGGGACTGGCATCAAAATGTGTTGCTATCGGTCTGGATGCTGTTTGGGATGAAAAAGTGAAGTACTGGAAAGACTACCCTGAACTACCCACTTTGTAAAGGAATTAACGAACAATCAACTTTTTGGTAATTGCCTTTTCCTTTGAATCAAACTTGATAATATAGACACCAGGTGTAAGGGCTGGTATTGCTACACGTGTATCCAGGGGTCTGAAAGTACCTACCAACTGGCCACCCTGATTATACAGGCTGATTTGGTCAGGGACAAAACCGCTAATAAAAATACTTTCTCCAATTGACACAGGATTTGGATAAAACGAAAAGGGTGATTCATCCTTTTTTGGTGAAATCGCTTTTAGTGCAATGACCTTAGTGGTGCCATCAAAATCCGTCTGACTCAACCGGTAATAAGTCAGACCTCTCAATGAACTTTCGTCTCGCCAATCATACCTGCTTGCAAATGGTGTCGTCCCATTACCCGAAACCTGATCTGCCTTCAGGTAAGAGCGTCCGTCGTAGGACTTTTCTATTGTGAAATAATCATTGTCCTGCTCGCTTGCAGTTTCCCAGGTGAGTATAGCAGCTTGCTCCTGAGTAACCTGAACACTAAACCCCAGAAGGCTAACAGGCAGTGAAACATCTCCACATCCTGACGTACAATCCGGACTAGATGAGCCATCTCCAAATATTGTTCCTCCAGATTGATTCGTCGTGGTACCACTGACGTACATGACCCCATTACCCTCTATAGTACCAGCGTTCGTCATGTCCCCATTGACATTTAAGATTCCGTCAACCTCAATATTAGCTCCTCCATAGTTCTGGTAATTTTCTATATTCATTTCACCACCATTATCAATTTTGATCTTGCCCCCTGAATTACTCAGAGAACCGCCAGAATTACCAGCATCAAATGTTCCAGTGGAAGTAACATATATAACTCCATTGTTCTCAAGGTAGATATTGCCCTGCATGTTTACATCTCCCCGAACGACCACAGAGTCACGAATATTAGCATTACCTGTTGACGGCCAATCTAAAAAGGCACCATCTTCAATGATAATCTTACCACCAATCTCAACAGTTAAATAAGATACATTCACTGTAACTCCTGATTGGATGGTAATGACACCTCCACTTTGGATGATAATGTTAGTGTGAGTTTCATTTGAAGATATTATGAGAGTAGAACTAGTTGTAATATCAGCAAAAGTGGGATGTAAATAAAGTGAAATTAGAAATAGGCAGAAGTAGCGGATCATCTTAAGTGGTAATTTTTAGTTTGCGCTTTCAGATAAATTCAGAAAAGTGCAACTTTAAGGATTCAACCAAAATCATTCATTTTCCAATGAATAATCAGGTGTTTAATTTGCAATATCCTTCCAAATGAGCCTAAACAAAAAAAACAGGGCCACTTTTCGATAAAATGGCCCATTTATTATATTAATCAAATCTATGCTGGAAAGATCTATGTTAGCGCGACAATTGTTTTTTAAGCTTTTCATTCTCATCCTCGCAGTGCTTAAGCTTGTCAGCTTTTTCTCTTAGTTCTTCCTCTGCAATTTTGAAGTCAGTGATATCTCTGGAAATACCAAAGGTACCAATCACATTTTCCTCCTGATCTACAAGTGGGAGTTTAGTAGTGGATACAAAGCTGACCGAGCCGTCTTTTTTGTCTTCTTTTTCTATTTTATTTAAAAGGGGTTGCTTGGTCTTTATTATCTCTTGCTCATCTTCATATGCATTTTTAGCATGATCCCCAAAGAAATCAAAGTCAGATTTGCCTACAATATCTTCCATTCTTTTCAACCCATGCAGGTCTAGCATTGACTTACTAACTCTGATAAACTTGCTTTTCAGATCTTTGAAATATATGGAATCAGGCATATTATTAAGAAGCGAATCCAGCAAAGATTTCTCCTTCTCATAGGCTTCTTTCATGCCAAAAATCACCTTATTATCACTGCCCGCACCTGAAAGCTTCAACATACTTATACCCTCTTTGAAGGATTCGGCTACACTGGCCAGGTCCAATGTTTTTTGATTGTATATACTCATACCTGATGAAAGTTCCGTTGCTGAGCTGGCAATTTGTTCAGTACCCGCAGCTGTCTCTTCCGCAATAACAACAATGCTCTCCGAAATAGAAACGACGTTATTGATATCCGTTATCTGTTGTTTTGTTGCATTGAGAATTTCTTCAGAAAAACTGAGTGTTTCTCTTGATGATTCAAGAATTTCCTTGAATGACCCAGAAGCCACCTTTGAAGTCTCCTCCCCACTACTCACACTACTCACCATTTCTTCCATTACACTGGCAGCCTGAGTAGTATCAGTCTGTACATCCTTTACAAGCGTTTCAATTTCCTTTGCTGATTTCTTTGAATCCTCAGCAAGCTTTCTTATTTCTTCGGCAACTACCGCAAACCCGCGACCGGCATCTCCTGCCTGAGCCGCCTCAATGGCAGCGTTTAAAGCCAACAAGTTTGTTTGAGAAGCAATGTCCGTAATCACTCCCAGGACACGGGTGATCTCATTGGAGCGCTCTGTTAATACCTTGATAGACTCGTTAGTCTTTCGTGCGAAAGCCGAAATATTCCCCATATCACTAACTAACTCCGTAACAAGTGAGAGACCTTTTTCACTGGTTTCCACACCTTGTTTTGCAGCATGATGAATGGTTTCAGCTTTGGATCCCATCTCATTAGACGAGTTTAATATCCCTTCTATCAGAGTTGAAGCTTCATCAACCTTAGATACCTGCATTTGAGCGCCGTTGCTCATTTCAGTAATAGATGAGGCTATTTCGTTAGTATTAGTACTCATTTCCTCACTGGATACTTTCATCTCACTGGTTGATTCCTCGATGACATTAGCATTGATAGACACCTGGTTTAGAAGTCCGTCTATATTATCGAGCGCTGAATTGAGATTATCGGCCATTTTTTGGATATCACCTTTAGCCTCTGCCGTATATCGGTGCGTTAGATCGCCCTCTGCCATACTGACAATGATCTTGTTGAGATTCATCAAAGGCTCTGAGAATGATACTAAAAGGCTATTTAGAGCGTCCCCCAGTTCTTTCCACGCTCCCTCTTTTTCATCCGTGCTTATCCTTACCTCCAGCTTTCCTTCTTCTGAGGCTTCTTTTACTACATTTTTTGCATCCTCGATCACTGATCGCATATTATCTCTCATTTTAATCAGTGAATTCCCCAATGCATCTGAATCATTGGCTACAAATTCGGTATTTAAATTGCCGTTACCGATCTCCGTAGCAAATATGGTAGACTTCTTAACCTTCTCTACATACCTGGAAAAACCTCTGAAAATACGGCCAATTTCATCACTCCTATCCCCAATCCTGGGATCAAAATCAACTTCCAGATGTCCGGAAGACAGACTGTCAAGGGTATGGAGTATTGAAGCAAAAGGTTTTCTGATTTTCTTGATGATATAGCCAAAAACTGCAGCAATTACTACTACGCCCAATGGAAGCACCCAAAAAAGATGTGTCAAACCAAAAGTCGCAATAAAATAGGTCAATAAGGCAATCCAAACAGATACGCCTATGATCATTACTCCGATTACCGAAAGCAATGATCGCTTTAAAATGAGGTAATTAGCCAGGGTAAGTACAGCACCTGCTCCAAGAACTGATACTGCGAAAATTATGAAATCTTCCATATTTGGAATTTAAGGGTTGATGTCGGGTGAAACCTAAGTAGACTCAAAGATAAATAATCGTAAGATCTACACTTATTTTAGGTTCTTAATTTAAAATAAATAAAAAGAATATCAACTTTCAAAAAGACAAAGACTAGTTCAATGATATCATAGATTAAATCCCAAAAAGGAAAGATATTCGGGACTTTCAATAAAACAAAAAAGTGCACTTCAGGCATTTCCCTGCCTTACCTTAAACCTCCTCCCTTCGATCTTCAAAATCCCGTCTTTTGTTTCAAAAGGATAAACAGTATTGATGACAGCGCTGGTATGGATCTTCTTAAACTGTGGATAATGCCGGAGCAGCTTGAGAACCTGGTCGAAATTTCTGTAGGTTGTCGTTTCATGTTCAAAAAGCCTGGCTTGCACGCCCTTAGGTTGTCTGAGCTTTATTCCAAAGATTTTAGTATGATCTCCGGCAGCTTTAGTTCGTATATAGACCAGTTCATTCGGATGGATCGCCATCTCTCCTTCTCTCCCCATGTTTAGCCTGAGATCCTCTGGCTTCTTAAACAGGATCTTCCGCTGCGTCCAGTGGTTTAGTAAGACAAGCTGTTCCCTCAGATAAAAATACATGCGAATGCTCCTGGAAAACAACGCCAACAGGAACAGGATAAGGATGACTACTTCCAGGTTAAATATCCTGGAAACGGAGCGGGAACTAAAAGCAAAAATCAGTTCGCGAAACACAAAGAAGTTAAACACGAAAATCACCCCATAAAGAAGCCTGCGCCAAAAGGTGGGTTTGATGGGTATGGAAATAAACGCAGCCAGATAAAACTGCCCAATAATTACAAGAGACAATACCACCCGCTGAAAATCAAATGGCATGAATACAAAGACGGTATAATTAAGCAAGAGGGTAATTAATGCTGTAACTGCAAGAAAAATAGCCCCGTCCCTCAAACGGGTTTTGTTAAGAAAGGTCCACCAGTTGATTTGCATAGGTCAGGGATTAGGTGATTAAAAAATAGCAGTTGAGCCGGTCACATTGCCACGGTATTCACTACTTACCGGTTAAACTAAACAAAATCAATACCAGAAAATAATGAAATGGGCTCAGGATGACATTTTTTAAACCCTTTGTAATAATCGTCTAAAATGAGATACTAATCTCATGAATTCAATTAAAACGGCCGTAAAAATAGTTTTATGAATTATAACCTCTTAAATGAAAAATGAAAACGCTAACAAAAAATACCATAAAATTACTCACCATACTTCTGCTTCTTTCAGCAGGACTGGTCCCTGTTTTTTCTATAGCTCAGGACAAAGAGCAGGAAGGATTGCTTTGGAAAATAGAAGGTAAAGACCTGGAGTCACCGTCCTATTTGTATGGTACAATCCACATGATCTGCCCGGATGACTTTTTTATTACTGATGCTACAAAAAAAGCTTTCAGTGAAACAGATCAACTGGTAATGGAGCTCGATATGGACGATCCCGATCTTATGGGCAAGATGCAGCAACTGTCTGTAAACGAAGGAATGAAAAACTTCAGCAGTGAGCTTTCTGAAGAAGAACTGGAAGTAGTGAATGCTTACTTCACAAAGCATTACGGGGCAGACCTGTCCAGTCTTGGGGTGATAAAACCTTTCGCCCTGGTGTCCATGATGGCAATAAAAAGCATAGATTGTCCACAACCTGCTTCATACGAGCGATCATTTATGGATCTGGCCAGGGAGAAAGAAAAAGAAATATTTGGACTGGAAACAGTTGAATTCCAAATTGGCATCTTTGACAAAGTAGATCTGAAAGAACAAATCAGCTGGGTACTGGAGTATGCAGGAGATGAAGCTGCAATGAAGGAAGAATTTGCCCGGATTCTGGCTGCTTACAAAGCTCAGGACATGAACAAACTGTACGAAATTATGGCCAGCTCCACGCAGTTTGAAGGACTGGAAGACGAACTGCTCTTCAACAGAAACAAAGCATGGATCGAAAAGATCGGAAAATATGCCTCGGAAAAACCAACCTTTTTTGCTGTGGGAGCAGGACACCTGGCCTCTGAAAAAGGGGTGATTAATCTACTCAGGGAGGCTGGCTATACAGTCACGGAAGTAAAATGATACAATGGTCCACCCGATGAAAATCCCGGGTGGGCTTATCCCACATTCTCAAGTTGTCAACCAATTCCCTCCCTGATACTGAAATTTCAGTTTATCTCTGAAACGGTAAGTACTGAAATATTTTTTAAAGTACATTCGCAAGTATGGTTCGACCTGCATTTGACGATATTTTTATGGAGCTGGCGGTTAATCTGGCCAAAAGAAGCCACTGCATCAAGAGGCATGTGGGAGCTGTGTTAACCAAAGACACACGGATCATTTCCATTGGTTACAACGGACCACCTGCCGGCACTCACAACTGTGACGAAGAGTTTCCTGAGGCTGGCTGCCCGCGCGACTCAAAAGGAGGCTGCTCGCTGGCCATTCATGCGGAACAAAACGCCATTTTGTACGCCGTGAAAAATAAAGCGACAGTAGAGGGCTCCACCCTTTACGTCACTTTATCTCCATGCCTGGCCTGCGCCCGGATCATTTACACAGCCGGTATCGAAAAAGTTATCTACCTAAACTCCTACGCCGAACATAAAGGCATTGATAATGACGAAGGAGTAGACTTCCTTAGAAAGTTTGGCGTACAGGTAGAAAAATATAACGGCCAGATAGAACACGTTACCGAGCTCATCTAAGACTACTCCTCTTTTAAGGCATTTACCGGATTGCTGGCCGCCGAGCGATAGGTCTGATAACCTATAGTAACCAAAGCTATAATGATCACCAGCAGAAGCGGTAATACCAGGTGAACCACACTTATGTCCATTCGATAAACATAGTTTTCCAGCCAGCTATTTCCTAAATAATATACGGTTGGTAAAGCAATAACCGCACCTGTAAATATTAGAGCCAGGAAGCTACGAGCCACCATGGTCATCACATTAGACATTTGAGCCCCCATCACCTTACGGATAGCTATTTCCTTGCGTTTGCGGTCCAGGGTAAACGACGCAAGCGCAAATAAACCCACGCAGGCGATAATAATGGCTATGGAAGAAAACCCCGTAAATAGCTTTCCAAACCTCCGCTCTTCATTGTATAGTCGATTAAACGAATCATCCAGAAAAAGTCCTTCAAACGGATACTTTGGTACAAAACCGGACCAAACTTTTTCCATATGCTGTATGGCCGGCTGATAATCGCCGGTCACCTTTACCATAAAATAACCACTACCGGATACTCGGGTCAGGTCTTTCACCTGAGCCGTTCTAAAAAGCAAAGGGTAATTTCCCCTTTTCGCTGACCCAGTCACAAAGTCTTCTACTACCCCTATGACCCGAAAATCCCGGCCATTCCCTCTGGAAAGCACCTGACCAATCGGTTCTTCCCAGCCCAGTGTTTTCACCAGGCTTTTATTTACTACCACCGTAGCAGAATCACTTACTCTGGTGTCATCAAAAAACCGACCTTTTATAACATTAAGCCCCCATACACTGGCTATGTCACCCGAGACAAACAGATTGTAAGGTGATATCTGCTCATGCTCCTCTGTCAGATAATTCCAATCTGCCAGAAAGGAAGAAGGATATTGATTTGAAATCCCAAGAGTTGAAATATTCGGGTGAGCCAGCAGTTCATTTTTAAATGCCTCGTACTGGTCCATTGCATTGTTAGCTCCCTGTATAATAAATGTCTGCTCAGCATTCAGACCAAGCGCCCTGTTAGACATAAAATTTACCTGCCGGTACACGATCAGTGTAGCGGCAATCAAAAAGATGGAAATAGCAAACTGAAATACCACCAACCCCTGGCGGACCCTCCGGTTTCCTCCCTTCACAGCCTCTCCTCTCAGGGCCATAATTGGTTTGAATGAAGACAGGTAAAGGGCAGGATAACTTCCGGAAACCAACCCCGCAAAAATCAGTATCAGCAAAAACCAGATGGCATTTTGTCCATTGATGAGGTCATCCAAAGCATAACTGGAATCACTCACCTGGTTAAAAAATGGCAAAGCCAAAATCCCAACTACAATACCCAGTACTACAGCAATAAAAGTGACCAGAAATGATTCGATCAGAAACTGCTGAGCAATGAGCCTCTTCACAGAACCGAGTACTTTCCGCATGCCAATCTCTTTAGCCCTCAGTGATGACCTAGCCGTAGACATATTGATATAATTGATACAGGCAATCACAAGAATGAAAAAAGCCACAAGAGAAAAAACGACCAGATTAGTATAGCTGCCGGGCTTTCCTAATGTAAGCCGCGGGTGATGCAGGTGAATGTCTTTCATCGGTACCAGGCTGAAAGCATGCCTGTTACCGTCTGCCAGATACGCTTCAAAAGAATCGTACTGTGTATTAAACTCCAGCAACTCTGGTCCGACATACCTTTCTACAAAATCCGGAAATTTCGCTTCGAGAAGCTCCGGATCTGCATTTTCTTTAAGCTTGAGGTAAGAAAAGAAATTGTTACCGGTCCACCAACCTTTAGTAGCCCAGCTTTCCCAGGGAATTGCGATCACTACTTTATAAGGAATGGTGCTTGTGGCCGGTTCATCCTCTACCACAGCTGTAATCTCATAATTCTTTCCATTGGCTTTCAGGACTTCTCCTACCGGATTCATCTCTCCAAAAACTTTGGTGGAAACACTCCGGGTAAGCACCACGGTATTTGGCCGGCTTAAACAGGTTTTTGCATCACCGTAAATGAATCTATTTGGAAAGACCTCAAAAAATGTGGAATCAGCGATAATGCATCCTGGCTGTCGAACAAAACCATCACCTGATTCTATAACACCCTCAAACGTCCCGTTGGCCCTCGTCCCTGTTTCTATTTCAGGAAAGTCAGCACGCATCTGCTTCACCAACCTTGCGGGAGTATAAGGACCTCCACTGTTTATCACCACTCTGTAAATACGATCCAGTCCCTCAATGTGCTTATCATATTTAAGCTGGTTCGTAAGGTGCATGAGAATAAGCATACAACTCGCTATGCCAATGGCTAATCCAAAAATATTGAGGATAGACTGGGAAGTATTTTTACGCATACTTCGTAACGAAACCCGAAAGTAATTCTTTAACATACTTGCTCTGCTTTTAGGGTGAAAATCTTCTAAATCCTTGATATAGCGCCAGCGAATAAACTTCAATACATTCCAGGCAAAACTCCTCCTGGCTTTTGCAGGACTGTGCTGGTACTGCCGGTGATATACCTCAAATAAATCTCCGGCGATAGCGTCCACATACCACGGCTTACAAAACCACTCCAAAAAACGAAGGATCCATTTCGGTGGCTGAGGATATCGGTCCATATCAGGTATTAAATAATGCCTTTGGTATCTGACTGAAAAGTTCGTTTCGCACCCGGTTATTAATCTCCAGCACCTTCACTCCCAGGTTAGTCACCTTAAAAAACCGTTTACTTCTTCCTCCGCGCTCAGCCGTGGCTCCCCCGGTATAAGAAGAGAGGTACCCCTTCTTTTCCATACGATCCAGCGCCGTATGCACAGCACTGATGTTCACGCCCCTACCGGTCTGCTCTCTGATCTCATCCATGACCTTCACTCCATAAGCATTACCATGCAAAATAGCCGTGATCATCAAAACCAGCTCCTCAAATTCTCCTAATTGGACACGTTCTTCACTCATATATTTCACTATTGTAAATCAAATACGGATTACAAATTAAAAGGTTTCTTTCACAATTGTAAATGTTACTGTGGATTTATTGCAGAAAGGCCTCTCTCCACTCCTCTTAACTCCGCCAGACCTCTGAGCCGTCCAATAGCTGTGTACCCCGGATAGGTTGACTTATGAAGGTCATCCAACATCTGATGTCCGTGGTCCGGACGCATAGGTATGGAACGCTTTCCGGTACTCATAATGGAAAGGACTTCTTTCACGATAGAAACCATATCCGTATCCCCGTCCAGATGATCTGCTTCATAAAAGTTACCATCAGCATCCCGTTTTGTATTTCTCAGATGAAGGAAATGAACCTTTGCACTGAACATTTTTAACATCTTTAAAAGGTCATTGTCCGGGCGAACTCCAAGAGACCCTGTACAAAAACACAGTCCATTGGCTCTCGAAGGAGCACAGTCCAGTATTTCCTGCAGGTCCTGCTCGGTGCTGACGATTCTGGGTAATCCCAAAATGCTGTAAGGTGGATCATCCGGGTGGATAGCCAGCTGAAGACCCGCCTCCTCCGCCACAGGCACTACTTCCTTTAAAAAATGGAAGAGATGCTCTTTCAGCTTTTGTGTAGTGATATTCTCATACGTTTTAAGTGCTTTTAGTATACCCTCCGGAGTAAACCGCTCATCACTACCCGGCAGCCCCAACAATACATTGAAAAACAGTGCGTCCCGTTCTTCATCGGTCATCTCATCAAACCGCTGTTTGGCTTTGGCTATTTCTGATGGTGAGTAATCATTTTCCGCACCTGGCCGCTTAAGCAGAAACAGATCAAAAGCCACAAAGGCATCCTTTTCGAAATACAAAGCCCGGCTTTTGTCCGGCAACTCATAGTAAGGATCAGTTCTCATCCAGTCCAGAATAGGCATGAAATTATAAGTGATAACTTTTAAGCCACACTTAGCCAGGTTTCTAAGGCTTATTTTGTATTGATCGATGTACTTCTGAAAGTCTCCTGTTTGCTTCTTAATGTCTTCATGTACCGGCAAACTCTCCACCACAGTCCAGGTCATTCCGGCCTCCTCTATCATTTTCTTCCGGGCAAGTATCGCTTCAACAGTCCATACTTCTCCTATGGGAATTTGATGTAGTGCTGTAACTACCCCCGTACAGCCTGCCTGGCGAATATCCCATAGGCTAACGGGATCTTTAGGGCCATACCATCGCATGGTTTGCTCCATTAAATATTGCATTGCCTTCTGTTTAAAAGTCTAAAAACATCATTTTAACGGGATCAAATGTTCAGAGAACACAAAATCCACAACACAACCGGTTGCATCGCCGAAAGTAATAATTAGTTTTAAATCGGGGAATGTTTTTTAGCAAATACGGAAAACTTCTGAAAATTTTAAGCAATAAGTTGAAAAAAATATGAAAAAGCTACTCGCAGCTCTACTACTATTTATAACCTTCTTAAGCTACGGACAAATAGCCAAAGACAAATGCAAATTTTTAGGAAACATATATCAACGAAACAGAAACCAGGATGACTTTACAACCTACTGGAATCAGGTAACACCGGAAAATGCCGGAAAATGGGGATCAACTGAAAGCACAAGAGATGTTATGAACTGGACAAACTTACGTGAAGCGTACGAGCTTGCCGAAACGAACGGCTTCCTGTTTAAGCAACATACTTTAGTGTGGGGTAGCCAGCGTCCCGAGTGGCTGGAAGAAATACCGCAGCAAGAGCAGTATGAGGAAGTGGAAGAGTGGATCAAATTATATGGGGAGGAGTTTCCGGACACCTACATGATCGATGTAGTGAATGAACCTCTTCATGCAACTGAAGTAGTAAGTACCGCACTTGGAGGTTCGGGGCAGACAGGTTGGGACTGGGTAATCACTGCTTTCGAGATGGCGAGAGAATACATACCCAATGCAAAGCTTATTATCAATGACTACAATATCATTAATAACTCAAATAGCGTCAGTCAGTATAAAAAAATCATTGAATTGCTCCAGGATAGGGACCTGATTGATGGAATCGGTTTGCAATCTCACTATTTTAGTTTGGAAAATACGCAGGTCAGTACTTTGAAGAATAATCTCGATCTACTTGCAGAGACAAGCTTACCTATCTATATAACTGAACTTGAAATAGAGAGTACTGATGACGATGAGCAGTTGGAAGAAATGAAACGCATATTCCCGGTATTATGGGAACATCCTGCCGTATATGGAGTCACACTATGGGGCTATCGGGAAGGTACTATGTGGAGACCTGATGGCTACCTGATCCGAACCGATGGCTCAGAGCGACCTGCCATGACGTGGCTAAAGAATTATGTCAGCAACAACTCTGGCGGTTATTTCTGTTATGATGTGCTGGACGCACCTGAAAAGGTAAACCCTCAACTTAAACTCTTTCCAAACCCCATCAGTAACGGAAAGGTCCGAATTGAGTATGTAAACGGTATTCAAAAAATAGAACTTTTTAATCTGAGCGGCCAGTTAGTAAAGGATTTCAACTTAAATGGTGATCAGTCCACCAGTTTAAACCTGCGTTTGAAGTCGGGTATTTATCAACTGAAAGTTCAAACAGCAGACGGCAACTTTATTACAGAAAAAATTATTATTCAGTAAATAACCCTACTTGTCATATTCAAAACCATTGCCCCAGGACCGTGTCTTCACGGCCTGTTTTATCAACACAGAATTTCGTTTGGGATACAAATTGGGCTCAAAAACAAAACCTTTCCCGGACACCAATAACGTGAACTCGACGTAAGGACTTTAATAAAAAAGGGAGCAGGCATATCCATCCATGCCTGCTCCCTTTTTGTAAGGGTCAAATTATTTATTGATAAGGATCGATGGTCTTTATCGTTCCATCCTCATTGTATTCCAGTTCAGCCATTTTAATACTCCTTAAATGTGTCTGACCACCGGACAGTGAGCTGTCGTGATAAAACAGATACCACTTGCCATTGAACTCAACAATGGAGTGGTGGTTTGTCCAGCCAAGTACAGGTTTCAGAATGATGCCATGATAAGTAAATGGTCCGTATGGATTATCTCCAATGGCATAAGCAATGTAATGGGTATCCCCTGTAGAGTATGAGAAGTAATATTTACCATTATACTTATGCACCCAGGCAGCTTCAAAGAACCTCCGCTCATTGTCACCCGTCAATAGTTGGTTACCGGCTGAATCAAGCAGCAGGACATCTTTAGGTTCTTCGGCAAACTCCAGCATATCACCACTAAGTTTAGCTACCTGAGGTGAAAGTGCTGGTTCATCATCAGCGGGATATACATCTTCAGGATTGTATTCTTCGCCAGCCCATCGCTGAAGCTGGCCACCCCATATCCCTCCAAAATACATGTAGTAGCTGCCATCGTCATCTCTAAACACCGCCGGATCAATGCTGTAGCTTCCAGTCATCGGGCGTTCTTCAGGTATAAATGGCCCTGTCGGCGAATTACTTGTTGCCACACCAATCCGGAATATATCGTCTTTGTCCTTTACTGGGAAATACAGATAATACATGTCTCCCTTTTTAGCGGCATCAGGAGCCCACATTTGTCTGCCAGCCCATGGTACATCTTTAATATCAAGAGCTACCCCATGATCTGTAACCTTTCCACCTACCTTGTCCATGGAGAAAACGTGGTAATCTTTCATATCAAAGTGACTTCCCAGATCGTCTTCCGGTATGCCTGATTCCACATCATGAGATGGGTAGATATAGAGCTTACCATCAAATACATGAGCTGATGGATCTGCTGTATACATATGAGTGATTAAGGGATCAGAAACTGGTTGAGGTTCCTCTGCCACAGCAGTGCTGTCCTGTTGTTTCTCGTTCGCCTGTTTTTTAGACTGACAGGCCACCAGTATTCCGAAGGCCAATATGGGCAAGAAAGTATTCTTTAATAACATTTTATTTATCCTATTCATATGTTCAAAAGTTACTGAAACAAGCCGTGCCGCGTAGGCGGTTTGCCACTAGGCGTGCCCACCCAAACTTGATCATACCCTGTTGGTATAGCTCAATGTTTAAGTTGAGACTACGCGTCCCGGACTACGCGTCCCGGCATCATGCTCATTTCATGGTTTATAATTATAAAATTCAAATTACATCATTGATATATTTCATCAGCTCCAAAGTATTCAAACCAATCAAAAGAGGCAGTATTGTTTGATGGTTGACCACTGGAAGTAGCATACATAGCATAAACACATCCCACAAAACCGCCAGCTGTTTCAGTACTCAGAAACCTGGCATCCACATTCTCCAAAATCGTGTTCCAATCCCCTCCTGAAGCATAGTAAAAATGATATTTTGCTCCATCCGCCTCAATTTTGAGTCTGATATCCGCAGTTGAATCCAAAGAAACGGACTTTAATATAGTGGAACCCTCATCATTCGATTTGTGAAGCTCCACCACAGGCTTTCCATCCTGAATCGACCGGGCCAGAAAATAGTAGTGACGCTCGTTTTGAAATACAATCAGGCCCGCTTTCTCATTTGAGCCGGAAGCGCTAAAACTAAGAGAAGTAGTCACGCTACCTTTTAAGTGCTGTTGCCTGTGAGCCACAAAACTTGGGTTTGACAACCCATTGGCCGTTTCCGGTCTCAGCTCCAGTTTCAGAGAACTGTCATCAAACCGATACCATTTTTCTTTGGGCGTTCTCAGGAAAATAAAATTAGGGTTTAGAGAATCGGATTCAAACTCATCCCTGAAAGAGAATTTTCCATTGTAATCGAAAGTACTCGTTCCAGCTTCCGTATCCGGAACTGGGTAAGTATACTGTACTTCCTCAAAATCAGGATTGATCACCGGCCACCCACCTTTCCAGGATACGGGTGCAAGGAAAGTCTCTCTGCCGGTATTAAAATGATTGCCTTCATAAGGCCGACATGCTAAAAACACGGCCCACCACTCTCCATTTTGGGTTTCAACCATATCTGCATGCCCTGCCGTGGTTACCGGATTTTTCCGTGACGGGTCAAGGTGTCGCTGGGTAAGAATTGGGTTTTGGTCCCAGGGATCATAAGGTCCATCTACGGTTTTGCTCCTGAAAATCACCTCAGAATGATTATAACCGGTCCCTCCTTCCGCACACATCAAATAATAGTATTCGCCAATTTTATATATATGCGGAGCCTCAATCCAAACGGGTTCTTTGGAGATATCCACCCCTCCATTGACGAGTATGGTTTCTTCATCCGATACAGTTAGCGCATTCTTGTCAAACGACCTCATGCGAATGGTCCTGTGGCCATTGTAAAGAGATTCATTTTTCGGCGGTATACTGTTATACACAAGGTATGCTTCACCCTGGTCATCAAAAAAGAGGGATGGATCTATACCATTTACCTGCGGGAGACTTACTGGGTCTGACCAGGGCCCGGAAGGGTCGGTCGCGGTGACCACAAAATTCCCCATACGATCTACCTGGGTACATACCAAATAAAAAACACCTTCATTGTACGAAATAGCCGGAGCAAATAAGCCTCGGGAAACTCCCTGCCCCTCGGTATCAAGCTGAGAGGACCGATCCATCACATGGCCCAATTGGTTCCAGTTTACCAGGTCGATACTCTCAAAAATGGGAATTCCGGGGAAATAAGAAAAGGAGGAAGTCACCAGGTAATACTTGTCCCCTGCTTTACAGATGCTTGGATCCGGATAAAACCCAGCCAATATCGGGTTTTCAAATACTTCCTTTTTACCTTTTTCATTATCAGATTTTTTCTCAGGCTGGTTGCAACCAACCAACGTTACAGCTATCAGGATAACCAGATAGTTTCTAAAAAGCTTCTTTTTTTTCATTAATCAATCAGTTGTTTTTTTATAGCTAAAAAAAGCCGGGATACCAGCTTTATTTCTTTCTTAAAGAGGATTCTCTGACCAAAATGTCTGTCCTTAAAACGATGGTTTCAGGGCGCACAGCCTCCTTATCATCTTTATGCTTCAATACCTGTCTGGCCGCTATTTCCCCCATTTCTTCTGCAGGATGAGCAACGGTACTCAATCGAGGTTCAATAATCTGTGAAATCGGATCATTGTTAAAACCAATAACGGCAAGTTCATCCGGGACTTTCACACCTATACTCTTTGCATACTGGATTACACTCACGGCGGTAGTATCATTAGCACAAAATACGCCATCCGGCGGGTTATCCATACTCAGCAAAAGCTTGGCCGCTTCTATACCGTCTTCGGCACTGAGTGAATTTTGAATTACAAGGTTCTCATCCACAGGAATGTCATGCTGGCGAAGGGCTTCAAGATAGCCACGCTGACGTTCAGCATAAACATTTCGATGCTTTGCACCCCCTATGTGGGCTATCCTTTTGCAGCCCTGCTCCACTAAATGCTCTGTAGCTGAAAGTCCTGCCGAGAAATTGTCAATGATAACCGTGTCGGTATTTAGGTCTGTGGTTACCCGGTCCACAAACACAACCGGTATATCCCCCTTAACAAAGTCTTTAAAATGCTTATAATCCGTGGTTTCCATTGCCAGGGACACTACCAGTCCACAGATCCTACTGTCATACAAAGCCTTAGCGTTGGCCACCTCATTTTCAAACTTATCATGTGACTGAGATATGATGACATTGTACCCTGCTTTATTCGCAGCTATTTCAACACCACTTATTAAAGAGGATATAAAAGGTCTGTTGGTCCATGAGATGATGACCCCTATGTTATTTGTTCTGTTTGATCGTAAGCTGGCTGCAATGCTATTAGGGCGGTAACCGCGCTCTTTCGCCAACTTTTTCACAGCTTTGATCGTTTTCTTTCCTATACTGTAATGATCCTTTAATGCTCGGGATACAGTAGAAGGCGAAACCTGAAGCTCCTTAGCTATGTCATAAATGGTTACCTCTTTGCTATTTTTCATTCGTAAATTGCGGCGATTAATGTATATAAAAAAACCGAAGGGATTTCACCCTTAAACTTAAATGATCCCTGTTTACCCTCCAAAACTTTTCAAATCTATGAAAAATCAAAGTTAGTTACACAAACGGTTGTGCTTAGTTGAAAAATTACCTTACTTCAAGCATTGAAAACATCATTTGATGAGATATTGTAGAAATCAAGAAACTAATGTCCGGATCAGATTTTAATATTGAGGGGAAAGTAGCGGTCATAACCGGAGGTTCAGGTGTGTTGGGGGGGAGTATTGCCAAAGCTTGCGCCTGTGCAGGGGCCAGGTTGGTCATTATAGGCCGGACCCGTGAGAAAGTAGAAAAACGAGTAAAAGAACTGAGTACGTCAGGGGCAGATGTAATAGGCAAAACGTGCGATGTACTGGATGTACCTGCTCTGGAGCGCGTTTCAGAAGAAATCATGGGCCATTTCGGCAGTATAGATCTGCTGGTTAATGCTGCCGGAGGAAATACCAATGGAGGAACCATGAAAAATGGTGAAAGCATATTTGATCTGAAACTTTCAGGTATAGATGAAACCATAGATATTAACCTGCATGGCACCATCTACCCCACCATTGTTTTTGCTAAGGCAATGGCCAAAAAGGGCAGCGGTTGTATAATCAATATATCCTCTATGGCTACTTTTTCAGCCATTACGAGAGTCCCGGGCTACTCAGTAGCCAAGTCCGGAGTAGAGATGTTTACCAAGTGGATGGCCTGCGAGATGGCGGAACATTATGGAGATAAAATCCGTGTGAATGCCATAGCGCCCGGATTCTTTATAGGAGACCAAAACCGGGATTTACTACTGAATAAAGATGGATCACTCACCGAAAGAAGTCAAAAGGTCATTACTAAAACGCCAATGAAGCGGTTTGGAGATATTACTGAACTGAATGGTGCTGTTCAGTTTCTCTGCTCAGATGCCGCCAGTTTTATCACCGGAGTAGTGCTGCCGATAGACGGTGGTTTTAGTGCTTTCAGTGGTGTGTAAAAATATATTCGAGTATCTTTTTACTAACGCAATCGATTGCTTAAATTTTGTATAGAATGCTAATTTATACTTCGACTCTAAACCTAAAAAAAATGAAAACCAAAACTGCTTCATTCCTGACGGGACTATTGCTGACAACCTGCCTCTTACAGCAGTGTAGCACACCTTCCGACAACAAAGACAAGACGAGCACGAACGTGACCCCGGGACTAAAAGATCATTACAAAGAATACTTCCCTGTGGGAGTAGCAGTATCTCCCGGGGCTCTGAAACAATCTGGTGAATCATCTTTGATTTTACAACATTTCAATAGCATGACCGCTGAAAATGTCATGAAAATGGGTCCGATACATCCTGAGGAAAACCAATACAATTGGGAGCCCGCAGACCAGATCGTGAATTTTGCAGACACCAACCAGATGCTCCTAAGGGGCCATACGCTTTGCTGGCATAATCAAACCCCGGAGTGGCTCTTTGTAGATGAAAATGGTGATGATGTGAGCAAAGAAGTGCTCCTGGATCGTTTGAAATCACATATAGAAGCTGTAGTCACAAGGTATAAGGGGAAAATCTATGCATGGGATGTCGTAAATGAAGCAGTTTCTGACCAATCCGGTGAATTTTTAAGAAATTCCAGGTGGATGGAGATCATTGGTGAGGACTACATTCAAAAAGCCTTCGAATTTGCTCATGCGGCGGATCCGGAAGCGAAACTTTTCTATAATGACTACAACGTAATCAATCCGGACAAGCGGTCCAAAATCTACACGCTTATAAAAGGTTTATTGGAAAAAGGGGTGCCTGTCCATGGTGTAGGAATACAGGGACACTGGTCTATATATGAACCTACCCGTGAAAACCTCAGGGAAACCATTGAAACATTCGAAAACCTGGGAATTCTCGTGCAGGTGACTGAACTGGATGTGTCTGTCTACCCAAAAGAACACAGCGCCCGTGAAGGAAATGCAGCAGACGAAAATGATGCATTCACTGCAGAACAAGAACAAAAGCAGATCGAACAGTACAAAATGATTTTTGACCTTTTTAGGGAGAAAAAAGATGTGTTAACTTCAGTAACATTTTGGAATATCTCAGATAAGCACAGCTGGCTGGATAATTTTCCCGTACGTGGCAGAAAAGATTATCCTTTATTATTTGATCAGGAATTAAAGCCAAAGAAAGCTTATCATGAAGTCATTGATTTTTCAAAGTAAATTCCAAACAATAACCCGGCCCCCAACCTATGATTATTAAAAACCTAAGCCTGCTGATAGCACTTTTTATAGCTACACTCTCCTGTAACAATGCCCAGGAGAAGTCCGAGACACAAAGGATTAGTTCAAATGCCGACTTCATCATCGAAGCGAACTCTGAGTTTCCCTCAGGCGCATTTGTATCCACAAAGCCTGAAGGTAACTACACCATTTCCGTGCCCGGCAGAATCACCCATATTACCATCTCATCTGATGATTATTCGGGGGTTCATAAGGTAGCCACTCATCTCCAAACGGACATCCATAATGTGACCGGTAAAAAACCTGTAATGATCACCGATTCCCTGGCAACAGGCCCGGTCATTTTGATAGGTACTCTGGGCAAGAGCCCGCTGATTGACCAGTTAGTTGCCAATGGTAAACTGGACAAAAATGCACTGGAAGGAAAATGGGAAAAACACCTGATCAAAACTGTAGAGTCCCCATTTGAAGGGGTAGACTCAGCAATTGTCATTGCAGGTAGCGACAAGCGAGGTACTATCTATGGAATGTACCGTCTGTCAGAAGCTATAGGTGTTTCTCCGTGGTACTGGTGGGCCGATGTGCCTATTCAAAAACGTCAGTCAATTTACATGAAACCGGGAGCTTACACCTACGGGGAACCAAAGGTTAAATACCGTGGGATTTTTATCAATGATGAGGCTCCGGCTCTCGCAGGATGGGCACATGAAAAGTACGGAGGCTTTAACCATAAATTTTATGAACGGGTATTTGAGCTGACCTTGAGGTTAAAGGGGAATTTTTTATGGCCTGCTATGTGGGGACGATCCATCTACGATGATGACCCCAAAAGCCCGGAGCTGGCAGATGAATATGGTGTAGTTCTGGGCACCTCTCACCACGAACCGCTTTCAAGAGCACACGTGGAGTGGTCGCGGCACGGCGAAGGTGACTGGAACTTTCAAACCAATAAAGAAAGACTACGGGCCTTCTGGCGAAAAGGTATGGAACGAGTGGGTGATAATGAAAGCCTGGTAACGATAGGTATGCGAGGCGACGGTGATGAAGCCATGAGTGCAGAAGCCGATATAGCGCTCCTGGAGGAAATTGTAGCAGATCAGCGGCAGATCATTGAAGAGGTGACTGGCAAATCTGCAGCAGAAACCCCACAGGTGTGGGCCTTGTACAAAGAGGTACAGGAATATTATGATAAGGGCATGCGGGTGCCGGATGATGTCACATTACTCCTCTGCGATGACAACTGGGGCAATATCCGGAAACTACCCGGAAAAGGCGATACGCTGCGCTCAGGAGGATACGGAATTTACTACCACTACGACTATGTAGGCGGCCCCAGAAACTACAAGTGGATAAATACTAACCAGGTTTCCAGAACCTGGGAGCAAATGCACCTGGCCTATGAATATGGAGCAAAGCAACTGTGGATTGTCAATGTAGGAGATATTAAACCCATGGAGTTTCCTACTGACTTCTTCTTAGACTATGCCTGGAACCCCGAGCTGATCCCGGCCGCCAAAATCCCTCAATTTGGTGAGGAATGGGCTGCTCAGCAATTTGGTAATGAGTTTGCAAAAGAAATAGCTGATATCCTGGAAAAGTACACACGCTTTAACAGCCGCAGAAAGCCTGAGCTTCTCGCTCCGGACACCTATAGCCTCACCAATTTTAAGGAGTGGGAAAGAATCGTTACAGACTATAATGAGATAGCTGAAAGAGCCCGACAAATCGGAACCCAGCTACCTGATGGTTACCAAAGTGCTTATTTCCAGCTCGTGCTCCATCCGGTTCTTGCCAGCGCTAATTTGAATGAGTTGTATTTCACCGTTGCAAAAAACAGGTATTTTGCTGAAAACAACTGGAAAGGAACCAATGACCTCGCTGACCAGGCAAAAAAACTTTTCGAGAAGGACGAGGAACTCTCTGATCAATATCATACGATCAATAGTGGAAAATGGAATCATTTTATGGACCAGACCCATATAGGATACACGTACTGGCAACAACCTGATGAGAACAACATGCCGGAGGTAGTCTATATTGATGAAGGTAAAGCCATTACTGCAGGTAAGATCCCGAACAATACCTTTGAAGATAACTACATCTCACTGGAAGCGGCAGATTATACCCGGGCAATAGAAAGCGGAAAGGTCAATTGGGTAGAGATCCCACAGATTGGCAGGACAAAATCCGGAATGACACCCTTCCCGGTCACAGTAGCTCCGGTTAAACCGGGAGGAAACAGCCACAGAATTGAGTATGAGGTTATGCTACCTGTACCTGATGAAGTAACCGTAAAATGGTACTTGTCCCCTACCCTCAACTTTCACAATGACGAAGGACTGGAATTTGCTGCTTCTTTTGATGATGAAGCACCCCAGGTAGTTAACATGCATGAAAAGTCAGATCCTGGTACCTGGGCACAGTGGGTTTCTAATAACATCAACATCCGGACTACTACTCATCAAATACGATCCTCTGGCAAACACACATTGAAGTTTTGGATGATTGACCCGGGGATTGTGCTCCAGAAAATAGTAATACAAACAGGCGAAATCGGGGAAACTTATCTTGGTCCTCCTTCTGGGAGAAACGAAAAAATAAAAGGTGATGATTAGGAAAACCCATCCGTCTAACGACGAGATGGGTTCAATCAACTATCTAACCAATTATCAATCTAACTATTACTAATGCAACTAAAAGTCTGAATCATCCATACCGTTTCCATCATAACCTTGTCCTCCCTCACGCTCTTTCTTTTGATTGAGTCGATAGTTAAGGGTAAGGATAAAGCTCGGCCCTCTCCTCCACTGCCAGGTGGATCGCTCGTAAAATGTAGGTAGCTCGGTAACCGATCTCCATTTTCTTGAGTTAAACACATCACGAACACTTAAGGAGAGAGTCCCTTTTTTATTCCAGATATCTTTAGACAATCCTATATCCATGACCGTGACGGCCAGGTCTCTGCCCTGGGTTTCTTTTTCAGGCGCCCGATAGTTTACGTTTACCTGTCCGTTAAAATCATTTCCAAATTTGAAATTATTACTAATCCGGGTAGTGAAAGTAATTGCTGTTGCCGCAAGACTAATGGAATCTCCTACTGACCCGCTGGTCTCACTTCGGTAAAAATTAAAGTTTCCGCTTACCCGGTACCAATCCGTAAATTCATGAGAAGCGTTTACTTCAATGCCTAAAGCATCGTTTATCCCGATGTTATATGGCACTCTGTATCGTTCATTGTTTTCATTAGGCGCCAGACTAACTCGACGTATCAGTCCATCCGTATGCCGATAGTAGACCCCGTAGTAAAATGACGAATTCTCAAGATTTTGAAGAAACCCAACTTCATATGAATCAGTAAACTCTGGCTGTAACTCAGGATTACCTACACGAAAATTTCTATTATCCGTAAATGAACTGAATGGATTGAGTTCTCTGAACCGAGGACGATTTATACGTCGACTGTAGCTAAGCTGCAGCTGATTTTCTTCCGTAAGTTTGTAAGTGAAAAATGCGCTTGGGAAAAAATTGGTATAGTTCCATCCCTGATCATCAGCTCCCTCTCTTTCCGTACCGATATCTGTAGTCTCCGATCTCAGTCCTACCTGCCAGGAGAGGTTATCCATTTCATTACTTACGATTCCATATACTGCATGTACATTTTCATTATACGCAAAATTGGTACTAAATTCTTCCAGCCGGATGAAATCATCCTCCATTGCATCTTTGGAATCTACTGTATAGATATTCCTGACATTACGTATGGTGCTTCGAAAACCCGCTTCAATCTTACCATTTTCAAAAACAGGCTGTATGTAGTCTGCCTGTAACATGATCCGTTCTTCGCCTTCATCATTTCTCACCTTTTGGAAAAGTTCCGGAGTACTACCTTCTTCACTTATACCTTCATACTGGACAATATCCGATTTTTCGATTTCATTATTATTCTGATATTGCACATCAGCTGTAAGCTTATGCTCATCACTACTAAAGGTTCTTGTTAGATTAAGTGAGTATTCCAGGTTTTCATCACCCTCTGTTTCCTCATCCTCTCTTCGGGTATATCCAATCAACTCATCACTGATATTATAATCTTTATAGGTAAGCTCTGTATCATTAAGCTCATCTGAATACCTGTAAAGAAACGATGTGGTGAGCGTTGTTTTCTCCGAGAGGTAAAAATCCGCCCCAAATCGCACATTATTTCCCAGTCCTCCTCTTAAATGATTTCGATCCAAGTCAGTAAACTTAGTCATCAGGTCATTGTAAGTAGTATCTTCTCTGTACTCCTGAGAAGCTCCTCCTCTACCCGGCGACTGCCGGTAATCAATACCATAGTTTACAAAAAGATTTACCCAGTCTTTGCGAAAATTCATATTGATAGAAGCTCCGTGATTATGCGGGTACCCGCTACTAACCTGAAAACTACCGTTTAAGCCATGCGACTTTTCCTTTTTAAGAATGATATTTATGATTCCTGCCTGCCCCTCAGCATCGTATCGTGCCGATGGGTTGGTAATAATCTCCACACTTTCTATCAGGTTACCTTGTAACTGGCGCAAAGCATCAGTGCTGCTCAAGCCAACCAGCCCGGAAGGTTTTCCGTCTATCAACACCTTCACATTTGAGCTTCCTCTCAGCTGAACATTTCCTTCCACATCCACCGTCACAGAGGGCAGGTTATCTAAAAGGTCCGAGGCGCTTCCCCCCAGATTACTGAGATCCTTGCCAACATTATAGACTTTCTTATCCAGATTGAGCTGCATCTGAGTCCGATCAGCCTGCACTACCACCTCATCAAGTTCCTTATTGGATGGGGCCAGAGATACGATTCCGAGAGAGACGTTTGGATTCCCAGGACCCACCTGAACATTGGGGATATCCCTAACCTCATAGGTTACAAACTGTACCCTAACCGTATAACTACCAGCCTGAACAGGAATGGAGAAAGCCCCTTGGGCATCTGTGATGGCACCCGTTATCAAACTATTATCCAGAGATTTCAATAAACTCACGGTAGCAAATTCCAATGGCTGATCGGTTTCACTATCCAGTACTTTACCTTCTACCTGAAAGGACTGAGCAGACAACACAAAAGGGAGAAGGGTTAATAAGATTAATATTAGTCGCATTTGGTTTTTGAATTTGACTCAAAGGTATAGAGGTAGTCTGAGCGAAACTTGATTGAATTCTGAAGCAATTCTGAAGTTTCATGCGTTCAAAATTTTTGTTTTTTTTGAAATGAAAACAAAAATTCTCGCACGCATGGAACCGCTCCCTGACGTGGCTCCAATCAGGACGTCACGTTCGCTTTCGCAAAAATTTTAATCATCCGAGGTATAATTTCGGACGCTGAAAATTTATGCTCATTTCATGTAACTACATATATTTTACATTTTCCCAACTGATCGACAACTCATGTTGTTTGGATCTTATGCTGTAATCCACTTCAAAGCCATGCTCATCACATATTTTTTTAACAATGGAAAGACCTAATCCCGACGAATCGGGGTTTTCAGAACCCTTCTTAAACCTCATAAAAAAAGTTGATGTTTCGCCCTTCAGCTCTTCCCCGGAATTAACAATACTGAGTTTTTTTGTGTCAAGGTGTACCGTGATATGGCCGCCACTATGATTGTGTCTGACTGCATTATTGAGCAGGTTGGTAACAAGAATCTCCAACAAAACCTGATTTCCTTTGACTTTTACATCTGAACTGACCTCAGACTGCAAGGTGATCGACTTTAGTTCGATCAGCTCTTTAAAATCAAAAAGGAGCGCCCTCACGAGCTCACTCAGGTCTACAGTAGTAAAATCCGAGAACTCTTTATTCTCGATCTTGGTCAGTAAAGAAAGAGAATTACCCATTTTACTCAATCGACGTAGAGCCTGCTGGGCAGAGGTGATCAGTTCCATCTGCTCCTCTGTAATATTATTGGACTCCATCAGCAGTTCCAGCTTTCCCTGCGCTATGGATATAGGAGTCTGAATTTCATGAGATGCATTTTCACTAAACTCCTTTAAAGACTGGTAATCCCGCATTGCTTTACTTGTCATATCTTCGATGAAGCGATTGAGCTTCTTAAACTCAGAAGTAGATGAATTCGGTAATTTCAGCTCTCCTTTTTGCCGGATAGAGAAATCACGAATAGCAGCAAGCGTGCCCTGAAACGGCTTGAACACATAGTAGGACGTTATAAAACTGAGTATTAAAAGAACTCCCAGCAGGAGTAGGTAGGTTTTGATCATTGACTCTCTCACCGCATCTTCTATGTCATCTTCCTCAATGATTAGGTCATAGAGTATGATCTTATAGGCACGTCCGTTTACCCGCTTAATTACATCGAGCTTGAGGTGAGGTTCTATTCGCTGTAAGGTAACATGCGTAACCAGAGTATCGGAGAATACAGGTCGTGTCTCAGCAGTTAAGCTATCCAATGGCTCGATGATCATTTTTTCACGAACCATTTTACGATCAGGTTTTCTATGCTCCAGATACCCCATAACAGACTGAAGCCTCTCTTCAAGAAACCATTTTTCCTCCTTTTCGATTTCACGACTCATGGCATTGTAAGTGAACGTGGCCCCGATCAGAAACACAACAGATGAGATCAGCAGAAAAAGCAGCGTTATTTTAAAGATCAACTTCATTTTCTTATTACTTATTACCTAACAACAGGGGACACTTCTAACCCTCTAACTTCCAACTTCTAACTTCCAACTTCTAACCTCTAACCTCTAACTTCTAACTTCTATCCTCTAACTACACCTTCTTAAACTTATATCCTACTCCATACACCGTCTGCAAATAATCATTTCCACCAGCTTCGGCTATTTTTTTCCTCAGGTTTTTGATGTGCTGATAGACAAAATCAAATGAATCAGCGGTATCCATATAATCTCCCCAGAGGTGTTCAGCAATGGATTGTTTAGTAAGTACCCGGTTTTGATTGAGCATGAGATATTGGATCAGTTCAAACTCTTTTCGGGTTAGGTCCAGCAACCTGCCGTTCACAAACACTTCAAATGTATCGGTAATCATTTCGATCTCCTCAAAAGTAATTTTATCATCGCCTTGCTGGTTTTTCCGACGAAAGATGGCCTTCAATCGCGCATTGAGCTCCGCCAGGTGAAAGGGCTTGGCCAGGTAATCATCCGCCCCCAGGTTGAGGCCCTGAAGCTTATCATCGAGTGCATTTTTCGCCGAGATAATCAATACACATAATGAAGGCCAGTTTTCCTTGATAGAACGTAGCAGGTCCATTCCACTCCCATCAGGCAGCATCAGATCCAGGGCCACCAGGTCATACTTGTAAGCATACAGCTTTTCCACGGCCTGCTGGTAATTAGCAGCTACTTCGCACACATATCCTTCTTTACTGAGGTAGGACTTGATATTGCTGCTTAGCTGATCATGATCCTCTACAACTAGTAGTTTCATTATTTTACAAAAGTACAGGGGATTTCTGAAGGAATTTTGAAATGCCAGTTAATCCCTTTGCTGTTTTCGAAATATAATAGGTCTTTTTTACTCTGCCCTGTCCTGCAAATAGTAATAGCAGTTAACCAACCTTTATAAATTTAAAAGGCCATTTTGTGAAATAATATACCCGGTACATCAAACGAAGACCTCTAATTTCCTCACCTGTTAAGTTTATTGCCTGAGAATGATTATTTTAGAAAGTGCTTCATAATCTACTAATCGTGCTTAGTTTATTGGTGTGCCAACCAGACAATGGAGAAAGGGACAGTCTGAAAGGGCTCTACCTCAGGCAAAATGGAAAACAACGTCTTCAATCGATCATTGCATTAGCTGACTCGTATACAAGCTCGTCTCCGGATTCCGTTCAGAAATATGCCCGTATCGCATTATCTAAAGCAAAGAACCAAGGTTTGTCTAAAGAGCAAACTGAAGCATTGCTCCTCATCGGGCAGGCATTTCGTATGACTCAAACCTATGATTCAGCTGAAATTATTTATCAGCAAGCTATGGAAGCGGCTCCTGATGAACTGCTGGTTGCCAATTCCTATATGGGACTTGGAGGCATTTTTTATGCATCCTTTAAATTTGATAAAGCTCTTGAGTCTTTCATATCGGCCACTACCATCTTTGAAAAACTCAATAATGAGGACCGGCTCGCAGCTGGGTATTCTAATATAGGACTGGTACTCAATGCCTCTAATAATGATGAGGAAGCTTTGGAATACTTTCGTAGATCCATTTCTATTTCACGAAAGAATGAGAAGGTAAAAACATTACTGCCTGCGTTGGTCAATATCTCAACGCTGTTTCTAAAAAATGATCAATATGATTCTGCAATTCAATATTCACAGGAGTCTTATGATATTTCTATTCGATCTAACCATAAATACGGGCAAGCCAAATCACTTAGTATTTTATGCCAATCACATATTGCTGTTAACCAACCGCAAAAAGGACTCGAAGAAGCAACAAAAGCACGCAAACTCTTTGAGGAGTTGGGTATCATCAGGTCGTCATTGACTGTCCAACAATATGAAGCGCGTGCATTAGAAATGCTGGGTCACCATGCCAGGGCATTTGACATAGCACAGAACCTTGAAAGTCAAAAAGAAAATCTTGGTGGCAATGACCTGGAACATCTATACCTGCTTCTGTCAGAGCTCTATGAATCTGAAAATGATCATGAGCTTGCACTACACTACTATAAACTCTATCAAACAGAGCACGAAAATTTTATTAGTCGGGAAAAAGACCAATTCATTAATGAATTAGAAACAAAATACGAAACAGCTGAAAAAGAGCAGGAAATTACTACACTGAAACAACAGAATCGTATTCAGGAACTGATAAACTCCCGCAAAAATCTTGTCATCGCATTCACTGTAAGTGTATTTATTTTGCTAACCATTTCCATTATCTTTTTTTATCAAAAGAGATTATTGGTTCAAAACGAACAAATAGCCATACACAAACAGCAGCTCCTTCGCTCCCAGATGAACCCTCACTTCATCTTCAATGCCCTTACATCCATACGAGGCTATCTCTTTGACAAAAATGACCTGAAAGAAGCAGTAAATTACCTGGGTAAATTTGCTAAACTGATGCGAATGGTCCTTGATCACAGCTCCCGCGAATGGGTAAGTCTGGAGGAGGAACTGGAGGCATTAAAGATCTACCTGGAAATTCAAAAAATGCGTTTCAATCAGGGCTTTAGTTATGAAGTGACCATAGACCCCGACATCCCGGTGAAAAGCATCAAAGTACCTCCGCTGCTGGCCCAACCTTTTGTAGAAAATGCGATTGAACACGGGTTTAAAAACATCAACTATGAAGGCAAGGTGGAGTTTACCTGTAAGTCAGACGGGGAACTCATCAGGTTTGTGATCCGGGACAATGGCATTGGGATAGACCATGTAGCTGAAAGGGCAGAGCATGAGTCCAGGGCGCTTCGGATATTTAAACAGCGATTGGATATACTCAGTAAACGTCTCAAAGTAAACCTTTCTTACCTGATCAAAGACCTGGCCTCCCAGGGAAAAACAGGAACACTGGTTGAGTTTGCATTACCTACACAAAGCAATGTATAAGGCGGTGATCATAGATGATGAAAAGCAGGTCATCAAAGACCTTTCGGGGCTTATAAAAATGTATTGCCCTAAACTGGAAATCGCAGGTTCAGCTTCCAGCACTACAGAGGCACACCACCTTATTGCTTCAGCGAGTCCCGATCTGGTTTTTCTGGATATTCAACTGGATGATAATACAGGTATAGAACTGCTGAAAAGTCTGGGTAAAACGGACTTCCAGGTCATCTTTGTTACTGCCCATCAGCAGTATGCCGTAGAGGCATTCAAACTAAGCGCTATCGACTATTTGCTAAAACCTGTGGATTCCGAAGAACTCATACTGGCCGTAGATAAAGCCATTGAAGCTTTGAACCAACAGGTGTTAAAAACTCAGCTGAATGCCCTTATTCATAACCTCGGGCAGGAATTCAAACCAAAAAAGATTGTCCTCACGGATATGGAAGGCGTCCATATTATAGACGTATCGGATATTTTATGGTGTCATGCCAATGGCAGTTACACGGAGTTTCAACTTGAAAACGGACAAAAAATGGTCGCATCCAGGCACCTGAAGACTTATGAGCAGGTCCTGGGAAAATATGACTTTTACAGGATACACAGATCCTACCTGCTGAATGCAAACAGTATCGTGCAGGTGAACCGTTCCCAGGGTGTAGTCGTGATGAAAAACAATCATGAACTGCCCGTAAGCATTCCGCCGGAATCCTTAAGACAAATACTTGATCATTTGCAGGGTTGAGGCTGGATTTGTTACTCTTACCAGGCTTTGACTAAAAAATGGCGCCCCAATGGGGCTAAGCTTTCGGTTTTATTTCTCGTTACCAAAATCCCGGCCCAATGGGCCTGACCATAAGGTGCTGTTTTGCCCCATCGGAGTGACATTCCTGCAGCAGGCTCAAAGCTTTACCCACATCCAAAAGCAGGCTTGCAACTGTTACCAGAATACCCGTCCTCCGGCCTGTCCGCATCGACTTTCGGTAACACTTTAGGCAAAGACAGCCTTTTAAAGGCTCGTCAAACCACACCCTCTTTTCGTCAAACGAAATCCCATACCCATAAAAACATAGAATTTTTCCATGATTTAATAGCCATATTCAAAGAAAAATTTGAATTTATCATGGAGAAAAGAATCACTGCTTTAATACATTTTCAGCCCCTGAAAAAGTACGTATTTATTATCATCTTCCTGGTTTCGGGATTGCCATCCATTAAAGCCCAGACGGTGATATATGTAGATCAACAAGCCACCGGAACCAATGATGGATCGAGCTGGACCAATGCCTATACTGACCTGCAAATAGCAATTGATAATGCCTCTTCCGCTGGTGGTGGTCAGGTATGGTTGAAAGCCGGGACGTATTACCCGACAACAGGAACAGACCGTTCCATTGCTTTTGAGCTGAAAGACAATGTGCAACTATATGGCGGCTTTTCAGGAAGCGAAATTTCCCTTTCGCAACGTGACTGGAAAACCAACACAACCACCCTCTCCGGGGAGATCAATACGGCAGGTGAAACCGACAACTCGTATAATGTGATCAAAGCGGATGCGGCAAACATTTCAAATACAGTTACTATTGACGGGTTTGTAATAACAGGTGCCAATGATACCGGAGCACCTGCTCAACTTAATGGCGGAGCGCTTTTCATTTCAGGATCATTCGGTGGCAACCGTACAATCCATATCGTCAACTGTACCTTTCATAATAATTTTGCATATGCCCGGGGAGCAGCAATACAATCGAGCGTCCAGAATACTTCAGGAGGAAACATGTACGTTACAAACAGTATCTTTCATGACAATGCGCAACTTATTAGTTGTACAGGATGTGGTGGTGTAGCAATATCCACTCGTCTGCCAACGACTGTCCAAAACTGCCTTTTTTATGATAATGCTACCAATACCTCGGGGAATGATGATATAGAAGGCGGAGCGATCTACCAAATTTATGGCATTCTCAATATTGTGCAGTCCACTTTTTATAATAATTATGCAAAAACCAGCGGTGGAGCCGTTACTGTGTGGGGCTCAGGTGCCCATGCGAATATTTACAACTCCATCTTCTGGCAAAACAATGCCTCCACCGACTCAGAGATCAGTGCGGTAAATGGCGCTACTGTTACGCTTTCTAACAATGTTGTAGAAGGTGGCTACACCGGCACAAATATTTATGACACTAATCCCCTTTTTGCAAGTACTACATCTCCGTATGATTTAAGCCTTCAGGCCTGCTCACCGGCTATCAATGCAGGAGATAATTCATTCGTACCGACTGAACTTACTATTGATTTTGCCGGAAACCCCCGGATTTTTGAAAGCATTGTGGACCTGGGCGCTTATGAAAAGCAAAGCTCACGTGTGACCATTGCGTCTACTGACGTAACTGATGTGACCTGCAATGGTGAAATTGACGGAAGTCTGACAGTAAATGCGACAGGGGGCGTATCTCCCTACGAATACAGTATCGACGGAGTTAATTTTTCTTCGAATAGCACATTTACAGGACTATCCCCTGGTACTTACTCATTAGCAGTCAGGGATGCCGGAGGTTGCGTGGCTGCTACAAGCGTCACCATCTCAGAACCAACTGTCCTGTCAGTGGATAATATCACCTCAACTGATGCATCTTGCCACGGAGCAACCGACGGAGAAATGATCCTTACCGTGAGTGGTGGTACTCCGCCCTATTCCTATAGCCTGGATGATATTACTTATCAATCCTCAGCTACATTTACCGGTCTGGCTGCCGATAACTATGCAGTATATATTAAGGACAGCAACGAATGCCTGCTTTCAGGAAGCCTGACTATTAGCGAACCTGATCCTCTGGAGCTCCAGCTCAAAACCTCAGCCGATGCAACATGTAACGGAGGAACGGACGGGTCTATCGACCTGAAAGGAAATGGAGGAACTGCACCATATACCTACAGCATCGATAGTGTAACCTTTCAGACTTCCGGATTATTTGGAAGCCTGGAAGCCGGAACGCACTCATTTACCATAAAAGACGATAACGAATGTACGATAACCAATTCATTCAGCATTTCAGCTCCAACCGAGATCACAGCCACACCATCCTCAACGACCACTTCTACCTGTGGTGCCAGCGATGGCTCCATTGAGGTGACTACATCCGGAGGGACGGCCCCTTATTCTTACAGCCTCAATGGTGGTACCGGCCAGAGTAGCAATCTTTTTACAGGACTGGCTTCCGGGAGTTATGCCATTGTGATAACCGATGATAATGGTTGCCAGCTCAGCATCACCACTTCTGTAGATGATCCTGTAGCTACCTCAATCAGTCTCGCCGTAACCGGTGCTTCCTGTTATGGATCAGGAGACGGAAGCATCACTGTAACTGCTTCCGGAGGAGCTTCGCCCTATGAGTATAGCATCGATGGGATCGTATATCAGAGTTCCCCTACCTTTTCCAGCATACCTGCCGATACTTATACTATCTATGTAGAAGATGCCAATAACTGCATTGCGAGTGAATCCGCAACAGTAAGCCAACCTGATCTTCTTTCTCTGACTTCCTCCGTCATCGATTTGAGCTGTAATGGAGAAAATACAGGAGAAATCTCCCTGACAGCATCAGGAGGTACATCTCCGTACCAGTATAGCATAGATGGCATCAACTATCAGTCGGCTTCCACTTTTAGCTCCCTGTCAGCGGGATCCTATAACATCTATGCGAAAGACGCAAATAATTGTGTCGTCACAAATAGCGTGACCGTCGATGAGCCGGACATGCTGGGGCTGACTTCAAGCAAAACAGATATTTCCTGTAATGAAGCGGATAATGGGACCATCACCACCCAGGCATCAGGCGGTACCGGGACATACGAGTACAGCATTGACGGCACCAGTTTCCAAAGCTCCGGTTTGTTCACCGGCCTTGAATCAGGAAACTACACACTTACCGTGAAAGATGCCAACGGATGCACTACATCCTCAAACATAACAATCAACGAACCAACCGAGCTGATAACATCTGCTACTACCTCAGGAACATCTACCTGTGGAGGCGACGATGGAGCCATCGGGGTATCGGTAAGCGGGGGAACAAGCCCTTATCAGTATAGCCTGAATGGAGGGAGCACTCAGACCAGTAACACCTTTTCAGGACTCTCTGCAGGAGCATATAGTATTTTAGTGACCGATGACAATGGCTGTGAATCCACACTTTCGGCTTCTATCAGTGATCCTGTCACCTCCCAGCTATCCACTACTTCAACGGACATTTCCTGTAACGGAGCATCTACAGGTACAATTACAGTCTCAGTAACCGGAGGCATTTCTCCTTTTGAGTTTAGTATTGACGGTTCATCATTCCAAAGCAGCAATGTTTTCGAAAACCTCCCGGCAGGAACCTATTCTGTTTCTGTAAAAGAAGGGAGTAGCTGCATTCAGCAAACGCCTGCAATAACCCTCAATGAACCCGATCCGGCAACTACCTCCATAACTGTAAATAACATAAGCTGCAATGGAGTCGATGATGGCGAACTGATTCCTTCCGCAAGTGGCGGCACACCACCATGGTCCTGGAGTCTGGATGGCACGAATTTTCAGCAAAGTGGATTTTCCAATCTCTCTGCAGCCACCTATGATATTACATTTCGGGATGCTAACGGTTGCGAAACAGTAGTGCAAAAAATAATTTCTGAACCTGCTGATCTGACTTTTACAGCTGTATCTAACACAGACGTAAGCTGCAATGCTGGAAGCGATGGCTCATTCAGCTATGAAGGGTCCGGAGGCACTCCTCCGTATGAATACAGTCTTGATGGGAATACCTTTCAGTCATCTCCTCTATTTGAGGGACTGGTCTCCGGAGACTATACGCTCACCATCCGTGATGCAAACAGTTGCACCGCCACCATAGATCATACGGTAAGCGAACCTGCTCCATTAAACGGAACCATAAGCAGCACTGATGCCTCATCCTGCAATACCAGCGACGGAGCAATAGAGATCAGCCTGACAGGTGGTACATCACCCTATACGTATAGTTTAAATGGTGGTGCTCCCCAAAGCAGTAACACCTTTGAAATGCTCACCCAGGGAACATATAATATCACTATCCAGGATGCAAACGGCTGTGAACTGACTTTCACAGATATGCAAATCGGATCCACGTCCATGACCACAAGCATAAATATAACTGATGTCAGCTGTGCCGGAGGTGCCTCCGGAATTCTGGAGATCTCCACAAACGGCGGTACAGTTCCTTACGAGTACAGTCTGGATGGTACATCCTTCCAGGATGGGTCAACCTTTTCTTCTCTGGCTGCGGGATCGTATGAAATCACCATCAGAGATTCGAATGGCTGTCTGGGAACCGCAAGTGCTGAAATAGTTGAACCATCCGCCCTGACTATTTCAGTTAGTCAAAACCTGGATGACTTTACAGTAACAGCCTCAGGTGGTACAATGCCTTATGAATATTCCGTAGATGGAATCAATTTTCAATCGGCATCAACCTTTAATGACCTGGCTTCCGGAAATTACACCTTCACAGTAAAAGATGCGAATGGATGTCTGGCGAATTCAGAGGAATACAGTTTTGTACTTACTGCCTCCATTAGAGATGAATCACCCGATATTTTTCCCAACCCAGTTAAGGTGGAACTGAAAATAGAGGGGATTGAGTTTGATCATCTGATTTTATTTGACCTCAACGGAAAAAAGATCCTCAACTCCGATAATAACAGAGTTGAAATGAAACAACTAAGGGAAGGCACCTATATTCTCTATCTCTATGATAAGAAAGGTCAAACCCTGCATACTCAAAAAATCATAAAAAGTCTCTAAGGATTAACGAGCTAAGGCAGCAAATCAAAACCATGGGTTTTGATTGTACCCGGCCTCAAGGAGGTCGGGTTGCTTATTTCTTAATGAGATTTTATCACCTTTTATCCAATGGGGTGACTACAAAGCCTTCTTCATAAACCGCTCCCGCATCAAAATAGGCAGACTAAATCCCTGAAAGAGAATAGACGCTACTACTACCACATAAGTCATGGTAATCAATAGCTCCTTGCCCGGGAAGCTCTGCATGGCAAGAACTAACGCGATGGGTAACCCCCCTCTGAATGCGCTCCAGGTGAGTACGGGAACGGCGTTTTTATCAAATGTTCCCTGTCCACCCATCAGTTTTATGGGGAAAAAGATACTCAACCATCGCCCAAACATCACCACATTTACAGCAAGAAAACCTGCAGCGAAATAATCCAATCGCCAGCTAATGACGAGCATTTCCAGCCCCATCAGCACAAAAAGCATGACAGCCATAGTTCGCTCCATCAGGTTCCAAAACTTATAGACATAAGGACCTACAGAGCCTTTTTCCTCAGGGCTTCCTGATTCTTCCCGCCCCATATTCCCGATCAACAGCCCCATAATAAGTGCTACCAGCTTCGAATAAATGTTAAAATACTCCGAAATAAAAGACCCTGCCAATACCAGAGCCAGGGTGACTAATACTTCCACCTGGACATCCTCATTATCAATAAACTTAAGTAACAGGTAGCCGATATACCCCATGGCCAATCCAATTGCGACCCCTCCGAATATTTCACCTACAACAATACCTGATACCTGTAAAAAAGTGAGGTCCTGATCTCCCGCTTCTATGGCTATATGATATAAAACAAAAGCCAGGACTACTGAAAACGCTCCATTGAAAAGGGACTCCCCTTCAACTTTGATTTCAAGCATTTTGGGTAGAGCAAAGTGTTTGGTTGTGTTAGTGGCAGAAATAGGGTCTGTGGCAGATATCAGTGCTCCAAACACAAGACTGTACATGTAGGTGATCTCAATCTGTAGCCAGTTAAGTAAAAAATAGAGCAATGAACCTATGACGAAAGTAGAGATGATGCCGCCGGCTATAGAAAGGAAAATCACCTGCCATTTTTGATCTCCCAACTTTCGGATGTCCATATTGAGTGCTCCTGCAAACAGGATAACACTGATCACCACCCGGTTAAGCACTTCCCGGAAATTGAAAGCATTTACATGCTCTGCCAGATTCAGTGAAGGTATGACCTTACCCATGAGGAGGACGCCCACAGACAACAAAAGTGTGAGGATCATCAAACCTACTGATGACGGAAGCTTCAAATAAAAAGTGTTCAGGAAAATGAAAAGTCCGGAAAGGCAGATCAACAGGGCAATAAGATCAAAAACATGCATGATTATATATAGTTATGGCGCAATGATAGGATATAGAGGCCTTACATGTATTCTATGGATTATGGTAAAAAAAACTCGGTATTTTTACTTATTTACGATGACAAATTAGCTGGTTAGTAGCATTTTAGCAACAAGTTTAATGAAATTATTTATTCCATATCAGCCTGATTTAAGCTCCCTTATTCCTGCTGCCCGAACAGCGTTTAATTAACCCTCTTTTTAAAGTTATTGATAAGCCTTAGGAGGCTACACATTAGGTTTATACAATTTATACAATGTTTACTTCAGGGTCAAGTTGTATACCAAACTTCTTAAAAACGGAATCCTGAATTTCCTTCGAAAGGTTCAGCAGGTCTTTCCCCTTACCTCCGCCATGGTTTACCAAAACCAATGCTTGCTTATCATGTACGCCTATCGCTCCTCTTCGCATCCCTTTCCAGCCACACTGATCTATCAGCCATGCAGCAGGCATTTTAGTATAATTGTCATCTACCGGATACCCGGGTGCAGCTTCAAAAGCCGCTTTTATGGCTTCATAATATTCCGTTTCCACCACCGGATTTTTAAAGAAGCTCCCTGCATTCCCGATTTCAGAAGGATCCGGTAATTTCGACTGACGAATATTGATCACCGCCTGGCTTACACTTTTAAGTGAAAGCTCTTCCACCCCCATAGCTTCCAGCGTTTGTTTCAGATTACCATATGAAATGTTATATACAGGTTTTTTAGATAACCGCAGGTAAACCCTGGTAACGATATATTTATCCCGCCGGGGTCCTTTAAAAACAGAATAGCGGTAACCAAATTTGCAGTCCTCATTATAAAAACGGACGATCTTACCCGTTTTGACCTCATAGGCTTCCAGAGAATGAAACACTTCTTTTATCTCCACTCCATAAGCCCCGATGTTTTGCATTGGTGCAGCACCCATGGTACCGGGTATTAGCGACAGATTCTCTATACCTCCAAACCCCTGCTCCACACACCAGAGTACACATTGGTGCCAGTTTTCACCCGCACCAAAACTGACCAAAACTGAGTCATTCGCCTCCTCTTCTACACGAATGCCTTTAATTTCAATTTTCAAAACAAGTCCCAGAAAATTCCGGGTAAAAAGAATGTTGGATCCACCGCCCAGAACCATCTTTTTTCGCGCTTTAAAACGTTCCATAGCAAAGAGTTCTTCCAGATCTTCAGGTTTAGCAATACTGGCTTTATGCTGGGCAGCTATGTCCAGATGAAATGTATGATGGTCCTTAAGGGAAAAGTTTTCTTCGATCAGCACTGTCGATTCAAAAATTTGAAAGCAAAGTAATCAAACAATCCTGAAAGAACCCTCCTGAAAATCATTTAGCATATACAACCTCTCCCCCTATTATAGTCATTTCAACATTGGTGTTCAGAATATCTTCTTCCGGAATGGTCATAATGTCCTTATCGAGGATTGTGAAGTCCGCAAACCTCTCCTCCTCTATTGAGCCTTGCCGGTCATCCAAAAAAGCTCCGTATGCCGCCCAGAGGGTATAAGATTTCAATGCCTCATCCCTGGTCATCTTTTGTGAAGGTTCATAGCCTCCTTCAGGCTTACCCTCTAAAGTTTTTCTTGAAACAGAAGCATAAAAACTAGCCAGGGGGTTTACCGGCTCCACAGGAGCATCCGTTCCGTTTACAATTTTTGATCCATCGTCAATCAGGGCTCTCCACATATAAGCGCCATTTTCTATCCGCTCTTTTCCGAGGCGTTCTATAGCCCATGGGCGATCTGAAGACATGTGGATAGCCTGCATGGCTGGAATCACCCCGAGTTCTGCAAAACGAGGAATGTCATCAGGATGAATATGTTGTGCGTGTTCTATTCGAAAGCGATGGTCTTCAGAAATTTCAAATTTTGCCTCAAAAGCCTTCTCATAGATATCAAGAACCTCCCGGTTTGCCCGATCACCAATCGCGTGCGTACATACCTGAAATCCATTTTCCAATGCCTGGTTCACTACGGATTCAATTTCATCCATTGGAGTAGTGTTATGACCGTGTACGCCCTCTGCATCCTCATAGTCTTCCAGCAACCAGGCCCCTCTTGAGCCCAGGGCTCCGTCAGCATACAGTTTTATAGAGCGGATGGTGAGGTGTTCGTCATACAGATCCAGCTGAGGACCTTTTTTATAGTAATTAGCCAAAAGTGCCGAATCTCGCCCATGCAGCATCACGTAAAGCCGTAGCTTCAGTCGATCATCCTGCGCAAAAGCCTCAAATAAGTCTATGTCCTTTTGGCCTGAACCTGCCTGATGAAAAGCAGTAATGCCATTTTCCACACATTCCCGGATCGCCAGCTCCAGCAGCTGCTCCCTCAGCTTATCACTTCCCTCAGGGGTTTTGCCCGATATTAGCCCTTGAGCCGTTTCATTAAAGATCCCGGTAGGATTTCCTGATACATCGCGAAAGACCTCCCCCCCTGAGGGATCCCCGGTTGATTTACCTATACCCGCTAATTCCATTGCTTTAGCATTAGCCAAACCAGCGTGACCACTGGCATGCTTCAGCCAGACAGGGTGGTCAGGCACTGCATCACTTAATCGGTGATGGGTAGGAAAGCCTCCAAACATCTCCTCGGGAGTTTGCTCCCACTTATCCTGGTGCCACCCTCTGCCAAGTATCCATGTTCCTTCCGGAGATTTGTCAGCACGACTTTTGACCATTTCTATGACCTCAGCATAACTTTTAGCCTGTCGCAAGTCTACATTCAGCTGGTTAGCACCGATCCCCATAATGTGGGCATGTCCCTCAGTAAATCCCGGATAAACAAATTTTCCTTCCAGATCCAAAACCTTCGTGCTATCTCCTTTAAGCCCAAGGATCTCTTCCTTGCTGCCTGCTTTTACGATCAATCCTCCTTTAACAGCAACTGCCTCTACATTAGGTCGTTGATCATTTGCTGTATAAACTGTCCCATTAACCAGGATCAGGTCAGCATGATCAGTTGATTGTTTGCAAGAAAAAAACAAGATCGTTGTAAGGAGAAATAATATCTTCTTCATGGGGCGTTTTGATTTAGTCAAGTTATCTCTGTCGAAAATAGTTCTTTTCATTTGTTTAAAAGTTTGGTGAAATAAGCCGGGCCGCGTAGGCCGGGCCGCGTAGGCGGTTTGCTACCCAATTTTGACGGTTCGCCGCTGCGATCATGTGCAGTTGGCCTGCGCGGCCCGGTGTTCTCAATATTTGGGTCGGACCGCGTAGGTTGAGACTACGCGTGCGGACGGCTAGTCCCCGGCATCATGCTCATTTCATAGAAAACCGAAATTCCTTCAAAACGTTTGGCTTTATTCTCAGTTTCCGACATTATAATTAAGGAGCCGCAAACCAAATAAAACGACCTGTACTGGTTTTCCTTCAAAATGAATGACCGTCGAATTACAATTTTGAATTTAATCATTTAACTTTGCGCTCCCTTCGGGTGAAGGGTTTCGTTTAGCTGATAAACGAAAATGGTAAAATAAAACCTTTCATTCTCATGACTCAGGGAGTGAAGGTGTATCACAGAGTCATTTTTATATTATGGCAGAAGATAAAAAAGAAGAGCTCCAGGAAGAAGTAGAAAACCAGGAAGCTCCAAAAGCTGAGCCCAAAAAAGAAGAAACTAAAGAAGAGGCAAAAGCTGAAGAATCGGCTCCTGCAGAGTCAGAAGCTGAAGAAGCCAAAGAAGAAGCTCCTGAAAAGAAAGAAGAAGAAGCGGAAGAGGAGAAAGAGGAAGCTGAAGTAAAGGCAGAAAAAAAAGAACCATTTCCTGAACCGGCACAGACTCCGGAAGTTGCTGCTCCAATAGCAGAAGGCAGCGACGATATCTGGGACACTTCAGATGAAGATGGTTTTGGCGAAGAATACTCAGAAGCCGACCGTAAAAAAATGGAAGAGCTTTATGAGTCTACCATGAACCAGATCTCTGAAAAAGAAGTGATGACCGGTTCCGTGGTAGGTATCACTGACAGAGATGTGATCGTAAACATCGGTTTCAAATCTGACGGACTGGTATCTCTTTCTGAATTCAGGGACCTTCCTGAGCTCAAGACCGGCGATGAGGTAGAAGTATATGTGGAGGAGCAGGAAAACGCCAACGGTCAGCTCGTACTTTCAAGAAGAAAAGCTAAAATCGTTAAAGCCTGGGAAAACATCCAGAAAGCACTGGATGAAGACCTGGTTATTGACGGAGTAGTTAAGCGACGAACCAAAGGAGGTTTGATCGTGGATATATATGGAGTAGAAGCTTTCCTTCCGGGTTCACAGATCGATGTGAAGCCTATCAGAGACTTTGATGTGTTTGTAGGCAAGAAAATGGAAGTGAAGGTTGTGAAGATCAACTACGCTAATGATAACGTAGTAGTCTCTCACAAAGTACTTATCGAGAAAGATATTGAGAAGCAGAAAGCTGTTATCCTTGAGAACCTTGAGAAAGGTCAGGTACTTGAGGGTGTGATCAAAAACATGACCAACTTCGGTGTATTCATCGACCTTGGTGGTGTAGACGGCTTGCTTCACATCACAGATATCTCATGGGGACGTATCAATCACCCTGAAGAAGTGCTTAATCTTGACGAGAAAGTCAATGTTGTGGTACTTGACTTTGATGATGATAAGAAGCGAATCTCTCTTGGCATGAAGCAGCTTACTGCTCATCCTTGGGATTCACTGGATAAAGGCATTGAGATAGGGTCTAAAGTAAAAGGTAAGATCGTAAACGTAGCAGATTACGGCGCATTCCTTGAGATCATCCCTGGTGTAGAAGGTCTTATCCACGTTTCTGAAATGTCCTGGTCTCAGCACCTGAGAAATCCACAGGATTTCATCAATGTAGGTGACGAACTGGAAGCAGTAGTTCTGACTATCGATCGGGACGAAAGAAAAATGTCTCTTGGTATCAAGCAGCTTACTGAAGATCCATGGACCAAGCAGGATGTACTTACCAAGTACGCTGTGGGGACCAAGCATACAGGTATCGTGAGAAATCTGACCAACTTTGGCTTGTTTATTGAGCTTGAAGAAGGAATTGATGGTTTAGTGCACGTATCTGACCTGAGCTGGACCAAGAAAATCAAGCATCCATCTGAGTTTGTGAAAGTTGGAGAAGAGCTGGAAGTAGTGGTTATGGAGCTTGACGTTGATAACAGAAGACTTGCTCTCAGCCATAAGCACCTGGAAGAAAACCCATGGGATACATTCGAAACTGTATTCACCAAAGGTTCTGTTCACAAGTGTACCGTAATCTCCACAAACGATCGAGGTGCTATCCTTGAGCTCCCTTACGGACTGGAAGGTCAGGTTTCTTCTAAAAATCTCCAGAAAGAAGATGGCACCAACGCCAGCGAAGGAGAAACACTTGACTTTAAAGTGCTTGAGTTCTCTAAAGATGAACGAAGAATTGTACTTTCCCACACTTCTACCTGGAAAGAAGGTGCTGAGCAGCCTGCTCCTGACACCCCTAAGTCTTCCGGTAAAAAAGGCGGCGGAAAGGGCAAAGGAAATACGCTGAACAAGATCAACCAGGAGACTGAAAAGTCTACATTAGGAGATCTTGATGCGCTTTCTGCTCTGAAAGAGAAGATGGAAGCTTCATCTAAGCCAGCAGCTAAGAAGGCTACCAAAGCTGAACCAAAAGCAGAAAAGGCTGAGGCTAAGGAGGAAAAAGCAGAGGCTAAAGCTGATGAAGCTAAAGAAGAAAAGGCTGAGGAGAAAAAATCAACAGCCAAAGCTAAGAAGTCTGACGCTAAAGAATCTGAAGCCAAAGAAGAAGATTCAAAAGCAGAGGATAAAAAAGAAGAATCAAAAGATTCTGAATAAATCTTTAAACCGGGAGGGTTTTCCCTTCCGGTTTAATTTCATAATTGTTTAATTTGCACTCGCAAACAGAAAAGTCAGCAAAAGTGTTGATTAAATAAGATGGTCGAGTGGCCGAGTGGCTAGGCAGAGCTCTGCAAAAGCTCGTACAGCGGTTCGAATCCGCTCTCGACCTCAAACTAAAAAGACCCGCTTCGGATGAAGCGGGTTTTGTTTTTTATAGGCATTACAAGTTTTACTTGTTAAATGACTGTAAAAACAAAACTACGTAAGTAGGTCTTTTAGTTTGAAACTCCCCCAACCAGGATCAGCACAAGCTAATCCGCTTATGATGATGGAAAGTGATAGTCGCCTATAAATAATTTTATCTTCTTCATAGCAATTACGATGGATTCCGAAGACGGCAAATCATTTGACCAAATTAAACCTGAAAGTTCGTTGTAGTAGGTAGCATCCAAAGACGCCCACATTTGGTCAATGTCCTTCATTAGTGGGGATTCTGCAATTGGAACAGATAACCAATCCCCGGCAAAGGTCCTGTTTTGAAAGTCATCCTGAAGCACCAATGTGATAAGTTCATGATTTTCTTTTGTGAGAAGCTTGCCTTTCAAATCCCCCTCCTGAAGCAGTTTGAAGAGGTCATAGAAGTGCCGGATCTTCTCTTTCAAATCTTGCGGACCCTGGTAGGATAAACGAACCAGTGACATCAGCTTTTCGAAAAATGTCCTTTCTCTTTTGAGAACATTTATCCTGAACGGTTCCAACTCATACTCTTTGATCAGTCCTTGCTCACCGGTTGATATCTTTCTTTATTAGTTTTTTCAACTGGTTATCCGAAATCCCATCTTCCTTTAGAATAGCCAGATCAATGTCTTCAGAAAAACGATCAATACAATTGAATGCTTTGGATAATGAGGTGCCTCCTTTGAAGATCAGACCGGGATACATTTTTCAGGACATTTGTTACCCAGTAGTCTTTTTCAATAAAAATATCCCTCAGCTTAAAATGTGCCGATGCTGCTCTTATTGCCTCTTCAAAATCCGGTGACTGGTGAAATGTCATTCGATATTCCACCTTCTTTTATCAGGAAGGACTTGTTCAGTGATCCCAACATTGTATTTAGATAGCCTGTTGAGTGAAGAGAATAAACCACTTACCGGAATACCTGATTTCATTTGCTCAAACATAGCCCCCATCAGTGCCCTTGTAGCTGCATTGTAATTCAGAGCCAGCTTTGTAAGTCTTCTCTGCTCCTGAGCAGTGAGTTGTTTTACTTTCTCCATGATAACGAGCAACACCTGATCAGGAGACGTATCCGGAATGTTTCTGATACCCCTGATGGCATCCAATAGCTGAAGCAACGGAATATCCTGATCCTTTATCGGAGCATTTCTCTTTAGATATTTGATCCGATAGCCCTGTATCTCTTTTGGTGGAAGTGGTTTATTAGTGGCAATTTCCAACGTATTGGAAACCTGAGAAGTGAGTCCAAGCTTGTTGTAAACCGGAAGGCCGGTAAGATAGCCTGTTTTCTTACCGTTTCTGGTAGTCAATGCCTCCACAATCACTGATTCCTTTGGCCTTAGTGCTCCGAACCTGGATATTTCCGGTTTGTAATATTTTCCTTTAGACAGACGCATGATCGTACCTTCCTTGCTTAACCTACTCAAGGTCATAGCCAGGGCAGATTCTCCTATTTTATCTTTCAGAAACCTGACGTATCCGAAAACTGCACCAGGCTCCATGCGATCAATCCGCTTTCTTACTATGGATGCTGCTGTAGACATAGTTGTATTTTAACTCAAAGGTATAACGTAGGTTATAAATAATAAGTTTTTAGTAGAATAAACTTAACACAAATATGTGCTACATAATCAATTAACCGCTTCAGAACTCATTCAGAGGAACAGCCATAAGAGGATTTAAAGTGTTAAATCAAAAATCCATCCTAAAACCCGCGGATAGATTTGGCTTCTCCAAGGTTTACTTCTGTTCTTTACACTAATAAATCCCATCAAACAATATTTGAAAGCTTACAGGGTTTAGTTATTTTGAGGGCTCGATGAAACGATATCTTTCGGTTTGTGTGTTAAGTGTTGCTTTTCTCAGTGTTAAAGCGCAAAATTTCCTCTCATGGAAGCTAAATGACCGTTATTTTTCCGCACAGGCGGGTGTAGGGTTCAGCTCCTATCGCGGTGAGCTCAAGCACAACAACAGCTTTCAAAACGAGATCTCCAATCTCAATCTTGCCCTGGAAGCCCGACTTTTAAGTAAAATAGCTGCCAGAGTGGAGCTAAGCAGGTATACCATCAGGGGCCATGACAAACACGCACCTGACAGCTCCTACGCAAAGCAAAGAAACCTTTCTTTCCGGTCCACGAATTGGGAGCTCTCGGTTATGGGGATTTTTTACATGCGAAAATATCGTGGAGACTATCATAAACGCTGGGCAGTAGACCCCTATTTGTTAGCCGGATTTGGTACCACTTTCATCAGTCCCACAGCAGAGTTAGCGGGACAAACATTTGATCTTTACCAACTTGAGACTGAAGGAACAGATTATAGCCGGTTTACAATGGTTTTTCCTGTAGGTGCAGGGTTAAAATGGAAAATCAATCCCTTCCTGAATCTGATAACGGAATTCACCTACAGATTTACCTTATCTGATCACCTCGATGATGTATCCGGAAATTACCCGGAAAATTATAATGAGCAGGACATTACCACCCAGCTGCTGAGCAACAGAAAGGATGAATTGGGTGAGGTGGTTAACCAGGAAGCTTATGATAACCTGCTGGTGCCCGGAGGACCACGAGGAGAGCCTGATAACAAGGATGCCTACCTCTTCTTAAACCTGAAGCTGGAGATATTCCTTCCCCCCGCGATTTTTCGTTGATGTGGGGGTTGCGGGTTGCGAGGTTAGTCAACACAAAGTTGCAAGTTGTGAGGTTGCCGACCGGTTAACTTAAAATACCATTATTTTACAACAATGTGATCAGATCCCTTGGCGGCTCTGCGTGAAAAAACAAGTCAAACCTGCAACCAATCCCCCCTACAATCCCCCCAGGGGGATAGATGTAGGTGCGTAACTTCGCAACCGTAACAACTCGCAACAGTTCAAACCCACAACCTCGCAACAGTTCAACCCGCAACCCCGCAACCTCGATTAACCCGCAACAGCTCAGTAGATTTTGTGATAATCTGATTCCTTGTGACGAAATACCTGAATAAAAGTCTTCAAAAGGATTTTTACGTCAGTAAAAAAAGAAATGCGATCGACATATAACAGATCATAATTGATCTTTTGCTCCAGAGTCAAAAGATTTCGGCCATTGACCTGCGCTAACCCGGTTATTCCAGGTTTGACTGTATACCTGGAGTGATTAACAGGCGCCAAATCATCCAAATACTCCTTCAATAGTGGCCTGGGCCCCACAAAACTCATCTCTCCCTTCAAAACATTAATTAACTGTGGCAACTCATCAAGTGAGGTCTTCCTTAAAAAATTACCAAAAGCAAAGGGAGTCTTCTCGTTTTTCATAGTAGTAAACTTCATCATACCGAAAAGCCTGGCATTCATCCCGGGTCTTTGATGGACAAACAGAACCGGAAGCCCTTGCATTTTGAGTCCGGCAGCTATGACCAAAAGAAGAGGACTCAATAGCACCAATAACAATCCGGCAAAGAAATAATCAAAAAAAGGCTTGATAATGGAGCGATATGATCTGCGATAAAACATACTATTCAACCAAAAGTATGCAATCTCCACTTTTCTTAATATTTTTCAGGAATGAAATCAATGCGCTTCTGTTTGACCCTTACGATGATACCGCCCAAAGTCTTACGGTCCTGTGAGAAGCATTATCATAAACCGGAATTTCTTACCCTGAAATTAAAATGAAGACCTTTCGCTTCGTGTTTTTCCTATCTGTAACGCTGGCTCTGACCATAGCTTTAAATAAGAAAATAAACAACATACCCCCTCTTGGAAAATTTCTAAGTCCATTTCATGGCTTTTGGCAGAATGCTGAAACGGAAGAAATTAATTATAAAGAAAAATTAAGGCTGAATGGGCTGAATGGCCCGGTTACGGTTTACTATGATGAGATGCGAATCCCCCACATCTATGCTGACAACCTGGAAGATCTTCATTTTGTACAGGGGTATCTGACAGCAAGAGACCGGTTGTGGCAAATGGACTTTTTCTCCCGGGTGGTGATGGGACGGCTTTCAGAAGTATTGGGCAAGCGAGCCCTTGACTATGACAGGCTAAATCGCAGAATTGGCCTGAAGAGCATGACTGAGGCATTTTACAAGAAAAATCAGGAAAACCAGGAGCTAAACACCATGCTGGAAGCATACAGCAAAGGGGTCAATAGCTACATTGATCAAATGTCCTATGGCGATTACCCATTGGAATTCAAGCTGCTGAACTATACGCCTGAAAAATGGACTCCTTTGAAATCCTGCCTGGGATATGCCATGCTTAGCAATACACTCTCCAGAAGCGATGCAGATCTTGAAAACACCAACGCTTATCACTTGTTTGGGAAAGAGCTTTTCAACCTCCTCTACCCGGAGCAGCTGGGCAACCTGGACCCGGTGATCCCCACCCCAAAACGGTGGGATTTTGAGCCTGTCAAAGTGGAAAAGCCCAATGTCTCCTACCCCAATATCCGGATCAAAAAAACCATAGAAAAGCCTAACCCGCTAAACGGCAGCAATAATTTTGCAGTCGCGGGGAGCAAGACCAAAAACGGGAACGTTCTGCTGGCTAACGAGCCGGACCTGAACCTGACCCTCCCCTCCATCTGGTATGCTTATCACCTCAACGGCCCGGAGAAAAACGTAATGGGTGTCACGGTGCCTGGCACTCCCGTGATTTTAATCGGTTTCAATGACAGTATTTCGTGGGGTGTCACCAATTCGCCAAGGGACCAGGTAGACTGGTACTCCGTAAGATTTAAAGACAGCACCCAAAACGAGTATTGGTATAATAACCAATGGTTTAAAACCGAGAAAGTCATTGAAAAATTTAAGATCTACGGAGGCAAAACATTTACGGATACCATTGTACACGTACACCATGGCCCTGTAGTATATGATCAGAATTTCAGAGGTGATTCTGAAAGGGCCAATTTTGCCATGAAATGGGTTGCTCACTATCCCAGCACCACTTTTGCAGCCATGAACCAGATCAACAAAGCAGGCAGCTATGAGGATTTTGTTGAAGCTATGAGGTCATTCTCCGGGCCGCCTCAGAATTTCATCTTTGGTTCCTCAAAAGGAAATATTGCGTTATGGCTCCCTGGCAAATTTCCCGTAAAGTGGGAAGAGCAGGGTAAATTTCTCATGGATGGCTCCAACCCTGCTTTCGAGTACAAGGATTTTATCCCTTTTGAGCACCTGATGCATATTGAAAATCCCGAAAAAGGCTATCTGTCTTCTGCCAATCAGCACCAGGTGGATTCCCTATACCCCTATTATGTCTATGATCATCGTTACGAATATTACAGAAACCGCCGGATCAATGATCGTCTCAAGGTGATAGATAACATAGTTCCCAAAGACATGATGAGGTTACAAAACGATAATTTCAACTACATGGCCTCAGAAAGCCTTCCTTTCATGCTAAACTCACTGGATACGGTCCGCTTTTCAGAAAAGGAACGGGATTTTTATCAAATGCTATCCCAGTGGGATTATTTCAATGAGCCGGATCTCAAAGCGCCTACAGCCTATCAGTTTTGGTGGAACATTCTGTATACCAGGCTTTGGGATGAGTACGATACCATATCAGTGGAGATGGACCTCCCCAACAAATACGTCACCATCCATTTGCTGAAAACAGATTCTACGCTGGCTTTTTCTGACCTGCTGGATACGGATTCAAAAGAAACCACCAGCGACTTACTGAACATTACCTATAAAAACGCAATGGATTCTTTAGAAAGCTGGGCTGCTGCCAATGGGGACTCATATCAGTGGTATGAGTACAAAAACACCCACATCAACCACATCCTCCGTTTGGCGCCTTTCTCAAAAGAGAAGATCAAAGTAGGTGGATACAGCAGCATAGTCAATGCTGCCAGTGGTGGACACGGGCCTTCCTGGCGTATGGTAGTGGAGATGGACCCGGCCGGCACCAAAGCCTGGGGAGTGTATCCCGGCAGCCAAACAGGCAATCCGGGGAGCCCGTTATACGGTCACATGATTGACCGGTGGGCTTCCGGAGATTACTACGAACTGCTGTTTGATTCGGACATCTCTGATTCTGAAAAGGTTATCTTCACGCAAAAAATGGAACCCAAATGAAATTAATAGCCCGACTTATATTAATCACTGCACTCACCTATGTACTCCTCTTTTATCTGCCCTGGTGGAGTCTGGTGCTGATCACATTTGTTATCGGTTTTTTGATCAATGGGTCGGGATTTAGTGTTTTTATTTCCGGGTTTTTGGGGGCCGGGCTCACCTGGATGGTCTACGCCTGGTACCTCGATGTAACCACAAATGCCGTGCTGTCCGAGAAGATCATTAACCTGTTCCCTTTTGACGATAAGCTGCTTTTAATCATTGCCACCGGCCTCATAGGGGCACTGACCGGCGGCCTTGGTGCACTCACCGGAAAATCATTCCGGGACCTTTTTATCAAAAAGAAATCCAAAAGTTATTACAACTGATTCACCCTTCAGTCCTGAGAACAGCTCCCCTTTGCAGGGAAAAAACCCTCCGCCTTACAGTCTTGGGGACCCCTCACCCGCGGGAACTCCTTAGTCAGGGAAAAAAACTCCGCCTTCCAACATACGAAAAACCCCTCCGCCTTTTTTATGCGCCGTAGCCTCAGGCGCAGGTGTATCAGGCACCTCCCCTTCGAAGGGGAGGAGTATGTAATTATAGATCATCTAAAAATTTGACAGTAAACTACCAATCATGACGCAAACGGCTCCCCTCCTGTTTTAGGAGGGGCTGGGGGTGGTAAAATTCCAGTTTATGTGCATCTCCTTCGCTGCACGCGTGTCGCCGAAGCTATAGCGTAGGCACAAGCTTCGGCGCAAGCGAAAGGCCGGGGTGGTTATACCAATGTATTTCATAGTTCTCTACCAAAACTCGACTCTAACCCGCAACACGCAACTTAAAACAAGGATTTCATCAACTTAGTGATGGCATGAATTAGTATCCTTATTTAAGAGTCACGACACTAGTCTATACATACAAGTTTTATACAATATGTGCCATGAGTTTGTGAACCTCGAAATAATACGCAGCTAAGAAACCAACCCCTCACCCTGCGGGAGCTCCCCTTCGAAGGGGAGCAGCATGCACTGCAAAAATTATAGATCTTCTGAAAATGGAGAGAAGCCACCTACCAACTCCTTTTCTAAGGAATAATGGTATTTTCTTTCTTTTGTTAGTGGTGACATGGTTCAGAACCCTTAGCGACTTTGCGGCTCTGCGTGATTGACTGACTAACCCGACACCCAAACCCGCAACCTTCGTAACTTCACAACTCGCAACACGCACCCCCCTAATCTCTCCTGATCAGCACGCCGGAGGCTACGATTGACAGCTCCGTAAGGTCAGCATCAGCACCAAGTTCTTTACCTGCATCTTCAGCGTAGTGCTCAGCGGTTTCCCGGTCCAGCTCACTCAGTGTGGCCACCCCTTCGAGGATAACCTCCTTACCTCCGGCATCTTTCGGCACGAAAAACCCATAATCCTTAAATGTTACCCGAACTGAGCTGCTGTCTGAAGTTTTCAGAGTCATCCAGCAGCCCTTCATCTGGCAGACCTGATCGATGTTAGCAGTCAGTTTTACGGTGACAGAGTCCCCTGCCGGCAGCTGCTGCTTGAAGTGCTGAAGCGCAACAGCCCCGTCTTCAGAAATTACATTACCAAAAGAGTCATAGGCAACTTTAGTGGGATTACCACATGAGAAAAGTACAATTAGCGCTGCAAAAATTACTGATGAATTAATGGATCGAATTGGCTTCATATAAGGGATTTAGAGGGTAAAAGTTGTTTTACAAGTAACTGACTATCAATAAGTAATGTGTTTAATTTATCTAATGTTGTCTTTATTAAATACAACTGAGGATTGGTTATATTTAATGATCAAATAAATGTTTAACAAATCAAAATTTTAAAGCTATGAGCAAATTAACGAAAATTTCAGCATTCCTATTATTCGTTTTATCAATCGGTTTCGGAGCATGTTCTCAGGACGAAACCATGGACGAGATCATTGATAATACGGAGATTAATAGTCCTTCGGATCCAGGTGATGGCAATAAAGATAAGCCAGGTGAAAATTAATCAATTATGTGTCAATTATAATTCCAAATTATTTCATCATTGAAATCACTCTTGTACAGAAAAACTAAAAACATGAAAAACTTAAAAAATATATCCGCTCTCTTTCTATTCATTCTTGTTTTCACCTTTGGAGCTTGTTCCCAAGATGAAACAATGGATGAAATCATTGACAACACTGAAATCAATAACTCATCAGAAGATCCCGGTGATGGGAATAAAGATAAGCCAGGTGGAAATTTTTGATGAGGGCCACTAGTTCTAGCGAAATCATTTTTAAACTATTTAAGAAAAAAACATGAAAAACTTAAAAAATATATCCGTTCTCTTTTTATCTATTCTTGCTTTCACCTTTGGAGCTTGTTCCCAAGATGAAACAATGGATGAAATCATTGACAACACTGAAATCAATAACTCATCAGAAGATCCCGGTGATGGGAATAAAGATAAGCCAGGTGGAAATTTTTGATGAGGGCCACTAGTTCTAGCGAAATCATTTTTAAACTATTTAAGAAAAAAACATGAAAAACTTAAAAAATATATCCGTTCTCTTTTTATCTATTCTTGCTTTCACCTTTGGAGCTTGTTCCCAAGATGAAACAATGGATGAAATCATTGACAACACTGAAATCAATAGCCCAGCAGAAAATACAGGTGATGGGAATAAAGATAAACCTGGAGATGGCAGCTGATTTATAACTGTTCGTTATCGATTATTTTATTGTATTAACCTTAGATATTGTTAATATTAATCTAAAAGTCATGGGGGTTCTCATGGCTTTTTCTTATTTTTAACTATTCATTTAACCAGTAAGAGTGAAAAATTTGAAGGAACTCCTGTTTTGTCTAATACTTTTCGGGGCACTTCTTGGAAGAGGCGAGGATTTAAAAGAATCTTATGACAAAGTAATTCTTGCTTTGGATAATAAGCCTTTGGATTCAACTAAAATTGATGCTTTATCTTTTTTAGCACAGGCTAAAGCTGCTAATGATAAATTCTATTTAGTAAAAGCATACTTTGTTCTTGGCTATGTTTCGGTGGAAATTGAGGATTTTGGAAACGCAATTATTTATTATCTCGAAGGTGCAAGATTTGCCGAATCCGTTAGTCGAGTTGAAACCAAAAGAGAATTGATCTCTATTTATAAAAATCTGGGTTTAATTTTAGGTGACTATAAGCACTTTGATTTGTCTCATAAATTCATTGATAAGGGCTTGGAATTAGCCCAATCAATGAACATAACTTACCAAGAAATCCAGCTTCGGGAGAACAAAGTTAGAGAATTTGTTAATGCAGAGAGCTTTGAAAACGCCTTAAATGAAATTGATTTTCTGTTAAATAATTTCGATTTGAAAGATCAAAATATTATCACTTTAAAAAATAGAGCAGGAATTTGTTATAGAGGACTTGGGAATTTCCAAAAAGCCAAAGAGAGCTATGAAGCTATTCTTAAAACTGCAAGTCCAAGTAACAGATATTTCGGGTATGCTTTGCATAATATAGGTGATTTGTACCTTACAAAAGGTGATTATAACAATGCGGAAAAATACTTCCTCGAAGCAATAGAAGCAAAATCATCGATAGCATATGATAAAGATTTAATCTCCAGCTACGTAAACTTGGCTAAAGTTCATGTAACTGGAGAAGAGTATTCAAAAGCTATTAGTTTACTTAAAAAAGCGGAACAAATTGATCTTGACAAATACTCTAATCCAGACACTTACAATATTTATAAACTTACAAGTGAAGTATATGAGAAAATGGGTGCCCCAAAAAAGGCGCTGGAGTATAAAAATATTTACACAACAAAGCTAGAAAAGTTTATTACACAACAAGAGAAGATTGAAGAACTAAACAAAAAATACAACATTCAGCTACTTACGGAACGCTACTTTGATCTCCTGGCTGCCAATGAAGAAAAGAGACAAGCAGAACGTCTTGCTCAGTTTGGCGTGGGGGGTACTACGGCATTTTTCCTGATCGTGCTAGCCTTTATTTACTTCAGGCAGCATCATGTGCGGTCCAGTATACAAAGGGAGATCAAAGAGATCGAATCTATATCAAAGGTTTAGGGCAGGGTCTGACTTTATCTAATCTATCAAAGATCCAGGCTAAGCTTTTCTCTAAGCACTTCCAGGATTTTCTCCTGCTTCTCATAGAGACTTTCTATCTTCTCCTTTTGCTTCATATTCTCAGTCAGCAGTGTGTGGATCAGCTCAGAAAGCTCTTCCACAGTTGGATTTTCTCCAAGCTCCTCATTGAGCGACTCAATCAAAGAGATGATACGCTTCTCAATGCTTTCATAGGCCTTATCCAGCTCAGGTAAGGTGTCTGTTTCTTTCCAGACATCTCCTTCTCCTTTTAATAGCCAGTTGGCATTGACTGCTTCGTATGCTATGAGAATTTTTTGCAGGACATCAAAGCTGGGTTTGCTTCTGCGTCCTTTGATGATGTTGTAGATGACGGTTCCTTTTACTCCGATGTGATCAGCAAATGAGTTGGGGTTCATTTGCAGCTTTGTGATCAAATCCGATATTCTGTCGTTAATAACCATCAATAAATAAAAAATATCCTTAAAGATAACCACATCTGGGAAAAAAGAAGGGTTACTTGTTGTAACCCTCCCTCATTAAGAACCAGCTATGGAAAATAGATACTCACTATCTACTTTGCTAAAGTACTATCAATTGATAGTAAATTCAAAATTATATACAACTTTTTTTATGCTTTTGATATCAATTGATAAAAAAAAGGCCACACATAAATGTGAGGCCTCTATTTTCCACCGCCGATCTTAATGATCTGTGTACAATTTACATTTTATATTGTATTTAACAAAGCTTTTTTTGAAAAAAAATTGAAATTTTCTTAAAACGGTTAACCAATGAGATTTTTTCCCATCTGGCAGCACTAAATAATTACTTTCTTCAACACTTACAAAACACTTCTTAAATCCGGATCTTTATCAAATACCGATCGGGCAAAGGGGCATAATGGAATGATGCTAATTCCTTTTTCAATTGCAAACTCTACTGCCCGCTGAACCAGCTTTTGACCTACACCCTGCCCTCTCAGCTTATCTGATACCTCCGTGTGATCAATTATAATCCGATCCTTTCCAGCCCAGGTATAAGTCATCTCTGCAAGTTTGGCATTTGCCTCCTCCACATAAAAACTACCCTTACTTTGATTATCCGATTGCTTGATTTCCATATTTAAATGTTACTCTTTACAACCATCCGTGTCAGGTAATCCGGAACAGGGATTTCTTCTTCCATCAGCTCATTGGCCAGAGGGACACCGTAACTTACTGAAGCCGGAACCTCCCCGGTCCAAACATTGCTACTGGTTTTTCCGCTCCCTCCTTTTCTCATCTTCAGAGAAGCATTATCTGTATTTAGCACCAGCACTTCCGTAGCTTTAAGTTCATCCTCGGTAATACCCGGGAGTTCTTTTATTCTCCCCGGCACATACTTTTCCGTAAAAGCCTCCATCCAGGCTTTTTTCTCTTCCCAGTCAGCTATTTGTATTGCCTCTGAAAACATCACTACTGACCGGTAATTCACCGAATGATCAAAAGCCGTATCTGCTAAAACCAACCCATCAAAAAGCATAGAGCTAAAACACAGCTCTTTTGCATTTCTAAGATCACCTAAAAAGTGACTTTTTACCGACCCATGGATCATCACCTGGGAACCCTTACGTACAAACCCGATAGGGATCTGGTAAGGACGTCCGTCTTTAACATAAGCTACCGTGCAAAAAAGGGATTCATCAAGCACCTGATTGATCTGATCCATGTCAATGGTTGCCCGGCTTGAATATCTGGAAGGTTTAAGATGTTTACTCATAGTATTTGATTCAAAAATAAAAGTACTAAGAAGACCTCAGGAGTTTGAAAACAACTCCATCTTTATATTTTGAGAAGCCACCTCATCAACAATCTTCCGAACCTTCGTGCGCTTTGAGGAGCGAACATCCCTGATATAGATCGCTTTTATTTTTTTCGGATATTGACTGGCGATTTCCCGGTATAAGTATGGGTCTTTCTGTCCGCTATCCCCTACCAACGTAAAGGATGCCTTAGGAAAGGCGTGAATAAGCTTTTCTATTTTATCCTTTTTATGAGCATGAGAACCTCTCCCGCTTTTAAAAAGGTCTAAAAGTCCGGATTTTATATCCTGAAGAAGTAAAGTGCCAGCCGGAAGGTCATTGAACTTTATGAAATCCACTAAAAAATCGTAGAGGTTCCATTCACTGCTGCTGACATAAAAAAAAGAGGTGTTGTAGTCTTTGCTCAGCTTATCATAAAAAGACCTGATCCCCTGGAAAGCTTTTCGGGACTCGTGGTTTTTGGTGAGCAGTAAATAAAGTTTCTTCCATAACTTAGTGGAATGTGAGATCAGGATAGTATCATCAATATCTGAAACGATCACCTGTTCCGGATTCAGAACCGTCAGATTTGACTCACAGGAGATCTTTGAATTCTCCTTGAGAAATACCTCGTAAGAAAACGCTGATAATTGTTTACGATTTATCTCAAATAAAAAATAACCTTTCTTATCAGAGGTGGTTTCCGCTATAATCTCGCCACCTGCTTTCAGACAAACCTTAGCCCTTTTCATTGGCGAGACATTATACCTGCGGTACATTTCCAGCGCATTTTTAAACGGACTTGACGTCAGTTTTTCGCGTTGCCTGGAAACGCTACGCAACACATGGCCGTGAATAATGGTTATTTTTTCACTGGCGAATCCCTGGTATAGTTTTAAAATGGGTGTTTCCTCACTCATAAAAATGAATTTCATAAATAGAAAGATGAATAAGTACCTTTTTGTTATAAACCCTGTCTCCGGAGGCCTGGATAAAGAAGATCTTATGGGTGAGATCAGAGATTTCTGCTCTGCGCAATCCTGTGGTTTTGAGATTTTCTTTACCACGGGTGAAAATGATCAGGAAAAAATCAGGACCAGGATCAGGGATCAAAACCCGGATGTCATGGTAGTAGGTGGTGGAGACGGCACCATCAATATGACCATTCCGCTTATCCTGGAATTTAATCTCGAGCTAGGTCTCATTCCTGCGGGCTCGGCAAATGGACTGGCCACTGAAATGGGGATCACTTCTGAGAATGCATTCCAAACCCTAAGCAGAAACGTTACCAGACCTATGGATATCGTGCTGCTGGACGAAGAAAAATACATGACCCACCTCGCGGATTTTGGTCTGAACGCCATGATGGTAAGACGCTATGAAGAGGAAAAGCGAAGAGGGTTGCTGGGGTATGCGATCAGTGCCCTCAAGGAAATCGGAATGCTGGAAGAACCTTTTAAAGTGACCGTGGAGACCAATGGGATGAAAAAGGAATTTCTAACCAAGTTTCTCGTTATAGCAAACGCTACAAAATACGGTACAGGTTTTACAGTAAATCCGGCAGGTGATATAGGTGACCAAAAAGTTGAACTCTGTATTTTAAAAGAGATTTCTCCATCGCTCATCTTTGATCACCTGATAGATGATGAAGCCACTGATGGTTCCAATAATTTTTTTGATATCCTGTCCGGTAATTCATTTTCCATAAAGCTGAATAAGACTGTAGATTTTCAATCAGATGGTGAATTCATTGCTAAAAAGGACCAGCTAAAGGTTCGTGTCCTGGACCAGCAGGTCAGGGTCATTGCGCCACGGTGATGTCCCAGGTTATATCCAGGTCGGCAGCTCCATCTTCAGCAGTAGATACTTCCGACTTTATGCCGTCCTCCTGATGCTGGAGCAAAACCCTGAAGGTGCCGGAACCCGCAGAAGCAGTAGCCCAGGAAGTTATAAGACCGATAGGTTGGCCGTTAGTATCTGAGTCCCCATAGACTACAGCATCAGCTGTTCTCTCATCAATATTGCCATCACCCATGGGGGTAATGAACAAGCCCTCGGTAAAGCCGAAGAAAAACATATGGTCGGTGCCTTCCGTGTCAATTTCATCTCCTATATTCTGGCTTTCATTCTCCAGCTGAATAAAGAGGTCATAAGTGGTGTTTGGTTCCAGCACAATCTCCCCTTCAGGGACAAGTTCACCGGAACTTTCTCCTTCGGAAGCTGCTGCAACGAATAATAGCGGAGGTCCACCATCAAATGGTGAAAAAAGGAGTGTTACTTCTGTTATTTGCTCCGTATCAGCTTTTATATCTTCATCCTCATCCTTTGAGCACGATGTAAGTATCAAAAAGAGTAACAATCCAGGAAACAGCAAATAAAAACGAGTATTCATAGTACTTATTGAAACGAAATATAGACTATAGATTGTTTAACAATTTGAAGAACAAATAATTTTAATTTTTTTCGGGATAGGTCTTTAATTTGTCCTGAAAAATTCTAGATTTGCAGCCGCATTTGAGCTGATCAAATGTCCGGCGGGGTGTAGCACAGTCCGGTTAGTGTACCTGGTTTGGGACCAGGGGGCCGCAGGTTCGAATCCTGCCACCCCGACAAGAAAGCAAAAACCCGAAGGTCGAAACCTTCGGGTTTTTCATTTTTAAGATGGAGCCAAGCTTGCTTGAGTGAACATTTAAAAATGAAAAACAGGGCTTTGAAAAAGCCGTGGTTTTTGCTTTCGGAATTTTCCGGGAACCAGGATCACCGAAGGTAATCCTGCCAACTACTCTGCCTCCACCATTCGCCATCACCAAAAGAGAACACCCAAAATCGAATTTCTTTAATCGAACCTGCGGGGGCCGCAGGACTGGCCGTCCGCGTTCGAATCCTGCCACCCCGACAAGAAAGCAAAAACCCGAAGGTCGAAACCTTCGGGTTTTTCATTTTTAAGATGGAGCCAAGCTTGCTTGAGTGAGCATTTAAAAATGAAAAACAGGGCTTTGAAAAAGCCGTGGTTTTTGCTTTCGGAATTTTCCGGGAACCAGGATCACCGAAGGTAATCCTGCCACCCCGCCTACCTGGTCGCGACAAGAGAGCAAAGCCCTGACGAGAATTCGTCAGAGCTTTTTTATTTTCCGAACTTTGATAGCTACTGGTAGCTGTGTTGGTTCCTTCTGCACGAAAACGATTAGTATTTTTATGCGTTTGATATCATTTTTCACTATATTTCGCATAAAATTACTAAAAAATGCAGAGTGTCGCTGATTTTGTGGGTAAATGTTTGTCGTATGAACAATACGCATTTTCCTGGGATGAACTAAAAGGTGAAGTATCTAAAACAGATGTGGCCTTACGGCACGAGATCGTGCGACTTTCCAGAAAGAAAGAGATTATTACGCTTCGGCAAGGGTTTTATTTAATTCTACCTCCACGTTACAAGCAGTACGGAAGACTTCCATTAGAACTTTATGTAGAGAGACTCTTTAGTTATATAGGAAAACCCTACTACATCGCATTTTTCTCAGCAGCGGCTTTTCATGGGGCAAGTCACCAACAGGTTCAGCAAAGTTATCTCATGACAAAAATCCCAAACATAAGAGATATAAAAAAGGGAAATAACTACCTGAGTATTTCAGCAACGAGCAATTGGCCAGAAAAGAATATTTTAAAAAGAAAGTCGGATGCAGGCTTGTTCAATATTTCATCTCCGGCTTTAACGGCCATTGATTTGATCCACTACCAATCCAAAATGGGTGGTCTGAATAGGATTCTCGCAATTCTTGAGGAGTTAGCTGAATCTATCGCTCCTGAGGATATAAACGATTTGCTTCAATGGTACCCACACATAAGCTCCATTCAAAGGCTAGGATTTCTCTTTCAAGAACTACAAACGGATCAAACCCTTTTGGGTCCATTGCAAGAGTATTTCAGTGACAAGAAGTTTTTCCCGGTATTGTTAAGTCCCAATAAAGATGAAAAGCCAGGCAAAGCGAATAACCCCTGGAAAGTAGATATGAATATTGAATTAGATAGTGATTTATGAAACTACGCAAAGCTTCGATCCATAAATGATTTCCAAACCGTACATAGCAAAATGGAAAGACCATGCTCCCTGGACTACCAACGAACAGGTAGAGCAAGACCTGATCATCTGTAGAACATTGGTAGCTCTTTTCTCTGATGAATTCCTTAGCGAAAACCTGGCTTTTCGTGGAGGTACTGCACTGCACAAACTCTATCTGAGTCCTGCACCCAGGTATTCAGAAGATATTGACCTGGTCCAGATCAAAGAAGGGCCAATCAAGCCTGTTTTGCAACGGATAGGTGAAGTCATCACTTTTTTTGAAGAAGATAGAGTGGTCAAACCAAAGGCAAACAACAATACACTCTTGTATCGTTTCAACTCAGAATATTCACCTGACATCCGATTGAGATTAAAGATTGAAATCAATTGTCGGGAACATTTCAATTTGCTCGGATGGAATTCATTTCCATTCTCTATGGAGAGCGAATGGTTTACCGGAAAATGCGACATTACCACCTATCACCTGGACGAGCTCCTGGGAACCAAGCTCCGGGCATTGTACCAACGCAAGAAAGGCAGAGATCTATTCGATCTCTACTATGCTGATCAACACGCAAAGCTTGATTATGACAGGATCATTCACTGCTACGATGAGTATATGAAGTTCGTGGTGAGCAGGCCCCCAACTCAAAAAGAATTTCTACTAAACATGGAGCTAAAGAAAAAGTCAGCACAGTTTTCAGGAGACATGAAAGGACTTCTTAACCCGAATATGAAATACAACCAGGCGGAGGCTTTTGAATGGTTAATTGAAAATTTTATTACAAGATTTAACTTAGTCTATGGAAACTAAAACTTGAATGCAAGCTGGAACTTAGACATACAATTGAAAAAACATGTGAGTATTCGTGAAAATTTGCTGAAGGTTCAGGTCAAAGTGCCGGAGACTTTTACACCCTTAAGGAAGTAGTCATTTTGATGGCCCATGCTGAAAAACTGCAGATCAAAGAGGCTATGGAGCAAAAAAGGGCTGATCTGACCAAACTTATAGCAGACCTGAAGGAAGCTACCAAACCTATGGGGCTGGATAACTCTATTGGCAGAATAAGCCGCATACATCAATAATAAGTCGATAAATGAGGCCGGACTAAGAAAAGCTGAAGAGGACTTGAAAGCTTTAACCCGCTGGATTGGTATCTATAATACTGAAAGATTTGGTAAATGCACCCGATGCGGAAATGAGATCAACGTAAACAGGCTGCTGTTGATGCCTGCCAGCACTCGTTGTATAAATTGTGCTGGGAAGTGAGTCTTTGTTCTCCATTATTCCGCTATTCCGCACCGGGTTGAAAAACTACATACTATATCTTGTCTGCCATTACTTTGTAGGTAGGATCTTCCAGTACATTTACATCAATAATCTCTTCCGCATTCTTGAGTAATTTTCTGCAATCCGGGCTCAGGTGTTTCAGATGAACCCTTTTCCCTACCTTCATATATCGCTCGGTAATCTTATTCAAGGCTTCAATAGCCGACATATCTACTACTCTGCTCTCATAGAAATCGATCACTACTTCATCCGGGTCGTTTATCACATCAAACTTTTCATTAAAAGCAGCTACCGAACCAAAGAATAAGGGGCCATATATCTCGTAGTGTTTAACTCCGTTTTCATCAACAGATTTCCGGGCCCGAATTCTTTTGGCATTGTCCCAGGCAAAAACCAGCGCCGATATAATTACTCCCACAATGACCGCTAAAGCCAGATTATGAAGAATGACTGTTACCAGGGTGACCAGCACCATCACCAGAATATCCGATTTAGGCATTTTATTGATAGTCCTGAGGCTGGCCCACTCAAAGGTACCGATTGCCACCATGATCATAAGCCCTGTAAGTGCGGCCATGGGCACTTTCTCGATCAGACCTGAACCAAACATGACGAATACTAAAAGCATAACGGACGCTACAATACCGGAAAGCCTGGCTCTTGCCCCGTTCGAAATATTGATGAGACTCTGACCAAGCATGGCACAACCTCCCATCCCGGAGAAGAACCCGGAAAATATGTTGGCGATACCCTGAGCCGCGGCTTCCTTATTGCCTCTTCCCCGGGTTTCAGTGATCTCATCGATGATGTTAAGGGTCAACAAACTTTCGATCAGACCTACACCGGCCACAATAACAGCGTATGGAAGGATGATCATAAACGTTTCCCAGCTTAGCGGAATGTTAGGAATGTGAAAGGGTGGGAAACTGCCTTTAATGGAGGCTATATCCCCTACCGTTCTGGTATCAATACCAAAACCTACCACAATACCAAAAACAGCAAGGATGGCTACTAATGAAGCGGGTATGGCTTTGCTGATTTTCGGAAGTCCCCATATTATAAACATCGTAAGCAGTACCAATCCCAGCAAAATGTACATCGGAGTTCCTGTCAGCCAGCTACCTTCGGCATCTTTAAACTGAGCGAGCTGTGAAGTGAAAATAATGATAGCCAGGCCGTTTACAAAACCAAAAATAGCCGGATGGGGTACAAGCCGCATAAGTTTACCCAACCTCAACAGCCCTGCTGCAAATTGAATAATACCAGCCAATATCACTGCTGCAAAAACATATTCTACACCATAGTCTTTGGCAAGTGATACAACAACCACAGCTACTGCTCCAGTTGCTCCGGAGATCATTCCAGGTCGGCCGCCAAGAATAGAGGTGACCAGCCCCATGACAAATGCTGCATACAAACCAGTTAGTGGCGAAAGCCCTGCAATCAACGCAAAGGCTACCGCTTCCGGCACCAATGCCAGAGCTACTGTCAACCCGGACAGCACTTCATTTTTATAATTAACTTTTTGACTGAAATCGAATAGTTCAAAATATTGCTTCATAGTAATTCAATTGCGCAAGCCCTTCACAATGGGAACACCTGCTTCTTATTAGTTTTTGATAGTAAGGAAAAGAAAAAGTCGATCACCTTCTATAGGTGAGGGAAGCTACTCAGGGTGGAGTAGAACCAGTAGTGATCGATATGTTTAAGCTATGCTCCATAAAAAAGAAGTCGCGAATTTGAGGTTTTTTATTCTTCTTTTCAAATAAGCCGCTTCAAAAATTTATTACATAACCTTAACCCATAAGGATTTCCATCCTTTCAGATTGTAAAACTTTACCCAAAGGACGTCATAAAAATATCAGGCATGGACAGTTAAGCAGCACGTGCTATGGTATATTGAACTAGTGTTGCGTCAAGCATAAATTGTCGGTATAGGTTCCCGCAGATTCCGAACCTTCGGAACCCAGATAAACGCAGAAATGCATTGAAAATCAGCGAAGATCAGCGTAATCTGCGGGAAATAAGAGAGTGTACACTACTAGATAGAATCAAAATCCCTGTTGAGTGATCCCATCTCCAAATGATCAGCTTTCAGCTTTTCACCTTCCATTTCCCAAAGTAACGTTTGATCGATCATAACTAACTGAAGACATTCTGCCACCTTATTCTAAACAAATCGGGAGTATTAATTTCAACTGTAAAGATGAAATTGCACTAATCATAACCATATTTCCATTAAGAAAAATGAAAGCTTCATTATCTATTCTACTTGTTACTTTCTCAATTTTACCGGCATGGTGCCAAAGTGTTAAGGTTTCCATTAATGCCTCATTGGACCAAAAGCCGGTATCGCCTTACCTCTATGGTAGAAATAATAACTTCTCCAATGTCTTTGGTACACCTACCCCTACTTCAGATATTCAATTATATAAAGAAGCGGGTTTGAAATTTGCCCGCGAAAACAACGGGAACAACGCTACAAAATACAATTGGAAAAGAAAGATCTCCAGCCACCCGGACTGGTACAATAATGTATATGATCATGACTGGGATTATGCATGCGAATCCATTGAAGCAAACATGCCCGGAGTGCAGGTAATGTGGGCATTCCAGCTAATTGGTAAAGTAGCAGCCAACAAAGACCACAACTTCAATGATTGGGGATACAACCAGTCGCAATGGTGGGATGGCGTAGGGCAAAACCTTGCAGGTGGTGGCCAGGTAAACCCGGAAGGGGGACACGATGCTTTAGTAGAAGGCGACCCGGACCAGTATCTGATGGACTGGCCGGCAGACTCCACCACTGCCATACTGGACCATTGGTTTGGACCGGAAGGATTAGGATTTGATCGGGATGGGTTTCTGTATTGGAGTATGGATAATGAGCCGGAAATATGGAATGGCACCCACGATGACGTGATGCCTCAACAGCTGTCTGCAGATGAATTTATGAATAAATACTTTGAGGTAGCAAAACTGGCTCGTGAAAAATTTCCGGAGATCAGGCTGGCAGGCCCCGTACCAGCCAATGAGTGGCAGTGGTACAAATGGGCAGATGAAACCCTGCAGATAAATGGAGAGTACTATTGCTGGCTGGAGTATTTTATCAAACGGGTAGCGGATGAGCAGAAAGCATCCGGCGTTCGTCTGCTCGATGTTTTGGATATCCACTGGTATCCCTCAGAGTCAGCTGATGCAGAGATTGTCCAGTCTCATCGCATCTTTTATGATGAGGATTATGAATACCCAGGTGCTAATGGCATCAGAACCATAAACGGAGGCTGGGACACCTCGCAGAAAAAAGAATATATTTTCAAACGGATCGAAGACTGGCTGGATGAGCATCTTGGAACGGACCATGGGGTTACTTTAAGTCTTAGTGAATTCGGTTCCAATACTTCTGACCCCAACGTCAATTCGGTCCTTTATGCATCCATGCTGGGTACCTTTGCTAACCACGAAGTAGAAATATTTACACCCTGGACATGGAAGCCAGGCATGTGGGAAACGCTTCACCTGTTTAGCCGGTATGCGAAAGATACAAGCGTTCGATCTACCAGCAGCCTTGAAAATAGTGTTTCAGCTTATAGCACTATAAGCAATAGCACGGATTCCATGACAGTTATTCTGGTCAACCGTGATCTGAATTCTGCACACGATGTTTCAGTTAACCTTACCGGATATGCGGTTTCTTCGGGTAGCTATGATGCACTCGAGCTTTCATCTTTGCCCGACTCGGAAACATTCAACTCACACAACGATAATGCTCTGAAAAATCGCACCGTAAGCGTTTCAGGCAATTCCTTTGAGATATCTGTTCCACCCCTGTCAGTGACAGCAGTGCTCTTAAAAGGTCAGGCCTCTGATGTGCCGCTAAAAGCGAGTACCCTTAAAGATTCGCCACTGGTCAACCTATATCCCAACCCTGCAAAAAGCAGCTTTACACTGGATTTTGAGTCCACTGCTCTGTCGCCTTCTGAAGTAATCATCTATAATGAGTCCGGGAAAAAATGTGCTAACTATCTGTGGCAGGCGAGGTCTCCCATCACCCTGGATATTGACGGACTTAAGCCGGGAGTTTACTTTGTAGAAGTAAAAAATGATCAGTTTGCAGCTAAGAAGAAGTTCATAATCGAAAGATAGTGAATTACACCAGCTCCAATTGTTCATCCTTAATCTCCAGGTTGTGAAAGACTTTTTGGACGTCATCCTCATCCTCAAATGTCTCAATGACTTTCATTACAGAAATGAAATCCGGGTCGGATAATGCTACTGTAGTGGTTGGGATTCTGTGTAGTTCTGTACGCTCTGCTTCAAGCTCCAGCTCATTGACTTTTGTCTGCATGTTACCAAAGTCTTCCATAGCACAAGTCACATGGATGTATCCATCAGCAAACTCCACCTCCTCTGCTCCCCCGTCGATCAGCTCCAGCATCAAAGCATCTTCAGGCTCCATGCTTTCTGGTTGCCGGATCTCAAACACACCTTTTCGCTCAAACAGGTAGTCTACCGAACCATTCACCCCAAGGCTTCCTCCATTTTTGGTGAAGATGTTCCTGACAGATGAAACAGTCCTGTTTTGATTGTCTGTGAGGCATTCCAGAAAGATGGCCACACCATGAGGGGCATACCCTTCGTAAGTGATCTCCTGGTAATCATCTGCATCTGCCCCGCTCCCCTTTTTTATAGCCCGCTCAATATTGTCCTTGGGCATATTATGCCCTTTGGCATTTTGAATCGCCAGTCGCAACCGGGGATTTCCTTCAGGATCAGCACCACCTTCCCTGGCAGCTACCGAAATCTCACGTATCAGTTTAGTGAAAATTTTGCCGCGCTTAGCATCCTGAGCTCCTTTTCTCCTTTTGATATTTGCCCATTTACTATGTCCAGCCATGAATAAAGTTTTTAGTTCACTCTCACTATTCCTGCCTAATCAAGTTCTGTTGCATAATCACCACCAACTCACCAACCAACTAATCACTAATTAACCAATCACCAATCCACTAATCACCAATTCACGAATCCACAATCACTAATCACCAACTCACTAATCCACAATCACCAATTCACCAATTCACCAATCCACTAATCACCAATTCACCAATAACTAATCACTAATCACTAATCACTAATAAACCAACTCACCAAACCCCTACACTCATTTTTTAAAAATCACATTTGCTATGACCCCTAACAAAACCAGCCCCATCCCCAGATAAGTCATAAAGTTAAAAGTCTCATCAAAAAGAAGCCATCCAAATCCCAACGCATAAACGATCCCAATATAATTAAGAATGGAAACCTTGGACAGCTCCTCCGCCTGATATGATTTAGTCATGAAAAACTGTGCTATTTGAGTACATAATCCTACGGCTAAAAGCACCAGCCAATCCCATCCCTGTGGCTGCACCCACACCAGGGCCGACCACACTCCGGCAATAGGCATCATCACCAGCGGAAAGTAAAATATGATCACCAGCGGATGCTCAGAGGTCTTCAGCATGCGAATGAAATTATAAGCCAACCCCATAAAAACCGAAGCTCCGACACCCATAACCAGGTGCCAGACCGAAATTCGAGGATCAAATCCCTGTACCACAATCACCCCGGCAAAGCTTACCGCAAAAAACAGCCACTGAATGGACTTTACTGGTTCCTTTACCAAAAATATCCCCAGAATCGCCGTAAAAATGGGAGCTAGATATTGCAAAGTAGAGGCTGTAGCTAAAGGGATCTGCTGTAGCAGGCTAAAATAGGTAATGAGCGCAATGGCCCCTACGGTCCCCCTCAGGACCAAAATGGTCTTGTTGTTACCCCAGACACTCACTTTCTGCCTGGTGAGATAAAATACACTGATGACCAAAGAAATAACGGAGCGGAAAAGAATGATTTCAATTGCGGGGATATGAGGAATCAGCTTAACACATACTTTCATCAGTGTGAAAGTGAATGTGGCCAAAAGCATAAATTTTACGCCATCCGAGATCCGCATCAGGAATCTACAATTACTCCATCTACAATCTCCAGCTTACGGTCAGCCATATCAGCCAGTTCTATGTTATGAGTAACGACTACAAATGTTTGGTTGAGCTCTTTCCTCAGCTCAAAAAAGAGCTGGTGAAGCTCATCTGCGTTTTTTGAATCCAGATTGCCACTCGGCTCATCTGCAAAAACAATGGAAGGATCATTGATCAATGCACGGGCCACCGAAACCCGCTGCTGTTCTCCTCCTGATAATTCCGCGGGCTTATGGTCACTTCGCTCCAGCAGTCCCAGCATTTTTAAAAGCTGTTTTGCCCTTTCTTTGACACCCCCGGACGGACGCCCGCCAATCAGCCCCGGAATCATAACATTTTCCAGTGCGGTAAACTCCGGCAAAAGATTATGAAATTGGAAAATAAAGCCGATCTCTTTATTTCTGAAAGCAGCAAGTTTCTGCTGACCAAGCCTGAATACCTCAATATTATTCAACAGTACTTGCCCGGAGTCCGGAGTATCCAGGCTCCCAAGAATATGCAAAAGTGTACTTTTACCAGCACCCGAAGCTCCAACTATGGACACAATCTCCGCCTCTCTTATATGCAGCTCTATGCCTTTGAGAACAGGGAGCTTTCCATACGCTTTAAACAGACCTTCGGCTTTTAACATGCCGCAAATATAAAAGGGTTATTAAGATCTTGGTTCTCATATCCTGTTTTTAACAATATCATATTCCTCATCATACCAACTCCCAAAAGGGTTGATCCGGAACCTCTTAAATAAATTTTTAAATCCAGTTACAGAATCTAAAAACCAAGAACTAATTATCTGTTTCGGTTGAATAAACGTCCGGTTTGACGTAGATTCGCACCAAAAAATTAATGGCATGAACATCCACGAATATCAAGCTAAGCAAATTTTAAAAAGCTACGGAGTAACCATTCAGGAAGGAATAGTAGCGGATACACCCGAAAAAGCTGTGGAAGCAGCAAAAGAGCTAAACCGGGAAACAGGCACCTCATGGTATGTGATCAAAGCACAGATCCATGCCGGAGGTCGTGGAAAGGGAAAGGTCAATGAAACAGGCTCTAATGGTGTAGTCTTAGCTAAGAGTCTGGATGAAGTCAAGCCAAAAGCAGAGGCCATTCTGGGAGGTACTTTGGTAACTCACCAAACCGGGCCCGAAGGGAAAAAAGTCAATAAAGTTCTGATTGCTCAGGATGTATATTATCCCGGTAATTCTGAACCAAAGGAATACTACTTATCAATTCTTTTAGACAGAGCTCGTGGATGCAATGTCATCATGGCGTCTACAGAAGGTGGAATGGACATTGAAACCGTAGCAGAAGAAACTCCTGAGAAAATCGTTAAAGAATGGATTGATCCTGCTGTAGGCCTTCAGGGATTCCAGGCCAGAAAAGTAGCTTTCGCCCTCGGACTGGAGGGTCAGGCCTTTAAAGAAATGGTGAAATTTATTTTTGCTCTTTACAAAGCCTATGAAGCTACCGACTCCTCTCAGTTTGAGATCAACCCTGTGTTAAAAACCTCTGACGATAAAATTCTTGCAGTAGACGCCAAAGTAAATCTTGACGACAATGCGCTTTTCCGTCACAAAGACATTGCAGAAATGCGCGACCTGTCAGAGGAAGATCCGTTGGAAGTAGAAGCCGGAAGAAACGGTCTTAATTATGTGAAACTGGACGGGAATGTAGGCTGTATGGTGAATGGAGCCGGTCTGGCAATGGCTACTATGGATATCATCAAACTCTCAGGAGGTGAGCCGGCAAACTTCCTGGATGTAGGCGGTGGAGCAAACGCCCAAACGGTGGAAGCTGGTTTCAGGATCATCCTGAAAGACCCGAATGTAAAAGCGATCCTCATCAATATTTTCGGAGGTATCGTTCGTTGTGACCGTGTGGCAAATGGTGTGGTAGAAGCTTACAAAAACATTGGGGAGATCAATGTACCGATCATAGTACGACTACAGGGAACCAATGCCGAAGAAGGAGCTAAGATCATTGAAGAGTCCGGGCTCAAAGTAACCTCAGCCATCGTATTGAAAGATGCCGCTGAGAAAGTAAAGGCAGTTCTTGGCTGACAAAATAATTCAGGCACGAGATAAAAGCCCTTGCTGCATTGACAGTGAGGGCTTTTTCTTGTAAAAGCACACAGAAATACTCCATTCTGTGCACAAATACAGGCCTGATTTAGGTAAAAAGACTAACCTGAATAGGTAATACCCGCATTTCCGTAAATACGATTTATACTGATTTATTGGAGGTGGTAACATGGTATTTTTGAGTAAAGACCTTTTACTATGCCTCCTGTCAACAAAACCCGGAAACCGACTACAGTGCTTTTGAGGCTGGTAAGTATTGCTACCTTCCTGGTGAGTATCACCACCACCTTTGCACAAGCCCCGCAATTCTCCCAGTTTTATAATGCCCCTTTATACCTCAATCCGGGATTTGCAGGCCTCACCCCTGCCGGAAGAGCCGGTATCAACTACCGGATACAAGGTAAAGACCTGGCCTCAAAGTACGTCACTTCTTCCCTCTATTTCGATTACAACCTTACAGATTTCAACATAAGTACAGGCATGCTGCTAGTCTCAGACCGGGAAGAGTACAGTGGCTATAGAGCCCAGTCAGCAGCGGTACCCATCAGCTACCTGTTTCAGATTACCCCATCTCTGGCTATCAAACCAGCCATTGAAGCCTCCTATACCAGCAGAAGAGCAGACTTCTCAGAACTACTGTTTGGTGACCAACTGGACCCCTCCGGAAATTATACCGGAGGAAGCCTGGAAACACTGACCAATGACCTGAAAGTACAGTTTTTCAATGTAGCAATTGGAGTAGTCTCCTACACCGACAAAGTCTGGGCGGGGTTTGCGGTTCACCAGCTCATAGATCAAAACACCTCCTTTATTGACGGAGGCAACAGCCATACTACCAAAAGATACACCATACATGGAGGCATAAAACTTGGCAGCAACTACCGGCACAGAGCAGATAAATCAGGGGTATTTATGCCTACATTCAACTTTATCCATCAGGGAAAATTCAACCAACTGGATGTGGGAGTCTACGGTCTGATAGATCCCGTCACATTTGGTCTTACCTATAGAGGAGTCCCTGTGACAGGTAAAGACCAGCAAGCCCTCAGCGCATTGATCGGCATGAACATGTACAATCTCAGCTTCGGGTACAGCTTTGACTTTGTTCTCAACCGGGAGCTGCAAACCGGTGGCATCCACGAACTTTCGCTCAGCATAACCTTTGACTGGAGAAATCCCAAAAATCCTCCCAGGTCTGCTAAAAGACTCAAGTGTCCGGCATTTCTAACCTCTAAGCCATGAAAAAGATAGGGATCTACATGCTCTTTGTAGCATTAAGTAGTGGTGTCCGTGCCCAGGGGTTTAATGTACTACTGGAAAGCACACCCGTCACCTGTAAAGGAGCCAATGATGGCTCCATTGAACTGACCGTAGTAGGCTCAGGAACCAATTTTACCTATGAATGGACCGGCCCCAATGGATTCACTTCTACAGACAAAGACCCAAATGACCTGGAAGCAGGCAACTATGAGGTAGAAGTGACACGGGTAGACGATGGAAATACAGACCTCGCAGAAATTGATATCACGGAAGCAGACAACCCCCTAGTTCTTTCCCTAAATACTGACGAAACAAAAGATGCTACCTGCCATGGTGAAGCTACAGGGATCATAAAAGCATCCACCTCCGGAGGAAGCGATCCTATAAGCTTCAGCATTCGCGAAAGCGATGGAGGCATACCAGGAAAAGATGATTTCCCAACTTTTGAATCCAATGACGGCCTGTTTGATCAGCTTCTGCCGGGATGGTATGACATAGCAGCCCTCGACGACCATGGATGCTTTCAGTATATCGACTCTGTGGAGATCGGGCAACCTCTCGCATTAGTAGTGTCAGATGTAGAATCCACCAATATCACTTGCAAATATGCGGATGACGGAACCATAGAGATCACAGGAACGGGTGGCACCCCAGGCTACCAATACTCCATTAACGGCAACTCACCAGAACAATTCCAAACCAATTCTTTGTTTGAAAACCTGGCCGCCGGATCGTATGACATCTGGGTACAAGATACTGTCGGCTGCACAGCAGATGGTGGCACCATCGAGATCACCCAGCCCGAAACCATCTTTGGGATCAGTAAAGTGGACGTGACTGATGTGACCTGCTATAATGAAAACAATGGCTCCGCCACCCTGATCTACACAAGCGGCACAGACCCTGAGCACCCCATAAACTCCATCAAGTGGTACGATAGCCTGAATAACGTAATCAATGAAGATACCGAAACCAGCGCCGGGCTCTCTGCCGGAAGGTATCATATAAAGGTATCAGACATTTATGGCTGTAGCAAGAGTGATTCATTTGAAGTATTGGAGCCCTCCTCCACCCTCGGCCTTTCCCTGGACCCCGATGAAACGTCCAACATATCCTGCTCAGGTAATGATTCAGGTAAGATCAAAGTCACCTCCAGTGGAGGCGAAACCCCATACCTCTACGCCATCAGATTCAATGACAGCACTACCCCCGATGAAGCTGATTTTACAGACTTTACTTCTAACGACGGCTTATTTACAGGACTGTTTGCCAATAGATATGACATTGCAGTGAGGGATAGCTATGGTTGTGTCCGCTTCGTAGAGGACGTGACACTGACAGAGCCCAGCCCGCTCATCGTCAATTACACCCGGACTTTTACTACCTGCGACAGCATAGCTGATGCCTATATCAATGTGTCCTCCATCACTGGTGGCACGGGTCCCTACCAGACAGAATGGACCAATGAAGATGGCATGACCATCTCCGCTGCACAGAGTATTTACAACCTGTCGGCAGGAACCTATGTACTCAGAGTAATTGACAGCCAATCCTGTGAAAGCAGCTTTCCCTTTACCATAGAAGCCGGCTTCACTGTGGAGCTCACCACCATAGATGTGACGTGTAAAGACCTGGAAGACGGACGAGCCGAGCTCTCCATCGGATTAGACGGAGAAAGGTCACAGGAGCCTCTGCAGATCAAGTGGAAAAATGATCAGTCACAGAGCATCAATGAATACGAAGACAGCCTGTACATCGAAAACCTGGGGCCTGGTAGCTATTCGGTTGAAATCACCGATGCATTTGGATGCAGCAAGACCAACTCCTTTAACATCGAAGAACCGCTGGAATTTCTAACAATAGATTCCGTCACCACCACAGATGTTATATGCAAAAACGAGAGTACCGGGGAAATTTCATTTTATGTCTCCGGGGGCACATCCAACTATTCATATTCCATAAACGGTGGAGCTTCCTTCTCCCCTTATGCCACTTTCTCCAACCTGACTGCCGGCATATACGATGCATGGGTCATGGACAGAAATGGCTGTACTACAGACGCTGGTACCGCCACAATCAGCGAACCTCCCACACTGTTTGACATAGATCACATCGAAGTGACGGATGTGACCTGCTCCCAGGCCACAGACGGACAAGCCACGGTGATTTACACAGCCGATACAGATCCGGCACACCCCATCAATTCCATTAAATGGTATAATGACAAAGACAGCCTGATCAGCACAGGAAACAACACCCTGGAAAAGCTGGAAGGTGGAGCATATTATGTAGAAATAGGTGACGAATACGGATGTATACGATCCACTACTTTTGGGATTTACGAACCCCTGGAAATCAACCTCCTCTCACAGCTAAAAGAAATCCCCTGCTGGGATTCAGGAACAGGACTCATCACCATAACACCGCAGGGAGGAAATGGTGGATACAGTTTCAGCTGGTTTAAAGGAACCACCCCGCAAACCTCTGACGCTGACACCCTGGCAATTATGGAAATGGGCCAGTATACCGTAAAAGTGACCGACTCAGTCGGTTGTTTTAAGACCAAAACGTTCGATATACAAGTACCGGACCCTATCGAAATCACATTTGAGCAAACAAACGTAGCATGTAAAGACGGAGCATCGGGAGCTATTGACGCGCAAGTAACAGGTGGCACTCCACCTTACCGGTATTCATGGGAAAAAGATGGAGCCTCCTGGAAGAGTGTCCTGGACCTGGACGACCTGGAAGCTGCATCGTATAAACTGACCGTACTGGATGACAATGATTGCCAGCGGACTGTGACGGTTGACATTACCGAACCAGCTACAGCATTTGAGATCAACAGTTCCGTTCAGCATGTCACTTGTAGTGGGTATGGCGATGGAACTATCACCATCACTATCGTACCTGAACCGGGGCATCCGGATACCGGATACCAGTACTCCTGGCAGAAAGATGGCGCACCTTTTCTGGACAATACAAAAAACCTGTCTGACCTGAATGAAGGCCAGTACACCATCGATGTAACAGATACTTACGGATGTACCAGGTCCAGCACCATCACCGTAGAAGAAAAAGTGGCCATCAATCTAAATGCGAAACAAACAAACAACACCTGCCCGAATGAAAATACCGGCAGGATTACCATAGACCCATCCGGGGGAACCGGATACTACACGGTACAATGGTACAAGAACATTGACCCGATACCTGGCGAGACCGGAGATACCCTTTCAAAACTGGAAGCCGGACTGTACAAAGTATCCCTGTCAGATGACTTTGGATGCAATGTGACCAAAGAATTTGAGATCAGCACACCAGCACCCATCACGGTCACCCACTCCATCCAAAATATCGCTTGCCAGGGCTCAGCAGATGGAAAAATCTTCCTGGACATCTCAGGAGGCACTGCCCCCTACTCCATCCTCTGGACCAAAAACGACACCTTCTACACATCAGGAAGCTCCACGATTTCCTCACTAGACACCGGAAGTTATACAGTAACCATCCAGGATACCAACAGCTGTACACCGTACACCAACACATACACCATCACCATGCCCGAGACAACCTTTGAACTGGGTGGAATCGTGGAAAATATCAGCTGTCATAGCCTGTATGATGGAAAGATCTCCCTGTTAATCAACGATTCACCCGGGCATTCAGCCACATATGACATCCAATGGACAAAGAATGGAGCCCATTTTATGTCCGGAACATCCGAGTTGGAAAAATTAGGTCCCGGTACTTACACTGCAACAGTAACCGATCAGTATACCTGCACCAAAAGTATCGAATTTGAGTTGAGCGATCCTGACCCGATCCATTTCCTTCCCGAAATCACCCCCATCACCTGCGTGGACGCATCTAATGGAGTCATCCTGCTGGAACCCACAGGAGGTTATGGAGAATTTTCTGCCATCTGGTTTAAAAACGGACAGCAGATCACCTCCGGCATGCAGGCTACAGGACTGGATGAGGGCACTTATACGGTGACACTCACAGATGCAGGAGGCTGTACGCAAGATTCCGCAATCTACCTGACAGACCCTATACCGATCCAGCTCACAGAAACTGTCAGTCCCGTATCCTGCCAGGGAGGAAACGACGGCACCATCCAGCTGGCAGTAACAAACGGCACTGCCCCCTACACGTTCAGATGGACCCAAAGTGGTACGTTAGTCAGTGAAAACCAAAACATTGCCGACCTGTCATCGGGCACCTATGACATCCTGGTGCTAGACGCAAACCAGTGTGAAAGCACCCACTCATTTACAGTACCCCAACCAGCCACTACCTTCAGTCTCTCAGGAGAGGTCACACCTGTAACCTGCAGTGGAGAAACCACCGGAAGCATTGACCTTGTGATAGAAGCACCCGGGCATCCGGATGATTATTCTATTGTCTGGTCTAAAGACAGCAGCTTTTTTGCACAAAACACAGAAGACCTGATCGGACTGGAGGCTGGCGCTTATACCACCACCATACGAGATATCAACGGTTGCATAAAATCAAGTGATTTTACTCTTGTAGATCCGGATCCTATAGATGTCACCGAAACAGTCAATCACCTATCCTGCTATAATTCAGGAGATGGCAGCATCAGCCTCTCTGTAGTAGGAGGTTATGGAGGTTATAGTTTTTCCTGGGAGAAAAACGGAGATCCAGCCAGACGGCAAAGCTCTTACCTTAGCAACCTGGACGGTGGCATTTACACTGTACAGATCCTTGATGAAGAAGGCTGCCTTTCCAGCCAGAGCTATGAAGTCAGGCAACCCTCCGAAATAGCAGTCAGCTATGACTACCAAAGCAACAGCTGCTATGAAGACCGGGACTCTGAGATCACCGTCAGTGTCACAGGAGGCACAGCCCCTTACCACTACGAATGGAAAAAAGACAACATCCTGTACAGCACCGAACAAGATCTGCATGGACTGGAAGAAGCCAACTACTCGCTCACGGTATCGGATACAAACCTGTGCTCCTCAGAAACCATTGAAGTGGCCATCGAAACGCCTGAGCCTCTGATGATCAGCATCACAAACCTGGTACAACCCAAATGCCCCGATACGGAAAACGGTGAACTCTCTTTTGAAGCCACAGGAGGATCAGGAGATTACGAGTACACTTTCGGAGAACAAGACAATTATTCAAACTACCAGACCAGACTGGTGCCCGGAGCCTACCCTCTCAGTGTAAAAGACAAAAATGGGTGCCAATACGATACCCTGGTGACCCTGGATCCCGTTTATAATATCATTGCAGATTTCAATATCAGCGCCGAGTACCTTTACCAGGACTTCCCGATCACCTTTGTAGATCATACTACAGGAGAAGGTCTGGCTTCCTGGCTTTGGGATTTTGGAGATCAGCGCTCCTCCTCTGAGCAAACCCCGGCTATCACTTATGAGAGCGAGGGAGTTTACACCGTGGAACTACTGGTAGAAAACGAACAAGGATGTAAATCTTCAAAAAGTAAAGAGATCCTGATCGAGCAAGGGTACAACTTTGTAGTTCCCCATGCCTTCACTCCCAATGGTGACGGACTCAATGACCACTTTAGCCCCGCTTTCGAAAATATAGACGCCCTGAAAATGATGATCATGGACCGGAATCACCGGTTGGTGTACCAGAGCAATGAACTTTCCGCCTCATGGGATGGAAAATACCAGGGCTACCCACTCCCGGATGGCCCCTATTATTATGAGATGCTATTTACCGCCGAATCAGGAGTCTCCAGAACTGCAAAAGGAAAAATACTGATCATCCGGTAACAGGTCGGCAATACAAAGGTTCCTGTAAAAATATCAAAACACTGAGCTCAGCAGAAATCTGAATATAAAAAAAGCGATCCAGACGTGAAGCCTGGATCGCTTTTTTATTAGCCCTTAAAAGTTGTTTCTTTAAAAAGCAAACCCGATAGCAAAGGTTATGTCCGGTCGGAATCCGGTAAGGAAGCTACTATCCTCAAAGTCATCATTGGATCCATTCTCCACTTTGTATCCAAAATCTACATAACGCCCTCCGAACGCCAAATCTATCACAAAGCTTTCTCGCTTACCCAACAACCATTGGAAACCCGCCTTAGCTCCACCTCCGTATCGATAACCAGTAGCTTTGGTATCATCACCCTTTACTGTAAGTGCATCATAACTCAAAAAAGGAGCAACATAAAAGCCATCTATGGCATCACCTGTTACAAATATCCTATACTCAGGAGTAATACCAATTCCCGAAAAACCAAAACTATCGAAGTTGTAATCGAAATATGCAAGTCCAAGTTGAATAGATCCGTGATCATTGAGTTTTCGCTCGTAGGCAATCTTCCCTAATCCAATAATTAACCCAATTGGTCGGGCTTTGAAGGAATTCATTTTACCTTTTTCGGTCTCAGTGTCTTGCGCAAAAAGTGTGCTGGAACCTAATATAGAAAGTACAAAAAAAATGGTTAGACTCTTTTTCATGATAGTTTAAGTTTTGTTTTGAGCTAGGTTTACCAAACGGCATGCCATTTTAAGGAAAAACTACAGTTTTACAGTAAGAATAATTTTAGAAATCGTAATTAAATAAATCAATAAATCACCAAAAAACTCGAAATAGTTTTATTTTTACAATTATATAATTTTCTAAAATCGTAATTTTATTTATTTCTGTCGAAAAATAACAGAAGGTAGCTATGGTTTTGCAAGCTTATCTGCTAGTTTTGAAAAACAAAATGAGAACAATCGCTCTAAATATTGTCATTACTCGAATTATTATTCTTGTCATTACACTGGCAGGCAAAGGGAATGGCTGTATTTAGCTGAAAATAAAAAAGAAATACAAAGCGCCATTCCCCCCGGAATGGCGCTTTTTTTTGTCAAGTCAACCCAAACAAATGAGAGCGACTGATTAGAAAGGAGATTGAGTATGTATTATACAGATAAGACAGAGGTATTCCTGGATGGAAAGTGGATCAAAGCTAAAGATGCAAAAGCCAGTCTTTTTGATCAGACCCTACATTACGGTACAGGAGTATTTGAAGGGCTCCGGTCCTATAATAATGGAAACGGCTTCAACATCTTCAAGCCAGCAGAACATTTCAAAAGACTACACAGCTCCGCGGAAAAGGTTTTTCTCAAGGTCCCGTATTCTGTAGAAGAGCTGATCCAGGTGGCCTATGAGCTTATCGATAGAAATAACCTAACTAATGCCTACATAAGACCCCTGGTATTTGCAGGACCAAATATGATCTTAGCGCCGGCAAAAGAGGTTCACGTATTCATGACGGCCTGGAAGTGGGCAAAGTATCCAGGTTATGAGCCACTAAACACCATGATTTCCTCCTACGTGAAACCCAGTCCTAAATCCACTCCCATCGATGCAAAAATTGTAGGAAATTATTCTTCAAACACCCTGGCTTCAGCGGAAGCCAAAAAGCTGGGCTATGATGAAGCCATACTTCTGGACCATGAAGGAAACGTAACCGAAGGACCAGGCAGTAATATTTTTTATGAAAAAGACGGTGAACTTTTTACCCCTAAAGAAGGCAACATATTACCCGGTATAACCCGTGCCACCATTCTGGAACTGTGTAAAGAACTGGGTGTAAAAGTAACCGAAAAAGACATTTCACCTGAGGAGCTATACAAAGCTGACTATGCGTTCTTCTGTGGTACAGCTACTGAAGTGACAGCTATCAGCTCTGTAAATGGAGAAAAATTCGATAAAGATTGGGATGAGTCAATCGGACATACACTCCATATCCTCTACCAGCAAAAAGTAATGTTTGACGAATACCAGGGATTGACAATCGTATAATGACCGAACTTAATAACTATAGTAAAACAATTACGCAGGATCCTTCTCAACCTGCATCTCAGGCACAACTGTATGCTACCGGACTGACCGAAGAAGACATGGACAAAGCTCAGGTGGGCATCGTTTCCACAGGGTTTGAAGGGAATCCATGCAACATGCATCTCAATATCCTGGCTCACCAGGTAAAAAAGGGTGTGAAGGAATCAGGCCTGGTAGGGCTTATTTTTCACACCATAGGAGTAAGTGACGGGATCTCCAACGGAACCGTAGGAATGAAATATTCTCTTATTTCAAGGGATATCATTGCTGATTCCATAGAAACGGTAGTCAATGCACAGTTTTATGACGCGGTAGTACCAGTAGTAGGCTGTGATAAAAATATGCCTGGCGCCATTATAGCCCTCGGCCGACTCAACCGTCCGGGACTTATGGTCTACGGTGGATCTGTAAAACCCGGGAAGTGGAAAGGTGAGGATTTGAATATCGTCTCTGCCTTCGAAGCATATGGGAAAAAGCTCTCAGGGACCATCTCAGATGAAGACTATAAAGGCGTAATCAAAAACTCCATCCCCGGCCCTGGAGCATGTGGCGGCATGTACACTGCAAACACAATGGCTTCTGCTATAGAAGCCATGGGGATGAGTCTGCCATATAGTTCTTCCAACCCCGCTGAAAGTGATAATAAAAAGACTGAAACCGAACGAGTCGGCCTGGCTGTAAGAGTTCTCCTTGAAAAAAACATCCTGCCACGCGATATCATGACCAGGGAGGCTTTTGAAAATGCCATCACCACGATAATGGTCCTGGGAGGCAGCACCAATGCTGTACTACACCTGATTGCCATGGCGCGGTCTGTAGATGTGGATATTACCCTGGATGATTTTCAGCGGATCAGTGACAAAACTCCCTTCCTGGCAGACTTGAAACCCAGCGGTAAATACCTAATGGAAGACCTTCATAAAATAGGTGGTGTGCCAGGCGTTTTGAAAATACTGCTTCGGGAAGGCTACCTGCATGGAGACTGCATGACCGTAACCGGCAAAACTTTAGCAGAAAACCTGGAAGAGCTAGCGGACCTCAACGAAGGTCAGGACCTGTTCTTTTCTTTTGATAAACCCATAAAACCAAAAGGTCACTTACAGATCCTCCGGGGCAATCTGGCTCCTGAAGGCGCCGTGGCCAAGATCACAGGTAAGGAAGGTGAGATCTTTGAAGGACCAGCCAGGATCTATGACGATGAGTTTGAAGCGATAAAAGGCATTGGTAAGGAAGTTCAGAAGGGTGAAGTGATCGTCATCCGCTACAGCGGACCGAAAGGCGCTCCCGGTATGCCGGAAATGCTGAAACCAACCAGTGCAGTCATGGGAGCCGGTCTTGGGAAGGATGTAGCACTGATTACAGACGGACGTTTTTCAGGCGGATCCCACGGGTTTGTGGTAGGTCATATCACTCCTGAAGCTCAGGAAGGCGGACCGCTTGGACTCATTAAGAATGGAGACATCATCCGTATTGATGCAACCAAAAACCTATTGGAAGTAAAACTAACTGACGAAGAACTGGAAAATAGAAAAAAAGCCTGGGTACAACCGGCCTACAAAGCCACAAAAGGCGTTTTAAAAAAATACATCAACTCTGTAAAATCAGCTTCTGAAGGCTGTGTAACTGATGAATAAGATGAACAAGAATATGAATACACCCACACTTGAGGCAGCAAAAAAGCCTACCAAATCCTCGATCAAGGTATCAGGGGCTGAGGCCGTTCTATTATGCTTAATCGAAGAAGGTGTAGACGTCATATTCGGCTATCCGGGTGGTGCGATCATGCCCATCTACGATGCGCTTTATGGCTACACCGACAAGTTAGAGCATATTCTCACCAGACACGAACAAGGAGCTGCACATGCAGCACAGGGCTATGCACGAGTCACAGGCCGTACAGGCGTCTGCTTTGCTACTTCCGGACCAGGAGCTACTAACCTGATCACCGGTCTGGCAGATGCCCAGATAGATTCAACTCCGATGGTGGCCATCACAGGTCAGGTGGTCTCACATCTTTTGGGTACCGATGCCTTTCAGGAAACTGATGTAGTGGGTATTTCCATGCCAGTGACCAAATGGAATTATCAGGTCACCAGAGCGGAAGAGATTCCGGAAGCGATGGCAAGAGCATTCTATATCGCTGAATCCGGAAGACCAGGGCCCGTTTTAATAGACATTACGAAAGACGCTCAACTTCAGGAGTTCGAGTTCTCTTATCAGAAATGTGACAAAATAAGGAGTTACCATCCCTACCCTTCCCTGGATGAATCCAGGGTCTCGGAAGCGGCTAAGCTCATCAATGAAGCTAAAAAACCATTCCTTTTAGTAGGTCATGGTGTCCTGATCTCTGAGGCTCAGAAAGAACTGATTGCTTTTGCTGAAAAAGCAGGCATACCCATGGCCTCTACACTGATGGGACTATCTGCAGTACCGGTTAGTCACCCGCTTTATGTGGGGTATTTAGGCATGCATGGCAACTATGGACCCAATATAAAAACCAACGAGTGCGACCTGTTGATTGCAGTGGGAATGCGCTTTGATGACAGGGTAACAGGTGACTTATCAAAATATGCTAAACAAGCCAAAGTCATCCATATTGAAATTGATCCTGCCGAGATCGATAAGAATGTAAAAACGGATGTTGCAATCAACGCCGATGCTAAGCAGGCATTGCAATCTCTTTTCAAAAAAGTAGATAAAAACGATCATAGCGAATGGTTGACCGAATTTCACGAATGTGATAAAATAGAAGACGAGAAGGTCACACAAAAGGAGATGTTCCCGAAAGATGGACCAGTATTGATGGCTGAAGTGATCAAAAAGATCTCTGATAAGACCGAAGGAAAGGCAGTCATTGTGACTGATGTGGGACAGCACCAGATGATCGCCTCACGATACTATGAGTTTGCTGATACAGACTCCAACGTAACTTCAGGCGGATTAGGTACTATGGGATTTGCTTTACCGGCCTCCATGGGAGCCAAAAAGGGCCAGCCTGATAAGGAGGTGATTGCAATTATTGGTGATGGAGGATTTCAGATGACCATTCAGGAGCTTGGGACCATCTTCCAAAGTAACATTGGAGTGAAGATCCTTATTCTGAATAACAATTTTCTTGGCATGGTTCGTCAGTGGCAGCAACTTTTCCATGAAAAAAGGTATTCTTTCACTGAACTGACTAACCCCAATTTCCAGAAAATAGCAGAGGGCTACAATATCAAAACCAACAAGGTTGTTGAGCGGAAAGACCTGGAGAAAGCTTTGGATGAATGGCTGGCGTTTGATGGGCCATGCATGCTGGAAGTAGTAGTAGAAAAAGAAGAGAATGTATTCCCGATGGTGCCTTCAGGTGCTTCAGTGTCAGACATTCGATTGGAGTAATAACCCTTTAGAATCAAGAAGTTATGTCAAATTCATTATATAGCGAAGATCATTCTGATAAAGTGAAAAAAGAATTTACACTGTCGGTCCTTACTGAAGACAAAGCAGGTCTTCTTAATCATATTACGATCATTTTCACCAGGAGGAAAATGAATATAAGCAGCCTGAACGTCTCCACTACAGAAGTAGCGGGCGTATCACGATTTACCATTGTGCTCACCAGTACCAGGGAGACCATAGAGAAGGTAGTGAAACAGATCAGAAAGCTTATTGATGTTTTGGGTGCCTTTGTTTACGAAGAAGATCAGATCTACTACCAGGAGATCGCTTTGTATAAGGTACCGACCAAGGTTTTTCTCAATGGGAGCAAAATCGAGGACCTGGTGCGAAATAATGGAGCCCGGATCCTGGTAATTGAAGAGGATCACATCATCATCGAGAAAACGGGGCATAAAAAAGACACCCATGATCTATATAAAAAACTGGAGCCGCACGGACTCCTGGAGTTTGTTCGCTCAGGTAGAGTGGCCATCTCCAAATCCAAAAGAAAAACAGAAGCTTATATCAAGCAACTGGAAGAAAGTGAATCACACAGATTAAGCATAAAAGATTTTTAAACATACTTTATTACAAACAAAACAGAACAATGGCAAAAATTAACTTTGGAGGAGTAGAAGAGGAAGTAGTAACCCGAGAGGAATTTCCTTTATCGAAAGCACAAGAAGTTTTAAAAGATGAAACTGTAGCTGTAATCGGTTATGGTGTTCAGGGACCGGGACAGGCGCTGAACCTGAAAGACAATGGCATCAATGTAATTGTCGGTCAGCGTAAAAATTCCAAAACCTGGGACAAAGCTGTAGCAGACGGATGGGTTCCTGGCGAAACGCTGTTCGAAATAGAAGAAGCCTGTGAGAAAGGAACGATCCTACAGTTTCTGCTATCTGATGCCGGACAGATCAAAGTGTGGCCTACAGTCAAAAAACACCTGACAGCCGGAAAAGCGCTTTACTTTTCTCACGGCTTTGGTATCACGTACAAAGAGAAAACAGGGATCATTCCTCCCGAGGACGTAGATGTGATTCTTGTGGCTCCAAAAGGCTCCGGAACCTCACTGAGAAGACTATTTGTAGAAGGAAAAGGACTGAACTCAAGCTTCGCCATCCACCAGGATGCAACTGGTAAAGCACGCGAGCGAGTGGTTGCACTTGGGATCGGTGTTGGATCCGGATACCTGTTTGAAACAGACTTTTACAAAGAAGTATCTTCTGACCTGACTGGCGAGAGAGGTACACTGATGGGCGCTATCCAGGGGCTGTTCAGAGCACAGTACGAAGTATTGCGAGCCAACGGACACTCTCCTTCTGAGGCCTTCAATGAAACCGTAGAAGAAGCCACTCAATCACTGTATCCGCTGATTGCTGAAAATGGCATGGACTGGATGTATGCCAACTGCTCTACCACTGCTCAGCGAGGAGCTCTCGACTGGATGGGTCCTTTCTATGAAGCTACCAAACCCGTTTTTGAAAAGCTTTACAAGTCTGTGACCGATGGTATCGAAGCACAAAAATCTATCGACAGCAACTCACAGCCCGACTACCGTGAAAAATTGGAAGAGGAGCTGAAAGAGCTGGAAGAATCAGAAATGTGGCGAGCAGGGAAAGCGGTACGAAAGCTACGTCCTGAAAACAATTAACAATTTAATGTCATTAAGATAAGGGTTGAAATTTCACAGAATCAGTCATTCCAGCAATGGAATCTATTTACTATAAAAACGAAAATGCTCAACTTGATCAAAAACTCCGTGACTGGAGTGACCTTATCTTAATGGCATTACTTAACAATTAATGGTAAATTGATAATGGAGAATTAGGGTCATTAAAAACCGAATCATTCATTCTCCATTTTCAATTTTCCATTCTCAATTACACAATATGCCAGTCAAAACCACCTTCCGACCGGAAATAGAGGATATCAAAAAGGCACATAACAACCTGAGCAAGGTTGTATATGAAACGCCATTGCAATATAGCTTCAACCTTAGCGAACGGTATGATGCGGATATCTACCTCAAGCGGGAAGACACACAAATTGTGCGCTCATACAAAATCCGGGGAGCCTATAACAAAATCACCTCCTTAAGCAAAAAGGAGCTGTCAAATGGTGTGGTCTGTGCAAGTGCCGGAAATCACGCTCAGGGCGTTGCATTTTCCTGTTTTAAGCTGGGAGTAAAAGGGGTGATCTTCATGCCTACGCCTACTCCGAAACAAAAGGTGCAGCAGGTACTGATGTTTGGTAAAGACAAAGTGGAGGTAGTGCTGAAGGGAGACACCTTTGACGATGCTTACCAGCTTGCCATGGAGTACTGCAATGAGCATAACAGCACGTTTGTGCATCCATTTGATGACCCGAAGGTGATTGAAGGTCAAGCAACAATCGGTCTTGAGCTTTTTAAAGAAGCCAACTTTGGAATAGACTTTTTATTCCTGCCGGTGGGTGGCGGTGGATTGTCTGCAGGTGTATCCAGTGTCATGAAGGTGCTCAGCCCAAAGACAAGCATCATTGGTGTGGAACCTGCGGGAGCTCCTGCCATGTATGAGTCTTTCCAAAAGGGCGAGCTGGTCACACTTAGCCATATCGACAAATTCGTAGATGGAGCTGCGGTAAAACGAGTGGGAGAACACACCTTCCCTCTCTGCAAAGAAAATATTGACGAAATCGCTTTGGTAAAGGAAGGAAAGCTCTGCTCGTCACTCATAAGCATGTACAACGAAAGTGGTATCGTGCTGGAGCCGGCCGGCGCGCTTTCTGTCGCCGTTTTGGATCAATACAGAGAACAGATCAAAGGTAAAAATGTAATTTGCCTGCTTTCAGGAAGCAACAACGACATTACACGAACGGAAGAGATCAGGGAGCGATCTTTACTACACGAAGGACTGATGCACTACTTCATTGTGCGGTTTCCGCAAAGAGCCGGCGCACTGAAAGAATTTGTAGCAGAAGTTTTGGGTCCGGATGATGATATTATTCATTTTGAATACACTAAAAAGACTTCACGCGAAAAAGGTCCTGCGGTGGTCGGCATAGAGCTGAAAACCAAAGAAGATTTTGAGCCCCTGCTTTCACGTATGAAGCAAAGAAATTTTTTCGGGGAGTATCTCAATGAGAAACCCGACTTGTTTAGTTATATGATTTAAAAATTGACGTTGACCATTGACTACTGGCATTGGCCCATTTATCGTCAAATATTCAGTCAACGGTCAGTAGTAGATTAAAGGTCAACAGTCAACAGCCAACAGTCAAAATATGAAAGTACTAAAATTTGGAGGCACTTCAGTAGGAAGCGAAGAATCTATACGACAGGTTGCCAGGATCGTTCATTCATCCGTTGATCAGCTGGTATTGGTCACTTCAGCAGTGGGAGGAGTTACAGACCAGCTGGTGAAGATATCCGAAAAAGCTGCAGCTGGTAACCGTGAATATGCCTCACTTCTCGAAGCAGTGAAGGTACAGCATGAACAACTCTACTACAACCTGGTGGAAAACAAGCCGGATGAGAAGTTTTACAAGATCATTGATGAGCTGGAAGACGTAGCCAGAGGAGTATGGTTATTAAAAGAACTGACTCCCCGTAGCTGCGATTATATCCTCAGCTCAGGAGAGCGCCTGTCCTCGCTGATCCTTTTTGAATTTTTCAGAAATGAGGGAATAGATATCAGCCTGTTTGACAGTCGTAAATACATCATTGCAGATGATCACTTCGGGCATGGGAATGTAAACTTCAAGCTTACGACTAAAAACCTGGAAGAAGTAAGTAAGACTTTCAGCAAAGTCAATCTTTTCCCCGGATACATAGCTTCAACTGAAGAAAATGAAACCATTACCCTGGGGCGTGGAGGGTCTGACTACACCGCAGCTATCATTTCCGGTGTTCTCAATGCCGAGCACTTTGAAGTATGGACTGACGTGGACGGGCTTATGACCGCAGACCCCCGTATGGTAAAGCGAGCCCATCACATTGAGCATGTATCATATGAAGAGGCGTTGGAGCTGTCGCATTTTGGGGCAAAGGTGATCTACCCTCCCAGTATCCAGCCGGCATTGGATAAAGGAATCCCTATCACCATCAAAAACACATTTAATCCGGAGCATTCCGGTACACTCATCACCAAAGAGTGGGATGAAGACAAGCAACTGATCCGCGGCATCTCCAGTATAAAAGATATATCACTGGTTACCCTGAGTGGGAGCAGCATGGTGGGAATACCCAAATTTTCCTACCGTCTGTTCAGAGCATTGTCTGAAGCCAGGATCAACGTAATCCTGATCACTCAGGCCAGCTCCGAGCACACCATCAGTGTAGGTATCGATGCTAAGGATTCCAAAAGAGCTGTAAAAGCTCTAAACTCTGAGTTTACTGATGAGATAACCATGCATCGTATTGACCCGGTAATCGTAGAGAAAGACCTCTCAATCATTGCACTGGTAGGTTCTAACATGAAAAATCAGGTAGGTGTCAGTGGTCAGATGTTTAATGTGCTGGGGAAAAACGGTGTAAGTATCAAGGCAATCGCTCAGGGTTCCTCAGAGCGAAACATCTCAGCAGTAATAGCCAGGGATGACTTAAATAAATCACTTAATGTTCTTCACGAAAGCTTCTTCCTTTCTGTAATGAAGCGCATCAACCTGTTTATCATCGGAACAGGAAATGTTGGAAAGGCTTTTATTGAGCAGCTGGTACAACAGTTTTCTTACCTGAAGAAACATCACCAGCTCAATATCAAGATCATAGGGCTTGCAAACTCACGGCAGATGCTTTTTGAAAAGGATGGCACTCCCCTTTCCAAGTGGGAAGAATCGCTGGAGAAAGGAGAGAAATTTTCCAAAGAGCTTTTCCTGCAGCAGATGTATGAAATGAACTTACGCAACAGTATTTTCATTGACATTACTGCATCGGCCGAGATTGCCGATTTGTACCCGGAGATCTTGAAGAAAAGCATTTCTGTAGTTACTCCAAACAAAATTGCAGCGACAGGTCCGCAGGCACAGTACCTGAACCTGAAGGGGGTGACCAAGCGATATGGCAGCCAATTTTTATTTGAAACCAATGTGTGTGCAGGCTTACCCATTCTTTCTACACTAAGCGATCTGGTACGTAGCGGAGATCAGGTTCACGAGATCCAGGCGGTCTTATCCGGTACGCTCAACTTCCTTTTTAACGAATACGATGGTAAAAAGAAGTTTGTGGAAGTAATCAAAAAAGCGAAAGAGCTTGGATACACCGAACCCGACCCAAGATTGGATCTGTTTGGTGAAGATGTGAAACGCAAGATCCTAATCCTCATCCGCGAGAGTGGTTACACCTTTGAGTATGAAGATATCGAGCTGAATTCTTTCCTTCCAAAAAGCTGTGTGGACAGCTCCTCCATTGAGGACTTCTATGAAAAAGTGACCAAAGAAGAAGAGCACTTTAAAAACCTCTATAAAAAGGCAAATGACAAGGGCAATCGACTGAAAGTAGTTGCCAAATACGCCAATGGACATGGCTCAGTAGGGCTGGAAGAAATTGACCCTGCGCATCCTTTCTTCAACCTGGAGGGTAAAGACAACATCGTGTTGTTTTACACAAACCGCTACAAAGAGCAGCCTTTGGTCATAAAAGGTGCAGGTGCAGGCGCTGATGTTACAGCCTCAGGTATTTTTGCGGATGTATTACGGATCGCTCAATCTGACCTGTAAATGGAGAAAATAAAAGTATTTGCTCCTGCCTCAGTTGCGAATGTTGGGCCAGGCTATGACACATTTGGGTTTGCTATTGAACAGCTGGGGGACATCATTCAGCTCGCAAAGCGAGCTGATAACAAGCTAAATGTACTACCTACTGAAGGGGCTGATCTCCCCACAGATCCCAGGAAAAACGTGGCAAGTGTAGCCATTCAGTCACTCCTGGATTACCTGGAGAGTGACCAGGGTTTTGACATACAGATCAAAAAGATCTTCAAGCCCGGCAGTGGACTTGGCTCCAGTGCCTCCAGTGCTGCAGGTGCTGTTTTTGCCGCCAATGAGCTCCTTGGACGTCCCCTCAGGCTGGAAAAGCTGCTTCCGTATGCACTGGAAGGTGAAGCGCTGGCTTCAGGGTCGATCCACGCGGACAACGTGGCTCCTTCCCTGCTCGGAGGATTTCAGGCGGTCAGAAGCTATGATCCTTTGGAGCTCTTCTCAGTCACCCCTTCGGAAAAACTAAGGGTACTCATCATTTTTCCGGATGTAGAGGTCAAAACGTCTGAAGCTAAAGGTCTGGTACCAAAAGAGCTCTCAGTAAAAGACGCACGGGATCAGTGGGGCAATGTTGGAGCTTTAATCCATGCGCTTCATACGGATAATTTCCCTCTGCTATCAAGGTCCATTACTGACAAGATTGCAGAACCTGTAAGAAAAATGCTTATTCCTGAATACAATACCGTCAAACGAACAGCTAAGGAATTTGGGTCGGTGGGATTTAATATTTCCGGGTCAGGACCAAGCATGTTCGCCCTGTTTACCAGCTCGGAGGCGGCCAGAGTGTGCATGACCAAAATCGAGAAGATCTATCAGAAAGTAAATCTTCCGGTGATGTTGCACCTTTCGAAAATAAATCCTGTAGGTTGTCAAATCATACAATAATGCCATTAAGATAAGGTTGAAATTTCAAATAATCAGTCATTCCCGAAATGGAATCTATGTATTATGAAACGAAAAAGCTTAATTTGATCAAAGACTCCATGACCGGAGTGACCATATCTTAATGGCATTAAATCATATAAATTAAATCATCCCAATGACCCGAAACTTCGGGACGGGAGTCAGAGTCAACAAGTCAAAGTCAACAGTTACTATGAAATTTTACAGCACCAACCGCCAGTCAGCGCCGGTATCTTTTAAAGAAGCAGTCATCAAAAGCCTGCCCGAGGATCAGGGTCTGTACTTCCCTGAAGAAGTTCCGGAACTGGATTTTCTCTTTTTGGAAACCATGGATCACTACTCACTTCCTGAGATAGGAGCTGAAGTCATGCGCCAGTTTACCAAAGTAGACATTCCGGAGGCCAAGCTCCAGGAAATCCTTAACGACTGCCTCAGCTTTGACATCCCCGTGGTAGAGGTTGAAAAAAACATTCATTCACTGGAGCTTTTCCATGGACCTACCTATGCCTTTAAAGATGTAGGTGCACGCTTTCTGGCAAGATGCCTGGGGTATTTCAATGAAACTGAAAACAAAGAAGTCACAATCCTGGTAGCCACCTCAGGTGATACCGGTGGCGCCGTAGCTTCCGGGTTTTATGAGGTGCCTGGTGTGAATGTAGTGATCCTCTATCCTACCGGGAAAGTGAGCCCGCTCCAGGAAAAACAGCTGACGACTTTGGGTAAAAACATCAAAGCCCTGGAGATAGAGGGAAACTTTGACGACTGTCAGACAATGGTAAAAAAGGCTTTCCTGGACAAGGAGCTTAACGAGAAGCTCAACCTGAGCTCGGCAAACTCTATCAATGTTGCCCGGTGGCTACCTCAGTCCATTTACTACTTCCATGCCTACAGCCAGTTGAAAAATAAAAAGAAGGTAGTATTTGCGGTACCTTCCGGCAACTATGGCAACATTACTGCGGGAATGATCGCCAAAAAGATGGGACTGGAGATCGAGCGATTTATAGCCGCATCAAACGCCAATGATGTCATCCCACGCTACCTGAAAGATGGGAATTACGAACCACGACCTACCATCCAGACCCTGTCAAACGCAATGGACATAGGGGATCCAAGTAACCACCCCAGGATACTGGAGCTCCATGAGCGGGAGTTTAAAAACATCATTAAGCATGTCTCAGGCTTTTCATTAAGCGATGAGCAAACCCTGGCTGTGATGAAAGCCTGTAAGGAATCGACAAACTATACCCTCGATCCACATGGAGCCATCGCTTACGAGGCTTTGAAACAAAACCTGGGTAAAAAGGAGACCGGAGTATTTCTGGAAACAGCACATTACAGCAAGTTTTTGAGTACCGTAGAAAAAGCTCTGGGGCAGGAGGTTGAGCTCCCGGGATTTGTAGATGAGCTGATGAAAAAGGAAAAAGAGAGTATTGTGCTGGATAATCGCTATGATGCTTTCAAGGAGTTTTTGATGGGGTAGCTCACTATATAACATCGTAAGCCCAGATTCAACTATTTAAAACTCCTCTTACTTACAAAATTCCTGTTGTTTTAAGAGGATTATGGAGAAGTAATTGCTGTGTGCACAAAGTTCAATATCAGGCAATTCAATCAAAAACTATTTCTGTATCAGCAAGCGAGGCTTTAAGTTGGCTTTTTATTTCGGGAGCTAATTGGTTTCCTTCCAGAAATAATTTTTCCAAATGCTTCATCTCAAATAATTCCATGGGAAGTTGGGTTATTTGATTGTTAGCTAATGCAAGTATCTTAAGGTTTTTTAGTTTAATAATACCTGGCGAAATGGATTCGATACTGTTATTGCTTAAATCAAGACCCTTTAATCTTTTCAATTCATAAATTTCATATGGTATATATCGGAACTTATTGTTTGTTAATGACAATACATTCAAAAATTTAAGCTTTTGAAATTCACTTGGTAAAGAATCCAACTCATTATTGTCAAGGTGTATTTCAAGTATTGGAGAAAACCTTTTGAAGTTATTAGGTAAGTTACTTAGATCGTTATTTCTAAGATCAATAACCCGGTAGTCCTCTAAGAATATGTCATCCGCTAATTCAGTCAGAGATTGATCTGACAAATCAAGTTCAGGTGGCGAATGGATCATCCAGGGTTTTGCTCCAGCTGTGATCTTCTTAATTTCACCATATCCAATTATCACTATCTCTGAAAAAGCATTGAATAAACCAATTTCGTCTTTCAAATCAAATCTCCGTGGTTTACCACCTATTTGGAAGATAAAAGGGACCGCAAAACGAGAAACAACAGCTTGACCCTGATACTTGGCGGGAATCCAGTATTTTGGCACAAATTGCTTTACATTTTGTAAAGCTTCCTCACCGCATCCATGGCCAATGTCTTTTTGGATGACAAAATCATAAGGGTGTCCGAGACTATCTACAGAAAAGGTAATTACAACCAGTCCCTCCGCTTTGTTTCTTCTAGCTTCAGTAGGGTAATCCATATTGTCACATACTTGTCTGTAAAGTGTTCCGAGGCTACCCACCATACGTGGATAGATAGTTGGTTTAACTTTTTGCCATTCGTTGTTGTATTTTATTACATAGTAAGAAGAATCTGGTTTAAGATATAAGATGGTTCCGTTGTTGTAATTGATTTTTAGGTCTAGGGTTTCGCCATCATCATAATATTCCCAAAAACTGACTTTTTTACCATCCTTAACATACCCTTTTTCGAAACCATTATTAAAATGACTTACCTGGCAATATGCCTGACTTGAATAGAGTAGCAATAAGTATATGATATATTTAACTGACAACCTCATAACTAAATTTAAGTGCTCCAAAGAGGAGAACGCAACTAACTTTATTCTACACCCCAAGAATTCTGAATTTTAGATTTAAAAATAAAACAAATGATTTCAGAATAATAACTCAAGTTTTTTAATACCAAAGTAGGGTTCCCACAAGCCTCCCCGTTTTACCCGTGTTACCAACACTAAATGACATGAAAAGAACGGTCATCTCAGGGATCATTTTTTTATTGGTTCTTTACTCTCAGCACGCATCGGCCCACTCCGAAATGGCCGGAAGGCTCATAATCAAAGATTTTCAAAATGAAGTCTACATCAAGGCAATCCTGGAAAAGCGCTTTCTCACCATTGCCCTGATGAATGAAGGGGACTGCCCGCCCAAAGAAATGTTGGAAAACTGCGGGGACCACTACTTCAGAGAACATGTAAAGCTTAGCCTGAACGAAGAAGCTGTTAAGCTGGAAAAGTTATCCTTTTACGTGACTCAAAATGAAGTAGTCTTTTCCTACAAGCTGTCCAAAACGACTGAAGACATAACATCAATAGGAATCAAGAGTGATTACCTGCTGAAGTATAACAGTCACGCCATCCTTCGCGCACAATTTGATGTAAATAATATTTCAAAATCCTTTGACCTGGATGCTCAGAGAAAATCCATTCAGGCCGATCTAACCAGCAACATATGAAATGAGCATAATGCTCAACTTAGATATTGAGCAATACCAACCAGGTATGATCAAAGAGTTGTAGCAAACCGCTTATTTCGCAACCTTTAAACACATGAAACAATTAATACTCCTCTTATCCCTTTTACCTTATTTTGGGTATACTCAAACCTGTGACCCGGATGCGGTCTATGCAGTAGAAGATGCCAATGCAGTCTGCTATGAAGTAGTAGACAATGTCCGCTACGTCTACACCAACAACTATCCGGATCATGATGATACTTCTATAAGTAAATCAAGTTTTGATCTGGCAGCCAGCGATAAAGAGTATGCTATGTGTGCCTACCCGGAGAAATCGGCATCAACAACTCCTCTTTATGAAGAAACTGAAACCACGGTCGGGTGTACCTACAATTACACATTTGGTGTCAGTATCAATGGTGTGAAGTATGACCCCAACTCTGCAGAATACTTTGAGAATACGGAAACCGGAGAAAATAATATTGAGTGGCATGTGGAGGCCCGTTACATATTCAGCTCAGGATTTGGAAATAATGGCGGACACTTAAATCCCTTCGGAGAGTATCATTACCACGACATCCCTGCTGATTACTTTACAAATGACTTAAACATTGATGGATCAGAACATTCACCAATCGTCGGGTACTCAGCGGATGGTTTCCCAATCTATTACAAGTATATCTATACGGATGCCACAGATAGTACAAGTGCAATTCTTACCGCATCGTCCAGCTACTCACTAAAATCCGGATCCAGACCTGGTGATGGAGTTTCAGCACCCGATGGAGCATACTCAGGCCTCTATTATGAAGATTATGAGTATTCTGCTGCCAGCGCTGTGCTAGATGAATGCAATGGCCGATATGGTGTCACTCCGGACTACCCGTATGGAACCTACTACTACGTGCTTACTGACAACTACCCGTATATACCCAGGTGCTTTAAAGGTACGGCAGTAGATAATACTTTTCGCGTGGGCCCAGGTCCTTCCTGCCCTGCATCCACCGCTTCAACGGATTGCGCGGTAGCAGTTTATGGTTGCATGGACCCTTTCTCTACCAACTACAACCCCGATGCGAATGTAGATGACGGCAGCTGTACTTATAGCTCATGTGAAACATCCATTACCATGGATTCATCATCAGAACCTTCATGCTTTAATACATCAGATGGTAGTATCACGGTCTCAATATCCGGATTCACTAACCCTACCTACTCCTGGTCAAGTGGCGGCACTTCAGAGACCGAGTCAGGATTAAGTGCCGGAACTTATACAGTAACTGTAACGGGAGATGAATGTACAGATGAGCTGGAAATCACCCTTTCTGCACCTGATACACTGACCTATACCGTCAGCAGTACGGAAGCAAGCTGTGGTGGCTCTGACGGATCGTTAACATTTACAGCCTCAGGCGGAGACGGCGGGCCTTATACCTACAGCATTGATGGTGGCACCACCTTTCAGTCATCCGGCGCATTCTCTGGTCTGGCATCAGGGACCCATTCCATAATCATTAAAGATGCTTCAGGTTGTCAAATCAATGCCTCCGGAACCGTATCAGAAACGGGGGCTCCTGTTGCTCCATCCGTATCCGGTGATGCTACCTACTGTAGTGGAGAAGCCATAGTCGATCTCACAGTAACCGGAAACGGAGGAACCTACACCTGGTATAGTGATGAAGGGCTTACCAACATGCTGGCAACAGGCACCAGTACTTATACACCGTCCGAAACGTCAGGAGCAGTAACGTACTATGTTACTGAAAGTTCCGGGGATTGTGAAAGCCCTGCTGCCACCGCAACAGTCACCATTAATACGCTTCCATCAGTTGAAGCTACATCAACCTCAACCATGATCTGCCAGGGTGATTCTGTCACACTTTCAGGGTCAGGAGCAGACTCCTATTCCTGGGACAATGGTGTGACAGATGGGGTAGCATTTGTGCCCACAGCTACTACTACCTACACGGTAACTGGCACAGGTGCAAATAACTGTACTGCTACAGCTCAGGTCACTGTCACCGTAAATGAGACCCCAACAGTTGGCGCCTCAGCTACGGAAACGGCCATCTGTCAGGGTAATTCAGTAACACTAACAGGATCCGGAGCTACAGATTATTCCTGGGACAATGGTGTGACCGACGGGGTAGCTTTTACTCCGGAAGAAACAACTGCTTATATAGTCACAGGTACGAGCACCAATGGATGTTCAGGAACAGATACGATCACAGTTGAAGTAAACCCCACACCTACAGTCATTGCAGATGCTTCAGCTACTACTATATGTGAAGGGGAATCTATCGTGCTAACTGGTACAGGGGCGGCATCCTACAGCTGGGATAATGAGGTAGTAGACGGAGCCTCATTCGTTCCACCTACATCGTCAGTTTATTCGGTAACTGGCACTGATGAGAATGGATGCTCAGCCTCTGACCAGGTTTCTATTACCGTAAATGAAGTTCCCGAAGTAACCGCTTCTGCTTCCTCTACTACACTATGCCCTGGCGAGTCTGTGACCCTGACCGGAGGTGGAGCCTCCACTTACAGCTGGGACCGGGGGGTTACTGATGGCGAAGCCTTCACACCTGCCGAAACTGCTACTTATACTGTAACCGGAACAAACCTTTCCGGCTGTTCTTCCACAGCTGAGGTGACCGTTTCTGTCACAAACCTTACTGCAGAGGTTTCACACAGTGGAGGGAGCCTGGTAGCCACTGCATCAGACGCATCTTACCAATGGATAGATTGTTCTACAGACGAACCAATTGCCGGGGCAACAAGCCAGACCTTTTCTCCGGGGTCAGCGGGCAGCTATGCGGTGGAGGTAACAGGGAATGGGTGTACAGTTACGTCCACCTGCCTGAATTTCACTTTGCTTTCCGCTTCTGTGCAAAAGCAGGTAACCTTCTATCCCAATCCTGCAAGAGATATTATCACCATTCGCTCAGGCAGTACGCGGGCCACAATCCGCATCATTGACCTGGCAGGCAACACCCTGCTCAGTCAGGATGCTGAAGCCACAGGAGAGACAAAAATAGACCTGAGAGCGATAAGACCGGGCACTTACCTATTGCAGATAATCAGCGAAGAGATCCAGTCATTTAAACTTTCTAAGAAACTATAGCGGTGATTTGCAAAGATGCCAAAACCGGAACCTGAGAGTTCCGGTTGCATCTTTCTACACACTTAATAACTGCTGACCATAGAGAATATTTATATTTGATCCACAAACGCAACTGGTGGACAAGAATGAATAACACTTCGATCTGTGAAGAACAAGTCTTTGCAGAAGTGCATAAACAGCACGCAGCTCCTTTAAGGAATTTTCTTTTTTACAAAATGGGTAGCCTTGAAAAAGCTAAGGATTTTGCCCAGGAGGCCTTTATAAGGCTATGGAATAACTGTAGCAAGGTGGTATTTGAAAAAGCAAAAAGTTATCTTTTCACAACTGCTAATCGGCTGTTTTTAGATGAGATGGATCATCAAAAAGTGGTTCTGAAATTTCAATACCGGCAAAACACTCAGGAGAGTCAGATAGAAACCAACCCGGAATTTCTCTACCGGCAGGAAGAGTTTAAGGATTACCTGGAAGAGGCAGTTTCTGCTCTCCCTGAAAAGCAACGGGTGGTTTTCCTTATGAGTCGTATTGACAAAATATCCAATAAGGAGATTGCCGAAACTTTGGATCTCTCCATCAAAACTGTGGAAAAGCACATTACCAGCTCACTGAAATCACTTAGGCAAAAACTGGACGGTATAACCAATCTGAAGATCTAAGGAGAGTTTGGGGAGACTTAAATAAGGATACTAATTCATGCCATCACTAAGTTGATGAAATCCTTGTTTTATAAGTTAAGAAGCTGAGTGATGGCATGAATAACTTTATTAGTAATCAGGACACTAAGGAGGGTTTGGGGAGTCTTTCCCGTTTTACAATAAAAGCAGCATTACCATGGCAGCAGAAGATAAAGATCAGGAACTAAATCGTTGGTTAAAGGGGGAACTGACAGATGATCAGCTAAAAGAGCTATCCGCTGAAGACCTGCGAAAATATAAGCAGATCCTTCACGAGATAGATCAGTGGTACCCGGCAAAAGAGGGTCAGCCATTTTCATCAGGTGATATCCTTCGGAAAAAGAAAAGCATTCAACGGACCCTCGGAATGCCGCACTATTTGTCAATTGCTGCATCCATCATTTTGGTCATTGCTGCTATTTGGATCTTTGTGCCTGAAAGTAAGACATCCTACCGGGCAGACAACGCCATCCGAGAGGTGATGCTGCCAGATGGAAAATCTGTCTTAACTCTGGCCAAAGGCGCAGAAGCAAGCTGGACAGAGGCAGATTGGAAAAAAGGGGGAAGAATTCTGAGCCTCTCAGGAAAAGGATTTTTAGAAGTGGAAAAAGGAGGGCCTTTCAAAGTTCTGACGGAGCAGGGACAGGTAGAAGTTCTCGGAACATCTTTTGAGGTAGCAACCTTTCCCGAAGGAATGAAAGTATCCTGTTTTGAAGGGTTGGTGAAAGCTACTGTTGCATCGGATTCCGTCCTGATAGCCATGGGTGAGTCATACAGATACTATGCAGGACAATGGGAAGATAAATTGACCATGGACAAAGGTTATACTCCCTCCTGGATGCAGGATAAAACCAGCTTTACCAATGCGCCATTGAAAGAAGTGATTGCAACCCTTGAAAATGAATTTGAAATAGAAATTATAGAAGGCTCAGTAAATCTGGAAAGAAGATTTACCGGTACCTTTCCCAATGATCAACTTGATGTTGCCTTACAAATTGTATTTGATCCATTTGACATCCGCTATGAGCTAAAAGGAGAAAAATTATATTTGTCTGAATAACCGGCCAGCCAATACCGATATAGATGAGATTATTTTTAGTAACAACCGTCTGCTTATTTTACGTGGTAAGCTACGCTCAGAAACCGCTAGAAAAAAAGAACGTTTCGGAGTTTATTCAATACTTTGAAGAGCAGGAAAACATAACGTTTGCATATGATGCAGAGCTACTGGAGCAGTTATCCTCCCCCATTGAAGTAAGCCAGTTAACCCTTAAAGCGTTTATATCCAAAGCAGAATCTGAGCTGCCAATAGCCTTTACTCAAGTCAATGAATCATATTACACCGTAAAACTGATCGAGGCTTCCTACTCCCTGACCATTAACAGCTCTGAAAAAACACAACCCATCCCCTATGAACTTGGTGTCATGATTTTAGTAAACAGTCATCCCATTAAGGTTTATCAGGACAGTTCTAATATTTCTTTCAACTATAAACCTCACCCTCATGATACAGTTGAAATTTATGTGCCTGGATTTGAGAGAAGGAGGCTGGATTTTCTGACTGTCCTGCATAGTCGAAATTTTGATATTCTGCTCAGTCCGGACATTATGGAGCTTTCCGGTGTGACTATCGAAGATTACCTCACCTCCGGAATAGACATGAACCCGTCTAATCAGAGTATTTCCATTGACGTAACGGACCTGCCTCTGCTGCCCGGAGAAACGGACGGAGACCTTTTTGCATCAATTGCGGCTTTACCGGGGATCACAACCCCTGACAACCGACCCGGCAACCTGTTTATCCGTGGAAGTACCACAGACCAATCACTGGTCCTGTTTGAGGATATTCCCATTTATCACCGGGGCCATTATTACGGAACCATATCACCATATAATCCCAAGATGGTAGATGATGTAAAAGTTTACCGAAATGGTTTTCATCCCCGGCTTGGGGGCCGGGTGGGAGGAGCTATTGAGATCAACTCTTCAGACCAACCAAAAGATGCACCGCAATCAGGCCTGGGGTCAAACACCCTCTATGGCATGGCTTATACAAAACTCCCCTTGATCAGCAACAAGCTAAGTTTATCCGTTGGCGCCAGAAGGTCTTATCCATTCAGCTTTAAATCACCAAAACTCCAATCCATTACAGATATGGTCTTTGCAGGTTCTGCTGTGGAAGATTCATCAGGAACGATCAGAGAAAATGTGGAAGTACTTTTTGAAGACTACCATGGCAAGCTTTCCTGGAAACCGGCAGCTAAACACCTGCTTTCCGTTACTTCGATCTACACTCAATCAAAAGCCGATTATTATGCTGGTCGGATGCAGAGCATACCAGAGCAAAGTCGTATTTCCAACCTGGGATTAAATGCACAATGGCGCTTTAAACCAAATAACAAGATCACCTCAAACCTATCGGTGACATCATCTGATTATTTATTGGAGTTCAAATCCAATGAGGCACTTGAAAAGATGAGCCCGGAAGTAGATGGCGGCTATTCCATCAATGAAATTAAGGATTTGGGTGCTGTAGAAGAAGTAACTTTCAGCCTTCCGGGAAAGAACCAGTTGCAAGTTGGATTAGACTACAAGTTTCAGTACACCGATTATAATTATAAGGCCAATAACCAACGTGGACCACAACAAGTTTTGGTCATAGCAAGTGACACTTTTAGTGCTCACTCCATCTCCCCATTTCTCAATTTTGAGTGGAACAATCTAAAAAAGTTTTACTTGCAACTCGGGATTAGGGGGACCTATTATGAACCACTCAGTGATTTTCGTGTGGCCCCTCGCCTCTTCCTAAACTATTTTGCTAATAATCAGGTCACCTTAAAAGGATCTTATGGAAAATACTACCAGTACCTCAGTCAGGTCAAAAACCTGGAGTTTAGTAGTGGAGGGTTTGACAATGAGCTCTGGCTACTGGCAGATGCTTCTCAAAAGATTATCAGGGGAGATCAGTCCATGGTAGGAGCCATTTTTAACCTGGATTCCTGGATCTTAGACATTGAGGGTTATTACAAGACGGCCAATAACGTAACATACAGTCAAAGAAGATTCTCAAACACCAGTACCTTTACTCCTGCAGACCATGAGTATTACGGGTTAGATCTGTTCATTAAGAAAAAGGTCAATGAATCACTCACCTTCTGGACTGGTTATTCATGGAGCGAATCCAGGATAACCTTTGATAGTGCTACACATGTAACTTACGATTCTAAATACAGCCAACCTCATGTATTTTACCTGGGAGGATCTTTCTCAAAGGATCGATGGAAGGTTTCCGGAGGCTGGAAATATGCATCGGGGCTAGTGGCTAATTCCCTGTACGTGATTGAAACACAGCTATCTTACGAGCGAAACAGCAGCCGGAGACCTCCTCCACCGGCGGGTGCTCCACCTCCACCCGACCCATTTAGCGATATACCGTTCAGATATCCTAACGTGCACATGCTGGACCTATCTGCCTCCTACGAAATTCCTGAAACAGCAACCAGGAGATGGTCCGCTACTTTTGGCATATCGCTGATCAATGTATACGACCAGGACAACCTTACGGACCAGGTGATCCGTATCGGCAGACCTGAACCAATCCCCACCTTTTACGACCGGGAGGCCATTCAGTTTGCCCCTAACCTGATGGTGATCTTTGAGTGGTAGAGGTCAGTAAGAATTAATAAGGTAGACCGTTAACTTAAGAACGTTAGTCACTCCCGAAGGGAGTCTATCGATAAGGCTACCAATCTTCTTAAAATCCACCATAAATACCTGCCGAAGCCCCGTTACGAGCATGACGAGGAAATAGAAATGCCTGAATCCGACGGATAGTCACTCCCGAAGGGAGTCTATGATAAGCTACAAAATCTTCTGAAATAGATAAAAGGTCATTCATTCTAATGCAAAGACTTACACGATTTCCTGAAAAAACAGATCGTCTCACAAAAAAATACCCCATTTCAGGGATCTAAAACATAGCAAATCCCCAAAACTGGGTATTTACAATTATTTAAAAATTTCATTAATTTACATTTATAATCTGGTGAATAACAGAGACTTAACTCTTCAAATCAAGTTGAAAACCCTGATTTTGATTCAGTTAAGGCTCTTTTAAACCACATCGACCTATGAAAAAACTCACTATCACCGCATGCCTTTTCATGCTGTTTTTAAATGCTTTCGGCCAGTTGCCAAAAACCTTAAGCTTTCAGGGATACTTAACGAACGACGCAGGAGAACCGATTACCAATGCGGCATTGGATGTCTCATTTGCTTTATTTACCACCTCGTCCGGAGGAACAGCTGCGTGGGGCCCTGAACCACAAACCATAGCTGTTGATAAGGGGATCTTTAGCACCACTTTAGGCGGTACCGAGCCACTTACAGTACTCTCCTATGACGTTCCATATTTCCTGGAGATTAACGTGGATGGTGAAACATTGCCTCGTATACCGGTCACAGCTGGAATGTACAGTCTGAGCACTTTGAATGCTTCCAATATCAGCTCCGGAACCGTAGCTCTATCCAGAGGTGGTACGGGCGCCAATGATGCATCCACAGCAAGAACAAATCTTGGATTAGGTTCCTTATCTACACAAAATGCCGGTAGTGTGAGCATTACGGGTGGTTCTGTTTCCGGTATTACTGATCTGGCCATTGCTGATGGAGGAACCGGAGCAGGAACAGCCTCTGATGCCCGTACAAATCTTGGGTTAGTTATAGGGACCAACGTGCAGGCTTATGATGCAGACCTGACCACTTACGCTGGTATTACACCAAGCACGGATGTTCAGAGTCTGCTAGGAGCTGCCAATAATGCAGCAATAAGAACAAGCCTTGGCCTTGGCTCTGCTTCCACACAGGATGCAAGTAGTATTTCAATTACCGGAGGAACCATTTCAGGGATTACAGATTTAGCCATAGCCGATGGAGGCACCGGAGCAGGTACCGCTGCTGATGCTCGTACTAACCTGGGGTTAGTGATTGGAACCGATGTGCAGGCTTATGATGTGGATCTTACCACATTTGCTGGAATATCACCTACCACCGATGTGCAAACCATGCTTGGATCTGCTAACAATGCAGGGATCCGCACCAACATTGGACTGGGTTCCATAGCCACACAGGATGCTAGCAGTGTTTCCATTTCAGGAGGTAGTATTACCGGCATCACTGACCTGGCGATTGCCGATGGTGGTACGGGAGCAGGAACAGCCGCAGATGCTCGTACTAACCTGGGGTTAGTGATTGGGACCCACGTGCAGGCTTATGATGTGGATCTTACCACATTTGCTGGAATATCACCTACCACCGATGTGCAAACCATGCTCGAATCTGCTAACAATGCCGGAATTCGTTCCAATATTGGACTAGGTTCTATAGCAACACAAGATGCCAGCAGTATAGCTGTTACAGGCGGGAGTATCTCGGGCATTACCGATCTGGCGATAGCTGATGGTGGTACCGGGGCGGGTACTGCAGGAGATGCGCGTACCAACCTGGGGTTAGCAATAGGGACTAATGTGCAGGCGTATGATGCTGCATTGGATGATATTTCAGGACTTGCAGTAACTGATGGAAACATTATAGTGGGTAATGGCTCCAACTGGGTGGCAGAGTCCGGGGCTACTGCCAGAACAAGCCTGGGGGCTCAGGCCGCCGATTCTGATCTGGATGACCTGGCAGATGGTACATTGAGTGGTTCGAAAGTGGGCACAGGCATCAGCGCCACCAATATCACTACTGGCACCCTTCCTGATGCTCAATTAGAAAGCACAGTTAATATCGATAGCCTCAGCACTACAAATGGTGCAACTATTGGAGATAGCTTACACGTGGCAGGAGGTATGTCTGTGGATGGCTATACCACCCTTGGGGATGATACAAATGCACCGGCAATCAAGATGAAAAAACTTACTGGTACCACCGCCAGTACTGAAGGAGGTGAGGCTGCTATTTCTCATGGTTTAACAGCCTCTAAAATACTTTCCATATCGGTAATAGTGGAAGCAACCTCCTCATTCCAAATTCATCCAGGTTATACAAATAATGCAGATTATCAATATAACTGGTATTTAACTGGAACACAGGTCAGAATCTGGAATACTTCTGGAAATTCTGCTAATATCTTATCAAAACCCATTAGAATACTTATAACCTATGAAGAATAACCGACTAACCTTACTTTTATTTGCTTTTCTTTCAAGTCATCTGATTGTTAAAGCGCAAGCCAATTTGGAAGTAATTACACCTACTGGCTGCGAAACAGGAAGCTGCTCAGTGGATTTTCCAAATAATCCTATAGAAGCAGGTCTTGACGATTTAACCACCGTAACAATAATGAATAATAATACAGGAGGTGGTGCGGATTTGTCAGGTTCATTTTCAATAGTTTCCTTTACTGGAAGTACTTCATGTCCTGAATGTGCCTATTTCTCTTTTCCTGGTGGAGTTACAACATTCAGTCTTGCAGCAGGAGCAACTCAAGATATTGACATTTTATTCTCCCCACCGTTTAATATTGAAACAGTAGGAGGAATTTCTGTTAAACTTAGAATAACTGCTAATAATGATGCACCCGCTTGCGTTCCACCAACCTGTGATCCGGCTGAGGGTTTGCCTGATTATCCAGATGCTGACCTGGGAACAAGTGAACTGGATGTAGACATAAACATCAATGCAGTAATTCAAAAGACTGTCATCAACTACAGCCTTGTCTTAGATCGTAGTGGCAGTATGAATATCGTTGAAGGTACTGATCTCATGGGGGACCCAATAAGGCGAATAGATCTCTTATCAAACGCTGTAGATTACTTCCTAAGCCTGGAGCAGCTCAGAAAACAAGATTTACCACAATTTGAAGGTGATAGCATTGGTATTGTAAAGTTTAATAATACCGTAGATGCAGCCTATTTACCTATTGCTCCAATTATTGACGATGGCGTCACCAACTTCATAGATGATGAAGCCAGGCCATTAATCAATGAGGCAGCAACCAATGATCCTAATCTTATCCAACCCATGTTTGGGACCGCAACCGGAAATGCTGTCATTGCTTCAATCAATGATCATTTCACCGATCCCGCACCTTCACCAAGAAAAAAGGTCATTATTCTAATGTCAGATGGATTTGAAAACACCGGACCGTTGGTCGGGGATCCTGCAGTGACAAATTTATTAGCCGCGAGACAGGATGTCAATATTTATTCCATTGGAATGGGGTCAGCAAACATGGTTTCATTAGAGCAATATTCTAATCTTTCCGGTCTTGCTACTCCCCAGGCTTATTATGTAGATCCATCCACTGACCTGCTTATGATGGATAATTTCTTTTTGAACATTTACAAGGATGCAGTAGGCCTGACAAGCATAAGCGACCCAACATACAATGTAACTTTTAATGATTCTACCGAGGTTCAGATTGCCGAAGTATGGATTACTTCTGCTGAAGGAAAAGTACTATTTACTATAACCCACCCCAGCAACCTTAGACAATTTGTTGACTTCCTGTTAATTAATCCTGCGGGAAATGTACTTTCAGAAGGATTAGTAAATGGGCTTAATACGGTAAAAATTGAAGGAGGAAATCATGTAGTCTATGAAACAACTATTACCGAAGATGCCCCTGAAACTGAATATGTTGGTAAATGGACATTGAAGGGGTCAAATTTATATGTTCAGGGGGATGAAGAATCTGAACGAACAGAAGGAACCCCTAATTTAAGTAATGTGCCAGTTAGTTTTAATGTAGCCGGTTTATCTAATCTCACTTTTGACTTTGTTGTCGAAGATAGTGAACCAGGTGAAGATTTAGTAGTCACCGCCGAGTTTGATGACAGTAGTTCAGGAGATGAGGAACCAGAAGTTGAAGAATTCGAGGTAGAAATTACCAAGCCTGACGGTGAAATAATCAGGACAAAACCAATAAGAGACAAGTTCGGCACATATGTCGCTACCTACCCTCACACACAAAAGGAAGGTATTTATTCTATCTACGCAAGAGCAGTAGTTAAAACAGCTAAAGGAGAAAGAGCAACACGAGATGCATTTCGTCAAGTGGTAATAAGTTCAAAGCAATCCTTTGTTTCCGAGGACCAACCCTGTCTTCCTTGCAAGTGGATAAAAATAGTTATTGTAATTGCATTAGTCCTATTGCTATTTATCTTAATACTTACACTTAGAAGAAGGTCTAGATGAGATTCTTGAAGTACATACTGGTACTATTCTATGTAGTAGGTGGATTCTCTTGGACAGGTCTTTTTGCCCAATCCTACACCCTCAAAACCTCCACCATCTCCAACGGATCTCAAAAGGTATCCGGAAGTTCATATACCCTTACCCCTTCAATAGGACAACCTTTAAGTGGAAAAGTATCTTCAGCAAATTACAAACTCACCGCCGGCTTCCTCCCCACCGCCATTCCGCGTCAGGCTGAGCTGACCTTACAGTCCTCGATGAGTATCACTCCATCAGAAGTGGCACCCGGAGGAACTACCAACTTAACATTTGAACTGACGAACAGTGGAGCAGTCGGTGTATTTACTTCCATTTCTGCTGAGGTATATCTTTCGGTCAATAATGTCTTTGAGCCGGAAGACATTCGACTGGACACTTTTGGGGTCGTGACTGACCTGGCTGCAGGAGCAACACTAAGCTACCCCCAGGGCTCCAATACCAAAAACATCACCATCCCGGATACTACTTCCGTAGGAAGCTACAATTTGTTTGTTGTATTGTATACTTCAGATCCTATTGATGAGATCAACAGCAACAATGCATTTTCAAAACCACTTACTGTAAGCAATGTAGTCTCAGGCGATACCCAAGCCCCGGTTGTCAGCAACCTGCCACAAACCAATGATGTGTTCAGTGCACAGGCCCTGGCTGTCACGGTTAATGATGCATCAGCTGTAACCGTCCAGTTGTTCTACCGCCCAATCGCTGGTGCTGATTTCACCGCAGCAACGATGGAAAATACCAGCGGCCAGAACTATTCGGTCACCCTGGAGGATGCCTGGGCGGATGAGCTGGGCATGGAAGGTTATATCAGTGCGGTAGATGAATTTGGGAATGATACGGAAACCAATCTATTTTTCCTCTACCGGGAAAACCCTACAGAAACATCCATCCCATTTGCAGGAAGTAACTTCAATGGGAAGGCAGCAACTTATCGTATGTTTTCAATCCCTTACGACCTAAATGATAATCTTTTTGCTAACATTTTTAACGAGTTGGGAGAATACAACCAGGACGTATGGCGGATCTTCCACTATACCAATGGAAACTATCAGGAGCTTAACAGTGGCCTGGCAAACTCCATTGTTTTAGGAAATGGCTACTGGTTCAACACCACCAACAAAGATTTTACCATTGAGGTCGGAGCGGGCACGGTGGATAACGTAACCCAGGATGATCCATTCACTAAAAACTTCCAGCAAGGCTGGAACCAGATCGGGAACCCCTACCCTTTCCCGATCAGCTGGGCTGATATCCAGGCTGCAAATCCGGACCAGGGATTGGGCTCGCTATTTATGTATGAAAATGGCAGCTATCAGAACTCAGGAACACTGGCTCCCTGGGAAGGTGCTTTCGTCTTTTGTGAAACGGCTGGTTCGGTAAGCTTTCCGCTGAGCTCAAAGTCCTCCTCAAGAAAAGCAGAAACAGTAAAAGCCGGATTTGAGTGGAAACTAGACCTGCATTTAACCCTGGGAAACCAAAAACATACCAGTTCCATTGGTATGCATCAACTGGCTGATCAGAGTAAAGATCGTTTAGATGAGATCGCCGTTCCAAGGTTCATTTCCTTCCTGGAAATGACTTCTCATCATCCGGAATACTTTGCTCCGAAATTCATCCATGATTACGTTCCTCTCATGGATCACCATGAATGGACCTTTGACCTGGCCTCTGATCAGAAATCAGGCAACGCTCTCTTAACATGGGACAGAAGAGCACTATCCGCTATGGAAGGAAAATGCTTCCTTCTCAATATGGAAACCCTGGAGGTGATTGACATGAATTTGGAGAGTAGCTATGATTTCGTCTGGAAAAACGACCTACAATTCCGGATCGTATATGCTAAAGATGGAATATTTACATCTGCTCTGAATAGGGTTGGAGACCCCTACCCCAATCCGTTCAGAAAGACCATTTCATTACCTGTGATAATACAGGATAAGCATCAGGTCCTTGATGTTTCCATTTTTAATGTCTCCGGCGCAAAGATCCTCCAACAAAGCATTTCCTATCCTGAGGGAGGACTGCAAAAATTTATCTGGGACGGAAAGGACCCTAATGGTACTGAGGTACGAGAAGGTGTCTATTTCATAAAGCTAGAGCTCGCTGGCACAGAGAAGATGATCAGAGTGATTAAAAACTAATGGTTATGCGAAAGAATATTTTATACATATTATTCCTGCTTACCAGCACCTGGACCTATGGTCAGCAGTTTGAGATTACCACCATAGAGCAAACTTCAGAAAACCTCATTGTGCATTATGACCTGGTAGATACAACGGCGGATCGCTTCTATTCGGTTTACCTGTATTTGCTGACAGACAGTACAATAGCTCCCGTGAAGGAAGTAAAGGGCGATGTAGGGCTCGAGGTACGGCCCGGAGTAAACAACAAAATCACCTGGGCCGCTAAAAAGGAACTGGGGCCTGACTTTCGCGGAAGCATTCAGCTGGAGGTTCGTGGTAAAGTATACGTGCCCTTTATAGAATTTGAAGGCTTTCCTGAAGAAAAAGATTTGAAAAGGGGAAAAACTTATGAGTTTGCCTGGGATGGAAAATCCAGTTCAAACATTCTCGAATTCAAGTTGTACCGGGGAGAAGAAATGAAAGCTATCCTTCCCGAAGTTGCTAATACGGGAGACGCAAAAATTCATATTCCAGGTTCTATAAAACCAGGCAAGTACCGGTTTTTCATCACTGATTCCAGAAACAGGGATCAGGAGGTACACTCTCCTTATTTCTATGTGAAACCACGGATACCCTGGCCGCTAAAAGTGGTCCCGCTCATCCTCCTGGGAGGCGGAGCCACTTACCTGATACTTGAAGGAACTACCGAGGATCCTCCGGGCGTTGATACGCCACCGGATATTCCTCAAAACTGACACTAAAAGCAACACCACTATGAAAAATTTATTGCTCATTTTAATCGCGCTTGTGCCTTTTTTGGCGGATGCCCAGAGCTTTGTCGATAAGACAAATGCTATTGAGATTGATTATAGTAAAGAAGTTTCTCACACCACCTTGCCCCAGATCACCTGGACCACCCCGCGGATCGAATCTTCTTTCAGCACAGACAAATCGATCCTACTAAAGGCCAGGGTAAAATCAAGTGTAGAGCTGGAAGAGATCAGGCTCAGGATCACTGTAGGGGGAAGCTCCATTGAAAAGGAAATCGAGATCGGGCCCCTTCAAAACAGTTTCAACTTTGAACAAAAGCTCAACCTACTGGAGGGTTCTAATACCGTGGAGCTGATCGCCACTAATAAAAAAGGGGGGAAAGTAAGCTCTAAACGAAGTATTCTACACGGGACTGACGACATTACCGCTACAGTAGACGCCAATCGAAAAGATTACGCCCTGATCATTGCTACGGACGAATATGACCACTGGGGAGATCTGAATAACCCGACCAATGATGCAAATACCATAGCTGCTTTATTAGAAGATAAATACGGTTTTGAAATTGACATGCTGGTAAATCCGACTGTGGAGGAGCTCAATGACAAAGTTTATGACTATAACTCCCGTCGATTTAACCCTCAGGATCAGCTACTAATCTTTGTAGCAGGACATGGATATTTTGACGAAACACTCGAGGAAGGATATGTAGTAGCCAGCAATTCGCTTAAAAATGACAAAGGAAAGACTACTTACCTTTCACACAATCTCTTGCGCGTGCGAATAGAGAACATCAAATGTGAGCATATCTTCCTGGTGATGGACGTTTGCTTTGGGGGCACCATCGATCCGAAACTGGCCAGAAGAAGAGGTGAAGCTCTGGAAAAAGAAGATGCTCAATACCTGGTAAAAAAACTGACCAAGCGCACCCGTAAGTTTCTGACTAGTGGAAGTAAAGAATACGTGCCTGACGGAAGACCGGGAAGCCACTCCCCTTTTGCCGAGAAATTCATTTTAGCATTGAAAGAAGTAGGTGGCGGAGAAGGAAGAATTCTGACTACCGCCGAGCTTATCCCCTACTTTATGCGTTTACCTACGGAACCCAGATTCGGTAGCTTCGGCACTGATGAACCTAACAGCGACTTTGTATTTGTGGCAAAATAGAATTTAAGTAGTAAGACTCAAGACCAAAGATTTACAAACTTCAGGTTTCGGACAGGGTGAGGGGTATAACTTACATGTCACTCAATTATGATATATGAAAATAATTTCTATTCAAAACAGCTGAAAATAATCACAATTGTGATCGGGCTTTTGAGTTGCTGCTACCCACTGTTTTCTCAAAACCCCAGTGACATCTGGTCATCAGATAACCTGCTGAAAAGATTGGAAAAGGAAAACCTGACCGGCATATTCCTGTTTAACCCTCAAACCAACCTGAATGATTTCTTTTCTTTTTGTAAAAAATCAAACGTCAACATCATTTTCTCCAATGAGTCCCTCTACACAAATCAGTCCTTCTTGAAAAGAGCAAAATCAGAAGGTGTGGCGATAAGCCTGAATTTTCCTGTATACTTCAACGAAGAGTACCTTAAACAGCACCCCGATCACTATGCTATCACAAGCAATGGAGAAAAAGCTATAGAAGGATGGCTCCACTTTGCCTGCCCATCTGCTCCCGGGTTCACGGCCTATCAGGATGAACAATTAATGAAGCTGATCGAATTAACAAACCCTGCAATGGTCAGCCTCGATTTTATCCGCTTTTTTGTCTTCTGGGAAACGGTGTATCCGGAAACGAACCATTCCCAAATCATAGATGGATGCTACTGTAGTCGATGCATTGACAGCTTTCAGGATTTCAGTGGAATAAATGTGCAATCAAAAACAGCCACCTGGATAAAAGCAAATGCCTTGTCTGAATGGACCAAATGGAAATGCCACATTATCGAGGAACGGGTCAGAGTCCTTTCCGATATTATTAAATCATACAATATACCAGTGGCTTTGAAGCTGGTTCCATGGAGGGAGACAGATTTTAATGGCGCTATTCGGTCTGTCGCCGGGCAGGATGTTAACCGGTTAAAGAATTATGTGGACATATTTATTCCCATGACGTATTCACACATGATAAAGCGGAAACCTGAATGGATCATTGAAATGGCTTCCCATGTACACGAAACTACTAATAAACCAATCCTTAATTGCATAGAAGTAAGGGAGACTTATGTAGAAGAACCCATCCCTGATCAGGAGTTTTCAGCTATGCTGGATTATGGAGTGATGCAACCCTCAGACGGTATTATCCTATTTCACTACGACTACTTTAATCCTCCCCGAAAGGACCTACTTTTTGAGTGGTTAAGCAAATAGAGTCGTCTACGTATCCACAGCACTCCGGCTTCAATTCAGGCTACCCTAAATTATTCACTTCCGATCAACGTATGAAGGGTATTTTGATCCTGATCAACATGCTTTGCGTATAATATTTGATCCGTATACCCTATCCACATTTCCGTGGAATCATCCAAGATATATACGTAAATGTGGATTCCACTCCCTATATCTTTCATCGGATCACCAAAGGTTTTAACAATGGTCTGATAATCCATATCTGCAGTTAGTGAGCTCTCAAAGTCATTGTATGTGAGCTGTGGATCTTCCTCATTTTCTTTTGCACACGACATTAAAATGCCGGCAAACAAAAGCACTAGAAATACTGATTTAGAGATCTTCATCTTCAGGTGTGTTTAATACATTTCATATACCAGTTTCAAAACGATGGCGACTATTAAAAATTGTAAATGCAGAAATCTGCTGAAAACACTTCTTCTCTTCATGCTCAATGACACCTTCATTGTTGAACTCTATAAATCCTCAGAATTTAGAAAATGCTTCCTAACCTACAAAAAACCCAAATACGACGCAATAAAAAAATCCAAAAGACCCAAATACCTAAGAACCTAAAAACCCCATTCCCTACTCGATCCACTTTACCTTCTCCTCTATAGGCTTCCTTGGTGGATATTTTTCAGGGACATTGGCATACCCCATATAAAAAAGCCCGATACATTTCTCCCCCTCTGCCAGGGGCTCAAATTCTGAAAAATACTGTAACAGGTCCGGTGTGCTCCAGTAGGCACCGATCCCATAGGCACTGCAGGTCAGCCACATGTTTTGTACAGCCATAGCCACAGAAGCCACCTCCTCCCACTCTGGTATACGCTCTTTCGGGTCTCGCTGCATACAGATAGCGATTACCGCTCCCGATCGCTGAGGGTTCATTTTCAGCTTTTCATATTTCGCCACAGAAAATGAGTCCAGGTTATGGAGTGAACGGTACTTCTCCGCCATAAAAGTCCCAAACTTCTTAAGCCCAGGTCCCTTCATAACCTTAAAACGCCAGGGCTCAGTCAGCTTATGTGTGGGCGCCCAGTTGGCATTTTCCAATATATTCCTGATTAGCTGATCCGGTATCTCTTTATTCAGATATTGGGGGGGATATACAGCCCTGCGGGTCCGGATCAGCTTATGAACTTCTTCAATTGTCATGCGTGCAAAACTAAAAGCGAATGAAGTTTGAATGAGGATTTTCCGAAATGATTTTGAAAAATTGTTATAAAGAATTAGTAGGGGAAAACCTGTATAGCCGGTTGAGTATTTATTGTTAAAGTAATTCATCACCACTTCGTAGCTTTTGCCGATTTTGTCCGAAAGGTTGATCCGAGGTTGATTGAGGAAAACGAATGATCATCTCCGAACGGTAGACTCTCTGATAACAAGTGAGGTCTCAATCTCCTGGTCATCGGCCACTTCCTCCTCGTCATTGAGTAGGCTAAAAAGCGTCTCTGCTGCTACTTTCCCCATTTTATTCGTACTGTGATCTACGCTGGTCAGCGTGGGAGAGACAAAATCACAGATATGGCGGTTATCAAAACCACATACGGCTATCTCATCGGGTATTTTTATCCCTTTCCTGTTTAGAGAAGCAATCACCTCCACAGCGATCAGGTCATAATAACAAACGATCGCGTCAAACCTGTTCAGGTCTTTTATGGTATTCAGAGCTTCAGCAGTTTTGCTAACATTTTCTGGATAGATCGTCTCACACAAAGGTAAGTTATGGCTTTGCAACGCATCATTATATCCATTAAGGCGTTCCTTATCATTTTCAAGGTTTTGGGAAAGCCCTACATATAAAAACGACTTTTTACCCAGGCTCAGTAAATGCTTACCTGCTTCATGAGCTGCTTTCCGATCATCAAATGGTATGGAAGGGTAATCTCCCTGTTTTAGTACCCGATCAAACAGTACCACTTTTTTATCTCCTTCTTTCAGGTAATTCAGGAAACTAAGCTCCGTGGTCTCGCGAGACAGAGATATGAGTATACCTTCTACATTACAGGCAACTAAAGATTTGATCAGCTTCTTTTCTTTTTCATGAGACTCATTTGACTGGCAGATAAGCAGGTTATATCCCCGCTGCTCAGTTACTGATTCGATACCGGCCAGTATGGATGAGAAAAACTCATCGCTTATATAAGGAACAATCATTCCGATAAGCCGGGTCTTATTTGTCCGTAGTCCAAGGGCCGCAGTATTTACCTGATAGTTAAGCTTTTTGGCAGCTTCCTTTACCCGTTCCACCAGCTCTTTATTTTGCTGATTTTTCCCATTGAGTATCCTGGATACCGTAGAAGTGGATACTCCCAGTTCCTTTGCAATATCTCGTAAGGTGGCGGCCCTTTCCATGATCACGTTCGTTTAAAAATCCAAGCCCAAAAACATCCTATCCATAAAGTAAGTACCGGTTGTTTCATTTGTAAGATAAAAGCTATTAGCAAAATTGCAAATTTTGTGGAAATAGATACCAGCAAATAAGAAAATGGGAGCAAAAATCTCTGACATTCAAAATGTTGGGATTTAAACCGGCATAAAAAAGCCTCCCCCGAGAAACGAAGAAGGCTTTTTTGTACACCCAGAAGGAGTCGATCGCAGCGGCGAACCGCCCCTCAACCTCTGGAGCTTCAGCATACGTGCGCTCGGAAGGATTCGAACCCTCAACCCCCAGAGCCGAAATCTGGTATTCTATCCAGTTGAACTACGAGCGCATTTCCAAAATGGATTGCAAATATAGAACCCTGCTCTCATAAGGAAAAATAAAAATTTAAAACTGGCACAAAAAATGTAGCCTTAAAGCAGACTTTTACGTATGACTTTTCATGCCAAAAATGATTACACTACTTTTTTGTCTCTGGGGGTTGAAATGCCCGGCGTCTGCTCCTGACCTGAATCAGATCCGAACGGAGTTTCACCAGGCAGCGCTGGAAGAAAAAAACGTACCTGTTTTCTATCAAAAAATTTCAGGTTGTGAGGAAACTTCCCCGGTAATTTTGGCCTATAAAGCCGCATCCGAGGCTTTACTTGCACAGCAAGTCTGGAACCCCATTGATAAATACCACCAGCTCAAAAGGTTTGAGTTAAAAATGAACCAGGCTGTAACTAAGGACCCTTCCAATCTTGAAATTCGGTTTATCCGGTTTAGCGTTCAGTATTATATTCCTAGGTTTCTCGGTTTTAGTGATCAGCTGAAAGAAGATCAGGAATTTATCTCAAAAAACATTGACAGAATTCATGAACTAAAGCTGGACCCTTCTTTTAGTCACTACATCATTTATTTTTTAAGAGAAACGGGCTTATATGATCCGGAAAAAGTAACCATGATAGAATCAAAATTGCCCAAGCGGTAAACATGGGTTATCTTCGCCTGAGAATTTAGCTTGATCATGAAAAAAATTACATCTTTCGCTTTTTCATTGTTAGCAACAATTACACTCTTTGCTCAGGAGGTTCAGGATACTACAAAAACCTCCGAAAGTCAAACGATTGAAATAAAGATAAATGGAGAGGCTGCTGATGGGGGTTTAATTACCAAGGCCATTCTTCTGTTCCTTTTTGCCCTGATCATTATTACTTTCGTTTTACGGACATTCAGAGGAAAGTCTGAAGCTTAACCGACCCATCGGTGGACGCTTTTCCCACCATATGGATCCTCTTGTTCATTTGCGGTGCAGCAGCCTTTACGCTGTCTACTCTCACTGCTGGTGGGGGTGCCTTGCTTTTAGTGCCGCTGTTAAACTTTCTCGTTGGCCCAGCTACTGCTGCTCCCGTCCTCAATACAGGCAACCTCATAGGCCGGCCTGTCAGGGTTTATCTCTACTGGAAACACATCAACTGGAAGGCGGCTGCCATTTACGTTCCATTTGCCATTTTGGGTAGCCTGTTAGCCGGCTACCTCTTTTCACAGATCAGAATACCCATTCTCCAGGTTATTGTTGGGTTGTTTTTGATCAGTACCTTTTTCCAATATCGATGGGGCAAAAAAGAGCATTCTTTTCCAATGAGCTACCCGCTACTGGCTCCCCTGGGCATTATCATAGCTTTTATCGGCACGTTAACCGGAGCATCAGGGCCAGTTCTCAATCCCTTTTATTTAAACCTGGGTATTACCAAAGAATCACTGATCGGCACAAAAGCATTCAACAGTCTGATCATGGGAATCTCCCAGGTAGGTTCATACACTTTTTTCGGACTGATGAGTACCACAGAGTGGACCCATGCCCTTGCTCTGGGGCTGGGAATTACCGTGGGAAGTGTGTATGGTAAAAGGCTTCTCCGGAAGATGACTGATAAGTCCTTTCGCCAGTGGGCGATTGCTTTCATGGTATTAAGCGGGATAATATTGATCGTTCAGGCTTCAGTTCATTTTTTTAACTAAAAATTTAACCTATATTCATTTTAAAACAACCTTTTCACCAGAGTGACAAAAAACCAGATATCTGTCCTGAAAAATACCGGAGAAGCCGATGTTTTTGATCAGGAAAAGCTGAGAACAAGTCTGCAGAGATCAGGCGCTAAACCTGAAATCATTGATGAGGTAATTGATGCTATTTACCCAATACTTTACCATGGCATCAGTACCAAAGAGATCTACATCAAGGCCCATAACATCCTCAAAAGACGTGAAGCCAGTAAAGCTTCCAGGTATAAGCTGAAGCAAGCTATTCTGGAACTCAGGCCTACTGGTTATCCATTCGAGATGTTTGTTGGAGAATTACTGAAAGCAGAGGGCTATTCAGTAAGGGTCGGCGAAGTACATCAGGGAAAATGCGTTTCCCATGAGGTAGATGTCCTGGCAGAAAATGAGTCAGAATTGCTGATGTTAGAATGCAAGTTTCACAACCGTCTTGGCTATAAAACCGATGTAAAAGTTCCCCTGTATATCGATTCCCGGTTTCGGGACCTGGAGTCTGTCTGGAAGAAAAGTCATCTCAGAAAAGATAAAAAGCATGTGGGTGGAGTCATTACCAACGCCAGACTGACTCAGGACGCCATCTCTTATGGGGAATGCTCCGGACTTAAAATGATCAGCTGGGATTATCCTCATTCCAAAGGACTAAAAGATCTGATCGACAAGCATAAGCTGTACCCGATCACAAGCCTCCATCATCTCACAAAACATGAGAAACAAACATTATTAGAAGAAGGCATTGTGGTTATCAGGTCTTTATGCCAAAATCTTAATTTATTGGATAAATTACAACTTAAGCCTCAGAAATTAAGTAAGGTTATTGGGGAAGCAAACTTAATTTGCGATCTGTAAATGCGAAAGATCATTTTATTCATTGCCTCCAGTATCGACGGCTATATAGCCAGAGAATCGGGAGAAATTGACTGGTTATATACTGATCAGGATTACGGCTTCACTGAGTTTATTAAGTCAGTGGATACGGTTCTGATGGGTGGAAAGACCTACAGGCAAATCCGTGGTTTTGGTATGGACTGGCCATATGCTGGCAAAAAATGCTTTGTTTACACACGAGATGTTTCGAAGAAAAAAGATGAATATGTCCACTTTGTACATCATGATATTCCTGACCACGTAAAAAAGCTCAAAGCTCAAAAAGGGAAGCACATCTGGTTGGCGGGCGGTGGCGAGATCAACTCGATCTTACTCAAAGAAAACCTTATTGATGAGCTACAGCTTTTCGTTCATCCCGTTTTTTTAGGATCGGGAATACCTGTTTTCAATGAGTCAATTGCTGAGACCTGGTTTAAAGTTCATGATATTGAGGAGTTTGAAACCGGACTGGTAAAAATGATATACCAACTAATGCCATTAAGATAAGGTCACTCCAGTCATGCCTGGCTGGCCGCGCCTGGCTGGCCGCGCCTACCCGGCCGGGAAGTCTTTGATCAAGTTTGGCATTTTCGTTTTATAGCTCATAGATTCCATTGCTGGAATGACTGATTCTTTGAAACTTCAACCTTATCTTAATGGCATTAACATACACATGATAAACTCTAAAACTGGGCAGATATACTTTTTACAGCTACCTCCAGTTTTTCATTTCTACGAATGGAAAAAGTCTCTTCCGGACTCACATCTACGTCCACATCAAACCTTTCGAGTATACGCATAAGAACCTCTACACTTATACTACGGTTAAGGTTAGTGAGCAATTCTAAAGCTATTGACTCAGCTATAAATCTTTTAACCCACTCATCAAGCTGAGAAAAGGTTGTATTAATCCCGGTTTGGGATCGATTGGAATACCCCATTATGAGTACATTTGACAGTATTTGAATCAATGGAAGGCAATTTATCCATATAAAATAACAATTGCAATAAATAGTAACATTAATTGTCATTTTTAACACCATTTAATGTCTGACTTTAAAAAAGAGGTGGGCAGAAGAATCTCTGAAATCCGAAAAAAAAATGGAGATTCTCAGGAAGGATGTGCTGAAAAACTTGGTATTAAGCGTGGGACGCTTGCCGCTTATGAGTCCGGCTCCAATGCTATGCCAGATAAGGTCAAAAGACAATTTATCAAGCTATACGGTGTAACTTATGAATACCTGATAGCCGGAAGTACTATAGCGGAAGAACCGAAAGCCGAATACAAAAAGAAAGACCTGGGCGAACTTTTGGACCGATTGGAAAGCATACCCCTTCACTTGGAAATAAAGCGCAGAGTCCATCATCTGATAGAAGAAAACTCAAGACAAAAAGATAAAATCATTGAGCTCCTGGAAAAGATACAGTCTAATCCTCAATCCTGAGGTTGTCATCCAGCTCGTTGGTATCCGTTGATTTTCTCACAAAACCGTTTTTCAAAAGCAATTCCTTGCATTGGTCAATAGCCTTTACCAGGCCATCTCCTATTTCTCTTCTTTTTATTCCGTCCACTATCGTATCCACTACATGCTGCCAGTCCGCCTGCTCCACTTTTTTATTGATCCCCTCATCACCCATGACAAGTACCATATGCTCCAGACGGCTTACAAAGATCAGAATACCCACCCTCTCCGCTGTGTTAAAAACACTTTCTTCCAAAAAAGCTTCCCGGGCTCGTTGTTGTGCGCGTAGTACCTGACGCTCTTTAGAAATGATCCAGCGTTTGGTTTGCGGAAACAGAACAGGGATTAAAAACCCAACCAGCATCGCTCCAAAAATGATTATTGATATTTCAAGGGGAGTAAATCGAAAAGGCAGCATCCACGTATAGGAAAGTAACCCGATCAGGATCGCCACGAAAGCTGTAAACAAGGTGCTGGTATACCATGAAGCTTCTGCATAGTCGTCACTGCTCCTTACAAAAAAAGGTACAATCTCGCCGCAGGATACAGTCTCCAAATCCTTCACCGCCTGCTCTACCTGCTGCTTCTCCGCTTCTGTAAATATATATTTCTTAGCCATTTTATTCTTTATTTTTAAATTACCAGCCACCGGATGCGCCGCCTCCACCAAAACCGCCTCCGCCACCGGAAAAGCCGCCAAAACCACCTCCGCCTGAGAAGCCTCCGCCTCCCCCACCAAAGCCACCATAACCACCATAATATCCTCCACCTCTACCGCCACGACCTCCTCCAAAGAAGAAAACTGTACTAATGATAGCCATAAAGATCCCGGCACCTATGTTTATAAATACCCAACCAATCAAAAAGACAATAAATGCCGTAATCAAGGTGCCTTTGGATTTTCCAACCTTCTTTTTTAAAAATACATTCAAAAAAACAAGACCAAAAAGGCCTAACACACCTATCCCTACAATCATAAAGAGTATTCCATGATCAGGTGTAAAAGTATTTTTGGCTGATGAAGGCTTGCTGATAGCCGGAGGTAGCTCCTCTCCTTTTATTGCACTCAATATCACATCCAATCCGTCAGAAATACCTTTATAAAAATGTCCCGATCGAAATTCAGGAGTTACTACAGTGCTGATGATCCGTTTGGATAAAGCATCCGTGATGGCTCCCTCCAATCCATAACCCACCTCGATCCGCATTTTCCGGTCGCCCATAGCCACCAAAAACAGGATACCATCATCTACATCTTTTCGGCCCAGCTGCCACTCATCTACTACCCTGATGCTGTATTGCTCTATGGTTTCATCGCCGGTAGTTGGGATGATCAAAACAGCAACCTGGCTGCCACCCTCCTTTTCAAACTGGGCCAACCTGGACTCAAGTGTGCTGACCTCATGCGAGGAAAGGGTGTTTGTAAGATCTGTAACGCGCTTTTCTAGCTCCGGAATGGCAACTTCCTGCCCTGACAAAAAGAGCGTTACTAAAAGAAAAGAAATGGAAAGTAGTATCTGTTTTTTCACTATGTCGTTAGTTACTTTTATCGTTGTAACTTTAGGGCACCTCTAAAAACTCAGAATGCGCCGGAAAGTGAACTATTTTTGAATTAGATAAGGCGTATTTCATGAGCCTAATGAAATTATTAAGTGATTGAAATACAACGACATATAATTCAAAAAGAGTCATTAGTAAAAATCTTTGATTTTTATGCTTACGGCCATAAATGGGTTTTTAGAGGTGCCCTTTAGTTTCAGAACCAAAAATTAAACCTAATACCGATGAATAAAAAATGGATCACCATAGGAATTGTAATTGTTGTACTTTTTTTAATCTACAACTTCTTTTCCGGGAAATATAATACCATGGTCACCATGGAAGAAAACGTAAATACTCAGTGGTCAAATGTGGAAACACAATACCAAAGACGACATGATCTCATTCCTAACCTGGTAAATACAGTGAAGGGTTTTGCCGAGCAGGAAAGAGAAGTACTGGTAGGAGTTACAGAGGCCAGAGCTAAAGCTTCCAGTATGAACATTGACCCCGCTAACCTCACGCAGGAAAATCTGCAGCAATTTAACCAGGCACAAGGTCAGTTAAACTCGGCGTTATCGAGGCTCTTAGTCACAGTAGAGCGATACCCTGATTTGAAATCCAATCAGAACTTCCTGGAACTGCAGGCTCAGCTGGAAGGAACGGAAAACCGGATCACGGTAGCCAGGCAACGTTTCAACAGCGCGGCTCAGGAGTACAATACGTATATCCGCAAATTCCCAAACAACTTTGTGTCAGGCTGGTATGGCTTTGAGCGGAAACCACTCTTTGAGTCGGATGAAGCAGCTGAAACAGCTCCCGAGGTTCAGTTTTAGATAGTATCCCGACACTCGTTGGTCCCGAAGGGGATCCTTCGGAGCAACGCGTGCTTGTGAATGACAACTGATCACCAACCACTTTTAACCGGGTCGGAAATGATCTTTATCTGGTTCAAAGTGATTTTTGGGTACTGGTCATGTTTTTAAAATCCTGATTTTGGGGCTGCATCTTTGATTTTAGTGATGACAGGTCAACCGGAAACATCACTAGCTTACACGATGGAGTCAGCTGCTTGCCGATCAACCCCGGCAGATCATTTTGCTGAAGCATATGACAGGTTGCAGCTTGTATCAGATTACTTTCCACCCTCATCAGATTACTCTACGATCCCATAAGATTAGTACAAACTCTTATCAGATTACTTTTTATTCGCATCAGATCACTCTTCACCCACATCAGATTACTTTTTCCTGTTTTGTGCTGAGGCGTCCTAAAATAACTTGACAGGTTTTACATTAATTCTGATTGTAGTTTACAATAATAATTGATAATCCTAATTGTACTTTACCAGTATTGCTTTAATCCTGGGAGAAGTAGACAGGCTAGGATCTAGTCCTGCTTTGGGTTGTCATGTAATTTGTTATTCCTTCATTTGCTTTACAGTTTAAATGGTCATACTAATTCAGCTTTACTTGCTACCTAGTAATCCTGTTAATACTTTACGGGTTGTCAGATAATCCTAACAGGAGTTGACCCTTAAGGAGCTTAATCCTGACTGCTCTTTTCACCTTTTCTTACAGTCCTGTTTAAGCTTACCGATTCCTCAATAGCCTTAGCTGTATGTACCTGCTGTGGTGTCATTCCGTTCAGGCTATCATGAGGACGCAAACAGTTATAAGATGCTACTGCTTTTTGTACCGCCTCTTCTGCTTGATGAGGTGTATCAAAGGACTTCCCTAAGTTATAATCTCCTTTTAAGATACCGTTTACCCGTTCAGCAATCGCATTCTCATGAGGGCTCCCTCGGTGGGTCATGCTTATGCTTGCCCTATGGGTTTTCAGCATGTTTACATACCCCTGGCTGCAGTACTGCACGCCCTGATCACTGTGGTGGATCAGACTCTTCTCCACGTATAGCCTGTTCGAAAAAGCCATTAATAATGCTCTCATGGGGCCATCTGCAGAAAGGTTGTCCAGCAAGCAGTACCCCATGATTTTCCGTGAATAAGCATCTGTAATCAGGCTTAGATACATGAAACGCCCACCTACTGTCAGGTAGGTAATATCCACCACCCAAACTTGCTCTGCTCGCTTTATTTCCAGTCCTTTTACCAGGTTTGGATAGCGTCTAAAGCCATGTGTACTGTCAGTGGTCTGAGGCCTCCTGCGCTTTCTCTGCCGCACTTTCAAGCCATTACGCTCCATCACATCGAAGAGATAGTCCCGACCAATACGCAACTCGTTTTTCGCCAGCTGTTCATTAATAAGCGGCAGTAGTTTACGTGCTCCAAGCTTCTGGATACCGATATGATTACGGATGTCCTTTACCAGCTTAACCACAATGGTCTCTAGTAATGCATGGGATGTTTTGGACTGATGCCAGTGGTACCACCCTTGGCGGGTTTTGCCAAACAGTCGACAAAGGGACGCAAGCCCATTGTCTGGATATATTAATCGCATTATTTGGACTGCTTGGCCCCAGGCTTTTTTCGGATCTGGATGTTAAACTGGTCCTCAGCTACATCCACTAACGTCTCCAGAGCTGATACTTTCAGCATAGCCAGCTCTAAAGCCTTCTTCAGCTCTGCATTCTCCTTCTCCAAGGCCGAGGCGTCTTTATTTTGGTTAGAGCTTTTCATGTTGTTTAAAATACGAAAATATCCCAGATGCTCCAAGGCTTCCTGCTTAAAGGTGTGGACAGTATGGTTTTCCAGCCCATGTTTCCTGGCGATAAAGCTTGTGGACTCCCTGTCCATAACCAATTCTTCCAAAACCACTTGCTTGAACCCAGCACGATACAAGCGCTTACTCTTGTACTTTTTCTTGATTTCTAATGCTTCTGTTGTTTTCATAACTTGACTTGTTTGGTGTCAAGCTATTTCAGGACGGGACCGCAATGGGACACCCAGGATTTTTTAGCTAAAAATTTGATAGAGTGCCTGCTGCTGTTCGGTCATTTTTAGCGGAATGGTTTGTTGTATTTTAGAATCCGGCAGGACTCCGGAAATTTGGTACATATTTCTTGTGAGTTCCACTGCTCTATAGGGTGAGATTTTGATTTTGTTGATTTCCAATTTTCTTTCAAGCTCTTTGAAAACAGCATAAGCTAAGAAGCAAATACAGATGTGAGCGTGGATCCTATCAGGTAACCTATGGTAAATCGGCCTTACTTTCAGGTCTGTCTTAGATATTCTAAAGGCTTTTTCAATATGCCAGAGATTGTTGTACGCCGCAATGGCATCTTTGGTTGATAACTTACTATTGGTTAAATACCCCTTCAAACCATCCCACTTTTCATCTTTTTGAAACTTACCATAGTCGATGCTTACTTTCACTTCTGATTCCAGCTTCAGGTACTTGTTATAACCTCTGTTGTTAATGCTATTCTTATCTAGTTTCCCGCTTTTGACCTTTTCTTCAAGTTTCTTAAGGCCTCGTTCTCTATTGAATTTATCTTTTTTTGCCCGCTTGGAAGAAAAGTCCACAATGAGTCGATGCCCTTCTTTGTCAATTTCTTTAGGCATTCCCTCATTTATATCAAGCGTTACAATTTTACTTTTTATATCCTGTGATTCATTTTTTATCCGTCCACCTAAAACAAATTCATAACCCGAAGTGATCAATGCTTTAATGTTCCTGTTGGTTAGTAGGCCAGCATCAGCTATTACCATAGGTTTTCCTATATTGAATTTAGCCTCAACCTGCTTCAGTATTGGGATAAGTGTATGACCCTCGTATTGGCTACCATCAAATATGTCGTAGCTTATCGGAAAGCCATTGGTTCCAACTAATACGCCAAGCTTGATCTGAGGGTGCTGATGCTTACCGTCCTTTGAATAGCCTATTCTTCTAATATCGTCCTCATCTGGTGTTTCAAAATATAGAGTGGTCATATCGTAGAATACAATACCTACTTGTCCTCCAAGAATTTTTTTGAAATAGGAAAATGTGATCTCCTCTACTACATCCTGGTACTCAGATTTGAGCTTGTCCATATAGCGGTAGATTGAATAAACGCTAACATCCATACCTTTATGCCTGGCCAAGAAATCAACCGTCTTTAATTTACTCCCAGGAAAGACCAGCCGGGAAATAACCAGTTCTCTCAATAGTCCATCATCAGGAATTTTGGAATATCCAATTTGGTCATAGATAGCACCCAGCACTTTATCAGGACCTATAAGTTGCACAGAATCATTGGGAGTATTAGAAAGGACGGAAACAAGATCCTTATCTCGGTGACTACTAAATAGGCTAGCTTGTTTCTGAAGCTTTTCGATCTCTAAATGGGCATGTCTCTCTAACAACTTTAACTCCTCAGGATCTTTTGAGCTACCGATAGTCTTGACCACTTTATTGATCCTATCTACCTTCCGAATAATCTGCACACTAAATGAACCGCTTTTGTTCCTTTTCTTTCGAACAAACATGGTTCAAAATTACCACGGGACACCCAAAAACAGAAAATATTAAAAATTAATCTCTGAAAATCAACTAGTTATGAAATCTAAAAATTAAAGTGCACAAAACAGGGGAAACATCACTAGCTTACACGATGGAGTCAGCTGCTTGCCGATCAACCCCGGCAGATCATTTTGCTGAAGCATATGACAGGTTGCAGCTTGTATCAGATTACTTTCCACCCTCATCAGATTACTCTACGATCCCATAAGATTAGTACAAACTCTTATCAGATTACTTTTTATTCGCATCAGATCACTCTTCACCCACATCAGATTACTTTTTACCCTCATAAGATTACTCTTCACCCGCATCAGATTACTCTGCGACCCTATCAGATTAGTCCAAACCCTTATCAGATTACTTTTTACTCGTATCAGGGGGATAGATGTAGGTGACCCAACTGAGGCGTCCTAAAATAACTTGACAGGTTTTACATTAATTCTGATTGTAGTTTACAATAATAATTGATAATCCTAATTGTACTTTACCAGTATTGCTTTAATCCTGGGAGAAGTAGACAGGCTAGGATCTAGTCCTGCTTTGGGTTGTCATGTAATTTGTTATTCCTTCATTTGCTTTACAGTTTAAATGGTCATACTAATTCAGCTTTACTTGCTACCTAGTAATCCTGTTAATACTTTACGGGTTGTCAGATAATCCTAACAGGAGTTGACCCTTAAGGAGCTTAATCCTGACTGCTCTTTTCACCTTTTCTTACAGTCCTGTTTAAGCTTACCGATTCCTCAATAGCCTTAGCTGTATGTACCTGCTGTGGTGTCATTCCGTTCAGGCTATCATGAGGACGCAAACAGTTATAAGATGCTACTGCTTTTTGTACCGCCTCTTCTGCTTGATGAGGTGTATCAAAGGACTTCCCTAAGTTATAATCTCCTTTTAAGATACCGTTTACCCGTTCAGCAATCGCATTCTCATGAGGGCTCCCTCGGTGGGTCATGCTTATGCTTGCCCTATGGGTTTTCAGCATGTTTACATACCCCTGGCTGCAGTACTGCACGCCCTGATCACTGTGGTGGATCAGACTCTTCTCCACGTATAGCCTGTTCGAAAAAGCCATTAATAATGCTCTCATGGGGCCATCTGCAGAAAGGTTGTCCAGCAAGCAGTACCCCATGATTTTCCGTGAATAAGCATCTGTAATCAGGCTTAGATACATGAAACGCCCACCTACTGTCAGGTAGGTAATATCCACCACCCAAACTTGCTCTGCTCGCTTTATTTCCAGTCCTTTTACCAGGTTTGGATAGCGTCTAAAGCCATGTGTACTGTCAGTGGTCTGAGGCCTCCTGCGCTTTCTCTGCCGCACTTTCAAGCCATTACGCTCCATCACATCGAAGAGATAGTCCCGACCAATACGCAACTCGTTTTTCGCCAGCTGTTCATTAATAAGCGGCAGTAGTTTACGTGCTCCAAGCTTCTGGATACCGATATGATTACGGATGTCCTTTACCAGCTTAACCACAATGGTCTCTAGTAATGCATGGGATGTTTTGGACTGATGCCAGTGGTACCACCCTTGGCGGGTTTTGCCAAACAGTCGACAAAGGGACGCAAGCCCATTGTCTGGATATATTAATCGCATTATTTGGACTGCTTGGCCCCAGGCTTTTTTCGGATCTGGATGTTAAACTGGTCCTCAGCTACATCCACTAACGTCTCCAGAGCTGATACTTTCAGCATAGCCAGCTCTAAAGCCTTCTTCAGCTCTGCATTCTCCTTCTCCAAGGCCGAGGCGTCTTTATTTTGGTTAGAGCTTTTCATGTTGTTTAAAATACGAAAATATCCCAGATGCTCCAAGGCTTCCTGCTTAAAGGTGTGGACAGTATGGTTTTCCAGCCCATGTTTCCTGGCGATAAAGCTTGTGGACTCCCTGTCCATAACCAATTCTTCCAAAACCACTTGCTTGAACCCAGCACGATACAAGCGCTTACTCTTGTACTTTTTCTTGATTTCTAATGCTTCTGTTGTTTTCATAACTTGACTTGTTTGGTGTCAAGCTATTTCAGGACGGGACCAACTTCTTCTTACAACATCCGCTTTGCCTTCACCTCAATATACTTATTGATCACATCTACATTCAGGTTTTGCGGGGTCGTATACAGGGAAAGAATTCCAGCTTTGTTTAGCTCATCCCGGATCAGGAGTTTTTCTTCCAGCATTTGGTGACCTATCGCCTGGTTGTAGATCTTTCGGGTGCTCGTCGCTTTTTCTTTGAGCAGCTTGTCCACTTCGGTATTTCTGAAGTATACCACCAGCACCAGGTGTTTCCTGTTCAGCAATTTGAGATAAGTCAGCTGCCTTCGGAGGCTATGAATGGATTCAAAATTGGTGAAAAGCAAAAGGAGGCTTCGCTGATGAATGCTTTTTGTAGAAAAGTTAAAAACAGCTGAAAAATCCGGCTCCCTAAATGAAGTCTCCTGGTGGTAAAGGGCTTCCATGATCTGATAGAGCTGGGTATTTTTATTATTAGCCTGCACAGAAGTATCCACCTTATTTTCAAAAGTGATCAGGCCGGCGCGGTCTCCTTTTTTTAGGGAAACATCAGAAATCACCAGTGAGGCATTGATGGCATAGTCCAGCAAAGTCATTCCTTCAAAAGGCATCTTCATTGCCCTGCTTTTATCAATGACGCAAAAGACGTTCTGAGACCGCTCATCTATGTAGTGGTTGGTCATCAGGTGACCTCTCCGCGCCGTAGCTGCCCAGTTGATATTTCGCGGATCATCGCCGGGCACATAATCTTTGATTGTATCAAACTCTTTACTATTCCCCACCCTTCTGATCTGCTTTTGTCCATGCATGGTCAGGTTTTGGGATATGGCCATAAGCTCGTACTGATGAATCCGAATAAAAGAAGGATACACCTTTATCTCCTTTGGCTCTCCCAGTTTAAATCTGCGCTGAAAAAGCCCGACAGAGGTTGTTACCAGAACAACCACTTTCCCGAAGGAGTACACACCCCTTGTTGCCGGTTGAAGGGAGTACTTCACATTCCTTGACTTATTCGAGCCCAGAGAAAAGTCAAACTTAAAATCCCTCAGCTGAAACTGAGCAGGTAACTCATCGATCAACCGGATATCTACACGAAACCGATAGGTGTTTTTAACACGGATCTTTACCTCGTTCAGGTCTCCGTTGGAAAATCGATCACTGCATTCGCGCTCAGCCAACATCCTCCCTCCTGTTATAAAAAGCAGAAAAACCTCGAAAAGCAACAGCCCAAACAGGACACCAAAACTGACTTTTGCAATGAGACACACTACCGGAAAATAGTACCCCACTACGAATGCCACAATAAGTATCGTCAGTGACCAGTAAAACCGATTTGTAAAAAAGAAACGCACCAGGTTAGTAATTAGTTATTGGTAATTTGGTGTTAATCATCAGATTATCAGTTAGTTATAACTTAAAATTAGTTTTGCTTTTTTATAAAACATTACACTAGTTTGGAACTTCTACCTGCTGAATGATCTGCTGACTTACCTCCTCAATAGTGATGCCCTGAAGCTCAGACTCAGGTGTAAGCTGAATGCGATGCTCTATCACCGGCCGCAATAAATACTGGATATCATCCGGAGTAATGAAGTCTCTACCCTTCATCGCAGCAAAAGCTTTGGAAGCATTCAGTAAATCAATTGACGCCCTGGGAGAAGCACCCAGATAAAGCGACGGGTGATTTCTCGTCTCTCCGATCAGCTGAGCAATGTATTTCAGCAAAGAATCTTTAGCCAGGATCTTTTGCAGATTTTGCCGCAGAGTGACGGCTTCTTTCTTACTGATCACCTCATCGATAAATTCCAGTTTTTTAAATCCGGAAGTCTCATTTTGGAGGCTCAGGATCTTTTGCTCCTCCTCCAGTTTTGGGTAACCGACGTTAATCTTAAAGAGAAAACGATCCAGTTGAGCTTCGGGAAGTCGATAGGTTCCTTCCTGCTCTATGGGATTCTGAGTAGCCATTACCATAAACAATTCATCCATAGGATAAACCGTACCGTCATTGGTCACCTGCCGCTCTTCCATCACTTCAAAGAGAGCAGATTGTGTTTTGGATGGCGCCCGGTTGATCTCGTCGATCAGGACAAGGTTAGAAAATATAGGACCTGACTTAAACTCAAAAGACGCATTCTTAGGGTTGAAAATGGATGTACCCAGAATATCCGAAGGCATCAGGTCAGGAGTGAACTGTATCCGCTTAAAATCAGCCTTTGTCATGGCCGCCAGCAGTCGGGCTGTCAGTGTTTTAGCCACCCCGGGCACACCTTCTATCAGTACATGACCTCCGGCAAAAAAGGAAGTCAGTAAGAGGTCCAGCATCTGATCCTGCCCCACCAAAGCCTTTCTGGCTTCCTGCTTCAGCCTGGTGATCTTCTCTGAAAAATCATTTAGATCTATACGATTTGCAAACTCTGCCATTTTTACATTACGTTAAATAAGGAAATTTTTTGATGTAAATCTTTTAGTGCCTCTTCCGAGATACGTTTACTATTTCTGATTTTTTGGATCAATTCAAAAGTCTCAATCACCTCCTCCACCTTAAGGCCCGTTTTAGCCGCCAGGATCCGGTAAGTCGACTCATTGTGAAAGGAAGACACATAATACCTTTCCGAAAGGGATTTTAGAAAATACTGGATCAGCTTCATTGCCGCTCCCTGATGTTTCCCTTCCCGGTGATAAAGCCCACCTATGGTCTTGATGTACTGAATGGTCGTATTTGTCTTTGGGTCAAGTAGTGGAATAACCCGTTGCTTTCGCTGGCTTTCAAAAATCAGCAAGATAAAAACAGCCAGCAAAGTAAGGTATAAGGCCCATTTCAGCGAATTTTGTGACAACAGATAGCGAAAAGGGGTTTTAGGTTCGGCACGACCTGATTCATAATAGCGGTTATAGGTAGCTTTGCCATCTGATAACAGGTTGAAAGTTTGTTCTGAAAACCGGAAATTATCCGCTTTCAAAATGCCATAGTTTGTATACGCTAAGGGAGTGGACGAAAGAATCAACCGTCCTGTTCCTATGGTTTTGCTAATTAATACAGGATCGGAAGTGCTTGCGTGAATCAACCAATCAGTGGTATCCGGTAGCTTAAAATGACTTCTGACCATAGAGACGGGATAATAGTACGAATGACCGGCAAAGCTGATCTTTGCAGAATCCTGCTGTAAAATATTGTACAGGCTTGGCACCCTTACATTGAGTTCTTTTTCCAGAGCCAGGGTATCCAGAAACCTTGCGGAAAAAAAGCCTGCCCCGATGAACACATCTCTTCCGCTTTCCACAATCTCGAAAATGGACCCTATATCTTCTCCGGAAGGTTCAAACTGATTGGCAAGTACAATGATCTGGTCAGTGGAATCCTCCAACTCATAAAAGGTCTGAAACGCAAGCTTCTTACCTCCATGAAAAAGATCCTCTAACCGGTCATAGAATATATAGCCACCAAAGGGATTCTTATCCAGGTGAGAAAAAGTAGGCGTCCAGTTCAAGGGCTTAGGTTTATACTGCTCCACCACCACATACCCCACAAAGAGGACTCCCAGAATGATGTAAAGTATACGCTCTTTCTTCATCCCACCAATTTTTTGGATACCTCCACACCTTGTAGATAAATCGTTTCATCCGCATCATATTCCCCGTACCAGGTCACTTCAAAAAGATCAGTTAACTCCTGAAAATCTTCTTTCTTTTCAGTGGGTATTTCAAGTAAGTAGTCATAAGGAGCCTTCCACTGTTTAATGGAAATAATGCCTTTCTCATTTAGCATGTTGAGGGATTTCAGAAAGAGGTACCTTATGGCTAGCTTATATTCCGAGTTATTTACGCTCTCCTTGATCATTTGATCATAATCTACAGAATGGTCTTCCGCAGATACGATTCCACCGGGAGCATAAGTCCCTGGCCCGCTGACGAATATAGGCCCATACCTGTTTCTGACGATGTAAATAACCAAACCAATAATGACCAGAATAATAAGTGCCCTAAAAACCCAGGGGAGCAACCATTCGATCCCACTACCCTGAAATAAGGAAAAAAACTTTTCTAAAACATACGCAATCAACAGGGTAAGTAGAGACCCTCCCTTCGCATACTCTTCTGAGTAGTCAAAATCAGGGTCATTTCTATATTCAGAAAGCTCTTCCTGATCAAAGGTTCGTTCCTCATACTGAGCTCCAAAACCCGGGAGAAATACCAATAATCCAAAAAGAAAAAAACTAACTAAGTTTCTCAAAGCCCTCTATTTGATTTCTGATCCCCGTTCCTTCTACACGTTCAGAGAGATTAAAATATTGAAATGATAAAGCGATCATAGGGATAAGATAGGTGGTATAAGATCCGATCAGCATTATAGCCATCCCTGCAGTCATATACCAGCTGGAAAAGATCTGCATCACAGCCTCCGGGTCAGCATTGGCCTCTGTAGCAGTGGAAAACAACTGAGTAAACATGGCAGCATACATAGGAATGGCAAATACATAGCTGACCATACTGGCGATCATTCCTGCCACAAATAATAGCCCGAATGTACTCCACCATTTCCCACGGATCAATTTAAATGATTTACTAAAAGCTCCCCCAACCCCTGCTTTATCTTCATACAGGTAAATGGGTACGGCAACGCTCAAAGCAATAGCAAGATAGAGCCCCGGAATAATGAGAAAAAATGTTCCGGCTATACACACCAGACTGATCAGAAGCATAAGGCCTAATAAACCCGGGACTTTAGGAAGAGCCACCCTCAGTACCTCCATTACTTCGGGAGGATTTTCCATGCCATCGCGCATTTTTATATAGCTATAAATACTGGAGAGCATAAAGGCATAGGTAACAAGACCAAGGATCATCATGATCAGGTAGTTTCCGCCCAGAGTGCTCATTGTACTTATCGCCTCCGCTTCGTTCATGTCAGGATTAGCACCCAGGGTAAAGAATATCCCGAAAATATTTGAGAATAATATGGAAACCAGGAGTCCGATCGGAGCTACGATCAAAAGGACTATTTTGATCAATGGCAGAAAATTATACCGGATGTATTCTATCGTAGCGTTGATCTTAGCTCCAAAATCACGCGTTTTGTAAAGTTCGATTTTCTTTTGACTCATTTTTACTTAGGTTAGGTAAGAGGATCAAATAAAAGATCACAATAAATAAAGAGACTAAAATAATAAAAAGCTTTACAGGGAGTGGCCATTCTGTGTGTCTGGTTATGAATGATTCCAGAAAACCGGCCACTATGAAAAACGGCACCAGACTTATCACAATCTTCAGGCCCCGTTTTGCAGCTTTCCTAAATGAATATGCCCTTGGGTAAGTCCCTGGAAAAAGGAGTCCGTTACCCATTATAAGCCCAGCTGCACCTGCTATTATAATAGCGGTAATCTCCAGGGTACCGTGTATCCAGATGGTTAAAATGGTCTCATCAAATAAACCATTCTGGAAAAAAAGGTAGTGAAAAGCTCCAAGCATAACTCCATTTCTAAAAAGGATAAAGCCAGTCCCCACAGAAAACACAATTCCGGCAGCAAAAGCCAGCAATGAAACACGTATATTGTTTATTGTGATTGCAAAGAACATAGATCCCTCTGACATGCTTTTGTACACTGCCATCGGATCATCATTTTTCATATTCTCCAGGGTCATATCCACATAAGCATCTCCCAGGATCAACCGGACAAATGTTTCATCATTTGCCGCAGATAATACACCGATCAACACGCCCACACAAAAAATAAGAAATGAATAGCCTAAATATTTGTACGATTTTCTAAGCTCCTCCGGCACCTCATAGCGCCAAAACCGGTAAAACCGGCTGCTTTTCTCCGGCTTGTTGCGGTAAATAATGTTGTGGACTTTTATGGTAAGCTCATTCAGGTAGCTGGTCAGGCCTGTATTCGGATAATTGGCTTGTGCGTAAGCCAGATCTTCGGTAAGGTGAACATAGATTGAAGCAACCTCATCTGCAGATAAATTGCTCAAATCAGCAAGTTTACCTTCAAATTCCTTCCATTTTGATTCGTTTATTTTGACAAAAAGCCCCTGCCGCATAATTTTTAATTAAGATTGCGTCAAAATAGTAAGGGTTGGAGTTATGACCAAATTTATTACAAATCAGAATATAGAAATTAATCTGGAGCTGGCAAGTTTGGGAGACCGGATACTGGCTTTCATTATAGACATACTCATCATCGGAAGCTACGCTTTTTTCATCAGCCTGGTGTTAGGGGCCATAGGAATTAATTCATCTGTTCTCATCATGCTCTTTTATTTGCCTCTCTTTTTTTACTCCCTGGCATTCGAAACCTTTAATCATGGTCAGTCGCCTGGTAAATCAGCTCGTGACATTAAAGTGGTAAAACTTGATGGGGGAGCACCAACAATTGGTAATTATCTCCTTCGGTGGATCTTCCGACCTCTCGATATCATTTTGTATGGAGCGGTAGCTATGCTGTGTATTATCATTACCAAAAATGGCCAGCGCCTTGGCGATTTAGCTGCCGGCACCACAGTGATCAAGCTCCGCAAATCCGCTCAACTGAAAGACATTGAGACCATCAAAAGAGAAGATGACTATACCATTCAATTTCCTCAAGTCAAAAGGCTTTCAGACAAGCAAATAGAGGTGATCAGAAAAACCCTTAAGGTAGGTCATGATGGATTTAATGACGCGGCTATTGCCGAACTGACAGAAAAGGTAAAGGAGGTCCTGCATGTAACTTCTGACCTCCCCAATATCAAATTCTTATATACGATAATCGCTGATTACGAGCATTTGGATTGAGGATTTAATGCTTGTGGTCATTCGCAGAGAATCTTGTAGAATAGTTCACCACTGGACCTATAAAAAACCTGGTAGACAAGGTTTATTTACAAGAGTATTATTTTTCTCCAACCATTATCAGAATTTCTCTGATCAGCTTTTCACTAATCCAAACTTCCTTATTGATAAGCTCATAAAGTAATGGCCGTAATTCTGTTACAAACCCTAATTTTTTTGCTTTTATCAATATTCCTATTGTACCTGTAACTTTTAAGCCAGCATGTTTCGCATGGAATCTACCAAGTTTCTCATCCAGAATTATTAAATCCGCATTTAATTCGGTAGCCAGCACTATTGCTTCAGCTTCCCCGGAATCCAAATCAAGAAAATACCTGACAGCTTGCTTGTCGTGGATTTCAATAATATTAAACCACTCGACTTTTGATAAGTCTTGATAATACTCTTTATTTTTTCCTGCCTCAATTTCCTGAAAAACCGCTTTCGGTATAGAAACTTCCGAATAAAGCTCCTTAAGAACATCAAGTTTTGACAATTTAAGTAAAGAAATGATCGGAGTAGTATTTGAAACTACTTTAAGCATTAGCTATATCTTCTCTTAAATCATCAAAGTCATATTCGCCTAGCACTGACACTTTATACTTTGCGAGTAATTCCAAAAACTCCACTCTGGATAAACCCAAAACCTTTGCTGCGGTACCAGATGAGACCTTTCCTAACTCAAAAAGTTTGACCAGTGAACTTGCTTTCATTTCGTATTCAAATTCTTTACCTCGCAACCGTAAAGAATTAGCCAAAGATTCCGGGTACTCCACTTTTATCATATTCATATCATTCTTTACTTACTAAATAAAGATAGTGAAATCTCTAATTGTTTAAATAAAAAGCTCTTTACTTAATGATAATATCCTCTGAAATGATAAACGGTTATCTTTACAGTATGAGGTTATCACGTCAAAAAGCAGACAAAGTAAAGCGTATAGCCAAAACTATTTTTGGGAAAAGGACAGAAACATATCTATTTGGGTCAAGGATAACAGATGATTCCAAAGGTGGTGACATAGATCTTCTTATTCGATCAGAATACAGAGAGAATCTGTTACAGAAAAAACTTTCTTTCATTGCACGAGTGAAAAAGGAAATGGGGATCAAAAAATTGATGTGATCATCAGATCATTTTCGGTACCTGAATCAAATGATATCATATATCAGGATGCACTGAACGGAATAAGACTTTAGGATGAATCGATCTCTAAACAGATACCAACAAGCCAAAAAAGAATGTGAATTACATCTCTTTCATTTAAAACATGCGTTAGATCGATCAGCGACACTATTCCCCATAAAGACTGAACAAATTCAAAATGTCAGTATCTCAAAAAAGTATTTGAAGCTATCACAGAATTTATAGACAACAAGGTGAGCTGAATTTCGAAAAGGTCAAATCAAAGCGTCTCCACCACCAGATTGTGATTGGTGTAGATGCAGATGTCTGCTGCAATATTTAAGCTTTCTCGCACCATCTCCTCAGCAGTGAGATCAGTAGCATGGCGCTTCATGCCCATAGCAGCGGCACGAGCATACATACTTCCCGAACCAATAGAAGCAATATCATCGTCCGGCTCCAGTACATCTCCTGTTCCCGAAATGACCAGAATCTCATTCTTATCTGCGATGATCATCATCGCCTCCAGTCTCCTCAGATACCGGTCAGTCCTCCAGTCTTTAGCCAGCTCTACGGCCGCCCGTTTCATATTTCCCGTGTAGGTAGCCAGCTTTTCATCAAGTCTTTCCAGCAATGTAAAAGCATCCGCAGTAGATCCCGCAAAGCCGGTAACGATCTTACCCTCCTGCAACTTCCTGATTTTTTTCACATTACTCTTGGCAACCGTATTACCCATCGTAGCCTGGCCATCAGCTCCTATAGCTATCTTTCCATTGTGCTTTACTGCTAATACGGTAGTCGATCTTATTTTCTCTTGGGCCATATTATTTAATTTAAAAAAGCAAAAGCCGTCAAAAGTCTCGCCAAAGTAGCCAGATTGAGCAAAATTGAAACAAATTCAACTAAAATGCCGACATTTCGACAGGCTCTAACTGACAAATCTTGCAAGTTCCACTTTTAACGGCTTTTGTATATTAAATCTATACTTTGAACCTTAAATCAGGATTCGTATCGGATCTTCAAGCAACTTCTTCAAAGTAACCAGGAAGGCAGCGCCTACAGCACCATCTACGGCTCTGTGGTCACAAGACAAAGTAACCTTCATTACATTGCCCGGGCGCATCTCACCGTTTTCAACGACCACAGTTTCCTTAATACCCCCCACGGCCAGGATACAGGCATCCGGAGGATTGATAATTCCGGTAAACTCTTCTACTCCAAACATTCCCAGATTTGATACTGTAAAGGTGTTTCCGGAATAATCATCCGGAGTAAGCTTCTTCTCTTTGGCTTTTTTACCGTACTCTTTTATTTCAGCAGAGATGTGAGAGAGTGACTTGTTATCAGCAAACCTCACTACCGGCACGATCAGACCTTCAGGAAGTGCCATAGCAATTCCAATATGAATATGTGAATGCTTCTTCATCACATCTCCCTGCCAGCTCACATTCACATCAGGGTGCTGTCTCAGAGCTGCAGCCACTGCTTTCACTACGATATCGTTGAAAGAGATCTTAACAGGTGACATTTCATTAAGGCCTTTCCGCGCCTCAATGGCTTTGTCCATGTTGATCTCCATGGTCACGTAGAAATGTGGAGCTGTATACTTGGACTCTGAAAGCCGCTTGGCAATGGTTTTACGCATTTGAGTAACCTTGATGTCCTCAGAATGCTCTTCGCCAACTACCCGTGGGATACTGATAGCCTGACCACCTTCGGCAGCAGGAGCTTCCTGTTTGGCAGCCTGAGAAGGAGTGAAATTCTCCACATCACGCTTCACGATCCTTCCTCCATCACCTGAGCCAGGAATCTGGGCTATGTCAAAACCTTTTTCTTCAGCTAGTTTCTTTGCCAGCGGAGATGCTTTTACCCTTCCATTGCTTGTTGAAGTATCAGATGTCACTTTTGGTGCTGAAGATGCGGCGGAAGTTTCCTGCTTTGCCTCCTCTTTCTTTGGTTCTTCCTTTTTCTCTTCTTTCTTTTCTTCGGACTTTCCTGATGACTGATGTGCCTTCAGCAAGGTTTTCCAATCAGCCCCTTCTTCACCGAGGATCGCAATAACACCATCGATGGGCACGGAACCACCCGCCTCCACCGCGATGTGAAGCAAAGTACCATCTTCGTAAGCCTCCAGCTCCATGGTGGCTTTATCTGTTTCCACCTCAGCCAAAATGTCACCGGATTCTACTTTATCTCCTTCTTTTTTCTGCCAGGAAGCAATCACTCCCTCCTCCATGGTATCACTCATCTTCGGCATAGTGATCACCGAAGCATTAATATTAGATGTATCAATATCTTCTGCAGAGCCGTTATCACTTCCTGATGATGGTTCTTCTTTTTCATCAGCTTCTCCTCCTCCTGCTCCTTCATTCTCTATTTCTTTTAGAAGATCAGAAATATCCTCGCCTTTTTCTCCAATGATAGCAATAACGCCATCTACCGGTACGGAATCCTGCTCCTTCACTCCTATATGCAACAAGACACCATCCTGATAGGATTCAAGCTCCATCGTAGCCTTATCTGTTTCTACTTCTGCCAGGACGTCACCTGAACTTACTTCATCACCTTCTTTTTTGATCCAAGATGCGATCACACCTTCTTCCATGGTGTCACTCATCTTTGGCATTCTGATTACTTCCGCCATTTTATATGCATTAATGAAATTTTCAACAAACGAATTCAAAGTTAAACCATGTCGGATTTTCTCCAACATATAATGAGGCATTAATTTGGTAATTATATTAATTCGCAATTAAAGAAATTGTTCTCACACTAAAATGCCTGCTATTCACAACACAATCTATCGAAGGCCCCTGGGGTTTTTGTCGGGTCACTGGGAAACGATATATCCGGCCCTTTTTCGGACCATCATTGACCTGGACTCTCCCAAAAGACAGCGAATAGACACTCCTGATGGAGACTTCCTGGATCTGGACTGGTGGAAACAAGGCAGTGACAAACTCCTGGTTCTGCAGCACGGACTGGAGGGTAGCTCTGACAGGCCCTATATGCTGGGTATGGTCCGCCAGTTTTTTAAAAACGGTTACGATGTGCTGGCCTGGAACTACCGGGGCTGTAGTGGTGAAATGAATCGTACGGCCAGGTTTTATCATAGTGGTGCTACAGAGGATCTGGACCTGATAATAAATGAGGCTGCCTCAGGTTATCCACAGATCTACCTGATAGGTTTTAGTCTGGGGGGAAACCTGACACTCAAATACCTGGGCGAAGCAGATCGTTCGGCAAAGATCAAAAAAGCAGTGGTCATTTCTGTACCACTGGACCTGGATGCCGGATCGGGTAACCTCATGAAACTGAAAAACTTTGTGTATGAAAGGCGTTTTCTGACCAACCTGAAGACAAAGATCCGAATGAAGGCTCAAAAGATGCCGGATAAGATCAATACCCAATATTTAAATCTGGTAAAGTCAATCCGCGATTTTGACGAATATTATACCGCTCCGCTTCATGGGTTTAAAGATGCCAATGACTACTATTCCAAATGCAGCAGCAAGTTTTTTCTCAGTGAGATTAAAGTCCCGACATTGATACTCAATGCCTTAAATGATCCACTACTCACAAAAGAGAGTCATGATCACAGATTGACAGAAGACCTAAAGCTGGTTCGAATGGAAACGACCGCCCATGGAGGTCATGTAGGTTTCATTGAAAGAAATAACTCTGGTATTTACTGGTCCGAAAAGCGTGCCCTGGATTTTTGCGAGAGTGACTAATTTAAATGCTGTGATTCTCCATTCGCTTTGGTAACTTTCCGTTTATCGTGTACGATCGTTATACCATATCCGCTGACAAAAAGACGCTGGAGCAGGCGTTTAAAGTAAGCATACCTAAAGGTTTTGAGCCATGCTATAATGCAGCTCCTACCAAAGCACTCCCGGTCATTACCTCAAACCATCCGGAAGAGGCTCAGCTGTTTCAGTGGGGATTTATAAGTAATCTCTCTAACAATAAATCCGTTAGCCAGAAACTGTTTAATCTACCAGTTGCTAACGCTTTTGAACGGCCAACATACAGAAGATCGCTGGAGAATAACCGATGTGTTATTCTCGCTGATGGTTTTTTTGCCTGGAAGCAGGTGAGCAAAAAGCAGCGGGTACCCAACTATTTTTACTTCAAAAACCGGGCACCATTCGGTATTGCAGGCATATGGGAAGAGTCTGAGGATATCGAAGGTAATATCTCCCAGTCGTTTAATATGCTCACAGTCAGAGCAGGCTCTACCCTCGAGAGCTATCAGGAAGACATGCCTATGATCTTAGATGAGAGCTCAATGAAAATTTGGCTTGATGAGAAACAAGAAATTGACAAACTAAAATCATTACCTGATAAGGTCAGCTCCAGTAGTCTCCTGACCCACCCGGTAAGTCCGCTAATCAGCGATCCTGAAAAGGACAGTGAAGACCTGATAAAGCCCAGCACACCTTCGGACCAGTTTGGCAACTATACTCTTTTCAACTAACTGTTTAATTTAAAAAACAGCTATTAATACTTAGCAAGAATTAATTTTTAAATAAATTGAGGAGAAATTTGTTTGAAGATGAATAGCCACATTTTTCGACTTCTCTTGTCCTCAACTCTATTACTAATTTCTGTTGCGTTGTGTGCCCAGAAGGAGGCCAGACTATACGACAAAGCAGAAGAGCAGTTTTCGGCTCATCGCTATGATAATGCGCTAAAACTGTACAAAGAGGCTTCCGCCGAAAACCCCCGTTTTGAAGATGTAGAATACAAACTTGAGATCTGCTTACTGCTTACATCCGCCGGTGACGACAGGTCTATCGATCGGTTTTTAAGCTTCGAAAACACCTATGGCCGCAGTGACGACCACTATTTTTATTGGCTCGGTAAAATCTTCACCCGAAGGTATATGATTGAAGAGGCTACAAAAGCTTTTGAACGATTCCAGCAAAATGCTACCTACTCAGGTAGCTCCAATGAAGAGTCAACCCAGGACCTGATTGCTCACAGCCTGAGACTGAAGGAATACTTTGAAAACCCGGATAACTATGAAATTCATCAGCTCCCAACTCCAATCAACTCTGATTCTGCGGAGCTGAGTCCTGTCTTTTTCGAAGGAAATGACGAATTGTTATTTGCTTCTAACAGGTCTGGTTCCGGAGAAAAACCATTCAAAGTTTATTATACAACCAAAAATGGAAATAACTGGGGCGCATTGAAAGAAGTAGCTTCTCTAGGTACTTTCACCAGGACCAATGCCAATATGGAAGTGGTCAATGAAGATGGTAAACTGTTTATATTCAGGGAAGAAAATGGGGGTGACCTTTTCTATAGCGAACCAAACGGGTCAGGAGGATGGACAGAACCTGTAGAGTTTGACGCGAAAGTATCTAATAATCATATTGCTTCGCATTTTTTCATTAACGAGCATGAAGACCGGATCATTTTCGCCTCGGATGAAAATGAAAACGGGCTGGACATCTACGAATCTTTCAAAGATCCTGATAATGGCAAATGGAGTAAGCCTGCTCCCTTCTATTCTTCTGTAAATTCCGCTTATAATGAAGACAGTCCTTATTTATCTTCTGATGAAAATAAGCTTTACTTCTGCTCTGACCGACCTGGCGGTGTAGGTGGTTACGATGTATATGTTTCTGAGTTTGATCCTGACAGCTTTACCTGGTCAGACCCCATGAACTTAGGCTGGCCCATCAACTCCCCGGACGATGAGTTCCATTTCAAAATGAATGAAGATCAAAAATCCGGTTACTTCGTTTCTAAAAGATTACACACCACTGGTAATTTTGATATCTATTCTTTCTGGGAAGTAGAAAAAGTCAAAGTAGAAGGACGGATTTTTGATCAAAGTGCACAGGGGCCTTTAGCAAATGCTGAAATCCGATTTCACCCTTCCCAGTACCTGGATGAATACTTCAAATCAACAATTGACCAAACAGGACGCTATACTGCCCAGATTATAGCAAACGAAACTTTCAAAGTAGAAATTCTTCAAAATGGAGTTGTGATATACGAAGAAGAATTCGAAATCCACGATACGGATGGTACTCAAACTACCCACATCAAGGATTTCACGGTTAACTAGGCCATACGGGGTCTAATTAAAAAAAGGTTCTTGGTATATTGCTATTTCCCCCTATTTTTGGTTAAGTATCATTTACCCCAAAAATAAACAGCATGTATACGTCAAAAATAACAGGCATTGGTCATTACGTCCCGGATAACATAGTTACAAACAAAGATCTGGAGAAGTACATGGACACCAGTGACGAGTGGATCCAGGAACGGACCGGGATCAGAGAAAGGAGATGGATTGATCCCAAAACAGATGATATGCCTTCTACTATGGGCACCAAGGCGGCCCGGATAGCTATCAAAAATGCAGGTCTGACCCCTGAGGATATCGATTTTATTGTTTTCGCCACGTTGAGTCCTGACTACTATTTTCCGGGTCCCGGAGTACAGGTCCAGGACCTGCTCGGGATACCAGAAATTGGCGCACTGGATGTTCGCAACCAATGCAGTGGATTTGTATACGGACTTTCAGTGGCGGATCAGTTTGTCAAAACGGGGATGTACAAAAACATACTTGTCATCGGCAGTGAATACCATTCCGGAGGACTGGAAAAAACCAACAGGGGCCGGGGAGTAACAGTTATTTTTGGGGATGGAGCCGGTGCAGTGGTAGTCAGTCAGTCTGAGGAAAAAAATAAGGGAATCCTCTCCACCCACCTTCACTCTGAAGGTAAATACGCCAGGGAATTAGCGCTGATCAGCCCTGCAACTAACCGGTGGGTAGATAAAATCATGAGTGAAAATGACCCGGATGATACAAGCTATTACCCCTATATGAATGGAAACTTCGTTTTTAAACATGCCGTAACTCGCTTCCAGGAAGTCATTCATGAAGCTCTCCAGGCAAATGGGTGCAAACCTGAAGACATCAATATGCTGATACCCCACCAGGCCAACCTGAGGATCAGCCAGTTTATACAATCCCGGATGGGCCTGAGTGATGACAGGGTTTATAACAACATCATGCGATATGGGAATACTACCGCAGCTTCCATACCCATCGCACTAAGCGAAGCTCACATGGAAGGAAAAATAAAAGAAGGAGACCTTGTTTGCCTGGCAGCATTTGGAAGTGGATTTACCTGGGCTTCTGCATTAATCAGATGGTGATGTCATTAAGTGATGAGGAGCTTTCCGTTTTAAAAGACAGGCAGTTTTTACGACAAAAACACCTGCTCACACAAAAAGTAATAGCGTATTTTTCAGCTATAGAACGAGCCCTTCATGCAGAGGTAGACGCTATGGACTTTACCTTTCCGAAAGGCACTTTCTTAAAGGCAGGAAAAATATCCAAGGGAGAGCAGTATAAGCTTCTCCCATATTTTATTTTAGATTACCCAAGGCTTTTTACCCAGAAGGAAATATTTGCCTATCGCACCATGCTATGGTGGGGACACGAATTATCCTGTACTTTGCAGCTTTCAGGGCCTGTGCTGAAAGCTAACCAGACTAAGCTTATACAAAACATTTTTAAGGATAAAGACGTCTATTTTTGTGTAAACTCACAACCATGGGATTACTATTTTGAAGAAGATAATTATCAACAGGTAGGTAATCTGACTGAAGAAAAAATGAGCGAACATATCCGGAAAAACGAGTTTATCAAAATCTCAGATTGTATTCCCATAAGTGAATGGGACCAGTATAAATCCTTTTCACTGAAAACTTTTGCCCGGTTTTTGCAGTACTTCTATTGATATGCAAAAGTATTTCCTAACCACAGTCCTTTTATCCATATTAACCTCCCAAATAATAGCTCAGGATATCACCCCGGATCAGGTGATATTTGATACGGATACCTTACCTGACGGACGCTACAAATCCACTTATGACAATGGCCAAAAGGCCTTTGAGGGGGCGATGATTGACGGGAACAAACAAGGCCTGTGGAAGTACTACCATGAAAACGGTAACCTGAAAGAAATCATCACATATGAAAATGGTGAGCTGAATGGAGTTCGTGGAAAATTTGATGAATCAGGTATGCTCATCAATGAAAGTTTTTACGAGGATGGTATACTAAACGGTACATATAAGGAATACTATGAAAATGGCGCACTTGCACTCTATGGTCATTATAAGGGTGGATTAAAGGATAGCACATGGGTTGAGTACTTTCCGGACGGTAATGTACATTTTGTCAAAAGGTACGAAAAAGATCTGGCCAATGGTGAGTGGACTTACTACTTTTCCTTTGGCAGAAAAGAAGCTGTAGAATATTATAAAAATGGTGTAGAAACAGGTACATGGTACATCTACTACCCCAACAAAGAAATCAAGAAGAAATTCAGCTTTAAAAATGGACTGCTTGACGGGCCATACCTGGAGTATTTTGAGGATGGGACTAAAAGTGTAGAAGGCTCCTACAAGCAAGGTTTGAAATCCGGAAAATGGCTCAGCTTTTTTGAAAACGGGCGTTTGTATGCTATAGGAGACTATAAAAATGACATGAAAACCGGCCTTTGGAAGTATTTTAAAGAGACCGGACCACTTGATTTTGAGGGTCAGTACAGAAATGATCTCCGGGAAGACCAGTGGATCTTTTATTATGAATCAGGTGAACCTGAAATGATAGGCAGCTATCTCCATGATGAGAAAGACGGTTTGTGGGGGCTTTTTTATGAAAATGAACAACTTAAACAAGAACAAAACTGGATAAATGGAAAACTGATGGAAGTCAGCCCCTTCTATTCGATCCAGGGTGAAGAGCTTGAAACCGGGTCTTTCAAGAACGGAAATGGCAACTTATTCTCGTACTATAGAGATGGCACCATTGAGTCAGAGGTAAATTACCTAAACGGTGTCCCTCACGGATCGGCAAAGTTTTATTATGAAGACGGCACACTTAAAGAAAGTGGAAAGTATCAGAATGGTCTGAAAAATGGGGAATGGATCATTAATCATGATAATGGCCGAATAGCCGAGCTGCAGATTTACAGCCTGGGTGAACCAACCGGGATATGGAGGTTTTATAACCGACGCGGAAAACTCACAAGAACACTCAATCAAAATTAGTCTTCGTAAACACTAAACACAATGTGAGCTTGGCATAAAAATTTTGGATTGAATGATATGTCTTGATGATTTCCATGGGTCTCATCCTGGGGATAAAATGGTTAGCTACCTTCTACAGGTTCCTTCAAATGGAAAGACTGGATCAGTGGGTATCAGCTTCCGAAACTGCAACGGCTATTTTAGAATCTGCTGTTCCATAATACAGGAACCATTTCCCTTTATATGAACTCAAACCTTCAATAAAGCAGACATTGTTTACCTGTCCGGTAACCTCGTAAGATTCCGTAGGGTAAATAAAATAAGCAGCCGACCTGTCTACCAACTTTGATGGATCCGTTAAATCAAAAAGTGCCTGACCAGCTGCATAGGTTCCGTTGGGGAGGCTCTTATCTCCTGTGGCTTCTTTGTTTCTGCTATTATATAACAATACGATCCCTGCATTCGTCAGCATGGCAGGAGGACCCGGCTCCACCAGGTCGCTATCGAAAAATCCCTTCCTGGGCGACAAAACCTTTTTCCAGTTACCGTCATCATCCTTCAGAGGCTCCCATGCGATCAGGTCTTTTGACGTGGCTAAAAACAGGTCAGTATCTCCAAAATACATCCAGTAAACGCCGTTGATCTTTTCTGCAACAAGCCTATCTCCATCCTTCCTGGCCACAATAGAACCGGACTTTGACCAGCTGTCAACATCATTCTTTTCTTTAAAAACAGAACCGTACTTTGTCCAGTTTCTCAGGTCTTCGGAGGAAGCAATAAGGAGCCGGGCGATGTTTCCGTCATATGCTGTGTAGGTCATAAAATACCTTCCATCTTCCCGCTCTACTATTCTGGGATCTTCTGCTCCACCTTCCCACTCAAATAGTTTAAAAGAATCCTCTTCCGGGTAAAAAACAGGAGTATCCAGCCGCTGAAATGACAAACCATCCAGCGAGTAGGCCAAACCTATTCTGGAAGTTCCATTATATTTTCCTATGAAGTCCTCTGCACGATACAGCAAAAAGAGCGTATCATCTTTAACAACTGAGGCCGGGTTGAACACATCTTTACCCTCCCACCTGACTACATTCCCGGAAATGGGATCGGTAAAACGGGAGCTGGTGTCGGCCACCAAAACCGGGTTGACCTCATTTTGTTTTTGGAACCCAAGCAGTTGCCATTCTTTGGGTTGCGGTTTTGTGCAACTAACGAAAAAAGGTAAAAATGCTACCCATAAAATACTTCTCTTCATTTTCAGGTTTCTGTTTTACCCTGACAAAACCTTCTTTTCAAAGAAAGTTTTCGTCATCTGGAGTTAAAAGGGATAATTTATGCATAAAATTGAATTCCAACCGAATACTCCGAAGTAATAAGTCAGTTGCACTACAGATTCACCAACAAAACCGCAAGCCAATTACTTAAGGAAGAGTAATTCCCGGTATTTTACGAGTGGCCAATCCTCATCATCCACAAACAGCTCCAGCTTATCCGCAGCATACCTAATCGCTTCGAAATACTTCTCTTTCACATCGTCGCAATAAGCAATCGCTTTTTCGCGGCTGTCTGTTATTTTATTGACTCGTTTTCGCTCTTCGATCATGTCATGCACCAGCTTCCTCAGGTTGCTGATATGTTTGGATATCTCTTCGATCGTTTTTACAATCTCCGATGGGTCAATACCCAGCTCCTTAAGCCCGTTTGCGTTTTTGAGCAGCTTATTTTGATAAGCTATGGAAGTAGGGATAATGTGATTATGTGCCAGGTCTCCCATCACTCTGGACTCGATCTGGACCTTCATGATGTAATTTTCAAGCATGATCTCCTGACGAGCTTCTACCTCCACCCTGGTGAGTACCTTATGTTTTTCGAAAACTTTCAGCGACTTTTCCGTAAGCAAAAAGTCAAGCGCTCGTGGAGTATCCCGTACATTGGATAATTTTCGTTTTTGAGCCTCCTTTGCCCACTCTTCAGAATATCCATCTCCTTCGAATCGAATCTTTTTTGAAGATTTAATGTACTCTCTGAGGATATCAATAGTAGCCAGTCTGCGATCCTCTCCCTTATCGATGAGCTTATTCACCTTTTTGTAAAAATCAGTCAGCTGATCCGCCACTATGAGGTTTAGCACCGTCATCGGGTTGGACACATTAGCATCACTACCCACAGCACGAAACTCAAACTTATTGCCCGTAAAGGCAAAGGGAGAAGTCCGGTTTCTATCCGTATTATCCAAAATGATCTCCGGTATCTGATCGATACCAAGTTTCATGTACAGGTTATCTCCTTTATGAATTTTGACGTTTCCATTCTGCTCCAGCTCATCCAGTACTTTTGAAAGTGTAGAACCCAGGAAAACCGAGATTATTGCGGGGGGCGCTTCGTTAGCTCCCAGCCTAAAATCATTGCCAGCCGAGGCTATACTCGCCCTCAGCAGATCCGCATGTTCGTACACAGCCTTAATCGTAGTGACCAGAAAGATCAAGAAAATCAGATTGTCGCGAGCGCTGTTGGTGGGCTGAAAGAGGTTAACCCCAGTATCCGTAATGAGTGACCAGTTATTGTGCTTGCCACTTCCATTTAGATCTGCGAACGGTTTTTCATGAAAAAGTACCTTCAGCTTATGCCGTTCAGCTACCCTGGTCATCAGGTCTTTAAGCAGCTGGTTCTGATCCGTAGCTACATTTACGGGGCCAAACATAGGAGCTACTTCATATTGACCGGGCGCCACCTCATTATGACGAGTTCTGAGCGGAATACCCAGCTGATGCGCTTCAATCTCAAAATCCCGCATATAATCATAGACTCTCCCGGGTATGGACCCAAAATAATGGTCATCCAGTTGCTGACCCCTGGCCGGATTGTGACCAAATACCGTACGTCCGCCTAGTACCAGGTCTGGTCGGGCATCAAACAACGCCTTATCTACTACAAAATACTCCTGCTCCCATCCCAGTGAGGCATTTACCTTGCTGATATTTCTATCAAATAGCCTGCACACTTTGGTGGCCGCTTTATCCACGGCATCCAATGCCTTCAGCAGAGGGGCTTTATAGTCCAGCGCTTCACCTGTAAATGCCACAAAAATGGTTGGGATACAAAGGGTGCTCCCGTAAATAAAAATTGGTGAAGAGGGGTCCCATGCGGTATACCCCCGAGCCTCAAAAGTGCTTCGTATTCCGCCACTTGGGAAAGAAGATGCATCGGGTTCCTGCTGTACCAGTTCCCCCCCTTTGAGCTGCTCGATCTCCATGATCGGATCAAAAAACGCATCATGTTTCTCGGCTGTGGCGCCAGTAAGGGGCTGAAACCAATGGGTATAGTGTGTCACACCCTTTTCCATAGCCCACACGCGTACTGCAGCAGCCACAGCGTCAGCCGTTTCAGGATCAATTCGCTTTCTGTTGGCAATGGCATGCTCCACTTTTTTAAAAACTTCCGGGGAAAGTGAAGACCTCATTTGCCTAAAGCCGAAAGCCAACTCTCCGAAATAATCTGAGATTTTCTTCCCGGGAGTTTTTACTTCTACTTTTTGTCTGGTTTCTACTAAATTGAGGGCGCTGAATCGTAAATGTGCCATGAGAGCATTTTATGGTTTTGGGTCAGGTTTTTTTACTATATCCCTGAATAGAAAATCAGGCAAGATCAAATTAGAAAATGCTTTTCTTTTATCAGCCCGAAGTTACAAAGAATCATCATCACCTGGAAGGTGAAGAGCATCAGCATTGTGTGAAAGTGCTCAGAAAAAAGGTCGGTGATATTATCGGTATCCTTGATGGTCAGGGGACAAGTTATGAAGCGAGGATAACGGAAATCACCGGACGCCAATGCTTCTTCGAGGTGGTTGAGGAAAGGAATTTTCCCCGGAAGAGATTTTACAACCATATTGCTATTGCACCAACAAAAAGTACCGACCGAATCGAGTGGTTTGTGGAAAAAGCCTGTGAGCTGGGCGTGGATGAGATCAGTTTTGTTCATACTAAAAACACTGAAAGAAACAAGCTTAGGACAGACCGGCTGTATAAAAAAGCCATAAGTGCACTTAAGCAATCAAAAAGCGGATTCCTGACCAGGATCAATGAACTGGAAAAATTTGACAGGTTTTTAGAAGAACCCTTCAAGGGCATCAAACTCATAGGGGTTGTAGAACCCAACCTTCCTTATCTGAGTAACCAACTCAGGTCAAATGAAAGATCACTGATCCTGATAGGACCCGAAGGGGATTTTGATCCGTCAGAAGTAGAAAAGGCAATGAAGTCTGGTTTCAGGAAAGTAAGCCTGGGAAGTAACACACTGAGAACTGAAACAGCCGGTATTGTAGCTGCCCAAATGGTAAATGTTGCTAACGTTTACTGAGCTACAAGCCGATATACGCTATTTACAGAGTCTCTCTTCCTCCACCGAACTTCCAGCGGATTGATGCCTTCAAGTATCAGGTAATCGATCTCTCCACCTTCAAACAGCAAAGTATCCGTGAAGAGGTTATTATTTTGGTCATCTCCTAAAGCAGTGGATGCGGTAAGTACTCCGTAGTAAATGGTATCATAAGTTGAGCAGCCTGGCTGATACCTCAAGTCATAAGCTTCGATCCCCGTTCGCAGGTTCTCAAAGATTACCTTTATGGAGTCTTCGCAATCAGCGATTTCTACATTTTCACCATTAACCTGCCACTGGGCAACCAGCCAGATTTTGCTGGTATCTGTAGCAAGGAGATGTTCCACCTGGCTGCCATAGAGGCCTGAAGGATAAAAATCATCATCACATGCAAAAAGCACACAAAGACCAAATATGATGATTAAGGTTAATCGCATCAGCTTCCAAATTTACCTTTAAGCATAGCCAGTTTGGCTTGTAAGTCTCCTTCTGCAGGTTTCTCCTCTTGTTTTCGCTGTTTTTGTTTAGGCTGACCAAAAGGATCCGATTTCATAGAAAGGGAGATTCGCTTTCTCGGTACGTCCACCTCCAGCACCGTTACCATGACTTTATCCTGAAGCTTTACCGCTTTTGCAGGATCGGATACAAAACTATCGGAAAGGTGACTTATGTGTACCAACCCATCCTGGTGGACACCCACATCTACAAACGCCCCAAACTTGGTAATATTGGTAACGATTCCAGGAAGTTTCATTCCAACAGAAAGGTCGCTGATGGCATGCACATTATCTGCAAACGAAAAAGTCTCAAATTTTTCCCGTGGATCGCGTCCCGGCTTTGCCAGTTCATCAATAATATCCTTCAGCGTAGGCAAACCCAGGTCTCCTGAAACATATTTCTTCAGATCGATCCGCTTTCTCAGGTTTTGATCTTTTACCAGGTCTTCCACATTGCATCCAAGGTCTTTAGCCATAGAGCTGACTGTTTCATATCGTTCCGGATGCACTGCACTTTCATCCAGCAGGTTTTTGGCGCCTTTTATCCTAAGGAACCCGGCCGCCTGCTCAAAGGCCTTATCGCCTAACCGGGGAACAGACTTTAAGTCCGCCCTGCTTTTAAAAGCTCCATGTTCATTCCGGAAATTGACAATGTTTTCTGCCAGCTGAGGACCGAGACCTGAAACATACGTGAGCAGCTGCTTACTCGCTGTATTCAACTCCACCCCTACTCCATTCACACAGCTCATCACCACGTCATCCAGGGAATGCTTTAGCTCATTCTGATCTACATCATGCTGATACTGTCCTACTCCAATAGATTTTGGGTCGATCTTCACCAGCTCAGCCAGTGGATCCATCATACGACGACCAATCGAAACAGCTCCGCGAACGGTCACATCGTAATCTTTAAATTCTTCACGGGCTACTTCTGAAGCAGAATAAATTGAAGCTCCACTTTCGTTCACCATGGCAATGATGATATTGCCTGGCAAACCGATCTTCTTCACAAACTGCTCGGTTTCCCGGCTCGCCGTACCATTACCAATGGCTATGGCCTCAATGTTGTGCTTTTGAGCCAGTGCTGCCACCACAGCCGACGCGGTGGAAACATCTCGCTGAGGTTCATTAGGATAGATCGCCGTATTTTCAAGGAGCTTGCCCTGTCTATCCAGGCAGACTACTTTACAGCCGGTTCTAAACCCCGGATCGATCGCCATCACTGCTTTCTGTCCCAGCGGTGGCGACATCAGCAGTTGCTTTAAGTTTTCAGCAAACACAACAATGGCTTCCTTATCGGCAGCTTTTTTAGATTCAAGCCGCATCTCAGTTTCAATACTTGGTTTGATCAACCTTTTATAGGAATCTTTAAGGGCAATCTCAACCTGCTCGCTGGCAGCATTATGACTTTTCAGAAATTGACGCGAAAGCCGATCAATAGCCACCTCCTCCGGAGGAAAAATATCCATCATCAGAATACCTTCCCGTTCACCCCTTCGGATAGCAAGAAGTCGGTGTGAGGGTATTTTCTTAAACGGCTCCTCCCACTCAAAATAATCCTTGTATTTGCTGCCCTCTGCCTCTTTGCCTTTCATTACCCGGGACTTGATGATGGCTTCTGACCTGAAAATCGTACGTATACGCTCCCTTGCATCTGCATCTTCGCTGATCCACTCAGCCATAATATCCCTGGCGCCCTGCAAGGCAGCCTCCACATCAGCTACTTCTTTCTCTTCATTGATAAATTTCTCAGCTTCCTGCTCCGGGTTCAGACTTCCCTGCTCCCAAAGCACCTTGGCTAGTGGCTCCAACCCTTTCTCCCTGGCCACCGAAGCTTTGGTCTTGCGCTTGGGCTTGTATGGCAGATACAGATCCTCCAGGGCAGTCATGGTTTCCGCCGCTTCTATTTTTTTCTTGAGCTCAGGGGTGAGCTTTTCCTGATCATCTATGGACTTGAGGATAGCCTCTCTTCGCTTATCCAACTCACGCAACTGAACCAACCGGTCCCTTACATTAGCAACCTCTACCTCATCCATCGAGCCTGTCATCTCCTTCCGATACCGCGAGATGAACGGAACAGTGGCTCCATCGTCCAGTAACTTTATAGTCGCTTCTACAAAATTGGTCCTGAGAGAAAATTCGTTGGCTATCTTCGTTGCGTAATTTATCATAGTGATTTTCTTCAAAATTTTTTTGAGCGTCGAAAATGTAGCTCAAAAAACTTAACATTTAGAGAACTCACATGAACTTCTTTTCTAACATTTATGACGAATTTGTTGAAAAACAAGTTCATGCTCATTTCACCAGGGCGGCAAAAATAAAGTTTCTATGGATTTTATTAACCATAATTTCGTTGAGATATTGAGTAACAGAAAATAAAAAATTTGATGGCCAAAAAATCATACAAAAGAGAATTAATCGAATGGACCGTGTTGGTTGTGGTAGGGATTGGCTTATACGTAACCGGCCTTCATACGGAGGTCATTGGTCAGCTACAGCGGGTAGTCCTGGCAACAGGCCTCATGACACCAGATACAGATGAAACAGCGCTTACTGAAGCCGATTATAATTTCCAGCTCACCAATGCGGGCGGAAGAGCCGTTCACTTTTCCGAATTTGAGGGGCAAACGGTTTTTTTGAACTTCTGGGCTACCTGGTGCCCGCCGTGTATTGCAGAGATGCCCGATATTCAGGATCTGTATGAAAAGAAAGGAAAAGAAGTGGCTTTTGTGATGATATCATTGGATGAAGATCCGAAAAAAGCTTTGCGGTTTGTTGAACGAAAAGAATTTGACCTGCCTATATATTTCCTGGCTTCTACTCTCCCAAAAACGTACAACCCCAGATCCATCCCCACTACTTATGTGCTGAGTCCGGATGGAAAAATCGCCATGAGTCAGCATGGCATGTCAAAATATGATACCGAGGAGTTTCGGGCATTTCTGGATGGCTTAAACAAACCTTGATCCTACTCACTCTTCGGTTTCGATCCTACTAAAATACCTTAGATCAGGCTTTAGTCGGACTGGAACGGAGTTTCATTTTACCAGCCTATTCACTACGCAGACAAAGAAAATAATTTTCTTGCTCCACTCAGTGCTGCGCGGCCTGTTCCTACGTTTGTCTTGCTTCTCGCAGCGCTGCGAGAGCCTCCGCTAACGTTTGTCTTCCTACCTCTATCCGTAGAGTTCCGAAGGGCTCTACGGATTGTGAATGAATAAGAGTCTTATGACTCAGATATGCTCAATCTTGACAAGTCCCTTCCCATCGCAGTAGTAGTCAATACCACTAGAGTGAACATAATCTCCCTCAAACCTTACTAACCCTGCCCGAACAGGATTTTCATGTAGATATTTCATTTTTGAATCAAGAATTGCAGAAGTTGAACATTCGACGGGATGATTTTCCTGCTGCCAGAACTGATAGCTTTCGTTCCTTTTATTTTGCTCTCCAGCTTTTTTGAATATCCACAGCATCCAGTTTTTTCTGCTTTCCCGAGGATTCTGTTCAATGGCTTTTGTGATTTGATAAGAAGTGAACTTTTTAAAATCTCGCAACAGGTCGGATAATCGGTAGCCCTCAGCGGCTGACAGTATCAGGTGTAAATGATTACTCATTATACACCGGGCGTGAACGTTTAATCCCTTATTTACAACACAAAAATTCAGGCTGTCTACGATTATATCACAATATTCTCTTCTTGTAAAGACATCTATCCACTGAACTACGGAGAATGTAATGAAGTGAATTGCATTTTGATCCCTGATTTTATATCCTTCGTCTGACATGGAGGTAAAAATATCAGTATATTTTTCTGAGTCAAAGACTCAGCTTTATTTTTACAATCCGTAGAGCCCTTCGGAACTCTACGGATAGTGACAGGAAGTTCCTCAGTGAGCTTAACTCCATTAAGTCAGTGCCAACAAATTCCCAACCTGAAAAGCCGTACGTTCCAGGTTGACCTCAGTATGTGCCATCGTACTGGCCAATGAGCCCGGTCCATTCGCTATGGGAAATACTGCGTCAAAATTGGGGATCTCCAAATCCTCCACATCTACAAACCCACTGAATCCGATCACAGGTTTGCCTGCCTCTTTTGCTTTACTGGCAACAAGCCCCGGCCCTTTCCCATAATTTGTCTGTTGATCTATATGCCCCTCTCCTGTAATGACCAGATCCGCCCATTCCAGCTTCTCATCAAAGCCCGCCCACTCCAAAATTCTCTCTCCTCCGGGACTCAGTTTGGCATTTAATACGCCATAAAGCATAGCCGCAACACCACCTGCTGCTCCTCCGTGTGTCACCTTCCCGATATCCACTCCAAATAGATTTTGGACAATCCTGGTTAAATGCGTAAAACCCTTTTCCAGCTCAACCACATCACCTTCACTGGCTCCTTTCTGAGGTGCGAAGACCTGGGCGGCTCCTTCCTCCCCCAGCAGTGGATTGGTTACATCACAAAGTATTTCAAGGTGTACATCCTCCAGAGATGCCTTGAGCTTGTCTACCGAAATGGTATTTATCTTTCGAAAATCGGAAGCAAGTGGCTGGGAGATCACGCCACTATTATGATAAAATTTAGCTCCCAAAGCATCTAAAATACCGATAGCGGCATCTACCGTTGCGCTGCCTCCCACTGTGAGGTAGATGGTTTTAGCCCCGGCATCCAAAGCGGCCCCTATTAGCTGACCGGTACCATAGGTAGTCGCCTTCCAGGGGTCCAGTTGATCCTCGTTTACCAGATGAATACCGGAAGCCTCCGCCAATTCCACAATGGCAGTCTTTGTTTTTTGATTCCACCCATACCTGGCCGTAGTACTCCACCCAAGCGGTCCCCTGACATTAACCTCATGTAAATCCGCCTCCAAATATCCGGAAACCACCTTCAGGCTGCCATCCCCTCCATCTGCAATTGGCAGCACACTGCATTCACAATCAAGATTGCTTTTTCTAAAGCCATCCTGAATGGCCAGTGCGGCCTTTTCAGCATCCAGAGAGCCCTTGAATGCATTTGGAGCTATTAAGATCTTTTTCACGATATAAAATCAACTTTTCAGAATTCCGGTCCCTTTGGAAACCTCTGACCACTCCAGGCCCGTAAATGTAATTTCTACTAATTGTCCTGGATTTAAATTGCTAAAAGACCGATCAGCCAGGTAGTCTAAAAGGTAAGATATCCCCGGATTGTGGCCTATCAGCAGGAGGTTATCCGGACTGTCCGCACTATTGACAACTTCAAGAAGTGCAGCAAGGGAGGCTTCATAAATGGCATCTACATATTTCAATTTTCCATGGCTATGTAGCTCTTTTAAGAACAAATCCGCAGTTTGCCTGGTCCTGCTTGACGGACTGCATAAAACAAGTTGCGGGAAAAAATCACGGCCTGCCATTTCTTTTCCCAGCAGGCTTATGGCAGATCTCCCCCGCTCGGTGAGACTCCTCTCAAAGTCCCTTTTACCAGTCTGATGCTCAGCCTGTCCGTGCCGCAAAAGCCATAATTTTTTAACCATAAGTATTAAAATCAGTTATGCTTATACGTAAGGCTAAAGTTACGGTTTTGGAGGATCGAAAAGCCAATTCTTTAGTTTATTAATAATTTTTGAAGATATTTACCGCCTCAAAAAATTGGTGTAATGAGTAAAAACCTGGTCATAGTAGAGTCGCCGGCAAAGGCAAAAACAATAGAAGGATATTTAGGAAAGGATTACCAGGTGAAGTCATCTTATGGTCACGTTCGTGATCTGCCCAAGGATGATTTCGCTATTGATATTGAGAACAATTTCACGCCAACTTATAAGGTCTCCAAAGACAAGAAAGACATTGTCAAAGAGCTTAAAAAGCTGGCTAAGGAATCCGAAACCATCTATCTCGCATCGGATGATGACCGAGAAGGAGAGGCTATTTCGTGGCATCTGGCACACGCCCTGGATCTGGATGATAAGAAAACCAGAAGGATCGTTTTCCGGGAAATCACCAAAAACGCCATTCAAAACGCCATAGAAAACCCCAGAGGTATAGATCAAAACCTCGTCAATGCGCAACAGGCGAGAAGGATACTGGATCGATTAGTAGGCTATGAGCTTTCACCTATCCTTTGGAAAAAAATTAAAACGGGCCTTTCTGCAGGCCGGGTTCAGTCAGTGGCTGTACGGCTGGTCGTAGAGCGTGAACGGGAAATTGAAAAATTCGAGCCTACTTCCAGCTATAAGGTAACGGCTCTTTTTAACCTGGAAAAAGGCAAAGTCTTAAAGGCCGAGCTTCCGAAAAAATTTAAAACGGAAGAAGAGGCTCAAGCTTTTCTGGAAAAGTGCAAAACAGCTGAGTTCAGCATAGAAAACCTGGAAACCAAACCAGCTAAAAAGTCTCCTGCTCCACCATTTACTACTTCTACCTTGCAGCAGGAAGCCAGCAGGAAGCTCAGCTTCCCGGTTTCACTCACCATGTCTGTGGCTCAAAAACTCTATGAATCAGGTAAGATCTCCTACATGAGGACAGACTCGGTAAACCTCTCTCAGGAGGCCATTTCAGGCGCTAAGGCAGAAATCACCAAAGCCTTTGGCCCGAATTTCTTTAATGAAAGACATTATAAAACCAAAAGCCAGGGTGCACAGGAAGCTCACGAAGCAATCCGGCCAACAAACTTTGCCAATCAGTCAGCTGGATCTGACAGTGCGGGAAACAGACTTTATGAATTGATCTGGAAAAGGGCCATTGCCTCCCAGATGGCAGATGCTCAGCTGGAAAAAACTACGGCTACCATAGGCATTTCCACAGCTGACGAAAAACTGGTAGCTCAGGGCGAAGTAGTGAAGTTTGATGGTTTCCTCAAAGTATACATTGAGTCCACGGACGATGAGGGTGAGGAGGAAGAGCATCAGGGTATGTTGCCCCCACTCGCCATTGGTCAGGTCCTTGACCCGAGAAATATGCTGGCGAAACAGGGCTTTACCCGTCACCCACCCAGATATACTGAAGCAAGCCTGGTGAAAAAGCTCGAGGAAATGGGGATTGGCCGTCCATCTACTTACGCTCCTACCATTTCCACCATTATAAAGCGAAACTACGTGGCCAAAGAAAATCGTGATGGCTATGAACGAAACTACACTGAGCTGTGGCTGAAAGGTGGCCAGGTGGAAAAGTCTGAACAAACAGAAGTCACCGGAACGGAGAAGAATAAACTGTTCCCAACGAATACGGCAATGGTCGTTAATGACTTTCTGGTCGAGCATTTTCCAAATGTGATTGACTTTTCCTTTACCGCCAAGGTGGAGTTGGAATTTGACGAAATCTCCCATGGAAAGGTGGACTGGACCCAAATGATCAGATCATTTTACGGTGATTTCCATTCCAAAGTAGAGGACACCTCACAGCTAAAAAGATCGGAGGTCAATTCCTCCAGAGAGCTGGGTACTGATCCTAAAACCGGCAAGCCCGTAATCGCCAAGCTAGGTAAATATGGCGCATACGTACAGCTTGGAGAGATGGAGGATGAAGAAAACGGTGGTGAGAAACCAAAATTTGCCAGCCTTAGACATGGACAGCTTTTAGAAAACATCACACTCGAAGATGCCATAGAATTATTCAAACTTCCAAGAGAGGTTGGTGAGTATGAGGGTGAGGTGATGACTGCCGCAGTAGGGAGGTACGGTCCCTACATTCGTCACAATGGTAAATTTGCGTCCCTGAAACCAGATCAGGATCCGCTTAGCATCACTGCAGAGGAAGCTATTGAGTTGATTCTGGAAAAACGGGAGCAGGATGCTAATAAGTACATCAAGACCTTTGATGAAGACGAAAATGTCTTTGTTTTAAACGGCAAATATGGCCCTTACATCAAATTTGGCAAGAAGAATGTGAAAATTCCAAAAGACAAAAAGCCCGAAGAGCTTACCTATGAGGAATGCAAAGAGCTTGCTGAAAAAGCCCCGGAAAAGAAACGTGGCGGATTTAAACGACGGGCAAAAAAATAACCATTTGATGTAAGAAAATCTTATGTTTCCGCATCTAACCTAACATCGTGTCAGAGCACTTTTTCAAAGCATTTGTGACCGAAAATATGGGTATCATCACCCACATATGCCGGGCATACTCATGTGATGAGGAAGAGCTGAAAGATCTGATACAGGAGGTGACAATCCAGCTATGGAAGTCTCATCAGAAATTTGCCGGAAACTCCAGGATTTCTACCTGGGTATACCGGGTAGCATTAAACGTGTGTCTGGCTACCAGGAGAAAGAAAAAGCTGGAAACCGAGCCCATTACCAACCTGGAGGTAAGAGAAGATACTGATACTACAGAGAAGGAGCAGGTAGATCTGCTGTACAAAGCCATTCGTAAGCTTAAAGACTCAGATCGGGCAATCATACTCCTCTATTTGGAAAAGAAAAGCTACCAGGAGATCAGTGAGATCCTTGGTATGACGGTTTCAAACGTCGGCGTGAAAGTGAAGCGGCTAAAAGAAAAACTGAAGAAAATGATCAATGGCTAAGGAGCTGGACATCATATCGATCTGGGAAAAGGGGAAACAGCTTTCCCAAAAAGTGGATATAGACGTGGATCAGACCATTCGGTCAAGGTCTAAAGGGACCCTCTATTGGATAAAAGTGATCTTATCCATTGAATTCTGGCTCAACGTTGCCTTTATTCCTCTGCTTGTCTATTGGTTCTTTATTGACACTACAGATTACATTTGGGGCGCCAGCTTTCTTGTAATTACTGTTGCTTATATCTTCTATTACAGGTTCTTAATTTCTGAGGTTAGAGAGTTTAGCTACAGCGAAGACGTAAGGACAGGCTTAAAGAAACTATATCGCTACCTAAACTTTTTCCTGCTGCACTACAAAGTGGTCATATGGGTTTCATTGATTGTAGGACTGATTAAAGGGCTGATGGATGGCGTGAATAACGGAAGCATCACTGAAGAAATGAAGGGAAACCTAAATTTCTGGCTCATTTCAATAGGTGTTTCAATAGTGATGCTTTCCATTATTGGTCTGATCCTGACTTATTTGATCCACCTGATCTATGGTCGTAAGATCAAGCGGCTGAAAAAGCTGGTGAAAGAGCTCGCTTAATCTCTATAACCATAAGTAAATTTAGTTGTATAAATTAATGTGATTGGATACTTTTGCCCTCCTTTCCAAAAGAGAAAGGCAGTCTACTAAACAAAATGCCTGAGTGGCGGAACTGGTAGACGCGCACGACTCAAACTCGTGTTCCGCAAGGAGTGCCGGTTCGATTCCGGCCTCAGGTACGAAAACCCTTCTCAAAATCTGAGGAGGGTTTATTTTTTTATAATGGACTAACTCCGCAAGGAGTGCCGGTTCGACCGATACGTCGGACCGTCCGCCCTCAGGTACGAAAACCCTTCTCACAAACATGAGGAGGGTTTATTTTTTTATAATCGACTAAACTCCGCAAGGAGTGCCGGTTCGACCGATACGTCGGACCGTCCAGCCTCAGGTACGAAAACCCTTCTCAAAATCTGAGGAGGGTTTATTTTTTTATAATCGACTAAACTCCGCAAGGAGTGCCGGTTCGACCGATACGTCGGACCGTCCAGCCTCAGGTACGAAAACCCTTCTCAAAATCTGAGGAGGGTTTATTTTTTTATAATCGACTAAACTCCGCAAGGAGTGCCGGTTCGACCGATACGTCGGACCGTCAGCCCTCAGGTACGAAAACCCTTCTCACAAACATGAGGAGGGTTTATTTTTTTATAATGGACTAACTCCGCAAGGAGTGCCGGTTCGACTGATACGTCGGACCGTCCGCCCTCAGGTACGAAAACCCTTCTCAGCTACAGGGGAGTATTTTTCTTTCAGCGTGTTGGGGCATGGGCAATACCCCCTGATAGTTATCAAGGTGATTCCGGGTCAATCCATATTTTCCCGGAGTTGCAAAATCCAATAAAAAAAGGATGCTGGAAACCGGCACCCTTTCTATCGTATGAAGAATGAAGAAGTATTTGTTATTTAATTACGTACTTCCCGGATTATCCGGTATTAGAAATCGAATTTCTGCTCTTTGATCAGCTGATCATTGTGATAAAACACAAATGAAACACCTTCTGAATGCAGTTTTTCGAAATTGTATTTCTTATGAATCTGCTTTGTGTCTTCAAAGCTTTCTCTGTATACCACCTCATTGGCATCATCAAGAATGAAGAGGGTCATATCTTTTCCATCTTCATGTGATCCTACAAAGGATATCTCTCTCTTGCTCTGAGGAGTAAGGAATACATTGAAACCTGAAACATCTCCTAACTTAATATCCTCTTTGAAATCGATATTCTCCGCTTTTACCTGCATTTGGTAGCTACCAACAGGCAGGTTTGTCAAATCAAAACGTTTAACAAATGCTGAAGAAGTAAGACCTTCTGAATAAACTAACTGGTTCTTATCATCAAAAAGCTGAATAGTCACATTTTGTCGCTTCGCAGCCTGGTAGATCACTTTGTAGTGATCGTCATTTTCCGCTACGATTTTACATACAGTTGCCATTTCAATTGAGTCTGCTGATCTGGCTGAAGCGATGGCACTAAAAACTATTAATAACGCCATCAGGTGTTTGATTGAATTTCTCATAGTCCTTTTACTTTGAGTGTTTGAATTCATTACAAAGTTGGAACTTATGAGATCATATTTGCAAGGATTTGACCTTTTTATTAGATGAAATAACCGTTAAATGATTAATTTTTTCATTTCATACAATTTTAGGGGTACTTTAATGATAATCCATACAAATCCGTTAGTTAATGGGGATTTTTATTGCATTTTTTATAGTCAGTTTGGTATTATTTCAATAATTGAAATAATACGATAAAAAATGATAAAGATTTCAGTAAGGACCGTTAATGGTTTGGTAAGATTGCCATTTCACCAAACAATCAACGAACCGGATAGTAAACACAGGTCACCCAATCCTGCGGATCTGGTTCTAAAGATGGGTCTGTAACATACTCCTCCCAGGGATTGCCTATGATTTCATAGTGATAGAAGGCAGCAAATTCTTTGATTTCTTCATGGGCTATTTCCAGTCCACTGTAATCCCCCTGATATAGAGAACGGATAGTCAGGCCTTCATACGTTTCATATGTAGAGAACCCTTCCACACTGTCAACTTCCACCGGTAGCGGAATGCCACAAATAAAGGACAATGCATAGGCGTCTTGTGTAGTATAGATCGTAATTGGGTATCCTGCAGGCTCTATTTCTCTCTCAGCAAAAAAGGACATGAGGTCACCAAACTGCTGGGCCATTTTCACAGATATCATAGCGGGATCATTGAGTGAGGTATCCTGCACGCCGATTATCCATGTGGCCGAAACCTCTTCAAGACTAACTTCCGTAGTAAAGTCCGGGGCTGACTCTACCCGCTCCTTTAATCTCTCAAGGGCCAGCTCCCAGTCTCTACCGAGAAACCCATCGATTCCCAGCATAAATATTTTAGCAAATCCATGTACATCGTACTCATCATAAGACCAGGTAACTTTCGTTTTACCTCCTGAAAGGGGCTCCAGCGAAAACGTTCCATAAGGGGTGCTTTCGTACTCATCAAACCTGAGCACACTTGTGACCTGTTTGTTTGGTATTGCCTCTACAATTTCCATTGAACCATTCCCCAAATCAGGATCTTCGCTTTTCCAAAGGACCCTGGCCCCTACTCCAAATTCCGGACCTTCATATATATAAGTAGCTGCGGGATCTTTTTCTGCCCAGGGAGACCATGTATTAAAATTCCGAAATGAAATCAGCTCTCTGTAAACCGGATCAGCATCTGTATCTACAATTATACTCCGCTTCATGTGAGCGGTAGTGGGTAACAGGTATATGGCTAGCACGATGACAAGAAGTATCGCTACTACAATGGTCCCTATTACCTTTAAAACTTTCATGTCCACAGCATTTTGGCGGATTCAATTTAAAGTTTTTAGTGGAATAACCATAGTTTAAAGCGCTTCTTTACAGGGTGCCAACTTAAAGTAAAAAGGCCAGATGTTCTCATTCATTGCTAAATGGGATAGCTTCGCTTGTAATTTCTAAATAAAACCTCGCTATGGATCAGGGACAACTATCAGGAGAAATACACGCGGGATTCTGGGTGCGCCTCATGGCCCACAATATTGACCTGGTAATTTTATTGCCTTTGTTCTACCTTCTGAGTTTTTTGATAAGTGTAGACACCCTTTTATATATCTCATGCTTCATTCTTACTTTGATATACGAGGCAGGTTTTGTCGCCAGCAAATGGCATGGTACTCCCGGTAAAAAGACTTTGAATCTCCAGGTAGTCTCTGCCGGGAACAGATCTCTGGGATGGCCTAGGATTATCATACGAACTCTTGGTAAAATAGTCACCATAGCAACACTCTTCATCGGGTATGGAGTGATTATTTTTCACCCTGAAAAAAGAGGTCTTCATGATTTAATTGCCGGATCAAAAGTGATTTTGATATCCGAATAGCGATTTTTCAATTAATCGTTCGATTTTCACATTCAGAATATCGTATCTTTCCGCTCAAATTAACATTACAAGCATAATGGCAGATTCTGGTATCAAAAGATTTGAGAATTTCTTTGAAGGATTTATGTTTTGGAGCCGTTGGGTACAAGCTCCACTTTACACCGGTCTGATTATCGGTTCCTTTCTTTATCTGGTTAAATTTTTTCAGGAATTATATCACACATTTCAGCAAACTACTTCATTACATGAGACTGAAATGATGTTACGTATCCTCGGGCTTGTGGATATTTCCATGGTGATGAACCTGGTGGTTATGGTAACTATAGGTGGGTATTCCATCTTTACAAGTCGTATAGATGTGGATATGCATGAAGACAAACCACTATGGCTTGAAGACCTGGATGCAGGTCAATTAAAAATTAAATTGGCTACTTCGCTGGCATCAATTTCCGGGGTGCAGCTCCTCAAAACATTTATTGACTACCGTGAAGCTGAGCAAAAAGCAGGAGCAGAAGGAATTATCATAGAAATTGTGATCCACATGGTTTTCATCATTTCGGCACTTCTCCTTGCTCAAACCGAGAAAATCACGCACAGTTATAAGCACGGTCATGCTTCAGCAGTAAAATTTGCTGATGACGATGACAAAAAGTAGAAATTGATCAGCAACAAAAGATTCAAGCCTCTGATTTCGCCAGGGGCTTTTTTTATTCCTTGATCTTTTCTCTGAAATCTCTGATGAAATTGGTCCATCTGATCGGATCTAAAAAATGATTGGGGGGTATTTGTCCTGAAAGTTCATAAAGACGCCTGTCAGCCCAATTGTCATAATAATACCGCTCATTTTCATAGGCATTACGCACGGTTTCCATTAGCTCCCGCTTTTTCTCCAAAGCCCTCATTTCTATACCGGGTTTAGGATCTACTTCCAGAAAGGCGGTCCGAAAGTCGTCTTCAGATGGAAAAGAAAAGACTTTCACCTCATCGAGTTCCCGGGCGTTTTGGATTAAAACCTGTATCATCCCATAGTCGCTCTTCTCCAGTATCTCCGGAATGACAAAGGTAGATCTCTCGTAGCGGACGTCACTAAAAAGCAACGTGTCTCCCGGTTTCGCCCGAATGGTAAAGAAACCAATGCTGTCACTAACCGAACCTCCTCCCCTGGTGGTGTTCAATATAGTAGTCCCAATGACCGGCTCCAGTTCTTCATTATCCAGTATAACCCCGGAAAACCGAATCAGGTCCTGAGACCATACATTTAGTCCCACAAGCATTAAACAAAAGGACAACAAATATTTCATACGACACAAAGAATCTAATACTCCCAGCTGGCAGTATCTATATCTTCTAACGCATGAATCAGCAAATTGATTGAGGAAATGATGTCGTTTTTATCGGACATTTCTATCACCTGGTGCAGATGTCTTGTAGGAATGGAGATTGCTCCGGCTATGGACCCGTTCTTACCCATGCGCTGTACACCTGCGGTATCCGTTCCTCCTGCAGCGAGTATCTCAGGTTGCCAGGTGATTTCATGCTTTTTAGCAGTCTCCTTAAGAAATCTTACCATTCTGGAGTCACAGATGGTCATAGCATCCATGATTTTGATAGCGGTTCCTTTACCCAGGGCTGTTACCTGCTCGTGAGACTGAGCGCCAGGCAGGTCATAGGCTATAGTAGTGTCCAATGCAATCCCAAAGTCCGGATTGATGGTATGAGACGCTACATTCGCACCTCTAATCCCTACTTCTTCCTGAACAGTGAAAACTCCATAAAAATCAAAAGCGGGATTTTTTATATTCTTTAAAGCTTCTATAAGGATATAAACGGATACCCGGTTATCAATTGATTTACAATTTACGCAGTTACCCATTTCAATAAGCTCACGCTCCCTGGTAATTGGGTTACCGATTTCAATAAGCTCTTCCACCTCTTTTTTTGACATCCCACAGTCAATGAAATACTCATCAATCTTGGGCGGTTTGTTTCTCTCCTCAGGTTTCATAACATGGATGGGTTTACTACCCATTACGCCGATAACATCCTTTTTACCATGTATAATAACACGTTGAGCTGTCAGTGTCTTGGGATCAAATCCCCCAAGGGTTTGGAAACGAATAAACCCATTATCATCAATATGAGATACCAGGAAACCAATCTCATCCATGTGAGCAGCTACCATTACTTTCTTTCCTTCAGGATTTTTTGATCCTTTCTTAATGGCTATCACATTCCCCATATTATCGATGGAATACTCATCTACATGATCTTTGATCTCCTGAATAACCAGATTTCTGATAGGATCCTCATAACCCGGGGCTCCGGCTATTTCACAGATGGATTTAAGAAGAGGTACGTTTACTTGCATAGGGGTTGATCTTTAATGTAAAAAAGTCCGGTATTTCCGGACTTTTTCTGAATGTGCGCACGAGAAGACTCGAACTTCCACGGCCTAGAACGGCCACCAGGCCCTCAACCTGGCGCGTCTACCAATTCCGCCACGTGCGCGAATGGAGGGCAAATTTACCCGAATATTTTGAAGGGGAAATCAACTCAGCCAAAAATTATCTTACTTCCCATACAGTATCCGTAAATAACCCTTCATTGTCATACACATTGTCTACTACATGAAAGCCGGTTTCTACAGCTAGCTGCTCAATCTCCTGGGGGCTGTATTTTTTAGAAACTTCCACAAAGATCGGCTCCCAGGCATCAAACTCAAACGACCGCTGCAGAGAGGTAATGGCTACCTCCTGTTTCTTTTTACTGATCAGATAACTTCTGCATTCGCCGCTAAGAGGGTCATAGACCGGATGGTGCATAAAGGAGTTCAGGTCGAAATTCCCCCCCAACTCCGTATTGATGCGCATCAGGAGATTCAGGTTGAATTGCCTGGTAACCCCCGAAGCGTCATTGTATGCCGCCAGTATTCGTTGGGGCTCTTTCTTCAGGTCAATCCCGATCATCAGTATGTCTCCCTTGCGCAGGTTGTCATGAATACTTTTCAAAAAACTTTTGGCTGTATTGTCCAGGAAATTACCAATATTAGAACCCAGGAAAAAGACCACCTTTCTGGAATCGTCTTTGAACTTAAGCTCTGATAACACCTGAAAATAATCGCCAACCAATGGCTTAATGTCCAGATCGTTGACTTCCTCCTTTAGTGTAGCCTCCAGCTGATCGAGGACATTTGGAGAAATGTCTACCGGCATATAGCTGAAATTAACATTTTGCTCCACAAAATATTTTAAAAGCACCTTCGTCTTCAGCCCATCCCCTGCCCCAAGCTCAATAAGCTTGAAGGCACCATTTGGCTTTATGAGACTAAGGATCTTCTCTTTTTGTGTCTGAAAAATTTCCAGCTCGGCTCTTGTAAGGTAATACTCCTTCAGGTGCATGATCTGCTGAAACAACTCATCACCTCTTTCATCATAGAAGTATTTTGAGGAGAGTTTTTTGGGAGTTGAGGAAAGACCAGTCAAAACATCCTGACTGAATTGATTCATCTGCACGAGTTTGATGTTGATTTTACAGAGGTTAAAATTAATTTAATTATGGCGGGCCAGCCTAATCCCGCTAAACAACCACTGTAAATGTGGATGAAAAAAGTTTCGATATGTCAGCCTCAAGTGATTTCGTGGGCTGGCAAAGGACCCTCCTCTCAAAACTTTTTGATTTACCATAAACTTACCATTGTATTCTCCCAAAGCTCCATCAGGCGCTTCATAAAACGGATATGGCTGGTAAGCGCTGGAGGTCCATTCCCAGGTATTTCCATAAAAGCCATAGTTGCTTGATGGGATAGGTTGGAAAAAACCCCGCTCAATGAAATTGGCATCTTCAGGGATCTCCGGCTCATATTTACCGGCAGCTACTTCCCATTCAAACTCGGTAGGCAAACGTACCCCCTTCCATTTAGCAAACGCATCTGCTTCATAAAAAGAAACATGAGTTACCGGTGCCTCCGGATCTACCTGCTCCAGGCCTCTCAATGTGTACTGATACCACTGATCATTTTCTTTGATCCAATACATAGGTGCCTTCACGGGCTGATTTGCCAGCCAGTCCCATCCGTCTGAAAGCCAGAGCCTATGGTTTTCATACCCACGATCCTGCATAAACTCAAGGTATTCCCCGTTAGTAGCCGGACAAGAAGCTATCTCAAAAGAATGAAGAAACACCTTATGCCTGCCTTTCTCATTATCAAAACAAAAGTCATCTCCCTCAAACCCAACTTCATATACACCCGCATCCACACTTAGCCATTTCTTTTGCTGCAATTCTCCTTCCGGCTTTAACAGGTCCTCCCTGTAAGCCGGAAATAGTGGATTATGCCCCAGGATGTATTTGATATCGTAAACCAGAAGTTCCTGGTGCTGTTGTTCATGCTGAAGCCCGATTTCCATCGTATAAGTAAGCTTTGCATTGAGCTCATGAGTTTCTAAAAGCCTCATCACATGTTTTTCTACATGTAGCCTGTATTGTAAAATTTCATCCACGGTGGGTCGTGTAAGATGTCCTCTTTCTGCTCGTGTCCACCGGTCGCCTGCAGATACGTAGTAGCTATTAAACAGGTATGGATAATCAGGATGATAAAGCTTGTAACCCTTGAGATAAGGCACCAATACAAACACCTCAAAAAACCATGTGGTGTGTGCTAAGTGCCATTTTGGAGGACTTACGTCTACGACTGGCTGGACCACAAAATCCTCCTTTTCGAGGGGGTTGCAAAGATAAATGGATTGGGTGCGGACCTGATTGAAACGCTTCAGGATGTCCTCGTTAAGTTTTTTGTTTGAGGTAATGACTTCTGACATGATCTTATTTTAACCTGATCCCGGAACTAAATGTTCGCAAGAAAATGTCATTTACTGAACACTTTAATCGTTAATCATTCAGCCACTTTTTGAATGGACCGGACCTTTCCACACTTACGATCACATCCATTGCGTTAGGGGGTGGCGGGACTAAATTGATCTTTACGCGGCTCTTGGAGAAAGCCACCATTCCATTTATAGCTTTATAGGAAATAATAAACTTTCTGTTGATCCGGTAGAAATTCTTGGGATTGAGACTACCTTCAAGATCTCCCAGATTGTTATTGATGATATGTTGATTGCCCTGCCTTGTCACTAAAAACGTATAACGATCTTCACTAAAAAAATATGCTACCTCACTTTCCGGAATGGAATGGATCTTTTCGCCAAGTGTCACCAAAAATCGTTCCTGGTATTGTTGATCAGGAAAAGGTCGAAGAGCATCCAGCAGGTTTCCGATATCAAAATCTTTACCGTCTGTCTTCCAGTTTTTATACTTTTTGATTGCCCTGTCCAGTTCTGTTTTGTCTATGGGTTTTAGCAGATAATCAATGCTGTTTTCTTTGAAGGCCCGAATAGCATACTGATCATATGCTGTAGTAATTATGATAGGTGTTTCTTTTTTTCTTACCTGATTGAAAATATCAAAACTCAAACCATCCCCCAACTCAATATCGGAAAGGATAAGGTCCACATCATTTTTACTGAGCCATGAAATAGCAGACTCAACACTTTCTAATTTCACTTTTACCTTCGCTTCTTTATCAACTTGTTGAAGTGTCTTCTCCAGATCGTCTGCTGCTAAAGGCTCATCTTCTATAATAGCAACATCTAACATAAGCAATCAATAATTTAACTCTTATCTTCCAATAATGGAATTTTCGACACATAAAATTTATCGTCCAGATAAAACTCAGGATCTTTTAACGAAAGGTAAGAAAACCTCTTTTTCAGGTTTTCCTGACCAATACCTGTCGATTCCACCCTGTATTTAGGTTGAAAATTATTTCGGACAACCAGCCAGCTCTCATCGGTAAACACCTCGATCGTTAAGGGATCTTCTTTTGTGACCTTATTGTGCTTCAGGGTATTTTCAACCAACAGTTGCAAAGAAGCACTTGGGAGTAGCATTTGATTATGGAGGGTTTTCTCTACCCTGTTTTCAAAACTCAATGCCTCCTTAAAACGGACGCGTTGCAGGTGAATATAATTTTCTACAAAGTTAACCTCATCACCCAAAGAAACAAGGTTTTTATTGTGTTCAAGCAAATAACGGTAAGTACTTGCCAGTTTTTTTACAAACTCCCGGGCTTCGCCATTTTCGTAAACCAGCGCATGAAGCGTATTAAGACAATTAAATAAAAAATGTGGATTGACCTGGTTCCTGAGGTTTTCCAGCTGGGAGATCACTCGTTCCTTCTCCATTCGCTCAGACTTCAGGAGGAGCTCTTTGTTAGATATTCTGAGCTTGTAGGTTTCGATAGCCCTTTTAATGATAATCTGCATCTCATCATACGTCCAGGGTTTAGAGATGTAGTAATATATATGACCCAGGTTAATAGCATTAATGACCGTCTCCATATCTGCATATCCGGTCACCAAAATACGGATACTATCATTGGCTATATCAATAGAATTACGCAAAAACTCCACGCCAGTCATCCTGGGCATTCTCTGGTCTGTAAGTATAACAGGTATATCACTTTGGTCCTCAAGTATTTTTAAGCCTTCCTCTCCGGAATTGGCCGTGACGATATCATATTCCCTCCTGAAAACAGAACGAAAATAATCTATATTTCCACGCTCATCATCTACATACAATATTCTAATCTGGTCAGACATACGACTTTCCGGGCTTATCAGAAACTATTTTGGAACGAAACAAATTACACCTACGTAAGTGAAATTAAATTCGCAGATTACTCTGCAGAATTTAGACATATTAATGGGATTTTGCCAATTTCGAAAGCTTCCTGTAGAAAAACACAATTGAAAGTACTCAAATGATCCAAATGCCAATTGACGGAGGGCCCGTCTATGCTGAAACAAACCTATCGAGCTTAGTAGTAGAACCGTGGAATTCCATTTCATCACTGGCGATTATTCTCCCTGCTATCTATTGGGCATTTCAGTTAGAGTTTAGAATTAAGAGATATCTATTTATTTACATATGCATTGCTTTCCTGATTATAGGAGGTTCCGGAAGTGTTCTTTATCATGCCTTCAGATCAAGCAACCTGCTACTGATCATGGATGTATTGCCCGCGGCACTCCTGACCATTTTAATTGGTGTATACTTTTGGTTTAAGGTAGTGCCAAAATGGTATCAGGCTATTTTTATTGTCTCCCCTTTTGTTATACTCAGATTTCTGCTTTTTGAGTTTTTACCAAACGAACTGGCAGTCAACATTGGGTATTTTATTTCTGGCACCATGTTTTTCCTGCCTATATTGATTTACCTGAAACAACACCAGTTTCGGCATACTCGTGATATTTTTTTAAGTATCACTTTCCTGCTTATTTCCTTACTGTTCAGAGAGTTGGATCAGTTCCCTATCTCCTTTTTACCCATGGGTTCTCATTTCCTATGGCATGTCTTCAGCGGAATAGGCGCCTTCTTTTTAGGCAACTTCCTGTTCAAATTCAGAAAGGAGGAACTGGAGGGAGTCTCAGCTACTCATACTTGAGAGTTACTTCAGGATTTTCCCGGAGCATACTACTCCGGTAGTCGGCTTATAATTAATCAAGTAATTATTTTTTTACGGAAGCAACTAAAACCCAATGGACGGGCGTATTCTAGTGTATACAAAACAAGCCAATTGATTATGGGAACCTCATGTAAGCCGTACTTTTTCTATGTTCCCTCTTTTATGTAAAATACTAATCACCATTTAAATCAGTGGATTCGATTACCTTAGATACTAACCCTTAACACTTATCGATCTATGCGTTATTTTTTACTTACTTGTTTAATTTCTATTCCATTGCTCTCCATTTGTCAAATCAACTATGCTTATCAGACTTTTGACGATACGCGAATTGTCAATGGCCACTCTGTTGAAACCAATACAGAAGGCATCCTGACATTTATCATTTCTCACAGGTTTGGCACCATCAATAGCGGCATCAGCGACATGTTTGGGCTGGACAATGCAAGCATGCGAATGGGCCTGGATTATGGCATCACTAATAACCTAAGCATAGGCATAGGACGAACCAGCGATCTGGACAAACCGGTAGATGGATATATCAAATACAAACTTTTGGCTCAGTCATCGGGAGATAGGGTGATGCCTGTCTCGCTTACATTATTGGGCTCTGCGGCAATGAGAACCTTGAAAAGACCCGATATAGAACTCACTTTAGAACAAAAGCTTGCCTATACGGGCCAGCTTTTGATTGCCAGAAAGTTTGGACCGAAGTTAAGCCTACAGCTAATGCCAACAATTCTTCACAGAAATCTTGTAGCCGATGACGAGAAAAATGACATACTATCACTGGGAGTAGCCGGCCAATATCAATTCCTTAAAAACTGGAGCTTTTCCGTAGAGTATTATGCTACTCCCCCCTCTTATCTGCCAGATGGAGAACCAGGCCCCAGCCCTCAATACTACCAATCACTTGCTGTCGGATTTCAAATTGATACGAAGGGGCATGTCTTCCAGCTCCACTTTGGCAACAGCCGGGGTATGATCGAAAAGTTTTTTATTGCTGAGACATTTGATTCCTGGCTGGATGGTGGCATCCACTTTGGATTTAACATAACTCGAGACTTTACTATAAAAGGTAGAAAAATCAGGTGATCATGAAGAGGCATCCAATCACAGTCATCATTTTAGCAGGGCTGTCAGTAGCCCTGGCGCCGGTATTAAAAATATCTCCAGGACCCTTTGAAAAAACTGACCCTGTAGCGGAAGTACTATTCAGCCTGGGCGAAAAAAAGCCTGGACATTATATAGAAGAAATCACTCCTGAAATGATAAAAAGTGGTGAAGAGCTTGTGAAGTTGGGCAAAACCACTGCCCCCGACGGATCAAAAACCAGCTTCATCAGTAAGTACTATACCTGTACAAGCTGCCACAACCTGGAACGCGAGGACCAGGATTTGAGTGTAGTGGATCAAAAAGCCAGGCTCGAATATGCTATAGAAAACAAAATACCCTATTTGCAGGGATCCACATTCTGGGGGATGGTCAATCGTGAAACATGGTACAACGATGATTATGTACTGAAATATGGAGATCTGGTAAAAAAAGCCGAAAAAAGTCTTGCTGAATCCATCAAGCTGTGTGCTACAGTTTGCTCTCAGGGACGGTCGCTAAAGGACTGGGAGCTCGATAATATACTGGCCTACTTTTGGTCCCTGCAGATGAACATGGAGGATCTGGACATTTCACCACCTGAATGGACCTCCCTAAATGGTGACCAACTCAGCAACGCAGACAAAATCAAATTGATTAAGTCTAAATACCTCCAAAAATCTCCCGCTACATTTGTAGATCCTCCAAAAAACAAGCAGGAAGGTTATCCCTACAAGGGTGACCCGAAACTGGGAAAAGCAATTTACGAACTGGGTTGTCAACACTGCCACCGTCCACAGGGAGAGAGCGATGTGATCCTGGACAACACAAAGCTGAGCCTCAACTGGCTTGAAAGACATATCACGGACAATTCGCAGAAATCCATCTACGAGATCATTCGAAAGGGAACATATTCAGAGTATGGCCATAAGGAATACATGCCTCACTACACACTGGAGAAGATGTCTCATGAGCAAGTAGAGCATCTGCGGGCTTACATCGAAGTAGATGACCCTGATTCGTTTAGTTCAGTCGGATACTGATCACTGTATCTTGTTTCACCTGAAAGGCTGCTTCCTCAAAATTCGGAGGACCAAAGACACTTTTGGGGTTACTAGAAAAGCCATAAGGCTCTTTGGGGATACCTACAAAATTGGCATCTAGTGATAGATTGCAAAAATGCAGTATATTAAAATACTACGTAAATAGTTGATTAACAGATTGTTGTATTTGATGAATATCTGTGCCATTAGGCACTAGTTTTTTGTTTGAATTGAGGTCATGAAATAAGGAGACGGCATAGGTTCCCGCTGGCAATTCGATCGATACCGATGGAGAGCCATTACCAAGCCCCACAACTTCAGCACGGTGCATTCTGTCTTCATCCATGAAGTTGTCAGGACCATCATATACCGCCACCATTACCTGACCTTGTAAGGTTTCAATTCCCTCAACCTGAATGATCAACGCAGAACGCTCCTGAGCAAGAAGTAAAATGTAATACAGAAAGGACATCATGCAGCTTTGTAGTTATACTACCAGGCTGGACGACTAATTTTAAACATAATTATTTAACATCACAGGCATAACCAGCATAAGAATATCTTCATTCTCATCCTGCTCCACCGGCAAAATGATACCAGCGCGATTTGGTGCATTTAGCTTGAGGGTGATCTCTTCCGCATCCAGGTTGTTCAGCATTTCAATAAGAAACTTAGCGTTGAACCCGATCTCAATATCTTCTCCATCATGCTCACAAGACAATCGCTCGTTAGCTTCATTTGAAAAATCCAGATCTTCTGCCGACACCATCAGCTCGCTTCCGGTGATTTTGAGTCTCACCTGGTGAGTAGTTTTGTTTGCGTAGATCGCGATTCGCTTCAATGAGTTGAGTAGTTCACCCTTATTGATATTCATTTTGTTTTCATTATCAGAAGGGATTACATTCTCATAATCCGGAAACCGCTCATCGATCAGTCGGCAGATCATCTTCACATTACTGAAGTTGAAAAATGCATTAGAAGCATTAAACTCAAGATTTACATTGGTATTTTCAGAAGGCAGGGTCGCCTTGAGCAGTGTCAATGCTTTCCGTGGAATGATCATGCTATGCGCCATATCAGCTGCTATGTCCACCCTTCTGTAACGAATCAGTCTGTGGCTATCCGTAGCGACGAAGGTGGTGTTGGTTTCATCCAGCTTAATGTACACACCAGTCATTGCCGGACGAAGCTCATCGTTACTTGTGGCAAAAATGGTATTATTGATCGCCTGCGCCAGTACACCAGAAGACATGTTCACAGCATATCCGTCTGAAACCGTAGGTATCTTAGGAAAGTCCGTTGCATTTTCTCCGGATAATTTATAGCGACCATTATCTGAGTTGATTTCAATACTGTAAGTATCTGCATCTATGGAGAAAGTAACCGGCTGCTCCGGAAGGTTTCTTAATGTTTCCAATAAAATTTTTGCAGGTATTGCAATGCTACCATCCTCCTTTGCTTCCACTTCCAGTTCAGTGATCATACTGGTTTGCAGGTCTGAAGCCGTAATAGTCAACGTTCCATCACTGATCTCAAACAAAAAATTCTCCAAAATAGGAACTACCGGATTAGTAGTAATAACCCCGTTTATCGCTGAAAGCTGCTTCAATAGGTAGGAAGATGATACAATAAATTTCATTTGTGTAAAATTTTATTTTTAGCAGTCATCGGTCTGAGACCCTGTTCAGTGCCTAAAACCAGATTGCATTTTTGAATCTTGTAAAAATTGCCGGCGAAAAGCAGGCTCCCTTTCCAAACCCTTCAAGCAAAGAAGGTGGTGGATTTTCTCGGGCGTCAAATTTAAGAACAAAAAATGAGAAATAGCACGTAGAATTTTGCTTAGTCCTCCACACTGAAATCATTACGTTTTCGTAAGATACTAAGCATTCTGGATCGATCAATTACCATAAGATTATTATTATGGTCAGATACCAAATGTATGGGCTCATTTTTGATACGAGGAAAGATATCAAAAATAACTGGTTCGTCCAGATTGATAGTAAAAATAGTCAAGGTAGCTAAAGGAGGTTTGCGAGATAAACTATCATAACGGTCAAACCGCCCCTCACTTATCCATTCGTTCACTTCAAAGTATTGAAACTGGTTGAGATAGTCTACAACAGCCGAAGAATCAATTTGACTTACACCCGCTACTCTGAAGAAATTATCATCAAAACGGATCGTAAAGTCATCTGAATCAGATTGCTGATAATCCAGTGTAAGCTCCTGGATAGTCCTCCAGCTACCATTAAAAACAAGTCGGTCCCGCCATTGGTCACTGTTGAGTTCAAAAATCTGCCCCAGATATTCGTTATAGCCGGGTATGCCTACCTCATATACTTTATCCCTGTCCTCCAGACTAAAGTAAGTTTTGGTTTTGGTTGGGTTGCCCCACGCATAAAAAGAAAGCGGATCCTCTCCAGCAATGCTGATCAGTGAAGCATCCTGAGGCACATCTATTGCCACCGGCTTCTTCACCCTGACTCGCTGTATAATCGAAAAAAGCAACTCACGTAACCCTCCATCAGTAGGATATTCATCATTAAGCATCCATCCTTTGCCGGACCTTTTCAGCTCAATTGCTGTTTCGGGATACCTGATAGTAACAGACTGAACACCCGCAGTATCGCTCAAAGTAAAGAGGTCTTCCTCAAATGATACAGAGGACGATTTCTCCTCAACCAATAAAAAAGAAAGGTTAATCAGCAATAAAGCCAGGAAAATAACAGCAAGTCGTTTGTTTCTTTTCATATTAATACTGATTGCGTTTTTTTCTCCAGGCCCATTTTCCTACACCGAAAAGGATAAGGGCAATAACCGGCAACACCAGGTTGATAACCTGCCATTTAATCCGCTCCTGTCTGACCTTCACTTTATTGAGCGGCCGGATCTTTAGCTCTTTTGACCGGGTCTGAATGAGGCCGTCTTCATCCAGAAGGTAATCAATCAGATTCATGATAAATGCTTCACTGGCATAGTTCATCTGGCTGTAGGGGTCCACTCCAAGCTCCAGAGGCCTGCCATCTTCCAGACTTAGTTCATTTCGTACTATATCCCCATCCGCTATCACCACCAGCTTGTTTAGCTGTCCATCCCCGATGATGGTATTACGATCAAATCCATTAGGAGGAAATCTGTTTTTAAAAAGAGAAGAAAACCTACCTTCCAGTAAGTAGCCCAGCGTCTGTGGACCACTTTGAAATTTTTCCGGTAAAAGTTTTGCCTGCAGATCATTAAACGCCACAGTAACAGGAGCTCCCAGTACTTTAGAGTTAGCAGAGGTTTTTAATAAAGGCATTTTACGGACTCCCTCAGCCTTTACCGTATCCACTGTGGAAGCAAACCTGGCCAGGATAGCATCCAGGTTTTTCACAGCCGGGTGGTCTCCGAAATTGGTGATGACCGGGAAATACGGCCAGGGAAGCATACGGATCTGAGGTCGATTACCCACGTTTCCTGCCACCACTGGAAAATCACCGCAATTAAGGTCTACTGCAAAATCCTGATTGATTCTTACTCCATATTTAAATAGGAGATCAGTGAGGTTGGTTTCATAGGGTATAGCCACTGTGCCCTCACCTGAGGCACTATCCATATTTACACGTAGGGCATCTAAGAAAAACGCCACCCGTCCACCTTTCATAATATACTGATCAAGCAAAAACTTCTCCCTCTCAGAAAAAGCAAATGTCGGTTTAGTAACTAACAAAAGGTCGTAACCCGTAATGTGAGATGTCCGATCAGGCAGATCAACCTTAAAAAGATCATATTTAGAAAGCACAAGATTGATCAACCCTGCCAGCTGAGTGCTGTCAGGCTCTCCATGCCCTGTGACCAGGCCTACACGCTTCCGTCCACTCCCCGCTAATTGCTGTAAAGCACTAGCCAGCTCATATTCCAATCCTTCTATCGACTGATTAATGATAGCGTCTACTCCTGCCGTCCTATCTCCATTCAATAGGTTTACTGCCAGTTCTTGTCCACCATACGATATGATCGCGCCTGGAAAAATGTATTTCTGACTGGTATTGCCATCCCTGGTGTAGTTAATGCTACTTGGCTGCAAGCCCAGGTTGATCAACCCCTGAAAAAACTGATCCCGAGCCCTTTGGCTCTCGGCCTGAGCAGGGTCAATAAACTTATAATCAAATGTAACTGAAGTGTAGACTGAAAACTCATCCAGCAGCTCGCGAATAGCTGTTTGAAAGCGAATAAAATTGGATGGCATTTCCCCTGCAAGGTATACTTCAATGAGCACATCCTGATCCAGTCGCTCAAGCAACGATTTAGTGGGTTCGGAAATACTATACCGGTTTTCTTCCGTCATATCCAGGCGAAACCTAAAACGATCTGCCACCTGAAAGAGCAACCAAACAACCATCAACCCTACTGCAAGGCTAAGTACCAGACTCAATTTGTAACTTCCCCAATTCATTTCTTTAACCCAATGATTAGTTGTGTGAGTAAAAGCATTATAGCAATCAGACTAATGAAGTAAACCAGATCTCTGAAATCAATCAGCCCTCTGCTTATGGATGTATAATGAGCGGTTATTCCCAGCTGTGAGACCGTATAAGACCAACCGGACCAGATATCAATTGCTGCCAAAGAGTCAAAACCAGCATAAAGAAAAAAACAAAGGAAAGCGGCCAGAATAAATGATACGATCTGATTGCCGGTGAGAGCCGAAGAAAAGATTCCAATAGATGTGAATACTCCTCCCAGGAGAAGAAGCCCGATGTAAGAGCCAATGATCCCCGGCGTATCCAGATTACCCGGGGGATTTCCCAGACGGTTCAATGAGAAATAGTAAATGAGGGTAGGCAAAACAGAGAAAATAACCAGGAAAAATCCAGCCAGGAATTTACCCAAAATGATCTCCGAATCCCTGAAAGGCAGGGTTTGCAACAACTCAATGGTACCATTTCGTTTCTCCTCAGCAAAAGATCTCATCGTAATGGCGGGGATCAAAAACATAAACACATATGGACCTAGTGTAAATAATGTCTCCATACTTGCATATCCGTAGTCCAGCACATTTGTCTCCGGAAAGACCCACATCAACAACCCAATGCCAACGAGAAAAACACCTATAACAACATAGGCAATCAGTGAATTCAAAAACTCGTTTACCTCTTTGATAAAAATGCTGATCATACTCCGGGCTGCTTTTGGGTTAACCGATGAAAAATCTCCTCCAAAGACTTCTGGGCTTTGGTCAGACTGGTAAGTGGCAAATCATTTTCAGACGTTATCCTCAGCAGGTCTGCCCGTAGATCATCTTTTTCTGATTCGATGAGGAATGCCTTATCACCATATGGTTTCGGATCATACCCCTCATTGATGAAAAGCTGAAGATCCACACCACTTTCAAATTCAAGGACAATACCCTGGGTTTCATTGAGACCTTGTTTTAGGACCGAAAGCTTATCGTTTGCCACCAGCTGTCCTTTATCAATAATCACCACCTGCTCGCAAATGGCCTCTACCTCCTGCATAATATGAGTGGAAAGAATGACGGTCTTATCCTTGCTGATATCTTTTATCAGTTGACGGATTTCCAGTATCTGGTTAGGGTCCAGACCTGATGTAGGCTCATCAAGAATCAGTACCTTCGGGTCATGAATTAAGGCTTTGGCTAACCCTACCCGCTGACGGTAACCTTTAGATAGAGCACTGATTTTCTTGCCTCTCTCCCGCTCCAACCCCACAAGACTGATCATCTCCTCTACCCGCTTTCGTGAAGACTTCAACCCATACGCCAATGCAATAAACCGGAGAAATTCACGCACATACATTTCCAGGTAGAGAGGGTTGTGCTCCGGAAGGTACCCTGTGACAGACTTAGCTTTGATCGGGTTTTGCTCTACATCCATCCCATCCAATACAATGGTACCGCTCGTAGGTCTCAAGTATCCTGTTGCCATTTTCATGGTAGTAGATTTGCCTGCTCCATTCGGACCAAGAAAACCCGTTATGGTTCCCTGAGGGACTTCAAAAGAGATATCATTAACTGCTCTTTGCTCTCCGAAAGTCTTGGTCAGGTTCTGAATACTAATGGCCATATCTTATCTTACGCATCTTGGATCACTGAATAACATCATCAGAAATTTGCCAGGACTGAGATTCAAAATCAAATGATTTTGCGAACTCCCCCAACAAATCGCATTTTTGCTACTTATCGCTTAAAGCCTGACGTTCCTAAGAACACAATATTGATTCATTTATTTTTAACCCAAAAATTTCCGTAGAGGAATCTGATCCAAAATCACCTGGTTATTAAGCTTAGTTAAGAATAAATAAGGGATCACTCAAGAAAGAAATTACATGATCACAATAGTAAGTAGCACAAACAGAACCGAAGCCCTTACCTACAAGATAAGTCAGCTGTATGCACAAATATTAAAAGATCTGGGGGAAAACAGCCAGATTATTGATTTAAATGATCTTCCCCCTGACTTTACTGTAAGTGCATTATATGAGAACTCCGGTAAAAATGAAGCTTTCAATAAATACCGAAAAATGATGCGTGAGGCACAAAAATTTGTATTTATCGTACCAGAGTATAATGGATCATTTCCTGGTGTACTGAAGGCATTTATTGACGGACTGGAATATCCCGGCACCTTCACAAACAAAAAGTGTGCACTTGTAGGTCTGTCCTCCGGGGTACAGGGTGGCGGTCTGGCTCTGAGTCATCTGACGGATATTTTTAACTACTGTGGCATGCATGTACTTGCACTGAAGCCCAAGCTTGCGCGTATAGAGGCTAACATGAACGAAGATATGGAAATCACTAACAGGCTTTACATGCAGTTGCTCACCGATCAGGCCAGACAACTTGTGGAATTTTAGAAATATTCATTCCCAGCTTAAAGGAAATTCTTAATAATATTTTAACGTAAGTGAGTCAATACCAGATCATTGCACATTATATTCTGGCTATGGAAACATTTTTTAAAATTTCCATCCACTGGTTTATTTGGATTTTTAAAAAAAGCTTATAAGTTTGCGACAATTAATTCTTTGTTTAGTGCAAAATAAATTTTTCGATTTTTGGTACTAAATATTGAGTCATTTTTAGAAGTCACCGCTAATGATTGATACTAATCTGACTTCTCTACCAGGCAACACACTGCCTGCCAAATGGCTATTTTATTTATACCTGAATAACGAAGTTTTCGGGGTTCATTCCCCGAAGCTCAAAATTTTTATTGAGTCAATTGATAAACCATAAATTCTATTTAATTACTATGAAAAAACAAAAGCTCTTGATTGGAGCACTTATGGTTTTTAGCCTATCCCATGTACAAGCCCAAATAGCGAATCCTTTTGGGGTAGGTGTAAAAGCTGGGTACAACTTCAATCAATTTAACCAACCCGGTACTTCCTCCGGTGGACAAGCTGGTGCCTTTGTCAGGTATATGCCAGAATCCTTCTTGTCCTTTCAGGCAGAAGTTCTCTACGACCTTCAGGGAGGTGGAAGGCATGATTACATTAGGGATGCAGAATCATTTATTCCGGGACAATCCTTCAATGGACTCCCAGTCGAAAGCATTACCTACAATAATCGGTCAGCTCAACTGCATACCGTATCGGTACCGCTTTCTGTACGGCTTTCTCCTGCAAATTCATCAGGGGTTATAATGAGTTTTGTTCTCGGGGGTAGTTTCGATTACCTATTTATGGGAGAAGAGACTTCCGATGTTGTCTATCATTTTGAAAACGGCAACTCAGTGCTTATTTCCGATAGAAAACAAAGCATCTATAGTAACCTCAGCAGTATACAAGCAAGCGTACACGTAGGAGCGGCATTTGATTTTGTCCTGGAAGACGGACGTGCCATCACTTATGAAATGAGGTACAGAAGAAGCATGATGGATATCAATGAGACCGTAACGGCAACCGCTGACCTTACTGAGTCCTTGTATTCTACATCTTTCTCTTTATCAGTCTATTATACAATATTTTAAAACCTATTTACTCAAGTAATTAATTGTTATGAAAATGAATACCATTAAAACCATTTCTAACCTTTTTATGGCTGTACTTGTAGCAAGTTTTGCATTTACAGCGTGTAACGATGATGGCTTCTCTGAAGAAGACTTGTTGAATCTTCAAATAGAATCTCAGGAAAAGGCTGACTCACTAGATAAAGCTGAGCGGTCAGTAACCTATACGGTCACAGTTTTTAGTGCATCTGTTACTCAGTCAGCAAACAGAACTTCAGAATCTCAAGTTGCTAGCGGAGCAACAGTAGTACTAACTCAGAATGACAGTTCTACTACATTTACTACAGATTCTAACGGACGAGTTGTTATTCCTGAAGTCAGAACTGGAAGTATTTCTCTTGCGGTTTCTGCTACTGACCATACTACCTGCTATGTAACTGCTGAACTATTCTCTAATGGTGAAAGTACAAATGCAAGCACAAACGTTTACCTATTCCCTACCACAGTAGAAGCCGGAGCAGCTACGGTTTCAGGAGTAGCGTATGCTGAGACCGATTTCACTAATGACTCTCCGGAGTTTGCCGAAGGTGCTACATTGAGTGCTTATATAGATGTAAACGACACAGAGTTTGTGAATGCCTATTGGAGCGACGCTCATGACAATGGAAGAATCGAAGAGGTATCCTATGTAAGCTCTGTCTCATCTGCTACTGTAGGTGCTGATGGTACATTCTCTATCGTAGTTCCAACCGGATATGCTACTGAAGATGGATTACCTGTTATTATCGAATTTGATGAATATGCAGCAGACCAGACTATCGTGTATGATGGTGCCTCTACTTCATTTAATGGAGTATTCGGCACAGGTATCGTTACTCCCGTCCCTACTGACGCTGGTGCTACAGTTACTCCTTCAGCTTTTTCTACTCCCGGATCAGGATTAGATTTTACGTTCAATCCCCTTGGAGATGGTTTTGATGCTACTACTGACGTAGCAGTGATCAACGGAGGTACTGGTTACCCTCAGGACTCAGATGGTGTAAGCGACACTACATTTATAGTGACGGCAAATACCACACCTGACACCACAGATACCGGTTTCATTCAAGCTAGCATTTTTGTAACGGTGGATCAAAGCGGGGCCATCATTGATGCAGGAGTTAACGGCTTTGGAAACGGATACTTGGTTCCACCATCTTTCAATCCTCCAAATGGTACTGGAGCTACTTTTGCAATTGCCTTTGATCAACCTTATGAAGCAGTACTCGCAAGTGGTGGAGCTGATTACAAGTTTTTACCTAACGTTAAGTTTTCTACTACTCAGTATGCAAATGCCTTTAACACTGAAACAGAGATCGTGGAAATTGATCTGGATGGTAGCACCGATCTGGAGATCCTTAACGGGGCTATTACTTTGACTGACCCTGATGTAAACGGCACATTCACTATCACCTCCATCACTCCGCCAACCTTTGTGGCAGAAATTCCAGCAGAGCGAGAACAAGCCACATTTTCAGCAATAGTTAATAGTGACGGAGTGATTACCAACGTGATCCTTACCGATGCTGGTTTAGGATATGATCCTAATAACTTACCTACATTGACTGTTGATGCATTAGTTGGCGGCGGTTCCGGAGCAAACATAATCGTTGAAGCAGTAGATCCGAACGATGGATCCATAGTTGCTTTTCAGCGTATATCCGGAGGTACGGGCTACCAGCAGTTTGCTAATACACCAACCACTTCATCCAATGCCGGAGGATCATTTACAGTAATTGCGGCACCTGGGAAAACATACAACCGTAATTATGATTATGGAACCGGTAGAAGGATAGACCAGGAATAAGAGTATTTTGACTTACGTTACTTAATTATCAAAAGAAGGTTCCTGAGTTCTTAGGAACCTTTTTTTGTCTTCATCAAAATATTAAGACTATGAAACATCTGAACAAATTATTGGTCACACTCTTTCTTTTTGGAGTAGTACCGTATGTTTCCTCCCAGTCCCAGCCAAACCTTCAAATTCAGGAACTGGAGATCAGCGTGGCGGAGATTGAGATCGGAGAATCACTAAACTTTTCTTACAAATTGGTAAATAGTGGAGGAAATGCTCCTTATAACTTCTGGACTGGCATTTTCATATCGACCACACCAAATGGTGAAAATTATGCGGATAACATTATTGAGACAAGTTTGGGGGAAGGTCAGGTCCGACCTTCATCTGATGAAGTCACTATCCCGAACCAGCTGACCCCAGGAATCTACTATCTAAAGCTAAAAGTTGATCTATACAACAACCATCCGGAAACCAATGAAAACGATAATTTTTCTCAAGCCATTCCCTTTTTAATAAAAGAAGAGTCTATTCCGGCAGATGTATCATTAACGGAACCTTCAATTTCCACTACAGCAGTAACATCAGGCGATGAAATAGACTTCAGCACCTCAGTTTTAAATACTGGCGAGGATGACGTAGACGATATTTCGTTCCGGGTATATATCTCTGCGGACGAGGAGGTATCCGGAGACGATATCGAGCTGTTTGCTTCAAATACTTCTTACCTTACCTCAGGAGCTAGTGAAGAATATAGCAACAGCCTATTTATACCTGAGTGGTCATCAGAATCTGCTTACCTAATTTTCGTAGCAGATGAAGGTGATGAACTCGAAGAAACAAATGAGCTAAATAACAGATTTACGATCCCTTTGCAGTTTGAAATTACGGAGTATGATTTTACCATCTCTGATGCTTCTTTAAGTAGCGCTTCCGTTAAACAGGGAGAGTCTGTTTCCATAGAATACACCATTCAAAATATTGGTAGTAGGTCACTAAACCCACCAAGTAGGTCACTAGTAACTTTCCACATTTCACAGGATGACACGTATGATAATGGTTTCGAAACATTCTTTTCTGGGCCAGACCCTGTTATTTCCGGATTTTACATGGAAAGCAATAATGTATCAGGCTTACAACATTTTAATATAAATCAAGCGCCTGGGGTTTACACACTTTTTATAGTGGCAAACACCTATAATGATTTTACCAATACCCGAGAAAACAATTACAATAATAATTTAATGAGTTTTCAGATTACGGTACTTGAAGACCCTGATAAACCCGACAAACCTGAGTTGTCAGCTGAGTCATTGGTACTTGAGCAAAGTAGTATTACCGCAGGGAATTCGTTAAATATGACCGCTTCTGTTTTAAATACAGGTACTGGAAGTGCCTCTAATTTTGATATTGATATCGTTTTGGATACGGATAAAGATCCCGATAATGGTTTTTATGATCTCTTAAAGTCTTACAACAACATATCATTGAACAGTGGGCAGATTTATAATATAAATACCTCCGTCTTTATCCCAGAGTCTGTTCCGGCTCAAAATTATTATGTACAAATACGGGTAGACTCGGATGATGACGAAATGGAGGCCGTAGAAACAAACAATACCTTATCGGAAATCATATCCGTTCAACCGATCCAGCGGGACCTGATCCTGCAAGAATTGATCTTTGACAAAAAAACTATCAAAAGAGGAGATGAAGTAAGTCTGAAAGCTCTGGTACTTAATAATAGTCCTGTATTTTTAAGTGATGTTTTAGTTCAGGTCGCTATTTCTCAAGATGACATACTTGATGAGTCAGATATATTTCTAGCCGACAGACAAATAGATATGGCTTCTGAAGCTACTTCTTTGGAAAGTTTCACGGTTACAATCTCTGATAATGGCCTGGAGGGTGACCATTATTTATTTACTTCCGTAAACTATCCGTCTGGAGATTATTCTGAACCCCATCTGGCAAACAATTACTTATCTAAGAGAATTACCTTAGTAGGCGAATCATTGGTATCTAACCTGGAATACTGCGAATCCAGTGGAAATACAGTAGATGGCGAGTACATCACAAGAGTAAGACTAAATACCCTGGACAACCAAACTCCAGAGCCAAGCCTTGATGCATACGAAGATTTTACTTCCTTGCATACCACTCTCAACAGAAATGGTTTTTACACATTGACAATAAACAGCGAAAATTCAGGTTTTAGTGAGGGGTACTCTGCCTGGATAGATTTTAATCAAGATGGGGACTTTGAAGATGCTAATGAACAGCTATTTACCAAAAGTCCTTCCGGAGACGAACTGATAGAACGTATCATACATGTACCTGCCACAGCAGTGACGGGAGTTACCAGATTAAGAGTATCTATGGAGTACAGTGACATTCCTGGCCCGTGTGGTAATCTGAGCTATGGAGAGGTGGAAGATTACAGCATCATAATATCCAATTCCTTCTCAAGAGTTGAAAGTAAATTAAAAGAAACACAGATTTCTTTGGAAAATTTTGAACTCAAGCTTTATCCTAACCCAACCAATGATTTCATCAAAATCAAAAATCAGGAGGAGTTAAAAGGTCAGACTTTTTATATGTTTGATCAAACTGGAAAAGAAGTATTAAAGGGTGAACTTGATGAGCAGTCCATTGATGTAAGGTCCTTACCTGTCGGTATGTATCTTATCCACCTTAATGTTGACGGTGAAAACGTTAGGCTTAGGTTAATCAAGAACTAAAGACAATATTTAAACCTTGCAAAAACCACTCAGCAGATTGTTGAGTGGTTTTTTTATTTTTATGCGATGATTTCTGATAGAGCTTTGAAAGAAACTGGATTAACTTCCTGCTAAAACCTAAACTGCTCGCAATTTGGCTAACAGGCATCCATTCACAGAACAGGAGTTTGAAAACCTTTTTAAGGAGTATTTCCCCTTTTTATGCTCTTTTGCTAAAAAGTACGTGGATGATGAGGCTGCCTGCAAGGATATTATACACAATGTCTTTCTGAATCTTTGGGAGAAAAGAGAGGAATTGCATCATGATACATCTTTGAAATCCTACCTGTTCAAGTCCGTTCATAACAGGTGCCTGAATCACATCCGAGACCACAAAAAGATCATAAGACATGATCTCCTGCAGAACAGCCAGCAAGTACCGGATTATATAGACTCAACAGATTATCTGGAGCAGTCAGAGTTAGAAATGCGTATTAAAAAGGCCATAGACAGTCTACCGGAAAAATGCAAAAGAATCTTTTTACTCAGCAGGTTTCAGGAGAAAAAATATGTGGAGATTGCCCAAATAGAGGGAGTAACTGTAAAAGCGATCGAAGCACAGATGTCTAAGGCATTGAGGCTTTTGCGTGAACAATTAATAGATTATCTGATATTGTTAGTCTTTTTATCATGGATTTTTCTAGGGTTTTGAGACTTTTATGTGTGTAATATATCAAGGAAGTGAAAACAGAGGAAAACGATAACGAGCTACTGGATCTGACGATCAAAAAACTGGCTGGAGAAGCTGGGGAGGCGGAAACCTTAAGGCTGGACAAACTTCTATCTGAAAAGAAGGAGAACCAAAAGCTTTATGATGAGATCGTACAAACCTGGATTGCTTCTGAAAAAGCTAAAGGAATCACTGAGGATGATACCCAGGAGGAATGGGTTCGCTTAAAAATGGCCATATCTCAAAGCCAAAAGAGTTCCGCTAAATCATTTCCGCTTCTGCGTATAGCCGCTTCTATTGCTTTGCTATTGGCTGTCGGGTGGTCAGCCTATCTTTTTCTGAAGGAGGATCACACCCAAATCATTGCCCAGCAAGTACAAACCGAAAAGCTTGAAGATGGCTCCACGGTCACTTTAAATGCAGGATCAGAGCTTTCTTATAAGCTCACTGAAAAGACCAGGGAAGTTAAACTTTCAGGAGAAGCTTATTTTGAGGTGAAAAAAGACCCTGTTAAGCCCTTCATCATCCATACTTCTTCCATAGATGTAGAAGTCTTGGGCACTGCTTTCAATGTAAGATCAAAAGAGACTGCATTAACTACAGAAGTGACGGTTACCTCAGGCCTTGTAGCTGTAAGCTACCAGAATAAGGTAATCAAGCTGGAATCAGGCGAAAAAGGAGTGCTTAATAGGCAATCCGGGCAGTTATTTAAACTTGTCAACAGCGATCCTAATTATCTATCCTGGAAAACAAAAAAATTCACTTTTGATGATCAGCCCCTTTCAAAAGTCATCGATGTATTAAACAACGCCTTTCAATCCAACATCTACCTTGACTCAAAGGATCTGGCAGACTGTCCGATAACTGTATCCTTCGAAGATCAAACGTTAGAGGAAATACTTAAAATTCTGAAGGCAACACTCGGTTTATCCATTCAGAATACGACTAAAGGCATTCAGCTAAATGGTCCCGGTTGCTAAACATATCCTATGAATTTTCTCCGTGCAATTGTTTCTGTTGGTCTCCTGTTTTTTGGCCCTCTATCATTTGGGCAATCGGAAATACCCAAGACTAAAATAACTCTTAGTTGCGAAAACTTACCTCTAAGGGAAATCCTGGAGCTCATTGAGCAACAAACAGAGGTCTCCTTTTCCTACAGCAGCAAAGGCATACCAATTGATCGAAAAATTTCCATACAGGTAAATAAAATAGACCTGGAAGAAGCTTTAAATGAGATCTTTCTTGGTTTATCAATTAAGTATACCCCGGTAGAAGGCAAAATAATTCTCACAAAATCTAAAGCTGAGCCCCCAGAAAACCACACAATAAGCGGCTATTTAAAGGATACGAAAAATGGTGAAACATTAATTGGCGCTACGATACTGGTAAAGGAGCTTGAAAAAGGAACCACTACCAATGCTTACGGATTTTATTCAATTACACTACCTGCGGGGAGATATAACTTGGCATTTTCGTACATAGGCTACAAAATCACCGAAAAGCCTCTGTTACTCAACCAAAACATTTCATTAAACATCGACCTGAACCCTGACTACTCCGTGCTGGATGAGATTGTAGTAGCACCAAGTGACTCAGTTAAAGCAATAGAAAATATTCACTCAAATATTACAGTCATAGATCAAAATACAATTCTCGAAAAACCCTCCCCTCTTGGCGAACCGGACATGATCAAATCCATGGATATTATCCCAGGTGTGCAGCTTTTTCGTGATGGCTCCACCTTTTTTAATGTTCGCGGGGGAGATCGGGACCAAAATCAAATGCTTGTAGATGAGGCTCCCATTTACAACCCGGCACACCTCCTGGGATTATTCAGCTCCTTTATGCCGGAGGCCATCAAAGATGTGAAGCTGTATAAAGGCAACGCTCCGGCAGATTTTGGTGGCAGGATCTCCTCAGTCATGGATATCAGAACAAAGGATGGGAACATGAAAGAATTTGGCTTGAGTGGGAGGTTGGGTTTTATTTCGGGAAGAATATCATTAGAAGGACCTCTGAAAAAAGATAGAAGCTCATTTTTTCTCTCGGCACGCAGGTCCCATATCGGGAGTATTTTAAGAGGCCTTAATGTCGATTTCCAGGAATTATATTTTTCAGATTTTACAGCAAAAGCCAACCTGCGGATCAATCAAAACAACCGGTTATTTATTTCCTCTTTCCTCAGCAAAGACGAATACCTGAACAACGGAGGGCTGAGATGGGAAAACAGGGCCGGAACAATCCGGTGGAATCACGTTTTTAACGACAGGTTATTTTCCAACAGTACTTTTTACACCAGTAGATATGAATACAATTTAATTGCAAGTGAGAACATCATCTGGAAAAACCATATCGCTAATGCCAGTCTGAAAACTGACTTTACCCTATTCAAGAACCCTGAGAGTACTATGAAATTTGGGTTTAAACTCAGTGGTCACAATTTTAACCCCGGAAATGTAGAGGATATACAGGGTAATGGTTTTGACTTTGTACCAAAGCGCAATACTTCATCTCTGTCACTCTATTACAGTCATGATAAGCAACTTGGGGATAGCTGGTTAATGAATTATGGTTTCCGGTTAAGTTCCTGGACCAATTTTGGGCGGACAATTGAATACGAAATTAACGATAATTACCAGGTAGTTGATTCGACAGTATATAACACTCGTGACTCCTACAATGACTATGCGAATCTGGAACCCCGATTCAGCCTGACCTGGCTAATGAGCCCTACTGATTTCCTGAGATTTAATTATTCGCGCTCTGCACAATACCTGAACCTGATAAGTAACTCCATAAGTCCGTTTAATAACCTGGAAGTCTGGCTGCCTGCCAGTGTAAATATCAAACCCCAGCTGGCAGACCAGGTATCTCTTGGCTGGATACATGACCAAACAAACTGGCGACTTCAGCTGGAAACGTATTTCAAGAGCATGAAGAACCAGCTGGATTATTCCAATCAGGCTAAGCTTCTCCTCAATCCCCATCTTGAAGCTGAACTGCGAACAGGAACAGGCAAGTCCTATGGAGTTGAAGCAACCCTGAGTAAAAAAGTGGGTAAGCTCTCCGGGTGGTTGTCCTACACTTATTCCCGCTCGATCCGAAAAATAAATGGGGTAAATGCTAATAATCCATTCCCTGCCCTTTGGGATAAGCCCCACCAGCTTTCCTCCACCATTACTTATGAAAAGTCTAAGAGATCAACATTCACAGGCACTTTCATTATCAGCTCCGGGGCGCCTGTTACCACCCCAACTTCCTTTTATCAATATTCGGGACGGACCGTACCGATTTACAGTAAAAAAAATAATAGCAGACTACCCACTTACCATCGATTTGATGTAGGCTGGCAGTACCGTCTCAACAAAGCTGAGAAAAACTTTAATCACTTTCTGGCCATTTCCATCTTTAACTTCTACGGGCAAAAAAACACCATCCTGGAGAACTTTAACAAAGTGGAAATGGATGACGGAACCTATCGGGTTCCTACAGAAGCAAACAATAACGCGCTTATTCCAACATACCGATTTGTTTACGGTGTAGTTCCTTCTATCACCTATTCATTTTACTTATGAGATGAGCATATTGCTCAACCTAGATATTGAGCAACACCAACGTACATGATTGAAGTACGTACCAAATGTCAAATTTTGAGACTTTAAACACATGAGAAGATTTATCACCATAGTGTCATTAGTAGCGTGCTTCGGATGTGAAGAAGCTTTTGAGTGGGATGCACCACAAAAGGATGAAACGCTCGTGGTAGTGGAGGCGCTATTTACCAACGAGGCAAAAAGACAGGAAGTAAAACTCAGCCAAACCTTTAACGATCTCAACGACCCTCCACCACCGATCACAAACGCGCTGGTAGCTGTAAATGATGGAGACACTACCATCATCCTTACTCACAATCCCGAAGACCCAGGAACTTATGCAACAGACACCATGCAAGCCTTATTTGGAAAAACCTATACCCTATACATCCTGCATGAAGGTCAAGAGTACTATGCACAGGCCAATTCTACGTTTGGCTCTCCTTTAGACGACTATGGACTTATTCCGGTTGACTCAGGAATTTATGAGTTTGTTTATCATGAATCAGATCAACCATCCATGCTTGAAGTCTTTGCCACCTGGGAATCCATGGATTCATTAAACCAACCTACTCAGGAGTATCAAAAAGCATTTTTTTACACCCTAAAAGTTATCGATGTAAATACCATTTTTGCTCCAGATAAGGAACCCTTCAGGTTTCCGGTCGGCACGCAGCTCATCCGCAAAAAATATTCTCTGACAGCAGAGCATCAGGCTTTCCTGAGGTCTTTTTTGTCAGAAGTCGACTGGAGGGGCGGTGCTTTTGATACAGCAGCCGGCAATGTACGCACAAACCTCTCTGAAGGAGCCGTGGGATATTTTTCGGTATCCATGGTACAGTCTGACACAACAATTATTCAATAAATATTGATTGATTATCAAGTACTTATAACTTTTTTAGAAAAAAAATCCATTATTTGCCTAGGGTAGAAAGAAGCATCTGTGTGATAAAGGCACAAAACAAAAAATCAGAGAAATGAAAACGGTAAAACTATTATCCCTACTTGCAACAGTTATTCTTTTGTTAGTCTTTGTTTCATGCGATGATGCTATTGAAACGCCCAAAGAAGGTGAAAACATCTTACCCGAGCGGTTTGCTATTGACATCCCCCAATCCATCTCAAACCCGAATGCTTCCAATGGAAGATCAGATGGACGTGTAGCTGAGGGTGAGCTTGATGGTAATGAAATATACGAATTGTTGTCTTTATACATAGCCATAGGTGAAGGATCCGGCGACCTGCTGGAAGCCATTATTGCAGGAATCACCACTCACGGTATTGACCGGCCTTTATTTATCAGCTATGAAAGCGATGATGATGGCAGAACTAAAAACCTTGAGGTGGTTGAAAATGTATCCTACGAAGGCAAAACGTATGAATTCATGCTGACGATTACCGATGCAGAATCCGAAAATAATGCTGATGGCGGCAAAGCCATGCAGATATTCTGGAATAGAGATCCTATCAGTGGTGTGGCAATTCTCAAGCCTTACAACATTGACAGGGTCAAAGATGCTGAAGCTGGTGATGCTATCTATAAGATCGAATATACCGAGGACAGTGAGTTTGATTACGATGCTCATATGATCGTTACTATTGACAATCTGCCCTTAGCAAACCCATTGGACGACCCCTACTCCATCTCTACATTGAAAATGTTTGTGGGAAAGACAGGAGACCTGGTAGATGTTTACGGTAACTCCGATCACCCAAATGCCTCATTTTTCACCGATGATGCAGGCTTCAACTGGGCATTTGTTGCCTCAGGCTCAGAAAGTGCGGAAATCGGAGTAGCTGAAGTAGGTCTGCCACCAAATAACCTTGATGCCGATGACCGAGAAACGCTTTTAGTGGATTACGCCATCAAGCAGGTATTCACCGATCAGATCCTGACCGTTTGGCCAACTATTGAACAAAGCCTGATCGATCAGTATCTGCACAATACCGAAGCTCCGGGCTTTTTCAGCAATGATGGGTTCATTCAGGGCGGAACGTCTCCAGGTGAAGTTTATGATCCGCTGGTGACCCGCATCCAAAACCTGACTCCATACAACCCGGTAAGTATATCAGGGTTGGAAATCACTTTTAAATAAATTATCTCATTAGCATAAAGTAGACGCTGTATCCATTCACAGTGTCTACTTTTATTTTCAATTAAAAAGCAATGCAACGATTATTCTTTAAGGCTCTTATCCTGTCCATACTTTTACCTGGCTGCAATAAGGAAGAAATCAACAAGGAAACCTGTTCACCCTCAGAGGTTTCTCTACAGAAAAATTTCCAAATGGGTTTCAGCACCTGGAGCTATGGACCAGAAAAAGCACACAGTGAAAATACTTATCGTTTCATTGATGAGCATGCTGACATCTACCTGGAGCAGATTGACGAACTGATCCCCTGGAGCTCATGGAGCGAGAATAAGTCTCCCTCCGAAAGTTTCTCACAGAACATTTCTTATCGGCTTGGCCACCGACTTGATCAAGACCTTCTCCTTGCTATAAGTCCGCTTAATATTGATCGAAGTGAATTGATCCCTGATCACGATGGCACAATCCCAGAATATGACCAGCTGGACGATCCACACGTCATAGAAGCTTATACTAACCATGTCAGCTACCTTATTGAAGAGTTAAAACCGGATTATCTGGTCATTGCTATAGAAGTCAATGAATTTCGGTTAAATGCACCTGAGAAATGGGAGGGGTATAAAGCGATGATCTCCTCAGTAAAAGAGACCATTAAAGGCACCTACCCCAATTTACCTGTCTCAGAATCAATCACTCTTCACAACTGGCTTACACCGGAAGATGCTGAGGATGCTGAAACTTACATTGCTGAAATAACTGACTATGTGAATCAAATGGATTTTGCAGCCATTAGTTTCTACCCCTATTTTGAAGGGTTAAGTACTCAAGAACAGTTTCAGTCAGCTTTTGACTTTCTTCATGAAAAAGTGAATGTCCCGATTGCTTTTGTGGAAACCACCCACCTGGCTGAAGACCTGAGTGTAGATGCGTTTGAACTGTTTATACCCTCAGACCCCTGTCAGCAGAACGAGTATTTACAAACTCTTCTTAAAAATGCCGATCAGCAGAACTATGAGTTTTTGATCTGGTGGGCTTATAGAGATTTTGACCTCCTTTGGGAAACATTTCCTGCTGAAGTAAAAGACCTGGGAAAACTCTGGAGAGATACAGGCTTACTCGATGAAGATGGAAATCCCAGGCCGGCACTCTCAACCTGGGAAGAAGTTTTTGCAAATTAAAATTTAAGACAAACCGGTTCAAAAACCGCAATCTCGTTTCCGGTAAACTCAAGGAGCCCGGTTTCCATATTTCTCTTGAAAACGGTAATATTATTGGTATTCCGGTTGGCCACTAACAAGAATTTCTCATCAGGAGAAAGCGTAAAATTTCTTGGCCAACTGCCCTGAACCGACTCTATGCCAATACGCTCCAAACTGCCGTCACCAGCAATAGAGAAGATCGCAATGCTATCGTGTCCACGATTCGATGCATAAAGAAATTTACCATCCGAAGAGACATGGATATCAGCACATTTATTGTCTCCACTAAAATCTGCTGGAAGTGTTTCCGCCCGGCTGATCTCTTCCATCTTACCTGTTTGAGGATCTACTTTCAAAGCTGCTACTGAACTGGACAGCTCGTTAATAACAAAAGCAAGATTTGCATCCGGATTAAACACCAAATGTCTTGGACCATCTCCAGGTTGCATAGTAATAGCAGCAAATCCCTCCCCTACTGAATCCTTCAAAACTGGATAAGCCTTGATTTGATCAATTCCAAGATCCACGACGTACACAAATCGTTCATCTGGCGAGAAGATAGCACAATGAGCGTGAGGAGCTTCCTGTCTAGCCTTATTAGGACCTGAACCTTCATGCTGATAAACAAAAGGGTTTTCAGCTAAGGAGCCATCACCTGATGTCCTGAAAACAGAAACATTTCCGGAAGAATAATTAGCAGCAGCTACCATACCCGTACGGGTACCAAAGTCTATATAGCAAGGATTGAGTCCCTCTGAGGAAACCTTATTAATCAGACTAAGACCATTCGCCTCCCAGCTGTAAGCACAAACAGATCCGGGATCTCGCTCACACACGCTATAAACATATTTTCGGTCTTTACTGATGGAAAGATAAGAGGGATTGGCTGCCTCAGCTGCCAGTTTTGGCTCAGACATCTTACCGGTTTCAGTATCAAATTCGACCAGATAAATCCCTTCACTTCCCTTTCCGGTATAAGTGCCTACCAGCAAGGGAATTTTCCCGGATTCAGATGATGGAGAAGAGGTACAGCCTGCGATAATGCCTCCCATAAGAAGAAAAATAAAGATAAGTTTACCCATAACAGTCGTTTAAAGGCATGAAGATACGCAATCTAACTTTTTATTGAGTCAGAAAACCATTTTCTCACTAACATAGCGGCTTTTGTCAAGTTGCAATTAAGTGTGGGATTTGATAAATTTTTCTATAACCCCTATCACGGGTGGAGGACAGTTTTGCATTCCTGAATGTTCCAAACAATTTTCACACAAAAACATACTTGCTTATAAACATTCCCCTACACCCCTTTTTCTAAAGGGGAATATTGGTGTTTTTGTGTAGAAATCTCTTATAATGCCACGGTAATTTTTTGCGGAATATTTGTATCAAACCATACTCCACTGTGATCATTCAACATAACTTGACAAAGGACTAAAATCCATTGTATTTTTCAGGCATTCTCCCATCAGCTCCAGGTACTTTTTCATCTTTCTGACAGCTCTCTCCCGCTCATTACCAGAAGCACCCATAGCCCTTAAGGCGTAAACTTTTGCACGGATGTTTGCACGATAGCTTTTATAGAAATTGAAAAGCTGCCACTCTTCATGAGAGCGGATTACATTCATTTTTTTATTATAAGTTTCAATAAAAAGCCTGGAAAAGTCCTCCCGTCCGTAAGCATCCAGGTCCATACATAAAAAAGCTACTTCGTTGAGCACGTCGGTATATCTGAACTGATCATTAAATTCAATACAGTCAAAGACCACCGGCTCAGGGGTCAGAAACACATTCTGGCAATGAAAATCACCATGACAATCCCGGTAAAAAAACCGGCGATCTTTAAAAAGTCCGGAATGCTGCTCAATAAAGGAATCAGCAATTGCTATAGCCTCCTCAATCTCAGATTCTCCTAATTGTTTCTCTGCAAAATCACTTACCTCAGCCAATGCATTAAAGGCTTCCCTGATATCCAATACTTCTTCTTCAGGCACTACCTTCATTGTCTTATGAAAAGCAGCCATCAATCCGGCCAATTGCGTGATGTCTTTTTCTGAAACATGATGCCTTTCCATCAAAAGATCCATCCTTCTAGCAGGGTCTAACTTGCGCAAGCGAACTGCATAATCTATTATCGTGCCACTGCCAGCCCCGACCAGAATACCATTGGCTCCTGACCTTACCGGCTGAACATCCAGGTATACATCCTTTACAAGTCGCCGATTGAGGGTGACTTCTCTTTCACAAAAATGCTTGCGCCGTTCAAGGGTCGAAAAGTCCAGAAAGGAAAATTTGACCGGTTTTTTGATTTTGTATACATACTGGTCACACAAAAGCACCCATGAAATATGCGTTTCAATCAGCTGTGGTTGATTACACTGACCTGGTAATGCATCCGACACCAATATGCTATCTATTTCTTCTTTAGTCATGTTTCCAGGTATTTTATTGCCTCGGAGGTCATTTCATCTATGTTGCTGTCGGTAGACTGGAGTACCAAATGATCAAACTCAGGTTTGACCCATTGCCTTTTTACTTTTTCATAAACAGAAAAGTCCGCATCACTATCAGCTCTGGCATGTTTCAAACGATTACGGATGGTATTCTCACTCGCAGTTATTTCTATGAAATAAACAGGGCGATTCCCTTCAAACTGATTTCGGAATCTTTTCCTGATAGACTCTTTGTAGAACGTGCCGTCCACCACCATATCAGAACCATTCATGGCCTTCACTTTTTCCATCATTTTGTCGTATACCTTCTCCTTTTCTAAATCACTATACTGCGGAGAGGGAAATAGCTCCTTTCTGAGTCTGTCACTACTGATATAGCCAGCGCCCAGCTTTTCAGCAAGATGTGACGCGAAAAAACTTTTGCCAGAACCCGGTAATCCAAATACAACGACTAACATTTATATAATGATTTATCTATCGACTATACGTTAATAACAATCCGAATACCCCAGTCTATCCATTTTTTGGAAATATTTTTTCACTTATGTAGCTAACTACGTAAATTATTTTTACTTTTATGTAGTCAACTACGTATTATGAAAGATTTCGCTAAAGAATTGGGGTGTTTGGGCTTCACCATGCGATTAAAGCGCTTGAGTGATGTCCTCATACATGATGGCCGAAAGATGTATAAGTCACTGGGACTTGACATAGAGCCTAACTGGTATGTGATCTTCCGGCTCCTAAAGCAGGAAGGTGAGCTATCGGTTACTGAAATCGCTGAGCGAATAAAGCTGGCACACCCCTCGGTAATTGCCTTAACCAATAAAATGATCAAAGCCGGCTACCTCACCACCTCCCCTTGCGAGGTGGACAATCGCAGACGCGTCCTCAACTTAACCCAAAAAGCAAACGAAAAGCTACCTGAGTTTGAGCGCATCTGGAATGCCGGAGAGCGTGGTGTGATCCAGGCGCTGGAAGGGACCAATGCCATGGAAATACTGGAAACACTGGAAGCCCGATTTGGAGAAAAAGGATTTAAAGACCGAACGATCGAAGAACTAAATAAATAGCTATGAATGCAACACCTAAAACTGACCTTTCTGTAGCTATCGTAGACTTTGAGGAGCGATATGCCGCAGATTTTGCCAGACTCAACTACGAGTGGCTGGAGATGTATTTTGAAATAGAAGATCATGACCGGAAGATGCTCGATGACCCTATCAACTATATCATCAGGCCCGGGGGCAAAATATTTTTTGCCAGGGCAGGCCAGGAAATTGTGGGGACTGCGGCCTTGATAGTAGCTGATGGAGATACCTATGAGCTGGCCAAAATGGGAGTTACACCCAGGTATAAAGGGTTGAAGATTGGCAAAAAACTCATGGAACATGCTATCGACACAGCCAGGGAAGATGGGAAAAAGAGGCTATTCCTGGAATCCAACACCAAGCTAACCCCTGCTATCAATCTGTACATCAGCAGCGGTTTCAGGCCGGTACCCCAGGAGTGTTCGCCTTATGCCCGATGTAACATCCGTATGGAGCTCAGATTATGATCACAGAAGCAATCGGATATCTGGCACTTGGGTTTGGGATTATCGCTATGGGCATGAAAAAGCTCGTGATCCTCCGGATCATACATGCCTTTTCAGCTTTGACTTACATTATATATGGCAGTCTCATAGACGCTGTACCCATCATTATCGGAGGTTCACTTTTTTTACTGATCCATGCTTATCACCTGATTTTTATTTTTAAAAAAGCTCATGCCAATGAATAAACTTTTAGTCATCTTTTCCTTTATCGCCATCTACTTTATCTGGGGTACTACCTACCTGGCCATTGTTATTGGTTTGGAAGGGTTCCAGCCATTCTTTATGGCCTCACTGCGATTTGTAATTGCCGGAGTGATGCTGGTGGGCTTTTCTTTATTAAAAGGAGAGAAGTTTCCATCCGGATCTTCGCTACTAAAAAATACATTTATTGGCATTGTGGTGTTGTGCGGTGGCCAGGGACTGCTTATTTGGTCAGAGCAATACATCGCTTCAGGCTATGCCTCCGTACTGGTGGCCACTTTACCTATCTGGTTTGTGGTGATGGACCGTAAGCACTGGAAGACTTATTTCACAAATCCGTATATCATAGTGGGTGTGGTTTTGGGGTTCATTGGGATAATGATCCTTTTCAGCGATCAGTTAAATGCACCTCTACTTGATGAAAACATTCGGCTGCAATTACTGGCGTCTGTTCTTGTGCTGATCGGTGCTATGTGCTGGGTCGTAGGTACTCTTTACCACCGTTCCCGTCCCGCTCCAGGCAGTTTGTTTCATAACCTGGGCTGGCAGTTGCTGACAAGCTCAGGCGTTTGCTTATTGATCAGCTTATTCCTGGGCGAGTGGGATACTTCCCCCATTCGGGAAATTTCACTGAATGCGTGGTCAGCAGTAGTCTATTTATCAGTAGCCGGCTCCATCCTGGCATTTGCAACATACACCTGGCTGCTTAAGGAAATGCCCTCTGCCATTGTGGGGACCTATGCCTATGTGAATCCGGTAGTAGCCGTTTTTCTCGGCTGGCTCCTGGCGGAAGAGGTCATCACCACCACACAATTGATCGGTATGCTGATAATCCTGATCAGTGCTGTGCTGGTGAATTTGAACCGAAACAGAATATCCCTGAAACGAAAAATGTGATTTCTTTTTCGAAAGAAATCACATTTTTTCACAGTTTGGTAAATTGCAACATGACCTGTCCGGCTTTCAAACATATATTTTCTGGCATAAAGCTGATTATCACTCCTTTGATATTGAGTATTGTGCTCATTTCATGTAGTGATGACGAGGACATAAACCCGGGGATCAAAGCCGAAATATTGGATCATATCAACCGGTTAAGGACAGATGGCTGTAGGTGTGGTTCAGAGGACATGTCCCCTGTTCCGACCGTAACATGGAACACCTATCTGGAAGCAGCAGCCATAAGTCATGTAAACGACATGTATGACCGGGATTATCTCGATCACATATCGCCTGAAGGTGGCTCTCCTGCACAACGAGCAATGGAGGCTGGATATGAAGGGCTCGATGTGGGTGAAAATATCGCAAGGGGGTATCAGACAACCACAGACGTAATCAAAGCCTGGCAAGACAGTGAAGCCCACTGCAAAGCGATGATGAGCGGTCTTTACTCAGAAATAGGGGCCGCCAGGCAAGAAAGTTATTGGGTACTGGTGCTTGGAAATCCGGATTAGGCTGGTCGATTACCTTCCAGTGACCAGGCCTTGTATTCCACTTTTCATCTTGAGGTGGTCAGATATGCTGAAATTCTTCATAAGCATCCAGTAAAGGTCTGACCATAGGATCCTCTTGCAAATTATTTTTCTCAATGATCTGCAAGATAGTCCTGTAACAGTTTGCAGCCTCATCGTTTTTCTGCTGCGCTTTCAACGCACCTGCCAGGCCACCAAGCCGGGTCAGCAGGTCCGGATGACCTACGCCGCTGATGTCCTCAAAGATTGATAAAGACTTTTTGTAAGCCTCCTCAGCGCGGGTAAACTCACCACATGATGCATACACACCTCCCAGTATATCCAGTGTCAAGGCGACATCCAGCCGGATATCTTGCCTGACGTTGACTGAAGAATCACCCGCCGCCAGCTGGTATCGGAGATCCAGTGCCTCCTCAGACAAAGAGACGGCCTCCTCGCATTTGCCCCACGATCTGTAAAAATCAGCCGTAGTGAGCAAGTACTGGGCCAGGTCCGCTCGTCCTGTTTCTGTGTTTACACTGGCGTTTTCACGGGCATGTTTCAGCATGAGCTTGTAATATGGTTCTGCCTTCTCCCATTCCTTCATCACAAAATACACCTGCGCTACATTATTGGCCCGTATGGAAATGTCATCATGATTTTCAGGGTTGCTAAGCTTTACAATTTCCAAAATCCGATTATACAAGCTGGCCACTTGCTCATAATTCACCTTGCTGTAATAATAAAAATTCGCAAGGCTTTCAAGTGGAATCACCATGGCCGGATCCGTCAGTCCGTAAAATTGCTCACAGCTACTGACAGCAGAGACAAAAACCTCTTCCGCCTGATCATACTCCTTTTGCCATCTGTATATTTCAGCCAGAAGCATATATGTCTTCACCAGACGTATATCCTTGACCCTGTGACTATTAATCAATCGCATGGCGTCCATACAGCTTTGCATGGCCTCAGGTAACTCACCACGCTTCATCAGGATCACCGACGACCTGGTGTGGGACTCCCACTCTTCATCATCGAATGTAAGCGGTGAAAACCTCAGAATAAAGAAAGCCAGCGCTGCCATGATCACTAAAGCCATCGTGAGTACCCACAGGTAAACGTTTCTTTTGCTAGGCATAAAATTATTTATTCAGAAAGAATTTATTCGGTTTAATAAAATAAGGGGAAAAGGCTAGTTGCCCGATCCCCTTGAATTTTCAGGCAAAAAGTCTTATCCGTTCCAGTCAGACCGGCCATTACATACAAAACTCTGAGAAGTACCATTGGTATTGGTGATCTCAAAGCCAAACTGGATATTGTTAATTGTTGGGTTACCCCACCAACCTCTGCTCTGAAGCCAGCTCCAGATCGCCTTGTGGTTTACACTCCCTGAGTTGGTATTGCTGGTCCTTACAAACGAAAATACTTCGATGGAGCCATTCCATCCTCTGTAGACATCCCAACTATGTCCGCCGATCCACTGGCTGGAATACCTCCGTGAACCAATTGGTCCTATGGCACCCTGTTTGTTCATCCAAAGCATGATTTCGTACCGGTTGTTATTGGCCCACACATCAAAGGCACTTGTATAAGCCCCGGTGTAAGGACGACTCACCGAAAACCATGTACCACACCATGGCGTATTGTTCACCGATTTATTGAGCCATTTCTCACTGTTGGGATAGGATTTGATACCGCCGCCACTATGGTTGCAGCTCACTCCCCAGTTGTTGCCGTTGTTGGCCCATATGCATTGCCATCCGGCATTGGAGCCCCATACGTTGTTGTACAGTCTGTAGCCATTGTTCCACCAGGTGGCCCACCTGTTACAGCTTGACCAGGCTGCCTCCACTTCACCGGCGACTTCCTCGGTTTCAATTTGCGGTTCTACTTCATTTTGTTCGCAGGCAGCCAGTGCAAACATGACTGCTACCATAGCGAAAATTCGACTAGTGTTCTTCATCTTTTTGATAAGGTTGATTTTTAGAATATCGCATTCTAATGCATTAATTTGGTATTTAAAATGAAATATTTTCAATTAAGACATTACTTACCCACGATAATTACATTAATTACAGTATCTCAGGAAACGAATACGAATTTCACCCTTTGGAAAAAGGAACAAAAGGAGAGGTTTATACCCTGAACCACATGGAAACAAAATAGAGGAGAAACAGGGGATGCCAGATCCAGCGCCGCCAGGAAATAAGGAAATTGGGTTATAGCCCTTATCCCATATACCCGGAGCATTTGATCAATGGCTCCGGGCTCTCTATCAGACACCTCTATTCCTCTGCAATCTCCATGTCTGAAGTAGTGTAGGCTGAAAATATCCCATAGCCGCCTTCAATATTTGAATACATCGGTACGGGCTCTCCTGAAAAGAGATCTGGATACTGATTCCACTCATGAATATAATAAGTGGTCATGTATTCATAATATGATTCTGTAGCTGAGCGAACACCAATCAACAACTTTCTGCCAGAATCATCACTAAAATCAGGCCCAAAATAATAATCTGTCCACACCTCAAGTTCGATACTACTGTTTTCAAAAGAAGCATCGGTAAACGCCAATCCACGATCTGTATAGGTAAGAAAAGATATGGGCGATTCCAGGTAGCTGACTTCATACCTGTAAAAATGTATTTCTCCAGAGTCATCTTCCCAGACTTCTTCGATATACAAAAACACTTCATAATAGTTAGCTTCATTTGGTATATCCCGGAGCGTGAATTTGATGGCCTGATACTCCCATCCGTCCATATCGTATCGGGTTCCTGCAAAAGTCGCATTGGTAAGTAACACTTCTTTGGGGAGGTATGTAGCGCTCCTGGCAGCTGGCAGTCCCGGGGCTTCTACTTCTATTTCATAAGAATCTCCCGGCTGTGGCTGATACTCGCTTACGAAATAGTTGAGAGAAGTGTCATAGACTATATCGGATAAAGGGCTGCCATTTACTTGCAACACTACATCCGCATCTTTCAGAGCTACTCCTGATTCTTCACGAGAATCAATTGCTATGGACTTTGTAACAAGTATCCTTATCAAAGTATCATTTGGATTGATCATCGAGTTAATAACCACCTTGGGCTCATGCTCCGGTAGCTCCACAAATACATCCTGCTCAAAAAAACTCTCACAACCTGAAATAATAGTAAGTGTCGTTAAAAATATAATTAATCTTTGCATGCTTTCTTAAAATTTAAATTCGTAACTAAACGCAGGAATGATCGGGAAAAGAGCTATTTGTTTCAGTCTTCGTCCCTGGTAATTTCCATGCCAGTCATAACTATCAGACCAGTAATAATAAAAAGGATTAGCCCGGTTATAGACATTGTAAAACCCAAGGTTCCAGGTACGTTCTCCCCACTTTTTTTGTTTGGTAAAACGGATGCCAAAATCAGACCGGTGATAAGGTTTCATACGAAAACCATTGCGGCCATTATAGATCTCCACTTCTGAATAATAATGGTAACCCCAGGGATCTACAGTGTTTCCATCCATCAAAGTCGGGATGGAATAGGCCGTAGCTAAGTATCTCCCCTCTCCCAGAGTGATGGCATTACCTGTACCATATACCCAGGTTGCAGAAATATCAATCCGGTCATTGATCTTATACGTCAGGAGTACCCCTACATCATGACGCCTGTCAAAACGATAAGCAAATGATTTACCATCATTTATCTCCTCAAACTGTCTATCCGTTTTAGACAGGGTATAGCCTATCCAGCCGGTAAACCTTCCCTCTTTTTTATGAAGGAAAAGCTCGAGTCCTTTGGAAGTGCCTGTACCGCCTGTTTCTACTTTTTCCTGCCAGTCAGCCGATCCGTCAAGCCAGTTTTCACCCTCGGAATAGGCAATGAGGTTGCTCATCTCTTTGTAATAAATCTCCGCACTTGCTTCAAACCCACCCTTAAGGGTTTGCGAAAAAGCACCGGTCATCTGATAAGATTTTTGAGGTACTACATTTTCTGTGGCCGGGACCCACAGATCTGTCGGGAGACCAACACCGCTAGTTGACAACAAATGAACATTTTGCTGCATGGTGGCATACGAAAGCTTCACCGATGAGTATCTTCCTGTAAGTATTCTTAGTGTAGTTCTGGGCTGTGGAGTTACATAAAAGGCATTACCTACGTTGTAAGTATTTATATGAATCCCGGCATTTAATTTAACCCGATTGCTAATCTCCCACTGGTCTTCCAGGTACCAACTAAGTTCCCGGGCATTGATGTTGAATGAACCAAACGTAGTATCCGTCTTTTCATTTGCATCATTGGACTTGAAGGCATTGACTCCAGGCTTAAAAAAATGCTCGGTATATTGAAGCCCAGATAAGATGTCGTGTTGACTATTCAGGTAATATTCCGCTTCGTACCGGAGTCCGAGATCCTCTATTCCCGAGGTATACCTGTAAAACTGATTGATATCGTCCTGCTTGTCTTCCAGCTCATACCCCAGCAAAAAACGATAACGGGTATAGTTCAGCGTCAGGTTGGTAAATAATTTGTCTGAAAAGAGGTGATTCCATTTCGCAGTGCCTAGCAGGTTTCCCCATTGAAACTTACTTTTCCCATCAAAGTACGGGTCATGAAGCTTGAAGATCCCTTTATCGTCTCCTGAGTACACACTGAGAATGACTTTATCACGGTCTGTGAAATCATAATTAACTTTTCCATTCAGGTCATAAAAAAGATATCCAACAGAAAAATCTCCTCCGGAAGCCGCCAGAGAAATGGGTCGTGTAAACAGGTCTATATATGTTCGTCTCAAACCGACCATATAGGAACCTTCCCCTTTATTGATAGGTCCCTCGGTCATGAGACGTGCTGAAACAAGCCCTATAGCTCCTGCAGTGCTCCTCTTCTCGCGATTCCCATCCTTCACACGCACATTGATCACTGAAGAAAGGCGACCTCCGTACCTGGCAGGGAAACCTCCCTTGATCAGGTTGACATCCGAAACCACATCCGGATTAAAGACCGAGAACAAACCACCCAAATGTGAAACGCTGTAAAGCGGTACTCCATCCAAAAGAATGAGGTTCTGGTCAGGGCCTCCACCCCGCACATAGATCCCCGTAAGGCCTTCTTTGCCGCTTTGTACACCGGGCAAAAGCTGCAGAGCACGCAACAGGTCTATTTCTCCTGCTATAGCTGGTAACTGTAGTAACTGCTTGGAAGGTATGCTGATCGATGACACTTGTGGCTGTAGTTCAATAGCCTCTTCACGGGTAGACTCTACGGTTACAGCTTCCAGCTCTACCGAAGCCTTAAGCGAAATCACCACGCTGGTATCTCCACTGAGCTTAAAAGGGATCGTTTGTGACTGATAGCCAACAAAAGAAAAGGTGATATCCACATCCCTCTCATTCACCGGGAAACTAAAAAACCCGTAAAAATTACTGGTTGTGCCCGTGGTGGTACCCTCTAATAAAACGGTTGCACCAAAAAGCTTTTCGCGGGTAGATGCATCCTCAATATAGCCGCTGATCCTATACTGCGCATACGAAGACAAACTCAAAATAGTCAGGCATAGTGACAAAAGACGGTTATTCATGAAAAAAAACGGTTAGTTTAAGAAAAGTGAAAAGTAAAGTGAAATAACGGTTTTAGACCGGAAACATTTTCTTAGACTCCTAAAAAACTATTATGGTTTGAATACAACCTTTTTTTATTTGTACAAAAAGCCTTTTCCGTTCAATTTTCATATTTGTAGAACTTCTCTTTAATTTGTCCGTATAACTATTCTACAAAAGCGAAACAACTAACATGAAAGGATCTTACCTGGGCGAATTTGAAGAGCTGGTTTTACTATTGGTAGCGGTCATGGCTGAAGATGCTTATGGCCTGGCAATCAAAGAGCAATTTGAAGAACAAACCGGGCGGACAGCCGCTATTGGTGCGGTGCATGCAGCCCTCAACCGACTGGAAGAAAAGGGGTTTCTGGAATCTCAACTCGCTGCAGGGACAGCTGAACGCGGAGGACGCAGAAAGCGGATCTTTTCTGTGACTGCTGCCGGCAAAAAGGCGCTGGAAACCAGTCGTGAACTCAGAAATAATCTCTGGGAAAAAATACCGGAGCTAAGCTGGAAAGGACTCAGGGTTTCAGCGCTATGGATCTGAGCAACAAAAAACCAAAGTGGCCGGACCTGCTGATCAGCTGGTTATGCAAAGAACGATATGCTGAGGAGATACTGGGGGATCTGGAAGAATACTTTTATCACCTGCATGACAGCAAGAAGTCATTCAAGACCTTGCGCTACTGGTACCAATCCTTTCATTTTTTAAGACCATTTGCACTAAAAATACCTTTTAAAAACTCAACTACCGGGACTATGCTTAAAATGAATCTGAAAATTGCCTTTAGAAACCTGGCGCGTCACAAATTTTATTCATTTATTAACATCCTCGGGTTAGCGCTGGGAATAACCACCTGCCTGTTCATTGGGATTTTCATAAGTGATGAAATGAGCTATGACACTCATTGGGAAAATGCTGATCGTATATACAGGGTGGCAGGACACCTGAAATTTGAAGATAACGAATGGAATATGGCCACCTCTCCTGCTCCTATGGCCGCTGCTTTCAAGGAGGATTTCCCTGAGATCAAAAACGCAGGCCGAATGCGCAATACGGGATCAGCCATTTTTGAACTTGACAAACGAATGATCAAAGTAGACGAAACAGCCTATGTAGACCAGGAGATCTTTGATATTTTCTCTTTCAAAATCATAGACGGGCGGGCAGACCTTACCAATCCAAACACCTCTCTGATTTCCGCATCTACCAGTAAAATGCTTTTTGGAACCACAAGCGGAACTGGTAAAACCTTCAAACAAGGGAACACCACTTACGAGGTAGTAGGTGTATACCAGGATATACCAACCAACACCCACTTCCACTATGATGCTATGGCCTCCATGGAAAACTGGTCCAACGCTCAAAGCAAGGAGTGGATGAGCAACAACTTTAGAACATATTTTCTCCTGGAAGAAGGGAAATCGTATAAAGAGCTGGAAGGAAAATTCACATCAGTGTATGAAAAATACTATGGCCCCAGCATTCAGGCGCACGCCGGAGCTACCTGGGAACAATTTCTACAATCCGGATCTATTGTCGATTATTACCTTCAGCCCATTGAAAAGATCCACCTGTTTTCTGACTTATCCTATGAGATTGAGCAAAATGGCAGCTATCAATATATCGTCATCTTTGGAGCAGCCGGCCTCTTCATCCTGATCATCGCCTGCATCAACTTTATGAATATTTCCACCGCCAGATCCTCTGTCAGGGCCAAAGAAGTAGGCATGCGAAAAGTCATGGGCTCAAAAAGGGGCTACCTGATCAACCAGTTTATGCTTGAATCACTGATGAATGCATTCATTGCGGGAGTCATAGCTACCATTTTGATTTACACGCTGCTGCCGTTTTTCAACCACCTCACAGATAAGCATATTTCAAACCCTTATTTTGGCCGTTTGTTCCTTTTTCCATGGGTTTTGATCGGCACAGTTGCGGTAGGGCTGCTCGCAGGCACTTACCCCGCCCTGTATCTTTCCAGGTTTATTCCCATCAAAGTATTAAAAGGCGAGCTCAGATTGGGCCTGAAAAGCGGATGGATGCGTAATGTACTGGTTATCATACAGTTTAGCGCCTCCGTGATCCTCATCTTTGGAGCGATCGTGATCGGCTCGCAACTCGATTATATCCAAAGCAAATCCCTCGGTTTTGAAAAAGATCAGGTGCTGATCCTCCAAAACACATACATGATGGGGGATAAAATTGAAAGCTTCAAAGAGGAACTGTTAAATGATCCTACTATCAAAAACGTAACTGTGACCTCTTACCTTCCCACAGCAGACAGCCGGTCAGACTCGCCTCTTTTGCCATGGGATGCCACCAATATGGAAAATTTTGTGAGTCTCCAAATATGGAAGGTAGATGAGAAGTATATCCCAACTCTGGGTATGGAGCTTAGTGACGGGCGCAATTTCAAAAAAGACATGGCATCCGATTCAAATGCGGTCATACTAAATAAAGCTGCCGCAGATAAATTCGGGTTTCAGGAGCCTGTAGACCAGCGGCTGAAAACAGTTCACTCTTTTGATATCGGCGGAATGAAAGAATTTCACGTGATCGGAGTAGTAGAAAACTTCCATTTCGACAGCTTTAAAAGCAGCATTAGCCCGATGGTTTTGCTAAACATGCGTTCTACAGGAAATGTGGCCTTGAAATTTGAAGCCGGCAAGACCACCCAAGTTATTGAAAAGGTAGACCAGCTTTGGCGGGAGTTCAATCCTACCCTACCCTTCGAGTACACTTTTATGGATCAGCAGTTTGAGGCTAAGTACAGATCCGAACAAAAGTTGGGAACTTTACTGAATATTTTTTCAAGTCTCGCCATTTTTATTGCTTGTTTAGGGTTGTTTGGATTGGCTGCTTTCACTACTGACCAGCGTAAAAAAGAACTGGGTATCCGAAAAGTACTAGGCGCTTCCCTCCCACACCTGATGATCCGTCAGATGTCCGGCTACACGAAATTACTGCTGATTTCAGTGGCCTTATCACTCCCATTAGGTTTTTACCTGATGTCTCAGTGGCTGCAAAATTTTGTCTACCGTACAGAGATCGGGACAATGATGTTCGTGCTTCCTGTTATGATGGTTTTGCTCCTGGCATGGCTCACGGTGAGTATTATCTCCTACCGGGCTGCCACTCAAAATCCGGCCGAAAACCTGAAATACGAATAGAAAAGGCCGGATAAATTATTTTTTATCAAAAACAGAAACAAATAGATCTCCACTCCCGTATCTTATTTTATATTAAAAACAGAAAGATATAATTTTGTCATATGAAAGGATACTTGGGAGAATTTGAGGAGCTGGTACTCCTCACCATTGCCAACCTCAGCGATAGTGCGTACGGAGTAGCCATTTTAGAAGATATCTCAAACCGGGCTAACCGTAAATTAAGCCTTGGTGCTTTGCATTCTACACTTACTCGTTTGGAGGAAAAAGGGTTCATTACCTCTCACCTTGGAGAGCCTACTGCGGAGCGTGGCGGCCGAAGGAAAAGATACTTTGAGCTCACCAACTCAGCCATCGCTGCGCTTAATGACATGAAATCCCTCCGGGATGAGCTATGGACCAATGCCAAAGTAAATCTGTCACTGAAATGAAAAAGAACCAACCTCCCAAGCTGGCACAACGCCTCTTAAGCTGGTACGCCGGTCGTGCCGAAATGGAAGACCTGCAGGGCGATCTGGATGAGGTCTATTTACAACAGCTTGAATTGTCAGGAAAGCTCAAAGCAGACATTATGTACTGGAAACAGGTGCTTTCACTGATGCTTTCCTATGCACTCCAAAAACGAAAGAAAAACGCTTCTTACTCTTCATATTATCAAAAAAACTCAATGGGTATGATTAAAAACTACTTTAAGATCGCCATACGGAATTTTTCCAAACACAGGCTGTTTACCTCACTTAACATTCTCGGACTGGCCCTCGGGATGTCCATTTGCCTGTTGGCGCTTTCCATTGCAGTAGCCATCTACCGGTCAGACGAAGGGCACAAAAACAAGGATCGTATTTACCAGGTAAACACCTATTTCTCAAACGAAAATGAGAGCAAAACCTATGGCTCCACATTCCATGCGGTAGGCGATTATATGCAGGAAAAATATCCTTTCATTGAAGAAGTAGTCAAGATCAAATCCGGATTTAGCCCGGAAATTGATCATCATGGCAACCTGATGAATTTTCACGGGTATTTCGCAGATGAATCCTTCTTCGATGTGTTCAGTTTCAGGATGATCAGTGGGGATCCAGGGAGTGCCTTATCACAACCAAACACGGTTGTTTTGACTCAGAAAGTGGCTGAAACACTTTTCAAAGATGAAGACCCGATAGGACAGCTGCTGGAGACAGACTATGGTCCCCTCAAAGTCACCGGCGTGATGGAAAACCTGAAGCAAACCCATTTCTATTTTCAAATGCTCACCTCCTACTCCACCTATGAGAAATTGCAATCTGAGACTGGACTAAAAAACGACTGGGTCAATTTTCGGGACAATTATGTGTACCTCCTTTTAAAGCCCAACACCAAAAGGGAAGATCTTGCAGGCGCCCTGACACACGTCTCAGCCAGGGCCGGTGAATTCAACCCCAGGCACAAGGTCAAACTGGAGTCCATCAACCTTTCGGGTGTGGTCCCAAGGTGGAATATCAGCAACGCTCTGGGTATTGGATGGGATCAACCCTCGATGCTTTTCTTTTTCTCTGTTGGATTGCTGGTGCTGCTTCCGGCCGTTTTCAACTACACCAACCTCTCGATAGCCCGTGCATTAAAGCGGGCTAAAGAAATAGGCGTCCGAAAAGTGGTAGGAGCAGAAAAAGGCCAGATCCAGGCGCAGTTCATTGTGGAAACTGTTTTGCTGGCCGGGTTGGCACTGCTGGGCTCCATCCTCATCTTCATCCCGATCAAAAGAGAATTTCTCTCCATGGTCCGGGCTGCAGAGGTACTCGACACCTCTATGGGATTCTACCAGATTGCCGTGTTTGTAGTATTTACATTACTGGTCGGCCTATTCGCGGGTATCTTTCCGGCCCGTTTCTTCGCCCGCCTCAACCCCATTCATACGATGAAAGGGGAAGTGAAAAATGGCCGCAATACGGTATCCGGTTTCAAGAAAGGATTATTTGTTTTCCAGTTTTTCCTTTCACTGGTATTCATCATCGGTGTAGGAGCGATTGCGAAACAGTATAGCTACGTGCTCAACCACAATCATGGGTTTGAGTCGGACAATATCCTGGCGGTCCCGTTTCAAAGCATCAACAAACAATTAGCGCTCAATGAACTGGGCAATCATCCGGATGTAAAAGCCATCACTTCTTCGTCCAATTTGCCTGGAGTGATGCTCCCTGCCCCAACCAAAGTGACCCCTAATGACCTGGACACGATGGATGTGAACGAGGTATTTATCGGGGATAACTACATTGAGAACATGCAGATGAAGCTTGTATGGGGAGAAAGCAAGAGCCTGGATAAGTCCAATCAGAATGAAGAGCGGGTACTGGTCAACGAACAGTTTATACGCTCTTCCAAAGTTTTCAATGAACAACGGGACTCACTGACTTTCACCCTTACGGACGGGACCGGGTGCCGCATCGTGGGGATTATGGAAGATTTCAATTTTGAACCGCTCAGCCAACTGATCGCTCCCCTGGTGTTTCGGTACTCTGTGGATGAAAGCAACTACGCATTGCTGACCATTAACTCGACCGACATCAAAAAGACTATCAGTGAACTGGATGGAGTATGGACTGGCATTGATCAGGACATCAACTTCGAGGCGACATTTCTCAACGATGAAATAGAAAACGCTTATTATTTTCTATCCGTTCAGATCAAGTTTTTCAGCTTTTTGAGCGCCCTGGCTATTACCATATCCTGTCTGGGGCTTCTGGGTATGGTCTCTTATACCACGGAAAACCGTACCAAAGAGATCGCGATCAGAAAAATACTCGGTGCAAGTGATCAAAGTCTCTATTACCTGCTGACCAAAGACTTTGTGAAACTCATTATGATCTCGGCATTGATCGCCATCCCCTTCTCCTATTTGTTCTATGACAAGCTCTTTCTCTACTTTCTGATTCGCTATGGAAGTGGCCTTGGGGTGATTGAAGTGATAGCCAGTATCGTATTTCTGTTCCTTGTTGGATTTGTATCCATTTACTGGCAGACAGCAAAGGTCACCAAAGCTAATCCGGCGAGAAATTTAAGGTATGAGTAGCCTGGTAATGAAATGGAGAATTGAAAATGGAGAATTGAAAAAGTCAACGGTCAATGGCCAATGGTCAATAGATAACAAAAAAGGGTTGCTCCAGTGAAGCAACCCTTTTTGTTAAAATATATATGAGTAGTTATTGGATACTTCTTCTGGTTCGGACTTCTGCTTTAGCGTCAAGATCAGGTAAGCCCAAAGCTTCTTTTACGGCGTGGTAATCAGAAAGATCCACACGTCCGCTATCCCAAAAATCCCCGGGAACGATGACCACTCTTACCACCCAACCGTCTGTATCGATTGGCTCCAATAGATCAAATGAATAATCTGGCTGAAGGAAGAGCCGTACATCGTATTTTGAAAAATCAAAATTATAATTGATCATGCCTGAGGGGGTATTTACCAGCTGAGGCAACTGTCTCCATATCTCTACTATCTCTCCGTCATCTGTTTCATAATCACCCCATAAAAAGTACACTAATGCCACATCAGAAGCCAACCCTTCAAAATTGTCCGGATATGGGAGAATGACCTGAAGTTCGGTTTCAGCTTCATTAAATTCAGCAAAATCCACATTTTCCCATTCGAAAATATATCCACTCTCTCCTTGTTCACCTTGTGGACCTTGCTCTCCCTGAGGTCCCTGGTCACCTTCAGGACCACGTTGACCGATGGGACCGGGAGGGCCCTCTGCTGTACATGCTGCAAGTACAATTAAGGCTATGATCTGGAATACTGGTATAAGCTTTTTCATGATCCTTTTATTTGATTCATTAATGCTTAACCAAACATTGTTCCAATTTTTGTATTTGGAAAATTTATTTACGTACCTTTACTCCTATTATCAACAAATTATTTTATTAGTAATGAACACTGGAAAAGTAAAATTCTTTAATGATTCAAAAGGGTATGGATTTATTAAAGAGGATGAATCAGAAAAAGAATACTTCGTACACGTTTCCGGTTTGATTGATGAAATCAGACAGGATGATGCGGTTACCTTCGAGCTGAAAGAAGGTAAAAGAGGATTAAATGCAGTAAATGTGAAACTTTCATAAGTTTTAGTACATAGGAATTTGATCATTGTTGTCCCCCCGATTTGATCTGGGGGATTTTTTTGTCTGATCCTACTTTGTCTAGTTGCGATTAAGCAGTAGCGGAGTATGGGTCTGATGAATTTTCCATAACCCACATCAGCCCCCCTTTAATACTTTCAGGTTAATCCCTCTCTAAAGTCATTCCGCAGGAATCTATGTTCATTTAGTCTTAGAATCCTTTCAGGATAACTTTAAGGGAATGCTATGTCAATGCTGAACTTAATAGCAGCCCCCCTTCTGAAGTGAGATTCAAGGTATTTCTACCCGACTCAAAAATCTCTCATTTAGGCCTGATGATCTCAAAACTGTGGGTCATTTTGGTAGACTCATTGATGGTACCCGCCACTGAGCAATATTTTGTGGTCCCAAGATCAACAAATCGCTTCGCTTCATCTTCAGTAAGGTCGGGTGAAGTGAATGTGTACTTAATATTAATCTCAGTAAATTTCTTGGGGATTTCGTCCCGTCTGATCCCTTCTGCCTCCCCTGAAAAATCAACCAGCGTGCGTCTTCTTTTCTTCACCATCCCCACAATATCCACGGCCGCACATGCAACAAGAGCAGAGAGTAGCAGCTGCATCGGAGATTGCGCCTTCTTCTGATCAGCCGCGAGCATATCTATCTCCACACGGTTGCCCTGCTCATTTACTGCAAAATATTCTTCATCTGCTTTATAACCCAGACTTACTTTTGTTGCTTTCATAGTCCTATTGCTGTTTTGATCGTCGAATTTATGTTCTACCATTTGAAAATTTTAAAATCAGGAGGATTTTATTTCGAAATTTCCTAATCTCCCTTTACAAAACACATCTTTTTAGAAAAGATTCTTGGCTAGAATAATTAGTGGCGTACTTTTGTTGTTTCAATTTTTAATTTCGCAGAGTTATGATTATTCCGAAGGAGCCAAGGTTAACGAAAGAGCAGCTAGAAGAGGTAGTAGGTATAGTGGAGGAATACGGATGTAGAATTCAGCCAATTGAAGGACATCACCGGACAATATATGCTGTTTTAGGTGAGGAAAGGGAGACCATCATGGTCAACCGTATATTGGGACTGGACTATATAGACCGTTTTGATGCTGTTGATTCACCCTTTAAGCTCATGGACATTCATTCTGAGCTCGCACATCATAAAATTACCATAGGCGGCAAGATCGTCGGAGAAGATCCTTTTATCATTGCCGGTCATTGTACGATCGACCCCAAAAATCCTAATCTCTTTATAGAGTCTGCTCATGCAGTGAAGGAAGCGGGCGCCAGCGCTATCAGAGGTGGCGTTTGGAAACCACGTACCATGCCTTACTCATTTCAGGGAGATGACAGTTCGATGAAAATCCTCATTGAGGCAAAAGAGCAAACCGGATTGCCTGTAGACACTGAAGTAATGGACGAGCATCAGCTTTCCATCGCAGTAGAAGCAGGTGTGGACATTTTGCAGATTGGTGCACGAAATGCCCTGAACTATTCACTTTTGAAAAAAGTAGGTCAGGAAACAGCAGATAAAAAGATTGCCGTATTGCTTAAACGAAGTATGGGTATGGGGCCTATCAATGAATTCATTGCAGCCTCAGAGTACATCGCAGCTGGGGGTAATCCGGATGTGATGCTTTGTCCGAGAGGTACAGCACCTACGATGGATGGATACCGAAACTATCCCGATGAATCCATCACTCCCCTACTAAAGGAAAAAACCTGGGCACCCGTAATTGTAGACCCGTCTCACTCAGTAGGTCGTGCTAAATATGTACCATCCGCAGCTATGGCAGCTATGGCCTACGGGGCGGATGGAGTCATCATAGAAACACACAGCGACCCTAAAAAAGGAATCGGTGATGATCCGAAGCAATCAATCACACCGAGCGTATTAAAAAAATTGATCGAGGATATTAACCAGGTCTGGGAGATCCGTAAGCACTATAAGCAAAAGCTGCCACTGGCAGTTTAATAAAAGCGTTTCTAAATTCGGGTACTTGTTGTAGGAACCGTTTTTCGTATACAAAAAACCAGAGGCCGCTCAAAATATTTTTGGACGGCCTCTTTTTTATGCCTCTTAAATCAGAGTATAGGTCAGGCAGGTCCTGAAATTGTTTTGTCGAGTTATATCCAGGGTTCATCTTGAGGGTTTTTGACAGCAGCGATGAAGGTTCTTATATTCACTTCATCACTACCCATCAGACGATCTCAAATGAAAGAACCCTTCAAATTATCCAAAGTAGCTTATCTGCTGGTTACGTTGATCTGCGCTGTAGCCATCCTCAACTATTCCCAGGAGTACATCATTCCCTTTATCATTGCCCTTATTGTCTGGTTCATCATTCACGAGCTGAGAGAAAATCTGCAAATGGTCCCCTATATAAAACGAAAATTCCCCGTTTGGCTCCAAAGTGCCATTGCCTTTATTATTATCAATGCCGTAATGCTTATCATTCTGGAACTGCTCTTGATCAGCGTTTCAGACCTGTCTGAGTCAGCAGCCGTTTATGAAAAAAACCTGGATGTCACTTTGGCCAGGATCAATACACTGGCTGGTATGGATGTGACTTCACAGATCTATGACCTCATAGAAAAAGTAGATCTGACCCAGGTAGTGCCAATGGTGGTAGACTATATCTCGGTCATCCTTGGGGACGGATTTCTTATTCTGATCTATGTGCTTTTTCTGCTGATCGAAGAAAGCGTTTTTCCTCACAAACTAAAAGCCCTTTACCCCTCGGAAAAGAAGCAAAAGAAAACCAATGACCTGCTAAACAAAATGGATCATAACATCAGCAGGTACCTGACACTAAAAACATTTGTCAGTTTATTGACAGGACTCCTGAGTTATTTTGTTCTTCTGCTGTTTCAAATAGATGCCCCCATCTTTTGGGCATTACTGATTTTCGTCCTCAATTATATCCCTACCATCGGCTCACTGATTGCCACACTCTTTCCGGCAGCCTTTGCCATCTTACAGTTTGGAGCCTTTGCTCCATTCATTTACATCGTAGTATCCGTAGGGCTTATCCAGGTTGTGGTGGGTAACATTGTGGAACCGAAAATTATGGGAAACTCCCTCAACATCAGCTCCCTGGTAGTGATCCTGTCCTTAACGATCTGGGGAGCCATCTGGGGGATAGCCGGCATGATCCTCAGCGTACCGATCACGGTTATGATGATCGTAGTGTTTGAGGAGATCCCCAGCTTGCGATTTGTAGCAATCATGCTTTCCGAAAAAGGGCAGCTAAAACCCCTCGAAGAAGATTGATCGTGCGATCGAGCTCCGCTCGATCGCATTCAAACAACCATTTTATTTTTATATTATTTGACCTGCACCACCAGGTAGTTTGTGTTTTTCCAAAAAGCTTTTTTATCAACAATTATAAGTTGACTGGCACCTTCAGACTCAGTTATTTTAAATCCCGAGGTATCATGGTCGGTGATAAGTTTTATGGACTTACCCGCAAAGACCAGGGTATCCGTTTCGTCTTTTTTGATCTGAGAAAAGAGCTTTTGATCATTGTTGGCATTTAGTACTTTTACTCTTCCCAGTCCTATAAATCCTCCCTCTTTATCTATGATCTCATTTTGTGTGAGCGTTTTGGCCGTGCCTGAATAGTAATAGGCCCGATTTAAAATTTCTCCGAGATCCTTTGCCAACTGAAGTTGCTGATCATAAGCCAGCTCTAAATCACCGAAATTCTCCGTTAACTCGGCCAGTTCCAGTTCCTTTTCCAAAAGGTTCTTAGCCTGCAATTTAATCTCGTTATTCAATTTTAACACTTCTTCACTTTGCTCTCCGTATTTTTGCCGAAGTTCTTTCAGGTTCTTATCCATGGTTAAAATCTTGAGGCGAGAGTTGTCCAGTAAGGCTTTTATGGCTTCTACCCTTGCCATGATCTGATCGCGAAGATCGGGTTCTCCTTTCCCGTCTTTTCCCAGTTTTCCCATCATGGTTGTATTTACATCCACAGCCTTTAGGTTTTCGTTGATCTCAGCTAAAAGCTTTTTATAGTTTTCAATGGTGGCTTCCTGTTTTTTAGCCTTAGAACTAAGTGTCTCGTTTTCCTGTTTCAGTTGTACAGTTTGCTCGCGAAGTTTTTCATTCTCCTTTTTGGTTTTTGAATCACATCCGAGCAATCCAAAAAACATGATAATAACCAGATATTTAGTCTTCATTTTATTAAAGGTTGATGTTTATACGGTATAAAAATTAATTAGTTTGTAATCTGAAAAACACCATTATAGCGTATACCTGTAACTACTCTGACCACATTAATATCAAACAAGCACTCATAAGGTAATAAAAGTATAACTATTTAGAGCTCCCTTACCCAAATGTTTCTAAACCTTACCGGATTGCCATGATCCTGCAACTTTATTGGTAGTTTTTCAGGGTGGGCAATGTAATACGGTACTCCTATATAGCAGGTTGGCCCTAACAGCTCCACACCATTTTGCACCAAAACCCCATTGTGAAAGACGGTGACTTTGGCAGGAGAAACCAGGGTGCCTTTATCAGAAAACTTGGGAGCCATAAAAACAATATCGTACTTCTGCCATGTATCGGGCGGTAAAGAAGCATTGACTAATGGGATGTGCTGCTTATATATGGAAGAAGCTTGACCGTTATTATAAGTCTCATTGTCATAAGAGTTCAAAACCTGAACCTCGTAAAGCCCCATCAGAAAAACTCCACTATTGCTGTATCCCTGGCTGCTTTTACCTTCATCTTTAGGTGCCAGCCACTCTATGTGCAATTGAATATCTCCAAAAGCCTGTTTTGTAGCTATGTCTCCCGTTCCAGGCTTTACTTCAAGTTCACCACTTTTAATGCTCCATCCCGCTGGTTCTCCCGTATAGTTAGGATCATACTGTGGGATGACATCCTTCAGCCCCTTCATATTTGATGGGGATCCGAGTTGAGCTTTTTGCCACTGGTCCAGGTTACTCCCGTCAAAGAGGACAATCGCATCAGATGGCGGCTGACCTCCTTCTCCCGGAGTAACTTTTGCCAGGTCTTTATACAACTCGGTTTCTTCCTGGGAAAAGGCTGCCAGAGAAAGTCCGCATAACATGATCATTAAATACTTCTTCATAATGTTATTTTTGATTTTTAGCTAAAGCTAATAAATTGGAAAATATGCTTCCTTAATTATCTGCAAATTCTATGCTGGCATGTGTTTAAGAAATTACCACTCACCACAGAATTTTTGGTTTCACCTGTCCCGGCAGGAGATATTATGGCCTGCGCAAACCCTGCCGATAGTTATCGGCATCCCTAAAGGGAAGCTCACGTCCTATTTTAATATGAATTGCAGGTGTCGGCTGCCAGATTAAAGTCACGGAATTATTTTAAGGATTAGTTCGTTCGTATATTTGCGCTCACTTGTGATTCCTGCCCACTGGCAGAGATGTCTGGGGCCGACCGGAATCGACAGGAAGTGTAAATGATATGCTTGCATGCAGGGTGGTGAGTGTACACCCTCGATCAATTCGCTCAAACTATACTTGGCGAATCTAATTACGCCATGGCAGCCTAATCACTGATTAGTTTCAGTGACTAGATAGGGTTGAGGCCAAAGCCTCCCCCTGCCACATCCCACCAGGCTTCTGTCCTGTAAGCCGGATCATGGGGTGTCGACCTTCAGGACTAGTGTTGGTGATGCTATTAAGCCAATGCGAAACGCTAATAGCTGGCAGGTTCAGTAGGTTGTTATTCACCGGCTGGCCTGTGAGACCAAACGAATAACTAAGCATGTAGAGGGTATATGATTTCCTTTACTGGACGAGGGTTCGAATCCCTCCGGCTCCACAAAATGAAAAGCTCATCCTTTAGGGTGGGCTTTTTATTTTATAAAAGCTGGGTTCGAACCCGAGAAGAATGTCCTCCTTCACAAATTCCCAATACTTTCCTTTTAAACAAACTGGATCGAAATCCTCTTCCGCCTGAGAAAAGTCTATAAGGTTGTGAAGGATTAATTCCCTATCATGTCCATAAGGGTATCGCTGTTCATGCAATTGCAGCATTTGATCCAAATTGTATATATGCAGATCCCAAAAGTCTTTCTTGCGCCCCCCTCTTTGAACAACTCCTATTTTCATAGCCATGACTTCCTCTACTGTCGCCATCCTGATGTTGTCTTCAATGTGAACTGGCCGGATAAATGGATCTGTATAAAAAATATCGAGCTTTAAAGCGTTCTCTGCACTACTTCCAATGAAGTAGGATTTTCCCATTGCGGGAGCCATTTCAGAAAGGTGATCTACATATGGAAAGTTAGCTCCCAAATACTTTTCTATTACGTCGAAGTTGATACTCCCATAATTAGCATCGCTAAACAAATCAATATCAGCAGACTTGCGATGACCTATTTGAAGACTCAGTGCCGTTGCAACCAACTAACCTGAAAGTGTTGAACTCTTCAGCGAACATAAGCGTAAGCAAGCTTTTTCTAAGCAAGGATAATGCAGCATTGCTCGACTATAAAGTAGAAACAGTATATGGTTTTCTGCTTGTCGTGCTTGTAGCTGATTTCACTTTCCCAGCACCGTAAAAACGAAGCATTTCTTTTTTCTACGCTCCATTTCCCCGCTCAAAAATCCTCCTTATGACTGCTTTGTACTGTTTTTCCCAATCAATATCATCAATGTTTGTATCCCAAAACAAAGACTTTCTTAGAATGTAAAGATCCGGTGTTTTTGAGTGACGTTTCCGCCTTTCCATCTGAATGTCATAACAGGTCTTGCTATTCTGTTGATCTGAGTATTCTTCATGTGAGTTCTGCCTTCAAAAAATCCATGGCTATCTGACGCTCTCTGGCTTTACCCACTCTTAGCGCATCTATCATCGCCAGACACTGATACAGTTTGTGATCCAGCTGCACCGCATTGACCACAGATGGGTATAGCGGCACGATGCTCCTTCCCCTTACCGTACCCTTGCCTGATGGCCAGACAAACAGCTCATCAGACTCAATTTCCGTGATCAAAGGTGCTACAGAATGAGCTGTAGGAACACCTCTGACTAATGCCCCCGGTTGGGCAGGAAAAACATATTTAATCCCATATTGAAGGAAATCAAGAAGAGCCAGTGCCATCACCTGATAATCGCCGATGACCAGGCCGGCATTGCGAGATCTTCGCAATGATTTACTTATTTCGGATTGGCTGATGAATAGTCCTTGTGCCAGGGAAACCTGGGAAATTGGCTGCCCCCGATGGATAAGTAGCCGGAGTAGTACCACTATATCCAAAGGATTCATCGAGGGTTGTTTTTGACTAGTCATTGTTCTTTATATTCCATATTCGAATATACAATAATCAATAAAATCGTTCAGTTATTCAATCATTTAGGTAAAAATATTCCATATCGGAATATGGAATAATGTGTTTGATTACCCTACTATGCAGATTTTGGGAGAAAACTCACCTTCAGATTCGAATACCACTCCTTTCAATTCCGGAGAAAACTATAGAAGGTTGCGCTCAATTAGCAAAAGTAGCTGACACAGTCAAATACCCTGCCCTTCGAATTTAGTCCTGAGATAAAACTATTTTTCCTTTAACCGGAGCACCTGAAAATCATCGCTGTTCTTGGCCACAACGAGTCGATCGGCGACTGAATTATGGATCAATTTTACATCTCTGATGTCTCCACGAATCCATACCCCCAGGTCTTCCTGTTCCACAACATCATACCTTCCGTTGCCTTCCCCCTTTAGCAGGGTACCAACGGATGCATCGGACGGACCGTACTGTGCTCTAAATGAATAAAAATTACCGGAAAAGAGTATATCTTTTATCTCATCACCGGTAAAATCCTCAAACACAATTCCCTGGATAGTTGAAAACTGTACTTCCATAGGTAAAGCTTCAAGTGAAAACGAACCCTGTCCATTATTCAGCATCAGTACACTTTCCAGCGTATTGACAGTGTATACTTTGCTCCTTTCCAGCGTTTCCGGGGAAAATATGTCCTCAATAGTAGCTGTAGCATAATCTTCGTATTTGAGAAATTTCTTTTTCAGGATCGGCAGGGCATTCTGGAGCTCATCCAGGGAAGCTATGGGATAGCTTTTACCCTGAACATAACTACAGATGATCGGGGTTATCTCTCCATTGCCATAGTAGTCAATAGCATAGACGGTAAGCGGTTGTTCCGGAGATGCCCCAAACGGCTGATTGGTGCCGACATTACCTACTATAAAATCAATATCCCCATCACCGTCAATATCGGCTTCTTCTATCCTTTGCCACAGCCCGTTACTTTTGTCAGGAATCATTTCCTCAGTCATTTCTACCAGCGCCTTCCCCTGCTCATTGATGAATACACGTATTGGCATCCACTCACCAACCAGAATCAGATCCGGGTAGCCGTCATTGTTAATATCTACCCAGCGGGCATCATTCAGAATGCCTGGCTCTTTCAACTGATCGTTTAACATACTGGTACCCAATGTAAACCTGACTATGCCTTTGTCAGGGTCGCTATCATTAATCAGGATCCCTCCCGGGGAAATCAACGGGAAATTGCCGGGAATACTGCTACCCCCGATAAACAGATCCTCATCGCCATCCTGGTCAATATCACCGGCTGTAACACAGCTTCCATTGGAAAACTCTTCAGGAATTACTCCAGGCTCAGCTAATGAGAACTTTCCCTTTCCATCATTCAGGTATAGCCTGTCCTGAAACTCCCTGGAGTTTGGCGGAAAATCACTCCCTCCACTTACTGCATAGATATCCAGGTCTCCGTCATTGTCCGCATCAAAAAATACGGACCCGGTCGTCTCACAGGTTTTGTTTAATTCAAATGCTGGTTGATTACTTTTTTTATAACCTCCGTCGGCCAGTGAAAGAAATACCACATCAGGTTCACCGGATGCTCCACCAATAAAAAGATCATCAAAGCCATCTCCATTCAGATCACCAGCTGATAGCTGTGGACCTGACCTGGAATATTGCTTCAGCGTCAATCGATCCACCATAAAGTCCACAAAATCATTCTCTACATGGGTATATTGAATGCTACTGCTGGCTGTTACATCCTTCAGGAACCCACTAGAAGCCAGTACTTCACTTTCGCTTACAGAAGAAGGTTGGGCGTCCTTTTGATGATAATGCAGAAGTCTCCCTGATTCAGGGTTTTTATCTAAAGTAACAGTGCCGTCCGGCCATAAGATCTTTAAACGCCTTACAGCTGCGTTGCCCAGCCCAAAATGAAGAACCGGATCCACTGAAGATTGATACCCTCTTGCAGGATAATTTTCGAGCGATTGCGATGAGGAGTCCGTCTCTAACCAGACCCTGGCTCCGATAGCGAAAGTGTTTGGCTCTTTTCCGTGGAGCCTGATACGGACAAAATTATTTTGTGACGTTTGTCGGGATTCATTCCTGTAAATGGCCGCAGGTTCATTTGTAGTGTTTATGACCAGATCAAGGTCGCCATCCAGGTCCAGGTCAGCATAAGCTGCCCCGGTAGACACAGCCAGGTCATCCAGCCCCCACTGTTGAGATACATCTTTAAACTGAAGTTTCCCCTCATTTTTAAAAGCATAATTGCGAACCTTTGAAGACGGCATTTTATTGACAAGTTCAAAGATGGCTTTTTCATTGACCTTCTTGCCTTTTTCGTCAAAAAGTTCCTTTCCCTTTGCTCTTTCCTTTTCTATAGCTTCGTTGATATGGAACTTCACAAAATCCATGTTGGTATAATCGCGCAGATAGCCATTACTTACAAACAGGTCTTTTTTGCCATCATTGTCATAGTCTGCAAGCAAGACAGACCAGCTCCAGTCTGTGGCTGAGATCCCGGAAATCTGTCCGACTTCACTGAACACGGGATTCGATTGATCATCAACACCCTGGTTTAGCTGGAGCATATTTCTCATCTGCTGGTGATGGTAGCCATTTTCAAGCGCTAACTGGTAGCGATCAAATTCATCCGGTCCTTTGAGTAATTTCTGGCGGTAGTTATCTTCCGGCAGCATATCCAGGGTGACCACATCCGCCAGTCCATCATTGTTGATATCTGCAACATCATTTCCCATAGAGAATTTGGAAATATGACCCATTGATGCATGAGCGCGATCTTCAAACTTTCCATTTTTTAAATTGATGTATAAGAAATCCTGCTCATCGTAATCATTGGAAACATAGATGTCCGGATACCCGTCAGCATTGAGATCACCTATAGCTACTCCCAACCCAAAATTCATTCCACTGCCATGGATTCCCGCCTCCAGGCTAACATCCGTGAACACCCTCTTGTCTCCCTGAAGGGTATCATTTTTGTAGAGTCGGTTTCCAAAATAGGGGTGACGGGTGTTTCTCAGCTTTTCACTATTAAAAAATGGTGAGTAGAAGGTTTTGGAATGGTTCAATAAAAACATATCAAGATCGCCATCCAGGTCATAATCAAAGAAGGCGGCCTGGGTACTGAAAGATCCGAGAGCATCTAACCCGAATTCTTTAGCCTGATCGATGAATGTTGGTATGCCCTGTTCATTGTTTCCCTGGTTAATAAACAACTGGTTGGTCCTCACTTCATTACCCCCCGGTCCTGAATAGCACACATAGATGTCCAACAGACCATCGCCATTTACGTCGGCCATACTAACGCCGGTCTTCCAGCCGTCCTTACCTGCAACACCCGACTGGTCAGTAATATCAATGAACTCAAAATCACCTTGATTTAAGTAAAGCTTGTTTTTGACCATGTTGCCGGTAAAATACACATCCGGCAAATTGTCACCATTAAGGTCTCCTATACCTACACCTCCTCCATTGTAGAGGTATTCATACTGCATGACATTTAACTTCTCTGTCTCTACAACCTCGTTATTGAACGTAATCCCGGTATGGTGTTGATCCAGTTTGGTAAACAGCTGTTGGGACGACTCTTCACAGCTCCATAATCCCAATCCTGCAATAATGATAAATAGTCCTTTCCAGCGCATCATAAATTATTCCAACTAGTGATAAATTTCAAAAATGCAGTATACTAAAATGTTACCTAAATAACTGATTAACAGATCATTGTTTCGATGAATAATATTTTTACTATTGAGCACTTAAAAAGTAAGAACTACCCAGCGGTATTTTGCCGGGTAGTTCTTGTGTTTATCTGGTATATTTTATTGATTACCAGCCACTGATCTGCTCCAGGGCCGGACTTTTATCGATTTCACTTTGTTGAATCGGCATCACGTATAGTTTCTGTGGAAAAGTCCGTGTCTCAAATTCAAACCGAGTGTAACCCACACTATCCACTACTCCGTCATCTTCAAAATCGTATGAAGTCATTTGGATTCCCTCCATTGGTCCATTGACCACATTTTCCGCAATTCTCCATCTTCGAATATCATAATAACGATGCTCTTCAAAGACCAATTCTATTCTTCGCTCATTTCTGATACGAGTTCGCATTTCATCCTGGTTTAGCCCCACAGGTAAAGCAGGCATATCTACACTCGGACGGGCACGAATCTGATTGATGGCATCATAAACGGTTCCATCAGGGCCGGTTGCTTCATTTTGAGCTTCAGCATAATTCAACAGCACTTCCGCGTAACGGATAAATAACCAATCCTGATCACCAGCCAAGGTGTAAATTGGGACTTCTTCTCTATGGAATTTACGGGTGTAATACCCAGTAGGTGTGTTTGCACCAGGTAAATCGTGCTTACCACCCGGATACATCTCCATCATTTCGCCCCGAAATTCTGATCCATCATGCACCACCGTGGCATCAAAGCGAGGATCCAGATTATCAAAAGGATTTGCCGGGTCATACAGAGGAGAAACATCCTGTGCCTGACCATCGACCATTTCATAGGCATCCACGAAATTTTGAGTCGGGCAGTTTCCAACCCATCCGGCATCATTTGGTCCTACGAACGACCTGGGAGCATTGTACACATCCCATCCCGCACCGGCAGTACCACCAGCATTACTTTGGTGAGTCTTATCGGGCAATTCAAATTTTTTCAACCATACGACCTCTTCATTATTTTCATCCAGAAAGATATTTTGATAATCCGGATACAAAGCATACTCTCCACTATTGATCACCTCAAGAGATGCAGTTGCGGATTCATCATATCTTTCCGCATAAAGCAGGACCCTTCCTTTCAGCGCGTATGCAGCTCCTACTGTAGCTCTACCATAATCAGCTTCAGATTGTGTAGGTAAGTCAGGAATAGCTGCATCCAGATCACTCACGATAAAATCTACCACATCATCGTAGGTATTACGCTGTGTGAATTCTTCAGGATCATCGCCGGGTGTTAGTGTCCTATCCACAATTGGAACACCTGTTGGCCCTCCACCTGAAGTGTTCAGCCCGTAATATCGCAGGAGATCATGATATAGATACGCTCTTAGAAAACGTGTTTCTGCTTTCAACTGCGTTGCTAATTCTTGATCCTCCAGCTTATCGAGATTTTCCAACGCTTGATTCGCAGCCCGTATTAACCGATAGCAGTCAGGCCAAATGGTCCAAAAAGGGATGTTACCTGTGGGTAGAAAATCTCCCGTATTTAAGAGATCCGCAGAGGTCCAGTCAATCGCATTTTCAGCGTCATCAGATCCTGCATCCAATATATAAAGACCTTTTGCCCATGTTTGATACCTCCGGTCAAAACCGGATGGGACAGCTCCGTAAATCCCAAACACAAACTGACTGGCAGCATTCGGGTCTGACCAAATGATTTCTTCAGTCAACGAGTCTTTGGGTACTTTATCCAGTATATCCTGGCTACAACCTCCTAGCAGAACCAGGAATAATGATAGGTATCCGTATTGTAGTAAATTCTTCATGACATTGTTCATATTACAAGTTCTTAAAATCTTACATTAAACCCTGCATTCCATACCCTCAGTTGCGGATACGTCCAAGACCGGTCATCTGCGTATTCCGGATCCCAGTTTTCGATCCCCGTCCAGGTTGCTATGTTGTTTGCATTCACATACAGTCTTAGCGATTGGATGAATTCAATTCCCTGTACAGGTACATTGTAAGCTATCTCAATGTTTTTAAGTCTTAAATAAGAAGCATCCCTCATCCAAAAACTTGAGAATTCATGGTTCAGGTTATTTGTGGGGTGCGGCAAAATCCTGGGATTGGCTGCATCGGTGTTATCCGGAGTCCAGTAATCCAAATTGGATCTCACAGTAGATGCGTCTCCAAAAAATGGCCAGGTGCCTTCGCAACAGGTATACTGATTTACACTGGTAGCACCCTGAAACAAGAATGTAAATGAGAAGTTCTTGTAATTAATCTGTCCATTAAGACCAAAAATATAATTGGGAACGTTGGAAGACCCACTGGTTACTCCCACCGCTACACGGTCATCCGCATCAACAACACCATCATCGTTAACATCAGCCATTTTGATGTCTCCGGGAGCGGTAGTTCCAGGTTGTTCAGCCCAATTATCCACTTCCTCCTGAGACTGGAAAATGCCTACGGCTTTGTAACCGAAGGCCATTCCCAGAGGATGTCCTATTGCACTCAGGTTCGGATTGATATCCTCAGGTTCCGGGGTATCTACCACCTCATTTTTAGCATAGGTCATATTTCCATTTACTGAGAAAGAAAGATCCTGAGTCAGGTTGTCCTCATAGCCCAAACTGATCTCCACTCCCCGGTTATCTACACGGGTTACATTTTTGATACCCGGTACAATCCCATAAATGTCTGGGATGATAGCCACTTCATCTCCAAGGATGTCAGACCGCTTATCGTAGAAGTAGTCGAAGGTTATAGACAGCCTGCCATCCATAACAAAGGCATCAAACCCAACATCAAATTTTTCCACAGATTCCCAGGTAACATTAGGACTTGCAAGACGTCCTTCCCAGATAGTCGGGTACACATCCCCATCACCAAAAACAGCATTTGGATAACGTCCTTCTCCTACATTATAAGACTGTAAATACAGAAACCTATCATTGGGGTCATCGCTAATCCGATCATTACCCAGCACACCATAAGATGCTCTCAGTTTCAGGAAATCTAGGAAGGTAACATCACTCATAAAAGATTCTTCTGTAATGATATAGGCTCCGGAAACGGATGGGAAAACCCCCCATCGTTGATCAGGAGCAAACTGCTCTGATCCATCCACTCTTACTGAAGTTTCGAAGATATATTTGTTAGCCAACTTTACATTCAGTCGACCCACAACTCCTTGCCGTCCGAAACTTCTTGAATATCCGTTGTTATTTCGATTTTCAGATGCACCGTTAAATAGTTCATCAATTGCAACGGTAAACCCTTCCCGGTGAGCCGAGATGTAATCCAATTCCCTCTCAGTCTGCGTATACAAGATAAGACCCGAAATATCTACATTACCAAATGTTTTATCATAAATCATATGTGTCTGAAGAGTAGTAGAATGGTCATCCATTGAGTTTACGTCCAAGTAGTTGGCCGGAAGATCCTGGGCAATCAGATTACCTGTTCCATCAACTACATAAAAAGGTTCGACCGGATAGTACCAGTTCTTATTACTGGTGATTGTCTTATCATAAGAACCAATCAGCTTAACAGACAGTCCATCGATAAACGGAACTTGCTGATGGATTTCCATTCTGGTTCGAAGTGCTTCCTGTTCTCCGTTTCTGTATCCGTTTTCTGGCAATGCAATATAGGCCGGTCCACTGGCCACACCTCCATTAGAAAATTCTAGTGGTGCTTTATTAGGTTGTGTATTGACCCATCTGAATAATTCATCTGATTTACCCAGCGTTTTTGAACGCTGCTTCCTACCGGACAGGTCGAACGAGAAACGCGTGGTTTCGGTCACATTTGCATCAATGTTCGATCTGAAGTTAAACCGCTTAAAGTTATCAGACGGAGTAATTCCATCCTGAGATAAATAACTTAATGAAGTAGCGTACTGAACCTTCTCACTACCTCCGTTTGCTGAAATATTGTGTTGCTGAATGGGCGCTGTGTCATTCAGCAGATCCAGCCAATTGGTATCAGGGTGAGTATCCGGACTACTTCCATCTTGATACTTTTGGAGATCATCATCTGTATACTCAGCGGGCATTCCGGCGTTTGCCAAAGCTTCATTTCTAAGTGTTGCATATTCATATGAATTCAAAAAATCAGGCTCCCGGGTTCGCTCCTGGATGCCAAAATTGCCATTATATGAGATTTGCATTCTTCCTTCGCGACCTCTCTTAGTCGTAACCAGAATCACCCCATTTCCGGCCCGCATTCCAAAAACAGCTGCACTTGCCGCGTCTTTCAGGACCGAAACAGATTCAATTTCACTGGGGTTCAGTTGGAAAAAGTCGCTTGAAGAACGGACGATCCCGTCGATCACGTACAGGGGATCTGTAACACCAGTCGTTCCCACACCTCTGATTAATACCCTTGCTGCATCACTGCCTGGCGCCCCGGATGGCTGAGTAGCAATAATGCCTGGAGTATTACCAACTAACGAGTTACTCAGATTACCAGATGGATTTTGACTGATCCGCTCTACACTAACAGTGGACACAGAACCAGAGATCTCACTCTTTACCTGCTGTCCATACCCTACCACCACTACTTCAGCTAAACTGGAAAGATCCGGAACGAGCTGAATAGAAATATCACTTTGATCACGCACCGTGATAGTCTGGGAAGTATACCCTACGAAGGAAACCTGAAGAACGGCTCCTTCCTCAACATTCAAAGTGAAATTTCCGTCAACATCAGTAATGGTTCCATTGGTGGTGCCCTGTTCCAGAATCGTTGCTCCAGGCAGTGGTTCTCCATTTTCATCAGTGACCCGTCCAGATACACTAAATTGTAACAGGATCTCATCACTGATGTCCGGAAGCTTTTTATCATCAACCGAAATCAAGGTAATTGTTTCGTTAATCCTGTTAATGGAGAAATGACCCTGAACCGAAATTTCATTCAAAAGATCCTTTAAATTCCACTTACCTGAATTTATCCTGACGCTTTTGTCCTTAATCCCCTCTCTGGTAAAAGCAAAGCTAAATTCACTTACTGATTCAACATTGCTAATCAACTTTTTAAGTGCAATTTCTCCATCTCGAGAATTAAAATTGAGATCAATTTCAATCTCATCAAGATGCTTGCGTTGCGCCGTAGACTCATTTGCCATCACTATCAATAATGACTGACAAATAACCACCGCATATAAAGCCAGTTTGCCCACGCGAATTAGATTTTTTCGTAATTTTACTTTCATATGGTTTTGGATTATGCTAAAACTATGTATCAAAAGGGGGTCGAATGCTACCTGCCAAGTGCTTCTCGGCCCTCCTTTTTTATCTTAAATGTTCTCTATTATTATCTTATCATTGATTGTTTTAAAGTTTAATTTATAAGCTCTTGTAACACTGGACATTACTTCAGTTATTGTGGCGTTTTGAAATGAACCTGTAAACAATTCATCTGCAACCACCTCATCCCTGACAATGATATTTACATCATACCACTGCTTAACTTCCGAAATTACCTCCTCGAAAGAATTGTTCTTAAACACCAGCTTTTGATCAATCCAACCAAGAATGAGGTCAGCGTCGTAAGATGTGACTTTCAGTGATTCTCCATCGTTGTTGATTTGTGCCATTTGAGATGGGCTCAACTCAACCGAATTTCCGGACTTTCCCTTTACACTTACTCTTCCTGTCCTTACGGCAACATGTTTGGGTCCATCTTCAGGATAAGCACTGACACTAAAGGATGTTCCGAGTACCTTCACCTCAAAGTCATCAACCTTAATAAAAAATGGTTTTGACTCATCACGTGTCACTTCAAAAAATGCCTCGCCCACCAGCCGGACCTCACGTCTGTTCCCTTCAAACTTCTCCGGGACAGTTAGTTTTGATCCGCTATTTAGTTTCACACGAGTTCCATCAGGAAGCATCGTAGTTATCTTCTGTCCCGGGAGACTCCTTTTTTCTATGTAGGTCATCTCAGTGGATTCCTCCAATGACCCACCATGATCATTAATGAGCCACCAACTCAGACCAAACGCAAGTATTAACACCGCAGCCCATCTCACAAAATGAAACACAACCGGCCTTTTTCCTGTATCACTTAAGGGTGTATTGATCTGTCCCCAGATCTCATCACGATGGGTATCAAGCTTAGTCTGATCTTCTTGCGAAAAAGCCAATTTCAGTTGAAAGTATATTTTGCGGTTTTTGGGGTCAGATTCAAGCCATGCATCCAACACTTCCTGCTCCCGGCTGGTAATTTTTTGACCTGTAACCTTCTTTATAATCAATAAATCCATAAAATCATGCTTTTCTGTTATGAAACAGACATTCTCCTATAAGAGAAGAAAAGCAGGTCAAGTGGACTAGTAAAATTGAAAAAATTATGGAAACCAGTGCAATCTGGTTAATTTGATTATTAATATTTCAATAAAATATTCTGTTTAATAGAATATTTCCATATAAGAAAGCAGACTGATAATGATACTAAATCCTATGGAATGTTTGAACATCGGCTTATCAGAATAGAAATTGTCTAGCTCTCCCCGAAGTATTTTGGTAGCGTGTACCAGGTGATTACGGACAGTATTTACGGAAATGCCGAGTTCCTCTGCTACTTCTTCATATTTCTTATGTTTTAAACGCACCATCTCAAAGACAAGCTGACATTGCGGAGACAATTTCCCGATAGCTCTTTTTAAAAATTCTTCAAGTTCTTTACCAATCAACAGATGCTGCGGATTTATTTCCTCAGCTATTTGGTACTCTTTATCTTCCTGGAGATATTCCATTTGAACGGGGTTCTTCGACAGCTGTTTGATGCAACTGTTTTTAACCGACTTCAATAAGTATGCCCTCACATTCCTTACATAATTAAGATCCACTTTAGCACTAATAAGGTACAGGAAAACTTCTGAAACAGCATCTTTGGCCAGATCCCGTGAGTTGGTGATCCCTTTGGCATAATTAAACAAATCATCGAAATGCGTTTCGTAGAATTCCTTGAGTGACAAACGACCGATGTCTTCTGAAAGCTTCATCTAATGGCTCCAATGATTTATATCCTAAATGGAAATGTATTGAAAATTAAGGTAAAATCAAGTAAGTGAATTTAAAATATATTAAAAGAGGGGGTTGTTTTAGATAATTGATTATTTGATTTACAAAATCAAAGCGGTTTACATCATTTTACAATGCATCACTTTCAGTATACAAAATATCAGGACATGGAAAACACGGAAAAAATAGTTCAGCAGCTCTGGAAGGCCTCTACTGATAAGCATACCTGCCGGATCAGTCTGAAGGATGAACCCCTCCCCAGGCTGGTGCATCCGTATGGCGTAGGCATAACCACAGCAAAAAAGATCATCCTTGTGAGCTGGCAGGAAGGAGGATTTACCAAAGGTGGAGGAAAGGCGGGTTACCGCAATTTGATCCTTGATAGAATTCGCGAGGTTGAGATCCTGGAAAAGCGGTTTTACAGAAGAGACGATTTCGATCCCGATGACGGACAATACAAGGAGTGGATCTACCACATTTAACCCAAATTATGCATCAGAGCATAATTTGCCCAAAGGGCAGACGAAAGCTTTGCTTTGTCTGGACGGTCCGCCGCAGCGGTTACCTCATGACGTTTCAGTCAGAGTGTGACCGCTTGCGCGTCATCACCTGACAAAAATTTCCTGTTTTGGAAATTTTTTGTCCCGGCGTGGATTCGCATCATTCAATAGAATATTTTGTTTTGAATGTGAAAATATTCTATTGAATAATTCGGGTTTAATTTTAACCTGCTTTATTCAGGAAATATCGATTCGGATTGGCACAGAACAGAGTATAAATTTTATCTCTTATTTCTGAAAAAATCAAATAAAAGGAACTGCCGCAATACTTCTACAACAGTTCCCTTCATTTAACCTATTTCTTGACAAACTTGAGACGGCTTCTTCCCGATTGTGTGGCCACCTCCAGAAAGTAAACTCCCTCAGACAAACCACTCACATCAACCTGATTCTCAACACCCGCCAGATTGGTGTTTATCATTAGTTGACCTGAAATGGTGAAGATTTTTGCGTTGGCCGTTCCATCATTATCCTCCAACCGTATATTGAGTAACCTTTCAGCAGGATTGGGATAAGATAACAGGGATGCTGACTCTTGTTGTATGCTTTCTTCACTATGCTTATCCAATTCAGACGCAACCCTTGCTCCTGAAACACTGACCAGCTGCCATTGGGCATTTACGTGCGTGGTGTAGGCGTATTGTCCACAGACAGAACCATTGGTTGTGCGACCCATGCCGTCCAGATAGAGGCCGGTCCCTTTGTTCTGAAGCCGATAATAGTTCCCGCTGTATTGCTGCACTGACCAGTGGGAATTTTGATGGGTAGTATTAGCCCACATGCCTACATCTGACCCATTGGAGCTCCTCCCCATGCCGTCCAGATAAAGTCCGGTTCCTACATTTCTGAGCTGCGTATAGCCACTGCCCACATCAACAAATTCCCATTGTGAATTCCGATGGGTGGTGTTGGCATACTGACCACAAGGATTACCGTTTGTAGTACGGCCCATACCGTCAAGGAATAGTCCCGTGCCACGATTTCGCAACTGATAGACATCACTGATACTACCTCCACCACCAATGGTTCCCCTGAATGTGGTTATACTATGTCCGGCCAACGTATTGGTCAGGGAAAAGCCACCTGAGTAAGTACCTACTTCCGATACATTATGTCCGGTAGTACCAGTGGTCTCCCACTTTGTAATGTTGCTTACATTGTTTCCTGAGAAATCAAAAGTGACGCTTCTGGATGACGAGTTTTGATTGATCACAACCATCACCAAAGTGTTTCCATCTTTGTATGAACTAACGCTGACTCCTGATGTAGGCGTAGCATCAGCCCTTACTCGCACATATCCGGGACGAACAAATTTAGCATAGTGACTCATCACAAAACCTCTCTTGGAAACATTTCCGTTTTCTGTAATGAGACCGTAGCTCCTTCTGATGTACCACCAGATATAAGCGTTATACCCGTTGATCATAAAATCATGGATCTCCTTGCCGGCTTCTAGAGCTTCCGGCCAGTTGTTGGCGCTGTTGGCGTTACTATTGGGGGCATAGTGCTCGGTCATCCACTGTTCTTTACTTGAGTTGTAGCGTGTAGGACTTCCCCCATAAGCATGGTTGGCCAGGATGTCTACCTGTGACGAAGAGGCGATGGCACTCATGTAGGCTCCTTTGTAATGAACTGTTTCCGGGGCGATCACACGTGTTGGGATAACGGATGCATTATTATCAAGAAATGTCCTGATCTGCGAACCACTCCAACCGCATGATTCGTAATCCGGGACAAAGTCCGGTTCGTTTTGTACGGAAATGGCATAGAGCGAAACCCCATTGGAGGACATATAATTGGCGAAATCCCTCAAATGGTTGGCGTAAGCTCCATAGGATGAAGGGTTCAGGGAACCGCCCGTTGTACTTCCATTGGATTTCATGGATGCCGGTGGCGACCATGGCGTAGCGATTACGATTGCACCGTGACTTACAGCCCTCTGAGCAGTTGGCAACTCCCTGTTCCACTGAGAACTATTGGGAGATACGCTGATCCTTAAGATGGATAGGCCTATCTGTCCATATCCATTACCAAAGGCTTTATCAGCCTGACTCTCGGATAAATCAGCAATCCAGCGTGGAAAATTCATCCCGCCAAACCCTCTGATGGTTTGATCTGTACTGCCTATATAGATACCGGCAGTTTGTGCGCTTGTCACGTAAGAAGATAGGAATAGCGCCATTATCAGCAACTTCCCTATCAAATGAATAGAACATTTTTTCATAAGTATTTAGGTTTTGGTTTGAACTAATTGTAAAGCTGGTACGAGGAAGGATTATTCAGCAGGATGAATAAGTCATCTGCAAACGACGGGATCATGAGTTTGGGTGGATAGATATTATTATTCCTTAACTTCATATGGTTTACCTGATTTTATTAGAAAAAGTGCTTGTCATTGCCCAATTAAGTCAATTGTCAATGACAATGGTTGTAACACTAAGTGGCGCTAAGCTTAGTGCAATGGTGTTCTCCCCGATCCCTGTATCTACCTTTTCTCCATCCATGGTTAATGATGTAGTATAGGCGTTTGCCGAAGCGGGTGTAGCAGGCATCTGTAGCTTCACTTCGGGGAGTATATTGTTCTCCTCATTGATCAGGACAATTACTGTTTTATCATCACCTGTATAGGCAGTCAATTTTAAGCCGGCATTGGTGTCTGTTTCTGTAGCAATGCGAACGTACCCCGGACGAACATATTTAGAGAAATGAGAGAAGGCCAGTCCACGTTTAAGTACTTCTCCAGCTACTGTGCCACCATTCCCATCTCCGATAAATGAATAATAGCGTTTCATGTACCACCAGATGTAAGCATGCCAATTGGAGATCATGGACTCGTGAATACTTCCAAGCATTTCCATACTTTCATCCCAGATCTCACTATCGGGGACGTTTACCCAATCTTCCGGTTGGATAGCATTGTCACCCGATCCGGAGTTCAGCAGGTATTCCGTCATCCAGATTTCCTTTTCTTTCTCTTCAGCCAGGATGTAGCGGCTGGGGTGCGCGCCATAGAGATGCCCACCGACAATATCCAGGTTAGCCGCCGCAATTGGGTCATTTAAGATATCATCAGTATAATTTTTTGCGAATCGCAATGATTCCGCTGCCAGCACTTTAGCGCTTTCAATAGCAGCACCATGGTTCTTGATAAAGTTATACATCATTTGAGGTGTCCATTCACAAGACTCATAGGTGGCGGGCCAATCTGGTTCATTCTGAACGGAAACGACATCAATGACGATGTTTTGATCAGCCATGTATTGTACATAGTCATTCAGATAGATGGCATAGTCATCGTAATGTTCCTCCATCAGATAGCCATTTATAAGTGGATTCTCCTGTGTATCGTACTTCCATTCACCTGGTGGTGACCAGGGAGAGGCAATGATTTTCACTCCATAGGTTTCCATTTCCTGAAGCATACTGACCTGTGAAGACCATCGGCTTGAAACTGGCGAAATTCTTACCCGAACAATGGAAAGCCCCAGTTCATTGTCTCCAGTACCCAACAAAGTCCGGATATGGCTATCAGAAAGCGGAAGAGCATGCCAAATGGCAGCTCCCCCGAAACCTGAAATGGTCTGATAGGTTATGGTTGGGTCTACTGTAACTTCTATGGGTTCCACTGGCCTGGGACTTTGTACAATCTCAACATGGTGCCTTATATCGCTATTAAGTGACCGGAGGGTAAGTACCTGCTTATTCGTAGTGTAGGTTTCGTTTTCCTTAACCCGGATAGTAACTTTTGTGATGGTATGCCCCTCGTCAGTAGCACCTGCATAGGTTGGCGATATCTGCTCAATGAATTCAGTACCCTCTTTTACAGAGTCACCATTGATATTCCACTGAGTAAACGCCCATTCTACATCCAGAGAAAAGCTGCCACCAGCACTTGAAAGCGCTTCCATCGGGATCGTTTCCTGCACAAAAGAAAGCTCCGGGTCACCCTTTAAAGTATCGGGTTCCTTATTGCAGGATGATAGGACAAAGGCAATCGTAATAAGGTATAAAACCAATATATGTACTTTTAAAATACTATTCATAGATGGCTTTTTGTTGATTATATGTTTGATTCAATGTCATTAGTAAAGGATTTCAAAAAATATTTCGCATACACCTCAATGATGGGAAATGAGCGGACTTATTTTAGCATTAATGTTTGATTATTCATTTCGTGAAATTCTTCTTTGTCAAAATTTCTTTATTCTTTTTTGCAACAGCATTTGGCTCATAGAATTAGAGTCCTGACTTAATTATCTTAGTTGTTTTATAGCCGTCACTTGTCGTCACAACCAGTTGGTAAATGGCTGGGTTCAAGCCCCTTCCTATCTTTTGCCTTGAGCTATCGATCATTCCTTTCTCAACTTGCTTTCCCGATAAATCATAGATAGCATACTCAGCACTTCTATTGCCCATATCAACTGTTAACCCATGCTTGTAAGGATTGGGATATACCCTGAGCCATTCATTTTCACTCAAATCCAGAGGAGCGGTTTCTTCCACATAAGGGACAACATTCACGTCAGCCAGAAAACGAATGGATCGTATTGAAAATGCATTCGCTGAACCAACGAACCTTAAATAGACATCATGCTGTCCTCCTGACACATTTGTGATATCTGCTGAAAACTTCTGCCAGGTATCAGTACTACCAGTACTGGTAACAGGGATGGTTGCTATCAACTTCCCTTCATTTTCCAAATCATCCAACCATACTTCCAGACTACCACTCGTTTGACTGGCCACCATTACTTCTATTTTTTTGGATACGCGGCTAGCATCTTTACCGAGCTCTACACCTCCGAGCATCAGCCATCCTCCATTATCAGTGGCATTACTAAAGGCCACGCCGGCAGAGGTATTTGATTGATCAACTCCAAAATGGTTTTCACTACCAGCCAGAGCCAGTTCAGAAGCCCCATCGCGGTAGAAATACAGATCAAAATCCGACTTTGTGCCTTCTGCAAATAGTCCCTGACTATTCCCAACCCACCAATTGTCATTCTCCTGGTTTTTGTCCAGATCAACTGCACTGATGCTTTCGCCTACTTGTGTCCATGTCAGGCCATCTCCGCTGTAATACCCGGATAACTCGTGCTGATTTCTTTCCAATTTTAACCATAAGGTATTACCAATGGCATTGTCTGCAGAATAACTTATGGCATCAAAAGAGAAGAAGATTTTCTTCCCGTTGGAATACCCGCTATACAGTCTGATATTCACCGATTCGTTTCCGTTGGTCAGGTAAAGACCAGCCCCCTGCTCATCACTGGTGGCATCAATATGAACCCTTGTAACCAGCGAGTAGTAACGACCGGCATCCTTTTGTAAAACATGGCTCCTCCCCGACCCGGGGTTTATCCGGAGCCAGCCGGGCTGTTCTGTCAACGAATACCTGGAGGCTTCTTCCGGCCCCAGAAAATGCCAGAACACCCCCAGTAAACCATCATCAAAATAGTCTGACCTTGGCAGCTTCCATGAAATCCCGGATTTTGGCAGGTCGGGGCTGACTAAAGGAGATGTGGTGGGCGCCACGCCTGTAGGTTTACCATCCATATCCCAAATCACCTGGTGCAACAAACCCTGGCGACCTTTGCCTCCCCAACTGTCACCCGACAAATTTTCGTAGCTATGCGCCATGGTCCACCACGTCCCGTCCTCCATCTGAAATGGCTGGGACATGTGATTTGGCCCCCTGAAAGGGGTGGAAGGATCGGTAATTGGTTCAAAAAAGTCCCCCAATTCTTCCCAGCTGTTTTCATCCCCTGTAAGGCTTGGGGAACGAAGCACATACTGACCTCCGCCTACATTTCCGGCTATGAAGTAATAATACCAGCCGTCTCGTTTGCACATTACCGGGCCTTCTGCCCAGCTGTATTGATTCTCAGCATTTACCCAGTCCAGATTGATCACCGAACCAGTCAGGTGGCCGTCTGTTCCGATTTCCTGGATCCGGTTGGTATTCCGGCCTGGCTTAATGTGCAGGTAAGGGGTTCCATCATCATCAACGAATACTGAATTGTCATAACCACTGGCACCTGTATCATTCGTAGTGTTCATCTTCACCGGATCAGACCAGGGGCCCAAAGGTGTTTCCGCTTTGGAGAAATACTGGCCTCCGCCTGCCGTATTAGAAAAATAGATCCAGTAAGAATCATAAAAATAGGTGATGGCCCCCTGCCAGATACCTTGCTTCGGAGCAGTATTGATCAGTCCTGACCAGTCAGGAGCCACTACTCTGCTGATCTCTTTCCAATGCACTAAATCAGTAGAATGCGAAATGGCGAGGTAAGGAGTGAAATGAAAACTGGAATTACAGGTATAAAAATCATTCCCCACTTTGAGTAATGTTAGATCCGGATGGTCCCCCGGAAGAACAGGGTTCAGGTAGGTTTTTACTGTTTGATAGGCTCCTTCGGGATAGGCATCATCCTCTGGCAATATTTCTGAGCCTGCTTCGCCATTTTCCAGGTTTTGGACAGTATAGTAAAGATCAGATTTTCCAAAGGCGATCTTATCAAAATCCAGGCCATCTTCACGAGCTCCCAACTGGAATATAACTGCAGATTCGGTCGACTCAACATCAAAAACCACAGGAGTATCCCCTCCTAAAAACTCTGAAATATTTATCCATTTCCAGGTGAGGCTTCCAATACTGCCCTGCCCGTCAACGATATCCTGAGAACCATTATAGCCTACAGGAACGATTCCGTTGATGGTATGCCAATCAGAATCATTGTCTGAGGTCTTGCTGCCAAACCCATTACCAATATAAAAGCTGTCGTCTCCGTAGCTATCAGCTCCCACCCTGATTCGAGCATACAGGTCGTAACTACCAGTCTCGGTAAACGGAACAGACAAGGTGATCACTTTGGAATCATTACCAGGGTTGGAGGTTGAAGCAAAGTCTGTTTCAGGAGTAACATACGTAATATTATCATCCTGAAGGGTCTGAAAATCTGACCCTAAACTTCCCTGTTCCACTTCCAGAAGTAAAGCTTCATCCTGGGCTATTAAACTAAGCTGGACTAACACCGACGTAAAAATTGAAATAAGCCTTAGTCTCATAAGAGTAAGTTTTCTGTTCTGATCTTTATTTTGATATCGAGGTATATGTAATTATGATGCAAGCATTAAGTTCTACTTGCCACTTTTTACATATACATCTACTTAATCCATGTTATAGGGAGGGATTGCTCCCTCCCCTTACATAATTCTAGCTGTATGAATTAATCTACTGTTGGCTTTACGTACGGTACAATTCTGAAATTACCAATGAATACCTGAAAATTGTCGATAGACTTTGCTGTATACTCTGTTCCGTTCAAAGTATAATTGTTGTTGACAAACGTAAAGTTGCCATTGTCCGTGAGCGCATCTATAAAATGCTGCAACGTTTGCGACTGAAGAGCGGTAATGTTTCCTAATGGAAGGGTAGCTGTTTGCCAGCCACTCATCGTGATGTCCTCACCACCTCCTATTGTTGCCCATTGCGGTGCAAATTTCCCTGAATATGAATCATCGCCTGGCTTCAGGTTCACCTGAAAATAACCGGATCCCCAAGGAACAGACACATAAAAATCCATTTGCATAGCGAGATCTTTACAATTGGTAGAACCCGTAATCAGACCCCCTGTATTATTTATAAGGGCCTGTGCACCTGTAGACGGATTAAAGTTAAATCCAACTGCAATATCATCTGAAACAGGGAGTGTGGTAGTGGAAGGTGGTGGGGTGTTTGGACAGTGACGATATCCTGCCGCCGGGCTCGACGGATCACCACCGGACGGAACTTCTGTCGTAGTGGTGCCACTCAAAGGTGTGATGGAGCCAAAGCTGCCCCCATAGCCTTCACCCCATCCCCAATTTATGATCTTACACTCTTCGCAGAACATATAGTTATAAGAATACGCACTACCCGCACTACCTTCTACCATTATTGCCCCTGTGGTGACTCCATCAGGGACCACGCATGTAATTTGCGTCCCCGCCTCATTTACGGTAAAGTCAGTTGATTCTACATCCCCAGGAAAAACAATTCTGGTGACCTCCACGAAATCGACACCATAAATCACCAGGGTTTCCCCTACCTTCGGAAGGGTGTGGGATACTCCGGTAACGAGTGAAGAATTGCTTACATTAATCTCTACGGCACCATTCCCAGACGAGTTGATCATACCATCATTGGCATAATAAGTAAACCTGTCGGTACCGCTGAAACCAGCATCAGGCACGTAAGTAAAGCTACCATCTTCATTTAACGTAAGGTCGCCATTGGTGGTGGCTGTATCCAGAACTACCGTTAATGGGTCACCTTCCGCATCGGTATCATTGGCCAATACACCTTCCTCTGCTGTTACAGTCAAAGTTTTGTCCACACCTACCTTATAGAAATCATCGTTAGCAACCGGACGGGCGCTGTGAATGTCAAAAGTAAATGTGTGGTCATCAAAATCCGTAACGAGACGAATGGTATTACGGACTTCTCCATCAGCATTTACCCCGGCCGGAGCATCTGAAGGAATGCTGAAAAGAATGGAATTTTCGGTTACAAAAGTTGGATTAACCGAAGCCTCCACCCCATTACAATAGACAGCCCGGAGGGTGGAGAATCCTTTTCCTTCAATACGGATCAGCTGGCCTGCGCCCGCCAATGTAACAACACTATCAGGACTCTCAGCAGACTGAAGGAACACCTGATTTACCACAATCTTTTTAGATCCTTCCACATCTTCATCACAGGATACTACAAAACTCACGATGAGCAAAAGAGCAATCATCGACGTACTTATCTTTATATAATCTAGAATTTTCATTTGAATGCATTTTTAATTCAAAAAATTAATCACCAAAATCGAAGGGGACAGGCTCTTCTCTAAGCTGAGGATTGGCTGTCAGTTCTATACTTGGATAAGGTATCAGCAGCCTGTCAGCCGATGGAGGATTCATTTCCTGGCCTGGCAAAATATCACGCCAGACAAAACCATCAGGAGCTTCATTAGGATGTAAGTAATAGTAATATTCGTTTCGGTGCTGATTGCTCATATAATTCAGTACCCACTCCTGGTCCCAATAGGCTCTCCTTACCATATCAAACCACATTTGCCCTTCCAGTGCGAGTTCACAACGGCGTTCATTCCATATATCTTCAAGGGTAATGGTAGTCACAGGATCCAACCCCGCTCTTTCCCTGACCAAATTAAAATAGTTTAAGGCTTCAGCATCAGAAGTAGATGCATCCATACCGAGAACAGCTTCAACATATAATAGGTACACCTCTGCCAGGCGCAACATAGGAGCTGCTAAACCGGAATTACCGTTGATAGCCAATCCATCTGTATCATCCCGGCCACCAACTACGTGCTTTTTTATGAGTGGATATCTTATAGCACTGTTTCCTGGTTCGCTGGGAACACCTCCATCCGATTCATGGAATATGGCCCAATAGCCCTGCTCAGTATGCCCACCCAGGTAATCATAAACTGCTCCCGGATAAAAGAACGCGGCCTTTTTCCTCGCTTCCTCACCACGGTCGTGCATCAGTTGTACCAGGTCACCTGCAGCGAACATACTGCCACCCCAAGCATTTAGTCCGTTGGTCAACTCAGTACTGTATGCCAACCAGTCCTGGTTTCTATTTCCCACACCAAACTCAGACTGACCAGGCACAAACTGTAGCGCAAACAAAGATTCGGAATTGTTATTATTTTGAACCCTGAACAATTCTTCATAGTCATCCATAAGTTCGTATTGGCTTTCCTCTATTACCTCTTTGGCAGCCAGCCTGGCCATTTCGTAATATTCAGACGCAGTAGTAGTCCAACGTGCTGAAAATTTATTCCCGCGTGCATAGCATGCTGCTGTAACATACATGCGTGCCAGCATCCCCTTGGCGCTATACCTGGTCACACGTCCGGGAATGTCTGTCTCAGGTAGCCATTCTGCAGCATACTCCATATCCCTGATAGCAAACTGAAGTACATCCTCAAAAGGATTGCTATTTATGATGAAATTTCCCATTAAATCAGAAGGGTTTTCCACGATCGGCACATTACCCCAGGTTGAGCCCAGGTACCAATACGCCAGCCCCCTCATAAAGCGAGCCTCCCCTTTCAACTGATTGACCTGCTCTTCGGTCACTCCATACTCCAGGGATCTATCCAAATTGAGCACGGCATAATCAGCCTGGGTGACAACTATGAACAATGATTGCCACGCATTAAAAATCAAAGGAGTTTCGATGGTTTCCGTAAGGTTGATAAATGGCTGCCCTGATCCATACGGTGAAAACAGGTTATTTCCCCTGCCGTCTCCAAACTGGAAATAGAATTGGCTGGAGAAATCATACCATACTTTATTATACAAAGGTGCCGTGGCCATACGAGCCTCTTCATAGGACGTGAAGTAATTATCCAGAGTCAACTCACTGGCACTTTGAACTTCCAGATGATCCTCACATCCGGTAGTGAGCACAATAAAGACTGTGCTGATTATTGAATATATAATCTTTTTCATGTCTTGGTTAATTTTAAAATCCTACAAAAAGACCCAATGAAAAAATCCTTGGCGATGGGTATCTTCCCACATCAATTCCGTTTAGGAGGGCATCCTGAGAATAATTTGAATATTGATGGCGAACCATCCCTACTTCCGGATCATATCCGCTATACTTAGTGAACGTATAAAGGTTTTTTACACTGACAACCACACGAAGACTCTGCATCCCTATTTTAGAAGTCAGACTCGCTGGAGCATTGTAGGCCAGGGAAACATTTTGTATGCGCAAATATGAGCCGTCCTCTATTAACCTGGAAGAAAGCCTGGTAGCGTTAGCATTTACATCATTTACTGACATGCGTGGCAAATCAGGATCTCCGGAAGAAACATACACGTTATAGATATCATCTGCCGGGCCCTCAGGATCTACCTGGTCCAGTTTTGCATATCGAGTAGCTGCTCTCTTTGTTATCCCGGTATTGTTAGGGTTTTCTATGGTAAGCCCAAGGAAGTTCATCACCTTGTTTCCGTAAGAGCCGGTGAGGAAAATGTTTAAATCAAAATTTTTATAGGAAAAGGTATTACCAATACCATAAGTGAACTTCGGGAGCGGGCTGCCAAGGTACTGCCGGTCCTCCTCATTGATTACGGAATCCTGGTTATAGTCCTCCCATATAAAGTCACCTACCCATATTCCGTTATCTTCATCAATAATCTGATCTTCAGGTATCGGGATTTTTACATTGCCTTCACTATCGAGCAAATCGTCAGCCGAATTTATCCTGCCTACAATCTTGTAACCATAAAACTCACCAATACTGCGTCCAGCCTCGGTACGGGTTACAATGTGATCTGTCCCGCTGGTCTGATATCTCCTATCTATATAGGCAGACTCAGTATTTAGCTTCAACACTTTATTTCTGTTCAATGTGTAGACAAAATTGGAAGTCCACTGAAAGTCGTTTCTTTCCATATTTACTGTATTTAAGCTCAATTCTACTCCCTTGTTCTCCATGGAACCTACATTATCCCAAGGAGGAGCTGCCGAACCTTGCCCTCCCCCAGCGCCTGTGATGCCCGGCAATGTCAGTGCCAACAACAGATCATCCGTTCTCTTCTTATACACATCTGCGACCAATTGTATGCGATTACCAAATAATCCCAAATCCAATCCAAGGTTATATGAAATGGTTGTTTCCCAGGTAACTTCCTGATTTGGCACATTCGCCACCAAATGTCCTGTCCCCCAAATGGTAGGAACATTGGACAATAAAGCTGTATGACTAAAGGCTCTTATGTTAGAATTTCCTGTTTCGCCATACCCAAAACGAATTTTCATGTCATTTATCAGATTGTCTATGACAAAGAAAGGCTCTTCAGAAACCCTCCATGCTATGGAGGCGGATGGGAAAGTACCCCACTGATATCCTTCTGCAAAATTTGATGAACCATCCCGTCTGACTGTGGCAGTCAGCATATATCTATCGGCATATGAATAAAAGACTCTTCCAAAATAAGATGTAAAAGCCCTTCGATAGGTCGAACCGGAATTAACAGCAGTAGAAGCATCCCCGGCATCAAGATCGGGTAGCTGGTTACTTCCACCAAAGCGTCTTCCCATTAAATTGTTACCTGTGTTTTCATTCAGCTCATACCCGAGCATCATGGATACATCATGTCTATCGGCAAATTTATACTTCGCCGTAGCCCAGTTTCTCCAAACCAGGAACCTTCCGTAATTAATTGTCCTTGTATTTTCAATTTGGGAATTCTTCCTGTTGCCCAGCTCGTATGTTGGAACGAAGGTGCGCCCCTGATTAACATTGATATCCGCTGCAACTTCAGACCTCACTGTTAACCATTTAACCGGTTTGACCTCAAGATAGAGATTGCCTCTTCCCCCTGTCTTTTCCGAACCTCTGTCGATCAGCTCAGCCAAAGCCAAAGGATTTGATAATGCATCGTTGGCATCCTCCGGCCCTCCATAGGTGCCATCCAGATTTCTGGCCGGCACAGAAGGCGATTGTCTCAATGCGCTATTGATCAGGGACCAATCCGTGATGGTAATCACCTGGTCGGTATTGGTAAAGGTCAATGAAAGCCCGCCCTTTAACCAGGAACTGATCTCTGAATCCAGTGCAGTGGAAACGTACAATCGCTTAAAACCGGAACCTGCCGCTATTCCTTCCTGATCCAGGTAGCTCCCGGTAAACTTATAAGTGGTTTCAGCACTGCCACCCGAAATGGCAAAATTGTAATTTTCCATCGACGCAGGCTCAAATATTTCCTTTTGCCAGTTTGTGCCCTCTGAGAGTATTGAAGGGTTGGCAAACTCATCACTTATCCCCCATCCTCGCAGTGTATAAAGTTCATTTTGATGCGTAGCATACTCCCGAAGATTTGTCATCTCAATATACTTCGGTATATACTGATTGCTATACTGAGCGTCTAAAGTCACTCGCGGTTTTCCCTCTTTCCCCCGCTTGGTAGTGATGATGATAACGCCATTTGCTCCCTGTGCTCCATATATGGCAGCAGCGGAAGCATCCTTGAGCACATCTATTGATTCTATATCTGATGGACTAATGGATGCAAAAGCATTATCAGTATAACTGTTCGTACCAGAATTAATGATGACGCCATCAATAACAAAGATCGGTTCATTCGTAGAATTGATTGAATTCAATCCACGGATCTGAATGGAAGTTCCTCCACCAGGAGCGCCGGTATTTTGTGTCATCTGGACACCAGCTATGCGGCCTTGCAGTGCCTGGTCAATTGATATTGCCGCCGATTTTGAAATGTCAGCTGATCTGATTGAGCTTACCGCACCGGTTACATCTTTCTTTTGTTGGGTTCCATACCCAACCACTACAACCTCTTCGAGGGCAGAAACGTCTGGCTCCAACGACACATCAACCCTGGACTTCCCAGCCACGGGTACTTCCTGGATTTTAAAGCCAACAAATGAAATTAGAAGTGTCGCACCTTCATCCACATTGATTGAAAAATTTCCATCAATATCAGTGATCGTCCCATTGGTAGTTCCTTTTTCCAGAACCGTAGCTCCCGGGAGTGGCTCACCATTTTCGTCGGTGACTGTACCTTCGACAGACACCTGAATATCAACTTTTTCAGTCAGAGTAGGTAATTTTTGGGAAGGGACGGCAATAGAAACCCCAATTTGCTCATTGACCCTCCTGAAAGACACTTTAGCTTGCACTGAAATGGTCTTCAGTAACTCATCCATTCTCCAGGTCTTGTTTTCTAAGCTTATTGTTTTGTGCTTAATTTCGCTTTTTGAATAGGCAAAATTGAGATCGGTATAGATTTCTATTTCCTTGAGCACATCAATTAGTGCATTCCCTGATCCAGACCGCCTGAGTTCGATGGTGATTTCATCCAACATCTTTCGTTGAGCCCTTATATCATTGGCCATGACCATCGTTAAGGACTGCAGCGCGATCAACACATATATTCCATATTTGGACATGTGGACTACGAATTTGTGTAAATTTGTGTTCATACAGTTTTGGTTAAATTGACTAAAACTTTTGACAGAAGAGAGCTGCCGACTTTCCCCAAAGTATTTCAGCTCTCTTTCTTATTTTCAGTGTCACTATTTGATTACCAACATTTTCTCCTTTTCATTTAATTCATAATTAAAGTCATACACATACGATAACACCTCCATCATCTCTTTGATAGTCGGGTTGTCATAGTTAGCGGTGTACTTTTTATCCTTTGTTATATTTTTCTTTAAATCTATCTGCACACCATACCACCGCGAAACCCTCTTTAACACCTGATCGACTGACTCATCATTGAAGGCCAAACTCTGATTAGTCCAGGCAAAAGGCATATCATTCTCCACTATTGGTTTCTTTTTCAGATTAGTCCCCTCTAACCTGACCATCTGATCTGAAGTAAGCTTTACTTGTTCGTTGTTTTTGGTTTTAACTGCAACCCTGCCAGTCTTTACCGCCACTGAGGTCATCTCTCCACTGTAAGCATTGACATTAAAAGAAGTACCCAAAACCTGGATGTCGATATCGGTTGTTTTGATGATGAACGGGTGCTTCTCATCACGCGCCACTTCAAAGAATGCCTCACCAATCAAAGTGACCTCCCGGGCCTTACCATCAAACTGTGAAGGAACTATCAGTTTACTATCAGCATTAAGTTTTACTTTGGTGCCATCAGGGAGAAGCGTAGTTATTTTCTGTCCGGGGAGGCTTACTTTTTCAACGAGCCTCGTCGTAACTTGCTCACTACCAAACACAGACCCAGACTTGTACTGATAAAACATAAATACTAAGGAGCAAACAATAGCAATAGAGGCAGCAATCTTGTAAACCGTTTTCCAGATAGTCTTCTTACTTGCCTGCATTCCAGATGCCATTTCGGCTTGCATCATGCCGTGTAGCCTTGAACGAACCTCTTGTTCTTCTTTCTCAATGTTATCTTTGTGATAGTGCCAATATGCATGAATTTGCTGCAAGGTTTTGGCATTTCTCTCGTCACTTTGCAGCCACTTGGACAGCTCATGCTGTTCGTCTAATGTCAGGTCTCCCTGAAGATATTTCAAGATTAATTGCTCCACTGGTAGCGATTTCTATTTGACAGTAAGAGACATGAGAAGGAAAATGGTTGACAAATCTTAAAATAAATGAAAATCATTAACTAAAAGGTGCTTACAAATATGATAAAATTCAATAAATACCTAATAAAATTATTAAATTTTCAATAATACATCAGTTCAATACGGCTGAGATGATCAGAGCCAGGCTTCCTAGCTCCATATTCCTCCAGCGCTCACCTTTTTTACTATCATACTGCTCCTCAATAACTTCCCTGACCACAGCTACAGCCCTGGCAACCTGAGTTTTGATAGTGGATTGTGAAACCCCAAGCTCTGCGGCTATTTCCGCATAACCCAACTGCTGGTTTTTTGCCATCTGAAAGATCAAACGACACTGATCAGGAAGTTTCCCAACTGCTTGCTCAATAATAAGAACCAGCTCTTTTTCCAGCAGGACTTCTTCGGGAGTTACCTGCTCAATCTGCTTCACATAGTTTTCCGTATCAATGCTATCGAAGCTACGGGGGTCATTAGAAAGCGTCCTGATCACCTGATTTTTGACAGAGCGAAAGAGATAGGACTTGAGTTCTTTAATCTGCTTCAGGTCAGACCGTGACTTCCATAAATTGAAGAACACATCCGATACCACATCTTTTGCAATATCATCTGATTTTGCAATTGAACGTGCGTAGAGATAGAGCGGTTTAAAGAACTCTGCATAGACTGCCTCAAAATAACCTGCAAATGGTTGTGCACTTTGTAAGTGCCTTATCCTGGTTTCTTTGCCCATTGTCCAGAAAGATTGATATTAAAATCCACGAAATCGGTTGCGTTCGGAATATATTAAAAATAATACTAAAAACAGTCATTAAATTGATAATGTATCAAATTGTCTAAGTAATATTTGAGGATAGATTCCTACCTTCGCCTCATGCCAGACTTCAAAAAATATTTTACCATAAATGCCGAACCTGAGCAGGTTTACGCAGCTCTGACCTTCAAGCCCACCATTGAACTTTGGACCGGTTCGCCAGCGGTTTTCGAAGCTAAACCGGATACAGAGTTTTCGCTATGGGATGGAAGTATTGTGGGTAAGAACCTGGAGTTTGAAGAGGGGGAAATGATCCGCCAGGAATGGTTTTTCGGAGACCTGGAGCAACCTTCAATAGTCACTTTAAAAGTACACCCTCACAAAAAAGGCACCTCCCTGGAAGTGAGCCACACCAACATCCCGGAGGAGGCTTATGAGGAAATCACAGATGGGTGGCATGAGGTTTACATTAAGGCATTGGTCAATTTTTACAGTGAACACTGATAGCATATGAGATATCTGTTTCTAACCCTCCTGACTTTTTCAGCCTTTTTACTTGATGCTCAGCACCTCCTGGTCTTTTCCAAAACCAACGGCTACCGTCACGAGAGCATTTCTGCCGGTCAGCAGGCAATCACTAAACTGGCTATAGATAATAATATGACCGTTACTTTCTCTGAGGATTCCACGCTTTTGGAAACCGATATTCTGGAAAGAACAGATGTTTTGATCTTTCTAAGCACCAACGGAGATATCTTTAATGATCAACAGGAAAAAGCCATTGAAACCTACATCAAAAATGGTGGGGGTTTTGTGGGGATCCATTGTGCCACCTGCACCGAGTATAGCTGGAACTGGTACGGAAGCATGATCGGGACGTACTTTGATGATCACCCGGAAATACAGGAAGCAACTTTAAGGATACAAGACACTACACATCGCTCAACCAAAGAGTTGCCATTGACATGGGTCAAAACCGACGAATGGTACAACTTCAGGACCCCACTGCCCGACTGGTCAAATGTGCTGATCACCATAGATGAAACCTCCTACACCGGAGGCACTATGGGAGTTGATCATCCGATATCGTGGTATCACGAGTATGACGGAGGCCGGGTGTTTTACACTGCTCTGGGACATACTGATGAGACTTATAAGGACAGACTCTTTTTAAAGCACCTTTTGGGAGGGATAAAATGGGCTGTTGGTAAAGATTTTTAAACACAAACACACTTTATTTTTTAGTTAGGCTACTATGACTCGTTTAATTTTTTCATTTTTTCTGCTACCCTTGTCCATTACAGCTCTATCTCAGGAAAACCTTACCGGAGCAGTCCGGGATCAGAATACAAATGAGCCAATCCGCGGAGCTTTGATCATCTCCCCATCCGATTCAGCAATTACCGATGAAAATGGCAAATTCACCCTGGGTGCTTCTGCATCCATTACGGTGCAGGTGATGGGTTATGAAACCAAAACCATCAGAAATCCTGCTTCCGAAATAATCATACGTTTAGCCCCCTCCCCCATCTCCCTCAACGAAGTGACGATCAATGCCGGTCTCACTGAAGAGAAAATTAAAAATACGGCAGGAGCAGTAAGTGTAGTCAGCAAAAAGATGATCCAGCGAGATGCGCCATTTACTATCACCAATGCCATCAACAGGGTACCAGGGGTATATATGCATTCAGGAACTTACAATACCAACCGGATCACCATCCGTGGAATTGGTTCTCGGAATTTGTTTGGCACTAACAAAATCAAAGCCTACTACGATGATATCCCGCTTACCGACGGAAGCGGTAACTCCACAATCGAGGATATTGATCAGGGCCTGATCGACCGGGTAGAAGTACTCAAAGGTCCAAATTCCAGTACCTATGGAGCAGGGCTGGCAGGAGTGATTCGGCTGCATAGTTATGAACCTGAACCGGGAATAAGTGCAGCGGAAAGCAGTATTACTTACGGCTCTTTTAATACCATAAGGTGGCAAAACAGGTTGTCCCATAGCAATGATAACCAGTCAGTTAGTGTAGCCTACTCCAAAGTGAAAAGTAACGGATACCGCGAAAACAGCGCTTATGACCGAAACCAGGCAGGATTAACAGGGAAATGGAGCCTGGGGGAAAAGAGCACTTTGAGCTTTTTAGGAACCTACACAGACCTGAAAGGCTATATCCCCAGCGCTCTCAATGAAGACGATTATCAAAATGACCCTGAAAAAGCAGCATTTACCTGGGCTGCTGCAAAAGGTTTTGAATCATATGATAAGTTTTTAAGTGGTGTCTCTTTTACCCGGGATTTCAGCAAGAGCTGGAAACTAACCAGCGCTGTCTTTTACCATTTTAGAGATGCATACGAGCCGAGGCCCTTCGACATTTTGCAGGAAAAAACAGCCTCCCTGGGAACAAGAAATGTGATTAGTGGTCAGTTTGGGGAGATCGGTCTGAGTAGTGGTGTGGAATTATTCAAAGATACCTATGAGTGGGGAACCTTTGAAAACACTGCTCCAATGGACGGAAGCGCTAAGGGAAGTCCTCGTTCCGACTATAGAGAAGATCGTAAATATTACAATCTTTTTGCCGAAGCTGCTTACGACTTGAATACCCGCCTGAAACTGGTCGGTGGTGCGAACCTGAACGGCACCTTCTACGACCTGGATGATCAATTTAATACAGGTGATGCAAACGAGAGCGGCACTTATCAGTTTGACCCGGTGCTCTCCCCACGAATTGGCATTGTGTATCATATTCATCCTTTTCACCACCTCTTTGCCAATGTGAGCCACGGTTTTTCTCCTCCGAGCCTGGATGAGACCCTTCGCCCGGACGGACAGATCAACCCGGACATCCGGCCGGAAAAAGGATGGAACTATGAGATTGGCCTGAGAGGAAATTTCCAGAACCTGAGCTATGATCTGGTTGGTTATTACATGCAGATCAAAGACCTGCTCGTGGCACAGCGAACGGACAATGATCAGTATTATGGTGTTAATGCCGGGCTCAACAATCATTTGGGTCTTGACCTCTACCTCAATTACTTAATCAGCCTCAGTGAAAACTACCAGATAAATTTCTTCAACAGCACGTCATATATGCACTACCGGTTTGCTGAATTCATCAATGAAGGAGAAAACTACGATGGCAACCAGCTAACCGGTGTACCTGAGATGATCATAAACTCAGGCATTGAGTTGATCTCAAAAAATGGATTCTATGGAAATATCAACGGTCAGTATGTGGGAGAGATCCCCATTACTGATGCAAACTCAATTTATGCAGATCCTTATTTCATCCTTCGAACCAAAGTGGGGTATTCCGGAACCGTTTCAAACTGGCAAATTGACATCAATGCAGGAATTGACAACCTGCTGAATGAAAAGTATGCTGGCATGCTTTTGATAAACAATACCGGCTTTGGGGGAGCCAGTCCGAGATATTACTATCCAGGTAATCCGAGGAATTACTTTGCCGGGGTGAGCTTGAAATACTATATAAAAAAGAAGCCCTGAAACAAGACTTCTTTGCCAGACGGCAACTGTGAGGCGATACGCCTGAGCTATAATTTTCCGAAAAGGAATTTACTTTAAATTAAAGCTAGAGTAGGCTGATAAATATCTGAAAAAAGTTTTGTCAATAGACCCAGCACCTTTGCGCAACTACAAAATGCGTTTGCAAGCTTATTATGCTCAGATGGTTCGGATAGACCTTAAAAAATCCTCTTTATAAGATGCACTGATGGGGATATGGTGATCTCCTATATGTATCGTATTTCCTTCAAAAGCATCAACCGCATCAATATTTACCATATAAGACCGATGTACACGGATAAACTTCGGGTGTTTCAGCTTCTGGCTGAATTGTTTCAGGTTAATCGTGAGGGTAAGTTTTTTCTCCTTTGTATAGATATCGGTGTAGCTTCCTACTGCTTCTGCAAAAGTAATTGACTCGACCATTAGCTTATTGAACCTGGTGCCTTCCTTGATAAAGATCCGGTCCTGAACAAAATAAGCATCCTTATTTTCTACCTCCTCCTCCGTATTGCTTTCGAGTTTTTTAAAGGCCATGGTTATAGCCACTATCAGGTTTCGAGCCTCAAAAGGCTTTACAATATAAGCTGAGGGACTCACAGCAGAAGCTCTGTCAAGGTAGTGTTTTTCATCAAATGCCGTGAGGAAGATAATCGCAATATTCAACTCTGCCCTTAGTTTTTCTGCCAGCTGAATGCCATCCAGATCGCCATCAATATTGATATCAAGCAATGCAATATCAGGTGTGGTCTTCCGGGCTATCTCCAGTGCTTTATCTGCATTGGAAGCTTTACCCACAACATCAAAATCCTGTTTCTTCAGGGTTTCAAGTATCTCTTCCGCTACAATAAATTCATCCTCCACAACGAGAATTTTAACTTTACTCATCCTCTCTCCTATCTGTCTTGTTCTTAATCAAGATTAAAGTCCAATTCATATTTTAACCCATTCTGATAGCTTACCTGCAGGGTGCCTTTAAGCTGTTCCGTAAGGATATTTACCAGTCGCAAGCCAAACGACTTTGCTTCCTTGATATTGAAAGGTCCCTGAAATCCCTTCCCATTGTCAAGGATAGTCAGCTTTCCCTTCTTATCTTCAGTCACCAACTGAAGCTTTAACAGCGGCTCTTTAATATCGCTATAGGCATATTTAAACGAATTACTAATAAGTTCGTTGATAATTAACCCTAACGGCAATGTGCGGTCAACATCCAGGTTGACATCAGCAAGGTCCAGCTCTGTTTTGACCTTACCATTATACCCGTAGGTAGTGGTAAGCTCATCCAGCAAATTTTGAATGTACTCTTTCGCGTTGATACTGGTGGCATCTTCTTGCTTATAAAGCCGCTGATGGATCAGAGACATGGCTCTCACTCTGCTTTTTCCCTCTTCTACAGCCTTTTTGGCCGTCTCATCTTCCAGCCTCATTGACTGAAGCCCCAAAAGACTTGAAATCACCTGCAGGTTGTTTTTTACACGGTGATGCAACTCGCGCATTAAGGTATCTATTTTTCTATTCTTGTCTTCCAGTGTGGTGCTATACTTCTTCAACTTATAGAAAAAGAAAATTAACACACCCACGACCAATACAAACAATAAAATAACGGCTAAAAGCAGCTTGTTGATTAAGCTATTTTGCGCCAGCTGACTTTCTTTTACCTCCAGCTGATTTTGATAGTTGGACACAGCAAACTGGGTTTCAACTGCTGAAATGCGATTGTAAAAATCCCGGTTATTCAGGGAGTCTTTCGCTATGCTCATAGCTTCATAATGATCCAGCGCCTTTTCAAAGTCCCCTTTCTTTTTATAAAGATCTACAAGAAATACCAGAGCGTCCTGCTCAACATTGTAAAACTGGAGATCCCTCGCTTCCTTGATGACTTCTAACAAAACCTCCTCAGCCAACGGATCACCTTCCATTACATACAATCCTCCTAAATTAGAAAGCGTCTGCAGCCTTCCCTTCTTGTCTCCCACGGATTCTCTTATCTTCAGGGACTGACCAAAATGGCATCTCGCAGAATCATATTGATTATGATCTCGATAAAAATTTCCAAGGTTTTGATGTGCCAATGCTTTGTAGTACAAGTCATTGATCTCGTTGGAGATAGCCAGTGACTTGTGGTAAAAGAACTTGCTAGAGTCATTACCCAAGTCCTCCGCATAGTGATTTCCATAATTATTGTAAGCTATGGCCAATGTTCCAAACTCACCATGCTTATCAGCAATCTCCATCGCTTTGTCCAGGTAGTTTCTGAAAGAATTAAACTTCTTTATAGCCCTGTAAACATTAGAAATATTGAGATAGGTCCTACGTAAACCATCCTCCAATCCAAGCCTTTCTTCAATTTCCAGGGCATTGGTATGGGCCTTCAGAGCCTGCTCATACAAACCAAGATCATAGTAAATATTACCCTGGTTCTTGTAAACATTTGCCATTCCGGAAGCTACAGTCTCTTCGTTCTCCACTTTGGCAAAGGATTTGGCTGCATCATCATAATATACCAATGCTGAATCGAGATTCCCCTCTCTTTTATTAATTACGCCAAACAGGTTTTGTGATCTTCCGGCTTCCAGGTAATCATACTTGTACAGAGATTGTTTTAGCGCCTTCTGTAAATAATCTTTTGCTGTTCGGTAATCAGCTGAAATCATGTAGTTGATAGCAATATGTCGATTTACCCAATCAGAATTCTGTGAACTAAAATTCAAAGAGTATAAATAGACTGAGGTAGATGAATCATATAAGTGCTTTTTTGAGAGGGCAACAGCATACTTTTGTAAATTCTTAGCATATACCTCCTTGCAGGAGGTTTCTTCACACTCCCATGAAGTTATATATCGGGCGGCCTTCTCAAAATCAGCATTGAGAAGACTATCAAAATTATCAATCGGTTGACCCTGAGAAAAACTAACGGCTGTAGTACAAATCAGTACCCCAAAACACAGAACTCTACTTAAAATCATAGCCTAGTTGGTGTAGCCTAAAACTAAGCATTAAACACTATCAAATGATATGATTTTTAGATAAAGAACCAAAAAACCCGGATATTTGGTTAATGTATTTACTTACTGCTCAGGTTAGTTATTTCAATCCGGACAGGACCGGGACCCTGGTGAACGGTAGCAATTTTTGCTCCATCAATATTTGTCCAGCTTTCCCATGAAAATTTAAGCCCGCCTATAGGTAGTATTTTGACCCACATTTGCCAGGCTACAGGCATAAAGTTTTCGTCCAGATGCCATAGATATGAGTCTCCGGGAGTTACACCTCCTGACGAATAAGTCACGAGTAGTGCAGGGCCATCTTCTGTCTCCACAATAGTCCTCTCCGTGCCAGGATCCCTGATTTTATAGGGTGCAACCAGCCAGAAGGAATCATTAGCAAAAAAAGTCCAGGCCCGATCCACAGCCTCTTTCGTTTCTTCCCCTTTTAGCAACTCACCATTCTTTTTAGCCGTACCTTCCAAAGTCTTCGTATCAAAATCTACGTCATAGGAATCCCATCTAACATTTACATGGTTTTCCTGCTTGTTCCAAACATAATGATGCCCTCCTGGATAGGACCAGCGAATTATCTCCAGATCTTGATAGGCCTCATAATTTAACGCACTCAGCATACTGTCAGCAAGTGTTTCAGCAAGTAAATCAGGCTCGCCTTTTGGCCTGGGCTGATGAATAATTATGCCTGCAATTAGCAGCCCTATTAAAATGACCAAAACTACTGAAAGTACAATTTTTATAAATTTTCTCATGTTAGGCTATTTCACGAAAAAGTCGATGAGTTCATCCGTAATTCTTTTTGGGCGTCCGGTTTGCATATCGAGCAGACACCATTGGGTTTTGGCTTTAGCTAAAAGCTTATCCTGTCTGTATATCTCCACATGACGAAAACTCTTTGCTCCGTTTGTTTCACCAACACAGGTCTTTAAAGTGATCAGATCTCCCAAAAACGCAGGGCTTTTATATTCAATGAAATGACTCAGAACCACCCAAATTGAATTTTCCTGATCTGCCTTCGTGGCCCGGGTTTTCCAGTGGGTTTCTGCTATGTTTTGTACCCATTTCAGGTAAACTATATTGTTCACATGATCCAGTCCATCAATATCCGCTTTGGTGACTTTAATATTGAGGGTAAAAACTTCAGCTTCAGACGTTTGATTCATGCAAGAAAGTTACAGGAAGGAATACATATAAAGAAGCCCCGACGTTACAGTCGGGGCCACAAGTGAATTAATTTAATGCGGGTATGAAATTAATTCCTTACTAAAATAAGATAATTTCATGGGATGAAAAAATATTATTATTGACGAGGTGTTAGATTATGACTACAAAAAGTTCCTTTACAGACCCTGAGGTGGAATATTATGTCGAAAAATGAAAATTTAAAAAACGGGAGCCGACCTTTGGCCGTCTCCCGTTAAATCCATCAGGAAGACAAAACAAAAGTCTATTTATCGGTTCTGGAACGATAAGTTGTACGACTCTTTCCACCGCTGCTATTTCCGCGATCTCCCCTCTTACTTCGGTCGTCTTCAGTATATTTATTTCCGTCACCTCTACCTCTTCCTAAACCGTTTCCTTTTCCGGTATCCTTACCCCGACCGTAGGCATTTCCGTTATTTCCGCGATTTCCGCCACGCCCATAACCTTTTCCATCATTCCCTTTATCATCTCCACGGTCATACCCTCCGCCATGACCGCCTTTTCCATGATCATGGTCTCTTCCACCCCGATTTGTATTGAGTCTTGATTTTTCGTAATTAGAAGTCACTCGTACAGAACCGGACCTTCGGGTCGGATATCGCGCATCGTAATCAATCCGATGGCTCTTATTATCCTCATAGTGACCGTGACCTTTTTTCTTATAATATCCATAAGCGTTTCCCTTGGGATGATGGTAATGCTTATTTACCACAACAGGTCGATACACTACATGATTATGTCCGTGGTGATGTGCACTTCCACAGTAGCTATGGTGACTTACATAATAGTCTGAGTGGTATCCGCAAAAGTCATTACATACGTGATTATACAATGGATAGTCATAGGTAACCACACGTCTGAAAATCCTTCCCCTGCGGTCAATGCTCACTCGTACAAACATATCTCCACGCTGTAGCAGCACGTCGAAGTACAAACCATTTTGATCATATACTCTGCTGGCATGAACCCAGTTATATCCAAAATAATGGTGGTCCACTGTGTAGAATACATCATACGGGATGTCCCATCGCTGCTCTACGCCAAAAGATGTGATAAACCTAAAACCCTGTGCCTGACTTTTAGAAGCTAAAAGAAAAACACCTAACACCGAGAGTAAAACTACCTTTTTCATGACTTCCAAACATTTGATTATGCCAGTGTATAACCAAGGATAATGCCAGATTTGAAAAAATCACTTCAAGTAGCTCAAAGCCAATACCTTATAATCAATCTCCAGATCTCAATGAATTGATCCATGCGGCAATTTTCAATGCCTCCTCTTCAGGAACCTGCGGCATTGGCGCCATGGGTGTTGCATAATCCGGCCAGTTTTCGGGCTCAGGACTATAGATCAGCTCTACAATTCTCTTGTTTGAATATCGCCTTTTAGCAATTTCCTTAAACGCCGGACCTACTACCCTTTGATCTAACTGATGACAGGCATTGCAGGTATAGCTCGCCAGAAGTGGCTTGATTTCTTCGTAGGTGAGTACTTCCTGCTTCGGTTTTTGCACCGGTTTAGCTTTTTGTACCGGTTGCTTTTTTACTGCAACGGTTCGAATGGTAGTAAGCTCATTATCACTTAGCTTCTGACCTTCCGGAATGTTATTTAAGGTATAATAGGCTGTAGGATGCAGCACTGGCAAACCTTCATCCCGGGATTTGATCCCGGTGACTTGCAGCTCATGCAGGTAGTATTGCTTCAGGTTTTCTATAACCAAACGTACCTTCATGCCATCTTCAGAAACTTTAACTCCTTTGATCTTCAGCTGCTCATTATCAATAGTAGGGCTCCCGTAAACAGAATGGTACTTATATATAAAACTCTGCCCTGAATAGCTATCAAGATCCTTTGCTGAAGCCATATCTACGGGCCTGGTAAACTCTATTTCAAAACCATCGGGTCTGGCGCTTACCGTTTTCATTTCCATTGGCACTTTTCCAAGCCAGACAAGCCGCTCAAATCCTGAATTCTTACTTCCGGCTGAACCCCAGCCACGGTTTGTTTCACCGACAAACAGTGAGCCATCGTTTCCCCAATCCATTCTCAAAACTCCTGATTGAAATCCTTCTTTAAAATCAAAGGCAACACCCTGGTACTCTCCGTCAACCTTTTCCATAACCACTCGCATGATCTTACTCTGCCCCTGATCACCCACAAAGATCTGCCCCTCGAAAGGACCAAAAGACCCGCCGGTCTCGTCTTTTAAGATCTCAGAATTGGAAATACCCAAAATAGCATGGGGCAACCAAACGGCAGGAAGCCTTACTTCAGGAAACTGCTCTGCGGCTTTGGCCATGGTGAGTGGATTCTCTTCGTTCCGGATGTTCTCCGGTTTGACAGCACGACCGTTCTCTCTCCTTCTTCTTTCATCGTAAGTACTGTAAAACTGCTCCTGAGTTACTTCAACAGGTGAATTAGATTCTGATGCCCACTTCAAACCAGCCGGATGCCCGGTAAAACTACCTTTTTTCACATGCCAGACTGCCCCGGAACCGATCCAGTCACCCTGGTTATCAGCATAGAAAAATTCATCATCAATCAAACCAATTCCACACGGCGAACGCATGCCGGTAGCCCATGGCTCCATGGTGCCATTCTGTGATATTTTCATGGTCCACCCTCTCCAGGGTACCCGGCTTTCTCCTCTCCACCATTCTTCTTCACCAAAAGCAACATTGGTGGTCACATACATATCTCCGGACTCCGTAATCTTGGGACCATAGGAGTACTCATGGTAGTGACCTGAGAGCGGCCAGGCATACACCGTTTCATAAACATCCGCACGATCATCGCCGTTTGTATCCACGAGTTTGGTGAGCTCACCTCGCTGTGCTGTATAAAGGGCATTTTGATAATAGGCGAGGCCCAGAGACTCATGAAGACCTGTAGCGAATAAGGTATATTTCGGCACATTGCTGATCTCCATATAAGGGTCCTCCACCAGCCACACATCTCCCCTTCTGGTAGACAGGGCCACCCTGCCATCGGGTAAAGTAGCTACACCGCCCACCTCCAACAATATACCTTCAGGCACCGGAACGGTTAATATTTTATAATAATCTTCCTCGGTAGGTTGTGCGGTAACCACAACATACAACATAGAAAAAAGTAGGGTCAGAATATAATTGCTTCTTTTCATAGTTATAGGCTTACCAGGTTAATGTATATGTAATTGGGGTATTGTCTACAGCAATAATCAGCTCTTTTTGTCCTTCAGATGACCGGACCATTGGTTCATGACCGGACGAAACACTTATATAGTATTGTTTCCCATCAATGGCATACCAACCATTAGGCAGCTTTTCTATGTTACTGGCTTCTGCCACTTTCAGATACATATTTTCACCAGGATTTTCAACTGTGACCTTTCGAATAAACTGCTTCATGTCCTCATCGGGCTTGATTTCATCCGTAACTTTCACATCTCCCATTTCATACTTAAATGCAGGACGGCCAGACTCTGGGTCAACAGAATATCCTTTGCTCACATAATTTTCACCGCTGGTAAACGGAGCGCTCATGTTATCAAGTGGAGCAAGTGCAGGACCGGTAAAAAGATACTGAATCATTCCAAGAGGCCTGAATGAACCGTCCCCGCGATCATGCCACATGGGGGTAGCATCCACAAAGGGACCTTTCCATACACAAACCAGATTCCCTGCCTTCAAATCATAGATGTAATGGATCCCGGATGGTTCTCCTACGCCAACAGTATGAGTAAGTCGCTGGTCTCGCTTGCCTTCAAAGTCCAGAAAAGCACGTAACAATCGGGGTCTGCTTTCAGGTTCGATCAAAATAGGTGATACACTGCCCCCGCCGGGAGGAGCTGAACTTAACGCATGTAAATTCCGTGGATAAGTAGTTGCCGTGGAGACAGTCAAGCCCAAACGCGGAGACACCCAACCTGTGGATTTATAATAGACGAGCTCAAACGGATAAGCACCCTCCTCCAGATAGATAGAACCTTTCCCTCGTCTCCATCCGGAAAAAACCGCTTTACTATTGACTCTCAAAGATGCGGACCCACCTATTTCTCCGGAAAACCAGTATTCTCCGGCTTCAGGGATATTTAACGTTCCACGATATACGATTCCAAAATTGTTGTCCAGATCCGCTACGTCATAGGTTAACTGCTCAATTTTACCATTGCTTTCTACCGGAGCAGATAAAACCGCTTCCGAATTGACAAACTCACCGTTTTTAGTTTCATAGGTAATGCTCGTCAACGAAACACCAGATGGTCGCATATGCTTGTACCGGATATTCCTGAAAGCTACAGCGCCATGATCTCCCTGTATCATGATCGGACCCTCAGCCACTTCATTGTTTTCCACCGGTCCACCTGTTGGTTTTGGGATTTCAACGTTCTCATGGATTTTCACTCCGTTGAGTTCGGCGGAGATTATTCTTGCATTGGCTATCTTGTTTCCCTGCGGATCAAATCTGGGTGCCTGAAAAGCTATCTTCAGTTGCTGCCACAACCCGGGGGCCTTAGCGGCATTTAATAAGGGCGCTTTGCCCATGTAGCTTTTTTCAGGGTCGCTTTCCCAGTTCCGGTAGATACCCCCAATATCCGTAAACCGGGCAGTCTTCACTCCCCAGCTATCGAAAAGCTGAACTTCGTATCTTCCCTGCAGGTAGAGACCGGAATTAGAACCTTTTGGGAGCATCACCTCCAGTTCTATTTCAATATCTCCATGACTCCAGTTTGTTACCAGGTTGTCTTTCTTGTCTTCCGAGGGTAAGTTTACAAGCACACCAGCACCAGGTTGAGTGATAATGGGGGCAGGTTCATCCCCTTTTTTCTTTTTCTTCTTTTTAGAGGTTTGTTCCTCATGATGGATGTCTTGCGTTGGGTCCATTGTTACATCTCCCACAATCTGCCAGTTTCCCGCTTGCTCCTGAAAAGCAGACAGGTCTTCCAAAGGCATGTTTCTCATGCCATCATCCTGGGCTAACAACGAAAGGTGTGAAACAAAAAAGAATCCAACAATAAACAGTTTTTGGGTGTTGCTCATTTATTCAAAAAGTAAGGGTTGATTTTGAAGGCTTTAAACTAGTTAAAAAAATGGTGTCCGGCAAAACGACCCATTTTCTAACCCTACTTCAAGTTGCGATTAAGTAGTAAAGGAGTATGGGTTTCATAAATTTCTTAACAACCCCCTTGGCCAGGCAGGATATTAAAGACGCTGCTAAATGGTACAATGAAGGCAAGCCCGGACTAGGCAAACGGTTCATCTATTCCTGAAAATTTGGAAGTCAGAACCAGATCACATATTCCTTCTATACTGACCACCCACTTCAAACATGGCCCGGGTGATCTGCCCCAGGGAGCAAAATTTAGCTGTCTCCATCAGTTGCTCAAAAGTATTTTCATTATTCAAAGCAACTTCCTGCAACTTTTTCAGCGTTTCATCAGAGCGCGCTTCATTCCGGTGATGTAGCGCATTCAGGTTTTGGATCTGCGCTTCCTTTTCATCCTTTGTCGCACGGATCACTTCATCGGGAATGATCGTAGGTGAACCCTTTGAGGAAAGGAAAGTATTCACTCCAATGATCGGCAGCTCGCCGTTATGCTTTTTGGTTTCATAATAAAGACTCTCCTCCTGGATCTTACCACGCTGGTACATGCTTTCCATAGCGCCCAGCACACCTCCTCTTTCAGTAATGCGGTCAAACTCCATCATCACCGCCTCCTCAACCAGATCCGTTAACTCTTCCGTGATAAAAGACCCCTGCATCGGGTTTTCGTTTTTGGCCAGTCCCAGTTCCTTGTTGATGATCAGTTGAATGGCCATTGCCCGGCGAACTGATCCTTCTGTAGGGGTGGTTATCGCTTCATCATAGGCATTGGTATGCAGCGAGTTACAGTTATCATAGATCGCATAAAGCGCCTGCAGGGTAGTTCGGATATCATTGAAGTCGATTTCCTGTGCATGCAATGACCGACCGGAAGTCTGGATATGATACTTCAATTTTTGTGACCGGTCATCCGCGCCATATTTTTCTTTCATGGCTTTTGCCCATATCCTCCTGGCTACTCGTCCGATCACTGCATATTCAGCATCTACTCCATTGGAAAAGAAAAAGGACAGGTTCGGAGCAAACTTATTGATGTCCATTCCGCGTGACAGGTAGTACTCAACAAAAGTGAATCCATTCGCCAGTGTAAAGGCCAGCTGTGTGATCGGATTGGCACCAGCTTCCGCAATGTGATACCCCGAGATGGAAACCGAATAAAAATTCCGGACAGCATTATTGATAAAATACTGCTGCACATCGCCCATCAATCGAAGCGAAAACTCAGTTGAAAAAATGCAGGTATTTTGCGCCTGGTCTTCCTTCAGAATATCTGCCTGGACTGTACCTCTAACGGTTGAAAGCGTCCTGGCTTTTATTTCCTCATAGACATCCTTCGGCAACACATCCTCACCCGTCACTCCGAGCAGCATTAACCCTAGTCCGTTATGCCCCTGAGGAAGCTCACCTTTATATGTGGGCCGCTCACTTCCGAGATCAGCATATATCTTTTTGATCTTTCCTTCGATCTCTTTTTCCATCCCCTGCTCCCTGATGTACAACTCACACTGCTGATCGATGGCCGCATTCATAAAAAAGGCCGTAATGGTAGCCGCCGGACCATTAATGGTCATGGAAACAGAGGTAGTAGGATCACAAAGATTGAAACCTGAATACAATTTCTTAGCATCATCGAGGCAGCAGATACTTACCCCGGAGTTACCGATCTTCCCGTAAATGTCCGGACGATGATCCGGGTCCTCACCATATAGCGTTACGGAATCAAATGCCGTGGACAGCCGGGCCGCAGGTAACCCGAAAGAGAGATAATGGAACCGTTTATTGGTCCGCTCCGGGCCGCCTTCCCCGGCAAACATCCGGGTTGGATCTTCCCCTTTTCTTTTGAAAGGGAATACGCCGGCAGTATAAGGAAATTCCCCGGGCACATTTTCCTGTAAGCTCCACTTCAGGATGTCGCCCCAGGCCTCATATCCTGGTAAACTTACTTTTGGGATCCTGGTATGTGAAAGGGATTGCATGGAGGTTTCCACCTCGATCTTCTTCCCTCGCACTTCATAGGTAAAAGAGTCTCCCGCATAGAGCTCCTTTTTCTTTGGCCATTCTTCCAGCAGCTTTTTATTGCGCGGATCCAGATCAAGCTCCAGCTTCTCCTTCGCTTCTTCTATGGCTTTGATAGCAGCCTCTTTATCCAGAGACCTCATCACCTCCAGGGACTTATCCAGACCATACAGTTTTTGCGCAATCTCCCGCTGCTTTTCAGCTGCCTCGTTATAGCCTCGAATGGTTTCGGATATTTCCGAAAGGTATCGGGTACGCTTGGGTGGAATGATGTATATCTTTTCAGAAAGTTCTTTGGAGGTGGCAAAATCAGACTTCAGGTCAGCGCCCGTTTTCTCTACAAGCCGATCCATGATCGCCTTATAAAGCTGATTCATGCCCGGGTCATTGAACTGCGAAGCTATGGTTCCGTAAACGGGCAAGTCATCGTCTTCCGTTTCCCAAAGTCCGTGATTTCGCTTGTACTGCTTTTTCACATCGCGCAGAGCATCCAGAGCACCGCGTTTATCAAACTTATTGAGGGCGATCACATCTGCAAAGTCCAGCATATCGATCTTTTCCAGCTGAGTGGCTGCGCCATATTCTGGCGTCATCACATAAAGCGAAAGGTCCGAGTGATCGGTAATTTCTGTATCAGACTGTCCTATTCCGGAGGTTTCTAAAATGATCAGGTCAAAACCGGCAGCTTTGGTGATATCCACTGCATCTTTCACATATTTAGAAAGGGCCAGATTGGACTGGCGGGTAGCAAGCGAGCGCATGTACACCCGATCACTAAAGATGGAATTCATCCGGATACGGTCGCCCAGCAATGCTCCACCTGTTTTTCTTTTGGATGGGTCCACAGAAATAACTGCAATATTTCGATCCTCGAAATCCATCAAAAACCGGCGCACCAACTCATCTACCAAAGATGACTTTCCGGCTCCTCCTGTACCCGTAATTCCGAGGACCGGAGCGGTTTTTTTCTCCTTAATGGTTTTGCGGATCTCATCCAGGATCGTTTTATTTTCTTCCGGATAATTTTCAGCAGCAGAGATTACCCTTGCTATGGCATTTACATCTTTCCTGGTTAGTTCCCGGATCTGGCCATTCAGGTTTTGACCAATGGCAAAATCACAGTTCTTCACCAGGTCATTGATCATGCCCTGGAGACCCATTTCCCGGCCGTCATCAGGTGAATAGATACGGGTAATGCCGTAATCATGCAGTTCTTTGATCTCCTCAGGCAGAATGGTGCCGCCTCCTCCACCAAAGATCTTGATCTGGGATGCCCCGCGCTCCTTTAATAAGTCATACATGTACTTGAAGTACTCTACATGACCACCCTGATACGAAGTGATGGCAATGGCTTGTGCATCTTCCTGGATCGCACAATCCACTATCTCCTGCACGGAGCGGTTATGGCCCAGGTGGATCACTTCACAGCCGGTAGACTGGATGATCCGGCGCATAATATTGATAGCGGCATCATGTCCATCAAACAGGGATGCTGCTGTGACAATCCTTACATGATTTTTGGGTTTGTATGGGGCAATGGTCTGCGACATAAAACTCTTTTAAGTTTTGGGTAATGATGTATTATTTGGGTACCCACAAAATTAAGGAAAAAGACCCGCTTGATACTCGTATTTTGAAACTTGGTGGAAATGGAAAGGTTTGTTGGGGAGTTGGGTGATTAGGTTTTTGGGTTATGGGGCAGTTGGAGTGGAAGGTTCTTAGACAAAAATTCCAATCCCGAAGGGATGAAACAATTGTAGCATTGTCATAAATTATTTTAATCAACCCCGAAGGGGTGGTATTATAGTTTCACCCCTACGAGATTTAAAGGTGAATTATATCTTATTTCTTACCTCTGTATTTAGCGCATGGGACTAAATCAAGGATCGTGATCGTTATTCCGTCAGGTTTTTGGATCAATCTTGTGACAGGATCGATGCTCCGTCAGATTTTTGAAGCAATCTTGCGGCAAGATCGATACTCCGCCAGGTTTTTAGATCAATCTTGCGACAGGATCGATACTCCGCCAGTTTTTTGGATCAAGTAATATTTTCGGGGCTGAAAAAATGAAACCCTCCAAATCGTAGCGGTCAAATATCTCCCGCTCCGAAGGAAGGACAGAATCGGCGGGAAACTTAACCTTACTACCCCAAGAGTATAGTCCCATCATAAAAAAGCAGGAGCCGACAATAGATATTGCCAGCTCCTATATATAGGCGGTGAACCTGAAGAGATTAGAATGAAGGTTTTTTTGTGGTATTGAACCCTATCGTCAGCCCAATAATCGATCCGTCTTTTACCGGAGAGTAAAATACATTTACGGGAATATTGAGGTATCCGGATTTAAACGTCTTGCCACCTGCCAGGATTATGCCCACGGAAGGACGAATCTCCCCACGGCTATCGATCAAATCCATAATTTCCACACCCTGTGGTACTACTTCTACTTCAGAGACCCGGGTCCACGTTCCGTCCCGATAAAAGCCTTCCTCTGTTTTCAGTAATCTGAGAACTGGTCCCAGAGCAAACTCAAACCCGGATTTATTGAACCGAAAGCCATTTAGCAAGGTGATCGAAGGGATCACTGTTCCACTTTCCAGGCCATTTACAGCCGGAATTACTTCCACCAGCGCCTGAAAGTCGCCTGAGGACATGTACTGCTTCTCGAACTGATACCCAAACATGGAAGTAACCGGAAACATGTTGTACCCGCCATTCCCTTTTGGATCTCTTAAACGCTCCCCATTTTTGCCCATCATATGCACGACACCCATGCGGGGTCCGTTCAGGCTGACGGTGGTCTTGCGGGTGGTAATGGGTAAATTGTAGTTGATCAGCAGATCCACCAGGTGCGGGTCGTTCTCAATACCCAGGAGGTCATTGAGCGAGATCATACACATGGTCTGGATCTCCTGCTGAGCGTTGAGGTATTCCATGACGCTCGTTTGCTCCACGGTTTTGGTTTTCACATCGATCAATCGCAGGATCATGATGATCTTGTCACCAAACAACTCTGCGCTCCCACTCAGCATTTTATCTGCCTCCAGTAGCTGACCGACCTTAATGAGGGAATTCTTCCCAAAAGTCTTGTCCGGATTGATGTTATTGGATTCCAGTGTATTGTTAACGTCATATTTATCCAAAACCTCAAAACGATCGATCTTTTCAAGTTCAAACCGCACCACGTTGGCCATCGTGGTATTATCCCAGTCAAGATTCCTCGAATCAATACTGATCAAGGCGATTTTTTCTTTACCCTGACCATAGACTGCTGATAACAGACCTATGATCATCATCAATAAAAAAAGTAGTCTTTGAATTGGTTTGCTCATTTTATTAAGCCTCTTTGGTTGACGGGTCAAATATCAGCGTAGACAAGATCCATCAAAAACGGATTTTAGAAGGAAATGCTATGGAGCTGGTATTTATCACAATTGGAATGCTCTATTCTCCGGGATCATGGCTCTAATTTGTGATAGTCAATGTCTTGATGATCAAATTGGGGTTTTCTGCAAAAAACATTACCTTCATTTGCAAATTTTGCAAATAATATAGTGTACCAATGAAGCTTGAAAAGCAAATAGCCTTTCTGATTAGTATTGATCAGGTACGGAGAAGCCCTATGTCCTATGTCAATGAGCTGGCCGAACTACTGGAGATCAGCAACGACAGTGCTTACCGGAGATTGCGAGGTGAAACCTCTCTGACCTTTGATGAGATCAGCAAGCTTTGCAAGCATTATGGTATCTCATTCGACTCTTTCAACGCTGATGAGCAATCGAGGGTAGTATCCTTTCACTATCAAAAAATGGTAGGCTCGTATGAGAATTTTAACAACTACTTCGCCGACCTGTTTGAGTCAATGGACAAAGTCAGGGAAAGCAGAGCGGAGGAAAAACAGATCATTTATGCCGGTCAGGGAATGCCTATTTTTCATTATTTCAAGTTTCCGGCCCTGTCAGCCTTCAAGGTATTTCACTGGCTGACCACCGGAGTAAGCAATGGAAACGGATCAGAGCGCTTTGATCCCGGTAAAGTAGATCCCGGCATCATGGAGATTGGTAAAAAGCTTTTTAACAGCTATCTGCAAATACCCTCTACGGAGATCTGGTCGGATACCATTGTTATGGGCACCATTCACCAAATCCAGTTTTATTGGGATTCAGGTATGTTTGCCAATGCGGATGTTGCTCTGCAGGTATGTAATGAATTCAGGTTGCTACTGGAGTATGTACAGGATATGTGTATGCTGGGGAAAAAGCAGGATGATTTTGAAAATCCTACTATCCGTGGAAGCAAACTAAGATTGTATTACTGTGAGATTGAGTTGGAAAAGGTCTGTGTGTTGGTAAAAATGGACGATTTTCAGCGGATCTATCTGGGCCAGCTCACCTTTGGATCGATGTACACTGAAAATAAGGAGTACTACAACGAAACGGAAGAGTGGCTCAACTCCATCATTAAGAAATCCAACCTGATCAGCGAAGTTTCGCAAACCATTCGTCACCAATTCTTTAAGCGTGGATTGAAAAACCTGAATAAGCTGGAAGAGAGGATTAAAGCTGAATCCTGAGTAAAACTACCGCTCCACCTTCTTTTCTTCCATCCTTTTACTGGTATGGTAATAGATCACCAGGAGTGCGGAAATGATGATCAGGTTTTTGAAAATGTATTGACCAACTATCGAAAAGCTAAAAGGATCGGAATTAAAGGCCTGGTCCGGCAATAAAAACAAAGGCAAAAAAGTACACAGCATGTGCCAGAGTGCTAACAGGATCACTCTTCTTACCCAAATATTAAAAATCAACGCCAGGCCGATCACCGTTTCTAAAATAGCCAGGAGTAAGCAAGCCATCCCACTCGAAATCAGGTCAAAAGTCATCATACAGATGGTGTCTGATGCCAGCTTCTCAGCTGGACTGAACCTTGGAAAAAATTTAAGCACCCCGAAAACCAGGTAAATGAGTCCAATGCTGATCCTTAAAATATTGATGGAATGACGATGCAAAAAAGAAAAAATGTGGTCCTCTACTGCATTAAAAAATAACGTCAGTCTCTTCATACTTCTTCAGTTACAGTTGTAAATACTTCTTCAACTGACTAAAATACTCAGAATAACCAATTTATCAAGATGACTTTTATCAGGGCTTCACTGTCCGGGTGGTGGGTCACCACAATGGTGGTTTTGTTATCCCTTCTGTTCGAGTTCTTTGATTGCTTTCCTGGCTGACTCCATTTCCGGGTCCAGTTCCAGGGCTTTTTCATAATATTTCAAAGCCTGCTTTTTATCTCCTTTTTTTAAATTAGCCTCTCCCAGGCTGTCATAAACATTTGGTGAATCGGGATACACCTCTGCATTTAATTTGAAAAATGCGATCGCCATCTCGTATTGTTCCTGCTGCAGATACCTGTACCCAACATAATTTACATAGCTTTCTCTAGCCACCAGCCAGCCAGGATAGGTCTCTCTGGCTTTTCGAAATACGTCAACAGCTCCTTGAGGGTCCTGCTCCATTGCCAAATCCATGAATTCACGTTCCCCCGGAGGAGCAAATTTCCCTTGCTTCTCATACACACCACTTAGTGCTTCATAAGAAGACACAGAGGTTGGGTAAGCTTTCACTGCCATTTCTAAAACCAAAGCCGCCTTATCCCAAACCTCTTGATCAATGTACTCGAAGGCCAGGTTTTTTAATTCTCCCTCATAAAAAGACACTTCTCCTTCTTTTGAATTAACTATACCCGCAGTGACCATATTTTCAACACCTCCTGATTCAATAGACGCAATAAGCGAATTTTCATAATCTACCTGACCATCTCCCCGCTCCCATTTGTCGTACTCCATATATTTAGCTGTAGATTCAGCCACATCTTTCCCTTTGATCCGGTCTACTAAATGAAGCGCTCCGTCAATGCCGGCGGATACCCCGGCAGTGGTTAGGATCTTTCCACTATCTACAAATCGAGTGTTTTCCAGGACTGTAGCGTTTGGAAGCATTTTCTGTAAGCTCCCTGTAAACCCGTACCAGGTGGTAACATTTAAACTATCAAGTAAACCTGAAGCTGCAAGGACCCGGGCACCTGTACATACGGACATTTGAATCGCTCCCTGACGATGGAGGTCTTTTACCCATTTCATAACCCGTGGATCCTCAGATGATGCTCTGGCCCCACCTCCCGGATACACTACAATATCCGGAGCAGGAACATTTTCAAGAGAGTACTCGGGATCTACAGTAACAAAACCCTGAGACTTTATCGGTTCTCCATCCACAGAGACAGTGTATGCTTCAAAACCATTAGTCGCACCGAAAACCTCTCCCGGACCACTAAAATCCAAAAGTTCTACACCATCATAAAGAAAGATAGCCACCTTATAGGTATCCTTTCCCTGGGCATGTAGTTGAGTCATCGTTATAAATAGAAAAAATGGAATAAACAGTATATATCTCTTCATAATTATGTCTTTATTAGTCCCATGATGGAACTTTTTATGGAAAATTTCTATCTCTTTGACACGAATAAGTGATCAGGCAAGATTCTCCTTTAAGAGTATGTTGTCCATAAAAGTCCGGTATTTGTCTATAACCTTCACCTATGAGTCGCAAAATCGTTTTTGTTCTGTTACAGAAAACACACCTGCTGGACCTGTCCGGACCAGCCCAGGTTTTTTATGAGGCCAATCAGATAGGTAGTCTCGGAATAGAGGTAGCTTTTTGCTCATTGAATGAACAATGTACAACTGAGCAGGGGCTGAAACTGTATGACCTGATAAATCCGGAAAAAGTATATGTGACTCAGTCGGATTTCATTATTGTGCCGGGGGTCGACTTTGCTGCATTTCACCGGGGTGAACTCAACGCGGAGATCTTCCAGCTTGCTCCCTGGCTGAATGAGATGCATAGTAAAGGAGTTAATATTGCTTCCATATGCTCCGGAGCGCTGGTTTTAGCAAAAGCCGGAGTATTAAACGGTCATCAGTGCACATCACATTGGAAATGCCTGGACTACATGATCAAAAACTTCCCGAAAATCAAAGTGCAAAAAGACCGGATCTTTGTTAAAGACCGGAATGTTTACACAAGCGCTGGCATGACTTCAGGTATGGACATGAGCCTGTCCATTCTAGAACAGCTATACGGCCCGGTATTGACATCAAAAGTGGCCAGGGAAATGGTTATTTTTTTGCGGCGCGACGATGGACATAGTCAGGAGTCCATTTACCTCGATTACCAAACACATTTTAATGCGGCAATTCACCAGGTTCAAAATCACATTATTTCAAGTCCTGATAAAAATCCTACACTTAAGGAGCTGGCGGATATCGCCAACATGAGTGAGCGAAACCTCACCCGAACCTTCAAAGATGTAACCGGCCGGACTATCACAGAATTCAAGCATGCAGTGAAAATGGACCTGATCAAAACGTATTTACACAACCCTGACCTATCTACTACCGATATAGCACATCGATGTGGGTTTTCCACCCCACGCCATTTGAGAAGGATCTGGAAAGAAAACACAGGTAGCAGCATACGAGAAACCCGTCGGCAATTACAAGCATTAAGTGGCAGCATTAAACTACATTAAAATGTGTCGCAAATAGTTGATTTCCAGTTCGTTGTTTCTATTTACCCTGACAAAAATTTCCTTGAAGCCGGAATTTTTCGTCTTGGTTGATTATTTGTACCATTAGACACTGGGATCAAGGTCTACTTGCTAATATTTATTTTCTTTTTCTTCACCAAATCCACAAAAAAGTTCACGTAACTTTCATTTTACCTGGAATATCCATATTTTCATACCTCCAAAAATTATTGCCTTTAAACCATGAAAAAGTCACTCCTAACCATCTCTGGCATTTTCTTTTTGTTTGCTCTTAATGCTCAGAAGCCTATCACATCCATCCCTTTCCAGCTCTTTGGGGATCACATGATCATCAAGGTCAGTATAGATAATTCCGAGCCTTTGGACTTTATTTTTGATACAGGGTCGGGTCTGACTGTCATAGACAAAGAGGTAGCTGACCGGCTCAACTTAAAAGGAAAGGAAGTCCGTATGAATGAGACTACCAACACCTTTGAGCTGATCAAACACAATGAGATAGAAATCAATGGTTTTCCGATGGAAAAAAATATCAAGGTGTACGCTACGGACCTGGATCACCTGGAGATCAGCCTCGGTCGTGATTTTGATGGCATAGTAGGCTATGACCTGATGCACCATCATACACTTCGTATCAACTATGACACCCAGACAATGGAAATATACGATCACGGAAAGGGTCCGAAAGAAGGCGATGCGGTACCTTTTCACTTACATATATCCATTCCTGTAATTAAAGGCAAAGTTGTTTTAAACAACGACGAACCACATGACGGCACCTTTTTCGTCATGACAGGGGCAGGTACTACGTTGGATTTTAACTCACCTTATGCTGAAAAATATGACGTGATCCATAAAACCGGTAAACACTACTCCTACCTGGTAAAGGGAATAGGTAAGGATGAAACCCCTCATTATGAAGGGCATGTTCTTTCCTTTTCATTTGGAAATGAAATTATTGAGGACCTGCCCATTGGAATCAGTACAGCTAATCACGGCATCCAGGCTGATCCCACTGTATCGGGTATTTTAGGAAATGAAGTGTTAAGCAAGTTCAATATTACCATCGATGTACCAGGAAAAATGCTCTATTTCCAGAAAAACTCACATTATGGTGAGAAGCTCATCGTCAATTGCAGTGGTATTGATGTGCAGCTTGCACCCGATAAAAAAACGGTGCTCATTCACCAGGTCTACGAAGACAGTCCTGCATCAGAAGCAGGAATAAAACTTAATGACGAGCTCTTGGCCGTCAATGAGTTTTCCACCCGAGACATTACTCTCCCGCAGATCAAAATGCTTTTGAAAGAGGTGGGTGAAACTGTGAACGTGAAAGTAAAGCGTGACGGAGAAGAAAAAGATTTTTCCTTTACGCTCAGGTCAATGATCGATTAACTTTTTTTAAAGACGTCCAAAAACAGTGAAGCGTTTTCAAACGGCTCCCACAGGTCGTGATCTCGGTGACTAATAAGATCTTAAAAGGGTATGAGCTAAGGTTTTAACCCCATCGTTTGATTCCAATCAGCGTTCAATCTGTCTTTTGTTCGCTGATAAATCAATGACTCTACGTAAATTTCCTTATCGAACATCCATTCAAAATCATGAAGTGGTCCATACTATTTCTGTCAATCATGCTTTATACCTCGGCAAAGGGTCAGGATCTACAACTCGGCCTTTTTGATTCAAATACTGATGTAGGAGCTCCCGCGATCAGTGGCAATACCCGTTACAATGCCGAAACTCAGGAGTACACACTCAGTGGTAGCGGAACCAATATGTGGGACCGTAAGGATGAGTTTCACTTTGCTTATAAAAAAATCAAAGGCGATTTTATCCTCCGTGCCCGGGCATCTTTTATTGGAGAGGGAGTGGACCCACACCGGAAAATCGGCTGGTCAATCAGGCCTGATCTATCAGGAGCCGGGCAGCATGTAAGCGCTGAGGTACATGGAGACGGACTTACCTCTTTACAATTCAGAAAAGAGCCAGGCGGGCTCACTGAAGAAGTCACCTCTCCGGATAAAGCTCCGGATATTATCCAGCTGGAACGCAAAGGAAACATATACACTATGTCCACAGCCAAATACGGTGAAGAATTCACGTCAGTCACCTTAGAAGATTTTGATTTACCTGAAGAGCTTTATGCAGGGATATTTATTTGTGCGCACAATCCTGATGTAACCGAAAAAGTGATTTATAAAAATGTAAGGATCATCAGGCCCGCCGACGATGATTTTGTGCCTTATCAGGATTATATAGGCAGCAACCTGGAGATTATGGATATAGAAACAGGTCACCGTAAGATCCTCCATCAGGCTCCAAACTCTATACAAGCTCCAAACTGGACTGCTGATGGCAAAACGCTGATCTACAATAGCGAGGGAAAGCTTTACAACTTTGATCTGGCTACCTGTCAATCGTCTGAGTTAAATACCGGATTTGCCACTAACAATAATAATGATCATGTGCTCACATTTGATGGCCAGACATTGGGTATCAGTCATCATAGTGGGAACGATAACGGTCAGTCTATCATTTACTACCTCCCCGTCAGTGGGGGAATACCGGTAAGAGTTACACCACTGGGTCCCTCCTACTTTCATGGGTGGTCACCCGACGGAGAGGAGTTGGTTTACACCGGAGGCAGAAATAATATTTACAACATCTACAAAATCAATAAATCCGGAGGTGACGAAACGCAGCTAACACATACTGAAACACTGGATGACGGGCCGGAATATTCACCGGATGGTAAATACATCTATTTCAACTCAAACCGCACAGGCACCATGCAGATCTGGCGGATGGAAGCAGACGGAAGCAATCCGGAGCAGCTCACGTTTGATAAATACAACGACTGGTTCCCACACATATCGCCTGACGGAAAACAGATGGTTATCCTCTCATTTCCTGCTGACATTGATCCTGCGGATCATCCGTTTTACAAAAGAGTTTATCTGCGTATAATGTCCGTAGAGGGTGGCCAGCCAAAAGTGATCGGCTATGTGTATGGTGGACAAGGCACCATCAATGTACCCTCCTGGTCACCTGATGGGAAGAAGATTGCTTTTGTGAGTAATACGAAGCTTTAAACTACTTCTGATCATTCATTATATTTTTCAGCTTCTTTAAAGCAATCTGATTGTTTTCGAGTTGAATGTTCCGGATAATGTTCTGTTTTTCTCTGGTTGTCAGGTGCCAGCTCAGTGAGGCCCGTTCCAGCTCCTTCCGCTCGATCTCTTTGGAGGATAAGAGGTATTCTTCGCTGATATTAGTGTAGGTATTGTACTCCAGACTGACCACATGGACAGGCAGGTCCATGTAGTCCTTTAATGACTCGATCCGCGCATCATTATTAATATCCTGGATATTTCCCAGGTTATTATAAACACTGGCTATGGGAAAAGTCATTCGCTCAAATAAAGACTGGTTGGAGCGTGGCTCAATGGGTGCGGTTTTTCGGGTATCCCGAATGATAAGTAGAGTGATTCCGTTTGTATTCTCTTCAAACCAATCCTTAAAAACCTGAATAAACCGGATAGCATCTCCCACTCCGAAGTTGTCAGAGATACCAGCATCCATTATTTCGATGGCAGGATCGCTGGGAAGAGAAATCGTGGGAGTGATGTAAGGGAAAGAAGCGGACATCCTCAGAGCAGAGAGAAAACTTAATCGCTCAGCGTCCTGATCATGAAAGAGCTGATTGAAATCAACTCCACGGATCTTATACTCAGTACCGATTTTTACTTCTTTTGATACATTCATGTACGTTACTCCCTGAGGTGAAAGGTAGAGCTTCCGTCCATCATTAGCTATCACCGGGGCCATAAGCATCATGGGGATTTTGGCAGCCGCTTCAGGCTCCTTATAGTCCATCAATGACTTTGAAAAAACTCCATCCAGATTCTTGTTCAGATTTTGCTCAAAGACAAAACCCCGGTCTTTCACATAAGATTTTCCATCATAATCAACCGTCCTGATCCTGAAGAAAGAATCATTAACCAGCAATGAGAATATAATCGAATTGAGATTGTCTTTCCCAATTGCTTTTATCTGAGCATCGATATTCGGGATCTCTTTGCCTTGCTTCTCCATCAGCTCAAGTTCGCGATAGTAAGCAGCCCCAATGATACCTCCGGACGCCCCGGTAATAAGAAGGGTTTTATCCATAAGCCCTCCCCCTGTTACGCTATCTGCATGATACAGTGCGTTTACAGTCCACAGCGCAGCTCTTTGGCCGCCCCCGCTTACACACAGAAAAGTAGCCTGGGGCTTGGTAGTATCCTGCTTTGCCTTCCAGTTATTGAGAATTTGAAGGGTAGCATCCCGGTCTTTTAAGAAATGTTCTTCATTATTCAGCTTCTGAAGGTTTTCAATGGAATAGTCAGCCTTCTCTGTCCGGTAGTCGAGTCCGCGAGCCTGATAGGTTCCTTTGATAAGTCCGGTTTTAACAAGAATATTGGCGGTCAGGAAAAGTGCAAACACAAAAGGAACACTCCAGCTCCTAAACCAAAAAGACACAGCCCCTACCAGCATAACCAAAATAGAAAACATCAGGAGTGAACTGGCTGCCGCAGGGATCTGCACAATTGGATAGTCCATAAAGGTTCCTAAAAAAAGGATCAGCAAAATAATGGCCAGCTCTATGACTACTGAATTAAAGTGATTCTGATCAAATACCTTCAGAATAGCCTCCTTATCATAGAAATCCTGAAGATTGGCGCATGACCTTAGCCGCAACTTCAGATCAAAGTAAGAATTTACCGTGTATTTGCGCTCTCTTGTTTCCTTGAGCCTGGTCATCATTCTCCCCCGGCTCACCTTTGATTTTCTGAGACGCCTATCTACCGAACCGGCCAGAAACTTAAAAATATCCTGATTTGTAAGCCGGAAATAGAAGAAAAAAAAGCTGGTCATGACCAAAACTCCGGTGATGAGTCCTAAAATATTGAAAAGTAAGCTCACTCCGCTGCTAAACTCATTATTGATCTGAAACCGGATAATAAGAACGATATAGATGATCAACGACACCAGTGGAATGATGCTGTTATTAAGTGAAAACTTGGCAAACGGACGCTCCAGTATCCCTATAAACGTAAACTGATGGCTATCCAGGATATAGCATGTGATGTGAAAGGCCATCATAAGGTTACCAAAGGCAAGGCCTACCAGGAAAAAACTCCTGAAATCAACTCGATTTAAATATTCAGGATCCAGAAACAAATAATGGATCCCATAGATCTTACCTATGCCTCCGGAAACAGTAGCAATTAAAATGACCCAGATGGCTATAAGCGCAAGGTTCCTTTTGAGGTGATGAAATAAAAGCTGGGAAGGAAAAGCGTAGACAATTTTGTCTAAAATTCTGGGCATTGATGAATATCTGTTTTAGTCATGGATAATTTATATAATTTCGTTTGAAAGCAATGCTCATGACCGAAGAAACCGATTACTTTTTGAGTCAGGATGGACTAAAGCTGTATTACCGATTTTGGACCGGGGAGACGCCAAAACGTATACTGTGCATAGTACATGGACTTGGTGAACACAGTGGCAGATATGAACACCTCGCACAAACCCTGACAGGTCACGACATAGCAGTTTTTGCTATGGACGTTCGGGGGCACGGGCTTTCGAAGGGTAAAAAGGGGCATTCCAAAAGCTACGAGTTGCTGCTTAGCGATATAGAGGAATTGCTGAAAACTGCCAGGGCCACATATACGGAATTACCCATGTACCTTATGGGACACAGTATGGGAGGCAACCTGGTGGCCAACTACATGATCCGGATGAACACCAATGAAATTGAAGGCTTTATCCTTTCTTCTCCGTGGTTCAGGCTGGCCTTTGACCCGCCCCCGTGGAAGCTAAAACTTGGTAAGATCATTGTGAAAATAGTACCGTCGCTTACCCAGCCAAACGATCTTGAAGCTTCGCACCTCAGCAAAGATGATAGCGTGGTAGAGGCATATAAAAACGACCCCCTTGTGCATGACAGGATCAGTGCAGCCTTGTTTGATCAAATAACCAAAGCTGGTAACAGGGCCTTAAAAAATGCTGCAGCTATTGAAAAAAAGGGACTGATCTATCATGGAGATATGGATCAGATCATTGACTGGAAAGCAACAGAGGAATTTGCAACTAAGTGCAAGACGTGTGAATGGAAGCAGTTGAAAGGAGTATATCACGAACCTCATAATGACCTGGAAAAAGAGGATGTTTTGAAATTGCTTAGCGCCTGGATAAAAAAATAAGCTACCCACAAAAGATCTGCAGGTAGCTTTTCCTCTACAACTGGTCACCTATATTTTCAGGGCAGATGATCTGCCACTTTTGTCATTTGCTTTTGTGTTGCAAGCTTCCCTCGAAAGTGAAAGTTGTACGTGGTTCCATTAAAAAAATGGACTGCAACATGAAAAAAGAGAGATCCCGATCCTGCTAATCTTCCACCATGTACATTGGGCTTTCTAAATACCGATCCCCCCAGCCCGGACAAAATATAATCCCGTGCTACTCGCTCCTCTACCAACATCATGATACCCTCCTCCTGGTCTGACAACATTGCTCTGAACGAAAAGGCCCTTTCATCAAACGTGAAGTGAACTTTTACAAGCAGATCATTAAGTCTCACAACCTCTACACTTATATCGGAAGCTCTCTCTGAAACTGAATCTACCAGAAACCCATTGTACCTGGCAATCACCCTGTCCGCTAAATTCCTCTCCATCTCTGACAGATCTAATTCTTAAATTTGAATTAAAGATGAAGAAAAGGAGACTACCTAAATAATTTTCCCGAATGAGCGGGAATAAAGGCAGGATAAAACCGAAATAGCCTTATGATCCGTAAAAGTCGTGAATCCTGTGCTCCCAGTTAGTAATAAAGATCATTGTAATACTGATCCGCCATACGGTTGCTTCCAAACTCGGGGACCACATCCTCCATGCTTTTAAAAACAATGTCCGACCACTTATCTGATTTTTCATAATAAGTCGGGATAACTTTTTGCTCCAGGATGTAATACAGGCTTTCATAATCCTGCCGGTCATGTTCTTCCACAGACACTTTCAGATCAGCCGGTGGTAATACAAAACAGTTTTCGCCATCTTTTGCAAACTCGGGAATCCACCCATCATAAGTAGATAGATTTACTGAGCCATTCATAGCAGCGGTCATGCCACTGGTGCCGGAAGCTTCCCGAGTGATACGGGGAGTATTCAACCATACGTCGGAACCTGCTTTGAGTAGACGGGACAGCTCCAGCTCGTAACCGACCAGAACTGCCACATTTTTTCGATACCAACTAAAATGATGCAGTTTATTGAAGGTGTCAATGGCCTGAAAATCCCGGGGATAAGGTTTCCCTGCCCAGATAATCTGAACAGGTTGCCTGTCATTGCTCAGAATCTTTTCAAACCGGTCCCTGTCGCACAGCAGCAGGTCGGCACGCTTATATCCCGCAAAACGCCTCGCCCATACAATGGTGAGCACCTCGGGATCAAACAGCTTACCGGTCTGATCCGCCACTTCTTTAAAAAGCTGTGATTTAAGCTCCCGTTTACGAGTGACCAGGGCCTGGGCATCTCTTTTTTCGACTGCCCCCCGTAGTATAGGGTCCTGCCAGTACTTTTGGTTTTGGGCATTGGTGATAGGAATGATATCGCTGATGTTAGTGAACCCTTTCCACATATCCTTCGAGATTTTTGCGTGGATCTTTGATACCGCATTGGATCTCTTGGATAGCCTCAAGGCTGCAACAGTGTAGCTCAGATTACCATTATTAATCACCTCGCTTTTAAGCTCTTTAGCGCTCAGCTTGCGTCCAAAGAAACCCATTTCATTGAGAAAATTCCCGTCGTGCTCTTCATTTCCTGCTTTCTCAGGCGTATGGGTAGTAAAGACAAACTGATCCCTGGACAAACCTCTATCTTTCAGGTAATAAAAAGCAGGCAATCCATGACCTTCATTGAGGTGATAGACATCAGCTCCGCCCAGCTCCTCCACCACCTTGGCACCGCCAATGCCCAATACAATGCTTTGAGATATTCGGGTCAGCTCATTGGCGTCATAAAGGCGGTCGGTAATGGTTTGTGACAAGTGATCATTTTCCGGCACATTGGTGGTCAGAAAATACATAGGAACGGTCTCAAAGATCTCCGGACGTAAACAAAAAGCTTTGACGTGTACATCCGGGTTATGCAGGATCTGTACTTTTACCCGAATGCCGGTATCCTCCAGGTATGGATAGATCTTTTCGATGAATTTAGTCTCCAGAGAGCCATCCTGATTTCTAGACTGATCGTAATAACCGTATCGCCAGAGCATGCCGATCCCTATCATATTTTGCTTTAGCTCATAAGCGCTCCGCATATGGGAGCCCGCCAAAAAACCAAGACCTCCTGAGTAAGTCTTAAGCGCCTGATCCACTGCAAACTCCATACTGAAGTAGACTGCTTTTTTAGCGTATTTTTCATCCGGTGTATAGGGGTGATTCCACTTATTATATTCACTCATTTTATCGAAAGTCTAATAATAATCCCTCGAAATTACGGTTTATAATCCTTATACAGAGAGGTTTAGAGCACGAATTTCGACGAAAAAAGATACAAACGTTTTCAATCGAAGCTGGGCAGATTTTTCAGTTTTGCGCCTATTCACGCTGATCCTTAATGCCGCGCCTTTGCTATCAAATGATTTTTAATTGTAAAATTACTGGTTACTCCAATTCAGTTTGATAAACATATATTTTTGCGTTTTGAATCATCCAAAGATGGGTTATTTATCATTATGGCGGTGAGTCCCTGTCGGTTTTCAGGCAGGGATTTTGTTTTTTTAGGGTTAAATTCCGCTCTTTCGGATTACAAATCCGAAAGAGCACGGGCACTCCTTTGGAGCACCAAACTCCAGGATTCGGATTGTAAATCCAAATCAGCACAGGGCTCAGCTATCAGGATGAACTACTCCCCAAATGAAACAACGCATCTCCCCTGTTCACCACCGGGTTATTATTCACTCCAATGATGTATCCTTTATGAGGGGCTTTGACCTTTACCTCATAGCTTCCATAAGGATCGCTTACAGTCCCGATCACTGTCCTGGCTTCAATGGACGAACCATTCCTGAAATGGGCATAGTGAAGCCCGGCTGACTTTGCCCTCAGCCACGAAGACCTCTCAATCAATATAGAGGGTGAATCAGGACTTTTCGCTTCATTTCGCATGCCTAAATATTTCATCACCCGCAGCATCCCTTCTATTCCCTCATCGATGGCACTTTTCCTCAAACGCAGCGATTCACCTCCCTCATAAACAAGGATTCGCTTGCCAAGCTTAAAGGCTTCTTTCCTCAATGACCGGTCCCTGAATGGAGAGTTAATAATGAAATGCGTATTGAAAGCATGAGCCAGCCTCAGGTTTTCTTCATCATCTGCCTTCACCCGGATCTGTGGGTAATTGTTAATGCGGGCGCCACCAGTGTGAAAATCGATACCATAATCAATATGGGGGATTATCTCCTCCATCAGGAAGTGAGCCACCTGGCTGGCCAGTGACCCGGTTTTAGATCCCGGAAAAGAACGGTTAATATCTTTACCATCAGGCACATCCCTGGAGAAATTGATAAACCCGTAAATATTAATAATAGGTATACAGATAACCATACCGGCATCTACTTTGTAATATTTCTCTGTGATGATCCGCCGCATGATCTCTACACCGTTTATCTCATCACCATGCATGCCGGCAATGAGTAGCAAAGACGGGCCGGGCTTTTTAGCGCGGTATACCACGACAGGTATATCTATCAGGGTTCCGGATGGTAGTTTGGCTATATTGATATCTATTTTGGTGGTCTCTCCCTTTGAGACCTCACTTCCGGCTATTTTCATTAGCTAAATGTTTTCTCTAATGTTGTACAAAGGACCTTTGTAATATCCTCCAGGCCTGAATTTACAAATTTTTGGCTCACCTCCAGCTCCAGCCCGAGATACTGCTCTCCGGTAAATTTGGTTCTCAGGTAAGTAGTAAAGCCATCATCGGCACCTTTGTAAGGTTGATTAAACAAAACCCTGTAGCCGGAAAGGCTTTGTATATGCTGTGCCCACGCCTCGCAAAAGGATTTTTCGGCTTGCCTTTCTTCATCAAAAAGCAAACCTATCTCCACCTCCCTTTGCTTGCCTTCCCAGGCAGGGGTAAAGGTATGAACAGACAGGTGAACCACTCTAAGCCCCAAATCCACTTTTTCACGGATCAATTCAGTTACCCCTTTTCGGTATGGCTTATAGTAATTTTCGATCAGATAGCGCCTGACTGCCGGACTCAGTGATTTGGTATAAGTCGAAAATAGCGCCGGATGCCCGACAGAGCGATTTACCTCCACCAGTAAGCGGGAAAGAAGGTGGTAATGATATTCACAACCCAGGTGAGCAGCAATGGACCTGGTAATGAAAAGTGCACCGGGGTCCCACCCCTGATGGCTTTCCAGGTCTGCCTCTGCGGCTCTAAACAAATATGAATAAGCTTTAGGAATCTGGTTGCCGGCATGCTCGCAGGTTAAAACCAGCACGTTGATTTTCAAGGCAGAAAGAGCGCGTTAGTTTTCAGACAGTGGGCCAACCGGCTGTAGGTTCTGTGCAGATCCTCATGGGTGAAATGATCACCCAGGTCATGCAATATCCGTTCAGCCAGAGTACCTTTCTGATTGATCAGCAGGAGCTGAGCAACGGTGTTACTTAAAGCATCCGGATATGCAGCTGAAGCCTTTTCAATCAAAAAAGCCCAGATATCGCGAGACTTTGCAGGTTCACTAAACCCTAAGGCATCCAGATAGGCCCTATCCTCCACGGTTGCCGTGCTGGCATACTTCACATTGCTTTTGTAAATGGGATAAAGCTGGTCCGTTTCAAAAGATTGTTGCACATCAAAGGAGATCCACTTTTCACTGACAAGCAGTTTGATCAGGTGTACCAGTAAATTTACAACAGCCAGGTCAGCCGCCGGGCACTCCTGTATATCCACAATTCTGATCTCAATGGCTCCCCGGTCAAAACGGGCCATAGCTCCCCGGGAATTCAACCAGACAGGTTTTAGTATGCTATCGGTATCAAAAGGTTTTATAGCGCTGGCGATCCGGTCATAAATATGCTTCTGATAGCTATGCCTTGTGAATAGCTTTTCGGGGATCACCTTCCCGGCAAGTATTGGAATTTTCGATTGGTTTTTTTCATAATAATAAAGCCTCTTGTCCTGGTAACCGGTAAACTTACCATCCAAAACCGGCGAAGATGCGGTAAGCGCAGGGATCATGGGCATCAAAAAACGAATGGCTGTGTGCAACCTGGCAAATTCCTCATCGTCATAAAAGGGCAAATTAATGTGTGTGCTCTGGAGATTGGACCAGCCATGACCTTTACAATTAAAAATGCGGTCATACGCACGATAGATCTCATATGAGTCGTATTCCCAGAGTTTTGTTTCTGTAGCAGGATTCATCCACGGGTGAGCCGCTCCCGGCAGCAACTGAGCGCCATGCTTCTCGAGCTCCCTGTTGATCAGGTTGATATCCTCTACAAATTTCTTTTCAAGGCCTGGCAGGTCAGCCGTAGGGCCATTGCTTTTGAGTTCAATCACGTGACTTACCAACTCATTGCTCCATGCTGTGAGGCCATGCTCTATTTCTCCCTCTACCTCTTTTCGCTCATTGCGGAGGAGAACATCGGCAATTGGTCGCACGTTCAGAGATTCCTGGTCTACAATCATGTATTCCAGCTCTACTCCATAAGCCTCAAACAAATGGAGTTTAGGTTTATTTTCCATCTTAAATCAATCGATTCATAAATTCCTGCATGATCGTGAGGTACAGCTGGCTTTTCAGCACCTGATCCTCCACCCCCTCATCCAGGTTGGGGTTGTCATTGATCTCAATGACGTAAAATTTATTGCCTCGCTGCTTAATGTCCACTCCATAAAGTCCATTACCGATCAGTGAGGTTGCTTTGACGGCCAGGTCCAGCAGTGCTTTAGGGGCCTGGTCTACAGGCAGCGTTTCCGAATCGCCCTCTTCGGGTTTACTGCCGGCTCCCTGCCAGTTGACAATCTGCCAGTGATTGGCCGCCATATAGTATTTACAGACATACAAAGGCTTTTTATTCAGTACTCCTACACGCCAGTCAAAATCAGTAGGTATAAACTCCTGGGCTATTACCAATTCCGAGGTTTGGAAAAAGACTTTTAAAACCTCCAGAAACTCCTTTTCATCCTTCGCCTTTTTTACTCCTTTGGAAAAGGAGCCATCCGGCTGCTTGAGGATGATCGGAAATTCCAGCCGTTCCCTTTTCAGCTGACTGAGCTTATCTTTTTTGATAATCCAGTACTTAGGTGTAGGGATCTGATTAGCGCTAAGCAGTTCACTCAGGTAAACCTTATTGGTGCACCTGAGAATAGAATCAGGATCATCCATCACAATGATCCCCTCGGAAGCCGCCTTCTTAGCAAACTTAAACGTATGGTGGTTCACATTGGTCGTCTCCCGAATAAACAAAGCGTCATACTGAATCAGCTTCGCGAAATCATTTTTAGTGATCAGATCCACGTTAAACCCTATCTTTTCTCCCGCTTTTACAAAATTCTGAATAGCTTTTTTATCTGAAGGTGGCGTCTGTTCGTCCGGGTTCACCAAAATGGCCAGGTCATATTTCTTTCTACTATACTGCTTGCTGAGTCGGTTTTTGCCCTGCAGGTATTCATCCAAAGCCTGCTTCAAATGCGCATGATGATCAGCAGGAAGCTCATTCAGGTTTAGCGGCTTCAACTGGTTTAAGGTCCACTTATCCTTTTTCAAAAACACAGCTTTCAATATCGGGACCTGAAAGAGGTTAAAAATCAGCGTTCCCACCCTGCTGAGGCTGGATATGTGAGGTTTACCAAAACAGATAAAAAGATCAATCCTGTCCTCCACATGTTTTTTAAAAGCTTCCTGAATGAGGCTGTCAAAATCCTCAGCATCCTCCTTTACCAAAGAAGGAAACCGAAAGTCCTGGAGGGTGGCTACCTCAGGCATCACTTTATGTCCCCTGGCTTCTGCCAGCAGGGAAACATAGTAGCCAATACTTTGGTACTGGATCGACCTGCAGAGGTTGACTACCCGGTACTTTCTGGACTTCTGATAAATTGCTCCGGAAAAGTAATCTCCCGGGGTTACAACTTCCACCTCCGGAATAGAGCTTATCCACTCTTCGGGAGTTTCGGTGATGATTAATTTTTGTGCCATTTCTTCGGCTTGATAACTAACAGGTTAGCATCGTAAGTTACAATACCCAGTAAAATTGAATTTATTAGTCGCTGTAATTTGACCTTATAATGTTGCTCATCGCTGATTGGGTTCTTCTCCAAAGGATCTGCTATATGCGCCATCCTGAGAATAGGGTCATACCCCTGAATCACTACAAAATGTCCGACTGGTTCGCCTTTAATGCTATCATAGGTGTTTGTTTCGCCAATTTCCCGGGCACAGTCATACAGATAGGTAGCGCTCAGCCCGGTAAGAATCGGGGTGCCATGGTTCAGTATTTTTTTAATCATTTTGGCTGTCAGCTCCTCAAATCTGATTTTGCCGCCCTGCTCTAAAAAACGGATGTACGCATCAGAAGCAAATTGAAATTTTTTAGAGGTTTTATAGGTCCGCTGCTCCTTTAGCCGGTCAACAATGGATCCGCGCTCTCTAAACCATGTCGGGTCAAACATCATGAGGTTATAGGTATACAATGTTGCTTTGTAACCTCTGCCAAGGGCATGATTTCCAAGAAGGACGGCCAGGGTTCCTCCGGTTTTAAGGGTTTTTACCTGGCTGATAACCTCTGCAAGTGTGATATCATCATCAAAATACCGATACACAGCCTGCAAAGAGGTAGGCCCACATGTTTCGTCGTTGGGCTGTGCGTGGATATCAAGATCAAGTGTCTTGCTACCCATAGAAATACTCTTTAGCAACGCTTAGTCATCATCTAGATCTTTATTGATAATCAATCGATTACCCTGCTTGTAGGTGAAATAGTTCCAAACCCAGTTCGAAAATACCAAAAGTTTTCTTCTAAACCCTATAATGGAAAAAAGGTGAACAAACATCCAGATAAACCACCCTAAAAAGCCACCAATACGGATATTAAACGGCAAGTCTACTACTGCCTTATTTCTTCCTATTGTGGCCATCGTCCCCTTGTTTACATACCTGAAGGGCTTCATATCCTTTCCTTCAAGCAGCCTTCGGAGATTATCACCCAGATTCCGAGCCTGCTGCATCGCTACCGGAGCAAGCTGAGGAAGCCCTTTTGGGTAATTTTCATCAGTAAGCAACGCTACATCACCTACTGCATAGATATACTCATGGCCCTTTACAAGGTTATATTGATTTACCCTGATGCGCCCTTTCTCCACAGCCCCTTCATTTAAGCCAGGGATCACATTTCCTTTTACTCCTGCCGCCCAGATGAGGCAGGTAGTCTTAATCTGCGATTTATCACTCAATGTAGCAATCTCATCTTCATAGCTTTCCACAAACTTGCCGAGCTGCACATCCACTCCGAATTTTTCCAGATACTTTTTAGCTCGCTTACCTGACTTCTCTGACATACCTGCCAACACCCGATCCAGACCCTCCACCAGATAAATTTTCATTTTTGTAAAATCCAATTCGGGGTAATCTTTTGGCAATACGGTATTTCTAAGCTCGCCGATAGCCCCGGCAAGCTCCACCCCAGTGGGACCCGCACCTACGATCACCATATTCATGTGCTTCTCCAGCTCCTCATCATCCTCGATCTGCAAAGCCTCTTCAAAGTTGGCAATAAGCTTGGTCCGCAGTTCAATGGCATCACTGATCTCCCTGAGTTTGAAAGAATTCTTCTGTATCTGTTTATTTCCAAAAAAATTGGTTCCGGAGCCTGAAGCTATCACCAGGAGGTCATATTTCAAAGAGCCAAGATCTGTGACCACCTCTTTGGCCGAGGCATTGATCTTTTGCACTTTAGCCATCCGAAAGTGAAAATTTTTACTTTCCTGTAAAAACCCCCTCAAAGGACTTGAAATATCTCCCGGGCTCAGCCCCGCCGTAGCTACCTGGTACAATAGTGGAATAAACGAATGGTAGTTATGCTTGTCGATCAGTACAATCTGAACATTACACTTGCTCAGCTTTTGTACCAGTTCGATACCAGCAAATCCTCCTCCTATGATCACCACCCTCGTGAGATCTGTTTTCGGGATTCGCTCATTGATTCGGTCTGCCTTGGGGAATGCTTTTGCGAGAGTTTCCAAAGTGCTTTTTATTTAGTCAACAGCCCAGATTAATTCTTGTTATTCCAGTCCTTTAAATACTTGTGTTTAAAACGATATTTATCCATAAAAGATCACTTAAGTCCGAATTTTTTTGCGGATTGTGGGGGACCTTCGAGGTTGCGAGTTTGAGCAGGTTGAGAGGTTGCGAAGTTGCGGGTTTGAACTGTTGCCGGTTGAGCAGGTTGCGAGTTGCCTGCACGAGCCGCAAACCCAAATTTTACTATTTTCGTGAAAGCTAACCTTTGATTCATGGAACCTAACAAGAAAGTAATCACTTCCTGGTGTATGTATGACTGGGCCAATTCTGTATATAACCTCGTCATCAATACTTCTATTTTCCCGATTTATTACACTGCAGTTACCGCTAACGAGCTTGGCAATGACAGGGTTAATTTTTTTGGTTTTGAGCTTATAAACTCCGTTTTATACAGCTATGCTCTTTCCTTTTCATACCTGCTTTCCGCATTCATGCTTCCGCTCCTTTCGGGGATAGCAGACTATACTGGTGAAAAGAAAAAATACCTGAAGATCTTTACCACACTAGGTTCTCTGGCATGTATCGGGATGTTCTTCTTTACCTCTGATACTCTGGAATGGGGAATTATCTGTGTCGTTTTGGCCAGTATTGGTTACAGCTCCAGCCTGGTCTTCTACGATGCCTATCTACCTGAGATTGCTCCTGCTTCTATGACGGACAGGATCAGCGCCAGAGGCTATTCTTTTGGTTATGCTGGCAGCGCACTGCTGCTGATTGTGTCCATAGCGTTGATCGAGGGTTTTGAATTTTTCGGGTTCCCAACACAAGGAGATGCTACCAGAACAGTCTTCCTTTTAGTAGGAGTCTGGTGGATAGGCTTTGCTCAAATCCCCTTCAATAGACTACCAAGTAACATCTACAATCGAAAACCCACGGGCAGGATCATCCTAAATGGATATCGTGAGTTGAGAAAAGTATTCCTTTCGCTTAAGGATGAACCAAACATTAAAAGGTACCTGGTTGCGTTCCTGTTTTTCAACATGGGAGTACAAACGATAATGCTGTTAGCCACTTTGTTTGGAACGAAAGAGTTGAATCTCGGATCCGGGCAGCTTATTCCTGTCATCCTCATTATTCAGTTTGTGGCCATTGGAGGCGCTATTCTTTTTGCCAGACTCTCAGACAGACGGGGAAATATCTTTTCGTTGAGCACGATGATCTTTATATGGATCGGGATCTGTGTTTTTGCCTATACGATCACCACTGTGACCGAATTTTACATCATTGCTGTACTCGTAGGTCTGGTCATGGGAGGTATTCAGGCGCTTTCCAGAGCTACTTTCTCCAAGCTCATCCCGAAAAACACCATCGATCACACCTCTTATTTTTCATTTTATGATGTAACCTATCATGTAAGTGTTGTATTGGGCACCTTCAGTTATGGTTTTATCGAACACCTCACCGGAAGCATGCGAAACAGCACCCTTGCATTGGCCAGCTATTTTGTCATAGGGTTTCTCTTCCTTTCATTTGTAAGGATGCCTGAGAAAAAAGAATGAAACCCGGGAGGTGAGCTATTTCGTAAAAACCACTGCTCCACCTTCCGGCAACAAGGTGAGTTTCAACTTGCCGTTCTTTTTTACTTTATCAAGGCTATGACCTGCTGTACGATCCTGCAGATCATAAATCAGGTTAACCTCCTTTCCACTAAGCATCGGAAGGTCCAGGATGAGTTCTTTGGTTTCCTTTTCGCCATTCACCGCTGCTACATACCACTTTTCACCCTTTCTGCGAGCTATCACCACATGCTTCCCCGGATACCCCTCCACGAAGACAGTCTCATCCCAGACGGTTGGCACCTCACGGATAAAGTTCAGCACATGTTCCGGCTGTTCATCCAGGTTGTTAGGGGTAATTCCAAAATGCTGAACCGGGGACAAATAAAGTACTGAAGTCGCGACCTCAAAGGCGTCGGTAGTTCTTCTAACAGACCCTCTCTCCTGGCTTCTGGAAAGGACGGCATTGAAAAAAACAGGAGCAAAGTCCATAGCCCCTACCGCATTTCTGGTAAAAGGAAGGACAGTGGCATTGAAAGCATGCTTATCTGAAGCGCTTTGTCGGAAAATCAGATTTTCAGAAGCAAGGACCGCCTCAGAAGTAACGAAGTTTGGATACATACGCTCCCAGCCTCTTGGTAATGTGCAGCCATGGAAGGTAATGGCCAGTCCGTATTCATTAGCATCTGCAAGTATATCTTCATAGAGTTTTATGGTTTCCTGCTTATCCCCTCCGAAAAAATCCACTTTTAAACCCTTCACCCCGATCTGTTGCAACCAGGCCATTTCCTTTTTACGTGCAGGCGCTGTATTCATTCGGTCTTGCGGGGTTTGAGGCGCATCATTCCAATGCCCATTGGAATTATACCAAAGCAGTACGCCTACATTTTTGGTCTCAGCATACTGTATCAAATCCTCAATACGATCACGCCCGATATTTCTGTCCCACCAGTTATCGACAAGTACATATTCGAAATCCAGCGCTGCGGCAAGATCAATAAATTTTACCTGATCCTCGTAGTTAATGCTACCATCCTGCCAAACGATCCAGCTCCAGGTAGCCCGACCCATTTGGTAATCCACCGATGGCTCATAAAGTGGTTTTACCACATCAAAAGCAATAGTTGATTCCACTATCGGCTTCAGACTTTCACCAACAGTAATGGTCCGCCAGGGGGTCTGAGCAGGTAGGGCCATAGCTGCATAAGTACCTCCTATCCCATTGTTTTCCCCCGGTTGTGGAAAAGCTATAGAGTACATCCCATTAGCATTGCCTTCGCTAAGCCTTGCTCCCACATATCTGCTATCTACTCCTGTCTCTGATATCAGTACCCATCCTTTGTCACCAAGCTTAAACAAAGCGGGAAACGTATACCCTACACCATTTAATGATGGAGTACTCATCGGCTCATCATAAGTATATTCTTCTTCGTAACTGGGTTTCGTTTTCTCCCAACCGCTCATGGGTAAGGCCTGTGGAGTAATAAAAGTGGTTGCATCATCTGGCAAATTAAATCCGGTTACCTCCTCATTGATCAGCGCATTCGTTTTCCTTTCTTTAGTGGTAAGCCGGTAAGAAAAGGCAATATCATTGTTGCTCAGTCGGAAGATCACATGAAGTGTGTCCTCTGAAGGGTTAGTATACTTAGATATCAACTCGTTAGCATGATAATTCACCTCACTAACCTTACCTTTTTTAAGTGTGTAGGTCTCATCTATTGCTTTAGTGGTATGAGAAACATAGCTGAGATCCTGCGCAAAATCCCCGATTGATGATTTTAGACCAAGCGGCGAATCTTCTATGAATTGTTTTCCATCCAGCCGGACCGAATAAAAAACTTTTCCATCGTTATTTTTCACATCCACTTCCAGTAAGCCATTCGGGCTTTCCTGGTTCACTGTATTCTGGCTAATCGCCAAATAACTAAGACTTAACACTAAAAGGGAGAGAATGAATTTTTTCATTTGGAAAAATGGTTATACAACTTCTGTTTCATGAGTAATTCAAATATCGCAATTTAATGTAAGAGCTTTTAACCTCAATGTTGATGAGTATCAATTCAATCTTGATTCATTAAAAGCAGGTCTGTCCCTTCCAAATCCAGTGTCTATTACTGATCTTTGTTCATCATGGAGAAGTTGAAGCTGCCGGAGTGTAATCTGAAAATTAAAAGTGAAGAAGGGAATCAGTTTGTTTTCGATATTGTACGAAAAAAATATGTGGTTTTAACACCAGAAGAGTGGGTTCGTCAGCACTTTATACACCTTATGATCAACCACTTGAAATATCCCAGGAGCCTGATCAAACTCGAATCAGTTTTTAACTATTTCAAATCCGGGAAAAGAAGCGATATCATTTTGATGAACAGAGATAATAAGCCTTTTTTACTGGTAGAGTGTAAAGCTCCTGGTGTGGAACTGAAAAAAGGAGTTGTCAATCAGGCAGCTGTTTACAATAAAGTAGTAAACGCTCAGTACCTCGCGATCACCAATGGAATAAGAAATTTTGTATGGAAACGTAATTCAGCAGAATACCTTCAGCTGGATCAATTTCCTGAATACCCTGAATAAACCGGATTATAGAAACCGCTCTACATTGGTATGAGACAGATCAAAGGCTTCCGCAACACCTTTATACACAACCTCCCCATTAATTACATTCAGGCCTAGTTTAAGCTCTTCGTTCTCCTGGCACGCCTTTTTCCATCCCTTATTGGCAAGCTGAATCGCATACGGGAGTGTAGCATTAGTCAATGCCAAAGTAGAGGTATAAGGTACAGCTCCGGGCATATTAGCCACACAGTAGTGCAATATGTTATCTACCAAGTATGTAGGATCCTGATGAGTTGTTGGCTTACAGGTTTCGATACAGCCGCCCTGATCCACAGCTACATCGACGAGCACCGTACCAGGATGCATGTCTTTGAGCATTTCCTTTGTTACCAAATGGGGCGCTTTTGCTCCATGAATAAGAACTGCACCTACAATCAGGTCGTGGTTAGCTATTAGCTCTCGAATATTGTATTCATTGGACATGAAAGTATTCACATTTGCCGGCATCACATCATCCAGATACCGCAGCCTTGGTAAACTGACATCCATAATGGTTACATCAGCACCTAATCCGGCTGCCATCTTCGCAGCATTGGTCCCAACTACTCCTCCTCCCAGGATCAGAACTTTAGCCGGTCGAACACCAGGTACACCGCCCAAAAGGATCCCTCTTCCACCCATGGGCTTCTCAAGGTATTTGGCTCCTTCCTGAATGGCCATGCGACCCGCCACTTCTGACATAGGAACAAGCAATGGCAAAGACCTGTCCGCTTTTTCTACCGTTTCATAGGCAAGACACACGGCACCCTGCTCCATCATTGCCTTGGTCAGGGGCTCATAAGAGGCAAAATGGAAATATGTAAAAACTAACTGATCCTTTTTAATAAGTTTGTACTCCGGCTCGATCGGCTCTTTTACCTTAACGATCATCTCGGCTACATCATACACCTCCTCTATCGTAGCAAGTATCTCTGCTCCTGCTTCGTTGTACTGATCGTCAGAAAATCCGCTACCCATTCCTGCAGTAGCCTGAACATAAACGGTGTGACCGTGCTTGGCCAACTCTCTAACTCCTGCGGGTGTTACCGCTACCCTGTTTTCGTTGTTTTTTATTTCTTTAGGAACCCCAATAATCATGGTAAAAAATCATTTTTGGATGTAAACGGATGCAAATATAGCTGGCCAAAATCAGAATAAATCGGCCACTAAAAAATTCGATACATGACAGAGGTTCAACACCCACCACAAGAAATATTATTCTGTTTTTATGTGAAAATTAGAATAATATACTTATTTAGAACGATTCTTCTCCTTAAACATGGAATTATATACCGAGGGCCTTCAAACATTTTTTCCCCGAAATTATTAAATTTGTAAGGGTTATCATTCCCATTTGAACTTAAAACAAACCACAATAGACTATGAGCTCTGTTAAAACCAAGAAAAAGTCTGTTTTGAATAAAACTGAAATCCTTCAGGACTATGCACTTGCTGTAGAAAGTCGAGAAGATAGTCTTATAGGAAGGAAAGAGGTTTTTATGGGAAAAGCCAAATTCGGCATTTTTGGTGATGGCAAAGAAATAGCTCAAATAGCTAAAGCAAAATTTTTTCAGAATGGAGACTGGCGATCAGGGTATTATAGGGATCAAACATTTATGATGGCACTCGGGCAGCTAACTTCCCAGCAGTTTTTTGCACAACTCTATGCCCATACGGACGTCAATGCAGAGCCGGCATCAGCAGGGAGAATGATGAATGGTCACTTCGGTACACGCTCCATCAATAGTAAAGGTGAGTGGAAAACACTTACGGACATGAAAAACAGCAGCTCAGACATCTCACCTACTGCTGCTCAAATGCCCCGCCTGGTAGGGCTTGGTTATGCATCCAAGCTTTACAGGGAAAACGATGCTCTAAAAGATTTCAAAGACTTTTCCATCAATGGTAATGAAGTAGCCTTCGGTACAATAGGTAATGCTTCCACATCAGAGGGTCACTTCTTTGAGGCAATGAACGCTGCCGGTGTGCTACAGATCCCAATGGTCATGTCAATTTGGGATGATGCATACGGAATTTCCGTTCCTCAGAAATATCACACCACTAAAGAATCGATCTCAAAAGCTCTGGCCGGATTCCAAAGAACTAAGGAAGAGCAGGGACTAGAGATATTTACAGTAAAGGGATGGGATTACCCGGCCCTTATCAATACCTATCAAAAAGCAGTAAAACTCGCCAGAGAAGAACATATACCATGCCTGGTGCATGTAGAAGAGCTTACACAGCCACAAGGACACTCCACATCAGGCTCCCATGAACGATACAAGCCAAAGGAAAGACTGGAATGGGAAAAAGAGCACGACTGCATCCTGAAAATGAAGCAGTGGATCCTTGAAGAAGGCCTGACAACAGAAGAAGAACTGGAGGAGCTGGAAAAAGAAGCTAAAGCCAAGGCTAAAAAAGCACGCGAACTGGCCTGGAAGGAGTTTACAGCGGATATCAGAGAAGATTTAAACGAAGCTATCGAACTCATAGGAAAAGCAGCGCTTTCTTCCAAAAACAACAAAGTGCTCCAGCAAGTAAAAGATGATCTGAAAAGTGCCTTGAACCCATTAAAAGCAGATATCATGCGAGCGGCCCGGAAGAGTCTCAGATATCTGACTGAAGAAGAGTCACCCGAAAAAGATCGCCTTACTGATTGGCTAAAAGAAAAGCAGAAAAAATATTACAATGAATACAGCTCTCACCTGGTCAGTGAATCAAAAGATTCCCCGCTACAAGTAGAAGAAGTAAAGCCGGTGTATGACGATGATTCTAATGTTGTAGATGGCAGGGAAGTGGCTCAGGCTTGTTTCAATGCGCTTTTCGAACGCGACCCAAGGGTTGTGGCTTTTGGGGAAGATGTGGGGAAAATCGGGGATGTAAATCAGGGATTTGCCGGTTTGCAGGAGAAGTTTGGCGAATTACGAATCACCGATACGGGAATTCGGGAGCTTTCGATTATTGGACAGGGTATTGGCTTAGCCCTCAGAGGATTACGGCCAATTGCTGAAATCCAGTATCTGGACTACCTCATCTATGCCATCCAAACCCTCTCCGATGACTTAGCTTCTTTGCACTACCGCATGAAAGGCGGTCAGAAAGCCCCGCTGATCATTCGTACCAGGGGGCACCGTCTGGAAGGCGTCTGGCATAGCGGCTCTCCCATGGGCATGATCATCAATTCACTTCGGGGCATACATGTGCTCGTACCAAGAAACCTTACGCAGGCAGCAGGCTTCTATAATACATTGATGGATTCAGATGATCCTGCGTTGATCATCGAGTCTTTGAACGGTTACCGTCTGAAGGAAAAAATGCCATCTAACATCGGAGAGATCAAGGTGCCCCTCGGAGTGCCTGAGATCCTGAAAGAAGGCACAGATATTACCCTGGTCACCTATGGTTCCACCTGCAGGATTGTAATGGACGCTGCCCAGCAGCTCCAGGAGTTTGGCATATCTGCTGAGGTGATAGATGTACAGACACTACTTCCGTTTGACAGACATAAAATCATTGTAGAATCATTGAAAAAGACCAACCGGGCAGCATTTATCGATGAAGATGTGCCGGGTGGAGCATCAGCATTTATGATGCAAAATGTACTGGAAAGGGATGGCGGATATTTTCACCTTGATTCAAAACCAATCACGGTAACAGGAAAAGAACATCGTCCTGCATACGGTACAGATGGAGACTATTTTTCCAAGCCTAACGCTGAAGATATCTTCGAAAGCGCGTATGGTCTGATGCACGAAATAGATCCTGAAAAATTTAAAAAGTTATATTAGATAATTACCGGCTTTCAAGGATATCCTGAAACAGGAACTCGGGAGATTCAACGGTATTGCTTTTATTCAACGCTCGATCGTATAAATAAAACCGAACCTTAAAAGTATCAGGTGTGAGAATGGTCTTGAAACCTCTGGAATAGAGACTGTAGGAAATCGTACCAGACAAAGATTTTCCATCATGTTCAGGGTCAAAAATTGGAATTCGTCCATTAAAATCAACAAGATCACAGCTCCCCGAGCTAAAAACCACCTTTGAATAAACGCCGTTTTTCCGTTCCAGAAAATCTATGTGAAAGTTATTAGTGAATTCGTTTTTCTGAATATAGATCGTATCTGCGGATACATCCTCATCATATAAATAGTTACACCGGTCGTACCCGGGCCGGTTATCCGTATCACTAAAAGACTCCTTCAGATCTACATAGTAATATGGGGGAACGTAAGGAGCTGCATAAAGCGGAGGCACTATATCATTTGAGATAGTCACCACAGAATCACGCGAATCAATAATAATGTTGGTATTATGAAAGGGATAATCCAGGAATTGAGAATTGATACCTATATCGCCATCCCCGTCCTCAAAATCAAATTTAAGAAGCATGGAATCAGATGCATCTTGATACTCGATATATTTGAGGCTATTGAATTTTATATGGGGAACTTCCGAAAACTCTGGCGGTTCAAAACACCCCGCAAAGATCACTATGATTAAAATGATGGATATTTGACTCCAATGAAATCTCATGCTCATATAAACAAAACTATCACAACTTTCCTTTATTCTTTATATAACTGATGTTTAACCCTGAAAATTTCAAATCAGAACTCTTTTTTACTACGAAAGAAAATTTCGAGCAAAAAGCCCTCGACCTGTTCTCCTACCAGTGGGAAAGCAACAAAATATACAGATCGTTTTGCCAAAACCTCAGTAAATCGCCCGATAATGTATCCTCTCTTCAGGAAATACCCTTTTTGCCCATCGAATTTTTCAAGACTCACCAGGTAAAAACGGGGAATTGGAAGACCGGAAAAAAATTTCTCAGCAGTGGAACCACAAGCTCACAGAGAAGTTGTCACGAAGTAAAAGATGTAACCTTCTACCATAAAGCTGCCAGGCAAGCATTTGAAATGCACTATGGTAGTCTTGAGGATTATACCATCATAGCTTTGCTTCCTTCCTATCTGGAGCAGGGACAATCCTCTCTTATAAGCATGGTAGATCACTTTGTAAGCATTAGTCAGCCGGAAAGTGTGTTCGTAAAAACAACTGAAGAGCTAAAAGAGGCATTTGAAAAGGCTTCCGGCAAGGTGCTGATCCTGGGAGTGACTTACGCCCTCATGGATCTTGCTGAATCAAAGGATCTTCCAGACTTATCAGGTGCGATCATTATGGAAACGGGAGGAATGAAAGGGCGGAGAAAAGAGATCACCCGTTTGGAATTGCACAAAATTTTAAAAGATGCATTCAAAGTCCCGGCAATCCATTCGGAATACGGAATGACTGAACTTTTATCACAGGCCTACGGACAGAATGGACTTTTTTCATTCGCTTATTGGACCAAATGTATATTAAGGGACATAAACGACCCATTATCGTCGGTGAAACCCGGAAAAACCGGAGGTATTAATATTATCGATCTGGCCAACATATATTCCTGTGCTTTCGTTGAAACAAAAGACCTGGGAAGGAGTCAAAAAAATGGATTTTTTGAGGTTATAGGCCGTTTTGACAACTCTGACATAAGAGGTTGCAATCTTTTAATTTGACTTTTTTACGACAAAAACTGACACGATCCTTGGTTAGAACTGACGGAAGTCATATTTTTGAAAGAGGTAATAAATAGGTATCTTTAACCTAAGTATAAATACGCCGCTCATGAAACTTAAACTTATCATAGTCGCTCTAGTAATTGTTGGTTTCTCTGCCTGCACTCAGAAAACCTGTCCTACGTACGCTAAATCAGATGCTGAGAAACCTCAAGCTGAAAAAACTATTGACGTTTAAGCTTACGTTTTAATCCTTCTAGATTTCCACATATTTTTTCACGTCCGACTGGGTGATTTCTTGGTTGGACATGATAATGAGTCTTTCCACTATATTTCTTAGCTCGCGGATATTTCCTGTCCATTTATAGCTCTTTAGCTGATCCAGAGCATCTTCAGTTATACTTTTCGGAGCTGCGCCATATTCATTAGAGATGTCAGTGATGAAATGATCCACCAGCAAAGGGATGTCATCTTCCCGGTCCCGTAACGCAGGAACCTGTATGATCATAACACTCAGGCGATGGTAGAGGTCCTCTCTGAATCTACCCTCTTCTATTTCCTTTTTAAGGTTTTTATTAGTGGCTGCTATCACCCGCACATCCACCTTTATGAGTTTGTCACCTCCTACTCTGCTGATCTGGTTTTGCTGGAGAGCCCTTAAAACTTTTGCCTGGGCGGAAAGACTCATATCCCCTATTTCGTCAAGAAATAAAGTTCCTCCATTGGCCTGCTCAAATTTACCAGTCCGCTGCTTGTGGGCTGAAGTGAACGACCCCTTTTCATGACCAAACAGTTCACTTTCAATGAGCTCTGAAGGAATTGCAGCACAGTTTACTTCTACCATGGGTCCGGATGCCCTGCTGCTCTTCTCATGGAGCCATCTGGCCACCAACTCTTTCCCGGTACCGTTCTCTCCGGTAATCAACACCCTTGCTTCCGTAGGAGCTACTTTTTCAATGGTTTCTTTTATATCTACAATGGCCTTTGACTCCCCTACAATATCAAATTTGGAATTGATCTTCTTTTTGAGCCGTTTTGTCTCGGTTTGCAGATTGGACTTGTCCAAAGCATTTCTGACCGTCAGTAGCAAACGGTTAAGGTCAGGTGGCTTTTGGATAAAATCATAAGCTCCCTTTTTAGTAGCTTCCACGGCAGTATCAATAGTGCCGTGTGCAGAAACCATAATAAAAGGTGCTTCTATACCTTCCTCTATTGCTTTATCTAACAGCTCGATACCGTCCATTTTAGGCATTTTGATGTCACAGAGGACCGCATCGATCTGATTGTTTTTTAAAACCTCAAGTCCTTCCACCCCATCGGCTGCTTCACTTACTTCATAAGATTCATCTTCCAGAATCTCTTTCAGCGCTTGTCTTATGGTTTTTTCATCGTCTACAATGAGCACATGTGGCATGGGCAGTAAGATCTAAAGATTTAAAAATAATAAAGCAAGTCTGTAAGCCGGGTTCTGTATACAGACGGTAACCGTCTGTATGCTCATCATTTATCTGGCCCAGATGTTGCCACCTGGGTCTATCAGCCTACCCACTCTGACCCCGATACCTTTCGGGACCGGGAAGGGCGAGCAACCCCATTCAGAGCCTATTTGGCCTTTCAGCCCGCAAGGTTTACCATGCCTCTGATATCACTATCAGAGCGGTGGGCTCTTACCCCACCTTTTCACCTTTACCCGCCGTAGCTCCGATAGCTATCAGAGCGAAGGTGGGATTACCACCTCTTTCCGACAGGAAGTCTGTTTTCTGTGGCACTAGCTGTCCCTGACCCCGATAACAATCGAGATCAGAGCCTTCCTGTTAAGAAGTGCGGCGCTCTACGCTGCCCGGACTTTCCTCCCAGACGTTTACCGTCTGAGCGATGAGCAGACTTGCAATGCAAAAATACGTAATTAGTAAATATCTTTCCCGGTAATTTTGAGCTCCCACTCATCAGCAGTGAAAGCAACCTCATTGATCATCTCTTCGATCAGGTCTTCGGTGATATTATCCAGAAAGATCGACGTATCAATTTTCAGGAAGCCATCCTCCACAATGAAGTTTGTATGAACAAAATCCTTACTGGCTTCAAGCACTTCCGGATAGTTGATAGGCTCGCTTATCGGACAAACCTTGGAAGTAACCTGAACGGTGTCTCGCCCATATTTTTCATGGTGAATAATCTTAGCGATAACTGTCTGAAAACGGTCATCTTTAAGCGGAATGATAAAAATAGAATGATTATCGTCGTATTCGTTATACTCTCCGCCTATTTTTTCTGCAAATGTTCTACTAAAAGCTTTGAAATCCATGGTCTAAAATTGAATTCGGTTAATATACAAAAAATAAGCTTTAGGTGAGTGCTTCTTTATAGGTTTCTATTGCCCGCTCCCGGGCCTCTTTATGAGGAACGATTGGGTCCGGGTAGTCCTTAGTCCCATACTCCGGCACCCATTTCTTTATGTACCTCATGTCCTTGTCAAACTTTTCTTGTTGGCTGTATGGATTAAAAATTCTAAAATAAGGCTGCGCGTCTGTACCTGTCCCGGCTGCCCATTGCCAGCCTCCGTTGTTACTGGACAGCTCATAGTCCAGCAGCCTGGCAGCAAAATAACGTTCGCCCCACCTCCAGTCAATAAGCAGATGCTTGGTTAAAAAACCAGCCACAATCATTCGTACCCGGTTGTGCATATAACCCGTGGCATTCAATTCTCGCATACCCGCATCTATGATGGGATAACCTGTCTTACCTTCGCACCACTTTTCAAATAGCGCTTCATCATTCCGCCAGCGGATAGCATCATATTTAGGCTTAAAAGACGCTTTAACCACCTGCGGATAATGAGCCAGAATCATCATGTAAAACTCTCTCCATATCAACTCATTTAACCACGATTCAGACTGGTCTACCCCTTTCCTGACAGCCTCCCTGATGCTTACCGTACCAAACCTTAAATGAACACTCAAACGTGAAGTTCCATCCTCCGCCAGATAGTTTCTTTTCTCATCATAGTGCTTCAGCACCTTGTCAGAAATTACTGAAGAAGGAAAATCTATCGAAGAAGCTATAAACCCAATAGCTTCTAATGTGGGGACTGCAGGAATTTCAGTTTTAACCAAAGCTTGCAGTTTTTGCTCACTACGATACGGTTCCGTGTGCTTTGGCGTGAATTTTTCCAGCCATTTATTTTTGTAAGGAGTAAACACCTTATAAGGTTCTCCCCGCTCAGTCAATATTTCTCCCTCCTCAAAAATCACCTGATCCTTAAGGTTGAAAAAAGACACCCCGTGTTGAGCCAATAAACTTTCAATGTCCCGATCCCTTTTTTTAGCATACGGCTCATAATCTCTGTTTGTATACACAGCCTGGAGATCATAAGTGTCTATCAGCTTTTCAAAAACCTGTCGGGGTGTGCCATGGAATACCCACAACCCCGAATCATTATTGCGATACGCCCGGTCCAGATCCATTACTTGTGTATGGATGAAATGTACCCTGGCATCCGGAGCATCCAGATGGTCAAGAATATGGGTGTCAAAAATGAAAATTGGAAGAACGGACTCTCCTTCACTCAATGCATAATACAAACCAGCATTGTCATGGTATCGCAAGTCTCGCCTATGCCAGAATACATTCACCTTCATGTGTTCCAAGTTGTTAAAACTAGCAGCCCGTCATTTCATGCATGGTAAACCTACCTGGAAGAAGCTTGTTTAGGTGCCTGGCGGATTATTTGCTCTTTTTTCCTCAGACATGTCCTTTGGCTTGGTTTTAATAGCTTCTTCACGGCTTTTTCTGAGTAGTTCTCTGAAATCATCAAAGGACTTTATATACTGAAAACTTACACCCGTCTCTCTTTGCTGGGCACCGGCTATTTGTTCTGCCTGACTAAATGCCTTGACCCGTAAATGCCCATCTGAGGTAAGTAGGTATCTGACCGACCAGTCCCCTACAAAGTCAGTAGCTGAGGCATCCTCCGCTGCATTTTGAGATATTGCCCCACCGCCACTCACTCTTAGTCGTCCATCCAAAAAGGTATAAGAAAGGCGTAATTGGAAGGTGTTAAAGGCATTCGGGTCTAACGACTCGAGATCTACGTCTACATCCACTTCAAGATTCTCATCCATCTGGCTGACAAAGTATGAAAACTGATTAGACAAAAATTCACTTACACTACTTACACTTGAAGCCCCCGCTCCTACGGAAAAGCTTTGCTGTGGAGAAAATTTTCGCAAAATAAGCAAGCTAAATACCTGTCGCTTCAGCTCCTGCTCATCATTGTTGATCGTCTGAAGGATCAACTGCTGATCAGTGGCTGGAGAAGCCTGGGTGTTATCCATTCTCACCTCAAAATCAATGGTAGGAGAAAGCATATCTCCCTGAAGCTTCAGTACAACCAAAACAGGATACTTTTGATTAACACCATCCGTTTCCAATCCTCGATAATCCTCAAACGAAGCTAGTTGACGATAAGTAGCTTCAAGGTTCAAAACCCCGGAATACGGGTCGCCATACCATGAGATGGTACTCCCCGGCACTACTACAAATTCCTTATTGATGAAATTAGGGATAGTAAAATTGTATGCACCTTCAGTAATACTAATGTCACCGAACAGCTCAAACTCCCCATTCGTATCCAGCCTCATATTCAGGTTTCCGTTACCTCTTCCCCTTATTATATCACCTGTCCTGAAATTAAAGATCAGCTCCACATAGGCATCAGTCGTTACGTCTATTTCAAAATCAAGCCGAACGCCCGAGATACTTTGACGCACTATCTCCTCCAGATTAACCCGCTTCGTAGTATCTGAAAAATCAACAAATGAAATGTAATCCTTCTGAGTCACGTCGCTTTCCGATGATAGGGGGATATAAATTTTGGTTCCCTTCTCGGTGGTCGCATTTGCATCTATGAGTAAATCATTAAATGGCCCGGTGATGGTAATATCACCCGAAGCGTTTGCCGTACCATAATATAGGCTGTTGTCGATTGCCGTAGTGTTTAGAAATGAAAAATTACTGGCGGCAATATGTATGTCTGTATTGAAATCCTGAAATCCCGAATGAGATATTTTCCCACTCAATGAGGCCCGATCTCCGTCACGATCCACCAGCCTGATCCCATCAAAGTTTATTGCCCGATTGTCAAAACTAAGATCTCCTGAAAAATCATAGGTGGTTCCCAGGTAATCAAAAGTCATACGCCCATCACTTACCGACATTTTTCCATTTAATATGGGTCTGGATAGTTTGCCGGAAACCTGAATATTGCCATCAGCACCACCGCGAAGATTTGAAAACAGACCTACGAAAAATGGGTCCAGCAAACCAAGAGCAGCTCCATTAAATTCAGATTTAATATCCAGTTGATCAACTGAATCCGGGTAGTAGTATCCTGAAACAGCAACCGTATTCACCGACTGTCTCGTGATGTCCAGATCTATATTAAGCCCCTTTTTCATTGGATCCCAGTTTGTAGAGCCTTCCAGATTTCCAATGATAAATTCATTGGCCTCCAGATCATTTATATTAATCTGGCTGGTGAGTTTAAAAGGATCCCTAAAGTCATCTCTACTCAGGTCCACCTTGGAATTCAAGATTCCTCCGACTTTTGTCGGGAAGACGGTATTAAGAATGCTCAGGTCAAAATCAGTAAACTCTAAAGCTAAATCAGTAGTCAGGCTATCGGAGTACCTTCCTTTCAGCAAAATGGACTGCTCATTTTGATACAACTCCAGGCGATCAAAAATGATACTCTCACCGATCAGGTTAATCTGATTGTAAGGGTTAAAAAACCACCGGTTACCCATCGCAATAACCCGGGAAGGCAGGAAGTTAAACACCAGGCGATCCTCAAGCAGACGCATCTCAGCGCTGATTGAAGCAGAGCTGTTGTTTCCCGGCTGATCAATATTAAGATTCAAATTGATCTTATTGTTAAACCAAACTCCTTCTACTTCCAGATCTTCGGTGGTTTTGATATTTCGCCAGATCTGTTTTTCAGAAATTAAATAGGCTGAAGCGATGATTCCCATTGAATCCAGATCTTTTGACAGGTTGACATCCAGAGAATTCCCTTTATAACCTATACCCTGATAGTTGATCGAATCAATTTTAGTGTAAAAGGACAGTGTTGCATTGCGTCGCTGGTAATAGGTACCTTCTATTCTTCCATTATCAGATAGGTAAAGGTCCTCTTTAATAAGCTTAACATATTCATTTATATCACCATACTCCAATGTAAAGTCTATTGTATATTGATCAAAATCCTCCTCAAAAACCTCTGGAGGCTGACTATCCCCCGGACCTGTACTGAAGTAATCCTTAACCTCCCGAACAACCTTACGAGCATCCCATAAAAGTGTGGAAAAAAGGAAATTACCTTCCAGATTTGCTCTCAGGTCAGCAAGACTCAGGTCAATTGTTCGATTAGCTGCGTTTCTAAATGATCTTATATGAAGTGAATCGAGATTAATGGATTCACCTCTAAAAGAAAGCATAATATCCTTGAGTTTTATCTCCCCCTCAACACTATCAATATTGAGGCTCGTGACATTAGCATCCAGTGTTGAAGCTATTTGGAATGGTTCATCCGTAAAACCAAGCTCCATGAGATTTAACGTATCTATACGAGACCTGATATTGACAACCTCGGGAGAGGCCCCCAGATCTACATCTCCATATACCGTTAGATCACAATTCTTATCTTCTACCAGTAATTCTCCCTTGAAGAGCTCTGCAGCAAAGTCTCCTTTAGCTTCAATCTTCTCATAAGTATAGCCAAAGAATGTAGAGCGATCCAGCCTCGCATTGAGGAAAAAACGAGCCTTTTGCTGTGTAAGACCCTTCCCATCAATTTTACCATCCAGATTAACCACTCCGATCATGCTGGGTTTATTTATCAAACTGCCAACATTAAAACCATCCAGTTTGAGACTACCGGAATAACTGGCATCTCGCCATGATTTAGGAAACTTAAGATTCAAATCTGAAGACACATTCCCTTTGTCTGTCTGGAACTCCGCATTCGCCACAAAATCATTGGTGAACCCCAGAAATCTTCCGGTAAAACCGATACTTCCCAGGGTAGCCAGATTAGCGGCCACATCTCCTAAAAATGGGTGAAGGTCTGCCGATAAAAGCTCAGCGTCATCAATGCGTGCATCAACAAAAGTTTCTTCAATATTTGGTAAGCCTGTAAAATCAATATCCCCATACAAGTGAGACCTTTGTCCTGTAGAAATCTTTAGCCCGTCAAATGATAAACGAGGTATACTCCCTGAAATTCGTGAAGTAATATCCAACTCAAAATCATCTACGGGAATATTGGCAAAGAGGTCCAGATCCTTCTTTGAAATGGTGGAGCCTACGAGATTGACATCAAAGGTTACACTATCTACAAAATATCCCAGACTTTTCAGGCTTGCATATTCCAATTTAACAAAGTCCCGTACGGTCGAATTTGGTGTTTCGAGCAACAGGTTTTTTAGGGTCAAATTTCGATTACACAGGTGGAAATCACTTTTTAATTTATTAATATCCAATCCTGAGGCCCTGTCCATCCCTTCAAATGACCTGATACTTGCTTCGATGGTGTCATTCCTCAACTTAAAGTTTAGGATAGAGGCGGCCGGAATATCCAGCCGAAAATGCCCATAGTCAAAGTACCCATCTTCCAGCGAATCTTTCTCAAAGTTGTTATAGGAAAAGTAGAAATCGCTAAGCCGAACATTCCCAAAACTGAGCTGTGTTGCTTTCTTTTTGGGTTCCCTTGGTTTTCTATTGAGGTTATTGAGGTCATTGATAAACTCCACCAGGTTTATTGCCAGTGTATCCTGGTACTTGATCAGGTTAAGCTCTCCCGTTTCCAGCACCACCTTATCGAATAACAAATTGCCCTCAGAAATCAAGTGGTTAAGCTGGTAATCCACATCGAGTGATGAAGCATACACCAGTCGGTTTCCCTTGTAGTCCTTCACCTCCAGCCCTTTAATCTCCACAAAATCGAACCATTTAATCTTAATGTTTGTAATCTTTGCGGTCTGTCGGGTTTGTGCATTGATCTTTTCCAGCACAAAATCTGTCAGATAATTTTGAAAGAAGCTGGTTTGAAGAAGCAGTAATGAAATAAGAAGTAGTGATGCCAGGAATGTCAGGGTCCAAAAAAGGATTTTTCTGGCATAGGTCAAAATTTTGATTGTCACATGCTGTCCCTTCAAAGCCTAAATGAATAATTTAAAGAAAAGATGAGTACTCTCATTCTAGGTATCGAGTCATCTTGTGATGAAACCGCTGCTGCCATCTGCAAAGATGGAGAAATTATCAATAACATCATTGCAACACAATCTATACACGAAAGTTATGGTGGAGTAGTTCCTGAGCTGGCCTCTCGTGCCCATCAGAAAAATATCGTCCCTGTAATTAACGAAGCGCTTGATGCCTCAGGTATAACCATGCAGGATTTAAATGCGATAGCATTCACCCAGGGACCTGGACTACTGGGTGCGCTGCTGGTGGGGAGTTCATTTGCAAAAGCTGCGGCAATGGCACTGGACATTCCTGTTATCCCTGTAAATCATATGCAGGCTCATGTTTTGGCTCACTTTATAGACGAACCAAAGCCGGATTTCCCGTTCATTTGCCTTACGGTAAGTGGTGGGCATACGCAGCTTGTTTTGGTAAGAAACTTTCTCGATATGGAAGTGATCGGTCAGAGTAAAGATGATGCAGTAGGCGAGGCATTTGATAAGTGTGCTAAGCTTCTCGAAGTGGGTTACCCGGGGGGACCACAAATAGATAAGCTGGCTCAATCCGGAGACCCTCACAGGTTTACCCTTCCCCATAGCGACATCCCGGACCTGGACTATTCTTTTTCAGGGATCAAAACGGCGTTCCTTTATTTTTTAAGAGATGAAAAGAAGAAAAACGAAAACTTCCTGGAGGAAAACATAAATGACCTGGCTGCCAGCCTGCAGCAAACACTGATTGATATGCTTTTTGTAAAACTGCGAAAAGCAGCTAGGATCAAAAAGATCAAAAACATCGCTATTGCGGGTGGTGTATCAGCTAATAGCAGATTGAGAAAACAACTCCAGGCTGAAGCAGAGAAGCAGGGGTGGAAGGTTTTTATACCAAAATTCGAGTACTGCACAGATAATGCTGCGATGATCGCCACAGCGGGCTATTATCAGTTTTTAGCTGGGAAAGAAGGATCTTTGCGAGATAGTCCTCAGCCCAGAATGGTTTTTTAAGAAAGATTCTTCTATTCTAGCTACAACTTCTTTATTTTTAAATTGATCTAGTGTGTTATGTCCAAAGAGAAGCAACGTTTTTCAAACGATATTCAAATAAGAAACCGGAAAGCCAGCCATGAATACGAGTTTATAGAAACTTATGAAGCTGGTATAGTCCTGAAGGGGACGGAGATCAAATCTCTCCGGGAAGGCAAGGCCAGCATCCAGGAAGCCTATTGCCATATCTTCAGAAATGAAGCCTTTATAAAAGGAATGACCATTTCTCCATACAGAGAAAGCTCATTCCAAAGCCACGAACAGCAACGAGAGAGAAAGCTTCTTTTGAAGAAAAAAGAAATTGAAAAGCTAAAAAGTAAGATTGAAGAAAAAGGACTTACACTTGTCCCCGCAAAACTATACATCAATAAACGTGGCTTTGCGAAAGTGCAGGTAGCAGTAGCTCGCGGCAAAAAACTATTTGACAAGCGAGAAAGCATTAAGAAGAAAGATCAAAAAAGAGAGTTGGAACGAATGAAAATCTAATGAGCACCGTTTTAGTACTTAATCAGGATTACAGCCCCCTGACGCTCTGTTCTACGGAGCGGGCGTTTTTGCTTATGTACCTGAACAAGGCTGAACTCGTTAGTGATATTAAAGAAAAGGCTCTACGCTCTATAAATGCAGCATATCCTTTCCCCTCCGTTATCCGAATCAAAAGATACATCTATGTGCCTTATCAAGGGGTCATACTTACACGACACAATGTTTTCAAAAGGGACCAGTTTTCCTGCCAATATTGCGGAACAAATAAAGATCTGACCCTGGATCATTTAGTCCCTAAGTCCAAAGGCGGAAAGTCTTCGTGGACCAATCTGGTAACCGCATGCAGAAACTGTAATACCAAAAAAGGCGATTTCACCCTGGACCAGGCCGGGATGGAGCTTATAAAAAAACCAATACGACCCACCTATGTTATGTTCATACGGTCAACCATGAAAAGCTTACGACAGGATTGGTTGCCTTATTTAGAACAAAAAGCGATAGCATAGCATGCCCACTTTTAGCACTACTAATCCCGCTACTGAAGTTCAGCTGGCCGAGTATTCCTACCTTGATCAGCAAGAAATTGCAGAGAAAATAGATCTTACCTTCAAGGCCTGGCTTAAATGGAAAGCCACAGGTTTCAGCGAAAGAACAGAAAAACTTATGCATGTAAGTGATCTTCTCAGGACAGAAAAAGAAAAGCTTGGAAAACTCATTACCAGTGAAATGGGGAAACCCCTCTCACAGGCTGTAAGCGAAATAGAAAAATGTGCATGGACTTGCGAATACTATGCAGAAAATGGCGGTTCGTTTTTACAAGATCAACATATAGAGTCTGATGCTTCCGAGAGTCTGGTACATTACGAGCCCCTTGGCCCTGTCCTGGCAATTATGCCATGGAATTTCCCGTTTTGGCAGGTTTTTAGGTTTGCCGCTCCTGCACTAATGGCCGGAAATGCAGCATTGCTTAAGCATTCCCCCAACACTACCGGCTGTGCATTGGCCATTGAAGAACTGTTCAGAAAAGCTCAATTCCCTGAGCATTTGTTTACAACGCTGATTGCGGACGTTCCTGATATGGAAAGTGTCATATCAAATCCTAAAGTCAGGGCCGTAACATTGACCGGATCTACTCAAGCCGGTAAATCAGTGGCCTCCCTGGCAGGGAAATACCTGAAGAAGTCTGTGCTGGAACTCGGGGGAAGTGACCCATATCTCATTTTAGATGATGCAGATCTTGATCATGCAGCAAAGACCTGTGTTGCAGGAAGACTACTCAATACGGGTCAAAGCTGTATCGCTGCAAAACGATTTATTGTCACCCCTGAAAACGAACAGGTCTTTATTGATAAAGTTTTCCAGCTACTTAAGACTAAAAAATATGGGGACCCGGTCAACGACAATCCGGACCTGGGAGCAATGGCACGCGCTGATCTGAGGGAAAAACTCCACTCTCAGGTTCAGCAATCCATTGACCAGGGAGCGTTATGCCTTTTAGGAGGAAAAATCCCCGGGGGAAAAGGTTTTTTCTATCCGGCTACTCTTTTGACCAACGTAAAAAAAGGTATGCCCGCTTATGATCAGGAGCTTTTCGGCCCTGTAGCTGCAATCATCACAGCTACGGATGAAGAGGAAGCCATAACCATAGCTAACGACACCAGCTACGGGCTTGGTTCCGCAGTATTCAGTCAAGACCTGACACGAGCAAAGGAAATAGCCATGAAAAAGCTTGACGCAGGCGCAGCATTTGTGAATGACTTTGTGAAGTCTGATCCAAGACTTCCATTCGGGGGAATTAAAGAATCAGGCTATGGTCGCGAATTATCTATACTTGGGATCAGAGAGTTTGTAAATGCCAAAACAATCTTTATTAAATAATCACAAACATCAGCTTGGAAGGGCTTGTTAGCATAGTAAACAAAACCTGTGTAAATGATGATTGCAGAAAACGAATATCTTTTTATATACAATAGTAACAAGCTTGAAGATAAAGCAGCTAAGGGGTATGCTCTCTCCATAAAATCAGTAAAAATAAATGAGAGGGATATTCATAAAGACCATCTTACTGAGAAGCAGGTGGCTGAAGTAGCCCAATTACTTGGTAAAGATATTTCAGACCTCCATGATGCGAAAGGTCTTTCCAGCTATGATCAGTACGATGATGAAGAGCTAGTCAAGATTCTGGCCAAGGATCCTTCAAAGATGAAAACCCCAATTATCTTATCAAAAGAAAAATCATTCATGGTAGATTCTTCGTATGAATTGATAAAAGAAAAACTGGAAACCAAAAGCGTAAGTGATAAACATGTTGAAAATTCATAAAGCGGGATTGTACTTATTGATTGCCATGGCATTAATGGCGTGTGAAACAGATAAGCGTTCAGGTTCTCTTGCCGACAGAAAAGAGAAACTCGTAGAGCAGCTGGATCAAACCGCTAAAAGACTGGACGAAAAGATAGAACAACTTGAAAACTCTACCGGTGAAATAGCCTCAGATGCAACTTACCAGGTGAAAGAAACCGTAAAACGACTGAAAAAAGAACGAGGCAAGGTTAAAAATCAAATCAAAAAAGTAAAAAAGGCCTCTGACAAAGAATTGAAAAGTCTAAAGACAGAAGCTGAAAACTTATTCGAGGAAGCCGAAGCGTTTTTGGCAGATATAAGTAAAGAAATCATAAAAAAGCAGGAATAAAAAAGGTCATGAATTAAAATGATCCATGACCTTTTTATAAAAAATCAATTAATATATCAGTTTACCTCGGCTCGTTTTATAGAGCTGTATAAAACTCTTCGGGCATTTCCTTCTCTCAATTCTTGCTGAACATCATCTATGATACCAAATTTCACCTCCTCATCCACTTTTAGGGACATTGTGATTTGATCTCGTTCAACTTCCGAAAGCTTATCCTTCTCCTGGTTTACAAACTGAATGATATCCTTTGTGTCCACAAAAACATCATTTGTCTGAATTTTAGGTTCACTACCATAGAGATTGGAATTTTTAGGCTCTCCTATATAGATATAACTAACCAAAGACTTTCTTTCAATCTTAGTGAGCTGTGTAGCTTTTGGGAGTTGTTGCTTCACCATGATGTCTGTTTCTCTCATCACGGTAGTTACCATAAAGAAGAATAACAGCATGAAGATAATATCAGGCAATGCCGCCGTTGGAATATCCTGTGAAGTTCCTGAACTCTTTTTGAATTTTGACATAATTCCTGATTTTATTTATCTGGTTCCGCAATTGATATCGCTCGTGGAATACCCTGACGAGCACGTGTATACATATCCTTTTGGATATCATCGTCTCTGTCAAGGGCTAGCCACTCCTCTACCGTAAGACCAACACGCTCAGCATAGATCTCGTTATAAGCTGCATTCACAGCATCCAGTACCTGGATGTACAGATCATAGCTAGTACCCCGCTGTGCTTTGAAGGATACTACAGCGTTACCGCTGGTAGGATCATCAGAAGACTTAGGGCTTTTGCCGTATTGGTTTACGTATCGTTTCATATCTGACGGAAGACTGTTGTAAACCTTAAGCCCCTCCTCTGTAGGAGCTCCAAAGTTCAAAACAAATTTCTTCACCTCTTCCGTAAGATTAGAGATAGGCTCACGGTAAGGTTCGTCTTCTACCAGCAGCTGATCATTAGAGTTAGCAAGGATTTTGAAAATATTTCGTTCCTGCAACTTAAGGTCAAGCTGCTCCTGATTTGGATCAGGTGGCGGAGGCAAGAGCATCATGATCCCTTTGTCGTTTGCGATGGTTGTAGTCACCAAAAAGAAAATCAACAAAAGAAACGCAATGTCTGCCATCGACCCTGAACTCACCTCAGGTGGCTGTCTTTTCTTACCTCTTGGCATTATTTAATAATTTTAGATATTTCTGTATATACGATACCTACTATCGCTATTAAAAACAAAATGTACATGGTGATAATTCCACCACCTACCATTTTCGATGTGGTTTCAGTAGTTCCTAAAGCATCGCTTCCTGCTACAGAATAGCCGATCAGAAAGATAACGGCCAAAGCAACAATCCCAATACCTGACTTCACCAGGCTCTGCGGATCACCAAAGGACTGAACCAGCGGAATGATAATAGCAGCTAATGCACATAATACAATCAGTATGTAACTAGCGTATAATCCTACGTCTATTAAATCCATGTGTCTTCTCAGTTTTGATGTTTATTTAGAAAGATTGTGCTTTACAAGCATATCTACCAGAGAGATAGAAGCATCTTCCATGCTATTTACAAGGCTATCAATCTTGGATACAAGGTAGTTATAGAACAACTGAAGTATTACCGCAACAATCAAACCACCTACTGTAGTCAAAAGTGCAACTTTAATACCACCTGCAACCAAGGAAGGAGATACATCACCAGCCTCAGCAATAGCGTCGAACGCATCGATCATACCGATTACCGTACCCATGAACCCAAGCATTGGTGCAAGCGAAATGAAAAGTGAGATCCAGATCATTCCCTTTTCAAGCTTACCCATCTCTACAGATCCGTAAGAAATAATAGATTTTTCTACCATTTCGATGCCTTCTGACATCCTCATCATTCCTTGAACAAATATTGATGCTACAGGACCTCTTGTGTTTTTACAAACTTCTTTAGCAGCTTCAACACCACCTGATGACAGGGCGCTTTCCACGTTGGCTAATAGTTTTTTAACGTTTGTTGTCGCTAGATTGAGGTGAATGATCCGCTCAATTGCCACTGCAAGACCTAAAATCAAACAAAGCAATACGATTCCCATGAAAGTAGGTCCACCATCGATGAATTGTTCTTTTACAATCTGGTGAAAACTCCGACTTTGCTCTTCCTCCGGTTCCTCAATGATTTCCTGTGCGATAGCAGCGACTGGTTCTTCTACAACAGTAGTATCATCAGTCATAGCAGTAGTATCCGATGCTACATCGGATGCATCCTCCTGCGCGTATGCATTCACTGAAGAAAAGGTGAAAACACCTGCAAGCATCAAAAGCGTAAGTAACTGTTTCATAATTTGTGTTTGGTAGTCTTCGGTTAAGTTTATTTTATAATGAATCGTAAATATATTAATAATTCGAATACTTAGCGGAGAGAGAGGGATTCGAACCCTCGATACCCCGTGAAGGGTATACACACTTTCCAGGCGTGCGCCTTCGACCACTCGGCCACCTCTCCTTTTTTATGCATTCTTTTAAATCCAAGGCGACAAATAAATCAAGAAAATTAACTTTATGCAAATTTTGAGTCTATTTAGAAAATATTCAATTATCCATTTCGCCATTTAAAGGAATAACCAATTTTCTTCTGATTTCATTATCATTTTTTTCATTCCCTAAAAGAAACATTAGTTTGGTTACAGCAGCTTCTGTAGTAATGTCCCCACCACTGAGCACACCTATATCCTTTAGCCGCTTACTTGTTTCATAACGTCCTTGTATAACCTCACCCCCACTACACTGACTGACATTGTATACGATTATCCCTTTTTTGATAGCCTTCTCAATAATTTCAAGAAACCACTCATGGCTCATAGTGTTTCCTGAGCCGTATGCTTCTAATACAACACCCCTTAAATCCGGGATAGCAAATACACTTTCAATGACCTGCTTATTTATACTGGGGAAGACCTTAAGAATAGCTACACGATCATCAAAATTTCGCTTGATACTTAGCCTGCCTTTTGGATTATACCTGGCCAGATAGTTTCTGCGATACTCAATATCTATACCTGATTCAGCTAGCCATGGGTAGTTTTGTGATTGAAATGCTGCAAACGTACTGCTTCTTATTTTTTGAGATCTGTTACCCCTGAGCAAATAATAATTAAAGTAAATGCATACTTCACTTACTATAGGTTTTCCTTTCTCTTTAGCTGATGCAATTTCCAATGCTGTGAGCAGGTTTTCCCGCGCATCAGACCGAATAAGCCCGATCGGGATCTGAGCTCCCGTAAAAATCACTGGTTTATTGAGACCTTCTAACATAAAGCTCAATGCAGATGCCGTGTAAGCCATAGTGTCCGTCCCATGCAAAATGACAAAACCATCGTATTGCGAATAATTCTCGTAGATGATGTAAGCTATATTCTGCCAATCGTGATAATCTATGTTTGAGGAATCTCTCGGTTCCGGAAATGAGATCACAGTGAGTTTAAGCTTAAGACCACTTAGCTCCGGAATTCTGTCAATGACCCGGCCAAAATTAAACGGGGCAAGAGAACCCGAATCGTCATAGGCCATACCAAATGTACCACCTGTATATATAATCAAAATTGAATCCTTGGGATCAACACTGGCTGTCGTCCTGATATTTACAATTTTGTAATTCATTTTTTCCGGAAGAGGTCAATGGTGTTTGTGGCTGCAATTTCTCCAATTTCCCCGATATCCTTGCCAATAACATCACTGATTTTTTTTGCCACAAGCTTTACAAAGGCTGGTTCGTTTCGTTTCCCACGATTAGGTGCCGGAGCCAGATATGGACTGTCCGTTTCTAACAAAATGTGTGAAAGGTCCAGTTGCTCCACCACAGGTTCCATTCCTCCATTTTTAAAGGTAATAACTCCCCCTAACCCGAGCTTAAATCCAAGCTTTACGATTTCCTCTGCCTGGGAGACCGAACCCGTAAAACAATGAAACACCCCATTCAAGCCTTTCTCAGCAAAAGGACGTACAAGCTCAATCGTCTCATCAATGGACTCTCTGCAGTGGATCACAATCGGGAGCTTATGTTTCAAAGCCAGCTCACATTGTATTTTAAAGGCTTCTTTTTGCTGTGCATAAAAGGTTTTATCCCAGTACAAATCAGTGCCCATCTCACCAACAGCTGCAAACTCACCTTTATCCAGCCACTCTTCCACGAGGTAGAGCTCTTTTTCAAAGTCTTTTTTTACCGAGCACGGATGTAAACCCATCATGGGGATACAATAACCAGAGTGCCGGTCCGCAAGCTCAAGCATATCATCTATCGAAGTGTGATCAATGTTGGGCATGTATATCTTCTCCAGCCCTGCTTCTTTTGCTCTGTCCAGGATGCTCTCAATATCCTCTTTAAATTCCTCTAAATATATATGTGCATGTGAATCAATCAATTGCATATTCTTCTAGTGTTTTGAACTGGTAACCTAACCGGGAAAAATGTTTCAGAACTCTGGGAAGTATAACCCTCAAATTCTTAAATGCTCTTTCACTGTCATGAAAAACGAGAATAGAACCTGGTTTAGCATTTTTAAGACAGGAAACAGACTTTGTAACATCCAGTTTTCTGTCAAAATCCCCTGCCATATGAGACCACATTATAATGCTGCGGTCTGATAATGAGTGCTTTTGCTTGCGGGTTAATTTGCCATAAGGGGGCCTGAAAAACGCGGTACTATAATTCTCATCAAATAACCTTACACCGCGAAGGTATAATTCGTTTTCGGTTTTCCATCCGTTTAGATGATTCTCTGTGTGATTGCCCACCTGGTGCCCGGCACTCAGAACCCGCTCAAACAACGATGGGTACTTTTTAATCCTGTTTCCGATACAAAAGAAAGTAGCTCTGGCATGAAAGGCTGATAGTTGCTGCAAAACATACTCTGTCACAACCGGAGTAGGCCCATCATCAAACGTAAGGAACAAGACTTTATCCTTAGTGGAAACAGACCAGACCAGATCTGAATAAAGCCATTTCATCCAGAAAGGGGTCCGAAAAAAGTAACCTTTCATCATTGGTTTTTCACCAGGCAGGAAAGCATCGTAATGTCATCCCTGTAGGGAGTATCTTCCCTGAAATCATCTATACTGTGTAATATATCAATATGCAATTGATTGATGTCTTCAGGCAACCCATTTTGGAAAAATCTGACCAGACGATCCTCCCCATATTGCTCATCCGATGAATTAAATGTCTCTGTCAGACCATCTGTATAGCCAAAAAAGAAGAAGTTTTTCAGGTTTGGAATGGATACCGTTTCCAGAAATGGAAGTGGGTTAAACATACCCAGGATGGTGGTACCATCATTCAATTCTGTCAGCCCTTCTTCCGTTACAAGGTATAGAGGATTGTGGCCACAGTTCACGTATTCAAAGGTTCGGGACCTGAAATCATATATGCCTAAAAAGAAGGTAATAAAATTCTCCCCATTTCCGCTGTGGGTAATCACATGATTAAGTTCTGTAACAATCTCCTTTGGGTCTTGTGTTTTACGGACGAGTGTTCGCAATGATGCCTGGAAATTTGACATTAATAAAGCCGCGGGAACGCCTTTTCCGCTCACGTCAGCCACACAAACCAGAAATCGGTCGTTATCAATGGCCAGATAATCATAATAGTCACCTCCCACATCATGATGAGGCAGATAAACTGCTTCTATTTTTAACCGGTGAGTTTTTGGCAGAGCTTTAGGGAAAAGGAAGTTTTGCACCTTTTTGGCTATTTCAAGCTCTTTACGATAAGCCTCCTGCTGTAACTGCCTTCTGGCCAGTTTCTTATTCTCAATGGCCACAATGATAATATTGGTAAGTGCTTTAAGAAATGTAGACGAGCTGGTGACATCTTCTTTTGGCAACCCTCCCACAAAGACTACTGCCAACTGCTTATTTTTATGTGAAACAGGAATAACCTGATCAAAAGCCTGAAAATCTCCATCTTCACTTCCCAGGATACGTATCTGATCCAGTGACTGAAACTGGTCCGGTAAATTGACTTTTCCCCAGTCGGTCTTTGTGCCAAAATGCACCTTACATATCCAGTCTTCATCCTTTACATACAACGCCAGTTGCTTTACCTTCAGATCACCCAATACCGTAAAACGGTAAATCCTAAATAAATCTACCTCCGATAAATTATTATTTATCGCCTGTGTGATCTCCAGGAGCGCGTTAAGCTCCAGGTCTTTTATATCTAGGCCTGCAGACATACGGTTTAAGAATTGTGAGCCATTAAGCCACTTTTGGTGGCCATAAAGTAATAATTCTGCTGGTCGAGGGCTTTAAAATCAAGCTTATCCCTGGAAATCTCATCATCTATGTTTTCCAGTATTTTTATCCAACCCTTATGATAAATACGTTCGAGGACCGGAACGAGCTCTTTTTCAGACTTACCGGTAAGGCTCATCAGTTCTTTAAAGGACTGAACAAAATACAATTCATCTAATACGTCAAACTCGTCATCGGTCATTTGTATTGCCTTCCTTTCCAAGAATATTTCCCAAAAATAGAAGCTAATCCCAAGAAAGTCACGAAGAGAGGGTAAAATATCTCCACCAGCAAAGAGACTCCAAAAAGCTTTTTTTGGTTTAAAAAAGTCAAAACCTCGTGAACAAACAAATAGGTGAATATCCAACGGATTAGAAAGATAAAGGCAAAAAGATAAAAGCCTGTAACACTCAAAATTCCCTCTGAAAATCCATACAGGACAGAAGCATAATTAAAAAAGACCAGTATTGCCATTAGGCGGATAAAAGAACTCTTATGAAATTTCCATTTTCCAGCCCATCGGACACGCTGATTGATCAATGATCGTACGGAACTTTTAGCCGAGGTAGTAACCACCGCATCAGGGTTATTCAAAAAACTAACATCTTTAGGGTGTGTATCATGTATTTTTTGCAGAAGAAACTCATCATCCCCGGAAGGAATGTGTTTGTTACCTTCATACCCATCCACTTCCACAAATACCTTTTTCTCATAAGAAAGATTGGCTCCATTACACATCCCTGGATTACCTGATCTTAAACTTGCAGCCCCTACTCCCATCAGGGCGGCAAATTCATAGCTCTGCATCCGGTGAAACAGGCTTGCACCTTCCATCCGCACAGGACCAGTGAGCATTGCATGTCCGCTTGAAGTATAAGCCGCATTATAAGCCTCCAACCACTCCGGACCTACCCGGCAATCACCGTCAGTGGTCAGAATAATTTCTCCGTTGGCATGATTTACACCTGATGTAATGGCCTCTTTTTTACCCGAAACGTCATCCAGGATCAGGATATGATAGGACAAAGTCAATTCCTTTAAAATTTCCCTGGCCCTGGATGCTGTGCCATCGTCAGAGTGATCGTCTACTACAATGACCTCAAAATAATCTTTAGAATAGAGCTGATTTTCAAGGTCATGCAAAAGATTTCGGATATTTGACGCTTCATTTCTAACGGGAATAATGACTGAAAAAAAATACCCGGGTAAATCTTTATTACTCAAACATTCAGCACGAGGGATCTTTCGCCAGTAGTACCTTGCCCAGGAGAAAAAAATGTTGTGAAGTACGGAAAAGGCAATGAAAAAGATCATTGCGCAATGTTAACCCTTAATTTCAATAAAAAGAGCGCTCCGACAACCGATGGTAAAACGGTGTTGATCACCCAAATCAAAAAGCATGGAATAAGGATGAGTTCGGGATTTGAAAGGAAAGAATTAAAAAAGAACAAAGCGCTGGCTTCCCTCACTCCGAAGTTGCCAAAAAGCGAAGGAATGAGAGAGCGAAAGAGGAAAACCCAACCAATACCCAGACAGATAAGTAAAGGTGGAATAGTGGGTAAACTTAACCTGATCAATAAATAAAACTGGATAGTAAATATTGCATACCTGGCAACAGACAGGAGAATGATCTTTGTTACCTCTCCGAATGTAGACTGAAACGTTGCTTTACTCTTTAAAATGAAAATTATGAATACTGCACCGGCACTGGTTAATAACAATAAGGTCCACCCATTAAGCATATCGAAGTAGTACAAAACCGCCGTACCTCCGTACACCCCGGTAAATAAAAGCATCACAGATCTATTGAGGAGCAAAGCAAGAGCTGATCGCTTTTTGTCCTTGAGTGGGGCAAGCCTTCCTCCGACATCTCCAAGGGTGAAAGGAACTACCCAGTTCATCGCCAGACCTGAGAGCACTCCCTGCAGCGCCTGATTGAAAGAAAGGCGCTCATCCGGCAGGGATATCCTCCACCGTTCAGCTTCAAGAGCCCAATTAACGAATGACAAACCAAAGACAACTGCAATGCCAAGGTTAGTGGAAATGTTTTGAGGAATTGTGCCATTAGCCAACGTGCCGGCGTCCATGTGCTCATAAATGAAATAAAAACAGAGGGCGCTGATTGTGATCTTTATTATCCACTCTCCGCATTTTTTCAAGTTCTGCTGGTAATGGTTAATTTGCACCAATGTCTGTAGTTGCCTCATCTGCAAAAGAAAAAATCATTTTAGGACTGGACCCCGGGACCACCGTGATGGGCTACGGAATCATCAAAGTCAATAAGCAGAAAGTGGAGCTGCTCCAATTTGGTGTGATCCACCTCCGAAAATATACCGGACATGAGCTAAAGCTAAAAAAAATATTCGAACGGGTACTAAGCCTGATCAATGATTATCATCCGGATGAAGTCGCGCTGGAAGCTCCTTTTTATGGAAAAAATGTCCAATCCATGCTAAAACTCGGACGTGCACAAGGTGTAGCCATGGCAGCTGCCCTTTCCCGGGAAATCCCCATCACCGAATATGCCCCAAAAAAGGTAAAGCAGTCTGTAACCGGAAATGGTAATGCTTCCAAGGAACAGGTCTCGGCAATGCTCCAAACTCTCCTTAAGTTTAAAGATTCACCGGACATTATGCTGGATGCTACCGATGCATTGGCGGTAGCATTGTGTCATCATTACCAGGGAGGAAAGGCACAAAAAAGCTTCAAAAGCTGGAAGGCATTTCTGAGTGAAAACCCTTCCAGAGCTAAATGAGCTTATATTTCTTCTTTGATTTTTTTAGCTATCTCGGCCAGCTCCTCTTTAGAAGGCGATAGCTTCATACGGCCAAAGTTCATATCATCCACGTTATTAATGGGGATAAGGTGTACATGTGCATGCGGAACCTCCAACCCAATAACGGTAACACCTATTCGCTCACATTTTACTACGGACTCAATCCCCTTAGCCACCCTTTTTGCAAATAAATGGAGACCTGCCAGCGTTTCGTCGTCCAGGTCAAAGATGTAGTCCACTTCCTTTTTTGGAATAACCAGCGTATGGCCTTCTACCAAAGGGTTGATATCCAGAAATGCAATATAGTTTTCATCCTCTGCCACGATATGAGCAGGAATCTCTTTCGCAATGATGCGTGAAAATATAGAAGGCATTAATACGAGATTGAAAGTATTTCAAATTCCATTTCACCAGCGGGCACTTTAATCATAGCTTTTTCGCCCTTCTTCTTACCTAAAAGACCCTTTCCAATCGGAGATTTTATCGAGATTTTGTTTTGCTTCAAATCAGCTTCCTCCTCTGCCACGATCTGATAAGTCACTTCCATGCCATTTTTGGCATTTTTGATCTTTACAGTGGAGAGTATCCCCACTTTTGATGTATCAAGGTTTGATTCGTCGATTACTCTGGCATTACTCACCACAGTCTCCAGCTTAGATATCTTGAGTTCCAAAAGCCCTTGAGCATCCTTTGCGGCATCATACTCAGCGTTCTCACTAAGGTCACCCTTATCTCTGGCCTCAGCAATCTGCTTTGCCATATCTGCCCTACCCTTAGTTTTCAGTTCAGTTAGCTCATTTTTGAGCTTCTCTAAACCTTCCTTGGTGTAATAATTGACTGCCATAATTTTTTTATACTTTATGCCATTTAAACAAAAAAGAACGGCCCGTAAACGGACCGCCTTCCTTTATTTAAGTTTTCTTAATTTTCTATATCGAGTTTGCAAATATAGGGCTTTTACAAGATCAAAACAATTTACCCCGCATAAGCCAGACCCTCTTTTACCAATTTTGAAACGATCACCTCATTTATTTTACGATAAGACTCAAATGTCCATCCGGCTACATGAGGTGTCATGATAACATTTTTCAGCGCTGCTAACCTATCAAAATCAGCTTTTTGCTCCGGTGAGTGATTATTAAGCTTCTCATTTTCCAGCACATCCAGACCAGCTCCCAGTAATTTACCTGCATCAAGCATGTCCGCCAGTGCCGACAATTTTAAAACCTCGCCACGGGATGTATTGAGAATAAACTGCAGCTTTCTAAATGCATGGAGATAATCAGCATCAAAGAGAAATCTGGTTTCAGTAGTCAGCGGCACATGGATGCTCAAAATCTCAACCTCTCGCTGAAACGTATCTACATCCACTTGCTCCACAATATCATTGGAGATGCCCGTTTTGTATTTATCAAAAGCCAAAATCCGTACTCCAAAGCCTCTGAGTTTCTCCGCAAAAGCTGAGCCCATAAAGCCATAACCATAAATGCCGACAGTTTTACCCATAAGCTCATAGCCTCTATTCCCTTCACGATCCCAGTTCCTCGCTTTCACTTCCAGATTAGCAGTGTGTAGCTTATGCATCAGAGACAGGAGCATCCCTGTTGTATGCTCGCCTAAAGCATCACGGTTGCCTTCCGGAGCATTCACAAGCTTTATTCCCCTTTCAGAAAGATAAGCGTAATCTATCTGATCCAGTCCGGCTCCTGCCCTGGCCACAAAACGCAAACTAGTAGCCCTGTCTACAAGCTCTTTATCTATTTTTAATTTACTTCGAACCACAAGTCCGCCGTATTGATCAATAACAGACAATACTTCCTCCCTGGTAATCGCAGGTCGATAATCCGGCTCAAAACCCGCTTCTGAAAACAATTCGCTGATGCTGTCATGCATAGCATCAACAATCAGTACTTTCGGAGAATCCTTCATAAACTGTAAAGCAAATGGGCGACGGAAAAATAAACGGCTAAACCGATCAAATCGTTCGCAGTAGTGATAAAAGGCCCGGATGCCAAAGCAGGGTTAATACCAAATTTATTAAGCAAAAGAGGGGTAATGGTTCCCATGAATGAAGCCAGCAATACAACACTAAACAGTGCTATGGAAACTGTTGCAGCCAGCGACTCATTCCTATTTACCAGCATAACTACACCAAAAACCATTAGCGCCAGGATGACACCATTCACTACAGCCACAAAAAGCACCTTGATGAGTCTTTGGAAAAGTGATCCTGCAAAAACATTAGGATTAGCAAGACTCTGAACAACAATAGATGAAGACTGAATCCCTACATTACCACCTGTAGCTGTGATCAGTGGTATAAAAAAAGCCAATGCAGGTATCACAGCAATATCTCCTTCAAAGAGTCCCAGAAACTGAGCACCTATCAGCCCTCCTACCATACCAATGATCAGCCAGGGCAGACGAGCTTTTGACAACATCCAAACGGTATCATCCTCCTCTACATCTGAGCTGATACCAGCCATCATTTGTCGTTCTTCTTCAGCCATTTCGGTGATCACATCCACCACGTCATCTATGGTAATCCTACCTACCAGCTTTCCTCTGGCATTTACTACAGGTACAGCCTCCAGGTCGTACTTTCTCATAATGAGGGCTACTTCCTCCTCGTCCATGTAAGTCTCCACGGAAACCACCGAGTCATCATAAATGTCTGCTACCCTGGCATTATCATCCGCAAGAATGATCTTTTTCAAGCTCACCTTACCAAGCAGCTTACCCATGTTATCTACCACATACACGGAGTAGATCTTCTGAACATTTTCGGCCTGTTTTCTGATCTCTTCAATGCACTGGAGAATCGTCCAGTTCATATTCGCTTTTATAAGCTCTTTAGCCATCAGACCTCCCGCTACATCTTCGTCATAGCGAAGCAGGTCTATCAGGTGACTTGCCTTCTCTTCATTGCTGATAAATTTGATGACCTCTTCCCGCTTTTTCAGGGACATCTGGTAGAGGATGTCAGCGCCATCATCAGAATCAAGGTGCTCCAGGTATTGTGCCAGCTGTTCGGGAGTAAATTCAGCAATAAAGTCCCTCCGAACATCATCCTCCAGGTCATTTAAAATCGCCGCGTCAACTTCCTTCGGCAACAGCTCAAAAACATATCTGCACTCCTCAGTATCAAATTCATAAAGCAGCGCTGTAATATCCGCAGGGTTCACCCCATCGAGTGATTCTTTGATAAAAGCCTCATCCTTCTCATCAATTGCTTGCTGAAAACGCTCCAGGTATTCCCTGGAAAGCTCAAATGGCATCACTGCTTCCATCCTCAGAGATATAGTTTGTTAGTGAGATAAAATCTGATACTGAAAGTTGCTCGGCTCGTTGATCAAAAACCGGCTTTGAGGTATCAAACTTCAAATTTAGGTCTTTTAAAGCGTTGCGCAAGGTCTTCCGTCTTTTTCCAAACCCCGCCTTTACCACCCGCCTGAAGAGCTTCTCATCGCAACCTAATTGATCAGTGTCATTACGCACCAGCCTGATAACAGCTGACTGCACCTTAGGTGGAGGATTAAAAACATGGGGTGGCACAGAAAACAGATATTCTATATCATAAAATGCCTGTAAAAGAACACTTAAAATGCCATATGTTTTATTCCCTTCTTTTGAAATAATACGATCAGCCACCTCCTTTTGGATCATACATACCACCTCTATTACTGCATTTTTATGATCCCATATCTTAAAAAAAAGCTGCGAGGAAATATTGTAAGGGAAATTACCAATAACCGCTAATGGAGGCTCCAGCTTTTGAAGATCATATTTCAAAAAATCCTCAAGAAGGAAATGATCAGTGCTGGCCGGATACACCTCTTTAAGGAAAGATATAGACTCATTATCCACATCAAAGGCCAAAAAATGGAGTGACTGGTTCTCTAATAAGTACTTTGTCAGAACTCCCGTTCCAGGCCCTATTTCAAGAATTGTTTTTGCTTCGTTACTTTGCAAACCATTTACAATCTTCTGAGCGATGTTTTCATCTTTCAGAAAATGTTGGCCTAAATACTTTTTGGGAGTAACTTTTTTCAAAGAGTGACGATCATTTAAATTGGACTTTCAAAATCGATTTGTAAAATTGACAAATATGAGTGAATCTTCTCACAACAAAGGTGATTATCCTGTTATCGGTATTTCGATCGGGGATATAAACGGCATAGGACCTGAAGTGGTCATAAAAGCCCTGAATGACAACCGAATCAACCGATACATTACGCCGGTTATCTATGCGGACGGTCGAGTGATTTCTTACTACAGAAAAAACCTCGACCTTCATAGCTTCAACTACAACCAAACCAAACAAATCGATAACATTCATCATCGCAAAGCCAATGTTATCAATCTGGGTGAAGAAAACATTGAAATCACTCCCGGCAGGGGAAACGCTGAAAGTGGAAAGTACGCCCTCCTCTCCCTGAAAGCAGCGCTGAAAGATCTGAAAGAAAGCAAAATAGATGCGCTGGTCACTGCTCCATTGAGCAAAGACCTCATTCAGACCGATGACTTTAAGTTTCCGGGCCATACAGAATTTTTAGCTCAGGAAGCCGGGGTTCAGGACAGTCTTATGTTTCTGGTCTCCGAAGAGCTGAGAGTAGGTGTAGTCACCGGACACATACCTCTGCAAGAGGTACCAGGTGCCATTACCCAGGACAAAGTCAAAAGCAAACTCAAGCTGATGCTTCAATCTCTCAAAAAAGATTTTGGCATAAAAAAGCCGAGAATTGCACTCCTGGGGCTAAACCCCCATGCAGGAGAAAACGGCTTATTGGGCGATGAAGAAAACAAAATCATTGAACCAGTGATCAAGGAATTTAAAGATTCCGGAAACCTGGTTTTTGGTCCCTTCCCTGCAGATGGGTTTTTCGGATCATCTCAGTACAGAACCTATGACGGTATCTTAGCCATGTATCACGACCAGGGACTGATCCCTTTCAAAAACATCGCCTTTGATAATGGTGTTAATTTTACCGCAGGACTGCCTTTTGTAAGAACCTCACCAGACCATGGTACAGCATTTTCTATAGCAGGAAAAGGTGTGGCGGATGAAACTTCCATGAGAAACGCGATCTTTATGGCGGCAGACATCGTAAAATCCCGCAAGGAAACCGGTAGCTAAACTTAAAATCATACCTGATAAATTAGTTTTTTTATATCTCGTTTATTCCTAAATTTGCGGTTCTTTAAGCAAAAGAAGGAACTGTGCTATGAAGGGGCTGCGGGAATTTCAAATCGACATTTACAGCTTAGGCCATAAGCTGCATGAATTCGAATACGAAATTACTGATAAGCTTTTCTCGTTTTATGAGCACAGCATTGTGGACAAAGGTCGTGGTAAGTGTAGGCTAACCATTGATAAGTCCGAAACCATGATGACCCTTTATTTTGACCTGGATGCAGAGGTAGAGTTGACCTGTGACAGAAGTCTTGATACTTTCTGGCATCCGATCAAAAGCAAAAAAGAGATTATCATCAAGTTTGGCGATGATAATTATTCGCTTAGCGAAGACGTACTGGTGATCAAAAGTGAAACACCCAGTCTAAACGTTAGCGATTTTATTTATGAGTTTATCAGTCTGGAAGTACCTATGAAAAAGCTGCATCCCCGATACGAGGATGTAGAAGAAGAGCAACCTGACCTGATATATTCATCAGAAGATCACCCAGATGAGGAATCCGGTGGTCGGGATCAGGAAATAGATCCAAGATGGGAAGCATTAAAAAAACTAAAAGGAAATAAATAGAATAGCACAATGGCACATCCAAAACGTAAAATCTCAAGGACCAGGAGGGACAAAAGAAGAACACACGTAAAAGCAACTCCTAAGAATTACGTGATCTGTCAGACCACTGGCGAACCTCACTTGCCTCACAGAGCCTTCTGGCACGAGGGGAAACTATATTATAAAGGAAAAGTAGTGATGGAAAAAGAAGTTTTGGCTTAAGTTAGTCAAACAATTCGATCACTATGACAAAAATCCGAGCAGCTGTCACCGGAGTTCATGGGTATGTCCCTGATTATGTGCTTACCAATCAGGAACTGGAAACCATGGTGGACACAAATGATGAGTGGATTCAATCCCGAACGGGCATTGTAGAACGAAGGATCCTGAAAGGAGATGACCAGGGCACTTCAGTGATAGGAACAGAAGCCGTAAAAGGGCTACTGGAAAAAACAGGTACGGATCCAAAAGAGATTGACCTGATTATCTGTGCTACAGTTACCCCGGATATGCCTTTCCCTGCTACAGCCAATATCATCGCTGACCAGGTGGGCGCGGTTAACTCATTTGGTTATGACCTGAGTGCGGCCTGCTCAGGCTTTCTTTACGCCCTGGCTACAGGTGCACAGTTTATTGAAACGGGGATACACAAAAAGGTCATTATCATAGGGGCAGATAAAATGTCTTCCATCATTGATTATACAGACCGTACTACTTGTATCATATTTGGTGATGGTGGAGGAGCTGTTCTTTTAGAGCCCACAGAAGAAGAAGTAGGAGTTATGGACTCTATTTTAAAATCAGATGGATCTGGTGCACCATATTTACATATGAAAGCAGGTGGAAGTCGCCGCCCCGCAACTGCAGAAACTGTGGCACAACGTGAGCATTTTGCCTACCAGGAAGGGTCTACTGTCTTCAAATTTGCAGTGACCAATATGGCGGATGTAGCTGCCCGGGTTATGGAAAAGAATAATCTGACAGGAGATGACATTGCGTGGCTGGTGCCTCACCAGGCCAACAAAAGAATTATAGATGCCACCGCCAAAAGAATGGGTGTGGGTGATGATAAAGTCATGCTCAATATCCAGCGATATGGCAACACTACCGCAGGCACACTACCACTTTGCCTGTGGGACTATGAACCTCAGCTGAAAAAAGGAGACAATTTGATCCTGGCTGCTTTTGGAGGCGGATTTACCTGGGGAGCTACCTGGCTGAAATGGGCATATAATCCTAAATAGCATTTTAACCTTTTAGTAAAAAATCATGGCAACGACTGCTGATTTCAGAAACGGATTGGTGATTGAGTTCAATAATGACCTGTACACCATTGTAGAGTTTCAACATGTAAAGCCGGGGAAAGGTCCCGCCTTTGTACGAACAAAACTTAAAAGTCTGACTACAGGCAAAGTCATCGACAATACGTTTACTTCCGGCCATAAGGTTGAAACGGCCAGAGTAGAACGAAGGGATTATCAGTACCTGTACCAAGATGATATGGGCTACCACTTCATGGATAGTAACACCTTTGAGCAAATACCCGTACAGGAAGAATTAATCAACGCTCCTCAGTTCCTTAAAGACGGACAGGCAGTGGAGGTGATCTTTCATGCCGAAGAAGAGCGCGTGCTGGGTGTAGAGCTTCCTCAACACGTGGTCTTGCAGGTTGTGTATACGGAGCCTGGCCTGAAAGGTGATACGGCAACTAATGCTACTAAACCAGCTGAACTGGAAACCGGAGCGACAATTCAGGTGCCATTATTTATTGATCAGGACGAAGTGATAAAGGTGAATACTCAAACCAACTCTTATGTGGAGCGAGTAAAATAAAATTATATACCTTTATCCCGGTTCAGATAACAGAAAAACAACACTGAAAAAAGCTAAATAATGAAAGCAAAAGAAATTCGCGATTTGATCGACTTTATTTCAGCCTCCGGGTTGGAAGAGGTCAATATAGAAACCGAAGAATTCAAAATAAATGTGAAACGATCTTTAAATCAGGCCGTTTCTTCACCAGCTCCAGCCCCCACAGCACCTGCACCTGCTGCTCCCAGTCAGCCTGCTCCTGCTCCATCAGCAGCTGGCGAAGCACCCAGGGCAGAGTCTCCTTCTGATGAGGCTAACCTGATTCCGATCAAATCTCCTATGATCGGCACATTTTATCTCACACCAAACCCAGACTCAGATCCATTTGTAAAAGTAGGAGACACAGTAAAGCAGGGTGACACGGTTTGCATCATTGAAGCAATGAAATTATTTAACGAAATCGAATCTGAGGTTTCTGGTAAAATAGTGAAGGTATTAGTGGAAAATGCCACCCCGGTTGAATATGATCAGCCACTTTTCTTAGTAGATCCATCATAAAATATTTATCCTGTGTTTGATAAAATTCTAATAGCTAACAGAGGAGAGATTGCCCTCAGGATTATTCGTACCTGTAAAGAAATGGGTATTAAGACTGTCGCAGTTTATTCTACAGCTGATCGGGATAGTCTTCATGTGCGATTTGCCGATGAGGCAGTCTGTATCGGACCTCCCGCCAGCAAAGATTCTTATCTGAAAATACCACAGATCATATCTGCTGCAGAAATCACCAATGCTGATGCCATCCATCCTGGTTATGGTTTTTTGGCTGAGAATGCGGAGTTTTCACGTGTTTGTGAAGAGTACGGGATTAAATTTATTGGCGCTTCAGCAGAAATGATCAATGCTATGGGGGATAAGGCCACGGCTAAGGCTACTATGGAAAAAGCCGGCGTACCTACTATCCCCGGATCAGAAGGCTTACTGGGAAGCTTTGAAGAAGGGCTGGGTAAAGCTGAAGAAGTTGGTTATCCTGTAATGCTAAAAGCCACTGCCGGAGGGGGCGGAAAAGGAATGCGGTTTGTGAAAGACAAGAGTGGCTTTAAGAAAGCCTGGGATGACGCCAGACAAGAAGCCGGAGCTGCATTTGGAAATGACGGGCTCTATCTTGAGAAATTTGTGGAAGAGCCTCGTCACGTTGAGATTCAGATCATCGGCGATAGCAACGGAAAAGCCTGCCACCTTTCAGAACGAGACTGTTCGATTCAAAGGAGGCATCAAAAGCTGGTAGAAGAAACTCCCTCGCCAATTGTAAGCCAGGAGCTTCGTGAAAAAATGGGACAGGCTGCCATCAAAGGAGCTGAAGCCATCAAATACGAAGGCGCCGGAACTGTGGAGTTTCTAGTAGACAAGTATGGAGATTTTTACTTCATGGAAATGAACACCAGGATACAGGTAGAGCATCCAATAACTGAAGAAGTAACTGACTTTGATTTGATCAAAGAACAAATCAAAGTAGCTGCAGGAGTGAAAATATCCGGAAGAAATTATTACCCACAGCTACACGCTATCGAATGCAGGATCAATGCGGAAGATCCGGCGAATGGATTCCGTCCAAGCCCGGGTAAGATCACTAACCTTCATTTACCTGGTGGTCACGGAGTTCGTGTAGACAGCCATGTGTATGCAGGCTATGTCATTCCTCCGTTTTATGACTCTATGATAGCAAAGCTTATAGTGTCTGGTCAGGATAGAGAGGAAGCGATTGTCAGGATGAAACGAGCTTTATCAGAAATGGTCATCGAAGGGGTAAAAACCACGATCCCATTTCACCTGAAACTCATGGATGATAAACAGTTTAAGTCAGGGAAGTTCACGACCAAGTTTCTGGAATCGTTTGACTTTTCAGACCTTTAATAGAGAATAAAATGCAGAAGACACCCTGGAAAGTTTTTTTCAGGGTGTTTTTTTTTATAACTAACCCATTGGCTGACTTCTTTCTTTCGTGGATCATTACCTAATATCTATCTTTGAGAAAATTCGTTAAAGGTTACAGATTGGCTTCACAGGACCATATAAAGCAACTCACAGAAGAACAGCATGAAATTGTTGCCGAACTGGTGAATAATGCGATGGCTAAGGCCATTACGTCCATGGAGCAGATGCTTCGAATAAGGGTAAATGCCAATCATGTAAACTTTGACGTGGGTCCCTTAAGCAGCATTACAGAGCTGGACCAGCTTGGAAGATTCAAAGTGCACCTGGTAAAACTTGTTTTCAGCGGTGATATACGCGGAGCATTTTACTTTGTGATCCTTGACCATGAGGTAGACCTGATAAATTCGGTTTGCCTTCCTGAAGAGTTTAAATCAGACAAGCGTACGGAAACCAAGCTTATGAAGCATGGGTTTATGTCAGAGATCGAAAATGTCATTGCAGCATTATCTATCAAAGAAATATCCGAGTACCTTGGCGTACAGCTAGAACTGAAAGTACCCCAGATACAGATCATTCAGTGTGATAAAGTAAACGAGTTTTTTGAGAAAGAAAACAGGATCTACAAAACTGCATTTCATGTAAAATCGGTCCTGGAAGGAGTAGTGGTCAACATTGCGCCGTTTTTCATCTGGATCCTCGATGACAACTTCATCAAAACCCTTTCTCTAAATACTTCCGGAAAGTAATTTTTCTTCTAAATGGCAAAACCGATGATCAGGACGTCATCAAGCTGATCGCTGGACCCGGACCAGTCCTCCACAAAGGACAGTATATCCTCCTTCTGCTTCAAAAGTGGCTTTCCAAAGTTCTTTTGTAACAGGTCAGTAACTCCCTTTTTTCCTAATTTTTTGTCTTCAGGCCCACCAATAAGATCTTTAAATCCATCAGACGAGAGGTAAAAGTTAGACTTTACACCATTTTCGAGTGATACCTCTTTTGTACTATACTTGTGGTCATAATCCCAGAGGTCTCCTATCTGCAATCTGTCAGACTTTACAATATCAAGCTCACCACTCTTAAAATGCAGAAGATCAATTTTAGCACCTGCAAACTCAATCATACGAACCGAGAGGTTAATCTTCAATATTCCAATATCTGCACCTGACCCAATCTGTAGATTGTCTTTCCCCTTAAACTTTTTGGCTATTTCATCATGCAGGTTTTCCAGGATAGCTCCCGGGTCTTTGATCCCGTTTGTTTCTACTACCCGGTTCAGGGACTGGATATACACTCGTGTCATCATGCTTGCCATGTGTCCATGTCCCATACAATCAAATACAGCAATATACAGGTAGTCAGATTCCTGATGAACCCAGAAGCCATCTCCTCCCACTTTCCCAGCCATCGGTTTATTGATGATAAATGCATCAAGAACACTGGCTATCATCTCCTCCGGGAAGAGGGAAAAATAGTTCTTCTTGGTCTCATCACCTGATACTCCAAGGTTAAAATATGCTGGCTCCTGACTAATCATTGTAAACCTATCACTACAAATGCTTCATGTTTATTCCATTCGATCGGGATAACGTAGATGGACACATCTTCAGGAATTTTTAGTTGAGACGGCATTCCCTGAAAAACAAGCGGTACGGAAATCATAAAATTAGCTCCCAAATTAGCTCGTACATTTCCCGCCACAACATTAGAAATTTCTCCAGCCATATCCAGTATATCTTCGTCGGAAGGATCATCTATACCGATAAAGATCTTTATCAGGTCTTCATACATCTCCCTGTCTGCAGAGATATATACAAACCCCTTACGGTTTCCCGAGATCCCTATCATTCCTGTAAAATCCTTCAAAACCAATCCTTCGGATTCCTTAAGGTAAGGAACATTCAGTTCTGAATCAATTTCAGTTAAATGTCTGAAGTAATTATTAACAGAGTTAATAAATAAATTGCACGTAGCGTCAAATTCTGCCTTACTCGTTTTCATCCTCTCTTCAATAATTTATCAAACGCTTTTGCTAAATCCCCGGCATTTACCGGCTTATATAAGAAGCCTCTTGCTCCTTTATCCAGTGCTTTAAGACCCGTGAGCTTATCAGATAAAGCTGTGATGATCATAACTTTAGCTGATGGCTGAATAACCATAATCTCCTCCAGACAAGCCAACCCGTCCATTCCGGGCATGGTAATATCCAGCGTGATTACGTCCGGCTGTTTATCTTTTACTATCTCCAGGGCCTCTTCACCATTAGCTGCCATGCCAATAATTTCAATGTCATAGTCCTTCAGATTTTTTTCTATGATTCGTCGCATGATCGACGAGTCATCAACTATCAGCAACCTCATGGTCTTCTATTTCATCTTGAGTAATACTTATTGGTAATTTGATAGTCATTTTGAAAAATCTACCTTTTTCAAAATCAACTTCAAAAGTCCCATCCATTTCTTCTATCAGGCTTTTGACCAAACTCATCCCCTGGCCTCTTCCGGCATTTTCATCTACTTCTCCGGCCGTACTGAATCCCTTCTCAAAGATCAGCCCCACGACCTGTTCAGTACTGAGCTTTTTGGCTTCAAAAGCAGTAACCAGGTTATTTTGTATGGCCTGATCCTTAATTTTATCTATGTCCAGCCCCTGTCCATCATCTTTATAAATAACTTCCAGACCCTCATCTAACTGATCCAACTCAATGGAGATGCTTCCTCTCAGGTGCTTACCGGATGATACCCTTTCATTTTTCTCCTCGATACCATGCTTCACTGAGTTTCTGATCAATTGTATCATTATATCCCTGAAAGAGTCAATGTTATCGTTTGGTAAAACTAAGTTTTTCTCATTCTTAAAAAAGAAATCTACCGGCTTATCCATTTTCTCAGATAACACGCTCACAGCCCTCTCCAGTGTGTCTATCAGCATAATGTTAGAAACCACATGCCCTCCGGAGGGGTACTTTCGGTAGATATCTGCAACCTTACGAAGCATGGTGCTCATATCATCTATGATTTTATCAGCATCATCAATTTCATACAATATGGTGAGAAAATCCTTACCACTAATGGCTTTGCCTTTAAGTTTATCAAGAGCTTCCTCCACTTCATGAAACTTCTGGCTCATAATATCGAGACCAATCACTACAGCATTGCCTTTCAAATTGTGAATGGTTTCAAAAGTGAATTGAAGGAGCTCCTCAAGATCTTTCTCTTTGTTTTCCTCGTACCTTTCTGAGATGCCCTTAAGGGTACGCTTTGCATTGTAAAGGAAGCCTCGGATAAGAGAAGGGTCAATCTTCAGAATGCTCAATACCTGCTCGGTTTCCTGCTTTTTCTTTTTCTCAGCTTCTTCCAGGTGTTTCTGAAGTAAAATTGATTCGGTTTCGTCAGAAACGGTCACCATGATATTGGTAATCTTATTTTTTCTCCATATACGGGTAAAGTTCACACGAATGTGCTTAGTGGTTACGACACCTTCGTCCGTTTCGCTGTAGATCTTTACCTGCTCAATAGGATTTAGCTGATTTACCACATCCTCATCCATGTCTTCATTAAAGAGATGTCTCATGAACATTTCAAGCGCTTCCAGATCTCTGGGAATAATGAGTGGACGCATGAAATTTGAAAAGTTTTCGCCCGCAATTTTCTGCACCCCAAAAATCTTCTCCAGTGCTTTAGAGTACAATCGACTCATTTTGAAATTTCTATCCAACAAGAAAATTCCCTGATGGATGTTTTCAAATACCACCAGTGAAACCCGATAAATATTGTTGTAGAGAAATTTAGCCTTATCCCTCTCCTTTCTGAGAATCTCATGAGACTTATTGATCTCATCCACCATTACATTAAAGGTCTTTGCATATTGACCTATCTCATCCTTCGTTGCTACTCTTACCTTCTTCGAAAGGTCTCCTTTGGAAATCCTCAAAGTAAATCGCTCAAGAATTTTTACGTTGGTAAGCAGGTTAGTCACAATGATGGACATCAACCAGATAGCCAGTACGCCTATGGCGATATCAAGGACGATAAATGTCCAGAAATTTCCCAACGCTGCTTGAGAAATTTTTGCAGTTCTGCTGACCAGCCTGGAAGACATATAATCCTCTACATTCTTTAGAGCATCTATCCTGCTGGTGGTCATTTCGTACCAATAGGTAGGATCTGCATCAAACTGGTCCCTGTCATGAATAATTTTTCTGAGTCGATTAACCTCCTCCACATCATGGCCGGAAACCAATCGATCATAAGCATCTTGTGAGTCCTGATCCGCGATAACTAAAAAAGCATCCATGTAAGAGCGTTGTTCAGCAACTAAAGTAGTGAAGTCACTGTACAGATCGTTGTTCATCTCTTTAGTAGAAAATGCCTGGGTACCAATAGCTCGTTCAATACTCGCTCGCTCTTTTGATTTCAGAAAATAAATCAATGCATGAACCTGCTGAGCAATGTCCTTATCCCTGGTTTCATTGATCAGCTGGTCAACAGCATTGAGAGCTACTTCATTGATATCTGAATAATAGCGCAGAACCTGATTGGCCTCCAGAGTAAACCGGTCAATCTTGTCACGAATGCCTTCTATAGTAGAAAAATTGGACTTAAGAAGTTCTATATCATTGGCATGTACTGCAAAAACCCCTTCCAGGTCAGCATTCTTAAGTTCTTTATAGAACTGAGCCAATGTACTGTCAGTAACTTCTCGTTGACGAGTAATTTGAGCAAACTCATAGCCCTCACTTGAGAGGTAACCAATAGACATACTTCGCTCTTTTTGTAGCTCATGTACCACATGGTTTATCTCAACACCCAAAATTATCGTCTTATTCAGCCGCTTTGAATCAGCGTAATCCAAATAATGGTCCCGGATCTGTAAATAATCCAAACAGACAATTATAAGGATAAGCGGAACGAGAACTACCGCAAATTTTTTCCTTATGGGTAGATCGTATAATATTCTCATTACTGGTTTTCTTTTTAGGCAGGTTGCCTTATAATATATGTATTATAAGACTCGATTTACAACTTCCAAAAGGCTTTCTGAAGTGAAAGGCTTAACTATATAGTCAGAAGCTCCCAGTTCTTTCCCTTTGTTTACAACAGTCTGCTGTCCTACAGCACTGATCATAATAACTTTTGACTCAAGTCCCTGGTCTCTTAATACCTTAAGGATTTCAAATCCCATCATATCTGGCAGGATATTGTCCAATGTAATTAAGTCTGGTTGTGTTTCCAGGGCCATATCTATAGCTGTCTCGCCATCTTTGGCCTCTCCGGCGATTTCTAAGCCAGCTTCCTCAAGAGCACTTCTGATCAAAGATCGCATGTAAATTGAGTCATCAACTATTAATACTTTTTTGCTCATATCCATAATTCATTTTGCGTATAAACGCGGGTCAAACCAATTCTTTTATTTTATCGACAAATTCTTCCTGAAAAATCCAAACAAAGTCCGGAGATATATCTAACTCCACTCCCTGAAATAAAGCTTTAAAGTGCACAATAGAATCAAATTCTCCTGATTCTCTTTTAAGATAATCATTGACTTCACCAGACTTTAAAACCGTGAGCGATGGCACATGGCCATAGATTTCCAATCCCAGAAAATTTGAGAACTCAGTAATTACTGCTGCAGCCATCATGTTGTCAATTTCCGTCAGAAAACCCATTTTCATCATAGCGCTCTCCGGCGAGTCACTTTCTAAGATCTGGGCAGGAAGGCAAGCTTTATAAATTTTAGCTACTTCATCCTCTTTGAAAATTAGATGGCTTGTTCCTTTCAACTCACCTTTTAGTTCTGTTTTAATCGCATGAACACTCTGGTTATCAATTTTCAGAAACTGTGGTAAGGGGACACTTACAGTATCACTGTAGTCAATCTTCTCCATAGAAATGGGGCTCTGTAAAATCAGCTCCATTGATTTTTTAGCCATGGAAAGCCCATCAAAGACCAGCTTTGATGCGATTTCAAGCTCGTTATTATTGAATTTATCCAGCATAGATTAAATTGATTGATAATGTAATCTGTTTAAAAACTTTTTTTTCCTCAAATGAAAGTCGATCAACGGCGACAAATTCATGGTGGACTAGGATATTTTAAGGTAAAAGTGTGAAAAATACGTTTAGTTCATTTCCATGTATTTACTCCAGTACTTTTTTGATTTCTTCCACTAATCTACTCGCATCGAACGGCTTTATCAAATATGCGGCCGCTCCAAGGCTTAATCCCTCCTCAATTGCCGATTGCTGACCCACGGCACTGACCATAATTACTTTTGACTTTAGGTTTTGATCTTTCAACGTATTGAGGATCTGGAGACCGGTCATATCCGGCAAAATATTATCAAGAGTAACCAGGTCCGGCCTCAGTTCCACAATCTTATCTAAAGCTTCAGCTCCATCTCTGGCCTCCCCTACTACCTGATAACCAGCGCCTTCCAGAATATTTCTTATCGTAGACCTTGAAAAACCTGAATCATCGACTATTAATACAGAATAGCTCATCTCTAAAAATAATGGTTAAGCGGTAAAATCATTTAATTTTTTTTCTATAAACCCGAGTCTTTATATCATCTACAGCAAATAGCTTTTTGCCCTCGTCCGGCATTATGTCGTAATACCCAATGATCAGATAACCGTTTGGCTTAAGGCTCTGATAAATCAGGTTCAGGACCGTTAGTTTAAGTTGGTCATCAAAGTATATCATCACATTACGGCAAAAAATAATATCATACTTCCTGTCCACCTTATCATGGACCAGGTTATGTCGCTCAAAGTTTATCCTTTGCTTGTAATGCGGCTTTATCGTGGCATGCTTGTCATGAAAATCAAAATAATCCTCCAACTGACGATTAGGAAAAAATTTTAGAAACGGATTCAAATATTGTTTAATCAGCTCTAACGGATAATCACCCTTCCTGGCTTTATTAAGAGCTTTGGTGCTCAGATCTGATGCCGCAAGCGTTGCCTTACCAAGCAATCCTTTTTCTTCAAGCACGATTGCCATGGTATATACCTCCTCACCGGTAGAACAACCGGCATGCCAGATGCTTAATGGTCCATTTTTAAATTGATCCAGAATCTCATCTCTCAGCTTGATCCAAACATCAGGGTTTCTGAATAACTCCGTGAGGTTAACTAACAGATCGTCTATGGCTGTCATGAAGAAATCATAATCCTTAAGAATTCTGGACCACAGGTCAAAAGAAGACTCCATTCCATGTTTCATCATGAGTCTGGTAACACCGCGCTTCAGAGAGGTTTTTTCATAATTGGTAAAGTCAAGCCCGTACCTATTCTTAATGGCGACCATGAGGGCATTCATTTCCTCATCGGTGATAAGTTCTACCTGGCGAAATTCTTTTGGAAGTCCTGTATCTATTGGCTTCATCCGTTGACTTTTTCTTGTGTTTGAAGCACTTGTTTGTAAATGAGGTCAGAAATTATGGCTACATCCACTACGGGGCAAACGTTCCCATTACCAAGGATCGTTGTCCCGCTTAGTAATTTTATCCGGTCATAAGGCTTAACTAATGGCTTCTCAATAATCTCTTTTTGCTGAAGGACCCGATCCACCAGAAGGCCGGTAGTGTGGCCCGCATAGGTCACGATAATTGCATCCAGCATGGTCTCATCATCTTCCAGCGAATCAAATGTTTTATGCAAAACCCCTTTATTGTTTATTTCAGAAAGGTTCTTCATTTCGAGCAGGTCTTTCAGGAAGACAATTGAAATAGCTTCATCCTGAAACTTAGTCATGAGGCCGCCGCTCAGCTTGTATATCTCACCTTTTGGGATCGCTACTACTGCCTCGGTATAGGAAAGGGCGATCGCATATTCCTGATCATTTACTTCAAAGAGTAGCGTCCCTTTCAATGCAAGCGATGAAGGAACATGTAAATGGATGCTCGTGCCTTCTCCTACGTTGGTCTCTATCCGTACCTGTCCACCGATAGATTCCACTGCTTTTTTCACTACATCCATGCCCACACCCCGGCCGGAAAGTTCATTTACCTTGTCGGTATTCGAAAAGCCGGACTCAAAAATGTACCTGATAATCTCCTGCTCACTAAGCTTAGCGGCTACAGCGTCCTGTACCAGACCTTTTTCTACAATTTTCTTCCGGATCACTTCCGGATCTATTCCGCCACCATCATCCCGAACGGTTATTACCACCCGGTCGCGCTCGTAACGAGCTTCCAATGTTACTGTGCCGGTAACTGGTTTGCCATTTCTCTTCCGTACTTCTCCAGCTTCAATGCCATGGCTTACCGCATTTCGAACCAGGTGGACCAGTGAGTCACTGATAATTTTCAGAATATTTCGGTCTATTTCTATTTCAGAACCTCGAAGCGCCAGATCCACCTTCTTGTTTTCGATAGCTGCTGCATCCCTGAGTACCCTGTGGAATTTATTAAAGAGGAAACCGACCTGCACCATACGGGCATTCATGATGCTGTACTGCAGATTTGACGTAATGCGCTGCAACCGGTCAAATTCAGAAGTTTGTAACCCGAGCTCCTGTGAGTATGCCATCAACCTGTCCCGCTCAATTAGCAGCTGACCTACCTCATTCATGAGTTCGTCCATTTTCTTCACGGGAATCTGTATCACATCAGAAAAGGTAATCTGAGTGCTGCCACCCCCATTGGATGCCGGAGCTTCACCCTGATCATCAGACGCAATTTCCGCATCTTCTTCCTTTTTATCTCCTCCTTCTTTCTCCAGCTCATTTTTCAGGTGGATAGAAAGACTTGTTTTCACCCCCAGGTAGCTGACTTTTTCGCCAGACTCCAGTGACTTTACAAGACCTCCTAACTTATCATTTGCTCTGAATAACAGCTGGAAAAGTTTTTGCCCAAGATCAATCTGCTTATTGCGGATTGCGATCATCACATCTTCCATCAGGTGAGACAGCTCTGCTACTGACTCAAAACCCATCCCCATGGCGTTCCCCTTTAGCGTATGGGTAATCCTGAAGATTGCATTGATAGCATCCTGGTTACCATGGTCCTTTTCCAACTCCACAAAGAGCTGATCTAATTCCTCGATATTGTCTTTTGCCTCAACGAGGAACAGTTCTTTATATTCTGATTCTTTTGATTTCAAAGCCTATAAACAGTTAACCAAATATCCACCTATTTCTTTTATATGCAATACGGTACCGGCCGCACCGGTCTCATACGCAATCTTTGGCATACCATAGATCACACTGGAAGTTTCGTCCTGAGCTATGGTCATTCCTCCGGCATCTTTTATGGCCTGGAGTCCCTTCACTCCATCTCTCCCCATTCCCGTAAGTAAAACCCCTATGGTCTTACTTTTATACGCTTTAGCTACTGACAGCATCAGCGCATTAATGGACGGATGGTTATATTCCCTATATTTTTCGTCGGTAAAATCTACCCGAACGTTTTCTTTTTTCTCCCGCTTTACTACCATGTTAGAGTCCCCCGGAGCTATAATAACCATGCCGGGTTGGGGCACCATTCCTTTTCTGCCCACCACTACATTGAGCGGACTCAAAGCATCCAGCCGGTCTGCAAACGACGGAATAAAGTTTGCCGGCATATGCTGCCCTATGATCACCGGCACATTCAGATTAGCCGGCAATGAGGATATTACCTTTTCCACAGCAGTAGGTCCGCCGGTAGAAGCACCAATCACAATGACCTTGTAATTTCCACTATCATCAAAAGTATGGGGCAATCGGCTCAACCCATCTCTGACAATATTGGTGGTCCTGGGTTTGGCTCTGGCGACCCTCTTTACAGTAGACAATAGATGAGCATTGATCTCCCTGATTTTGGATCCCCCGCGTACGGGTTTATTGATATAGTCAACCGCGCCCAGCTCAAGCGCATCAAATATGGTGTCCAAATTGGTATTTCCCACCGAGCTTAGGATAAGAATCGGGATCGGGTTTTCGTTGATGATGTGCTCTACAGCATAGAGGCCGTCATACTCCCCCATATTCATATCCAGCAAAACTACGTTTGGCTTAAGCTCTCGAGTCTTTTCCACTGCCTCTTTGCCATCGGTAGCAGTCCCGGCCACTTCCAGATCAGGATCATGGGATATGAGGTCTGTCAGCAACAACCTCATGAATGCCGAATCATCTACTACTAAAACCTTGATCTTTTTACTCAAAACGCAATGGGATTCTATTCACTAACAACTCTTGCCTTAAGCCTGTCACCCTCTACCAGCTCATCTATATCCATGAAAAAAATCATTCGGTCACCTAACCGTATAAGTCCTTTTATGTAAGTTTCGTCCAATGCGGTATCGGAAACACTATCAGAAACACTCTGCACCTTGCTACCGGACACCATTTGATTGTAAGGCACTTCAGGGACCAATATACCTACCGTGAACCGATTGGTCTGGATCACTATGGTATAATTGGTTCTCTCTTTAATGTCCTTATTAGTCTCTGCTAAGCCCAGCTTATAAGCAATATCCAAAGTCACGATACCTTTGCCACGGATGGTAGCCAGTCCCGGGATGTAATCAGGGGCATGTGGCATACGGGTGATACCCGGAGTAACAACCACCTCATCGACTTTATCTATTTCTATAGCAAACTCTTCATCACCAACCCGGAAGACAATTAAGTGAAGCTGCTGCTCCTGGAGATCCTCTACCTCTTTTTTGAATTTCTGATGTAGTGAATGACGCTTTTCAAACTCCTCTTTTCTCAGTCCCTGCTTAAGCGCTATGGGTTCCTTTTTCTTTTCAGCCGGCTTACTCTTTTTAGACTTAGTAGTCGTAGTCTTCTTACTGGTTGATTTATCAGTACTTTTCCTGGACGAAGATTTTTTAGGATTCTTTTCATCATCCGGGATCAGGGGTTTCTTTTTAAGGTTACGTCCTAGAGGCATAATCAGATTACAGTTAAAAATTCATTAGCAAATGCCCGATAGTCAACCGCGCTATTGGATTCAGGTGCGTACGTAAGTACACTTTGACCAAATGAGGGAGCTTCAGAAGCACGTACATTTGGTCGGATTCTTGACTCAAAGATGAGTAAGGAATAGTTTTCTTTAATGTGATCGTATATCTCTGAGCTTAACTTTCTGCGAGAATCTACCATGACCGGTAAAATACCGAGAACTTCAAGGTCAGGGTTCAAAGCTTTTTTTATTCGACCAATGGTCTCGGTGATCAGGTCCAATCCCTGCAAGCTAAGAACCTCCATCTGCATCGGAATAATCAGTTTTTTAGCTGCACATAACGCATTAATCGTTAAAAGAGATAATGATGGCGGACAATCAATCAGCACAAAATCATAGTCGTGCAGAGGATCTAAAATGTTTGTAAGCACTTTTTCTCTACCGTCAATTTCGGCAAGGGATAGCTCAATATCCGCAAGACTCACATCCGAAGCAGCCACATCCATTCCTTCCTTGTTTTCAAGGATCTCCTCCAGCGTGGCATCTTCAGTAAATACATCTGCTATCGTTTTCTCACGGCCTGCTATGCCTAAAGAATAGCTCAAACTCCCCTGGGTATCCATATCCACCAGTAGGACTTTCTTTCCTGACTCAACCAGCGCACGCCCCAGATTTACTGTGGTGGTCGTTTTGCCCGTACCCCCTTTCTGATTGACAATCGCTATGGTCATGGTTTTGCTCATTTTATCACTTCATCTTTGAACAACTCGATCACATCTATTAAAATGATCATTTGCTTATCTTTTTTTACAATGCCTTTTATGAAGCTATCCTCCGTAGCTAAATTTTTAATCAGTGTGGAGGATGTACTGATCTGTGAGGTATCAACGGCTATAGTATCTGGAACCTGCTGAACCAACAAACCGGCATGATAAACCTCGTCTTTTAAAACCACAATAAACTCACGCTCGCTCTCTGAAGCCTCAACGCCGGAAAGTTTTCTCTTCAGGTCAATCACGGCCATTACATTACCCCGGATATTAGCTACTCCTACCATGTAATCCGGTGCCTGTGGCAGTGGAGCTATGGCAGGTGTTTTTGTCACTTCCTTCACCCGGTTGACAGGTATGGCATATGATTCCCTGCCGAGAGGAAAAACCATAAGTAACTCCAGGTTTTTCTTTATTTCACTCTCTGTCTGCTGCTGAGATTGCTCAATGCCTTCCGCCGCCTCTACCCAGCTCTTCTTTGAAAGTATTTTCTCTGTTGACTGTGTAGCCTGCGCTGTACTTTTTTGATCGCCGGACTTAAGATTTTTTCCTAAAGCCATTTAATTGATTTTTCAATAATCACATTAAAAAAATTCGTTCATCCCAAATTAAGGGATCTCCATGGTTAAACATCAGCTGTTTCGGTAAATGGTCAAATGGGTTCGATTAGACTTTTTTAAAATAAGGTTAGAAGTTAACTTAAAAAATAAAATTCTAATCCAACCCCATCACACTGGTGATTTTTCTTTTAATCTAGTTATTTTTCAACCGAAACCGATCAACCCAATCAGATAATTTCGTAGCTACCTCTGAAAGTTGCTGAGATTTTTCCACATAATTCTCCATTCCCGTAGATAATTCGGAAGCAGAGCTTGCAACTTCCTCTGTCCCGGCAGCGGTTTGCTCTGCAATTACCACAACTGACTCGGTGATAGCCACCACTTTTTTGATGCCTTCCAGCTGTTGCTGCACACGCTTCCTGATCTCTTCTGACATAGTCAGTGTTTTAGTAGAGGATCCTGTAATCTCAGTAAATGCCGCACTCGCTGAGTTGGTAGCATCCTCACCACTCTTAACACTCGCTTTCATCATCTCAATGGCCTGGGCGGTTGTTTCCACATCATTCCGCACATCAATCACCAATGTTTCGATCTCTTTGGCTGACCGCTTGGAGTCTTCGGCCAGCTTGCGAATCTCTTCAGCAACCACCGCAAAACCACGTCCGGCCTCTCCCGCCTGAGCCGCCTCAATTGCAGCATTCAGAGCCAGCAGGTTGGTCTGCGAAGCTATATCAGTAATGACTCCCAGCACTCGTGAAATTTCGTTGGAGCGCTTAGTAAGTACCTGGATGGAGTCATACGTGTCTGAGCTGAAAGCTGCAATATCCCGCATACTAAAGCCAACCTTTTGAACCAGCTTGAGTCCCTTTTCGCTACTTTCAACACCCTCCTGAGCAGCTTTATTGATACTATCTGCCTGCTCACCCATCTCATTAGAAGAACCCAGAATGCCTTCTACAAGGCCGGAAGATTCATCCACTTTTACCACCTGATTTTGGGCTCCATTGCTCATCTGAGAAATAGATGATGCAATTTCCCGGGTATTTATGGTCATTTCCTCACTTACTGACAGCATTTCTGTAGCAGATTCGTCTACTATTTTGGCACTATCGGTGATTTGGGATATCAGGTCATTCAGGTTATCCAGAGCTTTATTCAAGCTGCTTGTCATTACCTGTATATCCCCTTTGGCCTCACCTTCAAACCTGACACTCAGATCTCCATCAGCCATCGCATTTACCACTTGATTGATGCTGGAGAATTGGTCAGAAAGGATATCCAGTAGATTATTTACTGAATCACTCATTTCTTTCCAGGCTCCGAGCTCCCAGTCAGAAGTGATCCTTGCCGTACTTAGCTCACCATTTTTCCCGGCTCTCAGCACCACATCTTTTGTTTCTTCTATCACTCGATGCAGGTTCTTTCTCATCATTAGCAATGAAGTACCAAGCACATCTCGGTCACTGGCCACTTCAAAATCTACATCCAGGTTACCTCTACCAATCTGATAGGAAAAATCCGCCTTTTTTCTCAGCTCAATGATCAACTTGTTTACCGATTGTGCCAGGACACCTAACTCATCCCCGGTGTTTTCTTTCAATTTATTATCAAGGTGAAGGTTTCCCTCGGATAGCTTTTTCAGAACGGTACTTGACTTTCTGATAGAAGTAGCAATATTCATTGCAATCCGATAGGTTATTGCTATAAGCAAAACAAGCCCGATCAACCCGACAATTACAGTGGTAATAAATGTAGCAGTAATGGACCTGGTCACTTCCGTAACCGGAACCTCAACCCCCACAGCCCAAGGAGTTTCTGATCTGCCTATATGAACTGGTGAAAAAGAAATGAGAACATCTTCGTCATAATAACTATCGTTGGTCGTAAAACTGAAAGGCTCTCCACTTGCAATTTGCTCCTTCAGATCAGAATTTTCAGCATCATAAAAACCAAGTGAATCAATCGGATCATTGACAAAACCTGCTTTCTCATGAGATATTACCACACCTTTATGAGAAAGGAGAAAAGCAAAACCACGATCGAAAAAATCAATTTCAGAAATTGACAGGAACTCCTCCAGTAACATATCAGTACCAATAAGACCGGCAAAACGTCCGTCCAGCATTACCGGAGCAGAAGGGGACAACCCTAGCAAAACCTGATCCTCCTTGCCGCCGTACGCTGAATATTCGTATGGCTCACCAATTTTTTCCCGTGGGTTTCTCTTAATATCTATGTAAAGCCCACTGGCTGGGTCTCCATCCATATTGACCAGTTCCTGATAGTGCTTTAGCTCACCATCTTCATAGTAAGTTGTATTTCTTCGCCTTCCGTAGGTTTTGGTATAGGTGGGGTCTATCGCCCAAAGCTCCAGACTTACCCAGGTGGCCTCATACTTACGGTTTGATTTGAGAACGCCCTCCAGCAGCGTCCACTTTTGTTCCTCCCGCTCCTCAGGAGATAATTTCAGATATCCCTCCATTGCAATCGCCATGGACCTGGATATGGCAATGTCCTCATTCAGAATCTTTTCAATCTCCTGGGCCTTTTGGCTTGCTGCTGTCTTTACAAGTTTTTTCCCTTCTGTCAGGGCTTTTTCCCTAAGCGATAAAATGATGTAGCTAAGGGTAACTACGTATGTCAAAACACTTACTCCCACAATCAGGAGCATCATTTTCCTTCTTATAGTCAGATGGAAATTCATGGTTGATGCAGTTAAAAAAGTATTAGTCTATAGCTATAAGAGTCACCTGATGTGCCTCTCAACAACATAAATAAAAACATTTTAAGCGAGAAGACCACCCATAATCAAGCTGATCAGGCATTTTTTTGGTGTGATTCAGCAGGCAAATACTCCTGCTATAAGACTTGAAATACCCACACTTTTAAGGTCTGTTTTTCAGAAAACGGATTCTATTAGGAGATTTGCAATAAAAGAGAATCCAGGACCGATAAAATATGGAGCTTCTAATTATCACCAGGTCGCTCAATAGCATCGCAAAGTTCCTGGTACCAATCCTCACCAAACCTTCTGATCAGAGCTTCTTTTAAAAACTTATAAACGGGAACGGAAAGCTTTTCACCCAGTGTACAGGCAGGAGCACAGATACCCCAACGGTCGTAATTTAAAGCAAGAAATTCGTGAAGCCTCGCCACTCTGATCGGATACAGGTGACAGGATACCGGTTTTCTAAAAGAGGTCTTGCCATCCTTCCACGCTTGTTCGATACCACATTTCAAAATGCCTTTTTCATCGTAAAAAGCAAAGGCGCATTCTTTATTATCAATGGTAGTGGTACTAAAATCACCCTCTTCATCTAATAGATAGGCTCCATTTTTTTCCAACGCCTGTCTGGCCTCAGGGGACAGATATGGTTTTACTACCTCTACTACTTCCTCGATCTCCGCCAGCTCATCTTTCTCCAGGGGAGCCCCCAAATCCCCCTCTACACAACAGGCTCCTTTACACTTATCCAAATCACAAACGAAAAATTTCTCCTTGATATCATCTGAAATAAGCGTCTTCCCTATCTGTATCATAACTGCTCCTGCTGTTGGGGTTGCAAAGTTATAAGTAAGAAATCTCTATTGCTACAATTTTTTTCACGATTATCTAAACTCTTTTTGACTTCTGTCGTTATAGGTGTATTAACATACATGTACATACATTTAATTTTTGAAACTAAAGCACCATGTTACAATCAATTTTACTATCACTAACAGTTTTATTCTCTAGCGGAGATGGAACCAAAGCAACTTACACTGTAGATACAGATGCCAGCAAAGTAGAGTGGCTGGGCGAGAAAGTCACAGGAGAGCATAATGGCACTGTGAGCCTCAAAGAAGGGAACTTCACCTTTGAAGACGGTAAACTAACCGGCGGCACTTTCACAGTAGACATGACTACCATCACCTGTGAGGATCTCTCTGGTGAGTACAAAGGAAAGTTAGAAGGTCACCTTAAGTCTGATGACTTTTTCGGAGTAGAAAAGTACCCTACTTCTACTTTTGTGATCACGAAAGCAGTACCTCAGGGACCAGGCCGGTATAAAGTAATAGGCAATATTACGATCAAGGAAACGACAGAAGAAATTCAGTTTCCGGCAACGCTGGAAGAGAAAGACGGACAGGTTGTTGGGACGGCTGAGCTGACTATCGACCGATCTAAATTCAACATCCGATACGGCTCAGGAAGCTTCTTCGATAACCTCGGAGACAAAACCATCTACGATAATTTTGGACTGACTGTGAATATTGTAGCAAGTAAGTAAGGACAAACATTTTCAAATCTTGACGAAAGCCGATTGACGAATCAATCGGCTTTTTTATTTCCGGGTATTGAATTAAAATTAAGGTGTATATTTTTACCAGAAAGATATTCTAGTGGCACGCCTTCCTATATTAATATTCATTTTTACTTTCACTTTTGAGTTTTCAGGCAATTCACAAAACCCCTTTGACTCACGTATTGAAAATCGTGTTTCCTGTGAAGATGTCTTTTACTCGGCTTTTTATCTCATTCCAAAATATTATGAAAACTCTGAGCTAGACTCCATTAGACAGTTTTTAAACTACTGGGAAGACAAGTGTGGACCCAATAACTTCTCAAAACAAGTCCGAACTCTATTCGAATTGGAAAAAGGAGTTTTTAACTCCAAATCTGTAGACTATGAACTCTTTCAACACCTAATAGGCGCTGTGGGATATGTAGAGTATCTCTCTATGATGGACTCCATGAAGCTTTCATACTCCTCTATGCCCCACGAGACTCGCGAAGAGTTAGCATTATCTTATGAATTCTTTGTTTTCACTTCCGTTTGGGCTACTGACCTTTTAGATAAGTATGAAAGCTGTACGGACGAACACTTAATCCTTTTAGCTTATGCCAGTGACTTTGATTCATTTTTCAACACGCTGAAAGAAGGGAAATGCACATCAAGTGTCATATCTCAATTTTATAATGAGGAAGTTCAAACCTATTTAAACAAACCCGAAGGAGATTTGGGCTTGATCGTAGGTATGTGGAATCCACTGGGCAATGCTCGTATTTTAGGCATTCATCCTTCCCTGGGTTTTTATCTTGGGCTTCAGGATGGTAGACTTCTTTGGGATCTTACCATGCTTTTTCGGTTTATCAAAAGTCCCGAGCCATACCTGGTGGTGCATGATGGCGCCCCTTTGGAAACTACTCACTTTTTGGGTGGCTATATCGGTCTGGATGTTGGTTACCAACTCCTAAATACTCCCAATAGCAACTACTTCCTTGTGGGAGGAATGGGATTTGATGGGTTTGATGCTTTTAAGCCCGATCCTGATACGGATGAAGAGCCATCTAAATCTATTAATTCCTTAAACACCAATATAGGCCTGGGTGCAAGGTGGTTTTACAATGAATCAACCTATATCGGCTTAGAGTGTAGATACAATGTAGTGCGTTATAATAACCCCGGAGGAACCGACCTTTCAGGAAATACACTCTCCGTCAGGCTATTATTTGGTTTTACGAATAATTTCCAAAAACGACAAGCTCTAAATCAACTAAGATACTATGATTAAGTGGCTGATCCTTCTTTGTACTATCTGTGGATGTGCCTGGTATGGATCTTCAGGAAAGATTTATAACAGGAATATTGAAAAGGGGGACATTTTGGTCATCTTTCACAGATCAACATACTCGAACTATAGTGATGATTTACTCTTCAATAAAGAAATTATCTCCGCACTGAAAAAGCAAACTACAGGAATACGTTTCCAATATTTGAATCAGGATTACACCCCAAAAGCTTTCCACGCATCAGAAAATTTCAATGAGTATAGAAATACAGTTAAAGGATTCTTATTTGTTAATTCATCCTATAGAGCTAATTACGTAGACCTTGAAGTAGAATTGCTACTCTACAATAGTGACTTTGAAAAAATCTTACAAGCCAGGCATAATACATTCTGGGGAAATTCATACTTTATGCCGCCATCCAAAGAGCAAACAAGCCATGACGCAGCACATGGAGTCGTAAGGAAATTCTCCCGGAAATTAGAAAGGATACATTAACACATTAAAAATGCTTCCAGCCCTGCGCCCTTAGCTCCACCACATTCCCATTCCGGGTTACCATTGCTTTGCCCTTTCCGGCTTCCTGCATGTAGCCAATTGTATGAACAGCATCATGGTTTTTGATCTTCTCAAAATCATCCTGGGTAATGGTGAATAAAAGCTCGTAATCCTCTCCGCCATTCAGCGCACATGTATTCGGGTCAAAGCTAAACTCAGCTGCCGTTTCATAAGCTTCTTTATCAATAGGAAGCTTATCCTCATATATGGCTGCTCCCAAACCTGACGCTTTACAAAGATGAAAAAGGTCTGAAGCCAGTCCGTCAGAAACATCGATCATGGAAGTAGGTACTATACCAAGGTCTTTAAACTCGTGAATAATGTCCATTCGCGCATTTGGTCGTAGCTGTCGACCCACCACATACGGGTATTTATCCAGTTTTGGTTGCATGTCAGGGTTTCCGAGAAATTCCTGTTTCTCCCTTTCCAGCACCTGCAGACCAACATAAGCCGCTCCCAGGTCACCAGTCACACATAATATTTCTTTGTCGCCGGCTCCACTACGATAAACTACCTTTTCCTTTTCTACTGTACCCAGGGCAGTTACGGATATGACCAATCCGGAACGGGAAGCTGTGGTATCTCCTCCTACCAGATCTACATTGTAAGCCTCACAAGCAGCTTTGATTCCTTCGTAGATAAGCTCCACTGCTTCTACCGAAAAGCGATTGCTCAGGCCGAGACTGACGGTGATGTGCTCAGGCGTGCCATTCATTGCTGCAATGTCTGATACATTGACCGCTACAGCTTTAAACCCAAGATGCTGAAGAGGCATATAGGCCAGATCAAAATGGACACCCTCGATCAACATGTCCGTAGTAGTAAGCAGATAATGATCTCCTGCATCTACCACAGCCGCATCGTCACCTATTCCTTTAATCGTATTTTTATGATGGATCTTTACCCCTTTAGCAAGCTGGTCAATCAGTCCAAACTCACCCAGATCCCCTATTTCTGTTCGTTTTTCTTCGCTCATGTTATTTTATTTCCTGACACAGCTCTACTAACACGCCGTTTGTACTTTTGGGATGCAGGAAACATATCAATTTGTTATCCGCACCTTTCTTTGGATGTTCATTTATCAGTTGGAATCCCTCGTTTTTGAGCCGCTCCATTTCCCCGTGGATATCATCCACCTCAAAGGCTATGTGATGGATGCCCTCACCTTTTTTGTTAATATATTTTGAAATGGCGCTATCTTCAGTACCAGACTCCAGCAGTTCTATTTTGTTTGGCCCCACTTTAAAAAAAGAGGTGGTTACCTGTTCAGACTCTACGTTCTCCTCTTTATATGCAGACACTCCGAAGAGTTTTTTGAAAAGGTCATTGGCCTGACCAAGGTCCTTTACTGCGATACCGATATGCTCTATCCTGACCATGATGTCTTAATAATGTATTAATTTCGCAAAAATGAAGAAACTTTTTCTGGATTTGAAGGGTTTCTCAACATGTTGTATTTTTAAGTAAATGCGCGTTTATGGAATACCGGACTGACGTCCATGTAGAAGCAGCTAGAATACAGACCGAGATCCAGAACTTTCTTGGTCTAAGAAGCGCTGATCTGGTTTTTGAATATACCAACAATGATGGGAAAGTAAAGCTGGACCTCATTACCATAAACCCAAGACATAACCAGTCTTTTTTGTTTAAGTCCGTCACCGGTTTTGATAAGACCGATGCTCTAAACAAAATGCTGGACTATGTAAAAACGCATAAGGAAAAAGAGAGCTCATATACCATCCAGTGGACTACCAGGGGAATGAATGAGCTGCAAACCTCTTACTTCCGTGCAAAGAATATTTATGATGCCATGGATAAATTATACTATGGTCGTGATATGAACAACATCACCGTTTTTAGTGTTGTATTAAATCCAATAGCCTGATATGATCAACGTAACAGATAAAGCAAAAGAACGAATAGCAGAACTGAGAGTTGAAGAGGGTCACTCTCCAAAACACAATGTACGTGTGGCGGTAAAAGGGGGTGGCTGCTCCGGCCTGATGTACGATCTGCTTTTTGATGATAAGCTGACAGACAGCGATGAAGTGTTTGAAGATAAGGGGGTAAAAGTGATAGTAGATAAGAAAAGCATGCTCTATCTACTGGGAACAACGCTCGATTTCTCAGATGGATTGAACGGTAAAGGTTTTCAGTTCATCAACCCCAATGCCTCCAGAACCTGTGGCTGTGGAGAAAGCTTTGCCGTCTAAATACCGAACAAAATGTACTGGCGAGCCAATCCTGAGGGTTGGCTTTTTTTATATCCAAAAAATAAACGACGCCCTGAAGGCGTCGCTTATTTCATATTAACCAGTATAAATAAAGAAGATTCTTCATTATATTCACCCGAAGGGGTGATCCCGGACAGGCGAGCCTGCCCGGAATAGTAATCATCGAAACGAAATCATTTCGATACCCGCATATTCAATGTATTTGGTCTTTGAGCCCTGGATGATCACCACGCCCTGGTTTTTGTCACTCACATCCTGAGCTTCTCCCAGCAAAAAGCTGTCTCCGTTCTTTAGCGTTACAGAGCTGTAATCATAATTTTTAGGCGTTATCTCTTTGATGTTTCTGAATGGGATCAAAAACTCCACATCATCTGACATCCCCTGCAGTACCTCAAAATTGTAGGTCTCGTCCAGGTCAAAAACAATCTCTCCGGTAAAGTCTGCACCTCCGTTTGCAGTCACTTTTCCTTCAAGCTTCACCTGGTCACTAAAGTCTTTGTAAGCAGGACCGGAATGTGGAGCTTTGGAGAAAGTCACTTTGTCAAATTCGTCCCACGGGATATCCACTCGACCAAGTCCCTCTACAGTCACAATAATGCCGCGATTTTCATCATTTACATCATTGCTTCCTCTCAGGGTCAGCTCCCTGCCAGACTTTAGCACTACGATACTTCTGCTGCTGCCATACCGCTCGATGGACTCAATATTTTCAAACTCGATGGAAATATCTCCATCCTCGGTATCACCATCCAGCACATCCGTACCTACCCGCTCATCATGATCCCACTGCACAAACCCGGTAAATGTACCCGCACCAGATTCTACCGTACCGTAGAGTGGCTCACCAAACTTATCCTCCAGGCTATTGGGAGTTGGCATAAACTCTATTTCTTCTATTTTACCCCATGACAATTCGATCGTCCCCAGCTCAGGGTCATTTACCCGCACTTTGGTGCCAATATCATTGTACCCTTCCCCATCTACTTCGTAGTGCAATCCGTTTTGCAGGAAAACATCAGCACCCTCTCGTCGGTATGGCACAATCTTCCTGATCTCTCCAAACTGGCAAACAAACTGATGAGTAAAATCATAGTCATCTCCCCACTCGCCATCCCAGGCAATGCGGATCAGGTTATTACCGCTCCAGCCATCTCTTCTTCGATCTTCCAGCGCTTCACGCTCATCTCTTGAGAGGTAGTCCAGGTTGGTATTTTCTTCTTTGGCAGCATTGAACATATCCGTCCAGAAGACTTCTTCCTTGCCCCAGCGAAGCGCCCCGACATACTTATCTCCATCGATAGTGGTCACCTGACCATAAATGAAACCCGTGTCCTGAGCGCAGGTCTGCTGAAACCCAAACAACAGCAAGCCAGCTAAAAAGAAGTAAAATGTAATTCGTCCATTCATGATGAGTAGTAGTTTTTGTTTTTGATTCTTTAGGTTCAATCATTAGCGATTGATGACATTACGAATATGAAAGGAAAGCGCACCTTTTAAAATAGATTCCCGACGAGTCGGGCTGTGCTAAAACCGAATCGGGATATGGGGAGGCTTAAAAAATAGTAGGCAATAGGCTGAATAGGCAATAAGCAAAATGGTAATAGGCAAGGTTGTTAAGGAGCAGTAGGCAAGTGGCAGAGGCAGAATAGGCAATGGGCAATGGGCAATGGGCAGTATGCAAAAACACAAAAGGGATCTTATCCCTGAAAAGAAAGAAAATACAACTAATCCTTAAAAAAAGAGGTGAAGGAGGGTCGCCTCTAGTTGGTATTTCATAAACCCAATTTTTCTTTCCTTTCGGGTGAGTTGAAGCTTATAGAGTATTAACTAGTGGTTATGGAGCCAGAAGGTGTACTGAAACTACGGTTTGTTTGATCCGTATAATTTCTTCAGCAAGGAAGATGGATCTTGTCTGTTATCCCAAACGAGTAATAGCTTCAGATAGTCCGGATAGTTTCGGTAAAATAGGGAGACAGACTTATGGAATATCAGCTGACGAAATTCACTGTTTTTTGAATGTCGGAGCTAGTTCCGGGTTGCGTTGTATTTGCTCTATTCGGAATTAAGAAACTCATCTACGACTTGTTCATTCCAAAGCTCCAAAATAAAGTCAACTGTCTCTTGTAGAGAGTCTCTGGCAATGGGTGTCCATATAACTCGCTTCACTATCTCTTAAGAAGGGTTCTGGAATCAGTGTGATCTATACAATCCTCTTCTTTGGTTTCATCTAAAAGTAATAGCAGATCAACAATCTCTTTTGGCAGCTCATTTAAAGAGGCACTTCGAAAACCTTCTATTTTGCTGATTACCTTCTCGTCATCCAGGTTAGTAATCCAGTTAATAAGGGATATTTTCCTTTTTTCAATGGTTATAAAGAAAAGTTAATAATTTCTAGGCTGAAGACAATTGTCAAGTAGGCAGTAGGCAACCTGTGGAGAAATGATGTCTACTTTTTAAGGTACTCAGTTAAAACAATATGCATCTCCCTTATGTTGTTAAGCTGCTCTTCATTGAGATTAATAATTGGAGATTCAAATGCTAGAAAATGGGTATCTCTTAATTCAACGGGCCAGGACAAGTAACCAAAATGAGTTCGCCATTTGAATGAGTTAATACTTTGAAGAAGGTCCTCCAACCGTTTTTGGATTTCATCATTATCCAACCCCTTAATGATCACTTTCTTCTTGCCGAAAAGTGACTGCCTGGTCTTTATCAATAATTCTCTTTCCGGAACTTTTGAGAAAACTCGAAACTTACTGCCATACATGTTAATTGGCTTGGAATGTCTCAGCTCATAAAATAGAGCACCTTCCTCTTCTAATTGATAGTAAGTGACTTTTCCTCCAATGTATGGCACTTCTTCAACTTCAATATTCAACTGATTTTCAGAAGCAAAAGACTTGATATTTTGATCGAGTTTTTTCCAGTTCAATGGAGATCGTATTTAGATAGGCCAAATTGATCAATCACCCTTGCCACCTTTCCATTCCTGGATCACTACAATGTTAGCAATGATTATACACACAAAAGCAGTGTTCCTTAGCCAAAATCCAGCATTGGAGACGTCAAACTCAAAAATGAAATTCAATACCATGCAGACTAAGCTTATTAGGATAAGCACAAGTGCTTTTGTTTTATTCTTCATATTTATTTACGCTCGTGTGGTGGGTATTCGAGCCCGCCTTTGAGATCCATTCTTTCATGTAGAATTCTGGTTATTTCTACTTTATCCAAGGTTACTATTCGATAGAATATAATATGTCGGTTCACCTTGAGTCCAAATAGGTCATTGGTTATTCCATTGTAATTTCTGCCAGAGTTTGGGTTATCAGCAATTTTCTTAAAGCCATTGACGAGTTGTTCGTAGTAATAATCAGCTTGTTCTTCAGACCATTTATCAAAAGTGTAGTTCCAAATGTCAGCTAAATCCTTGACAGCAAGATTGGTCAGATGATATCTAGCCATTGGCCTTTGCAGATTTCAGCTGTTCCAAATGAGTTGTTGGGTTAAAATTATCCACAATACCACTGTCTATTCCTTCTTGAATGGCTTTTTTTAATGTAATAGCCTTGTTTTCTTCCTCTTCAAGAAGTCTTAATCCCGCACGAATAACTTCACTGGCATTCTTGTATCTACCTTCCGAAACACTGTGCCTTACAAAGTTGTCAAAATAGTTTCCCAGAGATATTGATGTGTTCTTGCTCATAGCTAAAGACTTTTCGCAAAGGTACCAAAAATTGGTACTTATTGCAAGCCATTTGCCTCGCGAGGCTCATATTCGTCATGTTTAGGTTACCCCAAAGCCCTCACCAGTCGCTCGGCTGTGTGTAGCAGACCAGGCCGAATGACTAATATGACCGAGGCCTCCGACCGTACCCCTCGCTCATACTCCACCTTGCCTATTGCCATTTGCCTACTGCCTATTAACATATCCTGTCTTAAATCTTTAGTCTTTCTACTTAAGTCTAAAGATCTCACTGATCCAGCCAGCTCTTAAACTCAGGCGTTTTATCAGCGCTGATGACCAGCTCCAGGTCTGATGAAGGGTTCAGGTCCAGCTTCAGTCGGCCTTTAAAATAAGGATGGATCTCAGCGATAGCCTCAAAGCTGATGATAAACTGTCTGTTCGCCCGAATAAACTTCCCCGGATCCAGCTGCTCTTCCAATATCTCCAAAGTTTGATCCATGGGTAATTTTTTACCCTCTTTGGATACCAGGTAAGTCAGTTTATTCTGGCTGTAGAAATAGGCCACTTTCTCCACTGGCACGGCCACAATCTTCTGGCCTACTTTGATCAAAAACCGGGACTTATAAGATCGTTTCTGGTTCTGGATCAGATTGTACAGGCTCTCAAAATCTGCGGGAAACTTATTCTGAGCTCGCCGGTCTTTAAATTTCCGGATGCTTTCCTGGAGCTTTTCCTTTTGGATCGGTTTGAGTAAGTAATCGATACTATTTACCTCAAAAGCCTTGATGGCGTACTGATCATAGGCCGTCGTGAAAATCACCGGAGTTTCCAGCTCCAGTTCCTTAAACAGATCAAAGCTGAGACCATCCAGCAAGCGGATGTCGCTGATCACCAGATCCGGCGCTTCATTGGCTTCAAACCATTCCTTCCCTTCTTCCACAGACTTCAGCACATCCACGATCTCAACCTCAGGATCAATATCATGGATCAGTTTTGTCAGCCGGTCTGAGGCTAGTGTTTCGTCTTCCAGTAGTAGAATTTTCATGTGCTTAAAGTCTCAAAATTTGACATTTGGTACATACTTCAGTTATGTCGATTGGACTACGCGTCCCGGTGTTGCTCAATAATTGGGTCGGACCGCGTAGGTTGAGGCTACGCGCCCCGGCATCATGCTCATTTCATGGCTATAACACTTCAATTTCAATTAATGGTAAGCTGGCTCTAAACGTACTGTCCCTTTTCTCCAGCTCCACCGGCTCATCCGAGTAGTAGCTGTATCGTGCTTTTATGTTTTTCAGCCCTGTCCCTGATTTTGTCTTTAGATCTTCGGGCTTTTCATTGATGTTATTTTCCACAATCAGGCGATCGCCTTCCCTGAAGATCCTGATGATCAAGGGCTTCTTCTTGGTTATACTGTTGTGTTTCACTGCATTTTCGATAAGCATCTGAATAGTGAGAGGTGGAAGCATCAGGTAGTTTGCTTCCTCATCCAGGTCGATCTCAAACTGAATGTGATCCTCAAAGCGTGTGCGGATCAGATAGATGTATGTCTCAATAAAATCCATCTCCTCCTGAACCGTAATCAGATCCTCGGCTTTGGTCAGGAGCATGGTCCGGTAAACCTGAGCAAAACGCCCCAGAAATTCCTGCGACTGCTCCGCATCTTTATCAATAAGCGCACTGAGGATATTCAGGTTGTTAAACAAAAAATGCGGATCCAGATGATTTTTCAGGGTTGCCAATTGAGAGCTCATGCTTTCTTTCTGAAACCTTTCCATTTCCAGCTCAGACTTCTTCCAATGCTCGAGAAAATGAAGGCTGAAGTAAATGGAAAAGATCGGGATAATGACGATCGCTCCGTAAACATTGGTCACAATCATCTGCTCGGTAGTTGGTAAAAAGTCAGTCAAAATGGATTTTACAAGAAAATAAGCCACATTGATCAACCCTATGGAGTAGACTATGCCAATGACTAAATGAGTAAAAAACCTTCTCAGACCAAACCGTGTCCAGGGAAACCACTGGTCAAGCTTTCTGGTTATAAGCCGATTTCCCCACCACAGGAAAATGACAACTAACAGAAAGGTAACTACCGTATAATACAGAAAAATCTCCGGTTGGTAATACCAAAATAAAAACACCACTGAAGCGATCAGCAGTGCATAAATGATCAGAGCTCTTTTGGTTGGTTTTTTAAACATTAATTCTGGTTATTCGGCGAAATGCTATTCGGATCAATCAAAAGTAATCTCAACAATGTCCTTCCATGGAATGTATTCCGGCTCATTGGCGCCTCTCTTGTAGACAAGCAGACCATCGTTTTGGTCAGAAACATCCCGGCCGTCTCCCAGCAAAAGGCGCTCTCCGTTTCTCAGTTCCACCATGGAATAATTATAATTCTTGGGAATGATGGCCTTAATGTTTTTAAATGGCACTTCATACTCCACACCATCATCCTTGCCTTCCAGCATTTCTACCTCCCAGGCTTCGTCAATATCATAAAGTATCCTGCCTGCATGTTTCTCTTCACGTACTGTGTATACGGTCCCTTGCAAACCTTGCGGCGCTTTGTAAGTACCGTATGCCGGTCCGCTATCCGGGTTTTGAGTGAGGGTAACCGATCTGAAATATCTCCAGGGAATATCCACTCTCCCTATCTCAGGTATATCGACTATAATCCCCCTGTTTTCATCATTCACATCGTTAGAGTTGGTCAGATAAAAAGTACGACCACTAAAAAGGATCACTTTGCTTCCGTTTCCATCCTTTTCGATGTACTGGATCTCCCTAAATGGGATAGAGATATCACCATCGCGATTATCACCATCCAGTTTTTCATTGCCCAACCGCTCATCATGATCCCACTGTATCAGCCCGGTAAAAGTGCCTTTTCGGAAAGTTTCCACTGTTCCATAAATAGGTGTAGCCAGTTTGGTTCTATACCCTTTGGGCGCAGCAAAAAACTCTACTTTCTCCATACGGTCCCAGTCAATGGATATATCTCCAAGCTCTTTGTCATAGACAATGATGTCCGTACCTATATCATTATAACCCTGACCGTCCAATTTCTTCTTTTGGCCATTTTTGAGCTCCAGGATAATCTGTGAGTGACCGTCGTTATAGATGGATCTGATATCACCAAACTGGCAACTGAACTGATGAACCACATGTGACTTGTCCTCCCATATGCTTTTGAGGTCCCAGTTGAAATCACTCCAATCCGATGATTTTTTCTCTTCTTTTTGACGGTAAATTTGCAAACGATCATCTTTTCCCTTAGAAGCATTGAAATGGTCCGTCCAAAAAGTTTCCTCCTTTCCCCAGCGGATGTTCCCTTCATAGAAATTATCACTGGTGGTTACCCGTCCATAGATATACCCCTGAGCATCCTGTGCTTTTACTTCATTGAGTATAATGAGGATGGCAATCAGGTTGCCCGCCAGGATCAAAAGAGTGCGTTTATGCTTCATCATCCATTTGTGTATTTCGCTTACACGTATCATAACCCCAAATATGGAGCGATGGATTCCTAAATATAAAGTACAATTGACTCACCCGGGTAGACTTCCTCCCGAATCTGGCTATTTACTTACCGAAATGGATGGAGGTCTTAGGAGATTATTTAGGTATTGTAGAGTGTCAATCCACTTATAAATCCAAAATCCTTCTTCCCGGCAGAGTCTCCTGAAAGGGACTCTGCCACTCCTGATTAATATATAACCTGACACTTTCTGGGTAGCAGGTGATCGGGATGATTGGAGTAAACCCCATCCTTTAAGGTATTTGTATCTGAAGCTTTTTCTATTCGCAGAGTCCCTGACGGAGACTCTGCTGGGAATTAAGGTAATGTTCTCCTGTCCAATGGATTTAAGTTCACTAACAATTCGTGGGTTTTCTTTATAAAACTCGATAAGAATATTTGTATCACAGAGGACTAATGACTTCTCTCCCATGCTTCTTTACGGAGTTTTTTTGAATCAATCTGCCTACCTTTCAAAAGACCTGCAGAAGCAAAAAAATCATACTTATCCTTTTGTTTTTGCTTGCTTTTCCGGACTTCAATAAATTCAAATTGACTTAACAGTTGAAGCAGGAAATCTACTTTCTTATCATCTTTTATAGTAAGTGTTATTTTTTGCATAGCATAATGCTTTCATACAAAAGAAACGATTTATTTGAATTTTTTGATTCAAATAGCCTGATTTTCTATCGTTCTCTCAATCCCTGAACCTCATATTTATCCCCGTCACTTACTAAAATAACCTCTCCGGAACCGAAAGCCTATGATGAAGTAAAGACCAAATACCACAAAGACCCCTACCGCTGCGGTAAAGGAGAATGGAACTTCGAAAAGCTGCAAATCAAACCAGGAAGCCAGCGTTTGAGTTGGTAATGTCCAATCCGTTAAAAAGCTGAAATCAAACTGATCCATAGAAATGGCAGGAAAGCTGGAACCGGTATCCAGCCAAAACAGGTAACTTATCAGCATTACAAAACAGCTTGCCATAGTGATCCATGCCCTCTTTCCAATCACAGGCTTATATTCAAACACCTCCCTGGCTTCCATAATTTCCTTCATGATCTTGTTATTAAGATCCGGAGAGGGTTCGGAGGCTGATTGTCGAAACATAGCTTTTAATGCTTCCTCCTCATATTGATTTCCGTCTTTTAATTCCATTCCGCTACTCCCATTTTATTTAAAATCTCAAGTAACTTTTTTCTGCTTCTGTGTAAACTCACTTTGACATGAGAGGCTTTCTTTTCTGAAATATCGCAGATCTCTTTGATTGATAGCTCATTGTAGTAAAAAAGGGTCACAATGGCCTTTTCCTCTTGAGAAAGTTGATCAAGCGCACTATCCAGAATCTGTCTCATATCGCTTAAATCAGTCAGCTGACTCACATTGTCAGCATAAAGGTCTTTTTGGTTCTCCACCACATCCCCCGTGATCGGCCTTACCTTACGCAGCTTTGTCATGCAGGTGAAATATGCGATACGCAACAGCCAGGTAGAAAACTTAGCTTCATTTCGAAATTGCCCAAGAGATCTGTAAGCTTTAACAAACGTATCCTGAACAACTTCATCAGCATCTTCCTTATTGCGTAATGTGTATAATACAAAATTGAACACCTGCTTCTGATACTTATCTACCAGATCTGAGAAGGCAAGATCATCTCCCCCTAAGATCTTTTCAATCAAATAAGTATCATCCAGGTTAGGCATTTGCTCTATAGACTACTCTTGGGATCTCCCGGTTACAATTAAATTTAGGTTTTTCTGTAACCAAACTTCTTACCCGGTAGTCAATCAGGGCAAAAATCAATTTTTAACAAATAATCTATGGAACCATTAATCGTTTTTCTTGCTTTGTTTGCTACCATTTTTGGTATCTCTTATGTTTTCCTTTCCACCCGAAATAAAGAGCGTCTCGCATTGATCCAAAAAGGTGCTGATGCTTCACTATTTGAAAGGAAGGGCACCAAATTTTCCATTGCTAAATTTATACTGAATCTTGCACTATTACTGGTCGGCATTGGATTGGGGATATTGATCGGATTTTCACTTCACGAGATCTTCAAACTGGATGAAGAAGTGGCCGTTCTATCCATGTTATTCACTTTTGGAGGATTAGGGCTGATCGCTGGTTTTTTTATAACCAGGAGGATAGAACGAAATGATACATAAAAAACGACAAGGTCAAAACCCCTTGTAAAGGCCTCAAAATTCAAAGGAAGTTTTGAGGTTTATTTTTTTAAGGAAAACAATTAAACTAATTAAAGTCCAACAATGGTATTCACAGAAGAGAAAAACTTTGACGCCTTCTTCCCGGCAGAATCTCCTGAAAGGGACTCTGCCACTCCTTATTAATTATATAACCTGACATCTTCTGGGTAGCAGGTGATCGGGATGATTGGAGTAAATCCCATCCTTTCAGGTATTTTGTGTCTGAAGCTTTTTCTATTCGCAGAGTCCCTGACGGAGACTCTGCTAGGAATTAGAACTTTCCGAAAACAACTCAATTAAGCTGCATCCGTAAACAATGGAAATGAAAGCAAAAATTACCCGAATTCTTCCTATTCTCATTGTTTTAATTGTCAACATTAGCTGTGATCAGGTGTCAAAACAGCTAGTTAGAGAAAATATTGTCTACAATGAAAAAATAGGTTTTCTAAACGATCACCTCCTCCTGACAAAGGTTGAAAACGAAGGAGCATTTTTAAGTCTGGGGGGCACGCTCCCAAAACCAGTTCGTTTCCTGGTTCTGACTGTTATTCCTGGATTTGTTCTTTTGTTGGCTTTGTTTTTTATTACATCCAAAAAGAACCTTTCGAGGCATACCGTATTCGGTGCCAGTTTTGCGCTGGGAGGCGGGATAGGCAATCTTTATGACCGGATATTATACGGTTCCGTTACAGATTTTCTGCACATTGATTTTGTGCTTTTCAAAACCGGGGTTTTCAATGTAGCCGATATGTCCATCATGTTTGGAATGATACTCATCTTATACGATGCTTATATGCATCCTCGTATGACTTCTTTAAGAAAACCCTCAAAGTTGGGGAAGGAAATTTGAGAATGAAACTCGAGGTAGAAGGCTTTGGAATTAGCTATTGACTAGTCGTTCCTTGAAAAACGAATAATACCTGCGATACCCATCCCTGCTAGTGCGATAAACATTAATATTATTATTGCAATTTCAAACATCCTTTAGTTCTTTAAGTTTTCTCAGGTTCCTGACAACTAAACTAATCAATAATGCTACAAAGATAACCAAAATTAATCCTCCACCTCCCACTAAAATCTTCATAACAAGAGATGAAGGTTCTTTAATAATTAACGCAGATACCCCTCCAGCTGTTGCGATAATCGCAATCGTCAGTAATCGGATCAAGTCAGTATCAAACTTAATAGCCTCTTTTATTGCATCCCGTTGTGATTCACTCATGAAATCTAAAATTAAACCTCAAAATCTTCTTGTCCTAAAAAACAGATGGAGGTTTTAGCCATTTATCATCGCTGACAGATCTCCTTATACGAACAGTAACTACATTTTTTCTCATCATCTGTCTGATCAAAGAAGGTCCCCGGATCATAGATCTCTGTTAAAAGGTCAGTAAGTATTTTTTCATACTCATCAACAAATCTTCTGAATTCTCTTACCGGTGTACTGCTTCTTCCCTCCTTCTGATCGATCCACCAGCTAAAATTCTCATCAAACAGATCCCGACTGTTGAACAACCCGGGCTCGATCACATCATAATCACCATCATAACCCTTTAAAAAGAGGTAGCTGTAGAAGAAAACCTGGAACACGGCCTTTCTTCGTTTACTTTCCTCCCGATCGATCAGCGACTCAATGGTAGAGAAGTTCTTCTCATCCCGGCCGGTTTTATAATCAATCACGCGTACTTTCCCTTCTTTCATATCCAGGCGGTCAATCACCCCTTTCAATCGTACCGTTTTCTTGCTTCCATCAATCTCAATGGGATACTCAAGGCTATATCCATCCCGGGTACCTGCCTCCAGCCCCAGGATCTGAAAGGGTGCATACTGCTGATCATAATCCAGGATCTTCTCCATGAATTTTTTCAGTACATCTGCCGCAATCAGCGAGCGTCCCTCCAGCTTAAATTTCCTGGTGTTTTTAATCCCGTAATGATTGATAAACGTTTTATTCAGCGCTCCATCTATGCCAGCTTTGATCCAGAAAATATCTTGTGGGTGTATTGTAGTTCGCTTTTCCTTTTGAATGAATTGTTTGTACAAGAGTTCCATGCTATTGTGCAGGATATTTCCAAAGACCATAGGATCCAGCTCCTCCTGCACCTCATCCGGCTCATAGAGCTTTTCGATGTATTTGAAGTAAAACCGCAACCGGCAATCCAGATACGTATTTAAAGCCGAAGGTGTAAATCGTGAGGCATCTTTTCCCTCATATCCTTCGAGAAACCGCTCCATTTTCTTTTGGATAAGGGGAGTCTTTCGGATGGTGATAGGGTCCGGCGCGGTTGTCTTAATGGGGTTTGCAAGAATACGCTTTTCAATCTTATAGTCTGATTCTACTTCAAGCTGCTGAACCAACCGGCTCAGTTCCCCATTGACATTGAATTCGGCTACAGTATTGTAGAAGAAATGTACGGTTTTGGCTCGCTGAAGCAGGCGATAGAACAGGTACGCATAGATCGCATCATTGTGATCAAATGTTGGCAGTTCAAAGGCTCGCCGTATGTTGTAAGGAATGAATGATCCTCTCTTGGGAGTAGCCGGCCAGCTGTCTTCATTCATGTTCAGGATATAGACATGATCAAAGTCCAGGTTTCGGGTTTCCAGGATACCCATGATCTGCAACCCATTCAATGGTTCACCGGTAAATGGAATTTTCAGGCTTCTGGCAAGTCGCCTGAAAAGTTTAATCAGAAAATCGTAGCTGAGATCATCTGCCCGGTCACCCATCATGACCTGAAGCTGATTTACATGCTGGTAAAACCGGCTGATAAACTCCAGCTCCAGGTCATGACCTTTGTCTTTCCAGGTCTCATAAAGCTGACGCAGGATATCTGAAAGGTAAAGGAGTGCATGGTCCGGCTTCTGAAAGATCAGATTGAATAGCGGATGTTCAAACTCCAGGTCTTCCTGGTAAACAGAGATCAGGTTACGCTTTTTGATCTCAGCAATAAATTCTTTGACCTTATTTTCTTCCAGCACAAACAGCAATGGATGCTCCAGCAACTCAATAAGTGGCTTATGATAAAATGCAACCCCATTGACAACACTTTCACGGCGCATATTCTGCAGCACGAGAGCGCTCTCCAAAAGACTGTAAACAGGCGTGTCTTTGAGCGGATACCCCATGGTGATGTTTACCTTGTCTATTTCATCGGGAATAGCATGCAAGGTAGGGAACAGCATATGCTCATGAGGAAGCACCACCACTGTTCGTTCGGGCTGAAAATCCTTTTCTTTAGAGAGCCTTACCAGCTCCTCGGCAAGTGTTTTGGTCTGGCCAACTTCCAGGGATACTCCGGTGGAAACCATCTTTTTAGGAGTTTTCAAGCGATAGGGAAGCTCCTTTGCAAAGGTTTTTCCAAGAACGGAATCCCGGGCGTACTCCCGAAGAAAAAAACCCGCTTCCTGTTTCCGATTGCTGAAATAGTAATCATCCACATCCCAAACTACACTGGCATTGCATTCATGTACAAAGTGCTTTATGATCTTCTCCTCCGCAAAAGTCAGGGCATTAAATCCGGCAAAATACAACTCCCGGTCAGTGGTTATTTGTTCCTCTCCTAAACGCCCGGAAACATCCCGGTAGATCAGACCGCCATACGCTTCCCCCTTTTTCTTCAACGCATCCTGGAAAGCCTCATAAACCGGCAGCAGGATCTTCCAGGTCTCCAGGAAGGCCTCCTGGGATTTGGTGGTTTTTGGTAAAAAACTGCTCCAGAATGTCTGGATTATTTTCTTATCTTCCTCATCCAGGAAATAGAATTCTTCATCCAGCTCCTTTTGCGTTTTGATACTGGTAAAAAGATGTTCCGGGTTGACCAGGTACTGATCAATCTCGTCAAAATCGCGAAGGATCATCTCTCCCCAAAAAAAGAACTGGTCAAATGTTTCTTCCTTCTTTTGATGGGTCTTGTACACTTCGTACAGAGCAAACACCGCCTCAAGCGTCTCAATCTTTTTATAGGAGGAGAATTGCATCACAAAGTCTTCCATACTGTATACCTGAGGCATCCAGATAGGCTTATCGATGTGCTCAGCCAGAGCCTTGCGGAAAAACAAGCCCGCCCTGCGGTTAGGGAAAACTACCGTCACTTTGTCCAGTTTCCCTTCATTTTCGTGAAGGATACGTTCTGCAAGCTCTGATATAAATGTTTGACTCATTTTAATCTTTGTGGTTTTGACATTAAGCTGTTTTGCCAGGATCCGGCAAAATATTCCTAGTTGATTATGATTGCTCAGTTTTCATTCTTTCGAGTAAGATCCCTCCTCCGTCGGGATGACAAAGGAGAGAAATTATGTCATTTCTGTCAAAGGCATACCTTCGGTAGACGCTAGGAGAAATCTTACTATAATATTTCCATGTCATTCAGGTGGCTACCTCCACCACTTCCAGTTCCTTCAAATACACCAAATAACCAACCACACCCGGATAGCCCATCTCAGCCATTATTTTCATATACTCCTTCACCTGACCCTTGTCTTTCTCTCGCTGAGATCCGGTCTTAAAATCAATGATTACCGTTTCTTTATCTGACCTGTTAACCCTGTCGATCCGCCTAAAATCTCCTCCCGGCAACAAAATGGGTACTTCAGTATCCACCTGCCAACTTGTATCAAACCAGTTTTTCAGCTCGGGATGTTCTACCACTGCCGTCAGCTCCACACGCTCCGGCAAATGTGAAAATTGCTCCAGATCGTCTCTATACTTCACCCTGCTTAAGAGCTGATGCAGCTGAATGCCACGAAGTGTTGCATCTACAAATACAGCTTCATTGAGCTCCGCTGAGCCTTTAATCTGAAGGCTTACTTTTCCCCGCCACGGACTGCTGAGGTAGTGGTCCAAACCAAACTCCAGAGTTTCCTGTTCTTGTTTTTCGGGCCGCAACCTGTCCCCTTTTATAAACCTCAGTTGAGACTCGTCCCATTCCGCCTGGTCAGTAAGATATTGGTAAACCAGATCATTGATCCCCGTGAGCCGACTGTTTGTTTTTGGTAACTTACCCATAGCATAAAGAGCCCCGACCGGCCTGGTAAAGGCCACATACAACAGGTTAAGATTATCCAGATAAGCCTTGAGCTTTTCATGGTAATAGGCTTCCGCCCAATACGTTTTTGCCAGCTTTTGACCGTACTTTACAGGCACGACAGGAAGTTGATTAAAAGGCGGATGGTCTACACCTTCACACCATAAGATGTTGTCCTGCAATGCTTCATGATCCAGAGACCAGCTGAGAAATGGCAAAATCACAACCGGAAATTCCAGCCCCTTGGCTTTATGGATAGTCAGGATCTTAATGGCATTGTTTTCGTCTGCAATCTGGATCGCCCGCTCTTTTCGAACTTCCTCCCACCAGTCAAGAAATGACGGGATATCTCCCCGCTCGTTTTTCGAGTAATCCAACACCGCATCCTGAAACCCCTGCAAATAAGTAAACTCCTCCCGAACCTTATCCAGGTCAAAAATCTTGATGATACTTTCTACCAGCTCATAGAGCGGGAGTGTTTTCAGGTACCCTTTTTGCCTGACAAACTCCCCCGGTACCAGCCGTTTCCAGTCCTGGGTAGCAGAGAAGATCTGACTACCCTCTTTCTCACTCTTTTTCACATAGTGCAAATACTCATAGAGCCACTCGGAGAGTACGATGGTGTTCTTCTCATCATTCAGCCATTTGATGAGTGAAACGACAAACCGCACCAGGTGACTGGAAGTCAAAAACAAGGCTTCTGAACTCACCACCTCATACCTCAGGTTCTCGTCTGCTTGCCCGGAATTTCGATATTTAATAAAAGCATCCGCCACCTTTTTCCCTTCTTTCGCATAGCGGGTCAAAACAGCTATATCTCTCAGCTCAAAACCATCTCGCTGTAAATCCTCGACCAGCCTGATTGTTCTGTTGATGGCCTCATCCTTCCAGTTTTCTTCTTCGCTAGTTTCTTCATCATCAATGAACTCAACCTGAACCATCCCCTGAGCCGCTACCCGGTCTGAAGGCGCTTTTTGAGCTACATCATCGAATGTGGCAAATACACGATCCACCTGACTACCCACCTGATCCCGAATCTGATCATCTGAGATCTCAGTAATGGCATTCCTGAAAAAGTCAACAGAAAACTCCTGGAGATTCTGAAAAAAAACATTGTTGAAATCGATCAGCTGTCCGGAGCTTCGCCAGTTTGTATCCAGCTGGAGTTCCTTAACATGATAGTCACCAATATCCTCCTTGATCCTGCTTTGTAAAAGGTCCCAGTCGCCTCCACGAAACCGGTAAATCGACTGCTTCACATCCCCTACTACCATGCTGAAATTCCCTTCATCGGTAGCATTTTTTACCAACGGCTTAAAGTTGTCCCATTGAAACGCCGAGGTATCCTGAAACTCATCAATGAGATAATGATTAAACAGAGTCCCTACCTTCTCGTAAATGTAAGGAGTGTCGCTATCCTGGATAATTTGATGTAGGAAATCGGGAAGATCCGCGATGAGCATCACATCATTGTCATCCCGATACTGCTGCAGATACTTGTTAATCTGGGCCAGGATCCCGAAGGCATAAAAATACCTGAGCACCTCCTGGGCCGATAAGTAGTTGATCAAATTTTTATCGATGTAGCTGATCACCTGCTGATACTGATCCAGCACAAAATCATCCAAAACCTGATTTAGCCGAACATCACCCAGATCCGCTTTCTTCAGCCATTTGGATTTATCACCAGCAGCCGCCTTACGTGAATCCGACACCTCAAACCGTCTGGAATCAGTCCCGAGCAGTTTATAAAAAACGCCAACGGGACCACTCAGCCCCCTGGTAAAAGATGTGGGGTCTATACCTTCATTTTCAAGCTTCCCAATCACCTCCCTGGCCATCCTGGTCAGCTGGTTTTCAAAGCTGTATTTTACCTTGTTCAGGTCTTTTCGGAGTTGGTTAAAAAAACCAGGTTGTTCACTCAGCTTTAAGACCTGTGAAGCATACGCTTTAAAATCATCTTTCAGTATCTCTTTACCCAGTGCGGAGATGTCTCTGCGAAAATCCCAGGACTGGCCTTCTTCCACCTTATTTTCGGCAAATTGTGTCAGCCAGCTTCTCAACTCTTTTTGCTTCTCTTCCCCTACTTCCAGGAGCATCTGATCGATCACCAGTTGCAAAACCTTATCCAGGTCCAGGTCTATGGTAAATGTACCCTGGAGTCCCATCTCACGAGCAAATGAGCGTATTACCTGGTGAAAAAAACTGTCAATAGTAACTACTGAAAAACGACCATACTGGTGTAGAATATCTGACAGGGTTCCGGAAGCTCTTTTTTGCAATTCATCTTCGGTGATCTCCAGCAAATCACAAAGGTCTTTTCGCATTGGGTGGTTCTTCCCTTCAGCCAGATCCTTCAGAATATCCACTATCCTGCTTTTCATCTCTTCGGTAGCCTTATTGGTAAAGGTGACACCAAGAATGTTTCGAAAAGCATTGGGACGGCTGAGTGCCAATGTGAGATAGGAACGGGCTAATGTGAATGTTTTTCCGGACCCGGCTGATGACCGGTAGATGTGAAAAGGTTTGGGGTTTTCAGTTGAGCGTTCCGTCAATGACATACTACGCAAATTAGACGGATATCTATTAAGTATCAATTTCTAACACGAAAAAAGGACAGCCCTTCAAATAAAAACCTATCGGGGCTGTCCTTACTTTTTACTATTAGGTATTTAATATTGTTTCAGGCGCCTTCACCTGCTGTAAACTGATATTCCGCAAAGATCTTCTGAACGACTTTGCGAACGCCATCAAGCTCACGGTCTAAAACGTAATCATCCTTAATGCCAGAGGCATATCCTGTCCAGATTCTGGCGTATGTATCCATATCTACAAAATCAATCAGCAAAGTACCATCTTTGAATCGATAATTCCGTATGTCATCTCTTTCTCTGATTTCAGCTTCCGGTACTATGCCAATCATATCTTTTCTTAACTCGCCAGGTGTCCAGTAGTTCTCATCTTTATAGACATCTACATACCCTGGAAATTCACCCTCTTCCTCAAATACTCTGAAATTTACCAGAAAGTCCGGGTCAGACTCTACTTTTTTATATCCTCTTGCTGCTAACTCATATTCTATGGCTTTTCTGATCTTCTTCTTCAAAACCATATCATTTAGTGTATAAACAGCATCGTTTTCGTTTTTAGCATAGCTGGCCCATGTGTAGGTTTTTAGCTTGCTAAAGTCGGTTCTCAAGCTTTTATCTGTTGCTACAAATACTTCCTGTGCTGACAGTTGACTTCCTACAAATGTCAGCAACAAAGTCAATAAAGTAGTTTTTATTAAATACTTCATCACTTTCAATTTGTTTAAATCCAACATAGTGTCGAAAGGCTACTTAAGTCGGTTTCGACACGGGTACAATTCTTGCACCCAAGAAGGAGAGCAATCCTTTATAAAGCTCTCATTATCTGCAACTTATAAGTAAGGTTATTGTTTTGGATGATTCCGAATCGAAAGGAAACCTGGCTAGTTCCCTTGGAAACTGGAAACTTGTTGGTGACAACACCCCAACAAAGGCGGAAGGCGGAAAGTTGGAACCTGATTTCGAATCAGTACCATTCAGTTAAGCTCATTTAGTCAACTTCTGATACGCATCACGTACGTGACCGAAAGGAAACTTATCAAGTTCCCTTTTTATTTTTTCAGCTATTTGATCATTGGCTAAATTTCCTATACTCCCCAAATGCTTATGGTCAATCTCCCTGTTAGCTTTATAGGTACCTTCTTCCACTTGTTTGCCCACTTCCTTGTAAGCTTCTCTAAAAGGGACGCCTTTTAAGACCAGTTCATTGACCAGCTCAACGGTGAACAAATAATCATATTTCACATCCCTGATGACAGTATCGTTTACTCTGATTTGTTCCAGTGAAAAACTGGCAATATCCAGGCATTGCTTCAGGGTCTGAATACCGGGGAACAGATGTTCTTTTAATTGCTGCAAATCCCGGTGATAGCCGCTTGGCAAATTGCTTAGTAGCAAATTCAGCTCATTAGGTAATGCCATCAGCTGATTACATCTGCCGCGAATCAGCTCAAAGACATCCGGGTTCTTCTTGTGAGGCATGATGCTCGATCCGGTAGTTAGTTCATCAGGGAATGAAATAAATCCAAAATTCTGACCAGCATACATGCAGATATCCATAGCTAGCTTACTCAGCGTGGATGCCACCGAAGCAATCGCATTTGCCAGCCCAACTTCTGTTTTACCTCTGGTCATCTGTGCATACACCACATTGTAATTTGGTTCCTCAAAGCCCAGGAGGCTTGTCGTCATTTCCCTGTCCAGTGGAAAAGAAGATCCATATCCGGCTGCCGAACCTAATGGGTTCTTATTGGCCAGGTCATAAGCACCCTTCAAAGCGATCAGGTCATCTGAAAGACTCTCGGCATAAGCCCCAAGCCACAAACCAATGGAAGAAGGCATAGCCACCTGCATGTGGGTATAACCCGGAATTAATACCTCCTTGTATTTTGTACTCTGCGCAAGTAATACCTTTGAAAGCTGCTCAACCAAACCCACTATCTGCTCAATCTCAAACCGAAAATACATTTTCAGGTCAACCAGCACCTGATCATTTCGTGACCGTCCGCTATGGATCTTTTTACCCACATCCCCCAGTTTTTGGGTCAGGAGTAGCTCCACCTGGGAGTGTATATCTTCAATGCCCGGCTCTATGGTAAGCTCTCCGGCTTCCGCTTTTTGGTAGAGCAGCTTCAATTCTGCCTCAAGAACTTTCAACTCATCCTCAGTAAGCAGATTGATACTTTGGAGCATCCTTATATGTGCCAGTGATCCCAAAACATCAAAAGGCGCCAGCAAAAGGTCCAATTCCTGGTCATTCCCGATCGTGAATTCTTCAATTTTCTTATTGACATCCGTAGATTTTTGCCAGAGCTTCATCAGTATCTAATTCGTTTTAAAAAGTTTATTTAGTAGTGTCAGGTAACCCGAAATCCCTTCTCTGATTTCACTCAGGTAGATAAACTCATCTGCGGTGTGTGAGCGGTCAGAGACTCCCGGACCAATTTTAACAGTAGGGAAAGGCATCAATGCCTGGTCGCTCATAGTCGGCGAACCAAAAAAGTGAATCTCCAAAGCCTCAGCAGCCTTGATCAACTCATGCTCTTTGTCTATCCTGGACGGCTGTAGCCTGGTAGAGCGCTCCTTTACCTCACAAGAGACATGCTCTCTAATGATGTCCAGGGTTTCTTCATTTGAGTAGGCATCCGTAGTGCGCACATCTACCACAAACCGGCAGCTTTCGGGAACTACATTGTGCTGCGATCCTGCTTCGATCATCGTAACCGACATTTTTACCGGTCCCAGATGCTCCGATTCCTTTGGAAACCTGAATGACCTGAACCAGTCAACAGCTTTCATAGCTTCATAAATGGCATTTACACCCTCTTCTCGTGCTGCATGCCCCGAGACACCCTTTACTTCACAATCCAGCACCATCAATCCTTTTTCACTAACAGCCATATCCATCTCCGTAGGCTCACCAACGATCCCAAAGCTGATATCACCTATTTCCCTCAAAACACTCCTTACTCCTCCGGCTCCTGAGATCTCCTCTTCGGCGGTAGCAGCAAAGACAATATTATACTTCAGGTCCTGCTGTGTGTAGAAGTACAGAAATGCCATCATAAGTGAAACCAGGGGCCCTCCTGCATCATTACTCCCGAGCCCATACAGCTTCCCTTCTTCCTGGATCGCTTTATGAGGGTCTTTCGTATATCCTTTATTTGGTTTGACAGTATCGTGATGGGAATTTAAGAGCAACGTAGGCTTGCTTCCATCAAAATGGAGGTTCTTTACCCAGATATTATTACCCTTTCTGGAAACGGAAACCTCGCGTTCTTCAAAATACCGCTGAATATAGTCAGCGGTCTTATCCTCCTCTGTGCTAATACTCGGTATTTCTATCAGGTCAGCAAGAACCTTGACGGCCTCCTTGTGAAGCTGGTCAATACTATATCTGAAGGAAGGTGCCATTTTTAGAATGAATTTGGTCGAATTTACAAATTCTTACATCCTTCACTCCTTTGGAAAGTGCATAGAATGCATTTTCTAATTTAGGGATCATTCCGCTGTGGATCGCACCGGAAACTTTCATTTCTTCAAAATAGTCATGCCGGAATGTTGGGATCAGTGAGTTTGGATCATTAATATCCTTCATCACACCTTCCAGTTCAAACGTCAGAGACAGTTCCACATCAAAGTATGCTGCCATGGCCACAGCTACTGTTCCAGCCATGGTATCAGCATTCGTATTCAGGATCTTCCCATTTCCATCATGAGTCAGCGGGGCTATCACCGGAGTAAGGCCCGCCTCAAGCAGTTGCTTCAGCACCCCGGCCTCAACTTCTTTTGGGTCTCCAACCCATCCGTAATCCACACCATCCTTAATCGGTCTCTTTTGAGACTTGATGATATTGCCGTCAGCACCCGTCATACCAATGCCATTGATCCCCATGGACTGTAAGCGAGCAATCATTTTTTTATTTACCAGGCCTCCGTACACCATAGTGACAAGGTCAATGGTCTGATCATCAGTCACTCGCCTGCCCTCTACCATATTGGCCTTTATTCCCTGCTTTTCGCCAATTTCGGTAGCGATTCTGCCTCCTCCATGAACCAGGATTTTCAATCCTTCAACCTGCTGAAAGCCATTCAAAAAAGACTCCAGCATCTCAGGATTCTCGATAACAGCTCCGCCTATTTTTATGATATGCAGTTTTTGCTTGCTCATAAAACTTCCAGGATTTCCTTCAGCACTGCCTGGGCTGAGTATATCCGATTGGTAGCCTGCCGGATCACTACAGAGCTGCTACTATCCAGCACATCATCAGCTATGACTACATTTCTACGTACCGGTAAGCAATGCATGACCTTAGCATTGTTTGTACCTGACAGTTTTTTCTGTGAAACCATCCATTCAGGAGCCTTTTTCACAGCGCCATAATCCTGATAACCTGACCAGTTTTTCACGTAGACGAAATCCGCATTCCGTAAGGCTTTTTCCTGGTCATATTCGATGGCAACGCCTTTCGTAAACTGCTCATCTAATTCCATTCCCTGAGGGTGCGTAATGGTAAAGTCAAAATCTGCCTGGCGCATCCATTGAGCAAAAGAATTAGGCACAGCCTGCGGCAAAGCTTTCACATGCGGAGCCCAGGTCATGACTACTTTGGGCCGCTTCTGCTGTTTCAGCTCCTCAATCGTGATCCAGTCAGCGAGCGACTGCAACGGATGCAAAGTAGCGGACTCCAGGCTTACAACAGGCACTCCCGCATGCTTTTTAAAAGCATTGATGGTAAGTTCCTGGTAATCTTCATCTCTGTCTTGTAGTCCCGGAAAGGATCTGATTCCGAGGATATCACAGTAAGCCCCTAAAACTGCCGCCGCTTCCCTTACGTGTTCAGCTTTCCCGGCATCCATTACTACTCCATCCTCCATCTCTATTTGCCAGGAGTCCTGAGTAATGTTCATTACCAATACATGCATGCCCAGGTTTTGAGCAGCACGCTGAGTACTCATTCGGGTTCGCAGGCTGGAATTAAAAAAGAGCAGGCCTATCGTTTTGTTCCGTCCCAGTGATTCCCACTGAAACGGATCTTTTTTGATCTCTAATGCTTCCTGTACTAACCCTTTCGGGTCACTCACATCATCAACAGACGTAAAGTGCTTCATTTATTTGATATTTTTAATCTTTTCGTATGATGTCATTAACCCTCTGATCAAGGCAGAGCTTAGTCCCTGATGTTCCATTTCATTGAGGCCGGCTATGGTGCATCCTTCCGGAGTAGTCACTTTGTCTATCTCCACCTCAGGGTGCTGCCCATTCTCCAAAATAAGTGATGCTGCTCCTTTTGCCGTTTGTACTGCAATCATCTGTGCGTCTTCAGAATGAAAGCCCATCTGGACCCCGCCCTGTGTGGCAGCTCTAAGATACCGCATAAAAAAGGCGATCCCGCTGGCCCCAAGCACCGTAGCTGCCTGCATTAGCTTCTCTTCTATGATAAGGGTCTTTCCCAAAGCATTGAAGATCTTCTGCACCTCGATCAGGCAATCCATACCATCCTCTGAAGTCAGACAGGTCATGGACTCACCAATGGCTATAGCCGTATTTGGCATAGCCCGCACCACAGGGACGTCAATATCCAGGTGTTTTTTGATCTCCGCTATAGAGACACCAGTGATCACTGAGACCAGAATGTGGTCTTTACGAATTGCCGGTTTTATCTCTTCCATCAATGCGCCCAGCTGCTTGGGCTGCACACAGAGCATAATAATCCGTGATGATTGTACCGCTTTATGATTATCTTCCGTAACTCGATAATCTTCCTTTAGCAGGTAAGAAATAGCCTCCGGATTTCTTCTGGTTAAAAAAATATATTCAGGATGTTGTATCCTCTTCTTAGTCACCCCTCTGGCAATAGAAATACCAAGATTTCCTGCCCCGATAATCGCAATTTTGTTTTCTTCCAGTTCCATTTTTAAAAGCTTGTAGATTTTAATTTAAGACCCATTGTTTCCTCCATACCAAACATAAGGTTCATGTTTTGAACCGCCTGTCCGGAAGCGCCTTTGAGCAAGTTGTCAATGATTGAGATCACTAACAGCTTAGATCCTTCCTTCTGTAGAAAAACCAGGGCTTTATTGGTATTTACCACCATTTTCAGGTCCGGATTACTTTTGATCACATGAGTAAAGGGGTGTGATTCGTAAAATGCTGTATATTTTTCGTAAGCTTCCTGTTCTGACATCTCAGTTTCAAAATAAGAAGATACGATTATCCCCCGGGTAAAATTTCCCCGGTAAGGAATAAAATTCACGGTAAAGTCTTTTCCACTAACCTGCTCCAGGCTCTCTCCGATCTCACCAAGATGCTGGTGTGTAAAAGCCTTGTATACACTCATGTTGTTATTTCTCCATGAAAAATGAGAAGTAGCAGAAAGAGATTGCCCTGCTCCGGTAGATCCTGTGATACCTGTAGTGTGAACCTCCGACAGGATCATTCCATGAGCTGCTGCAGGAAGTAGTCCCAGCTGAATGCATGTAGCAAAACAGCCCGGATTAGCTATTCTTTGAGCTTTCAGGATTTCAGAACGATTGATTTCAGGCAATCCGTACACAAAATCATTCCCGGTAGCTTTCAGCCTGAAATCATGACTAAGGTCCACAATTTTCAGATGATCAGGGAGACTGACTTCCTGTAGGAATGTTTTAGATTCTCCATGACCTTTACACATAAACAACACATCCAGTCGCTCAAGGTCGAGGTGAGCCTCAAAAATCAGATCCGTTTCGCCTACCAGATCCGTATGAATAGCAGTAACTGGTTTCCCCGCCTGACTGCCACTTTGTGCACAGGTAATTTCTACCTCCGGGTGATTGACCAATATCCGTATTAACTCCCCCGCAGTATAGCCCGCGGCTCCATAGATCCCCGCTTTTATTTTAGTCATCCTGATGTACTTTGTGATAAATCATATTTTGATTTCCAAAGATCTTCGCAAATCCTTTCACATCTTCACCTGACCAGGTATTATTCATCTCTCCGTACTTCCCAAAACTGGACTGCATAAGGTCATGCGCAGACTCGATACCTATTACATAAAACCGATAGGGAGCCAGGTGAATTTTCACCTCCCCGGTCACATACTGCTGTGTACTCTCAAAAAACTGTTCAATATCTCTCATCACCGGATCCAGATAATGACCTTCATGGAGAAGGTTGCCATAAGTCAGGGCCAGCTGATCCTTGATGAGCAGTTGGTTTTTGGTAAGTACGTGTTTCTCCAACGCATGGTGTCCTTTAATCAGAATAAGAGGTGCAGCAGCTTCAAAACCTACTCGCCCTTTAATACCGATGATCGTATCTCCCACATGAATATCCCTGCCTATCGCATACTTTCGAGCTTCATTATTTAATGCTTCGATAACCGATACAGCGCTCATTTTCTTTCCTTCAAAACCTGCAGGTTCTCCCTTTTCGAAGGTGATCGTCACCGATTTCTCAGCCTGTTCCTTTAGTTGACTTGGGAAAGCCTCTTCATTCAGGTACTGATTGGACGTAAGCGTTTCTTTGCCGCCCACAGAGGTGCCCCAAAGTCCCTGGTTGACAGAGTAGAGCGCCTTTTCCCAATTTCCCTCCACTCCATGATCTACTAAAAACCGGATTTCTTCTTCACGAGAGAGCTTGTGGTCCCGGATAGGCGTGATGATTTCAACTTCCGGACAAATGATATTGAAAATCATGTCAAAACGTACCTGATCATTACCTGCTCCGGTGCTACCATGAGCAATAGCTGCAGCTCCTGTTTTCAAAGCTTGTTTGGCAATGGCAGTGGCCTGAAATACCCGCTCCGCACTCACTGACAAGGGATAAGTATTGTTCTTCAGCACATTGCCTGCTATCAGATACTTTATCGATTTCCGGTAAAATTCCTCCGTTGCATCGATGTTCAAATGACTGGAAGCTCCCAGTGAATTTGACTTATTCTCAATCTCATTTAATTCATCAGTAGTAAAACCTCCGGTGTTTACGGTTACCGTATGTACATCATATCCCTTTTCTTTCAGGTAGATCGCACAATAAGTGGTATCCAGACCCCCACTGAAGGCCAGCACTACTTTCTTTTTTTCGCTCATTTTGTTTTTACTTTTTGCTTCCAAAACATAATTTTCTCCTGAACTTTTTCGCTCTTGTTCTTCCATTTGCGCTTCTTCTCCTCAGGGTCATACAGCATACCCGTACAAAGGCACATCTGGTGATTTTTACTTTTTAAAATATCGTAGTTTACACAGCTGCTACAGCCTTTCCAGAAGGACTCATCATCAGTAAGCTCAGAAAAAGCTACCGGCCGGTAACCCAGGTCTGAGTTGATTTTCATCACAGCCATGCTGGTAGTGAGCCCGAATAGCTTAGCCTTTGGATAACGCTCTCTGGATAGCTTAAACGCTCTTGCCTTAATCGCCTGCGCTAACCCATTATTGCGATAGTCAGGGTGAACAATCAAGCCGGAGTTTGCTACGTACTTTTCGTGACCCCAGGTCTCGATATAGCAGAAACCCGCCAGATTTCCTTTTCTTGTCAGTGCAATTATGGCTTTGCGGTCCCTCATTTTCGTTGCTATGTACTCGGGAGATCGCCTTGCAATCCCGGTACCCCGCTTTTCAGCGCTATCAGCCATTAATTCGCATATAGCCTCTGCAAAGTGTTCATGTGATGTATCAGCAACGGATACAATGAATTTGTCCATTTTTAATGAAGAAATAAATTGAAAGAATAACGAAAAAAAAGCTTGAGAGTTGGGGTACGGCGTAAGCTTCTACACTAGTACCCTGGAAATACATATCAGGCTTAGCGCCTGGGGAATCTGGGCCTTAGGAAAGGAATTGCTGATATGTTTGTTGTCTTACTCAACTTTATTGTTTGAAATTCAATACAAAATTAAACATCATTATTATCGAATACCAAAGATAAAATGATTTATTTTTCACAAAACCTCAGAATAATCATCTGAATCACTAGGCGTGAGGATTATTCAAGGTATCAGGTTTGTCTTCTTTTGTCTTCATATATCCGGAAACACCACCTGACACGATGTATTTCATGATTTCGGTATTACGTCCGGCTAGTGGAATCAGTTTTGACTTATCGACGATAAATACATTCCCGGAAAAATTGTACGAATGAGGGAGGTAAACAGTCACCTTTCCGGGTAAACCAATCTCTTCCAGGTCTTTATGAGTAATAAATCCAGGCTTAAAAAGAACTCCATGACTATCAAAAGGAACGAGGACCGGCGCATCAAACTTCTTTTTGTCTCCCACAAAAGCCGTTACCAGATCGTTTATTGAAGTGTAAATAAAATTGACCAGAGGTACTTTTTTGAGCATACTGCCTACCACATCAAAAAAAGGTCTTGCTATGATGGTATTGGCCAGGTAGCCGACCAGTGATGTGACAAGGAAAACGGTCAATAACCCAGCTCCGGGTATTTTGATCGGAATGAGGTTATCCGCCCATTGAACCATAATAACTATGATGTAAATCGTTAAACCCACCGGGGCAACGAGCAGAAGACCCCGCAAAAAATACTTAAATAATGCCTGTACGTTCATATGAGCAAATTAACAAAACCTTTTACGAATTATAGAAAACGGAGTTTTGGATTTGTTAAACTCGATAAGGATTTGAGGGATTCATATACTACAAAAAAGACTTTACATTACTGCAAAGCCCCTTAATACTCTTTAAGTGAAATTAATCTATTATATAGAAATACCTATAAAAGATTTGAATGCTATTCCCATCAGACCGGTAATGAGCATTGTAATGCCAAGACCTTTTAGTCCGTCAGGAACTGCTGAATACTTAAGTTTTTCTCTTATTGCTGCGAGAGCTATGATAGCTAAAAACCAACCAAGTCCTGAGCCAAAACCATAAGCTGTAGCCTGGGCTATTGAATAATCCCTTTGTACCATAAACAATGACCCTCCAAGAATAGAGCAGTTTACAGCGATCAGTGGAAGGAAAATTCCCAATGAACCGTAAAGTGCAGGGGAAAATTTCTCAATGATCATCTCTACCAGCTGCACCATAGAAGCAATTACCGCAATGAACATGATAAACTGCAGGAAGGTGAGATCTATGGTTGCAAATTCCTTACCCATCCAGGCAAGCGCTCCTTCTTTAAGTACATATTCCTGCAGCAGCCAGTTGATCGGTACAGTGATCGTCAAAACGAAAATCACAGCCAGTCCCAATCCAAAGGCTGTGGATACCTTCTTTGATACTGCAAGAAACGAACACATGCCCAGAAAGTAGGCAAAGATCATGTTATCAATAAAGGTTGCTTTTATTACTATATTAAATAGGTCCATTTCTTTCTCGGTTTAACTTTTAGTTTTCTACGTATCCTGTTTTGTGTCGCTGAATCCATATCAGAATTCCCAAAACCATAAAGGCTCCGATAGAATCCACCATCAATCCATTCGTTGGGAAGTTTTCCCAGCCTAATGCTGCAAAAACTTTAAAATCAAATACAGACCCGGATCCAAAAATTTCTCTGAAAAAAGCTACAACTAAAATGATCCAGGCGTAACCAAAACCACTTCCCAGACCGTCCAAAATTGAATCATACGGTTTGTTAGCCATAGCGAAAGCCTCCAGTCGGCCCATTACGATACAGTTTGTAATGATCAGTCCCACAAATGCTCCCAAAACCTTATACATATCAAAGTAGTAAGCTTTCAAAACCTCACTTACCAGGGTTACCAGGGTAGCAATGACTGCCAACTGTACAATAATCCGCACACGACCCGGTATAAGGTTTCGCATTACGGAAATGATAAGATTGGAGAAGACAATTACAAAAACCACCGCGATGGACATAACCAATGTGGGTTCCATCTTGATGGTAATCGCCAGAGCTGAACATATCCCGAGTACCTGTACGGTAATTGGGTTATCTTCATTCAAAGGATCTTTTACTATTCTTTTTCGTCTCTTCGAAAGGAGTCCCTCAGAAGCCTGTTTTACATCTTCTTTAACTTCCGGTGATTCTACTGTCGTTTCAGTGCTCATAAGTTCCTTCTATTTATTAATTGAGCGCTAGCTTATTATCTGCGTCTGATTTAATTTTTGAAATATATGCCTGGTAGCATTCAAGGTATTGCTCTATCATACTGTTTACACCTTTAGCGGTCATTGTGGCTCCGGACATTCCATCTACTTCATGGTCCGAAAGACCAGAGTTTCCTTCACCTTTAACCATCGTTACAGAAACAAGCTCTCCCTGCTCATTGTATATTTCTTTGCCTACATAGCGATCCTGAATGACACTGGTCGTAATTCTCGCGCCAAGTCCGGGAGTTTCCTGCTTATGGTCAAATGCCACTCCTCTTACTGTATTCAGGTCTTTATCAATAGCCATATATCCTGAGATCCAATCCCATAGTCCACTTCCAAACATAGGAAAGATAAATGCCTCCACCTGATCAGGGTCATCGTCACTCATAAATTTGAAGACAGGGTACAATCGCTCCTCCCTTGGCAACCGATAATTTTTTTGGATGTTGACTTTTTCAGCCACTACCGGATTCCCTTTCTGATCCGTTTCTACGGGGTCCCCATTGATATCCACTACTACAGACTCTACTTTTTTGTCATATAGTGCAAGTATTTCATTTGGATCTTTTATGGTAGAAATATCCATTACCGCCCCAAGGATCTTTTTCTTGGTGTCCAGTTCAATCTGCTTTTGCTGTGCAGGTTTCAAGCCTACAGAAGCAAGTGAGAGCATGCCACCCAGCACTACCGTGAGAGCAATTGAAAATAATATGATGTAAGTGTTAGACCGTTGCACGTTTTAATCTTCTTTTTTTGTTAGCATCTACTACATAGTAATCAATAAGCGGGGCAAAAACGTTCATAAACAGAATTGCCAGCATGATTCCTTCCGGATAAGCAGGGTTAACTACTCGTATCAAAACGGTTAGTATTCCAATCAGGAAACCATAGATCCATTTACCTGTTTCCGTCTGAGCTGCTGAAACCGGATCTGTAGCCATAAACACAGCACCGAATGCCAGACCGCCAGCTACCAGATGAAAGTGGGATGGCATTTCCATGAAGCTATTATCACCGGCAAGGTTAAAAACAAGTCCCATTCCATACGCTCCGGCAAAAACACTAAAAATTATTTTCCAGCTTCCTACTCCTGTCGCGATCAAAATAGCTGCTCCTATCAGGCACATCAAAGTAGACGTTTCCCCGATACTTCCTGGAATAACGCCGATAAACATATTCCAGAAGGTGAACATACCGTCATACCAGTGACCTGCCATATCTGTCATCATATCTGTTCCGTTAGCAACTGCTGTAGCCCCATACGCTAAAACCGTAGCTCCACTGAACCCATCTACAGGTTGCTTATCACCAAAATAGGTCCATACATCTCCCGATATTTGCGAAGGGTATGCAAAGTACAGAAACGCTCTGGCCGTAAGTGCTACATTGAGGATATTCATTCCCGTTCCGCCAAAGGCTTCCTTACCAATTACCACAGCGAAGACCGTAGCAATAGCTACCTGCCAAAGTGGTATAGTGGCAGGCACCACCAGGGCTATCAACATCCCTGTCACCAAATATCCTTCACTGATAGGGTGGTTACGAATAACACAAAAAATAAACTCAGTTAACAGACCTACTGCATAAGACACAATTAAGATCGGAACTACTTTCAATGCCCCGATCCAGAACGTATCCAACAGCGTAGCTTCTACACCTGTAGCAATAAAATGCTGATGGCCTACATTCCACATTCCGAAAATCAAACATGGGACCATGGCAATCACTACAGTGATCATTACGCGCTTCAGGTCTACTGCATCCTTGATCTGCGTTCCTGTTTTACTAGTGGTAAGATCAGGTGCAAATGCAATGGTTCGGTGACCTTCGTATAAGGTGTAAAACTTCTCCCATTTTCCTCCCTTTTCGAAGTTGGGCTTAAGCTTATCAAACAGATTTTGTAACGGCTTCATTAACTCTCTAGCTTTCTTGTATTAACTCTAATCCTTCTCTCAATATCTTTTGAAGGTCATTCTTTGATGGATCTATAAATTCACAAATGGCCACATCTTCTTCGATCAATTCGAAAATACCCAGCGCTTCCATTTCATCATAATCGTTGGATAAGATCGCCTTAAACAGGTATGTAGGCAAAATGTCCATCGGAAGTACCTTTTCGAATGCTCCTGTAACCACGAAAGCTCTCTGCTCTCCATGAGTATTGGTATCCACCTTAAATTCTTTGGACCCATTCAGGAATGAAAGCAAGCCAATCGCTTTGTGGAAACTTAATTTTTTTGTCGTTGGTTTCAGCCAGCCCAAAAATTCCTCATAATCTCCCTCAGGGATGACAGTTACCTGGTTATGATAGTACCCCAGGTATCCTCCTTTTCCTACGTTTTCACCCACCAGTACATTTCCGGAGATATAACGGATGTTTCCTTCAGACACTCCACCTTCTACCAGTTTCCCAACCATAGCGCCTGAGTGAGCCTTAACATAAGAAGGATTTGTAACCTCCGAACCCGTGATGGCAACTATCCTGGATGCATCGTATTTACCTTCCAGAAACAATTGTCCTATCTGAGCAACACCGTACGGCGAAAGGGTCCAGACAAGGTCCCCCTTATTGACCGGATCGATATGATGGATCTGTACACCTACATTTCCTGCAGGATGTTTTCCTGAAATTTTATTTAGCTCTACTCCTTTGGCCTGAGAAAAAATCTGATCTACTTCTGCCTTACCATCTATATTGAGGTGAACAGCACCTGAAGTAAGTTTTTTTAATATGTCAATACCTGCCTGAAAAAATTGCGCCTTATCCTGCAATGTAAATGCCAGGTCCGGAGCTAAAGGATTGGAATCAAAGGCCGATATGAATATAGCTTTTGGCGTGTCTTCATGGTTAGCTACCAATCCAAATGGTCGCTGGATGACTTGCGGCCATACTCCACCATCGAGCATCTGCTCCACTATAGCTTCTCTACTTAATCCCGCAATATCTGAAACCGAATGACTCTTAAATTTCTCGTAGCTTATTTCTTTATCAGCGAGGACTTTTATTTCAAGCAGCTTACGCTTTTCTCCTCTTTTTATTTCTACTACTTCCCCGCTTACAGGAGAGCAGTACTTCACCTTGTCTGAGAGTTTATCATATAGCATCGGAGTACCGGCCTTCACAGTATCCCCTTCTTTCACCAACAATTTTGGCCGCTTCATGCCTATAAAATCGGTTGGTTTTAATGCGTAAGTTTCTGAGGTGATTGTTCTTGAGACTTTTTTCTCCGGCTTACCAACAAGATTGATATCAAAGCCTCTCTTTAGCTTAATCGTTTTCGACATTTTGTATAGTTGCGACTACTTGAAAATCGGGACAAAAATACAAAAAAATTGTTCAAATGAAATGTTTAAGAGAATCAATAAAAAAGTGTTTTCACCCCATTTTCCGGGTGTTACACTGATGCCGACACTTCTTCCTGTGCAGTCAGGTAATCGGCTACTTTTTCCATCAACCAACGGGGAGTAGAAGTAGCGCCACAAATGCCTACACTATCTCCCTGATGGAACCACTGCATATCAATCTCCGATTCGTTTTCCACAAAGTAACTTCGGGGATTTTGACTTAAGCATACATTATATAACGCCCGGCCATTTGAGCTCTTCTTACCAGCAACAAAAACAATGACATCATTACGATTTGAAAACTCGATCATCTTGGGTTCACGATTGGATACCTGCCGACAAATACTGTCATTAGCGGAAAAATCCTCAACATTCACCGTTCCTTTGGCCTCTCTGATCCGCTTTTCGATGAGCTCTTTCATTTTATAAAAGCCAGCAGTGCTCTTCGTAGTCTGGCTAAAAAGGGTCACAGGCCTGGTGAAATCTATCTGATCCAGATCCTTTTCCTGTGTAATTATAATAGCATCATCATTGGTCTGGCCTGTAAGCCCTATTACCTCAGCATGACCAGGTTTGCCATAGATCACTACCTGCCCTTTCACTTCACTTGCTTTATCATATGCATGTTTGACCCGGTTTTGTAATTTCAGGACTACCGGACAGGAGGCATCGATGAGTTCAATATTGTTTTTGAGAGCAACCTCATAGGTCTCAGGGGGCTCTCCATGGGCACGTATCAGTACTTTGCAATCATGGACCTGATTGAGCTCTTCGCGATCAATAGTCCTTAACCCCTTTTTGTAGAGCCGCTCTACTTCCATAGCATTATGGACTATATCTCCGAGGCAATAGAGTTCCTTACTTTCCTTCAGTTCATCTTCAGCCATTTGTATGGCAAACTCAACTCCAAAACAATAGCCTGAATTTTGGTCTATTTCAATTTTCATAAATCTTTTGCTTTGCTAACTCTACAATGTGCTGAACTTGTTCCTGAAACGTCATGTCAGAGGTATCCACCTCTACTGCACCTTCCGCTTTTTTTAATGGCGACTCTTTTCTCGTTGAGTCAATTTTATCTCTCTCTAGTAAATTACTCTCTATTGTATTAAGTTCCTCAAAAACACCTTTTTCCTGAAGCTCAAGCTGCCGTCTGCGTGCCCGCACTTTTGCATTAGCTGTCATGAAGACCTTAAGCTCAGCTTTTGGAAAAACTACCGTGCCAATATCCCGCCCATCCATAACGATGGCTTTCTTATTTCCCATCCGCTGTTGCTGGCTTACCATCTCACTTCTTACAGGAGAAATAGCACTAACTATACTTACATGCTCATTTACTTTCATGGATCTGATCTGGTTGGTCACATCCCGGTTATTAAGTAGTACCTTTTCTCCTCTAAAAGTAATCTGCAGATCCCTCAATGCTTTATTTATCGAGTCGGGGTCCTGCATATTTACGCCATTCTCCAAAAAATAAAGGGTGGTTGCCCGATACATAGCTCCACTGTCAATGTACGTATAACCCAGCACTTTTGCAACTTCACGAGCCGTGGAACTTTTCCCCGTTCCGGAATACCCATCCAGAGCTATGATGATCTTTCTCATTAGCAATCCTTGACCGGACAAGGCATTGGTTTACCTTTTTGCTGCTGACGAGATTTGGAGGGGCCTTTTTTGCACCCTCCAAATACCAACAATATCATCACTAAAATACTTATTACCTTAATCTTCATTTCTTTACAAACTACTTACATCAACAGACGGCTCTATTTTCTTTACCAAACCCTGAAGCACTTTACCCGGTCCGCACTCTACAAATGTAGTAGCTCCTGCTGTCACCATAGCCTGTACACTTTGTGTCCAACGTACAGGAGCTGTAAGTTGAGCTACCAGGTTTTCCTTAATTTCCGCTACATCTACATGCCCTTTTGCATCCACATTCTGATAAATGGGGCATTTTGGATCCGCAAACTGAGTCTGCTCGATCGCAGCAGCCAGTTCTTCCCTGGCAGGCTCCATAAAAGGCGAATGAAATGCTCCACCAACTGGCAGAATAAGCGCCCTTTTTGCTCCTGCTTCCTTCAGCTTCTCACAAGCTATTTCAACTCCTTTTACCGATCCTGAAATAACCAATTGCCCCGGACAGTTATAATTTGCAGCAACTACCACCTCATCTATTGTGGCACAAATTTCTTCTACTTTTTCATCTGGCAAGGCCAACACTGCTGCCATGGTGGACTCCTGCTGTTCGCATGCCTTTTGCATGGCCATAGCCCGTTTGGAGACCAGGCTCAATCCATCTTCAAACTTCAGGGCACCATTAGCTACTAAAGCGGAAAACTCCCCCAACGAATGGCCTGCGACCATGTCCGGGTTGAAATTATCCGAAACAATAGCAGTAACAACACTGTGCAAGAAAATTGCCGGTTGAGTGACTTTTGTCTGCTTCAGCTCTTCAGCCGTACCGCTAAACATGGTGTCTGAAAGCTTAAAGCCTAATATGTCATCGGCTTGCTGGAATAACTCTTTTGCTTTTGGGTTAGTTTCATATAGATCTTTCCCCATTCCGGGAAACTGCGACCCCTGACCGGGGAATACAAATGCCTGCATATTTTTTGGTTTGAATTTTTTAGGTGGGTAAAATTAGAAAACATCTCTAAGAATCCAGAAATCTTTCCCGAAGATCAGGTGTAGGCAACCTGCAGCTGTCTCGCTTCCCAAACCAGCGATACCGGTTTTTTGCTATCCACCCGTAAATTTTGTTTCTAAAAACTCCCGGAATAACCTTGAAAGCGTAAAGCAATGACCAGCCACCACCAAGCTCCCTGGCAATCTCCAACACCGCGTCACTCTTTCGGAGGATTTTCTGACCCTTCAGGTAGACAATGCCCTCAAGCTGGCCTGGATCAACCTCTGTTTTATCAAACATTCGCTCTGCATATTCAGACTGTAATGAAGCAAAAGTGAACTGCTTTTTTTTGTCGTGATCTATTAAAAAGTTTACAGAGCTATTACATAGGTTACACACCCCATCGAAGAAAATCGTCTTTTGAGTATCTACTTGAGTACCTGAACCCATCCTTTCAACGTTTCGCGTTCATCCTTTGGGTTTAGCCGGTTAAACTCCACATCGGCTGTATAATAATAAACCCCTGCCGGAAGCTCATCTCCCACTTTGTTCGTGCCATCCCAGTTTATGAAGATGCCGTTCGGGTTCTCAAACGAATCATACCTGTACACCTCATTGCCCGACCGGTCAAATACCGTGAAAACAACCGAACGCACAAATCGCGGACACAGAGAATTATCAAACCCCTGAATATTCAGCCCATTATTATGCCTCGGACCAAATACATCGTTCTTCCCATCATTATTCGGTGTAAATACATTCGGAAGTATATATACCGGACAGTTGTCATTACAGATCGTTTCGGTAAATGCACTCTCATTCCCTGACCGGTCTACTGCCGTAACCTGGTAGCAGCCTTTCAGGGAGGTAAGGTTGGCATGGGTATACTCCGTATCAAACGAGGTGTCGATCACCTCAAAGCTTCCTTCTTCTCCTGTGGCTGAATAGTAGATATTGTAAAACACTATGTCGTCATCACAGTCAGCATCCTCACTCACCCCCCAGCTCAGTGTATTTGAATAGATGTTCGTGCCACACGACAGGTTGGCCACTATCTCTTCACAGCTCAGGTTATTGACCAGCACCAGCTCCGGGGGCCTGCACGGCGCTATCGTATCATTGGGCTGAGCGCAGCTGATCTGTGACCTGTTGATAAGGGGTTCGGTTATCAGCTCATTGTCATAGCTCCCGTAGGTGGTCACATAATAACAGTACTCCACCTCTTCATCCAGCGGGGTTTCATTATGATCTCCGTTATCCAGGTAAATGAACCCATTCCCGTTTACATTCACTGAATCAATCAAAACAAGCTGGGAGGGGTCACCTTCCAGTACCTGATCCCTCCATATATAATGGTACGGATAGTCCTGATCTCTTAGTGACCAGGGTACGTTCGCTGACCAGTTCACTTCTATGGCTTTCAGTAAAGGGGTCAGCTCCAGGCGAACAGAGGATGCTGTCGCTGATGAATCAATCAGTATCCCTCCACTGTCATAAAAGCGCACAAAGTAATTGTAGTCAAGGTTGGCTGTGTTCAGTCCGGTATCGGTATATACCGTATCCGAAATCCCACCTTCAACCAGTTCGTACTCATCACTCGGACCTTCGCCTTCTCCACGGAAAAGATCATAGGTATATGCCGGTGGCGCTGCTACCGGGTCCACCTGGTAAGGAGGTACCCACCGCACCAATATCTCTCCGTTGGTCTCACTGGTAGTCTCTACATCCACGTTTGTGATGGCAGGTGCATCCAGGATCAGGCTATCGCAGGCTTCTTCTGATACATAGCTGAGGGCATCTCCACTGAGCGCTGAAAATTTCGCCACCAGCCGGTAGCAGTAGTTAGCTCCCGGGGCCAGCCCCTGCCCATCATTATTATCCAGGTAAGAGGTCTGTTCTATGGGGATCTGATCGATGAGCTCATAACCCGTATTGGCAGGCATGCCTATCGTACAGTCATCCAGCATGACCTCATAGCTCCCTACCCTCCGCCATACCTGCATGCTGTCTGCATTCGGACAGCTATACCCATCCCAGCTTAGCTGCATGGACCGTCCCGGCTCCACGGTAGTGGTCAGTCCTGTAGGAGCCGGTCCCACTACGGTGATCTCAAAGGTCTCAAAATTGACCAGGCTCGGGCCAGTCTCAGGATCATCTGTGACTTTAAACTGTACCTCATATGGCCTCAGTCTAATATGGCCACACACCGTATTCCACTCAAAGTCCAAAAAGGCAGGCTGGTCCTGGAAGGTTGCCGGATCAGGTGAATAGGTCGCCGGTGAGGATATCTCAAAGGGTCCGCCAAAGGCTTCCAGCTTTACCGGGTGACCATCAGGATCGGTGCCCTGAATGACCTCTTCTACCCGTGTGCCTGCTTCCACACATATATCATCCGGAACCTCCAGCTCCGGTCGCTCATTATCCGTTTCTTCCACGATGATCTGCATGTCCCGGGTCACATAGCTGATCAAAAACCACTCCCCCTCACGCTCGCGCCATTCCTCTACGATAAAGGCCACATTGTATTCCCGCACACCTCCCTGGATAGCATCTCCGGGAGCATTCCAGACCAGATCACCCGTCAGGGCATTCAGGGTAAGCTTTGGAGGAGTCTGCTCCTCGGAACCCTGGTTATAATTGATATCTACGTAAAACTCCTCGGCATTCAATGGACGGTAATTGTTTACAACCATATTACGCCCCTGCTTGGGGGTAACAAACTTATAAGCAAGGCTGTCACCGTCTGCATCCGTAGCGCCGGGGTTATGGATAAACAATGCCCCTATTGCAGCAAAATCAATCGGGGGCACAGTCAGCACCGGGTAATCATTCTCTCCCAGAAACGGATCAATCTCAAAGTAGGTCTCCACATAAAAGGTAGTGTTGACCGAGTTATCCATGTTGAGAATGTCCGCATTGCGATTTTTCTCCTCATAGCTCACGATGTAAGGACCAGGGCCTTCATATGAGTGGGTAACAATAAAGTCGACCCTTTCCACCTGATCGTTTATTGGGGTCTTTACAATCTGATAATCAGGGCCGATATATAATTCTTCTCCATCACCAAACCTGAAGATCCCGTCTCCAAATTCAATAGACGATCCCCTGTCTCTTATTCCGGTGAAAGTAAATACATAAGCTAAAGGATCCGCTGGGTCCGCTTTGATGGTAATCTCTCCTGCCCGGATATGGGTGGCTTTCAGATCTACAGAGGAGACCAGAAGTAGCAGCAAAGAAATGATTCCTACCCTTTTGAGCATAAGAAGACTATTAGCAGGGCTCGGATTAACTATTTTAATATCTGAACCCATCCTTTCAACGTTTCGCGTTCATCCTTTGGGTTTAGCCGGTTAAACTCCACATCGGCTGTATAATAATAAACCCCTGCCGGAAGCTCATCTCCCACTTTGTTCGTGCCATCCCAGTTTATGAAGATGCCGTTCGGGTTCTCAAACGAATCATACCTGTACACCTCATTGCCCGACCGGTCAAATACCGTGAAAACAACCGAACGCACAAATCGCGGACACAGAGAATTATCAAACCCCTGAATATTCAGCCCATTATTATGCCTCGGACCAAATACATCGTTCTTCCCATCATTATTCGGTGTAAATACATTCGGAAGTATATATACCGGACAGTTGTCATTACAGATCGTTTCGGTAAATGCACTCTCATTCCCTGACCGGTCTACTGCCGTAACCTGGTAGCAGCCTTTCAGGGAGGTAAGGTTGGCATGGGTATACTCCGTATCAAACGAGGTGTCGATCACCTCAAAGCTTCCTTCTTCTCCTGTGGCTGAATAGTAGATATTGTAAAACACTATGTCGTCATCACAGTCAGCATCCTCACTCACCCCCCAGCTCAGTGTATTTGAATAGATGTTCGTGCCACACGACAGGTTGGCCACTATCTCTTCACAGCTCAGGTTATTGACCAGCACCAGCTCCGGGGGCCTGCACGGCGCTATCGTATCATTGGGCTGAGCGCAGCTGATCTGTGACCTGTTGATAAGGGGTTCGGTTATCAGCTCATTGTCATAGCTCCCGTAGGTGGTCACATAATAACAGTACTCCACCTCTTCATCCAGCGGGGTTTCATTATGATCTCCGTTATCCAGGTAAATGAACCCATTCCCGTTTACATTCACTGAATCAATCAAAACAAGCTGGGAGGGGTCACCTTCCAGTACCTGATCCCTCCATATATAATGGTACGGATAGTCCTGATCTCTTAGTGACCAGGGTACGTTCGCTGACCAGTTCACTTCTATGGCTTTCAGTAAAGGGGTCAGCTCCAGGCGAACAGAGGATGCTGTCGCTGATGAATCAATCAGTATCCCTCCACTGTCATAAAAGCGCACAAAGTAATTGTAGTCAAGGTTGGCTGTGTTCAGTCCGGTATCGGTATATACCGTATCCGAAATCCCACCTTCAACCAGTTCGTACTCATCACTCGGACCTTCGCCTTCTCCACGGAAAAGATCATAGGTATATGCCGGTGGCGCTGCTACCGGGTCCACCTGGTAAGGAGGTACCCACCGCACCAATATCTCTCCGTTGGTCTCACTGGTAGTCTCTACATCCACGTTTGTGATGGCAGGTGCATCCAGGATCAGGCTATCGCAGGCTTCTTCTGATACATAGCTGAGGGCATCTCCACTGAGCGCTGAAAATTTCGCCACCAGCCGGTAGCAGTAGTTAGCTCCCGGGGCCAGCCCCTGCCCATCATTATTATCCAGGTAAGAGGTCTGTTCTATGGGGATCTGATCGATGAGCTCATAACCCGTATTGGCAGGCATGCCTATCGTACAGTCATCCAGCATGACCTCATAGCTCCCTACCCTCCGCCATACCTGCATGCTGTCTGCATTCGGACAGCTATACCCATCCCAGCTTAGCTGCATGGACCGTCCCGGCTCCACGGTAGTGGTCAGTCCTGTAGGAGCCGGTCCCACTACGGTGATCTCAAAGGTCTCAAAATTGACCAGGCTCGGGCCAGTCTCAGGATCATCTGTGACTTTAAACTGTACCTCATATGGCCTCAGTCTAATATGGCCACACACCGTATTCCACTCAAAGTCCAAAAAGGCAGGCTGGTCCTGGAAGGTTGCCGGATCAGGTGAATAGGTCGCCGGTGAGGATATCTCAAAGGGTCCGCCAAAGGCTTCCAGCTTTACCGGGTGACCATCAGGATCGGTGCCCTGAATGACCTCTTCTACCCGTGTGCCTGCTTCCACACATATATCATCCGGAACCTCCAGCTCCGGTCGCTCATTATCCGTTTCTTCCACGATGATCTGCATGTCCCGGGTCACATAGCTGATCAAAAACCACTCCCCCTCACGCTCGCGCCATTCCTCTACGATAAAGGCCACATTGTATTCCCGCACACCTCCCTGGATAGCATCTCCGGGAGCATTCCAGACCAGATCACCCGTCAGGGCATTCAGGGTAAGCTTTGGAGGAGTCTGCTCCTCGGAACCCTGGTTATAATTGATATCTACGTAAAACTCCTCGGCATTCAATGGACGGTAATTGTTTACAACCATATTACGCCCCTGCTTGGGGGTAACAAACTTATAAGCAAGGCTGTCACCGTCTGCATCCGTAGCGCCGGGGTTATGGATAAACAATGCCCCTATTGCAGCAAAATCAATCGGGGGCACAGTCAGCACCGGGTAATCATTCTCTCCCAGAAACGGATCAATCTCAAAGTAGGTCTCCACATAAAAGGTAGTGTTGACCGAGTTATCCATGTTGAGAATGTCCGCATTGCGATATTCTTCTTTATAGCTCACTATATAAGGACCAGGAGCCTGATAGGAATGAGATACGACAAATTGTACCTTTTCTACTTCATCAGAGACAGGAGTCCTCTGAATCTCAAAATCCCGTTCTATAGAATTTCCATCTCCAAACTCAAACACTCCTCCACCAAACTCAATACTGGAACCTCTATCCCGATATCCGGTAAATACAAATGCGTATAGAAGAGGATCATTTGGATCTGCTTTAATGGTAATTTCACCGGCTCGTATATGGGTTGCCTCAGCCTGACCAATTATGATCAAAGCAAAGACCACTAAAAGGATGGTCGCCTTAGTTGCAATTTTATTTTTGGTCGTAATCATTTATCACTTAACAATTAACAAGCGGTGGACTCCCAGGAAACGTCCTCTCTCATCAAAAAATTGAGTGAGATAGGCTCCGTTTTTCAATAGAACAGACTGCCCTAAAGATACGGAATCATTTTGGAGTTCCCCTTCCAAAATTATCTCACCTCCAACAGTAACTATTTTAAAGGAATAAAGATTCTTTTCGGTATGTATTTTGAAATTCCCATTATTAGGATTTGGATAAATGGTGACGTCATTCCTGAAAAGGTTAATACCTCCTGTAACTAACTGGATCGCTTCTGTATACTCATTACAATCCGTAGTGTAAAAGACATTGAAGCTTTGATTAACATCAAAAAAAGGGTCATTCCTTCTTTCAAATCGAAGGTATCCTAAATTATAGGGCTTTCCTGATTCCGAATTGGCTTCAAACTCAATTATGGTGTCACCGGCGATCCAAAGGCTATCTAACTCATTAAGGGAATTACCTTCTGATGTCTTCAAAAATGGAGCTTCCACTCTCATCAAAACACCGGGGTTATCAACTAACTCCAGATTATAGGGCTCCTCGTTTTCACAAAGATTCTGCGGGACTTTCACAACGGGTTTGAGTACTTTTATTTCTTCTACAATGAACTGGAAATCCATTGTCATTCTACTCATTCAGAAACCAGTCAGACCCTACCTTTTTCATTTCCGTGACTTTCAGAGCTAAGGTATATTCTCTTACACCCCCTTGAATAGCATCACCAGGAGCATCCCAGATAAGATTTCCGGAAAATGGATCTACTTCAAAAACAGGAGGGCCGTCACTGGCTTGATTTCCACTCTTGTAGTCAGTGTAAAACTCCTCACTGTTAAATTCACGATAATTATTCACAATCAAATGACGACCCTGCATTGGAGTAGTAATCCTGAAGGTAATTAAATCATTATCCGGATCTACCACATTAGGTGCCCAGGTGAATTTCTCGCCAACCAAGGCCACAAAATCATCAAATACACTAACCCTGGGAAACTGATTGCTTATAAAAGGATCAATGGTAAAGGTCGTTTCAACATAGAAATTGGTATTAACTGAATTTTCCATATTTAAAACATCCGCATTTCGATATTCTTCCGCATAGCTGACCGTATATTGTCCTGGACCTGGATACGTATGGGTTACTGTAAACACAACCCTCTCCACCTCATCATTCAGTGGAATACGGGTTATTTCAAAATCTCTTTCTATAAACTCGCCATCCCCGAACTCAAACACTCCACCACCAATCTCAATGCTTGATCCACGATCCCTCAATCCAATAAATTCGAAAGTGACAGTTTTATCAACTACCTCAACAATTTGAACAAACCCTCCTCGAATATGAGTTGCCTGGCTGCTCACAGAAATCAAAATCAGAATGCTAAAAAAGAATTTTGCAAGATTAGAATACACAGGTCATACAATTGATCATATTGCAAATGAAGCAAAAATCTTACCTAACACAACGGCTCTGCTTATTTAGAAAGATTCAAAATAAGTTTTAGGATTGTTTGATCAACAATCGAGAAGTACCTTTGGCGGCAAACTATTGAAATACTGAGAAATATATGAACTGGTTTATCCGAACACTGTCCAGCACGATTGGCAGAAAGATCTTAATGGCCCTGACCGGGTTATTCCTTATCTTATTTTTAGTAATACACTTAATTGGAAACCTTCAACTCATCACTGATTCTTCAGGCAAAACTTTCAACCTTTATGCTGAATTTATGGGCAGCAATCCATTGATTCAGACCATTTCCATTGGAAACTTCTTCTTTATTCTTCTCCATGTGGCTGTCTCAATTATTCTGACCAGAACAAACAAAAAAGCCCGCGGAGTAGGATACTCAAAAGTGGGTAAAAGCAGTACCTGGAGTTCACGAAACATGGGCATTCTCGGAACGATCATTTTCATCTTCCTTGTGGTTCATTTAAAAGGTTTCTGGTTTGAAAGTAAGTTTGGAGATATGCCTGAAGCAACTTATGATGGAAAGACTGTGGGGGATCTCCATGCTGTAGTAAGTGCAGCATACACACAATGGTGGTATGTTGCATTCTACGTGGTTTGTATGGGCATTCTTGCTTTCCATTTATTTCATGGTTTCCAGAGCGCTTTTCAAACACTTGGGTTAAACAACAAGAAATATACACCAGCAATCAAGGCCATCGGGGTGGCTTACTCCATTATTATCCCAGCTTTGTTTGCGCTGATTCCTCTTTGGATGTTCTTTATGGGATAGTTTATCGAAAAGACTGATTATGAAATTAGAATCAAAAATACCAGAAGGTCCTGTAGCTGAAAAATGGACCCGACACAAATTCGGAATGAAGCTGGTCAACCCGGCTAATAAAAGAAAGTATGACGTAATTGTAGTGGGTACCGGACTTGCCGGTGCTTCTGCAGCTGCCTCTCTTGCCGAACTCGGCTATAATGTGAAGTCTTTTTGTTTTCAGGACAGTCCGAGAAGGGCACACAGTATAGCCGCTCAGGGAGGAATAAATGCTGCCAAGAACTATCAAAATGACGGGGATAGCGTTTACAGGCTCTTTTATGATACTGTGAAAGGTGGGGACTATCGTTCCCGTGAAGGAAATGTATACCGCCTGGCTGAGGTCAGTGTAAATATTATCGACCAGTGTGTAGCTCAGGGGGTGCCATTTGCGCGGGAATACGGAGGCCAGCTGGCAAACCGCTCGTTTGGAGGGGCACAGGTTTCCAGGACTTTTTATGCAAAAGGCCAAACCGGGCAACAATTACTTCTTGGTGCATACAGCGCCTTAAGCAGGCAGGTTGCAAATGGGAAAGTCCAGCTCTTTCCGCGTACTGAAATGCTGGATGTGGTCATGGTAGATGGAAAAGCACGAGGGATTGTGACCCGAAACCTGATTACCGGAAAGATAGAGTCACATTCAGCTCATGCCGTACTGCTATGCACCGGAGGTTACGGAAATGTATTCTACTTATCTACCAATGCCATGGGATCTAATGCAACAGCAGCATGGCGAGTACATAAGAAAGGCGCTCTTTTTGCAAATCCCTGCTACACGCAAATCCACCCTACGTGCATTCCCGTTTCCGGTGAGCACCAGTCAAAACTGACCCTGATGTCAGAGTCTTTGAGAAACGATGGAAGGGTATGGGTACCTAAGAAGAAAGAAGATGCTGAGAAAATCCAGAAAGGTGAGCTGAAAGCCATGGATATTGCTGAAGAAGACAGGGACTATTACCTGGAACGCAGGTACCCGTCTTTTGGCAATCTCGTACCCCGGGATGTAGCATCCCGAAACGCAAAATATGTGTGTGACGAGGGGCGTGGTGTCGGGCCTACAGGATTGGCAGTATACCTGGATTTTAAAGACGCTATAAAAAGAGATGGTATAGAGACCATCGAATCAAAGTACGGAAACCTGTTTGATATCTACGAAAAAATCACTGGTGAGAATCCGTACGAAGTGCCAATGAAGATCTACCCTGCAGTGCACTATACCATGGGCGGCCTCTGGGTAGATTACAACCTGAGCACTAACATTCCAGGGCTCTATGCGCTTGGGGAAGCTAACTTCTCAGACCATGGAGCTAACCGTCTCGGAGCAAGCGCATTGATGCAGGGTCTTGCTGATGGATATTTTGTTATCCCTTACACTTTGGGTGATTACCTGGCTACTATGCCTTATGACAAAATACCTACAGATCATGAAGCTTTCCGGGAAGCTGAGAATGGTGTAAATGAGAGTATTAAAAAGCTTCTGAGCATTAAAGGAAGCAAGCCGGTGGATTATTTCCACAAGAAGCTGGGCAAGATTATGTGGGATTACTGTGGTATGTCACGAAATGCAGATGGACTTAAAAAAGCCAAAAAGCTGGTTCAGGAGGTAAGAGAGGAATTTTGGAACGACCTGAAAGTGACCGGTGGCGATGATGAGCTCAATCAAAGCCTGGAAAAAGCCAGCAGAGTGGCTGATTTCATGGAGCTTGGAGAATTAATGATCGATGACGCGCTTCATAGAAACGAATCATGCGGAGGACACTTTCGCGAAGAGTACCAGACGGAAGAAGGTGAAGCTAAACGTGACGATGAGAACTTTTCGTATGTCGCTGCCTGGGAATATAAAGGAGAAAATAAACCGGAAGCTTTACATAAAGAGGATCTTGCCTTCGAAAACGTGAAACTAACGCAGAGAAGCTATAAGTAATAAAAACCCTTAAGACACAAGACTTAAGAAATAAGATTATGAAATTGACATTAAAAATATGGCGGCAAAAAAACGCCAACACAAAAGGAGAGTTTAAAGCATACGAACTGGATAATGTATCCCAGGATAGCTCTTTTCTTGAAATGCTGGACCAGCTCAACGTAGAGCTGGAGGAGAAGGGAGAAGAACCTGTGCACTTTGATCACGATTGCCGGGAAGGTATCTGTGGGATGTGTAGCCTGTATATCAATGGCAAGCCCCACGGACCTAAACAAACTACTACCTGTCAGCTTCATATGCGAAGCTTTAAAGATGGGGATACCATTACCATTGAGCCATGGAGAGCCCAGGCATTTCCTATAGTCAAAGACCTGGTAACTGACCGGACTTCATTTGATCGCATCATACAGGCCGGTGGATATATCTCTGTCAATACCGGAGGAGCTCCGGACGCAAACGAAATCCCGATATCAAAAGAAGTAGCTAATGAAGCAATGGATGCGGCTACCTGTATTGGTTGCGGGGCTTGCGTGGCAGCTTGTAAGAATGCATCGGCTATGCTGTTTGTATCTGCTAAAGTGGCTCACCTTGGCAAATTGCCTCAGGGAAAAGTAGAAGCTAAAGACCGGGTAGCCAAAATGGTGGCTCAGATGGATGAGGAAGGTTTCGGAGCATGTACAAATACCGGAGCATGTTCTGCTGAATGCCCTAAAGAAATAAGCCTGACTAATATAGCAATGCTCAACAGGGAATATATTTCTTCCAGCTTTAGCTAATCACGGAGGAAGACAGAATAAAACCTTACATTACCTCCTGGTTTCTCAGGAGGTTTTTTTGTTGATTTCATTTAAGCACTGCTTCTTATTATCTTGCAGCAAGCTTGGACTCTCCCGATTACTTAAGAGTCTTTTTTTCATTGCATCTGATAACTTTGGGGTTGAAGCGTTTTCTAATATTTCTGGCGGTTATTCTACTTGTGGGGACAGGCTACTTTACCTATGACAAATGGGTAAAGGATGCAAACCTCACTGTGTGGTCATTTGTGCCAGGAAATGCCGTCATGGTGTACGAAACTGAAGCTCCGCTACAAACCCTCCGGCAAATCCAGGAGACAACCATTTGGGAAAACCTGTCGCTGATCGATAAGGTGGGTAGTATTCCTAAAAACGTACACATTTTGGATACTTTAGCCGGTAAGGGAAATTTCGAAACCCTCTTTGAAAAAAACACAGCACTGATCTCTATGAATGTGACCTCCAGTACCGCATTCGACTTCCTGTTTATTGTCGAGATCAAAAGCTTATCCCAGCAAACTTACATCAGCAAAGCACTGGCATATTTCAGAGATCTCGGCTATAAAAAAAGGACAAGAGAATACCTCGACTTTACCATTACGGAAGTATCCAACCCAAAAGAAAACACGAGCTTTACATACATCTATTACAAAAACTATTTCATAGGAAGTTTTACCGCATTTCTTGTAGAGGATGCCATCCGGACAATAGCAGATAATGAAAATCCGGGTTTTAATAAGAAAAACCCAGAACTTCAGCAACTGGCAAAGCTGGAAAAAGATCAGGGCAATGTGTACCTCAACCTCAATAGGCTTGGTTCTTTCTTTGACATTTTCACCAAAACTCCTTACAATATCAATCTGGCCAAGTCCGCATTTCTGGACCTGAAAGTAGACAATGAGGTGATTACAATGAATGGTTTTTCCTATGCAGATGAGCCGAGTCATTTCTTAACAAACTTCCAAAATAGCGGTGGCGGAACGTTTGATATGGCGGAGATCATTCCCAACGAAACCTCCTGGATGTATCACCTAACCGCGGCTGACCCGGTAGCACTGGGCAAGTCTTTTAATGCCTACTTTCAGATTACCTCTCCCGAAGTACTTGATAAGCAAAAGGAGCTACTCCGGGAAATAGACTTTGATGTGAACTACACCTACTCACTCCTGGATCAGGAAATCGCCGTTATTACCCTTGAGTCAGCAGTCACAGGACAGCAAAACCAGCTGCTTATTTTGGAGATCAATGATATCGGCGAAGCGCTAAGTTATTTTAACTCTGTGGGTGAACGAATTGCAACCAAAGAGCAGGACACGGTTTACACTGAAGTATTCGGTGATTATCAAATACGAAAATTACCCGCTCCTGAATTTCCGTATGCCATGCTGGGTGAAATAGCCAAAGGTTTTCAGGAGATCTACTACCTGCAGTTCAGAAACTACCTGGTATTTAGCAACCACCTTCAGCAGCTTAAAAATTTCACGATCAGTATTGAAAATGAAAACACATGGAGTAAGTCCCTGCGGATCAACAGGTTCCTGGAACAGACCAATAAAGAAGCCAATTTCAGTGTTTTTGTTAATACCCCCAGAGCATGGAACCAATTCAACAGCATATTGACGGGCTCCTGGGAAATCCACTTTGATAATCACAGGTTTACTTACAAAAACCTGGAGTTTCTGGCCTTTCAGTTTAGTACGGTGGACGAAAAATTTTATACAAATGTGACCGTTTATCAGCCAGACCTGCCTCAAACGAACATTCCCGAGCGAATTAATACACAAAAGTCACTTACGATCCCTAATGCCATCACTACAAAACCCTGGCTCGTAACTAACCACAACAACCGTGAGAAAGAGGTATTTATTCAGGACTCTCTCAATAATATCTATCTTGTCTCTAATGGTTTTGAAGTACTCTGGAGCAAGCGGCTCGAAGAAAAAATCAACAGTGACATCTATCAGCTTGACTATTACAAAAACGGCAAACTGCAGATGGTCTTCACCACTCCATCCGCAGTGCATATCATTGACAGGACCGGAGAGTACATCCCTGAGTTTCCCAGAGGGCTGCCTGAAGGCAAAATCTCACACTTCTCATTGATCGACTATAATAATACCAGGGATTACCGGTTTGGCCTGGCAGATCGAAATGGCAATGTATACCTAACAGATAAAAATGTGCGTCCTCTTGGTGAGTGGGACCCAATGACTTTTGAATCCCCGCCGGTTCAGGCACCAACTCACGTTCGGATCAATGGAAAAGACGTCATTATGGTCCTATTGGAAAACGGAGACCTTAACCTCCTGAGCCGCAGTGGAAATCACTATCCTGGTTTTCCTAAAAAGATTGATAAAGCCATCAGGGAAAAAGCTTTTATCAAAAATGAGAACACTTTTGATCATTCAACCATAACAGTAATCACCACAGATGGGGAACTTATCGAAATGAACTTTGAGGGTACACTGATAAGACGCGAACAGCTCTACAAGCCGGCCACTACTACCCGTTTTATCCTCATGAAAGACGTAACCGGAGACACGTATCTGGTACTACGCCATACGGAAAATAAATATGAGATCCTGGACCCTGAAGGTAATGTCCTTTTCCAAAAAGACTACCTGACAACCAATCAACTTTTCCATCAGTACTACCAGCTTGGCGGTGGGACTGAGTTTATCATCTTCGTAGATCCGGGAGGAACTTATCTCTATACTTATGACCGGCAGGGCAACCTGGTAACCGGACGTCCGCTTACATCCAGCCAGCCGGTATCTATTATGATATACGATAATAAGTTCCAGGTTTACAAGGCTGTAGACCAAAACCTGGAACTCATATCAATAGATTTTTAACCCGGACAACCCGGAAGTATTACTTAGACTGCTATGGTTTTCCATTTTCCTCTTCTGAAAAGGAAAATAGAGATCACTGCCTGCAAAGAATGGCACACCGCTATTGTAAAAAACACCCCGTTTGCCTGCCAGTCCAACATAACCGACAACCAGTAGGCAAGCGGTATCTGAATAAGCCAAAAGACCACAAAGTTTACAGCCAGAGGTGTGCGGGTATCTCCGGCTCCATTAAAAGCCTGGCTGATAACCATACCATAAGCAAAAAACACATAACCCAGGCATACAATACGCAATGCCGACACGGCAATTTCAACGACCGCATCTTCTGTAGAAAACAGTTGGATTATAGGTTGTGCAGCTACAAAAAATATCACTGAAACCACTCCCAGGAAGATCATATTATACAGGGCTGTTCTCCACACAGAGATCTCCGCTCTATCGGGTGATTTAGCCCCAAGGTTCTGTCCTACAAGGGTGGCTGCAGCATTTGACATGCCCCAGGATGGTAAGATCGTAAACACGATAACCCTGAAAGCGATGGTATATCCTGCCAAAGCTTCAGCGCCAAATAGTGACATTACCCTAACCAAAAAGATCCAGCTGGCAGACTCAATAAGAAACTGGCCCATTCCTCCTAGTGAGATCCGAATCAACTCAAAAATGGTTTTGAGCCTGAATACCACGTTTTTGGCTCCCATTACGATCAGTGAGCGACCATTCACCAGATAAAATACCTGGTAAAGTACGCCCGTTGACCGGCCTATGGTAGTTGCTATGGCAGCACCCTGGACGCCCATTTCAGGTATTGGGCCCCAACCAAAAATCAAAATAGGATCCAGAATGATGTTCAGTCCATTAGCTATCCACAGGGATCGCATCGCAATGGAAGCATCACCTGCTCCGCGAAAGATCCCGTTAATCAGGAAAAGTAAAATAATGCTGATATTTCCCGCAAACATTACTTTAGTGTAGCCCGCACCCTCAGCAATAAGGTCTGGATCCGCTCCCATAAGACGAAGCACCTCCTCAGCACCGAAAAATCCGGCTACCCCAAGTAACGCAGACAAAATAGTGGCTAAAAGGATAGACTGAAAACCAGCGTCGGCTGCCCTTTTAAACTTCTTTTCACCCACTCGCCGCGACACGATGGCTGTAGTAGCCATACTCAAGCCGATGGCTATGGAGTAGATGATCATCAGTATAGACTCTGTAAGCCCTACTGTAGCTACCGCATTTACACTGACCTGTGAAACAAAAAATACGTCAGCCACAGCAAAAAGCGACTCCATGATCATTTCACCGATCATAGGAATTGACAACAGAAAAATCGCCCGGTCAATATTGCCCTTGGTGAACTCTTTCTCTGACCCTTTTAATGCCAGAATAAAAAACTTATATATACGTTGAATGTATTTGAAAGCTTGTAACATGATAGAAAATGAAAAATGTGGGAAATAAAAAAGGTGAATATAGCCGTGCCTGCTAGTGGTTTCTTAGCAGATCGAATTGGGGACTATATCGGCTACAAGCTTCATGATGGAGCAAAATAAATGTTTTTTTATGAATTAGCCAGCAAGGTTATTTAAATATTTTAAGACCAACCAACCAAAAATGTCCCTGAGGAGTCTTTTATGAAAGGTTTAAAAACTAAAAAAATGAAGATAATAGTAAAACTCATCTATTTCGCCCTGCTGTTCATGTTGTTTTCCTGTGGAAAGGATTCCATAAAACCGGAAGAAGAGTTTACCCTGAAACCTGGAGAAACAAAGAGCTTTGGGACACACTCGATAACTTTTACTAAACTGAAGTCTGACTCCAGGTGCCCGGAAATGGCCACTTGTATCCGGGCAGGACAGGCTCAGGTTTCTGTTCGGCTTGCACACGGTGACAGCCTTGCCCATTTTGACCTGGTTTCCGGAGAAGTAATGAAAGGTCAGCAAACCACAGTAAACTGGTATGATTACACTGTAGAACTACTTGACGTAAACCCTTATCCGAAAGTCAATGAAACCTACCAGGAAGACGATTACTCACTTCAACTTATCTTCTACCCGGCCAACTAAAGCCCTACAGAAAACCCGCAACTCGAAAATCTGTCAACCATTAACACCGATTATGCTATTGTATATCCGGGTTAATGGGTTTTAGTTGTATTTAAGAAAGATTCCGGAAAACCATTCAGTCCGACACGTGTTCTTGAAATTTTACAATAAAAGTATTCAATAGCATTCCAAGTTGCATTATATTCATAAATAATTTATAATTTCACCCAATATTCTTATTTTGCTTAGAATCACGGCCGAAAAAATTTATGATTAAGGACTATGGCATTTTGCTAGAGAACCTTCTCGGTAGAAGGTATGATGAGGCGCTCCGGGAGTCTATTGTTTCTGATGCTTTTGAGGAATATGAATACGCAGATAGTGTAAGGTATGCCTTGGAATCTATGGAAGAAATAGAACCTTCCTACGCTTATAAGACATTTCATTTAGCAAAAAGGATCCAGGACAAGATTGCAAAAGAATTTGAGAAAAGAGGGCTTCATGTAGATTTTCGGTATCAGGGACCTATTCAGACGGAAACACACGTGGTATTATATGGAGGTGTGGAGCTGATAGTCCTCACCAATCCCGGTCCCAATCAAAAGCCATGGAAAGTGGTTTACCAGACCGCCCAGGAGCTGATGGACGTCCTTACTAAAGAGGGTGGCTATAAAGAAGTAAACTACAGCAGTAAACACAAGATAAGATTAACCACTCTAAAGCCTACCTGCGAGGTAAGTATACTACCGGCAGTCTGGCTGGATAATGCTAAATTCAGGGCAAGCAAAAGAGAGATCGACCGTGGGATCTGCGAATACAACCTGGGGCAAAAAACCCGGCGAAGATACCTCCCCTTCCTGAACATTGCCCGGATCAATGCGCGGGACAGTAAATGCAACGGTGGTCTGAAACGTATGGCCAGACTACTTCGGACTTTGCAACGGGATGCTCATGAAACCATCGATCTGAACAACTACGAGATCTGTGCAATGCTGTATGGCGTACCGGAAAAGCAGCTGCAGTTTAACAGTAAGAAATCACTTAGTTTACTGGGTGTGGTTTCAGCCCAACTCAACAGAATTGTCACTGACAAAAAGTACCGGGAAGAGCTTATCTCCCCCAGTGAGAAAGAGCTTGTATTTGGTAAAAAAGGATTCAAGGCGCATGAAGTAGAAAAGCTCAAAACCGAGCTGGACGACCTCACCGCAGACCTACTGGAAGACCTTAAGCAGGAAGATCAGAACCTGTACAGTGAGATTGAGTATTACTAAACCAACCCGGCCCTTTTCAACAGCGCCTCTGGCTCAGGCTCCTTACCCCTGAATTTTTTGTAAAGCTTCATAGGGTGCTCCGTACCTCCTCTGCTAAGGATATTTTCTTTAAAGGACCTGGCCGTCTCCGGGTCAAATACGCCACGCTCCTGAAATACTGAGAAGGCATCCGCATCCAGTACCTCCGCCCACTTATAACTATAATAACCTGCTGCATAGCCTCCGCCAAATATATGACCGAACTGAACGCTCATATTGGTATCCGGCACGGTGGGAAAAAGCTCAGTCGGGGCAAAGGCCTCCTGCTCCACTGCTTTCACATCTTCTACAGTGCCGGCTTTTTCCAGCGGCATGTGGTGCCAGTTCATATCGAGCAGCCCAAAGCTAAGCTGTCGCAAAGTCGCATAAGCCTCATGAAAAATAGCGCTCTCTTTTAGTCTTTCCACATATTCTGCCGGTATCAGCTCACCCGTTTGGTAGTGTTTTGCAAACAGGTCCAGGCACTCCTTTTCATAGCACCAGTTTTCCAGGATCTGGGAGGGCAGCTCTACAAAATCCCAGTAAACATGAGTGCCTGACAGGCTGCCATACTTTGTATCTGCCAGCATACCATGAAGGGCATGTCCAAACTCATGGAAAAGCGTTTTTACTTCATCAAACTTCAAAAGGGACGGACTATCTTCAGATGAGGGCGTGAAATTACATACTATACTAACATGCGGAATGATCTTTTTTCCATTCACTTTCTTCTGATCCCGGTAAGAGGTCATCCATGCGCCTCCCCTTTTCCCATCCCGTGGAAAAAAATCAGCAAAGAAGACAGCGCTGACTTCCCCCTTATCCTTGTCAATCACCTCATAAGTCTCCACATCCGGATGATAGACCGGGATATCCGTCCTCCTTTTGAAAGAAACCCCATAAAGTCTTTCAGCTGTTTTGAAAACTCCGTCTATCACATTTTCTAACTTAAAGTAGGGCTTAGTCAGCTCATCATCAAGGTCATATTTCTGCTTGCGGAGTTTTTCCGAATAGTAGGCCCAGTCCCATCGCTGCAACTCATGGTCTACTCCCAGGGATTGCATAAACTCCTTAAGCTCCTCCACCTCTTCTTTAGCTTTGGGCAAAGCTTTCTCCAGAAGGTCATTCAGGAAGCCTGTAACCTTATCCGGACTCTCCGCCATACGCTCCTCCAGCACATAAGCCGCATAGGTAGGGTAACCTAATAGCTGAGCCTTTTCGGCGCGCAGTTTCACCAGTTGCTTGATGATTTCCTGGTTATCGTATTTGTCTCCCTTCAGCGCTTTGCCCATGTAGGCTTTATACAAGGTCTCCCGTAAGGCACGATTATCAGCATGCTCCATGAAGGGCACATAGCTTGGAGCCTGAAGTGTAAATACCCATTTCCCCTCTTTACCTTTTTGCTTTGCAGTAGCAGCAGCCCTGCTAATTACATCCTTTGGGAGGCCTTTCAGGTCCTTTTTATCCTCGATCACCAGCTGGTATGCATTGGTTTCAGCCAGCACATTCTCACCAAACTGCAGAGATAACTTTGAGAGCTCCATTGTCACCTCCTTGTACCGCTCCTTTTTTTCTCCCTGCAGATCTGCACCACTTCGCACAAATCCCTTATACGTTTTTTCAAGAAGCATTTTCTGCTCATGATCAAGCTGAAAAACAGCTCTCTTTTCATAAACTGACTTGATCCGCTTCCAAAGCTGCTGGTTTTGCTTGATCTCATTATCAAAGGCAGAAAGCACAGGCGAGGCATCTCTGGCTACTTCCTGGAGAGGCTCACTTGTTTCTGCAGAGTTCAGGTTAAACAACACGTTAGCCACCCGGTCCAGCAGTTCTCCGCAGCGCTCCAGCTCTTCTATGGTATTTTCAAAAGTAGGCTCATCCGGGTTTTCTGCGACTTGCTTGATCTCTTTCCTCGCTTCCTCTATGCCTTTCTCCAAAGCAGGCATATAATGGGATACTTCTATTTGATCAAATGGCGGTACCCCGTAAGGAGTATCATACTGTTGCAGAAATGGGTTATTCATATAGCTATCAAAAATTTAAAGGACCAAAGTTAAGTTGAATAAAACTTACCTTTGCCCCCAAATAATACTTTAATACGATGAAGCGACCGGTTTTTGTTCTTCTTTGTTCCTTATCTTTTTCGGCGCTATGCCAGGACTCTCTGTATGTGGACCTGTCCAGCCCGTACGGCACTGTTAAAACACACCTCTATTACCTGCAGGAAGAGCAGTATCAACCTGCCCTGGCCGCAATCCCTTTTAAACGTGAAGGCGTGTCACAGACGGCTGCAGAAAGCTATGCGATCAAGCTCAAGCAGATCCTGGATGGAGAAGGTACCTATATAGACATGGAGCTGATCCCTAAGAAGCCGGATTATTTTGACTCACTAAAAAAGCAACACGAGTACCTGCTCACCGAAAAGCATCCACAGATCTACCTGGATCGTGTAGGTGGAAAATGGTACTACTCCCGACGGACCATAGCCGCCATAGAAGACCTACATGCAGAAGTTTACCGGTTCGGTACCGACAAGCTGCTGGACCTGCTCCCAAAAATGGGCACTCAAAAGATCATGGGGCTCCATCTCTACCAGTACATAGGTATCCTCATCCTGGCGCTCCTCAGTGTGATCATTCACAAACTGCTCACCTTCCTTTTTGAGAGGTTTATTTTGAAAATGCTGCTCAAAGCAGGCTATGAAAACCTGGCTGACAATTTTCTGGTCCCTGTGGCCAAACCCATCAGCATTTTTGTGATCCTCCTGCTGCTGGTCATTTTCTTACCCACGATACAGCTTCCCCCTGATATGTCGCAGTATATCATCATGGGGTTAAAAGCCTTGCTTCCACTCTTTGGTACCATCGTCTTTTACCGTATAGTAGACATCCTGGCAAAGTACCTGCAGCGCCTGGCCATAAAGACTGAAAGCACCCTGGATGACCAGCTGGTACCCTTACTCCGCAAAACTTTAAAGACTTTTGTGGTAGCGATAGGCTCATTGTTTGTCTTACAAAGCCTGCATATCCCGATCATTCCTTTACTGACCGGACTGTCCATTGGGGGTTTAGCCTTTGCCCTGGCTGCCCAGGATACCATCAAAAACTTCTTCGGATCACTCATGATCTTCATTGACAAACCTTTTCAGATCGGTGACTGGATCACATCCGGTGAAATAGATGGTTCGGTGGAAGAAGTGGGTTTTCGGTCTTCCCGGATCCGCTCCTTCAGAAACTCCCTCATGTACGTCCCCAACAGCCAGCTTGCTGACAGCACCATAGATAACCACGGCATGCGGAAATACCGAAGGTTCTATACACAGATAGCCGTAACTTATGACACGCCTCCGGAGGTTATCGAAGCCTTTGTGCAGGGCCTCAGAAAGATCGTGGAAAAGCACCCGGATACCCGGAAAGACTATTACAATATATACTTCAATGACATGGCGAGCTTTTCGCTCAATATCATGTTTTACATCTTTTTTGAAGTGCCCGACTGGTCAGCAGAGCTTAAAGCACGACATGAGATCCTCCTGGAGATCATTAAGCTGTCCAGGCAGCTGGGAGTAAATTTCGCATTCCCTACTCAAACGCTGCACATGGAAAACTTCCCGGGTCAGCCTTCATTATCTCCGACTTATGCAGATAAGAGCGAACTGGAAAAACAATTGGACCAATATTTTAGCCAACCTTCAAAGAACTAACTATATATGAAAGCCTACACACTGGTCAAAAACGGAAAACCGGAAACCGCATTTGAGCTACGAGAAACCCCCACCCCAAAACCAGGCCCGGGAGAAGTGCTTGTAGCCTCGGAAGGTTTTGGGCTCAACTTCGCTGATGTCATGGCCCGCCTGGGCATCTACCAGGACTGTCCGCCGTTACCTACAGTGATCGGTTATGAAAACGTAGGTCGTATCAAAGAGACAGGTGATGGTGTAACCGGTCTGAAAGTAGGTGATCGTGTGCTGGCATTTACACGATTTGGCGGATATGCTGATCATATTGTTTCTCCGGCTATAGGAGTTGCAAAGATTTCGGAAGGTCTCAGCCTCGGAGAAGCCACGGCCCTGGCTACGCAATATGTGACTGCCTACTTTGCAGCGGAGAAAACCGTCACTCTTCTCAAAGGAGATCATGTATTGATCCACGCTGCAGCTGGAGGGGTAGGAACCGCCCTCATCCAATTCCTGAAAGCAAAAGGCTGCATCATCTTTGGGACCGCCGGGTCCACGGCAAAAATGGAATACCTGAAAAAGCAGGGAGTTGATTATCCGATCAACTACCGGGAAGTTGACTATCAGCAGGAAATTGAAAGGCTGGGTTTTGGAAAAAAATTAGACGCCACTTTTAACCCTATAGGTGGAAACTATGTGAAGAAGGATTTTAAGCTGCTCAATGCAGGCGGACGACTGGTACTGTACGGAGCCTCTAAACTGACAGAGGCCCGTGGCAATATTTTTAAAATGCTGGGATTGGTGTTTGGTTTTGGCTGGTGGAGCCCTATCCGTTTTGTATCAAAATCCCAATCCCTCATTGGTATCAATATGCTGAGAATTGCTGACCACAAGCCTGAAGCCTTTCAGCAATGCTTGCGGGAAGTAATAGCGCTAGCTGAAAAGGGCAAGATCAAGCCCGTGGTAGGAAAAGAATTTCCTGCTGAACAGCTGGCAGAAGCACATAGCTTCCTTGAATCGAGAAAATCTACTGGGAAGTTAGCCGTGAGGTGGTAAAAACAAAAAGGTGATGCAAAAATGCATCACCTTAAGGCGGCGAGGAAAAACCCATTTAACATCTTGATTCAATGCCCTTTTGAAAGCCTGAACATTTTGATAGCTAATAGATCGGCTTCCGAGGCATCAGAAAATATTTCCTCCACAGCCATAAAAGAACCGTGCCCTTTTTCATTTTCATACCCCATAAGGATATAGTCCTCTTCTATCCCGTCAATCAAAATTTTGAATTCATACACCGTCACAATCTCCTTGCCAGCGCCGAACTTCCTAATGAAGAAATCCGCCTTATCACCTGAAATCATTTTCGCCGAAGCTTCCCATAGCTCGGAGTGACCACCATACGCTTTCACGGAAAGGTCGCCATGATACTTATCCACTTCATTGTGGTGGTGTTTTACTTTCAATACATCAAACTCAAAGATCCTGGGCTCGCTATGGTATTTGCCGGAAAAAAACTGCGCTGAAGCAGATCCGGTAATGAACACTACTCCTATAGCGAGCAGTAAAATATTTTTCATGTTTATTGTTTTAGGCGCAAAACAAAGATTAACAAACACTGGAATAAGTCAATTTTCTATTCGATAAACACTATTTTATCAGGCATAAGTAACATTTTTTGAAGGTTAATTCTCTCAGGAAGATGTCTGTTATGAACTAAAACCCTGAAAATGAGCAAAAACGAGTAGAGGACAGTTTTGCATTCCTGAATGTTCCCAACAATTTTCACACAAAAACAGACTTGCTTATAAACATTCCCCCACACCCTTTTTCTTCCCGAAGCTTGGGGAGGGGAATATTGGTGTTTTTGTTTGAAAACTTCTTATAACGCCGGGGTCATTTTTTTTTGCAAACTGTCGTCCACCCGCAAAACTCCACCCTTAAAACTAAAAAATTAGTTGATAAATTTTGATGCTACCAACTAAAGAATTAGTTTTGAACTAATCATTTAGTTATAACCGGTAATCAGCGATGAAAGAATTAACCAAAGCAGAAGAAGAAATCATGCAAGTACTCTGGGAGCTGGAGAGCGCTTTTGTAAAAGAAGTCATTGAAAAGCTACCTGAACCCAAACCTGCATATAATACGGTATCCACCATCGTTCGGATCCTTGAACAAAAGGGATTCGTAGGACATGAAGCTCACGGAAAGTCACATAAGTACCATCCGTTGATCTCGAAGGAAAACTATACCAGGTCTTTTATGAAAGGTTTTGTAAAGAAATATTTCAGTGGTTCCTACAGGCAGATGGTTTCCTTTTTTACCAAAGAGGATAATCTGAGCCTTAATGAACTGGAACAGTTGTTAAACGAACTAAAAAAGAACAAGTCATGATCCGCTACCTGATAGAATTCGTCATTATCCATTCACTACTGATATTGGGCTACTGGATGTTTCTGAAGAATGAGACTCAGTATGCAAAAATGCGGACATACCTTATTGGTAGTACCCTCCTTGCATTGATCATACCCCTGCTCACCTTACCATCCATTCAGTCTTTTCTTTTCCCTCCGGAAAAAGAAGCAGGTTTTGCGCTCCAGCTCAACCCGGTAAGTTACATTCCCATCAGTGAGCCTTCAGAATCCGAATCAGGACCCAGTGCTTTAGTATGGCTTTACATCCTCATCAGCTGCTGGTTTTTATATAAAATAATGCTGGGCCTCATCTATCTGGTAAAACTTCGGTTTAGCAGTGAGCGAAGAACCATCTATGGTATTGACATTCGGAGGGTCCCAAGCCTGAAAGGCAGCTTTTCATTTTTTGAATGGATCTTCGTCAGCAATCGCATCGAAGAAGAACAGGAGTCCTTTCTACCTATCCTAAAACACGAGTATGCCCACGTGAGACTCGGCCACAGTTATGATCTGCTGTTTTTCCAGATTTTCCGCGTGATTTTCTGGTGGCTGCCATCGGCGTGGTATATCAATAAAGAAATTAAAAAAATCCATGAGTACCAGGCTGATGCCTATGCGCTAAAGTCGTATAGCCTCGACCAATACTCATCGATACTGATCAGTTCTACTTTGAAATCAAATGGACTGAGCCTGGCCAGCTCCTTCCATGATGGTTTAATCTTAAAACGAATAAAAGCAATGAAACAAACTGTAAAAAAGATCAATCCCTGGAAGCTAGGTGCATTAGGGATACTTTGTACGCTTCTGGTTATCACATTTGCGTGCAATGAAGAGCTGGATGCTGAAATCAAAAAGATGGGGGAATCCGGCAATGCAATCTCCTTTGACCAGCTTCCTGCGGATATGCAAGAGAACCTGGCCGAGATTAAAGGAGACCTTTCATTTATGAAGGTGGAAGTAGGTGAGAATGACAAGCTATCCGATTCGGAAGAATTGAAATCCCTTGACCCGAAGCTCATCCACTCAATCAACGTAGACAAAATTGCCCGGACGATCTACATCGCATTAAAAAAAGATGGAGCAAACTTTGATTATGTAGCTAACCAGTCAAAAATGGAGGGTGAGGTATTTACCATAGTGGAAGAACAGCCGGAGTACCCCGGTGGCATTGAGAAGTTTTACCAATACGTTGGTGAAGAGATCAAATACCCTCAATCAGCACGAGAAGCAGGCATTTCGGGCAGAGTGTATGTTCAATTTATCGTGAATAAAGACGGCAGCCTCTCAGACATTAAACCCGTAAAAGGCATTGGCGGAGGCTGTGACGATGAAGCGGTCAGAGTAATCGCAAACTCCCCTCAATGGAATCCCGGGAAACAGCGGGGAAAAGCCGTAAAAGTCAGAATGGTGATGCCTGTTGTCTTCGCGCTAAATGGTAAAGCTCCAGCCTCCTCCACCATGTCAACAAATGGAGAGACAATGGATGAAACTGTAGTGGTAGGATATGTCGATAATGATGATGTAATTGAAATTTCCGGAAATGAAACCGGCGGAACAGCCAATTTCGTAAAGCATGAGAAGTTTACTGTAGAAGCCATGTACGAGGACGGTGCATGGACAGGAACTGTCATAGATACGGAAACAAGAAAACCACTTCCCGGTGCTAATATCGTAGTGGCAGGAACCAGTAAAGGGACGGTTTCTGACCTGAAGGGAAACTATAAAATTGAAGCTTCAGAAGATGCTGAGCTGGTGGTAAGCTTTGTAGGCTATGAATCTGTCCGGGTTAGAAACAAGTGAGTAATAATCGATAATTTTATTCAGGAATTGCCATTAATCGGCAATTCCTGAAACTAACCAACTACACCTATGTGTCGGCCTTTTTCATCACTCCACTCAGTACCAGCCAGATCGCCAGTGCTAATGCATATACAATCAGCCCATAAAGAGTGGTGATCGAAGAAACCTTAAGTCCGCCCGCAAGCATGGCCGGAGAAACGCTCCCCACCTGCTCAATGGCTTTAAAAGCTGAAAACAAACCGATCATCTGTCCAAGTACTCCACAGACTGCGGCGAAAAGCCCCGCGGATTTGATAAGTTTCAGCTGGTCTTTAACATAATCTGCCGCATGCTCTTCGGAACCAAATACCAGCATGGACCCCCTCACGGCGGTAACTAAAACCAGTATCAATCCTATTGTCACGACACTCATAAACAATGGGCCACCCATTACAAATAAATCAAACATAATTCTCCATATTTAGTGAAACAATCATGGGTCCAAAGCTATGGGGACACCCGGTCGTGACGCAAGGCAATATACCTTCGCAAACCTGTATTTCATCGACAAAAGCTTTCTCTTTCATCAAAAATGCCGAATTTCGGACTAAACCAGTCGATCAAATGCGCACAGGAAGGCATATTCTTTTTTGGGTGATAGTCACCGCTTTTCTTACGTTTACGTTTGGACAGCCAGACCGGGATTACGTCAAATCTTTTCTTTTTGTCACATTCCTATTGCCAGCTGCAATGGGTACATCCTACTTCTTTAATTACTACCTCGTCCCAAAGTATCTGCTGACCAAAAGGTACTTCAAATTTGGCCTGTACCTGACGTATACCCTGATCTTCTCCCTGTACCTGGAAATGATTGCGCTGCTATTGGCTCTCATCCTCCTCGCCAACTATAAATACCAGAACCTGAACCCATACACCACCAACCTGATGGTTCTGACCATCACCCTCTACCTGATTGTTTTCATCAATGGATTCATACTCCTGATCAAGCGTTATCAAAAAAATGAAAAACAGATCACCAGCCTACGTGAGGAGCAAAAGAAAGAGCAGCAGGAGCAGATCATCATACGTGCTGACCGAAAAAATCACCCGCTTTTATTGCAAGACATTCTTTACCTGGAAAGCCTTGCTGATTATGTGAAAGTCCACACATCCGATAACTCGATCATTACCAAAGAAAAAATCAGCAGCTTTGCTGACCTGCTTCCCAAATCCTTCATCAGGGTCCACAGGTCATTCATCGTTAATAAGCTCCATGTAGAGTCTTTTAACATGGAAACAGTGCAGGTAGGCAACGAACGTATACCCATAAGCAGGACCTACAAAAAAGAAGCATTGAAGGTATTGAAAGAAGGAGAAGTACTTCCTGCTAAGACTTCATGAGAGATGTGGGCTTGCGGCCAAAGCGCTTCTCAAACACAGTGGAAAAGTAAGCCGGTTGCTGAAAACCTACAGCCGATGAAAGCTGAGTTACATTATGAAAAATTTTCTGATGGATCATTTCCATGGCTTTGGTCAGCTTGATCTCCTGTATAAACTGGTGTGGAGTCAGTCCGGTATGTTTTTTAAGGAACCGGTAGATCTGGCGTTCACTCATAGCAGCACAATCTGCCAGCCTCCAGACATTGAAGTTGCTATCGTCCAGATTTACGAGAACTTCCTCTCTAAGCTTATTCACAATTTTAGTGTCTGATGAAATAACCACCTCTTCCTCTTCAGCTTCCTCGCCCATTCGGTTGAGATAGTTGCGATAAAGGTTTCGCACACGTACTACCAGCTCCTCAGGATCAAACGGCTTATGCAGGTAGTCATCTATACCTATTTGAAAAGAGTCTTTCCGAATGCCCGGGTCGTTTAAGGCTGATAAATGAACAAATGGCAGGTTCTTCCACCGTTCACTGGACTTTACTACTTTCAAAAATGAGGTGCCGTCCATCTCGGGCATCATCACATCAGAAAGGATAATATTTACGTCCTGTGTCTCCAGCTGCTCCAGTCCTTCTATACCATTCTTAGCTTCATGTATGGTAAAATCCTCACCTAACAGTGACCTGACAAACTTTCGCATGTCCTGATTGTCTTCCACCATGAGAAGTGTTGGTTTTTCAGCTAGCTGGTCAGCCAAAGGAGTTAGCTTCTTATCTGGGCCTGAGTTGGCACTTTTCATCCTGGTGACAGGCGATGCAGCAATCAATTCTGCTGGTAATTTTACTTTAAATGTACTCCCCTTCCCTTCCAGACTTTCTACTTCAATCCGCCCATCATGCATCTCCACGATCTCTTTGGACAGCGCCAGACCAATCCCCGTCCCTCCTTTTGCACCTCCATCTGTGTTTTCACTTTGAAAAAACCGGTCAAAAATAAACGGCAAGTCTTCCTTTCTAATACCGCTACCCGTATCTGAAAAAGCTATTTCCACTTCATCCCGAACACACATGTATACCTTGATCAGACCTCCTCTTGGCGTATGCTTAAGGGCATTTGAAATGAGGTTGATAAACAGCTTCGAGAGCTTATCAGCATCAACATTCATATAAAGCTGCTGCGACACCTCATTGCTCAGCAAAACCCCCAGGTTCTCAGCTGTAGGCTCAAACGATCCCACTGCCTGTGCTATCAACTCACGAACATTGGTTACACGCTTTTTCAAAGGCATCTGCCCCTCCTCCATTTTCGAGAGATCCAGTATTTCATTGACGATAGTAACCAGGCGATCCGTATTGCGATTGACTATGTCCAGGTCCTGCTTTACATCATCAGCAAGGTCTTTTCTATTTCTGATCCGTTTTATCGGTCCCTTGATTAAAGTCAGCGGTGTCCTCAGCTCATGAGCCACATTGACAAACCACCTGCTCTTGGTATCATGGAGCGCTCTGATCTGCTGATTGTGTGCCTCTACTTCTACATTTCTGGCTCTGAGCATCTTATTTCTTTTTCTACGTAACGTATAAGCTCGATAGAGCAGAAACGTAATGAGCAGCATAGATATTAAAATAACGATAAGGCCCACCTGATAAAATGACTTCTGACTCAGGTTGTATTCTGCTTCAGCCAGTAAGAGATTCTTCTCAGCAAGTTCCCGTTCGTTACGTTCACTCTGATACTTAGACTTGATCGACTCGATCAAACGGGTATTCTGTAAGTTGTAAAGGGAGTCATTTCCTGCAGTAAGCTCTTTGAAATAATCATATGCCTGCTGATAGCGTCCGGTCTTATAGTACACTTCCTGCAAAACCTCCAGGGCATTGTAGTAAAGCTGAGCGCTGTTGATCTGCTCTGCTATCTTTTTGGTACGATTCATATAGCTCTCAGCTGAATCAAGTTCTCCCAGGTCCAAATGGAAAAATCCAAAGCTCTGTAAAGCGAATCCTTCCAGCCGAACATCTGCATGATCCAACGCGACCTTCAGACATGCCAGCAGATTTTTTCGCGCCTCCTCATATAGCTCCACATCCTGGTACACAATGCCCAGGCCCTGGTAGATATTGAAGAGCGAATTATGACTGCCTGAGGCCTGAGCAATGGGCAGAGCCTGCTCATACACCTTTATGGATTTTTCATAGTCTCCCTCTTCACAATATACACCGGCTATGTTACCATATACCCTGGAAAGCAACACATCGTCATCCAGAGCCCTGGCCATCTCCACACATTGCTCATAATACTCCAGAGCGATTTTATGATCCCCCAGATAATCGTAATTATTTCCCAGCATGCGCAAGGTGACCAACATATTGGATGAGTCCTGCATCTTTTCGAATCGCCTGTACAGCCCATCCAGCAGTTTGATTGCTCCTGCCCGATCATCCTCATCCATCATCAATCGGGCAATCATCAGGTGGTTAGCCATAATGAGAAGCGTATCCTGATTTTGGCTGGCATACCGATTGGATCGTTTTATGTATGTCCGGGCTTCTTCGAAGTAATTATTATCAAAAAAATTTTTTGCAAATGCATTGTACGCTCTGGATGCTGAATCAATTTGGATTTTACCTTCCAGGATACCATCTTCAAGCTGGCGAATCTCACGAAAAATTTTGGCAGTGTCCGATTGTTGATACAGTTGTAAACTAAAAGACACAGTCTTAAATGGCACAATAAGGACTACTAAGCTGAAGAGGCTAAGTATCAGCTCACCCCAAAATTTCTTTGGCAGGTTCATATTTAACATTAGGCAGTGGTGAATCTGAAATATATGACTTGATGAAACAAAAGGCAACAATGTACCTACATTTATTCGTCAAAACCTGCTTTAAAACAGATTATCTTTAAAAATGGCAGAACTGTTTTCCCTCACCTTTCATAACTTCCGGTCATGAAAAACTTACTAAAAATTGAAGAAGCCGGTATGTGGGCTTTGTCCATAGTTCTCTTTTCTCAAACCGACTTTGCCTGGTGGTGGTACCTGGTATTGCTCCTTGCTCCGGATATCGGCATGGTCGGGTACCTGTTTGGGAATAAGGCCGGTGCAATCCTCTACAATATTTTTCATCACAAAGGAATAGCTGTCGTTATTTATGCAGCAGGTATCTATTCAGGCTCGGCCTGGACTGAACTGGCCGGCATCATCCTTTTCGGACATGCAAGCATGGATCGTGTCTTTGGGTACGGGCTCAAATATGCTGACAGTTTTTTGCACACGCACCTGGGCTGGATCAGGCCGGAGACTGGAAAGTAACAAGTTGTAACTTCTCCTCCCAATCCTATCAGGTCACAAATCTTTCACTGTCCGGTCGTCCATTTTGCAGCTTATGACGGAGTACCGTGGTGCTTACGCAAGGACACAATAAGTGTAACGATCGCTCCAATGATAACAAGAACTGCAAATGCCGGCATTAACAAAAATGCCATGGGCGTAACCACGACCATCAGAAAGATGAAAAGCAACGACTCCCCATTAAAGTGTTTCATCACCTCAACCATTTGATTATGGTATATAAGTTAAATTATAACCTACCATATTCCTATGATCTCAATCAGTCGAAAAGCCAACATTTATACGAATGAAAGGTCATATTTCATACTTTTGCGAGGCAAATGAAAAAGAAGAATAATCGTCCCGTTGAGATAGAGATCCTTAACTACGGTTTATACAGCGAGTGGGATCGTGAAAGCAGTGCTCTGCCTCATTTTGAAGAGCTTACCACCGAAGTAGAGGCCAGGATCGGCGTGGAGTTTGGGATGATCGTGGAAATCCGAAAGGCTAAAGGCAGATACCTTGATTTTTTAATTGAACATCCACCGTTCACAGATTCTGAGGGAAATGTGGAGCCCCCTTTCCATGGAACCTTTCGGGTTAAACACAACCCCTTTCATTTTTTCCTGGGTGACACGGTGTGGGAACCTGTGAGCGACAAAAAAGGCGACTGGCACCTCTCACTCTTACTGGATGATAATGTGCTTATCAAAAAAACCATTCGGCTTACATAACCTAAAGAAGTTTAGCAAAAGCAAACAACTGTCCCCCCTTATAATGTTATGATACTTAGCTGATCACAGGTATTAGCAGTATTTTTACTAATAGAAACCTAAAACCCTAATATTATATGAAACGTAAAGCCGAAGCCTCATGGAAAGGCGGAAAATCAGGAAAAGGAATACTCACTACGCCAAGCACGGTCTTAAATAAGACTCCATACACGCTGAAAGAGCGATTTAAAGATGAAGATGGTAAGGCAGGAACCAATCCGGAAGAGCTGATCGGTGCTGCTCATGCCGGGTGTTTCAGCATGGCGCTAAGTGTAGAGCTGGAGAAAGCCGGATATACTGCTGAGAGCCTGGACACTACAGCCACTGTATCCATCGATCCGGTGGATGGAGGTTTTGAGATCACCGGGATCAAGCTGGACCTCACCGGAAAAGTCCCGGGCATTACCGAGGATAAGTTTAAGGAGATTGCCAATGCAGCAAAAGTTGGTTGCCCGGTATCCAAAGCTTTGAAAGCAGTTCCGGTAGAACTGGATATTACTTTTAAATCCTAAAAACCTGATCACCTCGAAAAGTTGACTTTCGGGGTGATTTATTACTTTTTCAACCCAACCCCTTCAAAAAACGTAGTTTTAGTCATCAGTATCATTTTTTCAACACTTTGAAAGGGCAACCACTACTTACATATATCAGTCAATACGTATCGCTCACTACAGAAGAAGAGCAATTACTGCTGGAAAATATTTCGCACCGCAAATACCTCAAAGGCCAGTATGTAGTCCAGCAAGGAGACGTATGCCGATATGAAAGCTTTGTGGCAAGCGGATGTCTGAAGACTTTTTACCTTGACCAGGAGGGCCAGGAACATATCGTTATGTTTGCTGTAGAAAACTGGTGGACCGCAGACCTGGGGAGCTTTCTTTCGCAAACTCCCGCTGACTATAACGTGCAGTGCCTGGAAGATACGGAAGTCATCCAGTTTACCTACGATAAGCTGAACGAACTCTATCTCAGGATCCCTAAACTTGAGCGATTTTTTCGGATTATTATTCAGAAAGCCTATGTCGCTTCTGAAAAAAGGATCATCCGCAACTTTAGCCTTCCGGCCAAAGAAAGGTACCTGCAGTTTCGGGCACAGTATCCACAGATAGAGCAACGGGTACCTCAATATATGATCGCTTCTTACCTGGGTATCACCAAAGAGTTTCTGAGCAAGATCAGGAGCCAGCTGATTATGGAGCAATAGGCGGTAAGAAGTAAGCAGCAGGTAGTGACAGTGGGTAGTGGCAGTGGCAGTAGGTAGTGGCAGTGGCAGTGGTAGTAGGTAGTGGCAGTGGCAGTAGACAGTAGACAGTAGGCAGTGGCAATAGGCAATCTGTCAAAAAGACAACGGCTAATGATCAATAGCCAACAACAGTAAGTTAATCTGGTTTAACCTCCTTTATTAATCTGGTTTGTCGCATAGCTTCTTAGCCTCGCAGAACTTTGCCTAAACGAATTTAAAAGAGACACGTTATGGCAAGTTTATTAGAAAGGATCAGCGACCTGAATGACCTGGTACTTCAGGGAAAAGCCATGGAGGCTTTTGAGAAGTATTATCATGAGGATGTGATCATGCAGGAAAACGACAACCCTCCGACCGTAGGTAAGGCAGCCAACCGGGAAAGAGAGGAAGCGTTTTTCTCAAAGATCACTGAGTTTCGCGGAGCTAAAGCTCTGAAAGTAACCGTAGGCGAAGGAGTATCCATGGTAGAATGGCAGTATGACTATACTCATAGCGAATGGGGTGTTCGCAATTACACACAGATATCTGTGCAGGAATGGAAAGATGGTTTGATCGTCAACGAGAAATTTTACTACAATGCTTAATCGAAAAGAGATGAAAGAGAGGCTATTTCAGACAGACAACTCAGTCACAGCCCTCATCCTGAGGGTCATGTTGGGTGTAGTGGTATTTCCGCATGGAGCGCAAAAGCTTTTCGGATGGTTTGGCGGATATGGATTTACAGGTACGATGAATTATTTCACAGACACAGTAGGTCTTCTGGGAGTTACCGGTTTCCTGGTCATTGTGCTGGAATCTATCGGCGCAGTTGCGCTTATCGCAGGCTTTGGGACACGAGTTTTAGCTATTGCTTATACGGTACTTGCTGTGGGAATAGCCATGACCTCCCACATGCAGCATGGATTTTTTATGAACTGGTATGGCAACCAGGCTGGCGAAGGCTTTGAGTATTTTCTGCTATGGATCGCTATGTCACTGTCCCTGTTTGTTTTGGGTGGTGGCCGGTTTTCCATTGACCGGAAACTGATCAAAGCTTAAACCGGTACGGTGAAACGGTTAATTAGGTTAGATGGGGGGGGCGTGTGAGGAATCACGCGTCCTTTTTTTAAAATACTCAAAAACTACCAGATGTCCACTTTATCATAGAATGCTCTCAAAATCACCATGAATGTAGAAGACTTCAAAAAGTCAAATTACCGGAATAGGATGATGACCTGAAAGCTTATGGCACAAAAAACTAATTCCCGACAACAAGGTGGTCCATCTCCAGGATAAGGTGATCTATTTTAGCCAGGATAACCTCCGGAGGCAAGCTTTCAGACTGGATAAGCGAATCAATCTCCGCATATACATGTCTTTCATATTCCTGATGGGATAAACTACCATATTCCGCTGCATTCTTCAGGTGCAGACAGGCATATTTCAGAGCCACCCGGGCCAGGTCCGAATTATTGCTTTCAGCATAGCGTTCAGACACCCTCAGTTCTGCCACCGCTAAGGCATTCAGGGTATACTCAAACGCCTCATTCATATCATCAGTGATCAATGAATCGCTCAATATTTCATGATAAATTTTAGTCAGCCTTGTGATGGCACCTTCTACCTGTTGCTGACTTTCTGTGTCAAAGTCTACTTCTACGTTGCGAATACTATTAATGGCATTTTCCAGGTGATATAAGCTTCGGTTGACCATCCTTTCTTTCAAATAATGCCGCACATTCCCCAGGTATATTTCGGGTTCTTCGGCAGCCTCGTTGAGTGCCGGATGATGCGACTTATAGGTAACCCCTAAATGAGACATGACGTACATCCCACCGATAAGCACTGTAAGGGTCAGCAAGTATTCAAAAAGGCGATTTTTCATTTTCTATTGATCTTGATACTTTTAAGTTACGCTTTCTAAAACCAAGAACTAACCTGTAACATGGTGATTTTTGTCAGGTAAGGTAGCCGCAAAGACTGTAGAAATTCTGGAAAGTATGGAAATAAGTGGTTCCAAACACAATTTATTACCTTCACATAGAAATCAGCTAAACAATATGCCCCATGAAACGGATCTGGTTTTTTATACTCGCAATCCTCCTCATTTCCTGTACAACTTCTGATCAACCGGCAACAGAAGAACCCACCGCCAAAAAGGAAAAGAATTTCGAAACCTACTGCAACCCGATCGACATTGACTACTCCTACATGTCGCACTACCGGGCGAGAAATGACGTTTCTTATCGATCAGGAGCAGATCCGGCTATTGTCAATTACAATGGGCAGTATTACCTGTTCGTCACCCGATCACACGGCTACTGGATTTCTGACGATATGAGCAACTGGGAGTTTATCCGCCCTCAGAGCTGGTACTTCAATGGCTGTAATGCCCCGGCTGCAGCGGTTTACAAAGACAGGGTCATTGTCCTCGGCGATCCTTCCGGACGGGGAGCGGTTATCGAAACGGATAACCCTAAACTCGGCGACTGGAAAACGAACTTTGCTGTGATTAATGTACCACGAGGTGTGCAGGACCCATGCCTTTTTGTGGATGACGATGGCAAAGTATACCTGTACGAAGAGTCTTCCAACAAATGGCCTATCCATGGAGTAGAGCTGGATGCGGACAACTATTTTGTACCTGTAGGAGAGCAAACCGAACTGTTTAACCTCGATCCGGATAAGCACGGCTGGGAACGTTTTGGCCAGGACCACCGCTCGGACATCAAGCCTTTTATTGAAGGACCGTGGATGGTAAAACACAACGATACCTACTACCTGGAGTATGGAGCTCCCGGCACTCAGTGGAATGTATATGCCGATGGCGTGTACACCAGCGACAACCCACTTGGACCATTCGAATATGCACCGTATAACCCCATCTCTTATAAGCCCGGTGGTTTTCTCAAAGGTTCGGGACATGGCAGCACTGTTCGGGACAACAATGGCAACTACTGGCACTACGCCACCATGGCCATCTCTGTCAATTATAAGTTTGAGCGGCGGATCGGGATGTACCCGGCAGGCTTTGAGACGGATGGTCAGATGTACGTGAATACCGCTTATGGCGATTACCCACACTACCTGCCGGACACGAAAGTAGACAACCATAAAAACCGCTTCACCGGATGGATGCTCCTCTCCTATCAAAAGCCCGTGAAGACCAACTCCGCACTGGTGGAAGAAGATGTCAACGTGGTGGACGAAAGTGAAGGCGGCTACATGCAGGAGCAGATAAAAGGATTTGAGATCGAAAAGATCAACGATGAGGAGATCCGTTCCTACTGGGTATCTTCAGCAAACAATGATAGCATTTACGTAGAAGTGGACCTGGAAAAACCGATGGACGTAAAGGCAATCCAGATCAATTTTCAGGACTTCCGTAGCAAGATCTTTGGGCGGCCGGACACCCTCAGACAGCAATTTGTGATCAGTGGTTCTCCGGATGGTGAAACCTGGGAAGTGATTGCCGATTACTCTAAAAATCAACAAGACATGCCCCATGGATACATTGAGCTTCAGGAATCGGTAGAGGCACGTTATATACGTTATGATCATGTGTACTGCACTAATAACTACCTGGCAATATCCGAGTTACGGGTGTTTGGGAAAGGGAAAGAGGCTCCTCCCGTCACTCCGGCCAGCTTCCAGGTCACCCGCCAGGATGACCGCCGAAATGCGGACCTCACATGGGAGCCGGTCCCCGATGCTACGGGCTATGTGATCTACTGGGGTATTGCAGAAGATAAGCTGAACCTATCGGCGCTGATGTACGACGAACCTGACTATGAGCTAAGAGCTCTAAACACCGATGCAGGCTATTACTACCAGGTAGAAGCTTTTAATGAAAACGGCATCTCCGAGCGGAGTGAGGTCCTGTATACCGAGTAAGGTTTTCTTTGACTCGTATAGTGGATTCTGTTATTTTTGGTGCGCAAGGCATTTTTAGCAAGCATTGATGGTCGTTATTTCGCTTGTATGCGGAATGTTCATTATGTAATGGTTGTCCGGATGCCCTCAGTGATACGAAACATGTTTGGAGTAAAACTCACATATTATCAAAAAAAGGATTGGAAACGATTCGTCAATACGATTGATGACAGAGAAAGCATGCATGACACCTGGCATGATTGGCATAGAGCTTATAAAAAAACCAGACTAGGTTTGATTGAGCAAGGATTTAAGGTTGTTGATGTTGTAGTGGATTTGGATGAGTTAGAAGAATATTGCAAACTTCGCAGTATAAAAAATGACGGGAGGGCACGCTCTCGGTTTGTACAAGCTAAATAGAATATGGGATTTGAAAGAATATCCATTGATAAATACATTAAACTTCACCTGAAAAGTAATCCTACATCTTTGTAGATCAAAAAGATGCGAAAAAAGCACTGGAGGTATTGGAATCCGGATAAGGGTACATTGGCCTTGCCAGGAACCACCAGTAACACTTGAATCTGACCTGTAAATCCGTTACTTTTAGAATAACAAATCGAAAAAAGTCATGATAAAGAAAATTCTGATCGGATTTAGTGCCCTGATGTTCCTTGCAGTGATACTTATTTGCAGGCCTGTCCCAAGAGTTACAGAAGATAAAGCGCTGGCAGAAAAAGGGACCGTTTCAGCTATTCATGAAGCGGGAGAAAAGGATGTAGTCTTTCATTTAGCAAACACCAATCATGTGTTTTACATAAACAGAGGGCTGGAGAGTGGCCTTGAATTAGATGAATTAAGGGAGAAACTAATCGGCAAAGAAGTCACATTCAAATACCCTAAATACTGGACTCCTTTAGATTGGAATGGTCAAACCAAACATGTATCTAAAGTGGAAATAAACGGAGAAGTGATCTTTAATGAGTTGAAAAAGTCATAGCCGCTGACAGTAAAGCAAGCCAACCGCTAACTTCAAAGCTTGCAGATCACTATTACAAAAGCTAGCGAGCTTCGTTATACTGCTGTAGGTCAGGGCAACACTACTAACCTAAAGCGGTGTTTAGAAAAATCCCTTGGTGTTTTTCTCCAGCAACCTAAAGGTTGTATTCCAGCTTGTCTTCACGAATTTCAAGAGACCCCTTCCCCATTTTTCAGAACATTACTTGCAAAAAAATCAATGGAGCTTAAGTAGATTGGTGAGGAAAATGTTAAGTGGAAAAGCTTGACTTTATTCTGTTAATAACTTACGTTTTTTTTCTTAAACTACTCCCAACCGAAGAAACGGTGAAAAAAAAGATGCGACTCCTAAGTATGATCCTGTAAGGCATATTTGCAACTATAAAGCATGAATCTGATAAATAACCGAATGAGATTGCCCAAATTTTTATTCTTTCTAATCATACTCCACCTGATTGCTTTTCAGACTCATGCCCAATCTGACTTTAGAGACGCTTTTATTATCACAAACAGTAATGACACAGTCCAAGGCCTAATAAACTATCGAGGCAATAGTTCCAATGCCAAACGGTGTGTATTTAAAAAAGACAGCACCAGTAGTAGTAGGGTATTTGCACCTACAGACATTAATGGGTATAGGTTTATCAATGGAAAATATTACATATCTAAGACCATAAAATCTGAAAACTCAGAGGAAATGTTATTTCTGGAGTACCTTGTAAATGGCGAGATAGATATTTATTACTACCGTGATCAAGATGGAGAATACTATTTTGTAGATACTGGCAATGGAAAGCTAAATGAGCTAAAAATTGAGGAAGAGGTTATCTACAGAAATAATAAACGATACGTAGAAAAGTTAAAAAAATACATTGGGGTCTTGAAATACGCCTTCCAGGCCAGTCCTACCGCCTTTCGGAAAGCGGAAAATGTCAAGCTCAACCATAAATCACTCATAAAAATCACAGAAGACTACCATCAGGAAGTCTGTCCGGATAAGGAATGTATCATTTATCAAAAGGCATTACCCTCCCGAATTAATCGGCTTGGATTCCTGACCGGTGTAACTGTATTGACTTCATTTGAGATTAACGGCACATCCGATGAGTACCAATATCTTAACAATTATCAATCGGAAACCTCTATCTATCCAAGTCTCGGATTATTCTACAAGATGAATCTTCCGTTCGTCAATGAAAGGTTATACCTGCAATATGAACTTAGCTATAAACGAATCAGGAGCAAAGCAACCAGCAACTACACAGAAGCCTATCTTGGGGTTAGATATGATCACCATTACAGCATCACTCGACAGACCATTAACAATTCAGCTTACTTACGATATGAAGGACCAACCGGAAAGCTTCGTCCAACGTTTCATATCGGAGCTTTTTTAAACTATTCTATCCATAACGATTACCAGGAGCGACTAGAGGCCACCTTTGTCTCCGGCAACCCCTATTTCACTGAAGAATCAACTGATAATCCATTCTCTAAAATAGATTATGGTCCAGGTATAGGTTTCGGACTATCTGCTTTTGTATAACCATTCTCAGTCCAAAGCCATTACTCCCCCTGCTGTTGTTTTCACCAAAAGGGCTCCCCCACGAGCCCGGAAACATGGGATGCATATCGCCTGTGAAATCTTGAATTTTTTTCTTAGATTAAAAGTCAAACCAACATTTTCAAGCCCAACCTATACCTCATGAAAAAAGATAACAGAAGAATTTTCATAAAAAAGCTGGGTCTGACCGGAGCAGCTGCCATCACCGGTACCGGGCTACTGGGGGGTGACCCAAAAGCATTTACCTATCTCCGCCGCACTGAAAATTCTGTAAACGGAGATGTCATTAACTATGGTCTCATTGGTGCCGGTGGCATGGGTATGGAGAATATTCGCACGTTACTTCAGCATGACGATGTGCAGGTAACGGCCGTATGTGATCTCTACCAGGGCCGTCTACAGGCTGCTAAAGAATTTCTGGACACGGATGTATTCACCACGAATGACCATAAGGAAGTCCTCAAAAGGAAAGATATTGATGCCGTGATCATTGCCACACCAGATCATTGGCACCTGCAGATAGCTATTGATGCTCTCAATGCCGGCAAACACGTTTATTGTGAAAAACCTATGGTCCATTCCGTGCAGCAGGGGCATGAACTCATCTCCGCCTGGAAAAAATCCGGGAAGCTCTTTATGGTCGGAAGCCAGGGCTTGTCGTCACTTGGCAATGAAAAAGCCCGTGAACTTCTGGCAGAAGGGGCTATAGGAGACATCAACTATGCAGAAGGCTTCTGGGCCCGCCATTCGCCTATTGGTGCCTGGCAGTACCGGATCCCTGAGGATGCCAGCGAAAAGACTGTGGCCTGGGACCGGTTCATTGCTAATACAACCAAACGTCCCTTCGATCCGCTTCGTTTTTTCCGGTGGAGAAATTACCTGGATTACGGCACAGGCATGTCAGGTGACCTGTTTGTACACCTGTTCTCAAGTCTGCATTTCATTACGAACTCAATCGGTCCAAAGATGGTCAGCGCCATGGGTGGATTACGCTATTGGAAAGACGGACGGGAAGTGCCGGATGTCCTGCTGGGCATGTTTCAATATCCGGAATCGGAGGCACATCCGGGCTTTAACCTTTCCCTCCGCTGCAACTTTGTGGACGGGACCAGCGGCACCACTTACCTTCGCATTGTAGGCAGTAAAGGCTCCATGGATGTGACATGGAATGATGTGACCCTGAAGCGAAACGAATGGTCTACGGATGATCCCTTTGCAAAGGCCAAGCAGGCCGAAAGCGGTGAAGCGCTCACTGACCGTAAGCAGATCTTGCCTCCCCGGGAAATGGTGTATCGTGTGGAGGAAGGTTACAAAGGAGCCCACTATGACCACCATGGCAATCTCCTCAACGCCATCCGAAACGGTGGTCAGGTAGTCGAAGACCCTGTATTTGGCTTTAGAGCTGCGGCACCAGCCCTGCTTTGTAATGAAAGCTACTTTAAAAACCGCTTCATCTCCTGGGACCCTGTAAAAATGAAAATTGTCTAATAACTTCCATATCTCATGACGACTAAACTTGGAAAATTAATCGGAATCTGTGTGATCCTGGCCGGATGCAATAGTCAGGGGAATAAATCCACAGAAAACTCAACTGCAACAGCCATGGAAGACTCAACTGCAGTCACAGAGCAGTGGATCTACCTGTTTGACGGTGAAAGCCTGGATGGATGGCGAGCTTTTAATGGTGACAGTCTTCCGGATAACTGGGTGATCGAAGACGGTACTTTGAAATCCCTCGGTCAGGGTGGTGACCTTGGAGGAGATATTGTATACGGGGACCGGGAGTTTGGCGAGTTTGAACTGACGCTCGAATGGAAGATCAGCGAAGGAGGTAACAGTGGGGTCTTCTACCATGTGCAGGAAGGCAAACAATATGCGGCTCCCTACGAAAATGCTCCCGAATACCAGGTGATTGATGATATCGGATTCCCCGAAAAGCTGGAAGAGTGGCAGCAGGTGGGAGCGGACTATGGCATGTACTCACCGGACCCTGAAAGGAAGAAAGGCCTGGTAAAAAAAGCCGGAGAATGGAATACCACCAGAATCAAATTTACAGCAGACAATACCGAATATTGGCTAAATGGTGAAAAGCTTTTGGAGTTTGATCCCTGGTCAGAAGACTGGAACGAACACAAGAAAAACGGCAAATGGAAAGACTACCCCGACTATGGCCAGGCTAAAACCGGTCTGATCGGCCTGCAGGACCATGGCAGCTTCATCTGGTTCAGGAAGATCAGGATAAGGGAGTTATAATACACGTTCATTAAGCTCCGGATGAATAAAGATATTAAAGCATATAACGATTCTCAGTCCACAGGGGACAAAGCCATTTGCAATGTATTGGTTCAGGAAATCAGCAAAAACCTACCTGAGGCAGAAAATAAGATCTGGCACCGACATCCTGTCTGGTTTCTGGATGGAAACCCAATCGTTGGTTACAGCAAGTTAAAAGATTGCATTCGGTTGCTGTTTTGGAGTGGTCAGTCTTTTGATGAGTCCGGTTTACAGCCTGAAGGCAAGTTTAAAGCAGCCGAGGTTCGTTTTACCAACGCAGATCAGGTCAACACCTCTGACCTAAAGCAGTGGTTAGAAAAAGCCCGTGAGATTCAATGGGATTATAAAAACATCGTAAAACGTAAGGGAAGGTTGGAAAGACTAAGGTGATGAAAGCTGGTAACTTGCATTTATGACCCTTCTGCGATGCTGTCCGGAGCCAGTGTTTTTTGGAGTCACACCTATAGAAGCCATAACTCTGATAGGCATAAGTGTTATGCTTGTGATCGTATATTTTATCCTGAGAAGAAAAAGAAAGCCCCACGAGGAAAAGCCCCCATCTATACCCGTTCATCAAAAGGACATGCTCATGCAGGACAAACCTACAGGTCCGGATAGAATGTATAAAGAAACAGGCCTTCCATTCACCAATTTCAAAATCCCGGAAATCATCCAATGGGCTGTTTTTATAATGGGACTCCTTATCATTTTAATGATATTACTAATAGTGTTAAATTCTTGATTTTTCCGGCTTTCGCAAACCCTATAAATCCCAAACTCCTCTCACAGGGCACAAGTACGGATTAACCTGATAAATCACATGTCTCTGCACTAAAACCTAACGAGATCATTGCATACAAGCGATTTATTTATTTTTTTTAAATAAATCTTAGCAAAATACCATGACGATCTAATTCAATTCTTTCAACCATAAATTCCAAAACAGTGAAAAAAGTCATTTCAACCAGCTTTTTCAGCATTGTGCTGACTACCCTATTACTCTTTTCCATCTCATGTGGTGATTCTGATAACAATTCGCCGCTGGGCCCTGTACCTGAGATCACACGATTTGAACCTGCAACGGGCCAGGTAGGGACACAGATACAAATCATAGGGCATAACCTCGGAAGTGCAAATACATCAGAGGTCTTTTTTACCGGTTCTAACAGCACGCAGGTTTCAGCATCTGTTAATGGAACCGGGCATTCCAGTGAAGAGGAATGGCTCTGGGTAAACGTCCCGGAGGGGGCCACAACAGGTCCGGTAACAGTCATCAACAATGATGTCCCCGGCAAAAGCAGCTCTTCCTTTGAAGTACTGATCCCTGAAGAAAGCCTTAGCGCTCACCCTGGAGCCGGTGCATTAGGAACTTCGATCATCCTGACAGGTATTGATTTTACCGGAGACAAAAGCGACTATTCGGTCACTTTTAAAACCCAAAGCGGCCGATTTACAGGCCATGTAGCAAGAGTGGAACCGGAAGGCGGTTTTGCGTTAGTATACCCTCCTAATTCTTCGGTCACGGGTAAAATCCATCTTGAACATGATGGCAAGCTATATGCTACCATTGAGGATTATGAAATCCTGGAATGCAATGTAACAACCTTTGCCGGTGGTGCAGATGGTCACATGGACGGCACTGGCACCGACGCTAAATTTAACAGTCCTTCCGGGATGGTAGCAGCAGGAAGCATGATCTATATTGCGGACACCAACAACGAAATGATTCGTGCTATGGATACAGAAACCGGTGAAGTAACTACCCTGACGGGAGAGGGCTACGGCTATGTAGATGGGACATTGGCTGAAGCCAAATTTAACTCCCCTTATGACATTACCATGGGTACGGACGGGCATTTGTATGTGGCTGATGGATGGAATCACTGCATCCGACAGATCAACTTATCTACCAACATGGTAACCACAGTAGCCGGAACGGGGACTACCGGACAACAGGACGGCATTGGTACTGATGCCATCCTCAGAATACCTTACGGGATCACTACAGGATCAGATGGGATGATCTATTTCACTGAGGGAAGTGATTCACATCGGGTCAAGCGATTCAACCCTGAAACGCAGGAAGTCACTACCATAGCAGGCACAGGAAATGCAGGATATAACGACGGGGCAGGTGCATCCGCTGAATTCGGTCATCCTACCGACCTGGTAGAGGTCGATGGAGTTCTTTACATCACAGACAGTGGAAATGGACTGATACGAACACTCAACCTTACGGATTTTACTGTCGGCACATTGGTCGGTGGCGGTTCATATGACTATTCCTCTGCAGATGGTGTTGGGGCCTATTGCTCATTCAATGACCCCTCAGGGATCGATTTTGATGGAGAAAGTCTGATTGTGGCTGATGTCAACCTCGTCCGTCGGATTGATATTGCCACTGGCGCTGTGACAAGGGTAGCCGGGTTCAACACCATCTCGTTTGAACCCGTAAACGGGAGCTGTTCAGATGCCGAATTTGAGAACTTGATAGGGATCACAGTAACAAGTGCCGGTGATATTTTCGTTGGCGAGATAACAGGATTTTCTGTGGAGAAAAGTCTTATCAGAAGAATTCAATAAATCTTCATGCTGCCTGTGGGTGCCAGGGGTACCTACAGGCAGTTTTAATTACTTGAAAAAAGCAGATACCAATCTCTATCAGAGTAGCATATGAAAAAACTAACCAAGCTGATCCCATTTATTGTATCTCTTAGTTTTTTGACCGCTTGCACAGGCAACAGGTTGGAGGAAAAAGGATTCTCAGTGAGTACTCCTCCTACGGACGCTGAAAAGGAAACGATTGACGGTATAGCCAGCGACTCGCTGACCCTGGAAACAAAACCGAGCAATGTTCTCTTAACAGGTTTGCAACAGTATCGGCTTACAACTATTTATAAGGTAAACTACGACAAAAGGGATAAGACACCCTTCATCGGCTCCAATCAATACCACACCAACTATTCACATCTGGGCACAACCAATGGAAATCAATGGCACTACAACTTCATGCCCGGTCTGGAAGCCGTCTATGGGTATAATATGGTCAATATAAGCCATTACGATATAGGTAGACAACAAAGAAAAACCTTCTTTAAAGAACCAGTCCTGATAAAGACCCTCTACTATCCCTCTTACTCTCGGGATACACTCAACTACCAGCCTGTCAACCGTAACTATTTTATGGTTTCGGTCTATGACCAGGATACCAATGGTGACGGATTTATCAATGTCAAAGACCTGAGGAGATTTTATCATTTTGACATTCAGGCTGAAAATTCCAGGCCACTGGTCCCTAAAAATTATTCTGTGATCAAATCCGAATATGACCCTGCGAATGACTTTATGTATGTTTTTGCTCAGCTGGATGAAAATAATGATGGTAAAAAGGACCCCGAAGAAGCCACTCACATCTTTTGGGTTGATCTGAAAAATCCTGAAAATACAGGCAGACAGTATTGATACACAGCAACTGTTTTGCCCTAAAAAATCAATCAGAAAAGCGCATGGCCTCTGCCAGTTCCTCATCAGTCATATAGTACTTATCCATAAAACCCTTTCCCTGCTCATAGAATGCAACGCATGAGGAATCTCTCCTTACGAAGTATGCATACTGATAGATCTGACTGCCAAGTCCGTGATACACCGGCATGAGGTCAGTCGTTCGCTCATGGATAGCTCTGTATTCACTATCAGAGGCGTACTTTAGCCCCCATTTGGCTATTTGCAGAAGGTTTAGGTCGTGATAATAAACCACATGCCCCAGCTCATGTGCCAGGATACCTACCTGAGCATCAAAGGGTAACGATCGGAGCAAAATGGGCTCGAAATAGGTTTCCTCCGCGTCATTGAGGTAGATCACATACTGACGGTTTTTTCGGGGGCCAAAAAATGTCCACACGTTAAAATTGGATTCCATAGGAGCCCCTCCGGGGACGAGCTTCATATCAACCTTTACATCCTTTAGCTGCGGATAAGCGGAATAAGCAATGGCAGCCGCCACCTCAAAACCTTCCGGCAACCCCTTATTTTCACCAATAATGGCTTTCAGACTATCCAGGTCATAATCCCTGCCAGCCAGGGTATCTGAAAATTGATGGACCTTTACCTTGGGGGATTTTTGCTCCGGAGGAACATTTTGCAGAAGTACTAAACCGGCCAAAAGCCCGGTGCCAAGAATGAAACCTAGCAGAACCTTCATAATTCGTTTCATGTCATAGCAAGATAGCATAAAACTAAATTTTTGATAGCTACTTATCAGATGTCCCCCAATCAATCATAGCCTCAAAACTAGCCACCTGAGCGTTTGCCCCCTCATTATCGGACTCACCATAATAAGCATCCAGAAAAGTACCGGCAGGGCTCCACACCGTCTGCATAGTACCCATAAGCCTGGATTTCATAGGTTGAGGGCTATTCTCCCTCATCAGATCCATCAACTCCATATGAGCAGTGGCAACTTCCGGTTTATTCCAAAAACAAGAAATTACCTGGAATCCTTTTGCCGCAAAGTAAGCCGGAGTTGGTGCGGCATTTTCATAGTGCCAATCACAGATCACCACATCTTTGGGAATGCGGTCAATTGCCGCATAGGTGCTGTTTTCACTAGCTTCCCACATACCCAGGCCGGTGGTCTTCCCATCAATTAAGCGGTCTCCCCAGATCCAGAGTTCCTGGCCATTCCGAGAAAGGTGGTCCCGAATTCTCCTTACTTCATCCGCAAACAGTTTTGCTCTACTTTTACCCGCACAACGCGGACATTTTTCATTTGCCAAATAAAAAACCTCATCCATGCCAGCATGAAAAGCTTTGGCCTCAAAAACACCCATAAGCTCATCCACCAGAGCAAACACTACCTGATGCACCTCCGGATGGAGTGGGCAGTAGCTTTTACAGTAAAGGCTATCGGGGTTTGGCCATTTGTATTCTTCCGGAAGCTGAATGTGGGGAGTTTCGTCAAATTCAGGATATTCTTCCAGCAGCCTTGAAGCTTTTGATGCCCAGGATTGATGGCCCAGAAGGTTGATCTGTGGGATGAGTCGGATGCCTTCTTCCTTAGCTGTTTTCACCAGGAGCCTAACATCCTTTTTAGAAAGCGGGTTCTCATCGCGGAGATTCGGGTAACTGGTATAGCTGTAGTTATAATCCACTCGCAGAACCAATGTATTGATGTTGTTTGGCCCCAGCTCTTCCTTCATGAATTTTACAAACTCATCTACACGGTCGGGCTTTGGAGCTGCAATGCTAAAACCCCTGACAACTGTAGAATCTTGTGCTGCAGACACTAAACCAGCACATAACAGGATGATAGTTAATTTCAGTTTCATCCACTAAAAATAGCCCCGAAGATGCGCTCCGCCTAAAAAAATAGCTGTATGGAGCCCGCGGATCGCTTAATGGAATACCTTTCCTCCAAAGAGGCCTTTATTGTGTTAAGATCTGAGAAGGGGCTGAGTTTTCCATTACCTTTATCTTTAAGAGTATCTAATGGAATATAAAACCAAAAAATGACACATTTACTAGTCATGAAATGAGCATGACCAGAGCAATAGGCAATAGGCAAAAAGACAAGAGATTCTAGACAAAAGATAATAGGCAGTACGCAATACAATCCCGAAGGGATGAAAGAATTATAGCTCTTGACATAAATGCAAAACAACCCCGTAGGGGTGATATAAAAGGAAATTTCGGGATGGTCCAGAAAGGCCTCAATACCACTGTGTATCGCAGGCAACAAGACAATTCATGGAAAATATGGAGATCTATGTGGACAGACCTATACGATGATACAAAATAATATCGACCTTACTAGTCCTGCTTTGTTAGTCCTTTGTCAACAATACCGTCGCTAAATAGCATTTGAATGACAAAAAAGCCTTTATAATCGGCTTGGCGATAGTGTTAACTTTTTAATTCGTAAATTTCTTAATCCGACTTACGACTTAGCCAAACCGTGCCCCCCATGGAAATACAAAAACTACTACAGCTCATCAGCGGAGGAAGAACAGATTTCATTTTTCAATTTATGAAACATCAAAACTGGAAAGAGCTTTTACATGAAGGACCTGTAAAACCATTGCAATGGCTGGTGTATTATAATGACACCACCGGGTTACGAGCTGTTATTGAAAATGGTGGAAGCCTTGACAGCATCAACATTAATGATGAATTAGGTAATGCCGCATTTTTCGGACACTGGAAGGTATGTGACTTCCTGATCAATCAGGGAGCTGATGTGAATTATCACGTTGACAAAACACAGGAAACACCACTGCACAATGCATTGGCAAAAGCCGGCAGGCCTTACTACCTGTATACTGTAAGGCTATTGGTGGAGAAAGGTGCGGATGTGAATGCCAAAACCATCCCCGGTATAGAAACCGGTGCTTTTATGCGTGACGTTCGTACTAAGGGTGAAACACCCCTTCACAGAGCCGCCGCTTACGCCGATGAGGAAACCATCCGTTTTTTAATTGATCATGGCGCTAAAAAAGAGATCAAAGATGCTCATGGAGATACACCACTAAGCTGGGCAAGTATGCATTTACGGCCTGGCAAAATACTGGCTCTCCTTAGCTATGGAAAACACAAAATTGGAGAAGCGCACAAGGTCAAAAACATCAGTGACCATGGACATGGCTGGGGCAATGGAATGGACTGGAACCTGATAGGTGATTACCTGCCTGAGTGATACTATTTGATCACTTTTTTGATCTTTCTCCCCTCCTCCAAAAACCTGGTCATCCCATCCCTATCATCTGCATCCAGAAGCCTTTTAAAAGCCTCTATCTGGTCAGAAAATTTCTCCACGGCCTCCTTTACCTTTTTCTTATTTTCAAAGAAGATGGGCACCCACATTTCCGGGGAGCTTTTAGCTAAACGAACCGTAGATTCAAAACCGGACCCGGCCAGCTCTAAAACAACGTCCCCGTCTTTCTCTTTCTCAAGGACTGCGTTGCTCAGCGCAAAGGAGGTCACATGGCTCAGGTGAGAAATGTAAGCCAGGTGAGTATCATGATCTTTGGAAATCATCTGTTCCAGATGCATGCCCAGCTCTTTACACACTTCCTGAAAGACATGAAGGAGTTCAGGGCTTGTTTGCTCCTCATCGCAAATGATCATCAGCTTATTTTCGAATAAAGTAGAAAATGCTGCCTCAGGTCCGGAGTACTCCGTACCGGCAATCGGATGGGCGGCTATGAACTGAGCGCGATTTGGATGATCCCTTACTATGTCACATATCTTCTCCTTGGTAGACCCAAAATCTATCACAGCCTGGTCTGGCCTAAGCTGGTCTAAAATGCCGGGAAGCATTTTGAAGATCGCGTCAACAGGGATAGATAAAATGATCCAGTCGGCCCATGCCACGCCTTCTTCCATGGTATTAAATTTCCGATCAATAATGCCAAGGTCCCGGGATCTATCCAGGTTAGTGGGGTTTCGGCTATATCCGCCAGCCTCTTCCAGCAAGCCTTTTTCTTTCATAGCCAGTGAAAATGAGCCACCAATTAAGCCCGTTCCGACAAATAAAATTTTCATAGCGTAAGTTTACCTAAAAGGGTATAGGTACGGAAAAAAACCTGTTATTTCTTTAACTACTTACTCGCTGATACACCTCCTCGAGCAGATCTTCGGAAGCACAGAGAGAAACCCGGATAAAAGATTTTCCGGCATCACCAAAAATAAATCCCGGGGTAATGAAAATATCCTTTTCCTGAAGCAGATTATCCGAAAAAGCCTCACCATGCTCATTTGGCGTTTTAGCCCAGACAAACATCCCTGCCTGGTCTTTGTGGTAAGTGCACCCCAGTGCATCGAGGATCCGATACACGATCTCTCTCCGTCGATGGTAAACTTCATTTAGTCGTACATACCAGTTATCATCCAGGCCCAACGCCTCAGCAGCTGCAAGCTGAATGGGTTTAAACATGCCTGAGTCCATATTGCTTTTGATCTGCAACACCGGATCTATCAGCTCCTTTTTTCCGAGCATCCATCCTACCCGCCAGCCGGCCATGTTAAAGGTTTTACTCAGGGAATTCAGCTCAATAGCCACATTCTCTGCCCCGGCAACCGAGAAAATACTTAACGGTTTTTCATTCAATAGAAAGCTGTAGGGATTGTCATGGCACAAAAGCAGGTTCTTTCGTCTGGCAAAATCCACAAACCGTTCAAAAAGCGCTTTAGAAACTTTAGACCCTGTAGGCATGTGGGGGTAGTTCAGCCACATCAGCCTGGTATTGGCAACATTGACCTTTTCTAAAAAGTCCCAGTCCGGCTCCCAGTTGTTCTCTTCCAAAAGCGGGTAATAGACGGGTTCTGCCTCCACCATTTTAGTAACCGACGTATAGGTTGGGTATCCCAAAGCAGGTACCAGCACGTGATCACCGGGATTGAGATAGGCCAGAGAGATATGGGTGATCCCTTCTTTGGAACCCATCAGTGGCAAAATACTCTGTTCATCCAGGTGAACTCCATATCGCTTTTGGTAGAACTCACCTATGGCATTTACCAGTTGTGGGAGGCCCTGGTAAGGTTGGTAACCATGATTCTCCTTACCCTTCGCTGCTGCACTTAATGCTTCCACAACGGAAGGATCCGGAACCTGGTCAGGGCTACCAATGCCCAGGTTAATAATCGGTTTTCCATCAGCCTGAAGCTGACGAATTTGCTTCAGCTTGGCCGAAAAATAGTATTCTTTTACCTGAGAAAGTCGATTGGCAGTGCGTATGCTCATGATCTTTGATTAATCCTGCTAATAGAATTAATCTCCGGGTTTTTTCCCAGTATGAAGGGATAAAGTTTAGCCAACCGCAAGCCGGGAAGCCTTTAATTATTCATCCCTCAGCATATCCGCAGGATTGGTTCGTGCAGCTTTAGAGGTCTGCCAGCCAATGGTCAAAAAGCCAATACCAAAAATCAGGATCACGCCGGAAAAAAGCTCTACAAATCCTATACTGGCCTTGTAAGCCACATCCGCCAGGATCATGTTCTCAAACAACAGATAGGTAACCGGGACGGCAATGGCTGAAGCTATTATGAGCATTACCACAAATCCTTTCGAAAGAATATAGATCAGGTTTTGTTCCGTTGCTCCGAGCACTTTTCTTATACTGATTTCCTTAAGACGCGTTTCCGTGGTAAAGACTGCCATACCCAAAAGCCCCATCGTAGCAATGGATATGGCCAGGAATGCAAGAAACCCGATCACTTTAAAGTAGGCCTTAAACTCAGAATACGCTTTTTCGATCTGATCATCGTAAAATTCAGCCTGAAAAGGATGAACAGGATCTATTTCCTTCCAGATAGCTTCCAGCTCCCCTATAAATTCCACCATATTGGGAGAAACCACCTGGAGGTTCAGGATATTTTGATGGTCCTTATCCATCTGCAAAAAAGCAAATGGCTCCAGCTCATTGGATATCTTCAGATGATGAAAATCCCTTACAACTCCTACAATTTCCAGCTTTTGCTTGCCATTATCTATGGTCAAAAACTCCCCGATTGCTTCTGAGGGCTCCATAAAGGCAAATCGTGTTAGCAGCTTTTCATTGATAATGATGAAGCCTGGCTTCTCCTCCCCTTTGATATCCCGAGGAAAAGGACCACCTGCTAAAAATTCAAATTCATGCAGGTCGAAGTACTTTTTATCTACATAATTGATATGGATATTGGCACTATCCAGCGGGTCTTTGTACTTGGCCTCCTCACCCCACACCTCTCCCGTACTTGGGATCATCGCAGACCGTGAGATATCCTGTACCTCCGGAAGCGTTGCATATTCCGCAGCTAAAATATCCGCGTCATTCCCTTTGAGTTTGATATTGAGGATGTTTTCCGTTTTAAACCCAAGATCAAAGTTCAGGGCGTACTTATACTGACGATAAGAAATGGTAGCTGCAATGATAAACCCGATCGACAAAGTAAACTGAAACACGATCAGGATCTTCTTCAAGCTTACTCCACCGAAAAGCCTAACTTTGGTAACATCTTTAAGCACTGAGATAGCCTTCAGCCTGGAGAGCAGCCAGGAAGGTAAAAATCCGGCGATAAGCCCTATCAGTACCGCAAAAGCCAGATAATACAGGAGATGGTCCCATTGAAATGCCATGGACACTGACTCCCCGGAATCCAAAAGCAGACTGATAAATTCTGGTTTGATGATAACAAACAAACCATAAGCCAGAATCATGGCAATAACAGAAATGATCACAGCTTCAAAAATAAATTGAGTAAACACCTGGGACCGGGCTGCACCTACCACTTTTCGGATGCCCACCTCCTTGGCTCGCCTCAGAGACCGCGCTACAGACAGGTTCGTATAATTAAAACATGCGGAAAGAATAACAATGAAGGTCAACCCGGCGAATATGTAAATAATCTCCCATTCCATAGAAGGACCGATCTGGTTAGATAAATCTCTGCCAGGCATGATGTCATTAATACTCTCCAGCTCATAGTTGATAGTAAAGCGGTCATACTTTGCACCTTCTTCCAGTGCGATCTGATCCAGGTGAGATTGCACCAGCTCAGGTCCTTGCCCTTCAGGAAGCAGCATATACACATAGTTCATCCATACACTGCTGTACTGATTAAAAAAAGTTGTTTCTTCCTCCAGGCCATTTGCATGCTTTTCCAATGTTTTGAAAGAGCCTAACACCTCAAACTGAATATGGGAATTATCGGGCGGATCCTTTACCACGCCGGTGATTTGCCCGTTGGTAAAGTTATAATAATCCTGTCCGAGAACCTCTACTGACTTCCCAATGGGATTTTCGTCTTTGAAAAGCTTTTTGGCTAAAGACTCTGTAATCACCAATGAATTAGGGGCGCTCAGTACTGTTTGTGGGTTTCCTGCGAGTAGTTCAAAAGAAAACACATCAAAAAAATGCTCTGAGGCCCACAAACCACGGGCACTAATAATGTTTTCACCATATTGGATATCCGGATTCATGTTCCTCCGCATCAGGACCAGCTTATCGATACCCGTGTAGTCCTGTTCCAGCTTCTTCCCGATGAAAATGGATGTGGATGCCAGATCAAATGGTTCTTCGCTTGTAACACCTTTGTAGTTGGTAAGTATTCTGTAAATACGATCTCTCTTCGCATGAAACGTATCATAGCTAAGCATCTCACTGATGTAGGTGATCATGAGGATACCCACAGACATGGATATGGCCAGGCCGATCACATTGATAGATGAAAAGAGTTTGTTCCTGGCAATACTTCTGACGGAGGTCTTGAAGTAGTTTCCAAACATGGTTAAAAAAGTCATGCGTCCTAATAGTTTTGGTTTTCGAATGGTATAAAGCCGGCAGAATTTGATGACGTCAGCGAAGAAGATCCAATTCGCTTTGGATCTCCCTTTCTTCAGGTTTCGATCATAATATTCATGGAGATCGCCCTGAAGGTCTTCCAGAAGTTCAGGCCTGCAATACCACTCAATGATCCGGTCCATCCACCGGGGCGGTGATTTTTGAGACCTGTTCATGAGACACCTTTAAATACAATATCCGGGATGGTACTCCACAATTGGTCCCGTTGCTCTTTCGCACGCAACAAGGCGACTTTTCCTGCATGTGAAATCTGAAAAAAACGCTTCCTTCTACCCCCGCGCTCCCGGGTTGGCTTACCCAGCTCGGAAGTGATGTAGCCCTTGTCTTCAAGTCTTTTGAGCACAGCATGTACCACCCCAAGCTTCGTGGACCGGCCAGTCACCTTTTCGATCTCATCTACAATATTTACACTATAGGCTTCGTCCATCAGCGAGGCGATTGTGAGCAGTACTACTTCTTCAAACTCACCAATATTTGTTCCCTTCATGAATGGTAAAAATTATTACTTCACTAAATGTATGAAAAATAATACGAAGCTCAAATAAGAAAGGTTTTATTTTTTCATGTTTTGTATGAAAAACACATTGCTAAGCTTCCCGCCGATTCCAAACCTTCGGAACGCTGATCCCGCGGAAATTATTTGTATTGAAAAGGAATTTGATTTTTCTGACTTGATCCGACAAATCCTCCGGAAGTTTTAGGAGTGATTCAAAAAATACCCCGTCGAGGAAGACGGGGTACTATAGTTACAAAATTGAAAATCAACGTTAACCTAATTCATTATGACTTAACAACTTTGTAATACCTATAAGACTACTTAAAACAACTTTACCCTAATCGGGCAAAGCCTTTTGATTTAACCAACCTTGTATTTAGTTACGTAAAACTAAGAAGCCAGTTACTTGAATTGTACAATTCCGTGATTTTTTCTTGTGGACGGTAGGATTTCCTTTTTAAATGATAATATTGGGGTTTAAAGATTGCTCAGACCAACCGGAGCCCCCGCCAAAAAATCAATCATTTACTGCATAAAAGGCAGCATAGTACAGGCGATTCAGAGAAGAGTTCCAAAAATTATTATCCGCAAGTACTTTGGCAGCTTCATACGTTTGGTATGCAGACTCCATTCGATAGACCACATAATCTATCCGTTCCTTTTCTGTCATAATGCAACTCCTTCTCTGGTTACGTTCTCATAAAATGGTGTGATTTTTTGTTTCGAGTTCCATTCCTCAAGAGAAAAAACAAAAACTGAAAAAGATTCTCCTGTTTCAAGGTCATAGAGGTGATCCCTGAATTTATCCTCAATATCCAGGTCTACCTTATAGTCCACCAGGATTAAGATATCCCAATCAGAATCCGGTCTTTCATCTCCTCTTGCCCGCGATCCGTATAAGATGAGTTGAGCTTTAGGATCAATATCTGTAGCTCTTTTCCGAATAAGTTCTGCTATTTCTTTTGTCCTGCCTTTCATTACGATCTAAACTATATATAAAAGTACCACTCCGTAGATAAACGAGCAAAAAACTACACCCTATCATTTACAATACCTGTGCTCGATATTCAAAGTTTTACCAGATGACATATATCATCTCCACGGTTCTTATTTGACATAATAAGTACTATTACACACCTCTAACTTGCATCTGTCAATTCACTCAAGAACTATGTGGTCCAAGTACTTAAAACTCTTCATTTCAGTAGCAATTCCGCTTGTCATTCTGCTTTTACCAACTTCTGCTATTGGTATAGAAGGACTTACTATTGTCGAGCAACGGGTTATTGCGATTTTCTTCCTGGCAGCGTTGTTCTGGATCCTGGAGCCTATTCCGATCTATGCTACCTCCCTGCTGATCATTTTTCTGGAGCTGATCATGATCTCAACTAAAGGGTTAAAATTTTTGGTCAGCTCTGAGGATACTTCAGGTTTAGGACCTTTGATTGATTACAGAGAGATCCTTTACACCTTCGCCTCACCTATCATCATTCTTTTTCTGGGAGGGTTCTTCCTGGCGATGGCAGCCACCAAATACCGGTTGGATCAAAACCTGGCCAAGGTACTGCTCAAGCCTTTTGGTGAAAAACCCAAATGGGTCCTGATGGGCGTAATGATCATTACTGCTGTATTTTCCATGTTTATGAGTAATACTGCTACCACAGCCATGATGTTATCGATCTTAGCGCCCGTCCTGGCGGTATTCCTTCCCGGAGACCGGGGAAGGATGGCCTTTGTTTTGGCTATCCCCTTTGCAGCAAATGTAGGAGGCATCGGTACCCCCATCGGCACACCTCCTAACGCTGTAGCACTAAAATACCTGACCGGCAGTGATTACATCTCCTTTGGGCAGTGGATGAGTATGGCTCTACCATATGTCATTGTATTGCTCATTATCACCTGGTTGTTGCTGGTAGCCATTTACCCTATTAAAACTGAAAAGATTAAACTTTCCATTCAGGGAAGCTGGTTGAGAAACCGAAAAGCATACATCGTTTATGGCACATTTGCACTGACCATCCTACTTTGGTTAACAGACTTTGTTCATGGCATGAACTCATATGTAGTAGCCATGGTACCAGTTGCTGTATTTTCCGCTTTTGACATCATCAATAAAAATGACCTGAAAAACATCAGCTGGGATGTGCTTTGGCTCGTTTCAGGAGGTATAGCGTTGGGACTGGCGCTTGAATCATCCGGTTTAGCCCAGAGAATAGTCAGCATCATCCCATTTAATACATTCTCCCCGCTGGTCATCATCCTTTTGGTAACAGTAGTGGCTATGCTTATGGCCAATTTCATGTCCAATACTGCTACCGCTAACCTATTGCTACCGCTGGTTGCGGCGATGGGTGTTTCGCTTTCCAGCCTGGATTCTTTTGGTGGTAATCAAATGATCATCATAGCCGTGACCATCTCCTGCTCCATGGGAATGGCTCTGCCTATCAGCACGCCTCCAAATGCGTTGGCTTTCGCTACCGGAGCTATTGAGTCCCGGGACATGGCTAAACCTGGTGTTGTGATTGCACTGATCGGCTTAGTGCTTAACTATGCTTTGATGTATCTTTTAAACCTGGTTGGATTTTTCTAATCGGCATGGCCGAAGCAACTTTAGGATACCAATCAGCATGATTGAAGTTTGTACCAAATGTCAAATTTTGAGTCTTTAAACAAATGAAAGAGCGAGTCAGTTTTCGATGGGTTAAAGAGCGGTTTTTCTCCGATGAGCGCAAAATGAAAAAGCTGAAAAAAGGAGAAATTCTGCTAGAGCATGGCCAGAAAAACCAAAGACTCTACCTGGTCATTAAAGGGAAACTGCTGGGCTACCTGGTGGATTCCGGCCTGGAGTCCTATCCCATTTTTGAAGCTACACCTGATAAATTCATAGGCGTATACAGCTACTTCTCGGATGATAACCTGGTCTACTCACGGGTAATAGCCGACGAGGATTCCCTAGTTTGCTATTATGACAAGGCACTACAGGATCACTCCCTGGAAGAGTGGACCAAGCTGGGTCCTTTTTTGATCTCCGTGGTAGTAAATGAACTCTACTCACGCCAACACTTTGCCAGGAAAATGGCCCTGGAAAAATACAATGACGTACAGCGACTACTCAAAGCCGAGAAAATGGCTACTCTCGGACAGATGGCAGCCGGTTTGGCTCATGAGTTAAACAACTCAATTGGGGTGATCGATGGCGGTATGGACCATATCAAAACGTTTTTTACCTCCTGGACTGAGCGTAGAAATGGGGCCAATTTTATTGAGTTTTTCAATCTGGGTTATGAAAAAGGGCAGCAACTTTCCAGCGAAGAAGCCCGCCAAAAACGAAAAGATTATGAGAAAATCAAGGGGCTAAATAATACGCAGATCAAGCGGCTGGCCAAAACGGGGATTGACCCAAAACTCATTGAAAAACACCTCAAAAAAGACCCGGCCCTTGTTGAGGATATCTTCCGGTGCTGGGAGGCCGGGTGCACCATTCACGACATGCGAATTGCTGCGAAGCATTCTGCACATGTGGTCAGATCTGTCAGGCAGCTAGGGGTAACCGAACATTCCTGGTCCGAAAACATCAGCGTGAATGATTCCATCAAAGAAGCATTGGTTATCCTGAAAAACCTCACGAAAAGGGTAAAAACAAGCTTTTATTTTGATGACAGCCAGCCACTGACATCAGGATGTCCGGGTCAGCTCATCCAGGTTTGGATCAATATCATCAAAAACGGGATAGAAAGTATGGTATCAGCAAATACCCCCGAAGCCGAACTACGGGTCACTTCGGATCATACATCAAAATACATTCGGGTAAGCGTCGCTGATAATGGACCCGGAATCCCTCAGGACATAATGGATAAGATCTTTCAGCCAAGCTTTACCACCAAAGTGGGTGGTTTATCTTTTGGGCTGGGCTTAGGTCTGTCGATTGCTCAACGTATCATCACCGAACATGACGGACAGATCGATGTAACCAGCAAGCCCGGAGAAACAACATTTACCGTCAAAATACCAATAATCAATTAATCATGGATAAGCTATATATCATATGCGTAGATGATCAGCGAGAGGTGTTAAGTACCCTTTCAGAAGATCTCCAGCTCTTTGAATCTTCCCTCATGATCGAGGAGTGTGAATCCGTAAAAGAGGCCTGGGAAGTCATAGAGTCAATAGATAAAGAAGGTGATCATCTGGCGCTGGTCATTACCGACCAGGTCATGCCAGAAAACACCGGGGTGGATCTCCTTAAAAAGCTGAGTGAGGACCCACGATTTGAAAACACCAGAAAGGTACTTCTGACAGGACTTGCCACTCATCAGGATACCATAGCGGCCATCAATCAGGCCCAGCTGGATCACTACATCGAAAAACCCTGGAAAAAAGAAGATCTCCACCAGACCATCAGGGTTTTGCTTACTAATTATTTGCTCGACCTGGGAATTGATTATCAGGAATACATGCCTGTGCTGGATCAGAAAACCCTTTTCAAACGACTCAGGAAAACCACTTAGGCGATCAGTACATAAAATGAAAATAATTATGCGCTTAAAGTACTTTTTACCTTCCCTTATCTTCGGCTTTTTATGGGTTCAGGATGCGCAATCCCAATCGGAAAAACCTTATGAGATCTATGGCGGTCTCCAGACCTGGATGCGATACTCGGAACTTAATCCCGGCTCTACAGTAGGGCCAGATGAGTATAATGAAACCTTTGACATCAGCGTAAGAAGGTATCGGATCGGTATCAAAGGTCAGCCATACGAACGTATAAGCTATACCTTGCAAATAGGAAATAATAACCTCAGCCGGTATCAAAAAGATCAACCTCCGAAAGTACTGGACGCTTATGTCAGTTATCATTTCTCCGAAAAACTGATCCTCACGGGAGGAAAACATGCCTGGACCGGCCTGTCCCGCTACGCTACTCCCTCCACCTTTAGTGCTATGGGGGCGGATATTAACTATTCGGCCACACCTATGCTCAACGCTCACGACGACTTTTTCCGACGGTTGGCCATAGCCTTGAGAGGGAGCCTGCAAAAACTGGATTACCGATTGGTGCTTTCCAAACCATTTGTTTATACCTCCCAGCCGCTTTCCGAACAGGCTAAACTGACCGATAACACTACAGCCTTAAATTTTAGCGGATACTTTAAGTATCAGTTTTTTGAAAAAGAATCCCTTAGTTCTGCCTGGAGTACAGCAACCTATTTAGGCGAAAAAGATATTCTTAATATTGGGTTTGGCTGGACCCACCAGAATGCTGCCACACAATCATTATCAAACGGAGATACGGTTGATCATCCTATGCGCTCATTTGCAGCTGATCTCTTTTATGAAAAACCCAATGGAGAAAATGTCTGGACTGCTTATCTGGCTTATCTGAACCACGACCTGGGACCTGAATTTATCCGGTATATTGGCGCCAACAATCCGGCAAGTGGTGAAATAAACCGACTGACACTCAATGGCCGCGGTAATAGCTTTCCGGAAGCCGGCACAGGACAGATATTTTTAGTTCAGATCGGCTTTTTAAGAAAATTCGAAAATCATGGAATTCAACCCAATTTTTTGATAGAAGCCGCAGAGTTTGAAGCATTGGAAGACCGGATGATCCTGTACGAAGGTGGAATTAACTACCTTCTGGATGGGCATAACTCCAAGCTATCCCTGACTTATCAGAACCGGCCGGTTTTTGTGGATGATGGTGAGGGCGCATTTGAGGATGACCGAAAGGCCATGGTAGTACTTCAGTATCAGATTCGGTTTTAAAAAAGAAAGGCCCGCTCTCAACGAGGCGGACCTTTCACGATAAGCTAAATCGAAAATTTTATTGCATACCTATTATTACGCTGATGTTTGTGCTTGACTCAGCACTTACGCCTATCCCACTGAGTATGGCGCTTAAAGCCGCATCTACACTGAGTCTGGCATCAACAGAAGACTGAAAATAAAAAGGGTCTTCTTCAGGAGCATCTTTGGATTTCTCATAGTTACAAACCACGATATCATATTCAGATGCCTCCATGAAAGCCAGGGTAAAAGTCCCATCTTCAGCTACTATAGCACTATTGATAGAGCTTTCAAACCTGCCTTCAGGCCCGTCACCATCATTGTCAGTTTCTTCTGAACTACTGAAAGTCCCCTTCTGATAGGCGAAGACAACAAGCTTGCCTTCCACATTACGACTTTCCATATCTGTCTTCAACTCCTCATAATTTTCAACAGTACCTTCAATAGTCCCTGTGGAACCTGCCGCCACGAGACGAGCAGTAGACCTCAGCATAAACTCCCCTTCTGTAGAAGTCTCCTTAAAAGCCTTCCTCAGGTCGATATCTGCTACCAGGTCAGTCTGAGCATTTTCTTCAATCTCAAAATCCCCAACTACCTGGTATTCAGTTTCTCCTTCTATATCAAGATCGGCTTCCGTACCATCTTCATATGTGATATATCCGGGTGCACTTTCATCCAGTATCAGAGAAATAGAGGAGTATGAACCTGCGTTCAGGTCTATCGACCCAATATCAAACACCTCTCCGTTTTGATAGGCCATTATATTAAACTCCTGTGTTGCATCGAACATCACAGAAGCATCGTTTGCATCATCTGTGCCATCGGCGGCTATTCCTTTTACCGTAAGATATACTCCGGTAACATTTTCAGCTGCAATAGCTGCATCAGTTGCTGAAACATTGGCGGTACCTTGTTGATCAGGACCGTTCACATCGTCATCAGAATTACATGATGAAATGATGAATGCTAACACACTTACCAGGGCTAGTAAATTTAATCTTGTCCTTTTCATAATTTGATAATTTTTAGTTTGACCAGAGATGTTTCAAGTACGGTGCCAATAAATCATAAAAATGACAAGCATTTGATACTCAGCTAATTAAAAATAGTATTTTTTAAATTTAAAATATGATTTTACTCATATTGAGAATACGATTCTTATTTTGAGAAGCTGTTATAGAAAAGTGAAAACCCGAAATCTATCAAGGATGTAACCACGATTTTCTGTAGAACTTTCGTAGAAGTATTATTCCTACTAAAAAAGCAAACAGCGGAACTGTATAGTACCCCAGGAGATAACCCACATTGTATAAAATGGACCTGCTACTATCTAAAACAGGAAATTGTAGGCTATAGGTTTTATCGAAAGATCGGTAGATCAGAAAAAACCCGGCAAAAACGAAAATGTTGTTTAATGCTTTCATCAGATCAGTTTAGCGTATCGTAAATCCCATCAAGGATTCCTCCTGGATTTACAATTAGCATTACAACTAAAATAACCAGAAAAGCCGCTGCGATGATTTTCAGCAAAAGAGAAAATTTTTTAGACATGTGATAAAGGCGTTGTTTGTGGAAACTTAAGAAGTTCTTTCAATTAATTCAAATTGCATGTGATATTGTTACTTTTCTCATTCCAAACCGTCTTCCAACCAGATATGTAAAACCTCTTTTCAAATCCAAAAATTATTTCTAAATCACAAAATGTAAGTTTTTGGTCATTTACATCAACTAATCACCCAACAGAATCTCAAATTTCACTTATGAACCTAACGATTGAAAACCTTTCCAAGACCTACCCGAATGGGGTACAGGCACTCAAAGATGTTTCATTAGACATTCCTGTCGGTATGTTCGGATTGCTGGGACCTAATGGTGCTGGTAAATCTTCACTTATGCGAACAATTGCTACGTTACAGGAACCGGACAGTGGCAAGATTACTCTGGGGGATATTGACGTACTCCGGCAAAAAGAAGAAGTAAGGAAAGTGCTGGGCTACCTGCCCCAGGAATTTGGCGTATATCCTAAAGTTTCAGCAGAGGATCTACTCGACCATATCGCCGTTTTAAAAGGTATCACCAAGAGCAAAGAGCGAAAACAGCTCGTGAAAGCCCTGCTTCATAAAACCAACCTCTGGCAACACCGCAAAAAGAGTTTAGGAGGCTACTCCGGAGGGATGAAGCAACGCTTTGGGATAGCCCAGGCGCTCATTTCCGACCCAAAACTGATCATAGTGGATGAGCCAACCGCCGGACTGGACCCTGCCGAGAGAAACCGGTTCTTAAACCTGTTAAGCGAAATAGGTGAAAATACGGTTGTAATCCTTTCTACTCACATCGTGGATGATGTGAAAGAGCTCTGTACCAAAATGGCCATTATCAATCAGGGTGAGCTTTTGCTGACAGGAAATCCACTTGAGACAATCAAAGAGATCGAAGGAAAGATCTGGAGCAAAACCATCGAAAAGGAAGAACTTGAGCAATACAAAGAGCAGTATAATGTGATCTCTGAGCGGCTTATAGCTGGCAAACCGGAAATTCACGTATTTAGCGACCAGAAACCGGACGGATTCCACCCCGAACCAGCCGACCTGGAAGATGTCTACTTCTCTAAAATCAATGAAACCAAAACGGCTGAAGTAGCCGCCTAAACCAAAGAATCGCTATGCTAGAGTTTATAAAATTTGAATTAAACTATCGTTTCAGCCGACCAGTTACCTACATCTATTTTATACTGATCCTGGTGATCTCTTTCCTGGCTACCTCCACTGATATTGTCCGCGCAGGAGGAAGTGGCGGCAAAGTCATGGAAAATGCCCCGGTGGTCCTGACGGCTCTTATGCTGGCCATCATGTGGCTGGACCTGTTTATCACTTCAGCAGTGATGGGAGTACCTGTGCTCAGAGATTTTGAGCACAAAACCAGCTCCATGATCTTCACCACGCCCACCAGCAAACTGAGCTACCTGGGTGGAAAATATATTGGCTCCTTTTTTACCATCCTGTTTATTTCCTCCGGGATCATACTGGGCTGTATGCTTGGTCAGGCACTGCAGTGGCCATGGCAGGATAATGCAGACCGGCTCATGGAATTCAACTTCATGCATTACTGGAACCCATTTCTGGTTTTCATCCTGCCCAACCTTTTCATCTTTAGCTCCATCTTTTTTATGGGTGGTACACTGGGCAAGCGTATGGTTGTGGTCTATGCTCAGGCAATCGTTCTTTTTATGGGCTACCTGGTAGCCAGCTCCTTTTTATCCGAGCTTGACAATCGCTTTGTGGCTTCCCTGATGGACCCCTTTGGTTTCGGAGCTTTGGAAGTAACTACCCAATACTGGACTGTGGCCGAACAAAATTCCCTGCTGATGCCCTTTTCCGGGATTATTCTTTATAACCGGCTGATCTGGATGGGGGTAGGTGTACTTTGCCTGCTTTTTGTTTATTTCAAGTTTAGCTTCTCGCAGGCAGGTAAAGCCAGTAAAAAAACCCGGAAAAAAGCAATCAAAAGTATCCGGGAAATTGCACAGGAGAAAATTGCAGTACCTGTAGTCAATCAGTTCTTTGGTCTTTCTGCTCAGATCACACAGATCCGTAGCCTCTCATGGTTCTACTTCAAATGGATCATCAAGCAGGTTCCATTCCTGTTTATTGCTTTAGCGGGGGTTATCTTCATTTTCATCATTGCTTTTGTATCCGGTACCGGCAGCTATGACATAGAAGTCTACATGACCAGCAGCCGGGCAGTATCCATGATCGGTGCATTTAACCTGTTTTTCATCATTATCACTGTTTTCTATACCGGTGAGGTAGTCTGGAAGGAGCGGGATGTCAAGATGAACCTGATTTATGACGCGCTCCCCTATCCAAACTTTGTAAGCCTGGCCAGTAAATTTATTGGAATGGTGCTCATGAGTGTTTTCATCTTGCTTGTGCTCATGGTTTGTGGAATATTCATTCAGATCCTCAAAGGATATCCGGTCATCGAATGGCACATCTATTTTACTGAGCTATTTATGGATACCCTTTCCGTAATGGTCTTGTATGTTATTCTCGGGCTGTTTATCCAGGCCATTGTCAATCATAAATTTGTTGGCTTTGGGCTGATGTTCCTGTTTTATATTTCCCTGGGAGTCATAAATGAATTGGGTGTGGAACATTCCATGTTCTATTTCGCCAGAGCATCCCTTGGGCAGTATTCCGAAATGAATCAGTACGGACACTTCGTGCCCCCATTCTCCTGGTTTAATGTGTATTGGTTTGGGCTTGCTGCTGTTATGTATGGTATAGCTATTCTATTCACCATTCGCGGACTGGATTCAGGCTTTTTGGTTCGTTTGAAGCTTGGCAGAATGCGTCTCAACCCTCAGGCCCTATTTACGATCATCGGTGCTTTGCTGGTCTTTGCAGGAAGTGGAGCTTTTATTTATTACAATACCAACGTGCTGAATGAATACCAAAACTCAGACGAAACGAACAAACAGCGTGCAGCATACGAGCGGACGCTGAAGCAATATGAATTCATTCCTCAGCCAAAGATCATTGATACGTATGTTGAGGTGGACCTATATCCCGGAGACAGGGATTTTAAGGCCGGTGGATATTACATCCTTAAAAATAAGAGCCAGGACACCATTTCAGACATTCATATTCAAAAGTCTGTGGATCCGCAAATTGAAACATCGTTAGAGTTTGGAAAGGTCTTTTCAGAAAAAGAAGCCTTTGATGATTTCAATTATGTGATCTACACCCTTGATGAACCATTAACTCCTGGTGATTCCATCAAAATGAGTTTTGACGTGTCCTTCAAAACCGTGGGATTCAGGGAAAGTGACTCCAATACAGATGTGATCTACAATGGCACGTTTTTTAACAACACACAGTACTTCCCCGGTATTGGCTACAGCGAAGGTTTTGAGTTAAGTAGTGATGATGATCGTAAGGAGCAGGACCTGGAAGTAGAAGAGCGCATGCTGGACCGGAATGACCCACGAGGTATTGCTCAAAGCCTATTCGGTGACGATGCGGACAAGATCAGCTTTGAGGTAGTCATCAGCACTGATAGCAGCCAGATTGCTATTGCTCCGGGTTATCTGCAGGATAAGTGGTTGGAAGGTGACCGGGTATACTACCATTACAAGATGGATACTCCCATGGTCAACTTTTACTCCATTGTGTCTGCTGATTATGAAGTGATTCAGGATACCTGGACACCTCCTGTGGATACGCTACCTGAGGTGAATCTGGAGATATACTATCACAAAGGCCACAACTACAACACTGATCGGATGATGAAGGGGATGAAGGAAGCTTTGACCTACTATACCAAAAACTTCAGCCCTTACCAGTTCAGGCAGTTGAGAATTATGGAGTTTCCACGGTATCGCTCATTCGCACAGTCCTTTGCCAATACCGTTCCTTTCTCTGAAGGCATTGGGTTTATTCAAAACATCAAAACCAATAATGTGGATCTGCCATTTTATGTCACAGCTCATGAAGTGGCACACCAGTGGTGGGGACACCAGGTCACTGAAGCGGGTGTAAAGGGTAATGCCATGCTTTCCGAAACACTTTCACAATATTCGGCATTGATGGTGATGAAGAGAAACTTCCCTCCTGAGATTATCAAGGAATTTTTGAAATACGAGCTAAACTCTTACCTCTTTGGAAGGACGTTTGAACAGAAGAAAGAAATGCCTCTAGAGCTGGTAGAAAGCCAGGGATATATCCATTACCGTAAAGGATCTCTGGTAATGTACGCCCTGCAGGATTACATTGGTGAGGATAGCGTAAATGCCGCTCTGAAGCGATTTGTAAGAGACTGGGGCTTTAGAGAGGCCCCTTATCCAACCTCAGCTGACCTGATCAGGTATTATCGTGAGGTTACTCCTGACAGTCTTCAATACATCATCACGGATATGTTTGAAACGATCACTTTGTTTGAAAACAAAACCACAGAAGCTGATTATGAACAGTTGAGTGAGGATCAGTACAAAGTGAACCTTACGGTAAATAGTATTAAATATCGTGCTGACAGCTTGGGTAATGAGGAAGCTATAGCCCTGAAAGACTGGATTGATATCGGGGTATTTACAGAAGGAAGTGATGGAAAAGACAGCCTGATCTACCTGCAAAAACATAAGATCACTGAGGAAGAAACTCAGTTGGAGATCATGGTAGAAACAAAACCAACTAAAGCTGGCATAGACCCGATCAACAAGCTGATCGACCGAAATCCTAAAGATAATGTGAAGGAGCTGGAAGAGAAAGATGAAGAATCGGTTTGATAGAAAATCGGATCGGATGGTCGCTGACCATTCGATCCGATCTTATGTGTAGAGCTGGTTAAACTTCTGATCTACCATTTCTAAATAAGTTTCTTTTAAATCCCCGGGAAGAAAGCTCGATTCGATCTTTTCAGGCCATTTTTTCCTGACTTTCAAGAATCTGGTAAAAATATTGGAAATTGTTTTGGGGTCTATTCGGGCTCTGCTCATAGCCATTTCAAAATCGGCTCTTGAAAGCTTCTTTTTCTTTCCATTTAAAGTCAATGCCAGCTCCTCATCATCTCCTTCTACCACAAGCCCGGAGGCTACCAGGTCATAAGCCGGGCACAAGTTGTAATGGAGTGCCTTATCTTTCAATAACGAGAAATTCTTCAAATGCATATCGTTATTGCTTGTTAAAAAACTGAACAAAACCTGTTCATAGAAATTGATCACATCCAGCCCGGGATTGGCAGAATACCTCAAAATGGCTTTGGCAATTTGCTCATAAGACCCCTGATACTTATGCTCTGTCAGTCGCTCTGTCAGCTGGCACATATCCTCCATATGAAACTTCCTTTTACGTACGCGATCCACTCTCCTGGTTATATAAGCCAGCTGGCCAGACTTCAGGTAAATCAGCGCATGATCTACTGTTTTGATCCGGGAGATCTGAGCTAAGTGCATTGTCAAGTCCTCTAACTCCGGAAGATTCTTATAATGCTGAGTTTGTGGTTTGAGGATAAATTCACCCCACAACCCTACTAAGGTGAATCTTTGAGGGGCATCCTTTCTTTCTGCTTTATCCAGGTTTAGTAACAGCTTAGGCTGAACTCCAGTTACGGTTTTATGGCTTTTAACAATCCTTTCTGCCAGCGAAAGCAAATCTGCTTGCGAATATGGAAGCTCCGGAGGTATTGGTTTACCAAAAAACTTTTTACTGCATCCCGGATGATACCCTGATTTTCCGGCCGGACTATTAAAATCAGCTTCATTGAGCTCTTTATAACAATACAGACACTTATTTACGGCCATCTCATTCATTGATTGGATGGATAGAAACTGCCCCTATACAGTCCAGGCAGGTGGCTAGCAATAAGCTCATCCGATCACGAGTGTTGATCTTCCAGTTGCGTTCAGCAATGTCCAGGAGCCATCCTTCCGGAATCAAACCGTCAAAAAAAGGGAACATTACTGTACTCCGATAAACCTCATCACTAAGCGGTAAGGTTAAACTCACCGGTTCACAAACAGACATTCTAAGGTATTCAGGCCGATAGCTGAACTCATAGCCATCAACACTTTCTATCAATGTCCCAGCCCATTGATCATGCATGTAAACTTTAGCCTTTTTCATTGATTAGCTCATTTCGATCCAAAGCTATCGGTCCCAGTTCGTACCCAAATAATCGCAATACCTGATTGACTTTATTCATCTGTAGTGTGGGCTTATCCCGCTCTAACTCACGAACAAATCGCAGCCCTACACCAGCTTTAAATGATAGCTCTTCCTGGGTCAACCCAAGCCATTTCCGTTTTTCTTTAACAAATTGACCTAGCATATTCTAATTATACCTCTTCGGGTACAAAAATAATAAATTCCAGTAAAAATATACCTTTTCGGGTATAAAAACATGGCAATTGAGGTAAAATAGTCCTGAACGGGTATAACAAACCTTTCGAGATAGTAAAAAGTACCCGTTCGGGTATAAATTCTAATTGATTTTAGCCAGTTCCTTTTGAATGATCTGTTGTGACTGTCTGCTTACTCCAGCTTCACCAGCAAAGTATTTCCATCCGGAAATCACATCGCGTACCTCTTCAATTACCTTTCCGGCATCTTTTACCTGAAATTTCTCTGCAAGCTTCCTGAGGTCTGCTTCTCCCGGGTTTCTACCCTCTCCCATAACCATTGATGCGTGCTCTCTTCCCGGACCGTATGAAAACGTGAGATCATAAGCCGGAGCAAATGACCAGATACCTTCTTTATCCATCAGAAAGGAAAAATTTTTGCTGTGGTCATCCCTGTTATGAGCAAGGACATTGAAGACAGCTAAACGATACACTTTGGCCACTTCGTTCATATTTCTGGTAAGACTTAAAGTACATCTCAGGATACTTTCATAGTCTACGCTTGGTACCCGGTGATCGGCATGTAGCAAACCGGCCAATGTATGCATATGAACCCTCTCCGCACCATTGCGATCAAAACGCTTCACTCCAAAATAAGATTGACCATTTTGCTCAGTAAAAAGTCTTGTCTTTGGAATTTCGAGACCGGCTTCACTAGCCATCAGCGAATAGGCGTACTCAATAGCTCCGACATCTTTCATATCCGTTGAAGAGGGGAATTTTATCATCCATGCATCATATTTTTTGGGAAGATTACCCAGCCCGTGGATCAGATTTTCGGAGACGGGATCAAACCCAACCAGAATTTTGGGCCGGGCCCCGGCAGAGCTTCCTCCCAGTTGCAGTAGCTCGCTTAAAATCTTTGTAGGCTGCCCTTCAAGGACTTTATGTACTTCTTTCGAAATAGTGGTCAGGTCAATTCCTTTCTCTTCTTTGTCCTGATCGGAGTAATCAGGAAAATACATAAGCGCTCCCATAGCATGTTGGCCAACATGAGCCAGACGATCCAGCGGAGTAAGGCCCTGGTAGGCTACCCCCCTGGCTTGTACTGCTCTGTCCAGGAGCAACCGCCCCCAGCCATCCGGTAACGAATCATTGAAAACTCCGAAAAGACCTTCGAACACGCGATCTTCACAGGCTGTGACACCTTCTTTCAAAGGCAATTTGAAAGGCGATATTTCCAGACCTCTGTCCAAAAAGTCGGCATCATATTCAAATAATATCCGGCCCTGATGTAGCGCCAGCCTGCCAACGACAACATTTTCCCCACCCAGTCGAATAGATACATTTAGCAAATCCACAGGGTCCAGTCTCATGATTTCCCTGATTTTGAAGGTTTGAAAATATCATCCAAAGATTTGGGAAGGTCCTTGCTTTTAAACAGGTTTTCAAAATCATCTAAGCTATCCAGGACCAATCCCAGTTTCAGCAAAGATTCCAGGGAGATCTTGCCTGTGCGCTCAAACCGTTTCACACTTCCCAGTGATACGCCGGAACGTGTAGCCATTTCCTCCTGAGACAGTTTTCTTTGTTTTCTTCGCTTCCTTGCCCGCTGAGCAATCTCCTCCTGGACTTCTGTAGGTAATTTCAACATTAAAATAGATAATATATTAACCAAATATAGTAATATTTAGTCAAAATAGATAACATATTAACCATTATTATTAAATTTTCCGAAAGATTCCTTGTGATATGGAAAAGGGATCAAGCGAAAAACCTGGGGATTGCATTTTGGAAGTTAGGTTATGGTTCCCGCTGACTACGCTGATTTCCGCAGAATTTTTTTATTGGAAAGGGGACTCTACGCCGATTTGTGTCATCTCTCCCTTACATAGAGGAATACCTGTGGTAAAAGGGTTCTCCAGGAGTCCTTTGGAACTTCGGAGCGGGAGGTCTCTGGCTGCTATGATCTGGCATCCCATTTCCCAAGATCCTGGAAAAGGCGAAGCCCCGCTGATCCGGCGGGGCTTCTTTGATGGGATTTTTCAAACCTAACCTAACCTATTTATCAGTAACCCATCAAATTACTTCCAAATTACTTCTGATCATTGAGTGACCAGTCATATTCATAGTGATTGTAAGATCGCTTTTCATCTATTTTTTCAGCCCGGTATATATTTATATACGAAAGAACCGAACCATTTGATTTCTTAAAGTCATTTTTATACCACTCGAAAATCTGTGATATTTCTACCTTTTTATTATTAACCCGAATAAACCAATCTAAGTTCAAAACGGCTCGCGTTCTGTCACTTAACTGCCTTTCCAGCTCTTCAGGCTTATAACTAAAATTGGCAAGAGGCGGACAGCCTTTTGCTGCACAAACCAGCACAAAGTGCAACCTTGGGTCCGGAAATCGCTTATACAACACTTCCTTTTCTAACCGATCCAGAGTCATCTCCTCCCCCATCACTTTGTGAGAAATTTCATTAAAAAATCCCTCTACTTTGAGCGGACCATAAATAGGATAACGATCTACCACCTGCTTGATCACCAAAATATTGTAGGAGTTGATGTAAAACGCCTTAAGGTATTCGGGTGTCACTCGCCTGTTAGAAAGGTCCAGATTTGCAATTTCACTGACCAGGTCATTCAACGCACGTGGTTCCTTTTTGATCAAAGCGTAATCCACCAATCCATCAACTACATACCTGGAAAAAAACAGATCGGCTTTCTCAAAAATTGTTTGAGCACTTAACCCTGCGCTTATCAGAAAGAATATCAAAAATGTTAAACTTCTCATGCTATTATATCTTATCTTTTCTTCTACGAGTTAGTCTTTATTGGGTTCACTTAAGTGTCAATGCCTTGACATTGGTCCCTTTATCAAGACAACTTCAATAATCAGACCAGAATTAAGCACGTATTTTAGAGTGGTTTAAATAAATAGTATGAAGCACATCGTCATTTTAGGAAACGGGGTAGCCGGGATCACAGCAGCGAGGCATATCAGGAAGCTAAGTGACTATAAAATCACCGTAATTTCCGGAGAAACCGATCACTTTTTTTCCAGAACAGCTTTGATGTACATCTACATGGGCCACATGAAATATGAGCATACAAAGCCATATGAGGATAGTTTTTGGACGAAAAACAGGATTGACCTGATTAGAGCCTGGGTAAAAAGCATTGATTTTGATGGGAAAAAGCTAGGCCTGGATTCGGGAGAAACGGTGACATATGACAAGCTGATCTTGGCCACCGGCAGCAACTCAAACAAATTTGGCTGGCCAGGGCAGGACCTGGATGGTGTGCAGGGTCTGATCAGTTACCAGGACCTGGAACTCATGGAAAAAAACACCAAAAACATCGAGCGGGCAGTGATCATTGGTGGCGGATTGATCGGTGTAGAAATGGCCGAAATGTTACACTCCCGACATATCCCTGTTACCTACCTGATCCGGGAGGACCATTTCTGGGACAACATGCTCCCAAAAGAAGAAGCCAGTCTGATTGATAATCATCTACTCGAACATGGAATAGACCTAAGACAAAATACCGAGATATCTGAAATTCTGGATGATGGATCAGGAAGAGTAAAAGGAGTAAAGACCAAAGAAGGAGAAGTGATTGATTGTCAGTTCGTCGGACTTACTGTAGGCGTTCACCCTAACACCTCGCTGGTAAAAGATACTAAACTGGAAACAGACAAGGGAATCCTGGTGGATGAGTATTTAAAAACCAATATTCCCGATGTTTATGCTATAGGTGATTGTGCACAGATCAGAAATCCGCTGCCCCACCGCAGAGCCATTGAAGCAGTATGGTATGTAGGGCGGATGATGGGAGAAACGGTGGCCAGAACGATTACCGGAAGCCCAACAGCATACAAACCTGGTGTCTGGTTTAACTCCGCTAAATTCTTCGATATTGAATATCAAAACTACGGAGTGGTGCCCCCGGAGTGTCCGGAAGACTGCAGGGCATTTTATTGGGAGTGCGAGGATTGCAAAAAATGCTTAAAAATCATCTATGAAGCAACCAGTAAGTCCGTCAGGGGAGTAAATATATTTGGGATCCGTAATCGCCATGAAGTCTGGGATCGATGGATCAAAGAGGGTAAATCACTTTCTTATGTGATCGGACATTTACCTGAAGCCAATTTTGATCCGGAGTTTTTTACTCACTGGGAGGGCGAGATACAGGAAAAATACAATCACGAGCACCCGGAAAATGTAGTTGGTGTCAGGAAAAAATCTTTTTTAGAGAAATTAATAAGCAGCTAGCATGAGGATCATCCAACTTTCAGGATTAGGAATATTTATCATTGGTTTCGGTATTTTTTTGATCAGTTTTTTTCTTCCTTCCTATAAGCTTACTGAGGAAATTGTCAAACAGCAAATACCGGATGAAAAGAGGGAGCTTTTCAAAACTTCCGCACAAAAGATCATCGGTAATAACTACTCAGTAAATTTTAAATTAATAAGTGATCTGAATGATGTATTTAATAAGATCAATCAGGCACAAGTTGAAAAATATGGCTTCAGTGAAGAAGACATTGCCTCCATTATACAGCAAAATGAAGGACAAGAAACTTTTTCGTTAGCCAGTGTAGAGAAAGCATTTTCAAAACCATCCGAGGCGAATGATTTCAAAACCCAGGCCTTTAAAGACTATGGCAGCTGGATGGATGGAAGGAGTTATGACTCAGAAGAAACGCTGAAAAGCAACCTGCAAAATGTTACCGACAATATTGAGAAGTATGGCATTATCAGCAAATTTGGTTTTGACCGGTATCAGGTCAAAGATTTGAAATATTCTCTGACCATAGCTGGCAGCAATGGCCCGATCACTGAAAGCCCCGGCCTGTTTCTCTTTCTGACATATCTCCTGAGCATTGCGGGAGCGCTAATGTATCTCCTTCCAAAATACAAACTGGGAGGACCTCCAGGGATCAAAAACAATGGCATCTACCACAGTGCCATGAAAAACCGGGGATGGCTGGGCATACTTGTAGGAACATTTTTGATTGCCTTCTACATCATCCTTTATTTTTATCCGGAATACATGACTGCCTGGATCAGCATGGTAGACCCGATCAGCCAGTGGCTGAAGGGAAGTGATGCGGGAAGATTTTTCCTTTATGGGTTCATTTACACGCTCTGCATCCTGGTGATGGGTGTGAGAATGCTGATCAAATACCGGCACAGCAGGTACCAGGTTGTACGGACCTTTAGTGTTATGTTTTTCCAGACGGCCTTCGCTTTTCTGATCCCTGAAATTCTACTGAGGCTTAACCAACCTTATTTTGATTTTAAAAATATCTGGCCGCTGGATTATGACTTTTTCTTTGGAAGTGAACTTAACACCCTGATCTCCAGTGGTGGTCTCGGCATTTTTATGCTGGGCTGGGGTATTGGTCTGATCATATTGGGCGTCCCCATTTTTGTCTATTTCTTTGGTAAAAGATGGTACTGCAGCTGGGTTTGCGGCTGTGGCGGGCTGGCTGAAACTTTGGGTGATCCTTACCGGCAGCTATCGGATAAATCCTTAAAGTCCTGGAAAATTGAGCGGTGGATGATCCATGGAGTCCTCGTTTTTGCGGTGATTATGACTGCAGGGGTACTCTACACTTACTGGACAGACAATAGTCAGTTTCTCGGATTCATTGATACTTATCAAATGCGGTCTGTATATGGCGCCTGGATCGGCGCAGGCTTTGCCGGAGTAGTAGGAACCGGATTTTACCCATTTATGGGAAACAGGGTTTGGTGCCGGTTTGGCTGTCCACTCGCTGCTTATCTGGGGTTTGTACAGCGATTCAAATCGCGATTCAGAATTACCACAAATGGCGGACAGTGTATCTCCTGCGGCAACTGCTCCACCTATTGCGAGATGGGAATAGACGTTCGTTGGTATGCCCAGCGTGGCCAGAACATTATTCGTTCTTCTTGTGTGGGCTGCGGGGTTTGTTCTTCAGTTTGTCCGCGTGGTGTCCTGAACCTTGAAAACCGGGATGAGGATGGCCGATTTAATCAACCCATTCTGCTGGGAAACGATAGCGTGAAGGTCAATAATGACGAATGGAAAATAGGAAAATAATTATGAAAAAGTACTTACCCATTTTTCTGTTTTTCGGATTTTATTGGGTCCATTCCCAGCAGGTAGAGGCCATCATTGAGCAGGGTTACAATAAATACCTGGATGAGGATTATAAAGGAGCCATACTCGATTTTAATAAGGCGCTTTCGTACGATGAAGAGAACTCAGAGGCTTACTATCTGATGGGCGTTTGCCAGTCAGCCATGGGTGAAAAGGTGGCCGCTATGGAAAGTCTTAATAAAGCAACCAGGCTGAAGCCAGACTATGCCGAAGCATATTATGAAAAAGGCTACATCTACCTTATAGATCAAAATGCGGAGAAAGCTATTGAAGAATTTGATAAAACGATTAAGTACAAACCTGGATTCCCAGAAGCTTATGTAAGCCGAGGTACGGCAAAATGTATGCTGAATGATAAAGAGGGAGCTGAAAAGGATTGGGAAAAGGCCAAGGAACTGGGTGTAAATTATGGGGAGTATATGGTTTGTGAGTAGGTCTTGTTTTCATGACCTGAAGCAAGATCTTTATCATCAATGATTGAGATATCCTGATTTTTTCTTAAAATAGAGATATGTTAGACTTTCAGAAAAAGAAACAGATCAGCATTCTTGTGCAAATTGCCCAGGTAGATGAAGAATTTGCTGAGTCTGAAAAGGCGGTTATTGAAAAAATTGCCTCGAAATATGGCGCCAGTCCAGCTGAAATGCAAGAAATCTTCGATTCCCCGTCCATTAGTGAGGGCCTTGCTCCGATGAATGTTATAGATAAAACAGATTTCATGATGGATTGTATACTTGTCATACTTGCTGACAATGTCATTACCAACTCCGAAGAATATTTTGCTCGTCAGATGGCTGAAAAACTGGGCTTCAGCCAGGAGGTTGTACCGTACCTGATCAAAAACAAAGATGTATCCCGAGAAAAAATGAGGGAGTTAATGCTCCCATATCTGGTTAATTAAACTTTATACGGTAGACCTTGAAATATCAATCCCCTGCACCTTTAAGGGGATAACTAATCCGCTAAAAATGTGCGGTGTTTTCAGCAATGAATAGTAACAGTAACCCCTTTAACGCTAAGAACAGCCTGGGCTAACCTGGCCAGGACGTTAGGGAGAGAGTAGCTACGGTTGTATCCTCTGCTTTTTGATCTCCTCCCCCAGCTGATACACAGCCATGGCATAAAGGGCGCTGTGATTATACCGGGTGATGACGTAGAAATTATTGAAGCCGAACCAATACTCCACATCATTTTCATTTTCCAACTTAACTAAAGCTGCCTGCATCCCGGGGGAAATGTTGCCCGAAGGAACGTACCCTTTATCACTGAAGTATCTTAGAGAATTAGAAGGGCGAACCCCTGTTTTTACTTCTTCAGGGCTAATCAATGACTTGACTGGTATTGCAACAGGTTCTCCTGATCTCCAGCGGTGTACTTTCAGGTAGTTTGCCGCACTGGCGATGGCATCATCCGGCTGCATCAGATCCCTGTTATCACTTCCGTCAAAACTTTTTGCGTAAGCTAAATAGCTACTGGGCATAAACTGACAATAGCCTATGGCTCCTGCATAAGACCCCTTGATGGAATAGATATCCAGATTTTCCTCCTCCGCCAGCTCCAGAAATTTTTCCAGCTCAGACTTGAAGAAAGAGGACCGCTTAGGATACCCAAATGCAAGGGTATAAAGTGCATCCAGCACCCTGTAAGACCCTATCCGCTGACCAAAATAGGTTTCCACTCCCAGAATGCCAAGGATAATTTCTACCGGCACGCCGGACTCAGAGCTTACCTCATCGAGTATGGATTCATGGGTTTCCCAAAACGCTACCCCTGCAGCGATGCGCTCAGGCTGTATGAAAATATTTCTATACCTCTCCCAGGTCATAGTGCCTTCTGCAGGCCGTTCCATTTTCTTTATGGTCGTTTCTTCATACTTCGCATTGTTGAGGATCACGGTGATTTCTTCCAGTGATATGTCATGCGTTTCTGAAAACTGGCGGGCAAACTCCGCCACTTTGGAATGATCCACCTGGGCGACCATCAAAAAGGGTAAGCTCCACACAATAGCAATAAATACGCTCCGAAAATATATCATTATCTCTCGTTTCTTCAACCTTACTCAAATATCCTGCCTTCTTTAAAAAATAAAGCAATTCACTACGTGAAAGTAGATAAATAAGCACTTTATTGACAGGAAATCATTAACTTAAAATAATGACAATAGTAAAATGAATATCTACTATGGGTGTGGTACAGGGGGGGCATTTTGCCTGACAAACTTAAAAGCTTATGTAGAATATGGTATCCTGCTCCATCACTCCGACCCGGATTTTGATGGACAAACATGACGGTTTTGAGTTTGTGAACGTTTAAATTACAAGAGGATTGATTTTATGCCTGAGATGAAAAAACAACTATGCATTGCCCTACTATCGGTTATTATCTTTTCTTGTGGGGAAAAATCAGGCTTCGAAATAAAAAAAGTGACCATAATCACCAATGATGCCAGGCAGTTAGCCGATTGGTATGAAAAGAACCTGGACTTTGAACCCTCCCTGGAAAATGACTTACTCTATCACAAAAACCTTACAATCCTTCTCGAGGAGAATAAATCTGCTATGCACCGTGATTCTGTCAAAAAAGCTTACAATATTGACCGGGTTCCGGGATTTTTCAAGATTGGCTTTTTGACAAACCAGTTTGACAACCTCGTGGAGCATCTGGAAGATAATAATGTAAACTTTACCGGTGGTGTAGTGATGGACAAAGTAAGTGAACGCAGAATGGTGGTTATCAAAGACCCGGAAGGAAACCGTATACAGCTATTTGAAGATGACGGCAATCACAAACTCAAACCATATCTCCTCTCGCTGATAGTAGATCATGTGGGTGAGCAGGAAAAATGGTACCAGGTGAACTTCCCATTTTCTAAGACCCATAACATGGATTTAATCGATCAGGGGATTTATATACGAGTTCTGGAGGGTGAAGATTTTCTGATCGAGCTTATTCAGACGCCTGATCGTCCCGTTAAAGCCGATCTTGATGCTAAAAATATCACAGGTTTTTATCACATTTTAGTAGATGGAGCTAAAGCTGCATTTGAACAGGATCATGAAGGCAATTTACTGGTCAGCCCTTAGTCCACCCGGTTAAGTACGGAATCAGGAAAATACTTATTTGTCAAGGCCACCATCTCGTCTCCCTTCACAAACATATCTATAGTGATCTGATCTGTGTGTGAAAGGCCACATGCACCCAATAGTTCCAGCACTGCGTGAATGGTATTCCGGTGAAAATTATAAACCCGTTCTGACTTATCCGATACCACCAGACCTTTGGTTAACATCTTATTGGTTGTGGCCACTCCGGTCGGACACTTATTGGTGTTGCAACGCAGGGCCTGAATACACCCCAGGCTAAACATAAATGCACGTGCCGAATTGCAAATATCTGCCCCTAAGGCTCTCATCCTCAAAATAGAAAATGCCGATAGTACCTTACCACTGGCAATGACCTTCACCTCTTTCCTCAATCCATACTTTTCAAGTGTCCTGTGAACAAAAATCAAGGCTGGCTCCAGGGGTAAACCCACTGCATCAGAAAACTCCAAAGGCGCCGCCCCCGTTCCGCCTTCTGCCCCATCTACAGTTATAAAATCAGGCCAGATATTAATCTCCTTCATTGCTTTCACCAGGTGAATAAACTCCTCAGTCCTGCCTACACAGAGTTTGAAACCCACAGGTTTGCCATTGGACAGGTCCCTGAGCTGTTTAATAAACCGAAGCAATCCAATAGAGTCCCTGATCCCCCTGTGACCGGGAGGTGATATGATGGTTGTATAGGGCTCCACTCCCCTTATCCGGGCTATCTCCTCATTGTTCTTAATGGCTGGCAAAACACCCCCATGTCCGGGCTTGGCTCCCTGAGAAACCTTGAGCTCTATCATCTTCACCTGAGGCCATCCGGATTTCCTGGTAAATTCATCCGGATCAAACGAACCGTCAGGCTTACGACAACCAAAGTACCCGGTACCTATTTGCCAAACCAGGTCGCCTCCACCATCCAGGTGGTAATCTGAAATGCCTCCCTCACCCGTATTGTGATAAAAATTCCCTTTTTTAGCTCCCCTGTTCAAAGCCATAATGGCATTTTTGCTAAGCGCCCCATAACTCATCGCCGAAACGTTCAGCACTGATGCACTATATGACTGATTACAAAGACTCCCTCCGATCTCTACCCTGGGAAAATCCTTTACAGGAGGTGTCGCATAGATCGAGTGACGCAAAGCCTCGTAGTGATCATTGTTTAAATCCAGCTGCGTGCCGAAAGGGTGCGTATCATTTACATCTTTTGCACGACGGTATACCAACGCTCTCTGGTTGCGACTAAAGGGCTTTCCATCTGTGCTCCGCTCTATAAAGTATTGCTGGATCTCAGGAGCAATCATCTCAAAGAAATACCGGAAATAGCCTAACAATGGGAAATTTCTAAGGATAGTGTGATTCTGCTGAAGCCGATTGTATAAGCCAATAAGAATCAACAGGCCAACAACCACAAAGGACCAAAGCCAATCGGAATTAAACCAACTCAGAACACCTAAAGCCACTAAGACAATGGGTGTGATTAAATAAAAGGTGTATCTCATATCTGAAGGATATGTTTTGAACCCAAGGTAAAATAATAAACCCTGCCAGTAAAGCTAATAATTCGGAAACTTAGGATGAAGTCATGACAACTGCTTTTGGAGTTGTTGAGCAATCACAGGAATGGCTCATAAGGCTGCTTTAATGGCTTCCACATTTTTCTTGCTATTCCCGATAAAGATCTTTCCATCGATCAGGAAAACCGGGCGCTTCAGAAAGGTGTATTCCTCTAAAATGTAGGCCTTATAATCCTCCTCGTTAAGCTTCTTCTCTTTCAGACCGAGGGATTTGTACTTGCGGGCCACCCGGGAAAAAAGCGCTTCATAAGATCCGGCCAGCTCTTTCATCTCCTCAAGCTGTTTTGGGGTGATCTTTTCGGTTTTGATATCCTGGTATTCAAACTCATCACCGATACCAAGCTCTTTAATAATGCGCTTACAGGTATCACAAGTCGATAGATGATAAACTTTCTTCATTTCTATTTCATGCCATTAAGTTAAGCAGATTTCTATAAGTCCTCTCCCTTAATCCCTCTCCGAAGAGGGACAGGTGGAGCTTAACTTAATGGCATTAATTTCTAATTCATTACCAGCCTTAAGACTCCTTTACTCTCCACACCCAGATAAATGTATCCGTCAGGCCCCTGACGAATTGACCGCACCCGTCCTATTCCTTCCAGGTATTTTTCCTGATTTACGATTTTGTTACCTTCCACATCGCACCGGTGCAGGTACTGAAATTTTAATGACCCTACTAAAAGGTCACCTTTCAGAGGCCCGTACTTGTCGCTCGTTACGAAAGCCATCCCACTCGGTGCTATGGATGGCACCCAGTAAAGAACAGGTTGCTCCATACCCTCCTTCCTGGTAATATCAGTAAACTTAGTGCCATCATAATTGATGCCGTAAGAAATAACCGGCCACCCATAATTCTTCTTTGCTTCTACAATATTGATCTCATCTCCTCCTCTGGGACCGTGCTCATGAGTCCATACCTCACCGGTATAGGGATTCACAGCCATCCCCTGGGGATTCCGGTGTCCATAAGAATAGATGGTTTGCATGGCAATAGGATTCCCAACAAATGGATTGTCCTGCGGCACACTTCCATCATCATTCATCCTGTGAATCTTACCACAATGATTATTCAAACTCTGAGGGTTTTCGTCTCTGTTACCACGATCTCCTACGGAAACGTACATATAGCCTTCTTTATCAAAAATAATCCTCGAACCATAGTGATGTCTGGTCCGTGAAGCAGGCTCAGCTTGAAATACCTCGGCAGATTCCACAAAATTGTTTCCGTCCAGTTTGCCTCTGACCACAGCTGTGGTAGCCAGCTTTCCATCATTCGCCACCCTTTTGGAATAAGCAAGATAGATCCATCCGCTCTCAGAATAGTCAGGATGTACCTTCACATCAAGGAGTCCTCCCTGGCCTTCAGCCACTACCCCCGGAGTACCGGAAACGGTGTGAAGCGTTGCGCCATCCCACCGAAAAAGTGTTCCCGACCGGTCAGTGACAAGCATATCACCATTTGGCAACCAATCGATGCCCCATGGCACGTTCACTCCGGCAACCACCGTTTCAGTAGCGAGTGAAACCTTGCCTGAGTTTATCGGATTTTCTTCCTGCGCACAGGCAAAAAAGGAAACGGTCAACAGAACAACTGTGAAATTTTTCATTAAGCCAGGTTTTGTTTTTTAGAAATAAACGACATTCCCATTTCAATGTTCTCACATCTGCTATTTACCGGGTCATTAAGCTTCCTCCTGAACTTTTAGCTCCCTTTCACGCTCACCTGTAATGGCTTCTGTTACATTGATTATGTGGTCACCAACTTTCTCACACAAGTGGAAGATGTCTTTGTAAAGCGCCCCGATTTTCGGGTTGTAATTTTTCTTTTCCATCTGCTTCAGGTGGCCTTTTAACAACTTATTTCTCTTTGCATCTATCTCTTTCTCTTTGGCAACCGCAGGAGCTAACTCCACATCATCATAAGAAGCGTTTAGATTGTTAACCATAATGGCCAGACCCTCATCAATGATCGTAAGCATCTCTTCCAGGTTTTTGAGTTGTTCATCCGAGAAATTCAGATTCTCCCTGATCTTATTGTCCATATCCTTAGACATCTGGAAGAAAATGTCTCCAACACGCTCCAGGTCATTGATCACGCTGAGCAAACTCGCCACCCGGGTAGAAGATTTGGAGCTCAGCCGTCCTTCACTGGCTACTTTTAGCAGGTAATCGGACACTGCCTCTTCGATGCTATCTGTGAGCTCTTCTTTTTTTCTGATCTTGGCAAGTAATTTCTTTTGCTTTTTCTTCTTTTTAGCAAATAACAGGTCCCTGAAAAGGGAAGACATCTTCATGGTAAGCTCCCCAAACCGTGCGGTTTCTTTCTGTGCTTCTTCCAATGAAAGCTCAGCCGTACTCATCAGGCCAGACCCTATGTATTCCAGACGGTACTCTTCGTCCCCTTTTGACTTCACTATACGGGTGACCACTTTCGCAATAAACCCAACAAACCCAATCAGGAAAATGGTATTCAATACATTAAAAGCGGTATGAAAAACAGAAAGAGCTACGGGAATGGACTCAGGCCTGTTAAATGGTGAATTCCCTGAAGTGGACACCAGATAAGTATCAATGAGGGACAGAAATGGACTGAATACGATTAAAATCCATATCACCCCGAAGACATTGAAGATGAAATGAGCAAAAGCTGCCCGTTTGGCATGCACATTACCCACCAGGGCAGCCAGATTTGCAGTAATGGTGGTCCCAATGTTTTCTCCAAGAACCATAGCCGCAGCTAAATCAAAAGGTATCCATCCGTTATTAGCCATAACCAGTGTTAGCGCCATAGAAGCGCTGGAAGACTGCAGGATCACGGTGAGCAGCGTACCAATCAGCACAAAAATGACGACAGAGAAAAAACCCAGGTCTGTATAGTGGGACAAGAAAGAAAGGATCTCCGGATTGGCTCTGAGATCGGGCACCTGGTCTTTCAGATACTCCAGTCCGAGGAAAAGCAACGCAAAACCAATAAGCACTTCTCCCCAGGACTTTAAACTATCCCGGTTAAAAAACAGCAACGGGGTCCCGATAGCAATAATCGGCAGGGCGTAATAAGCAATTTTCACTTTGAAACCTACTATCGAAATAAGCCACGCAGTAATGGTGGTGCCAATATTGGCTCCCATAATCACCCCGATAGACTCTACGAGGCTCAGGAGACCCGCATTTACAAAACTTACTACGAGTACGGTGGTGGCTGATGAAGACTGGACCAGGCTGGTAATGATAAAGCCGGTCAAAACACCCTTTGCCCGGTTTGAAGTCATCGCTCTCAGGATTTCGCGCATTTTAGATCCGGCCACCTTTTGAATGCCTTCACTCATGATCTTCATCCCGAAAATAAAAAAGCCGAGCGCTCCCAGCAGGCTCAAAAGGTCAGAAAAACCGTACTCCATGATCGTAATTTTGTGATTTATATTTTTCGCAAATTAAAGAATTAAGAAGTTAAGCCCTTATTACTTTAATGTTATCTCTATATGAAGTATGCCCTAATGTTACCATATAATTATCTTTGAGTGAAGGGGATGTTATAGATTCGCACCGATTTTTTGTGAAAAGAGCGAAATTATTTATCATGTCAAGACATTTAGGAGTACTTTCAATTCTTCTTTTTTCAATAACCACTCATGCCCAAATAAAAATACCCACCACTTTTGGGAAAGGGCTGCCTTTCCTGGCAGAGGATTCTTCCTTTTTTGTCAAAATGCGTTTCAGGTTTCAGACACTATACGATGGAGACCTGAACCTGGAAACCAACGAATGGTCTGACCAACTGATCACCAGAAGAGCACGACTGAAGTTTGACGGCTATGTATGGGACCCCAAAGTGGTCTATAAAGTTGAGTTGAGCCTCTCAAACCGGGATACACGCGGGGGTCAAACAGAGCAAAATGGGATTACACCTAACATCATCCTGGATGCAGCCATTAAATGGAAAGTGAGACCAAACTTTTCCATCTGGTTTGGCCAGACCAAACTACCTGGTAATCGTGAGCGGGTCATTTCATCACAAAGTCTGCAGTTTGTGGATCGCTCCCTTATCAACTCCCGGTTTAACCTGGACCGGGATTTAGGCATACAGCTCCACCATAAGCAGTCATTGGGTAAAATGGTTTTAAAAGAAGCTTTTGCTATCTCCATGGGTGAGGGGAGAAATATTATCATTGGAAACCACCCGGGATACAACTACACAGGAAGAATAGAATTACTCCCTTTTGGTACGTTTACTAATAAAGGGGATTACTTTGGCTCTGACCTGATGCGTGAAGAAAAACCTAAGCTCTCAATAGGTTTTACAGGCAACTTCAATGACAATGCAGTAAGAAGCCGGGGGCAGCTTGGTCAATACGTAACGGATGTGGATGAGAATCTCCTCGAAGATGACATGACCTCCCTTATAGCGGATTTCATGTACAAGCATAGTGGATTTTCCGCTTCAGGCGAGTTTGCCAAAAGATGGGTGGAAAACACTTCATACCCCTTTACTACCGGTACCGGATACGTCATCCAGGCTGGTTATCTCCTCAAAAGTAACTTTGAATTTGCCGGTCGTCTAGCCTCTGCCAGGGCAGACACAGAAACCTCTACCCTCAGGGATGCAGACCAATATACCCTGGGTTTTTCTAAATACATACACGGTCATAACCTTAAAATGCAAACTGATATCACTTACATGGATTTGTCAGGTCCTGACAACCTCCAATACCGTTTTCAGGTAGAAGTGGCCTTCTAGTGATAATTGCTAAAATGCGGTACACTAAAATGCTTATAAACAGTTGGATTACAGCCTGTTGTGTTTGATGAATATTTGTGCCATTAGGCACTAGCCAGAGAAATGTCTCTTCGGGGACATCTGATTCATCCTTACTTCGGTTAACTTTACTGCACAAAAACAAGGAGCTTGGAGCGACCGGACATCAGGGTAATAATACCAGCATTTAACGAACAAAATGCTGTAGGATTGGTAGTAAGGGAAATTCCGAAAGAATGGGTTAAAGAAATTATCGTTGTTGATAATGGATCTCATGACAACACATTTGAACAGGCCCTGAAAAATGGAGCTACTGCACTCCGTGAAGAGCGAAAAGGATATGGGCAGGCCTGTTTAAAAGGTATGGAATACCTGGCCTCAGGCAACGATCAGCCCGACATTGTGGTATTTCTGGATGGCGACCATTCCGATTACCCGGAACAGCTGCCAAATCTGGTGAATCCCATTATAGATGGAAAAGCAGATCTGGTCATCGGATCACGCGCTCTGGGAAATAAAGAAAAAGGATCTATGACCATACAGCAGGTTTTTGGAAACTGGCTGGCAACTACGCTGATGAGATGGTTTTACAACACAAGGTATACAGACCTGGGGCCATTCAGGGCTATACGCTACAGCAGCCTGGTAGCCATAGGGATGGAAGATACCAATTATGGCTGGACAGTAGAGATGCAACTGAAGGCCGCAAAAATGGGACTGAAAACGATGGATATACCCGTAAACTATAGGCAGAGAATAGGTGTTTCCAAAGTATCAGGCACCGTAAAAGGGACTATAATGGCCGGATATAAAATCTTATTTACCATCTTTAAGTATTTATGATGCAATGGTTCGTTATAATCGGTTATGGAGTAGCCCTGTCGGTTGTCTGTATTTTCAGCATAGAGCAGCTTTACCTTGCATGGCTTTACCGAAAAGAAAGCAGAAAAAACAGAACCCAATACCCCCCTCTCATACAACACCCAAAAGTAACTGTCCAACTCCCTGTCTATAATGAAAAATATGTAGTCGAAAGGCTAATAGAATGTATCTGTCAGCTGGATTACCCAAAAGATCAGCTTGAAATACAGGTATTGGACGATTCCTCAGACGAAACCTGTTCGTTGGTACGAAATAAGGTAACATTCTGGAAGTCAACAGGGATCAATATCCATCATGTTGTCAGACCAGACCGCACAGGTTTTAAAGCAGGGGCTTTGGCTCATGGCTTGGCATTAGCATCCGGTGAGTTCATCGCCATCTTTGACTCTGACTTTATGCCGCATCCTGATTTTTTAAAAAAGACCTTAGCAGCTTTTGATAAGCAAACCGGAATGGTTCAGACCCGCTGGGATCACCTAAACCAGGACTATAGCTTCCTTACCCAGATCCAGGCATTCGGGCTCAATGCCCATTTTACTGTAGAGCAAAGTGGAAGGTATACATCCGGAAAACTCATGAACTTTAATGGTACAGCCGGGGTATGGAGAAAAGCATGCATTGTGGATGCCGGAGGATGGCAGCACGATACCTTGACAGAAGACTTGGACCTTAGCTACAGAGCCCAGCTAAAGGGGTGGAAATTCAAATACCTTGAGGATGTTTTAGCTCCCGCGGAACTGCCCGTTCTCGTCCCGGCCATTAAGTCACAGCAATATCGATGGAACAAAGGCGCTGCAGAAACAGCCAGAAAAAATATTGGTACGATCCTTCGGTCCGGACTGAGTGTGCACCAAAAGGTTCATTCGCTCTTTCACCTGCTTAACAGCTCGGTATTTATGTTTCTGCTCATCGGTGCTATTCTGTCCATACCGATGCTTTATGTAAAGGATAGCCGTCCGGACCTGAGCCTGTTTTTTAACCTGGCCAGCATATTTATTGTAGGTTTTTTTGCGATGATGATTTTTTACTGGATCTCGTCTAAAGCAGCTAACCCTGCGGTATCCTTCAAATACTACATAATTCATTTCCCGTTATTTCTGACACTGTCAATGGGAATGGCACTTCACAACACGATTGCTGTGGTAGAGGGGTACCTGGGCATCAAAACTCCATTCATACGTACTCCAAAGTTTAACATCCGGAATAAAAAGGATACCTGGAAAGAAAATATCTATCTAAGAAGGGTTTTCTCTCCCATCACCCTGTTTGAAGGCCTTCTGGCCTCCTATTTCCTATTTGGGATCGGGTATGGTATCTCCCTGGGAGACTACGGCCTCCTGCTTTTTCATCTGATGCTGGCATTTGGTTTTGGTACAGTCTTTTTCCTCTCCGTGACTCCACTCGGATATGCTAAAGCCAAACAGTAAAGGCATCTACACATCTGCTTTTGTTTTGGCCTGTGGTATATCCACAATAGGATTGTTTACCACCCGTGATCAAACCGGAGTATTATTTCTGGCTTACTTTTCCTCATTTTTCACCTATTTCTGGCTTTCGCAGTTTGACCTGTCTTTTAAATCAGCATTGGGTTTGGGGCTTTTTATACGACTCCTGCTGTTTTTCGGTATGCCCACACTCTCTGATGACATATTTCGGTTTATCTGGGATGGCAACTTACTGGCAAACGGCATCAGTCCATTCGAGCAGCTCCCGGGTTATTATCTAAGTACTGACTCCCAAATATCCGGACTGGATATGAACCTGTATGAAGCCCTGAATTCTCCGGAATATTTTAGCATTTACCCTCCTGTAAACCAGGCCTTGTTTTGGTTAAGTGTAAAACTGGGAGGGAGCAGTTGGCTGTTTAGTGCAAATATTATCAGGACCTTCCTGGTATTGGCTGATGTGGGAAGCCTTCTTCTGCTTCGCAGGTTGCTTGGTCAGCATGGACAAAGAGAATCACTGGCCAACTGGTTTTGGCTCAATCCGCTGGTCATACTGGAGTTTACGGGAAATGTACACTTCGAAGGAGTAGTTATCTTCTTTCTGCTTGGTGGCATTTACCTGATTAAAACGAAGAGGTGGAGCTACTCGGGGCCAGCATTTGGACTGGCCATTGCCACAAAACTGGTACCGCTGGTATTGCTTCCCGCCATCTTCTTTAAAAACTGGTTTAAAAAAGGGTTTATTATCAGCCTGATAGCGGTGTTTGTTGCGATACTGTCGTTTATTCCTCTATTTGATCTAAAGCTGATAGAAGGCATTTCCGCCAGTATGGGTCTGTATTTTAAAAAATTTGAATTCAATGCCAGCCTGTATTTCATACTTCGCGAAATCGGCTTTTGGGTAAAAGGGTACAACACCATCGGCACTCTGGGACCGTATATGGGTCTTTTGAGCTTCCTTTCAGTGATCACCTTATCTATTTTTGGAAATCGAAAAGACTGGTCACTGGAGAAGACACTCCTTTTTTGCCTGTCTGCCTACCTCATGTTGTCAACCACCGTGCACCCGTGGTACATCTTACCATTGATCCCTCTGGGACTATTAGCCGGATATTACTACCCGGTATGCTGGTCCTTTTTGATCTTTGTTACTTACTTTGGCTATGATGCCGAAGGATTCAAACTATCTCCTTACTGGATCGTTTTAGAGTACTTATTGTTGATTGGTTTTTTCGTTATTGAAAACATTCGAAAAGCTCATGAAATGAGCATGATGCTCAACCCAAAACATCGAGAAACATCCACCGGACATGGTCAAAACTAGGTGGCAAACCGCTGATTTCATTAATTTTAAATATATGAAAAGCTTTTGTAGTTTGATTATATATGTATTTAGTCTGGCCTGGTTTCCGGCTTGCAGTCAAAAATCCTTTGATGAGAAGATGGCGAGCCTTTATCAAAATACAGTCCCGCTTATTCAACCTGAGGAACTTAAAAATCAAGCGGCGAAAAATCAGCAAGTCTACCTGCTGGATACCCGGGCCCCAAAAGAATACCTGATAAGTCATCTACCTGGCGCTCGCCTGGTCAACTATGATGAATTTGACATATCAATGGTAAGTGACATTCCCAGGGACGCTTCTGTGATTGTTTACTGCTCTGTGGGATACCGAAGTGAACGAATCGGCGAAAAGCTGCAGGAGTCCGGATTTAAGCAGGTAAGGAACCTCTACGGCGGAATTTTTAACTGGAAAAATAAAGGATACGAAATAATGAACAGCCAAAACCAACCTACCGATAGTGTCCACACTTATAACAGGAACTGGTCTCAATGGCTGTATAACGGAATCAAAGTTTATGAGTGACAAGAAAAAAAACCTACTGATCATTTTTGTGAAAAACCTCATTCCGGGGACCGTAAAGACCAGACTGGCAAATGATATTGGTATAGATGGCGCGTTGGATGTTTATCAGTACCTGGTGGAAAACACCTACGAGGTGACCAAAGAGCTGGAATACACCAAAGCCGTTTTTTATTCCGAATATGTAGAGATTGAGGATATCTGGGACACTGAAGATTATTATTTGCTGCTTCAGAAAGGCCCGGAGCTGGGTGACCGGATGCAAAACGCTTTCAAGCATGCTTTTGATAAGAACTTTGAAAAAGCAGTAATCATCGGGTCGGATTGCTTCGAATTGAAACCCGAACATATTGAAGAAGCATTTGATCAGTTGGATAAACATGATGTGGTCATTGGCCCCGCTACCGACGGAGGGTATTACCTCATCGGGATGAACAAGCTGTACCCTCAGCTCTTTCACGACAAAAAGTACAGCCATGACAATGTACTGAGAGATGTATTGACTGAGATTGGTCAGATGGATGCCAACTTTCATCTGCTGCCCGAACTCAACGACATTGATACCTTTCAGGACCTTAAAGATTCGGATATAGATTTCACTTTTGTCAGCCCTGAAGATGAAGACAGTTAACCCAATTTTACTTACTGCCCTGGCAGTGTTTATGACTTATTGCAACAACCAGGGGATTGAAAAAAATCCGGCAGACCAGTATCTGAACAAGGAATGGGCGATGGATGAGCTGTGGAACGATGGACAGGCCGAGGTAGCTACCTATGCGGCTGAGCGAGTGGTTTACGGAAAGCCCCGAAGCTTTGATTATACCTATGTACTGGTCAAAGAAACTTTCAATAACGAATACAAAGTAAAAACAGATGACTATGAGCGGGATGACCTGTATGACGTCATGAAGGTCAATAAGTTTTGCCGCATACCTACACTGGCTTACCCGTACCACTACCTCACCTCAGTCTTTACCAAAAGAGATGATCCCGGAACATTGCACAAGCTGACCAATACCTCCCAGGAATGGTGTGGTAACACGGCCAAGTCTTTTCTGGAGAAAGGCAATAAATACCTCTTTGAGTACATCAGCTACTGGGATGGCCAGGGTAACGGATCGTCCAAAATAGCCAGAGGCCCATGGTTTGAGGATCAGCTAAGTTATACTTTAAGAACACTTAAGTTTGTTGACGGACTTTCATTTGAGGTGGACATGTATCCTATGCAGATAAGTAGCGTTGCGAAAGTACCGGAACCTGAGCAGGCAACCATTACGGTATCAACAGCTGATACCAGCCAGGTGAATCACTACAGCCGACAAGTGGCTGAACAGCTGTGGAGAGTTGAGGTTAGCCGTAAAAAGGCAGGAGATCTTTCATTTTGGTTCAGTGGCACTTATCCAAATTACCTGCTAAAAATGGAAGCTGCAGATGGGAGAAAGCTGGATCTGATCAATGTAACCAGGGATGCTTACTGGGCTCACGAATAGCCTTAATGATCCAGATGAACCAGGTAGATGACATTTAATGAGATCACGCTGTTGGTTGTCTGAAAGTCACCAGGCTCAAACTCGGGATCGTTTTTACTTGCGGGAGTCAGATTCATCATTCCCCGGAAGTAAGATACGCTAAAGACAAAGTCACTGATCTCATAGCCTACTCCTATATTTGCGCCGATATCCAGGGCATTAAATGCTGTCTCATTTGCTGAGAGTTCACTTTCATCTGCCTCAAAGAAAACGGGTATATTATAACCTTCTCCTTTATCTGTCTGTCCGCCGTAGCTTAGATCATACTTATTCACACCGGAAAATCCCAATGCTCCGTAGGGCCCTGCAAATACGAAAAAATTATCTACCACATTGTATGTAAGATTTAGCGGTAGCACAAAATAATTGAAATTGGACCGGTCATACCCACTGTAATCAGATCCATAGCTTTTCTTCACATCTACACTAAACCCGCGATTAGAAAAGAACAGACCGGTATGCAGACCAAGGTTGGAATCGCCAAAAGGAATCTCTGAGAAAAACCCAAGATTATATCCCGGTTTAAACTGAGTACTTAATTCCAGGGCCTGATTTTTGAAATCTTGCTGAACATTAGAAAAATTGAGTCCGGCAAGGACACCAGCTCTCATCTGTCCAAATGATTGTCCGTAAGCCCAAAAAATAATAAGAGCGAAAAAAGTAATCCTTTGCATCGAAGGCGGTTGTTTACCGGTAAAGCTAAAGAATTGTAACTTTTTCGCTCTTATTTATAAAATTTTTTAACCCTTATTCGAGCAAAATGGCCATTTACTCACAAGCTACATCATCAAGATTCTCATCCCAGCAGTGCCACAGTGTATCCTGAAACCAGGCTTCGGATTTTACCCGTCCTACTTTTGTTTCTTCATTGAAATAGATCGCCAGATCATAATCTGAATCACTTTCAGAGGTTATGGATACATTGTAATAATGTGTGAATCCAGTCTCTTCGGTCTCGCCATACAGGATAGTACTCCCTTGTTTATCTGATTCAGTATCTATGAGGATATAAGTGGAATTAACAGCCTCTCCGGATTCACGCTCCCAGGATATCTGAAGTATTTCCCGAGGATGGTCCGGGCTCTTATACAGTACCCAGTCACCTCCGGACTCATCCGTTCGGGACTCCCCGGAAAACCACAGAAAGTCCTCGAAATCATTCCCGGAAAGGTACATTTCCCAGCGTACCTTTTCACCATCATTTATACGTTCTGCATACAGTTCTGCCGTGATGGTTTGACCAGCCACATTGACCGAATATTCAGATTTCCACTTACCCTCGTCGGACAAATAGTTAAAGCTATGATTGAAAGCTTCGTAAAAGGATGCCACAGGAATTGCAAGATCTACCGTCAAAATGGATTGCCATATGACCACATTCAGAGCCGCAAAGCCATAATTATTTTTAGTCTGATCTACCCGACCGTTCTCATTTTGAGGAAAGTTTCCAAAATCGGCAATAAAGGATGCTTTTGGTGGAAGATCAGGCGCCTCCTGTCCGGGCTCATCATCTGATGAACAACTGGTTAAAATGGCCGAAATGGCGATTATAAAACCTAATAAGAGAATTATTGATTTCTTCATGACTTTCACTTATTTTAAAATCTGATCGATTTAGAATATTCACCACTTAAGAACCCAAAAGTCATGCCGTGGTTGGAATTTGCCCTCGTCAAAAAGATAAATTATTCATACCTCAGTGAATCTACAGGATTAGCTGTGGCAGATCTCCAGACTTTATTTGCCCAATTCGGTGTCCCACGAAATGCTATGTTGACCCAAATTATGCTTTAATGCATAATTTGGGTGATAAAACAGGCCGTGAAGACATGGTTCTGGGGCGATTCATTGTGGGGTATGGGTTTGATACAAATATTCCCCCTTTTCTTCTCAAAGGGGGCTGATGGGGGTTATATAAAATTCATCAAACCCATACCCCTTTTGCTGCTTAATTATAATTTGACAAAGTAGAATTAACTAATAGCTTATTCACTATTAACTCCTGAATTGAACAATTCAGGGTTTTGGGAATTCAGGCCAGCTTTTCCATATCCCGGATCAGGATCCTCCTCCGGTCAAAATTGATGATGTTTTGCTCGCGCAGTTCATTCATAACTGTGGTCACTGTCTGACGGGAAGTGCCTGTAAGACTGGCTATGTCCTTATGAGTCAAGTGGTTTTTGATCATCATCTCAAAGCCAACCTTCTGGCCTTTCTCCTGCGCCATTTCCTTCAGGAAGTCTACGATACGGGTACGAGCATCTTTGAACACCAGAGATTCTATTCGGCGCTCCATTTTTCGCATTCTGAAGCCCAGTATCTTAAAGATCTTCAGACTAAGCTCCTGATTATCTTTCATCAGATCTTTCAGCCCATCAATGGTCATAGGACACACTCTGGTACCATCATCCATAGCCTGAGCAAAGTCTGACCGGCGACTCTCTCCTGTCAAAGCCAATTCGCCAAATAGCTCTCCCTGAGACAGAATGGCCTTTACTATTTCCTTACCATCTTCCAGATAGGTGCCGATTTTCACCCGGCCACTGGCTATCATGTAGACATTTAAGGAAGGCTCATCCGGAAAGTAGATGTAATCATCCTTTTTAAAAACATTAGGGCTGTGTCGTTCTTCCAGGGAAGGGGTCTTGCTGGGGCACAGGATCTCAAAAAGATCTACATCTTCAAAGTACCAAAGTTTCGATTTTTCGCTCATCTCCTTTATTAAGTGACGCTAAATTATGGATTCCTTGAATAGTCCACAATTCATCTGCATTTTTGTGACAAAAATTTGAACTCTTTGTTATAAACACCATTTCGATGTAAAAATTCCCACATGGACTACCTTAATATCAAAGCTTTACACATCATCTTTATCATTACCTGGTTTGCAGGGCTCTTTTACATCGTACGGTTATTTATTTATCATACGGAGGCGCTCCGGAAAGATGAGCCTGAGAAAAGCATACTTGATGCTCAGCTCAAACTCATGACCAAACGGCTTTGGGTGATCATTACCTGGCCCTCAGCAGTTATTACCCTGATTTTGGGTATTTGGTTGCTCATAAAGCAACCCCAATGGTTACAAATGCCTTTTATGCACATCAAACTAACTTTTGTGGCGCTACTTTATGGCTACCATTTTTCCTGCCACTACCTTTACAGGCAGTTGCAGCAAGGCAAAGCGAGGTACACTTCCACACAGCTGAGGATCTGGAATGAAGTTGCTACTTTAATTTTAGTAGCCATAGTCTTCCTCATTGTTCTGAAAAATCAGATCAGCTGGATATGGGGTACTATCGGAATTTTTGCCTTTGCTATACTGTTAATGCTGGCTATCAGGACCTATAAAAAAATAAGGGAAAAATTATGAATAAATTTGATCATACCTGGCTGGCCTGCGCGGCCCGGTGTTCTCTCCCGATAGCTATCGGGATTGGGTTGAGTATCATGCTCATTTCATGTGGGGAAGTAAAGACCTCTTACGAGCTACCTATCCTCGGACAATCAGAAATCAAGGAAACGACAATTGACGGGAAAACGGTCTATGACACGGTGTATCATACCATCCCGGATTTTGCCTTTGTAGATCAGGATTCTACCATTGTAACCAATGAAACCTTTGCCGGTCAGGTTTATGTAGCTGATTTTTTCTTTACTACATGTCCCACCATCTGTCCTGTAATGAAGCAGCAGATGCTTAGGGTCTATGACTCTTACAAAAACCATCCGGAGGTAGGTATCCTGTCTCATACGATAGATCCGAAACATGATACGGTTGCAGTCCTGAAAGATTTTGCTGAGAAACTGGGTGTGAAGTCTGACAAATGGCATTTTGTGACCGGTGATAAGGATGAGATCTATGAAATCGCCGAAAAGAGCTACATGGTGGCTGCTAATGAAGACAAAAATGCCCCGGGAGGATTTATTCATAGTGGCGCTTTTTTGCTGGTAGATAAAAAAGGCAGAATTCGCGGAGTTTATGACGGCACTGTGCCGGAGCAGGTAGATATTTTGATCAGTGATATCCAAAAACTAATCGGAGGAAATGAAGCATCTCAGTAGGAAACCTCAAAAGCTATCACTCCTCATTTTGGGGCTGGTAATCTTCAGCTGTGGCGGAAGTAAAAAAAAGGCTGATAGTGAAGGCAATGAAGATCCGGACAGGAAAACCGAGATCAGGCTTAAGCAGTACATGGTACAGGGCAAGAAACTCTACCAGACCTATTGTATGAACTGTCACCAGTCAAATGGTGAAGGATTGGCTCAGCTATACCCACCCCTAGCAAAATCAGATTACCTGCTGGCTGACCTTCCCAGAGCAGTCTGCATGATCAAAAACGGAGGGATGGAAGAGATTACCGTCAATGGCAACAAATACAATCAAATGATGCCTGGAAACCCAACACTTACTCCCCTGGAAATTGCCGAAATATTGACCTATATCACCAATGAATGGGGCAATGAAAAGGGGCTTTCTTCCGTCAAGGAAGTGGAAAAATGGCTGAATCAATGTAAAAATTGACTTTCAATCACTGAGCTTTCCTTCCTCCTCAAGCCGGAGAGGCTCCCACTTTTTCTAATCCAATTTATTCCATATTTATATCCTGCTGGATTTACTTTTCTTAACTCTTTTGTTGTCTTTGTTTCTTCTCCTTTTGCACTAGCATACAACATTCCAAGTTGCTCTAAATCACCCTATTGCTTTTTTAGTTCTTTAAACTTGCCATCTGAATCATAATGACTGAGGTTCCCATTCTGTTCGACCAAATAATACTCTCCGTGATCATTCTGATAATTGTACCTTGTCAGTCCTTGATAGGTTGCTTTAGTTAGTTCCTGAACAATCTCAGTTGCATCTACGTATTTTGTCTGTGCATAAACGGATTTCATCAGTAACTTTCCGTTCTCTTTGACTAAGTATTTCATATTTGGTGCAATGGCATCATTATCTATCCAAGTTGCTAAAATTTCGCCTGTTACCTTCTGGTTTTTCATTTCATCCGTAGCAGCTTTAGACGCACCGATTATTTCAAGTTCAAGGGTTGGCTTAAAATGGGAAATAGCCCAAGCGCCACTTCCCGTATTCATTTCAGGTAAGAAATAAAAAATCCAAAGTTTAGAGTACTTCCTATTCTCAGCCTTTATCTCATAGGCAATTTTCTTCAAAATGTCTTTACTAACTTCTTTATTGAGACGGACGTTAATAGTTATTTTAGAAAATGCATCGTCCGGTTCCTTGTTAATAATGCTATAACTTATATCAGAAGGCAGTTCATTTTTAGAAGCTGTCTCACTGTTAGTTCCGGAGTTAGGTGAAGAGCTACTTTTGAAGTTTGGTTTTTTTAGTTTCATTTTCCCCTCTTCAAGCGAACTGAGCATATCCTTCTTCACTCTAGACATACTTTTTTTCTGATCCTCCAGGTATGCTTTTACCTCCTCTTCTGATCCGCTGAAATTAGGATCGTAGTTACGCATCCAATCCATCATGGATTCATTTGCCAGTTCGATGGTTTGAGCCAGGTCCCGGTATTCACTGGCAGCCACCGAATCAGCCGCTTCTGCTGAATCGGCTAATGTCAAAAGTTTCTTCTGAGTCTTGTGCAGCTCTCCCATTTTTGGCATCACCTCATCATGAAGGGCCATTACTTCTTCTTTCAGAGAAGCTATAGTGTCTTTCCTGGTATTGCTACAGGAAGCAAACAGAAATAACATCAGGCTAAAAATCAACAGGGATCTCATAAGACTATTCGGTTTTTAGTTTTGCATCTTTAAGAATGTACATCAGCTGATCCACATCCGAATCATTCAAGGCTAAGGTACCACTGATCGTCACCTTTTTGGCTGTGTATTTTACAGATTCATTTAAATAAATTTCAGCAACGGACTCAGGGCCGGCTCCTCCACAAAAGAAACAGGATGCCACCGGTACAGAGGAAATGATCAGGTGGTCCGGCTCAAACATTCCCTCAAAGGGTATAATATAACCAGCCAGCTCAATCTCCTTTCCTTCGAGCTTTCTTATTTCCGGTCCAAATTTGGGGACATATATTTCTCCATATTCGTCGCGGGACTTTTCGTATTCCAGCTTGCCTAGTACTTTCCAGTTTTCTGATGAGCCCCCCTGCGAAAAGCAGTGAAATGAAATAACTAAACTTATGATTACTACAATTCCTTTCATCTATTTATCCTTTTGCGAGTGTTCTTGAGATATCAGTCTTATACGCCATAATAGACGGAACTACGGAAGCGAAAGTTCCTATTAACAGGCATCCTGCCAAAACCATCCATTCCCGCGGAACAAAATAAAATGATTCCGCGCTAAATCCCTCCATGTAGTTGCCAAGCACAGCCAGTAAAGCATGTGCAATAACCAGACCGGAAATCGCCCCGATCATGGTGATAAATAACCCTTCAAGCAATACATGAAAAAATATCTGACCTTTAGTCGCTCCCATAGACCGCATGATCGCTATATCATACTTACGGTCCTTCAGGGAGTTGAGCAATGCGACAAACACACTAATGGCAGAAATAACAATAATCACAATACCCAAAATATTGACCACCTTCACCCCGACACCTATAATGTTAAATAGCCGGGCTGTTTCATAGGCAGGAGAAGCTGCCTGCAAATTAGACTGACTGTTTATAGCTCTGGGTAACATAACTGCGCCCATTGGAGACCTGTAGCTGATAAGTAACGCCGTGATCTGCTTATGCTCCAGCTCCTCCTTTCCCACTTCAATTCCCAACTGTGGCAGTGCAACCAGCGAATCCGGTTCATCATGATGGCCTTCAGCCTCCTCTTCATGGTCATGCACTTCCCATATACTCCGCAAGGGAGTAAGGATAAGCTTATCCATGACTGTGCCGGACGGCTCTAAAATGCCCGTCACCTCAAAGTGAAGTCCACCGTGCTCTTCTCCCTCTTCCGATAAACCATGCTGGCTCTCAAAAGTATCTCCGAGCTTCAGGCCCAACTTTTCAGCTACCTGAGCACCAATAACCGCTTCCATGGATTGCTCAAACCAGCCTCCATCAGCCAGTGAAACTTCATACAGATCGCCATAAGCCCTGGTGGTACCAACTATCCGAAAGCCCCGATAACTATCTCCCAGGGAAAGAGGAATAGAACTGGCTATGTAACGATTTTTACTTAAAGACGCTGCTTCTTTTAAATCGATATTACCCGTGGGAAAATCAATGTGGAAGATATTAGCCAGAATCAGCTGCAACGGACTCCCTTTAGCGCCCACCACCAGATCGATACCCTGCGCATTCTTTTCTACTTCCTTTTTCAGTCTTCCGGAAGCTAAAAGGATCAATACTACGACGGTCACCCCAAATGTAAGCAGCAACCAACTCAGGAAACTGCTCAGCGGACGGGAAATAATACTCTTGAAACTTAGAAAAGGGATATTCATAGCGTCAGCTGGTTTTTAAATTCAGATTTTACACGCTGATCATGGGTAGCTATTACCAATGTAGCATTACAACTTTCCGCCTGATTCTTTAAAAGCCGGATCACGGCAGAGCAACTTTTGTCATCCAGGCTTGATGTGGGTTCATCACCAAATAGGATATCCGGCTCGTTGATCACCGCCCGGGCTATAGCTACCCGCTGAGCCTGCCCCTGACTGATCTCATGTACCTTTCGATGAGCCAGATCTGATATCCCCAAATCTTCTAAGACAGAAGGGATCCGCTTATTCAGATTGGACTTGTTTCCCAAAAAGGTAGCCAGCTTTAGATTTTCTGTCACATTCAGGGATGAGATCAAATGAGGTTTCTGAAAAACAAACCCCATATTCGAACCTCGGAAATGATCCAACTCAGCATTAGACATGTTTTGGATGGGCGTGCCATTGATCTCGATCTCTCCGGTCTCCGGCCTCAAAAGCCCTCCCAGCAAATGCAGCAGAGTCGTTTTACCACCACCGGATTCACCCAGGATCAGCGAGTGAGCCTTTTTTTCTACACTCCAGTCCGGAAAAATTAGTTTGGAATCACCCGTATAGCTGTATGAAAGATTCTTAAATGAAAGCAAAGTATATGATTTTTTTATTTATTTTTTGTAACTTTCTAATACAATGTGTCGTTACACGCATTTACCCACCTGGTCAGATCTTTATGAAAAGCAAGTTTAACTGTTTATTGTTTCAATAAAAACACTACCTGCTATGACCGTATTTTTGTTTCCATTCCTCATCATCCTGTTTATGTATTATAGCTATAGAGCAAGGCTGAAAAAAGTGGGGAATGACATAGAAATTTAACCAATCGCACTAAGTATACGTCGGATTTGATACTCATGATGCTGCATATGGGCATCAAAAAAAACGAGCATTTCTTCCAGTCGAACCCTTCCTGCAAATGGATGTTTATAAATTGCTTTGTTCAGGAATTTATCCGGATACTTTTCGAGAAACTCCTTTAACTCATTCCTGGATACCCTCCATTTTTCAACAATTTCAACAAATTCTATTTCATTAGACGGGTTACTTACAGTCCGAGGTGCATTAAACTTAACCCTTGACCTCAAAATCCATAAGTAAAACCAGAACTTCGGTCTTTCTAAAACGCTGGAGCCAGGGATTTTCTCACCTGCTTTTATTTTCTTCTGACAATACTTTAAAGAACCACTTTCTGACTCCAAAAGGTGAACCAACACCTGAATTACGGACCATTTACCGGTTGACTGAGGTGCCCGGAGTGTTTTGCTATCCAATTTCTTCAGCTTAGCTAAAAGATGGTTTTTGCGGGCTTCTATCTGACAGAAGGCTTTTAAATACAATTGGTCCATTTGGTTTGCAATATAGTCTTGATGCAAGTGATTAACCACTCGTTAAGGATGCGGATATTTTGCATAAAAATCTAAAAAAAAGTATATTCGGGCAGACTTTCGTGCGGAATGTCAATGTAAACCACTCTAATAGCCGTTATCCTTTGTTGGATAGGATTGATCATTATAGTTCAATTCACAATGTAATTACAGAATAGAAGAATATTTTTGCGCTGTGCGCATTAAATAACGAATCGGCACCAAACCTATGCACGTATTTGACATCATCGCCCTCTTTATATTCCTGGCGGCTTTATTCATTTTCGTCAATACCTACTTTCTGAAGCTTCCTTCGTCTATAGGCTTGATGATCATGGCCCTGGGACTTTCACTTGTGATTTTGATTGTTGGATTTATATCCCCGGAACTGCGTATAGAAGCTGTGGAGCTGGAAGAGTATGACTATGCTGAAGTACTATACCATGTAGTGCTGTCCTTTATGCTCTTCTCTGGAGCCCTGCAGATTGACTTCAAAAAGCTCTCGAAGGAGCGAACCCCGGTATTGGTTTTGGCAACCACCGGAGTTCTGATCTCAACCTTCGTCATTGGTTCACTAGTTTACTTTTTGCTGGATTTCCTTCAGATCCACCTTGATTACCTGTATTGCCTGGTTTTTGGCGCTTTGATATCTCCTACTGACCCAATAGCCGTAACGAAAACCATTAAACGTTTCAACCTTGCCAAGGAGCTTGAAATTAAGATTGCCGGAGAATCTTTATTCAATGACGGCATAGCGGTAGTCCTTGCACTGACACTTCTTGATATCGCCCATGCTGGTGAGGACCATGCGCTTTCAGTTATAGAAACGGCATATATCATAGGAGCTGACATAGGTGGCGGGATCTTCATCGGCCTTTTCCTGGGCTACCTGGGCTACAGGCTGCTGAAATACGTGGACAATGATGCTGTGGAGGTAGAGATACTGATAACACTGGCTATTGTGATGGCCGGGTCATTTCTTGCTGATTTTATTCATGTTTCCTCAAAACAGGCTGCAGTAGTTATGGGTCTGGTGATTGGCAATGAGGGACGCGGTGAACATGTAACCAGCGCTGCTGGCGACTATGTGTTTAAGTTTTGGAATCTCATGGAAGAATCATTATCAGCTATGCTTTTTGTACTCATAGGTCTTGAAATGCTGGTCATCCCACGTAGAGCTGATTATTTTGCTGCAGGATTTATGGCCGTAAACATTGTGCTGCTTGGCCGGTGGCTTAGTGTATTCATCCCTATTAAACTCATGTCGGCCAAAAGAGCCTTTCAACCCAATACTATTCCGGTGCTCACCTGGGGGGCACTCAGGGGTGGTCTGCCCATTGCTCTTTCCCTTTCACTTACCGATTTTCATGGGAAGGATATCATTATCACCATGACCTACATCGTGGTGGCATGCTCCGTTCTCTATCAGGGATTAACGGTACCTACCCTTATGCGCATGACCAGCTACGAACGAAGACATTCAGATGACAATAAAACAGAATAGTGTCTCTCCTACTTTTTAGACTTTTCCAGTACTTTTGTGCGTGATGAAAAATGCATTACTAATTAGCCTTGGTCTTGGCATAAGTGCCTTTGTAAGCTGTCATAAGGAATCCGATACCGGCAGTAAAGAAGATTCTGACTCTCCCAGGATCATCAATTACAGTAAACTGAAATCTCCCAAATCGAATACAACCTACACAATAGGGGATCTGGTTCCATTTGAAATTGACTCGGAAAAGCAAATCGATTCGATCATCCTGGAATACCGCGACAGGGAAACAACATTTAGCGAACCGGTATTTGAATGGTCCTCAACAGATGTCCGGACCGGAAATCAGCGGATTAAATTGACGGTATTCATTGACGGAAACAAAGAAACACACTACCCAAGGCTAAAATTTCTTTCGGACATTACTCCGGACGAGTATACCTACAACATCATTAATACCTATCCTCACAATGTGGAGGCCTATACCCAGGGCCTGTTTTTCAAAGGTGATACACTTTATGAAAGTACCGGATCCAGAGGTAAATCGAGGCTGATGAAAATCAATTATACAAACGCCAACATTTATCACTCCATTAACCTTGACAGTAAATACTTCGGTGAGGGCAGCACCTTTTGGAAAAACAACATCTACATGCTCACGTGGACTTCTCAGGTGGGCTTCATCTTTGATACGGACCTCAACCAAACCGGAACATTCAGGTTCCCTTTTGAGGAAGGATGGGGGCTCACAACGATGGGGGATACACTCATTGCGAGTGATGGGACTGAGACCCTTCACTTTTTAAATCCGCATGACCTCTCCGAGTTTGATAAACTGGAAGTTTATGACCATAAAGACAAGGTAGTTGCACTGAACGAGTTGGAGGTCATTGACAAGCTGATCTATGCCAATATCTATCAGGAAGAGCAAATTGTGGTTATAGATCCGGAAACCGGAAAAATCATTCGGAAAATTGATATGGGAGGATTACTGTCCCCGGCTGAAGCAAAAGATGCTGACGTACTGAACGGAATAGCTTATCATCCTTCGAACCAAAAAGTCTATGTAACTGGTAAGCTCTGGCCAAAGCTCTTTGAGGTAACCTTTACGAAGAAACAATAAGTTCAACCTTACAATAAACATAAATGACCCTGCCGGAAGCAACTGAAAAAGTATCTGAAATGGCCGCCAACAATGGAGGCAATGTTAACGCCATCATCAACTTCCAATTTGAAGAAGGCCTGATCCACCTGGACGATACCGTAACTCCTTCTGTGGTTTCCAATGAAGATAAAGCTGCAGCATGTACGCTGAGCATGTCTCTGGATAACTTTGAGAAGCTTTTAAACGGAAGCCTGAATCCTATGATGGCCTTTATGGGAGGAAAGATAAAAGTAGACGGAGACAAAGGTGTGGCAATGAAGCTTGCATCCTTTTTTTAAACCCTGTTTTTCACTTGCCGGTAAAACCGGTTACCGGAGAAGGTAAAGCTTCCCAAATCCATTTTTAAAAGCCCGATCTGCATTGGTATTGCGTAGCTTTACCTGTTCTCCCCCCTGCCTGATAAAAACTTTATACAGGTAGACTCCATTTGCCAGTTGGTCACCGTATTCATCCCGTCCATCCCAGGCATATTGTGTGATGTTGTTGCCTATTTTCAACGGACCAATTTCATCCTGTGTAATCTCACGAACTACCCTGCCTGAAACGGTCATGATCTGGATTTTGATCTCTTCAGGAATCACACTTCCGGTAAGCGTAAAAACAAACCTGGTACTCGTGGAAAAAGGATTGGGATACGGGTAAAAATGAGTCACCGTAGTTTCGTTGATCACTTCAAAGGATACTTCATACGGATACCTGCCGGAGGCATTCCCACTTTCATCCACCCCCTGCACTCTCAAAGCATAAACTCCGTCCTCCAAAGGGCCCGGCTGGTAAGTGATCTCAAAATCCTGTCCCTCAGAAGCTGGAATATAAGACACCTCTGATCCAGCGAAATGTACCTGCTCAAACTCACACCCCTCACAAGGTTTTTTCAACTCAATAGTGAGCCCCGTTGTGTCCTGCTTATATAAAAATTCATTTTCATCCTTAAAGCGAATGAGGATACCGGGGTTTGGAGATACAATATCTCCATTCAGGATATAACTCCCGTCAAAGGTGACATCTAAAACCGGGTTGGTTTCATCAGGTACTACATTAAAAGCGCTGCTTATATTGATAGTGTTGTTGGCAGGGTAGAGCTCAGGCTCTGCTGCAGAGAGCGTAACTACGAGGTTGTTTTGCCCAACCTTACCCCGCGTACCTATCCTGGTTTCAAATGCCGTGGTGTCATTCGGTTCCGGAGCGGCTATTTTAAAAGACTCAGACTCAAAAGTCCCTGACTGGATGTTGCTGACAGTATAGCTGACGGTAACCGAGTCAGTAAAAGGGGCAGCGGAAAGCGAACTATAAAAAAATTGCCTGGCGTATTCTTCGCCCTCCTGCACCTCTCCGCTCTCGATGGATTCAGTAGAAAGCAAGCCTTCCGGTGAGAGATCATAGGTAAGCCCCCACCCTTTTAGCTGGGGTGGAGTTTGATTTACTTCATCAGAAAAACTCATCTCCATCCTCAGGTAAGGATATTGCTGAGCATCGATCTGGGAGATGTCCAGATCTACCATGCGGCTATCCGTAAAGAGCACTTCTTCATCTCCGAATGAATCATAGCCAAGTACGTTAAACTCGTATGAGTCATCTGGTCCGTCTTCAACATGATAGCTGAATCCATCCCATGAGCTGGATGGCCCTACCTTCGGTGAAAGTATTTTTCCGGAGCTAAACTTACCGGTAACCTGACTTACCAACTGAATAGCCTGTTCTTTCAGCGGCACCCCACTTCCATTAGAAATGACCTCTACGGCTGAGCCTTCCGGATCCCCCTTTCTGCCCAGGAAAATCACTGGCTGCCCGTCAGTCAGGCCTGCTATTGTGGAGCTCTGAATGCCTACCGAATTTAATGAAGCGATCAGCTGCGCATCCCAGTTAGAAAAAGCTACTGAATCAAAAGAAAAAAGCAGGATCATGTCCTGGTTATCCATAATGGAGATCAGGCTGTCCAGGTACCTGTTGGAGCCAAGCACCTCTGTTTCGCTGAAATTATTTATAGCCTGCGGGCTTATGCCACAGATCAGATCATTAAACACATCAGGACTGGCACCCAAAAAAGGACTGTATGGCTGAGCATTCTCCGAACCAAAAACGATAGCATTGATCGCATTCTTTTTCTTACATTCCGGATCGAGGGTATTTGTTGTCGCCAAAAAGTTTATTCCATCGATCAAAACGAGGTAATCTGTGTATTCATTAGGATTGCTAACCCCATGGGTATTAATTTCTATAGGGGTAGACGTTTCCTGGAAACTCCATGAGCTATTCCCGGAGTTGTAAGTCACCCCTGACTTAGAAGTCTCTTCCAGCTGAGACCGGCCTATCTGGCCCCACCCGCCAGTCTGACCTGAAATAAGGGTAAAGGAAGATTTAACCCAGGTAGTATCTTCATTGCCTTCAGGGTTACTAAAGCGTGTCCTCCAGTAAATGGTGGTTGAGTCTGCCAATGCCGAAAAGTCCATCCCTCTATTCACCAGCAGATCACTGGTAATACTCTCAGAGATTTTAAATGAACTGCTAAAATCCGCCACCGTATCTACCTCCAGACTGTACTCCCGGTTGCGGTCCAGCGGGTCTGCAGACTGCCACTTAAAGGTCACCATGGGATCATCTACCAAACCAAAATTGATTGGAAAGAGGTTAATTGTATTTCCTTTTGGGATAAACAACTCAAAGCTTCCGTTATTATTCGTCTCATTTAGTTCCCCCTGCTCATTATCCGGGTCGATGGATATCACAAACGTGTTGCTTCCCTCATTTACCTCCTGCAGATCATTCCGGATCACAAACGAGACCGTATCATAACGGAGAACCCTCCTGAATTTCTGAACATAAGTTCTTTGGTTTCCATCTCCCAAAGTCCTTACGACCCTTATAGCCAGTGAATCTTTCACAGATCTGCCGTAATTACGTATTGGAAGGTTAATTTTAAAGGAGTCCATATTGGCAGTTACCCGCTCCTGATCATATCCGGCAGCAAATATTTCCTGAGTCTGAAGCTCATAGTCGGGCTGATCAGCCCCAAAAACCGGCAAGGCAGGATCTCCCTGTAATACAGTCTGGTAAACCTGTGCCCGATCCAGCGCGCTGGTCCCGAAAGCCTCAAAATAGGCGCTCGTGACGTTCATGAATACCTTACCCACAGGGTTGGCAAATTCTCCATCAAGATTAAATGCATGAGTATAAAACAAGTCCGAGAAGCGTTTTAAGGCTGAGGACAGAGCAAAGTCTGAATTAGCAATGAAACCAATTGCTCCGAGATTAGGTGTATGAAGCCAGTCTTCACCCAGCGTCAGACTTGAAGGAGTACCATCGGTTACCCTGAATATTTCCCCGGCATTGCATCCGTTTACTAAAAACATGGGATACTTTGCCTGGTTGCTGTACCCAAAAGTATTGCTGCCTGACGACACCCTACCGATCTCAATATCTGTGAGTTGCCCGGTGGAATGACCAAAAAAAGTGATCAGGCTGACTCCTTCATTTACCTGACTGGCGACATTGATCAGCTGAACCTCATCATTGGTCTCCTTATTGATGTTAAAAGCCTTTCCTCCTAAATAATCCCCTTCAGCTTTTACTTTAAAGGTATTGATATGGTTGGCAAAAGAGGTACGTTCCGCATTCGTTGCTCCCCCGCTTAGCTGCACCAGGTTTTTTCTCCAAAGGGCGTCATAAGACAATGCTTCCATTTCCTTAACCTTATCAAGGTAGGCTTTCACATCCTGAGGAGTGTATGCGTTGAGACGACCTGTAGGCAGCGCCTGGTCCAGGTTTTGTGCAACCGTATTTACAGAAAAAAGCACATCAGAGCCCGGATATCCAAAAGTGGGCACATAATGGATTATGGTGCCAGGGTCTCTCCTGTACGCATTGGCATTGGGAGTTGTTCCCTTCCCGATGATAAACAGGTACTCCGGATTCCCCTCAGCAAGTGCATAGGTGATGAAATTTCGAATTGCCATGGGAGACTGATCGCCGTAATTGAACTGATCATACACTTCACTGATCCAGGCAAGTAACACACCGTGGCTTCCGCCGGCTACACTTTGGCGGTAGTCAAGATACCCGGTCACCGGACTGACACCTCCTACCTGCTGGTCAAGAGCTGGGTGAGAGATCATCAAAAAATCTTTCCCTGACAGATCGAAAGGCTCTATTGTGGCTCTTGAGATATTGCCTGCACTTTTCGGCGTTTTCACCACCATTATCTGCCGGTCTGAAGTAGCGCCAGAATAGACAAATTCTAATCTGTCCGGCTGAGCACTACTCACAATGGAAACCGGAGCAGCAGGATCGGTCACATCAAAAACCCGAGCTCCCGTTGCCACGGTACTGGAAAGTACCGCATACCCTTTTTCTTCCGTCCCTGCCGGAAACTCATAAAAGAAAATATCCTGGCTGGAATCAAAAGCCGGGTCCTGTGGATAGTTTACACGGACATAGGACACTGAAACGCGTTCAGCCTGACCATCTACACCCAGGGCAGTGACCCGAACCACCAGCTCACCTGCAGCCCCTATATCGGACCACTCTACTTCAGAGGTAAATAAATGAGTGAATTGCCGTTCAAAGCTGGCCTGTCCCAGGCTCCTCAAACCGGACTCATTCGGACCAACACTGATTTCTACCAGGTGTTCGAGGTTATTGATCCCAAACAGGAAAACTTCCAGTGTGGGTTTTGTGTCGCTTTGATCAGCGTTAGTGAGAGCAAAATCATAGGTACGAGAACCATTTTTTGAAATATCCGGACCAGCCCAGCCTTCTCCGTAATCATACTCGGCTGTTAAGATCTCATTGGTTGAACCATACCTAAGGCCCGTTTTGTAATGTGAAGTGAAAAGCTGCAAGTCTTTCCGGATATGATAAGGCTCAGGTGTAAGTCCGGAACTGTTCTGGTCTGTAGAAAGCTGCATTCGCCTTCCTGATCCTGAAGAAATTTTCCATGTCAAAAAGTAGGCGGAGGAGTCCGTAAATAAATTATAGTAAGTGTGGGGCTGTGCATCTGACTCTCTATACAGTGGTGTATTGGAGTTACCGTCATTTCGCTCGCCGTAGAATTCCAGGTAATTTAGCCGACCGTCCCTGTTTTCTATTATTTCGTCATCCACCACTCTGATTGCCACTTCCTGCCCCCTTCGGAACAGCTGGTAGCGATCTACCACAATGTTGCCCACAGGCACACCGGCTGCCGCTAGCTCACTTGCGGTGATCCTGTATAAACCATCCTCAGCCACCTTGATCTTATAATACTGTTGATTGTAATCAATCCAATCATTAGCATATTGACTTTTGACCTCAGTCAAAAGCCCACAAAAACCGATAAACCATATGATAACCTTAATCCTCAACATGGAAATCAACTTTTACGGAAAAAATATGCGAGTATAAACCAGCTGCCTGATCACCTATATCTGTGAATGCATAATCAACAGCCAGCTGCTGAATCTTAAATCCCAGCCCCATATTCGGCTGAAAGGTCCAGGATTTCGTGCCATCAAAGTCTTTTATCTTCTGAAACTGTCCCACACCTCCTCGTACAAAGGCCACCTGCTTAAAACCAACCTCTACTCCGGCAGAGGCATCAAAAGACACCAGATCAGTCCTTACTAACGAGTTTCGCTTTCCATCAAATGTGGTCACAAGATCAGCCGTACCCAATAATGAAAACTGATCACCCAGCTCTACATTTCTACTTACCCCAAGAATAAGTCGCGGAAGCGTAATCTCAAGAGAGTTGGTGTAAAGCTCATTCCCGGTCTGAGCATATATATCAGCAAGCTCGTCCTCATTGATAGACCAGGAATTAAAGGTGCCAAACAGGTCCCGGCCTACCAGGCCAAAATCCCAACCCTTCCACTTTTTCTGTACGCCCACATCTATCCCAAAACCCCATGACCCGGCAAAATCGCCTACGATCCGCCGTATAATTTTCACATTACCTCCCAGACTAAGGCCTCCAAGAAATGGAAGTTTCCTCCCATAAGAAACCAGGAAAGCGTAATCCGAAGCAGAAAAAAAACGGATATTGTCATAATTAACCGAGCCATTTGCATCGAATAGTAAACGTGTGTCAGCTATATCATCCACAGAAAAGCGGATCACTGAAACGCTTAACGCGCTACTGTCATCAAGCCGTGTAGCAAATGCCCCGTAATCGTAATTGGCTATTCCAGCAAAATAAGAAGCATGCATCAGGGAAAGCTGATGGTCCGTAGTGAGGGAAACGAGCCCTGCAGGGTTCCAGTAGCCGGAGGAAACGTCTGCGGTATGGGCGACCATCGAATTCCCCAGTCCGAAAGCCCGGGCATCAACCCCCAGGTTCAGGAATTCATTGCTGTACTTGGGCGTATTGTCCCTGGACGCAGCATCCTGAGCTGATACGACACCAGAAGCTATGAGGTAGAAAAAAAGTACAACTCCGCCTGCTCTCATTCATGACAAATAAAGGGACAATTTAGATTATATGACAGTATTGTTTGAAACAACTTCGACCAAAGTACACCTCAGAACGACTATTACCCTTTCTTTTTCAATTTCCTCAACTCTTCAAAGAAAGCCAATAAGGCCGGAAAACGCATAAATATATAACTATTCTAATTTTATATATAATTATTTCAATTAAATTAGAATGTTGAGAAAGATTTCCGTAAAGTACTTGGCCATACATAGTACCTTTACGTATACACTATCGAAGATTAAGCGATAGCTTTCTGTTTGTCCCAGGACAACAGGATAAAATTAAACTCACGGAAAATGAATATTGAAAATACACAAGTGCAAATGCGGAAGGGCATCCTTGAGTTTTGCATACTCCATATAATAAGCCGTGGTGAGGTGTATGCCTCAGACCTATTGGAGGAGTTGACAGCTGCCAGGATCATGGTAGTTGAAGGCACACTTTATCCACTACTGACACGCCTGCGAAAGGCCGGTCTTGTAGACTATAAGTGGGTGGAGTCCAACTCCGGACCTCCTCGAAAATACTATACACTGACAAATGATGGTCAGGAGTTTCTGAACAGCTTAGACCAAACCTGGGACGGTCTGGTAAAATCTACTCAGAAGATCATCTCAGTGAAGAAAGGATCTACTAAAAAGAAATCATAAAAGGAATCATCCCTGAAATTGATATAAAAACTAACCAAACGAAATGAAAAAGACTGTTAGCATAAACATTGGGGGGATCATCTTTCATATAGAGGAAGATGGTTATGAAAGACTCAAGAATTATCTGGAATCGGTCAACAAATACTTCTCTACGTTTGAAGACAGTGCGGAGATCATTGCCGATATAGAGAGTAGAATTGCAGAAATATTTCTTTCGAAGCTTGCAGATGGCAGGCAAACGGTGAACCTGGAGGATGTGGATGAGCTTATCACCACCATGGGAACCACCAAAGACTTTGAAGCCACCATCGAAACCGAAGAACCTCCCACCCAGAAGGAAGAAGAAAAACACGAACAAGCAGAAGCAGGAGAAGAAAAAACCACTTCCAAATCCAGTGAAGGGTATAGAAAACTTTACAGAGACACCAAACGCAAAGTCCTTGGAGGTGTAGCAGCGGGTATTGCCCACTATTTCAAAATAGATCCGTTATGGATACGGCTGATTATCATAGTCCTCTTTATCAATGTATTCCTGGGAGGCATTAGCGGAGCAACTTTGCTTGCTTACATCATCCTTTGGATTGTATTGCCTCCAAGTGACAGCCTGGAGGACGATAAGAAAGTAAAGAAGCTTTTCAGAAATCCGGATGAGCGTGTTCTTGGGGGTGTTGCCAGTGGTATTGCTTCTTACTTTGGAACCGACATTGCCGTTATCAGGTTGCTTTTCGTATTGTCCATCTTTTTGGGTGGCGCTGGTATCGTGATCTACATCATCCTTTGGATCATCACTCCGGAAGCAAAGTCTATCACCGAAAAAATGCAAATGCAGGGGGAGCCGGTTACCCTCTCTAACATTGAGGAGAATGTAAAGAAGAGTTTGAACGTTAGGGAGGGTGAAGAAAGTCCGATCGTTAAGGTCCTTTTATTCCCATTCAGGCTAATTGCCATCATCATCAATGGCCTTGGCAAGCTGCTCGGTCCCCTGCTTAAATTCCTCGTTGAATTTATCCGTATCGCATTTGGGGCACTGTTAATAATCATTGGGTTTGGTTTGATGATCGGGTTTACCTCAGTCACTTTTGGTATGCTTGGTATAGGCGCCTGGGAAGAGTATGTCCATTATGGAGACTTCCCATTAGAGCTTATCCAGCAATCACTCTCCACATGGCCGGTAGTCTCTTTCTTCCTGGTTACGTTTATTCCGGCATTGGCACTCACATTAGTTGGCCTGGTAGTCATTCTCAAAAGACGAGTCGCCAAAGCTTACGTCGGGTGGACATTGTTTGCCCTGTGGATAACCGGGCTGATCATTGCATCATTTTCGATACCACAATTAGCCCGGGAGTTTGTGACAGAGAATGACTATCGTACGGAGCAGACTTTTGAGGTCACTCAAGCCACACCCACACTACGGTTAAATGATATAGGAGATGACTCCTTTGATATGGTAGACCTGAGGATCAGAGGGCATCAGGACAGCACTTTCCAGCTGGTGCAGCGGATCATAAGCCGGGGAAACAGTCGCTCCGACGCAGAGGAAAATGCAAGGAGTATAGTCTACAATGTAAAACGAGAAGGTGAGGATTTCTACTTTGATTCAGAGGTCACTTTCCCACAAGGCACAAAATTCAGGTTTCAGGAGGCGGACCTTACTTTCTACATTCCATACGGTAAAACCTTCCGCATGGAAGACGACCTTGCGGATATCCTCACAAACACCTTACACCTGAACGGATATCGCGCCTATCAGATGGAAGGGAATGACTGGGCCTTTGATCAAAATGGGATCAAATGTCTGACATGTCCTGAAAAACGGATCGACCGGGACCGGGGTAGCTCCACGAAAGACTATCGATCCAATTACCGGGGGTCAGACGAGATCACCTATCCTTTTGAAGATTTTGATGAAGTGAGAATCTCCGCCTTCTTTGATGTGGAGATCAGGAAAGGTGAAACATACAGCATAGAGCTAAAAGGAGATGATGAATATCTCGATGAGGTTTACCTCAACCAGGTCGGTGAGCTGCTGGAGGTAAAATACAGAGAAGATAACTGGAAGTGGTGGAATGATAACAACCCCGGAAAGGTTGGTCTTTTCATCACCATGCCGGAGCTGGAGTATCTGGAAATGGTAGGAGATTGCGACGGAGAGGTTTTTGGCTTTGACAATGATGACATGGAAATAGAGCTCACCGGTGAATCCGACCTGTACATGAATGTATTCCCGGAGCGGCTGAAACTCAAAATGACCGGAGCTTCTTCTGTGGATTTAAAGGGAGAAGCTGAGAGTCTGGATGTAGAACTCATTGGCGCTTCGGAGATAAAGGCTTTTGACTTCAGGGCCAAGCGAGTAGACCTGGAAGCTGTGGGCGCCTCTAAAGGGGAGGTTTACGGCACAGACGAAATCCGGATCACGGCAGCAGGAGTCAGTAAGGTGAAATATCGTGGCACATCCAAAGTATCTATTTCAGAAGCCGGACTGAGCAAGGTAGACCGGGATTAGTCCCTTACCAGCCAAAAAACATCTTTTACATTTTTCGGTTCGTTTTACCCTGTGAGTCTTTGGCTTGCAGGGTTTTTTATTTATGTACGGATAACTAAGAATTTCTTTCCATCATTTCAGAAGTATCCATTTCCGTCGGGAAAAAATCTGTCACAAAAACTTTGTCTTCACCCTCCTGGATGTAATAAATGATTTTAATTTCTGCTCTTCTGGTACGGTTAAATAGGATGAACCGATAATCCTGCTTCAGATTCGACAGCCACTTCTCCTTTGCGCCCCTTTGAGGATGGTGATTTAGACTTTGAGCCATACCTTCCAATTCATCTGCTAATTGCTCAGCTCGATCTATTGGATAATGCTTGTATAGATATTCAAGAACTTCATAAAAATGATATCTTGATGATGGGGTAAATTCTACTTGATACTCTCTCGCTTCTCCTGTTTCCACTGTTTAAAGTCGGCATTAAATTGTCCGGAACTAATGGTTTTACCCTCTGCAATTTCCTGTTCAGATTGCTTAGCCCTCCTGACCATTTCTTTTTTCAATAGCCCTTCAGATTGGCTTTTGTTCTTTTTCTCTGCTTGAATCATACTATGAACCAGCGCCAAAAACCTATCGTCTGCTTTATCCACATACTCATGGATTTCCTTACGCACAGTTGAAGTTTTCATAACTAAATTACTTTTCTACAAAGTAACAATTAATTAGCTAATCGATTCACGTCCAGCGCCACTATTGTTGGCCTCTTATGTGAGTCTTTGACTTGCAGGGTTTTTTTAACATCTGCAAGAAAGATTATTTCCTGTCTTTCGCCGCATCCATAAGGCCGGATAGGAGGGCTTCTCGTGTCAGGGAACTATAGGAATGGATAAACTACTAAGTTCTTCTTTCAAAAATCCTTTCAGACTAAGGTCCTCATCTAAATCCGGCCAATGAACCCCAACACCATTACTAATCAACCGATAATTGGACAACTGATCAGAAGTGGCATTTTTAAACCTTTCAGAGCTTGATATTTTGCGGGTGAGGACTTTTTTGTTGTTGAGTACTATCAGCATTAAGTCCAGGTCTTTATGAAAATGCATCCCTATAATACGCAGACCTCCCTCGAAAATGACGCTCTCTAATGGGTCGTAATTATTATTGAAAGAACTCATACCATTTCTGTTTTAACAGGTCATAATTTGATTCCGCTATTTTCATGATTTCTTTCTTTTCCTGAGACTTAAAGTCATGAAAATATTTTCCATCCAGTTCGGGTTCAAGCCATATTTTGGCATTGCCATCTCCTTTTTCAACATGCACATGAGCAGGTTCGTTCTGATCCCCGGCATAAAAATAAAACCTAAACCCATTGATTAATAATATTGTCGGCATTTTGTAAAACTAGTGCCTAATGGCACAAATATCCTTTCAAACACACAAGCAATCATTCAACTGTTTATATTCCCTGCCCATTATTACAATATGGCCTGGTTATGTAAGTTTTTGACTTGCATGGTTTTTATTTCTTAGATCCTTTTAACGATCTGACCTCTTGCTGAAGGCTTTTGATTTCATCATCTTTTTCCAGGAGATATAGTGTCAGCTCCTCAATTTTCTTTAGCAACAAGAGATTCATTTCACCTACATCCATACCCTCTTTTTCCATTTCATTAGCAGATGGCACTTCCGGAAGGTGCTTGTGTTTTTTGATGTAGTCTCGAATCTCAGACAGGGTGATTAGCTCATAATTTTCTTCAAAGACATAGTCGGGGCCGCCAGTAGCTTCCACTCTTACCTCTTCAGCTAATATAGTTCCGGCTACTTCCAGTTCTTCTGTAGCATTGGTGATCCCGCCTATTCCCACCTTCCCGGAATGCGAGATATTTAATGCTGTATTTAGTGTCTGTACACCCGAACCAATAGTGCTCGTCTGAAAGGTTAAGGTACCACTTCCGCCAAACATCAACCTGGATCCTCTTACATTGTCAAAGTCCAGATCTCCTGTTTCATCAATGTTAAAGCTTAATATTCCTGCCCAATTAGGAGCATGCTGATCTGCTGCGGAGTATAATCGCAAGCTTCTTGCTGTTCCGGGATTACGGACTTTCAGGGTACCTCCATCGATATCTAACATGGAAGTAGGAGAACTGGTACCAATACCCACTTGACCATTAACTTCTACAAGGAGTCGATTCCAGGGTTTCCAGGCATTATTTCCCCAGTTCTTACCTCTCACAAAAATTTTATTGGAATATCTGTCAAAGAGCATTTGTGCATGCCTGGAGTTACTGTTAGATGCTTTCAGACCCAGAACCACTCCGGCATCTTCCGGCCAGGACCAGTTGGGATCAGCTTCTGAGTCCATCAGGTAAACACCATTGGGATATTCATCAGGTAAAGCCGATTCGTACTTCCGGCTAATAAGATTATCCGATGGGTCTTGCGCGACTCCTTGTAAGGATAGTATCGAAAATAGTATGAGGAGAAATTTAGTTCTCATTGTTTTTCTCTTTAAGTATTGGTTTCTTCATCTACAGCTGTCTGAACCATGATGTCTGAGATGGATGTGATGATCATGATAAATTTATCCCGTACTCCCTTCATCACATCTCATCCTACTTAATCACACGCATCACAGTTCGGACTTCTTTTCCAGCCTTTCCAGTCGCTCGGCCAGGGCTTTATTTTCTTGCCTGAGCTGCTCTAATTCCTTGTTCTGTTCTATAAGGTATAAAGTCAGTTCCTCCACCTTCTCTAGCAACTTAGCATTTATCTCTCCCAAGGCCACACCATTTTCCTGAACTTCTTCTGCTGTGGGAATTTTGGGGAGATGCTTGTTCGACTGGATGTAGGACTCCAGTTTTTCCAGAGATTTCAGATCATAATCTGATTCAAAGACATAGTCAGGCCAGGGGGAGGCTTCTACTTTTACTTCCTTTGAACGAACCGTGCCATTGACTTCAAAACTTCCAACATTTGATTTAAATAACCAGTCAATATCAAATGTTAATTCAGATAAAACTGGAAGTTCTGATACCTGTTTCGAATTTATCATCACCCAGTTTTTTGACTTCAATTCTCTGGCTCTAATACAAATACATCTCCATTGTGCACCTGGGATGTACACACCGATCCTGTATTTCTGCGGGTCATTGTCCGCATTCCCATTATCATAAATCTTTAATTCATATCCACCAACGTTATCACCAATTTGATAACCTTCAACCTCGAGCCCACCCCTGGATTCAATAAGATAAACATGCTTCCCAAAAGAACTGTATCCACCTCCACTTACTTCCAACTCTATTCTTTCAGACCAGCCCAAATAAGCAACACCTTGAAGCTCTTCTGAAAGTTCCAAAAACCGTCCATTTTGCCCGCAATAACATTCACCATAATCTGTCCCCTGACCAATTCCTGCAAGTGGAAAAATAAAGCTAAGAACAGAGAAAAGCAGGTAATAACTAATTTTCATCGCTTAATGATTCAAGGTTTTCTAATCTTCTTGAAAGGTTTTCATAATCTTCCGCCAACTTTTTAACTTGTTCCTCTTTTTTTATCAAGTGTAACGTAAGCTCCTCGATCTTCTCAAGCAGTTTCGCATTCATCTCACCAAGAGCCACTCCGTTTGTTTCTACTTCTTCTGCTGAAGGAATTCCGGGGAGATGTTTGTTGGATTGGATGTAGGTTTCTACCTCTTCAAGCGTTTTAAGTTCATAGTCCTCTTCAAATACATAATCTGCCCAGCCGGATTCTACTTTAATCTCCTCCGCTCGGATAGTGCCCCCAACAGAAACTAAATGACCTGAAGTGTTTTGAGTACCTATACCCAACCTACCACCCTCCGGCAGTAAAAATATTTTATTTGAGGAGGGCACATCACTAACATAAAAGCGTGCATTTCTATACCCACCAGGAGATTCAATTATAAACCCTTTTGAATTTACAGTGGATCTAAGCACTAAATTGGATGTAGCCCCTGTGCTTGTTTGTATAAATTCCCATGGCCGTTCTGTTGTAAATCTAAGAAGTTTTGCCCCATCGCCCTTGCTGTTGATATCCAACTTACTGGCTGGATATTTCAACCCTATTCCAACATTCCCATCGTTAGATATTCTTAAGCGTTCCGCAACAGTTCCATCAATATTCGTATGAAATGTGTAAAAGCCACCGCCAGAATTTACTATATGTGCGAAATTCTTGTTCTCACTGGATCCAGTGCTTACATCTTTAAACCCGATTTTACCAGCTTCTTTCCATCCATCTCCTCGCTCAAAGTGAACCACCTCGCCCTCAAGAACTTGAGCAGACAAACCCAAAGAAAGCATTCCAAATACAACAAAAAAGATTAGTTTTTTCATGACAGCATTATTTTGAATGATAGAACTCAGAATTTACTTTTCCTTTAGTTCGGACCTTAACTTTTCAATTTCCTTTTCGAATTGCTCTCGCTGAGCCTTTAATTCTTTTTGTAGCTGAATCTGATACAAGGTCAGTTCTTCGATCTTTTCTAGCAACTTAGCATTCATTTCTCCGAGAGCTACTCCGTTTGCCTCTACTTCTTCTGCTGTAGGGATCCCGGGGAGGTGCTTGTTCGACTGGATGTAGGACTCCAGTTTTTCCAGAGATTTCAGATCATAGTTGGGTTCAAAGACATAGTCAGGCCAGGGAGATGCTTCAGCTCTAAATTCCTTAGCTCTTACCGTACCTCGAAATTCCATTATCTGGGGCCTCACAGCATAATAAGTCTGTAGATCATATACAGTACCAGACTCTGTTATGGATTCGTAATACGGCTGGTTAGTCGTTTCAAAAATCACACTCCCATAAGTTCTAACCTCGATCGGAACACCGGATAGCCAGCTTATTCCCATCTGTACCCATACGGAGAGCTTATTATTGCTGACTGCTGTACCTGAGGTATGCACGACCTTCACATCTTTGATGATCTTATGCTGGCCATGAAAATGGAGCAGTACTATGTCATAAGTGCTTTGGTAGATCCCCGTACCGTTGTTATTCCTGAACTGTACGTTTAGCTGCTGCCGGGAATCCCCATGATTAGCATTTCGAGGGAAAAAATCCACAGTAATACCAGATGCGTGATAATTTCCATTTAAAGTAAGCTCAGCTAATTTGATCCACTTGTTTGCTGTATTACCAATATTTGGAAACCCGGAAGCTGATGCATTGCCACCAAAATAGCCGGTTGTCTGAGCTTGTAATTGAAAACCTAGAATAACGGCTATCACTATAAGTGCATATTTCTTCATGCTGTTTCTATTTTATTTTTTTTCGAGTTCAGCAACACGCTTTTCCAAAGCCTCAATCTGCTTATGCTTCTCAATGAGATGAAGAGTCAGCTCCTCGATTTTCTTAAGCAGCAAAGAAGTTGTATTCCCCAATGCCACTCCATCTGCCTCTACTTCAGCTTCCGTTGGGATTTCCGGGAGGTGCTTATTGGCTTTTACATAAGCTTCCAGCTCCCTCAGCGGAAGCAGCTCGTAATCCTTCTCAAATACTTCGTCCCACCACTGCGTCTCCACTTTTACCTCGGTGGCGCGGATGGCGCCTGTTACTTCGAGTTTTTCCGTTGGATTGCTTTTCCCTATACCTATCCTGCCATTCCTTTGAAGCCAAAGCACCGGATTACCCCAGTTTACATCCTGGCCTTGCCCGGTAGAAGCCGGGGAAATGTAAAACCCCATGCTGCCCCCATTGCCAAAAAACATGATGGCGCCGGCACCTCCACTATAACTCCCGGTATTATTAGTATATCTCGTGTTTCCTGGGGTTCCCAGGCTACCATTTACTTGCTGCGATGCTGCATACGCATTGAAAAGTAAAGCATGGGAACCGCTCCAGTCTTTTTCAACTAATTGAATGCTTGTATAATTACCACTACTTCCACCTCCGGTTGACCCCATTCCTTTATGTAAAAAGAAGCCATACTGGTGGGCATCTGCCGGGCGATCCAGACCGATATTTGTGCCCGTGACCGAACGGAATTTTCCCGAAACAAAAGCATTTCCATTCACTTCCAGTTTTTCATTTGGAGAAGTGGTACCTATCCCAACGTTGCCATTATTTTCAACTGTAAACCGGACATTTTGATTGGCACTGGCAGTTCCACTTGAGAGCCGCAGAATAGGGTAAGTAGAACTGGACGAAACCTGATTGATATAAACAGCCGCTCCTCCTCCATCTCGTGTCAAGAAGTGATAATCTGTATTCCCAGAGGTTGTTCTCCAGGTGCCATATTCGATTTGAGCCCAGGTGTAACTACACACAAAAGCTACCAGCAGCAGGAAAATAAATGCTTTTTTCATGGTTTATGATTTGAAAATTATTGATGACTACCCGGTCTATCACAGTTCAACTCTTATTTCTTAAAAGGAATCTTCGTGACCCGGTACCCGATCCGCATCACGAATGGGCGAGGGTGCAGGTCATTATTCCGGTGATTGAAGTCATACAAAAAAGTAGCGCTAAGCTCCAAAAACTTGAAGAGCTTAAAAGACCGGCCAAGACCCAGCAAATATTCGTATTGCCATCTGCCTTTCACTTCTGTCTCATTGATCAGAGGCTGGTTTTTGACTGCCGCATACTCTCCATACAGGTAAAAACCTTTGAAAAACTCATAGCTGGCAAAACCACTGTAGCCATGAGCATCCTGAGACATACCTGGTACCGTGTCTTTCTTGAAAAAGGACTCTCTCCACCGGATGCCACCTCCCATGGTAAATACTCTATTGATTTTGTAACCAAGCTGGATGTCAGTATCCAGCACAAAGGGATCAGTAGACTGGACAGCTACATTCCCTCCCAGGTAGATCCGATCTATCAGTGGTTTACCTTTTAGAGAATTTCGCTTTATACCCTCCTCCGGTTTACTCAGATCGGGAATGGAAACATACTTGTCCTTCAGCTTTCCCAATCTGGTCTGCAGCTCACCCAACTGCTCCCCTTTCACATTTTCAGCCAGGTTTTTCACTAGCTCCTCGGGATCCTTTTGTAGGGAAGATGGGTCCACTGGTAGCTGGTCTGCAGGGTTTTGTGTGGGATCGGCGGGAACCTCATTCATATGGGCTTGCTTGATGCTATTGAAGTCACCGCCTTCAAGCTCCATATCATCCGGAAGGTAATCACTGGCTATCTCCTTCACCATGGGCTCCAGGTCCAGGCTATCAAGGCTGGGGATCATGGAAGAATCAATAACACCCTCCTTCCATCCTCCCTCAAGGGAAGAGACAGTAGAGAAAAAAGCTGCGATTTCCTCATTTTGATTATGGGTAGCAAGTGTATTCAACGCCCACTCCAGGGAGTCTGCCCGGCTGGAAGAATCTGGCAAGTGGCTGGTGATCAGGGTAGAGTCATACGGTACCTGGTCCAGCGTCACATTTTCCAGGCTATCCCGGATGTGCTTAGCCTGCCTGGCACTGTCCTTTTTCAATAGCCGCTTATACCGCTTGAGCTTGGTCTTTACGTCTTTGGCTTTGGCTACTTTTTGTTGGTGTTTTGGTGAGAGCTTAGCCTTAAAATTGATCTGTGCCTTAGCAGTAAGGACGAAAAGAGTTAAAATCGCTATGGTGATTAATCTTATCATTGACAACACAGATTATTCAATAGGCGGCGGGTCTCCAGGACCTCCCCCACCTCCACCGCTACATCCATCGGAAGTGGTAGTAAAAAGAAGCGTATTTGAATAATAAGTATTGCCGCAAACGTCTTTAACCTGATACCTGATCTGATGTGTACCTACATAGTTTCTCAAAATCTGAGGAATATCTTCCTGGGGCTCTCCGCTACCAAATGTATACCATGTAGTTGTACCATCTCGTTTGTATTCCCACTTTTGGTTGGATAATGGGCCTTCGCATCGTGCTCCATTATTAGAACCAAGAGCAGAAACTGTTCCTTCATTAGCGATACATACAGCACTACCCTGATAGCCATCGCATTGATCATAAATAGGCTTACTTGTACATATCTGAGGTTGATAATACAAACTCTTGATCGCCTGAGACTTCCCTACCTGGATCGGATCATACTCCGGATTGATCATGGTTAATTTAACACTGTAGGCACCTTCTGAAGAATAACTATGTGTAGTAGAAGGTGAGGCTGTCTCTTCAACAGTACCATCGCCGTAATCCCAGAAAAAGCGGGTATCCCCATAAAAAGAAGCAGCGTTTTCCGAACTAAAAGTTAAAGTAACATTGGTCTTGTTTACCCCGGACGTGGTGATTTGAGCACTAAGATTTTCGTCCTGATTTTTGTAGTGGTATCTGTAACGCTCAACTATATCATCATTGTGATCACGAATAAGTTTCAACCGGTTATAAGTATCATACTCATAAGTAGTCACCCGGTTATTGGGATCGGTTATGGTCTCTACTCCTATTAAGGGCTTGTGAGTATAAGTAGTTGAATAACCATTTGAGGCCTCAGATATTATCAAAGAGTTATTATATCCCCAGTCATAGTCGATTCGGATTCCATCTTGATCTACTGTATACCAAAGGTTACCAGTGCTATAATGCCTGATGGTTTGTTTTAGGTCAAATCGGCTATCGAAATCCAGCTTATCTGTTCCTGAATAGTCTATTGATAAATCATTTATACTACCTTCACTTATTGGATCCTCTAGGTCTAATTTATAAATGTGGTATGGTTTTAGAAGGTCAGTTCCAACTTCATGATAAGTTGTAAATGCTCCATCCACAATGCTGTAGCTACCGGACTTAGGTTTAAAAAAAATGAGTTCCCTTACAGGGAATAGAATGTTTCTATTTTTTAGTTTACAATATCCTGATGCTTCTGCTGTTGCAGTACCTACCTGAGGATCGCAAATCTCGAACGGGTACTTGTATGTTGTTTTTATAAAAGAACCGTCATTATTTGACACTTCCATTGACTCAGGAAGAGTCTTATAGCTAGCGTCATAGCTACTGTAAAATACAGATGAGGTATTTGAATTTCCTGAATCATCAAATGTGGTACTAACTACTGTTTTAGCTTGAACTGGGGCTATGATATGATTGTATTTTCCAACAAGAAATAAATTGGCCGGATCAATACAAGAGCCTCCACAAACCCAATTAATAAACTCTGAAAAAAGTCCACTAGAAGGTACATTACCCGGTTGTGGGGTAAAATCATTTATTGCTCTATTGCCAAGAGTGTAAAGAGTTGGATTGCTAAAATAGTAATCATTAATGGTTTCTGTAATTGGATCATCTGTGCTTGGATTTGCTCCTGAATCATAAGTTCTTCTTGATTTTAGTAAACCTCTCTTCCATGAGAAAGAGGTAGTAGAGGGGAAAGGAGGGCCTACTTCCTCATCTAAAAAAACATCAGAATTACTCAGCCATTGTGATAAATAATTTCCTCCTTCAAAAAATTGAATATCAGGAAGATCATCTGAATAATCATTAAATCCAAAAAATTCATACTCAGTAAATGCACCATTTGATAAGGTTTCCCTAACTTTTTCATAACCAACCTGACTTCCGTTAAGATCAAAAAGATTGATGTAGGATTCAGAAGAGATCACAGTGAAAAATTGATGACATGATGAGAGTGGTAAATTACTATCATCAATTGCTATTCCAACATCACCGCTCTGATCATAAACTGTATAATGATAAAGAGGTTCATTAAAACTTTCGCCAGATAAATATTCATAATCTTTGCAAAATGTTTCACCATCCGATGTATTGCAAACACTCTTTATTCTCAATCCACCAATATTATCTCCATTAATTTGGTTTAACTCATATTCAAACTCTTGAACTTCTTCTGTTGCTGACTCAATAGATACTAACATGTTAGCCATCGCATAGTCACCCGATGCATTCTTAGTTTTTCCGTCGCTAATTATTCCAATCCCAGGCAATAAGAGTGTTGGCATCCTACTACCATCCCAAGTAGCATATTGAAGTGGAGAATGATAGCCCCAATGGTCCTGACTAGCTGAAAAACGAGGAGGTAAAGCATGCTGGTCTCCATTAGAGACTATTGACTTCTCGATATACCCAAACTCTTTATACGTCAAACTATTTCCATTTGTAGTCTCAACAATTGATTCAAGACCTAACCGATAGCAGTCCTTAGGAGTACATGAAAAAAGATCATCATAACTATTGTATTCGTCATAAATGGAATTAGCAGCACTAAAATAGAAGTAATTAAATACATAAGATTTAATAACATCAGAGCCATATTCAAGCCTTAGGCTCGAAAGGGCTCTAGCTCCAGGCAAGTCTTGTCTTTCAAACTCCCAATCGAAATCTAAAACGGCACTACCTATAACAATTCTATTAAGATACTTCGGTTGTTTAACCTTTATCTTAGTATTTACCTTGCGAATTGCGGAGCTTACGATTTGATAGTTATTAGGAACTGAATTTATACAGTTCCGCCACCTAACTTCTTTATACGACCTATAATATTCATAAGAATAATTACTGTAAGTATTATAATAAAGATTCACCTCCCTTGAATGATTAGGATAATTGATTTTATCCAGATACCATGATGAAATATAAGAGTCGTCCGGAGAAGATGGATAAACTTCGTTTTCATCCATTTTAAAGGTTTCTGTTGTTTCCCTTGTACTTGTACCGAAATAATATCTAACCCCCTCCTCATCTTCTATTAGCCAGGACCCACTTGATAAGCTCCCTACCTTGGTAATATTTATATCTTGGTAGGGAATTGTATGAGCAGTAGTTCCATTCTTATCTAAAACAAATTTTCCTGAACGCCCTGAAGGTAACATGAAATAATAAATATCATGCTCTCCATCTAAAACTCTATCGTTTATGTCTTCATAATCTGAATTACTCGACCAGAAATTACCTTCCTGATCCGGCAAACCTCTAACTGCCCTAGTAATCATTCCACTAGCATTTAATTTCCACCCAAGCCCTACCTCACTAGCAAGATCCTGAACTTTTATTCCCCCGGCATGATAACTAAGACTTACAGGAATCTGTGCTCCATTGGGGTGAGGTAGTGAGGGTAATGGAATACTTATTTCCGGTACTCCAGTATATAGGTTAATTGGTATATTTACACTTCTAGCTAATGCTGCTCCACTAGGAGTTGATGGAACTATAGAACTTTGAGACTTTGCAGGCAAAATCAGAGAAAGGCAAATCAGAGAAAATATGATACATGCTAATCCCCTATACTGAGTTTGTATTCCACTTGGTTTACCTTTCATTAGATTAATGAAATTTTTCATCTGGATTTTTAATTATTCGTTCTCTTTCAAACCTTATTATTGTCTATTCAAAAAGTCTTTAACATGTTTGGGCAAAGGGATTACTGGGTCCCTGTTTGCGACATCAGCTTTTAATTCCTTAATATCGTTAATTGAATCTAATTTTGGCAATACGAATTCATCTATTATTGATGTTAATTGTTCAACTCGAAACGCATCACTTATTGAAGAGTTTAAGTCAAGAATTTCCTTTATCTCCTCATTTTTTTTTTCATCAGATGCCCCTAACCTATGATAATCGTGAAATTTTGCACCTTTCAGATCTAAGCCATTGATGACAAAGCCGAAGTTTATATAATAAAAATCGCTAAACTTTGACTTTTGAGTCTCTACAACTTTGGTGATTTCTCCTCTATCATTTCTCCAAACTCTTCCTTTTTTTTTAAAACCTCTCTCATCGAGAATTTCATCAATAATTCGAACAAATTCTGGTCCAGTCATTCCCCCTAAGTTTAATATTTATCAAGTTTCGTCTTCCATAGACCTGGCTCATCAAACCAATCTTCAATAATCCTTTTATACCTTTCGAGTTGTCTTTTACCTCTTTTAATACTCCTAGGATTATTAGGTTTTAATTCATAAATAGTTCTAGTATTAAAATCAACAAAATCAGGTCTTATTCCAGGAATCTCGCTATATTCCTTAAACAGGCGTTTAGCTGGATTGTCCAAATTTGCTTTGTATAATGCATGAATTTCTCTTCCGGCTTTTAAGCTCGACTTGGTATATCTAACACCATTCTTAAAAAAGTATTTAATCCCTGCTTTACCAACTGCTTTACCTAAAGCAGAAATTCCAGCCAAATCTGATCCAGCCAAAACACCATAAGTAACCGATCTACTATAATCTCCTTGTTCAGCCCAATAAATTGATCTTTGAATATCAGATAATACGGGAACGAATCCATCTGGCTCATTATCTCCTGGATTGGTAATTCCATTAGATACTGTTTCAGAAATAACATACATTGTTTCTTCAGGAATACTTTCAACTCCTACAAAGCCTGATGGAGGAAAAACAAAATTATAAGCCGAAGAAATGGCTTTTCCTACTTTTCTCGCAGGTTCACTCCATCCCAAACGTCCCCTTGGCCAAATCAAACCTAATCCCCCGGAACTTTTAAGTGACGGAGGTCGATACATAGTGAATGAAAAACCTCCAAGCAAGCCACCACCTACTGCTCCGGCACCAGCCCAAGCCCAATCAGATCCACTCCAGTCTCCTGGATTCCAACTGCCCGAAGAGATGACCCCACCAGCATAACCACCAACAATAGCACCTGCCAGCATTGTGCCCCAGAAGAACCCACCATCCGGATCAACCCCCAAATGAGGCACACCTCCCATGGCCATATATGGGCTGGCAAATTGGTTATAAGGGTCGGTCTGGTTCCACCTGCCCAGTGCCGGGTCATAGTTCCGCAGTAAGAAATCATACTGGCCAGTGATAGAATCATACTCAGAAAAATAGCTCTGGTAATACAATCCTGACCCTAGGTAGCTCGGATCAGACTTGCTGGTGGCCATCCGCATTCCCATGGGATAGTAGTCATTGACCTGGGTGACTTTATAGGAAGTAGCTCCGGACTCATGTGTAATGTGGAAGTCGTCGAAAAAGACGTCTTTGTTTTGATCTGTCTCATTGGCCAGGAATACATACAGGTAACCAGACCGATCAAAGGTGATCTCATCGTTATACTCTGCATATTGCCCATCGGAGGCTTCCTCTACCCTGAGGAAGTTGGTCATGTTTCCGGAAGTAACCACATCATAACTGGAATCGAAAAAGACCCACTGCAGGTATGCAGAAGGTTGATTAGAACCAGGTGCTCCAAAGAAACCTGTTCCTCCTGCATTAATCTCGTCAGTTACAGCGGAAGTCCCCTCACTGGTGACTCCCGGTACCCCTGAAAATACCGTAGCGACAAGACTGGCAATATCCGTGATCTGAGATGATGACCAGGTAGCGTTGTTTTCGTACATCGCCCATACGCCTAACTCTACCCGGTCACCATCGGATATATTGAGTACTGTGGCCGGACCTACTTCATAGAGGGCATTGTATCCATTTAAGGCTGCAGAGGTTTGACCCTGGGGCGTGTGGTTATTGATGTTTACCAGGTAGTCTTCATTGATAACAAAATCCTGGTGTTCCATGGCAAGTCTTTCATCTTCAAAGGTTGCGAGGTATTCCTTTCTGTAGGGTAGGATCCCGAAAGAAACGCGATTATTCCCCTGGTGATCCGTGATGAAATATTCATAGTGAAAATCCGTGGCCTGATCATTGTCCTGGAAGTAAGCCCGGCCTTCATCGGTAAAGAGCTGATGGATCTCATCATCCACATATTCCACAATGCCTACATAGTCTTTTTTATGCAGCGTGTTACCCTGAGCATCTTTGTAGGTTTTGGATAAGCGATTTCCTACCGCATCGTAGGTGTAATTAACTTCAGAATCATCATTGAACTTAACTCGTGTAACCAACTGCAAGTGGTTATACTCTATCGAATGATCCACAATATCTTTATTCTCATCCTTTGCCAGATTCCCCGTATTAGCATCATACTCATACTCAACTCCTGAGGTCAGGTTAGAATTCTTATATGTATATCCTTTAGTTGCACTTGAAGATTCATACACACCCTCTATTTTATTGGAGTTGGCTATATACCTGAAATCAAGATCATCAATAACTGAACCGGCTTCCTTCCTGTTTATAGACCCAATATTTCCGTTATCATCTTCATAGGTGATATTTACATTGTAATCCTCATAATCATTATAAAAGCCAGTTTCCGTGCCTCCACCACCATATGTACCATACCTGGCTTCTGTTAAGAAATTCAGGTCGTTGTACCAATAGCCATATATAGCTCGCTTAAAGCTGCTAACTCCATTATTACTGTTTTGCCATTCAAAACCTGCCAAGGTTCCGTCATATCTACCGGGGGTTAAAAACCCTCCAATATTTAGATTGTCGGTATAATGATATTTTGCACCAAAGAGATCGCTATTGTCTTCATTAGGCGTGCCATCGCCGGAAAGGTCTGGTTGATTCACCGTTTCCAGCCACCCTCTGATATTGTACCGGTAGTCTAGTGACTGCAAAAAGGTAGACCCACCATTGGTGGAGTGAAGGTTTTTCTCGATCAGCTCTCCTACTTCGTTGTAATCATAGCTGGCCATAAGCACCTGAGGCTCGCTGTTGATCTTATTCCAGACTTTTAATAGCCTCCCGCGATCATCGTACTCATAGGATTGCTCATAAGTAAGATTGGAGCCCGAAGTAGTCTTAGAATGAGTTAATTTCATCTCCAGTGCTTCCCCGGCAAAGTTGTATTCTGTAGAAAGCCTGTCATATCCACCTAAGTGGTTCTCGGAAACAACCTGGATGTTTCGCAAGTACTCATCATAGTATACCACGGTACTCAGCCACTGACTTGCACCGAGCACTTTGACTTTACTACCCGTTACCTGCCCGACCACATCGTCAATTTTACTGATATTGAGTCCGTCAGCAGCAAAAGTGAAGTCTACTCCTTCTACGTCCCAGTTGGTATAGCCAGTGAAAGTATAATTATCGTAATAGGTAACTGTGTTTACCTCTGAAGATGAAATGTCCTCAACAGGGAATGAGGTATTAAGTGTATAGCCAATACTATTATTGGATCTTGCCTCATATCTATTAGTTGAAAGCATAGACATGGCTTCATCCACCAGATCTTCGTAGCTATTTCCACTACTAAACTGATGCTGTCCGGTCATGACAAGCCTGTTAAATTTGTCGTACTTGTAAAAAGTGTATAGTCTCTGATGGATCCCTCTTTGCCCGGCGTCCTGGGACAAGACTAACCGGTCCCACGCATCGTAGCAATAGTATGTCCACCCTGCGTCCGGAGCTTTTTCCTTGACTAATCTTCCTCGAGCATCGTAGATATATTGAAACATCAGCCCATCTGTTTCAGCAGCAGTAAAACTGGTTTGACCTGACAAGACTGGAGGTATTATGAACCGAAGACGCCCAAAAGAATCATAAACATAATAAGTGGTAACCCAGGAGCCACTTTTTTGTATTCGTGTTGCAACTTTAAGTCCGCGATTGTCCGTGATTTCCTGAGTAATAATATCATCGGTCCCCGTAGCATCTACAGTGGTTTGGGTAATATACAAGTCTCCGTTCGCATAGTTACCATCATGTTCAGGCACCTGATCTTCTTTATCAGCATCAGAACTTATTGTCCAACTGCTAATACTTCCGCTTGAGGTATTGTAAATAATATAGTCATAAGAAACTCCCTTTTCATTAGAAGGGGTGCTGTCATCCTGCCAATCATCTCCCACGCCCACTTCCTTCAGTGGACGGAGTAATGGAGAATCCTCATAAGTAATTTTGGAATAGGGATTTGGGTCATTCTTAACTTCTGTAGACCCGTTTGAATAAAAATTTCCTTGTTCGCTGCTTAATGCATTGGCTCTAATTTGACCGGGATTTCCATTATTAATGGTGTAAGGCAAATAGCTTCTATCCTGCAATCCGGTTGTACTGTTGTATTCATAAGGTTGTATAATATCTTTACTGGTGGGAGACGACTTTACCAATACACTCTGCTTCATCCTTCCCAATCCATCCGAGTACTCAAAGCTGGTAACTTTTTGGGTATGGTCTGCTCCGGCAAAGGCATTCTCATCTGAGATCGCTTCCCTGGCCGTTTCCGTTCGTACAAAGTTTTGATTCAGGGTAGGGGGTATGTTGCTGTTTTCCTGATCGATGACTGTAGCATGCCAGTCTCCTGTAGAGGAAGAGATGATCTGGGGATCGCCATTGGCCAGGGGCTTGATTGTGAGGGATTTTACTACTTTATAGCTACGGTTTACCTCATAGTCGATGGTTGACTCCAGAATAACCGTTTCCTTCGAGTAATCTATATCTATCTGAGCAAATGCTCCTGCTGAAGAAAAAAGGAACCCAAGGTAAAGAAATGGTGTAAAAAGTCTGAAAATTCTTGACAGTGATAGCGTATTTCTACTTTCCATCAGATCAGGTTAGGTTAAAACATTATACAGTGACTAGTCCTTTATCACAATTTGTACCTGGATCAGATGAATGGGAATATTCAAGCGGTGAACAGGCGGAAAAAAGCGATAAAAAAGAAAATCTCTCCTAAGAAAACAGATATTTTATTAAATTTCAAGCAATGTTTAGAAAAAATTGCTCCGTTTTATGCATTGATCACATTTTGTATAACTTAAACATGTAATTACCGCCTAAAACCTAACCTTTATGAGATTCAGTAGATTATTTCTTAAGAAAAAGATATATACCCTTACAATACTTATTTCCACGGGTTTCCTTGCCCATAGTCAATGGAGCGGTTCAGGAGATATTTATTACAATGGAGGTAATGTGGGGATTGGAGTTTCAAATCCTTCAGCTTTACTGCATATTGGGGATGGCAATGTCTCCATCAACAACAGAGACTCTGATAATGCCGGACTAAACATAAAATTTGACAAGTCCACCAATAATAACGGAGCAGATGTAGATCTTACAATAAACACAAATAGTGGATCACCTATAGTTGACTGGTATATCAGAAATTGGGGAGGTTATTACTCGTTCAACAAAGGCTCAAGCAGTGGAAAACGAAAACTGTTTGAGATCCAAAGTAACGGTGATGTATTAGTGCCAGGAGGAAGAATTATAGGTGGAAACTCTGATTTTATAAGTATTGGTGAAACAGATGACGAGATTAACTTTTACACAGGAGGCGTCCCTAAATTTTCAATAGGTAATGATGTTGTAAAAATAAATGAAGGGAGCCTTTCTATTAATACCAGTGATCCGGATAACGCTGGTCTCAGGATAAAGTTTGAAAAAAACACCAACAACAATGGCGCAGATGTAGACTTAACTATCGATACAAATAGCGGCGCTCCAATAGTTGACTGGTATGTAAGAAACTGGGGTGGCAATTACACCTTCAGCAAAGGGTCAAGCAGTGGTAAAAAAACACTATTTCAAATTGAAAGTAATGGAAATATAGTTGTTCCCAGAGGAAACGCAATCGTGGAAGGTGGTGTAATAACAGAAGAAGTAAAAGTTCAGGTAGTAGATCCTCCTGATTATGTCTTTGAAGAAGACTTTCCCCTCCTACCGCTCGAAGAAATCAAATCTTATATCACTGAAAACAAACACCTCCCGGAAGTACCCTCAGCCAAAGAAATGGAAGCAAACGGGATCGAGCTTGGAGAAATGAATATGCTACTGCTGAAGAAGGTGGAGGAGCTGACGCTGTACCAAATAGAGCTACTGGAAACAGTGAAAGCACAGCAAAAGCGAATTGAAAAACTCGAAAAAAGTCAGAACTGTGATTGATGTGATAAATGGGATACAATATGATAAATAGCGAACACAAACATTCAGAATTAACAGGCAAGATCATTGGGTGTGCTATGGAAGTTCACAACTTTCTGGGAAATGGGTTCTAAGAAGTGATCTACCAGCGCGCATTGGAATATGAAATGGAATTGCAAGGATTGGGCTTTACTCGGGAATATGAAATGCCGGTCCTATACAAGGAAAAACAAGTTGGTACCAGAAGAGTAGATTTTTTGGTCGGAGATGTGATCAGCGTAGAAATCAAAGCACTTATTCAACTTGAAAAAGTACACCTAGTACAAGCAATTAATTACCTGGAAGCATACAACCTGGAAATCGGACTCCTGCTCAACTTTGGGAGTACCAGACTAGAATTTCACAGATTGCATAACAAAAAGATCAAGACATCATGATTATCTCACTCATCCCAGCTATCATGGTTCAGAAAGTGGAGATGAACATGCTGCTGCTGAAGAAGGTGGAGGAGTTGACACTTCATTTGATAGAAATGAAAGAAACCAATCAAAAGCTCGAAAAGAGAATTGCTGAACTCGAAAAAGCAAACCAATAATTCAAACATCGTTAATAATGAAAAAACTGATTTTACCGCTGATCCTGGCAGCGTCAACTTCCGTCCAGGCACAATTCATTCAATCCGGAGATAACCTTTATTATACACAAGGTAACGTTGGTATAGGACTACAATCGACTCAAACAGACCTACACATTAGTGGTGGAAGCGTTGATGATATCATTTGGCCTCTTTGGGTAAATAATACCCAAAATAACTCTAACGTCACAAATTATGGAGTTGGAATAAGGCTAAAGCACTCACATAATGGAGAATTAGGTAAATGGGGTGGGATTGCCAGTGTACAAGAGAGTTCGTGGGCCAATTATTCGGGGCTTGCCCTATATGCCAATGAAGAAGAAAAAGTACGCATAAAACACAATGGAAATGTAGGTATTGGAACAGCCAACCCAATAGAAAAACTCCATATTAATGGTGGAAGTTCTTCTGAATTAATTTGGCCCTTAGTTGTAAATAATAGCCTCAATGCTTCTGAAATCACAAATTATGGAGTAGGCATTAAACTCAAACATTCTCATAATGGTGAGCTCACCAAATGGAGTGGAATTGCCAGTATTCAAGAATCTCCCTGGGCCAACTATTCGGGCCTGGCTCTATTCGCAAACGAAACGGAGTTCATGAGGATTAAAGCAAATGGCAATGTAGGAATTGGAGTTACCACCCCCTCTGCCAAACTCGAAGTAGACGGCAACATTATCTCCGAAGAGATCAAAGTCCAGGACGTCACCGGAGCAGATTATGTCTTTGAAGAAAACTACCCGCTCCTATCGCTCGAAGAAATCAAATCTTATATCTCCGTAAACAAACACCTTCCGGAAGTCCCCTCAGCTAAAAAGATGGAAACCAATGGAGTAGAGCTAGGCGAGATGAATATGCTGCTGCTTAAGAAGGTGGAGGAGTTGACTTTGCATTTGATTGAGCAGAGTGAGGAAAACAGCCAGCTTAAAAAAGAAATCTCAAGCCTCAATGATAGATTGAAAAAGCTCGAAAAGATGTCTGAACTGTGATACATGAGATATTTGGGATAAACAATGAGCATAAATATTCAGAATTAACAGGCAAGATCATTGGGTGTGCTATGGAAGTTCATAATTTTCTCGGAAACGGCTTTCAAGAGGTAATCTATCAACGAGCCCTGGAATATGAAATGGAATCCCAGGGTTTGGGTTTTGCTCGTGAATATGAAATGCCGGTCCTGTACAAGGAAAAGCAGGTTGGTACCCGAAGAGTTGATTTTTTGGTAGAAAATGTGATTAGTGTAGAGATTAAAGCGCTTATCCAACTTGAAAAAGTACACTTGGAACAGGCTATCAATTATCTTGAGGCCTATAATCTGGAAATTGGACTCTTGCTCAATTTTGGAAGTACACGATCACAAATATCAGAGCCATCCCAGTTCAGACAATGGGAAATAGTCTGATTAAAATAAATATGCATGGATGGAAACACCCCTTTAAAAGTCCTTCGCCCAAAGGAGAAGGATTTTCCAAAGGGATTCCTTTGGAAAGGATGAGGCCAGATAAAAACAACCCCTTAGCTTAATAGCATTGAGATGCCCAACCAGGGAGATAAACCACTTTGATTTTGATAGCTTTCAAACAGACCAACAAAAAATTAACACCTCTTTTACCCGGTGAGTCCTTTACTTCCAAAATTTTTTACTAATTTAGTTGCCCAGCCAGCATTTAATTATTTTGAGAAAAACTATAAATAATTAAATATCTAAGTTTTAACTTAGTTTCAGAACCAGTTTTTAAAAAGGGATAATGCCACTTAACAACTTTACCGGTGTACTCGGCAGAAAGCGAGCTGCACACCTATTGCGAAGAGCATGTTTTGGCGGTTCTGTCAGCGACATTGATACGCTGTCCGGGCTGACTGCCACGGAAGCAGTAAACCTGCTGATCAGAGATGATCTGCCCGATGCTCCGCTTCCTACAGATGCTAACGGGAATGAATGGGCGTCAGGGCTTATGGAAGGAGATGATGCTCCTGATTACGACCGATTATTGAATCAATGGATGCTTGGGCAGATGCTTGCCGCCGGCGTTCCTGATGATCAGAAGCTTTCCTACTCCTTTCGGGAAAGACTTGTCTTCTTTTTTCATACACATTTCACCACCAAGGTCTCTGTAGTCAACGACCCACGGGCTGTTTATTTCCAAAATCAGCTTTTTCGATTTTATGCATTTGACAGAGACGATACCGTGATCCCAAGTGGTGATCCTGATATTCCTGATACCACATACCCGGTCAACTTCAAGCAGCTGACCAAAAAAATATGCCTGGACAATGCTATGCTGATCTTCCTTGATGGAAGGCTTAACGTATCAGGAAACCCCAATGAAAACTACGCCCGGGAATTGCTGGAGCTTTACGCAATAGGTAAAGGGCTGGAAGGGAATGTCCCGGAACCTCAATTTGACGGAGACTATGCCTACTTCACCGAGCAGGATGTACAGGCAGGGGCCCGAGTCCTTTCAGGATTTATCAATGACGAAGATTTCTTAACGATAGATCCGGAAACCAACCTGCCCCGAGGAGTGGCAAGAGGTGGCACTACAGCCGGAAGTCATGACAACAGCACCAAGGCATTTAGCCAATACTTTGGCGATGCAGAGCTTGGGCCCGACCCCAACCTCATGATAGATGATGGAGCCGGAGGAACCCGCCCGGCTACTGGTGAGGAACAAGCAATCGACGAAATCAACCGGATGATTGACCTGATCTACGATCAGCCTCAAACACCTATCCATATATGCAGGAAGATCTACCGGTTTTTTGTCTACCATCAGGTTTCTCCTGCATTAGAGAATGACATTATTCAGGAGATGGCTGACATTTTTGTCGCCAATGACTTTAAGATTATCCCGGTGTTAGAAGCTTTGTTTTCAAGCGAACATTTTTACGAAGGTGATCCTGGTTATCCGGATGATAATTTCGGAGGCATCATAAAATCACCATTGGATCTGGTGATTGGTTATGCACGTTCTTTTGAGATCACTATTCCTGATTATGCTACGATACCGGCTAAATTTTATGAGCTTATGGACACTTTCCAAAGTAGTATAAAAACCCAGGGAATGGATTACTACGAACCTTTTGAGGTGGCAGGGTATGCCGCATATCACCAATACCCCATTTTCAACAGAAACTGGATAGCGCCTAATTACCTGATCAACCGGTATGATTTTATTGTTGAAAGTATTTATGATACCACAGGAGGTGTCGGAGCGCAGCAAGCATATGAAGTAGACATGCTATTATTTGTTCAGGAGAACATCCCTGATGCTACAGCCCGGGACGCCAGGGCGCTCATAATAGCGCTTGCCGAATACTTCCTGCCTGCGAGCCAAAATCTATCTTTTGATGATGACAGTGGGGAGCTGACAAGCGCCCGGCTTAATTATTTCCTTACACGTTTTTTCAGCAATCCGATGGACCCGGATCCTGAAGCTGCCTGGACTGAGGACTGGGACAGTCAGGCCGATCCTGAGAAATTAAGAGGACAGCTTAATTTGTTGATCAACGCTATGCTTCAATCCCCCGAATATCAACTGATGTGATATGAAAAGAAGAAATTTTATAAAAAAACTAGGTTTTGCTGCCGGAGCGCCGATCGCCTTTCATGGGGTACCCATCCAATTAATGGGTTCTAACAAACCCCTTCAAAAGCTTGCGGCACAAAGCACCAACGATAATGTACTGATTATCCTCCAGATGCACGGTGGAAATGATGGTCTGAATACCTTCATCCCGTTATCCAATTATGATCAGTATTACAGCCGGAGAGCTAATGTTGCCATTCCCTACAAACAGGGTAACCGGACGGCTATTCCACTAGACAGCACCGTGGCTGATGCAGATCAGGTAGGCCTTCATCCGGACATGCAGGACTTCAAAACCATGTACGATGAGGGTAAGGCAGCTGTATTTCAGGGCGTTTCTTATGAAAACAATAATGGCTCTCACTTCCGGGGAAGGGACATTTGGTTTATGGGAGGAGATGCTGACGACTACTACAGTTCCGGATGGATTGGAAGATATCTCAATCAGGAATACGCTCCATTACAATATCCGGATGAATTCCCTACTGATGAAATGCCCGACCCCCTTGCGATTGAAATGGGGAATGATGTGTCATTACTCTTTCATCAGGAGGGCAACATACCAACCTCATTGTCCATCCCCGCCCGGAACCTGGTAGAGTTTGCAAGTGAGTTGAATGATCTTGAGGGTTTTGGGGATAAAGAAATTGATCCCAGGGGGATTCCTCCTTCTTTCTTAAATCCGAGTCCCTACTGGAAAGAAATGGAGTGGATCCTTGGACTGGAAGACAAGTCTGATATCTATATAAACCGGCTTGCAGAAGTTTACAATAATGCGGAAGAATCTACTGTTGATTATCCGACACAATACCCCTTTGGGGGATATAGCAATACAGATTTAGCCAACCAGTTAAGATTAATTGCACAACTCCTGGAAGGTGGTGTGAAAACGAAAGTCTTCCTGGTGAAGATCGGAGGTTTTGACACCCATGCTAACCAGGTAGAGGACTATAACACTACTTTTGGTGGTCATGCTGCCCGTCTTTATAACATTTCATCCGCAATGCGGGCCTTTAATAATGACCTGATAAAAAGAGGCCAGGATCATCGGGTACTCACTATGACCATGTCAGAGTTTGGTCGACGAATTGCATCAAATGGTAGTTATGGCACGGATCACGGTACCGGCGGACCCATCATGATGTGGGGTACTGGAGTAAATCCCGGCATCTACGGCACCAATCCGGATCTGACTAATAGCAATGTGAGCATGCAGTTTGATTACCGGCAGATCTATGCCAACCTTCTCCATGAATGGATGGGGATCGATCAGCAGATCATTGCAGATGAGATATTTTTCAGGGACTTTATCAATGGCCCTAACCCAAACGGTGGCAACTATGAGCCCATAGAGCTCATCAAAGAAACCATCACAGGAACAAGTGACTTTTTAAAAGCTAAATATAAAATAGAATCAGTCTATCCTAACCCAGCCAGTAAGTACACCCAGGTAAATCTAATGATCAATGATTATCAGACCGTCCGTGTCGAGCTGATCGACATGAACGGTCGGGTAATTATTTCAAATCAACGTCAGCTAAGTCCGGGAAAACACACATTTTCCTTCCAACTTGACCGGGTTTTACCGGGTATGTATTTTGTAAAAGCTAAATCAGAAAAACTGAATGACACGAAACGCCTATTCATTCGCAAGTAAAGCGGCAGCAGTATTGATCCTACTGCTGTGCACAGTGCAAGTATCAGTAGCCCAACGAGCCAAAGCCCCCGACTATTACCAGAGTTTCCTCAATACGCAATTCTGGTTGGGGCTCCGCTTTGGTCTGAACTATACAGATCCGGTAGTGCAGAAAACCTATACGTCCTTCAATTCTCTGGATGATATTGATGAAACCTATGAAAAGACCTACAACGTCTTTGACATGGCCGGAGGTCAGGCAGGGTTACAGATGTCATTTTACCATAGAGGCTTTTCTTTTGAACTGAACCCGACGTTTAAAATAGTAAGATATAATTATAGCTCAGATGTTAGCTATCAGGGAAATTCGACTGAGGATGATTTTGAAACGCAATTCAATATCCAGCAAAACATCAACCTGATCGAGGTTCCTTTTTTTGTGAAGTATGAGATTCTCCGCTCCGGAGAGTTCAGACCATTTGTCCTGGCGGGACTGCAGTATTCCTTCTTGGTAGATGCCCGGAAAAATGCCGAGATCATTCATACTGACTTTAGCGGAGGAGTAGAAAGAACCTATAATGCCGGAAACATCTCTCTTGGTGCGCGGGACCAGTTTCAAAACTTTTACGGAGCTGTAGGGGGTGCAGGCGCAAATTTCGATCTCGGAAATGTCCGCACTATTTTAGAGCTTTCATACCTCTACGCGCTTAGCCCGGTAACGGACCAAACCAACCTCTACCAGGAAAACGAACTTGCATCCCTGGGAGAAGTAAATGACGAAATTAACCTTAACAATATCAATGTAGCGCTCAGCTTTGTCTTTCCGTTCCGCTATCTTGATAAATCATTTCAATCCAACTGATCGTCACATGAAACGATTTTTTCTGCTTTCAACAATTGCAATTGTACTTTTTACCCGCTGTCAAAAAGAAGAGTTTGACCCTGCGGAGTCTTTCACAAAGATCTATGACAGTTTCCGTAGCGATCTGGAATTTTATCCTATAGATGTCGTGCCAACTGAAACCGGATTTTTAGTGCTCGCCGGACAATCTTTTGACCAGGAAAATTTCAGAACTGTTCAGATCATTCAGCTGGACGAAGAGGGCAACTTCGTCCAAATGAGAGAAGAAACTGATTATGCCATCCCCACAGGTGATTGGATTGCTATAGATTCCATGTACTACTTCTTTGCAATGGATCCAGCTACGCTTACTGTTCAGTTGTTTCAAACATCGGCAGACCTGTCAGAAGAGCCCACAATTACTCCTTTACCAGGTCTTACTTACCCGCTGGCAGCCGCTGAAACCTCAGATGACCAACTACTATTATTAAACTACAATATAGCTAATCAGCAATCCACAATTTCCAAATTAACTACTGAGGGAGACACAACAAATGTGATTAATTACTCCATTGGTGCTGGCAATGATGTAGAAGAAGATATTCTGAACCATTATTTAGACCCGGAGAGATCCGGACTCCCCTTTTTCTGCGGAGAATTTGGTTCTGGAGGAGCTTATTTCAATGGATTTTATAATTACAGTTTTTCATTGGTGTTTACTGATTTCGGAAGTCAGACCGGTGTAGTACAGGGCCAGGCCGCTAATGCAGGCATTACCGATGCCCTACCTATCCAGGGAGGTACGTTCGGGGTGTTTGGATTTCAGTTTAATGATAACTTTATCAACCCAAACGCTACGCTCAACACTACCGGTATTTCTTCCAGTATAGATCTTTTAAGCACAACCGTGTCTGAATTCAAATCCCGGACTCCTGCTGATGTTGAGATCGTCACCATCAATGAGGTAAGCTATACGGTTTTTGCTGCTGAAACTGAGAGCAGACAGGTAGCGCTCTATTTTTATGATGCCACTACGGCGGAACTTGCAGGAATTCACAAGATCGGATACCTGAATCCTTATACACTGGCCTCGGTGAAGGTTGATGCGGAAAATAACCTTTTGGTTTTAGGCGCAACTTATGTAGCCGGCAGGTTTCAGCGGATTTTCCTAACCAAAATACCGCAGGATAACCTTGCCGAAATTGTGCAATAATGATCAAGAGCTTAAAAATATCAATTGCGCTTTGCCTGATAACACTTACTTGCATGGCACAAGAGTCCGAAAATCGATCAGAAGATCAGTATTTTGCTATGATCTATACCACCGGTGAAAAGTGGGATACACTCAAAGCCGTAAATGAGCAAGCCTATTTCAACGCTCACTCCAAACACTTATCTACTTTAAGAAAAGAGAAAAGAATTGTTATTGGTGGAAGATATGATGATAAGGGCTTCATGCTCTTAAAAGCAGAATCCTTAGAAGAAGCACAAAGCATTGTAAACAGGGATAGTTCAGTATTATACAACACTTTCCAGGTCGAGCTATTCCCTTTTAATGCCTTTTATAAAGGGTGTATAGATGATTGAGACCGAGGAGCCTTCACTCCTACTCTAAGCTGAACCCACTCCCAAAGGGAGTCTATGTTTAAGGATAGATACCTACCGAGGCCCCGGTACTGACATGAGACATGACCACAATCGTTGAACGTGCATCACAAGGCCACTACCAAAGGTCTAGCATGAGGATTGCTAGATCCCCGTCAAATGATGGGCATGTTCATCAATCACATCGATCTGCCTGGTGATAGCCTCTACATATTTGTATAACTCTGCCTCCAATTCCTTTTTATACTCATCGTACCCTTCCACGTTTTTATTTCGCTCCACATCATTAAAAACCATGCATTCCTGACGAAGGAAGATCATAAATGATTTGGTAGTGTAATCAATCTCCAGGGTTTCGATATCATCGATAGTTGCTTTGGCTTCCGGATCCTGATCTTTATCAAATTTTGATATAACAATATCATAAAGTGATGAATCATAGTGGTGAATTTGCTTGAGCAGCAGGATCATATTGTCTCGGTATGGACGGTCCCGGCAATACTTCTCAAGTCCCGCATACGTCTCCAGGTTCACAGCCTCAGCATCCCACTGAACTCTTAAATCATCTATGATCTTAACAACTTCGGCCTCTGTATCCTGGGCATGAGCATTGTAAGAGCAGAAAAGGATCAGCAAAAAGCCGACTGGTAAAAGCTTTTTCATGGCGAGTAATTATTGATGGTTAGACCAATAAACCCGAATTATTCAATAGAATATTTTCACTCTTGAAACAAGATATTCTATTGAATAATGACGAAAAATTTCTCCTTTGGAAATTTTTGTCAGGGTAACCCAGACAAAGCAAAGCTTTCGTCTGCCCTTTGGGTAAATTATGCGCTAACGCATAATTTGGAAATACAATTATTCGACGAATATTATCAAAACAGAAAAACAGAAAAAAATGAATCTTGCTTTTCTCCCTGATGAAACACTGACAAGGGATCGGCTGATCAATTTAGGATAGATGCTCCAGGGGAATGACGCTTACATTTAGCGATATATTATCGTCACTCCCGAAGGGAGTCTTTGCCAATGTGAAAAATGGCCCTCACCTTAAGGATAGATTCCCTGCGGGAATGACGAGGTGTATAAAAATGCATTCTTCCACTAAACTGCAAAAAGTCACTCCCGAATGAACTCTTTGGGAATGACGCTTACGTTCAGCGATATATTATCGTCACTCCCGAAGGGAGTCTTTGCCAATGTGAATGGTCCTTATCTCAAGGATAGATTCCCTGCCGGGAATGACAAGGTGTATAAAGGATCTCAAAAAGATCGTGGGATTAGAAATGCAAACCGCACTCGCTCTTGGCCTTGCCCTGCCAGCGGCCATCTCTGCCTACCCCCTTTTTAGTACAATGCACACAGCCTATGGAGCCATAGCCCTGATACAAAAGGGGATGTGCGGGCAGCTCGTATATCGACCGGTACAGGTTCAGATCTTCCTGGTTCATGTCCAGTATTGGATGGAACTTTACCATAGCCCCGTGCGGCTCAAAAAATTGCTTCTTTGCCCTGTTTTCATTTTGAAACCGTAAAAGACCGGAGACCCAGATCTTATGCTTCTTCTTCAAAGCCCTCAACGGCTCCACTTTATTGATGAAACAGCAGAAGTCGGGATTTCCTTCCCAAACTCTATGTTTCGTTGTAAACTCATGGGATCGTGGGTTAGGATTTACTTCCTGCACGTTCAGGTCAAACTCCCTGATCAGGTACTCTTTGTACTCAAGCGTTTCTTTAAACAGATACCCGGTATTGATCAGGTAGATCGGGTGGCCTGGCGCTACTTTATTAATCAAATGCAGCAATACCACTGAAGTACTGCCAAACGAAGTAGTGATCAGGATATCCTCCGGATCAAACTCCTCAAAAAGCAGCTTTAGCCGATCAAGATAGGTCAGGTTTGTATACCTGTCATTCAGTTCACTTAGGTTCCACTTCTGACTCATCTTCTTTCTTTTCGCTTGATAATACTGATGTGATTTCGTTTAACCGGTCCACCTTGTACTGGAAGTCTCCCTTCAACTGATCACGAATATTCTTCAGTTGGTTAAGGAGCTGGGGAGTAGACTCAGGAAGTACATCTTCAAGCAATTCTCTGAATCGCTTGGCGAAAGTCGGGGACTTTCCATTGGTACTGATCCCTACCTTCAGGTCACCCTTCTTCACTGTTGATCCCAAATAAAAATCACACAGATCCGGGGTATCGGCTACATTGGTCAAAAGATGGCGGCTCTCTGCCCACTTTTTCAGTCTAATATGAAGAGAATAGTTATCAGTTGCTAAAATGAGCAGGTCAATGCCTCTGAGATCCCATCTTCTAACCTTTCTTTTCTTTATTTCGATCGATCCTGACTGAGCGGCAAGCTTTTCCAGTTCCGGAAGCACTAGTGGCGCTATCACCCTGATGTTTGCATTAGGGTCGTTCTTCAAAAGAGCCTCCACTTTTTCCAGCCCCACATTTCCTCCACCTACCACAAGCGTTTTGATCTTGTGCAGCTTCAGAAACACTGGGAAAAGCACATTTCCGTCTGTCAGTGTTTCACTCATGCCACCACTCTGTTTTCATCCCAGACAGCACTCCCCTGGTACTGCTCTTTGGCATACCTCGCCCCCTCGCCAAAAATCAATAAGGCCGGTGCCTCAGGTTGCTTTTCTTCGGCTATGGAAACTATATCCCTGACCTTTCCAATGAAAACACTGCCATCCACATGTGAACCTTTACTGACAATGGCTACAGGCAGATCTCCCCGCCCATTAGCCAGATAAGCCTCCACAATCAAGTCCAGTTTTCCCAGACCCATGAAAAACAATGCAGTGGGAGAAAATTCAGCAGCTCTGAGCACCTCATCACTTAGTTTGCCTTCATGCGTAGTGGCTGTCACTACCGTGAAGCTGCGATTGATACCTCTGCAGGTAAGTGGAATACCAAAATAACCAGGAAGCATGACGCTGCTTATCCCCAGCACTACCTCTGTGCTGATACCGTGCTTTTCGGCGTAAGCTTTTTCCTCAAACCCTCTTGCAAAAACAAACGGATCACCGCCTTTAAGCCTGACAACATGGCCAAACTCATAAGCGTACTCTACAATCAGAGCGTTGATCGTTTCCTGGGAAACACTGGCTTTACCTGCCCGCTTACCCACAGGGATATGCAAAGCATCAGGTGCATAGCTTAAAAGCTCAGGATCCACCAGTGCGTCATACAAAATCACATCAGCAGCCTGAATAGCCTTCACTCCCTTCACAGTGATCAGTTCAGGATCACCGGGACCAGCACCCACCAATGTCAATTTCGGTCTTTTCTTCATGTATTCACGGTTTCAAAATCAGGCATCATGCTTACTTCATTGCTAAGCTTTGTAAAATTCATTTACCACCAGCTTCTCACCCTTCTCAGCATTTCTCAAGTCAGTGATCTGATTGAAAAATGTTTCTGCTTCCTCCAGATACGCTTTGGCAAAAGCTTCTTCAGGTGCATTCTTGTTGATCTGTAAAGTCAGGTCATCAAAAGACACCGGCAGCTGAACCTCTCCGGTATCTACCAGATGCTTTTGAAAATCTTCAATGATCCCCTGATGTGTATTGCATTGAATGTCCTTACTTAAAAGGATTGCTTTAGCTCCTATGACAAGCGTGTTGTAGCTGTAGTAAATGGCATCTGCCCATTTTTCCTCTGCCAGAGCCACTTTCCCTTTAGCCAACCGCTCCTCTGCATCCATCAAGATGGTGCTCACCAGGTCCAGCATTACGCCGGCACATTCTCCTACTCCGATTTCGGGAACGAAATCATCTACTTTACCCCAGTCCTGATAATCAGAATCAGATAAAGTAGTCACATCAGCCAGGGGTTTCAGTATTTCATAAAAATACCGCTTACCCTGTCTTCTAAAGTAGGCATTGAAATATTCCTCCTCCGTACCATTTTCCTCATAGTCATTGAGCAGGTAACGGACCGTCTCCGGTATCCTTTTAGTAGGAATTTTAATAACCTTCTCAGCAATAAAACCCTTACCGTCAGGATCTACTCCCCCGCCTATGACCACCTGCATGGCCGGAACTACCTTGTCTCCATGCTTAATACTGCTTCCGTGAAAACCGATATTACCAACCATATGCTGGCCGCAGGAATTCATACAACCACTGATCTTGATCTTGATCAAAGACTCGTCCACCAGGTGCGGAAATTCATCACGGATCGTATCCTCCAGCACTTTAGCCAAAGCCGTACTGTTAGTTACCCCAAGGTTACACGTATCAGTGCCGGGGCACGCTGTAACATCTGCTAGTGTATCAAATCCCGGAGCAGAGAGATCCAGTTCCTTCAATGCAGCATAGACTGCAGGAATATCTTCCAGCGTAATGTATTTAAGCAATAAGCCCTGATTGAGGGTTATTCGGATATCATCCGCCGCCCAATTTCTTACGATATCGGAAAGCTTTCTTGCAGTTTTAGCGTGGATATCACCCAAAGGAACCCTGACTTTCACAGCATAAAATCCTTCTTGCTTTTGTTCGAACACATTAGTTAAAAACCACTGCTTATAAGCTTCATCATACTCAAAATCGTCTATAGCAAATATTGGCTTTTCTTCAGGCACCGGAGTTTTTTCCTTTGGCACACTTATCTGGTAGGAGTGATATGGTAGCGCCTTTCGCTCCTTGTCTACCAGCTCCATAAACCCATCAAGACCCAAACCTTTCTTAGGATCGATCAGGAATTTCATTCGGGCTTTATGTCTCCGCTCGCGCTCTCCATATCGATCAAACACGCGCAATCCGGCCTCCACAAAAGGAATAAGCTCATCCTCCGGCAGGAAATCATAAGCTTTTTGTGCCACAAAAGCCTGAGCCCCGAGCCCTCCTCCTACAAGAACCTCAAACCCGCGCTTCTTTCCTTGCAGTTTAGGGATAAACCCAAAGTCATGAATGTAAGTAAAGGCAGCATCTGCACGGCTGGAAGAGAAAGCTATTTTAATCTTTCTCCCCATCTCCTGGCATATAGGATTTCTTAAAAAGTACTCAAATACACCCTGAGCATAAGGGGCCACATCAAACGGCTCTTCCGGATCTATACCGGCAAAAGGAGATGCAGTTACATTCCTGACCGTATTTCCACAGGCCTCTTTTGTCGTAACTCCTACCTTCTCCAGAGCTTCCCACATCTCCGGGGTATCATCCAGGTTCACATAATGAAGCTGAATGTTCTGCCGGGTGGTCAGATGCAGATTTCCATTGGTGTACGTTTCTGAAAGGTTGGCTACCGTCTCCAGCTGATCAGCAGTGATCTTGCCGTACGGTAGTTTAAGACGAAACATCTGCACGCCTTGCTGTCGCTGACCGTAAACCCCTCTGGCCAGCCGAAAAGCCTTAAAACGCTCTTCCGGAATCTGCCCCAGCTTAAAGCTTTGGATCTTTTCCTTAAGCTCCTGTATATCAGCGACTGCCTCTGGACTAATTGTTTGTGTGCTCATGTCTTTAATTTTTTCTGGTCATAAAAAAACCCCGAGGTTTCATCTCCGGGGTTTCTGACACATTATTGTTAAAATTCTTTATTTGTTACACATAATGCTTCCCCGGGTAGGCTGTACAAATACAGCATACACAACAACACATACAGATACAGCATGCACTGTTTAGTTTGTTCAGGAAGTTAGTTTTGATTGTATTCATTAGTTTTTGTGTGTTATCGGTTTAAAAATTGCTCTTGTGAAAAAATCAGAAGGTTTCTGATCATTTACAACAACAGCAACAACACACAGCCCATTTGCTTACCGGCCTAATGAAGAGATCAAAGAATACGTTTTTAGTAATTTTCATATCAATTAATTCATATCCTTCTTCTGACTATACAGAAGAAATCAGGAATTAGCACCTTAATTTTAGTTTTCAGGTTGCTAGCGTTTCTCAGAGCCTGTCTCTCCACGCTTCTTTATAAATCAATTTTTCTAGAATTGATACCTCAAAGGTGAATCAGATTATTCAAACATCAAAATGATTTATGATAAATAGCCGACATTTTTGAGAAATTTTAGATGAATTCCAAATTTTAGCCTTCAAATTTCCACTTTTTCAATACCAAGCCATTTAAGAAGGCTTATTTGCCAAATGAATATGGTACCTAAACGAGGGTTAGTTATGAAAGGTTCCGGAAAAGAATTGGTTTTGCGAAACGCTTAATAAGCTCTGACTTCTGCTCCTTTCATGAAGTTGATGAAGGCTTTATTAACCACCCGGTTCCCCCCCTGTGTAGGGTAGTCTCCGGTGAAATACCAGTCACCAAGATGGTGTGGACAGGCTTTATGCAGGTTATCGACGGTCTGATAAACCACTTCGAGCTCAGCTTTCATGTTTTTTGGTTTTACAATTTCTGTAATTTTTGCTGATACCTGGTCATAAGTGAACGGCTTATATAATTCCTTCACATAGTTTGGAGCACTTTTCTCTCTGATACTGGCAAGGCATTTCTCAAAAACCTCATCTAGTAAATATTCCTTATTGTGCTCTTCCAACAGGGCCAATACAGCTCTAAAAGCCACAAATTCTTTCATCTTACTCATATCTATACCATAGCAATCCGGAAACCGAATCTGAGGTGCTGATGATACGATAACTACTTTTTTAGGCTCAAGCTTATCTAGAAGGGTAAGAATACTCTTTTCCAATGTAGTGCCACGCACAATAGAATCATCTATGACTACCAGGGTATCTTTATTTTTGTTAATTACCTCATAAGTGGTATCGTAAACGTGAGCTACCAGATCATCGCGATGCGCATCATCTGTGATAAACGTTCTGAGCTTGGCATCCTTAAGCACAAGCTTCTCCACCCTCGGCCTGAATGATAAAATATCTTCCAGAGAATCAGCGCTGGGTTTTTCATCAAGAATGATGTCCTTGCGTTGATTGATAAGGTATTGGTCTATACCTCTCAGCAGACCCAGAAAAGAGGTTTCTGCTGTGTTTGGGATGTAGCTGAAAATGGTATTCTTCAGATCAAAATTCACAGCTTTTAATACCTGAGGGATAAGCAGCTCCCCAAGCTTTCTGCGCTCATTGTAGATATCCGGGTCAGTGCCTCTTGAAAAGTAAATACGCTCAAATGAACAGGATTTCTTTTCCCCTGACTGAATAAAAGGCTCCTCCCTGAAGCTTCCATCTTTATCAATGATCAGGGTATGTCCCGGCTTTATCTCCTTTATGTCCTCATAAGCACAGTCAAAAGTTGTTTTAAGAGCAGGTTTCTCTGAAGCAACAGAGACCACTTCATCGTCTGCATAATAATAAGCAGGACGGATGCCATGAGGATCACGGGCCACAAAAGCAGCTCCATAGCCTACCATTCCTGTCATAATATATCCTCCGTCAAAATCACGGCAGGATTTTTCTAAAACTCTTCGCAGATCAATTTCATCTTCAATGATCTCAGTGATCTGCTGATTAGTCTTTTGTCCACGGTACTTATCAAAAATCGCCTGATTTGCTTCATCCAGAAAGTGACCGATTTTCTCCATTACAGTGACGGTATCCACCATCTCCTTGGGATGCTGACCAAGTGTTACCAGTTTATTAAACAACTCATCCACATTGGTCATATTGAAGTTGCCGGCCATGACAAGGTTTCGGCTTCTCCAGTTATTCTGCCTTAAGAAAGGATGACAGCTTTCGATGTTGTTTTTTCCGTGAGTACCATACCGCAGGTGGCCAAGCCATACCTCCCCTGTAAACGCAAAATGCTCCTTCATCCATAGAGCATTTGTGTAGTTCTCTTTTCCTTCTTTTTGCGCCTTGCTGTATTTCTTACTGATCTTCCCGAAAAGATCTTCTATAGGCTGCTGATTGGTGGTGCGGTACCGGCTGATATATCTTGTGCCCGGAGGCATATCCAGTTTGATGTTTGCTACCCCTACTCCATCTTGCCCTCTATTATGCTGCTTCTGCATGAGCAGGTACATTTTCTTTGCAGCATAAGCCGGAGTGCCATATTTATCAATATAGTATTGGAGGGGTCGTCGAAGACGGAGCACTGCTACTCCACATTCGTGTTTTATCGCGTCGCTCATTTGTCAGTTACCAAGCAATGAATTTAATATTTTCCGCAATGTTATTCAATAAATCCGGCCTAAAGAAAATCGATAACAACACTCCTGTGAAAATAGTTGCCAAAAGTCGTTGATAAAACTGGATCCTGACCGTATTTGCATTTTGAGATTCTTTGAGAAAAAAATTATACGGGATTTTCAAATAAAAGAAAAGTGAAAACACCACACTCAAGACCCCCACACCCAGATACGTGAGCATTAAAGGATCACCAATGTTTTCATACCAGGACCACAAAGCCGAAAACAAATAAAATTTTGCGGTAAAGCCGGCAGTGGGAGGTAACCCTACCAAAGCTATTAATACCAAAACAAACAAACTCCCGAGGTAACTCTGGTCAGCTCTCAGCCCGGAAAAATCCTCAACATCTTTGATGCCGAGCTCCTCAAAAATGGCAAGCAGATGAAATACAGCCAGATTCATAAACATATACACCACCCCATACCAGATAAATGCATTAGCTCCAGTCTCACCGGGGATAAGTAAAGGAACCAGCAAAAAACCGGAATGGGCTATAGCTCCGTAAGCAATCAGCCTTTTTGCGTTGTGCTGACGCATAGCGCCCAGTGTCCCCAGCACGATCGTTGCCATACCGATCACTGCGACGGCAACAAAAAGCCAGTTTACAGTAAAAATGTCTAACTGCCTGAATATCCTGTGAAGCAATACCAAAGCCCCGATTTTAGGCAAAGAAGCCAGGATCGGGAGCGATTCGGTAGGTGCTTCTTCATACGCTGATGGTGTCCAGATATGGAAAGGAACCAAACTTATTTTGAACAGTAAGCCACCCATGAATGTCACCAGCCCGAAATTCAGTAAACCTGAACTGCCTATCACATTAAAATCCATTTCGGATAATACAAGGGTACCTGTAAACCCATAAATCAATGACGCTCCATACAAGGCAAATGCAGAGCTCACTCCACCAAATAGCAGGTATTTCAGCCCTGCTTCAAACGAACGCTTTTCAAAATTGAAATTGGTGATCAGGTAGGATGCAAAAGAGGTAAGCTCTACGGCAAGGTAAATAATTAAGAGATGATTGGCAGAAAGCATCAGGGTACTGCCCAAAATCACTGATAAGAGCAGAAAATAAAACTCAGACTTCCGCTCACGCACCTCTGGGAAAAACACTATCCAAAGAGACAAACCAGCAAAGGCTATTTTGAATAAGTCACCCAGCCCATCCATGACCAGGAAATCGGAAAGGATGATCACCTCTTCCGAACGGACAGTTACTCCAAAAAGAGCCACCAGCAACACTATGACATAAAGCAATTTTGATACAAGAGGCTTCGAAAACAACAGGCCTCCTGTGAGGACAAGCATTGCTCCTGCTACCAATGCGATCTCATACCGCAAAAGCAAAAGCTGATCCAAAATATCCTGTAGCTGACCTGCCTGTAGCTGTTCCAAGAGCATCATTGATTTAGATAAAATTCTCCCTGGCTGATCAGGTGATCTACAAAAAACTTTAATGAGTTATCGATGGGGTCAAGAAGTATCGACGGGAAAATTCCAAATAAAAGAACCAATACCGCAAGAGGAACCAACATGATCCATTCACGGGTAGTGAGATCTTTCATTTTCTCGCTCCACGCTGCTTCCTTGGTCCAAAATTCTCCAAAGAACATCCGCTGAAGGGTCCATAAATAATACCCTGCGGAAATAATAATCCCTGATACGGCGATGATACCTACCCATTTTGAAAATAATCCTGTAGAAGATTCGGTCCCTATGGCTCCCATCAGCACCAACACCTCTCCAACAAACCCGGACAATCCTGGCAATCCTAATGAAGCAAAAAAGAAAATCACCACAAAGAAAGTGTACCCGGGCATTTTACTCGCCAGGCCACTGACACCCTCTATTTGACGATCGTGAGTTCGATCATAAATCACCCCAACCACCAGGAACAACGCCCCGGATATAAAACCATGCGATACCATTTGAAAAAGGGATCCGGAAACCCCTTCGCTGGTCAGGGCAGCTAATCCCAGCATCACAAATCCCATATGTGAAACCGATGAATAAGCAATGAGGCGCTTCACATCATTTTGCGCCATAGCCACCAGGCCTCCATAAATAATGGAGATCACCCCAAAAATGGCAACCGGATATGCAAACTCAATAGCTGCATCAGGAAAAATAGAGTATGCAATTCTGAAGAAACCGTATCCCCCAACCTTTAGCAGTATCCCGGCCAGCAACACTGAAATAGCCGTGGGCGCTTCTACGTGGGCATCCGGGAGCCAGGTGTGCACCGGAACTGCCGGAAGCTTAATGGCAAACCCGATCATCAGAAAAATGAAAGCCACGTACCTCACTGGCATCCCAAATAGAAGATAATCATTCCCGGGAGCCAACAGCGCATCCTGCAGGTAAGCGCCATCCATCATCGAAATGAGGCTAAACGTATGAACTATTTCTCCATTATTTTCAACGGTCCCCACTGACAGGTAAAGACCGATCATTACAATCAAAATGAATAATGAACCCAGCAGGGTGTAGAGAAAAAACTTAATGGAAGCATACGACCTCCTGGGCCCTCCCCATATCCCGATCAGGAAAAACATGGGTAAAAGCATAAACTCAAAAAAGACATAAAAGAGGAAGAAATCCAGCGCAACAAAACACCCGATAATACTCCCACTCAGGATCAGGTATAGCATAAAATATCCCTTAACCTTTTCAGTCAGATTCCAGGATGAAACCACTCCCACCACCAGAAGGATAGTGCTTAAAACCACTAAAGGCATGCTCACTCCATCCACCCCCAGGAAGTAATCAATTTTCAGGCTGCCATGGTCACCAAGCTGTAAAGAAATCCATTCGGTGAGTTCTACGAATTGAAAGGCGCCGCTCCACTCTTCAGGCACTATGGAGCCATCATAACTGAAGAATAATGTGAGCCCAAACACTAACTGTACAATGGTAGCAAACAGGGCGACAATCTTGATCAGCCGGGGTTGCGACTTGGGAATAACCCCAATCAGGAAAGCTGCCCCAACAGGCACAAAAATGAGTAAAGAAAGAAGGTAATTCATCATTTGTTATTCACCCCTAAGTTGAAACCATAAAATGATCAAAAGCACTGTTAGTACCATCCAGCCAATCTGAGTCTGAACGCGTGCAGCCTGCACCCTGCTCAGCAAAGTACCGGTCTGTCTGGAGATCCAGGCGATGAAATTTACTAACCCGTCCACAATCTCCCGGTCGATAATGCTCAGAAACTTGCTAAAAACTACCGCGCCTACCCCTATAAAATGGACTATGGGGTCTATCACACGTCTGTCAATACTTCGGGCGAAGTTAGCAAGCCAGAGATAACCAACAGAAAGGAACTCATAAAATTCATTGATAAACCACTCACTATAAGATACCTTGAGGTATCCCTTGTCTGGGGCAAAAGCCACCTCATAGTTACTCTGACGAAAACTGCCCGGCCTGAACCGGTAGTAAGCCAGAGCTAAACCTAAAATGGATAAGGCAATGGACAGGCTTAGAGTAATCTGCTGGATCATCGCCGCCCCGTCAGCTTCTTCAATTATTTCCAATGAAAACAAGTATTCATTCAGCCACCAACCGTGAGCGTTAAAAGGATTTAAAGCATTAAAAAACCATAGGGAGCCCATTCCCAAAAGCAGTAATGGCACTCTCACAAAAATGATGGGTTCGGGTCTGGTCACCGGGAGCCTTTCTTTTCGAGCTGTCCCAAAAAACACCAGCAGTACCTGCCGCCCGATATAAAAAGGCGTTAAAAATGCTGCCAGAAAAGCCATATCCGGCACCAGGTAAGCAACCCAGCTGCCTGCTCCCTCTATTTGACTGGCCCAAACCCACGCTCCGGCAAGAATTCCTTCTTTGGACAGGAAACCGCTAAAAAAGGGTAATCCGGATAACGCAAGCCCGCAAACCATAAATACCAGAGCAGTAATTGGTAATTCCTTTTGCAGCCCTCCCATGTTTCGCATATCCTGACCATCTACATCACGGTTGGCCTGATGCATAAAGTGAATAACAGCTCCAGCCGCCAGGAAAAGGCCGGCTTTGAAAAAAGCATGGGTCCACAAATGAAACAATGAGGCCTGGTAAGCCCCCACTCCTACTCCCATGACCATATAGCCCAGCTGAGAAATGGTGGAGTAGGCAAGTACTTTTTTAATATCATGCTGGGTAATAGCAGCGTAAGCAGCCATAAGGGCAGTAAGGGCTCCGGCAAAAGCCGTAAAAGTTAACACCAGGGGACTGAGAAAGGGAACCACTCTTACCAACAGGTAAACCCCGGCAGCCACCATGGTAGCAGCATGGATCAGGGCGGAAACCGGTGTAGGGCCCACCATCGCTTTTGGAAGCCATCCGAAAAAAGGAAACTGAGCAGACTTACCCAGGGCGCCGATCACCAACCCAAATCCGGCTAAATGAACGATCAAATCGGCTGGAACACGCTCCAATTGAGAGAGGTAAGGCTGGCCTACTACCGTGATCATAAGTATTACTCCTGCTAACAATCCTGCATCTGCTACCCGGTTGACCATAAATGCTTCACGGGCCGATTGTGCTTTTTGCTGATCCTTAAACCAGTATCCGATAAGCAGGTAAGACGAAAAACCAACCAGCTCCCAAAAAATAAACAGCAAAACAAAGTGGTCTGCTGCTAACAGGCCCAGCATCGAAGAGGTGAAAAACCCGAGCTTGAAAAAGTACCGGTGCAGCCCAGCCTCCCCTTTCATGTAATGAATGGAGAAAAGATGAGCCAAAAGGGAAATGAAATACACCAGGCAGATCAGCACAATGGCAATGTTGTCCAGGTAAAAACCAAGCTCCATTCCGGGCAGCCACTCCCAGTAAGCTGCTATTGGTTCATCTGCAGCAATTAACCGTAATGCAAAAAGGAAGCCCAGAAAGATCCCTGATACGCTCACTGCTCCAGCACGTCTCCTGCCCAGGAAATAAGCTGATATACCACCAACAAGCGGCATTACCAGGGCTAAGATCATATAGGTTATCTGGCTGTTCAAGTCAGTTTTTCAATTCGGTCAAATCATCCAGATCAGACGACTGATAGGTTTTATAAATATTTAAAAGTATGGCTAAAGCTATTGCGGCCTCCGCTGCGGCAATGACTATTGAAAAAATGGCAAACATCTGACCATTGAGATCCGGATCCATCCGGGAGAAAGCCACCAGGTTGATGTTCGCCGCGTTTAGCATCAGCTCTATCCCGATCAGCACAAAAACCGCATTCTTTTTGATAAGGACGATCAAAAGTCCTCCGCAAAAAAGGAATGCGCCAACATACAAAAACCAACTTACAGGGATCTCACTCATGCACTATTGGATTTTTTAGCTAAAAATGCCGCGCCAACCAAAGCTACCAGCAGTATAAAGGCGATCAGCTCAAAACCCAGCAGATAATCGGTCAGAAATAACACCCCGATCTGTGTTACCTGATCTCCCGTCTGTGCAGCCCCCTGGTTAAAAGTACCTGCTGATCTGTGGATCAGTGTGACCAGAATACTGAGAAAAGCCACAAATGCCAGTGCACCGGATATGAGCCCGCGATGCCCTGTAAAAACACCCTTATCTCCTATCCGCCTGGTCAGCATTATACCAAAAATAAGCAGTACAATAACTCCCCCTGCATAGATCAGGATCTGCACCACCGCCATATATTCGGCCTGCAAGAGCACAAATAACGCTGCAATACCTAAAAGAGATACCACTACAGCAAAAGCTGCACGAATAATATCTTTAGCAAATACCAGATAGATCACCGGTAAAATCACCATCGCCGCAAAACCAAAAAACAGCAGTTTACTTATCTCCATCATCTTTTGGTTTTCGTTTTATCATGGGCTTTGGTCTGAATTTTGGCTTGGGCTTAGCTGATCCAGACTGTTCGGAAGCTTTCTTTTCCGCTCCTGCATCACCACCCTGCTGTTTCGGTTTAATAACCGGTTTTCCTCCTGTTTTAGGCTTCATCACCGGTTTAGATCCGCCACCGGTTTTTGGTTTGATAGCAGGCTTGGCACCGACTTTTGGCTTTACAGCCGGTTTCCCCTCAGCTGTTTCTGCCTTCTGTTCTTTTGCAGCAGCTTTTTGAGCTTCATATTCCTCCAGCTCTTTTCTTTTCTGAGCAATTTCCACGAGGCTCATTTCAGAAAACGAGTAAACATGATCTTCCACCTCAAACTCACTAAAGTCATAAACCTTGGTCATCGTGAGGCACTCTGTAGGACAAACAGTCGTACAAAGCCCGCAGAAGCAGCACTTCGACATATCTATGTCAAATTTAGCTGCATGGATCCGCTTGGGTGTACCGTCAGAAGTCACACCAATGGTTTCCGGTGACCGGATCGCATCTATCTCAATACAATCTACCGGACACACCTTTGCACATTTATCACAGACTATGCAGTCATCTATTTCATTATGTAAACGGTACCTTCCCGTATCGGGCACAGGAAATGACTCTGACGGATATTGCAGGGTCACTATTCCCTTATCCGCTTTGAAATAGTCATTATCTGCCACACCGATTGGTGTTCGTGACTTTCTCGCATCAGTCAGATAGCGAAACGTCAGCTTCAGCCCATCGGTCATGGTACCAAACGCATGTTTGATATTTTTGAAGTAGTTACTCATATCATCCACAATTTCCATATCCCAACTACAAACAACAACAAAATAACCGCGGGAGTTAAATACTTCCACGATAAATTCATCAGCTGATCAACGCGCAGACGTGGATATGTCCAGCGAATGATCATCATCAGAAAAATGAAGAAAGTAGCTTTACCGAAAAGCCAGATCACACCCCAAACCGGCCCGGTGGTCCAGTCTGCCAATGCCACTGACCCCATGTTTGGAAACGGGGTATTCCAACCACCGAAAAACAAAATGGCCGATAAAAATGCGATTAAAAGCATCATGGCATATTCGGTAAGCATAAATAGCCCCCAGCGAAACCCGGAATACTCGGTATGATATCCACCGATCAACTCTGATTCAGATTCAGGCAGATCAAAAGGAGTCCTGTTGGCTTCTGCCAGGCCTGAAATAAAGAAAACCAAAAAAGCAATCCAGAGTACCGGCATGGTAAAGACATTCCAGCTGAGAAAACCACCAGCTTCGGTCACATCCAGTGCTTTGATACCCAGAAAATAACTTTTCTCGCTTGTGAGAATTCCCTGCTGCATACTGATCTCCTGCAAATCCAGTGATTGGTTCACCATGACCACACAAAGCACACTCAGTCCCAGCGGGATCTCATATGAAATGATCTGTGCCACTGAGCGCATCGCACCAAACAGGGAATATTTATTATTGGATCCCCAGCCTGCCATCAGGATGCCCAGCACGTCGATCGAGACAATTGCCAGCAGATAAAACACACCGGATGAAAGCACTGCACCGGGTAGTTTCATGTTAAGAGGCAACACCGCAAACCCGGCAAAAACAGCCCCAAATACCACAATTGGCGCTACCATAAACAGCACTTTGTCGGCTGCTTTAGGTCTGATATCTTCTTTCTGAAGCATTTTGAGCAGGTCAGCAATGGTCTGAAAAAGGCCCACCGGCCCTACCTCCATCGGACCGAGGCGGTTTTGGATAAAGCCGGCTATTTTCCGCTCTCCGTAAACGCCGATCACGACGAAACCCAGTAGAAAAGGTAAATAAACAAGGAATGTGACCATTCTGACCAAATTTGCGCTAAGTTAATTGAAGCCATCTAGAACCTAAAAGGTTCACTGGTCAAATACATTTCTATTTTCACAAAATAAAATTTGCCTTTATTTTCAATTACAAAATATCTTATTCCACTTTTTAACCGCAGAGAACTTAGAGAAGCGCAGTTAAGCAGTAAAAAGCTATCACACCATTTGCATCCTTTTGAGCATTTTCTGTTAAGTGCCTATTTTAGCTGATATGAATATTGTAGTCATGGGTGTATCCGGGTCCGGAAAATCCACAATCGGTAAGCTTTTAAGCAAATCACTTAATCTCCCTTTCTATGACGGGGATGATTTTCATCCAAAGACCAATGTGGATAAAATGAAACGAGGTGAACCATTAACGGATCAGGATCGAAAACCCTGGCTGGAGCGGCTCGCTCAACTTATAAAAGAGGAAAACGGGCTTATTCTGGCCTGCTCAGCTCTAAAAGAAAGTTACCGAAAAACACTCGATGAGGCAGGAAAAATCACCTACGTGCTGCTCTATGGTTCTCAAAAGCAAATACTCGATCGGGTAAATGCCCGCGCAGGCCACTTCATGCCCCCTGAACTGCTGCAAAGCCAATTTGATACCTTAGAAATCCCGAGTGACGCCATCTATGTGGATATTTCTAAGAGTCCCGAAGAAATCGTATCTTCCGTTCTGAATCAGATTCGGAATTGAAACCCGCATTTTAATTGAAACAGTTATTGTTTGCCCTCTTTGTAGGCCTGGCTTTCTATGCATTAAGTCAGCCTGATGTAAAGACGATCGATGAATACATTGCTAAGTCCGGAGAAGCATGGGATATCCCTGGCATGGCTGTAGCCATTGTCAAAGACGGAGAAGTCCTGCTTTCCAAAGGATATGGTGTGAAGGAGAAAGGAAAAAGCGACCCTGTCAACGAAAAAACACTTTTTGCCATTGCATCAAATACTAAAGCATTTGTAGCCTCCTCCATTGCAGACCTTGTGGATAAAGGGCAACTAAGCTGGAATGACCCGGTAACGGATTACATTCCCTATTTTGAGCTATACGATCCGTACGTTACGTCAGAGGCCAGGGTTGTGGATTTGCTATGCCATAGAGTGGGGTTAGGGACCTTCAGCGGAGACCTGATGTGGTATAAATCTGACCTGTCAGTACCTGAGATCATAAAGAAAATCAAATATGTCCCTCAGGCTTATGGGTTCAGAAATGGATACGGATATTCAAATCTCATGTTTATCACCGCCGGCGAGGTAATTAAACAGGCCTCAGGTAAAAACTGGGATAAATATACAAGAGAAACCTTTTTTGAGCCTCTAGGAATGACGCGTACCATAACGAGTACCGATAAGCTTCCCCGGCTCGGCAATTATGCTTCGCCGCATAAACCTTACGAAAACGGCACGGAAGTGATCAGCTGGGTAAACTGGGATCAGACGGGTGCTGCCGGAGGGATCATTTCCTGTGTGGAGGATATGAGTAAATGGATGCTTATGAACCTGAATAATGGAGTTTGGAATGAAGATACTTTGATCAGGAAAGAAAGCCAGAACAAATTATGGACGATCCACAATAGTCGTCAGATCTCCGAAAAATCATTGGAGTTTGTCCCTGGAAGAAGTTTTTGGGGCTATGGACTGGGCTGGGAATTGCTGGACTACTATGGGAACAAAGTAGTTACCCACAGCGGCGGATACGACGGGATGTATTCCCGGGTGCTGATGGTGCCAGGAGAAAACCTGGGCATTGTAATACTCACAAACACCATGAAAGGAAATACGCTGCCTCTGGGCCTGTATATTTTAAATCAATTTACCGGAAAGGATAACCGGGACTGGTCAAAAGAGTGGCTGGAACGGTCAAAAGCTGATGACTCACAGGCCGAAACCATTGACTCACGCAAAAAGGAGCGTAAAAAGAAAATAAAACCAATCCACCCTCTGGAGGAGTACACCGGCGCTTATCATTCAGGAATGCATGGTAAGGTGTATGTCAAAGAAAAGGAAGATCAGCTATTTCTCGTATTTGAAGATAATCCCGGATTATCCGCCTCACTCACCCACTGGCACTACAATATCTGGGAGATTCACTGGAAGTACACACACGCCTGGTTTGATTTCGGCACTGTACAGTTTCTGATGGATAATAATCTGGAGGTAAAAGGCCTCCACTTTGATGTCCCTAACTACGACATCTTCTTTGATGAGATGGATTTGAAGAAAGTGGAATGATGAAATATGGAACTTTGTTACCATAAATAATTGTAATACATTTGTAATACAAACCTGTAGAAAGATGCTAAATGTCAGGATCGATAAGGAATTAGAAGAAAAGCTAAAGCAGTACAGTCAGCAAAAGAACTGCTCAAAGTCCTCTATTGTGAAAGAAGCCCTGGTTCACTATTTCACGAAAGAAGAATTGAGTAAATCTCCATTTGACCTGGGTAAGGACTTGTTTGGCCAGGAAGGAAGTGGAAACCCTGACGCCTCATCAAATTACAAAAAAACACTTAAAAAGAAGCTAGGTGAGAAGCATACTCATTGATGCAGGCCCCTTGATCGGTCTTTTTGATAAAAGTGATAAGTACCATTTAAAAGCACTTCAATTCATCAAAGAATTTAAGGGTCAGTTATGGGCCACCTGGCCCGTGATTACGGAGGTTACGCATATGTTGGATTTTAATACCAAAGTCCAACTAGCCTTTCTCAAATGGATCCGGAGGGGTGGATTACAATTATTTTCTTTAGACATTAACCATTTACCAAGAATCGTTGAGCTCACTGAAAAATACAATGATGTGCCTATGGATCTGGCTGATGCTTCTCTAATAGTTGTCTCGGAAAACACAGGGTTCACAGATGTAGCAAGCATTGATTCTGATTTTTATGTATACAGAGATATCCGGAATAATTACCTGAAGAATGTTTTTATGTAAAATATGATTCATCGGCCCTACTCTTTTCTGACCGACAGTGTTTGATCTGGGTATGCGCCCAATTTCGTGTCCCCCACGAAATTCTATGATAAAACAGACCGTGAAGACATGGTTTTGGGACGATGGTTTTGAATATGACATAGGGTTAGTCTCAAGCCTCTACTCCCACACTTTCAAACAGCGGTAGCTTCACCGTAAATGTCGTTCCCTCCTTCTCGGTGCTGCTCACCTCTATGGTACCACCATTCATCTCTACAAACTCATAAACCAGCTGCAAACCAAGCCCCAGCCCCTTCTCACCGCTTGTCCCGTAGGTACTCTTCTTATCCTGAAGCCTAAACAGCTTATGCAGCTTTTCTTTTGGGATCCCAACCCCCGTATCTGAAACCCGGATCGCTGCAAAATCACCTTTTTCGGAAGCGGAGATCGTCACCGAGCCTCCTTCCGGAGTAAATTTCAATGCATTATTGACCAGGTTTCTAAGAATGGTCATGGTGGTGTTTTTATCCACCCAAAGACTGACCGGTGAATGGATTTCACTGGAAAGCTCAATGTTTTTACCATTTGCCATGGTTTTAAGTGTCTGGACCAGCTCATCGGCCAGCTCTTTCAGATCAACCTTTTCGGGGACATTTGGAAAATGGCCCTGCTGCTGCATGGCCCAGGAAAGCAGGTTGTCCAGCAATGCCGAAACCCGCTCTACCGACTGATCGATATCGTCGGTGATTTCAAGCAGCTGATCCGTATCCTTCGTCTGTACTAAAAACTTGATCATCCGGCTGATCCCATGAAACGAGCTCACCGGTCCGCGAAGGTCATGAGAGATAATCGAGAAGAACTTGTCTTTGGTTTGATTGAGTGCTTCCAGCTCCCGCTTTTGCGTTTCCAGGATCTTGTTCGTCCTGGCTTTAGACTGGTAGTACTTATAAATGATAAAAGCAAGGATCACCAAAATGAAAGCAAATCCTGTGAGCGCAAAGAGGATGATGTTCTGGTTTCGTTTTTGTATAGTGAGCAGATCTACCTCAGCTTGTTTCTGACCTACTTCATATTCTCTCCTCAGATCGGCTATTTTTTGAATGGTTTCCTCATTATTTACACTGTCTCTATAGGCTACATACTTTTTATGAAATTTATAGGCGTTGGCAATCTGACCGTTGAGCTCATAAATTTCTGAAAGCTTAAGGCTTGCATCCTGAACCTGCTCTTTGAGCCCATTGGCCATAGCTATCTCAAAGCTCTGTTTGGCATATTTTAGTGCCTCATCATAGTTCTTCTTTTCTACATAGACATCCGCCATGTAGGTGAGGTAGGCGGAGATGCCATAGTAGTCTTCCATATCGCTCAGTATCTCAACTGCCTTACTTATATTATCTTCAGCAAGTTCATGGATTCCCTGCTCTGCATAAACCAACCCGATATTACCAAGATTGTAAGCTATACCAGCCTGGTAATGAATCTCTTCAAAAATTTTTCCTGCCTCTTCAAAATAAAACAAAGCTGAATCAAGGGATTTTACATTGTAGAACTCATCCCCAAGGTTCAGCATTACGGTCGCAAGAAATTTCAAATTATCCCCCTCTTCGAGGATATCAATAGCCCGATGATAATATGAAACAGCCTCATTATGATTTCCTGTTACAGAATAAATATCCCCAATTACAGCCAGGCTGCTAGCAACTGCTGACTTATTTTCAGCAATCTTTGCATATTCAAGACTCTTAAGGTAATGTTTAATCGCAATTGGGTAGTCACCTTTTATTCTATAAGCATTTCCAAGATGACCATATGCATAACTTTTGTGTTCATCATTGGGTGCCTCATCCAAATATATTTTAGCATAAAAAATTGCTGTGTCCGGATCATTAGCATTGAACCCTAACTTCCTCAATAAGGGAAGCCTGAGGGAATCCTCATAATCCTTGTTTTCATAGACTTGCTTTAAGCTATCAAAAAGGCGAGAATCTTGTGCATGAATACTAATTAGGGGAAATAGGATAATGCATAAGCAACAAAAGTTTTTAGCCACCGTCCCCATGCTCGATTTTTAATTTAGGATCCACCGTATGCTTCCTCCCAAATCTATCCTTAAAGGAGATAGAGTACTTCGGCTCATTTCCTATATCTGCATCTTTTTTGATCTTTCCTACCCAGAGCCTTCCTTTAAACCTGGCCTCGGGCCCAAATTTAAAATCGCTCGGATCATGAAAATCCAGTGAAGTGATCCGCTTTACTCCTGGTCCTGCATACCACAGGATCAGTTCGTTCTGTTTCGGATATCCGGTGACGGATTCGGGAGTTACCTCCTCCCAGGAAGAGTCGTCATCTGAAAAATAGAGCTTGCCATCCTTGTATTTAAGGATGTTCACTACTGCATAATGTGCCATGATAGATTGGTTTAGGCGAAAAAAACGTTGCCCTAAATTAGTAAAAATACTTTAGCTTGTCAGAAAAGACCCGCTCTATCTGAAAATTATTCAAGCACAACAAAGCTGGTAGTCATGGCATGACTCTTTCCTGATTTACAAATCGAGAAAAAACAGGCATTAATTCGACAGCCCTCAGACCTCCACACCCACACTTTCAAACAGCGGGAGCCGAATGGTGAATGCAGTTCCCTTGCCTTCCTCGCTTTCAACGGCTATGCTGCCCTGATTCATCTCTACAAACTCATAAACCAGCTGCAAGCCTAGCCCCAGCCCTTTTTCACCACTGGTTCCATAGGTACTTTTTTTGTCCTGAAGTTTAAATAGCTTGTTTAACTTCTCTTTGGGGATCCCAACTCCCGTATCGCTGACCCGGATCTCCGCAAAATCCCCCTCGGCTAAGGCTGAAATAGATACGGAGCCCCCTTCTGGTGTGAATTTCAATGCATTGTTAACCAGGTTGCGCAAGATCGTCATGGTGGTGTTTTTATCCACCCACAGGTTGATCTCTTCATCCACCTCAGCAGAAAGGTTGATATTTTTTCCCTGCGCCATGGTATTCAGCGTTTTCACCAGGTCATCAGTAAGCTCATGGAGGTTGATCTTCTCCGGCACATTGGGAAAGTGCCCCTGCTGCTGCATGGCCCATTGCAGCAGGTTGTCCAGCAGACTGGACAAGCGATCTACAGACTGATCAATGTCATCAGCCACCTCCAATAGCTGATCGGTTTCTTTGGACTCTACCAGGTACTTGATCATCCGGCTGATGCCGTGAAACGAACTTACTGGTCCTCTCAGGTCATGAGAGATGATGGAGAAAAACTTGTCTTTGGTTTGGTTAAGCGCTTCAAGCTCCTGTTTTTGGTTCTCAAGGATCTTATTGACGCGGGCTTTCGACTGGTAGTACTTGTAGATGATCAGTGCCAGCACGATGAGGATCATCGCAAAACCTGCCACCGCAAAAAGGATGAGCTGCTGGTTACGCTTTTCTACATTTAGCAGGTCTACTTCAGCTTGTTTTTGCGCTACTTCAAATTCTTTTTGTTGGTCGGCTAGTTTGCGGATAAGGTCGGCGTTTACAAGGCTATCTCGCACTGTGATATAATAGCTTTGATATTCGAAAGCTTGCTTATAATTTCCTAAAGCTTTATGGATGTTACATAGGATTTCAGTGCCATCCATAATACGTTCTTTGAAGCCATTTTCTTTTGCTAAGCTCAAACCGGATTGAGCTAAAGGAAGCCCTAAAGCAAATTTCCTGTTTTCGTAATAAATTCTTGCTTGCTGGAGTTCGAAATCTGCTATGGCATAATTATCCTTGTACTTTTTAAGAATTTGCATAGCTGTATCTAGTCCGATCTCAGCTCCATTAAAATCTCCTAATGCAGCTAAAGCCAGAGATAAATTACCCTCAGCATACGACCAATAATAATCAGCATATTTTATATCTAATTCTTGAAAAATTCTTTTTGCCTGATTGCTGAAGTAAATTGATGAATCCTGAGAGCCATTCTTATAGTGGCTGTACCCAAGAGAAATGTATGTTGTCCCTAATCTAAGAGAATCCTTAAGGTTAGTGAAAATACTTACCGCCTTATCAAGATATTTTAACGATTGATCGTAATCTTCATTAGTACTGTATACATGTGCTATATTGGAAAATGTAATACCCTTTCTTCGATCGGTATCAGCATAACTTAAACTCTTAAGATAGAATGATAGAGACCTTTCTAACTCCCCTTTATCTTGATATGCACCTGCTATATAAATGTAAGCAGGATGGATCTTATGATCATGACCAACCACTGAAGCCAAGTCCATCATCAAAGTAGCATAATATATTATTGAATCGCTATTATGTTCATTTTCCAATATTTTATCAAGCAAAAAAATACTGGTAGAATCGCTTGATGACTTCTTAAACTCATCTTTTAGACTATCAGCTTTGATTTGATCTTGGCAAAAGGAAACTCTTACCAAACCCAGGTAAAATAAGAATGCTAAAAAAAACAGAGTCTGTTTTTTATTGAATAACTCCATTCAATTTGGATATTAATATATGAAGTTAGTGAAAATGAATTAAAAAGGGCCAGATGTTCAATCGGCCCTTTAAACTTTAAAACTAATTAATGATCATCATTCTCCATCATCCGGTGGAGTCTCTATTTCCGGATCATACTCCTTCATTCCACCCCCTCCTTCAGGTTGAACTTTAATAGTATACTTATCTGATAACCCTCGAGCTACTCCGTTTTTCACCCGGCCTTTCGGTTCCTTGGTATCATTATCACGAATATCGCTATTCGAAATGATATTTCCCTTATCAAATTTAATCTGCACCTTTTGAATAGAGGCATCAGCTATCCAGTCTACTTCATCATCAGAGTCCACCTGGGAGGTAGGTGAATCAGGAGTTACTTTAGACCAGGATTGTTGGTCGGTGCTCCACTGGAGCTCATAATCAGGCTCGGTTCCTACTAATTTTAAATAGATCTTAATTGTGTTTGCCATAAGTTTAAGTTGGTTTGGCGGTAAAACATAGATTTAAAATCAAATGATCATTATATCAAATGATGGTCCAATATATCAATTGATACAATACAAACCGGATAGCGTTGTGGTTTTGTGTGAGGCAGTTCGACGAACAGGTCTTTTTAGGCTTTAAAAATCATTATTTAATGGCATTAAATTATCATTAAGCTTTATAAACCGTTCCTGATGCACCCACCCGTAGAATTTGTTTTTTATCCGCTGAGAATCCGGAGAAAACTATAGCTTCTAAGTGGTTTCAGGACAAAATGAACCCCTCTGCGGAACTTCACTTTATCTGCGGTTTACTTTTTGATATCACAATTGCTCCACTGCATATTGATCCTGTTTCCCCTGGCTAAAATAAAAAGGGGTGCCGAATGTCAGCACCCCTTTCCGATTTGAACTATATGCTTATGTTAATTGTCTGTTTTCTGAAGGTTTTTGTGGATCAGCCACCTTACGGTTAGCATCCTCGAAACCCTGGAAGGATCCTCTGCACGTGAAATGTTTTTATCTACGTGACGCATAATCCGGGTCATACAATCACCAAGTAGTTCCTGCTCCTCTGCTCTCAGATCATTAAAGATATTGTAACTGATCTTGTCTCTTTTTTGGTTCGCTGCTGGCTTCATAGTCTCGCTTCTTATCGTTCTGAATTTCTTTATATCAAATATTCCTACTTTAAACCAAATAACAAACAAACCGGAAGTCAACTGGAATAATCATGACTGAACCGGAAAATATTTATCATAAAGTAAGGCGAACCAGCTTATTTGCTTAATAATTAAATTAATTAAGGTTGAAAATTCAGAATATTATACCTTAATATTAAATTTATATAGAATAATATTCTGTTTATAGGTACGGAAACGTCATAACTCAAATTAAATTACGTTCTTTTTGCAATTTCATTTTACCAGATCAAAGGCATCAGAAAGTATGTATAGAGGGTAACCACCAGGATAGAAGCCAGATTAAGAACCACACCTGTCCTTACCATATCCCGCATTTTCAGATAGCCAGCTCCAAAGACAACAGCATTAGGCGGAGTAGCTACAGGGAGCATAAAGGCACATGAAGCCGAAATGGTAGCAGCTACCATGATCACCAGAGGATCCACTCCTACTGCCACGGCCACCGGAGCCAAAATCGGGAGGATCATCGATGTAGTAGCTACATTAGAGGTAATCTCTGTCATGAAGTTTACCATACCTACCACCACCAGGAGAATCAGCAGTATGCTTAAACCATCCAGGGCTCCTAAGTGCCCTCCGATCCATTCGGCAAGACCTGTTTCTTTAAAACCTTGTGCAATAGCTAACCCGCCTCCGAATAACAAAGCTATACCCCAGGGGATCTTTACTGCAGTTTTCCAATCCAAAACCCTTTTACCATCGCGAGCCGGAAGCAGGAACAAAGAAACTGCAGCTGCTATGGCTATAATGGTATCATCCAGGGCGGGCAAAAAAGGGTTTATAATAAATGAACGAGTGATCCATAAGAAAGCAGTGGTGACAAAAACAATCAGGACCAATCGCTCTTCCTTAGAAAGCTTGCCTAATAAAGCCAGCTGACGCCTGATCTCCTCTTTACCACCTGCCAGACTACCTCGTTCCAGCCTGAATGCAAAGCGTGTCAGGTAAATCCAGGTGATCGTCAGCAAGATCAAAGAAAGAGGGAAAACCAAAAGCATCCACTCTGAAAATATCAACTCCAGATCATAATATTCCTTTACCACACCCGCCAGGACAAGATTAGGAGGAGTACCGATCAGGGTAGATATCCCGCCTATAGAAGCGGAATAACCTATCCCAAGCATCAACGCCTTCCCAAAAGCCTCGCTTACTCCCTTTTTACTCACTTCATTGAGCTGACTCACTACGGCGACTGCTATGGGCAGCATCATCACACTCGTGGCAGTGTTTGATATCCACATAGACAGAAAAGCGGTGGCCACCATAAAGCCCATCACTATTTTCCGAGCATCAGAGCCCACAAGGTTGACCGTATTGAGTGCAATGCGCCTGTGCAAATCCCATTTTTCGATCGCTTTAGCAAGAATAAATCCTCCGATGTACAAAAAGACAAACTTATGGCCATAAGCTGATGTCGTTTTCTCTATAGACAATCCCCCCGATAAAGGGAACAGAATGATTGGTAACAGGGATGTGACCGGGATGGGTATCGCCTCGCTTATCCACCAAACGGCAATCCAGATTGTGGCTGCTAAAACGGACTGAGCTTCTGGGCTCATTCCCGGAAAGGCATCGGACGATAAAATGATCAGAAAGGCCAAAGGACCAGCTATCAGCGAAATAATACGTTTTCTGTTTGACATAGATTCTTTAGATGAACACACAAATTACCAAAATGAGAATTTAATTTTCAAAATGAGGATTAAACCCAGAAATAACCAAATTTATCACCCTTACAATACATTGATTATCAATAGGTTATAGTCATATTAATATATTAGGCATGCCTTGTGCTCTTATATGGCTAATATATCCATAAGGGAAATACTGCCGATCCTCATAATCGGCTATGGAGTCATAAACCGGGACGCTTGTCCCGGTTTATCGTTTAACCTGGATTATACAGATAGAATATTTGAAGTATTATGTCAAAGTATTCTATTGTAGAATGACGAAAACTTTTCTGACATGGAAAGTTTTGTCAGGGTAAAAGAAAAGGAACAAAATTACCTGAAGTTAAAAATTAAAACTATGAAAACTTTTACTACACTGTTTTTAGGTTTAATCATATTGGCAGGCTGTCAATCAAACAGCTACTATGCCGCTCAAAACACCAATCAGAAGCGATTTGATGGATGGAATAGAGAGGACGCAGAATTTCTGATGACTACTCATGACCGGGTGTTGCTCTCAGAAGCTTTATCAGAGACGGCTGAAGCAAAGGCAAACCTGAGGGAAACCTATGTACTTGCCCAGGACGTCCAGGATATTGTTGAAGATCTTTTGCTGAAGTTTAAGTTGGAGGCTGCCGTAAAGCGGGTAAAGCTTGCCAGTGCGCTGAGTGAGCCAAGCGATGAGTATGTACAAAAGCTGGAAACAATAAAACCGGAAAACTTTGATGTGATTTATTACCAATATTTAAATAAAGCCCTTAGTGAAATCAATCAAAAGGCTGATCGGTATATAAGTGAGGGACATACACCCCGGATTAAAGAATTTGCAAAGGATTTGAAAGATTCCATTGCTCCGATTCTGGCAAGAACCGAAAAGACCGATTTATCCTGATTGATTTATAACACTGTCTCCTCCCGGGCGTTAATAATGATACACTAAATGCAGTTATCAAGTTTGAGGAGAAATCAGATTGCCAGCCTTCTTGGGTTTACCCTTATTGTTCTGACAATTTCAGTAGCAGGGGCAGGGTATTTTACTTACTTAAACCTCAATAAAATTGTATACCGATTAGAAACGGACAATTTGCCGGACAATAATCTTCTTCTTTATAAAGAGATCATGGTAGCCTTAACTGGCATGGAAAATCAGGTTGAGTTTTATCAGCTTACTGAGGATGACCTTTACCTCGATAATTACAATACTTACACCGAGAAGGTATCTTTCTTCCTGGACTCTATCAACAAGCAAAACAGAGAAGATGAGGATCTCCTGGCATTTAATGACTCACTGGCGCACCTGATAGACCGAAAAACCGACGTACTCAACAAGCTCCTGAAACTCAGCCCGGAGATCGCTGAAAATGACCTCTCCAGCTTACAACAAAAGCTTGAGGAAATCCCCGAAATTGTCAAAGAAGATGCATCTCAATCTGCAGATTCCATTGTTTCTTCCCGAATAAATAACGACTCTTTAAGTCAGGAAGAGTCCATCAAAGAAGAACCTGAGGAAGAGGATAATCGCGGATGGCTAAAAAAACTTTTCAGCAAGAAAAAAGAAAAAGACGATGAGACAGATGAGCAAGATGGGATCGCTTCTGAGCCTTCAAATACCGTAGCCCAGGAGCGCCAGGTGAAAGACAGCATCCTCACCGCCAAAGCCCACCGCTACCGGACAGAGCTATCTAACGAAATCCGGAAAATCAGGGCCAGCTCTGAATACGCACGAAAAGAAATGAAAACCAGGCAAATGGAACTGGAAACCAGTCATTTTCGAATCCAGAACCAGATCATGGACCTCATTTCTTACCTGGAATCCCGGGAAGCTCTGAAGCTGGAACTAAACACACTTCATGCTAAAGAAATAACCAGTAAGACCAATCAACAGATTCTCACCTTTACCATTCTGGGGACACTGCTTCTGCTTACCAGTCTGATCATTTTGCTTAACTACTATAATAAAAGCATGAAATACCAGGAGCTACTGGAAGACTCTAAAAAATCTACAGAGACACTCGCCAAGGCCAAAGAACGGTTTTTTGCTAATATGAGCCATGAGATCCGCACACCCATGAACGCTATTTCAGGGTTTTCTAAAATCCTCCTCAGGTCAGAGCTTGGCGCTGACCAGCGAGAACAGGTCGAGATTATCAGCAAGTCTTCCGAGCATCTCCTAAAGCTACTGAATGACATCCTGGATTTCTCAAAACTGCAGGCCGAAAAGCTGCAGTTGGAAACATCTCCATTTAACACAGATGAGCTGTTTCGCGACACCATGAAAATCCTTCAGGAAAGTGCAGACCGGAAAGGACTCAAGCTGATCTACACATCCGAAGGCCTGCCAAAAGTAGTGATCGGTGATCCTTACAGGTTAAGGCAGATACTGATCAACCTGCTTAATAACGGAATCAAATACACTGAGAATGGTGAAGTGAGGCTTTCAGTCAGTTCAAAAAATACGAATAACGAGGCATTGATCACCATCCAGGTTTCAGATACCGGTATCGGTATACCAAAGGACCAGCAGTCAAGACTATTCAGGGAGTTTCAGCAGGCTAATCAAAGCTCATTTTCGAAAGGCACCGGCCTGGGACTCGCCATTACAAAAAAACTTGTATTACTTCACAAAAAAGGAAAAATTGACTTAAAAAGTGAGGAAGGAAAAGGAACCACCATTACCATTAATCTTGCCTGCCAGATCGGTGATGAGAATCAAAAAATCAACAATGAAGTCCCTCAATCACCTACCCTCGGTAAACTAAAAGCCCTCATAGCCGATGATGAACCCTTCAATGTAAAGCTCCTGACCACACTGCTGGATCGGCATAATGCCAGCTATGATGAAGCATATGATGGAGAAAAGGCTTTGAGGCTCCTGACTAAAAACACTTACGATGTGATCCTGCTAGACCTGAAAATGCCTAAGAAAAACGGATGGGAGATCGTAAAAGAAATACGTGCCGGAAAAGGGCCCAACAAACGAAAGCCATTTATAGCATTAACAGCCACCGTCTCAAAACTGGAAGAAGAACAAAGCGAAGCATACGGGTTTGACCACATCTTGCGAAAACCTTTTGATGAAAAACAACTTTTTGAGATTATAGCTAAAGAAACTAATAAAGCGGAACTTACGAATGTAAAAGGCGCAGAGATAGATTTGTCCCTGCTTCATCAAATGGGTGACAGAGCCTTTGTTAACGAAATGGTAGAAACTTTTATCAGCAGCGCTGAGTCTGGCATGAAATCAATGGAAGAAAACCTCCGGAAAAAGAAGTTTGACCAAATCGCCATTACCGCCCACCGTATAGTCGCACCAGCCAGGCATTTTAAAGCTACCAAGCTGGTAGGCATGCTCAAAAGCCTCGAAAACAGAGCAGAAAAAGAAGACAAAACCATTTCTGCAGAAACCATAAATCAGATTAAACTAGAGTTATCTTTGACTTGTGACGCTTTGAGAGAATCCTTAGAAAACGAACCTGCAAAGTAAATCCAACTATGAGTAGCAAGCCATTTACCATTTTTGTGGTTGAAGATGATGATTGGTACAGAAAACTCCTCCATCATAACCTGACACTGAACCCGGACTACCAGGTAGAAGTTTTTGAAAATGGAGAGAAGTTCCTGACCTACCTGAAAGAAAAGCCTGATGTAGTTACGCTCGACTATAAGCTTCCTGACATCAATGGTGAAGACCTCCTTAGGAAGATCAAAGCATATGACCCATCCATAGAAGTGCTGATCATCTCTGAGCAGAATGAAATAGAAACTGCCGTAAAACTGCTAAAAGCAGGTGCCTATGACTACATTACCAAAACCGAAGATATTCGGGACCGCCTGCTTAATGTCGTTCAGCACATCCGCAAAAACACTTCGCTGCAATCTAAAATTGAAACTTTACAGTCTGAGGTAGAGAAAAAATATGACTTCCAAACCTCCATCATCGGCCAAAGTGCGCCCATGAAAAAGGTCTTCCAGATGATGGAAAAAGCAACAACCAATAATATTTCGGTGATCATAAGCGGGGAAACAGGTACGGGAAAAGAAATGGTGGCTAAATCTATCCACTATAACTCCTCCCAGAAAAAAAAGCCCTTTGTAGCCGTAAATATGAGCGCCATCCCAAAGGAACTTGCAGAGAGTGAACTCTTTGGCCATGAAAAAGGCGCCTTTACCGGAGCAGCAAGTCGGCATACGGGCAAGTTTGAACAGGCCAATGGCGGCACCCTGTTTTTAGATGAAATAGGAGAAATGGATCCGCACTTACAAGCCAAGCTTCTCCGCGCCCTTCAGGAAAAGGAAGTTATTCGTGTAGGGGGAACCGAATCTGTAAAAGTAAACTGCCGCATCATTGCTGCCACGCATAGAAATCTGCTGGAGGAAATGAAAAAAGGAAACTTCCGTGAGGACTTGTATTACAGGCTTTATGGATTGCCAATCGATCTTCCCCCACTCCGCGACAGAGATAAGGATGTCATTATCCTTGCTAAACGCTTTGCCGAGGATTTCTGCAAAGAAAATAACATGGCGCCAAAAGCCTTTACCAGAGATGCTTTGCATAAATTGATGACCTACCAGTTTCCAGGCAATATCAGGGAGCTAAAATCCATTGTAGAGCTGGCAGCAGTGATGTCCGAACAGCCTGAAATCACTTCAGAAGATATCTCTTTTACACAATCTGACCCGGTTACCGACCTCTTTGACGAAGACCTGACCATGAAAGAATATGAACTCAGAATTGTGAAGATGTATCTGAAAAACCACAATGACGACATTAAGAAAGTTGCTAAACTTTTGGATATCGGTCAGTCCACCATCTATCGTATGCTCAAAGAAGATAAAAAGGAAGCGTAAACCCAAAATGAGAACTCCATTCTCAAAAAGAGAAAATATCGAAAAACCCCAAAAGGTAAGGTGCTGATTACAAGCAATTTACACATAAAAAATAGTTTGGAACGTAATTGGCTACAGAGTGTTTGCGAATGAATATCATCTGAATTGATATATCAAAACGCATAACAGTCATGAATAAAATAAAACTTTTATCGCTTTTCGGATTAACTATTTTGTCGGTAAATGCTTTGGCTTCAGGCCAAAACGATCCAAAGGAGGATGGTATCCTGGATGCCACGCCCCCTACACTATCCATCAAAGCATACAATTACAATACAGCCATTGGTGTACGTGGGGTCGGTACTTCTGGAATCACCATCAAGCATTTTACAGCCAGAGATGAGGCTGTAGAGGGGATTATTGGTTTTGGGCCGGGTGCATTTTCACTGACGGCCTTATGGGAAAAGTATAACAATGCTTTTGATGCACCCGGATTGTCCTGGTACTATGGTATAGGCGGCCACCTCGCCATCCAGACAGACTGGGTTTATTATGACGGCATACGCCAATACAGGCGATCAGAAGGAGACTTTGGGATAGGTGTAGACGGCATTTTTGGTATGGAGTACAAAATAAATGAAGTGCCTATTGCTGTAAGCCTGGATGTGAAGCCATTTCTGGAGGTAACAACAAATGGCGACGCATACCTGGCCATAGACCCTGGAGTGGGAGTAAAATTCACCTTTTAACAAATGAATCTAAGACTATAAGACTAATAGAAAATAAATCACCATAAAATTATGAAACGAACAAATCAAAAATACCTGTTAGTAACCACCATGTTGGTGGGATCACTACTGTTTTCGTCATGTGACAGAAAAGAGAGAGAGCAGCTAAAATCCAAAGCTGATATGCTGGAGCAACAGCTGCATGAGCGAGATTCAGCCTTTAACTCTATTATGAATGTAATGGCTGATGTAGAAAGTCAGATCGAAGAGATCAAGGCTCAGGAAAAACTCATCTCCACGAAAAGTTCCGGAGATTTTTCTGAAAGCAGTGGAGAAGGTATGGTAGCTGATCTGAAAAAGATCAATGATCTAATTAATAATACCAACCAGAAAGTAGCTTCATTGAGTGACAAGCTCGAAAGTTCTAACCTGGAGCTAACCGCTTTCAGAAGAAAAGTAAATCAGATGAGTACAGACCTGAAAGAGCGCGAAACAGCTCTGTCTCAACTCAGGGAAGAGTTGGAATCTAAAAACCAGCACATCGCTGAGTTGAATACGGAAGTTTCCAGCCTTGTCACGAGAGTACAATTGCAAACAGAAACAATTGACGTACAGACCAAGGAGCTGGAAGATCGTGAAGAAAAACTCAATACAGCCTATTTTGCGGTAGACAACGAAAAGAAACTTAAAGAAGAAGGCTTGGTAACTAAAGAAGGAGGTTTTCTCTGGATCGGTCGCACAACCGAACTAAAGGCAGATGCTGCTCAGGATAAATTTACCGAAGTAGATATTCAAAACACCAAACGATTCTACATAGACAGTGATAAAATGGAGATCGTTACCGAGCACCCATCCGAAAGCTACAAACTTGTCAATGAAGCGGATAAGGTGAAATACCTGGAAGTAACTGACCCGGAAGCCTTCTGGAAAATCTCCAAGTATCTTGTAATAAGCATTAAAAGCTAAATCAGGTGCAGTGTTTTGCACAACGTCCAAAGCCCGGCAGGTTGGGGCCGGGCTTTTTTTTAAAACTTTTTCTAACATAAAAACAATAGAACCATGAGAACCCGATTACCCCTTATATTGATCCTTATCACTCTTTCATTATCTGCTTTCTCGCAGAAAACAGGAATAAAAGGAGGAGTCAACTTCACAAACCTTTATGTAGATAATGTGGATGATGAAAACATGAAAGTCGGATTCAATGCCGGTTTATATCACCGCGCTGAGCTTACAGAGTTCTTTGCGGTTCAGCCGGAGTTTTTGTTTACCCAAAAAGGATCCGAAATACAATACAGCAACTTCCTGGGAGGAAGCGGAAAGTATCGCTTCAATCTAAATTACCTGGAAGTTCCCGTGCTGGGTGTTTTGAAGCTGGGAAACTTCAATATACACGCCGGACCATACCTGGGACTACTCATAGGTGCCAATGTGAAAGATGTAGATGACGATGGGAGCATCAACAATATCGAGTCTCTGGACAGGGATGATTTCAACACATTAGATACCGGAGTTGCAGCTGGTTTTGGTTTCGACTTTCCTGATGGCACACTCGGTATTCGATACAATTATGGTTTCCAGGAAATTGGAAAAGATGAAACAGCTGGTGATGCTACTGAAAACAGTAAAAACTCCGCTCTGCAGCTATACCTGGGATTTGATTTCTAGTGCCTAATGGCACAAATAATCAACCAAGACGAAAAATTCCTCTTCAAGGAAATTTTTGTCAGGGTAAATAGAAACAACGAACTGGCGATCAACTATTTGCGACACATTTTAAATGTAGTTTAATTCTACAACTTAACACTAGTACTCGATTCCTATACATAGATCCGCTGAAAAGCAGACCCCCGAGCCATGAAGGCCGGGGGTTTTTTGTTTCATTTTTTTTAAAATAACGGGAAGTATTTGTTACTTAGCTGTAAGGATGCAACGATTCAAACAGCCTGTTAAACTAACACTGGCATTTACCATCAGCCTGATCATCTGCCAGGTAGCTCTGGGCCTTTTGACCAGTAGTAACCCCGTGGTTTATACCACAGCAGCAGAATTCCTTCAGGCAATGGCTTATTTGCTGATTTTTTGCTTTCGGGTCGGACTAGTAGTTAGCATTTTATATCTCATTACCTGTTGGTTATCAGAGCGCCTGGCGTTCCTGACTGTAATGACGGCACTAACTCTCGTGCTTTTGATGCACATTTCGCTGGTCAGCTATTTATTACAAACGGGGATATTACTTGGCGCTGACTTTTGGGGCTACTCACCTGCTGAAATTACCCACACCATTGGTTCTTCCGGAGGCATTTCGTTCCGGGGAATCATCATTTGGACATTAGGGCTTACAACCTTTATTGGCTTTAGCTACTGGGTTAACCAACTCAGATTACCAGGATCCCTGGCCACCGTCTTTCCAATCTTGTTCGCACTTTCTTATTTCATACCCGGCCCATCCTCTTACCAGTTTGATAGTGAGCAAGCTTACTCATATGTAAAAAACCCTACCACCCATTTCATAAAGGAGAGCTTCAGCCAGCTTTTGGGTCCCAAAGCAACAACAGAAAACTTCGACATATCCGAATATCCTTTTTTACGCCCTTTTGATGAACCGAATACACTGGGTAAATACCTTCCTGAAAGCGACCCCCTGCCAAATATTGTAATTATTGCGGTAGAAGGCCTGGGCGCTGACTTCCTGACCGGAGGAAACTACGAGGGCTTTACGCCATTTTTAGACTCATTGACAAGTCACGGTCTATTCTGGCAAAACTGTCTGAGTAATTCCGGCCGGACATTCGGAGTATTGCCCTCCATTCTGGGGTCTCTCCCTTACGGAAAATCCGGATTTATGAACATGGGAGTAAACATGCCAGACCACGTCACACTTTTCAGTATCCTGAAGCAAAACGGTTATCATACCTCATTTTTCTATGGAGGCAATGCCAACTTTGATCAGCAGGATGTATTTCTGGAGCGACAAGGACTGGACTACATTATGGATGAATCCAAATTTCCACTCGCTTACCATAAAATGGCCTCAAATGAGAAAGGCTTTAGCTGGGGGTTTGCCGACCGGGAAGTGTTTGACTACAGCGTTGAAAAATTAAAAGAATTTCCAAAAGGTCCCAGGGCATCTTTTTACCTGACACTTACTACCCATGAACCATTCATCGTACCCGATGATAAATTCCGTACCAAAGCCAGCGAGATTTTACAATCTGATAAGATCAATGAAAAAAATAAACCCATTTACGAAAGCTATATTGAGGTTTTTGAATGCCTGCTATACACGGACAACAGCATTAAAACCTTAATGTCCGCTTACAAAAATCTGCCCGGCTACCATCAGACTATATTTATCATCACGGGTGATCACCGTCTTATACCTGTCCCGGCAGAAAATCGGCTGAAAAGGTTTCACGTTCCTCTGCTCATTTATTCGCCAGGTCTCGCAAAACCTCTCAAGACGCAATCTTTGGTAGCACATTCCCAGGTTTCCCCATCTCTGCTGACTTACCTGAAAAAGTCATGTAACCTTACCGTACCATCCCAAACCTCCTTCATTTCGGGTGCGCTGACCGATCAATCCTTTCCGGGTACATTAGATATACCTCTTATGAGAAACAAAAATGAAATCAAGGAATACGTTTACGAAACAATGCTGCTTTCTGATGACAAGCTATTTGAGATTACACCAGAGCTCCTCCTTCGCCCCACCCAAGATGAACAGCTCACTGATCAACTCCGAAACAGACTCGCTTTATTTCAAGCTAAATCAACTGTAGCACTAACTGAAAACAAACTCATCCCGGACTCACTATCCGAAACTAAAAAGCATCTTTATTTTGAGCTGAGCGAAAATGAGAAACAATTTCTGAAAGAAAACGGCTTTTTGAACCTCTCACCTGATTCATTATACTTCAAAGCCAGGAACCTTGCTTTGGATCGGTCTTTCTCGAAGAGCAGAGCCCTGATCAGGTTGGGTCTAAACAGCAGCCCTAACTACCATGACCTGAGGGTCCTGCTTTCGAGAACCTATTCCTGGGATGGAGACTATAAAACAGCCAGGTTTCATCTGGATGAAGTTTTTAAACGTGCTGAACACTACGAAGATGCGTATATTGCTCTGAGTGATTTACATTACTGGGAAAAGGATCCGGACAGCTCGCATCTGGCTGCCCAGAAGGGGTTGGGGCAATATCCGCAAAGTATAGAGCTCCTGGTCAGGTTAGGTAGAGCACAACTGGCACTGGGCGATGAAGCTGGAGGAAAAAGATCTCTGAATAAAGTGCTGCGATCAAACCCGGATCATAGCATGGCAAAACAACTTTTACAAAAGTAGCAAGAAAACGAAGTGCAAACATTGACAATAAGAATCGGCTTGACCCTCGTCTTGGGACTTACTTATCTGACCTCATGGTCTCAGGAGTGGAAGACCCTCGGTGCGGATAAACTCTTCAGGGTAGCTCAGGAGGAAGCCTTTAGCGGAAAGCGAGACTCTGCCCGGATAAAGCTAAGATACATTCTCAAATCCAGCCCGGGGTATGAAGATGTAAGAATCCTCCTTGGTCGTACCTATGCCTGGGATGACCAGTACGATAGCGCCAGAGCAGAGCTAAAAACCGTACTGAGCAAGAGTCCTAAATACAAGGATGCCATCAATGCGCTGATTGATGTGGAAATGTGGTCAGAACACCAAGAAAATGCTCTGAAAACTGTAAATATGGGATTGAAGTATTACCCCACGTTTGTTGATTTCATGTATAAAAAAGCATCGGTTTTAAGTTCATTGGACCGTAACCGCGAAGCGATGAATACTATCAATCAGCTACTAAAAATAAATCCAACCAATGAGCGAGCAATTTCACTGAGAAACTCGTTGAAAACCGAGCAAATGCGCTATGAAGCGGGGGTGAGATTTGCTGTAGATCTCTTTAGCGAGACGTTTGAGCCGGCCTGGTTCTCATCAGCTCAATTGTCCAGAAGTAATAACTGGGGTTCGTCTATTGTGAGGTTAAACTATGCCAATAGATTTCAGACCTCCGGCTTTCAGGGGGAAGTAGACCTATACCCTTCCATTGCCTCCGGAGTATATGGGTATTTGAATTACGGCTATTCTGAAAACTCACTGTTTCCCACACATCGATTTGGCGCGGAGATATTTTCCAGTTTACCAAAAAGTTTTGAAGCTTCCGCAGGATTCAGACACCTTCGTTTTGACAATCCCGTCACGATATACACCGGATCTGTTGGCTGGTATCATAAAAGCATGTGGTGGTCTTTTCGCCCATTTATCACCCCGGATAAAAAGGCCGGAGCCTCTCTCTCAGGCTCGCTTACCATGCGCAGGTATTTTGGGAACCCAAACAACTATCTGGAGCTTAGCGGAAATATCGGTTTTTCTCCCGATACCCGAACCACTCCAAATGGACTGGGAGAAGATGATATTTTTGTTTTGAAATCCCAACGACTGGGTATCGGGATCCAGCACCAGCTTCGATACGATTGGCTGGCTTCTGTTAATGCAGACTTCACGAGACAGGAACTGGCATTTGACCTGGAAAATTATGTCCTGATCACCAGGTTCTCTGGTACACTCTCCTACCGCTTCTGATTTTCAATGAGAGAAATGCAGTAATCCTAAACTCTACTTTTTTCGTAGAAACAAAAAACCCTGACTCGTAAAAGAACCAGGGTTTGTTTAAAAGTGAATCGCCTGGGGTTCGAACCCAGGACCCCATCCTTAAAAGGGATGTGCTCTACCAGCTGAGCTAGCGATTCAGGAACTAATTTTAGCAATTTCTAAGGGCGTTTCCTTAAATTGCGGTTGCAAAAATAGGGAGCTTATCTACAAAATACAACCCATGAAAAACTTTTTTGAGAAAATCCTTTGGATCACTCTAATCGGTATTTTCACAACGCTTGACTGCACTGCGCAAGAAAGCGTTTTAAAGCAATCAGATTCACTTTTTTCAAGTAAAAAATACACTGAAGCCTTTAAAGGATATCAGAAAATATTTTCCGATGGCAAAGCCTCGCCAGCCATGCTGACCAAAATGGCTTTTATCCAGGAAGGGCTAGGAAACTATGCCGATGCATTGTATTACCTTAACCTTTACTATCAGCAGACTTCTGATAAGAAAGCGTTAACAAAGATGCGAGAAATAGCAGAAGAACATACCTTGAGTGGTTATGAATACTCGGATTTTAAGTTTTTCCTCAACCTGCTACAGAAATATCTACTCGAAATTGTCGCAGCGCTTTCCGCTATTTCCATTTTCTTGCTGGCTTACAGCTATAGCAAAAAAAGGAAAAAAGAAACTCCCGTTACACCGGTCGTTTTTCAGGTAATAGTGGTGATTCTCACCGGTATTTTGATGAATGGATTCCTCTTTGAGAAATCCGCCATAATCGCTGACGACAATGCAATTTTAATGACCGGTCCCTCAGCCGGGGCAGAACCAATCGGTAAAATAGAAAAAGGTCACCGTGTAGAAGTACTGGATGAGGGAGACGTATGGAATCGTATTATGTGGGAAAACCAACCAGCATACATTCGCAGCAAAAATTTGAAGATCCTGTAATAAAAAAAGCTGGCATTGAGCCAGCTTTAGATTCATTTTCAAAACAAAGTAGAGTTGAATTACTTAACTGTTTTTACGGTCTTGATGATTCGAGCTGCTACTTTATAAGGATCCGCGTTTGAAGCAGGTCTTCTGTCTTCCAGGTATCCACTCCAGCCATGATTAGCTGTATAAATAGGGATACGGATAGAAGCTCCACGGTCAGATACTCCATAAGAGAAATCTGTGATCGCAGCTGTTTCGTGCTTACCAGTCAATCGCTGATCATTGAAAGCGCCATATACTGCAATATGCTCATCAACCACACCTCTGAATGCTTCGCACACTTCTTCGATTTTCGCTTTCGAACCGGCAGTTCTGATCAGTGTATTAGAGAAGTTGGCATGCATGCCAGATCCGTTCCAGTCAAGTTCTCCAAGTGGTTTAGGATGATATTCTATGAAAAGACCATACTTTTCAGAAAGTCTCTCAAGAAGGTATCTTCCTACCCAGATCTCATCACCAGCTCGCTGAGCTCCTTTAGCAAAGATCTGGAATTCCCACTGACCCATTGCTACTTCTCCGTTGGTACCTTCTACATTCAGCCCTGCAGCAAGACAAAGATCAAGGTGCTCATCTTTGAAATCTCTTCCAAAGACATTATCTCCACCTACGCCGCAGTAATAAGGACCCTGAGGGCCTGGATATCCGCCGGCTGGGAATCCATAAGGTTTATCCGTTGCAGGGTCCCACAGGAAGTATTCCTGCTCAAACCCAAACCAGAAATCATCATCCTGATCATCAATGGTTGCACGACCATTAGATTCATGTGGAGTACCATCAGCGTTAAGCACTTCTGTCATTACTAACCAGCCATTTTCGATTGCCGGGTCCGGGCAAAGGAAAACCGGCTTCAAAAGACAGTCCGAAGATCCGCCTTCTGCCTGTTCTGTAGAGCTACCGTCAAAAGACCACTCAGGGCAGTCTTCCAGCTTGCCGCTGAAATTGTCAACTACTTTCGTTTTACTTCTTAGAGATTGGGTTGGCTTATAACCGTCAAGCCAGATGTACTCCAATTTTGATTTAGCCATGTTATTCGGTTTATATTTTAACTTGTTAAAAAGAAAATTTCAAATCTCGCTGATTTTTCGGTTGGATTCTCAACGAAGGTTTAAACCATCACAAATTTTAAAAAAAATACTGAATTATTAAACAATCTTCATGAAAATTTAAATAACGTTATTAATAAATCAACAAAATCAGCAAAAACACAAAATAAAATCCCATTCCTAATTTACCTGAAAAGTAAACTGAAATGGGATTTTGGTTATTTAAATACTTTTCAGGAATTACTTAAAATGCATATACTGCAGCTAGTACAAATGAAGACAGAGAATTAGCTGTTTCAGTTGCTCCTGGATCTGTAGGATCCCACTCAGTAACTACTAAGTCATCCTGGCTGAAAGAATCTATTCTCAATTCAGGAATAAATGTAAGTGACCCTACAGAATAATTAGCGCTCAAGGTTAAGTCAATTATGCTTTCATCAGCACCAACTATACCAATGCCATCATCTCCAAAGTACTCACCTCGCAGACCCAAACTGAAGTCATCAGTAAATGATTGCTGAAGGTAAAGAGCTACACCGTAGAAAAGGTCTTTATTGTATGTAGCATTTAATCCAACATAAGTAGCGTCAGTAACATCTAACCCACCAGTGAAATCAACCTGTAAATAATCGCCATCTTCTCCTCCATACAGAAAGTTAAAATACTGCCCTGCTACTCCAAGCTGCGCACCAGCATAGTAGGTTCCATCAGGATTAAAATCTGTAAAGTCTGTTGGGTTAAGTACCGCCAGCATTAAACTTGCCTCTCCAATCGCAATGTCAGCTTTCAACCCGGAATGAGAGAAAGGACCATACGAGAACATGTAAGAAGTAGAATAGTTATAGTTACCAGTTGGTGAAATTACCTCGTACCCAAGGAACGTATTGAAATTTCCAAAGGTTAGCGTCAATGCGTCATTCACCACCCAGTAGGTGTACAACTGGTTAACGATACTTGAACTTGCAGTAGTAGATCCAAAGACTGCATCCGTACCTCGCGGTCCAAATACTAAATCAGCAACAAATCCAACCTTTTCACCTTCATATCCTGCAATTAAATTAACCATACCTAATGCAAATCCAGGCTGATTGGCAAAAGATGAAACGGGAGCCTGAATTACGTCATCAGGAGTTCCGTCTCCATCAACATCAAAAAATCCTTCCAATACATTTGGACCGTTAAGATTTGTTCGGAAATAAGAATCCACTGATCCGCTAAATGAGAATGAAGACTCTTCCTCATCCTGAGCTTGTACAGCTACTACTGCCAGCATTACCACGGCTGACAGAATGAATCTTTTTGATACTTTTGTAAAAGTGTTCATAAGCTTTAATTTTTTTAAAGTTTGTGGAAAATCGGCCTCTGAACTTGATGGTTGGCGCCTACGTTCAGAGGCCTTATTTTTTTAATTCGTTTATTTATTCTGAGATAATGGTATATCCTCTGATACCATGCTCATGACTATCAAGTCCTTCTTTCTCATGCTCTTCGGATACTCTGATTCCGATAGTCAGTTTCAGGATGTAGAAGATCACGAAAGCACAAATAAATGCTGCAAGTCCACAGATAGCCACACCTTTCAACTGAGCGATGAATGAGTGGTCAGGATTGATCGAGAAAATACCCACAGCAAGTGTACCCCACACACCACAAGTAAGGTGAACGGATACCGCTCCTACTACGTCATCCAGTTTGAATTTATCCAGTGTGATAGCAGAAAGGACTACAAGAATACCGGCAATAACACCTACAAGGATCGCATGTCCAGGCTCAATTACATCTGCACCAGCTGTAATACCTACAAGACCAGCAAGGATACCATTAAGAACCATACCCAGATCCAGTCGCTTAAATACCAGGTAGCCGGTAACGAAACCGCCAAGACCACCGGCACATGCTGCAAGTGAAGTAGTAACAAGAACAAAAGATACCAATCCAGGATCAGCAGAAAGTACAGAACCTCCGTTGAAACCGAACCATCCTAACCAAAGCAGGAATACCCCGATTACGGCCAAAGGCACACTGGAGCCAGGCTTATCAATTACTTTCCCGTCTACGTATTTACCAATACGTGGTCCAAGGATCATGATACCGGCAAGTGCTCCCCATCCACCTACGGAGTGAACAAGTGTAGAACCAGCAAAGTCATAGAAGCCCATAGCATCAAGGGCTCCCCCACCCCATTTCCAGCTTCCGATAACAGGATAAACCAATCCAACGAAAATAACCGTGAAGATCAGATAAGCACCCAGCTTGATCCGCTCAGCCACAGCTCCGGACACAATGGTAGCAGCAGTAGCGGCAAACATCGCCTGGAACAAGAAGTCAGTCCAGTAAGTGTATCCACCACTCGCATACCCTGAAGTGTTGTCAGCAGTTCCGGATGTCTCCAGTCCAAAACCCGCAAATCCGAACCATCCCGGATCCTCAAAACCAGGATACATCAGGTTAAACCCTAACAAGGCATAGGTTAAGATACCTATAATAGGAGTCAGAGTGTTTTTAAACAGGATGTTTACGGTGTTTTTAGACTGTCCAAATCCAGTCTCAACACCAGCAAATCCAAGGTGCATGATAAAAACGAGAGCAGTAGCAACCATCATCCAGACATTATTGGCTGTAAGTAGGTTGAATGCCACGTCAGCACCGTAATCTGTTACCGCTGCGGTAGCAGTTTCTACAACTTCCGGTGTTGCTGCAACGACACTATCCGCTACAGCTACCGAATCTTGTACAATCATCAAAAGGTTGGTGATCATGTTCATAAGTTTTTACAGTTAAAAGTTCTTGAGCTTCAAAAAAAGTCAAAAGTTGACGTATTTTGATTCAATTTCAACCCAAATAAAGGAATATTATTGACATTTTTCAAATTTCGGGTTTGAACTAAACCCTAATAATGATGAGTTTGCAGATTTTAAACACTTAATGGGTTAAAAAAATACCACACGAAAAACAAGGGCATTAAAAAATTCGCAAAATGGTCTGATTTTACTGCGGTTGAAATACGAATTTTGTAAAAATTCATATTTTTCAAAATTTTTATAAAACAATTAGCCAGAATATTAGATTTTTTTGAATTTATACATAACAATTACAGAATATTATTCGGATAGATGTAAATGTCGAAATTCAGGGAATCCTTTTTTCCCTGTTAAGACCATTAGGTTAATCAGCGCCTTACCTCTAATTTTAGCTCCATGAATACCGATGATATTTTATTTCACCTGGGAGAAGGTCAAGCTTTTGATAACCTGCCTGCCGCTCCGCCTTTGTATCAGACCAGCAACTTCATTTTCCGGTCAGTTGCGGATATGAAAAGAGCACTCAAACATGAAAATGAGATTCCTTTTTATACAAGAGGGGCAAACCCTACTGTGCAGATCCTTCAGAAAAAGATTGCGGCGCTGGAAAAGACCGAAGCTTCACTCATTTTTTCCAGTGGGAGCGCCGCCATTACAGCAGCAGTCATCTCTCAAATCAATCAGGGGGATCATGTGGTTTGTGTTATGAACCCATACAGCTGGACCAAAAAGCTCATCGGCAGTATCCTGGGAAGGTTTGGGGTAGAAAGTGACTTTATTGACGCCAAGGATCCTGGCGAGGTAAAAGAAAACATACGAAAAAACACTAAACTGATCTACCTGGAAAGCCCGAATTCATGGACGTATGAAATGCAGGACCTGGAAGTCATAGGTAAATATGCTCGCGAAATGGGAATCAGGACCATAGTGGACAATAGCTTTGCTTCTCCTTTATACCAGCATCCTTCACAATACGGAATAAACATTATCGTGCATTCAGCCACTAAATACCTGAATGGTCATGCAGATGCTGTAGCCGGAGTTTTATGCTCCGACCAACAAACAGTTGATCAGATTTTTAAAAATGAGTTTATGACTTTGGGAGGCATTGCCTCTCCTTTTGAAGCATGGCTTATGATCCGTTCGCTGCGCACTCTTCCACTCCGTATGGAAAAGACCGGGCAAAATGCAGAAAAAGTGGCAGGATTTTTGGAGTCTCACCCAAAGGTAAAGGCATTTTTCTATCCACATTCCAAAACCTTCACTCAACCTGATCTCGTAAAAAAATATTTGAGCGGTAAAGGCGGGTTGATGACGATGGACTTAAATACAGATAAAGCAGATCAGGTAGAGGTGTTTTGTGATTCGCTCAGGCGGTTTAAGCTGGGATGTTCATGGGGTGGATATGAATCTTTGGCCTTTCCGGCAATTACCACCATAGATTCACTCAATTATAATAAGAAAGATACGTTAGTCAATAGAATCAGGCTCTATATCGGCCTGGAAGATGCCAACTTACTAATTCAGGACCTAACAAATGCCTTTGAAAAAATTTAAAAAGCCGTCTTTATTTCTTACAGTACTTTGTTTTTATACCTTTTCCTTTTGCCAGGTAAAGGTAGCCGGAACCATCACCGATGACTCAGGAAATCCGCTCCCCTTTGCCACCGTTTACGAAGAAGGTACCACCAATGGTACAACGAGTAACGCAAACGGACATTTCCAGCTTTCCTTAGCTCCTGGTGAGCGAGTAGTGGTGGCCCAGTACATTGGATTCGAGCGCTCCTCCAAAGCTGTAACTATTCCGGACTCAGGGACATTAAACCTCAACTTCCGGCTAAAACCGGAAACACTGGTACTCAAAGAGATTGTCATATCTGCTGACGACCGGGATCCGGCCAGGGCAATCATTCGCAATGCCATTAATAAACGAAAGTATTACCAAAAGGAGGTAAACGCTTACTCCTGCGAGGTCTATATAAAAGGATTGCAGCGACTGGACAAGCGGCCGGAGAGGCTTCTGGGGATGAATGTCACTGTAGATACAGGGATCGTCTACCTCTCCGAATCAATCAGCAAACTGAAGTTTGAACAACCAAACCTGATCAACGAGACCATGGTCTCCTCTAAGGTCAGCGGAAACAATAATGCCTTTAGTTATAACCAGGCCAGCGACATGCTCATTAACCTGTATGAGAATAACTTTTTCATCGAGGGACTCAGCGAACGTTCGTTTATCTCACCCATTTCAAGCGGTGCATTTATATATTATGATTATAAGCTGGCCGGAACAATCCTGGAGGACAGCCTGCTGATCAACAAGATAGCAGTCATCCCTAAAAGAGAAACCGATCCTGTATTCAGTGGATACATCTATATAATAGAAGACTCCTGGCGGATCCATAGTGTAGATGTAAGCCTTACCAAAGAAAACGGGATCGAATTTGTGGACTCACTTTCTTTCAGGCAGATCTTTGCCCCCGTGGAATACGGCATATGGATGCCCATTTCTCAACGGTTCACATTCAAATTCAAGTTTTTTGGGTTTGAAGGAAGCGGGCACTTTACAGGTATCTATAGAAAATACGAGATAGAGCCAAACTATGCCCTACTGGAAGAAGTAAGCAAAAACACCAGAAAAGCAGCGGTTGTTCCTGATGAAAAAAAGAAAGACCTGTTTGACAAAAAGAAGGACTTTTCTAACGCTATACTCAAAGTAGAAGAAGGTGCCAACGAGAAAGACTCAACGTACTGGAAGGAAGTGAGGCCCATCCCACTCACTCAGGTAGAGGTAAAAGATTACAGAATTAAAGACAGTATTCGCATTGTAAAAGAGTCAAAGCCCTACAAAGACTCAGTGGATGCTGTAAGAAACAAATTTAAATTTGCGAACCTTTTTCTAAACGGATACACTCATTTCAATTCTTACAAAGAGGTTTACATTAATTTTCCCACCCTCCTGGAAGGTGTGCAATACAATGCTGTGGAAGGGCTGGCCCTTAACCTTGAGTTTGCAGTCCGAAAAAGAGATGATCGCAAAACCAAATATCAAATACGCCCCTCACTGAGATATGGTTTTGAAAACGAGAAACTGCAGGCCAGAATTGAGGGCCTCAAAATCTTTAACCATAAGCGTAATGAAATACTTTTCGGGGGTCTTGGGCGATACATTTATCAATTTAATGAGGCAGAACCCATTAAAGGTTTTGACAATTCCTATTTCACATTAGTAGAAGGAAAAAATTATGCGCGTTTTTATCAAAAGACGTTTCTGGATGCCGGCTATCAGCGTGAGCTGGTAAACGGTGTGCAGTTTACGGGGCTATTTACCTATGCTCATCGTGAACCAATGCAAAATACTGCTACCTACAACTTCAGAGATAGAGATTTCTTGCCAAATGAACCGGTAAATCAGGAGTTATTATCAGAAGGCGTTAACGTTCGACCATTCACTCCCCACAATGCATTTACGTTTACCAGCAGATTGCGTATCCGTTTTGCACAGAAATACATTGACCGGCCAGACCGAAAGATCAACCTGCACTCGAAGTATCCGGAGCTTAACCTCGTTTATAAAAAAGGCATACCCCTGGCCGGATCAAAAGTGAACTACGACCTGCTAAAGATCGGCACTGAATACAGCTGGAGAATCGGCCTGATGGGGACCAGTCAGGTAAGAGCCTGGGCAGGGAGCTTCTTAAACGCCAAAGACATGTATTTCCTGGATTTTGAGCACTTCAATGGAAATCAAACCTACCTGCGACAGCTGGAGGGTGAAGACCTGTTTCAGGTTCTGGACTACTATGAGTTTAGTACACAAGAACGCTTCATGGAAGCGCATTATGAACACCACTTCAATGAATTTATCTTTAATAAAATCCCATTTGTAAAAAGACTTGACCTACAGGCTGTGGGATCCATCAACTACCTGTCAACACCTACAGCAGGTCAGTATGTAGAATTTGGTGCCGGTATCGAGCACATATTTAAGTTTTTACGAGTAGACTACTTTACAGCCCTGCGTAATGGCAGGCACTACGGGTCAGGCATCCGGATAGGCGCCGGATTCTGATCATTTCAAAATTTGCAGATATCCCTTGTACTCCGTTCGCGAATACCGGATCAGGTAGTAATACACTCCGGCAGAAGCATTTCCTCCATCCCATATAAATTCACGGTTAGAGGTTTCAAAAACTGTATTACCGCTGCGGTCAAAGATCCGTACCATTTCAAAAGTGTCATCACAATTATCCGCAGGCAGGTTATACCGGGGAGTGGCCAGATTAGTTAATGTATAAACATCATTCTTGCCATCGTCATTCGGTGTGAATACATTGGGCGGCTCAAAGCCATTGAAGGCCTCGCGCGTCTCTATCACCTGAACAGTAAAAGTCATCGTTTCCAGCTCCGGATCCGGGCATCGGTTATCGTAGACCAAAAAAGACAGATCATAAAATGCGGATGTTTCTCCAAAATCCAGAAGGTCACATTCAGGCTTCCAACTGAGCAAAGAAGTTACCTCACCTTTGCCTGTGGCGGGCTCAAATGTCAGTGAAGGAGAATCAGGCAGCCTGCTTTCATCAAAAAAGGCCAGTGTGATGGAGTCTCTGTCATCGATATCAAAAGCAGTAATTTCCATTTCAAAAAGCTCCCCTATCTCAATGACTGTATCAGCCCGGGGCACAAACTCCGGTTGATTATTTTCAGGTACAACCACCCGCACATTTACAGCCATAGTGTCTTTATTATTGATTTCGCACTTATCCCGATCTTCTGCAACGAAATAAAATGTGTAGTCGGTAGTTTCCGAGATCCCCAACCGCTCACAGTCAGCCGTCCAGGAAAATTCACTTTGTGTACTGCCTACACCAAATGTATTCTCAAACTCGATACCCAGTCTTTCTCTTGCATTTCCTCCGTCTGTTGCTACAAACAACTCAATAAAATCCAGGTCCAGGTCAGTCGCGCTTACATCCAGAGGACCGATGGATTCCCCAAGCTCTATGGTGATTTGCGGGTCAGAAGCCACTGAAACATTAGGAGAAGTATTAAAAGGCAGGTTAATACGAAAATCCACCCATTCTATGTTAGGGTTATCTATATCACAGGTATCCGCATCCTCCATCAGAAATCCCACCCTGAATTCCTTATTTTCCGAGAAGTCATAGGACTGACAGTCAGTATTCCAGGTAAAGGTTCCTTCCAAATGACCTGCCTCCGATACGGTGGTCTCATAAGTGATCCCTAGTAGTCCCGGATCTGTACCATCCTCCACAAATATGGATGGCTCTATAAAGTCATCATCCCCATCATCGGAGACAATATCCAGGGTCAGCTCGCTGCCTTCATTTACCAAATAAACAGGATCCAGATCAGTGATAGTAGGAAAGACGTTAGGTGGTGGCTCCACCTCTATCATCAGCCTTGCTGTATCCAGCTGAGGCAACGGACAAGCATTGTCTCCGGCAATCAGATCTATAATGAATGGCTCCCCTCTCACCGGGGGACATCCGGGTACGCAAACCTGCACCACCAAAGTATCAGCTCCTGCGCCTACAGAAGCTGTATTTACTGCAAATATTTCGTCCAGATCGCCATCAAAATTGACTCCCTCAGCTCTCAGGTTTATGGTATCACCTTCACTGATGTTTGTTACAAAAAAATCAAAGCACTTATCATCTGCCAACTCATAACTAAGGACATCTACCTCCGGTTTAAAATTCGGATCTCCCGGGATCTTCACTCCTACTTCAGGAGGATCGGGTGGATTACAGCCATTCACAACCAGCATCTGGAAGTCCCTTTGCACAAACCCAAGCTTTTGACCATTTCTCCACTCTTCTACAATGACAGAGAAAACATAGAGGCCGGTTTCTTCAGGTTCTACGGTCAATAGCCCTTTGCTACTGATCCTGAGCGACGGGCTACCGGGAATCATATTACCAACCGAATAGCCCGATGCAAAATTGACTGGGATGTGTGGCTTGGGCTGAGGGATGGGAAGGGCATCGTACACTGAACTGTTTAAAGGAGTAGCTAATCTGTAAATCAATGAATCACCGTCCCGGTCCTCCCCGGTAAACTCCGTATAGTAAAGCTGATCCACACATGCATAATCACTCAGGGGCTTTAACAAAACCGGTGACGAATTGACAAAAGGCTTCCCGTCTTTCCACAATGGCGGGATCTCTACCGTATATTTCATCCCCGTTGTTAAAGGACTCACAATGTTTTTAACCGCAGCATTACGGCAGCACCGCTCCCATACCAGGTAGTAGCCCTCCTCGTCAGCATAATCTTCGGGATCCAGCTCTATATCATTGGACCAGATCACCCTTGAAGTCTGAAGCTCACCGATGGCACATTCGGGTTTGGTATACTCCACATCATCATACAAAACTCTGTTTACAAAGTGCCTTGAAACAAGGCGATTATCCTTGTTGGAAAAAATATACACCTCGTACTGATCTACGATTACCGTATTCTCAGTCTGAGTTTCATCGCGGTACTGGATCAGATTGATCCTGTAAAAGCCGGGCTCTACGGTGATGAATTCCAACTCCCCACCTACGATGTGATTTGCAAACAATTGATTCATTGTTGCTAAAACCCCGATCAATATCAGAAACTTCTTCATCTGCTCCTTTGGGTCATCTCTGTGTTAACAATTCGGAATCTCATTTCCCTTCTTTTCTGAAGATAACTCTTACTACTTTTGCATTTCGTGATTTGCCTATCAGCTCCATATCATCAACATCTATACAATTTAAACAGACACACAAAACTCAGAAAAGGATTTCACATTGATGAAACATAGTAAAGTTATCGAAAACCTTGAGATAACCGGCATTTCCGCAGACGGAAAGAGTGTCGGGCGACATGACAATCGGGTTTATTTTATTAAAAACGGTGCTCCGGGAGATGTAGTGGATATTCGGATCATAGGGAAGCACAAAAAATTCTTCGAAGGTGAGATCGTCAACTTCCACCAAAAATCAACGGATCGGACTGAGCCATTTTGTGAACATTTTGGAGTTTGTGGGGGATGCAAATGGCAACACATCGAATATGAAGCTCAGCTGAAACACAAGCACGAACATGTAAGTCAAAACCTGAAAAAGATCGGAAAGACAGACCTTCCGGAACTTAAACCGATCCTGGGCTCGAAGGAAACACGCTACTACCGCAACAAGCTCGAATTCACCTTCTCCAACATGCGCTGGCTCACCCGCGATGAGATAGACAGTGGAGAGGATCTCTCCCGAAATGCACTCGGCTTTCACATCCCCAAGCGCTTTGATAAAATCCTGGATATCAACCACTGCTGGCTGCAAGCTGATCCTTCCAATGCCATCCGGCTGGAAACCAAAAAGTATGCAGAAAAGCATGATCTGACATTTTTTGACCTGAAAGACCAGCATGGGTTGCTCAGAAACCTTATCATCCGTTCGGCTTCTACCGGGGAGCTTATGGTTATTGTCCAGTTTTTTGAGGAGTCTGACCAGATCAAAGGGCTGCTGGAGCACCTGAAAGACACCTTCCCGGAGATCACCTCACTCATGTACATCATCAACGATAAGAAAAATGAGACCTTCTATGACCTGCCGGTAAACCTGTATCATGGCCGGGACCACATCTACGAGGAGATGGAAGGCCTGAAATTTCGTATCGGTCCGAAATCATTTTACCAGACCAATTCAGAACAGGCCTATGAGCTGTACAAAGTAGCTCGAGATTTCGCCGGACTGAAGGGAGAAGAAACCGTATACGATCTTTACACGGGTACGGGTACCATCGCTAACTTCATTGCCAGGTCAGCCAAACATGTTATCGGCGTGGAGTCCGTAGAAGCAGCCATAGAAGATGCCAGGATCAATTCGGAAATCAATGGGATTACGAACACCACGTTTTTGGCGGGTGACATGAAAGACATGCTGGATGCTGCTTTTGTAAAAAAGCACGGAAAGCCTGAGGTGATCATTACTGATCCGCCACGAGCTGGAATGCACAAAAAAGTGGTGGAGATGCTGATAAACATTAAACCGGAAAAGCTGGTTTACGTAAGCTGCAATCCGGCAACCCAGGCCCGGGACCTGGAGCTGTTGTCTTCAGCGTTTGAGGTTAAAGCCATCCAGCCGGTAGATATGTTTCCTCAGACGCACCATGTGGAAAATGTGATTTTGTTGGAATTGAGATAGAGTTAAAACAATTCTTAATCTGGAAAAATTCTACGTTGAAATAGCTGAAGACGGATATCTAATAATTTAAAAATACGCTTGCCGTATTGCATATTAGAAGCGGCAGAAAGCATTCGTGATCTGGCACAATTGCCAAGCAACAGATTTGAAGCCCTGTCGGGTGACAAGAAGGGTCAATATAGCATAAGGATCAATTAGCAATGGCGAATTTGCTTTGCATGGCCAAATGACTCTGATGGCCCGGAAAATGTAGAAATTACAGATTATCACTAAGGAGGTTATTATGATGAGAACACCAATACACCCCGGGGAAATCCTGGAAGACGAACTGGAAGAGCTTGGGATATCAGCAGCCGAACTGGCACGCATACTTGAGGTTCCGGCAAACAGAATTACACAGATCATAAAGGGTAAGCGTGCGGTCACTGCTGACACGGCTTTACGTTTGGGACAGTATTTTGCCATGAGCGCTGATTTTTGGATGAACCTCCAGAAAATGTATGAACTGGATTTGGCCAGACAGAAAGCCGGTGATGACATAGCTCATATTCCTCAAAGACCTCTTGCTGGTGAGATAACGCTGACTACACGATAATTCAAAAACTTTACTTCCCGGGAGCTAAGAAAGGAATCAAGAGCCATCCGGCAGGAAGTCGTAGAGACCGGGCTGGCGCTCCAGTGGATTGTCTGGATGATGGAAAGAGACGGAAAGAAAAATGGGAACAATTTCCCCGCCATATCAACACCGGTACCAAGTTAAATCTTATCTTCAAGGCCCTGAATCTCTCGAGATAAAGTTACAGCCATGTTTCGAACAATGCCTTCTATATTCTGACAACCATGCAGGACCGTGGCAATGATTATTCCGGCATCAGTAGTTTTATAAATGGCAAAATGCTCCCTTGCTGGCGCCATATAAAATGGGAAAGAGCGATCATATCTAAGCTTCCCTACATCGGGTTTCCTTGCTATTTCAGCAAATCTGAGATACAGACCATTCATATAGCTGTCCGTTTGGTCTACACCCCATTTTCTTAGCGAGTAATCTTCAATATCGAGAAGATCGAAGTTGGCTCGCCTGGTCAAAAAGAACTTTGACATATTTTACTTCCAACCCTCGGTTTCTTTCTTTTTGAATATCTCCTTGTCTTTCTTCCAATCACCACTTGACTGAAAGTAGCGGCCTTCATTAATATCCCCAAAACCTTCAATTATTTTGGCATAAACTTGTGAAGAATCGCTCTCCATGTCTCGTCTTATAAGTGATCTGATATATTCACTTGGTGTCTCAAACAAATTATCAGCACCAACCATACGGCTAACATGTTCAGCTAAAGGCTTTGATAATCTTGCGTTTATTCTATCTGACATTTACTCTATCCTCTTTTAATTATCTGTACTGTAAATATATCGATTGTCGCAATAAATGCCAATATTGTCGCCAATCGTTAAAGATTCCATAAATAAAAACTACGACATCCCTCTTGATGAAAAAAACCTCTGCCAATGGCACCGTATGTTAACCAATGGCAAACAGGACCTTATCGATATCGGGCAGTTCCGAACTCATGAAGACCCCATGCAGGTTGTTTCAGGGCCAATTGGAAGGCCAGTTGTTCATTTCGAAGCCCTCCTTCCAGACAAGTTCCTGATGAAATGGAGCAATTCATCAACTGGTCTAATGAAACAGGAAAAGGCGATAAAAAGGAGCTTCCGGCATTGGTGCGTGCTGCTATTACTCACCTGTATTTTGAATGCATTCAGCCTTTTGAAGATGGAAATGGGCGGATTGGCCAGGCGATTTCAGAAAAGTCCATGTCCCAAAGTCTGGGGCGACCTATATTGCTGGCGCTTTCCCATACTATCGAAGAAGATAAGAAGTCGTATTATTTGAATATTAATTGATCCGTTTGCCTTATGAGAAGAAACTGAGAAATCATCATCTTTGTGCTTCCTTTGTTCACAAAAAGACAAGACACAATCTAAAAACAGCCCCATAGGAGTTGGAAAAAAAGCTTTTCAGCAAAAAAACACACCCTGTGGAAAATGTGATGCTTTTAACCGCTAAGTAATATGCAAAACGATCCGGAACTTAACCCAAAATACCTGGGAAAAATCTCAGCGGACTTTGTGAAAGTCGCAGATAATCTGAAAGAAGCTGCCTATCAGATCAGGAAAAGAGGATTTTCTGAGTTTCCGATCTTTCCGGTATCTAAAGAAGATATCCCGATCGGCCAGCTGCTATATGAAGCAGGCAAAATGGGAAATGACTGGAATTATTATGCTTCCTTTCTCGAGGAGTTCATACAACGAAAGCTGGTAGAAGAGGAACCTGCCTTTATAGAAGCCTACAAAGATCCGGACGAGTTTTGCTGCCTTTTTATTGTGGATAAGGAGTTTACAAACTTCCTTTTCATTCCCTATCCTGAGGATTGAACCCAAACAAAAGACGGACTATTTGCTTTATAAGCTAGTGGGTTAAACATCAACCTGTGTAAGCCTTTCTGATTCTAACAAAACAAAAGCATGGAAGAGCAAATAGACAATGCAAAAGACCTGTCTTCCCAGGCGATGGACCTTATCTGGAAATACGGACCGGATGTCGTTCTGGCCATTGTCACACTCGTTCTCGGACTATGGTTTATAGGTCTGATAACACGAGGGCTCAGAAAGGGAATGACGAAGAAAAACCTTGACCCGTCATTAACACCCTTTTTCCTGACCCTGATAGGCACTACACTAAAGATCCTGCTCGGAGTCTCCGTCATCAGCATGGTCGGCATCAAGGTCACCAGTTTTGTGGCCATCATTGGTGCAGCCGGTCTGGCAATCGGTCTGGCGATGCAGGGCACTTTGCAAAACCTTGCCGGAGGTGTTATTATCCTGCTGTTAAAGCCCTTTAAAGTAGGAGATGTAATCGATGCAAAGGGGCACCTGGGAACCGTAAAAGAGATCCATATTTTTTACACCATACTGAATACATTCGATAACCAGGTGGTATACATTCCCAACGGAAGCCTTGCAAACTCAGACATGATCAACCTGTCTCAGGAAGAAGACAGACGAAATGAATGGACGTTTGGTATAGCCTACGGAGATGACCTGGATCAAGCAAAAGGAATCCTGCGAAAGCTTGTTGATGAAGATGAAAGAATCCTCCGGGAACCTGAGCCCTTTATTGCCCTTCATTCCCTCGGAGACAGCTCAGTCAACATAGTAGTCAGGGCCTGGTCCAAAGTAGCAGACCTTTGGCCGCTGTATTTCGATATGAATGAAAAGGTTTATAAAGAATTTACCAAACAGGGGATCAATATTCCTTTTCCTCAGATGGATGTTCATTTGCACAACAAGAAATAGTTGCCCAACTTTAAAAGCCTGGCCATCCGGGCTATATTTTTAAACTTTTATATCATGAAATATTTTTTTACGCTCCTTCTTTTCATAAGTCTGCTTTACTGCCAGGCACAAGATTATGTGGTTACCATACAGACGGACACCATTTACGGGGAAGTGACTCTCCTGCTGCCAGATGATTATACAGAACCCGTTAAAGTAAGCACCGCAGACGGTACCAGGGAGTTTGATTCTCACCAAATCAGGGTTGCTCACATAGAAGGAGAGAATTATAAAACCATAAAACTCGGCGAAAGGTACCGTATTATGCGGGAGGTCATATCAGGTTATTTGGGTTTATACACCTATCGCCCGGAAAAGAATTATGAGTTTGGCAGCCAGTATTTGTATAAGACAACCAGCGAGGGTCTGGAAGTTTCAGCGCTCTTTTTCCGAAATAGTGTATCCAAATTTCTGGCAGAGTGTGAGAAGATTGTGAAAGCCATAGACAATAAAAAATACGGATTTAACGATGTGGAAACTCTGGTCAGAGACTACAATCGTATTTGTGTGGGTGATGTGTCCCCAAGAACAGAAGAAAAACCCGTAACACCACCCCCCGGGAAAAAACCTTCAGGTAATGAACTGAAAGAGCTTGAAGAAGTCAATACGCTGATTGCTGATATCCTGAAAAAGATCAGCAATGGGGAACCTGTACCGGGATATATGAAAAACGCCCTGAAAAGTTATGCCGAAAAGGATCTCAACGCAATGGTAGACGCCCTTTTGGAAAAGCTGAACTAAAGAAGATTAACCATCTGCATGTCGCATGTCGGACCCTGTCCCCCGGAAACAGCTAATTCCGGGTAGAAATACAGGAATTAAACCTTACTGCTTATAAACCTTCCCTTCCTTCATCACAAACCTGACTTTCCCCATATTGTCAATGTCAGCAATGGGATCCCCGTCTACCGCGATGATATCAGCATATAGACCCACCTTTATAGAACCAAATTCGTCCTGCTTACCGAGGATCTTTGCATTGACGCTGGTTGCTGTTTTTATGGCCTCCATGGAAGGCATACCACCTTCAACCATGTAGATAAACTCCTTGTAATTTTCGCCATGTGGGAAAACTGCAGCATCCGTACCAAACCCAATTGGCACACCCATTTTGTAGGCTTTTGAAAAGGTGTCGCTGATCTGCGGACCGATCACAGCGGCCTTTTTGGCTACCATATCGGGGTAGTAACCCTCGATCTTCGCCAGCTCTGCCACTGACATCCCGGCAGTAATGGTCGGGATGTAATAGGTACCATACTGCTTCATCAACTTCATGGTCTCTTCAGACATATAAGTCCCGTGCTCAATGGTCAGCACGCCGGCACGAATAGCCCTTTGCATGCCTTCATCTCCATGAGCATGAGCAGCGACATGAAATCCCAGGTCCTTTGCGGTTTTTACTATCATGGCGATCTCCTCCTCGCTGAAGTGTGGCCCTGTGCCATCCTTTGCGACACTGAGCACTCCGCCAGTTGCAGTGATCTTGATCAGATCCGCTCCATTTTTATAGCGCTGCCTCACAGCTTTTCGGGCATCCTCCAAACCATTAACCACCCCGGCTTTAGCCCCGGGATCACCCATCAGGTCTTCACGATACCCATTAGTAGGATCTGCGTGACCACCTGTTATGGCCAGGGATTTTCCCGATGTAAAAACTCTCGGCCCCACTACCAATCCCTTATTGATCGCATTCCGAAGAGCAATATTTACACCTGTACCACCCACATCACGAACCGTGGTAAATCCGGTCATCAGAGTCACTTCCGCATACCTGGCAGCCTCAAAAGCGATATCCGCTTCGTTCATTTGAAACTCTTTCAAATAACCATCTTTGCTGGTTTCACCCTCCAGATGTACGTGCATATCAATTAAGCCTGGCATTACAGTGGCATTTTTCAGGTCGATCACCTTGTCTCCACCTTTAGGATCTGTAAACCCATTTTCAATACCGGTGATCTTCTGATTTTCCACCACGATGGTTTTCTGAGTTTGTGTTTTATCACTGAATCCATCGATCAGGCGACCGGCATGGATGAGTGTACGCTGGGCAAAACCTGAAATAGCCACCAGGATTAAAAGTAAGGAAAGTAGATTTTTCATATCTTGAACGTTGGGTTATTTCAATTGTATTTGCAGACTTATTGAGAAGTATGCCCAATTTAATCAACAATAATAATTAGTCCTGTTTCGGTCCAACTAAAAATCGACCAGACGTCATCTAACCGATTGTATCTAACCGATCGTATCGAAATCCTTAGGCGAGGCTTTGGCCAGACCTGGGATCAGGGACAATAAAGTATTTTTGATCAAATTCAAATTAAATTGACCAAAAGAAAATTCAACTTCGGCGGACCAGCCACCCTCATAGCAGCGGCATTCATCGGGCCGGGTACGGTTACGGTTTGCACTTTGGCAGGTGCCGGTTATGGCCTGGAACTGCTCTGGGCTGTTATATTGTCTATCGCCCTGACCATCCTTTTCCAGGACATGGCCGCCCGACTGGGGATCGTTACCCAGCTGGACCTCACTTCCCTCCTCAAAAGAGAGCTGAAGCACCCTGCTGTTCGCTTCCTGGTGCTGGCTGTTGTACTCTCCGCAATTGTCATTGGCAATGGCGCCTATGAAGCGGGCAACATCTCCGGCGGAGCTTTAGGACTGGAGACCTTTTTGGACCTTCAGGTCAGCGGCATCAACCTTACTCCGGCCCTGATCGGCCTGATTGCTTTTACGCTGCTCTGGTCCGGTAATTACAAAGTGCTGGAAAAAAGCCTGGTAGCGCTTGTAGTCCTTATGAGTATTTCCTTCCTGATCACCGCTGTAATGATCAGGCCCAACCTGCCTGAATTAGTGAGAGGGCTCTTTATACCATCAATACCTGAAGGTGGAGTGCTGACCGTACTTGGAGTCATCGGCACTACCATTGTTCCTTACAACCTTTTTCTTCATACATCACTCTCCAAAACCAAATGGAAACAGGTTGAAGACTTAAGAGCTGCCAGAAAAGATACCATCGGATCCATAGCAGTAGGTGGGCTGGTATCCCTGGCGATCGTCATTTCTGCCTCCTCACTACAGGGCCTTTCCATTGCAAATGCGGTGGACCTGGGAAAAGGTCTTGAACCCGTATACGGATCTTTTGCTAAATACCTGATCTCCCTTGGGCTCTTTGCAGCAGGAATTACTTCGGCCATTACCGCTCCACTTGCCGCAGCATATGTTGCCGCAGGATGCTTCAACCTGGAAGCTGACCTGAAATCCTCGAGGTTCAAAATCACCTGGGTCCTGATCTTGCTGATCGGCATTATCTTCTCCTCCATAGGCTTTAAACCAATCGATGTGATCCGGTTTGCCCAGGTAGCAAACGGACTGATGTTACCCGTTATCGGCATCCTGCTATTGTGGCTTTGTAGCCGAACTCAAGTTTTAGGTAGCTACAAAAACAAACCCATTATCACAATCTTCAGCGGAATTTTCATTATTTTGATCATTATCCTGGGTGCAAAAAGCATCTGGTCGGTTATTTATTGACAGTTATGAAACGATTTGAGATCAATTCAGATTTAGGAGAGCAAACAGGAAACGATGAGCAGATCATGCCTCACCTGGATGCATGCAGCATTGCCTGTGGGGGGCACATTGGTGATGAAAACTCCATGCGTGAGGCCGTACGATCAGCTAAAAAGTATGAGGTGAGGGTCGGAGCTCATCCATCCTTCCCGGATCGGGAAAATTTTGGCCGACAGGTCATGGATATCCCGAAAAAAACACTTTTAGCATCCTTGCTGGATCAGATCAAATCCTTTGAGCGTATCTGTAAGGAAGAAGGGGTAACCATGGATCACATTAAGCCCCACGGAGCTCTGTACAACCTGGCGGCTGAAGATCCAAAAACGGCTCGGGTGATCGTGGATGTGGTAAAGCAGTTTCCCGAAGTAAAACTCTATGTACCCTGGCAATCCGAGGTGGCAAAACTTGCAGCCAAAGAAGACGTACCTGTCAAATGGGAGGCATTTGCCGACCGTAAGTACACGAATGATCGCACTTTAGTTTCTCGCTCCAATCCGGCAGCTGTCATCACAGAACCCAATCTCGCTGCAGAGCAGGTTTTTATCATCCTCACAGAATCCATGGTGATCAGCATCGATGAAAAAATTGTCAGGATAAAAGCCAGTACATTCTGTGTACATAGCGATAACCCCAAGGCTCCCGAGATTGCGAAACGCATCAAGCAGCTACGTGGGTGAAAACGGCACCTGAAGTAACATATCGCCACTTAGGTGAATCCACTTTGTTAGTCGAGTGGCCTGGAGAGATTCGTAAAGACATTCTCAGGGAGCTGATCATCGTCCAACAAAGTCTTGAAAAGAATCCCCTCCAAGGCGTGAAAGAATGGAACCAGGCCTACAATAGCCTGGCCATCCATTTTGATCCTGACGAAACTACTTTTGACACCCTGAAAAACCAACTCAGTAAACGCCCGGCCGGGATTGCTAACCAACTGAACAGTAGGCGATGGGCGTTACCTGTTTGCTATGAGCAGCAGTTTGGAAAAGACCTGGGAGCATTGGCTAAAGTCAAAAACCTGACTCCCGACCAGCTTATTGAATTGCATTCGGGAGCTACTTACACTGTTTATTTCCTGGGTTTTTTACCAGGTTTTATGTACCTCGGAGGATTGGATGGGAAGCTTTACTATCCGCGTAAAAAAAATCCCGACCGGGCTATAGCAGCAGGATCGGTAGCGATCGGAGGCACCCAGACAGGCATTTACCCAAATGAATCACCCGGCGGCTGGCACGTGATCGGCAACTGCCCCGTCCCTTTGTTTGATGTAAAAAAGGCACCGCCTTGCTTTGTGGGTCCGGGTGATGAGATTCGTTTTAAGTCCGTGGATCAAAAGCAGTTTTTGGAAATCCAAAAGGAGGTAAAAGCCGGCAATTACCACCCCAAATCAGAGCTGATCAATGGGTAAGCTGATCATAGAAAAACCAGGGTTATTTACCACCATTCAGGATGGAGGAAGGTATGGTTACCGAAAATACGGTGTACCCCCTTCCGGCTTTATGGATCAGCAAAGTGCGGGACTGGCAAACCTCCTTGTCAATAGCCCAACTGATGCACCTTTACTGGAAATTACCCTGACAGGCCCGGAGATCACCATGGAAGGCACAGGAACCTTTGCCCTGACCGGAGCAAACCTGAGCCCGAAACTGGACGGGATCCCTGTTCAGCTAAATTTACCCATCCCTTTTTCCGGAAGCCAAAAGCTATCGTTTGGGAAACCGGAATATGGCGTTCGCTGCTACCTGGCGATCTACAGCGAAATAAAACCCGATCTAATATTAGGCAGCGCCTCACAATATACTCCTGTGACCGGAACTGCTACACTTAAAAGCGGAGACATGATCCGCTTTGAGGATTCTGAGGCCACCGCACCCAGAGCTTCCATCAAGGAGGATATGAATCACTTCCGGAATGATAAGCTAAAGGTCTACCCCGGACCGGAATGGGATCTCTTAACCAAAAGTCAGCAAAACCTCCTCAGCTCCGAGGCACTTACGATTGGAGAAAACAACCGGATGGGCTACCAACTGCAAAGTGAAGGGAATCTGAAAAACAACATGAGCATCATCACTTCTCCGGTCATTCCTGGCACTGTCCAGCTGATCCCTTCCGGCAGGTTAATCGTACTGATGCGGGATGGCCAGGTGACGGGCGGCTATCCGCGTATTTTACAACTGAGTGAGGACAGCATCAATCGGCTGACGCAGAAGCAGACGGGAACTATGGTTAGGTTTAGGTTGGTGGTGTGAGGATTGATTCAACCCATAGGATGCCTTTGGCAAAATCTGACGGAGCATCGATCCTGTCGCAGAATCGATCCAAAATCCGACTGATATTGATTTTGATCAGAAGTTTACCAAATCCAACTGGTCAATTATTTTTTGAAAATCATCAAAGATGTCTTCCTTATGTAAATAGGCATCTACCTCCTTTTCAAGGCTTGTTTTAAGCAAGGAATTTTTACCCGTATCGGTGATGATCACTTTCTTTATTTTACGGAGATGCTTTTTACTGTTGAGGTAATTGATGAAGTCAGCGCCGTTCTTTCCGGGAACCTGAAGGTCAATAAATGCTATATGAATCTCTTCCGAATTCACAATAGTCACCGCCTCATCAAAGGTCTGGCTTGTGAAAATCCGGATATTACCGGCATGCTTCTTTAAGACCGTTTCTAAAAACCTGAGTATATAAATGCTATCATCAAACAGTAAAACATTGACCATAACGGCAAGTAAAAGAGGTTATTTCATCAACGAAATTTACAGATTTTTCTTTCATCACAGAGGAATCATATGTCCTAGAACAAAGGTCTGTGTGCCTCAGACCTTGGGAACAGGGAAATCAGACCACTTTTCACACTATTCAACGCCTGATTATTGTCATAGTTTTTGGGGAAATTCCTTGCTAACTTATTAGGGTAACAATATAGATTTTTAACCATTTTGAATGCTGAAATCATGGAATTACTAGAAGGAACTCCGCTGCAGGTAATTTTGACTCTGGGTAATATGTTCCTGGCCCTATCCGTTTTTTTATTTCTTATATATGTCGTCCAGGTTCAGAGCTTCCAGTCCAGAACGAAAAAGTACAAATTTGTTTCCCGGAAAGAAAGTAATGCATTGCGAGGTACAGCTGTTTTATTTGCATGCAGTATCAGTTTTTACGCATTTATTCTGTTTGGTCTGTCTATAGGTATCTCCTCCTCTTTTCAATACTTTCTTGCAGGATTACTTGCTCTGGCTGTTGGATTTGCTTTAGGGTATGTTCTGTGGACATACCTGTCATATTATCATCCCTTTATTCTCGAAAAGAGATTAACGGATATCCGGTTCAGTCCTATGAAATCTCCGATTACCGGCAAGTCCATGACATTGTTAAATGAAGACCAGGAAGACGTACACCTGTCTAAGGAAATGATTGAGGAGGAAGACTCACTTTCTGTAGATTATGATGTGTGGATAGATGAAGAGTCTGATTACAAAGTGATCGAACGTTACGATACCCGCTTTCACTCACTTATTTGTGAAAGTTGTAATTTCAGAACGCTTACAGAACGAAAAGAGGAAGTCGTCAAAAAACCCACACAACATAAAAAGGGTATCCTGCGCAAACATTATGAATGTACATATTGCGGGCATATTGAATCAAAGGATGTTGACATACCCAGCTGGGATAAAGAACATGAGTTCGACAGGTATGAAAAAGATGTCGTGGAATTGCCGACATTTAACAGGTAATAAAGACCATGCTACCTTCTCACAGGCTGAGGTGTCAAAAGCGGACTACAGCTTCTATCTGGTTGCATCTGTGCTAGATAATCTTTATTATTAAATTGCTTTTTAGACACTAAGCCCCTACGTGACAAAAGAAATATCACCCAGACTTAAAGCCATTGTTGACGCCCTGCCACTAAAACCTGGAATCAGGGTTTTAGAGATCGGCTGTGGTCCTGGTGTGGCCGCCCGGGAAATAGCAAAACGCATCGGAAACGGTCATATTCTTGCTATTGATCGTTCTGAAAAGGCTATTCAGCAGGCCATTAAAAATTCCGAAAAGGAAATTGAAGCAGGTAACCTGAGCTTTCGTCAGGCAGCCATCGAAAACTTCGAATTGCAGGATGATGAGCCACCTTATGACATAGCCTTTGCTGTACGGGTAGGAGCATTGGACGGGCGACACCCTAAGGTCGGCCAGATAGCACTACCGAAAATTGTAAAAGCATTGACCAGTAGAGGAAAGCTCTTCATTGATGGAGGAGAGCCATTAATGGAAATCAACCTTAGTCCTTTTCGGTAAAGCATCTCCGGACCGGCCAAACGCAACCTAACAGTCCTTTTTTCAGTTAATACATTATTATGTTTGGCGGAGGCTTCATAAAAGACATGATCAGCTCTTCCAAAGGTAACCGCAGCCTTTTGAAAGGAAATGAGGGTGCGGCCTACAAAAACTTTGATGCTTCATCATACAAAGTCAAATACCCCTACAAGAAAGCAAGCTTCAGACAAGCCTCCCCGGAGCTAATCGCAGGCATCAAAGACTACATGGACACGGATAATAAAAAAGCCAACCGCTCAAGGGTCAAAGCTTTTTTAATCTCAATTGGCATATCCCTGGTAATCCTTCTGGGCCTGTCCAAGCTTTTTTTACACGTATTTTTCTAATTCACTTCTCCTTATCAAGGCCTCAGCCTCTTAAATCCCGGCTTCAATACCCTTTTGGGATCAGAAAGTAAACGCCCCGCGTAGAATTCCACAAACACTAACCAAACAATCAATGGAATTCTTACAAGAGCTTTATCAGCGTAGCGCACCACTCTGTATTTTTGGCTGGATCTGTCTGGCAGGAACAGTATTCAGTGGCATCATGACCAGCCAGTCGGATACCAAGGTACTGGGGATCAACGCCTGGATCAAGCCTTTAAAATTTTACCTTTCTACGTTCATCTTCACGTGGTCTATGGCTTGGTTTGTGGGGTACCTGAGCCAAAATGGCATAGTCCGGACTTACACCTGGATAACGATAGCGGTGCTTACCTTTGAGCTCGGCTACATTTCACTGCAAGCTGCCCGCGGCCAGCGCTCCCACTTTAACCTATCCTCCTCATATCATGGCATGATGTTTTCACTCATGGGCATCGCCATTTCCCTTATGACTTTATATACAGCTTACATTGGCTACCTGTTCTTTGCCGACTCTTTTCCACAGCTTCCCGCTGCTTATGTATGGGGCATTCGGCTGGGCATCACCCTTTTTGTGCTCTTTGCCTTTGAGGGAGGACTGATGGGTACCCGCCTTGCACATACGGTAGGTGCCCCGGACGGTGGTCCCGGATTAAAATTCCTGAACTGGAGCATTACCCACGGAGACCTGCGCATTGCTCATTTCGTGGGTATGCATGCCTTGCAGGTATTGCCATTAGCAGGGTTTTACCTGTTCAGCTCCCCACGATGGGTCATCTTACTGGGAGCATTTTACTTTCTACTCGCACTGGGGGTAATGATCCAGGCGCTACGAGGTATCCCGTTAATCCGAGCCTGACGATGATCCGGTATCCAAAAGCTTCAGGCAATGATCCAAAGCCCGGTAATTATGATAGGTGGATTTCCAGATCTGGCCCTTAAGCGCATCCTTCGCCTCAGGACGGGTATCCAGGCCTTCAGGATACCAACCACCATTGCTAGTGTCACTTAAGTAGGTTTTAATGTACTTCCATTGTTTTTGAAATAGCTCATCATAACCTGCCTGTGGAAAATAGCTGTGAAAGATTAATAAAGTGTTCAGTGTTTCAGCCTGTGCCCACCAGGCTTTGGAGTCCTCGATGATCTCCACCTCCCCAGGCCGGAAGTAATAGCCCCGATCAAATAAACCACCATTCTTCGGATCCCACCCTCTTAGCGATCGGTCTACTACTTGCTGCATATCTTTTATCAGATTTTCATTAGCTACCCCCAAAACCTCAGCAGCTTCCAGAAGTAAAAAGGCTGTCTCTATATCATGCCCGAAAGAAACATGATCCACCCAGGCATGCTGCAGAATTACCTCTCTGGATTGATCCTTAAAGGTGACGGGTGTCCAGTCCTGTGTGAAATACAGACCCATATAGTGCTCATCATTGATGATGGTGTCCTTCACGAGGTGAAACATTTCAGATAATCTGCCATGGACTAAAGGATCCGGCCACACTTCATAGAGAGCAGTAAAAGCTTCCAGTAAATGGATGGAGCTATTGTGATCCTTGTAACCAAGAGTGGATGTAGACGAAATAGTATCCGTCCTGATAAATCTTGAACCATCTCTATACATATGTTCAAAATACCCATAATGAACCGTGTCATGACTATGTCGTTCCAGCCACCTAAAAGTTTCCCGGGCCAGTGCTAATGCCGATGAATCACGGCTTACCTTAAAATATGCCGAAAGGCCATATATAGCAAAAGCATTTCCATAGGCTGTTTTCAGATCGTCTCCGTCCAGCATCCTTCCTGCTTGATCTACATGATGATAAAATCCCCCATGCTCCTCATCCCACATCTTTTGGATGAAAGGAAAACCATGGCGGGCGTATGCCAGATAAGAAGGATCTTCCAACGCTTCTGTGGAGGTAGTCCATAAGTGCCGGGCCTGTGTCACGATCATCTTATTCTGATGATCAAGCGGATGAAACTGTGCATCAAAATTGCTCAGGTATCCTCCGGAGACAGTATCGATACAAGCCGGATACCATGTTTTCAGAATGTTTTCATAAAGCTCCTGATGAATTTCACTTCTCAAATCAGAAAGTGACCCTTGTACCTCTTTTTGAGGACCACAACGCAAAAAAATGAGGGCTGCTAAAAAAACAAAAGTGATCCGGTACATGACAGCTAAGGTAATACAAAGCAGGCGAAACTATAATGCCGATTTATTGACCCATTCAGCCAGGGAATCTACCAAATAATCCGGACGGATCGAACTCTTTTGATAGTAAGACTTACTTAAATTTAAGAAGCAAATCACATCGATTGTTTAACTAAAGAACCGTATGAGTATTTTTAAGAAAAACGAACCGCAACCTATAGAGGTCAAAGGAAATCCGTTGATATGTCCTGTTTGCAAGCATGACCTGTTTTGGACGAGACAAGCTCAACTAAACACATCTGTAGCATCTTTTTTTGGTTTAGACTGGGCCAATAAAAGCGCTACCTGCTTTGTATGTGCGGAATGCACACACATCTCCTGGTTTCTGGGTTAGCTAGTCGCAGTTTGGTGCATAATCTCCCTCGGTGGTTCGGAAGTATCTGTAACCATTAAGAAAGAGTTTTTCATCTCTGTATTCCAGCAGATAAGTATACTGCTCGCCATTGTGAAAGCTCAGCAACAGGGCTGGCTCTCCATTTGAATCTATGCGGATATCCCAGGTTCCATTTCCAGCACCCTGAGAGGTATTGTAGCCAGACACTCCTGCACCACTGGCCGACACATTGTTGCTACTTCCATAGTTAAAATATCCTCTTGCACACAAGTCTATCACCGTTTCAGAGCTATACCCTCCGGAAACACCCCCGGAAGTATAAGAAGAAGAGTAATAAGAATCCATGTAAGTAAGTTTCACGTTTGACAGCCAGGTCTTCCACTCTTCCAGCTCTCCACTCCGATCCACTTTTGTGAACTTCACTGAACGATAAATACTTTTCGCAACATTTATATGCGTATCAGAAAATTGATCAGATGTGGTGGTAGCCATGATTGTCAGCCCCAAACCGGAACGGTTTTCCATACCTATGGTATACGCTTTCACTTGCTGCCATTCCAGGGTTCCCTGAAATAATCCGCCTATAACTGAGGATGAAAGTGACTCCAGCTCTCCGTCCAGTAGCAAATTGGTTCCGTTTTCATCCTTTATACCTTTCCGGGCTTCACTGGTTAGCTGATCCAGGTTGTAATTATGGGTAGTGATAAGTACCACTCCGGCTATTGTATTCGAACCCAGGAGCAATACGCCATCTCCTTCCTGACCTACCCAACCTTCCGGAATATCAAAAGCAATCCCATACTTTTCGTAATTGACATGGCCGGTCATTTGTGATGAAGCATAGGAGGTAACCAGAAAAGCAAATAAAAAAGCTGTGAAACGTCTCATGGTCTTTTTTGAATGGCACACTAAATATACTCAAACCCGCATTTTGCAAAAACATGAATCATTTCTTTTAATGAGGAGTATCATTGAAATTGTTACTCACAGCAAATAAATTCACATCACTTAAAAAGAAATATCATGGCAAACAAATCGCAAAATCATTCCGGAAATGCCGTTTATGGTCTGGGGTTTATCGGGGCGGCAGTTTACTACATTTCAGCCGCTACAGGATTTTGGATGGGAGTAGTTGGCTTTTTAAAGGCGTTGGTGTGGCCTGCTTTTTTGGTTTATGAAGTGCTGAACCACCTGGGATAGTAAACGTGTCAGGCTAATGGAAGGGTGAACCGGAAGGTGGTTCCGGCACCTTCAGTGCTATTTACTTCAATGGTACCTTTATTAGATTCCACAAACTCTTTACAGATCTGCAACCCAATCGAATGTCCCACCTCGCCGGTGGTACCCGGCCGGGACGAAACCTCCTGGGTAAATAACTGATCTAATTCCTTCTTATCCATTCCGATACCTGTATCCTGCACAGAAACCTTGACATGATGCCCATCCCGGTTCACAGAAATGGTAATTACACCACCAGGTTCAGTAAATTTGATCGCATTGCTTATCAGGTTTCTTATAATTGTTTTTGCCATCTCACTATCTGCCACCACAGGCAAGGGCTGTTTTCTTTCAAAAACCAATTGCAGCTCCTTTTCCTTGAAAAAATCCAGGAAAATATCCAGTGACTCTTCTATCAACATATAGATATCCACCTTCATCGGGTTATAGTCAATAACACCTGATTGGCTTCTTATCCACTTTAAAAGATTGTCCAGAAGATTATAAACCGTAGTTGCTGAGGAATGTATGTGATAGACGCTCTGCATTCTTTCTTCTGAAGAGAGGTCTTTATACCGAGCTTTTAATAACTCCGAAAAACCAAGTATCCTTCCGAAAGGACCACGAAGATCATGACCAATAATGGACATTAATGTATCCTTTGCTTTGTTACTTTTCATGAGTTCTTCGTTTTTCATGGCCAGCTCTTTGGTCCTTTTCCGTACCTCATGTTTAAGTAGCTTTTGCTGATGTCTGAGCCTTTTGGTTCTTACATAGAAAAACGCATAAACTAAACTGCTTATCACTAAAAATATAAGTATCCTGAACCACCATGTTTGCCAATACGGTGGGGATACAATGATGGTGATTGAGGTTGGCCTTTCACTCCAGTAGCCATCATTATTGCTGCTTTTCACCATGAATGAATAGGTGCCTGGATCAAGGTTTGTATAAGTAACTGAGTTACGATCTGCAGCAAATATCCAATCCTCATCAAAACCCTCCAGTTTGTACATAAACTCATTTTTTTGAGGGTTAATCAGATTATCAGAAAAGTATTCAAGGGTAAGGACGTTTTGATTGTATTCGAGAGTTATCTGTTCAGCAACACTTATATGACTTTTCAGAACAGACTTTTCAGATGGTAATACTGAATTATTAAACAGACGAAAGTCAGAAAATACAACCGTCGGAGGGTGGGTGTTTAGTTTGATATCCTTGCCTTTGAAGTAATTCACACCTTGCTCACCGGCAAAAAAGAGGTAATTATCGCCTGGATTCCGAAAACTGGCATCAATGTTAAAACTACCCGCCTGCAACCCATCTTCTTTTGTGAAATTATGATAGGTGTCTCGTCCCGGGATATACCTAATCAGCTCTTTACCCGAGGCACACCAGATGAATCCCAGCTCATCTTCCTCTATACTGAGGATCCTATTTTCGCCTCCCAGATCAACCCTCGAAAAATTATTTGAAGCAGTATTATACCTGCAAAGCCCTTTACCTGTACCAACCCAAATTGTTCCATCCCGGGATTCCAGAATACTAAAAACATGATCCTCAGTTATGGTATTGGTATCAGCTGCTGAATAAAGGTAGGTTTCAAAAGGCAACTTACCCCCACGCAGTAAACTTAGACCATGAGCCGTACCAACCCATACATTTTGATCGTCATCCACCACAACTTTATAGAGCCAGTCATTTGACAGACCGCTATTACTTCCCATATACCGTGTAAATATTTCGCTGGCGGGTTCGAAGAGATTTAAACCGCATCCGTGAGTTGCTACCCATAACCTGCCAAGTGAATCTTCCGCAATAGATCTGACATCATTGCCTGATATGCTTAAAGAATCCTTCGGATCAAAGGAATAGGTGACGAAAGATTGATCAGCAGGCACATACCGCTGCAGCCCTCCCAGGTAAGACCCAACCCATGTTTGCTGTCTGGAATCTGTAAAGATCTCCAAAATAGAACCACCTCCTAAACTCGAAGGGTCATTGCTTTGATTACCCAAATACAACCTCTCCGTCTCCCAGTGAAATACATCAATACCGTTATGATAATTCCCAAACCACCAATTGCCTTTAGCATCAGTGGATACGGCTGTTATATGATTATCGGTAAGGCGCCAGTAGTTTTCATCTGAAGTATTGAGGTTCTTGAATCCCTTTAGGGCGTACCTTACATTGATCCCTCCCGGCATGTGACTAGTCCAGTAATTTCCTTGTCGATCTTGAAAAATATTCGTGAGATCAGGCTTGGACGTATTGTAATCATAGGCGTAGTAACCGTGGAAAAAATCCTTACCCTCATCATAAAGTTTTAACCCGGTCCAATCAATAGCCCATAATCGCCCATCCCTATCGACGTAAGTTTTGATCCCATACCTGTCATAATCACTATAAAATGGATATTTCCTGAAAGTCTCACTTACAGGGTCAAATGAATGTATGCCATTGCCATAAGTAGCCAGCCAGAGTTTACCATGGTACTCTGATATGCTTCTAATTTCATTTGCTCCGGGTTTTGAAGGATCATCCGAACCACTGGTATAAACTCGTGATTTCTTTGTCTTTAGATCGAAATATACCAGTCCTGTATTTTCGGAACCAACAACCCACAGCCCATCAATACCATCAAAAGCAAAATCATGGATTAATGCACCATTCAGGGTAAAAACCAAACGTAGCGTATCTTCAGTAAAAGTGTAAATAGATGAAGGTGTAACTAAAAAGATCTCCCCATCCTCTCTTTCCTTTGTTTTAAAAATATCAACCGTCTCCAGCCCGTATGTCTTCTCAGAATTAATTACCGGATGAAAGCAATCGCACCGGTATTCATACTTTGACAAACCTTTGTCTGTGCTAACCCATAAATATCCCTCAGAACCTAACCTCAGATCACGAATAGTATTACTTGGAATGGATGTGCTGTCTGCAGGGTCATGATAAAAAGTCTGAATATCTTGACCATTGTATCTGAACAAGCCATTTTCTGAAACTATCCAGATTCTTGCCAGTGTATCCTGGGCAACCTGACTTATATTATTATTAGGTAACGGATTATTTGAAAAGGGGTCGGAAAAAACCAGCTCAAGACGTTGAGCACAAGCCAATAAGTACATGAAACAGCACAGGAACAAAAAAACGAATCCCCTCCTTAACATACTAGAAAATTAGTAAAGGCTGTTCTCTCTACATAAATGAATGAGATGAACCAGAACTATTCATCGTTAAACCAGCATTTTTAAAAATCAGGGGGCTATTTTCGAACTTTTAAGGATTAGCTTTTCAAGCTATGATTTTTAAAATTCTACCTTGAAAAACCTGTATAAATGACCACTTACGTATACAAATACTCAAAAGCGCTATGATAAAAATTTCTCGACTGTAGATTTTGTACCAGCTCATCAAAAAAAGGATTGGCACTCAGTGTAGCTGAGTCTCCTACCATTATCAGTAAATACTTTGCCCTGGTCATCGCCACATTCATACGGCGCTTATCAGCTAAAAAACCTATCTCCCCGCTTGGATTGCTACGTACCATAGAGATGAGCATTATATCCCGCTCCTGTCCCTGGAAGGCATCTACTGAATTAACAGATACCTGTCTTCCCAGCTCTTTGTACCACGGGTAATCCAAAATAAAGGTGTTCAGTTTTTCTACCTGTGCCTTGTAAGGAGCAATAATGCCGATACGTAAAAGTGGCTTTTCCTGCTCATCAAGCTCTCCCAGTATACGGTCCAGCTGATCCAAAACAAAGCGGGCCTCCTCCTCATTGTAAGTAGAAAGCGTTTCGGGGTTGAGTTTTTCATCATAGCCACAGCCTGCCGTGTCAATGAATGCAACAGGTTGTTGGAAAAGCTGCCTTCGGTTTCTGATCACTTCTCCACTCTTTAATTTTCCCTTGTAGAAATAATTATTAGAGAATGACATGATCTCATCATGCATGCGGTACTGTGTCTCCAGCATTACATCTGCTTTGAACTTATCAATAGTCCGCTCAAAAATGGTTTCTGACAAACCGGCATTAGCTGCTTCTTTAGACTTAACCGTGGGAGGAAGCTGCCAGTGATCTCCGGCCATCACCACGCGGCTTGCTTTCAATACCGGAATCCACGAGGCAGGTTCCAGGGCCTGAGATGCTTCATCTATAAACAGGGTTTTAAAGGTTCGCCCTTGCAAAAAACTACTATTGGCACCCACAAGTGTACAGGCTATGACCTCCGCTTTGTTTAGCTCATCCCGGATCATATGGTCTTCCAGGAGGTGAGCGTCTTCCCGGAGGTTTCTGGCCTCATCCAGTAAGAGCTTTCTTTGTTGACGCTCCGCTCTTCCAAAGTTTCGCTTGTATTTTTTCCCCAGCTCTCTGAACTCTTCCGCTTTTCTCCTCAGGTCCTTCAGCATTTTAGCATCATTGTGCTCAGACAGCCGTGCATCAACTGTACAGGAGATCACCTCCTCCGTCACGCGAGCAGGATGCCCGATCCTTAAAACACGCAATCCCTGCTTTGTCAGCTTTTCAGCTAGAAGGTCTACGGCTGCATTACTTGCAGCACTGACCAATACCTGCTTTTCGTCGGAAACGGTATCTTTTATGGCTTCTACAAGCGTAGTGGTTTTCCCTGTGCCGGGAGGTCCGTGAACAAGTGCGAGATCCTTTGCTGCCCGTATCAAGTTCAAAGCCCTGTTCTGACTGTCATTGAGGTTTGGATGCCTCACATCATGATTTTGTTCAAAAAAAGGCTCCTCGGAACCCAGTAAAATCTTTATAAGCTCGGCAATCCTCCCTTCCCGGACACCAGCCAAATGACGCATGGTCCGCTCCATTTCGTCGTAGGTACTTTCATCAAAAAGGAGGTCTACCCCCAGTCTGCCTTCGTCCAGCCAATCCGGCGGGTCTTCTTTATTCAGAACCAGGGTCATGTATTTGTCAGAAATCCTGCTAATGATTCCTGAAGCGCTGAGTTTTCTTTTGGCATCATTTAAAAAGAGGCTGGCCGACGAACCTGCCTGAAAGAAATGCCGATTATCAAGGTCTGTATTTCGCTCTATCTTCAATGTCCACTTTTCACCAGTCCCCAGATATGACCGGTCGATCTGTACAGGGTACCATGTAACCCCCTCTTTCTTTCTGTCCTCAAGGGATCGATTACGAATTTTATCCTCGTATTGCTTTCTGTCCTCCTCCCTTTCCTTTTTGAGGAGCCTCAAAAGGTGGAGAAAATGCTCCGAATAATCCATCTTATTTTTTCAGGTATCGCTGTATGGTGTCTTTGAGCGATTCTTTGTCAGCAGAGATCTCAGGGTCGCTGTAGATTTTTAGCATGAGTTCCAGCAGTACCTCTTCACTGTAACCCAACTTGCTAGCCATTTTTGCACAAAAGCTTATTTCCTCTTTATAAAGCCGACCATCTATTTTCATGAGCTGTACGATATTATAGATATACTCGTACTTTTCATCGTTGCTAAGCTTATCAAGGTCTTCAATAAGACTCGGGTCTTCAAAGCACGCACTTATGTCATCAGAGGACATGCCATTTGCTTCACCTATTTGCTTGATGAGGTCTATTTCGTCCTGCACAACCACCCCGTCTACTCTTGCCAGTTGTACGAGTAAATTGAGATGGGTTCGGTTCATATTTGTCAAATTTCCTGAGATAATCAGTTAACGTTTAGCGGAACTAGCAAATTAATTTTTAAACTTAAGTTAAAATCCAAGATGTACAAAATTTTTGTACAGCATAACTGCACTAAATGAACTTCTTAGCTCACATATATCTGTCACCTCACCAGGAAAAAGTCATGGTCGGTAATTTTGTGGGTGACTTTGTCAAAGGTAAAGCCTTTGAAGAATATGACCCGGAAATTCAGAAGGGTATATTGCTGCATCGCGAAATAGACCGGTATACTGACGTGCATGAGGTAGTCACTCAGAGTAAGGAACGATTGAGACCAAAGTATCATCACTATGCGCCGGTCATTATTGATATTTTTTACGATCATTTTCTAGCTGCAATGTGGGAAGAATATCATGTAGAATCGCTCATATCTTTTACCGAGAGGTTTTATCAAATGATGAGCAAATACCTCGATATGGTACCGAAAAAAGCTGTCCGCATGTTTTCCTATATGAAAAGAGATAATTGGCTTTACCACTATAAATTTACAGAGGGTGTACACCGGGCACTCAGCGGGATGGCAAGAAGGACTCCTTTCGAATCTAAAATGGAACATGCTACTAAAGATCTGAAAAAGGACTATGATGCTTACAAAGAAGAATTCACGACGTTCTTTCCTGACCTGGAAAAGCATGCCAGACAATACCTTGACACACTGAAATGATGAAGAATTTACTTCTGGTTGGATTTGGTGGATTTGCAGGAAGTATCTCCAGATACCTCATTGGGCTTTATAGCCTGAAACTTACCACAGCGGCATTTCCTTATGGAACGCTTACTGTAAACCTCGTAGGTAGCCTGCTGATTGGCTTCCTCGCAGGCATAATGACCAAATCCACCTATCAACCATATCAATTATTCCTCCTGACCGGATTTTGCGGAGGGTTTACCACATTCTCCACATTTTCACTGGAAGGAGTAAAACTCCTGCGCAGTGAACTGTACGGTCAGTATCTTATATACGTCTCTGCCAGTCTCATTGGTGGGCTGGCTTTATGCTTTCTGGCACTATGGATTGCGCAAAAGCTGATTTCATAAGGAAACAATAATCCCCCTAAAATGCGTTAAGAAGCTATTAAAAGGAAAAAACCTCAGCTTATGGTAAACTATTACTCCATACTAGGTATCACAGAGTCAGCCTCCGGAGCTGAGATTAGAGCGGCATTTAAAAGACTTGCTTTGCAATATCACCCTGATAAACACAGAGGAGATACTGCAATGGAGGAGCGGTTCAAAGAAATCAACCAGGCTTATCAGGTCTTATCAAACCCCTACGAAAAGGCCCGGTATGACATACAGTACAAATACGGACAATCACAACCTTATACCTCCGGTCAAACGTACAACCCGCCACCTCCTCCACCCAGACCAGGAACCTACCGCAGAAGGCCACAATACCATGAGCCAGAGATAGACTGGAAGGAAAACTGGAAGGCCACTGCTTATGCATTCGGGTTTACCTTTATCCTGGCTGTCATCGTCATGTCAGGCATTAGCATAAAAGACTACCTGGATTCTGAAGCGTTAAAAGAACGACTTGCCGAGCGAAGAGCCAGGTTTGAAGAAGCTAAATCTCACTACAGAGTTGGGAATGTAGGGACAGCGCTGGAAACGATCAATGGACTGGGGACCTTCCTCGAATCTGAGGAGGATATGTACCAGTACAAAACAGAGCTCTACAATTCATTCATATTTCAGGGAGAACACAATTTTAACCAGGGAGAATACGATCAGGCTATTTATTATTTTGAGCTTATCGAGGAGTATGCCGAACGTCAGCCACTTCCGTTAAAAGAACATCTGGCGGTCTCTTACCGAAACACCAATCAACCTTACAAATCGCTAAAAGTTTTTAAGGAATTGCTGATCTCGGGGTATAGAGACCTGGAAATCTACATCGAAATGGCAGAAATCCACCGTGATCTTCTGCATAACCAGGAAGAAGCTAAAAGGTACTTTGAGATAGCCAGTGACAATGCTATTAAAAAATATGAAACTATATACGGGGATGCCTACCCTCTTGTCATAACCGGAAAAGCTCTTCCACCGCACCATTACCGTCTTTATACGGGGCTGGCAGACAGCTACCTGAAAACCGGAGAATACCTCAAAGCAGTAAAAGCCACCCACTGGAATATCAACGTCTGGCCGGACAGTATTGAAAACTACGTGATTGCCGCAAAAGGCTACGAAGCTCTGGGGATCACAAATAAGGCTTGCGAAAGCTATAAAAAAGCCCAAATTTTAGGGTATTCTGATCCCATATCACTTACCTGCCCATGAATGCTACTGCTGGCTACTCAGGAACTCCACTGGAGAAAAAATTAGGATTAAAACCCGGCTACAGGTGTTACTTACACAACTTAAACCTGGCTGAGCATTACTTTGATCTGCTCCAGGTCCCGGAAGACACTACTTTTGATGATACCCTGAGTGGTCAATATGATTTTATTCATGCATTTTTTATAGAAAAAGACAATCTGCAGAGCCACTGGAATCAGCTTAAAAAAGCCCTCAAGAAAGACGGAACACTGTGGATATCCTGGCCAAAAGGAGCATCTGAAATTCAAACAGACCTAAATGGAAATGATGTCCGTCGCATTGGACTGCAGGGAGGCCTCGTAGATGTAAAAGTATGCGCTGTGGATCAGGACTGGTCAGGATTAAAATTTATGTGGCGAAAAGAGGATAGGTGAGTGATCACTCTTTTGCAAAAAACTTGCTCATATCATCATCCATGCCAGATAGCCTTGTCTCGCATCGCTGACCTTTTAGGAGGTGAAAATCCTCAGCCAATATAAAGTGGGACTTTTCGTCTTTCATCTTTTTGTTTGATTCAGACTTAAGGCGTTTTCGCTTAAGCGCATCAATAAACCTCCTGATATCATCCATATTTTCCAAAGCCAGTGGAGGAACTTTAGTCGGCTTGTCATCCTCTCCCTTGGCTACCATGGTAAAATAGCTGGTGTTGGTATGTTTGATGGTATGGTTCTTTACATTTTCAGCAGTTACCTGTATTCCCACCACCAGAGATGTATTACCCACATGATTTACAGAAGCCTTGAAATGGACAAGCTCACCTACATCTACCGGCTGTAAAAACTCCACTTCATCCACAGATACCGTCACACAATAAGCTCCGGCATGCTTGCTGGCACAGGCATAAGCTACCTTATCCATAAGTGAGAGCAGAATACCCCCATGGATCTTGCCGCCAAAATTGGCGTAACTGGGGATCATAAGCTCCGTAATTGTGGTTTTAGAAAATGCTACCGGTAATGCTTCCATATTACTTTTTTCTTGTACTGCCGAAATCCCTCACAGGCTTTACCCTACGATATCTCCGGTTTTATGAGCACATTGTTTTAGTCTCTTTTTTAAGATTAGTTTCCAGAATGGTGATCTTGTGATTACAAGCTTAACCTTTACCCAGAAGTTATGCCAGCGAACATCTTCTTTTTCCATACCGCCAGGTAATGCCTGCTTCTGAACCACATACTCAAAACCCATTTTTCGGGTTTCTTCCAGCGCACAGGGATTTCCATAAAGTATACCCTCAGTACTTTCTTTGTAGATATAGCTATAGTTCTTATCCCTGGGTTTGTTTTTGGACCTGTTCGCCTCCTTTTTCCGGTCCAGGTTTTCTGTTGGGATATATGACTTGACATCATCCTTTCCAACTTGCCCCCGGAGTTGAGAAAAAGTCATAAATAAGCAAAAAACTATGAAAAATTGCTTGATCATTGGCATAGGCGGAAATAATGTCTCATCACCCGATAAGACCCTTAAAGATAATTATCTTGAATATCTTTGGCCTCCTAAAATTTAATCAGTCATCCTATTATCCATGAAGCAGATCATTAGCTTTCTACTGCGTAAGGTTCCGCGAAAATACCTCCAGCTTGTCAGCCACTACGGCCTTAGGGTTGTAGCCCTCTTTTACAAAGGCAACACGGTAGAGTGCCCGGTCTGCACTTCTACCTTTCGCAAATTTCTCCCTTATGGCAGACAGGAATCCAGGGAAAACGCCCTGTGCCCCAAATGTCTGGCCCTTGAACGTCACAGATTGATTTGGCTTTACTTACAGCGAAAAACAGACTTTTTTACAAAAAAAAGAAAAATGCTCCACATTGCTCCTGAGCTTTGCTTTATGGATCGCTTTGAAGGTCTGGAAAACCTGGAATACATCACCGGAGACATAGAATCTCCACTCGCTAAAGTCAAAATGGATATTCATGATATTCCATTTGAGGAAAATACATTTGATATCATCTTTTGTAATCATGTGCTGGAGCATGTGAATGATGATATCCTCGCCATGAAAGAAATGCGACGAGTTCTTAAGCCCGGAGGGTGGGCCATTTTACAGATTCCTTTTTTTGAACCCATACAGGATAAGACCTTTGAAGATAAATCCATCACAGATCCAAAAGAGCGGGAAAAGGTATTTGGGCAGGATGACCATGTCCGTATGTATGGAAAAGATTATGCGGAAAGGTTAGCCTCTTCGGGATTCAAAGTTGTGGAAGAAAAAATGGTAATGGAGCTGTCTGAAGAGGAGGTTAAAAGGTATGCCCTCCCCAAAAAGGAGATTATTTACCGGGTCGAAAAACCTTAACCCCCAACTTTTCAAGTCCCTCTTCTATCATGAGAGCACCCGAAATCAATAAAGCTCAATGTATTTCGTATTTGGATCCAATCCTCTCAGTTTTCTGAACCACTCATAGATCAAACCATAACCATACCCGGCAAACTGAATTAACGCGACCAGGGGGCTGAGAAAGGCTACGCGAAAGGATTGAGTTTTAATCAAAGCCTCAGCATAAATCAGCAAGAAATAATTCAGATACAAAACCACTCCCACATATCCAAAAATACTACCTATGGCAGCCAGCCCTATTGAAAAAATCAACCCCAGGGTAAACACCAGTGGAAATAAGTGAATGAGTTTCAGCTCACCCGGGTAAAACCTTGTGAGGTTGACCCTCGCACGACCAAAGTATTTCAACTGCTTATAAAACTTAGAAAGGTTGGTTCGCCGCTTGTGGTAAACAAAAGCTTTCGGAATTAAGGCCGTTTTAAACCCGCTCTCCAAAATCCTGGCGCTAAATTCCATGTCTTCCCCCATAAAAGGAATGATATACCCTTTGGTTTGCTCAAAAACCTCGCGACTTATGCCCATATTAAAACTCCGTGGGTGATAGGTGCCTACATGTGTTTTATTACCCCGGATCCCTCCCGTAGTGAAAAAGGATGTCATAGAGTGACTGATGGCTTTCTGAATGGGCGTAAATGACTTATGTGCCGCATCAGGCCCGCCAAAGGCATCTACCTTTTGCTTTGACAGAAAGTCCTCTACTGACTCCAGGTAGTGAGGTGGTATCAGGCAATCAGAATCAAAAACAATCAGGTAATCGCCAGAGGCTCGTTTGTACCCATAATTTCGGGCAAACCCCTGTCCTTCATTTTCTTTGAAGAAATATTTGATATCAAGCCTTTGTCCAAAACTCCCAACCACAACATCAGACTTGACCGTAGATCCATCCTCAATGACAATAACCTCAAAATCCTTAAAAGTCTGAGCAGTAAGGGTGTCTAATAACTCAGCTACTTCTCCCGGTCTATTGTAAACTGGAATAATAATAGAATACTTAGGCATCTGAGCCAAGCTTTTCGATAATCAGATAGTCACTCTTTTTAGGATTGACCTGGATGATCATTTCAGCCAAAAAACCTGCTAAAAACAGCTGTGTACCAATGACAATGGCCACAAGAGCAAGAAAGAAAAGCGGCTGATCCACTATATCCCTCGCAGGTAAGTGATGTTGTATTTCATAGAGCTTTCTGGCTATCAGCCAAATGGTCACCACCATCCCGAAAAAGAAAGATAAAGTCCCCAGAGATCCAAAAAAATGCATGGGGTTCTTTCTAAAGCGGGTCACAAAGCTGACTGAGATCAAATCCAGAAAACCGTTAATAAACCGCTCTAACCCAAATTTTGTCCTGCCATACTTCCTGGGCCTGTGCTCCACTTCCTTCTCCCCGATTTTATAAAAACCATTCCACTTGGCAATCAATGGGATGTACCGGTGCATTTCTCCATAAACCTCGATGTTTTTCACCACCTGGCTATCATACGCTTTCAGGCCACAGTTAAAATCATGGAGCCTGATTCCGGATACCTTTCTGGTTACGGCATTAAAAAATCTGGAAGGTATCGTTTTACCAATAGGGTCTTTCCTTTTCCTTTTCCACCCGGAAACAAGCTGATACCCCTCTTTGGTGATCATATTTACCAGCTCAGGTATCTCATCCGGGCTGTCCTGAAGATCAGCATCCATGGTGATCACCACGCTGCCCCTGGCTTCCTGAAAACCAGTCTGTAATGCAGCTGATTTGCCATAGTTTCGGTTAAACCGCAGCCCCCGGGCTCTTGGGTCTTTTTGAAAAAGGGAGGTGATAACCTCCCATGACTTATCAGTACTCCCATCATCTACAAAAAGCACCTCCATACTGTACTGGTGCTTATCAGTTACGTCAACTATCCACTTAAACAGTTCGGGTAGCGACTCTTCTTCATTATAAACCGGGATGACAATGGAAAGTAATAACTCTTTTGACACGTACTTTTTTGTTATTCAAATTCAGGTCTCGATTTCTTCGTGATTGCTGAAATAATAAGCGCAATGATAAAACCAAAAAACACACCTCCAACAATTCCGAAAATTAATACTGCAGTGGGACCCATAAAGTTTTCTGACATGCTCATCGCCTGTTCTATCTGTGCTTCACTCATGCCTTGCTCTTCCATAGCCACTCGTTGAGCATCCATTACATTTTGCATGTAGTTCGGATTGATATATTTGATGTAGATAAAGGCAAAGATGCTGCCCAGGACTGAGGATACGAGCGCCATTAAGGTTCCCAAACCAAGACCCTGCCCATAGTTCATGTAGCCATCTCCGTCGCGGATAAATTCTTTATGCGCGAAAAACATGACTACAGCGGTGATTATATAGCCTAGCCAGCCAGCCACAGAGTTACCTACCAAGCCGGCAAAATCAATTCCTACAAAATAAATGATGCCCAGAAGGCCACTGATAACTCCGTATTTCAGTGCTACACTTTTGAGTGATACGTCTTTTGTTTCTTCCATTTTGGTGATTATTTAGGTTGTTTTCTTAAAATTATGGATATAACCGGGGTTATAAAGAATCCTGCCAATATTTTTTTTAACGTAGAACTGATAATAAGGTCACCCATAGTTACTTTTTGAATCTCCAGCAGTTGTTTTGCGAAACCCTCTTCGCCAAATTGTTCTTTATAAATATCAGCTCTACTATTCAAAAAATTAGTCGCTGCTTCCTGGTATTTTATTACAGCATCTTCAGCAAAAAAGAAAAAAATCATCAACCCCAATGAAAAAATTGCCGTGGAAATGGCATAAACAGTAAAACCTATGGTCATTCCTTGCCAAAAGTGAAGGATTCCATTGTTGCCATAAGTCTTAAATTCCTTCAAGGCAAAGAATATAAAGAGACCAAATATGAGGATGTCAAATAAAAGATGGCCTATATTGATCAGTGGGTTTAATCCAAAAAAAGCCGATATATGATAAAGGATTATCAAAAAGGCACCACAGGCAATAGCATATTTCCAGGATGCTTTAAACATGTGCAGTCAATTCCTTTTGCGTTTTCAGAATTTCGCCGTTAATCACATTCGTACATCTACCTGTTAATTTCTCTCCAAAAAGCGGTGAGTTTTCAGATCTGGAAGGGTTGATGTATGTATCGAAAAGCCACTCCTGCTTAGGGTCAAAAACAGCTAGTCGTGCCTCATTTCCCTTTTCAATTTTAACATCGGTCAAACCCAGAATTTTCCGGGGTCCATGAGTCAATCGTTCAATGCTTATTTCCAGTGGAAGCTCATCGCTTAATTTCACCAGGTTGCTAAAAACAGTTGGTAATGAACAAATACCATAAGCGGCCAGGTCAAATTCCAGCTCTTTGTTTTCAGCATCCTGCGGCTGGTGAGAGGAGACAATCGCATCGATCACACCGGATTTTAGTCCGTTGATCAGCGCTTTTCTATCCTTTTCTGAGCGAAATGGCGGATCCACCTTATAATTAGTATCAAAGGATAGTAAAAGTTGGTCCGTATACATGAGCTGATGAATGGCTACATCACACGTGACTTTGAGCCCGGCCTTTTTTGCCTCCTTAATAAGTTCCACCCCTTTGGCGGTAGAAAGATGGGTAAAATGCATTCTACCTCCGGCATATTTAAGCACATCCAGATCACGCTTTATTGACAACTCCTCCGACAAGGAAGGCTCTCCCTTCAATCCCAGAGATGTACTTACAGGCCCTTCATGCATTTGACTGAACTGCGAAAGGTGAATATCCTTCGCCCTGTTGATTATAAGCCCGTCAAACTTTTGGACATATTGAAGTGCCTTTAATAAAAGTTCAGAGTTCCAGATTGGTAACAGACCATCAGAAAAAGCAACCGATCCGGCAGCATTCAGATCCAGTATTTCAGTTAAGTTTTCTCCGGCACATCCCTCACTCACCGCTGCTATCGGGTGAATGGTAATTCCTTCTGTGGATTTGTTTTTCAGAAAGCTAACATCACTTTTTGAATCAATGACTGGTTCGGTATTTGGGATCAGACATACATCTGTAAATCCCGAAAAAAGCGCAGAGTTTATCCCGGAGTGTACGGTCTCCTTATGTTCGTTTCCAGGTTCATTAAAGTGAGCAAATAAATCCACCAGCCCTGGCGATAAATACTGCCCACCCAGGTCAATTTCCTTTTTTGCTGAAAGTTTTGTTCCAATTTCAACAATGCGGCCCCCTTCTACCAGTACATCAAGCTTTTTGTTATGATGTGATGAAGTTTGGTCCAGAATATGGGCGTTTTTAAGTAAAAGCTTCATTAAATAAACCTAAGCAGTATTATCTCTGAGATCAAAAAGAACAGTGCCAAAAATAGTGCATATTTCCATAAACTATCGGAATCACCATCATTAGATCGCTGCTCTGAAAATTCCTGCACATTCACAATCTCCTGAACATTCACATGAGAATATCCTGAAGTAAGCTTTTGCAGCTCCTCACCTGAAAAAGTGCCTATTTCAGATTCTGTTTTAGCATAATTAATAGCCACACTTCTAAGCGTATCATCATCCATAGTAAGATAATAAAGACCCGGATTATCCAACACCTCTGGTATTTCAATCATCAATCCCTCATCTGTAAATCTTGTGGATGGTAAAAAGCTATTATTCTGATTTTTAAGCTCAATGAGCCGTTCCCTGGAGATAGAATCCTGCCTGATACGGATCACATCCCTTCCCATCCTGAAATAGAGTTTATTTAGCTCCTCCCGTTGAGCCAGCTTATACATTACAGGCACAAAAATGGCATGTTTTGGGAAAGTGCCTTCATTGGACTCCAGCCCGGAAGCGATGAAGTAAATATTCTCATTTTTCAAAAGGAAAGGAAGGCCTGCATCAGTCACCAAAACAGGTTCGTAATACCCCTGCACCTCATATTCCACTTCCACATCAGGTAGGCTTAAACGATCGTTTCGCTCAGTAAACACGTCCTTAAAAAAAGGATTATTCAGGGAGTTACTCGCAAGCCCTGTTGTTTTGGCAGAATCCAACTTCTTAATAGTAAACCCTAAAATTGAATTATAACTACCCAATGATACCTGGTCTCCCGGACAAACCAGAACCTTACCTTTTAACTGGGAAAACTGACTGTTAAGCCAGTCCGGAATACTTTCCAAATGATCCAGTATCAGGAGGTCTGCATTCATTACATTCTGAAAGGAGGCATTTGTTACGCTTTCAGTAGACAAGGTAAAGTAATCAGCATTAAAGACTCTCTGCAGAAAACGATTATCAAAATCATCATAAAGGATTACTACCGAAGGCTTTTCTGATTTGTTGATAGAAAAATGAAACTTATTATCAAATACCACAGGTGAATCATCAATCTCAATTCGATATTCGCCTGTCACATTCACCCCAACCCCTAGATCCAGTAACAAACTATGGCTCGTTTTCGGACCAATGTTTACCGTAAAAGACGCCAGTTGTGTATCCTCTTTAAAAAGCTTCACTAGCAAATCTGACACAGGCTCACTATCCGTATTATTAATTACAATGTTCAGCTTGCTATCCGAGGAAATACTGAGAGGTTCATTCAAATAGACTGAATCTACATATAGATTTCTCTCTATAGGTGACTGAAGCTTGTACAAAGTAGTCCGAATAGTAGTGTCCTCAATTATTGCTTCCAATCCGGAAGAAGTACTTTTCTGAAAGTCAGAAAAGACATAAAAATATTGAGCCTGAAGTTGCTTTATTTTCGGGTATACTTGGTCGAGAGTTGTTACATGATTGGCGTAGTCTGTTTCAAGCACTTTTTCAGCAACTTCTTCCCGTACATCCCACTTCAATACGCGCTCATCATTAGTTATTAAACCTACATTTAGCCCTTTAGGTAAACTATTTAATAATCCTGATACGCTGGAAACTGAATTGAGCAATAACAAATTACCGCTTTCATCTGTTCGCTGGAGGCTCAAAGAATTGTCAAGATAAATTACAGGAGAAGCTACCGGTCCTTTAGATTCTTCTGAAATCAAATATGGCTGGCTGAATGCAAAGACCAGAAAGACTATTGCCAAAATTCTGGTGAGTAAAACTAAAAGTTTCTTTAAGGTCGTACGCGACTTACGCTGTTGAGTAACATTCGTTAAAAACTTAAGATTTGAAAAATAGATCTTCTTCACCCTTCTTAAATTGAATAAGTGAATCAGGATCGGAATTAAAATTAACAAGAACGCCCAAAATGCTTCAGGATTGAGAAAATACATTAATGTGTATTATTTATACTCCTAACGAACGCCCAAATCTATAGTTATTTTTTATCAATGTTAATTTAGGATCACTCAATATTTGTGTGCGTCTGGAAAATATTATCCCTCCCTTGGAGGCGCACAGCTAGTGAGGGCGCAGGGAGAGGATTTGAGAGAAAATAGGCTCATTCAGGACTTTAATCCTATACAATGTTGCCATGCATGGCAAACAAAAAAGGGATGCTGAATTAACAACATCCCACATGTTACCGGGGCACGTAGCCTGAAGACTACGCGTCCCGGTGCATCAGCATTGGTGGGCTGGGCGGGCGCCCCCCGGCTTAACCGGCAACCGTTATAACAAAAAAGCCTCCCAGATCGCTCTGAAAGGCTATATAATAAACTGGCAACGACGGGGACGCCCAGTCGCGGGCGGCTAGTCGCGGGCGGCTAGCCCTACTCTCCAGAGTAGGTCGTTAATATCTTTGAAACACCTAACAAAAGAAAAGCCTCTCAGATTACTCCAAGAGGCTTATAATAAACTGGCAACGACCTACTCTCCCACATGTTACTGCAGTACCATCAGCGCTGGTGGGCTTAACTTCTCTGTTCGGAATGGAAAGAGGTGGACCCCACCGCCATAATCACCATAAAGTCTTCCTACCTACGTTCTGGTAATATCAGTACTTCAGTAGATAAATTCTTAGTTACAAGGTTATCGGTTACTTCTTAACCATATCCTGATAACTCATTAACCATATTGTGAAAGATTTACTTTGAAAAGAAAAAATCAAGCGAGTTTATCGCTCCCCGACATGCATACCGTCGGAGTACGAAGAAAGCTTACGGGTAATTAGTACTGCTCGGCTCTGATATCACTACCTATATACCTGCAGCCTATCTACGTCATCATCTTTAACGTCCCTTAAAAGAAACCTCATCTTGTAGTGGGTTTCGCGCTTAGATGCTTTCAGCGCTTATCCCTTCCTAACATAGCTACCCAGCAGTGCCCCTGGCGAGACAACTGGTACACCAGCGGTTAGTCCATCTCGGTCCTCTCGTACTAAAGACAGATCTACTCAAGTTTCTTACGCTCGCAACAGATAGGGACCGAACTGTCTCACGACGTTCTGAACCCAGCTCGCGTGCCACTTTAATGGGCGAACAGCCCAACCCTTGGGACCTTCTCCAGCCCCAGGATGTGACGAGCCGACATCGAGGTGCCAAACCTCCCCGTCGATGTGAGCTCTTGGGGGAGATCAGCCTGTTATCCCCGGAGTACCTTTTATCCTTTGAGCGATGGCCCTTCCATACAGAACCACCGGATCACTATATCCGTCTTTCGACCCTGATCGGCTTGTGGGCCTCACAGTCAAGCACCCTTATGCTATTGCACTCCACGCATGATTACCAAACATGCTGAGGGTACCTTTGAAAGCCTCCGTTACACTTTTGGAGGCGACCACCCCAGTCAAACTACCCACCACACACTGTCTCCGCCAGCTGGCGGATTAGGCATCAGATAAATAAAGGGCGGTATTTCACCAACGACTCCACCATGCCTGGCGACACAGCTTCAGAGTCTCCCGCCTATCCTACACATCATTTACCCAATACCAATGTGAAGCTATAGTAAAGGTTCACGGGGTCTTTCCGTCCCGTTGCGAGTAAGCGGCATCTTCACCGCTACTACAATTTCACCGAGCTCATGGCCGAGACAGTGCCCAGATCGTTACACCATTCGTGCAGGTCGGAACTTACCCGACAAGGAATTTCGCTACCTTAGGACCGTTATAGTTACGGCCGCCGTTTACTGGGGCTTCAGTTCAATGCTTCGCCGAAGCTAACATCCCCCCTTAACCTTCCAGCACCGGGCAGGTGTCAGGCCTTATACCTCATCTTTCGATTTCGCAAAGCCATGTGTTTTTGGTAAACAGTCGCCTGGGCCTTTTCACTGCGTCCCCGACGCTTTACCGTCGGGGAGCCCCTTCTCCCGAAGTTACAGGGCCATTTTGCCTAGTTCCTTAGCCATGAATCACTCGAGCACCTCAGGATTCTCTCCTTGACTACCTGTGTCGGTTTACGGTACAGGCACCTTTATCCTAACCTTAGAGGTTTTTCTTGGAAGTCTGATTAGCCACTCTATCCGCGCGTCCGTAGACTTGCGGTACTATCAGGTTCAGCTAAACTTGCGGATTTACCTGCAAGTCCAATACCTACACCCTTCAACGTACTATTCCGTCAGTACGCGGTGGTTCCACTACTCCGTCACCCCATCGAAAATAAAGGTGGTACGGGAATATTAACCCGTTATCCATCGACTACCCCCTTCGGGTTCGCCTTAGGTCCTGACTAACCCCCGGCTGATTAGCATTGCCGGGGAAACCTTAGTCTATCGGTGTGCGGGTTTCTCGCCCGCATTATCGTTACTTATGCCTACATTTGCGCTTCTCTGCAGTCCAGATATCCTCACGGATACCCTTCGCCCCGCAGAGAATGCTCCCCTACCGTGTATAAATACACCCTAAGCTTCGGTACTATACTTGATGCCCGATTATTATCGATGCCCTGTCGCTCGACCAGTGAGCTGTTACGCACTCTTTAAATGAATGGCTGCTTCCAAGCCAACATCCTGGCTGTCTAAGCAACTGGACCCCCTTAGTTCAACTTAGTATAGATTTTGGGACCTTAGCTGTAGGTCTGGGTTCTTTCCCTCTCGGACTTGGACCTTAGCACCCAAGCCCTCACTGTGAAGTATATTTATCAGCATTCGGAGTTCATCTGGATTTGGTAGGATGTGACTCCCCCTAGTCCAATTGGTAGCTCTACCTCTGATAAACTTAACCTCCACGCTGCTCCTAAAAGCATTTCGGGGAGTACGAGCTATCTCTCAGTTTGATTGGCCTTTCACCCCTACCCACAGGTCATCCAAATACTTTTCAACGTATACTGGTTCGGGCCTCCATGTGGTGTTACCCACACTTCACCCTGCCCATGGGTAGATCACCAAGTTTCGCGTCTGCCACTGCTGACTAACCGCCCTGTTAAGACTCGCTTTCGCTCCGGATTCGTCCCTGTAGAACTTAACCTTGCCAACAACGACAACTCGTAGGCTCATTATGCAAAAGGCACGCCGTCATCCCACTAAAGGACTCCGACCGCTTGTAAGCGCACGGTTTCAGGTACTATTTCACCCCCTTACTCAGGGTGCTTTTCACCTTTCCCTCACGGTACTGGTTCACTATCGGTCTCTCAGGAGTATTTAGCCTTACCGGATGGTGCCGGCTGATTCAGACGGGATTCCTCCGGTCCCGCCATACTCAGGATACTGCTAGGTAATATAAACT